>NZ_CM147893.1:0-4788921 GCF_055808995.1 Pseudocolwellia sp. G5-9
ACCATTCCATCTTAAGTTTTTCCCACCTTAATCCAATCTCTACTACACATTTTCATGACCCGCTTTGCATCACTCACAAATGAGTTCCATGCATCAGAGCAAGCATCGAGGATGTCATCATAGCCTTGAAAGCACCTATTCGCTAAATGATGTTGGCGCAACCAACTCCAAACTTGCTCTATTGGATTCAACTCGGGTGAATACGGTGGTAACTTAATGATCGTTACGTTGTTAAATTTATCAGCAAGGTAAGCTTGGTGCCATGCAGCACCATCGACAACGATCACCGCATGTCGTCCTTCTTGAGTTTTTTGAGAAATTAAAGCCAAATGTTGTTCCATTACATCCATGTTCATTACTGGAGAAATCAGTGCCTCAGTTGCGCCTGTTGATGGGCAAACAGCACCAAAAAGGTAAGCGTATTCAAACTGTTGTTGCCTAACGGCTCTCGGTCTTGTTCCTTTCTCTGCCCAGAGCCTTGTCGTTGTATTTTGCTGTCCAAAACGTGCTTCGTCTTGGAACCACACATCTATCTCTTTAAGCCTCACATTCCATGGGAGCGTGCGGATCATTTCACTTTCGAATTTTTTTAAAATCTTCTTGTACTTCATCAGACTGCTTTGGGTGTCGTGAGCGACTTGTTATCCAACTAAACCCCATTGATTTTAATAACTTATAAATGGCGTTGGGGTGATAATCAACATCAAAATTAGCGTTGATATATAGTCGGATACACTCACCCGTTAGTCGTCCACCCATATCGGATTGGCATTGAGCCTTTATATATTGACTCAATATTTCTTTATCTTGCTCTGTAAGATAGCTAGGTCGCCCTGTAGGTTTTTTACTCTCAAGACCAAGTAAACCTTCGCTGATGTAGTTCGCAACCCAATCATTAACAATTCTTCTACTTATATTAAGTGTTCTAGCAACTTCTGATCTATTCTTACCCGATTTAAAGTGTGAAACGGCTAGCAAGCGCAGCCTCATTCGATGATCTTTTACTTTGTTGGAGAGTATTTTTAATTCTTGTGAGCTATGAGTGTTCAATGTCATTTATTATGAGTAAATAAATGACATTAGATCATATAATTAGACTAATTGGTATGAGACGATTAAAATAAAAACAAATCTTCAAGTTAGATTCACCAAGTAATTTCAGAGAAACCCCTTGCTGTTTTATTAGAAATATACGTTTGCATATTTTACTTTATCTCTACGCGGTGAAGTGGATCTAATTAAAACTTGCTCGCTTGCTGCCGAGATATTTAAAGTAACCTGAGTTCGGTTTAATATATAGTTAACTCCTTGAAAAGTAATCACTAAAAAATAGCGGCTAGAAGAATATTTATTAAGCGGCTAAGTCATCAAATTGAGGTGATTAAACCTAAGTGGAAAACGTTAAAAATTGGCAACTTAACATTTAAACCACAAGTTGATTAATGTCTTGTATACTATTTAAGCTAAAGTCAGAATGGTATACAATTTTGTAATAAGATGTAATGTCTTTATTTAATATTGCATATATACTTTTTAATAACCTGATAGGCTTATTAATAAAGTTTATACTACTACTTAATTATTGAATTAAAACAATTTAATTTAGGGGGGAGTTAAGGTAGTTGTTGGCTTTTTTATTAAGCTTTTAATAATATTTAGTGCTCGCTGATATTTAAACAGAGGAAGTTATGGCCGTTATAATCAATAATCGAACGAAACAACGTTGTATTTTACAATCACATCATAGCTTTGGTCGACTTAAAAGCTCAGTTAATACGTTTATCTCTGATGCTGTTATTTCTAAAGTTCATGCTTTTATTGAATGGAATGAACAACATTGGTTACTACGCGATGTAAGTAGCAATGGTACTTGGTTAAATGGTACCAAGCTGGCGCGAGATCAAGTTGCTCAACTTGCCGTGGGTGACGAAATTACCTTTGCCAGTAAAACCGGTTGCGCCTTTGAAGTGTATGACGTAAACCCGCCTTGCGATTGTCTTGTTCCGGTTGAACATAATAGCGATGCCATAGAACTAGAATATTTTCATTTATTACCTTGTAAAAAGTCACATCAAATGGTGTTAAGTTATAACAATCAAACCTATTCTTGGTGGCAAGAAATACTCGATGATAACCTTGGTAAGCCCATTACTACATCTGAATTAAATGACCAAGAATATTTAGATATTGACGGTTTAACATGGCAGCTACAAATAAACCGTACAATTGCTGACACGCAACTACTTAGGCCAAGTGTTACTTCACTTGATGAGTTAACCTTTGTTTTTCAAACCAGCCTGGATGAAGAAAGTACCCATGTGTTTATGCAAAGCGGTGAAGAAGAGATTGATTTAGCTGTGCGTTGTCATCATTACTTAACTTTATATTTAGCGCGTCAACGTGCTAGAGATATAAATGCAGGTATTAATGACAGTGAGCAAGGTTGGATTTATGCAGAACAACTCGCTAAAGATTTAGGTTTAGAGGCTAACCACTTAAATATTCAAATTTACCGTATTCGTAAACAGTTTGTTGATGCACTCAATAATACCTGCGAGTCTAGCAATATTATTGAACGTAATGCCGGTAAACTTCGTTTAGCGTCAAAGAGCTTTCGTATAATTAAAGGCGATAGTGTTGAATGTGATACGAATGATTTTTCCCCACCAAATACCCGTACCAGCGCTAGACAAAACATTAATCAAAACGTTAGAGAATATGCTAATCAGCATTAATGCTCTATTGCTGTAATTTTTAAACTGCCTCAAACACAACACATTAACCTTTATTGTTAATGTGTTGTGTTTAGCATTTCAGATGAAATCATCTTGATTGTTATTGGCATCCTCATGATTTTATTGTCACAATAGTAATAACTCCAAACTCAACTAAACTAAATCAAATATACTATTGATCTGATATAGACATTTGTTGAAGCAATATAGCCAAGCGAAATAATATAATTCCTGTGAATCAAGACGACGACACTTTAGCAATGGCAGACACTCAGTTTAGCAATCAAGAATTGCTATCTGAAGAAGAACAAAGTGCCCAACTAAACCATAGCAGTATGGCCCATTTTAAAATTATCGATATTTTAGGTAAGGGCGGCATGGGCACAGTATATAAAGCTAAAGATTTGGCGTTAGAGCGTTTTGTTGCCATTAAAATGATCCGCGTGAGTCATGCCGAACATCCTTTAATGCTGGCTGAAGCTAAAACCATTTCAAAATTGAATCATCCTAATATTGTGACCATTTACGATATTGCCCGCGACGATAACGCTAATTTTATTGTTATGGAATGGGTTGATGGTAGCCCGTTAAACACTATTATTCCTGCTCAAGGATTATCTGTAAATAAAGTACTCGCTTATGCTAAGCAAATGGTTGCGGCATTGGTTTGTGCTCATCAGCAACATATTATTCATCGTGATATTAAACCCCAAAATATTATGGTGGATGGTGATGATCGCATTAAAATTCTTGATTTTGGTATTGCTGCGCTTATTGATGATGAAAAGCCTTTAGGCGAAGCAAACGATACAGCTAAACCTGCAATTATTATGGGCTCGCCACAATATATGGCGCCTGAGCAAGTTAAGGGGTTAGCGAGCGATGCTAGATCAGACTTATTTTCTCTAGGCATTGTTTTATACGAAATGTTAACAGGCGTTAAACCGTTTTTAGGTTTGAATTTTAAACAAATTACTCAAGCAATTACTCAAGGTGAATATGCCTCTATTGCCGATGTTCAACGTGAATATAGTAGAGGAAATAGCCACAAACAAAAAATAGAACTTCCTGCAGAAATAATCGCCATAGTAGACAAGTTGCTACAAATTGAGCCCGCTGAACGTTATCAAACCGCTGAAGAGTTAGCACAAGATATAGATGTTATAGATGCAAAAATTAACCATAAAAAAAACTGGTGGCAACAACAGCATTGGTTAACAAAAATCTTATTTGTAATACCTATTATTACTATGTTGGGCTGGAGTATTAACAGCATATTGTTTCCTCCCAGTACGCAAGACCTTATTGCTAGACAACTGCTTGAATCGAAAAAAATTGCTTTTTTACCTTTCGATAATATTAGTGGCGACCCTGTGTTACAAATATTTAGCGATGGTGTCGCCACTATGCTCAGTAGTGATTTAGCTGAAGTGGGTTACCAACAAGGCGATGGTACAACTTGGGTATTACCCACCAGTGAAATAAGACATCTAGAAGATCCTAGCGTTGCCGGTATTTATAATGAATATGGTGTCGATCTTATTGTAACGGGCAGTATTCAACATATGGGCTCGACTCGAAGTTTACATTTAAGTTTAATTAGTGGCGCAGATCGGCGACAGTTAAAGTCGGTAGAATTGAGTATTGACGCCGAAAACTTATTTGCAGCACAAACCCAAATCCGTCAACAAGTGATGGAGCTATTAGGTTGGAAAATACCAGTAGAATTAATCGCTAAATTTGCCCAACAAAAACCAGCGTTTGATGGCGCCTATAAACATTTCTTAGCAGGGCAAGGATATTTATACCGCTTTGACCACAGTGATAATATTGATAAAGCTGTTGATGCGTTTAAGTCAGCCATTGCAATAGACCCTAATTATGCTGATGCATATGTGGGATTGGCGGAAGCGCAGTTGCAAAAGTTTAATATAGCCAATGATATTAATTTACTTATGTCTACTGAAAACACTGTTTTACAGTTGAAAAAAATTGACAGTAGTCATCATTTACTGAGTTATTTACAAGCAGAACTAAAATTTTATCAAGGTGAGTATGTTAATGCGGTTGAATTATTTGAACAAAGTATTCGTTTGCGCCCCTCTTTTTTAAAAGCATATATTGGTCTTTCAGACTCTTATCAACAGCTAGGCGAATTGATAAAGGCTGAACAAGCATTATTAAAGTCTTATGCCTTAATGCCAAACAATAATTTAGTATTAACACAGTTGGGCGTTTTTCATTATAAAAATGGTGATTATCTTCGAGCGATAGAGTATTTCGATCTTTTAGCTAATCAAACGCCTAATAACTACATTGCTTACCTTAATATTAGTGCCTGTTATTATTTGATTGGTGATGTAAAAAAGGCAATCTTAGTGGCAGAAAAATCATTAAACATTCAACCAAACTATATCGCATACTCAAATATAGGTACTTATTACTTTATTTTAAGGGATTATGATAAGGCGGTTGAGTCGTTTGAAGAGATGATTACTTTACATGATACTGATTATGTTAATTGGGGGAATTTAGCTGATGCTTACCGTTTTTCCAATAATAAAAAATACATTGAAAGCTTTAAACAAGCAATATCTCTTACGGAGCAGGTGATTGATGTTAATCAAAATAATAAAACAGCTATAGCCTCGTTAGCTTACTATTACGCCAATATAGGTAATGTTGAAAAAACACTTTTTTATGCTAAAAAAATTAGTGAAAATGATCTTGGCGAAGATCAATTTATCATTGCCGCAGCATATGTGAGAATACAGATGAACCAGTTAGCATTAGAATATTTAGCTTTTGCTATGAATAATAACTATTCTCTTGCCGAAATTACCAGTTCACCATTACTTGACGGTTTAAAAAACTCCCCTAAATATCTAGAGTTAATAAACCAAAAAATTGAGTAGTTTGTCTAATGTCCTCTTACGCGAACTCTAGGATCCCAAGACACTAAAAACTCATCACCTTTAAGCCTAAATTTAATGTTAATAATAACGTTATCCTCCTCACTTCTAGCTACTCCTTCTATGATTTCAGCGTTATAAGTAGAGCCTTTAACTAAATGTAAATCATTATTACTTTGTATAATGCCTTTCCATTTAGACTTGGTTTTACGTTTAGCATTAGGCATTGATTTATGATTAAACTTAATATTATCGCCATTGTTTATTACAAAAGGTGGTTCAATTTTATCTATGCCAGCTTTGTCTGATGAGTAATAAAGGTATTTTGATTCTTGCTGAAATGGTATGAACGCAATTTTACAACCCTTGCCATCAAATTGATGTTTTAACTCACCATTATTAATATCGTTTGCAAGCAGATCGAAATCTAGCTTGATAAAGATTTCTGTAGTTGTACACTTTAGTTTAGTGGGTTTACTGGTTGTTTGAGCAATATTCATATTTGTGAATCCTTTTTAATTATTAAGTATTAGTTATTTGTTTTTACGTATATACCCGTTACCACTCAATATGCGTATTTCAGAGTGCTTGAGCGATATCAATTCAAGGCAATGCTTTGTAATAATGGTCGTTCCCTTATAAAAAGCATTAACGACGAAGTGATTTTGCTCAAGCGCTTCTTCGATGGGTCTAAAAACAATTTATGCTTCGTTATTAACTTTAGTAAGGGAATAACCATGACGTAAATTTAATGCCTTGCCTAAATTGTTTTTAGTTCCCACTGAAACCTGCATCTTGAATGATAACGGGTATAGGTATTGAATGCTTTAATTTATAAAATAAAAATTATTAATCAATAAGTTATTACC
The DNA here is from genome assembly GCF_055808995.1 of Pseudocolwellia sp. G5-9. Taxonomy (NCBI): domain Bacteria; kingdom Pseudomonadati; phylum Pseudomonadota; class Gammaproteobacteria; order Alteromonadales; family Colwelliaceae; genus Pseudocolwellia; species Pseudocolwellia sp. G5-9. The sequence continues at coordinate 6,517 of NZ_CM147893.1, forward strand.
GTTTTATACTATCAGCTAATATTGCATAATGCGAAAGCTGGATTGTTAATTTTAGATGAAAATTTTAATATTATATGAGTATTTGAACATTTATTTACCCAGCTGAATAAATTTAGATAAAGCAGCGCTTATTTTGTCTTTAATAGTAAAAAAAGGTATTTTCTGGGAAGGAGGTTTTTTCTTAAAGTTAGTTGTTACGGTATTGGCTTCTATATCATTTTGTTCAAATAAATTAATGGTAATTATGTCTGTACGCATTGGTTCTTGCTGTTTGTTTTCCGTTGTAGCTCTTTCGTTGCCATTGCTATCGGTGTCTTTAATTTTTGCGTTATATCTATTATTGCTGATAAAACCGTATAAATTAGCGTCGTACTCTACATAGTCGAAGTCAAAAGATTTAGGCTGTGCATTAGAACTAGTTGCACCAGATTTATGGTATTCACGCATAGTTTTCATGTAACTTATGAATGATTCTGATCCACTCATTATCCTCTCCTATATACCGCTATTTATACTTAGGTGTTTTTATTTACAAGCGCTCTGAAAATTTGACATAGCATTTATTTGTCTATGTTTGTAAGCACTAAAGAATCATAGCTTTAGAAAGGGAGATATATCTATTACACGACATTACACGGAACTATTACGTGGTTATAAATAAGTATTAACTTGTTTGTTATATCACTCAATAACACCTCATACGTTTCTGATTAATATTCATAAAGGGTTAATCATGGCAAACAATGACCGGAGTCTAACCTTCGGCCAATAAATATAATGCTATATGGAGCTTTTATTTATATAATTAATACCGTTATGGTCTATATGACAATATTGTATTCCTCAATAAAAGGTGGGTAAATGAAAAACTGGTATTTCATTATATTATTAGCTGCAATTGTAGGCTGCTCTAGTGTTTTAAAATCTGAAAATATATCTGTTAGTACGTTAAGCGCTAATGATTCGGATGTGGAAACTTCTCAAGGTGTTTATAAACCGCGTTTGAATTTTGATGCGAAAATGGAGTCTAAAACCGGCATTATTCACGGTGCAGGACAAGATGTAGACAGCTATATAAAGTATAAAAATTTAATGCCTGAAGGTAGCAAGCCTTTAATGTATATGACTTATATCTCAATCACTCAGTCAACTGATGAAGTTATAGCATGGCATAAAAAAATTAAAACTGAATTAGCTTCTATTGGCAACAAAAATGTTGTTTTACAAATAGGATTAAACCTTACTACAGGTAAAGATGATGGTTCGGGCGAAGCGCTAAGTTTGTCTCAAGGTAAATATAACGAACAGTTAAGTCTTTTTATTAATGCACTAAAAGACGTTAAAACACCAACATACTTACGAATTGGTTATGAATTTGAAGGTAAATGGAATAACTATACGCCAGAAGGTTATGTATCAGCTTTTCGATTGATCAGTGAAAAAATCAAGTTAAGTGGAATAAAAAATATAGCCACGGTTTGGTGTAGCGCTGGAGGCTCTGCAGGTTTTATCTCTAAAAAAGACTTAATGGCGTTTTATCCAGGTGATGATGTTGTTGATTGGTGGGGAGTTGATATTTTTTCACCTCAAGAAATAACAAACCCGTGGCTTGATGATTTTTATAAAAGTGCACAAGCTCATGGAAAACCTGTAATGATTGGCGAAACTACACCTCGTTACGTTGGTGTTGAAGATGGTATTGAAAGCTGGCGCGCTTGGTATCAACCCTTTTTTGAAATGGTTAAAAAATATCCTCAAATAAAAGCGATTAGTTATATTAACTGGGATTGGTATTTTTGGTCTAATAAGTTGGGCTTTTCATGGCATAATTGGAAAGACGCTAGATTAGAGAAAAATAGCGTTGTCCGTGAAGCCTATATTAAAGAAATAAACGATCCTATTTGGTTAAACTCCCAGAGTTTTAACGCTATTCCTCTAGAGAAGTAAGTTTTGAAAGAGAACTAGAATTAACATCTTATTTCTAGTTCTCATTATAATGAGGTTTGATCGCGTATTTTCATGTTTCATGCATTATTAGGTATTTGAATTGAACTTAGATTTTTTTAAAAAAACCTTCAAGCTAGCTTGGCCTATTTCGCTACAGAACATTTTAGTGACTGTTTTGGGTATGATAGATATTGCGATGGTTTCTCACTTAGGTGACAGTGCTGTAGCGGCTGTGGGTATAAGTAACCGTATTACTTTTGTGGTGTTAGTTATACTTATTGGTGTTGCTTCGGGGGTTAGTGTTTTATCTGCTCAGTATTTTGGCGCAGCGCAAGTCCATAAAATTAAAAATGCTGTCGTTATGGCTATTTTATTTTCAGCACTTTTTTTATTACCTGTTGTTACCCTAAACTTTTTTTACGCGGCTGATCTATTACACCTTGCTAGCGATAATGAAGCATTAATAGCTACTGGCGAAACCTACTTATGGATCACCTTTCCTAGCCTGTTTTTTCTTGCGGTTATTTTTATTCTTGAACATGCTTTAAGAGCAACGGGGCAAGTAAAATTACCTATGGTTTTTAGTACATTAGCAATAGGCCTTAATGTTGTATTAAATTACTGGTTAATAAATGGTGGCTTAGGCCTAGACGCTATGGGTGTTACAGGCGCAGCTTGGGCGACAACAATTTCTCGCTTATTTCATTTGTGCATGATTGTTTATTGCTTATATAAAATTAAACACCCTGTATTTCCCACAAGAAACAGCTTCACTGAGATCCGTAATAGGATAATGTGGAATAAGTTTATTCGTTTAATTCTGCCTATGATGTTGAGCTTTGGTGTTTGGTCGTTAGGTACCTTTATTTATCAATTAATTTACGGACAAATAGGTACGCAAGAACTAGCCGTAATGAGCATGTTAACGCCTGTTGAAGGCGTATTAATTTCATTCTTTTTAGGGTTTTCTTCAGCTTGCTCGATACTTATTGGCCAAAATTTAGGAAGAAGTAACTTTGCTGAAGCTTGGAAAATAAGCTTGGTTTTTTCAACTTTTGGGCCGATAGTGACTTTTGTTTTAGCTTTATTGCTTTATATATTTGAAGATGTTGCGTTTTTGTCGTTTCAATCTATGGCTGTAACAACGTTAGATTTAGCGTCTGAAATTTTCTTGTTAATGATTTTTGCTACCTGTATCAAAGTTTATAACATGACAATATCGGTAGGTATTTTAAGAGCAGGAGGCGACAATACTTTTTGCTTGCTGATAGATTTTACTGGTATGTGGATCATCAGCTTACCTTTAACTTTTTTAGCGGCTTTTTATTTTAATTTACCTTTGTTCTGGGTGGTTGTTACGGCTTATTCTGAAGAAGTGTGTAAAGCGGTTATGTTTACAATAAGAATGAGACAAAAAGTGTGGTTAAAGAATTTAGTTACAGACTAATGATTGGCTAGCTGAATAACGAATAAGTCCTTTTATTCGTTATTTTATATTTCTCTAATAATGTATCACGATGATTAGTTAGCTTATTTGATTCTTTTTATAGAATGTCATTAAGCCTTTAGTTGAGCTGTCGTGATGCTCGCTAATTTTATTCTCGGTTAACTCAGTGTGAATATTATTCGCTAAACCTTTACCCAGCTCTACTCCCCATTGATCAAACGAGCATATTTGCAACAAAATTCCCTGAACAAATATTTTATGCTCGTATAACGCAACTAAACTACCTAGTGCTTTTGGCGTTAGTTTTTGCATAAGTATTGTATTAGAAGGGCGGTTACCTTTATGTACTTTGTGCGGCGCCACTTTGTCTATCTCTTTAGTTGGCATACCTTTAGCGGTAAGTTCTTCACGTACTTGTGCCTCAGTAACACCTTGCATGAGCGCTTGTGTTTGAGCAAAAAAGTTAGACATTAAAATGTCGTGGTGATTATCTACAGGAATTAAACTTTCAACTGAACCAATAAAGTCGGCAGGTACTATAGTATTGCCTTGATGAAGATATTGATAAAAAGCGTGTTGTCCGTTAATACCTATTTCACCCCATAATGCAGGTACTGTGGCATAGCTAATTTGCTCGCCATCCCAAGAGGTAGATTTACCGTTACTTTCCATTTCAGCTTGTTGTAAATAAGCCGGTAACATATGTAAAGATTGATCGTACGGTAAAATAACCTGTGATTGAGAGCCTAAAAAGGTAGTGTTCCATACACTTAATAAGGCCATAATTACAGGAGCATTACTCTCTAAAGGCGTATTACAAAAGTGATAATCCATCTCGCTAGCGCCTTCTAAAAGCTCAACAAAATAGTCAAATCCTAAATAAATCGCAATAGGTAGACCTATGGTTGACCATAAAGAAAAGCGACCGCCAACCCAATCCCACATATCAAATATGTTTTCTTCTTCAATACCAAATGCGGTGGCTTTTTCTTTGTTCGAAGATACCGCTACAAAATGTTTAGCAATCGCACTTTTGTTAAATGAAGATGCCACTAACCATTGCATGGCTGTAGTGGTATTTGTCATTGTTTCAGAGGTTGTGAATGTTTTACTCGATACAATAAATAACGTTGTTTCAGGTGTTAATTCACGTAAAACATTTGCTACTTGTGTGCCGTCAACGTTTGATACGTAATGTACTTGAATTTCATCGTTAGCATATTCGTTTAAGGCTTCTGTTACCATTTGTGGCCCAAGGTTCGAGCCGCCGACACCAATACTCACTACGTCAGTTATTCTTTTGCCTGAGTAACCTAGCCATTCACCATTGCGTACTTTATCGCTAAAAGCTTTAACGTGATTAAGTGCTTTTTGGACACCTTCGCTAATGTTTTTTCCGTCAACTATGGTTGGTGTGCTTGAATGATTACGAAGAGCCGTATGCAATACAGAACGATTTTCTGTTTTATTGATACGTTCACCCGTAAACATCTTTTCACGCCATGCTTCAACGTCGCATTCTTTTGCCAAATTTAGCAATAAAGCATGAGTCTCGTCAGACATTACGTTTTTGGAATAATCGAATAAAAACTGTGAGGTATCAATCGAATATTTAGAAAAACGTTCACTATCCTTAGCAAATAAATCAACCATATGCTGTTGCTTCATTTCCTCAGCGTGAGCAGTTAGTTTTTTCCAACTTGGCAGTGAGGTTCTTGATGTCATTTTATTTCTCCACCTATACGTTTACGTTATCAAACGTAAGGGCTGTTTTAATGATATTTTCAACAGTAAAACCAAAGTGCTCGAGTAATACATTACCGGGTGCAGATTCACCAAATGAACTCATGCCAATTATTTTTCCGTTTGTACCAACATATTTGTGCCAGTAGTCCACGTGTGCTGTTTCTATTGCTATGATTGATTGAACTGCATCAGGTAATACAGACGCTTTATATGCATCGTCTTGAGCATCAAATAAATTTGTACATGGCATTGAAACCACTTGAACAGCAACGCCTTTGGCAGCTAGTTCGTCAGCTGCTTGCATTGCAATACCCACTTCAGAGCCTGTTGCAATTAAAATAAGATCAGGTGTGCCAGCACAAGCTTTTAATACATAACCGCCTTTTTCAATTGAAGCGATTTGTGCTGCATCACGTGCTTGATGTGGTAAACCTTGACGGCTGAATATTAATGCTGACGGACCATCTTGTCTTACTACGGCTGATTTCCATGCAACTGCAGATTCAACTGCATCACAAGGGCGCCATGTGTGAAGATTTGGTGTCATGCGTAAATTAGCTATTTGTTCGATAGGTTGATGAGTTGGGCCATCTTCACCTTGACCAATAGAGTCATGGGTATAAACAAAAATATTTTGAATGCCCATTAACGACGACATACGTACAGCGTTACGTGCATATTCCATAAACATAAGGAACGTTGCGCCGTAATTAATGAAACCGTCATGTAATGAAATACCATTCATAATACCGCTCATACCAAATTCACGTACACCGTAAAATAAGTAATTACCATCAGCATCGTCTGCTGATATGCCTTTAGAACCAGACCATAATGTTAAGTTAGAACCGGCTAAATCGGCAGAACCACCTAATAATTCAGGTAATAATTTACCAAAGGCTTCAATGGTATTTTGTGAGGCTTTACGGCTGGCTATGTTTTGACCTTCTGCTTGCGTTTGTGCAATAAAGGCGTCAGCGGCTTTAACAAAGTTTTCAGGTAAGGCTTTATCAAGGACACGACGAGTAAATTCAGCGGCTAGTGCTGGATGCTCAGCTTTGTATGCGTTAAGTCGTTCGTTCCATTGCGTTTCTTTTTCATTGCCTTTTGTTTTAGCATCCCAAGCTGAATAAACATCAGTAGGGATTTCAAAAGGAGCGTGTGGCCAATTTAGAAACTTGCGTGTTGCTGCAATTTCTTCATCACCTAATGGTGCACCGTGACAGTCGTGCGAGCCTGATTTATTAGGAGAACCAAAACCAATCGTTGTTTTACAGCAGATCATTGTTGGTTTGTCGGTAACGCTTTTAGCTTCTTCAATCGCTTTGTTAATGGCTACAGGATCGTGACCGTCTACATCACTGATCACATGCCAATTGTAAGCTTCGAAACGGGCAGGGGTGTTGTCGGTAAACCAGCCTTCAACATGTCCATCAATTGAAATACCATTGTCATCCCAAAAGGCAATTAACTTACCTAAACCTAGTGTGCCAGCTAAAGAACATACTTCATGAGAAATACCTTCCATTAAACAGCCGTCGCCTAAAAAGCAGTAAGTGTAGTGATCTACAATATCAAAGTTAGGACGATTGAAATGTGCCGCTAAGGTTTTTTCAGCTATGGCCATACCTACAGCATTAGAAATACCAGCACCTAATGGGCCAGTTGTTGTTTCAACACCTACTGTATAGCCATATTCAGGGTGACCCGGCGTTTTTGAATGTAATTGTCTAAACTGTTTTAATTCATCAATCGGTAAGTCATAACCACTTAAATGCAGTAGTGAATAAATTAACATTGAGCCATGACCATTACTTAGGATAAAGCGATCACGATCCGCCCAATTAGGATTGGTGGGATTATGTTTAAGATGATCATTCCACAATACTTCAGCAATGTCTGCCATGCCCATAGGTGCGCCAGGGTGACCTGATTTTGCTTGTTGTACTGCATCCATTGATAAAGCGCGGATAGCATTCGCTAAATGCTGTCTTGAAGACGTCATGATGAATTCCTTAAAATAGTTTTTTATAGTGAAATAACCCAAGGTATAAGCCGTAGGGTTATATTCTTTGAATGGTTACGGGTATAGTATTTATAAAAGTGCTGAAACCATTTGTTCTAATGTATTTTGATCTTTAGCAAAGTTACGAATACCTTCAGAAAGTTTTTCAGTCGCCATAGCATCTTCATTGTGTTGCCATGCGAAGCTAGATTCTGTTAAAGGTGTTAATTCATCACGCGATTTTACTTGAACTTTTGTCGCATCTAATTTTGTTTCAAGTGTGCCTTCACTATTTTGTAATTCAGTTAATAAGGCAGGTGAAATAGTCAGTAAATCACAACCTGCTAATTCAATAATTTCAGACGTATTTCTGAAACTTGCGCCCATTACAACTGTGCTGTAATCATAGGTTTTGTAGTATTGATAGATTTTAGTGACTGATTGAACCCCTGGATTGTTTGCACCGCTAAAGTCGGTATCTTGAGAATCTTTAGCTTTATACCAATCTAAAATGCGACCAACAAAAGGTGAAATAAGGGTTACATTTGCTTCAGCACAGGCAACAGCTTGAGCCATACTAAATAATAACGTTAGGTTACAAGCGATACCTTCTTTTTCTAGCTGTTCTGCGGCTTTAATACCTTGCCATGTTGAAGCTAATTTAATTAAAACTCGTTCTTTATTAATACCGGCTTTTTCATAAAGAGCAATTAACTTACGGCCTTTTTCAATACTTGCTTGAGTATCAAACGATAGCTTCGCATCAACTTCTGAAGAAATACGACCTGGTACGTGTTTTAAAATTTCACAACCAAAATTCACAATTAATTGATCACAAACATCGTCAATATCGGCTTTGCCGTTGACGGTAGATTTTGAAATAGCATCATCAATTAAGTGTTTGTATTGTGGAAGTTTTGCCGCTTGTAAAATAAGCGATGGGTTAGTGGTGGCATCTACTGGGTTTAATGCTTTGATAGAGTCAACATCGCCGCTATCAGCTACCACTTTTGTGACTTGTTTTAGTTGTTCAAGTAAGTTCATTTTTATTTTTGTCAGAAAACATTAAAGTTACTGACAACCTTATATTTAATGTATGTTTGCTGATCAATTGTTACCAACCGACTGATAAGCAATCGGTTGGTAAATTGTTATGGTTACTTATATTTTTGAATAAGATTTAAACGTAACGATTAACAATGTTTTCAAGTAGTTCTTGACGACCAGAAACTGGTTTAGGGTTAATGTTTTCTTCAAGTACTAACTTAGATAAACTTTCAAGGCTTTGCTCACCAGACATGATGCTTTGACCTAACTTACCTTTCCAACCAGCGTAACGCTCGTCAACAAATTGAGTTAATGGTGCATCTTCAATTAATTTAGCCGCATTAACTAAAGCTTGAGCCATAGTATCCATACCACCGATGTGACCAATGAATAAATCATCACGTTCACATGATTGACGACGAAGTTTAGTATCGAAGTTGAATCCACCCGTGTCTAAACCACCTGCTTTAAGGATTTCGTACATTACTAATGTACATTCAGCTACATCGTTAGGGAATTGGTCTGTATCCCAACCGTTTTGCATGTCGCCACGGTTAGCATCAACACTACCCATAATGCCTTCAGCGCAAGCAACTGCAATTTCGTGATGGAAACTATGACCAGCAAGTGTTGCATGGTTAGCTTCAATGTTTACGTGTACTTCACCCGCAATACCGTGCTTGTGTAAGAAACCAGCAACAGTCGCCGTATCGTAATCGTATTGATGCTTAGTAGGTTCTTGAGGCTTAGGCTCAATTAATAACTTACCTTTGAAGCCTATTTTGTTTTTATGTTCAATAACCATTTTAAGGAAACGTGCGTATTGCTCGCCTTCTTGCTTAAGGTTAGTGTTTAATAAAGTATCGTAACCTTCACGACCACCCCAAAGTACGTAGTTTTCACCACCTAAACGATGCGTAACATCCATAGCATGCTTAACTTGAGCAGCAGCATATGCGTAAAGATCTGGATTAGGGTTAGTTGAGCCACCTGCACAAAAACGTGCATTTGAGAATAAGTTAGCTGTTCCCCAAAGTAATTTAACGCCAGTACGTTCCATTTCTTTTTCAAAAATGTCGGCCATGTGATTAACGTTCGAATGGAATTCTTTTAAAGAATTTCCTTCAGGAGCAATATCAGCATCATGGAAACAAAAGTAAGGAGCACCTAGTTTTTCAAAAAACTCAAAGGCTGCTTTTGCTTTTTGTTCAGCAAATTGTAATTGGTTACCTGTAGGTTGGATCCAAGGACGATCAAATGTACCTTCACCAAAAATATCAAAACCTGTTGAACAAAAGTTGTGCCAGTAACAAGCAGCAAAACGTAAATGCTCTTTCATTGTTTTGCCAAGTACGATTTTGTTTTCATCGTAGTGACGGAAAGCTAGTGGGTTAGTGCTGTTAGCACCTTCAAATTGAATTTTGTTTACGTTGTTAAAAAATTGTTCACTCATGGTTTTCTCCTAATTAAATTTTTTATGTAGAAATTTGTTTGGTCTAAAAATGTTTAAGTCAGCCTAAAAATGTTCTTTCAAGCTAAGGTAAAGTTGTTGATATTTATGTTTTTGTGTTTCGTAGTTATTAGCCATTGTTTGGTCGGGTTCAATGACATGAACAATATCTCCCGTTACACAAACTGTGCTGGCATCTACTTTATTTACGCCAACTTTAGCTAAACGTGCAGCACCATGTGCTGGACCTACTTCGCCACCGTTGCGGTAAGTTAGCGGTTTGTTTAATACGCTAGCGAGAATTTTTCCCCATAGCTTGCTGCGAGAGCCGCCACCGATAACTGAAACTGTATCGATTTGTGTACCTGCGGCCATTAACGCTTCTTGACCATCGTTAAATGCGTAAGCTATGCCTTCTAAAACGGCACGGCCTAGTTCAGCTGCGTTAGTGTTATGGCCTAAACCAAAGAAAACACCTTGAGCATTGGGGTTGTTGTGTGGTGTACGTTCGCCAGATAAATAAGGTAAAAAGATCACTGAAGACGGCACTGAAAAATCAAGTTTTTCTACTTCGTCTAATAAGCTTTTTTCGTCTTTAAAGCCCGTTAATTGTGTAACCCAAGTTAAACAACTTGCAGCACTTAAAATTACTGACATTTGATGCCAAGTATTTGGAATACAATGACAGAAAGTATGAACAGCACTGTCTGGGTTTGGGTTGTAAGTTTCGTTCGCTACAAAATATACGCCCGAAGTACCTAAAGATAAAAAGGCTTCATTTGGATTGATAACACCAATACCGGCTGCACCAGCAGCATTGTCGCCACCACCAGCAATTACAGGGACTTGGTTCATTCCCCATTGCTCAGCAATATCTTTAGTGAGGTAACCAGTAATTTCAGTACCTTCAAACAAGGCTGGCATTTGCTCAATTGTTAAGTCGGTTGCTGTTAGCATTTTTTCAGACCATTGTCTTTTTTCAACATCAAGCCATAACGTACCTGCACTGTCAGACATGTCTGAAGCATAATCGCCTGTCATTAAAAAGCGTAAGTAGTCTTTAGGTAATAAAACTTTAGCGACTTTGTTGAAGTTTTCAGGTTCGTTTTCTTTTAACCAAACCAATTTAGGTGCTGTAAAACCTGGCATAGCAATGTTGCCAGTAATAGCACGTGTATTGGGTTCACGCGCTTCAATGGTTTTACATTGTTGTTCGCATCGTCCGTCATTCCATAACATGGCAGGGCGAATAATGTTGTTGTTATTATCGAGTAAAGTAGCACCATGCATTTGGCCAGATAAGCCCACAGCAACAACAGAAGATAATGCTTCGCTGTTTTTAGCTTTTAACGTTGCAATTGCGTCGTTAGTTGCTTGCCACCAATCACTAGGATCTTGTTCAGACCACAACGGAGCAGGGCGGCTAACCGTTAACGAAGCTGATGCTTGTTCAATAATTTTATCGTTATCATCAAGCAGGATAACTTTCACACCAGATGTGCCTAAATCAATTCCCAAGTACATAAATGCTCTCTAATAAATTTGTTTGATTGTTTGTTAGCGCTAACATTAGCATCGAGAAAATCATTTGGCAATGGTTTTATTGGTAATTAATCGTGTTACTTATAAGCAGTATAAATATTTTTTTAGTAACTTGATTTTAAGTATTTGTTTTGTAAAAAATTACTATTATAGGATTCATTGGGGAAAAAATATGTTTTTTTATGATTTATTTATATTATTAAATTATAAAACCTAGGAGGTAAATGTTATTTTTATCATTTTATTTGTTAACGTTAACATTTGTGGGTTGTTATAACTTCTATGTACATTTCATATCTAGGTTGTCATTTTTTGATAAGGAAATAGATGTTAAAACAAACAATGAAGAGTATATTTATTAATGCAGATGTGAAATGTTATACCAAATCTATTAATGAATTGACCTATTTTATACGAAGAATAAATGGTCAAATACACAGGTTCATCGTTTCAGACTGTACCTAAGCAGCAACATCCTGTAGGCGAGGCATTTATTTTAATAAGGAGTGTTCTAATTATTAAATAAATAACGATGTAATTGGCAATTTAGACAAGTATAAATGATCAATTGGCTATTGCTATTGGTATTAGTGCGTAATTGATTCATATAATGTAACTGTAATAGACTTTTATACATTGTTGCCATTACTTTTTGCCTCTAAATGGGGTGTAATACACTTAACAATAAGGATGCTTACCATGGAAAACCATAATCATTCTTTAAATAATTTATTTTCACAATTAGGTTTAGCCATTACTCATAAAGGCATTGAAGAATTGGTTAAAAAACATAAGCCTTTAGCAAGCGATATTGTGCTACATCAAGCAAACTTTGGAGTGCATCACAAATCTCTTTTTACAACAATCAAAAGACGATGATGCTGATTGGGCTGAGTTAGTTGATCAACTATACGCTATGCTACGTTAGGCATATGCAAAAATAATTAAGTCAGAAAGAACAAGTGCTATGTTAAAAATTAATGTTAAGGATAAACTATGAACACCATTAATGCCTCTTCAGGAATAATAGAATTTACACGTATATATCTCGCTATTTTTTATACGTGTGTTGCTGCTTTTTATACCATTAAAATTATACTTGCGCAGATAAAACGGCCTGTTGAATTGGTATTGCCAGGGGAGCGTTTTTGTTCAACGTGGTGGAATCACATGACGTTTCGTTTCTTTAGGCTCAGTATTTGGATGGTGTGTTTGTTCAGAGTGTTTTTTGAAGAGATAGATAATTATTTAGTCATGTTTACGTCTTTACAAACGTTACCCATTATTTTTACCGGCATTACCTTAATGACACTTGGGTTTGCTATGACCATTGTTGTGCACAGAAGTATGGGAGATAAATGGCGTTCAGGTATTGATCTTGAAGGACCTAAACAACTTATTACCAACGGATTTTTTAAGTATTCTCGTAATCCTATATTTTTATGTGTTGCTGTTTCTCAAATAGGGTTCTTTTTAGCTTTACCTTCTGTATTTACTTTAGTTTGTTTGATCATTGGTTTGTTGATGTTATACCGACAAATATTGTCTGAAGAAAAACACTTAACCAAGTTATTTGTAAACGAATATAAAATATATACAGCTAGCGTTAGAAGATGGTTATAGGGGAGTTAAAATGAGGAGGAGCTATCTCACGATAGTTCCTTATCACTTACAGCAAGAATAAAATAAAAACGTCAATCAATTACGCCAACAACTAAATTTTAATAAGCGAAACATCACACTTAGCATAGTTAGCCACGCCGTTGGCTGTAGAACCTATTAAAGCGTGAATACCTTTTTTAGAATGAGTGCCTAATATAATTAAATCTGCTTCTTTTTTTTCTGCTAGCTCACAAATTTGCTCATAAGGTTTACCAAACTTAACTGACACATTTTTTTTAGCTATACCTAAGGCGCTAGTAATAGATTCCATTTTAGGTAACGTTTCTTCTTTTAATTGTTTTTGGTAATCTTTAGGCAGTAAAGCGTATGGAATAACATGAGTTACAAACAACTTAGCATTGCATAACAGTGCAAACTCTTGAGCCTTCGCAAGTACTGCTTCACCTTCTTTACTTGCTTCAATGGCGCAAATAATTGTTTTATACATAGATACATCCTTAAATAGTTTATTAATGGTTCATTTTAATAACAAAACACAATTACCTTAATATTTCATATAGTCAAAACTTTAGAAAGGTAAAACTCAAAAAACTCATCATATTTTTGATCTACATCTAACCGTTTAGTGGTATGGCTAGTACTTTATTGAAAAAATTAGTGTGAGAGAAAAATAACTGTATTTAGCCACTAGATTACATCTTGATTGATCAATCAATTGCATTGAGTCATGTGATAAAAATTATTGGTAATATTTAATCTGAACTCGGCTTAACAAACGCTTCTCTAGCAGGTGTTTTTCCTAAATTCTGCGTTAAATTTATCTTGAATTAATAAAAACTAGCAAGCTAGGGGCTCAATAAAACTATTTTTTCTTATATTTCAATTTATTAAGTATCTCTTAAACCGAGTTCAGGTTATTTAGCTAAAGTTTTATATTTTTTAGACCATATAGTGATTATTTTATTTAATGTATTGAATTTATAGTTTTCTCTGGTAAGTTGGTGGCTGTGGAAGTGGGCGTTGTTACTGATATATCTATAGAATGATGTTAGGTGCTATACGCTTGAATTATTTGAGGTCGATGGAGTAAGTTATGTTAAAAGGAGTTGTGACTTTTTTAATATTGATTTTTTCAATATACGGTTGTTCGTCATATTCAGAGTTGAAAAAAAGTTCGGCTAATCACACCAAGTCAGGTGATTATTATGAATCTATTGGTCAACCTGAAGCAGCAAGAGAGGAACGTCAATTAGCACGAAAAGATCGTAAAAATGCACTAAAGCTTGAGGCTGTGTTAGCTGAAGTTATTAATAATAAAGATAAAATAAAAAATTAAAAACGTCTAAGAAATGAAACAAGGACAATGGCCATAATGACTTGTCCTTATTTACTTACCTTACTTCAAAATCCCTTTCCCTGTTGCAGCCCAATATATTCCGCCGTATACATGGTGCTTAAAACCTCGGTTACTGTGTACAGCGTCTAAATGTCCTAACGACGTATAAAACGAGCGGCCACCATCAAAGTTTTGATACCAAGCAATAGGATGAAATTCTCCCATACCATCGCCTGTTTGGTTATTGCCCCAGTCTGAATGTGTGTCGTAGGTGCTTTCGTCAACCTTTAATAAGTAGTTTAGATTTTTACTTTTTTCAGGACTAAAGTCATACCATTCATCCGTCCATAAAATGTTGTTAGGTATACGGTTCATACCAGGAAACGAAGTGTTTACTACTTGCATTCTCGCTGTTTGAACAACAGGATGAATAATAAAACTTCTACCCACTAATTTTTGAAACCATGGCCAATCAGCTTCAGTGTCAGACGCACTATGAATACCAACAAAACCTTTACCAGCTTGTATGTAACGCTTAAACGCGGCTTGTTGTTCTTCGTTCAGAATATCTCCGGTTGTCATCATAAAAATAACCACATCAATATCGGCTAAAAACTTATCGTTAAAGTGCGAGGCGTCTTCATGCCATACCATATTAAAATCATGTTCCTCGGCTAACGCCTTAATGTTAGCCACACCTGCAGGTATCGATTTATGGTGCCAACCTGCTGTTTTAGTAAATAACAGCACGTTAAATTGCTGAGAAAATGTTACGCACGAGCAAAGGCTAAAGCATATAAATAGCATTATTTTAAATTGAGTTTTTACAAAATTCGATGGCATTGTTTTTATCCCCATGTCTTTTTTATTTCGCAATAAATGTTATAGTTAATTTGACAATAACATAAAGATAGCATGACAATGTCGATAAGTCATATTGAAAACCATAAAAGATTTTTAAGGCAATTGCTTATAAATGATGAGTTATTGGCTTTTTTCGTATTAGGTTTAGAGGAATTAAAGTAATGCAAATCAATAAAATACGTTGGGGAATTATTAGCACAGGGACAATTGCAGGGCAGTTTTGTGCAGATATGTCGTTTGTCAATAACGGTGAGCTAGTTGCTGTAGGCGCAAGAAATATAGAAAACGCACGTAGTTTTGCTGATAAATACAATATCACTAATGCTTATGAAGGTTATCAGTCGGTTTATGATGATCCTAACGTTGATATTGTTTACGTAGCAACGCCTCATAATTTTCATTTTGAGAATGTTCGCGATGCGTTAATGGCTGGAAAACATGTAGTGTGTGAAAAGCCTATTACAGTCAGCCCTGAAGAAAGTAAGCAATTATTTGAACTAGCTAAAGAGAAAAAGCTGTTTTTAATGGAAGCCATGTGGACTTTCTTTTTACCGGCGATAATACAAGCTAAGCAATGGGTAGAAGAAGGGCGTATTGGTAAAATTAAACAGATAAAGGCTGATTTTGGTTACCCAATGCCTTATCAACTAGAGTCGCGCGTATACCGTGAAGATCTAGCCGGTGGTTGTTTGTTAGATATGGGGATTTACCCACTAGCTATTTCAACATTCTTTACCGAAAAAACCATTGAAAACGTTTATGTAAAACCTCAATTTGCTCCAAATGGTGTTGAAGACGATCTGATCATTTTAGCTGAATCTGGCGATGTTCATTTAACACTAGGCACCTCATTTCAATGCAAACTTCATAACTGGGCAGTCATTATTGGTGAACAAGGTTCAATTGTTATTCCAGATTTTTGGAGAGCTAGCAGTTGTGAGCTTTATCATTCAGACGATTTAGTAGATAGCTTTAAAGACAATCGTACAAACCAAGGTTTGAATTACGAAGCCCAAGCTGCAGGCGAAGCTGTGTTAGCTAAAAAGCTAGAACACGAACAAATGCCACATGCGGTAAGCCAAGAACTACAAGTGCAATTAGAGCGAGTTAAAAGTAAATACAAAAACTAATAGCGACATTATTTATAACAATAAGCTGGTTTATAAAACCCGCTAAATAAGTAAGAAGATCAATAAAAGATCGGGGAATTTAGATGAAAAATAATAATGATAATACCGTCCCAGTTGATGGAGCTGTTCAACTAGAGCCATCAATGAAAGAGAACAAAGGTTTTATATTTTTAATATGTGTTGTTGCTACCATCGGAGGTTTCTTATTTGGTTTCGACAGTGGTGTTATCAATGGCACCGTTGACGGATTAAAAGCCGCGTTTAATTCAGACAGCGTCGCGACTGGTTTTAACGTAGCAAGTATGTTGTTGGGTTGTGCAATTGGTGCCTTTATGGCGGGTAGCTTAGCTGATAAATTAGGTCGTAAAACTATCCTTATTATTACAGCGGTATTATTTATTGTAAGTGCCTACGGTTCAGGTATTTCTGTTACCTCATTCGAATTTGTTATTTACCGTATTATTGGTGGTTTCGCGGTAGGTGCAGCTTCTGTTTTAGCTCCAGCTTACATCAGTGAAATAGCACCTGCTAAATATCGCGGTACGCTTTCATCTATTCAACAAGTGGCTATTATTTCAGGCTTGTTTTCAGCCTTTGTAAGTAACTATTATTTAGCTGATATTGCCGGTGTTTCAACCGCTATTTTGTGGATGGATTTTGAAGCATGGCGCTGGATGTTTTGGATTGAATTAATTCCTGCCTTTGTTTTTTTATTAGCCTTATTTTTTATACCTGAAAGCCCTCGGTTTTTAGTATTAAAACAACGTAATGAGTCAGCCTTAAACGTGTTAAAGCGTTTATATGGCGACGATTACGCACAAGGTAAATTAACTGAAATTGAAAACTCTTTTGCGCAAGACAAACACGAACCTAAATTTACCGACTTATTAAATAAAAAAACCGGTGGAGTGCGTAAAGTTGTGTGGGTGGGGCTAGGTTTAGCTACATTGCAGCAATTAGTAGGTATTAACATTGTTTTTTATTACGGTGCCGTACTTTGGCAAGCGGTTGGTTTTTCAGAGTCAGACGCGTTATTAATTAATATTTTAAGTGGTGGTGTAAGTATAGCTGCCTGTTTATTGGTTATGTATTACATTGATAAAGTAGGCAGAAAACCTTTATTAATGCTGGGCTCAATCGGAATGACCATCACGTTATCAATTCTCGTTATTTCATTTATGTCGGCGGATATTGATGAGTCTGGCGATTTAATTTTAGGTTCAATGGGTGTTGTTGCGTTAATTTCAGCTAATGCTTACGTATTCTTCTTTAATTTGTCTTGGGGCCCTGTAATGTGGGTGTTATTAGGTGAAATGTTCCCTAACCAAGTTCGTGGGTTAGGTTTAGCGGTAAGTGGTTTTACACAATGGACAGCAAACTTTGCTATCACCATGATGTTTCCTATTATGCTGGCTTCCATTGGCTTAGCTGCAACGTATAGCTTTTATGCCTTATGTGCAGGGCTTTCAATCATCTTTGTTCTTAAATTTGTAAGCGAAACTAAAGGTAAAGAGTTAGAGCAGATGGACGGTCTGTAATGCTTATTTTAAACCCGAAGATTACACCTTAATAAAACAAACATTTACATCAGGTTATTAATCCAGTTAACGCGATATAGAATAAGTCATTTTATATCCGTTAACCCTACCTGAATACCCAACGGATAATCTTATGAAACAATCAAAACAAAAGTCTTATAAACAAGTGATATCTAAAAGTGTATTACTCACCAGTTTAACCCTTGCTATGAGCATGAATGTTAATGCAGCAAGTGGCAAACCTGAAGCTGAACCAGAACAGCCACAAGTTAAAAACCCTGAACGTTTCCCACAAAAACCATTAATTACCCATATGTTTACGGCTGATCCATCTGCCCATGTATTTAATGGCAAGTTATATATTTATCCGTCTCACGATATAGAAAGTGGCGTAGTGAGAAACTCGTCAGGCGGGCATTTTGATATGCGCGATTATCACGTGTTTTCAATAGATGAAGTTACTGAAAATACAAAAGTTGTTGATCATGGCCAAGCTTTACATGTTAACCAAGTACCATGGGCAACTAAACAAATGTGGGCACCGGATGCAGCAGAAAAAGACGATAAGTATTACTTATATTTTCCTGCAAAAGACAAAGACGATATTTTCAGAATAGGTGTTGCCAGTGCAAACACACCAACAGGACCTTTTGTAGCTGAAGCTGAACCTATTAAAGGGACTTACAGTATTGACCCGTCGGTATTTCAAGACGACGACGGATCATACTACCTGTATGTTGGCGGCATAATGGGTGGACAATTACAAAGATGGCAAACAGGAAGCTACATAGAAGAAGATAAATACCCGGCTGATAACGAACCTGTTTACATGCCAAAAATAGCTAAACTCAATGCTGATATGAAAAGCTTAGCGCAACCATTACAAGACGTAATATTACAAGACGAAAACGGAAAACCTATTCTACAAGGCGACTTCGACCGCAAGTTTTTTGAAGCCGCTTGGGTGCATAAAATTAAAGACACATACTACTTTAGCTATTCAACAGGCCATTCTCGTTTTATTCAATACGGCACATCAAAAAGCCCGTACGGACCTTTTACATGGAAAGGCAAAGTACTAGAACCGGTTTTAGGTTGGACAAACCATCACTCAATTGCAGAGTTTAATGGTAAGTGGTATTTGTTTTTCCACGACAGTTCGTTAAGTGGTGGAAAAACCCATTTACGCAGCATAAAAATGGTAGAACTAATACATAACGAAAACGGCACAATTGAAACGGTTGATGCTTATTTTGGTGAGTTAGATAAATAACCTAACGCAAGTTACCTACGAGAAAATTTGAAAAATTTCACTGTAAATCTTAACTAACACAGGACAGGTTGCACCAAAATAACACTCGCACCATTTTGATGACTTATAATGGTGCGTTGTTTGCTTTCTTTCTAAGCTTCTTTTTTAACAATCTATAAATACAATAAATTACAGTTGATAAATGTTGGCTGTAGGCACTATTTATACTGGTTTTGTATTTATACATTTATTTGTATTTATTTTAATTTTCTCTTAATTTAATTAGGCATTATTTTTGCTTTCTAAAGCTCAACTTAAACCCTTTTAATTTAGTTAAGTGCGGCTATAGCACTGGCAATTTCGAGATAAGAGAGCAGTAGTATGCAGTTGAAAAGTCACTTAATGCAGTTAACTGATAAAGAACGTCATTGGTTACCTTTTTTTGGGAGTAACGGTAAGCTTTCTTTAGGTTGGTCGTGTTTTGTGAACAAAAGTACTTATTCAATTGTTGAACAAACATTTGAGGGTATTGCTTCAACTCGCGTTAAGTTGCTTCAAATGTGGGCAGAAAATCAATGGGATCATTTAAGCTCTTTAAATAATTTGATCGATGTTCAGCATTTAGAAACTAACAAATCTTTACTGCAACAAAAACTCTCGTCTTCCCCCGACTTTTCAGAAATATTTATTTTAGATGCGCAATCTAACGTTGTTACTAGTACCTACTTGAATCGTGTTGGACAAATTCATAATCAAACTAAAGCGATAGCACAAGTCAGTAAAGGTCGGTTCTTGCATGGTCCTTATGTTGATCCTATTACCTTAGAAATAGGAGCTTCTAGCTCTAAATTTCATGATGAAGTTACTTTAATGTTTTATTTACCTATAACTGAGCAAGGTAAGGTTGTAGGTATTCTTGGTGCACGTGTACCTAACGATGTGTTGGGTGATTTAATTCAGCGAGAAGCTGGGCATATCTATCCTGAGTCAGGCGATAATTATTTATTTATGGTTGATTCAGTTTTTGATCGTAGTATTGAACAGGGTACTGCGTTATCACGATCTCGTTTTGAAGATAATACCTTTAGCCATGGCGAAAACTTAAAGTCTGGCATTAATACAGGGTTTGGTACTGTTAAAATAAAGCGGCATACAGAGTTTGAAATTAGATTTACAGATCCTGCCTCTAAACAACTGCATCCAGGGGTAAGAGAAACAATTAAAAATGGTGAAAACTTATTTGTTATCTATCCTGGTTATTCAGATTATCGACATATCCCTGTTATTGGTAAAGGACTGACTTTTAAACTACCGGGTTCGTTAGATACTTGGGGAATGATGTGTGAAGGCGATTTAGAAGAAGTTTATCGTAGGCGCTCAATCAATTTAAGTTTGATGAAGCTATATTTTATAATGGTTACTAGCATTGTTGCCATTCACAGTTGTTTACTTGCTTATACCGACTTACCTACATTATTAGTGAATGCTATTACGGGAGTAACTACGTTATTTAGCTGTTTTATATTTTCAATGTTTGGCACCAATAAAGTGTCTAACCGCTTAAAAGGTATGACCAAAGTTTTGAGAACCATTGCTGAAGGGGAAGGTAATTTAACTCAGCGATTAGATCCTGACAAAATAAAACACGATGAAACGGGCGATATGAGCCGTTGGATAAATAGTTTTATTGATAATTTAGACGGCATTGTCGGGCAGGTTATTAATGCATCAAATAATGTTAAAGACACGAATGAACAGATGTTGGATAGAAATGAAGAAGCCCACAATAGTTCACATCAAGTGTATGAATCAATGTTACATATGCAAAGTTTAATTGAGCGTCAACGCGAGGTGATTTTAGAAGCTTCAAACACTGCTGAAAATATGAAATCCAGTATGGCTAATGTTGTACAAAAAGCTAAAAAAGACTATGAAGATGCCCGTTCAGGTACCCATGCTATAAGAGATATTGTTGAAACAACGGCGAATTCGGTTCAGTCGATTGATGCAAGAATGAGTGAGATTGGTAGTATTATTAATGTGATCACGGGTATTACTAATCAAACCAATTTACTAGCGCTTAATGCAGCGATTGAAGCGGCAAGAGCAGGTAAACATGGTAGAGGTTTTTCTGTTGTTGCTGATGAAGTGCGTGGTTTGGCTGGGCGAACTGCTGAAGCTGCTCAAGATATAAAGCATATGATTGAAGGTCTGCAAGAAGAAACTAAAACGGCAGTGAACTTTATGGAGTGTGGCGTTAAAGATGTGGATCAAAGTTTAAAATTAACAGAGGCCGCTTCAAATGAAAATCAAGAGCTACATTCTATCGTAGAAAATATGTTTGATACGATAAATATTATTGAACAAAACAGTGCTAAAAATGGTGAAACCGCCCGAACGGTTACTGAAGTTACACAACGAATGGAAAGATCAATATCAGAACTAGCGGCTAGTTCAAATATGGTAGATATCACCGCAAATAAATTACAACAGCTTGTGGGTATTTTTAAAGTAAGTAATAAGCGATAGAGCTATTTTTAAACGTAATTATCGACACTATTCAGCAATAAACCGCACTAACATTAACGTTAAGTTTTCGTGGCGAGATTTATCTGGCCATACAGCATAATACCCAATAGGGCTAATACCAAAGGCATTAATTAATTGACCTATTTTAGATGAAGAATAAATGCTCAAATACACAGGTTCATCGTTCCAGACTGAACCTAAGCATCTACTTCCTGTAGGTGAAGCATTTATTTTAATAAGGAGTGCTCTATCGGTTAATGCCGATATTTAGTTAAATACTACGTAATATAAAATATTATTTTCTGCTTTGGGTTAAATACATAATAGTTAGAATAACCAGCTTGTTGGGTTTTCAATAGCTCTGTTAGAGTCAAGTGCTTTAAGTCCTTTTACTGAACGTATAATTAACCATACAATCCAAAATAAAAGAATAAACCAACCAATTAATACTAACGAAAGTAGTGAGCCTAAAAACATATAAAGAGCGCCAATCCAAAAGGTTCGGATCTGAAATTGGTAATGTGTTTTTAACCATTGTGAAGCGTCATCTTTATTCACATAAGCCATAACTACGCCAATTACTCCGGTGATACCAAAGAAAAGCCCAATCAAATAAAGTATGTAAACTATTTTGGCGGGATTTTTATTAGTTGGATCATTTTCAATTATTTCTTCGCTCATCTTATATCCTTTGAAAAATAGGCTTAGTTATTGATTATATTATGATGATGTTAAATTAAAACTAATGCAAATGATAACTAAGGCCTGCTGAACTTTCGAGTATGATTTTCGTTCAATTTAAAAGCGTTTTAGTCACAGGTTTTACGTTCCAAACAAAACCTAAGTACCTGCATCCGTGCAGGCAAGGCAAACGTTTTGTCACATAGTCATTCTATGTAAAAAAGGTTTACAGATTATATGCTCCCATGTAGGCAACGAAGAATAAATCGCTTTTAAATGAACCCTTGGGCAGCGCCTGTTTGATATTTCTACATCGTTATAGTGATTTTATGTGGAACGACCACACATCAATCACTATGTCTCGTATAAAAATCAAATAGACTGCGGCAAAAATATACCTGAAAGGTCAACAGACCTAAGTTTGCATTATTCTTTATCGTTTTATCAATACAATCTCAACCAAAAAATTTGACTATAAGTGGTTTTACGTTATTTTAAATTGTTGTTTATTGTTAATTTCAAAAGAAACTACAGGGGATGTTATGGATAAATATATAATAACTAAAGAAGAGATAGATGAGTTTCAAGGTCTATCTAAAACTCATTTTTTGAACGATAACGCTAAACGAATTAATAAGTCGCTTGGCGATTTAACTGGTCTAACTGGCTTTGGTATTCATATTATTGAAGTTAAGCCAGGTCATGAGTCAACTGAGTTTCATAAACATTACCATGAGGATGAATGTGCTTATATTCTGGAAGGTTCTGCAGAGGCGGTAATTGGCGATGAAAAATTTACTGTAAAAGCTGGAGATTTTATTGGATATCGTGCTGGTGGCGAAGCGCATTTGCTACGTAATAACAGTAATACAGTTTTGAAGTGCTTGGTAGTTGGGCAACGATTAGAGCACGATGTAGGTGATTACCCTAAGCTCAATAAACGTATTTATCGTCAAAAGAATATGCCTTGGAATCTTGTAGATATTGATAATGTTTACGAGCCTAATGGTGGTAAAAAAATATAAAGTTTGAAGTTGTCCGGTTAATACCCCGATTCTTTATCAACTACATTTCTAAGCTCAGCACCTTGTTCATACAAGGCTAGGTTGTCTAACGCTACATCTCGCCATGTTTGTATTACATCGTTATAGGTGCCGCCTACGTGTGGGGTAATAAGTAAATTAGGCGCTGTCCATAAAGGTGATTCTTTATTTAATGGCTCTTCTATGGTTACATCGATTGCTGCACCTTTTAGTTGTCCTGTTGTTAAAGCATTAACCAAGGCCGTTTCGTTAACGGCATTTCCACGACCAATATTAAAGAAAAATCCTGGCTCTGGCATGGCTTCAAAAAACGCATCATTAAATAAATGCGTTGTTTCGTCGGTGCGCGGTAAGCAGGTAATAACGATATTAGCTTGCTGAGCTGCTAGGTTTAGCTCGTCGATACTATAAAGTTTACTTATATTGTTAACGCTTTTACTGATGTTTTTACGCACGCCAATAATGTTAACGCCAAAAGGGATTAAGCGATTAATAATAGCTAAGCCCACCGAACCAAGCCCGACCACTAAAACGGTTTTACCACGAAGTTGAAACAAGTTGTCGCAGTTGGTAAGGCTGGTTTGCTGCCATTGTTTTTTATTTTGGCTATTAACAAACTGTGGAATACCGCGGGTAATACTGAGTACTAACGCCATTAGGTGATCAGCAACAACATCGTGATGATCATCTGAACAGTTGGTTAATAAAAAGGGAGCTTGAATTAAATTAGGGTGACTATTTAGCCACTCAACTCCTGTTCCAAATTGTTGGAACCAAATTAGCTTCGGGAGTGAAGCTAAATACTCTCTTGGAAAATCCCCTAAAACTATGTTGATGTCAGAAGCGTTTTCTAAAACAAGGTTAATATTTGTAGTTATTAGAACGTCTCTGTTTCCGGCATATTCATGTAGTTTTATGTTGGCAGCCGTGTCCATAAACTTAGCGTCTATCCACATTAAAAGTTTCATTGTTGTACTGCCTTATTCGGTGGTTGTGTTCATTGTTTTTGACCATGTGTAGTCAAGTTTATAAAAATTCAATAATACGTACGCAATTAAAGCACCAATAGCTGGGCTAGCAGCAAAGATAATAATAATGCCATCAAGTGAATACTGAGTTTGTTCTACATTGGCTTGATAACCATATCCTGCAAGCATCCAACCCGTTAGTGCTCCACCAATAGCAATACCAAATTTTAAGCTAAGTAAGTGTCCTGAAACACTCATTGCCATAGGGCCATTGCCAGACTTCTTCAAACTATAATCTACAGTGTCAGGTACTGCTGAGAACAATAATGGAATAAATATCATATGAAAAAACTGTGTTATTAGCGTAACAGAAAGAGCTAGGTATACTTTGTCTGCAGGTACAAAATAAAGTATGGCACTCGTTGTTGCTATACCTAAACAAGCAATTTTCATTAACTTAACTTTACATATAAACTTTATAGCCCAATTCGACATTAAAGCACCTAATATGCCACCAAACATACTGACGGTAATGAACAAGCTTACAAGCTCTTCATGTTTTAGATAGTAGGTAACGTAATACGCCATAACACCGCCACGCATAGCTACAGTAATCAATACAACAAAAGTGACTGCGGCTAATACGCGCCATTGATCATTTTTTAATACAGCAAATATATCAGTTTTAATTGGAGCATTTTCGGTAACTTCTTGCGCACGTTCTTTCGTAAAAAGAAAACATGCGATAAAACAAGCCATAGCAACTAACGACAACACTGTCATCGCTAAAGTAAAACCAAGTTGTTCATCGCCTTGGCCAAAATAAGCAACAAGGGGCAGAGTAAGTAGGGCAACAATAAGTCCGCCCGCTTTAGCCATAGCGAAACGCCAAGCTTGCACTGAGGCTCTTTCTTGTATGTCTGTTGTGAGTATTCCACCTAATGCGGAGTAAGGAATATTAATGGCCGTGTACGCTAGCATCATTAAAGAATAGGTAATGTAAGCGTATATAAGTTTATTTGCATGAGACGTATCAGGCGTTATAAAAGCAATAATGGTGAGTAATGAAAAAGGTATCGCCATCCATAATAAGTATGGACGATAACGGCCCCAACGAGATTTTGTTCTATCAGCTAAAGCACCCATAAGAGGATCGGTTATTGCGTCGAATGCTCGTACAACTAACATTAACGTACCGGCTTCTGCTGCGGTAATTCCGAATACGTCAGTGTAATAAAACATCATAAAGGCGATAACAACTTGGAAAACAATATTGCTACCAGTGTCACCTAAACCATAGGCGAGTTTTTCTTTGGTTGTTAACTTTGTTGTTAAAGGGGTTGTTGTTGCCATGTTGGTTGTTCCTAGCTATTTATTATTATTGTTATTTTATGAGTACGTGTTTTTATTGTTTAATGGTCACGTTTTTACCTTTTGCTCTGGTAACAAAAAACTTCATTGGCACATCGCCTGTATTGAATATACCGTGCATGTCCCATGGCGATACGTACAGTACATCGCCAGCTTTAGCAGGTGTTTCAACCCCGTTTAATGTCCAAACACCCGAACCTTCTATAATTAATAAATATTCTTCGTCTTCGTGTTGATGAGCGGGATGAATTTCATGGCCTGGTTCAATTACGGCTATTCCAACAATGGCTTCTTTTGTTGTTGTGGTATCGCCCATAAAATAGGTATGGAACACACTGTGGTCGTATGGGGTTTTATGAGCGTTTTCAAAACTTACAATGCTTGATTGAATTGTTGCTTTTTGTTCTGTAGCTTTTTCAGTGTTGGCTGTGGTTTTATTGGGCGTAATTTCATTAGTAGCGATAGAAGAACATGCACTCGCTAATGTAAATGAAAGTGTTAAGCTAATAGCTTTTAAATATGTTTTATTGTTCATGATTCAGTACCTTTTCTTGTGATAATGTGTGTTGGTATAAATTTTCTGCTCTGCCTTGCGTATTGGTTTTCACTGAAAACAAACAGCCAGCCAAAGGTTGTTTAGTTTTATCTTCATCAGACAAATATTCAGACGCTGTTGTTATAAATAAAGTATCTAAATTCTCACCACCAAAAATGCACTTAGTTACTTGTGCAACGGGTAACTGAATATGTTGCAGTAAAGTGCCGTCAGGTGAGTATTGGTTAACGCCCCAACCACCCCAAAGTGCAACCCATAAATTACCGTTTTTGTCTAAACACATACCGTCGGGATAGGTACCTTCTTTATCAAAATGTAGAAAGGTTGAGCGACTTACAAAATTGCCTTTTGCATCAAGCTCGCAACGATATATTTTTTGATTAACTAAGGTGTCGGTGTGATACATAACGCTTCCGTCAGCGGTAAAGCACGGGCCGTTAGTGCAATAGTAGTTATCGTCTTGCAGGCTTGGTTGTCCGGTTTCATCAAAGCGGTATAGCGAACCTAGGGCATTGTTCATAGGATCGTCAGTGTGCATAGTGCCAGCCCAAAATTGCCCATGAGTATCAACAGCGCCATCATTAAAGCGAATGGTTGAATAATCTAAGTCAGGCGCCGCTATTTTTTTGTGTACACCGTTGACCAGATCTAAAGCGTAAAAACCATCGTAAAATGTTCCCACTAAGGTGTTGTCAGTGGTAAAACCTATACTGGTTAAACTTTGTTGCAGTGGCCAAAATTTAGTCACGTTATTTTTATTGCGATAAACGATATTGCCTAAAATATCGGTCCAATAAAGGGCTTGCTCGGCAACCGACCAAATAACACCTTCGCCTATTCGACAATGGCTTTTGTGTACTAATTTGGCGTTCTCGTTAATGATTGGCTGAGACATATACATCCTTAACTTTGATTTTTTAAAACCTTCCTTTTAGAGAAGGTTTTAAACGTTTTACAATAAACTATTGCAGGGCAGCTTAAATAGCGTTTGCAGTAAATTCGCCATTTATGCGACGAACAATGTTATAAGGGTTGGTATCTTGTAACTCTGCGGGTAATAACTGTGCTGGTGTATTTTGGTAAGCAACAAAACGAGTGAATCTATGAATTGCGTCAATACCAACACTGGTTGTAGCGCCATTTGATGAAGCAGGGTAAGGGCCACCATGATGCTGCGAGCCACAAACTTCTACACCAGTAGGAAAACCATTAAAGATAATACGCCCCGTTTTTTGCTCCAGTAAAACAAGTAGTTCTTTAACTAAAGCGTTGTCTTCATCAACGGCGTGTATGCTGGCAGTTAAGTTACCTTCTAATACTTTAGCTATTGCTAAAAATTCAATTTCATCGTCACATTCAACCACTAAAGTTGCAGGACCAAATACTTCATTTTGTAGTTGTGGATTTTGTAAGAAAGCACTTGCCGCTGTTTTTAATACAACGTTTGGTGATAGTAAAGCATTGTCTATTGACGAGGCTAAGCTGGTTTCATTTTTATTAACCCATTCAACGTCACCACTTGTAATAAACTGTCCAACACCTTTTAAAAACGCTTGTCCGATACCTGCATTTAGCATTAAGCCTTTCGCATTAGCATTCATTGTTTCAGCTAAGGTACTAACAAAAGCGTCGTTCTTTTGAATAACAATAACGCCTGGCGATGTACAAAATTGGCCTGTTCCCATACATACAGAACCCGCAAGCGTTTGAGCAAGGGCTTCGCCCGATTTATCTAGTGTGTTTTTAGTGAAAAACATTGGGTTAACACTGCCCATTTCTGCATACACAGGAATAGGTTTAGCTCTTTTAGCTGCGGCGTCCATTATTGCTCGCCCACCTGCTAAAGAACCTGTAAAACCAACCGCTTCAGTAAATGGATGACAAACCAGTTGTACGGATAATGGAATAGCGTTGCCTTGCAATAACGAGAAAACACCTTTTGGAAGTTCACAGCGCGTAATCGCTTTACCAATAGCATAAGCCATGAGTTCGTTAGTCGCAGGATGAGAAGGATGACCTTTAACAACTACTGGATTACCCGCCGCAAGTGCTGAAATGGTATCGCCACCTAAGGTGCCAAAAGCAAAAGGAAAGTTAGAAGCACCAAATACAGCAACTGGCCCAATAGGCTTTAACATTTTACGTAGATCTGGTTTAGGTAAAGGAGCGCGATCAGGTATCGCGGTGTCAATACTGGCTTGTGTCCAACTCGCTTTTTTAACGATTTGTGCAAAAGCATTAATTTGACCTGTAGTACGACCACGTTCGCCGGTTAATCTTGGTAAACCTAATCCAGATTCTTGGTCACACACGTTAAGTAGTTGCTCGCCTAAAGCTTCAATTTCTTCAGCGATAGTAAGTAAAAATTCAGCACGTTTTTCTGGTGAAAGTTGGCTAAAAACAGGGTAGGCATCTTGCGCAGCTTGCATGGCATTATTTACGTCTGCTTCAAGACAATTATTATGATCAGCTAATAACGCTTGAGTAGCAGGGCTTTGTGCATTGAATGCAGCTCCTTGTGGAGTAACCCATGATCCGGCGATATATGATTGTTGTGTTAGCTTGTACATAAGTTAAATATTCCTAATTTGGTTCAGTTGGGCTGTTAAAGTAAGTTACGTTGGGCAAGGTTTTTAATTAGCGCGCTAATGCCAAACTCCCAAGGTGGAATTTGGTCTGAAAAGTGAACTTTGTTTTGTAAAGCGCCAAGCTTGCTGGCAGATATAACAACAAGATCGTCAGGTTTATGTGTAAAGCCTTTACCGGCTTCGTCTCTATCTTGTGTTGGTGTAAATAAAGTTCCGGTAAATAGTGCAAAACCATCAGGGTATTGATGCGATGTTGAAATTGTTTGTGCGACAAGATCTTCAATGTCTCGGCTGATTTGCGTCATATCATTGGTGGCTTCAAGCTCGTAACCATCGTCGCCTTTTACCTTCAATGTTACTTGAGTTGATTTAACATCGTTAAGGGTAAAGGTTTCATCAAATAAACGAATAAATGGCCCAATAGAACATGACGCATTGTTGTCTTTTGCTTTACCTAAAAGTAGAGCACTTTTACCTTCAATATCACGTAAGTTAACGTCGTTTCCTAACGTTGCCCCAACAATGGCTCCTTGGTTGTTAACGGCAAGTACCATTTCAGGTTCAGGGTTATTCCAGCTTGATATAGGGTGAATACCGACTTGTGCACCCAAACCAACAGACGACATAGATTGCGATTTAGTAAACACCTCAGCATAAGGGCCAATGCCTACTTCTAAGTATTGCGACCACATGTTTTCTTTGATCAATACTTCTTTTAGCTCTAATGCTTCAGGAGAACCGGGCACTAAATTTTCAATACTTGATCCTATGGTTTCATCAATTTTAGAACGTATACCTTTGGCAATTTCTGGGTTGCCGTTAGCTTTTTCTTCAATCACTCTTTCGATCATCGAACAAACAAAGGTAACGCCACAAGCTTTTATTGCTTGTAAATCAAACGGCGCTAAAAGGTGTAAATAGTCGGTATTACAAGGATGATTTATTGAGTTAGCGATAAGGGTTTCAACACGACCAATAACAGGAAAGTTACCTGCTAATAACTCTTGCTTAGTAATACCTTTATTAAGAATGTCAGAACAAGTTGGCGCTAATGAAGATAAGTCGTAAACGTTTGAGTCGTTCAACCAGATTGGCGACGGACCACCACAATTGGCTGTGCTTTTAGTTAACTTAGCCGGTATCCAAGCTCTACCAATTAAGGTGCCGGCATATTGATCTGATGGTAAATATTGCTCTAATTGCATAATAAGTATCTTATGTTTGTTCTAAGTTAAGTGTTAATTACCGGTGCCAAATTAATGATTATGCCTAGGTAGTTTTTTAGAAATACCTTGATACTTAGTGGCAAGCTCGATAACCGCACCTTGTGATAAATCGCCAACCGTATCGCGGTAAATTTCTTGCCACGGTGTTTGTGATTTTGGTGGTGTCACATGTGTTACTGATTTACGACTTTCAAATTCACCTTCTGGTAGCAATACGTCGCATGTGCCTTTGTTCATGTTGATACGTAACATATCGCCTGTTTTTAAATAGGCTAAGCCGCCACCAACAGAACTCTCAGGAGAAACATGTAAGATAGAAGGGCTGTCTGACGTGCCCGATTGGCGACCATCTCCTAAAGTAGGTAAGCTGGTAATGCCTTGTTTAATTAAGTAATCAGGCGGCTGCATGTTTACAACTTCAGCCGAACCTGGCCATCCGATTGGCCCTGCGCCACGAATAACTAAAATACAATGAGCATCAATGTTCAATGCAGGATCGTTAATGCGTTGATGATAATCTTCCGAGTCTTCAAAAATTATTGCACGCGCATCAAACACGCCTTCGTTACCTTTTTCAGAAAGAAAACGTTGCGTAAACTCAGGCGAAATAACACTGGTTTTCATAATGGCGAAAGCAAAAAAGTTGCCAGAAAATACAGCAAAACCGGCATCTTTCAACATAGGTTCATCAAACGACTTAATCACTTCTCTGTCGATTTTAGGTAGGTTTTGTAAGTTTTCAGCTAATGGCTTACCCGTAATGGTTAATACATCGCCATTGAGTTTATTGGCGTTTAATAATTCCCACATAATGGCAGGAACACCACCGGCTCTATGAAAACGCTCGCCTAGGTATTTACCCGCAGGTTGAACATTGGCAAGTAACGGAATAGGTCGTGCAAGTTCATTCCAATCTTCAGCGGTTATTTCAACACCTGCGTGTCGAGCCATTGCCATAAGGTGAGGTTGTGCATTGGTTGATCCACCTAGGGCTGAAATAACTTTCATGGCATTAACAAAAGCGTCGCGTGTTAATATTTTTGATGGTGTTAAATCTTCATAAGCCATTTCTACAATACGAACACCGGTGCGATAAGCCATTTGACCACGTTCTTTGTACGGAGCAGGAATAGCGCCACAACCAGTTAACGACATGCCTAAAGCTTCAGCAACCGAATTCATGGTTAATGCGGTACCCATCGTATTGCAGTGTCCGGCAGAAGGGGCAGAGTCCATGGCTAAATTAAGAAACTCAGTTTCATCAATTTCACCTGCCGCTAAACGCTTTCTTGAGCGCCAAATAACCGTACCAGAACCTACTAATTCACCATCATGCCAACCATCAAGCATTGGACCACCTGATAAAACAATAGCTGGAATATCAACAGTAGAAGCCGCCATTAAGCTTGAAGGTGTGGTTTTGTCACAGCCTGTGGTTAATACAACCGCATCAATGGGGTAGCCAAATAAAATTTCTACTAAACCTAAGTAAGCTAAGTTACGGTCAAGGGCAGCGGTAGGGCGTCTACAATTTTCAAAAATAGGATGCGCTGGAAATTCAATCGGTATACCGCCTGCTGCTCTAACACCATCTTTTACGCGTTTTGTTAGTTCAAGATGAATGCGATTACATGGCGCTAAGTCGCTGCCTGATTGCGCTATGCCAATAATAGGTTTACCTGAACGTAGTTCTTCAGACGTAATACCGTAATTCATAAAACGTTCTAAATATAAAGCCGCTAAATCAATATGTTCTTTGTTATCAAACCAATCTTGTGATCGAAAACGATGTTGTTTATTTAATTTCATTTGTTTGTCTTTATTAGCTAAATTTTAGAGATTAGGGGTATATTTAAATTGATGAAAATCAGCAAAAATGCCTTCACCACTTAAGTCTGAACAATGCAAACAGATAAATGCGCCGGTAAAAAAGCCTTTGCCTTTTACGTAATCATCGGAAAGTTTCCAAGCATCGAAAACTATATTTAATGGTTGCCACGCTGCATAATCGAACGAATATTTGAACGTTAAAGAAGAGCCACTCACGCAAGTTTTTAGCGATATGCTGGTAACAGAATCAGATATATGTATGGGTTGTTCATAAAGGTGATAAGAAGCTTCGCCTCTATCTACCTGAATAATTTTAAGCGCACGTATGCCAAGGCTTTCATCAAAATCAACAAAACAGTAAACCCAGTTTTTAGTGTTGTAATAACACGCTATACCTGCATTTTGTTGCTCGTTAGTTGGGGTGAAAGACAGCGAGGTTGTTGCGTCAAAGTCAAAATGCTGCCATCTATACCCAAGGGTTGATTGAGGGAATTGAGAAATAAGCGGCTCTTGTCCGTACAATCTTAACCCTGATTTATATTCTGTTAACGCTCCCATTTTTTCACAAAAAGGAACACGTAATGTTTGCCATTCTGGATGTAGCGTATTGCTATCAAAATTATCGATAAAATCGTCTGACGAGGCATGAGATGTTGCTGTTTTACTTGTAGAAGAAAATGCAGCAAAAGTTGGTGCTTCAACTTGTAGCTTAGTGTGTGCTCCGCCAACCACATAAGGCCAACCATCGCGCCATTCTATTTTGTCGATAGCCGTTTCTCTGCCTAGAGGGCAGTAACCTGAAATTTTGTTATCGGTAATTTTAATAGTGTCAGGTAACGGACGACTCACCAGAAACACCATGTACCATTCATTTGAATGGGTTTTGATCATTGAACCATGACCAGCTTTTTGTAAAACAGCTTCAGGCTTATCGCTGGTGGTTAAAATAGTTTCATCGGGGTGTAATTCAAATGGCCCAAGCACGCTTTTACTGCGTAATACGGTAACAGCATGGTCGTAAACGGTGCCGCCTTCAGCCACTAAAAGGTAATAGTATTCATCAACTTTATATAAATGCGGTGCTTCAGTTAGCTTTCTGTGTGTGCCACCAAAAATGATTTTTCGGTCGGTTGATAAGCGTTGCTCGTCATGAAAATATTCTTGAATAATTATATTGTTATGTGGATTACTGTGATGCCTAGCCCCCCATTGACGATAGGTGATGAACTTACGGCCCGAATCATCATGAAAAAGGGAAGGATCAAAACCGCCAAATTTTAATTTGATAGGTTCGCTCCATGGGCCTTCAATATTTTCTGCGGTAACCAGAAAGTTGTCGCCAGATTTCCAAGGACTATCAACACTTTTTACATTTGAATACACCAACCAAAACAAACCATCGCTATAAGTTAAGCAGGGCGCCCAAACACCACCTGAGTCGGGTATGCCGTTCATGTCTAATTGGCTAACACGATCTAATGGCGTGGCTACTAAATCCCA
Organism: Pseudocolwellia sp. G5-9; assembly: GCF_055808995.1. Lineage (NCBI taxonomy): Bacteria > Pseudomonadati > Pseudomonadota > Gammaproteobacteria > Alteromonadales > Colwelliaceae > Pseudocolwellia > Pseudocolwellia sp. G5-9. The sequence continues at coordinate 39,736 of NZ_CM147893.1, forward strand.
GTTGATAAAGTCTTGGCTATGATAAATACGAACACCAGGAAACCACTCAAATGTAGAGGTAGCGATATAATAATCTTCGCCTTTATTACAGATAACGGGATCTGGATTAAAGCCTTTTAAAATTGGATTGTTGATCATTTCCATCATTACGTCTCAGGTTGGTAAAAATCTAACGATTCAAACAAAGCGTAGGTACAAATTTTAGGTGATAACAATTTGTACTCTGATTTTATGTTTTTTATCTTAAAATGTTCCCGGTAACATAGCAAGTAACGAACCCCATAAAAATTACTTTTTTGTGGTTTTAGCGTGAGTTTTGATAACAGTTATCTAGCCTGTATGCAACGTAATTAAAGGGATTTATATAGATTGGCCTCTTATGGTAAAAAAGACAATAAATATTTTGATTTTGACGGGGTTTATAGTGATTTTAAACTGTTATTTCATGTTACTTAGTAACATCGATATTTAAAAATGCTGAGTAAAGGTTATTGCATATTACGATCTCAAAGTTAAAAACCCGATAGCCACTTAATTAAAACACATTAATTTTTACGCCTTTTAGATAAATTTAAGCTTAAACTAAATTTGGTAACTGGTATTTTATGTTTTGGTAATATATATTGGTATTACCTTTTGGTTTAATGTCTAAACTAGGTCACATTTAAATAGTTAGATTTAATTTTTCTTATAAATATAAAGTTATCGGGGTTGGTGTGTTGATAAATTATAAAGTTGTGCTTTTATGTCCGTTGTTACTTGCTGCTGGTTGTGGTTCATCTACGTCAGATAATCCTAGTTCTTCAAGTTCAGTAATTATTGTTGAAACAGAAACTCCTGTTGTTGAAGCTCCTGTAATAGATGTTCCTGTTGAAGAAACGAATGAGCCACAAGCTGATATTACTTGTAGTGGACTCGCTTTTTTGCCTTTTAGCAGCGCTGTTGCTTCAGATTCAAGTACAAGTTACCCAGCAAGTAATGCTATTGACGGCAGTTTTATCAGCACTTCACGCTGGTCTACAACTAGCATGAACCAGTCTTTAACCCTAACACTTGAACAAGCTGCTTTACTTAAAGGGGTATCTATTACTTGGTTAAATGAAGATAGCCGCAGTTATAGTTACGACATTGAAGTTTCAACTGACAATAGTACTTGGGTTCCTTTAGCGACTTCAGAGCTAAGTGATGAGTCTACCGATAGAGGTGTATTTACCGATCTAACAGATACAACAGCTAAGTTTATTAAAATTGTTTCTACAGGTAATAATGTTGATAACAGTAGCAGTATTGTTGAAGTTGAAGCTTTCGGTTGTCAGTCGGATGTTGCCACTAACATTGAATTAATTGATTGGTATTTAAGTATTCCGGTTGATGAAGATACGGCAATGAAATCAGAAAGTATTTGGGAGAATGAGTTAAATGATGATTATTTCAACTCAGAATTCTTTTTCAATTCTCTTGATAACGGTTTAGTTTTTAGAGCCCCAATTGAAGGTACTAAAACATCAGTAAACACAAAATATACTCGTACTGAATTAAGAGAGATGTTACGTAGAGGCAATACAAGTATTAGCACACAAGGTGTTAATGCTAATAACTGGGTGTTTTCAAGTGCACCACAAAATGAGCAAGATAAAGCGGGTGGCGTTGATGGTGAACTTGTTGCTGAGTTAGCCGTTAACCATGTTACAACAACAGGTGACGCTAATCAGGTAGGCCGAGTAATTATTGGTCAAATTCATGCAAATAATGATGAACCTATACGTGTTTATTACCGTAAATTACCAAGTAACGAGAAAGGCTCTATCTATTTGGCTCACGAAATACGTGATGGAGATGATGAATATTATGAATTGATAGGCACTCGTTTACAAAGTGCATCTAATCCAAGTAACGGCATAGAATTAAACGAACGTTTTGGCTATAAAATTACGGTAGTTGGTAATTCACTGACTTTCGTTCTAACTCGTGATGGTGAGGAAGATATCACTGAAATTATTGATATGTCTAACAGTGGTTACGACATTGCTAATGAGTATATGTACTTTAAAGCTGGTGTATATAATCAGAATAATAGTGGTGAAGAAAAGGATTACGTTCAAGCGACTTTCTATAAAATAGAAAATACTCATTAATAAATGAATAGTTAAGATTAGTATTAATGTTAATAGAGACAAAAGCACTGATATTTTCGGTGCTTTTTTGTTTTAGGTTAATGAGTATTTCATCCTCTATTTTATCTTCTCCTGATTTACTCCACTTTTGCTAAAACCTATAAACCACCAAGTAATACAGCTAGTTGTTAGTTATTTTTTAGATTAGCTTTTAAACACTTAATTAGAACTGAGTTGTTTCAGGAAATAGTGAATAGTTTTTATGTTGAGTAATTTTGCTTAACCCGAGCTGAGGTTACTTAAAACTACCAAGATAGTTATCAGAAATTAAACAATTACAGCAAACTCGGTAGCAGGATCACTCATTTTAATTTTGCTATTTGACCCACGTAGCATTTGACGTAACTCACTACGCGTATTAATTGAATTAGCCTTTGTTATCGCTTTATTAGGTGTGGTAAATACCATATTGTTATCTAGCATCAAGATAGAAAAAATCAGGGTGAAAATACGTTTGCATTTCTTCAACGCTGATTTCGTCAATTTTCTTATCGTTATTTAAATCAACCGGTACGTTCATTTTCCAATTGATAAGTGTGTAAATTAAATCTTATACGGCTATAAACTCAAAATTTAAAATTTGCGTTACACTTTGGCTTTAGTATACTGAAGTTACTTTAAACGCATATAGTAAAAGTAGAGAATATGGCTAAGCCTAGAGTGGAAAAAGCTCCTAAACTAAATTTCCCTGATGATTTTAAATTAATAACTCCTTTCCTTAATAAATATGACGTTACTGATGATGAAGGTAAATATCTTCATTGGAGCCAACTTAAGTGGAGAGTACCTAAAGCGGATGCTGAAAACATATGGAAAACTGTAAAGTTTAAAAGAATGTCACAGTACAAATCTCTTCAAATTAAAAGTGAAGATAACGAGCCTTTTTTATATTGTACACCTCACTCTATGGAAGCTTTATTATATCAACTAGTAAAAATAGCTGGCGGTAATGTAGGCGCAGTTTCAGATACAGCTGCTAGTGAACATTTGCAAAGCAAATTTTTAGTTTCATCTCTAATTATGGAAGAAGCTATTACAAGTGCTCAACTTGAAGGTGCCTCGACTACCCGTGAAGTAGCTAAAAAAATGTTGGAAGATGAAAGAGAGCCAATAGACGAAGATGAGAGAATGATATTAAATAATTATCTTCTTTTGAAGTTTGCAGAACAAAATAAAAAAGAGAAGCTAACTTTAGATCTTATCTTAGAGTTTCATCGAATAGCAACAAAAGGGACTACAGAGAATAGTGTAATTCCCGGTGAGTTTAGAGAAGACAATGATATATATATCGAAGATGGTGATGGAAATATTGCGCATCAGCCCCCTCATTTTAATTTAATTGACGACAGGCTTCAGACATTATGTGATTTTGCTAATGAAGATCATTCTGGCTTAAATGGCTGTGACTTTGTTCATCCTATTATTAAAGCAATTATCCTTCATTTTATGGTGGGTTATGAACACCCATTTAGAGATGGAAACGGTCGAGTAGCAAGAGCATTGTTTTATTGGTTTATGCTTAAAAGTGAATATACTTTATTTAAATTTGTTTCTATTAGTAAGTTATTAAAAGAAAAACCCAAAGAATATGGAATGTCTTACATGTATACAGAAAAGGACTCTAATGATTTAACTTATTTTATTTATTTTCAATTAGATATTATTTTTCATGCCTTTGATGAGTTGAAAACATACTTAGGTAACAAGACAAATGAATTTAAAAAAATAGCTGAAATATTAGAAAAAACAACTTTGGGAAATAAGCTAAATTTCATTCAAAAAGATTTAATAAAGAAAGCAGTGAAAGAGCCAGGGAGGATATTTAGCGCTAAAGAAATATCTAATTCTTATAGCATTTCTGCTAATACGGCTAGAACATATTTAGCAAAATTAGCAGAATTAAAACTATTTCTTACAACCAAAGATGGTAAAACTTTAATTTATATAGCTCCTTCAGATTTACTTTCTAAATTAAATAATAGGAAATAACAACACGCCCTGAGGTGGACCAAAAGCCTTAAATCGTATTTTCTAACGCATATTTAAGCAAGGGCGAGTCTTTGCTTTTAACGCCTCAAGATAAGTTGTTTCATCGTAGGTTGTTCTTGTTTACCAATACCAAAATTGATAACTAAACAAATATTATTATCTATTTAAATGCTAATGATCTGATTATCAGTATAGTTATATTCGTCTTTAAAACAGCGAGTTGTGTAAATATTTTATGAGGATTAATCCTATAAAAATTATGTTATTGTTATTCATGCTAGCCTTTAATTCTTTAACAAACTAATTATGGCTCTGATTTTTAAGTTAACCCACTATAGGGAGCCTAGCTCCTCGTGGGGAGTCATTATGTCTATGTACCTTCGGTGAATCATGCGTAAATTATTAATCTTTATTGGGGTATGCCTGTCATTATCTCTAAATGCTGAAGTTATCCAAAAAAGAAATAATGAAGGTGATCATTTTGTTTATATTCCTGAAGAAACCCCAAAAAACATTCTAGTTATTGCTCACGGTATGTTATCAAAAAGAGATAAAGCTTCAGATGTCGCAAAGAAATATATATCACGTTGGATCAAATATGCCGACAAATATGGATTATTATTAATTGCACCCGTTTTCGATACGTCACGTTTTGGTAACCTAGGTGGTGGCTTTGGTGGATATAGGAATTTATTTGGCAAATACGTTCCTGCTGATGAATTCGTTAATAAACTTGTAAGTCGTTATTCATTTCAAACTAGCTCAGGTAGTAAGCGTTTTTATTTATACGGTCACTCTGCCGGTGGACAGTTTGTTAATAGGTATGTTGTTACTCATCCTAACAAGGTGATTCATGCTGTTGTGAGCGCAGCAGGCCGGTACAGTTACCCTACAACATCAAGTAAATGGCCTTATGGCGCAGGAAACCTCTCTAAGAGTTTAAAGTGGAAAGACGGTAGCACAAATAAAGTTTTTATCACTAAATCTCTTAGAAATTACGCTTTAGCTGCGAAAAAAGTTTCAATCGTTATTGGAAGTAAAGACATAAAGACTCAACCTAAAAGGCCTGCACACAGCGGTAATACGCGCATAGAAATTGCAAATAGTTGGGCGCGCGCAATGAATCAAAATGCAAAGCGCTATGGGGTTAATGGAATTGTTAACGTAAATGTAATTCAAGGAATTGGTCATAGTTCTTCAGCGTTAACTCCACATTGCGCTGACGTTCTATTTGGTAGTTCAGGTACATAACAGCACGTCCTGAGGTGGTAAACAGCATATTTTAGCAAGGACGCTCTCTTGCTTTTTAACGCTTTAATATAGCTCGATTCATCTTTTAAAACAGCGAGTTGTGTGATTTTTTTATGAGGATTAATCCTATAAAAATTATGTTATTGTTATTCATACTAGCATCCACTTTATTTCATTAACAAACTAATTATGGCTCTGATTTTTAAGTTAACCCACAATATGGAGGTTAACGCATTGTGGGGAGTCATTGTGTCTATGACTTAAGTTCAAAGCCTTGTACTGGTATCTAGTTTTAACTATACTTTGTACCATATAAAGTACAACTAAAGGTGTTACTCATGACTAGACTTCATTTTGATCAAGATATTCAACCACTTTCTGATTTTAGAGCTGGTGCAGCTTCATTTATTCGTCAAATTAACGAAACAAGAAGACCAATTGTAATAACACAAAGAGGAAAAGGCGTAGCTGTAGTTGTCGATGTGGCAGAATATGAGTCAATGCAGGAGAAAATTGAACTACTTGAAGAAATCCAAAAAGCTGAAGCACAGCTTTCTGCTGGATTAGGTATTTCTAATTCTGATGCTCGCGCGCAAATCTTAAAGAGTATTAATCCTTGAAAGTGGTTTGGTCTCCTTTAGCGTTAGAAAAGCTAGAAGCATCCGCTAAGTTTATTGCTCTTGATAAACCTTCGGCTGCAGACAAAATGGGTTAATGATATATTTGATCGCACAGACTTACTCGGTTTTCAACCTGAATCAGGCAGAGAAGTACCCGAGTTGTTAGGTACAAATTATCGTGAGGTGATATTTGGTAGTTATCGTCTTATCTATAAAGTTGAAAATGAAATTAAAATACTAACTTTACGTAATAGTCGTCAGTTGCTTAGCTTGAGTGATATTGAGTTATAACAAGAGCCTATGGCATCAATAGTTAATTTTTAACCATGGGCGCTTCCCACATTACACCTCATCTACGCATCGAATTGAATATCACAATCACCTTTCTAATACAGGTTGTTATCGTCACTTTTTAGGTTTTCATACTGCCTGTCTTGCCAATTTAATAAAGGCTGCTTTGTTGGATTTATTTTACCTAACGAGTCGAGTTTAGCGCCACGTTGGTCTTTTAAAACAGCGAGTTGAGTAAATGTTATATGGGTATCTAATCGAATAAAAATTATGCTATTGTTATTGATGCTAGCCGTTGGTTTATTTCATTAAAAACTAACTGTGGCTATTATTTTTAAGTTACCCCATGATATAGAGGCTAGCGCTTTGTGGGGAGTCATTATGTCTAGTTTTATGGGGAGATTAATATGGATCCTATGTTAATAAGAGGTTTTGAAAGAATATTAATAATCTTTGGAGCGATATTTCTCTGCTATTTAGGTTATCGATTGTTTACTTATGGAGTAGCAAAAGAAAACATTAACCTTGAGATTAAATCAACAGCATTAAAAGTCATTTTTTCGGGTCAGGGGCCTGGACTTTTTTTTATGGCGTTTGGGGCTATCATAATGATAACTTCAATTACACTCGGTAAATACAAACCAGTAGAGAGTGATAATAAATCAAATAACAACTGGAATACCAGTTGGAATAATAACTGTTTTAGTTCTGGTAGCTACTATGCATCGCCACCATCTCAGCTTGACTGGAATGAAAATAGCAGATTTGACTCTTTTAATACTCCTATTAAAAATGACAAAGAGACTACTGGCACTAAATAAAACTACAAACAAGTTTTGAAGTGGATCAAAAGCCTTAAACCGTATTTTCTAGTACATATTTAAGCAAGGGCGAGCCCTTGCTTAAATATGCCTCAATTACTTAGTCAAAAACCTTTTCTACTTTAATACGTTCAACTGACTTCAACTCGGGCGAACCGCCTTGCATACCAGAACCTGAAGCTATCCATAAGTAGCCATTCATTTCTATAACACCACTGCCGTGTCTACCTCGTTTTAAAGAGGGTTTGGTTTGCCATTTTTGGGTAGTGGTATTAAATAAATGCACTTCTTCATGGGCTTTAGTTGGGTCTGCACTTTCTCCACCCACTACGATTAAATTATTGTTATAAGAAAATACCGAATTACCTGCTCGTGGTGTTGGTAAATCAGCTTCCATTACTTGCCATGTGTTTGTTTCAATATTGTAAACATCAACTTTAGGTTCAACCAATTCAAATACTTGTTTGTTTTGTCCTAAAGTACGGCGTCCGCCTGCAACGTAAATACTATTGTTGATAAGCGTGCCTTGCGCATGGTCGCGTGCATGTGGTGCATCGGGTAATGCGGTCCATGTTTTAGTGATGAAGTCGTAGCGGTCAACCCAGTTAACGTTGCCATCAAGGTGTCCGTTGGTTATGCCACCAATAAGGTAGAGTGCATTATTTTTAACGACTGTAACGGCACCACCTCTTAAGCGATCTTTTGGTATAGCAGGACCTTGTTGCCATTTATTTTCTTTTGGGTAAAAGAAATAAATATTTTTTACTGGTTTTTCAGCAGGGTAGCGACCTGTCATGGCTCCAGCTACAACTATGATATTTTGCCAAACAGCGGGCTGAAAGTGATGCAATTCAAGAGGAGATTTTTGTAAAGGCTGCCAACTTAGGCTATCAGGGTTAAATTCATCAACGTTTTTGATCCCTCTACCACCAATCAAATATCCTTTGTTTTCAAATTTAATAAAGCCTGCTTCGTGACGCGCAGAAAAGGCGTTAGAGGTTTCTATCGTTTCCCAAGTTTCAGCTTTGGCTACATTACATATAAGTAAAGTGGCAGCGGTTAAGGCTACAAGGGCTTTTAATATGATGGTTTTTTTCATACTTTATCTCTTAGTTAGTTGAGCGAGTTTTATTAAATTTAGTAAAGAATTTCGCAACGGTTTCTACATCTGTTATACCTAAAATATACGTTATTTCAACAAGATCTGAAAAATCAGCGCCGCCATCAGAAATCGCTTGGTTGTTGTATCGACCATTTACACCGTTGTATTTTGTACTAACTCTGTTGGCTTCAGTCCAGGCTTGAGATGAAATAAGGTTTTTATTTTCAAGGTTTTTTACTGAGTAATCTTTGTTGTTAAAACCCGGTGTGCCGTTGTTTTCTTTATTTCCGTCTTCAATTTTTATGTAAGTTGTGTGTGCTTTTACAAAAGCTAAGCCGTCAACACTGGTTTCTTTTTCGTTCCATGTAGCGTGTTGTACAACAAGAATTTGGTCTTTAGTGTATTTAATTCCATACTCTGTAAGGGCTTCAATGAGTTCTTGTGTGAAGTCGCTTTGGCCCGCTTCTGCAATCCAAATTCTTCCGCCTGCCGTTAAGGTTTGATTAATTTTTTTAACGGTTTTGTTTATAGATGTTTGTCTGTATTGATGTGCGTCAGTCCATTTTTGTTTGAAAACTATATTGAATAACTCATCGGCAGGTACGTATAAGCCGGCTTGTATTCCGTATGTACCGCTAATGGCGTAATAGTTAATGTTTTTAAATTCGTTTGATTGCAGTATTAAGTCTAACGCTGCGATAGTGTGTGCATCGTCAACGTCTGTTTTAAGATCAAAATTTAATAATAGTAAGTCATTCTCTTTATTAAATTTTGCTTCAGCACTGTAGCTGTTCCAAGAAAATAATGTGGTGATGAGTAAGGTTAAGGTTAAGGTTAAGGTTAATAGTTGTTTAGTCATGTAAAGTCTCGTTATTAGGTTATTTCAATTCTAGTCTTATTGACTATAATGTTTTTGAGTATAGTACGTTACCAGTAACATTTTTGTAGGACAATCTTTTTATTGTTACAGAGACTTTAAGTGTCTTTATTAATATAATAGTTAAGCCAATTTTTTAGGGGATGTGTTGTTAACACAATGAATTATGAGTAAATCGAGAAGAACAACATTACAAGACATTGCTGACGTTGTGGGTATGACTAAAATGACGGTTAGCCGTTTTTTAAAAGATCCTAAATTGGTTGCTGAATCTTCGCGTAAAGAGATTCAAAACGCCATTAATAAACTTGGCTATATTCCTAATAAAGCGCCTAATATTCTTTCAAAAGGCCGTAGTCATGCTATTGGTGTGTTATTTCCCTCGATCTCAAATCATGTTTTTGATGAAGTATTACGTGGAATTGAGTCGGTTACTGAACCTGCTGGCTATCAAATTATGATTGCTCATTATGCGTATTCTCCTGAGCTTGAAGAAAAAAGAATTAGCTCGTTGCTGGGGTATCATGTTGATGGACTTATACTTTCTGAGAGTGTGCATAGTCAAAATACATTACGTATGATTGATTCTTCTGGGGTTCCTGTTACAGAGATTATGGATACCTGTACTCCACCTATTCAGCAAGCGGTGGGTTTTGACAATTTAGCAGCAGCTAAACAAATGACGTTAAACATGCTAGATAAAGGCTATAAAAACATAGCTTATATAGGCGCTAAAGGTGATATACGTGATTTATTACGACAGCAAGGTTACGAAGAGGCGGTTTTGTCTTATCAGCTAACGCCATTAATTTTTCGTTCTCCTGAGTTTTCTTCTATCCGTTTAGGCTCAGAGATTTTAGAAGATATTTTGTCTATTGACCCTAAAGTTGATGGTGTTATTTGTACGAACGATGATGTTGCGATGGGAATGTTGTTAAGTTGCAAAAGAAAGGGCATAAAAGTACCTGATGAATTAGGGATTACGGGGATGCATGGACACGATATGGGACAGCTTTATTCTCCTGCTTTGGCTAGTGTTATTACCCCAAGGTTTCGTATTGGCCAAGTGGCTGCTGAACAGTTATTAGCGAGAATTGATGGGTTAGAAGAAATAGAAACTTATATTGATTTAGGATTTACTTTGGATGAAGGGGAAAGCATTTAATTTTATCCATTTTTAAAATTAGGCTTACATCGAGTGATATTAAATCATGTAAGCCTAAGTTCTGTAGAGCTTTCGATATTACTTTTCTTGGTATTCAAAATACTCAAAGTCGGCGTGAATTTTCTGTCCCGATAGATCTTGGCAAGCTAGTCCATAAAATGCGCCTGTAAAGCAAGGGGAATAACCTTTTTCTGTATGCACTACATAATCGTCAGATAAAATACTACCGTCTAATTCTGGTCCTATTTTTTGCCATTTAGGTTGGTTATCTTTTGTTTCTACTGCGTAGTAAAACTGTATAACCGCTCTATTAAATTCAGCTTTAAGATATATTTTTTCAACTTGAGATATATCAATAGGTTGGCTGATAGGGTGCGATGTTTTATTGTCGTCGCAAGTTAAAACGTTAATAAATTTTTTCCCTGAATAAGCGTTTATATCGTCACCTGAAATATACACATAATGATAATGCGTTGTATTGTAGTAACAAACCAAACCTGCCATTTGCTGAAAGTTTTCAGGTGAAAACTCAATACAGGTAGAGGCTACGGTATGGTGAGCTTGTACTCTTCTGGCGAGTAAACTTTGCTCAAAACAAGAGCTAAGAGATTCTCGGCCATATAAGCGTAGGTGTTTTTGTCTATCTGTTTGACTTATCCATGCATAGGTCATGGGAACACGTAAACTTTGAAAGTTAATATCTAAAGAAGGAGAGTCAAACGTAATACGTTGTGTTTCGGGTTTAAATGTATGTTCAGATAAATTTGGTGCAGGAACATGCTGGCGTGCCTCTTGTGAGTCGTGGTCTAAGTAGAGCCAGTTATCTTCTTTCCACACAACCTTTTCTATTGCGGTTTCTCTACCAGTAATGCATCGCCCTTGTTCGGTTAACGGACGACCTGTAAGAAACACCATGTACCATTCGCCATTTTGTGTTTCTACTAAATCGGCATGTCCTGTTTTTTGTAGGTAATTACTCGGCGCATTTTTAGCTGTAATAACGGGGTTATTAGGATGTATTTCGTAGGGCCCCAAAATAGACGTTGATCGTGCTAACGATACACAATGGTTATAACTTGTACCTCCTTCTGCGGTAAGTAAATAGTAATAGCCATTTTTTTTATAAATATGGGGGCCTTCCGTTAAACCGTGTTCGCTACCGGTAAATATATGATGAATTTTACCTATGGTCTTTTTTAAATTACGATCAAATTCTTGAATGATAATACCACCAAAAAATTTACTGTTTCTGTGGTCTACAATCATGTTTAAGCAATAAGATTTACCGTTATCATCGTGAAATAAAGACGGATCAAAACCACTTGAGTTAATAAAGTCAGGCTTTGACCAAGGCCCTTTAATATCTGTTGCACTCACAACATAGTTAGGTGTGTCTTTCCAATCGCCATTAAAGTTTTTTACATTGGTGTATACCAAATAAAAAACGCCATCAACATAGCTTAAACAGGGCGCCCATACACCGCAAGAGTCGGGCACGCCTTTCATATCAAGTTGCGAGATTCTGTTGAGGGGACGTGTAATTAACTTCCAGTTGACCAAGTCTTTTGAGTGATGAATTTGTACACCAGGAAACCACTCAAATGTTGAGGTAGCAATGTAATAATCGTCGTCCACTCTTATAATACTCGGGTCAGGGTTAAAACCTTTTAAGATGGGGTTTGATATTGTTTTCATTATTTACTCTATCGTTATGTAGGTTGGCAGTTCTAGCCCTAAAAAAAAGTAACCATAACTGTAAAAGCTTATGGTTACTGGGAGAAAAATTTCATCTTCAACGTTATTGATTAAATGTAACTTATTGCTTATTAAGACTTGAAACAAAAGGTTTTGCTTTTAACTGACGATCGAACAACAAAGGATAATCTGTACGTCCAGGCATTGGCCAATCATTTCTCCACGTGTTAGCGTCACTTACACCCCAAAAAGTAACACGTTTAATAACATCTTGATGTTTGTTAAATATGTTGAATAAAGCTCTGTAACGATCACCTAATTGGTTTTCTATTTCAGTAGGTAAGCCGTTCGGATACGGGTTAAACTCATCTTGTAATTTCATGTTTAGAGAAACATCAGCACCCATGTTTTTTTCATCTGGAAATGGAATAACGGATACATCTAATTCAGTAATTAATACGTCTATATTTAAAGCGCTGTAAGCTTTAATTGAATCTTCAACTTCTGTTAAGCTTGGCGATGTTAACGAGTAATGAGCTTGCATACCTACGCTATCTATACGTATACCTTTACTTTGTAGTCGTTTAACTAAATTTAATACCCCATTACGTTTTTCTGGTTTGTATAAGTTGTAGTCGTTGTAATAAAGCTTAGCTTTTGGTGCTGCTTTCGCGGCCATAATAAACGCTTGTTCGATAAAGTCGTCGCCAATAATGTTTAACCACTTAGACTTACGTAAAGTACCATCTTCGTTTAATGCTTCATTAACCACGTCCCATGCATCTATTTTTCCTGCATAACGACCTGCAACGGTATTGATATGATCTTCCATACGTTTAAGTAATTCAGCTCTATTTAATGGTGTGCCGTCTTTATGTTCGAATACCCAATCAGGCACTTGAGAGTGCCAAACTAAAGTATGGCCAGTAAAAAAGTGATTGTTTTTGTTAGAAAATTCAACAAGTGCATCAGCTGCTTCAAAATCATATACGCCATCTTCAGGGTGAATACGTTCCCATTTCATCGAGTTTTCAGGTGTAACTGCATTAAACTGCTGATTAACAAAAGGCAGTACATTAGTTGAATTACCAATTATTTGTTCTCTACTTAATGCGGTACCTATTTTATATTTGTTGGCGAATAGCTCTTTTAGTGCAGAATCATCAGTATTTTTTTGCATAATAGTAGATGCAGTACTTTTACTTTGCTCTGTTGGTGTTTCTTGCATATTACCGCAAGCTGACAGTGTAAGGGTTATCGCTGGAATAAAAGTTAATAGTGTTTTTAACGAGTTATGTTTCATAGTTATTGTAATCTAATTGTATTTATGACTATTACTATAGTCTGTAAAGCTTCCATTATTCAATAAATATTATAATTTTTTTTGTATAAATTTTATTAATCTATATATAACAATTAATTAAATACTTTTGTTGGCTTGTTATTTTATTTATATGTGGATAATTAAGTTAAAATGGTAAAGTAGCGCACACAATCTATTTAAGTGATTGTTAACAAAGTAAGGTGGTAATGAGGACTGTTTTTTGACAAGCCGCTTTAACGAAATATTGCTTTATGGTGAGGTAAAATGTATTCTACGAGGCATTCTAATAGTCTTAATTACTATACCCGTTATCATTATTTAATATTTAATTTATTGTAATAATAATCAAGAGCAGCCATATGCATCACAATTCATCTAATTTACCAAGCGTTTCGCTTGCTGAAGAAACAATTCCTGAAGACTGTATTCGTAACCTGACGGTAGATAACCTTATTTTTACTTTGCATGAGAGTAAGTTAAAAGTACTTTTAGTAAAGTATAATCGTGGGTTAGCTGCTAATAAATGGGGATTAATAGGGCATTGGGTTAGAAATGATGAAAACTTAGAAGATGCAGCTTTACGTGTAGTTAAAAAAACAACCAATGTAGATAATCTTTACCTTGATCAATTAGGTGCATTTGGTGCAGTAGATAGGTATCCAGCCAGTCGAATTATTACTATCGTTTTTTATTCGTTAGTTAGGCATGAAGAAACCAATTTAATTAGCGGAGAAAACGCGTTTGAATGTGAATGGTTTGATGTTTACGATTTACCTCCTTTAATGTTTGATCATGCGGATATTTTAGCGGCAGGTTTGAATTATTTAAAATACAAAGTACGCCATGAACCTATTGGTTTTAATTTATTACCTGAAAAATTTACCTTGCTTGAATTACAAGAAATTTACGAAGCTATTTTAAATAAAACGTTAGATAAACCCAATTTTCGTCGTAAAATTCAAAAAATGAATTTATTGATAAACTGCGAAGAAAAGCAGAAAAAGGTAGCGCATAGAGCAGCAACTTTGTATCGATTTGACGTTAATGTATATGAAAAACTGAAAGAATTTGGATTTACATTCGAGTTTTAGTTCATTTAATATTTTTCTCTAAAAGACAACATTCGTTGTCTTTTTTTTTGCTTTAATTTCTCTCTTAATCATATAGATGTTTACATCCGAATAATTTAGATATAGTATTTTGGACTATATCGATAGTTAAACCATTATAAAATTGTATTTGGGGTATCCATGCAAAACGAAAAAAACAAGTTAACTGTTAAAGAAAAATTTGGTTATGGATTAGGTGACACGGCAAGCAATATTGTTTTCCAGATGGTTGCCAATTTTATGCTGATATTTTACACCGACGTTTATGGCTTATCTGCAGCGGCAGCTGGAACATTGCTGCTTACTGTAAGGTTATTTGACGGATTTACTGATCCTATTATGGGCAGTATTGCCGACAGAACCCGTACTAAGTGGGGAGCTTATCGTCCTTATTTATTATTTTTAGCGGTACCTTACGGCGTGTTTGCTTGTTTAGCTTTTATTACTCCTGATTTTGATGCAACGGGTAAATTGGTATATGCCTACATTACCTACGGATTATTAATGACCTGTTATACCGCTATTAATATTCCTTATGGTGCTTTGGGTGGTGTAATGGTTGACTCACCTAAAGAACGTGCTTCATTACAGTCATACCGATTTGCTATGGCAATGGCTGCATTAGTTATTATTGTGTGGGCGCTGCCAAAACTTGTTGAATTTTTTGGTGAAGGAAATGATCGAGTAGGTTATCCATTAGCCATGGCCTTCATGGGAACTTTAGCTGCCATTTGTTTTGTTTTTTGTTTTAAAATGACCAAAGAAGCTAAGCTGCCGCCTGTTGAAGGAAATCGTAAAAATGTTTTTACCGAATTCTTTTCGTTATTTAAAAATGACCAGTGGGTTATTATTGCTGCAATTAGCTTAGCTACCTTAACCCTTATTGGTATTCGTGCCGCAGTTGCTCCACATTATATTAAATATTATGTGGGCGAAGAGTCGTTAATTTCTACATTTTTAACTGTTGCTGCAATAGGTTCAGTTTTAGGTGCGGTATCCACCAACTTTTTAACCAAATACTTTGAGAAAAAAGTCTTATTTCAAGTGGCTATTGTGATTGTGATCATATCGCATAGTCTTTTCTATGTTGTAGATTCAAGCCAAATAGTCGCTATTTTTATCCTTTATTTTATTGCTAACTTTGCTCATATGATGTTGACGCCCATTATGTTTTCTATGGTGGCAGACACGGTTGATTATGGTGTGCTTAAAATAGGAAAACGTCTTACCGCTATTACCTTTTCAGGGCATTTATTAGCGATTAAATTTGGTTTTGCCATTGGTGGGGCTTTAGCTGGTTGGATCTTAGCGAGTTACAACTACGTACCTAATCAAGTTCAGTCGGCGGATACGCTGAGTGGTATTTTACTCGCATTTGCCGGCATACCCGTTATTTGCATGGTGATAAGTTTAGTACTGATCAAAAAATACAAATTAACCGAGCTTGAAGTCGAAAGTATTCAAGCATCAATTACAAAGTAATACGGTAATACGCCGTGTTTTAACAAATATTTTAAACAAACCGTTAACCTTTATATTTAGCGCTAAAAGCTTTGTTGTTAAAGCATCGCGCTAAATAACTTAGTCATCATAAAGTAAAATCGTACATAGGAGATTTCATGACAAGACCTGCACAAGAAAAACATAGGGCATCTGAAACGTTGAGTCATGCAGAGCAAATTCAACAAAAAGATATAGAGCGCGCCAATTTATTGAAAGATAAAAGTGAGCCCCTTGTTAAGCACATATATACGGCAGATCCATCTGCGCATGTTTTTGACGGTAAAATTTATGTTTACCCATCTCATGATGTTGAATCAGAAAGTAGTATAAATGATGATGGTGACCATTTTGCTATGAATGATTACCATGTATTGTCGCTTGATAAAGATGATTTTAGCGCGACAGATCACGGTGTAGCACTTCATGTAGATGATGTGCCATGGGCAAGTAAGCAAATGTGGGCACCTGATGCAGCGCATAAAGAAGGGACTTATTATTTTTATTTTCCAGCGAGAGATAAAGAGGGGATATTTAGGATCGGAGTAGCTAGTAGTTCATCTCCGACAGGGCCTTTTAAAGCTGAACCTGACTACATTCAAGGAACTTTTAGTATAGATCCCGCTGTGTATGAAGATGATGACGGTAGTTATTACCTTTATTTTGGTGGTTTATGGGGAGGGCAGTTACAAAACTGGCATGAGGGTAAATTTAATAAAGAAGACAAATACCCTGCAGATAATGAAGCGGCTTTGCCTGCTAAAATGGCAAAGCTTTCATCTAATATGCTTGAGCTAGCTGAAGAGCCTAAAGATATCATTATTATTGATGAAAATGGTGATCCAATAACCGTAGGTGATAATAATCGACGCTTTTTTGAAGGCCCTTGGGTGCATAAATATAATGGCGTTTATTATTTTTCTTACTCTACTGGTGATACCCATAAAATAGCTTATGCAACTAGCTCTTCACCTTATGGTCCGTTTACTTATCAAGGCGTTATTTTAAACCCTGTATTAGGCTGGACAAATCATCATTCTATTACCTGCTATGAAGGGAAGTGGTATTTGTTTTATCACGATAGCAGCTTGTCAGGCGGTCAAACTCACTTACGTTGCGTTAAAATGACCGAATTGATCCATGATGAAAATGGAAAGATTGAAACGGTAGACGCTTACGAGTAAGACTAAAAAATTTACCGAATTAAGATATAGTCAATTAGACTTTTATTTGTAATGTACTAAGCTTTATTTACTAAAGCAAGGTGTTATTTATAACGTATTGAATTTAATGTTTTTAGTTCGGTGATTTTAGATTTTAAAGAATTTCAGGTTTTAGTTTTAAAGATTTACGATATAAGTAAAAAATAATTTTTCGTTAAAATACCTTATTGTCATTTTGAATATATTGTGTTAAAAATGTAATTGTCATTTTGACAATAATAAAATAAATATAAAAAATCAGGGGACTCAAATGTTTAATAAAAAGATATTAACTACCTCCATCTTAGCCGCGCTAGGTTCAATGACCGTGTCAACTATGGGTTATGCAGAAGAAAGCGAAGTGAAGGAAGTAGAAGTTATTACCGTAACGGGGATACGTGGTAGTTTATTACGCGCTATGGATGTAAAACGTGCTTCAGAAGGTATTGTTGATGCAATTTCTGCTGAAGATATGGGGAAATTTCCAGATACTAACTTAGCCGAATCTTTACAGCGTATTACTGGTGTTTCAATTGACCGTGCAAGTGGTGAAGGTAGTAAAGTTACAGTTCGTGGTTTTGGTGCAGATAAAAACTTAATTACATTAAATGGTCGTCAATTACCTACAACGACGGGTGACAGAACATTTGATTTTGCAAACATTGCTTCAGAAAGTGTATCAGGTGTTACTGTTTATAAAACATCTAATGCGAGTGTTACATCAGGTGGTATTGGCGCAACTATTGATTTACAAACACATAAGCCTTTGCAGTCTCCGGGTACTAAAGCTTCAATTGGTGGGAAATTAGTTAACGATTCTTCAACTGACCAAGGTAGTACAACACCAGAAATTAGCGGTTTATACTCACAAACGTTTGCCGATGAAATGTTTGGTATTTCAATTTCAGGTAGTTACCAAGAACGTGAAAGTGGCATGCAACAGTTTTTACAAGACCAAGGCTACAGAGCAAGTGATTACACTAACACAGGTTGGGGTGGTGTACCTGCTGGTGCTGACGGCGGTACAAACAGACCAACAAGTGGTAATTATTCAAACCCACAACAACCTCGTTATGTGTTTGAAGAGCGTCAACGTAAACGTTTAAATGGCCAATTAGTATTGCAATATAAGCCTATTGAAACTTTAACAATTACTGTAGATCAGACAATAATTCGTAATGAAATTGAAGAGCAACATACTGATGCTTCTGTATGGTTTAACTATGCCGGCGATCGTAGCGAAACAGTATGGGACGGTTCTCCAAATGCAGTGCCACTAATTTATTCTGAAATTTATGAAATTAATAGTGATGCTG
Source organism: Pseudocolwellia sp. G5-9 (assembly GCF_055808995.1). Taxonomy (NCBI): domain Bacteria; kingdom Pseudomonadati; phylum Pseudomonadota; class Gammaproteobacteria; order Alteromonadales; family Colwelliaceae; genus Pseudocolwellia; species Pseudocolwellia sp. G5-9. Next base: position 58,172 of record NZ_CM147893.1, read on the forward strand.
ATCTTGCCGATACTTCTTTAACTGTTGGTGCTTGGGGTAATGAACAAAAAACTGACTCAACGGGTTTAAACATCGATTGGCAAGTTAGCGATAAATTAAACATTACTGTTGATCATCATAGTTCTAAAGCGAGTATGCAAGCGACAGATCCGCGCCATGGTACACGTAATAATATGCAATTACCTTCTTACACTCGTACTCGTACAGGTTTAGATTTAACGGGGGATTTACCAGGTATAGCAACAGGTAATATTGAAGCATTTACTCCACAAACTATGCGTTTATCCGGTAGTTGGTTCTCAAATGATAAATACTCTTCAGAAGTCGATCAAACTCAAGTAAAAGGTGAGTACATCTTAAACGACGAAATAAGTATCGATTTTGGTGTATCAGTTAATACGGTTAATAACCATTACCGTCATACACAAGTTCAACGTGCCGATTGGGGAGGAGTTGGTGAAGTAGGTGATTTTGCTGACGTTGATTGGCGTGAAGATACTATTTTAGATAAGTTTGATGCTAAAGCAGGTAACTTTGAAGGCACAGCAACACAAGGTGATTACGATTTATTTAACAAAATTTTCTTTGCTGATTTTGATGAAATTGTTCGCGCTGCAGAGTTTGCAGATCCAGTAGCTAATGTTGATAGTTTATGGGGTGACTGTAAAGCGCCTGCGGGTGCATCAGCAGGACCTAACGGTGAAGGCCATTTCTGTGCATCAACTAACTGGGATGCAGATACCAACCGTTTTACTGAAGAAAAAACCACAGCGTATTTCGTACAACTGAGTTACGAAGGTGAATTAGGAAGTATGCCGTTTAGTGCCTATTTAGGTGTTCGTCATGAATCAACTGATGTTGACTCAATAGCTTCAGCTCCGGGATATAGCAGTGTTGAATGGAACGAAGATACGTCTACATCAGTAACAGGTGTAACAGGCATTGAAACATTAAGTCAATCGGCTGACTACAGTAAAGTGCTACCAAGTTTAAATGTTAATTTAGAACTTACTGACGATATAACCTTAAGAGCAGCAGCGGGTAAAACAATTTCTCGTGCTTCTTATGGCCAATTGCAAGGTGGTACAACGGTTAATACAGGTGGTAGTTTAAGTGGTTACTCAGGTAACTCAGGTAATCCAGGGTTAAAACCATTAGAGTCAGTAAACTTTGACATTTCTGCTGAGTGGTATTACGACGAAGGTAGTTATGTTTCATTAGGTTACTTTAGAAAAGATGTAACTAATTGGATAACTACAGGTACTGTTGATTCAGATATTTTCAGTCTACCTAATCCACTTGATGGCGCTAAATTTAACGCTGCTGTTGCTGCATTAGGTGCAAATGCTTCAAATCAAGATATTAGAAACTATATCTTTGAAAACTACGTTGATGATCCAAATGTTCAACCAAAATTTGACGAAAATGGTGACTTAGACGGCGGAAAAATTATTGGTGACCCGGCAACAGATAACATTGTTAACTTTAGATTAAATGTGCCTGTAAACGGCGATAATGAAGAAACAATTGATGGGTTAGAATTTAATATTCAGCACATTTTTGGTGATTCAGGATTTGGTGGTGTATTCAACTATACTATGGTTGATTCAGGTCTTGCTTATGATAATAACTCTTTACAAGATACTGCTGCATTAACAGGGTTAAGTGATACAGCTAACGTGGTTGCTTTTTATGATAAAAATGGATTGCAAGTACGTATAGCCTACAATTGGCGTGATGAGTTCTTAAATGAACGCCGTGTAAATGGTGATTTAACAGCACCAATTTATACTGAAGCATACGACCAAATAGATTTTAACGTAAGTTATGAAGTGCCAGCCCTAGAAGGTTTAACGGTATTTTTTGAAGGTATTAACATTACCAACGAATATACCAATGAGTATGGTCGTGATGATCGCCTTACTTATAAATTAACCCAAACGGGTGCACGTTATGCTTTAGGTGCAAGGTATAGCTTTTAAAACGTTGTTTTAATTGTTTAAAAAGCTACTTTTTAGTAGCTTTTTTTATGCCTATTATTCGTTAATCTAAGTTAGATTAACCTTATTACGTTTTACATGAGGCTTTAGTTACCTTAGCTAGTAATTCGATTACTTGTTTGTTATAGTCAAATAAACCTTAAGTTGTCTAGTAGTAGATTAAGGTACTAAAGTTATTGATTACAGGGACAGAAACTTAAATTTATTGAATGGTTAAGTGGTGCATATGCAATCAGAAATAAAAAATATTGTTATTGTAGGTGGTGGTACTGCGGGTTGGATCACTGCGGGATTAATTGCAGCTAAACACACTAAACATCAATCTTCTTGCTCTACAGTTTCAGTTACCGTTATCGAGTCTCCAAATGTTCCTACTATTGGAGTGGGTGAGGGAACGTGGCCCTCAATGCGCGAAACCCTAAAAAAAATAGGTATTAACGAAGCTGATTTATTTACTTGTTGTGATGCGAGTTTTAAACAAGCCTCAAAATTTATTGATTGGCAAAAATCACCTTTAAATCATAACAACACTAGCCATTCTTATTTTCATCCCTTTTCTTTACCCCAAGGCACTTCTCAGTTTAATTTAGGTACAGTGATGGGATCTTTAACTGTTGCCGAAACTAGTACATTGTCTTTTGCTCAGCAAGTTTGTTATCAGTCTGTATTATGTGAAGAAAATTTAGCGCCTAAACAAATAACACTAAAAGCATACGACTATATTGCTAATTATGGCTATCACCTTGATGCGACAAAGTTTTCATTATTACTTAAAGATCATTGTATAAAAAAGCTGAACGTAAAACATATTTCAGCCCATATTGTTGCGGTAAATAATGATGACAGCGGTGATATTTCTTCAGTATCAACTCAATGCGCTGGTGATATTCAAGGTGATTTATTTATAGATTGTTCTGGTGCGCAGTCTTTATTGTTAGGTAAACATTTCGGTATTCCTTTTTGTTCAAAAAAATCAATATTGTTTAACGACTCTGCATTAGCGGTTCAAGTACCTTACGTTAATGAAAACTCTCCTATTGCGTCATGTACCTTGTCTACCGCACAAGCATCTGGCTGGATTTGGAACATAGGCCTACAATCTCGTTGTGGTGTTGGTTATGTTTATTCAAGTCAACACACGAGCGATACACTGGCTGAAAGTACACTTGAACAATACCTTAACTCATTAAGTACAAGCCATAAAAAGTCAGAACCTTCAGTAAGAAAATTGTCGTTTAACCCTGGTTATTATGAAAAATTTTGGCACAAAAACTGTGTTGCGGTAGGTATGTCTGCTGGTTTTATTGAACCACTCGAAGCTTCAGCATTAGCAATGGTCGAGCAAGCGGCTCAAATGATCAGTGATCAACTTCCTGTAACTAAACGTAGTATGGCGATAACCGCTAAACGTTTTAATGAAAAATTTATTAAGCATTGGCAACAAATTATCGAGTTTTTAAAACTACATTACGTGTTATCTAAACGAGATGATTCAAACTATTGGTTAGATAATAGAGATCCATCAAGTATGCCTGAATCTTTACAAGAAATGCTTGAGTTGTGGCAGCATCAAGCGCCGTCGTCTTACGATATTCCACATAATAATCCTTTGTTTCCTGCAGCAAGTTATCAATATGTTTTATACGGTATGCAATTTAATACGGTTTCAGCACGAGAAAATAATGAACATGCTGATCTTATTCAACGAACATTAGCTGATGTACAACATAAACGACAGCAGTTATCAAAAGTGATGGAATCAAACAGAATGCTAATTAATAAAATAAAACAATATGGGCTAGCCACCATTTAACAAACAGTAAACAACAATATAATGATAACTATAAAGTGAGGCACCTCATGGCAAACCATGTACTACTTAACAACATTGAACATAAAGATTTAAAAATTAATGCTGAACGTTCAGCAGTTATGGGTGACAACGTGTGGTATGCACAAACGTTCCCTATGGAGTTTAGAAGTGCTCAAGCCCACTATCCTATCTTATTTCATAAAGACAGTAACACAGGGCAGTTTATGCCAATTACTCTGTTCGGTTTTGAAAATGACGATAACTTATTTTTAAAAGAAGGTAAGTGGGATGCAACGTATATACCGTTAGCAGTGCAACGATTACCTTTTTATATAGGGCAACAAAACGTAGTAAAAGACGGTGTAACCGCGCAAGAACGTGTTATTACCATTGATTTAGATTCTCCTAAAGTAAATACAGAACACGGTATCGATTTATTTTTGGAGTATGGCGGTAACAGTGATTATTTAGAACATATGGCGAATGTTTTAGAGTCGTTGCATGTTGGTTTACAAGAAAATAATGATTTTATAGAAGCTATGGTCACCTGCGAGTTATTGGAATCAGTAACCTTAGATATTGAGTTAAATGATGGTAGTAAAAACCAGTTAATGGGCTTTTATACGATTAATGAAGATAATTTAAATGCTCTCTCACAAGACAAGTTAATAAGGTTACACAATGCAGGGTTTCTTCAAGCGATATATATGGTGATTGCATCACAAGTGCATATCCATGATTTAGTCGCACGAAAAAATGCCCAACTAGCGTCTTAATCATCATTTATGTTATCTATAAAAAATACAGTAAAAACGCTTTTTGACGTAACGCCTAATAATATTAGCGAAGCGATATTAACTTCTGACGAGCCTTTAATTCTTAAAGGTTTTGGGAGTAGCTGGCCAATTGTTAAAGCAGCGAAACAGTCTAACGAACATGCTGTTGAATACCTTAAACAAATGGAAAAAGGTATTACTGTTAATACATGTTATTTAGCGCCTAAAGAGCAAGGACGTATTTTTTATAATGATGATATGAGCGGTTTTAATTTTCAGACTAAACCGCAAATATTAAGTGATGTGTTAACTGAAATACTTGAACAAGCTAACTGTAAAATACCTAAAACGATTTATATTGGTTCAACCAGTATTAAACAAATATTGCCTAGCCTTGTAGAAGAAACATTAGCATCGCCATTGTTGTCTAACGCCATTTATAACATCTGGTTAGGTAATAAAAGTAAGGTTGCCGCACATTTCGATTTTTTACAAAACTTAGCTTGTTGCGTGGTGGGTAAAAGGCGTTTTACCTTATTTCCTCCTGAGCAAATTAAAAACCTTTATTGTGGGCCATTAGATAAAGCACCGGGTGGTCAGCCTATTAGTCTGGTTGATTTTGAGCAACCTGACTTTGAGCAATTTCCTAAGTTTAAAGACGCTATCGATAACGCTATGGTTGCAGAGCTTGAAGCAGGTGATGCTATTTTACTGCCAAGTATGTGGTTTCATCATGTAGATGGGCTGGGTGATCTTAACGTATTACTCAACCATTGGTGGAGAACAAGTCCAAATTATTTGGGAAATCCTACTGATGCACTTCATCACGCAATATTAAGTATTAGAGATTTACCTAAAGCACAGCGTAATGCATGGAAACATTTATTTGACCATTATGTTTTTGAGTATGAAAAAGATAATTTTAATCATATTACAAACAGTGCAAAAAGCATTCTCAATAGTCCGTTAGACGAATTACAAGCTCGAATCTTAAGAGCAAACTTACAAAACAAATTAAGACGTTAGTGCTACTTTTTAGAGGCTCTTACTTTTTAATATTATTAACACAGTAGGAATTACATCATGAATTCATCAGCAATTAAAAATGTGGTTATTGCCGGCGGTGGTACTGCAGGTTGGATGGCAGCTGCAGCATTAGGAAAGTTATTAGGCAAAAATCTAAACATTACTTTAGTCGAGTCAGATCTTATTCCTACGGTTGGTGTGGGTGAAGCTACCATTCCTACATTACATATCTTTCATGATCTTTTAAAAATAAAAGAAGCTGATGTTATGAAGGCAACTAACGCTACTTTTAAGTTAGGTATTTCTTTTGAAAATTGGCGTGATGTCAATCAAGACTACATTCATTCATTTGGGTATTTAGGTCAGGGCTGTTGGGCTGCAGGTTTTCAACATTTTTGGGTTAAAGGAAACCAGCAAGGCATCGTTAGCGAAATTGGTGATTATTGTCCTGAACATGTAGCAAGCAGACGCGGTAAATTTGCTGTTGTACCCAATCAAGACCGTAATTATGCTTATCATCTTGATGCCGGATTATATGCTAAGTTTTTAAGAGGTATGGCTGAAGAACATGGCGTTAAACGAGTTGAAGGTAAAATTAATCAAGTTAACGTTAATGAAGAAAACGGCTTTATTCAATCAATAGCATTAGATAACGGTAAGGTAATTGAAGGCGATTTATTTATCGATTGTACTGGTTTTAAAGGCTTGTTGATTGAACAAGCCTTACATACCGGTTACGAAGATTGGAGCCATTGGTTACCGTGTGATAGTGCTATTGCAGTGCAAACCAAAATACATAATAAAACCGTACCGTACACTCGCTCTATTGCGCATAAAGCGGGGTGGCAATGGCAAATACCGCTACAAAATAGAATGGGTAACGGTGTTGTATTTTGTAGTAAGCATTTATCAGACGAAGACGCTAAAGACTCACTTCTAAATAATATAGAAGGAGAGTTGCTTAACGAACCTCGTGTTATTAAGTTTAAAACGGGCACACGTCGTAAACATTGGAATAAAAACTGTGTTGCTGTTGGGCTTTCTAGTGGATTTATTGAGCCACTCGAGTCAACGAGTATTCATTTAATTCAACAGAGTATTATTCGCTTAATGCAAAACTTGCCGTCAAAAAATATGGAGCAAGCAAATATTGACGATTTTAATAACAAAATGCGTTTTGAAATAGATAACATTAGAGATTTTATTGTGCTGCATTATCATGTAACACAGCGAACAGACAGCGCATTTTGGCGTTACTGCAAAAATATGGAAATTCCGGAAAGCTTACAACAACGCATCAATTTATTTATAGAAAACGGCAACGCCTATAAAACAGAACGCGAGTTGTTTGGCGAAACATCGTGGATACAAGTGATGATAGGGCAAGGCCTAATGCCTAAGTATTACCACCAAATAGTCGACATGATGTCTGATACCGAATTAAAAGGTTTTTTAGATAACATAAAAATGACAATTGAACGCCGTGTAAATAGTTTTCCGGATCATAACGAATTTATTAAAAACTACTGCCAATCAAGTGTCATGTAATTATTGTGATTAAGATCAATCGCCAAGCAACGCTTAATGTTGAGTACATAGGACAAGATAAAATACCTGTTATTATTATTGATAACTATGCGGAAAACCTTGATGAATTAGCAGACAATGTTGTTGCAAACGGACAATTTAAACCTGACGAAATAAGCAATTATCCGGGCATTCGTTCGGCAATTCCCAAGGCGCTTGTAGTGGGGTATTTAAAGCCATTAATAGAAGTGTTATATCGTGTATATAAATTTTCAAATCATTTACAACCCGCCCCCAAAGACAATTATTTTTCACTTATAACAAAGCAACCTGAAGATATTTCGGCCATGCAATCGTGGCCGCATTTTGATACGCCTAACCCTAACCTTATCGCTGTTATTCATTATTTAAACAAAGGCGACCACGGTGGAACTGGATTTTTCAAAAATAATAAAAGTGGCTTAGAACGTATAGATGCCAGTACGAAAGATTATTTTTATCAATGTGCAGATGACTATTTTAATTCATTAAATACAAATACTTTTCACTACTGCGGTGAACAGCACAGTGAATTTACTTGTTATAAAAAAATAGCCTACAAAGCAAATCGTTTAATTATTTTTCCGGGACAATTATTGCATTCAACTTTAGTAAATACCGCTACAGATATTAATGGCGAACCTGCAACAGGTAGATTAACCGCTAACTTTTTTGTTGAGTTTAAATAAACCTTTACGATCTCCTAACTATTCACATCTATGGTTTTACTTCATGCTTTCCCCTTTTTATTCAATGTTTTTTGCCATATGTTGTAAGCATTATTCATAAAGTAATGTTGATTTTTTAAATAATTGAAATTTTTTTTATTGGGTGTCTTTCTATATACAGCATGTATGCAAAACTCAAGGAGCCAAACATGAAACCCTTTCATTTATTTATTCTTTTATCATCACTTCTTTCTACAACATCATTTGCTGTCGATACCAAAGTAAAACCAAATTTAGATGGGCTAACATTACCTGAAAATTATAAAGACTGGAGAGTGATTTCTGCCTCACACAGAACAGATAACAAGAGTATGAGAATTATTCTAGGTAATGATATTGCCATTAAAGCATCACGTTCAAATCAAACCAATCCTTGGCCAGACGGTGCTATTTTAGCTAAACTTGTTTGGAAACAAAAAACTGAAAAAAATTGGCCTACCGCAATAGCACCAGAAGCTTTTATTCATGCCGAATTTATGTATAAAGATTCTAAAAAATTTAAATCTAATGGAACAGGGTGGGGATGGGCACGTTGGTTAGGAAAAGATCAAGTTCCTTATGGTAATAAAGATGATTTGAACCAATCATGTATTTCTTGTCATACGCCTGTTAAAGGAAACGATTGGGTATACACTACACCTGTGCAACTACCTTAATTGGTAACGGGTATATAAACTTAATAAAATTACCGAATAAGAGGAATCGTTTATGCGTCAAAAAGTAGAGTTTACCAGTGGTGACCACAAGCTTAGTGGATTACTTGAAACACCTGAAACGAATATTAAATTTTATGCATTGTTTGCTCATTGTTTTACATGTGGTAAAGACGTTGCCGCTGCATCTCGTATCAGTAGAGCATTAACCGCTAAAGGCATTGCCGTGTTACGTTTTGACTTTACTGGCTTAGGTAATAGTGATGGCGACTTTGCGAACACGAACTTTTCTTCAAATATTCAAGATTTAGTGGCTGCTGCTGACTTTTTACGTAAGGAATATAGCGCACCCAAATTACTTATTGGTCATAGTTTAGGTGGCGCTGCAGTATTAGGTGTTGCTGAAAAAGTTGAAGAGTCGGTTGCCGTAGTCACCATTGGTTCTCCGTCCGATGCGGCGCATGTAGCACATAATTTTGCTGCTCATATTGATGATATTGAAGCAAACGGAGAAGCTGAAGTTAGCCTTGCAGGTCGTAATTTTAAAATACAAAAACAGTTTTTAGACGATATTAACAGTTATGGAAATAGCCATATTAGTAAGCTAAAAAAAGCCTTGTTAGTTATGCATTCTCCTGTGGATAGTACGGTTAATATTTCAGAAGCTGAAAAAATTTATCAAGCAGCACTTCATCCTAAAAGCTTTGTTAGCTTAGACAATGCCGATCACCTATTAAGTCATAAGAAAGATTCTGAATACGTAGCAGAAGTTATTGCCGCATGGGCAAGTAGATACGTACCAAGCGACACTAAAACGTATCAAAGCAGTGTTGCTCAAGGACATGTGTTAGTTGAAGAAAAAGATCACAAGTTTGCTCAGCATGTGAGTACAGCAAGTCATTATTGGTTGGCCGATGAGCCTGTTAAAGTTGGAGGTAAAAATTCAGGCCCAGATCCTTACGATCATTTACTAGCTGGTTTAGGTGCGTGTACATCAATGACATTAAGAATGTATGCTCAGCGTAAAAATCTCCCCGTAGATCATATTAAAGTTGAACTAACGCATACGCGTAATTATCAGGAAGACTGTGAAAATTGTGAACAACAAAGTGGAATAGAAGCTATTGTGCGTAATATTAGTTTTGTTGGAAGTTTAAACGAGCAAGAAACTGCACGCTTTTTAGAAATTGCTGATAAATGCCCAGTACATAAAACATTGCACAGTAAAGTGGCTGTGGTCACTCGTCTTGCTGAGTAGCTAAGACTAGGGGCTGTTGAGCTTTGCTGATTATTTTTGAAGTAGTTTATTAGCCTTTAATATAAGGCAGAGTATATGTTTTGTTATTCTACTCTTAATAGGCGGTAACGTAGTAGAAATGGCGAATAAGTGCCGTTTAAATGTTTCTTGCTCATTGTAGCAAGGAATTTATATAGAACAACTAGGCTACACTTCTTGCGCTGCGAGCAACTAGCATTTAATTAGAACAAAATTTAAATATGAAAGTTCAACAGACCTTAATAGCGCTTATGATTAAGCGCTATTTTAAAGGACTTATACGTCAATATTAGCTAATACCATTTCTTTGTCGGTTGTGGAAATGTTTTTCTGATTTGAGCATTCTTCAACAGGTATTTGACCATGTTCAATTAACCAAAAGAAACTTTGCATCGCTATATTTAACATATTCTCTGTTTCTTTTGCCCATGGTTTTTTGTAACCGATAAAAATGGTATGGCCTTCAAGAGATGAAGTTATAAATAAACTTAAACGCTGCGCCTGCAAGTCGGTAAGTTTAGGGTTAATATCTTTAATAATATCGGCAACTATTGCACGGTACTTACCATACATATTATCCATGATCTTACTGACGTGTTTTTCATGATTTGCCATACTCCAAAGCTCAGGAAAAAATACGGTGGTGTGCTTTGTTTTAAGATCTTTTACAACGGCTTTTATTATTTTTATGAACTGTTCCTTAGGCGATAAATTATCTCTAAACTTTTCAAATGTGTCTAAATAATTTTGAATAACCTGATCAAGTAAAGATTCTAATAAGCTATCTTTTGACGGAAAATAATACTGTAAATTGCCAACACTTACACCAGCTTTAGTGGCAACTTTTCGCATTGAAAAATTATGATAGCCACTATCAATCAATAATTGCTCTGCAGCTTCTAAAATAATTTTTATTCGCCTTTCACCTTTGGTGTAGCCCTTGGAAACCGCTTTGTAAGTCACATCAACCCTTTTCTGATAACACTAATATTAGAATGTATACGTTGCTTTATGATAAATCAATTATGGTAATAGTGAAAATATATTTAAGACTATTTTCATATTACTTAATGTTTTGAAATATAAGATTAAAAATTAAATTTAACTACATAAAAATATAAATACGATTGTACTAATAAAAAATACGCTTGACCTAAAATTGGGTTTGTTCTACAGTTGATTTATGCGTAATGATGCTTAAAAAACACACTACTCATGCCGCTTTGAAAAATCATTAATAAAAAATGCAGAGCAAAGGGGGTTAGCACTTTGAAAAAAATAATAAAAGTTAACGCTCTGTTAGTTGTTAATAAATTTAATTTATTATGGGGAATTAAAGATGTTTAAAAAATCAAAATTGGTTATGTCTATGGCTGCTTGTTTAGGCGTTCTCTCCGCCGGTACATCAGCATCAGTTATTGAAAAAATAGAAGTCACGGCTCAAAAACGAGTTCAACCATTACAGTCCGTAGGTATTGCAGTAACAGCGTTAAGTGGGGACCAAATGGATGCATTAGGTTTAGACAATGCGCAGCAAGTTACTGCAATGGCTCCAGGAGTTACAACCATTCAACCCAATGGTCCATCATCATTTTTTGTAAGTATTCGTGGTGTGGGCCAAAACGATTTCTCAGGTGACCATCAAGAATCACCTGTAGCTATTTACCTTGATGAAGCTTATATCAGTGCAGCATCAGGAGCAGGGTTCCAATTATTTGATATGGAACGAGCTGAAGTATTACGCGGCCCACAAGGTACTTTGTTTGGCCGTAATGCAACGGGTGGTCTTGTTCATTACATTACTAAAAAACCAACCAGTGATGTTGAAGGTTATGTAGATTTAACGTTAGGTGCTTACAACCAACGCAGGTTTGAAGGTGCTATAGGTGGTGGACTTACCGAAGACATTTCAGGACGTTTATCTTTTGTTAAAAACAAGCATGATGGTTATATTGAAAACCGTATTGGTACAGACCTAAATAACGGTAACGATTGGGGGGTAAGAGGTCAGTTACTGATTGAAAGTTTTGAAGATATTGAGTGGCTGATTAGCTTAAGAGCTGGCGAACAAGACATTAACTCAGGTTTTTTTGAACACAGTTCGGCACGTTTAAACCCTGTAACAGGTTTAGGTGAACATTTTGATGGTCCTGATTTACAGGCAACGGGCGATTCTTTAGCTCCTTCTTATCAAGACACTGATAATGATGTTCACGCGGGGGCTTATAACGTTATTGGTTACAACCGGCTAGAAACCGCAGGCGCTACCAACAATATTACAATGGATTTTGGTGAGTACGACGTTACCTTTATCACCGATTATTCAACCTTAAAAAAAGATTACCTAGAAGATTCCGACGCATCACCTAATGACTTTTTTGCATTCTTTTTAAAGAGTGATTTAGAGCAGTTTTCTCAAGAAATTCGTGTAGGTGGATTTACCGACACGGTTGATTGGGTAGTGGGCGCTTTTTACCTTGATATTGAAGGTGAATTTTCCAATGGTGGTGCAGCACAAAACTTTTTCTCAGCTCAATTTCCTGGATTTGGTCTTAACGATACCTCATTAAATCATCTTGGTTTAAACACGCCTTTTGAAACAGAAACTAAAACAACGGCATTATTTGCTCAAGCAGAAATAGACATTACCGATACGTTGTCATTTACAGCTGGCCTTCGTTGGTCAAACGAACAAAAAGATGCCAATTTAACAACTTACTTTTCACTTTTTGATTCAGCGGCTTCTTCTAATGTTGTATCAAACGATGCTTTTGGTTTGGGTGCAGATATTGATTACTTTCATTATGGTCCTGCAGGTGCTGGTGGTGGCGGTTTAGGTGCTGTGTTCGACTTAACTGAACAGGGTACTTACGAAAGCATTGATGACGATTTAATTACGGGTAAATTACAGCTTGATTGGAAAATGGACAAAAATACCTTGATGTATTTAGGCTATAACCGCGGCGTAAAAGCGGGTGGTTATAATGCTCCACTTGATCCAACTGATCTTTTTGACGGTAATCCACTCAACGGCAGTGTAGAAGACATGAGGTTTGATGAAGAAATATTAAATGCTTATGAATTAGGGCTTAAATGGTCTTCTGCTGATGACAAATTAAGAATTAACAGTGCAGCTTATTATTACGATTATCAAGACTACCAAGCCTTTAGGTTAGAGGGTTTAACCACTTTTGTTTTCAATACTGACTCAGTGGTCAAAGGTGCTGAAGTTGAAATTCAAGCAAATCCTATGGACGGTTTAGATATTATGGCAGGGCTTTCTTACATCGATAACAATGTTGAAGATGCCTTTAGACAACCTGACGGGCAGTTACTTGATCGACGCGCGATTATGACGCCTGAATGGAATGCCAACGCATTAGTTCGCTATGAGTGGGAAGTGATGGAAGGCTTTATGGCGGTGCAGTTTGACGCTACGTTCTTGTCGGATCACTATTTCCAACTTAAAAATGCGCCAGTAGGTCATCAATCTTCTTATGTTTTATCTAATGCACGGCTGTCTTATACCAATGCTGACGATACTTGGACGGTTGCTGCTTTTGTAAATAACTTAACAGATAAAGAATATCGAACCATGGCGTTAGATTTATCGGGTACGCCTGCACAAGCTGGCTTTGGTTTAACTGAAAGTTATTACGGTTCGCCTCGTTGGTGGGGAGTGTCGGTTAATTACAGATTCGAATAATAAATAATTTGTTGGAGCCCTTTATCTGATTATTCAGTTAAAGGGCTATAAATTGTAAAAATATCATTAAAAACTAGGGTACTTTTACCTAAAGGGGAGAATTATGAACCAATATAAAATGTTAGTCGCAGGGCAACTTGTTGAAGGTAAACAAACCTTAGATGTTATTAATCCTGCCACTGAAGAGGTTTTTGCTACAGTACCTCGAGCCAGTAAGGAAGATGTAATGATAGCTGTTGCTGCAGCAAAAAAAGCTCAACTATTATGGAAGCATGTACCTGAAGCAGAGCGCAGAGCCGTTGTTAATAAAATAGCCGATGCTATAGCCGAAAATGCGGAAGAACTCGCTAAAACCATCACCTTAGAGCAAGGTAAAGTACTCGATTTTTCTCGTATGGAAGTACAATTTGCTGAAGCCTTTTGTCGTTCACTCGCTTCACACGAATTTCCAGTTAAAGTATTAGAAGAAACTGAAACTAATCGAGTTGAAGAGTACCGGACGCCGCTAGGTGTTGTAGCTGGTATTATTCCTTGGAATTTTCCGTTATTAATCGCTGCTTATAAATTATCTCCTGCACTTGTAACAGGTAACGCGATTATTTTAAAACCGGCACCAACTACACCGGTTTCTACACTTATTTTAGGTCGTATTATTGCGAATATAGTGCCGGAAGGTTTGGTTAGCGTTATTGTTGATGATAATGATTTAGGACCAACACTTACCTCGCATCCAGATATTGCTAAAATTTCATTTACTGGCTCTACTCCAACAGGTAAAGCGATTATGAAAAGTGCAGCCGATACCATGAAACGTTTAACGTTAGAGCTTGGTGGTAACGATGCTGCAATTGTACTTGATGATGCTGACCCGAAAACGATTGCACCGGGTATTTTTGGTAGTGCCTTTATTAATAGTGGCCAAGTATGTATTGCCCTAAAACGTTTATATGTGCACGAATCTATTTATGATGAGTTGTGTGATGAAATTGCTACTTTAGCCAATAACGCGGTTGTAGGTAATGGTATGGATGAAGGCGTGCAATTTGGTCCTGTGCAAAACAAAGCACAGTACGAAAAAGTATTATCTTATATTGCTGCAGGTAAAGCAGAAGGTACAGTTATTGCGGGTGGTGAAGCATCAGATCAACCCGGCTATGTTATTCCGTTAACGGTTATTAAAGACTTAAAAGATGGTTGTATTTTAGTTGATGAAGAACCTTTTGGCCCAGTATTACCTATTGTTAAATACTCTAATTTAGATGATGTTATCGCCAGTGCTAATAACAGTAAAATGGGCTTAGGTGGTTCAGTGTGGTCATCTAACCTTGAAAGAGCATCACAAGTGGCGGCTCGATTAGATACAGGTACTGTGTGGATTAATCAACATTGTGCTTTTGGTCCTCAAATTCATATGGCACCGGCAAAAGAATCTGGCGTAGGAGCTGAATGGGGTAAGGAAGGTGTTAAAGAGTTTACCGCTTGTAAAATTATTAACATTAATAAGGCTTAGTACGTTAATAATGTTTAATGTAAAGAGTTTCATTTGCATAATTTTTATTTCATATTGTTTTGCCTTGTAGATTTTATTTTGAGCTGCAAGGCTTTTTTATTTGTAGGGTATTGATTTTAATTAATTAACTTTAACTGTTTTAATTGCACACTCATTACATCAACCGCATTTTGGTTATTAATTTTCCAAATCCCTAATGGTTGCTCCGCAGTAATAACCACCTCTTTCTCTTCAATAAAATGGCCATTAATAACAGGACGTTTTCTAACGCTCATAATGCGGTCTTTTTCGTGATGAGCAGGTTGTTGATCTGGCCATGCGCATCGTTCTTGCCAAAAAGGATGTTGCTGCCAACTAGATTCCATTTTGTAGAAGTCTCTACCTATTCGGCTAAAACGATAAAATAGATGCTTTAAGCGCTCTGTATAAAGTATTTCTGCTAATAGCTTGTTCTCTGGTTTATGAAATAAAGTATTAATAACCACAGGAGCAATAAGTGCTGACGACAGAGATTGAAATATACCATTACCAGAAAGAGGATCAACAGACATAGCCGCATCACCTACACATAACACACCTTCTTCTATCGGCGCTTTATTAAAAATGGGAGTACTCGAACGAGCGAGTACTTTGCCGTCGGGCTTAATGTAAGGTGTTATATGGGTTAACTCAGGTCTTGATAAAACCAGTTTATGTATGAAGGATGAAAGCTTATCGTTTGCAGCGCCTGTATTACTTTTAGCGCTAATACTGACTTGAGTGAAAATATTGCCTTTGCCGTTATTGGCTAACCACAACCAACCATTTTCAATACTAATAGCCATCGCTTCTGGCGACATTAATGATGGCTGTGTAGTTTTCCAATTTTGACAAATAGAAAGAGAGTCTGCTCCTTTAATATGAGAGCTTTTAGTCAGTGGCGCAGCTCTGCCTCTGGCTTCAACAATAAAATCAGTAATAAAGGTTTTACCTGATTTACATAAAACACACTGTTGATTGTTTTGCTTTTCTACCTTGAGAATAGTTTCATCATAAAAGGGAATATTAGCATTGGCTAAATCTTTTAATAATGCGGTATCAAAATCGACTCTTCTAATGAGCCGCTCTGTGTTTGCTGCACTATGAGAACCATTCCAACTCACACTTCGAGGAATAGGGGGACTGATTGTTTTTAATGCGTGCTGTACACCTAAATATGATAGTGATTGATACACTCGTTCAGAAATGCCTTCGGTTACATTATGTCGCCTAACATTCGCTATTACACAAACGTTGTAACCCATTTTAGCTAAACCTAATGCGGTGACTATGCCAGCAGGGCCACAGCCAAGTACGGCAATTTGGGTCTGTTGGTTATTTATCATGACGTTGCCCAACAGCTATTCTTGAACTGTCTCGTTGCGTTCCTTGATGGTTTACTCTTTGCTTTAAAGCTTTAATTATCTCGGCTTGATTATAGTGTGGATATTTCATTTTTATTTGTGCAATAGCGGCGGTTACCGACGCGCAACCAATACTTGCACCAGCAGGACCTAAATGGGGTTTACCCGAGTAACCGGCAAAATCAGCTTGTGGTGAATTTAACCAAGAAATTTCATTGGGTTTACAGCGAGCATCACCTGTCGCTCTTATAATTTCATTATAATTTGATGGATATACTGGATCGCCTTGCGAAGGTGCGGCAGCTACTAATATAATGTTTTTTCGTAAGGCCTTTTCACAAGCTTCTCGTAATATACTGCGATCGTTTCGTAGCCCAAAACTCATATTAATCATGTTAACTTTCATTGAAATTAGCCAGTGTATTGCTTCGGCTATTTGAGAGGGGGTACATACTAATTTATCGTGAAAAACACGGGCAGCAATAATGCTAGCTGGTAGGTTGTGACCAATAATATGAGTTACGGCTGTTCCATGGCCTAATTGATCTATTATAGCCTGATTACCAGTAAAATCTTTTACTTCTTCTACACAATAAGAATAAGCAGGTGGTAAGCCACTGTCGATAATTCCTACTTTAAGCATCGTATTTCTCAGTTTTAGTTACGTTAAGTGATGATGAGGCTATTTCAATTAACATATCGGCGTTGGCAATAGGTTTACCGCTATGGCTAACAATAATGCGTGTTGTGTTAGCAAATAGCTGATCAATTTGTTCAATGATATGGTTTTCAGTTACTTGATCTGTTGCTGATGTGGGTTCATCTAAAATAACAATAACAGGATCTTTTAGTAAAACTCGTGCTAACCCAATACGTTGTTTTTCTCCTCCTGAAAGGGCTGTACCGCGTTCACTTATGGTGGTATTTATTCCGTCTGGCATTTTTAAAATAAGTGATTCTAAACCTGCAGAAATAGCGGCGTTGTATACCTCAGTGTCAGAAGCTTGAGGGTGACCATAACGAATGTTATTGGCAAAACTGTCTCTAAATATCACGGGATCTTGCGGTGCGATAGCTATCCGTTCTCGCCATTCTTGCACTTTTACATTGGCGAGGTTTATCCCATCAATTTCGATGGAGCCTGAACGAGGTAATAAATGGCACTGTAGTAAATCGAGTAAAGTTGATTTACCAATACCAGTTTGCCCAACAATACCGACTTTACTGCCTGCAGGAATATGTATGTTTACATGGTTAAAAATTTCAGATTGTGGCGTATGGCCAAAGCATAAAGAGGTTAGCGTTATGTCACCTTTTAGTTGTTTGGGTAGGGTGTGGGCTTGCGCTAATTGTTCGTTGTTTTGTGCTAGTGGTTGCTGGCGTAAAAAGCTCACTCGGTCTAAGCTCACCGTAAGTCGTTGCCATGCCAAATATAAACCTAACAGCGATTGTAAAGGGCCTATGGCCATAGCAACATAAGCTGTAAAAGCAATAAGCGAACCTAAAGAAAAACTATCCTCAATAACCCAATAGCCACCGATTAAAAAAATAACCGCGCGTGACAGCGACACTAAAGTGCTGGGTATGGCTGATGTCCAAAATTCTGTTTTTTGCAGTGAAATAAGTTTACCTAAAAAGCTATGGTTTAATTGCCCCAGCTTATCAAGCTCTTGTTTTTCAGCACCAGAGGATTGAATAAACTTAATGACAGGAATTTTTTCAGCAAAGAATGACGAAATATCAGCCGCGCTTTCGCGTACTTTAATGTTTTTACGTTCAACTTTAGGTCTCATTTTAAATAAGTAAAAAAGCTCAAAGGGGATCAAAACCAAAAGAATAAGCGATAACTGCCAATGTAAATGAATCATCATTATGGTGGCTGCACTTAAGCCTAGAATAGCAGAGAAGGTTGAAAACAAAGTGTCTACAGCAAAGCGCTGTATTTCAGCCACATCGCGATCAATTCGAGAAGATATATCGCCAACACGTTGGTTATGATAAAAAGTGCTCGGTAATTTTTGTAAATGTTGAAAGACGTCTTCACGTAACGCAAACAGTATTTTTCCTGATAATTGCGTGTGTTTTATGCGGTTGTAGCCTGAGAGTAAGGTACTTAAAATACCCACAAAAAATAAGCTACAAGAAAATAAAACCAAGGCGTCAAAGTCTTTTTTTAACAAACCTTGATCAATAATTAATTTACTTAAATAAGGTACTGAAACGACGAGAGTAGTAGTGATTAAAGAAAATAACGCGAGAAAGAGTATCTCGCGCTTATGCAAGGCTAAAAAACTATATAGCCACGTTAATGCTGTCCTTCTTGCTGGAGAAGGACTGTTTGATGAGTTTTTTGCTGAAAGTAAGTCAGCTAAGCTCATTATGCTTTGTTAACCTTGGCGTTTAAATACAATACTGGTTGACATAGCACCATCACCTGTAAGGGGAATGGTCGCAATGTTTTTAAGAGTATCAGCGTCATAAACGGCTACATCAGCAAGGGCACCTGAAAGATAAATTTTAGATCCATCGTGCGAAAAATTAATACAGTAATAGGTGTACGGTAAATCAACTGAACGTATGAGTTTTTGTGTATTTGAATCGTATTCTTTCAAGTCATTCAATGTACCGTATACTCGGTTAAGATGACCTGGACGACGTATTGAAGTAAACAATACGGTTTCAATAGGCCCAAAATCTTTTGCGGACGCCTTACCTGTTTTTAAGTCAACTATTTCGTGGCCCCATATATATTCAGCGTTAGCTAAATCACCATCTTCACCGTTATATTTAGCTCGACTATACATTCGATAAAATTCATTATTAATTTTCCCCATTTGCCAAACCGTTAATACGTCTTTACCTGAATAACCCGGTTGATTGTCGTGTAAGCTTGGTAAAATCATCTCGTACTTACCTGAATGAATATCCATTAGAAAAATATCTTGTCCACCCATAATCAACTCACCAGACTCTAGTCTATCCATAGTGACTATTTGTCTGGGGGCATCATACGTGCGGTTTGCTTTTACGTTTAGCCCGTCTGCGGTGTTAAAAACGGCAATTTGTGGAGGAAGTAATTCGTAATGATCATTCATCAGTCTTACACGATTTTGATGAGTATAAATTTCTTTACCATCAGGGCTTATTGCAATAGATGCAATAGACTTTACACGAATGTTTCCGGTAGATTGCTGTGTTGAAAATACCACTTCACAGTTATCAATATTAACACCGTAAATATCACTAAAATGATCTGTTAATATATATACGATCGAATTATCTGGCGACATCACTAAAGTACCAGGGCCGGGTCCTGCTGTTAGGTCACATTGACGGATCACTTCATTTTTTTGTAAATCAATTAAATGTAGTGTGGTGTTTGGTCGTGTTACGGTAACCAAAAATTCCTTTTCTGTACTTTTTACAGAGGATTGATTTTCAAAGCTAGTGCTTTTGCAAGCACTTAACAGTAAAACTAAACTACTCAAGAATAACGTTGGGTAAAAGTTGTTCATTGTTTTATTCCTTTTCGTCGGGATACACAGAATCAAGATTACGCCAGTCTTTGGTTGCAGAGTCGGCATTTTTCGACCAGTCAGGGTAGGTGTTCATCATGTCGGGTACTTGAGCAGGCCACCAACAAGGGTCTGAACAACCGTATAAGTCAGCTTCCATAGGTTGACATAACCCTGATACGCTACCAAACATATCGACTTCCCAACCAGGATCTGTGGTAGCGGTACAACCTACTGGAGATTGCATTGCCATAACTTCATCAAGTTCACCTGTTTTTACCGCTTCATCAACTTTGCGAGCTTTGTTGTTTATTGCTTTTAAGTGTTTCATGATTGGGCCTTCCTCGGAGCTATATAAGTGTCGTAAAAAGCTGGATTGTGTTCCATTATTTGTGTGTATACCTTTATGCCAAAATCTACCCAGTCTCTCATTAGGTCACAGTAATGAAGGGTAGGTTTCGCAGGGTCGCCATAGCGAGCGTAACTTTCGTGATAACAACCACCGGCACATAAATTACGTATGTTACAGGTAGAACAAACCACACCATTTTTATCGAGTCTTTTATTTAAAAAGTCATTTAGTACGGGTTTGTCTAAGCCATTAATTACATCGCCAAGTAACGCTTGGTCTGAACCAGTAAATCGATGACAAAGGTTAAGGCCACCTTCATGATCTACGGCTACCATACCAACACCTGCGCCACAAGGAAGTGCTTTTTTAGTGCCTTCGTGAATGTCGGTGATTAGTTGATGCAAGTTTGAAAAACCAATGGTTTTGTTTTCGAGTGCAGCTGCAAGGTATTTTTCGCCAAGCTTTTTCATGTTAGTAAAAACATCAACTAGTTCTTCGGGCTTAAGGTTGTAATCACTAACATCGCCTGAAGTTACAGGAGCAAAACCAACTTCGCTAAAACCTAAAGTATTAAATAGGTGATCCCAAATAGTATCAATGTCGGTAAGGCCTGTGGTTAAGGTTACTCGCGCACCAATAGGGCGACTACGATACTTTGAAAGCAACATTTTTGCTTTTTTAGCAACGGTGTCGTAAGTGCCTTTACCGTTAACAGATATACGGTTACGGTCGTGATAGGCTTTTGGCCCGTCAATACTGATTGATAAACCTACATTGTGTTTATCAAAATACTCTACGTGTCTTTCAGTTAATAATGTTGCATTGGTTGTCATTGAAAAATCAACAATTTTACCTTTTGCTGGAAACACTTCTTCTGAGTAAGCAATAACTTCTTTAATTAAGGTGAAGTTTGATAAAGGTTCGCCACCAAAAAACACCACGTTATAACGTGATTGATCGGGCGACTCTTTCAGTAACATATCAATAGACTGTTTTGCGGTTTCAAAGTCCATTTTCTTACCGGCAGAAGGAACATCAAGATCTTCTTTATAACAGTAGGTACAGCTTAAGTTACAACCCGTATTAACACTAAGTACTACGGTTGTTAATGGCGCGCTGTCTAATGCTAAAGGAACAAACTCTTCCACGCCGTTATTTAGGCCTTTTTCACCCACTAACGATAGGCTTTTTAATTCACCTAAGGCTGACATAATGTCGGTTTCTGAATAACGGCCGCTTAATGCTTGCGTTAATGAAGTATCAGTAAAGTTCTCTTGTCCTTGTATTGAAGACAATATGTCGCCCGTTAATTCGTCGCGTTCAAATAAACTTGTCGTTGGAATATGAAAGATAAACGATTTATCTTTCACTTCTACTTGGTGAAGATTATTTTCTATGACTTCTAATGTTGAATTCATACGTTATCACCTTATTTAAGTGGTGGATTATTCCAGCGTTGCAAGGTTACTAGTAGGCGACCTATGCCACTGATCTCATTTCCGTTTTCAGTTAATTTTGCAATAACATTTAAGTTACCCGCGTTGTTTGTACTTCGGTAACGTTCTGGGTTTGGTCCTGCATTTGCTGGTGAGAATAAACCTGTGTTGGTATTCATTTTTCCGGCAAACTTAACGTCGTTATCTTTCTTAGCTGTTTCGTCGCGCGGAACAACTTGCCAAGTCACTTCTTCTATATAACCTAGGTTTAAGTCGTCTTCTGTGTTTGGAATACCGTCTTTACCGTAATCAGTACCTATAGCTCTGAAAAGGGTATCGGTTTTAGGTGTAGAGCCACCGTTGTCGCCAACACGAGAAACACCATAAGAAGGAATAACTTCTAACGCGTTAACTTGTTTATAAATAGCTAATTGTTTAGTAAGTGTTGCTTTACCTACGTTGATGTCGGCATAACCAATA
The DNA here is from genome assembly GCF_055808995.1 of Pseudocolwellia sp. G5-9. Classification (NCBI taxonomy): domain Bacteria; kingdom Pseudomonadati; phylum Pseudomonadota; class Gammaproteobacteria; order Alteromonadales; family Colwelliaceae; genus Pseudocolwellia; species Pseudocolwellia sp. G5-9. The sequence continues at coordinate 80,391 of NZ_CM147893.1, forward strand.
TCAGCATCACTTTTAGCCGTAATGTTAACCATCATACGGTTTGCACTATGACTAATGACATTATTAACAACAATGCTTGAAGGTAGCTTTAAGGCTGAGCTTAAACCTGTACCTGTAATGGTTAATGTAGTGGTTTCTCCTTTTTTAATATGATTAGGGTAAACACTTAATAGCTGTGTTTTTGGTGCATCTTTAATAGCGTTGATTCTCATGCCAACAAGCTCTTGGCCTTTTTGATAAAATCGACCTGTTAATGTTTGGCCGTCAGCACTTGCTGCAAGGGTTTGGCGTAAACTTATATCACTAAAGTTAATGTTACCTCGCCATTCGTAACCGGTATAAACCACCGAGCTACCTGTACCTTTTATCGCTTCACCGTTTGCATATTTTCCTTCAATGTTTAAAGCGTAATTATCTTTTTTGTTTTGATTTACTTGCATAATAGCGCTGAAATAGCCTTTACCTGGCATGTGACCACTAAGGATCCATTGACCTTCAAGTTGAGGTTTTTTAGCTTTAGACCAAGCCGACCATGCTTTGCTAGCAAAAGGGTATTTTTTAGAAACATGCGGTACCATTTTGTTGCGTGCAATGCCTAACCAATTACGGTCTCGGCCAAACATTGAATATTCAACAGATGGGAATTGGCCTAAATGAAAATCAATTAAGTAGTTCCATTCTTTGGGTTCTCTGCGCTGTAAAGCTACTCGAGCACCAGAATGACAACGAGCACACATAATTTGAAATTCGTCATCAAATTGTGTTTCTATTTGATTTAGGTCTTGTTCTAGCAAATATCTCACACCTTGCGTTTCACTAGGCGCTAAGCCTTGGTTGTCGGCTAGGTATTTAACAATTTCATGTAAGCCGCTGCCTTTTATGTCTAAATCACCTTTGTTAATTTTTAAACCGTGCATTAAACGCATTCTGTTGACGGTCATTTCCCATCCTTCAGGCGTTTTTCTTTGGTAACTTATACGGCTTAAGCCTTCATCAGTTGGAACATGGCAGCCTAAGCAATTAGAACGAATTAATTTAGCTCCTGCAGAATCATCTTTATTTAATGACGCAGCAAAGAGTAGTGGGGCGGTCAGTATTAATGTAATACCTAATAGTGTTTGTTTTAACAAAATGTATCCCTCTGTCTAAAATTTATTTAAAATAGTACGAATGACCTATTTTATTAAGACTATTCCTTTAATTCTTTTCTGTCAAGAAAGCCATAAAAGGAATAGTCTGCTTGTTAACTTCAGCGACAAGTTTCATTTTTATAAAATGTAGATTATCGTTTTTTGTGTTTATTTTAAGATCGTCACTTTTTTTTTACGCGATCTAGTTCTTCTTGTTTTAATTCTCTCATTTTAAATTTTTGAATTTTACCTGTTATTGTCATTGGGTATTCAGTCACAAAGTCGATATAACGAGGAATTTTAAAATGGGTTATTTTGCCTTTACAGAATGCGATAATTTCGTCGCTTGTTGCTTGTTCGCCTTCTTTTAATTGCACCCATGCACAAACTTCTTCACCCATTTTTTTATCTAGTACACCAAACACTTGCACTTCAGTGATTTTAGGATGAGTGTATAAAAACTCTTCAATTTCTCTTGGGTAAATATTTTCACCACCACGAATAATCATGTCTTTAATTCGACCTGTAATTTTTACGTAGCCTTTATCGTCCATAGTGCCAATATCGCCTGAGTGTAACCAACCAGCGTCATCAATTGTTTCACGGGTTTTTTCTTCATCACCCCAGTAACCTTTCATTACAGAGTAGCCACGTGTACATACTTCACCGGGTTCGTTTAATTCACATACTTGACCTAGTTCGTTGATTATTTTTATTTCAACATAAGGTATTGCACGACCTACAGTTTGGGTTCTGTGTTTTAAAGAATCGTCAGGCTTGGTCATATGGTTAAGGGGGCTAACTTCTGTTTGGCCGTATCCAATCAAAATGTTTCTTAAATTCATGTTTTTAATCAGGCTATTCATTAACTCAACAGGGCAAGTAGCACCAGCCATAATGCCTGTACGTAATGATGAAACGTCAAAGTTAGTAAACTCAGGGTGCTCTAATTCCATAATAAACATGGTAGGAACACCATGTAATGCAGTGCATTTTTCTTTTTCAATGGCCTGTAAGGTCGTTAAGGGGTCAAAAGCTTCAGATGGAAAGACCATAGTTGCGCCATGGCTTACACAGGCTAGTACACCTAAAACCATGCCAAAACAGTGATACAAAGGAACAGGGATACAGAGTCGGTCTTTGTCGGTAAATTTCATACCGTTAGCGCAAAGTGCACCGTTGTTTAAAATATTACAATGGGTAAGTGTAGCACCTTTTGGTTGGCCAGTAGTGCCGCTGGTAAACTGTATATTAATGGCATCGTCAGGTTGTAAGGAATCTCGTAATACTGCCAATTCGTTTTGTTCTTTGGGGCCGCCATATTTACATATAGTATTAAAGTTATACATACCAGGGGTTTTAGCATCGCCCATACGGATAACCGTGGTTAAATGTGGGAGGTTTTTAGATTTGAGTTTACCAGCTTGAGTATTTTTGAGTTCAGGAATTAGCTCATTGAGCATTAACAAATATTCGCTAGTTTTAAAAGATTCAGCACTTATAATCGCTTTACATTCAACCTTATTGAGTGCGTATTCAAGTTCATATAATCGGTAAGCAGGATTAATACATACCATGATCACGCCGATTTTAGCGGTAGCTAATTGTGTTAATACCCATTCGTAACTATTGGGCCCCCAAATGCCTAAGCGGTCGCCTTTGCTCAAACCTAAAGCAAGTAAGCCTGTTGCTAGTTCATCAACTTTTTCGTTTAGTTGTTTATACGACCATTTTATATCTTGATGACAAACCACTAGCGCATCATTACTTGAGTACAGATGAGCTATCTCTTCAAATTTGTTTCCTATTGTATTGTAAATTAGTTGCTGGCTTCCCTCACCACAGATATAGCTTTTTGTAATTTTGTTCATTTTGATTTCCACATAATTATTATAATAATTTTTATATTTACATTAGAGTAAACCTTAAAATAGGTCAACTGTATTTTTATTTTTTAAAAAAATAGGTTATAAACTCAAGTTATAATCACCTTAAAGCTTGGTAAGTATAAATATTACTTAACCTGAACTCGGTTTAATAAATGCTTCTCTAGCAGCCATTTTTCCTAACTTCTGCGTTAAATTTACTTGCAATAGAGGAGGAGTATTGACGCGAAATTTGTATAGAATTTAAGTACTAGATATATGGAGGATTGTTAGTATGACAGGAGAGTAACTATTTAATTTAGTTAAAGATTTTTATTATTAATATTATTTAGTTATATAAATTATAATATTATATTTTTAGACTCTAATAGGGGGAATATTTGTAAGTTATAAAAAACTAAACGCCTAATATAAAGAAGAGACCGACTTAGTGTGCTGCTCTCTTTTATTACTTAAATCTATGTTTTTATTTTCGTTAGTCGTTGTAATAATTAAGCTGATAGCATTTAAGATATTACGTATTTTTTCATCAAGGTAAATGGCAATAAAGGTTAAAAATAAGCACAACAATGGAATATAAATAAACGAAGTAATAATACTGCCATCAACTAAATAATTAATAACAATAGGTAAGGCAATAAACAAGCACATTAAGATACGATATACGGCGATGAAAATAATTTTTAACATGGTAACTCCATAGTTTATTTAAAACCTGAGGCTAAAGTTAAAGCAACCACAGGTAATATTTTAAAAAGTCTTAAAATATTTTTAAGTTTTCTATGTCGTTGAGTGTAAAGAGGTCGGCTATTTAAAACAAAAGGATAATATTCACCATTTAGGTGAATGATATTCATCTAAATGCATATCTTATTGTAGAGTAGGGGATTTTCTCAGCCAGCTTAAGAAGCATTGAATATCATGGCGTTTTTCGTCTTCAGCTCGATAAACCGCATAAACTGACTCAGGGTAGGAGAGGTTTTCGTTAAAGGGTCTTACAAGTAAACCATTTTCTTCGTGTACTCTTTCCATAGGGAACATAGCAAGGGCTAAGCCTAATCCTTGTATTGCAGCTCTAATAGACGAATCGTAATCGCTAAAAGTAATGGAACGTTTAAGAGGTATATCGGGGAGTTTTACTGTATTTGACCACGCTTTCCATATATCGTCCATCATGGTTATATCTATTAATGGCGCGTTGCTAACGTCTTCCAATTTGCTTAGCTTGTGCTTATTAACAAAAGCTTTAGACGCAACGGCAGCAATTTCAATATCCGTTATTTTAGTGGATATAACATTAGGCCATTTACCAGCGCCCACTCTAATGGCTAAGTCTATATCGTCGTATCTTAAATCTGCTACGTGGTTACCTGTTTCAATACGAATATCAATGTCTGGATGTGCCTCTTGGAAAGCTCCCATTTGCGGAATAATAATATTACTCGCTAAAGTACTAAAACAAGATATTTTTAAGCTAGGAGAAGAGTGACGATGCTTGACTTTTTTTGTGCCTTGTTCAAAGGCGGTTAAGCCTTGCTGAATATAATGTAGGTACATTTTCCCTGCGCTATTTACAGCAACCCCTCGGCTTTTTCGTTGAAATAATTCAAAGCCGAAATGCTCTTCAAGCGACTTAATTTGATGGCTAACGGCTGATGGTGTAATAAATAGCTCTTCACTGGCTAATTTAAAGCTCTCTAAACGTGCGGCCGCTTCAAAAATAGTGAGTAAATGAATAGGTGGTATTTTAAGTGCCATTATTTAGCCTAAGATAGAATAGATATTATAATTTAACATAAATTTTATTCATGTATAGAGGGGATGCTTTAGGTGTGTAGTTTTACGATGTTGAAGTAAGCTTTAACTAAAACTCTTCTAGCTCGTCAATTACTATACGTGCTTCGGCAATTGTACAGTCTGTTCTTGCCATTAATTGGTTTATTGATATGCCGGGTTGTTTTCTTGCTATGTTTAATAGTTCTTGATGGGTTAAGTTGTTTTTTTGTTCGCTGATATGATTCGCAACCCATTGCCAAGTGGGTTCTTCTGATGAACGAATATATTCTACAACGTGTTCTAATTGTTCAAAAGTTGCTGATAATATCCAATGTCTTGATCTACCTTTACGTTGCAATGTACAGCCTAAAGATCTTATTTCTGCTTTTAAAGCATAAGCCTTCATTACTCTTCTTAAAAAGGAAGATAAGGTGATTTCAAATAGTTTTTGCACACTAAGTTATCTGTATTTTTGTGATTAAAAAAGCCAGCATAACGCTGGCTTATCTCATTAAGCTATAGAGCTAAAATATACTTTAATATATTACCATTTTTTCTTAGGTTGAAATAGCATGTCTAAATCGTTTTCTTCATCTTTAGCTTTTTTCGCTGCATCTTTAGCATTGGTTGTTTTAAGAGCTTCAGTAATATCTTCTAATTGAGACTCTATTTCACTACGTTTTACTTTAGTGTATTCAGATTGGTTAGGGTGACTCATTAATGTTTGTAAGGCTTTTTCAAAATATTGGCGAGCAGAGCCTAACATTTCTTTAGAATAAGCTTTTTGCCCTCTACTTATTATGCTTTCTACACCTATTTTGAGCTGCATTGCGTCAAGGCGAAGATCTTGTTGGCTAAATGATTGAGCATCTAAAGCGCCTTTAGATTGCTCTGCTTTAAGCATGGCTCTTAATTTCTTAATATTTTGTAATATACCAACAAGCTGTTGTTCGTTGTCAGGTAAAATGAAAGTCTCATCACTTGCTGTTTGATTTGATGCTGAGTCTTTTGCGGAGGTTAAAGCTGCTTCAAGTTCTTGTACTTTTTGTTTTACAAGTTTTGAATCAGGAGTGAGTTGTCGCATTGCTTTTGCTGCATTTAGACTTCTTCTGATTAAAATTTCAATGAGTACAGGGCTTGGTGGAAGATTATTTAAATTAACAATGAGCTCTTCTGACTCATCAATTATGGCTTTATATTTAGCTGATTGTGCACGTCGTTCTTGTTCTTGTTTTGCTTTGTGTTGCTGCATAGCATTTACCACAACTACGCCAATCACCAATAAAACTATCAATCCGATGATAATAATAATCATATTTTTTACTCAATGTTATTTGATTAGAGGTTATTTGAAAAGATTCATCAATGAGTCTACAAAAAATGTTTAACTCTTCATAGTGTTAAATTGTTTTAACCCTCATTAATGGTAAATAAAGGGATGTTTTTGTTGTTAATAAAAACAAGAATGTTAAGAAGAGGTAAACAACTTAGTGAAAGTTTAAGTTTATTTTTCACTATTTGGTATAAATTATAAACTTTTTGAATAAAAATTGACTAATTTAAAATTTATTATGGAATAAACTTTAAATTAAGTATATATTTTTGGAATAAGAAAAATATATAGCTGCTATTTATGAAATTACAACAACTGCGTTACATTGTTGAAGTACTCAACAATAATCTCAATGTTTCCGCCACAGCGGAAAGTCTATTCACTTCTCAACCTGGTATTAGTAAGCAAGTTAGAATGCTTGAAGATGAATTAGGTATCCAAATTTTTGGTCGTAGTGGTAAGCATTTAACTCATGTAACCTCTGCGGGTAATGAAGTGATTAATATTGCTACAGAAATATTGTCTAAAGTTGAAGCTATTAAAGCGGTTGCTCGTGAGCATACTCAGCCAGACGAAGGTAAATTACGTATAGCAACAACGCATACACAAGCGCGTTATGCATTACCTGAAGTGATTAAAGGCTTTATGAAGCGTTACGATAAAGTTTCACTACATATGTACCAAGGGACTCCAGCGCAAATTAGTGAGTCTGCTTCTAAAGGTGATACCGATTTCGCCATTGCGACCGAGTCGCTACATTTATATAACGATTTAATTATGCTGCCTTGTTACCACTGGAACAGAAGCATTATTGTTAAATCTGATCATCCTTTAGCTAAAAAACGTGATATCACTATTCAAGATATTGCTAAATACTCTTTGGTTACCTACGTTTTTGGTTTTACGGGGCGTTCAGAGCTTGATACTGCCTTCTCAAATGCTGGATGCGAACCTAAAATCGCTTTTACTGCAACTGATGCTGATGTTATTAAAACCTATGTACGTATGGGCGTTGGTATTGGTGTTATTGCGTCTATGGCTTTAGATCCTAAAGTTGATGGTGATTTAGTGGCTATTGATGCAAGCCATTTATTTAAGCCAAGTACAACTAAAATAGGCTTTAGAAGAGGAACCTTTTTAAGAGGTTATATGTTTGATTTTATTGAGCGTTTTGCCCCTCATTTAAATCGTGACTTAGTCACTCGTGCGGTATTACTGAAAAACAATAACGATATAGATGAGTTGTTTTCTAATATTGAATTACCTACACGTTAATTGGGTTAACTATTCATTTATTACATGAAAAGGAAGCATTATGCTTCCTTTTTGTTTCTAGCATTCAGTAATATTTACTGCTAAACCGCCTCTAGAGGTTTCTTTGTATTTGGTTTTCATGTCGTTACCTGTTTCCCACATGGTTTTTATTACCTTGTCTAAAGTAACTTTATGAGTACCTGAGCCTCTCAATGCTAACCTAGATGCATTGATCGCTTTTATTGCTCCCATCGCATTGCGTTCAATACAAGGTACTTGAACTAAACCACCAACAGGATCACAGGTGAGTCCTAGGTTATGCTCCATGCCTATTTCTGCGGCATTCTCTACTTGGCTAGGGTTACCACCCATTATTTCAGTTAAAGCGCCTGCAGCCATTGAGCAAGCCACGCCGACTTCACCTTGACAGCCCACTTCAGCACCAGAGATTGAAGCATTGGTTTTATATAAAATACCGATAGCCGCTGCGGTTAGTAAATATTTAATACAGTCATCTTCACTTACTGGGTTTACAAATTTATTGTAGTAGCATAAAACCGCAGGAATAATTCCCGCTGCACCGTTTGTTGGTGCTGTTACAACGCGGCTACCAGCAGCATTTTCTTCATTTACAGCTAAGGCAAATAAATTCACCCAATCCATAGTAACTAACGGATCATTATTTTTTTCTACTGAGAGTGTTCTATACAAAGCAGGAGCTCTTCGAGTAACTTTTAAGCCACCAGGTAATATACCTTCTGTTTTTATGCCTCTAGCAACACAATCTTGCATTGCCTGCCATATTTCTAATAATTTACTTCTTACAATTTTTTCATCATTTAAGCACTTTTCGTTATTCATCATAATGGTGCTGATGTTTAGATGTTTATCTGCTGCTTCTTTAAATAATTCTGTTGCGTTAGAAAATAAATGAGGACGCTTAATATTATTATGTAATGAGAGTGCTTTATCTTTCTCTTTTGCAAAATCGCAGTCTTGCACAATGAAACCACCGCCAATAGAAAAATAGGTTTCTTCTAATATCAGATTATTATTTTCATCGTATGCGAATAAAGTCATACCGTTTGAATGAGCACTTAAGGTTTTTCTACGGTGATAGATAATGGCGTTGTCTTTAGGGAAAGAAACCGTATGTGTTTTGTTTAACAAAAGTGTTTGAGATTCCACTACACTATTAAGGATCGCTTCTATAGAATCAACAGGAATAGTATCAGGCTGTTCGCCACATAAACCTAAAATAACGGCTTTACCTGTTCCATGACCTATGCCTGTTTGTCCTAAAGATCCGAATAGCTCACATTTTACTCGGCTAACACTATTGAGTTGCTCATTTTCATTTAAATGCTGCACAAATAAATGGGCCGCTTTCATTGGACCAACAGTATGTGAACTAGAAGGGCCAATGCCGATTGAAAACATATCAAATACACTAATCATGATGTAATACCGAATTTAAGTTTGTTGACTTTTGTTTTGGTGAAATATTATTTTGTAATGGTATATGAAAACTCTTATTTATAACAACAAAAATATGATCATTTTTGTTAGATGTTTTTAATTTTAGCAGGGAGTTGAATAAAGGTAGTAAGTGGAGGGGATTTAACTAACCAGAGTTCAGGTTAACTAAGATGAATAGCTAAGTCTTTCAACATTGAAGCGGTTGCGCCCCATATGTTGTGCTGTTTGTATGGCATAAAATGCACATTATGGGAAAAGCTTTTACGTTGTACGTTAATTGCTATGTGGTTTGATGTATCTAAAAAATACTTTAACGGTACTTGAAATATATCACTTACTTCATTGGTATCTTTAATGAATTCATAATCGTTAGGAATAAAAGCAATATAAGGCGTTACAATAAAACCTGAAATGACCTGATAAGAATGTAAGCTCCCTACAATATTAATTAACTCAGGTGGGACGCCTATTTCTTCGAAGGTTTCTCGTGATGCGGTATCAATTAAGTTGGTATCTGTTTTTTCAACCTTTCCACCCGGGAAGCTAATTTGACCTGCATGATGCCTTAAATTTAGTGAGCGTTTAGTTAGTACTACGTTTAACTGATCACCATCGTCAACAAGAGGAATAAGTACTGCAGCTTCTTTCAGCGGTTTGTGGTGCTGGTATTTATGTAAGGAATCAGAGCGCTTATTTAATGAATACTTAAGTAAAAATTCGTCTTTTGTCATTAAGGACTCGATTAAAAAGGTGTTATTTATAAATACTTTTAGCTTAACTTAAGTTTGGCTAACAATCTAATTCAAAAGCAGTATGTTAATTATTAAGTTTTTGAATGAAAAAATGTCCCTTTAAGTACAGGTATGATTTTATTCACTTTATCGAAGGTTTCTTGGTATTCATCAGCGAGAACCGAATCTGCAACTAAACCGCCACCCGCCCAGCAATATATTTTATTGTTTTCACAAATTAAGGTTCTAATCGTTATGCTAGTGTCCATATTGCCACAGGCAGAAATATAACCGATAGAGCCGCAATATACACTTCGTCTATGAGGCTCTAATTCTTCAATAATTTCCATTGCTCTAATTTTAGGAGCGCCAGTAATTGAGCCACCGGGAAAAGCACCGCGTAATAAGTCTGTTGCGTTAAATTGCGCAGAGAGTTTTCCTTCAACTGTGCTAACCAAATGGTGTACCGCGGGAAAGCTTTCTATATCAAATAACTTAGGTACAACAACAGATCCTGCTTCGCATACTTTACTGATATCGTTACGAAGTAGGTCAACAATCATTAGGTTTTCAGCTTTGTCTTTTGCAGAAGCTTTTAGGTCTTCTGCGGCTTGTTGATCAAGCTCAGGTAAGTGATGCCTTGGGCGTGTCCCTTTTATTGGCTTACTTTGAACTTGATGTTCGTTAAGTTGTAAAAATCGTTCAGGAGATATACTTAAAATAGCCGCATCTTCAAGGCGTATGAAAGCCGAAAAAGGGGCGTTGTTTTCTTCACGCAGGGTTTTATACGCTTGAAATTCGTCGCCAGAATAACTGGCTGAAAAACGTTGTGCTAAATTTATTTGGTAACAATCCCCCGCTAATAAGTATTCATGTACTTGATTAAACTTTTGCGCGTATTCTGTTTGGGTCATATTTGATAACCAATCAGAATCTAATGTAAATTCTAATCTCTTGCTTTGATTGGCTGTTTTAATTAGAGCAAAAAGATCGATTTCAGTTTGTTTTCTTTCGTTTTCTAAACAAAGCAAATGAAAAACCTGTGTTTTGTTATCAAAAATTATTGCTTTGTTGTATATACCTACCGACATTTCGGGAATATGAATATCTTGCTCGCAAAGCTCAGGTAATACTTCAAATTCTCTTCCTAAATCGTAAGCAAAATAACCGACAGCGCCTCCTTTAAATGGAAATTTTATTGATGCTGAAATGTTAATATTTGAAAAGGTTTCTTCAATAGCTTGGTTAACCAAGAAAAGTGGATCTTCAGTACTTGTTATTGTTGAGTTATTTGCAACATTCACTATTTTGGTTGTTTTGTTTTTTGTTGCTAAAGTAACAACAGGATCCCACACTAAAATATCAAACTGACTATCAACATGATTGTTATCACAAGAATCTAGCCACATTGCCCAAGGTAAATTTGATAAGTGTGTAAAAATATCACTAGACACAATATTGTCATCAAAAATAATGACGTTAGAAGTTAATTCAACGGCTGAATTTATAGGATGAGATGAATGAGTGTGTTGTTTTAACAAAGGCTGCATACTTTTTATAAGATGAATGTTTAATTATAAGGTGAATAATTAATATTACTAAACTGAATTAAGATACTTCTATAAGTTAGTAGCAGCACCTTAGTAAGCAAGGTATCATATCGGCAAAATTATAAGTTTCAACTAATTCCTCTCATGAATTCTTTATTCATAGGGTTTATCTAAATTCAAGGTAAATGTGACAAAGGTAAATTATGGCTATTATCAAACAGCAAGACCTCATCGATAGCATTGAAGATGCACTTCAGTATATTTCTTATTATCATCCGCTTGATTTTATTCAAGCATTAGAAAAAGCATACAACAAAGAACAAAGCCAAGCCGCTAAAGATGCGATTGCACAAATTCTTATTAACTCTCGTATGTCTGCCCATGGTAAACGTCCTATCTGTCAAGATACTGGTATTGTTACGTGTTTTGTGAAAGTAGGTATGGATGTTCAGTGGGATAAAACTGATTTAACCGTTCAGCAAATGGTTGATGAGGGCACACGTCGTGCTTATATGAATCCTGATAATCCTTTACGTGCTTCTATTGTTGCAGACCCCGCGGGTAAACGTATTAATACGAAAGATAATACACCAGCGGTTGTTCATATTGATATGGTTGCTGGCGGCGGTATTGAAATTATGATCGCAGCGAAAGGCGGCGGATCAGAAAACAAATCTAAAATGGTAATGTTAAACCCAAGCGATTCAATTGCTGATTGGGTTGTTAAAACGTTACCAACTATGGGCGCAGGCTGGTGTCCTCCAGGAATGTTAGGTATAGGTATTGGTGGTACGGCTGAAAAAGCAGGTGTATTGGCTAAAGAAAGCTTAATGGACCCTGTAAACATTCAAGAACTTATTGACCGTGGCCCACAAAATGCGGAAGAAGAACTACGTTTAGAAATTTTTGAACGCGTAAATAAATTAGGTATTGGTGCTCAAGGTTTAGGGGGTTTAACAACGGTTGTTGATATTAAAATTAACTCTGTGCCAACTCATGCGGCATCTAAACCTGTAGTTATGATCCCTAACTGTGCGGCAACTCGCCATGTACACTTTCATTTAGACGGTTCAGGTCCTGCGGATCTTCAGCCACCTAAATTAGAAGATTGGCCTGAAATTACATGGGAAGTAGGTGAAAACGTACGTCGTGTTAATGTGGATGAGCTTAAGAAAGCTGATATTAGCGAATGGAAAACAGGCGAAACTGTTTTACTCTCGGGTACTATTTTAACAGGTCGTGATGCAGCTCATAAACGCATTCAAGAAATGTTAGCAGCAGGTGAGAAGTTACCCGTAGACTTTACTGACAAGTTTATTTACTACGTTGGACCAGTAGATGCTATTGGCGACGAAGCGGTTGGTCCGGCTGGCCCAACAACCGCAACACGTATGGATAAATTTACTGAAATGATGCTAGCTGAAACAGGCTTGTTAGGTACTATTGGTAAAGCTGAACGTGGTGCTGCAACGTGCGAAAGCATTAAAAACCATAAGTCAGTTTACCTAATGGCCGTTGGTGGCGCTGCATACTTAGTGTCTAAAGCAATCAAAAAAGCGAAAGTGGTTGCCTTTGAAGACATGGGTATGGAAGCAATATACGAATTTGAAGTTGAAGATATGCCTGTAACAGTTGCTGTAGATTCTACAGGTGAATCAGCACATGTTACTGGTCCTCAAATTTGGAAATTAAATATTGAAGAAGAAGACAAGAAAACTAAAGGCTAAAATCTTTAGTTAACGCTTATCTAGCTTTACTAAAACGCTATAAGGTAAAACTTATGGCGTTTTTTATTGCTTAAAAAACAGGAAGCGTAAAATAATATTGTTTTATAGCTATATTTGATCTTTATGAAAAACATAACTTTATTACTGTTGTTGTCGTTTTTTTAGATTAGAAATCCCACCCCATACTAAGGTAATAATAACCACCATTAAAGCCACTCGGAGAGTTTAAAGGGTATATAGCACCTAAAAATCCAGATTTACGCCCTTGACTATATTCATCTGGAAATACATTAAAGATATTTTTAGCGCCCAAAGCAACTTCTATATTATCTGTAATATCATATGAAATTTCCATATCAGTTATGATAACAGGATCAACTTTTTCAAGCAGAGATACATCATTAAATTGTGCATTATAAAAACTTCCATAATAATTTATACGAAACATTGTATGTAATGCTTCTTGTGAGTGTGAATATGTTAATACACCTCTAGTTTTTGGAATTCCATCTTCACGTTCTTTACGTACATTAGCATTTGATATGGGGCTTTTAGGATTAGTAACATCTAGTTCTGTGTCAGTATAATTAAACGCTAACGATAAAATATCGCTTCCCCCCATAAATTCAAATGGTAAACTGACTACTAAATCAATGCCTTGAGTTACTGAGTTGAAATCGTTAGCATAATATTGAATGTTGGTTACGTTTGAACTAATTCCTGAGATAGATAATAATGGTGTGTCACTTGCCACTATTTCACTCGTAAATAGTGATAATCTATCATCTACATCAATATAAAAATAATCCAAAGTAACATTAACAGGGCTTATTTCAGATAATATACCGAAGCTAAAACTAGTGGCTGTTTCTGGTTCAAGCTTTCCTCCTGAACGTGCCGTTGCAATAGGGCTCAAAGCACTTATTAATTGTGAGCCTTGTTGAACAACTACATTATTTTCGATCGAATTGGATGTGGATATACGTTGAAGAGTTGACTGGCCAACAGTGGGGGCACGGAAGCCAGTACTTAGCGTTGAACGTAATGCAATTTCATCGGTAAGCTGTATACGGGTAGAAAGCTTACCGTCAAAAGTATTACCTATTTTTTCTATTTTTTCATACCTTATCGCAAATGATACCGAAAGAGCTTCAGTTACGTCGGCTTCAATATCTAAATATACGGCATTTGATGTACGAACGTTAATACCAGCAGTATCTGGTGAGAAACCAGGGAAACCGTTTGAACCTATGGCTTCACCATTACTCGAAAAAGGGCCTATTTCATAAGATGCACTATCTCCAGCGACAACTTCAAATTGTTCAAAGTAGTTTTGGTAACCAAAGGCAACATTGAGTTCAGATTCAAAACCAACATCAATAGGATAGGTAAAGTCAGTATTGAATACACGCTCTGTTTGAATTTGAGAACCTAATTTAAAATCTTTTGGTGAATTTTCACCTAACGAGGCATTAGCACTGTTAAATAATTCATAATCAATATGATTTCTACCTACGGCCATACTTATGTCATAAGTTAGTTCAGCGTCATTGTTATTTAACGAGCCCCGTATACCCGCCACTATACTACCATCAGTTACTTTACCGCCAAATATAGGGGTGAAGCCACCTGGAAAACGTTCATTAAAAGAAAAACAATTAGGATTGGCTATAACTGCTGCTAAGGCTTCAGCATCGCCACTACTGCCAGGGATAGTCGGTACTGGACAGTTCCCTGTTTGATTATTAGTCATGTCAAAGAATAGGCGAGTACCATTGTCTGGGTTAGTAAATATACTTGCTCTTGTATTAGGGTTACGATAAAAAAAACTGCCATTTACATCACGTTGCGCCCAGTTACCAAAAAGATAAAGTTGCTTATAATTGTTGTTATCCCCAACATCTATTTCTACATTGCCAAACAGTTTTAGGTTATTAGCAATATCCGGGGCTCCCCAGGGTACTACAGGATCTTGTATATCATTTTCGCTAATACCACTATCAATTAAGCTTTGAACCGCAGGATCTTGAACCCCACGAGATGTGGGATTACTTTCTGAAAACTCGAATGATAAATTGGCTGTACCACTATCATTAATAGTGGTTCCTAAAATACCAGATAGCTTATATTGAGCACCATCCCCTTTATAATATTGACCCGTATGCACTTCAATACGATTGACCTCGGCACTGTTTTCTAATCGAAAGTTAATCACACCAGCTATAGCATCTGATCCATATTGCGCAGCAGCGCCATCTCTTAAAACTTCTACACTTTTAAGAGCAATACTAGGTATAGGCTCTAAATCCACTCCGTGGGCCCCTACATTTAATCCTGAAATGTATTCATAAATAGCACCACTACGATGACGTCGTTTACCATTAACTAATATTAAAATACTATCAGTAGGTAACCCTCGAATATTTGCGGGTCTTACTATAGTACCTGCATCGCTAATGGCTTCCTGATTTACGTTATACGAAGGCATAACAGTGGAGAGTGTCGATATAATATCGAGACTACCTCGTGTTTTTAAATCTTGTTTATTAATAATATCTAATGGTGCTAGTGCTTCATTAGGTGAACGATTTATTCGACGTGAACCTGTAATTTGAATACGTTCATCTTCGATTTCTATTGTAGAATTTTTAGAAGGGGATTCAGGGAACGAAGCTGAGTTAGTAGTGGGTAAGGTGGGGGTTGTTTTAATTACCTTGTTTTTTAAATCTTCGAAATTATTTAAAACAGATGATACAGCAATGACTCTTTTTTTAGTCGCAATGGCATTGATAGGAGTATTTAAAAGAATCTTTGTGAGAGCATCTTCCAGTGAATAAGTACCTATAATAGGGTTAGTCATGACAACAATTGAGTCATCAAAGGGGTATAAAAGAGAATAGCCAGAGATATCAGCTAATTTATTGAGAGCGGTAGCCGCATCCATTGCTGGTAATTTAAAGTGGTAACGTTCAGCAGCTTGACACACTAGAGTATTGCCTAACCATAATAAGAAAAACATAATATGAAACTGAATATTTTTTTCTTTATTATGTTTTAATCGGCGACTTAACACTTAATACTTATCTCGCTGTTTGAGTGAATGTTTTGATTATTTTTCTTTGTTGTATATGGTAACTATTGGCATCTTCAATCAACTGTTTCAGTGTGACAACAACATCATGCTAGCCAGTATTACTGTTATCTTATCATCATGAAAGAATTTCGACTATTGGCTATAGCTTTAATTAACCTCAACTCGGGTTAATGAATGTTAGATAATAAATTAAAACTATTATTTATCAAAGGCTTAATCTGTATCGTTGTTTTCCTAAGTTATATTAGTCTCTCAACATTGATATTTTTGTGTATAACAAGGCGAATTTTTCTATCTAATAGCTAGCTATTAGTAATAAATTCAACGAAGTTAGGCATAAAAATAGCTTGTTGAGTAACTTTGCTTATCCCGAGCTGAGGTTAATTAGGGTCTATTGAACTTTTATGTTTAAATTTTGTTCGAATTAAATGCTTGTTGATCGCGGTGCAAGAAATGTTGCCTAGTTGTGCTATGTAAATTTCTGCAACAATGAGCAAGAAATAGATCCGTAGGATAGCGTTTATTAGCCATTTCTACTACGTTATCGCCTATTAGAGTAGATAACCTGAGCTTGGCTTAACAAATGCTTCTCTAGCAGCTAGTTTTCCTAACTTCTGCGTTAAATTTACTTGTAATAGGGGAGTATTGACGCGAAATTTTCCTTGAATTAAGAAAAATTAGCAAACTAGAGGAACAATGAAATTGTTTTTTATTATATTTCAATGTGTTAAGTGTATCTTAAACCGAGTTCAGGTTAGATAACGACAAACATATGCTCTGCCTTGTATAAAAGGCTAATAAACTGCTGTAAAAAAATCAGCAAAGAGCAGCAGACCCTAGCTGAGTTGTTTTATTAAAGTTGAGTTGTTTTATTAATTAAATGTGATGGTATTAGTCAGTGCCTTAAATATAAAAATCTCAGCCGAAGCTGAGATTTTTATAAGAACAAATTTACTTTATTTATTGATTAAAAGTTATAAGATGCTTTTACGTAGTAGAAACCACCGTTAAAGCCAAATGGAGAGGTTTCATAATATTTGCCCCCCCAATTGTTGTTATCACCAGACCAATCAATTTTTTCTGCTTCTTGGTCAAAAATGTTTTGAGCCCCTAAAGAAACAGTAATATCGTCATTTACAAAGTAACTCACTTCAACATCAACAGTTACTGCAGCATCACCTTCTTTGATAGTGGCATCATAATCAACATGAACACCTTGATATTTGCCGTAGTAGTTTACACGAGTAAACATACTAATCATTTCCCAACCTTGAGACCATGTAAATGTTCCTCTATGGTTCGGTAAATCATTTTCTAAACGAGATACTTTGAAATCACCCGTAATTTCAGGAGAAAACTTATCAACTTCAGTTTCATTCCAGTTATAAGCTAATGCAAACGTTGTATCACCATCGAGCAATGAAGTTGAGTAGTTCGCTACAAAATCAACCCCTTGAGTGGTTGTATCAAAATCATTAGTAAAGAAACTCACTTGTTGAATAGAGTCAACATTGGGTACACCTGCCGCTTTTAATACGTCTTTATCATTATCGTCTAAATTATATTTAGCTGATTGAGAAATACGATCTTCAACTTGGATGTTATAGTAATCTAATGTGAAATAGAAACCATTAATATCCCATACAGCACCAAAAGCATAACTTTCAGACTCTTCAGGTGTGAGCTCTGTTGCGCCTAATTGGATCGCTACTGGGTTTGTCGGTGGTAGTAGGGCTGAGTCGCTTAACACACCATCACTTAAGTTTGTTTGTACATTTGAATAGTTAGCTTGACCAACTGTAGGCGCTCGGAAACCTGTACTTAATGAGCCTCGAAGTGAGAACTCATCAGTAATATTGTACTGAGCTGTTAACTTGTAATTTGTTGTATCACCAAATGAGCTGTAATCTTCATAGCGTAAAGCTGCGCCCATTAAGAAATTTTCAGTAAATTGTGCTTCTACATCGACATATAAAGCATAGTTTTGACGAGAGAATTTACCGGCGGCAGAAGGTTTAAAACCAGGGAAACCATTTGAACCAATACCAAAACCTTGAGAAGTTAATGGACCCGCTTCAAAAGCCGCGACATCACCTGAAGTCACTTCAAATGACTCTGAATGCCATTCGTAACCCCCAGCAACAATTAATGGAGACTCCATACCTGCTTCAAATTCTTTCACTAAATCAATGTTAAATGATTTTTCTAATTGAGTATGTTTACCCGGACTAAAGTCACGCGGAGTGACAGGACCTAAAGAAGCATTAAGCGTATCATAGATAACATAAGTGGATTCGTTGAAACCAACTGAGCCGCTTACATCATATTTAAGTGTATCGCTTATCTCACCACGAGTCCCCATAGTAATAGCTGTATCAACGATGTTACCACCGAAGTTAGGTGTAAAACCACCCGGTAACATTTCATTAAATGCGAAACAGTTTTGACCAACGGCTGTATTATCATCCGCAATTAAAGCGTAATCACTTTGTGTTAACACATTACTACTGGTGACATTAACTGTAGGACAAGCAATACCATTATCAAGCCCATCTAAATCAGCAATAAGAATGTTAGGTTGATAGTTTTCATCTTGAACGCCATTAACTATATCACCATTGATTTTACCATCACCATTTGTATCTACGCCGTCTGTATCACCATTACTATATACACCACTACGAGTATGTGGGTTACGGTAGTAAAAACCACCTTTAATGTTACGTTCAGAGAAGTTACCAAACATGTAAGCTTCTTTACCATTTCCTAAATCTAGACCAAAGTTACCAAAAACAGTCAGATCATCTTCTACTTCAGGAGAGCCCCAAACTTGAGCTAAACTATCAACATCCGTGTTACCGGCTTCGATTAAAGCGGCGGCATCAGCACGCTGTACACTTCGGCTTGTAGCATCAGCTGTTTTATATTGAAAACTTAAATTAGCAAAGCCATTGGCAGATAATGGTAAGCCTATGTTACCGGACACTTCTGTAGTATCGCCATCTCCTTCGTAGTATGAACCATGACGCACC
Organism: Pseudocolwellia sp. G5-9; assembly: GCF_055808995.1. Classification (NCBI taxonomy): domain Bacteria; kingdom Pseudomonadati; phylum Pseudomonadota; class Gammaproteobacteria; order Alteromonadales; family Colwelliaceae; genus Pseudocolwellia; species Pseudocolwellia sp. G5-9. Next base: position 99,383 of record NZ_CM147893.1, read on the forward strand.
GTAAGGTTTCCACCCTCATCATCATCTTTTAAAACAAAGTTCATTACACCCGCAATAGCATCTGAGCCGTATTGTGCCGCAGCACCATCTCGTAATACTTCAACTTGCTTTAACGCAGCACTTGGAATAACAGAAATATCTGGACCTTGTGCACCATCATTAATACCACCACCTAATAAGGCAATAACAGAGGCACGATGACGACGTTTGCCGTTAACTAGGATTAATGTACTGTCAGATGAAAGACCACGTAAGTTAGCGGGTTTTACTAAACTAGCCGCATCTGAGATAGGATTTTCATGAACGTTAAAAGAAGGAACGGTTCCTTTAATAAGGTCTAGCATATTAGTGTTACCTGCTTTACCTAATTCGTCAGCTCCAATTAAATCAACGGGAACGGGTGAATCATTTACTGAGCGAGGCGCACCACGTGAGCCTACTACAGCGATACGTTCAACTTTTTCTTCTTTTGCGCCGGCTTCATTCTCAGCAGCAGAAACAGCGGTTGTTCCTAGAGCAACACTCACAGCAAGCGCTAACGTAGTATTACGAAATTTTATAGACATATTTTTCCCTTATTAAATTTGAAGACTAATTCTTATTATTGATTTTTTAATTATTTAGTTCAGTTGCTATTTATTTAACATTTGCAACTTAGTTCTAAAGAGCCAATATGTATGGGAATCCGTAAAAAAACTTATTTATTTTTTGTTTTTTTTATTTTTAATTTTTTTGTTGTTGATTTTATTGTTTATTTTTTTGTACTTGTTATTGCTAGTTAACCCGGATTTGGGTTAATTATTCAAATTGGTATGAATGTCTTGTATCGATAGGGTTAGGTAGATAATGTAATAAAACGGGTATAAAAGATTTTTCTTAAATATTTAGAATGTTTCTGTAACCATTAATCTGACAAAATAATAGGGGCTTTTAGGCTTTATCACTTTTATTATAAAGCCTAAGGTACTGATAATTTATGTTATTTTATTTTTTAAGGTGGTTATGTTTTTTTAGTAAGCAATATTTTATTTGAATCAAGGCGCTGAGACTTCATATTAAAAGAAAGTTCTATAGCTTCAATTAGCGCTTCACTATCTTCTAAGTCAAAACGGCCACTTATTCGTATGTTATGCAGTGAGGGATCTTTTAGTACAATCTCTATGTTTACATAACGGTTAATTTCTTTAATGACATCTGCAAACTCTTTATTATCAAATACTAATTTTCCATCAATCCATGAAAGTTCACGTTTGATATTTTCAGGGTTAATACGTGTTAATTTTGGAGATTGATCACTGGCTACTATAACTTTTTCACCCTTAGCAATATAAACGTCATCTTTATTAATTGTTGTATTATTTAACTCTTCAATATCGGTTAATTTAGTATTAAGTGCTACTTTTGACATTTTAACTTTACCGTCAGTAACCGTGACTTGAATATTCTCAGGTTCCAAATGAATGACAAACTTTGTTCCTATAGCTTGAACTAGACGATCTCCAGCATACACAATAAATGGGCGATTAGGATCATGTGCAACTTCAAATAAAGCTTCTCCTTTTATTAATTTAATTATACGTTTATCATCAGAAAATTCAGTTTCAATTCGGCTATTAGTATTTAAGTGTATGATTGAACCGTCATCAAATGTTGCATTCATTTGTTGTCCTACTAAAGTAGCATATGAATTTTTTTGCACATTATTAGGTATCGCTAACCAAATAAAAACAGCTAAAAAACTCATGCTTGCGGCTAAAACATAAGGTGCAAAAATAGGCTTTAAGACTGACCATAAATATGTGTTTTTTGACGAGCTTTCATTATCATTATCAATATTAATAAGTACTTCATCTATATCATCCCAAATGTTAGCCATAGCTTTTAATGCTATAGGATGTCTTTTATCTGCTGCTAACCAGATCTTTAACTCTTTTCTTGATTGATCAGATAAATTACCATTATCTAGTCGTACTAACCAAATAGACGCTTCGTCATCAATCGTATTCTCTGAATGAAGTGGAATTACTTTATTGCTTGGATTCATTTTATACGCTCTTTGTTTGATTGATGTAGCTGTGTTGGAAGTTCAAGTTCATTGATTTCATATCCTTGTGCATAAAGTGATTGTTTGCACTGTTTTAAGCCTGTAGCAATATATTTCTCAACTGAACTAACTGATACATCCATTTTTTTTGCTATTTCTTTATGGCTTAAGCAGTATAATTTTCTTAACAATATCGCCCGACGGTTTTTTTCAGGTAATGAACTTAATACTTTACTAAAACGCTCAAACTTACGTTTTTGGTATAGCTCTTTTTCAACTTTATTATCAACATCGTCTTCTAGTAAAGCCTCATCTAATTCTGTATGTATTTCTTTTGATTGTTGTATTAATTTTTTTAGAACTAAATTTCTTGAAACAACAAATAGGTAATCTTTAGGGGATTTTATTTGTTGTTTAGCATTAGAGTTTAAAACCCTAATAAATGTTTCCTGTAAAATATCATCAACATCTTGTTGTTTTACACTCATCTTCATAATCGAACGCACTAAACCATCTCTACATGATTGAAAAGCGGCTAAAACTTGATTGTTCGACTGCTTATTTGTTGGCATTTAATGTTTCCAATAATACGCTATTTTATTAAAGAGTTTAGTTACGGCTTAATCCGTAATTATTTTAGTAAAAACGATAAAAAAATATTACATAGAAATGAATATTCAAGTCACATTCAAGGTGACAAAATGTTCATCTTGATAGGGGATGAATGTATTTAAATATAGCGTATAACAAAAATAGATTATAATCGAAAATTTCTTAAGCTATATTTTATAGAAGGTTATGTTTGTTGATAAAAGCTGATGATTATAAATATTTTGATAAATATGTATGGATTAGTTGTTAGATAGACTCTTTAACTGTATTGATAAATAAATTTACGTACACAATTAAAATATAATTATAACGGTGGAAATTATTTTGGAATTTGAAACACTTTTTTCTTTAGGTCTTTATTTTAGTGCAATGCTTGGTATAGGGCTTTATTCGTATTATAAATCAACAAATGATGTTTCCGGATATATGCTTGGCGGGAGAAGCTTAAGCCCAAGTGTTGCTGCGCTTTCTGCTGGAGCATCTGATATGAGTGGTTGGATGTTAATGGGCTTACCTGGCGCTATGTATATTTCAGGTCTGAGTAGTTTATGGATTGCAATAGGCTTAGTTATAGGCGCATTTTTAAATTATATTATCGTTGCGCCTCGCTTGAGAACTTATACTGAAGTGGCTAATGATTCAATTACATTACCCGATTTTTTTGAAAATCGCTTTAATGATAAGTCACGCATGTTAAGGATAGTTTCTTCGATTGTTATTGTTGTTTTTTTCACGCTTTATACCTCAAGTGGTATTGTTGCTGGTGGCAAGTTATTTGAAAGTTCTTTTGGTTTAAATTATGAAGTTGGCTTATATGTTACAGCGGGTGTTGTTGTAGCGTACACATTATTTGGTGGTTTTTTAGCTGTGAGCCTAACTGATTTTGTTCAAGGCTGTATAATGTTTGTTGCATTGGTCTTAGTGCCCATAGTAGCGATTAGTGAAGTAGGGGGCTTATCAGAAATGCATTCAAGCATTAATACCATAAATCCTGCCTTGTTAGATGTTTTTAGTGGGGTGAGCTTAATTGGTATTCTTTCAGCGATGGCTTGGGGGTTAGGTTATTTTGGTCAACCTCATATCATTGTTCGCTTTATGGCTATTCGTAGTGTTAAAGATATGCCTACAGCTCGTCGTATTGGCATGAGTTGGATGATTGTTTCTATTATTGGAGCTATGGCTACAGGCTTTTCTGGTATTGCTTATGTGGCCAAAACCGGCATAGAGCTTGATGACCCTGAAACTATTTTTATTCTCTTGTCTCAAATTCTATTTAGTCCATTAATTGCTGGGTTTTTATTAGCAGCAATTTTAGCTGCCATTATGAGTACCATTTCTTCCCAACTATTGGTTACATCAAGCTCTTTAACTGAAGATTTTTATAAAACATTTTTACACCGCGATGCTACAGATAAGCAACAAGTATTCGTAGGACGTATATCTGTGTGTTTAGTGGCGTTAGTTGCAATTTACTTAGCTTACGATCGAGACTCATCTATTTTATCATTAGTGAGTAACGCTTGGGCAGGTTTTGGTGCCGCTTTTGGGCCTGTTGTTATTGGTAGTTTATATTGGAAAAAAATGACCAAAAATGCTGCTTTAGCTGGAATGATAACAGGAGCGATAACTGTATTATTATGGGTCTATGTTCCTATCACTATTAATGGTGAGTCATTAAGTTCAGTAATGTATGAAATCGTTCCTGGGTTTATTTTATGTTCTTTAGTTATTTATGTGGTAAGTAAATTGGCACCTCAAGATGATACTGAGGTTTTAGCTAAGCATGATGAAATGTTAACGCATCACATTTAATTTTATAGCGTATTTGAAATATCGCTGGATATTGAGATTTTGGTATCTAGCGAAGTTTTATACCCGTAAGCATTCAAGTGCTCTGAAATAGTCCCTTGATTGGTAACGGGTATAAGACCATTCTAGTCAGCCTAATGGTTAATTACTTGTAAAGCTATCTCACAGCCTTTAGTACTAGCAGCGTTACAGCCAATCATAAAACTATTTTTAATCAAAGTCGTCATAGTTGTTTTAAACTATGACCAAGCTTTTGGCTTATTTAAATAAACTTCACATTATTAACGAATTAAACTTAATCTTAGAAAGAAAATATGCTCTAATTAAACTGGTTATTTATACAGTTTTGGACAGGTATGCAAATAGACGAGTTATTTAGGTTGTTAAACGAGTATTCAACAGTAGGAATTTTTATATTACTTGTTGTGATCTTTGTTATTAATATCGTTCAGTATTTTAGTCAGCGATCGAAAGTGTCTTTAATTAACGAACATTTATTTCAGTTAATAAATGATCAAACCTTAGCCAAACAAAATAGTATTGAACGAGGTGTTGAATTAAGCCAATTAAGTCAAATTACGCATTCATTTAAACCTTACATGGAACAACAAATTGCTGATCTGAAAATGAAACTCATGCGTCAGCAATTAGAGCAAAGCCAGCAGCAACAACAGCAACAAAATACATTCAGTGAACAAATTCTTAAAGCGCTACATGAACACCAACAGCAGTTTAGTCAAAATCAACATAAAGCCGTTGACCAACTTGTTGAACATTTATCTAAAGCAAGTCAATCTAATCGCCAAGAACTCGCTAAATCTCTTGAATCGTCTGCTGTACAATTAAGCCAAGGTATTGAAAAACTCACTGAGTCAACCGATAAAAGACTGAAAGAAATTAACGCGCAAGTTGAGCAACGCTTAGCGGAAGGCTTTGAAAAAACCACTAAAACCTTTAATGATATTTTGAAAAGACTCGCGCTTATTGATGATGCTCAAAAGAAAATAACCGAGTTATCAACCAATGTTGTGAGCCTACAAGAAGTACTTGCAGACAAACGTTCAAGAGGGGCTTTCGGTGAAGTACAACTTACCGCGTTAATCAGAAACGTGTTACCAGAACAACATTTTTCATTGCAGCATACTTTATCAAACGGAAAAATAGCAGACTGTTTATTAATGTTGCCCAAACCTACGGGTAATGTAGTTATCGATTCCAAGTTCCCATTAGAAAGTTATAAAAAAATGGCAGATAATCAGTTAGGTGATTACGATCGAAAAGCCGCTGAACGTCAATTTAAAGTGGATATTAAAAAACATATAAATGACATTAGCGATAAATACTTAATAGATAAAGAAACCTCAGACGGCGCTATTATGTTTATTCCTGCTGAAGCTATTTTTGCCGAGATACATGCTCATCAAAGTGACTTGGTTGATTACGCTAATAAAAAACGCGTTTGGTTAGCGTCGCCAACAACGTTAATGGCTATATTAACTACGTCTAGATCAGTACTGAAAGACGAAGAAACACGTAAACAAATTCATGTAATACAAGCTCATTTATCAGGTTTGTCGGATGATTTTGGGCGCTTTAGAAGTCGATTTAATAACTTAGCCAAACATATAGATCAAGCGGCAAATGATGTTAAGCAGATTCATACCTCAGCAGATAAAATATCAAACCGTTTTGAAAAAATAGAAAGTGTTGATTTAGATTTAATTGAAGAAAAGAAGTAAAATAAATTTTTAAGCCTATTTACATTCGGTACATCGTATTTTTAAAGGACTATTTGTGAAAAAATTATTAACGTCAGCTTTAGTATTATTTATTATTTCGTTTAGCTTCATAGCCAAAGCTGATGTTTATCAGCAACTTATTTCGGGTAACTTATCTCAAATAAAAATAGCTTCTCAAACAATGGCTGCAGGTCGTGAAAACACTCGAAATAATGCTGATATATTAGCTGAAATATTATTATCTAAATATGAAAATGCGCTATCTATTGAAGTAGATACTTTATCTTGGGCATGTAAAGCGTTAGCGGCGACAAACGATGGACGTTATAGAAATTTACTTATAAATATAGCGAATAGTAAAACTCATAAAAAATTAAGAAAATACGCCAAAAGTTCTTTTAAAAAACTCCCTAAAAGCCAAGATGAATATAAAAGAGGGAGTATAGATTTAACTGCAGTAAATAAATCTTCAGTAAATAAACCTGAAGTAAACAAGCCGCTAAAAATTAAATCTGTTGTACCTAAAGCGAGCTTAAACAAAAAAGAACGTACCTTGTTTGCTATTGCAAAAGGAGACTTACGTTCAATAAAAGCCATTGCTCAAAGAGTTCAAGCTAATGGCGAGGTTGATAGTGATATTGCCGATGCTTTAAGCGAGTTTATTCTCAATAACCATACCAAAGCCGCAGCATACGAAGTTGATCCACTGGCTTGGATTTGCCGAGCATTAGGTGCTCTTAATAATGGACGTTACACTCAAGTTATGGAAATTGTCTCTGAAAAATCGAATGTAGCTAAAATAAGAGATTATGCTCATGATGCTTATAACGACTTACCAAAAGTTGAAAACTCTTATGTTAAAGGTACGGTAGATTTCAACGCTATTATTCAAAAATATAAGGCCTAACTTAAAACGCTAAAGCTTTTGTTTAATTGTCGATTTTATAAAAGCTTTGTGGGGAGAGTTGTATCACTTGTGTTTCTTCTTTTTCTTCTTTTTAGGATGCTTAAAATTAAGTGGTATCGTCATATCCGATTGAACCAAAAACATTGTATCTTCAATTGTAGGCTCACCGCTAAATAAACTGGGGTTTTGTGAAAAAGCTACAGGCTCTTTAGGAATTGAAGATATAGACGTATCTAATATATTGTTTTTATTTATATCTTGAAAAGCTCTGATTGAATATTTCCCTTGCGTTACCCCATCAAAATAAACAATAAGCTGATTATCATTTAAGGTAATAGTTTTTGTTTTTAGTGGCTTGAGTAACGTCCATTGTGCTGACTTTTCATTAACGATCTTAAATAATTCAAATGTTATTGGCGCATCAAGTGTTTTTAATTTTTTGATGGTGATGGCTAACTTAAATGCTTTATCTTGTGGTGTAGCGAGTGAGATAAAACTAAAAAAAAAGAATGTAAATATAAATAAGTATATGAGAGGCTTGAAGTTCACGAGTAGGGCATTTTTATTTACAAAAGGTTTTGCTATGATACGCCACTTAATTTTATCGGGCAATAAAAGGACTATTTAGTGCGAAATGTATTAGTTATTGGTTATTCGCAAACAGGGCAATTAACTCAAATAACAAACGCTATTACAGGGCCTTTAAAAGCAGCTAAAGACATTAATATTGATTACCATCAAGTTGTTCCTAAAGCAGCCTATTCTTTCCCTTGGTCTTTTTTTGATTTTTTTCAAATAATGCCTGAATCGGTTTATATGAAGCCGATCGAATTATCATCGCGTGCACCTATCCATAAAAAATACGATTTAATTATTTTGTCTTATCAAGTGTGGTTTTTGTCGCCTTCTTTACCTATATCAAGCTTCTTACAAACAGAAGACGCCAAAATACTTTTTAAAAACACGCCAACTATTACCGTACTGGGTTGCCGTGGTATGTGGTTAACTGCGCAAGAGAAAATGAAAGGTTTATTGAATAATTTAGGCGCGAAGTTAATTGACAATATCGTTCTGGCAGATGAATGTGGCGCTGGTTTTAGCTTTTTAGCTACACCTCTATGGATGTTTACTGGCAAGAAAAAATCATGGTCTTGGGTGCCAAAAGCAGGCGTTTCAGATAAAGATATTACGGATGCAAAACGTTTTGGTGATGCGATTATTGAACGATTTGAAGACGTTGAACTAAATAAAAAAGATTTGTCTGAACCGATAATGCAAGGGTTGCAAGCGGTAAAAGTAAATGAAAAATTTATTTTTAGTGAAAAAATAGGGCATCGCAGTTTTAAAGTTTGGGGCAAGTTATTAATGCTTTTAGGTCCTCAAAATACGATACGTCGAAAATTAGGGTTATGTTTTTATACCACTTTTTTATTAGCTTTAATTATTACTGTTGTACCTATTACCGCATTAATTATTAAATTACTTTCTTCAATTTTTAAAGATAAAATATCTAAACAAAAACAGTATTATGCTCAACCTTCAGGAGAGTAAACGAGCTATGGTAAAACGTGTATTTATTAATAACATTTCAGCAGTACTTCCTAATGAGAAAGTTTCAAACTCAGATATGGAAGAAGTTATTGGTAAAATAGCAGGTAAAAAATCTCGTGCTAAACCTGTAATTTTAAGAAGTAACGGTATTAAATCTCGCTACTATGGTATAGATCCTCAAACAGGTGAATTTAATTATACTAATGCGTCTTTAGCCGCAGCTGCCGTACGTAAACTTTTTAATTCTGAAGCTGAACTAAACGCTATTGATAGCTTAGTTGCTAGTACTTCTATGGCAGATCAAGTTATGCCAAATCATGCAGTTATGGTGCATGGTGAATTAAAGAACCCTCCTTGTGAAGCTGTTTCAACGTCAGGTATTTGCTTATGTGGTATAACTGCATTGAAATATGCTTTTTTAAATATTAAAGCCGGTGAAAGTAATAAAAGTGTTGTGGTAGCAAGTGAACTTGCGTCAGGTATTATGAAATCTGAGAACTTTGAAGCTGAATGCGAACATAAACTTTCACAGCTTAATACAACACCTGAAATCGCTTTCGAGAAAGACTTTTTACGCTGGATGTTAAGTGACGGCGCAGGTTCTGTTTTAGTGTCAAATGAACCTAACGCCAAAGGAATCTCGTTAGAAATTGATTGGATTGATGTATCTTCTTTTGCTAATGAAATGGAAGCTTGCATGTATTCTGGAGCTGACAAAAAAGATGGGCAACTCGTTGGTTGGATGAATTACAGTGCTCAACAAAGAGAACAGCTCTCGATAATGTCGGTGAAGCAAGACGTTAAATTGTTAAATGAAAATATTGTAAGAACCACTGTTGAAAAAGCTTTGTCTCAAATTATCAGTAAAAGAGGCATAGTAGCGCAAGATTACGATTACTTCCTTCCTCATTATTCTTCCCATTACTTCAGAGAAAGATTGTTTGAAGGTTTAGTGAATATTGATTTTTCTATTCCGTATGAAAAGTGGTTTACTAATTTGACTGAAAAAGGGAATACAGGATCAGCCTCTATTTTTATTATGTTAGAAGAACTATTTAAAACTAAAGCGCTTAAACCAGGACAAAAAATATTGTGTTATATTCCTGAAAGTGGACGCTTTTCAAGCGCCTTTATGCAATTAACCGTGGTGTAATATGAAAAAAGAAGAAGTTCCTCAAGACTCATGTAAATCATACAGTGGCCATAAAAAGCTGATATATGCAGTAGGTGACGAAGGTCATTATGAAGGCGTAAAATCTTCTGGCTGGGAAGTAGAAGGCTTTGCAACCGAAATGGCAGTAAAAGCTTTAGATGAACAATTAGCCCAAGCGACAATCGATTACCAACAAGGAAAAGTATCGCCTTTAGGTTATTACATTCCATTATTTCGTTTCGACTTAATGTCTTTAGCTCATGCAACTGGCTTTTTTCAATGGCAAATTAAGCGTCATATCACAGTGAAAACATTCAATAAATTATCAGACAAAAAATTAATGAAATACTGCACTGTGTTTAATATTTCATTAGAAGAACTTAAAAAACCGGTAATAAAATCATGAATGCGCCTTTAAATCATATTGTTCATCGTCAATCCTCTCATTGTGAATCAGGCGTAGTGGCTAACATGCTCAATAGTCAAGGGTATGAGTTATCAGAACCTATGGTATTTGGTTTAGCTTCAGCATTAATGTTTGTGTATTTACCTATGGTTAAAGTGGGCGGACTACCGCTTATTGCTTATCGTATGCCGCCTAAGTCAATTATCTCTTCAGTGTGTAAAAAGCTTAATGTGAAATTAACTTCGCAAAAATTTTCAAATGAAGACGAAGGAATGAAAGCATTAGATGAAGCTTTAGCAAATGGAAAGTTAGTGGGCCTACAAACTTCAGTTTATTGGTTACCTTATTTTCCTGAAGATATGAGGTTCCAATTTAACGCACATAACTTAATGGTATATGGAAAAAATGAAGCAGGTGATTATCTGATCAGTGATCCTGTGTTTGAAGACGTTGTTACTTGTCCTGCAGAAAACTTAAAACAAGCGCGTTTTGCTAAAGGTATGCTGGCGGCAAAAGGTTTAATGTATGTTATGGATAAACCCGAAGTAACAGGAGATCTAGCTATACAAATTAGAAAAAGTATTAAAAAAACAGCCAAAATGATGAATGGTCTTATACTGCCTTTTTTTGGTATCAAAGGCATTTATCACTTAGCTAAAAAAATAGATAAACTCAAAAACGCGCCAGAACAAGAAGTTGGCATGTTTTTAAGTAATATCGTTAGAATGCAAGAAGAAATAGGCACCGGCGGTGCAGGCTTTAGGTTTATGTATGCAAGCTTTTTAGATGAAGCTTCGCAATTATTAAAAGACGATGAACTACATCAAATCTCTCAATTTACCACCGAAGTAGGTGATTTATGGCGAGAGTTTGCGATGAAAGCCGTACTGTTTTGTAAAAAACGTAAAAATATCACTTTAGAAGAAGTATCTGCAAGTTTAAGAGTATGTGCTGAACATGAAACTCTTTTACGAGAAAAGCTATTAGCGTGGAGCAAATAAATAATGAATCGTAGAGTTTTAGTCACAGGATCAGGTAAAGGGATTGGTAAAGCTATAGCATTGAAGCTTGCTGATATGGGATTTGATATTTGTTTACATTGTCGCTCAGACATAAACAGTGCAAAAGCGGTTGCAACATTAGTTGAAGAAAAAGGCGTAAAAGCAAATGTTGTTCAGTTTGATGTTGCTGATAGACAGTTAGCGAAGCAAGTGCTTGATGCGCAAATTGAATCATTTGGAAGCTTTTATGGCGTTGTATGTAACGCTGGTATTTCAGCTGATACGGCATTTCCAGCAATGACAGAACAAGAGTGGGACAGTGTTATTCATACAAATTTAGATGGTTTTTATAATGTATTACACCCCCTTGTTATGCCAATGGTTAGTGCACGCAAAGGTGGTCGAATTATTACTATTTCTTCTTTATCTGGAGAAATTGGTAACCGTGGACAAGTGAATTACAGTGCATCAAAGGCAGGGGTTATTGGCGCAACAAAAGCCTTAGCGCTTGAATTAGCTAAACGTAAAATCACCGTTAATTGTGTAGCTCCAGGCTTAATTGAAACTGAAATGACAGATGATTTAGCGATTGGTGATATTAAAAACATGATCCCATTAAGAAGAATGGGTAAACCTGAAGAAGTTGCTAGTGCTGTCGGTTTTCTTATTTCGGATGATGCCGGTTACGTTACACGACAAGTGATTTCTGTAAACGGCGGGATTTCATAAAACTTATGTTCCTCGTTAATCAAAGGGTTATTACTTTTGTTTTTTTTGTATTTACATACATTCATAATGTAAATGCAAACGAATCCTCATTTTTAAAAAATGCTCAATACTCTATTGGAATGGGAGCTGGTGTTACTTACCTTAATGATTATATAGGTTCAGATGAGTCTACTGCTTATTTGTTTCCATTTCCTTTTATCTATTTTAAAAATGATTATTTGAAAATTGATAGAAATGCCTTTGAAGGAAATATCTTTACTAATAAAAAATGGCATTTAGCGTTTGATGCGGCAGGAAATTTACCTGTTGATAGCGAAAATAACAAAGCTCGAATGGGAATGCCTGATTTAGATTGGGTGGGTGAAATTGGCCCTTCTATTGAGTATTATATTCAAGGTGATACCCAAAGCAAAAATAAGCTCTATATTGATTGGTCTGTTCGAAAAGCGATAGCAACAGACTTTAAACATATCGATAATATTGGCTGGGTTTCACAACTGAGTTTAACTCAAAAATATGTTGTACAACAAAAAGTACAGGGTGGTGATGTGGTTATCGACTCATCGATTTCAGCACTGTACAATTCTTCACAATACTCAGGTTATTATTATGATGTACTGGTTGAGTATGAAACTGATGTAAGGCAGCAGTATACAGCGAGTTCAGGATATGCAGGATTTAGGCTTGCAATTGGTGGCACTTGGCGTAAAAATAACTATTGGGTAGGTATTTTTACTCGGTACAGCAATATTGATAAAACAGCGTTTGAACACAGTCCCCTTGTTAAAAAAAATCATAACTTATTAGCTGGGATTGCTGTTTCATATATATTTTTAGACAACTAAAGGGAATAAAAAAATGAATATAAGTAAATTGGTAATTGCTTCAATTGTAACTCTGGTCATGACATCATCAGCGCAAGCTCGAGATGATCGTAATAGATATGACATTCAATCTTTATTGGAAAGTGAAAAAGCTAAAAACGCACTATTAGATGTGCCATTGCATTTTGCTGAAAATAGTCCAACAAAATTTGAATCAAAGTATGGTGAAGTGTCTACGAATAAAAAAACCAATGCTTTTATGAAAAGTGATCAAGAAGCATGTGAGTGGGCAATGTTGTCAGCATTAAAAGCGTTACAAGAACGTGCAGTAAGAGAAGGAATGACAGATGTAATTAACATTACATCTAATTATAAAAACCAACCTTTTTCATCAGCAACTGAATTTGAATGTGGTTCTGGTGCCGTTATGGCGGGTGTTGCATTAAAAGGCACACTAGTAAAAATAGCTAAATAATTTTACACCTACGCTGTGATGTTTAATTGCCATGGCGTAGGTATTTGAAAAAATTATTAAAATAATAGGTGCATAATTTAATGTAACTTGATAAGTTTACGTTTAAAAAAAGGACACATACCAAAAAAGGACACATACCTCGTTGGTATGTAATTTCTGTTAAAAATAAAATAAAGAAGAAATTAAAATGAAGAAATGGCTTTTTTCAAATAATGGTGAGATCACCAACCCCTTCACTTTTGCTGAAGCGCAAGCATATATTTCAGAAAACTCAAATCTAGATTTATATGTTTGGCATCCGTCTTTTACCCATTGGATGCCACTGAATAGTATTGATGATTTTGATGTTGAAATATCTATCCCTATTCCCCCTGTAGCTCTACCAAAAGAGCTTATAGAAGAATATAAAAACCAAGAGCAAGGATTGTTTAAAACATTAGTCCGAATAGACAATACGCTAGGCAATACTCGAGCGGCACTGTCTGAACTTGATAATGATATTGATACATATCAAAGCTTTACAGAAAAGCTAAATACTGAAGTTGAAATCACACTCAAGAATGTACGTAAACAATATGCTGCTTTACAAAAAAGTATTGATGACTTTAAAAAGGATGAACTTGTTTTTTGATTATAAATAAGTTTTAACATTTAGTTTATAATAACAAGAAGATAATAATTATGAAAAAATGGTATTTTTCAGATAATGGCAAAGTAACAGGGCCATATAGTCTAAATGATGCAAGTTCTTTACTTGCTAAAAATAATGAGTTGTATGGATGGACTTCTTCTTTTAGTCAGTGGTTACCCGTTGCACTCATTCCAGAATTAAGTGAATTTATTTCTGACGCTAAACCTGCAGTTCAGGTCTCAAAAGAGTTAATAGATAAATTTGTCACTAAAAAACGTGATTTGAATAAAAAAGTTGTATTAATTGATGAAAAGATTAAAAAAACTCAAGCGCATATTAATACTTTTGAAAAAGAAATAAATAACTACAAAAATTTAACGGAAAGTTTATCTTCAGACGTGCAAGATAATATTTTACCTTTAGAAAAAAAATATCAGTTGGTAACTAAACAGCTTAAAGAGCTAATTAAAGCATCTGAAATATCTAAACATGAAATAATTGATGTTGTAGAAGAGTTTGGCGATTTAGTTTTAAGTAAATCTAATGAAGATTCGGCAGTATTATCAGAACTTAAAGAATTGCCTGAGCTTAACAATACAGCAGATAAAGTTGTTCAAATAAAAGAAACAGTTAAAAAAACGCCTGTAAAGGTTAGTCCTCCAGAGGTTGTAAAAACTGAAGCGCATAAAACTGTTGGCAAATCAGCTGTTGTTGATAAAACGACCGTAGAGAAAGTTGTTCATTTAAAAGAAAGTGCTGAGCCAAATACACAAACATCACCTTCAAGCCATACTGATGAGCCTATAGAAGAAAAATTAGCTGATGGCGAAAATAAAGCTTTTATGGGTGTTAAAAATAAGTTCAAGTCTGTTTTTAAACCTAAAACTGAAGAACCTGTAATGAGGTTATCGGATCAACTAAAACAATTAGACAAAGTACCTAAAGAAGAACCAGTATTTATTGATTCTGATATAAATATGGATGATGATTTACTTGAAGATAATGACGATAAGAAAAAACGTAGAAGACGTAGACGTTTTTAATTGCTCTGAGTAAAAAGGAAACAACGATGTTTCCTTTTTACTATCTAGAGGGAGGAAATACTTAGACTTTAATTAACCTAAAGAATAATTGTTCTAAAAGTTAAATTTATTCTAGGTGAATGAGTTTGAGTTGTTGTCGGCAGTTTGTGTAACCAATAACGCTGAACCTCATCTTTCATCACCAAAATACTTCCATGCTGTAACAATAAGTTGATCGTTTCTTGTGATTCTTTATGCTTAAAAGAAAATTTCCGTTCAGCACCAAAGGTTAAAGAAGCAATAGCGCCATGAGGCTTTAAATCTTTTTCATTGTCGCTGTGCCAGCCCAAGCCTTCAGAGCCATCATGATATAAATTTAGTAAACATGAGTTATAGCTTTCGCCTGTAACTAACTCGACTTTTTCTTTTAATTTACATAGTAATGGTGTCCAAGGTAATGCTATTTTACTCGCATTAGAATAAGTATAACTAAAGGGCTGAGAGCCATACCAAGCCACTTTTCGTTTTGTAATGATGTGTTTCCCATACATAGCGGCTTCGTCATTTCGAAACGGAGTATTATTTAATAGTTGCTGATAACAAGCATTTGCAGTTCGAAGAG
This sequence comes from Pseudocolwellia sp. G5-9, assembly GCF_055808995.1. Classification (NCBI taxonomy): domain Bacteria; kingdom Pseudomonadati; phylum Pseudomonadota; class Gammaproteobacteria; order Alteromonadales; family Colwelliaceae; genus Pseudocolwellia; species Pseudocolwellia sp. G5-9. The sequence continues at coordinate 114,908 of NZ_CM147893.1, forward strand.
AAAATACAACACCGTAATAGTTAACTGTACCATCTCGGTGTAGCCAGTTTTTTAATGATTGATCTGATCCTTCAAATAAATCCATTGATAAATTATCGCTAATTTTATTCATTTTTTACGACTTTTTAAGCTATTGGCTGTTGAATTAACTAAAAGATAATTACCTTAAAACTTTATTACCTTCTTTTATTATTGTATCAGACACTTTTTTAAATAACCCTTTCAGTAGCGACCATCTGTGCCAGTATAGTGTTCGAATAACTTGTTTTTCAGGTAATAAATTGACTAATTCACCTGACTTTAGCTCGTTTTTTATTTGTAATTCAGCTATTAAGCAATAGGCTAACCCTTGTTTGGCAAAATTGACAAAAGCTTCTGACGAGTGCACCACATGACAAGGGTAGCTATCAGATAATAAACCAAATTCTGACTTAATAAATTCAGCATGCATTCTATCTTTGTGATCAAATAATAAGCCAGGAGCTTTTATTAAAGTATTTTTATTAATTCCTTGCTTGAAGAACTTGTTTTTGAAGCTAGGCGAGGCAACAAGGGTATAATTCATAACTCCTAATTTATCCACAACACAGCCGGATAATGGTGTTTCTTGTGTACTAATAGCACCAAAAACCTCACCGTCTTTTAACTTGTAAATAGTATTGGTTTCATTCGCAACCTCTAAATTTAGCTCGATAGGGTGCTTGTTAATTAAAGGTGTTAATACAGGCACTAACCAAGTGGCTAAGCTATCGGCATTTGTTGCTAACGAGATTCTAATAGGCGATATAGGATCTTCAGGAAATATTTGAGGCAATAAATCAGCTTCTAATTGTTGAACTTGGTAGTAATGATTTAGTAATTTCTTACCTACCTCCGTAGCTACTATAGGAGTTGAACGAATAAGAATAGGTTGAGAAATTAATTGCTCTAACTGCTTTATACGTAGTGATACCGCAGGTTGAGTCAAAAATAAAAACTCGGCGGCTTTTTCAAAACTTTGTAGTTTAATAACCGCACTAAAAGCATGTAATAGTTTATAGTCAATATTTTTCATAAAGAATGTATTAATAAATTTTATGTCTTATAAATATTATTAATTATATTTATGATTAGTTAAAGGGTAATCTTCTTTTAATTCTATACACACAACGTTTATTTAAGAAATAGAGAGGTTAAATACACATGATATTGTCAGCTATGTTTCAAGGGATTTTTCTTGGTGCGGGAATGATCATTCCAATAGGTGCTCAAAATGCTTATATTTTAGGGCAAGGTATTAATCGTAATCATCACCTCTTGGCAGCAACTTTATGCATTATTTGTGATATTACCCTCATTTTGGTTGGAATATTTGGCGCCAGCGTATTAATTAGCAGTAGCGAATTACTGATGAAAATAATTACATGGGGAGGTGTTCTATTTTTATCTTTTTATGGGCTTATATCTTTTAAAAGTTTTTTTAAAAATGCTTATGAACAATCGACTAAAAAATCCAGTTTTAAAAGTAAAAAAGTTGTTATTGCTACAACCATTGCCGTTACTTTGTTAAACCCCCACGTTTATTTGGATACTGTTATGATTTTAGGTAGTGTTGGAGGTCAATTTGAAGGTGATGCGCGACTTGCTTTTGCCGTTGGCACTATTATAGCGTCAATCATGTGGTTTTATGGTTTAGCCACTGGTGCAGCTAAAATGGGACCTCTTTTATCAAAACCTAGCGTGATAAGAGGTATTGATTTTGCCGTAGGGTGTATTATGTGGTTTATCGCTTTTACTTTGTATATGAATACACTGAATTAAATCAGGGGCTGTTGATCTTTGTTGATTGTTTCGAACAAAATTTAAACATGAAAATCAACAGTTCCTAATCTTAATAAGGAAAATTAATGACAAATATTGGAATTTACATTTACGATAATGCTGAAGTTTTAGATTTTTCAGGACCGTTTGAGGTGTTTACAACAGCAGAAAGAATTTCTCAACAACCATTATTTAATACATTTTTAATTAATCAGGCTAATCAAATAGTTAATGCTAGAGCAAATTATAAACTTGTACCCGATTATCAAATTAATAATCATCCAGAAATTGATTTATTAATCATCGTGGGTGGCGATCATACAAACGAAGTGCACAAAAAACAGGTAATCAACTGGATTAAAGCGCAGAGTGAGAAAGCCAAGTTAGTCGCCTCTGTATGCACGGGGGCATTCTTATTAGCTAAAGCGGGCGTTATTCATAATCATAAAGTAACAACCCATTGGGAAGATATCGACGATCTACAAACGCAATACCCAAACCTAAAAGTTAAACGTAATGTACGTTGGGTCGAACAAGGAAATATCACCACATCTGGTGGCATTTCAGCGGGTATAGATATGAGCTTATATCTTGTAAGTAAGTTAGCATCTGAAGAACTTGCTATAGCTACAGCTAAACAAATGGAGTTTAGCTGGATAAAAAACAAGCAGGAAGATTAAGCCGGAGTTTGTAAACTATCTAACCATTCTTTTGGTGATAAACCACAGGTTTTTCTAAATACTCTAGCAAGGGCTGAAGCTGTTTCATAGCCTACGCTGTTGGCAACAATACTGACACTTTTTCCTTGTTTTAATAAGGTTTGCGCAACACCCACTCGCCAGTTGACTAAATACTCATTGGGTGTTTGTCCAATAACTTTCTTAAATTCTTCTGCAAATTTAGAACGAGACATAGCGGCATTTTCTGCCATTATTTCTAAAGTCCAACTTTCTTCAGGAGCATTATGTAATTTCTGTAATACCTTTTTTAATTGCGGATGCATCAGTCCAGACAACATACCTTGTGCTAACTCGCCTTTGTTTATTAAAGAACGGATCATGTTAATAATAAATATTTCCATAAGGCGATTCATCACGGCTTGTCTACCTTGTTGCTCTTCTTCTCCCGCTTCTTGAATAATCCAATCAATATTGGTTTGTAAAAAAGGGGATTGCTCTAAAGGAAGAATTAATAAGTCAGGTAATGTGTCAGCCAATAAACTAGAAGTGCTACTACCATAACTTAAGGTTGCACAAATCAGCTCGGCATTATCTATTTCTCTTGCTTGTAGGCCGTGCTTAAGAGGTCTAGGAAGAAAAATAAGTGAAGGTTTATCTAATACTATTTTTTGTTTATTTAACCCAACAATTGACAAAGTACCACTACGCAGTAAATGTATATGTCCCTCTAACGCATCATTATCGTTAAAGTTTGATAAGCCACAAAGCTTACCTGTGTAAAATACTCCAGCTTGTAATGTAAAGCGATCTATTATCTGAGAAAGGTGATCCATAGCAGTATCGGACGATATGATTCAAAGTGTGGACGATTGTATCCCACAGCAGTACCGATCAACACTATTATTTCATTCGTACTAAACACTAACTAATTATTTATTAAATAACGAATGAGGAAATACATTATGTATAAAACGACGTTAAAAACGCTTTTAGCTGGTTCAATTTTAGTGGTAAGCAGCTTATCTTTTGCTGCTGATGTAGACATGAATGCAGATGTTAATGATTTAGCTATTCAAGGCTACGATCCGGTAAGTTACTTTGAAAATTCTCAACCAACAATCGGTAATGCGAACTATACTGCAACTTATAAAGGTGGCATATATCGTTTTAGTTCAGAAGAAAATCGCGACACGTTTAAAAGCAGCCCAGAAAAGTATGCACCTCAATATGGTGGATATTGTGCATTTGGTGTATCAATGGAGAAAAAATTTGATACAGATCCATTAGCTTGGAAAATTGTTGATAACAAGTTATATCTTAACTTAAACAAAAGTGTTCAAAAGAAATGGTTAACAGATGTATCAGGATATTTAAACACAGCAAACGAAAATTGGCCTGAAATTAAAAGTGTTGAAGCAACAAAACTTTAATTAATTACCAATTAAATGAAATTTAGAATCTATTTGTTCGTTCTTATAGATTCTAAACAATAATATTTTATTTTAAAAAAAGAGGAAATAACTATGAGTCATAAAGTAGCATTATCAAGCGCATTAGCAGCAGCTCTTACTTTGGGTGTTGTTACAGATACAGTAGCTGGTGAAGAAAGAGTTAAGAAAGAAAAATGTTACGGCGTATCGTTAGCTGGGCAAAATGATTGTAGTAATATTGCTGGTACGCATTCTTGTGCTGGTCAATCAACTGTAGACAACGACCCAGGGGAGTGGCGTTTGGTAACTAAAGGTCAATGTAAAATTAAAGGCGGCTTAACGAGTAAAGAAGCTCGTGCAAAAATTAAGCAACAGTCTTAACTTTTTTCGATGTTTCTGGAGTAAAATTTATGATTTCTGAGAATCTAACAACATTAAATAAACTCCCTTTAATTGGTGTTGGTTTAAGGTATGAGCATTACGATGACGCCTTAAACACTCCAGCAAACATCGACTTTATTGAAGTTCATGCAGAAAACTTTTCTGCAGAGGGCGGTGCAAGTTATCAGCTAATGAATGATATTAGCCAACACTATGCTGTAAGTTTGCATGCAACATCTTTAGGATTAGGATCGGTAGTACAAAGCCCTCTTAAGCAAATTGAGCAGTTAAATACTTTAATAAAACGTTGTAAGCCTATTTTAGTATCAGATCATGCGTGTTTTAGTTGGGCAGATATTAATGATCATAATGTACATGGTGGCGATTTATTACCAGTCCCTTTTAATGATGAAAGCCTCAATGTGATGGCGGCCAATGTTTTACGTGTACAACGAATTTTAGGTCGAACCATACTGGTGGAAAATTTATCCGCTTATATCAAATTACCTGGCTCTACGTATACTGAAAGTGAATTTTTAACTAAGTTGTGCGAGCTTACAGAGTGTAAATTGCTCATAGATTTAAATAACTTGGTAGTTAACGCAACAAATTATGCTTTGTTAAATGAATCTCACGAAAAAATTAACGTTGTTGAATATGCTAAACAATGGTTAGCTGATATTCCAACGCATATCGTGGGAGAATTTCATTTAGCGGGTTGCACGCCTGTATCGGCTAATAATTTAATGATAGATGATCACAGTAAACCTGTATCTATTGATACATGGTCAATTTATCATTTTGCCCTTACACGATTTGGCGCTATACCTACATTGGTTGAATGGGATGAAAACCTTCCGTCATGGGAAACATTAATAGCAGAAGCGAACAAAGCTCGAGACATCGCAAAACTCGTTCTTGGCGACAATAAAGCACTTGATTTTGAAAAGATAGTTAATCAAGACGATAGTATTGAATGTGAGAGTTTTCAGCATGCTTAGCCAACAGCAATCAGTACTATTAAAGGCTATATTTTGGGGTGGAAACCAAGCAGGTACAGGAAGTAAAAATAAAGGTCTTGAAATATATCAACACAGTTTAATTGCTAATGCCGCACGAGCGTTATCAATAACATTTGCAACGGTTCATTCATACCTGGGTAAAAAAAAATTTGATGCAATAGTTGAAGCGTATTTAAAAACAGAGTTAAAACAAGAATACGATTGGGGCGAGTTTGGTTGTACATTTCCTCAATTTATTGAAGCACAGAGTGTAGATAATGCCTATTTACTTTCTCAAATTGCTAAGCTCGATTTTATTTGCCATCAATCAGAGCGTAGCCAAGATGTTGATGTTGACTTAACCACACTTAACTTATTAAGTGAGCGTGATGCATACGAGCTCTATATAACCTTTTGTGCAGGTATAAAGTTGATGCAATCATCTATACCATTAGACGAAGTAAATAATACTATTACTCAACTAACACAAGAGCAAAAAATTAATCAACTTGATGATGTTACTCAGCAACTTACTGAGTTTTCAACAAGGTATAAAAACGGCAATATTCAAAATAGCACACCCTACTGTTTTGTTATTTGGCGACCAGATTTTCAAGCGCAATACACCCGTATTACGACTGAAGAATACCAATGGTTTCATATTCTGTTGGACAAAAGTAGAAAACAAAAAGCTTCTATAGGGCAAGCACTTGATGAAATGCAAGATACAGAATTTTCATTAATTGAATGGTTACCTAAAGCGATAAAAGAACAGCTTATTAATGGTATTTATATAAATTCATTAACAAGTTAATAATTATAACAACCCCTATATTTATTCAAACACAAGGAACCTTAATATGACTTTTCAAAAAGTTAGGGATTTTCACAATCAAATTTTAGATTTTACGCAGATATTAGTTGCACCTGCATTTTTATTAACACGACTTTATATTGCGAATGTTTTCTTTAAATCAGGCTTAACTAAGCTACGTGATTGGGAATCAACATTAATGTTATTTGAATATGAATACGAAGTGCCTGTATTGTCGTTTGAAGTCGCGGCTTGGCTTGCAACCGCAGGTGAATTAATACTGCCTGTTTTACTGGTATTAGGCTTATTTACACGACTTTCAGCGGTCGGTTTATTTATTGTAAACGCTGTTGCTGTTATCAGCCTTGTTGAAATTGCACCTGCAGCATTTAATGAGCATGTGTTATGGGGCAGTTTAATCGTCATGTTAATATTAATGGGTGCTCAACGATTCTCGTTAGATAGAAAATTAAATATCATTTAATTTATTTTAATGATGTTTGAAGTTCCCCCCGCGATATAAAAAGGGGTATAAGTAAAAGCAAAGTGTGTTTTTAGCACTTTGCTTTTTTTGATCTAGGGTTTGCTGATCTTTAAGGGATAAGTTTGTAAGAGTGATATTGAAATAGTAACTGAACTTAAGCTAACTTACTTTATCGCTAAGCCTTTTAGCTCGTACTACATATCGAAGGCTTCCTCCTGCACGAAGTGCGTTAAAAGGGTAACAGGTAATTAACAGTAAATTAGGATCCTCAACATCTAACAATAAAGGGGTTTCATCACTGTCTACAATATCAATATTTTCTACTTCGTATAATTGTGTATTTCCATGAATATCATTAATGGCAATAACGTCTTTCATTTTTATGTCCTGTAAAAAGCTAAAATGCGTATCTCTATGGCCAGCTACAACAAATGGATTGTTACTTTTTAAACGGGAATATTGGTGCATTACCCCAGCAGAAAAAGCGAGTGTTGTAGGATCTGTTCCTTGCAGTAAAACCAACGACTTGTTTAATCTAGGTATACTCATTTTTGCAATAGCGGTTGTGTCGGCCCAAGGCCAAGGAGGCGATGGCTTTTTAGTTATTTGGCTCGCTTCCCAGCTATACGCAATTAATTGTTGTGATAACCATGCTTTAGCGGGAAGGTACATGCTATGTGCAATAACCAAAATGGCGATCACACAAAGCACTAGCGAGCTTTTTTGTATTGATGAATATTTATTAAACTGAAACATGAGTCGCTTTTTTATTAGAGATAACAAGCCAAATAAGAGAGAAAATCAGTAATAACAAACCTAATAACAATTGTGCTTGCCAACCTACAGCGGTTTTAGGAAATACCGAAGCATGTAACGTACTGTTTTGTGCGAGTTGCTTGTTAGCCATTTTATGTTGAGGCGCTTTTTTATCTGATCTCTTCAATTCTTTTAATGCTGCTTGTTTACGCTCTTCGAGTTCGTGAGCGCTTAATACTTCTTTTTCTACCGCGATAAAACTTGTGTAAGGCGACATAATTTGATGTTTTAGTGATGTTTGAATCACTTCTTTTTTTACTATCTCTGGTTGTTTTCCTATCACTAATCCATCTAGCAAATCTTCTATCTTGGCTCTAGCCCAAACCGAACTAATACCGCTGTTTTTATTTTTAATATTTGCGTTAGAAAAATCGATTTCTTGTTGCCATCCATCATTAACTAAATCGCCAAATAATTGAATGCTGGTAGGTTTTTGAGCAGTTTTAAAAGCAATAATCAAAGGTTCATTATGGTATAAGTCAGGAATTTTTTTCGGGTATTGTTCTATGTTACCTACGTGAAGCGGATGAAATTGCACGTTAATATTTGTTAAGGCAGGGCGGCTAATTTTATCGAGTAAAACCGACATGTTTTTTTCTACTTCGTTCACATTACCAATAAAGGTATAACTGCCTTGGCCAAACTGTGCGGCTTTGCGCATAAAAAAGCCATTAGGTGCGCTGCCTATTCCTACAGTAAAAAGCCTAGGTAAGTTATGTGTATTTTTAATCAATTTAAAAAGTGATAACTCGTTACTTACGGCGCCATCAGTAATAAACAATATTTGTTTAATGGCTTCTGAATGTTGTAACTCAGTTTGCGGCATAGTTAAGGCACTAGCTAACGGTTTGTACATCTCCGTTCCCCCGTTAGCAGAAAGCTGTGTAATAAATTTAAGTGCTTTTACTATGTTTTCAGGTGTTGCCATTTGAGTTTGGTTAAATAAGTTATGTGAGTTTGATTCAAAAGCAATAATGTTAAAACTGTCTTGAGGGCTTAACGTGTTAATAGCAAAGCGTAAACTTTGTTTAGCTTGTTTAATTGACTCACCTTGCATAGAGCCTGAAGTATCAATAATAAAAGTGATGTCGCGAGCAAATGAAGAGAGCGTTTTAGGGCTAACTGTCGTGTTAGATACTTCATTGGTAATAGCGTTAATTGAAGGAGGAAGCAACATAGCCAGCGTGTATTCTTCACCATCAAGGGTTTGATTAAATAAACTCAATTGTGGAGTGTTAGAAGGAGTAGGACGCCACTGCAGTATAAAGTCTTTATCCATAGGTACTTGTACATTACCCACGCTAATTTTTACAGGTTCACCATTTAAATGTTTATTGCTTAATTTTAGCGAATGAGAAGGGCTTGTTATTTCATCTAAAGTAACGCCTGCATTTAAATTTACACGTAAATTAATGTTGTTTTTATTTAAACTTTCGAATTGTGTAAGTGCAGATATTGCTTTGTTTTCATCTATATTTGCATTATGTTCTGGGTTTATAGGCGTATATCTAGGTGTAATACTCATTGGAAACCGTAAGCTAAATTCTCCATTGTTGTAGTCAACATGCTGCACATATTTTAAGGTAACGGTTATTTGCTCGTTAGGTGCAATATTCGCTATTTTATTGGTAAATAGGTTAGGGCGATGCTGTTCAATTAAACTCGCTTTTCGTCCAGTTGCTTTTGCGTGATTAAAAATTCTTTTTGCTTCATTTTTTTCTAAAATTTTCCCTTCTATTTCTCTGTTACCTATTTGGATCTTTAAATAATTTACCGCTGAATTTTCAGGTAATGGAAAGGTATATAAACCATTAGCTATACTGTTTCCTGCATTGAGAAATGACTGTGTAACGGTAACTGTAGCGAGTATGCCATTAATATCAAATGAGGCAGCAGAGTTAAGTAATATGGCTGATTGGTACAGACGCTTTTCTTTGTGGTTAGTTTTTACCGTTTCAGACGATTCAAATAATAACTGTCCGCTACCGACTTCATCTAAAGTTGAATAATTGTTATGAGTTGTCGCAAATAAGGGCACTGCATAAAAAGCCGACACAGCGAGTAAACCCAAAATCGATACCCATTTAATAAAAGATAAAAAAGTTGAATATTTTCGTCTGCGGTATCTTCTGTCGTAGTCTGGTGCGTAATCAATTAATACTCTGTTTCTACGTGCTTTTGACAGTAAGGTTTGTTTAAACATGTTGTTGTCTTCAAATATATGGAATGTAAATGTATTAAAACAAGCAACTTAGGCGTTTATCCGACAACAAAAAGGCAATATAGCGCTGAAATAAGGCGAAAATATGGCAACGTTTAAAATAACTAAAACTTAAGCCTAAAAATTTTAATAAATTAAAAAATCTGATCTTTTTATTTTGATAATTTTTCCTTCCTGTGTATCTCTTTGAAAACATAGCATAGAGCTAATTTTAAAAAATTATATAGATAAAGTTATACGTGATAATTGATTGTTTATTGTTGACAATTACGTGGTGTTGGTAGATTGTATATTAATGAAATTAAGTAAGCTGATGGTTTATTGGTCGTTGGCTTTTCTGTTTTTATTCTAATTGCAATGAAATAGTCGACAGAGCAGATGCTTTAGACATGTGCTTATTTTTGGCTCGCACATGTATTTAAATATAAATCGAATAGGGTAAATAATGAAATTTAGCTTTAAAAAAATAGGCTTTATAGTAAGTGGGCTAAGCCTTGCTGTCCTAATGGGATGTAATAGCACCACAATAAATAACACAAAAGTAGATAAGGAAAGTACTTTGTGGGATTTTGAAGCTGGCGAATTAAGTAGTGAAATAAAACTGTATGGAGCTGATGCGTCTATTATTACAGAAGACAATAATAAAAAATTATCAGTTAAGCTTAATTCTACCAATAACTATAAATCAAGTTTTGTATTTCAGCCTGAAACTCCTTGGGATTGGAGTCAGCAAGGGCCGTTTGCTTTCGCACTTGATATTGAAAACCCGCTAGATTCATCTATACATTTTTATGTAACCGCAACAGATGCAAGTGGTAAAACCCATAACCGCAGCCTTTCTATCCCTGAAAACAGTAGCGATACCTATTACCTTGAATTAGCTGGATCTGATTTAGATATTGAAACAGGTATACGCTCTAATCCTAAAAGTTGGATCTCTGATTACACACCTATTATTTGGCGTTGGGGTGTAAAAAAGATCGATCTTAAAAACATTAAAAGTATTGAATTTAAAATACTGGGTGTTTTAGAAGATAAACAAGTTGTTATAGACAATGTACGTTTAATTAAACCTGAAAAAATAGATGAAAATTATCTTGTCGGTTTAGTTGATGAGTTTGGACAAAATGCCAAAATGGATTTTATCGGTAAAGTACATAGTGTAGAAGAACTTAGGCAAGCTTCAGCTAAAGAGCAAAGCCAGCTTAGTACTAAACCACCTGTAGGTAGATCAAAGTTTAATGGCTGGGCTGATGGTCCTAAGCTTAAAGGTACAGGATATTTTAGAACCGAAAAAGTAAAAGGAAAGTGGTCTTTAGTTGATCCTGAAGGATATTTATTCTTTTCTAATGGTATTGCTAATGTACGTATGGCAAACACTTCAACTATTACAGGCTACGACTTTGATAGCAAATATATTGAGCAACGAGATCCTAATGATAAAACGCCTGAAGATTCTTTAGGGTTAAATCAAGCGCCTAAAGCCGCATGGTCATCTAGAGCCGTTAGCTCTGAACTTAGGGCAAATATGTTTTCTTGGCTACCTAATTACGAAGATGAATTAGGTGTACATTTTGGCTACCGACGCGAAGTCTTTATGGGGGCTATAGAAAAAGGTGAAACGTATAGTTTTTATCAAGCAAACTTAGCACGTAAATATGGTAGTAACGATACCAATGTATTTATGGATAAGTGGCGTGATACTACAGTAGACAGAATGCTAAGTTGGGGATTTACCTCATTTGGTAACTGGGTTGACCCATCATTTTATCAATTAAACCGTATTCCTTATTTTGCTAATGGCTGGATTATTGGTGATTTTAAAACATTGAGTAGTGGTAACGACTTATGGAGTGCATTACCTGATGTATTTGATCCTGTTTTTAAAGAAAGAGCACTTGCTACGGCTAAGCACATAGGTGAAGAAGTACAAAATAATCCTTGGTGTGTTGGTGTATTTATTGATAATGAGAAAAGTTGGGGAATGGAAGGTTCAACAGCAACCGTTTATGGTATACCCATTAACACTTTATCTCTAAATGCTGCTAAGAGCCCAACTAAATCTGAATTTGTAAAAGTATTACGTAAAAAATATCAAACTATTGAACAACTTAATTCAAGTTGGAATATTGAAGTAAGTTCGTGGGATGAATTTGCAAAAGGCATTAAGGTGACTGAATTTAATGAGGCATTAACGGCTGACTTATCTACATTATTAACGGTTTACTCTGAGCAGTATTTTAAAGTGGTTAAAGGTGCGGTTAAGCAGTATTTGCCTAATCATTTATATATGGGCGCACGTTTTGCTGATTGGGGGATGACCAGCGAAGTTAGAGCCGCTGCTGCCAAATATGCCGATGTAGTGAGTTATAACTATTATAAAGAAGGTATCAGCAATAATCATTGGAGCTTTTTAGCTGAAATAGACAAGCCTAGTATTATTGGCGAGTTTCATAATGGCGCTGTTGATTCTGGGTTATTAAACCCAGGGTTAATTCATGCATCTTCACAAGCCGACCGCGGTAAAAAATATCAAGAATATATGTACGGTGTTATCGACAATCCATACTTAGTGGGCGCTCATTGGTTTCAGTACATCGACTCGCCATTAACAGGGCGCGCATACGATGGCGAAAACTACAACGTAGGTTTTGTTAGTGTAGCCGATATTCCTTATCAGCCTTTGGTTGATGCAGCTAAAGAAGTAAATAGTCATATTTATTCTAGGCGTTTTGGACACTTAAAAACTAAATAAACTCCATGCTAATAAATGGTTAATTAACAATGACCTTTGTGTTTGTTAAAGCAAACATAAAGTGTGTTGTTAGTCATTATTGTATTTTTTAAAAATTTATTTAAATCAATATTATTAATTAAAAGGACTCTTTATGAGTATCAATAAAGCGTTAAGTGTTATTAAACCTAAAAATATTAAATATAAATATTTAGCCACATTGATCAGTGTAGCCTTAAGTACGGTTATTACTGGTTGTGGTAATGACTCTGTTCAAAATATTGAGTCAGCTTCAAGTTCTGACGCGACTAAAACAGCTTCAGCTGTTGATGTGTTTGCCAATGAAAAAGTGCTCACCTCTTTAATTAACTTCGACGGTGAAGAAAGAAATCAATGGGTAAATAGCAACAAAACGCAATTTACTTATGTTTCAGATAACAACAATCAAAAGTTAGCGATAGAATTTTTAAACACTGAAAATATCTCAGAGCTGGTTATTGAACCAACTACTCCATGGGATTTATCAGGCTTAAAAAACTACAATTTGGCCTTTGATGTTAAAAATACAGGTAAAGAGTCTGTTCATCTTTATTTGAATATTGAAACGCCAGAAGGAAAATATCAAAAGCGTTCAATTAGTTTACCAACTCATTATAGCGGTACCGTCTATTTTCCACTTGAAGGTAAAGAAGGTAAAACCGATACAGGAATGTGGGGAGACGCAAGACCATGGCAAACTAACAATAGTTTAATGGTATGGCGTTCATGGAAAAGTGATTCAGACGACTTCAGTGTTATTAAGTCGCTAACCTTTTCTACCATTGGAATACTTGAAAATAAATCGGTTGTTATAGATGACATAAGAATACGTGAAAACCCTGAAAGCGATCCTAAATGGATGGTGGGCGTTATAGATAAATATGGCCAAAATGCCAAACGTAGTACAGCTTTAGATATTAAATCTGACGAACAATTAAAAGAAATTGCTAACAAAGAGTTAGCCGAGCTAGCCAAATCAAAAGGTATGCCTGATCGTTCTAAATTTGGTGGTTATACCAAAGGCCCTAAACTTGAAGCTACTGGATTCTTTAGAACTGAAAAAGTCAATGGTAAATGGTGGATGGTAGACCCAGAAGGTAATATCTTCTTCTCTCATGGGCCTGCTAACGTGCGCATGGCGAATATGACCACTATCACAGGTATCGACTATAACGACAGTTCTATCCGAGAAAAATCAAGTGATGAAATAACACCTGAAGATTCAATGGGGATTATTAAAATACCTAACAGCATACGCAAAGATAATTATGTAATATCTGAGTTACGCAACAATATGTTCGAGTGGTTACCTAGTTACGACGACCCTTTAGCTGAACACTATAGCTACCGTCGTTCAACCCATAAAGGGCCAGTACCTTATGGTGAAACATTCAGTTTTTACCGTGCTAATTTAGAGCGGAGATACGGTGAAACAACGCCAGAATCTTATGTTAAAAAATGGCATCAAGTCACTGCAGATCGCATGCATGATTGGGGCTTTACCTCTTTTGGTAATTGGGTAGATCCTGCTTTTTATCAATCAGAGCAAGTACCTTATTTTGCAAATGGTTGGATTATTGGTGACTTTAAAACCTTATCGGGCAAGAAAAACCATTGGGGTTTAATGCCTGACCCATACGACCCAGTTTTTGCTGAGCGCGCTAAAATTACCATTGACGCTATTGCTAAAAATATACAAAGCTCACCGTGGTGTGCAGGTATATTTATTGATAATGAAAAAAGTTGGGGCGAGCGTGAAGGTTCAGTACATGCGCGTTACGGCGTTATTTTAGATGCTTTATCTAAAAGTGTTGAAGAAAGTCCTGCTAAAAAAGCTTATTCAGCTCACTTAAAAGCAAAATATAAAAATATTGCTACATTAAATAGTGCATGGAATACAGAAATAGCTAACTGGAATAGTTTCGATAAAGGGGCTGATTTTTTTGAACGCGTATCTTATTCAGATCAACATGTTAGCGACCTATCAAAAATGTTAGAAATGCTAGGCGAGCAATACTTTATTGTTGTGCACAACACACTTGAAAAAGCATTACCTAACCATTTATACATGGGCGCACGTATGGCTAACTGGGGAATGCCTGACGAAATTATAAAAGCGTCTTTAAAGTATTCAGACGTACTTAGCTTTAATATTTATGAAGAAGGTATGCAAGACCATTTCTGGAAGTTTCTTGAAGAGGTTGACTTACCTGTAGTTGTGGGCGAATTTCATATAGGAACGGCAACGGACTCTGGCATGTATAACCCCGGTATTGTACACGCAGCTAACCAAGAAAACAGAGCTCAAATGTACAAAAACTATATGGAAAGCGTGTTAAATAAACCGTATATGGTAGGTGCGCATTGGTTCCAATATATTGATGAACCAATATCAGGTAGAGCATTTGATGGTGAAAACGCTAATATAGGTTTTGTAACAGTAACCGATATTCCGTACCCAGAAATGATCAAAGCAGTAAAAGAAGTTACCTCAAATATGTATCAACAAAGATACGAGAACTAAGCTCCCGTTGGTTTTAATTAACTAATTTACCCCTAACCATTCAATATGCTCTGAAATACGCATCTTGAGTGGTAACGGGTATAGATAGTTGCCCTTATATCATTTGTATTTAGGGGCAACAAAACTTTTTCCCTCAATTAATTTCCTTTCTTATGTAACCTCAACTCGGGATAAGCAAAGTTACTCAACAAGTTATTTTTATGCCTAACTTCGTTGAATTTGTTACTAATAGCCAGCTATTAGATAGAAAAATCCGCCTTGTTATACACAAAAATATCAATGTTGAGATATTAATATAGCTTAGGAAAATAACGATACAGATTAAGTTTTGATAAAGAAGGGGTTTAATTCATTCTCTAACATTCATTAACCCGAGTTGAGGTTATGTAGACCGATAGAAAAACAACCAAATAACAAAATTACGATACATTTGGCGCTTATTTTTCATCTATTATGCTATATGAACATATTAATGATATTTTAAGCAGGGCCTTGACACTTTTTTTATACATTTTTTGATATAAATTAACTTATGTATTAATAGACGATGTA
This sequence comes from Pseudocolwellia sp. G5-9, assembly GCF_055808995.1. Classification (NCBI taxonomy): domain Bacteria; kingdom Pseudomonadati; phylum Pseudomonadota; class Gammaproteobacteria; order Alteromonadales; family Colwelliaceae; genus Pseudocolwellia; species Pseudocolwellia sp. G5-9. Next base: position 130,384 of record NZ_CM147893.1, read on the forward strand.
TGAGTGTTGTTATGGCGAATAAAATTTTAACGGTTTCTAAAGTTGAAGAGCTCACAAAAGATAGTAAAGCTTTCTACTTTGAAGACGACTCAACAATTGATCCTGCACTAGCTGGGCAGTTTTTAACTTTAATCACTCAGCAAAACGACAAAGAGTATAGACGTTCGTATTCTATATTTACCCCAGCAGGTGGCGGGCTTGCTGTAGGTGTTAAAAGAGTACCCGGTGGCATTGTTTCAAATTACTTAAATACCTATATAAAGGCGGGCAGTAAAATTGAAGTGCAAGGGCCAGCAGGCAAGTTTTCGTTTGATCCAAGTATTGAGAACCCCTCTCATATTTTACTTATTGCTGGCGGTAGTGGCGTTACGCCTATGATGTCGATTTTAAAAACGGCATTAGCGCAATGTAGCGATACTAAAATTTCTATGTTGTTTGTTAATAAAACAAAAACCGACATTATGTTTGCTAACGAGTTAAAACAGCTTGAAGCAGAGTTTGCTGATCGTTTTACCTTAATTCATTACCTAGATGAAGAAAATAAGCAAACAAAACAGATCAAAAAGAAAGGTTTATCTGGCTTATTTGGGGGGAAAGAATTAATAGAAATTCCTGGTTTTATAACCGCTGATAAAATTAACGATATTTTTAATACCTTACAAATAAATGCCAATGTTAATGCTTATATTTGTGGGCCAGCAGGTTTTATGAACATAGCGGAAGACGCTTTATATTCGCTAGGTTTACCGAAAGCACAGGTTAAAAAAGAAAACTTTGTTCCTTCTGTAGAAGTTAGGCCTGAACCTAACTTTACACCAACACCTTGTACTGCCGTTATAGATATTAACAATACCACGCATGAGTTTGAAATTCCTGCAGGTAAAAGTGTTTTACAAGCTGCAGTAGAAGCCAATATTGATATTCCGTTTTCATGTCGTGAAGGTACGTGTACTTCTTGTTATGGCAAATGTTCATCAGGAGAAGTAGGTATGTTAACAGATGAAGCATTAACAGATGAAGAGCTAGCAGAAGGGGGCTTTTTACCTTGTGTAGCTTATCCTAAAAGTAAAAAATTAGTTATAAATATGAATTAATACAAAGTATTAAATAAAAAGTTCCTGTAAATTTAGAATTATATTGAGTACACACATGATAGAACCAAAAAATTATATTGTTGAAGAAGAGTGGTTTAAAGCTGAACTACCAAGGCAAGAATTTAGAGCCTTTATGCAAAAAAACAACTATAGAGGCATTATTGATACGCTAATATGGTTTACCTGTTTAGGGCTAACCGGTTATTTAGCTTTTTTAAGTTTAGGTACGGCTTGGGCTATTCCTGCCTTTTTTCTGTATGGTGTATTTTATTGTGCTGCCGATGCTCGCTGGCATGAAAGCTCGCACGGTACGGTTTTTAAAACACCTTGGCTAAACACCGCCTTGTGTTTTATTGCTACATCAATGCAACAACGCGACATTATTTTTACTAACTGGTCGCATGTACGTCATCATTCATACACGGTAATTAACGATATAGATCCTGAAATTACCGTAACGCGACCTCCTACATTTTGGGAACATTTCTTAAATTTTTGGAGCTTAGGCGAAACCAAATATTACGTACCTATTTTGTTTCAACACGCTTTTGGTATTGTATCCAAAGATGCGAAAAAATTTGTACCTGAAGAAGAATACACCAAAATGTTTTGGTGGGCTCGTGCTAGTTTACTTGTTAACTTACTACCAATCGCTTTAGCGGTTTATTTTCAAACGTGGTTACCTGTACTGTATTTTGGTTTACCTAAGTTATACGGTAACTTAATACAAAGAGCATTTGTATTAGCGCAACATGCAGGCTTAGACGACGACACATGGGACCACCGTAAGAACTCTAGAACCATTTACGTAAACCCATTTTTAGGTTTCTTATATATGAATATGCAATACCACATTGAGCATCATATGAATCCACTTATGCCGTTTCATCAGCTGCCTAAATTTTCACGCAGAGTAGCGGATCAAATGCCAGTACCTTACAAAGGCATGATTGAAGTGTATAAAGAAATGATACCTGCGTTAATTAAACAAGTAGACGATCCAACTTACTTTGTAGACCGTAAAGTACCTACAAAACCAGAAGTAAGAAAAGTAAAACGTATTAAAGCCTTAGCTCCTGAAGAAGCCATGATCCCACAAGCGGCTTCGTCTAAAAAGTACAACACAAACGATTCAGACGTTATTGTTACAGACAAACCTGATGTGGCATGGCACAAAGCGGTTGAAGCAAAAGAATTAGGCGAAAACGATGCGGTAAGCGTTTGTATTGAAGGTAGCTATTACGCTGTTTACCAATTAAAAGCGGGCGAGTATTACGCAACCGACGGTATTTGTAGTCATGAGTATGCCTACCTAGCCGACGGCTTAGTGGAAGACGGTAAAGTACTTTGCCCTAAACATAACTCTAAGTTTTGTATTAAAACAGGTAAAGCTATAAACCGCCCAGCAAAAACACCCGTAGCAACTTTTCCAATTAAAGATATTGACGGCGTTTTACATATAGGAATTTAACTAAGTACTCAATTAAATGCTCCTAAAATGATAAAAACGGACTGTTGAAAAGCAGTCCGTTTTTTGTTTGATAAATGTGATTAACAGATAAGTAGCTAAAATATAAATGTGTTATATCAATATATACCCGTTATCATTCAAGATGCAGGTTCCCGTGGGAATTTAAAAAAATTTAAGCACAGATTTCATGTTTCAGACGAAATATAAGTGACTATATTTAATGTTTAATTAATTTAACAAAGCCGATTAGCAGCTCACCTTTTTTTGTTTTACCTAGCATTTTACCGACAAAGTTATCTGCAGTAAAACCATGCGATTCACCATCAAATTCAATAACTAAGTGATTATCTTGCTTAATAGTTTTTAATACTTTGCTACCATTACCAAAGTCGACTTGTTCAGGTGCGCCAAAACGTAGTGAGGTTATATCAATATCGTTATGTGCGTTAAAGCCAGCCTCTGACATGACTAAAACTCTAATAACTGTAGTCTTATCATTAATAATATTATCATCTAATAGTTTTAGTCTGCGATGAACAGTTAGAGGTAAAATAATGTTTTTGGAATTATGTTTATCTCTAGCTAAATCATCTCTTTTGGGGACATCAATCGCGGCTAAAGAAAGGTGTGTAGCTCGACCATATTGATCGGTTAAAACATGTGGACGCTCTAACTTATACCAATAAGTACGTGTACCATCTTCATAGCCAGTACTATTAGGTGTATAAGCTGTACCTGAATTAAATTTCCAGTGTATACCGTCAATAGATCGTAGGTAAATAGCACGATAATCTAAAAATGCATTGATGATCATATGGTATTGCACTTCATCTTTCCAAAGTACAGGATCTTCATAATTTGAATTACGGTATTTTTGAGGAATAATTTTGTTATTTTGTAATGGACTTGTTAATACTTTATAAGGGCCTAATGGATTAGTATTCTTACTTATCATCATAGCACCTGCTTTCGTTACAAAGAGAAAGCGACCGTCATCTAATTGTACTCCTGATAAATTACGTTCAAAACGATAAAAGGCTTTTGGGCTTTCTGGTGCGTCAGTTGTATCAATGTCCATAACTCCTAAATACTGCCAAGGACCTTGAATGGTATCGGAAACCAATAGTATTGGCTGAAAGTTAATTAATGAATACAGCATGTAACGGCCATCGTTCAATAATATAATGTCTGGATTATGCCCTAGACCATTCATATATTTGTAACTTAGATCTTTTTTTACTAAATAAGGCCCTGTTGGTTTGTCTGATACCGTATAACTTACTGTTGAGTGAGGCCATTCCCAGTGGCCTTTAGTCGCATTTGCTGGCCAACGTGTAACATGCATATGGTACTTTCCATCTTTGCCTTGTATTGGTCGTCCACCCCAATACGACCAATTGGCATCTTCAATACCATTATCAGCGTCGCGTGGTAAAACACCATCAGCTCCCCAAAGATCTGTTCTTAAAGATTTATGTATTGGCATAGGCAAGATCAAATCATTAAACGAGGCACCTTTAATCATTTTAACTTTACCAAAAACAGACTTTGATGCTTTGCTTGTATTACCACTATAATCATGGGCATAAACCACATAACGGTTATTCGTGCTTTTTTTGGGCGTGAAATCAACAAAGCTAGTTTTGTTTATGTTATGAGCAATTACTTGCATGTTTTGGCTTGAAGCATCACCTCTATAAAGCGAATAGCTAGCAACATCAACATCTTGACTTTTTTTCCAGCTAATATTAATTTCAGCTTCATGCTCTGTTACGGTTAAGTTTGTTGGTGCTTTGGGGGCAATAAGATCTTGTTTAATTAAAGTAACTTTTTTAGAAACTGTATTACGAGTATTTTGAGAAGGAGTTATAACGTAGGTATATTCTATTCCATTAATGAGTTTGTTATCTAAAAAATGTGTAGCTTGGGTTGTTGCAATTTTAGTGTATTGAATACCTTTTTTATTTTTCTTACCACGATATACATTAACGCTATTTCCTGCTTTTAATGTTTTCGATTGCCAGTTTAAATATACTCCATTAGGTGTTACTTCGCCTTGTAAATTCAGTTCGTCTTTTACTGTGTCTTCAATACTAATATTTACATAATTAAGAAAGATTTTAATGCCGTGTGATGTGTAAAACGTTACTCTTACAAAAGGTAAACTTGCTTGAACATCTTCTTGTAATAGTTGATATTTACCTGAAAAATGTTCTACTAATTTATCTGAGCCAGTTAATGTAATATTTTTAGCTAAGATTCGTTCATGTTCACCAAATACTAAACTAAATGTTATTTTACCATCGCTGATATATTCCAAATCAGCGCCAAACTCCCAACGTATAATATCTCCAGCTTTCATTTGCTGATAATTAGGATGAGTATTTAGTATATTAGATTCAGCAATACCTACAGAAGCATTTGAATATAAACTTCCTAAATGCAATCCCATTTTACTGTCTTTTTCAGCAGAAACAATTCGAGTAGTCCAAAAAGGTGATTGTTTAGCCGCTCGCCAAGAAGACCAAACAGTAGTGAAGTTACCATCATTAACATTGGCGTAAGGAGTATTCTCTCCCATTAAAACAACACGCGCGTAGCTTGGAGAAATAAATATGTTAGCAATTATAGTAACTAAAAATATGTCTTTTATTTTTTTAACTAATCTCCACTTAAACTTTTGCATATCTTTATCCCTTCAAAAAGAATGGCTTTATTCGTGTTTTTAATATGCTATCCGATGTAAATCAATGCTAAATATAATAATTAGATAGCACTAATTATTCTTTTCTAGTGAATCAAAAAAGTGTAATGTTTTTGCTACGTTTTTATGCCAGTAAGGCCATTCGTGACAACCGCTTAATGATTCGAAGTGATGCTCAATATTGTTACTTTTAAGCTGTTCAACAAAGTTGAGGTTACTTTCAAATAATGTGTCTTCTGCGCCACAGTCTAAACGTAACGGGGGTAAGTTATTTTTGTTATTGTTAAGCCAATAAATAATGTCGCTTTCGTTGCTGTTGTCGCATTGGTATTGGTTAAGTGGTGTTTCGGTAAAGTGCTTTAAATCATCTAACTTGGTAATGGCTGAATGAGCTGAAATACCGTTAAATAATTCTGGGTATTTAGCGCCTAATCTTAATGCGCCATAACCACCCATTGAAAGCCCCGAGATATAAACATTGCTTGATTCAGACACTGCATTTACCGTTTGTTTTACCGCGGTTATTACGTCGTCTACTATCCATTGTTCATAGTTGCCATGATCTTTTAAAGGTAAATATGACGAGCCATCCCATAATCCACCGTCAGAAGGCATTACTAAAACAAACTCAGATAAGCCTTCTTGTTTGAGTTGTTCGTATACCTTATGTACGCCGCCTAAATCCATCCATACCCAGTTATTACCATATACACCGTGCAATAAAATCACTACAGGTACGTTTTTCCCCATGTTTTGTGCGTTGTAAATGGTAACGTCTGCGCGGCGTTTTAGGTGAGACGAATACACGGTAAGTGTTTGTGTATTCGCTCTTGAGTAATCAGGGTTAGAGACTTCTAATCGAAGAATGGTCATTTACACCTCAGTATTTTTACGGCTTGGTTCTTTACGGTATTGTTTTTGATCGTATTATTTTAAATATCGTCCATAACAATAACGCCTTTAGCGATACGGCCGTTAAGTAAATCGTCAAAACCTTGTGCTACGTCTTCTAATTTATAGGTTTTGGTCACTAATTCATCTAACTTTAAGTCACCTTTTGTATAAAGGTCGAGTACTTTAGTGAAGTCGCGTTCTGGGTTACACATGCCGTATAGCGGGTTGATGTAAATTTTGTCCCATTCAAACAATTCGCAATCAAAATCTATGCGTTGCTCAATACCACTTACTTGTACGGCGGTGCCTGCATTTCTTATTAAGGCTAAAGGAGCAGAGCCTAACGCCGGAATTGCTGTACATTCAAAAGCGTAATCAGCGCCACGTCCTGCGGTAAGGGCTTTTACTTTTTCTTTTACGTTAATAAAATCAGTATCATCTTTTTCAGCAATTATGCCGTGTGTAGCTCCAAATTCTTTCGCTTGGTCGATGCGTTCTTGGCTTATGTCTATCGCGATGATTTTAGCTGCACCTGAATTTTTAGCACCTTGAATTGCATTTAAGCCAACACCACCACACCCGATAACACAAACGGATGAACCCGCGTCTACTTTAGCGGCATTAACTACCGAACCCCAGCCTGTCATAACACCACAGCCAATAATTGATGCAGTAGCCAATGAAATGTCATGATTAATTTTTACTACGGCTGCTTGTTTTACTACCGCATATTCGCTCATGGCGCCTAAATGAAAAGAGCGTTCGATAGGTGTGTTTTCGTGTGTAGTGCTTTCAATATGGGCATGGCCCGATAAACCACAACCGCAAACAGGCGAGTTTTTTTCACAAATATGTAAGTTACCTTCGTTACACTGAAAACATTCGCCACAAGGGATCGCCCAGTTAAGTATGACTTTATCGCCAATGCTGACTTTAGTTACTTTGTCGCCAACCGCTTGAACAATACCCGCACCTTCGTGGCCTACAATAAAGTTTTTATTCCACGTTTGAATTGAATCCCAATCTGTATGACAAATGCCAGCAGCCGCAATTTTAACTAATACTTCGTCGTCTTTAGGTTGGTCTACGTCTACAGTGGTAACTTGATAGCTACCTTGTCCATTTGATACAACAGCTTTAGATTTTATCATTTTTAAATATCACATTTTATAATTACCTTTGGGTGATTTGACCATTGTTTTGAGAGTATTACTATTAATTAACTTTCAATAAATATCATAATTATGCTTTTTATTTTGTTTTTATCGTGGTATTTATTACGTAAGTGTAGAATATTTGTTGTTGATTATGCCTGATAAAAATAAAGTATATTGCGAACCTTTTTGTATAAAAGAGGGGTATCAGTTTGAAATTCATAAAGTGGAATATGGTGAAAACGACTCTTATTCATGTTTTATGCATTTTCATGAGGTGCATGAGTTTATTATTTTTGAACAGATAGAAGGGGACTATTACTATAATCAAGGTGAGTCAAAACTACTTGATAATGACATTGTTTATACACCCGCATTAGAAACTCATAACTTTGAATTAAGCGAGCGACCAAAGTCTTGGTATATTATTCAGTTTATTCCTGAAGTACTTAACCAGCCTGAACTGCAAAAAGTGAGTTTTTTATTACAGCAAGGCCAACAACTTAGGTTGAAAAAAGAAGATATTGCGATTGTTCAAATGCAAGTTAAATGGTTACACCAATGTTATTTAGAAAACCCATTAGATGGCAAAAGCTTGTTGTTACTAAGGCTGTTAATTTTATGGATTTCAGATAAAGCACAAGCCATAAAAATGCCGAATACTATTTCGCTAACATCTAGCCAAAATTACGAGAAGTTGTCTCCGGTTATCGACTTATTTAGACAAAGTCCTTATGTTGATATTTCTTTAACTGAAGCAGCAGAAATGTGCTTTGTATCGCCTTCGCATTTTTCACGTATGTTTAAGCGAATATTTAGGTGTAATTATTCTGAATACAGTTTAAATCACAAATTATATAGTGCGGCTCGATTGTTAAGCCAAACAGAAAGGTCGATAACTGATATTAGTTACGAGCTTGATTTTTCAAGCCCGTCTCATTTTATTGCTCAATTTAAAAAGCATTTTAATACAACACCTTATAAATATCGCATAGGCGTTAAAAGCCGTAGTTAAACTCCATGAAGCTTTAACAAGTTTTAGTAAATAGTATTTTACTGAGCTGCTTGTTGTTTTTCCAACCGTGGGGCGTGTCTGCTTCAAAGCTAATAAAATCACCTGCTTTGTATTCCATACTTTGTGTTTGCTCATTTTGACTATTACCCGCAATTAATGTTCCTGATCCACTAATCACATAGGCAAGCCATTTGTCTTGTGAGGAATGTATTGGAAACTCTGCAGCATCAGGTTGTATCGTAAAAATAAACATAAATACATCTGCATATTCAATTGATACGCCGTCCCATCCCTCGGGAAATTCATCAATGGATATATCGGGAGCATTTTTTCGAACAAGTTTACTGTTGCCAGAGTTGGCGAGCATTTCAATAACTGAAGCCATAAATCACCTATTTGTTGTGTCTGTTTGTTGTAATATAGGTGCTCTACTTAACCTGAAACGTTAAGTAGAGCACCTGTCTTTTGCTTTTGATTTTTTGTTGTTTTTATTCGTTTAATTGTGAGATGAGTGTTATAGCTCGTCTTGATCTTCCCACATTTCTGGCCAATACCTGTAGATACTATGACCATATTTTTCTAAACGTGCATCAGCCTCTGCTAAGTAAGCTAAACTTTTGGCCTTTGCTGTTTGTTGATCGCCAATAAGTAAGGTGTAGTTGTTGTCAGACAAAACGCTACCCTCATCATCTTTAATCACTAAAGCAACATCAAAGGTGCCTTCAGCATTGTCCGGTAGTTGCCAATCTATATCGATAAATGCAGTAGAGCTATCGCGATCAACATTGACTTTTTGACTGCCTGAAACATTCGTGTTTTTGCCTTCATATAATACTTTCCATTCAAGTGTTAAGTCGTTAAATGCTTTTTGGTAGTCGTTTACTATCCATAGCTGCCCAGTAAACGTACTGCCAGCATTCCAACGGCGTTTTTTAAATTGTAAACTTGGCAGTAAAGGGGCGTAAGAGCGTTTTAGCCAATCAAACGCTATTTTTTTCTTACCGTAATAATCAACCACTCCCCATTTTATATCAGGTACATGAGTAATAAAGTGGCATAAAGCGACACCACTCATTTTTGGTTTACGACGACGATAGGTCTCTAAAGCAAATTGAATAACTGTACCTTGTGCTATTTGTGTGGCTTCAACAAATTCAGCTAAAGACCCCATTTTGTAATCATTAAATACTTCAAAATTTAGGTTGATTAACATGTCGATATCGGCCCAATGATATGCCCAGCTTGGGCCCATTGGCCAAAGTTCATCTTCAGGAATAAACTTTTTGAGGCTTTCAATATTTGGTGCTGAAGCGGCTGTTAGCTCAGGAATAATGGCGCAATCAAGTGCAGGATAATATTCTTCCATATATTCTTTGCCACCCTGATAGTAATGCTCATTAGCATGCATTGATTCATTTGCTCTAAAGCCCATGTTTTGTGCAGACTCTGAACTTAATGGTGATGCCAATCCATAGGGAATATTGGTATTTTCTTTAACTTTTTCGCCTATAATCTCCATTAAGGCTTTATTGCCACTTTCTTCATGAGCACCAGAGAAAAATACTTCTTCTCCACCCATCCAGAATATTTGAGAAGGATGATTACGACGCTCTTTTACCGTAGCAATACACTCGTGTAGTACGCCATCAATAAATGATTGTTCTTTAGGGTAGGCTTGAGTCGCTAAGGTAAAGTTAGTCCATACGGTTATGCCTAGTTCATCACATATTCTATAAAAGTCAGGAATTTCAGGTGGATGCCAGCCAAAAATACGTAAGTTGTTAATGTTAGCTTCTTTAACCATGGCTAAGCGATCTTCGTATTTTTTAAGGCTATTTTTGCCATAGAAGAATGAAGGTTGTCCACCCCAGCAAGCAGAGCGTAAAAAGTGTTTGTTGCCATTAATAATAAATGTCCATGGGAATTCGTTATCGTAACCAGGATTAAAGTCCATAGTTACTTCACGTAGCCCAATGGTTTCTGAAGTACTGTCTAATGATAATATTGGTGCATCAGAGGTAGCGTTTTGAATAACGAGACCTAAGGTGTATAAGTTTTGATCACCCATATCCCAAGGCCACCAAAGCTTGGCGTTTTCAATAGAAATTGTTGTGTTGATTTTGCTTGCGCCTTTAGCAACTGTGACTTCTAGTGAAAACTCAGTAGTGCTTGTTTCGCAATTTTTACCTGTTAACGTACCGGAAAGTTTGATGTTTTGATCTGTATTGGTGTGGTTTTCAATATCAACAATTAGATTAACATTAGCATGGCCGCAACCATCGATAATAGAGTCGTTTTGCACAGTAATATCGGTGCGGACACTATCAATACGAACTTGTTCAGTTGCTTCTATTCGTACCGGACGCCAAATACCAAAAGGCACTAAACCTGAAAAGTAATCGCCAGAGAAGTTAACTTTTTTACCACCACAGTTACGATAGTTTTTAGGTGGTGGATCTAATTTTACCATCAACATATTTGCACCACCGCGCCAATCCGCCCAGCTAACACAATCGGTAATATCAAACTCAAACGATGAAAACATGCCTTCATGACGGCCTAGATAAGTGCCGTTAAGCCATACTTCACAACTATAATCGACACCTTCAAAAACAATTCTTATTTTTTTATTTTTCATTGTTTCTGTTACTGCAAAACGGTGACAGTACCACCATTCATATTCTGCAGCCCATTTGGCTTTATGCATGTTTCTACCAAATAAAGGATCATCTATTTCATTGGCGCGATGTAGATCTGAATAAACATCGCCAGGCACTGTGGCAAAATTCCAGCTGAAATGAGTACCTTGATACTCAGCGGGTAATAAGTGCAATCCTTCAATTTGACCTTGGCCAGGACGCATTCTTTCCATTTGCCATTTACAGCCACTTAAATCAATGATTTCTCTAGACATATTTATTCTCTATTTTGAATTTTAGGAAAATTAATTTATTTATGTATTAAACATTGAATGAATAATACACTTATTTTTATATGAATTTATTATTTAAATATGAATATGTCAACAAAAAACAGCAAAAAAAAATCCAAGCATTGGCTTGGATTAATCGTTAATATTTTTGAAATCATCAGTTAATAAGGAGGATCAGCATAAGCATTTTAACAGCCAACACGTGAACTTATTTTGTTTGCAGTTTCTTTTACTCTTTGAATTAATGATTGAATATTATCTTCGTCGCCTAGCGATGAAGTAAAGGTGGATACCGCTAATACCGCGATTACCGCACCTTCTGGGTGACCTATAATAGAAGCACAATCGGTAACTCCGTCAGTAAGTAAACTTTTTCTAAAACAATGTCCGTTAACTAAAATATCTTGTAGTTCTTGCTCAAGCTGTTTTTTATCGTTACTACTCATTTTTTGATAAGTGTCGTCGCGTTCATAAATTAAGTTTTTAACGGCCTCATTACTGTTTGCTAATAATACTCGTCCAGAGGTCGTGTCAACGGTATTAAACAATGTACCTTCGGCAATAGAAAGCGATATAGGTGCATGGCTGCGAGAATGAATAACAACCATGACTTTACTTTGATACAAAATACTCAAGTGAGCGGCATGGCCTGATTGGGCGGAAAAATCGTCCATAATAGGAATAGCGGTTTCACGCAATTGATCAATTGGCGATATTTTTCTCGATAAACTGTAAAGCTTTAGCGATACGCTGTATTTACCGGAAATTTCATCTCTAACTAAGTAACCACGGTTCTCTAAGCCGATTAAAACACGGTATATTTCATTGGCAGAACGGTTAATGCCGTGGGCTATTTCTGTTTGTGAAAGTGGCATTGCTTTTGATGCTAAAAACTCTAAAACATCCATGCCTTTATCAAGTGCGGGCACTGCATATTTATTACTTTTTTCTTCGCTCATGTTTTCCCTACGGATTGATTATTAATTATCTGAAAGGTACAAGGTAATGTACGTTTTTTGATTAAGTCTATTAAATCATAGCTTGAGGTAAGTATAAATGGATTTATATCCGTATTACAAAATTCATATGAGAATAAAAGTAAGCTAAAAGCTATTAATAAACCTGAACTCGGCTTAACAAATGCTTCTCTAGCAGCTATTTTTCCTGATTTCTGCGTTAAATTTACTTGCAATAGACTAGCTATTGACGCGAAATTTGCCTTGAATTAAGAAAAACTATGAAGCTAGAGGCTCAATGAATCTATTTTTTTATATTTCAATTTATTAAACATCTCTTAAACCGAGTTCAGGTTAGTAAGGTTTTTTTGGAGTCATCTGCTACTACTTTATGAATTAAATAGCTGAGTACCATTAATAAATGAAGACCCGTACTGATATGACTTTATTTGAATAAAAAAACCTTTAAAAGCAGACTCTGAGGTTATAGCGCTATTGTTATTATTCTATGTTTATAAGAAATGTACTTCTTTATTGTTAGATACTTAATCTTAAAATACACAATATCTATATTTTAGAATGTTAAAATATGTCAATTGATGATTGATATGTTAGTAATTGTGTGTAATATTATTTGTGGTTGGTTGATTAACGAACAATATAGCGTTAAAAATTAATTAAGGAATAGGCTTTAAATCTAATTATAAAAAATATTATTGAAGGGGAATCATGAAAAATATTAATCGGGAATTCACGCGTAGCAAGGTGGCAACAGCAGTTGCATTAGTGACATTAAATATGGCTCCAAATGCTTTTGCATTTGAAGATGAAAAACAAGAAACTGAAGTTATTGAAGTTGTTGGTATACGAAGCTCCCTTGCAAGCTCTGCTAATATTAAAAGAGAGTCTAGCGGTGTAGTAGATGCTATTACCGCGGAAGATATTGGTAAGTTTCCCGATACTAACTTGGCTGAATCTTTACAAAGGATCACTGGGGTTTCTATTGACCGTTCAAACAATGAAGGTAATCAGGTTTCTGTTCGTGGTTTTGGCCCTACCTTTAATATGGTTACGTTAAATGGCCGTGCGATGCCTACTTCTTCAACATTATCCACTGACGGTGCTATTAATCGTGCCTTTAATTTTCAGCATATTGCTGCTGAAGTTGTTTCAGGGGTAAATGTTTATAAAACAGGTAAAGCGCATATAAACAGTGGGGGTATCGGTGCAACTATCGATTTACAAACCGCGAAACCTTTAACTTATGGAGAGCAAAAAGTATCTTTGTCTGCTAAAGGAATTATGGATACAAGTAATGTAAATGGCGATGATATTACTCCGGAAATTTCAGGTTTGTATAGTAATGTATTCCTAGATGGTAAATTAGGTTTGTTAGTCGCTTATTCACGTTCTGAGCGTGATAGTCGTAAGGAAGCCGTGGTAAATGACGGTTGGTTAGCTGATGATGGCTCTACTTATACTGGAATTGATTCATCAGGTATAACTAACCCAGATAATCCTGACGGTATTTTTTGGGTGCCTCGTAACTTTGCTGTTGAATATGGCGATCATGAACGTAAACGAGATAATATGCAGTTTGTTGCCCAATATGCAGCAACGGATAATCTAACCCTTACGTTAGATTATACTGGCTCGCGCTTTGATGAATCTATTGATCGTATTTTAACTGGATTTTGGTTTGACTCTGATGTAAATACCACGGGTACGGTAGACAGTAACGGTACCGTTATTAATCCTCGCCATAAAAATCACCGTTTAAATTATACAAGTACTCATCAAGTTGTTGAAACTGAAAATGATTCAATGGGATTAAATATTGTTTGGCAAGCAACTGACAGTTTACAACTTAGCTTTGATGCCCACGATTCAACGTCGCAAACTCAACCGGGTGGAGAAATTAGTGAATTTACTACCGTTATTAGTACACCTGCAGATGCCAGATATGTTGATATTGGTTTAGATTTCACGGGCGCTGAAGTTCCCGCTGTTTTTGCTCAACCAACGTTAACAACGGAAGATCCTAGTGCTCCTGCACCTATTCCTGCTAACTATGACCCCTATTCACTTAATAACGTTGATGGAGATGTTGTGGTTGTTCGTGGTCATGAAATTAAAAATAATATTCAGCAGTGGGGATTAAGTGGGGAATGGGAAAACTTAAGTGATGGATCTTTAGCTAATATTAATTTTGGTATTGGTGGTCTTAAATACAAGTTTGACACGAATAAACGTTTTGGTTTTAGCGTTATTTATGACGTACTTGATATTGATAGTTTAGGTTTATCGTTTACACCGTCAAATGTTGGTAATAATTTTAGTGGCTCTGAACATTTATTTGATATGCAGTTTAATTCAGACCCTGGTATTGTTAATCAAGCGATAACTGATGGCGGTTATATTAATGAAGATCCAGTATCAATTGATAATATTACTGAAGATACTTTTTCAGCGTATATATCATTTGATTTGATCAATGAATTTAATGGCCTTCCTATCACTATGAACGTTGGTTTACGTTATGAAGATACCGACGTAACAGCTTCGTCAACGGCGACGTTACCTACGAGCTTGGTATATTTGCATGAAGAGGAAATTCGTGGGTATTTTCCACCAGGTAGTGAAGTAAGCCTTGATACATTACATGGCGGTTATACTGAATTTTTACCTAACCTCGATATCAGTTTAGAATTTAATGAAGATGTAGTAGGTCGTTTTTCTTATAGCAGAACGTTAACGCGTAGTGATGTTACGGCTATTGCACCCGCAACTAAAATTACCAATATGAGACCAGGTGGCCCTTTTAATGCAACACAAGGCGATCCTAATTTATTACCTTATACTTCAAATAATATCGATCTTTCTTTAGAGTGGTATTACGACGAGGGTAGTTATGTATCGTTGGGCTACTTCCATAAATTTGTTGATAACTTTATTGGTACCACTGTAGAGAATAGAACAATCAATGGTGCTGATGGTACACCCCTTACCGATCCTTCTGTCAATCCAAGGGCAGGTTGTCCAGATGCATCAACAGAGCCTTATAATACCAATTGTCTTTCTCAGCCAAGTGATCCTGATGTTAATTTTGCCGTGATTACCCCTAAAAACCTTGAAGATGCAGAGGTAAGTGGTTGGGAATTTGCTTTACAACATATGTTTGGTGAATCAGGTTTTGGTGGACAGTTTAACTTTACGTTAGTTGATGGCGATGTTGAGTTTGATCCTTCGTCATTTGAGCAAAGTGTTTCTTTAACTGGCTTAAGTGATTCAGCTAACCTTGTGGCTTTTTATGACAAAAACGGCTTTCAAGCACGTATCGCTTATAATTGGCGCGATGACTTTCTGTTGAATACTAATCAGTTTCATAGTCCAAATGAACCCGTATTTACAAAAGCTTATGGTCAAATAGATTTTAATATGAGTTACGATATTAATGAATCAATTACCATTGTTTTTGAAGGATTAAATATACTGGAAGAAACGGCTCATCGTTATGGTCGCTATGAAAATCAGTTTTTAGCAGCCGAAGACTTTGGTAGTAGATACGTTGTTGGTATTCGAGCGAATTTTTAAATACTTTTATACTAGGGTTATTTAAAAGCTGCAATTGTTTGCATGCATACGTATCTCCCACAGGAACTATGCATTTTGAGACTGCTTCTTTTCAGGGGGCAGTCTCTTTTTTTATGGAGTAGGGTTATGACTAAACTCATTAAAAATATCATTATTGTTGGAGGTGGTACAGCGGGGTGGCTAACCGCAGGTGTTTTAGCTTCAACCATTAAGAGTATGTATGGCGCTGACTCAATTAATATTACGTTAATCGAGTCGCCATCTATTGAACCTGTTGGTGTTGGCGAAGGAACGTGGCCAACCATGCGTAATACGCTAAGAAAAATGGGTGTGAGCGAGCTAGATTTTATACGTTCATGCGATGTTTCATTTAAGCAGGGATCTAAGTTTTGTCAGTGGAATAATGATAATTATTCAAACAGCTATTATCACCCATTTTCTTTACCCCAAGATTTTAATGAAAGTAATTTAGCTTGGCATTGGATGGCGAAAGATTATGAAATATCCTTTTCTGAATTGGTATCACCACAAGAAGTTATTTGCGAACATCATATGGCACCCAAGCAAATATCTACACCTGAATATGCCTTTGTTTGTAATTATGGCTATCACTTAGACGCGGGATTATTTGCTAAATTTTTGAAAGATTATTGCTTAAATAAGCTTAAAATTAATTACATAAGTGATGATGTGCTATCTGTGTTGTCGGACTTAAAAAATAATGACATAAAAGCACTTAACACTAGTAAAAATGGCGTAGTTAATGGCGACTTGTTTGTTGATTGTACGGGAAGAAGTGCGCTGTTAATTGGTAAGCATTATCAAGTCCCCTTTATTTCTAAAAAAGACACGTTATTTATTGATTCAGCACTTGCTGTACAAGTTCCTTATATAGACGATGAAAGCCCTATCGCCTCAGTAACATTATCTACAGCACAAGAGGCGGGGTGGATTTGGGATATAGGTTTATATAGCCGTAGGGGCGTAGGGCATGTATATGCAAGTGAATATATAAGTGAAGAAAAAGCTAAACAGCAATTACTTGATTATATTAAAAAAACGAATAAAAACAGCAAAAAAATAGATGAGCAATCTATTAAAAAAATTGTTTTTGAACCTGGATATAGAGAAGTTTTTTGGAAAAATAACTGCGTTGCTGTTGGATTGTCTGCGGGGTTTGTTGAGCCACTCGAAGCCTCATCTTTAGCGCTTGTAGAAATTTCGGCAAATATGATCGCGCAACAGCTGCCTCAAACACGACAGGGGATGGACGTGATTGCTCAACGGTTTAATGAACGTTTATTACATCATTGGCAATCAACGATAGACTTTTTAAAATTGCATTATGTACTGAGTCAACGTGATACGGGAATGTTTTGGAGAGATAATCGCGAGCTATCGAGTATTCCTGAAAGCCTAACTCGTTTGCTTAATATATGGCAGGAACAGGTTCCATGGCATTATGATTTTGATCGAATACAAATGTTTCCTTCAGCGAGTTATCAATATGTTTTATGTGGCATGGGGTTTAAAAGTCAACTTCACATCCGTCCTTCTATTATTCAAGAAACCAGTGCAGTTTCTCATTTTAATCTGGTTCAGCAACAAACAGCGCAATGCTTATCAAGGTTAAAGCAGAATCGTACTTTTTTGAAGGAAATTAGAGAGTAGCTTTTATATAAGGCCTAATTTTTATTGTGTTATAAAAATTAGGCCTTTATTTTTGATTAAATTGAAGTTACTTAAGCGCTACACTCATTAACGTGTTATGAGCGGTTAAATAAAGGGTCTTTTCATCGGCAGATAAGGTGCAATTAGCGGTAAGTTTACCGGTTTTAATTTTTGCTAATACTTTCCCTTTAGGTGTAATTAACCAAACTCCACCAGGGCCTGTAGCAAAAATAAGTCCGCTTGAATGAACCGCCATGCCATCTGGCATGCCTTGCTCTCCTGCTACACCTATAAATTCGCTTGCGTCTATCAGTACTCGTTTGTTACTTACTTTACCATCAGACGATAAATCGTAAGCTAACCAATGAGGGAATGATTGATCGGAAACTGCCACATATAAGGTTTTTTCGTCTGCTGATATAGCAATACCATTCGGGAAGCTAATTTTGTCGTCAAGTAGTTGTAAGTTACCATCTGGTGCTAAACGGTATATGCCTTGAAAAGTAAGCTCTTTTCGTTTGTCATCCATTATGTCTTTTAAGCCATAAGGAGGATCCGTAAAAAATAAGCTACCGTCAGAATGTAATACTGCATCATTAGGGCTATTAAGACGTTTGCCATTATAGTAACCCGCCAGAGTTTTAAAGTTATTGCTTGGTGATGAGGTAGGCGCATTCATTACTGCTATTCGTCTATCACCTTGTTGTAAAAGTATTAAATTATCATGTTGGTCAAGCAACAATCCGTTAGAACCTTGCGTGTGGTCACCTTTGTGTAATCCTGTTGAGCCAGAATTCTCTAAATAAACACTAACGCCTTCAAGAGGGTGATATTTCATGATCTTGTTATTAGGAATATCTGAAAAAATTAAGTAGCCTTCTTTTGTTAACCAAAGTGGTCCTTCGGTCCATGCAAAGTCAGACGCTAAGGTTTTAATAACAGCAGATTTATCTAAAATAGCATTGGCTTCTTGCGAGATAATTTCAATTGACGGCTTAATTTCGCTTGTGACTAAATGACCATCATTACTGTTAGCTGTGTTTGAAATAGCGCATGAAGTAAGCGCTAATATCATTAACGCAAACGTTAATTTATACATGTGTAGTCCCTTTGTTTTTGGGTAGTTTTGCAAGATAAGCTTGCACTAACGTTATTAATTTATTTTGTTGTTCCGGTGTTGTTACCGCACGGGTTAAGTCGTTACCCACTCCAACACCAATAGCCCCAGCTGAAAACCATTCTTCTATGTTATCTATATTTACGCCACCAACAGGCATTAAAGGTGTATTTGAAAAAGGTCCTTGAAGGCCTTTAAAATAGTTTACTCCTAAAGCTCCTGCTGGAAATACTTTAATTAAGTCAGCATTAAAGTGTATAGCTTGTGCAATATCGGTTGGTGTTAATGCCCCCATTAAAACAGGAATACCTTTAGAATGAGCCAGTTGAACAATAGTGCTTTCTGTATTAGGTGTCACTAAAAATTGTGCGCCTGCTTCAATAGCAAGGTTAGCTCTTTCGGTATTTATTACAGTACCAGCTCCTACGAGTATTTCAGGATAATTAGCGCGTGCTTTGCTGATTTCCTCACAATACCCTGGGGTGTTTGCCGTAATTTCTAATGTTGTAACACCACCTTCCACTAAGCACTTTATTACCGATTCAATCTCTGATTGCTGCGCAAGGCGTATTATAGCAACTAACTGACTTTCAATAATTTTATTAAGGGTGTTAGTACGTTGCTGGTTTAAATATAAACTCATTTTTTTACCTAAATGTTATGTGTTAATCTATTTTTCGGGTAATGGCTCATCAATACGCTGTATTTTTCCAACAAGAAATAAATAGGATAAGCAACCAATAGCAGCCAAGGCTGAAATGAATAATAGGGCAGGTTTAAAGTCGCCATCTTGAACTAAGTAACCAATAATAATTGGAACCGCTACAGCTGAAAGGCCACCAATAGAATTAAAGCATCCACCAACTAACCCAACTAAATGTTTTGGTGCAAGCAATGAAACAAACACCCAAGCAATTGACGATAAGCCATTACCAAAAAAGGCGATAGATAAGAAGGTGATTACCCAAAAGGTATCGTCTGTATAGTTTGCGCCTATAATACAGGTTGTTAATAGTAGCCCTACAATAATAGGAGCTTTACGTGAAAATTCTTTAGATACACCTTTTCTCACTAAATAGTCTGAACTGAACCCAGAAATTAATACGCCAAAAAAAGCAGCTAAAAAAGGAACCGATGCTAAAAACCCCGATTGAATAAAGTCTAAACCTCTATACTCAACTAAATAAGTAGGGAACCATGTAAGAAAGAACATTAATGTTCCACCTAAACAAAATTGACCTATATAAATTCCCCATAGCTTTTTACTTGAAAAAACAGAAATAAAGTCTGCACGGGTAAACTTGCTTTTTTCTTCTTTTTTTTCTTTGTTTTCTGCTGGTGCGGTGTCAGAAATTAACGTGAGTTCTTGCTTATTAATACTTGGATGATCTTGTGGATCTCGATAGAAGATATACCAGATTATGGCCCATACAATACCGATAAGACCTGAAATAATAAACAAACCTCTCCAACCAAAGTTGTCTTGAATAATCGCTAAAAATGGCATTAAAAACGCTAAACCAATAAATTGCCCTGACGTATACACTGCAATAGCAGAAGCACGTTCGTTTTCTGGAAACCAAGTAGTGATAATTTTGTTGTTACATGGGTAAGAAGGGGCTTCAAAAGCACCAATAGCCATTCTACAACCAATTAAAGCAGCAAATGAACTCACCATACCTTGTACTAAAGTAGCTAATGACCACATGACCAGTATAAAAGGATATAAAATACGTGTTTTAACTAAGTCTACGGTGATCCCTCCAGGTATTTGCAAAATAGAATAAGTCCAGCCAAAGGCTGAAAATATTAAGCCCATTTGAACCGAAGTCAGACTTAGTTCTTCAGTTAATGCCGCTGCTGCGACAGAAATGTTTGTTCTGTCCATGTAGTTAATAACAACACTCAAAAAAACAAGTGTTAATACGTGAAACCGTTTTTTAGTTGGTTTCTCTTTAGCAATCAATTCGGTGTTTTCCATATTTATTTCCGTTATTTTTATATTGTTATTTATATCGTTTTTTAATAGTGAATTACCAATTAGTGTACGAGCCATCACTTTTGTATAAGCGAGGAGCTTCCCAGTATTTAAAGGTTAAATCTTTAATTTCATCTTCATTAACGTCTATACCTAAACCTGGGGAGTCAGATACATTAAAGGCGTTATTTATAACTTCAGGACGATTGACAAAATAACGGTCGTAGTCAGTTAAATCACCATCGTAAGGTGGTAGCTCAAGCCATGCAACGTTTGGAATTGCAGCACAGTAATGAATTGAAGCGGCTGCGCATATTGGGCTTAACGGGTTGTGTGGCATCATGTCTATGTAATGTAATTCACACAATGCGGCAATTTTCATTGATTCGGTAAAGCCGCCCGCATTGCATATATCCACACGACCAAAATTAGTTAAGCCTGTTTCTGTATAGGGAGCAAAGTCCCATTTACTTGTTAGTTCTTCGCCTATTGCTAAAGGAATATCACACATTTGACGAAGTGCTTGGTAAGCCGTAGGAGATTCATTTCTAATAGGCTCCTCAATAAAGTCTATGGTGCCAACGGGCATTCGTTGAATAAAGGAGGCTGTTTCGGGTACCGACAATCTGTGATGATAATCAATTCCTAGCGTTATTTCAGGGCCAAGCGCTTCTCTTGCTTTAGTTAGCCATATCGCGGCTTGACTAATTGATTTTCTTGGATCAAAAAGCTCAGCTTTTTCGGCATCGCCTGCTTGGCCTGTTGTTGTTCTTATAACTTGCCAGCCTTCATTTTTGAGTCGTAATACATCATCAACTAATTCAGGGCCCATGGGAGCCACTGTTGTAGCAAATAAGGGGATCCTGTCTCGTTGTTTTCCGCCAAGCAATTGATATACAGGAATGTTTAAACTTTTTGCAACTAAATCATGTAAAGCAATATCAATGGCTGCAATGGCTGCTGATAAAACTCGTCCACCTTCAAAATATTGGCTGCGGTACATCTCTTGCCAAAGGGCACTTATATTAGTGGGATCTTTACCAATCAAAAATTCTCTAAAGTGTTCTACAGCGCCCATAACCGCTTTTTCACGACCAGATAACCCTGATTCTCCCCAGCCGTAAAAACCTTCATCTGTTTCAACTTTTACTAAACAAACGTTTCTGAAACCTGCCCAAAAACCATATGCTTTTATGTTTGTAATTTTCATGTAAATTCTCCGAAACTTAGATTTTTCGTGTAATTATCAGAGTTTCTATTTATGTAAAATGTAGTTAGTATGCTCAATATACAATAAATTACACATAATTTAACAGGGTTTAATGATTTATTTTGTTATACTTGAGCAGAAAAAGTCTTATTGTTTGTAGTTTATAGTACTTATATCTATAAACGTTATTTTTTTGTTTTTACTAAGTTTAATACGGATTATTAATCTTTTGTTGTTGTTTTTATTGTTTTTTTTGTTTTGTTTGTTGTTGATGTTATCTATTTTTTTAGCTGAAAAACAATAAAATAAGCGATTAAATCTAAGGATGTTTTATCAAAAATTAAAATTTTTTAAATAGAGTATTAAATCATCACTTGACACTAGCTTATCTGTATTTATACTCGTATATGGAATTTATATATAAATAATTAACCGTAATAGAAGATACTCATGACTCAAACAAAAAATATAGAATTACGCGGGATCACTTGGTGTCATACCCGAGGTTTTACACCGATGGCCGCAACCGCCCAACGCTTTGAAGAACTAAATCCACATGTACGCATTTCATGGGAGAAGCGCTCTTTACAAGCTTTTGCTGATGAACCTATTGATAAATTAGCTAAACGTTATGATCTTTTAGTTATTGATCATCCTTGGGCTGGGTTTGCGGCGCAGACAGGTGTTATTGTGCCGTTAAACGATTGGCTCCCTGAAGATTTTTTAGCAGACCAAGCTAATAATTCAGTAGGGCATTCACACGAAAGTTACTGTTTTCAAAATAAACAAGTCGCCTTAGCAATAGATGCCGCAACACCTGTTGCGTCTGCACGTTTAGATCTTTTACAAGAACTCGGTTTAGAAATCCCCAATACGTGGGAAGAATTAATGCATCTTGCTAAGCTAGGTAAAGTTGCTGTGCCATCTATTCCGCAAGATACCTTAATGAATTTTTATATGCTTTGTTCAACGCTAGGCGAAGATGTTTGCGTATCAGACACGCACGTTGTAAGCGAAGAAATAGGTATAAAATCGTTAAAGTTATTACGAGAATTGTCAATGAATTTAGACAAAGATTGTTTTGATTGGAATCCTATTCAAGTTTATGAAGCCATGACACAAACTGATAAATTTGCTTATTGTCCGTTTGCTTATGGTTATTCAAATTATGCAAAACCAAACTATGCTCGAAAGCTTCTTAAGTTCGCTGATACAGTTAGTTTACCTAATACTGATAGATTATGTACAACCTTAGGTGGTACGGGATTAGCTATTTCTGCTAACTCTGAGCATAAAGAAATTGCTGCGCAATACGCCCAATTTGTTGCTAATGAGAAAATGCAGCAGTCGTTTTATATAGATTTTGGCGGGCAGCCAGGACATAGAAAAGCATGGTTGTCTGATTACGCTAATGAAAATTGTGATAACTATTTTAAAGATACTTTACCAACGTTAGACCGCGCTTATTTACGTCCTAGATATCATGGTCATATGTTTTTTCAAGACAATAGTGGTAAACCTATCCGTGAATATTTAATGAATGGCGGCGATGAAAAAGCATTATTAGCTAAACTTAACGCTTTGTATTTAGAGTCAAAAGGTATCGTACTATGAAACTGCCCCTTGAAGGTATTACTGTATTAGAGTTTAGCCAATATTTGGCTGGTCCTTATGCAGGATTACGCCTTGCAGATCTAGGGGCACGCGTAATAAAAATAGAACGTCCAGGTACAGGTGATGCTTGTAGACAACTCGCAACTAAAAATATGTGGGTAGATGGAGACAGCGTTTTATTTCATACCATTAATCGAAATAAAGAATCTTTCAGTGCTGATTTAAAGAACCCTGATGACTTAGAGAAAGTTAAAGCGTTAATAAAAGAAGCTGACGTGATGACGCATAATTTTCGTCCTGGCATTATGGAGAAAATAGGCTTAGATCATAAAGCTGTTCAGGCGATTAACCCAAGCATCATTTATGGTGAAGTCAGTGGTTACGGTAAAACAGGGCCATGGCAACACAAGCCAGGACAAGATTTGCTTGCGCAGTCACTTTCAGGGCTTGCTTGGCAGTCAGGCAATAAAGATTCTGATCCTGTACCTTTTGGCTTAGCAGTAGCTGATATGATGTGTGGTACTCATTTTGCTCAAGCAATATTAGCTGGTTTGGTAAGGAGAAAGCGTAAGGGAATTGGTGCGCATATTGAAGTAAGTTTGATGGAATCTATTATCGACTTTCAGTTTGAAGGGCTAACAACATACCTTAATAATGGCTTCGATTTACCGATACGCAGTAAACAAGCTAATGCTCATTCATTACTTGCAGCGCCTTATGGTATTTATCAAACAAGTGATGGCTATCTTGCTATTGCGATGACAGATCTACAACAACTCATACAATTAATTGACTGTAAACCTATACCAGAAAATTATTTGGCAGACGCCTTTACTTATCGAGATGAAATAAAAAATACTTTACAAAAAGTACTAATAGAAAAAAGCACAGAGTACTGGTTAAATATCTTAGAAGCTCAAGATATTTGGTGTTCAGACGTTTATACCTATGCTCAATTATTACAGCACCCCGCGTATAAACAATTATCAATGGAACTACCTCTTGTTCGTGGTGAGAATCATAAGGTGATCACTACACGTTGTCCTATTCAATTAAATGGTGAAAAACTAGCTTCTTCAATAGCTGCCCCACGATTAGGTAACGCAAATGAAAGTTTAACTAAGCAGTTTTCATTAGACCTTATTGATCGCTCTGCAAGGGAGACTAAATCATGATAAAACCATTAGAAGGTGTTGTTGTTTTAGATTTTACTCAATTTTTATCTGGGCCATCGGCTAGTTTACGCTTAGCGGATTTAGGGGCTGAGGTGATTAAAATTGAACAGCCAGAACAAGGTGATTTGTGTCGCCGTTTGTATGTGTCCAATTGTGATATTTTAGGAGAGTCTTCTCTATTTCAAGCCATTAATCGCAATAAAAAAAGTGTAACCTTAAATTTAAAAAATGCAGAAGACAAAAAAATTATAGAAGCACTTATTACCCGTGCAGACGTAGTGATAAATAATTTTAGGCCCACAGTAATGAAAAAACTAGGGTTAGATTATGCCAAAGTACAAGTTTTGAATCCTCGCGTAATTTACGGTGAAATCACCGGTTATGGCTGCGATGGTCCGTGGAGTCATAAACCTGGACAAGATTTATTGCTGCAAGCGTTGTCGGGGTTAACTTGGTTGTCTGGTAACGATTCAGATGGACCTGTTCCTATGGGGGTTGCTGTAGCTGATATTTTAGCTGGTGCTCAGTTGGTACAAGGAATACTTGCTGCGTTAATTAACCAAGATAGCAATAACAGTTCAACCTTAGTACAAGTCAGTATGCTTGAAGCTATTTTAGACTTTCAATTTGAACCGTTAACTTTGTATTACCAAGATCAAGAACAACCGCGTCGAAATAAAATCAACGGGGCGCATGCTTTGGTTGGCGGTGCTTATGGTTTATACAAAACACTTGATGGCTATATTTGTATTTCAATGGGGGGGATTCCTCAGTTAGGCCAAATTTTAGGATGTGAGCCGTTACTTGCGTTTACTGATGCTAGCCAATGGTTTGCTCAACGAGATGACATTAAATTACTTTTAAAAACTCACTTAGTTAATCAAACAACTCAATATTGGTTATCGTTACTAGAACCTGCCGATATCTGGTGTTCAGATGTACTTAATTGGGAGGATTTATTAGCTCATGATGGCTTTAAAGCTTTGGATATGTTGCAAACAGTGTCTATGAGTGATGGTAGTCAATATGAAACTACACGCTGTCCTATCCGAATAGATGGTGAATTTTTATTAGCTGAACAAGGCGCACCAAAGCTTGGTGAACATAACGCAATTTATAAAAGCAATCGTTAAGGTAACACAAATGAATAATGAGATTTTATACCAAGTTATTGGATCTGTTGCGGTACTTTCATTAAACCGAGGGCCAGCTAATGCTTACCATCAAGGGATGTTAGCTTTGTTGGAAGAAAAACTGCTGTTAGCTGAAAACGATAAAAATGTTAATGCCATTATTATCAATAGCACCTCAGCGAAATTTTTCTGTGCTGGCGCAGACATTAAAATGTTTCAGCAAAACAGCAACGCAGAAAATCAACTTATGGTTGATCAAGCTCGTAAGAATTTAGCGTTAATTGAAAACAGTAACAAAATTTATATTGCAGCACTTAACGGTCATTGTTTAGGGGGCGGCTTAGAGCTTGCGCTTGCTTGTGATTTTCGACTAGGTATTGATGGTAATTACTTATTAGGGTTACCAGAAATAAAGTTAGGGCTAATCCCTGGCAATGGAGGAAGTCAACGATTAACCAAACTTATTGGTTTACCGCTTGCGTTAGAAATGCTTACCACTGGTGATCCTATTTCACCTCAACAGGCAATAAGCTATCACTTAATTAATCGGTTGATTGATAGTGAAACCTTTGAACAAGAAGTACTCGCTTATGCAACTAAAATAGCTCAGGGGCCCGCAAAAGCAATTGCGGCTACTAAAAAAGCAGTATATGGCGGTGCATTGTTACCTATTAATGAAGCGCTGGCATTAGAGCAAACATTAGTTTCACAGCTTTACGATACAGATGATGCAAAGGAAGGTTTTAACGCTTTTGTTGAAAAACGTTTACCAGTATTTACTGGTCGCTAATCTACTTTATACCCATTGAAGAAGCGCTTGATAAAAATCACTTACTCGTTAATGCTTCTTATAAAGGAATGACTCATTATGACAAAGCATTGCCTTGAATTGATATCGCTCAAGTGCTCTGAAATACGGACCTTGAATGGTAACGGGTATATATTAAATATTAAGAAAGAACACTTTTAAAGGAGTCAGTTATGACCAGTAATTCAATTAAACAATATGCATGCTATATCGATGGAGAGTTTGTTAATGCTTCATCAGGTGCAACATTTGCAGTTGAGAATCCTGCAGATGAAACCATTTGGGCAAGTGTTCCTGATTGTACAATTGAAGATGTGCAACGAGCGGTAGAATCATCAGAAAAAGCACAAAAGTCATGGCAATTACTACCTGCTATAGAACGTGGTAATTGGATACGAAAAATAGCTGATGCTTTACAAGAAAAGCGAGATCACTTTGCTGAGTTATTAGTTAAAGAACAGGGTAAAACATTAGCTGAAGCCTATGGCGAATTTGACGACACTATCAACTACTTAACTTATTCTGCTGAAGCGGCTCGACGTATTGAGGGGAATATTTACCCAAGCGAAAATGCTAACGAGCAATTGTGGATACAAAAAGTTCCTTACGGCGTTACATTAGGTTTATGTGCTTATAATTATCCGCTTGCTTTAATTGGCCGAAAAATTGGTCCTGCACTTGTTACTGGAAACTCCATGATTTTAAAAGCTCATGAAGCAACGCCTGTTACAGCGGTTGAGTTTTGTAAAGTGGTAGATGAAATAGGATTACCTAAAGGCGTTATTAACTTAGTGAGTGGTCAAGGCATTGAAGTAAGTTCTGCTTTGGTAACGCATAAAAGTACGCGCTTAGTTTCTTTAACGGGAAGTACTCGTGCAGGGCAGGCAATCTACAAAGCGTCGGGCGAAAATGTTTCTGGTTTAGTGTTAGAACTTGGCGGTAAAGCATCATTTGTAGTACTTAACGATGCTGATTTAGATAAAGCTGTAGAAGCCGCAGTTATTTCTCGTTATGCCAATTCAGGACAGGTGTGCATTTGTAATGAATTAGTTCTTGTGGAAAAAGGAATTGCAGAAGAATTTACTAAACGAGTTGTTGAACGCGTTAAAGAGATCACTTTTGGTGATCCTATGAGTAATGTAAACATGGGCCCTAGTGTAACAGGCGCGAGTATTGAGCGTATTGATGGCTTATTAAAAGACAGTGTTGCCATGGGGGCAAAAGTTGAAGTCGGCGGTAGACCTCAAGGTGAAGAATATAAAAAAGGTCATTGGTACATGCCAACGGTAGTGAGTGATGTAAAACGAGATATGCCGTTAGCAACCAGCGAAATTTTCGGACCTATTATGCCAATTGTTGTTGTTGACAATTATCAAGAAGCCCTTGAAATTTGTAACGATCGTGAAGATGCCTTATCAGCTTATATTTTTACACAAAGTATGAAAACAGCTTTCCATGCTATTAATCATATGCAAGTTGGTACTGTTTTTGTCAATAAAATGATATGTGGATACATACAAGGGTATCATTCAGGACACAAACGAAGCGGTACTGGTGGAGAAGATGGTATCTACGGTATTGAAGGGTATTTACAAAAAAGAGCTGTCTATTTCAATTATGATTAATTCATTTTTGTTGACAATTAATATTTTACGTTTATTATTCTTATATAAATCCAATGTTCTTATATGAATAATTTAAAGGGGCAGAACATGTCTAAAATTGCGTTAACAGCAGATCAAATAAACGAGTTTCATAAAAATGGTTATGTCATTGCTAAAAACTATTACAGTAATGATGAAATATCTCTTATTCAAAATAAAGCGTTTAGCGATGACTCTTTATATGAAAGAGCATGGGATAAAAAAGATAGTTCAGGTACCGTGAGTAAAGTGTGTATTTGGCAAGAGTTGGATGACGGGCTTTATAGCATGTTCTCTCGAGGTAGACGTTTAGTTGACTCAGTAGAAGCTATTTTGAATGAAGAAGCTTACCACACAAGTACAAAAATAATGATGAAAGAACCTTACGTAGGTGGCGCTTGGGAATGGCATCAAGATTTTGGTTATTGGCATAACGATAATTATTATTTATACCCTAAACAAATTAGCTGCATGGTAGCTATTAATAAAGCGACTATTGAGAATGGCTGTTTACAAGTGTTAAAAGGTTCGCATCATATTGGTCGTCTCAACCATACTAAAACAGGTGATCAAAAGGGAGCTGAGCTTGAGTTTGTTGAGGAAGCATTAAAGCATCATGAATTGATTGATGTTGAACTTGAGCCTGGCGATGTATTATTTTTCCATGCAAATTTATTGCATAAATCGAATCAAAATAAATCATCAGAGCCTAGGTGGTCAATGATTTGTGCTTATAACGCATTAAGTAATAAATCTTTCAAAGAGAATGAAGCTATTTATTATCCACTTAATAGAGTTGAAGACGACGCTATTATTAATTGGAAGGCATAAACCTACTATCTATTGATCTTTCTAAGAAGAATAATTTAGAAAGATCAATAGATTAATTGAACACTACAAATTTAAATCCTTTCTTTTTTATATCTATTTAACGATTATTAATGGTGAAGCTTTTAGTAAGTATTGGTTTTCATTGTGATTTATAATGTCTTCTTGATGTTTCGGGGTTTTATATATAAAGTAATGCTTGTATATATGAGATATCTTCATGTTGGCTTTATTTATTTTCTTTACAAAACCTTCGTCAAGGTGTAAATTGTTAACAATAAACTGTTTTTGTAGTGTTAGGTAGAACTATGGATTTAAATGTGAATAAAATTAGCTCCGTAAAAGTTGAATATTATCAAGTACCTCTAGCGGAAGTTTTATCTGATGCTAAACATGGTGATCATACGCATTTCGAATTAATTCTTTTAAGAGTTATTTGTGAAGATGGATTAGAAGGTGTTGGTTACACATACACTGGAGGTAAAGGTGGTCGTGCCATTTATTCTCTTTTGAATGATGAATTAAAACCTTTGTTGTTGGATCAAGACGCTTCTCAAATTGAAAAAATTTGGGATGAAATGGAATGGCATCTACATTATGTAGGTCGTGGCGGTTTAGTCAGTTTTGCTATGTCTGCTGTCGATATCGCGTTATGGGATGTGCATTGTAAACGTTTAGATAAACCGCTTTGGCAAGTTGCTGGTGGGGCAAGTAATACAACTGCTTGTTACGCAGGTGGTATTGATTTGAACTTTTCACAAGAAAAATTATTAAGTAACATTCAAGGTTACCTTAACAAAGGCTTTAAAGCCGTAAAGATTAAGGTAGGTAAAGAAAATTACCTTGAAGACGTTGCACGTGTTGCAGCGGTTAGAGAGCTTATTGGTTCTGATATTGTATTTATGGTAGATGCAAACTACTCACTATCGGTAGATCAAGCCATTGTATTTGGTAAAGCGATAGAAAAATACGATATTTCTTGGTTTGAAGAGCCAACAATACCTGACGATTATTTAGGGTTTGCAAAAATTGCAAACAATATCAATATCCCACTTGCTATGGGTGAAAACTTGCATACAACTCATGAATTTGGTTATGCCATCGCACAAGCTAAGTTGAGCTTTTTACAGCCAGATGCTTCAAATATTGGTGGTATTACTGGGTTTTTGAGAGTGGCAAAAATGGCTAAAGACAATAACTTGCCTCTTTGTAGCCATGGTATGCATGAATTACATGTGTCTTTGTTAGCTTCTCAAGCTCACTCAGGCTACTTAGAAGTACATTCGTTTCCAATCGATCAATACACAAAACATCCTCTTCAGTTAGATGAAAATGGAAGAGCTATTGCTCCAGAAGTTGCAGGAACAGGCGTTGTATTCGACGACGCGCTACTTAGTCAATATTTAATTAAACATTCTTAAGGGTAAAAAAAATGGTTGCTGCTCGTTATATAGGTAATAAAGGTTTTGATTTAGTTGCTGGTGAAGAACTAGCGCCTCAAGCTGGTGAAGTACGTTTAAACGTAGGTTATGTAGGTATCTGTGGTACAGATATGCATATTTATCACGGTGTAATGGATCAACGTGTTTCTATCCCACAAACGATAGGTCACGAAATTTCAGGTGTTGTTGCTGAAATTGGAGCTGGTGTTACTGGTTTTGCTGTGGGTGAAAAAGTAGTTGTTCGTCCACTTGATTGGTGTGGCGAATGTCCTACGTGTAATGCAGGACACACCCATATTTGTCAAAACCTTAAATTTATGGGTATAGATACCCCTGGTGCTTTCCAATCAAGCTGGACAGTTAAAGCACGTACATTACATAAATTACCTGCTGGTGTTGATTTAAAACAAGGTGCATTAGTTGAACCTTTATCTGTAGCTTGTCATGACGTACGTCGTTCACGTTTAAAAGCGGGCGAAAAAGTTGTTGTTCTAGGTGGTGGTCCAATTGGTCAATTAGTTGCTGCTGTTGCGAAAAGTGTTGGCGCAGAAGTATTAGTGTCTGAACCTAATGAAAGCCGTCGTGCATTTGCTGACGAATTAGGTGTTAAATCAGTTAACCCTATTGATCAAGATTTAGCTGCTTACGTTGACGAATGGACAGCAACTAAAGGTGCTGATGTAGTATTTGAAGTATCAGGCGTTAAACCAGCAATTGATGCAATGACTCAAATAGCAGGGCGTCGTGGTCGTATCGTTATGGTGGCGATTCATAGTACTAAACCTGAAATTGATTTGTTTCAATTTTTCTGGAAAGAACTTGAGTTACTTGGCGCTCGTGTATACGAAGCCGCAGACTTTGATTGGGCAATTGAATTAATTGCTTCAGGTCAAATTGATCTCAAGCCATTTATTAGCTCAGTAAGTCCGTTAGCTGAAATTGGTACAGCATTCGCTAGCATGGATGGTAATCCAGAAGGCATGAAAGCACTTGTTGAATGTAACGCAGAATAGTTTGATATTAGATACAGGGTTTTAGAAATGAATAACATGTTTGAGAAGTTTAGTTTAGAAGGCAAAGTAGCCTTAGTTACCGGTTGTAAACGTGGTATTGGTAAAGGTATCGCATTAGGTTTGGCTGAAGCTGGCGCTGACATTATTGGTGTTTCAGCATCGTTAGAACTTGAAGGTTCTGACGTTGAAAAAGAAGTAAAAGCACTAGGGAAAAACTTTAAAGGTTACCAATGTGATTTTTCTGATCGTGATTCTTTATATGCTTTCATCAAAGAAGTAAAAGCTGACTTCCCTAAAATTGATATTTTAGTGAACAACGCGGGTACTATTTTACGTGCTCCTGCAGCTGAACATGGCGATGACTTATGGGATAAAGTGATTGACGTTAATTTAAACTCACAATTTATTCTTAGCCGTGAAATTGGTAAAGAAATGGTTAATCGTGGTGCAGGTAAAATTATATTTACGGCTTCTTTATTAACATTCCAAGGCGGTATTACTGTTCCTGGCTATGCAGCAAGTAAAGGCGCTATTGGCCAATTGGTTATGGCTTTGTCTAACGAATGGGCTGGTAAAGGCGTAAACGTTAATGCTATTGCACCGGGTTATATCAATACAGATAACACGGAAGCACTTCGTGCTGATGCAGAACGTAATGCGGCTATTTTAGGTCGTATTCCACAAGGTCGTTGGGGTAATCCTGAAGACTTTAAAGGACCAGCAGTATTTTTAGCTTCTGAAGCTGCTAGTTATGTTAACGGCGCTATCTTATTGGTAGACGGCGGCTGGATGGGGAGATAATTCCATGGCTACGCAAAATTTTAAATTTCAAAACAATGTAAACTTTATTAATGGTGAATATATTTCATCGAAAGTAGACGGTAAAATTGATATTTTAAGTCCGTCTACAGGTGAAGTGATTGGCGCTATTCCAAAAGGTTGTGCTGAAGATGCACAACACGCGCTAGAATTAGCTGATGCTGCTCAAAAAAAATGGGCTAAATTAACTGCACGCACACGTCAAAGTATTCTTCGTAACTTTGCGAATAAAATTCGTGAAAATAAAGATATTCTTGCGCCGATGTTAGTGGCTGAACAAGGTAAATTATTATCTGTTGCTCAAATGGAAGTAGACGTTACGGCTACATTCATTGATTACGCTTGTGATCATGCGTTAACCATTGAAGGTGATATTCTTCCTTCAGACAACGAAGATGAAAAAATTTACATTCACAAAGTACCACGTGGTGTTGTAGTAGGTATTACAGCTTGGAATTTCCCGTTAGCATTGGCTGGCCGTAAAATTGGTCCTGCGTTAATAACAGGTAATACTATTGTATTAAAACCAACTCAAGAAACGCCTTTAGCAACAACCGAATTAGGTCGTATTGCTAACGAAGCAGGTATTCCTGCTGGTGTACTTAACGTGATTAATGGTTCTGGTTCAGTTGTTGGTCAAGCATTGTGTGAAAGCCCAATCACTAAAATGATCACTATGACAGGGTCTACTGCTGCAGGTAAGCAAATCTACAAAACATCAGCTGAATATATGACTCCGGTTATGTTAGAGCTAGGTGGTAAAGCGCCTATGGTTGTAATGGAAGATGCTGATTTAGATGCAGCGGTTGAAGGTGCTCTTTGGGGACGTTTTGCTAACTGTGGTCAGGTTTGTACTTGTGTTGAACGCTTATATGTTCAAGAAAGTGTGTATGAAAAATTCATGGATAAATTTTTACCGGCTGTTAAAGCGTTAAGAGTTGGTGACCCTATGAACCCTGATACACAAATGGGACCAAAATGTAACCAACGTGAAATTGAAAACATTGATCATATTGTACAAGAAAGTATCAAACAAGGTGCTACTGTTGCGACCGGTGGTAAAACTGCAACGGTAACTGGCTATGAAGGTGGTTGTTGGTATGAACCTACCTTGTTAGTTGATGTGGCACAAGACAATATTGCTGTGCACGAAGAAACCTTTGGCCCTGTTTTACCTATTATTAAAGTAAAAGATATGGACCAAGCAATCGAATTCTGTAACGACAGTATTTATGGTTTAAGTGCTTATATTTATACGAAAAATTTCTTCGATATTAACAAAGCAATCAACGAATTAGAAGTTGGTGAAGTATATGTTAATCGCGGAATGGGTGAACAACATCAAGGCTTCCACAATGGTTGGAAACAAAGTGGTTTTGGTGGCGAAGACGGTAAATTTGGTCTTGAGCAATACCTAGAGAAGAAAACAGTATACATGGTAGAAAAATAGTTAAGTTTTTACATTTTTATATTTTTACATAACTCCCCCCTGTGTGAAAATTGACCCTTAATAGTTTTTATTAAGGGTTTTTTTTATCCAAAAAACAATGTTTTTTATCCGTGAATTAGAGGTTTTATATACTGAAATAAAATATGTTTTTTAATTAAAATTTTTAATAAATAATTTATAAAAAAATATTGTTAATCTTCTTTATATTCAATTATTTACGTATTTTTATATAGCAAGTTTTTATTGTTGGTAATCTTTATTTTACTTTGGTTTTATAACAAGTTGACCAGTACCAATTCTAATGATAGATTGTTAACAATTAAATAATTATTGTGTATTATTTGATTACAAAAAAACAAACTAAAGGGGAAGTCAAATGAAACAAAGTCAATTTAAATTAAATTCGATTTTTGCAGCAATGTTAGTTGCTAGCAGTGGTCAAGTCTTTGCTGAAGAGGCAAAAACGGATACAAGCGAAGTTGAAGTTATTCAAGTTACTGGTATTTTTAGTTCTTTAAGTAAATCTACAGCACTTAAACGAGATGCGTCAGGTGTTGTTGATGGTATTTCAGCGGAAGATATCGGCAAGTTTCCAGATACTAACTTAGCTGAATCGTTACAACGCATTACAGGTGTTTCAATAGACCGCTCAAATAATGAAGGTAACCAAGTTACGGTTCGTGGTTTTGGACCTAGCTTTAACCTAGTTACCTTAAATGGTCGTCAAATGCCTAATTCATCTGCACTGGCATCAGAAGGCATTACACGTAGCTTTAACTTCAAAGAAATTGGTGCAGAAACCGTTTCTGCTGTTGAAGTTTATAAAACAGGTCGTGCCGATCTCAATTCGGGTGGTATTGGTGCTACGATTAATATTAAATCAGCTAAGCCTTTCGATTATGACGGCTTTAAAGCAATAGCTAGTGCAAAAGGTATTATTGATACTAGTGTTGATACAGGGAGTACCGTCACACCAGAAGTTTCAGGGATGATTAGTAATACATTTATGGATGACACTTTTGGTGTTTTATTAGCTCTTTCTCATTCTGCTCGTGATAGCCATTCTGATCGTATAGGGACACAAGGCGGATGGGCTACTGGATACCCAGGGCAAGCAAACCCAGGTACTGCTAATATTGATACATCAAAAAATCCTGATTTAAATACTTGGAGAGTGCCAACAGTTGATGTTGATGATCGAGATACAGAACGTGAACGCCAAAATGCTCAATTAGTATTACAATTTGCACCTACTGATAATCTTATTATTAGTACTGATTATGTACTTTCTCGTTTAGATGATAAAAGTACTATGAATCGTACAAGTTTTTGGTTTGATAATGTTGAAACGGGTAATGCTGATGCCAATGGTACAATTATTAATCCAAGTAGACAAAACGATGAGTTAAACTTCTGGGCATGGGAATATCAATATGAAACTGAAAATGATTCTGTTGGAATTAATATAGATTGGCAAGCAACTGACTCTCTTTCATTTACAATTGATGCTCATAATTCTACATCGCATGCAAATCCAGGTGCGCTTCCTGCAGAAAGAATCGCTAATTTGAAAAACCCATTTGGTGCTGCTGCGCCTGTAACTATAAGTGCTGATTTTTCTGGAGATATTCCAACGGTGTCTTATGATGACTCAGGGTTTGCTGCGGCAGGTCTAACAGGTGGAGCATTTGATAAGGCTAATATTGAAGGTGATTTATATCAAGAACGTGGTTTTGAAATTGAAAATAATATTAAACAAATTCAAATTGATGGCCGTTGGGAAAACATGGGCGACGGTGATTTAACCGCGATTAATTTTGGTATTTCAAATACGGTTTATAAAGTAGATACAATTGATATTTACGGTGCTAACTTTGGTTTAGGTGGCGGTGCATTGGATATTAGTGATTTAGATCTAACATTCGTACCTGGTGAAATTGGTTTTGATCAACTTTCACGATATAGCGCCGATCAATTCTTAGATTTAGTTGAAGCGCAAGGTTTACTTAATGAAGAATCAAAAGATATTAATGGTATAGAAGAAGATACTGATGCTATTTATATTTCATTTGATATTGCGACAGAATTTAATGATATGCCATTTAATGCGAATTTAGGTTTGCGTCATGAAACAACAAATGTAAGTTCATATTCTGTTATTCAACCTGTAGTAGGATTGAATTGGATAACACCACTTGAAATGTCGAAAATTTTATCTCCTACGACAGAGGCTAGTGAATTAAAAGGTAAGTATAGTCACTATTTACCTAGTTTAAACTTAAGTTTAGAAATTCAAAAAGATCTTGTAGCGCGTGTTTCATACAGTAATACAATTTCTCGAAGCAGTATTGATGCTATGTTTCCTGCAACTTCTTTGGATAATCATTTTTCTACAGGACCATTTAGAGCAAGCCAAGGTAATCCTAACTTATTGCCTTACGAAGCTAAAAACTTAGATCTTTCGTTAGAGTGGTATTATGGAGAAGGTAGTTATGTTTCTATTGGGCATTTCCGTAAAGAAGTAGATAACTTCATTGCTAATGGTGAAGAAGAACGTATCATTGAAGGACCAGATGGTCCTATTACTAATCCAAGTATAAATCCAAGAGGTATTTGTCCATCAGGAAGTGTAGCTTTGCCTAACCCTGATTGTGTATCTCAACCTACAGATCCAGCAATTATTTGGACTGTAACAACGCCTGTGAATCAAGATGAAACAGAAGTGAATGGTTGGGAATTTAACATTCAACATATGTTTGGAGATTCAGGTTTTGGTGGTATTGTTAACTATACAGTAGTAAATAGTAGTGATGAATACAACCCTTACAGTTTAAGTAATGATTTTGCATTAACAGGGCTGAGTGATTCAGCGAATGTCGTTGCATTTTATGAAAAAGATGCTATTTCATTCCGAGTTGCTTATAACTGGCGTGATGACTTCTTGCTTCAAGGTGGTACTTCTCCAACGTTTACTGAAGCTTATTCGCAAGTTGATATTAATGCTAGCTACGATATTAATGATACGGTTTCTGTATTTGTTGAAGGTATCAATATTACTGAAGAAACAACACGACGTTATAGCCGTTTTTCTCGTCAACTTGTTGATTTTGAAGAATATGGTGCACGTTATAATGTAGGCGTTAGAGCTAAATTTTAACGAATACACTGATTGTTCATATGTACTCGTTATTATATGAAGTACTAATCAGTATTAGTATGTATTTTATTTAATTGAGTATAATGGGAGGGGAACACCATATTTTGGGGTTCCCCTTTTTTGCTTTATAAATATCCTTTAAATGTAGAGGTCTTTAATATGACTAAACATATAAAAAATATCGTAATTGTTGGAGGAGGCACTGCAGGTTGGATAACTGCAGGTATTTTAGCTTCAACACTCAAAAAAGAAGTAGATTCGGGCTTTTCTATTACATTAATTGAATCTCCTGATATCCCTATTGTTGGTGTTGGTGAAGGTACTTGGCCAACGATGCGTAATACTTTAAAAAATATGGGAATACGAGAAACTGATTTTATTAAAGAATGTAATGTGTCATTCAAACAAGGTGCTAAGTTTTCTCAATGGGTTACGGGAGCTAAAGATGACTTTTATTATCATCCGCTTGTGTTACCCCAAGGTTACGATTCAATTAACTTAGCTAAACATTGGAAAAATAATAATGACGAACAATCATTTTCAAATACAGTTTGTTATCAAGAAGCTATCTGTGAGTTAGGATTAGCCCCCAAACAAATGATAACGGCTGAATATGCAGCAGTTGCCAATTATGCTTATCATTTAGATGCTGGTGTTTTTTCTGAATTTTTGAAAAAGCATTGTATTAATACCTTAGGTGTTAACTATGTTTCAGCGAATGTTGTTAAGGTTAATTCAGATAATAACGGCGATATTTCCTCATTAACAACGTCTTTAGATACAGAGTTAGTAGGCGATTTTTTTATTGATTGTACGGGGTTTAAATCCCTCCTTTTAGGTGAACACTTTAACGTTCCTTTTGTTTCTTGTCGTGATACTTTATTTGCTGATACGGCACTTGCAGTGCAAGTACCTTATGAAGATCAAAATAGTCCAATAGTTTCACATACACTTTCTACAGCACAATCAGCAGGTTGGATATGGGATATAGGTTTATCTACTCGTCGTGGTGTTGGCCATGTTTATTCAAGTCGTTATATTAGTGATGATAAAGCTCATCAAGAATTACTCAATTATCTTAACCTTTCTTCGGTAGAAGCTGAAAAACTATCTTTTAGAAAAATAGCTTTTAATCCTGGCCATAGAGAAAAATTTTGGGAAAAAAACTGTGTCGCTATCGGTTTATCTGCAGGCTTTTTAGAGCCGCTTGAAGCGTCTGCTTTGTTATTAGTAGAAATATCTGCGCAAATGATTGCTGATAAGTTTCCAACGAATAGAACTACAATGGATATAGCCGCTAAGCGTTTTAATACAACTTTTAGTTACCGTTGGGAGCGCATCATAGATTTTTTAAAACTACATTATTGTTTAAATAAAAGAACGGATAGCCAGTTTTGGATTGATCACCGAGACCCAAATACACTTTCTGATTATTTAAAAGAACAGTTATTATTATGGCAATATCAAGAACCTAGCGATACTGATTTTGAACAATCGTTAGAGGTTTTCCCTGCCGCAAGTTATCAATATATTTTATACGGTATGGGATTTAATACAGAACCGAACCCTTTCGGTATTTCAGAGCAAAGCCAGCAAGTTGCAGCAGAACATTTTCAACAAGTTGCTATGCAAACTAAAGAATATACAAGCACATTGAAAACAAATCGCGAATTGCTAAATAAAATATACCAATATGGCTTACAGCGCGTATAAAAATAGGATAGATATATGACAAATTTTACAGTTTTAGATACAAATAAGCATAAAAATACACGTGTAATAAAGGGACGAGGCGCTAAATTTGGAGAGAATATTCATTTAGTTCCTGTTGTTGCTGCTGAATTAAATAAACTGATACTTGAATACCCTGTGTGTTTAATTAAAGACAATGAAACAGGTCAATTTGGTTTAAGTGCTTTATTAGGTTTTGAGGCAGGCGAAAATTTATTTTTAAATGAAGAACAGTGGGATGCTAATTATATTCCGCTTCATATACGCCGTCAGCCATTTATGGTGGCAGTTAATAGCCCTGCAGGCGCCAATCCTACGCCAGAGAATACCGTAATTACTATTAATATGGATAATACCCGTGTTCAAGAAGCCGAAGGTGAACGGATCTTTGATGACGAAGGTAATACAACCGCTTATATGAATGAGGTTAATAATCAGCTAGCAACACTGATTAACGGCATGATTCAAACGGAAGCTTTTATTAAAATACTTTCTAAACATGATTTAATTGAAGCGGTACAACTCACGGTTTCTTTTAATAATGAAGATAAGCGTTTTGATGGTATATACACAATAAACGAAGATAAGCTAAAAAAACTATCAACCGAAGTATTAACTGAACTCCATCAAAAAGGTTATTTACAAGCATGTTATTTACTTATGGCATCAATAGGACATGTACAAAAACTGATAGTTCTTAAACGTAAGCGTTTAACAAGTAATAAGAAGTAATTGAACTTTCAAATTCAAATAAAAAGCGTTGAATTAATTTAACTGTACTCAACGCTTTTAAATGTTTTAGAGACGTTCTAGTTTATAGGGAAGGGCGTGATGAGAGTTCCATTGGCCAACGTATAAATTTTCTTCATCATCTATACAAATACCATGGCAATGTTGGAACACATCCCATGAGCTTTGCATCGGTTGAAGTTGACCATTTATATATTCTGGTTGCGTACCACCTAAGTTAGCAATAACTTTATTTTCTTTATTAAATATAGAAATAAAACCAGACTCTTGAGCATTAGTGTTATCAATATGTGACCAACATACAGGAGCGAAAAAGTTTTCACCGCTAAATTTAGGTCCACCTATATAGGCTCCAGCTACATCAATTGTTGAACGATAGTCACCATTCATTTCAAATAATTTAAGAGATTGTTCTGCACGCGAACTTATAATAAGGTGAGGATCGTTTGGTGTGCGTAAATCTATTGCAATGCCATGGGTATTTTTTAAATTTAGTTTGTCATTTTTATTTTCATGACCGCCCCAACAACGAATAAAGCGTCCTTGAGAGTCATATTGCAATACAAAGTCAGAACCATAGCCATCAGTAACATATAAGTCACCATTAGGTGCTATGGCTATGTCTGTTGGCCTAAATGGCATGTCAGGTGTATATACATCAATTGTTTGTGGGTGACCTAGGGTAAAGATCAGTTTGCCATCGAGCGTTAACTTTGAAATAAAACCTGATTGAGCAATAACTTTATTGAAAGGTGACTCCCAAGCGTCAGTTGATTTTCCATCCCAGTTTTTATTTAATATCCAGCCGCTGTCTACAACATAGATAAAATCTTCACCGTTTTCGTTTACTATTTTTATAGCATGCGCTCCAGGATATTCTGTTCCCCATGCGTCAATAAATTCACCGTCTTTGTTGAATATAATGAAATTATTAGCGATATTATCGGTCACTAAAATAATGCGACCTTGTGAGTCTATTGCTAAGTCATGACAGTTTTCTACAGGTGTTTTTGAAGTATCTAGTTTTGCCCATTGTGTATTTACCCGGTAGGTAAAGTCGCCTTGTCCAACAACCATACCGTGAGGATCAACTGAAGATTTTGGAAATGTAGCGGCTTGATTATGAGTTATCACGTTTGTATACCTTGAGGTTGAATTAATATTTTAAAATAGAACAAGTATGCATTTATCTACCTTACTAATAAATCAATCATTCCTAGTCTAAATACTAGCTAGGTTATTTTTAATAAAAATAGATCAACTTAGTAATGAAATAGATATTATTGTATCAACTTTAATCTTATTGTGAAATTTAAATTGTTAACAATGTTGTTTGAGGGAATATAACAGAAATCAACAACGTTTTAGCTGGGGATTGGTATCCATTTAAAAGCGTTTTATTTGATGTTTTTATGAAAACGCTTTTAAATTGAATAGATTAGGCGATTAAATGAATTTATGCCACTGAATAAATGTTTTATTTAATGTTAGCTTTAACAGCTTTAGAGGCTTTGTTTATATCGCCACTTTTTAATGCATCTAGAATAAGTCTATGTTCGTTAACACAAGCAGAACTTGTAGTTAAGCGTTTGTAATTTAAGCGCATTCTCATTACGTAGGGATACCAAATGTTAACAAGTTCGTCACCACCTGCTTTGTATATAAGGTAGTTATGAAAAGATATGTCTACTTTCGTTACTTCGGTATAGTCTTGATTATCAAAGGCTGCTTGCAGTTCAGTCAAAATATTTTCAAGCTCTTGGAAATCTTCTTCGGTAAGAGAGTCTTTTAATTGATCAATAGCAAATAACTCAATGTTTCGTCGTAAGTTGATCATGAGTTTTTGTAATTTAGGATCTAATAAACTGTTAACTGAAGCGCCACAGTTATTTTTAGATATGAGTAAACCTTCTTTGGTTAACTGTAATATTACATCGCGAATAGGACCACGTGATAAACCAAAACGTTCAGCTAACTCTTTTTCGTTCAATTTGGTATTAGGAGCTAACTCTCCTGAAATTATATCTGAGCGAAGCTGCTCTGCAATTTGATCTTTAACGGATAAAATTTTTGTTGGTCTTTTCGCAACCATATCTTTGCCTTAGTGATTATTTATAGGTTATATCTTATGTAAAAATGATTTTTTTTACAATTGCTTTATGTTTTATTGTTTACAAAAAACAGGTCTTTTGCTTTTAAAACATAATATTAATGATAGAAACAATAAATTAAAGTTTACTTTGTAGAAAATAACGGAATTTTGTTAACAAAATTCCGTTATTTAAAACAGTATTACTTACCAAATCGCTGTTGATACATTTGTGAATGAAGCTCTTTAGCAGCTTTAATCATAGGAGGATAAGGTGAATCGGTTACTGAAATAAAGCCAACGTTATAGTTTTCACCATCATAAGCTCTACCTGTAATAGGTGAGTCAATGTATTGAAACCAATGAGCACCTATAAAGTAAGGATTATTAATTACTGAGTTCATGTAATCTTTATACATTTTTGCTCTATCTTCTTGATCTGATGCTTGGATCAAACCAGGATGGAATAATCCAGTATCTCGAGCGCCAACATGAAATTCTCCAATAATACTTGGCATATCAATTTCTTCTAAAAATTTCCAAGATTCAGGATGAATACCTTCTTTATAGATGTTGTAACTGACTACATCTACATATTTAGCTGATGCTTTTACTACTTCCATAGGTTTACCCCAATCAGGGAATCTAGCGCCTAAATACATATGATTTGGTACATAAGTATTTAAAGCTGAGTCAACAACACTAAAGTATTTATCAGCATAGGCACTCAATAATAGAGAGTAGTCTTCAACTTGTTTTTCCGTTTTAAACGTTGAGTCAATGCCTGTGTTAAACTCGTCCCAAGAAGCAATTTTTTTGTTCCATGCGGTATTTAATTGCTGAATATCTTTGTACTTGTTCTTCATTAAGCGTGTAAATTCAGCTTTAGTTGGTACTGTTTTACCGTCGCGAGTTAAGGTGTTAATCACTATACCGTATAAAGATTCTTTAGATTCACTTCGGCCGAAGCTTTTTTCATTATCAATAAAGATACCGACACACCAAGGGTTTGCTTTAATTTGTTCCGATATAGTTTTAGCGGTAACTAATGCTCTTTCTTTAAATACGGGATCAAAAACATCTGGTAAAGGTGCCCAAAAGTCATTGCCACTTGATACGGTTTTAAAGTCACCAATAATCCATCCATTAGCAAAATAAGGAACTTGGTTATTGTCGTAGTAGCTTGGATCCGTCCAGTTACCTAAAGAGGTAAATCCCCAGTTTTTCATTCTGTTAACGGTAACTTCTTGCCATTTGTCTAGGTAA
The DNA here is from genome assembly GCF_055808995.1 of Pseudocolwellia sp. G5-9. Lineage (NCBI taxonomy): Bacteria > Pseudomonadati > Pseudomonadota > Gammaproteobacteria > Alteromonadales > Colwelliaceae > Pseudocolwellia > Pseudocolwellia sp. G5-9. The sequence goes on from NZ_CM147893.1 coordinate 173,092, forward strand.
TTAGCGTTGTTTTGGCCGTATTTACGCTCTAAGTTGGCTGAATAAAAGCTGTACGTTTCTCCATGTTTAAGTGGACCTGAATGAGCACTTTTTCTGTAACCATAGTGTTTTCCTAATGGTTCATCGTAGCTAGGTAACCATTCAAACAAGTTTTTTCTAATTTCAGATGCAACAAATCTTGTTGGTATAGCGTTATTGCTGACGCGGTTTAATCCTTGAGAATCTTCAGGCGTTACATCGTTTGGATCTTTTTTCGCTAATACTTCTTGATCAAAATCATAGCCAGTCATTGTTGTAGAGTTTGATAAACGAATAATGTCGATACCTGTAGCAAAATATAAATAGCCTTCAGGATCAACTAATGACCATTTACCGTTGACTTTTTCGGTTCTAAAAAATCCTGTTGCTTTCAATTTAGGACCATTTAACCAACCTCCAAATTTTGAATAACCTTCTGTTAATTTACCGTCTAATAATTTACTTTCGGCATCTCTTTCTTTAATTAGATCAGCTTGAGAATTTATTTTAAAAGGAAAATTTTGTTTAGCATTTTGGCCAAATTCATCAACAATATGGGTTAAATATTGCTTGTTAAATTCTGGATTTTTTCTCAATCGAACATTTTTAATAATTATTGTTTTATCGTGTAACGCACTTTGTACACTTAAATTTATTTTCTTAATGCCTGCAAGGTTAAGATTTTTTTTACCCCACATAGAAACAAATTGTAATTCGTCTGATTCCCACGTATCAGGGTTTGATCTAAGGCCAGAGTTAAAATTTAACTCTACTGCTTCGTCACCTTCAGGCGTACCTAAATCATGGCCAGCCATTTTGGCGTAGTAAGTATTAGCCTTGCCTCTGGCGACATTAACGGTTCTTGTATAGTTAGCACCGTCGATATCTGTTATATCTAAGTATATTTGTACTGAATGTTCGCCTGGATTGGCTATATCAAATGCAAGGTTGAAGTCTTCAAAATGACTCCAATCCCACGGAGTTGATGGAGTAAAACTAATAGAAGCGTAGCTATTTTCTTTTGATTGAAAATTAACATTAAGCGCGTTATCACCTATAACACGAGTTTGCGTATTATAGGTTTCTATAAACTTATTGTCTGTATCGTTATTAAAATTTAGCAGGCTGGTTAGTTCAGAGCTAGCCGATTGTGTTTGTTTTACTGCTGTGTTTGATTGTTTTTCTGTTTGTTGGCAACCAACTACAGAGATCAAAGACGCAGCAACAATAGAGTAAATAAAATTACGGTTCATTTTTTTGCCTTATATTGTCATCTTTCTTTATTTAGCTGAGTATACCTATATATTTGTAAAATGAAAATTGTTAACAATGTTTGTTTTTTGAGGTAATATAATTAACTTAAAACTAGATTCTAAGTATAACGAAAATCGTCAGTGATGACTTAAAGGGTTAACGAGGCTTAATATTAAATGAAAAAACTTTTAGCTGTTGGTGAATGCATGTTGGAATTAACTCATGAAAATGCAGACACTATTAGAAAGTCTTATGCTGGTGATACCTATAATGCATTGGTATATGCCAACAGATTTAATCCTAATATAAAAACAAGCTTTTTTACTGCCATAGGTGCCGATGAAGTTAGTAATGATATGCAGGAAAGATGGGCATTTGAAAAAATTTCAAATGAACAATGTATAAAAACGAAAGAACTTACTATTGGAATATACAGTATATCAACAGACGAATTGGGTGAGAGGAGTTTTAGCTATTGGCGAAAAAACTCAGCAGCGACTCATATGATGACACTAAAGCCTTTAGATGAACTTGTGCAAATGTGCTCAGGCTTTGATATTGTTTTTTTTAGTGGCATTACATTAGGCATTTTATCTGATGAAGATAAAGGTTTACTCTTTGACCTACTAACGCAATTAAGGCGTTTAGGTAGCAAAATAGCGTTTGATCCTAATTATCGGCCTGCTATGTGGCAGAATAAGGAACATGCTATTCATTGGTTAGAGCAATCTTATAAAAATAGCGATATTGTTATGCCAGGGCTTGAAGAACATGAAGAGCTTTATGGTCATACAACTTATCAAGAAATAGCTGATTATTGCCATGCTTTAGATGCCAAAGAGGTGATTATTAAATGTGGTAAAAATGGAACTTATGGATTTGAAAACAACCAACAAGTTGCACATCAACCTTTTGAAGCCGCTCCTATTCAAGTAGATAGTACCGCAGCAGGAGATTCTTTTGCAGGTACATATTTAGCTTCAAGACTTTCTGACAGTACTATCTCCCAATCAATAAAAAACGCCTGCTTTATTGCAGGGAAAGTTGTACAACATAAAGGTGCAATTTTAAGTCAGACTATATATCAGTCTGAAATAGCAACGAAAAATAAAGTTAAGGTCTAAGCGTATGCAAGAAAAAAAACTAAGTTTGGCAAGTAAGCGTGCAATCGAACGCGGATATGATCAGAAAAACTCTGATTGGATGACAGAGTTTGATATAAAGCCTTTAAAAGGCGATTTTGCTTTTGAAGAAGGTGTTATAAGACGTGATCCTACCTCAGTGATCAAAGTAGGTGATTTATATCATTGTTGGTATACGAAAGGACAAGGAGAAACGGTCGGTTTTGGTTCTTCTAACATTGAAGATAAAGTTTTCCCATGGGATTTAACTGAAGTTTGGCATGCAACTTCACAAGATACTGAAACATGGAAAGAAGAAGGCGTTGCTATTGAGCGCGGTGAAGCAGGGGCTTTCGATGATAGGGCTGTTTTTACACCTGAAGTTTTAGTACATGAAAATAAATATTATTTGGTGTACCAAACTGTTCAGTTTCCTTATGTAAATCGTCAAATAGAGCAAGTGGCATTAGCTATTGCAGATAGCCCATATGGCCCTTGGAAAAAGTCTACACAACCTATTTTAAGTCCTTCAATGGATGGAGAGTGGGAAGGTGATGAAGATAGTCGATTTAATGTTAAATCTAAAGGCAGTTTTGATAGCCATAAAGTACACGATCCTTGTTTATTATTTTTTAATCAAAAATTTTATCTTTATTACAAAGGTGAAACTATGGGAGAGGGAATGAACTTTGGAGGGAGAGAAATTAAGCATGGTGTTGCTATTGCTGACAATATTGAAGGGCCGTATATTAAGTCTGAATATAATCCAATCTCAAATAGCGGGCACGAAGTCGTTGTGTGGAATTACCTTGGCGGAATAGCTTCATTACTAACGACCGATGGACCTGAAAAAAATACAGTACAATTTGCGCCAGATGGTATTAACTTTGAAATAAAAGCACATATTAAAGGTGCACCTGAAGCTATTGGTTTGTATCGTAGTGGTACAGAAGAACTTGAAAAACCAGGTGTAGCATGGGGACTTTGCCATAAATACGATGCTAGCTGGAACTGGAACTTTATTTGTAAATACACAACACGCAAGCAAATATTAGATGCTGGAACGTTCCAAAATACTGGTAGCTAAAACACATAAAACCACTTTAACGTATTGTCGTAAAGTGGTTTTCTTTTAAAAACATTCAAAAATAGGTAGTGTTATATGTTTACACCTACAAGAAATGCATTTTTATACTCGTTAATTATTGCCTTTGGTGGTTTTGTCTTCGGTTTAGATATCATCCTTATTTCAGGAACGATTAAAGCAATAACATTAGAATTTGGTTTAAGTGCGTTAGAAGTTGGTTATATTGTTTCAGGCCCAGGCTGGGGCGCATTAGTTGGGCTTATTTGTACCAGTTATTTTTCGGATAAATTTGGTCGAAAAAATACAGCATTAACCATCGCTGCGCTATATACTTTATCGGCTATAGGATCAGCTTATGCACCCAGTGCCGAATTTTTATTTTGGGCTCGTTTTCTTGGTGGTTTAGCATTTGCTTCTTTATCGCTAGCCTCTATGTATATAGGTGAAATTGCACCACCTAAATCACGTGGAAAACTGGTGGGTTTAAATCAGTTAAATATTGTTATTGGTATTTTTGTTGCTCAGATTTTTAATTACTACATTATTAATGCCACAGAACAAAATGCTGACTGGGCGATAAATATTGGATTACACGCGGATAACGCTTGGCGCTGGATGTTAGGTGCCGAAATAGTTCCAGCGTTCTTATGGTTTTTAGCGTTATTTATAGTACCTGAAAGCCCTCGTTGGTTGGCATTAAACGGAAAAGAAGAGCGAGCCAAACAAGCTTTGACTAAAATTACAGAGCCTGAAGAGTTAGACAAACAAATGCATGAAATTGTGCATAGTTTGAATGACACAAATCATCATGCATTATCTTTAGTTCAACAGTTTAAGTTACTTTGTACTCCTACAATGCGTACAGCATTAATTATTGGTGTTGTTATTACTATCATTCAACCTATGACTGGTATGAATGCCGTTTTAGCTTACATGCCAACCATATTTTCACAACTGGGTGGCAGTGAAAGTTCTGCTTTTGGACAAACAGTTATGGTAGGTGGTATAGGTTTATTATTTACAGTACTTGCTTTAGTCTTTATTGATAAACTTGGACGTAGACCTATTTTACTTGGCGGCTTAACTTGGGCTATTTTAAGTTTAGGACTTGTTACTTTAGGATTTTTTAACGCAACATATATGCTAACAGCTGAATCCGTTATCGCATTAAAAGACTCTGTAGATATTTCATTGTTACAACCTTTATTAAATGTAGAGTTTGCTTCTGATTTTGAATTTAAACAGGCAGTAGAAAATGTAATTGGTCGTGAAAGCTTTGTGAATTTAGAAGGTAGCATAATGACAGCCGCTACTTCTATTAATGGCTTAATGGTATTGATTGGTATTATTAGTTTTCAATGTGCTTATAACTTTTCGTTAGGGCCTGTTGTTTGGATACTTTTATCAGAAGTCTTTACAACGAAAGTACGTGCTGTAGCTATTCCATTATGTGGCTTTGTAGCGAGTGTTTTTGGTGGTATTGTTGTGCCGCTATTCTTCCCGTGGCAGTTAGCTAATATGGGGGCCGTTTCAACGTTTGGTTTGTATCTAATTTGTTGTGTAATAGGATTGTTTTTCTCGTATAAAGTTATCCCTGAAACTAAAAATAAAACCATTGAAGAAATAGAGCTTGAACTAGCAGCTAAATAAGGATATTGATTAAGTACTAAAGCCTCACGAATGTTGAGGCTTTTTTTTGATAACAACTTGGCTATTAATTATTTGAGTTATTTATCTTTAAATCATATTGATGTTTTGTATTATTTATTGAATTACAGGTTGTTATTTAGTTTTACCAGAGTGAAATAGGTTAATCTGATCCGAGATTATTGAATGATAGAAGCATTTCTAATACAAGGTGATGAACTTAATGGCCTTGAACTCAATATTAAAGAAGTAACGATGTCGAGAGCAAGATAAAATGGTCAAATACACAGGTTCATCCTTCGAGGCTGAACCTAAGCATATACGTCCTGTAGCCGAGATGTTTATTTTAATAAGGAGTGTTCTAATTATTAAATAATGATGTAATTGGACATCTGAAGGAGTATAAATGATTGGTTATTGCGATTGGTATAAGTAGCGATGTCGTTATACAAATATTGAAACGAAAAAAAACCAGCCTAAGCTGGTTTTTTTAATGACATAGAATTATCTCTAGTAAAACATATTGTAAAACAATAACGCCTACTAAAAATAAAGTTAGCTACTAACGCGTTCGTTAGCTACTTCTAATAATGGTTGCGATCCGGATTGCAGTAGAGCTAGGTTTTCAGAAACAACTTTCTTTGGTAATTTAGAAATCATCATAGAACCTGTTTCAATCGACCCTTGATCTGCTGCAAACACCAACAGGTTTTTACCATTACATTGAATACCATCAAAAATACTACGAATTTTAAGTTTATTCGTCTTTAAAAAAGAACGCATACGCTTCTTGTCATCAGCAGCCACATACTCACATACACTTTGGGCGATGTTAGCAGCTTGTGCTTTTGGTGTTGTTACGATAGACGTTAATGTTAAAGCAGTAATAGTAGAAACTAGTAATAATTTTTTCATTTTAATAACCTTGTAATTAATTGAGTTAGTAAAAGAAAAAACCACGGGATGTACCTGATAGTTCGGTAACTCCGCTGTCATAGATTTACCCAATGTAAATCCTTAGACCGGTGGTTTTGCGTAACACGTTTTCGCGTGTCTTGCCTTTTCTTTGTCGAGCGTAGTATCGCTAATCTTAAATTTTAAAGCAAGTAAATTTTTATCATATTAGAGTGAAATTTAAACTATATCATGTTCTTAATGGATTTTTATCTGACGATTTTTTTTGGGAATATATAATTAATACTGTGGTTTTGTTAATAAAATTTATATTGTTTATATGAAAAAACCAGCATAAGCTGGCTTTTTAATGACATAGAGTTATTTCTAGTAAAACATATTGTAAAACAAGTAACGCCTACTAAAAATAAAATTAGCTACTAACGCGTTTGTTAGCTGCCTCTAATAATGGTTGTGATCCGGATTGCAATAAATCTAAGTTAGCTGAGACAACTTTCTTTGGTAATTTAGAAATCATCAAAGAGCCTGTCTCAATTGAACCTCTATCTGCTGCAAACACCAACAGGTTTTTACCATTACATTGAATACCATCAAAAATACTACGAATTTTAAGCTTATTCGTCTTTAAAAAAGAACGCATACGCTTCTTGTCATCAGCAGCCACATACTCACATACGCTTTGGGCGATGTTAGCAGCCTGTGCTTTAGGCGTTGTTACAATAGTCGTTAATGTTAAAGCTGTAATAGTAGAAACTAGTAATAATTTTTTCATTTTATTAACCTCTGGATTAATTGAGTTAGTAAAAGAAAAAACCACGGGATGTACCTTATCGTTCGGTAACTCCGCTGTCATAGACTTATAATAATATAATCCTTAGACCGGTGGTTTTGCGTAACACATTTTCATGTGTCTTGCCTTTTCTCTGTCTTATTCAGTATATTAAATAAACACTTGAAAAGCAAGGGTAGTAAGCTTTTAGTAAATAAAAAACCTTTATATATCATAATCTTAGGTTAAGGGTAAGTTAAGGGGAAGTTAAGGTTTTGTAAAGGATATCCCCCTGGTGAGTTGTTTTTTACTCGTTAGGGGATTGTTTTTTAAAGACAAATTTGAAATGAGATTGCTTTTTGTATTTGTTAATTTTATGTTTTATGTTTTTAACGCCGTAGATACTTTAGAATTAGAGGGTTTACCTAATTTTTCACTTATAAACCAGCCAGCTTTTAGTAATTTATCCATATCAATGTTAGTTGTAATATTTAAACCATTGAGTAAATAGAGAACATCTTCAGTAGCTACATTACCAGAAGCACCTTTTGCGTAAGGGCAACCACCAAGACCTGCAACAGAGCTATCAATAACTGACACTCCATTTTCTAGTGCAGTATAAATATTAGCTAGCGCTTGTCCGTATGTATCATGAAAATGTACGGCAAGCTTTTCTACAGGAATACGTGCCTTTACTGCATCTAACATTTTTTGAACACTGGCGGGTGTACCAACACCTATAGTATCGCCTAATGAAATTTCATAGCAGCCCATTTGATACAGTTTTTCTGCCACTTCAGCAACTTTCTCTGGTTCAATATAACCATCGTATGGACAACCAACCACACAAGAAACATAGCCTCTCACTTTAATGTTTGCTTTTTTTGCTGCTTCAATTAAAGGGATAAATCGCTGTAAACTTTCTTCAATTGAGCAATTGATATTTTTTTGGCTAAAAGCTTCAGAAGCGGCACCAAAAATTGCGACTTCATCTACATTGGCATTAATGGCTGCTTCAAATCCTTTAATATTAGGTGTAAGCGCCATGTACTTTACGCCACTTTTTTTATTAATGCCGTTAAATACGTCGGTAGACGTTGCCATTTGTGGTACCCATTTAGGTGATACAAAACTGCCACTTTCAATACTGGTTACTCCAGCATCAGCAAGCATATCAATTAAGCTTATTTTATCTTCAGCTGAGATTAATTGTTTTTCGTTTTGAAGACCGTCTCTTGGGCCAACTTCCACAATAGTTACTGTTGTAGGGAAGTTTTCTGCTACGTAGCTCATTAGCTTTCTCCTTCATCTTTTTCAGTGACTGAAAATTCTAGCAATTCAGCACCACCGTCAACCATATCGCCTTCAGCGTAGAATATATGATCTATAACTCCGTCTGCTGGGGCTCTAATAGTATGTTCCATTTTCATTGCTTCCATGATCACAAGTGGTTGGTTTTTAGTTACCGTGTCGCCTGATTTTACTAAAATACTTACCATAGTGCCGTTCATTGGAGCGAGTAAACCACCGTGATTGTCATCATTGCCATGGTCACCTAAATCAGCTTGAATATTTTTGATAACAACCGCTCCTTGATGGGTATATAAGGTGATGATGTTATTTTCTAGTGTTGCTGATACTGATGATTTTATGCCATCAATGGTTGTTATTAATTGGTTTTTATTTACTACGCCGTAGCATGAAAATACAGTATTATTAACTGAAATAAGGTAATTGACTTTATTTGAATGAGTGTTGCTAGCATCAGCAACTTCTTCAATTTCAATATTGTATTCAGTCGCGTTGTGCTCAAGGGTTAATTTATGCGTGCACTTATCGTTAAGTTGCCAAGCATTGTTGTTGTTCCAAGGAGAAGTTGGATCAACAGCGCTTATTTTTGATTGATTTTGTAAGAGTAAAACCAATAAGGCTGATTTTGCTATTTCAATAGACGCTTGATTCGATAACGACTCGTTAGTATTACGGTTAAATATTGCATCGTGATGCTTTTCTATAAAACCGGTATCAATATCTTCATCAATAAAAGCCTTGCTGGTAACTAATTTACTTAAAAACTCTAAGTTAGTTTTTACACCGCCCACATGATATTCAGCTAACGCTTTGGTTAAACGTTGTAAGGCTTTTTCTCTGTTTTCGCCCCAAACAATTAATTTAGCGAACATTGGATCATAAAATACGCTAACTTCATCACCTTGGCATACACCAGTATCTATGCGAACAAACTCTGATTCTTCAGGTGTTTGCATAAAGGTGAGGGTGCCTGTATCAGGTAGAAAGTCATTGTCTGCATCTTCAGCATAAATACGTGCTTCAAAAGCATGGCCATGAATACTTAATTGATCTTGCGTTTTAGGTAGTGTTTCACCTGCGGCAACACGTAGTTGCCATTCAACTAAATCTTGCTTAGTTATAAATTCAGTAACCGGGTGTTCAACTTGTAGGCGTGTGTTCATTTCCATAAAGTAAAATGAGCCATCAAAATCTAGTAAAAATTCAACAGTCCCTGCACCTTGATAACCAATGGCTTGAGCAGATTTTATTGCCGCTTGACCCATTTGATCACGTAGCTCTTCGGTCATTGCAAAGGCTGGAGCTTCTTCTACGACTTTTTGATGACGTCTTTGTACCGAGCAATCACGCTCGAATAAATACACAGCGTTGCCGTAATTATCACAAAATACTTGAATTTCTACATGACGAGGTTGTGTTAAGTATTTTTCAACTAACATGGTATCGTCACCAAACGATGATAATGCTTCACGTTTTACCGCTTCAAAACCTTCGGTAAATTCTTCTGCACTCCATATTTGGCGCATACCTTTACCGCCACCACCAGCAGTTGCTTTTAATAGCACAGGATAGCCCATTTTGTCAGCCGCGCCTTTTATTACGGCTTCTGACTGATCGTCTCCGTGATAACCCGGTACTAAAGGAACGTTAGCGGCTTGCATAATGTTTTTAGCCGCAGACTTTGAACCCATAGCTTCAATAGCGCCAATAGGAGGGCCAATAAAGGTAATATTGTTTTGATCGCATAAGCGACAAAAATCAGAGTTTTCTGATAAAAAGCCATAACCGGGATGAATAGCTTGAGCACCTGTTTTTACTGCGGCTTCGATTACTTTTTCACTTAACAGGTAACTTTCTCTTGAAGGTGATTTACCTATGTAAACGGCTTCGTCTGCCATTTTTACATGAAGAGCATTTTCATCGGCATCTGAATATACCGCAACAGTTAAAATGCCCATTTTTTTAGCTGTTTTAATAATACGACAGGCTATTTCCCCACGGTTAGCAATGAGAATTTTAGTAAACATTTTACTCTGGTTGTTTTGGGTTGGTTGAGTGGTCATGTTATTTTTTTTCCTTACTAAGTGGTTCATTTATCCAAAGCGGTGTTCTTTTTTCAAAGAAAGCATTTAAGCCTTCCTGGCCTTCGGTTGATACTCTTATATTAGCAATACTTTTGCTGGTCATATTGATCAGGTCTTCATCTATTGTTTTGTTATTTACATCAAACGCGAGTTGTTTTGCTTGTTGAACGGCTTCCGGCCCATTATTTAAAATCGAATTTGTTAAACTTGTCACTGCATCATCAAGTAATGCAGGCTCAAATACTTCACTGACTAAACCTAAAAGTAGGGCTTTATCAGCTGAAAATCGCTCGGCAGTTTGAAAGTATCTTCTGCTTGCTCTTTCACCTATAGCATTAACGACATAAGGGCTAATAGTGGCAGGAATTAAACCTAATTTAACTTCGCTTAAACAAAAGCTGGCTTTGTTACTGGCAAATGCAATATCACAACAGCTTGCTAAACCCACAGCACCACCAAACGCAGCGCCTTGAATTTTAGCTATGGTTGTTTGTGGCATAAAGTTTAGCGCTTTAAGCATAAGGGCTAAGCCTTGCGCATCTTTAAAGTTTTCATCGTATGAATAACTCACCATACGCTTCATCCAACCTAAGTTTGCGCCAGCTGAAAAGCTTTTACCCGTTGACGCTAAGATCATGATTCTAATGTCTTCACGTTCTGTTATTTCTAAAAAAATATCAGTAAGGGTTGCAATAATGGTATCGTCAAAAGCATTATGGTTTTGAGGGCTGTTTAACGTTACTGTTGCTACGCCGTTAGTACTTACCGTAAACAAAACCAAAGATGAGTTATCATCTGTAGCTGTTTCGTTTGTTTTTGTATTTAAAATACTTGTTTTAGTGCTTGTCATAACAACCTCAATTACATTCTGAAAATACCAAATTTGGTGTCTTCAATCGGTTTGTTTAATGAGGCCGAAATAGCTAAGCCTAAGGTATCTCGAGTTTGTGCGGGATCAATAACACCGTCGTCCCATAATCGAGCTGATGCATAATAAGGATGACCTTGATGCTCGTAATTTTCTACAATAGGTTTTTTGAATTCAGCTTCGGCTTCAGCGCTCCACTCTTCACCTTTTAATTCTTTTTGATCACGCTTCACTTGTGCTAAAACACCGGCAGCTTGTTCTCCGCCCATTACTGAAATACGTGCATTTGGCCACATAAATAAGAAGCGTGGATCGTAGGCTCTACCACACATACCGTAGTTACCTGCACCAAAGCTTCCGCCAATTAATACGGTAAATTTAGGGACTTGAGCGGTAGCAACAGCCGTTACCATTTTAGCGCCATGCTTAGCAATGCCACCCGCTTCGTATTGTTTACCTACCATAAAGCCGGTGATGTTTTGTAAAAATACTAAAGGAATTTTTCTTTGCGAACACAGTTGAATAAAGTGAGCGCCTTTTTGGGCTGATTCACCAAATAAAATGCCGTTATTAGCGACAATACCTACAGGGTAGCCATAAATGCGGGCAAAACCACAAACCAGTGTTGTGCCATATAATGCTTTAAATTCGTCAAAGTTACTTGAGTCAACAATGCGTGCGATAATTTCTCTAATATCGAAAGGTTGACGTGAATCTTTTGGAATAATGCCGTAGATTTCTTCGGTGTTATAAGCTGGTGCTTGAACAGCTTCTATTTTAATTGATACGTCTTTAACGCGATTTAAATTAGCAACAGCGTTACGAGCAATATCTAGCGCGTGATTATCATTTTGCGCGAAATGATCAGCAACACCTGATGTTCTACAATGTACGTCTGCACCACCTAAGTCTTCAGCACTTACTATTTCACCTGTAGCAGCTTTTACGAGTGGCGGGCCTGCTAAGAAAATTGTACCTTGTTCTTTAACAATAATAGACTCGTCTGCCATTGCTGGAACATAAGCGCCACCAGCAGTACAAGAACCCATAACCACAGCAATTTGTGGAATAGCTTGTGCTGACATATTAGCTTGGTTAAAAAAGATACGACCAAAATGTTCTTTATCTGGAAATACATCGTCTTGATTGGGTAAGTTAGCACCACCAGAGTCAACAAGATAAATACAAGGTAAGTTGTTTTCTTGAGCGATAGTTTGCGCTCTTAAATGTTTTTTAACGGTAAGAGGGTAGTAAGTTCCACCTTTTACCGTGGCATCGTTAGCAACAATAATACACTCTTGTCCAGCGACACGGCCTATACCTGTGATAATACCTGCAGCAGGAATATCGTCGTCATACATTTTATACGCAGCTAATTGAGATAACTCTAAAAAAGGTGAGCCTGGATCGAGTAGGGCTTTTACACGATCTCGTGGTAACAACTTTCCACGAGATAAATGTTTTTCTCTACTTCTTTCACTACCGCCTAACTTAATGTTAGCAACTTTCTCTTTTAAGTCATCTACTTGCTTTTGCATATGAGCTGAGTTTTCGAGAAAGTCTGGGCTACGAGTATTTATTTTTGAAACTATTTTAGTCACGAAGAGCCACCTTGATTCTTTTTGTTATACCGATATTGAGCGTTGTATTCTATTCCTCCTAAATATAGGATTTAGGAGGTTGTTATTATTTTTTGAAGTAAACTGGTTATTTAGATTCAGCGAATAATTCGCGGCCAATCAACATTCTACGAATTTCAGAAGTACCAGCACCTATTTCATAAAGCTTAGCATCACGTAATAATCGTCCTGCTGGGAATTCGTTGATGTAACCATTACCGCCTAATAATTGAATAGCATCTAATGCCATTTTAGTTGCTAGTTCAGCTGAATAAAGGATAACGGCGGCAGCATCTTTACGGGTGGTTTCACCGCGGTCACATGCTTGAGCAACTGTATAGGCATAAGATTTAGCAGCATTCATTTGTGTATACATGTCTGCTACTTTGCCTTGTACCAGTTGAAATTCACCAATAGATTGACCGAATTGCTTTCGGTCATGGATGTAAGGGACCACTAAATCCATACACGCATCCATAATACCTAATGGGCCACCGCTTAACACAACACGCTCGTAATCAAGACCAGACATTAATACTCTAACGCCTTTGCCTTCTTCACCTAATATGTTTTCAGCAGGTACTTCACAATCCTCAAATACAAGTTCACACGTATTTGAACCACGCATACCTAGCTTGTCTAATTTTTGATGACGAGAAAACCCTGGGAAATCGCGTTCTACAATAAATGCTGTGATTCCTTTAGAGCCAGCGCTTGTGTCTGTTTTAGCGTAAATAACAAATACATTGGCATCTGGACCGTTGGTGATCCACATTTTGTTACCGTTAAGAATATACTTATCGCCTTTTTTATCGGCTCTAAGTTTCATACTCACAACGTCAGAACCTGCGTTAGGTTCTGACATAGCTAAAGCACCAATGTGTTCACCGCTACATAATTTAGGTAGGTATTTTAATTTTTGTTCATGACTTGCATTTTTACTTAATTGGTTAATACATAAGTTTGAACATGCGCCATAACTTAAGCCAACAGATGCTGAAGCTCTGCTGATTTCTTGCATCGCAACAATATGCTCTATGTAACCTAAACCAGAACCACCGTATTGTTCTTCAACCGTCATCCCTAATAAACCCATATCGCCAAACTTACGCCATAAGTCGTTTGGAAATTCGTTGTCGATATCAATTTGTGCTGCACGTGGCGCTATTTCGTCACGAGCAAAAGCATTAACTTGATCACGGATCATGTCTACCGTTTCACCAAGGTTAAAATTTAGAGAGGTAAAAGAAGAAATCATTTGCAGTTCCTTATTTGTATATTTACTTATACGTAATTATTTGTTGTTAATAATATTTGAAAGTGTTTTTTCACAGCTTTCTTCTAGGTTTTCTAATTCGTCTAGTACAATTTTTATGTCATCAAGCTGCTGCTTTAAATGCGCTTTTTTTTCTGAAATTATGCTCATCATTGTTTTTAATTGGGTAGCACTGGTTTTATCGTGGTCGTAAAGTTCAAAAATACGACCTGTTTCAGCCAAGGAAAACCCCAATCTTTTACCACGTAAAATAAGCTTTAAACGTACTCTGTCTCCTTGGCTATAAACTCTTGTTTGACCTTTACGTGTTGGAGATAGCAACCCCTGATCTTCGTAAAACCGTATAGTTCGCGTAGTAATATCAAACTCTTTTGATAAATCGCTAATTGAATACTTTTCAATTTTTTCTGAATTCATTTTGAACCTTTATGTTTTTATACCGTTTGGCATCGTTAAAATGATTGACAGATACGCTTGCGCTATATTCATTTTTAAATATTAGCGGAAGTTTACGTTAACGTCAACTTGGTGTATGATTTAATTTGTTAAATTAAAAATTCATACTATTGGTGATTAAATAAATTTAATAATGGATAGTTTTTTTTAAATACTCTGAAATGAGAAACTATATAAAATTAGTATAAATACAACTGTGAGGAATTAACATGTCTGCTGAAGATTATGTAGTAATAGCATCTGCTGTAAGAACTCCTATGGGTGGTTTTCAAGGAGGATTAGCAAGCGTCGAATCTCCTAAACTTGGTGCAACCGCGATCAGCGCAGCACTTGAGAAAGCTAACTTAGCGAATGACCAAATTGATGAAGTGATTATGGGCTGTGTTTTACCTGCTGGTCTAAAGCAAGCACCTGCTCGTCAAGCAGCTATTGGTGCCGGTTTAGCCTTATCTACTGTATGTACAACTATTAATAAAGTTTGCGGTTCAGGCATGAAAGCCGCTATGCAGGCACATGATGCTATTTTAGCAGGATCAATTAATGTAGCTATTGCTGGCGGTATGGAAAGCATGAGTAATGCACCTTATATGTTACCAAAAGCGAGAACAGGTATGCGTATGGGGCACGGTCAAGTGCTTGATCATATGATGTTAGACGGTTTAGAAAATGCTTATGACGGTATTTCTATGGGCTGTTTTGCTCAAGAAACGGCAGACGTGGCTAACTTTACTCGTGAAGATATGGATGCTTATGCAATACGTTCGTTGTCACGTGCAAATGCAGCTATTGAGTCTGGTGCTTTTAAAGAAGAAGTTGCAGCGGTTACTGTTCAATCACGTAAAGGTGATGTGATTTTTGATACTGATGAGCAGCCAGGTAATGCACGTCCTGATAAAATTCCTAGTTTACGTCCTGCTTTTAAGAAAGACGGAACGATTACTGCGGCAAACTCAAGCTCAATTTCTGATGGTGCCGCAGCACTTGTTTTAATGAAAAAGTCTGAAGCGGATAAGCGTGGTTTAAACCCTTTATGTAAAGTGGTTGCTCATGCTACACATGCGCAAGCCCCTGCAGAGTTTACTGTTGCTCCTGTTGGTGCGATGAATAAAGTATTAGCTAAAGCGGGTTGGACAACACAAGATGTTGATTTATACGAAATTAACGAAGCGTTTGCTATGGTGACTATGCTAGCCCTTAAAGAACTTTCTTTAGATGCTGAAAAAGTAAATGTTAACGGTGGTGCTTGCGCCTTAGGTCATCCATTAGGTGCTAGTGGTGCGCGTATTATGGTGACATTAATACATGCCTTGAAAAACAGAGGTTTATCTAAAGGTATAGCATCACTTTGTATTGGTGGTGGTGAAGCCACCGCTATTGCGTTAGAAATGTTATAAACAGACTCGAAAACAGCCGCTTTATTTTCTAATAAAGCGGCTGTTTTTTATGTTAGACCAATAAGTTAAAGTATTATTTCGAGTTTAGGTTAAATACTTTTTTAAATCCTCCTCAACAGGTTTTTCTTTCCATGAAGGCCTATTTTTTTGTTTACGTTTTAGTTTTTTAACTAGAGTGGTTCGTGCTCTAGTAAGTGCTATATTAACGGCTGAGCTCACAGAGTTTTGATTATCTGTTACCACAATATCAGGTATTCCTCCCGCATGAATAACAACGCGGCAAATTTTATCTTTACCCCCTTTAGGGCCATTTATATCGTTTACCGTAACGGTAATTTTTTGAATATTGTCACATATTTTATTAAACATACGGATTGCTTTTTGGCGAATACGTAATTTGCTTTCATTGTTTAATTCAATATTTAGCTCTGTAATCGTTAATTCCATTGTGCGCCTCTTTAATAAAAAGTAAAAAATAAAAAGTTAGATTAGGGCCTGTTTGATATTTTTACATCGTGATAGTGATTTTATGTGGAACGACCACACATCAATTACTATGCCTCGTATAAAAATCAAACAGACTGCTGCAAAAATATACCTGAAAGGTCAACAGACCCTAGTTACAAGGAAACTTGGTAATTAAGGTTTCTAGTAATACTTCTTTAAGTGAAATATCAGCGAGTTTTTCAATGTTTATTGATTTAGCTATAGTTGAAGCAATTTTTTTTCTATCATATTCAATAGGAATACAAAATTGATAAGTTGCATCAGATTTTAATCCTGAAGGGGCTGTAAATACGCGTGTTTGAAAAGCGCGTTTTAAAAAGTCGCTCTGTGGTTCCGATTGTTTTTTTATCATTGCTTTAGGTTGCACAGCAGCATATTCAGACAATAATGAAGAATCTATAAAACCATCGATATATAACTTACATGGGTTTATTTCACTTTTATCTTTCCCTTGTTGATATGCTGAACATGACTGAATAATGTCTGACTTAAAGTCAGCAAACGAAATGTTTGGAGATATAATTAAGGCAACAGCAGTTATATTAAGCAGTAGATGTTTTAGTTTTTTCATTGCTTTCTCCTAAGTTGTTAAGTAATTTTTTTGATGAGTGTTTAATTAACCATGCGCCAGTAAAGGCTGAAATTAATGAGCCTACAAGTACGCCCACTTTGACTTGGGTTTGATAAGCCAGACCTTGCTCTTCGAAGGCTAAAGACCCGATAAATAAACTCATAGTAAAACCAACGCCACATAATAAGCACACGCCGTATAGTTGAGTCCAAGTTGCATCTTTAGGTAATTTACACAGCTTTAATTTGATAGCGATAAAGCAGGCTGTAAAAATTCCAAGTTGTTTACCAATGAATAATCCTCCAATAATACCAACAGAAATAGGAGTAAATAATTCATCAACTGAAGCGTCGGTGAGTCCTACTCCTGCATTAGCAAAAGCAAAAAGAGGTAAAACAAAAAATGCAATCCAAGGCTGTAAACCATGTTCTATTTGGTACGACATGGATTGTGCTTTGTCACGTGCTATAGGAATAAACCAAGCAACAGCAAAGCCTGCCAAAGTAGCATGAACGCCAGATTTTAATACTGCTGCCCAAACAATAATTGATACCAATATGAAGGGGGTTTTATTTTCTAACTTCAATCGATTAAAAATTAATAAAGTTGCCAAACCAACAATAGCGACAACTAACGTGTTTGGAGCGAGATCTTGTGAATAAAAAATAGCGATAATTATTACCGCGCCAATATCGTCAATAATAGCTACAGATAATAGAAACAGTTTTAAACTTGGTGGTAGGTGTTTACCAAATAAAATAAATATACCCAGAGCGAAAGCTATGTCTGTGGCCGAAGGAATTGCCCAGCCGTTCATTGCTACAGCGTCTTGATAGTTAAAAGCTACATAAATTAAGGCAGGAAAGATAATACCTGCGATAGCGGCTAGAAATGGTAAAACAATTTGATCGGGTCGAGATAATTGTCCGTAAAATAATTCACGTTTAATCTCTAAACCTACTACAAAAAAGAAAATAGCCATTAATCCATCGTTTACCCAAAGTACTAAGGGTTTACTGATTGAAAATGTGCCGAGGGTGATGCTAACGGGAAATTCTAAAAAATCATTGTAGCTCGCACTAAAAATACTATTTGCCATAACCAAAGCAAGTGCGGCGGCAATAACTAAAATAATACCTGAGCTAGCATCTGTTTGTATAAATTGCTTCCATTGTAGGACAAGTTTATTTTCTGACATAGATACTCCTTTTTAGTTACCAGTAATAGTTATAAAGAAATAAAAGTAACAATAAAAGTCGTATAAAGTTGCGATGTACTCAATAATAAGTTGATAATAATGGTGTGTTATAAAAGTATATGTTTTTGTGAATTATCCTCCATAAAGGAAAGGTTATGGCTAAACTTAACTATCATCATTTGTACTATTTTCAAACTATTGCAACACACGGAAGTATTGCTAAAGCCTCTAGTGCTATACATATTACGCCACAAGCGTTAAGTGCTCAGTTAAGCTTATTGGAAGAGCAATTAGGGTATCCGTTATTCGAACGTAAAGGTAAACGCTTGGTTTTAAATGATATAGGCCATGTGACGTTAAGCTACGCTCAAGAAATATTTAGTTTAGGTGATGAATTACTTAATTCATTAAAAAACCATTCCACCGACTTTACTTATCGGTTTTCTATCGGAGTAACCGATGTTATAGCTAAAGTATTTTCATTTAATTTTTTGAAGGCTATTTATACTACTGATGAGTCGATAAAATTAGTTTGTAAGGAAACAAGCCTTGAAGTGCTACTAGGAGAACTTGCTACTAACAAATTAGATGCGGTATTAAGTGATACTTCTTTACCGCCTTATTCTCCTTTAAAAGCATATAGTCATTTAGTGGGGAAGTGTGGTTTAAGCTTTTTTGCGCATGAGAGTTTAGCTAAAAAGCTTATAGAAAACTTTCCTCAATCACTTAACGGTACGCCATTTTTTACTGCAGGTGAAGGCTCTAATCAGCGTTTGAGTGTGTTGTCTTGGTTCGAACAATTAAATATCTCACCTGTAATTATTGGTGAATTTGATGACTCTATTTTAGCACACTATTTTGGTCAAGCAGGGTATGGTGTATTCTGTGCGCCAACGATTATTGATAAACACGTGATGGAACAGTTTGATGTTAAATTAATTGGTAGAACAACAGATATTACTGAACATTATTATCTTATTTCGCCTGAGAGAAAAGTGAAGCATCCCGCGGTACAACTGCTTTTAAAAGAAGGGAAAAAATTATTTGAACAGCCAATAACCTAAGTTGAGGTATTGGCTGTATATTGAGTTAGTTATGGCTAACTCAATATTTTAGGGTATATGTTAACTAATTATATTTTCACCACGATTTTCTTTTTGATGAATAGTTACAGGCCAGCCAGGATATTGATTATCTGCTTTGCCATTAGTAACATCAACTAAAAACTTATACGCGTCTAAGGTGTAAGTGAGCTTTTCTGTGTCAAAGGTAATAAAGCCAAAACCACTGCCTTTTTCGTGCGCGTGTACATACCTA
Source organism: Pseudocolwellia sp. G5-9 (assembly GCF_055808995.1). Lineage (NCBI taxonomy): Bacteria > Pseudomonadati > Pseudomonadota > Gammaproteobacteria > Alteromonadales > Colwelliaceae > Pseudocolwellia > Pseudocolwellia sp. G5-9. Next base: position 192,504 of record NZ_CM147893.1, read on the forward strand.
TTGTCAGAGCGTCCCACTTCAGGGTTACCTACAGCATATATGTACATTTTATTACCAAAAGTATCTAAATACTCACCCGTTTGAGCAAGAGCATGGGCGGGTCTATTTTTGTAGGGTATATCAGCTGTGTCAGGGTTCCACCAACGAGGCCAGCCCACCGATATTGCAGGAGTACAGAAAGCCCAATTACTGTCACGTTGTTTATTAACACCATATTGAGTTAAGCTACCTAAATGTGTGTCGCCACAAATATGTAACGCCATAGAAGGTCGCATTATATCTATCGCTTTATTACGTGCAGATGCTGGAAAACCGCTAGAATCGAAATCATATTTTAAGTAACGATCAGGTTTCGGCTGATGTGTGGCAATACCCGCAAATACCGTTTGGCTTAACACCGCTTTAAGTTTACATGCATTCCAATCTTTGCCCCATTTTTCAAGAAAATCTTCTTGGCGTTTACCCAATAGATCTAATCCTGGAGGGTTATAAGCAGGGTTGATAAATAGTGGATCTTCATCCTGTCCTGTTACGCCTACTTCGACATTGATACTTTCTGGGGCGCTTTTCCATTGCCTATCAGCAAGAATAGCAAAGCTAACACTACCGTAAACTAAGTCTCCATAATACGAACTAATTCCGTTAGTAGGTGTTGGGTCATATGGATCAGGGTGATGTCCAACATTAGTTCGGTGAACCGTATTTACGACTCTAGGAGATTGAATATATCCGCCCAAAATACTTGCGCCAAAGTCTCTTTCTGGGTTTTTCATTGTGGCGCCACCTTCCCCCCACAAGTTACCTTGTAATACATCGTGATCATCAGGTAAACATACTGTTGGGCTGTTGCGCATTACGTCTCTAAAAGCCCAACCAAATTGGTAGAATTTTCGTAAATAATTAAGAATAGATTTATTATCAGGACTTCTAATATAACCAAAGCCACCATGGCTTTCATAGAGTTGATCGCCAGAGAAAAACACAAGATCAGGTTCAAGTTTAGCTACATTATCTGCAACTGGTTGATAGGGGAATCCAATGTCATTTTGGCAAGTCAATGCTGCCATGCGTAATTTAGGACCACTAGGATTAGCCTTTATATTTCCTGTCCAAGTATCAGGCGTTTCTGAGCCATCTTTGTGCTTTTCGATATAAACAATTCTATAAGGGGTGTCTTGGGTTTCATCCCAGTTAGCTATTCTAAACGTAGCAATCCAACCATCGCTATTTAACGTTTCTGTACCCAGCGATAGCCATTTGTTATCTCGTTTAACTTGTAGTTCCAACGTTTGGTTATCTTTATCGCCTAAAGGCCCTGTGTACGCACTGATTTTCATTACGTAACCTTCAGTGCTACGGGAATTACTGAGTGTATACATACTCCATAAAATAGGACCAAACTTTTGCTCATCGGTTACTGAAAATGCTTCACCTTGTAAAGACCATTGACTAAAACTGTAACGACAGCCTTGATTTTTTATGGGGGTTGGATTTGTAGTGACAGAGGCAATTGAAAAATTACTCACTAATGCAACATTACCCAATAATTTTTCTGAAGGTACTAAATGGGTTAGTTCACCTATAATTTTATTTGAAGCCATATCTTTAGCGACTAATTTTAATGACATAGCCTCTAATTGTGGGGAGCCATGAAGGTGAATAGATATATTTTTGTTAGCAATATCTATAGCTAATGGTGCTTCTTTATCACCAAGTACTAAATTGTTATTTAGTACACCACAATCATAACCTTCTTGAATAAAACAATTGCTTTTGTATTCATTTAAGTCGCTACGTGCACCTAAACGGATACCTGCGCCACCATCTTTTGTATTTTGTTCTAATCGCTTTAAGTTAACTGAAATGTTAAATTCGCTATTAACGTTGGTTAACTGATGCGTTAAAGAGTGGATACTTCTATTACCACCTTTGCTTAAACATTGTGCTTCACCATTTTTAACTTGCCAGTCTTCCATTGGATTAGCCCAAAACTCTCCGCCTAGCCAAACCCTATCATGAGTTTTTTGCCATTTATCTTGTGTTGCTATTGTGCCTGTTTTTACTGCGGTATTGGCTGTTTTTGTGTTAGTGCTAACGCAACCACTTACACCACTTGCAACTACACCTGCTGCAACAAACTTAAGAGCCGATCGCCTAGATAGTTTTTTGTCCATAGCTAATTCTTCTTTCTGTTAATTGTTGACAATATATTCACATTAAATATGAAAAAATTCAATTCATATATATTTGTTTTGTTGTTAAATGGATGGTTTTTGTGGGGATATATTGTTTAATGTATATAGATAATAAATATAGATAATAAATATATGTAGATAAATAATCTTTTTGTAAGCAATGGTTAATTTCTTGTTTTTACAGAAAGAGTCCCAATATTATTTGACTACAAAGTTATACACGCTTCATTGTTAAATTAATGAGATTAATAACCCTTAATAGTAAGGAATACACTTGTTTTTTGAAGGTTCTGAGAAGAAAGTAGAAGTGATCATTAAAAACTCTTCGTTTTCATTAATTGATGATGTGACAGATGAGTTTTGGCTTGAATTAGTTAAAAGAGCTAACGCTAAAATTCTTTCTTGTATTCAAAATAAGTGCTGTAAGGCTTTTATTCTTTCTGAGTCGAGTCTATTTGTATGGCATGATCGTTTTGTTATTTTAACTTGTGGGGTTACTCATTTAGTTAATTCAGTTGAATATTTTATTCAAGAACAAGGTGTTGAGTGTATTGAATACTTAACTTATCAACGAAAAAACGAGTATTATTCTCATGCTCAGCCCAGTTGCTTTGGCGACGATATAAAAGTATTGAATAAATATATTAAAGGTAATGCATTAAGGTTTGGTGAAATGGATAGCCATCATACTTTTTTGTTTTATAAACAGGGTGAACACAGAGTTCAGAATAAATCTTATGAATTATTGGCTTATCAAATTAGCGATCAAGTGTCTGAAAAATTCATCAATCCTAATATTACCGTCCAAGAAATAAGAAAATTTTTACAGTTAGATAAATTACTACCAGACTTCCTTATTGATGATCATATATTTGATCCTTATGGTTATTCTGTTAATGCTATTAAAGATGACAAATATTTAACTATTCATGTAACGCCACAAGCTGAAAGTAGCTATGTGAGTGTTGAGTCAAATATCAATTTAATTGAACTGTCTCCTCTTATTTTAGAGGTGCTTGAACCTAAGTCTTTTGATTTACTGAGTTTTAATGAAGTAGAGTTTAAACCATTAATTAAACAGTATATTAATAGTCAATATGTGAGTAAATCTTTAGTTGAACAACAGTTAAAAAATGGCTGCAATGTACACTTTGCTAATTATGTTTTACCTCAGCATAATTTTATAACTGCTACCGTGTTTGATTTGTTAGAAGAGCATAATGAATTGTAATCTTGTTTAGCTATGTCTTGATTCTCTATATTGTTTAGGGGATATACCAATTACTTTTTTAAATAAGCGTGAAAAGTAATAGGGGTCTGTATAACCTAATGCTTCACCAATACTTTTAATATTCTTTTCAGAGTTATCTAAATAAAAACATGCCCTTTGAATTTTCATATTAATAAAATGTTGTATAGGTGAACTATCGGTGAGCTCTTTAAATTTTTTCAAAAAATGAAATTTAGATAGCTGACTATGATGGGCTAAGGCATCTAAACTAAGCTCTTGATGTAAATTATTCTGCATTAGCGTTTCTACATCATTTAAATTAAAAGAGGAATTATTGTTAAAAGACGTAAGTCTTAATTGCAGTGCTAAAAAGCTTAATGATTGTTGTAAAACATGAACGGCATGAATAACGTTAGTGGCGGTATATCCTCTGCTGCCTAACTCAAGTAATTCATCAAAATCGTTAGATATATTAGTTAATGCGCCAACATGAGCGACACCATCATCCATCTTCATTAATAATCTTTGCGCAAAGTAATCAGCTAAACAGCCATCAAAGTTAATCCAAAACAATGCGTTTTTGTGTGCTATTTTTATGTTTTTTTTATTTTCTATTTGTAATTTATATTCAAATGCTTCATTTGGAGAAATAACAACAAGATCACCACGTTTTAACTTTCTTACTTTATTTTTATAATGCAATACTCCATGATCGGTTAATGAATAAATGAGCCAATGGCTACTGGTTCGCTTTTGTTGTATTTGATAAAAATTATTTTGAGATTTTCCAAGAGATATAGGGTACATGCCTTCTGTTAATGGGTGTACTTTCAGTTTATCTAATAAAAATATAGGAATAATTAGCCTAATATCATTCAAGTTTTTTTTTAGTTCAACCTTCCTTTGTTTACCTATAAGCGCGTTACTCATTTTATATTGCCTATTTGAAACTAATAACAATATAGTCCATCAAAATAACAATAAAATCAATTTTAGCGCCTTATTTAGTATGTTTAAATTTTATTATCAAAATAAAAATAGCAATAACGTACTAATTATTAAGTTGGAATATGTACTAACTTTAGGTCTTTGCTTCGTGCATTGTGCATCTTTCAGCTAAGTAGGGTGAGATATTTAAATGAATACTGAACGATACCAATTAAAAAATAAGATAAGAATTGTAACAGCAGCTTCATTATTTGATGGGCACGATGCAGCGATTAATATTATGCGTCGAATTTTACAATCAAGTGGTGCTGAAGTTATTCATTTAGGACATGACCGTAGCGTTGAAGAAGTGGTTAATACGGCAATACAAGAAGATGCTAATGCTATTGCTATGACCTCATACCAAGGTGGTCATAACGAATACTTTAAATATATGTACGACCTATTAAAAGAACGTGGGTGTGAACATATAAAAATCGTTGGCGGTGGTGGTGGTGTAATACTGCCTGACGAAATAAAAATGCTACATGATTATGGAATTACTCGTATTTATTCTCCTGACGACGGCCGTGAGCTTGGCCTTTTAGGGATGATTGATGACATGCTTGAGCGTTGCGACTTTAAAACAGGCATGAATGTGAAAAAAGATGATGTAGCCAATTTAAAGAAAAACGACAAACAAGCCATTGCTCGTTTAATTTCAGCTGCCGAAAATGCACCAGAAGAAAATAAAGCGGCTTTAGACAAAATTCGTAAAATAGCGGCGACTGGTACTACACCAGTTTTAGGTATTACTGGCACGGGTGGAGCAGGTAAATCATCATTAGTTGATGAACTTATTCGTCGATTTTTAATGGCAACTAACGATAGTAAAATCGCTATTGTGTCAGTTGATCCGTCAAAACGTAAAACAGGTGGTGCTTTGTTAGGCGACCGTATTCGTATGAATGCGGTTAATAACGATCGTGTTTATATGCGCTCACTAGCGACTCGTCAATCAAACCTTGCATTATCTGTTTATGTAAACGATACATTAGAGATCCTGAAAGCGACAGATTTTGATTTAATTATTTTAGAAACCTCAGGTATTGGTCAGTCAGATACTGAAATTGAAGAACATTCAGACGTTTCTTTATATGTAATGACACCTGAATACGGCGCAGCAACGCAGTTAGAAAAAATAGACATGCTTGATTTTGCTGACATCATCGCATTAAATAAATTTGATAAACGTGGTGCTTTAGACGCACTTCGTGATGTAAAAAAACAATATAAGCGTAACCGTGGCATGTTTGAAGCCGGCGATGAGGAGGTTCCTGTTTATGGCACTATAGCATCGCAGTTTAATGACCGTGGTATGACTGAACTTTATAATGCGGTAATTACCGCTTTAAATGATAAAGCAGGGTTAGTTGTTGGTGATATCTTGCCAATTGAAGGCACATTAGCTAATAAAAGTAGTGTTATTCCGGGTAACCGTATTCGTTATTTATCTGAAATATCAGAAAATAATCGTAGTTATGACGCTTGGGTAGAAAAACAATCACAAGTTGCGCAAAAGCTTTACGGTATTCATAAAGCGATTGAAACAGCAAAAGAAACAGAAACAGAGGTTTCTGAGCAGTTAGTTATGCAACTTGAAACTTTATATAGCAAAGTTGAGTTGGATCTTGATCCAAAAAACAAACTGTTACTTGAAGAGTGGCAAACTAAAGTTCAACGTTATAAAGACCCTGAGTTCAAATTTAAAGTACGCGATAAAGAATTATCAATTCAAACCCATTCTAAATCACTATCTAATTCTGACATTCCTAAAATCAGTATGCCTAAGTACCAAGGGTGGGGCGACATTCTAAAATGGAGCTTACAAGAAAACGTACCGGGTGAATTTCCATACACTGCGGGTTTATTTCCATTCAAGCGTGAAGGTGAAGATCCAACACGTATGTTCGCAGGTGAAGGTGGTCCAGAAAGAACTAACCGTCGCTTTCATTATGTATCAAAAGGTATGCCGGCAAAACGTTTATCAACGGCATTTGATTCTGTAACTTTGTACGGTAATGATCCTGCTATACGCCCAGATATTTACGGTAAAATAGGTAACGCTGGGGTTTCAATTTGTTGTCTTGATGATGCAAAAAAACTGTATTCAGGTTTTGATTTAGCCCATGCAATGACTTCCGTTTCTATGACCATCAATGGTCCTGCACCTATGTTATTAGGCTTTTTCCTAAACGCCGCCATTGATCAACAGTGTGAACGTTACATTACTGAGCAAGGTTTAGAAAAAGAAACTCAAGCGTTAATTAAAAAAATATATAAAGACAAAGGCTGCGAACGCCCAAGTTACCAAGGGGATTTACCCGAAGGTAATAATGGCTTAGGTTTAATGTTGTTAGGTATTACGGGTGACCAAGTATTGCCTCCTGCTATTTATCAAGAAATAAAAGCAAAAACCTTAACCTTAGTACGAGGAACCGTACAAGCCGATATTCTTAAAGAAGATCAAGCGCAAAATACCTGTATTTTCTCAACAGAATTTGCACTACGTTTAATGGGGGATGTGCAAGAATACTTTATTGAAAAAGGCGTTCGTAACTTCTACTCAGTGTCTATTTCTGGTTATCATATTGCAGAAGCTGGTGCTAACCCGATAACACAATTAGCATTAACGTTAGCCAACGGCTTTACCTTTGTTGAATACTACTTAAGCCGCGGTATGGATATTAACGAATTTGGTCCTAACTTATCATTCTTCTTCTCTAACGGTATTGACCCAGAATACGCAGTAATTGGTCGTGTAGCTCGTCGTATTTGGTCAAAAGCCATGAAAAATAAATATGGCGCTAATCCTCGTGCGCAAATGTTAAAGTATCATATTCAAACATCGGGTCGTTCATTACATGCGCAAGAAATTGATTTCAATGATATTCGTACTACATTACAGGCGTTATATGCAATAAATGATAATTGTAATTCATTACATACTAATGCTTATGATGAAGCTATCACAACTCCAACGGAAGATAGTGTTCGTCGTGCTATGGCTATTCAATTGATTATTAACCGTGAATTAGGACTATCGAAAAATGAGAATCCAATTCAAGGTGCCTTTATTATTGAAGAACTTACAGACTTAGTTGAAGAAGCGGTATTAACTGAATTTGATCGTATTAACGAGCGTGGTGGTGTACTAGGTGCAATGGAAACCATGTACCAACGTGGAAAAATTCAAGAAGAAAGCTTGCATTACGAACACTTAAAACATTCAGGCGAATACCCTATTATTGGAGTAAATACCTTCTTAAGCTCTAAAGGTTCACCAACAGTGGTACCTGATGAAGTTATTCGTGCAACCGAAGAAGAAAAGAATTATCAAATTGAAATGTTAGCAACACTACAAAAAGTCAATAAAGACCAAGCGCAAGTATTGTTGAAAAAACTGCAAACTGCAGCTATTAATCATGAAAATATTTTCGAGTTAATGATGGATGCGTGTAAAGTTTGTTCGTTAGGGCAAATAGTAAGCTCCTTATTTGAAGCTGGCGGTCAATACCGGAGAAATATGTAGTTAATATTCGGTAAATAAATAGCTCAAACCATTAGGGTCTGTTGACCTTTTAGGTATGTTTTTGCAGCAATCTGTTTGATTTTTATACGAGGCATAGTGATTGATGTGTGGTCGTTCCACATAAAATCACTATAACGATGTAGAAATATCAAACAGGCGCTGCCCAAGGGTACATTTAAAAGCGATTTATTCTTCGTTAAACCTTTTTTACATAGATGACTATGTGACAAAATGTTTGCCTTGACTAAAACGCTTTTAAATTGAACAAAAATCATACTCGAAAGATCAACAGGCCCTATAGTTAAGGTAATAGATTTAGGGCTATTAATAAAAGAGAATGAATAAATGAATTCAGTTATTTTTAAAGAGTTTACTTGTCGTCATAATCAAAAAATAGGCATTGCTGAGCTTAATAACCCTAAAGCTTTAAATGCCCTAAATCTTGATATGATCAGATTATTGCATACACAGTTAAAATCTTGGCAGAATGATAAGGATGTTAGTGCCGTTTTATTACAAAGTACTAGCGAAAAAGCATTCTGTGCGGGCGGCGATATTGTAAGCTTATATAACGATATAAAAATAGGCCAACATAACAAAGCACCTTTAGATGATAAAAAGTTAACGCAAAGCTTGTCATCAGATTTTTTTAAAGAAGAATATGCCTTAGATTTATATATTCACGAATATTCAAAACCCATTATTGTTTGGGGTAATGGATTTGTTATTGGTGGTGGATTAGGTCTATTTGCTGGAGCTAGCCATAGAGTTGTTACTGAAAATACACTAATGGCGATGCCTGAAGTTGCTATAGGCTTATACCCTGAAGTTGGTGCAAGCTGGTTTTTAAATAAAATGCCTCATAATATTGGAGAATTTTTAGCTATTACAGGGGCTTTTTTTAACGCAAGTGACGCACAATATTTAGGTTTGTCTAACTTTTCTATTAAACATAGCTATAAAAAAGAAGTCATTGACGTTTTATGTGAAATTGACTGGTCAGAAGGTGAAGACTCTTATAACCAAGTAGATAACGCACTAAACACTTTTGACAAGTTGTCTACTGCTGATATTCCTGAATCATTAATTAAACCTAATCAAGCTGTGATTGCTGATTTAATGAATCTTAATAATATAAACGATATTGCAACTAGCTTAAGTAATACTCAATATAACAATAAATGGCTAAAAGAAGCTCAAGTTAAATTTAATAACGCGAGTGTATTAAGTTCTGCTATTGCATACCAACAACTACAACGCACAAAAACATATTCTAAGGCTCAATGCTTTGAAGCTGAACTGAACTTATCTCGAAGATGTTGTCAGCATAAAGAATTAGAAGAAGGCATAAGAGCTCAATTGATTGATAAAGACAAAAATCCTCAATGGACATATAAACATTGTAAAGAGATAGAACCCGAAGTGATGACGTGGTTCTTTTCTCCTATTAATAGTACTGATTAAGGAATTTACATGAATTTACAAGATAAAGTTATCGTTATAACCGGTGGCGGACAAGGTTTAGGCCGTTCAATGGCTGTATATTTAGCAACTTACGGTGCGAAGTTAGCTTTAATAGATTTAAACGAAGAGTTATTAGCTGAAACCGTCAAGTTAGTTGAAAAGGCAGGTTCAACAGCAAAATACTATTTAGCTAACGTAACCTCTGAATCTGAAGTCGAAAATACTTTTACTCAAATTAATACCGATTTTAATGGTTTTGATGGCTTAATTAATAATGCAGGAATATTACGCGACGGTATGTTTGTAAAAGCTAAAGATGGAGTTGTTACTAAGAAAATGTCTTTAGAGCAATTTCAATCAGTTATTGATGTAAACCTAACAGGTGTGTTTTTATGTGGTCGTGAAGCCACTGTTCACATGATTGAGCAAAAGCGTAAAGGCGTTATTATTAATATGTCGTCTATCGCTCGTGGTGGAAACATGGGGCAAACTAACTATGCAGCATCTAAAGCTGGCGTAGTGGCAATGACAATAACATGGGCAAGAGAACTTGGCAGACATGGCATTCGTGTAGGAGCAATCGCACCAGGCGTTATTCGTACAGCAATGACAGATGCAATGAAACCTGAAATGCGTGACCGTTTAGAAAAAATGAAACCAGTAGGGCGCCTAGGCGAAGCTGATGAAATAGCCCATACCGTGAAATACATTTTTGAAAATGAATTCTTTACAGGTAGAGTTGTTGAGATTGATGGTGGTCTTTGTATGTAATTATCCTTACAGGTAATGAATGCAGTAACGAAAGAAAAGATGAGTTTTACTCGTCTTTTTTGCTATTTAAAGGTTAAATAACCATAAGTTAATATTTACTAAATGTATTTATATGAAAAAAGCATTATTTTTAGACCGAGATGGCATCATTAATGTTGATCACGGATATGTATATAAAATTGAAGAATTTGAATTTATGCCAAAGATCTTTGATTTATGTAAGCTAGCTGTTGAAAAAGGTTATCTTATTATTGTTATTACTAATCAATCAGGGATTGGACGAGGTAAATATACAGAGTTAGATTTTGAAAAACTAACAAAGTGGATGAATGAACAATTCTCTATTAATAGCATTTATATAACAGACGTTTTTTATTGTCCCCATCATCCAGAAAAAGCGATAGGTCATTACTTGAAAACCTGTGATTGTAGAAAACCTGCTCCAGGTTTAATTAATCAAGCTGTAAGCAAATATCAAATAGATGTTACTCAAAGTATATTTATTGGCGATAAGCAATCAGATATCGAGGCTGCAACGTCTGCAGGAATACAAAAGAAAGTTTTATTTTCTCATGTTCATTCACAAAGTCAGAAGTTAGATACCATTTACACTGACGATTTGGATAAAATAAGAACGATTTTTGTATGATTTGTTTGTTAATCAAACAACTTTAAATTAATTTAAAGTTTTTTCAAAATAAGTGTTGACGTCACCTCAAAAATCTCTAAAATGCGCTCCACTTCTTCAGGGAAACCCAGAGAAGGTAAGTATAGGAAATACTTAGTTCACTTAATAAGGATAACGAAGTGAGAGTTTTGATAGGTTTAGTTAGGCTTAATTGACGAATTAAACGAAAGATAACTTTTAAAATCTTTTAAAAAGAATTTCAAAAAGTTGTTGACATCAAAACTGAGACGCGTAGAATGCGCATCTCACTTCAGGCAAGGCCTGCAGCACAAGAGCTTAACGAATGCGATTAACCTCTTGCTTCTTTTATAAAAAGAAGCCTTTCTTTAAAAATTAGTTATCATGCAATTTGTGTGAACACTCACATTAAGATTGATTTTACATAGTCGGTTTTATGTGTTAGGTAGTTTACTACTTAATAAATAGAAAAGACGTAAAACAGCTTATGTTGATGTCACACAAAAAAGTATAATTTGATTTATCAAATTGTACGTTTTATGTAGTTACTGACTTCGGTTGGTAACACGACAGAATTCATTGAGCAGCATCGCAAGATGCACAAACGATTTATAATTGAAGAGTTTGATCATGGCTCAGATTGAACGCTGGCGGCAGGCTTAACACATGCAAGTCGAGCGGAAACGAGGATAGCTTGCTATTCGGCGTCGAGCGGCGGACGGGTGAGTAATGCTTGGGAATATGCCTAATGGTGGGGGACAACAGTTGGAAACGACTGCTAATACCGCATAATGTCTACGGACCAAAGGAGGGGATTCTTCGGAACCTTTCGCCATTTGATTAGCCCAAGTGAGATTAGCTAGTTGGTAAGGTAAAGGCTTACCAAGGCGACGATCTCTAGCTGGTTTGAGAGGATGATCAGCCACACTGGGACTGAGACACGGCCCAGACTCCTACGGGAGGCAGCAGTGGGGAATATTGCACAATGGGCGAAAGCCTGATGCAGCCATGCCGCGTGTGTGAAGAAGGCCTTCGGGTTGTAAAGCACTTTCAGCGAGGAGGAAAGGGTGTAGACTAATACTCTGCATCTGTGACGTTACTCGCAGAAGAAGCACCGGCTAACTTCGTGCCAGCAGCCGCGGTAATACGAGGGGTGCAAGCGTTAATCGGAATTACTGGGCGTAAAGCGTGCGTAGGTGGTTTGTTAAGCAAGATGTGAAAGCCCCGGGCTCAACCTGGGAACTGCATTTTGAACTGGCAAGCTAGAGTATTGTAGAGGGTAGTGGAATTTCCAGTGTAGCGGTGAAATGCGTAGAGATTGGAAGGAACATCAGTGGCGAAGGCGGCTACCTGGACAAATACTGACACTGAGGCACGAAAGCGTGGGGAGCAAACAGGATTAGATACCCTGGTAGTCCACGCCGTAAACGATGTCAACTAGCCGTCTGTAGACTTGATCTGTGGGTGGCGTAGCTAACGCGCTAAGTTGACCGCCTGGGGAGTACGGCCGCAAGGTTAAAACTCAAATGAATTGACGGGGGCCCGCACAAGCGGTGGAGCATGTGGTTTAATTCGATGCAACGCGAAGAACCTTACCATCCCTTGACATCCAGAGAAGAGACTAGAGATAGACTTGTGCCTTCGGGAACTCTGTGACAGGTGCTGCATGGCTGTCGTCAGCTCGTGTTGTGAAATGTTGGGTTAAGTCCCGCAACGAGCGCAACCCCTATCCTTATTTGCTAGCGCGTAATGGCGAGAACTCTAAGGAGACTGCCGGTGATAAACCGGAGGAAGGTGGGGACGACGTCAAGTCATCATGGCCCTTACGGGATGGGCTACACACGTGCTACAATGGCAAGTACAGAGGGCAGCAATACCGCGAGGTGGAGCGAATCCCACAAAGCTTGTCGTAGTCCGGATTGGAGTCTGCAACTCGACTCCATGAAGTCGGAATCGCTAGTAATCGTAGATCAGAATGCTACGGTGAATACGTTCCCGGGCCTTGTACACACCGCCCGTCACACCATGGGAGTGGGTTGCAAAAGAAGTGGCTAGTTTAACCTTCGGGAGGACGGTCACCACTTTGTGATTCATGACTGGGGTGAAGTCGTAACAAGGTAACCCTAGGGGAACCTGGGGTTGGATCACCTCCTTATCTTGAAGTAAAACGTTTTAATGGGAATAGCTGTAAAGCTATTTCAGAGTGTTCACACAAATTGCCTGATAACAAAAAAGAAGAAGTCCAACATCTAGCTTTGGATTCTATACAATAGGTCTGTAGCTCAGCTGGTTAGAGCGCACCCCTGATAAGGGTGAGGTCGGCAGTTCAAGTCTGCCCAGACCTACCAATTTAAATTTCTACTGCGTTATTTAACAAAGCGTTTAAAGAAGATTAAACGTCATCATTAAAGGCCTTGTGAAAATGTAAATTACAGTAGGATACTTCTTCAAAGAAAGAATAGAGACCAAATTTAACGTATCTCAACGTTTAACGAGATAGTTTAGATTTGGTTTTTTACCGGAAACGTTCCGTACGTTTCTCGGATTTTCCTCCATCCGTGGAGGTCAAACCAAAATTTTAGCCGAATGCGTGCTGAGATTAAGTTCTTTAACAATCTGGAAAGCTGATATAAATACCGGTATTTATATAGCACTCAACAGTGTCGCGCTGTTGTTTGTAACGTATAAATACCAAGCTATTGTTACTTCTTTTATCGGGAAGTGATGATGGTGGTCATGTTTCCTCCTCGGAAATGTGATCAACCCGATAACAAGCTTCTTATTTATAAGGAACTGTTATCAACTCTTATTCAAGACACACAATGTGTGCGTGAAAATGTCAGACTTTACAATTGCTGTGGTTTAGTCACCACGGTGTACTTAATATTCTTTCGAGACTATTTAGGGTTGTATGGTTAAGTGACTAAGCGTATGTGGTGGATGCCTTGGCAGTTAGAGGCGATGAAGGACGTGTTAATCTGCGAAAAGCTTTGGTGAGGTGATAAAAACCGTTACAGCCAAAGATATCCGAATGGGGAAACCCACCCGTCGTAAGGCGGGTATCGCTACCTGAATACATAGGGTAGCGAGGCGAACCGGGAGAACTGAAACATCTAAGTACCCCGAGGAAAAGAAATCAACCGAGATTTCGTTAGTAGCGGCGAGCGAACGCGAATTAGCCCTTAAGTGGTTTGTAAGTTAGTGGAATCTACTGGAAAGTAGAGCGATACAGGGTGATAGCCCCGTACACGAAAATAAACTTACCATGAAATCGAGTAGGTCGGCACACGTGAAACGTTGACTGAACATGGGGGGACCATCCTCCAAGGCTAAATACTCCTAACTGACCGATAGTGAACCAGTACCGTGAGGGAAAGGCGAAAAGAACCCCTGTGAGGGGAGTGAAATAGAACCTGAAACCGCATACGTACAAGCAGTGGGAGCCCGATTTAGTCGGGTGACTGCGTACCTTTTGTATAATGGGTCAGCGACTTATATTTTGTAGCAAGGTTAACCGAATAGGGGAGCCGTAGCGAAAGCGAGTGTTAACTGCGCGTTTAGTTGCAAGGTATAGACCCGAAACCCGGCGATCTACCCATGGGCAGGTTGAAGGTTGAGTAACATCAACTGGAGGACCGAACACACGTATGTTGAAAAATGCGGTGATGACTTGTGGGTCGGAGTGAAAGGCTAATCAAGCCGGGAGATAGCTGGTTCTCCCCGAAATCTATTTAGGTAGAGCCTCGCACGAACACCATTGGGGGTAGAGCACTGTTAAGGCTAGGGGGTCATCCCGACTTACCAACCCTTTGCAAACTCCGAATACCAATGAGTGATATGCGGGAGACACACTGCGGGTGCTAACGTCCGTTGTGAAGAGGGAAACAACCCAGACCGCCAGCTAAGGTCCCAAAGTACTAGTTAAGTGGGAAACGATGTGGAAAGGCATAGACAGCTAGGAGGTTGGCTTAGAAGCAGCCATCCTTTAAAGAAAGCGTAATAGCTCACTAGTCGAGTCGGTCTGCGCGGAAGATGTAACGGGGCTAAACTAGTCACCGAAGCTGCGGATTTGAACTTAGGTTCAAGTGGTAGGGGAGCGTTCTGTAAGCCGTTGAAGGTGTGTTGTAAAGCATGCTGGAGGTATCAGAAGTGCGAATGCTGACATGAGTAACGATAAGGGGAGTGAAAAACTCCCCCGCCGAAAGACCAAGGTTTCCTGTCCCATGTTAATCAGGGCAGGGTAAGTCGGCCCCTAAGGCGAGGCGGAAACGCGTAGTCGATGGGAAACAGATTAATATTTCTGTACTTCTATATATTGCGAAGGAGGGACGGAGTAGGCTAGGTGAGCACGGCGTTGGTAGTCCGTGTGAAAGACTGTAGGTGGGTGACTTAGGTAAATCCGGGTTGCTGTTAACACTGAGAGTCGAGACGAGTCTCTACGGAGATGAAGTCATTGATGCCATGCTTCCAGGAAAAGCTTCTAAGCTTCAGATATATAGGAACCGTACCCCAAACCGACACAGGTGGTTAGGTAGAGAATACTAAGGCGCTTGAGAGAACTCGGGTGAAGGAACTAGGCAAAATAGTACCGTAACTTCGGGAGAAGGTACGCTCTCTGGTGTGAATCCCTTGCGGAGTAAGCACAGGAGAGTCGAAGTAACCAGGTGGCTGGAACTGTTTATTAAAAACACAGCACTGTGCAAAATCGAAAGATGACGTATACGGTGTGACGCCTGCCCGGTGCCGGAAGGTTAATTGATTGGGTTAGCTCTGCGAAGCTCATGATCGAAGCCCCGGTAAACGGCGGCCGTAACTATAACGGTCCTAAGGTAGCGAAATTCCTTGTCGGGTAAGTTCCGACCTGCACGAATGGCGTAATCATGGCCACACTGTCTCCACCCGAGACTCAGTGAAATTGAAATTGCGGTTAAGATGCCGTATACCCGCGGCTAGACGGAAAGACCCCGTGAACCTTTACTATAGCTTGACAGTGAACATTGCTCCTACATGTGTAGGATAGGTGGGAGGCTTTGAAGATGCGTCGCCAGATGTGTTGGAGCCAACCTTGAAATACCACCCTTGTATGCGTGATGTTCTAACCTAGGGCCCTAATCGGGCTTGGGGACACTGTCTGGTGGGTAGTTTGACTGGGGCGGTCTCCTCCCAAAGAGTAACGGAGGAGCACGAAGGTTGGCTAAGTACGGTCGGACATCGTACGGTTAGTGCAATGGCATAAGCCAGCTTAACTGCGAGACAGACACGTCGAGCAGGTACGAAAGTAGGTCATAGTGATCCGGTGGTTCTGTATGGAAGGGCCATCGCTCAACGGATAAAAGGTACTCCGGGGATAACAGGCTGATACCGCCCAAGAGTTCATATCGACGGCGGTGTTTGGCACCTCGATGTCGGCTCATCACATCCTGGGGCTGAAGTCGGTCCCAAGGGTATGGCTGTTCGCCATTTAAAGTGGTACGCGAGCTGGGTTTAGAACGTCGTGAGACAGTTCGGTCCCTATCTGCCGTGGGCGTTTGAGAATTGAAGAGGGCTGCTCCTAGTACGAGAGGACCGGAGTGGACGAACCGCTGGTGTTCGGGTTGTTATGCCAATAGCATTGCCCGGTAGCTACGTTCGGAACTGATAACCGCTGAAAGCATCTAAGCGGGAAACAGGCTTTGAGATGAGTTCTCACTGGAGCTTTAAGCTCCCTAAAGGGTCGTTGGAGACTACAACGTTGATAGGTCAGGTGTGTAAGGGTTGTGAGGCCTTGAGCTAACTGATACTAATTGCCCGTGAGGCTTAACCATACAACACCTAAATAGTTTTGTATGAAGTTTGACACACTCTATGAGTGACACGTACACATGTGCGAATAAGAGATTAAAACGTATTTATAGTTCAATGAAAATAATTTTTTGTTGAAAGGCTTTCAAGATTGACCTTTTTTGTCTAGCGACAATAGCGATGTAGACCCACCTGATCCCATTCCGAACTCAGAAGTGAAATGCATTAGCGCCGATGGTAGTGTGGGAGTTCCCATGTGAGAGTAGGACATTGCTAGGCTTCTCATTAAGAAAAGCCCGATTCGAAAGAGTCGGGCTTTTTGCTGTCTGGTGTTAAACATTGCAGCAGTCGTTCCAAGGTCGAAAGTGTGTAGAATTTTTTATGTGAGGTCCTGTACATATACCAATCGAAATAACCCATTCATTATTTATACTTGCCTTAATGACCAATTATACCAATTAGTCTAATTATATGATCTAATGTCATTTATTTACTCATAATAAATGACATTGAACACTTATAGCTCACAAGAATTAAAAATACTCTCCAACAAAGTAATACCAATTAGTCTAATTATGTGATCTAATGTCATTTATTTACTCATAATAAATGACATTGAACACTCATAGCTCACAAGAATTAAAAATACTCTCCAACAAAGTAAAAGATCATCGAATGAGGCTGCGCTTGCTAGCCGTTTCACATTTTAAATCGGGTAAGAATAGATCAGAAGTTGCTAGAACACTTAATATTAGTAGAAGAATTGTTAATGATTGGGTTGCGAACTACATCAACGAAGGTTTATACCAATTAGTCTAATTATATGATCTAATTGGTATTACCACCGTATTCACCTGAGTTGAATCCAATAGAGCAAGTTTGGAGTTGGTTGCGCCAACATCATTTAGCGAATAGGTGCTTTCAAGGCTATGATGACATCCTCGATGCTTGCTCTGATGCATGGAACTCATTTGTGAGTGATGCAAAGCGGGTCATGAAAATGTGTAGTAGAGATTGGATTAAGGTGGGAAAAACTTAAGATGGAATGGTATTACATTGTTATTTAATAATTAGAGCACTCCCTATTATAATAAATGCCTCGCCTACAGGACGTTGGTGCTTAGGTTCCGTCTGGAACGATGAACCTGTGTATTTGACCATTTATTCTTCGTATAAAATAGGTCAATTCATTAATGCGTTTGGTATTAATTAACCCGAACTCGGCTTAATAAATGTTCTTCTAGCAGCTGTTTTTACTAACTTCTGCGTTAAATTCACTTGCAATAGGCCAGCTATTGACGCGTAAATTTGTCTTGAATTAAGTAAAATTATCAAGCTAGAAGCGAACTGATTTTTTAGTGATTACTTTTCAATGAGTTAACTATATCTTAACCCGAACTCAGGTTAATTAGTTATTTTGGTTAAGGAATAATTGATTTTTAGAAATACCTTTAAATCATTATTCTTTTTTAAATAACAATTATACCTGTCTATAAAATGACTAGGGATTTCAAGGGATTCACTTTCTTTAAAACCTATGTCTTTATATAAGCGGTATAACTTTTTATCAGCAAAACAAATAATATGATTATGTTCCCATTGTAGTGTTTCTATTAATAGCTTGGCATAACCTTTTTCTCTATAAAGGGGAGTAATTAATAATGCATGCAACAATCCATATTGACTACTATTAGTGATATAAGAAAGTATTACACTGCCAATGATGACGTTGTCCATTTTTATTATATAAGTATGATCGTAGCCCATAAAACTCGCTGAGTAGTTGTTGTCTTTATAAAAGCGTTTAATATCTTTTTTATCTTGTTTTGTCGCTTTATTTATTTCAAACATTTTTAGCAGTTCTTCATTACTATCGGCTATTGAGTTATGTATTTTACAGCGAAAATAATAATAAAATCTGCTAATTATTTTTTATTACATGCCGATATAAATATTAAGATGATTTGTGGGTGTGCTTAATTGCTTGTAGATAATATAAAAAATGAGATATTAATAAATGAATTGCAGTTAGGTGAGCAGCTTAACCAATGTGTTCATAAAAAAGAACGGTCTCAATTTTCTTTATTACTGGCGATGCTTACTGATGATGTTCAAGCTCACGCACAGTTCTCACTTCCTAAATCAGAAATAGCTACATCTCAAACAGACGAAGATAATTTAAGGAAGCAGTTTAAGTTACCTCAAGCGCAGCTTTTATCATTAAAGGAGATAGAGCAAGTTGGATCTTATAACCAAGCTGACTTAGTTCAAGGTAATAATTTATCAGAACTCCGTTTACTCAATGCCATTAATCCAACCCCTCTTGCCTTTAGAGACGACAAAAAATTTATAGCAAAAAATATACTAGAAAATACTAGCCTTTATTGCCAGAAAAAGTATAAGAGTAAAAAATTAGATAACGACTTTAAAGCAGCTAGGTTAGATTTTAAAGCGGCAGAGTGGTTAAACTCTATAAATGAAAGCATAAATTTAACATTGGAAAAGTCGGTTATTTAAAGCTAGTTATTAAATTAGCTAAAAATTTTAAATATAATTTTGCATAATATATAAAAACAGCGCTAGGCATTATTAGTAACTTCAAATCCAGTCAGATTGAAACCCTCGCAGACCTATTAACACTGTATGTGATCAATAAAGCTTATGGATCGATACTGTCACTATTAGAACCTTAAAGCTACCTTAAAGTCCTTGGCATGGTTGGTGTTAGCTGAAAAATTCATCGATACTACATCTGACAATAGTTAACCTCAATTCGGGATAAGCAAAGTTACTCAACAAGCTATTTTTGCGCTACTACTATTAGATAGAAAAATTTGCCTTGTTATACACAAAAATATCACTGTTGAGAGACTAATATAGCTTAGGAGAACAACGATACAGATTAAGTTTCTCATAAATAAGTATTTTAATTCATTCTCTAACATTCATTAACCCGAGTTGAGGTTAGTTAACCTTATTTGATAAAGGCTTTTACTCGTTGGGATTATTAAATGCAAGGAGCACAACAGGCACAGAGCATCATTGGTTAATTATACTGAAGAAATTATTTTGATTTATATTGTTGTAAATAGGTATATCGAATACTACACCTCTGAATTTATTGATAAAACGATTTACTTATCGGTTCTGAGGAAAGCAGTAAAACCTTTATCTTATATTTTTGTAAAGCTGACTTATTCTTTGTAGCTTATAGAAACAGAAGTTTACCTTATATAGAAAATAGGTACTTAAGTCAGAATAGAGTTTTAAGTGGGGGGCTGCAGAAGGGATTTTTGTTTATATACCATAGTAATTAAACCGAATTTATTTACAGGGTATTTTGCTTTTATTCCAGCAGCTTGTATATATACCCTTTACCAATCAAAAGGCTATTTCAGAGCTCTTGAGCGATATCAATTCAAGGAATGCTTTGTAATAATGGTTGCTCCCTTATAAAAAGCATTGTTGATGAAGTTATTTTGCTCAAGCGCTTCTTCGATGGGTCTAAAAACAATTTATACTGCGTTATTAACTTTAGTCAGGTTCTTACATGGATGTAGACCTTAGATTTCGTTTGGAACGTGAAATCTGTGCATAAATTGTTTTTAGTTCCCACTGAAACCTGCATCTTGAATGATAACGGGTATATTAATAATAAAACTGAGGGGAGAGCTTGTTGCACCATTAAGTTTGGGAAGTCGTAAACTTATAGTACAACAAACTCAAAAGAGTATTCATTTAAATACTCTTTTTAAAGCAAGATATTAACCCTTAGTTATTTTAAGTACTTGAGCGTGCTTAGAAGGAGAACCTGCGGGTAGGTTAACCATTAAACCTTTAGCTGTTTGTGTAAACGTTAATGTACCTTTATGACCAATTAATTCAACTTTAGCGATTTTATCTGTATAGTTTTTAGAATTAATACTACGAATTGTTACCTTCGCATTATCACCCGGCCACGCTAACATTGTTGCGTATAAAGTTCCTTCGTTTTGGGTAAAACGAATATCGCTGCTGTTAAAGTCTTTACGGTTTTTCTCAGCATCATTCGAGTTTTTACCATCTGGTACGTAAGTTTCACCTTCACCGTAAGTTATCCAAGGTCGAGTGTTATAAACCGCTTCACCATTTACAGCTAACCAATCACCAATTTCTTTTAGTAAAGCAATTTCTGGTTCAGGAATTGTTCCATCAGGTTTTGGACCAATGTTTAATAACAAAGAGCCATTTTTAGAAATTATATCCATTAAATCATCTACTAATGAATTAGCATTGCGATATTTATGGTTAGTTACATATCCCCAAGATGATAAAGATACAGAAGTATCTGTTTGCCAAAAATGGGGATGAATATCCGTCATGCCACCACGTTCAATATCTAACACGGCCGAACCAGGAGGGAACGAGCGCATGTCTGCATGTTCTTTGTAGTTAAGCGCAGGCATGTTTTTCCAGTTAACACCTTTGTTATAGTAGTAACTTGTAAACTGCTTTACGTGATCATGAAATGGTTTTGACGCCATCCACCAATCGAACCAAATAAGTTCAGGTTCGTATTTATCAACGATTTCTACAGTACGTAATAACCAGTCGTCCATAAATTCTTGGCTAGGTGGTGTTAAACCATCTTCTGAAGATTTCCTGTTAACCGCTGGACCGTATAAGTCACGAAACTCTTCGTTTTGTACATCTGATGGGAATTCTCTACCGCCATCATAGAACCACCAGTTTTCAGCTCTATGGCTTGATAAACCAAAATGAATATCTGTTTTATCTGTGGCATCTTTTAATTCTTGAATTACATCACGTTTAGGTCCCATTTCAACAGAATCCCAACGGGTGTAAGAATTGTCATACATTGAAAATCCATCGTGATGTTCAGCAACAGGAACAATATATTTTGCACCTGAATCTTTAATAATCTTCAACCATTCGTCAGCATTAAATTTTTCAGCTTTAAATTGAGGAATAAAGTCTTTATAACCAAATTCAGTTTGGTTACCAAATTTCTCTTCATGGTAAGTTTTTTCTTCGTTTGACTTTTGATACATTTTTCTTGGGTACCATTCGCCATTATGAGCAGGTACTGAATAAACGCCCCAATGTATAAAAATGCCAAACTTAGCATCTTGATACCAATCTGGAATTTTATAATTAGTTAAAGAGTCCCAGTTTGCTTTGAAAGGGCCTTGATTAGCCACGGCTTTAATTTCAGCAAGTTTAGCTGAGTTATCTAAAGCAGCTGAAGTATTATTTTTAGTTGTATTAGTGTCAGCACTACATGCTGTTAAACCTAAAGCTACTGCTATGGCTAATGTACTTTTAAATGTTGTTAGCGTTTGTTTTTTCATTTTCATTAATTTTCGTTGGTTGATGACTCAAAAAATGTATACGACACTATAATTTCAAATGCAGCATGATTGCAAATTTATTTATATATAAAACCAGTGTTTTTAATATGCATTACCGCAAATCATTCTTGTTTAATTTAAAAACACAGGCGCTTATGTGTTCTAATGTATTGAAATTATTGGTTTTAAATTTATATTGTTTTTTTATATATTGGCTTGTGGAATTGAATTTTATTGACTTTACTTTATTTATGTAAGATTGTTGGTAAAATTCAAATATTACATATAAAAATATAGTTTAATCCGTAAGGGTATAATTAACAGTATAGAGTATATAAAACACTTACTTATTGTTCTAAGTTTTTATTTTCTTTACACAAAGTTTTGCCAGTGTTTTAACGTTTAGTACGGCGTCTGAACGAAGTCAGTTTAACATTAATCAAGATTGGCAATATCGTAAAAGTAAAGTAGAAACGGCGTATGACAGTAATACATGGTCTAACAAATGCTGAAAAAGTGTAACTTTGCCTCATGCTTATCAGCTAACGTTGATTAATACCAATCGCAATAACCCATTGATCATTTATACTCGTAATCGCCAATTACATCGTTATTTATTTAATCATTAGAACACTTTTTATTAAAATAAATACCTCGCCTACAGGAAGTAGGTGGCTTATAAGCTGCGCAAGGCAATGCATTATATGTTTTTGAAAGTGACGGTAAAAAAATCTCTTTAGTTATAAAATCGTTAAATTTAAATGAAGCAATAAGAACACTTATATTTTATTTAATCTTGCTGGTTAAAAATTATGGAAAAAAGTATGAAAAAATTAATATCTTGTTTGCGCTGGCGCTACATCAGCCAAAGTTTAGTTTGTTTGTGGTTTGCATTATTTATGTGTACAGCGCAGGCAAAAGAAGTAGAAATTGAAAAATGGGAAGTTGTTGATATTCCTATTAACGCAACGGTAAACGCTAAACAATTATTTACCGTTGATGCTAATGCCATTTTTTCTCATACCTCAGGTAAAAAAATGACAGTACCGGTTTTTTATAATGGTGGAAATGAATGGTTAATTCGTTTTTCAGCATCAGATATTGGTAACTGGACATACAAAATAGAAAGTAAACAAAAATCGCTTAATGGTCGAGCAGGTCGTGTAAAGGTTGTGCAAAATGCTGATACAACTAACCATGGTGGTGTTATTTTAAGTAGCATAAATAAACAAAATTTTTACTACGAAGATGGTACGCCTTACTTTGTATTAGGTTATGAACTCGATTGGTTATTTGCTTTAGATTACGAAAATGATCAGGGCTTACCTAAAAGCGAACATTTACTTTCTTTAATTAAAGAAAATGGTTTTAACCATATTGTGATGAATGTTTATTCTCATGATGTGAGTTGGGATAAAGATCCTAAATTAGCGAGTCACCCTGAGCATGAGTTTGGTGGTAAACAAAATATATTTCCCTTTTTAGGTTCGAATGAAAAACCGGATCACTCAGCGTTAAATATTGAATTTTTTAAAAAGTTTGATCGTACCGTACAACTTTTACACGACAAACGACTTGTCGCTCATTTAATGATTTATGTGTGGAACAAATTAGTCAGTTGGCCTGAAATGAATAGTGAAGCTGATAATATGTACTTTGACTATATTGTTAAGCGCTATCAAGCGTATCCAAATGTTGTGTGGGACATATCTAAAGAAGCTTTATATTACGGCCGAGCAGACGAAGCTTACATTAAAGATCGTATAGATCGTTTACGTGCGCTTAATTATTATCAAAGATTAGTAACCGTTCACGACTATAAATACTGTACTAAATACCCAGAGCAAGTTGATTTTATTTCGACGCAAGATTGGAAGCATGATATTTATAATCAAATGTTAAATGTGCGTAAAAAGTTTCCTAATAAACCTATTTACAACATTGAACACGGAGGTTATGAACAATCACCTTATCTGGTATTTCCTGGTGACTATGTAGATCCTGAAGTGTCTGTTCGACGTAACTGGATGATTTTATTCGCAGGTGTTTACACAACATATTATTGGCAAGGTAGTTCATGGAATGTGATTATTTATAATCCTTTTGAACAACCTGAAAACTATGTAAAACCGCGTTTTGATTATTTTCAGCATATGAATAACTTTTTCACTCAGTACGATTTCTCTACATTTAAGCCCGCACCTAATAAAAATGGTTCAGGATATACGCTGCAAAATAATGACGATACTTATTTGATTTACGTGCCAAAAGGTAATTATCAAATGTCGAGAGGGGATTGGTTTTTACAAAATGTTAAAAATGGTGTGAGTTTTGAAAATAAACAAACGCGTAATTACCGGTGGTTTAATACCTTAACAGGTGAGTTTACTGAGCCTAAAACAATAACAAAAGGCATGCTTTTTATATCCCCATGGAGAGGACAAGCAGATAGTATTCTTATTAGTGAGTTAGTTAATAATTAATGTAATAGTGTGTTGAGTGCAGTAAGAGCGGTTTAACTTAAGAATAAAAGCAGAAATAACATTCGATAGAATAACTTTTATGCTATATTTATTTTATGGTACTCAACGCATTATACCGATGGAATTAAACCTTTTAGACATTATTAAGCTTGGTCGAAAATATATCAGCCTTTGGCCTGAACGTATCGAACTCGCCCAATACTTTAAAGATTATCGCACAGTTCAAGTTGCGCGTTTTGCTTGTAAATATTTACCTGCTATGGCGCTTTTTGTTTTTGTGATGCAATTATATTTTGGTGGCTATGAGTTATTGCCTCAAGCTTTAGTATACGGGTTATTTATTTTAAGTATGCCGGTACAAGCTTTAGTTATTTCAGGTGTCAAAGCTGATAAGTTTTTACCTCCTGATCTAGCTGCGTGGTACAAGGAAGGTGTTGCTAAATTTAATCAAAATGGTGGCGATATTAAGCTTTCGGTAAGTAAGCCTCGTTATATCGACTTAGCTCAATTATTAAATATTACCTATCGCAGTATGCCGATCAAATAATTTATAACTCAACTTTTGAATTTTTTATCTATTAAAAAGCCCGTAATAATTAACCTTACGGGCTTTTTGTTTTTTATTGTTTTAATAACGTACTTATCCAATCTATATACTTATTATGAATAAATATTACTTATTTTGATAAGCTCTCCAGCCACCAAACTCACTTATGTCAGTGCCTATTTCAGCTGAATAACCTTCGGCGATAAATCCTGTTAATGTTTCACCTGAATCTAATTCAACTTTACCTATGCCCAATGGTGCGGCAATTCCTTCAACAAAAGAACCAAATTCACTTATAGGTAGGCTCCATACTTCAACATCAAATGCGTTTCCATTGGCTGAATCTTTGAGTAATGCCGGTCGTTCGACAGCTCCACTAATGGCATACATTTTATAAGCTGCGGCTGTTTTTGTTGCGTGCTTTAGCATGCCGCCACGATCCGTTAATTGCCAATTTAACGCCATACCTGATAAATGAGCACCAGCAACAACAATATCTATAAAACCTTTACTAGGTGCTAGTGT
The DNA here is from genome assembly GCF_055808995.1 of Pseudocolwellia sp. G5-9. Classification (NCBI taxonomy): domain Bacteria; kingdom Pseudomonadati; phylum Pseudomonadota; class Gammaproteobacteria; order Alteromonadales; family Colwelliaceae; genus Pseudocolwellia; species Pseudocolwellia sp. G5-9. The sequence goes on from NZ_CM147893.1 coordinate 218,017, forward strand.
CGATTTTGTTGGCGTATATTCAATACCTGTAGCGCCAAGAGGTAACTTATTAGCATTTCGTATACGACTAGCAAGTGTTAATAGCTTTTGGTCTGTCATCGCAGCGCTGAATAACGTAATACCGAAGGGCATTTTTGTTTCAGAAATAGAGGTAGGCACAGCAAGAGCTGCGTAATCAAGTATGTTCATGAAATTAGTGTAATAACCTAATTGTGAATTTCTCTCGATAGGTTTTTCATTAATTTCTTCAATGGTAAAATGTCTGCCTGCCGTTGGTGTTATTAATACATCAACACTTGCGACTAATCTATCGGCTTTTTGTTTAAAGTCTTGTACTTTATAAAATGCTGAAAAAGCATCTGTTGCTTTGTATTTGGTGCCATTGCTAATAATAGCGCGTGTTACATCCATCATCGCAGCAGGATTTTTGGTCATTATATCTTCTGTTGCTACGTAACGTTCTGCTATCCAAGGTCCGTCATATAATAATTTGGCTGTATCAAAAAAAGGTGAAAAGTCCATTTCAACTTTAGTACCACCAATCGCTTCTAATTGCTGAATTGCTTCAAAATAAGCTTTCTCGTAACTATCACTCCCAAAAAAGGCGAGCTGTTCAAATTGCGGAATAGCGAAGGTAAACTTTTCAGGAAAAGGAACTTGGCCTTGATTGGTTATAGGATTTTTTCTAGCGTAGCCGTCAGATTCATCAAAGTCTGCCGCTACAGCAAATACTGTTTGAGCATCCTCTGCGGTTAAGCTAAATACACTGGTACAATCTAAACTTTTACAAGCGCGCACCATGCCCGTTGAAGAAAACAAACCTATTGATGGTTTTAAGCCAACTAAGTTATTAAAACATGCTGGTACTCGGCCAGAACCTGCTGTGTCGGTTCCTAATGAAAACGTTGTTAATCCAACAGCTGTTACCACAGATGACCCCGCGCTTGACCCCCCAGAAATATAGTTAGGATCAAAGCTATTTGGTGTTACGCCATAAGGTGAACGTGTACCGTTTAAGCCTGTAGCGAATTGGTCGAGGTTTGTTTTTCCTAAAGGTATTGCGCCAGCGGCAATTAATTGCTCAACAACATGTGCCGATTTTTCAGGTACATAACTAAATTCAGGGCAAGCAGCGGTTGTTGGTATACCAGCTAAATCTATATTGTCTTTTATTGCAAACGGGATCCCCCAAAGAGGGCAGTCTTCAATCGACTTTTCTGCTAAAGCAGTAAGATAAGGGCTTACTTCTTGATGGGATAATAAATGGATCCAAGCTTCCGGATATTCAACGGCTTTACTTAACAATGTTTTGATTAAGCTATCAGGTGTTTGTTCGCCATTTTTATAAGCTTGATGAATAGCGCTAATGGTTAAGTTCATAATAATTCCTTATCTTTAATTCTGTTTTTACAATGTGGTTAGCTTTTTGATGAAAGTACTAGTAATGCTTGGCCTGCTTGTACCTGCTGACCTACTTCTACTAATACGCGACTAACGGTTGCTGATTCTGGAGAAGTGATCGCTATTTCCATTTTCATCGATTCTAAAATAATTAAACTGTCGCCTTCTGAAACACTTTTACCTTCTTCCGTTTCAACCAACCAAACACTACCCGCAGCTGTTGACTCAATAATAAACTCACCTTCAGATAAGCTTATTTCTGATGAGTCTTCAGGCATTTCAGATAGCGGTTGTGGATCTAATTGTCCTGCGGCTTTCCAGTTTTGTAATTCTTGTTCAAAAGCTCGTTCGCGCTGTTCTACAAATTTATCAATAGAGCGTTGTTGTTTGCTCCATTCTTTAGCTAGCTCAGGCATTGAAATCGTTGTTTCTTCAATTTTTGGTGCCCATTTACCAATAGGGAAGTCAGCACGAATACTGTTTAGTTCGTCATGAGATACTGGGTAAAATCTGATTTGATCGAAAAAGCGTAGTAACCATGGGTTTTCAAAAACATCGGTTTTACGGTAGCGATTCCACATTTGTGCGGTACGACCAACAAACTGATAACCGCCAGGGCCTTCCATACCATAAACACACATATAAGCGCCGCCAATACCTACTGAGTTTTCAGCAGTCCATGTGCGCGCAGGATTATATTTTGTTGTAACTAAGCGATGACAAGGATCTAGTGGCGTTGCTACAGGAGCACCTAAATAGACATCGCCTAAACCTAATACTAAGTAGCTTGCATCAAAAACAATATTGCGTACTTCTTCAATATCAGTCAGGCCATTGATACGACGAATAAAGTCGATGTTAGAAGGGCACCAAGGTGCATCTTTACGTACAGATTGAATATATTTATCAATCGCCAGTTGGCAAGCTTCGTCGTCCCAACTTAACGGTAAATGCACAATACGAGAAGCAAAACTTAATTGGCTTGTATCACCTAAAGCAATATCGAGTTTTTTCAGTTTTTCAATAAGAGGCTGAACACTAATAACGTGGTTATTATAATGTACTTGTAGTGAGCGTATGCCCGGCGTTAACTCTAGTACGCCATTAATGTTTTCAGCTTGAACGCTAGTTAATAAAGCTTGTACTCTTGCTCTTAACGCTAAATCAAGTACTAGCTCGCCGTACTCTACTAATAAGAACTTATCGCCTGCTTGACGAAATACGATGTCAGGCTCGCCGTCACTGGTTACTAACGTATCAATAATTGGCGATGCATCAGCTAAGTTAATTTCAGCTTGTTGATTTTCAATGTTTTGTGGTGCTAATTCTTGTAGTTGCTTACATTGAGCCAGCTCAATTTGTTGAGCTGAATGAACATCAACAACCTCAAACGATATTGAGTCGCCTGCTTTTAATTGCCCTAATTTCCATAAATCAGCACTTATCACGGTAAATGGACATACAAACCCGCCTAAACTTGGCCCGTCTGGACCTAAAATTACAGGCATATCTCCTGTAAAATCTACAGAACCAAATGCGTAAGCATTGTCGTGTATATTTGACGGATGTAAACCCGCTTCACCACCACTTGCTCTTGCCCATTCTGGCGTCGGGCCAATTAAACGAATGCCTGTGCGGCTTGAATTATAATGAACTTCCCATTGGTGTTTACTTATTGTGTCTATGTCATTTGGCGTAAAAAAGTCTGGTGACCCATGAGGGCCATACATAACGCGTAAAGACCAGTTATTGCTAATGTTTGCACTGAGTTTTGTTAAGGTTTCAAGAGGAACAACATTTGGAGTTGTTTCATTTACTGGTAATAAGTTAAGGAAATCGCCTGTACGTAATGCGCGTCCACAATGACCACCAAATTGACCTAAGGTAAACGTACTTTTACTGCCTAAGTATTCAGGACATTGCACTCCACCACTTATTGCTAAATAAGTACGTGCGCCCGTGTCTTTTACTGAACCTATTTTTAACGTTTGGCCTGCTGCAATATCAATAATTTGGTTGATGTTATAAGGTTTGTTATCAACCAATATATCAATATCGGCACCACATAAAACTACACGGCTTGCTTGGTAAAATGTTAATGATGGGCCTTGTATGGTTATTTCTAAACCTGCTGCACTTTCATCGTTACCTAATAAGCGATTAGCTAAACAAAAAGAGTAGAAGTCGAAAGGGCCTGATGGTGGAACGCCTATATCCCAAAAGCCTGTGCGAGCAGGATAGTCTTGTATGGTGGTCATTGTTCCTGGTTTTATTACTTCGAAACCATTGAAAGAGGCTTTAATGCTGTCGAGTGTACGCGTAAATATTTTGCCATTAACAAAAGCATCAGAGGTGAGTATTTCCCTTACGTAACCTATGTTAGTTGCAATACCATACAGCTCACTGTTTGATAAGTTGTCGTTTAATAATGCAATAGCTTCTGTTCTGTTTTCTGCTTTTACAATAACTTTAGCTAACATAGGATCAAAAAATGGTGAAACCTCTATACCTGCTTCAATCCAGTGGTCAATACGTACCGTTTTTTCGTTAGTTGCTATTTGTTCTGGCCAGTTAACTTGGGTTAATAAACCTGAAGATGGTTGAAAGTTTTTTGCTGGATTTTCAGCGTAAACTCTCGCCTGTATCGCATGACCTTTACTGGTTAAGTTATCAATACTTGATAAGTCTGTAGCATGCTCTGAAGCAAAATCATCAAATGCTATTTTTAACATCCATTCAACAAGGTCAACATCAAAACAAAGCTCGGTTATACCGTGCTCTACTTGTAAACGGGTGTTAACTTCTAAAAAGTAAAACTGTTGAGATGTTTCATCAAAAATATATTCTACTGTACCTGCATTTAAGTAGTTAATTGACGCCATAAGTTGTTTTGCTGTGGCATACATTTGCTGGCGTATTTCGTCAGATAAATTAGGGGCTGGCGTTTCTTCAATAACTTTTTGGTTACGTCGTTGGCTTGAACAATCTCGTTCACCTAATGTAACCACGCTGCCGTCGCCATTCGCAATAACTTGCACTTCGATATGTCGGGCTTTCTCAACAAATTTTTCTAAAAATACACCGTCGTTTGAAAAGTTTTGTGCGCCTAAGTACTTAACATTTGTAAAGGCTTTTTCTAATTGACTTTGGCTGTCGCATCGCTGCATACCTATACCACCGCCACCGGCAGTGCTTTTTAGCATAACGGGATATCCCACTTGCTCAGCGAAGGTTACTACTTCTTCAATATTTGCTAATAAACCACTGCCGGGTACTAAAGGTACACCTGCGGCTTCGGCAAGATCACGTGCTTGGTGTTTTAAGCCAAAGCTGATCATTTGTTCGGGTCTTGGGCCTATAAAGGCAATATTTTCTTTGGTGAGTTTTTCACAAAAATCAGCATTTTCGCTTAAAAATCCATAACCGGGATGGATAGCGTCAGCATTGACTTGCTTCGCTATAGATATAATTTTATTTTGGTCTAGATAGGTTTGCGTTGCTGCACCATCACCTAAACTGAAGGCTTGGTCTGCTTGGCGGACATGAAGAGATTCGCGGTCGGCTTCTGAATAAATAGCAACACTTTTTATACCTAACTTTTTTAACGTGGAAATAATACGACAGGCAATGGCGCCACGGTTAGCAATTAATACTGTCTTAAACATAATAATAAACTCATAAAGTGTGGGTCGTCCCACGATTATTATTGGTAAATAGGTCGTCCTACTTATCAATCTGCTTTATATGTTTTAACGAACTAAGCAGATATATTGTGATGTTAATTTGAGAGGGGATATATTCCGTCTCGGTTGCTTAATCCCAAATGAGTATTTCAACAGGCGTTGGGTTGTAAGCATTACATGGGTTATTTAATTGTGGGCAATTGGAAATTAAAACGATGGTGTCCATCAAGGCTTCCAGTTCTACATATTTGCCTGCGCCGCTAATGCCATCGGCAAACGATAATTTACCTTCAGCAGTAATAGGCACGTTCATAAAAAAATTGATATTGTGGGTAATATCACTTTTGTTAAGGCCTAGCTCTTCGTTTTCAGCAATGGCTAATAACCAACTGTCTCTACAGGCATGCATACATTTTTTTTCTAAAGCATAGCGAACTGTATTACTTTCGGTTGCACATGCGCCACCAAGGGTGTCATGTCGACCACAGGTATCTGCAACTATTTTTAATAGCGGGTTACAGTCGTTGGTCATTAGCACGGTGCCAGCCGTTAAGTACACATTGCCTTGTTCTCTTATTGTATCGATAGCGCTATAGCGTTCACTTGTGTCGTTTGCATTGAAAAATAAAGTATCTGCAGCTTGATTACCTTCAAGATCTAAAATACGTAAGGTTTGGCCTTTTTTTACTACTTTAAGGTAGTAATCACCGGCATCAATAATATCTCTAATATTGGCTTTTTCTGGTTGGAAGTTACTTTCTAATATCATGTTTTTCTCCTATAACCCCAAGTGATATAAACGATTGTTTTCAAAACCACGTAGGTTTTCGGCGCAAGCGTTTTTACATAGATCATCTTCAGCGATAGGCTCAGATTGTAATATTTGATATTCAACGGGTTTGAAAGGGTATTCTGTCGCTGGGTTTAATGGGTGAGGGCAAGTGTGTAATAACACTATGGTGTCCATCTCAAAGCGTAATTCGATATATTTTCCTGCACTTTCTTGTGGTGTTTGAAAGCTTAAATCACCTTTATCATTTGGCATAATACAACTAAACAGGTTTAAATTTGCTGCGAGATCTTTTTTGCCTAAGCCATACTTAGCGGCTTCAATTAAAAAAGCATCGTTACCATTTTGTAGCCAGTTGTTACTGTCTTTTTGATAGCTTTTATCACGCCATTTTGTTTTGACCATATTGCGATTACTGTTGCCACATACGGTGTCATGCCATCCTGCGCTGTCGTCAACAATTGAGCAAAAAATACGGCCCATGTCTGAATATAAGCAATGTCCTTTAGTTAACTTAAAGGTATGTTGGCATTTTAATGTATCAGGAGCGTTATATCGTTCGAGCAAGTTTTCAGGGTTATAAAATAGCATTCCTATATTTGCGCCACCTTCTACATCGATTAAACGTAAGCTAGTGCCTCGTCTTATGCGCATCGACCAGTGTTTTCCGCCCGGGAGGGTATCTTGATATAGCATTTTATTTTTCATTGTTGTGTCTCATTTTTTCTATAATGTTTTGAGCGTTTAATTGCTCATTATTATTTGATAGGGGGAGGTCAAACGTTACTTGTGCACCATAGGCATTGGGTGCTTGAGGATCATGTCTAACTTTGTCGAACACCCATAATCTAGAGCCCAGAGCAAAACCTTCTTTAATATCGTGAGTTACCATAAATATAGTTAGGTTGTTTTTTCTCCAAACATCGCGGATAAGTTCATGCATATCGCCACGTATACCGGGATCTAAAGCACCAAAGGGTTCATCAAGTAATAAAACTTTAGGTGATTTCATTAACGCCTGTGCGATAGCTAAACGTTGTTGCATACCACCTGATAACTCGTGTGGATATTTTTTTAGCGCAGGGGTTAATCCAACCGCTTCAATAAAAGTTAGGGCTTTTTCTTGTATCTGTTTATGCGCTTTCCCAAAGGTCCAACACATTACTTTTGCTGTTGAAAATTCATCGGCGATCATGACATTTTGCAAAACGGTTAAATGTGGAAAAACAGAATACTTTTGAAAAACAATACCGCGATCAGCATTTGGTTCATCTTCTAAAGGATTACCATCAAGGGTAATAGTGCCTTTAGTGGCTTTTTCTCGACCTAATAACATGTTTAAAAAAGTTGATTTACCACAGCCTGAAGCACCTACCATTGAAACAAATTCACCTTGCTCAACGTTAAGATTCAATCGCTCTAGTACTAAATTGTCACCGTAGGATTTCCAGACATTTTTTATTGTTATAAAACTCATCATGAGATCCTTATGTTTTATTTTCGATTGAGTGATACCAAGGAAAAGCTTTTTCAGAGATTTTTCTTAGTAAAAAATCCATAATAAAAGCGAGTAGAGTTATCCAAATTACGTAAGGAAAAATTACATCCATTGATAAGTAGCGACGTACTAAGAATATTCGATACCCTAAGCCTTCTTGTGCTGCTATGGCCTCTGCAGCAATTAAAAATAACCACGCTGCACCTAAAGACAAACGCATAGAGGCTAATAAGCTCGGTAATATTTGAGGTAGTACAACGCGAATACTAACGCTCCATGTTGTAGCACCTAGTGTTTGGGCTTTAATGAGTTGTTCTGCAGGTAGCTGTAAAACACGTGATTGCATATCGCGCATAATTACAGGAGCTGAACCTATAAATATCAACATGATTTTTGCTAATTCACCTAAGCCAAAACTTATAAATAAAATAGGTAATATGGCCATAGGCGGAATGAGTGATATAACCGTAATGAGGGGAGATAAACCTGATCGAGCTAAAGGGATAAGCCCTGTTAACAACCCCATTATTAAGCCTGAAAGTGCGCTAATTGATATGCCAATTAAAATACGATACAAGCTGGCTGAGGTGTCTTGCCAAAACAAATACTCACCGGTACGTTTGTTTTCGGTAAAAGCTAAACGATCAACGGCACTATAAATTTGAGTAAAACTAGGTAGCAGTTTATCGTTTGGATTTTCAGCTAATCGGATATTGGACGCATTCCAATAAACAAAAAGGATGATGATAAACGGCAATAAGCTTAAAAATATAGCTAAGGGTTTAGAAGGTTTATAATTCATTATTTTTTTCATAGGAAACCTGACGTTAATAAGTTGGGAGTAGTGGTAGCATGTTAACCATTCACTACTCTTTCTAATTTATTCGCTATTTAATAAACTAAATTACAACTTATTTTTTGCTGCCATTTCCATGAAAGTAGGGTCGAAGCGTAGTTGGATATTACTTTTGTTACCTACAACGCCTGCAGGGGTTTCAATACCAATGAAGTTAGCATCAGAAGCACCTTCACCAAGTAATCCGTGTGTAAATGAGAACTTAGCGATGTATTCCATTGTTTTAAGTAGCTGATTACTTTTTGTGAATGTAACGGCATCATCTGCGTTATAAAACATTTTTGTAGTAGATAATTGTGCTTTGTAGCCCGCTAAATCTGTACCTGAATCAGCACCTAGTTGCGCTAATATGGCGTCGTTATCTTTCATGTTTTGCATTATTTCGTACCAAGCACCTACTAAAGCTTTACCTAATTTAGGGTTTTCTTTTAAGGTTTTAGTATTCACTACCATTAAATCTATAATTTCACCGGGTATTTTTGATGAATCAAATACCTTGGTGCTTTTAGGTATAGACATAATTTCAGATAATAATGGATTCCATGTAACTACAGAGGTTACATCTTCTGTTGTATAAGCAGCAACCATATCGGCGTCAGCCGTATTGACAACTTTAACGTCGCGTTCAGTTAAGCCAATGCTTTCTAACCCGCGAGCTAATAAGTAGTGAGAAACGCTTAATTCAACTAAATTAACTTGTTGGCCTTTTATTTCAGATAATGTTTTTTTATCTTTTAATACAATACCGTCGTTACCATTTGAAAAGTCACCCACAACAAGTGCAGTGCTATCTACAAAACTTGCAGAAGGAATGGTTAAGGCGTCCATATTAGTCATAGTACAAGCATCGAATTCGCCTGCGGTATATTGGTTGATTGATTCTATATAATCATTTATTTGTACAATATCGATTTCGATGTCGTATTTGTCAGCCCATTTTTTGATAATGCCTGATGAGTCGCCATAGTCCCATGGCATCCATCCAACATAAATAGACCAACAAACAGAAAATTTGTCTTGAGCAAATACATTGCTAGAAGTAAGTAGGGTAAGTACGAGTAGTATATTTTTTAGTTTTTTCATGGGGCATCTCCATTAGTTACACAGAATTAAAATAGCAAGAGGCTTAATTAAACTACCTCCCGGGCTTTTATCCCTCCGTGTAACCCTTTTGCAGATGCAAAATATTCAATCAAGAATACAAGCTGGGTTGATAACTCTCGGACCAGACGTTTTTGCAAACCGGAACCCTAGTTATCTATTTAGATTTGAAGTCGAATCATTAACGCTATAATTATTACTGTAGTTTTAACGTTCGCCTCTCGCTTTTGATTAATGTAGAGAGTCTTTTGTGGAATGTATACTGCATTATTTACAGCTTAGTGATGCATTATTTGCATCGCTAAGCTGTGTGATATATCAGGAGAGGGTTTACTTTTAATCATTAGAATGAATAACCTAAAGCATTTAAAATAAAGTTATGTGGTTAATTTGGGGGTGTTTAATCGACTTCTAATGCATTGATCAATTGCTGGGCAAATTTAGCAGAAGCTACGGGCAGCGTTCTCCCTTTAAGCTGACCAACATAAACAAAACCTGGAGGTAAATCTTTTTCATTGATTTTTATCGCTGCCATTCCCATAAAGCTAAGGTCTTTTGGTAAACCTAGTTCAATCTGAAAAGTAATGTATTCGCCCAGCGAGGCTGTGTAGCGTAAAAATTCAAAACTGTCTGATTCTATTGCGGGTTCTAATTTATACAGTGCTTTATTGGCTTTTTTATCTAAAATTTGTCGTAAACCATATTCTTTAGTGGGAAGCGCTAAAGGATACTGAATGCAGTCACTTAATTTAATTTCTTTTTTGCCTGCTAGAGGATGGTTTTTAGAAACTAAAGCATAGGTTGGTTGTTTAGATACCGCGAGTATTTGAAAGTCTGTCATTAATTCAGGTTCAAAAACTACAGCGATATCAGCATTCATATTAATAAGTTCTTGCTCTGCTGATTTTCTGTCTCGTCTTTGAACATTAAATGTGACTTTTGGGTGTGAATTATGGTAGCTATCAATCTGTTGCGGTAAGAAAAAGGGAAGCAGGGCTTGACTACAAGCAATACTAATATGGCCTTTTCGTTCGCCTCTTAAATCAGATATTTGGCTTTTTACTTTTTCAATATCGCTGAGTTGTTCTCTTACATGATGTAGAAATACTTCGCCTGCTGCCGATAATTGAACTCCCTTAGGTAGGCGTTCAAAAATATTTACTCCAAGTTCATTTTCTAGTGCAAGCATTCTTCGGTTTAATGCTGTTGAGGTAATGGTGAGGGATTCAGCTGCTTTTCTAATAGAGCCAACCTCCGCTATTGTTTTAAAAAAAAAGTAATCTTGTAAATGACGCACATTATCTCCGCTGCATTTTTTGCACTAGTATGTTATTAAAATAACATTATATGTTAGCGGTCGTCATTGGTTAAATTGATATTAAGCAACATAGACAAATATTGGCTGGATTTAAGAGACGCATAAGTCATTATAAATAATAACTTATGCCGACAGTATTTTAGCTAGATTTTTGATACAAACGAATTAAGAAATCAGCTTGGCAAGAGAAGCTGTGTTTGCTCTTTAATTCTTCAATAACTTCAGTAGAGGCTTTAAACGCAAACGGAGTCATAGAAAGTAAGTTGATAATGTCATTCGAATTACTGAATTCCATTGTGTAATTTAACTTTTCTTCGTTGATTAAAGTTAAATTTTCAATGGGATCTTTTGCCGTATCATGTTCTTTAGCATCAATATAAATTAACGATTTTAATTCTATTAGGTGTTTTTCTGCTGGCGTTACTGTTAGCAAGTAACCTTCAGCTTTTAAAACACGCGTAAATTCGTTTTCTAAAATAGGTGCGTAAATCGAATTTATCCAACCTATCGAATTCTCAGCAAAAGGTAAGTGAGATAAAGTTCCTACGCTAAAGTGACAGTTTTTGTAGCGTTTGGCAGCAATTTTTACCGCCGATTTAGAAATATCGATACCGTAAACTTGGTTGTTATCAGTTTTGTATTGATGAGTATAAAAACCTTCTCCACAGCCAGCATCAAACACGGGCAGGGTGGTTGTTGCATATTGATGATACAAAGCCATTAACTTGTCGATTAACGGCTGGTAATAACCATTATCTAAAAAGGATCTACGTGCATTGACCATATCAGCATTATCGCCAGGCGATTTAGAGTGCTTATGTTGAACAGGTAACAGGTTTACGTAACCTTCTTTGGCTTCATCAAAACAATGATTATTACTGCATCGATAGGTTTTACCCGAAAGTAATAAAGTTTCATTACATAACGGGCAAAGGTAGTCAGCTGTGGGTTTGTTATTGGTCATGTTTATTTATAATTACTCGAACGTTGACCAAATAGGCGCATGATCAGATGGCTTTTCTATGCCACGTAATTCGTAGTCTATGTCTGATTCTACACAAGTTTTAGCAAATTCAGGCGTTGCTAATACAACATCTATACGTAAACCTCGGTTATCAGGGAAGCCCTTTGAGCGGTAATCAAACCACGAGTATCTTTCTTCACGTGTGGGGTGTAATTCTCTAAAAGTGTCTTTAAAACCCCAATCCATTAATGTTTTAAGCCATTCGCGTTCTTCTGGTTGGAAACTACATTTACCCGTTTGTAACCAGCGTTTTCTATTGGGTTCGCCAATACCTATATCTAGATCAGTTGGTGAAATATTAATATCACCCATCACTACAACGTTTTCGTCAGGCGTGTGATGATCATTTAGGTAAGTCATTAAGTCTTTATAAAATTGGCGTTTGTACGGGTATTTAGTTTCGTGCGAGATGTTGTCGCCTTGTGGGAAATAACCGTTTAACACAGTCACTTTCTCGCCTTTTTCATTAGTGGTAGTGACCATGATCATTCTTTTTTGCGCTTCTTCATCGTCAGTAGGAAAACCTTTTTGTACGCTATCTGCAGGTTTTTTACATAACATCGCAACGCCGTAATGGGCTTTTTGACCATGAAAATACACTGAATAACCCATAGCTTCAACATCGGCTAACGGAAAAGCTTCATCGTGAACTTTAATTTCTTGTAAACCGATAATGTCAGGTTGGTGCTTGTCGATAATAGCTTGTAATTGATGTAAACGTGCGCGAAGGCCATTGATATTAAAAGAGATGATTTTCATGATTTTTACCCATAGTTAACTTGGCGATAATGCTAACAGAACTGGTAAATTGATGTGACAATTAATTTGACTTTTTCTTACTTTTTAACAATTAAATAAAAATAATCAGGAATGAAAAAACCACTCATTGCTGTTGTTTACTTTACGCATTGAGTGGCTTTTAAAATTTTACTTTATTGTAAGGTATTTACACTCTAAGTGCTTTTTCTCCACGAGCAATACCGACACAGCCAGAACGAACCGATTCTATAATCTCAGTTTCGTTACCAATGGTTTCAATAAAGGCATTGATTTTATCTGCGTTACCCGTTAATTGAATCGTGTAAATTTGCTTACCTATATCAATAATTGAGCCTCTAAAAATATCAGTAATACGCTTAACTTCAGTGCGTGACTTATCATTCATGGCAAGCACTTTAATTAACACTAATTCACGTTCAACATGTTGACGATCGGTGAGATCAGTTACTTTTATTACATCAATAAGTTTATTTACTTGCTTAAGAATTTGCTCAAGAACTCTATCGTCGCCACGTGTTGCTATTGTGATACGCGATAGGGTGTTATCTTCAGTAGGCGCAACCGTTAAGCTTTCAATGTTAAAGGCACGTTGTGAAAATAGACCAACAATTCGTGATAATGAACCTGGTTCGTTTTCTAATAATATTGCTAGGATACGACGCATTATGCTTTAACTCCTTTTTTCAGCCACATGTCATCAACGGCACCGGTTTTAATTTGCATTGGGTAAACATGCTCATGTTCATCAACCAATACGTCTACAAATACTAATCTGTTTTTAATGGCGAAAGCTTCTTCAAGTTTTGAATCAAGTTCACTTAACTCGTTAATTTCGATACCCACGTGTCCGTAAGCTTCAGCTATTTTAATAAAGTCAGGTAACGACTCCATGTAAGATGAAGAATGTCGTCCACCATAAATCATATCTTGCCATTGTCTTACCATGCCTAAAGAGCGGTTATTTAGCGTAACGATAACTACAGGTAAGTTGTATTGCAGACAAGTTGAAAGCTCTTGAATGTTCATTTGAATAGAACCATCGCCGGTAATACAAATAACGTGTTTGTCTGGAAAAGCTAATTTAACGCCCATAGCTGCAGGTAAGCCAAAGCCCATGGTGCCTAAGCCGCCAGAGTTGATCCATTGGCGAGGTTTAGCAAATGGGTAATATTGTGCAGCAAACATTTGATGCTGGCCTACATCAGAACATACATAAGCTTCACCATTAGTAATTTTGTACATAGATTCAACCACGTGTTGTGGTTTAATTTTAGCACCAGCTTCTTCTAGTACGTAACTAAAGCTTTTTTCTGCACGCCATGCGTTTATTTGTGCCCACCAAGCTTTTAACGCTTCTTTGTTAGGTTTGTAATTGGTTTCTTTTAATTCATCAAGAAGTTGCTGAATAACAATATCAACTAAACCAACAATAGGAACATGAGCGTTTATTGTTTTAGAGATCGAAGTCGGGTCAATATCAACATGAATGATTTTTGCGTTAGGGCAGAATTTTTTAACATTGTTGGTCACGCGATCATCAAAGCGTGCACCTAACGCTAAAATAACATCAGCATTAGCCATAGCTTTGTTGGCTTCTAAACTGCCATGCATACCTAACATACCAATAAAGTTGTCGTGTGTGCCTGATAAGCCACCTAAGCCCATTAAGGTATTAGTGGTTGGGGCATCTAAGGTTTCAACTAGTTCAGTCAGCAGTTCTGAGGCGTTGGCAATTACAATACCACCACCTGAGTAAACCACTAATCTTTTTGCTTCAGAAATGAGTTTAGCGGCTTTTTTAATTTGTTTAGGATGGCCTGTAACTGTTGGATTGTAAGAGCGCATTTCAACGTTAATATTGATTGCAAACTTGCCTTTCTTTTCTGGTATTAATAAATCTTTTGGTAATTCAACAACAACTGGGCCAGGGCGTCCAGAGTTAGCGATATAAAAGGCTTTAGCAATAATATTTGGAATATCTTCTAATTTTCGGCAACTAAAACTGTGTTTAACAATAGGGCGAGAACAGCCAATAATATCAGTTTCTTGAAACGCATCATCACCAATTAGCGTTGTAGCAACTTGGCCTGCTAGAACCACCATTGGAATTGAGTCCATATAAGCAGTAGCAATACCTGTAACACAGTTTGTTGCGCCAGGCCCTGAAGTTGCTAATACTACGCCTACTTCACCTGTTGCTCGTGTGTAACCGTCTGCCATATGTGTTGCGGCTTGTTCGTGGCGTACTAAAATATGTTCGAAGTCGTCTTGCTGAAAGATAGCATCGTAAATATCTAATACTGAACCGCCGGGATAACCAAATACATATTTAACATCAAGTGCAGATAGTGCTTTAACTACCATTTCAGCACCCGTATATAGCTCTGTTGTCATATTGTTGCCCTTTGTGTGAATAGTGAATATTTAAATAATAAAAAACCCTCGGTCTGAGTAAGAGCGAGGGTTAATAATAGCGTTGTTTATTCTTTTATTTTTTACACTAAAAATCCTCGCGATGGTTTGACAACCATAACGACGTTGAGGACTGCATTGTGTAAATTAGTTAATAACATAAGATTAATTTTTCATTTTGGCGTTTATTATTTTAAACGCTGATGTTTTGAATAAACTGAGACTGTATTTTTAAAGGGTTTGTACTAAAGTGTCAATAGTTAATTAAGAATTTAAGTCATTCTTCCTTAATTTTATCGGTATACCGATTATATTTTATGAGTAAAGCCACTCAATAGAGGAAATAAATTGAATATTAGACTTATATTATCGGGTGTTGTGTCGTTTATATTTTATTTTAGTTGGGCATATTGGGCTAATAGCGGGGATGCGATCCCTAAAGCAACTACGCTTCAAACAGCTTTGGTACAAGGTTTATACAGCGGTTTTGTGACTTTATTCTTTACTTTTATATTAGAAAAGGTTGTTAATAAGTACCGAGCTAATTGCATCTCGCTGGCATTTGTAACACCTATTTTATGTTTGTTTCATTCTAAGTCTCCTCAGAATATAGCTATACGTGAAAGTTTTAATAATGCAATTGAGTTGTCAGCTTCATATTTTAAAGAGAAAAAGATTGCAGCTGCTTTATTTGCTCCTATTATTCCGATTGCTGTGCAATCAACTTTAGTTATTATGGTTAATGTTATTAATGAAACCCCCAACTTATTTTTAACGGTAGCACCGAGTATTTTATTTACCGCACTTTACGCTTATCTTTATATGTTTTCTCTTTTGAAAAAATAGATGGGTAATAAGCGTTTCTTAAACAAAGACGCTCACGTAAAAGGAGGGAGCTAAGGCATTATTTATTTTGAGTAGATAATTTGTCAACGGTCGCTGAGCAGGCTTGTAAGAACATATCCATAAAGTATTTAACTTCTGGCATATTTTGTTGTAGCTCTTCTATTTTTTTACCTAAACGTTCTTCTACGTGATCAAATTCATGGTTTTGATGGTTTAATTCATCAAGTGCTTTTATATAAGCTACTAGAATGTCTGCCGCTTTTACTATGCTTTTGTATTCTGCTTCAACGTTGTCTTGCACAATAAGATCGGAGAAAATATCTTGAAACTCTTCAGGTAAAGACGCTAAGCATTCCTGCTCAGCAAGGTATTCTATTTTTTTAAATTCACGTGCAATTTCAGGGTTAGCATACTTTGTTGGACTAACAATATCGCCGTAACGCGTTTCGCTTGCTTCGTGATATAGCGCAACCGTTGCAACTCTGTCTTCATTGACCTTGCCGTTAAATTTTTTGTTCTTAATAACGGCAAGTAAATGAGCCACAATAGCAACTTGGTGAGAGTGTTCAGCTACGTTTTCAGGTTTAACACAAAACATGAGTGCCCACCTTTTAATCAGGGGCATTCTAAACATCCACGCTAAAAACGTACTTTGCATATTTATTTCTTCTTTATAATTGATAGTAAGTACTAAAAAAGTTTTTTAGTTTTTCCATTGCTGGAATAAGTTCATCACTATTTGGGAGAAAAACTAATCTGAAGTAATTTTTTTCAGGAATATTAAAAGCACTACCATGTACTAAAAGAATTTTTTCTTGTTTAAGTAAGTCTAAGACCATTTTTTCATCATTTGTAATGTTGAACTTTTCAGCATCTACTTTAACAAATAAATATAAAGCACCCATTGCAGGGTTACACGACAAGCCATCAATATCATTAATAAGTTTGTGAGCTAAATTACGTTGTTTGATCAAGCGACCATCACCCGTTATTAATTCATTAATACTTTGATAGCCACCTAATGCTGTTTGAATAGCATGTTGGCAAGGAACGTTGGCGCAAAGTCTCATTGAAGATAAAATATTTAAACCTTCTAAATAATCTTCAGCGTGTAGTTTAGGTCCTGTAATTACCATCCAGCCAGCTCTAAATCCTGCAATACGATAATTTTTAGATAAGCCACCCATTGTTATAATGAGTACGTCTTGCGTTAAACTTGCGGTAGGAATATGTACTGCTTCGTCGTATAAAATTTTGTCGTAAATTTCATCACTAAATACAATTAGGCTATATTTTTTAGCTAAGGCTAAAATGTCTAACAGTACTTCTTTTGAATACACAGCACCCGTTGGGTTATTTGGGTTAATTAATACAATAGCTTTGGTATTCTTATTAATTTTACTTTCCATATCCGCAATATCTGGAAACCATTGGTTTTCTTCATCGCATTTATAATGGATAGGTTCACCACCAGAGAGTGCTACAGCAGCAGTCCATAAAGGGTAATCAGGTGCAGGAATAAGCACTTCATCACCATTGTTTAATAAGCCCTGCATTGACATAACAATAAGTTCACTGACACCATTGCCAATATAAATATCTTCAATGTTTACGTCTTTAATATTGTTTTGTTGAAAATACTGCATAACAGCAACACGTGCTGAATATATACCTTTTGAATCACTATAGCCTTGGGCTGTAGGTAGGTTACGAATTACATCTTTCAATATATCATCAGGGGCTTCAAAACCAAATGGGGCGGGATTTCCTATGTTCAATTTTAGGATCTTATGCCCTTCGTCTTCTAAACGACGGGCTTCTGCCGCTATTTGTCCACGTATTTCGTAACAAACATTTTTTAGCTTTGATGATTTATTGATTTTTTTCATTAATACGATTCTTCTCGATATTTGATGTTATAGGTAAGTGAAATACATAAGTCTTCTACTTCAACTACTAGGGTTAAATTATAGAACTTTGAACACGTCTATTAAGTGTCTAAATACAGGTTTTGTTATATTAAACGCTTATATTAGATAATCTTATTATTCAAGCCGTTTGTACAGTAAAATTTGGAATAGTTTAATAAAGAAGGGAACAGCACGTAAATTTTGTTTTACGGCTGAAAATTATAAAGAAAATGATAGGTAAAGCTAAATTATTTTATTGCTAAGGGCGCAGGCTTCAATTGCTTTGATGAGTTTTTCTTTATCATGATAATGCTTAACTTCGTTACTTTCTAAATCATGATAATAAACAGATACTTTATCTGAAGTAATACCTTTGTCTTGACAGATAACACTGTCAATGGGTAAACAGCCTAGATTTTCTACAATCCAATCAAGTTTTTCATCAAGGGTTAACTGAGCAGACGGACTTTTTTCGGCAACAATGTTTTCTATAAATACACAATGACCTTTACGGTCTCTTAATGCGTTTGATATATCTCTAACGAGTAGAGGAGGGATGATACTTGTTAAGAAGCTACCCGGCCCTAAAATTATCAGATCTGCATTTTTTATTGCTTCTATACATGCAGGTAAAGACTTTACTAATGGTGCCAACATAAGGTTTTTTGGCATCATAGGCATTTTATCAACTGATAACTCACCTACACGGCATCTGCCTTCGGGATAAAAAGCGATTAAATCTGTGGGGGTTTCAGACATAGGTAAAACAGGTGTTTTTACGCGAAGTAAACGTCTTACTAACTTTATTGAGTCAACTGGGCGTGACTGAATTTGCCCTAAACCATATAAAATTAAATTACCAAGGTTATGACCACCTAATTCATCTTCACCACTAAATCTAAAATCAAATAATTGGCTACCAATAGAATCTTCTTCTACTAATTGTGTTAAACAGTTGCGCAGGTCCCCCCATGCTATTGAGCTACTACGCTTCCTTAAACGTCCAGTAGAACCGCCATTGTCTGTTGTGGCTACTATCCCTGTTAGTTGATTACCTAAAAAAGAAAGTGTTGAAAGTACTCGACCTAAGCCGTGTCCTCCACCAATAGCGACAACATTCAGTTTATTTAGCGACATAGAATATTTCTATAAATAAGGTTACAAAAATGTTACCTGTTAATAGCTTAAAAAGAAAGTACAAATGAGTTTAGGGGAGGGGAATTAAAGATAAGTAGTATATATGTATCAAATAAAGGGCAATTACAATTAATATACCCAACTATACCCGTTACCACTCAGGATGCGTATTTCAGAGTGCTTGAGCGATATCAATTCAAGGCAATGCTTTGTAATAATGGTCGTTCCCTTATAAAAAGCATTGTTGATGAAGTGATTTTGCTCAAGCGCTTCTTCGATGGGTCTAAAAACAATTTATGTTTCGTTATTAACTCTAGTCAGGTTCCTACATGGATGTAGGGCATTAGGGTAACGCAGGAGCAGTTACCGAGAATAACCATGACGTAAACTTAATGCCTTGCATACATGGATGTATGTACTTAGATTTCGTCTGGAACATGAAACCTGTGCCTAAATTGTTTTTAGTTCCCACTGAAACCTGCATCTTGAATGATAACGGGTATATATTCAAAATTTAAGCAAGTTGTTGGTTAAGTAAACACTTAAGCCAAATACTCATTAAAAACCGCTTTTTTACTAAAAAAAGGGTTGACACTATCGGGGCTGCTGCTTAGAATGCGCCTCGCTTTCAACAAGTAACTAACGTTCTTGTTTGATAGGTAAAGTTATAAGGTATTAGGCCACTTTTTAATTTTACAGAAGCGGGGCTATAGCTCAGCTGGGAGAGCGCTTCGCTGGCAGCGAAGAGGTCTGCGGTTCGATCCCGCATAGCTCCACCAAGAATTAGTTGTTTAGTTAATTAATGATTTTTAACTAAATGACAAAATAAAAAAGTTAGTGTCTTATGAGTTTACTCATAGCACTGAAATAATAAAGTAAAGTTATTTACTTTATTACCAAGTTTTAGTGTCCCTATCGTCTAGAGGCCTAGGACACCGCCCTTTCACGGCGGTAACAGGGGTTCGAATCCCCTTAGGGATGCCAACTTTTTTAAAGAAATGAGTATGTGTTTTTGACACTCACTTTAAATGTGTAAGTATGTTTTGCAACTCACTAGGCTAGAGTTTCTTTACAAATGTATTTACGTTAAGCGTTTTTAGTTACTGTGTCCCTATCGTCTAGAGGCCTAGGACACCGCCCTTTCACGGCGGTAACAGGGGTTCGAATCCCCTTAGGGATGCCACTCATTTTTATAGTTACAATACAAGTTTAATGGTTATTTTAGACACAAGTATTTAAGAACTAATGTTGTTGTTTAGCTCACTAGGCTAGAGCTAATGTAAATAATAATATTGTTAAGTTGTTTTATATGTTTTTATTGTGTCCCTATCGTCTAGAGGCCTAGGACACCGCCCTTTCACGGCGGTAACAGGGGTTCGAATCCCCTTAGGGATGCCACCATTAAATTGATACAGGTTTTCTTGTATTTGTAGAGTAATAGATAGTAACTGCTTGCTTTAATTAGTATTAGTTAACAAGTTTTAGTGTCCCTATCGTCTAGAGGCCTAGGACACCGCCCTTTCACGGCGGTAACAGGGGTTCGAATCCCCTTAGGGATGCCACTTATTCTGCTTTGCATGTAAGTGTTAAAAGTGAAATAAACAAACCGACTTATGTCGGTTTTTTTATGCCTGAAATTTAAGAAACTAATTTATACCATTCCATCTTAAGTTTTTCCCACCTTAATCCAATCTCTACTACACATTTTCATGACCCGCTTTGCATCACTTACAAATGAGTTCCATGCATCAGAGCAAGCATCGAGGATGTCATCATAGCCTTGAAAGCACCTATTCGCTAAATGATGTTGGCGCAACCAACTCCAAACTTGCTCTATTGGATTCAACTCGGGTGAATACGGTGGTAACTTAATGATCGTTAAGTTGTTAAATTTATCAGCAAGGTAAACTTGGTGCCATGCAGCACCATCGACAACGATCACTGCATGTCGTCCTTCTTGAGTTTTTTGAGAAATTAAAGCCAAATGTTGTTCCATTACATCCATGTTCATTACTGGAGAAATCAGTGCCTCAGTTGCGCCTGTTGATGGGCAAACAGCACCAAAAAGGTAAGCGTATTCAAACTGTTATTGCCTAACGGCTCTCGGTCTTGTTCCTTTCTCTGCCCAGAGCCTTGTCGTTGTATTTTGCTGTCCAAAACGTGCTTCGTCTTGGAACCACACATCTATCTCTTTAAGCCTCACATTCCATGGGAGCGTGCGGATCATTTCACTTTCGAATTTTTTTAAAATCTTCTTGTACTTCATCAGACTGTTTTGGGTGTCGTGAGCGACTTGTTATCCAGCTAAATCCCATTGATTTTAATAACTTATAAATGGCGTTGGGATGATAATCAACATCAAAATTAGCGTTGATATATAGTCGGATACACTCACCCGTTAGTCGTCCACCCATATCGGATTGGCATTGAGCCTTTATATATTGACTCAATATTTCTTTATCTTGCTCTGTAAGATAGCTAGGTCGCCCCGTAGGTTTTTTACTCTCAAGACCAAGTAAACCTTCGCTGATGTAGTTCGCAACCCAATCATTAACAATTCTTCTACTTATATTAAGTGTTCTAGCAACTTCTGATCTATTCTTACCCGATTTAAAGTGTGAAACGGCTAGCAAGCGCAGCCTCATTCGATGATCTTTTACTTTGTTGGAGAGTATTTTTAATTCTTGTGAGCTATGAGTGTTCAATGTCATTTATTATGAGTAAATAAATGACATTAGATCATATAATTAGACTAATTGGTATAATAGCATGAAAGATATAAATATTTGAAAGAGAAGGGCATAAATCATAGTGTTATACCCGTTACCACTCAAGATGCAGGTTTCAGTGGGAACTAAAAACAATTTAGGCAAGGCATTAAATTTCAGTAATGGTTATTTCCTTACTAAAGTTAATAAGCCCCATAAATTGTTTTTAGACCCATCGAAGAAGCGCTTGAGCAAAATCACTTCTTCGTTAATGCTTTTTATAAGGGAACAACCATTATTACAAAGCACTGCCTTGAACTGATATCGCTCAAGTGCTCTGAAATAGCCTCTTGAGTGGTAACGGGTATATACCCTCGTTAACTCATTAATTGGATTGAAATAACTTTTTTAAATCTTCTTTTACGAGTTCTGCAATAAGTGGTTGGGCTTTGGCATTTGGATGAATACCATCATCTTGCATTAACCCCGGTTTTGTTATTACAGCTTCAACAAAGAAAGGAATTAGCTTAATTTCTTTTTCTTTAGCTACATTTTTAAATACATCTTCAAACATTTTTGTGTATCTAGGGCCATAATTGGGGGGGATTTTAATTGAAAAGAGCGATACAGGAATGTTTTTACTTTGAGCTATATCGATCATTTGTAACAAATTATTTTTTATAAGTTTAGGGGGAAAGCCTCTTAAACCATCATTTCCTCCAAGTTCTATGAGCAAATGGTCAACTTTATTTTTATTTAATATGCTCTCTAGACGAGATAGACCACCAGTTGTGGTTTCTCCACTAATGCTGGCATTGATTATTTTATAAGGCGCATTTTGTTGCTCTAATTGGGTATTTAGTAAATGTACCCAGCCTTCATTTTGTTGCATTCCATAACTTGCACTAACACTATCACCTAAAAGTAAAATAGAATCTTTAGCATATGTTTTTGTAACAGTTAGTAGGTAACATAAAAATACTAACGTAAAAATTGGATGTTTTTTCATGAAGATAAATTCCGAATCTATATTAAAAGTCAGTGGTTTAACTAAGTCAGTTCAGTTAGAAGGTAAAACATTGTCATTATTACAACCCGTTGATCTGCAAGTTAATGCAGGAGAAACCCTAGCAATTGTTGGATCTTCTGGATCAGGTAAAACGACTTTGTTATCCATTCTAGCAGGACTAGATTTACCTACCACGGGTGAAGTCTATATTAAAAACCAACCATTACACCAATTTAATGAAGAACAACGTAGCCAAGTACGAGCTGATCATGTTGGTTTTATTTTTCAGCAATTTTTATTAATTAACAGTTTAACAGCACTTGAAAATGTTATGTTACCTGCAGAACTTGCTAATATTGATAAAGCCAAAGAGAAAGGTGTTGAATTACTTGGGCAGGTTGGTTTGTCTGATCGATTAGATCATTTTCCATCTCAGCTTTCAGGTGGCGAACAGCAACGTGTAGCCATTGCCAGAGCCTTTATCTCTCAACCCGATATTTTATTTGCTGATGAACCTACAGGAAATTTAGATACACAAACAGGCAAGTATATTGCAGATTTACTTTTTGATTTAAATACTCGGCTGGGTACGACTTTAGTTCTTGTTACGCATGATCCAAAACTTGCTGCTCGATGTAACCGCCAAGTAAAAATGGATAGTGGTGTACTCAGTGAAGTTAACAAAACAACTGAAAATCCAATAAGCAGCGAAAGTGAAAATAATAAAACTAAGTCAGCAGAGGTTGAGTTAGGCGAGGGACAAGTATGTCCAAATTAACAAAAGCGACTTGGTTTAAACAATCTATAAGACTATTACATCACGAGTTACGTAAAGGTGAGCTAACTATTGTCTTTTTAGCCATAGTATTAGCTGTGGCTACGGTATTTTCTCTAACGGGCTTTTCTGATCAAGTTAAGCAAGCATTAACCACAAATAGCGTAAACACTTTAGCGGCTGACCGTGTATTAAAAACAAGTACCGTTATTACTGATGAGATTTTAGCTGAAACTAAACGTTATGGTTTTAATTTTGCTAAAAAAGTACAGTTGAAGTCTATGGTGTTTTCAACAGACAACATGTTGTTAACAGACCTAGATATTGTGACTAGTGATTATCCCTTAAGAGGGGATTTACTCGTATCAAAAACAAGTGATTTAAAAAACGCTATAGCGGTTAAATCTCCTGATGTTGGAGAAGTATGGGTAGATCAAGGTGTTTTAGGCCGAATGGAAATAGGCGTAGGTGATCAAGTTGATATAGGCGTTGCTTCATTTACCATCGCTGGCGTTATTGTCAATATACCAGATAGGTCGTTCGCCAGTGTATTTTCTAATCCCACCATCATAATGAATATTGATGATTTAGATAAAACTGAATTAATCCAACCGGGTAGTCGGGTATCTTATCGGTATTTATTTGCAGGTGATAATGACGATTTAATAGCGTTTGGTGAATGGATTAAACCTAAATTAAATGAAGCGCAAGATTGGATTGATGTTAAATCAAGCCAAAGTCGAATAGGGCGTACCTTAGACACCGCTGAGAAGTTTTTATCGTTAGCGAGTATGTTAGGTATTGTTTTAGCTGCAATTGCTGTAGCTGTTGCAAGTAGACGATACGGACAACGCCATAAACCTACTGTTGCCGTGTTTAAGGCACTAGGAGCAACAAATAAGCACATCCAAAAGGTTTACGTACTACATTGGTCACTATTAAGTGTTATCAGTATTTTAACGGGTTTAGTTGTAGGCTACGGTTTATTGCAATTAGGCGCTTATGGCATTGATAAATATTTATCGTTATCATCAAGTACGTTAACATTACGTCCTTTTACTATCGCTGTAGTTACGGGCTTAATTTGTGCCGTTGCTTTTGCTATTCACCCCATCTCTAAATTAATAGCAACATCACCTATTGCTGTTATTAAAGGCTTTGAAGAAAAATCATCAAGTAAACTTAATATTTATCAAGCGATTCCCTTAGTAGCCTTATTTTTATTACTTTATATTTTTAGTCGTGATTTAGTTATGAGTGCCTCTTTACTCTTTGGTGGCCTTGTAGTTTCTGTTGTTTTATTGTTTGTTGGTAAATTTTTAATGGGGCTAGGCAGAAAGGCTGGTACAAAAGCGGGTAAGTCACTTCATCTTGCTTTTGCTAATCTAAAAAGAAGAGCTAATGAAAACAGTGTTCAGTTAGTCAGTTTTACTTTAGCGATTAAATTATTGTTACTTATTACGGTAATGAAAAGCTCTATTTTCTCTGAATGGCAACAACAAATGCCTGAAGGTACGCCAAATCATTACTTAATTAATATAACTAATGACGAAGTTCCAAAAATAGCTAAGTTTGCTGAAGAAAATGACATTGTCACTGAAGGTTTTTTCCAAGTGTTTAGAGGCCGTTTATCAGCCATTAATGGTGAAGCTACCGTTAAAGTAGATGAAAAGTCTGATAACGACGATGAACAAGAAACTCAAGGTCGTAGAGGTATAGGTAGAGAATTAAGCTTAACTTGGCAAGAAGAACTGGCACCACTAACTGAAGTTGTTCAAGGGAAATGGTGGGACGTAGGTGACACGACACAGCAAGTTTCTGTTGAAGCAGATATAGCAGAAAGGTTAGATATTAAACTTGGCGATCAGCTTACCTTTACTATTGGTTCTGACGAATTTACCGTGCCTGTAACCAGCATACGTGATGTTAACTGGCAAAGTAGGCAACTTAATTTTTATATGATATTTAATAAGTCGACTTTTAGTGAAATAGACAGCACGTCGATTTCGGCTTGGCGAGTGGCTGAAGAAATTAAACCGTTAATGTTCGACTTTTTGTCTCAGTACCCTAGTATTTCAATTATTGATATTGATGCCATTATGAAGCAATTAACCAACATGATTGATCAAATGTCGATAGCGATAGAGCTTATTTTAGTACTTGTTGTACTTGCTGGTAGTTTAGTGCTTGTTGCTCAGGTACAGGCTAGCATGGAAGAGCGAGAACGTGAACTTGCTATATTAAGAACATTAGGTGCTAAAGGCTCGTTATTACGCAACAGTGTTTTATTTGAATTTGTTGCTTTAGGCGCTATTGCGGGTTTAATGGCGAGTATTGCCATGGAAATAGCCGTATTCTTTTTACAAACTCAAGTATTTGATATGGATTTCAACCTTCATTTAGAGTTTTGGCTTATTGGTATTACTGCTGGTGCTGCTTTTGTTGGCGTTATTGGTATGCTAAGTTGTTGGCGCTTATTAAGTTTATCGAGTGTTACCTTAATACGCCGTACAATGTAATCGTTATTTATAGCAATATATACAAGGTTCTTTATGAGTTTATTGGAAAAAACAGAAAAGTTGCAATCGTCAGGAGTGGTAAAAGCCTTACTTGTTACTGCTGCACTATTCGTAGTACTTGCAGGGCTAAAAATAGCAACTAATATTGTTGTACCTTTTTTACTATCCGTTTTTATTGCGATTATTTGTAACCCACTGATAGTCAAAGCTTCTAAATATAAAATACCTAAACCAATCGCGATTATTGCCATTATTGCGATTATTTTGTTGTTGGTTTTATTGCTTGGTGGTCTTGTTGGGCAATCGGCACGTGATCTGTCTGACTTATTACCCCAATATAAAGCTCAACTTAACGAGCAGTTTGTTTGGTTAACGGCAAAGTTAGCCGAATACAATATTCAAATATCATCTGATTTATTGGTGGAATATTTTGATCCAAGCGCTGCTATGGGGTTAGCGGCTAGTATGTTAAGTGGTCTTGGCGGTGTAATGGCTAATCTATTATTGATCATTATTACTGTGATTTTTATGCTATTTGAAGCGCCATCGTTACCTCGTAAAATTCATCATGCATTAGATGATCCTGACATGAAGATGAATCAAATAGACCGATTTTTAGAATCAGTTAATAATTATCTTGCCATTAAAACATTAGTAAGTATTGCTACTGGTATTTGTGTTTCACTCATGCTTTGGTTATTTGGGCTAGAGTTTTATTTATTGTGGGGCGTATTGGCCTTTTTACTTAACTATATTCCTAATATTGGTTCAATGATTGCTGCTGTTCCAGCGGTTTCTTTAGCTATTTTACAATTAGGTATAGGTTCTGCTGGAGCTATTGGTTTAGGTTACATTACAATTAATATGATCATGGGCAATGTTATTGAGCCAAGATATTTAGGTAAGGGATTAGGCTTATCAACATTAGTTGTATTTTTATCGTTGATTTTTTGGGGATGGCTTTTTGGTACGGTAGGTATGCTGTTGTCTGTTCCTTTAACTATGATCATTAAAATAGCTCTAGAAGAGTCTAAAGAAGGGCGCTGGTTTTCCGTTTTACTTTCAAGCGATGAGTAAGTTAATAAAATTGATAGAAATTACACTTTTTAACAATTATCAACATTTTACCCACTGAAATTATAGTATTGTAAGCCGATAATACGCTCACTTGTTTAACTTGTGAGCTTGTTATTATGCCTCTACAATCTAAATCTTCTAAAAATAAACCTTTCTCTGCTGGACGTGCTTCTTTCCCCTCAATAGAGTTTCGTATAATTTTTATTATCTGTTTCTTTATATTTATTTTTATCAGCCATAGCGCACAAGCAAAGAAGGAAGCTCGTCAGTCAATATATATAATGAATGAACAAAATGGACATGATTATATTAGAGGATTTGGTGTTTCTGCTTTACATAAATATAGATCCAGTGATATTGGTTTTGAAGTGGATATGTCGTTATCAAAAGCCGAAATTGATACAGGAAAGTATTCAAGTCAAGAATATATAGCATGGGAATTAGGCGGAAAAATCGGATATTTTTCAGATATATTTTTTTATGGTGAGTTTGGTTTTGATTTTGGTGAATTAGCTTTTCAAGATAGAGATGAAGAAGTGTACGATGTTCATTATTGTGATAACGAAGCGCTATTTTGCAATAATTTTAATTCTAGCTACCGTCGCGATCGTTATGACGATTCTAATGATATCGATGTTTACTTAGGTTTAGGGGGTGGGATAGACTTTGGTCCAATTCAGTTAACTGCCTATTCACGTTATAGGCAGGTTGATGGAGAATATTGGACTTCACAAGGGCGTTTATTCTCTGGTGTTAAGTTAGCACTGTCTTTTTAAAGAAGACATATCGTTAGGCACTTTTAACAATTAGGCCTTTAGCTTTTTGAAAGAATGTAGAGATAATGCTTTTACTAGGTTTTGCCTCCATATACTCGTAAGGTGTATTTAACAAGGTTAAACGTAGTGATAAGGTAGAGCCATGACCCCATGGCCATAAAAGCGCAACAACAGATTTTTCATTATTTTGGGGCGAACAAGTAAAAATGCGTTGATCTTTAATTAATTTAGCGTAATTACCAAGCTCATTTTTAATTGAGCTAGGCGCTTTTTTAATTGATTTTCTGTCCCACTCATGTGGATATTGTTTGAGTAAGATGTCTACAACTTGATCTGTTTTACCACTGGCAAATTCGGCTAATAAAACGTTTTTTTCTTCCTCCCATCGCCAAGTGAGTAACTCACCAAATGATTCAACTAAATCATCTGAAGCTGTTCTAATTTCTTGTTCTGTGTATGTCATCTTTTTCACTTTTCTAACGTTTTTAGTTATTAAATCGGTCAATACACCATTGTTTAACTTCATCTGAAGATAAAAAGCTCCAAGCTATAAAACGACTTGTTTTTTGACCTTGTTCCATTTTTATTATTTTTACATTGAAGCATTTTACTTTTTTTAATGCTAATTGTAGTGGTCGGATGTTCTCTTTTTTAGAAACTAAACAGGTAAACCATAAAACTTGCGATGAAAACAATAGGCTTTCTTTTATCATTTTTTTTATAAAAGCTATTTCGCCGCCTTCGCACCATAGCTCATTACTGGTGCCACCAAAATTTAACAGGTTATTATGAGTAGGTTCACCATTTTTATTTTTGTTCAGATTATTCCATTTGCGCAGTGAACCCTTGCAGGCTTCTTCTTCAGATGAATGAAAAGGAGGATTACATAGCGTTAAATCGTACTTTTCATGCTCTTTTATTATGCCTGTAAAAATTAAATGCGGGGAGAGCTGCTTTCTTATTTCTACTTTGTTGATAAGAGAGTTATTTTGCTGAACAATTTTTTTTGCTGATATAATTGAGGCATCATTAACATCGGTACCCACAAACTCCCACTGATACTGGCAAGTCCCAATAATAGGGTAAATACAATTTGCTCCAGTACCAATATCTAAAACATTTATTACTTCTTTATGAGGGATTTTATTTTGGTTAGTTTCTTTTAATAAATCTGCTAAGTAGTGAATGTAATCAGCTCTGCCTGGAATAGGGGGACATAAACTCCCCTCGGGAATATCCCAAAATGAAATATTATAATTGGTGATTAATAAGCTTTTGTTGAGGAGGAAAACAGCTTCACTATTCGAAAAATCAATCGTTTCATTATTATGAATATTAGTAAAAACGAATGGTTTTAATTCAGGTGTTAGGGAGCATAACAGGTTAAAATCATAGTTACTCTTATGTTTGTTTCTCGGGTGCAGCTTATTTTTAGTTTTAGAGGCTGTTGGTTTAGTAGAGTTATCTATTAAGTTATTGATACAATTCTATCCTTTTGAACCAATTTTAAAGGTGCCATTTGACAAAAATTGCACTGTTTCTTTTCTTTTCTTACCGATTAAAATTGTACCGTCATCCATAAATAAAAAATTTTTCCAACAACGTTTAAAAGTAGCCCATGTGGTTTCTATTATATTATTTCTTGTGCTGCAAAAATAAACTACGGTGTTGTTGTCCCAAGTAATATGGTTTTGTATTAATTCGGGTAACTCTGCTTTGTCACTGTCCCAATCACGTTCCCAGTTTGCGGAATCGATCCAACTTTCCGGATTAAATGCCCAATCGCCTTTTTTAAAAAAGTCGGGATGGTCTACTTGCTTACTAATAAACGTATCCCAAAGTGTATTCGCTCGAGTCGCTTGCATCGGTTTAATTTTATTTAAGTCATTAAGGCTAATTGGCAAGCTTTTATGTTTAAAGATCCAAGCATTTTTTAATTCTTCAAGGGGAATGTAGTTCATAAAATTTTATATTTAGGTAAATTCAACGTAATTATACAGAGAATAGCCAAGTCTGTTAATGATTATCAGGATCGATTTTTTATTAAAAATTAATCCTTTGAAGGAAAAGCCTAATTAACCTGAGTTCGGTTTAAGATATAGTTAACTCATTGAAAAATAGTCACTAAAAATTCGGTTCGCTTCTAGTTTGATAGTTTTACTTAATTCAAGGTAAATTTACGCGTCACTAGCTGGGCTATTGCAAGTGAATTTAACGCAGAAGTGAGAAAATAACTGTTAGAAGAACATTTATTAAGCCGAACTCAGGTTAATTAATAATTTTTTAATGATAATGAGTCAATTACTAAATTGTAGAGAGTGATAATTAACAGCGTTTGGGGTTATTATTATCCGATATGATTATATTGTCAGCTTTTTTTACAGTTTAATAATTGAACGATTTTAACGTTGTCTTAACATTATGTAACTTAGTCCTTTTTTATATTTGGTACATCTTATGCTTTGATCTTGGTAGTTATTGGAGTTGTATTGTTGATATGGATATTGTTAGAAAACTTACTAATCACATAGGATAGGACACTATTATGAATAAACTATTATTAGCTTCACTAATTACAGGTACGTCATTTGCTGCTACTGCTGATGTAGTTACCTTTAATGACTCATCTTTTAACGGAACACCAGGTTCTGAGGTAATATTTGATTTTATCGATTATGATCCTGATATCGCAACAGTCACACAAACAGATACTGATTTGAGTGGTGATATTACCGGTATAGATGCATTTTCTGAATTTGGAACAACAGACATTGTCAATTTTAAACTAGGTACAACCAATTTAGCTGTGGATCCTGCATATGAAGTTTTCTTTGATTATTCTTTTGACGGAATGGCTGCTACTGTTGTTGGCGATGAAATAGTTGTAACTTTTTCTTCTGTAGGCGCATCGACAGGACTTTATGTAGACACTACTGTTAATGGAACATATGATGGTGGAACACAAATCGCATCATTTGGTTTGAATGCGGGTGGTTGTTCAATTGTTATAGCACCTGGTCCATTACTAAATAAAGGTTTTTGTTCGCTTGATTTAAGCCTAAATTTTATGGCAGGGTATTTCTTTAATTCATCTGGTGACGATTTATCTACCACCCCTGGTAGTAAATCTGCGGAGCTTATTGTAACAGTACAAGATATTATTGGGCTGCTTCCTTTATATCCAGGCGGGGCTGGAAGTTCGCAAACATTTGAAATTCAACATGATGGTAATATGACAATGACAGTGCCAGAACCAGCTACTGTAGCCATTTTAGGTTTAAGTTTACTTGGTTTTGCAGGTATGAGACGTCGTAAATTATAATTATTACTATTTATAAAAATATCGAAGATCAAAAAAGCCGAATTCTTATTCGGCTTTTTATTTTATATACCGAATATAAAATTAAACGTTAAATCTAAAGTGAACTACGTCACCATCTTTAACTTTGTATTCTTTACCTTCTAAGCGCCATTTACCCGCTTCTTTAGCACCTGATTCGCCATTAAATTCAATAAAATCGTCATAAGCAATAACTTCTGCACGAATAAAACCTTTTTCAAAATCTGTGTGTATAACACCTGCTGCCTGTGGCGCTGTTGCATTTTGTTTAACAGTCCAAGCTCTTACTTCTTTAACACCGGCAGTAAAGTAGGTTTGTAGGTGTAATAAACCATAGCCTGAGTTAATTACTCGGTTAAGCCCTGGTTCTTCTAAGCCCATTTCAGCCATAAATTCAACGCGATCTTCATCATCCATTTCAGATAATTCGCCTTCAATTTCAGCACATACTGCAACAACTACAGCATTTTCTTTATCTGCGATTGCTTGTACAACATCTAAGTAAGGGTTGTTTTCAAAACCGTCATCGTTAACGTTTGCAATGTACATGGTTGGTTTTATAGTTAAAAAGTTTAAGTAAGCTACTGCGGCTTTTTCTTCTTTAGATAAATCTAAAGAGCGGATCATGTTCCCATCTTCTACATGTTTTAATATTTTTTCTAAAACAGGGATTTCAAATTTAGCATCTGCGTCGCCACCTTTGGCACGCTTAGCTTGACGTTGAATAGCTCGCTCTGCAGTATCCATATCTGATAATGCGAGCTCAGTGTTAATAACATCAATATCGTCAGCCGGATCAATTTTATTCGCAACATGAATTATGTTGTCGTTATCAAAACAACGAACCACATGGCCAATAGCATCTGTTTCACGAATGTTAGCTAAAAATTTGTTACCTAAGCCTTCACCTTTTGATGCACCAGCCACAAGGCCTGCAATATCAACAAATTCCATTGTAGTTGCTAGTACACGCTCTGGTTTTACGATTGTAGCAAGTGCATCTAAACGAGGATCAGGTACAGGAACAACACCCGTGTTTGGCTCTATGGTACAAAAAGGGAAATTGGCTGCTTCGATACCAGCTTTGGTTAAAGCATTGAAAAGGGTAGACTTACCTACGTTTGGTAAACCAACTATGCCACATTTAAATCCCATGAGATTATTCCTATTAAAGTTTGAATGCTATTTTATATTTATTCTATGACTGATTATTTACAGCTATATAGAGCAAATATTAATTATTGTGCTTTGAATGAGTGTAGACGATTTTGTGCTTTTTTAAGGTCGTCTTTTTGCCATATTTCAAAACAACGACTTGCTTCGTCAACACATTGGTCGATTAAGCTTTGTTCGTTTGCTGGCGCTTTGCCAAGTACATGTCCGGTTACGCGATCTCTATGACCTGGGTGGCCAATACCAAGACGTAAACGGTAAAATTCTTTGTTATTAGCCATACAAGAAATTATATCTCGTAAGCCATTATGACCACCATGGCCACCGCCTTTCTTAATTTTACAAGCTCCAGGTTCCATGTCTAATTCATCGTGTGCAACAAGAATGTCTTCTACGGGGATACGATAAAAATTTGCAAGGGGAGCAACTGCCTGACCACTTCTGTTCATAAAAGTAGTGGGTATAAGTAAATGAACAAGTTGTTCACCTATATAACCTTTGCCGTAATGGCCAAAGTATTTTTTTTCAGGTCTTAAAGATATGTTGTAACGAGATGCAAGTTCTTCTACAAACCAAACACCTGCATTATGGCGGGTTTTTGTGTATTCGGGGCCTGGATTTCCCAGGCCCACTACTAACTGAATAGTCATCTAAGGATAAGTCCTAAGAATTGTTATTCAGCAGCTGCTTCTTCAGATGCTTCAGCTTCGTCTTCATCAGATGAACCTTTAGGAGCATTAGATGTAACAACAGCTTGGTCATGGCTTTCGCCTTTAGCTAACTCATCAGAAGTAACACCTTTTGGAAGTGTAATGTCTGATAAATGTAACGTTTGACCAACTTCAAGTGAAGCAAGATCTACTTCAATGAATTCTGGTAAATCAGCAGGTAAACAAGTTACTGCGATTTCATTTACGTGATGAGCTACTATGCCACCTTTTTTAACAGCAGCATCTTCATTAATGAAGTGAATAGGTGCGTTAGTTTGAACAGGGTGAGTTGCATCAATGCGTAAAAAATCTAAATGCATGATAACTTGTTTGAATGGGTGACGTTGCATGTCTTTGATTAAACACTCAACAGGCTTTCCATCAATGTTCAATGTTAAAACTTGTGTGTAGAATGCTTCTTCTTGCTGTGCACGAAAAACATTTTTGTGTTCTAAAGTTAAAGAAATTGGATCTTTACCTTCACCATATAAAATTGCAGGAACTTTGTTCGCGTGACGTAGGCGGCGGCTCGCACCTTTCCCTAAATCTGTACGTACTTCAGCTTCTAACGTAAATAAATCAGTCATATTATACTCTTTATAAAATTAGTTAATTGTGTGTTACTTTTTGCGACCAAAAGTAACGATATTCCTTTTATGTTTAGCTGATGAGTAATCACCACCTAAAAAAGGCGCCGAATAATAACATTCGAGCTAAGTATTGCCAAGTTTAATAGTCGTTAATCATTAAACTTTTTGTGGTTTTGAATATAACCGTTATTTTGGAGTGAATTAGTGATGTTATTTTATGGAGCTAGTTTACATTGATAAACCATAATGCTGGGCTATATTTTGATATTGCTCCGTTTCTTTTAATTTTTTAATACATCTATCCATATTGGTTAAAAATAGTTTAGGGTTGTGAATGTTTTTAGAAAACTTAGAGACAGTAACATAGTAAATTTTTTCTTGAATTGTTAAGTTGTGAATTTTAACTTGTTCTGTAATATTGAGTTGTTTAGCTCTCCATTTTAGGGTTTCTTTAGAATTAGCCATTATTTGAAAACGTTGTGGTGTAGCTAATAATTGCTTGAACATTGCATCAATATCATAACCTTTTGAAACTTCACCTCTTGCTTGTTTTACTTCTAAAATATCTTGTATTTCTTTTGTGTGGGTTAAACCATCTAAATGACCAAATATATAAGGTTTAATATCATTGAGTTTTTCGATTTTTATATTGTCTGATCTTTTTGTGACTAAACCATATTGTGAGGTAAATATGGGTTCATTACCGTAATATACAAAACCTTTTCTCTTCTCGTTATAAGAATAAACACTAATGTCAATATCTCCTGATTTCATATAATAATGAGTACGTTTGATTGGAAGATATTTTAGGTGTACTTCGTAATTAAGTTCATTGATACAGGTCGTTAATATTTCTTTTCCTAATCCCATTTTTCCTTTTTCGTGGTTTGAAAAAAAGAAGGGAGGCCATTTTACATCATTTAAATTAATTGGAGAGGTTTTAGCTTGTATTGTTAGGGAAAGAAGAGTTAAGAGCACGAGTAAAAAGGTGAGATATGTTTTATTCATGTATTCATCTTAATTGAGTAGTTAAAGGGACTCTTATTAAATTAAATATAGCTGAATTTTATGATTTAAAATCAATAAGGCATAAAAAAACGCCAAGAAGGCGCTTTTTTAGGGATTAGAAAATTATTCTTACTTAATCGTCGAACATGGCTGAAATTGATTCTTCGTTACATACACGTCGAATAGCTTCTGAAAGCATGCCACTTAATGTAAGTTGACGAACAATACCAATCGCTTTAATTTCATCAGTTAATGGAATTGAATCGGTTACAACCACTTCGTCTAATACTGAATTTCTCAGATTTTCTGCTGCGTTACCTGATAATACAGGGTGAGTTGCATAAGCAATTACACGTTTCGCGCCGTGCTCTTTTAACGCTTCAGCAGCCTTAGCTAGTGTTCCACCAGTATCTATCATATCGTCAACTATAATACAGTCACGACCGGCAACATCACCAATAATATGCATAACTTGAGCAACATTAGCTTTTGGTCTACGTTTGTCGATAATAGCTAAATCTGCATCATTTAATAGTTTTGCAACAGCACGAGCTCTTACAACACCACCAATATCGGGAGATACAACTATAGGGTTGTCTAGTTCACGATCTCTCATATCTTCCAATAATATAGGTGTACCAAATACGTTATCTACTGGTACATCAAAGAAGCCTTGAATTTGTTCAGCATGAAGGTCTACTGTTAAAACACGGTCAACACCTACACTTGAAAGAAAGTCAGCAACAACTTTCGCTGTGATAGGTACACGTGCACTTCGTACACGTCTATCTTGGCGAGCATAACCAAAGTAAGGTATAACAGCAGTAATACGACCTGCAGAAGCTCTGCGTAAAGCATCAATCATAACGATAAGTTCCATTAAGTTATCGTTAGTTGGAGCACAAGTTGATTGAATTATGAATACATCCGCACCGCGAACATTTTCAGTAATTTCTACACTAATCTCACCATCACTAAAACTTCCAATTTTTGCTTCGCCAAGAGTTATGTATAGGCGGTTAGCTATTTGTTTGGCCAGTTCAGGGGTGGCGTTACCCGCAAATATCTTCATGTCAGGCACAGTCATTTCCTTAGAAATCTTTGACATTAAAATTACAACGCTGCATTTGTATAAATGCTAGCAAATTATTTGTTCAACCAGAAATAATGGTTAAAGCATTAAAACATATGGTTATTTATTAGCTAAATTTTTTATAGCATTAACAAGTGGAGATTGATTAATGCCTTTAGCTACAAACGATTCAATACCTTCAGGAAGTGTAGATTGTACTTTTGTCGCCTCGTGTTCTGAGTTAAATCGCGAAAAAATACAAGCCCCTGTACCAGTCATTCTCGACGGCGCGTATTCTATCAACCAAGCCAGTAGCTTGGCAACCTTAGGATAGTTTTTTATTACGATAGTTTCGCAATCGTTATGGCATGCCTCTATATGCAAATCTATGTCTGTAGTGTTAGTTATATTATTTACCAATAATTTAGGTGTGTTTCTAACCAAATTAGGTGAACTAAAAACATCTTGGGTCGAAATGCTACAAGAAGGTTTAGACACTAAATACCAAAACTCAGTAGGATTTACAGGTGTTAATACTTCTCCTATACCTTGTGCAAAAGCAGCGTAGCCCTTAACAAATATAGGTACATCAGCGCCTAAAGATAAACCTAACTCGGCCAGTTGGTTAACGGGGAGATTTATATTCCAGAGTGTATTTAATGCTAATAAAATAGTGGCCGCGTTAGATGAACCGCCCCCCAATCCTCCGCCCATAGGTAATACTTTGTGTATTTTTATTTGTACACCAGCATTATGTTCGATTTGATCTTGTAATAATTTAGCCGCTTTATAAATGAGATTGTCGGAATTCTTTACACCTTCAATAGGCGTTAAAATTTCAATTTTATTACTGTTATTCACACATAATTCAATAGAGTCGCCATAGTCTAAAAATTGAAATACGGTTTCTAATTCGTGATAGCCATTTGAACGTTGCCCAACAACATGAAGAAATAAATTAAGTTTAGCGGGAGATGGAAATGAAACAAAATTTTCTGTGGTCACAATTTATTGTCCTATATGAAACCGTTTATATGGTCCAATTATTTATTGCAATATTAATGGTTAAATCTGCCGAGGTTACTTTAATTTTATTAGGTAAAGTAACTTTTAACTTACCTTGTTGAACACTTTGATAAGATGAGTATTGAATAATCCAGACATGACCATTGTAATGACTGGTTAGCGTTAAGGGTAATTTTGAGTTCGGATCAAAAGTAAAAGTGTCTTTTTCATTGTAGGATATTGCTTTTATCCAATAAGAGAGTGCTTCTGTTGGAAATGTAATATCAGTTAAGGATTCAATCAAACGGTCTAAATTATTACTTTGATATTCTTCACCATCAACTTCAATGGTATGAAAATTTTCATTTGAGGTTAACTTTAAGACACTAATGCCAAGGTAAGTTGTTAAATTAAGTTGTTGTTTGTTTTTTGATTTTTTCCAATAAAGGGAAGCGCTTTTACGTTCAGTACTGTTTATAAAGGCTATTTTACCTTTTACTTCCCACATTTTTAATTTAGCTAAGCTCGCTTCTCTTTTTTTATATCACTTGAAAAGCCTTTATCAATATCGTTAATAGGTTGTGTGGATATACAGCCTGTTAATAATACGATAAAAAACATCAATATAAGTGATTGATTGATTGAAGGGCGCATGGCAACTCTACATGACAATTTGTTCATTATATTTGACCACAGATAGGGACATGCTTTCAATCAATCTCTCTATTTCACAAAATTAATTACATGATTTTTGCGAAATATCACTAAAAATATGACACAAGTTTGATATCGATTAGGTTATAATAAACAGATTATCTATATCATGGTTATATTAAATACTCTTAATGTAACGTTTAAAAAGGCTTAATTTATAGCATTATGTCTATTATTGCTGTTGGAATAAATCATAAAACTGCCCCCGTATCGGTAAGAGAAAAAATTTCTTTTAACCCCGACGCATTATCAACAGCGCTTCAAAGCATGCTTGATTCTGTTCAATGCAAAGAAGCTGCTATTTTATCAACCTGTAATCGTACAGAGTTGTATCTAGTACAAGATGAAACTATTGATAAAACTCAAGAACGCCTTATTAATTGGCTTGAGCAATACCATAATGTTCCAGCTTCTACCATTTTACCTAGTTTATATATTCATCAAGGCCAACAAGCTGTTAATCATATGATGCGAGTAGCTTGTGGTTTAGATTCTTTAGTTTTAGGTGAACCTCAAATATTAGGGCAAATGAAACAAGCTTATAGTCAAGCTAAAGCCGCTGGTTCAATGGCTTTAGTTATGGATCGGTTGTTTCAACGAACTTTTGGTGTAGCCAAGCAGGTAAGAACCGAAACTGAAATAGGCTCTAGTGCTGTTTCTGTCGCATTTGCTTCAGTTAATTTAGCTAAACACATATTTGCTAAATTAGAAAAAGTACGAGTATTACTTGTTGGAGCAGGTGAAACGATTGAGTTAGTTGCTAAGCATCTTTATGAAAATAATGTGGGAAAAATAACAGTAGCAAATAGAACGCTTGCTAAAGCTGAAGTTATGGCTGATAAATTTGGTGCTGAAGTGATCACATTGGCACAAATACCAGAACGTATGAGTGAATCAGATATTGTGATCAGCTCAACAGGGAGTACTTTACCTATAATAGGGAAGGGGATGGTAGAGCATGCTTTGTCTAAGCGTAAACACCAACCTATTTTTATGGTTGATTTAGCTGTTCCTCGTGATATTGAAGAGCAAGTTGCCGACTTAGAAGATGTATTTTTATATACCGTTGATGATCTCCAAAGTATTATTGCTCAAAATATGGAGAACCGTAGAAAAGCCGCTGTAGAAGCTGAAAGTATTGTAAATACTCAATCGAATAGTTTTATGTCATGGTTACGAGGTTTAAATACACAAGATACAGTTGTAAGCTACCGTAAACAATGTTTGGAAAGCCGTGACCAATTACTTGAAAAAGCACTTATTCAGCTTAAGGGAGATAAAAAACCTGAAGCGGTATTAGCCGAGTTAGCAACAAAACTAACCAATAAGTTTATGCATGCTCCGACCAGTGCTTTACAGTCAGCCGCCCAAGGTGGTGAATTAGACAAACTTATTTATTTAAGAGATATTTTTGATATAGATAAAAAATCATAAATTTTATCTTTCAGTCTGCAAACCTCCTTGTTGTATGAAAAAAACACAATTCATCATGCATTTACTATTTATCGCGATAATAAATTTACTGTCGGTTTGATAAGCACTAGAATAGTGCGACTTTAGTTCGACTAAAATTTTCCTAATAAAAGAATAAATTAATGAAAAACTCAGTTTATCAAAAGCTTGAAATCATTTCTGAACGTTTCGAAGAAGTTCAAGCGTTACTTTCTGATCCTGATACTATTTCAGATCAAGATAAGTTTAGAGACTTATCTAAAGAATTTTCACAATTAGAAGTTATAACAAACGCATTTAATGCTTATAAAGAAGCCGTTAATGATTTTGAAACAGCGGAAGAAATGCTAAAGGATGATGATCCTGATATGCGTGAAATGGCACAAGACGAATTTAAAAGTGCTAAAAAAGCCGTTGAAGAAAAAACGGACGAGTTACAAATACTCTTATTACCTAGAGATCCAAAAGACGATAACAACTGTTTTGTAGAAATACGAGCAGGTGCAGGTGGTGACGAAGCTGCTATTTTTGCTGGCGATTTATATCGTATGTATACACGCTATGCTGAAAAGAAAGGCTGGAAAATAGAGTTAATGAACTCTAATGAAAGTGAGCAAGGTGGCTTTAAAGAAGTTATCATGAAAGTTAATGGTGACGGTGTTTACGGGCACATGAAGTTTGAGTCTGGTGGACATCGTGTGCAACGTGTTCCTGAAACAGAATCACAAGGTCGTGTACATACATCAGCTTGTACTGTTGTTGTTATGCCTGAAATCCCTGAGTCTGAAGCGATTGAAATTAATAAAGCTGATTTAAAAGTGGATACGTTTAGAGCATCAGGTGCGGGTGGTCAGCATGTAAACAAAACCGATTCAGCTATTCGTATTACGCACATACCAACAGGTGTAGTGGTTGAATGTCAGGATCAACGTTCACAGCATAAAAACAGAGCGCAAGCGATGTCGGTTCTTCAAGCTAGGTTACAACAAGCGGAAGATGAAAAACGTAGAAGTGAAGAAGAATCCTCTCGTCGTAACTTAGTGGCAAGTGGTGATCGTTCTGAACGTATTCGTACGTATAATTTCCCTCAAGGCCGTATGAGTGACCACCGAATTAACTTAACACTTTATCGTTTAGGTGAAATTATGGAAGGTAATTTACAGCTGATCATGGAACCTATTATGCAAGAAAACCAAGCTGATCTATTAGCTGAAATTTCTGATTAATACTTCTAAAATTAAGTGCTAATACATGCTAACTGAAAAAAATAGCATAAAAAATCAAATAGACTTTGGTGCTTCACTACTTGAAAAAGTATCTGATAGCGCCAAGCTTGATTCACAGGTACTTTTAAGTCTTATTTTAGGTAAAGAAATTAATTACTTATATACTTGGCCTGAAAAAAAATTATCTGTAAGTGAGCTATCGTCATTTAATTCTCTTATCCAAGAACGCTTATCAGGTAAGCCTATTGCTTATATTACGGGTGTTAAAGAGTTTTGGTCTTTACCGTTTTATTGTAATGCTTCAACGTTGATTCCTCGTCCTGATACTGAAGTATTAATAGAACAAGTTTTATCGGAAGCCGAGCAACACTTAGCGGGTAAAATAAACTGTATTGATTTAGGTACTGGCACAGGAGCAATTGCACTTTCGTTAGCATCAGAAAAACCTGAGTGGAACATTGAAGCGATTGATTATAGTGACGATGCTATAACGCTAGCGAAAAAAAATGCGCAACATTTGAATATTCATAATGTGCACATTTATCAAAGCGACTGGTTTTCTAATGTTCCATTAGAAAAGCGTTTCGACATTATTATAAGTAACCCTCCTTATATAGATGAAAACGATATTCATTTATCGCAAGGTGATGTTCGTTTCGAACCTTTAAGTGCACTAGTTGCGAAAGATAAAGGCTTAGCGGATATTGAAAAAATTGCAAAAGCGTCTAAGCAGTATATAAAGAAAGGTGGTTATCTATTTTTTGAACATGGATATAATCAAGGTGAAGAGGTCAGAAAAATAATGTCTGTCTTGCAATTTAGTCATATTAAAACTGTTCAAGATTACTCAGGGAACGATAGGATAACTTTCGGAACAGCTTAAAATAATTCAATAATTTATTTAAATTAATCACTTACACAAAATAATAAAAATTATAGGAAATACCATGAAACATTTACATATGACTTTAGCATTACTCAGTGTTGGCTTATTTACTTTACGTTTTGCTTGGTTATTAATGAACTCTGCTCAACTTGATAAAAAATGGGTGAAAATAGCTCCACATATAATAGATACACTTTTACTTGTTATTGGTGTCGTCATGGCCGTTAAATTATCTATTAACCCGATGGAACAACTTTGGTTAGGCGAAAAAATATTGGCAGTATTCGCATATATATTTACTGGTTACTATACATTGAAACTTGCTAAAAATAACATGATGAGAGTTATAGGTTATTTAGGGGCTTTAGGTTGGATAATGCTAATTGTAAGACTGGCTATGACTAAGCAAGGTGTTTTCTTTTAACACCCACTTTAAATATTGGCGTTTTACCCCATATAGCATGGTATTAGCACATACAGGAAACATAGAATTATTTTGAAGAACGAATTATTGTTATCTGAACTCCAATCAGACGAAAAAGGCATATTGCATTTATTTTTGTTAATCGAAGAGTTTGTTTTTGGTCGAAATAATACATCGATGCAAGGTATTGAAAATATTATTGAAAGTTGCCAATTGGTAATAGACGATATTGACAACCCTTTAGAGCGAGTAGAAGTATTAATTAACGAATTGTTTGTAGAGCAAATGTTTATTGATAATCCGAAAGCGTTTTGGCCTGTTATTTCTTTTCAAATAGAAACAGGCATTGGTTACAGAGTATTAGCGCCCACGGTTAAAGCAGTAATTTTACAGCATATTATAGAAGCGTGTTACTTTGAAGCTGACATAGTGTTTGTGCCTGATAATGTTATGGTAAGAATAAGCTGTGATGATAGCTATGCTATTATTTTTGATCCTGTAAATGGTGAATCTATAGATTGGCAACAACTTGATCATCGTATGGAGGACGTAGAAGGTGATCCAAGTAATTTAGAATTACATTCAATGGAAAAAACAGCCTTAATTATTGAACACCTAACAGCACTTAAAAATTCTTTAATTAGAGAACTCGCTTTTGACCAAGCGTTAAAGTGTGTTGATTTATTAATTGAACTACGCCCTGAAGATCCATTTGAAAGAAGAGACCGTGGGTTTTTATTACATCAACTAGATTGTTTTAAAGTCGCATACGACGATTATCAGTACTTTGTTGAGCAGTGTCCTAAAGATCCAGCGGCGCAATTGTTAAAAATGCAGTTAGAAAAAATAACCGTTGTTGATAATGTATTGCACTAATACTCAATCAACACGATAAATTAATTGAAATATCAGAAGGAATCATCATGGCGTTATCGTCTATTCAACTAAATAATATCAATATCTCTAACGATCAACCGTTTACACTCTTTGGTGGAATGAACGTGCTTGAATCAAGAGATTTAGCCATGACAATAGCTGAGCATTATGTAGAAGTTACTCAAAAGCTGAACATACCTTATGTATTTAAAGCCTCTTTTGATAAAGCCAATAGATCATCTATAAACTCTTACCGTGGACCAGGCTTAGATGAAGGTTTAAAAATATTTGAAGAAATTAAA
Source organism: Pseudocolwellia sp. G5-9 (assembly GCF_055808995.1). Lineage (NCBI taxonomy): Bacteria > Pseudomonadati > Pseudomonadota > Gammaproteobacteria > Alteromonadales > Colwelliaceae > Pseudocolwellia > Pseudocolwellia sp. G5-9. The sequence continues at coordinate 260,415 of NZ_CM147893.1, forward strand.
TCAACCTTCAATGTACCTGTAATTACCGACGTGCATGAACCCTATCAAGCGCAACCGGTAGCAGAGGTTGTAGACATTATTCAACTACCTGCTTTTTTAGCACGTCAAACGGATCTTGTTGTTGCTATGGCAAAAACTAACGCCATTATTAACATCAAAAAACCTCAGTTTTTAGCAGCACATGAAATGCGTCATATCATTACTAAATTTGCCGAAGCAGGTAACGAAAAAATGATTTTATGTGAGCGTGGTAGCTGTTATGGCTATAACAACTTAGTTGTAGATATGCTTGCTATGGACGAAATGAAAGGCTATGCACCGGTAATATTTGATGCCACGCACGCTCTACAAAAACCGGGCGGTAGAAGTGAATCTGCTGACGGAAGAAGAGCACAAGCGGCTCAGTTAGCCAGAAGTGGGATGGCCATTGGTATTGCTGGTTTGTTTATAGAAGCTCACCCTGATCCTACACAAGCTAAGTGTGACGGACCATGTGCATTACCCTTAGATAAATTACAACCTTATTTAGAGCAAATGAAAGCGATTGATGATGTGGTTAAAAGCTTCGATCCTTTAATTACTGGATAGTGTTAACCTCTTTAAAAGTAAAGGGATGTAGATATTGTGGATGAAATGAAAACTAAATTAGCTAATTTCTGTAAAGAGGTTTGCGAAACTAACCGTTTTTTTTATTCAGATGACGTTAATGACTTTTTAGAGGAACTCTATCAATATTGTGTTAGCAGTAGAGATGACTCTCGTGGTAATCGTATTAAATTAATCTCTGAAGGTTCCAAATACTACCGTGCTCGAGCGCATAGCTTTCAAAATACAACTAATGAATATGTAAAGAAGAGTTATGATGTAAAGGATATGAAGCCTGTTCCTAATATGAGATCAAGTGGCAGACTTAATGCGTATAATGTTAATGCTCTTTATTTGGCTGAGGATAAAAATATAGCCGTTTCTGAAGTCAGGGCATCTGCTAATGCACCTATTAGTGTTGCTAAATTTGAAATTATTCAAAACCTTAAAGTATTAAAATTTGATTACGTATCCGATAGTTTTGATTGGTTAAGTTACTCGTCACCTGATGTTACATATAGTTTAGCAACTATGTTTTCAATGCCGTTAGATAATGCTGAACATCAAAATAGGGAATACATTCCTACACAAATAATTGCAGAATTCTTTAAAAGTAAAGGGATTGATGGAATAGAATATCCTTCTCAATTTATTGCTATGTCTGAAAATGAGTTTAAAAATCAAGATCTAGCTCAGTTACGCGGGATAACTAAATTCAATTTATGCCTCTTTGATATTAATTCTGCTGATTGTATTCCTGAGAGTATTGAAGTATTAAAGCTTAAAAATAGAATCAATATAGTTGGTTAATATTATTTGGTATAAAAATAAAAGGGTGATAGAAATTTCTATCACCTTTTTTAGTTTTTAACCCGAACTTGAGTTATGTAATGTAAGCGTAGAATAATTATGCTTTTACACTGTTTTTACGACGCTTAAAACCCGCTAGAGCAAACATACCCATAGCAAATAATCCTGCACTTGCTGGAACCGGTACTTGGCTTACTGTAATACGTGCTACTTCAAAACCACGTGCTGTAAAGTCAGCCGCTACTGCATCAATAGAATAACCCGCTGGTGTATTACCACCAAAAATAGATAACCCGCCTGCAAGCACTGTTAAACCAGAATGTTGGCCAACATCACCATTTTCATCTTGTCTAGGTTGTGCGTTAGCTCCAGCTAAAAATGGAGAGCCATAACCTGTGTTTAATTCAGTACCAGAGTCCCACACATTATTACCTAATATTAGAATATCTAAACCAACAAAATTATCGTTAATATCAAATAACGAATAAGCCATAGCATTATCGTTACCAATAAAAGCATCGTTGGTAGGAATTAACATAGATAAGAAACTAAAATAGCCGCTGTCAGTTGAGTTTATGTTAAAAGTAGCTGATGTCGCTGATTCACCAGGTTCAAACACTGGTGCGCCTGCAAAACCTGCAGGTGCAGTTAAAACACCTTGTTGGCCACTTGCATTACTTACTGAGAAATCAGAAACAATACCAGAAACATCGCCACCTTCTGCTAAAGCTTGTAAAGATGCTGACGCGGTAGTACCTGCATCAAAAGAGTCAAAAGAACCATCATGAAAACCTAACCAAACTGGTGTTAGTGCTAAACCACCAGCATCAAATAAATTACTGACTTCCACTTCAACAAGTGCCGCATTTGCAGCACCAGACAATAAAGCTGTGCCTGCAATAGTTGTTAATATCGCTTTTTTGAACATGTTCATAATAAGTTTTCCCAATATGTTTTTATTAATAATTAATGTGAGTAACAATCAATTAACATAATAAGCAACAACTATCACAAAATTATCACAGAGGAATAACAAAAGATTAAAAGTGTAAATAATAGGCAAAGAGAAGAGATGTTTTATTGTGAAAGAGGTGTATATACCCATTATCATTCAAGCGCTCTGAAATAGCCTCTTGAGTGGTAACGGGGATATATACCAAGTTGAATAATAACTTAATCAACTTGGTGCTATAAAATACTAATATTTTAAGTGGTTAATGAAATTTAAGAAAATAATTTACCTAGCAAGACGGCTTAGTTCTTTAATTCTATCTTTACTGGTTAATATGTAGCATTCTTTATAGGTTGGCGCAGAGGCATTTGACGGTAATTGGGCTAAAAACTGCCATTTACAATTGTTATCTCTAAAGGTAACAAAGTTTTTTTGTGAACGTTTAAACATGTCGTATGCTGATTTTCTACCTGTTGTTCTCGCAATTTCTTCGAGAATAAATAATTGATTATTTACCCATGTTTCGAGTTCTCTATCTATTTTTATTTTTACCGTATCTAAACATTGGGAGTATTTGATTTTATCTTCTTTTTTAGATGTACATTTGGCAAAAACAGGATCCATTGATTCAGCAAACACTAAAGTCGAAGAGAATAAAAAAGGAGTAGCGATAGCAATTAAAAATTTTATCATAAATGTTTTTATTCTCTTTATATATCAGGTAGGTAATACTTTTTTATATGGTTTAACAGTTACCTTTTTATAAACGCCTGCTGCAATATAAGGATCTACATCAGCCCATGCTTGTGCTGTTTCTAAATTATTAAATTCAGCAATAACTAATGAACCAGTAAAACCAGCATCTCCTGGGTTTTCGCTATCAATCGCAGGGCAAGGTCCAGCAACCAATAAACGACCTTCATTCTGTAAGCTTTTAAGGCGCTCAAGATGTTGTTCTCTAACACTCATGCGTAGGGCTAAACTGTTTTCTACATCTTCACTATAGATTAAATAATACATTGTTGACTCTTTTATTGAATTAATAAGAAATATTATTACTGTTTTTCAGATTCTTCTTTAGGTAAGTATTTATATAAGGCAAAAATTGAAGATATTGAAAACACAATCATTAAGCCCGTTAAGCCAAATACTTTAAAGTTAACCCAAACTTCTTGTTCAAAATTAAAGGCGATATACCAATTAAGTGCCCCACAAAAGGCAAAAAATAACGCCCAGCTTAAGTTGAGTTTATTCCAAATGTTTTCAGGTAATGAAAGTGACTCGCCTAAAAATTGTTTAATGATATTTTTCTTAAATACATATTGGCTGACGATAAGGGCTGCTGCAAAAACACCATTAATAATGGTTACTTTCCATTTTAAGAACGTATCGTCATGCATAAATATAGTTAACCCTCCAAAAACAGTGATCAAACCAAAAAATATCCACGTTTTTGTTGGAACTGTTTTACCGCGCACAATATAAAATAATACCTGAAGCGCAGACATCGCTATTAATGCGCCAGTTGCCCAATAAATATCAGCTAACTTCCACACAACATAAAAAATTATAAGAGGTAAAAATTCAAAAAAGGCTTGCATATAAATCCGTAGATTTTAAAAATAAATAGTACCTCAATTCTAACGAATGATGGGGAGTAGGCCAACTGATTAAGTGCTTTTTACGTAAATATTTATAATACATTTAAATTTCCATCCTTCCTCATACAAAATTGATGCTTTTTAATTAATCTTATTTTTACTATTTTTTGTAAAAACTTGCAGTCTTATTTATTTGTTCTAAGTTTTAATTAACCCCAATATTCTATGAACTAAAGAAATCTTATGTTTACGTTGCCATCTCAATTAACTGTTGCTCAGGTATATACATGTCAGGTTGATTTCCTAGAGTTCATTGATATTAACGACACAATCACTTTGAATTCAGATGATGTAGAAAAAATAGATACCTTAGGTATTCAATTTCTTTTGGCGGCAGTTACTTACATTTTATCTCAAAATAAAGAGCTTATATGGGAATGTAATTCTTCTGTTATTCAAAACACAGTCAAGCAATTAGGGCTTAATGAAGCGCTATTAACTCAATTTACAAATGTTTAGGCTTTCTTGTTTAAGTATTAATTTATTAGGAAAATAATATGACAAAAATACTGATTGTTGATGACTCTAATTCAATCCGAGACATGGTGAGTTTTACTTTGAAAAGTGCGGGATATGACACTGTTGAAGCAAAAGATGGGCAAGATGGTCTTAATAAAGCTAAAACTGCGTCATTCGATTTAGTTATCACGGATGTCAATATGCCCATTATGGATGGAATAACCTTATGTCAGGAGTTACGTAAATTATCCAGCTTTAAATTTACGCCTATTTTAATGTTAACCACTGAAAGTTCGGGTGATATGAAACAAAGAGGTAAAGCCGCAGGGGCTACAGGTTGGTTGGTTAAGCCTTTTAATCCAGAAAAACTCATAGCAACGATTAAGCGCGTTGTTTAGGTAACTCATCATGAGCATTGATCTTTCCCAATTTATTCCTAGCTTTTTAGAAGAAAGCTTTGAAGGCTTGGCGTTAATGGAATCTAGTTTGCTTAATTTAGAGCAAGGAGATACTGAAACTATTAACTCTATTTTTAGAGCAGCACATTCTATAAAAGGAGGAGCAGGAACATTTGGTTTCGATCATGTTACAGAATTCACTCATTTAGTTGAAACCTTGTTAGATGAGATGAGAGATGGTCGCAGAGAAATTGCCCAAAGTGATGTTGAAATATTACTAGACTCTGTTGATTGTATTAAATTATTAATAGAAGCTATTCAAAATGAAACCACCTGCAATGACGAAAAAATAACACTCACATCAGAGCAATTAACATTAACACTGAATGAAAATATTTCTGAAACACAAGCATCAGCCGAAACTACCAGTCAGTCAAATGAGGCTGAAAACCAAGATAACGTTATTTGGGAAATAGAATTTGTTCCTGAGCATCATTTAGTTAAAACCGGTAATGATCCCATGTTTTTATTCAATGCTTTATCTGAATTGGGTGAAATGACCATTAAAGCAAATGCAAAAGAACTGCCTGCTTTAAATGACATGGATACAGAAGAGCTCTATTTAAGTTGGGAAATTACATTAGTTACCGCCGCAAATATAGAAATACAAGAAATAGAAGAAATATTTGAATGGGTAGAGGATGAATGTAAATTAACGATTACTAAAAATTGTGCTGTTGAAGCAAGTAAAGATAATATTTTAGAACAAGAAAATGTTCAGCAAAACACGCAAGATAATCAACAAGTAGATAACTCCAATAATACGATAGAAGACTTAACTGATAACTCCCCATTAGAAGAAACTCCTAAAGTACAAATTGTTAAACCAGTAACTAAACCACCAGAAGTTAAAGTAAAAGGAAAAACTGATGTTGGTTCAATTCGCGTCGGGGTAGATAAAGTAGACAGTTTGATCAATTTAATGGGGGAGTTAGTTATTACTCAATCGATGTTATCTGAATTAGGGAATGATTTTGACTTGTCTAAAGTTGAACGACTGAATACAGGATTAGAGCAACTATTACAAAATACTAAAGAGCTACAAGAAAGTGTTATGCGTATACGTATGCTTCCTATTAGTTTTGCTTTTAATCGTTTCCCTCGCTTAATTCATGACTTATCTAAAAAAACGGGCAAACAAATAGAGCTTATTTTAAAAGGTGAGCAAACAGAGCTTGATAAAACTGTAATGGAACAAATAGGTGACCCTTTAGTTCATCTTGTAAGAAATGCAGTTGACCATGGTATTGAATCTACAGAAGTTAGAGTTGCTAACGGTAAGCCTGAACTCGGCACTATTATTCTCAATGCTTATCATCAAGGTGGCAGTATTGTTATTGAAATCAGTGATGATGGAGGAGGAATAAAGCGACAAGCTGTTTTAGATAAAGCAATAGAAAAAGGCATTATTGATGAATATGCATCGTTAACTGATGCACAAGTATTCGACCTGATTTTAGAGCCAGGGTTTTCAACTGCAAAAGAGTTGAGTGATATTTCAGGGCGAGGTGTTGGTATGGATGTGGTTAAAAAGAACATTCAATCACTAGGTGGCCGCATACAAATAGAATCTGTTGAAGGTAAAGGAAGTACTTTTAAAGTTCACTTACCACTGACACTGGCTATTTTAGATGGTCAACTCGTTAGGGTAGGTAGTGAGATTTATATTATTCCTTTAATTACCATTGTTGAATCATTACAAGCGCAAAGCGAGTTAATTAATCGTGTATCTGGAGATATGGTGCTCTACCGATTACGTGAAGACAATGTCCCTGTACTACCTATTTATCAGTTATTTAATATTGAAGCTGAAACAAAAGAAGTGGATAAATCGTTATTGGTTGTTGTTGAAGCTGAAGATCAAAAAATAGGCTTGATGGTTGATGACTTACTTGCTCAACAACAAGTGGTGATTAAAAGTTTAAGTGTAAACTATCAACAAGTTGAAGGCATTTCAGGGGCTACAATTTTAGGTGATGGTTCGGTAGCTATGATTCTGGATATACCAGGTATTATTCATATGGCTCAAAAAAATGCACAAAAAAACTTCAATCATAATGTTCAACATTCTACACATTCTGAAGAGGTATCTTTTTAATGGATATTCAATCTTTAGCTGCTGAAATCCCCGTAGAAGGAGAGTACTCGTTAGAAGGGATCGATTTTATAACGAGTGGTGAACAATATCTTACTTTTCTACTTGGAACAGAACAATACGCTGTAAATATCTTGTGTGTTGAAGAAATCAGGATATGGGAACAACCGACCAAAATTCCGAATTCTCCTAGCGATGTTAAAGGCGTTATTAATGTACGAGGCATTATTGTTCCTATTATTGATTTACGTCTTAAATTTAATATGGGTGAAGCCAATTATTCAGAAGTAACCGTAGTTATCGTATTAAAGGTCGAACTTGACCATTCTACACGAACAATAGGTTTCGTTGTAGATGCCGTTTCTGAAGTATTAAACGCTGATGATAATGAAATTAAAAAATCACCCGCATTTGGTGGGTGTGTACCACAACATTATATTGATGGCTTAGTTAATGTAGGTGACAACGTGGTTACTTTACTTAACGTACACGCCCTTCAAACCATAAAACCTCACGAATAATATAAGAGAGATACCATGGAACATGAACAAGAATATCTAACTTTTGTATTAAATGGTGAAGAATTTGGCGTAGATATATTATGTGTGCAAGAAATTAGAGTATGGAGTTCGGTCACAGAGCTACCAAATAAACCTGATTATATTAAAGGCGTTATAAATTTGCGTGGCGTTATTATACCTATTGTAGATCTGAGACAGCGCTTTGGTTTAGCGCCATTAGAATACAACGAGCAAACGGTCACTATTATTTTACGTACTCAAAAAACACAAAAACCTATGGTAGTAGGAATTGTTGTTGATTCAGTATCAGAAGTTTATAAATTTAATAAAAACTCTATTCGTAAAGCACCTGAATTTGGTAATCAAATAGATAGTTGCTTTTTAAGAGGGTTAGCCTCAGTCGAAGATAAACTTATCATTTTGTTAGAAACACAAACGTTATTAAACCAAGACGAATTGTATAGTTTTAATCAAAGTGAACCTTCATTAGAAGCAGAAATTTAAAACAATACTTAAACTAGAACTTGGGTTTACGGGAGTAATTATGACCCCAAAACAAATAGAGTTAGTACAAGGGAGTTGGCAAAAACTTAAACCTTCAGTTACGGAGGTTATTGAATATTATTATAAAAACCTATTTGAAATTAGCCCTTTTTTAAAGACTAGTTTAGTCAATTGTACTACAGAACATAGTAACAAATTAATCACAACGCTTGATGCATCAATAAAGCTACTTGATGAACCTGAAAAATTACAAGCAACTATTGATAAGCTGAACGTTAAGCGCGCGAATAATCCATTGGATGAAGCTCATTTAGATAGTATCGAGAATGCTTTTTTAGGAGCGTTGGAAGAACACCAAGGTGCTAACTTTACCGCCACATTAAAAAAAGCATGGGGTTCTGCTAATAAACAATTTTTAAGTAATGTTCTTGTTAATACGTTTATAGATACACCTATTGTAAACGACAACGCTCAAATGAAAGGGAATATAAATAAAATGAATCAAGTTAAAAAAACATCAACCGAACAAGTTAAAGAAGCTGAATATCGAGAAATGGTAGCTAAAATGGAAGCCATAGGTAAATCTCAAGCGGTGATTGAATTTAATATGGACGGTACTATTGTTACAGCAAATGATAATTTTTTGAATGCTGTGGGTTATACACTAGAAGAAGTTCAAGGCCAACATCATAGTATGTTTGTTGAGCCTGATTACAAAGAAAGTCAGGAATATAAGACTTTTTGGGAAAACCTAAATAAAGGTGAATATGACAGCAATGAATACAAGCGATTAGGTAAAGGAGGAAAAGAAATTTGGATACAAGCCTCTTATAACCCTATTTTAGATTTAGATGGCACACCTATTAAAGTTGTAAAATACGCGACGGATATTACCGAGCAGAAGTTACGTAATGCCGATTATTCAGGTCAAATTAGTGCGATAGGAAAATCTCAAGCGGTAATCGAATTTAATATGGACGGCACTATAATTACGGCAAATGAGAATTTTTTAAACACAGTTGGCTATACCCTAGAAGAAGTTCAAGGACAGCACCATAGTATGTTTGTAGAAGCAGACTATAAAGTAAGCCACGAATATAAAGCTTTTTGGGAAAGCCTAAATCGTGGTGAATATGACAGTAATGAATACAAGCGAATAGCGAAAGGTGGTAAAGAAGTTTGGATACAAGCTTCTTATAATCCTATTCTAGATTTAAATGGCAAACCTTTTAAAGTAGTTAAGTACGCATCAGACGTAACCGAACAAAAATTAAATAATGCTGATTTCTCAGGTCAAATCAGTGCTATAGGTAAATCACAAGCGGTTATCGAATTTAATATGGACGGTACTATTATTACAGCAAATGATAACTTTTTAAATGCTCTTGGTTATTCACTCGATGAAATAAAAGGTCAGCATCACAGCTTATTTGTTGAGCCAGATTATAAGGTAAGCCATGAATATAGAGCTTTCTGGGAAGGCTTAAATCGAGGCGATTACGACAGTAACGAATACAAGCGTATTGGTAAAGGTGGTAAAGAAATATGGATACAAGCTTCTTATAATCCTATTTTAGATCTCAATGGTAAACCGTTCAAAGTTGTTAAATATGCTACGGATATAACCGCTAGAAAACGTGCTATTGCACAAATAAAAGAAACTCTAATTACTATGTCTAAAGGCGACTTATCGCAAGGCATAGAAACAGAATTAGTCGGTGAGTTCAGTATTATCGGTAATGCAATTAACGAGGTACTTGATGTACTTAACTCCATGGTTGATGAAATACGTAAAGCATCAACTAATGTATTCGATTCAGCGAGAGAAATAGCAGAAGGGAATAACGAACTTAGCCATAGAACAGAGTCTCAAGCTTCAAGTCTTGAAGAAACAGCCTCTGCGATGGAAGAACTAACCAGTACAGTTCAACAAAATGCAGAAAATGCCACAGAAGCTAGTAAGTTATCTTCATCCGTTATGGTTAAAGCAAGTAATGGCGGAGAAGTGGTGAAAAGTGCTATTACAGCCATGAGCGATATTAATAAATCGAGTAAAAAAATTGCCGATATTATTAGTGTTATTGATGAAATTGCATTCCAAACAAACTTACTTGCATTAAATGCAGCGGTAGAAGCCGCAAGAGCGGGTGAACAAGGACGAGGTTTTGCAGTAGTAGCAGCTGAAGTTAGAAATTTAGCACAACGTTCTGCGGGAGCAGCAAAAGAAATTAAAGGACTTATCAACGATAGTGTAGAAGCAGTAGGGCAAGGCACTAAGCTAGTTGATGAAACGGGACAAACATTTTCTGAACTTGTGAGTGCAATTGAAGATGTAAGTAAAATGATCAGCGATATTGATAGTGCAGGTAAAGAACAATCTGCAGGTATTGGAGAAGTAAGTGCTGCAGTGAGTCAAATGGATGAAATGACTCAACAAAATGCTGCTCTTGTTGAAGAAGCAGCAGCTTCAAGTAAATCGATGGAAGAACAATCACAATCGTTACTTGATCAGGTTGCCTTCTTTAATACCAGTAATAACAATCAGCCAGAAACAAATAGACATCAAGTCGTTAAGTTACAACCCAATAGAAGTAGCCATGCTCAAAGACCGAGCAGAGATAGAACAGTTTCAAATAGCAGAGTAAATACACCTCGTGTAAGTACGCCGTCAGATCAAGAGTGGGAAGAGTTTTAGGTATCTATTATGGCAGACTCTAGAGATAATCGGCAAAAACTGAGTGACGCCGATTTTGACTTTGTTTGTCGTTATATTTATGACAAATCAGGCATTGTGCTTAACAGTAGTAAGCGAGAAATGGTTTATCGACGATTCACTCGTATTATAAGAGATAGGCATCTTGAGTCATTTTCAGATTACTGTCAGTTACTTAAAACTAACTCTGATGAAGAGCAAAGCTATTTTATTAATGCATTAACAACCAATTTAACCAGTTTTTTTCGTGAAGAACATCATTTTGAGTATTTAAGAGGTCATGAATTTCCACGATTAATGAAGCAAAAAAGCAAGCGTTTAAGAATTTGGTGTAGTGCCAGCTCAACAGGAGAAGAACCTTACAGTATTGCTATAACGGTTAAAGAATCTTTCAAAACCTTACTCAATACTTGGGATGTAAAGATTTTAGCTACAGATATAGACAGCAATGTACTTAACACTGGAAAGCAGGGGATATATGACGCTAAACGCATTGAAGATATCCCCGATAATTTAAAAAGAAAGTACTTTTCTCGAGGTACCGGTATTAATAGTTCTAAAGTAAGGGTAACGCCTGAATTACAGCAGCTTATTACATTTAAAGAACTCAACTTGATGAATGGTTGGCCAATGAAAGGGCCATTTGATGTTATTTTTTGTCGAAATGTCATTATCTATTTTGACAAAAAAACTCAAAGGCAATTATTTGAAAGGTATCATCAATTATTGGCATCCAATGGATTATTAATACTGGGTCACAGCGAGAACTTAGGGGCTTTTCAAGAATATTTTAAAAGTGTTGGTCGTACTATTTTTAGAAAGTTGGACTAGGGTATTTTGCAGGAATGTTGCGTTATGAATATATATAGAACAAATACTCAAGTAGATGAGTGTAAAAAGCGCTGCTTACCTGAGTTTAGGCATATTAATCACTATTGGGATAAAGATAGAGAAATTGTTGTAGCCAAAATCTTACCTGGAGAATTTTACATAACACGAGAGCAAGTAGGAATTGCTACTACGTTAGGCTCGTGTGTATCAGCATGTATTTGGGATAATCGTTCAGGTATCGGGGGAATGAATCATTTTATGCTTCCTTTAACATCAAAAGAAGCTCATGAAGTTGATTGGGGAAAAAGAGGATTAACATCAGATGCTACGCGTTATGGTAACTTTGCTATGGAACATTTAATTAATCTTATTTTAAAAAATGGAGGACGACGATTTAATTTACGAGCAAAAGTATTTGGTGGAGGTAAAGTTTTAAAGGGTATGTCTGATGTGGGAGAGCGAAATATAGAGTTTGTTTTGTCGTACTTAGCAACAGAAAATATTGTAATTGAAAGCTCAGATTTAGGAGACTTTCATCCACGTAAAGTGATGTTTTTTCCTGATACAGGACGTGCTTTTGTTAAACCGATAGACAACTTAAACAACGATACCATTGTAAATCGTGAAACAGAATATAGTAGTAGTCTCAATCAAAGTGATGTTTCTGGTGATGTAGAGTTATTTTAATTCAATTACAAGGGAAAAAGTTTGGATAAAATAAAAGTACTTATTGTTGACGATTCTTCAGTAATTCGCAGTATTGTAAAAGAGGTACTTCGAGATGAACCTGAGATAGAAGTAATAGGCGAAGCAAAAGATCCTTATGTTGCTCGAGATTTAATTAAAAAGCTAAATCCAGACGTACTTACCTTAGATGTTGAAATGCCAAAAATGGACGGTATTACATTTTTAGGTAACTTAATGCGCTTAAGGCCTATGCCAGTATTAATGCTATCGACCTTAACAACCCAAGGAGCAGAGGTTACGTTAAAGGCACTTGAGTTAGGTGCAATTGATTTTATAGCTAAGCCTAGTTTTAAAGAACTATTATCTTTAAAAGAAAACTTTAAAGAAACGCTTGTAGATAAAATTAAATTTGCAGCAAATATTGAACATAAAGTTACAGCAAAGGCTGTATCTCATGCTAACGCTTTTTTAGGCTGTAAAAGAAAGAATCACTTAGTGGCTATTGGAGCTTCTACTGGAGGTACTGAGGCGATTAAACATGTGTTATTAGGTTTACCTGAAAATAGCCCTCCAATTGTTATTACACTTCATATACCTAAAGTTTTTAGTGCCCATTTTGCTATTCGAATGGATAAATACTGTTGTATGAAAGTACAAGAAGCTAAGCATGGACAAAAAATAAAAGAAGGTAATGTTTATATTGCTCCAGGAGATCAACACCTTAAAGTTGAAAGTAAAGGAGGAGCGCTTTTTTGTATATTAGAAGACTCAGAAGAAGTTAACAGACATAAACCATCGGTTGATGTTCTCTTTAATTCTTTACTCCCAATAGCAGACAATACTCAAGCTATTTTATTGACGGGCATGGGACAAGACGGAGCCAAGGGGTTATTAGCGCTTAAAAATAACAGAGCAATGACTATTATTCAAAGCGAAGAAAGTAGTCTTATTTGGGGAATGCCTGGGGCTGCTTTCAAATTAAATGCTCATAGAAAACAAACTGACTTGTTAAGCATAGCTCCTGAATTATTGACCTACGCGTCATTAGATAAAACTGAAATGAAGGTGATTAAAAGTGAAAAATAAACTTATATATCCTATTTTTATTGGAGGGGCTATTTCTGCTTATCAATTAGTTAATGTACTTTTTATTGACTTTAATAATATCGATTTAGTACTCAATGTTTCTTTAGTTGGGATTTTTGGTTATTTAATATTTATCACTAAAAAAACGACTATAATTAATGACAAGTCTGTTAGTAGCGTTAGTAATACACATGACAACAATAATAAACTTTTAAAATCAACACTTGAACAATTGAGTTCTTTAGTAGGGCAACAAGTGTCTGTTATAGATACCGAACTCGATAGAACCAACATACTCGTGAGAGAAGCTGCAGAAGGTTTATCACAAAGCTTTAAGTCTTTACAAAGTTTAAGTGGTGAGCAGCACGAAATGATGAATAAAGTGATTAATAATCATATGAACATAGGAGATGAAAAAGGTACAACCCTTGAAGAGTTTGTTCATGATTCAAGTAAAACATTAGAAGAATTTGTTGGCGTTATTATAACAACGAGTAAACAGAGCTTACAGGCAATGTCTTTTACTAATGATATGTCTAAACAATTAGATGGAATTTTTGGCTTATTGGCAGAAGTAGAAAATCTTGCAAGCCAAACTAATTTATTAGCGCTAAATGCGGCAATTGAAGCTGCAAGAGCTGGCGAAGCAGGAAGAGGTTTTGCTGTGGTAGCATCCGAAGTACGTGCTTTATCTGTTAACTCCACAGATTTAAATAATGATATTCGAAAAGAAATTTTTACAGCACAACACATGATTAAAAACCTAAGGGAAGCTGTTGAAACTATGGCGTCAGCTGATATGACATCAACTTTAGAATCAAAAGAGTATGTGAGTAATATGGTTGTTCATGTTGCGAAAGTTAACAGGGACAGTGGTGATATCATTAATAGCTTAGCTTCATTAACGCCTCAAATAGATAACACCGTAGCGCTAGGAGTCAGATCGCTGCAATTTGAAGACTTAACTAATCAAACACTGACATCAGTTAAATGTAATTTAGACACGTTAGCTTTGCTAAGTAATATGCTCTTAACGATTAACATAGAGGATGAACGTGCTTCTAATACGCTCCAAGATATTCTATTAAAATGTAAAGACGCTTTCGATAAAACGAATAAAGTAAATGAAAATCGCTCAGTATCACAATCATCTATGGATGAAGGTGAAGTTGATTTATTTTGATAAATTTTGAATCTATGAGGAAGTTATAATGGGGATTAAAGTTCAAGTTTTACGAGAAAAGAATCAACTTATTATTGGAATATCAGAACGTTTTGATTTTTCCTTGCACCAGATATTTAGAGATTCTTATATTGATGTAGAGTCAAATAATACTGAATACATATTAGATCTTTCTTTAACTTCTTATATGGACAGTTCTGCATTAGGTATGATCTTATTATTGAAAGACCATGCAGAAAGTAATTCTGGCAGCGTTATTATTAGAAAACCTAGTGAAACCGTAAATAAAATATTAGAAATAGCTCAATTTCATAAATTAATGAAAATAGAGAGCTAAAAATGAATAAACCCTTAAGTAATCAATATGGGAAATTAGCGCTGGTTGTTGATGACTCTAAAGTGCAGTGCAAGATGCTAAGTATTCTTTTAGAAGAAGAAAAGTATCGTGTGATCATGGCGCATAATGGTGCTGAAGGGATTGAAAAATATATAAAATATCAACCAGATCTTGTCTTGATGGATATAAATATGCCTATTATGAATGGGTATTCAGCCACTCGAAAAATAAAAAGCCTCTCCCAAAATAGCCTATGTCCCTTAATTTTTATTACCAGTAATGATACAGAGGAAGCTTATATTGATAGTGTAGATGCTGGTGGTGATGGTATTTTAGTTAGGCCTTTTTCTCCAAAAGTATTTAAATCTAAAATTAAATCACTTCAACGTATTAGTGATTTATACGGTCAGGTTAAATCATTGCAACAAGAGCAACAAAAAGATGCTGAATTAGCTGAACGATTAATGTCTGGCGTTATAGAAGCGAGGAATTTCGCATTAGATAAAATTGGTATAGTAAAACAAGCTGCTGCGCTATTTAGTGGCGATATTCAATTAACCGCCTTATCTCCAAATGGCAACCTAAATGTAATGTTAGGAGACTTTACTGGCCATGGACTTAGGTCTTCTATTGGTGCGATTCCTTTAGCTGAAACCTTTAGAACCATGACTCGTAAAGGCTTTGCGTTATTTGACATTATTACTCAAATTAATAAACAGTTATATGCTTTATTACCCCCTGATTTATTTTTAGGCGCTGCTTTTGTGAGTATTTCTGAGCATGATAAGTCAGCTTATATTTTTAATGCTGGTTTACCTGATGTTTATATCATGTCAAATAAAGGCGATATAAAACACAAAATTGCATCTTCTCATCCTCCTTTGGGGGTTTTACCACAACTTATTGTTGAAACTCATTTAACTGTGTTATCTGTAGACTATACTGACAGAATAGAATTAATTAGCGATGGTATTGTTGAAGCCAGAAACGACCAAGGAAAAATGTTTGAATTTGAGCGTTTTGAGCGATCATTAAAAAAAGGTATTATTGCTAAGAATGTGAGTGCTACGGTATTAAAAGATATGATGATTTTCTGTCAAAATATGCCTCAAGAAGATGATATATCATTAATAGATATACCTTGTAGTGGTTGGTTATCATCTAAAGATAGCGAAGAATCCACTGTAATAAAAAATGAAAATAAAAAAGTTGTTTATCATGATGGTGGTTTATCGTGTGCTTGGAGATGGCAACTTAAATTATCAGGTTCAAGATTAGCTAAAATAAATCCCATTCCTATGGCATTAAATCAGATAACCGAAATAGAAGGTGACTCTGATCATTGGCAAAATCTATACACTATATTAACAGAGCTTTTTATTAATGCATTAGACCATGGTGTTTTGGAGCTAGGATCTGATTTGAAAAGTACTGCGGAAGGGTTCGTGTTATATTTTAATGAACGTGAAACTCGCTTGGCTAAATTAAATACGGGATTTGTTGATATAAAATTAAGTTATTACCCTATTGATGACGGAGGGCGAATTAAAATTTATATCAGTGATAGTGGAAAAGGTTTTGATATTAATAAGCAAAATAGAGATCAAGAAATAAATACGCGACTTTATGGGCGAGGTATCATGATGCTAGAGCAATTATGTGAATCTTTAGTTTATAAAAATAATGGAAGTATAGTTGAGGCGTCTTATGCTTGGACTGCTTAGATGATTCTTCATTTTTTAAATTATCTATTTTTCAATGAATGGAAAAACAGGTTTTATAAAACACTTTATGTATTAAGGGGATAAGGATTGAATAATCGCGATATAGATAGGTGTAAAATGCAATTGCCCGGTATTGATTATGAAATTGGTGTAGGTAATGTGTTAGGTGATGATGAGATATATAAAGAAATTATACTCATGTTTTATGAAGATCATGCTCAAGACGATGACAATATTCAAAAAGCGATATTAGGGGATGATCCTGATAACTGTAAACGTTTAGTGCATACTTTAAAAGGAGTGGCTTGTTCTATTGGGGCTATGACGTTATTTGAACAAGTAAAGTTATTAGATATTGCGATTAATGAGAGAAGAGATAGTGACTATCAGGGGCTATTAGACGCTTTAAAACCGGAGTTTACTAAAGTAATGGAGGGAATAGAGCTAGTATTATTAAATAAAAGCTGATGAGTAAAATTTGAAGTTATTAAGTCGAATTTACCACTGCCGGTGTAAGTTAATTGCTTTAAATTAAAGTGATATCAATATCACTTTTGGGTTTACAACAACATGGCAGAATTTCGTTTTGTCCAACGTAGGCTAAAGGCTCACCTTTAAAGTAATTTATCTCGCCACAGTTTAAGGTTATACGACAAGCACCACAATACCCATCTCTACAATGATAATGTATTTCATAGTGTTCACCCTCTAAAAATTCTAGCAGTGTTTTTTCTGAATCTTTATAGAGAACAGTTGTGCCTTCAATTGAAATTTTTATAGGGTTATCTGCTGAGGTCGAAGGAGGACTAGCATTAGCATCTTTCATTTTGTAAACACCTATAAATCAGCATGCTAATGCTTTGTTCAATATTAATAAAATTATAAATCGAAGTCGTCGAAATCATCAGAAGATACAGACGAATCCACTTGTCCCACAAGGTAGCTAGATATTTCAGTTTCTTGTGGCGCTACTTGAACATTATCGCTTGATAAATAGGCGTTTATCCATGGAAGCGGGTTTGTTTTTATATCAAAAGGCGCATCTAAGCCTATAGCTGTCATTCTTTGATTACTGATATATTCAATATATTGTTTTAAAATTTCAGCATTTACACCAATCATTGAACCATCTTTAAAAAGGTACTCTGCCCACTCTTTTTCTTGATCAACAACATCTAAGAAAACTTGACGACCTTGATCTTTCAATGTTTTACAGATTTCTTGCATTTCAGGATCATCTTGCCCATTACTCCATAAATTGAGAATGGTTTGTGTGCCTGTTAAATGTAAAGCCTCATCACGAGCAATTAACTTAATAATTTTAGCGTTACCTTCTAACAGCTCACGCTCTGCAAAGGCAAAAGAACAAGCAAAACTTACATAAAAACGAATAGCTTCTAAGGCGTTAACAGAACATATAGCAAGGTATAAGCGTTCCTTTAATTTACGCATTGATACTTCAATGGTTTCACCATTAACTTCGTAACTACCTTCTCCTTGAGATTGTAGTAATTGAGTTGTTAGTATTACGTCATCAAAGTATTTAGCTATACTTGCTGCTCTTTTTAAAATAGCGGGGTTGACGACAATATCATCGAATACTTCGCTAGGGTCTGAGAATAAATTTCTTAAAATATGGGTATAAGAACGAGAGTGAATGGTTTCACTAAACGCCCATGTTTCAACCCAGGTTTCAAGTTCAGGCAATGATACTAAAGGAAGTAATACTGCATTAACTGAACGAGCAGCCATGCTATCAAGTAATGTTTGGTACTTGAGATTTGAAATAAAAATGTGTTTTTCTGAATCCGTAAGACTCTGCCAATCTGAACGATCTTTAGAAACATCTACTTCTTCAGGTCGCCAAAAAAATGATAATTGTTTTTCTATTAATCGTTCGAAATTTACAAACTTCTGTTGATCGTAACGGCTTACATTAACACTTTGTCCGAAAAACATAGGCTCTAATAAAGCATTATTAGCCGACTGATTAAACGTTGTATACGTCATTTATTTTCCCTGAAAATATCAAACATAAGTTTGATATAAATATTTTACTAATACAGATTGTTATTATTATATTAATTACAATGTTTGATTAAATGAATACTTACAGTATTTAGATTTTACAGGCGCCGCCGGCACAGTCATCGTCTTCAACTTCTACCTGACTGTCGTCAGCACCATCTCTAGTATTGTGATAATACATTGTTTTTATACCTAACTTATAAGCCGTTAATATGTCTTTCAACACTTGTTTAATAGGTACTTTTCTACCTTCAAAACGTGACGGATCATAGTTAGTATTAGCTGAGATGGTTTGATCGATAAATTTCTGCATAATACCGACTAGCTCTAAATAACCTTGGTTACTTGGAATATTCCAAAGTAATTCATAGTTATCTTTTAAATTAGCGTAATCAGGTACAACTTGTTTTAATATGCCATCTTTACTTGCTTTAACACTTATAAGACCACGAGGTGGTTCGATACCATTGGTTGCATTAGATATTTGTGATGATGTTTCTGAAGGCATTAATGCCGAAACTGTAGAGTTTCTTACACCAAATTCCATAATATCAGCACGTAAACTATCCCAGTCTAAGTGGAGTGGTTCGCTAACAATTTTATCAATCTCTTTTTTGTAAGTATCTATAGGTAAGATACCTTTTGATAATCGAGTTTCATTGAATTTAGGACAAGCACCCATTTCTTTAGCTAGGTTGTTACTGGCTTTTAATAAATAATACTGTATTGCTTCAAATGTTTTATGAGTGAGGTTATTTGCACTTCCATTCGAATAATACAAGCCATTTTTAGCTAAATAATAAGCGTAGTTAATAACACCAATACCTAATGTACGTCTACCAACCGTCGCATTTTTAGCAGCCGGCATTGGGTAGTCTTGATAATCTAGTAAACTATCTAGAGCACGAACAGCTAAGTCAGCTAAATGGTCAAGCTCATCTAAGCTTTCAATAGCACCTAAGTTAAAGGCTGAAAGTGTACATAAAGCAATTTCACCATTAGGATCATTAATGTCGTTCATTGGCTTGGTTGGTAGTGCTATTTCTAAACACAGGTTACTTTGCCTAATAGGTGCTTGTTTTGGATCAAATGGACTATGCGTATTACAGTGATCTACGTTTTGCAAATAGATACGACCTGTACTTGCACGCTCTTGTGCAAACAAGGTAAATAACTCAATCGCTTTTATACATTTTTTACGAATGGATGGATCAGCTTCATATTTTGTATATAAGGCTTCAAACTCGTCTTGATCTTCAAAAAACGCATCATATAAACCGGGTACATCGCTTGGACTAAATAAGGTAATAGACTCACCTTTAATTAAGCGTTGATACATTACTTTATTAAACTGAACACCGTAATCTAAATGACGAACACGGTTTTCTTCAACACCACGGTTATTTTTTAAAACCAGTAAACTTTCAACTTCTAAGTGCCACAATGGGTAGAATAAGGTAGCAGCGCCGCCGCGAACACCACCTTGAGAACAACTTTTAACGGCTGTTTGAAAGTGTTTGAAAAATGGAATACAACCGGTGTGAAACGCTTCACCATTTCTAATTGAGCTACCTAAAGCTCTAATACGACCTGCATTAATACCAATACCTGCACGTTGTGAAACGTATTTCACAATTGAGCTAGATGCCGCATTAATCGAATCTAAACTATCGCCACACTCAATAAGTACACAAGAAGAGAATTGACGAGTAGGAGTTCTTACACCTGCCATAATGGGCGTAGGTAAAGAAATTTTAAAGGTAGATATAGCGTTGTAAAAACCTTCAACATATTTTAAACGTGTTTCTTTTGGATATTTTGCAAATAAACACGCAGCAACAAGTATGTATAAGAACTGGGCACTTTCGTAAATTTCACCACTTACACGGTTTTGAACAAGGTATTTACCTTCTAACTGTTTTACAGCCGCGTAGCTAAAATTTAAGTCTCGGCGATGGTCTAAAAACTGCTCCATTGCTTCAAATTCATCTTGCGTGTAATCCGTTATTAAGTGTTGGTCATATTTACCAGATGCAACTAAAGAAATTACATGTTCATATAACTTAGGCGGTTCGAATTTACCGTATGCTTTTTTTCGTAGATGAAAAATAGCTAAACGAGCAGACAAAAACTGATAGTCAGGTGTTTCTTCTGATATTAAATCAGCGGCTGATTTAATAATGGTTTCATGAATATCTGCTGTTTTAATTCCATCATAAAATTGTATATGTGATTTTAATTCAACTTGAGATACGGAAACATTATTTAATCCCTCCGCGGCCCAATCAATAACTTGATGGATTTTTTCTAAATCAATGGGTTCTTTTTTGCCGTTACGCTTAGTAACAAAAAGGTTGTTATTCATGAAAGACCTGTAATTAATTTATAGTTCTGCTTGTTCGTATGTGAACATTTATAATAATTAAACCCCACCTAGTGCTTGTGGATAATAAATACACTACATGTTGGGGTTTTATAAAAACTGATCACAAGATAGTGAGGTTTTAGGGCTATTGCAAGTGTTAAAATTTAATGTATTTAAGGTCATGCTCTACTATAAAAATTCAGTTAGTAACAACTAACTTAGTAAGGCGTTTTATTTTTGATTTATGAGAAACGCAATGCTTTTTTTAGGTTAATTATTTTCTGTTATTTATTTTAAATAAATAACAGGTGTACATAAAATGTACGTTTGTTTTTTAGTCGTTAATGTTTGAATTTTCATCAAATAAATTACAAATTGAACACTTGTTTATTTTATCGTCGCCATTATGTCTAGTGGGTTTAAAGTCATAGCGTCAGCTTGCCACTGTTCACATTCATTAATATCTAAAATATATCCCCATTGCGCTATTATTGTGTACATGTTTGCGCTATTGCCAGCCTCAATATCTCTAAGGGCATCGCCAACATATATGCATTTTTTGGGATCGCTATTCATTTGTTCGCATGCAAATAAAATAGGAGCAGGGTGTGGTTTACGCTGAGGCAGGGTATCTCCAGCTATTAATGTTTTACATTGATCGAATTGCGGAAATTTGGGCACTAAAATTTTAGATAAGTATTCAGGTTTGTTCGTTACAATTCCCCAAGGAATATTCATTTCATTCAATGAGAATAATAATTTTTCTATATTAGGGTATAACTTAGTATGAACAGCAATATTTTGTTCATAGTAATTTAAAAATTCAATGCGCAGCGCATTAAAATTAAATTCCGAAAGTCGTTCTCCAAACCCTAACTCTAATAAACCCTTCGCACCGTCAGAGGCAATTGGTCTGTACTTTTCTCTGTCGACAGGCTCAAGACCTTTATTTTTTAATACATAATTTAATGCTTCGCCTAGATCATTTGCGGTATCTAATAAAGTACCATCTAAATCGAATAATACTGCAGTATGCTTATTCATTCTTTTTCCTATGCTTGTTTTTGGAAACATAAAATATAGTTAACATCTAATTTTGATGTTAATTTATGATTTTCTGTTAATGGGTTGTAGTGAATTCCTACTGCATCAATACATTTTAAATTTTGATCTTCAGCCCATGAAATTAAGGTTGAGGGTTTGATAAACGAATCGTGGTTATGGGTACCATTAGGAACAAGTTTAAGTACTTTTTCTGCAGCGACTATGGCTAACAAATAAGACATGATGGTTTTATTTAAGGTGGAGAAAAACACAAAACCATTAGGTTTCACCATATCAGCACATGCAGAAATGATTGAAGAAGGGTCTGGAACATGCTCAAGCATTTCCATACAAGTTACAATGTCAAAGGCTTCAGGGCTTTGTTTGGCTTTCTCCTCTGCTGTTATTTTTTCATAATCTAACTTAACGTTAGATTCTAATGCATGAAGCTTTGCTATATTTAGAGGTTCTTCTCCCATATCAATACCCGTAACATTAGCGCCTAACTTGGCTAAGCTTTCGCTCAGTATGCCTCCGCCACATCCTACATCTAGTATGTTTTTATCAAAGAGATTATGTACATGTTGAATAATAAACTGACAACGAAGTGGGTTGATTTGATGGAGTGGTTTAAAATCACCAGTAAGATCCCACCATTGACTGGCGACTTTTTCGAATTTTTCAATTTCATCAAAATTTACGTTAATGTTTTTAGACATTTTATAGACTCATTGCAGAATGTTTTCATTGTTAATGATTCTAAATGAAAATGTGATTCAAACCTAGTAGCTTAAAAGTATATCCAGAGTAAAATTTAGCTTTTATTCTTCATTTGTAGTTATTTTTAGGTGAATTAAATTAATGGTTTAAAAAGTAGTCAAATCATCCTGTTTTTTACTGTTGTTCAAATATTAAACGTTTTGATGTTTTCTGTTTTAATTAATTAAAACAAGGCTTTATAAGTATTCATTCGATAAAAGTATATGAATATAATCGAGAGCCATAAAGCAGTATTGTCTTGTGAAATTTTATGTTAGTATGCCGTGTTAATTATAACTATAATTTCGAAAATTCTGATTTTGTTCTAAGTTAAGGGATACCATCGATTTATGACCGATCTGGCTAACAATATTTCTCCAATAAATATTGAAGATGAATTAAAAAACTCCTATTTAGATTACGCGATGAGCGTAATAGTAGGGCGAGCATTACCTGATGTTCGTGATGGATTAAAACCAGTGCATCGTCGCGTTTTATTCGCTATGAATGTACTAGGTAATGACTTCAATAAACCTTATAAAAAATCAGCACGTGTTGTTGGTGATGTTATCGGTAAATATCACCCGCATGGTGATACTGCTGTATACGATACTATTGTTCGTATGGCGCAGCCGTTTTCTTTAAGGTACATGTTGGTTGATGGGCAAGGTAACTTCGGTTCAGTCGATGGTGACTCCGCTGCTGCTATGCGTTACACCGAAATTAGAATGGCAAAAATTGCACATTCTATTTTGGCCGATTTAGATAAAGAAACGGTTGATTTTGTTCCTAACTATGATGGAACTGAGCATATTCCTGCTGTAATGCCTACACGCATACCTAATTTATTGGTTAACGGTACTTCAGGTATTGCTGTTGGTATGGCAACAAATATTCCACCGCATAACTTAACGGAAGTGATTAATGCTTGTTTGGCGCTTATAGAAAATAGTGAGCTGTCAATTGAAGAGTTAATTGAACATATTCCGGGTCCTGATTTTCCTACTGCGGCTATTATTAGCGGCCGTGCAGGTATTCAAGAAGCTTATAGAACAGGCCGTGGTAAAATTAAGATCCGCGCTCGTGCTTCTATAGAAGTTGATGACAATTCAGGTAAAGAAACTATTGTTGTTCATGAGCTACCTTACCAAGTTAACAAAGCACGCTTAATTGAAAAAATGGCTGAGCTTGTTAAAGAAAAACGTTTAGAAGGTATTTCTGCCTTACGTGATGAGTCTGATAAAGACGGTATGCGTATGGTTATTGAAGTAAAACGTGGTGAAGTAGGCGAAGTTGTATTAAACAATCTTTACAAATTAACTCAAATGCAAGTGTCGTTTGGTTTAAATATGGTGGCTTTAACAAATGGCCAACCTAAGTTGTTTAATCTGAAAGAAATGCTTGAAGCATTTATATTACATCGTCGTGAAGTTGTAACTCGTCGTACAATATTTGAACTTCGTAAAGCTCGTGAAAGAGCACATCTTCTTGAAGGTCTATCAATCGCATTAGCGAATATAGATCCGATCATTCAATTGATCAAAACTTCTCCAACACCAAGTGAAGCTAAAGAAAAGCTTACTTCTCAAGGTTGGGAGTTAGGTAATGTTGCTGAAATGCTTTCAGCAGCCGGTTACGATGCTGCTCGACCTGAATGGGTAGAGCCAGAATTTGGTATTCGAGACAATAAATATTACTTAACAGCACAACAAGCTCAAGCAATATTAGACTTACGTTTACATAAATTAACGGGTCTAGAGCATGAGAAAATATTAAACGAATACAAAGAGCTTCTTGATCTTATTGCTGAGTTGTTACACATATTAGCGACTCCTGCGCGTTTAATGGAAGTTATTCGTGAAGAACTTGAAGACATTCGTACTGAATTCGGTGATGAACGTAGAACAGAAATTAGCTCTGCGTCCCATGATTTATCGATGGAAGATTTAATTTGTGAAGAAGATGTGGTTGTTACACTTTCTCATGAAGGTTACGTTAAATATCAAGTTCTAGCCGATTACGATGCTCAGCGTCGAGGCGGTAAAGGTAAAGCTGCAACTAAAATGAAAGAAGAAGACTTTATTGAAAGACTTCTTGTCGCGAATACTCACGATACTATTCTTTGTTTCTCTGATAGAGGAAGAATGTATTGGCTTAAAGTTTTCCAATTACCTCTAGCAAGTAGAACAGCGAGAGGGCGTCCAATTGTTAATATTCTTCCATTAGAAGCTGATGAAAGAATTACGGCTATTCTACCAGTACGTGAATACGAAGAAGATAAATTTATCTTTATGGCTACAGCCTCTGGTACTGTTAAGAAAACTCGCTTAACTGAGTACTCTCGTCCAAGAGCAAATGGTATTATTGCGATTAATTTACGTGAAGACGATACGCTAATTGGTGTAGATATCACTGAAGGTGATAACGACATTATGCTGTTTTCTGATGCAGGTAAAGTTGTACGCTTTACTGAAGGTAAGAAAAACCCTGATGATGCTAACTTTGTTGTGAAACCTGTAGGTCGTAACGCAACAGGTGTTCGTGGTATGAAGTTAGAAAACGACGAAAAAGTTGTGTCTCTTATCGTTCCTCATAATGATGGACCTATATTAACCATTACTGAAAATGGTTTTGGTAAGCGTACTTCATTAGAAGAATACCCTGCGAAGAGTCGTGCTACTAAAGGTGTTGTTTCTATTAAAGTCAGTGAGCGTAATGGTAAAGTTGTTGGTGCTGTTCAGGTAGAAGAACAAGACGAAATCATGTTGATCACCGATAATGGAACATTAGTACGAACTCGTGT
The DNA here is from genome assembly GCF_055808995.1 of Pseudocolwellia sp. G5-9. NCBI lineage: Bacteria > Pseudomonadati > Pseudomonadota > Gammaproteobacteria > Alteromonadales > Colwelliaceae > Pseudocolwellia > Pseudocolwellia sp. G5-9. Next base: position 286,020 of record NZ_CM147893.1, read on the forward strand.
AAACGAAGTGAGTGTTATCGGACGAAATACACAAGGTGTTCGTATAATCCGTACTTCTGAAACGGAATTAGTTGTTGCTCTTCAACGTATTGATGAAATTCAATCAGATGATGCCGATGAAGATAACGATGGAAGTGGTGTAGATGAGTCATCATCACCAGAAGTCAATGCTGAAACACCTGCAGAGTCAACTCCTAGTGAGTCATCCGACGAAGCTGGTGAAGATATAGAATAGCAACGGCCACACAATAAAAATAAAAGGGCGGTTTAACCGCTCTTTTTTATGTTTAAGTTGGTATTAATAAATAATACCAATCGCAATAACCCATTGAGCATTTATACTCGTTTAAATGGCCAATTACATCATTATTTATTTAATAATTAGAACACTGCTTATTAAAATAAATGCCTCGCCTACAGGACGTAGGTGCTTAGGTTCAGTTTGGAACGATGAACCTGTGTATTTGACCATTTATTCTTTGTATAAAAATAGGTTAATTCATTAATGCGTTTGGTATAAAAGTGAATAAGTCAGTTTGATTTGCTTCTAAGTAAATTAGCATGCTTATTAATATAACAAAATTTCAAAAGGTTAATTTAAAAATGTCTGGTGTTTATAATTTTTGTGCTGGCCCTGCAATGTTACCCGTTGATGTAATGAAAAAAGCGCAGCAAGAGTTTATTAATTGGGAAAATATGGGGAGTTCTATAATGGAATTGAGTCATAGAAGCCCTGAGTTTATGGCTGTAGCAGCCAATGCAGAAGCAACACTTCGTACATTAATGGATATTCCTAAGAATTATAAAGTGCTGTTTTGTCATGGCGGTGGCAGAGGGCAATTCTCTGCAGTTCCTCTAAATTTATTACCTGAAGGTAAGAAAGCTGATTATATTGTATCGGGTTCTTGGTCCAAAGCAGCAGCAGCAGAAGCGGCTAATTTTGGTGAAGTGAATGTTATTGATATAACGCGTGAAACTGAAAGCTCAAAATCTATTATCCCTTTAAATGAATGGCCTTTATCGGCTGATGCTGCTTATGTACATTACTGTCCAAATGAAACGGTTGATGGCTTAGAAATTTTTGAGTTACCAGAAACAAATGGTATTCCCTTAGTTGCTGATTTATCGTCAACCATCCTTTCAAGAAAATTTGATGTTTCAAAGTTTGGGCTTATCTATGCCGGCGCTCAAAAAAATATTGGACCATCGGGTTTAACTATAGTTATTGTGAGAGACGATCTTATTGGTCATGCTGCTAAAGCAACTCCTTGTATCATGAATTATAAAACATTAGCTGATAACGACTCTATGTATAATACGCCTCCTAGTTATGCATGGTATTTAGCTGGACTTGTTTTTGATTGGTTAGCTGATCTAGGTGGTGTTGAAGCAATTGAAAAAGTTAATGCTAAAAAAGCTCAACTTCTTTACAGCTATATTGATGACAGTCGTTTTTATAAAAATAACATAGCAAAAGAATTTCGTAGTTTAATGAATATACCATTCTGGTTAGTTAATGAAGAATTAAATAAATCGTTTTTAGCTGAAGCAGCAAATGAAGGGCTTACAGCGCTTAAAGGCCATCGTATTGTCGGTGGTATGCGAGCAAGTATATACAATGCAATGCCTTATGAAGGTGTAGAAGCATTAGTCGCGTTTATGAAAAAATTTGAACAGGAGAATGGATAAAATGGAACAGTTAACATTAAATCCTATTAAAAAAATTAATGGTGAAATTTTTTTACCGGGTTCAAAGAGCTTATCGAATCGCGCATTGTTAATCGCCGCGTTAGCTAATGGTGTTACTAAAATTACTAACTTACTTGTTAGTGAAGACATTGAACATATGCTTAATGCTTTAGCAACGCTTGGTGTAAAGTATACTTTAAGTGATTGCGGTACTGAGTGTACAGTGGTAGGAAATAACGGTTTTTTTAATACGGATAAACCTTTAGAACTCTACTTAGGAAATGCTGGTACAGCTATGCGCCCTTTATGTGCAGCATTGGCTGCTAGTGAAGGTGAATTCGTATTAACAGGTGAACCAAGAATGAAAGAGCGACCTATTGGTCACTTGGTTGACGCACTAGCACAACTTGATGCTGATATTGAATATCTGGAAAATAAAGACTATCCGCCAGTAAAAATAACCGGTAAAGCGTTAACTGGTAATACTGTTACTATTGATGGTTCAATTTCTAGCCAGTTTTTAACCGCTATACTTATGATTGCTCCCTTGTTAAAAACCAATACTAATATAGAGATTAAAGGTGAATTAGTCTCAAAACCGTATATTGATATTACTCTTGATATTATGTCTAGGTTTGGCATTAAAGTGCAAAACAATGACTATCAATCATTTACTGTACAAGGTAATCAATCTTACCAGTCCGTTGATCGTTACATGGTTGAAGGTGATGCTTCTTCAGCGTCATACTTTTTAGCTGCCGGTGCAATTAAAGGTGGTGAAATTACGGTGCACGGTGTTGGTAAATTAAGTGTGCAGGGCGACAAGCACTTTGCTGATGTACTTGAGAAAATGGGGGCAGAGGTTAAGTGGAATGATGAGTCAATTACTGTTATAGGCAAACCGCTTATAGGTATTGATATGGACATGAATCACATACCTGATGCTGCTATGACTATAGCAACAACAGCACTTTTTGCTAAAGGTACGACAACGATTAGAAACATATATAACTGGCGCGTAAAAGAAACAGATCGATTAACGGCAATGGCAACTGAACTTAGAAAAGTAGGGGCAGAAGTGATCGAAGGCGAAGACTTTATCACAATAACACCACCAGCTTTATTAAAGCATGCTGAAATAGATACTTACAATGATCATCGCGTAGCTATGTGTTTCTCTCTAATAGCATTGAGTGATACGCCTGTAACGATTAATGATCCAAAATGTACAGCGAAAACGTTTCCAGACTATTTTGATAAGTTAGCACAAGTTTCTTGCTAAAAATCTTACAAAAAAAACTTTTACGCGATTTGATAGGTTAAATCCCGTATAATTTCGCCGATTTTCGATATTAGGAGAAAGATGTATGCAGCAAAACGTTCCAGTAATCACTATTGACGGACCTAGTGGCGCTGGTAAAGGTACTGTGGCTCGTATAGTTGCAGAAAAGCTTGGATGGCATTTACTTGACAGTGGTGCTATTTACCGCGTTTTGGCTTTAGCGACTCATTATCATCAAGTTGATGTTAATGAAGAAGAGCCATTAATACCAATGGCTGCTCATTTAGATGTTCAGTTTGAAATCAGTAGCGAAGGAGACAGTAAAATCGTTCTCGAAGGAGAAGATGTTACTGATACTATTCGTACTGAAGAAATAGGTAAATTAGCCTCTCAAGTGGCAGCATTTCCCAGAGTAAGGGAAGCCTTATTAAGAAGACAACGCGCATTTAAAGTGTCACCTGGCTTAGTTGCTGATGGTAGAGACATGGGAACAGTTGTTTTTTCAGATGCACCAATTAAAGTATTTTTAACAGCAAGCGCGGAAGAAAGAGCGCAACGTCGATTTAAACAGTTGAAAGAAAAGGGGCTTGATGTTAAAATCGGGCGCCTTTTGGATGACATACGTCAACGAGATGAGCGAGATCAGAATAGAGATGTCGCACCGTTGATCGCAGCTGAAGGGGCGTTAGTTATTGATTCTACGGATGTTTCTGTCGATGATGTTGTTGAAAAAATACTATCTTTTTCATCAAAAATACTATCATAACTTAAGAAAATATTATTTGAAGCCTAACTGTACGGATACGCTAGGCATTATTAACAACCCCATGAAACATGTATGTTGATTGGATTATAAGCTGAGTTCATAAAAACATTATGACTGAAAATTTTGCACAACTTTTTGAAGAAAGTTTAAAAGAAATCGAAACACGTCCTGGTTCAATCATTAAAGGGACTGTAGTAGCAATCAACAAAGACAACGTTTTAGTTGATGCTGGATTAAAATCTGAAAGCGTTATCTCAATCGACCAATTCAAAAACACTTCTGGTGAGCTTGAAATTAGTGTTGGTGATGAGATCGACGTAGCTTTAGATGCTACTGATGATGGTTTCGGTGAAACAATTCTTTCTCGTGAAAAAGCAAAACGTCACGAAGCATGGCAAGTGCTTGAAAAAGCATATGAAGAAAAAGAAACTGTTATCGGTGTTATCAACGGTAAAGTTAAAGGTGGTTTCACAGTTGAAGTTAGCAATATTCGTGCTTTCTTACCTGGTTCATTAGTAGATGTTCGCCCAATTCGCGACACTGCTCACCTTGAAGGTAAAGATTTAGAATTCAAAGTTATTAAGCTTGATCAAAAGCGTAATAACGTTGTTGTATCTCGTCGTGCTGTTATTGAATCTGAAAGTAGTGTTGAACGTGATGCATTATTAGAGTCATTAGCTGAAGGCTTAGAAGTTAAAGGTATCGTTAAAAACCTTACAGACTACGGTGCATTCGTAGATTTAGGTGGTATTGACGGTTTACTACACATTACAGATATGGCTTGGAAGCGTGTTAAACACCCTGGCGAAATCGTAAATGTTGGTGACGAAATTCAAGTTAAAGTACTTAAATTTGACCGTGAACGTACACGTGTTTCATTAGGTATGAAGCAGTTAGGCGAAGATCCATGGGTAGCTATTGCTAAGCGTTACCCTGAAGGTGCTAAACTTTCTGGTCGCGTAACTAACTTAACTGACTACGGTTGTTTTGTTGAAATACAAGAAGGCGTTGAAGGTTTAGTTCACGTTTCTGAAATGGATTGGACTAACAAAAACATTCACCCATCTAAAGTTGTTAACTTAGGTGATACTGTTGAAGTAATGGTATTAGAAATTGACGAAGAACGTCGTCGTATTTCTCTAGGTCTTAAGCAATGTATCCCGAACCCATGGGAAGAGTTTGCTAAGAACTTCAACAAAGGTGATAAAGTATCAGGTAAGATCAAGTCAATCACTGACTTTGGTATCTTTATTGGTCTTGACGGCGGAATTGATGGTTTAGTTCACTTATCTGATATTTCATGGGCTGGCGGTGAAGAAGCTGTTCGTGAATACAAGAAAGGTGATGAAATCTCAGCTGTTGTACTACAAGTAGACCCTGAGCGTGAGCGTATTTCTTTAGGCGTTAAGCAAACTGAAGACGATCCGTTTAACCAGTATCTGACAGACACCAAAAAAGGTGCTATTGTTAATGGTAAGGTTGTTGAAGTAGACGCTAAAGGCGCTAAAATTGAGTTAGCTGAAGGTGTTGAAGGTTATTTACGTGTTGCTGATATTTCACGTGAACGTATTGAAGACGCTACAACTGAATTATCTGTAGGTGATAGTGTTGAAACTAAGTTTGTTGGTGTAGATCGTAAGAACCGCACAATCAGCTTATCAATCAAAGCTAAAGACCAAGCAGATGAACGCGAAGCAATGGACTCTCTAAACCAAACTGAAGAAGATTCTGGTTTAAGTGCTATGGCTGAAGCGTTTAAAAACGCTAAAGTTTAATAGCTAACTAAGTAATAAAGGGAAGTGAAAGCTTTCCTTTATTTTGAATCCATTTACGCGTAAGTTAAATCATCACTGGAGGTTTAAATGACCAAATCTGAACTGATTGAAAAGTTAACTGATAAGTTAAGTCACTTGTCTGCTAAAGATGTAGAGCAATCAATTAAAGAAATTCTTGAAATGATGGCGCAAACTCTGTCTAAGGGTGACCGTATTGAAATTAGAGGTTTCGGTAGTTTTTCACTACATTATCGTGCTCCGCGTATTGGACGTAACCCTAAAACAGGTCAATCTGTAGAGCTTGAGGGTAAGTATGTACCTCACTTTAAGCCTGGTAAAGAGTTACGTGAAAGAGTTAATCTTTCTATTGCTTAAGTAGTTATAAGAGTTTATTAAGCTCTATGCTTTCAAATGAAATGGCATGCTATATAGCGTGCCATTTTTTTATATTACACTTTATTAAAATATAAGAGTTTATTGTGCGTTTATACTTAACGGTTATTTTATTTCTTATTTTTTTGGCTATAGCTTTCGTGTTTGGTAGCCAAAATGACCAAATGCTGACACTTAACTATTTAATTGCAAGAGTCGATATTTCGGTTGCTGCAACAGTGAGTCTTTTTACTATTATTGGTTTCATTCTAGGTTTATTATTTTGCCTATTATGGAAGTTAATCAATGTAGTTTCCCCTCGAAAATCATCAAAAAATAATTCTTAGGACTTTTATATGGAATGGCTTTTTTTATTGTTACCTGTAGCTGTAGCATATGGTTGGTTCATGAGAGGTAATAGCCTCAAACAAAATGTTTACACAGAAAAAGAAGAATTATCAAAAAAGTATTCTACAGGTCTAAATTATCTATTTTCAAATCAACAAGATAAAGCGATTGATTACTTACTTGAAGCATTAAAAGTTGAAGACGATTCAGTTGAAGCTCATTTTGCAATGGCAAACTTGTTTAGAAAACGCGGTGAGCTTGATCGCGCATTAAAAGTACATGAACATTTGGTTAAACAAAAACATCTTCCAACGAATGCGCAACAACAGGCGGTTTTTGAATTAGGAAAAGATTTTTTAAGTGCCGGTTTATATGATCGTGCTGAAAATATGTTTAATCAATTATTAAAATCTAAAGTATACGGGCTAAAGTCATTAAGTTTTTTGATGCAGATTTATCAGTCAACAAAAGATTGGCATCAAGGTATAAAGTTAAAAAAATCTATTCTTAAAACTAAAGATAAAAAGCTTAAACATAATTTAGCTAATTTTTACTGTGAATTAGCAACCACTGCTTTAGCAAAGGATGAGTTTATTGAAGTTATAGAGCTGTTAGAGAATGCCTTAGCTTTAGATCCTGATTCATGCCGTGCTAATTGGTTAATGGCTAAAATATACGAAAATCATCAACAATATGATGAAGCTAGCCAATGTTATCGTGATATTTATAAACAAGACAAAGAGTTTTTTCCTGATGTTATAACTAAAATGCAACATTGTTATAGTGAATTGGGTGAAGAAGAAGAATTTTATAAATTTATAAGACAAGTTTATGAAGAAACAGGAAGCTCAAGTGCTTTGATAACTTATCTTGAATACCTTGAAAAAACATACACATTAAATAAAGCGAAAGAGTTTATCTTACTAGCTTTAAAAAGAAGACCAACTATTCGTGGTTTTAAGCACTTTGTTAAAATGCAAATGACAGAGTCAGAACAAGAAAGCGCTACCGAACACTTAGATGTTATTAAAGAACTCATCTCTGAATATTTAAAGCTTAAACATAGATATAGCTGTAGAACGTGTGGCTTTAACAGTAGTACACATTATTGGTCTTGTCCGTCATGTCATGATTGGGAGCAGCTTAAACCAGTTAGAGGCCTCGAAGGCGAATAATTACTCCTTTTCTGTGTTTTAAAGTTCAACAGCTGCATCGAAAGTACCCATTGACTAACGTCAACTCAGTGTTTTCTCTTTGCTCTAGAACTTTAATACTTTGAAAAGTGTAATTATGATTTTTATATTTTTTGAATGTACGCTTGATTAAAGAATTAAAGAATTAAAGAATTAAAGAATAGGGAACTCCATGTTTGATCCAAAAGTTGTTGTTGCATTAGATTTCGATAAAAAAGCAGATGCATTATCATTTGTTGATAAAGTTCAGCCGAGTGATTGTCGCTTAAAAGTAGGCAAAGAAATGTTTACTTATTTTGGTCCTGAGTTTGTAAAAACATTAACGAATAAAGGCTTTGATGTTTTTTTAGATTTAAAATTTCACGACATTCCTAATACCGTAGCAAAAGCGGTTAAAGCTTCTGCTGATTTAGGCGTATGGATGGTTAATGTTCATGCCAGTGGTGGTAGTAAAATGATGATTGCAGCTAAAGAAGCGTTAGTTTCTTATAAGCAAGATGCGCCATTGTTAATTGGTGTTACGGTATTAACAAGTATGGGACAAGATGATTTATTAGGTTTAGGTATTACTAAAACGCCTGCAGAGCAAGTTATGGCATTGGCTACGTTAGCGAACCAAAGTGGTTTAGACGGTGTTGTATGTTCGGCTTGGGAAGCTGAAGCATTAAAACAATCTCAAGGTAAAGAGTTTAAGTTAGTAACCCCAGGTATTAGGCCTGCCGGTTCGTCTGCTGATGATCAAAAAAGAATTATGACGCCAAGAGAGGCTATTGATGTTGGAGTCGACTATTTAGTTATCGGTCGTCCAATAACAAAAGCAATTGATCCTCATAGTGTTTTACAAAGTATTAACGCTTCGCTTATATTTTGATCTCCATGATAAAATGAATAATAAACTTAAAAATGGATTAATTAGGTTCGCTAATTAATCCATTTTTGTCATTAAATTAAATAATCCAAATCGCCGCTAATATAAAAGTAGCAATCCAAATTGTTTCAACCATCATTAATACTATAGGTTTAAAACCAACACATTTAAGTTTGGCAAAATTTGATTTCATTCCTATGGCGGTTATTGAAACAACCAAAGCAAAGCGTGAAAAATTCGTCGCCGGCTCTAAAATAATTTCAGGTATAGTAATAAAAGAATTAATGAGCATTAGTATGATAAAGGCGATTAAAAATCCTGGAACTTTAGCTGCTTTAGCATTGCTATTATTTGTATTTCTATTTAATTTAATAATAAATAACATAGCAAGTACAACCGGCATTAAAAAGCTTACTCGTACCAATTTAACAAGTGTTGACATATCACCGGTTTCTTCAGAAATAGAATAACCAGCCCCTACAACTTGTGCTACATCGTGTATCGTTCCACCTAAGAAAAATCCAGAGTCTATATCGTTTAACCCTAAATAAGTCACTATAATAGGGTATACAACCATGGCAATTGTCGATAAAGACGTAACACCAATGATCGTGACTAATGTGTCTCTTTCTTTGTCTTTATGCTCTGGTAGTATCGCTGTAATGGCCATTGCTGCAGAAGCACCACATATAGCAACTGATCCCCCTGTAAGAGCACCAAAGCTTTTACTTAACTTAAACTGTTTTGATAATATAACACCTAGGCAAATGGTACTTGCGATGGCTAATACCAAGATAACAATAGCTTCCCAACCCAAAGATACAAGGTCGTTTAGGGCTATCCTTAAACCTAATAAAGCAACACCCACCCTTAAAATAAAAGTCGCAGCAAATTCAATTCCTTTTTTACAAGGTGAATCTTCGTAAAGAAAGGACATTGCTATGCCTAATAATAACGCAAATAACATGGCTGGAGCACCGTAGTGCTCACTTAAAAAAAGAGCGGCTAACCCAGTAATGGTAGTAATACCAATACCGGGTAATAGAGCCTTTATATTCATAGCTATACCTTATTTTTGGCCTAATACAACAAGTACTTTACGTTTCGTGTTGCCTGAATATGGTCGCCTTCCATGCATCGCCAAATTGTTATCAACAAGTGCAACATCACCATTTTGCCAATCAATATCAAAAGACAATGATTCAGATATCGAAACCACTTTGTCTAAATATTCTTTACTAAATAGCGTATCATCACCAAAGCATAAGGCGACAGAAGGATCTTCCTTAACACCATTCCAACCTTGATATGCAGCTATAACTTGATTGAAAAATACTTTTCTATTATTTTTTAATGTTCTAATTGCGGGTAAGGCTGCTGTTTGAGCTTTTAAAGAGCCGTCTTCTAGCCATTGCCATGAATAACCTAACTCTTTTAGTTTATCTTCGGCTTCTTCAACATTAGAAACGCTTAACGTACTTCGCCAGCTTCTTCCTTGACCCGATTCCGGTTTATCTTCACTCGGCATGAATGTAGTATATTTGATGCCTACTTGTTCAAGTTTATTTGTTGTTTCAGCATCATACTTTATTAATTGATTATACATTTCGTCTGAACGACAAACTACTGTTGCACCACCTTGATCGGCAGCTTCTTCACAAAAAAGTGATATTCTTCCTGGGTAAATAGGTGTTTGAGCCATTTCATTATGCAAATATATTTCTACATCTTTAGGAGCTTCATTTGCGGTAAATACATATTCGGTATAATTAATCCGTACCGCGTTAGATAGAGATTCTTTATATGTAAAGTTAGGGTATTTAAAAGCAGAAAAAAAGTCGTCGTATGTTTGCGCATCTTTAACGGGAAAACCTCTAAATAACAATGCACCGGTATAGCTGAGCTCTGTTTCTAGTGCCGTTAGGTTTTCTGATATCCATGTTGTTGCTTCTTCAATTGTTTTAATTGAACCGTCGTTTACGATAATAGCAGGAAATTCATCTGCTGAGTTTCTTAGGTTTTCAATCATATTACTTATATAAGCCATAAATATTCCTTAATCGTAAATAGGGTAAAATTTATTGAAAGCTGCTTCGCAGAAATCACCTGGATCATTAAAGCGTTTATTTGCATTTAATTGTGAAATACTGTTCATTTCGTCTTCAGTTAAACTAAAGTCGAAAATACTAATATTTTCTTTTAAGCGATTGAGGTTGCTACTTTTAGGAATGATTGAGCAACCACGTTGAACCCCCCAACGTAAGACTATTTGTGCTGGTGTTTTATTTAATCGTTCAGCCGCTTTAATCACGACAGCTTGTTGTAGTACTGATTCACTTTGGTTTGCCATATCTAATTCAACATAAGAAAGGGCACCTAAAGGAGAAAATGCCGTTACACTTAAATTATAACTTTTGGCTAATCTTATTAATCTTTCTTGAGTAAGATAAGGGTGAGACTCTATTTGAAGTTGAGAAGGCTTTATTTTAGCGTAAGCCATTAAGTCGTTGAGTAATCCTGATGTATAGTTACAAACGCCAATCTCTTTTACTAAGCCTTTTTCAGTAAGTGCTTCCATAGCCTGCCATGTTTCTTGTAATGAAACGGGCTCTATTAACATTTCAGGTGTTTCAGCTTTAGGGTCGAATATCCACTCAGGTGGATAACGAGTTTCAAATGGAACAAAAGGTTGAGCTATTGGGAAATGTATTAGATATGAATCTAAGTAAGTTAATCCTAAGTCTGATAATGTTTTCTCTAATGCAGGTTGTACATGCTCTTTTGCATGGTAGGTGTTCCATAACTTAGAGGTTATTTTTAAATCTTCACGAGTACAAATACCTTCACTAATTGCACGGGCTATACCTTGACCTACTTCAATTTCATTACCGTAGTCACAAGCACTATCTAAATGCCTATAACCTATTTTTATGGCATTATATACAATGTCTGCGCATTCAGACTGTGGAAGTTTCCATAAACCTAAGCCAACTTTATAAATATCTTTGCTGTTCATTGATACACCTTTGTCTTATAAAATAACTGATATTATATATCTTATATAAGACTGGTTTTTTGTCAAACGCTATTTATATAAATAATCGTTAAATTAGTCATAATACCCATTGCAATAATGAAATGGTGGTAATAGGGGGATGACTGCTTACATAAGGTCAACTAAGTAGTGATATTTATCAGAACGACAACGCGTTATTCTATATTCAATGAGCTTACCTTCAAGAGAATATGCTAAACGAGTAAAAGCAAGTAGTGGATCGTTTATTGAAATATTGAGTTGCTCGGCATCGCTTTTATTAGCAAGAATAGCTTTAATTCTATCTGCTATCTTCTGAACGGTATGACTGTAGTTAGTTTGATAAAAATGATAAAGCGTGTGAGGGATTTCAACTTCGTCTATCAAACCTTTAAAGTATTTTTTCGGTAGGTAAATATCTTCTAATATACAGAGTTCATCATCAATTTTTCGTTTACGTGATAATACAATAACTTCTTCATCGGGCTGTAAGTTTAAGTTATGAGCTATTTCACCTGAAGCAAGTATTATCTTACGTGAGATAGTTTCTGACATGGGTAACTCAGGTTTTTTACCGTCCGCTACAATAGGAAAAAATTTATATAATGCATTTTGACTAGTACGTTCAGATACAAAAGTACCAACCCCTTGTTTTCTTTCTAAAATTTGATTCGTTGTTAACGTGTTTAAAGCTTTTCTCACTGTTCCTTGACTGACTTTAAACTCATCAGCAAGTTGAAATTCATTTGGAAGCATTTCTCCTGGCTTCCAACGTTGCTCAACAATAAGCTGGGTAACGTATTCTTCAACTTGTTTATAAAGCGGTTGGTAAGAAGGGCCATTAGAGCTAAGCTTGCTTTCAAATTTATTTTTTTTCATTGGTTTATAACAATTAGTCTTTAGGATGAATGTAGTTACATAAATTAGATTGATTATATAAGTAAATACCATGAAACAATACAATTAACAAAATATATTATTATCAGTATCTGGCTTGCTAAAAGAAATATTGACATACGTGTTGTAAAATTAGTATCTTTTTAGTCTTATATAAGATATCTTTTTATGAATTGATCTAATAGTTGGAGTTTAACTATGTCCGAATTTTACGTAAACAGTCCTCAATGGAATGATATGAAACAGCTTACTATTATAGGTAAAGCTAAAATCAAAAATAATGTAATAGAGCTAGTGTCAAATGAAGGATTAATCCGCATTTCTTTACTGAATGTTGGTGTACGTTTTCAAATAGGGGTAGAGAGAACTTATGATTATGAAATGATCAAAAACCAGCCTGAAATTGTTGAAACAACCCTAGAAAGTTTTGATGATAAATCAATTATTGCAGGTGGTGACTATAAACTTGTTATCGAACATTCACCTTTTACCTTCGTACTAAGCCAGTTTGATAAAGTGATCCAGTCAACACCTAAAGATGGTCACTTTGTTAGACAATACAGACTACCACCATTAGCTAAAGTTGAAGACAAGTGGTTCATGTCGTTTGAATTAGGCTCAAGTGAACCTATATACGGCTTAGGTGAAAAGTGGGGGAAGTTAGATAAAAGAGGGCAGTTAATTCGTTCGTTTAATCATGATGCATTAGGCGTTAATGCTGAAATATCTTATAAAAATGTTCCTTTTGCTTGGAGTCCAGCAGGCTGGGGATTATTCGTTCACACACCATCTCCCGTTACCCATGGCGTAGGGTATGCTCCATGGTCACAGCGTTCTTACGGATTGCTTGTAGAAGATAATTACGCAGATATATTCTTATTACATGCTGACTCCAGTGTGAATATGCTTGATATATATACCAATATAACAGGTAAAGCGCCAACGCCTCCAGATTGGAGTTTAGGCGTTATTTTATCTAAAGCTTATTATAAAGATGTACCTGAATTAATGAGCACAGCAAAAGCTGTACGCGAGCATAAAATGCCATGTGATGTTATTACTCTTGATGGTAGAGCATGGCAAGATACAGACACACGTTTTGCTTTTGAATGGGATAAATCTAGATACGATAACCCAGCTAAAGTGATCAGTGATTTAAAAGCGATGAACTTTAAAGTGTGTATTTGGGAATACCCAATGATTTCAGTTGAAAACGACTTATTTGATACATTAGATAAGAAAGGTTGGCTGATTAAAGATAAACGTACAGGAAAGTCGTTTCAGTATGATTGGGATATGAGTGCATTTGGCGAAGTACTTACACCTTTACCTAAATCAGGCATATTAGACTTTACTCATACTGAAGCTTATGAGTTTTGGTGTGCAAGCCATAAACCGCTATTTGATCTTGGTATTGATATGATCAAAGCCGATTTTGGCGAGCAAATAGAAGACGACAATATGTTGGCTCATAATGGTGAATCAGGCCAAGCTTTACATAATATATATACTTTGTTGTATAACCGATGTGTTTATGAAGCTGCTCAACGTTATAGCAAAAATGGACCTTTTCTCTTTAGTCGTTCAGCATGGATTGGCTCGCAAAATTACCCAAGTCAGTGGGGAGGAGATCCTCAAGCAGATTGGGGTGGGTTAGCTGCCAGTTTACGTGGCGGAATTTCTTGGGGCCTTTCGGGTTCTCCTTTTTATGCAACAGACGTTGGCGGTTTCTATAAAGATACTCGTGACGCAGAGCTTTTTGTTCGCTGGATACAAGCGAGTGTATTTTCAGCTCATATGCGTTTACACGGTATTGGACAAAGAGAACCTTGGACATACGGCGTTGAGGCTGAAAGCGCTGCAAATCAAGCTTTAAAGCTAAGATACAAATTATTACCTTATATTAAAAATACGATGCAACAAGCAACAGAAACGGGCTTACCAGTACAAAGAGCTATGGTGTTGTCTTTTCCAAATGATAAAGCGTCTTGGCACTTTGAAGATCAATATATGTTTGGTGATGATTTACTTATTGTTCCTTGTTTACAACCGGGTGGTGAGGTTGAATTTTACTTACCTGAAGGTGAATGGAAAATGATGGATGATGTTCAAAAACGTTCATTTACCGGTGGTAAAGTACATAATTTAACATTGGAATTATCAGAGATTGCGGTGTTTGCTCTATCAGGAAAAAATATTCCATTAGGTGATGAAATACAACATACAGATGAAGTCGACTCAATTAGCTGTGTTACTTCTTATTGGGCTGTTTAAAGCTTAAAACCAAAAATAAACATAAAAGGTTATTCGTTTTTAAGTAATCAACCTGAGTTATTACGTAATAATTCAGGTTATTAGTTATGATTTTAACAATGTGTTAATCAGCGCTTTATTTGCGTGGTTGGCTCTATTTTGTGTAATTAATAACTAGACGTTACTTAAAAATAATAACTATATAAACTTGGAATTATTCAAACATGTCATCAATACAAATATTCTCAACGCTTGCATCATGTCTTTTCTTTATGGGAGTTGTAGCGTGGATTTCTTACCAAAAAACGAAAGGTGAAACTGACTCAAAAGATGGTTATTTTCTTGCTGGTAGGGGATTAACAGGCGTTTTTATTGCGGGTTCCATGTTATTAACTAACTTATCAGCAGAGCAATTAATTGGGTTAAATGGCTCTGCTTATATGTATAACTTAAGTGCTATGGCATGGGAAGTTACAGCTGGGTTTGCCACCATAGTCATGGCATTAGTTTTCCTACCTAAATATCTAGCAGGCGCTTTTACAACACTACCTGAATTTTTAAAAACTCGTTTTGATGACTCAGTAAGACGTATGACAGTCGTTTTATTTATGGTGGGTTATGGACTTATCACTATTCCATCTGTTTTATATGCTGGCTCTGTTGCTGTATTAAGATTGTTTGATATACCAGAGTTACTCAATTTAAGTTATGAATTAAGCTTAGTACTTACGATAGTTGTTGTAGGTAGCGTAGGGGCATTATATGCCATATTTGGCGGCTTAAAAGCGGTTGCAGTATCAGATACCTTAAATGGTGTCGGTTTACTTATTATTGGTATTTTAGTCCCTATACTCGGTTTATCTTTATTGGGTGGTGGCGATATTAGTGCGGGTGTTCACACTATTTTAAATGACCATACTGAAAAGTTAAATGCGATAGGTGGAGAAAACGATCCTGTTCCTTTTGGTACTATTTTTACAGGGATGATCTTCGCTAATTTATTTTACTGGTGTACTAATCAATATGTTATTCAGCGAACATTAGGAGCTAAAAATTTAGCAGAAGGACAAAAAGGGGTCTTGCTATCAGGTTATTTTAAACTTCTTGTTCCTTTTCTAATGATGCTTCCGGGAATTATAGCGTTTCATTTATATCAAGGTGAGCAGCTTCAGTCATTCGATTTGGCATATCCTCAATTAGTTAAAGATGTGTTACCTAATTATATGTCAGGCTTCTTTTTAGCTGTATTGTTAGGCACTGTATTTAGCTCATTTAACTCTTTATTAAATAGTGCAGCAACGCTTTTTTGTTTAGATGTCTATGCGCCATTCAAAAAAGATAAGGTAACAGACAAGCAACTTATTAAAGTAGCTAAAATCGCCAGTGTCGTTATTGCTTTATTCTCTTTTATTGTTGCTCCATTATTGATGTTTGCGCCAGAAGGTTTGTGGCAAATAATACGTATATTTACAGGTTTTTATAATATACCTGTGATCAGTATTGTTTTAGTTGGTTTTTTTACTGCAAAAGTTCCTGCTATTGCGGCCAAAATTGTAATAATTTTTCATGTGATCACCTACGGGGTTTTAAAGTTTATTATCGATATCGATATCAATTTTATTCACATTTATGCCATTTTATTCGTTGTTGAAGTGAGTATGATGCTGATTATTGGGCATTTATATCCAAGAAAAGGCAGTATTATCTTTAACACGATAGGCACAGTTAATTTAGTGCCTTGGAAATATGCGCAGCCAGTTGCTATCACATTAGCAGCCCTTATTGTGCAATTATATTTACTTTTTTCACCTATAGGCTTGGTTAATGGAATGAGTGTTTATTACCTGCCTTCTAGTTTGAGTCTGTTACTGCTTAACATTATTTTATGTAGTATCGTGATCCATAAATGGAACGTTAAATATTCTAAAAACAGGGATGTATCTAACAATTAAAAATATTTAAAATGTTACATTTTTAACTGTTTACAAGCGTTAATTGTTGATATTTAAGTATTTTATTTGATTTGTGTCTTATATAAGATATTAGTTGTTTTATCTTTGTTAAGGGTGTAGTCTAAAATTAGAATATTCATAGTTAACTAAAATAAGTTGCTAAAAAAAATAATAAAAGCACTGAATAATGAATATCAATTAAAAAAATTAAACAACAAGTAAAAACGGGGAACTATTATGACGAATAAAAAAAACAAGCTTTCTTTAGCTATTCTGTCGGCATTAGCCATAACAAATGTGGCAATGCCAGTATATGCAGAAGAAAGTAAAAAAGACGAAGGACTGGAAACTATCACAGTAACGTCGCAAAAACGTGTTGAACGAGTTTCAGAAATTCCAGTAGCGGTTTCAGTTCTGAGTAGCGATCAAATAGACTCATCTTTTTCAAGTAGCTTTGAAGGGCTTCAAAACTTAGTACCTTCAGTAAGCTTTAAAAAAGGTACAACAAGTCGAAATTCAGCCATTACTGTTCGTGGTATTGGTACCATTTCATTTAGTGTTGCAGCAGAACCTAGTGTATCTACGGTAGTAGATGGCGTAGTTTTAGGCCGTTCTGGACAAGCTTTTACTGATTTATATGACTTAGAACGTATTGAAGTTTTAAGAGGTCCACAAGGTACTTTATTTGGTAAAAATGCTTCTGCTGGCGTTGTAAATATTACCACAAAACGTCCTTCTGGCGAAACTGAAGGTATGATTGAAGCTACTATGTTTCAAGGTAATGAATATAAAATTAAAGGTAAAATTCAAGGTGAGATAAACGATAGTGCCGCAGCAAGTATTGTTGTTACTAAGTCGGGCTACGACGGCAATATTTATAACGTTTATAACAACGAATATATAAATGGTTACGACAAGCAAGGCTTTCGAGCTATGCTTGATATGGAATTATCGTCAGATACTAAAGCACTCTTTATTTTTGAAAGTGCAGAATCAAATGACGATTGTTGTGCTGATATAGAAGGTTTGCCGAGTGGACGTAATCCAAGTTCAAAAGCGGCACCTAACAGTAATGGTATTGTAAATGGTGTGGCAGATCTTGATCTTAATCAACGTCAAGTTGATCATGATTTTGAATCACGCACTATTGACAACACTACCGCATTTTCTGTCCAAATTGATAAAGATTTAGGTGATTATACTTTAACATCAATTACAGCATACAGAGAGTGGGAGAACATTGAATATCGAGAAGGTGACTTTACTTCAATTGCGGGTGACTCAACAGATCTCGTCACTTTTGATAATACGCCTCCTTTTCAACTTCATGATGTAGGGCCACAAACATGGCGTCAGTTTTCACAAGAAGTTCGTATAGCATCACCTCTTGGAGAGAAATTAGATTGGCAAGCAGGTGCATTCTTCTGGAAAATGGACTCGGAACGTAATTTCACACGTGATGCAAGTTGTCAAAATAACGGTGGTCAACTAAATGAAGCAATCTCAAATTATTTATCAACCACGCAAGGTATTAATTCTCCTACAGAAACTGAAGTGTCTGACTTTATTTCAGCAGAAGGAATTACTTGTAATGCTAATGATATAGTTAGTGCTACAGCTTATATGCATACAGAGTTTGTTAACTGGGCATTATTTGGTGACGGTAAATACCATTTTTCTGATGACTTTAGATTATTATTTGGTGCACGTTATACACATGATGAAATTGATTTTACTCATACCCGAATTAGCAATGATTTATATGGCCGACGTGGTGTTGGTGTAAAACCGGCAACGGAAAATACTGATTTTGCTGGAGGTACTGATAATACAAATACCTCGTTTAAATTAGGCGCTCAATACGATATTAATGATGACAGTATGATATATACAACTTGGTCTCAAGGTTATAAAGGACCTGGTTTTAACGTTTTCTATAATATGCAAGAACAAGATACAGCGCCAATTGCCGAAGAAACTAACGATGCATATGAAATTGGTTATAAATATGCTTCACACGATTTTATGTTTAATGCCGCAATATTTAAAACTGAAATAGAAGGCTTTCAAGCAAATAACTTTGATAACTCAAGTGGTGTAACATTAACGCGTTTAACTAATGCTGGTAATGTATCAACACAAGGCTTTGAATTTGATTTTGTTTGGCAGGCAACGGACAATTTAACACTTTCTGGTGGCGCTGCAAAAGTTGATGCAGAAATTGATGATTTTTTCTGTCCAATAGGTGAAAGCTGTACTGACCGTTCTGGTTTAGATGTTCCATTTTCACCAGATTTAAAATATTCATTAGCGGCTGAGTACGTTAACGAACTTGATGGTATGAATATTATCTGGAATGCATCGTACGTTTATACCGATGAACAAGTGGCTACTTTACCTAGTAATATTGGGGAGTTTGGTCCTGAAGTCATATTACCTGATTATGCTTTATTAAATGCAAGTGTTGCTTTTTCGTTTAATGACGATAAGTACCGTTTTACATTAATAGGTAAAAACTTAACTGACGAGCAATTCTTTACTAGTTACAGTGGTGACGGTTTTAGATATCAAGTACCACGTGACGCTGATAGATACTTTGGTGTTCAATTTAGAGCGAGCTTTTAATTATATCTTTACTGTAGTAACAAGTTGATCAATTTATTATTCAAATTGATATAAGTTATAAATATAACTAGCCTGCGTAAGCAGGCTTTTTTATTTCCATACATCGAGTTGAGGTAATACCAATTCCATTAAGTTTGTTCTCAACTCAGAGCTACATTAGCGAGCTTAGAACAAGCAAAATTATTTAGACATAGTTATTCTATATTTCATTAATTTTGTGCCGTAATAAGTTTGCTATGAGCTCCCAAGGGCGAGTTTAAAAGGCTTATATGCGGCGTTATTGATTTTGACAAGGTTCCTACACGGCTGTAAGACATTAGGGTAAGGCAGGTGCAGTTACCGAGAATAACCATTCTCTTCAATTAATGCCTTACCTTTAAGTCTTTTAACTCTCGCTGAGAGGAAAAAAACTTAATGGACTTGGTATTATTTAGTGTCAGCCTGATTTGCAGGAATAAACTCGCCATAAAAGTTGTCAGGCAGTTTTCCGTTAACTTGCTCTGAGAGCCACTTTAAATAGGCTTGTATAGGTAATGCTTCAGAATAGTAATATCCTTGGCCAATATCACATCCGAATGCCGTTAGTGTTAATTCATCTTCTTTCGTTGTAATACCCTCTGCAACAACTTCTAGGCCAACACCTTTTGCCATTTTTACGGTTGTTTCTGTAATGACTTTTCGTTTATTGTCGTTATGAATATTCTCAATGAATTGTTTATCTATTTTAAGCTCTTGGAATGGGAGCTTGTCTAGATTAGCTAGTGAAGAATAGCCCGTACCAAAGTCATCAATACTCACGGTTACACCAAAGTTTGTGAACTTTTCTATGACTTGTACTGCGTGCTCATTTTTTGCGATATTAGCAGATTCGGTGATCTCAAAAATAATCTTATCAGCAGGTATAGGAAAAAGATTTAAGATATCAACCATTTGCTGATAGAAGTCTTTAGAAATGAGATCTATGCCGCTAATGTTAATAGACACCATATGATTTTTATAGTCTTCCATAATTACACTATGTTGTGCTAACGATTGTTTAATCACCCAAAGGGTAATTTTATTAATGAGCCCCATATCTTCAGCAACAGGAATAAATACCGTAGGAGAAATAAAGCCTTGAGTAGGGTGATTCCAACGTATCAAACATTCGCTCCCGCACACTTTACTCGTTTTAAGATCTATTTGAGGTTGGTGATACATTTCAAATTCATTATTTTGCAATGCGAACTGAATGTCTGATGCGAGCTCTAATAAAAAAGTTGATTTATCAGGCGTATGAGTTTGATAAAAAGCCCATTTTTCAGGAGTCGTTTCTGCTTGTCGAATAGCGAGCACGGCATTTTTAACTAAATCTTTACTGGTTAATCCATGAACAGGATAGTGGGCTAGTCCAATAACACCCGTTAACGATAAATTCAGATCTTTAATGATGTAAGTTTCACTGATCACTTGCTGAACTGATTGTACAAAAACTTCAGGCGATGTATTTAGCGCGTCTATGTTAATAATGAAGCCTAAGCACTTACCATGGATATAACATAATTTTTCATTGTTTAAAGTGAGTGGGATTACCGCATTATTATTTTTAAATAATAGGCTTAAGTTATTGTTAAGACGTTTAAATAAAGAAAATACCGTAGAGTCATCTACGTAGTGTTTTATTTTTTCTATATGTTCAGGTTGAACAACAACAACGCAAAAACTTTGTTTATTTGAGAAGGATTGACTTAAATGTTTAATGGTTTTAACTAAATTTAATTGTCTTGGTAAACCTGATTGAGCGTGATGACTTAAATAATGTAATTTATCTTGTTCATTTTTTCTCATTCTTTCAGCTAAGGCTAAAGTGATAAAACCAATTTGAGCCATAACGCCTAACATAAAAGCATTTTTACTTAAAAAAGAAGGAGCTATACATCCTATAGATAACATATGTTGGATTATAGAACCTATAAGAAAAGGTAACCAAGAAACATAATAAAATTTAGCCCATACGAGCTTTTTATGCAGGTTTTTTAACACAATAATTAAACAAAGTGCACACAGGAAAGATTGCACGGCTAATGTGATATTAGTTTTGTTGAAAGACAGAAGGTGGCTTCCTAAAACCAAAAAAACAATGATGATAAAGCAAAAAGTTAAATGGGCTCTATATTGTTTTCTATGAATCATATTATCTTGCAAAAAATACAAAGAAAATATAATAAAAAAGATGTTTAGCGAATACTGAAAATACAAATTATGTTGATTTAACCATAGCTGAGTATCATTTGAAAATATAAAGTAACCATAGGTATTCATGGTTGAAAAAACTAAAAAAGTAGAGAGCAAATAAGCGATAAACGTAAAATACACTTTATCTTTAGTGGACAAGAAAAGAACCATATTATGTACAGACATAAGTAAAACAATGCCGATAAAAGCGCCAAATATAGCAATAGAATAGTGTATGCGTTTATTAAAACGTTCAGCATTAAAAACCTTAGCAGGAGATAATTTTCCTGTGCTAGTTTTAAGCTGTAGTAAAAATGTTGCGGATTCTTGTGGCTTTATAGAAAAAATAATATGTGGGAATACTTGCTGAAACACTGAACGGTTTCTTGTTATTTCTGTTGTTGCTTCAATATTTGTTGCGACTTGATAGCTTGAAATAATATCTTCTGGCAGCGCGTCAATTTGTAAAACACGTGTTAGTACTTCTGACGTTGTATTATTAACCGTGAGCTTTAACCAATAAAAGCTATTACTTTTAATATTTACGTCAACAATTTCTTTTTTATTGAATAACTCTTGATGGTTAAGTGCGTATTTTACGCTGACTTGCTTATTATTAATTAAATAAAGAGACTCAACCGATATCTCTGGTGAATGTATATTCGTGGAATGATCTAATTTCCATAAGTTTTGCGCTAAAAACCAAACGACTAATGACACTGAGAAAATAAAAAAGAAAAGGATAAACGTTTTAAACGTTCGGCAAAGTTGTTCTAAAAAAGAAATTATACGCATGAGAAAAAGAAAGCCTAAATACTAAGAAGTCATTTTATGTACCTTCCTTAGTATTTTTACGATTTCTAATATTAACGTTTTAAGTCGATTATTGCACGGTGAATCAGCATTTAATTGAATGGTAATGGGTATAATACTTCCCCATAGCTTACTCGATTAATAATAAGTTATGGGGAGGAGCTGTCAGGTTAATTACTAAGCCACTGCATACCTGTCGCGAATCTATCTTCAAAACCTTTCCAAGGTTCGAAAGTCTTGCCGTCAGCTGTTTTTTGATTCGAACTTTCAGATAAATTAAGAAATTCACATCTATCTGTTTTTTGTTTTACATGGCAATCCATTAAAGCTAAAGCAAAGTGCTTATTTATATTGTTTAACTTAATTGTACTCCATGAGCCTTCTAGATAGTGTCCCATATCAATACTATCAGCGTAAGATACTGATGGAGCAGGGTGAGGGGCTATATTATGTCGAGCGTTTTCGTAAGTTAATAAGTATTTATTTTGTGAACCTGTTTGGTTATATAAGGCTTTGATGCTGGTGTAATCAGAAATATCATCTAAGTTGCCTGCTAAATACATAATAGGAGTTTTAATAGATTTAACGCTTTCAGGATTGAACAAACCATATTGACTTCCCCAAGGAGCAAAAGCCATTGCTGCTTTCCACTTTGTGCTCACAACAGTATTAGTATATTGGCCTCCAGCACAGCTGTTCAGTACAGGGATGATTTTTTTTATTTGTTCAGGATCTTTAATTCCAGTGAACATAGAGGCTGTTTTTTCATTAAAATTATAACATCCGCCTATCGTATTTACTGCGCCGTAACCGCCCATAGAATATCCAATTAGACCAACATTTTCTGTATCAATAACGTTAGATAGAAAATTGTCACTTGTGGTGAAGTAGTTTGATGTAAATTGTTGATCACGAGAGCGATTAAGTAATGTACTTACAAAGCCTGCATAGGGGGCTTTTTTCACATCTATTTCAGCTGTAGTTGAGTCTGTGTGGTCAATTGAAGCTACAATGTAGCCATGAGACGCTAAATGTTCACCTAGATAAAACATTAGTGTTCTATAGCCTGTATAGCCATGAGATAAAACAATGAGTGGATATTTTTCAGTTTCAGTTGAGTTAACTTCAACATCTCGGTAAGCATTGGCTTTGAGTGAAAATGGCAGGCCTAATTTTGTTTGGTTTTTGTAAACGGTTTTAGGTGCGTTTTGTACAAAGGATTTATCACTTGGATACCAAACTTCTATTTTAAGTTCTCGGTCTTTTAGTGTTTGGCTAACAGGATCTAATTGTCCTGGATTTACAATGGTAAGAGTTTTTACGCCAACAGGGTAATCACCTTTAACAGATAACTCTGGAGCAATACTTGCGCTTACTTGAGGATAAAGTTGCTCAGCGTTAGTATAAGTGTCAGCATTTGCTACCTCTTTTGGTAATGCGTTACTTTCGGTGTTGTTTTTTACTAAGTTTTGACTACATCCTGCAATAACTAAGCTAGCAGACAATAAGCTAAAACTTAGTAGTACATTTTTAATAAGCATGAGTTTTCCTTAATTGATTTTTAATTAGATAAATAACGTTAATCTTCTTTGTAAACGAGTCCCCATTGTTCCCTCAAAGTATCCATCGTTTGAATTATCGCGAGAGAGTCAGACAAAGGGAGTGTAGGACTTTGCGTTAAATTAGCCGAAATACATTTATTTGCATGTTCAATTTCATAAACAAAGTTTTCATCTTCAGAACGAGGAAAGTTAATAACACGTGTATTCTGCTCGGGAAGGTGTATATGTATTTCTCTTGCACCTAAAAAATGAGGAACTCGAATATAACCTTTAGAGCCGCAAATAATTGCTTCAGTAGGAGAGTGATCTTTCATTGACGAAGAAAGTACCGCTCGTTGGCCATTTTTATATTCAAATAAGTAAAAAGAACTTTCATCTATACCTGTTTCACCAATAACAGCAGAGCTTTTAATTTTTTCAGGATGCTTACCAAATACAAGGTGTGCAAACGTGATGGGATATATACCTAAATCAAGTAAAGCCCCACCCGCTAAATCTTTATTCATTAATCGATGAGAAGGCGCAAAATTCCCTGTAATACTAAAGTGAGCTTTTAGTGTATCGATCTCACCAATAATCCCTTCAGTTATTAACGATTGTAATTTTTCAATCGCGGGTAAAAATCGTGTCCAAACGGCTTCCATTAAAAATACATTTTTAGCTTTAGCTAGTTCAGTTAATTTAAGTAATTGCTTAGCATTTATTGTGATAGGTTTTTCACATAAAACATGTTTATTATGCGCAATACACAGTTTAGTGTTTTCGTAATGAAAATTGTGAGGCGTTGCAATGTAAATAGCATCAATGTTTTTATCATTCACTAAATCGTCGTAGTTTGAATAGTATTTATCCGTACCATACTGTTTTGCAAACGTTTTAGCTTTGTTAGGTGTATTAGACGCTACCGCACATAAAGTACCAGAGTTTATTTTAGCTAAACTTTTTGCAAACTGGTTTGCTATGTTGCCACAACCTATAATTCCCCATTTTACTTGACGCATTTTTATTCCTTGCTTAAAAACGTTAAAAATATATACCCGTTACCACTCAAGCGCTTCTTCGAGGGGTCTAAAAACAATTTATGCCGCGTTATTAACTTTAGTCAAGTTCCTACATGGATGTAGACCTTAGATTTCGTCTGGAACATGAAATCTGTGCCTATTTAGTTCCCACTGAAACCTGAATCTTGAATGATAACGGGTATATTTCTAGGATAACGATTTAATAGCATTATGTATAATGAAAGAGGTTAACTCAAAATAAAGAAAACATTGTTGCAGTTTAATGAATTTATAAAAAACGCTTTCATTAAAGAGTAATCGAATGAATATTCTTTAATGAAAGCGTTTAACGCTATTACAATAATTAGATATTATTCAAATTGCTATTACGCTGAGCGGGCAATAACACTTGGATGATTTTCCATATACTTGCTTATACTTTCTATTTCTTCAGCACTTAAATACAAACCGCGTTTAGTGCGTCGCCAAATAACATCTTCCACCGTTAATGCCCATTCATTTTCTATTAAATAATCAACTTCTTTCGCGTATAGATCTTTACCAAAACATTCTCCGAGTGCTGCTTCGTTTTCTGCATCGTTTAGTAGAAGATGGCTATACGAGCCATAACTTCTAACATAGCGGATAATTAAAGAATTTGATAACCATGGGTACTTGTTTCCTAACTCAGTTTCAAGGGTGCTTTTATTATCAAAATCTCCACCAGGTAAGGCTTTAAACTTAGTCCATGCAGGACCTATATTTGGAAAATATCGAGATACTTTGTTTACAGCAGCTTCAGATAGCTTTCTATAGGTGGTAATTTTTCCGCCAAAAATAGATAAAATAGGTGTGTGCTTATCTTTATCACTTAGTTCTAAGGTATAATCCCGAGTTACGGCTTGTGCTGAGTCTGATTCATCATCGAGTAAAGGTCTCACACCAGAATAGGTGGTAACAATATCCTCTCGAGATGTTTTTTTGTTAAAATATTCATTAGTAATATTAATAAGATAATTAATCTCTTCATCAGAAATTCTTACAGCACTTGGGTCACCTTTATGTTCGATGTCGGTGGTACCAATTAATGAGAACTCATCTTCAAAAGGTATTACAAATACAATACGTTGATCAGAATTTTGTAACATATAAGCTTGTTTTTCATCATGGATGCGTGGAACAACAATATGGCTCCCTTTCACTAAACGAATATTTTGTGGTGATTTTATCGGTAAGGCATCATCAAATAACTTTGCTACCCAAGGACCAGATGCATTAACAATAGCTTTGGTTTTAACTTGAGTTTCTTTTCCTGTTAATACATCTTTCAGAGTAACAACCCAAAGGTCGTTATCTCTAATCGCGTGAACACATTGTGTTCTCGTTAGAATAGTAGCATTATTTTCTTTAGCTGAAACTGCATTAAGTACCACTAAACGAGCATCATCAACCCAACCATCTGAGTATTCAAAGCCTTTTTTTATTGAAGGAATAAGTACGCTATCTTCTAAAAACTTTATTCCTTTTGAAGAAGGTAAAGTGACACGTTTAGCTAAATTGTCATATAAAAATAAGCCAGCTCTTATCATCCAAGAAGGCCTAAGATGACGTTGATGAGGTAATCTAAACGTTAATGGTTTAATAATATGAGGAGCATTTTTTATTAACACTTCGCGCTCTGCTAGTGCTTCTTTTACTAAACGAAATTCATAATGTTCTAAATAACGTAAACCACCATGAATTAACTTGCTACTGTTTGATGAAGTGGCAGAAGCTAAGTCATTTTGCTCACATAAAAGAACATTAAGGCCTCTACCTGCCGCATCTGCAGCAATACCTGTTCCGTTTATACCACCGCCAATTACAACGATATCAAACGTATCACTCATTTAGTTTACTCACTTTTTAACAATTTTTTACTATTAAATTCGAATGTCGAATTTTCGTTATTGAGTATAATAGTGTTCGTTAATGTTCATATGCAAGTAAAAATGAAAATTAAATGAAAAAAATAAATTTTAGTTATAAAAAAATGTAGATAAACTACATTTTTAAATAAGAATGAATGGTTTTTTAACTCTATTGTTTAGATAACATGTGTTATTACATTATGTGCTTCTAAAAGTTCGCTTAGTTCGCCCGGTGGAATTTCGTCAGTAAATAAATGATCTATCTGAGATATACTGCCTTGTTTAACCATAGCGTTTCGGCCAAATTTTGAATGATCAGTTGCTAAAATAACCGTGGTTGAGTTTTCAATAATGGCTTGTGCGACTTTTACTTCTCTAAAGTCAAAGTCTAATAACGAGCCGTCAGCGCTTATGCCGCTAATACCTATAATACCGAAGTCCATATGAAATTGACTGATAAAATCGCAGGTTGCTTCACCTATAATGCCACCATCTTTATGACGAACCTCTCCGGCTGCAATAATAACGGTAAAATCTTCTTTCACCGATAAAATCGTTGCCACATGAATATTGTTTGTCACTATGTTGAGGTTAGAATGGTTAAGTAGCTCTTTAGCAATAGTTTCTGTTGTTGTACCAATATTAATAAAGATAGAAGCACCATTAGGAATAATGCTTGCTACTTGTTTAGCTATTTGTTCTTTTGCATCTAAATTCATTATTTTTCGAGATTGATATGAAGCATTTGCACTGCTTGAAGTTGCTTCAGCTCCTCCATGATGCCTAATAAGAGCACCATCTTCAGCAAGTTTATTTAAATCTCTTCTGATGGTTTGTGGTGTAACATTAAAATGTTGTACTAGTGTGTCTATATTAACAAAACCATTTTTATGAACAAACTCAACTAACTCTGTTTGCCGTTGATTTAAACTCATGAATAATAACCCTATCATCTACTATAGCTAAAAAATATATCGGTAAAGATTTACACGTTTTTAATTTTTATCAACTACGCTTCATTGAACTTAGCTTAATTATCTCACATAAATCATAGTTATCCAAAGTAATCGTATATTCGTAAAAGTACAAAGTGTGTTCGTATTTGAAAATAAATGTTGCTTTAATTTTTTGTTATGTGCATTATCGAATAAATTGATTAGTGTGATTGGAATAATAAATATTACAATGTCCAAATATATTTTATCTATAGATCAGGGGACAACAAGCTCTAGAGCTATACTGTTTACAGAGAAAGGTTTCGTTTTTGCTGTTGCTCAGGCCGAATTTGATCAACATTTCCCTCAAGATGGTTGGGTTGAACATAATCCTAATGATATCTGGGAAAGTGTATTAGATGTATGCAAACGCGTTTTAAACGAAAATAATGTTTCTGCCAGTCAAATCATCGCAATTGGTGTTACAAACCAGCGTGAAACTACATTAGTTTGGGATAGAAAAACCGGTAAAACCTTATATAACGCTATTGTATGGCAGGATAGAAGAACTGCTAAGTATTGTGAATCAATCGCGACAGAACAAACTTCTGAGCTTATTAATAGTAAAACAGGCCTTTTACTTGATCCTTATTTTTCGGCAACGAAAATCAAATGGATTTTAGATAATGTTGAAGGCGCTAGAGAACAAGCCAACAAAGGTGAGTTAGCTTTTGGTACGGTTGATAGCTTTATTCTATGGCATTTAACTCAAGGTGAAGTACATAGAACTGATGCAACTAATGCTTCGCGTACTATGATTTTTAATATTCATACCCAAGAGTGGGATCAAGAGCTTCTTTCACTTTTCGATATTCCTCATTCAATGTTACCTGAAGTTATGGACTCATCCTGTGAGTTTGGTATTTGTGCGCCTGAACTATTAGGTGCGCCTATTCCTATTTTGGGTGTAGCAGGTGATCAGCAAGCCGCCTTATTTGGTCAAGCATGTTTTAAAGAAGGAATGGCTAAAAGTACCTACGGTACAGGTTGTTTCTTAATGCTAAATACGGGTGATAAAGCTTTAAAATCTAAAAATAAATTATTAACAACCGTTGCATATCGCTTAAACGGTAAACCTACCTATGCTATTGAAGGTAGTATTTTTATGGCAGGGGCAACCATTCAATGGATACGTGACGGGCTAAAACTTATTAGTAACGCCAGCGAAACAGAAAGTATTGTTGCAGGTATGCCTTATGACCACGGTGTTATGTTAGTACCTGCGTTTACAGGGTTAGGTGCACCGTATTGGGATCCTAATGCTCGTGGTGCAATCCTTGGTTTAACACGTGATTCTGGCATTAAAGAAATAGTTACTGCGGCGTTACAGTCGGTTTGCTATCAAACAAAAGATCTGCAAAAAGCGATGGAAAGTGATGGCTTAAGACCTACAAAATTAAGAGTTGATGGCGGTATGGTGGCCAATAATTGGGTACTGTCTTTTCTTTCAAATATCTTAGGGGCTGAAGTAGAACGCCCTAAAATTATAGAAACAACGGCATTAGGTGTTGCATATTTAGCTGGTTTGCAAGCAGGTGTTTTTTCATCTACAGATGAGTTAGCTAAAATGTGGCATTGCGATCGAAAGTTTAAGCCTAATATGCCTACCGAACAAAGAAATAACCTATATAGCCAGTGGACAGCCGCAATAGATAAAGTGCGAAGCTAGTTACAGACTAACAGATAAAAATAATTAAATAACAAAGCATAAAGTTTGCGTGGGTAAGAGGTAATTTATTCTGCGCAATTTTATATAAGATTAACTATATAAAATCTCTTATATAAGAATACTTACGTAAGAGTATAAGTTAACAACAAGTCGTCAAACATAACACAACAAAGGGGAAGATAATGTCTACTAAATATGTATCTACATTTGGTAAGCGTACGAGTATTGCGTTAGCTGTAGCAACTGCACTAAGTAGTACTACGGTAATTGCTGCTGATGCAGCAACAGAAAAAGAAGTCGAAGTTATTACCGTAACAGGTATGTTAAGCAGCTTAAAAGCTTCAATGCTAGAAAAGAAAGAAGGTAATACCGTATCAGACAGTATTACAGCAGAAGATTTAGGGAAATTTCCTGATCAAAACGTAGCAGAATCACTTCAGCGTATAACCGGTGTAGCTATCGATCGTAACGGTGGCGAAGGTCAGTTCATAACTGTTCGAGGTTTTGGTCCTCAATTTAACCTAGTTACAGTTAATGGTCGTCAAATGGCGTCTGAAACTTCTGGTCGTGAATTTAGTTTTGATACTTTACCTGCGGAGCTCATTTCTGGCGCTGATGTATATAAAAGCTCCAATGCGGGTAATCAAGATGGCGGTATTGGTTCATACATTAATTTACAAACAGCGAAACCATTACAAATAGGTGAGTTTAAAGCTATTGGTAATGCCAAAATGACTTATGATACTTTATCAGAAGAGTCGTCACCTGCAATATCTGGTTTAATTAGTAACACCTTCAATGACGGTACTTTAGGTATTTTAGCGTCATTATCTATTCAAGAACGTGAAGCGCAGATTAACCAAGCCGATACTCGTGGTTATTATCGTGTTGATCGTATTCAAACCAATGATTTTGATGCTGTAGCTGGTACAGGTAAAGAAGCATTTAACGTTTGGGTTCCACGTAATCTTGATTTAACGTCTAATGCTGAAGATAGAACACGTACTAGTGGTACATTGGTTGTTCAATATGCACCTACAACAGAATTAACCTTGACGTTTGATGGTTTGTATTCAAAATTTGAAGTTGAATCACAAGTAAGTAACTATGCTAACTGGTTTACACCGGGGAATTTTAGAGATTTTGATGTAGATGAAACAACAAATACAGTCAATTATTGGTCACATAATTCATTTGATGATCCTAATGGTGGTGGTTCGGGTGCTACTGACTTTGTTCAACAAGGTTTTGATCGTAATATTAAAGTACAAAACTTAGGTTTTAATGCTGATTGGGACTTAACGGATCAGTTTAATGTAAATATTGATGTATCTACTTCAAAAGCTGAAGATTTAAGTGGTGATCAAAGTCGTGTGTTTACCGTTATGGGATACGCAAATGGTTACACATATGACTTTAGAAATGGTGGCGATATCCCAGGCTTACAATCAGATGGAATTGATGGACCATTTACTCAAGCAGATGCAAGTAAACTTAGAGCACATTATGTAGAGCGCGGTGGTGATGAGCGTGAAGATGAAATTACTGAATTACGTGCTGATTTTACTTACACACCAAATAGCGACACATTCACTAAACTTAAATTTGGATTATATTCACAAGACAGAACCAAGTCTTCTAAAGTATTTCAATCACCATCACTTCCTAACTGTTTTTACTGTGGTTATGGTACTGATGTTCCAGATGAATTAGGTGAATTAGTTACTCCTAATGATTGGTTTGATGGTATTCCTTCTTCTTTCTTTGGCTACAATGTTGATGATTATTTAGCTTACCTTGAAACACCAGAAGCAATTACAGCGCAATCTCTTATTCGCAATGAAAACCCTGCAGATAACATAGCTGCATTCCAATCGCTTAATGGTTATACACCTGTAGAATTAGGTACAAGTTTCGAAATTGATGAAGAAATAACCGCAGCTTACATTGACTTCCTATTTGAAGGTGACCTTGGTGATATGCCATGGACAATAAATTTAGGTTTTAGATATAGCGAAACTACAACCACAGCAGCAGGTAAGCAAGCAACGTTATTAGATATTATTCAAAACCCGCAAGATGCAACCATTTTAGATCAGTTTTATAATGTTGATACTGATGGACAACGTATTTCATCAGATATTGCAATTAAAAACTCATATTCAAACTTATTACCAAGCTTGAATGTGAAGTTTGAAATTGAAGAAGATATGGTACTTCGTGCCGCTTATTCTGAAACTATTACAAGACCTACTATGTCTGATATGGCGCCAGTAACTAATATTGGTACAACACGACCAGATTTATTGTTAGCGAGTGGTGGTAATCCAAGTTTAGAACCATTCTTATCAACCAACTGGGATATTTCTTATGAATGGTATTATGGTGACACTAGTGCAGTATCGGTTGGTTTATTTAGTAAAGAAGTTGAAGGCTTTATTACTACTGTACGTGCACCAGAGCAGTTCTCACTAGCTAGTGGAAGTTATGAATTTCAAGTTTCACGTCCGCGTAATGGTGAAACGGCTAAAGTTGATGGTTTAGAACTTGCTTGGACTCATACATGGGAAAGTGGTTTTGGTTTCCAAATGAATGCGACAATAGTAAATAGTGATGCTGAAGTTGACACTAGCAATAGTAGCCAAACATTCGCTCTTGAAGGTTTAGGAGATTCACAAAATATTATCGCATTTTATGAAAATAATGGATTTCAAGCTCGCTTAGCTTATAACAACCGTGAAGCATTCTTACAAACATTGAGTAATGCTGATACTGGTGAACCTGAGTTTGTAGATACTTACGGCCAATGGGATGTAAGTGCAAGCTATGACATTAACGATAACTTAACGGTATTGTTTGAAGGGATTAATTTGACTGACGAATACACAAATAAATTTGGTCGTATTAGTAGTCATTTTACTGAGCAAGTTCGTTCAGGATCTCGTTACTCTATTGGGCTTAGAGGCTCATTTTAATAGTAGTAAGTATAAAATAAGCTTTTAGGTATATGATAAAGTACATGAATTATTGACCGTTTATTCATGTACTTTTTATATCAGTTTTATTCTTGAAGCTGGTATTACATATCCAATCTTATTCATCACTATCAAAGGTAATCATGTGTCTTCTAACATTAAAAATGTCTTAGTATTGGGAGGAGGTGTTGCAGGTTGGATTACTGCGGGGTTACTTATTAAAAAACACACCCATAACATTAACGTTACACTTATCGAGTCACCAGACATATCATCTATTGGAGTAGGTGAAGGAACATGGCCAACGATGCGTCAAACTTTGGCAAAATTAGGTATTTCAGAAAATACATTTATTAAGCGTTGTTCAGCCACCTTTAAACAAGGTAGTAAATTTGTTAACTGGATTTCAGAAACGAATAACGTGTATTACCATCCTTTTACAGAACCTCAGTCTTTCAATAAATTTGATTTAGCGCCTTACTGGCAAAAATCTTTATCGGCTACTCAATCTTTTGCTGAATCAGTCAATTTTCAGCAATATCTATGTGAAAAAGGCTTAGCACCTAAATCTATTGCGAATAAAGAATATGAAGTTGTGGCTAATTATGGCTATCATTTAGATGCCACTCAATTTATTGAATTGTTGCGTGAACATTGTTGTGAGCAACTAGGTGTTAATCATATTTCAGATACCGTACAAACAATAAAACAAGCAAAAAATGGAGATGTTGAGTCAGTTTTTACTGAAAATAATGGTGAAATACAGGCTGATTTATTTATTGATTGTACCGGCATGAAAAGCCTTTTATTAGGTGAAACACTCAAGGTGCCACTTGTTCCTTGTGATAATGTGTTCCTTGCGGATACTGCGGTCGCGGTTCAAATTGAGTATGACTCACCAAATAGTCCTATTGCTAGCCAAACAATATCTACTGCTCAAGAGGCTGGTTGGATATGGGATATTGGCCTTCAAACTAGGCGAGGCGTGGGTTATGTTTATTCGAGTAAATATAGTACTGAAGAACAGGCTAAACAGGTACTTGCAACTTATATTGGCAAAAAATCATTACCTCACACAGCTAAAGTTATTTCTTTTACACCGGGGCATAGGCAATTATTTTGGAAAAACAATTGTGTTGCTGTTGGTTTATCTGCGGGGTTTTTAGAGCCGCTAGAAGCTTCAGCCATTATGTTGATTGAAACATCAGCTAACTTTATTACTGAGCAATTACCTAACAACAAAGACCAAATGCATATTGTATCTAAAAGATTTAATCGCCTGATGACAATGAAGTGGCGAGGCGTGATCGACTTTTTAAAATTACACTATGTATTGGGTGAAAGAACAGAACCATTTTGGATTGATAATCGGCACAAGTCATCTGTTCCAGAATCTTTAAGTGAACTTCTGTTACTTTGGCAGTATAGAGCACCCAAAGAGTATGACTTTACAGATCGAGATGAAGCATTCACTGCGGCTAGCTATCAATATATTCTCTATGGTGCGGGCTTTAAAACTGACTTTAAACAAAGCGAACACTTGTACCAAAGAGATGATATTGCGCAAAGACAGTTTTCCATTAATAAAATACAAATTGAACAATTACAGTATTCATTACCATTACATCGTGAATTATTAGAAAAAGTTAAAGATATTGGTTTTTCAAAAATTTAACAAAAAACATTAGAGAATTAAAATGACAAAATATGTTTTGCTAGATCCCAACCAACACAAAAATATAAAAATTTTGCCACATAAAAATTTCAAACAAAGTGAGCATCAACATTTAACACCGCTATCTGTAAATGAATTTGCGCAAGCAAGTACAAGTTTTCCCATTGTTTACATGAAAGATGCAGAACAAGGGAAATTTAGAGCTATATCGATGTTAGGTTTATTAGCGGGGAAAAATTTATTTTTTACAGAAAATGAATGGTTAGGTACTTATGTACCGTCTACTTTTTTAAGAACTCCGTTTGATTTAGGTCCAGATCCTAAAGCTGAAAAAACGCTTACACTCTATATCGATCAAGATAGTGACTATTTAAGTCAAACAGAAGGGGAAGCACTATTTAATGAAAACGAGCCAAGTCAGTTTTTGTTAAGTATTCAACAAAATATATCCGCCTATTATCAAAGTGAAATGATGACACATCAATTTACTGAGTTACTTCTCAAGCATGATTTATTGGTTGAAATTGAACTTGCTACGCAATATGAAAGTATGGAACAAAATAAAATTAAAGGACTATATACCATTAATGAAACTTCATTGAATGGTTTATCTCAAGAGGTTCTATTTGAGTTTCATCAACTGAATTTTCTTATGCCAATCTATGCAATGTTAGCTTCTTTAACGCAAATAAATAGATTAATGACGCTTCATAACAAAACACAAAATCGTAAAATTACAGGTATAAAAATGAACATAAATAAAGGTGATGAACTATGAGCCAGAACATGATCCAAATTTCTGTATTTATATTAGTGACTGCTTTTATTGCTCTTCTTACCTATTTGAAATGTAGAGGCCACGGTAGAGGAAAAGGCAAAGATCAACAAAATAAAGAATACTTTTTAGCTGGCGGTGGTTTAGCTTGGTATTTTGTTGCAGGTTCAATCACTCTTACCAATTTGAGTACCGATCAGCTTGTAGGTTCAAATGGTAATCAAATGGCATTGCTCGCGTGGTGGGAATTTGCTGCCGTACTTGGCTTGTTTCTTCTTGCTAAAGTATTCCTTCCTGTTTATTACAAATATAACTGTACTACCACGACTGAATTATTAGAAAAGCGTTATAACAATAAACATATTAGAGCGGTTATAGGCACAATGTTCTTTTTGAGTAGTGCGCTTATTTTTTGTCCTGCTGTTATTTACAGTGGCGCATTATTTATGCAAACCATGTTTCAGGTAGATATTCCCATTATGTATATTGCTACAGCATTTGCTGCTGTAGGTGCTATGTATGCCATCTTTGGTGGTCTTCGCGCTGTTGCTGTGTCTGATACTTACTCAGGCGTTTTATTACTGGGGATGGCTATTACCGTTGTGTTTTTATCGTTAAACGCGATTGATTATGATTTTTCAGGTATACCGGCTGATCGTTTAACCTTTATTGGTGCAGACGATTCACCTATTCCTTGGCATACCTTACTTACCGGTATGATCTTTATACAAATGTTTTACTGGGGCACAAACCAAGTTATTACTCAACGTGCTATGGCTGCGCCTAACTTAAAAGAAGCACAAAAAGGTGTTTTTGCAGCGATAGGTATTCGTATTATTATTGTGCCGGCAATTATTGTTATACCGGGCATTATTTCATACAAACTTTATGGCGATATTGGTGATGCGGCCTACGGACAAATAGTGGGCGATTTATTACCCGCATGGTTATCAGGTATCTTTGCCGCAGCAATGGCGGCAGCGGTACTGTCTACTTATAACAGTAACTTAAACTCTGCAACTGCACTGTATGTGTGTGATATTCACGAACCTTATATTAACGACGATATTAATGTACCTAAGTTAAGTGCTTGGATCACCGTAGCGCTAACCTTTATATCTCTTGCGCTTGTGCCGTTATATCAACAAGCGGATAGTATTCTTAACCTACTTCAACAGTTGTGGGGCTTATTTAGTATGCCGATACTTTCAATTTTTATAGTGGGTCTTTTGTTTAGAGGCGTTCATGCAAATGCAGGTATTGCAGCTGTGTTCTTTGGTGTAATTTTATATGGTTCAATATCTTTTGAGTTCTCACCATTTCACGCACCTTTTGGTCTACATTATATCCACCTTATGTTTTTCACTTTAATTGCCTGTGTAGCATTTGCATTATTAGTGAACAAATTTATATTTGGTGGTACTGCACGTTTTTCATCTAAAAATGATGAGCTTATAACGAGTTAATTATTAAAACGTATTGTACAAAGGAGCTTTTTAGCTCCTTTTTTTTGTCTGAAATATAGACGGATCATTATATTCGCGCAATGAAAAAATACTAACTATAGTTAAGCCAGTTTTAATACATAAGGTATAAGGTTTATGCGGTACTTATAACGATGAATGGTCGATATTGCATATCAACAAAATATTCATAAGTATCAAATTTACTCTGCAATTTCCGGTTTCACGGTTGTTGGTCCTTTGCTTAACCTTTTTTATCTCTCCGCTGATATTTCATATAGCCAATTAAGTTTAATTGAAACTGCATCTTTAATTACCTTGGTAATATTAGAAGTTCCTACTGGGATTATTTCTGACTTGCTCGGTCGAAAAGTTAGCATATTTTTAGGTTGTATTTTAATGGGCTGCGAGTTTGTTTTGATTGCTGCAGGTTTTACACTACCTGTTTTTGTATTAGCCGCTTTGATAGGTGGAATTGGTATCAGTTTAGAGTCAGGCGCGGATCAATCCTTATTATATGACTCGTTAAAAAAGCTTAAGAGAGAAAATGAATTTAAAAAATATTTAGGGCGAAGTGGTGCTATTTTCAAAATATCTGCAGCTTTTGCTGGAATACTCTGGGGCTACATTTACCAATACGACCAGTCACTTGTTTTTTATTTAACAGGTAGTACTTTTATTTTATTGGGCTTTTTTAGCTTAACTATGAAAGAAACCGTTTATCGAAATACTAAAAAATATCAAGTTTCTCTTATCATCAAAACGACTGTCTTCGATAAATTTATTTCAGCAAAAGAGCATTACCATAAAGCAATTAAACAAATTTGTGTACGTAGTTATTGCACCGTAAGAAACAACAAAAAACTCTTATGGATGTTGCTATTTACAAGTTTAGTTGGCACCACAATACGTGCTCATTCAGCTATTATTAGAGGACCCATGTTAGATGGTTTACTACCTAATGCAGGTTATCTTGGAATTATTCTTGCGGTAGGTATGGGGCTAAGTAGTATAGTGAGTTGGTATGCTGATAAGCTTATTGCTGTAACAAAGAGTCAGTATATTCTTATCGCTTTCCCTGTTGTTGCAGGATTTGTTTATATTTTTTGTGGTTTATTGAATAACTTATTTATTGTCGCTTTGTTTTTTCTTATTTATATTTTAACCGCATACAAAGCCGTATTTTTAAGTGATTACTGGCACCGTCATTTTAGTTCAAAACAGCGGGGCACTTTACTTTCATTTATAGGGGCGTCAGAGTCGTTTGTTGGTGTTTTTTCATTACTAGGAATAGGTTTACTCACAGACGCTTTAGGCTTAAATAATAGTTCTATCATTATAGGATTATTAGTTTTAAGTTTTGGTTTTTTACTTACTTTTGTCAGTGTAAATATACCCGTTACCATTAAAAAAAACTGTTATTAATAGAAACTGAATAATTCAAATACCGGTTTACGTTTCAAGTATTTATGTATATTGAGGTGGCAGGGGATCTTTTAAAATTAATTTTTAATTAACACCAACGACGAAATAATAGTGTTATTGTGTGGGTCTACTACGTAGCGCTTATTGACAGGTTAAAAATTTACCTGTTGTAGTCAGTAATTCTCTATAATAAAAAAGGAATACCTATGCTCAGTTATGTAACGATTGGTGTAACCGATTTAGAAAAATCAGAAGCTTTTTATAATGAACTTTTAGCTCCTCTTGGCGCAAAAACTTTAATAAAACATGAACGTATTATATTTTTTGGTAAGAGTATGGAAGAGTTACTACTTGCCATTTGTATCCCACATAATGAAAAAGCGCAAAACTGCGGTAATGGCAACATGCTTGCTATTGCACCAGGTTCAAAAGAAAAATGTGACGAAATGTACCATAAAGCTATCGCTTTAGGTGCAACATGCGATGGCGCGCCGGGTCAACGTATTCCAGATGTTTTTTATGGTGCTTACTTTCGTGATTTCGATGGTAATAAAATTGTTTTTAACCACTTCGGTTAACATTAAAATTCAAGCATAACCTCTTGTTATGCTTGAATTCACCTCCTAAACATATTTTTTGAAAATACTTTAATCACCTAAAAACTATAAGTACCTGTAATTGTGTACGTACGCGGTGGGTCAATAGACACCCAATAAGCAAATGCATTACCAGGTAAATCTTGAGAAGTACGTATAACTTGTTCATCGGTTATATTTTTCGCTAAAAAGGCGACACTCCATTTACCATCAGCTGAATCACTTAAGCCAAGTCGAAAATTTAGTTTGGCAAACGAGTCTTGCTTAGACTGTTCATCGAGGTCTGAAGCGGTGTAAAATTCGGATGAGTAATTAACGAATAAGTTACTCGATAACAATATCGCCTGTGATAATTCATCTTCGTAATTTATTGATAAACTTGCGGTAACTTCTGGTGCATAAACGCCACGTTTACCTGTTAAGTCTTGTCCTCTTAATCCTTCTATCTTATCTTGCCATACCGTAGCTACGCCGTTTTTAAAGCTGTCGTATTCAAAGTCTAAATAAGCTGCACCGCCTGATAAGAACCAATAGTCATTCAAAATAAAGGTAAAGTCTGTTTCAAGTCCTTGTACAATCGACTTGGCTGCATTATCAACAATATAACTTTGTCCGTCCCACGCGGATACTTGCATGTTTTCAAACTTGGTGTGGTAATAAGCGATATTGATACGTCCTTTACCATCTAAAATGTCAGACTTAAGGCCTATTTCAAACGCTGTGGCTTTCTCATCTTCATATTCAAAAGAATCAGAAGGTGTTACCG
Organism: Pseudocolwellia sp. G5-9; assembly: GCF_055808995.1. Lineage (NCBI taxonomy): Bacteria > Pseudomonadati > Pseudomonadota > Gammaproteobacteria > Alteromonadales > Colwelliaceae > Pseudocolwellia > Pseudocolwellia sp. G5-9. The sequence goes on from NZ_CM147893.1 coordinate 324,913, forward strand.
CAGGGTTAAAGTGGTTATAAGCATCACCACTCGCGGAACTTGTGCCCATAATTCCCGTGTTATTTAATAAGGTTCCGTCGAATCCTCCACCTTTATTACCAACGGTTGCGCTGGCGTAATACATTAGTTTTTTGTTTTCTTGGTAACTCATTTTTAAACTAGGGGATAAGTGAGTCTCATCGCGATCTTCATTAAGTAAATGATTACCTGCACCAAATGCAGCTAAAATTTGATCAGCTAAACCTAAGGCATTCGCTTCAGGTATACCAAAATCGGCAGTATAGGTTTTTTGTAACGAGGTAACGGTTTTGTTTTCTTTATCAAAACGTACTCCTAAATCAAATTTTAGCTTTTCATTTACTTGCCAGCCTACTGAAGTAAAAGCGGCGATACTCCATTCGTCCATTGCAAAATCAGAAAATAATCCATACCGACTATCAGGAATAGGTACTGATGGAAACTGATACATATCAGCATTTTGCTTAAGGTCTAAATTTTGTTGGGTATAGTACACACCCACAATGTAGTCTAACTCACCGACTTGTGCCTCGGGAGTGACAAAGCGTAATTCTTGAGTGAGCTGATCAAAGTTTTCTGTTCTATCAAGAGCCACCCAGTTTTGGGCCGAATAGGTTGGGTCATAGGCGTTATTCCATGTGTAATCTTGATACGTGGTAATTGAGGTTAAGGCGTTATTGTTAAGGTTGTACTCAAGGGTTAATACCGCGGTGTCGCTTTCAAGGTTGTCATTAAAAGGAGATTGATCGCCTGCGGTGTCATCAAACTCCACTCTTTTATCTATTATTGCTTTTGGATCTAATAAAGCGGTAAGCCCCGCTGAGTGGCCTTTATCTATAGCCGCCGCTAATGCGCTGTTGTCTACATAATATTGTCTTGAGCTCAGTTCGAAGTCAGATTCTGAATGTTCAACCTTGATACCAACGGATAGGCCGTTATCAAGTTCACCTTGTAGCGATAGTCTTACGCCTGAATTTTCCTGCCCGTCTATATGATCTACGCCTCTAATTTGATTGTTATCAAGATTGTTTTTGGTAAAACCATTGGTTGTTTTGATAACGCCCGCGATCCTCGCAGACCAATTATCGCTTATTGCGGTATTAAACATACCTTCAATATTCAGGGTTGAATATGAGCCGTAACTTGCACTAAACATACCTTCTGTATCGTTAATTGCGTTTTTAGTCATGGTTGAAATAACACCGGCAGTAGCGTTTTTTCCAAACATAATACTTTGTGCACCTTTGAGCACTTCAACTCTCTCTATATCAAAAACAGGTGCTCTAGCCATAATAGCTCGGCCTATATAAATATTATCTCTAAACTGAGCTACCGATTGTTCAAAACCGTAATTAATGCCAGCACCTATACCACGCATATATATTTGAGGCATTGAGCTGGTGCTTGATATTTCTACATTGGGCATCATTTCTGACGCGTCAACCAAACTGGTCACATGATTTTTTGTTAGCTGCTCACCGGTAAATGCGCTCACTGAAACAGGGACTTCTTGAATATTTTGCGTTCGCTTTTGGGCTGTTATTTCTATACGTTCAAGGTTCGTCGTGTCTTGTGCATAGATATGGGTAGATATAAGGGTAATTATAGCGCTAGACAAAGCTTTTAATTGAAAGTTTCTTGTTTTCATGTGACTAACTTCCCAGTTGGTTATGTAAACAGACTTTACTGTCATATGTTTTAATCATAGTACATTTATTAATATTGCCATGGCTTTTTGGCGTGATAATGTTAAATATTTGAATAAAAAGTAGACAGTCAAAGGTTTGTTGTTTTTTTGTGTTGTTGAAACTTAGGCATGAGTTTTATTAACAGCTAAGCTATAACTATCTAATTAGAACAATTCATTAGCCATTGAAGGTAAAAATGAAAACATATAAAAATACATTAATAGCAGCGTTAACTGTGGCTACATCTATTAGCCTAAGCACCGTAAGCTTTGCTGATAACTATGATTTAGTGATTAAAAATGGTCGTGTAATCGATCCTGAAACCGATTTAGATGCAAAACGATGGATAGGCATTTCAGCAGGAAAAATCACTAAAATATCAACAACATCTATAACAGGTAAAAAAACGATTGATGCGACAGGTTTAGTGGTATCTCCTGGTTTTATTGATTTACATGCTCACGGGCAATTATTACCCAACGCACGTTTACAAGCATTTGACGGCGTAACAACCGCATTAGAATTAGAAGCTGGCGTGCTCGAAGTTGATAAGTTTTATAGCAATATAGCCAAAGAAGGACGACCGATTAACTATGGCGCTTCAGCTAATTGGTCTATGGCTCGCGCTATGGTGTTAGATAACGCGACTTTTAATGGCATACCGGGCGAAGCATTACGGGTTTTTTCTTTACCTAACTGGAGTAGAAACCTAGCGACAAAAGCACAGCAAACTGAAATTATTAACGTAGTTGAAAAAGCCATAAATGCTGGCGCACTAGGGGTAGGTATTCTGGCAGGGTATAGCCCAAATTCGAATAGAAAAGAATATTACCAACTACATAAATTAGCCGCTAAATATAACGTTTCTACCTTTAATCATATACGTTTCGCTAGTACACAAGAACCTAAAAGTGCCTTTGAAGCTTACCAAGAATTAATTTCTGCTGCGGCAAGTACGGGGGCTCATGCACATATTTCTCATTTAAATAGTACCAGCGCTCGCGATATAGAAGACGTAGCCGAACTTGTACTTAATGCACAAAAACAAGGAGTAAAAATTTCAGTTGAAGCTTATCCTTATTCAGCAGCAAGTACCGCGATTGGTGGGCAAATGTTTCGTGGTGAACATTGGAAAGAGCGCTTAGGTAATGCGAACGAAACAGACTTCTCGTTTAATGGTAAACAGCTAACCCCAACCAGTTTTAAAGAGCTACAAGATAACAGTCCTCGATCTATCATCATCTTCAATTATTTAGATCCAGAGCATTCGGCATCGGATCAACACCTATATGAAATTTCTCAGTTATTTCCTAATGGAGCGGTAGCCTCAGACGGAATGCCGATAATGGATGCAACAACCCATAGAATGATTTCTGGTGATGTTTGGCCATTACCTGAAAACGCTCAAACTCACCCAAGATCTGCAGGTAGTTATTCTCGATTTATTCGTCAGTTTGTTAAAGAAAGTAAAAAAATATCGTTAAGTGAAGCCATCAGAAAAATGTCGTTAATACCGGCACAAATACTAGAAACAAGTGTTGAGCAAATGAAGTTTAAAGGCCGTATTCAAGAGGGCGCAGATGCCGATATTGTTATTTTCGATTTTGCTGAACTTACCGACAGAGCGACCTTTGCAAAGCCAATATTAACCTCTAAAGGAATGAAAACTGTTATTGTTAACGGCACACCTATTATTGAAAATGGACAATTAATTAGAAGTGCCATGCCGGGTAAAGCCATTAGAAGACAAGTAAAAAATTAAGCTACCCATAGTGATATTAATAATTTACTCGTTACCTAACATCAAAAAAACAAAGGATATGAAATGAAAAAATTATCAATAGCTATAAGCCTAATTACACTTTTATTTACACCACATCTTTATGCTGGTTCAAAAGCTAACGTTGAGTTTTTAAACTCAGGCAGTGTGTTTGCTAAGTCGTTAGATATGCCATTTTCAGAAGCTGTTCGGGTAGACAATACCTTGTATATTTCAGGGCAACTGGGCATCACACTCGGCACACTTTCATTAGTTGATGGTGGTATAAAAGCCGAAGCAAAACAAACCATGAACAACATTAAAACCATACTTGAAGCCCACAACCTAACCATGAAAAACGTTGTTAAATGCACCGTTATGCTGTCTGATATGGCCGACTGGCCAGCTTTTAACGAGGTTTATAAATCATTCTTCAGTAAGCCATACCCAGCCCGAAGTGCTTTTGGTACAAATGGTTTAGGCTTAGGTGCAAAAACTGAAGTGGAATGTATGGCAGTGTTTTATTGATTATTTTATTTAACTAATTGAGTATATTCTGCTTTCTGGTAGTTTATTCATTCATAAAGTGAGTGTTATTATTAAAACGTTTACATAATAAACAGAGAGTTTAGCCATGTGGGATAAAGAATACGACAGAGAAGAATATGTTTACGGAAAGTTACCGAATGACTTTCTTAAAAGTCATTACAACTCTATTCCCAAAGGAAACGTGTTATTACTTGCTGAAGGTGAAGGAAGGAATGCCGTTTTCTTAGCCAAATTAGGATATTCAGTTACAGCTGTAGACATATCTAGCGTAGGTCTAAAAAAAGCAGAAAAGCTTGCTAAAGAAAATAACGTAGTTATTGAAACTATTTGTGCTGATTTAGCAGTATTTGATCTTGGTGAACGTAAATGGGACGGGATCGTTTCTATCTACTGTCATTTACCAGAAACACTCAGACAAGATTTATATAAACGAATTGAATTAGCAATTAAGCCATCAGGCGTTCTTTTGTTAGAGGGTTATAGACCTGAGCAGTTAACATATAAAACGGGTGGTCCTCCATTAGCTTCTATGATGATTTCAAAAGAAACGTTAATCAAAGAGCTCCCTCATTTTTCATTTAGCCATCTTGAAGCACTTGACCGAGTAGTGAATGAAGGGATTAATCATCATGGTTTAGGAGCTGTAATTCAAGCCATTGGGTCACTAAAATAATTTTATATAAGCTAATAAAATAGAGAGTATGAATGGAAATCAACTTTAGCGTAGCAACAACTAAGGACTCTGAAATAATCGGCTCTTTAGTTGTTGCTCTTACTACTGAAATTTGTGAGTTAACAAAAGCTCAGCATTTTGATATTAATCTCAATGGTACTATTGAGCGTTGTCGAGAGTTAATTCGTGATGGTCACTATGCTGCAATTATTGGCGAATATAAAAATAAAACAATTGCCGTTGTTACATTTACCGAAACCTATGCTTTATACGCGGGTGGTAAAATTGGTGTCATTCAAGAATTTTATGTTTTACCTGAGTACAGATCTTCTGGCGTAGGTTCTATGCTTATAGAACAAGCTCAAAACTACGGAAAGCAACATGAGTGGTCATGTATTGAATTATGTACTCCTCCTTTACCTGAATTTGAAAGAACTTTAAATTTCTATCAACAAAATGGCTTACTCCCTGTTGGTGGTCGTAAAATGAGACAAGCATTGTGTAATTGCTAAGTGAATAATGTCAATAACCCTTGCGGCATCAATAAATATAGTGATAATCGTGCAAGGTTTTATTTTTATTGAGTTTACAAAGTGCAATTATTAGAAACAGAATGTTTAGGTAAAACATTACGTTTAGAAGGTTCAATGGCTGGGTGGCAACAACTGTTTTGGGATGACCAATGTGTATCGCAAATTGATGCCAATACCGACAGCAACTTTGAACATAAATTTCTTCTGCAAAACGAACAGGGTGAACTTCACGTAAAGCTTAATGGTTCATTACAATGGCAACCCTTTGATCTGCAATTTAAACTATGCATTAACGACGAACTTGTTGAAGAAAACACACTCAACGAAAAAGACATAGAACAACGCCAAAATAGCCAAAATAAAAAACAACCTTTTAAATTCAGTTTTGTAGGCATGGCAGGCCTTGGTTTAAAGCTATTAAAAAGCGCCAAGGTGGTAAAAGTATTATTTGCAGCAGGCAGTTTGGCTGCATACAGCTGGTTGTTTTCAATCGAATTCGCCATCGCTTTAATCCTTTGTTTAGTGTTTCACGAATATGGTCATATCAAAGCCATGAAATACTTTGGACTAAAAACCAAAGGCATTTACCTTATACCTTTTGTGGGCGGCTTAGCACTTAGCGACGACAAAATTAATACCCGCTGGCAAGACGTAGTTATATCCATCATGGGACCATTCTTTGGTTTAATCCTCTCGGTAGCCGCGTTAATTGGCTACTGGATAACCGACATAGAAATACTGGCAGGTATCGCTGTATTTAACGCGTTGCTTAACTTATTTAACTTACTGCCTGTATTGCCGTTAGATGGCGGACACGTACTAAAAAGCATCGCCTTTTCAATAAACTCACGCATTGGTTTAGTCGCTTGTATATTAGGTGCAGCACTCGGGATTTATCTCAGCTACCAGTTTGGTTTAGCGCTGCTAGGCTTTTTACTCGCGATTGGCTGCATTGAAATATTCTTTGAATACAAACGTCGACATTTAAGCGAACTTCTGCCCCTTAACCGTTACGCACAAATCGTTTCAGCCGTATGGTATGTATTAACCGTAGGTGGTTTAAGTGCCATTATTTGGTTAGTAGGGCAAACAGATAACGGAGCATTGTCGCTACCGCTTAAAATATTGAATAGTTAGTTTGTAATAATAATCGCTAATAAATACCCTTAAACATTTAATTTAAAAATATTAAAAGATAAACATGATGAAAAATTCAAACGAACTGTCAACTATTATAACTACACTGTCTACCTTTCAAGAAGGCTACCTACCTGAAGAAGAGCTAGAAAGTGCAGTACAGAACTGGCCACAACTATGGCCGCTAATTAAACAAAGCATGCTTAAATTTAATGAAGAGTCGTCTGCGTTTAGCGATCAAGAAAATACTTTTTTGTTCATGGGGATACTTTTAGCGGTGCAACAAAAAGAATACCAAGCCTATCCGTTATTATTAAACTTGTGTGACCGTGACGACGAATTCCAAGGCGCACTTGACGAATTACTGGGGGATTCTCTCACTGAATTATTACCAAGCTTTTTCTACATATTAAGCGAAAGTGATACCCAAGGTCTTGAAAAAATAATACTAAGCCCACGTTCAGGTAGCTTTGTAAAAGTAGCTGCGGCACATTGTTTATTTGCTAAATATGAAAATGACTTAATAACACGTCAGTATTTAGTTGAATTGCTCACGTTATGGATAGCGCACTTTGTTCCATTAGCCAACAACATCAGTGAACACTTTTTAGCGGCACTTGCTGTTTGTTGTATGGCGTATGAGTTGCAAGAGTTCCAAGCGCAATTTTTAGACCTAGCCAATAAATTTGAATTAGCACCTGACTATATAACTCCAGAAGAAATTGAAGAGTGGGACACTTCATTCAAAGAAGGTGTTTTATTAGGCTTTATACGTACAGAATTTAATGTTATTAACGAATTAAGAACCTGGTCGTCCTTTAAAACACCAGAGCAAAATGCAGCCGACACCAAAGCAATGAGAGAAGCATTAGCTGAATTAGAAGGTTTTGATTATCCCACAATAGAACCCTTTATTGCAGAACCTAAAGTTGGGCGCAATGATCCATGTCCATGTGGAAGTGGTAAAAAACATAAAAAATGCTGCTTATAACAAGGTTACTTCTTTCTTAATTGGCTGGCGTATTTGGTTAAAACAATAGCGTCAGCGGTTGATACATTTAACGAGCTACCCATACCAAACAGAGAATATGTATTAGCTGTTGGCTAAGTTGTAATGCCGTTTCACTTACACCTTTTCGTTCCCACTGAAACCTGTATCTTGAATGGTTACGGGCATAAATAATTAAAAATCATTACAGCGACAACAGCGACATATGATCTAACGGCTGATGATAGAGTTACTACAGCCATTTTACTCAAAATAGGGAGCTATAAATAAAGTGTATCTACCCCCCATAAAAGGCTTGTTTATAGCTGTTTAGCCGTTATCTTCTATCATCAGTGTTAACAATGCTACTTGCTCGGTTAATGCAACAACTTGTTGTTCTAACGCGGTAATTCTGAGGTGTAATGGCGTGTTTTCTTGTTTCTTCTCGTCGTGTTCAATGGAATATTTTTCGATATTAGTTCTCGTATCGTTTCCTGCATGAGTTCTGACATTACTTTCATAAGTGTTGTCTTCACAGCTTACTTCTTCCTCTGCACTTTGAGAATTAGGTGAAAGTAAATGTAAGTAACGACATTCACGTTTACCAGGCTCTCGGGCAAGTTTTTTCACTAGTACTTGGCCGTTTAAGTTTTGCAGTTGGGCTAACGTGGCTTCTACCTCAGTAACATTAGCAAAATCAGCCAAACGATTCGTGCGCGTACGAAGTTCGCCTGGTGTTTGTGGTCCACGTAAAAGTAATACGCAAATAATTGCTCTTTGCTGCGGCGTAAACTGTAAATCGCCAAACTCGGTATTACAAAAACGATGAATATATTTATTCACGCGGCCCGATGCTTGGTGATCAACCATTAATAAGTTGGCTTGTTGTAGCGCGTCTATTTCGTTTTGTACATCACTTTCAGACAAAGACATTACGGGTTCACGGCTACTTTTTTGATTACAGCCAATGCTAAGGCTGTTTAAAGACAGTGGATATTGCTCTGGAGTTGTTGTTTCTTTTTCTAACATAACACCAATAATGCGGCATTGTATGGCAGTGAGAGTGAGCATGTCGAAGACCCTTTATAAAATTATTTTTGTTGTTATAAGCAGTTATACCAATAAATATGGCGATTTAGCTACCTAATAATAAGCAACATTGCGAATAATAAAATAAAGTCACGACTTAGTTTGTTATTTAGCCGTTATGTAACAAGTACCGATATCGGCGCAAATAATGGGGTAATATACCCAGTATAAACATTTATATTTTTTTATCTTTACGGCCTTGGTATTACAACGATGACAAACAAACAGCCACAGAAAAACTCTTCGACTATATCGACGCTCAACGATCTTGCAAAGTTGGCAAACTACTCCCTCATGGACACGCTCAACTGTGACCCTGATGCAACAGAAAACGGTGCTGATCACGAACCACGACAAGTCTTTACTGGTCATTATGTTCCTGTTAATCCAACGCCAATTAAAGAACCTGAATATATAGCGCACAGCAAAACCTTCTTTAGTGAACTTGGTTTTGCCGACAGTATGGCGCTGTCTCCCGATTTTATTCGACTGTTCTCAGGTGATATGACTGATGTGCCAAAGCCAATGCGAAAAATTGGTTGGGCGACGGGCTACGCACTTTCTATTTATGGTCAAGAATACATTCAGCAGTGTCCGTTTCAAACAGGTAACGGCTATGGCGACGGTCGTGCAATTTCTGTACTTGAAGCCGTTATAAACGATCAACGCTGGGAAATGCAGCTAAAAGGTGGAGGCCAAACGCCATATTGCAGAGGCGCAGACGGTCGCGCGGTGTTGCGTTCAAGTATTCGCGAATTCTTGGCGCAAGAGCACATGCACGCACTAGGTGTACCCACATCACGGTCTTTAAGTTTGTATGTTTCAAAAACTGAGCAGGTTCAACGACCTTGGTATTCGCCGGGTTCGCGTTCGCAAAATCCCGATAGATATATTGATGAACCCATCGCAATATCAACACGTGTTGCACCGTCGTTCATGCGTGTTGGTCAACTCGAACTTTTCGCTCGTCGCGTTAGGTTCAACCAACACCCAACAGCGATGGAAGAACTTGAAAAAATTGTACTACATGTGATTGATCGTGAATACGCTAGCGTAATTGAACCTCAGCTGCCTATGCCCGAAAAAGTGGTACAGCTGGCGCGCGAATTTCAAGGCCGCCTTACATCACTAGTGGCGAATTGGATCCGCGTTGGTTTCTGCCAAGGTAACTTCAACAGCGACAACTGCGCAGTAGGGGGCTTTACACTTGACTATGGTCCATTCGGTTTTTGCGATGTGTTTAAACCGTATTATCAACCTTGGACCGGCGGCGGTCATCATTTCTCGTTTATGAACCAACCAAACGCAGCGCAAAAAAACTTTGACATGTTTTGTTCGGCATTACGACCGTTACTCATTCCTGATAAAGAGTCTAATCAAGACTATTTACTAGCGCTCGACGACATTCAAGGTGACTTTTCGAAGGTAATGCGCACACAAATGAAAAAAATGTGGGCTGCCAAGCTAGGCCTTAGCACCTTGGTTATTGATTCTGACGATACGGGTGATTTTGACGGTACTGACGATACAAACGCCGACGAAGCATCTTTCAACGCAGTGCTTAGCGAGTTAGAAATACTCATGAAACAAACACCTGTTGATTACACTATTTTATTTCGCGAACTCTCGTCGATACCCAACGACATTAGCTCGCTAAAGAAAAGCTTTTACCATAACATACCAAATCACGTATCGAATAACGCTGCTGATGCTACCGATGATACAAAAGATGCAGAAATGGACAAACGCTGGGCACAGTGGCTAGAAAAATGGAAAACACTACTCTTTAGCGCGAGTAACACGAATGTGGCTTCGCCTCGAACAAGCGAGGAAATATCGAAGCAGATGAAACGTGTTAACCCAAAATACATTTTGCGCGAGTGGTTTCTTGTGCCAGCTTATCAGCAAGCAGCGTTGGGAGATTATACGCTAATTCAAGAGCTACAAACGGTGATGACACAACCTTATGCCGAGCAATCTAAGCTCGTGGAAGATAAATACTATTGCTTGAAACCGGCTGAGTTCTTTGAAGTGGGGGGCTTGTCACATCTTAGTTGCTCGTCTTAGTTGCTCTTCGTGATTATGCAGACTTAAATATAAAAGTTTGGGACAGCCATGAATTTAAAAGTATAAATTTATGGTTGTCTTAATCTTTGCTAACCAACGGCTCAACGAGCAAAGTGACGAAAACATACTAGAAGCATTATTTACTAACAATGAACTTAGTGAATTAGAAGACTTTAATTACCCTACAACAAAACCCTTTATTGCAGAACTTAAAGTGGGCCGCAACGACCCATGCTCATGTGGAAGCGGTAAAAAAACATAAAAAAATGCTGCTTATAACAAAGTTACTTCTTTCTTAATTGGCTGGCGCATTTGGCTAAAACAATAGCGTCAGCGGTTGATACATTTAACGAGTTACCCATACCAAACATGGAATATTATTTTAATTTTTGGATATGAATATTTTGTTATTTTTCAATATCTCAGCTAATTTTTTTGAGCCAGACTCTATTTCTATTTCGTAAGATCTAATACGGTGATGACATGTTAGTACTCTGTCATCTTTTCTATTCCAGCCACACTCAATTAATTCACTTACTATATATATATATTCAAACAGATCAGTGAAAAAAGATTGAAATTGAAAGCATAACTCTGGAGACAAGTGCCTATCTATCGAGCCATGAACAAAATAATTTCGACATTTAACACCATATTTTATAACTATTTCAAAATCAACAGTGTCAAGTGTACTGCCAACAAGTTGAGGTTTTATGATGTACATACGCCCTAACACTTTTTCTTTAAGAGATTTTTTTTCTAAGAAACTAATAGATTGAAGTAAAGAACTTTTTATTTCGGGAAATGGCTTAAAGTTTAACTTAATTTGTGATTTTAAGTCTTTAATTTGTGATTTTTCTTCTGAACTAAGTTGTTTTTCTAAGCTTTCAGATTTATGAGGGAATATGTCGAACATATTAGCTGCACCAATAAGTCTGCTTGATGAGTATAAATCTGAAAAAAAAGTATTATAAAAGCAAAGCCTAACATTTTCTCTGTCATCTTTCTCAAACCAATTCTTGAGTATACTACCAAAATTATCGTTAACTACATTGATCAAAGGATCTGAGTGATAGCTGTCTTTACTCTCTTCTTGGCCCCAATTACGGTAGTCATGATGCACATTGTATTCATGAAGTTTATCACCCAACTTTCTTACTTGGATATTTTTAAAATGTAATCCTTGACTAGCAATGAATCTCAAAAACAAAGCTAATAAGTTGGCTTTTTTGAAGGCTACTTCTAATTTGCACGGAACCGTAAAGTCGATAGTTATAAAAACTTTATTTTTTAGTTGAGCACCTTCTACACTTCCCCTAAGTCTCATACTGTGTGCGTGGGTTGCAGTAATAGTTCCTAATTTTGTACATTGACTAAAAATTTCAGAATCACCATTGAAATATGCAATACGTGGGTTATTTTCAATATTAAAGTGAGGAGTATACTTTTCTTCATTAAGTGCCTCTATTAATGCTTCTTTTGGAGAATGTATATACCCAAATGAATCAATGTCTTGAAATAATTTAAGAGGGTTCTCAACTGTTAACGATATAGAGTCAAAAAGATCTGTTTCAGGAAAAACATGTTCATTTCCTAATATCATCGTATGTGAAAATAAAGAGCAAGAGCTGCCAACCGAATATTGAGTGTATTTACGAAAAATACAATTTAGTAGAGTTACTGGTTGTCCTGTATGTGTTTTACCATATATATTTGAGTGTGGGTTAAGGGGTATAAGTTCAGAAGACCAACATTTAAATTCTTTAGAGGTCGGGGCTAGCACTCCTGATACATTCTTGTTATTCCCTATTTCAAAGTTTGCATTAATTGATTCTTCCATATATTCCCTACACAACCATATTCTGATATTAAGCTGACAATAACATAAAGAATTTTATTGTATCAATTTATTCTATGGCAGCTCCTTTCGCCAACATCAGTTTATTAAGTTTCCTGCTGGCGGAACTATTGGGCAGTATGTTCCTTTTAATTTTTGTCCTCGTTCAGTTATGCTTTTTGTTATTCATAAAGGGCATGATGATTTCCAAGGTGGGCAAGAAAGAATACTGCACTTTATAAGTGATATTGATACAATTAGATTAACTAATCAAAATTGCTTCTTCACAGATATTCATGCTGATTTAGATTATGCTGAGCAAATTGATGATTTTATACGTATTAGTGAATTAGATCTTAATAGAATAATCAATGAACGATATTGGCAAGATTTTAAAGAAGAAAAACAAGCTGAGTTTTTAGTTTTTGAATCAGTTCAATGGCAAAGTATTCAACAAATAGGTGTTAAAACTCAAGCAATAGCAGATGAGGTGACCGTTTTACTACAAGGTGTTGTACATAAACCAGAAGTTATTGTGCGACCAGAGTGGTATTACTAGAGACTAATATGATTACATATCAAAAAGGTAATATTTTACACGATCAATCTGATGCCATTATTAATACGGTTAATACTGTAGGAGTTATGGGAAAGGGCTTGGCGTTACAATTTAAAAAAGCATTTCCTGAAAACTTTAAAGAATATAAAAAAGCTTGTGATGATCATTCTATGATTACAGGCAAGGTATTATCAGTTTCTTTGAATTCAATGAGCCCCCCATTTTTTATAATAAACTTTCCAACTAAAGCCCACTGGAAAGGAAAATCTAAACTTGAATATATTGAACAGGGTCTAGATAGTTTAAAAGCTGAAGTTAAACGGTTAAACCTTAAGTCAGTTGCTATTCCTGCATTAGGCAGTGGTTTAGGTGGACTGCCTTGGCAAGATGTAGAACAATTAATACAAAGTTCATTAGCTGAATTTCCTGAAGTTAATTGGCTATTATATCCGCCTCAAGAGGCACCCAAAGCAGACGTTATGCTTAATAATACTAAGCGCCCTAAAATGACGATTGGTCGTGCTGCTGTTATAGGTTTGATTGATCGGTATGTATCAACAGGTTTTAACTATCGTTTATCTTTATTAGAAGTGCAGAAACTTGTTTATTTTCTAACTGCTGTGGGTGAGCCTTTAAATAAAGTGGTTTTTCAAAAGCATCACTTTGGCCCTTATGCTGATGTATTACGTCATGTTTTAGATAAAATGGAAGGGCATTTCATTAGTGGCTATGCTGATGGTTTAAATAAACCAGAAACTCCAATTGAATTAAAAAAAGATGCAGCGCAAGAAGCATTAGCTTATTTAGATAAACACAAAGACACTAAAGAAAGATTTGGTAGAGTTGCTAAACTTATTGAAGGTTTTGAATCTCAAAATGGTATGGAGTTACTTTCTACTGTTCATTGGGTTTTAACACAAGAGTCAGACGGGAATGACGTAACGAGTGAGAGCTTAGTTAAACAAGTTCATAACTGGAGTCGACGTAAAGCTCAAATGAAGCCTGCTCATATTATTGCTGCGTGGGATCGATTAAAAGAACAAAACTGGCTAGAGAATAAAGCACCGACAATGCTATAAAATTAAAGTTCAGACATAAAAAAACGCAATTCTTATTTTATAAGATATTGCGTTTTTTAGGTTCTAAGAACCTGAATATGGTGCTCGCTACTGGACTCGAACCAGTGACACCTTGCATGTCATGCAAGTACTCTAACCAACTGAGCTAAGCGAGCTTTTTGTTTAAACGGCTAAGTATGTAAATTTATTAGCGTGTTCGAACGAGGCGATATGTTAGCGATCTGTTTTAACAGTTGCAAGCTGTTTGTTGCTTTACAATTAAAATACAGTATTGAATGATTATTTAAACATCAATTTGCGTTAATGCTATGCATATTCGTATCTTCTTTGTACTATTTTTAAGCGCCAAGCTAAAAATACGGCTGCGGTAGTTAGCCCAACGATAAAGCCAATCCAAAAGCCTTTAGCGCCCATATTTGGCACTATCCAATCGGTTAAGCCAAGTATTAAGCCAACACTTAAACCTACTATCCAGTATGAACAAAAAGTAATGTATAAAATAGCTTGGGTGTCTTTGTAGCCTCTTAGTGCTCCTGCAGATATTACTTGAATAGCGTCTGAAAACTGAAATAGGGCGGCTACAAACATTAAGCTAACAGCTAGGTCGATAACTTGCTGGTCAATGGTATAAATTGCGGCTATTTGATTACGGAATACGAGTGATAATGTTGCGGTTAATAGGGCGATTATTACGCCAAAAATAACCGAGTAGCTGCAAATGTCTTTGGCTTCATCGTGCTTGTTTTTACCTACGGCAAAGCCAACTCTAATGGTAACCGCCATAGATAAAGATAATGGCACCATAAATACTAGCCCTGAAAAGCTTAAGGCTATTTGATGGCTTGCCACTATTTCAGCACCGAAAGGGGCAAGTATAATCGCCACTACTGAAAATAAGCTGACTTCAAACAATAACGATAATGAAATAGGGATACCAATTGTCAAAATTCCTTTTATTTGCGACCAATTCGGCGGATGAAACTTGGTTAATAATGGCGCATGCGATAATGCTTTTGCGAAGTAGGTGTAACCTAATGTGCTTAAAAACATAACCCAATACACTATGGCGGTAGCAATACCACAACCTGCGCCACCTAAGGCGGGTGCTCCAAATTCACCATAAATAAAGATGTAATTGGCTGGAACATTAACAATTAAGCCAATGAGGCTGATGATCATTGTGGGTTTGGTATGAGATAAGCCTTCTGAGTAGTTTCTTAATACTAGGTATAAGAAAAAACCCGGAGCGCCCCAAATGATGTAGGTTAGGTAGTCAAACATCAGTTGTTTTAAAACGAGGTCTAACGATACGTTTTCAAAAATAAAAGGGGCTATGGCAAAATACAGGGCAATAAAAAGTAAGCCGATAACAAGGGCAATCCATGCGGTTTGCTGGGTTGCTTTGGCTACTTGGTCAAATTTGTTAGCGCCTGCAAATTGCGAAACAATACTGGCTAACGCCATGATTAAACCAGCAACAGATAATATAAGAGGTAACCAAATACTGCTGGCTATTGCTACTGCTGCCATGTCGGTGGCACTTACTCGGCCAGCCATTACTGTATCGGCAAACCCCATTAGATTTTGTACGAGTTGCGCTATTAATATGGGGTAAGCGAGTTTCATTAAGCTTTTTGTGTTGGTTGTAAATTTGTGCCAATGCATTGGATCTTTTCTTCCGAATGTTGCTGTATAAATTATTTGTTTATTTTAGTTATTTACGTTGTTTGATATTATGAGGAATAACTGGAATATCATGGATCATATATGTTTACGGGTATAGTGCAATCGCAAGCTGAAGTTATTTCTATTACAACTGAAAATCAATTAAGTCGTTTAGTTATTGGTGTATCTCCTGAACTGGTTTATAAATTAGAAATTGGCGCAAGTATCGCAATAAATGGCGTTTGTTTAACGGTGGTTGAATATAATAAACAAGCGGATAACAGTTATACAATCGCTTTTGATATTATAGATGAATCGTTACGTGTTACTACGTTGGGTAACTTATCTGTATATGATTGGGTAAATGTTGAGCGTTCTTTAAAGGTAGGCGATGAAATTGGCGGGCATATTGTGAGTGGACACGTTCAATATAAGTCTACTTTAGTACGTAAAAACGTAACAGAAACCAATACTGCGCTATATTTTACATGCGAGTCACCTTGGTTAAAGTATATTTTTGAAAAGGGCTTTATTACGGTAAATGGTACAAGCCTTACGATAGGTGTAATTAAAGACAATACTTTTAGTGTGCATTTAATTCCTGAAACGTTAACAAGAACAAATTTAGGTAAACTGAATGTGAATGATGAAGTGAACCTTGAATTTGATCAGCAAACTATCACGATTGTAAAAACAATCGAACGATTAAATTTAAGCGAGCTAACTCAAGCTAAATAATTTAGGTGATGTTTTGCTATCACGTTATTCATCGTCGCTGTTTACAGCTAGCTGAATTTTTTGATGGTATTCATCAATATGTAAATTAAAGTGAATTTCTCGGCAACATGACGGGCATTCATCGTAGTAGTCTTGATCGCCTGATGATATGTCTAAAGTTACATGTAGATGATGTCCGCAATGAGGACAAGTGATACGCTTATTTGTTATATCTTGGGGCATGTTGCCTCCTAGATTTTGGTTTACACCAATATGGGTTAGTAATTCCTTAAGTGTTATCGTCCGTAACTGTAATTGCTGATTAGGGGGTGTTGAACTTTCAGGTATTCGAAAGATCAACAGGCCCTATACAAGTATGGTGTAATTTTTATAAAATGCACTAGACAAAATGGGCTGTTTAACTAAACCATTAAACAGTAAGGGAATTAATATTATTGGCTATCAATAATGAGGTGTTCAATTTTATTGGGTACGCCGTCCCATTCTTTTGCATCTGTTGGTGGGGCTTTTACTTCGGTTATTCTAGGCCATACTTGCGACAGCTCAGCATTTAATTCAATAAATTCTTTTTGATCTTCGGGTACTTCGTCTTCTTGAAATATTGCACCCGCAGGGCATTCAACTGGGCATAAGTCACAATCTATACAATCATCAGGGTTAATAGCTAAAAAATTAGGCCCTTCATAAAAAGCATCAGCCGGACATACGGCTACACAATCAGTGTATTTACATTTTATACAATTATCGGTAACAACAAACGCCACGTTTTTTCCTTTTATTTGATGAAATATTTTGCAGGCGATCATACCTTGAACATAAACAAATTCAATTACTGATTTCATTAATTAAATTGGTATCACCATGCTCTTGGGGTAAAATAAAGGCATTAGTTGTTATTTTACCCTACGGGGTACGCTGTTTTGGATATTTTATGCTTCGCTTGACCAACCTAAAGTTAGATCTTAATCACCAACATGAAGAATTAGAACAAGCCATTTTAGATAAACTGTCAATTAATGCTGATCAGTTAGTGAGTTTTAATGTGTTTAAACGTGGTTACGATGCACGTAGAAAAAATACCATTATTTTGATGTACACCATAGATGTTGAAACCACGATTAACGAGCAATTGCTTGAAAAGTTTGTTGATGACAATAATGTAAAAGCTAGCCCCGACACTCATTATTACTTTGTTGGCGAAGCACCAAAAACATTAGAACAAAGACCTGTAGTTATTGGCTTTGGCCCATGTGGATTATTTATTGGGTTAGTGTTAGCGCAAATGGGTTTTAAACCGATTATTTTAGAGCGTGGTAAAGAAGTACGCGAACGCACAAAAGATACATTTGGCTTTTGGCGTAAAAAAGTATTAAACACAGAATCAAATGTGCAATTTGGTGAAGGTGGAGCAGGTACTTTTTCAGACGGTAAACTTTATAGCCAAGTTAAAGACCCGAAGCATTACAGCCGTAAAGTATTACATGAGTTTGTTGAAGCTGGCGCACCAGAAGAAATTTTGTATGTAAGTAAGCCGCATATAGGTACATTTAAACTAGTCACCATGATTGAAAAAATGCGCGCCAAAATTATTGAATTAGGTGGTGAAATTCGTTTTAGTCAGCGTGTAGACGATATTTTATTTGAAGAAAACGAAGATAAACGCAAAGTTGTGGGTGTTAAATTAGCTACAGGTGAAGTTATAAATACCGAACATGTGGCGTTAGCGGTAGGGCATAGCGCACGCGATACCTTTAAAATGTTAAACGATAAAAATGTGTACATGGTGGCTAAGCCATTTTCGATTGGGTTTAGAATTGAGCATGAGCAATCGGTTATTGACGATGCTCGCTTTGGTAAAAACGCAGGTCATCCTATTTTAGGTTCTGCTGATTATAAACTGGTTCATCACTGTAAAAATGGTCGTTCTGTTTACAGCTTTTGTATGTGCCCAGGTGGAACCGTTGTAGCCGCAGCATCTGAAGAAGGGCGTTTGGTAACGAATGGTATGAGTCAGTATTCACGCCATGAACGTAACGCAAATAGTGCGATTGTTGTAGGGATCGATCCTAAAGATTTCTCTTATGGTAGCGATAGTGACGAAACCGAAAATGTTTTAGCGGGTGTTGAATTACAAAGACGACTAGAAGAGTTTGCCTATAAACTTGGTGGCGAAAACTATGATGCACCTGTGCAATTGGTTGGCGACTTTTTAGCTGGCAGAAAATCAGGCGAGCATGGTAGTGTTGAACCGTCTTACAAGCCCGGTGTTACCTACTGCGATTTAAGTGAAACATTACCGCCTTATGCAATTGAAGCCATTAGAGAAGCATTACCGGCTTTTGAAAAGAAAATAAAAGGTTTTGCTATGGAGCACGCAACGCTTACTGCAGTTGAAACGCGTACTTCTTCACCTATTCAAATTACACGTGATAAAGAAACCTACCAAAGCTTAAACGTTGATGGTTTATATCCTGCGGGTGAAGGTGCTGGTTATGCTGGCGGTATTTTATCTGCGGGTATTGATGGTATTAAAGTCGCTGAAGCGATAGCGCTTGATATACTTAAAAGGCAGTAACTTATAAAGTTAGATAAGAACATCAAAATTATTTCTTTTGATGTTCTTTTATATTAGATAGTGAATGCTTTTGCCAAGGTGACAAGGGCAGTTGCTTTTGCATATTGTTCATGGTTTTCCATAAACTATTTAGCGATATGCGTTTAGTTAACCAAAATGGAATAGCGCCTTTAGGGTCCGCAATAATCGTATATACAATATTAATATTTTGACTATTAACCGGTGTAATCTTCCAATGCGCCTTTATTACTTCTATTTGAATCATCTCGTTATTTACATATTCACTCTCTTCCACATTATGTACTTCAATTTCAAGCGATAGATCTTCATTTTGCCAATATCGAGAATTCACCACCATGTACCTTTCAGTTATTGGCCAATAACTTTTGAATGAGGTAATAAATATATTTTCTTGAGGCGATATCTGTTTTAGTACGTTACTAGAATGCGCGTTATCAAGCCATTGCGTAATGTTATCTGTGTCTTGTATAAAAAAAAGAAATCCAGCAAGGCTAGATTGAATAGCCGCCTGTGCTTTTATCTCAATTAAGTCGCTGCCTTTAATTTGTTGATAATTTACTTTGATGTTTTTATTTTCTTTCCATGTTTTCCAAGATGAATCATTTAAAGGCTCTGTTGCAAAATTTGATGTCGTATTTTGCGCAAAACTTTGCGAAGAGAAAAATAAACTGATCATGAGAGGTAAAATAGTTAAAAAACATAAAAGGGTGTAATTGTTTTTTACTTTATTTTTATGAAGAAGATAGATAACAAAAACCTTATATTTATTGCAATTAGCGCCATATTACACTATATTTCCGTGCTCATTTATTCCCTCGCTGGAATAAAATAAAAAATTAAGCAAGATATGGTTTTATTTAATAGATTTTATTCAATAAATACGGTGTCTACAAATATTAACATTGATAAAAATAAAGCAAGCGGCACTTAGTGTGTGTCGCCACTGTACAAAGGACATTTCATGCCAGTAATAACTCTTCCTGACGGCTCTCAACGCTCATTCGATAACGCAGTATCTATTATGGATGTTGCTCTTGATATCGGCCCAGGTTTAGCCAAAGCAACTATCGCAGGTCGTATAGACGGAAAACTTGTTGATGCGTGCGAATTAATTGAAAACGATGCATCATTACAACTTATTACCAGTAAAGACAGTGAAGGGCTTGAAATTATTCGCCATTCTTGTGCGCATTTATTAGGCCATGCAATTAAGCAATTATGGCCAAATACTAAAATGGCTATTGGTCCTACTATTGATAATGGCTTTTATTACGATGTTGATTTAGAAGAATCTATTACTGAAGACGATTTAGTTAAGCTTGAAAAACGCATGACTGAATTAGCAAGAACAGGTTATGAAGTTATTAAGAAGACCGGTTCTTGGCAAGATGCTTACGATGCGTTTACTGAGCGTGGCGAAACATACAAGTTAGAAATTTTAGACGAAAACATTGATAAGTCAGACACACCAGCTTTATATCATCACCTTGAATATATCGATATGTGTCGTGGTCCTCATGTACCAAGCATGCGTCATTGTCATCATTTTAAATTAATGAAAGTTGCTGGCGCTTATTGGCGTGGTAATTCAGACAACAAAATGTTGCAACGTATTTACGGAACAGCATGGGCTGATAAAAAACAGCTTAAAGCTTATATTCAACGTTTAGCTGAAGCTGAAAAGCGTGATCACCGTAAAATTGGTAAAACATTAGATTTATTCCATTGGCAAGAAGAAGCGCCAGGAATGGTGTTTTGGCACAACGATGGTTGGACTATCTATACAGAATTAGAAAAATTTATTCGTGAAAAACTTCATGAATATGATTACGACGAAGTTAAAGGTCCGTTAATGATGGATCGCGTGCTTTGGGAAAAATCAGGACATTGGGACAAGTACGCTGAAAACATGTTCACAACGACTTCTGAGAAGCGTGAATATGCGATAAAACCAATGAACTGTCCTGGTCATGTTCAAATATTTAACCAAGGTTTGAAATCTTACCGCGATTTGCCATTACGCATGGCTGAGTTTGGTTGTTGTCATCGTAACGAACCATCTGGCTCATTACACGGCTTAATGCGCGTTCGTGGTTTTACACAAGACGATGCACACATATTCTGTACTGAAGACCAAGTTCAAGACGAAGTAACCAAATGTATTCAAATGGTTTACGATGTTTATAAATCATTCGGCTTTGAAGATATCATCGTTAAATTATCAACACGACCTGAAAAACGTATTGGTAGTGATGAAATTTGGGATAAAGCTGAGCAAGGTTTAGCGCAAGCATTAACTGATTTAGGTATTACTTTTGAGTATCTTCCAGGTGAAGGTGCTTTCTATGGTCCTAAAATTGAATTTACTTTATTAGATTGTTTAGGTCGTAACTGGCAATGTGGTACAGTACAACTCGATTTTGCTTTACCTGAGCGTTTAGGTGCTACTTATGTAGGCGAAGATAACGAACGTTACACACCAGTAATGATCCATCGTGCTATTTTAGGTTCATTAGAACGTTTTATTGGTATTTTGATTGAAGAGTACACAGGTAAATTTCCAACGTGGTTATCGCCAAATCAAGTCACTGTAATGAATATTACCGACAAACAGAGCGATTATTGCAAAAAAGTAGTAAAAAAACTGAAAGAAAGTGGATTTAGAGCAAAACTAGACTTGAGAAATGAGAAGATAGGCTTTAAAATCCGCGAGCACACTTTGAAGCGTGTTCCGTATTTGTTAGTTGTTGGTGATAAAGAGATGGAATCCGGCGAAATAGCAATACGAACTCGAAGTGGTGAAGATTTAGGTACAATGTCTGTTGATGGTTTTATTGAGAAAATAACGGAAGAAGTTAACTCAAGAGCATAAACAGGTATAATAATATTTTATAATCCATATATTACACTTACGTAATAAAATATGGGAACAAAGTTCTTTGGAGGAACATGGCTATTAAAGGTGGTCAACGAGGCGGGCAAAAAGAGCCAGCTCATCGTTTGAATGAATTAATTACAGGTACAGAAGTACGTTTGATCCGTTATGATGGCGAAGCTGGAGGAATTGTTACTCTAGACGAAGCTATGAATCAAGCTGAAGAAGCCGGTGTGGATTTAGTAGAAATCAGCCCAACGGCACAGCCGCCGGTTTGTCGAGTGATGGACTACGGTAAGTTCTTGTATGAAAAAGCCAAAGAACAAAAAGAAGCTCGTAAAAAGCAGAAACAAATACAGGTTAAGGAAATTAAATTCCGACCTGGTACAGATGAAGGTGACTATCAGGTAAAACTACGCAGCCTGAAGCGCTTTTTAGAGGATGGCGACAAGATCAAGGTAACTTTACGTTTCCGAGGTCGTGAAATGGCCCACCAAGAACTAGGCTTAGATTTGTTAACTCGCGTTAAAAACGATTTAGCAGAACTAACTGTAGTTGAGTTTTTCCCTCGTAGAGCGGAAGGGCGTCAAATGGTGATGGTTTTAGCCCCTAAAAAATAGATAATATTTGGTCGTTAAAGTAATAAGCTAGCTTGCTAACTTATTCACCACTATTATCGGACACTGGTGATCCAGGCTTACAAGTAAAGCTTAACTAACTAATTGTAAAATTAGCTAAATGAGTTTTCGCCTAGGTTACTTAAATTTGGCATCCAATGCGGAGTTAGTAAAAATGCCTAAAATGAAAACCAATAAAGGTGCTGCAAAGCGCTTTAAACAAACAGCTACTGGCTATAAGTTCAAACAAGCTGGTCTTCGTCATATTCTGACTAAGCGCCGTACTAAAGTTAAGCGTCACTTGCGTGCTAAATGCATGATCGCTGCTTCTGATATTAAATCAGTTAAAAAACTTTTACGTCACGGTTAATAGGAGATATAGAAAATGGCAAGAGTAAAACGTGGTGTACAAGCACGTGCACGTCACAAGAAGGTTCTAAAGCAAGCTAAAGGTTACTACGGTGCTCGTAGTCGCGTTTATCGCGTTGCTTTCCAAGCCGTAACTAAAGCTGGCCAATACGCATACCGTGACCGTCGTCAACGTAAGCGTCAATTCCGTCAACTTTGGATTGCTCGTATTAACGCAGCAGCTCGTCAAAATGGTTTATCTTACAGCCGTTTCATTAATGGTCTTAAAAAGGCTGCTATTGAAATCGATCGTAAGATCCTAGCTGACATTGCAGTATACGACAAAGCAGCTTTTACATTCTTAGTTGAAAAAGCGAAAGCTTCTTTAGTTTAAGATTGAAATGTTGATTAGTAGAAAGGACGCCTAGTGCGTCCTTTTTCTATTCTGTTTTGTAAATGATAGATAAATAGTTTTAGCTAATGTTATTTAACGCAGATAATATTCGCTACAATTATTTTATATTTGAGATATGAAGGATTTATTGCCATGAGTCTTGCTGACAAAATTTTAGCGGTAAACAACGATTTACCTATTCGTACTGACGCACCAGTACACAGTGGTAAAGTGCGTTCAGTATATTGGTTAACTGAAACCGATAGTAAACGTTTAATAAAAGAAAAAGGCTACAACGTAGCAGAAGATACTGCCTTAGCTATTATGGTGATCAGCGACCGTATTTCAGCGTTTGATTGTATATGGAAAGGCGAAGGTGGTATGAAAGGTGTTCCTGGAAAAGGAGCCGCTTTAAATGCCATTTCAAATCATTGGTTTAAGTTATTCCAAGAAAAAGGTTTAGCTGATAGTCATATTTTAGATATTCCACATCCTTTCGTATGGATTGTTCAAAAAGCTAAACCAGTAATGATTGAGGCTATTTGCCGTCAATACATAACGGGTTCAATGTGGCGTTCATATAGTAAAGGTGAACGCGACTTTTGTGGTATTGAATTACCAGAAGGTTTACAAAAAGATTCTAAGTTACCTAAATTACTTCAAACGCCTTCAACAAAAGGTATTTTGAAAGGAATTCCAGATGTTCCTGAAGCTGATGATGTAAATATCACACGTAAGAACATTGTTGATAATTTTGACGCTTTTAATTTTAAATCGACTGATGATATTGCGTTATACGAAAAACTATTAACTGAAGGTTTTAATGTTATTTCAGATGCATTAGCTGAAATTGACCAAATATTTGTTGATACCAAATTTGAGTTTGGTTATGTAAAAGATAAAACTGGCGCCGAAAAGCTTATTTATATGGATGAAGTTGGTACACCTGATTCATCGCGTATTTGGGATGCTAACGAATACCAAAAAGGTAATATCGTTGAGAACTCTAAAGAAGGCTTCCGTCAGTTCTTATTAAATCACTTTCCTGATCCCGATGTTTTATTGAATAAAGAGAGAATGGTCGAAAGAGAAGCATTAGCAAAAAATAATGAGTTACCTGAATCGGCATTAATGGCTATTTCTGATACTTATACGGCCATTGCTGAGAAAATTACTAAGAGTAAAATTGTAATTTCTGATAATCCTAAACAAGAAGTTATCGATATTTTAAGAGATGAATATCAGCTTATTGATTAGCTTTATGAAATACTGAATCGTGAAATAAAAAATAAAAAACCACATTATATAATGTGGTTTTTTATTTTTTATGTGAACCTAGGTTCACATAAAACTTGGGGTTTTATAAATTTCCTAAAGAAGGTAGTTCTCTTATAATATCTTCACTTAAGGCTACATTGGTGTGAGATTCATCAATTGCATGCTTAGATTCATCAAGCATATCTGCAATGTTTTCTAAAATATGGTTAGTTTCGCCAACTTGTTGATGCATTTGTGCTATAACAGCTTCAGCAGCATGAGTACTCTCTAGAGAAAGAGAATGTACTTGGCCTAAGTCAGTTACTATATTTGACGTAATCTCAAGACTTTCTTCAATACTACCCACAACAATTTTTTGTTGTGTAATAATATCATCTGAAATGCCCATTATTTTTCCCATTCCTTCATGTATTTGTTCAGCTGATTCGTTTGAGATACTTGCTAAAGCTCTTACTTCATCAGCTACCACTGCGAATCCTCGACCATGTTCACCGGCTCTAGCTGCCTCTATTGCTGCGTTTAAAGCAAGTAAGTTTGTTTGACTTGCGATACTTTTTATCGCTTCTAATGATTGAGAAATAGTTTTATTGTTATTAGTTAAGCCTTCAAGTAGTACCGTAAATTCAGAAATGTTTTTTTCGGCCGTAGAAATTTTATCTGAAAGAGACTGCAATTGTTCTATGCTTATTGCACTTTTAGATGATGTTTCTTGTGCTGTAGATACTGAGTTTGCCGATAAGTCAGCCATAGCTGTTGCTTGTTCTGCTAATCGGCTAACTAGTTGAAAGTTATTTTCTATTTTGCTTAGGTGCGTTAATGACGCTTGGCTTGCGAGCTGGGTATTGGAAGCGAGTACCGATACTTTCTCTTGGAACTCGTTTGCAATTAATTGATCAACTATTCCTGCTTTTGTTTTTAAAATTTCTAGTTCAGCTTTATCAATTATGGTTTCGTTAGGAGATATTTTTTGTTTATTAAAAAAAGAGAGCATAAATTTTTTTCCATTTTATTATCATTTATCATGTTGTTTATTCATACTTTTTTGAATAAATACGACAACGGCATTGAAAACCTAATACATTAATTTTATTGAAGACTTAACTAGTATAGTTGAAATATACAATTAGTTTTTAATAAGTTGTAAAAATATAATGTTTCGTAAAGAGTCTGTCTACTTTTATATGAATTTACTTTTTATGCTCAGGTAAATATGAATTTTTCTATGGTGTGTAAATGACTATTAAATACGAAAACACATTACTTTCAATTGATTATATGTGTTTTTTTCTTAGTTTAAAAAAACGCTCTTATTTGTTTACTATCTGTCCAATAGCTTTTTTATGCATGTAAACTGTGAATATAATATATACCCGCTACCAATTAAGATGCTCATTTCTGAGTGTTCAAGCGATTCATCGAATGTGCGGTAGTTGAACTCAACAGGTATATTATTCTCCTTTTTTATGATCTTATTGTAGTTAAGTGCTACTAAATGTAATTTGATGTAATTGCAGATGGAATTCAGTTTTAGTCGTGTTAGATTGTCTTAATAAATCACTAAAATTAGTTTGTTCAGCTGTTGAAATATCTCTTATCCATTTTTTTTATTATTTGTCAGTACAGTATTAGCACATACAGTTTTGCTCAATGCGAAGCTGAAAGTACTTTATGTGCGCCCGTTGGACAATGGAAGTTATCAGTAGGTGTAGGGGCGGGAGTTTATACTAATCCTTTGTACGACAGTAAAAATATCCCTTTAATTGTAGTGCCTAGTATTAGTTATTATGGTGAACGTGTTTTTTTTCAAAACAACACATTAGGTTATACGTTTATAGAAAGCGAACAACTAACGTTAAGTGTGATCACTAAAGCAAATGTTGAAAAAGCCTTTTTTACTCGATGGCATCCTCAAAACATTTTTATCCCTAATTTATCTAACGATTTTGTAGAATCTGTACCCAGTTTTGGCGCAAGTATCAAGATCAGCCCTGATAAAGTCAGAAAAAGGAAATGGGCGTTAGATGCAGGTTTACAGCTAAATTGGTTTATATCAGATTCAATGAATGCTGAATTACAAATTATGCATGACGTTAATAGCGTTTATAATGGTTTGAACGCTAACCTAGAAGCTTCAAAAACATTGAGTGTTACAACAGAATCATCTTTAGAACTAACCGTAGGGGTGCAATGGAATAGCGCTAATTTGGTTGATTATTATTATGGTATTGATGAATCAGAAACGATTTATAATAGTGATTTATTCGAAGGTAAATCAAGTATTAACCCTTATATAAGTATTGGTTATGCATATAAATTATCACCAGATTGGACGTTTAAAAGTTACCTTAAAAGAAAAAGGTTAGACAATAATACCTATTTAAGTCCACTCGTTGAAGACCGTTATATTGATTTAATGTTTGTAGGTTTTTTCTATGAATTTTAAAAAAAAATTCTTAATGTTAATTATATTTAATATAAGTACTCAAGTTGTCGCTCAAGACGAATTAACATCAACTGTATTACAAAGTTCTGAAACCTCGAGTGTTATTAACATGTCTATTTCTCCTTCTATTTGTGTTGTAAAAACAAGGGGAGATCTTTGTCAAATGACGGCCTTTGTTATGTGGCAAGCTGGATTAGCAATAGATGCATGTTTATATCAAAACGATGACTTAATTACTTGTTGGGAAAAAAAACGTCAAATTAAGAAAAAATTAGAATTGTCGTTAATTCAAGATATTATTTTTACCTTAAAAGACCAAGATAAAGTGTTGGCTAAACAGCATGTAAAAGTGAATGCGAGCAGTTCAACCAAATACAGAAGACGATTACGATCGCAATGGAGTTTATTTTAATGAAGCACATATTGTTAGTTGAAGATGATATGAGATTATCTAAATTAATTTCAACTTTTTTAGAGCAAAGTGGCTTTCAGGTATCTGTATTAAACCAAGGTGATCAAGCCATAAGCTATATTCAAAAAAACTCATTAGATTTAGTTATATTAGACGTTATGTTGCCTAAGCTTGATGGTTTTAGTATTTGCCGTAAAATCAGAAGTTCATTTGAAAAACCAATCATTTTTCTTACCGCTAAAGACAGTGATTTTGATCATGTATTAGGATTAGAAATAGGCGCCGATGACTATATTATTAAACCTGTTGAACCTCATGTTTTATTAGCACGAATAAATATGCTACTTAGACGTAATGCTAATCTTAAAAAGGCGAATATTGAACAACTTAATTATGGTGGCTTATCTATAAATAAACCGTCAAGAACAGTTATGTTAAATCAAGAAATTATTGATTTAACAAGCCATGAATTTGAGTTGCTTTGGTTATTAGCACATCATGCTGGTGAACCTCAAAGCCGCGAATATATACATAAAAAAATGATAGGCAGAGAATATGATGGGCTTGATCGTAGTGTTGATGTCAGAGTATCTCGCTTACGAAAAAAATTAGGAGATAATACTGAAACCCCAACTAAAATTTTAACCGTTTGGGGTAAAGGATATTTATTGAGTAAAACAGCTTGGGATTAGTGAAGCGTTTATTCTTAGTTTTACTTTTAAGGGATTGTATTGAATCGTTTATTTATTAACTTGTACGTTGTTATTATTTGTGGATTGTTAGCCATTAACTTTGTGACTGAACAGTTATGGTTATTTTATGCGAATGAAAGCGACGAAATTGTTAACTCACAACACTTTATTGAGTTATTACCTCAATTTATTTCTCCTTCAGAACGTGACATTCAATTAGTTTCATCATCATTAAAAGTTCCAGTGAGTGTTATTTCTATTTCAGATGTAGCATGGTTAGACGACCAACTTAACCAGTTAAACTTAGGGCGTTCGGTTGCTCAATACAATGAGCAAGACGATGTTGTATTTTATGTAAAAGTAGCTAATGAAGAGCGTTTGTATCAAATAGGGCCATTTGTTAATCATCAAATATCATCTGCGAATGTATATATAAAATGGGTTATTCTTGCGTTTTCTTATCTGCTTTTAGCGGGGGTTGTTGCTATTTGGATAAAGCCTTTATGGCGAGATTTACATCAGCTAAATCAAATGGCCGCTACTATTGCTGACGGTGAACATGAGGTTAAGCTAGTTACCCATTCAATATCACCTATTAATCATGTTGTTGTCACTTTTCATCAAATGGCTCATCGTATTAAACGACTTCTTTCTGATCAAAAACACCTTGTGAATGCCGTTTCTCACGAACTACGAACGCCTTTGTCGAGGTTAAGGTTTGCTTTAGCTTTATTGCCTGCTGAAGACAAATTAGCGGTTAAAGAGATGGAAAAAGATATTAAAGAAATAGAAACGCTTATAGATGAAATGTTAGGTTACGCTCGGCTTGAAAATGTAAATCAACAAATTGAAAAGTCATCAGTAGACTTATCTACATTAGTTAATCAGCAGTTAAGTAAGTTAGTTTTTGTTCGCCCACTCAATATCAGTAAAAATATTCCTACTTCACTTTTATATGTATGCAATGCCAAACTCATTGAGCGAGTTATCCAAAACTTATTAGTGAATGCGACGCGATATGCTAACAACACTATAAATATCTCATTAGAAACTGATACTACAAAGTTAAATTTAGTCATTGAAGATGATGGTGTAGGCATTGCTGAAAATGAAGCAAGTAAAGTATTTAAACCTTTTTATCGACTTGAATCTCTCAGTGATAATAGTGAGACCAGTTCAGGTGCTGGATTTGGTTTAGGGCTAGCCATAGTGAAAAGAATTTGTGACTGGCACTTGGCTACATGTAAGGTAGAAAGGTCTTCTTTAGGCGGCTGTAAATTTATTTTATCTTTTCCGTATCATCAATAGCGGTATATTTACGCGTAAATCATTAAAAACTCCTATTTTTACTACATTTTTTCATCGTAATTGTGTAGAATCGGTCTCCATTTTATTAATCAAATTAGTCTACCCAAAGCCTTAACTTTTCAGTAGGGTGCTTAGAGGAAATCATGAATTTAGACGATATTATCTTGCAGGCAGAACAAGCAATAGCTGCTGCTACCGATCCTGCTGCACTTGATCAAGTACGTGTTAACTTTTTAGGTAAAAAAGGTTTATTTACAGAGCAAATGAAAGGGCTTAGTAAATTACCAAAAGAAGAAAAACCTAAAGCAGGGCAAGTAATTAACATAGCTAAACAGCACGTTCAAAAATTACTAACTGAGCGTGGTGAATTATTACGTGCTGAAGTGATTAAACAAAAGCTAGCGGCTGAATCTATAGATGTAACATTACCTGGTCGTGGAAACGAGTTAGGTGGTTTGCATCCTGTTACTCGCACTATCGAACGTATTGAAAGCTTTTTCGGTGACTTAGGTTTTTCTGTTAAAGAAGGTCCTGAAGTAGAAGATGATTTTCATAACTTTGATGCGTTAAATATTCCTGAGCATCATCCAGCAAGACAAGATCACGATACTTTCTATTTTAATCCTAAGCTTGTGTTACGTACGCAAACTTCAGGTGTACAAATTCGTACAATGGAAAAAGAAGCGCCACCATTAAGAATTATTTCTCCGGGTAAAGTATACCGTAACGATTACGATCAAACACATACACCTATGTTCCATCAGGTTGAAGGTTTGATGGTAGATAAAGACGTTAGCTTTACTCATCTTAAAGGTATTTTGCACGACTTCTTACATCACTTTTTTGAAGAAGAAGTTGAAATACGTTTCCGCCCATCTTATTTCCCATTTACAGAACCTTCAGCAGAAGTTGATATTATGGGTAAGAACGGTAAATGGTTAGAAGTATTAGGCTGTGGCATGGTTCATCCTAATGTATTGAAATCAGCCGGTATCGACCCAGAAGTATACACAGGCTTTGCCTTTGGTATGGGCGTAGAGCGTTTAACTATGCTTCGCTATGGTGTGAATGACTTACGCTCATTCTTTGAAAACGATCTTCGCTTCTTAAAACAGTTCAAGTAGGAAAGCCAACAATGAAATTTAGTGAATCATGGTTAAGAGAGTGGGTTAATCCTGCTTTATCTTCAGATGAGTTGTCTCATCAAATTACAATGGCTGGCTTAGAAGTTGATGCTGTTGATCCTGTTGCAGGTGAATTTACCGGTGTTTTAATCGGTGAAGTGGTTGAATGTGGGCCTCACCCCGATGCAGATAAATTACAAGTAACAAAAATTAATTTAGGACCAGATTTCAACGACGGTGAGTTAGTTGATATTGTTTGTGGTGCTAAAAATTGTCGTTTAGGGCTTAAAGTTGCTGTAGCCACTGTTGGCGCAGTTTTACCTGGCGACTTTAAAATTAAAAAAGCTAAATTACGTGGTGTACCTTCTCACGGTATGTTGTGTAGCGAATCAGAAATTGGTTTAGCTGATAGTTCTGACGGTATTCTTGAATTAGCGCAAGATGCACCATTAGGACTGTGTGTTCGTGAATATCTTGATTTAAATGACGTAACTATTGACGTTGACTTAACGGCTAACCGCGGTGATTGTTTAGGCCTTAAAGGTTTAGCACGTGAAGTTGGTGTATTAAATGGTTTAGCGGTTACTGAACCTGCTATTAATGATGTAGCGGCTACGATCACTGACGAGTTGACTATTACATTGTCAGCTGAAAAAGCCTGTCCGCGTTATTTAGGTCGTGTGATTAAAAATATTGACGTAACAGCTCAATCTCCTTTATGGATGGTAGAAAAATTAAGACGTTGTGGTATTCGCTCAATCGATCCAGTAGTTGATGTAACAAACTACGTGTTATTAGAGCAAGGTCACCCAATGCACGCGTTTGATTTAGATAAAATCGAAGGTGGCATTAACGTACGTTTCGCTAATAAAGAAGAGAAATTAACCTTATTAGATGAAAATGAAGTGACGCTTTCAACAGAAACTTTAGTTATTGCAGATGACAACAAAGCATTAGCAATGGCTGGTATTTTTGGTGGCTTAAACTCAGGAGTTACTACTGAATCTAAAAACATCTTTTTAGAAAGTGCTTTTTTTAGCCCATTAGCTATTTTAGGTAAAGCTCGTCAGTATGGTTTACATACAGATGCTTCTCATCGTTACGAGCGTGGTGTAGACCCACAGTTACAACTTGATGCAATGAACCGTGCAACTGAATTACTGCTTGAAATTGTTGGTGGTGAAGCAGGTCCTATCACTGAAGCTAAGTCTGAAGAAAATATTCCTCAAGAAAAACAAATTAGCCTGCGTAGAGTTAAATTAGATTCTCGAATTGGTCATCATATTGCTGATGAACAAGTTGCTGACATCCTGACGCGTTTAGGTTTCACTATTTCGTTTGCAAACGACGTATGGCAAGTAACGGTTCCTGCATATCGTTTTGATATTAAAATCGAAGTAGATTTAATTGAAGAAGTTGCTCGTATATTTGGTTACAACAACATACCGAATGTTTCGCCTAAAGCAACATTAAGTATGTGTGCAAATAAAGAAGCAAATTTAAGTGTAAGCAAATTACGTAACGCTTTAGTTAACCGTGGTTATCAAGAAGCTATAACTTACAGTTTTGTTGATCCTAAAGTTCAAGCCTTATTACATCCTGATCAAGAAGTGATGACATTGCCTCATCCTATCTCTTCAGAAATGTCAGTAATGCGCCTAAGTTTATGGACAGGGCTATTACAATCAGTTGCTTATAACCAAAACCGTCAACAAAACAGACTACGTTTATTTGAAACAGGTTTACGTTTTGTTCCTGACGAGTCTGCTGAAAACGGTGTAAGACAAGACAACATGCTTGCCGGTGTTATTACAGGGCAACGTAATGAAGAACATTGGGATATGGAAAAAGCTGCAACAGACTTTTACGATATAAAAGCTGATGTTGAAGCACTTCTTTCATTAACAGCTGATGCTTCTGCTTATGAATTTTCAAAAGCAGAAGTGAGTGCATTACACCCTGGTCAAACGGCTGGTATTTATCGTAATGGTGCTATTGTTGGTTATGTTGGTACCTTACATCCTGAATTAGAACGTAAATTAGGCTTAAACAGTAAAACATTAATTTTTGAACTATTATTATCTGAAATTTTAACTGCTAAAATTCCTGAAGCCGCTGCTATATCTCGCTTTCCGTCTAACCGACGTGACATCGCAGTAGTAGTAAAAGAAGATGTTGATGCAAAAAAAGTGTTACAACTTATTGAAAAGGTTGGCGGAAATTATTTAATTGATCTAAACTTGTTCGATGTATACCGTGGTGAAAGCATAGAGCAAGGTTTTAAAAGCCTCGCGATAGCCATGATACTACAAGATGATGAGAAAACACTTGAAGAAAAAGACATTTCTGATGTTGTAAATCGAGTGGTAGATTCATTAAAAACTCAATTAAACGCATCACTGAGGGATTGAGCAATGGCGCTTACCAAAGCAGAAGTAGCAGAACATTTGTATGAAAAGGTCGGTCTTAGCAAACGCGACGCAAAAGATATGGTTGAAATATTTTTTGAAGAAATACGTGAGACGTTAGAAAGCGGTGAGCAGGTCAAACTTTCGGGATTTGGAAATTTTGATCTGCGTGTTAAAAGCGAACGTCCGGGTAGAAACCCTAAAACTGGCGAAGATATTCCTATCTCTGCGCGTAAGGTAGTTACGTTCAGACCGGGTCAAAAGCTTAAAAGTCGTGTTGAAGACGGTAACGGATAAGAAATTCGTTTTCATATACTTTTATAAAAGGCTGCATTATTGCAGCCTTTTTTATTGCCTATTATTTGAAGTTTTTCTATAAATATTACTTCTCTGTAAATAATTCATAAGGTATTTTGTTATACCTTATCTTTATTGGTCGTGTAATTTACTTTACAGTGAGTTTTATTGAAAATTTGTACTACCCCGATACGTAAAATCTAGTATTATTTGAAGCAAAAAAGCGCTAAATGTGCTTGTCGTCACTATAGATGTAAGGAAAAAGTATGTTTAGTCTTAAAATTAATGGTGAATCTGTGGAAGTTGATGCTGAACCTGAAACATCGTTGCTTTGGGTTTTGCGTGAACATCTTGGTTTAACTGGAACTAAGTTTGGCTGTGGTGCTGGTGTGTGTGGTGCCTGTACAGTGCATATTAATGGGAAAGCGAGTGTTGCATGCCAATTAAAGGCTATAGATCTTAGCAAAGCCGAAATCACTACAATTGAAGGCTTGTCTGAAGATGGTACTCATCCACTACAACTTGCTTGGATGGAAGAACAAACACCTCAGTGTGGTTATTGTCAATCAGGCCAGATAATGCGTGCAGCCGCTTTACTTACCGAAAAACCAAACCCATCTCGTATAGAAATAGTGGACGGTATGTCGAGCAATATTTGCCGATGTGCAACTTATCCACGAATTATCCGTGCCATTCAACGCGCATCGAAAGAGGTATAAATCATGACGGATACTATGAATCTTTCACGTCGTCAATTTTTAATTGGTACAAGTGTTACAGCCTTTGCAATGTTAAGTACGGGCGCAATAGCCATTTTGAACGAAGATCCGCTTTCTAAAAATGAATCAAACCTTAAAGATCTTGATGCTTGGATCTCGATAAGCTCTGATAATCAAATCACCATTCGGTTTGCATCAACTGAAATGGGGCAAGGGGTTATGACCTCACAGCCAATGATCGTGGCGGAAGAGTTAGATGCTGATTGGTCAAAGGTGAGAGCAGAACAAATCAATCAAGGACCGTTAGAGACATACGGAAACAAAGAGTTAGGTGGCTTATTGTTTACAGCAGGCAGTGCCTCTATTCAAGGCTACTTTACAAAGCTTCGTTTCGCGGGCGCAAAAGTTCGAAGAATTCTTATTTATTCTGCGGCAAAAAATTGGGGCGTTCCCGTAGAAGAATTGACAACTGAACAAAGTGAAGTGATGCACCATTCCTCTGGCCGGCGAGCAACATTTGGATCAATAGCAACAGGAGGTCATCTTGTTGTTGACGTTCCAGAGGTGACTGAAGAAGAGCTTAAACCACAAAAACAATGGCGAATTATTGGTCACGATCAAGATCGTTTAGACATACCAGAAAAGACAAGAGGTGAAACTGTCTATTCTATAGATGTGCGTATTCCAGGGATGGTCTATGCCTCTCAAGCTCTTGCTCCTGTAGAAGGTGAAACACCTATTACTGTTAATGCTGATAAAGCACGTAAAGTGAAAGGAGTAATTGATGTTGTTACATTAGATAACAGTGTTGCTGTTGTAGCTAACACACTTGAAAGCGCTATCGCTGCGAGAGATTTTTTATCAATTACTTGGTCTCAGTCATCGCGATTTAGAAAAGCCGATAGCGAACAGGAATTACTGGATTTACAAAACGCGGCTAATGACCTTTCAATTCCTGCAATGGCTTGGGAAAATAGAGGGGAAACTGTTGAAAAAATTAAGCGTGACGCAAGTAATGTAATCAGCGCTACTTACGTTACAGAGCATGTTTATCATGCACAAATGGAGCCTCTTTGTGCTATTGCCGATGTTGATGATGATGAAAAGGGGGCTGAGGTTTGGTTAGGCACACAAAGTCAAACTATGTCTATTGTTGCTGCAGCACAAGCTTTGCAAACAAAGCCTGAACGTATTCGTTTTCATGGTATGCAAATGGGGGGAGGATTCGGACGACGCACCTTTTTTGGAAGAGATCTACTTAAAGATGCCGTATATATTTCACGCGCTGTTAAAAAACCCGTTAAGCTTATATGGACACGAGAAGATGATGTGAAAAACGCATGGTTGCGACCTGCAACTGCACATCATATGTCGGCAAGTATTAATGAAAATGGTGATGTTGAAGCATTTCGACACAGAGTTGCTAGCCCTTCAATATTTCAATTCGTTTTACCGCAACGCTGGAAAAAGGATGAGCCTGATGCATTAGTGATGGAAGGTACTGAAAGCTCTGATTATGATATCCCTAACTTTTTGGCTGAAACTGTTCGTTTAGAGCGCAAGTCTCGTCTTTCAGCATGGCGAGGGATAGGTTGGGGAGTAAACAGTTATGCACGGGAGTGTTTTATTGATGAACTGGCCAGTAAAGCAGGTAAAAATCCAGCAGATTTTCGTCGGAGATTGTTAAGGAAAAGCCCACGAGGCTTAGGCGTATTAGAAGAGGTTATCAAAATATCTAACTTTGGTAATGCGCCAGAAGGGCGAGCCCATGGTTTATCATTTGCAGGATACAAAAACACATTTGGAGCAGGGGTAGCTGAAGTGTCGGTTGATCCAAAAACAAAAAAGGTAAAAGTTCATAAGTTTTGGGCGGCAGTTGATCCTGGCATTGTGATACATCCAGAGAATTATATTGCACAGACGGAAGGGGGAATTTTATTTGGTCTTTCCGGGTTAATGCGTGAACGTATCAGTTTTAAGAAAGGTGAAATAGAGCAGAATAATTTTTACGATTACGAGTTAATGCGTATGAACAATGTGCCTGAATTAGAAGTGAGCATAGTAGAATCGGGCGAAGCACCATCAGGTGGTGGTGAAATTGGTGTACCTATGACCGGTGGAGCAGTTGCTAATGCAGTTAAAGCATTGACAGGAGTAAGTATTCAGCAAATGCCTTTTAATCAGTACCTGTGAATGAGAAGGAATATAGTGGGAGGTTGAAATCAATTATTTCTTGATGAAACTAAGTCACTATAAGATTAGTCGGGCTTTTAACCGTTTATACTATTCCGCTTCGTTATACATTGGCGATAATGGCTATATTGTGCATAAATTATTTGAATCTCTTGATACAGTAAAGAGGCCTTAACTATTATTACATTCACTCTATAGTGTTTAACTCCGGTGAATAAAGTTGAGGTTTGAGTAACTGACATTCTTAAAAATTGTTGTTGTATCAAGTACATACCAATTGGTACAACCTACTATCACTAAGCATATATACCCGTTATCATTCAAGATGCTCTGAAATACGCATCTTGAATGGTAACGGGTATAGACAAATCGACGTCGTTTTTGATATTTATGATAAATGCTTAGTCATCTTTTTATTCTCATGGAGACTCATGATAGTTTCTGTTTGTATTAGCTAAACCTATTTATCATTAATTACTTTTGAATATTTATTTGTTATTGAACGTATAAATATTATTGTATAGTTAATAACTATATGACTTGTTATAACAATGAATAGAGCAGATGCAACTCCTGTAGATAACGCAGGTAAACTTAATGGAATAGCTAACTGATATTGTTGAAATGTAGCTTGAACCATAGACTCATCAAATTCCGTAATAAAGTAATAAACTCGTTTAATGTAATCAGTTTCTTGTATATTAAATAAATGCGCTTGTAAATCTGATGCTCGAGTTGATGTATTCATAATGATCTCACCGGTTTCTTTAATAGAAGGTTCGCTGTTTAGTAAATACTTCTCTATCATCGTTTTTAAATTTCCGTCAAAATGACGGTTAGCAATTAGCTGGTATTCGTTTAATTGTAATAATGCTTCGTTTAAATGTCCTGATAGCCTTTGTGAATACTGTTGAATAAATTCAGGAAATTGCACACCTACAATAAAAGTAAGAGTAAACAAACACCGATCAAAGAGTGTCGATAAAATTTTTAACATAGGTGTTCTCATCTTTAACTGATTAAACCGAATTCAGGTTAATTAAAAAGCTGGCTGATTTTTTAAGGTAATGTTCAATATTACTACTCAGCATAAAATGCTGTGCGGCAGTAGTAAAGCTTTCTCATACTAAACTCACAGTATCCCATTGTACTGAAAACTCAAACACTATATGGTTAGCCCATTATTTTTTAAGGTAAATTAAATATGCGTCCAAGTCGTTTTAATGAAAATGAAGCCACTGAAATTAATTGGCGAGTAATTAAAATGTTACTTCCTTATATGATGGAGTTTAAAGCCAGAATAGCCCTAGCTTTACTGTGTTTAGTGTTAACTAAAGTCGCGAGTGTTTATTTACCTTTTATATTAAAAGATGTGGTTGATACATTAGATCAACAACAAGAAAACAATATTTACCTCGTACCATTTGGGCTAGTTGCTGCTTATGGCCTTGTTCGACTATCCATCGTTTTATTTGCAGAAATAAGAGATACTTTATTTGGCCGTGTAACTGAAAGAGCCATTAGACGCATTGGTTTAAAGGTATTTAAGCATTTACATGATCTTGATTTAGATTTTCATTTAAATCGTCAAACAGGGGGATTATCGCGAGATATTGATCGTGGTAATTCTGGTGTTAGTTTTTTAATGCGTTTTATGATCTTTAATATTATTCCCACCTTATTAGAAATCGTCATGGTTATTGGTATTTTATTTGTAAATTACGGAATATGGTTTGCTTTAATTACCGCAACTTCAATTACGCTTTATATCTTATATTCGGTAAAAGCTACTAACTGGCGTACTGAATTTATTAGAGAAGCCAACAAAGCAGACTCATCGAGTAACACTCGAGCAATAGATAGCCTGCTTAACTACGAAACTGTTAAATATTTTACTAACGAAGCCTACGAAGCTAAGGCATATGATCACCAGTTAGAAAATTGGGAAGAAGCTAAAAAGAAAAATCGTTTATCGCTCTTTGCTTTAAATGGTGGTCAAGCCATTATCATTTCAGTATCTATGACCGCAATGCTGGGGTTAGCGGCCTATCAGGTTACCTATGGGCACATGACTTTAGGTGACTTTGTTTTGATAAATGCATTTATGATGCAGTTGTTTATTCCTCTTAATTTTCTTGGCTTTATTTATCGAGAAGTTAAAGGATCTCTGGCGAATATTGAACATATGTTTGGCTTGTTATTAAAGTCACCCAAAGTGAAAGATAAAGATAACGCTACAGAGTTGGTTATTAATGGTGGCGAGGTTGAGTTTTCAAATGTGTCTTTCGCTTACGATGAAAAAAGACCCATTATAAAAAACATCTCGTTTTCAATAAAACCGGGTCAAAAAGTAGCGGTTGTAGGCGAAAGTGGCTCAGGTAAGTCAACCTTAGTTAA
The DNA here is from genome assembly GCF_055808995.1 of Pseudocolwellia sp. G5-9. Lineage (NCBI taxonomy): Bacteria > Pseudomonadati > Pseudomonadota > Gammaproteobacteria > Alteromonadales > Colwelliaceae > Pseudocolwellia > Pseudocolwellia sp. G5-9. The sequence goes on from NZ_CM147893.1 coordinate 363,393, forward strand.
ATTGTTATTTCGTTTTTATGATGTGAATCAGGGTGAAATAAAAATAGATAATCAGGCCGTTGACCAAGTTAGCCAACATTCATTAAGAAAAAATATTGGTATTGTGCCTCAAGATACTGTGTTGTTTAACGACACTTTATTTGAAAACATTAAATACGGTAATACCAATGCGACAGATGCCGAGGTTGCAAAAGCGATAGAGTTATCTCATTTATCAAGCTTTATCGCGTCGTTACCCGACGGAGATCAAACTAAAGTAGGAGAGCGCGGTTTAAAGCTTTCTGGTGGCGAAAAACAGCGTGTTGCTATTGCACGTACTATATTAAAAAATCCTGCTATTTTGGTGTTTGATGAAGCGACATCATCACTGGATAGTCATTCAGAGCAAGCTATTTTACGTGCTATTCAAACAGTAGCAAAAGGTCATACGAGTTTAGTGATTGCTCATCGTTTATCAACTATTGTAGATGCCGACAATATTATTGTGATGAACAAAGGTGAAATTGTGGAAGTGGGCGACCATCAAACCTTAATCGCTAAGAAAGAACATTATTACAATATGTGGCAATTACAACAATCTAGCTAATGTTAAGCCGAGTTCAGGTTAACTATTTAACTTTAATAAATATACGAATATAAAATGAATAAAGAACCCCGTGAAATATCACAAACACGACAATGGATAGAAGACATTATTGTTGGGCTTAACTTTTGTCCGTTTGCAAAAAAAGAACTGGTTAATGATACGATTTATTATTATTTATCTCATCATAAAAAGCTTAAATTAGCTCTAACAGAGCTTTTTGAGCAATGTCATTATTTACAACGTAATATTCAAATTGAAACAAGCTTAGTGATATTTGACAAAGGTTTTAAGTCGTTTGAGCAATATTTAGAACTTGTTGACTATGCTAACGAGCTGCTTATTGATTCAGAATATGATGGTGTATTTCAATTTGCGACTTTTCACCCTGATTATTATTTTGATGGCGTGGGCATTGACGATGCGGAAAATTACACTAATCGTTCGCCGTATCCTGTTATTCATATTTTAAGAGAAGAAAGCCTAACGCGAGTATTATCAACCTATAAAAATCCTGAAAATATTCCTGACAATAATATTGCTTTAGCACAAAAAAAAGGTCGAACGTATTTCGAGCAAGTACTTAAAAATATAAAACAATCATAATTTAATTTTAAACCGTTACAGCTTCTAAACGGTTCTAGCTGAAACATAAACTAATAATAGGTATACTGCGTGGCCCTAATATCGCAGTTAATAAATAGGTATTCTTTTTCGTGGAAAATAATAAATTAATCAATGTGGGTGGTAACGTTGAAAGTGCAGAGCAAGGCAAATATTCAATCGATATAAAATTGGTGTTACAAGAGGCTTGGAGCCTTACTCATAAATCGAGGCTTCCTATTATTGCCGGTGCGTTGATTTGTAGTGTTATAACATTGTTCATTGTATTTATTGCCAGTCAGTACCTAGGTGGCGTTGAAAACGCTTTAAAGGATATGCAGGCGCAGTACATTATTAATATTTTGGTTACTTTAGTTGTTTCGCCTTTTATTGCAGGAATAGAAATGATGGGCGTATTTCATGCTGTAGGATTAAAAACTCAGCCTAAATTAGTGTTTTCTTTTTTAAATAAAGGCGCTGTTATTGCTATATGCGCTTTACTTTCATCAACATTATCGTCATTGGGTTTTAATTTATTGATTTTACCTGGAATATTTTTATTGGTAACACTGTCTTTAACCGTACCTTTGGTGATTGAAAAAAATATGATGCCAATTAAAGCGATTATATTAAGTGTTAAATCATTACGTTTTCAGTTTTTTAAGTTATTAGCAATTTATGGCATTTTATTTATGGCTTTATTACTGTCTACTTTCCCTCTGCTATTATTATTTAAGTCTGGTTTTGAAATTATTGGTGTAGCATTTTTACTGTTTGCGCTTACTTATTTAGCTCCTCTTTTTTATAACACTAAAGGCATCTTGTATCGTGAAATTTTTGGTGTGCAACTCAATGCGTCTGAAGGCCCAACTCAAGGAGACAGTGGAAGTTTTTCCGCTTAACACTATATGGTAGGTCAAACGAATAGAGCTTTACATTATTTTAAAGTAGCAAGCTGTTGGTTGTTAATAGGGCTTTTTATCGTCGCATTAGTTGCTCCTTTTACTTTTATGAAACCACCTGTTGATACTCCAAGTAAAAAAACACCTGACGTAAAAGTTATACCGATTGAAAAACCGTTGCATAATGTAAAACTGCCTAAGTTTTCTAAAATTAAAGACGTTAAAGAAAAAAAACGTACATTCTTTGCTTTTATTAAACCCGTAGTGGAAAAACAAAATAATAAAATTCTTAGCCAAAGAAATAAGCTATTAGAAATAAAAGAACGTTATTTGAATGAATCAGTATTAACGAAAGCAGATAAAAGTTTTTTGGCTAAACTGAGTCTTAAATATAAAAGTAAAACGCAATTTGGAGTACTTGCACAAATAGATAAATTATTACTCAAAGTTGATATTGTGCCTATTCCTCTCGTTTTAGCGCAAGCTGCGAATGAATCTGCTTGGGGAACATCTCGTTTTGCTAGAATAGGTTTAAACTTTTTTGGTATGTGGTGTTTTGAAAAAGGTTGTGGAATGGTGCCAAGAAGTAGAAATGAAGGTGCTTTTCATGAAGTTGCTGCATTTAGTAGTGTAGAAGAAGCTATTACCAAGTATTTACATAACATTAATACTAATACCGCTTATAGCGTTTTTAGAACCATAAGAGGGCAGTTAAGACTACAAGAACTACCGTTAACTCCCGAAATATTAGCCACGGGTTTACTACCTTATTCTGAAAGAGGTACAGACTACGTGTTAGAAATTACCGATATGATCAGGCATAACCGAAAATATTTTTAACCTGTTATCGTATATACCCACACCACCTTAAGGTGCAGGATTCAGCTGCATATTGAGGTGGTATGGGTATACCTTCAATCATCTTCCGTAATTGTTCTATTTAAAAAGGCTCGATAATTAAATGCCATTTTTATATAGTCTGTACCGTCTAAGCATATAAGTCATTTGTGGATGCGAATTACATATGAGCTTTTCACGAGCGACAGATCACGTGCTTATCTTTAACACCAGAAAGCCTTAAAGCATTGAAGAATAAGTCATTTAACTAAAAATAATAGCAGGACTAACGTAGAGGTAGTGTTTATGGATGAATATTGGTTATTAAATGTATTAATTCAGATTTTTATTACTGTGATGATTATTTGGTTAGTTTTAAAGAGAGATAAAAAATCATTTATTGATAATGGTGATACTGTTGTGATTAGAAATACAATATTATCTAGAGTCTTTAACTTTGGAGTGAGAACGGTTAAAAAGTCAGATATCAATAAAGTTCAACTTGCAGGACGTTGTATAAGTATTTTTAATAACAGTAATAATGCTTATGATGTTTTTACTCATTCAGAATCACCCCAGAAGGTATTCAATCAAGCAAAAGCTATATTCACACATGCTGAGTTTATAGAAATAAATAGCTAAACAATCCACCGTAAAGAACCAAAACAGCTAGTCGTTGCTCGTGCGTTTTTCTTCATAGTCTGCCTAGCCTAACTTTTGTATGGGTCAGGATAGGCAGTTACACAGGCTTAATTTAAATAACCTCAGCTCGGGATAAGCAAAGTTACTCAACAAGCTATTTTTATGCCTAACTTCGTTGAATTTATTACTAATAGCTAGCTATTAGATAGAAAAATTCGCCTTGTTATACACACAAATATCAATGTTGAGAGACTAATATAACTTAGGAAAACAACGATACAGATTAAGGTTTTGATAAATAATAATTTTAATTCATTATCTAACATTCATTAACCCGAGTTGAGGTTAAATAGCCAGTTTTTATGGTTTTCCGTTGTTTATTTTTAGTAAATGTATTTGTTTAGCATTCAATTTTTTCCTACGGGTTTGCCAAGTAGCCCCACTCATTATTAATAGTAAAATACCCGCTAAGCTATAATAAATAGCGTTGTTTGGTTCAATGCTTTGCACGATTTGTTTTTCTAATTTTTGTCCGTTAACTTGTTGCTCTGCTTTTTCTACTTGGTTTTGCTGTTCAGCAAGCTGTTGGTTGTTCATTTCTTGCTGTAATTTTGCATTTGCTGCCATAGCTGCCATTGTTTTTGTTACTAAGGGAGCTAAACCAAAACCTTGCGCAAGTTCATTAACATGGGTTTTTACGGCATCATTTAGAATGACTAAGTCATTGTTATTAACCACAGCAATATATTGTTCAACCAGTTGTTTTAAACGTTCAGGATCTGCTTGCCAATAATCTTTACGTTCTGCTTCTAACATGCGCTCCATCATACGAGCAAAGGCAGCAGGGTTAATTTCTTTAAACCATTCATCGAGCTCTAAAGCTAATTTGTCATTAACATAAATGTCCATGTACTCATCCCATTGATCATTTCGTATCAAGTTAGGATCAACCACTTGCCAACCGAAAAAGTTATCCATTTTTGACGCTAATGACACGGCACCGGAATAACCTTCTTTTTGTAGCTCTTTTATCCAACGCGGGTGGAACATACGCGTGCGTAGCTCTTTAGCTAAAAATAAGTCGGCGTTTTCGGCTTTAGCATTTTTAGCGTCACGTAAATTTGCTACAACCATATCAGGGCTTTTACCATCAATATTACGAACGGCTAAACTGAGTGCTCCAAAGTATTCGAATGGATCATCGGTACTTAACATGCCAAATAGGTTTGACGAGCGTGCAAACATAGCAATGTCGGTACCTGATAATTGCTTGGCATAAAGTTGTACTTCTTTACCTTCGCTATTCGCGGCTTTTTGTCCCCATCGGCTGTTGTCGGCACCGAAGAAGTAACCCATTTTTCCAAGGTAGTTATCAGAGATTTTTTTGTCATTTTCCCAAGTGTCACTTGCCCAAACCGCATCATCAATACCTGTACCGTAATCTCCTGATTGATTGGAAAAAATACGTATAGTAGATAAATATTCGGCTTCTTTTTCTTCTACACCTTCAGCTAATAAATCGGCTTTTACTTTCTGGCTATTTTGCCAAACTGAGTTGTTGTCTTCTTTTATAGCTGCAACTTGATTGACGGCTTTTGCCAGCATTTGCATAACATTAGGAAATGCATCGCGATATAAACCTGTTGCAGATAATACAACGTCGATACGCGGTCGTTTTAATTCACTGTAGGGAATTATTTCAGTGCCAGTAACACGGCCGCTTGCACTCCATTTGGGTTTAACACCCATGGCATAAAGCACTTGAGACTCAAGTACGCCGTAGTGACGCATAGTTTCAATCGACCATAATGAAAAGGCCATTTTATCAGGGTAGGCTTTATGCTTTTGGTAGTAGTTGGCAATCATTTCTTCAACCAGTTCTTTACCTTGCTCGAAAGCTGCTTGGGTAGGAACCCGAGAAGGGTTAAAGCCAAATAGGTTATAACCTGTAGCCAATGATTCAGGATGTCGTATGGGATCACCACCTGATTTAACAGGGATATATTTAGCACTTAAAAAGTCAACCATAGCATCAAGCTCGTGGATACTTGCCATGCTTTGGTAAAGCTTTTTACCACGCTCAATATCAGCTTGTAGCTCAGTTGAAATTTCACTTAATGCTACTGGACGTTGCGCAGTTTGATCGTCAGCATCAATGATATAATTTTTTACGGTTAAATAACCTGACAAGCGGCTGATATCATTTTCTTGAGTTGTTTTAGTGTTGGTGATTTTATCGTTTTCAGAGTGTTGTTCGACGTTTTTCTCATTATGTTCGTCATGACTCTTTTCATGATAGGTATGGCTATGATCTGTGTTTTTATCTTCTTCATCGTCGTGGTGCTCACCGATTAAGCTTTCACTATAACTATCATGTTCAAATTCACTGGCCCGTTGTGTAAAGTCGTTACCTAGCATTTGTATTAAGGTTGAAATGGTAAGTGGCTGTTCAGGAATATAACCAAAGGTATGTAAACCTAATGGTTGATTTGCCGTTGCTAACGCCTCTAAGTGAATATGTAAGGCGTCAATAAACTCATCAAATGCTTGATCAATGCGTTCTTGTTCCCAGGCTAAGTCTTTACAAATATTGGTATCGAAACATAACTTAGTTAACTGAACGGCAGTTTTTTGCTTTACGCCACCTTGATCAAGCTGTTTATATTGATGCATTAATTCATGTAAATTACGTATTTCACCTTCTAAACCAGCAGCTGCGAATGGTGGTGTCATATGGGAAATAACTGTAGCGCGACCTCTGCGCTTGGTTTGCATTGCTTCGCCAACATCATCAACAATAAATGGGTAAACCACGGGCGTATCCCAAACCGCTAAATTACCTTGGTCATAAATTGATAAACCACGTTCTTTGCCACCTAAATACTCTTGTGAGCCGTGCGTACCTAAATGAACAATTGCGTCTGACTTCCAGTATTCTCGGGCATAATAATAAGCGGCTAGGTAAAAATGGTTAATAGGCACTAAACCTTGGTGATAAATCATGTTTTCGTCGTTCTTATTATCAGAACGAGGAGGCTGTCGCATGATCAACATATTACCGTTGCGAATGCGAGGTAGAATAAAAAAGTGTTTACCGCTTTTTTCTACGGCCATAAAGTTATCTTCTGGCTTGCCCCAATGATCGTTTATTGTTTGGGTTAACTCAGCGGGTAGGGCATTAAACCATGTTAAATAATCATCAATTGGCATTAACTCAGCTAAATCATTGTCTAACAATTCTGTTAACTGATAATCGCGGTAGAAAGGGTTGAGGATTTTTTTTGCGTTAGCTACAAAGTATTGCGCATCACGCTCTGCGGTTTTATAGCCTTCATTGGCTAAACGTTGGCTAATAGCTTCAATACTTTTAGGAATATTGAGAAAAGAGGCTCCTACGTCTTTGTCGCCCCAAACAAATAGGGTGAGTTTTTTATCTTTATTGGCTTTATATTTTAGATTAACGACATTAATCGCTTTGTTCACTAAATGCTCTAATTGGTAGTCGATAACTTCGATATTCTGGTCGCTCATGTTCCTCGCGGCTACGATCATAGGATCGATTACGCCGGCATTCTCTGGTAGCACTAAGGTAAATGACATCATATTGGCACTAACGCCTTGCATGTCATTTTCCCATGTTTCCTTATCGCCAGAATAGTAAGTCATCGCTTGCATGACAGGTACATTGAATTTTTCAAATTCGACTTTACGTTGGTTAGCCCAATGGATGTTACGAAAGTTAATGATCAAATCTACATCGGTTTGTTGGCCAATAACTTGACCATCCTTAGTCATTGGCAGTTGCAGTAAGTGGCTATAGTCGCTGGTAACAGGACTCAGTTTGAAAAAGAAGGGTACAACATAAGCACCTTTAGCTTCTAATTGGGCAATGGTGGCATCAATTAATTGCGTTTGCTCAGATTCAATCAGTGTTCGTTGTAATAGTATTGCTATTTTAGGTTGCTGAGGCTTTGCTGGACGGTGCTGTTTATATGTCGCTAAATCGTTAATGATTAAGCTCTCTAGCGCTGGATGGTAAATACCTTGCTGTGGAAAAATAATTGGAGTAGGCACGGTATTTTGTACTAAAGCATTGCCTTGGCCTGCTGATTTAATAATGTTTAGTGAGATATATGACAACATGTTATCGAGATTACGTCGGCCAGCATTCATCCAATAATCTTGTAAGGTGCTAGCACTATCAGCGTCTAAGCCTTTATTAAGGCTGGCGTTTTGTAAGTAGTTAAAAGCAACAATGTTAGTGTTTGTTTTAACTACTGCATTGTTATAACTATCAAAGGCCGCGCTGGCTTCTCGTACCGAAACCGCATCAAGAATAACTAAGTCATATTTATTGAATAGTGCAGCAAGGGCATCTGCTTGATTGGCAGTTTGTAATAATGATTTAGCTGATTTTTGCTGAATGTTCCATGTTGAGTTGGTTTTTTTATCGGCAACGGTTTTTAACAGCGTTATTTTGGCTGTGTTGGTATGAGCGGTACTGACAAAAAGTACACTATGGTTTGTGCTTTTGTTGCTAACACTATCTGTGACGGCATTACTAATAAAGCTAATGACGGAAAATAGTAAGATGGAAATTTTAATTAAAAGGTTTTTCATTGGATAATATCACTATTCTTTTACGTAAATCATGCTGCCGTCTGCCATTTCGTAAGCTGTACCGGCTTTTTTACCTGTACCTGCTCCCGTTGTTCCATCACTTTTGAAGCTTTCGATGGTATTGCCTTTTTTGACGATAATTTCCATATTCTCTTTGCCTTCGTTTTTAATGACAGTGACATCCTCAGCTAGGAAGGGATTTAATGGATTTTGTGCGATGGCGATGAGTAAAGCGGCAACGAGCACTAAAAACACATCAACTAAATTAACTACTGATAGCGCAGGGTTAATACCTTCGTCTTCATCAAGCAACCTCATAGTTTTTCTCCACGGCTTGTACAGGTAAGGTGAGTGCTGGTTGGTTAATTTCTGGCGCTTGGTTGTTGATCAGCGGCATTAAGGCCACAAGTTCTTCAACCATCCAGCGTTTTTTCACTGAAGCTATCCAAAAGGTAATTGACGCGATAATCAAACCAAAAATAACTGCAGAGAAAGCTACAATCAGATTTTCACTAATGCCTTGTATATTGCCATCGGCTAAGCTTTTTAATGCAGGCCCCATTGGGATCATAGTAGCGATTAAGCCTAACATTGGCGCAAGTCGGCTAACGTTACGTACACCTTCTAGCTCTTTCAGTGCTGCAACATCAAGTTGATCTTGGCTGATTGTAGGTACTTCATTGGCTAAGCTTGCCATTGGATAACCGTTTAGCGTTAGTTCAGGATTTTTGCCTAAATTATCGTTAAGTAATTGGATAAATGCTTGATAGTGACGACGGCGTTGTATTGTTTGGCTGAAAAACTGTCCGGTAGCAAATAGTGAATAAACAAAAAGTAAAGCGATAAGACAGAGTACTGGTGCCATAAAAAAATCTGACAGCTGGTACATGGTTTGTTCGATTAGATCGATCATAATAATTTCCTAGCGGTATTAAGATAAATTCATTAAGGGTGAGTCAGTGACTCAAGGCACAGAATGTGTGCCTTGAGTATGAGGTTTACAGGTTGGTTTTAATTACTTGCTTCGCCAGCAAGTTCATTGACTTCATCAGCTCTAAAACTGATGTTGCCAGAAATTCCATCGGCATCGTAATAGCTTGTTAATTGAAACTTATGGACGGTTGTTGGTGTTTTAATTAAGTAAACATCAAATTGTGACCATAATAAGTGACCACCATTTAGGGCATATTGATACCAAGGTGTGTTGTCAAAAGCCTTGATGGTGTGGCTATTTTCTTGAAAGTCGTAGAATGAAACGGCTGTTGGGTCAATGGCATTGTAGTTGTTGTCAAAGTCTTGTATCGCTTGAGCATCATCGGCAATATTGATGGTGAAATCAGCAGAGACTTTATCGGTAGCACAGGGCAAGTTAATGTCCCAATCATCGGCGTTGGTAACTTCTTGGTTCGTATCAAAATCTACATAAACATGGGTTACATCACCCGAACAAGTTAACGCTGCATCGATAACCAGTTCTTGTTCTGCTGCGAAGGCTGCATCACTGCTACCTTGGTAAGCTGTTTGTAACGTGAATTGACCAATACCTATGCCAGCGGTGACAATGTCAGTTACTCTAAACTTAGTGAATGCGTCATCTGAATTTACAATAAAGTAATGGTTTTGTGCTGCCGTGACCACATGTGTAGTGGTATTGTAATCGTAAAAACCTTCAATAATGTTTGATGTAACATCACCAATAAATTGAGTGTCATCTGTAGGAATATCAATGGCTTTAACGGCTAAGTAGTCATCTAATTCAGTGTCTGCGTTTGCAGCAATAAAGCTGGCAGCAATTGCACTGCCATCAGCGTTAAAAAATTCGCTGTTATTACCTGTTGCATAAGCTTTGACTGTATTTTCACTATGTTGATTTAAGTAAATGCCGCTGCGCTTAAAGGCCATATCCCATACTGAATTGGTTGCTGCTTGCTCTTCGGTGAGCTCAAGAACGGCTTTAGTTTCTAAATCGTAATAAACAAAGATCGGTTCGCTAACACTACCTGTGCTATGTGGGCCACTGATCGCACCTTGCTCTGGTGCAGTAGGTGCAGGAGTTGGTGTAGGTTCTGGAGTAGTTTCTTTACTTGAGTCACTTCCACCGCCACAAGCGGTTAGTAAAACACACAGTGCTAAGCTGCTTAATTTAAATGTATGGCTGATGTTTGCGTTAAATGTCATGTGATTATCCTAGAGTTTATTAAAATTGGTAACTAATGCCAGCACTGATGGTGCGGCTACTAACAGGTCTTGCATCAAATAGATTTTGATTATTTGTCGACGGGCTTTTATGCTCGTCAAAAATGTTGTCAACACGAATGCGCCAAGATAATTGCGTGGTTAATGCTTGATTTAATAGCGCATTAACGGTGGTGAATTCATTGTTTTCTACAGCTTGATAGCTATCGGGTACGGCTTCACCGGCTTGGTAAACGGCATAGGCAATAAATTCGATATCGTAGGCATCTATGTCGTAATTTATGTTGAATTTTATTTGATGGCGCGGGCGAGAAAGTAAGCGCTGATTTTTTTCATCTTCACTAGTTAAGTAACTGTAATTTAACTGCATCTTCCATTGGTTAAAGGTTAATTGACTGCTGATATCGATACCGTGTATTTTGGCTTTGTTAATATTTTGATATTGGTATATTGATAAGCTACTTTCTTCTGAAAGCTTAGGATCTATAATCGAGTCGATAAGATCGTCTGTTTTTGAATAATGCACACTAATATCACTGCGCAGGTCAACTGTGTTATCGGCAATACTGGTATTAAAGGTTAAACTTGAACTCATTGAATTGGCTGTTTCTGGTTTAAGGTTTTTATTACCTAAAACCATGTAGCCAAGAGCGCTGTGATCAAAAATATAGAAACGTTCTTTTAAGTTAGGTACGCGATAACTTTGACCAATGCCTGCACGCCATTGCAGGCTGCTTTTACCGAATGTAAAGTTTTTCATTGTGCTCAGGCGTAGGGCGTTATGCCAGCCAAAATCTGAATCGTATTGGCTGCGTATTCCTGCGAGTATTTGATCGTTGGATTTGCTCCAGTTGCCTTGAGCAAAAATTTCTACACTTTCTCGACTTTCATTGTCTATTTCAATAACACCGTCAGCAGGCTTATATTGATCTAGCTGGTCAGCATGAATCACACCGCCGGTAACTATTTCTATATGGTGTAACTGAAAAACTTTTTGAGCGTTAATTTCAGATAACTTGATACTCGAGTCTCGAATACTGTTTGACTGGCCACTCGTTTCTTGATGATTAATATATCTGGCGTTGATCTGCCATGGAGTTTTTGGGCTTGCAGCACTTTTTAAACCTAGCTCTATTTGTTGCTGGGTTACATCTGTTTGGTAATAAATTATCTGACTTTGTCCAGGTATTGCAGAGGTGTCACGTAGTTTCTTATCACTGAGCCATTGATACTTAGCACTTGTCGCTAAGTTGTTATGGGTTTTACTGGTGCTTAAGGTGATGAATTTTTTTTCTACGCTAGCGGCGTCTTGACTCACAGTTGTATTGTCATAGTCAAAACCCTGATCGTCGATAAGTAGCGCATTAAGTTGTGTACGCCAACCAGAGAAGTTATCAACCGCATTCATTTTAATGGTGTGGTTAAGATCACCATTTTTGATGGCATTCCCCTGATACTGGCTAACGTCGTAATCAAGTGCAAGTGTAGGTTGGTTTGTTTTCTGGGTAATAATGTTTATCACACCTCCCATGGCCGAACTACCGTACATCACCGACGCTGCACCGCGAATAACTTCTATTTGAGCTATGTTATTAGCGGGTACTTGGTCTAAATCGGCTGATGAACCGGTTGGGCTAACAATAGGTTGACCATCAATTAAGACTAAAACATGGTCACCATCGAATCCTTGCATTTGAATGTTATAGCCGTCTTTAGCGCTGCGCTTTACCACAACACCCGGAATATAATTTAGTGCTTGTGCTAAGGTGCCGTTACTAACCTTTGCAAGAGTTTCACCATCAATAACATCTACTAAAACAGGTGAGTTACTTAATAGTTTGGCTGTTCGTGTTCCTGTTATAACAATGTGTTCTGCACCTTCGGGCTTTGATGATGCTTGAATAGGGGGACTTATGGCTAACATAAATACCAGAGTTGATATGCTATTTTTTATATACATTTTACATTTTTACGTAGTGCGAATGAGATCGATTCGCATTATCATTCTAAAGTTAGGTTATTGCAACCCATTTTCAGAAAATAACTTACTTAAAAACTACCTAACCTGAATTTTGGTTTGATATTTTGATGTGTTTGAGAGGGGATGTTTTTTATAAGGCGTTTATAGAATGGGCTAAGGTAAGTTACGAGGTGAAAACTTACCTAACGTAATATAATACTTAATCTGAACTCGGTTTAATCTGTTATTAATGAATTGAAGTATACCCGTTACTACTCAAGAGTTTATTTCAAAGTGCTTGAGCTATATCAATTCAAGGCAGTGCTTTGTAATAATGGTCGTTCCCTTATAAAAAGCATTATCTTTTATTGCAAGTAAATTTAACGTAGAAGTTAGGAAAAATAGCTGTTAGAGAAGCATTTATCAAGCCGAGTTCAGATGACTTATCATATAAGTTGATGAGGTGCGCTACTATAGTGAAACTATTTTGAGAGACACCTTTAAGATAAATTATTTTGTTATTAATATTTTATGAGATATTGGTAATGTTAATAAACTGGTTTTCATCTATGTTTGTAGATGATACTACTTCATCAGAAAACTCATATGCTTTCCGTTTTTCAGTTCTATCTATGGCAAGGTTTGAAAAGTCGAATAGGTCAGTATCTGCTAATTGGCTTAAACTTACATTTTTGAGTGACTTGAATATATTTTGAACACGTCCGGGTGTTTGCTTATCCCATTCGCTTAGCATGGCTTTAATGTTTTGTCTTTGAAGGTTCTCTTGTGAACCACATAAATTACAAGGAATGATAGGGTAGTGTTGAAAGTTAGAATAATCTAAAATATCTTGCTCTCTGCAGTGAGCTAAAGGCCTAATCACAATATTTCTGCCATCGTCAGAGCGAAGTTTTGGAGGCATAGACTTTAGTTTTGCACCATAAAACATATTGAGAAACATGGTTTCAACAATATCGTCCATATGATGGCCAAGTGCTATTTTAGTGGCTCCTATTTTTTCAGCAAATGAATATAAGGTTCCTCTGCGTAAGCGCGAACATAAACCACAAGTGGTTTTTCCTTCTGATATTTTTTCTTTAACAACAGAATAAGTATCTTTATCAACTATGTAATAAGGAATATTTAACGATTCAAGATATTCAGGAAGAATATGTTCAGGGAAACCCGGCTGCTTTTGATCTAAATTAACTGCAACGATTTCGAAATGAATAGGAGCAGCTTTTTGTAATTTAAGCAGAATATCTAGCATTGAAAAAGAGTCTTTACCTCCCGATAAACACACCATGACTTTATCGCCGTCTTCAATCATATTGTATTCAGCGATCGCCTGACCCACATTGCGTCGTAAGCGTTTTTCTAGCTTAGATAGTTGTATGGCTTGCTCGGATGTTAGTGATACTTCAGGTGTTGTAGGTAAAGCGTTCATATATGTTCTCACGTTAATAGCGAGCGCATTATACCTAAAGGTTTGTTCTTAATAAACTAGGTAAGAGGAGAATTAAAAGAGTCTAGAGTTATATTAATAACTCTAGAGTATTTAGGGAGAAAATTTATTTAATTGTTAGTACGTTACTGCTATCTGACCAATCGATACGCTACCGCCTGACCATGTTGTACGACATTTTAATTCTAAAGTACTGTCAGCTTCATAATTGTTATTAATATTATTTGTACTATAATTTACAAACTGCTCACCTGTTATATTATAGTTTGTAATAGTACTCCAATCAAAACCTTCACCAGTCCCAAATCTAAACCATTTAGGTATTCCTCCATCGTTTACTTTCCGTATACGTGAAATTAGACACCCACCTGGTGCTTGTTGTATACCATTGACTTTGCCATAAACGTTAAGTGAAATATTACCCATATTGGCTGTTAGAGGGACACTACAATTGAAGTATCTAGTGGTTCTTTCAAATTGAGGATCAAAGATAAAGTAACCTTGTTCGGTTGGACCTACAGACTCAGAAGAAATAGTTGATAGGGCATTTAAGGCGCCTTCAGCCGTTTTTAAGTTATTAAATGCAGTTGCATGTTTAACTACATCTTCATTACAGTGAGTTGCACCAGAAAACGTAAGAGTATCAGCTAATGCAGATGTTGAAGATAAAAAGGTAAGGGTACCTAATATAGAGATGAGTTTGTTCATAATAATTTCCTTTTATATAATATTTTTTCCCTAAATACGAAACTAACATTACACAACTTTAATAATAAAATCAATAGATTGATTTGTTAATTGTAGTGTTATATATCGCTAATTGAGTTTTGTTATTGGCGAGGGATCAATTTAATATTACTACAAATAGGAGGACTTGGTTACTAAGCTAGTTAAAGTAGAGTTAAGTTGATTTAGATGTAATAGGTAATAAAGTAACTAAAATAGTAATTAGCTACTTTATTAGTGTTTTTATTACTTAACAAAAGGTGATTCATATCCATCAGGTTTTAACGCGAGTACATCACAGTTCAGTCGATCTATTACGTGTTCAGCGGTATTGCCTATTAATGTGGCTGATAATCCTGTTCTACCTACCGTGCCTAAAATCACTAATTCTGCGTCGATTTGGTTGGCAATTTCTTCGATAACATCTTCAGGTAAACCTTCTTGAACGTAGGTGTTCTCTTTCGCTATCTGGTATTTTTCACAATGTTCTGTCATCGCATCTTGGTGATGTTTTAACATAGTATCGTTGTATTCTACCGCGTTAAATTCAGGTATTTCTATGGTGATGTTAACAGGCGTACCGGGATAAGAATTAACAATGTGCACGTTACCGTTTATTGTTTTTGCTAAGTCGCTCGCTTGTGAGGTGATTTTATGGTTAAGCGAAAGGTGTTCTTCTTCATCACTTCCTACATTTATTGCTGCAAGTATATTGCCGTTTTCAGGCCATAAATGATCTTTAACTAATAACACAGGGCAAGGGCATTTACGTAAAATATGCCAGTCGGTAGGCGTAAATATAACGGATTTTAGTTTGTCGTGTTCGTGAGTACCTTTAATAACAATGTCGTGATTATGATCAAGCACTTCGCTGATCACTGCTTCAAAAGGTCTGTTGTGCCAAACAACTTTGGTGTTGATAGTAAGTGACTCTGTATCGAGTTGTTCGATAATGTTATTAAGCCATTGGTGTCTATCGTCTATAACGGTTTGTCGCATAGATTCACGTTCATCGCTTGATAACATGGTGGTCATTTCGTAAGAAAAATCAAAAATAGATAAGAAGGCTGTGATAGTAGCCTTAGTATGTTGTGCTAGTTCAATACTACGCTTTAACGCTTTTTGGTCGTCTGTCGTAGGATCAATAACCGTTAGTATATTTTGATACTTTTTCATAATATCGTCCCCAATTATTTAGCTCGTATTTATAATACCATGAGTATCAGTATAGTGTATGAACGAGTGTTTTTTAATTGTTTTACATCAAGATATTCTTAATTAATAATATCTTGATGAAGAGGGGAATATGAAATTTAAAATAGATCTTTTACGGAGATTAACAACAGTAATAATAACGTACCTTTTACTACTGTTGTTTATACCCGTTATCATTCAAGATGCAGGTTTCAGTGGGAACTAAAAACAATTTAAGCACAGATTTTACGTTCCAAACAAAATCTAAGGTCTACATCCATGTATGCAAGGCATTAAGTTTACGTCATGGCTATTCTCGGTAACTGCTCCTGCGTTACCCTAATGTCCTACATCCGTGTAGGAACCTGACTAAAGTTAATAACGAAGCATAAATTGTTTTAGACCCATCGAAGAAGCGCTTGAGCAAAATCACTTCATCAACAACGCTTTTCATAAGGGAGTAACCATTATCACAAAGCGTTGCCTTGAATTGATATCGCTCAAGCACTCTGAAATAGCCTCTTGATTGGTAACGGGTATATATCGAATTACAGTGAAGCAACTTCGTTAAGCTTTTCAATATTTTTAATGGTAATCAGTTTGCCACTCACATCGATTAAACCATTTTTATGAAACCTATTCAGTAAGCGGCTAATCGTTTCAACCGTTAAACCAATAAAGTTACCTATATCGCCACGTGTCATGGTTAATCTAAACTCAGACGCAGAAAATCCTCGTTCATGATATCTTTTACTTAACGTACTAATAAAAGTTGCTAATCGTTGCTCTGCATTTTTATGATTAAGTAACATAAGCATTTCATGATCTGAACGAATTTCAGAGCTCATCATTTTTAATATTTGTTTTTTAAGCTTTGGCATAGTGTTAGAAATAGAGTCTAACGTGTCGTATGGAATTTCACATACCATTGATGTTTCCAGTGCTTTAGCAAAACTAGGATGTTCTGAATTGGCAATGGCGTCAAAACCTAATAAATCACCTGCTAGATGAAACCCTGTAATTTGTTCTTCTCCTTGCTCATTAACGGTAAAGGTTTTAAATGTACCAGAACGAATGGCATAAAGAGATTTCATTTCGTCGCCGTCTTGAAAAATTTGCTCACCTTTATGGATAGGCTTTTTACGGTCAATAATATTATCAAGCGTATTAAGTTCTTGCTCGTTTAACGAAAATGGAAGGCATAATTCACTAATACTACAGTTTTGACAATGGATGTGTTGTTTTCCTGAGCAATTGTTGTTTTCCATAATGTCCATACTTAATCAAAGGTTAATTGATTTGGATCATATTCTAACCTTCATCTATATGCAATCGATTAAACGAGCAAGTACAAGGTATAAATACCGTAACCGATAAGGCTTATTGCCATTGTTTTTCTAAATAAGGGGTGGTTAAGTAGCGTTTTTGCTTTGATTAAGCTATACGACATAATAAGCAATGCTGGTAGGGTTCCTAAGCCAAAGCTAGTCATAATTAATGCGCCCGTAGTTACGCTGCCACTAGCTAATGACCATGTTAGCATTGAATAAATTAAACCACAGGGCAACCAGCCCCATAGCGCACCTAAACCTATGGCTTTTTGTGGTGAGTCTACAGGTATTAAACGTTTGGAGTAAGGTGATAAATATTGCCAAATAAATTTACCTAAGCGTTCAACTCTATTTAACCACATAAGCCATTGGCCAATATAAAGTCCTAAAAATATAAGAAATAGAGCGGATATTACGCGTAAACCAGCTAAAGGTACGCCAAGATTTTTAGCCGCGACAGAACCTGTAAAACCAACTATTGCGCCAATTAGGGTATAAGATAATATGCGACCAAAATTATAACTGAAAACTAAAAGTGTTTTTGAGTACGACGAATGTTTAGGTAGAGCAGAGGTTAGCATTGAGGTTATGCCACCACACATTCCTAAGCAATGGCCAGATCCCAAAATGCCTATAATAAAGGCTGAAAAATAATCAATGTTCATTAACTATCTTTTGGTTGATTTGATGCGTTGGTGTTTTTATTCTTTTCTGATATTAATTCTGATGTTGATTTATTTTTATCAGCTGCTTGATCGTCATTTTCGTCAAACAAAATACTTAAACCTTGTTTTTCAAGATCATCAAATTGTTCTGTTTTAACTGCCCAGAAAAAAAGATAAAGGCCAATAGCCGTTAATAGTACCGCGATAGGAATTAATACGTAAATTATGCTCATTGAATATATTAGCCTTTTGTATCTTTTTTGATATTAAGTAAGCGCAGTGAGTTAGTCACAACCAATATGGAACTGGCTGACATACCAATAACTGCGAGGTAAGGCGTAATATAGCCAGCCATTGCTAACGGCAACACTAAGGCATTATAACCAAATGCCCATAAGTAGTTTTGCCAAATAATTTTTTTAGTTTTTTGAGCAATGAGTTTTAACGCAGTAATATTAGTTAAATCACTGTTTAATAATATAATATCTGCGCCGTTTTTCGCAATATCTGTACCACTTCCCATGGCTATGGCTATATGAGCCGCGCTAAATACAGGCGTGTCGTTGACACCATCACCCACCATGGCAACAATATGGTCAACTTGTTTGGCTTTTAATAGCTCAACTTTATTTTTAGCACTTAAATTACTGTGAGCTTGAGATAAATGCAAAACAGACTGTGTTTTATCGCAACCGGCTTTATTGTCGCCTGAAAGCATTAAGGTTGATATTGATTGGTCATGCAAGTTTTTAATTAAGCTAGCGGCGTTATCTCTTACACTGTCTTCTAGGTAAAAGGCAGCGATAAGTTGTTCGCCTGTTACCAATACGCATTGAGCATTATTCACATTAGCTTCTGAATCGGCTAAACGTAGGGTGGGTAATAACCAACTGGGTTTACCTATTTGGTAGGTTTCGTTTTGATAATTACCTGAAACGCCTGAACTGGGTGTTACTTCTATTTGGGTGACATTAAGAGAAAAGTCTCTATGTTTAATAAATGCTTTTGCGATAGGGTGTTCTGAGTGAGATTCTAATCCAGCAGCAATAGCTAATACTTGTTTTTCGCTAAACGCACGATCAAATAATTCCACCTTACTGATAGTAAACTCACCCGTGGTTAACGTGCCTGTTTTATCAAAAGCAAAACAATTAACGTTAGGTAAGGTTTCCATTACGTGGGCTGACTTTATCAAGATACCTTTATTATTTAGTGTAACTGTTGCGCAAGTTAATGCGGTTGGTGTGGCTAACGATAAAGCACAAGGGCAGGTTGCCACTAATACCGAAAGCGTTATCCAAAAGGCTTCTTCAGGTAAGTGTATTTGCCAATAAATAGCCGTTGCTATTGAGGTAAGTAAAATTGTTGCGACAAAATATTGTGCTATTTTGTCTGAAAGCTTGGCTAATTTAGGTTTATGGGCTTGAGACGATTCACTTAAACGTATCATCTGGTTTAAGAATGAATATTGATTTTCTTTTTTTACTTCAACCGTAATATTACCATCGCCGTTAATGGTACCCGCTAAAACATTATCGCCAATATTTTTGTTAACAGGTGTTTGTTCACCAGATAACATCGATTCATTAATTTGGCTAGTACCTGAAATAACCATGCCATCGGCAGGTACAGTTTCACCAGGCTTGATCAATACAAGATCAAACTTCTTTAAATGTTTCGCGGCTATTAATTTTTCTTGTTGAGTTGTGCCTTTATCGTCAGTGATAGAAACAAGCTTGGTTGCGGTCATCGGCATTAGCTTGAGTAAATTAGCCGAAACATGAGAGGCTCGCATTCGCGCTCTAAACTCTAAAAACTTGCCAATAAGTAATAGGAAAGTAAACATGGCGACTGATTCAAAATACACTTCTCCTTGCTGACTAACCGTTGCCCAAGCGCTGGCAGAAAAAGCAAGAGTTATAGCAATAGAAACAGGAACATCCATTGAAAGGCGTTTTATTTTTAATGTATTTATCGCACCTTTATAAAAAGGAAAAGCGCCGTAGGTAACTATAGGTAAAGTTAAAATTAAGCTAGCCCATCTTAAATAAACAAGGTTGTATTCAGACATATCTGAAAACGCGCCAAAATATAATCCTACGGCAATCATTAATACCTGCATCATTAAAATGCCTGAAACGCCTAAACGCTTGATAAATGATTTACTTTGAGCTTTGTTTAGTTCTTCGATTTGGCTGGCTTTAAAGGGAAGTGCTTTATAACCGATGCTGTCTATGCGTTTTAATATTTCACTTAACTTTAGTTTATCATCTTGCCATCTAACGGTTGCGCGTTGTGTGGTTGCATTTACGGTAATAGAAACTATGCCTGTGGTTTTCGATAGCTGCATTTCAATTAACCATGCGCAGGCAGCACAACTAATACCATCAATAGTTAAAATAGCTTCTTTGTATTCGTTAGTTTTAAAGGTAAATTCGTTTTGTAAGCTTTCGTCATCTAATAATTGATTACGTTGTAACTGTTGTGGAACCAGTTGTTCGCCTTTTTTGGCTGGCTCGGTGCGGTATCGATAATATTCCGTTAAATTATTTTCAACAATAACAGAAGCAACGGCTTCGCAACCTATGCAGCACATAGGTTGTATAACGTTATCTATTTTAACTGATAAATCTATACCTTTAGGAATAGCTTCACCGCAATGGAAACACAAAGATGACATAGGTTGTTTTATTTCAGTAATGTGAGTTTATCAATAATTAGTTTAGTCATAATTAACTGGGTAATATGACTAAACTAACATGAAGGTTTAACTGTCTTTAGGTGCAGGCTCAATACTAATAGCTGAAGCTTGAGGTAAATATATCGTGTTTTGAATTTTCCATTTATTATCAAAAGTAGATAAGGTAATTTGCCACTTACCTTTAACGTCATGATCTAAGTGATGTCTAAAATTGCCATCGCCATCTGGAGTTAACGTTAAAGCGAAGTCTTTTTCTTCTTGTGTAGGATGATAAAAATTAACGCTAAGTAATGAAAATTCTTTTTCAATACCCGTAGGTTTTATCACGAGTTCATTATCTTTTAATGTAAGAGAAAATTTCATGCCTAGTTTTTGAGCTAATTTTATTTTACTTAACTCTAAGTTAATTGCTTTCCCTTTTTTGTAATAGTTACCAACTACCAGTGGATCAGGTTCGTGGTTGGCAATAATATAAGTAGCAATACCTGCAACTACGGCCGAGAAGGGTAATGCGAATACCAACCAAGCCCATGGTTCTTTGTACCAATATGTTGTCATTTATATGCCTTGTTCATGAAAATAAATAAGCGCGTATTATACGTTTTTATTAGTGATGAACCAATAAAAGATGGAGGGAATTGATTTAAATCTATAATTTTATGTGAAGGAGGTATAATTGTTTTAATTTACATTATTATAGCCGTTAAGGAGTTTTCATTGATTTACCCTGTATTTTTTATGGTATTACTTACATTAGTTATCGGAATTGTTGCATTTTTTACACGTGTAAATAGCGTAAAAGCACGTAAAGTTAATCCCAAAGCGTATAAATTAATGGATGCTGAAAGTTTTCCTGAGAGCGTTATTAAAACCACGCGTTGTTTTAATAACCAGTTTGAAGTACCGGTATTATTTTATGTGGGATGTTTATTTTACGTTGCTTTAAATATTTCTAGTGTTGTCGGTTTATACTTTGCGTGGGCTTTTGTGATACTGCGCGTAATGCATGCTTATATTCACATTACTTATAATCATTTACTACATCGTATTATTGTTTTTTGGGCCGCTGTTTTTATGGTGTTAGGTTTATGGATAACCTTGATGCTGAATATGGCGTAAATAAATGAGAAGAAAAAGGAGTGATGATCAGCTCATCTCTCCTTTTTATATTATTTTTTAATAGGTGCTTATAAAGTTACACCGTTTTTCCAAATAGAAATTTCACGATTATCGTTAATCTCGTTATTTGTTTTTTCACCTGATGCAACTTTTAGTAAGTAACTAAATAATTGTTCGGCACATTCATCAATACTCATATCAGACGTTAATATTTGGCCTGAATCGAAATCAATCCAATGTTTTTTACGCGTCGCTAAATCTGTATTCGACGATATTTTTACGGTAGGAACAGGAAAGCCTAATGGAGTTCCTCTACCTGTGGTAAAGAGAATGATATTAGCTCCTGCAGCTGAAAGGGCGGTTGATGATACCGCGTCGTTTCCAGGCGCTTGTAACAAGGTTAATCCTTTGCCAGAAGACGCTTTTTTACCATAACCAATCACTTCATTAATAATGGCTTTGCCTCCTTTTTGAATGGCGCCAAGAGATTTTTCTTCTAATGTGGTTAAACCACCAGCCTTATTACCCGGTGATGGGTTTTCGTAAATAGGTTGATTGTTTCTAATAAAGTAATCTTTAAACTCTTGCACAAGGTCAACAATTTCAGTGTAAATTTCTTTACTACATGCTCTGTCCATAAGCACTTGTTCAGCACCAAACATTTCAGGGGTTTCGGTTAAAATAACGCGACCACCGTATTGGGTGAGCATATCAGTAATTCGGCCAACAACAGGGTTTGCTGTTAAACCACTAAAACCGTCTGAACCACCACATTTCATGCCTAATGTAAGTTGCGATACCGGTACTTCGGTGCGAACGTCTTTGTCCATTTCATTCAGTAATTCTTCAACGTATTTCAAGCCCACTTCAATTTCGTTGTCTACTTCTTGGGAGTTGAAATAACGTACTTTCTTGGTATCAATATCTTTAGTTTCAGACATTAATGTAGATAACTGATTGTTTTCACAACCTAAGCCAATAACTAATACGCCACCAGCATTCGGATTTTGCATTAAACTACTTAACAGATTACGTGTATTTGATAAATCATCACCTAATTGAGAACAACCGAATGGGTGTGTTAGTGCCACAAATTCATCAGCACGACCTTCAAACTGTCTTTTACATAAATCAGTTATGCGTTTTGCAGACTGATTTACACAACCTACGGTATTAATGATCCATAAATCGTTTCGGATACCAACCTTACCATTTTTACGTACATAGCCTTTAAAGGTAGGCATGTCTGTTTTATCAGCTAAGGGAGTAGGCTCTTGATCATAATGATAGGTTTCACTACCGTTTAACTTAGTAGATAAATTATGGCTATGGATATGAGAACCCGCGGCAATATCAGCTGTCGCTTGGCCAATAACAAAACCATATTTAACAACATCATCGCCTTGCTTTAAGTTTTTCAACGCGAGTTTATGGCCTTTAGGTATCTCTTGGCTGAGCGTTACATTTTTGTATTCTTTAGATAAAACAGTGCTTTGAGCAAGAATAGAAATGGCAACGGCAACATTGTCATCATTATGTACTTTGATTACTTGGCGAAGTAAATTATTTTCAGAGTTTTTCACGTTAATAAAATTCTTAAATATGATCGTGAGTAAATTATATCATTTATATATAAAAATGTTAATCTTTACTTAATGGTCTAGCCGTAATATTATCAAACCTGAAACTTGCTATTTTTTATTTAGAAAGGAACATTCTTTAGGGTGGTAAATTAATAACGGTATTGTACGTAAAAGTCAGTGCAGCATGTAATAAAAGCAAACCATAATTAAAACAAGAGTTATAAAAATAATATAATTTATATATAAATAACTTAGGTTGTTTATAAATAGGGGACATAGATGAACACAAGCGTGAACGAAACCATTGGCGAACCGTCAACGGCTAACAATGAAGAGCAGTCTTCAAAACCTAAAATTTTAGAAGCACAATATATAGTACCTTTTATATTGGTGGCTTCGTTATTCCCTTTATGGGGTTTTGCAAATGACATAACCAATCCACTTGTAAAAGCATTTAAAGATATTTTTCTTATTTCAAATGCTCAAAGTAGTTTAGTGCAGTTTGCTTTTTATCTGGGTTATGGTGTTATGGCTATTCCTGCGGCAATTTTTATTCGTCGATTTTCTTATAAATCAGGGATATTACTTGGTCTTGGGCTATACGCGACAGGGGCGTTATTATTTCTTCCTGCTTCCATTACTATGGAGTTTAATTACTTTTTAGCTGCACTTTGGATTTTAACTTGTGGTCTAGCTTTATTAGAAACCACAGCCAACCCTTATGTTTTATCTATGGGGCATCCGGACACTTCAACACAGCGCTTAAACTTAGCGCAAGCGTTTAACCCTATCGGTTCACTTACCGGTATGTTTGTAGCCTCTAGTTATATTCTTGGTGAGTTAAAAGTTGAAGAGTTTAGATTAGCAGAAAAAGCAGCAAATCCTGACTATGCGAACATGTTGCCGTCAGTCGTGGACGGAAAATTAACACAAGCTATTCAAGATTTCTCGGTAGCTGATCCTGTTGCACATCAAGCGATGCAAGCAGCAGATTTAGTGACTGTGCGTGGTCCGTATATTGCCATTGCAGCGGTTGTTGCTGTGTTATTTGTTGTGTTTTTATTTAATAAGTTACCTAAAACTATTTCTACCGATCACCCGTTAACACTTAAAGAATTAAAAGAAACTTTCTGTCGTTTAATCGCTAATAAATGTTATTTAGAAGGGGTATTAGCACAAGCCTTTTATGTTGGCGCACAAATTATGTGTTGGACGTTTATTATTCATTACGGCATGACCTCAGTCGGCTTAACTGCAGCAGAGTCACAACAATATAATATGGTTGCTATGGGCGTGTTTTTAGCAAGCCGATTTATTTGTATTTTCTTATTGAGTTTTGTTCGCCCTGGGCAACTATTAATGTTACTTGCAGCTGGTGGCTTTGTGTTGTCGTTAGGTACTATTTTCTTAGGTGGTTATGCTGGTTTATATTGTTTAATTGGTATTTCAATATGTATGTCGTTAATGTTTCCAACCATTTATGGTATTGCCCTTAAAGGCATGGGTGACGATGCAAGTTTAGCGTCAGCGGGTTTAGTTATGGCGATTGTAGGCGGTGCGCTTATGCCACCATTACAAGCAAGCATGATTGACGCAGCTCCTCTTATTGAAGGTATTCCATCGGTGCAAACTTCGTTTGTTTTACCTCTAATTTGTTTTATTGTTATTTGTGTTTTTGGTTACAGAGCGCATAACAAATATAAAGTATAAGCTGTTCAGCAAAGGTTAAAACGAAAAAATGAAAGGCGAATACTTAGGTGTTCGCCTTTTTGTTTAGTTTTTTATACGGTATTAAGGTTTTTTACGTTTATATTTATAAAGTATTTTATATTAAAGGTTAATACCTGTTCCGAAAAACTGCTTAAGTTTAAGAGGAGTGGCATTTTCGTCACCTGTTACAAGATAATACACCAAGCCAGCATCTGAAGCGTCAGCGACTTTTTCAGGATGCTCCTCCATTCTTTTATATATCCATGCAATATTTTTATCTTTATGATTTTTCATCCAATGCCAAACTGTCCAGTCTTTACCTGAGTTCCAGCCTTGGTTTACATCCCATTTTACATTTTGATCTGTAATACGAATATATTTTAATCTGTTGCCACTTAATGCCATAACATCTTCTAATTTGTGATGGCTATTTTTTGCTAATACAGGTTTTTTATCAAATTTAGGATCGCCTCTGCGTAAGTGATTGTCATTGTAGCCACTATGAGAAATGATAGTGACATGAGCAAGGCTTTCTATATTTCCATCTGCTATCACTTGCTTTACAACTCGATAAAAAAATTCAGCAGGTCCCATATGCAGAAAAAACAAAGGATCGGCAGCGGTTGATTTAGCAATCTCGTTGACTAAATGACCTCGAGCTTTATTGTATTCTTCAGTCACGTCAAAGAATTTAGTTTTATCAAAGTTCCAACGCTTGATGGCCCCATCGACACCAATTTCCATTTGATTGATATCGCTTGTATGAGCTGGCGAGTCAATAAAGTTATTGTATGAGTAATGAACAAGTTTGTTGTGCAGTTTCTTCTTGGCAATAATAGCTAGGGCAAAAGGGGTTCCTCCCCAATCATCAGGATCGGCTCTTGGCCAAAAATGTAAATTATCTGCTTGATTATTACCATCAGCACTAATCGCAATGCGATTATTGTGGTAATTACTGTTTTGAGATTGGGCTAGAAACGAAGTTGAAATGAGAAGTATTAATAAGGTTAAATATTTCATTGTAACTCTTTTGTGTTTATATAATAAATTATATGTTTATATATAAGTTGTGCGGGTAATCTAGTCAAGTGAAGTCGATAAAGGTTTTATGGTTAACCAGTACCCTGAACTAACTCATATATACTTAACTTAGCGTTGGAGTATATAAATACCTAATAATAACAACTTAATTAAAGTAAGTTTTTTTGTGGGTACTAAAACCTATACCAATAAAAAATTTAATAATACATTTATATGATTAACCTCAACTCGGGTTAATGAATGTTAGATAATGAATTAAAATTATTATTTATCAAAATCTTAACCTGTACCGTTGTTTTCCTAAGTTATATTAGTCTCTCAACATTGATATTTTTGTGTATAACAAGGCGAATTTTTCTATCTAATAGCTAGCTATTAGTAATAAATTCAACGACGTTAGGCATAAAAATAGCTTGTTGAGTAACTTTGCTTATCCCGAGCTGAGGTTAATTACAATAGGTTATGTGTTTTTCTTTTAATATAAGTAGTTAGTTGGGTTTGTATTTTTATAGAGTAACTAAATGCACAATAAGATGTTAGTTCCTTGCTGTTTAGCCGTTGTTATTCTTAATAAATAAAGTAAAAATTATAGTTGAATCATATTACTCATAAAAATGTATTTATTTTATTGATGTGTTGTATGTAATCTGTTTGGTTTAAATGTAAAAAAATAAAAGGTGTTTTTTGTGAGTGTTTTAAAAGTTATTTTAGTACTAATTGTTCTTTTTGTAACAACTGCATGCGGAGGTAAAGACGATAAAAAGGCTACCAGCATCAATAAAGTTGAACAACCAAAAACAGAAAATAAGGTAACAAAAAATTTTTCAGTTAGCTTAACTCATGTTGAAATTTCTACCGTAGCAAATAGTACTCCTGTTGTGGTTGATACGAATAACATCAATAGCGGTACGCTAACGTTAGATAAGGAACAATAAGATGTCTCATATAACAAAAAAAATTGTCTTAGCAAGTACAATTACCACCGCGTTAACTTCAACTCTAATTATTGCACAAACGCCAGAACCTGAAGCGGGTAAACGCTGGGTACTGAATGCTGAATTCTCTGATGAATTTAATGGAAACACCCTAGATAAAACGAAATGGCGGAATTACCATGAAACATGGAAAGGTCGAGTGCCAGCAAAGTTTGAGCCTAGTGCTGTTTCTGTAAGTAATGGCAATATGCAAATTAGAAATCATAAATTGGCAGTACCTGATGGTAATTACACGATTGCTGGAGGGGCTGTACAGTCAATTACGAAAAACGCTTACCATGGTTATTATGAAGCACGTTTAAAGACTTCTCGTATTAATATGTCGACGACTTTTTGGCTATCAAATGGTAATGAGGACTTATTATCTCCCAATAACGTAAATGCTGATTGTGATAATGATAAATGGAGTATGGAACTCGATATAGCTGAAGCTGTTGGTGGTGTTATTGATAAGGAGTGGGGAGCGTCATTTAGAAATGGTCAACAATACAATACTCATGTGTGGTATTCAGATTGTAGTGGCAACCGTCAGGGTTTTGCTAAAGGTGTTAATGTCGCTGAAGGTGATGGCTCAACACCCGTTAATAATAAGTTACCCGATGGCGAAGAAGTTTGGCAAAATTTTAATACTTTTGCAGCTTGGTGGAAAAATGAAAATGATGTGCAATTCTATTTAAATGATAACTTTTCAGGCAAAGTTAAAGTAAGTACAGCGCTGCATAACAAACCGTATAGTCGTCCAATGGGAATCCAAATGTTAACGGAAACCTATAACTGGGCAACACCTTATCCAACAGATGATGAATTATCGAACGATGCAATAAATACCTCATATTATGATTGGATACGATCATATCTTTATATAGGTGTTAATGATGATTTACCTGTAAAAGACTCGGTTTTATTCACCAATTCAGGCTTTGAGTCAGGTGATTTTACGGCTTGGAGTGGTTGGGGAGGCTCACCACGTGATGTTGTACAAACTAATGTGAATACAGGTACATATGCCGGCCATGTTGTGGGCGGTGGTGCAATTGAAAAGGTAGTTACTTTATTAACCAATACCGAATATACCTTCAGTGCTTATGCTAACGTGATTAGCGGTAGCTTGAATTTTGGTGCTAAAACTAACAATGGAGATGAGATAAGTTTTGGTGTGACTATGCTAGCGGTTAATGATGGTTATGAAAAAGTTACTCTTACGTTTAATACCGGCGAGCAAGAAAACATAAAACTATACTGGTATGCTCCAAATGGCAGTGAATTTTATGTGGATGATATTAAGTTAGATCAAATAGTTCCAGCGCCTGAATCTGTTAATAACCTCTCAACTGCACTTTATACTGAAAACTTTACTATAAAAAATTATGTTTTGACTGAAGATAATCTAGCGTTAGCATTTTTATATCAAATAAACCAAGATCGAGATGCGGAAATCGTTGTTTTTGATGGCAATAATGAAGTAACCCGTAAAAAAATCACACTTAAAGCCGGTTATGGTCATTACCTTACCGACATTGATTTATCGACAATAGATCATTTAGTTAAACCGGTATTTGAAATCAACCTGATGCCTGTTGGCCAAATGGCAATATTAACGAGCACAGGAAAAGTTGCTATCGCTGATTCAGTACCTCCTGCTGAAATCATTCCAACGCTAACTTTAAGTAAAGATATGATTGCAGATACATCATTTAAAACAGGGAGTGGTGAACAAGTTGTTTTAAAAGCCATACTAAATAGTGATGCGGTAGGAGCTCAATTACATAACTTAACTTTTAAAGCAGAAGGGGATATTAATGAACTAAATGATGTTAGCTCTATTAAGCTTTATCACGACAAAAATAATAATGGTGTTGTCGATAGCGATGAATTGCTCGCTTCAGGTAATTACAGTGCTGATAATGGTGATATTACCTTTAATTTAAACAAGGTTATTGTGTTACCGGTTGGAAATACTGCGGTGTTGTTAACCTATACTTTTTAACACCAAACTAGCTATTGAAAAACATATAGCAAAGGTTAGTACGTTTTAATGTTATTGTATTTTGGGTTACAGAGTATATGCCCATCTGTTGGTTTAAAAGCCTCTTATGCTGTGTGATTGATTTCGATAAGGTTTCTACAAGGATGTAGTAAGCGTTTAAACGAAAAAGAAAAAATGAAAGGCGAATACTTAGGTGTTCGCCTTTTTTGTATAGTGAAAATAAAAAAACAAAACATAAATAATAACGTATTACTTGTTGCAGGACGTGACCTCAAATCTATTGAAAAAGCTTACCCTAACTATTTAAGTGATACTTCTGAATTTCTAGCCGAATATAGCCGAATTATACTTTCATAAACTTTATATTAGTAGATTAAATAAGGTAAGACAGTTTTCTTACCTTATTTTTAATTTAACTTTTTTGGAAGCCTAAGCCAATATCGCTTTAACTATTTTACCGTGAACATCAGTTAGTCTGAAGCGACGACCTTGGTATTTAAAGGTGAGCTTTTCGTGATCAACCCCCATCAAATGCATTAATGTCGCCTGAAAGTCGTGCACGTGTACAGGGTCTTTAACTATGTTGTAACCAAATTCATCGGTTTCACCGTATACACCCGGTTTAACACCGCCACCAGCCATCCACAT
The DNA here is from genome assembly GCF_055808995.1 of Pseudocolwellia sp. G5-9. Lineage (NCBI taxonomy): Bacteria > Pseudomonadati > Pseudomonadota > Gammaproteobacteria > Alteromonadales > Colwelliaceae > Pseudocolwellia > Pseudocolwellia sp. G5-9. Next base: position 392,901 of record NZ_CM147893.1, read on the forward strand.
AGTGAAACAACCGGGGTGGTGATCTCGGCCATAACCTGTTTCTGTTAGCTTACCTTGTGAATAATTTGTTCTACCAAATTCTCCACCCCAAACAACAAGGGTATCGTCTAATAAACCGCGTTGCTTTAAGTCGGTAACTAATGCTGCTGATGCTTGGTCGGTTTTTTCACAATTAGCTTTTATACCACCGGGTAAGTTGTCGTGTTGATCCCAACCTTGATGATATAACTGGGTAAATTTAACGTTGCGCTCTGCAAGTCGCCTAGCAAGTAAACAGTTAGCTGCATAGGTGCCCGGTATTCTTGAATCCGGCCCGTACATATCAAATACCCAGTCTGGCTCATCGCTAAAATCAGTAGCATCAGGAACTGATTTTTGCATACGTTCGGCCATGTCGTATTGGGCAATACGCGATTTAATTTCTTCGTCTTTCCATTTTTGGTATTGCAGATCTTGTAGTTTTCTGAATTTTTCCATCATTGAACGACGGTCACCGGTACTTAACCCCGGAGGATTATTAAGATATAAAACAGGATCTTGACCACCTCTAAATTGAACACCTTGATGTATAGACGGTAAAAAGCCATTACCCCATAAGCGTGAATAAAGCGGCTGTCCACTCGCGTTACTCGACACCATAACAATAAAAGGCGGTAGATTTGGATTATCAGTACCTAAACCATAACTCAACCATGCGCCAATACTGGGTCGACCCGCAATAGGAAAACCTGTTTGTAAAAAGGTAATAGCCGGATCATGATTAATCGCGTCGGTATGCATAGATTTTACGATACATAAGTCATCAACAATTTTTGCGGTATGTGGCAGTAATTCACTTACCCAAGCACCAGACTCGCCATGCTGTTTAAAATCGAATACTGAACGTGCTAGAGGCAATGAGGTTTGTTGAGCACTCATGCCTGTTAATACTTGTTCGCCTCGTACTTCGGCAGGAAGTTCTTGCCCATGTCGTTTGTCTAACATAGGTTTGTAATCGAAAGTTTCTAGTTGTGAAGGCCCACCACTTTGAAATAAATAAATTACACGCTTTGCTTTTGCAGGTACGTGTGGTGAACCTAAAATACCGTCTAGGTTTGGACCTTGTTCAGCCGCGGCTGTAGCTGCTGCAAGATGAGGGTAGCCAGCTAAAGCACTAGCGCCTAAGCCGAGTGAAGCACCTTTTAAAAATTGACGTCTGTTTATCATTATATTTCTCTTTTCAATTCTTGTATTGTGATTAACGCTTAATAACTACAGCATCGTGATTCATTAACATGTTGGCTATTGAACCAAGTGACGCAAGTTGAACCTTATTGTCTGACGCTTTTAATGGTTTATCGCCAACTGCTAAAAACTCATCAGCTTGCGCTGGGTTTGCCGCAAAGGTTTGGTTAATTTCGTTATACATACTGATAATTATCTCTAACTCTTGATCTGTTGCTTGATTACTCGTTAGCTTGCGATATACCCACTTTAGCTGTTCATCAAGTGATGCCGAATGGTTGATAGCTTTGCTTGCAAGTGCACGTGATGCTTCAATAATTTGCGGATCGTTTAGTAAGGCTAATGCTTGTAATGGTGTACTAGTTTGTTGTCTTTCACCTACGGTGTAACTACGCATTGGAGCATCGAATGCGGTCATATTAGGTGGCGGCACACTACGTTTGTATATGGTGTACATTGATTTACGGTATAAATCGTTGCCTGAACCGTGCTTGTAAGGGGTTTTACTGTTCATTTTCCAAATACCGTCTGGTTGATAAGGATATACGCTTTCTCCACCAATAGAATCGACTAATAAACCACTGGCTGCTAAGGCGTTGTCGCGGATCATTTCTGCTGTTAAACGGTTTGTTGGACCACGTGCATAAAGTTTGTTTTCAGGATCCGCTTCCATTAACTCTTGGCTAGCTATAGAGGATTGTTGGTAGGCTGATGACGTTACCATGAGTGTTAACATGTGTTTAATGTCCCAACCTGAATCAACAAATTCTCGTGCCAACCAGTCTAATAACTGCGGGTGAGTTGGTAGTTGACCTTGGTTACCAAAATCTTCAGGCGTTCGCACAATGCCTGTGCCAAATAGCATTTGCCAATATCGGTTTATTACTACACGAGATACTAATGGATGTTTAGGATCTGTTAACCATGCTGCCAAACCTAATCTGTTTTTAGGGAGCGATTCATCGTAAGGTAAAATGGTTTCTGGTACACCTGGGCTTACTTCTTCGCCATGTGATGCATAACTACCGCGTTCCAATACATAAGCCTGTCTTGGTTCTGGCATTTCTTTCATTACCATGATTTCTTGAACTTGCTCTGCCATGCTGTTTTGTTTTTGGCGCAGCGCAGTTAATTGAGATGCTGTTTTTTTATAGTCTGGGTTAAAACTTTTGTTGAATAAAGCTAACAGTTCACCTTTGTTATTTAAAATAGAAGGATTGGATATATTGTTTATATTAGCAATTTCGATACCGGTTAAGTCTCTATTATATATTTTTAGATCGTCAACTAAAGCGTCTTTAGTGCCACGGCTACGCCAGCGAGCACCAACTTTAATGCCTATTTCTTTTAAAACACCTTCACGCGTGTGTTTAATGTCTTTGAATAGGTTATCTCTATCAACATTCATTGGAACCGCTTTGCCGTTAATATAAAAATTAACACCTTCTGCTTTCGATGAACCATCGTAGGTCATGGTTACGTTTAACCATTGATCACGTTGTGCGTTTTCTGGAGAGGTTAAAGCAATGGCATTAAAAGGGTAAGTGTGGGCTAAGCGTACTAACCAGCGGTTGTTTTGAATACCAATATCAAAGCCTTTAAAGTTATATAAAATGCCGGCCTTGTTGTAATGCACTAATACACCTTCTTCAAGTTCGGTTGGTAGTTTTACATCAATACTTACGCTGAAAGGTCGTGCTCTATCAAAGTCGTTAACCGACGGAAAATAAAGCGGGTCGTCACCATTGAGTTTAATGGCTTCACGTCCATTTTCATTAACGTGAACCATCGCAGGGCCTTCTTTTTTCTTGGGATTTGAACCAAAAATTACTTTACCGATGGCTTTAGGTGTCACGCTATTCGCTATTGTTTTGTTGTTGTCGCGTTTGGTTAACGGGAAATGAGCAATAAGCGCATCTTCACCTTTAGCTTCTTTAATGGTTTGAGTATTAGCTGTTAGCCATGCATTAAAGCGTTGGCTTTGTGCGTTATATTGGATATTTATTTTATTAGATAAATCTGAAATCTCGTTGGTTACATGAGTTAATTCTTGTGTTTGTTGGCTTGTTGGTATTAACAAGGTAGGTACAGGAATGTCTGTAGGGTCGTAAGAAATTTGTCCTGAATCATCAATATTATTGAAAAAAGCAAAGGTTGAATAATAGTCTTTCGCAGAGATAGGGTCGTACTTGTGATCATGGCATTGCGCGCAATGCATGGTTAAACCAAGTAAACCAGTACCAACGGCTTGAACACGGTCTTTTACGTATTCAACTCTGAACTCTTCTGCAACTATTCCACCTTCACCATTTTGTGCATGAATACGGTTAAAAGCGGTTGCTAAGATTTGATCTTGGCTCGCGTTAGGCAGTAAATCCCCAGCAATTTGCCAAGTAATAAACTCATCAAAAGGACGGTTTTCGTTAAAACTGCTTATTACCCAGTTACGATAAGGCGACATATCACGATAATAATCTGTACTGTAACCATGGGTATCAGCATAACGAGCAACATCAAGCCATTCAACCGATAAACGTTCCCCAAAACTTGGTGAAGCCATTAAACGATCAACTAATTTCTCGTAGGCGTTTTCGCTGGTATCCTGTAAAAAATTATCTATTTCTTCTAACGTAGGTGGTAAGCCAGTTAGATCGAACGTTACACGTCTTATTAGGGTTTCTTTTTCTGCTTTTGTATTGGGTGATAAACCTTTATCCGCTATTTTTTTAGCAATAAAATTGTCGATAGGGTTACTGACCCATTCATCATGCTTAGAGGTTGGTGTTTTTGCTTTAGCTGGCGTAATGTAAGCCCAATGTTTTTTGTACTCAGCTCCTTGGTCAATCCACTTTTTAATAATGGCTTTTTGTCGAGGCGTTAATACTAAATTAGAAGATAAAGGCGGCATCATGTAACTTTCGTCGGTAGACATAATACGCATGAAAGCTTCACTACCTTCAGCATTACCTGGTATTAGTGCCTGTATACCATTGTCGGTTACATGGGACGTTGCTAATTCAAAAGAAGCGAAACTCAAGCCATTTTTCGCATTAGGTAAATCAGGCCCATGACACAAAAAACAGGTGTCAGACAAAATAGGTCTAACATCAAAATTAAAATCAACTACCTCAGGAAGCGGTTCGCTAAATTCAATTTCAGGTTCTTTATCATTACAACCTAGCAGTAAAATACTGGTTGCAGCGAGTAAGGTTAACTTATGTGGTTTTAAATAATTTTTCATTTTAGCTCTTATTATTAATACTTAAACGCGTTCTAATTTAATAGGGTAAATTTGGTTTGAATTCCATTGGCCTACATATAGGTTTTCGTCGTCATCTACACATACGGCATGGCAATGGTTAAATACATCGTAAGTGGTTTGCATGGTAGTTAACTCGCCATTTTCGTACTGAGGCCTTGTACCACCTGGATTTGAAACGACTTTATTGTTTTTATCTAAAATGGTAATAAAACCTGAGTTTGGTGCCATTTTTCCATCAATATGGGACCAACAAACGGGCGCATAAAAGTTTTCACCTTTAAAGGTTGGTCCGCCAACATAAGCACCTGGTAACGAAATGTCGCCTATGTATTTACCGTCTAATGTATATTTTTTAAGTGCGCGTTCAGCGCGAGAACTAATAAGTAAATGATGATTATTTGGATCACGTGTATCAACACCAATACCGTGAGTGTTTTTAAGGTTTAGGTTTTTATCAGCGTTCTTTTTTCCGCCCCAGTGTCTTATGTAGCGACCATTGCTGTCGTAATGAATAACGTAGTCAGATCCGTAACCGTCAGTTACATATAAATCACCATTGGGTGCTATGGTGATGTCGGTAGGTTGAAAAGGCATGCCCGGCTCGTAAATACCAATGGTTAACGGGTGGCCAAGGGTATAAACCAATTTACCTTCAATGGTTAATTTAGAAATAAAACCGCTTTGTTTATACCATTTGTTTTTCCATTGATTATCAGGTCTATTTCTATCTAATACCCAACCACCATCAACGATGTAGATAAAGTCTTCACCGTTTTCTCGCGATATTTTAACGGAATGAGCGCCGGGGTATTGTGTTCCCCAAGCGTCTATAAACTTTCCGTCTTTGTTATATATAACAAAATTGTTTACGTCGCTATCTGTCACCATAATAATTCGACCTTTTGAGTCGAAATCCAATCCATGACAGTTTTCTACAGGTACTTTATGAGGCTCTAAATCGCCCCATAAGTAGTTAACTTTGTATTTAAAGTCGCCGTGACCAACTATTTTTCCATGGGGACTTCGGCCTGCTTTAGGTAATGGCTTTTTTGGTGGTTCATGGGCGATAGCTGAGGTTGATGTACCAGCTAGGATAGCGCCAGTAGTTAACCCCGCGCCTAACATAGAAGATTGTTTAAGAAACTGGCGCTTCTTCAAATCGGGTCTAATAAAATCGGTAGTTTTATCAATATTTTTATTCTTATTTATTGTGTTTTTATTATTCATAATATTTACCTTCAAAGAATCCAGTTTCTATGCTTTTTTGTTTGCATTAATATTTGCAGTAGATAAGCCCAAAATAATGCTTTGTTTTGCTTTATCGTTAAATGATGATGCGCTTGTGGGTGTTATTTTAGTTTGCCCTACATAAACTGCTTTTAACTTGGGTAGGGTTTCTAATAGAGGTAAAGCCTCATCATCTACATCAGTTCTATACAAATTTAAGTATTCAAGATTAACCAAAGGAGATAGGGCATTGATACCTTTACTGGTTACCTTGTTTTTTTCTAATCTCAGTTTCATTAAATAGGTTAGTTGTGCTAACTGGTTAAGCTGTTCATCGGTAACTTGTGAATTAACTAAATTAAGGTAAGCAATATGAGATTTAGCTTTGAGTAAACTAGCGAGTGCTTCAGGCGTTAGTCCTTCACGAGACGAAGACAAATCAACATCAATGTAATTAACGTTTTTAGCAATAGTTTTCACGACAAAACCATGGCTTTGTAAATCACGTATTATCTCTACTGATAAAGGTTCTATCTTAGCTAGCGGCCAACTACCTGCTTTAGGTGTTAGTCCTAATGTACGCATTACTGCGAGTTTAGATTCGCTTGATAACGTGTGGTCGGTTACCATGCCTGATGTTGGTGAGCCGGCGTTTATCCACCACGCTATTGTTTGTACTTGCTCGTCTGAAAGAGGTGTTTTACCTTCTGCTGGCATGTATTTTTTATCATGACTGTCAATAGTTATACGTTTGTATAACTCACTTTTTTCAATACTATTTCCAAAGGTTTTACCTGAACGACCGCCTTTTTCTATGCCTTTAATGCTAGCTAAATTTAATTTGCCTTTTTGTTTACCGTCGTTATGGCAACTTACACAGCGTTGTTTAAATATAGGTTCAATTAAGTCGGCATAGGTTTCAGCTTGAGCAATAGACGTAATAGGGGGACGAGGTTCTTTGTGTGGTTCAAAACCTGCGAGTACACGAACAACGTTAGGTGCATGTTCAACCAAGTAGGTTTCACCGTGAGTCATATTCGCGCCGTAATGTCCGGTACTAAACAATAAAAAAAGTTGTAATGAAGCGAGTGCACTTATTACAATTTTGTTTGTTTTTTTACTCGGTATGAGCGCGCCAAAATACACCCAGCAAATAATGGAACAAACGGCCACCGATATTCCAAACGATTTATGTATAAATACTGCGTCAGCACTGTAACCGCCGCCTAGTGATAACATGTAACCTAAAGTACATGCTCCAATTGCAGAAATAGCTCCCCAAAACCAAATCCACTTTAATAGTGAATTTCTAGGCTTATTTTTTACAGCGTAGAAAATTTCCATTAATGCCGACATTAACAATATGCCTATGGGCAAATGTAAAACTAATACGTGAAAACGACCAAAAAATTGAATTATATCCATCAGTAAATTATATTTTTTATATGTAATAATTGTGATGTTACTTAAATTGTAGAGGTAGTTACATTGGTATTTCTGATATGGATTTGTGTAAAATTGATAAATGATAGATTGATATAGTTCAAATAATAAGAGAGTATTCGTACCAGCCTTTTTGAATGATAAAAATTACATGCAACCAGAAAAAATAGAAACCGGTTCAAATGGCTTTGTTTGGAAAAACGTATTGCCCGACGAGCTTATAAGCCAGATTAAGCTACATGTTTATACGGCTCATAAAATGAAAACAGATACTTCGTGGGCGGGTAGCGACTTTATCAATCATTACAATCGTCTGTACTATGTAGAGTCAGGAGAAGCGGTTTTACAGTTTAAAGACATTGAGATTTTAATGCAGCCGGGATATCTATATTTGATCCCTGCATATCAATTAATATCTCATTACAGCAAAGGTGATTTCACTTTTTATTGGACTCATTTTCAGGCATCACTTGATGCAAATCTTGATTTATTTATGATTTATGGGAAGCCGCAAGGGATAAATTGTAAAACATTGCCGCATATTTCACAGAATTTTGATGCACTTATTCAGTCTATGAATAATGTACACCCAACGGTTGGTTTAACACGTATGCTGCATTTATTACGCTTACTTGAACCTTTTATTGAGAAGTTTTCAAAATCGCCTAACTTACCGACTAATTTTAAACATCAAGCCTTAATCCCTGCTTTAGATATGATCCAAGCAAACTTAACTAAACCACTCGAAATACAAACTTTAGCTGAAATTAGTAACTTATCGCCAGAGCATTTTTCGCGTAAGTTTAAATCAGCGTTTAATATTTCACCTAAGCGATATATTTTATCCAAACGTATTGAACTCGCTAAGCAGCTTTTATTAGAAAAATTTTCTGTAGGAGAGGTGTCGGAGCAATGTGGATTTTGTGACTTATATCACTTCTCACGAACATTTAAACAAAGTACGGGGATGTCACCAACGCAGTTTTGTAAAGCTTATGGTCGTGATGCTTAGTTTACTAATTTAAAAGATTAAAAAAGCCAAAGCATTTTGATGTGCTTTGGCTTTCATTTTTAAACTCATTAAAAAACGATTAATTTTCTAACTGTATTTTATATACAAAAGGTAAGTCGTTATTAAAGCTGAATTTTTGATGCTTTATGGTTAAACCTTCTTTTGATTGCTGCCACTCAATTTTGTTTGGTTTACCTATTAGAACAACCGATTTGACCTTTATATTATGACCATACTGCAAGCGTGAAAGCGCTGTAAGTAAAGTATCATTACCAGATTGACCAAATTGAATCGCGTATAGGGTTTTGTTGTCTTTTGAACGAGTATAGCGAATATCTTGTGGACTAAAGCCTTTAAAATGTAAATCAGCTAAATGACCTTCAGGTGTAATAGTAGGGCCTTCACCATAAGTATACCAAGGACGAGTAGCATAAATTGCTTCGCCATTAACCTTCAACCATCCGCCTATAGCAAGTAATAGATCTTTTTGTTCTTGTGGAATGGTGCCGTCAGCTTTGGGCGCAATATTAAGTAATACGGAACCATTTTTGCTCACAATATCTACCAAGTCTTGCACTAAACGCTGCGCACTATAGTATTTCATAGGTTCAGCGTAACCCCACGAATTAACACCTACTGATGTGTCGGTTAACCAAGGTTGTGGATAAATACTGCTCATTCGGCTACGTTCTAAATCAATGGTGGCTGAACCTACAAGTAAGTCAGGTGTTTTGTAAGTCAATACAACATCTTTCTTCCATTCTTCTGCGCTGTTGTAATAATTGGCCACCATATTCATTCGCGTTTGTTCTGGTAGAATATTCATGCGGTTATCAAACCATAATAAATCGGGTTTGTAGCGTTCGACCACTTCATTAACTTTGGCTAACCATTCATCTGCAAATTTCTGTGGCGGTAACGTTTCAGGATGCAAAGGCGTTATTACACCATTCGCTTTAGCTGAGCCCCAAGCGGTTTTGTCAGATGTAGGGCCATATAAGGCTTCATTTTTTGGGTTGCTTGTATCGGTGTTTTTGTCTGATGTTGGATACCAACCCCATTTCCAATGATGATGGAAAGACGTCATAAACTTTAAGCCTTCACTACGTATCGCTTTTTCAAGTTCAGCAACTACGTCTCTTTTCGGGCCCATATCAGCGGCATTCCAAGGTGTTAGTTGTGTGTCCCACATCGCAAAGCCGTCGGCATGTTCAGCAACAGGTCCTGCAAATTTAGCTCCTGCTGCTTTGTATAATTTTGCCCATTCGGTCGCATTAAATTTTTCAGCTTTAAACATCGGAATAAAATCTTTGTAGCCAAAGTTTTTTAAATCGCCGTAGGTTTCTTTGTGATAAGCGTTTAAAGGATGACCTTCTACATACATGTTACGACTATACCAATCGGATCCAAAAGCCGCTTTAGTTGCAGAGTAAGGTCCCCAATGTGCGTAAATGCCGAACTTAGCGTCTTGAAACCACTCAGGCGCTTGCTGATACTGAGCTAAATAATCCCAGTTAGCTTTAAATTTAGGTGTTTCAGCGGCATTAACCGAGGAAGCAGCTACGAACATAAGTGCCGTAGAAGTAAGCGTTAATAGTTTATTCATTATTATCTCTGAAGTTGTTTTTATTAATGAGGTTATTATGTGAATTATTGACATTCTACGGAGCAAATCAATGAAAATGAATAGATATAACTGATATGGTTTTGTGTTTTTATGATTTTTAGGTTTTGTAAATATGGTATTAGTTAGTGATCAAATTGTACTGATAAAATATTAACTACCGAGAAGTGTAATCTCTGTACCCTCTGTGTAGGACGAAGTCCCTCAGTGCTCTCTGTGGTGAACTTATAGCTTTTAATTAGAAAAATTCGTGTAATTAGCTGGCAAGCAAATCATGAAAAGATAAAAGATGTTAACCACCGAGAAGAACCACGGAGAAACTACCGAGAAGTATAATCCTCTATACCTCTGTGTAGGACGAAGTCCCTCAGTGCTCTCTGTGGTGATCTTATAGCTTTTAATTAGAAAAATTAGTGTAATTAGCTGATAAGCAAATCATGAAAAGATAAAAGATGTTAACCACGAAGAAGAACCACGGAGAAAGTCAAAACAATAAACCTCTTGTATAAAACTCTATGTCCTCAGTGCTCTCTGTGGTTGCACTTATGGTTTTAATTAGAAAAATTAGTGTAATTAGCTGATAAGCAAATCATGAAAAGATAAAAGATTTTAACCACAGAGATGAGTATGGGTATTAATTTATAAAATATTGTTAAACATGCACTTTTAAATTTGCGTAATAAGATTTCTCTTCTATATTCATAGGGTACGGTATTTTTAATGAGGAACGTAGTATGGAAAAATGTGAAGGATTTAGAATGAAAAAGATGAAGTACATGGTGGTTGTACCACTACTTTTAGCGAGTTACTCCAGTCATGCTGATTTTACTTGGAATGGTTTTGCATCAATTGGTGCTGGTGTAACAATGGATGAGGATGAAGTTTTTGTTATAGATGAGTTAACTGGTGCTCGTTATACCGATGAACTTTCTTTCAAACCTGATACGCTTTTTGCCTTACAAGTGAGCAGTGATTTAGGTGATGACCTAAGTGTTACTGCTCAGTTGTTAGGAAACGGAGGCAATGACTTTGATATGGAGTTTGAATGGGCTTACCTTTCTTACAATATAAATTCAGAGTTGACCTTCCAAGTTGGGAGATTAAGAACTCCATTTTTCGTTCACTCACTTTCTCTTGATGTAGGATATACATACAATTGGATCAGGCCTCCTTCAGAGTTTAATACTGTATCTGATTTATCTAAACGTATAGAAGGCGTAGATCTTACTTGGTCTAAAACATTAGGAGATTTCGATACTACATTCTCTTTAACCTATGGTAACTCAGAAGTTGATGCAATTATCTCGTTGGGTCCTTCTAATCTTAAATTTAAAGATGTTACAGGACTTACAGGGCAGGTGACTTATGATTGGCTTACTGTTAGAGCTGGTTATTTAGAGGCTGATGCTGAGGTTACTCCAGAGAGTAGTGGTGTAACTCTTCCGATTAATGCTGGTTATCAAATATATACTGTAGCAGCTATTGCAGAATGGGATCAGTACTCTATAAAAAGTGAGTATTTTCAACGTAATTTCCCTGGTAATGCGGGTAATGATGATACGGGGTGGTACTTAAGTGGAGCTTATACTATAGGTGATTTCACACCACATATTACGTTTTCAACTTTCAAAGATAACGATACTAACTCTAACCCTCTTGCATTAGAAAAATATAACTCGACGATTGTAGGTGTAAAGTATAACTTTCATTCAAATGCTGCACTTAAACTAGAATACATTAGTCGTAGTGTTGATACTACCGAAGAGGCCGCATCTGCTTTAATTGCACGTGGTGGTATACCAATTGTCGAGGCAGATGTACTGGCTGTAGCTGTAGATCTGATCTTTTAAAAGGAGTCAATTATGAGATTAAAATTAGTTAAACTTGCATTAATGTTTAGTATGTTCTTTAGTTCTTGGGTTTATGCAGGAGTCGCAATAATTGTACATCCTTCTAATAATGCATCTTTGGATGAAGAAACAATCGCGAAAATATTTTTAGGTAAGTATAAAAAATATCCTGATGGTGGCCAAGCTATTCCTGTAGATTTAACACAAGGAGCTAGCGCAAGAACATCATTTGTAGATACTGTTTTAAAAAAGAGTGATTCACAAATGAAAGCATATTGGTCAAAATTACTTTTTACTGGTAAAGGCGTTCCTCCAAAAGAGGTTGATACTGATGCTGAGGTAATAGATTTAGTAGCAAATAACCCATCTATAATTGGTTATATAGATTCTTCAGCTGTTAACGATAGCGTGAAGGTTGTTTATCAATTCTAAGTAGCGATGTTGTTAAGTAAAAATAATAAGGGCACTCTAAAAGTGCCCTTTTTCTTATATATCTGTTACCAATCAATATACGTATTTCAGAGTGCTTGAGCGATATAAATTCAAGTCAACGCTTTGTAATAATGGTAGTCTTCTATAAAAGCATTAACGTTTTATTTAATGGTAAACTTAACGTCTTGCTCTCGTAATAAGTAAAGCGTAAAACATGCTGCCCACATTGGCCATGCAGTAAAGAATAATAAGTTATTAAAACCATCAAGATATTGATTGTAAGATGACAGGGTAGACATACCGTGCATAATAAAAATTATGCCATAAGTAATGCGTTTTTTTATTCCTGCTAAAAAAGCGAGAACAAGTATTAACTGTAATGCACCGAGTATGTAAGTAATAATATCGCTTGAACCACTAATACCATAAAATTTTTCAAAAATTCGGGCGCTATGCCCAGGGTTTAAAAATTTATCTAATGTCCACATAACCATCACGATAAATACACCCACACGCAAAGATAATAAAGACCATTGCAAACGATTTTGCACATCAGCACTTATTGAATTACTCATAAAACTAAAATTTCCTAAACTAAAAAATATATACATTAGAAGTAGTAAGACCGTGGTTTTATTTTTTTCTTTCAAATAAAAATCGTATTCTTATAAATATCTCGGCCGCAAGTGACCGAGTTTTAAAATAAGTCCAGCTGACCTGAGTTAATTTCTTTATGACCTAATTCAACTAGTTGGTTTTAAGTATATTTTTGAATAACTTCTTCGCTAGGGTCTATTGATCTTTGCTGATTGTTGCAAGGAATTTACATAGAACAACTATGCTAGATCCCTTGCGCCGCGAGCAACAAGCATTTAATTCAAACAAAATTTAAACATGAAAGATCAACAGACTCTAATAATTTAGATGAAGCCCAAATGTTTACGCATTTGGGCTTCTTTTTATAAGATAGAGAAGAGCTACAGAGGCAGGGATAGAAAGCTTCGATATCTTTTAATTTATCACTTCGGTGTTATCTGTGGCTTATGGGACGCTTATTAATTCGAGTAATTAGTGTAATTAGGTGAAAAGACCTTGTTAACTAAAGAGGCTAATAATAATCACAGAGGCAGAGATAAGAGAGCTTCGATATTTTTAAATTTCTTATTTCGGTGTTCTTTGTGGTTGCTCTTGTGTTTTTAAAGCCTTTTTAAATAGCGGTATATAAATAACCTCAGCTCGGGATAAGCAAAGTTACTCAACAAGCTATTTTTATGCCTAACTTCGTTGAATTTATTACTAATAGCTAGCTATTAGATAGAAAAATTCGCCTTGTTATACACAAAAATATCAATGTTGAGAGACTAATATAACTTAGGAAAACAACGGTACAGGTTAAGGTTTTGATAAATAAGAATTTTAATTTATTATCTAACATTCATTAACCCGAGTTGAGGTTAAATATTATTGAATAATACATCTAACTAAACACAGCGCTTACTTTAAATTTCTTGGGTATAACGCTCTGTTTTATTTATGCTTTCATATAACATTTTATTGTAATCTCATAAATAAATATTCTTTATAATTATTGCTAAGCCCTTTAACTCAAGCTAAGCTCTTGAATAGTTTTAACAATAAATTTTTATAATATTGTTGTTTTTAATTACCAGAGGTTATTTTGAATATTCCTGACATCCCCAATAATCATGCATTAATGATATTAATTATTACTGCTATCGCCCTATACTTTTTTAGACGCGACGATATTCCTTTAGAAACCTCGTCTTTGGCTGTTCTTGTGCTTTTATGTTTGGTTTTTACTGTGTTTCCTTTTGAAACTAGTACTGGCCATTTAGAGGCCTCTTCCTTGTTCTTTGGCTTTGGACATGAAGCGTTAGTCACCGTTTGTGCCTTAATGATAATAGGGCATGCATTAGTCAGAACTGGCTCTTTAGAGCCTGTAGGGCGGTACTTAGCTAAACTCTGGAAAATAAGCCCAACATTATCTTTATTGCTCACGCTTATTATTGCCGGTGCTTTAAGTGCGGTGGTTAATAATACGCCAATTGTAGTTTTGCTTTTACCTATTTTAATGAGCGTTGCTATAAGAACTAAGACCGATTCTTCACCCATGTTGTTACCCATGGGATTAGCAACATTAGTGGGCGGTATGACCACCACAATAGGTACATCAACTAACTTACTTGTTGTAAGTGTAGCCAGTGATATGGGGTTGCCTAGAATAGGTATGTTTGACTTTATTGTACCTGCATTAATTGCCGCTAGTATTGCTATAGCGTATTTATGGATAGTAGCACCGCGTTTATTACCTACTCGATCGCCTACATTACCTGATACATCACCTCGAATTTTTACGGCTTACTTAAATATTAATGAAGAAAGCCAATCTAATGGTAAAACCGTTGCTGAGTTACTTAAGTTAACTGATGATCAAATGACGATAGAGTCAATTCAACGCAGCCCTGATAACCGTAATGTTATTCCATTGCCTGATACTTTGATTAAGGCTGGAGACAGGTTGCAGGTAAATGATTACCCTGATCAATTAAAAGAGTTTGAAACGGTTATTGATGCAACGCTTTATTCAGGTAACCAAAAAGTTGATGATGATCATCCTTTAAAAGAAGATAAACAAGTTTTAGCTGAAATTGTTGTAATACAAGCTTCAGGCTTAGTAGGCAGAACATTGAAAGATGCTAATTTCGCATATCGTTATGGAGTCTCTGTGGTTGCTCTTCATCGTGAAGGTAAAGCGATGAAAATTGGCCGTCAAAGTATTGGTCACGTTACTATTAAAACAGGCGATGTACTTTTAGTGCAAGGTGAAGCTGAACAAATAGATGGTCTAAAAGGAACACGTGGGCTTTTAATTATTGATGGCGCGGCAAGTTTACCTTATACAAAAAAAGCACCTATAGCGCTTTTAGTTCTAGTTTTTGTTGTTATATCAGCAGCCGTTGGCTTATTACCTATAGCGGTTAGTTCTCTTTGCGGTATTCTGGTGCTATTAGCAACTAAGTGCTTAGATTGGAGCGAAATTTCTTCAGCACTAAGTAGCCAAGTTATTCTTATTGTTGCAGCATCTCTTGCGTTAGGTTCTGCCATGATGCAAACAGGCGGTGCAGAATATATTGCACAAGTTTTTGTTGCTGTTTCATCAGGTTTACCACCCGCCGGAATTTTATCAGCGCTTATGTTGTTATTAGCCGTGTTAACCAATATCGTTTCCAATAATGCAGCGGCGGTTATAGGTACACCTATAGCAGTCTCAGTTGCTACACAGTTAAATGTACCCGTAGAGCCGTTTATTTTAGCGGTTCTATTTGGCGCTAACCTAAGTTATGCCACTCCTATGGCGTATAAAACTAATATTCTAGTTATGAACGCGGGAGGTTATCGATTTTCAGATTTTATGAAAGTGGGTATACCGCTTATTATTCTAATGTGGGTGGTATTATCGTTTTTGTTAAGCTGGTTTTATCTTTAGTTGAATGTAGTTCAGTAAAAAAATTAAAAACAATAAATAAAAATTCTTAGGTAGTAATTAATGAACAACATAAAAGCAGCAAAAATTTTATTAGAAAACCGATTAACCAATCAAAAACTTGATCGTTTACCCGAAGACATTCGCCCTAGAAATAATGAACAATCGTTAGCTATACAAGCTAATATTGCTGAACTAAATAGCGAAAATGCACAGGTAGCAGGTTGGAAGTGTTTACTGCCTTTAGCTAATGGAAATATAGTCGTAGCGCCTATTTTTTCAAATACGGTTACCCGCTTAAATGAAGGTTCTGAAGTTTTTTTGGTGCCAGATAACGAGAAAGCGAGAATTGAACCTGAAATAACCTTTATATTAAATAAAGACATTCCAGCCTCCGCTACTCCTTACTTAGAAACTGAAATAGATGATGCTATTGGTCAAACGCATATAGCCTTAGAACTTATCCAAAATCGTTTTTCGGCAACTAGCGAAGCAAATTTTGATGAAAAGCTAGCAGACTGTTTATCAAACCAAGGTTTATTTATTGGGCCTGAAATAGATAAAAAACAAGCTTATGTTGCATCGACTATTGATATTGCTATTACTCAAAATGGCGTTAATTTGTCATACGAAGGAAAGCACCCAAATGAATTACCTGCTTTGCCTATTTATTGGATGATTAATTACATGACGCAACGTGGTGTTAGTTTTAAAGCAGGGCAAGCTATTATTACGGGTTCATATTGTGGTGTTGTTGATTTAGCTTTTAATCAAAAAACGACTATTGAGTATAAAGGGTTAGGTTCGTTTAACGTTGAATTTAAAGCGACTCGTTAATAAAAAGAGTGGTAACGGCTATAAATAGACGACATGCAAGTGTGTTATTAGATTAAATAATAACGAATAGTTAAGTTTTTAGAAAATATGACTGTAATTATTCTTATTAATGTTACGAATTTAAAAAGCTAAACTACACTTACATAAGTCTCTACTTGAACAGTAATGTAAATAATTGTTTAAGTGCTAAACTTTTTTAATAAAAATAAACTAAAATTAAGTAGAATTTGAATACATTGCTTGAATTTTATAATAAATTGACACGCTTAAAGTCTATAAGTATAAATGGTCAATCGCTTTTTTGTATAATGGAGTAACAATGATTAATTATGATGATAATCGCGATTTTTATCGCATGATGATAAACAGCCAAGTTACCGTAACTATTATTGATGATGAAGTTAATTCAACAATATTAGCTGTATGTCGAGATTTGAGTGCGACAGGGATGGCGATTGAAATGCCTCATCCATTAGAGTTAGGGACCGCGATAAGAGTACATGTAGATGCTGCAAATAATAGTATTTCAGCGTTAGATGTAAAAGGGAAAGTCGTTCGATCTAACCAAGAAAGTGATGAATGTTACTTGCTAGGTATCAATATATCTGAAATTGATTAAGTTAATTTTACTGCCTAGGAATTAACAAGCACAGCTACAATGAACAGCTGTGCTTTTTTTTGACTGTAGTATTACTCTACTTGGCAAACTAAACCTTTCAGATAGTAACCTTCAGGGTAGTTTGACGATACAGGGTGATCAGGTGCTTGATGCAAACGATCAACAATATAAGCATTTCTTCTAGCGTCTAATGCTGCATCAGCGACAATTTTTTGAAATAATCCCGCTTCCATTAAGCCTGAACATGAAAAGGTTAGTAAAATTCCACCAGGTTTTAATAATTGCATGGCGAGCATATTAATGTCTTTATAACCTCTGCAAGCTCCTGTTAGCTGCGCTTTAGATTCAACAAACTTTGGTGGATCTAGAATGATCATATCAAACGTGCGTTTTTCTTCTCTGTACTCACGTAATAATTTAAATACATCAGCTTTAACAAATTTTACATTATCACCAAGGTGATTAAGCTCAACATTTTCTTTTGCAATATCAAGAGCTGATTGAGAAACGTCAACGTTAATAACTTCTTTAGCGCCTTTTAAAGCGCAATGCAGTGCAAACGTTCCAGTATAAGAGAAACAGTTCAGTACTGATTTTCCTTCAGCATATTTACCTGCTGCCACTCTCGATTCACGTTGATCTAAATAAAATCCTGTTTTATGACCCGTAACAATATTAACTTTAATTTTTACGCCATATTCTTCAATAACACATTCAGTAGTGTCTTGTGGTTCAGTTAACCAACCCGTTACTGGGAGCAAACCTTCTTTTTTTCTTACATCAACATCTGAACGTTCATAAATATGGCAATCGGGATAAAGCTTTTTTAACGCTGAAACTAAAGTATAACGATGAAAATCAGCGCCAGCGCTAAGTAGCTGACAAACAAGAAAGTTATCGTATTTATCTATGGTTATTCCCGGTAAACTGTCAGATTCACCTGCAATTAGGCGATAGCCCGTTAAGCCACCTTTTTCAATAAACCAATCTCTGCGTGCTTGAGCACTTGATAGTTTTTTGAGAAAAAAAGCTTCGTCGATTTCTTCGTTTTCATCAAAGGTCCAAACACGTATACATATTTGTGATTCTGGGGAATATGCGCCTCTAGCCAGCCAATTATCCTTACTGTCGTATATATCAACAGTATCTCCTAATTGAGGATTACCTTTAATTTTATTGATGGCTCTTGAGAATACCCAAGGGTGTTTTCTCAACAAAGATTTTTCTCGGGAAACTTTTAAATAAATTCTGGCTGACATATGTCTATACTTAATATTAAAGAGGCGTGGATCATACCATATCAATTGGTATTAACCATCTTGGCGAGGTACTCATTATTATGATCTCGGCTACATACAAAGGAAAAAGAACATGAATGTAAGTTACATCGCACATTTAAGTGGCAAAGTACAAGGAGTTAGCTTTAGGTCGTTAAGCCAACAAATGGCAATTGATTATAGTTTAAGTGGTTATACGCATAATTTAGCTGACGGAAGTGTAGAAGTGCTCATTTGTGGAGAGCAGGTCAATGTAGACAAAATGTTGTTATGGTTAAAACAAGGGCCACCAGACGCTATTGTTAATAAAATGGACCAAAAACAAGTAGAGTGGAAAGAACATCATTTTTTTGCAATTAATTGAATATATAGGATTTTATATAATGTTTAGTCATTTATTGAGTTTTAAATGATTTATAATACCTTTAAAAGTTGACACTGTAGTCAGCTTTTTGCTTTACTATAGCAATAGTTTACGTAATGCTGGCATAACAATAGAGAATTCAACATGGCAAATGGCGCGCTTCAATTTCTGCTCAATGATGAAATAGTTACACTCGATCACTTTGATCCTAATTTAACGGTGCTTCAGTATTTAAGAAATATTGAAAACAAAACAGGCACTAAAGAAGGTTGCGCATCGGGCGATTGCGGTGCCTGTACAGTTGTTGTAGCTGAACTCTCTAATACGAGTACAGATTTAGCTTATAAATCGATAAATTCGTGTATAACATTTTTAGGTGCGATGCATGGTAAGCAACTTATAACCGTAGAGCATTTAAAACCTGCTAGCCAGCTTGATTCAAATGAAAAACTTCATAGCGTACAACAAAACATGGTTGATCATCATGCATCACAATGCGGCTTTTGTACGCCGGGTTTTGTTATGTCGTCGTTTGCGTTACACAAAAACAAGCAAAACCCTGATAGAGAAGAAGTGCTTGAAGCATTAGCTGGAAACTTATGTCGTTGTACAGGGTATCGCTCCATTATTGATGCCGCGATAGATCAAACCAACGATTGCGCTAATGATTCATTCGCACAAAATTATCAGCAAACGGTTGATAAACTTTCAGTATTAAACCAATTACCAGCGGTTCAAATTCAAAGTACAAACAAGAGCTATTTTGCACCTAAAAACAGCAAAGAATTATCTACTTATTTATTAGCACATCCTGATGCCATTTTGGTAGCTGGCGGAACAGATTTAGCTTTATCAGTTACTCAACATTTATCCTCTATTAACGAGCTTGTGTATTTAGGTGAAGTTGAAGAGCTAAATACAATCACTGTTGATGACGAATTTATACACATAGGCTCTGCTGTTCCTTATCATAAATTTACGCACTTACTTGAAAAAGAATATTCAGACTTAGGCGATATGATTGAGCGCATTGGCTCAATGCAAATACGTAATAACGGTACGTTAGGGGGGAATATTGGTAACGCGTCACCAATAGGTGATATGCCTCCTGCCTTAATTTCATTGGGCTGTACTATGGAGTTACAATGTGGAGATAAAACTCGCACCGTTTTAGTAGAAGACTACTTTGTTGATTACAAAAAAACGATACTAGCACCTTCAGAGTTTATTAAATCTATCAGCATCCCTAGAGCGAACAAGCCTAAAGCTGAAGTAGCTTTAAAAGTGTATAAAATATCTAAACGTATCGATGATGATATTTCTGCGGTACTTGCTTCATTTTATATCGAATTAAAAAACAACCAAGTTACTGCTATTCGCATAGCTTTTGGTGGTATGGCTGCTATTCCAAAACGTGCACTAGCGACTGAGCAAGTATTATTAAATAACGCGTTTACGAAAAAGAACATTGAACGCGCTCAGCAAGCATTAACGCAAGATTATCAACCAATGTCAGACGTAAGAGCGTCAGATGCTTACCGAATGCGTGTTGCACAAAACTTGTTAGAAAAATGCTTTATTGAACTTACACAAAGTTCGGCTTCTTCAACACCACATCAACTTATTGAAACGCGAGTTATTAATCATGCGTAATTTAACTAATGTACCAAAAGGTACCGATAAAAGCGTAGATGCTGCTACACAAGCTATAGAAATAGGTTTAGGTGGTGTAGGTAAACATAAAAAACATGAAAGTGCTGAAAAACATGTCAGTGGCGAAGCGCTTTATATTGACGACAAGCCAGAGTTACAAGGGCAGTTACACGCAGCAGTAGGGCAAAGTACTCATGCCCATGCAAACATAAAGTCACTTGATTTATCAGCCGTTAAAGCAGCTGAAGGCGTTATTGCCGTAATTACTGTGGAAGATGTACCGGGGCATACTGATATTGGCCCTGTATTTCCGGGTGATCCTGTTTTAGCGATAGGTAAGGTTGAATATGTTGGCCAACCTATTTTTGCTGTAGCGGCTACAAGCCATGATTTAGCCCGCAAAGCGGTTACCTTGGCAAAGATTGATTACGAACCACTTGAAGCCGTTTTAACGGTTAAACAAGCGTTAGAGCAGCAATCATTTGTTAGACCACCCTTTACAATGCAACGTGGCGAGTCCGATGCTGCAATTGAAAAAGCTAAACATCAACTTAGTGGCGAAATCACCATAGGTGGGCAAGAGCACTTCTACCTTGAAGGGCAAGTCTCATCAGCAGAGCCTACCGAAGATGGCGGAATGGTGGTTTATTCATCTTCTCAACATCCGAGCGAAGTGCAAAAACTAGTCGCTGAAGTGTTAGCCATTCCTTTAAATCTTGTCGTTGTAGATACTCGAAGAATGGGAGGTGGTTTTGGTGGTAAAGAAACTCAAGCGGCACCTTGGGCATGTTTGGCGGCACTTTTAGCGAATAAAACAAAACGTCCGGTTAAATTTAAATTAAGCCGAATGGACGACATGATCATGACGGGAAAACGTCATCCATTTGAAAATAATTACACCGTAGGATTTGATGATAAGGGTGTAATCGAAGGCATTAATATTACCGTAAATGGTAATTGTGGTTATTCGCCCGATTTATCAGACGCCATTGTCGACCGAGCTATGTTTCATTCTGATAATGCCTATTATTTGAATGAAGTAAAAGTAACGGGTAACCGCTGCAGGCTAAATACAGTCTCGCATACAGCATTTAGAGGTTTTGGTGGTCCACAAGGTGTTATGACCATTGAAATGGTCATGGACGATATCGCAAGACACTTAGGTAAAGACCCTTTAACGATAAGAAAAGCAAATTTATACGGGAAGAACGAGCGTAACATTACTCATTATTATCAAACCGTAGAACATAATAAATTACCTGAATTAATGGACAGCTTAGAACAAAGTTCTGACTACCAAGCACGTCGTAAAAGTATTAACGATTTTAATAAACAAAGTCCTATTTTGAAAAAAGGCATAGCTTTAACACCTGTTAAATTTGGTATTTCATTTACCGTTCAGCATCTAAATCAAGCAGGGGCTTTAGTTCATATTTATACCGATGGCACTATTCATTTAAACCATGGCGGTACCGAAATGGGCCAAGGCCTATTTACTAAAGTTGCTCAAATTGTGGCTGAAGAGTTTCAAGTGAATGTTGATACCGTAGGTGTGTCTGCCACTCGAACCGACAAAGTACCGAATACGTCTCCTACAGCAGCATCATCAGGAACCGACTTAAACGGTAAAGCGGCACAAGCGGCGGCAATTACGATTAAAAAGCGGTTAATTAATTTCGCTTGCGAACATTACTTTATTGATGAATCAGGTGTTGTTTTTGACAATAACCAAGTTATTTTAAGTATGAACGACAAAGTTATGCATACGTTTAGCTTTGCTGAATTTGTTCAACAAGCTTATATGAACAGAGTTTCTTTATCGGCAACCGGTTATTACAAAACACCTAAAATACACTTTGACCGTTCAACAGGTAAAGGTCGACCATTCTTTTATTATTCAACGGGCGCATCAGTTTCAGAAGTATTAATTGATACGCTAACTGGCGAATACAAAGTACTACGAGCCGATATTTTGCATGACGTTGGTCATTCATTAAACCCCGCAATTGATAGAGGCCAAATTGAAGGGGCTTTTATTCAAGGCATGGGTTGGTTAACTACCGAAGAATTGATGTGGAACGACCAAGGTCGATTACTTTCAAATAATCCGGCAACTTATAAAATTCCGGCAATTAGTGATACACCTGAAGACTTTAGAGTAAATTTAGTGCCTGACGATCCTAACCGAGAGCAAACTATTTATAACTCGAAAGCGGTAGGTGAGCCTCCATTTATGTTAGCTATTTCTGTGTGGTCAGCTTTAAAAGATGCCATTGCAAGTGTGGCTGATTACAAGTTAAGCCCTAAGCTAGATACACCAGCAACGCCTGAACGTGTGCTATGGGCGGTAGAGTCGATGAAAGCTCATAACAAAGCAGATAAAACGGCATAGGTGTGTGTTTGTCTAATGATTTTGGTGAAGGTTTAGGAAAGGTAAATATGTTGGGTGAATGTTCATGAATAAGCAAAATTGGAGTAGTGCAACCTACCAGCTTAACCAGCAAGGTAAAGCCTACGTAATGGTAACCTTAATAGGCATTACCGGATCTACACCGCGTGATAGCGGCACTAAAATGGTGATCACTCATGATGAGTTTTTCGACACCATAGGTGGAGGTCATCTCGAATTCAAAGCGACAAAGTTTGCCCATAAGTTATTAAAAAAAGGTGTGAATGCTCAACATATTGAACACTTTCAATTAGGTAGCCAACTAGGGCAATGTTGTGGTGGTACAGCAACCGTTTTATTCGAATGTTTTGCAGCTACAGGTATTAACATTATGTTATTTGGAGCCGGACATGTAGGCCAAGCACTTATGCCTATATTGTCAGCTTTACCGTGCCAAATTACGTGGGTAGACAGCAGAGCAGAACAATTTCCAGCGAATGCCGAAACCCTTAATAATACCTGCGTTATTGTAAGTGAAACACCAGAAGACGAAGTAGCAAATATGCCCGCGAATAGTTATTTTATCGTTATGACACATAATCACCAAATGGACTTTGATATCTCTCAAGCCATTTTGAAGCGTGGCGATTTTGCTTACCTTGGTTTAATTGCGTCTGACACTAAATGGCGTCGATTTAAACAAAGATACAAACACAGAGATATTGATGAAGCGTTAGTTGAACGTATGCATTGTCCAATCGGTTTACCTGACGTTACCGGTAAATTACCTATGGAAGTTGCGGTATCGGTTGCGGGGCAAATTATCAGTTGTTACCAAACGAACGAGCATCAAAAGATAGCTCCAGAGAAAGGAAGCCAGCAAGGTGTTCCTTTAAAAACGATTAAACAATTAGTTAGCGATATAAATTAGGATCAAGTTATGCACTTTGCGTTACAAAGTAAAAAAGTGATTGTTCAGGGGCAAATGAAGCCTGCATGTATTGAAATTAAAAATGAATTAGTGGTTGCTATTCATAACTATGATCATCCTTTAGATTGCCAAGTGATTGATCACGGTGAACTGGTTATTTTACCAGGATTAGTCGATTCACATGTGCATATTAACGAACCTGGTCGAACAGAGTGGGAAGGCTTTAACACCGCAACTCAAGCCGCTGCTGCAGGTGGAATAACCGCCTTAGTAGATATGCCATTAAACTGCATACCGGTAACAACCACTAAAGCGGCATTTGAAGAAAAGCTAGATGCGGTACACGACAAACTTTGGGTTGATTGTGGCTTTTGGGGCGGTGTTATTCCCGATAACATTGATCAACTTGACGATTTATTAAATGCTGGCGTATTAGGTGTTAAATCTTTTTTAATTGATTCAGGTGTTGAAGAGTTTCCTAACGTACAAGCTGACGACATTCGCAAAGCACTGCCTATTTTAGCTAAACATAATGTGCCTTATCTTATTCATGCAGAGCTAGATTGTGGTTCGCATCCAGATCCTATTATCGGTGATAAATACAATAGCTTTTTAGCGTCTCGCCCTAAAAAATGGGAAAACGATGCGGTTGCTTTAATGGTTGATTTAGCGAAAGAAGCTAAGCAAAACGGCCACGACTGTAAGGTGCATATTGTGCATTTGTCGTCTGATGAAGCCCTTGAAAGCATCAGCGAAGCTAAGCAAGCAGGATTACGCTTTACGGCTGAAACATGCCCGCATTATTTAACCATAGCGTCTGAAAATATTCCTGATGGCAAAACGCTATTCAAATGTTGTCCGCCTATTCGAGAAAACACCAACCGTGAATCGTTATGGACGGCGGTAAAAGATGGTCGTATTAGCTTTATTGTGTCGGATCATTCACCTTGTACACCTCAATTAAAGCATATTGATACAGGCGATATTGAAAAAGCATGGGGAGGTATTTCAGCCTTACAGTTTGGTTTACCTCTTATATGGACCGAAGCCAAAAACAGAGGCTTTAGTTTAGTGGACATCGCTCGTTTAATGTCGCACGAAACTGCTAAATTTGCTGGTCTTGATCATTACAAAGGTCAAATTAAAGTTGGTTACCATGCTGACTTTGCCATATTTGACGAATCAAAAATTTTCACTATTACCAATGAGATGATCAAACATAAACATAAAATAACGCCTTACGTGGGTAGAGAAGTTACCGGTGAAATTAAACAAACGTATGTGCGTGGGCAACTTGTTTATAGCGACGACAGTTTTGTAAATACACCTAAAGGGCAGGTACTACTGAAGCAAAAGTAGATACGGTTAAAGCATTTAATATAAAAGCATATTAAAAAATAGATAAACAACAAATTCAGCCATGAATTGGAGCAAATAATGATCGAGAACACACAACAACAAAATAAACTAACAGGCGAGAGTGCCGAGTTAGCTTTAAAACTTAAAACACACTATGTAGATTTAGCAAGCGAACGTGTTGGCGGTGAAACATTGTCGTGTAGTGACGATTTTTTTGCTGAAATGGAAAATCTACTTAAATCAGGTCGTGGCATCTTTATTGATGACAAATATACCGAGCGTGGTAAGTGGATGGATGGCTGGGAGTCGCGCCGTAGTTATGGTCGAGACAATGGGCGTGAATTTGACTGGTGTATTATCCGTTTAGGTATTCGTGGTGTTATCAAAGGTTTTGATATTGACACAAACTACTTTAGAGGTAATGCACCACAAACCGTTTCAGTTGAGGCGTGTGTAAGTGAAGTACAACCTAATGATGATACCGTTTGGCACACAATTTTAGCTGAAAGTGCGGTAGAGCCACATAGCCAAAACTTATTTGAATTAACGCAAGCATCGGCTGGTGAGTTACTTGAAAAGTCATGGACTCATGTGCGATTAAATATGTTTCCTGATGGTGGCATAGCTCGTTTTCGTGTTTACGGGGAAGCTGATGTGAGCTGGGATGATTTTGTTGCAGGTGAACTTGTTGATTTAGCTTATATTAAAAATGGCGGTAAAGCCTTACTCGTAAGCGACATGTTTTTTAGCGATAAAAATAATCTGATTATGCCTGGTCGTGGTAAAGACATGGGCGATGGTTGGGAAACTAAACGTCGTCGCGATCCAGGGCCAGATTGGTCCATTGTAAAATTAGGCCAGTCGGGTACGGTAGAAAAAGTGATTATTGATACCTGTCATTTTAAAGGCAATTATCCAGATAGCTTTAAGCTAGAAGGTACTATTACGATGGATGATGACTTTACGCAAAACAATGCGCGCTGGGAACCTATTATTGAGCAAACTAAACTGTACGCACATCGCGAGCACTTGTTTATCAATGAAATAATTAAACCTTCAAACATATATACCCATGTACGTTTAAGTATTTACCCCGACGGTGGTATTTCACGTATGCGCGTATTTGGTAAAGGTTCTGAACTTGGAGCGGATCTAAATACTTTAGATGAAGCATTAGGTGGTGAATTAGGTACAAACCATGAGTAACTCTTTAGCAATTGATACACTAAACGCCTTACCTGAAAATGATGCAATACATGCGTTTATGCAGTGTTGCACATCGTCAAAATGGGTAGAACGAATGCTGAATTCTTTACCTGTTGCAGATAAAGACCAGCTGGTAAACCTTGCGAACGAACATTGGAAAAATTTAACCGAAAACGATTATTTAGAAGCCTTTGAAGGTCACCCTAAAATTGGTGATGTTAATTCACTTCGAGCTAAATATGCTAATACCAAAGCCTTAGCCAGTGGTGAACAGAGCGCTGTTGATAATGCGACTGAAACAGTATTAACCCAGCTCGCGAAAGGTAATGATGATTATCAGCATAAATTTGGTTTTATTTTTATTGTTTGTGCAACAGGAAAGTCAGCTGAAGAAATGCTGACGCTATTGCAACAGCGTTTACCCAATAATAGGCAAACAGAGCTGGAAAATGCGGCAGAAGAACAACGTAAAATATTTCAAATACGAATAGACAAAATGTTAGATCACCTTAAGGAAGGTAATAATGACTAGTACAAATTCAAACCCAGTGAGTCAAGGTGTTAGCCAAATAACCACGCATGTATTAGACACTTCTCGAGGTTTACCAGCTAAAGGTCTTCCTATTACTTTGTTTCAGCAGGATAAAGACTCTGTATGGCATTCATTAGCGAATGGAGTAACCAATGATGATGGGCGTATTGCAGGGCTATTAGATCCTACACTCGTATTGCCTGCGGGTTTATATCGTATGCATTTTGATACTAAAGCTTACTTTGATTCGATAGATGAAAAAGGCTTTTATCCGTATGTCGATATTGTCTTTGAATTAGACGCAAGCGGTGATCATTACCACATTCCATTACTGCTCACAGCGTACGGCTATTCAACTTACCGAGGCAGTTAATCAATGACCACCGATGTAATTTCAGTAAAACCTAAACCATTAACTAAACAAAGCTTTTTACCTTTTGGTGATGTGATAGAAGTTGATGAGTCAAATCAGCATTTTACGATAAACGATGGTTTTACAGAGCGTTATCACGATTTAGCTAACATTGATGTAGAAACCAATAACGGCAGAACACTTGTTAATATATTCAGAGCAACACCATTACCTCAGCCTATTACAATCAATATGATGGAAAGGCATCCATTATCAAGCCAAGCTTTTATGCCATTAAGTCAACAACCTTATTTGGTTGTTGTTGCTCCTGCTGGCGATTTTAATATTGATGAATTACAAGTATTTTTGGCAACAGCTAATCAAGGTGTTAATTATCACAAAGGTACTTGGCATCATTACTGTTTGGCATTAAACGAAGTGTCAGACTTTTTAGTTGTAGATCGTGGTGGTGTAGGAGATAACTGTGATGTTATTTCACTAGATCCAATAAAAAATGATGCCGTTAAGCATTCGTTAGTTATTTCTTTAGAAAAGAACAATTAAGGTAAAACCATGTTAAAAGTTTATCGAGGTGAGTTATTACATTTCTTAGCCGATCCCTCTAAAGTTAAGTTAGAAGACAGCTACGAATATTTTCCAGACGCCTTACTCATCATTAAAAATGGCTTGGTTGATACCGTAGGGCATGCTCATGATTTATTATCTACATTGCCTTTCGGTACTGAAATTATTCACTATACCGATGGTTTAATGATGCCGGGGTTTATTGATACTCATGTTCATTACCCACAAACAGAAATGATCGCCTCTTACGGTGAGCAGTTATTAGAGTGGCTTGAAAACTACACCTTTCCCGCTGAACGACAATTTAGTGATGAAGCACATGGTAAAAAAGTTGCTGAGTTTTTTCTTTCTCAGATGCTTGATGCAGGAACAACTACTGCTTTAGTTTTTGGCACTGTACACAAAGCTTCTGTTGATGCCTTTTTTAGTATTGCAGAACAAAAAAACCTTCGTATGATTTGTGGCAAAGTCTTGATGGATCGTAATTGCCCAGATTATTTGTCTGATACCGCAGAGAGTGGTTACACTGATAGTAAAGCTTTAATTGAAAAATGGCATAACAGAGGTCGGCTTCAATACGCAATAACTCCACGGTTTGCACCTACGTGTTCAACAGAACAATTGAATGAAGCAGGGCGTTTACTTAATGAATATCCTAGCGTTTATTTACATACACATTTATCTGAAAACAAAAATGAAATTGAATGGGTAAAGTCATTATTCCCAGACAGTGAAAACTACCTAGACGTTTACGATAAAAGTAACTTACTTGGCAGGCGCAGCGTTTTTGCACACGGTGTACATTTACATGACGATGAATGTCAGCGTTTATCTGATACCGAATCAGCTATCGCATTTTGTCCAAGCTCAAACTTATTTTTAGGTAGTGGTTTATTCAATTTAAAACAAGCTGAAGAATTTAACGTTAACGTGGGGTTAGGTTCAGACATTGGCGCAGGCACAACTTTTTCTATGTTAAGCACCTTAAACGAAGGTTACAAAACGCAGCAACTACGTGGCGATAAACTTAGCCCGTATAAATCGTTTTATCTCGCTACCTTAGGAGGTGCAATCGCATTAGATTTAGAAGGCACCATAGGTAACTTTGTAAAAGGTGCAGAAGCCGACTTTATTGTAATAGACACAAAAGCTACACCATTAATGGAAAGACGAATGCAGCATTGTAAAACACTAACAGAAGAATTGTTTATTTTAAGTATGTTAGGCGACGAACGTCACGTAATAGCAACACACATAATGGGTGAACGAGTATGTTAATTTTTACACCACATGTTTTACTCTATTTAAGAGGAAATGGTTAATGGATCCTTATATTACTGAATGGCTGAATTTAATTATTCGTTTCGCCCATTTAATTACAGGGATAGCGTGGATAGGCGCGTCTTTTTATTTTGTATGGTTAGATAATCACTTACAAAATCCACCCGAGTGGAAAAAAGAAAAAGGTATCTCTGGTGATTTATGGGCCATTCATGGTGGTGGCTTTTACGAAGTGGCTAAATACAAATTAGCGCCTGAACAAATGCCAACAACATTACATTGGTTTAAATGGGAAGCCTACACTACATGGTTAACGGGATTTTTATTACTTTCATTAATGTTTTACGTAGGTGCCGATTCATACCTTATTGATAAAAATGTGGCTGATATTAACCAAACCCAAGCAATATTATTAGGTTTAGGCTCTATCGTTATAGGCGTAGGTAGTTACGAAATATTAGTAAGAACAAAGCTTAAAGATCACAGCTTAATATTAGGCGCTATTCTTATTGTTTTAGCTACCGCTTTATCTTATGGATTAACGCAAATATTTAGTGCTAGAGGCGCTTACATGCATATGGGCGCGATTATCGGCACTATTATGGCGGGTAATGTGTTTTTTGGTATTATGCCTTCACAACGTGCTTTGGTTAAAGCGGTTGAAGAGGGTAGAAAACCTGACGCTAAATATGGGCTAAACGCCAAGTTACGTTCAACACATAATACATACGTTACGTTACCCATATTATTTATTATGATTTCTAATCATTACCCTATGACCTACAACCATAGCGCTAATTGGTTGGTACTTATGGCTATTGTGTTAATTACAGCAGCAATAAGACAATACTTTGTATTAAGACATTTTGGTAAACAAAAACCAATGATTTTTGTGGGCGCTATTGTGGCTGTTATTGCCTTAGCTTACGCGATTGCACCTAAAAAAATGGAATTTACAGAAGAACAAAAAAGTACTCAAATATCAGATGCGACGATTACTCAAATAATTGAAAAACGTTGTTCTAGCTGTCATTCCGCATCACCCACAGATGATATTTTTAAAGTAGCTCAAGCTGGCGTCAGTTTAGATAACATTACAGCTATAAAACAGTGGTTGCCTCGTATTAAAGCGAGAGTGATAGACAGTAAAGACATGCCGTTTATGAATAAAACTCAGATGACAGATGAAGAAAGACAACAACTTGCTTTATGGATTGAGCAAAGCCAATTAATAACACAGTAGAAGTTGTAACGCGTTGGTTTTAATTACATATATTAAATTAAAATCAACGCAATATGTGATATGGAATCGCTTATGTTGTATATTAATTTTTCAATAATGAAAATTATAAATATAAACGTAAAATAGAAAGGGGAGTTAAGTGACAGATAAAAAAGCAGTTGATGGAAGTATAAGAAAAAAGAATAAAGCCATTATTTTAAATGCCGCTAAAAATGAATTTGTTGAACATGGTTTTCAAGGCGCATCTATTAAGCGTATTGCTGAAAGAGCAAATATTCCAAGAGCAAATATACATTACTATTTTGAAGACAAAACTGATATTTATAGCCAATTACTCGATAGTATTCTTGATATTTGGAACACTCATTACGATACATTAAATGCTCAAGATGATCCTAAAACCGCGTTAACTGCTTATATTCGCTCTAAGGTTATGTATTCGAAAGAAGACCCTGATGCATCTAAAATATTTGCTAGCGAAATTATTCATGGTGCACCCGTTTTAAATACCTACCTTTCAGGCGTGTTTAAAGCATGGGTTCAAGAAAAAGTAGAAGTTATTGAGTCGTGGATCACGAGTAAACAAATAGACCCGATAAACCCATATCATCTACTGTTTCTTATTTGGGGAGCTACACAGCATTATGCTGATTTTAATGTGCAAGTTGCTGCTGCCATGGATAAAACTGAAATATCGTCTCAAGATTTTGACGAGGTTGTTGATTCATTAACTGCAATTATTTTAAAAGGCGTTGGTATAAGCGCTTAATATACCTTTGATACACCAGATGTTTTTGCTAAAATTTGTTTTTAAATATAATGTTAGCGCGATAAAATACGTTAGTGCAGATTAATAGCGCTAAACACATCGGTAAATATTAGGTAAATTATAAAAATGGCAAAGCCTAAAAGAGCAAGGATCCAAGACGTCGCAGAAAGAGCTGGCGTATCAAACATGACAGTATCTAGGGTTCTAAATGAAGACTCTAAAGTCAGTGATGCTAAAAAAGCATTAGTACTTGATGCTGTTAAGGCTTTAAATTATCGCCCTAATGTTTCAGCAAGACGATTGGCCAGTAACAAATCATTTTTCTTAGGGTTACTTTATCTTGATACGCGTAATGCCTATGTCAGTAAATTTTTATTCCAAGCCTTAAAAAGTAGTAGAGCTAAAGGTTATCATATTGTAGCTGATGGTATTGATGACAGCATTGAAACAGCACTTCACTCTATTCAAGAACTTATCGACGTAACTCAGGTAGACGGCGTAATACTTTTACCGCCCGTGTGTGATATGCCAGAAGTGTTGAATTTACTACAAGCATCTAAAGTTCCTTTTGTACGTATCGCGCCAGACAGTCAACTTACCTTGTCGCCTTATATTTGTATTGACGACTATCAAGCGGCTTTTAATATAACTGAATTATTAATTAAAAAAGGCCATACAAAAATTGGTCATATTATTGGAAATGCACCAGAAGGGGTAAGTCGTTTACGTTATCAAGGCTATTTAGATGCGTTGCGATCAAATCAAATTAACGTACCACCAGAATATATTGAACAAGGTGATTTCAGTTACGACTCAGGCGTTATTGCTGCCAGAAAAATGCTGGCGTTAGAAGATAAACCTACAGCAATATTTACCAGTAACGATGAAATGGCAGCTGCCGCTATTTCTGTGGCGCATATTAATGGTATTGCAGTACCTGAAGAACTTTCTATTGTAGGTTTTGATGATACGCCATTAGCGACAACAATTTCTCCTCACTTAACTACTATCAGACAACCTATCCAAGAAATGGCAGAACTTGCTATTACCATTTTAACGTCGGGTAAGTTTTCAGATTTATCTAAAGCTAATAGCCACGATTTTAGAAATGTTTTAGGTTTTGATGTGATTGAAAGAAACTCTGTTACACAATTATAATAGGGCGTGTTGACTTTCTCTGTGGTTAAAATGTTTTAGTCTTTTATAAGTAACCGTCAGCTAATTACGCGAATTATCCTAATTAAAAGATCAACCACAGAGTACACAGAGGGGCTTCGCCCTACACCGAGAAAAGATTAGTAAAGAAAAGGGTTTGACTTTCTCCGTGTTCTTCTCTGTGGTTAAAATGTTTTAGTCTTTTATAAGTAACCGTCAGCTAATTACGCGAATTATCCTAATTAAAAGATCAACCACAGAGTACACAGAGGGGCTTCGCCCTACACCGAGAAAAGATTAGTAAAGAAAAGGGTTTGACTTTCTCCGTGTTCTTCTCTGTGGTTAAAATGTTTTAGTCTTTTATAACTAACTGTCAGCTAATTACGCGAATTACCCTAATTAAAAGACCAACCACAGAGTACACAGAGGGGCTTCGCCCTACACCGAGAAGACTTCTTCTTATTTTTAATCATTCGTGAAATTAGCGTAATTCGTTGATGACGTCTTTTAAAACACAAGATCAACCACAGAGTACACAGAGAGGCTTCGCCCTACACAGAGGATTTTAAATCATTACTTCTTATGTTTTGACCTTCTCCGTGTTCTTCTCTGTGGTTAAAATGTTTTAGTCTTTTATAAGTAACTGTCAGCTAATTACGCGAATTACCCTAATTAAAAGATCAACCACAGAGAACACCGAGGGACTACGTCCTGCACCGAGAAGACTTTTTCTTGTTTTTAATCATTCGTGAAATTAGCGTAATTCGTTGATAACGTCTTTTAAAACAAAAGATTAACCACAGAGAGCATAGAGGGACTAGGTTCTAAACCAAGGAACGATTAATAAAGAAAAGGTTTTATTGTTTTGATCTTCTCCGTGTGTGCGAAGCACAGCTCTGTGTCCTCGGTGGTAAATTTTCTTAGAAAACCTTGTCAGCTAATTACGCGAATTACCCTAATTAAAAGACCAACCAGAGAGAGCACGAGGGGCTACATCCTTCTCCGAGAAAAGATTAAGTACATAATTTCTCGGTGCTCTCATTGGTAAATTTTTTAAACTAAGCTTTCACCAAGGCGTAAACAATTTTAAAGCTTAACGGTGTTTCAGGTCCGGTTAACTCAAAAGGGAAATGTGGCTTGTTTGGGCTATCTGGAAAGAACTGAGGTTCTAAACATATGCCTTGAAATGAGTTGAAAGGCGCTTCTAAATAACGCCCAGTATACACTTGAACACCCGGTAAATTGGATGAAACGTGTAATGCTAATGCATTATCAGGGCTGGTTAAAACACCTTGTTTATTTAACGCGTTTTCTGCGTGGGATTGGTATCCGTGATCATCAATAATAAAGTTATGATCTAAATCGTCTAGGCCTACACCTAAATTTAACGCTCGTGTTTCTCTAAAATCAAAGGCTGTGCCTTCAACTGAAGCAATCTCACCTGTCGGTACATTTACCTCATCAGTAGGTGTGTAGTTCGATGCATTAACTTGCAATGAATGGGCTTGAGCCGATTGTTCAGCACCCATCAAATTAAAGTATGGATGTGATGTTGGTCCAATAGCCGTTAGTTGCTCACTCGTCATTTTACCTGAGATAACTAAAGCACCATCATTGGTTAATTCATAGTTAATTTCAGCATTAATAGGGCCAGGGTAGCCATTAAAACCATCATTTAAATAACACGTAAGTGTCAATACCTGATCACTTCTACTGGTCACTTGCCAAAATAATTCACCAAAAGCTTTAGAACCACCATGTAATTGGTTTTTACCTTCGTTAGCCGCAAGACAATACTTAGTATTGTTTGCAGTAAAAGATGCACCGCCAATTCTATTGGCATAAGGCCCAACAATGGCACCTAAAAAAGCATTATCGTCGAGGTATTTTGTAGGATCAGAAAACCCAAGAACAATATTACGAGTTTCACCTTTTACAATGGTGTTCCATTGGGTAATTCTGGCGCCATAATTACAAAGAATTATCTCGTCACCTTGAGTATTTGATAACTTAAATGTTTCTACGGTATTTGTTGTCATGCGTTTTCTAACCTATTCCTTAGATGATTTATAAAAATCTAATAAACCATAAGTAGAACTATCTAAATTATCACTTAATTTATCTGCTGATAATTCAGCTAATACTTTGTTAGCAAGCCCTTTACCTAATTCAACACCCCATTGGTCGAACGAACAAATTTGCAATAAAATACCTTGTACAAATATTTTGTGTTCGTATAACGCAATTAAACTTCCTAATGTTTTTGGTGTTAATTTTTGCATTAAAATAGTGTTAGAAGGGCGATTACCTTTATGTACTTTATGTGGAGCTACTTTGTCTATTTCTTCTGCCGACATGCCTTTAGCTGTTAGCTCTTCACGTACTTGCTCTTCAGTAACACCCTGCATTAAAGCTTGAGTTTGAGCAAAAAAGTTAGACATTAAAATATCGTGATGATTGTTTACCGGAATTAAACTTTCCACTGAACCAATAAAATCAGCAGGAACGATTGTATTACCTTGATGTAAATATTGGTAAAAAGCATGCTGTCCGTTTATACCTATTTCGCCCCAAATAGCAGGTACGGTAGTATATGTGATTTCTTCGCCTTCCCACGAAACTGACTTACCGTTACTTTCCATTTCGGCTTGTTGTAAATAAGCAGGTAAACGATGTAATGATTGGTCGTAAGGTAGAATAACCTGAGATTGCGAGCCTAAGAATGTGGTATTCCATAAACTTAACATAGCCATAATCACAGGAGCATTTTGTTCTAATGGCGTATTACAAAAGTGATAATCAAGATCGTACGCACCCTCAAGCAATTCAACAAAGTTATCGAAACCTAAATCAATCGCAATAGGTAAGCCTATTGTTGACCATAAAGAGAAGCGACCGCCAACCCAATCCCACATATCAAATATGTTTTCTTCGTTAATACCAAAGGCTGTTGCTTTTTCTTTGTTTGAAGATACAGCAACAAAATGTTGTGCAATAACACTTTTATCAAACGCAGCAGCAACTAACCATTCCATTGCGGTTGTTGCATTGGTCATAGTTTCTGACGTTGTAAAGGTTTTACTTGAAACAATAAAAAGTGTGGTTTCTGGATTTAATGGGCGTAATACATTGGCAATTTGAGTACCATCTACGTTTGATACGTAATGCATTTGAATGTCTTTAGAACCGTATTCCTTTAAGCCTTCAGTTACCATTTCAGGCCCTAGATTAGAACCACCAACACCAATACTTACAACGTCAGTAATACACTCGCCAGAATAACCTAACCATTCGCCATAACGCACTTTATCGCTAAAAGCTTTAACATGGTTTAACGCTTTTTGAACATCTTCGTTTACATTTTTACCATCTACTAATATAGGTGTATTGCAGCGGTTACGTAATGCGGTATGTAAAACTGCTCTGTTTTCAGTTTTGTTAATACGTTCACCAGAAAACATTTTATTGCGCCATTCTTCAATATCACATGCCTTAACTAAATCTAGAAGTAGGCTAAACGTTTCATCAGACATTAAATTTTTAGAGTAATCAAATAAAAACGCTGGTGTTTTTATTGAATACTTAGAGAAACGTTCACTGTCGTTAGCAAATAAATCAACCATATGTTGTTGTTTCATTTCTTCTGCGTGCGAGATGAGTTTTTGCCAGCTTGGGAGTGATGTTCTTGAAGTCATATTGAGTTCCTGTTATTGCAACTAATGCTAATATATTTCAATAATTTAAAGAGTTAACATATGAAAACTTAAGTGTGTTTTAATCATTGAAATAAAATTAGAGAAGTAAGCCTATTAAACGTGTTTACAGTGATAATATTTATTTTGTTTATGTTTTAAACTAGGTTAACGTTTAAAACATAAACAAAATAAAACCTATTACGCAAAGCGTAATAGGTTAGATGTGTAGTTACTTAATTAAATCAGCAACTAGGTCTTCTAAAATGCGTTGATCAACAGCAAATTTACGAATACCTTCAGATAATTTTTCAGACGCCATAGCATCTTCGTTATGTTGCCAAGCAAATGTTGCTTCAGTTAATGGAACAATCTCGCTTTGCGACTTAACTTCAATACCGTCAGTAGAAAGTTTAGTTTCTAAAGTACCTTCAGTATTTTGTAACTCCGTTAATAAAGCAGGAGAAATAGTTAACAAGTCACAACCTGCTAATTCAATAATTTCTCCGGTGTTTCTGAAACTTGCGCCCATTACTACTGTGTTATAACCGTAAGTTTTATAATAGTTATAAATACCTGTAACAGAAATAACGCCTGGATCTGCAGCGCCAACAAAGTCTTTACCTTCGTTTGCTTTGTACCAATCTAAAATACGACCAACAAACGGAGAAATTAACGTTACGTTAGCTTCAGCACAAGCAATAGCTTGAGCTTTACTGAATAATAAAGTTAAGTTACAAGAAATACCTTCTTTCTCTAATTGTTCAGCCGCTTTAATACCTTGCCATGTAGACGCTAATTTGATTAAAACGCGTTCTTTAGCAATACCTGCTTCTGCATATAAAGCAATTAACTTACGGCCTTTTTCAATACTTGCTTGTGTATCGAACGACAAGCGAGCGTCTACTTCACTAGAAATACGACCTGGGATTATTTTTAAAATTTCACAACCAAAATTAACAATTAATTGATCACAAACATCATCAATATTGCTACCAGCTTTAGCAATAGCGCTATCAATAAGGTGCTTATATTGTGGTAATTTTGCTGCTTGTAAAATTAATGAAGGGTTAGTTGTCGCATCAACTGGGTTTAATGCTTTAATTGAATCAACATCGCCACTGTCTGCAACAACGGTAGTTACTTTCTTTAATTGCTCTAATAAATTCATGGGAACTCTATCTTATTTGATTATTCTGAATGCATTACTTTGTAATTCATCAGTAATACCAATTGAATTAATAAATTCATTATTTCAGTTATAAACTGGTGAATTTATTCTTTCAATTGGTATAGTTAAGGCATAGCTGATTAGAGCTATAACCCGCGAAAATAATGAACATATATTATTGCTAATATTTTATGTATAGCAAAGACTTATTTGAACTATTTAACAATGTTTTTTTATATCAAATTTAAAAGAGCAAAGTCGTAGAAATAATGGACTATTCCTGCGTGTTTTTACTGTTTTAAATAATGTATGAACTATAACATCACACTCATTTTTATACTTTGTATAAATTATAAACTAATGGTTGATGGGTTTGTTTTTGTTTCAATAAAATCACCTATTGATAGGGGGGAATTACTTGTATTCATCAAAGGGGTAAAATATTATTCATGTGATTTTCGTCAATATTCAAATCTCTCTCATTAAAGGATCTTAAGTGCATCAATACCTCAATAACAATGAATTAAAAGAGCCTAGCTTTCTTGAAACTAAACTTCCCGTTTTATTTTTAATTTTAAATCTTTTTGTTTTTCAAATTATATTTCATATATCAACCGCAACATTAACGTCAGTAGCAGCTAAGCAAAACTTACTATCGTTTGAAGGATTAACCGAATTTACTGTCGACATGTGGTTTGTTGTTATTTTGTTTTCTATTGGGCTGTTTAGTTACGCTAAAATAAAAAAGCAGAGTGAATTACTACTAGTGATTTTTATTACCATGCCTAGCATTATTGTAGTGCTGTCGTTGTTACGTAACGTATCGTCAATTATTGTGGTGGCATTAGTCGTTGTTATATCTTTTCTTATTTGCCGTTTTAATTATCAAAAGCTTTCAGCTAAATATTTAGAAGATGCCGCAAACGCTAACCAAGGCCCATATTAATTGTTATGAAACAGTTTTTGTATTTAATGATATGTATTGTCGCTTTGGGGTTGGGAAGTTTGTTTGTACTGAAAAAACCAGACGGACAACCTTGGTTAAATCTATCTGATTTTTATAACCATCAAAGTGTTACACAAAAAGTAACAGGCTTTAAAGATACCGTGGTCGATAAAACGAATTCGTTACTAAATCAAAGTAGTAACTCATTAAGCCGTGGCGAAGATCCTACTATTTATAAATGGCAAGACGAGCAGGGCATTTGGCATTACTCAGACAAAAAAATTGAGAATGCTAAAGCTTGGACAAAACCAGAAAACTTAACCATTATTCCAGCCATTAAACCATTAGATAAAGCCGAAATAAAAAGTGTAAAAACTGACAGTAAAATTGAAAAAACAAGCTCAGCACCTTCACAATCGAATAAAATAAAAGACTTAATTAATGACACTAATAATGTTCAAAATATTATGGATAACAGAACAAAAAATATTGATAAGCAACTGAAGCAAATGCAATGAGTGACCTATTAAAAAAAGTATTAATTGGTCTTATCGCACTTTATATTATCAGTTATATAGCTGCCTCGTTGTTTAACGCGTTTTACCTATCAGAAACAGAGTTAGCTATTCAACAAACATCCTTGTATTTAGAGCAAGCTAAAAAGAATCAAGAGGCTTATTTAGAGGCTAAATATCAGCAAAAAGAAAACATATTAAATCGCCAGTTAGAGATGGAGCGTAATATGAATGCTCAACTTCGAAGTGGTTATAAGCAAGCCGGATATAAAACTAATGAGCAGTGGCAACAAGAAAGAATAAGACAAGAAGCCTACAAAAAAGCACAACAAGAAAAAAGAAAGAAAAAGGTCGAAGCTGATAAAATTAAGCAAGAACAAATAAACGAAAAAAACAGAATAAGAAGAGAAAATGAACGTGCTGATAGAGAGCACATCAGAAAAGAAAATCTTAAAACCTGTAAATTTTGGACTCAAGCGTATAAAGAAAATCCGACTATCAAAAATAAAAATTTAAGACAAACTTCTTGTGATCGTGTTTATGGTCGCTGATTTTAAATACGCTCATTACCGTCATGACAAAGTCGTTATACCAAGCTGATCTATTTATTACTTAAATTGGTATTGTGTTTATTTACCTTATGATTGATGCATTAAGCTAAACATTATACCGTTTGTTCTATTTCGCTTAGTTACACATTTTAGTAAACTAATCAAAAACTTCATTTAAATATACTACTACAGGAATCGCCTTATTGTTTTTTCAACAAATATTCAGTGATTGTAAAACACAAGTCTTTTTATTTTTTATTTACATATTTACCGCTCAGCTAGGAGACAAGTCTTGAGAAAATTTCTTTTTTACATATCACAAGATTATAGTTTTGCTATTTTAAGACCTTTGCAAGAACTACTCTTCGCAAGAGGAGATGAAGTCAATTGGTTTTTTGAAGGTAACAATGTCACTAAAAGTTTTCTTACGCCCGACGAGCGTTTAATCGATACAGTTGCAGAGGTATTTAATTACCAACCTGATGTTGTAATTGCTACAGCAAATAGTATCCCAAGTTTTTTACCCGGCTTAAAAGTTTGTGTTTTTCATGGTTTTGATGCCGGAAAAGTTGATAAAAGAGGTGTCAACGATCATTTCAAAGTTAGAGGGTGCTTTGATCTTTATTGTACGCAAGGACCTAACACAACAAGTCAATTTAAAGCATTACAAAAACAGTATGGTTATTTTAATGTGGTTGAAACAGGATGGTCGACTTTTGATAAATTATTCGATCCATCTCAAGAAATAAAAAAGAACAAGCAGCCGACTATTTTTCTAGGATCTACATTTAGTAAACGCCTTACACAAGCTAAGTATATATTTCCGCAAGTTAAAGCGCTATCTGAAACTATGGATTGGAAATGGATTGTTTCACTACACCCCAAGTCTGATCCAAGTGTTATTGAGTTATATAGGTCAATTGAAAATAAAAATCTCAGTTATCAAGCAACCGATGATCTTATTCCTATATTGCAAGAAGCCGATATTATGATAGGAGATACTTCTTCTTCTCTTACAATGTTTATTATCCAAAACAAACCGGCTGTAACAGTTAAAAATATTGATGCTAAACCCTATTTACTTAATATTACTGACGCTAAAGATTTAAAATCAGCAATAGAAAAAGCGTTAACTTATCCTGCTGAATTAATGCAGGAAATACTGAGTTATAATGAAGAAACGCACCCCTATACTGATGGTAAATCATCAGATAGAGTTATTAAAGCAATAGATGATGTGCTTGATAATAAATATCCTTTATATAAATCCAAGCCTCTAAATTTTCTTAAAAATTTAAAATTTAGAAAACGTTTAAATTATTGGTCTTGGTAAAAGATAGACTAAATCTATGGCTGCTTAGAAACAAGAATGTTTTATGTTAAGTGAAGAGCCATTCATTTTAATTTAATTTAGTTTTGGAAAATATAACATGCCAATAATTGTTGCAGGTAAGCTTATTATAAAACCTGAATTACGAGACGAATTTATTACAAAATCTCAAGAGTCGATTCAATTGGCAAGAAGTAATACTGCTTGTGAAGATTTTTCTGTATCACCAGACGCTATTGATTCAAATCGAGTTAATATTTTTGAAAAATGGCAATCTTATACTGCTCTTAAAGCATTTCGAGATTCAGGACCAGATAGCGACTTGTTCTC
This sequence comes from Pseudocolwellia sp. G5-9, assembly GCF_055808995.1. Lineage (NCBI taxonomy): Bacteria > Pseudomonadati > Pseudomonadota > Gammaproteobacteria > Alteromonadales > Colwelliaceae > Pseudocolwellia > Pseudocolwellia sp. G5-9. Next base: position 433,567 of record NZ_CM147893.1, read on the forward strand.
ACTTGTAGAATCATTTGAAGTAAAAGAATACGAAGTAAATAGTGAATAACTAATAGATATATTTTCCAAGGATCTTTATGAATTTTCAATCATTATCAGACCAGCAAATTTTTGATATAGCTGATCCTATTATGGATAACTTAATGGCTGCGTCTACCGAAATAAACCATACAAAACATGTTCTGCACTTTACAGAACGGATGAAAGGTATAGTTACACCTGCTTATCTTCAATCGGTTTGTGAACATTACCAAAATGAAAAAGGTGTATTTCGTGACAGAACACCTGTAGCTGTATTTAAAAGGCCAAATGCTGCAGCCATTATTTGGAAGCAAACGTTCAGTAAAGCGGAAGGTGAGTTTGTAGCTGAAATGTTGTTGGTTTATGAAAATGGCCAATACCTTGTTGATCACGTAATGGTGTTTTAATTTGTAAGCGAAGGAAAGAAAAGTATGCAACTCGTACAACCTCTTAACGAACATTTGATAGAAATGATGAGTTGGTTTTCTAATGAAAAAGACCTTACGGACTGGGCTGGCCCTAACTTTAGCTTTCCTTATAACAACACTTCTTTTGTTGATGATTTACAGCTTAATGATTTAAGTTCTTTTTCTCTTGTATCGAACGACTCTGATTTTTTAGCTTTTGGGCAATATTACCTGCGTTTAGGTAAATGTCATTTAGCCCGACTCATTGTAAATCCTAATTTTAGGGGGAAAGGTTTAGCAAAAGAGTTAATCAATTGTCTTTGTGAGTTAGGTCTTAAAGAATTAAACGTTATTCAATGTTCACTGTTTGTGTTCTCTCATAATGAAATAGCATTAAACACTTATAAGAAAATTGGTTTCACTATAGCGAACTATCCATCTGAATTAACAATAAAAAATTGCTTATATATGGTTAAATAAGTTTTTTTATTTGAGCTCAGCACTTATATACGGTAAGTTGGCTGCACTTCAATAATCTAAAAATCTGTCGTAGGGATTATGCAGCATTTACTATCTACTATTGTTCAACAAGTTGGTTCTATTGTTATCGGAAAAGAGCCTCAAATTCGCTTAGCCTTAGCGTGTTTATTTGCCAAAGGTCATATTCTTATCGAAGATTTGCCGGGTACGGGTAAAACTACCTTAGCTCAGGCGCTTTCTAAAACCTTGGGTTTGTCTTACCAGCGCACACAATTCACGAGCGACATGTTACCGTCAGATGTTGTGGGCATTTCAATATTCGATACTGCTGAAAATAAGTTCACTTTACATAAAGGGCCTATTTTTAATCAGGTTGTGCTGGCCGACGAAATTAACCGAGCTAGCCCTAAAACACAAAGTGCATTGCTTGAATCGATGGAAAGTGCACAAGTCAGCATAGACGGAACAACTTATCCGTTAACAGAACCTTTTTTTGTAATTGCTACACAAAACCCTTTATTCCATTCAGGAACTTACCCGTTACCTGAGTCGCAATTAGATCGTTTTACCATGCGAATTTCATTGGGCTTTCCGAGTATAGAGGCCGAAAAGCGCATACTCAGTAATAGTAACAACAAGCACGACATTACTAACTTAGTTGCTTGCATAAGCCCTGAACAACTTATTGATATTCAAAAAAGCGTAGAAGATATTCACGTATCTGACGCTATTTTAGAATACGTTATAGCCTTGTGTCGTATATCTCGCAACGGCTTAGGTAATGTAAATCCATTATCGCCAAGAGCAGGTAAAGCACTGTTAGCGTCAGCTAAAGCTTGGGCGTTTATTGATAATCGAGATCATGTTTTACCGCAAGACATTCAAGCCGTTTTTGAAGCCGTTTGCGAACATCGCTTAGACACCAGCGGTACTATTTCTATGAACAACGAAATAAGCGCAGCAAAAAATATACTGCAGCAAGTTGACCCAACTAACCCGTTGTAAATAGTTCGCTGTAATCAATTTTTTGTAAATAACTCTTGGCTATTATGTTTAAACAACTAAAACCATTTTTTAAAAAGCGCTTTAATAATTTTTTGAAAAAAAGAATGCCAGCGGCAGCTAAGCAAAACTTAAGTAATAAAAATATTTTTATATTACCTACTAAGTTTGGCTTGGCTTACGTGCTGTCGGTATTCGTTTTATTTTTATTAGGTACTAACTATCAAAACAATTTAATTATTTTAATGAGCTACTTATTTGCTAGCGTGTTTTTAACCACTATGCTGTATAGTTTTTTAAATATGTTTGGTTTGCAGTTTTTATTTAAAAGCCAAGTAAGCGCGTATGCGACACAAACCGTTTCGGTTCCTTTAACCATTATCAGCAACAAACCACGTTTTGATATTAATTTTGAGTTTGAGAACAACCAACAAACTACTGAAGTAGCGATAAAAGAGGGCGAGTCTGCCACTAAAATACCGTTTTACGCACTAAAGCGTGGTGTAAATAATCCGGGTCGCTTAAAAATATTGAGTGAATATCCTTTAGGTTTATTTGTATGTTGGACACATTTAGATTTTGATTGTGAAGTAATAACCTATCCCGCTAAAAATACCTTTCATCACATAAAACAAGATTCATCACAACAACATGAAGAAATTAACGGCAATAACGTTGTTGAAGGTGGAGAAGACTTTGGCGAATTACGTGAATACAAGCAGGGCGAGTCGAATGCTAAAATTGCATGGAAACAACTTGCTCGCGGTCAAGGTTGGTTAACTAAAACCACACAAATAGAGCTAGGCCATAAAGTTTGGTTAAGCTTAAAGCAATTACCATCTGCACCTATTGAAACAAAATTAGAAATGCTGTGCTTTTTAATACTCGATCATCATAAAAACAATATTCCGTTCGGGCTAGATTTAGACGCTATTCAAATTTCACCATCAACCGGTAATAAGCATATCAATAAATGTTTAACCGCTTTAGCTTTTTACGGCAAACCACAACATAGCGGCGCGTTGTCTGCATTAAATAGCCATGCTGAATCTGAGGTGGCGCTTAATGTTTAATAAAAAAGCTAAAAAGAAAAAAACTCAGTCAACAAATACAGGGCAACAAAACTTTAAACTAAGCGCTAACAGTATTTTGTTGCTGATTGCTTGTCAGTTTTTTAACTTAATTACCTTGTCGTTAGAGTTGTCGTGGTGGATGTTATCTATTATTGGTATTTGTTTAGTTTGGCAAATACTCATCACTAAAAATAAAACCCCACAACCCAGTAAAATATTAATAGGCGTACTCTCAGTAATTGGTTGTTTGTTATTAGCTTTTACGGCAAAAAGTTTAGGTTTGCTATCAACTATGCTGCACCTACTGTGTTTGTCGTATGTGTTAAAAAGTTTTGAACAAAACAAACGATCCGACTTTTATCAAATTGTTTTATTAGGTTTATTTGTCGTGGTATCGTCGTTAATTTTTCAACAGTCGTTGTACTTTGCTCTAATATTATTTTGTATTCTTATTGTTAACTTTACTCTTATTATTGGATATTTTGCGCCAACTAAAAACTATATGAATACAGTTAATCTCTCTGCGAAAGTGTTTGTGCAAAGTATTCCATTAGCCGTTTTTCTGTTTATTGTATTTCCTAAACTCTCGCCATTATGGGCAGTACCTAGTGCTAAAAGTGCAAAAACAGGGTTGTCTGATTCTGTACAAGTGGGCGATATAGCTAACCTAGCATTGTCTGACGAATTGGCGTTTAGAGTTAAGTTTGAGCAAACCGTTCCTAATTATTCACAATTGTATTGGCGTACTATAGTGATGGAAAACTTTGACGGACGCTCATGGAAAACCAACATAAACCCAAGAGTTATTTATCAATATCCTTTTGATCAAGCCAGCGCAAAAGGTAAACGTGTAAATTACCAAGTTATAGCATCACCTACGTATCAAAACTGGTTGTTCGGGTTAGATCTTGCTCGTATCGACAGCACTAAACCGCAAAGTACCGATATTGTTTACCGACAAGATTATTCGTTGTATAGCAAAAAAGAACTCACACAAAACACCAGTTATAACGTAACCAGCTATGTAGAAGCGCCACTAGCGTTATATATTAGCCAACGCTCTTACCAAAGAAACTTAGCAGTACCCGAACAAAGCAATCCAAAACTGGTTGAAAAAGCTAAAGAATTACGTGCAAAGTATCAAAATAACGAAACCTTAATTAACGCAGTTCTAGCTACTTTTAATCAAGATACTTATCGTTACACCCTTAATCCACCGCGATTAACGAATAATAGTTTGGATCAGTTTTATTTTGAAACCAAAGCCGGATTTTGTGAACATTTTGCCAGCAGCTTTACTTTTTTAATGCGAGCTGCAGGTATACCTGCTCGACTTGTTACCGGTTATATGGGCGGAGAATATAACGCCCAAGCCGACTACTACAGCATTTACCAACGCGATGCTCATGCATGGAGTGAAGTGTGGATACAAGGTAAAGGCTGGACAAGAGTCGACCCAACCGCTGCTATAAATCCTGAGCGGGTAGAGCGTGGATTTTCAGAACAACTACTGCGAGAACAAGCCGCCACCTCAGAAAACTTTTCGCTATTACGTTTTAGTAACAACAACGCCTTTATTAATAGCATTCGATTACAACTTGAAGCGATTGACTATAACTGGACACGTTGGGTAATAGGCTACACCGCCGACAAGCAAAACAAGTTTTTACAAAACATAGCTCTCGCTTTTAAATCAATGCTCGACCTACATTGGCTAACCTTAATTTATTACGCATTGTTATTAATAAGCGCCATTGTTTTATGGTGGGTAGTACGCCAAATAAACCAAGCACGTAAACCACAAAATATTAATTACTACTACCAACAAATACTTGAACACTTAGCTAAACAGGGCATACAAAAACCAACAGATATGACCCCGAAAGACTTTGTATTAGTGATCAAAAATGAATGGCCAACACTTGCCATTGAATTTGCTAAATTTACCCAACTGTATACTTCGCTTCAATATCAGCAGTTAAATGAAAAGCAGCACGCATCAGTGGTTAAAGCATTGAAGAAGAGTTATCGAGAGATAAAGAAAATAGCTTAAAGAATAAGGTTTGATATCAATTTTATTACTCCCGAATAAGACATCTTATTGACATAAGTCTTAAATGAGACTAAATTGGTGTTATTGTCTAATCTGGGAGCAAAGCAATGGCAACGATAGCAGAAGCTCAATATGCACCAAGTATCAATCATAGTGCAGCTTTTACCATGGGTAACAATATTCTTGAAAAATGGGGATGCTCTGCAGCTCAAAAACAAGCGATTTTAGGGATCCCAAAAAGCACTTTTCACCGTTATCAAAAAGATCCTAGCTCTGCCTCTTTAAGCAGCGATCAGCTTGAGCGCCTGAGCTATCTTGCTAATATTCATCAGGCATTAAGAATCATATTCTCAAACCCTGATAACGTTTATGGTTTTATGGGTATGGCTAATAGCAATCCATACTTTAATGGTAAAAGTCCGTTATCTATTATTAGCACCGGAAACTTTGGCGCCTTGTATGAAGTATTTAAGCGAATCGATAGCATGAGAAGCGGACAATGGTAGAGCAGAAACGTGTATCTTTCTCTAAACAAGCCTCTTATCGCATGGTTAACTCAAAGTTTCCGCCAATTACCTTGTTCGACGATGTAATAGACGAAACCGACTTTGAAACGGCATACGCCTTGCAAGCATTAACCAATCCCAGACATCTTGATGAGCTTGGCGATCTAAACCTTATTCCAACCAATGAAATACCTTTTGGTATAACAGGAGTAAACTACGTTACGGCGCCATTTACCCATGTTACCCCCGACGGCTCTCGTTTTAGTGATGGCTCATTCGGTGTCTTGTATCTTGCTGATACTGCGGAAACCGCGATAGCAGAAACTCGATATCACCAAGAAAAGTATTTTCGCAATATTGAAGGACTTCACTACGACACCGTTGATATGCGATGCCTTAAAGTAAAGTTCTCAGTAGAACTTATTGATGCTGTGTCAGTTGATGATATTCATACACCTGATGATTACACTGCCTCTAGAATTTTTGGCGCTAAAGTAAAAAAAGCAGAAGAAGCGGGTATTCAATATCGTTCAGTTAGACATAAAGGCGCTGTTTGTTGGGGACTCATGTCTCCCGTACATGTTGAGTCAGCGGTTCAAACCCAACACTTTGAATTTGTGTTTGATGGTAAGGGTATTTCAAAGGTTCGTGAACTGACTATGGAGTGTTAGCTGTTGGGTTTATTTATAAATCAGAGTAATAGCTTTTAAATTGTGTTGTTAGCGCCTGTAGCTTCATTTATCAAAGATGAACAAGCGACATAAATTTTGCGAGATTGAGTTCATAGGTTCTAAAAAATTACATAATATTTTTAATGCAACAAACTGCGTTTATTTGATGCTTGGCAAATTATTAAATAGAAAAATGATTTTGTTGCTGGTACATCTACATAATCAGAAATCACTAAATGGATAACTAGTAAATGGATAATTACAAATGAATGACATTGCTCAACTACATCTCAAAAATTGGCTAAATTATTTTTTTCTAATAATTATGTTAATAGTTCAAGGGTGCTCTCCTGATAAAAATAATCGAATAGAAGATCTTCCTGAGAGTGAGCAACGTGCATATGCTGATGCGCTTGCACTCTCTACTTCACAATCTGAGCCATATGCATATATTGAAGGGAGTGGTTATATCGACAAAATGGGACGAGGCTCTGTAGTTAGCTGGTTGTCTTCTAATAAAGTTATTTATGGTGTTAATTCCACGAAAAGAAAGAATAGCTTTTATGGTGTAGAATATTCTGATCTTGAATCGTCAAAACAAGTAAATATTCTAGATATTACAACCCATAAAACTATTCTCTATAAAAAAGGACAGTTGATAGGGCATAAAAATGGTAAAATACTTATCCGTTTAGCCATGGGTGGATACAATCCTAAAAACAACCAACATACGTCTAAACCTAAGTTGTTATATGGTAACTTAGGCTCGGAAACTCAAGAAGAATATGATCAAGCTAAAAGTAAGCCTTTCCAATACTTACCTCCTATAGATAAATGCCCTTTTGATAACACCAGTGGTGAGGCCTATGACGCATGGAAGTTGAGCTCAGAACATGGATGCTTACGAATTCCAAAAAATTATGGAAAAGATAAAAGGTGGATTTATTATCAAGCTAATGGACAAGCTCTTGAGCTTATTACTTCGTCAAGTCAATTCACTCCAGATTTCAAATGGATTAGTTGGTTAAAGGCTTATGTGATAGAAAATAGATTCCCTTCAATAGAAACTACAGCAACAGTGAGGGTTTTACATATAAATGGAAAGTTTGAGTTAATGGATATTAGTCCAGCACTTCAACATGCGAAACCAACAAAAGCAGGTATTATTGGTGCAGTCAATAATAAAGGTAGTATTGATGGACTTAGGCTTATTCATGATGGAACAGCGTATCAAATCACTAGAGGAATTGTACGGCTCACAGAAGTATCTCCAGATGGTTGTCAAGTTGCTTATGTAACAAATCAAAAGTTACGTGTGATTGATGTTTGTTCTATATTTTAGATAACGGTAAAGGGATTTGAATTCACTGGTAATTCAGGATCAAGCTTAACGTCCAAAGTTATCTAATTATCTATAAATCATCGTATTCTCTATATTCATCAGAAAAACATCCATGTTCAGCGATAAAATCATTGTATGATTTTATCGCTTTTTTATTTTCAGTTATCCATTTTTTAGCTTCAATTGTTTTTAACTTATTTTGTAGGGCTCGTTCTAATGTCGTTGATAAATTGATGTTATGAACTTTTGATTTTTTAAGTAAGTCGCTATTTAAATTAAGATTTATCTGTTTTTTAGGTGCATCTAAATCATATAGTGTTTGCATGGTTTTTATCTCTATCATTATTTAGTATTTAATTATGAGTATGGTAATAGCCATGCTTTTATAACTCATTACATTCGTATTATCCATAACTTGCAATCTACATCAAAAAGGTATAGTTTTTACTCTATGCATACTTTTGAATTTGATTTAAATAAAAGCCTTACCAATTTAGAAAAACATGGTATTGAATTTAATGAGGCAAAATTACTATGGGACGATCCTTATTTAGTCGAAATTCCTGCTAATACGAGCGACGAACCGCGCTATGTTATTATTACATTTTATAATGGTAAACACTGGTCAGCTGTTATTACATATCGAGATAATAATATTCGTATAATTTCAGTTAGGCGTTCTAGAACAAACGAGGTGAAATTTTATGAAAGCTTCTGATTTCGATAAAGAGTTTGATGCTGGTAATGATGTGCTTGCCAACTTAGATTTATCTAAAGCTAAACGAACAACGCAAGTGACCAAAAGGGTAAATGTTGACTTTCCTGAATGGATGTTAGATTCACTCGATCGTGAAGCAAGCCGTGTTGGCGTCACCAGACAATCAATTATTAAAGTGTGGTTGGCTGAACGTATTGAGAGTTTAAATAAACATCAATTTAAGCATGAGTAATGAGTGCTATTTATCAAGTAAAACGACTTGGTTAAGAGTGAGATTATTATTAAAGCTTCCTCTTAATTAAAAAACATACAACGCCTCTAAACTATCCTCAATAAATCCTTATTTTAACTCGTATTATCCCTATGCTTATGGTTAAATTTACTTAATTAAAATCCATAAGAAAGGTATCGTGTGATCTATCTTTATCCCGCTAATAAAATGGAAAATTTGTTAGTACTTTTAGATAAAATCCAACAGGTTTCACCACTTCCTATTTTCTCCAAAGACGTTATTGTTGTGCAAAATGCGGGTATGCAGCATTGGCTTAACATGTCGTTGGCAAAACAACGTGGTATCAGTATGAATATTGATTACGCGTTACCGTCTCAGTTTTTATGGAAGCTAGTCAGATCAATAGCTAGCGAAGAAGATGTGCCTGATCAATCGCCTTTCTCTCGTGAAGTACTCGCATGGCGAATTTTTACGTTATTTGCTCAGCCAGAAGTAATGAATGATGCTGATTTTGATACCGCAACTCAGTATTGGCGATCGCACACTTCAGCTTCAAACAATCAATTATCAAACAATCAACTAAAAGCCAGTTCAACTACTGATGTAGAACAGGGCGTAGATTTACCACCTGAGTTTGCAGACAAAATAACAAATACAGAACAATTAAAGCGTTATCAGCTTGCTTGCCAAATGGCCGATTTGTTTGAACAATATTTAATCTTTAGACCTACCTGGATTGATGCTTGGGAAAACGGAAATTTTACTGCGGGTTTTGTGCAAGGCGAACAATCAGACGCAGCTGAAATTGCTCAATGGCAAGGTAAGTTGTGGCACTTGTTAACGCGCGAGCAATCGTATAATCCTATTACCTTAATTGAACAAGCCATTACTCAACTTAATGCGGGCTGTTTTGATCAACAACAGTTAAAAAATAGTTTACCTAAACGTATTTCTTTTTTTGGTATTAATATTATGGCGCCTATGTGGTTGTCGTTTGTTAATGAACTTAGCGAATATGTTGATGTACACTTTTTTCATTTAAACCCGTGTTATGCCTATTGGGGCGATGTAATTACTGAAAAACAAGCGATTAAGTCGATTCAACAATGGGTAGACGGTTACGACGATATTACTCAGTCGGTGGGTAATCCGCTATTGGCTAATTTAGGCCAGCAAGGGCGCGAGTTTATGGCCTTGTTGCACGGTTACAGTACAATTAATATTGATGCTTTTGAGGATATTCACGACGAGTTAAATAATGAATCAAGTGATACCTCAGATGATACATCAAGTAATAACACCTCAACACAAGCCAGTGTGTTACAGCAAGTACAACACGACATTTTAACGCTAACGGATGCGCGTAATGCACCCATTGAACAACGCGATAACTCTATTGTATTTACCAGTTGTCATAGTGCTTTAAGAGAAGTGCAAGGGCTGCACGATTGGTTGTTACATCAATTTAATAACGACAGCATGTTAACACCCAAAGACGTTTTAGTGATGTGTCCGCAGGTAGAAGAATACGCACCTTACGTAAATGCTGTTTTTGCCCGAGGTTGGCAAGACTTTGACGATAAAGTACCGCCGTTGCCTTGTTCAATTGCTGATCGTGTTAGTAAAGATTCTGAGCCTGTTGTTGCTGCGTTTTCAGACTTGCTTACTTTGCCTGATAGCCGATTTCAGGTGTCGCAGTTGTTATCGTTTCTTCGTATTCCTGCTATGCAAACCAAGTTTGATTTAAGTATTGAAGACATTGATAAAATTTCAGTGTGGTTAGATCACGCCTCTATTCATTGGGGGCTTGATGAAGAGCATAAACAGCACACCCTTAAAACCCATGCCGTTTCAAATAACTTTACATGGCAGCAAGGTTTATCACGTTTATTGCGTGGCTTTGCGTTTGGCGATGTCGAAACCATTTACGATGAGCAATTATTATTACCCACAGTAGAAGGCAACGATGCTGAGTTACTTGGGCAGTTAATGCTGATATTAGAGCAACTGCAACAGTTTTCATTTAGCTTAACTAAAGAACGTACCGCAACTGAATGGCAAACTTTTTTAACTACCCTGATTAACGAGTTATTTGATACCAGCAATGACGACGGTTTTAACATTGTTACTGATGCCATTGAGTCGTTAATTGAATATTGCTTACACGCTAAATTTGAAGAGAAAATTGATTTACTGATAGTGCGCGATTTTTTAAATCAGCATTTTAGCCAACCAGATCCCGGCAAGCAGTTTATTGTGGGCCAAGTAACGTTTTGTTCTATGTTACCTATGCGGAGTATTCCTTTTAAAGTGATTGCTATATTGGGCTTAAACGATGGTTTGTTCCCAAGGCAACGTCAGCCCTTAAGTTTTGATTTAATGTCGATAACGCCTGCTATGTTAGGTGATAGATCGCGACGTGGCGACGATAGGTATTTATTTTTAGAAGCGATTATTTCTGCCAGACAATCACTTTACTTAAGTTATCAAGGTAAAAACATTAAAAACAACGCGCCGAAACAAGCGTCGTTAGTATTAAAAGAATTAATGGAGTATTTAACTTTAGGTTATGGTTGGGCTTTATCTGAAGAGAGTGCAGAAGACGCTAAAGTAAGCGATTATACGTCTCCCGATGGTAAGTTAAGACATTTACCTATGCAGCCTTTTAGCCATAAAAACTACCAAGGTTTGTTAAAAAGCTTTGATAACCATTGGCTAAACTTAGCGCGACTATCAAGCAAAGAGAATGCAGCGCAAGGTGATAACTTATCATCAGGCATTGATATTCCTTTGCCCGAATCAGACTTAATAGAATATTCAGCTGCAGATGCTTGTTATGTTATGCATGTTGAGTTGTCGCAGCTTATTGCCTTTTTTCAACATCCATCAAGATACTTTGCTAGAAAACAGCTCAACCTGAATTTTGATAATTATTCGTTAGAGTTAGACGATGTAGAGCCGTTTGAGTTTGACCGATTACAAAGCTATTTATTACGTGAACAATTAATAAAAGCTCAACTTACCGATGATGAAAGCACAATAGAAGCCGCAGAGCAGGCGGTTCAACAATGCTTAAAAGCAGCAGCTCTTTCGGGGAAATTTCCTGAAGCGGCAACCCGAGATATAACTTTTGAAAGTTGGAAGTTAGACAGTGAAAATTTTAGTCAAACCATTACAGAGCATAACGGTAAAATTAAACATAAAGAAGACTGTGCAATAACATTCGATTTAGATGCACAAACCTCGCAATTGCTAATACAAAAGTTAACGGGTAACAGTAGTTCAGTAGGCGTTAAAGTAAAAATATCGACTAAGTTACCTATAAGTGACGACAAGTTAGTGTTTTATCGCAGCAGTTCGCCTAAGTTTAAAGATTTTATTACCTTATATTTTCACCAATGTGTGTTGACGATTGCGAAAGAGCAATTAGCTGAAAAAGCATCACTTATTGAAGGTGTTACCGCCACACATGGTTTTTACTTTGATACCAAAAGCCAGAAAGTAACGCAGTTTAAATATGGCGAAATAGTAGACCCTAAAGCTCAGTTACTTAAGTTTATTCAACAATATATTGTCGGTTTGCAACAGCCGTTATTAGTGAATGGTGAAATTGCTGAAAAAGCCTTTAAAGCGAAAGTGTTTGAACAAGCGCAATTCGAACTTTATTGGAGTGATCCTAATTCGATGATGTCGTTAGGTGACGATCCTTACATTCATTACTTTTGGCCACAATGCCCTAATTACGAAGAGGTTCAACCTAACATTGAGTATTTATACCTTGATGTTTTTAACGCAAGGGAGCAAATAAAGTAATGGCTAATACGATGATTCAAAATCTAAGTGCTCATACTATTCCTTTGCAGGGTAAACATTTAATTGAAGCCAGCGCAGGAACAGGTAAAACCTTTAATATAACGCGTATTTATTTACGCTTACTGTTAGAGAAAAACCTAACGGTTGAACAAATATTAGTGATGACCTTCACTAAAGACGCAACGGAAGAACTACGCGGCCGAATAGACGCTTTTATCAGACAAGCCCTAAACGAGTGGGATACGTTATCAGTAGAAGATGAATATTTTATTGCCATAGCAAAACACGTTGAAGCCGCTGACGCCAAAATACGCTTAAAACAAGCGTTATTGTATTTAGATGAAGCGTCTATTTTTACCATTCATGGTTTTTGTAAAAGGGTGCTTACTCAACATGCTTTTACCAGCGGACAATCATTTAACTTAGCGATGGAGTCAGATTGTAACGATGTGCTGCTAGAAAGCACGCAAGATTGGTACAGAGTGTTAGCAAAGCAATCGTCAGAGCAATTTTTATTAATATCTGAGTTTTGGCCAACACCGCATGTATTTGTTAATCAGTTTGCTAAAGCAATCAATCAGGGAAATTCGAGTACATTAGATTTAATTGATGAAATTTCAGTTATTGAAAACTTTATTGATATTGTTGTGCAAGCAAGAACCTCGTTACAAAATAATAACGCTGAATTAGTCGCGTATTTGGTTGATGTTAAAAAGGGCGCAGACAGAGAAGTTAGACTACAAGAACTGAACGAATTAATTGATTGGCTGATTAAATTAGAAGGCGAACTAAAAACCAATATTCAATCAGCTTTGGTGTTAGCGAATGGCAAAATGCCTGATGCTTTTATTGATGGAAAACGCTATTCACGTTCAGCGAATAAAGAAATATTACTCGCAATATTTGAACCCGTAAAACAAGTAAAAACGTTATGTAAAAGCTTGAATAAAAGTATTAATCGCGCGAAAGCTTTATCTGTTGTGAGAGAAGGTATTTACTCAATACGTAAAGATGTAAACGATAAAAAGCTCACACGTGATTTAGTGAGCTTTGACGATTTAATTAGTCGCTTAGCTAATCAGCTAAGTGTAACGCGTAACGATAATGCTATTGAATTTAAAGAAAATAATTTAAACGTAGATGATGAGGCGAATAATAAGAATAACTCACTCGCAGAGTTATTATTTAAGCAATATCCCGTTGCATTAGTGGATGAATTTCAAGATACCGACCCTCAACAATTTACTATTTTACAAGCCATATATTACCAACAGCCTACAGCTGCTCTTTATATGATTGGTGATCCTAAACAAGCCATTTATGGATTCAGAGGCGGCGATGTATTTGCCTATTTAGCTGCACGTTCTGGCTGTGATTACCAATGGATAATGGACACCAATTGGCGTTCAAGTGAGTCGATGATTCAAGGTTACAATCGCTTATTTTATGGCAATAATTTAGACCAAGGCGCTACCGATGTTTTTAAATACAACATTGAATATATACCGGTAAAAGCATCGCCTAAAGCGGCCGAAAAACAATTAGCCGATGCGACTTTTAAAGCATTGCAGTTTGTGCATTTTACGCCAGAAAAAACTAGAGGTTCTGTTAATCAAGCTTTTAGACCCACCATGGCCAAGTGGTGTGCACATGAAATTATTCGTTTACTGGGCTTAAATAACACAAGTAAACATACAAGTGAGAACATTCAACCGCAAAATATCGCCATTTTAGTGCGCGACGGTGCCGAGGCGAGTGTAATAAAACAAGCATTAGATGATGCGGGTTTGGCCTCTGTATTTATGAGTAATCGTTCAAACTTATTAAAAAGTGCGCAAACACAACAATTGGTACAAGTACTTAAAGGTATTTTGTTTGTTGAAAACGATCGCTATTTTTCTGCGGCTTTAGCGTCTGACTTATTAGGTTTTACCGCGAATAAACTGTATGCACTTCAACAAGACGAACTTGCTTGGCAAAATCTTAAATTGTCTTTTGCTGCTTTAAAACAAGAGTGGGAAAGCAAAGGTTTTATCGGTATGGCGTTAAAGTTAATGCACGAACACTTTACTGCATTTATGCATGATAAAGACCGCGTATTAACTAACTTACTGCATTTGTTTGAACTGTTGCAATCAGCCAGCCAACGCCATAAACAACCGCAAGAGTTATTGTATTGGTTTGAACAACAAACCCTACAAGATAACCCTGATATTGAAGCCGAGCTACGATTAGAAAGTGACGATGACTTGATTCGAATTGTGACTCAGCATGGCGCAAAAGGTTTGGAATATCCTATTGTATTTGTGCCTTTTGCGACACGTTTTAAAGATCCCCTTAAATTCGGTGCACGTGCGGTAACCTTTATTGAATATCATAACGAGCAAGGGCAACTAGCGTTAAGCTTAGATGGCACCGAAAAAGCCAAACAAGCCATGGCAGACGAAGCTTATGCTGAAGCAGTTCGACTTTTATACGTAGCGGTAACAAGAGCAGAGCAACGCTGTTATATGTTAACGGTTGAATTTGATAAATGCGAAAACTCGCCATTAGGACAAGCCTTACATTGGCAAAAAGGTTGTGATATTGAGCAAAGTATTCAGCAATTAGTAGCTGATAACCCAGATGATATTGCGCTTCTTACGATTAACGACATAGAAGCATTACAAAACGAAAATCTAACTTATATTGGTGAAGACTCGGCATTACAAGCGCAAAATATGCAAATGTTAGCTGCCGAAACTTTCCGTGGAAAAATTGAACGCGACTGGTGGCTAAGCTCTTTTTCAGCCTTGAGTAGAAACCTAAAACATAAGGGTGTATCAAGTCCCGATCGAGATAATGAGCTTAATAATCAAGAAGACGCTAGTTTAGCGCTGATGTTAAATGTTGCTCATAATTTGGTAGATATTCAACCGCCGAGCTTAGCTAATCAATTACGTTTTGTGATTGAAAAGGGCGCTCGTACCGGTAATTTATTACATAACATTCTTGAGCTCTTACAGTTTGATGATCCTAATTGGGAGCTTGCACTTGAACGCCCACTAACCCGTTATGGCGAGTTCACTATAGGTTACACAGAACATGATCTTCAGCATTGGCTTGAGCAAGCATTATTAGCACCTTTAAATATTGATGATTCAGATACCTTTTGTTTGCAAGATTTGTCTTTAAATCACTGCATTAAAGAAAGTGAATTTTATTTCCCGATGAATGCAAATAGCGCTAACGAGTTAACTAACTTACTCACTGAACATCGTAAAGGCGGTAATACTCATAACAATATGATTGAAGCGTTATCAAGCTCGGTACAATTACCTTATTACCAAAAATTAAAAGGTATGATGCACGGTTTTATTGATTTGATTTTTGAAAAAAATGGCAAGTTTTATGTGTGCGATTATAAGTCGACCTTTTTAGGTGAAGATTTTAGTTTTTACACACAAGAAGCCATGAGAGCCGATATTGAACATAACCATTACGACTTACAGTATTTAATTTATTCGTTGGCATTGCATCGTTACTTGGCATTTTCATTACCTGATTATGATCCCGAGCAACATTTTGGTGGTATTTATTACTTGTATTTAAGAGGTCTAACTAACGATCCTACTTATAAAGGAGCAGGCGTGTATCACCGTGCTATTAACATAGACGAGCTTGAATTACTCGATGCACTTTTTACTGGCGAGCATGTAACAGCAGAACATATTGCTAGAGAAAATGGTACAAGGGAGCAAGCTGATGTTTGATCAAACAGAGGGTAAAACTTTTAATAAGACTTTCAACAAACCAGCATATGCAAGCTATGCGCTAGCGAAAAAAGAAATAGCGTCTATAGCGCCTATCGATTATTTTTTTGCGAAAGACTTAGTTCAGCTGTTCAATCTTAATGAAACACAGCGTACAGAGCTCTTTCATTTGTTAATGGCGTTAAGTCAAAGCTTGAGAGAAGGGCATGTTTGTTTGCCTATTCACGCAATAGCTAATACCCAGTATGGCTATTTAAGTGACGATTTTGGTTTAGTGCAACACCATGGGTATATTTTTTCAGATGTGGCATCTTTACACCAATTACTCGATATGATGAATATTGGAGCTGAGGCAGAGCAGCCGATTGTTTATCATAATCATAATGTTTATATGCGCCGTTATTTTCAGTTTGAGCAAGACTTGTTTAAGTCGATTGCTGAAAAGAATACAGCTGACACTGATGAGCTTTCACAAGCAGATATCAATCTAAATATTAATATAAATAATAAACAGTGTATTGATATGTTATTTCCCGAAACGAATGCAGCAAACACGGAAATAGATTGGCAAAAAGTTGCGGTAGCAAACGCGTTAAATAAAAACTTTAGTGTAATAGCTGGTGGGCCAGGTACAGGAAAAACCTATACGGTAACTAAATTATTGGCCGCTTTAGTGTATTTACATCAACAAAAGCAAAGCGCTAACTTACATGCTCAACAAGCTGCATCGCTTAACATAGCGTTAGTTGCGCCAACAGGTAAAGCCGCTCAACGTTTATCTGAATCTATCGTAAATGCTATAACAGGATTTAGAGGCGCCATTTCGGATGACATTTTAAATGAAATACCAAGCGATACACACACTATTCATCGTTTATTAGGTGTTATTCCGAATAGCCCTAACTTTCGATTTAATGAGGAAAATCCTTTAAACATTGATGTATTGTTGATTGATGAAGTGTCGATGGTTGACCTTGCAATGATGAACCGCGTGTTTAAAGCATTACCCTTAGGTTGCAAAGTGATTTTATTGGGCGATGCTGATCAACTCCCGTCTGTAGCAGCTGGTAGTGTTTTAAGTGATGTAGCGCCTCGACCTTTTTTAGGTTATAGCCGAGAAAACGCTCACTATTTAAAACAGGTAACAGGTTTTAATGTACCTCAAATATCGAAAAAATCAGAAAATAAACAAGTACTCAACCAAGCATCAAACCTATTTAATAGCTGCGATAACGTAACTTTTTTAACTAAAAGTAGACGCTTTGACGGGCAAGGCGGTATTGGGCAATTATCTCAAGCGGTTATTGCAGGTAATTACGATCAAAGCTGGGCTTTATTAAATCAAGCTACAGGCGAAAATCAAATAACACATTTACAAGGCGAACTGGTTGAATGGTTATGGCCTTTAGTTAAACAGTATTACCTTCCTATTTTTAAGTGTATAAGTGTGGGTGATGCGTTTGCGCTATTTAATCAATTCAGGGTGTTATGTGCCACGCGCGTTGGTGAGCAAGGTGTCGACTTTTTAAATGAGTTAATTACGTCGTTACTGATCAATAAAGGGGTTATTCGATCAGATAAAGTGCTTTATCAGGGGCGACCTATCATGATTTCAGAGAATAATTATCATCAAGGTTTGTATAATGGCGATATAGGCTTTTTATGGAAAAATGATGCGGGGCATTTAATGGCAGTGTTTGAAGATGTTGATGATACTTACCGTTGGATCATGACCAGTAAATTGCCTCATTACGAAACCGTGTATGCAATGACCATCCATAAAACACAAGGGAGTGAGTTTTCTCATGTTGCTATGATTTTACCCAATCAAAAAGACAATCGACTATTATCGCAAGAATTGTTATATACTGGCATCACAAGAGCAAAAACTCATATTAGTATTGCTTCAAACGCGAGAGTATGGAGACAAGGTGTAGAAACAAAAGTTAAACGCTATTCAGGTTATTTTAAGAATTCTTAAATTTTCAATTAACATATTACCAAGAAGAATGTACATTTTTTATGCAATTAATAGATATAGACAAATCACTTTACCGAAAACGATTAAACATTGTTATCGGGCTTTCCATCCTATGCTTAACTTTTTTTTCCATTAGTTTTGGCGCCATCCTCATTCAATTATTTGGGCATGCATTACCCGCGGTTCATCCAGAAACGGGTGAGCCATTAAGTAATTTTAGGTTTAATTTTGTTGGCGTTATTTTAGGTTTACTTACTTGTATAAGTATTTTACAACAATTAAAAAACCATCCGTTTTGTTATGAAATTCATTATGTTATGAAATTAAAACAAATTCATAACATAATATATAGACGCTTGAAAAACATAAAAAAAGCGGCTCAAGACTATGAAACGGAAGGTGATGTTAATGCCTTTATTGTGTTGAATTATTATTATACCAGTTTAAAGCAAGTATATTTGCTTGATAACAACACATTAACGCTTTCTGCTTTAGCAAGAGATACGGAAGCCTTACAAGACCGCATGAAAACTCTAAATATTGAAGTTAATACCGATCAATTTGAAAGAGTTATGTTAATTGATTATCGCTAAGTTGTTTAAAATTTACAGAGTAGATTAATAATGAAAAAAATTAAAAATGAAGCAGATCTTCTTAAAAAAGCTATTGAAGTAGGTGAAAAGTACGCTAAAAACCGTGGTTACAAAGGTTTTGATGCGACAAATTCGGCAAAAGATAAAGTAGAAGCTCTTTATCGTTTATTAGTAAACGATAAGTTGGTTCAGCCTTTAGCGGTTACCGATGAAGATCAACCTCATATGAAACATAAACTTGCGTTATGGATTTCGAAACAGCTACCAGCTGATCATCCATTGAATCAATAAATTTATAAACGATAGAACTGACTGATGAACCGTAAAAAGAAAATTAACCAAGTGTTAAAAAGCAAAGTTAAAAAAGCGAATGCTAAGCTACAGAAAAGCAATAAACCTAAATATATCTCGAAAGCTGAACGTGAAAAAATTGCGTTAGCAGCAGAGCAAGCAGAAGAATAATCTTCAAGAGGTGTTTCTTTTATACTAGGTTGGTTGCTGGTTATTAAGTTGTTTTTCTCTCTAATGTTTGCGCTGATATTTGACTCTCTCTAAATTGTGAGGGTAATTGGTCAAACATTTTTTTGAATTGCTTACTAAAGTAGCTGTGTTCACTAAATCCCGTTGCGTTCGCAATATCAGAAATAGATCGGTTTGTTTCTACGAGTAAGCGTCTGGCGTTTTCTAATCTAATTTCATTTAGAAATTGTTTAGGCGTTTTTGCTAAATACTTTTTAAAGCGGCGTTCTAGCGCGCTTACCGACAAATGCGCAACGCCGGCAAGTTCGTTAATACAGATGTCATTCATATAATTATTTTTTATATATTCTACTGGAGTCTGTACTGCGTTTAGGCCTGATAAAACCTCTGAAGTTTTGTTTAAATGTCGAGTAATTCCGTAAGTACCAACAACTTCACCCGATTGATTACGCAATGCCCGTTTAGATGTTGTAAACCACGACAACTTGCCATTTTTAATACTATTCATTTCTAAACGATCATTTACTACATGACCTTGTATATTTATTGTTTTTTTTGAAAGGCTTTATCAATACGCCGAATTTATCATATAAAAAAACGAATTTATCTTAACATCATTTTATCTTTAACTTTAATATCAATGGTCAGTTTATTTCTATTTAGTACAACTGTTATACCCGTAACCATTCAAGATGCCCTGAAATACGCATCTTGAATGGCTACGGGTATATATAACGATAAAACTAAAATAATAATTATAGAGGAAACAAAATGACTGAAAGTAATCAAAACAGCTCTCGACTGTTTTTAATCAGCTGTATAGCATTAACGGTTACAGCAATGACATTCGCAATAAGAGCGGGGATTCTTGGACAACTAGGTGTTGAATTTGAATTAAATTCAGAAGAATTAGGCTGGGTTAACTCCATGGCTTTTTTAGGTTTTCCGTTAGCTATGATGTTTGGAGGTGGTTTATATAACGCCTTAGGTGCTAAAAATTTACTTATTATTGCTTTTGTTGGGCATTTATTAGGTTTAGTACTAACGATAACCGCTGGTGGTTTCTGGGGGCTGTTTATTTCTAGTTTATTTATTGGTTTTGCCAATGGCTCAGTTGAGGCTGCATGTAATCCTTTAATTTCAGAAAGCTACCCAACCAAAAAAACCGCTATGTTAAACCGATTTCATGTCTGGTTTCCAGGGGGGATTGTTATTGGTTCATTAGTATCTAAGTTTATGACCGATGCAGGTTTAGGTTGGCAAATGCAAATAGGTGTTATGTTGTTACCTACACTGGTTTATGGCGTAATGACGTTTAGCCAACAATTTCCTAAATTTGAAAATGTTAAATTGTCTACTGCAAGTAACTTTAAAGCATTGTTCTCACCATTATTTTTGTTTATGGCATTTTGTATGACATTAACGGCAACATCAGAGTTGGCAACAGGACAATGGATTAATACCATTTTAGGTGCGTCTGGTGCATCACCAATGATCATATTAGCAATGATCACAGGTTTAATGGCGGTAGGACGTTACTTTGCAGGGCCTATTGTACATCGTTTGAACCCAGCGGGTGTTTTACTATGTTCTGCAATTTTAACCACTCTGGGTTTATATTTATTAAGTACCAGTACAGGTGGTTTAGTATATGTGGCGGCAATCGTTTTTGCTTTAGGTGTGACTTATTTTTGGCCAACTATGATTGGTTTTATCGCCGAAAATGTTCCACAAAGTGGCGCATTAGGTATGTCGATTATTGGTGGCGCAGGTATGTTTGCGGTAAGTATGTGGAATCCTGTTATTGGCCAGTGGATAGATGATGCTAAAGCTAAAGCCTTACTTAAAGTAACTGAAGGTGTGAACCCTGAATTAGTCGCAGGGCAAGAAGTACTTTCAACGATGATAGTGTTTCCTGCTATTCTTATCGTGGCTTTTAGCTTGTTATACGTATACATGAAAAAGAAGAAAGCAGAGTAAATTTATACCCGTATCATTCTGCACTCTGAAATACGCATCTTGATTGGTAACGGGTATATATACCTGTTTTCTAAGCATAAAAAACCAGTCAATAGACTGGTTTTTTAGTTTAAAGCAGGGCTTCAAATATTAGTTTTTGTAGCTATCGTTATGAACACTCATAACAGCACGGCCAGATGGATCCGCGTTGTTTGTAAAGCTTTCATCCCAGGCTAGTGCTTCTTGAGTACTACAAGCAACAGACTTACCACCAATTACACAATCTGCGGCAGAAGGTAATGGGTACTTGTCTTCAAAAATACAACGGTAGTAATAAGCTTCTTTACTGTCTGGTGTATTTACAGGGAATCTGTATTCAGCACTTTCTAATTCGTGATCCGTTACTTGTGTTTCAATAAACTCTTTTAAGCTATCGATCCAAGAATAACCTACGCCATCAGAAAATTGCTCTTTTTGACGCCATAAGATTTCTTTTGGTAAATAACCTTCGAAAGATTCACGTAAAATCGCTTTTTCCATTTTACCGTTACCACATAACTTATCTTCTGGGTTGATGCGCATAGCAACGTCCATAAAGTTTTTGTCTAAGAATGGTACACGAGCTTCAATACCCCAAGCGGACATAGACTTGTTAGCACGAAGACAATCGAATTTATGTAAACGGTCAAGCTTACGGTTAAGCTCTTCATGAAACTCTTTAGCGTTTGGTGCTTTGTGGAAATATAAGTAACCACCAAAAATTTCATCAGCGCCTTCACCAGAAAGTACCATTTTAATACCCATAGCTTTAATTTTACGCGCCATTAAATACATTGGGGTAGAAGCACGAATCGTTGTAACATCGTAAGTTTCTAAATGGTAAATAACTTCTTTAAGTGCATCGATACCTTCTTGCTCAGTAAAAATAACTGAGTGATGAATAGTACCAATAGCATCAGCAACTGTTTGTGCCGCAACTAAATCTGGAGAGCCCGCTAAGCCACAGGCGAACGAGTGAACTTTTGGCCACCAAGCTTCAGATAAATCATTTTCTTCAATACGACGAGCCGCAAATTTTTGTGTAATAGCAGAAATAAGTGATGAATCTAAACCACCAGAAAGTAACACACCGTAAGGTACGTCAGTCATAAGGTGACTTTTAACTGATTCTTCTAATGCTTCACGAATTTTAGTTGTGCTTGTTGTATTGTCTTTAATCGCATCATATTTGTGCCAGTTACGGTTGTAGTATTTTTGCAACTCACCAACACGGCTATCTAAAATATGACCAGGAGGAAATTCGCTCACTGTTTTACAAATAGGCATTAACGCTTTCATTTCTGAAGCAACATAAAAGTTACCTTCTGCATCGTAGCCAGTGTAAAGCGGGATAATACCAATATGATCACGTGCGATAAGGTAAGAGTTGTCTGTTTCGTTATATAAACAAAAAGCAAACATACCTTGAAGTTTATCTACAAACTCAACACCAAACTCTTCATATAAAGGCAGTATTACTTCACAGTCAGAACCTGTTTTAAATGTGTAATCAACGTTTAAGTTTTTAGCCAATTCTTTATGGTTATATATTTCACCATTAACAGCTAATACGTGAGTTTTATCTTGATTGTATAGTGGTTGCGCGCCATTTTCTGTATCTACAATTGAAAGACGTTCATGAACAAGAATGGCGTGCTCATTACTGTAAACACCTGACCAATCTGGTCCACGGTGACGTAAAAGGCGAGAAAGTTCTATTGCTTTTGGGCGTAATTCTTCAGCCCCGTTTTTTATATCTAATATACCAAAGATCGAACACATTGAAGCGCTACTCCTTTATAGTTAAGTTATATACAATCGTTTATTTTGAATGAAATTGTGACATTTTCTTGAGGTGTTATGACAGAAATAAACAGGAAACAAGTCGTCAGAAGACACTTTGCCATTTTTGTAGGAAAAATCAATATAAATATGGTGATGATCTTAAATTATTTTATGTGTACTATGTCGCCATAAAATATAATAAGTAATTCAAAACAGACTAATTATTGTTAAGTGAACAATAAATTGAATCTGATTGATATAAAAACAGGGTCGTTTTTTCATGTTATTTACTAATAAATTAGCTTGCTCTATAGCTATAGCTCTTTCTATATGTAGTCTTAATGCCCAATCGATAACGATTGAAGAACAACGTATAGAAAAAGCAATTAAAGTTATGCCATCTGTTTCTTTGGCGCTGTCTGAACGCGTAGATTTATTTGCTGAGCAAGTGCAAAAAGCACGCAATTTAACTGTGCTAAGTCAATTATCTATTAGACACGGTAAAGGCATATGGAATGATGCTAAACAACATTTTAAAAATACCAATAGTTATGATGATAGGCCGTTGTATTGGTCTCGACTGCAAATGTCTAAAGCCCTTAAAAGTACTAAGGCTTATAAAGAGTCATTACCAGATCAGCAAAATAAATTACTTTGGAAATTTGAATTATATTCACGTGGTCAAACGGATATTAAATACGATAAAAATACCAACAAAAAAATCTTAATTACAGGCTTTGACCCTTTTTTACTTGATCGAAATATCAAGCAAAGTAATCCATCAGGCATTAGTGCACTTGTTTTAGATGATTTAGTGATTAGTACTGAAGGTAAAAGTGCTGAAATAGAAACACTTATTTTACCTGTGCGATTTTCAGACTTTGACCAAGGCATTGTTGAAGAGATATTAACACCTTATTTGAGTGTTAACGCCGTTGATATGATCATAACGGTGAGTATGGGAAGAAATAGCTTTGAGTTAGAGCGTTTTCCTGGCTTAAGGAGAAGCTCTGTAGCGCCAGATAATTTGAATGTATTAACAGGCGCTAGTAAAGATGAACCGTTAGTTCCTATGTTGCACGATAAAAAGCTTAATGGCCCTGAATTTTTAGAATTTACTTTGCCCTCTGCACAAATGAAGAATGCAGCTGGATTTTATCCAGTTGAAGATAATCGCATTGTTACGACTAAAAATATGACATTAGAAGTTCAAGCATTAACTGAATTAATGAATGAAATTTCGGTACAAGGTTCAGGTGGTGGTTATTTGTCTAATGAAGTGTCGTATCGTAGTTTATTGTTAAGAGATTTATACAGCCCAGTATTGCCAGTTGGGCATATTCATACACCAAGTATTAAAGGGCATGATAACAATAAATTAGAACTCATTGTGACTCAGCTTAAAGCGATGTTAACTCAAGGGTTAAAAACATTGTAGTTGTTCTTAATATCAAAAGTGAGTTGAAATTTTATTAAGCGTCACTGAGAAAATTCACCTCTTATGAAATGTAAAAATCTGATTAAATACTTAGATCAATATGCTGAAAATAATGTTACCCAATTGGGCACACATTTAGCCGATTTGCTTCCACACAATGTGAATTTTGAGCACGTTGTTGTTATACCTGCTTATAAAGAGTCGCCTCAGTTTGTAGCGCGACTTTTATCTTCTCCTGTAATAGTACCTGTTTTATATATTATTGTTATCAACCAGCCAGACAGTGATGTTGATAGTTCACCACAGATAAATTTATATAATTTTATAAAAAGCTCAGGTACGTCAATTTTTAAAGAAGGGGAGATCGAGCTAATTTCTGCAAGCGAACAAACTTATTTTTTGATTGTAGATGCTTTTACTCATCCATTACCTGTAGATCAAGGTGTAGGATTAGCGAGAAAGATAGGTTCAGACTATGCCTTATGTCTAATTAATAAAAATAAAGTATTATCTGATTGGATCCATTCAACGGATGCTGATGCTCATTTACCTGAAGGTTACTTTGAAGCAACGAGTGCTTTATCAAAGCAAAAAAAACACAATCAAACCGTTGCTGTAAGTTATAACTTTACTCATGTAGATAAGAATATAGAGCTACAGCAAGCGAACAAGTTGTACGAAACGGCACTACGATATTATGTTGCTGGCTTGAGTTATGCCGGATCTGATTATGATTTTTTTACCATAGGTAGTGTTATCGCTTTCAAAGCAAAAGAATACGCTATGGTAAGAGGTTTTCCTAAACGCAGTGCAGGAGAAGATTTTTATTTGTTAAATAAACTCGCTAAATTAGGTCAGGTTAAATTTTTAAAAAATGCGGTGGTAACGATTGAGGCGAGGGTGTCTGACCGTGTTCCTTTTGGTACGGGTCCTTCGGTGGCTAACATATTGCAGCTGAAACAAGACAATAAACCTTATTGTTACTATCATCCTCAGGTATTTGAAGAGTTAAAAAACTGTATTCGTACTTTTGATACCTTGTGGGAAAATCGATTTAACCTTGACGATTGGACAAGCGCTTTATCTAAAGAAAGCCAACACGCCTTACAAGATATTAAATTAGCGTCGTTTGTTGATAAGCAAAAAAACAATAACCAAATACAGTTTAATAAACAGTTAACTGTATGGTTCGACGCTTTTAAAACATTAAAGTTTATTCACAGTTTACGTGAACAAAAATACGCTGATATTCCATTACAAAAAGCGATTGAAAGCGCTGGTTTTACTTTCGACCATTATTAATTTTCTGTTCATATTCTAATGTTTTTAAGGTTACAACAGTTTTAACTATCAGCAATTTCTACTAAGTTTGCGTAAAAACCCCCTAACTGAATAAGTGAGTTATGTGTGCCTTTTTCGATAATTTTACCTTGATCAAGTACGATAATTTGATCTGAGTGCTGAATAGTACTGAGCCTATGAGCAATGGCTATAACTGTTTTTTCAGCAAAGACATGATCAATAGCACGTTGGATCATTTTTTCAGTTACAGAGTCTACAGAACTGGTCGCTTCGTCTAGTAAAACAAGATCGCTACCACTTGCCATAGCGCGTGCAAAAGCAACTAGCTGAGCTTGGCCTGCAGAGATGTTACTGCCATTTTCATCCAGTATAAATTGATAGCCACCGGGGAGTTTTTCAATAAATTCATCAGCGTAAACATATTTAGCGGCAGCTTTTATGGCTTCATCGTTAATGCCTTCACGTTGTAAACCTATATTAAACGCTAGGCTTTCATTGAATATATAAACTTCTTGCTGCATTAAAGAAAAGAAATTATTTACCCATTTTTTAGGGATATCTCTTAGTTCTATATCATTTAATTTGATGCTGCCTTCGTAATTATTATAAGTTTTAGTAAGTAGACGAAGGATTGTTGATTTCCCCGAACCTGTGCTACCGACTAATGCAATTTTATCCCCTTTTTTTAGTGAGAAAGTTACACCTTTTAGAACATAAGGACCCGTTGGCTTATATCTAAACTGCACGTTATTAAATTCTAAAGAAATAAAAGAACTTAACTGCTTAGACATTGATTTAATTTGGCTTGCTGATAAGTGCGCTTCATCATTGTCTGTTTCTAGTGGTTGTTCATATAAAGTTTGAATGTTACTTAACGCAGCTAAAGCTCTTTGGATGGCGGCCATTTGTGATGTAAAATCTCTTACTGGAACAAAAATTTTATCTAGTGTTTGTATGAAACCAATTAAAACACCTACCGATAAAGCAGCAGCTAAAATCTCATGAGCACCATACCAAATAATAAGCCCCATACTGATAGTTGTGATCCCTTCGATAATGGAAAATAAACTGGCATCAATTAAATTTGATCTTGACTGAAAACGGAAAAAGGCATTTGTAAAAAAGCCAAAGCGATTTTGTGCTTCTTTTTCTGCATTGTAGAGCTGTACAGTTTTGATACCTTGTATGCTTTCTTGTAAATAACCGGTGCTTTGAGATAATACTTGACGTGAAGCTAGTTGTGACTCGTGTAATAAGCGCCTTAATATGGTTGTTACCCAATAAATAGGTGGCGCAATAATTAAAGTAACTAGGGTCAATTGCCAACTGATTGTTGCTAAGAAAATTAACAAAGCTGTAGTAATTAAAACATCCCGAATCATGGCGAGCATTCCAGCAGCAAGCGATTCATTAATAGCTTCTAAATCACTTGTTAATCGGGTTAATACAGATCCCATAGGAGTTTTATCAAAATAACTACGAGGGAAGTTTAATACACGGTTGAGCATGTCTATTCGCATGTCTCGCATTGTGTAAAGGGCAGCTTTTTGTATAAAGTAGGAGTAACTCGAACTTGCCAAGTAATTAGTGAACAGCACTAAAGAAATCAAAATAAGCCATAGTGTCATTCCATCCCATTTTTGTACGGTAAGCTGTTTGTCTACGATCTGAATAATCAGCCAAGGAAAAGCAATACTACAAAATATTGAAATAGGAATGGGTAATACCCCAAAAAAGTAGAGCTTTTTATACGGAGCTATAAAAGGCAAAAATTGCTTCCAATATTCTTTTATCGTTGGCTTTTGGTTAGCCGAGTTAGAAGAACCGTTTAAAGCTGTGTTAATTTTTTTATTATCTGAGGAAGATGCATTATTTTTAATTTTAGACATTTTCTTCCTCCGTTGTTCCTGTTTGAAGAAATTGCCACGTTTCTCGATATAAGTTAGATGTGCTTAACAACTCATTGTGGCTACCTGATGCTGTAATTTCACCGTCCTCCAATAATAAGATTTTATCTACCCGCTCTAAAACTGCTTGGCGATGGGAAACAATTAAACAACTTTCTGTTTGTGTGCTATTAAATATTTGATCTAATAAAAAGCTTTCTGTTTCATTATCAACAGCCGAAAGTACGTTATCTAGCACCATTAATTTTGTTGGTGTATACATTCCGCGAGCTAAGCTAATACGTTGTTTTTGCCCTCCAGATAATAAAATCCCTTTTTCTCCCACTAAAGTTTGAATACCGTCAGGAAAGGTTTTTATTTCTTTTTCCATGGCGCTTTGTTTTAACACTTTTTGCATTGAAATAGACTTCTCTGACAAGCTTGAACCAAACGTTATGTTGTTTTCTAAAGTGTCAGAAAACAAAAAGGGCTCTTGTGTAATGGTTCTTACTGCGGATCGTAGTTCATTACGAGACAACTTAGTTATATCAAATCCATCAATATAAATGCTGTTTTCTGGTATGTCATAAAAACGATTTAAACAATTAACTAGTGTCGATTTTCCACTGCCAACACGCCCTAAAATAGCAATTTTCTCTCCGGGGTTAATATCAAACGAAATGTTTTTTAGTGCGAATTCGTTTTTGTTTATCTCATTATCGATATTGTTTTTATTTGTTGTTTTTGGGTATTTAAAATTTAAGTTTCTTACCTGTAAACCTTTTGAAAAAAGTTTTTCTTGGTTAAATGACGATTTTTCAGTGTCATTCAGGGTGTTTGTATCTTCTATGGTTTGATTTAATATACGGCCCATACTTTTCAAACTTACCATTCCCATTTGAACGGTTGATATCAATCGACCTAACGACATAAAAGGCATAGCTAATAGGGTTGCGTAAGCTAGAAAAGCGGTAATATCTCCTAAAGAAAGCTCTGATTGAACAAGGTACCAACCACCTAGCCCTAATATAATTATTTTTAAAACAGCTTCTGTATATTCTAAAATGGGCATAACGAAACTACGAATTTTAAGTTGTTGTAATGAAACTTCCAGTATTTCATCATTACTTTGACTGAATTTATTTAAGGCCCAAGGTTGAATACCGCTGCCTTTTATTACATCAACCCCATTTAAAAAGTTGACTGCCTGAGATGATAGCGTTTGTAGGTGACGCATTCTTTGTGACATTAGTTTTCGCATAGTTGAAATAGCATAGTTCACAATTAAAAATGCAATAATCATAGGGATAAGACAGTACAGCATGAGTGTAGGAGATATTTGCCACATTTTTATAGGGGTCATTGAAAGCGTAAAGAAAATATTAAAAATATTCATCATGCCAACACCAGCCATAGCGCGTATGCCGTTAATGTCATTATTTACAATAGAAATTAAGCCGCCTACAGGATTTGAACGATAAAAGCTTTGTTGTGATTGGGTTAATACTTTAAAGGCATCGTTTTTAAATGCTTTTTCGACTAGTCGACCGGGGTTGAAAAATAGCATTCTTGAAGCTGTACGAGTTAATAAAACGCACAATGCAAAACCAATAACCCAGTAAATTTTTTCTATTAACAGTTCATAATCTTCTTTGCCTGAACCACCCAATAAATCGATGCTATCACCTAAGTAAATAGGGATAGTTACTGCTAATAAATTTGTTATAAAAAGGCAAACAATACCTAATAAATAAGAGTATTTGTGTTGCAAGGTATAAGAGAAAAATAAGCGTAATTCGTTCAAAGTAATAAACCAGTTTTATAAAAACAAACCAATAAGAATATATATTCTTAGCATGAGAAAGATGAATTAAATAATGAGTTAAGAACTACAGGATAACATTGAGCAACCCACTTTGTTTTTTGCCCAATCTGGACGTTTACCTGCGTATTGCTCAAACTCAGGTTGTTCGTCATAAGGATTTTTAAGTAAGGCATGTAACTGTTTTATTTCGCTAAAGTCACCATTTTCTGCTTTATCTATCGCTTGTTGAGATAAGTAATTTCTTAACACAAACTTAGGGTTTACTTTATTCATTTTTGTTGCACGTGTTGTGTCATCGTAATTTTCAGCAGTAAAGATTTCTTGGTATTGGCTCATCCACAGTACAAGCTTTTCTGTATAAGCATCAGTTATTTGATCTGCATCGTAATAACAGGGAGTGAAGTGTTTTATTAATGTTTCTGCTGCTGTTGGTGCATTCATATCTGTATTTTTAAGTTCAAAAGTGGCGAGTAAACGATAGAAAATGGTCATATCTGTTTCTATCTCACTTAATAGGCGATCTACGTTCTTACATAGGGTTTTATTCGTTTCTTTTGTTGTTTGGTCTTCTAGGCTTGAAGGTGCAGTTAATCCTAATTTTTGCATCATCATTTCATACCATTTTTGTTCATACATAGCGCTATAACTTTCTACTTTAGTTTGTAGTTCTTCAGTACTACCAACAAGTGGGATAATGGCATTCGCTAATTGGCATAAATTCCATAAGCTGACTTCTGCTTGTGCGCCAAAACGGTAGCGTCTGTTTTGGCTGTCGGTTGTGTTAGGTGTCCAGCTTAAGTCAAAGTTATCTATCCAGCCGTATGGGCCAAAATCTATAGTTTCTCCTATAAGTGACATATTGTCGGTATTCATTACGCCATGAACAAAGCCAACTCTCATCCAGTGTACAATTAGGTCGCATGTTGTATCACAAATTTGATCAAACCAAGCGAGATAAACGTTTTTGTCGATAACGGGCTCTTTATCTTGCTCTACATTTTGCGAAAGTAAAGCAGGGAAGTCGTGTGTAATACTGTAATTAACTAACTGTGTTAATAACTCAAGATCACGTCGCATAGCGGGTAATTGAATTGAACCAAATCGCATAAATGATGGAGACACTCTGCAAACTACAGCACCGAGCTCAGGCTTAGCATTTCCGTCGTACATTATATCTCGAACAACGTGTTCTCCTGTTAAACATAAACTTAACGCGCGCGTTGTTGGAATGCCAAGATGGTACATAGCTTCAGAGCATAAAAATTCTCTTACTGATGAACGTAAAACAGCAAAACCATCAGCCGTTCTTGAATAAGGGGTAGGGCCTGAACCTTTTAATTGAAGTGTTTGAGAGCCTTGTTCATCGGTACTGACTTCACCTAAGTTAATGGCTCTACCATCACCTAATTGCCCAGCCCAATTACCAAACTGAAAACCGCCATAACACATAGCATAAGGCTCCATACCGTCAATTAATTGATTGCCTGAAAATATTTGCGCAAAGTCTTCTGAATCAACAAATTCGTTTGTAAAGTTAAACAATTCAGCGACTTCTGTTGCTACTATAATGGTTTTCGGCTGTTTAACGTTAATAGGCATAGCCTGTGAGTAAGCCGCGTGTTCAACTTGTCGGGGATAGGTTTCTTCAATGGGATCACAAGGTAAAATTTTTCGAAAGGTATTATTGAAGTTTAATTTAAGTTTTTGCACAATATCACTTTATAGCATGGCTTTTGTTTTGTATTGCGAATTATAACTGATAGCAGCCTTGGCATAAATGGATCTTTATTTATTTGTTTAGCGTTTTAGCCTATACAGTTTATGCTATAGGTTGTTGGTATCACTTTATTTAAGGTAATTATTTTGCTTGGATATATTCAAAAAAGTTCATTAACGCATACTTATTTTGGTCCTCAAGGTTTTCAGTTATTTAGCTCAGAAGAAGAGCAGAGGGCAGTACAAAGAAAATTCACCGATGATCCATCGTGGAATAATGCTTGGTTTATTGTAGGTATGGATACTGAATTAGGTGATCCCTATTTAATTAATAAAAGTAGTGATGACGCCGTTGTTTACACGGGTGTTTTTAATGGAAATACATGGGAACTTGTACCTGTAGCGCAAACCATATATAGCTTTATTGAATGTTTAACGCTCCTTAGAACCGTAAGTGCGCAAACATCAGAAATATTTGTGCCAGATGATTCAACCTTAACTGATAAAGATATTTTGAAAGACTTAGAACAACAATTAATTGAAATATCTAAATGTGAAGCATTTTGGCAACAATTTATTGTTTGTTATATAGATTGGTTAACAGAGTGATTTTTTCCTAATCCAACATCTTGGTTAACTTTCTAGTAGTACACTCATTGACTTCCCCTTAGAAGAATTATATTCTTTACAAATGTAAGCGCTTTCATTTTTATTATTAAGTGATTTTTACTTTATAACTATTCTAGGAAATATAATGAATTCAAAAGCTTTAGCCGAGCAAAAACTATCATTAAAAGAAAAACTTGGTTATGCATGTGGAGACGTAGCCAGTAATTTTTATTGGCGTGTTTTTGATGTGTTTTTATTTATATTTTATACCGATGTTTTTGGTATTCCTGCAGCAGCCGTAGGTACTATGATGTTGGTGACTCGTTTAGTGGATGCCTTTTCAGATCCCTTAATGGGAGCGCTAGCTGATAGAACACAAACTAAATACGGTAAGTTTAGACCTTATTTACTTTGGGGGATTTTACCTTTAGCGGCAGCAGGGGTGTTAACTTTCACCGTTCCTGATTTGGATGAAAGCGGTAAACTTGTTTGGGCTTACGTAACCTATATTTTTATGATGTTGGCGTATACATTTATTAATGTGCCTTATGGCGCTTTATTAGGTGTAGTTACAGGCAATACACAAGAGCGAACTACGCTAACCAGTTTTAGATTTATTGGAGCATTTTCTGGTGGTAGTTTAGTTGCATTTTTAACGCCTGAGTTGGTGAGCTATTTAGGTAGTGGCGATGAAATTACCGGTTGGCAATTAACCATGGGCTTATATGGTGTTGTAGCGGCTATGCTATTTGCGTTTTCTTTTTATTCCACCAAAGAAAGAATAAAACCTCCAGCCAATCAAAAAACACCGGTTATACAAGATTTAAAAGACCTAACAAAAAATAAGCCATGGATCGTATTATTTTGCCTTGCGCTTATTATTATGATGACAATTTCGCTTAGAGGAAGTACAGGTACTTTTTACTTTAAGTATTTTGTTGGACGAGAAGATTTAATTGGTAGTTTCTCTCTTGCTTATATGCTTTCGTTAGCGGTTGGCGCGGCATCTACACCTTTATTAACTAAGTTTTTTGATAAAAAATCTCTTCTTACTTTACTAATGATGATTGTGGCCATTTTGTCTGTGAGCTTTTACTTTGTGCCAAAAGATCATATTGAATTAATGTTTACTCTTCAAATACTCATTGGTTTAGCGCTCGGACCAAAATCACCTTTGGTTTTTTCAATGTATGCAGACACTGCTGATTATTCCCAATGGAAAACTGGGCGAAGAGCAACAGCGATGATTTTTTCTGCCGCGGCTTTTGCACAAAAGTTAGGAGGAGCAATAGCTGGTGCCATGATAGGTTGGATTTTAGCGTCTATGGGCTATATCGCCAATCAAGCTCAAACTGGTGCATCGGAACAGGGTATTGTTTTATTGATGACCTTGATCCCTGGAGTTATCGCTATTGTTGCCGTAGTTGTTATTCGTTTCTATCCCTTAACTGACGAACAACAAAAACAAATTCAACACGACTTATCAAATCAAATATCAGCAGGAAAATAATTAATGTTAGATCGTAATACCTATTCATTTGCTCATGATGGCCAAAGCATTACTTTACATAGTCCAACTAAGTTACCCAATGCCAGTGGTTTTTTATGGAATAGCCAAATGATGATAAACATGAATTGTAGAGGTTATGCCATATCGCAATTCATGCAACCTGAACCTGCTAAATACTCGTATGCCCCTAACATGGAAGCTAAAACCTTTATGCAACCCGAGCATGCGTATTTTTCTCATCATCCAGGGCGTTTTTTTTATATTAAAGACGAAGATACAGGTGAGATTTTTTCAGCACCTTACGAACCGGTAAGAGCTTCGTTAGACACATTTGATTTTGTATTGAATAAACACAACATTAACTGGGTCATTAGAAAGCTAGATATTGAAGTGCAATTGTCTTTAAGTTTAACGGTAGATAAACCGATTGAATTATGGACGGTAGCGATTAAAAACTTAAGTGATCGAGCGCGTAATATTAGCGTATATCCGTATTTTTCTATCGGTTATATGTCGTGGCTTAATCAGTCAGCTGTGTTTGATTCATCTTTAAATGCTATTGTTGCGACTTGTGTTACGCCATACCAAAAAGTTGAAGACTATCCAAAGCTGAAAGAATTTAAAGACAAAACCTTTTTAATAGCAAACCGTAAACCTATAAGTTGGACGGCTAATCAAAAAGTATTCGAAGGTGAAGGCGGGTTACATAACCCTAGTGCTTTAGCTAATCAATACTTAGCTAAAGAAGAGGCTATATATGAAACTCCGGTTGCGGTACTTCAATATCAATTTCATTTAGCTCCTCAAACATCTGAGTCATTAAAACTTATTTTTGGCGCAGCTAAAACAAATGATGATATTGCGCAGGTAAAGAAACACTTTTTTACGACTAGGCAAGAGAACAGTGGAGAAGATGGCTTTACTGATGAACTAAAACAATATGAAAACTATGTAAATAGCGGTAAAAGTAATATCAACATAGCATCGCCAGATGCTGAATTTAATCATGTAATAAACCATTGGTTACCTAGACAGGTTTTTTATCATGGTGATGTAAACCGACTATCAACCGATCCCCAAACTCGTAATTATCTGCAAGACAATATGGGCATGAGCTACATAAACGCTTCGTTAACTAAACAGTCGTTTATTACCTCGTTATCACAACAGCTATCAAGTGGTGTGATGCCTGATGGCATTTTGCTGCACCCAGATGCGGAGTTAAAATATATTAATCAGGTTCCTCATACCGATCATTGTGTGTGGTTACCGATTTGTTTGTCAGTCTACCTATCTGAAACGAACGACCAAAGTTTGTTAAGCCAACAAATACCTTTTGTTGATTCAGCTCAAACTCAAAGTGTTAAACAGCATATTGATTTAGCTATGGAGTCGTTAATTGCAGCTAGAGATCACCGTGGTTTAAGTTTTATTGAACAAGGCGATTGGTGTGATCCTATGAACATGGTAGGACACAAAGGTAAAGGCGTATCAGCATGGCTTTCTTTAGCAACCGCTTATGCATTAAATACATGGGCTGACTTATGTGAAATTTACACGAATGATCATAATAAAATTGAATATTATAGAAAAACTGCTGCTGAAATTAATGAAGCCGTTAACCTAAATTTGTGGGACGGAAAATGGTATGGCAGAGGTATTACAGACGATAATGTTGTGTTTGGTGTTAAAAAGGATGTGGAAGGGCGTATTTATTTAAATCCTCAATCGTGGTCTATTTTAAGTGGTGCAGCAAATAAAGATAAAATTTGCAGTATGTTAGATGAAGTAGAACAACAACTTTCAACACCTTTTGGTGACATGATGCTAGCGCCGAGTTATACCAAAATGCGTGACGATGTAGGTCGTTTAACGCAAAAGCATCCAGGTGTTTCTGAAAATGGGGCGGTTTATAACCACGCTGCTATTTTTTATGCATATAGTTTGTATACCATCAATAAGAGTGATGAAGCCTTTAGTCTTCTTAAAAAGATGCTCCCATCGTTAGATGATGTAGAAAAGCGCGGACAATTACCCAATTTTATTCCCAACTATTATCGAGGTGCTTATAAACAATTTCCAGAGCAAGCGGGTCGATCAAGCCAGTTGTTTAACACAGGTACAGTGGCATGGTTTCAACGATGTATTGTTGAAGGTTTATGTGGTTTAAAGGGGGTAAAAGGGGAGTTAGTTATTCATCCGCAATTACCTAGCCATTGGAATGAAATGGAAATTACCCGCTCATATTTAGGGGCGCAATTTAACGTTAACATTGTAAGAAAAGACATAAATAAAATGCGCATTATATTAAATGGAGAAGAGTTAATGAGCCATATTATTTCAAATATTAAACAAGGTAGGTGTTATAAACTTAACATTAGTATTCCTTTAAAAAATAGCGATAACTGATTATGAGCTCTATTAAAAAAGCTACCACTAACTCATTGCAATTCATCATTGTAATGGGGGTTAGCGGTTCAGGTAAATCAAG
Source organism: Pseudocolwellia sp. G5-9 (assembly GCF_055808995.1). Taxonomy (NCBI): domain Bacteria; kingdom Pseudomonadati; phylum Pseudomonadota; class Gammaproteobacteria; order Alteromonadales; family Colwelliaceae; genus Pseudocolwellia; species Pseudocolwellia sp. G5-9. The sequence goes on from NZ_CM147893.1 coordinate 469,251, forward strand.
TATTGCAGAAAAAATAGCGAGTCAATTAGGTTATTTATTTGTAGAGGCCGACGATTTTCATTCAGATGAATCAAAAGAATGGATGGCGTCAGGAAAACCTTTAACTAATGAAATGCGTGAACCTTGGGTTATCTCAGTTCAACAATACATAAAAAAACAATTAGCTAATAATGTTTCATGTGTACTCTCATACTCAGGTTTAATCAAATCTCATCGAGATATCTTCAGGCAATTACAGATCAATATACAATTTTTGTTTTTAGATGGTTCAGAGGAACTGATTAAAGGCAGATTGAAGAAAAGACAAAATCATTTTTTTAACCCTTCGTTGTTGCATAGTCAATTTGTTGCTTTGGAGCGACCATTTCATAATGAATATGATACAAAAGTTATTGACATATCTGGAGATTTTGAACAGGTGTATAAAAAGTGCCTTATACATTTAAGCCAATAAAATTAAATGTTTACTTAGTTGCGAGTTGTTTATTTTAGGTTTGTTGTAGTGGGGGTTTTGTGATGGTAACTAATGAGATTTATACCCGTTACCAATCAAGATGTGAATTTCAGAGCATCGTGAATGGTTACGGGTATATATTACTTTAATTCAAACTGAAATAAGGTGGCATTGAGTAGAAAATATACAATAAGGGATGTTTGGTCTATACTAAATTTATGTTTTTATTATTGTGAGAAATCATCATGAAAAGACATTATGCTCAATTTGTAGTTCTATTCCTTTCACTTTTATTACTTTCGGGTTGTGAAAGCATCACTAATGGCTATCGGCAAAACATTAAAAATACCAACGAATTATATTTAGATAGCGCCTACCCAACATCAAATACATTTCAAATAGAAAGCGAAGAAGAGCTTTTCGCCATTGATGAAGAAATGGCAAACATGGTTGAATATGTTTTAAAGCCAGTACGTGATCATGAAAAAAAAGCTCGTCTTTTATTAGAATATATATTTTCATCTAATCATATTGCTATGTCTTATGAAAGCGGCGCTAATGTAACCGCGATAGATGCTTTTCATGGGAGAAAAGCAAATTGCATGTCGTTAACCATTATGGCTTATGCTTTAGCCACTAAAGCAGGTATGAAGTTAAAATTTCAAGATATTCAAGTACCTGAATATTGGATGAGAAAAGGTAGTCATCAATTATTGATGGGGCATGTAAACTTACTAATAAATAAACCTGTGTCTAATTTAGGTAATCAAATTTGGTCAAAGGACATTTTACAAATTGATTTTGACCCCAGTGCAGCTAAATCACATTTTAAACGTAAAGTTGTGAGTAAAAAAACGATAGTCGCCATGTTTTATAATAATAAAGGCGCAGAAGCACTCATTCGCTCTGAATACGATTTAGCTTATGCTTATTTTAAAGCGGCAACACAGGTTGATCCTTTATTTTATAGTGGTTGGGGCAACTTAGGCGTTTTATATAAAATGAATCATCATTACGACTTAGCGGTGAATGCTTATAAGTATGCATTAGATTTGAGTCCTAATGATTTGACTTCTTTAGAAAATATTGCGCTTTTATTCAAAAAATTAGATAGAAAAGACGAAGCATTAAATATACAAAATAAGTTACATACTAAGCGTTTAAGTAATCCTCATTATCATGCGTTATTATCAAATGAAGCGAATTATAAAGGTGAGTACTTATCAGCAATTACCCATTTAAAAAAAGCGATTAGGTTAGAATCTAAGTTTCATGAGTTTCATTACAATTTAGCTAAACTTTATTTAAAAACTGAACAATTAGATTTAGCTAAGTCTTCAATGAGAAAAGCCCTTAAACTCAATAAAAACATGAATACTGAGCGTGAGTACAATAGAAAATTAAATTTTTTGAACCAAGCTTCAATCAGATACGAATCTAAATAAGATTGGAGCAAGTCATTAATTTATTTGTTCCTTTTTCGTGTATTCATTTTATTGTAAAAATCGTATCGTCTCTTTTCAATAAATTGGGTTTTATACTATAGTATTCACCTTCAAATTTAATTATTTCGATCTTTTAATTCAAAACCTAACCATTTGGTAAAGAAATGGTTATAATGTTTTAATTATTAAGATATCAAGAGGCATGAATACCAATGGAAAAAAAATTTATTACCGCTCAAGAACTTTTAGAAGATTCTTTCAGGCTTGCAGCTAAAGTTTACGAAGACGGTTTTAGACCTCAGTTTATAGTAGGAATATGGCGTGGCGGCGCACCTATTGGTATTGCAGTACAAGAATATTTTGATTTTAAAAAAGTTGAAACCGATCATATTGCTGTTCGTACATCATCTTATTACGGCATCAATAAACAAAGTAAAGAAATTAAAGTTCATGGTTTACATTATATTATTGAAAATGCGAATGCTGACGATGGATTACTTATTGTAGACGACGTGTTTGATTCTGGCCGCAGTATCGATGCTTTAATCAAACAATTGAAAAAACTGAGCCGTAATAACATGCCAACAGATGTAAGAGTGGCCTGTCCTTGGTTTAAACCTAAAAATAATAAAGTGGATATTGTTCCTGACTACTATGTACACGAGTCGGATGAATGGTTAGTTTTTCCACACGAGCTTTCTGGGTTAACTGAAGAAGAACTTCTTAACGGCAAAAGTGATTTAGCGAATATTGTACATCTTTTAAAATAAAAATTGTGGGTGGTGGCTAAGATAATAGCCACCATTGCTTTAATAAAACCTTAATCAATTTATTCTAAACTATCATTTCTTTTTACTTATTTAATAGCATCATAATCTAAATATGAAAAATCTCTTTATTGCATCGATTGCTGGTATTGTTTTATTTTTTTCTTTTTTACTTATTACTGACTCAAATAAACAAACAATTAAAACACTTCAAATAACACCAACGATCTTATTGTCGATTGATGGTTTTTCTAATGATTATTTACAACGCTTTAAACCAAAAAATATATTAATGCTGGCTGAAGGCGGCGTAAAAGCTAAGTCGTTAACGCCTGTATTTCCAAGTAAAACATTCCCAAATCATATTTCAATGGTTACAGGAAATTATCCTGCTAAACATGGGGTTATTCATAACAGTTTTTATAATAGGGCGTTAGATAAAAATTATAAATTAGGTTTAGGTAAAGATGACCCTAATTGGTTACGCAGTCCTACGTTATGGTCAATAGCAGAACAACACGATATTAAAACGGGTATTTATTTTTGGCCTGAATCAGAAATTAATACAACTCAATATAAGCCTACCTATGTAAAACCTTATAAACATAATACGCCTAACGAACAGCGCTTTAATCAAATTATTGATTGGTTAAAAATGCCAGTAAATGAACGTCCTTCATTAGTGTTAGGCTATTTTTCGGTAATTGATAGTGCAGGGCACGATTACGGTACTACATCTAAAGAATTGGAAGAGGCGATAGCAGAGCTTGATGATCTCTTAGGTCAATTTATTGATAATTTAAAACAAAACCTAGATTACGAAGTCAATATTGTTTTAGTTTCAGATCATGGCATGACGAATATTTCCCCCAAGACAATATTATATAATCACCTTTTTGAAGGGCTGGAAGATATACGTGTTGTTGATGGCCAAACTCAATTATTTCTTTATCTACCAGAGGACGATAAAGCGAAAGAAGCGGCATTGGTTCGCACTATAAAAAATAGACTAACACCTTTTGAAAAAACATTAGTTAATGTTTATGATTTTGATAATTATCCAAAACATTGGCATTTTAAAGATCGTTCATCGGTAATGCCTAACGTGATTTTAGAAGTATTGCCGCCTTACGTTTTTGGTAAACCTAGAGAAAAAGGTAATGCTACTCATGGTTATGATCCAAAGCTTACTTCAGAGCTGAATGCTATTTTTATTGCTAATGGTCCTAGTTTCAAAGAAGGGTTAGTCATTGAGCCTTTTGAAAATATCTATATATTTCCTATGATGCTTTCGCTGTTAGGGATAGATTTACAACCAGACGCTGATGCCCATCAAAATATTTTATTACCTATATTAAATACCAATAATTAGGGTCTATTGAGCTTTAAATTTTGTTCGAATTTAAAGCTTGTTGAATTGCGGTGTTAAATTGCTGTAGAAACAATTAGACCCTAATGGTTATTTTTGAAAATTAAAATAAGCAGCTTATTGCCTTCTCATTGCATGTAGCTCATTTTGGAGTGATGAGTAGGTTGAAACACAAAAAGGTACAAAGTAAGTCGCGATAATTTTAAAAATATCTAAAGAACTTAAGTCTACGGTTAATAATTTGTCTCCATGGTTTAAAACCGCCAGAAAGCTACCCACAATAAGTGAAATTTTTATACTTCTTTTAATTATGTCTGGACGAGTAGCTATTTGTAACCATGTTGCAGCGTTAGAATTTTCAGTCGTTAACATATAACCTTCTGTAGCTTATCTAAGGTGTGCATTGCTTTTAAGCATTGTACTAAGCTTGCATTAGGTTCTTTCCCTGTTTTTATCGCGTTTATAAACTCTCTGTCTATTAATTCTACGCCATCACCTAATAATGCAAGGTCACCTAAGTCTATTTCTTTACCTGAACCATCAAAGAGTTGATCATAATGAGCTATGTAAGTGCCGTTATCGCATATATAACGGAACTTAGTGCCGAGAGGTCCATCACTATTAAAAGATAGAGATAGGTTACATATAGCTCCGTCTGTTGCTTTTAAACCAATACTCATATCCATAGGGATACCTAACTCTGGGTGTATAGGACCTTGTAGAGCAAAACAATGTTCAATACTTTGGTCTGTTTGATATTGAAATAAATCGACAGTATGACAAGCATGATGCCAGAGCAAATTATCTGTCCAGCTACGAGCTTCTCCTTTGGCGTTGGTATTTGTACGACGAAAGAAGTGTGTTTGTGCTTCAAGTTGTTGTATTTTTAACTCTCCACATTGAATTTTATTATGTATCCATTGGTGACTAGGGTTAAATCTACGGATGTGTCCCGCCATAGCGATAACATCCGTTTTCTTCTGGATCTCAACCAACTCTACGGCATCTTCTATATTATCTGCCATAGGTATTTCTACCAATAAGTGCTTACCTGCAAGCATAACTTGTTTTGCTTGAGAAGCATGAATAGGAGTAGGACTGGTTAGAATGATCCCGTCAATCTCTGAACTATTGAGAGCATCGTTGAGATTGCAACTCCAGTTAGGAATGTTGTGATGCTCGGCAACTGACTTTGTTGATGTTTCAACACCGCCAATTAACCAAGAAACATCAACATTTTCTATTTTTTTTAAAGCTTCTAAATGTTTATTTCCAAAAGCTCCTTCACCGACTACGCACAGTTTTATCATGTTATATTTATTATTTAAGTTCAGGCCAATAAAGCTTAAGAGGGTTTGCAACAAGTAGTTTATGTTGAAGCTCTTGAGTAGGGGCTATTTGAGGTATGAAGTTAACTAAGTTCCCATCATCTGGTATATGAGTTTTCATATTAGGATGTGGCCAGTCTGTTCCCCAAAGGACTCTGTCAGGAAATTCTTCAACTACCCTACGCCCAAATGGAATAGCGTCTTGATATCCATTTGGTCCAGTATTTGATATCCGTTCAGGACAACTTACCTTCGACCAAAAATTATCATTATCACTAAGTAATTTAATAAACAAATCAAAATCAGAACCTTTAACTGGCTTACTTACATCAGGACGTCCCATATGATCAACAACAATGGTTACTGGTAATGATGTGAAGAAATCATAATATTGAGCAAGATCTTGAGCTTCAAAATATATAACAATATGCCAACCTAGTTTTTTGATACGATGAGCAATACTTTCTAATGAATCAAACGGTAATGTATCAACAAGGCGTTTTACAAAATTAAAACGAACACCTTTTACGCCTGCAAAGTCGAGCGCTTGTAGCTCTTCGTCTGATATTGTTGATTTTACAGTTGCTACACCTTTTGCTTTACCTTGGCTATGAATAAGCGCATCAACTAAAGCGCTATTATCTGAACCATGACAAGTGGCTTGAACGATTACATTGCGTTCAAGACCTAGGTAGTCTCTTAATGCAAATAATTGATCTTTAGAGGCATCACAAGGGGTATATTTACGCTCTGGAGAAAAAGGAAATATATCTCCAGGACCAAATACATGGCAATGTGCGTCTACCGAGCCTTTAGGTAATTTAAATGTTGGCTTTGTTGGGTTTTTACACCAATGTAGCCAATTTGCATCTACTTCAAATTTACTCATTCACTGTCCAGGATAATTAATCCTGCTCCTGTATTAGATACGGGTACATGATAATGGCGATAAAGTTCTTTAGGGTTTTTTAAAGCCCCAAGCATGATCATCCACATCACCATTTCTGCGCCTTCTGACCCAGCTTCTCTTAAATATTCTGCATGCCCTATATTTATTAAGCGTTCAGGGTTAGCTGTTAAGTCATCTAAAAATGAAATATCAAATTCTTTATTAACTAAGCCAGCTCTTTCGCCTTGTAACTGGTGCGACATACCACCAGTACCTAAAATACATACTTTCAAATCTTCATCAAAGCTCTCAACAGCATCACGAATAGCTTGACCTAAAGCATAACAACGGGTACCTAAAGGTTGAGGGTATTGAATAACATTGACACAAACAGGGATGACCTGACATGGCCATTCTTCGGGCTGGTCATACATTATTGATAGAGGAACGGTAAGGCCGTGATCAACAGGCATTTCATTGACGATGGTTATATCGAATGAGTTTTTAATCAGGCTTTCGCAAATATGCCAACCTAATTTAGCGTGACCTTTTACTGTAGGCACTTTTCTTGGACCGTAACCTTCATCAGCAGGTTTGTATTCATCAGCTACCCCTACAGCAAAAGTTGGGATCATTTCTAATGAAAATGCTGATGCGTGATCATTGTATACAATAATACATACATCGGGTTTTTCTTTTTCTATCCATTCACGTGGATATTTATACCCATCCATTAATGGGCGCCAATTTTCTTGGTCTGCCATACCTTTATCGACTATAGCACCAATAAGTGGAACATGAGATGTACCTACACCAGATGTGATTTTGGCCATTATTTTTCTTCCCATTCATGTTTATAACGATTACCTTCAGGCTTTCTACCGCCATTTTGCATCATTGTTTTAAATTCTTCTTCAGTAACACCTGACATTAATCCTCCAACGCCTTGCATGGTCATTCCGTCAAATATGGCTAATTTAAAAGTGTAGTAGTAGTTACCGCCTAAACGAAGTAACCCTATCCAATCACGCTCTAAAACAGCTTTCTTTTGATCTTCTGTCATTGGAAATTGTTCTAGGTATTTAGGCTCGTTTGCACGGAATTCGTCGCGGTTTTCTGCTTTATTGAGAGACATGCAAAACATGTTTAAATGGTAACCCATCATATTATGATGAGGATCGAAGACATATGTACCAGGAATGTCGCTATAGTCTCTATCATTACGCATAAAATAACCTTTTCTCTAATTTTATTTATTGACTAAATTCTAACGCTATACAGCGAAGATGTACCAATTATAAAAGATAAAAAGCAGATGAAATTTTATCTTTGCTCTTTTAACCCATACAGAAAGAGTTATAGTTTGCATTTTGAAGGAAAAAATATGAAAAATTTAGTCACTATAACTTCTGCTGATGGTCACCAATTTTCAGGTTATTTAAGCCAGTCTAAGCAAAAAAATATTAAAGGCGCTATTGTATTAGTTCATGAAATATTTGGTATAACGGAACAGATGACAGAGTTAGCTGATCATTATGCAAATTTAGGTTTTACTACGCTTGTTCCTGCATTGTTCGATAGAATTTCAAAAGATGCGGTATTTCCATATAATGAACCCAAAAAAGGCCTAAGCATAGTTGCTCAATGTTCAAAAGAATCTTTATTGTTGGATATTAAAGCGTCTATTGATTATTTAAATCTGAGTAAAGTTTCTGTCGTCGGTTATTGTTGGGGGGGGGACTCGCTTATCTCGCTGCCTGTGAATTGGAGCTATATAGCGGTGCAGCATTTTATGGTACCCGTTTGGAAACATACTTACCTAGCATACCCAAATGCCCATTTCAATTTCATTTCGGCGCATTAGATGACCATAGCCCTAAACACGTTATTGATAATATGAAGAGTGCTGCGACTGAGGCACAGTTTTATATATATCCTGAAGCTGGCCATGCTTTTGCTAATCATCATAAACCTAGCTTTAATCAGAGCGCTAATGAATTATCACAAGAGCGTTTGTTAAAAATTCTCTCGTAATATCTACTATATTTTCGACGCTTAGCTTTCTTTCGAATATGAAACCTGTGACTCAACAAGTTTCATATTTTAAGTTAAATTAATATATTGAATGGTAAAAAGATCTTATTATGCTTAATATTTTCTACTGCTGGAAAGTTAGCTAAGCAACTACAATTTCATCTGCCACTTGTCTTAATTTATTTAGAAACAATTGAGCTGCCGGTGATGGTTCAGTGTGTTTTCGCATTGTTATACCTATGGAGCGATATGTGTCGTCCATTTTTACTGGCAGAACATCGAGTAAATCACTATGTTCATCATAAAAGATTTGGTGCTTAGAAAGTAAAGCAACACGATCGCTGCTAATGAGTAACCCTCTGATCATAGATAACGAACTTGTATGTATTGCTTGGTCAGGTAGGCTGCATCCATGACTATTCATGGTTTCAATGAATAGTTTGCCTGCGGGAGTATGGAATTCTGGTAAAATCCAACCGTATTCATTCAAATCATTTAACGTTACTTTTGACTTATTCATCAAAGGGTGATGCTTACGAGCCACAATCGATAGTTTATCTTCTAAAAGAATTTCAGTTTTTATATCATTCGATTTATCCATGGTTCGTACAGCTCCTATAATAAGGTCGATATCACCACTTCTTAAAGACGACTCCATCAATTCATATGTGCCTTCATAGGTAGTCACTCCTAGTCCAGGGTATTCTTTTAATAATTTATTAATTGCGTTTGGTGTTAAATATGTTCGGGTATATGGCAGTGTACCTATTTTAACGTTACCGCAAGTAATACCGTCAATATTTGCCATATCTTCTATACCATGACGTATTTCAGCAAATGCTAGCTTTATATGTTGTGCTAATACATGACAAAAAGGAACAGGTGAAACTCCGCTTGGAGCGCTATTGAATAGCGGCATTTCAAGCCATTCTTCCATTTGTCGTACTGAGCTATAGATAGCTGCTTTAGTTATATTGAGTTGTTCAGCAGCTCGTTGATAATTATTTAAATGATACAAAGCAATAAACGCAGATAATCTTTTGTAGCTTATATCCATTGAAAATATAGGAATATTCTCAACAGGCCGATTTATATCTGAATATTCAAGCAGTTTGTCACCAACTTTTTTAAATTCATCCATTGCTCTTTTTGAACGTACCGTTAATGATTTTCCGTGTGGAGTTAAAATCATTCCTGTAGAGGTTCTATCGAACAGCTTTTTTCCTACAGTTAATTCAAGATCTGAAATGGCTTTAGTGATTGCTGTTTGAGAACGATTTAGTTCTTTAGAGGCTTTGGTTACATTTTGATATTCGGCCACATAAACAAGAGCTCTTAACTGTCTAAGGCTAATGTCTGGTATTCCATTTGGATCAAATTGAATCATTTTAATGCGCCTTTTATTAAATAAGTTCTACGGGTGTAATGAACAAGAATTTAGCATGAATTTAAATATTCAAGCAATGAGTATTTGTTTGATGTTAATAATATTTTGTTCTTTAGGCCTTTAAAAACTGTAATTGTATATTTGTTTTTGTGTTTTTTGGTATGAATTTTATTGAGTTGTATTCTTTATTTTAGTTGAGGTTAATTATTTTGCATGGCTAGAAAACAGTTTCCCATTGGAAGTTAAACGTATATCGCCTTTATGCTTTACCCATCTCAAAATAAAGGTGGTTAATATTGTGAGTCAAATGTCTATTCCATTTATGCAAATTCGAGGTGGTAGTTCTAAAGGTCTTTACTTTTTAGCTTCTGATTTACCAACCTCTGAAAGTTTAACAAATCAAATAATATTAGATGCGGTAGGAAGGGATGATAGTCAAATAGACGGTTTAGGCGGTGGTCATCCTTTAACGAGTAAAGTAGCTATTGTATCTCCTTCTAAGTTGCCGAATGTTGATATTGATTTTTTATTTATTCAAGTTGTTGTTGGTCAGAATCAAATTGATACGACGCCAAATTGTGGAAATATACTTGCAGGAGTAGGTCCTTTTGCTATTGAATCTGGCTTAGTTACTCCTACTGACTCTATGACTAAAATTACTGTGAACATGCTTAACACAAATAAATTGTGTGAATTGATTTTGCATACCCCGAATGGAGAAATCAATTATAACGGTGACCAGCGTATTGATGGTGTTTCTGGTACATCGGCTCCTATTGTTTGTAACTACATGGATATTTCAGGTTCTGTAACTGGAGAGCTTTTTCCGACCGGAGCCGTTAAAGATAATGTTGATGGTGTTGAAGTGACTTGCATTGATAATGGTATGCCTGTGGTTTTAGTTAGAGCAGAAGACTTACAAGTTAGCGGGTATGAAACACCCGAAGAGCTTAACAGTGATCAAAATCTCAAAGATAAGTTAGAAAGTATTCGTTTAGCTATATCACCTAAAATGAACATTGAAAATGCTCAATCAAAAGCCGTTCCTAAAATGTGTATTATCTCACCAGCAAGGTATGGAGGGCTTATAAATACACGCACATTTATACCACATCATTGTCACTCAGCTATTGGAGTATTAGGAGCTGTTTCAGTTGCTACTGCTTGTATTGTAAAAGGTAGTGTTGCTGAAAATTACAGTAATGGTGTTATTACGCCGAATGATCCTATTTCTGTTGAACATCCGTGTGGGGAATTTACCGTTAATTTAGATTTTGAAGATGATGGCGTTATCCCTCAAATTAATGGTGCGGGAGTTATTAGAACGGCAAGATTATTGAGTAAAGGTGTTTTATTCGTACCACAACCGAATTGATCTAAGGAAATTTAAAATGAAACCTGTAGTTATTAGAAATATTGAAAGAAATGAAGTATCAAGCCTAGATGAGTTGGCACATTACGGAACATCAACGGTACATGAATCTCAAGGTCGAGTCGGGTTATTAAAACCGTACATGAGACCCATTTATCCTGGCGCTAGAATTGCGGGTAATGCCGTTACCATACTGGCTCAACCGGGTGATAATTGGATGTTGCATGTAGCTATGGAATTATGTAAACCGGGCGATATATTAGTTGTTGCATGTACTACTGATAATACAGACGGAATGTTTGGAGATTTACTCGCAACATCAGCACAAGCTAGAGGAGTAAGAGGCTTAGTCATTGATGCTGGTGTTCGTGATGTTAAAGACTTACAAGAAATGTCTTTCCCTGTATGGTCACGTGCTGTAAGTGCTAAAGGAACCGTAAAAAATACCTTAGGTTCGGTAAATATTCCCGTAGTTGTCGCAGGACAAGTTATTAACCCTGGAGATGCAATAGTTGCCGATGATGACGGTGTTTGTGTTGTAGCAAGAAGTGAATTGAAAGAGGTTTTGGTTAGCTCTCATAAAAGAGAAGTTAATGAAGAAGAAAAAAGATTAAAACTGAAAAGTGGTGTTTTAGGATTAGATTTATATAATATGCGTCCACGTCTTGAAGAAGAAGGGTTAACTTACTTTGATTCAAACGAGGAATGGAAAAAAAGTCTTTAGTTAAAAATGTAATACCCGTTCTAATTAAGGGGGGCTATTTATCCAGCTAGAATTTAAAAATTAATTAGTGGGGTTGGTTATGTGGCATAAAATTAAAGCCGCCTTAGGTCTGACAGGAAAAAACAATATAGTTAATGGTGTTATCCTAGGGACCGATTCTCACGAGTATAGTATGTGTAAAAAGTTGCGTTCAAAAAAGGTACAGATCTTGTTTTTTATTTCTGAAGATCCATGGCAATATAATACTTGTTTTGAAGGAGCTATATGCAAGTATCCTATTGAACTGAAAGCCTTGTGTGCAAAACATAATATAACAAACATATATTATTGTGATGAATCGTGGCTAAAAAAAATACCTTCCCTGCCAGTTGGTACTACGCTTATACAATATCACTAATGACCGATTTAATTATTATTAGCTTAGGCTGTTTTGTTGCAGCCTTTATAAACGCTTCATTTGCTACTGGTGGCGTTTATATTATGTTAGCTACTGTGTCTGCTGTATTACCTTTAACTGTAACTATACCTTTATTACCCGCACTTGCCTTACCTTCATTATTTGCTCGCATTGTTTTATTTAAAGATCATATCAATCCATCCATTGTTAAAGCATTTATTTTTGGATCAATTTTTGGCGTTTTGCTTGGTGGGCAAATATTTGTCAGTTTAGATGAACATATTATTTCACTATCAATAGGAGGATTAATATTACTCATTACATGGTGGCCTAGTATTAGTATAAAACTCCCCCGTTTTAATGTGTTTTCGTATATTGGTTTTAGCCATTCGTTTATTGGTACTTTGTTTGGTGTTGGCGGCATTTTACAACCTGCTATATTTAGAACCGCAATGACACAAGCACAAATAACAGGAACTTTAGCTGCTTGCCTGTTTACTATGGATATATTTAAAATTTCTAGTTATGTTTTTAATGGTTTTTCATATTTTTCATATACGCTTCAATTATTGTCTGCCATTTTCTTTGGCTTTTTAGGTGCATGGATAGGTAAGCGAACTTCAGTTGCTATTTCTCGTAAAACGTTTAGACGTATTTTTAAGTTCATTATAACGATGGTGGCTTTAAGACTTATATTTAAAGGGATTATTTATTAAGTAACCTGAACTCGACTTAATAAATACTTCTCTAGCCACTATTTTTCTAACTTCTGCGTTAAATTTACTTGCAATAGAGGAGTATTGACGCGAAATTTGCCTGAATTAATAAAAACTAGCAAGCTAGAGGCTTAAGAAAACTATTTTTTATATTTCAATTTGTTAAGAATCTCTTAAACCGAGTTCAGGTTAAGTACAAAAGCATGATAAATATTTTATTATGGCAAAGTAATTAATATGCATTGGTTTACATTTAATCTTACTCATATGCTATAGCTTGAATTATTTTATTTAGGGAAGTTTATGATTATAGATTGCCATGGCCATTATACGACCACACCCGATGAATTAGGTTTTTATAGAGAGCAACAAAAGCAAGATTTATTAACGGATAAAAACTTTAAGCATCAAAAAGGTATCATTAATATTTCTGATGATCAAATCATAGAAAGCCTTGAAAATGCTCAACTAAAATTACAGCGCGAACGTGGCACAGACCTTACGATTTTCTCTCCTCGAGCAAGTTGGATGGGACACCATATTGGTAATGAGTCAACCAGTAAATACTGGAGCGAGCATTGTAATGATCTGATTCATCGTATTACAAATTTATATCCTAAAAATTTCGCGGGTGGTTGTCAGTTGCCTCAAACACCAGGCTCAGATTTAACTAACAGTGTTATTGAGTTAGAGCGTTGTATTACTGAATTGGGATTTGTAGGCTTTAATTTGAATTTAGATCCTTCAGGCGGACACTGGGATTCTCCACCATTAGGTGACCGTTATTGGTATCCTATTTATGAAAAAATGTGTGAACTAGATGTTCCCGCAATGATTCATGTTAGTGGTTGTTGTAATCCATCTTTTCATACTACGGGTTCTTATTACTTAAGTGCTGATACGGTTGCTTTTATGCAATTAATGACCTCTGATGTATTTAAAGATTTTCCAAACATTAAGTTTATTATTCCACATGGTGGTGGGGCTGTACCTTATCATTGGGGACGATTTAGAGGCTTAGCTGATATGCTTAAGTTACCTCCATTAAATGAGTCTGTTATGAATAATATATACTTTGATACTTGTGTGTATCATCAAGCAGGTATTGATTTATTACTTAAGGTTATTCCCGTTAAAAATATATTGTTTGCATCTGAAATGGTTGGTGCTGTTCGTGGTATTGATCCTGAAACAGGGCATTATTTTGATGATACAAAGCGTTATATAGATGGTAATAAACAACTGAATAGTACTGAAAAACAAGCTATCTTTGCCAATAATGCTCTTAATGTCTTTAGTCGACTTCGCATTTAGCTTAACTATATGGAAATAAATACCTGTCAATAGATGTGATATTAAATCTGACGATGGGTATTTTTTCTATTTATTACACGTTAATTAGCCGAAATTCGCTTTAATCAATGTTTCTCTAGTCGCTATTCTACTGATTTTATTATTATATTTACTCGCAATAGACCAGCTATTGACGAGATATTTGCTTTAAAGCCTAAAAAACGTTCAAACTAGCATAAATTTAAAAATATTATCAATTATTTCAATTGTTTAAAAATATATTAAGCCAAGTTCAACTTAATTATTCGTATTAATATTTTAAGGGTACCTTTATGAAAAAAGTATTTAAATTACTCTGTGGTAGTATTTTTGTTCTGTTACCACTATCGATTCATGCTGCTTCACCTAATACCGCTGAAGATGAATTTCATGTAGCCTATGAAATGCCTGTATTTTCTCCTAGTTTAGGTACACAGTCAGCGGGTACACACCTAAACGCCCCAGGCGATCGTTATCGCTATACTTATATTATTGAAGATAAATACGCAACAGATCCAAGTTTTATATTAAAACGCGCTAATCTTGGTGTACATATTATCGATTCTGACTTCAATAAAGAAACAGGTGACCAAAAGCCTGAGTGGGGCCAAATATTGATTAACAATCAGCCTCGTTATTGGATCCACTTCAAAGAAATAAAAAACTATCGTAAAGACGATGTTTCTGAATTAACAAATTTAGTTGAAATGAAAAGTGATGATGAAGTAGGGGGAGTTCCTCCTTATATTTTTAATGTTACAGAGTTGATAAAAGATCGAAAACTGATCTTGGAAGTTATTAATTTACGTAGCGATGGGGCTATTGATAGTTCTGCGGATTATGGTGATTTTAATGTGTTGCGTGGTGGTTTACACCTTTATTACATTAAAAAATAGATGATATACCCGTTACCAATCAAGAGGCTATTTCAGAGCACTTGAGGGATATCAATTCAAGGCAGTGCTTTGCAATAATGGTCGTTCCCTTATAAAAAGCACTAACGAAGAAGTGATTTTGCTCAAGCGCTTCTTCGATGGGTCTAAAAACAATTTATGCTTCGTTATTAACTTTAGTAAGGTTCCTACACGGATGTAGGACATTAGGGTAACGCAGGAGCAGTTACCGAGAATAACCATGACGTAAATTTAATGCCTTGCATACATGGATGTATGTACTTAGATTTTGTTTGGAACGTAAAATCTGTGCCTAAATTGTTTTTAGTTCCCACTGAAACCTGCATCTTGAATGATAACGGGTATATATACCCGTTACCAATCAAGATGCGGATTTTAGCACCTGAAAATGGTTATTAATGCTCATCCCTAAGGTTATTACCGATACTTGGGGTAATATGGATGAAATACTTTTTCATAGTGACTGATATCAGTGGCGACTACCTGTAGTTTCGATACCTTATCTATCCCTGTTTTTATCCAACCATAACTGACCTTCGTCGCTCATGGTTGGATGTATTGCATCCATGAATAATATAGGTTTATCGCTAACGCTGCTTTTCAACTTGCCATATTGTTAAATGAAATTATGGATTGTTTTTTTAGTAAAAGATTTTACGTTTCTATACTAGTCTTTGTAGGTTATGCTAAGCCAACTTGAATTATACCAATCGCTTAGCTATATCAACCCAATACGTAACACTCTTATGAAATACTTACATTATCTTCCTTTATTTTTATTTATATCTTCTTATCAATGTTTGGCTCAATGGCATGAAAAAAATTTTCATGTAATGGGGACTGAAGCAAAAGTTCAGTTTTGGCATGAAGATTTCCAAAAAGCTCAATTATTGATTAACGCAGTAGAAAATGAAATGGAACGCATTAATCAAACAATGAGTCCATACATTGAAACCAGTGATTTATCGGTCATTAATAATACTGCGGCTATTCATCCTGTTAAAATAAGTACTGAGTTATTTAACTTACTTAAAGCCGCTAACGATATTTCTCGTTTAAGCCATGGTGCATTTGATATCACCTATGCATCAGTGGGTTATCAATATCAATACCGTAATAAAATTAAGCCTAATGAAAAAGCGATTACTGATAATTTAAACAAAATTAACTATCAGGGGATTATCCTCGATCAAGAGAATCAAACGGTTTCATTTTCTGTTGAAGGAATGAAGATTGATCTAGGTGGTATTGCTAAGGGCTATGCAGTGAAAAACTGTTTGACCTTACTAAAAGAGTCTGGCGTAAATCATGGTTTAGTGAGTGCAGGAGGCGATACAGGCTTACTGGGCGATAAACGTGGCCGACCTTGGATTGTGGGTATAAAGCATCCACGGGCAGAAAATAAAACGGCTGTTCATCTACCTTTAGAAAACGAGGCTATTTCCACATCAGGCGATTACGAACGCTATTTTATTGAAGACGGTGAGCGATACCATCATATTTTAAATCCTAAAACGGGAAAATCAGCTAAAGAAGTAGTGAGTGTGTCGGTTATTGGTGATGACCCAACCGTGGTTGATGCACTTTCAACAACGTTGTTTGTGTTAGGTTTACAACCTGCGATGAAACTTATTGATTCGTTAGAAGGGTATGAAGCGATTATTATTGATAAAAAACAGACATTGCATTTCTCGAAAGGGTTAACACAATAATTATTGTTAACCCTTTTAGTCTACTATTAAGTTCATATTAAATTTACAAAAACTGGTATACCCGTTACCAATCAAGAGGCTATTTCAGAGCGTTTGAGCGATATCAATTCAAGGCAATGCTTTGTAATAATGCTTGTTCCTTTATAAAAAGCATTGTTGATGAGGTGATTATGCTCAAACGCTTCTACGATGGATCTAAAAACAATTTATGGGGCTTATTAACTTTAGTCAGGTTCTTACACGGATGTAGGACATTAGGGTAACGCAGGAGCAGTTACCGAGAATAACCATGACGTAAAATTAATACCATGCCTAAATTGTTTTCAGTTCTCACTGAAACCTGCATCTTGAATGATAAAGGGTATATAACCTCAGCTCGGGATAAGCAAAGTTACTCAACAAGCTATTTTTATGCCTAACTTCGTTGAATTTATTACTAATAGCCAGCTATTAGATAGAAAAATTCGCCTTGTTATACACAAAAATATCAATGTTGAGAGACTAATATAATTTAGGAAAACAACGATACAGATTAAGGTTTTGATAAATAGGAATTTTAATTCATTATCTAACATTCATTAACCCGAGTTGAGGTTATATAACTAAACCTGATTGATTGTTCCTGTTACTATGGGTTTAAAAGCGGTTAAAGAATCTAACATTTTAGTGTTTCCTAAGCCTTGCCTTGGTACTAAATTAGTAAACTGACCTGTTTCGCCATGTAAAGCGAGATAGTTTAATAATACTGTTTCTACCAAGAGGTTAACATTATTCGCTGAAGGTGCTGAGGCGGTATCAACAGAAGCGTCTGAACGCATAAAACCTATTTGCTGACTTCTTGCCATTTGATCTTCAGTTGAACCCATTAATTCAGGTTTACCACTTGGGTTAAATACTAAAATAAAAGCAGCACCTGTCGATGAATTATCACCCGTCCATTCACCTTTGCCACGGCCTTCGGTTGAATCGTCTACGCGGCCATTACTGGCAACCGAACCATCGCTAAATACATACATCATTAAAGGTGTGTTTTTTCTAGCGGCATATTCCAAACATGCGCCCATACAGCGACCTGCTCGTAAGTCTCTTAGTTCTCCAGTACCACGTTCACCTGTGTGATAATCAAATCCACCCATGGTTACGGTACCTGCACCTGAGTATCCATCGATGACTAATTTCATGATAGATGATGTTTTTTGAAATTCGCGTTCACTGTCAAATTCATCAATTTTGAATATACCAGCGGGACCTACAATATCAGGATCTGCTACAGGGTTAAGTGTAGAAGGATCACCAAAGCGATCAGCAATATCAGTACTTTTAACGTAACCACAATTAATTAAGTCTTTGATCACATCATCGCGTGTTACTTGTGTATTTACTTGTGACATTTTTTGCGCACTAACTCGCTGAATACTTTCCATTACGGTAACAGCATCTTTTTGCGATAAAAGATTAAATAAATCCCCTACGTCCACTAAACCTGTTGCGTCAGAAGGGCGATCAATTTTGGTTGGTCGTTTATTTAAATCCATAAAAGTAGCGGATGCCATTGAGTTTCCACCCGAATCGGTATTTCTTGAACCGATCAATGGCATTAATGAGCCATCAGCCCCTGCATGTGATATAGCGTACATAGGATTATGTGGATTATTGCTAGTGTCATTATCTGAACGATTTGGTATTACTGCACCGTTAATTTTGGCAGCAGTTTCCGGCGATACCTTTTCTAAAATACCTCTTAAAAATGCAGAGTCTGAATGAAAGGCCAAACCAAGATCTGTATTAATAAAATCTGACTCTCCTGTATTTGGGTTAGCGATAGGAGGCGCCATATCACCAGGTAAGCCTAATTTGTTATAACCGGCGGTTGAAAGAAAGTCTTGTTGTCCGCCCAAACCACCTACTAATACGTTAGAGCCAGCTATATTAGCGCCACCAGCAAGATCAAAAGCAATAAAAGGTATTTTTCCTGCTCCTTGTACATTGATCCCGCAAGTCCCGCTTAATGTTTGAATATCTGGCGATAAAGCTGCATTTGCGCGGTTTGGTGTAGCAAAAAGACTCGCAATAGAAAGCCCCGCTAACATGCCTCCGCCTGTTCTTAAGCCTGAAGAAATAAAATCTCTACGAGATCTTGGTTTAGCATGATCTGAAAATAGTAATGGGCTATCTGGGTGAAAATGTGATGGCTTTTTCATAAGTTACATCCAATTAAATTTGTATAAATCATTACTTATATCTACACAGTTACATGATTAAAATAATGATCGAAATAAGTACGGTTACCGAGTTGCTAATGGCTCTATTGAACAAGTACAACTGCGCTGGCCAATATTGCTGTACATGATGCTTTAGCAATCGTTCTACTTCGATTAGCTTCACAGGCATTAGTACATGACGATAAGCGCGTAATTAACGCATCTATTTCTGTTGTTACAGCATCTTTTTCAGGCTGCGTTGTTATATTTAGCGGTAGTAATTTATCAATTAACAGGGTAATAAATTGGCTACGATTATTAGTATCAAACACAATACTAGGTGCTTGATCGAAATCTATCCCTTCGAACCATGTATTTCTAATAGTTGGATCTTCAATCGCACTATCGCAATAGGTAATGGCAAGTTGTGTTATACCCATTTGCTGTGCCGATATAAATGTTTCAATATTATCAATACTCGGTAGTTGTCTTTGAACTAATTGATAGGTGTTTCTTACTTTACTTGTTTGCGCAGGAATACCTGTTAATACACTCATAGTGGCATTTAATTCAGCAAAGTTTTTAATGCCAATATCTGACGTATTTGTTGCTGAAGGCACTTCAGGCGTAATGATGACTTCACCAGGAAGGGTGATATTGCTAAAGGTTCCGAGTGTTTCAAATGAAAGGAAAAATTCATCATTTTGCGCACCTTTATCAAGACCAATGATGGTACCTAATGATGAAAGAGGTAGGGGAGAAGCAATACTTTCCGTTGAGGATATCGTTACATCTACATTTTTAAATGCTTGCCCTTGAGCACTTTCTTTACCATTTATACCTAGCTTAATACCTTTAATATTTAATGATTCAGGTAAGGTTTTGTTGTCTAAGTTAACCAGCGAAGGGCTATTAAATAAATAACTGTAATTATCAAATTGACTAACTTCAAACACGATAAAAGTATTAGCAAGATTAACTTTTTCGCTAATTGAAAAGAGTAAAAAGAATTTTTCACCCACACCAATATCATAATTTTGTTGAATTTGATCTTGAGTAAGTACGTTATTGTAAATAGCTAATAAACGCACGCTGCCTTGCCAAACGTTGTTATTAGTTGCTTCTTGTCCGAGTATTAACGCAAAGCTGTCATCCCATGCGGATAATGGTGCAACTTCATTATCGGTAATATTAATTAAATTACCATTAACGTAAATTTTTCTCCCTTCAGTTGCATCATAAGTGAGTACTACATGTTGCAATGTTGCTTGTAGCACTTCGTCGTTATCAGGTGTACTCAACGCAGGTTCACCGTTGGTCGATGTTTGTTCGTTACGTAGCATGAAGTCGTAATTGTATTGGGTTTGCCCTAAGGTAAAGTTTCGTTCGGTTTCACTGGCTGAATAACTAATTATTTTTGCAGGGCCTTCTTGCACTACATTACTGGGAGTTACCCAAGCTTCCACAGAAAATTTTCCTGTGGCGGTAATTAGATCATGTAGCTTTTTACTGGAAGCTGTACTTGCTTGTGCTTTCCCATTATTTAATTGTATGCCCCAGCTACCAAGCCATTCATAATCACCGCTCAAGGTTAAGTTAGCGGCAGGGCTAATGCCTGATGTATCGTAAGCGGTATTACTTTCACCTGTTTTGAATTGGTAGAGTGCAATAACGTCTGTTTCAAAACGACCACCACTTGATGCAACAACACCATCAGTAAGTTTTAACGCTTTTGAAATAACCATTTCATCTGCAATCGTATTAATTTCTATTTCATCACGCATTGCCGTAATTTTTTCTAACATTTCGTTGCTGTTTTCTTGGCAGTTTGTCCAGCAATTATGAAACTCAGATCCCAAACGAATCACTAAACGAGATTGTGTAGGGTTATCAATATTAATTACACGCTGTGTCGCTAAATAAGCTTGCTCTATGTTTTGGCTAGCAAAAAATGGAGCCTGTGCATTTACCGCGGTTTCTTGATGGCAATTAGAACAATAGGTTTGTAGCAACGGGTAAACATGATCGTTAAATAAATCCGTAGACTCAGGAAAACTTCTGCTTGCGCCAGCCTCTTTAATAACAGGTGCTTTTAATTCTATGGTATTGGCAATGCTTACTTGATTATCTGCCCATAGTTTTATCCATTGTGTCATGGTTTCACCACAGGCTTGATCACTACCTAACCAACAATTATGACCTGACGCTACTTTAGTTACTAATCGAGAAAGTTCGGGTTTAGATAGGTCAACTAGTGCCGTTGTATCTGCATAGGCTAAGTTTACATCGTCATGGCGCGCGAAATAGGGCGCTTGATCATCAACACGATGACATCCACCACATTTATCGCTTGTTGATACATTATCCCATAAGTTTGCTTTATAACGTTGAATATCATCTGTTTGCGGTGCAGGGCCAGTATATACATTGGTTAATATTTCTGTCTGAACAGGAGGATTACTTTCTACTTCACTACCACCACAGGCGGTGAGTAAGACAAGCGAAACCAGTGTAAAAAAATGAATATGTTTCATGCTTACTCTCCCATGCAGTATGTGCCAATTTCAGCAAATACCTGTTTTAGTTGATAAGCATGCTGTTTGAATGATGCCGTAGTGGTTGTTATTTTAGTTAAATCGTTTTGACTTTCTGGTTCACGTAAACATACATTTTTAAATACCTTTTTAACTTGGCACTGAGCAAAAGCATGACTGTTTGCTAATTCTTCACCGAGGGATTTAGCGCCTTCACCTTGACCCGCTAAAGCTGAATTCCAGCCTAATTTTCGATTGACACCTGAACGCCAATAGTTTTGCCATTTATCGTCAGTGGTCATAAAACCAAAAGGGAAGGTTGTATTGTTATTATGATACTTTGATTGAACACGTGTACCTGTCTGATTATTAAGTTGCCCTTGAGCATTATAAACAAGCTGACCGCTTTCACCGGTAGGATCATTGTCTTGGTCAAAGTCATAATCATAATAAGCAAAAGCTTGGGCTAGTGGATCCATACCGCTATGACAAGCAATACAATTATTAAGAAATAAGCGACTATCACCTCCGGGGCTACGGCTTACATCTTGTCGTATACGATCAGGCGGTAAAGTATTATCTTTTAAAGGTTCTAAGTCGGTACATAAATGATTCATTAAGGTAAAGCGCAACATAGCGCGATTAGTACCTAAATAAAAAAAAGCTTTTGCAGCAGCACGACTTGTTAGTATACCGGCGGTTGCACTAGCGGGTATGTTTGTAATGGTTGATTGAGGTACTTGAACTAAATGGCGAGCTAAATCTGTAAATTCTTCATCAAGTCTTTGGTAGTGAGTATTATTATTGGCGCTAGCGGGAGGTAAACCTAGGTTTTCATTACCTACATAAGTAATGTCTGATTGTAAAATTTCTCTAAAGTCTAGGTCGTCTCTTACCATACCAATAATAGTTGCGCTGTAATCGTTTAGCGGAAGAAAGATATCTTGATCTTTATTTGTCCAAGGTGTGGCAAATAACTTTAATGTTGTTCGATAAAAATCAGGTGAATCCATCGCGATATAGGCAGCTTCAATATCCTTACTATCGTTTAGAAGTGCAGTCATACGGTTTAATGTTTCTTCGTTTGCTGGCACTCCTGCAATACGGTCATGAAGTCTTTTAGCTTGTTCTAAAGTACCTGCATAACTTAGGTTCACCATTGAAATATTGGAAAGGATAAATACTAGCCCAAGTTTATGGAATGTATTTTTTATTACTCCTATTTTGGCTAAAGCAAGTTTGATTATATTGATATCTTTACTACTTTTTTTTTCATATAAAGTGTATTTATTCACTTTATATGAAAACATATTCAATATGTTTTTGTTTGATCCTTGTAAAAAGAAACTCTTCACACAACCTCCTTGAAGGTGTAAATACTAGATTTTTTATGCCTAATTTATAAATATAAATAACATAATCATTTAATGATTTTCTAGATGGGGTAGAATGATTTTTAAACAAATCAGTTTAGAAACTTGGTAATTTATAATTTATTTTTTTACATAATGAAACTGATTTCTTACTTTTTTGTAAAAATAATAGACACTGTCGCCATATGGAAACACTTGATCTTTAAGGGTTTGTATATAAAACGTACTAATTGTGTTGTTTGTGTTATAAAAGTGGACATTCTCTTTCTTTACGATTAATCTTCCAAAAAAATTGAATAGGTCTTACTTATTCTTTTTTGTTTTTTTATAAAATATGGTGTTTTTCATGGATGGTAAGTTATACAGTAGCGGAGTTTTCGCTGTTATATTTTTATTTTTATTAACGGCGTGTAACTCTGAAAAATCAAGCACAGGCGAAATTACAGATCCTGTACTTATTGAATATCCAGTTGTATACATTGAACGGAATGTTTTTATTAATAAAGATGAAGAGCAACCTGAAAGAGCTAGCTTTTCTTCAACAGATCCTATTGCATTTAATCCGGGTGCTAATCTTCTTATAAAAAATAATGCTTTTGCTGAATCTCAAGCTGTTAGCTTAACTAATGGGCTTTTTACTCGCGATAAAGTAGAAGAAAATGATATGGAAATTGATAACCGTATTGATCTACGTGATTTAACTGTATCTGAAGATGGGCAACAATTTCTTATTTCTATACGTGCCCCCAAAATTGTTGATGCTGATGAACAACCCACATGGAATATTTGGCATTACACACAAACCACTAAAAAGCTTGAACGTTTAATTATTGATAACAGCATTGCAGAACAGGGCGATGATCTAATGGCCTCATTCTTACCTGATGGTCGTATTATTTTTGCTTCTAACCGCCAGAGATTGTCAAAAGCCATTTTATTAGATGAAGGAAAATCACAATACCAAGGTCAAAATGAACGACAAGATTTGGGTACTTTTAATATTCATGTCATGCAAGCTGATGGTTCATCAATCAAGCAGTTAACCTATAACCTTAGCCATGACTTTTACCCTTTAGTTATGCAAAACGGGAAAATACTTTATAGCCGGTGGGATGCTATGGGTGGTGTGAACAAAATTAACTTATATCAAATGTTACCTGATGGTACAGAAAATCAATTAGTTTACGGTTGGCATTCGCATGAACTCACGATTGACGATGAAAATTTCGATATCGAGTTTGTAAAACCTCAACAAATGCCTAATGGTGATATTTTGTTGATGTTATCTGCAGATAATGAGAGTACATATCAAAAACGTCCTTTAATCGTAAATATTAACGACTTTATTGATGAGTCTCAGCCTCTAGATAATAATGCTCCTGCTAATGAAACGGCTTCGTCAGTATTATTTTCATCTCAAGGTTTTAACTATAATTTTTCTGATGATCTTAATGAGGCTGGCAGATTAAGCCATATATTTCCTTTACCTGATTCGAGTGAACGTTACTTGTTAAGTTTAGATTTATGCAGGGTAGTGGTAGATGAACTTACTTTAGCCTGCGGTCAGTTAACGGATGAGCAAAAGCTAGATGAGTCAATTGTCGCTGCAGAATCAGCATACGAGTTATGGTTATACAATAAAACTGAAAATACTCAACAGTTAGTGGCTAGCCCAAGTGGTGATAACCAAATGATAACCGAAGCTATTATTTTACAGCCCAGTGATATTAATAATGAGTTTATTGCTGATAAAGTTGTAGGCAATGAACTTGATACTGAATTATTTAACGAACAAGCTGCTGCACTACATATTCGAAGTGTTTATGACTTTAGTGGTATAGATACCACTGAAAATGGAATAGACCAACTTAAAGATCCTACACAAACAACGGCAGCAGAAAGACCTGCTCGTTTTATTCGTATACTACGTGGCGTACCTATGCCTTCTGATGAAGTGAGAGATGTACTCAATACAGACTTTGGTCGAAGTCGTCAGCAACTCATGCGTGAAATTATAGGCTATAGCCCAATACAGCCTGATGGCTCAGTTAAAATAAAAGTACCTGCAAATATTCCTTTCGCTTTAAGTGTATTAGACGGAAACGGGCAACGTATTGGTGGTCGACATCGTCAATGGATAACCGTTAAAGCAGGTGAAACTCTAGAATGTAATGGTTGTCACACCGCTAATGATACCACACCTCATGGTCGTAGAGATGCCGAGATAACTAGTATAAATAGTGGGGCCATTTTAGGCGGAGTACCATACCCAAATACAACCAATACTATTATTCCTGAAATGGGCCAAACGATGGCCGAAGCTGCTGAACAAGTATATGGCTTAGCTGAATTATCAAGTGATTTGGTTTATAGAGACATTTGGTCAGATGGTGATATTTCTCTTGTAAATCCATCAATTGATTTTTTATATAGCCTGTTAGAAACACCTATGCCAAATGGCAGTAATTGTTTTACTAACTGGTTAGCCTATTGCCGAATACAAATTAATTATGCTGAACACATTGCGCCGCTTTGGCAACGTGATAGACAAGTCTTCGATGAAGTAACAAACGAGTTAATTCAAGACAATACTTGTGTGTCCTGCCATCAACCCTTTGACGCAGATAACGTAGCACAAGTACCCGCAGGGCAGCTCGACCTTTCAGCAATACCTTCTGAAGAACCTGCTCATTTAGTAAGTTATCGTGAACTCTTCTTTAATGATGTTGAACAAGAAGTTGTTGACGGTATTTTAATTACTAAATTAATTGAAGTGACTGATAATAATGGAAACACTCTTTTTGAAGTGGATAACGACGGTAACCTTATCTTAGACGATGACAACATGCCTATACCACAATTAACAACAGTACCAGTAAGCAGTGTTATGTCTACACAGGGAGCTCGTGCAAGCAGTAAATTTTTTGATGTGTTTGAACGTGATGATCACCGAAATATGTTATCACCAAGTGAGCGTAAGTTATTAAGCGAATGGTTAGATATTGGTGGGCAATATTATAATACGCCTTTCTATCAATTACCTTAATTCAGTAGGCTTAAGTGAAATGAATACTATGTTAACTGGTATAAACCAAACAAAAATAATAAGGCCGTATATGCCATATAAACGTTATCAGTACTTATATTTAATGTTCAGTTTATTGTTTATCTCATCTTATGCTTTTGCTGAGGCCCTAATTACTGAGCCTACAGCTACTAAGCCCCTTAATTCTGAAATTGTAAGCCAAAACAATCAATTACTCATTGAAGTTCCTTATATTGAATTACTTTCGGGCCCCAGTGCTGGCTACCCAGTTATTAACGTTATTGAAAAGAACGACTTAGTTACAGTGTTAATCAAACGTACTAGTTGGTTAAAAGTTGAAGATAAACGCGGTAATCAAGGTTGGTTCCATCAAAATTCATTATTAAACGTAAGTCATTCTGGTGAAAAAGTGACGTTAAGTGAAATTGAATTTCACGATTACCAGCAGCGCACTTGGGAAGGTACTGTTATGTTTGGTGATTTTAATGGAGCAAATTTTTATAACATTGGATTAGGTTATGTTTTTAGTCCTGTTATTACGAGTGAACTATCTTTGGCTAAATCTCAAGGTGATATATCAGACAGCAATATTTATGAACTACAGCTGGTCAGTCAACCTTTTCCTGATTTAACTGTTAGTCCATATTTTTCTGTTGGACTTGGTCTTATTACTACCGAACCTCATAGTGTTTTAGCCGATGCAAAAACAAGAGAAAACACCCTCATAAGTAGTGCTATTGGTGGGAAATACTATTTAGCTCGAAATTTTGTATTACGAGCAGAATATAAATACTCGTTAGTATTGACTGACAGAGACGACAATGAAGAAATCAAGTTATGGAAAGTTGGTTTCAGCGTATTTTTTTAAACAGGTAAATAAACTTTATGACTTTAAAAACATTAATTATCATCTGTTTAGGATGTGTTAGTTATACAAGCTTTGCGAGCGAAATTTCATCCAATGAAGCTTCATCAAGTGATGTAAATATAAAACCTATTGTTGAACGTAAAGATGTTTTAGATGATGTACTTGATACTGAAAATTTTGAAATTGGACTTCAAGGTGGTTTACTCAGTATTGAAGATTTTGAAAGTAGTAGCTGGGTAAGTGCTCATTTGGCTTATCACATTACCGAGCATTTTTATGTTAAAGCACGTTACGGCGCAGCTGAAGCAGGTACAACAAGTTTTGAGCGATTATCAAACACATCTCCATTATTAACGGATGAACAGCGAGAGCTAACTTATTACGGCTTAAATATTGGTTATAACTTGATGCCAGGTGAAATTTTCTTAGGAAAAAATCTCGCCTTTAACAGCGTGTTTTCTGTGGAATTAGGTGGTGGTACAACTGAGTTTGCTGGTGATGATAACTTTACTGTAAACCTTTCTACTAATTACCGTGTTTTTATTAACGATTGGATCGCTTGGGATATAGGTGTAAGTGATTATATTTTTGATACCACTATTACCGGTGAAACTAAAACAACACATAACTTAAACTTCACCACAGGTTTTGCTGTTTATTTTTAATTAATTTGAAGCACTTAATCCTTATATATTTAGCTAAATAGGAACATTACTTTGTTTATAAAACCTCACAAGAATATGTTAAATAAATTTGTACATACATTAGTTCGAATTGTAACCCGTTCTAGATCTATAAGCCTCACTAAAGGTGTTACAACGTCATTGTTAGTTTTGTTGTCTGTTATTTCATTAAATAGTTCAGCGAATGAATTAGTAAACACTCAAGCATCTGACTTTACTTTGAAAAGTATGGCAGGTGAGAACCTAAATTTAGTAGAGCAACGCGGCAATATAACCGTTATTAACTTTTGGGCTTCTTGGTGTGGCCCTTGTCGAAAAGAGATGCCCGTACTGCAAAATCTTCATAATAAATATACCGATCTTGGTGTTCAGGTTTGGGGTATTAATGTTGAGCAAGATAACCAAGCAGGTCGAGATTTCATCAAAAATATCAATGTAGATTTCCCTATACTATTTGATGATAAAAATATCTTGTCTGAGCTTTATCAAGTGTCTGCTATGCCAACAACTGTAGTAGTTGATCGTAGCGGAAAAATAAGGTTTGTCTTTCGTGGATACAAAGATGGCTACGAAAAAAAGTATGCTAAAGCCATTAAAAAACTTATTCGTGAGTAATGCTGTTTGAATCAAATGCCTTTTTAATAAAGGGCTTAGTTAATAAAAATCTTATTGGACTATGTTATGAACCGTCAATTAATAAAGTACAGTTTACTCATTATTGCCTTATTTATATCAGGTTGTGCCCAGCTTGGGGTAAAGCCTTGGGTTAAACCTTATGAAAGGCAAAATCTTTCGGATCCTGTTATGAATAAAAATCTTCATGCTATAGCCAATAAACATGCAGCACACGTTTCTGAGGCAAGAGAATCAGCTCGTGGTGCAGAAGGGATCGGAGGCGGTGGTTGTGGTTGTAACTAAACGCATTACATACAGTTTATGCGCCATTTTTATGCTCCATGCACTTTTATTTCCACTAAAAGCGGCAGTATTAGACGAAGATAAAGCGGATGTTTTATACCATAGCTATGAAGGTGGTGGTATGAAAATAGATGGACCTGCATTACTTCTGAGAAAAAAAATAAACGAAAACGTTGCTGTGTCAGCCTTTTATTACGTTGATACTATTTCTTCAGCTTCTGTTGATGTACTCAGTAATGCCAGTCCATATACAGAAGAGCGCCAAGAAGGATCGTTAGGCATTGAATACCTACACGACAAAACCACTATGTCATTTGCGGTTAGTAAAAGTGACGAAGACGATTTTTTAGCGCAATCAGTCAGCTTTAATGTGTCTCATGACACCTTTGGTGATTTAACTAATGTCAGTATGGGCGTTAGTTATGGTGATAATGATGTGATGAGAAATGGTGATGAAAACTTCTTTGAAAAAAGTAAACAATATCGTCTTAGAGCCAGCATAAACCAAATACTAACGCGTAATTTAACGGCTGGCATTAGTTTAGAAGGTATAGCTGATGAAGGATACTTAAATAATCCTTATCGTACTGTCCGATATCTTGATCCAACCTCTGAAGCGGGTTTTGCATCACAAGCTGAAATTTACCCTAATACTCGTAATTCTTTCGCGGTTAAATTATCAACCAGCTATTACTTACCTTATAGAGCCGCATTATTCGGGCAGTATCGTTATTTCTCAGATAGTTGGGATATAGAAGCTCACGAAATTGAAATAAGTTACCGTCATCCCTTTGGTGAAGCATTAATGCTTGAACTTAAATACCGAACTTACCAACAAACACAGGCCAACTTTTACAGTGATTTATTTGCCTATCGAGATGCTCAAAATTATTTAGCAAGAGATAAAGAACTCAGTGAATTTGATGATGTTACGGTGGGAATAGGGCTTACTTATTACATTCCTAAACAATACGTTTTCAACGGTCTGAAATCAGAAGCAACATTACAGTGGGATCGCATTACCTTTGATTACCATAACTTTAGAGACAGAACCGTAGGTGCGCCTATTGGCGAAGAACCTTTATATGGTTTTACTGCAGATGTTGTACGCGCGTTTATCAGTGTTTATTTTTAATATTTTAATTTACACGTTAGCTAAATTTGTTAACCAAAATAGCCAAAGAGTTTTTATGATTATAAAACAGTTAAGTAAGTTTCTTATAAGTGCAGCGTTAAGTTGCTCAGTAATATTTTGCACAACGCTGAGTTACCAGGCTATTGCTGAAGAAAACATTCAAAACCCAGAAAGTAATACTATAGCTAGTGAGATTGAACAAATTAAAAAAGAAGTTTTAAAACTTAACAGAGAACTTTTTATTTTAGAGGAAGACTTATTGTTTCCTGCGAGTACTCAAGTAGCTGTGTTTGTGTCAGTTGATATAGGACGTTTTTTTACCTTAGACAGTGTAGAGCTTAAGTTGAATGATGATGAAGTTGCAGGATTTTTATATACAAAACGTCAACGAGAGTCTTTAGAGCAAGGAGGTATTCAACGTTTATTCAAAGGTAATTTAAAAACCGGCCAACACGAGCTTACTGCAATTTTTATTGGTTTAGACCAAGAAAAAAGAACGGTAAAAAGAGCGGTAACCTATCAGTTTGAAAAAGAAGATGATGCAGTAATGATTGAGCTTAAGCTTGAAGACAATACCAGAAACTTTCAAACAGAAGTTATTGTTGAAGAGTGGATACTGTAAGGTTTTATGTTGTTAACTATGCGAATAAATTCAATTTTTCCATTATTAAATCTTTCTCATACAGACAATGAGTACACACTTGTGAAGTATCTTGCGAATCAGACTTTTTCTTTGCATATGTTGTGTGTTGTTATTATTTTAGGTTTAAGCTTTTCAACGAATAAAGCACACTCAAAAGAAAGTTCTACAAAAGTAGAACTTAATACAAAACAGCCATTAAAACAGTTACCCGAACATTTGTCTGAAAAATTTTACCGACAAGCACTTTATTATTATTTTCAAAATAAACCGGATGAAGCACTTAGCCAATTAAATATTAACGACGAGTATTTTACAGAGGCACCAGTACATGCGTCTTTATTTAGAGCTGGGTTGCAAATTTCTCAAGGTTTACCTGAAGAAGCACAAAAGCTTTTAGAGCAACTTTCTAAAAAACTCTCTAATGAGTCAGCTGATAATACTAATCAAACTATAGGTTCTTTTTTTAAAGAAAGTTCAGATCACGATACGATCAGAAGCAACGTACAAAAAGATGAGTTGATGATTATTGTGCTACTGCAATTAGCAGAACAAAAAATAACGCAACAAAATTCTCAATTAGCTAAAAAAGAAGCACAAGACATTTTAAATAACATTCACCTAATACCCGCTCAATATATTGCTCAATACTATTTACTACAACAGCTTATTGCTTGGCCACAACAGCCAAATATTGAAGATTTATCGTTAGCGGAAACAAGTAAAAAGCAATTAGTCGCGTTACTCAATAACGATACTCAAGCACCTTATTTACTCCTAAACGAAGCGTTAAGAGCAATGAGTCAACAAGAGTACGTATTAGCAGAACAAAAACTAAAAGTATTACAAGCTTTTAAATGGCAACAAAAAACAAACGGTTTTTGGCAGCAGCTCTTTGCTAACGAATTAAAACAAACAAGTAAAAATAGAGAAGAACAACAATCTGAACAAAAGATCGAACAAAACGGCATTCATCATTATGCTCAGCTTTTATTAGCTCAACTGTATTTAGAACAAGGCTTATTTCAACAAGGTTATAATCAACTTGAAAGTTTTCCTAAACATTCGCCGTTCACTGAGCAAGCTTTATTTTTGTTTGGCTACTCAGCCTTTAAGTTAAATAAATTTAAAGAGTCAGAGGTGGTATTTAATACTTTAATTACTGATTATCCTTATTCAACATTTACTCAACAAACGTGGGCGTTAAGTGCTGAACAATATATTGCTCAAAACAAGCTTAATCTTGCGCTTAATCGTTACTTACATATTGAAAAATATTATGAGAATAAACAACACGAACTGAACGCGTTTAAACAGTTATTAAATACTGAAGATAACCTACTTAATTTGTATCAAGCGTTAAATGTAGAAGGCATTAGTAAATATGATGTATGGCTGCAAGCCTCTTTAAAAAACACACCATTATCTATAACGTATCAACAGTTATTATCAGTGGACACGTTAATTAAAAAAATTGAAGCACAACAAAATAGAAGTACGTGGTTAGCTAATACCATTACATTAAATAACGCACGACAAAATAAAATTAGAGCCAACCAAAGTAAAACTAATTATCTAGCACTACTCGAGCAACTTGCAGATAAAAAAGCGCAACTAAGTCAATTGCTGAATAAGATAAAAGCTGAAAAATTAAAACAAGGTAATGGTGAGTTATTTGCAAATAATGTTGAACGTAAATGGTTAACACGTATTGAAAATAGTAAACGGGCATTAACTTCTCTACAACTGAGTAGCCAGAACAGCAGTAAAAATAAAAAAGCTAAAGAAACTAAAGCTAAATTTAATCATTACCAACAGCGCTTAGTACGTGTTCAAGGTGTTTTAACTTGGCAGTTACAACAAAAACTTCCTGAACGTTTTTGGCAATCTCAAGAGTCCTTGAATCATGTTGAAGAGTTATATACTCAAACTATGCAGCAGTATAAAAGGGTAGATGATTTACTGTCGAAAAAAAGCGTTTTAACGGGGTTAAGCCTTAAGCATCAAAGTTTAACAAGTAATATTGCGTCGTTATTAGAAATAACACAGCAGTTAAAAGATAGATTGAATGTTAAATTATTAGAACAAAATCAACAGTTTGTTAAAAATGAACAACGTAAAATACAGCAGTTTTTGCTATTTAATCAACGTGCAATGGCAAATGTTATAGAAAGCCTTAATCAACGAGAGGCTTTATAAATGACCGCAACTAATAAACGTTACACCTACTACCTTAGGCTTTTAGTCTCGTCGATACTGATTGCGGGTTGTTCTGTTGTAGGAAGCAATAACGAAAATCAAGGCGACTCTGAAACCTTAGGTAGCTTTGTTAAATCTTCAAATAGAAGTATCACTACCAGTAATGGTGCAGAACAAGGTGAAAGCGAAGATAGTGCTCTTAGTGCTCAGCTGCTCGCTAAACAATTAACAAGAAAAGAGCGCTCTGAAAAGTTAGAAAAAATATATCGTTCAATTTTAACATTAGAACCTAATAAGGGGGTAAGGGCCCAAATACAACACCGCATGGTTCAGCTAGATATTGAAAAATATGAACAAATTGACGTCTTAGAAAATAAAGACATATTAACGGCACTTGTTAGCCAGTATAAAAATTTATTAACGACATATCCAAATCGCCCCGAAAATGAAGATATTCAATATCAATTAGCAAAAACGTATGATTTATTGGCGCAGCCAAAAGAAAGTATTTTAACTATTGAAGCGTTATTAAAAAATTATCCTAATACAAAGCATTACGCAGAGTTACATTTTCGTCGTGCCGAATTATATTACAACGTAGAGCAATATCCACTAGCGTATAAAGCTTATCAAAAAGTACTTAAAGCTGAAAATAATGAGAACTACCGCTTAAATAGCATATACATGTCAGGTTGGAGTCTTTTTAAATTAAACCGACTGTCAGAAGCTGACGATAATTTTATTACGGTATTACACCAGATAGCTGATGTTTATAAAAAAGAGAAGGGGGCCACGAATACAGACATGAATTCAGAGCGTGATTTTTCTTTTAATAATGTATCGGTTTCACATAAAAGTTTAGCTATGGATACTCAGCGCGTATTGAGTATTTCGTTAAGTCAGCAACAGCAGTCTAAAAGCTTAGTTGAATTATTAAACCGACAAGCTCCAATCTTAAGTGCTGAAAGTAATCAACCTTCTACAACAATAACAACGTTGGCTAGTTTTGAACATATTTTATTTCAAAATTTAGCTCACTTTTTGTTAGAAAAAAAATTAGAACATGATGCTATTTTAACGTACAAAAATTATTTAGATTATGCTCCACATTCGTTCTGGTCAGCACAGTTCTCTTTGGCATTAATCGACTTATATAAGCAAAAAGGTCAGTTGGCTAATATAAGAAAAATGAAAGAACGTTTTGTAACCTATTATGGATTAACATCACTTTTTTGGCAGCAATCAAGCTCACAGACAAAAAATTATGTGTTACCTTTTTTGTCTGATTATAGTTTAGCTAAGAGTCGCCGTTTATATGCGTATGCGCAAGATGTAGAAGATGATAAGCAAAGGGAATTAGCTTTTATTGAAACCGCAACCTGGTTAAAAAAATATATTGATGTTGTGGCATATTCTAATACTCAAGTAGAAGAAAAAACTAACTTAGCAACACAAGAATACTTCTTATACGCAGAAGCAAACTTTGAAGCCAAACAATATCTAGAAGCACTTAAAACCTATAAAATGTTAGCCTATTCTTCACCTTATATTAACCAACTTAATACTTATCAAACTAACAAGTTAAGTGCTAATAAAATCAATAATGCTATAAGTGTGGCCGGGGATCAAAACAATAATAATACCGATAAATCTTCATTCGATAATTTACCGCTAAGTTATATTAATCAAGAATCGGCTTATGCAAGCATAGTTACAATGACTGAATTACTTAAGGCTTTTGAGGGGCCAAAAGTTAAAGTAAATTCAATTAATGCGTCAAATTATGTTAATGATAAAAACCAACAGTTACTAAGTCAGTTACTTGAACAGCATAAACAGTTGAATGATTTATTTATTGAACATCATGGTGATGACAGGCGCGCTAAATTAATTGCAGTAAAAGCAGCTGAATATGCCTTTACGCAAAATAACATAGACGACGTTATTAAATACGCTGACTTTGTTTTAACGGCATATCAAGCGGATGCTGCTTCTCTCGCTAAAACCCAAAATAACAGCAAAGTTAAGTATTTACCCAAGCTAGATAGTATAGCTTTAAAACAAGTTGCTATAGCAAGTCAGCTAAAAGCTAATATTCATTTTAAATTTAAGCACTTTGAAGTTGCGGAACAAGACTATTTATTAGCGTTAAACTTTGTGCAAAATCCTGCTAAAAAACAAGAGATAAACGAACTTGTTGCTTATTCAATATATGAACAAGCCAAAGCACAAAAGGCCCTTGGGAGTAAATTAGGCGACCAATCAGCTAATGAACTCGCCATACAGCATTACTTACGTTTAGGTAAATTAGTACCCAATTCGAAATATAGAGCAAATGCTGAATTTGATGCCGCTAATTTATTACTTGCTAGCCAACAGTGGGCAAGAGCTATACCTGTGTTAAATCAATTTAGTCGTCAATTTAAAACGCATCCCTACATTTCAACTATTCCTGCTAAATTAGCATTGAGTTACGAAAAGTTAGAAAACTGGTCGCAAGCAGCACAGCAGTTATTGGTGATGGTAGCGAATGAAAACAATAGTGAGTTAAAGCGTGAATCTCAATACACCGCTGCAGAATACTTTTTAAAAGCGGGTGATACTAAGAGCGCAATTACACACTTTAGAACCTATGCTCACCAATATCCTGAACCTTTTGCTGTAGCACAAGAAGTACGTTTTAAAATGAGCGAATTCTATCGTGAAACTAATGAGCCTAATAAGCGTTACTTTTGGTACAGAAAGATCATTAGCTTCCATAAAAAACAAGAAAAGCAATCTACAGCATTTGATTTAAGCCGTTCAACGTATTTAGCGTCTTACGCTGCATTTGCTTTAGGTCAAGCGCATCAACAAACGTTTAATCAAACTAAATTAAAAGTCCCACTTAATCAAAGTTTAAAACGAAAGCAGCAGGCAATGGCAGAAGCTATTAATTACTATCAATTAGTATTTAAGTGGCAGTTAGCTGAGTTTGTACCGCAAGCGAATTACTCTATTGGTCAGATATATCGTAATTTAGCGGCAGATGTAATGAAATCTGAGCGTCCTAAAGACTTAGATGAGTTAGCGCTTGAAGAATATGAATTTTTATTAGAAGAAATTGCTTATCCGTTTGAAGAAAAGGCCATTGAAGTGCATCAAGCAAATGCCGAGCGTGCTTGGGATAATATTTATGATCAGTGGGTTAAAAATAGCTTGTCGGTATTAGCTGAAATAGAACCAGCAAAATACGATAAATTTGAAATAGTACCTGAGGTGTTTGATGCCATTTTCTAAATCGTTCAATAAGTTATTATCAAAAGGAACACTTAAGTTATTGCCTAAGCTATATTCTACGGTGGCTTTATCCTTAATGGTGTTATCAGTACTTACATTGCAGTCTTGCACATTAATGAGTGAATCTACGAGTTCTAATGGAAAATCAGGCCCAGATGAAAGTAAGGATATTAAAGCAATAGGCAAAAATATTATTGAATTAGGGGATATCCCTAAAGATACGTTGAAGACTGATTCGGCATTACCTTCTAACGATCCTAACAATACTCAAATAGCTAATTCAACTACAGAAAGTAAAACACAGTACCAGATCTTTATCGCACAACAAGCATCACTTAAATCTGAGCTACCTGAAAATATTCATACGTTATATAAATTAGCATTAGCTGAAATGAAGAATAAAAATTGGCAGGGTGCTAGGGAGTTACTGGACGATGTTATTAAACAATATCCTCGTTTGTCTGTAGCCTATTTGAATAAAGCATTGGCTCTTTACCAGTTAAAACAATTAGATGGAGCCGTTATGTCTTTGCAGCAAGCGGAAAAAGTTAACCCTATCAACCCTTATATATATAATCTACAAGGAGTCATAGCACGTGAACAAGGGCAGTTTAATGAAGCTGAAAAACGTTACAAGCAAGCTTTAGCACTATGGCCTGACTATGCTGAAGCTCATCTGAATATTGCTGTGTTTTTTGAGTTATATCGCGGTGAATTTGTTCAAGCTAAAGCGCATTATCAAGCTTACTTAGCGTTAAAACCTGATGATGCTAGAGCAAAAAAATGGTTAGCTGGTTTAGAAGTCAAACTTGCTACTCGTCAGGAGAGTTAATATGAACCTTATAAATAAGTTAAACAGTAACTTTCCACGCTTTATATGGATGTTATCAATGGGGGGATTATGTATATCGTTAAGTTTTTTATCTTTTGCATATAACGAAGAGAGCCAAGCAGTTGAATCGGTAAAGCAGGCTCAAACAGTTCAAACTAAAGATACAGTAAAAAGTAAGACGAATAACTCAACGTATGTGATTGAAACCTTAGTACAGGGTTCGCAAGAGCAACCTAACGTTATTTACATTACGCCATGGCAAGCGAATGAAAAGGCAATAAATATTGAAGGGCAATCGTTACAAGTATCTTTACCTAAACCTATACCTGTCACACCTAAAACCTTTAAAAATAAATTACACCAATACTATAAAAATTAAACGCGTTACTCGCGTTATTAAGAACTGACTTTAAATCATTACATGCCAATCAGCATGATATTTAAGGTATATAACATTGAACACAATAAAGGAAACACCATGAATTTTTTTGATACTATTATTACTTTTTTACAAGATGGAGGTAGCTTTATATACCCTATAGCTTTGGTATTAGTAATAGGTTTAGCTATAACGATTGAGCGTTGGTTTTATTTAACAACCACGTTAAGCGCTAATAAAAAAGCCATGAAGTTAATACAACCGCATTTAATGAAAGGTGATGTTCAAGAAATTATAAATGTGACTAAATCAAGTAAAGCGTCTGTAGCCGATGTATTGTATTCAGGTGCTTCGCGTCTTACTCAGACTAAACGCCGTGAAGATATTGAAAGCGCAATGGAAGATGCCTTAATGGAACACATGTTACGTTTAGAAAAACGTACACCATTTTTAGCTACATTAGCGAATATAGCTACACTTCTCGGTTTGTTAGGAACTATTATGGGGCTTATCGCGGCATTCTCTGCAGTTGCAACAGCAGATCCTGCTGATAAAGCTAACCTATTATCATCAAGTATTTCAGTAGCCATGAACACAACAGCTTTTGGGCTAATTACTGCTATTCCTTTAATTTTATTTCATTCGAGTTTACAAACTAAAACAACGAATATTGTTGATTCTTTAGAAATGGTAGGCCGTAAATTATTAAACTCGCTTTCGTATACAAAGTTTACAGAATCAAACTCAGACCGAGGTTAAGCTTATGAGACGCTTAAGACGTCACAGAGGTGAAGAAGCTGAACTAGATATTACCTCTTTCATGAATTTGATGATTGTATTAGTGCCTGTACTACTGTTGAGTTTAGTGTTTTCACAAGTACGTATTTTAAATCTACAGCTACCGGTATCTGCAGCAGGTGAATCGCCTGAGCAAGAACAAAGTGAAGAAGAAAAACAGTTAGAGTTGGTGATCACAAAAGATAGTTTATATTTAAATTATCCTGCGGGAGTTTTACTTAAAACTTTTGATTTATCTACCGATGAAGGGCAAACGACTCGTTATAACTTCGTTGCGTTATCCTCTTTTTTACAAGATTTAAAACTAACTTTTCAACAAAAAAACATAGAAAAAAGCGATATTGTTATTTTATTATCGCCTGATGTTAACTACCAAAGTATTGTAACGGCAATGGATACAGTTCGTTCATTTAAAGCCGTTGTAGCAGCCAATTTAGTTAATGCTGAGTTATTTCCTAATATTTCTTTAGGTGATGCCCCTATTGATGACATTGAACAAGTTGAATCGAGTGTTGCAGGAGGTGACTCTTGAAACAATCACTTCGATCAAAACGTAAAGCACGACACCATAAACGATTAGGGCAGAGTAGTAAGTTAAACTTAGTTGCACTCATGGATATTTTTACCATTTTAGTCTTCTTTTTAATGGTTAATCAGTCTGAGGTGCGCGTATTACAAAATACAAAAGAGTTAACACTCCCCGTATCGATTGCAGAGCAACTACCTTTTGAAAATATTGTTATTTCAGTATTAAAAGATTCAGTGTTAGTGCAAGGGCGTTTAATTTGGCAACAACAACTTTCTACAACTGATACAGGTTTGTCTGATAATGAAATTGATGATTTATCAAAAGCATTAAAAACTGAGTTGGTTTATCAAACAAGTAAGCGTACTGAATTGTCTGAAAAAGAAATACTTAATGGCAGAGCGGTTACCATTATTGGTGACGCCACGATTGAATATGATTTGTTAAAACACATTATGGCAATATGTGCTGATGCTGATTATAGAAATATGTCGTTGGCGGTTGAACACACATCATCTAAACAGGGAGGTGTTTAATGCTTAACGTAACACTTTCTTATAACGATTCCTCGAACGCTGTATTTAGTGACAACGCCGAACTGTTTACCGACAATAAACAAGATACTTTATTTACTAAAGTGCTTATTGTATTACTGAGTTTGTATTTGATTTTTGGAATTATTGTTCCGTTTATGGATCGTATTGAAGTACAGCGAGAAATAAAAGAACAAGTGCCGGTACAATTAACACGTGTATTGCTAGAGATGAAAGAAAAGGAAATTACACCTCCTGTGGCTATTGAAGAAAAAGAACCTGAGCCAGAAGTTGAAAAAGAAGAAGTTCCTGTAGAAAAAGCTAAAACTCAACGTGAAGTCGCTAAAGAAAAAGCTAAAACTACAGGGCTTGCTGCAATGAAAGACGATCTTTTCTCATTAAGAGATGCGTTTGTTGTAGCACCTAAATCTAGTGTTTTAGTAAAAAGCAAATCAACAGAAGCTGAAAAAGTAAAACGAAAGTTACTTGCAGCTAAAGCGAACGAACAAAGTAAAAACATTGCTTCAGCACAAGTAACTAAAACCGTAGCAAGTGATGCACTGAGTCCCCGCAATACACAAACAGTTCATTTAGCTGAAGAAGAAATATTAGCAGACACAATTGAAAGTGAAGAAGAAAGTAGTGAAAACCTTGCGAGTATACGTTCAGAAATGAAATTACGACAAACGCTTGAAGCCAACAAATCACGCTTATATTCACTTTACAATCGTGCTTTACGTAAAAATCCTTTCTTAAAAGGTAAGGTACTTTTTGAAATCGAGATTCAAGCAAACGGCACAGTGAGTAAAGTAGTAATACAATCAAGCGAACTTGAGGACAAAGCACTAGAGAGACGTTTAATGAGTATTTTAAAATCAATAGATTTTGGTGAAGAAGACGTAAATGTAATGAGTACCATTTGGGCTATTGAATTTTTACCGCGTTAGTTTTTTATTGGTTGTTTAACCTGAGTTTATGATTGTTCAGGTTTAAGGTGGACTAAATTTTAAGCTTATTTGGTACGAATATCTTATGGCCTAATTGCTCCAGTACTGTGAGTATGTCTGCGCCACGTTGTAATAAGTGTGTAGGCGAAGGCAATGTATGTAAGTTACGTTTTTTCAATATTTACTTGGAGGAAGTTGCTTTAACGGCTTTGCATAATGAGATTTCATCAATGTGGTGTCGTCTGAGTAAGTTTGATTCATGATCAATACTTAAACGAGATGACGGAAATAAATAATGCCAACCACGATCCTTATTGGCTTGAATGATAACGGGTATAAAGTTTATACCCGTTAAAGATTAACCGTTACTGCTTACGTCTATTTTTAATTTTTGTCCCGGTTGTAAATATTCTTTTCTGGTTAGATTATTCCATTTTTCAATGTTCTTAATCGATACATTGAACTTGTTTGCGATACGAGCAAAAGAGTCACCACGTCTTACTTTGTAGGTAATACTTTTCGGTTTTGGTGTTGCTGTTGTATTCCAAACAATAAGTTTTTGACCTAACTTTAAGGTCGATTTAGTTGAAATACCATTCCATTTTGCGATGTCTTTAGTACGAACTTTATAAGCTTTACTTATATCCCATAAAGTATCACCCGAACTCACTACATGAATCTGTTTTGTTTCAGTTGGTTTGTTTTCTGTAAGTTGTAGTTGCTCAGGTAATATATATTGTTGATTTTCAGCACCATTTTTTGAGGCAACAGGAATTAATAAATGTTTACCTGCTCGTATATTATTACCTGATAATTTGTTGATGGTTCTAATTGAATCAATGTCTAAATGAAATTTATGGGCGATTTTTCCTAAGCTGTCACCTTGTTTTATTTGATAACGCTGCCAAACCATGTGATCTTTTTTAGGAAGTTTAGCTAACTTTTCGTTAAAACTAGCAATGTTTTCATTAGGTAAAAGAAAACTTGCTGAATGATTAGGATCTGTTGCCCATTGATTAAAGCCTGGGTTTAATTCTTGAAACTTTTGTAAGGGTAAATTAGCTAAATGAGCGGCAACTGATAAGTCAATTTGTGACTTAACGTTAACGGTACTTACTACGGGGGCATTTGCTATAGGGTAAAGGTCAATCTTATATTCTTGAGCGTGTTGAATAATATCAATAACGGCTAAAAGCTTAGGAACATAATCTCGTGTTTCTTTGGGGAGTTCTAATTCCCAATAGTGTGTAGGTCTATTTTTACGGGCATTTTTCTTCATTGCGCGCTGTACACGACCTTCTCCCGAGTTATACGCCGCTAGGGCAAGCATCCAATCGCCATCAAAAAACTTATGTAAGTATTTTAAGTATTCAACTGCACTGTCTGTTGATGCAATAACATCACGCCTGCCGTCGTACCACCAATTTTGTTTTAAACCAAATTGTTTACCTGTTGCAGGAACAAATTGCCATAACCCCGAAGCATCAACACTTGAACGTGCATGAGGGTTAAATGCGCTTTCTACTAAAGGTAATAGGGCAACCTCAAGTGGGATGTTATTTTCTTCTAATTTCTCAATAATGTAGTAAAGAAAAGGCTCTGAACGTTTTAATAAATTGTTTAATGCATTAGGGTGTTTTAAATAGGTGTTCCTATGCCTGATCACATTTTCATGAATAGGAATATCTAGTACGAGATTACTTTTAATACGCTCCCACACATTGGCATATTCTATCGGTGCACCGTCAGGAGTCTTTTGCGAAGAGAGCTCTTTTTCTTCTTGAATACCCAATACGAGTAATCGGTGAATATCAGACGGTTTAGCGGCATTTTCAGGATTTAGGTTAGGATTATTTGTTTGTTTTGCTTGTTGAGAAAATGGCGTGCTTTGACAACCAACAAGTGCTATCGATAATGCTAATGAGAGAGAAATATACTTCATGAAAAGTTCTATTCGTTAAATGTGGCGTAAGTGTTACTTATTTAAAATACTAATTCAAGAAAGAGTCTAAAGTTAAAACTCATTTTTCCAACTTCTTAATTGAGTAAAAACGTCTAATTCACTTGTTAAAGTTGCATTACAATAAGTTTCAACACTGTCTTTTATGTGTTTATCAAAACATCGTAAAAAGGGATTTATTTTTTTCTCGGTACAAATAGAAGTAGGAATACTGCTTTGATTTTTATCGCGTAATGTTTTTACATAGTTATAATAATTCACTAGTTCTTCATTACTTGGATCTACCGTAAGTGAAAAAGCTAAGTTAGCTAAAGTGTATTCATGTGCACAATAGACTTGTGTTTTTTCAGGTAAAGCAGATAGGGTTTTTAAGGAATTAAAGAGTTGTTCACTTGTACCGTCAAATATTCGGCCACAACCCGCAGAAAATAACGTGTCACCACAAAATAAATTATCTTCTATTAAATAAGCTATATGCCCTAAGGTATGCCCTGGAATATCAAGCACACGACATTCTGTCGCTAAGGTTTCTAGATAAATACAATCTGCATTTTTGACTTGAATGTTACTGTATTGTATTGCTTCTTTTGTAGGGCCATATACGGTAATAGGCCAGTTATTATCGTTACAGTACTTAACGAGCTTTTCAACACCGCCAACGTGATCACTGTGTCGGTGAGTAATAAGAATAGTGGCTAGCTGAAGTTTGTTATCTTGTATGTATTTAATACAAACGTCTGCATCGCCAGGGTCAACTATTACAATATGATTTCCTGTATTTGAATGAATGCACCAAATATAGTTATCGGTAAAAGCCTTAATTGCTTTCACATAAAGAAGTGAGCTAGGTTGTGTTGAATTCATTTTAGACTTATTTTTAATATATAATTTCTGTAATACGGTTATTATAAGCTTTCTGTGTAAAATACGATATCAACGTTTTTATTCTTCACAAATTTATTTAAGGAAATTAGGTATATGAAACCTGCTTTAGCTTTTAGAAAGCAACGTTACCCAAAAGGTTGGGAGCAATTACCTAATGGCGAAATTATTCTTGGTGAAATTAATCAAATTTTAGCTCGATGGACACCAAAATTTTTTGGGT
This sequence comes from Pseudocolwellia sp. G5-9, assembly GCF_055808995.1. Classification (NCBI taxonomy): domain Bacteria; kingdom Pseudomonadati; phylum Pseudomonadota; class Gammaproteobacteria; order Alteromonadales; family Colwelliaceae; genus Pseudocolwellia; species Pseudocolwellia sp. G5-9. The sequence goes on from NZ_CM147893.1 coordinate 512,047, forward strand.
ACCATTTACTTAAAATAGGGGCGCTAAGCGGGGAAGTTGATTGTAGTCAATCATCTATTAAGCATCAGATAACTATAGATGAAAGATCGCCCGATGCATCTGTGATTTCTGATATTGACGATTTACCTTTTTTAGAGCATAGCGTTGATGTTTGCTTATTGAGTCATGTTTTAGAGTTTACAGGTGACCCTCATCATGTTGTTCGTGAAGCGAATCGTGTATTAATTCCTAACGGGTATTTAGTGATAACAGGTTTTAATCCATTTAGTTTAGCGGGTCTAAACAGCTTTATTCCATACAGACGACAAAAGTCTCCTTGGAATGAACGTTTTTTTTCATCTATGCGAGTGAAAGACTGGTTACATTTAATGGGCTATGAAATTTTAACTGATGAACATTTATTACACTCATCACTTGCAAGTACTATGGGAAAAGGTAAGTTTTTTTCTTATTGGCAACAATTTGCAAATAAATTTTTGCCTCAATTAGGTTCTGTTTACGTTATAGTAGCTAAAAAACGTGTATTGCCATTAACGCCTATTAAGCCGAAGTGGAAGTTACGTCCAAAGTTTTCACCTGTTAAAGTTACAGGCATGAGTTCTAGCCATAAAACACCTAATAAAACTTAGGTTTTTTTCATTCAATAATATTTAAATAGACTATGACATTTAAAACTATTTCCAGTTCAACATTAGAACAATACTTATCAAACTTACTTAAACCTGAAAAAATTAGAGATTTTTGCCCGAATGGTTTACAAGTACAAGGCTCTGAAAATATCGGCAAAATTGTTACGGGAGTTACCGCAACACAAGCACTGATAGATGAAGCTATTAGCGTAGGTGCTGATGCAATTTTAGTGCATCATGGCTATTTTTGGAAAAACGAGTCTTATGTTATTCGAGGTATGAAACATAAGCGTATTAAGTCACTTCTAATGAATGACATTAACTTATTCGCTTACCATTTGCCCTTAGATATTCATCCTACTTTAGGTAATAACGCACAACTCGCTAAGCTATTTGGCATAACCATTACAGGTCCTTTAGAAATTGGTAATGATTACAGTGTTGCTGTTCAAGGGGAATTTACTGAAGAAAAAACGGGTGAAGCCCTTCAGACACTAATTTCTGATACCTTAAGCCGCGAATGTTTGCATATTCAGCCACCTTCAAATAAGCCAATTAAAACGGTTGCGTGGTGCTCAGGTGGTGGTCAAAACTATATTGAATTAGCCGCAGAGCAGGGCATTGATGCATTTATTTCTGGTGAAGTATCAGAACAAACAACTCATGTAGCACATGAAATGGACATTCACTTTTTTGCGGCTGGTCATCATGCAACTGAGCGTTATGGAGCAAAAGCTTTAGGCGAGCACTTACAAGCCGAGCTAGGTGTAGAGGTTGTATTTATTGACATCGACAATCCCGCTTAAAGTCGTATAAAAGATATCCGCGGTCAGCTCTATTAACAGGACTGGCCTATTATACCCGTTACCATTCAAGATGCAGGTTTCAGTGGGAACTAAAAACAATTTAGGCACAGATTTCACGTTCCAAACGAAATCTAAGTACATTCATGTATGCAAGGCATTAAATTTACGTCATGGTTATTCTCGGTAACTGCTCCTGCGTTACCCTAATGTCCTACATCCATGTAGGAACCTGACTAAAGTTAATAAGCCCCATAAATTGTTTTTAGACCCATCTGAGAAGCGCTTGAGCAAAATCACTTCTTCGTTAATGCTTTTTATAAGGGAACGACCATTATTAAAAAGCATTGCCTTGAATTGATATCGCTCAAGTGCTCTGAAATACGCATCTTGATTGGCAACGGGTATATTCCTAAAAATAATCAATCATTGTTATCAGTTTTAAGCCATTGTACAAATTGTCCAAGTCTTTCATACCAAACAACAGATGTTTGATTTAATGCAGTAGATTGGGGTAGTTTTTCAAGAAAATTATCATTGCTGCCTTTATAAAAATATCCTGTTGGAGCAGGAATAGGGGTAGTGTTTTGGTTGATAAAATACTGCACAGCTCTTGGCATATGGTTAGCATTTGTCACCAACGCGAATTTTTTATTAATTAATAGTGGAGCAATTAATATGGCTTCTTCTTCGGTATCTTTAGGTGAAGGCTGCGTGATTATTTTAGCTTCAGGTATTCCTAACGATATAGCAGCATCTTTAACTTTTACAGCATTCGATTTTACATCACCCCCACCATAACCTGAGGTTATAATTGTTGATTCTGGATGTAATTGAAAAACCCTAAACGCTTCTATCAGTCGTTGTAATGAGCATGTTTGTAGTTGAGTTAAAGCAGGTAATTCATTATTGGTTGTATGACCACACCCTAAAATGACGATGTAGTCTAAGGTCGCATCTTGTTTATTAAAGGTTTTATATTGGTTTTCTATCGGCTTGATAAAGCTATTTGAAATAAAGGGTGTAGAAGCTATCAACAACACTATAAAACCTAATATGAGAACACCACGGCTAAGTTTTTGATGATATTTAAATAATAAAATAGCAATGAACAATAAGATAAGTACGATATTAATAGGCATTAATAAAATACCTAAAAGTTTTTTGATAAAGAATAAATCCATGAATATTTAATTAAATTAATACGTTTAGTTGAGTATAACGATTAGTAAAACATTATTCTTTCGATTTTTTCAAATAGCCATCTAAAAGGCTATTGCATTGCTTTTGTATTTAGTGTCTAATACGCATCGTTAAATGCTACTAATTCTTTATTAGTATTTTTTAATACCAGAAGAGGTGCGATAGCCAGGTAAATAATATGAGGAAGCCAATATTCCGATGATTATTATTGAGGGGGACTACCGCCGAGAATATTACTGTTAATGGCACATAATATTCGGTCGCTAGGGTTGAATCCTTAGGGCTGTCACCATGTTGGTGGAGAGCTTCTGGCTGAATGTTTAGTTATAAGTTCATCTGCACACTAATCCAATCAGTCATGCTCTTCCTTATTTTTTAAACGTTTACTAAACGTATTTAGGGAGACTTTAATGTTAAATATCTCACAAACAAATTCTATTCAATTATCTCATTCAATAAGAGCGAGTTTATAATGTCTACTGTAAAAAACTTAACTGTATCGAAATTTGGTGGAACAAGTGTTGCTGATTTTGATGCAATGCTTAGATGCGCAAATATAATTAAAAGTGACGCAGCTAATAAAGTTGTGGTTGTTTCAGCAAGCTCAGGTGTAACGAATTATTTGGTGCGTTTAAGTCAGCCTCAAATTTCACAAGACGAACAACTAGACATTGTTAATAAAATAAAAGCAATTCAATTCAATATTACTCAACATTTAAGTAAAGAGCTTGAGTTAAATGAAAGAGTAGAGCAGTTACTGGCTGAACTTACTCAGCACGCAAAAGAACAATCATTAAATCATAGTTTACGTATTGCCGACGCTATCCTTTCATATGGTGAGCAACTTAGCTCAATTATATTTGCAGAAGTATTACAAACCATAGGTGTAAACGGTAAAGCGTTTGATGTTCGCCAAATAATGAAAACAAATAGTTTATTTGGTAAAGCGGTGGTTGATCTTGATGCATTAAAAACAAATACCACGCAAGTGCTACTTCCTGAACTTGAAAGCAATGTCATTGTGACACAAGGATTTATTGGTCAAAATGAAGCTGGGCAAACAACAACTTTGGGTAGAGGTGGATCTGATTACAGCGCTGCGCTTTTAGCTGAAGCATTAAATGCTAACGATTTAGCTATTTGGACCGATGTTGTAGGCATTTTCACAACAGATCCTCGTATTACTGATCAAGCGCGAGCGATTAAAGAAATCAGTTTTGGTGAAGCTGCAGAAATGGCAACCTTTGGTGCTAAAATTTTGCATCCTGCCACGTTAATTCCTGCCATGAGACAAAACATTCCTGTTTTTGTAGGTAGTAGTAAAGCGCCTGAACAAGGTGGTACACGTATTCAAAAAGCGGTTGACTCTGCACCTACATATCGTTCAATTGCTTTAAGACGAGAACAAACTCTAGTTACCGTTAAAAGTCCTGAAATGCTTCATGCAAGTGGATTTTTAGCAAAAGTATTTACTATTTTAGCCAAGCATGAACTGAGTGTAGACCTTATTACCACAAGTGAAATTAGTATTGCACTAACCTTTGATAATCCAGCTGGTTCTACACAAGCGGTTATTACCAAAGCGGTTGTTGAAGATTTAGAGCAACTTTGTGAAGTAAAAGTTGAACATGGTTTATCATTAGTGGCTGTTATTGGTAATAATATTCATACCACAAGCGGTATAGGTAATGTTATTTTTGATGCTGTTGACGGTGTAAATATTCGAATGATTTGCCAAGGAGCAAGTGCACACAATTTGTGTTTCTTAGTACCAGAAAGCGAAGCTAATAAAGTGGTTGAAACCTTACACCGCAGACTTTTTCCTTTATCATAATAGGATGGTCATACTAAATAGATGCATTTGTTTGGTATGACTCCAGATATGCTTAAATTGCATATTTTAGAATGCCTAATTGTTATTATTTTAAGATTATGGCTATAAATGAAGTTTTTGTTAATAAAGTATTAAATTATTGTTTTAAAAATATTGAACAATGATTATAGTACGTACTATATCGGCTAACTTTTTAGGTGGTCATTAACTTCATTATAGGTGAAATATGTTAGAAAACAGCGATTTAAAAAATATTAACTCAATACTTTTTGTGTGTATGGGCAATATTTGTCGCTCACCGAGTGCTGAAGCTGTTTTCAGATATAAAGCTAATCAAGCGGGTTTATCTATTTTAGTTGATTCAGCAGGAACGATTGGATCTCATGCAAGAGAAAAACCGGATCATCGCGCTCAAAAAGCAGGCATGGCTCGAGGTTATTCTTTCGACAAAATTAAAGCACGTAAAGTTGTAGAGAAAGATTTTGATACTTTCGATCTTGTACTTGCTATGGATAGCGACAATGTTAAAAACCTCAAAAAAATAGCACCTGAACATCTACATTATAAAATTCAACTCTTTCTTGATTACGCTAATAATCATGAAGAATCTGAAGTACCAGATCCTTACTATGGTGGCGCAAAAGGTTTTCAGTTTGTTATAGATTTAGTTGAAGACGCTAGTGATGGTCTGTTAGCTAAACTAAAGTAAGCTCTTTTATTTATCAATAAGCATAAAGGTGCATAATTAATTATTTGTACCTTTTTTAATTTATACCATTACCCTGATAGTTTTTAGTATTCTATTTTCGTCAGCGAAGCCTGCATAATTACCAAACTAGCTGTTGCAAAAAGATGCAGCAAAGGTCAACACGCTCTAATTCCTTTCAAAATATAAATCTTATGTATACTTTTCATAACAACGTACAATGTAAAACATGAGATTTATTGACTTTTATTCGTATACATTTCGCTATTAATTCACTTAGTATAAACCTATTAATTCACTTAGTATAAACCTATTAATTAGCACATAAGTAATGGTGAAAATATATGAATAATCCACTTGTTTCTTCACATTGGTTAAACACGAATATCCATAAAAAAGATTTATATATATTAGACGTAAGTGTGGTAACCGTTATAGGTAAAGAGCCTATTACGTATGATGAATTAATCACTATTCCTAACAGCTACAAAGTGAGTATTGAAGCATTATCTAATTTACGATCACAAGCTATACACGCTTTTCCTTTAAAAGAAGATATTCAACAACTTGCGAAAAAAATAGGTTTTACAAAGCAAAGTACTTTAGTGCTTTACGATAATCAGGGAATATATTCTTCACCTAGAGCTTGGTGGGTTTTTAAGTCGTTTGGTTTTGAGCATGTTTTTATTTTAAATGGCGGTTTACCCAAGTGGATTCAAGATGGCTATTTAACTGAAGATCGCCATGTCGAAGCTTTAAAACCAATAGATGAAATAATCGAACCTAATTATAATCCTCAGTTATTGGTTACTAGTCATGATGTACTTAATAACATAACTTCAGAAACAGCTTTAGTTATTGATGTACGTTCAAAAGGGCGCTTTATGGGTATAGAACCTGAACCACGTCCTGGTGTTAGGTCAGGACATATTCCCAACTCAGTTAATTTACCTTTTGTTGATGTTCTTAATTCAATAGAATATAAAAGTATTGAAGAATTAAAAGCGGTATTTGAAAGTATATGTGGCAGTAAAATTTCATTGATATTTTCGTGCGGAACAGGTGTTACAGCGAGTATTGTTCTTGTTGCTGCTTATATTGTTGGGTTTGATGATGTACGTTTATATGCAGGCTCTTGGGCGGAGTGGGGCGCTGATGATTCACTCCCCATTTCAAAAGAGTAATTCCCATCCACTAATGAAATGTATCTCATTAAAAAATAATCATTTAATAAATTTATAAAGTCGTTTTGATTATTAGAACAAGGACATTGTTTTGAATATTACCTTAAAAGCCGTTTTACTTTCAGCACTTGTATATCCTGGTGCAGGTCATTTCATTTTAGATAAACGCATAACGTGTGTTGTGATTGCATGTGCTTTTACTCTACCTTTACTTTTTTTATTCAGCGATATTATTCAGGTGGCACAAAGCTTAGCTGACCAAATTACTGCTGGGCACATACCACTCGATGTTATTGAAATAAGGCATCACATAGATGCCGAACTTGAAAATATGACTGGTTTTAGTTTTTATATGTATGGATTAGGCATTATTTGGTTGATAGGAATAATAGATGCGTATCGATTGGGGAAAGCTGTTAGTCATTTAAAATAGAGAATATTTTATTATTCAGCTTTAAAAAAACGTTTAAAGCTGAATAAAATAAAGAAATAAAAACTATTTAGCGCGTGCAACTTTTACTGCGTTGGCTAGCACGTTAAGTATTTCTTCACTTTCCGTTAAGTTTACACAAGCATCGGTAATACTTTGTCCGTAGGTTAACGAGTCAATTGATTCAACTTTTTGATTACCTTCAACTAAAAAGCTTTCTACCATTAAACCAAATATAGATGTTTCACCGTTTTTAATTTGATCTGCAATTGAATTTGCAACATCTATCTGTTTTTTATGATCTTTGTAGCTATTTCCATGACTACAATCCACCATTAATTTGGTCTGAATACTCGCTTTTTCTAATGATTCACGCGTTTTTTTTATATCTTCTTCATGGTAATTCGGAGTTTTGCCACCACGTAAAATTACATGAGCGTGCGGGTTACCATGTGTTTGATAGATACACATTTGGCCACTTTTGTCTGGTGAATATAAAACATGAGGTACACTTGAAGCTTTAATGGCATCTAAAGCTATTTGAATATTACCGTCAGTTCCATTTTTAAAACCTACTGGACATGAAAGAGCTGAAGCCAATTCTCGGTGAACTTGGCTTTCTGTTGTACGTGCACCAATAGCTCCCCAACTGATCAAATCAGAAATATATTGTCCGGTTACCATATCTAAAAACTCAGTACCGGCAGATAAACCTAATCTATTAATGTCCATTAACAAATTACGCGCAAGGTTTAACCCTTTGGCTACGTTGAATGATTTATCTAAATTAGGATCACTTATTAAACCTTTCCAACCTACGGTTGTTCTAGGTTTTTCAAAATAAACACGCATTACAATTAACAGCTCGTTTTTATGCTTATTACTTAATACTTTAAGTTTTTTTGCGTAATCAATAGCGGCTTCGGTGTCATGAATTGAACAAGGACCAATAACAAGAAGTAGTCTGTCGTCTTCACCGGTTATGATGCTTTCAATGTTTTTTCTACTTTCGATAATAAAATCAGCGGTTTCTTGATCAAGAGGAATTTGATTAGCTAACTCTGCTGGAGAAACTAAGTTATCAATAAGGGTTGTACGTAATTCATCAGTTTTAATTGTCATGGGCATTTCTAAAAGAGTTGTACTCAAAGTTGATCGGTAAATATTATGAATAAATTGTACAGGTAAAAAGCATGTTAGTTAATGATTAGCGTAATTATTATTTTTATAAAACGCATTCAAAGTACACATTTATTAACATACACTTTATAAGTAAAAAATTTTGAATGATTTAGGTTTGTGATCATCATTTATTAATTATGGCGTGATATACTAGCAAACATCTTAAACGTTGCTGAAATATAATAATTACATGTTACCTAGGATTGATCACCTCGAAGTCGTAGCTCCGCTATATCAAGAATTTGCCCGTTTATTACAAACTAAGCCCTATCAAGGCGATATTAGTTGTCAATATAGCGCTCGTTTATCTGTTGCAACAGATAACAGCGTATATCAACAATTACCGCAATTAGTGTTAAATCCACGTAATAAATTCGATATTCAAATAATTACTCAACTCGCTAATGAAGAAAAATTTAATAACATTAAATTTAGCGCAAGAGGTGGTGGCACAGGCACTAATGGACAAAGTTTAACACCGGGTATAGTAGTTGATTTATCTAAATACATGAATCGTATTTTAGAAATCAACATAAAAGAAAATTGGGTTAAAGTTGAAGCAGGCGTAGTTAAAGATCAACTTAACGATTACTTACGTCCATTTGGTTTCTTTTTCTCTCCTGACTTATCTACAAGTAACCGTGCAACTATTGGGGGCATGGTTAATACGGATGCTTCAGGACAAGGTTCTTTGGTATACGGGAAAACCTCTGATCATGTTTTAGGGTTGGAGTCTATTTTAGCGAATGGTGATTTTTTAAAAACATCACCTATGAGCATGGATGAAGCTGTAGAGCTTTCTAAACAAGAAACAAGTTTAGGTAAAATTCTTAAGCAAATTCTTTCATCTTGCAAAGATAACCGTGAACAAATTATTGAAAAATTTCCACGTTTAAATCGTTTTTTAACAGGATATGATTTAGAGCATGTGTTTAATGATGACTTAACGCAAGTTGATTTAAGTAGAATAATTACAGGCTCTGAAGGTTCATTAGCATTTGTATGCGAAGCGAAACTAAACCTAACACCTATATTAAAAGCTAAAACGTTAATCAACATAAAATACGATAGCTTTGATTCAGCGTTAAGGCATTCACCTGCATTAGTTGAAGCAAAAGCCACATCTGTTGAAACCATTGACAGTAAAGTCCTTAATCTTGCTAAACAAGATATTATTTGGCATTCAGTAAGTGACTTAATTACTGATGTTGAAGGTAAGGTGATGGATGGTCTTAACGTAGTTGAATACAATGGAATTACTGTTGAAGGCTTAGCTGATCAGGTTGCGGAATTAACAACTCGACTCGACCACGATATTGCAAACAATATTGGCGGGATTATTGGTTACCAAGTTACAAGTGACTTAGCCAGTATTAATAAAATGTACGCTATGCGTAAAAAATCTGTAGGTTTATTAGGTAATACTAAAGGTATTCAAAAACCACTCGCTTTTGCTGAAGATACGGCAGTACCACCAGAAAATTTAGCTGACTATATTGGCGAATTCAGAGCATTATTAGACAGTTATGATTTACAATATGGAATGTTTGGTCATGTAGATGCAGGGGTTTTGCATGTACGCCCAGCGCTTGATATGTGCGATCCAGAACAAGAAGTTTTGCTCAGAGAAATATCAGATAAAGTTGTCGCATTAACAGCAAAATATGGCGGTTTAATGTGGGGCGAGCATGGCAGAGGTTACCGTAGTGAATACGGACCAGAATTTTTTGGTGAAGCACTGTTTTTAGAGTTGCGTAAAATAAAAAGTGTTTTTGACCCATTTAATAAAATGAATCCAGGTAAAATTTGTACACCTATTGAATCTACTGAAGAGTTAGTCTCGGTTGATGCAATTAAGCGTGGTTTTTATGACAGACAAATTCCGGTAAAAGTTAAAGAGTCATTTCAGTCAGCATTAGATTGTAATGGTAACGGATTATGTTTTAACTACGATGCCGACAGCCCTATGTGTCCTTCAAGTAAAGTAACGCGTGACCGTAGACATTCGCCGAAAGGTAGAGCTGGTCTAATGCGCGAGTGGCTACGCTTACTAGAGCATAGGGGAGTAGATATTCTACAATTAGAGAAAGACGTTAATGGCTGGTCAGTAAAACAACTACTTGACCAAACATTATTTAAAATGAAAAGTCGTTTCTCTAGTGAATATAAAAACGATTTTTCTCATGAAGTGATGGAAGCTATGTCAGGCTGTTTAGCATGTAAAGCATGTGCTAGCCAATGTCCGATCAAAGTAGATGTTCCTGACTTTAAAGCGCGTTTTGTTAACTTATACCACACGCGTTATTTCCGCCCTTTGAAAGATCACTTAGTCGCAAACGTAGAAGTTATTACGCCATTATTAGCTAAGGCACCAAAGTTAGTTAACAGTGTTTTAGGTACTAAAATTTATGACGCGTTTTCAAGTGCAACAATTGGCTATGTAAACACGCCATTGTTATCAGTACCAACGCTTGATGATAGTGTTAATACTCATGTTAATAATGGATTATTTGAAGCGTTCGATTTAGAAAAGTTAGAAGCATTAACCGAAGAAGAAAAACAACAATATATATTGATAGTACAAGATCCATTCACGTCGTTTTATGATGCTAAAACGGTTGAGTCTATGATGTTGTTAGCAAAAAAATGTGGATTTAAACCGGTATTGTTGCCGTTTAAACCGAACGGTAAAGCACAGCACGTAAAAGGCTTTTTAGCGCGTTTTGCTAAAACAGCTAAAAATGCTGCAGAGTTCTTAAATAAAATACATGCTCTTAATTTACCTATGATTGGTTTAGATGCTTCTTTAGTTCTTTGTTATAGAGATGAGTACAAACAAGTTTTAGGTGAAGATCGTGGTGAGTTTAATGTTATGTTAGCCCATGAATGGTTACTGCCAAAGCTAGATGTTATTAAAAGTAAATTTCAACTTGCCTCTCCAATAGAATATAAGTTGTTCTCACATTGCACAGAAAAAACAGCTTTACCTAAAAGTGAAGCACAGTGGATAACTATATTTAATGAGTTAGGCTTGTCTTTACAAAAAGAGAGTGTAGGTTGTTGTGGTATGGCTGGTACATATGGTCATGAAAAAGTGAATTTAGAAAAGTCTAAAACATTATTTAAATCAAGCTGGGAGCCTAAGTTAGAGCGTTTAAACGCACAACAAATTGTGGCAACTGGGTTTTCATGTAGAAGCCAAACTAAACGATTTGCTGATTTAAAAGCGCGACATCCTGCGCAAGTGTTAGCTGAGTTGTTATAATTTTTTATCAAGTTATTGATTTTAAAGGTTAAAAATAATAAAACAAAAAGGTCAGATAAAATTTTATCTGACCTTTTTATTTGAGGTGGAATTTGTAGTTAAATAGATACAAGAATTATTATTTATTTATTTTCTGCTTTCTCCAGCCTAACAAACCAATAATTATAAACATAAACCAACCCATCGAACCACCTGAGTCGCTACTTGAGTTGCTTTGATTTTGATTATTCGTTACGGTTGTTGCAGCACTAACAGTTATGTTATTGCTCACAGTTTGTGTTTGATCATCAGCATCTGTTATCGTTAAATTCACCGTATAAGTACCGGCAGCAGCATAAGTATGGCTAGGTGTTGCTGAAGTATCTGTTTGGTTATCACCAAAATCCCATAAGTAAGTGTAGGGTTTGCTTCCTCCTGTCACATTACTCGTAAAGCTTGCGATTAAATTATTTTTGGTTGATGTAAACGAAGAAATCAAGGGATTGTCTATCGTAATACTTTTACTGAAAACAAACGATTCACCTGTTTCATCTGTTACCGTTAACGAGACAGTATATGCGCCAGAATTCTTGTAGTTATAAACATCAGAAACCAAGGTTGAAACACCTTCGCTATCACCAAAGTCCCAACGATAAGTAAAGCTGCCTTGGCCACCCGTTAGTGTGGCACTATAATTCAACTGCGTATTACTAGCTGATAAGTTGATGTCACCTTGTATGGGTTCAGCAACGGTAATTGATTTTGATAATTGTTTTTCGCCACTGTCGGTTGAATAAGACACCTCAACATTATAAGTGCCCGCATTTTGATAAGTGTGGTTAATGGAACTTCCCGTTAATTGAGTACCATCGCCCATCTCCCAAATAAAACTACTGCTATTGGTTACTTCATCGTCTGTAACTGAAAGGCTAACAGTTAATCCGTTTTGTGTTTTTACTAAGCTACTCACCTCATTTTTTGTTAATAAAATAGAGGCTGTTGAACTGTTAGATGCTTGCGTAATAACTTCCATATTTAAACCTAACGTAGGGAGTTTGATACCTGATTCAGGTTGAAGTGGTGAAGCGTAGTTGTTTCGATCATTAAAAATAGCGTTATTCGTTAATGAAGTATCGAAATTCGATACGCTTTGCGTGTATAAACTAAAAGCGGCATCACGTAATTGTTTTTCAGTGGACATTATTGAGTTATTACGTTTTATTAAGTTTTGGTCTGCGTCAACTACGCCAATAAATACTTCACCTATATGTTGACTTATGTTGTTATCTTCAACACCTTCATTTCTATACCAAAGTAAAACGCCTGGGTCGTAATCTAACTCAGGTAATGCTGAATCGGTTACGCTATGGTTACGTAATTGAACATAGTAGTAATGCTCAGCTCCATCTATTTTATCGGTTATTCTGCTAAAGCCATTTAACGTCACTGGAGAGAGGGTTTCAGCACCATTATTAAATAAGGTGCCAGTACTAGAGGTTATTTTAATATCATCGGTTACAAATCCATAGCCTGATGTAGACTCATCAGTCACATACTCAATTTCAATATTGACATTTTGATTACTAAAACTTGATAAGTTAAAGGTTAAATCAACCCAACCTAACGGTAATGATGAGCCAGTGAGGTTAGTTGATTCACCACTAATAAAGTTTTTTACTTGTGGGTGATATTCGTTAGTAGCCTTTGTATGATTTCCTACAAGTACCTGATTATTTACTTTCACAAGAATGTAATCGTAATCTTGCTCTATATCCCATCTAGCTTTCATACTTAATACTGGGTTGCTACCAGAAATTGAGGCGTTGAACCTTAAGGTATTATTTAATTCATCACCTTTATCGGAATAATATTGGTAAGTACCAGAAAAAGGTTGGCCAAAATCTTCAGGAATATTAGGTAAGTTAATCTTTATTTGATTAACTCCACCACTGTGGTTGGTCGCGCTATTTATTGTTAATGTTTCGTTTAATGAATCTGTTAACGTGATATTTTGTTGGTTGATCCAATTTCCTTCATATCGTGTTTGAAAATATTCTCTAGCATAAGGGCTAAAGGATACCGGTTGCGATCCTCTAGGGCTTCCTAACCAGCTACCACTCCCCATAACAGACCATGCTTGAACGGGAGCACCAATATCATCGTTACCTGTATCGTATTCGTCAGGTACACCTAGATCATGTCCAAATTCATGCACTACTACACCAATAGAGGAATCTATTGGTGTTATGGTATAACCAAATATTTTAGTGGTTGAGCCTTCAACATTTATAGGTTGGTTGTTGTCATCAAATACAAAAAATCGATGCGACCAAATAGCGTCTGAACCTAAATTTCCTCCGCCAGATTCTTCACCAATACTTGAATGAAATATCATTAAATGATCTACAATACCGTCTGGTTCGTTAATGATGCCATCGTTATCGATATCAAAGTAATCCGTTTTGTCGTAATCGCTTAAATCTATTTGGTTCTGTGTTATCGCTTTAGTTACGGCTTCAATAACGAGTTCACCTACATTACTATCATTTTCATCGTTATTATTCGCACCATAATATTTTGCATTGTTATCTGCTGTTATCCAGCCATAAGTGTTACCTGTAAACGAAAGGCTTTCGCCTGATTCATGCTGATAATATTGATAGGCAGACTGTAAATTTTGATCAGAAGGGCCGTTATAACCTGTAGCTGAAAACAATAAATCTTCATAATGAGATTTAGGGTACTCATTGTAAAACATATCTGTATCGCCAGCACTTAAACCATGGTTATCATGCTTCAAGTCTTGAAAATCAATCATAATAGCGAGTACTTTTACCGTGTTTTTTACATCGGCTGAGGCAAAGTTAGGGCTATTGATTTTTGATAATTGATTTTTTGATTTTGATGCTGAAGTATTTGACATAGCATCAAGGGTTGCTTGATGTTGACCCAATATTTGTTTGTTTAATCGGTTAAAGCTATCATTTGCTGGTGCTCTTTTTGACAGATAAAGATTAACCGCTTCTTGTTTTTCTATTTCTGTAGCATTTGAAAATAATATGCCTCGTTTTTCTAACCAATAAACAATTCTTTCTTTATTAATTACACCAAGATCTGTCGGTGTAACAATTTTAGGTATTGTTTCAGCATAAGAGAAATTACTCGATATAACGATGCTGGTTAAAAGGGAGATTTTAAAAATTTTATGCATAATGAGTTTTCTCTAATAGGGGAGTCAAAGTTGCCTGTTTCGACGAAGGTTTGCACGACTTACTTGATTTCTTTTTAATAAAGTCATTAACATACTGAGTTATTTCTTCATCAGTCATACTATTATTTATTTTACCTTCTTTAAATAACATATCTTTAATTTTACTTTTGTCTTTAATTGGTGGAGCAGTGAAATTTTTACAAGGACTAGTAAGTGAGGGAAGAGTTGAAGCCTCACTTGTGCTTTCTTGAGTATCTTCAATACTATTAGTTTGTTGATTTTGACAAGCCATAGCACTTATTGAAAATGATATATATATCAATGGTTTTATAATCCGTGTCTTCATATTGTTCCTTAATGTAAAAAGCGATAACTAAACATTTATTATAATTGCATAATCAATATTCAGCGTTATTAATTGAATGTTTTATTATAATATTTATTTTAAGCTTATTTGTAAGTAAAGTTACGATTTAATAGGCTTTAAGCTAAATTTAAGTAATACATTGTTAATGTTAGTCATTTAGCTATAGAATAAACCTATTCATATTATTTCTATTTTTAGATGCCATGCAAAGTACTTATATAGCTCGACAAGCAATCTTTAATCGACAATCAAAAACTATTGGATATGAATTATTGTTCAGGGATAGTCCAGATAATAAGTTTCCTGAAATAGATCAAGATGTAGCTACATCTAAATTAATTATTCAAAATCATATTCATGGCAGTATTAGTGCTATAAGTTTAGGTAAACCTGCTTATATTAACTTTACCGAAAAAAGTTTAATTAACAAGTATCCATTAATGTTTGATAAGAGCTCTATTGTAATAGAACTTGTTGGCCATGAAAAAATTACAGACAGACTCATAAAGATTATTAAATATTATTTTGATAAAGGCTACAAAATAGCGTTAACAGAGTACAATTTAAGCGAACAATGGGATGCTTTGTTTCCGTATCTTTATTTATTAAAAGTAAATTTAGACAAGGTAAATCCTAAGCAGTTACCTGCTGTTGTTAAACGCTTAAAACCTTTTAATATAAAAATTTCTGCTGAGCGAGTTGAAACAAGATTTCAATATTTGTCATTAGTTGAAGTGGGGTTTGATTATTACCAAGGTTTCTTTTATCACGAGCCTGAAATTATTGAAGGTAAAGCATTAACACCTATTAAAACTCAAATGCTTGAATTAATGAGTGAGACCTTTAATTCACCATTAGTTTACGAGCGCATAGCCGATATTATCAGCCATGATGTAAACCTTAGTGTTAGTTTACTTAAAATGGTAAACAACGTTGCTACAGGGACTCGGGTTGAAATCACCTCACTTAAGCAAGCTACAGCATACTTGGGTGAAGAAAAACTTAAACAATTTGTAGCAATACTTGCTTTATCTAAATTAACCACCGACAAAACAGATGAAATATCTAAGCAAGCGTTAATTACAGGTAAGTTAATGGCATCTATTGCGTCTCATAGTAAATTTGCTTCAGTACGTGATTATGCATTTATAACAGGGTTATTAAGTTCAATCGAAGTCTTACTTGGTATGCCTATTAGCGATATTGTTAAAACCATGCCGCTAGCTAAACCTATTGAAGACGCATTAATTAATCGTTCAGGTGTTTTAGGGGAATTACTTGATTTCACTATGCATTATATTACCGGGCAAGATGTTGATATTGTTGAGCAAATGAACGCGTATGAGTTAAACAGCGAAACACTACATCAAGAGTTTATTGATGCAAGTTTATGGTGTCAGCAGCTGGCAAGTTAATTTATATGAAAATGATGTACACCACTATTGGTACAAATAACATGAGTAAAGCCGTTGAGTTTTATGATGCTTTATTTGAATCTGTAAATATTGAAAAATGGATACCAGACGGTAGAATTGTTGTTTACAGAGGTGATGGTTTTCTTTTTGGTATCGCAGAACCTTTTGACGAAAAGCTAGCAACGCCAGGAAATGGCGCTATGTTAGGCTTTATGATGGATTCGGTACCACAAATTGCTGAATTTCACGATCTAGCGATTAAGCTGGGAGGAACGTCAGAAGGATTACCAGGACCTCGCTCAAAAGGTCCTGCTGCTTATGTAAGAGATATTGACGGAAACAAGCTTTGTTTCTTTTGTATGGATTAGATCGCCTTTTATATTTGACATAGCATTAATATAAAGTGTGATTTCTACAACCTCTTAATTATTTTTAAAATTCAAAACACTTATATTTTTTTCATTCAAACAATCAAAAGGAATATTATTTGAAAAAAATTAAATTATCTCAAGATGAGAATCTTTCGATAAAAACTAGCTTTAGATTACTTCCTCAAGAGTTTCAACAACTAGATTTATACATTTCAATTCCAGAAGAAATGGGTATTAGCGCAAGTACATTAACCGAAGAGCAGTTTTTTTATAGTAGTCTTTCATTTAACAGTGCTTACTTTTCTGAAAATTTACATCTACCTTTAGTACGTAGTAGATTTGTCAGTCAACAAAAGGGTGAGCAAAGTGATTATCGTAGTAATTTAAATCTTTTTTCATATCAACTGCGTGTTGCAATAGAAACAGATATAAAACATACCCTTAAAATTACTGATGTTGATGAATTTTATGAAAGAGCTATTGATGTTGCCAAACAAACAGAGTCATTACTT
Source organism: Pseudocolwellia sp. G5-9 (assembly GCF_055808995.1). Classification (NCBI taxonomy): domain Bacteria; kingdom Pseudomonadati; phylum Pseudomonadota; class Gammaproteobacteria; order Alteromonadales; family Colwelliaceae; genus Pseudocolwellia; species Pseudocolwellia sp. G5-9. Next base: position 529,138 of record NZ_CM147893.1, read on the forward strand.
AAAAAATTAAGACGATATACACCACCAGACACAAAATTAAGTTCTTACTTTGAGAACATTGACAACTTTTTAAGCTGGAAAACAGAGCAGTCTTTTTTAAGGTTATTATCTAAAAGTCCAAAATCTACAGAGCATTTAGAGCAGAAAAATAAACTATTTGAACTCTGTAAAAATGAGTCTAATTATAGAATTGATAAAAAATATAATTCTACGGTAACACTGGAAGATCCAAATAGAATTACTAATAAAATGCAGTTGTTGCAACGCTTAGGTGAATACGGTGTTGTGTTTTCTAAAAAAACAACCCATTTAAACGTAAACCTTAAACGTTTAGTACGGGGCTCTGTAACGGCCATTATTATGGCATTTGTTATGTATATAGTGCTGAGCGCTCGTACTGCCTTTACCGAAGTCACTGTTGTACTTATTGCGTTTTTAGGTTTTATTTATGGTGTTCGAGAAACATTTAAAGACGAAATCACCAGTGCAATTTGGCGAATGATACAAAGAGGTCGACCTAAATGGAGGCACACTTTTTCAAATAGTTTAACTAAAGCTAAAGTATCGATTCAAACGGTGTGGCTTGAATATATAAAGAATACCGATCTTCCTAAAGATGTAGATGAGCTATTTCAAAAAAGAAGGCAACAAAACAAGCTCGATGCACATCTTTTACATTTTAAGTGCGACTCAAAAGTTACCGTTAAAGCTTTTTTACCAGGTTATGAAGAAATACAAAATCAAATTATTTTTAATTTAACTCCTTTTGTTCGATATTTACGAAGAGGGGAAGGGCGATTATATAGTTTTGAAGGTAACAAGGTATCAAGTGAAGGGGTAGAAAAGCGATACCAACTCAATATGGTATTAGTACAAAAAAATAATAAGCAGCGTTACTTGCAACGAATTAAGATCACGATGAACCGTTCAAAAATTATTAATATTGAAACCGTTGGAACTGAAGGAAGTCTTTCGGAAATAAAGTAATTATTAGCACTGCGATCGTTAGTTTCACGTTTTTAGACTGGTAATTTACAAAAAATTAACATTATAATGTCTAAATAAAGTTATAATCTTGATATTTATGCATCAATAAACAGAGAATTAGGCAACTTCAATGAAAACATTATATAAATATATCGGTTTAGCATTTTTATTTATTAGCTTAACTGCTTGCCAATCTGCATATTACTCTGCAATGGAAAAAGTGGGTGTGCATAAACGTGATATTATGCTTGATAGAGTTGAAGGCGCTCAAACTGCACAGCAAGAGGCACAAGAGCAATTTAAATCAGCACTTGAACAACTCTCTACACTTATTTCATTTGATGGTGGTGACTTAGCTGAACAATATGAAATAACGGAAGAACAGTATGAAGCAAGTAAAGCGGCGGCTGAAGAAGTTACAGGTAAAATTGAATCGATAGAAAGCGTGTCAGAAGCACTATTTGATGAATGGCAAAATGAAATTGAACAATACAGTAGCGCGAGTCTAAAAAGACAGAGCCAAGCTAAATTAAAAAGCACGCAACGCCAATATAACGCTTTAATTAAGTCTATGTATAAAGCTAAAAGTAAAATGGATCCTGTTTTAGCTACCCTTAAGGATAATACTCTTTATTTAAAACATAATTTAAATGCACGAGCTATAGGCGCATTGCAAGGCGAATACAAAACACTACAAAAAGACGTAGCGATACTTGTAGATGAAATGAGTAAATCTATCAGCCAATCTCAGAAGTTTATTGACCTTTTACAAGATAATTAATATTTATTTTTCTGGTATTTCAAAAAGCATTAATCGTTGATTAATGCTTTTTTTTAAATATAAATTAATGATTTAGGTTGCGAAACTGTTATAGTCGATTAAATCAATATTTCTTGAGGAATATAAAAGTGAGAAAAAATAAAACGATAAACACTGAAGATGTTCTGGTTATGTTATGTCAATCAGTATCAAATATTCTCTCTACGGCGACGGGAAATAAAATCACATATTCAGGTATGGTACAAAAAATCAGTCGTACTTGTTTAAGACCTGATGTTGGTTGTTTTGTTTTATTCGATGGTGGATTTAACGGTATTGTTGTTAATAATTTTACAGCCGCAGCAGCGGTAGAAGTTTATAAAGATTACATGACAAATATGGGAATGCCTGAATCAGAAATTTCCAAGTCTCATTTATCTGACGATGTTGCTAATGTTTTAGGTGAGTTGATGAATCAAATCGTTGGCGGTTTCACTAGTAAAGTGCGCAGCGAGCTTCAAACAAATATTACTCAAAGCCAGCCTAAAATGTTGGTTATTAGTAAATCTGTTAATCTTTCAGTTGATACGGTGATGGATAAGCCACAAGCTTACCGTGTTACTTTTACGACGAAAAACAATAATATTTTTTACCTTGAGTTAGCAATGGATAAAACGGAGTTTATTAAGTTACATGATTTTGAACTGGAAGAAGAAGTAGATCCAGACGATATTATAGCGTTGTCACAAGAACAAAATACAATCAAAAAAGTTGATATTGTTGATTCAGCAGATGATAGCTTTATGGCTGAGTTGGGGTTTTAACATCAGTACAACCTCCTTATTGTTTAAAATTAGGGGAGTTGCTGACTGAAAAACATTTTACCACCGAGAACACGGAGTTGTGCTTCGCACAACACAGAGAAGTTCAAAACACTTTGTTGTTGTTGTTTTAAAAATATTGTCAACGAATTACGCTAATTTCACGAGTTATTCAGAGCAATCAAAACTTTCTTTACTGATCTTATCTCGGTGTAGGACTTAGGCCCTTAGTGCCCTCTGTGGTTAGTTGTTTTTAATTAGGGTAATTCGTGTAATTGGCTGGTCGTTATTTATGAAAAGATAGCTCTTTTTTACCACTGAGAACACGGAGTTGTGCTTCGCACACACAGAGAAGTTCAAAACACTTTGTTGTTATAAAAATATTGTCAACGAATTACGCTAATTTCACGAGTTATTCAGAGCAATAAAAACTTTCTTTACCGATCTATTCTCGGTGTAGGACTTAGGCCCTCAGTGCTCTCTGTGGTTAGTTGTTTTTAATTAGGGGAATTCGTGTAATTAGCTGGTCGTTATTTATGAAAAGATAGCTCTTTTTTACCACCGAGAACACGGAGTTGTGCTTCGCACACACAGAGAAGGTTAAAATACTTTGTTGATGTTTTAAAAATATTGTCAACGAATTACGCTAATTTCACGAATTATATAAAATAAAAAATCTCTTCTCGGTGTAGGGCGAAGCCCCTCAGTGTTCTCTGTGGTTAGTTATTTTTAATCAGGGTAATTCGTGTAATTGGCTGATAGTAACTTCTGAAAAGATAAAATATTTTTAATCACAGAGATGTGCCACAGAGGAAAAATCAGAGAAGTTCAAAACAATAAACCTCTTGAATAAAACCTCGTGTCCACTGTAGTTAACTATTGTTGTTAATTAGACTGTAGTGCTCCTGTTACTTCCAATTAATTGTCGATTTTTCTAATGCTTTTCTATGTAATTGTATAAAATTTATATGATTTGACTAAATCTATTACAAACCTATACTCAGAGAATAACCTCAAAAATAAGTTTTAGATTTATAGTTATGCTGACTATTGAACCTCTTTTTGCTTTTTTATCAGTAACCATACTATCCGTTAGCCTTATTATGTTTTTTGCTTCGGGATTACTTTATGCTTTGAATACTCAAATGGGGTATTTTTATCAAAAATACTGGGCTATGGCTTGGTTTATGATGGCGGGCTATACATTTTTTGGTGGCCTAACGATGATTATGAGAGTTCAAGGGATTCACGAACATTGGTCATTAATTGTATGTACGGGGTTATCTCAAGTTTTTGGATATAGCGGACCTGTCTTATTACTTGCGGGTTGCTTAACAATGAAAAGTAAACATAAAGTTAAATTTCATTGGTGGTTAGTTGCTTTAATTATTATTGCTTTTTCTGTAGGTATGACATTTTCTTTTAATTCACCTGAGCAATGGCAAGAGCGTTATATATCACGTGTTGGATTGAGAAGTTTATTCTGCCTTGTGGTTTCCTCTTGGGTAGCGATAAAAACAATTCAATTTTTTAAAGATGATCCCAAGTCTGGGCCTAAAATATTTGCATACGCCATGCTTACCTACGGCCTTTCATGGAGCGTATATGTTATCGCAAGTATAGATATGCTGTTTGGCGGGCTATTTTATCGCTATCTTGGGATTTTCGGAATTATTGAGTTTGCTTGCCAAGTGGTACTTATTTATGGCTTTACTATTTGGGCTATTCAAAATGAAAAAGAAAAAGTATCTAACGCGCAAGAAAAACTTGAAGAGATGGCTTGGCTTGATAGCTTAACAGGATTATATAATCGACGTTGGTTAGATTGCCATGCTGAACAGTGGTTGCAGCAGCATTGTATTCCAGTAAGTAGTGTAGCGGTTATGTTTATTGATCTAGATGGGTTTAAGCAAATTAATGATCGTTTTGGACATAAAGTAGGGGATGAATTATTACAAAAGGTTACCGCTGTATTAAAGTTAGAAGCAAGTAATACTGATATTCTTTGTCGGTTAGGCGGGGACGAATTTATTTACGTATATACGTCAAGCAGCTCACATGACGATATGAAAAACAAAGCAAATAAAATACGAACCAGTATTCGATCTATAAGAGATATAGGTAATAATCCCGTCAAACTTTCTTGTTCAATTGGAATTTCTTGTCCGGAGCAAGTTTTTAATATTGAGGCTCTAACCTTAGCGAGTGACAAAGCCATGTATGTTGCTAAACACAAAGGTAAAAATACAATACAGTTTGCATCAGATGATTCTTATTATAATAGCCAGCATTGGTCTCATGAAACATTGTAATGTTTTTATATTTTACAAAAAAAATATAATATTTAATCTGTTAAAAGCTTTTATAATCTATATGATAGCATTCAAATCTTATGTTTTAAGTTAAGGATACGGATGTTATCTCATTTCAGTAGTTCACGTGTTTGGACTATCACTTTTTTTGAATTAGCTCGGCTATTTGCGTCTAAACGCGGACTGATTGTTCTTGCTGCTTTTTCATGTCTTTGGTTTTTAATTTTTACTTATGTTATAGGGTCTGCGGCTGAGTTTATAACTTCTGAAAGTTTTAAAGACCTTGCTCAACAAGCGTTTGGGAAACTAAACTTGTTAGCGCTCTTGGAGTGGGAATTACCTGAATTAAGTATTTATTGGATTATTTCAGCTTATTTATTACCTACATTTGCAATTTTATTTTCATGTGATCAAACTTGTTCTGACCGTGAACGCGGTACGCTACGCTTTATTTTACTAAGAACCAGTCGACCAGAATTACTTTATGGTCGATTTTTAGGGCAAGTACTCATCCTCGCTATTCTTATATTTATTACATTAATTGCTAGCTTACTTTTTTCATTATTCAATGAACAAACGGTGAGTTTTGGTTCATTGATTTTGTCTTTTAGTATTTTATTGAAACTTATTATTATTAGCTTACCTTTTATTGCGGGAATGACGCTGATTAATGTGTTTGTTAAATCAGCTAAAATGTCATTAATAGTGTATTTTTTAATTTATATAGGCTCTGCAATAATCATTAATTTAATGACTCGTTTTGTTATGGATTTATCATTTTTGTTTTATTTATTTCCAGGTGAACAAATTGAATCTGTTGTAGGTTTTGAAAGTCATTACGTTAATAATTATATTATTCCTCTAACACAAACTGTTGTTTATTTGGCATTAGCGCAATTTATTTTTAAAAGGTCATCACTATGAGTTTATTAATTAAAGTCGAAGGCTTAAATAAAAGATATTGCAACAAACATGCGTTGAAAAATGTAAACTTTGAAATAAATAAAGGTGAACCTGTTGCTTTAGTTGGGCCGAACGGAGCCGGTAAAACAACACTCTTTAGTATTTTATGTGGTTATATTCCTTATGATAGCGGTAATGTATCTATTTTAGGTGAATCACCTAGTATTGCAGCCGTTAATCAAACATTTAGTGCATTACCACAAGATGCTCAATTAGATCCCAAATATTCAATAGAAAGCCAATTAAAATTTTATGCTCAACTGCAAGGCTTTAGCACTAAGCAAAGCATTATTGAAGCCCATAAAGTACTCGATATGGTTGGCCTTGAAGACAACTACAAAGTAAAACCTTTAGAGCTTTCTCATGGTATGCGTAAACGTGCTGCCATAGCGCAATCACTTATAGGTTCGCCTCAATTAGTTATTTTAGATGAAGCGACTGCGGGATTAGATCCTAAACATGCAAAAGATATTCGTGAAATTATCTCAAATTTATCAAACGAAATTACTTTTGTGCTAAGTTCGCACGATTTAAGTGAGCTAGAACGTTTATGTGATCAGGTGTTGTATCTTGAAAATGGTGAATTAAAAGAGCATCAAACACTAACGTCAAAAGATGATTTTAATTATTTAACGCTACGTATGAAGCAACACTCAGATAGCTTTGTAAAAGAAGTATCTATGTTGCCGTCTGTACAAAACGTATCTCAGTTGCAAGGTAAAGAATATCTTATTAGCTACACCCAACTAGACAATACTGAACCTTTTGATATTACTTTTTTAAAATATTGCCACGAACAAAATTGGGTGTATTCACAGTTAGTAAATGGTAAAACCCTTGAAAATCAATTGTTCTAAAAACAAATAAATATACGAAAGATATGAAACCTAATACACAAAAACTTTATGAGCTAATTGCAGAAGCCACAGACTTGTTTATTCAAAAAAACACTGGCATAAATACATCGGTTGGATTAATGGATAAAGCCCTTAGAAATAAAGGCTTAGAAGCTGATGCCGTAACCGTAGATGCTATAGCCTCTAAGAATCGATTAATATTTGTTTTACTTGATGCCAATACTGACATAGTTGGTATTGGCTTAGGCAATATTATTGAAGACAATATTGATCTGGTGGATCAAATAGCACTTAATGAACTTAATCCTAAAGTTGCTGCTGAATTACTGGTTAAGTATTTGAAATAGTAATACTTACCTTATTAAATGAAATAGATGTAACTTGTAGAATTGTAACTTAAAAAGAAATTAATTATGAATAGTCTTGAATTATTATTAAATCGTCAATCTAATCCTCATCTTTGTGAACCCGCACCAGCAGGTGATGATTTACACCATATATTAAGTGCTGGTATGAGGGTGCCTGATCATGGCTGTTTAACACCATGGCACTTTACGGTAATACAAGGAGAAGGCTTAAACACATTGAGCCAACACTTTGTAAACGCGGTAAAAATTGATACTGACGACGCTGCAAAAATAGAAAAAACCAGCAAAATGCCGTTTAGAGCGCCTATGATTATTGTGGTTAGCACCCAATATAAAGAACATAAAGTGCCTCAGCAAGAACAGCTCGTTGCAGCAGGTTGTAGTGTACATGCCATGCAAATGATGGCGTATAGTTTAGGCTTTGGTGCTGTATGGCGCACAGGGGAGTTAAGTTACAATAATTCGGTTAAGTACGCGTTAAACATTAACAGACAAGACGACATTGTTGGGTTTTTATATATAGGTACAGAGAAAAAACAATTACCCACAAAACCAGTAAAACCTTACGAAAGCCATGTAACTTACTTAAACTAATCTTATAGTTACTTCTTAAGTTTAAGTAGCTAATGAACTATTAGTTACTTAAACGGCTTAAATTATTTTATTTAACATGAATTCTTCTACAATTTGCTAGTCTTCAAATCTCTCAGCTAAACTCAGTGTTAACTCTTACAAAATATTGTAGCTTTGTTTTATCTATTAAGATCATAGCGTTTCATGATCACCACATATATAAAAATTTAGGGTATAACAATGAGTGCCTATCTAATAATAAAAGCACTACTTACTGATAAATAAAAATTTCAGACTACGTTAATACTGTTCGCGTAGTGGGAAACCTTTGGTGGTTTTTATATTCTAATAGTATATTGGCTGAAAGTTGTGTTGATTATTTTTAACTTCTAAAAGGATTATAGTATGGAAAATTTAGGTTTTATCTTCGGTGTGATGGGAATGTCGATGGGCGTTGCTGGGTTTGCTTTTGGTTTAATATCTATGACTAAAATAGATAAACTTGAGAAGAAACTAAAAGCACTTAATGTTTTAAATCAGGATTAAAATAAAATTAGAACTTGCAAAATGGATACTGTTTTTATATACAGCACTCTGTATTTCTCGCTTTCTACAACAAAGCAGGGTTTTTTCCTTCTTTCATACAGCTGCTAGCGTACTTAAAAAAGTTATATTGTTGATATTTCGATTAAAGTGACATAATCTAGGTTTTTAAAGTTGTTTGTAAATGTTTTGTGGAAAGCGGGAAATTTGCAAACTAATAAGCTGTTATGTTTTCCCGACTTAGAGTAACTATTTTTAAATAATGAAAAGGATTATTCTATTACCGGTAATCGTATTAGCAATTTTTATAATCTGCTTATTTCAATTACCTGAAATTTCTATTACTAATATCTTTAGTTGGTTAGGTTTTTCTATTGCAGTTGGTTCGATTTGTTTCTTTACAGTTTTTTCGCCTTATGGAGTTAAAACACATACAAGCGTATTTGGCCATCGCCAAAAATATCGTCATCCCGTTGCATATATACCAAGCAAGGTCATTATTGTAATATTAGGATTAGTTGTTTTATCTTTAGGGGTAAGTTTTACTATTAACATTCTTTAATGTATAAAAACATAACAAGTTGCTCAAGGCGGATAAAAATTGCTGTGGTTCGCCTTCGGCTCACTATACCACAGCAACTTTTACCGCTTAGCAAAGCGTTATGTGTAAACGGATATCGTCGAGTATATGGATATTTTCAAAGGTATAGATTTCAATGACTCGTTTGTTCTCGGTTGGAGTTCAAATGACACAGAAATCACATTCAAAATTGAGGCTAGCATTTGGCCTGATTCGCCTCATTATCTAAGTCCAAAACCTGATGAATATACTTGCTACCGTAAATGTGAAATTCAATTTACGGGTTTTACTTCATATTCAGGGCTTGCTGAACAAAGTAGTGTTAAACCAATCAAAGATATAAATGGTTCATTTGATTATGGCAATATAGATTCGTTAATTAAGACAAATCAAGGCTTTAAGGTTGTTGGTGAGTTTGGTAACTTAGAAATTATAAACGGCAAAGTTCAGCTAAAAATTTACACATAACAAGCTGTTCAAGCGGGACTTCTAACAGTTGGCTGGTTTCGCTTCGCTTCACATTTTAGCCAACTATTATAAGCCCCTTAACAGGGCGTTAGTTTGCTAAATGGAGTTAAGTTAAACTAGTCATGATAAGTCTCACTTTTGTAATTATATCTTTTGCAGTGTTTTTTGGTTTTGCTTATACCATGCAATTTATGGAGACCAAAAAAAGTATTTCTCTTAATAAAATACGAGATAACTTTTCTGTAGTTCTTGAATCGGATAATCAAAAATACAAATCTGAAATGGTTTATATTTGGCTTGAGAATGAAAAGAAAAACTACTTTAATGGTATGTTAACTTCATCAAACCAAGATGGCTTATTTATTAAAGGCGGGATTCTATTCTTTTGGGTTAAAGAGATATTTATCCCATGGTCTGAACTTGAAGCATCTGGTAAGATTTGGTGTTTTCTTTCTAGAAAAAATAAATATTATATTTCATCTCTTAATGTTTATGTGGCTGTTTTACAAGAGTATAGTTAGGTGTAAACCACAAACTAACAAGGCGTTCAAACGGACAAAAAACAGTTGGCTGTTTCACTCCGTTCACAATTTTAGCCAACAATTTTTTGCCGCTTAACGTGGCGTTATATGCAATTCATGAAGTAGGGTGGTTTAGCTAATAATTCGGTTATTAACTTTTACTTTTTAATGCGCTGCTACGAGTTTCGCTATTGTGGTTTTTCAATAGTCACTAATAAGCTTTGCCTTGTTAAAGAGACTTTTGTTGGCAAAGCTATTATTTCGTTCTGGCATTTGTGGGTAGCTCAATTTATAGTGCATTTATTACTACCGTCTTTTACTTCTGACTTATGTGTTTTAAGTTAAAGTTAATCAGGCATATAACAAGGCATTGCAAAGGACTAAAAACAGCTGGCCATTGCTCGTGCCTCGCTATTTTGGCCAACAATTTTTAGCCTCTGAATGAGGCGTTATATGCACTCAAATAGTATGGTTTGTTTAGCTAAAAATGTTTTTATCAAAGGTGCTTTTGTAAACGCTGCTACGAGTTTCGCTATTATAGTTTTTCAATAGTCACTAATAAGCTTTGCTTATTTAAAAGACTTTTGTTGGCAAAGCTATTATTTCGTTCTGGCATTTGTGGGTAGCTCAATTTATAGTGCGTTTATTACTACCGTCTTTTACTTCTAACTTTTGTATTTAAGTTCAGTTTTATCAGGCATATAACAAGCAATTTAACGGGACTTTTACAGCTGGCTGTGCTCGTTCCTCGCAATTATAGCCAGCAATAAAAGCCCATTAATTGGGCGTTATACGTACAGGGAGGATTAGTGCATAAATCTATTATATTTATCTTTCTCACTTTTATTTCCTCAGGGTTAACAAATGCTGCTGAATGGGATTATGCTAAAGCAGCGTGCAGTGATCTTGCTAAAAATGGAGAAAGTAAAATTGAACGAGAACACTGGTTTTACTTAATGTCTAAAGTTAATGGTATGGAAGCCGCAATTCGCCTTGCGTATTCTAAAAACAAAATTGATGCGGCACTAGTCCCAGAATTTCATGACTGGAAACATACTCTTGCTAAATCATGCAACGAAGTAGTCGAAGATCTATCCAATGAACGCGGATTGGATGTTCTTCATAATATACTGTACAAAAATCTAACGACTGGTTAGGTGGCTTGTACGTATAACAAGTCACTCAAAAGGACAAATAACAGTTGGTTTTTGCTCCTTCGTCGCTTATTTTAACCAACTATTATTTGCCTCTTAGTGAGGCGTTATATTTTCAAAGCAGGTCGAGTATGCGAATTCTATTAGCATTATATTTCTTTTCATTCTTTGCCAGTGCAACAAGTTGTGTTGAAACTGAAGAACAAAATGCAAAATGGGATGCTGCCTATGCGAGTAAATTTAAAATAAATAGTGAGTTAAATGAAAGCACATACAGTATTTCAGTTTCAATTCCTCAAGAGATTGACGGGCAACCATTTAATTTAGCCGGGATGATTATAGGTGATAAAAATAATCCAGCGTTTTATTCCGCACTAAAAATATTTGAAGACGAAGGTGAGGCTAAAGTGTGGTTCCTCGTTAAAGCCGATGCTATTGAAAAGCATAACTTAATTTTTAGTTACGGAGATGGGTGTGGTATATCTATAAACGTACCTGTTGCTGTGAACTGAAAATATAACAAGTCATTAAAGCAGGACAAAAACAGTTGGTTTTTGCTCCTTCGTCGCTTATTTTAACCAACTATTTTTTGCCTCTTAATGAGGCGTTATATGCAATTCATGTAGTAGGGTGCTTTAGCTAAAAATATTGTTATCAAAAGTACTTTTGTAAACGTTGCTACGGGTTTCGCTATTATCGTTTTTCAATAGTCACTAATAAGCTTTGTTGTTTTTATTACTTCGTAATGTAACAAAGCTATTATTTCGTTCTGGTATTTGTGGGTAGCTCAATTTATAGTGCATTTATTACTACCGTCTTTTACTTTGAACTTTTGTATTTAAGTTTAGATTTATCAGGCATATAACAAGCAATTCAACGGGACTTTTACAGCTGGCTGTGCTCGTCCCTCGCAATTATAGCCAGCAATAAAAGCCCATTAATTGGGCGTTATATGCAATTCATGAAGTAGGGTGCTTTAGCTAACAATTTGGTTATCAACTTTTACTTTTGTAAACGTTGCTATGAGTTTCGCTATTGTCGTTTTTCAATAGTCACTAATAAGCTTTGCCTTGTTAAAGAGACTTTTGTGGCAAAGCTATTATTTCGTTTTGGCAATTGTGGGTAGCTCAATTTATAGTTCATTTAAAACTACCGTCTTTTACTTTGAACTTCAGTAATTAAGTTAAAGTTTATCAGGCATATAACAAGCAATTCAACGGGACTTTTACAGCTGGCTGTGCTCGTCCCTCGCAAATTATAGCCAGCAATAAAAGCCCATTAATTGGGCGTTATATGGTAACAAAAGGATTCATTTGCTAAGGGATCTGTGGAAAGAAGGAGTATTGCCGCTTTTCTACAGCATAAGCGTTGAGTTTATCCAAACAACAAATTCTATTTAAAATCCCTTGACGCGTGCTAAGCTTCTTTTTAATCCTTAATCTTAAGTAAAGTTGCGTAAGTAGTGTCTTTTACTTGAAGCAACTTTACTTAAGATTAAGGTTTGTCGCACAAGTTAAGGTGATTTTTTTATTTTATTTTGTGTTTGATTTTACGCTTATGGTTATGTTGGCTCGAGCGCTTAGTGTTTATCTGAGTTACCATCTAACAAGCAATTGAACTGGGACACGTACAGCTTGCCGTGCTCGTTCCTCGCTATTTTGGCAAGCTTTACTTTGCCCGTTAATATGGGCGTTAGAAGCCTCTCAAACATAGGTGTATTCCTGTAAACTAAGGATGGTAAATGTATTCACTAGACAGAAAACTAAATAAATTAATACATATCAATAGAATATTAAACACAGGCATAAATAATTTTATACCTTTCGTACTGTATTTATCATTTGGTTGGCTATTTATAATATTGATTAGTTCATATACCTTAGTTTTTTTTGATGTATTAACTCTAAATATTACCAATAGATTTAATGAGTTGGATTTATTTAAATTTAAGTATTTTTCATTTATCGCCCCGATAGTCGAAACTATTATATTTCAATTTTTTTTACAAAATATTTTAAGGAGAGGATTTAAGAGTGTTACTCTTTCAGTAGTGCTAACTGCTGTACTATTTAATCTCGCACATTTAACCAGTTCGTTTACCAATTTTATTACGACAATTGGGCTGATAACCTCTCTAGTGTTAATTTTTGAGTTTGTTCGTTATAAGCACGGCCAATTATGGGCGGTACTTATAACAGCGGTTAGTCATATACTTTGGAATATTTCAGTTGTTTTATTTTCGTATTTTATATTTATAGAATCAGATAAAAAAATGATCATTGAGGAAGTATATAACCTCACAGAATTACCGTATGAGCTATGCGCATCAAAAGATAAAGAAAACTTTAACCTTTCAATACAAAAATTTCATAAAAAGTACCCCGATTTAATTAGGTTGTATCATGAGTCAGAGCATTTAAATTTCTTGAGAAGAAGATATGATACCGGGATTGAAAAAAGTACAGATAAACCTATTAGTGAACTTTCGAATAATTGTCTACTTTATCAAAGAACGTTAGATACTTACTCCTCATATATAGATGATAGGGTTACTCAGTGGGTTATAACTCTGAGGCAATAAAAGGCTTCTAACAAGAAATTGAAGCGGGACAAAATACAGCTGGCTGTTTTCACTCCGTTCAACATTTTAGCCAGCTACATTATTGCCCCTTAATTGGGCGTTATATGCCCTTAAAGGATTGTGCATGAATCAAAATTTATATTTCAAAACAGACAAGTTTGATTCTTCAAAAACTTTAGCTGAGTATGTGCACTCAGAACTAAAAAAGTTAAGCTTCAATCCTCAAGAACCTATTGACTCGGATTATATGTATTCCATTGAAATAAATGTCGAAGGCGATTTTGTTGATATTTTCATGGGTAAAAACGACGAAGAAACGGTAGTTCCGTTATGGCAAATTTGGCCAGAGCAGAGGGTTCCATTTCTTAAAAAAATATTTGGTAAAGCTGACAGATCAGCAGAGTTCAAAGTTAAAGAACAACTCGAGACTATTATTAAAAACATCGATGGCGTAAGTGCTGTCGAATGGGGCATATAACAAGTCATTCAAAAGGACAAAAAACAGTTGGCCATGCTCGTGCCTCGCTGATTTTGGCCAACAATTTTTTGCCTCTTAATGAGGCGTTATATGCAATTCATGTAGTAGGGTGCTTTAGCTAATAATTTCGTTGTTAACTTTTACTTTTGTAAGTTCTGCTACGGGTTTCGCTATTATAGTTTTCCAATAGTCACTAATAAGCTTTGTTGTTTTTATTACTTCGTAATGTAACAAAGCTATTATTTCGTTCTGGTATTTGTGGGTAGCTCAATTTATAGTGCGTTTATTACTACCGGTTTTTACTAGTTGCTTATGTATTTATGTTTAGGTTTATCAGGCATATAACAAGCAATTGAACGGGACTTTTACAGCTGGCTGTGCTCGTTCCTCGCAATTTTAGCCAGCGATAAAAGCCCATTAATTGGGCGTTATATGCAATTCATGAAGTAGGGTGCTTTAGCTAATAATTTGGTTGTTAACTTTTACTTTTGTAAACGCTGCTACGGGTTTCGCTATTGTAGTTTTTCAATAGTCACTAATAAGCTTTGTTGTTTTTATTACTGCGTAATGTAACAAAGCTATTATTTCGTTCTGGCATTTGTGGGTAGCTCAATTTATAGTGTGGCTATTACTACCGTCTTTTACTTCTGACTTATGTGTTTTAGTTCAGGTTTATCAGTCATATAACAAGCAATTCAACGGGACTTTTACAGCTGGCTGTGCTCGTTCCTCGCAATTTTAGCCAGCAATAAAAGCCCATTAATTGGGCGTTATATGCAATTCATGTAGTAGGGTGCTTTAGCTAACAATTTGGTTATTAACTTTTACTTTTGTAAGTGCTGCTACGGGTTTCGCTATTATCGTTTTTCAATAGCCACTAATAAGCTTTGTTGTTTTTATTACTACGTAATGTAACAAAGCTATTATTTCGTTCTGGCATTTGTGGGTAGCTCAATTTATAGTGTGTTTATTACTACCGGTTTTTACTAGTTGCTTGTGTGTTTATGTTTAGGTTTATCAGGCATATAACAAGCAATTCAACGGGACTTTTACAGCTGGCTGTTTCGTTCCTCAACATTATAAGCCAGCAATAAAAGCCCATTAATTGGGCGTTATATGCACTCAAATAGTATGGTTGGTTTAGCTAAAATTATTGTTATCAAAGGTGCTTTTGTACACGTTGCTTCGGGTTTCGCTATTATCGTTTTTCAATAGTCACTAATAAGCTTTGCCTATTTAAAAGACTTTTGTTGGCAAAGCTATTATTTCGTTCTGGCATTTGTGGGTAGCTCAATTTATAGTGTGGTTATTACTACCGCCTTTTACTAGTTGCTTGTGTATTTATGTTTAGGTTTATCAGGCATATAACAAGCAATTCAACGGGACTTTTACAGCTGGCTGCGCTCGTTCCTCGCAATGTTAGCCAGCGATAAAAGCCCATTAATTGGGCGTTATATGCACTCAAATAGTATGGTTGGTTTAGCTAAAAATGTTGTGATAAAACGTACTTTTTTAAGTGCTGCTACGGGTTTCGCTATTATAGTTTTTCAATGGCCACTAATAAGCTTTGCCTATTTAAAAAACTTTTGTTGGCAAAGCTATTATTTCGTTCTGGTATTTGTGGGTAGCTCAATTTATAGTGCATTTATTACTACCGTCTTTTACTTTGAACTTCAGTAATTAAGTTAAAGTTTATCAGGCATATAACAAGCAATTCAACGGGACTTTTACAGCTGGCTGTGCTCGTTCCTCGCAATTTTAGCCAGCGATAAAAGCCCATTAATTGGGCGTTATATGCAATTCATGTAGTAGGCTGCTTTAGCTAAAATTGTTTTTATTAAAAGTACTTTTGTAAATGCTGCTACGGGTTTCGCTATTATAGCTTTCCAATAACCACTAATAAGCTTTGTTGTTTTTATTACTTCGTAATGCAACAAAGCTATTATTTCGTTCTGGCTTTTGTGGGTAGCTCAATTTATAGTGTGTTTATTACTACCGTCTTTTACTTTAAACTTCAGTAATTAAGTTTAAATTTATCAGGCATATAACAAGCAATTCAACGGGACTTTTACAGCTGGCTGTTTCGTTCCTCAACATTTTAGCCAGCAATAAAAGCCCATTAATTGGGCGTTATATGCAATTCATGTAGTAAGGTGGTTTAGCTAATAATTTAGTTGCTAACTTTTACTTTTTTATGTGCTGTTATGGGTTTCGCTATTTATAGTTTTCCAATAGTCACTAATAAGCTTTGTTGTTTTTATTACTTCGTAATGTAACAAAGCTATTATTTCGTTCTGGTATTTGTGGGTAGCTCAATTTATAGTGCATTTATTACTACCGTCTTTTACTAGTTGCTTGTGTATTTATGTTCAGGTTTATCAGGCATATAACAAGCAATTCAACGGGACTTTTACAGCTGGCTGTGCTCGTCCCTCGCAAATTATAGCCAGCAATAAAAGCCCATTAATTGGGCGTTATATGCACTCAAATAGTATGGTTGGTTTGGCTAAAAATATTGTTATCAAACGTTCTTTTGTAAACGCTGCTACGAGTTTCGCTATTTATAGTTTTCCAATAGCCACTAATAAGCTTTGCCTATTTAAAAGACTTTGTTGGCAAAGCTATTATTTCGTTCTGGCATTTGTGGGTAGCTCAATTTATAGTGCGTTTATTACTACCGTCTTTTACTAGTTGCTTGTGTATTTAAGTTTAGGTTTATCAGGCATATAACAATAAATTCAACGGGACTTTTACAGCTGGCTGTGCTCGTTCCTCGCAAATTTAGCCAGCAATAAAAGCCCATTAATTGGGCGTTATATGCCATGGAGATTTAGGTGAAAATTCAAATAAAATCATTTTCTTCGCATCAATCGAGTAAGATCATCGCACTTACTTTTTTTGTTTTGATGTTACCGTTTAGCGTTATTAGTATTTTATTTTTTTTCTTGGTTCCAGAGATTGAAACATCTAATGGAAATACAATGCCGAGCTTTCCATTTTTATTTTTTGCATTAGCGCCTATATTTTATGGTGTTATGTTTTATTTGATGCAGCGTTTATTCTTTTTTGTTTATAATCGTTTAGCTAAAAAGTTTGGTGGTTTCGAATTTGAAACTTCAGAGTAAATTGGCATATAACAAGCAAATTAACAGGACTAAAAACAGTTTGTTGTTTTTCGTTCCTCAAAATTTTAACAAACAATTTTAAGCCTGTTATTTGGGCGTTATATGCAATTCATGTAGTAAGGTGGTTTAGCTAAGAATTTAGTTACTAACTTTTGCTTTTTTATGTGCTGCTACGAGTTTCGCTATTTTAGTTTTTCAATAGTCACTAATAAGCTTTGCCTATTTAAAAGACTTTTGTTGGCAAAGCTATTATTTCGTTCTGGCATTTGTGGGTAGCTCAATTTATAGTTCGGTTATTACTACCGTCTTTTACTTCTAACTTAAGTGTTTTAAGTTTAGGTTTATCAGGCATATAACAAGGCATTGCAAAGGACTAAAAACAGCTGGCCGTTGCTCGTGCCTCGCTATTTTGGCCAACAATTTTTAGCCTCTGAATGAGGCGTTAGTGCTACAGGAGTATTTTTTGAATTCTAGTGAAAGTTATCAGGTTTTCATACGCTTTGTTAGTGAAAGACATAATGATTTAATAAGTTCACTTGATGATTTGGTAAAGTCATTGGTGACTGTAAATTCATCAGGAAAAAAAGAAAATGCTGAATCAAGCTTTAAAAAATCAAAAGATTTAGAATCTGCAACAGCTGAAGGAGACCGCCCATCTTGGGTTTCCGATGTTACTTTGGCTTTACAAAGGTATATCAAAGGAGTACATGACTCACATCAGCTAATTACATATTTAGTTGATAATATGGCAATTATAAAAAATCATAAATGGGTCTTTGGTGATCCATCAGAAGATGCGTTTGATTTTGACTCTATATTTGAACATTATAAATCTCAAAGCCGTTTACCTGAATTATTTGAAGAAATAATAAAAATATTAGAAGAACTTAAAAGTAGTGATGAATTAGATAGTCGGTTAATGGTTAAAGGTCTTGGAAAAGTAATTTCTACTTTGAAAAAGAGTAAAGATGGTTCATACTTTTCAGTAAACGGAGCTTGGGAGTTTTTAGTTACCTTTCTGCAAAACTACATGTGGAGTGAGTTAAGTAAGATCCCTGCTCTGGGTAGCGTAATGCAAGCGTTAGAGAAAACAATTAAAGAAACAAATGAAGAAATGTTTAAAGTTCATTCTAATGTTCAAACTGAAATGGAAAACTCTATCGAGTCGGATATTAAAGCTCTAAAAAATAAGACTTCATTTGATTTTATTTCTTACAACAAGTCAGGATTGAAACTTACAAATAAAAATGAATCTTTGATGCTAGATAAAAAAGTGTAGCACTAACAAGTTGCTTAAACGGACACAAACAGCTGGCTGTGCTCGTTCCTCGCTATTGTAGCCAGCCATTTTTAGCCGCTTAGCAAAGCGTTATATGCAATTCATGAAGCAGGGTGCTTAGCTAACAATTTGGTTATCAACCTTACTTTTGTAAACGCTGCTACGAGTTTCGCTATTGTAGTTTTTCACTAGTCACTAATAAGCTTTGCCTATTTAAAAAACTTTTGTTGGCAAAGCTATTATTTCGTTCTGGTATTTGTGGGTAGCTCAATTTATAGTGTGGCTATTACTACCGTCTTTTACTTCTGACTTTTGTATTTTAGTTCAGGTTTATCAGGCATATAACAAGCAATTTAACGGGACTTTTACAGCTGGCTGTGCTCGTCCCTCGCAAATTTTAGCCAGCAATAAAAGCCCATTAATTGGGCGTTATATGCAATTCATGTAGTTGGGTGCTTTAGCTAAAATTATTTTTATCAATCTTACTTTTGTAAACGCTGCTACGAGTTTCGCTATTTTAGTTCTTCAATAGTCACTAATAAGCTTTGCCTATTTAAAAGACTTTGTTGGCAAAGCTATTATTTCGTTCTGGCATTTGTGGGTAGCTCAATTTATAGTGCGTTTATTACTACCGTCTTTTACTAGTTGCTTATGTACTTATGTTCAGGTTTATCAGGCATATAACAAGCAATTCAACGGGACTTTTACAGCTGGCTGTGCTCGTTCCTCGCAATGTTAGCCAGCAATAAAAGCCCATTAATTGGGCGTTATATGCACTCAAATAGTATGGTTGGTTTAGCTAAAAATATTGTTATCAAACTTACTTTTGTTAACGTTGCTACGAGTTTCGCTATTCTAGTTTTCCAATAGTCACTAATAAGCTTTGCCTTTTTAAAGAGACTTTTGTTGGCAAAGCTATTATTTCGTTCTGGCATTTGTGGGTAGCTCAATTTATAGTGCGTTTATTACTACCGGTTTTTACTAGTTGCTTGTGTATTTATGTTTAGATTTATCAGGCATATAACAAGCAATTCAACGGGACTTTTACAGCTGGCTGTGCTCGTTCCTCGCAATTATAGCCAGCAATAAAAGCCCATTAATTGGGCGTTATATGCACTCAAATAGTATGGTTGGTTTAGCTAAAAATATTGTGATCAACCTTACTTTTGTAAACGCTGCTACGGGTTTCGCTATTGTAGTTTTTCAATAGTCACTAATAAGCTTTGCCTTTTTAAAGAGACTTTTGTGGCAAAGCTATTATTTCGTACTGGTATTTGTGGGTAGCTCAATTTATAGTGCGCTTATTACTACCGTCTTTTACTTTGAACTTCAGTAGTTAAGTTAAAGTTTATCAGGCATATAACAAGCAATTCAACGGGACTTTTACAGCTGGCTGTGCTCGTCCCTCGCAAATTATAGCCAGCAATAAAAGCCCATTAATTGGGCGTTATATGCCTTAACCAAAAGTTTTTAAAATAATTAAATTTTGGTGTGTTTCGTCATTGTTAATTTAGGTGCAAACACTAATCAGCTTTACGCTATTGCAAACAAGTTTGCGGTAAAGCTATTATTTATTCTAGTTTGGGTTTACATGGCTCAAGGTAAGTTTGTTATCAAGGTAGCTTCGTATTAGCTTATCTGTAATTCGTTACCATTTTGCATATAACAAGCAAATTAACAGGACTTAAAACAGTTTGTTGTTTTTCGTTCCTCAAAATTTTAACAAACAATTTTAAGCCTGTTATTTGGGCGTTATATTTCATGGATGATCAATGCGTATATTTCTATTCTTACTTCTAATTACTATTTCTTTTTATTCTAATGCCAATGCTATTTGGCCGTTTGTGATAATGAATGCCACTTCTTTTGCTTGGTGGGCAATTTTAATTGGTTTAATGATTGAGTTTTTGTTTGTACAAAGACTTTTTAAAATTCCTCCCAAAAAGGCAATCAAAGCTACTATCTTCGCTAATTTGGCTTCTGCAGTACTCGGAATAGTTTTTGTTGGATTGTTTAAAGTAGTTCCCGGTTTGTATTTTTTTCTTATATTTGGTTTAGGACGATTAGGAATAATTTCTTGGATTTTAGTTTTTATTTTCGCATGCTTATTTAATGTTCTTATTGAAGGCATGGTTTATAAACGGAGCTTTAAATTATATACAAAGCTCAGTAAAAAACTGTTTTGGAGTTTCCTTTTAGCAAATGCAATCACAATCAGTGTTGCGATATTTAGTTTAGTAATACAAGCTATGGCAAAATGAAATCTAACAAGCTAATAAATAAGGACAAAAAACAGTTGGCTGTTTTCGTTCCTCAACATTTTAGCCAACAATTTTTTGCCCATTATTAGGGCGTTATGTGTATAGAACAACTTCGAGTTTGAGGTTATAAATGAAATACAATATCTACCTTTCTATCGTAGTGTTACTCGTAGCAGGTTGTGCGGCAGGCCATCAAGATTATTTGGATTTTAAAAATAGTAGGATTGGTAAAAAAGAAACTAAAACCGAACCATATAAATGGGATAACTCAGGTGAATTAATTCGTGCAGATTTTTTGATTTCTGGTCAAGGGCTTACAGAAATAACTGAAGATGATGACGGTAATTTAATTTACCACTATAGTGACCAAGAAGTTTTGCCTACTAACCCAAGAGAAGAATGGGTAGGTAAATGTTTAACTTACAATGTAGTAAACCCTGAAACAATGGTTATCATTGATTGGGGTTTTGATAAAGGCGGCAACCCTTTAAGTTGTAGAACTTGGCCTTAGAGTAAATATACACATAACAAGGGTTTTCAAGTCGGACAAATTACAGTTGGCTTTTTGTTCGTGCCTCACTTATTTTAGCCAACTGCAATTTGCCGCTTAAAACGGCGTTATGTTTTTTGAACACTGGTGTCTGGGAGTCAGGTTAAGCTTGACCAACCGAGGCACTTTGTGAGGAGTGCAGTTATTGTGAGTTTCTCGAATTCTCGGCAGTGCCGAACTCGAAACATAAACTTGCTTTAGCTGGTACTACACTCCGTTGGTAATGTTAGTACCATTACCACAATCCATACTTTGGGCAGCAATCCATTGTATGGCGTCACTGGCCTGTGACGTAAAGCTCAGGTGTTTAATTTTCCTGAGCCGGCTCGGGGTTTAATTTAGGAACTATTATGTTCACATTTAAAACTTCGAAAACAGAGGTTTCAGTGAATATAGCTGCCATTTTGATGGCTTCAGCTTGCCTTGTGCGTGCTGTTGCTTATCTAATGTCAGTTATGCCGCTGTAACCATTGGCGAGGGAGGCATTTGTCTCCCTCAAGCCAAAAACATAACAAGAAATTAAACAAGGACAAAAAACAGTTGGCTTTTTGTTCACTCCGTTCACTTATTTTAGCCAACAATTTTTTGCCTGTTAATTAGGCGTTATATGCAATTCATGTAGTAGGGTGCTTTAGCTAATAATTCGGTTATTAACTTTTACTTTTGTAAACGTTGTTACGGGTTTCGCTATTTATAGTTTTCAAATAGTCACTAATAAGCTTTGTTGTTTTTATTACTGCGTAATGTAACAAAGCTATTATTTCGTTCTGGCATTTGTGGGTAGCTCAATTTATAGTGCAGTTATTACTACCGTCTTTTACTTCTAGATTTTGTGTTTAAGTTAAGGTTTATCAGGCATATAACAAGCAATTCAACGGGACTTTTACAGCTGGCTGTGCTCGTTCCTCGCAATGTTAGCCAGCAATAAAAGCCCATTAATTGGGCGTTATATGTTTCTCGAGGTTTGCAGATTATGAGTACATTAAAAGGTAAAACTGAAGGCGGCAGCGGGGGTAAACGCGGCCATTCAAATATGACTCATTGGGCTTATACCGAAGAAATAAAAGAAGCCAGTAATATAAATCGTCGAAACAATAGTAAAACGATTATACGTAATGAGTTAAAACAAGTAAGCAGTCAAGATAAAGAGTAAACCACAGGGTTAACTATCTGTTTTGTATGTTTATCAAACATATAACAAGCTATTCAAGCGGGACAAATAACAGTTGGCTAGTTCCGCTTCGCTTCACATTATAGCCAACTGCAATTTGCCCCTTAATAGGGCGTTACAAGGCAGTTCAAATTATTTTGCAGTGTCGTTAAACACCTGCCACGAGCAGAGAAATAGCATCAAGGAATGTGCTGGTTTTTAGCCCCTTCCGTTCGTACCGGTGCCATTTAAAAGTGAACCGTATTGGCAAGTCCACTCCATTTAATCTGGGTGGCCAATAAGTAGGTGCAAGGCATCTTCGGCTTAGGTATTCTTAGGGTCTACTTGTTTACTATCGGTCTTAAGGTGCTTCGTAGTAGGTGAACACGCTGCCGCTGTAACAAAAAAAATCAATTTGACCTCCGCAAGCTGTCGTCTTTTTTGCGGAGCAAAAAAACCGCCAGCTTGCTCTGGCAAATTATTTTGGCGTTAAGTGTCATCGTCAACGGAGAGTTCAGTGACAGAAAAAAATAATGAAGAGTTCTTTGAAAAGGTTCGAGAACATAATCAAAACCTTTCTAAAAACCAGAAAAAAATTAGAAATTTTTCCTCATCCGTTGCGGGTATATCTGCTTCTATTGCATTAGCCATTACAGCTTCTATGACATTTAATATTTTCTTCGATTCTAAAAAGATATTAAGTAATGACGAACTAACAAATGAAGTTTCAGTGCAAAATACTCAAGTAAAGGGTATGTACCAAGATTTAAGTAATTTACAAGACATAGTTACTTTGCTTAAATCGAAAATGGATTCAGTTGAAAAATTCCCTGAAGGTACTGAATGGAAATCTGAGATTATTAGGCTTGAAGAAAAAATTGATAGTATTAGTATTAGAGTTACAGAGTTTGAGAACGCTATAACTGCAGATCCACTTAAAGCTCTAGCTGTTCCAATCTTGCGTAAAGATCTTGATAATGTCCGAAGCTCACTTAACACTGAGATTCGCCAGTCAAAAGCAGAGATTGATAGAATTTATGACCAAAATAAATGGTTTATTGGTTTACTATTCTCTATTGCTATAAGCGTTCTTGGTATGGTTATAACTAATTACGTAAATAGCAAAAAAGACACTTAACAAGACCTTCAAACGGACAAAAAACAGTTTGCTGTTTTCACTTCGTTCAACATTTTAGCAAACAATTTTTTGCCGCTTAAGGTGGCGTTAGCTGCCCGAGAGTGTTCGTTACTCCTTGCAGATTATTAGTAACTCGTTATTATGTAAGAACTCCCTTATGGGGATAACGGTGTTACCTTCTACCAGTTAGAAATGACTAGTCTTCAGTTGTGATGATTCACACTGACGGGGGAAAGGGGTCAAATCCTATCCAACCATGTGATAACTTACTTTTACTTGGGTTAACACCGTGAAAAAGCCTGAGTCTAACTCAGGCTTTTTTGTTTAAGGAACTTATGAAATTAGAGCAGCAGATTGCAAAAATTATCCGTGAAGAGGCAGAAAAGTTAATTGAACGCTATCACGAATATCACAATAGGGTTCACCTAGAAGCTAAGCGGAATCAGAAGCGATTAGGTGACTCTGCACCGAAAAAGAAAATTCATACTCCAGACTATTGGTCTTTTGATAGGAAGTTCAATCCATTTTATGTTAAAGCAAAGCATAAAAGCATTGCTCGATCTATCGCCAACAAAATTGAGAATAGAACCTATTCTCCGAATAGCCCATATATAAAAGAAGTTCCAAAGTCTGACGGTGGTATTAGAAAAGTAGCGATTTACAAAATACCGGACGCAGCTATATCAAAGTTTTTCTTTAACCGGCTTCTGGCAAAAAACCGACACCGGTTTAGTTCATTCTCATATGCTTATAGAAATGATAGAAATGTTCACTTCGCCATTCAGGATATTTCTGTCGATTTAAAAAGAAATGAGCGCACCTTTTTGGCTGAATTTGATTTCTCTGATTTTTTTGGGTCAATATCCCATGAATTCTTGAAAGGGCAATTTTCTGAAAACGGCTTCTACATCAGTCCTGAAGAAAAATTTGTTATTAATTCGTTTTTGAAAGAGAGGAAAGTCGGTATTCCTCAAGGAACGTCAATAAGCTTATTTCTTGCCAATCTAACCTGCTGGAAATTTGATCAAAATCTTGAGCGAGAGGGAGTTAAGTTCTCTCGATATGCTGATGATACTATTGTGTGGTCACCTGAGTACGCAAAAATATGTAATTCCTTTGGTTTGATTAATGAATTCTCTAGAAGCGCTGGAGTAAAAATAAACCCTACTAAGTCAGAAGGAATATCTCTTTTAACAACAGATGGTTTGCCATCAGAAATCGTAGCTAAAACTAGCCTAGATTTTTTGGGTTATTGCCTGTCCGTTGACAAGGTTTCCATTAAAGATAAATCCGTTAGGAAAATTCAAAAGCAAATATCATATATTCTTTACCGAAATTTAATTCAGCCACTTAAGCAAGCAGTGCTGGCTGGGCAGCGAATTCCTGCAAATGATAGAGATAAAAATTTTCTATCAGCAATGTGTGAAATTCGGCGATACATGTATGGTGGATTAAGCAAAAAGCAAATTAAAGACTACTTATCTGGTAGAACTAAAAGAATATACTTTAAAGGTGTAATGAGCTTCTATCCTCTAGTAGACGATGTTGATCAATTAACTCAGCTGGATGGATGGTTGCTCTCCGTAGTGCATAGAGTATTGAAGCTAAGGTGCAAGCTACTTTCAAGTCACGGATTTCATCGCTCGCATAGCTTTCCATTCAATGTATCAAGGTCGGAGCTTTTAGAACGTTGTGCTGTTGAAGTAGTATCAGGAAAGCATCTTCTTGAGATTCCAAGTTTTCTTCTAATACATAGAGCCCTGAAAAAAGGATTGGAGGAGTCGGGTATAGAGAGAGTAATGAACCCTGATTCACTGAATTATGACTATAGATAATGCAGCGTCCGCAGCTAACAAACGCATGTTGTCGGACTGGTTTTCCGCTGCGCTCCAAATCAGCCGCAAATGCGGGCGTTATGTGTTTGTAACTAAAGAAAAAGAAATATTAAAAAATAAGTGGTGTGTTTCGCCATTGTAAGTTTGGTTGCCACCACTAATAAGCTTTACGCAATTACAAAACAAGTTTTGTGGTAAAGCTATTATTTCATTCTCGTTTGGGCTTAAATGGCTCAAGGATAATTTTAATTAAGGGCAGCTTCGTTATTGCTCAGGCTAAGTTTTGTACTTGGTTTTACACATAACAAGTTGCTTAACAGGACAAAATACAGTTTGCTCGGCTCGTACCTCGCCAATTATAGCAAACGGTATTTTGCCCATTAGCAAAGCGTTATATGCAATTCATGTAGTAGGGTGCTTTAGCTAAAAATATTGTTATCAAAAGTACTTTTGTAAACGTTGCTACGGGTTTCGCTATTGTAGTTTTTCACTAGTCACTAATAAGCTTTGTTGTTTTTATTACTTCGTAATGTAACAAAGCTATTATTTCGTTCTGGCAATTGTGGGTAGCTCAATTTATAGTGTAGTTATTACTACCGTCTTTTACTTTAAACTTCAGTATTTAAGTTTAGGTTTATCAGGCATATAACAAGCAATTCAACGGGACTTTTACAGCTGGCTGTGCTCGTCCCTCGCTATTTTAGCCAGCAATAAAAGCCCATTAATTGGGCGTTAAATTGCAAAGGAGGCATCGTGCCATTTTCAAGTCTAATGAAAGATAAAGTTTCCGTACTAAAAAGTAATGGTGAGATTTTTAAGGATATTCAAGCAAGTGTTCAAACGAAGAAAACATTTATTCAACGTTCTGATATTTTGATCGAAACTGGCGACTTAATCCAAAGAACTATGTCAAATGGCGCAACTGAAACATATGAGGTTGTAGATCCTGGCTTTCATGAAGGACTTGGAGGCATACCTGCGGGCTATCAAATTGTTCATAAAAACCTAGGGTTGCCAGAGGCAGAGAAAGCAATTCAATCTATCACTTACAACCTCAACGGGAATAATACTAGAGTCAATAATAACTCAACTGATAACTCTACCAATGTAGTAAATATCAATAATGATATTGCTGAACATATATCTATGCTCAGAGATGAGATTAAAAAACTTGTTGAATCCAGTGAAAAGCAAAATGAAGCTTATGAAATTGTTGATGCAATCGAAGGACAATTCGAGTCCCCTAAGCCAAGTAAGGCAGTTTTAAATACTCTTATTAACGCATTACCTAGTGCGGGCAGCATAGCTTCTATAGGTTCGTTTTTATTGTCTTGTGTAGGTGGTTAATATGAAATTAGATAAATACGTAGAAGAAACTATAAAACAAGTGATCACTGGTATCGGTGCTGCTAAGTCGTTTGGTGAACAACATAATGCACAAGTAAACCCGGCCTCAGCTTCATTTTCCTCAGGCAGTCATAACAGTGTTATATATTGCTCGAATACAGGTGTTCCAATTCAAGAAATAAAATTTGATATTGCAGTTTCAGTTAATGAAGGAAGCACAGAAACAGAGGCTCCTGAAATAACTGTAGGAAGTGCCACCGTTGCTGGCCATAACTCAACAACTGAAACCTCAAATAGTTCAGTGAATAGAATACAATTTAGCATTCCTGTACTTTTGCCTATTTCAGGACGCAGGGGGTAATGCAATTTAACAAGTTGCTTAAACGGACACAAAACAGTTGGCTGTGCTCGTTCCTCGCAAATTTTAGCCAACGTTTTTTAGCCGCTTAGCAAAGCGTTAGGCCATAGAATCAACATATTCCGTTTAATCAAAGTTAAATAAAGGAGATAGAAAATGAAGATAATTAACCTATTTGGTGCAAAGTTCTCGATTGACGACAAAGCACTAAACTTTATCGAGCCAGCACTTGAGTCTAATAAGACAGATTATTGTAACGGAAATGCTTGCGATGATATTTATTGGGAATGGGATGACGATACCCGTTCTTATCATTTTTTTAATGAAGGGGAAAAAAGGGTGAGGCTAAAGGTTGAGGGGGCAAATTATCTTGGTTGTAATGGTGTCATAAAACGAAAGACTATGAGACCAGGTACGGAGTGGGAATGTAAACTTGGCGGAATATGTGAATTTAGCGCCAAATATACAGATTAATGGAGAATTTTTTATGACTAATAAAGTTAGTTTTAAAAAAAATGGTGAGCGCTGTACGGTAACATTATCTAACAGTAGTAAGACAGATGAATGCACTACTACTTATGAGATTTCCGTTTTTGATTCAGATGACGACCGTTGGGAGGATCATGCTAAAACAACTTCAACATTGAAACCTAAAACGGTCTTGTCCAAGGAGTATCATAAATATGGTGCCACAGACTGGGATTACACCATAGTAGATAATTACTGCGAATGAGGCCTAACAAAACCGTGCACACGGACAGCCCACTGCGTGGCTCAAATTATGTTTCCATTTCATTACAACATTATTTGTACCACTACGTGAGCTGCCGGTGACGGCGGCGTTATATGCACTCAAATCGTATTGCTGGTTTAGATAAAAATGTTGTTATGAAATTTACTTTTGTAAGTGCTGCTACGGGTTTCGCTATTATCGTTTTTCAATAGCCACTAATAAGCTTTGTTGTTTTTATTACTACGTAATGTAACAAAGCTATTATTTCGTTCTAGTATTTGTGGGTAGCTCAATTTATAGTGCGTTTATGACTACCTGTTTTTACTAGTTGCTTGTGTATTTATGTTCAGGTTTATCAGGCATATAACAAGCAATTCAACGGGACTTTTACAGCTGGCTGTGCTCGTCCCTCGCAAATTTTAGCCAGCAATAAAAGCCCATTAATTGGGCGTTATATGCACTCAAATAGTATGGTTGGTTTAGCTAAAAATGTTTTTATCAAACGTACTTTTGTAAACGTTGCTACGGGTTTCGCTATTGTAGTTTTTCACTAGCCACTAATAAGCTTTGTTGTTTTTATTACTTCGTAATGTAACAAAGCTATTATTTCGTACTGGCATTTGTGGGTAGCTCAATTTATAGTGCGTTTATTACTATCGGTTTTTACTAGTTGCTTGTGTATTTATGTTTAGGTTTATCAGGCATATAACAAGGCATTGCAAAGGACTAAAAACAGCTGGCTGTTGCTCGTGCCTCGCTATTTTGGCCATCAATTTTTAGCCTCTGAATGAGGCGTTATATGCAATTCATGTAGTAGGGTGCTTTAGCTAACAATTTGGTTATTAACTTTTACTTTTGTAAACGCTGCTACGGGTTTCGCTATTATCGTTTATCAATAGTCACTAATAAGCTTTGTTGTTTTTATTACTTCGTAATGTAACAAAGCTATTATTTCGTTCTGGCATTTGTGGGTAGCTCAATTTATAGTGTGTTTATGACTACCGTCTTTTACTAGTTGCTTGTGTATTTATGTTTAGGTTTATCAGGCATATAACAAGCAATTCAACGGGACTTTTACAGCTGGCTGTGCTCGTTCCTCGCAAATTTTAGCCAGCAATAAAAGCCCATTAATTGGGCGTTATGTATTACACGGAGTTTCGCATTGAATTCATCTAAAATTTCTAAAAAAATCATTCTAAGTATTATATTTTATTTATTTATCAACTCTGCATTAGCCATTAGTTGTGAAGATATAATCATAAAAAAATACGTCTCAAACATAACATATAGTCCCGCTAAAACATTATGTGGAGTAGATCTTAATTTATTGCTTATCAAATTAAAGAAAACTTCTAATAACAATGAAACGAGTTTAGGGGGGATAAGCTTAGATGTAAAAAATTCAAATGATGTTAGTGTTACTAGATATGCTTTAAAATCTATGAACTCTAGTAGCAATAAGATAATGACAGCATGTTTAAATAAAAATTATATTGAAAATAGTTCACTGATTTTTTCAATTACTCGTGAAAAAAGTGAACACAGTACTAATCACCGTAGTTTAACTCTAAAAAGTACACATACAACATGTAAGTTAAAGTCTCTTGTAAGTAATACATAACAAGTCATTGCAAAGGACTAAAAACAGCTGGCCGTTGCTCGTGCCTCGCCATTTTGGCCAACAATTTTTAGCCTCTGAATGAGGCGTTATATGCACTCAAATAGTATGGTGGGTTTAGCTAAAAATATTGTGATCAAACGTATTTTTTAAGCGCTGCTACGGGTTTCGCTATTATAGTTTTCAATAGTCACTAATAAGCTTTGTTGTTTTTATTACTGCGTAATGTAACAAAGCTATTATTTCGTTCTGGCATTTGTGGGTAGCTCAATTTATAGTGCATTTATTACTACCGTCTTTTACTTTAAACTTCAGTCATTAAGTTTAAATTTATCAGGCATATAACAAGCAATTCAACGGGACTTTTACAGCTGGCTGTGCTCGTTCCTCGCAATTATAGCCAGCGATAAAAGCCCATTAATTGGGCGTTATATGCACTCAAATAGTATTGTTTGTTTAGCTAAAAATATTGTTATCAATCTTACTTTTTTATGTGCTGCTGCGGGTTTCGCTATTATCGTTTTTCAATAGCCACTAATAAGCTTTGTTGTTTTTATTACTGCGTAATGTAACAAAGCTATTATTTCGTTCTAGCATTTGTGGGTAGCTCAATTTATAGTGTGGCTATTACTACCGTCTTTTACTTCTAACTTTTGTATTTATGTTTAGATTTATCAGGCATATAACAAGCAATTCAACGGGACTTTTACAGCTGGCTGTGCTCGTTCCTCGCAAATTTAGCCAGCAATAAAAGCCCATTAATTGGGCGTTAGCCTTACAAGGATAGTCATGAGAAAAATTTTACCTTTTATATTATTGTTCATTTCTTTTAGTGGAATTGCTAGTGACGACTTTCATTGGAAATTAGCTAATGGTGATCAAGCGCCCGAAACTGAAAATCAAAAAAGTGTAAAAGGATTTGGTGGTTGGCTATTAGTAACGCCTGATAAAGATTGGGAAGAAAAATGGATGACTCCAAGCGAAAATGTGCCTTACTTTAACGAAGCCAAGGACGTAAAGTTGGGTCAAGAACTCACTATTCTTCCTTTCTTTGCTAACCCAAAGTTAGATAATGCACGCAATTTTAATATTTTGTGTGATATTAAAGTTGAAAAGCCTGACGGAACATTTTCAATTAATGAGTTAAATGTCCCTTGTGCACAAGGGACATTAGAAGTAGATCCAATGTCTATATTTTTAACTCAAACAGTTATTAAATACATTGGCGAAAATGGAGACCCTTTTGGGCAATGGACAGTTTACTTTGAGATTAAAGATTTGATCAGAGGCGTTTCAGTTCCTTTAAAAACATCTTTTAACTTGGTGAAATAGTAAGGCTAACAAGCTGTTCAAGCGGGACAAATTACAGTTGGCTGTTTCGCTCCGCTCACATTATAGCCAACTACAATTTGCCCCTTAACAGGGCGTTATACGTACAGGGAATATCGGTGTTTAATAAAGATTACAATGTAATTAATCAGCTTGAAATCGAAAGTATAGGGCTAGTTAAAACAGGAACTTTGGTGGAGCACCCTGAATATGGGAAAGGTAAAATCGAAGAAATTTGTCAAGTTAAAGGAGATGACAACATTCTTAAAGTGAATTTTGAATCATATGGTGTAAAAGCTCTGGTAGCACTTTATGCGAGGCTTAAAATCATTGATGTCATAGATCGTGAACCGACGGTTTTAGGTAAAATAAAAAACCTTTTAAAATCAGTGTAAGTACGTATAACAAGCACTTCAAGCGGGACAAAAAACAGTTGGCTGTTTCGCTTCGCTTACATTTTAGCCAACAATTTTTTGCCCCTTAAGTGGGCGTTATATGCACTCAAATAGTATGGTTGGTTTAGCTAAAAATGTTTTTATCAAAGGTGCTTTTGTAAACGCTGCTACGGGTTTCGCTATTATGGTTTTTCAATAGTCACTAATAAGCTTTGTTGTTTTTATTACTACGTAATGTAACAAAGCTATTATTTCGTTCTGGTAATTGTGGGTAGCTCAATTTATAGTGCGTTTATTACTACCGGTTTTTACTTCTGGCTTTTGTATTTAAGTTCAGGTTTATCAGGCATATAACAAACAATTCAACGGGACTTTTACAGCTGGCTGTGCTCGTCCCTCGCAATGTTAGCCAGCAATAAAAGCCCATTAATTGGGCGTTATATGCACTCAAATAGTATGGCTGGTTTAGCTAAAAATGTTGTGATCAATCTTACTTTTGTAAACGCTGCTACGAGTTTCGCTATTATAGTTGTTCACTAGTCACTAATAAGCTTTGTTGTTTTTATTACTTCGTAATGTAACAAAGCTATTATTTCGTACTGGCATTTGTAGGTAGCTCAATTTATAGTGCGGTTATTACTACCACCTTTTACTTTGGACTTGTGTATTTAAGTTTATGTTTATCAGGCATATAACAAGCAATTCAACGGGACTTTTACAGCTGGCTGTGCTCGTCCCTCGCAATTTTAGCCAGCAATAAAAGCCCATTAATTGGGCGTTATATGCACTCAAATCGTATTGCTGGTTTAGATAAAAATGTTGTTATGAAATTTACTTTTGTAAGTGCTGCTACGGGTTTCGCTATTATCGTTTTTCAATAGCCACTAATAAGCTTTGTTGTTTTTATTACTACGTAATGTAACAAAGCTATTATTTCGTTCTAGTATTTGTGGGTAGCTCTATTTATAGTGCGTTTATTACTACCGTTTTTTACTTCTAACTTTTGTATTTAAGTTCAGTTTTATCAGGCATATAACAAGCAATTCAACGGGACTTTTACAGCTGGCTGTGCTCGTTCCTCGCTATTTTAGCCAGCAATAAAAGCCCATTAATTGGGCGTTATATGCAATTCATGTAGTAAGGTGGTTTAGCTAAGAATTTAGTTACTAACTTTTACTTTTTTATGCGCTGCTACGAGTTTCGCTATTATAGTTTTCCAATAGTCACTAATAAGCTTTGTTGTTTTTATTACTACGTAATGTAACAAAGCTATTATTTCGTTCTGGCATTTGTGGGTAGCTCAATTTATAGTGCGTTTATTACTACCGTCTTTTACTTCTGACTTTTGTATTTAAGTTTAGGTTTATCAGGCATATAAAAAGCAATTCAACGGGACTTTTACAGCTGGCTGTGCTCGTTCCTCGCAATTTTAGCCAGCAATAAAAGCCCATTAATTGGGCGTTATATGCACTCAAATAGTATTGTTTGTTTAGCTAAAAATATTGTTATCAATCTTACTTTTTTATGTGCTGCTGCGGGTTTCGCTATTATCGTTTTTCAATAGCCACTAATAAGCTTTGCCTTGTTAAAGAGACTTTTGTGGCAAAGCTATTATTTCGTTCTGGTATTTGTGGGTAGCTCAATTTATAGTGCGGTTATTACTACCGTCTTTTACTTTGAACTTGTGTATTTATGTTCAGTTTTATCAGGCATATAACAAGCAATTCAACGGGACTTTTACAGCTGGCTGTGCTCGTCCCTCGCAATTTTAGCCAGCAATAAAAGCCCATTAATTGGGCGTTAGCAGTTTCAATAATTCAGGTTAAGCAATTTAAGGAAGTTATATGTCAGGAAGTGAAATTATTGCACAAGGTGGCCAATTCTTTGTAGGAATGGGAACTTTAGCTTTATTAAATGCGGGATTAGCACAAAGTAAAAATAGGAGAGGGTTAGTATGGTTTTTGCTTTCTTTATTTTTAGGGCCTATAGCTACATTTCTTTTGGTTGTGCTAGAAAAACAACCGGAAGTTCAGGGTACAAACAGCTAACAAGGCATTGCAGCAGGACAAATAACAGTTGGTTGTTGCTCGTGCCTCGCTATTTTAACCAACAATTATTTGCCTCTGAATGAGGCGTTAGCTATACAGGATAGATAATGGAGTATCTCGCAATATTAGGAATATCTTTGGCTTTCTGGTTTCCAGCCTACATAGCTGGTTTCTATGTGGCATTTTCCAAATTAGAGATCCCTAAAAAGTTTATATTTTGCATAGTGTGTTTGGTGCTTTCGTATGGCTCTATTGCTTTAGTTGCACCAATTATAGTGTTGTTTGAGTGTGTATCTTCTTTCTTAGTCTACGATTGGACTCAACAAGGTCGAGACGAACTCGCATACTTCTTTATGGAGTATGGTGAAATCCCTAGTTACATTGCATTATTTATACCTGTAGTTGCATCTTTTTTAGTGCCTTTCAAGCTAAGTAAAAAATGGGAAAGCTTGGTGGCTATGTATAGCTAACAAGAAATTAAACAAGGACAAAAAACAGTTGGTTTTTGCTCCTTCGTCGCTGATTTTAACCAACTATTTTTTGCCTGTTAATTGGGCGTTATGTAACTAAAAAAATATGATGCAATCTAAAGGTAATGTTAAAGAGTTACGACAATTGATAAAAGATGCTCGTTGGGCAATTTGGGCGTTTGTTATTATTAATTTTTTTGTAATCGTATTTTTTATTGTTGACGGTCTGGGTAATGAGTTTGTTTTTATAGCTTTGTTTGTTCAGGTGGTTTTATTTGTTATTTGGTTATTACCCGTGTTTTTTTATCAAGTATTTATTAAAAAGCTAAGCGTAAAATATGCCTTTTATACATCTATGGCATCTTATAAAGAAGTACTCGGTCACGTATCGTGGTAGCGTTACATAACAAGAAAATCAAGCAGGACTAAATACAGCGGGCTGTTCGCTTCGCTCCATTTTAGCCCACTATATTTAGCCTCTTATTTAGGCGTTATATGCAATTCATGTAGTAGGGTGCTTTAGCTAATAATTTGGTTATCAACTTTTACCTTTGTAAACGCTGCTACGAGTTTCGCTATTTTAGTTATTCAATGGTCACTAATAAGCTTTGCCTATTTAAAAGACTTTTGTTGGCAAAGCTATTATTTCGTTCTGGCTTTTGTGGGTAGCTCAATTTATAGTGCATTTATTACTACCGTCTTTTACTTTGAACTTTAGTATTTATGTTCAGGTTTATCAGGCATATAACAAGCAATTCAACGGGACTTTTACAGCTGGCTGTTTCGTTCCTCAACATTTTAAGCCAGTAATAAAAGCCCATTAATTGGGCGTTATGTACAAATTGTGTAAATCTAACTATGGAGAGTAATATGGATATAAATTTAACAACGGGTTCGGTAGCTTTTTTATTTGGGATTTTGAGTGCTAAATGGGCAATGGAATTAGGTTATTCACAATTCACCCAGATAATTATCTTTTGTTTAGGTTTAATAGCTGGACCGCTAGTATTATTTTTCTTATACATTCGTCTTTTATATCAGCGTAAAGAAAATAATCAATCAGGTACTAAGTTTTTTGGCTATCAAGAAAAAGAAGTTAATCAAAGCAGTAATTGTACATAACAAGCAATTCAACGGGACTTTTACAGCAGGCTGTGCTCGTTCCTCGCAAATTTTAGCCAGCAATAAAAGCCCATTAATTGGGCGTTATATGCAATTCATGTAGTAGGGTGCTTTAGCTGAAATTGTTTTTATCAAAGATACTTTTGTTAGTGCTGCTACTGGTTTCGCTATTATAGTTTTTCAATAGTCACTAATAAGCTTTGCCTTTTTAAAGAGACTTTTGTGGCAAAGCTATTATTTCGTTCTGGTATTTGTGGGTAGCTCAATTTATAGTGCATTTATTACTACCGTCTTTTACTTTGAACTTCAGTAATTAAGTTAAAGTTTATCAGGCATATAACAAGCAATTCAACGGGACTTTTACAGCTGGCTGTGCTCGTTCCTCGCAATTTTAGCCAGCGATAAAAGCCCATTAATTGGGCGTTAGCAGTACAAGGAAGGTTTCGTGGACTCATCTAGTTTCAGAGATAAAATGCTATCTCAAATCACTATCGGATACGATTGGGAAACATCTAATAATTTCGCTGAAGTTAAGCTTATGACAAATGATGGCACCTCTTATTCATACAAGATTCATAACCTTACTGAATATTTACTTTACGAAGACTTTTCAGCTAGTTACATTAGTCAATGCAAGCTTATTGTAAATGACGGTATGGTTTATTTAAGTTTGGATCCATACGATGAGTTATCTAACGAAATAGACTTAGATAATGATTGCTTGTGGTTTAAGGGCAGTAACATTGAGGCAGTGTAATGTACTGCTAACAAGTCATTCAAAAGGACAAAAAACAGTTGGCTGTTGCTCCTTCGTCGCTGATTTTAGCCAACAATTTTTTGCCTCTTAATGAGGCGTTATATGCAATTCATGTAGTAGGGTGCTTTAGCTAATAATTTGGTTATTAACTTTTACTTTTGTAAGTGCTGCTACGAGTTTCGCTATTCTAGTTTTTCAATAGTCACTAATAAGCTTTGTTGTTTTTATTACTTCGTAATGTAACAAAGCTATTATTTCGTACTGGCATTTGTGGGTAGCTCAATTTATAGTGCGTTTATTACTACCGTCTTTTACTAGTTGCTTGTGTATTTATGTTTAGGTTTATCAGGCATATAACAAGCAATTCAACGGGACTTTTACAGCTGGCTGTGCTCGTCCCTCGCAAATTATAGCCAGCAATAAAAGCCCATTAATTGGGCGTTAGGTGCTATAGGAGTCACGGATGAGTCTTGGTAAATTAATCTGGCATGTTGGATGCGATGAATCAGGTATTGATGGGCAAGTCTATTATGGGTTTGGCTCTCTGTGGATGAAATACCAAAGACGGGGGGATTTCACTCGAATAATCCGTGAACTTCGTGAAAAGCATCGCATGCATGATGAAATCAAGTGGCAAAAAGCGCACAGTAAAAGGTATGCAGAGTTTTATTCCGAACTAATTGATATGTTCTTTAAAAATTCTTGGTTAGCATTCCATTGTATTGTTATTAGAAAAGGTATGGTCGACAAATCTTTTCATGATGGTGATTACGATTTAGCAATGAGAAAACACTTCACACAGCTTATTTCCGCGAAAATTAAGGCCGTGTTAAAGGCTCACCCTAATCGTGAATGTGAATTTCGAATTGAAGTAGATCCTCTACCATCAAGATATAAAAAAGCAGATGAAGCTTTTCATAAAATAGCTAACAGCATGTTAAAAAAGGAACTTGGTGGTGAAGCACTAATTAAAAGTGTAGTTACTAAAGACTCTAAGGATTCTGAGCATATCCAAATAGCAGATTTTTTATTGGGTGCTGTAATGAGTGCATTTCAAGGTAAAGCATCTTCACCTGCTAAATTGGCAGTAGCAAATAATATTGCTTCGTATTTGGGATGGGATAACCTTAAGCATGACACTTGGAATAGTGAAAGAAAATTTAATATTTGGTACTTCTTCGATCCAAGGTTTGGTTCACGAGAAATAAGTACAGAGAAAATCACATTAAAATATCCTCTGCCATTTCGCACCTAACAAGGGTTTTCAAGCCGGACAAATTACAGTTGGCTTTTTGTTCGTGCCTCACTTATTTTAGCCAACTGCAATTTGCCGCTTAAAACGGCGTTATATGCAATTCATGAAGTAGGGTGCTTTAGCTAATAATTTGGTTGTTAACTTTTACTTTTGTAAACGCTGCTACGGGTTTCGCTATTGTAGTTTTTCAATAGTCACTAATAAGCTTTGTTGTTTTTATTACTTCGTAATGTAACAAAGCTATTATTTCGCTCTGGCATTTGTGGGTAGCTCAATTTATAGTGCGTTTATTACTACCGTCTTTTACTTTGAATTTGTGTATTTATGTTTAAGTTAATCAGGCATATAACAAGCAATTCAACGGGACTTTTACAGCTGGCTGTGCTCGTTCCTCGCAATTTTAGCCAGCAATAAAAGCCCATTAATTGGGCGTTATATGCACTCAAATCGTATGGTTGGTTTAGCTAAAAATGTTTTTATCAAAGGTGCTTTTGTAAACGCTGCTACGGGTTTCGCTATTGTAGTTTTTCAATAGTCACTAATAAGCTTTGTTGTTTTTATTACTTCGTAATGTAACAAAGCTATTATTTCGTACTGGCATTTGTAGGTAGCTCAATTTATAGTACGTTTATTACTACCGTCTTTTACTTTGAACGTCAGTAATTAAGTTAAAGTTTATCAGGCATATAACAAGGCATTGCAAAGGACTAAAAACAGCTGGCCGTTGCTCGTGCCTCGCTATTTTGGCCAACAATTTTTAGCCTCTGAATGAGGCGTTATAAGCCAATGAGATTTCGGCATGAATGAAAAGCCTTGGGTGAAAATCAATAGTGAAACTTATGTTGATTGTGTTGTAGGAAATGAAGCAGGTTTAATTGCTTTAAAGGGAGCTATTGATCAAGCGTTGAATGAGAAAAATTCAAATGTAGACGAGTTCTTCAAAGCTGATTTTAATTCGGTTGTGCTAACTGATGATAAATGGGATGAAACCGAAGCAACAGAAGTTCCATGGTGGCAAGCTCTAATATTTCAAATGTCATTAGGGTTATGGTTAGTGCTTCTGCCAATATACGCACTTTATAAATTAATAATTGAGTAGTTGGCATATAACAAGCCAATTAATACGGGACTGCTAACAGTTTGCTCGGTTCCGCTCCGCTTCACATTTTAGCAAACAATTATCAGCCCCTTATTGGGGCGTTATGCTTTTCTGAAGTCATGAGTATTTAATCAGTACTGGTTGAATTGTCAGTACTTCGTCCCCATGTAATTTAATGAAGTCGTTGCTTCGAACTTTAATAAACCACATGGAGGCACTATGCCTAAAAACACAAAAGCTACATCGAAAAAGGTTGCATCAAAAGCAGCTAAAACCTTGACGGATAATAACGCTTCGCAAACAGCTAAAAAGCTTGCTGCATCAGCTTTATCTCAAAAGTCTAAAAGTAAACAAACTGGAGCTGAGTTGGAAGATTTAGCTTCTAAAGTATTAAAAAGTACCAAGTATAATTCTGATACCAAAGAGTTAGCTGCTTCCGTCCTTTCCCAATCAAATAAAGAACGGTAAACTAAAAGCATAACAAGCAATTCAAGTGGGACTAAAAACAGTTGGCTAGTCTCACTTCGTTCGCTATTTTAGCCAACTTATGTGGACTCCCTCCTGTCAACAACAAAACTTAAAACAAAGAAATTAATGCATACTTATGTACGAGCTCTAAATGAGAAGCTATCTCAGGCTCTTTGATATTTACGCGAACTGGTTGTCAAATCTATAAAGCGAGCGCTAGGCTCTTAGTTGGCTACTGACTAAACCAGTTGATTTTTATCTTCGTTAGTGCATTTTGTCGTTTGAACTCGTATTAAGCTGCGAGTAATTCAGCTTTGTATTCTGTACCTTGCGTTAACATCGCAAACGCTGTTCTTACTGTTTTATTTGCTAACGCTACTGCAGCACACTTTTTACCTCTACGTTCAACTAAGCTTTGGATCCAGGCATCTTTTTTTGTTTTAGCTTTTCGCTTCATTGCGTGCTGAACTGCTGCAGTTGCGCCACAGATTAGTTGACTTCTTAGCCGACTATTTTTGCAAAACTTCCCTATAGAGCCTAACTTAACTAAGCCGCCTGATGAATGCTGTATCGGCGTTAAGCCAATACAGGCTGAGGCGTCTTTTCCTTTACTGAAATACCCAATATCTAAACAGCCCAACGCAATATAAAGGTTAATCGCATTCATTGGACCAACACCTTCTAGCTTAGTGAGCTTTTTACATTC
Organism: Pseudocolwellia sp. G5-9; assembly: GCF_055808995.1. Lineage (NCBI taxonomy): Bacteria > Pseudomonadati > Pseudomonadota > Gammaproteobacteria > Alteromonadales > Colwelliaceae > Pseudocolwellia > Pseudocolwellia sp. G5-9. Next base: position 568,147 of record NZ_CM147893.1, read on the forward strand.
TGGGTGGGCAGAAACCGAACGTTCCATACAGTTATCATAATGCTTAATATCTTCAAACAGCCCTCTCAAGTGCTCTTTTGCTAAGAAAATAGCCCTGCGGAACTCTGTTGACAAGCCATTGCAGGCATCTTCTAACACACCTTCTATTGCTGAAATTATTCCTCCTCTACGACTTGAAATTTTGATGTTTAATTCAAAAAGCAAAGCAATGAGTTGTTTTTGAGAGGCGTCGCGTTGTTTAACCGATAATTCTCTTAAGCGTTTAATGGACTGTAGTTGTTGTTGCTCAACCGTTTTTCCGCCAATATAAGTCACATCTGGCATGAAGGTGGTCTGAACAATAGCGAGGGCATCGTTTTTATCTGTTTTTTGACTTTGTCTGACGACTGATACCAGTTTCGCTGAAACTAACCTGGCATCATGACCTGCTTCAATGGCTTTTTGTTTCCAGTAGTTAGACGTACTACAAGCTTCAAATATTATCGTAACGGGTTTATTGTTGATAAGCCAATAAAGGAATTCTTCCGGTGTCATTTCGATATTCGACTGCACTTTATTGTTTCTATAAATACAAACTTGAATAACTTTTTTTGCTAAATCAACGCCAACTCTAGTACGATACATATTAGGACTCTTTATAATATTTTGGTGTGGTAACTACAATATTACCTCACTCGTTAAGGGTGAGGGAGTCCAATTATCTATTTATTAGCCCCTTAATTGGGCGTTATATGCACTCAAATAGTATGGTTGGTTTAGCTAAAAATGTTTTTATCAAAGGTGCTTTTGTAAACGCTGCTACGGGTTTCGCTATTATGGTTTTTCAATAGTCACTAATAAGCTTTGCCTTGTTAAAGAGACTTTTGTGGCAAAGCTATTATTTCGTTCTGGTATTTGTGGGTAGCTCAATTTATAGTGCGGTTATTACTACCGTCTTTTACTTTGAACTTGTGTATTTATGTTCAGTTTTATCAGGCATATAACAAGCAATTCAACGGGACTTTTACAGCTGGCTGTGCTCGTTCCTCGCAAATTATAGCCAGCAATAAAAGCCCATTAATTGGTAATGCCGATCAGTTAAGAAATGTTTAACGATCCATTGACCGATCTTCTGGTTAGTATATAAAGGCTTCTGAATTTATTCAGGAGCCTTTTCTTTTGCAACTCTCTACCGCCTTATCACAAGTTTCACAAAATAGTTTTACTGAATTTACAGGATTAAATGAATTATTAGACCCAAGCATCGTTGATGAAGCGTTGGCTCAGTCAGGTATTGCGACCATAAGGAAGCGCAAGCTTCCTATGGAGCAAATGGTGTGGGCTGTTATTGGTATGGCTTTATTTCGTAAAATGTCTATTCGCCAATTAGTTAATCAGCTTGATATCATTCTACCTAACGGTGCCCCCTATGTTGCACCTAGTGCCGTAACACAAGCAAGAAAGAAACTTGGTCATAAAGCAATAGAATCTATTTTTAATAAAACACAATCGCTATGGCATGAGGAGTCTACTCACCCCACATGGTGTGGATTGACACTATTAGGTGTTGATGGCGTTGTATGGCGAACACCTGACTCAAAAGAAAATAATGAATATTTTGCACGTACAGGAAACTCTCATGGCAAGGCAAGTTACCCCCAAGTGCGCATGGTATGCCAGATGGAATTAACAAGTCATTTATTAACACAAAGTGCTTTTGATAGTGTTGATATTAACGAAATGAAATTAGCTGGCTCGCTAGTTGAAACAACACCAGATCATAGCTTGACACTATTTGATAGAGGCTTCTACTCGCTTGGATTACTTTATCGTTGGCAATCCACGGGAATATCACGTCATTGGCTGATACCGCTAAAAAAGAACGTACAATATGACATTGTTCGTTCATTAGGACGCCAAGATAAAATAGTTCGTTTAACCGCCTGTCCCCAAGCACGAAAGAAGTTTCCTGAATTACCTGAATCAATTGAAGCTCGATTAGTATCGAGAAAGGTTAATGGTAAAGCGTGCGAAGTGTTAACGTCTATGACGGATGCAATGAAGTTTCCTGTCGCTGATATTGTCGATTTATACGGACATCGGTGGGAGATAGAACTTGGTTTTAGAGAAATGAAGCAGTCACTACTTGATAGCCAATTTACCTTGCGTAGTAATCAACCTGAGCTTATAAAACAAGAGTTGTGGGGGATATTACTCGCTTATAATCTGATCCGTTATCAAATGGTATTAATGGCAAAGTCACTCGATTCAATACATCCAAACCAATTAAGTTTTCATGGTGCTTCAATGCACATAATTTATCAACTGACTATGTTGCCATTTTGTTCGCCAGGAAATGTGTCAAAATTTGTTATGGATATAACCAAAAGTGCCAAACAGTTTGTATTGCCAGCACGTAGAGAGCGGAGTTATCCGCGAGAATTGAAGTGTTCTAAGAATAGGTACCCTGTTAAAAAAAGAAATGCCGCTCACCTTAAGTGAACGGCATTACATTAATTGGGCGTTATATGCAATTAATGTAGTAGGGTGCTTTAGCTAATTTTGGGTTATTAACTTTTACTTTTGTATGTGCTGCTACGGGTTTCGCTATTATCCTTTTTTAATAGTCACTAATAAGCTTTGCCTATTTAAAAGACTTTTGTTGGCAAAGCTATTATTTCGTTCTGGCATTTGTGGGTAGCTCAATTTATAGTGCGTTTATAACTACCATCTTTTACTAGTTGCTTATGTATTTATGTTTAGGTTTATCAGGCATATAACAAGCAATTCAACGGGACTTTTACAGCTGGCTGTGCTCGTTCCTCGCAATTATAGCCAGCAATAAAAGCCCATTAATTGGGCGTTATATGCAATTCATGAAGCAGGGTGCTTAGCTAACAATTTGGTTATCAACCTTACTTTTGTAAACGCTGCTACGAGTTTCGCTATTGTAGTTTTTCACTAGTCACTAATAAGCTTTGCCTATTTAAAAAACTTTTGTTGGCAAAGCTATTATTTCGTTCTGGTATTTGTGGGTAGCTCAATTTATAGTGCGTTTATTACTATCGGTTTTTACTAGTTGCTTGTGTATTTATGTTTAGGTTTATCAGGCATATAACAAGCAATTCAACGGGACTTTTACAGCTGGCTGTGCTCGTCCCTCGCAAATTTTAGCCAGCAATAAAAGCCCATTAATTGGGCGTTATGTGCAAGTCATGAAATGAAAGTTTTCGATTTATTAAAATGGATAATATGGCTTCCTGTGTTAGCAATAGGCACGGGTGTCGCGTTCTTTTCTCAGTTGCTCGAAAAGAGAGTCGAAAGAAGTCGCGAAGAAGTTGAAGCTATATTGCTTAAAATGGAATCAGGAGTTGTGAGTGAAGATCTATGGGATGATTTTCTAAGTGTTCCAATTTTCGATAAGCAGTTGGATAAGATCAGAGAGCGTGTAGAGGTTCTTTGGGCGTACGATGATTTTCAAGCCAAAAACGATGATGGTTGCTACGTGCTAAATGAAAAGGGTCTATCAGAAATCAGAGAGATACTTGGTGAGCTTAGCAGCACATAACAAACAGCTCAAACCGACCTCCACTGCGTTGCTCGTTTTGTGCTTTTCCGCTACGCTCGCACAAAACAAACAACTCCGTTCCGGCGGCTTAGCTGGGCGTTATATGCCTAAGGGAACTATGCGTAGAATTCAACTTTTAGCACTAATTTCAATATGTTTATTTTGTAATTTCGCAAAAGCTATTGAGCTATGTGTTAACGAAATCGAATTGGATATTGATAAACCTCTTTTAGATAAATCCCTTGATAAAGTCGCCGTATACGCTGACGAAATTTACGGTAAAAGTTGCTTGGTTTGCGCTGAGGTTTTAGAACTCGATAAAGACAGAATTGAGTTTCATATAACAAGTCCAACCAATAAAGATGTAATTCTAAATACCTCTGCAACTATAGCAATAGCAATCCCAAGTGGTAAGATTCTAGATAAAAAGTTGTATCATAGTTGCAAAGTACGGGCGGTGGCATCCGGCATATAACAAGCAATTCAACGGGACTTTTACAGCTGGCTGTGCTCGTTCCTCGCAAATTTTAGCCAGCAATAAAAGCCCATTAATTGGGCGTTATAAGGCGCGTGCACTTGAATCAGAATCGGTACAAAGCATCTTTTCCAACACCTAACTCAACTAGTGAATTTTTTGATTCATCTACTTGGGTATTATATGGTTTTTGGGGAATGCTGGTCGTCTGCTTTTTTGCACATGGTATTTTTTATTATCACCCAGATACAGGCTTCGCTCACGAAGATGACTTAAAAATTATAGTCGTTAATGTTATTGGTTTGGCTGTTTTATTTATCTTAAAGTTATTTGCTCAAAACATTTATATTATTGGTAGAGTTATGGCTGCGTTATGCTTGATTGTATTTTTAATAATCATAGGCTTAACCATTTATATTACTTTAGTTGATCACTTCCCAGTTGCATATCTAGGTGGTGCCCTGTATTTTGGTTTTGCAAGTTATCTATTAAATAAAGACTATATAAAGTTAAAGTAAGCGCCATATAACAAGGCATTGCAGCAGGACAAATAACAGTTGGTTGTTGCTCGTGCCTCGCTATTTTAACCAACAATTATTTGCCTCTGAATGAGGCGTTATATGTTTGTAACTAAAAAAAAAGAAATATTAAAAATTAAGTGGTGTGTTTCGCCATTATAAGTTTGGTTGCCACCACTAATAAGCTTTACGCAATTACAAAACAAGTTTTGTGGTAAAGCTATTATTTCATTCTCGTTTGGGCTTAAATGGCTCAAGGATAATTTTAATTAAGGGTAGCTTCGTTATTGTTCAGGCTAAGTTTTTTACTTGGTTTTACACATAACAAGTTGCTTAACAGGACAAAATACAGTTTGCTCGGCTCGTACCTCGCCAATTTTAGCAAACGGTATTTTGCCCATTAGCAAAGCGTTATATGCACTCAAATAGTATGGTTGGTTTAGCTAAAAATATTGTTATCAATCTTACTTTTGTAAACGCTGCTACGAGTTTCGCTATTGTAGTTATTCAATAGTCACTAATAAGCTTTGTTGTTTTTATTACTACGTAATGTAACAAAGCTATTATTTCGTTCTGGCATTTGTGGGTAGCTCAATTTATAGTGCAGTTATTACTACCGTCTTTTACTTTAAACTTCAGTAATTAAGTTAAAGTTAATCAGGCATATAACAAGCAATTCAACGGGACTTTTACAGCTGGCTGCGCTCGTTCCTCGCAAATTATAGCCAGCGATAAAAGCCCATTAATTGGGCGTTATACGGTAAACGGAGTATTGATGAAGCCGATAGTTTTAGTTACGGGCGGTAGTCGAGGGATCGGTGCTGCGACATCTAAATATCTAGCAAAACAGAATTATGTTGTATGCGTTAATTATATTTCGAATAAAGCTGAGGCAACCAAGGTTGTATCGTGCATAGAAAAAGACGGTGGTACGGCTATCGCCGTACAAGCGGATGTATCAAAAGAAGATAATGTAATTCGTTTATTTGACACCATAGATAAATCATTAGGTCAAATAACCCATTTAGTAAATAACGCAGGTATATTGTTACCGCAAATGCGTGTGTCAGAAATGACAGCAGAAAGAATTAATAAAATTCTCACGACAAATGTCACCAGTTATTTTTTGTGTTGTCGTGAAGCAATCAACAGAATGAAAAATGGTGGTTCAATTGTTAATGTATCTTCGGCTGCATCAAGGCTAGGCTCTGCTGGTGAGTACGTGGACTATGCTTCATCAAAAGGAGCAATTGATACATTAACAATTGGTTTGTCTCTTGAAGTTGCTAATCAAAATATTCGGGTAAACTGTGTTCGACCCGGCTTTATATATACTGATATGCATGGAGATGGCGGTGAACCTAATAGAGTTGAACGCGTTAAACCATTAATACCTTTACGACGTGGTGGTACACCTAAAGAGGTTGCTGCTTCTATTGCGTTTCTGCTATCAAATGAAGCATCATTTATCACAGGTACGTTCGTCGATGTTGCTGGTGGGAAATAACCGTATAACAAGCTATTAAACAAGGACAAAAAACAGTTTGCTGTTTTCGTTCCTCAACATTTTAGCAAACAATTTTTTGCCTGTTAATAGGGCGTTATATGCACTCAAATAGTATGGTTGGTTTAGCTAAAAATGTTTTTACCAAAGGTGCTTTTGTAAACGCTGCTACGGGTTTCGCTATTATGGTTTTTCAATAGTCACTAATAAGCTTTGTTGTTTTTATTACTGCGTAATGTAACAAAGCTATTATTTCGTTCTGGTATTTGTGGGTAGCTCAATTTATAGTGCGTTTATTACTACCGTTTTTTACTTCTAACTTTTGTATTTAAGTTCAGTTTTATCAGGCATATAACAAGCAATTCAACGGGACTTTTACAGCTGGCTGTGCTCGTTCCTCGCTATTTTAGCCAGCAATAAAAGCCCATTAATTGGGCGTTAGGCATATTCGTAGGGATGCGATTTAATGAAATTTTTGAGTGTTATAATATTTAGTATTACTTTATTGGCGTGTTCTTCTACTGAAGTTCATTTATATACGCGTTATTTATCTGATATAGAAATAGAAAAAATAAGCTTAAAATTAGACCAGTCTAACTTTAACGTTGTAACCAATAATCTTTCATTTCCAGAAACAATTCATCAATCAACACTCCTTTATTCTCCATTTATTAAAGGAGATAAAACTTTAGATACTTTAATAAATTCACTTTCTGAAATAGGTTGGACTATTCCTAGTGTGGAAGCACTTGTGTCTGGTAATCATTGGTACAGCAAAAATAGTGTTGGTTTGTTTTTACTCCCAGAAGGAATAAAACAAAAAGATAAAATTGCTAATCAAGATCTAGCTAATGATTACGAAAGTCGAAATTGCGATACTTTAGTGAGCCTTCGTATAAACAAGGATAACACCTATCTACTCACTTTTGCTAACAAAACGCACGAGCGAACAGATCATCTCAAAGGACATTGGAAAATAAGAAGTTATCCTTATATAGAATTTACATCATTTAACGAACGTTGGTGGTTTTACTTTGAAATTGAGCAAAAAGTAGAATCTGATAAAGTAAGTAAAATAAATATTATTGAGCTTAAGCCCGTCGATCGTTATCCTTTCTTTCCTAATTGCAGTTTTGCAAATGGTGTAAGAATTTAATAATAATCAGCTAGGTGTAATATATGCCTAACAAGAAAATCAACAAGGACTAAAAACAGCGGGCTGTTCGCTCCGCTTCATTTTAGCCCACTATTTTTTAGCCTGTTATTTGGGCGTTATATGCACTCAAATCGTATTGTTGGTTTAGCTAAAAATGTTTTTATCAAAGGTGCTTTTGTAAACGCTACTACGGGTTTCGCTATTCTAGTTTTCCAATGGTCACTAATAAGCTTTACCTTGTTAAAGACATTTTTGTGGTAAAGCTATTATTTCGTTCTGGCAATTGTGGGTAGCTCAATTTATAGTGCATTTATTACTACCGTCTTTTACTTTTAACTTATGTATTTAAGTTCAGGTTTATCAGGCATATAACAAGCAATTCAACGGGACTTTTACAGCTGGCTGTTTCGTTCCTCAACATTATAAGCCAGCAATAAAAGCCCATTAATTGGGCGTTAGAGTTTTGGAGTGTTCATTGACGAACAAGTATCGTTATAAATTAAATTTTGTAGATCCTGACTCCGGAATTAATAAATGTTCTACGATAATCGGTGGTATTGGAATCTTGTTAGGGCTTTGGTCGCTTGCATTTTTTGGTCATGCTGAAGTTCATGGTTTAACTTTAATTTATGTGTTTTTTCTAGTAGCTCTTAACTTTTTAAGTTATCACTTTGAATTTCTCAGAAAGGTTATTGCTGTATTTTCTGGATGTATAGCAGTTTTCTTTTTAATATTTTCATTGCCTGATTTTATATCTAGCAATATGATACGCTCTAAATCTGGTTTGTATTTTATGCTGGTAGGTTTATATTCAGCTGCCGTGTATTTTTGTCAATACAAGACGCTATCAAAAAAACTCTAACAAGGCATTGCAAAGGACTAAAAACAGCTGGCCGTTGCTCGTGCCTCGCCATTTTGGCCAACAATTTTTAGCCTCTGAATGAGGCGTTATATGCAATTCATGAAGTAGGGTGCTTTAGCTAATAATTTGGTTATTAACTTTTACTTTTGTAAACGCTGCTACGGGTTTCGCTATTATCGTTTTTCAATAGCCACTAATAAGCTTTGCCTTGTTAAAGAGACTTTTGTGGCAAAGCTATTATTTCGTTCTGGCTTTTGTGGGTAGCTCAATTTATAGTGTGGTTATTACTACCGCCTTTTACTAGTTGCTTGTGTATTTATGTTTAGGTTTATCAGGCATATAACAAGAAATTCAACGGGACTTTTACAGCTGGCTGTGCTCGTTCCTCGCAATTTTAGCCAGCAATAAAAGCCCATTAATTGGGCGTTATATGCAATTCATGTAGTAGGGTGCTTTAGCTAATAATTCGGTTATTAACTTTTACTTTTGTAAACGCTGCTACGAGTTTCGCTATTGTAGTTTTCCAATAGTAACTAATAAGCTTTGCGTATTTAAAAGACTTTGTTGGCAAAGCTATTATTTCGTACTAGCATTTGTGAGTAGCTCAATTTATAGTTCATTTATTACTACCGTCTTTTACTTCTAACTTTTGTATTTAAGTTTAGGTTTATCAGGCATATAACAAGCAATTCAACGGGACTTTTACAGCTGGCTGTGCTCGTTCCTCGCAAATTTAGCCAGCAATAAAAGCCCATTAATTGGGCGTTGGCTATTTTAGTTTTATAACAAGGAGAAGTGTATGACCGAAGTAAAAAACACGTATCAACCAGTAACCGGTGAAGCATTGGATGCTCTCAATGCATATGTTTCATATACTAAAAATATGTTTGAAGAACAATATGACTTTGAACTTGGATATAACATCGAATCTATAGAGGTATTAGATAACTTTATTAATACTGTTCGTGATCAAGCGGATGATGATTCAAAAGATAAACTGGTAAGTCTTATTGGTACTTTTCTAGGAGAAGCACTCATATCAAACCTAGGTGGTAACTGGGCTTACTATCCTGAAGGGGATATGGGTATAAATTTAAAGGAAGGGGTAATGGCTTCCCCTCATGCTAAGGCAGAAAAGCACTTGTACAATGGTGACGGAGATTCAATTTTATTTTTTTATAAATTTATATCTAAGAAAATATCGGATGAATTATAATAAATAGCTAACAAGCCATTCAAGTAGGACTAAAACAGCAGGCTCTTCGCTTCGCTCGATTATAGCCTACTATTTTTAGCCTCTTAATGGGGCGTTATATGCACTCAAATAGTATGGTTGGTTTAGCTAAAAATGTTTTTATCAAAGGTGCTTTTGTAAACGCTGCTATGAGTTTCGCTATTGTCGTTTTTCACTAGTCACTAATAAGCTTTGTTGTTTTTATTACTGCGTAATGTAACAAAGCTATTATTTCGTTCTAGCATTTGTGGGTAGCTCAATTTATAGTGTGTTTATTACTACCGTCTTTTACTTCCGGCTTTTGTATTTTAGTTCAGGTTTATCAGGCATATAACAAGCAATTCAACGGGACTTTTACAGCTGGCTGTGCTCGTTCCTCGCAATTATAGCCAGCAATAAAAGCCCATTAATTGGGCGTTAGAGTTTCTTCATGTCATACGATAAAATCATCGTCAGTGAAAATGGCGAAGAGTTTCCATATTCAGAATCATTTGATGAGGACTCTTATTATTACGAAGTAAGTATCGTGCTTGATGATCGTGATGGTGAATTATTCATTTCAAAATGGGGTTCTCATATTGCATTTGACGACGACGGAAGTTGGTTGGATTTTAAAATCGCACCTAATGAATTTTTTCCAAATCAAAAAGAGTTAACTCACGAAAATATACTCTCTTACATGGAAACTTTGCTAGATAGAGAGTCTGAGGGTAAATTGTTATCCAAAGGTGACGTGGAAAATCACTACCAAAGATTTTTAAAATCAGAGCAATGAAACTCTAACAAGTCGTTTAAAAGGACAAAAAACAGTTGGCTTTTGCTCCTTCGTCGCTAATATTAGCCAACAATTTTTTGCCTCTTAACGAGGCGTTATATGCAATTCATGAAGTAGGGGGCTTTAGCTAAAAATTTGTTTGTTAACTCTTACTTTTTTATGTGCTATTACGAGTTTCGCTATTGTAGTTTTTCACTAGTCACTAATAAGCTTTGCCTTTTTAAAGAGACTTTTGTGGCAAAGCTATTATTTCGTTCTGGCATTTGTGGGTAGCTCAATTTATAGTGCGTTTATTACTACCGGTTTTTACTAGTTGCTTATGTATTTAAGTTCAGGTTTATCAGGCATATAACAAGCAATTCAACGGGACTTTTACAGCTGGCTGTGCTCGTTCCTCGCAATTTTAGCCAGCAATAAAAGCCCATTAATTGGGCGTTATATTTTTCTTGAGGTCGGCGTATGGAGTTTGATGGCGGAGTTGTAATCTCTGCTTTAATAAATATAGCGATTGCTATTTATTTACTGTTCTTGTTGTTTAGTTATCGATCTTATCTCTGGCATAAGACAGAAGCTGTAATCACTAAATCTGAATTAAAAGGAACTTATGATTCTGATGGAGACATGATGTACGGTCCTGAAATTGAGTATGAGTACTTCTATGATGGGAGGAAATATATTAACGATTATGTCGCTGTGGCGGTTGGGAGTAGTAATATAAAGTCGCAGGCAGAAGATATTTTAGGGGCGTACGGTAAAGGTTGGAAAGTCGACGTGTACGTTAACCCCAGAAAACCTTCTAAATCAATTTTAGCTCCAGGAATAAGAGTTCATCATTTATATTTGTTAGGCTTCTTAATTTTTGGATTTTATTTTTGGGTACCGGCGGGCTGGAATTTTTGGAGTTATGTATCATCTCAAAACTCAAATCTTTATGCAGAAGTAATGATCCCTATTGAATTAGATGCGCCTAAAATAGAAAAACTTAAAGTTGCAAACTCGATTAGAGCTAATTTATTAGGTAGTGATATAAAGGCAAAAATTCAGAAGGAATATAATTATATAACACCTATGGCAATGGATGAGGGGTTTCAGCTCACAGTTAAAGAGGATTTTTTTTCAAACAGTAAAAGTTCAAAGGCTGTACAGTTAGTATGTAGCTTCGAACATCCTAGTTCAAAAAACTATCCAAAAACAGTTACTAAAGCATGTCACATGCTAGTAGAGAAAGAGCTGAAAAAATATAACAAGTCACTCAAGCAGGACAAATAACAGTTGGTTTTTGCTCCTTCGTCGCTTATTTTAACCAACTATTATTTGCCTCTTAGTGAGGCGTTAGCCGTACAGGAGTTATCGTGAGAATCGTAGTACAAGGCCCAACGTTTTGGGAGCCAGTTGACGAAAATAAATTCTTTGAATGGATATACTCATTACCAGATTATCATAGCGTATCAGGCCAAGGTTTAGATTTGTTTATTGAGCTAAATGAACCTGTGAAACAGGACACAATTAATCAATTGTTTATTCTATTTAAACGCTGGGAATTAGATTTTAACTCTTTAATACCATTTAAAGCGGTTAATAAAAGTCATATTTCTTGGATAAATGATTTTTTAGAGTGAAGTACGGCTAACAAGTCATTTCAGCAGGACAAAAAACAGCTGGTTTTTGCTCGTGCCTCGCTAATTTTAACCAGCTATTTTATTGCCTCTGAATGAGGCGTTATATGCACTCAAATTGTATTGTTGGTTTAGCTAAAAATATTGTTATCAAACGTACTTTTGTAAACGTTGCTACGGGTTTCGCTATTATAGTTTTCCAATAGTCACTAATAAGCTTTGTTGTTTTTATTACTTCGTAATGTAACAAAGCTATTATTTCGTACTGGCATTTGTGGGTAGCTCAATTTATAGTGCGTTTATTACTACCATCTTTTACTAGTCGCTTGTGTATTTATGTTTAGGTTTGTCAGGCATATAACAAGCAATTCAACGGGACTTTTACAGCTGGCTGTGCTCGTTCCTCGCAATGTTAGCCAGCAATAAAAGCCCATTAATTGGGCGTTAGAACTACTTTGACATTCCCCTCCTACGTACATACAATGTACATATGATAAAATTCGAATGGAATGCAGCTAAAGCTGTAACAAATATCAAAAAACACGGTGTTTCTTTCGAAGAAGCTAAATCCGTATTTTTTGATGATTTTGCCGTACAATTCTTTGATCAAGAGAACTCCGATACGGAAGACCGATTTTTGATGCTTGGAATGAGCAATGAAACTAATTTATTACTTGTTTGTCACTGTGAACGTGACGATGGGAATACTATTAGAGTTATCTCTGCTCGAAAAGCAACGAAGAACGAAAGTAAAAATTACCAGCGAGGGCATTAATAATGAAAGATGAATATGATTTATCCGCAATGAAATCGCGTAAAAATCCTTACGCAAGTAAATTAAAAAAACCTGTAACTATGCGTCTTGGAGAAGATGTTATATCTTACTTTAAAGGCATGGCTGAGGAATCAGGTGTTCCTTACCAAAGCCTAATAAATTTATATCTTCGAGACTGTGTTGCGACACATAAAAAAATAGATATTAACTGGCATGCGTAGTCGTAGCTCTAACAAGTTGCTTAAACGGACACGTACAGTTTGCTCGCGCTTCGCGCATTATAGCAAATTGTACTTAGCCGCTTAGCAAGGCGTTAGTGAGCAAAAAAGTATTGAGAGTAAATTTAGCCTTTAGATTAAAATATGAATGAATTAGCTTCACTTATAAGAGAGATTAGAATTTTTTCTGCATGTTATGTGCGTTTCTCTACACAAATCACTGGAAGGTTTTCTTTTGGTGATATACCTGATGTTACGTTACATTCAAATGGTAATCGTATTTACTCAAATAAAAATGACTTATTATTTAGACGTAACACTGTTAAATTAAAATTAAAAATACTCAGACTTAAAAATTATCAATTTGAATTGTTAGGTGGGAACCAACTAGTTTTAGCTAAACAAAAACTATTTTCTGACACATGGACAATTCAATCTAGGAATAAAGATATAGGTACTTATGAGTTCAAGGTAAGTCTTTTCCCGTGGGAAGAAGTACATAAAATCTACTCAGACACCAATGATCAAAATATACAAGAAATACTATTGTTTGTGTTGTGCTATATGTATGAAATATCAAGAGACTGCACATAGGTGAAGTTGCTCACTAACAAGTTGCTTAAACGGACACAAACAGCTGGCTGTGCTTCGTTCCTCGCTATTATAGCCAGCCATTTTTAGCCGCTTAGCAAAGCGTTATATGCAATTCATGTAGTTGGGTGTTTTAGTTAAAATTGTTTTTACCAAAAGTACTTTTGTAAACGCTGCTACGGGTTTCGCTATTGTAGTTTTTCAATAGTCACTAATAAGCTTTGTTGTTTTTATTACTGCGTAATGTAACAAAGCTATTATTTCGTTCTGGTATTTGTGGGTAGCTCAATTTATAGTGCGTTTATTACTACCGTCTTTTACTTCTAACTTTTGTATTTAAGTTCAGTTTTATCAGGCATATAACAAGCAATTCAACGGGACTTTTACAGCTGGCTGTGCTCGTTCCTCGCAAATTATAGCCAGCAATAAAAGCCCATTAATTGGGCGTTATACGGTTCGAAAATTATGCATCATGCGTCGATAAAATCATCTTACAATGACTTATTAAAAGACTTAGCTGATATCAATTTAATTCAACAAGTTGCGAATGCTGCGTTTAAAAGAGAATTCGATATTCTTAATGAATTTGAAAAAAATAAATCACCTGATTCCGTTGTAGGTAATTATGCTTTTGGGTTTGACAATCCATTTTCAGGTAAAGTTGAAAAATATGAGTTTCGTAAAACCAGTATTTCTGACTTAAAAAGTTTAACTATGCAACAAAAAAACAATCAGTATTGTTGGTTGTTGGCGAATGCATTCGAAAAATTCGAAAGTTATGTAAATTATTCATATGAGGTGTTAACAACTAAAACAGCACCACGGAAATTAAATAAAGTATTAGCTTATTTTAGTGAAAATTATCCTCAGTTAAATGAAAGTGAAAAAAGAAATAAATTTAAGATTCACCTTAAAATCGCTGTTATATTAGTAGAGAAGCTAAGACATTCAATTGTTCATATGCAAGGCTGTATATTAGAACCTAATGCCTTTATTAATAAGGTTATCGAAGAGTCTGGCATCAATAATGATCGCCTTGAACACGAAGATTTTATTCAACAATTTATATTTAATGGAAAGGTCTATATCGTTGAACAACCGATAATTGATAACGATTTATTACCTCGTTACCATGACATATATCGGTATTTAGTTAGCTATCTACTAGCATATGCTTTTCTAATTAAAGAACACGCGGAATGTAATGTAAAAACCGTATAACAAGCAATTCAACGGGACTTTTACAGCTGGCTGTGCTCGTTCCTCGCAATTTTAGCCAGCAATAAAAGCCCATTAATTGGGCGTTATATGTATAGGGAAGTATGAATAACTTCAGAGTTTTTTTATCAACATCATTTTTTATAATGAGTTCATATTTTGTATTTGATCTTATATTTTATGGTTTTGATTGGTTGCTACTAATTGCTTCAATATTAGGCTATGTCTTAGCTCATTATATGTGGCCGCCTAAATTTGACGATGAAAGTCATTGGTACGATTTATTAGAGTATGTAGTTGATTTACCTTTTCGTATTCTAGTAACAAGCATCAGAGGGATAGGAAGTATTTTTAAAAACTCTGATTCAAGCTTTGATTTATAATACACATAACAAGAAAATCAACAGGACTAAAAACAGCTGGTTTTGCTCCTGCGTCGCTATTTTACCAGCTATTTTTAGCCCGTTATTTGGGCGTTATATGCACTCAAATAGTATGGTTTGTTTAGCTAAAAATGTTTTTATCAAAAATACTTTTGTACACGTTGCTTCGGTTTCGCTATTAAGGTTTTCCAATAGTCACTAATAAGCTTTGTTGTTTTTATTACTACGTAATGTAACAAAGCTATTATTTCGTACTGGCATTTGTGGGTAGCTCAATTTATAGTGCGTTTATTACTACCATCTTTTACTAGTCGCTTGTGTATTTATGTTTAGGTTTGTCAGGCATATAACAAGCAATTCAACGGGACTTTTACAGCTGGCTGTGCTCGTTCCTCGCAATTTTAGCCAGCAATAAAAGCCGATTAATTGGGCGTTATGCTGAATCAGGATATTCTCGCACTTGGATATATTACTTAAAGATATTATTAAGAACACTCCTATTGAAATGGATCTTCAACCTTCATTTCTCCTCAATTCAGGAAAGAGTTTATATTTTGCAATAAACCTTCAAGAACCTAGAACAAATGGTGGGAGAGGGATGTCTTGTTATATTTGCTCATTCGATTTAACACAACACTCCATATCGTGGGTTGTTGAGCTTAAAACTGAAGAACATTTCAATTCAATATTTACTTCGCCAGTCAGAATTAATAATACTTTGTATGCCAGCTCTTCGAATGAAATCCTTGCTATCAATAGCTCCAATGGCGAGATTTTATGGTCTAAAAAACCTAAATTTAAATACTCTTCAGGTGGAAGGTTATCGAGCGTATCAGAACGGCTTTTTTTAAGTAATGGAGGTGAGTTAATTGAGCTTGAAACATCATCAGGTAAAGTTAAACAAAGTATAAAACCGCGGGTTAAATGGTTTGATTCACCAGTTATATCTCATAAACGTAAGCTTTATGTGTCGACCAGTAATTCTAAAATATTGGAATTGGATTATGAAAGCTTAACTGTTCTTGGAGAGTTTAAATACAGTGGAGGCTGGGCTGTCGGAGCGACACCGCTGTTCCATAATGATAGGCTTGTTTGTGCTGGTTATGGGGGCAATATAACTATATTTGATATTGAATCTAGATTAGCCATTAAAAAGTTTAAAAAAAAGGCAGGACGAAAACCTAATCAACTACTAATTAATAATTACTTTATTATATTTGAATCCCTAGAAAATAATATTTTAACTTGTTTCGATCTATTAAAAGATAAGAAATGTTGGAAGCTTGAGTTAAAGGGAATCCAAAAAATTTGGAAAAAAGATGACGATACAATTTTTATCCTATATGAAAATGACTCTGGCTACATCGTTGATGTATTAAATATCCGTACAGGTAAATTAGAAACTACTATAGATAATTCACCTAAAGTCGATGAAACTCACTATGAGTTTGGGCTATGGGATGGTTCTGGTGGACTTTATACAGAGTCTAGGGAGCTATTTTTAAATTATAAACCTGGGATGATTAGTGTTCATTCAGCATAACAAGTCACTCAAGCAGGACAAATAACAGTTGGTTTTTGCTCCTTCGTCGCTTATTTTAACCAACTATTATTTGCCTCTTAGTGAGGCGTTAGGCAACAACAGGATAGTTCGCAGTATGGTCAGAATAATTGAGCCAAAAACAGAGCGACTTCAACTGCGCCAGTGGACTTCTAATGACTTAGAGCCATTTTTCGCAATGTCGTCAGATCCTCAAGTAATGAAGTTTTTCCCAAAGACTTTGAATCGAAATGAAAGCGATGCCATCGCCAAAAAATGTGAATCACTAATCGCACAAAACGGATGGGGTGTTTGGGCTGTAGAGCATATTGGCTCAAAAGAGTTCATAGGCATTGTGGGGCTATTTTCGTCTTCTTCAAAATTACCTTTCTCGCCATGTGTAGAAATTCTTTGGCGACTTGCGAGACCGCAATGGGGGCGAGGATACGCCACAGAAGCAGCGTTGGCAGCTCTTAAAGTTGGCTTTGAAGAGCTTGAGTTACAAGAAATTGTTTCTTTTGCTGTTCAGAATAACTATTCTTCGTTAGCAGTAATGGAGAGAATCAACATGTTAAACACTGGTGTTACATTCGAACATCCTGATGTCCCAGATGATAGTCGCTTTAAAGAGCACTGTTTGTTTAAAATTTTACGAGATAGTTGGGCGAAAAATGTTGCCTAACAAGTAATTGCAAAGGACTAAAAAAGCTGGCTATTGCTCGTGCCTCGCTATTTTAGCCAACAATTTTTAGCCTCTGAATGAGGCGTTATATGCACTCAAATAGTATGGTGGGTTTAGCTAAAAATATTGTGATCAAACGTATTTTTTAAGCGCTGCTACGGGTTTCGCTATTATAGTTTTCAATAGTCACTAATAAGCTTTGTTGTTTTTATTACTGCGTAATGTAACAAAGCTATTATTTCGTTCTGGCATTTGTGGGTAGCTCAATTTATAGTGCATTTATTACTACCGTCTTTTACTTTAAACTTCAGTCATTAAGTTTAAATTTATCAGGCATATAACAAGCAATTCAACGGGACTTTTACAGCTGGCTGTGCTCGTCCCTCGCAAATTTTAGCCAGCAATAAAAGCCCATTAATTGGGCGTTATATCCTAAGAGTATCTAATGAAGATTGCCGTATTATCAGACATTCATAGTAACGTTTTCGCCCTTGATGCTGTCATTAAGGATGTAAAAAGGCATTCCGTAGATTTAAAAGCAAATCTTGGTGATATTCTTTATGGCCCAGTTGCCCCTAAGGCTACTTTTGAACTTTTGATGGAACATGATTTTATTACAATTTCAGGTAATCAAGATCGTCAAATTTACGAATCTACGGAAGAAGAAATAGAATCAAACCCAACCATGCAATTTATTTTGGATGATTTAGGTTCTAAACCATTAGAGTGGATGAAATCACTACCTTTTGATAAGCAAGTTAATGAAGATGTATATTTTTGTCATGGCACACCAAAAAATGACTTGGTTTATTTATTGGAAGATGTGAGTAAAGGTTATGCTTTACTACGTTCAGATAACGTAATATTAGATTTACTTGCGGGTCAAAAATCTAAGCTAATATGCTGTGGTCACACACATACGCCTAGAGCTGTAAACTTGAGTAGTGGTCAACTTATTGTTAATCCTGGAAGTGTTGGTCTACAAGCATATACAGATGAAGAGCCTGTAGTACACTCTATGGAAAACTTTACGCATCACGCATCATATTCAATAGTTGAAAAGGTTGATTCTAAGTGGATCGTTCAAAACATCAAAGTTCCTTATGATTATCATCGTGCTGTAAATGAAAGTAAAAAAAGAAACCGTAGTGATTGGGTTCACTTTTTATCAACGGGAAGACGGATATAACAAGTTGCTTAAACGGACAAAAAACAGTTGGCTTTTGCTCGTTCCTCGCTATTTTAGCCAACAATTTTTAGCCGCTTAGCAAAGCGTTAGGCAACTATGGAGGGTTCAGTGTGCGTTTTACAACTCTATATGGAGAATTAATTACTGCAATTTTACGAATATTGACAGGACGATTGTTTTCCGAAGAACAAATAAAATCTATTACCTCTCATGCAACAGGCAAGTACCTTACAGAGTTTTTTCCTGATATAGGCGAAGAAGCTGAAGCAAGGGAAAGAGTTGATGAAGCAAAAGAACATATACTTGCTGCCAGCAGTATTATATCTAAAATGCAAAAAGACCTTGATTCTAAAACGGAAAATTTAGACGCGTTACTTGAAGAGATAGAACATAAAAAGTCACTGGCAGAAAGGTATCGTGAACTTGCAAATACAAACCAAGCTAAATTTAGCGCCATACGAGAAGAAATGGAAGATGCACTAAGGCAACAATTGGTGGAGCAATCAGAACAAGGTAAAGGAGTTCGTAGGTTTATATCATTTTTAATAGGTTTAGTAACTTTAATTGCAGGTGCAGCACTTGGAGCGTATTTTAAAGACATAGTTGCTTGGTTTAATACTCTGCAATTATTTGCCTAACAAGTTGCTTAAACGGACAAAAAACAGTTGGCTTTTGCTCGTTCCTCGCTTATTTTAGCCAACAATTTTTCGCCGCTTAGCAAGGCGTTATATGCACTCAAATAGTATGGTTGGTTTAGCTAAAAATATTGTTATCAATCTTACTTTTGTAAACGCTGCTACGAGTTTCGCTATTGTAGTTATTCAATAGTCACTAATAAGCTTTGTTGTTTTTATTACTACGTAATGTAACAAAGCTATTATTTCGTTCTGGCATTTGTGGGTAGCTCAATTTATAGTGCAGTTATTACTACCGTCTTTTACTTTAAACTTCAGTAATTAAGTTAAAGTTAATCAGGCATATAACAAGCAATTCAACGGGACTTTTACAGCTGGCTGCGCTCGTTCCTCGCAAATTATAGCCAGCGATAAAAGCCCATTAATTGGGCGTTATATGCAATTCATGTAGTATTGTTGGTTTAGCTAAAAATGTTGTTATCAAAGGTGCTTTTGTAAGCGCTGCTACGGGTTTCGCTATTGTAGTTTTTCAATAGCCACTAATAAGCTTTGCCTATTTAAAAGACTTTGTTGGCAAAGCTATTATTTCGTTCTGGCATTTGTGGGTAGCTCAATTTATAGTGCATTTATGACTACCGTCTTTTACTTCTGGCTTTTGTATTTAAGTTCAGGTTTATCAGGCATATAACAAGAAATTTAACGGGACTTTTACAGCTGGCTGTGCTCGTTCCTCGCAAATTATAGCCAGCAATAAAAGCCCATTAATTGGGCGTTATGTACAAATTGTGTAAATCTAACTATGGAGAGTAATATGGATATAAATTTAACAACGGGTTCGGTAGCTTTTTTATTTGGGATATTGAGTGCTAAATGGGCAATGGAATTAGGTTATTCACAATTCACCCAGATAATTATTTTCTGTTTAGGTTTAATAGCTGGACCGCTAGTATTATTTTTCTTATACATTCGTCTTTTATATCAGCGTAAAGAAAATAATCAATCAGGTACTAAGTTTTTTGGCCATCAAGAAAAAGAAGTTAATCAAAGCAGTAATTGTACATAACAAGTTGCTTAACAGGACAAAATACAGTTTGCTGTTGCTCGTGCCTCGCACATTTTAGCAAACTTTATTTTGCCCATTAGCAAAGCGTTAGCATTACATGGATGGTCTTGTGAAAATTTTAAATGTTTTATTATTCAGCATAGTTTCTTCTTTTGTTCATTCTCAAGAGCACTTATATCCAGAAACATCTATTTATGCACGAATGCAGGTAACACATAATTATCATTTATTTGTCACAAAAGCATTTGAAGCCGCATATGCTAACGATGTAATTTTAAAAGTAATTACGATTCCATCTTTTGATTCAGAGTCAGCCTTATTTATTAAAAAAATAGAAAATCAATATTCTCTAATACTTTTAGAAGCAGAAATACATTATTGGCAAATTTACAGTAACAATGTTCCTGTTAACCCGATAGAAAAGTGTAACATTTCAATCCCAAATCAATTAGCAATCCAATTAGAAAAAATTTGGGTATCCGAGTTATTAAAAACTAAGTATTCGTCGAATAACCGTTTAGGTATGGATGGTACTACTTATCACTTTTCTACCCCTAGAAAACATGATAATTCAATATTCTTGGCACCGATGGCAGGTAAAACATGGAGTCCTGATCAGGGCACGCGTATGGGCGAGTTAGTCAATTTAATACATGAGCTTAAACAAACGTGTATTGCCAATGGAAATACAAATAAAGTTAAACAAGTTGTCGATAAACTTGTGGTAAAGTAATGCTAACAAGCTGTTCAAGCGGGACAAATAACAGTTGGCTGGTTCCGCTCCGCTTCACATTTTAGCCAACTACAATTTGCCCCTTAACAGGGCGTTAGGCATCATGATTAAGTTCTGCTCATTTCTAATAATATTTTTATACTCGGCGCATAGCTTGGCATTAAGTATTGTTTGCTTACCTGTAAATACTGTAGAAGAAAAACTCCAGCGGTTAGATGAGCTATTTTCCAATGCCGATGTCGTTCTACTTCTTGGTAAACCTAAAGTCACTGATAGTTTTGCTACTAAGCACAAAGTATTAAAGGTTTGGAAAGGTGTGACTGGTGAATATGTCTACGTGAAAGGTGGTGTAAAATCGGGGGTGTTATTTGCAAAACGCTACGAAAAAAATGGGGCTTTAGTGTCAGGAAATTCATATTGTCATCATAATAAACTTTCAAATATTGATTTAATAAAACAAAATTATGGGAATGGGGATTTGCCAAACATTGAATATAGAGAGCAACAATATGGATGGAGCTACTTAAGCTGGCCTTTGATGTTTAGTTTTGTTTTCTTAATTATATTATGTATGCTTACTCAGGCTTTTGTAAATCACAAGCAAAAGGGCTAAGTGTATAAATGCCTAACAAGGCATTGCAGCAGGACTAAAAACAGCTGGCCGTTGCTCGTGCCTCGCTATTTTGGCCAACAATTTTTAGCCTCTGAATGAGGCGTTATATGCACTCAAATTGTATTGTTGGTTTAGCTAAAAATGTTGTTATCAAAAATACTTTTGTACACGTTGCTTCGGGTTTCGCTATTATAGTTTTTCACTAGTCACTAATAAGCTTTGCCTTTTTAAAGAGACTTTTGTGGCAAAGCTATTATTTCGCTCTGGCATTTGTGGGTAGCTCAATTTATAGTGCGTTTATTACTACCGTCTTTTACTTCTGGCTTTTGTATTTTAGTTCAGGTTTATCAGGCATATAACAAGCAATTCAACGGGACTTTTACAGCTGACTGTGCTCGTTCCTCGCAATGTTAGCCAGCAATAAAAGCCCATTAATTGGGCGTTATATACACTCAAATTGTATTGTTTGTTTAGCTAAAAATATTGTTATCAACCTTACTTTTGTAAACGCTGCTACGAGTTTCGCTATTATCGTTATTCAATAGTCACTAATAAGCTTTGCCTATTTAAAAGACTTTTGTGGCAAAGCTATTATTTCGTTCTGGCATTTGTGGGTAGCTCAATTTATAGTGCAGTTATGACTACCGTCTTTTACTTCTAACTTTTGTATTTAAGTTCTGATTTATCAGGCATATAACAAGCAATTCAACGGGACTTTTACAGCTGGCTGTGCTCGTTCCTCGCAAATTTTAGCCAGCAATAAAAGCCCATTAATTGGGCGTTATATGCAATTCTGAAGTAGGGTGCTTTAGCTAATAATTTAGTTGCTAACTTTTACTTTTGTAAGTGCTGCTACGAGTATCGCTATTGTAGTTTTCCAATAGTCACTAATAAGCTTTGTTGTTTTTATTACTACGTAATGTAACAAAGCTATTATTTCGTACTGGCATTTGTGGGTAGCTCAATTTATAGTGCGTTTATTACTACCGTCTTTTACTTCTAACTTTTGTATTTAAGTTCAGGTTTATCAGGCATATAACAAGCAATTCAACGGGACTTTTACAGCTGGCTGTGCTTGTTCCTCGCAATTATAGCCAGCAATAAAAGCCCATTAATTGGGCGTTAGGCGTTTATCGTTTGGTTCATTTTAATTTAATTAATAAAAGGAAGTCGTATGAATAAGGATGTAATTGTAAAATTTATTGAAAATGTTAAGTTGTTAATTCAAGAGAATGGAGAAAAAGAAGATGCTTTTTTAACAATTGAGATTGTGGAAAGTATTAATGATTTCATTAATAAAGACGACTTCTTTAATTCAAATATTATTGGAAAGTATTTAACGGAATACATATCTTCAATCATGAAAGTTAAAAGCCTAAAGTACGATGATGAAACCTTCGATGCAATATACTTTCTTTGGTCAGTTATAGATGCGTACTCTGATGAAGAGACTAGAGGTTTAGTAACATCATCGATTACAGATACTGATTCATTTTCTAACTTTAAAGTTTATATTCAAGGGATGAGGCATAATTCGTAAGCATATTTACATTATATTAATCACGCCTAACAAGCAATTTAACGGGACTTTTACAGCTGGCTGTGCTCGTCCCTCGCTATTTTAGCCAGCAATAAAAGCCCATTAATTGGGCGTTATAGGTACTACATGGTTCAGCACTGTTGTCAGAATATGGATGATTCATTAAAGTTTGAATGCACTGATCATGCTAATGAATTTGAGTGCCCTGATACTTTAATTACATATAACGCAAAATTTGACGAATATGGACTTATTATTCATGACGGTGGCAGTAGCTCTAAAGCCATTTATTTTTGTTCGTGGTGTGGTTCAAAGTTACCTGATTCAAAGCGAGACTTGTGGTTTAATACTTTAGAAAATTTAGGTTTTGACGAGCCGTCAGAGCAAAATATCCCAAAAGAATTTAAATCAGGCGCTTGGTACAAATACCTATAACAAGGCATTGCAGCAGGACTAAAAACAGCTGGCTATTGCTCGTGCCTCGCTTATTTTAGCCATCAATTTTTAGCCTCTGAATGAGGCGTTATATGCAATTAATGTAGTAGGGTGCTTTAGCTAATAATTTGGTTATTAACTTTTACTTTTGTAAGTTCTGCTACGGGTTTCGCTATTGTAGTTATTCAATAGTCACTAATAAGCTTTGTTGTTTTTATTACTTCGTAATGTAACAAAGCTATTATTTCGTTCTAGTATTTGTGGGTAGCTCAATTTATAGTGCGTTTATGACTACCGTCTTTTACTTTGAACTTCAGTAATTAAGTTCAATTTTATCAGGCATATAACAAGCAATTCAACGGGACTTTTACAGCTGGCTGTGCTCGTCCCTCGCAAATTATAGCCAGCAATAAAATGGGCGTTAGTTGCCCTTATAGCTCGAGTTAAATTAATCTTATGTATAAATATTTTACTATTCTTTCATTTGCTTTATTCACGGTTAATGCTTTTGCTGAAAGTGACTGTTTAAATAAATTGAAAGGGACTAACGTCAAAAGTATTGTTGATACTTGTTTTACCTTTGAAAAAGGTAAAAGGAATATGGCAATAATATTTGGAACAAATTTTAGTCATGAATTTGGTAGTATAAACAATCCTTCAATTGAAGCTATTTATTTAAAAAACATAGCAGATAAAGGAAACCCTCAAGCACAATTTGTATGGGGAAAATTTATATTAGGCCTTGCATACGATAAAATATCTGATTTAGACATTAAAAAGGAATCTCAAGATTGGGTAAACAAATCAGCGGCAAATGGTTACCCTTTAGCAATGTTCTCTATCGTTAACTCTTATGTAAATTCAATCACATTGAAAAGTGAAACTGAGAAGCAATATGCAATAGCTTTAGCAGAGTCATTAATTGATAACGGATTTCCAGAGGTAAAAGAGTTATTAAATAAAATTAAAGGCAGTATTAGTAAAGATGATTTCACCCTCACTCTTAATAAACTATATGAAGATCACGAAAAGTTGAAAGCGCAGCAAATCTTAGATTTAGCTAGTATTTATGTCAAAGGAAAGTATTCTTATTCTCGGTATAAATCTTTAAATTTAGGAAGAAAAAATTCCAAAGTAAGTAAAAATATTGAAAAAAGTATTTTATTATTAAAGTACTCAATTGAAGTATATAAGAGTCCTAAAGCAGGTTATCAATTAGGTAAAATTTTAGAAAAAACAAACTCTAGTGAGGCTGTAGAGTACTATTTATGGGCAGCAGAAAATGAACACTCAGAAGCTGCGGGTTGGATAGGCGAGTTTTATGCTTGTACAGGTGAAAAAGAAACCGGAATAAGCTGGTTACACAAAGCACAAGTATTAGGTTATGAGTATGCCGAAGACTCTTTAGGCGAAATAGAAGATCTAGGTGAACCAACAAATTGCCTTCCATTATGGAATAGCTGGGCTAAAGAATAGTTGAGGTTACTTGGCAGCTAACAAGCAATTCAACGGGACTTTTACAGCTGGCTGTGCTCGTCCCTCGCAAATTATAGCCAGCAATAAAAGCCCATTAATTGGGCGTTAGACTTTTAGGAGAAGTAATTGAGTAATTCAACATGGAATAATATAAGTAACGTTGCTGGATGGATTGGTGCTGTTGTTGCTTGTGTTGGTTTGTACTTCCAATTTTTTAATAAAAACCACGAAATGAGCTTATCTGTAACATCATTCGAAGTTGCTAAAGACGAGGTTATTTTAGGAGTGATTTATAAAAACTCTGGTGATTATCAAGAAGCCATTTTGAATGGCAACGTTACAATGGATAATTCAAATTCAAAAGGCGAGTTAGGTGGTGTAGGGTTTGGTTTTAATTTAGCAGACTGCTTTACCCCTATAGTTTTAGAGCCAAACGAAATCTCTCATAAGTATTATAAAATACCATTAAAAAGGTTAATTCTTGATAAGGATTATATTGTTGGAAATACCATCAGTAGTGTAGTTGGTGCTAGGTTCTATTTCTTGTTACCGGATAATCGAGTTGGTAGTGAAGGGTTTAATTTAGGTGAAGTTATACATAGAGTTAAAGAAGGTAATATTAAAAAATTTGAGGTTACAGAGAATAGTCATACATTTAACTTTGAATCCAAAGGTAATTTTGGATTAGGCAGCACGGGTTCTCATCCAGATCCTGAATATGATGTTAACCACTGTGACAAAAAAGTCTAACAAGTTACTCAAACGGACGCTAAACAGTTTGCTAGCGCTCGTTCCTCGCAATTTTAGCCAACTTATGTGGACTACCTCCTGTCAACAACAAAACTTAAAACAAAGAAATTAATGCATACTTATGTACGAGCTCTAAATGAGAAGCTATCTCAGGCTCTTTGATATTTACGCGAACTGGTTGTCAAATCTATAAAGCGAGCACTAGGCTCTTAGTTGGCTACTGACTAAACCAGTTGATTTTTATCTTCGTTAGTGCATTTTGTCGTTTGAACTCGTATTAAGCTGCGAGTAATTCAGCTTTGTATTCTGTACCTTGTGTTAACATCGCAAACGCTGTTCTTACTGTTTTATTTGCTAACGCTACTGCAGCACACTTTTTACCTCTACGTTCAACTAAGCCTTGGATCCAGGCATCTTTTTTTGTTTTAGCTTTTCGCTTCATTGCGTGCTGAACTGCTGCAGTTGCGCCACAGATTAGTTGACTTCTTAGCCGACTATTTTTGCAAAACTTCCCTATAGAGCCTAACTTAACTAAGCCGCCTGATGAATGCTGTATCGGCGTTAAGCCAATACAGGCCGAGGCGTCTTTTCCTTTACTGAAATACCCAATATCTAAACAGCCCAACGCAATATAAAGGTTAATTGCATTCATTGGACCAACACCTTCTAGCTTAGTGAGCTTTTTACATTCTGGGTGGGCAGAAACCGAACGTTCCATACAGTTATCATAATGCTTAATATCTTCAAACAGCCCTCTCAAGTGCTCTTTTGCTAAGAAAATAGCCCTGCGAAACTCTGTTGACAAGCAATTGCAGGCATCTTCTAACACACTTTCTATTGCTGAAATTATTCCTCCTCTACGGCTTGAAATTTTGATGTTTAATTCAAAAAGCAAAGCAATGAGTTGTTTTTGAGAGGCGTCGCGTTGTTTAACCGATAATTCTCTTAAGCGTTTAATGGACTGTAGTTGTTGTTGCTCAACCGTTTTTCCGCCAATATAAGTCACATCTGGCATGAAGGTGGTCTGAACAATAGCGAGGGCGTCGTTTTTATCTGTTTTTTGACTTTGTCTGACGACTGATACCAGTTTCGCTGAAACTAACCTGGCATCATGACCTGCTTCAATGGCTTTTTGTTTCCAGTAGTTAGACGTACTACAAGCTTCAAATATTATCGTAACGGGTTTATTGTTGATAAGCCAATAAAGGAATTCTTCCGGTGTCATTTCGATATTCGACTGCACTTTATTGTTTCTATAAATACAAACTTGAATAACTTTTTTTGCTAAATCAACGCCAACTCTAGTACGATACATATTAGGACTCTTTATAATATTTTGGTGTGGTAACTACAATATTACCTCACTCGTTAAGGGTGAGGGAGTCCAATTATCTATCATTTTGCCTCTTAGTGAGGCGTTATATGCCATCGAATCGGCGAGTATTCTGCATGAAAGTAAAAATTGACGATATTATTGACGCTGTAGATTTTGATAGTGATATGAGTGAATCATATTTAAACACAAAGACGGAACAAGTCTGTATGTTTACTGATGAGGAGCTCCGAGCAGCAGAAATAGACTTATCTGATTCTGCTGAGTGGTATCGTGAAGCTGTCGCTAGTGCCAAACATTATTTAGAAAATCAGGATGACTATTTGTCTTTGCCTGAAAAATACGATTTTAATGAGTACCGTATCATAGAGAAATTTATCGCTCGAGTGGTTATTCCTAAGCAGTCAGAAATGTTATCCCGTTCGATACATGGTAAAGGTGCATTCAGACGTTTTAAAACTGAGCTAGAAAAGCTTGGGTTGGTAGATGAATGGCATAAATATCGAGGTCAAAAGTTGCGAGAATTTGTTGAGTTTTGGTGCAAAGAAAATAAAATTGATTTTGAGTAGGTAAATTCTAACAAATCATTAAAGCAGGACAGGAAACAGCTGATTTTTGCTCGTGCCTCGCTAATTTTAGCCAGCAATAAAAGCCCATTAATTGGGCGTTAGCCGTATAGTTGTAACCTTGAAGTAATGTGATACTATTGTGATACATTATTTAAATGTTTATATAAGGTTTATTATGAGAGTTGAACTTGTAACAACACTTAAACGGCAAGCTACTAAAATTCTAGCTGAGCTACATACATCAAAAGAACCTGTACTAATAACTGAACATGGTCAACCATCTGCTTACTTAGTTGATGTGGAAGATTATGAGTTTATGCAACAGCGAATGGCTATCCTTGAAGGTGTTGCGCGCGGTGAGCAAGCAATTAAAAATGGTGAAACGTTCTCAAATCAAGAAGCAAAAGAGAAAATGAGTAAATGGCTGAAGTAATATGGACATCACCAGCCCTAGATGATTTAAACGAGATCGCTGAATACATTGCTTTAAGTAATCTTTCTGCTGCAAAGAAATTGACTCAGAAAATATTTGATAAAATCTCTAGATTAGAAAATCATCCGGAATCAGGTAAAAGACCACAGGAATTGGTGAACTTAAATTATCGTGAAGTCAATGTGAATCCTTGTCGTATTTTTTATAAAGTGGATAGAGACAAAGTTTATATTTTACATGTTATGCGGCAAGAACGAGATCTGCGTAGGTTTCTTTTACGGAGTTAAATACGGCTAACAAGTCATTGCAAAGGACCGCTAACAGTTTGCTCGGTTCCGCTTCGCTTCACATTTTAGCAAACAATTTTTAGCCTCTTATTGGGGCGTTAGTTTGTTTTCAAGCTAACGGGTAAATTTTGATATTTTATAAACACAATTTAAAAAGAACTTTAATGACAACAGTTACAAATGGGATAAGCGTATAACAGCCAAACGATACAACTCTATTGAGCATGGGAATATTAACAACGTAACATCTATAGTACTTCATAGAACTGCAGGTTCGAGTGCTACTTCATCTCTGAATGGTTATGTTGCGGGGCAAAAAACTGGAGCTCATTTTTTAATTGCTAATGATGGAACAATATCCCAAACAGCAAGTTTAGAAAAACTCTGTTGGCATGTTGGTATCTTATATTCTCGGTGTGTCGACGAAAAATCATGTGATCCTAAAGAATTAAAAACTGTTAATAGTTTGCTTCATCAAAAAGGATTTTCATTTTCAAAAAGAGTAAAAAATGCATCTAGACATGAGTTAGGAAAAGCTTATCCTCTTCGTTATCCTTCAAATAATGATTCATTAGGAATTGAGGTCGTAGGTCGCTTTAACAAAGCTACAAATATCTTTGAGCGACCAACAAATGAACAGTTTAAATCATTGAAGTTGTTAGTGGATATATTATTAAAGGAGTTCTCTTTAACCTTAAATAAAGATGTTTACGCACATGGTGTAATTGCTAGGAAAAAGAAAGCAGAAGGAATCCAGTTGCTTCAATATTTAAAAGTTGGGGTTGCTCCATGATAAAAAATATCATTTGTTTAGGCACTGCTTTTTTTATTACATCTTGTGCCTTTAATCATGAAAAAAAATTCAAATATTGACAACAAAAAAAGTTGTCGATATCACCAAACAGGGATCTAAGGTTTGTGATAACTTTATACTGACAGAAAGTGAAATTACTTTATATTTTCAAACTGCGGAGCAAGTCAGTAATGAAGAAGCTCACGGAGAGTCAATTATTATGCCTTGTAAATATTCAGGGGAATTGACAATGAATAAGGAGACCTATTCATATGAGGTATTTGCTGGGGGGGCTGGGTATATTTACGATGATAAAGGGTGGGTTCTAAAAAACTTCATTTGCAAAAATAATAATTGTTGTAGTAGCTTTTCAAACCTGTGCTGAAGCGTTTAGGTTGTAACAACAAACTAACAAGAAAATCAACAAGGACAAAAAACAGTTGGCTTTTGCTCCTTCGTCGCTAATTATAGCCAACAATTTTTTGCCCGTTAATTGGGGATTGGTATTTAACTGAGGTAATTTATTATGGGAATACTTTCTAACAAGATTGCTATCGTAACTGGTTCGTCACGAGGTATAGGTGAAGAAATAGCTAAGACACTTGCAAAAGCTGGTGCTAGTGTGGTGATTAATTACTCTGCAAGCAGAGATTCAGCTGAACGCGTGGTATCTGATATTACGGCATCGGGAGGTATAGCTATTGCTATAAAAGCTGATGTCAGCAAAGCTGAACAAGTTGCGTCGCTGTTCGACGCTGTTATTGGCCAATTCGGTAAAGTAGATATTCTTGTCAATAACGCAGGGACTATTCTGTACAAAACCATTGAAAATACAACGGATAATGATTTTGATCATATCTTATCTGTTAATATTAAAGGCACATTTAACACGCTCCGTGAAGCAGCTTCGCGTCTTGAAAATAACGGTCGAATCATTAATTTTTCAAGTTCAACAACAAGATTAATGCTTCCAACTTATGGCGCATACTGTGCGACAAAGGGAGCCGTAGAACAACTGACGAGAGTTTTTTCAAAAGAGGTGGGTTCAAGGGGAATTACAGTTAATGCAGTTTCTCCAGGGCCAACGAACACTGAACTTTTTACAGAAGGTAAGAGCCAAGAGGTTATAGATCGACTTGCAGGCATGGCTGCACTTGGCCGTATCGGTGAACCAATTGATATTGCGCGTATTGTACTTTTCCTTGTTAGTGATGAGGCATCTTGGGTTACGGGTCAGAATATCGGTGCAAACGGAGGATTCGCCTAAAAAATTGCTGCACACGGACACATACTGCTACGCTCCACTTTGCACAAAATGCTCTCCGCAGTTTGTGCCGTGAGCCAAGCGTTGGCTTCTCCCACAAAGGTATAGATAATGAGTAAACTGGAAAAGTTTTGGGATGGAGCATCTAAAAACTACGACAAGACTGAAGAACGATTTGAGTACATTCATAGTAAATCTAGAGAAAATGCCCAAAAATTCCTCAAAGGTAGCGATACCGTTCTCGATTACGGGTGTGGGACAGGAACTGCAACATGCCAATTTTCCTGTCAGGTCAAAAAGGTTTACGCTATTGATATATCATCGAAAATGATTGAAATAGCAAGGGGGAAAGCAGCGGTTGCGAAAGTTGAGAACGTAAACTTCGAGCAAGCTGATATTTTTGATAGCGAATTTGATAAAGGATCATATGATGTCATTCTAGCTTTTAATATGTTACATACCGTTTCTAGCCCACAGGATGTAGTACTGAGAATAAATGAATTGCTAAAGCCTGAAGGTTTGTTCATTTCTGTAACACCTTGCTTGCGTCAAAAGATGTCATTTT
Source organism: Pseudocolwellia sp. G5-9 (assembly GCF_055808995.1). Lineage (NCBI taxonomy): Bacteria > Pseudomonadati > Pseudomonadota > Gammaproteobacteria > Alteromonadales > Colwelliaceae > Pseudocolwellia > Pseudocolwellia sp. G5-9. The sequence continues at coordinate 598,919 of NZ_CM147893.1, forward strand.
TAGTTAATCTTCAAATCCAGCTAGTGCGAGTCTTGTGTAAACTTGGACTCATTCCCATTCCTATAAGAAGAGTCATAAGCTCTGAGGTAGAAAACTTATTAGAGGCAGGCGGGTTTCAAGTGGTTGAATCTGAAGAGATATACAAAGACGCATCTAGCTATTTTGTTGTGGCTAAGAAGTTACAAAAAAAATAACAAGACTAAGTGGTGCACTTGGATGTGAATCGAGCTTGAATTAAGGGGGTTTATAGTATGAAATTGATTGTATCCACTCCACAATCACTGAAGTTCTAGATAATTTAGTATTTGCTAGTATGTGTTAGAAATATAAGGTATTTCAGAAGAACTAAAAATAGCAAGTTGTTGATTGAGTCTTATCTTAGTCAACCATTTTTAGTTTATTAATTAGGTGTCGATAAATCATTAAAGTAAGATAAAAAATGTTAATGGACCTTTATATAGTAGCGATTATCAATAATTATTTGGTTTGTTATATAGGTTGATGTAGTTGCGAGTTAATAGACGAATTTTAATGAAAGTAAAATATGAAACAGCTAGATTAATTATCAGATCGTTGAATATAGATGATGCTGATTTTATTCTTAGGTTGTTAAATGAAGAGTCTTTTATTCGCAACATAGCTGATAAGAATGTACGAACCAATGCTGACGCGATCAATTATCTTATTCATGGTCCTATGTTGAGTTATGAGGTAAATGGATTTGGTTTAAATTTAGTCGTGTTAAAATCTTCAGGAACTCCCATTGGGATGTGTGGTTTACTTAAGAGAGAAGAGCTGGAATATCCTGATTTAGGTTACGCACTTTTACCTGAGTTTTGTGGAAGAGGTTATGCAAGAGAAGCGGCTAGCTCTATTCTACAAGAAGAGGCTGTTTCATGTTGTTTAAATACTCTTTTGGCTATTACGTTTCCCGATAATTTAAGTTCGAATAAATTATTGAAAAAAATTGGCTTTACCTTAAAGGGAACTATGGAGCTTTACGGGTTACAAAATAATTTATATGAGTATAGAGCTTGAGTAAGATAACCATTTCATGAGTTACAGAATTTTTATTTCAATATTTAGCAATTTTTAGACTTTGATCGTTTAAGTAATGCAGCAACCCAAATGGATACAATTGACTGTATTTCGTTTTTTATTTTATATCAGACATTTCCTCTATTTAATTCATTATGTGTTTATATTAACCAAGCGTTTAAGATAAATATTTAGTGGTGCACCTCTTTATTTTTCTTGCCTTATTTTGTCTTTTTTTTAAGCGATATATTCATTTAACTTAATATTAATTATGTTATGTTATTTAAACTAGCTTTTATTTTAAGCGGCTTATTAAAATATGTATGATTCTGTTTTTTTGAAGTTAACCTACGTAACCTAGGCTAGTCGTGGGGAGTCATTATGTCTATGTACAATAAGTTTTGAGCGAGTTTAACTATTAATAAATAGAGGAGAAGTTTATGTTATTCGCCACAAACCGTACCCCTAAACAATCAGACAAGACTAAAAAGGGACGCAAAATCAGTTTTTCAATGCAGAATACCAGTGTTCGACAAGATATGTATTTTTGTCGAAGAAATGGTGTTGATGATTATACTGAAATTGGTAGCAAAGCATTTTTTCAAGCATTAAAATATTTAGGTAACAACACTCAAATTTTATTTTATATTCATGGTTTTAATAACATTGGTGAGTCAGATATATTTCCAAATGCTGCAGTTTTACAAGGGATGTTTGACGAATTAATGCCAGATCTTGTTCATGTTGTTCCTCTTATTTGGCCATGTGATGATGACTCTGTTGTGGCATTTATGGATGACTATTGGGACGACCAACGTGCTTCAAGATCGAGTGGCGATGCTTTTTCACGTATGTTTGGTATGTTTGATAACTGGCGTAAAGAAGAAGCTAAAAAAGTTGACCCTTGTACTCGCAGAATGAACGTATTAGCGCACTCTATGGGGAACCGTGTTTTAAGAAACGCAATAAGTAACTGGGTAACTTATGATATGGCAGGTAATATGCCACAGTTATTCCGTAATGTTTTTATGGTGGCTGCAGATGTTGTTAATCACACCTTAGAATATAAAGAAAAGGGCTGTTATATTCCTGATTCAGCAAGAAATGTAGTGGTGTATTATGCTAATGATGATCTGGCTATGCCGGCAAGTAAACTGGCAAACTTAAAGAATATGACTGCATCACGCCGGTTAGGTATGACGGGGCCAGAATCTATGTTGGAAGGGCGTTTAGCGCGTAATGTTTACGAAGTTGACTGTGATAATTTTAATAATAGCTGGGGTGATAAAAAAGGACATACTTATTTTTTAAGAAATAAAAGTGGAACCATTAGCCCCGTTATACATCATATGATTGCTGCAATTGACGGTGGTAGAGTTCAACCAGCAGATCGTCATCATGTACTTATAAAACCTGAATAGCCTGATTTATATCAATTTGCATTAAACAGGCTATTTTTATTTAATTGCCTGCTCTATCCATTTTTTGGGTTAGTATAAGAAAAGAGAAACTTAATGAATTTAATTAAACGCCCTGTAAACTCACATAATGCTTACCATGCACATATTTACTTTGAGCAAGAAACATTATCTTTCGCTACTGATTTATGTGAAAAAGCAGGTGAGTATTTTAATTTGAAAGTTGGCCGTATTCATCAGCAACCTGTTGGACCTCATCCTAAATGGAGTTGCCAAATATCATTTAGTAAAAAACATTTTGATGAATTTGTTGCTTGGCTTGAATTTAATCGTAAAGACTTAACCGTTTTTATCCATCCCTTGTCGGGTAACGATTTAGATGATCATACCCTCTATGCTTATTGGTTAGGGGATAGTGTTAAGCTAAATACATCAATGTTTGAAGGTTAAAAAACAAGCTTGTTACGTATTTGTTTTTTTTAAATGTTTATTTTCTTACTCACTTGATAATAAAATAGGTTGATAAAGTCTACTATGTTACGGTAAGGTTGTAATTGTCACGTCACTATAAAGGGTTACTCAATGAGTAATAAATACATTTCAGATGTAGTTTTCGATATTATTCATTCATACAGAAACGCAATGCGAACGGCTCTTAATGCTAATGAGTTAGGATTAAATTACATGCATATAAAGTGTTTAACTTTTATTAATAGTAATGAGGTTTGCACCGCAAATGATATTGTTACTTTTTTTGCTAGAGATAAAGCACAAATAGCGCGTTTAATAAAAGAAATGATTGATAAACAATGGTTAACCAAAACAGTAAACACTGAAGATAAAAGAAGTCAGCTCTTGTCTTTAACTAAAAAAGGTAAACAGATAGTCGCTTTTATTGTAGAAACACAGGCTAATGTACATAAACAAATGCAGAAAAATATTAGTTTAGAAGAATTAGAGAGTTTTCTAAAAATAGCTAATACTATGGCTAAAAACCTTACTGTGTTTAAACAATAATTAAGGTTAATTGTGTGCTCTTAAAGTGTTGAGGTTTAGGTGCCAAGTTTTAACTTGGCTTTATAAGAAATTAAATCAGTTATAGTTGAGTATAAAACCTTATTTGTATGGTTTTTATTCGTTGCTTTGGCGTTTTTTATACAACACGAATAAAAATACGCTTTTGATTTAAAAAACACTTTACAAAGCTAGCAAGTGCCTTTAATATTCGCTTCGCTTTAACGCTACCGCGTTATTTGCATTCAGGTGAGATGGCTGAGTGGTCGAAAGCACCGGTCTTGAAAACCGGCAAGGGTTTGTAGCCCTTCTAGAGTTCAAATCTCTATCTCACCGCCACATTCTAAAAAGCCGCTACTTGTAGCGGCTTTTTGCTATTTGGCGTTTAGTAAATCAAAAGGGGTTTGTAGCGCTAAACCTTTTTAGAGTTCAAATCTTTATCTCTCCGACACATTCTAAGAAACTGCTAGTTGTAGCGGCTTTTTGCTTGAAGTGGTCAAGTCATATTGGCCACGTATTTGTAGTTTAGCCAGTATCTTTTCTCTGACTCATTTGGACTTAAGCCAGCATTGTATCTATGTGGCCTAGTCTGATTGTAATAACCAATGATGTAATTGATTATTGCTTTTTTAGCTTCAGTAAAACTCTTAAAGCCTGTCGTTGGTATCCATTCTGTCTTTAAACTTCTAAAGAACCGCTCCATTGGGCTATTATCCCAACAATTTCCACGACGACTCATACTTTGTGTTATCTGGTATCGCCAAATTAATTGCCTGAATTTCATGCTGGAGTAATGCGAACCTTGATCTGAATGAAATATAACATTTTCTGGTTTGCCACGACTTTCATAGGCCATCGTTAACGCTTTCATGGTCAATAGGCTATCAGGTGAATAGGATAACGCCCATTTCGACCAAACAAGTCGAGGACAACTGCCAAGTATGCCCAGCGTGAGCCTGTCCAAATATAGGTGACATCACCACACCAGTAGCTATTGGGTTCGATCACATCAAATTGACGATTTAAAATATTCGGTATTTCAACATGCTCTTTATTCGCTTTTTTATAATTGTGCTGAGGTATTTGACAACTAACTAATTCAAGTTCAGTCATTAAATTACCCGCTCGATAACGGCTTAATGGGTAGCCTGCTGTTGTTAGCATATCTGCTAAGCTACGCGCACCAGCAGAACCGCCGCTCAACGCATGAAATCGCTTTATTTCAGCCCTAAGCTTTATTTGCTCAACGCTTAAGCTATTATCGCGAACAGCCCAGTATTTATAACTGCTACGATGCACACCAAACACGTCACATAGCAGGCTAATTCGGTATTTTCTTTTATGGCTCTGATTGAGTTTTTCGATTAATTCGAATTGTTCAGTGAGTCCGACATCAACAGAGCTGTAGCCTTTTTTAGAATTTCCTTTTCTAATTCAATACGTTCTATTCGTTTCTTTAATTCTCGAATCTCAATCTGCTCAGGTGTCATCGGGGTCGCTTTCGGTGATTTACCCTGGCGCTCTTCACGAAGCTGCTTGACCCACTTGCCGATGGTTGAATAACCAACATTCATCGCCTTAGCTGCTTCTTCGTGGGTATAGCCGTTATCAACAACAAGCTGTGCTGTTTCTAATCTAAATTCTGGACTGAAATTGGGTTTTCTTGGTTTAGTCATTGTGTCACCTAACGTTTAATGAGGTGCATGATAACACCTCTAAGTAGGTGGCCAAATTAACTATGCCACTTCAGCTATTTGGCGTTTAGTAAATCAAAAGGGGGTTGTAGCGCTAAACCTTTTTAGAGTTCAAATCTCTATCTCAGCGCTACATTCTAAAAAAACGATAATTAGTTAGTGATTTTTTATATTATTATATTCAACAGGAAGATATTGCCGCTCTGTAAAATACTAAATTGACTAGATACGTTATACTAGCTGAGTTTCAAAAAATCCTAAAATTTATATTGAACTCCGATGATTTACATAGCACAATATCCGCCATATTTTCGATGGTTTATAGAATAGACTCTATAAACTTAAACTTAGTAAAAGATAATACTTTATATGGATATAAACCAATCAGACTCATCGATTGCCGATGATAAAACTCTCGTCGCAGGGTTTAACTCAAAACAAAAATCAAATGAAATCAATCTAATAGGTAAATGCCTTAAAGACAGATACGTTATAGAGTCTCAGCTTGGTAGTGGCGGTATGAGTGATATATATCGTGCTAAAGACTTAAACCTTGAGTCTGCTGGAATTGATGAGCCTTATGTTGCTATTAAAGTTTTACTGCAGCAATTTTCTTCAATTTCAGAAGCTAAACAAGTACTAGTTAAAGAAGCTTATAAAACCCAGCAACTATCTCATCCAAATATTATTAGGGTTTATGATGTCGACTCTCATGATAATTTTCATTTCATTGTGATGGAGTGGCTAGATGGGGAAACACTAGAACAAGTTATTAAGCGCTCTAAGCCACTAGGTATTCCTTTTAAAGGAGCCTATAAGCTTATTGAGCAAATTGGTAATGCGTTAACTTATGCACATCATATGGGTATTATTCATACTGATTTAAAACCTTCTAATATTATGTTAACCAGAAAAGGGGACATCAAAGTTTTTGATTTTGGTGTGGCTCGAGCACTGCAATTAAATGTTGATAAATATGCTCTTCAAAATCATGAACAATCTTCTCCTTTAAGTGGCTATACACCTGCATATGCTAGCTATGAACAAATTCAAGGCCAATCACCTTGTGCGTCTGATGATGTTTATGCCTTTTCTTGTATAGTTTACGAATTGTTATCATGTAAGCATCCGTATCAAAGAATAACCGCAGATAAAGTTGATCTAAAACAGACTCCTTTAAATAAACCATCAAATTTAAATTGGTATTTATGGCCTGCACTAAAAAAAGGTTTAGCGCTCAAACAAGAACAACGTTGTGAAAATATTCAAGTTATATTAAATAAATTTTCTCAAAAATTATGGCCTAAATTAGCTATAGGTACTGCGGCTAGCTTAATTTTTATTGCTGGTGTGCAAACATATTTAGCTAAAAATACAACCATTGATCATTTAACTGCTGAGATACAGTTAAGCGATAAAAAAAATCAAGAACTACAAAATTTAGAAAAGCTATCTACGGTTGAGCTTTTAAGAACGTTAGATACCGTTGCCGAAAAGCATCAGTTGCTAAAGCATGGGCTACTAAGAGAACATCGTCAAAAGATACTTGATATTGTTGAAAAACGTATTGTTAATGTACCAAAAGGCCCTAATGGTATTTATAAAAACTATGATGAAATCGAACTTATAATTGACGATGCTTTGAATATATTCCCAGACTCTTTCCGTCTCCAACAATTATATAATCAAAGCCAAATGAGTCGCCAAGCAACAACAGATGCCTTGTCTGATCGTTTAAACTTGTTATTAACACAAGGGCGATATAGTGAGGAGGGTGATAATAATATAGAAAAAATCATCAATGATTTATTTTTTGTAGATTCTAATTATAAATTTCAACCGCAAGATGAAGCTTTCAAGTTATTCCAAAGTAATTTTGACTCGGCAATTAACATACATGATGCGAGTAAAATTAGTGAATTAATCAAAATAGGTGAGTTAGCTTTCAATCATTACGCCAATGCTAAATCATTGTTGATGTTAGGAAAGGAGATGGAGGCTTCAGTTAATTTACTTTCAGATTATAGGGAGAAAATTATTGCTGGAGAAAAAGCCCCATATCCATATGATGCAGCAGAAGTTTTTTATAGATCAACTTTTGAACAACTTACTAGCGAGTTGTTGTCTGTGAATGATTCTAAAGAATTAGAAAAACTTGATGAAAACGTAATGAGAGTTGCTACACAAGTACCTCAAAATTTTGATCCATTAGTGATTGTTACAAAGAAAATGGCGGCATCTTATTTAAATTTTGCTAACGAATCTATGGAGAAAAAACGCTTTAAAACAGCACAAAAGCTGATTAAGAGAGGTAATGAATTATATGCTATGGTCAATTAATACGATAATAGCCTAAAAGAAATCAGATGGTTATAGATATTTGCTTTCAAGTTAAGTAAATGACTTTAATTGATGTTTTTCAAAGGTTTTAAGTTTTTTGTTAATATGTAGGCTAATTGAGCCGATCACTGTTTTTTGTAAAGGTTGTTTAAAGTAAATGGAATTAATTTTTGAAATAGTAAGCTATCACCGTCTTTCACCAGATCAAATCTCTAAAAAATCAATCACAGATTCTATAACATTTGGACGCTCTGAAAATAACGACTGGTATTTACCCGATCCCGAAAAAGTTGTTTCAGGTATTCATGGAAGAGTTGAGCGAAAATCGAATGATTTTTTTATTTATGATGTATCTACCAATGGTTTGTATATTAATCGTTCGGTTGAAGCATTAGGGCAAGATAAACCACATAAACTGGTTGATGGTGATTTATTAACTTTTGGTGATTACGAAGTTTCTGTATCAATTATTCAAAATCAAAAACCAACCCTTGATGTAACTTCTTTTGAAGAACAACAAGCATCTCCTGAAGTTCAAGGTATTAATAGTGTAAAGCTGGCTGAAAGTGTATCTTCAACAACGCCAAACAATAAAGACTTTATGCCGCTGATCAATAATGATTTAAATGATCATTTTGATATACCACAAGCAATACCTGAAGAGTGGGACGTAGATTTTCTTAATGATAATAATGCAGTCGATTCATTTATAAATGATGATCAGGAAAATATTATTCCACCAAAAGAAATTATTCCAGAAAACCAAGTTATTCCCAACATGCATGAAGTGCAGCAAGCAGCAGATGTTCAGATAAAAACAAAATCAATAGGGAAAAATGCATTTATTGAAGGCTTAGGTATTTCAGCTGATATTTTACCTGAACCTGTTTCTGAGCAATTAATGTATGAAATGGGGCAATGTATGCAGTTAATGCTATCGGGTTTAATGGAGTCATTAAGAAACCGTTCTAATTTAAAAAATGAATTTAGAATTAACCAAACAACGTTTCAGCAACAAGAAAATAATCCATTAAAGTTTTCTGCAACAATAGATGATGCCTTTCAAAACCTCTTTATACGTAAAAGCTCGAGTTTCTTACCTGCAAATAAAGCAATAATAGAAGCATTTAATGATACTAAAAAACATGATATAGCGTTAACTGCAGGAACGTTAGGTGCAATTGAAGGAATATTAAGCCAACTTGAACCAACCGAAATTGAGAGTAGAGATTTTAAAGAATCTCTGCTTGATCAAGTACTACCAGGGCAAAAACAATTAAGATACTGGAAAATGTACAAAAGTTTACACAAGGACATGAGTAACGAAATTTCTAATCAGGGAAGTTCAGCTTTATCAGATGAGTTCGTTAGGGCATATGATAAAAAAATTAAATCTTTATAGTATTAATTAGGTTAACCAAATGATTTTAAAAAAAACATATTTAACAATATTTTTAATGGCGTGTTTAGCACTTATTACAGGTTGCGCAACTATCAATGCAATAGTACCTCCGTCTACAGATATAACGTTTAATACTTCGGTAGACATAAATCCTGATAATAACGGTCGAGCTTCTCCGGTTGTTGTTAAAGTATTTGAGCTTTCTTCACGTACTATTTTTGATACGCAAGATTTTTTTACTTTGTATGAATCACCTGAAGATATTCTCGGTCCTGACTTACTAAAAAAAGATGAGTTAGAATTACAACCAGAACAAATAAAAGAATACAAAATGGTACTTAACAAAAATACGCGTTACGTTGGTTTTGTTGTTGCCTATCGCAACATAGATAGTTCTAGATGGCGTGCAGTGGTAGAAGTTAAGCCTACGGGATATGGTAACGTAACAATGAATATTGAAAAGTTAGCTATTTACCCAAGTCATAAATAGTCAATTAATAAATCTAACAATAATTAGGGAAGTTATGAGTGATTTTAGCCCAGTAGCTTGGACTGAGGGGATGTTTTTACGTCCTCAGCACATGCAGCAACAAGAAAGATATTTGCAATTTCAGCATTCAAACATTAAAAATCGAATAGAACCGCTTGCTTGGGGGGTGTTCAATTTTGAAATTGATCACCGTTTACTTTCTTTAGGGCAATTTCGACTTGATAATATAGAGTGTGTTTTTCAAGATAATACGTTAGCAATATTACCTGAACAAAATCCATTACCTGATGCCATCACTTTACCAACATCAACAATAAACCAGTTGATTTATCTCGTTGTGCCAATTAATAAAAGTACAGGTTTAAATATTTCAGATCTTAGTGATAATCAAATCACACGATTTTTTTATAATGATCATAATATTATAGATACGAGTGTTGGCTCTGATGCGATGGAAGTTCTTCAGGTAGGAAAACTTCATTGCAAATTTAAATTACAACAAGAAGATCGTTCAGGTTACGTTTCTATTGCTATTGCTAAAGTCATTGAGGTATCAGATGAAGGTGTTGTTAAACTTGACAATAAATTTATCCCACCTTGTGTTTCAATTGAAAATATTAAGGGCTTATTAAATATCACCAAAGAAACCCAAGGTATGATCCAACAAAGAGCTGAGGCTATTGCTGCAAGGTTGACGCAGGCACAAGGAGCATCTAGTTCAATTTCTGATTTTTTAATGTTACAGCTTTTAAATAAGTATCAGCCTATTTTTGAACATTTAGGCAGTGTTGTCGGAGTTCATCCGGAGAAGTTGTATTTAAACTTATTAAGCTTAGCGGGTGAATTAGCGACGTTTAGCTCACAACATAAAAGACCTCCAAAGTTTCCCAAATATCAGCATGACAATTTAACTGAAATTTTTAGTAAAACAATGATCATTGTTAATCAAAGTCTCAGTAATGTGCTTGAACAAACAGCGGTAGAATTACCATTAGAAAAAAGTAAATATGGTATTCACTTTACCCCTATAAATGATAAGAGTTCTTTAGATAGTGCTGATTTTATTATTGCGGTTAAGGCATCACTTCCTTCGGATGAAATAAGAAAACGACTTCCTGCTCAAATTAAAATTGGTTCGGTTGAAAGTATTCGAGAGCTTGTAAATAGTCAGCTACCTGGTATTGGCATTATTGAGTTACCTGTTGCTCCAAGGCAAGTGCCTTATCACTCTGGATATCATTATTTTCAATTAGATAAAACGAATCATAATTGGTTTAAACTCAAAAATAGTGGTGGCATTGCATTACACTTATCAGGTAATTACCCCGAACTAAAAATAGAGCTTTGGGTAGTTAACGGCTGATAAATTAACAATTAGGGATGATAAAATGAGTGATAAAACAATTGTAAAACCACGTCCAGGGCGAGGGGCTGGTTTACAAAGTAATAACAAAAATAATGCTCAAAAGAGCGACGACGCTACAAGCTTACAAACATTAGCTCATGAAAGTAAAATGGATTATCGTAGCCATAATACAATTTTAGCGATGTCTGGAAATCCTATAGTTGATAGTGCAGGTACATTATTGTCTATATGCATAAAACTCAGAGGGTCTAAGCAAAATGATGATGCAGAGTCTTTAAAAGTACAGTGTGTAGATCTGATTAAGCACTATGAACAATTACTACGAGTCGCTAATATTCCTCCAGAAGATATTCAATCTGCCCGTTATTGTTTGTGTAGTTTTATTGATGAAATTGTTTTAAATACACCTTGGGGCGAACGCAGCGCTTGGGCTTCAAATAGTTTGCTCTCAACTTTTCATAATGAAACTTTTGGCGGCGAGTATTTCTTTACTTTACTTGAAAGTTCTTTGCAATACCCCTCAGAAAAACATCGATTATTAGAGCTAATGTACTTATGTATGACCCTTGGTTTTGTAGGAAAAATGAAGTTAGAAGAGCAAGGTGAACAAAAATTAGAAGATTTAAGAGATAAAACGTACCACTGTGTTCAAGGGTTTAAAGGTGAGTTAAACCGAGATTTATCTCCTGGATGGAGAGATAAAGTGGCGCAAGGGGTAAGTTTTCAACAGCCTTTCCCATTATGGGTGATCGGAGCTTTGTTTGGTGTAGTCATGTTGTTTATTTACATGGCTTTTAGTTACAGTATTAACAATTATTCTTCAAATGTTTATAAAGAGTTAGTTTCTTTGGTTCCTTGGCAGCCGAATGACAATAACATGACAGGTAGTGTCAATCGTGACGAAGCTTTAATGTTACAACAATTACTTCAAACAGAAATTAATCGTGACTTACTCGAAGTTGAACAACTTCCAGATCGAGTAAGGATCAGCATAGGTGCAGGAGTGTTATTTGCAAGTGGAAGTACACAGCCTCGCTCTGATTTTGAAGCTATTCTAGCTAAAATAGCTCGAACTCTTGAAGGAACTAAAGGAAAGATACTCATTACCGGCCATACCGATGATGAGCCCATATTTACTACCAAATATCCATCTAATTGGCATTTATCATTAGCGAGAGCTACCTCTATAGGAAATTTTCTTGCTAATAACGCTTCTTTAAGTGGTCGTTTATGGCCTGAAGGTAAAGGAGAGTCTGAGCCTAGATATAAAAATGATAGTGAAAAAAATCGCTCATTAAATCGTAGAATTGAAATAGATTTGTTGTTCTAGTTGTATACAAAGGAATTGTAAATGTCGTTTAAAAAAATTATAACAAAATTGAAATCTAAATTAGTCATTACTATTTTAGGCTTTATTTGTTTAGCTTTACTCATATGGTTTGGTGGACCTTTGCTAGCTATTGCTGGTTATGAACCATTAATTACAGTATCAGCAAGAATTATTTTTTTATTGCTAATTGTTATCGTGTGGGGAGCAATAAAATTTACACATAAAGTAAAAGATAAAAAACAAAATGAAGCCATGGTAAATAATTTAATTCATGGTGAAGAAGACATGAAGGAAAACACTTCAGATGAAGCTGTTAAAAGTGAAATAGGTGTATTGCACAAAAAAATGGTGCAAGCGCTTGATATATTAAAAAACACTAAGTTTTCTGAAAATAAAAATATTTATGAATTGCCTTGGTACATCATGATTGGTCCTCCAGGATCAGGTAAAACAACCGCTATTCATCATTCTGGTTTAGAGTACCCATTAAAAGAAAAAATGGGTATAGACATGATTGAGGGGGTTGGCGGTACTCGCCATTGTGATTGGTGGTTCACGAATAAGGCCGTTTTAATAGATACAGCTGGTCGATATACCACTCAAGACAGCCATACCCAGCGTGATTCTAGAGCTTGGCAAGGCTTTTTAGGGTTATTGAAAAAGTTTAGACCTCTTCGTCCAATTAATGGGGTGATCATTACTATGGGTATGGCAGAGCTTCTTAATCAAACTAAAACTGAGCGTAATTTACATGCAAGAGCTATAAAACAACGCCTTCAAGAGCTACAAAATCAACTTAATATGACGTTCCCTGTTTACGTATTATTTTCAAAATCTGATTTGATTGCTGGTTTTAATGAATTTTTTGATGATTTTACCAAAGAAGATTGTGAGCAAATATGGGGGGTAACTTTCCCCTTAGAAGCCTCTGAAGATGAAGCCAGTATTGTAAGTACTTTCAATAAAGAGTTTCATAATTTACTTACAAACCTTAACTCCCGAATTAATGTGCGCTTAAAAAACGAGAGAGACTTCGAACGACGTTCATCAATATATGAATTTCCAAAGCAATTAAGGTTACTGCAAAGTGCTGCTGATGATTTTTTAAAAGAAATATTTGCACCTAATGCTTATGAAGAAGCACCATTATTACGAGGCGTTTATTTAACAAGTGCCACTCAAGAGGGGACTCCTATCGATCGCCTTTCTTCTCAATTAGCTACAGGCGTTAAAGTTGAACAAAAAGCATCACATGTTAAACATCAAAGAAGTTATTTTATTAAACGCTTACTTGAAGACGTTATTTTTCCAGAGAAAAATTTAGCGTCTATTAATCGTCAGCATGATAAACAAAATCTACTTTTAAGACGAGCAACTATAGCAGTAGCTTCTGTAGTTACTGTGTTTTTTACTTATGCTTGGTGGTCAAGCTATCAATGGAATAGTGAGTTAGTTGACCGAACTAAAACGTCAATCGAAAACTATCAAGAAGTCACCTCTGGTGGGTTAAATGAACAATCCGAAATTATTACTTTAACTAAAGGGTTAACCACACTAAGAAACCTCCCTGTAGGGTATGCTAATGAAGATATTGTTGATGCTCATACTTTGGGCTTATATCAAGGAGATAAATTTAAGCAGCCTGCCAGTGAGGCATACAAAAGAGCTTTAGAAGCTTATCTTGTTCCATATTTAATTAAAGCTCTTAGTCAGGAAATGCAAGAGAATGCTTCCCATTTGAGTTATTTATATGAAACGCTTAAAACTTATTTAATGTTATTTCAGGCCGAATACTACAAAGAAGACGATATAAAAATATGGTTTTCGGCATACTTTGATCGAAACGTACCTGGAATTATTAATGCCGATATACGCGCACAATTAAATCAGCATTTATCAACTATGTTAGAAATAGGCACTAGAGGGCATGATTATAATGAAGAGCTAGTAACACAAGCTCGACAAAATTTAACTATGTTACCTTTAGTTGAAAGAGCATATCAAAGATTAAAAAGTGATTTTAGTGAAAGTAGTATTCCAGATTTTAAATTGATTGATATTTTGAGTTTAGATAGCTTACAAGCTTTTACTTTTCAAAGCGGCAGAACATTTAACGAAGGTATTCCTAGCTTGTACACTTTCAATGGTTTCCATGGAATTTTTAATATTGAAAAAAATAGAATAATAAAACGACTTATTGAAGACAGTTGGGTTTATGGTGATGATTTAAATACACTTGACGATAAAACAAAAGCTCAAATTACAACACAATTAGAACAAAAGTATATTAGAGATTATATTTTTTATTGGGAAGATCTCTTAAGTGATCTTACGATTAAACCCTTTAGTACTTTAGATGGCGCAACAGATATAACTCATGCATTAACAAGTCCTGACGCACCTATAAAGAGTATAATCCTAGCAGTCCAAAAAAATGTTCAGCTAACTAAGGTTCCATTATCTAAAAATGGTAAAGCGGCCAAAGAAATAGCTACAAGTGCATCTGATGTTCTATTTCAATCTAAGAAATCTCGAATTAGCCGTTTATTACCAAACGAACCTCTTGATGTGGATATTGACCTACCAGGTAAAGATGTTGAGTTGGCTTTTAGTGACTTACTAACGATTGATTTAAAATTACTTGAGGATATACAGGGTACAGTACGTTCGATAAATCGAAATTTAGACAAAGTGTCCTTAACAACTCAAACATCTAATTATATGAATCAAGGTTTAGAAAGCCAATTTTTATCATTAGGTAATAAATTACGTGAACAATTAACCAATGTACCTTTTCCTGTATTTAACTGGTTAGACAATATTGCGATACAAACTAAAGGTTTTGCTAGAACAAATCAAAATCAACGACTTAATGGTATTTGGGAATCTAATGTACTCGCTGAATATCGACGTGCTATTAGGGGTCGTTATCCATTTAGACGAAATTCTTCACAAGATGTACGAATTAAGGATTTTACACGTTTCTTTGGATATGGCGGGACTTTAGATAAGTTTTGGAAAACGTATCTAAGTGCTTACGTAGATACAAGTAAAAAGCCTTGGCATTTTTCAAAAGATATTGGTATTAACAACCAAATATTAAAAATGTATCAAGAGGCAGAGTTAATTAGAGAAGCTTTCTTTGAGTCAGATAAAAAAACACCAGTCATTGATTTCAGTCTTGAGCCTAATTATTTAGATAGAACCGTTAGTCAATTTATGCTTGAGATTGATGGACAACAACTTAACTACCGCCATGGACCAACCAGAAAAGAACAATTTACTTGGCCAGGTACAAGTGCAAATAGTGAAACGCGTATTGCTTTCACACCACCTAATGGTGGTCGATCTATTAATAAAAAATATACAGGTGAATGGTCATTATTTAAATTCTTTGATGAATTGAGTAAACAAAGACCAAAAACTAAGCAAGATGGTATTTTGAAAATAGCGTTAAGTGGTTATAAGGCTGATATTAAATTTGTCGCTAACAGTGTTAATAACCCTTTTTGGATGGTTAATTTGGAGCGTTTTTCATGTCCGACGACGCTATAGAATTAATTGGTTTTTGTGGGAAAATCCCCACAAAAGGTGATTTTGTACAAAGTAACTTTAATCGTGATTTTTTAAAACATTGGAATGAATGGTTACAAGCTGTTGTAGCAGTAAGTAAAGAACAACTTGAAACACAATGGCTAGATTGTTATTTAACGAGTCCTATTTGGCACTTTTCGCTCTCTTCTGGTGTTTGCTGTGAATCTGCTGTTATGGGAACTCTTATTCCGAGTGTAGATCAAGTGGGCAGACACTTTCCTTTTACACTGGCTATTGAACATACTGATCTTGCTATACAAGCTTGGTTTGAAAATGATTGGTCACAAAACACTGAAAATATGATCTTAGAAGTGTTAGAAGATAATTTTGAACTTGATGTTTGGTTTGATAAATTAGCTGGTCAAATACCGAGTTTAGAGATAACAAAAAGAACATTTATAAATAATGAAACTAGTGACAAAGTAAAAAAAGCTTGGGTTATTCAAGGATCTGTATCACCTGAAATAATTGATTTACTTCACCTACAATATTCACAGAATTACGGTGCTTATAGTCTATGGTGGACTTTAGGTTCAGAACTGGTTGAACCTTGTTTTATTGTAACTGATGGCTTACCACAAGTTAGTCAATTTGCTGCTATGTTGAACGGTCAATGGCAACAACATAGTTGGAATACTAGCGAGATTATTAAGGATTAATGATGTTTCAGTCGAGCGCACAAACACATAGAGGCACCGTCAGAAAAATAAATGAAGATGCTTTTTTAGAGTTACCATCACAAGGGATATGGGTTGTAGCTGATGGTATGGGAGGCCATGCAGCGGGTGATGTTGCAAGTCAACTCGTTATTGATACTATTCATAAAAAAGTTGAATTTTTATCCCACTCTGAAATAAATACTGACGTACTGGTTGATGCACTTAAAGACAGTAATACAATGTTACAACAAATGAGCAAAACCCAATTTTCGGGTAAAGTAGCGGGTAGTACTGTTGTTGTATTATGGATTAAAGACGACAAGTATCATTTGTTGTGGGTTGGAGATAGCAGAGGTTATTTACTAAGACAGAACCTCCTAAAACAAATTACAAAAGATCATAGCCAAGTAAACGATATGGTTGATGAAGGTGTTCTCGCTGCTGAAGATGCAGAAAAACATCCACTAGCAAACGTTATAACACGCGCTGTAGGTGTCGATATTGAACTTGATGTTGATATTAAAATAGATTATTTAGCAGAAGGAGATGTATTTCTTCTTTGTAGCGATGGACTAAACAAAGAAGTTAGTGATAAAGAAATTGAGCAAGCATTACAGCCCGGTAATATCATAGATGCTGGAATGGCATTGATGCATGCATCATTAGTTCGAAATGCACGTGATAATGTAACCTGTATTTTGGTTAAAAATAAGACAAGTAATGATGCTGTAGTACAGAATCATGACTTAGATTCAACAATCCCTTTGTTCACTTAAATTAAAAAAATTATTGCTATCAATAAAGGTATCGTTTAGTATTTCCCACGATATCGTTTGATATCTACGCAGGATTACTTTACAGCATATTTTTTATGCTTGTAGCTGTAAATTTTCAAGGAAGAAATAAGATTGAATTTTCTAAAATTCGAGATTAAAGATCTCATACAACCTATTTCAGATAGCGCGCCAACCGGTGAAGACCCTAGGCATGATGTCACTCCAAATTCCAATTATTATTTATTAAAAGAAATCCGTAATTCTGCTCGCGCTAAAGAACGTAAAGCCCTAATCGATGAAGAAGATTTACAGGCTATCGCTTCTGATTGGCGACCTATTCTAGAACAAGTCCCCCAAATTTTAAAAAATGATTGTAAAGACTTAGAGCTTGTTGCTTGGTTAATTGAAGCGTTATGTCGATTACATGGTTTTAAAGGTTTAACTTATGGCTTTAGTTTAGCTAGTGAGTTAATAGAGCAATATTGGGATGAACTTTATCCAACACCTGAACCAGATGATTTAGCAGAAAGATTAGCTCCTCTCATCGGATTAAATGGTATTGAGAGCGAAGGTTCATTAATTCAACCAATAAAATCAATAGCAATAACTGATGGAAAATCAGAAGGGCCTTTTTCAACGTGGCAATATGAACAAGCTGTAGACGTTGAGAGGTTAGATAAAGAAAAACAAATAAAAAAATTTGAATCGGGCTCTATCGCATTAGAAGATGTAGAGGTTTCAATTAAAGAGTCATCAGATAGTTTTTTTATTGAACTTAATAATGATATCAATAGCGCTATAGATGCATTCTCAATGCTTTCTGAATCTATGGATAAAGCTATGTTGGGTGATCCTCAGCCAACCAGCTACATAAGCCAATGTTTAAAAGTCTGTTCAAATTCACTCCAGCATATAGCTGCTGATATCTTAAAAAAATCTAACGCGAGTCAAATAAATAGCGACTCAGAGTCTACCGATGAGTTTACTAACCCTGATGAAAGTCATGGGCATTTTGAGTCAGGAATTAGTCAACAGATGAATTCAAGATCTCAAGCAATTGAACAGTTAGATAAAGTCGCAGAATTTTTTAGAAAAACCGAACCTCATTCTCCAATGTCTTATGCTATTGAACAAGTTGTTCGTTGGAGTGGTTTAAGCTTACCTGAATTACTCCAAGAGCTTATAACAGATGGAGATGCGAGGAATGGCTATTTCAAATTGTCAGGAATTAAAACTGAAGAATAAAAGCAGTGTTGTACTGCTCAAAACTAGTTATTGAAAGGAGATCGCATGGGTATACATGATAAGTTAAAAAGAGTCAGAAAACCTCGAGTTCACATCACATATGATGTTGAGACAGAGGGAGCTGTAGTAAAAAAAGAGTTACCCTTTGTAATAGGGATAACTGGTGATTTTTCTGGTCACAATAAAGCCAATCTTAAACCATTAAAAGACCGACGTTTTGTGCAAATTGACAGAGATAACTTTGACGATGTTCTAAATAGAATGAATCCTAAGTTAGATATTGCGGTTGAAAATACATTATCAAATGACGATACAGAGTTAAAAGTTGGATTAAACTTTAATTCGTTAAGTGATTTTGAGCCGGCTGCAATTGTTAATCAAGTTGAGCCGCTTAAAAAGTTAATGGAAACTAGAAATAAACTTCGCGATTTAATGACAAAAGTTGATCGCTCTGAAGATTTAGAAAATATTCTAGAAGATGTGTTAAGTAATACGGCTAGTTTAGATAAATTAGCAGGTGAACTAGACATTAAAGGAGCTGAATAATGAGCACGGAAAGTGAATTATTAGATCAACCTGCCGCGGAAGAAACAAGTCTTTCAATTTTAGATCAAGCGATAGGTGCAACAAAGCAAACTGAATCTTCAAGAGCTGAAGAATTAATTCGTTCATTAACTGAAGAAGCGTTAAAAGGCACGGTTCAATGGAACAAGAATTTAACAGTAACGTTTAATCAAGCTATTAAAGTTTTAGATGAAACTATTTCTGGCCAGCTTGCAGCTATCATGCACAATGATGAGTTTCAAAAGTTAGAAGGTAGTTGGAGAGGACTACATCATACAGTTCAAAACTCTGAAACTAATGCAACCTTAAAAATCAGAATGATGAACTTAAGTAAGAAAGAGCTTCATAAAGATTTAAGTAAAGCAGTTGAGTTTGATCAAAGCCAAATCTTTAAGAAAATTTACGAAGCTGAATTTGGTACACCAGGTGGTGAACCTTATGGTTGTGTTGTTGGGGATTATGAATTTTCAAATCATCCCGCTGATGTTGAAACGTTATCATTAATGTCGAATGTTGCTGCTGCTGGCTTTTGTCCATTCATTTCAGCTTCTGGTTCTTCATTATTTGGTTTTGATGATTGGACTGAACTTAGTAAGCCTAGAGATTTAGAAAAAGTATTTGAATCTTTAGAATACACTAAATGGCGCTCATTTAGAGAAAGTGATGATTCTAGATTTGTAACATTAACTATGCCTCGTGTTTTAGCGCGACTTCCATATGGTCAAGCAACAACTCCAGTTGAAGAGTTCAGCTATGAAGAACTTGAACTTGATGAAACAGGTACACGTTCAAAAACCACTTCACACGACAACTATTGTTGGATGAATGCTTCTTATATTATGGCGACAAATATGGGGCAAGCTTTCAGTAAATACGGTTTCTGTACTGCAATACGTGGTGCTGAAGGCGGTGGTAAAGTTGAAGGACTTCCAGCACATGTATTTACAAGCGATGATGGTGATCCAGATCTTATGTGCCCAACTGAGATTGGTATCACTGATCGAAGAGAAGCAGAGTTAAGCAAATTAGGTTTCTTACCTCTTTGTCACTATAAAAATACAGACTATGCCGTATTCTTTGGTTCTCAAACTTGTCAAAAAGCACCAATATTCTCTTCGCATGACGCTACTGCGAATGCAGCAATCTCTGCTCGTTTGCCTTATTTAATGGCGACCTCTCGTTTTGCTCATTACTTGAAAGTTATGGCTAGAGATAAAATAGGCAGCTTTATGGAAGCTGAAGATGTAGAAGCCTGGTTAAATCGTTGGATATTGTCTTTTGTAAATGCATCAGAAGGCGGTGGTCAAGAAATCAGAGCTAAATATCCTTTAGCAGATGCCAAAGTTGAAGTAAAAGAAATCCCAGGTCAGCCGGGTAGTTATAATGCAGTAGCATGGTTACGCCCATGGTTACAAATGGAAGAGTTAACAGCGTCTTTACGTTTAGTCGCTAAAATACCAAGCATTGGTTAACAGTAAAGATTACTGTTTAAAACCTATAGGGATGTTGTAATAAAATGACGCAGGAAACAATTTCATTTGTTCAAAGTGAAATATTTATGGAAGATATACAAGATCATTCAAGTGTATCTTCCATTCCTCGGAAGTTTAAAAATAAACACTTAATGGAGCGATTCCTTCGAGAATCTAACTCTATTAAGTCTTTATTGATCTGGTTAGAAAATGCAAATCATACCGTGGATTGTTTTGAAAGAGATAGTGTTCTAACTATCTTACGTAATGCAATTAATGAAATAGATAAACAATTAAAAAATCAAATAAACGTAATTATCCACCATACGGAGTTTCAAACACTTGAAGCAAGTTGGCGTGGGATGTTTTATTTAATAGAACAAAAAGAAAAAAACGATAAAAATCAGAAAGTAAAAATAAAAGTACTTGATTGCTGTTGGACTACATTATCTAAAGATATATCAAAGGCGATTGAGTTTGATCAAAGTGAGTTTTTTAAACTTATTTATAATAATGAATATGATATGTCGGGAGGAGAACCTTTTGGCGTACTTATTGGTGATTACTATATATCGCATCTTAATAAAGTCGGTAATCCCACCAACGATATAGACACTTTAAAAGGTATATCTCAAGCATCAGCATCAGCGTTTGCTCCTTTTATAACCTCTGTAGAGCCTTCTTTTTTCGGTGCTGATGAGTTTTCAGATCTCGCCTCTTCATTCGATTTTTCTCAAACGTTTAAACAAGCAGAATACATTCGATGGAATTCGCTTAGAGCGATGGAAGATTCAAGGTTCATAGGGTTAACCTTACCCAATATATTAATGAGATCTCCTTATAAAAATGACGGTAGCCGAAGCGAAAGTTTCAAATTTGTTGAGCAAATAAAAAATCCTAAAAAAGATCATTTATGGGGGAATGCTGCTTTTGCATTTGGTGGCGTTCTTCTTCGTTCATTTACTGAGTCAGGTTGGTTCGGTCAAATTCGTGGAATGCAACCAGGCAAGAAAACAAAAGGTTTAGTGTGTGATCTTCCCGTTTGTGAATATGAGACTGACTTATACCGAGGACGCAGTAAACCCTCTATTAATTTTTTAGTTGGGGATAAATCAGAAAAAGAATTGTCTGATAATGGTTTTATATCACTTTCAGCCGTACCAGGAAGCGAACACTTGGTTTTTTACAGTAATGCTTCAGCTCAAAAACCTCAGGAATATGATTCATTATCATCCTCAGTAAATGCAAAGCTATCCTCTATGTTGCAGTATATTTTATGTGTTTCTAGATTTGCTCATTACATCAAAGTATTAGGTAGAGAAAAAGTAGGATCATTTCACTCCGCAGAAAAGTGTGAAAGAGAGTTACAACAGTGGTTACATCAATACACAGCAGCATCAGATTCTGCTTCTGATGAAGTGAGAAGTAAATATCCACTGCAGAGTGCACAAGTGCAAGTAAAAGAAATGAGAGGTAAGCCAGGCCATTACTACTCAAGTATTCAATTACAACCGTATTTTCAGTTAGATCAAATGATCTCAAGTATTAAATTAGTAACAGAGCTAACACCCAGAAGTTAGCCAATAAAGGACGAATAATGAATAAAATTAAGGAAATGCTACAAGAAGGGCGATTAGCCGATGCTATTTCTTATCTTGAGGAACTATTAAGAGAAGACCCCCTTAATGTCGATTACAAAAGTACATTTATCGAATTATTATGTATTAATGGCGAGTTAGAGCGAGCAGATAAACAACTGAATAATATAGTCCAAAAGCATCCAGATTTTTTAATTGGAGCTTCAAACTTAAGACAGTTAATTCGTGCAGAACAAGCTCGACAAGACTTTATCGTCGGTAAAGCGATTCCTAATATATTTTCTGAATCTGACGCTCATATTGAGTCGTTCATGAAACTAAGACTAGAAATCACTCAAGGTGAAGAAAGAACTATTAGTGAAAGCGCCATAAGCCTTGAATCTGCTAGACCACAAGTAAAACTAGCGATTAATAACAAAGACACAACCGAAGTTAGAGACTTAGACGACAGTTTAGGTGGTTTTATTGAAATATTTGGAACCGATGGTAAGTTTTACGTAGCTCAGTTAAATGAAATTGAATATATGTACTTTCAACCCGTCACTTCATTATTAGAGCAAGTTTGGCGTAAAGTTGAACTTAGTATAAAAGATGGTCCTAGTGGTGAAGCTCATGTTCCTATGGTTTATGGAACAAGTAAAACTGATGCAGAAAAGCTAGGACGAGAAACTGATTGGCATGAAACGGCGCCAGATGTAATGACGGGTGTTGGACAGAAAATGTGGTTTGTTAATGAAGAAGCCTTACCTATGACAAGTATTCAAAAGCTTGAAACGGTAGCTTAAGCCGAATTAACTATGAATAGTAAACATCAGGCCATACAAGCATCAATATTGGATCGTTTAATAGACGATTCACCTGATGATTATGATGTGAAAGAATTACACAAAGGTCAAAGCTTAAAACAGTTAAGAGCCAGTGTGCGAAGAGATCTTGAAAATCTTCTCAATGCTAAGGTTCAATGGTTAACTTGGCCCGAAAATTATCAAGAATTAGATCATTCATTGTTGAATTATGGTCTTCATGATTTTTCAAGTATGAGGGTTTCTAGTCTTGAGGGTCGTCAATTACTTTGTGAAAAAGTTGCCCAAGTAATTAAAAGATTTGAACCCAGATTTATAGAAGTTGATGTTGAAATTGTAGATAAAGAACAACCTTTAGATCGAATAATGCGGTTACGAATAAATGCACTTTTATACGCAGACCCAGAACCAGAATATATTTCGTTTGATTCTGAAGTTGAGCCAGTGCACCTAGGAATGAAGGTTAATGAGGTTATTTCATGAATAATGATTTATTAAAATACTATAACCGTGAACTAGCTTTTATTCGTCATATGGGAGCTGAATTTTCAACAAATTATCCTAAACTAGCAGGACGACTTAGACTTAGTGATGAACAAGTTGAAGATCCTCATGTTTCGCGTTTAATTGAAGCTTTTTCACTACTTACTGCGCAAATTAGACAAAAACTTGATGATAGTTTTCCTGAGCTTACAGAAGCTTTATTAGGGCAACTTTATCCAGACTATCAAGCACCTATACCTTCAATGACTGTTATTAAAATGGTCACCGAAAATGTATCAACAACAGGTGTATTATTACCTAAAAAAACTAAAGTTGAAACTCAAGTTGAAGGCATGAAAACGTGCCATTTTAGAACATGTTACGATACAAAACTTTGGCCTCTTGATGTTATTGATGCTCGGTTTCAAAATGCTCCTTTTAATGCACCTGAACCCATATGGAATAGTAAGCCTAAATCCATCATTAAACTCAGCTTAAAGGGTGAGTTTGAAGATGTATCTATGTCAACTCTAGGATTAGATAAACTTCGTTTTTTCTTAAATGGACAGCAACATCAAACATTCCATTTATATGAATTACTATTTGAACAGGTTATTGGATTTTCGATAGTAAAAAAAGACGATTTTTCTACAGTTAAGTATTTCGAGAAAAGGCATATTAAAACCGTTGGTTTTGAAGATGATCAGCAAGTTGTTCCTTATAGTCAACGTACATTATCTGGTTACCGTTTACTTCTTGAAAACTTTATATTTCCTGAAAAATTTCTATTTTTTGATTTAGATGAACTTGATACAAAATGGCAAGGTATAGATGATCAGTTTGAAATATTCTTTTACCTAAAAGAAGGCTCTGAAGATCTTGAAAAACAAGTTAATGCGAATAATTTCCTTTTAGGCTGTACTCCTATTATTAACCTGTTTGAACAAGAGTTAGAGCCAGTTAGAGTCGAACCATCGCAATACGAATTTAAACTCAGTCCTCGATATTTAGATGCAGATGTCGCAGAAATAATTAGCATTAGTGACGTTACGGCTTTCGACCCCAAAGATAATGAAATATTAGTGACTCCGTTTTATGGCGAAACACATCCTAATTACTTAGATCAAAACCGCTTGTTTTGGAATATTAGAAGAGAAGCGTCAAGTTGGGCAGGAGGTTATGCTGAATTTGGTACTGAAATGTATCTATCTTTAGTGGATCACCAGTTTAAAGGTTTTACTGCCGATGATGATCATGGCTCATGGTTATTAAGTGTCAACGCCTTATGTAGTAATCGTAACTTACCTGCGCATTTACCTTTTGGTACAAATGAACCTAAGATGTTTATTCCAGACCGTGCCGACATTATCAAAAAGGTTAAGTGTTTATTAGCACCAACTCAACCTGTGCGTGCAGATTTAGGTGATTCGTCAAGATGGCAATTAGTTAGCCATTTATCACTTGACAGTTTTACAGGGAATAATGCGGTAAAAACATTGAAAGAAATGTTGAAACTGTATGATTTTAAAAACTCACCTGAAAATAAAACACTCATAGAAAGCATAAACGCAATAAAAGTAACGCCTGCTACGGCAAGAGTAAATCAAAATGGAATGATAGGTTTTAGCTGTGGTAATGATATTGAACTTACTTTTAGTAGTGAACATTATTCAGGTAGCGATGTATTCTTCTTCTGTACGATATTAGATCGAGTTTTTGCGCAATTTGCGGCAATTAATAGCTTTACACGTTTAAGTGTTCGTTTTAAAGATCAAAATAGTATTTATCATACTTGGCCAAGTAGGGCTGGCAAGGTGCCATTGATATGAGTATTCAGTCTTTATTAGACAATCCGTCTGAACATGATTTTTATCAAGCTGTTTTTGCACTACAAAAGCAACTAGCTCAGGGTAAAGCTCAGTTTAGAAAAGTTGGACATGATAGTTTACCTAAAAATGAATTGGTCAGATTTAAAGCTGAACAACATCTTGGTTTTCCTGGTCAACCTATAAAAGAAGTCAGCCAGAATGATACATCAAAAGATGCTATTTCAGTTGATATGTTAGTTTCTTTTATGGGACTCACCGGCTCAAGCGGTGTGCTACCGCAACACTATTCGGAGCTCGTGTTAGAAAGATTAAAATTAAAAGATACAGGCATGAAAGATTTTTATGATTTATTTAATCATCGACTAATTTCATTATTTTATCGAGCATGGGAAAAATATAGATTTTCTGTTAACTATCAAAATAATCAATCATATGCACCAGATTCTTTTTCTTTTGCTATTAGCAAATTATCTGGAAATCAGAATAATAATCTTTTATATGCGGGTATTTTTAATAAAAAAATTAGAAGTGTCGATGGGTTGATCAGTATTTTAAGTCACTTTACCCAAAGTGAAGTTTCAGTAAAACAATTTAAAGGTAAATGGCAAAAATTATCAGTTACAGAACAAACTCGTTTAGCTGCAAGAAAATTACCCGAAGGGCAGTTTGCAAGACTAGGTGTTGATGCAAGTATAGGAAGTAGGGTTTGGGATATAAATTCTGGTATTGAGATTTATATTAAACCTCAATCAGAAAACGCACTCAGTCATTATGCTAAAAGGTTAGAAATAGTAAAAGAAGTCAAGTCTTTGGTTAGTTCCTACTTAGGTCTTGGAATAAAATTCAAGTTATTTTTGGCAATTAAGCAAGGCGCTATGCCTATCGTTCAACTATCTAAAGGTGGAGTTCCTTTAGGAATGGGGGGAGGGTTAGTGTCAAGAAAAGAAAAATTTACTAACTCATATTCATTACCCTTATAAAAAACTCAAAGTAAATAACATTTATAAACAACAAATTATAGTTAGAAAAAAGAATAAATTGTAATAATTAAACTTAAATTAAAGGATTAAAAAATGTCAGCAATGACCTTAAATAAACTGGTAGAAAAATTAACGCCTGAATGTCGCCAAGCCTTAGAGAAAGGCGCGGCTATCTGTCATAGTCGTAGTCAGTTTACTGTAGAGATTGAGCACTGGATACTGGCATTAATTGAAAAAGAACTAGGAGATATGCTCCTAATTATGGCGAGCTTTTCAATTGATAAAGAAAAATTAATTGCCGAGTTACATCAAGGCTTAGAAAAGTTAAAAACCGGTCATAGTGCGGCCCCTAGTCTATCACCACATATCGTTACTTTATTACGTCAAACTTGGCTTAATACAAGTATTGAATTTAACGATACACAAATACGCTCGGCTTATATTCTATATACTTTATTGAATGATGAATCGCTTAGTGCTTTAGTTTCTCGCTCGGCAAAACAATTACTTAAAGTTGATGCAGCCCAATTACTCCATGCATGGCCTCAACTAGCCAGCCAGTCAAAAGAACAAATTACTGCCCAAACCAATACTCCACAAAATGTAACAAATACAAAAATGAGTAAAACACCTAGTTTAGACCAATTTACTCAAGATTTAACCGCACAAGCGGAACAAGGGAAAATAGATCCAATATTGGGCCGTGATAATGAAATTCGCCAAATGATTGATATTCTAACTAGGCGTAGACAAAATAATCCTATTTTAACTGGTGAGGCCGGAGTTGGAAAAACAGCTGTTGTTGAAGGTTTAGCACTTAAAATATCTCAGCAAGATGTGCCTCTAGCGTTGAAAAACGTACGAATTCATGTGTTAGATCTAGCTTTATTGCAAGCAGGTGCCGGTATGAAGGGTGAGTTTGAAAATAGACTTAAATCTCTTATTGCTGAAGTAAAAAATGCAGCACAACCTGTTATTTTATTTATTGATGAAGCACACACAATGATAGGTAGTGGCGGACAAGCGGGTCAAAATGATGCGGCTAACTTATTAAAACCAGCACTTGCTCGAGGAGAGTTACGTACTATTGCTGCTACAACATGGGCAGAATACAAGAAGTTTTTCGAAAAAGACGCGGCGCTCAGTCGTCGCTTTCAAGTTGTAAAAATAGAAGAACCCACAGAAGAACAAGCCGTAGTTATGATGCGTGGATTGTTACCTGTAATGGAAAGCCATCATAAAATCGTTATTTCTGATCAAGCACTTTGTTCAGCAGTTAGTTTATCTCATCGCTACATAACAGGCAGACAGCTACCAGACAAAGCGGTTAGTTTACTTGATACAGCTTGTGCAAGAGTTGCAATGAGTCAAGCTTCAACTCCTGGTAGTGTCGAAAACTTACAGCGTAAAGAACAGCAAATTGAGACTCAAATCAATTTGTTAAAACGTGAAGAGAAAACAGGCGCTAACCATAAGAAACAAATAAAAACACTAAAAGATGAGTTATTAAGGGTTCAACAAGAATTAGCACCATTAGCAGAACAATGGCAGAAAGAAATAGAGTTGGTTAAAAAGGTATCTAGCTTGGTTTCTGATTTGCAAGGTGATGATGTTGATGATCTTAAAAGTAAATTACAACAATTAAAAGATCTAAAATCTGAGTTAGAAAAAAACAAACAACCAATGGTTCACTGGCAAGTAGACGAACAGCTTGTTGCCGAAGTTATTTCTGATTGGACGGGGATCCCCGTTGGTAAAATGCAGAATGACGAAATTAAAATGGTTTTAAATTTAAAAGAAACCATGGAAAAACGTATTGTTGGGCAGTCTCATGCTTTAGACATAATAGCTAAAACAGTACAAACTTCTCGAGCGCAGCTCGGTGATGAAAAAAGACCTATTGGTGTATTTTTACTTGCAGGTCCTAGTGGCGTTGGTAAAACAGAAACAGCACTGACGCTTGCTGAACAGGTTTATGGTAGTGAAGAAAACGTTACTACTATTAATATGTCTGAGTTTAAAGAAGAACATAAAGTTTCATTACTATTAGGATCACCTCCTGGTTATGTTGGGTATGGTGAAGGTGGTGTTCTCACTGAAGCTGTTCGTCGTAAACCTTATAGCGTTATTTTATTAGATGAAATGGAAAAGGCTCATCCCGGAGTTCAAGATATTTTTTATCAAGTTTTTGATAAAGGTACTATTAAAGATGGTGAAGGGCGAGATATAGATTTTAAGAATACTATTATTATTATGACATCAAATGTTGGTACTGATACAACGATGGAGCTATTTGAAGATGAGCAAACAGCCCCTTCAATCTCAGGGTTACGCAAAGCATTACAAGATGATTTATTAACTTGTTTTAAACCAGCATTTTTAGGACGAATTAATGTTGTTCCATATATACCTCTAAGTAAAGAAACCCTTAATAACATTACTAAATTGCAATTAGCTAGGGTAAGCGTGCGTCTTGAAAATCACTATCAAGCTTCATTTAATTATAGTGAAGACGTTATACATAAAATCGTTTCTTTATGTAGTGATGCGGGATCAGGCGCTCGAAATATTCATAATATTTTACAAAACAGCATGCTACCTGATTTATCAGTAAAAATATTAAATAAAATGGCACTAGATAAAAAGCCAAATAAAGTTTCTGTTAATGTTAAAAATGAAGAATTTAATTATACGGTTTAGTTTTTCAGCGTCTTTTTATTAAGTAGAAAGGGCGCTTAACTATTTTAAAATCCGTTTATATTTTGTGTAAAACCTGAATGTTTTTTTCTAAAAGCATTCAGTTTATTTGAGTATTTATCAGTAAATAAGTACAGGTTTTTTAGTGCCTAAATTTACGGTGTGAATCAACATAAAGCACTGAATTAAAAGGCAAAAATAAATAAAAATAATCTTGTTATTACTGTTTATTTAGTTTACTATTTTGGCGTAAAAATGATGGTTATGTAGTATTTCTTAAATTAATTTTGTGATGAATTGATTTAAAAAATAAAACGGAAATTTCTTACTACGTAAGAACTCTTAAGTTTAAGGAAATAGTTTTTTTAAACTTAATTAAGCCTATCCACTAATGGATAAAACACTAGCAAAAGGAGCATTAATAATGCAAGCAAATACGTATTTGGACTATGAAGGAATTAAAGGCGAAACTACAGCAGAAGGATACAAGGATAAAATCACTGTATTATCTGTTGACTGGAATGTAAGCCGTGAACTTAGCTCTTTTACAGGTACTGCTCAAGATCGTGAAGCAAGTGCTACACGTCTTGGTGATGTAACTATCTCTAAACTTCAAGATAATGCGTCACCTGACCTATTTAAAGAAGCAACTATTGGTAAAGGTAAAAAAGCAATTTTCTACATCACTAAACAAGGTGATAAAATTGAAGAAATTATGAAAATTGAATTAACTGATGCCATGATTGCTAGCTATAGTGTTTCAATTCAGGGCGATCGTCCTGTTGAGCATATCACTATTAGCTATACAGAAATGATGATGACAGTTACTCCAACTGATGATAAAAACAACATTACTGCTCCACTTGTATACGGTTACAGTGGTGTTAAAGGTCAACAAATGTAATTTGTTTGTGATCTAGGACCTTAAGGGATTAGTCCCTTAAGGTTTTTTTATATATTCATCGAGGCATGGAATGCAAAAGGCGACTCAAAAAAACAATATTATTAGTATTGCGACTCCATTAGGTAAAGATACTTTATATTTAACACATCTTAGTGGTACTGAAGCTATTTCTCAGCTTTATTCTTTCACTGTTTCTATGTTTACCGTGGGTACTAAAATATCTTTAGATGCTTTAGTTGGAAAAAAAGTGTGTGTCTCATTAAGAAATGCAGAAAGTGGTGGTGCAATACGTTATTTTCATGGTGTTGTTAGTCATTTAGAGTCTGCAGGCATGAGAACAGCAGCATCAGATGAAGTAGAAAATTATATAGATTATCAGGCTGTAATTGTACCTACAGCTGCTTTCATGAAAAAAAGAAGTAACTGTCGAATATTCCAAAACTTATCTATTATCGATATTGTTGCAGACTTGTTCGGACAGCATGGCGTAGCATTTCAAGATAAAACAACAAAAACTTATCCCAAATATGAGTACTGCGTGCAGTACCAAGAATCTGATTTAGATTTTGTTGCAAGATTATTGCAACAAGAAGGTATTTTTTACTTTTTTGAACATAGTAGTTCAGCACATACACTTGTACTTGCCGATGATATTACTGCATATAAAAAATGTGCAGAGGCTAAAGTAAGATGTTTTTCTGGTCATTTAACTAAATCACATATTGCTCACTGGCAGGGTGGTTTATCAATGGTTAGTGGTGGCTACCAGCAAAAAGGTTATGACTTTGAGCAACCTACTTTATATCCTACAGGTAGTAAAACAGCAGCAAGTTTACCATCGCAAGGTAGTTTAGAAGTTTTTGATTATTTAGGTGAATCTGAATTTAATAAACGTGCCCAACCTTTTGCTATCAATCAGCTAGAAGCTATTCAAAAAGATATGCATAAATCTACAGGGCAAGGTGATTGTAGAAGTTTTTCTATTGGTAAGTTTTTCACTTTTGAAGATCATGAAGATAGTAGCTATAAAGGCAAAAGTTATGTTCTTACAGCAATTAGAACTTCAGCTAGCCAACCTAATCAATCAGGTGCAAATCAAAGTACAAGTAATGCTGTTTATAAAAATGACTTTGAATGTGTACCTAAAGACACGCCATACAGACCATCTGTAAAAATTAATAAACCTCTGATTAGCGGTGTACAAACAGCGGTTGTAACTGGTGATCCAGGTGATGAGCAACATATAGATAAATATGGGCGAGTAAAAGTACAGTTTCATTGGGATCGTGAAGGCGAATTTAATGGAAAAAGCTCTTGTTGGATTAGAGTTGCGCAAAATTGGGCAGGCAATAAATGGGGAGCTTTCTTTTTCCCTCGTGTAGGTCAAGAGGTTTTGGTTGAGTTTATCAATGGTGACCCTGACCAACCTATTATCAGTGGTGCAGTTTATAACGCAGATTTAATGCCTCCATATGCGCTTCCAGCTAAAAAAACACAAAGTGGCATTAAAACTCACAGTACTAAAAATGGCGGTGCTGATAACTTCAATGAAGTTCGTTTTGAAGATGATAAAGGTAAAGAATTATTATTCTTTCAAGCAGAAAAAGACCACGAATTAAATGTAAAAAATGATCAAAAAGATACTATCGGGAATGACCGATTAACAGAGATAGTTAACGATAATGCCCTTAAAATTGGTAACGACAATTTAACTGAGATCACTAACAATAATACGCTTAAAGTGGGCAATGACCGCAGTAGTAAAATTGATAATAACGATAAGTTAAAGGTTGGAAAAACTCTTAACATAGAAGCCGGTAATGAAATAATAATCAAAACGGGCGGCGCTTCAATAAAAATGAGTAGCGATGGTTCCATTAGTATTGAAGGTACTAATATAAAAATTAAAGGCACAGATGTTAAGGTTAATGGTACTAGCATTGCTTTAAAAGCTGCGCAAATTAAGCTTAATTAATATGTTTAATTATCATTATCCAAATGTAGGACGTTTAGATCGATTATGTAAAGGTCATTACGTGTTATGTCAATTTGGCTATCCTCATCTAATTTGTAAACCAGAGGATAAGCCAGATGACCCTTTACTTGCCCCATCACTAGCGCAATTTATTAGTTGTACTAGTTACGGAGAGCAGTTTTTACAAAATTTGCATCAATGGAAAAATGTGAACGATATTGTCAATAAAATATTTTGCTATTACGTAAATGATGACTACCAACAAGCAAATCAAAATGTAGCCGAAATTACTCATACATTAGCTCTTGCGTTAGAACAAGGGAAATTGATTGTAATTCCATTAGACAACGAAGAATAGAATAAACAATTAAGGATAATCAATGGGAATGCCCGCAGCAACTGTAACACACATGCATTTATGCCCTAAAGTAAACCCTGGTCCTGTTCCTCATGTAGGAGGTCCTATAATAATGGGCTCTCCAAATGTACTTATCGGTAGTTTACCTGCTGCAAGAAAAGGTGACAAACTTGTATGTGTGGGGCCACCCGATACGATTAATGCCGGTTCTAGCTCGGTTAAAATAAACGGTAAGCCAGCCGCTCGTTTCGGTGATGGAACTGCGCATGGTGGAAAAATAATTGTAGGTAATCCAACGGTATTAATTGGTTAATTACTTATATGTTAGAAAAAACTAATGCTGATTATCTAGAATATGAAAATACAACAGATAGTTGCCTTGAACATTTTAAAGTTCTCTTAACGCAACGTAGAAAAATGCTATCTACGTTTTATAGTTTTAAAACAAATGTAGATGAAAATACTAAGCAACTTCTGTTGTGTATGTCTTTACTGAGTAAAAAAAATCATACTGAAAACTGTTTGTTTACGGCGACAAGTGCCAGAGAACTTATTAATTTTATACAAAGCGATCATGGTTATAATCGTGATGATTTGGTGTGTGCGTTACAATTAAAATTATACCTAAATAAAGAACTTTATAAGCCTTTTTTCATCTCATTAATGTTGTGCCAAGATAAATGTGCACAGGATATTACCCCAGAATTGGCTTTGTTTTTATCGTTCAATTTACTTAAAAACATTGTAATTTCATTTTGTCCAAGTAAAAACGAAACACTTTATAATAAATGCTTATTAAGTTTGTTTTACCATCAACAACTAACCGTTTACCTTAGCACTCCACACTTTCCATCTAATAAATTGTCTCCATTAAATAGATTGTATGTGAATGTTTTAGCAAAGGAAAATGCTAATTGTTTCGATGTTGCAACTCAATTTGTCCAATTAAACTATACAGAAAGTCATCTTTTTGAAATTTTCATTATTTCGCTAGATGAAGCTGAAGTTACTCAAGTCATTAATAGAATGAATGCTGATGTTGATTTGACACCCTTAGTTATTAAAAGTATGTCGTATAGTGGATACCGTAAATTTATTCCTTATCTTTGCCACTTTTTACAGAAGCCAGAATATACCTTACTGGCCTTTAATGGTTTGAAACTCATGTTAGGCGATAACCTTGACCAACTTATCCCTTTGGAAATACAGCTTGAGAGTGATGAAAATCAACGAATAAAAAATTTGCCATATTATTCAGCAAAAATTATTAGTGCTTGGAAGAATAAAAACAATATTTTTCAACCTAGTCAGATGATAAACGGCATGAAAACCGATCTAGATACCATTCAAAATGTATTACAACATGGCAGCCAACAACATAGATATTTTTCAAATATTCATAATGTAATAAAAGAGGCTAAAAAACGGGTAAATCATTTTAATGCTTTATTTGATAGTGATAAGTTACTTTCATGATAGTGTCACTCGCAAATACTCAATTATTTATTGGTGCTAATGAGGATACAGAGCAGGCCCTTAATCTGTCTTTGTTACCAAGCGAAACCAAATTTTATAACCTTGCAAACGGTCAAAAGGTTATCGCGTCTTTTTGTTCTTTAAAAGAAACCCATAATAAGACAGAACGTTGTATTGAATTAATTAAACAAGTACTAACAAAACTACCCCAAAAAGAGCAAGACGAACTATCTGAAACCATTGTTTTTTTATTATTACCTGTGTTTGAGCAAACACAAAATGATGAGAAATCAGCAGGGTTTAATTGTTTTGTACAGGCGCTTAGTAAAGAATTCCCTCAATTATTTAATCATGAACTCAGTCAATGTTTTCCTTTTGGTAGTGCTGCATTTCTAATAGCATTAAAATCAGTAATAGCAGTTTTTAGTAACAAAAAAGCAAGTAAAATAGTATTGCTTGCCGTTGATAGTTTGTATGATAAAATGGGCGAGTTAGCTAGTGCTGATAAATTAAAATCAACCCAACAAACTGGTTGTATGGTGCCTTCTGAAGGTGCTGCTTTTTGTCAAATAATGCCTAGTGCTGAGGGGTTAAGTGTAGATCACAGCCTACAAGGTATTGTGCCAGAAAAACAAATTAAACAAGGCATAAATAATTTATTCGCTCAAGCTTCATCAAGTTTAGTAAAACAATCGAATAAAACAGAACAAAGTAATAAAAACGTAAAAATAACATCTTTATATTTACCGGGTAATGGTGACGAATCACAACAACCTTGGTTAGATGCCTATTTTTATTTAGCCGATAATGTTTCAATTGATACAAAAATTTATCAAAATACATTATTTACTGGTGAATTAGGCTGTGTTACAGGTCTTTATAACTTTTTACATATATATAATGGTTACCAAAACGAATGGTTAACCGGTATTAGCGGACATCTTGAAGTGTCGGAAGCACTTTATCAGGGATTTTCGCTATACTCATGGACAGGGACGGCTTAGTCAAATATGGATGTTAATCAATTCCAATTTCGTGGTAACAATCGTCACGTAATTATTCTCCCAAGAAGCAGCGCAGCTCCAGCTGGTTTTTTGCTTGCTCCAACTGAAAACAACTCACATGGTGCAGAGCTTGTTAAAGAAATATCACCTCATTTAGCTAAAGACGTTAATGCTTTAGGTTATGCCTTTGGTTTATTGTCTATGGTTGGTATTTCGGTAAGCCAAGCAGCAAGACCCGTAGCAAGTAAATTAGTTGAAGCGATAAATCAAAATAGGCTGAGTGTTTATACTGAAAAAGATAAAACCTCACTTTATTATTCAACTGAAACCGCAAGTCCTTCAGCGTCAAGTGCAACAGCAACGAGTAAAGCTAAAAAACCTAGTGTTACTCAAAGTAATCAAGGTAAAAAAACAGCTAATACAAGTGAAACTGGCTCAGCAAGTAACAATACTCCGAGTGAAGTGCCTATAGCGCAACAAGAGTGTCGTTCAGATCCTATTTCAATGTTAAGTGGGGAAGAAATACTTCCTTTAGTAGATTTTGAATTGAATGGTTTAATGCCTTTAGTTTGGCGACGTTTATATCGTTCTAGCAAGATCAAACAAAACACAGGCTTAGGGTTTGGTTGGCGACATAACTTTAGTATGCAACTGGTAGAAAAATATCAGGCTCCGCCTAAAGTTGGCCCTAAAAAACTAGGGAAATATTGGCTAGAACTAATTGATGAAGAAGGGCGAGTTCATATATTTGAGCAAGTAAAACCGGGACAAACAAGCTATCAAGTTTCATCGGGGTTAGCGCTAGTTCATCAAGTAGATGGATCACAAACTTTAATCAAAGGTGATGATAGTCATTGGACTTTTACCATTCCCCAAAAGCCAGTAACTCATCAAGCCGCTTCTAATAAAAAGAACAAAGAACAGCCAGAAAAACACTGGTTACTTGAAAGTATTAGTAATCAACAAGGGCAGTACATACAGTTAAGTTATGATGATAAACAACGTCTTAGTGAATTATCGGCAGGTCCTAAACGAGGCATAAAACTTCAATACAATATCGATAATAATATAGTTCGTATTGCGGCATTTATTATAAACGAACAAGGTAAAAAGCAGTTACTTGATAACTTGCTTACAAGCTATCAATATGACGACAATCAAGCGCTAATTGCCGCTACTAACAGTTCAGGTAATGTAGAAAGATATACTTATCATAAACAACTGGTTGATTTAAATTCAGAAGAGCCTAAAGAAAACTCTAAACCTCAGCCAGGATATTTATTAAAAAAACGTACACGCGCTTCTGGTTTTAGTCATCACTTTGAATGGCAAGGCACAGATGAAAACGCCCAATGTATAAAACAATGGGGCGATAACGATACTTACCAATACCGATTCAATTTTTTTAAAGACGAACGTGGTAACGTTAGTACAAGTACCGACAGTCACGGAAATACTGAAACCTTTGTACACAACGAACAAGGGCTTTTAACGGATTTCACTGACGCTAACGGTCATACATCACGCATGAAATACGATAGTGTAGGACGTAAAATAGCGTCTATCGATAACTTAGGTCATATCACCCAATTTCGTTATAATCAGCAAGGGCAACTTAGTTTAGTTATAGATGCTAATGGGGGAGAAACCCACTATAAATATAACGTTTTAGGTAAACGCATATTAACAATTAATCCGTTAGGGCAAGAAACTAAACGTAACTTTGATGGAACCGGACGGTTGATTTCAGAAGTTATGCCTGATGGAAGAAGCCGAAGCTATGAATACACGCTATCTGGATTAATACGTAAAAAAATCGATGTATCAGGTGTTGTTACTCAATATCATTGGAGCAACAGTGGTGAGCTTCTCGCACAGCAAGAAGGCGATAACTTAACGCGCTTTAGTTACAACCCTTTAGGGCAATTAATCGCATCTATCGACTCGCAAGGTTTAGTGACTCAGTTTACCCGTAACCGTCAAGGCAAAATTATAGAGCAGATACATTATAGCCAAGCAGAGCCGAACAAAAAACACACCCAACGTTTTCATTACGACATCGCAGGGCGACTCATCAGCCAACAGCTTGTTGAATTTACAAGCGAAGAGGCAACAGAGCAATTATCCGAACAAGTAGAGCAAACCACCTATCAATATGAAGGTTTAGCACAACCTAGCCAAAAAACCTTTAGTGATGGTAGTTGGTTAACATACCAATACGACAAAGAAAGAAACCTCTCCGCGATAGAGCGAAGTGACGGTGCGACTTATCAGCTTGAATACAGCGCAACTGAGCAACCCATAAAACTTATTGGTTTTGACGGGCGAGAACAAGTTTATACATACGATGCTAACGATAAGCTTATTTCTGTTGCGGATAACGGTGAACGGTTTATTCGCCTTAAACGCGATAGCTTAGGTCGTATTATCGAGCAAACCAGTGCTGGACGTAATATTGGCAATAGGTCAGTTAGCAATGCTGAGTTAAGCAATACCCATAACTTTTATCAATACGACAAGTTAAGCCGAATAACACGAGCTCATAATAGCGAACGCACTGTTACGAAGCAATATCATCAAAATGGTCAAATTAGCACAAGCCAGCAAGGCGCTTGGCAACTTGACTACACATACAATGATAAAGGCCAACGTCAATCAGTTAAATTACCTGATAACACTACATTGCACTATAGCTATACCGAGCAAGGGCAACTCAGTGGTATTACCTATCAACAAAGTGACCAAAATAACAAGAGCATACAGTCGTTAATGACTCGTCAGTACAATGCGGCGGGTTTAGTGATACAACAAACCTTAGGTAACGGTATTGAGCTCACACAACAATTTGATGTGTTTTCAAGACTTGCTGAACAAAAATGGCAATCAGAACAAAAAAACTTTAGTGAGTTACGTACTTATCAATACGAAAAAAAACATCAATTACTTAACGTTTGTAGTGTAAGTGGAAATACTGGAAATACTGATGAAAAGGCTACCAAGCTTCAGAAAAAAGCGTTTACTTATAACCGTATAAGCCAACTACTTAACACCACGATTACTTCAGAGCCAGTAGCACAAACACCTGACGCGCAAGCAACGACTAACCTTAGCCAAGAGCAATATCAATGGGATGCCTTTGGTAACCCTCTTAACGTAAAAGAAGATAATGTTGATAACCAAGCCACCGCTCAAGCAGTTAACGCAGAAAACGTTGTTAGACCTAATTTTTCAGCACAAGAACCTAAAGCCTATGCTAATAATGAAATAAAAGTAGAGAACGACAGACTACTTAGCTTTTTAGGGACCGATTATCGATATGATGGCAGTGGAAACCAACTGACGAGTTTAGCCAAAGGTGAACATCAGCAACGCAGCTTTAATGGACTCAATCAACTCAAAAGCATCAACATTAACGGGCAACTCACCCATTACGAATACGATGCACTTGGCAGACGCAGTGCTAAAATAACTGAGCAAGGTCGTATCGACTTTATTTGGGACGAAAATCAAGTAATAGGTGAACACTTCAAAGGACAGTTTACTTGGTACATATACCAACCAAACACCTTTGAGCCGATAGCGTTAATTAAAAATGTAAGTAGCGCTAAAAACAACGAGATTTATTACTACCACCTAGACCAACTAAGTACGCCACTGTGTTTAACCGATAGTGAAGCGCAGCAGGTATGGCGAAATGAAAGCGATGCTTTTGGTTATCAGCAAGAAGATCGCTTTGATCTACAAGTTACTGATAATCAATCAGATACGAAAGTTACAGTAAACTTAATTAGTAACCCGTTACGATTTCAAGGACAGTATTTTGATGAAGAATCAAAACTGCATTATAATCGCTTTCGTTATTATTGCCCTAAGCAACAACGCTTTATCCATCAAGACCCTATAGGGTTGGTGGGTGGTATCAACCATTATCAATATGCGCCAAATCCAGTGAATTGGGTGGATCCGTTTGGGTTATTGTGTAAAGAGGGGCAAGCTAAAGTTGCTAAGGCAATAAAAGACAATGGTAATATTCCTGCTGAGCTAGAAGCTAAATTAATAGCGATAACACAGTTAGAAGATTCAGGTTATACCGCAGATGAGATGATTGAAAGTATTGATGCAGGAACTGCTGAATCATTAATTAATTTAGGTTCTGTCTCTAAAGAGTTATCTGTAGATGAATTAATCGACTCTGAACTTGATAAAATTACCAGTTTAATTTTTAAAGAAGGAGATGAGTTCAAAAACCATGTATTGATGAACTATCATTTAGATCCAGATATGGATGTACTAACACGTGATGAGTTTCTGTCATTAGCGGTATATACTACAGATCTTTACAAACCCATTAATAATGGTCTTAGAGGCTATTCACCAGAAGATAAGGAAAAGTGGGGGGAAGTAGTTGCAGATGCAGACCAAGCATTAATTAAACTAGCGGAAAATCCTGAACTAAGGTTTGAAGGACAAGTAATTCGAGGTGATGATTTTAGTGATGAGCTATTAGAAGAACTGTTTCCTATTGGCGGTATACATTATGAAAAAGGCTTTAAAAGTTCATCAAGTAATTTAGATAAACCTTTTGATGGTAATACAAAAACAATAATAATTTCTAAGTCAGGTGTTAATATTGCAAATAATGTATCGGTTGTTCCGAGAGAAGAAGAAGTTTTATTTAAATCAAATAGTCGTTTTAGAGTCTTAGCACGTGAGAAAAACTCTGATGGCATTAATGAAATCATCCTTGAAGAAATATAGAGTTAATATGAGTAATGATAAAATTGTGCATCCTTTAATACTTCAAATGAGAAAAAGAGAATTACAAATCCCCAATGATTTGCGCTTTCCTTTTATGACAAATAAATTAAGTGGCTCTAGAGAGCCCCATAAAACTCAGTGGATGTCTTCATATTGTGTTTATCGCATTGCTATACCTCAACCAAGTGATGAACAATGCAAAGAATACTATCAACGCATACAAGTAGATTGTGATGATGACATTAATCGTTTTCGTGGTGCTTTATTAGGTTGTGCATTAGGGGATGCTCTAGGAACTACACTAGAATTTAAAGAACCCGGAACCTTTGAGCCAATCACTGAGATAGTTGGAGGCGGTCCATTTAACTTAAAAGTAGGAGAATGGACAGACGATACCAGTATGTTGTATTGCTTAGCGCATAGTTTAGTTCGTACAAAAGAATGCAATTTAAAAGACCAAATGGATTTATATTGCAAGTGGTGGAAAGATGGTGTGTTCAGTGTTAATGGGAAGTGTTTTGATATTGGAAATACGGTGATATCAGCATTAGAGCGTTACCAACAAACAGGCGACCCGATTGCTGGAGATACTGCACCTATGTCAGCGGGCAATGGTTCGTTAATGCGATTGGCACCTATACCAATTCGTTATTATGATAGCTTTCAAGATGCGGTTTATTTTGCAGGACAAAGTTCAATTACCACACATGGAGCTACAGAAGCGGTAGACGCTTGCCGATATTTCAGTGGGCTAATATGGGGAGCACTACACGGAGTTAAAAAGGAAGCGCTTTTAAATGGTATTTATAGCCCTATTGATGGATATTGGGATAAAGAGCCGTTATGTTCATCACTTGTTGAATTACTGACATCAGCCGCATATAAAACAAAAAGCGCTAAGGACATTAGAGCAAGTGGTTATGTTATGCACAGTTTAGAAGCTGTTTTATGGGCATTTTATCATAGTGATAGTTTTGAAGAAGGGGCTTTGTTAGCGGTTAATTTAGGTGAGGATGCTGACACCACGGGTGCTATTTATGGACAGTTAGCAGGTGCTCATTATGGAGAACGTGTCATTGATTATAATTGGGTTCGAAAGGTTAAAGAGTTTCATGTTTTTTATTTAAAAGCACAAGAGTTAAAAGAAGTGATTATATCTACTAGGAAATAGTCATCTAATAATATTTATTACTGCTTTTGAAAAAGACAATTCAATATAAAAATATTATAAATACAGAAAGTTAATATATTGCAATGTAGATAACGTTTGGTTTAATGTGTTCCTCTAGCTAAAACCAAACAATAATTGCTACTCTATTTTTCACGGAAGAAACAATATTATCA
The DNA here is from genome assembly GCF_055808995.1 of Pseudocolwellia sp. G5-9. NCBI lineage: Bacteria > Pseudomonadati > Pseudomonadota > Gammaproteobacteria > Alteromonadales > Colwelliaceae > Pseudocolwellia > Pseudocolwellia sp. G5-9. The sequence goes on from NZ_CM147893.1 coordinate 639,530, forward strand.
AGGGGTCAGCTAACTTGATTTTGTTGGTGCTTTGAGGTTTCGTTATTACCAACATATTAAAAACTCCAGCTAATGCACTAGCTGAACATTCCATGGCGCCAATGGATTTAATAAAAATATAAACTCACATCAAGTAAAAAATAAATGATTAAAAACCAATCTAAATTTTTCCTATTAGAATATTTAGATTAAAGAGCAGTCAATATTAAAAAAGGGATTTTATGCTTACTTTACAAATGGGAGCTAATGTTGGTTTAAATTCAGCCAATAAATCAGCTGATGTAAAACTGATAACCGCTTTGTTAAATACCTATGCGCGTAATGTATGCCCATTGTCTACTTTGAGTCACAAGGTAGATGGTGACTATATAGGTATGATCAATGACTTCCAAAAAAATGTGCTTAAAATGGCAAAGCCTGATGGCGTTGTTACAGCTAATGGTGGAACTTTTAGAAAGCTCGTTGATTTTTTAAAAAACTCTTATACAACAGTATCAATTACTAAACCTAGCTGTGGTGTTTTAACATGGGATGCAGAAGGAACTGAAGGAGGACGCTACCATAGCCGATGTTTTCATGTACCGTCTGAACGCTCAGGGCTAACCATTGGCAGGGGCTACGATATGCGAGAAAAAACAGCGAGCAAAATAAGTACCCACTTAATTCAGGCAGGAATTTCTTGTGAAGTTGCCAATGTTATATCGCTTGCTGCGGGAAAAATAGGGAAAAATGCTGAGCTATTTGTTATTGAAAATGATTTACTTGATTACGAAATTTCCGCTAAAGCGCAATTAAAGTTATTTGAAATTATATACAAAGAAATGGAAGCCGATGTAATAAAGATTTGTAATAAAAGTATTACCACTAAAACCTATGGAAAAACCGATTGGTCAACTTTACATGTAAAAATAAAGAATGTACTGATAGATCTTAGATTTAGAGGGGATTATCACCCAACGAGTCGTAAATTTTTACAAAAGCATGTTGCGGATAATGATCTTGCTTTATTTAAAGATGAAATAAAAAAAGAGGCAAATTGGGCTAATGTACCCGCTGCTAGAAGACAAGCTCGTACTAAATATATTAATTCATAGGTGAAAAATGAAACTACTTATTATTAGCATATATTGTCTTTTTATTTTCTTTTGTTCTGAATCTCAAAGCAGTGAAGAACAAAACTTTGTTAGTCTCAATGCGATAGAAATGAACGTTGAGAGAGTCAATGACAATCTATTTCGATGGATCAAGTTTCACCCTGAAAGTGAATATCCGTGCTTTCGTTTAGAGCTTTTAACAGCAGGTAGTAACGCTCTTATTAAAAGAAAAAACATCTGTGCTGTATATGATGATGCGTTAAAAATCACACATGATTTTAAAAAACTTAGCTTTTTAGATATATACAATTTAAAAATTGACGCTCAAACGTTTACATTTGAATTAGAACTATCGTTGCTTAGCCAGAATGTGGTTACGATGAATTGCTCAATTAACATTGAGAATACTGATTTTTCACCACTTGTATGTAAACGGTCTGAATAAATCACGCTGCTTTGCATTATGCAATTGAGCAAAGTGTCGATGGTAACTACTTATAAAGCTTAATGAAAAAGATATTGATTATTTACATTGTTTTATTGGGCTTTACTTATTCATGTATAGCTAAAAGCGCTATGCCTTTAACATTAAGAGGCTTGAAACAAACGATTGGAAATGTACATTATCTCGCCAAAGTGAAAATTACCAACATTGAAATTTTACATGAAGGTGATAGCTCAGAAAAACACGTTTACACTGCTGAAGTTCTTGCTACTTATAAAGGTGAAACGCATAAACACATACGCTATGAAATGTTTGTAGAGCATGAAGAAGATGTTTTGTTTAATTCTGCTCCTGTATTTGTAGCACTCTGTACAGATGACAAAGGCACTTATTATTGGCCTGGTACGGGGTCTGAGTTCAAATACTCATCAGCTATTGATTCATGGTTAACGGAAAATAAAACCAAACTTGAAAATACTGACTCTACCGCTGAGTGGTGCCAGTGATCATTTGATTTTTAATCAAAGGTTTAACTAACTATAAGTAAAGGAAATACAATGAATAAAATAAACACGGATGTAAACTATAAAACCATGGCAGGTAATGCTCGTTTGGTTATTATTGCAGAATCTAGCCATAACCCAGCATCTTACAAATATGAAGCCATACGTGCACTTAAACAGCTGAAATCGGCTGGATTTACACATTTCGCAATGGAAATGCTTCCTCAAAGAATAAAAGATAATATTGAATATTATCAACGCACAGGACAAGGCTTTGATATTATTAAACGGCATTTTGAAGAGCATTGGAATAGGAACAGTGCAGCAACTACTAGCTATGGTGAGTTAGTAAAAGCAGCTAATTCTCTAGGCATGAAAATAATCCCATTAGATATGTCGATTGAAATGATGGACCTCATTGAGAATCGTTGTGATTGGCAAGAAGCTGATAAAGGGCTTTGTGCCGACTCTCACATGCAAAGAAATTTAATGTGGGCAAATATCTTAAGTACCCATCTAAAATTGAACCAAAAACCTCGTATTGTTGCATTTATGCATAGGTACCATGCTTTTAGTGCAGGAAAAAAGCATGTTGGAATAGATACACTTATGCAAAATATAGGGATCAATAATATTAGCCTTGTTGAGTATGTTGGTGGGATTAGATGTTCTGATATGGGGATTTGTGAGGGACAATCGGATGAGAAAAAACCACTAAAAGACGTTTATTTTTACCGTAAGGGATCATTTATTACTTCAGCGCTTCCGTCTTTTACGGTTCATATACCTGAAAAAAGAGTATCTTCAGAAGGAGCCTTACTATGGTAAGAATATTTTTATTTTTTTTTATTGTAACCTCTTTTTTTATCAAGGCAGGAAATCCTAGGTGGGATGATTCAATTGATATTAATAATCCTGATTTAACCGTTAACGTTGTTGCACAACAGTGTCATAAAAGCTTAATTAATGCGCCTGATGAGCTCGAACAGTGGTGTAATAAAGCCATAAACATGGGGTATTGGAATGCGTTAGTCCCTCTCAGCTTACATTCTGGTAATGGATCACGGCTCGTTCAGGAGGCAACAAAGAGAGTTAATGCGAAAGAACCTAACGCATATGCTACGCTTGCTTGGCTTTATGAAACAGGCATGTTTGTCAAGCAGGACATTAATTATGCTATAGCGCTCCATGAAGAGTTTTTGGTATTAGATACAAAGTTGCTTGAATCACAGGTTACTTCTGCCCATGAAGAATTAGCTAAACTGTTTGCCGTCAAGAAAAACTGGCAAGCGGTTAGTCGACATGCGCAGTATGTTATTATTAATAGCAAGTTGGCTTTTAATAGAGAAAATGCAACTCGATTAATGAAAATGGCTCAAGAGGAATTAGCTCTAGAAAACAATAAATCCAATTCCATCAACTGATTTATAATGGAATTATTTTACTTACTATAAGTGAGTCATAATAAAAAAGCGTTTACTCTGTTGAAGTTCATGCTACCTATAAAGGCGAAACGCATAAACACATACGCTATGAAATGTTTGTAGAGCAGTTTAAACTTGGTGGGGGATTAATGTGATTAGAAATTATAAAAGAATAATATTCGTCCTATTTATTTTGTCTGCTAATTCATATGCAAAGGGTTTGTGGGCGGATCTCGACATCAATGACTCCAAGTTATCTGGAGACTCAATTATGAAGCAATGCCAAAAAAGCTTGCTATATGCACCCGACCAATTAGAGGCATGGTGTGAAAAAGCATATGAAATAGGGTATTGGCAAGCGCTTGAATATATAGGCTTGCATACTGGTGACGGTAGTCGGTATATATCTGAGCTAAATAGGCGTACTGAAAGTGGTGAACTGGATCCTATATTTGCTCTAGCATGGAATTATAGCTATGGCCGTTTTGTTTCAAGGGACTTAGAAAAATCTATAAGCCTTTTTAACCAATATTTAAATGATAATACTCAACAAGAAAAAACGAGATTATACCGTGTTCACAAAGAACTTTTATCAATATATGAAGAATTGGGTAATATTGAAAAATCGGCAGAACATAAAAAATACCTAGAAGGTCACGATGATATTAAGACTAAAAATCTTATTTTAAAAAAACAGTTAGCAGAAGCAGACGTAAATTTAAATATCAATGATTAAGTCTTATTTTTATGTTGTATCAACTGATATATTTATACAACAAAGCAGCGTTTTACTTATTAAAGAACACATTATTAAAAAAGGATTTTATTTATGCAACAAAACCACCGTTTAACACTTATCCAAATCATGGCTACAATCCACGAAACGCCTAGTATCATTCATGAACATTGGGAAACGGTTTCTCCGTTATTAGTTGAATTAATCGATACAGCGCCTGAAGGTCTTGAGGGAATGGCGGCCATGATATGCACTCATTTCAATAATGCCATCAAATTTAAAGACTTAAAAGTTGTTAAATTTGAACTTGAGTCTGGATTAATTAAATTAAACCGCTACTTTCAAAAGCTAAATGCGTTTAAACAAGAGTAACGCTTATTTTTGTTTTCTATATTTACAGGTTTGATTTCTACATAAATCCTGCTTAACCAATATATTCAGATATTACCGATAAAAAGATTGAATTATGTCACTCATCACCTTGTGTATATTACTGCTTTGTCTTCAGCCTTTTGTCATTTATAAAGTGATGTTCAGTACCAAAGAAAAGAGTCAAAGTGACTTAGAATTTGAGCTGTCATTTTTAGTAATAGCTCCGTGTTTTATTTACTTCTATCTTGATACCTTTTGGTATGCACTCTTATTATTGTGCAGTGTGAGCGCTTTAGGTGGATTATTAGCAAAACTATACGAGAAAAAAGCCCGATATAGCCTACCGTTAAAAGAGTTATATTACTTTCTCATTGTATGGTTTTGTATTTTTAGTATTGGTTATGGTGGCGTTTTGTTCTGGGACTATTTAACAAGTTTACGGGAAACACCAGCCGTGCCACATATCGCCGAAAGTGCTTTCAGTGACATACCTGAAGATATAACAATGCCGATAGAGGCCCGCTCGAAAACAACCTTGCTTGAAAACTTAGCTCCTTCACTTATTTATTTAGGTGCAATGGTTAGCGTATTGTTGGTTAAGTTATATGAAATACGTTCATCAAATGATAATGAATATTCAAGTAATCTTTTTTTTGTGTTATCTGTTTTTCCAGGCATTTTAGCTTTATTTAGTGAGTACTATATTTCGAGTTTAGTTTTTAATGTGTTCTGGTTTATTCGCGTTGGAACTATTATCACTGAATACGACAAAAAATCCGACCCCTCAGCGGGCTCAGCTTGGTTTATTTATGGATTTTTTCTAGTTGGAGGCGTTATGGCTAGCGTACTCTATAAATTAATTCTATGGTTGTTCAGTTTTTAAATGAATGGATAAATATAGTAATGGGAGACAAGCATGTGAAAACGCCTAAAGTATTAATACGTATAGGCTGCAACTTATTCACTATCTATCTAATAATTTCTTTATCACTATAGTCTTATTCTTTGAATTCAAAATGGTATAGCTTATGAAGCAGGTTAAGAAAAAAGTTTTAATAGCGATAGTTGCATTTGTTTTTTTATTTATACTTTTAATACCTGAACAGTTAATTATTCCTGTGGCTGGAGCCAATAAACTTGATTGGCATAAAGATACTTTTTGGTATGAACCTTGGGGGAAATCTGGCGTTCATAAAGGTATCGATATTTTTGCTGATAAAGGAGCTTCATTACTCTCTGCTAGCCATGGCATAGTTTTATACACAGGAAATTTAAGTTTAGGAGGTAAAGTTATTATTATTTTAGCGCCTAAATGGCGTATTCATTACTATGCGCATTTAGATAGTATAATAGCAAAACCTATGCAGCTTGTTAATTCAGGTGAGGCTATTGGCAGTGTTGGTGATACTGGAAATGCTAAGGGAAAGCCACCTCATTTACATTATTCTATCATTACGTTACTTCCGTATCTTTGGAAGATAGATGGAAGCAATCAAGGCTGGAAGAAAGCTTTTTATCTAGATCCTAATGATTTGCTTACTCAATAAAATTTTCACCAAGTTTATTAGGGTATAACTATGTTTATATTAAGAAAATTATTATATTTATTCTGTATTAATTTGGGCTGTGCGTCGGCTGAAACATTTGAACAGCTTCTTGTTGATGCGGCTATAGAAAGAACATCACATCAAGTGAGTTACGATGGTTCTTATTATTCTATTGATTATCCAAATGGCGACGTACCAAAAAACATAGGTGTTTGTACCGATGTTATTATTCGAACGTATAGAGCTATGAATATAGATTTACAGCAACTAGTTCATCAAGATATGAGTAATCACTTTCTCTCTTATCCATCAAAACGTATATGGGGTTTAAATAAAACAGACAAAAATATAGATCATCGTAGGGTGCCTAATTTACAAGTTTATTTTAGCCGTAATGGGCAATCATTACCTGTAACACTTAATAAAAACGATTATTTACCGGGTGATATTGTGACATGGATGCTAGCTAATAATTTACCACATATTGGTTTGGTGGTAGGTAATCATTCTATAGAAACGGGAAATCCGCTCATTGTTCATAATATAGGTTTAGGGCCTAAACAAGAAGATATGTTGTTTAAATATAAAATAACAGGTCACTATCGATACAAGCCTGAAAAATAATACAAGTAGACCTTAAATTTAAAAGCATGAAAGATTATTTATCTTCTATAATGTAGTGATAACCTACAGACCCATAGTATTTAAAATGGTAATATACGCCTTATCAATAATTATTTTCATCTCATAAGCAGTTATTGTTAAGAATTTAAATATTCAAGGAAATGCTGTTCTAAAAATAGTACAGCATGATCAATCGAAGAATAAGGACATTAGCATGACGGCTTCAATCTCTTCTATCCATCCTAAAAAAAAGCAATTAAATATTCAGCCCGAAATCGCCGAAGTTGCTTCTATTGATACACAATCTCGCATCAGTGAAATTAAACTAATAGCCCGAAATACTCATCAAAAAGTGATCGCTCAAGCAAAACATATTACTCGGGCGAGCGTTGGCGATTCTATTTTAGTTCAACATACCCTTCAAGGTTGGATTGTAATCGCACAGCTTTCTAAACCTAAAGATACTCCAGCAGCCCACATAACCGACAACAATGGTCATGTAAAAGTTAAAGGAGCTAAAAGTGTTACCTTATCAACAAAAATAGGCACGATTGAAGTACTGGAAGACGGTAAAGTTTTGTTAGATGAAACAGAGATCATTAACTAACCAAGTAACTTACAGTAGTTGATAATGACTTATCGGAAAACATTTATCGCTCTTTATTGAAAATAACAAATTCAGCTAACACAGCACTGCTATACTGTAGTGGCATAGTTATTTATTGTAAAAATTTACGTAGTAGACAATTTTTTTGAGTTAAACTCTATATAATCTGTACTATTACATTTTTCATAAGTAATTTTTTATTAACATGCTGGCACAATTGTTTATTTCATTTTGAGAGCGCTATGATCAATCAATTGCAACAAAAATATCAACTTTCTATATTGTTCTTACTTGGAGTTGTTGCTGTTATTGGTATTTTTCCATTTGTTTGTATTCGCTTTTATGAAGGTAATAATCCTGCAGCGTTTATTGATTTGATGTTAGTGATAGGTATTATTTCTTTAGTTTCCTATGCAAATTACTCAAAAAATATTCGGTCAGTAAGCATCGTTATTGCTCTATTTATTAATGGTGGTGCTGTCACTATTATTGTTACCAATGGCATTAATAGCTTTTTATGGATTTACCCTGTATTAGCCAGCACTTTTATTTTCATTAAGCCTCTTGAAGCTTTTTGTCTTAATCTTCTATCGTCAATGTCGTTGATCTTTTTATCTGATGTATTTACGACTATTTCTCTAGATTCTTATATTATAGCAACCTCAATGTTATCTATGAGTATCTATGTTTCAGCCAAACACAGCGAAAAACAATTTAGTTCGTTAGAAATGCTAAATTCTGTTGATACGTTAACAGGAGCTTTTAATCGTCGAGCGATGAATTTTGATTTGGAATCTGCTTTGTCTTTTTCAAATAGAAATGGGGCAAAACAATTATTAGTTATGTTAGACCTAGATTATTTCAAGAAAGTAAATGATAAATATGGGCATGCTGTAGGTGATCAGGTACTTAAAGAATTTGTTTCTATTATTCAATCAAATATACGTAAGTCTGACCGACTTTATCGTTTTGGGGGCGAGGAGTTTGTATTACTTATTCCTGAAGTGAATGGCAATCAAGATATTTTTATTAATAACTTAAGAAAAGCGATTAAAGCGCAATTAAAAACGCCCGATGGTAAAGAAATTACAGTATCTTTTGGTGCCGCTTTTTGGGTACCTAATACAACAGAAGATACATGGCTAAAGCGTGCCGATGAAGCACTTTATCAGGCTAAATCAAATGGTCGTAATTGTGTTGTATTTAATCACGAATAATTGATTTAACTGTTATCTAAAAATTTTTATTAAGTTCAACTAACGCCATACCTTGTTATAGTTTATCATCTTTAGCAAACGCAATTTAAGGATGCTATATTATGAAAAACGCTACATTTTCATCTTTTTTCACCACATCATTTATCCCGTTATTATTAACTATCGGATTATTATCAAGTTGTTCAGACAATGTCGGCAAGGTGAGCTTAGGTTTGTTTACAACAAAAGATGTTGTGATAGAAGCTAAACAAGATCCTATTATTACCGGTGTTACTTGCCATATAAGCCATGTTGAAGCGGATTTAGACTTTAGCGATCCGTCTGATATGTCTATTGCTTGTCGTCAAACAGGTGAAATTACCGAGGCACAGTTAAATAAGATAGATCGCTCTAAAAACGGCGAAATTGTTTTTAAGCAGTCAAAAAGTATTTTATTTAAAAGCCTTAAGGTACGTAGAATTTATGATGCTGAACACAAAACCTTAATTTACCTGTCTTATTCTACAAAGGAGTCTAGCGGTAGCCATCATCATTCACTTTCAACCGTAGCACTATTTAATACTCAAGGTTGGGATTGGGCTTTACAACAGGCGAAATCAGCTAACTAAACTTCTTCGCTTTTACGAGAATAAAATACATATATGATTTTAGATTTATTTAAAACAAAACCTATTATAGAAGACAGCGTACATAACTGGATTGCAGATACTTATGCGTGGGCAATAACTCATCTTAATGGTGATTTTTTAAAAAATGATAGCCAACTTATTCTACCTACAAATAAATTTTATCCCGGTAGGGTGTCTAGCGTTCATGAAATGGCGCAACAAGTGTTTAGCCAAACAGTTAAATACGCAGGTATGGAAAACTGGCCACTGGTGTTAGTAGAACCTCATAAAGCGTCTACTAATGAGATACCTAAATTGTCAACAAGTCGCTTATTACGTGGTATTTCAGCTAACATCTCTATTGCCAATGCAAACACTTATGATAATGGGGATTTGGTTGAGGTTAGTTATGGCGGTGAAAGTATTAGCCGTGAAAATATAGCTAATCAAAACCTAATCGAAATTAGCTATAACCCAGCACAGGTTAATCAACCACAAGACTTAGTGTCTTCATTTGCGCAAATATTGGCATCACTCCTTGTGTATCATTCGCCACAATTGCCACCAGGCGGCAAAGACTACATTCCACAATCTATTGATTTAGTTGCCTGTTTTATGGGGTTTGGCGTTATATTTTCTAATACCGCCTTTCAGTTTAAAGGTGGGTGTGGATCTTGTAATAATCGACAAGCTAATAGGCAATCAACATTAACTGAATTAGAAACGGTTTATTGTTTAGCTATGTTTTGCCAGTTAAAAGATATTAACAAAAGTGATGTTTTACCGCATTTAAAAGGACACTTGAAAAGCATTTTTAAAGGAGCTGTTAAGCAATTAAACAAACAAACTAGTGAATTAGAAGCTTCTGCTTTACTGTCGTTGATAAAATAATGAATAAAATTGAGTATTTTTACACGTTAAGGTCTACAGTTATAGAATATCCCCGTAACTATTCAAGATGCATGTTTCAGTGGGAAGGGGGATATAACCAATAAAAACAACAAAGGGCAAGTGGTATGGAATCATTACAAGTTCAACATTATATGAATCATTATCCTGTAACTTTTTCACCTGACATGGTTGTGCAAGAAGCTTCGTTAAGATTTTTGAAAACGAAACAAATTGGTGGTCCTGTTATTGATACTAATAATCAGTTAGTCGGTTTTTTATCTGAAAATGATGTGCTGTCTAAAATGTTAGATAGTATTTATCACAATAAACATTTTGCTTACGTGTCTGAAATGATGCGAAAAGACGTATTAACGGTTAAACCATACGACAGTATTATAGAGTTAGGTCAAACTATGCTGTTAAATAAGCCTAAGGTTTACCCCGTTGTAGACGATGACGGTAATTTACTTGGTACGATTTGCCGTAACGATGTTTTACGGGCTATTGATAAACATATACGTTCAGGTGAAACTGCTGATAAATTAAGCCATAAATCAACTGCTTAATTAATAAGTAAGACTTAAACAAATAAAATGAACTTACTGCCATTTTGGGCAGAAACTGATATTATAGTTGCAATGTAACTATGTATTAGAGCCTGTTGTGTCGTTAGAAGTAAGTTCAAATCCCATCCCCGAAATTCAATCACTTTTTAATTTATTACCTAAAACAAAAGGAGCTGATAGAGCACGTTTAAAAAACAGGTTACTTAATGCTAAAAAGCTAAACGATGGTGATAAAAAAAATAATGCCTTATTACAAGTGGCTAAATTAATTGAAAAATCTTTACTGAATAAACAGGCTAAAATAAACAAACTTCCTCAAGTTACCTATAACGAATCTTTACCCGTATCTCAAAACGTAGATCACATTTCAGAAACCATTAAAAACAATCAAGTTACCATCATTGCTGGTGAAACAGGTTCAGGTAAAACAACACAAATTCCCAAAATATGTTTAGCACTAGGTCGCGGTATCGACGGTATTATTGGTCATACACAGCCGAGACGTATTGCCGCACGAACAGTTGCAACACGTATTGCAGAAGAGCTAAATACAAAATTAGGTACATCGGTAGGTTATAAAGTTCGTTTTAACGACATGGTTGACGAACACAGTCATGTAAAGTTAATGACAGACGGTATTTTATTAGCTGAAATGCAAACAGATCGTTTATTGCGCCAATACGATACTTTAATTATTGATGAAGCTCATGAACGTAGTTTAAACATAGACTTTATTTTAGGGTATGTTAAACAAATACTACCGAAACGTCCTGATTTAAAAGTTATTATTACCTCGGCAACCATTGATCCTCAACGTTTTTCAAAACACTTTAACGACGCACCTATTATAGAAGTATCGGGCAGAACCTTTCCTGTTGATATTCTTTATCGCCCTTTAAACGAACCAAGTGCAAACGATGATGAAGGCAATACGCAACGAGACGATCTAGATGTTATATCAGGCATTTTAAATGCGGTAGATGAATTAAGTGATATAAGTAACGGCGACATTCTTATATTTTTAAACGGCGAACGTGAAATTAGAGACACAGCAAGTGCGTTAGAAAAAGCAAACTTACGCTTTACCAATATATTACCTTTGTATTCACGTTTAACGGTACAAGAACAAAACAAAATATTTCAACCTCATAGTGGTCGAAATATTGTTTTAGCGACAAACGTTGCTGAAACCAGCTTAACGGTTCCGGGTATTAAATATGTAATAGATCCAGGAACTGCACGGATTTCTCGTTATAGTTATCGCACAAAAGTACAGCGTTTACCGATTGAAGCTATTTCACAAGCCAGTGCTAATCAACGTTCTGGTCGTTGTGGCCGAGTATCTGCGGGTGTTTGTATTCGTTTATACTCAGAAGACGACTTTTTAGGTAGACCTGAATTTACTGATCCTGAAATTGTTAGAACAAACTTAGCTACGGTTATTTTACAAATGCTCGCGCTAGATTTAGGCAGCATTTCTGACTTTCCATTTGTACAACCACCTGATGGTCGAAATATTAATGATGGCGTAAAATTACTAGAAGAACTTGCTGCTATATCTTATCAAAGTAATGGTGGTAACAAGCAACAGTCTCAATCGAAAGTTGTTTTAACTAAAATAGGGCGCTTGCTTTCAAAGTTTTCTATTGATCCCCGATTATCAAAAATGATTTTAACGTCAATCGACTTAGGTTGTATTGAACAGATATTAATCATAGTAAGTGCGTTAAGTATTCAAGACCCACGTGAACGCCCACACGAAAAACAACAAGCGGCTGACGAAAAACATAACCGTTTTAAAGATCCACAATCTGACTTTATTAGCTTACTTAATTTATGGAATTATATAACCGATCAGCAAAAAGAATTAAGCAGTAATCAGTTCAGACGCATGTGCCAAAAAGACTTTATTGCATATATGCGTGTTAGAGAATGGCAAGATATTTTCTCACAATTAAAGTCGACGTTTAGAGACCTGAAAATTCAGGTAACGCGTATCGATTTTGAAGAAGAAAAAAATCAAGAAATCATCCATCAAGCCATACTGTCTGGGCTATTGAGTCATATTGGGCAATTAGATGAAAATCGAGAATATAAAGGAGCTCGTGGTAGCAAATTCTATATATTTCCGGGGTCTGGTGTTGCTAAAAAATCACCTAAATGGATCATGGGCGCAGAGCTTGTAGAAACCAGCCGCTTGTTTGCTCGTATGGTAGGTAAAATTGATGCGCAGTGGATTGAACCTTTAGCTGAACATTTAGTTAAAAAGAGTTATAGCGAACCTCATTGGGAGAAAAAACAAGGCGCTGTTATGGCATCTGAACAAGTATCACTTTACGGTTTAATATTGGTAGCAAATCGCAAAGTTAATTTTAATAAAATAGAACCTGATACCTGTAGAGAAATTTTTATTAGGGAAGCATTAGTTAATGGCGAATGTACCATTCAAGAAAACTTCTTTAAAGACAATAAAGCCCTTATTAATGAGATTGAAACGTTAGAGAAAAAAGCTCGACGTAAAGATTTTTTAATTGATGAGCAACAACTCGTTGATTTTTACTCATCAAAAATTCCCGAACATGTTAACTGCCAACGTAGTTTCTTATCATGGTGGAAAAAAGAAAAACATAAAAATGGCAAGCTACTGCATTTTACTAAAGCCTTTTTATTAAATGAAAGCTCTGAAGAGTTATCAAAAACGGAATACCCAGACACTTGGCAACAAGGCAATCTAACTTTACCGCTACAATACCATTTTACACCGGGCGATATTGACGATGGTATTAGCGTGATTATTCCTATAGGTATTCTTAATCAAGTTCATGAAGAAGGATTTGACTGGTTAATACCTGCACTTCGTTTTGACTTAGTTGTAGCGTTAATAAAGGGTTTACCTAAATCATTACGTAGAAACTTTGTACCGGCGCCTAATTACGCTGAAGCTTGTGTAACTGCTATGACAGATACCGACAAACCTTTAGTTGAAGTGCTTGAAAAACAGTTACTCAGAATGACTGGCGTTAGATTACCTGAAAACTCGTGGGACAGTATCGAGTTACCTGTTCACTTAACCATGAATTTTAAAGTGTTGAACGAAAGAGGAAAACTAGTTAAACAAGGCCGCGATCTCGATTTATTAAAAGCTGAACTACAAGGCAAAGTTAAAGCTTCTATCAAGCAAGTGGCAGATAAAGGAATTGAAAGAACCGATATTGAAACATGGGACTTTAAAGATCTACCTACAGGTTACGAGAAAAAAGTCGCTAATATCACGATAAAAGCCTTTCCTGCTTTAGTCGATAAAAACAAAAGTGTCGCTATTGAATTGTTTGAACAAGAAGAAATTGCTGAACAAGCCATGTTAAAAGGCGCCAGCCGATTAATTTTATTAAACATACCGTCGCCTATTAAATATCTGCAAGAAAAACTACCGAACAAAGCAAAGCTGGGTTTGTATTTTAATCCATTTGGTTCAATAACCGATTTATTGCAAGACTGTATTGTAGCAGCGTGCCAGCATTTATTGCTGACTCATGGCCCTTTACCACGTAGCGAAAAAGAATTTACCAAAGCGAAAGATTACATACGTGCAGAAATTGCTGATTGCGTACTAAACAGCGCCATAAAAGTAGAAAAAGCGTTAAGCACCGCACACGACATACGTAAAAAGCTAAAAGGTAATGTGAGTTTAAACATTATTCAATCACATGGTGATATTAAACAGCATTTAGAATCGCTTGTATTTAAAGGGTTTGTCACTGAATCTGGTCACGACAAGTTAGATGATATAAACCGATACTTACAAGCAATTATCAGGCGTTTAGAGAAACTGCCTATTGATCCAAACCAAGATCGTTTAAAAATGATCGAAATAGAAAAAGCCAACACTGCTTATCAAACCGTATTAAGTAAACAGAAGAAAGGGCAGCCTTTATCAAAAGAGCTGTCTGATGTTACTTGGATGCTTGAAGAGTTAAAAGTGTCGTTATACGCACAAAATCTTAAAACACCGTATCCTATATCAAGCAAACGCGTGTTGAATCATTTAAAAGCGTTTTCGTAACTGCGTTATTACAATCTTATTTTTTAGTCACACGCTCTAATGTAAAGCCAGCTATATTTAGCTGGCTTTTTCTCGTCTGCTTCTTTCAATTTTATTCCTTTACAAATTAACACTTTCTCAAATAACTATAACCGTTACCGATCAAGATGCGTGTTTCAGAGCGCTTCTTCTATGGGTCTAAAAACAATTTATGCTTCGTTATTAACTTTAGTCAGGTTCCTACATGGATGTAGACCTTAGATTTTGTTTGGAGCGTAAAACCCGTGCCTAAATTTTTTTAGTTCCAATGAAACCTACATATTGAATGGTTACGGGTATATACATTTATTACATATATACATTTTCTGTCTATTTGGTTAGTACGTGAAAATTATTCATGTGACATATATATTACACGGCGTTATAAAGTAGACTGATTAGTCAGGTTTTACATTATGTAATATATCAATAACACTAATGTAACAATTCAACGTCATTATTATATTCAATAAGGTGTTTGTATTAATGCCTATATTTTCTTTTAATTTAGTTATCATCTGGAGTGTTCAATGTTCAAGAAAAAGACGGTTAAAGTCGATTCATTAGTACCAAGATCAGCTCGATTTATGTATACCAAAAGCCAATTGGCTTTGTGTATATCCTCAGCTTTATTAATAAGTACATCTGCTTATGCAGAAGACTTATGGAGTGAAAACTTCAATGATTCTGAACTGAATAATAAAGGCGCAGTTAATTCAACAATTGATATGGCAAACGTAGATCGTTGGTCTATTGATGTCAGCAATGCTTCGTTAACGGCTTCTTCAGATTGGTTTAAAGTCACAAATGCTGTAATGGAAGCCAGAGATGTTGATGGTGTTGTGGAATGGATCTCTGAATCTATAGATATTTCAAATAAATCAGACATTAAATTATCTCTTTTAGCTGCAGAACAGGGCACTCATGAAGCAGATGATTTTTTTGATTTATTCTATTCAGTTGATGGTGGTGCATTTGTTCAAGTGCCAAATTGGCAAGGTTTAGGTAGTACTGAACACACTTTAATTGATGATTTTACATCAACAATAATTGAAGCAGACATTGCTGAAGGTTCAACTTTAGTGATTAAAGTTGCTATGCAAAACGGTGCAGGTTCTGAATATTTAAGACTTGATGACGTGCTTGTTACTGCTGGAGGTACTTCAGGTGATAATGGAGGTGACACTGGAGAAGGTGGAGAAACACCTGAAACAGATACCATTACAGAGGCATGTTTTAATTGTCCTGACTTAACTAAAATCGCCAATGCTGCTAACTTTAATGACAACGACTACTACGCACAAGTATTTGATGCCGTAAATTCTGCTCAAAGCCAATCAATAATTAAAGAAAGCATTAGCAATACTATTTCTGAAAATCATAAGCAATTAACTTACTCTGAAGTTTGGACTGCTTTAACACAAACCGATGAAGACCCTTTAAATAACAACAATGTTATTTTATTTTACCGAGGCCTTTCATTAGCCAAGTCTTCAAATGGTAGCGGTACTCAATCTAGCAATCAGGATAACTGGAACCGTGAACATGTTTGGGCTAAAAGTCATGGTTTTCCTAGCAGCAGTGCAAGTGCTTATACCGATATACATCATTTACGTCCTACTGATATTTCGGTTAACTCATCTCGCGGTAATTTAGATTTTGACTACAGTGATAGCCCATTAGCTGAATCTCCTGCGAATAGAGTCGATAGCGATTCGTTTGAACCACGTGATGCAGTAAAAGGTGATGTTGCCCGTATTATTTTTTATATGGATACACGTTATGAGGGCAATGATTCATCAACACCTGATTTAGAAGTTGTAAACCGTTTAACAAGCACCAGTGAAGCAAAACTAGGTAAGTTATGTGCACTGTTAAGCTGGAATGAAAACGATCCTGTAGATGAGTTTGAACAAAAACGTAATAACAGAATTTATGAATTTCAAGGAAACCGTAACCCATTTATTGATCACCCAGAGTGGATTTCACTAATTTATACACAAAGCTGCACGGGCCAACAACAAACAGAACCAACGCCAACAGATCCGGAAGTTACTGAACCTACTGATCCAGAACCAACAGACTCAACGACAGCACCAGGCGGAGCAGACTTGTTTATTTCTGAATATGTAGAAGGGAGTAGTTTTAATAAAGCAGTTGAAATATATAACCCAACATTAGCTACTATCGATTTAACAGGTTATGAATTTAAGCTTTATTCAAACGGTAGCTTAACACCCACAAGTACCTTAAGTTTATCAGGTCAATTATTATCGAATAACGTTTTGGTGTTAGGTAATAGCCAAGCCACGGGTGATATTGTTAGTAAAATTGATGTGTTTACTAGTGCTGCTAATTTTAATGGTGATGATTACATCGAATTAACCAAGGGTGATACGATCATTGACTCTGTAGGTTTTTACGGCGTTAAACAAAGTTGGGGTACTAATAAAACTCTGATAAGAAAAGTTTCAATTACCCAAGGCGATTCAAACAGAAATGATGCATTTGATGTTACAACTGAATGGGATGAAGAACCGAGTAATACCTTTAGTTTTTTAGGTGCTCATAATGCAACCGCGAGTGCACCAACAGATCCAGATACACCAACAGAGCCTACATTACCTATTGGTGCATGTAACGATACGGCTGATTACATTAATACTATTCAAGGTTTTGGCCCTGAATCTTTAGTGATAGGTGAAACAAAAACAATCGAAGGTGTTGTTACATCAACAGTAGCGTCTCTTAACGGTTACTTTGTACAAGAAGAACTAGCCGATCAAGACGCTTCTGTTGAAACCTCTGAAGGGATTTTTGTTTTGGACGAAAATTTATCAACTACGGTTGGTATGCCAACTATTGGTCATAAAGTAAGAGTACAAGGCGTTGTTGGAGAGTCATTTGCTAGAACTCAATTAACAGCTTCTACCACCTATGTTGATTGTGGTGTAGGAGAGGTTATTGCTCCACAAGATATCAGTTTACCTGTTGATAATTTATCTGATTGGGAAAACGTTGAAGGTATGCTTATTAATGTAACGCATAACCTACAAGTCACTGATTCTTTTAGTTTAACTCGGTTTGGTGAGTTATCTTTATCTAATGGTCGTTTACTTAAAGCAACCAATGTTTATGCGCCAAATAGTCCTCAAGCTATTGCATTAACAGAACAAAATAGCCGAAATACTATTTTGTTAGACGATAAAAACAATCAACAAAACCCTGAACTTGTACCATTTCCAGCCCCTAATCTAAGTTATATAAATACGGTTCGTTTAGGCGATTCAGTGAGTAACTTAACGGGTGTTATTGATTTTAGTTTTGGTAATTATCGAGTGTTACCGACTAACGAACCACAGTTTATATCAACAAACAGTCGTACTAACGAGCCACAATTTTCTAATGAAGGTTCGTTAAAAATTGCTAGCTTTAACGTATTAAATTACTTTAATGGAGATGGTTTAGGCGGTGGTTTTCCAACTGCACGAGGCGCACATACCGCTGAAGAGTTTTCTCGCCAAAGTGACAAAATCGTTTCTGCACTGGTTGCAATAAACGCTGATATTGTTGGCCTAATGGAAATTGAAAACGATGGTTACAACACGACTAGTGCTATTAGTGATTTAGTGAATAAACTAAACGTACAAATGGGTGCTGATACATATCGCTTTGTTAATCCTAATACCTCAACTTTAGGTTCAGATGCGATAACTGTGGGTTTAATTTATAAGCCAGCAAGTGTTGCGCTAGAAGGTAATGCAGTAACAACTACTCAAGTACCATTCGATTTTGGTAATCGCCAACCTTTAGTACAAACTTTTAAAGAAATAGCCACTAATGAAGGTATTACAATAGCGGTTAATCATTTTAAATCTAAAGGTAGCTGTGGAAGTGCATCAGGTAACAACGCCGATATAAATGACGGACAAGGTTGTTGGAATGGTTTACGTACACAAGCCGCTAATACTTTAACAGCATGGTTAGCCACATTACCTACTGGCACAACAGATACTGATGTATTAATTATGGGTGACTTGAACGCCTACGCTAAAGAAGATCCTATTACGGCAATTGAAACTAATGGTTATCAAAATTTAGTTGAAAAATCATTAGGTCATAACGCTTATTCTTATAGCTTTGGTGGTGAATTAGGTTATTTAGATCATGCACTTGCATCAACGTCATTAACGAGTCAAGTAGTTGAAACTACGGTTTGGCATATTAATGCTGATGAACCCGTATCTTTTGACTACAACACCGAGTTTAAATCAGCTAATCAATTAAACACTTATTATGGAAGCGACGCTTATAGAGCATCAGACCATGATCCCGTTGTTATTTCACTTAACTTAATATCTAGCTCAAGTTTATTAGGTGATTTTGATAAAGATGGAGATGTTGACCGCAACGACCTTACCGCATTTACGCTTTTAGTAAGGGGTAGCGAAACACTTGATATTAAAAATGACTTTAATAAAGACGGTGTTGTAAATACAGGCGACGTAAGAGCATTAATGTCACTTTGTACACGCAGTCGTTGTGCCGCTGAATAATAACAACCAACACATACGTCTCTTCCTTTATATAGGAAGAGACGTCAAACAAATTAAAATAAGTTTAGGAAAATAAAATGAAAAAATTAATCGCATTATGTGCATCACTGTTTATAACATTAAGCTCGCAAGCTACATTACTAACAATAGAGTTAGATAACACAAATTACCAAATGGGTGATGTTTTGCAGGCTAATATTGTAATCTCTGATATTGAACAAGACTTAGGCTTTACAAAATTATTAGCAACATTCGATTTTGACTTATTATTTGATAATTCATTACTTGCATACCAAACAACAACCTTTGGTAGTTTATTAGACGTAGACCCATTGTTCCCAAGTGATCAAATAGCAACAGATTCAGGACTTGGTTCGTTAAAACTCTCTGAATTGAGTTTAGCTTTTAGCAGCGATTTATTTGCAGCACAAGATGGTTTAGCAAGCTTCGTATTAGCCACAGTAAATTTTGATGTAAAAGCTAACGGAATGAATGTATTTAACTTAAGTAATATTGCATTAAGTGATGACTTGGGTGGTTCATTTAAGTCAGTATCATTTACACCAACAGAAGTTTTAATTGGTGATGTAACGTCAGTACCTGAAATGCCATCTTTAGCAATTTTTGCTTTGGGGTTGTTTGCACTTATTGCACGTATACGTAAAGCTTAAACGTTAGAGCTGATTGACTTCAGTATGTATATACCCGTATGCATATGTCAGAGTACTTGAGCGATATCAATTCAAAGTAACGCTTTGTAATAAGGGGCACTCTCTTATAAAAAGCATTATTGATGAAGTGATTTTGCTCAAACGTTTCTCTGAGGGGGCTAAAAACAATTTATGCTTCGTTATTAACTTTAGTTATGTTCTTACATGGATATAAGTAATAGCTTTTGTTTGGAACGTAAAATTTGCACCTAAATTGTTTTTAGTTCCCGCTGAAACCTGCATCTTAGATGGTAATAGCATTAAGAATGTATGGCTAATCTTCATAAAATCACTATAACGGCTTAAAAGAACAAACTCATATTACATATTACTTAAAAGATTCATTTAAAACCGACTTAACTTCTCTTGCTTATTTCTGCACTAAATACAAATCAATCAAAAAACATATCAATATATCCTCGTATTACTCTTGTTCGACTTGATTTAAAACCTATCAAGCATACCGAAAAATATTAATTCATAAAAAATAAAAATAATACGTCTCATATCCTGATTAAGGACGTATTGACCTATCCGAGCATATTAATATCTGTTTTAGGCCGTTTTAAATATGGAGATTAATTTATCTGATAGACGATAAAAAATGAATGCAACTAATGAATACAACTGAAAAAAACATTAATATTAAGGATAAAGAAACATGAAGATTAAACCCTCAATTATCTTACTTACCACATTGGTAGGTTTTAATTCGTATTACACTAATGCACTCGCCAATGATGTTAACGCTGAAGCCACGTCATCGGTAACAAACAGTACTGAAACTATCACCGCTAAATCCGACCTGATTATCGTCAAGTTCCGTGATGCCAGCTATATCAAAGTGTTAACGGCTTATCACAGGTCACAAACTCGTGGAGATTACATATCAGATGAGCAATATTCTCAAGCTCGAACTCTATTACAAACCCTGAGTAATACTTATGGTGCCGAGCTCAGTATTGCGCGTATTGCGCGCTTAGGGGCTGTGGTGCTTAAGCTTAATGAACAGGTAGAGCTGAACGCATTAAACCAGCGCTTAGACAGTACTCTTAACACTCTCAGCATCATTAATTATGCCGAAGCAGACCCGTATTTATCAGTTAAAGCATTGCAATCTGTTCAGGATCCTATCAGTGATCTTGCTGATGAATATAATTTAAATATGGTAAATGATAAATCACCATATCGTATCTTAACTTCTACTGAAACGACCCCTTATTGGACAACGGTTGAGCCGGGCCAAGAGGGAGTAGCTCAGCCACAAGTGGCATCTTGGGGATATCAACGAGTTCAGGCCGATCAATTGTCTGATGCGGCGGCGGATAACCTGACGGTATGTATTATTGATTCCGGTTACGATACCTCACATGAAGACTTACCCCATGACCGAGTAACAGGCACAGATTCAGAAATACTAGGGGCTTGGAACAATGATGAACAGGGGCATGGTACTCATATTGCTGGGATCATTGCCGCGTTGGATAACCAATATGGCACCAAAGGCGTGTTGCCCAATGGTAAAGTAAATTTACTTATAAAACGTGTGTTAGATAAAAATAAAGTTTTTGTAGCACCTTCCGACTACGCAGTGATGAGTTTACTCGCTGATAACGCCTACGATTGCGCTGAAGAAGGCGCAAATATTATCTCAATATCTATGGGAGGCCCATCAAGTACTTATACCCAATACGGTGAGGAGGTTTTTCAAGCGGTATACGACAATAATGTGCTTGTGGTCGCAGCCAACGGTAATGAAGGGCATGTAGCACCAACCGAGCAAAAAATCTATCCCGCATCCTTTTCTTCAATTATCGCTACAGGTTCAATCAATATCAATGATGAAATTAGCAGTTTTTCGAATCAATTAGCTGAAACTGAATTGGTCGCTCCTGGTGGTGGTATTTATTCCACCATGCCAGAGGGACTCGAATATAACAAATATTATAGATCGGAAATACGTATTAATGGTGAGGCTTATTTGAGAAGCTATGTGGGAAGATTCTTAAATAGTTTTGAGAATATTAATATAACCACAAAACTTACTTTTTGTGAAAGAGACTATTGCCTACCTAGTTATGAGGATGTCAAAGACAGTATCTGTATTTCCGTTGAGGCCAGCGGCTATTGTAGTCTTATGTACGATGCTGATGGTAAAATCATCTACGATGCTGATGGTAAAATTATCTTGCTGAATCCAGCACATACAGAGACATTAAGAGATTTTGAGTCTTTAGATATTTCTAATATAGCTAATGGTTCGTCTACTCTTTCTATGGAATACTTAGATAAACTCAAAGCATTAGTGGGACAAACTGTTACCTTTGAAAAAGAATTTAAAAAAAATGATGGTTATAGTTATGCAGACGGCACCTCAATGGCGACGCCCTATGTGGCAGGTGCAGCCGCGCTTGCATGGAGTAATAACCTAGAATGTACGGCCGCCGAAGTACGTACTGCCCTTAGTGAATCCGCAAAAGACTTAGGCACCAATGGCTGGGATCCCGTTTATGGGCATGGTCTGGTGCAAGCAAAAGACGCGTCCGATTATATGCGCACTCATTGTGCTGCTTATATAACTCCTTAAATTGTTATCTAGTTATCTTTTAATGCCCTAATAAAATATGTTGTAGCGAATAATGTTGTTGAACCTATGAGGGGGCTTCATATTGTTCGTTCATATTTAATAACAGGGATTAATTTAAATATGGTCTTTACGTCAGCGGGATAGAGTGTATAGGCCGTTTTAAATATGGAGATTAATTTATCTGATAGACGATAAAAAATGAATGCAACTAATGAATACAACTGTAAAACATTAATATTAAGGATAAAGAAACATGAAGATTAAACCCTCAATTATCTTACTTACCACATTGGTAGGTTTTAATTCGTATTACACTAATGCACTCGCCAATGATGTTAACGCTGAAGCCACGTCATCGGTAACAAACAGTACTGAAACTATCACCGCTAAATCCGACCTGATTATCGTCAAGTTCCGTGATGCCAGCTATATCAAAGTGTTAACGGCTTATCACAGGTCACAAACTCGTGGAGATTACATATCAGATGAGCAATATTCTCAAGCTCGAACTCTATTACAAACCCTGAGTAATACTTATGGTGCCGAGCTCAGTATTGCCCGTATTGCGCGCTTAGGGGCTGTGGTGCTTAAGCTTAATGAACAGGTAGAGCTGAACGCATTAAACCAGCGCTTAGACAGTACTCTTAACACTCTCAGCATCATTAATTATGCCGAGGCAGACCCGTATTTATCAGTTAATGCATTGCAATCGCTAGAGGATGGGTTTAATAATGCTGTTACCTCAGAAAGGATAGAGCGGGTAAATAGCAGTTCTTCGAGTCAAGTCTTCACTCCAACCAATAGTCCCTATTGGGCTGAGGTCGAACCGGTTCAAGAAGATTTAGCATTACCACAAGTGGCATCTTGGGGATATCAACGAGTTCAGGCCGATCAATTGTCTGATGCGGCGGCGGATAACCTGACGGTATGTATTATTGATTCCGGTTACGATACCTCACATGAAGACTTACCCCATGACCGAGTAACAGGGACAGATACAGAAGTTCTGGGGGCTTGGAACAATGATGAACAGGGGCATGGTACTCATATTGCTGGGATCATTGCCGCGTTGGATAACCAATATGGCACCAAAGGCGTGTTGCCCAATGGCAAAGTAAATTTACATATAAAACGTGTGTTAGATAAGAATAACAATTTTTTAGCTCCTTCCGGCTACTCAGCGATGAGTTTTCTCGCTGATAACGCCTACGATTGCGCTGAAGAAGGCGCAAATATCATCTCAATATCTATAAAAGGCCCATCAAATACTTATACCCAATACGGTGAGGAGGTTTTTCAAGCGGTATACGACAAAAATGTGCTTGTGGTCGCAGCCAACGGCAATCAAGGGCATGTAGCACCAACCGAGGAAAAAATCTATCCCGCATCCTTTTCTTCAATTATCGCTACAGGTTCAATCAATATCAATGATGAAATTAGCAGTTTTTCGAATCAATTAGCTGAAACTGAATTGGTTGCCCCTGGTGGTGGTATTTATTCCACCATGCCGATTGGGAAGGAATACTTTAAAAACTATGCTGCGGAGTTACGCATTAACGGTGAATTGTATCCTTATAGCATTACGAGTGGGTATTTGTTGGCACCTATTACAGCCAAGCTTTCTTATTGTGATAAGGAAAATCCTTGTCTTCCTGAACAGGTAAAAGACACGATATGTATTGCTCTTGTTAATTGGTATCATTGCAACGGCATTGGGTTAGATTCATTGTATACACTAATGTTGTCTGATTTTGAATCTGATACGTATACCAGTGGAACATCCAATTATCTGTCTACCCTTTCTGTCAGTTATCTAGATCAACTAAAAACGTTAGTGGGACAGACAGTCACGTTAGAAATAGAAACGAAAGGAACCGATGGTTATAGCTATGCAAATGGTACCTCCATGGCAACACCTTATGTGGCAGGGGCCGCTGCATTAGCGTGGAGTAATAACCTAAAATGTACTGCCGCCGAAGTGCGTGCAGCCCTGAGCGCATCAGCAAAAGACTTAGGTGTTGAGGGTTGGGACCCTGTTTATGGTCATGGTCTGGTACAAGCCAAAGACGCGTCTGATTACATGGCCGAGCACTGCGCGGCCTATAATACAGTTAATACAGTTATCACTTATCCAGCAGGGGATACTTATGTACGTGATGGATCTTATGGGGATACTAACTTTGGATTAGCAGAAAACTTAACCGTTAAATCCATTTATGATTCAACGGAATTTAAACGCAAAACCTTTGTTAAATTTGATAACTCCGCTTACGACGATCTCGTTATTCAAAATGCCACGTTAAGGTTCTATGTTTCAAGCGTCAATACCGATCCAACTCGAACGATTCATTTTTACGATACCACCGCAACATGGGATGAAATGTCTTTAACTTGGAACAATGCTCCGAGCACTAATGAGCTGGTTGGAACAGTGGAAGTATTGAATACAACAGGGCCCGATTACGAAGAAGATACAAGTGGTACTTGGTATGAACTGGATATCACAGACTACCTAAAAGAGCATAAAGACGAACCAGCTGTCGCATTTATACTACAAAATGAAAGTACATCGTCTTTAGGTAAAAGCAATTTTGACATAGCATCAAAAGAAAGTGCATATCCAATGGAGATTATTGTAAATAGAGCGAATTAAATTATTATTAATCAATAAGGATATTTATTAATTAATTTGGTAATTCAAAGCGTAGCGGTGCAGTCGATACTGACGGAATCAGTGTCGAAGGCGCGGAAAAAACATGTACAACAAGTGACTTAGACTATGGTTGGTCTGTTTTTGAACTAGACTTTAAAGAGCTGTAGTGAACAACTAATTTATTAGATCCTCCTATTTTACATTTAAGACTCTTGAGTTTGTAAACTAGGTGTTTGTTGTTCGAGTTATTTTTAATAATCAAAATAAAACGGAGTCGTCAGGCTCCGTTTTTCTTAACCATTCGTAGATTTTTTACACCTAGTTGCTTGAGTTATTTAGCATGCGCTTGCGAGTCTATAGGGCAATTAGAATGACAAATAGAGGTATTGTATGACAAAACTTAATCGTAGAAATTTTTTAAAAGGTGGGATTTGCTTAGGTGCCGTAGCAGGGGTATCTAGTGTTGTGGATGCGAGTCAAAGGCGCCCAAGATTTAAAAAACATAAACATACTAATAAAACAGCGGTTGTGATTGGCTCAGGGTTTGGTGGTTCTGTTGCTGCATTGCGCTTGTGTGAAGCGGGTATTCCTACTATTTTACTCGAACGAGGTAAAGACTGGACCTATTTTGGTGAAGATACCTTCCCAACAATAGCCGACAGTGCCGATGATGGGCGTACTACCTGGTTAGGAACACTAGACGCTTTTACCTTGCAAAAGAAAGTACCACTTTATACGGGTTTAATGGAGCGTATTTATGGCAACAATATAGGGGTGGTATGTGCAGCTGGACTAGGAGGAGGTTCGCTGGTTTACGGAGGGGTGTTATTACAACCAACACAAAGTGCTTTTGAACAGGTATTCCCTTACTTAGACTATAACCAAATGAATGAGGTTTATTACCCCAAAGTATTAGCTAAAATAAGTGGGGGAAGTATCCCAGATGATATTTTAAATACAAACAATTATCGAGCGATGAGCGCATTCAAACAAGACGCTGAGGCCGCGGGGCTGGATGTGTCGGCTACTGAGGTGGGGTTCGACTGGAATATTATTCGCAAAGAGATAAAAGGGAAGCGTAATGCTGCTGCTTCAGTTGGCGAATACATATATGGCTGTAACAGCAATGCCAAAAATACCCTCGATAAAAATTACCTGAAAGCCGCGATGCAAACAGGAAAACTGCAAATTTTAACATTACATAATGTTGTACAAATTAATCAAGCAGATGATGGTCAATATCATATACAGTGCGAGGTACTCACTACAGGCGGTGACGTTATTAAATTGCATGATATCAAAAGCCAATATTTATTTTTAGCAGCGGGCTCCATGAACACAACTAAGTTGTTATTAAATGCCAAACAAAGTGGTGATTTACCTGAACTAAATGAATATATTGGACAATATTGGGGAAATAATGGCGACGAGTTAACTATGACTGTTGCTGGTAGTAGCGATATAGGTTCGCTGCAAGGTGGACCAGCAGCTATGGCGGCACATGATAATAGCAATCCGATAAAACCAGTAACCTTTATGCACTCTCCAACTACGGGCTTTGGAGAGGTACAATTTCAGTTAGGTATGTCGGCCCCCGATAAGTTAGGTTCACTAAGTTATAATGCCAGCGAAGATCAGATATTTGTCAATTGGCCAACTGATGCCCTAACGCAATCTCACAGCGCTTATACTCATTCGTTACAAAATATTGCGGCGCAAAGTAATGCTGTAGTAGTACAAAACCCATCGCTCGCGTATACGTCGTGGCACGCTTGTGGTGGCGCTGTAATGGGTAAAGCCTGTAGTTACTTTGGAGAGGTAGATGGTTATCAAAACCTTTATGTAGTTGATAGCGCTCTATTACCTGGCTCGGCGGGTATGTCGAACCCCGCGCTTACCGTTGCAGCCAATGCTGAACGCATTATGGAAAAAATACTTCCTCGGTTGGTAGCAGAATGCCGTGGCAGACATAACCCCTAATCCTTCGATAAAATTGAACAAATGCCTGTTCCAAAAGTTTTGCTTTCGATAATAAAGAGAGCGTTCTAAAGGTACAGGCATGAGTAATAAAACAAAGCGATATTATTATGGTATAGCGCAAAACTCTCAAAGCGCTTTATCATTGAAACAATTAACGACCAATTAAAGCGTCCACATTAGCGCATCACTGCATCATTTAAGCACATTCAGTGTCACAATCTATCTATCTTTTTATATAAGCTATTGATAATAAATATTATTTAAGTTTTTTAAGTATTGGTCCAATACTTGGATGATCCTATTTATATATTATTTTTATAGCTATCGAGAAAGATATGAATTCTATAAAAAAGTTATCACAACAGAGTGATACTAAACAGAAATACAACATCTTATTAATTGAACATGAATTGTGTAAACGAAACAACCTAGTGAAAGTATTAGCAGGTACTCATTATGAAATTTGTTGTGTATTAAATAGCAGTAGTCTACTCAGTGACGGCCCTGATAACGTGTCGTTAATCAAAGAAGTTGAAAAACATAATCCTGACATTCTTGTAATTGATGTCGAATTCCCTAAAAAACGTATGCTTGAAAGTTTAAATTATATTTCTAAATATTCACCTAAACCTATTGTTATGTTTTCGGAGCAAGAGGGCACAGATCTCATTAATTTACTCATTAAATCTGGCGTTACTGCTTATGTAGCAGGAGAAACAGACTTTAGACGTATTAAGTCGATCCTTGATACTGCGATTGTTCGATTTGTTGAACATGAAACCTTAAAACAAGAACTTGCTTTAGCTAAAAATAAGTTATCGAGCCAACGTACTGTTGAACAGGCCAAGTTATTGTTGATGCAAAACAAAGACTATTCTGAGCGTGAGGCGTATCACAGCATGAGAAAAATGGCGATGGACAATGGCCAAAAGGTTGAAGACGTCGCTAAGAACATTTTGTCGTTGGCCGCTATTTTATAGCCATTGGTCGTGCACCAAATGTATAAAAATACGACCAAGATAGGTGCGAATCTATTTGAATAAATACTCTAACAACTTGCCTGGCTGTCGTAAGTTATTGTAAATCAATAAAAAGTAAGTTTTGGCGTAATACTTGTATTGATAAATATCAAAAAGTAACTGTTTAATATTGCAATAACGTAATATTAAACGCTAGGCGCTACTGTACAGATAAACTCTAAGAGTAGCGCTTAAACACATTAAACTAATGTTACTGCAACGGCGTAGTTATTTATTAGTTTGGCATTGTAGCCCATAGCGACTGAAATTTATTTTCACTGTCGTTATGGGCTTTTTTTATTTGGAGAAAAGTATGTTTGCTAAACCCTTAAAAAACTTTAATAAAACCATTTGTAGCGCAATTGTTGCGAGTACCTGTTTATTAACAAGTGTTATTACCACCTTGTCTGTTCAAGCTGCAGAATTAGGTTTTCCTGAAAAAGAAGAACTTAAATTTGGTTTTATTAAATTAACCGATATGGCACCAATTGCTATAGCTTATGAAAAAGGCTATTTCGAAGATGAAGGTTTATACGTAACGATTGAAGCACAAGCAAACTGGAAAGTTTTGTTAGACGGTGTAATTGATGGACGTTTAGACGGCGCACATATGTTAGCAGGGCAACCTATAGCCGCAACCATAGGTTACGGTACTAAAGCCGAGATTGTTACGCCATTTTCAATGGACTTAAATGGTAATGCGATCACAGTATCAAATGCTATTTGGGAACAAATGAAGCCACACATTCCTAAAATGGCAGATGGGCGTCCGGTGCATCCAATCAAAGCTGATGCATTAAAACCGGTTGTTCAAAGCTACATAGACAAAGGTAAGCCCTTTAAAATGGGTATGGTTTTCCCTGTTTCTACCCATAACTACGAACTACGTTATTGGTTAGCGGCTGGTGGAATACATCCGGGTTTTTATGCTCCACACAAAGGTGATACTGCAGGGAATATTGATGCGAAAGTACTTCTTTCTGTAACTCCACCACCACAAATGCCAGCCACAATGGAAGCCGGTACTATTCACGGTTACTGTGTGGGCGAACCTTGGAACCAACAAGCGGTATTTAAAGGTATTGGTGTTCCCGTTGTTACCGATTACGAAATTTGGAAAGACAACCCAGAAAAAGTATTTGGTTTATCTAAATCTTTCACTGAAAAATATCCAATTACCACTTTACGTTTAACACGTGCATTGATCAGAGCAGCTAAGTGGCTAGATGATAATGACAACGCTAATCGTCCTGAAGCCGTTAAAATTTTATCGCAATCAAACTATGTTGGAGCAGACTACAACGTTATTGCAAATTCAATGACCGGAACTTTTGAATACGAGAAAGGTGATAAACGCGCTGTACCAGACTTTAACGTATTTTTCCGTCATAACGCGACTTACCCTTATTACTCAGACGCTATTTGGTATTTAACGCAAATGCGTCGTTGGGGGCAAATTAGCGAGCACAAGCCAGACAGCTGGTACAAAGATGTAGCGAAAAAAGTTTATCGTCCTGATATTTATATTGCTGCAGCTAAATCGTTAATTGCTGACAAGTTAATTAAAGCCAGTGAATTTCCTGACTTTGAAAGTGAAACAGGCTTCCGTAATCCTCAAACACACTTTATTGATAATTTAGTTTACGACGGCACACAACCTAACGCTTATATCAATCAATTTAAAATTGGTTTGAAAGCTGACGATAAACTTTAACACTCACCGTTAAGTTTTGTTTGAGTCGTACTTTTAATTTAATCATGTGTTGCGTAGGCCATGTAAGTGGTCTGCGCAAAGGGGAGAAAAAATGACAACCTTAATAAGTAAATTAGTAGCTGGAACATCGAGTTTCAGTCAGTTTAAAACAAATTTCAGGCTTTTTAACCATTATGCAAAGCCTGTATTGTTACCTGTGATTGGTATGCTGATTTTTATGTTTTTATGGACAATAGCTGCCAGCAGTATTAATACATCACTCGGTAAGTTTCCAGGTCCAGCTGAGGTTGGTACTCAAATGGTCAACCTTTATCAAGAACATGTAGCAGAGCGTGATAAAGCGGATGCATTTTATCAAAGACAAGATGAACGTAATGCGAAAAGGGTGGCAAAAGATCCTACTTACGAACCTAAAATACGTGCGTATACAGGTAAAGAAACCTTTTTAGACCAAATTATTACCAGCTTAATTACGGTAATGAGTGGTTTTATACTTGCCGCCGTTTTTGCTATACCACTGGGTATCGCTATTGGATTAAGTAAAAATTTAAACACAGCCATTAATCCTATTATTCAAATTTTTAAACCCGTTTCACCTTTAGCTTGGTTGCCTCTCGTAACCATGGCAGTGAGTGCCTTGTATGTATCAGATGACCCATACTTTGCAAAATCATTCGTTAACTCATTAATTACTGTAACGCTTTGTTGTATTTGGCCAATGGTTATTAATACCTCTGTGGGTGTGATCAGCATAAACCAAGACTGGGATAACGTAAGTAAAGTATTACGTTTACCTAAATTAAAGCATATTCAAAAAATTGTAATTCCTGCCGCTATTCCTTCAATTTTTACCGGTATGAGAATGTCGTTAGGTGTGGCATGGATGGTATTAATTGCCGCTGAAATGTTAGCTCAAAACCCAGGTTTAGGTAAGTTTGTATGGGACGAATTTCAAAACGGTAGTTCAGACTCGTTAAGCCGCATTATGACTGCTGTAGTGGTAATAGGTTTTATTGGATTTTTATTAGACCGCACTATGCAAAAAATTCAATATCACGTGTCTTGGAATAAAGACAGCGCAAAACTGTAGCCCATAATTTATCAGCTTATATCCATAATATTTATCCGATTGTATTTACACATTCGAGTTAGGAAAAAATATGACAACGTTATTAAACATTAGCAAAATCGATATGGTTTTCCCAACCCCTAAAGGGGACTTTACTGCGCTACAAAATGTAGATTTACAAATTAAAAAGGGTGAGTTTATTTCATTAATCGGCCACTCTGGTTGTGGCAAATCAACAGTGCTTAATGTAGTTGCTGGTTTATACCAAGCCACTAAAGGTGGTGTTTTACTTAATAACAAAGAAGTAAGAGAGCCAGGGCCAGAACGTGCTGTTGTTTTTCAAAACCATTCTTTACTACCTTGGTTAACTTGTTACCAAAATGTTGAACTTGCTGTTAAAGAAGTCTTTAGAAATAAAATGTCGGCCAGCGAGATGAAAGATTGGATCAATCATAATATTCATTTAGTGCATATGGACCACGCCGCACATAAGTTACCTGATGAAATATCAGGTGGTATGAAACAACGAATTGGTATTGCAAGGGCACTGGCTATGCAACCCGAAGTACTCCTAATGGATGAACCCTTTGGTGCATTAGACGCCTTAACGCGTGCACATATGCAAGACTCTTTAATGGAAATTCAAGATGAGCTAAACAACACCGTTATTATGATCACTCATGATGTTGATGAAGCCGTATTACTATCAGACCGTATTGTAATGATGACTAATGGTCCTGCGGCAACTGTGGGCGAAATTCTTGATGTAAACCTACCTAGACCACGAGATCGTTTAGCTTTGGCTAAAGATCCTAATTACAACAATTTACGTTCATCGGTCCTCACTTTCTTATATGAAAAACAACGTAAAGTGGAAACGATTACAACATCAAAAAAAGCTGAATCTAAAAACGAAGAAGTCGCTTAAAAATTGATACCAATCAACAACTTTTAGAATAATAACTTTAATATAAACCTAATTATTAAATATAGGACCTTAAACATGAAACTAAGTAAAATAGCTGTACTTATGACTGCAACTTTAGCGTCAACATCGTTAACTGCTTTTGCTGCGAATGACTCAAAAACAGTATTAGATTTTAATCTACGTTATGAGTCTGTTGATCAAGACAACGCACTTAAAGATGCCAATGCATTAACTTTACGTACACGCCTAACGCACACAACAGCAAGCTATAATGGTTTTACCGGTGTAGTAGAATTTGAAGACTCGCGTGTTATAGCGGGTGTAGATGATTACAATAATACTAACGGGCTAAATGCTGGCGTTTATTCTGTGGTAGCAGATCCTGAAACAACTGAATTAGACCAAGCATTTATTCAATACAAAAAAGATAAGTTTACCGCTAAAGTCGGTCGTCAGGTTATTACATTAGACGGTCATCGTTTTGTTGGTCATGTTGGCTGGAGACAAGACAGACAAACGTTTGATGCGGCAACATTTATGTATCAAGCTTCTGATAAATTATCAGGTAGTTATTCATACATCAGTAAAAGAAACCGCATTTTTGCACAAGCGAAAGATTTAGATTCAAAAGATCATTTATTAAATGTGGCATATAAAACATCTATCGGTAAATTAGTGGGTTATGCTTATCTATTAGAAGTTGATAACAACACTGATAACGGTTTAGATACATTTGGTGTTAGCTTTACAGGTAAAAAAGACAACTTTTCATATGCAGCAGAACTCGCAACGCAATCTGACGATGCTACAGATGCTGATACAACCTATATTATGTTAGAAGGTGGCTATAACTTCGGTAAAGTTACCGCTAAATTAGGTTTTGAATCTTTAGGTAGTGATAAAGGCGTTGGTTTTTCTACTCCTTTAGCAACAGCACATAAGTTTAACGGCTGGGCCGATCAGTTCTTAGGTACACCGGATGTTGGGTTAGAAGATGTTTACGTTACGCTAGCCGCTAAAATATTAGGCGGCGGTTTAACTGTCACTTACCATGACTTTTCTGCCGATGAAGGTAGTGCTGATTTAGGTTCTGAAATTGATGCAGTTTACGCAAAAGGTTTTGCTAAAAACTATAAAGCAGGCGTTAAATTAGCTTCTTACTCTGCAGGTGATGCAGGTACAGGTATGGTTGATACAGATAAAATTTGGTTATTTGTGAGTGCTACATTCTAATATCCATTGGGTATAACACCTTTAAGTAAAAAGTACTAAAAGGTTAAATTATATAAAACGCACTTCGGTGCGTTTTATTTTTTTACACTTATCATGAGAATTTAAAGGTTAAATAAGTTACATTAATATTATAAATCATTATGCTAAGTTGAAATTTTATGGCTATTGTACGTATAAATGAATTTAAAAGTGCAGAAGGGCAAGCGGAAGCATTACTTGAGTTTTTGACCTCTATCAAACCTTATATTACAAATTCAGAAGGTTGTATTTCTTGTGAAATATTAACGCAACAAGATGATAAATCGACTTTTGTTATTATCGAAAAGTGGGAGTCTATCGAAAGTCATGTAAAATCTATTGCTGATTTTCCTAAAGACGATATGGCGAAAGCCATACCATTGTTTGGCGCTGCGCCAATAGGTCGATATTTTATGGATGTGTAATTTATACTAGGGTCTGTGGATTTTTGCTGATTATTTTGCAGCAGTTTATTAGCCTTTTATACAAGGCAGAGCTTAGGTTTCGTGGTTATTCTACTTTAATAAGTAACAACGTAGTAGAAATGACTAATAAACGCTGTTATATAGATTTGTTTAAATGCTTCTTGCACATTATTCAAGGAAATATACAGAGAGCAGTTATGCTACAGTTTTTGCGCCGCGATCAACAAGCATTTATTTCGAACGAAATTTAAACATAAAAGGTCAGCAGATCCTAATTCAAAGGGAATTTTTATGATTAACAAACTCATTAGCATTTTACTTTTTGGTATATGGTTTAAATTATATAACATTTTTTTCTATTCTTATTTTGATATACCCGTTGAGTTTGTAATAGGCGCGGGAATGAACTGGTTCAAAGTTTATTGGCTGTTCTTTTTTATAGCTATCACTCTATTAGCCTATAAAGGAATGAGTTTTTTTTATAAAATCAATAGCCGTAGAATAGAGCAAACAGAAAACCAATAATGTACTAACTACCATAGGCTTGCTGGAATGTTTTTACAGAAAAACCATTTAAAAATTGATCACCAATTTTCAAAACCGGTACACCTCTATATCCTATTTTAGAAAACTCTTTTTTACCTGCTGGCGTTTTAACATTACATAAACGATACGTAACTTTGTTTTTGTCTAAATATTGTTTAGCTGTATTGCAATGAGGACAGTTGGTCATTGTATAAAGTACAACGCGTTTCATAATAAACCTAAAATACTTATCTTTAAATTAGCGATTATATATCTATATCATCTCAAAATCAGGATTAATGACTAGAGCGTGTTGACCTTTGCGGTATATTTTTGAAACAGCTAGTTTAGTTATTATGCAAAGCTTCGTTTTTGATATGTCGTTATTCTACTTAAGAAAACGATAACACAGAAGAAATACCAATTTAGCAAAAAATATTTCATTGCGTATAGATATATTGGTTAATAAAACATTCAAAATAAGATGATAAATCTATCATTTATCCCAAATAATGCTAAGTTAAACAATCTTTATTTCAATAATAAATAGGACATTATAGCTTTAAGTTGTTTTTTCTAGTCATTAATGTGGATGTTTTTAGGTTATATATAACTAGAAGTTAGACCTTTGAGTTTATTGGCTTTATTTTTAATACTCATTATTATTTAATAGTAAGTATAATGTTTGATTTATTAGTGGCTTGTACTACTCTTAGCCTAGTACCTTCCTTATATTTATATAAATTATTACACGCTCGGTGATTTAATTATGGCGCTACTAAGAAGCAATATTGGATTAAAATTATTACGTTATGTTTTTGGAGGATACTTTGCTATAGCTTTAATACTTACATCAGGTCAATTAATCTCTGAGTATAGCCATGTAAAAGGTACTATTTTTGAAGAGTTATCAAATTTAGGAGAAACAATTGAAGACAGTTTGTCACAATCCATTTGGAACTTTAATATTGAACAACTCGAGTCAACCATTGAAGGTATTAACAAAGTTGGAATGGTTTCTGGCATTAAAGTTGTTGCACCAGATAAAAGTGTATTGGCAAGTACCGGTAATATAGGTAAAGACCATCAAGCAGAGCAGTCAACCTTTGAAGGTGAATACGGCAAAGGTAGTATACAAAAAATTATTTATTCTAAAGATGATACTGAGCATTCTTTATTCGAATATAAATTCCCTATCTATTTTACCAACGACAATAATACACAAAAAGACCTAATAGGTTACTGCTATATATATGCTGCTCATGCTTCTATTATTGATCGTGTTCAGTATGGTTTTACCCTTATCATTATAAACTCAGTGATCAAAACATTTGCACTGTGGCTAATTTTTCTATTTTTTACTAAACGGATCATAGTGGATCCTATTAACGTCCTTACCAAAGTTACACAAGATTTAGATTTAGACAAAACTGATTCAAAGCATAACTTTGATGATTTAAAGAAGATTGTTTATTCAAAAGACAATAATGAACTTAATTTATTAGCGAGTAGCTTTTTAAAGATGTGTAATACCGTTATTGAAAAGGTCAAGGTTATAGAAAACCATACCATTGAACTTACACAGTCTAAAGAAAGTGCAGAAAATGCTAGTCAAATAAAGTCAGATTTTCTTGCTATGATGAGTCATGAATTAAGAACCCCCATGAACGGTGTTATTGGTTCTTTAGATTTATTAGCCACCACGAAACAAACTGAAGACTCTCAAGACTTAATAGACACGGCCAAAACATCTGCAGAAAATCTCGTTTTTATTCTTAATGATATTTTAGATATCAATAAAATTGAAGCAGGAAAATTAGAATTAGAAGAGCGTGTTTTCTCGATATCAGAAGTTATAGATAATGTGATTAAGGTATTTATTCCTGTTGCCAGTAAACGAAATATAACCTTAAACGTATATGAAGATCCCAATACACCTATTTTTGTTAAAGGTGACGCCATGAGAGTACGCCAAATACTTTTTAACCTTATTGGGAATGCACTAAAGTTCACTTCATCAACACAAAAAAAACAAGGTAACGTTAGTCTTAAAACCAGTGTTATGAAAAGTCATGAAACTATGAGTAGCATTAGTTTTAAAGTTATAGATAACGGTATTGGTATTAGTGACGAAAACCAACAAAAACTTTTTATGCCCTTTATTCAAGCTGAAAAATCAACAACAAGAAAATATGGCGGCACAGGTTTGGGTCTTGCTATTTGTGGCAAGCTTACTGAAATGATGGGAGGACGAATAAAGCTTACAAGTGAAGAGGGCAAAGGTTCTTGTTTTAATGTAGAAATACCTTTCTGGAAGTCACAAGAAACACGCGCGATGCATATTGAGTCACTTCCTAATATTAAAGTAACGTTATTAAGTTGTGATGAAGCTTCAGATGTTCAATTAGATACTTTTAGTAACTATTTAAGAACAGAAGGGGCAGAGGTGCTATCGTATCAACTTTCTGATTTTTCGGTCGACCAGCCTGATTACGGTGTTCTTTATATTTTATTTA
Source organism: Pseudocolwellia sp. G5-9 (assembly GCF_055808995.1). Classification (NCBI taxonomy): domain Bacteria; kingdom Pseudomonadati; phylum Pseudomonadota; class Gammaproteobacteria; order Alteromonadales; family Colwelliaceae; genus Pseudocolwellia; species Pseudocolwellia sp. G5-9. Next base: position 676,178 of record NZ_CM147893.1, read on the forward strand.
ATGATAACGATGACAACCGAGAATTAACCTTATCTATTTTAAAAGAAAATGCGAATAAGAGCCGTGTGATCATCGCTGTTGATAAAGCAATACTCGATGAAACAAGAAAGTTATTTAAAAATGCCCGTGTTTGTTGCTCTCAACCTATTACAAGAGTTCAGTTTATTGATGCGATTAAAAATGCGTGGCAAAAACGATTCGAAATTAATCTTGATGATTTAGATTTAAGTGAATTGAAAGCAGACGATGATAAGTTAGCCCTTGACGACTTAGACTTTGATCTAGAAGACGTTGGAGCTCAAGAAAAAAGTAAAGAACAACAACAAGCTGATATATTGTTAGTAGAAGATAATCCATTGAATCAAAAGCTTATTGTTAGACAGTTGAATCAGCTGGGTTATCATTGTGATGTTGCAGATGATGGGCTTCAAGGAAGGATCATGTGGGAAGAAGGAGAATACCAACTTATTTTAACTGACTGTCATATGCCTAATATAGATGGCTACGAAATGACACGACAAATACGTGAAAAAGAAAAAGCAGAACAAAAAAAACCTATTCCTATTATTGCCGTTACTGGCGCAGCAATGAGTGGTGATGCGGAATATTGTTATGAAACCGGTATGAATGATTTTGTAAGTAAGCCTATCCAATTAGCTGATTTTAGAGCCACATTGAAAAAATGGTACGTTCATAAATAATACTATGTTAATCAACTTGGTATAAAATAATTTATATAGATGAATTTTTTAGGTTCAAAAAAACGCCAATTAAGGCGTTTTGAATTATGTACTTATTATTTAGGGTCTGTTGAGCTTTGCTCATTGTTGCAAGGAATTTACATAGAGTAACTATGCTACACGCCTTGCGACGCGATCAACAAGCCCTAATAACTTATGTTCTATTGCGTAGCGCTTTAATACGATCATCAAGCGGTGGATGGCTGGCAAATAAACTAATAAATTTAGATTTGTTATTTATACCAAAGGCCATCATTGAACCTTCAAGCTGACTTTCTTGACTCTGTTTTAGTTTTTCTAATGCACCAATCATTGCAGATGTACCTGCAAGTTGAGCACCACCGATATCCGCTCTAAATTCACGTTTTCTTGAAAACCAAGCAACAACAATACTAGCTAGAACGCCTAAAACCATTTCTAAAATAAAGACAACGGCAAAATAAGCAATTCCGCCTAAACCACCACCTTGGTTGTTATTACTGCGCGTTGCATTATCGATAATACCGGCGATTAAACGCGCTAAAAATATAACAAAAGTGTTCATTACACCTTGCACTAACGTCAACGTAACCATATCACCATTAGCTACATGGCTAATTTCATGACCGATCACCGCTTCAGCTTCGGCTTGGCTCATGTTTTCTAATAAGCCTGTACTTACAGCCACTAAGGCGTTATTTTTATTTGCCCCCGTTGCAAAAGCATTCATATCAGGTGATTGATAAAGCGCCACTTCTGGCATACCAATACCGGCTCGATCTGAATATTTTTTAACGGTTTCTAATAACCATTTTTCAGTATTATTTTGCGGTTGTTCAATAACATAAGCACCAACCGAGCGCTTAGCCATCCACTTAGACATCAATAAAGATATAAATGCACCACCAAAACCAAAAACAAAGGCTAGCATTAATAAGCCGCCTAAACCTTGTCGATCAATACCAAAAACAGACATTAATATACTTAGCGTAACGCTAAGCACTAACATAATTGCTAGGTTAGTTAGTAAAAATAATACAATGCGTTGCATTTTTAAACTCCAAAACAAAATAACTAAAGACATAATATGTCGTTTTTGTAAAAAAACAAGATACAGCTAAAAATATAATTTTTTAAAATGCTAACGTATAAAATTTAGACATAAAAAAACGCCAATTAAGGCGTTTTTGTTTTTATATAACCTATCGATTAGATAATAAAATAACCGTTAGTTATCAATTAAAATGCTGCGTTATTCGGTGTTCTTGGGAATGGAATAACGTCACGTACGTTTTGCATACCTGTGGCATAAACCACTAAACGTTCAAAACCTAAACCGAAACCAGAATGAGGTACAGTTCCGTAACGACGTAAATCGCGGTACCAACCGTAATCAGCAACGTCTAAGTTCATTTCTGCAAGTCTTGCATCTAAAACGTCTAAACGTTCTTCACGTTGACTACCACCAATAATTTCACCAATGCCTGGTGCTAAAATATCCATTGCGGCAACGGTTTTACCATCGTCGTTCAAACGCATGTAAAAAGATTTAATATCTTTAGGGTAGTTTTGTAAAACAACTGGACCACCAACATGTTCTTCTGCTAAGTAACGTTCGTGCTCAGAGTTTAGATCAACACCCCAAGTAACTTGGTTCTCAAACTTCTTACCACATTCTTGTAAGATCTTAATCGCGTCAGTGTAATCCATACGAACAAATTCGCTGTTCACTACTGAATTTAAACGATCGATAACGGTTTTATCTACACGTTGTTGGAAGAATGCCATATCGTCTGCACGTTCTTCTAATACCGCTTTAAATACATAACGTAGCATTTCTTCTGCTAAGTCAGCCGCGTCTGATAAATCAGCAAAAGCGATTTCTGGTTCAATCATCCAAAACTCAGCTAAATGGCGAGTTGTGTTTGAGTTTTCAGCACGGAACGTAGGACCAAACGTATACACTTTAGATAAAGCACATGCGTAGGTTTCAACGTTTAATTGGCCTGAAACTGTTAAAAATGTTTCTTTACCGAAAAAGTCTTGTTTGTAGTCAACTTCACCTTTGTCGTTACGTGGTAAGTTTTCCATGTCTAATGTACTTACACGGAACATTTCACCAGCGCCTTCACAGTCACTACCGGTAATAAGTGGTGTGCTTATCCAGAAGTAACCTTTACTGTGTAAAAAGCGATGCACTGCTTGTGCTAATGTATTACGAACACGAGTTACTGCACCACCAATGTTAGTACGCGCACGTAAATGTGCTTGTTCACGTAAAAATTCTATACTATGACGTTTTGCTGCCATAGGGTAAGTATCAGGGTCTTCAACAAATCCGTATACTTCAATAGCTGTAGCTTGAATTTCAAATGCTTGGCCTTGGCCAGGAGATTCAACTAAAATACCCGTTACTTTAACGGCACAACCTGTAGTTAATTTTAAAACATCAGATTGATAATTTTCTATGTCACTAGAAACAATAGCTTGAATAGCATCAAAGCATGAACCGTCATGAATGGCTAAAAATGAAATACCTGCTTTTGAATCGCGGCGTGTGCGGATCCAACCATGTACTGAAACTGTTTCATTAACAGGTGATTTTCCTGCTAAAACATCAGTAATTGATATGAGTGACATTAATCGACCTCTTTGTCTGTCAAAATTGCTCTAAAGTTAAGGTGTGATATGTTACCGTGCAGAATATGATTAACAAGTAAAAATTGTTAATACCTGATATAAAATTCAATATATATAGGTTGAGATGAGCTAAATACGAGTAAATATGGAAAACAAGCAAGAAAACAGAAGAAAATCACCAGACAAATGGGTGTTTATTGTCAGGATTTTAACCCTGCTAAGCTGGTCACTATTTATTATCGCATTATGTGTGTCTTATTATGCCGCCCCAGAAAAAGATTACGGTTTATTACGCTATCATGAAATTGAAGTAAGAACCTATTGGCTGGTTGAATTAACAGGCTATTTATACAAAGTGCTTTGGTTAAGCGCTTTGGTGAGTTTTTTAAGTTTGATTGTTCACAAGTTTAGATCAAGAAGACAATCAGACAGTAAAAATTTCAATTTGTTATTATTGATGGCGGTTTCAATTGCTTGGGCTATATACATATTAATAAATTTAAACCAATAACAAATGCTATGTTATTGGTTTTTAATTCAATCTTATTTATTATGATGAAAAACAGTCGTTTTCATTTAGTACCGTTGCTATAGCATCAATAATTGTTTGTAAGTTTTCATGGGTGGATATTAATGGCGGCATAATATAAATAAGTTTACCGAAAGGGCGTATCCATACACCTAATTCAACAAAGCGCTTTTGAATTACCGTCATATTTACCGGATACTTTGTTTCTACAACGCCTATTCCTCCTAACACACGCGTACCTTGTACACGGTTATTAGTATTTAAAGGGATAAGATGTTGTTTAAGATAACTTTCTATACGTGTAATACTTGCTTTCCAATCACTACTTTCTAATAAACCAATACTTGCATTAGCGACTGCACATGCCAGCGGATTTCCCATAAAAGTAGGGCCGTGCATAAAACAACCCGCCTCGCTATTGCTAATACCTTCAGCAATTTCGTTAGTACAAAGCGTTGCTGCTAGCGTGATATAACCACCCGTTAGGGTTTTACCTAAGCACATAATGTCAGGGGTAATATTTGCCCACTCACAAGCAAACAGTTTACCTGTTCGACCTAAACCTGTTGCTATTTCGTCAGCAATCAAAAGTACATTGTATTGATCACATAACCTTCTACAGGCTTTAAGGTATTCAGGATGATAAAAGCGCATACCACCAGTACCTTGCACTATAGGTTCTATTATAAAGGCAGCAATATCATCATGATGTTTTTTGAATAGCTCAGTTAATTCAGCGATATCTTGTTCGTTCCATTGCTCATCAATCATAATGGTTGGAGCAGGGGCAAAGTATTGTTTAGCTAATGCCTCGCTGTATATATGATGCATACCTGTTGTAGGATCAGATACAGCCATAGTGGCAAAGGTATCTCCGTGATAACCATTTTTTACCGTAAGCATTTTATTTTTAGTAGGTTTACCTTTTGAGCCCCAATATTGAATTGCCATTTTCATAGCAACCTCTACTGAAACAGATCCACTGTCAGACAAAAATACTTTATTTAATCCTTCAGGGGTAATACGCACAAGCTTTTTACATAACTCAACCGCAGGTTTATGGGTTAAACCGCCAAACATAACATGCGACATGTTTTTACTTTGTTCAATCAAAGCTTCATTAAGAACAGGGTGATTGTACCCATGTAGAACCGACCACCACGAAGACATACCATCAACCAACTGCTCACCTGAAGCTAAATTAATGTGTACCCCATTAGCCGAATCAACCATAAAGCTTGGGAGTGGGTTAGTCATTGACGTATAAGGATGCCAAATATGTTCGCGATCAAACGCTAAATCATCTGTATATAAATTAGACATATGTTAACTTAATTCTCATTGCTATGTTTACAAGTAAATTTTGATGGTAGACTACGCGTAAATAAATGTAGATGCAATATGCTCTATCGCGTCTATATCACCTCATTATTACTGTTTATTATTAACAAGAAAAAGGTAGCTTATGTCTGTACAGCTTAATTCGTTGAATATGTTAAAAGAGTCTGACCAAGTGGTTCGTCACGATTGGACCAAAGAAGAAGTACAGGCTTTATTTGATATGCCTTTTAATGACTTAATGTTTGAAGCTCAAACGGTTCACCGTAAAAACTTCAATGCAAACGAAGTACAAGTAAGTACTTTATTATCAATTAAAACAGGCGCTTGCCCAGAAGATTGTAAATATTGTTCGCAAAGTGCTCGCTACAAAACAGATATTGATAAAGAAAGATTAATGGCTGTTGAAAAAGTACTTGAAGCCGCTGGCAAAGCTAAACAACAAGGGTCAACCCGTTTTTGTATGGGGGCTGCATGGAGAAATCCAAAAGAACGTGACATGCCATTAGTAGTAGAAATGGTTAAAGGCGTTAAAGCGATGGGTTTAGAAACCTGTATGACGTTAGGCATGTTATCTGAACAGCAAGCAGACGAACTTCAAACCGCTGGATTAGATTACTACAACCATAATTTAGATACGTCTCCTGAGCACTACAACCAAATTATTACAACGCGTACTTATCAAGATCGCTTAGATACTTTAGGCAATGTGCGTAAAGCCGGTATGAAAGTATGTAGTGGCGGAATTGTGGGTTTAGGTGAAGATGCTAAAGACCGTATTTCATTACTTATTCAATTAGCTAACCTATCACCACAACCTGAAAGTGTGCCAATTAACATGTTAGTTAAAGTTGAAGGTACACCATTGGCAGACGTTGATGATTTAGACCATTTCGACTTTATTCGTTGTATAGCTGTTGCGCGTATTATTATGCCGAAAAGCCATGTGCGTTTATCTGCAGGTCGTTCAGAAATGAATGAACAAATGCAAGCTATGTGCTTCTTAGCTGGTGCTAACTCAATATTTTACGGTTGTAAGCTATTAACAGCAGATAACCCAGAAACCAATGCTGATGTTGCCTTGTTCAAAAAATTAGGTATAAACACCGAAACGATCGATAGCATTACTGAAGAAGAGCAAGTGTTAAAAGTGAAAACTGCGGTTGTTAATCAACAAAACAGCGACATATTTTATAACGCTGCTAATTAACTGAGTTGTATTTGTTTTGTCCTTCGATTTTATTCAGCAAAAATTAACGCAACAACGTGAACACGCTTTGTACCGAACAACAAAGTGTGTTGAATCGCAGACTGCACGAGAAGTTAAAATAGGTGGCAAAACTTATCTTAACTTTTCATCTAACGATTATTTAGGATTAAACAATCACGCTGAAATTAACAAGGCGATGCAAGAGGGTGCTGACAAATTTGGTACCTGTGCAAGTGCTTCTAGCTTAATTACTGGATATCACTATGCGCATCAATCCCTTGAAAACGATATATGTACATGGCTAAACAAACCAAAATGTTTATTATTTTCAAGTGGCTTTGCCGCGAATCAAGGTGTTTTAGATGCCTTAGGTGAGAAAAACACCAACTATTGGTTAGACAAGCTAAGCCACGCATCGTTAATTGATGGTGCTTTAGCTTCGAAAGGCCGAACTAAACGTTTTTTGCATAACGATATGCTACAACTTGATACATTGCTAAGCTCGTCATCTGATAAAGATAATATTATTGTTTCAGAAGGCGTTTTTAGTATGGACGGTGATCAAGCTAATTTACGTTCTATTAGCGAACTCGCTAACAAGCACAAAGCGTTAACCTATATAGATGACGCACATAGCATAGGTGTAAAAGGGCTTTTAGGTGAAGGGAGTTTAAGTCAAGCGCCTTTAGATATGGTAATGGCAACCTTTGGAAAAGCCATAGCAACCAGCGGTGCTTTTGTTGTTTGCAATGACGATATTTACGAATATTTAGTTAACTTTTCTAGACATTACATATATTCAACAGCAATGTCGCCCGCAATTGCTTGGGCAACAAAAGCCAGTATAAAACTGATCCAAAAAGAACATTGGCGTAGAGAAAAAATAACAGAACTCAGCCATTTATTGTCTGCAACATTAAACGACGATATTGAATTAATAAAAACTGAATCTTCTATACATGCCATTGTCTTAGGTTCAGCAAGTAAAACATTAAACACGAGTGAAAAACTGAAAGAAAATGGAATTTGGGTTACCGCAATTCGTCCTCCAACCGTTGCGAATAACACATCTAGGTTACGTGTTACTATAACTGCATCACATAATGCAAATGATATCAAATACTTAGTAAATAGTATAAACAAGGCGTATTCTTAATGGTTAATACCCATATTAGGGTCAACATTGCTCGTTCTTTTAGTTCAGCAACACATTCTTACGATATTTCTGCGCGTTTACAGCGTTATACTGGTAAACACCTAATGTCTAAATTACCTAACCGAACCGATTTGAATATCGTTGATTTAGGGTGTGGAACAGGTTTTTTTACCAATATACTTGCCAGTAAATATCAGCAAGTTATTGGTGTAGACCTCTCTAAAAAAATGCTCAATTTTGCCGAAGCTAGATCAACTCATGACATTCAATGGATTGAGGCTGATGCTTACAAACTTCCTTTTGATAATAATAGTATCGACGTTATTTATTCTAATTTGATGATCCAATGGTGTAACCCATTAAGTGATCTGTTAGTTGAAATAACACGCGTACTAAAACCTGGCGGTTTATTTATTTTTAGCACCTTGGTTGATGGCACTTTGCATGAACTAAAATCATCTTGGAAACAAGTAGACGACGACAAGCATGTTATTGATTTTAAAAAAGAAGAAACATTAATACAAACGTTTGAGGATTCACCTTTTAAATTATTAGAAAACGACGTTAAAGATATTGTTTTAGAATACGAAAACGTACTTCACCTAGCCCGTGAATTAAAAGGTCTTGGTGCTAATCATGTTCCTAATAAAAATAAAAAAGGGTTAGCAGGAAAAGATAAGTGGAAAAAAATGACTAAACGCTACCAAGACTTTCAAGAACCTAGCGGTGTTTATCCTGCCACTTACTCTGCATTTTCTGGTATTGCGGTTAAATTAAATGTCTAATCTTTTTATTACTGCTACAGACACAGATGCGGGTAAAACATTTGTTGCCACCGCTTTAGTTAAAGCGTTAACCAATATAGGTAAAACAGTTGCTGTTTATAAACCTATTTCAGCCGGTTGCGATATTATTGAGGGTGTATTGATAAATGAAGATGCTTTGTTGTTACAGCAAGTAGCTAATAGTGGGCAATCAATCACATCCATTAATCCTATTGCTTTTAAAGAGCCAATTGCTCCTCATATTGCGGCCCAAAAATCAGGCACAGGTATTACAGTCAATAATGTAGTAGAACATTATAAAAATGTAACCTCACTAAAAGCAGATATAACGATTACTGAAGGAGCGGGTGGTTGGCGATTACCTTTAGGTGATGGGCAGTTTTTATCTGATTTTGTTAAGCAATCTAACCAACAAGTTATTTTAGTAGTTAATATGAAGCTAGGTTGCTTAAACCATGCGGTATTAACGTATGAATCTATTTTAGCAGACGGCCTTGAATGTATTGGTTGGGTTGCTAACGCATTTGAAGGGATGAATTATTTAGAAGAAAACATAACTGAACTTTCTTCTTTATTAAAGGTTCCTATGCTTGCTCATTTAGGTAACGAAAAAACTATTGAAGATGCTGCTGAAAAATTTAACTTATCGGTATTATCAGTTTAGTTTTAATTTTGACCCGTAAATAACCTGCAACTTTATTTTATTGAAATAATAGCTAGTTTACCTTTCGTGCACTGTAAATAATCAAACAAATTTTCATTATTGTGTAATTCATTTATCAGAACATTATTTTTTATACAAACAAAAAATAATGTTTATACAACCACATCAATACTGTGCTTATATACAGCTCGGTGTATTTCTCGCTTTCTACAACAAAGCAGGAATTTTTCCTTCTTTCACACAGCTGCTAGTGTACTTAAAAAAGTTATATTGTTGATATTTCGATTAAAGTGACATAATCTAGGTTTTTAAAGTTGTTTGTAAATGTTTTGTGGAAAGCGGGAAATTTGCAAACTAATAAACTGTTATATGCACTCAAATAGTATGGTTGGTTTAGCTAAAAATGTTTTATCAAAGTTACTTTTGTTTGTGCTGCTACGGGTTTCGCTATTGTAGTTTTTCAATAGTCACTAATAAGCTTTGCCTATTTAAAAGACTTTTGTTGGCAAAGCTATTATTTCGTTCTAGTATTTGTGGGTAGCTCAATTTATAGTGTGTTTATGACTACCGTCTTTTACTTTGAATTTTTGTATTTATGTTTAGGTTTATCAGGCATATAACAAGCAATTCAACGGGACTTTTACAGCTGGCTGTGCTCGTTCCTCGCAATTATAGCCAGCAATAAAAGCCCATTAATTGGGCGTTATATGCACTCACATAGTATGGTTGGTTTAGCTAAAAATATTGTTATCAACCTTACTTTTGTAAACGCTGCTACGGGTTTCGCTATTGTAGTTTTCCAATAGTCACTAATAAGCTTTGTTGTTTTTATTACTGCGTAATGTAACAAAGCTATTATTTCGTTCTAGCATTTGTGGGTAGCTCAATTTATAGTGTGGCTATTACTACCGTCTTTTACTTCTAACTTTTGTATTTATGTTTAGGTTTATCAGGCATATAACAAGCAATTCAACGGGACTTTTACAGCTGGCTGTGCTCGTCCCTCGCAATTTTAGCCAGCAATAAAAGCCCATTAATTGGGCGTTATATGTAAAAGGAAGTATAGTGTCACCAAATGTTTTAGCTGACTTAATTATCAGCCTTGTTCTAATTTGTGTTGGTTTAGGGTTAATAGCTCACGGGAAAAAGCTTAAAAGTACTCCTCCTGCTAAATCTAATTTTGCTTCGCCTAATGTTTTTATCGTATTAGGTTCAATAATGTTAGTTACTCAGTTAATGGAATTGGTTAAAACGTATATGTAATTTACATATAACAAGCAATTGAACGGGACTTTTACAGCTGGCTGTGCTCGTTCCTCGCAATTATAGCCAGCAATAAAAGCCCATTAATTGGGCGTTATATGCAATTCATGAAGTAGGGTGCTTTAGCTAACAATTTGGTTATCAACTTTTACCTTTGTAAACGTTGCTATGAGTTTCGCTATTGTCGTTTTTCAATAGTCACTAATAAGCTTTGCCTTGTTAAAGAGACTTTTGTGGCAAAGCTATTATTTCGTTTTGGCAATTGTGGGTAGCTCAATTTATAGTTCATTTAAAACTACCGTCTTTTACTTTGAACTTCAGTAATTAAGTTAAAGTTTATCAGGCATATAACAAGCAATTCAACGGGACTTTTACAGCTGGCTGTGCTCGTCCCTCGCAAATTATAGCCAGCAATAAAAGCCCATTAATTGGGCGTTATATGCAATTCATGTAGTTGGGTGTTTTAGTTAAAATTGTTTTTACCAAAAGTACTTTTGTAAACGCTGCTACGGGTTTCGCTATTGTAGTTTTTCAATAGTCACTAATAAGCTTTGTTGTTTTTATTACTGCGTAATGTAACAAAGCTATTATTTCGTTCTGGTATTTGTGGGTAGCTCAATTTATAGTGCGTTTATTACTACCGTCTTTTACTTCTAACTTTTGTATTTAAGTTCAGTTTTATCAGGCATATAACAAGCAATTCAACGGGACTTTTACAGCTGGCTGTTTCGTTCCTCAACATTTTAGCCAGCAATAAAAGCCCATTAATTGGGCGTTATGTGCCATGGAGGTTTCATTGAAAGATTCAGATAATTCAGAAAGAACTTTAGCTGAAGTTGAAAAAACGTTTTATGAAACTCTGAGTAAAAATACTATTTTCTCATCTGTAAATAGATCTGCATCAGCACTTGAAAAGTTAGCTATTAATACTGAAGCTTTAACACAAGAAATAGCAAGCGCTAATGATTCATCTACAAAGTTAACTAAAAGTTTAAATCGTCTTACCTTAGCAGCCGTAATTATTGCTGCTTGTGCGCTAGCTTTAGAAGTTATCAAAATGTGCTTAGCTAAATAGCACATAACAAGCAAATAAACTGGGACACGTAACAGTTGGCTACCGTTCGTCCCTCACTATTTTAGCCAACATTACTTAGCCCGTTATTTGGGCGTTAGAGTGTTAATGGAGAACTATGGCAACTTGTAAAGCGTGTCATGAAGAAATACGTGATGATGCTACTGTGTGTAAACATTGTGGTCATAAAGAAAAGTTGGATGCCAATAGAGTCGGAATATACATTGGTGTTATTTTGTCTGTTATTTCCTTAGCTACAATTGCTTTTTCTACAGCGGTTAAATTATTTGAAAGTAAAAATGCAGATATTGTGGGTCAAGTCTTAAGTTTTGAAAACGATAAACTAGATTTATCACTTTCTAACAGGGGTAAAAGCTCTGCGGTTATTTGGGATTTGACAATTACCTACCCTGAGGCAGGTAGATGTAATCAAAAGGATTATGAAGTCACAACAAGGATGGAGCTCAAGAAATCAGTTATAGAGCCCAATAAAACTATAATCGTACCTTCAAAAACCAAGGATGAAAGTTCTCTTCATATAGCGGATATGTCTCCTGAAGCTAGGGCTGATGAAGAGTTTAAAGATTTACTTAAATCAATGAGTTTTTGTACTGCTAAAGTTATTTATTTAGATTTCGATAATGAATTCAAAAATAAAGAAATAGCTTTTACTTGTGCGCCATTAGCTGAGTGTATAGAACACTCTAACAAGTCGTTAAAGCAGGACAAATAACAGTTGGCTTTTGCTCCTGCGTCGCTTATTTTAGCCAACATATTATTTGCCTCTTAACGAGGCGTTATATGCACTCAAATTGTATTGTTGGTTTAGCTAAAAATATTGTTATCAAACGTACTTTTGTAAACGCTGCTACGAGTTTCGCTATTATAGTTTTTCAATGGCCACTAATAAGCTTTGCCTATTTAAAAGACTTTTGTTGGCAAAGCTATTATTTCGTTCTGGTATTTGTGGGTAGCTCAATTTATAGTGGATTTATTACTACCGTCTTTTACTTCTGACTTTTGTATTTTAGTTTAGATTTATCAGGCATATAACAAGCAATTCAACGGGACTTTTACAGCTGGCTGTGCTCGTTCCTCGCAATTTTAGCCAGCAATAAAAGCCCATTAATTGGGCGTTATATGCAATTCATGTAGTAGGGTGCTTTAGCTAATAATTTGGTTATCAACTTTTACCTTTGTAAACGCTGCTACGAGTTTCGCTATTTTAGTTATTCAATAGTCACTAATAAGCTTTGCCTATTTAAAAGACTTTGTTGGCAAAGCTATTATTTCGTTCTAGCTTTTGTGGGTAGCTCAATTTATAGTGCGTTTATTACTACCGTCTTTTACTTTGAACTTCAGTATTTATGTTCAGGTTTATCAGGCATATAACAAGCAATTCAACGGGACTTTTACAGCTGGCTGTGCTCGTCCCTCGCAAATTTTAGCCAGCAATAAAAGCCCATTAATTGGGCGTTATATGCACTCAAATAGTATGGTTTGTTTAGCTAAAAATGTTTTTATCAAAAATACTTTTGTACACGTTGCTTCGGTTTCGCTATTAAGGTTTTCCAATAGTCACTAATAAGCTTTGTTGTTTTTATTACTACGTAATGTAACAAAGCTATTATTTCGTACTGGCATTTGTGGGTAGCTCAATTTATAGTGCGTTTATTACTACCATCTTTTACTAGTCGCTTGTGTATTTATGTTTAGGTTTGTCAGGCATATAACAAGCAATTCAACGGGACTTTTACAGCTGGCTGTGCTCGTCCCTCGCAAATTTTAGCCAGCAATAAAAGCCCATTAATTGGGCGTTATATGCAATTCATGTAGTAGGGTGCTTTAGCTAATAATTCGGTTATTAACTTTTACTTTTGTAAACGTTGTTACGGGTTTCGCTATTTATAGTTTTCAAATAGCCACTAATAAGCTTTGCCTTGTTAAAGAGACTTTTGTGGCGAAGCTATTATTTTGTTCTGGCATTTGTGGGTAGCTCAATTTATAGTGTGATTATTACTACCGCCTTTTACTTCTAACTTTTGTATTTAAGTTCTGATTTATCAGGCATATAACAAGCAATTTAACGGGACTTTTACAGCTGGCTGTGCTCGTCCCTCGCAAATTTTAGCCAGCAATAAAAGCCCATTAATTGGGCGTTATGTGGCAAGGGGTATTAATTGATTTCTGGTGCAGTAGGAAAGATTGTCGGTCTAGTTTTAGCGCATAGCGTTTTGATTGGTAGTGAATTACAAGAAGGTGAGTTATTAGTCCCTGTTGTTACTTACCAACAAGGTGAAAACCGGTCAATTAAAACTTTTGAAGCTGACACACAAGAAGAAGCTGTTGTTCTTGGACAAGAGTTTTTAAACTCTTTATCAGATAAATCTGATAGCTGGGCTTATGTACAAGATGGCTTAATTACTCTTCCAAATGGTAATAAGCAAGACGTCTATTATATAAAAGCGTGGGCTAAAGGTATGTCAGAGCCAATGGAGTTATACCAAATGTATACAGCACAGCCTTTTACACTTATAGAAAATATTAAAGTGCTAAATTACGCTGATACAGGTTTATCAGCAGAAGATGCTGATTCATTTATCGCAGCGTTGGAACAAGGTATATATTCACATCCATCTGCTAGTAAGCAAGACCTAGAAAAGTGGTTCAAATAAGTAGCCACATAACAAGGGTTTTCAAGGCGGACAAATTACAGTTGGCTTTTTGTTCGTGCCTCACTTATTTTAGCCAACTGCAATTTGCCGCTTAAAACGGCGTTATATGCACTCAAATAGTATGGCTGGTTTAGCTAAAAATGTTGTGATCAATCTTACTTTTGTAAACGCTGCTACGAGTTTCGCTATTATAGTTGTTCACTAGTCACTAATAAGCTTTGTTGTTTTTATTACTTCGTAATGTAACAAAGCTATTATTTCGTACTGGCATTTGTAGGTAGCTCAATTTATAGTACGTTTATTACTACCGTCTTTTACTTTGAACGTCAGTAATTAAGTTAAAGTTTATCAGGCATATAACAAGCAATTCAACGGGACTTTTACAGCTGGCTGTGCTCGTCCCTCGCAATTTTAGCCAGCAATAAAAGCCCGTTAATTGGGCGTTATATGCAATTCATGAAGTAGGGTGCTTTAGCTAACAATTTGGTTATCAACTTTTACCTTTGTAAACGCTGCTACGAGTTTCGCTATTGTGTTTTTCACTAGTCACTAATAAGCTTTGTTGTTTTTATTACTACGTAATGTAACAAAGCTATTATTTCGTTCTAGCATTTGTGGGTAGCTCAATTTATAGTGTGCTTATTGCTACCGTCTTTTACTTCTGATTTTTGTATTTTAGTTCAGGTTTATCAGGCATATAACAAGCAATTCAACGGGACTTTTACAGCTGGCTGTGCTCGTCCCTCGCAATTATAGCCAGCGATAAAAGCCCATTAATTGGGCGTTATATGGTAACAAAAGAATTCATTTGCTAAGGGATCTGTGGAAAGAAGGAGTATTGCCGCTTTTCTACAGCATAAGCGTTGAGTTTATCCAAACAACAAATTCTATTTAAAATCCCTTGACGCGTGCTAAGCTTCTTTTTAATCCTTAATCTTAAGTAAAGTTGCGTAAGTAGTGTCTTTTACTTGAAGCAACTTTACTTAAGATTAAGGTTTGTCGCACAAGTTAAGGTGATTTTTTTATTTTATTTTGTGTTTGATTTTACGCTTATGGTTATGTTGGCTGGAGCGCTTAGTGTTTATCTGAGTTACCATCTAACAAGCAATTGAACTGGGACACGTACAGCTTGCCGTGCTCGTTCCTCGCTATTTTGGCAAGCTTTACTTTGCCCGTTAATATGGGCGTTATATGCACTCAAATAGTATTGTTTGTTTAGCTAAAAATATTGTTATCAAACGTACTTTTGTAAACGTTGCTACGGGTTTCGCTATTGTCGTTTATCAATAGTCACTAATAAGCTTTGCCTATTTAAAAGACTTTTGTTGGCAAAGCTATTATTTCGTTCTAGCATTTGTGGGTAGCTCAATTTATAGTGTGGCTATTACTACCGTCTTTTACTTCTGACTTATGTATTTTAGTTCAGGTTTATCAGGCATATAACAAGCAATTCAACGGGACTTTTACAGCTGGCTGTGCTCGTTCCTCGCAATGTTAGCCAGCAATAAAGCCCATTAATTGGGCGTTAGCCTTACAAGGATAGTCATGAGAAAAATTTTACCTTTTATATTATTGTTCATTTCTTTTAGTGGAATTGCTAGTGACGACTTTCATTGGAAATTAGCTAATGGTGATCAAGCGCCCGAAACTGAAAATCAAAAAAGTGTAAAAGGATTTGGTGGTTGGCTATTAGTAACGCCTGATAAAGATTGGGAAGAAAAATGGATGACTCCAAGCGAAAATGTGCCTTACTTTAACGAAGCCAAGGACGTAAAGTTGGGTCAAGAACTCACTATTCTTCCTTTCTTTGCTAACCCAAAGTTAGATAATGCACGCAATTTTAATATTTTGTGTGATATTAAAGTTGAAAAGCCTGACGGAACATTTTCAATTAATGAGTTAAATGTCCCTTGTGCACAAGGGACATTAGAAGTAGATCCAATGTCTATATTTTTAACTCAAACAGTTATTAAATACATTGGCGAAAATGGAGACCCTTTTGGGCAATGGACAGTTTACTTTGAGATTAAAGATTTGATCAGAGGCGTTTCAGTTCCTTTAAAAACATCTTTTAACTTGGTGAAATAGTAAGGCTAACAAGCTGTTCAAGCGGGACAAATTACAGTTGGCTGTTTCGCTCCGCTCACATTATAGCCAACTACAATTTGCCCCTTAACAGGGCGTTATATGCAATTCATGTAGTAAGGTGGTTTAGCTAATAATTTAGTTGCTAACTTTTACTTTTTAATGCTCTGCTGCGGGTTTCGCTATTTTAGTTTTCCAATGTCCACTAATAAGCTTTGCCTATTTAAAAGACTTTGTTGGCAAAGCTATTATTTCGTTCTGGCATTTGTGGGTAGCTCAATTTATAGTGCGTTTATGACTACCGGTTTTTACTAGTTGCTTGTGTATTTATGTTCAGGTTTATCAGGCATATAACAAGCAATTCAACGGGACTTTTACAGCTGGCTGTGCTCGTCCCTCGCAATTTTAGCCAGCAATAAAAGCCCATTAATTGGGCGTTATATGCAATTCATGAAGTAGGGTGCTTTAGCTAACAATTTGGTTATCAACTTTTACCTTTGTAAACGTTGCTACGGGTTTCGCTATTATCGTTTTTCAATAGTCACTAATAAGCTTTGCCTATTTAAAAAACTTTTGTTGGCAAAGCTATTATTTCGTACTGGTATTTGTGGGTAGCTCAATTTATAGTGTGTTTATGACTACCGGTTTTTACTAGTTGCTTGTGTATTTATGTTCAGGTTTATCAGGCATATAACAAGCAATTCAACGGGACTTTTACAGCTGGCTGTGCTCGTCCCTCGCAATTTTAGCCAGCAATAAAAGCCCATTAATTGGGCGTTATGTAGCTCAAGGAGTTCGAGTGCAATTTAAAGTTTTAGGCTTAATATCTCTTATGTTTATAATATCTTCATGTTCGTTGATCGAGTCAGATATTTGTGATCAGAAAACAGCTTTAGATAAAGGTACTAGTTTAATGCATAAAAAATTCCCTCGCTCAATGGAGGATCAAAACCCCATAAAAATTTACGATCGTGAGGGTTTATGGCATATCAAAGGTACTCTTCCTCCTAATTATGCAGGTGGAGTTCCCCATGTTAAATTAGATCGGCAAACGTGTAGGTTAGTAGAAATTTATCATACTCAGTGATATCAGCTACATAACAAGCAAATCAACGGGACTTTTACAGCTGGCTGTGCTCGTTCCTCGCAATTTTAGCCAGCAATAAAAGCCCGTTATTTGGGCGTTATATGCACTCAAATAGTATGGTTTGTTTAGCTAAAAATGTGTTGTTATCAACCTTACTTTTGTAAATGCTGCTGCGGGTTTCGCTATTTTAGTTCTTCAATAGTCACTAATAAGCTTTGCCTATTTAAAAAACTTTTGTTGGCAAAGCTATTATTTCGTTCTGGCATTTGTGGGTAGCTCAATTTATAGTGCATTTATTACTACCGGATTTTACTTTGAACTTCAGTAATTAAGTTAAAGTTTATCAGGCATATAACAAGCAATTCAACGGGACTTTTACAGCTGGCTGTGCTCGTTCCTCGCAAATTTTAACCAGCAATAAAAGCCCATTAATTGGGCGTTATATGCAATTCATGAAGTAGGGTGCTTTAGCTAACAATTTGGTTATCAACTTTTACCTTTGTAAACGCTGCTACGAGTTTCGCTATTGTGTTTTTCACTAGTCACTAATAAGCTTTGTTGTTTTTATTACTACGTAATGTAACAAAGCTATTATTTCGTTCTAGCATTTGTGGGTAGCTCAATTTATAGTGTGCTTATTGCTACCGTCTTTTACTTCTGATTTTTGTATTTTAGTTCAGGTTTATCAGGCATATAACAAGGCATTGCAAAGGACTAAAAACAGTTGGCCGTTGCTCGTGCCTCGCTATTTTGGCCAACAATTTTTAGCCTCTGAATGAGGCGTTAGCAGTAAAGGCAGGTTTTAGGTGAGTGTTAATAGTCAGGAGGTTAAATTTTCTTTAAGCTCAGATGAATTTAGGTTTATTCTTAATAATCAACTTGCAAATAAATCCCTATCCACAAAGTTGCTCAGTATTAAAAATGAGTTATTGGCTAAACGTTCTAATTTTAAAAGAGTTACCATTATTTCAAACCTAGCAGACTTAGATGGTTTACTTGTAAACCTTTCTAAAGAGGCTAATAAAAACAATAACTCACTAGATAAACAGTATTTTTTAGACAATATATTTGGTAAGTTATAAATACAACGAAGTAGCCTATGAGTAAATTACTGCTAACAAGGCATTGCAAAGGACTAAAAACAGCTGGCCGTTGCTCGTGCCTCGCCATTTTGGCCAACAATTTTTAGCCTCTGAATGAGGCGTTATATGCAATTCATGTAGTTGGGTGCTTTAGCTAAAATTATTTTTATCAATCTTACTTTTGTAAACGCTGCTACGAGTTTCGCTATTTTAGTTCTTCAATAGTCACTAATAAGCTTTGCCTATTTAAAAGACTTTTGTTGGCAAAGCTATTATTTCGTACTGGTATTTGTGGGTAGCTCAATTTATAGTGCAGTTATTACTACCGTCTTTTACTTCTAGATTTTGTGTTTAAGTTAAGGTTTATCAGGCATATAACAAGCAATTTAACGGGACTTTTACAGCTGGCTGTGCTCGTTCCTCGCAATTATAGCCAGCAATAAAAGCCCATTAATTGGGCGTTATGTTTTTAAGGATGAGTCGAGTTTGCGTTACATTATTGCACTTTATTTTATTAGCTTTATATCGAGTGCATCAACATGTATGACCTCAGATAAACAAATTGCATTGTGGAATGAAAAATACGTTTCATTGTTTAAAGTAAGTACAGAGAAAAATAACAATTCATTTAACGTTCAGGTATCTTTGCCGAATAATATTGAAGGAAAAATATTTAAAGCCGTATGGCTTGTTGTAGGTGACGATAATGATCCAAGCTTTATTGCGCCTTTAAGTACATATGAAGAAGATAGTAAAACGAAAGTTTGGTTTGTAGTCAAACCGAATAACAATGATAAGAATGTATTGATATTTAGCTATGGAGAAGGTTGTGGTATTTCAGTTGACGTACCAATCGAGCTATAAAAAACATAACAAGAAAATCAACAAGGACACGTAACAGTTGGCTACGTTTCGCTTCGCTACACAATTTTAGCCAACCATTACTTAGCCTGTTATTTAGGCGTTAGGCATTTATAATATGGAGTTCAAATGTTCAAAAAAATTTCACTAGGATTGATGATCTTAACCAATTCCTCTCAGGGTTTTAGTGCTGAATTTAGCGAAGATATTTATGTTAAGTTAGCCGCTAAATCGGCTTGTTTATACAAACAAGGAAAAGGGAGTGATATTAAAGTCTACGAGAGGGAAATGACTGACTTTGGTAAAAAAATAGAGGGAGAAGGGTTTAGCATTAATAAATTTAAAAGCGATCAGATTTTGTATTCTTCTGATAAGGGTTTTATGAATAGGAGATTAAATGACATGATGAAAATGATGAATTCATGTCATTTATTAGAGTTAAAAAAAGAAAAAATAGATAATGGGTTTTTAAGCATACCTATTGTTAAGAACTCTGTTGTAATGAATAAGGTAAATGGGAAAAACGGACTTCCATCGGTGATGGAACTAGAAGTCAAAAAAAATATAAATGACATAGTATTGTTCTATGCAAAAAGTTTGGCTAAATATAAACCTAAAAAAACAAACGTCGATGAGACCATAATTCTTGAGTTTAGTGTAAATACAAAAAAACGAATGGTAACCTTAGAACCAAGGTTCAATACAACCTATATTACGATTATTGGCGAATAAATGCCTAACAAGGCATTGCAAAGGACTAAAAACAGCTGGCCGTTGCTCGTGCCTCGCTTATTTTGGCCAGCAATTTTTAGCCTCTGAATGAGGCGTTATATGCACTCAAATAGTATTGTTGGTTTAGCTAAAAATATTGTTATCAACCTTACTTTTGTAAACGCTGCTACGGGTTTCGCTATTGGAGTTTTCCAATAGTCACTAATAAGCTTTGTTGTTTTTATTACTTCGTAATGTAACAAAGCTATTATTTCGTTCTGGCAATTGTGGGTAGCTCAATTTATAGTGCATTTATTACTACCGTCTTTTACTTCTAACTTTTGTATTTAAGTTCAGTTTTATTAGGCATATAACAAGCAATTCAACGGGACTTTTACAGCTGGCTGTGCTCGTTCCTCGCAAATTATAGCCAGCAATAAAAGCCCATTAATTGGGCGTTATATGCACTCAAATTGTATTGTTGGTTTAGCTAAAAATGTTGTTATCAAAAATACTTTTGTACACGTTGCTTCGGGTTTCGCTATTATCGTTTTTCAATAGTCACTAATAAGCTTTGTTGTTTTTATTACTACGTAATGTAACAAAGCTATTATTTCGTTCTGGCATTTGTGGGTAGCTCAATTTATAGTGTGTTTATGACTACCGTCTTTTACTTCTGGCTTTTGTATTTTAGTTCAGGTTTATCAGGCATATAACAAGCAATTTAACGGGACTTTTACAGCTGGCTGTGCTCGTTCCTCGCAAATTTAGCCAGCAATAAAAGCCCATTAATTGGGCGTTATGCGTACTAAAGGATTGGCTTCAGTTAATGAGAATTGGAATTATCTCAATAATTATATATTTAGTTTTGATTGCATCATGGCCAAGTAATGCTTGTGCTTGTAGTGATACTGGTAACGGTGAGTTCTTTCTAAGGATCCTTCTTTTTCTAGTTTATTTATTGGTTCTACCTGTTATTTTATTTGCTGCTGGTGGGCGCTCTAAATATTTAATCATATATTTCATTATTTTAGTTTTATCGTTCTTTTTTTGGTTTTATGTCGATATATCTTATTTCTTAACTCCAAGTATACCGTTTGTAGTGCTCTTTATAATGTGTAAAAGTACGCATAACAAGAAAATGAACAAGGACTAAAAACAGCGGGCTGTTCGCTCCGCTCCATTTTAGCCCACAATTTTTAGCCTGTTATTTAGGCGTTATGTTTACCTTGTAGTTTGACTTATTTTGAAAGGTTAATGAAAGATATTTTATTAAAGTGGAAAAAGATTAAGTTGCAAATTAACACTATTGTGACGTTAGTGTTTGTCGCTTCTATTGCTCTCATGTACATGGAATTTATAAAGCCAATTGACGCTTATCACATAATTGTATTTTCATTGCTGTGTGTATTTTCATATCTTTTATATGAATTGTTAAAAAATAAATTTATATTCATAGACTCTAAAAAATTCTTATTATTTTCCTTTATGGGTATCCTTGTATTACTATTTTATTTTGCAATAATTCTTACAGGTTTGTTGGTGTTATTTGATGGTTTAGTTAATTAGTAAACATAACAAGTCGCTCAAGAGGGAAAATTTACAGTTTGCTGTTTTCGCTCCGCTCAACATTTTAGCAAACAATAAATTTCCCCTTAGCGGGGCGTTAGTTTTACAAGGAGGTTAGGTGTCAAAATTAAAATTATCCTTACTATTTTTTATTGGGGGATTTTTTATTTTAATTGGATTTTCCCAAAGGCATGCATTGGCATGTGAATTTATTGAGTATTCCAATTATTCAGAAATAGCACCTAACATTTTTGTAAGCGGTTCTTTCGACCTTAACCAAAAAGAAAATTTGCTTTCTAATATTACTCTGGGTAAATCTAGAGTTAACACTACTTTTGGTCAAATGATCTCTAACCCTAAAGTTGTTATCACAACAAGTGACAGTGAGGCATCTGATTTTGATTCAAATAAATATGGTAAAGCTTTACTCACTCCACTTGGGAAATGCATAGTGCTAGGTTCAGAAGGGCAAAATATTGATGTTATTGCTCATGAGTATACACACGCAGAAGTGCATTATAGAGTTGGTTGGTTAAACCATTTATTAAATGTCCCTATTTGGTTCAACGAAGGTGTTGCCTTGCTAGTTGATTTCAGAAAACCTTATCTATTAGAGAATATTGGTTTGTCACCCAAAGATGCTGAGTTTGTTAAAAATAATGAATTCGATTTTTCTATTGGCAGCTATCAAGCCTCAAGAGTTTTAGTGGATAAGATTGATAAAGCGAGCTTATATCAAAATTTGGAAAAGCTTAAACAAGGACAAGATATCAATAGCGTATTTGCACTGTAAAACTAACAAGCAAATCAACAGGACTTAAAACAGTTTGTTGTTTTTCGTTCCTCAAAATTTTAACAAACAATTTTAAGCCTGTTATTTGGGCGTTAGAGTTCAAGGAATATCTCTATGAGAAGTGTTTTCGTCTTATTAATCTTTGTATTATCTGGTTGTGCAACGGCTCCAAAAAATGCTTTAAATTTTGATCAGGTAAATATCCCGCAATCAACAAGCGAAAGAAGTACATTTATATTTAATCGTCTTTTTACTCCTCCTGCTGGTTCAGATATGAGAGTTAGTATTGACGGAGTTCAAATAGTCGCATTACCTAATAATACTTTTTCTTATGTTCAGTTGGAGCCAGGACAATATAATTTAAAAATTAGTTGGAGTCCTTGGACAGGTCAGGGAAGTTCAGAGAAACAAATTTTCATTCCTAAAGGAAAGTCTGTTTACCTTCAATTAGGGAGCAGTGTTTACACACCTATAGGGATTGAACTCGGCTCAAATAAAAATGTGTCAATGGAAGAAAGCTCTGCTATAAGTCATTTGAGAAAATGTTGTAAATATATTCCAGCAATTGAACTCTAACAAGGCATTCAAACGGACAATTTACAGTTTGTTGTTCGCTTCGCTCAATTTTAACAAACTGTAAAATTGCCGCTTAATGTGGCGTTATATGCACTCAAATCGTATGGTTGGTTTAGCTAAAAATGTTGTTATCAAAAATACTTTTGTACACGTTGCTTCGGGTTTCGCTATTATCGTTTTTCAATAGTCACTAATAAGCTTTGCCTTGTTAAAGAGACTTTTGTGGCAAAGCTATTATTTCGTTCTAGTATTTGTGGGCAGCTCAATTTATAGTGCGTTTATTACTACCGTCTTTTACTTTGAACTTCAGTAGTTAAGTTAAAGTTTATCAGGCATATAACAAGCAATTCAACGGGACTTTTACAGCTGGCTGTGCTCGTCCCTCGCAAATTATAGCCAGCAATAAAAGCCCATTAATTGGGCGTTATAGGTACTACATGGTTCAGCACTGTTGTCAGAATATGGATGATTCATTAAAGTTTGAATGCACTGATCATGCTAATGAATTTGAGTGCCCTGATACTTTAATTACATATAACGCAAAATTTGACGAATATGGACTTATTATTCATGACGGTGGCAGTAGCTCTAAAGCCATTTATTTTTGTTCGTGGTGTGGTTCAAAGTTACCTGATTCAAAGCGAGACTTGTGGTTTAATACTTTAGAAAATTTAGGTTTTGACGAGCCGTCAGAGCAAAATATCCCAAAAGAATTTAAATCAGGCGCTTGGTACAAATACCTATAACAAGGCATTGCAGCAGGACTAAAAACAGCTGGCTATTGCTCGTGCCTCGCTTATTTTAGCCATCAATTTTTAGCCTCTGAATGAGGCGTTACATACCTCACCTTGGAATCTGTATTATGAAATCGATTATAACAATTTTTTTTAGCTTTCTGTTGGGGGGCTGTACGAAAGATGTAGACCTACCCTTCGAAGATAACCCTAATTATCTATTAGCCAAATATGTATCTAACAACGATGTGAATGTGTTAAATGAGGTAGAACTATTTCTCCGCAGTAAATCAAAATACAGGAAAAAACACCAAGATAACCTCGAAGATCATGGATATGATGGTTCTTTTGCGGACAGCTTTGATTTTACATTCGTTCTTGTTGAAGCTCTTAAGTTAAACAATAAAGCGGTTGTCGTCGACTGGAAAGAAGATCCTATGGAAACACTTGAACTGATTAATATTATGTCAGAAAATATGCTTTCCCAATGTAATGATTTTAATATGATTAAACAGCGTTATCTTCAAAGTGACTTTAATATTTCACACTTTTTAGAAACTGATTTTTCTGAACCTTCTATTTTTACATGTTCTAAAAATATAGGGGTAAATCTCATTGCAATAGATAATGGAACTGATTCTTGGGTACTTACTTTAATACAGGATAAACATTCTTCAGATGTTACTCATTATGCAAAACTATCAGGTGTAAATTTAAACCTCAATAAAGACGGTATGTAACAAGAACTTCAAACGGAAAAAATACAGTTGGCTGTTTCACTCCGTTCACATTATAGCCAACTATATTTTTCCGCTTAAGTAGGCGTTATGACGATATTCAAGTTTGGGTGATAAATGAAAAAAAGAGTTTTTTACTCATGGCAATCAGATTTGCCAAACAATACCAATAGAGGGTTTATTAATACCGCTATTGAAAAAGCACTAGCTGAAATCAATTCAGATGACTCTTATACATTGATCCCTTTTTTAGATAGAGACACTGCCGGTTTGACAGGCTCTCCTGATATTTCAGCTTCCATTTTTGAAAAAATAGACAATAGTTCTGTGTTCATTTGTGACGTATCAATAATTAACAGTTTGAGTACGGGTAGTCGTTTCACTCCTAATCCAAATGTATTAATTGAATTAGGGTATGCGATAAGCAAATTAACTTGGAATAACATCATATTAGTGATGAATGAAGAATTTGGGAGTGTTGAAAGCTTACCTTTTGATTTAAGGGGTAGAAAAGTCTTAACGTATTCGATTAAATCAGAATCGGAGAGTAAAGCACCAGAAAGGAAAAAAGTAGCATCCATTCTAAAAGGTGGAATTGCAGCAATACTTGATAATATCGCTAATATTGAATTAAGTAACTCTGATATAAAACAAACACAGAAAACCGAAGAGATAAAATTAACTGAAGATAAAGAAGCGGAGAGCCTCATTTCTGTCGTAGATAGTATTACCTTTACGACTGAAAGAAACCAGTCCGCTATAAAATTTGCCAAAAAATATATTAATAAAAATAGATATGACTTAGCTGTCAAATTTGCATTACTGATTACATTCACAACTGAACTTAATCAGTATCTAATCCATATTGCAAAAGAAAGTATAAAGCATAAAGACATAGCGACGGCACAGGAAGCTATCAAGGGTATTACTTTTACTACAGAGCGTAATCAACTAAGCATGCAAGTTTTAAGGTTAGCTAGCTAATAGTCATAACAAGGGTTTTCAAGACGGACAAATTACAGTTGGCTTTTTGTTCGTGCCTCACTTATTTTAGCCCAACTGTAATTTGCCGCTTAAAACGGCGTTAGGTTGCAATCATACTCACCGATTTCATTGAATGAGAAAAACATATGAGAAAGTTAAAGTTACAAGTTCAAATATCCGTTGACGGCTTTATTGCTGGCCCAAAAGGCGAGATGGACTGGATGGTGTGGGATTGGGATGATGCACTTAAGAAATATGTAGAAGAAATTACGGAACCAGTTGACTGCATAGTTCTCGGTAGAAATCTAGCCCAAGGCTTTATTCCTCATTGGGCGGAGGTAGCTGCAAATCCTGATAACCCGGAATTTGAGGCTGGAGCTAAATATACAAATACCAAAAAGATCGTTTTTTCAAAAACACTTGTTCAGTCTGAATGGGAAAATACAGTATTAGCTAAGGGTGATCTTAGCGAAGAAATATCAAATCTAAAAAAACAAGAAGGCAAAGACATTATTGCATACGGTGGAGCAAAGTTTGCATCCTCTTTGATTAATGGTGGTCTTATAGATGAATTCCATTTGTTTATAAATCCTGTTGCTATCGGTAAGGGAATGGCGATATTTAATGGACTAGATACTAATCAAAAACTTGTGCTTGATTCATCAAAGGTATTTCCTTGTGGCATTGTTGTTTTAAAATATGGCAAAGCAACCTAACAAGAAGCTGCACCTGACATTTTTTGCTACGCTCAATTTTGTATGTCGCGTAGCTCCATTTTACACAATTGCTCTTCGCAAAAACTGCAGGTGAGCTTGGCGTTATATTTTTTATGATCGAATGCACTAAAGAAATCAGAGCGACGAAAGAAGCTTTATTTAAAATCACTCAGGATTATTCAATTCGTATGGACTGGGATCCCTTTCCTGAATCTTATTCGTTTATAAATGGTAACAAGATTGAACGAGGGCTACACCTGAAAGTTGTAGATAAAGCTGGACGTTCAATGATCGTTGAATATGTTTCATATAAGCCACCATTAGTTGCTTCTATTAGAATGGTTAGCGGACCTTGGTACATAAAAAGGTTTGCTGGTTCTTGGTCATTTAAAGAAATTGATAAAAATACAACAAAAGTAATATTTAAATATAATATCGTTAGTTATCCTACTTTTATTGGGTCGTTAGTACGTCATGTGTTTCGTAAAAATGCTAATAAAAGGCTATCGTCTCTAAAAGCATTTGTGGAATCAAAAATATAACAAGGCATTGCAAAGGACTAAAAACAGTTGGCCGTTGCTCGTGCCTCGCTGATTTTGGCCATCAATTTTTAGCCTCTGAATGAGGCGTTATATGCACTCAAATAGTATTGTTTGTTTAGCTAAAAATATTGTTATCAAACTTACTTTTATAAACGTTGCTACGGGTTTCGCTATTGTCGTTTATCAATAGTCACTAATAAGCTTTGCCTATTTAAAAAACTTTTGTTGGCAAAGCTATTATTTCGTTCTGGTATTTGTGGATAGCTTAATTTATAGTGCGTTTATTACTATCGGTTTTTACTAGTTGCTTGTGTATTTATGTTTAGGTTTATCAGGCATATAACAAGCAATTCAACGGGACTTTTACAGCTGGCTGTGCTCATTCCTCGCAATTTTAGCCAGCAATAAAAGCCCATTAATTGGGCGTTAGCATTACAAGGAAGTATATGAGTAGTTGTCCTAGTTGTAGTCAAAATATAAACCCTTTTAGCTTCTCTCTTTCGGCATTTTCTTTGTACTTTAAATGTCCAAATTGTAACGTAAGGTTAAAGCTAATCAATTCCAAACTATTTTGGGTTACTTTTTTCCTGTATTTAATTGTAGTGGTTACATCAATAATTTATATTCCTCTGATTCGTGAGTATAACCTTGGTGTTATCCTCGCTGTATTAGGTTGGTTTGTTGTTTACAATAAATTATTGTTTTATATACTACGCAAAGAAAATGTTGCTTTATATAAGTAGTGTAATGCTAACAAGCAATTCAACGGGACTTTTA
Organism: Pseudocolwellia sp. G5-9; assembly: GCF_055808995.1. Classification (NCBI taxonomy): domain Bacteria; kingdom Pseudomonadati; phylum Pseudomonadota; class Gammaproteobacteria; order Alteromonadales; family Colwelliaceae; genus Pseudocolwellia; species Pseudocolwellia sp. G5-9. Next base: position 703,483 of record NZ_CM147893.1, read on the forward strand.
CAGCTGGCTGTGCTCGTCCCTCGCAAATTTTAGCCAGCTATTATCCGCCTCTTATTTAGGCGTTATATTTATTTTAAATCGGTGTGTCAATCGCCAAAATTAAACTTAGAGATAAGAATATGAAAAAATCACTATTAGCGCTGCCTGTATTAATTGCTTTAACTGCATGTAATGATTCTTCATCAGATGCAAAAGAAGAAGTTCAAGAAACCCAAGAAGAAGTAGTATCTCTTGAAACTACAAAAGTGCAATTACAATTTAATTTACCTTCAGGATCTGAATTACTTGATACACAAAAATTCACTTATGATGACATGTTAAGCTATAACGCAAGTGTAAGTACTTTAGTTTGCAAACCAGATGGTTCAAAAATAGACTTAGCGGTAAACTTCGTTCATGTAGAGCAAGATAAATGGGATGTTTACTTTAAATTAAATGATGAGTTTTTAAATGTTGATAATGGTGTGATTGGAGGTACAGGGCAAACTAAAGCTACAATAGAGTTTGACGAAAACGGTGACTTCATTAGACAAATACCTTATATTATTAACTCTACTGCTATTCAGGATTCCGGTATTATTTATCAAATTGAATTAGATTTTTATACTGATGTAACAACCAATATTGATGAAAGCTTTAATGCTAAAAACTTAAATTCTAACGGTTGTTAATAATAAATATAACAAGGCATTTTTAGCCTCTGAATGAGGCGTTAGAGTTCGTTGCATCAAGGAAGGCTGTGATTACTCTTAAACTAGTTTTCAAATATTCGATGGTTAGCACTTTGGTTCTTGGTGCTATCTTAATTATCTCAGCCCTGATAGACCAGGTGGCAATTATAAAGCTCTCTGGTTTGCTATATCTGATATTCAGCTTAGTATTATCAGTTTCTTTTTTTATGCTGATTTTACGACACTATAAGATTACATCGAATAACGATATTTTAATGCGTATCATTGCTATGTTTGGAGCAGCAGTTTGTAGTGGTATTTGGATTGTCTTAATCTATCCAATTTCGTTCCTATTACCATGAACTCTAACAAGCAATTCAACGGGACTTTTACAGCTGGCTGTTTCGTTCCTCAACATTTTAAGCCAGCAATAAAATCCCATTATTTGTGCGTTAGCGGGTCAATCGCTATACTGATTGATATATCTAAAGCGTGGTGATAAATGAGCACAAAATTTAATGATTCGGTTTATCGTTCGATAGTTGAAAACTCAATTGATGCTGTAGTGATAATTAATCGTTCAGGCGATATTGTTTCGTGGAATTCTGCAGCAGAACAAATTTTCGGTTACACAGCATCGGAAGCTGTTGGTAAATATGTACATGACATTCTTCCTGCACATGACCTTCGCGATAAAGCTAATAAGTCATTCCGAAAATTTAAAAAGAAAGGGTCTGGCCCATTAGTTGGTAAAGTTTTACAGGTTCGCGGTCTTAAAAAAAATGGCGACGAAGTGCATGTTCAATTTAGCTTTAATACTGTAGTCGTTAATGGTGAGCTATTCGCATTTGCTTTTATTAGAGATATATCTGAGTTAATTGACCTTCAAGAAAAACTAATATGCCAAGCTACTGTTGATCCCTTAACTAGCCTGCTAAATCGTCGGGCTTTTTTACAGCAAACAGAAGCTGCTTTCAATATGTCGAAAAGGCATAAAGAACCACTTAGTCTATTAATGATTGATTTTGATTTTTTTAAGAAAATTAACGATCAGTATGGACATCATGTTGGTGATATTGTGCTAAAAGAGTTTTCTAGTAACACTTCAAAACTACTACGAACTGAAGATATTATAGGGAGAGTAGGTGGTGAAGAATTTGTTATTGCTTTAACAAAAACGCCTATCGAATATTCTTTAAAATTAGCTGAAAGGATAAGAGTATCTACTGAGAATATAAACATTAAAACTTCTGATTTCAGTTTTTCATTTACAGTTAGCATAGGTGTTTCCTGCATCGAAAATAATGATAAATCTTTACAGCAACTTCTAGAACGTAGCGATAAAGCAATGTACAAAGCTAAAGAAGAAAGGAATTGTGTTGTGTCAATTACCAGCTACAAGTAAATCAACATTACTAAAACAGTTAGGCTCTGAATGAGGCGTTAGGTAAATTGTGTAATTAATATATTAAGGAGAATATTATGAAAAAGGCAGTAATGGTTTTAATTTGGTTTGTAGGTATATAACTTATCTTTGCTTTCGTTGGTGGTTTAATGAATAGTGTTTCAAGTAACACAATATTCGTGAGTAAGGATGCAGTTTTATTATCAACTTTACTGGCTTTTATTATTTCAGGTTTAGGCGTTTATAAACAGTGGCTTCAACCGGAAAATACAATTAGCGTTATAAAATTTGGAGTTATTTAATGACAGATAAGGACATCGAGTTCTATTTTAGTCTCAAAAAAAGAATTAATCAGATGCCATCAATTATAGCTATATTAATGGTAATGTTCGTTTTAAATGGTATCTGGAGTTTCTTGCCATTTTTAGATACAGGAACTTCATACGGTATTGCAGGAGTACTAATAATCAACCTATTACAGGCTTGGTTTAAAAATGGAACAGATGCACAAAGTCATGATCTTATTGAAAGTTTAATCAACAGAGATGCTGAATTAATTAAACAAGTTAGTGAGTATAAAATAAGGATTAATTGAAATGTTTGAATTACTTTATACAAGTTTGGCGCCTACAGGTTTTTCTGAAGATGAGCTCATTGGTATATTGGAAAAAGCTCGAATAAAAAATAATAAGCTTGGTATTACGGGCATGTTGATTTATCACGATAGAGAAATTATGCAAATTTTAGAAGGTGATAAAAGTACGGTGCTTAATTTATTTCAAACTATTTTTGAAGACTCTCGGCATACTTGTGTTGATGTCTTTTATAAAGGTGAAATCAAAGAAAGATCTTTTTCTGATTGGTCAATGGCTTTTAAATCGTTAGACGAACAAACAATTAAATTAATTACTGATGGCTATCAAGGTTTAGATAAAAACAGTTCTCCTATTAACATGCTAAAAAGTAGTAATAATAGAGGAAAAAAAACGTTTATATCTTTACGAGAAACTTTTTTTAGTTAATTTAAATTTGATAAAAATAGGGGGTATGGTGAAGTTATTTGTTCTCTTAAATTCAGTATTATTGTGTTTAAGTGCTTTTACTGTGTTAGCTACTGATAGTAAAACAATTAAAATTAGCGATGTAATTTCAAAAGAAGAATTTTCATTATATAAAGATGTTGGTGAATTTATTGATCATTCACCCAAGGTAACTATCATTGTACAACCAGAATTAACTGATGTTGCTGAATATGGAGAAGGTGTAGTTAAATCACTCACGGGTACAGATTGTGACAGAGACGGGAAAATGGATGATAACGCGACTTGTAATGCGGTTTATTTAAAGCTTTGGTTGAAGTATAAACGTTAGATAAGATGTAAATTATAACCGCTTTATTTTAATTGATATCGAATACCATCGACTTAAGGTAAAATACAAAACTGCCAATTTATAACGTGTCTATATGACTATTAAGATAAAAAATATAACGGAAACAAAATCTGTTGAAGTTACCTGTTCAAGTTGTGAAGCTTGTTGTTGTCATTTAGAAGTTATGATTATTACTGATACGGGTGTTCCTGAGAAGCATATTGCTTTTGACCAGTGGGGCGGCGAAACCATGCTACGTTTAGACGATGGTTGGTGCTCAGCTTTAGATCGTGAAACCCTTATGTGTACCATCTATGAAAATCGCCCTTTAATATGTCGAGAGTTTGAAATGGGATCATACGAATGCATTAATGAAAGAACCGCACAGGGATTAACGAGTAGTTCAAATGGATAGTGCATCAATTATGGTCTGGAGTGTACTATTTGGTGGCATAGGTATTGGTTATTTTATCTATGGGAAAAAACAAAAAGCTATTGTTCCATTTTGTATTGGTTTATCTCTGTTTGTTTTTCCTTATTTTATGTCGAGTGTAACCATGCTTATTATTGTCGGTATTATTTTGGTAGCCATTCCATATTTCATTAAAATTTAGCTGTATTTCATCATTAGTTACACTGAAATACTTGGCAGTTTAATTAACAAATATTACAATACGTTTAGACTTCATTCATAACCATTTTTTGCAATCAATTTTCAGCATTAACAACATACCATTTATAAATGGGTATCAATCATAAATTATTATGAGTTTTGATTGATACTATTCACATTCTAACTTAACAATAAATTTTCTCACTCAACCACACTGATATTTTATCGTGATTAATTAATTTGGAGTAATTTTTATATGATCGATCTTCTCGCTGTATTTATTACCTTCTTTGCTGTTGTAGATCCCATTGGTACCGTACCCGTATTTATTGCGGTAACAGATAAATATGACCAAAAAACAAAACGTCGTATTGCTTTCCTCTCAACGGTTGTATCTATCTGCGTATTATTATTTTTTATGGCGGTAGGAGAAATAGTATTACAGGCTTTATCTATTCCACTTCCAGCGTTTCAAATATCAGGAGGGATAATATTATTTTTATTCGCGCTTAGTATGATCTTTGGTGATAGTAAACCTGAGCAGGAGATTAAACTATTAGGACGATCTCATAATGAAACTGCTATTTTTCCTCTAGCTGTTCCTTCAATTGCAAGCCCAGGGGCAATGTTAGCAGCCGTTCTGTTAACAAAAAATTCGGTTTATAGTATTTGGGAACAAATACAAACTGCATTAGTAATGATGTCGGTTTTAGTTTTGGTATACATATTAATGCTTCTTGCTGGTTTTATTAATCGATTTATTGGCGACAGTGGTGCGAGTGTTATTAGTCGAGTAATGGGGTTAATTCTTTCATCTGTTGCAACCACAAATGTACTTGCAGGTTTGAGTGAATATTATAAGCACATATAAAAAATAATTATGTAACCACAATTAATATTAGGCTTGAGTAATGGTTATCGTAAATACCACAGTTATAAATTAAAATTTTAACATTAAAGAATCACTTAGGAATATATATGAAAAAAGAGCTCATATTCGCAATTACCGCATCAATGTTATTACCCATAACGGTTGTAGCAAAAGATAATATGCATAATTCCCATTATGTGGTATCAGATAAAGTAATCGCTGAACAACGTGCAGCACTTGCAAAAAATACTAACGGCCAAGGTTTTGGTCCTCAGTCTCCTCGGGACATAGATTCAGTAGAGGGTAGTAATCCTATAATATTCAGCGATGCTCCTGTTTCTCAAAAAATGAATCTTTGTAATATTCATTTTCATAAAAATGCCGAACATAAAGGCGGCGAGTTTACGATATATGCAGGAAATGGTGATGGTCATGGTTTTGGTAGTGGTTATAAGTATTCTGGTAAGTTAAGCGACAAAGAGATTAAGTCGGTAGGAAATAATATTTGTTTAAGTGAACATGGTAGTTTGAATTCTGGTGATACTATTGAAGTTCATTATGTATATTCTACTGCTATGGTTCAGCCCGGTCCAACCTTGGGTTCATGTTTAAATGACTCAATAAATAATCCGCAGTTACGAGTAGAAACCCAAGTTTATGTATTGGTTAATAACACTGATGGTCTTAACTTTAATACGTTAACTCAATACGATCGAATAAACGATTTCTATCAAGCGGTGAACATACCTAGCAATACAGGTAAGCCTATTCAGTATTCTGGTTCAACTACAGGGCCAAGTTATAATGAAAAAGGATCTCCATTTCAGGTTACCTGGAATGTTCGACCTAAAGTAAGCAAAGTAAATATTGAAAGTGTAGGTAAGTGGTGCGAAAGCAATATCTTTAAAGAAGATCATGCCCATGGTGTTAGAAACCTAGTTACAAATTCTCAGCTTATTTCAAATATTATTCAATAATTTTAATTCATGTTTGTAATCCAAATCATTAAAGCCCTAAATCGTATGATAATTTAGGGCTTACAAAGAAGGGTGATATTTTACTATATCTCTTGTAGATTTTATTACAGGACCTTTGTTACAGAATTATAAATTTATAAACACAAATAAACCTTTTCAAATTTCTTTCGACAATTCATTTAAACATACTGAAGCGATAAAACCAGAACGTGTTTTATGCTCTGGTGATTTACTTACCCGATCATCTATTTTCTTAATTAGTAATTCCGGAAGGGTTACATTAATTTTCTGGCTCTTTCCTAAGTACGGGACAATATCGATTTCTATAATTGCCCAAATTACATTTTCATTTTGTTTTAAATGGTAATCAATTGATTTTGCATTGGGTATTGCTTCACCGTACTCAGCTAAAATTTCAAGATGTTCACCTACTACTTTTTTTAACCTAGTTAAGCCTTCATCAACCGTTTCTGCTTTTATTTTACATCCAGGTAAATCAACTACTGATAAAGAGTAGTTCGGCATATTTTCTTTAGTAATCGAAACAGGGTATTTCATGTTATTTCCTTAAAACTTCCAATACAAACAGTGTAACCCTAACACCCCCAAAAGGCTACACATTGATAACCCTAGCAACCCCAAGGTACTCAACCAGAACAACCCTAACAACCCCAAAAACGTAAAACAAAACAACCCCAACACCTCCAAAGTAATGAAGTGAACATTCACTCAACACCTTAATCATTAAAAACAAAATAAATACCGTTTAATTAAAGGGGTATTAGAGGTGTTATTTATGTATAGGAAAGTAATGGTATTTAATTAAATCAAGAAATATTCAATACGGTTATTAGAAATAGAGAGGGGGAAAACTAAAAATATAAGGAAAGTTACGCTATAAATTCAGCATAATATTGAAGTTAATAATATCGAATATAAGGCAAATAAAAGCAGTATATGAATAAAAAAAGGCTAGTTGTAAACTAGCCTTTGTAGGATCGTTTATATAAAAAACTGACTTTAAATAACACCTCTTTCTACTTGATCACGTTCAATAGATTCAAACAATGCTTTAAAATTACCTTCGCCAAAACCGTCATCTTGTTTACGTTGTATAAACTCGAAAAATACAGGACCAATCACCGTCTCTGAAAATATTTGTAAAAGTAGTTTAGGTCCATCAGTTGTTGTACCGTCTAATAAAATACCACGGGTTTGTAACTCACTCACATTTTCACCATGACCGGGTAAACGGTCTTCTAGCATATCGTAATAAGTTTGTGGCGGTGCTTTCATTAAAGGAACACCACGTTCTTTTAATCGATCTAAACATGCCGGTAAATTGTCACAAGAAAAGGCAATATGCTGAATACCTTCACCGTTATACTTCATTAAAAATTCTTCAATTTGCCCAATGCCCTGGCTTGCTTCTTCATTTAACGGAATACGAATTAAACCATCTGGCGCTGTTAAGGCTTTTGAGAATAATCCGGTATATTCTCCTTTTATATCGAAATAGCGTATTTCTCTAAAGTTAAATAATCGTTCATAAAAGTCAGCCCAAAAATTCATACGTCCACGATAAACATTATGCGTTAAATGATCGATTACGTTAAAGCCACATCCTTTTGGGTGTTTATCAACACCTTCTTCGTAAATAAAATCTATATCGTATATTGATGATCCGTCTTCATATCTATCAATTAAATACAAAGGTGCGCCACCTATACCTTTAATTGCGGGTAAACGTAGTTCCATTGGTCCGGTTGGAATTTCTACGGGTTGAGCACCTAAAACCAAAGCTCTGTCATACGCTTTTTGTGCATTTTTAACTCGAAATGCCATACCACAGGCACTAGGGCCGTGCTCAGAAGCAAAATATCCGCCCACACTTTTAGGTTCTTTATTAAGAATTAAATTAATACCGCCTTGGCGATATAAATCAACATTTTTTGAACGATGTGTGGCTATTTTACTAAAACCTAACATATCAAATACAGGCTCTAAAATACCTAGAGTTGGGGATGCAAATTCAATAAATTCGAAACCATCTAACCCCATAGGGTTTTCAAATAAATCAGCCATGTGTACCTCTGTGTATAAATTTTTATCACTGGTTATATGAAAACAACATAACTCAATGCACGTGAATAACGTGATGATTCAAAATTATATAAGTTACTAAAACAAGTCAATTTATGCAGAAAGTTAACTTAAATTGTTATTTTAGTGATATAAAACAATTGATTACGTGTGTTTTGCAATGTTTCAAATGGAAGTGTAAATGTATAAGAACAAAGGCTGTAAATTATTAAGGTCTGTTGAGCTTTTATGTTTAAATTTTCTTCAAATTAAATGTTTGTTAAGCACGGAGCAAGAGATCTAGCATAGTTGTTCTATGTAAATTCCTTGTAACAATGAGCAAAAAGCATTTAAACGGATCCGTAGGACAGGATTTGTTATGTAAGATGGTGGAATATAATTATGTGTAAATATATCTACACACGGAACATTATTACTTTTAAAATTGTAAATTTGAGCTACATCAGCATAAGTTTATGTTTTTAATATGTAATTAATAATGTTTAGATAGAATATTATCCAGAATGCTGTTTTTAAATATTTCATTTAAACTAAAAAATAGTTAATTAACTTTTCGTTTTTTACCACTTTCAGCTCGTAATTTGTTCTCACTTTGAACATATACGGTATCTGTTGTTGCCATACTGGCATGACCAAGATCTTCAGAAACATCTTTAAGAGGGCGGCCACGTTCTATTTCCATACTTGCTCCGGTATGTCTGAGCCAATGTGTTGAAGCTTCTTTTAATTTTAAGGCTTTATCTTCACCTACCTGTTGTTTCATAGTTAAGTAAGCACGATCGAAAACCGTTTGTACTAAGCGTCTTAAGTGTCTTGATGTCATTCCACCTTGACCTCTTATTTTTTCAACTAACACGGTGTTTTCACTGCTCGTAGGTAAACTTGATAAACCTCTTGATGCGCGATAGCGTTTTAAAAAAGGGAGAAAATCTACGGGTACTGTTGTATCGCGTAACTTTCGACCTTTACCAAATACTTTTAACCACCAGTTATCATCTTCGTCTTGCCAAAAATGCCCCATAATAGGTGACCAAGCAGGGCGCTCAGATAATTCTGATATACGTAAAAACAAGGTTTTCAATGATGCGATTACGAATAAGCTACGTTCAAAAGTTTCATCTTCGTTAGCCATATCAATTGCGGTATCTAATACATATTGCCATTGTACTGAGCTTAATCGTTTAACTTCTTTTACCTGTGCGTCGGTAATAAAATGTCTACAATCTTTTTTTGCTATTTGTGCAGGATTCCCCAAACAATATTCTTCAGCCATTAAGTAGTTATAAAACACAATAATTGCAGTAAATGATGAGGTTAAGGTTTGCTGAGATGGACGATATTTTTTCTTATCGATAACTGTTTGGTTTTTCTGGATTTTAGGGATTTGAATTTTATAAGGCGCCCAAAGTTCATTGGCTGAAGAGTATCCATTCGATAACTTAAAGCGTTCTTGGTTAGACGTACCGATCCATGTAACGGGTGGCTGCCAACAAAAATCAGCATATTCTAAAATATCTGTTTTACGTAACTGATCAATTGGCATTTTTTTAATAATAAACGACCATAATAAAAAACGTTCTACTTCATTTCTAAAACGATCATAGGTATGAATAGATTTATTTCTACCAGTGTATTCTAAAAAAGACTGCCCCCATTTAAAATGCTCTAACCACCAATCAGGTTCTGATGAAAATATTGTATCGAGTTCAGGATAATCTTCAAAATCGAATTCAAGTAAATCGATATACGATGGATATAATGGTATAGGCTTTGTTAATGGCATTTTAAATTTTAGCGAGTTTATCTGAGCATAAGTTAGTTTAATTTGTTAAAAACACTATGTCCAATACTAGTTTTTAAATTAATGAGTAAAGGTGGCAGGGGGCCTTTAATATTTATTAAAACCAGTCGTCGTTCTCTTCAAATACGTGAATGAGTTGTTGTTTTAACTTATTAATATTAATGTCTTTTTGAGCATAACAAATAAGATAAACCGGATATGAAAATTGAGGTGAATTAGGTGTTAATTCAATAAGTCCTTGCTCTAAATATCGATTAATGACACGTGTTCTAAAATAGCCACTTCCGCCAGACTTTAACATAACCTGTAAAGCGACAGGCCCTAAACTGATTGATATATTACTACGAGCTAATTCTGGTAGGGCATTATCATGTAGTCTTCGGTATTCGTCTCCCCAATCTATATACATGTAGGGTTCGCTATTATTTTTGGCTTGAACGCGTATTAATTTTTCATCTAATAAATGTTCTACAATAATACGCGAACTATATTCTGGTTGATGAACTAATGCGGCATCTAATCCGCCTGATCTTACTTTTTCACATAACTGTTTACTGTCACCAACTTCAAGGTTTAATGCAAGTTCAGGATTGTTTTTATTAATTTGAACAAGCCATTTGGCGGCTATAGGGTTCCAGAGTGTTAAATCAACGCCTATAGCAAGGCTGTCTTTAGATACAAGTGGTAATGGTAAATCTCTTTTTGCTGCATGCCATGTTTGAACAATTTGTGTTGCGTATGATTTAAAGTGCTCGCCATCTTTTGTTAATTTAGCGCCGCTTTTATTTCTGATAAATAAAGCGCAGTTAAGTTCGTTTTCTAACGATTTTATACGTGCAGTAACTGTTGTTTGAGTTACATTAAGTTCAACAGCAGATGCACCAAAAGTACCCGTATTGCAAATTGAAAGAAACGTTTTAGCCGCAATATAATCCATAAAACTTCCATTAATATCGATAGAACAAATAATAAACCTAAATATTATTCATTATACACATATATTTTTCTTAGATACTATCTTCGCTCCAAAATTGTGCCGACCCATGATCTATTCTGGTGCGTGCTTTAAGTCAATTAAATAGGGCTATATTAATGTTCAATCCGTCTATACCTACACTGCTACGTTTTGCTAATGTAATGATTGCTTTAACTCTCATAATTACGTTAAGTGCTATAGCACTGGTTTATGGCATGGACGAAAAACTCACAATAGTGGAACAAATAGCAGGGCACATAACAATAATGATTATGCCTGCTTTATTTAAACTCTCTTATGTTCTTAGGTTATTCACGCTGAAAGAGTTGGGCTTAAAAGAATGAGAAATAACTCTATTGTTAAGGAATGTAGGTTATATCTAGGGTTACCAACAACAAAAACACCATTCAAAGATATTATTTTAGGCTCGTTAACCTCATTAATCGCAATAATATCTGTGATTTATTTTTCTCAATTATGTTTAAATTATATCAATGTAACAGAACAGGTTTCTTATAATACGTATGTATTAATATCGATTGCGGCAACATCTGTACTTGTTTTTGCTGTGCCACATGGTGCGCTTTCTCAGCCATGGCAAGTGCTTGCAGGAAATGTGATTAGTGCTTTACTAGGGGTTATATCTTGGAAATATTTGGGTAGTAATGTAGTAGTAGCCGCGGCTTTTGCTGTTGCTTTAGCTATTTTCGCTATGTCATATTTAAGATGTATTCATCCACCTGGCGGGGCAACGGCATTAGGCGCAGTTTTAGGTGGAGATGCTATTCACGAACTAGGCTTTAATTATATATTAGTTCCTACATTACTTAACTCAGTGATTATTATTTTAGCGGGCATTATTCTTAATTATCCATTTCGTTGGAGACGTTATCCATCCCATAGCTATTTTAAAACTCACTCAGAAGGAAAAATTTCTCCTGGTGATCGAGAAAACGAGATTACCATTGAAGACTTTATGAAGTCGATCAGCGAGCACGGTTCTTATATTGATATAACAGATGAAGCTTGGGTTGAGATTTTTGAAAATGCTAAACGTCATGCAGAATTAGATATTGAACATCCAACGGAAATTGCAGCAGGCTTTGCATACAGTAATGGTAAAATTGGTAACAAATGGGAGATCAGACAAATATCAGCTATTAATAAACAAAGCGTTAAGTTTACCGTGTTAGCTGGAATTAATTCAGGATCATTTGGACAATGTACCGTTAACGAATTTGTCAGTTGGGCTAAGTTTGAAGTTGACCAAAATACATTTGGTGTTTGGGCTCGAACCTCTGAATATACTTAGAGGCTTTTAATCATTGATTGTTTGAATTTCAACCCCATTTCAATAAGAGACTAATTCAAGTCTCAATTAATGAGAGCAACATGATGCCAAAAAATAAACTTTGGGGCGATCAAACTAAGTTATCACTACAGTTTTTTAAAATAGGCCATCACCAATTTTCTACAGAATTTATTAATAAACTTATTAGTATTAAACGCGCATGTGCCCAAGTAAATTATGATGAAGGTTTATTAAAATCTGATTATTTCAACGGTATTATAGCGGCTTGCGACGAACTTTTAAGTAAAGACCACGCTGAACAATTCCCATTAAGTGTCTGGCAAACAGGTTCAGGTACTCAAACAAATATGAATGTGAATGAGGTAATTTGTACACTCGCAAATACTTTTATACACAAAAATAGAATTAAAAATAACCCAACAGAACAAGCAAGTAGCCCCATTCATCCTAATGATCATGTCAATATGTCGCAGTCATCAAATGATGTATTTCCTACCGCTATGCATTTAGTTGTTGCGCAATTAACACAAAACCAGTTACTTAACTCATTAAACCACCTGCATGATATGCTTTATGCAAAAGAAACCGCATTTAAATCGGTACTTAGCGTAGGTAGAACACATTTAATGGATGCATTACCTTTGCCAGCTAGCGCTGTGTTTTCTGGTTATTGCAAACAATTAACGCAAGCTAAATTAGCAATAACAGAAAGCTTAAGGGGGGTTTATCAACTCGCTATCGGCGGTACAGCGGTAGGAAATGGAGACAACGCACCCGCTAACTTTGGCGACAAAGTTTCGTTAAAGTTAGCCGAATACCATCAATTACCTTTTCAATCTAACGACAATAAATATGCTGCTGTTTCAGGTGAAGATGCTTTAGTGCGCTACACCAGCGCACTAAAGCAGCTAGCAAGTGTTTTATTTAAAATAGCAAATGACTTTAGGTTACTCGCTAGTGGCCCTCGTTGCGGATTTAATGAATGGCTATTACCTGCGAACGAACCAGGTAGTTCGATTATGCCTGGCAAAGTCAATCCTACTCAATGCGAAGCTTTATCTATGGTGTGCTTACAAGTGTTTGGTAACGAGTTAACGGTTTCACTCGCCGCTTCCCATGGTCAACTACAACTCAATACTTATCGTCCTGTGATTATCTATAACGTTATGGAAAGTATCGAGTTATTATCAGATGCTATGATCTCATTTGCTAACAACTGTGTGAGTGGCCTTGAATTAAATCAATCTCAAATTGATATTAACATGGAACAAAATTTATCCGTTATCACATTATTAACACCTAAACTAGGTTACGATATTTCTTCAAAAATTGTTCATAAAGCGCATCACAATAATATATCTTTAGGTGAGGCTGCTGAGTCACTTAGTTTATATACAGCTGATGAATTTGATGTACTTTTAAAACAAGAATTAATCAATAAACATAAGCTGTAGTACTTTATTTACTAGGCTTTTTAATAGTTTTTAATAAAAAAGATAAAGGTCGCTTTAATGGAAAAATTCACATAAAAAACGTATACTGATATGTTTTTATAAGGGAAGTTAAATGAATCCAAACAACGGTTTTTCTTGTTATTCAAATAGAACTCAATCTCTTAAACTCTGCAGCCTATTAGAGGCTTTTTCGTTAAAAACCATCACAAATTTAACCCCGTTATTTATCTATTTAAAATTTGTAGGGGATTAGTATGGAGACTGAATCTAAAAATGTTTTACAACGCGGTTTAGAAAGTATTCACGAACCCTTTTCATATTTTATTCGAGCTCAAACTACATCTAGCCTTATTCTACTAATGGCTACGGCAGCCGCACTTTGGTGGGCAAACTCCATTTATTCTGCATCTTATATTGGTTTGATACATACACCCATTGGATTTTTTGTGGGCGACTTTGAGCTACGCGCTTCACTCAAACATATTATTAATGATGGTTTGATGGTGATATTTTTTTTCCTGCTGGGCCTTGAAATAAAACGCGAAGTTTTAGCAGGAGATCTCGCTAAACCAGAAAATCGTCGTATGCTGATGGTGTGTGCTATTGGAGGAATGATTTGTCCTGCGTTAATTTATTCTATATTTAACTGGTCGCTCAATTCACAAATTGGGTGGGGCATACCTATGGCAACAGATACTGCATTTGCCCTTGGTGTACTTACCATTGTGCGAAAATATATTCCGGTAAGCTTACTTGCCTTTATTGTTGGCCTTGCTATCGTCGACGATGTGGGGGCAATATTAGTTATCGCTGTGTTTTACACTCAAGAAATATCTTTATTACATTTAACTAGCGCTATTGGCTGTATCGGTATTTTAGCGGCTGGAAACTATGCTGGAATTCGTCAATCTTATTTTTATATTCTAATAGGTATTACTGCTTGGTGGGCTATGCTCCAATCAGGCGTACATCCAACCGTTGCCGGTGTTGCCATAGCATTAACTATTCCTGCAAGACCTAAGTTGGTTTCAAAAAAGATAGTTGATAATGCAAAATATTTACTTGGCTCATTAAAAAATAAATCAAAAGAAGTCGATATGCTTGGCAATAAAAAGGACCACGAACAGGTAAAAGAAGTTCGAGATTTTACTGAGCGCGCCAGTGCACCACTTCGCCGTTGGGAAGACACTTTAGATTTACCCGTAGCATTAATTATTTTACCGCTATTTGCCTTAACGAATGCAGGAGTGATTTTTGACACAAACTCTTTAGTTAAAGACCTACAAGATCCTGTTGGAATAGGCATAATTGCAGGACTTGTTTTAGGTAAATTTATCGGTATTTCAGGCGGTTGTTGGCTTGCCTTAAAATTAAATATTGGCCGTTTACCAAAAAATGTTAATTTAAAACATGTTGTTAGCGCATCACTTATTGCAGGAATAGGTTTTACCATGTCGACCTTTATCGCTGCGCTCGGGTTTGATTCGCAACCTGAACATTTGCATGTTGCTAAAACCTCAATTTTAATTGCATCCGTATTATCTGCTGTTTTAGGTGTTATTTACATACGTATAACGGCTACAAATCCATCTCAAACAAATACATAAAATATATATTACTGTTAGTTAAAACGTTAGCGCATGGTTATAAAAATCCACGCTGTAGACTTATACTACATGGATGTTAAGCGACCTGTTTAAAAGAAATTACAAAGATAAAGTATAAATAACTTGGCATGCATCTTCAGGATCTTTTTTGGTTGTCATGCCAAGAGAATTAGCTAATTTTTGCATTCTATTATTACTGTTTAGATCAATAGAGAACAGGCGTTTTACTTTGTTCTTTCGAGCGTGATCTGACAAGGTATTAATTAAAAGAGTCGCAACAGACTCATACGGAACATCATCAGCTATTGTTAATGCCATTTCGCGTTCATCTAGATTGGCACCAGTATTATAGCGACATACCCCAATTTCTTTTTCTTTACCCTTATATTGAACCGTGGCGATGTATGCCATTGTATTAACGTAGTCGATATTACATAAGGTTTTTAACATATTGGGTGACAACTCTTTTATCCCTTCAAAAAAACGCTCATGCTTAGTTTCTAATGATAGCTGCCGTACAAATTCAGCTTCAATTTCTTCGTCATCTGCAGTTATTGGGCGGACGCTAATCGCCAATTCTTCGAGTGTCACATGTATGTGATCACTGGTGATATTTTTTGTCATAACGTATCCCTTTTATAGTAGCTTTTATGTAACAGTAGTAGGGATACCTTATTAGATTTTAGTTTGCAGACATTGACCTAGATCAATCAGGTTAGTAGTAGCGAGTTACTTTAATAGTATATCTAACTGCTAAGTCGTACAGTGTAATTATATACCCGTTACCAATCGATATACGTATTTCATAATGCATTTTGAATGATAACGAGAAAAAGTATGAAATAACGTATTAGGTGAAAAATGTTTGAAGTATTTACGGATTTAGCCACATGGTTAGTTGTGGATGTTTTTGGTATATCGAAAGAGACAAAATTAGGCGATGCTCTTCACTTTTTCATTGAAGACACGACTAAAATTTTCTTTTTATTATTAGTGATGATTTATTTTATTGCTTTGATAAGAGCATCAATGAATGTAGAACGTGTGCGCGACTATTTAGCAGGAAAACATAAAGGTATAGGTTACATATTAGGTTCTAGTTTTGGCGCAATAACTCCTTTTTGTTCCTGTTCAAGTATTCCTGTGTTTTTAGGTTTTACCTCAGCAGGTATTCCTGTTGGTATCACCATGTCATTTCTTATTACCTCACCGCTCATTAATGAAGTGGCTGTATTGTTGTTACTTAGCTTATTAGGCTGGAAGTTTACACTGCTTTATATTGTTGTTGGTATGTCTGTTGGGATTTTAGGTGGTGTGTTTCTTGATGCTATAAGAGCTGAGCGTTGGTTACAATCGTTTGCAATAAAAGCATTGGAACGTGGTCAAAATGCTTCTTCTACTGTTAAGTCAAAACAGGTTAAATCCTTATCTTTAAAAGAGCGACATTCTTTTGCCAAAGAAGAAACGCTAGAAATATTTGGCCGAGTATGGAAATGGGTGATTATTGGTGTCGGGTTAGGGTCTGCGCTACATGGTTTTGTTCCTGATGGTTTTATTGAAGAGCATTTAGGTAATGGACAATGGTGGTCAGTTCCTTCTGCTGTATTACTTGGAATACCCTTATATTCAAATGCCACAGGAGTTATCCCCGTGATGGAAAGTTTAATTAAGCAGGGGCTTCCTATTGGCACAACACTCGCCTTTTGTATGAGTACAGTGGCAGCAAGCTTCCCCGAATTTATCTTGTTAAAACAAGTAATGCAATGGCGATTACTAGTAATACTTTTTGCATTACTACTCGTTGCATTTACGTTAATTGGTTGGATTTTTAATTATCTGACTCCCTTTATTTAGGAAAAATTATGAAAGAAATTAAAGTATTAGGTACTGGTTGTGCAAAATGTACAAAAACTATTGAGATTATTTCGAAAATAGCCGATGAACTCAATGTAGATGTACATGTTATTAAAGAAACTGATCCTGAGGTCATTATGGGCTATGGTGTAATGAGTACTCCAGCTGTCATTATTGATGAAGTTAATGTACATAGTGGCTCTATTCCACATCGACAAGATATAGAACTATGGTTACAAAAATAAACGTTGGGTAATTGGCAATTTATCTTGTGTTAAAAATAGTTAATTCTTTAATGTAACGAGTATTTGTAGATAACCCCGAAAGATAACGAAAAACAGCGAGAGTACACTAAAGCAGCCAGGCTTAAGTTTTTGTAATTTAATGATTATTTAATTGGTTTTCGACTTAGGCAGTCAATAATAGAGCTATAAAGGCAGGGCGCTCGGGTAATTTCTATATACATAAAAAATAGGGATTTTTCCCCCAGTTACCATAAATAAATCACCTTAAAACTAAGTTATTTGTCATACATGATCATAAAGCGCAGCATTTTTTATCGATAAAAACTGAATTAGCAAAAAACATGTTTAAGTATTAAAAGTAAGCTAAAAACTAATAATTATACAAAGCCTGATTGTTGTGAATATTAATTTAATGATTATTGAGATGGCTGATGTTTTTATTTGTAAATGAATAACAATGGTTTACTTTAAAGCGTTAATGATTAGATGTAACGATTGAAATTTACGGAGCCAATTTATCAATAGATACTAAAAATATCATCATATTCTAAAAGATAATTTTTTAGATTAAAGCTTAAATAAAAACGTTCGCATCATTTATAAATCATTCAAAGATTTGATCAGACTGATTTATTTCTTACAATTACAATAATTTCTATTGTCAGTTGGGCTAAGTTAAAAGTTGATCAAAATACACTTGGTGCTGAGGAATTTAGACACGAACAGCTGAATATACTTTAAATAACTATTGATGATCGATCATAAAAATATTTAGCTTTAGCTGTTATTAATATTCATTTGTAATTTATAACCATGTGCATAATAAATAAGCTGGTCAGGTACTTTAAAAGTTATATTCATTAATTGAATATAACTAAACTTTACATAATGCGGGTAAATTGAGGCTAAGCACTGATTAAAAGCGCTAAATACACTAAGTCCGATACTGAACAGTATCGGACTTAGTGGCGTATGTGAAATACATAACACTTCTATTGGTACTTTTATCTGTTTAAACTAATTCAAATATCCCATACTTTTACGCTATTTAGGTTTTATCCAGTGAATTGCATCTATCATATTGTCGAAGTATTTAACTTCTCCTGACATAAACCAAGATCCAACTTTAGCTGTTATTTGCTGCCAGTTTTTATTTCCATAGATCGCTATTTTATTAAATTCATTATTATGTTTAAGTCCAAGTTTTAAATCATCCCATGCAGCTCTTAATTCCCATCCTTCTAATTCTGTTCCATCAATTAACACATCTACCTTTGGTTCTTTAACTTCTGCTAAAGCTGAATCAATTATAGGTGTTATAATTTCATAGTCAGCATGCGTAAGTTTGCCAACTGCTTTTAATGAGAGAAAAAACTCATTATTAACTCTTTCTATTCCTATAGATAAACCGTGTTTTACTGTTTTCATTTTACGCTCCATATTTTCTACTTACTTATTTGTTAACAGATAATCTGTTGTTTTTAATAGCCATAATATTGATAATCTGTATGTCTATATGGTATTAACTCATGATGTGATTCTAAAAATGTCACTAAATTTACTAATTCAGTTACCGTCATTACATCATTAAAATTCGTCATTTTTGATTTACCATCAATTGTCACAACATCACGTGGATAACCTCTCGCTATTTTATGTGATGGATTAATAATGCTTGTTACCAACTCAGCATATGTTTTTACTTTTGTTGATTTACCTCCTAAAACAACGTTTAAATCAGGATTATTAATACCTTCTTCTGGTTCTATTCCTTTTATTTGATGACAAGCTAAACACTGATATTTAACTAAAACGGCTTTACCTTGGTTGATATCCCCCTTAGGAAAGCTAAAACCTCTAGGTGATTCAGGGCCTAAATCGCAACTTATAAGGCTAATACTGATTAAGGACATACTTAAAAATAGTAATAAATATTTCATATCGATACCTATATAGTTAATTAAAGTAAAAAGAGATTTACTCGTTAAAATCGTTGATTGAATGCGTTAACGTGTCATTAACTTTAATTGATTTATTGGTTTAATAGTTATTTTTGTGAACAAAAAATGAGCTAGATCAATTTATTATTGAATATTTTAGAAAGACTTTTGATGAGGTTAAATATATTGTGGTGGGAGTTTGAGCTTTTGTTTAATTTAAAATAAAACGTATAAAAGTAAAGTTTATACGTTTGTATATTCACATTCTTAAATTTCTTCAGTTAATGATAATAAGCCGTTTTCATCTACAACAGCTAAATAAGATTTACCAAAATCGCCCTTACATAGATCAATATTGTTATTTGCAATTTTTAATTCTGTACACTTTTCAACACTAAAAAAATCAGAGACTTCTCCTTTTTTAGTAAAAAGAGTGTTTGTTGTATTTCCATTTATATAGATGGGATATTGGCCATTACTAAATACTCTAACACGATATAATCCATCCATATTTGAAGTTTCTTTTTCAAAAATAGACAGTTCATAATCATTATTATCTAACCAAGCAACAGTCCAATAATTACGTTTATCTCTTAACGTTTTTTTAATACTTGTATAATTACTACGTGTATTCGTATCTTCTACGGCTATTTGGCTTTGTTTAAAACCAAACCAAGTATGTTTAATTTCACCGCTTGCAGTCTCTTTTAGTAAGCTTATAACTCTATGTTTATTATTATAAATTTTCCCTGATGCCCCATCTTGTTTAATAAAAAATGTCGCTTGCTCATCTAACGCATTTATATAGCTGATTTTTGAGTCGTTATAGGTAATAGCTTCATCGTTACAGCCACTGATAATTGAAGAAGTCGCTAATATTGATGCTAAAACTAGATTTTTTTTCAACTTGTCCATTTGATGATCTCTTAATAAATTAAAACAGTGTGTTCACACACTGATGAAGTGATAATTATTTAAAAGAGTATCCAAAATTGTTGCTTATTTGTCTGTTTATAAATTGTAGTCAACTGTAAGTTTATGTTGGTATTTGTTATCACATTGAAATGTAGAATTAGCTAACATCTTGCAGTAATCAGCTATTTGGGTAATTCCAGAACATAAGCAGGATCTAAACGCACACCAAACCAGTTAATGCGCCAGTCGAGATGTGGCCCAGTAGCTCTACCGCTTGAACCTACACTGGCGATAACTTGACCTTGTTTAACTAAATCTCCGGCTTTTACTTTAGATGCACTTAAATGTAAAAATGTTGAAGTAACGCCATGACCATGATCGATAATCATAGTGCCGCCAGAATAAAACATATCAGGCTCAAACAATAAAATTTCACCATCAGCCGGGGCTTTTACAGGATCACCTGTTTTACCTGCATAATCTAAACCGAAGTGCGGACGTTTTTTCTCACCATTAAATACGCGTTGGCTGCCATAAACACCGGTAATTTTTCCGTCGATAGGCGCAATAAAACCATGAGCAAAAGCCGTGCGATCACTTAAAGTTGTTCTAGCCTTGGCAATTTGTGCATTGTCTTTTTGCGAACGAGAAACAGCAACAGGATTAGGTTTCATGATGCTTTGCTTAATGCCGTTAATGCGTTGAATATTATATTCACGCTTTTGCGGCGTTAAAGTTTGCTTTTCTATAACTCCTGATTTATTGGTAACGCTAATGGTATGCGGCTTAACTTCGTCACGTCCAAAACCAAAAGCAAAGTCACCATTTTTAGAAACAGTTAAAACTTTATCATTTAATTTAACTATATTATCTGGGTCTGTTTTTCCAACAATCAAAGCGCCCTGCTTTAAATTGCTTGATAAGCTAAATGATTGTGCTGCATTTGCGACTTGTGTTGTAAGCAAGGTAAATGATGCAAACAAACAGGTACTAACAATACCTTGTGTAAATATATTTGAATTAGTCATAAGCTATCGCTCCTTTCGCTACACCTTCGTAAGCAATAACTTTTATTGAATCATTAGGGTATGATTTTTTAAGTTGTCTGCAAATAAAGTCTGCAAGTAACTCAACGGTAGAATCGCAATCAACCACATCTAATACATTAGTTGGTACCGCAATATCAAAACGACCTTGGGGTGCAATATAAGAAAAATATTGATGCTTATCTGTTAACGCTGAATATGCTGATTTTGATAATTGAATGTCTGACTTTGCAATACGATCTGCTTCAGAAGCTATGTAAATATCTGCCCAGCGATCACACCATTGTTTTTCAAGCGTAAAATCGCGCTGTTCATTTTTAAACAATTGAATTTTAGAACGATGACCATGAGCAATGCGCTGACAATTACCATCATGTAATTTTAAGCCATGGGTATAATGGTAATAATCAGTATCTATATTTTCTTCACGTAAAACTAAACTTAAACCTTTTACGTTTTCAGGAAGTTCTGCTTTAATGATTTTTGTTAAATAATCAGTTACTGAAGAGATGTTAATTGTTTCAGCGGGTATTTTAGCAAACGCTTGTGCCGGCGATTGTAAAAAATACGAACCGCGTTTACTTATAACATCCACATACTCGCTGTTTGGCTGAGTTGTAGAGTTTTCTACAGAAACCATATTGTTATTAATAGGTAATAATAATTTATGATCAACGGCGTTATCTATAATCGACTTTATTTGTTTTTTTACTACGCTAAAGTCGAGCACCATGCTCATTTCGTTGAGTTCACCTTCAAGTAACACATCAACTATCCAGCTCTCACCTACTATTCCGCGTTGTTCACAACAATAAGAAAAATCGATAACCGTAAGATCATTAACAAATAATTGCATTAAAAGCTCCCTATTCGCTTACTTGCCAGTTTATAACTTCACTTGCTCTAACAGGAACAACAACGTCATCACCAAATGCCATAGTAGCTGGAACATCCCATTCTTTTTTGGTTAATGTAATTTTGTCTTCATTTGCAGGTAAATTATAAAATGCAGGGCCATTTAAACTTGCGAATAACTCAAGTTTATCTAATGCGTTTTCTTGTTCAAACACTTCAGCGTATAACTCGATAGCAGCATGCGCTGTATAAGAGCCAGCACAACCACATGCAGATTCTTTAGCATGTTGTGGATGTGGCGCAGAATCCGTACCTAAAAAGAATTTCGCACTACCACTTGTTGCGGCTTTTATTAACGCGTTTTGATGAATATTACGTTTTAAAATAGGTAAACAGAAAAAGTGTGGTCTTATACCGCCTACTAGCATGTGGTTACGGTTATATAATAAATGGTGTGCAGTAATAGTGGCAGCAACTTTTGGTCCTGCTTGTTCAACAAAATCTACGGCTTGTTTTGTTGTTATGTGCTCTAACACTACGTTTAAGTTTGGATATTTAGCTACAAGTGGTTTTAATATAGTATCGATAAATACCGCTTCGCGATCAAAAATATCAATATCCGCAGTCGTGACTTCACCATGTATAAGTAAAGGCATTTCGTGTTTTTGCATGGCTTCAATAACTGATGCGATATTGTCTACACTGGTAACACCTGAAGACGAGTTAGTGGTTGCCCCTGCAGGATATAATTTTGCCGCAACAACAATCCCTGAGTTTTTCGCGTCTTCAATATCTTGTGCTGTGGTTTGATCGGTAAGGTATAAAACCATTAACGGTTTGAAGTTTGCTGAAGGATTAACTGCCATAATACGTTGATAATAATCGTCAGCTAATTTTGCATTAGTTACCGGAGGAACTAAATTTGGCATAACCACTGCGCGGCCAAAATAACGACTAATATCGGTAACGGTATTTTTTAATGCTGCGCCATCTCTAAGGTGAACATGCCAATCGTCTGGGCGAGTTATTGTTAATGTATTCATAATAATCCTAAAATATTGTATTCATAACGAGACTTATTGTAAGTCTCGTTGTTTAATTCGTATTTGTTAACGCGAGTTTTTTGTTTTACCCTGCTATTAATATAAATAATATATATTAGTTACTTAGCGATTACGCGTTACTTCAATTATTCATTTTCATCATTGAAAGGGTTATTACTTTTGGCTTCATTTTCTAATAAAGCGAGTAATTGTGCTTTCAAATTTGGTGGTACTTTATAAATGGTTAAACTGTCGTTTCCTGCGTTGTAAACAACATCTTGTCCTAAGTGGCCGCGTTCAAAACTTACGCTAATACCACTACCGTAACCTGAATATTTAGTTACTTTATTTACTATTGCTTGGTCATGAGGGAAGTTTTCTTCAATCGGGTAAGCTTGTTCTTGGCAAAAAGAATAAAAGTCTTGTCCTGATTCTTCATGCTTTAATACTTTACCTATTTCCTTAATCGACACGTCTTGGTCAGTTGCTTTTTGTTCTTTACAGTAACTGAGTAACTCTTTGCGTGCGTCTTGTTTTTCTTGTGGGTCGAGTTGATTAACTGAAACATAATCTTCAACCGCTTGTACTAAAGTTTGAGTTTGCTCTTTTGCATTTATACCTTCTTCACAACCTAAAAAGTCTAAAAAGAAGTCTGATACTTTACGCCCAGCTCTCCCTTTTATAAAAGAGATGTAACGATTACCTTCAGCGTTTTGCTGATAATCAAATAAATCGATACGTGCAGCTAGTTGTAATTTATTAGTATCAAGATGTTTATCTGCAGAAATATTCTGTTCACCGTCTACAGAATAATGTTCAGACATAGGAATAATAGCAGCAAGTAAATAACGTCCGCCCATGTATTCGTAGTGACAAACGATTAAATAGCCTGTTTCAGCAAGATCGTATTTTTCAATTTCATTTTTTAATAAGTTGGCTGCTTGTGTACTAAAGTCGTAAAAAGACTGAACGTCACCTAAGTAGCTTTCCATTATATCAACGAAACGAGCGGTATCGCCTTCGGCAGGCATTGACGAAAAATTACCGTAAGCTTTACTGCCTTTATTGTTGTAAATTTTATGAAGTGAATCTACAAAACTTTCTATTTTGTGATCTGCTTCGCTGTTTTCTGGTCCAAAACGAAGTGTTACTTCACCTGTTTCTTCAATTTTTGATAAAAAATGCAGTGCAATATTAGAAATTATTAAACTCATAGGTAATGGTCAGTTTTATATTGTTTGGGCATTTGATAAACTAGCCGCAGTTAATCATTTGCAAAATTAAGTATTAAAGATGCCTATTGTATCCAAGTATTCAAACGAACGTGTAGAAAAAATCATTCAAAATCTATTTGATGTCCTCATTAATGAAGAAGCAACTCCTGATTTAGCACTTATGTGTTTAGGAAATACCCTTACTGAAATTATCAATAAACAAGTGCCTGAAAGTAAACGTGAAGCTGTTGTTGCTAACTTTACACAAGCGCTAAAACAAACCGTTGAACAACAAAATAAACAATCAAATTAATTTTAACAACAAAATCAGAGAATAAATATAACCAATGGTTTCATTTGAGTCTAAATCATACAGTAAACGTCTTTTACATTTAATTAGTTGGAGCCATTGGTTTACTTTTTTTAACGTTTTTCTCGCAATATTGTTATCGTCATTTTATGTATTTGGTGAAAAAACACCAGATACGGTGATCGGACACTTATACCTATATACCACATGGGCAAGCCATATGGGGTTTTTAACCTTTATGGGGTTTGTGTTAATTATATTCCCGATCATATTAATTTATCCCAAAACGCAGTTTATTAGAGTAACCGCGTCACTCATTTTCACAGGAGCATTATTTCTCTTATTATTAGATGCTTTTGTTTTTATACGTTTGGGTTATCACTTAAATGCCTCTTCAAGTGATCAAATTATTCTACTTATCAGCAATATGATTGCTCATAACAGCTTGAAATTTTGGGTTATATCAGGCTCTGTTGCTTTGCTACTTTTAAGCATAGAACTTACTTTAAGTAATTACGCCTGGAAACACTTAAAAGAGTTACAACGTGTACCTTATGCAAAGTATGTAGTGCATGTTTTAGTTGCATCGTTTTTTATTAGCCATTTTACGCATATTTGGGCTGATGCTAAATGGAATTATGATGTGTTGAAACAAGATACCGTTTTACCACTTTCGTATCCGTCTACCGCTAAAACATTGTTAACCAAATACGAATTATTTGATGCTGAAAACTACGTGGAAAATAAAGAAAGTGCTTTATCGTTAAAGCACAAAGTAAGCGAATATCCAAGATTAACGCAACAATGTATTGTTAATGAAAAACCTAAGCAATCAGTCTTTATGGTATTAACTCAGTCTATGTTAACGGATAATCAAATAGCGGGGTTTTCTTTAAAATCTATAAGTTCAAATGTTAACTTAACAAGGCATATAGATAACGCGTTACCTGTAAACTCTTGGTTTAACTTATTTTATAGCTTACCCACTATTTATAAAAATGATATTTTATCTCAAGATATAAAACCGTTATTATTTCAAGAAATAGAGCGTAGAGGCTTATCGTCGGATCTTACCGTTGTATCTAATAGCCCATCAAGTATTGAAACATTATGGTTTAAAGAGTGGTTTGATAATACTTATGAGTTAACAGGTGTATCGTCACTTATATTTAGCTCTAATGAAAAAAGTTTTACAGAAAAACTTAATCAATTAAATGCTGGTTTACATGTGTTTTATTTTGATGATGAAAGCACAGCTCAAGCTGAATTATTTATAGACGCGCTACTATTATCTCAACGTCAAAAAAGTGTAAAAGACATTGTTTTTGTCAGTTCAATTGGCAATAAAAATATACAAGACAGTTTATCTATTAAACCTTCTCTATTAGTAATACCTGAAAGAAACAGCGATAAATTAAAACGCCTAACAAGCCATATGGATATTCAGCCAACGTTATTAAGTGAGTGGCTTAACTGTAAAGCTAGCGCTCAAAAAATTGTTAACGGACAAAACATACTTACGGTGAAGTCGAACCGTGTTATTGCTAATACGATTGAGTCAGGCATTATTGTTTTTAATAAAGATAAGTCGGTATTTATTGATAAAAATGGCGAGTTTCAAAGTTATTCAAGACAATTGCAAAAACCTATTTCTGTAAACACAGATTTTCCATTAATGATTGATGGTGTTAACTTTATTAAACGCTTTAATAAACCTTTAGCCGAAACAGATTAATTCATAAGCAATAATTCGATAGAATTTATGGGGTAGCATATTATTTAGCCAGTTGAAACTATATGCCTTTAATTTACATTGCATTCGTTTTATAAATCATTAATATGTACGCAGCGAACAGTTAGCCCTCATATGTTTGCTTATTCGGGGTGTAGCGCAGCTTGGTAGCGCGTGCGTCTGGGGGACGTGAGGTCACAAGTTCGAATCTTGTCACTCCGACCATACAAAAATAAAGCCGCTTAAAATATAATTTTAAGCGGCTTTATTATTTCTCGTTCTGTACAACTTATAACGGTGAAATTAGTATAAAGTAAAACCCCTATCACTAAATTCTACAGCAGTTCTTGAGCGTTAGGCTTATCTTGTCTACAATAGCGCACTTTTTTATTTTCTTACTTCAGGCAAAAAATATGAATGATACTAAATCGCTTCCAGATTTACCTGATCGCCTTTCAGGTAATCCACGTAGCCCACACCATGTAGAAGAAATTTTCGAACATACTATTGGTATTAAACTTAATGGTAAGCAACATTTTAATGTGGAAGAATACTGCATTAGCGAAGGTTGGATAAAAATCCCCTCTCCTAAAGCGTTAGATCGTAGAGGTCAGCCACTTTTAATTACTTTAAAAGGCACTGTTGAAGCTTTTTATAGTTAAGCCGTTGATAGGCCTAAATAGATTTAGGCCTATTTAACCTGAACTTGGGTAACCTAGTCCTTAAAAAGGTTCAGGCAACCATTCTTTCTTACCTATACTTTGTAAACGTTCAGGTAAAATAGGTTCATAATCGGGATCAAAAGTAAAAGGATACAACTCTTGTGACCAATGATTAATATGTTCGCCGCCAACAAAACGGATGAGTAATACCGCTCCAGTTCGTGAACCATATGGGCCGTGTGGTATTTCAGGTGGTCGCCAAAAATAGGCACCCGTTCGCATAACACCATGCTCACCAGCTAACGATCCTGTAACACAAAAAGATTCTTCCACGGTTGGATGGGACTCTTTAGGGCCTTTCCATTGCTGCGGATAAGTTTGTGGCGACACCATATAAAGAAATGTTTTTGCTTTAGTTGAAGGATCTATTCTTAATATTTTACGACCAAAGTCTAAATGCAGTAGTTTTTCATCTTGTACGCCTTTATCCCATTGCATATCAAAGCTGTTTATTCCTTCTATAGCATCTTTTTTCATTACAGGTAAAGGGTCGCCATATTGATAGTAAATAGGCTGAGGTGACTGGTCGATAAAACGTATTAATACGGTATATTTATTAGCTTTTACAGTTTTTCGTAAATAGCTTGCGGGAAAATATCCATAATACCCTTCAGTATAACGGATCTTATTAATTTCAATTTCGCCCTTAAGAACAAAAAACTCTTCTTCAGATGCTAACCAATAAGCCTCCTCTTCAAGCCAGTTTTTTTTATATTTAAAAACACCTGTGGTTGCTTGAGTTTTTTGATCAACACTCAGTTCTTTATATTGAACATCACATTGAAAAGGACATGACTGCCATGGTAATACTTGCGATTGAATAAATTCTATATGTTCTCTAGACACGTTAATTTCCAGCACATTATAAAGAAGTAAAGCAATGGTAGGTTATTGAAGCAAGATAATGTTTGATACGTATCAATATATAATGCTTTTTATAAGGGAGCGACCATTATAAAAAGCATTACATTGCCTTGAATTGATATCGCTCAAGCACTCTGAAATAAGCATCTTGATTGGTATTTAAGAGTGTTAGAATGGTAATAGGTATATTAGAATGCCTGAAACTATTTAAAAAAATAACTAAAAGCATTCTTTTGTAAAAGTGTTATTACTCGTAATACGCAAGTAACTGAAGTAATAACACTATACCCCAAGCTGTAGTATGTTATTCCATCTTAATTTTGAATGGTAACCCATTTTATTTCAGTAAACAGCTCAATATCAGCTTCCGTACCTTCTCTACCAATACCACTATCGCCAACACCACCAAACGGTACATGTGCTTCATCTGATATTGTAGGGCTATTGATATGGCACATACCAGCTTCAATAGAATTTGCAAATTCCATCGCTTTATGAAGATTGCTGGTATAAATAGCGGAGCTTAAACCGTAAATACTATCGTTAGCTTTTGCTAATGCTTCTTCGAAAGAATCCACTTCATATACACTAACAACAGGTCCAAACGTCTCTTCTTTACATACGTTCATTTCTTCTGTCACGTTAAGTAAAATGGTTGGTTCACAACGATTTCCAATCCAAGTTCCACCTGCTGCAACAGTTGCACCTTTACTTACCGCATCGTCTATATGTGATTTGATACGCTCACGTTGCCTTGGTGTTATAATTGGTCCAATAATAGTCTCAGGGTCACGTAAGTCACCACGCCCTATTTTAGATGCAAATTGTGCATACATTTCAATAAACTTAGGGTAAACACCTTTCTCTACATAAACACGGCTTGAACCAATACACGCTTGACCTTGATGCATGAAAATACCACGTAATGCCCCTGTAACGGCTTCTTTTAGATTAGCGTCATCTAAAACAACTAATGGGCTTTTACCACCAAGTTCTAGTGTTACCGGCTTGTTGTGTTCTGCACACAATTTTTGAATATGCTTACCCACAACGGTAGAACCAGTAAATGTAACCGCTTTAATTAATGGATGAGTTGTTAAGCTATCACCTATTTTAAAACCATTACCAGGTATTACGTTTACAGCACCTGCAGGAAAGCCCGCATCAGCTAATAATTCAGCAAAACGCAATGCAAGTACAGGGGTCATTTCTGATGGCAATAAAACAACAGTACAGCCTGTAGCTAATGCATTAGCACATAGTCTAACCGCTTTAATTAATGGTACATTAAAAGGCGTTATAACAGCGGCTACACCACGTGGTTTACGTAATGTCATGCTTAATTTACCAGGGTAGTCGGTAGGTAAAGTTTTCCCTGAAACTTGACGCACCATACCAGCAGCAGCTCTTAAAAATGTTACCGACTTTTCTGCTTCGAACGTAGCTTTGCGATAAGTAGAACCGGCTTCATCGATTAAAATATCTTTAAATTCTTCTATACGCTCATCTAATAATTCAGCAGCTTTAACAAGTAATTTTTCACGTTCTTTAGCGCTTGTTTTTCCATATGTTTGAAATGCTTCATGTGCTGAACGAATTGCAGTATCAACATCCGTTACCGTAGTTTCTGCTACTTTTCTATATAGGCTATCATCTAAAGGGTTAAGTACATCAAATACTCCACCATCAGACGCTTCTACTGGTTTGTTATCAATCCAAATTCCATCATAATTTTCACTTAGATTACCAGTATTAAATTTACTCATGTTTTTCTCCAACATATTATTAGTAGTTTAGCGCACCGCCGTCTACGTTCAGACATTGTCCTGTAATAAAATCACTACTTTCACTAGCAAGATGATAAAGCGTACCTAAAAGATCTTCAGGTAACATTTCACGCTTTATTACTCTAGCTGCCAACGTTGGTGCTTTTGCTTTACCTAATTGCTGATGATTTTTTACACCTTCACTTTCAGTTAAGCCAACTAAAATACAATTAACATGAATATTATCTTGGCCCAATTCAGCCGCTAAAGCTCTAGTTTGTCCAACTATAGCTCCTTTAGATGTTACGTAATGGCTGAACATTGGAGCACCTCTTAAAAAGGTTCCTGAAGAAATATTTATAATTTTTCCTCGACCATTTTTACGCATACTAGGTACTATTGCTTTAGCACACTGAAAAGGCCCTCTAACATTTACTTTCATCACTAAATCCCACTCATCTTCCGAGATTTCAGTAAACGGTTTCAGTGTTAAACTCGCAAATATTGCTGCATTATTAATTAATATTTCAATAGGCCCAAACTTTGCTTCAGTTAAAGCGACTAGATCATTAAGAGAGTCGTTACTAGTTACATCAGTTATACAACCTAATGCTTCGCCACCTTCGGCAATGATCTCGTCTACAACATCTTTTGGGTCAGATACATCGGCTAAAACTACTTTTGCACCTTGTGAAGCTAAACCTTTGGCATAAGCAGCTCCTATGCCCTGAGCTGCCCCTGTAATAACGGCTACTTTTCCTTCAAATTGTTTCATTTTATCACCTACATTTTCAGTTCATTAATATAACTACATACCGATTATACGTTTTACATCTGGCCAACTCTGAGCACCAAAATCTGCAAGATCTTTTGTTAACTCTGGTGGACACCACTCTAGAAATGAAGAGTTAAAACTAGGTCTGCTTTTAATGTTATTGAACCATTGGGTTACTTTGGGAAAACGTCCATTTTCCCACATACCCGACATGCTCAACATATCTAAGCGGTTTATATAAGGAGTTAAAGCAATATCAGCTAAAGAAAACTCTTCACCTGCTAACCAAGTATTATGAGTTAGTGCTTCTTCCATTTTCTTTAAATAGCCATCATAAAGTCTTATGGTATCTTCAATGCCTGGAGCTTCAAATCCTTCTACTACGATTTGTTTTTTACGCTCTTTCCACTTAGAAGTTACTGATTGATCAGGTGTACTACTTAAAAATTCTTTTAATTTTTCTTCACCTAAACGTCTAATAATATGGCGATGGCAACATACAAAAGTAAGTTCACCACAAGCAGGATGTAATTGTTCATCAACAGCTTTTGTCCATATTCGCATTTGTGTACGATCATAAGCCGATTTAGGTTTCAAATTAGGACCAGGAAACACTTCATCAACATATTCACAAATAACAGTAGATTCATTTATCACTTGACCATCATGAATAAGTGAAGGCACTACCGCCTTAGGGTTTATTTTCATATATTCTTCGGTAAACTGTTCCCCTTTCAATATGTCAATATAATGAGAGTTGTCTACTTGTACTTCTTTTTCAGTTAATGCAAATCTAACTTTTGCTGCACATACTGACGAACCATGATGGTATAAATCGATCATAACTTTTCCTCTTAAATTTTGAGCTAAAATGTTGGACACCAGTCCAAAACACCTTTTTTAAAACTTTCACGCACGGCTATTTTTTCAGCCCACGCTTCAACTTCGGGAAATTCATTAAAAGAAAAACCTGCGCCTTTTAATGTAAAATGTAATGGGACCCACGCGACATCAGCTAAGGAAAAACTTTCCCCTGCCAACCACGTTTGATCTTTTAATATCTCGTTAGCTTTATAAAAAAAATCTTTTATAATGCTTTCTGCTTGATTGATTTCTTCGTCTGAAAAACCATTATCACTGCTACTAACATCATGAAATCTTAGTAATTCAGTGTTAGTTTGTAAGCTTTTATATTTTTGTTCTTGCTCTTTACTCATCTGCATTTTTCCACGTATTTTTTTATAATAAATATACGTTTTAATTGCTTTTACATGAATTTCAATTGCAGAGCTCAACCACCACTTCATAGTATTTAAATCACTTAAATTTTTAGGACAGAGCGGAACTTCAGGAAATTGAGCATCTAAATATTCAATAATATCGTCAGACTCTATAATCACTTTTCCATCATGAACAAGTGTTGGAACAACCCCATTAGGGTTAATACCAAAGTATTCTTCAGTTATATGTTCTCTCTTCACTAAGTCTAGATGGTGACTTACCCAAGCAAGTTTTTTTTCTTCGAGCACAATACGTACTCGCATAGAACAATTAGAAATTCCTGCATGATATAAATGCAACCCTTTCAACTCAGTAACGGGTTTATAAGTAGGTGTAATAATAGGCATAAATACCTCAACTCGTTTATTAAAATTAAGGCTTTGAAAATTTACATGATTCAAAGCCTTAATTCTTATATTAATGCTCTACTTATTAGTAACGAAACTTCACTTTAAGCATAATTTCACGAGGAGGCGACATAGCCGCAAGAATGTTAGGCCCTGAAGGTACGCCCCAAGCCATTATTTTCTCGTTTGTTAAGTTTTTACCTACTAACGAAATAACAATATCTTCATCTGGCGAAATAAAGCGCATACTTGCATTGTACGTTTCATAAGAGTCTTGTTTAACGGTGGGTTTATACGTTATATCAGTATATACATCGCCTGACATGGCTATATCAGTACGTGCACTAAAGTCCCAAAAGCCATCAAAAATATCATCCACATAAAACTCAGCAAATACTGCACCTTTAGTTTTTGGAGCGTAAATTAACGGTTGACCACTTAAATCACATACACCACTTGAGTTACGGAAAGAGTCATCACAATCAGCTGCACCAACAAAAGAATCATAAGTCGCGTCGGTATAAGCGAAGTTACCACCGAAAGTCCAGTTATCATGAGCGTACCACATGAGTTCTAGCTCTACCCCTTCACTTGTACTATCGGCTGCATTTCCTACAGTAAATTGCGCTACAGAACCGGCTAACTGAGTAGCAAGTTGAAGACCTTCAATATCCATACTAAATGCTGTAATGTTTAAATTTAACGTACCATCTAACCATGAACTTTTACTACCAATTTCAAAGCTAGTTACAACTTCTGGATCAAATTCAATTTCAGCATCCTGTTCATCAATTCGATCACTAAATCCACCCGTTTTATGACCTTGAGAATAAGTAGCAAAAAGGTTTATGTCGTCGGTTGGCTCCCATTGAAAGGTAAATGATGGTGTAAATTTACTTTCGCTGTGAGTTTCAGTGCGATTAACTTCATCTCCCTCATCTGGGTGTAAAAGATTTTGAGTTTGGTACTCATTTATGTATCGTCTAAAGGCAAAATCTTTTTCTTCTGTTGCCCAACGACCACCAAAAATAAAGGTCATATCATCAGTAAATTTCCATCGAGCTTGACCAAAAACAGCAAAGGTTTCTGTATCTTGAGTCCATGGTTCTTCTTCTGTGATTTTTGCTCCACCAAGAGCGGGCAAGTTAAAATGAGACGTTTGATCACGCGCTAGACTACTATCTTCGTAATAAAATCCAACAATATAATCAAACGTATCGCTTTCTAATGAAGTGAAGCGAACTTCTTGACTAAAACCGTCATATTCTTCTTCACGAATGGCTCTAAATAGATTTGCTAGCCCCATGTCTAAACCATGAAATTTATGTGAGTATTCATAGTTTTGCACAGCAGAAACAAAAGTTAAGGTACCTGCGTCAAATTCATGATCCACATTTAATGTTACGTTTGTAGATTCTTGGTCGCGAGATGGACAGAATGAGCCATTATCTTCACCTGTAATTACATCTAATGCTGGACCACAATTATAATGTACTACCCAATCTAAAGCAGGTTCAGTTATTGTGCTACCATCAGCTCCAGATGCATTAGCTAAACTTTGCCATACTTGTAATGGAGGCCCACCTAAGGCATTGATTTCAGCCGCATCAGAACCGAATTCCTCAAGTTTAAAATATTCTAATTTTAATTTTACGGTAGTTTGATCAGAGGCCTGCCAAGCAAACTTGCTACGTACACCATAATCTTTACGATCAGCTCCGTCAGGGCCATCCATTGTATTAATGTAATAACCTTCTTTATCACGGTACATTACTGCTAATCGACCATCAACGGTATCACTAAGGGCTCCAGTTACAAAACCAGAAATCTCTTTAGTTCCACCATTAGTTTCAAATGTACTGGCTGAAAGATCTAACCCGTAGCTAAAGTCACTTTCAGGGTTAGCTGTTCGTAAAATCATGGCACCAGCCGCTGTGTTTTTCCCGAACAAAGTACCTTGAGGCCCTCTAAGTACTTCTATCGCATCAACATCCATTAATGGATGAAGGTTAATTGCCGCGCGGCTAATATATACATCATCAGCAAAACGCCCAACAGACTGTTCAATAGAGTGAGATGTTCCGCCGCCTAGACCACGTACATAAAGATTAGGAAGAATACCAGCACTATTAATTTCAAAGTTAGGTATTAGAATAGATAAGTCTTCAACATCGTTTATACCGACTTTTTCTATAGTATCAGCCGTTACAGCCGCAACCGATACGGGTACATCTTGTATCGTGGCAGGTCTTTTAGTTGCATTGATTTGAATAACTTCTATAGCCTTAACTCTTGAAGTGTCTTCAGTCTCCTGAGCGATTGCCTGATTAACCGCTATAGATGTAGCAGATAGCGCCAATCCATATCCTACATTTGTAATAATTTGTTTTGATATTTTTATTATTTTCATTCTTTTTATTCCCCGATAGAGTTTTATAGAATTCTTATTAGTTTCAAACATGCAATATGTCTTAACTACCATTAATCTAATATATTCGGCATTTAGTATGAAAATGATATGTAGTTACCAGACCATGAATATTATTTGAAGGTGATTGACAATATGCTAGTTATTTTATCTATTGCACTAAGCTGAGTAGGCTATATAACCATTCAATAATAGGTCAGTGATAACGTGATATCTTTTTGTTACACCAACTTAACTTTAGTTTAGTTTATTTGATAATCAATAATTGTTGGTTCTTACTCAGTAACTTTTATTTAATTTATAATTTTAGGGGAAACGTAATGACACAGCATTTTGACTATATCGCTATTGGTGGCGGAAGCGGAGGTATAGCCTCTGCTAACCGAGCAGCTTTACATGGTAAAAAAGTAGCTATAATAGAAGCCAAAACTGTTGGGGGAACCTGTGTAAACGTAGGTTGTGTGCCAAAAAAGGCTATGTGGTATGCAGGACAAATTGCCGATGCATTAAAATACTCTGCTGACTATGGTTTTAAGGTAGTTAACAACGGATACAACTGGTCAACAATGGTAAAAAACCGTGAAGAGTACATCCAACGAATACATGCAGCTTACGGAAGAGGGTTTGAAAAAAACAAGGTTACTTTAATTAAAGGTTTTGCCAAATTCATTGACAAAAATACACTTAATGTTGATGGAAAAATTTACACTGCCGACCATATTTTAATTGCTACTGGCGGACGCCCACAGATCCCAAATATTGAAGGTGCCGAATACGGAATAGATTCAGACGGCTTTTTTGCTTTAACAGAACAACCTAAAAGTGTAGTCGTCGTGGGGGCTGGCTATATTGCCGTTGAGCTTGCTGGTGTTTTTCATGCGTTAGGAACAAAAACAGATTTAGTTATTCGTAAAGATAAACCCTTACGCAGCTTTGATCCTATGCTCAGTGATACATTGGTAGAACAAATGGCTAAACATGGCCCTACTCTTCATAAAAACTCGACTCCAAAACGTATTGAAAAACATGATGACGGGCAAGTAACGATCCACTTTACTAATGGGAAATCATTAGGTCCAGTCGACAAACTTATTTGGGCGATAGGACGTATACCCGCAACCGATGGAATAAACTTAGCAGCGGCTGGTATCGAAACCGATGCACAGGGTTTTATTCCAACCGATAAATATCAAAATACAAATATTCATAATATTTATGCTGTGGGTGATAACACCGGACGTATTCAATTAACCCCTACAGCCGTTGCCGCAGGGCGTCGTTTATCAGAACGACTATTCAATAATAAACTTGATCTGCATTTAGATTACAATAACGTAGCTACGGTAGTATTTAGTCACCCTGTTATTAGTACCGTAGGTTTATCTGAACCTGAAGCAATTGAAAAATACGGTGAAGAAAATGTGAAAGTATATACCTCGCAATTTACAGCACTTTATCAAGCGATAACTGAAGACTATCGAGACCCTACTCGTATGAAACTTGTATGTTTAGGTAAAGAAGAAAAGATAATAGGCATTCATTCTATTGGTTTTGGTAGTGACGAGTTATTACAAGGTTTTGCTGTTGCGCTGAAAATGGGAGCAACTAAAGCAGATTTTGATAATACCATTGCTATCCATCCTACGTCAGCTGAAGAATTTGTAACCATGACATAATTTAAAATCATACTACTTTCATGAATAATACCAGCTTGCTCAATAAGTTTTTGAAAGTTGGTATTATATTAAGGATAAATGAATTAGCGGAACTGATACAGCTTGAATAGTAGAGTGTAAATAAGATTTGTAGCGAGATGATATTAGCTGTCAACGGCTAAGAGTTATAATCGTTTAGTAAAATAATAAAAATGTCTTTTCTGTAAAATATGGTACCCGGAGACGGACTTGAACCGTCACGCTCTATGAGCGAGGGATTTTAAATCCCTTGTGTCTACCAATTCCACCACCCGGGCATCGGGAAAAGCATTTTTTATAGTAGAGATTGGTTCCCTACTTATATTAAATAAAGATAAATTTATTTAATATGAATTTTAACTAAAATAGTATATTTACACTTCAAAGAAATGAAGATGGTACCCGGAGACGGACTTGAACCGTCACGCTCTATGAGCGAGGGATTTTAAATCCCTTGTGTCTACCAATTCCACCACCCGGGCATCGGGAAAAGCATTTTTTATAGTAGAGATTGGTTCCCTACTCCATCGTAAAATGGAAGTTGGAGCGGCTAACGAGACTCGAACTCGTGACATTCACGTTGGCAACGTGATGCTCTACCAACTGAGCTACAGCCGCTTCACATCATAAGTAAACTTATAACATTTTGTAAAAGATTGGAGCGGCTAACGAGACTCGAACTCGTGACATTCACGTTGGCAACGTGATGCTCTACCAACTGAGCTACAGCCGCGCACATCTTTTACTTTTCAAACACCTACATACGCCAATATGTAGTCTTTACCCAACCTGCAATAATGAAATGGTACCCGGAGACGGACTTGAACCGTCACGCTCTATGAGCGAGGGATTTTAAATCCCTTGTGTCTACCAATTCCACCACCCGGGCATTATGGAGGCGGGTCCCGGAGTCGAACCGAGGTCCACGGATTTGCAATCCGCTGCATAGCCATTCTGCCAACCCGCCAAATCATTCACTACGAGTTGAGTAGTATTTCCTTATATATTCTCTTAAGAGAAATTGGAGCGGCTAACGAGACTCGAACTCGTGACATTCACGTTGGCAACGTGATGCTCTACCAACTGAGCTACAGCCGCTTCATCTGTTGACTCCCTGTCAACTGGAAACGCATTTTACATTGATATTATGATGAGTCAACACTTAAATCCTAAATTTATTTCAAGTGCTCAAAAAGCGGCTTAAATGGTGTTTTTTTAGCTAATACCTTACAAAATATGGTTATTATTTAGCTTTTAGCTCTGGCCAAGCTGCTTTAAAATAACTCCACATTGACGTAAAAGTTAAAATTGTTGCAACAAAATAAAAGCTATAAGTTAAAAACATGAAAAATTCTTGAGGAATATCGAATAAAATAAAAGGAATATCATAAGTCGGTTGCCAAATAAGTCCCATAATGCCTAACATTTGAGCAGCCGTTTTATATTTACCTGAATTAGATACCGCAATAACATCTCTTTTTCCGCGTGAAGACATAAATTCCCGTAAGGCGCTGATAAATATTTCGCGAGAAATCATTAAAGCTGCAGATATAGTGATATACCACACATTATAATCTTCTATTAACATAGCAAGTGCACAAACAACCATTAACTTATCAGCAACGGGGTCGATAAATGCACCAAAAGCTGAAGATTGATTTAAACGTCGAGCTAAGTAACCATCAACAGCATCACTAATGGCGGCAAACCAAAAAACAACAAAAGCACCAAAATGATTCCAAGAAATAGGAAGGTAAAAAACTAGAACAAAAACAGGAATTAATATAATTCTAAATAAGGTAACTTGATTGGGAATAGTCCACATAATCTACTTTTATTTTCACAGCGTTTGAAAGATATCATTTTACACAGATTAAGACTTAATTGTCATGCAGAGCATCATAAATATTTTGAGCCAGTACCTTACTAATACCTGGAACTTTAGTTAAGGTTTCAATATCAGCTGCTAATACTTCTTGCATTCCACCTAAATACTTTAATAAGGCTTGTCTTTTTTTAGCGCCTATTCCCTCAATAGATTCTAATGCTGATTTTTTACTAACTTTTTGACGTTTTGCTCTGTGACCAGCAATAGCAAACCGATGCGACTCATCTCTAATATGCTGTACTAAATGCAAAGCTGGAGATGTTGCAGGTAAAGAAATAAGTTGATGACTCCCCGCTAAAATTAACGTCTCTAATCCAGGCTTACGCGACTCCCCTTTTGCCACACCAACAAGTAACGGTGTTTTATCAAGTTTTAATTCAGCAAAAAATTGTTCAGCCTCTGCCAGCTGCCCTTTACCACCGTCAATAAAAACAATATCAGGCATTTTTTCTAAACTTGCATTCAAATAACGTTTATTCAGAGCAAATGCCATAGCCGCATAATCATCACCGGGTGTAATACCATGCACGTTATAACGCCTGTAATCACTCTTTAAAGGACCGTTTTGATCAAACACAACATTAGACGCGACAGTTTGTTGCCCCATCGTATGGCTAATATCGAAACACTCTAAGCGATTTATACCACCCGTTAGTTCAAATACTTCATTCAATGCAGCAAAACGCGCTTGAATGGACTCTTTTTCACTGTTTTTAGTTAATAATGCATTAGTGGCATTGGTTTGAGCCAGTTTTAAGTATTGTGTTCTTTCCGATCGAACATTGTGTGAAATTTTCACGTCGTTTTCAGCTTGTTCGCTTAACAACTTTTTAAGTTCTTTAATTGATTCAATAGCATGAGGAATAACAATTTCTTTAGGTATACGCGCTGCTTTAAGATCATCACCTAAATAATGTTGACTAATAAAGGCTTCAATAATTTCGCTATCTTCCGTATCAAGAGGCACCGTTGGAAAATAGCTTTTACTACCTAATATTTTTTGGTCGCGAATAAACAAAATATGAATACAGGCTAAATTTCTAATACGGTGTAAACCAACCACATCTAGTTCAGACGCTATACCACTTACATATTGTTGTTGCTGTACTTTTCTTAACGTCGCTATTTGATCTCTATATTTAGCCGCTTTTTCAAATTCGAGTTGGCTACTAGACACTTCCATTTTATGAACAAGCTCTTTGATTACGTCTGAGTTTTTTCCTCTAAGAAATAACTTAGCTAACTTAACTTGCTCGCCGTATTCTTCTTGCGAAATTTGATCGACGCAAGGCGCTGAACAACGTCCCAACTGAAACTGTAAACACGGACGAGAACGCGCTCTATAATAACTGTCTTCACATTGTCGCAACGGAAAAAGCTTCTGCATTAACCTTAAGCTTTCCCACACTGCGCCTACAGTAGGATAAGGGCCAAAGTATTCACCTTTAACTTTTCTACCACCACGGTGTAAACCAAGTTTAGGATGTTTATGATCGGTGATCAGTAAATAAGGATAAGACTTATCGTCTCTTAAAAGAATATTGTATTTAGGTTGGTATTTTTTAATGTAGTTATTTTCTAAAATTAACGCTTCACCTTCCGTGTGCGTTACTGTTACATCAATAACATTAATACGGTTGACTAAAGCTTTAGTTTTATTACTGCCTACATCTTTTCTAAAATAGCTTGCTAACCTTTTTTTAAGGTTTTTAGCTTTGCCAACATAGATAATAGTATTTTTTTGATCATACATCCTATATACCCCTGCTTGTTCACTAACAGAGGATAAAAAGGATTTATGATCAAAAGTTGAATGTTCTAAAGAAGTATTTTCAGACAAGTTTATAGCTTTTCAGTTTTTAACATTCCATGTCGTATAGCCAAATGAGTAAGTTCTACATCATTACCCACATTAAGTTTTTCAAACATTCTATAGCGATAGCTATTAATCGTTTTACTACTTAACATTAATTGTTCAGATATATCTGGAACTTTTTCACCACGCGTTATCATTAGCATTATCTGCAATTCTCTTTCAGATAATAAATTAAACGGGTTTTCTTCTGAAGACTTAAACTGACTTAACG
Organism: Pseudocolwellia sp. G5-9; assembly: GCF_055808995.1. Lineage (NCBI taxonomy): Bacteria > Pseudomonadati > Pseudomonadota > Gammaproteobacteria > Alteromonadales > Colwelliaceae > Pseudocolwellia > Pseudocolwellia sp. G5-9. The sequence continues at coordinate 743,650 of NZ_CM147893.1, forward strand.
CCATTTGTTGCGCAATATCAGGTGTAATGTATCGTTGGCCACTATGAACCGCACGAATAGCATTAACCATTTCATCAGGTCCAGCACTCTTAGTTAAATAACCAGCAGCACCAATTTGCATAACTTTAGTAGGAATGGGGTCTTCAGTATAAACAGTTAACACAATAATTTTAATATCAGGAGAATAACGAATAATTTTTTTAGTCGCTTCTAAGCCTCCAATACCAGGCATATTCATATCCATTAAAACAACATCAGGTTCATTTTTTCGGCAAAATTGAACAGCCTCTTCACCCGTAGACGCTTCACCGATCACCTTAAGTCCTTTTACTTCATCAAGAATTTTACGGATCCCCGTTCTTACTAATTCATGATCATCAACAAGTAAAACATTAATCAATGCACTAACACCTCAACCTATAAATATAGGATTAAAAAAGAATAAATCATAGCCAACTAGAGTATAAGTAAAATTTAATGTAACACAATAAAATTATTAGATTTTTCGGAAAACAAATAAAAACCAACGTGAATACATTATACAATTATAGTTTATTTTTAGTCAGCCAACTGTTTAATAAACCAATTTGACCATTTTTATATGCTGCGTAAGTCAACCGAACGGCATTACTCATGATCATACTGTCTGACCATTGTGTTTGCTCTGATATCAATTGATAACATTCTAATGCTTCTTGAGATAAGTAACCCCGCATCTCTCTTTTACCTTTTTCTTTTTGTCTTTCTCTATACTTTTTTTGCTTTTCAGCGTTTGTCATCGCCTTTTTTTTAACCACTTCAGTCATAACACAACCTATTTATCCCCTACAATAGGCAATATGGTTACGCATAACCTTAAAAAAGGCAATAAAAATGTGTTTTTTAACAAATCAGAGTTGTTTAGTGTACAAGTGTTCGCTAAAGTAGCGCCCTAAAATTTAATATTAAAGTAATCAAAAGTTGGGATCCTAAATCATGGAACAAAAAAACGCTTACACTAAAGAAGATTTAATAAAAGCAGGTACGGGTGAAATGTTTGGTGAAGGCAATAGCCAGTTACCTTCTGACAACATGCTCATGATGGATCGCATCATAAAAATTAATGAAGACGGCGGTGAACACGGTAAAGGTGAAATTATTGCTGAACTTGATATAAACCCTGACTTATGGTTTTTCGATTGTCATTTCAAAGGCGACCCAGTAATGCCGGGTTGTTTAGGCCTAGATGCCATGTGGCAATTAGTCGGTTTTTACTTAGCATGGTCTGGCGGACCAGGTAGAGGTCGTGCGCTAGGTGTGGGAGAAGTTAAATTTACTGGGCAAGTATTACCTACAGCTAAAAAAGTAACGTATACCATTACCTTTAAACGTGTAATTAAGCGTAAATTATTTATGGGTATTGCTGACGGTACAGTGGCGGTTGACGGAAAAGTAATTTACACCGCTAAAGACTTAAAAGTAGGTTTATTTACAGATACTTCAGCTTTTTAATTCAAACTAGCTTTGTATGCTTTTAAGGATTAATGCTAATCCTGAAAACAAAAAAACACCTTATCTTTAAGGTGTTTTTTTATATCTAATACCAAAACATTAATGAATTGACTTATTTTATACTTGGTATAAGACTTACCCGTTCAATTAATAAAACAGGTATGTATTTGTTATTACTTAAAAAGCTTTCTTCTAAAGCCTACTACTAATAAAACAAGTGGCATAAACAAACCAAAACTAGCACCTTGTCTTTCAATTTTCTCTTCAACCTCTGAGCAATTATCAATTTCGCCATTAATCGGTTGTAATTTTACTGCCCTAACAACTTCTTCTTGAATAGGGTCACCTTTAGTATCCAAAACCTCATTTCCAAAAAAGTCTCTTGCGTTAGTTTTAGTAAGCGCACTTGCTGATATTTCATTATTATCATTAATACTTTTAGCATCAATAATAATATAATCTGACTCACAAGTAAGAAGCGTATTTAAATCAGTAAAAGTGTCAGTATTCGTGTCATATAAAAAACCATGAGTTCTTCTTGGAATTCCACTTGCAACAACATGCGTTTCCACTTCACCTTGCCCTACAATTAAACCATTATTATTAATGGCTTTAGCTGTAGTTGAACTTCCTGTAAAAAAGCTATCAGGCATGATCATTTCTAAGTCACTAACATTATTTGTATCAATATAATAGAATGAATTGGTCGTTACACCGCCAATAATAGACTGTACATACCCTACCGCAGTACCTACATCATTAATATCGTTTGCTCTAGAATTATAATAAGTTTCATGATCTGTATTTAAATCGTAAACGTTACCGTCTTTAAACATGACCGCATAAGTTAATTTAAATTCGTCTACTTCTGGGTCCATTACATCGTTATCAAACCAACCTTCTGAATAACCTACAATGGTTCCATCATCATTTACGGCTTGAGCAACACTTTGTAAACCTCTTTCATCATCAACATGAGGCGTAATTAAAAAGCCTAAGGGTTCAAACTCCTCTACATCACCATTATCATTAATTGTCCATTTAATTGCAGCGGTTGAATATAAATTGTTTAAAGTTAAGCCGTCTTCGGCTAATACATTGCTAATACAAATAAGTAATGGCGTTCTTTTTAATTGCTCTGCATCCTCACAATCAATAGGATTATCAACCCTATTTTTTGCTTCACTGATGCTGGCTTGGGCCTCTTCAGTTATACTCGTGGTTGCAAAACCAATCGCAATACCTGTTTCACTTATTTCAGAAATTGCAGATAAACCACCATAGGTAGACTCAGGCGCCATTAAAGGAATAATAGTGTTACCTTTATCAAGAGAATAAAAACCCCTACTAGAAAAGTCACTAGCAAAGTAGGTTATAGTTTCATCATCGGTGTCGTCATTATTATCATCAAGAATATATTCACGGGGAATGAATGGAGCACTTGCTGTTCCATATATCCAACCTTTATCTGTAATACCGTTAATCAGGTCAGATGTTGAACGGGTTAGTTCGTTTGTCCCCTCAAAAGTAGTATCAAATACCGTAATCTCTTCTGTATTACTATTTAAGTTAATCATGGCAGCGACATCACCATATTGTTGATAAGTAAAATCGCCTTGTTTACTAATTAAATAATTAACCGCCCAAAAGCTATCATTTTCAGTCGGATTACCATTTCTTAACGCTTCTTCATCTTCAATATCACCAACACCAAATACCACTTCATGGTTCAAAGCTGCATTGCTAATAATATTATCAAAGTCAGTTTCGTTTAAAAATTGATATTGAACTGCAAAACTATATGCTTGAGTACCTGAAATAACCATTTCACCCGCATTGTTTTCTTGTTGAGCAAAAGTATATTTGTGAGTCTCTCCTGCCCCTTTATCAATAACCTCATAGGTTGCAGCTTGTACCGAAGCACTAGTTAAAGCACTATAAATTCCTAAAGCGAGTATTCTTTTTGCAAATATTTTCATTAACGACTTAACTCTCAATTTTTTATTACAATTCATCTAACTCTTGCCATCTAGCATAAGTTACTTCAAGCTTCGACTCAGTTTCTTCGAGCTGGTTCAATATTTTTTTCGTATGTGACTCATCATTAGCAGTAAAAAAATCAGACTGATTAACTTCTTCTTGCAAAGCCGTTATTAACTTTTCTAGTTCTTCAATTTGTAATGGTAAAGCTTCTAATTCTTTTGTTTCTTTAAATGATAGTTTTTTCTTTTCTGGTTTTGCTACGGCTGTTTTAACTGAAGAAGTTGTTTTTTTATCTTCTTTTTTCTTACCCGCACTACCCGCTAAATTTTTTCGTTGTTCATTTTTATAAGCCACATAACTATCTACATCATCGTAGCCACCAACAATATGCGTTACGTCACCTGTACCATCAAAATACAAACAAGTGTTTACACAGTTATTCACAAAATCACGATCATGGCTGACTAAAATAACCGTTCCTGAATAATTTGCAACGACTTCTTCTAATAATTCAAGGGTTTCTATATCCAAATCGTTTGTTGGCTCATCCAGTATCAGTAAGTTACTAGGGCGTAAAAATAAGCGTGCTAATAATAAACGGTTTTTCTCTCCGCCTGATAATGCTCTTACCGGTGTTCTTGCACGTTTAGGGCTAAACAAAAAGTCTTGTAGATAACCTAAAACATGGCGTGTTTTACCATTAACGGTTACTTCTTGTTTACCTTCAGCAACGGTATCTTGAACCGTTTTATTTAAATCAAGGGCTTCTCTGTGTTGGTCAAAATAAGCTACTTCTAAATTAACGCCACTGCGCATAGTACCTGAAGTAGGTTGGATCTTATCCATAATCAACTTAATTAAGGTTGATTTACCTGTACCGTTAGCACCAATTAAAGCCAATCTATCGCCGCGTATCATCAATAAATCTAACGCGTTAATAATGGTTTTATCATCAAACGTCATATTTAAGTTTTCACACTCAAACACCAACTTACCTGAACGATCACCATGAGTAATATTAATACCACCTTGGTTTTTCACTTCACGGCGTTGTTCACGTTCTGCACGTAGTTTTTCTAGAGAACGAACACGGCCTTCGTTACGTGTTCTACGGGCTTTAACACCTTGGCGTATCCAAACTTCTTCTTCGGCTAACTTTTTATCGAATAATGCATTTTGCTGAGCTTCAACTTGTAAATCATGCTGTTTTTGCTCAATGTATTCGTCGTAATTACCTGGGTAGCTGGTTAATTTTCCGCGATCTAAATCTAAAATACGCGTCGCTAAACCACGAATAAACGCCCTATCATGACTGATAAATACGATAGTTCCTTGGAAGTCTTTTAAGAACTGCTCAAGCCACAACACACTACTAATATCTAAATGGTTGGTTGGCTCATCAAGTAACAATACATCAGGCTCGAGCACCAAGGCTTTAGCTAAAGCTAGTTTTCGTAACCAACCACCAGATAAATCGTTTACCATCTTATCCGCTTCTAACTTCAAAGTAGTAAGGGCTTTATCAATAAGTTGCTCGTCTTGCCATGCGTTAGCTTGGTCAAGTTTTTGTTGTACATCAGCAAGCTTATTTAAGTTATCTTCCGACGGGTCTTCGCCAATTAACGTAATCATATGATGATATTGTTTAATTAACTCAGCATTCTCTTTAACACCTTGCGCAACGTAATCAAATACCGTCATATCGCACGACTCTGGTGGATCTTGCTCTAACATGGCTAACTTTACGTTGTTAGACATAAGCAACTGACCATCGTCAAGGTTTTGCATACCGTTTAAAACTTTCAATAACGAAGATTTACCTGCACCGTTGCGCCCTACTAAACAAACTCTTTCGCCTGTTTTAACGGTTAAATCTGCTTTATCTAAAATACTGTCTTCACCAAAGGCTAATTCACCTTGTGAAATTCGAATTAATTCCATCGATTTATTTCAACTCTAATTTATGTAATTTTTTAATATCTTCTTGAGTAAATGGCCAAAATAACTTTTCATTGCTATTTAACTGCTCAAGTACAGGAATGCTAATACCATATAGCTCAACTAACTTTTCATCTTCAACAATATCAACAATGTTAATGGTATTTAAAGGCATTACACTTTCACACAGCGCCAATGCTTCTTCGCAAAGATGACAGCCCTCGCTGCTATATAAGTTATATTGTATGTTCATCATTTATTTTTCGATTATACGCGTAATTAACCAACTATTATGTATATGTTTGTTACGCAAAAAGTCTTTATCTCGTGTTTGCTCAGTTATTTCAGTCGCCTTAACACCTAATGTTTCCATCGCTTCAAAATCCATTTTAAAGTTACGTTTATTATTGGTAAAAATAAGCTCGCCGCCTTCAGCTAACGACTTTAATCCATCGGTGATCAAGTCAACATGATCACGCTGAACATCAAAGCTATCCTCCATTCTTTTTGAATTTGAAAAAGTAGGCGGATCAATAAAAACAACATCAAAGGTTTGTTTATTATTTTTAAGCCACTGTAAACAATCGGCTTGTACAAACTGATACTTATGACCTGATAGTTTATTTAAGGTAAAGTTATCTTGCGCCCAATCTAAATAGGTTTTAGACATATCAACCGTAGTTACCTCACTCGCTCCATGCAACGCAGCTTGTAATGAAACAGAGCCCGTATAAGCAAAAAGGTTAAGTAAGGTTTTATTTTTAGCTTTTTGCGCAACAATTTGGCGTGTTTTACGGTGATCTAAAAACAAGCCTGTATCTAAATAATCCCACAAGTTTACTTTTAATTTAGCGCCGTATTCTGTTACCACAATAGACTGCTGGCTTTTATCAACTTTTTCGTACTGATTTTTACCTTTTTGCTTCGCGCGTGTTTTTAACACCACTTGGCTGGTAGGAATATTCAAAACTTTAGGAGTAAAGTAGATAACTTCTTGTAGACGTTTAGCTGCTTTATCTTCATCAATAGTCGATGGTGCAGCATATTCATGAATAACCACATACTCGTTGTAAATATCTACAGCTACGTTGTATTCAGGAATATCAGCATCGTATAAACGATAACATTCAATTTGTTCTTTCTTCAGCCAGTTTTTTAAGCCTTTCTTATTCTTAACTAATCGATTAGCAAAAGCTGAATCTTTTTGGTCAAAATCAGCATTAGGATTACTCGCATCTTTATCTGCTTGCTTCGCATCAATATTATATAAAGCCAGTTGACAATCTAACGGGCCATTCTTAAATTTATAACGCTTAAAGGTTGCTAGTTTAAGCATACTTAGCAACTCAACATTGGCGGTTAAAATAACCACACGCCAATTTAAAAATTGCGCTTTAAGCTTTTTACCAAACAAAGCAAAGTTTTCTACAAGCTCGGGTAATTCACCAATACGAACACCATAAGGTGGATTAAATAAAATAGTACCTTCTTTACCAAAAGCATTATTTAACTTGGTTGAATCTTTACATGAAAAATCGATATATTGCTGAAGCTTAGCCATACGCGCGTTTTGTTGAGCGGTATGAATAACTCGGCTATCAATGTCGTTACCAAACACTTTTACTTTAACAGTAGCTAAACCTGTATTGGTTGCTTCAACCGCGCTAGCTAATACATTTTCCCATACGGCAGGACTATGATTAAGCCAGTTTTCGAAGCCCCACTTTTCTCTATCAACTGCTGGAGCTAAACCCGCAGCCATAGACACAGCTTCAATTAAAATAGTACCTGAACCACACATAGGATCTAATAAAGGCTTAGTGGTGTCAGCTAACCAACCCGAACGTTGAATAATAGCCGCAGCTAAATTTTCTTTTAACGGAGCCGCACCACTGTTTTGACGGTAACCACGTTGAAATAAACCACGACCTGAAAAGTCTAAATAAATAGCCACACTGTTTCTTAACAAACGCGCTTGAAAACTAATGTCAGGATTTGATTTTTGTACCGATGGGCGATCTAAATCGTTATCTCTAAAATGATCAACTATCGCATCTTTAATGGTTAAACCACCAAATTGGGTATTACGTATCTCTTCACTTTGGCCAACAAAATCAATTGAAAAAGTTTGTTTATTAGAAAAAACCTCAGACCAATTAATTAAAGACGCCGCTTTAAATAGCTCATCTTTATTGTTAGCGTCACCCTCACCTAATTTTAAAAGCACTCGAGAAGATAGTCTTGTCCATAAACAAATATGGTAACCCACCTCAAGGCTTGCTGAAAAATAGACACCTTCAGGTTTTTGAACAACAGACTCACCACCAAGCTTTTTAACTTCTTCAAAAAGTAAAACTTCGATACCAGGCGATGTTAGCGCTAAGAATTGATACATAAAGGGCTTCCAGAGTGATTAATGGCCGCGATTATAAACAAGAACCGTCAGTACTTAAACCTATTAAACTTTATTAGATGATAATAAGCAGGAAAAAATAAGAATACTCACTAAAAACACCTCTTTGTGTATTTTAAAAGCATTAACTGGTGGATAAACTTACACTCTATAACTTTTATCAAATATAGCGGTAAAAGCGGTTGCAAAGTACGACTACACTCCCTATGATGCACCTCATTGAAGCAGAGGCAACTTTGTGAAATATTCTTTTAGAGAGAATTAAAACTTCTAAGGCTTGTTTAAGTAATCACTTAAACCATTCGGACGCGGGATGGAGCAGCCTGGTAGCTCGTCGGGCTCATAACCCGAAGGTCGTCAGTTCAAATCTGGCTCCCGCAACCAATCTATTATTTTCCGACCAAATCGTCAGTTCACTCTTTTCAAAGTTCAGGGCTCCCGCAACCAATTCCCATTATATAATTCAAAATTTTCCATAAAGACGATTAACGACCAATTCGTCAGTTCACTCTTTTCAAAATTCAGAGCTCTAGCAACCAATCCTTCTCTATAGATAAAAAACACAAGATAAACCACCGAGAACACAGAGGGGCTTCGCCCTACACCGAATAAAGATCAGAAAAGAAAGGTTTTGTTGTTTTAAATAATTCGTAAAATTAGCGTAATTCGTTGATAACGTCTTTTAAAAAAAAGTGTTTTGAACTTCTCTGTGTGTGCGAAGCACAACTCCGTGTCCTCTGTGGTAAAAGCTCTTATCTTTTAAAAACACTGTCAGCTAATTACTCGAATTAAAAACATAAAATTATTATGCCAAATGTTTTGACCTTCTCTGTGCTCTTCTCGGTGGTTAAAATGTCTTATCTTTTAAAAACTCGAATTAAAAGATTAACCACAGAGTACACAGAGGGGCTTCGCCCTACACCGAGTAAAGATCAGAAAAGAAAGGTTTTATGGTTTTAAATAATTAGTGAAATTAGCGTAATTCGTTGATAACGTCTTTTAAAAAAAAGTGTTTTGAACTTCTCTGTGTGTGCGAAGCATAACTCCGAGCCCTCTGTGGTAAAAGCTCTTATCTTTTAAAAACACTGTCAGCTAATTACACGAATTACCCTAATTAAAAGATTAACCACAGAGTACACAGAGAGGCTGCGCCCTACACCGAGTAAAGATCAGAAAAGAAAGGTTTTATGGTTTTAAATAATTCGTAAAATTAGCGTAATTCGTTGATAACATTTTTATATAAAGTGTTTTGACCTTCTTCGTGTTCTTCTCATGGTAAATATTTTTCATCTAACAGAAAAATCTATTTATTTGTATAAATCAAAATAAATCACTCAAAAACATGAACAATATACATTCTATTCTTGGATTGTTTTTACTATGTCTGCTAAAATCGCCCGCAAAAGGCGTTTATCGTAACTTTATTCAACAAGTTAAGTATTCATGCAGAATAGCTTGGTCATTTAATTGTAATGAATCAATGGTAACTTGCAGAATAAAATAAACCTAACTAGTTAATTAATATAAGCAAGTTATCACTCGTAATAACAATAAGGACATACCGTAATTTTGAAAAGTACAACTCAAATTCCAGCCCTATTCAAAAATATTGTTAAGCACTCTTACTTATTAATACTAACTCTTCCAGTAATTACACATGCTGAAGACCGAGCAGGTTTATTATTAAACGGCTCAATAACAGCCGAACATACAGATAACGCACTTAATAACACCAACAAAGTATCAGACACCGCGTTTATTATTAATCCCGATGTAAAATATTTAGGTTTAGTAGGAAAACACCAATTTTTATTAAACTACAAAGGCAAGCTTGCAACCTATACACAAGACAGCGATTTAAATTACAACGAACACAAATTCGCTTTGGGTGCAAAACTGGATCATAGCAATAAAATTAATACTGAATTCAAATTAGGATTCGACAAAATCACAGAAGAGCCAGGTTCAACCAACTCATCAACGCAATCGTTAACTGAATTTAATCAATACCAAAACAAAACAGCACAAGCAAAGTTGTACTACGGACAAACCGTAAGTACAGGGCAAATTGTTTTAGGTTATAAATACAACGATCGTGAATACACTAATAACCAGCAATCATACCGTGATGTAGAACAAAACCAATTCAGTGCAACTTTTTTTTACCGTATAGCACCTAAAACCCGCATTCTTTTCCAAGCAAGTACTGAAAAGTATTCATACGAAGATCAAATACTAAGTAATGGCCTTTCTTTTAATCAATCAAGTAACAACAATTTATACCTTGCAGGTGTGGAATGGGAAGCAACCGCAAAATCGAAAGGTATATTTAAAATAGGTTATCAAAACAAAGACTACGATGATGCTAGATTAAACGACATATCAGGCCTCTCTTATATGCTAGATATGATCTGGAAACCTAATACTTACACACAAATAAAATTAGGCGCAGTTCGCCAAACAACTGAATCAGCACAATTAAATACCGGCGGTTTCTTAAGCACCTCTTATTCACTAGATGTTTCACATTACATTATGCCCCGTACAGCTGTGACGGCTAGATTCACTATAGACAACGACGAAATAGTTACAGGTAACAGCAGAACAGATAAACGTAACAACATAAAAATTGGCGTAAACCACAGTTTAAGAAAATGGTTAAACGTGAAGTTAGCGTATAAATACCAAGAAAAAACATCCAATATAGAATTATTTAACTTCGAGTCTAACACCATAGAATTATCGCTAGAAACGGCATTCGAGTGATCTAAAGGTTTTATTTACCTGAACAACATTCTTATAAATAAACAACCTGAAACAAATACATAAGCTTTATTAAAGGAAGAACCATGAAACTAACCAAACTAATTTTTACTCTATCCATGAGTATAATGATGTTTTTATCATTCAATACCTACGCAGAAGAGACCGACAATTATAAAGTCTCAACTGATGATGAAATATCCATTACCGTATTTAATGAACCCGACTTAAGTATCGACAAAACAAAAATTGGTGCTAACGGCTCTATTTCTGTTCCACTTATTGGACAAATAGACGTTAAAGGCTTATCTGTTCCTGAAATAGAAAGTAAAATTACCACATTGTTATTAGATGGCTACCTTAAAAAGCCAAACGTATCTGTAACCATAACCGAATACCGCCCTTTTTACATTAATGGTGAAGTTAAAAAGCCTGGCAGTTATCCATACCGTAAAGGCTTAACCATAGAAAAAGCGATAACATTAGCAGGTGGATTTACTGAACGCGCATCAAAATCAGCCATTTCACTTGTTGGCGAAATAGACAAACGCTTTGTAAAAGCCGTAGCACTTACCGACACAGTTAAACCTGGCGACGTTATTACCATCAGCGAAAGCTTCTTTTAAGGATAAAAAATGAACTCTGTAGTACCAGAAAAAGCTTCATCGCTTAATAACTCAATGCCTAGCAACGATTCATTCAACACGGAAGAAGTAATAGATATAGGGCAATACTGGCGCACCATCAAACGAGCTAAATGGGGAATTATTGTTATTACCCTTTGTAGTTTAATTGTTGGAGCCTATATAGCATCAACGGCTGTTCCTATATATAAAGCATCAAGTAAAATATTGGCTGATCCGCAAAATCCATCCGCTGATAGAAACGAGCAATATATTGCTACAGCTTTAGTCTTTTTATATTACGAAACACAATACGAAATAATACAATCTCGTAACGTTGCAGAAGTGGTTGTAGATAAACTAAACCTCGTTGAAAAATACAAAAAAGAACAACTTGAATTAAAATCTGAGAAGCCTTCAGAGTTTAGTGTAGCAATTAAAGAGTTTAAAAATGAAATCTCTGCACTATTTGCTTCAGACACTAACGTAAAGGTAAAAACAGCTCCATTAACAGATACAGAAATAAAAATAATGCTTGCTTCTGAGATCCAAGCAAATGTTGAAGTATCGGGTGGTAAACAAAGTCAAATTATTAACATCAGTTACACGTCTGACGACCCACAAGAAGCAGCCGACATTATTAATGCGCTTTCTGATGCTTATATACAATTTGGTTTAGAATCGCGTCTAGGTGAGGTTAAAAACACAGAGTCTTGGTTAAGTGAACAATCGACTCAGCTAAAGAAAAAACTACAGGATTCTGAAGCTAAATTAAGTGCTTACCGTTCACAACAAGGCATGGTTAATACAGAACAACAACAACTGCTTGCTAATTCACAATTACAATCATTAAACAGTGAATTAATAAGAGCACAAACCAACTTAAGTTCCGCTGAAGAGCAATATTTAGCGGTTAAAAATGTAGAGCCGGGCTCTAAAGAGTTTTACTCACTAAGTCCTGTCCTTGATAATAGAACGACTAGTGATATGGTAAAAACCGAAGCACAATTATCACAACGTGTTAATGAGCTATTTGAACGCTACGGTGAAAAACATCCTAAAATGATTGCTGCTCGTTCTGAATTGAAAAGTGCTAGAGAAAACCTAGAGAAAGAAGTAAACAAGGTAGTTGAAAATATAGATAAAAATTATAAATTAGCACAATTTCAAGTAACCAATATTCAAAAACTTATTGATAAAAGCAGAAACGACATTCAGTCGTTGCAAACAGATAACTTTTCATTAGTGAGTTTAGAGCGCGAAGTTGAAAATAACCGTAGAATATACGAAAACTTCCAAGTTAGTTTAATGGAAGCCAATGGTCGTAGTGAGTACAACAGCTCAAACGTACACATTATTGACCATGCAACAGTACCTAAAGTACCTTTTAAACCTAACGTTAAGCTCATTGTTATTTTAGCGGGTGTGTTTGGTGTATTTTTTGGTGTGGTATTAGCTTTTGTTCGCGAAGCACTTGATAACACATTTAAAACGCCTGACTCTGTTGAAGAAAAATTAAAGCTTCCAGCATTAGGTATTACTCCAGTCGTTAAAGTTAATAAAAAATCTGCAATACCTGAAAAGCAATACCTTGACGATTCACGTTCACCGTTTGCTGAAAGCATAAACACCATACGTACAGGTTTATTGTTTTCCAATATTGATAATCCACCTAAAACCATCTTAGTAACTTCGGCTACGGGTAGTGAAGGTAAATCTACCATGGCAATGAACTTAGCAGCGGCATACAGTAACTTAGGTAAAACGTTATTACTTGAAGTCGATTTACGTAAACCAAGTATGGCTAAAAATTTAGGTATTCAAACCAAGCAAGGTCTAACTGACTTGATATCTGGTTCAGTTAAAGCTTTTAGCGATATTGTATACAAAGATAACAACGACCAACTTAATGTAATAACATGCGGCACAATAGCGCGTAATCCATTAGAGCTATTGTCTTCTAAAAAATTCGAAGATGTATTACTGTCATTACAAACTCACTTTGAATATATTATTTTAGATGGTCCTCCTACTCTACCCGTTAGTGACTCGTGTATATTAGCGAATAAAGTTGATGGTGTTATCTTTGCAGTTAAAGCTGAAGATACACGTATTAAGGTAGCTAAAGAAGCCGTGAGTCGTTTACAGAAATTACACGCTAATATTATTGGTGCAGTACTTACAGTGGCAGAACCTCATAAAATGAGTTACTACGGTGATCATTATTACTCGGGCGAATACTATGGTGTAAAACCACCTAAAGAAGAAGCCAAAGCAAGTTAATTAAAAAGTTAACAGCAAACAAGATCAACCACAAAGAGCACAGAGGTTTTAAACAAAGAAGTTTTGAACTTCTCTGTGTAGTGCGAAGCACGCTCTGTGTCCTCAGTGGTAAAAAATTAGCTATAGTTAAACAAGATCAACCACAGAGAACACTGAGGTGTTAAGCAAAGAGGTTTTTAACTCCTCTGTGTAGTGCGAAGCACGCTCTGTGTCCTCAGTGGTAAAAAATTAGCTATAGTTAAACAAGATCAACCACAGAGAACACAGAGGTTTTAAGCAAAGAGATTTTGAACTTCTCTGTGTAGTGCGAAGCACGCTCTGTGTCCTCAGTGGTAAAAAATTAGCTATAGTTAAACAAGATCAACCACAGAGAACACTGAGGTTTTAAGCAAAGAGGTTTTGAACTTCTCTGTGTAGTGCGAAGCACGCTCTGTGTCCTCAGTGGTAAAAAATTAGCTATAGTTAAACAAGATCAACCACAGAGAACACTGAGGTTTTAAGCAAAGAGGTTTTGAACTCCTCTGTGTAGTGCGAAGCACGCTCTGTGTCCTCAGTGGTAAAAAATTAGCTATAGTTAAACAAGATCAACCACAAAGAACACTGAGGTTTTAAGCAAAGAGATTTTGAACTTCTCTGTGTAGTGCGAAGCACGCTCTGTGTCCTCAGTGGTAAAAAAGAAAACTACGGTAAAATCACGATCACAACAACTAACTAGGTGAAAAAATGATAGACATACACAGCCATATTTTACCCGGTATAGACGACGGTGCTCGCTCGCTTCAAGAAGCACTTGATATGCTTCGTATAGCAATAGACCAAGGTGTAACAACACAAGTATTAACACCTCATATTCATATGGGGCGTTTCAACAACACTAAGCAACACATCGAACAAGAATTCACAAAATTCAAAGAACAAGTAAACGCCGCTAACTTACCTATAAAACTACTTTTAGGTGCAGAACTACGTATTGGTCCTGAAATAATGCAACTAATTACTACAAATGCTGTTCCATGGTTAGGCGAAGTAGAAGGCCAGCGGACCTTTCTTTTAGAATTTCCCCGTACCGAAGTTCCTTTTGGTAGCGACAACTTAGTACGCTGGTTATTGTCAAAAAATTGCTTACCCATTATTGTACACCCCGAACGTAACAGCACCTTTTTACATAACAGAGACAAACTACAAACCTTTATCGATTTAGGTTGTCCGTTACAAATTACCGCTAGTAGTCTTACGGGTAAATTTGGTGCCGATGTTCAACAGATGACAGAAGAATTATTAATAGCAGATCAAGTCAATGTAATAGCTTCAGATTGTCATAATTTAAAAGGTAGAGCACCAGATTTGCAGGCTGGTGTAGAACAAGCTAAAACCATCATTGGTAATAAAAAAACCAATACACTTATAAAAACTACGCCAGCTGAATTAACGTGTAACAACGCGTTTCATTAAGCTTTATACGCTTACCTATAAAAATCTAACTCAGTAATACATTATGAATGGAATTCAACCCCAAGCTTCACCCCAACCAAAATCATTTCAAATAAAAAAAATACTGGTAGTTTTTACCTGTGTTTTTCTAGCTTTTTGGTGTTTATTATGGGCTTGGGCTTCACTCACAACAATAAGAGTTGAACAAGTCATAACGCAATGGGAACAAAATAAAAAAACGTTTTCAGTTGAAGAAAGTCACACATTTGAATTAAGACTAAAGCGCTCGTTAACCCTTAATCCTCTAAGTGCCAACACCCATTTGTTACTCGGCAGGTTATACGAACAACAAGCTATTAATATACTTGACCAGTCACAAAAAAGCACAATAGAAAATGCTGAGAAGTATTATATATTAGCATTAAAAAAACAACCAACATGGGATTATGCTTGGGCAAAACTAGCTAACTATTACAGTCACGAACAACTAAATGCTTACGGTAATACAAACATAGAAAAAAAGCTCCAAGAAGCAATAAACCAAACAATCTTTACAGGGCCGTACGAACGAAAAACCCAACGAGTTATTATTCCTTTACTCTTTAAACACTGGAGCCTTATAGCTGGTTCCCCAAGAACAAAAGTACAAGCTGAAAAAGTATTATTACAGTCAACTCAGTATAGAGAGAATCTAGATCTTACACTGAAATCAGCAAAAACATACAATAAAATTCACGTATTAAAGCCATTACTATCTGACAAAAAACACATAAAAATACTGTCTAAATATCAAAAACAATTGGAAAAAGAAAACATCAACAAACAGCTAAAGAGCATTAACTAAATGGATTTTAATTACTCAAAAGAAAATAAAAATAACTCGACCTTGTTCGTGCTTTTTTTAGGGCTTACCTTTTTGCTGCCTTGGCCTCATGGTTTAGAACTGGTCTGGGAATATCTTCTTTTCGGCTTTATTATATTTAGCCTAAGCACCATTTATTTCATAAAAAACGATAATAGCAATGTCTTACAAGTAACATTAACGCCTTATAAAACATCACTGACTTTATTTCTCATATTAATATTATACGCTTTGTTGCAAATAGTCCCTCTCCCTCAAAGTATCATAAAAATAATCAGCCCTAATACTTTAACGAGCAATAGTTTAAGTATTGCACCCGAAACATCATTATTAGAATTACTCAAAAATATGAGTTATTTCGCCACTTTTATTTTGTGTTTATGTTTATTAAATTCGAAAAACAGGATAATAACGTTACTTAACATTTTATTTTTTTCTTCTGCTGTTATTGCCTTTTATTCCTTAATTAATTATTACACTGATGGTGGTTTCAATATAATTAGCTCAATCCCACCATGGACAGTTTCATGGGAACGTGCCGTTCATGGAACCTTCAGTTATCAAAATCATTATGCCTCATTCCTTACCATGACTATTCCGCTTGGTATTGGGCTCATAAGCTACTACCATAATAAGGGGCGTGCTAAAGGCCTTAAGACACCATTAATGAATCAAATAATTGAGCTCGTTATGTCTAAAAATGGTTTATACCTACTTGCTGTTTTTATTATGATTTTATCTTTATTAAAAACCTCTTCGCGCGGCGGCAATTTAATATTCATATTTTCAATATTGTATACCTACATATGTTACTTAATTATCAATAAAACCAGCACAAAAAAGTTAGTAAAACGCCTTTCTTTATCTTTATTAACTTTAATTATTATTGTTATTACTCTGATAAGTACTGGAGCAATAGATAAGCTAACCAAACGTTATCAAAACCAAGGATTAACGCCTAATGGCAGAGATTTAATGGTAAACACAGCAACCAACATCATCAAACACTATCCACTATTTGGAACGGGTGCAGGCACATATCCCGTTATTCAGCAAAAATACAAGTCACCTTTATTAGGTAATACAGCAATGTCTAAAAGAGCCCACAACGATTATTTCGAGTATTTATGTAATCAAGGCATCATCGGATTTTCGTTATTAATGCTGGCTATGGCATTACTTTATATAAAATTATTTAAACAACTAAAAAAAACAAAAAGTAGTTTTATGGGGATAAAGGTTGCCTGTTTCACATCAGTAAGTGCTATCTCAATACATTCTTTCATGGACTTTAATTTTCACTTACCTGCAAATGCTATTTATTTTTTTATCATACTTGCTGCGGGCTTACAGGCAGGACAATTAAGTAATAAACAACGTTCACGAGTTGAGTACTAACTTAAATATAGAAACGTTATCAATTACCTACACCGAGTAAAGATCAGTAAAGAAAGGATTTTACCTTCTCTGTGTTCTTCTCGGTGGTTAAAAATGTCTTATCTTTTAAAACCACTACCAGCTAATTACGCGAATTACTCTAATTAAAGATACAAAGCTAACCACAGAGTACACAGAGGGCCTAAGCCCTACACCGAGGAAAGATCCGTAAAGAAAGGTTTTATTGTTTTAAAAAATTCGTGGAATTAGTGTAATTCGTTAATAGCTTCTTAATAAAAAGTGTTTTGAATTTCTCTGTGTGTGTGCGAAGCACAACTCCGTGGTAAACGTCTTTTCAACACAAGATCAACCACAGAGTACACCGAGGGGCTGCGCCCTACACCGAGAAAAGATTTGGTTTTTGACCTACCTCTAAAAGCGAAGCGCCTCGGTGGTAAACTTCTTTTTATCTTTTAGTAAAACCCTGTCAGCTAATTACGCGAATTACCCTAATTGAAACCTTAAAACATAGATTTTTGTTTTAAAAAATTAGTGAAATTAGCGTAATTCGTTGATAAAAAACTAAATCGTTTGAACTTTAGTTAACACCTGAACAACCAATTGCTTAGCTTTTTCATCGCTCGTAGACTCAGCATAACAACGTAACTCTGGCGCATTACCTGAAGGACGTAAATGAATCACATCATTGTCAGACAACGTCATTCTTAAACCATCAGTTACATCAACACTTTTCACCGTTAGCTCTTCAAAACCTAATAACTGAATTAACGTTAAAGTATCTTCACGATAAGTTTTAATTAACTGTTGGCTTTTTTCAGTCGCAAAGTTTTTAATTCTATCGCTTGCTGAAAAACGCTTAGTACAATCTTTTACTAAATCAGAAATAGTTTTATTATCAGTAGTTCCAGCTAACAACATAATGGCAGGTAAAAGCGCATCACGCGTAGGTAAAGCTTTTAACGGCTTATTATTAATACTTGTATCAGAGCCTAATAAAAAACCACCATTTGCTTCAAAACCCGCAACCGATGAATACTTTTTACTTAAACCTTCAAACTCAGCAATTACATACGGAGAACCAATTCGCGTTCTTTCAATTTTCTTAAAAGCATTTGAAAGCTCAATCGACGTATTACTATTTACTGGAATAGATAAAGCTTCAACATTTAGTTGCTTAGCACAAAGCAAACCTAAAATATCACCACGTAACCAAACGCCCTTTTCATCAGCTATTAAAGGTCTGTCGCCATCACCATCGGTAGAATATATCGCATCAAAACCATACTCTTTTGACCAGTTAATGGCTTTTAATTGATCTTCTTCCGACACCGCTTCAGTATCAATAGGTACAAACTCATCACTACGTTCAAGTGAAGTTACTTTAGCACCGAGTTCTTCAAATAACGCTTGGTATAAATCTCTACCCGCGCTTGAATGTTCATAAATACCAATATGTTTACCGGTTAAAAAAGGCTGATCGAATAACGAAGCATAACGTTGAATATATTCTTCCCCTGCCTCATTACTCACTATTAATTCTGCTAATTCGTTAAGCGCGTTAAAGCTTGCTTTGCTAGATAAAATAGCTTGTTCATCACTTTTACTAATTTCACCGTCAGGACGATAAAACTTTAAACCATTTCTATCAAAAGGAATGTGACTACCGGTAACCATAATACAAGGAATGTTTCTTTCCATTGCAGCATAAGCTAACGCAGGAGTAGGAATAACACCGTAATATATTACCTCAATACCTTGTTGCTTTAATGCCGTGCTACACGCTTGCGCCATAGCATAACTACTTGGACGGTTATCAATGGCAATAGCTAAACGGTCAAAAGTAAATTGACCTTTAAGCGTATCAATAAAAGCTAATGAAAATGCAGCACAAACGTCAGGCGTAAATTGCTCTACTAAACCACGTGCACCACTGGTGCCAAAAGCAACACCACTATTAGCTAAAACAAGGTTTGATTGTAATACAGTCATATTATTTTACCCTACCGTAACGGTCTTCAAATCTTACAATATCGTCTTCACCTAAATATGAACCCGACTGTACTTCAATCAATTCTAAATCAACTTTACCAGGGTTTTCTAACGCATGAACCGCAGTAATAGGAATATAAACCGACTGATTTTCAGAAACATATTGCTCTGTTTCATCAATAGTTACACGCGCCATACCCGAAACCACAATCCAATGTTCAGCACGATGATGATGCATTTGTACCGACAGCTTAGCACCTGGCTTAACCGTAATACGTTTAACTTGAAAACGTTCACCACTATCAACTGAATCGTACTTACCCCAAGGGCGATAAACTTCACGATGAATAGTCGCTTCGGAACGGTTGTTTTCTTTAAGCTTATTAACAATGGCTTTAACGTGTTGTGCTTCGTTTTTATGAGCAACTAAAACCGCATCTTTAGTGTTAATAACAATTAAGTCTTTAACACCTACGGTAGTAACCAACTTGTCTTCACTGATCACTAACGTACCTTGCGTGTTAACCGACTCAACATCACCAATAAAAGCATTACCGTTTTCGTCTTGTTTCGACACATCTAATAAAGCAGCAAAGCCCCCTACATCGTTCCAACCTGCATCCATAGGCACTACAACCACGTCTGAGTTATTTTCAGCACATAAAGGTTCCATTACCGCGTAATCGATTGAATCGTCAGGACACACCATAAACGCATCTTTATCTACACGTACAAAATCCATATCTTGGTTTTGTACTTGCATTGCTTTAACACAAGCATTGTAAATTTCAGGATTATAGGTTTTAAGTACATCAACATAACGGCTTGCTTTAAACATAAACATACCGCTGTTCCAGTAATACTCACCAGAATCAACATAACTTTTCGCTGTTTCTAAATCAGGCTTTTCAACAAAACTACTCACTAAATAAGCATCTTCAACTGAATCACCACGTTTAATATAGCCATAACCCGTTTCAGGACTTTTAGCCACAATACCAAAAGTAACTAATTTGTCGTTTGTTGCATGTTCATAGGCTTTTTTAACAGATGATTGGAAAGCTGCTTCGTCGTTAATAACATGATCCGCCGCTAACACCAACAACACAGGGTCTTCACCATCGGTTGCTGTTTCTAACGCATGAATTGCAGCCAATGCAATTGCTGGTGCGGTGTTACGACCTACAGGTTCAAGAAATATACCGCCGTGTTCAACACCTAATTGTCTTACTTGTTCTGCAGCAATAAAACGATGTTCTTCGTTACAAATAAGCATACAAGGTTCATTATTCAACCCGTTTAAGCGAGCGATAGTTTGTTGCAACATGGTTTGGCTGTCATCGTTACCACAACCTAAGGCTAAAAACTGTTTAGGGTAGTTACTACGCGACAATGGCCATAAACGAGTGCCTGAACCGCCTGCCATAATTACAGGTAAAATCATTTTAAATATCCTATTTATAAAATTTTAAATGTTGAAAGAAAACGAAATAACAACAAAGGTTACACAACATTCCGTTTACCGACATTCATACTTAATTATTAATTTTTTTCAAAATACCATTTTGTGTGTAGATGAACGTTTTCTTCACCCAACAACGAATCTATTTCAAACCATTTATAACTACCGTGTTGTACGTCTAACGGTAATTGTTCTAACTCTGTATCGAGTGAAAGTACATAGGCAATAGCGACGTAATGAGTACTAAACTCGTCACCAAATACGTTATCTTTATAAAAGTGATCAAACGGCCCTAACAGCTCTGCTTGATCGATAGTAAATGTTTGCCCTAACTCTTCTTTGGTTAGTCGTTTAAAAGCATCAGCCATAGACTCGTCTTTTAAAATTCGACCACCAGGTACAAACCAAAAGCCTTTAGCGGGTTTATTCAAACGCTCACCAAGTAATGCTTGCCCATGTTTGTTTTTTACAACTAAATCAATAGACACCAAAGGCGTACTTTCGATAACAGTGGAAAACGTTTCTTTATCTAAAAACATAATAACTCTTATTCATTACCAAACACTTAAAAACAAGTCATCTAATTAAAAGACTAACCATAGAGTAAAAGACAGTAATAAATGTTTATTATTTTGACCTTCTCTGTGCTCTTCTCGGTGGTAAAACGTCTTTTTATCTTTTAGTAAAATCCTGCCAACTAATTACGCCAATTACACTAATTAAAAGACTAACCAATAACATAAAATATTTTTTAACCACCGAGGCGCTTCGCTTTAAGAGGTAAACCTTAATAAACAAAATCTTTCCTCTGTGTAACTCAGTGCTCTCTGTGGTAAATATCTATAGTTACTAACCAAAACACATAAAACAATTTAACCACCGAGGCGCTTCGCTTTATGAGGTAAACCTTAATAAACAAAATCTTTCCTCTGTGTAACTCAGTGCTCTCTGTGGTATATGTCTATAGTTACTTACTAACAAACACATAAAACAATTTAACCACCGAGGCGCTTCGCTTTAAGAGGTAAACCTTAATAAACAAAATCTTTCCTCTGTGTAACTCAGTGCTCTCTGTGGTATATGTCTATAGTTACTAACCCAAACACATAAAACAATTTAACCACCGAGGCGCTTCGCTTTATGAGGTAAACCTTAATAAACAAAATCTTTCCTCTGTGTAACTCAGTGCTCTCTGTGGTAAATATCTATAGTTACTAACCAAAACACATAAAACAATTTAACCACCGAGGCGCTTCGCTTTATGAGGTAGACCTTAATAAACAAAATCCTTCCTCTGTGTAACTCAGTGCTCTCTGTGGTATATGTCTATAGTTACTTACTAACAAACACTAAACATTTTTACCACTGAGAAGAGCCACGGAGAAGTTCAAAGTCTTTACTTAAAAACCTTTATCTTCTTCTGTGTAACTCAGTGTTCTCTGTGGTATATGTCTATAGTTACTAACCCAAACACATAAAACAATTTAACCACCGAGAAGAACCACGGAGAAGTTAAAATCTTTACTTAAAAATCTCTGTCTTTTCTCGGTGTTCCTCTGTGTACTCTGTGGTTAAACAAATCTGTTTAAAATTAAGCTCTGAAGTTATCTTGATTTTCTAAAAACCACTCATAACTATGCGCTAAACCTTCTTCTAAACTAATTGAATATTCCCAACCTAAATCTTTAAGGCGGCTAACATCCATCAACTTACGCGGTGCGCCATCTGGCTTAGTCGCATCAAACGAAATAGAACCCTCATACCCAACAACTTTAGCAACGGTTTCAACCAACTCACGTATCGTACAATCAACACCCGTACCCACGTTAATATGACTCAACATCTCTTGCGTATTCGCTTCATACGTTTCTTGGTTTAATTCCATCACATAAATTGAAGCCGCAGCCATATCATCTACATGTAAAAACTCACGCATAGGCTTACCTGACCCCCACGCAACAACTTCGGGTAAGTTATTTAACTTAGCCTCATGAAAACGACGTAACAACGCAGGAATAACATGAGAGTTTTCAGGGTGAAAGTTATCATGCGGACCATACAAGTTAGTTGGCATAACAGAACGGTAATTACGACCGTATTGTCTGTTATACGATTCACACAACTTAATACCCGCAATTTTAGCAATCGCATAAGGTTCGTTAGTCGGTTCAAGCGTAGCCGTTAACAACGCAGACTCAGTCATAGGTTGTTCAGCTAGCTTAGGGTAAATACATGAAGACCCTAAAAACAATAAGTTTTGAACCCCACCTAAATGCGCGCCATGTATAATATTGCACTGAATCATTAAGTTTTGATGAATAAACTCAGCAGGATACGTATTATTTGCAACAATACCGCCTACTTTGGCAGCAGCTAAATACACTTCATCTATTTGTTCGTTAGCAAAAAACTCAGTAACCGCTTGCTGGTTTAATAAATCTAATTCCTTGCGTGAGCGTAAAACAAGCTCAACATCAGGTTGTTTTTCTAACAAACGAACAATAGCAGAACCAACCATACCGTTATGGCCAGCAACAAATATCTTTTTCATTTTTAATTCCAAACTTTAAATTAACCACGGAGAACACAAAGGAAAACTTTATTACACGCTTACTCTTTTGATTCCGTTAACTAATTTACTTACGTTAAAGTTAATGATTAAACCCGTCTTAATCCCAGTAAGCTTAAGGTAAGTCATCATTTGCGCTAGATGGATATTCGATAGTTTATCGACAGCCTTTAATTCCACAATTAAATTATCTTCAACAAGTAAATCTAATCTATACCCTGCATCAACTGTTATTGATTTATACTTTACTGGCAAGGTAACTTGTCGTTGTACTGTAATGCCTTGTGTGTTTAATTCATAATTCAAACAATGTTCGTAGCTTGACTCTAATAAGCCAGGTCCAAGTTCTTTGTGTACTGAAATAGCACAACCAATTACTTTTTCTGTTAGGGAATCCTTTTCCATCACGGTAAATCCTTTTTCAGTTGTATTAGAATATTTTTTGAAACAATCAATAACTACCCACAAACACAAAACATTTTTTAACCACAGAGGCGCTTCGCTTTATGAGGTAGACCTTAATAAACAAAATCCTTCCTCTGTGTAACTCAGTGCGCTCTGTGGTGAATATCTATAGTTACTTACTAACAAACACTAAAACATTTTTACCACCGAGAAGAGCCACGGAGAAATTCAAAGTCTTTACTTAAAAACCTTTATCTTCCTCTGTGAAGCGCGAAGCGCCTCTGTGTTCTCTGTGGTTAATATCTGTAATTACTAACCAAAAACACTAAACATTATTTACCACCGAGAAGAACCACGGAGAAGTTCAAAATTTTTACTTAAAAAACCTTTATCTTCCTCTGTGTAACTCAGTGCGCTCTGTGGTTAATATCTATAATAACTAACCAATAACACTAAAACACTCTTTACCACCGAGAAGAACCACGGAGAAGGTCAAAATCTTAATTTATAAAACCTTTATCTTCCTCTGTGAGCGCGAAGCGCCTCTGTGTTCTCTGTGGTTAGTATTTATAGTAATTAATCTACAAACACAAAACATTTTTAACCACCGAGAAGTTCAAAGTCTTTACTTAAAAACCTATATCCTCCTCTGTGAGCGCGAAGCGTTTCTGTGTCCTCTGTGGTTAATGTCTAAAGTTACTTACCAATAAACACAAAATATTCTTTACCACCGAGAATAGCCACGGAGAAGTTCAAAGTCTTTACTTAAAAAACCTTTATCTTCCTCTGTGAGCGCGAAGCGCCTCTGTGTTCTCTGTGGTTAAAAATGGGTTTCAGTTACTCAACAGATACGTTTACATTGTGGCCATGTGCTTTTAATAAAGCGTGTTGCTTAGCTTTATCTAAATCATTAGCAACCATTTCAGCACACATTTCTTCAACCGTAATTTCTGGTGTCCAACCTAATTTTTCTTTCGCTTTAGATGGGTCACCTAATAACGTTTCAACTTCTGCAGGACGGAAGTAACGCGGATCAACCTTAACAATTACATCACCCACACTAAGCGCTGGAGCATTATCGCCCTCAATAGCTGTAACAGTAGCCACTTCATCAAGACCTTCACCAGAAAACTCTAACGAAATACCCACTTCTTTAGCTGATAAACGAACAAATTCACGTACCGAGATTTGCTTACCTGTAGCAATAACAAAATCGTCAGCAACGTCTTGTTGTAACATCATCCATTGCATACGAACGTAATCTTTAGCATGACCCCAGTCACGTAAAGCATCCATATTACCAAGATACAAACAAGGCTCTAAACCTTGAGAAATGTTAGCAATAGCACGCGTAATTTTACGTGTTACAAATGTTTCACCACGGCGCGGAGATTCATGGTTAAACAAAATACCATTACACGCATACATACCGTAAGATTCGCGGTAGTTAACCGTGATCCAATACGCATACATTTTAGCAACAGCATAAGGAGAACGAGGGTGAAAAGGAGTTGTTTCTTTTTGAGGGATTTCTTGAACTTCACCGTAAAGCTCAGAAGTAGACGCTTGGTAAAAACGCGTTTTCTTTTCTAAACCTAAAAAGCGAATTGCTTCTAAAATACGTAAAGCACCCATAGCATCAACATCAGCCGTATATTCAGGACACTCAAACGACACAGCAACGTGTGATTGCGCACCTAAGTTATAAACTTCATCTGGCTGAACATTTTTAATTATACGCGTTAAGTTAGACGTATCACTTAAGTCACCATAATGTAAAAAGAACTTAGGGTTCACTGCATGAGCATCTTGATAAATATGATCAACACGCTCAGTATTAAACGAAGACGCTCTACGTTTAATACCATGAACTTCATAACCTTTTTCTAATAAAAATTCAGCCAAGTATGATCCATCTTGCCCTGTTACACCGGTAATTAATGCTACTTTGTTAGACATGTGCCTTCCCTATATAAATTAAATCAATAAACTTATGTGTATCTTAAAATGTTAACACTTACATAAAATGAAAGTCTTATTACTAAATGAAAATTATTTACGTTATTTTACACCAATTTTCTCGAACGGAATATTACTAAACCCTTTCAGTGGCGCTTTAATTTGATAATTATTTGTTGGTGAACTATTTGGTAAATGGTGATTATTTTCAAAAAGAATATAAGGCTTTGCTTTATCAAAAACATAGTTCCATTTATCATCATAAAAGACATTATTACTAATGATATTTCCATCTGGTAGTCGTGGGTTAACAGATAACACATTAGATAATTTGGGGTATTGATTTTTCCATATAGGTGAATTATAAGGTACATCATTCAACCTACTAGTTAATTGTTTGATGCCACTTTTTTTTGCCCAAGTTACACCACGAGTATCGATATGTATTGATCTTACAGAATTAATAAATAAGTTCTTATCAACTATATTATCCCTACCACCACCAATAAAAACAGAGTCATAAACATTATCGAATATATTACCTGTGATTATTACACCTGACGATTCATCGTCAACATAAACACCTTTAGCACCTTTGCCATTGTAACCTTGAATATCGTGCAAATAATTATGCTTTATGATTGAGCCTCTAGCTGTCCAATCTCTGCCAACATAAATAGCACCAGCGTCATTTGCTTTAGTAACAACATGATGAATATTATTGTATTCAATTAAGTGATTATTACCCTTAAAAAATATACCTATATGAGGAGCATTATATATTTCATTATTTTTTGCACAATTACCGACACCAGATAGTGAAACCCCTGGCTGAGCAGTTTGTATGATAGTGGCATAATCATGTATTTTATTATTTATGGCGCATATATTAGCGTGTTTTAATGTACTTCTATCTCCACCTTCAATAGCAATAGCACCAGAGCCAATTGAATAAATTTCACTTGAACTTATTGTACTGTTATCACTGTCTTTAATGATTATACCTTTGTTGCCTATATGTTTAACAACGACATTATCAATTAAATTATTTTCGCCGCCTACAATGGAAATACCATTTTTTTTGCTGTATGCGACATTCAAATTTTTAAAAGTTATATTGCTGGCATTACTCAAAGATATTAAATTATTAACCACAGCTAACATAGGTGGTTTATCTCTCATTATTTCATCTGGAGGGTAAAAATATAATTTTCCATTATCTCTATCTAAATACCATTCATTGGGGCTATCTAGCTCAGCTAGAATATTAAAAGCAAAATACTCTTGCTCTTGTCGGTAGCCATAGAAATGATAAGGAGGCTCAATTGATATAGTTTTATTATGTACATCTATATTGTTAACACGCTGATTTTCATCACGCCAATTCCAAAACCAGTATCCATTTAACCAAACATCTTTTTCACCTACCCAACGATTTATAGTACTGTCAGTATAATGAAACTTTCCTTTTTTACTTCCTGAATAGTTTCTCACTACTTTAGTATTAGGTTCGACTAAATTCCCAACACGCATAAGCCCATTATTTGGATAACGAGCCAATACCATTTTTTTATCGCGATAAAATAACGAAACGCCACCTTGATTAGGTAAACCAAAATCATTTACATCGTATTCATTGAGAT
Source organism: Pseudocolwellia sp. G5-9 (assembly GCF_055808995.1). Lineage (NCBI taxonomy): Bacteria > Pseudomonadati > Pseudomonadota > Gammaproteobacteria > Alteromonadales > Colwelliaceae > Pseudocolwellia > Pseudocolwellia sp. G5-9. The sequence goes on from NZ_CM147893.1 coordinate 770,862, forward strand.
CTGTTACATAAACCTGTTTTTTAGATTTAACAGTCAACTTACTTAGAATGTTGCTATCAACAACTTTACTCCAATAAGGTAGAGATTTGGCTCCTACTAGATTAACGATTTCATCTTGATATGCTGAAATTATTAACGGATATTGAACATTACGGGTGTCAACTGCTGTAATTTGAATAGTTTTATCAAGTGAGTAAACACCTCCACGGAGCCATATAGTAACGGCCTTGTCTTTCGAAGTACGGGCTACACTTAATGCTTTCGTTAGTGTTTTGAAAGGCTCACTGATATCCCCTCTATTAGTGTCGTCACCTTTTAAATCAACAAAAATATTCTTATAAACATCCTTAGAATTACTAGCACAAGATAAACATAAAAAATTTAAAATAACGATAAAGGTTATAATTTTTAATTTATTAAGTAACATATTTTTTGTCCATTATAGCTGTATTTTGATTTAATAATTAATGACTATTTGATTAGAGCCTTGAAATATTGCTTACTAAAGTGCCATATAAATCTTGGATTAGTAGAAAAATATCGTCGCCATAATCGCTTGGGTTCAGACAATAATCTAAACATCCATTCCATACCTATTTTTTGTATCCAACGTGGCGCATGTTTTTTCTCTCCTGCGATAAAATCATACGCGGCACCTACCCCTAACATGACACAATTCAGGCTTTCTTTATGTTCTGCCATCCAGCGTTCTTGTTTAGGGCAACCAATACCCACAAATAAAACATTTACATTAGCATTATTAATAGCAGTTACAACGTCGGCATCTTCGGTTTCAGTTAACGGGCGAAAAGGAGGTGAAAATGCATAGGTAATATTAATATCAGGGTAACTTTCTAATAACTTAGCTTTAACCACATTTAATAATGCATCGGAGCTACCACCATAAAAGCCAATATTTAACGACTTTTTACCTGACTGTGCACATAAAGCGTTCATTATATCTTGCCCACGTACTTGCTCAGCTTCTTTATGCCCTAGTAATTTTTGAGCCCACGATAAAGGCTTACCATCGGGAATCACTAAATCGGCAGAATTAACCACGTTTGAAAAGTCTTCTGAATCTAACACCTCAATACACATATGAACGTTTGAAACACAAACGTAAGCCCCTTGCTCTTTTTTTGAAAGCATTTCAACAGTACATAATGCATCTTTAAGGTTAGTAACATTAACCCCCATAGAAATAATTTCGCAGCGCTTATCCATTGTTATAACCTTGATTAATTGATTGTGTATAAATGTTATTTAACAGTTTAAAATTTTGTGCCGATGTGTACTTTGATAAATACGTATTTCGTGCGTTTGCACTCATTTGTTGAACTAATGCAGGGTTATTAATTAAAGTGCGTGCTTTTTGAATAAAGTCGTCGCAATCACCGTTAAAATGCCCCCCCGTAACATTATCTTCAACAACTTCAGCCATGCTTCCTAACTTTGGTACTAAAGCGCAAGTACCACAGGCCATAGCTTCTACCAACACCATAGGAAAACCTTCAAACCATGTTGAGGCCATTACAATAAAGTCAGCATTTTTAACAAGTTCAAGTACATCTTTCTTTTGTTGTAAACCTAAATATTCAACGTTTTCGCACGTTGAATTTTCAACTAATGTTTTTAAAGGCCCTTCGCCTACTACCTTAAGAGGTAAGTCAATTTTATCCCAAGCTTTTAAAATTAAATCAATTCCCTTTTCTTCGCTTAAACGACCAACATAAATAGCATATCCACCCTTTTTATTAATTACCGTATCGCCGTTAAAAGGGTCTGCAATAAAATTAGGTTTAATAACCACTTTATGTTCTGGCCAACCTGCTTCTACATATTTATTTTTAGCAAATTGAGTTAGCGCGATATAGCAACTTACTTGTTGTTGCCACGTACCTATTTTTTTATGAAGTTCAACCATGCAAGTTAAAATAAAACTACCTACTAACGAATCACGGTACACTTTCTGTTTAACAGACCACCAAGCAGAGTTTTCTATGCTTTTTTCACATACTTTACCGTTATGCATCAATAAAGCGGTTGGACAAACGGCTCTATAGTTATGCAATGTGTGTATAACAGGAATATTCATTTTTTTACATGCATAAAAAACAGAGGGTGATATTAAAGGGAAATAATTGTGAACATGTACAACATCAGGAGAGCTATTTTGAAGCACACGTTTAACTTTTTGGTACTGTGAAAAAGAAAAAATAGTGCCGAACATTACACATACTTTATCCCACAAGCTATTAATAGAAGCATTATCAACGGTATATTCAATAACTTCATTGCCGTTCTCTTTCAATAAATCCATTTCATTTTTATAAACAGCATCTTCGCCACCTGCTATTTGATAAAAATTATGAACGAATAAAACTTTCAAACTAACTTCCTTATTACTTTTGCGGGGTTACCTGCAACTATTGAATTATCGGCAACATTCTTTACCACTACAGAACCAGCACCGATAATAGTATTATCTCCAATTGTAATTGGACCTATAATTACTGTATTAGGGCCTATTATTACATTATTACCAATAATAGGAGAGCCTAGATCATTACCGTTTAGATCTTCTTTATTACCTATTGTTGTATTATGTTTAAGGGTAACATTATTACCAATTACAACATTTTTATTTAATACTAAACCGCGGCCATGATGAATAACTAAACCTTCACCTATTTTGGTAGAAACAGGAATCTCGCAGCCTATAATAATATCTGTGATAAATTTGTATAAAACAATTATTGGAGAGCAAACAATTAACATCAACTTATTAGTACATTTAATGCGAAGTGCATGAGTAAAGTAAAAACAAACAACAATTATTAACCCTTTAAGATTGTCATTACTTTTAAACGCTTTTTTAATTTTGTTAAACATACAGTTAAATTTAACTCCAAAATTTGATTTTTCTTTTGATTTTAGATAGTAATCTTACAGAAATAGATAAGGGTTTTCTAAATTGCTTCAGTACATCCTCATTAAGCGCAATATTGTTATTAAATGTAAAAGTAGACTTACCCTCTTCATCTAAGTTTGCTCTAAATCTAGTTCCCATGCCTTCAGTATTAGATGCATCACCGTTGAAGCCAACATTAACTACCTTAGATTTAACAGGTAAAATATCATAAGCTTGTTGCTTAAATTGTGCGTAACAAAATCTAATTGCCCAAGAGTTAATTTTACCGGTCCTTTGTGCGTGGAGCATACTGCACATATCGCTCCCACCACGATTAAAAGCTTTACGAGATTTTTTATCATTGAGGAATTCAGTGTAATCTGTCACATCCCAATCGACTAAATCCCATCTACTTTTCCATGTAGCCCATCCCCAAGAAGAAGCTCTTACACCAAACGCGTTATCAAATTCATAGCTTTTTGGATAATCTATTGGAAATGAAAAACCCGATACACTCCAAATATTTTTTGACGACTCATAGAACGCTAACCCTTCATTCATATAAGACAGAAAATTTGATGATGTAACTAAATCGTCCTCCATTACAATGATTTTTCCGTACTCATTAATAATACGCGTAACACCCTCTATTATTGAATTAGCTAAGCCTTTATTAACTTTTGACTCTATAATTATAACTTCTTTAAAACCGTTAACTTGCTTAAGGTATTCCCTTACTGCTGCTACTGACTTGATAGATGTTTCATTTTTCCCACCATCAGAAAAAATATAGAGTTTACTCTGATTAGCCAAATAATTTTTTTGAAGACTCTCTATAGTAAGCTTGGTTTCTTCAAGGCGGTTATAAGTAAAAAGACAAATAGGTGCCAAATTTTTATGCATCTGATTTACCTTTATTTTTTATTAGAAAGATAACTTCACTTATTAAATTTTTGAAAATTAACACTGTACAAAACCCCCATAAAGAAAAAATAAAACCAACTTAATTGTAAAAATGAAATAACGGTTGCACTAAAACCTGCAATAAAAAACAAGAAAGTACATGCAACCGACAAATATAATAAATCATATAATTTCGGATAATCTCTATACTTTTCAAATAAAGAAAGTAAACGTTTAAAACTTGTAATAATAAAGGCAAAAAAGAACAAGCTTCCAAAAACACCTACAGAAATCAAATTAAAAATGTAGGTATTATGTGCATTTGTGCTTTCAAAATATCCCGTGAGAAAAGCTAACTCAGTATCCTTTACTAAACCAGAACCGAATAGTTGATTAAATAAAGAAAAATCTGAATAAGAACTAAGTAAATTATCCCACAGCAAATCTCTCCCCTGTAAGTTCTTTCCTGAAAAGAAATCATTAAAATCAACAGCTAAAAAACCAAAATTTAACAAAATATCATTAAAAGAATAAAAGACTAAAAATATTAAGGAAAAAATGATAGGTAGCATTACAAAAAATCTTTTTGTGTTTAAAAAGATTATACGTCTATAAAAATAAAGGGCTGTAATAATAGGTAGCAGTAATAAATACATCCTAGAATTAGCTAGAAATATTAAGACCAAATTTAAAAATACAAAAGAAAGTTTCAATTTTACGTTAAGATTGCTTACCAACATAAAAACAGTAAATAATGTTAGACCAATCGCTAAATCAGTTTTATAAAAATAACCACCTGAAAAAGTAACAATACTTCCCCAATATTGAAAACCATTACCTGATATAAGATACAAGATAATAATTAGATAAATTGGGATATAAAATAAATATATTTTTTTGATATTAAATAAAGGAGTTACTTTCCCCAAATAAAAAGCAATTAGCACAGTTAATATTTTTACATATATTTCTACAGAACCTACACCCCCATAAGAAAAAAATGATAAAGATATTAAGCAGATATACCCCCACAGAAAGAAGTCTACTTTGGATAGTGATGGTATACACCCTTTATTGTTAATATAAAATTGCCTATGCAATTCAGCACAAAGTATAAGTGTAAGAGGAATGAATGCGATGGTGAATGCTTTTATATTCCACATGTAATCTGATAAAAACCTAAAGCCGAATAATAGATTCATTTTTTAGCCATTTTAAAGTTCTGTAGAAAGCCGATTTTAAATAAATATGCAATATTCCTTAAAGATAAATTAATTGAAATATTAAAAAGCATTAAAATAAGGTAAATATTTTTAATAAAAATCATAAATTAAAACCTCCTAATATTTGATATCGACAAATGGGATATAATTAGTTGTTATAAATAAGCACAACAATAAACTAAGAATATGAATGTTATTATTAGTTGTTTTTTTTGTGACTTTTATAACAAACCAATAAACTATTATGAATACGATTAGATAACGTAAGCTGCTAGCAATAGCCATTTCTTTTAGTCCAATTAGTCCTAAACTAAAAATAAGTAAGCAACTAATAAGAAGCTCAAAAAACTTTCCTAATGTAATAGCTTTCATTGCTTTCTGAGCATAAAGATCAGATCGAGCTAAACTTAATAAAGAAGAAAATATAACTACCCCTCCCATTAATGCAAAAAGTGGATATGAATCTTGCCACTTATCACCAAAGAAAATAGGAAAAAGAATAGGTGCTAACAATGATGTAACAATAACTACAATTAACATTAAGACAAACATATATATTTTGGTTTTAATTGAGTTATTTATAAAATCACTTTTACTAAGCTTTGATAAGAATACAATTAAATATCTTTCAACTCCGCTTGAAAAAACATCTTGTATTATTTGATATATACGTTTTACAAATGCGTATAACCCTACATCATGCATATTAAATACTGAAGCTATAACAATGTAATCTAGCCTATTTGAAGCAACTGTTAACAAAGACGACGTTGTACCAAATTTACAATGTGCTAACCAGTTATTAAAAACAGTTTTTTTATTAACTGTTTTAGTCACTCTTAAGACTAACCAACCTAAAAAGCTCATTCCTGACCATATAAGTATCTGTTGTGATAATAATGAATTTATTCCTGCGTCATTCATTAATAATAAAATAGCGACAATAGCAGATATAATTGAAGTGAATATTGAAATAAATGTTAACTTTTTAACTGCTAAATTAGTTAATAAACCTCCTCTAATTGCTGCAGCAGGCCATTGAAAAAAAACAATAGCAAATATTAAAAAATATGTGGTGCTTAGAAACGATATATTAGGAATAAGATAAGATACTCCAACAGATATTAACAAACCTAAAATAAACCCTATAAGCCAAGAAACTTTAAATATATTTTTAACCTCGTCAGGTCGAGTTAACAAGTAATTTTCAACACATTCACGAGCGGTTAACTCGCTTATTATTAAACCAATTGTAATTAATGAAAATATCCCGTATTCACTGGGAGATAAATAATTTGCAGAAAAGAAAAACACAATTAATGAGGACAGCTGTACACCAACTCTCCCCATTGAAATCCAAAGTACCTTTGCAATATCAAACATGGTTAATCTAAACTTTCAAAAAACTGCTGAAGAAGTTGAGATGATTCTTTAAATTTTAACTTTAGTTTCTCAGTATCAATACTCATCGATTTTATTTTTTGAAGAGAAACTTCAGAACTATCGATTAAACAATGGGATAAGTCTAATGATTCAAATATCCCAACAATTTTTGCATTTTCCTTTCTATTAATTACAGCTATTGGAATAGCTCCTGCAGATAGTGCCAAAAGTAAAACATGTAATCGGTTACTTAAAACATATTTGCAAGTTGAATAAAAAGCTACATTCTCATCTAATGATGAAGTTAAAGATAATGTACTTTTATCGTTCACATCTGAATTTTGTATTAGAGAATTGTTAACCTCTTTATCAAATTCAACTTGGAAACCAGTAGTAATTATTTCTTGTGTTCGATTTACTTCATTTATAAAACATAAAACATTATCAAAATAATCACTCTCTTTAGAATCACGTATACTAATAAAGTAGTCTTGTGGGCGTTCTTTATATTCAAAGTCAGTTTTTAAATTAAGTGCTAAGTCAGGTAATATTTGATTTACAAAAACACCATTATTTTTAGCGCAATCCCAAGAGATTTGATCCCTAACGGCATGGAAATATAGGTTTTTAGTTACTTTTGATAAGATTTTTGCATGCCTTATCCCTAAATCTGAATAGGAAATACCAATATGACAAATCCTAACTCCACAAATTGAAAAAAAACGAGATATTAAATATGAAATATTTTTTTTGAAATAAGAGGAATTAGAAATCTCACCACCATATCCACCTGGATTAAGGAAAAGATATACTATTTCTCTTTTTATTAACGCTAAATAAAGTAATTTAAAGTAAAAAAGAAATGACATTAATAAATAACATCCCGTCTCTTCTTTAATATTAATCTTATCTAAAAAGCCATCAGGCACATGACTAGCATCTATATAAACTTCACCTGAATCTTTCATTAGTTTAAGTAATTGACGGTTAATCAATGCGTCACCTAAGTTTTCATACTGTGTTTTAATTTTAAAAAAGAATTTAGACACATTTTCCTCTGTAATTTAATTTAATCTTTAATAGATTAATCTGATAATTAATGTTCTGTAGCAATTACACTATTTTTGAATATTTTTTTGATAAACATCCACTGTAGGCTAATTGGCCTAATAAAACTTCCTGTAAAAACAAATTGGGATATAAGCTGCAATATTCTGTATTTAAATGTTTTGCTGTTATTCGTTAACTTGTTAGCTTTTGATTTTATTAACTTTTTACATAAAACCTGTGTAACGCTATTAGGCTTTGAGTTTTGTATCAGTTTTACTTCTTCTACCGAGAACGTTGCCATTATTTGACTACAATTATTAAGTAAGACAAATAAGGGAACACTACTGCCCCACTGTTTAGCTATTGCGAATGCTTTAGCTAAATTTATCGGGTTTTGTTTAATAATTTCATGTACGTCAACTAAGTTATACTTTGAAAAATCCATATCTTTAAATGCATGTAATGCTTGATGGTTAATTGCATATTCTGGTGATAAAACTCTTACCAGATCAGATGCATACTCATTGTGCTTAACACTTTCTTGCCATAGCTGTTTTTCGTTTATATTAAACAAATAGGGGTGAACTAGTGATTTATGTAAATCTACTGTTGCACCTATTTTACTTTTTGGGATAAAAGAGGTTTCGTATAAATTATCAAATACCTGTTTATTTTTAATAGGTAATGGTTTCATTATTAAGCTAATGATTTTTTTAGCTTGTTCCCAATCATCACCTTTAACGAGTATATCGATATCGTTAGACGTTCTAGGTGCACTAGCCTTATATAATGAGAGAGCAAAAGCAGATCCCTTTAACAATATTACAGGGATATTTTCTGCTGATAGCGCTTTAACTATGCTGGTTAGTTGACTCTTTTGCCCTAGCTCGGTAATGACACCTTTTTGTGTTTCGTTATTTAATAGCTCTTGAATATCAGTATTTAATAAATCAAAAACATTCAATTTTTTTGCTTTTGACTTTAATAAAGGAATAATTCGTTTATGTACAAATTGATATTCATTTAAACTATTTAACGCAATAACGATGTTATTAAGCTGCAATGATGAATACGTTGAATTGTCTGATAATTTTGCAATTTTCAACAATTCTAAATATGTAGCATCTTTACTTGCAGCATAATTAACCATAGTGAGTTCTATTGAGCTAAACGACCAATTGACCAGTAATCAAAGCCTTTTGCTTTCATTCGCACTGGTTCAAACAGGTTACGACCATCAAATACTACCGCTTCGCTTAATTCAGCTTTAACACTGTTGAAATCTGGAGCTTTGAAGTTCTGCCATTCGGTACAAATAACTAGTGCATCAGCGCCTTTAAGAGCAGCTTCTTTAGTGCCCATTAAACTTAAATCGTTACGGTTACCACAAATACGTTGAGTTTCTTCCATGGCTTCTGGGTCGTAGGCTTGTACTTTAGCGCCTGCTTTCCATAGTGCTTCCATTAATACTAAGCTGGGTGCTTCGCGCATGTCGTCGGTGTTTGGTTTGAATGATAATCCCCAAAGAGCAAAGGTTTTACCTTTAATGGCATTAGGATTTTCGGCTAAACCAAAGTGTTTTGAGATGTATTCAAATAGTTTGTTCTTTTGTGCGTAGTTAACGGCTTCAACGGCTTTAAGTATTTGTGACTCGTAGCCAATACCGTCTGCTGTGCGTACAAGTGCTTGTACGTCTTTAGGGAAACATGAACCACCGTAACCACAACCTGGGTATATAAATTGGTAACCTATACGTGGGTCTGAACCTATGCCGTGGCGAACGTTTTCAATATCTGCCCCTACGCGTTCGGCTATGTTTGCCATTTCGTTCATGAAGCTTATTTTGGTGGCTAGCATACAGTTAGCTGCGTATTTTGTTAGCTCAGCTGATTTGATGTCCATTACTATAATTTTTTCATGATTACGGTTAAATGGTGCGTAAAGCTCGCGCATGAGTTCTTCAGCTTCGGTAGAGTCTGTGCCTATTACTATGCGATCTGGGCGTTTACAATCAGCTACCGCTGAACCTTCTTTTAAAAATTCAGGGTTTGAAACTACGGCAAATGTTGGTGCACTGTTATCAGGAAAACGGGCATCAAGCACTTTATTAACTTGGGCTTTTACTTTGTCGGCAGTGCCTACAGGTACGGTTGATTTGTCGATTATTACTTTAGGTGATGTCATGTGAGTAGCGATGGTTTCTGCTACTTTAAGTACGTATTTTAAGTCGGCTGAGCCGTCTTCATCTGGTGGTGTACCTACGGCAATAAACTGTAATTCACCAAAATTAGCGCCAAATTCAGCATCGGTTGTGAAAATTAAACGCCCTTCTGCAAAGTTACTTTCAACCAGTGGTGTTAAACCCGGTTCGTATATTGGAATAATTCCTTTTTTAAGATCATCAATTTTGTTTTGATCTATGTCTACACAACAAACGTCGTGTCCTGCATCAGCTAATACTGCTGCTTGTACGAGGCCTACGTAGCCTATTCCGTAAAAAGTAACTTTCATTTTCTTCTTATTTCCTTAAAGTATTCAATTTAAGTCATTAAACCTGTTAGCGAATTCCACTAATTTTTCTAATTAGGGAATAAACCATAAAACCTTTTTCACCACAGAGTACACCGTGGCGCTTCGCGCTTCACCGAGCAGTGATAAAACATTTAAGGGTTAAACACCCCAAAAGTTAAACCTGTCAGCGAATCCCACTAATTTTTCTAATTAGGGATCTAGTATGCATTTTTGTCGTTAAACGATCTAAATACGGTAAATATGATAATTTTTACGTCAAGCCATAGGGTCCAATTGCGAATATATTCAAGGTCGTATTTTATACGCATTTCCATTTTATCTATGGTGTCTGTTTCGCCGCGCCATCCGTTAACTTGTGCCCAACCAGTAATACCTGGGCGCACTTTATGGCGTAACATATAAAAATCTACTTGTTTACGATATGACTCGTTATGAGCTACGGCATGAGGGCGAGGGCCAACAACAGACATTCTGCCTTGCAATACATTGATAAATTGCGGTAGCTCGTCAAGAGATGTTCGTCGTAAAAAAGCACCAAGCGGAGTAATACGTGCATCACCTTTAGTTGCTTGAGTTACTACGTCTGAATTTTCAGTAACCGTCATTGAACGGAACTTCCATACTTTTATTTTTTTACCGTCAAGCCCGTATCTATTTTGTTTAAAGATTACAGGACCTTTTGAGGTTACTTTTACAGCGATAGCTATAAGAAGTAGTGGTATGGATATTAGTGTAAGAATACCGAGTGAGAATAAGATGTCTTCAAATCGTTTAAGTGCCGCGTTACCACCACGCATAGGGTTGTCGTATACGCTGATGGTTTGAATATTACCAATATGCGACATGGAGGCATTCATTAGTGTGTATACGAATAAGTCTGGCACTAGTTGTACGTTAGCAGTGGTGTCGCCAAGTAATTGTAATATGTGTTTAATACGAGCTTCTGCCACCATAGGCAGAGCAATATAAACTACGTCAAACTCGTTATTTTTTGCGCGTTCTACGCCTTCTTTTATCTTGCCTTCTAACCACGCGTGATAAGTAGCTTCAAGTCTTTCAGGTACTCTGTCGTCAAAAACAGCTGTTAAACGAAAGCCTGTTTCAGGGTGGTCTAATATTTGTTGAGCTAAGCGCTTACCTGATTTAGTAACGCCGATAATAGCAACACTACGTGTATTTAAACCTTTACGTCTAATTCTCGCTAAAAAGCGGTTAAACAATAGACGCCATGCGACAAGCGAAATAAAAGTAGAAATAAACCAGATAACAACAGTAACTCGAGAGAAGTCTTCTGATTGTTTAGTAAAAAACATGTACGTTATGATTAAAACAGCAGCACACCCCCATGAAATAAAGGTGTAAAAGACAATCTCATTGAAAAATCCAGCACGCCATGAACGGTACAAGGCAAAAGATTCAGCCGTTAAGAAGAAACCAATAGAGGCAATTAATGAAAGTTCGAAATATTCTTTGGTGTATGTGAGTGAATAGCTATATATGGCTAAAACTATCATGAGATGAATAACTGATAAATCAATCAGTCGGTAAACTACAGCGAAAACATTGATGTTGTTTTTTATGATACCGTTATTATCGTTGATCATTTTACTACATATTCCATTTTACTAAACTTCCATAAACACGTTGATTTAAGTTGTTATATTATAGACTAAAACTAAAATAAATTTACTTTTATTTATTTAGTTTTAGTTGATATTTATTCACTTAAGTCGTTAATGATTATCTCTTGAACAGTGTTCAAGTACTGCTTACCACTCAGGTACGTTATTTTTTTAATACTTACATTTTTTACTAATTGTGTAAGCTTAATAAAGCGCTGTTGTTCTAAAGACAATGCTTTGTAAGCACTGCCTAAAATACTATTTTGTATTAATAAAATTACAGCTTCAGCAGATGATAATGTTGTTATATTACAAACTGTTGAAATTTTATTATTATTTTCAGAAGTATTTGTAGTGCCTTCAACTCTGTTTAATATATAAATTGTTTTTAATTTTTTAGGTTGTTCGCAAAAATTAAAACCGCTGTTTTCGTTAATACTAATAATTTTTTTAGCAAAATCTTGATGAACTTTTTCAAGCTCGTTTGTGTTCTTTTTGTTGTTTATTATCTCTAATGTTTCTGGCCACATGCGTGCTATGGGCCAACTTGGATAAACAACATATTCATTATTTTGCTGGTGTAATGCCATCATGTCGTCGGTCATTACTGAAAATTCTTTTTTACAAAGCTCTGCTGTAAGCGTTGTTTTACCTGTTCTGCTTGGTGCTACAAAGGCAATTGCATGATCTTTGTAGGCTAAGGCATTTGCGTGTATGCACAATACGTTGTTTATTTCTAACCATAATGCCATGCCTACGGTTTGAAAATAGTGCGCTGAATCGGTGCCTTTGTTATACCAACTTATGTCTATGTTATTTTTGTCTATTTTAAATAGACCTTTACCTTGGCAATCAACTTTAAGTATGTACTTTGGGTTGTTAGCCTTTTGATCTTGTATATATAAGCTAACGGTTGATTTATAACGTTCGCCATTGTCTTCCATTACCCAGTTCGCTTCTTTATTTTCAATACGGGTTTGATCAAATGTATTGATGTTAAAAGCGCTAAAGTTGATGTTAATGTGCTGCGCTATCGAGTGATTTTTACGATCACAAAAAGGTTCGCAAGCTATACCATGCAAAGGTATTTTATATAAAAGATTCATTTTTATTAGATATTAAAAAGCCTATAACCTCTGACGGTTATAGGCTTTATAGAAAACATATTACCCTTGGAATGGGTTACGTTTTGTGTGGCCGCCCTGCTCGTCTGGAATACTTCCAGCGAAGCCTTGCGTAAGTTCAGCTAAGTTACCTGCATTTGTTAATACAGGTTTAGTGTAACTTTTTAAAGATGTACTGTTCTCAGTTGTTTCTATAGAGTTCATGTCTTTACTTCCTTTTGGTTTCTAACTTAAGACTTTCTACGAATATTAACTAACGCTAATAAACCTGATAAAAATACTAATGCTGTAGCTGGCTCAGATACTACAGATTTATCAGTATCTGTTAAAAACGTAAGTGATTCACCTAAAGCTAAAGATGTTCCTGCATTCCAAGCAATATCCATAGTACCGAATAAATCAGGTGCGCTGAATACGTTTGAGAAAGAAGCAGAAATATCTGTAGAAGCTGTTGCAAATGGACGACCTGCATTAGAACCTGGTGTATGCTCTACTGTGTCGATGTCATCAAAATAGATGTCTGCAATAGCGCCATTTACTGATAAACCTACAATACCTGTTGCTTCAGATGTATTCTCTAATAACCAGTCACCAAAAAAGGTATTGGTTACACTATCGTAATCACCAAATGTATCGCCAGATAAAGATAATGACCAACTTGCTCCTGAAACGCCACCTGAATCAGCGCCTGTTACAGCCCAAGTAAGAGTTTCAGTAGTTCCGTTACCAAACGTTGCAGTAACTTCAATACCAGCCATATCAGCACCATCAATCACACTTATAATACCTGCTTGTGAAAATAAGCTAGTTGATAATAATGTTGTTCCGATAATTAATTTTTTTAACATGAATCTTCTCCTTAAGAGGAATGTTTACAAGTAAGTTTACGCTAATTTCAAGCAAAAACTAAGCCATCATAATATTAACCTTTAATAACATTAACTTATTAACAATCTAAACATTAATTTTAGTATCTAACACTCTACTGTAAAAATATCAGACAAAACAAAAAAAATGCGCTTAACTATGGCGTATAAACTTTGAATTTGCTCAATAATAGAGCAAATACTTAAGTTTTAACTGTTTTCATGTTTGTTATTTTGATTAACTTATTTTTTAGCGTAGTAATTTTACAACATTTAGATGACAATTGTATTGCAAAATTAGCTAAATATAGAAGAAATAAAATAACCTATTATGTGATTTTATTTCTTGTATATTAACGTTTGTTTACTCTATTTTTGGGGATGTTATTTTTATGGACAATTTATTTGCCGCTTTTAGTTCACTCGTTAATACAAACAATGTATTAAAAAACATTAAAGACATTACATTAAAAAACAAATATAACCTTAAAAATAAAGAACTTACAAAAACGAAAAACAATATTTTTTATTTAACTTATTACACTCCTGTTGAAAATAACAATGCGAAAAGCGAAAACGATTTATCTGCGTATAGTGTTACTGAAACACCTTTAAATGAGTTAGTACACGTAATTAGTAACTGCAGAATTGATAATAAAAAGGATCTTTTAGCTGATATTTTCGATCCTCATTCAAGTGTAAAGAAATCCGACACTTTATCGGCTCCAACTGACTCTTCTCTTTTATGTCTTCTCTATAAAAGATTTAACCGTAAGCTCCCTTATCAATTAAAAGGTAATTTTAGTTATGTTATTTGGGATGAAGAGTTGCAAGAATTACATGCCGCTATTGATCCCTTTAATACGGGTTCCCTCTTTTATATGCAAGTTGATGATGTGTTTTATGTAGCGTCTGACGCGCAGGTTTTGGCAAGCCACCCTGATGTTAATCTTACGGTAAATAAACGCGCTATTGCTCAATGGCTTTCAGGCAGGCCTGATCCTAATATTTCTATGTTTAATGAAATAAAACGTTTACCTAATGGGCATCAACTTGTTTGGCGTGAAAATACTTTGGTGGTTTCTAAGTTTTGGGATGTTAATACTGATAAGCGCATACGCTATGCTAATACTGATGAATACGAGCAACACTTTTTTGATTTACTGTCGCAAAGTGTAGCTAACCGTTTAGTAGCAAGCACCAATACAAGTGTGGCTAATAATGCGCCTGTATTTACACAAATGAGCGGTGGTATGGATTCTACTTCTGTTACGGCTATAGCGAATATTGAGTCTAAGAAAAATAATCAAACGCTGCATACACTGTCGCATAGTTATAAAAGAACACAAAGCTGTGATGAAATGAGCAACATTAACGATATGATTGCTAAGTTAGGTTTAGCTAACCCGCATTTTGTTGAGTTAGATAAATTTGACGATATTGGCTTTACTGAGCTTTATCCTACCGATTTTGATAATCCGGGTATTGTGCTTTCACCTAAATATCATGAAGAGCTAGCTTTAATGCAAAGCTTAAAAGCCAATGTGTTGCTTACGGGTAATGGTGGTGACGAAGTTTGCTGGGGCCATAGTTCGTCTTATAGATCGCGCTTATATAAAGGTGAGCTTGGTGTAATTAACGAAGTTGTAAAAGCGTGTGGTGAGCTGAATGAGCCTGTAGCGAGTTCTTTAATTAAGTTATTTGTAAAACCGTTAGTACCGCACACTGTGCAAAATTTAATTAGGTTTGCACTAAATAAACCGCGTGTAAGCCGTACCGATAACATTACCGACAATATAAGCTCAGCTTGGCTAACCGATGAAGCAATTAGTTTATTAGAAGAAGATGTAATGGCTAACCCTTTTAGCAAACGTTTTGAGCCAGCTAAATTTGCTCGTTACCATTCATTAAAAACGACTTCTACTTATAATTCTATGCGCTCTTATCAAAAGGTAGCGAATCAATATGGTGTTGATGTTAGGCATCCGTTTTTTGATACTGATGTGGTTGATTTTAGTTTTGCTATTCCTGAAAAAATGTTGATTCAAGGCAGTTATCCCAAATGGTTATTAAGAAAAACTATGGAAAACTATTTACCTGAGTCGGTTGTGTGGAATAAACATAAAACGGTGTTCGATCATCATTTTGCTAATTTAGTACGTAGTAATGAAGAAGAATTAAGAACCTTGCTAAGCCATAGCGGATTACACGATTTAGGTTTGTTAGATAATAGTGTATTGCTACGTGAATTTGATGAGTTGGTACGTAACCCTAACTGTCATTTAAATGTAGATATGTTGTACGCTATTTTAACGCAATCTTGGTATCAAACTCATTGTGTTTAATTTGAGTTTATTTAAGCATTGAAAGTGTTTGATCGTCTTTTAAGGTTTTTAGTTCTTTGTAGGTTGCTATAACGTCTTGTGAGTCGTTGATAATTTTGTCGTTTACTGTTAACCACGAATGCGCTGCGAGTTTACTGTTTTCAAATTTAACACCAAGATGTAATTTTGATTGAATACCGTAACGGTTAAGTAAGTCTTTTTGACATAAACAACGACGTAAGCAATTCATGTGTCGAAAATGATTACGCCCTGCTGTTTCGTTTATTTTTATAATATTAAAAATACGTTGTAGCTGATTGTGATCAAGCATTGGTTTAGCTGAATGAGGGTTAGGATTAGCAAGACTAACTTGCCATTTTTTATGATGGAATTTTGATATTAATAGATCCCATTTTAAATAAAGACACCACGACTTAACCAGTATCAAAAATTCATACCACGAAAATGTAAAAAGCTTACGTATTTTCATTTATGTTGTTTCATTTATGCTTTACCTAAACATTTCACTTACACACTACAACTGCACGTTCACTTAATACCAATCGCAATAACCTTTGCGCTTTAATTTATTAGCTTTCAATAATAAGCTTTTGGTTGATCATGTTGGTGAGTAATTCGTTTAAGTCAGTTTCTACTTCGCTTGCTGATACATCGTAAGTGCTTTTTACACTTTCAATTATTTGTTCTAAATTTTTACCTTCTTGCAAGTTTTCAATCATGAAAGTACCTACGGGATCTAAGGTAAAATAATTGCCATTTTCAGGTTCTAAAATAACGGTTTCGTTATCTACTTTTTGAAAAAGTACATTGTCGACTAATTGATATTTACTGGTATTGGAAAGCAATGAGATGTCCTTATAAACGTAATGGAGAGTTATACCAACGCAATAACCAATTGATCATTTATACTTCGTATAAAATAGGTCAATTCATTAATCCGTTTGGTATTAGTTATTAATGCGCTGCTATTTAAATAACGCGATAAAACTAGGTAGGTGTATTATGCAAAGTTTAAAATTGTAGTGCAATGGAAGTAAGAAATAAATTAAACCAATTTACTATTATTAATAATTTCACTTAATACCTTTTCTGTAAATGATTTAAAAACGAAAAAAGCACTCTGCCATGTTATCTGCTCACTACTGTACACCATTGGCACTACGTATTGATTAAATCGAACTTCATAAATACTTTTTTGCTCTAACACCTGTAAACCATACTTTAATTCTGCAATAGGGTTCTGAACAAATTCTTCATGTTGGGAGCCATAACGGACTAAATCTTCAGAAATCACTTTGCTAATTAATGTGGCAACCTTTTTCATTCCAACTAAATTAATCTGTTGAATGTAATAGGTATCATAAATATGTCGTATTAATGCAGGATCATCATCTCGCCGACTATCTCGGGTAACACTTGCTGTTCTTCTAAGCATTGAAACTATTTTTTCTGCTTGTGTACTTTCTATACTGTTAAAATAAATAGCTTTAACTTCAGCTTTTTCTTGCATTAATTTATTAGTTAACGAAGAAACTTCTCGTTGCTCTATTTTGTCAAAAAGTAAGGTTTCAATTAACTCAAGTTTAATAAAAGGTCTTAAACATGGGGTTATTAAATGGGCTTGTGGATATCTAATATCGAATTGCTGATATCGATATTCGTCAAAAATTATAGGAGGGTTTTCAATTGAAAATAAAACACTCATATTAATTGTTTTTAGTAATTGTTGGTGGAGGTCTTTTCTAGCTTTTCTTTTATGAGTTTTTGATACTGCTATTAATGAGCTTTTAGGGATTATTTTGATATCAACATCTTCTGACATTCGGTGAGTGTTAACACCTGATTTAACTAATGATGTTCCCCCCGAAAATACTAAAGTGTGTGTAGATGACGAAAACTCTGATAATAGTTTGATAAGTGCTACAACATAGTAATCTTTTTCGACTATGCTGGGGTTCCCCATACCCAAAGCATCAGAAACATCTAAAAATAGGCTACTATCAATTGTCATTAATCACACTATTGCTAACAACAATTTTTCGTTTAAAACGATTATTGGTAGTAATTTGAAATGAAGCTGGAATTTGCTCACTAACACCGTTAACACTTCGTTGAGAAAACTCATCAAGTTTATATTCAACGCCAAGTTTCTCAATAGCTTCGAGTATCACACCATCGGCTCCAGCTGGAGAGCTAGGCATTAAATTACCTGTAATACGATTTTTTCTAGCTTTTGTATACAAACCATAACCAATACGTAGTAGTTCACCTAATTCAACAAGTTTTTTTAACGCCCTTCCTATTTGGTCATAGCCTGCAATATCTTTAAAATCAGCGCGAGAAAAAACGTACCGCTTAGAGCGATTTATTCTAGTTTTTACTTTGCTTGCTATTGTCATTTTAAAATCAACTATACGAGTATCATTAATCAATAAAACAATAGCAAACATACGACTTTTTAACAATGCAAATATACGACCTTTTAATGCTTAAATAATTAAATATTTAACCCTATTGGTAAGCCAATAAACTAAATTATTTTGATCTTTATATCTTGGGTGTGATTTATCAAAATCTTTCCATTCTTCACGATGAGGAATAGTAAATTTATAACCTTTTTGGTCGTGTAGCATAGTGGCGATATTAAGCATGTTTAATATTTCCATATTGTCTGTGCTTTTTTGTACTAACTGCTGAAGTGGTTCTACAGGGTTAATTTCATCTATCATGGCTAAAAACTCAATAGCGCGTGCTTGCACTAATAAGTTAGTGTCGGACAACATGATAGCTTTTACTTCGTCTGCTAGCTTTATTGCTTCAAACCCAAAAGAAGTTAATGAGATTAATGCCCAATAACGCTCTACCGCATTGTTAGAATGTAGCGCGGTTGTTAACTCTGCTTTTACTTGATTAAAAGGTTGTAACTGAAGGTCAGCAATATCAATAAGCTTTGCGATATTTTGTTTATGTTTAATACCAAATTCAATAGGAGCTGATAACGCGTTTTTAATTAAAAATGATTCTGGATAAAATCCAAGGTCGGGCATACTTTTAAGCTGTGATTGAAGCGCTGTACGCATTGAAAGTAACTGATTTTGATATTGAGGTAATTTGGCTAAATTCTTTGTTTCGTATGGATCGTTATTTATATCGTATAAAGCTTCAACTGGCTTAGTTTTAAAAAAAGCGGCTTGTGCGCTGTTTAATTTATTTTGTTCAAAAAGTTCTTTCCATTGTTTAAGCGCTTGTAATTTATAACGGTAATCTGAAAATAACGAGTCAGGATTATAGGGTTGATAATGACGAAGGTATTTGAGGTTACCTTTTCTATAGCTTCTTACAAGATCTGATTTTTCGTCAAATCGTGAAGCAAAGCCAAACGTTTGATCGCGTTGGTTTAATTGTTCCAGACTTATGTCTTGCCCTAAAAAAGCGCTACCGTCATGTATTGGAGACTTATTAAGACCCGCTAACTTTAATAAGGTTGGCGCAAAATCAATAAAACTAACAAAGCCATTAACGCGTGTAGGAATAGCTTGCGCCATATCTTTACTAAGTAAATGTTTAAAATTTTCAGGAATTCTTACAACCAGCGGTACATGTAATCCCGTTTCGTTTAAGTAACCTTTACTGTTAGGCAATGCTCCACCATGATCGCCAAAGTAAAATATAAAGGTGTTTTCTAGCAAACCATCTTCTTTTAACTGGTTTATAACTTTACCGATTTCATTATCTACTTTTGTATTGAGATCTAAATAACGTGCGTAGGTGTATCTAAAGGCTTCTGTATCTGGATATATAGGTGGTAAATCTACATCAGCTGGATCATGAATGGTTGGTTTGTTGGCTATATCTGATAGCGGAAAATGTAACGATCCCTCATGCGTGCTATACCAAGATTGCATATGAAAAAACGGCTGATTCGGTTTTCTTTCTCTCCAGCTTGCTTTATATGATATTGAATTCCAAATAGGCTGTTTTTCTTCAAAGTTGAAATCTGTTTTTATATTATTGCTCGTAAAGTACCCGTTATTTTTTAGCAATAAACTAATAGGCTCTAGTGAGTCAGTTATACTCGATTTTTGAAAAGCTCGATGGAATAAAGTGCCTACTTTAGGAGCATAAGCCCCAAGAGCGAGTGTAGATCGAGCTGTTGAACAAACAGGTGCGTTTGAAAAGGCATGATCAAACACTAAGCCATTTGTTGCTAAGGCTTCAATATTAGGCATGCTGGCGCCCTTTTCGTTATATAATTTTAAATAATGTTTTGAGTTATCTTCAGACACTAACCATACAAAATTAGGCTGTAATGGTTTATTGGTTTGATCTTTTATATTATCTGGCTTTGTAGTGATAGCACTTTGAGTGTTATCACTTTTACACCCCGATAATATGGTTACTCCTAGGCATATCAATAATAGTGTTAGTTTTGTTAAACAGTATTTCATTTATTTCTTCCTGTATTAATACTTATTCATTAACTGGGGTTAATTTAATGATCTGACATGCACCGATAATACATCATATATAAATCAAATCAATTAAATACAAACAAATTAAAGGCAATAAAAAAGGCTAACTTTCGTTAACCTTTTGCTTTATTTTGAATGTTATTGATTATTAACAATACGTTTTTTTACCAAAACTGAATGTATAAACCAATTGTCATTAATACAACGATAAGCCCACAAACTTTAACTGAATTAGAAGACTCTAAACTGATTTCTGTATTGATAGGCATAACAACGGGTGTTTTAAGTGGTTTAACTAGTGTCGCAATACCACAGTAAGCCATAATTACTACGAAACAAATAGCCATGCGATCTAGGAAGGCAATTTCGTTAGAGAACCATAAACCTGAGTCGACAATAATGTCGCCAATAAACCATTTAAGTGAACCGTATAAAATTACGTTGAGTAAAATACACTGCCATCCTAAAAAGCGTGGTGCTCTTGGAACTAACATACCAAATAAGAATATGGCGATAATACCTGAGCTGATAAAACCTTGGAATTCTTGAATAAAGGTAAATATTCCACCAAAACCTGGGTGTGCTAATGTGGGGGCAATTGACGCTGAAATAAGTACAAATATTACAACAAATGCTTTACCAACTTTAGGTAACTGATGATCAGGTGTATTAGGTTTTACTTTTTTGTATAAATCCATGGTTGCAATTGTAGATGCTGAGTTCAACATTGACGCTAATGAACTTACAATAGCACCAAAAATAGCGGCTAATACGAACCATGAAATCCAAGGATATGGTTTTATTAAGTTACGTAATAATACAGGGAACGCACCATCAAAGTCGTATCCACCGTTCGATACAGCTAACTGTTCGTAGTATAAGTTAAAGGCTAAGATACCTGGAATTACAACAACAAATGGAATTAATAGCTTTAAGAATGCAGCAAAAACGATACCTTTTTGGCCTTCTGCTAACGATTTAGAACCTAATGTTCTTTGAATGATATATTGGTTTAATCCCCAATAGAAAAAATTAGGTAACCATAAACCGATAACAAGTGCTGACCATGGAATTTCTGCATCATCGATAGGACGGATCATGTGTAACTTACCGCCTTCTTCAGCGGTACCACCGTTAAGTAGCTGGAATCGCTCCCAACTGCCCGCATTTTGTAATTGGTCAACCGTTACTTCTTTTAAAGTAGCTGTTTTAACTAACGATGCTGGATCTGCTACGCCTAATGCTTGAAATGCTAAATAAGCAACAATAGCACCACCAAGAATTAATGCTGCGCCCCAAACTAAATCGGTCCATACACAGGCTTTTAAGCCACCAACAAAAACATAACCAGCAGAAAGTAAAGCAATTAACCAACACGCTGCAGTTAAGTCGCCTAATATGAAAACGTCTGGGTAATAGCCTGAAATAACTTTAGCACCAGAATAAATAACAGAAGCGGTTGGAACACCTACAAGAATAAGTAAGGTTGCTAATGCCATTACGGTACGTGAACTTGCACCATAACGATATTCTAAAAACTCAGGAACCGTATAAATACCAGCTCGTAAAAAGCGCGGTAAAAATACAAAAGCAACAACCACTAAGGTTATTGCCGCCATCCACTCGTAAGAGGCAATTGCCATACCTAACCAGTCGGCAGCTTTACCTGACATTCCTACAAATTGTTCAGTTGATATGTTGGCAGCGATTAATGAAAAACCTACCAAATACCATGAGAGTCCTCTACCAGCAAGAAAGTAAGAACTACTGGATTGATTATCCGAATCGGATTCGCCTTGTTTACTCTTCCATATCCCCATCCCAATAACACCGGTAACGGCGATGATGAAGAGCGTAATTTCAATATAATTCATATTATTATTTTTCTCTTTGATATTAATTATAATAGGCTAACTGAACAACCTAAGACTATGCGTATTAACGTTTTAATATTAAAAATAATAGTGCATGACTCTCCTCATGCACTATTAATTAAATTATTAGAACGTAACTTTACAGGTAAATAATCAAATTCACAAACAAACTATAATAATGAATAAAAATAAATAGTGTTTATAGCTAAATAACCATGTTATTTAACTTCACTTGCGCCTTCTTCAGCTGAACAAACAAACACACTAGGTGCTAGGCCTGTTTTCGCTTCATACTGGCTTTCAACTGCAGCAATTACGCTACTTACACTTTCGTTAGGAACCAGTGAAACAACACAACCACCAAAACCACCACCTGTCATACGTACCCCGCCTTTATCACCAACAGCTGTTTTCATAATGTCTACTAAAGTATCTATTTCAGATACAGTGATATCAAAATCGTCACGCATTGACGCATGCGACTCTGCCATTAACTGTTGTAAAACTGGCATATTGTTTTCTTTTAATGCTTGAGCGGCAGCAACTGTACGATCATTTTCAGTAATAACATGTTTTGCACGTTTTGCTGTGATTGGATCTAGCTCGTTTTTTCTGCTGTTAAATGTTTCTATGCTTACATCGCGTAATGCTTTAACACCAAAAAACTCTGCGGCTGCTTCACACTGTTCACGGCGTGTATTGTATTCGCTGTCAACTAAGCCACGTTTTTTGTTTGAGTTAACAATAACGATTGAAACACCGTTAGGAATTGAAACCGCTGATGTTTCAAGACTACGACAGTCAATAAGTAACGCGTGATCTTTTTTAGCTTCAGCTGAAATTAACTGATCCATGATGCCGCAGTTACAACCTACAAATTGGTTTTCTGCTTCTTGACCATTTAATGCGATGTCTTGTTGACTAATGTCTAAATTAAATAGCGCTTTAAATGTTTGACCAATAACCACTTCAAGTGCTGCAGAAGAACTTAAACCTGCGCCTTGAGGAACATTACCACTTACTGCAATGTCGGCACCTTTGAAGTTATATCCGCGTAGTTGTAAATGTTTAACAACGCCACGAATATAATTTGCCCAACCTTTATCAACGGGTTCAATTGGCTGTGTTAAATCAAAGCTGTCTTGCTCGCCTTGATAATCAACCGACACAACGCGAACGATGTTGTCTTCACGCGGGTTAGCTACTACTACCGTTTGGTAATTAATAGCACACGGTAATACAAAACCGTCGTTGTAATCGGTATGTTCACCAATTAGGTTTACGCGGCCTGGTGCTTGTATTTTGTGGCTACCAGAGTAACCAAATGCTTGTTCAAAAGTCGTTACTACACTTTCTAATAATTCTATCGACATTGTTATATCTACCATTCAATCTATTAATTGTTATATTTTAAGTTTTTATTTTGATCTTGCTTTATTTGTCACTTAAATAGTGAACATCGCTTACTGCTCTTAGTTTTTCAGCAGCTTGCTCTGCAGTTAAATCACGTTGTGACTCAGCCATCATTTCGTAACCTACCATGAACTTACGTACAGTCGCTGAACGTAAAAGTGGTGGGTAAAATAAAGCATGTAATTGCCAATGTTCTATATCGCTACCATCTTTAAAGTATGGTGCGTAATGCCACCCCATTGAGTAAGGGAATGAACATTTGAATAAGTTGTCGTAACGGCTGGTTAATAATTTAAGCGCTAGTGCTAAATCATCTTTTTGTGCGTCGTTTAATTCTTCAAAACGCTTAACGTGCGCTTTAGGCATTAACATGGTTTCGAAAGGCCAAGCTGCCCAATAAGGAACAACGGCAATCCAGTATTCTGTGTCTACAACAGTTCGGCTACCATCAGCCATTTCAGCTTTTACGGTATCAAGTAATACGTTAGTGCCGTGTTTTTCGTAGTATTCCAACATGCATTTGTTTTTGTTGAATACTTCGTTTGGTAAGAAGCTGTTTGCCCAAACTTGGCCGTGTGGATGTGGTTGAGAACACCCCATTACTTCGCCTTTGTTTTCGAATACTTGTATCCAAGGATAATCTTCTTTTAAGCTATCTACTTGTTCTACCCAAGTGTCTACAACGCCGCGAATAGCTTGTGCAGAAAGCTCTGGTAAGGTTTTACTGTGATCTGGTGAATAACAAATTACACGACTTAAACCGCGTGCACTTTGGCTAGTAAATACATTGTTTTCGCTGGCTGGTGAGTCTGGCGTGTCTTGCGTTAAGGCTGCAAAGTCGTTGGTAAAGACAAATGTTCCGGTGTAATCGTCATTT
Organism: Pseudocolwellia sp. G5-9; assembly: GCF_055808995.1. Classification (NCBI taxonomy): domain Bacteria; kingdom Pseudomonadati; phylum Pseudomonadota; class Gammaproteobacteria; order Alteromonadales; family Colwelliaceae; genus Pseudocolwellia; species Pseudocolwellia sp. G5-9. The sequence goes on from NZ_CM147893.1 coordinate 795,460, forward strand.
TTGTCGCCTGAAATACGGTCGTTGCCCGGACATAAAAAACAGTCTTCAACGTAGCTTGGTAATTTGGTATCTGAAACTTCTTCATCTTTCCCCTGCCATGGTCTTTTAGCTCTATGTGGAGAAACTAAAACCCATTGCCCTGTAAGTGGGTTATAACGGCGATGTGGATGTTCAGTGGGGTCGAATTCAGTAGTCATTATTAAAAAGATCCATTGCAAGTTTAAAATTCAGATAACAATGTAAACGTTTACACTTTTCAATGCAACAGTTAATTTTAAAATTGTATACGTTGATAAAAGCCATAGAAAATGACAGTATTATGACACCTTAATGTTTTTATAAAATGTAAACATTTACATATGCCAACGATTAAAGATGTTGCTCGTATTGCTGGAGTATCTGTTGCAACTGTTTCTAGAGTTGTAAATAACGCGCCTAAAGTTAGCGAAAAAGCAAAAAACAAAGTTAATAAAGTAATGGAGGATTTGGGCTACACCCCTAATGCAAATGCTCGTGCTTTAGTTATGCAAAAAAGTACAACTATGGGTGTGGTTATTCCTGACTTAACCGATCCGTTTTTTGCTTCGTTAGCTAATGGTGTGGAAGAAGCCGCCAGAGAAAACAAAATGCAGCTGCTATTAAGTACCGGCATGATTGACGCAGAATCTGAACGCAAAGCTATTACTTTACTTATAGAACAACAATGCGATGTATTAGTTGTACATAGTAAAAAATTAAGTGATGAAGAAATTATAAAGTTTGCTCAAAAGAAACCAGGTTTAGTACTTATTGACCGATACATTAAAGAAATAGGTAACCGTTGTGTATGGTTAGACAACCTTGAAGGCGGTAAAACAGCTGCTCGTCATTTATTGTCTTTAAAACACACTGAGTTTGCTTGTATATCGAGTAAGTACCAAATAGATGATCCTGAATTACGAACCAGTGGCTTTAAAAGCGAAATTGAAAAAACGGGTTATTTGTTAGATGAAGGTTTAATTGAATACGGTGATCCTAATTTACAAGGTGGTGAAATAGCCACGCAAAAACTTTTATCAACAGGCAAAAAATTTACAGCGATTTTTGTGTATAACGATGCAATGGCGATTGGTGCAATTTCAACGTTAGAAAATAACGGTTTTAACGTACCTAACGATATTTCGGTGCTGGGCTTTGATGATGTGCTTTTGTCTCGCTATTCACGCCCTAAACTCTCTACCCTGCACTATCCTATTAAAGAAATGGCAATTCAAGCTGCCAATATTGCATTAGCCGCGGTTTCTAATACTGCTACAGAAAACAATACAACAAACAATGAATATAAATATATCCCTATTATTGTTAAGCGAGAGTCAACAGCACTTAAAAAAAACAGTGTTTAATTAACCCGAGTTAGGGTTGCTCTATATCCTATTTAATCAAGTCTTCAAACGCTGTATTTAACTCAGGATAGGTAAATTCAAATCCATCTTTTTGAATGTTGGCAGGAATAACTCGTTGCCCCGTAATAAGAACTTCATCAGCTAATTCACCCACGATTAAACTGAGTAGTTTTGCTGGAAACTTAATTCGAAAAAAAGTTTTTAAATGTAAGCTTAAAGTATCTGCAAATACTTTATTAGTAACTGGGTTAGGTGATGTGCCATTAATGGCCCCATGAACTTTTGACTGCGTAAATAAATGAATAATTATGGCGATTAAATCATCGCGGTGGATCCAAGACATAAACTGTTCGCCCTTAGATATTTGCATTGAAAAGCCATAATCAAAAGGCAATCGTAGTTCAGCTAACGGTCCTCCATCATCACCTAACACAATACCTATGCGTAATAAGCACACTCTAATGCCTTGAGCTTCAACTTTGAGTGCTTGTTCTTCCCATTGTCGACATAGTTCATGAGAAAAGCAGTTAACAACAGCGCCATTTTCGTCTAATACTTCGTTTTGATGTGGACCATAATAACCGATAGCCGACCCATTAATTAACACGTCTGGTTTATGTTTAAGGCGTTTAACGAGATCAAAAATACCAGTAGTTATGTTAAGTCGGCTATTGATAAATAGAGCTTTGCGTTGTTTTGTCCATCGCCCTTTTGCTAATGGTTCGCCAGCTAGATTTATGATTACATCAAATTCAGCTTTGTCAGTAATTTCAGAAAAGAGGGTTATAAAATTAACTTCTGTAGGGAGTTTGGTGCTCGCAATCTTTATGTCTCTGACTAAAAGAGTAACGTCGTGTTTTAAGTAGATAAGGATCTGTATTAATCGCTTACCAATAAATCCTGTACCGCCTGTTAGCAAGATTCTTTTTTTACTACCTTGATATATTTCAAATGGTATTAACGACATAATTTATAAGACCTTAATGTAAATTAACCCGATTTTAGGTTAACTAAAAAACACCGATACACTGTAACCATAGTCTAGTTTGGTTGTGGTGTAACGCCAGCCAAATTGTTTAGTGAGTTTTTCTACTAACTGCATACCTAAACCAAAGCCCAGTTCATTATTATCTAATGGCTTCTTAGCGTGTGTTTCGTTTATTTCTTCAACGCCTTCTTCAATATTCGTAATAATAACTTCATTACCTCTTTGTACAATATCAACTCGCCCTTGCTGTGTATGCTGAAAAGCATTTCTAACAAGGTTATTCAGTACAATTAAGCTCGGTACTACAGCAATATCAGTTAAAGTTTCGTCAGTATCTATATTTACCTCAACCAATTTACCCGCGAGTAAATAAGTTAACTCCGCTTGGGTAATTTGCACTAAGTCACCTAAACGACTTGTTTCAATAGGCATGTCTGTATCGCCTTCTCTGCTAAGCCACAGAAGGGTTTCTGTCATAGACTTCATGGTTAAACTTGCACGTTGAATACGATCGCGTATTTTTCTTTCGTTCTCTGAAGGGGTAGGATTTACTTTTTCAAGTAGTGCCGCGTTACTTCGAATTACTGCAATAGGCGTACGTAGTTCATGGCTTGCGTAACTTAGAAAGGCTTGTTCTCGTTCTAGCGATTCAGCTACAGACACTAAATTGTCGTACATCAGTGTTGCAACAGCGTTTAGTTCTTTAAATTTAAAGTCTGGACGAGGTTTGTTAATATCATTAATTGTTAGGCTTTTTCCCCACGCTTGTAACGATTCTACTGGCACGGTGATTTTCTTAAATATTGCTAATAAAACCAACACAAAAATAATTAATCCTGATGTACCCACCAGAATAATTTCTTGCATTGGATCAATAATAACGCCTTTATCTTCGTGCTTTTTAGTGACGTGTTCTCGTACGTTTTCATTAAAATGGGAAATAAATATTTTTCTCCCATCTCGCTCAAATGACATAAGTACATAGGATTTTTCAGGTGGTGCGATAAACACCCAATCAACAAATTTTGAATATAGTACATTGTTTTCGATTTTCGCTTGCGAGAATTGTTCACGTACTTGCTGCGGCACACGCTGCCAATCGGTCGTTACATGATATCCTAATATGTCTTGTTCAACTTTCCCTTGTTCAGGATATTGCTTAGCAATACCCGACATCATTCTTATGGTCATTCTGTCAAACGAGCCAACAAAAATACTCGCACTTTGATACGACAAAATAACGGCAATCATTAAAACCAAACTCGTTAGTAATGCAAAAATATAGGTACGAATACTCATTTTATTTACCTGAATGTGTTTATGTCTCTTAATACAAAGCCGAAGCCGGTAGCGGTATCAAGTGTCAAATTAGCATTAACGTTAGCGAGCTGTTTACGTAAATGATGAATGTGCACTTTTAAGCTATTACTGTCGGGCTGTTCATCTCCCCAAACAGCCTGCATTAACGCTTCTCGAGAAACAGGTTTTGAAGCTTCGCGCATTAATTTTTGTAATAGCTTGAATGTTATAGGCGTTAGTTTTATGGGATTATCGCCATATAAGGCGGTGCATTCTCGGGTGTTTAGCACTAATTTACCTAACGTAATGTGACTTAATTGACCACTTCGACGTGTTGATAGCGCAATAACTCTCATCAGTAACTCTTCAATTTCGAAGGGTTTAACAAGATAGTCGTCTGTACCGGCATCAAACCCTGCTATTTTATCCCCCAAAGAGTCGCGTGCGGTTAACATTAAAATAGGTGTGTCGTTACTATTCTCTCGCACTTTTTGACAAACTGACAAACCATCTAAGCGAGGTAAATTAATGTCTAATAGAATCACTTGGTACGAATTTGATTCTATCAGCGACAATCCTTGTACACCGTTAGAGGCATGATCGCAGCTAATGTCTTCAATCTCTAAATAATCTACAACGGTAGCCGCTAAATCAACATCATCTTCAACCAGTAATACCTTAATGGTCATGCACTAAATCCTCTTGCGTATTACCGCTAAATTTACGTTTTATTTTATCAATGGCATTGATAGCGTCTTGTTGCATCATGAGTAACGACGGCACTAATAATAACGTAATAAAGGTAGCAAACAAAATGCCATAACCCAGAGATGCCGCAGCCGGAATAATAAACTGCGCTTGTGTTGACGTTTCGCTTAACAACGGCATTAAGCCGGCGTATGTGGTAATTGATGTAAGCAATACAGCGCGTAGTCTGCCGGTACAAGCTTCTATAATAGCGTCAGATATTTTAGCTTTTTCTTTTTTCAATGTGTTGAAGCGCGAAACCAACAACAAGCTATCGTTTACCACTACACCACTTAGCGCCACAATACCGTTAAAAGACAATATACTAATCACCATGTCATTTAACCAATGGCCTAAAATAGCGCCTACTAAACCAAAAGGTATTGCCATCATAATAATAACGGGTTGAACATATGAACGCAGCGGAATAGCTAATAATATATAAATAGCCGCCATTGCCATCATAAACAAGCGACTCATAGAATTAGTGGTTTCTTCTTGTGATTCAGCCTCGCCCGCAAAATGAATATTTAGATCGGGATAACGATTCTCTAAACTAGGAATTAACGTAGTTTGTAAGCTTTGTACTAGCTCGTTAGAGGATAAAATGTCTTTATCAACTCGTGCGCTTACATACACAGCAGGTAAACCAGAAATACGTGTAATATCGTTTTGTTGATACTCAGAAGTTACAGTAGCGACTAACGCCAGCGGAACCACCTGCCCATTCGCTAGCCTTACGTTTGCTTTCATTACATCATCAACAGTTTGACGTTCACTTTCAGGGTAACGAATACGCACTTTAACTTCGTCTTTTCCTCGTTGATAACGTTGTACTATTTCACCACCAAAAGCTTGTAATACTTGGCGTGAAAGCCCTTGTGTAGTTAAACCTAACGAAAGCCCTTGTTCGGTTAGCGCAAAACGAAGCTGTGCTTGACCCGAATCAAAGTTGTCGTCAATACCACTCACGCCTGCAACTTGCGCAATAGCCGCTTTAATTTCTTGCCCTGCTGCGCTAATGGTGTCGGTGTTCCATGCTTTTAGCTCAACTTTAAAGTTGTCTCTACCACCAAAGCCTGAACGAATATCAAGTTTTCTGACACCTTCTGGGATTTTTGTCTCAGCTTTCCAAACACGAGCAAATTCATTTAAATCGTATGGAGCTGACTCGTCTAATTCCACCACTACTGAGCCTGACAAGTCGCTTTCACCAATCACTTCTATAGTGTCGATGGCTGTACCTTTTTGGCCATGTTCAGCCATTAATTTTTTATCGGTACGTTGTGCAGCAAGTTCTATGGCATTTAAATTTTTGCTGGTTTGACCGAAGCTTGTATCGTTTTGCATCGACATATTCGCTTCAATAACACTACCTGGAATATCAGGAAAAAAAGCAACACGAACGCTACCATTTTGCGGCATACCTATAACTAAAATAAAAATAGCAACAAAACCAAATAACACACCGTAACGGTATCGAATAGCCCATTTAATTGATGGTAAATACAAGTACTGACTAAACCATTGCAAACCGTAATCACAGCCATGCTGAATACGTGGCCATATACTACGCCAGCCTGAAGTAGGTTTTGTATGGGTATTTAAATGTGCTAAATGTGAAGGTAATATAAGTTTTGATTCAACTACAGATAACAACAAGCAAATAGTAACAATAACAGCAAATTGCGAATAAACTTTCCCCATATTGCCATCAACATTCGCTAAGGCCACAAAGGTTGCTACTGTGGTGAGTACACCAAATATGGTAGGCACCGCAACTTTTTTCGCACCTGATATAGTGCTTTGTAAATTATTGCCTTCAGCTTTTCTTGTAGCGTAAATACTTTCACCGACGACTACCGCATCATCAACCACAATTCCCAGCGCTAAAATAAAACCAAACGTGGTCATTTCGTTAATGGTCATTCCGGTAAAGTTATCTGTCATAAAAAACAAGGTACCGCAAAAAATAAACGGTAAGCCTGCAGTAACCCAAAACGCGACTCTTAAATTAAGAAATAAAGCCAATATAATAAAAACTAACGCAATACCTGATAAGGCATTTTTAATCAGTAGTGCTAGCCTATCGCGGATCATTGTGCCGCCATCATTCCATGTTTCTATTATTACATTTTGCGGTAACAGTGCACTTTCTTGCCATTTACTGACCACATTATTTGCTTGTTCAACGATTGTTAATACGTCGCCACTTTCATCAACAGTAATGTTAATACCAATACCTGGTTGTCCATTGTAACGGCCTACCACAAAAACATCGTCAGCATATGCATCTTGAATATTAGCAACATCTCCCAATCGTACTTGGCTACCATCCGTAAGAGTAAGTAAAGGAATATTTGCAAATTCTTGCTGTTGGTATGCTTGTTCTGCAACTTTTAATCGCACCACTTTATCGGCGTTACGTAAACTGGTTGAAATGCCTGTTGACGATTCGCTATTTACAACAGTAGCCACATCAGAAAATGATAAGTTGTAGGCTTGTAGCTTTTGCTCATCAAGCTCTATTGACATCATAGGTTCAGCTTTACCGCTAATATCTACATTAGAAATAGACGACTGCGCGAGTAAGTCTACTTTTATACGTTCCGCAATAGCTTGTAGTGCGTTGCGATCACTATCACCATAAATTTTAATAGAATAGGCATGACTTAATCGCGTAACTTTTTCAACAACGGGATTTTCAGCTTCAGCAGGGAAATTATAAACGGCATCAATCTTAGATTTAACGTCGCGTAATAAAATATCAAGATCGTAGTTTGAGTTTGATTCAACAACAACACTACTGCCATTGGCGTTAGACGTAGAAGTAACACGCTTTATTCCTTGTACCGTGGCTAGTGCTTCTTCAATTTTTATCGCTATGCCCTCTTCAGAAAGCTGTGCGTCGCCACTATCGTAGGTCATTGAAATTCGAATAGAGTCTGTTGCCATTGCGGGAAAGGCTTCTTTTCTCAGCTGATTAAAAGACATTAAGCCTAGAAATATAATAGATAGCATTAATAAATTAGCGGCTACAGAGTTACCTGCAAACCACGCGATAATACCGCGTTGCTCATTAGGTGGAATGATTGTTGGTGTTGTCATTACTGCAACTCCTCTACTTTAGCTTCAACCTTCATATTTACTAAGTAACTTGATAACGGACGGTTAACAATATTAGCTTGAACAATAGGATTAATAGGTTGCACATACACGGCGTTACCTTCAGAAAATGAAACATTAACCGCTAAATGAGAAAGTAAGCCTTCGTTATTTACTTGCCAAACAGTTTGGTTATCAATCAATGCTGATGCAGGTAATTTCCATAATTTATCAATAACCTTGCCTTGAATACTCGCTTTAATAAAAGAACCTGGAAATAATGGATTAGCTAAAGCAATAGGGTTTTCTACAACTACCACTAATGAGCGTTGACGACTTGCGCCATCAATATGTTGTTCGAAACGATCAAACTTTGCTTGCCATTGTTCATGGCTATTTTCATCAGTTAAATTTACCTTAATTGTTGATAAACCATTTTTTTCGTTAGTACCTTTGGGTAATAACTGCCATTGTTGCTGAGATAACGGTAGCGATACTTCAAATAACGAAATATCGTAAAGATCGGCAATCGCATTACCTACCTGAACATTACTCCCTACTTGTACTTGTTTCGACACAACTAACGCATCAAATGGTGCAACAAATTTTGTTTGAGCTAAGTCATACTCAGCTTTAGCTAATGCTTTGCTCGCCATTACATGCTGAGCTTTTGCTGCTGCGAGTTGTGGTTTGCGTAATACAAGATCAGACGCTTTTTCGTTAGCAAGTCCTGATTGTTGCCATTCTTGAGCCGCTTGGCTGCTGTTTAGTTGTTCTTGCGCTAAAGCGAGTTCTGCATTAGCCAAGTTAACTTGTGCGGTAGCGAGCGCTTGTTGATAAACAATAGAATCGACTTCAGCTAATACTTCCCCTTTTTTAAAAGTATTACCCGTGAGGAATTTTTCCGATAAGTACGTTATTCTGCCGCTAACTTGCGACGTAAGCGTAAGTTCATTACGAGATTTAACCTCGCCATAAGCCTTAACCGATGTATGATGAGTTACAGGGGAAACTTGTGTGACAGATACCACAGGATATTGCGGAGCCGCTTTAGGCGGTGGTGTACGTTGTTGATTAGCCGACAAAGTACTATTAATGCCCATAGCTAAAAATATGCAAGCTAAGCCAGCAACTGTTGCGAGTGATTTTTTATTCATAATTTGCATAATTAGACTCCTAAGCCCAGCGCAAGACCTAAAGTGATACGATTATTTAATCGCTCATACGTCAATTGTGTAACTTGTGATTGTAGTGAAAAAGTTTGTTGTTGAACTTGTAATAACTCGATGAGTGACGCTGTACCCTGACGATAGCGCAAGGTATATGTGGCTTCACTTCGTTGCGCACTTGCTAATGCAGACTCTGTATACTGCAAACGTTGAGCAATAGCTGCTTCTTGTGCGATAGCATTGTCGACTTCGTTAACTGCGTTTAAGAGCTTTTCTTGAAAATTCCAATAGCTTTTTTCTGCCGCTAATTTTGCAATTTCAACTTCGCTGGTTAACTTACCCGCATTAAAAATAGGTGCAGATAGTTTACCTAACAACTCCCACGCATTACTGCCAAATAGTGCATTGTGTAAACTGCTATTACTATCACCAATTGAACCAGTAATAGACAAATTAGGCAGTAAGGCTTTATAAGCCACTTTATGCTGATATTGGCTGGCGATAATATTTTGGTAGGCTTGTTGAAGATCAGGGCGTCGCGCTAAATTCTGTTTTTGCATCTTCTCTAACGGCATAACAACTGCAGGATAATCGGTACGGTAATCAAGCTGTTGATCACTTACGCCTGTTAATAGTGTTAAATTTCTTAATGCTTGTTGATATTGTGCCTGAAAATCAACAAGGGTTGCTTGACTGCTTTGGGTAGATGATTTTGCACTATCAAGCTCACTTAATTCACTCAGTCCTTTGCGATAACGATCCACAATGATTTGTTCGTTGGTACTTAATGTTGCTACACGCTTTTTCTCAATATCAATCAGTTGAGTAAATTGAACCAAGCCTAAATAGGCTTTCATTACATTCGCAGCAAGTAAATCTTTAGCTCCCTGATAAGCATATGCCGTTGCTAATGCATTAGCTTGTTGTGCATCGGTAGCATTGGCTAGTTGTTGCCAAATATCTAGGGTCCACGCTATATCAACACTTGTACTATAAACAGCTGCACTTGAACTAGAAGCCGTTGCTTCATTTTTTTTAGCATTTAATCCAGCAGAAATACTTGGCCATTGGTTTGAACTACTAACAGATAGCTGTTGCTCTGCTGTTTTTAAGGTAATAAAGGTTTGCTGTAAATTAGGATTGTTCGCCAATGCTGTAGTAATAAGAGCATTAGCTTCTTCAATAATCAGTAATTGCGAAAGCGACATAGCTTCGTTGTTATTACTAACATCTATACTGGTTTGCGCAATATTTTTAAGTTGCGTGTTCGCGCGTTCGTCAAAGTGAACATCTTCAAACGTTGAACATGCACTCATAAAACAAAAGCTGAACACTGAAAAATACAATGAAGAAATTTTCACTTTGAACCTCTCATAACAGAATAAGGCTCAAGTTTAGCGATAGCGAGGTTAAGAGAGGGTTAAGGAAAGTAACTACAAAGAAAATTGCTCATTTAATCTGCCCTAAAATCATATCTTCTGCTGCTTTAAAATAAATAATAATTTGAATGATATTATATTTATTTACAATTGAGACTACATAAACCTACCAATTTTAAGTAGCATAGCCATATATTCCTTAAAAATTGAAGAAAACAGAGAAGTAAAAATTTATGGACGAAAAACCCAACTTATTCAAACGTATATTCCTAAGCATTTTTCGAGTAATCAATATATCCCGCAAAGTTATTCTTAATCTGATATTTTTTGGCATACTGGTTCTTTTTATTGCCTCAATTTCTAATGATAAAAATACCGTTATTGTTGAAAACAATTCTGCACTTATTTTAGATCTTAACGGTGATGTCGTTGAACAAAAACAGCAAGTTGATCCAATAGAAGCTTTTATGAATGAAGCATTAGGCCAACAAGAAGAAAACCCTGAAATACTATTAGCTGACATTTTAAAAGTGATTAAATCAGCAACAACTGATAATCGCATAACCACACTTGTCTTAAAGTTAGATAAGTTAAATCGCTCTGGCTTAACTAAAATGAGCATTATTACCGACGAACTTGAAGCATTTAAAGCCACAGGTAAACAAATTATCGCTATTGGTGAAAACTTTACACAAGACCAATACTACCTAGCCAGTTATGCCAACGAAATTTGGTTAGATCCGAACGGATGGTTAATACTCGACGGTTATGGCAGTTACCAACTATATTACAAATCAGCTATCGAAAAACTTGCTATAACGCCTTACATATTTCGCGTAGGAACCTATAAGTCAGCCGTTGAACCATACATGCGTGACGATATGTCGCCACAAGCAAAAGAAGCAAATAAACTTTGGTTAGACGACTTATGGACTCATTACAAAACCAATGTAGCTGAGCAACGAGGTTTTGACATTAGCAACTTTGATGAAAATGCTGAAACCCTAATCAGTAAACTTGAAGCCGTAAATGGCGACATTGCTCAATATGCGTTGAACAATTCATGGGTAGATAAGTTAAAAAGCCGAAACGATGTTGAAACATCTTTAAAAGCGCGTTTAGGTGTAAGTGATGAATCGGATACGTATACTTCAATTAATTTTAAAGATTACTTATCTACTTTGAATTTAGCTTTTCCTATGCCACATGCCGCAAATACCAATAAAATTGCAATAGTTGTTGCTAAAGGCACTATTTTAAATGGCACGCAAAAACCGGGAACTATTGGTGGCGACAGTACTGCTAAATTATTACAACAAGCACGCGAAGACAAAAACGTTAAAGCCGTTGTGTTACGTGTAGACAGCCCTGGTGGAAGTGCTTTTGCTTCTGAAATTATTAGACAAGAAATTGAACTAATTAAACAAGCAGGTAAACCTGTTGTGGCATCAATGGGAACCTATGCTGCTTCTGGCGGATATTGGATTTCAGCATCTGCCGATAAAATTTACGCGGCGCCCACAACCATTACAGGCTCTATTGGTATTTTTGGACTAATGATGACCTTTGAAAATGCCTTAAGTAAATTAGGCGTTTTTACTGATGGTGTTGGTACTACAGAGTTTGCCGGTTTTAGCCCTACTCGCCCGCTTTCTGAAGGCGTTTCAAAAATCATTCAAATGAACGTGAACAAAGGCTATCAAGATTTTATTACTTTAGTCGCAGAAAACAGAAATATGACACTTGAACAAGTAGATGCTATTGCACAAGGTAGAGTATGGTCTGGTGCTAAAGCGAAAGAGTTAGGCCTTGTGGATGAATTAGGTGGATTAGAAGACGCTATAAACGAAGCTGCAACCTTAGCTAAATTAAGTGATTTTGATACTTGGTTAGTAGAAAAAGAGCTTTCGCCAAAAGACTTATTTATGAAAAATGTTTTTGGCCAAGCAACAGCCCTTTTACCTACATCAATTGTTACCTTAAGCCCGCTTGAAAAATCAATGGCTAAGCTTAAAAGCGAACTTGAACACTTAAGCTACTTAAATGATCCAAAAAGTACTTATACTTTATGCATGAGTTGTGAAATAGATTAGCGTCAATAATTCATAACACTTAACAGTAAAAAGTATTATCATAGCCTCGATTTTATCGGGGCTTTTTATTGCCTATTTATTGGAAGTACACATGATGAAAAAACGCATTTATATCGCCTACACCGGCGGTACGATAGGAATGAAAGCAAGCGAAAATGGTTATATACCTGAAAAAGGTCATTTAACTGAATCAATTCTAGCCAATGTAGATTTTCATCGTGAAGAAATGCCTGAATTTACCATTCATGAATATGCGCCATTAATCGACTCTTCTAATATGTCGCCCAGTGATTGGCAGTATATTGCTGACGATATAAAATCTCATTATAACGATTACGACGGCTTTGTTGTGCTGCATGGCACCGACACTATGGCATATACAAGCTCAGCACTGTCTTTTATGTTTGAGAATTTATCAAAACCGGTAATCGTTACTGGATCGCAAATACCGTTAAGTCAATTACGTTCAGACGGACAAGTTAACTTATTAAACTCGTTATACATTGCCGCTAACTACCCGATTGCAGAAGTAGGCTTATACTTTAACAACAAGCTTTATCGTGGTAATCGCAGTATTAAGGCCTTTGCTGACGGCTTTAATGCTTTCGACTCACCTAATTTACCTCCGTTATTAGAAGCCGGTATAAACATTACCCTTATTGAAGGAAAATTAGCTGAAGGGAAATTAGCGCAAATAGATAATGCTGATATTACCCCATTACAATTAAGCAATATTACGCCACAACCTATTGGTGTAGTACATTTATACCCAGGCATAAGCACCGACGTACTTAAAAATATTATTCAACAACCTGTTAAAGCACTTATTATAAGAAGTTACGGCGTAGGTAATGCTCCACAAGATAAAGACCTGCTTGATTGTATAAAAAAAGCCAGCGACAACGGTATTATTATTGTAAATTGTAGCCAGTGTATAAAAGGCACAGTGAATATGGATGGATACGCAACAGGTAATGCCTTAAGCAAGTGTGGCGTAGTAGGCGGTGTCGATATGACCCTTGAAGCCACCTTAACTAAGTTACATTATCTATTAAGTAAAAACTTAGCACCAGCCGAAATCCGTAAGCTTATGCAAAGTAACTTGCGTGGTGAGCTAACGAAGTAATTAGCACCAAATAAAAAGCATCATTAGCAATGCGTTACGCTGATAAGGTATCGCATATACCGCTTCTATTAAATTTATATTAAGTAACTAAAAATTGAGTAATTAAAAATATGGCGAATTTTCTTGTAATTATTACCTTATTAACAGGATCTATTGGGTTGATGTTATTTGTGATCGGCTCAGTTTTCACCTTAATTGTCGCTTTTGGCAATCAGCAAAAACTTTACGGCTTTTCCATTCTATTGTTTTTGCCTATTTCATTAATATATTGTGCTAAACACTGGGATATAGCTGCTTATTCAGGACGAATGGTTTTTTCTGGTGCTGCCCTGTTAACCATAACGGCAATTATTTTAAAACTTGCAGGGCTATACTGATAGGTAACAAATACTTAATACCAGTTCCTTTAAACTCAGATGGGGATCAATAATGAAAATGATTTATACAAACGAAAATAACTTTCTTGTAAACAATGTAAAAAATCTTATTGAAGCTCAAAACATAAAAACCTTCATCAAGAATGAATTTGCGCAAGGTGCTGTAGGTGAAGTTTCAGCTTTCGATTCTTGGCCTGAAGTTTGGGTTTATGACGACGCTGACTTTGACCGTGCTGATGAAATAGCTAAAGCGTCACAAAAAACGATTAAAGCTGATGATTGGATTTGCAAACATTGCTCTGAAGAAAATGCTCCTTCATTTGAAGTTTGTTGGAGTTGTCAGGAAGCAATTTAATAATAACATTCACAAAAAATATCTGATAAAAGTATTTATTAAAAATGTAGGATCATCAATAAACTTCATTGATAGTGTTCACGTACACTTAAAAAATAAATGAACAACTTTATAACACTCGGGCAATGCTATACCCTTTATGTTTTATTAAGTCGTTAATTTTATCTTTGTTTTTATCAAAGCTGTAATACTTCCAAGGTAAGTAATTTTTATATTTTGACATCAGTACAAACCACTTATTTTCATCATAACAATACGTCAACGATTGTAATTCGTATAATTCACTTCTTTTATTATTTATATAATCATTTGGAAATTCTTTTCTATAAGCGTAACTTTGCGTCATAATATTAGGTACATTTCCAGCGGTAATATGATGTCTTCTAAATTTTTTATCTTTTAGTTCTTTTACTGACAGAATATTTAAATCCTTCTTCCAAACGTTATTAACTATATTAGATAGTTTTTTACCTGTCCCACCTACATGCCAATAGTTATGCTCTGAACGATCAGAACTCGATACTTTATTTAGAATAAATAAATCACCATGGCGGCCATCTTCGATTCTCCAATAAGGAGTACTAGGTCCTAAATTATAACCATCTTTAACTTTATCATTTAAACTACTAGCGCTATTTCGATATACTTGTTTAACGTAAGAAGGACGCTTTGTCATTACAACAAACCACAGATGGCTTTCATTATTTACTGCTGTAATTACATACCCTTTATCCCAATGTTTTTTAATAAAATCACTTGGAAATTTTTTTTGTTGTACATAAGCTTGAGGGTAATTATTTATAGTCTTAATCAACACGAGGATGTGTTTTCCTCCAGCAGCGAAACTAAACTGACACCATCCTAAAGCAAATATTACAATTATTATTTTCATATATGCTCCAATATTATATTCACGGTTAATTAAACCAAGAGGAAATTAACCAAACAGCTCTTTGTGAGCCATAACCAAAACGCTTTAATCCCAAGTCGATTATTTCTCCAGGGTTTATAACAGTTGAACGTGTAAATATTTCACCATAACCCACACGTTGTCCATAAGTAACACCAATAGGGCTAGGAGTACTTCTACTAGCTTTTAGTTTCCATGAGGTTGACATACGCGAGCTATCCTCTATCGTATAAAGAAACAAACATCCCTGTGAGCTATTAAAATTGCAAGACGTAAACTCCTCTTCGTTCAGCTCTTCATTACAGTCAAGTTCAAAATCAGGTGTTATTTTTTCAGGAAAATTAACTTTTTCAAAGAAATAAATCACCTTGTGATCTGGTGCTTTAAATTGAGGATCAATAAATGAATTTTCTATGTTTTTATCACCACACATATTTAGAACTGCCTATCTCTGTTTTATTTTACTTATGTATACATAGTAGCTATTAATTAAATTAGTTACAAAAGTTAAAACAATCCCTAATTTATACAACAAACACAACAATAGCAGCGGTTACACCTAAAACAGTATAGTGTGGCGCTCCGTTTGGTACTTTGTCTAACAACCAATAGCAAACAAAAGCTAATGCAAATAATATCGCACTGCCAATAAATACGCCCATTGGCGGGTTACCCATTATTAAGCCGGCTATGGCTAAAGGAATACTAAAAAGTAGCGCTGAAAAGTAAGCTTCTTTTTTAACTAAATACAATTTATAAGAAAGCGCTAGCATAAGAATTTTTAAAGTAAGAAATATCATAAATTTACCGTAATTATTTAAATAAACCATTACTGATGGCTTATATTATATGAAAGATAATGTGTGTTTTATCTGTAATGATTAAAGGATTAGCTACCAGACACCATAACAATACGTTCTGCGGGTACTCGTAACTGCTGCATTAAATACACTTTAAATGGTGCTTCGTAAGCTTGTTTATCGACTGCTTTTTGCATGCACAGTAACCATGCTTTACTTTCAGCATGACCTACCGACAAATGCTTATGTGCTAGCGGAATATTAATACTGCCATAATGTTCAGCATACAATTTAGGGCCGCCAAGCCAACCTGATAAAAAATAGGTAAGTTTTTGTCGTGAGGCAGTTAAATCGGCAGGATGCATATCTCTAATTTTTTGAGATTCTTTAAAAGTAGCCATGTTCTGATAAAAGTCATCAACAAGTTGCGTTATGCCTGATAACTCCCCTGCCATTTTATAAGAATTATCGCCTACGCCGTATTCACAGCTTTTATTATTCATTATTACAACCTGTACCTAAAGCCTGTATCCAAATCGGATAACGTTATAAAGATGAAACGCCTGATACTTCAAGTACTGTTTTAGCATTAGCGCGTTCAATAATTTTAACTAAAGCCGATTGAATCACTTCGCTTTCTCGCGCATCATCTTTGCTGGTAAATTTTTCTTCTTGGGCTTTAGCACCTTCTTCAAGAGTAAATTGAACCACGACCAAAGTAGCGCAATCAGGACTTTCACCAAAATATTCTAAAGCTATTTGTGGGTAACCCTTAAAGCCTGCTTTCACTAATTTAGCAATTCGTTTTTTAGCTTTGTCTACGTGCATGTTTATTTCCTGTATTTATAAAATATCAATTTATCTGAATAGTGTTAAAGATCAAAGAAATAATAAGCATCTCTTTGAATTTATTTCTTAATTTACATTTAACGTAACCTTATGACTTCTCGCCGCCACCAAACAACACTACTTCATGGTTGTCTAACCACAGCGGATACTTTGCCATAACTTTAGTAAACATCGGGCTTTGTAAATAGCTATTCAGCCATTGTCGTACTTTAGGATAAGGTGATTGTAAGTACCATTGGCGTTCTATACGAGCAAATTGTCGAATAAAAGGCAGTAGCGCAATATCGGCTAAGCTTTCTTTTGGCCCCATTAAAAAGGCACTGTTCGTTAAGCGCTGTTCTAATGTTTGAATAAAGGTTTCACAGGCTTGTCGGCATTCTACTACGTTAGTTTCTTTATAACGTTTGGCGCATTTGTAGGCTTCTATCGCTGTTTTAAATTCATGATCAAAGGTATGAATTAATGCAAGCATTTCAGTTAATGCCGATTCACGTTCTCTTAATAATAAATTATTAGGATCTGTTTCATGCAACGCCCACAGCATTACGTCTAGGCTTTCTTCGATAACACGATTATTTTCGTTGGGTAAAACTATAACCGGCACCGTGCCTTTAGGTGATACTGCTATCATTTCTGGGGGTTTATTACTTAGCACTAAATCTCGCAACAATACTGTTTGCTTAGCTTTAAAAATGGCAATACGAGCACGCATAGCATAAGGACAATTTCTTAATGAATATAAAACAGGAAGATCGGAGTGATTATTAGCCATAGATTTTTTAATTTATACCTAGAAATAGCGATGAAATGCGTTTTAACTATTTTAACGGTATTCAACAGCTAAATATATGCGTAAAATCTCCCCTTTAAAATTTAACCGCCTTAATATTGGCTAAAGTTGAGAAATGAGTCCTAAAATAGAATTGTTAGCGCCAGGTGGCGACATAGATGCGATAAAAGCGGCAATAATTGCTGGAGCCGATGCGGTTTATTGTGGTTTAGACACCTTTAATGCACGTAACCGTGCGGCTAATATTTCTTTTGATGAGCTTGTAGGTTGTATTCGACTTGCACACCAGTACGAATGCCAAATATTTTTAACGTTAAACATTATTATATTAGAACGTGAATTTAAGTCGTTAGCCAAGTTATTAAGCAAACTGGCCAATACCACATTAGACGGTGTTATCGTTCAAGATTTAGGTTTGTTGTATATTTTAAAGAAGCATTTTCCTACGTTAGATATTCATGCTTCTACGCAATTAACAACACATAATATTGGGCAAATTCCTTTCCTTAAAAAGCTAGGCGCTTCTCGTGTTAACTTATCAAGAGAGTTAAATTTAAAAGAAATTACGGCAATTACTCAAGTGAGCCAAGATCAAGACGTGCTTACTGAAGTATTTGTACACGGCTCTTTATGTGTCGCTTTCTCTGGCTTATGTTATTCAACCTCAGCCAGTGTAGGTAATTCAGGCAACCGTGGTCGATGTAGCCAAGCGTGTCGCGAAGAATACAAACCGACTGAATCAGGTAATAAATTTCCGTTAAATATAAAAGACAATTCAGCTTTCTTCGACTTACCCGCATTAATTGATGCTGGCGTTCATTCATTTAAAGTTGAAGGTCGCATTAAAGGCGCAAGTTACGTACATACGGTAATTGATAGCTTTCGTAAGCAAATAGATGGTTTTGTAGAAACAGGTGAATTATTAGAAGACGGCGAACGCCTTTATAAAGTGTTCAACCGCGATTTTTCAAACGCCTTTTTACGTGGTGATTTAAATCAATCGATGTTTATTGAAAACCCTCGTGATAATTCTAAATACCATGCGGTAGGTAAAAGTAACGCCATTTCAGTTGTACAAATTCATGAAGTTGAAGAAAAACTCAGTGCTGAGAAAGAAGAAATTAACACTTCAGTATTTGAAAAAATTAAGCATTTGAGTATAGATAAACGCCCTTTATCTCTTATCTTTACAGGTAACGAAGGCAAGCCATTAACCCTTACGGTAAAAACAGAAGGCTATAGTGAAGGCAAAGCATTAACTGAAGAACAAACCTTTGTTTTACATTCAACTAACCTGTTAGTCGCAAGTGATAAAAACTGTATTGACAAAGCCGCTATCGAAAAACGCTTTAAAGGTTTTAACAACGCTGAATTTAACTTAATTGAATTAAATTGCGATGCGATTGAAGCGGGTTTAAATATTCCATTTAAAGATCTTACCGCGTTAAAAAATGAGTTGTCTTCGTTACTAAACGATAACTCACCTGTTCATCCTGAAGTTGTTTTACCTAAATTAGCACGCCATGCTAAAACGCCTAATGATGAGCATAAGGCTAAGTTGTCTATTTTAATTTGTGACGATACCGATTTAGATCTTGCCAACGTAACAGATGCAGACATTTACTTTAAACTGCCAGATGCTTACAAACGTGGTTGTACTAAATATGTGAGCTTTTTTAATGAAAATCCTCGCCTTATCCCCTGGTTTCCATCGGTATTAATTGGTAAAGATTACGACGTAGCATTAAATATTTTAGAGCAAGTTAAACCTAAGCTGATTGTGACCAATAACACAGGTATTGCAAACCGAGCGTCTGAGCTAGGTATTAAGTGGATAGCTGGACCTTTCTTAAATACAACTAACTCTTATGCGCTATTAGCCATGAAAGAAACATTTAATTGTGACGGCGCATTTATTTCAAACGAAATAAACTACCAACAAATGAAAACCATTGCTCGTCCTGAAAACTTTAAGTTGTTTTACAGTATTTACCACCCTATTTTGTTAATGACCAGCAGACAGTGTTTTTTCCAACAAAGTGTAGGTTGTGAAAAACCGCGTATTGATAACGGTTGTATGCTTTCTTGCGATAAATCTACCAGCATAACTAACCTTAAAGGTGTTTCGTTTGCTATTGATAAACAAAAAGCAGGCTACCCAAGCATTTATAACAATGACCAGTTTTTAAACATGGAAATTATTAATGACCTAGCAGATTTGTTCGATGGCTTTATGATTGACTTAACCAATATTGGTTCTGGCGATAAAGAAACACCAGACAAAGCGGTACTGATTGAACAGTTTGAAGCCTTACTGAAAGTAGATAAAAACGAAAGTGCTAGTGCTGACGGACAAGTACGCATTCAGCAAGCTTTAAATCAATTAGTACCTGAATCAACTAACGTGCAATACCATAACGGGCTGTAGATTTAAATAAAACAGTAAAAAGGGAGCTATATTTAGCTCCCTTTTTACATTCAATTTATAAATCGTTAATGGTATTGATACCAGCCCTTACCATCAGCGCCATTGATGTATCCAACAAACCAACCACTTCCCCAACCTGCGGCCCAAATAACATCTTTGTTATAAGGATCAGGTTTAGCATCTATTATTTTGTCGTTGTTGCTAAGATTAGCGTTTATTTTTTTCCAGTTGCTACCAGCATCTAACGATAAATAAACACCTGGATTCATAAACTGTCTATCCATACGCATTTGATTACCCACAGTTAACACTAATATATTGGCATCAACAGGAGATGACTCTACTTGCAGTACAACAGGTGCTTTAAATATTTTGTGCCATGTTTTACCTGAGTCCGTACTTTGCCAAGCGCCTCCTTCATCAAAGGTTCCTTGGTAAAAGCCACCCGCACTAATAAAGATATTATTCGTGTTTTTATCAATAAACACATTATTAACGCTTTTGATTTCTGAAGGTATGTTAACTCTTGACCAGTTTTCACCTTTATCGTTAGATTGGTATAAACCACCATTCTTATCACTGGTTGCTGCATAGATCTTATTTGAATTATTCGGATCAAGAGTAATACGTCTTAAGCTAAAACCTTCATGGAATCCTTTATTGCTAACTTTCCACGTATAACCGCCATCATCTGATTTCATAAACCCAAAGCCACCTACAGTTGGTTCACGGCGTGGTGCACGATAAATTTCAGAGAATGCATCTTTAGTTACAGCCACATACATATTATTAGGTTCAACAGGGTCAATCAGTAAAGAGTCTTGCGCTGGTAACAAACCTGCAGGTCCTTGAATAACTTTACCTATATTTTTAGATTTAACTACGTTTTGGTCTATTTTATTATCTAAAACTGTTGCGATATTTTCCCATGTTTTTCCACCGTCGATAGAACGACGTAGTTTACCGCGGTGATCTTGTCTCCATGCCAATATATAAATGATATTAGGGTTATGAGGATGTACAGCAATAGTAGAAATTGAAACCATACCATCGATATTGTTTTGACCTTCTATTTGCTTCAGCGCTACGGCTTGCTTGTTTGGCCATTCTTTTACATTAACTGTACTCCAAACACCATGTTCGCCACTTGCGAATAGTCTTCGTTCAGGTATGCCTGTTTCATGCAACATAAAGCGGCCGGGTAAATCACTATCACCACGCCCTATCCAAACCTTGCTATTAGGGGCTGTTTCCATATCATCAATTTGTTGCCAGCTTACGCCTTTGTCTGACGATTTATGTGTTTGCTGATCGATACTGATAAAAAGCTCACCTGCAGAATTAATGGTTAATAATCGATTACCCGAAGTTTCTTTATGCGCGTTTATATATTCTTGAAGATGCGCAAATTCAACATTAGCCCCTGTGTCATTATCACGAGATAGCCAATAAGCTTTGTCTTTACCACTTAACCAATATTCACCATGACGAGCAACAACCTGCCATGTTTTACCGCCGTTAAGTGAGCGCCATACTTCACCCGGACCAAAAGTGCGATCATGTTTTTTATTGTAAGTAAGGTAAATCTCATCTTTATTTAACGGATTAACCACCAAACGATTAAATACAGGTAAAATAGATGTTGGTAAATTAGGGTACTTTTTCTTAGCTTGATGTTGAGAAATACCAAACCAATTCGATAAAGTTCTATAATATCTTTGAATTTCAGCTGGGTAATGTATTTGAGTTAAATCTATAGATAAGTTACCTGTGATGTTTTCCCAACTCTCACCGTTATCAACGCTCTTATAGACTCCACCAGCTGACTTTACGGAATGTCCTACTGGTTCATAAATTGTTTGTTCAACCAAATATAGAACAAATTCACCTGTATTTTCATTGTAAAAAGAGGTTAAGTCGCGAGGTAAATTAGCAGGAAGTCCTCTCGTTTTATTTAACCATGTTAAGCCTTCATTATGACTATGCATTACCCCGTGATTTGTCGCCATAATTAAGTGCTTGGGGTTGGTTGGATTAATAATTATTTTCCCAACATCTAAATCTTGAGGTAAGCCCGTTGATATTTTTTTCCAGCTTTTACCTTTATCTGACGACTTTAAAAGATAACCATAATCAGCGTAACTTAGTTTACTACCTTGCTTGTTGGCTTTTGTACGATGATTTTCTTTAACGTTCCAAAAGTCACCAGCTCCAACATACCAAATATTATCGTTAGTGGGATCAATACTTAGCTCACTTAAGCGCATGCCTATTTGTTCGTCGTACCAACCTTTTTTAAAGGCTAATGGATCATATGGATCAACACCAAAATCTTTATAAGTAGGAGAAAGTTCTGCTAGTTTTGTCCAATGATGACCTTGATCTGTTGACTCATACACCCAGCCATTCCAATCTAATGCCACAATATAGTTTGGAGCTTGTAATGAAAAATCCATATCAACTACACGTTTCATTAGTTGACCTAACTCGTCGTGGTCTTTTATGCTTTGCCAAGACTTACCGCCGTCCCATGTGCCATAGGTTACGTGCATATCAGGTGCGATAAACATAACATTTTTATCGAAAGGATGATTCCATAGTTTTTCATTGTAGCCTGACATACCAGGACCAATATTTTGCCATTGAACAATAGGATCTGAAATCACTTTTTGTGTTCTTAATTGTTCAAAATATTCCGCATTGATTTGTGGAATAACGTCCTTGATCGTTTCGCTTTGATTGACAGTACAACCAGAAGATATCAATAAACTAGCAATAATAAGGAGAAGTTTTTTATTTTTCATATACACGATTAATTATTAATAATAATGAATATACTTTAAACCATAAGGCAGAAATAAAAAAGCAGTTTTATATATAAAACCCACCTGTATAGTATTTTTATTCATCTTCTTTAAAATTAATCACCTCCACCGCCACAACTACTGCCACAGCTGCTTCCACAACTCGTTGATGAGTCACCAGAAGAGCCACTACATCCAGAAGAACAACCTATATGAGTAGCACAATAGTCTTGTCCATAAGTTGGTGAGCTTTTATCTTTGCAGTTTTTAGAGTAGAAAAAGCCGTCTTCTATTTTTAATTTAGCGTCTATAGCAAATAACAAAGGTAAACGTGCAGGTGATGCTGGATTAATGTTTTCTAAATCACATGCTAAACGCCAAGCTCTTTTTATCCCCTCTTGTGCATTGGTTGGAGATTTCATAGCTTCGGTTGGTGTATGGTGTAAAAATCGCCCTATCCCTTTTTTACAAAAAATTTCATAGTTTTTTGTAAATAAAATAAACTCGTGCCAAGCAACATCGACCACTTGAGAAGGCATAGCTACAGGCTTTAATTTAGCTTTATAAGAAATAATAAAAAAAGATTTAAGGGCATCTAAAACGAGTTCAACCTGATCGTTAGATAAATGAGGATATTTAGCGTTAACTCTTTGTTTTATAGCGACTGGAAATTGAAAAGACGCTATAAACTCTTTTCTTTTTTTATGTTTATTATAAATAAAAAAAAACAATAAAATTAAAACAACAACTATTTGAAAAATACTAACATCCATATCGATCCCTGACTTTACATTTTAAAATTAAACTTCTGAACAATTAACCTCTATTTAAACAACTTATGAAACAGTTATCCACTATTCCATCTCACACATTGCGGGGTTTTCTCCAGATACAGCTATAAGTATTTTCACTTATATAATTTAAGGTGCATTGGCTACTGGTTAAGCAATGTGCTTCTGATAGTTTTTGGCAATCAGCTTCTTCGGCGAGAATTTGAGTAGAGCAGAATATAATAAGAGTAACGATAAAATACTGAGTAGTAGAAGAATTGAACATAATTAACATGATACTTTGTTGAGTTCCGTTACGTGCCAAAGCTCGCCTGACGGCCCCCATAAATAAATAACTTTGCCCCAAGGCTCTACTTTAATGGGTTCGTATTTAATATCAAAGCCTTTCAAGTTTGAAATAACTTGAAAGGCTTCATTAGTAGTATCACTCTATGACTGGTTTAGTAAACTTAACTAACCAATTAATTCACCTTAAATACCTTTGACGCTGAAATACCTGATTTACTATAGGGCTGATCGGTATTAGCCGCTAAAGGATCTGCATCATCCCAAGAGTAAATACTAATTTCAGCTACTCCTTTTTTATGGGCCGTTATTTCTCCAAACTTGTTAACGGATAATACTTCTGGATTGCTCGATTCCCATATCAAACCTTTACGTTTTGCTTGCTCTGGTAATACTACGCCTTGCAAGCTGAGGGTTTCATTTATATTCAATGTTGTTTTATTACTATTGATAGCTAGCGTTTTAACAGATACAAGCTTGTTTTCATCAAGCACTTTCCCTAATTCGTTATAAGCTTGTTGCTGTTCAGGCGTTAAGTTATTTAAGTTTAATCCGCTATAGCGTTTTACTTTCCATTTACGCTCTATAAAACGAGCTCCTTCACGTTCCAGTAAATCAGTTCTTAAATCAAAAAAACGTCCTTCTGGAAAATCTTTATCTGGTGCGTAACGCTTAAAATTTTTGTTAAAGGCGTAACGTAATACAACATCTTTATCTTGGTATTTACTGTTACCTATATACCAAGTGTGAATGGTTTTTCTCGGTTCACCGGCTGCTCCTTTAGCTTGTTCCCAAAAACTAATACCATCTAGCTGTTCAGGGTTAGCAATTTCGATTCCTGCAGCTTGAGCAATGGTTGGATAAATATCGGTTAAATTAACCAAGCCTTTATAACTACGGTAACTACCGTCCTTACTTGCAGGTACCACATTCGGATAATTAATCACTAACGGAACATGCAAGCCGTTATCTGCATTTCCGCCTTTGCGCCCTGGGTAAATAGAATTATCAGCCAATACGTGACCAAAAGTTTCTTTAGTACCATTGTCCCCCATTACCACAATTAAGGTGTTGTCTCTTACTCCGGCTTCGTCAAGTTTAGTAACGACTTGGCCAATCAATTTATCCATATATTCAATCATATCAGGGAAGTAGCGTCGGTCATCGCCACCTTTGTTGCGATATTCCGCTTTTTCACTAAAGTTGTCGAAAATAGCATGAGGTTGAGTGTCAGGTGTAGGTTTATGATCGTCATGCACTAACATCATCGGATAATATAAAAAGAAGGGTTTATCTTTGTTTTTATCAATAAATTTTAAAGCATCACGGTTAACAATATCAGGTCCGTACCATCTTCTACCGGTTTCAGGATCTAAGTCAGTTCTTCCTTGATAATTAGTAATCTTACCGTTAACCACAAGATTAGGATTAATAAAACGCTGACCTTCAGTGACTACATCAAACGCGGTGTAATCGTCCCAACCAAATTCAGATATATAATCTTTACCTGCAACTTGTTTATCACCACGTGTTTGTTTCCATTTACCGTAAAGCCCTGTTACGTAACCAGCCTTTTTAAAGGCATCGCCAAAAGTAATATCTGATCTATGTTGTGATTTAGGTTGAAGATAATTTCTATCGTTATTTTTACCGCTCATTAATGCGATACGCGTATTTTCACAAATAGGGTAAGCAAAGGCATGATCAACACGTAAACCCGCTTTAGCTAAGTTATCGATATTAGGCGTGCTGAATTCTTTATTTGTAAACAAACCATCATACGAATGCAAACGATTAGCGCCATACGCAGTTACCCCATAATGACTTAAATCATCAATAAGAATAAGGACTACATTGGTATATTCTGTTTTACTTGACGCTATTTTTGGCTTGGTTTTTTCTGCATTAACAAGGGATTTAGTTTGTTCACTACTATTATTTATACAGGCAGAAAGGAGAATACAAAGGGATATACCTAAGCCTAATTTAATTTTCATGTTAATTTCCGTTGTTGATATTTTGTGATCAGTTGAATACTGCGCAATTGTTTTTATATTTAATATACATAATTTATATACAACTTTATAGTTTATTTGATAAGTTAATAAAAATTTCGTAAAGGAACGTTTATAAAATGAAAAATATGTTTTCAATATTTCCTCTTAAATCATTAAGTTTATGCATTTTTGGTTTAGTCATTAGCATTACTAGCCAAGCAAGTGCTGCAAAGCATATAGATACAACAGCAAGTAAAACCCCAACTCAACCCAATATTATTTTAATTCTTACCGACGATCAGCCTTATGGCTATTTAGGCATTACTGGCAATAAAATAGTAAAAACGCCTAATATTGATGAACTTGCAAACCAAGGCGTGTTATTTACTAATGCTCATGTATCTAGTGCTATATGTACGCCAAGTCGAATATCAATTTTATTAGGTCAATATGAACGTAAACACGGTGTAAACTTTAATTCTGGTACGAGCGTATCTGAAGAAGCTTGGGAAAGTTCATACCCAATGCTGTTACGCAAAGCGGGGTACTTTACGGGTTGGGTAGGTAAAAACCATTCTCCTGTAGGTAAAGGCGGTTACAAAAGCGGCTTAATGGAAAAGAGTTTCGACTATTGGTATGCAGGCCATGGCCATCTTTCATTTTATCCAAAAGATCGACATAAAATATTTTCAGAAGCCAAAACCGACACTCAGCTCGAAGTTGTGTCAGAAGGTATAGATGACTTTTTAGATACAAATGAGTATAAATTTAAAAAAGCGATAAAATTTTTAGACAGTCGCCCTACTGATCAACCTTTTATGTTATCGGTTAACTTAAACCTACCTCATGGTTCAAGTACCAGTACGATGAAAATGAAAGAAACAGACGACGAAATATATAAAAGTTTATTTAGAGATCAAACCCTCCCTTTACCTAAAAACTATATAGCTAAAGCTGATATTAAAACGCCAAAATTACCAACAGACATACATCACGTAATAGATCGCCAAAATGGGTATAACGTTGTTGATACACCTGAAAAATTTAGAGAAGAATACACTCGACAATTACAAGCAATGACTGGAATAGATAGATTAGTCGGCAAGTTAAAACGTAAATTAAAAGATCAAAAAATTGATGATAACACCGTAATAATTTTCACTTCAGATCATGGTTTATTTATGGGTGAGCAAGGTTTAGGCGGAAAAGCATTATGTTATGAAAAAACAACGCATGTGCCTTTAATTATTTATGATCCAAGAAATAAACAAAACAATAAAACCAGTAATGCACTTGTACAGTCTATTGATATAGCACCTACATTATTGTCTTTAGCAAATGTAAAACAAGCGAGCACTTTTCAAGGCGAAAATTTGATGCCTTTATATAACGCAACTGATGTTACGGCTCAAACTAAGCGTAAATATATATTCTCAGAAAACTTATGGTCTACACATTTTGGTAATCCGCGATGTGAATCTATTCAAACAAACGAGTGGAAATACATTAGGTATTACAAAAACAACAACCTTTCAGCCACTAAAAAAATTGCGTTAGCAAAGCAACTAAAGATCCCTGTAAATAAAATGCTATACGCCTTTCATGATAACGATATTGCACAATATAGAGAGTTTATTGAAGGCCCATTACATAATGAACCAGTAGTTTACGAAGAGCTATATAACCTTAATAACGACCCTACTGAGTTAAAAAATGTTGTTACTGATAAAGAATATCAGCAGCAACTTAATACAATGAGAAAAGATTGGTATCAAACACTGTTAAGTGCTCGTGGTACCGAAGCGCCTAAGGTAGAACGTTTTACAATTGATTCTCAACAAGAACATAATACAGATATAAAACAGTATTAAGTCTTTTATTAAGGCTTAATAAACAAAAAAGCGCACAACATAGAATTTCTTTATGTTGTGCGCTTTTTATTGATTGATAACGAATAATCTAACTAACATCAGCTCAGGCTGTAAAATAGCTCATATTCGTGACACTTAATTGTATTTACTTAAGTCATTAAAAATCGGTAGCAAAACTTACTTAAAGATAGTATTCAGCTCATAAACACGGCATTATCAAACTGTATTTATAGGCTATACTCGTTACCAATGAAATTCTTTGGTTTTTCCTGCAGCGTTGATTGCTGAATTTTTGATAGACGTTGCTATTTTATCCGCAGTGTTACTAGAAGCTACAGCCCTAACCATAGTAAGACCACCAATTAAAATACCGAGTACAGTCCAAGCCTTTGATATACATTCTTCATGTGAATCACCAACAAGCCCCTGAGCCATCAGCTCAACTATCTCAAGCATTTTTTCTTCATAAATAGCATGTAATTCAGGTTTAGTACGAACAACTTCGGGAGAGAGAGTTGTCATCGCACAACCGCAAGAAAGATTATCACGATGGGCTTGACCTAGATAATAATTTGCAAAAACCTCAATCCATTGTATACCGTGCTGAAGTTGAAATTCAGGGATTGCAACAATCACCTCATCAAGACCTAGCGACAAAGCCTCTTCAAATGCACCATCTTTTGAACCTAAGTGAGCATAAAAAGCCCCTGAAGTAACTCCTGCTTCCTTAGCAATACCATCAACACCAATACCGGCGTAACCATGACTTCTAAAGCATTGACTCGCTGCGTTGATAATTCGTTTTCTTGTTTCTTGTTTTTTACTTATTTTCGTCATTTAAATATCTGCCCCCTTAATAATAGCCGCATTATAACTGTGTTTTCATTAACAATATAGAGGTCGTTATATTTTAATTGACAATATAACGATCGATATATAACATAGCGACAACTTAAATATAACGATCACTATATTTCTAGTTAAACCGAAGTTTAGTAAAAAACAACTTCTATTTACCACGAACAATTAACTTAACTATTACTGGAGAATACTATGCCACTAACACTTACTCTTACTGAAGGCGTTATCCCTGCGGGCTCTGAAAAAGAAGCCATTCAAAAAATTACTAATTCAATGCTCAAGCATCATGGCCTTTTAGGTAATAAATCAATGACACCTAATGTGACAGCACATGTATCTGTACTACCAAAAAACTCAACCTTCTCAGGTGGAGATGAATTTTCAGGCGTTTGGATGGAATGGAAAGTACCTTCTTTTGCTTTTTCTTCAAGAGAAATTCAATTGGCTCATTTTACCGAAGCAACCGAAATTATTAGAGAACTATCTGGCGGAAAACAACCAATAGAAAATATTTACTCGAATGTTATTCATACAGTAGATGGTTCATGGAATTTCAATGGTATTGCTATGACAAATGAAGAAATTGGTGCGGAAATTTCAAAAGGCTAACAAGGTTATTCACCCACTTTGGTAAGTAACATTTTTTCTCATTACTCTCTACATTGGATAGTAGGAAGAAAACATTACATAAAATCAATCGATAAGAACAGATAAATCTTTGGTGATCATGTTGTTATCCAAAACAATTTAACTAAAAAAGAGAAATCATATGTTTAAAAAAATAGCCGCCGCAAGTTTATTAGTCATAGTTTCAACTAACACCTTTGCGGTTCAAAAAGTGTGTACACCCATCGGTGGCGTAGCAATGCCGACATTCTCTCCTCAAGCTGATGGTACAGTGAGAATTACAGCCCCCTTAATTGGTAGTGCTAGTGCAGCTAGTGGCACAATTACTGCTCAACGTGAAACTAAAAGTGGTCTGCAAATGGATTTGAATCACTACTTCTTAAATAACACGGGAGGATCATTTCACACGATTGACCATGCAGAGCTAACCGCTGTGCCGGGCAAGGCTGGTAATTTTATGATCGAGATTAATTATTCAATTGAGAAAGAATCTACTACAGGTTCATTTAAAGGTTATGAGGGAAATTTTAAAAGTTACGGCTTAGTAGATTTGAATAATATGGAAGGGTTAGTACGTTATAGTGGTGAGATTTGTAAATCATAATTAGCAATCTAGATCAACAGAACCTAATCTCGGCTGTTATCTCTAAAGTAGCGGTAATGGTCGGTATTTACGTTAAGTTACTAGTAAGAGGATTAACAAATGAATATTTCAGACAATACAAGAACGCTAAATAAAGGAAGATTAAAAGGCGGTTGTTTATGCGGAGCTGTGCGCTACCAAGTACATAATAAGTTTAGCCATTTTTTCCTTTGCCATTGCAAACAATGCCAACAATTCACAGGCTCTGCCTTTGCAGCTAATATATTTACCTCACCTGATAATATTGAATGGTTGACGGGAAATGAAAAAATATCTTGTTATGAGCACCCAAATAGAGAGTTTTCTAAAGCATTTTGCTCGGCTTGTGGTTGCGCTTTACCCTTTATTAACCAAAGTGGTAAATCTTTAATTATTCCTGCTAGTTCATTATTCGATAAGGTTGAAAATATGCCTGAAGCTAATATGTTTGTTAACGAACAAGCTCATTGGTTGAATGACGGACTAGCAGAAAAAAAATTTAGTCATTTCCCAAATTAGTGACTATCTGCGTTATTTACGCTCAATAGCGAACTATTGAGCGTAAAACTTTAAATCAATTATCTATAAAGTCCGTCGCCTCAAACTGAAATTGATTAGTCAATAGCAACCAATTGATACGATCTTACATAATCGTAGAGAACGGTATTAATACTTTCGTCATCTAGCTCTTGCTCTGTAGGATATGGTTCATCGTCGCCTTCTATTTTTTTGATCAGTTTTTCTTGCCAAGTATAGGTTTCAGAAACCATTCTTAACGACATTTCACTATTAAAAGGTACAGCATCTTGAGGATTATTTAAATCAACCGTACCCGTTAACTGATTATCAAAATAAAATTTAACCTTATTCGGTGTAACCCACCATGCTGCATAGGTATGAAAATCGTCAGACAAATTAACTTTAGCGTCGTGTTTTACACCTTGTGAAATATACTTAGCGCCTTTGCATTTTCCATTAACCAGCTCTCGACCTTTATAATGGGTATTTGAATGCATTACATCGGTCCAAAACCTTTCTGGCCAGCCGCCAATAGCTTCTAAAATATCAATTTCAGTTGTGTGTGCCGTATTACAACCTGTGCCTGAATTATCGCTTTTATCTGAATGCAGCCAAAACGTTGTAGACATTTTAGTTTTAGAAGCTTTTACACGTGCTTCAAAATAACCATAAGTTGCGCTATGTTTACCTGATACCGCCGCACCGCCCATAGTATAACCATCACTATCTTCAGCATAAGTTGACGTGTTTAATGCAAGATTACCATTAACAACTTTTACGTTTTTTGGTAAAAAACGTGCCGGACGTCTTCCTTTCCACGTTGAAATAGAATCATTCCATTTGCTTGAATCTAAGCTGGTTCCATTAAATTCATCTGACATATTATCGATAAACTGCCATTTATACCCAGCCGGTGCTTCAGGTAAATGACTGATATTGTGAGCGCTTTGATTTACAGACGCTGAAGTACTTGATAAAGCCTCATCAGTACTTTGACAGCCAGACAATACTAACATTGCAGGTAAAGCGACCAAAGGTAAAAAGGGTGAAAGTAAGCTTTTATTCGATAGCCCTTTATTTGAATCTGTTTGTGAATTGTTCATTATTCGCCTTTATAGTATGTTGAAACTAAAAATAATCTAGGTAAAGATTTCACGTTCCAAACGAAATCTAGCTAAGGTATTAGATTTAAATATTTATTACTTTTTGCTAAGAGTTTTAACTTTTTTTAAATCATAAATTAAATCCATTTGTACCCACTTCTCACCTTCTTTTGCCCATTTTAATGGTTGTTGATACTTCCACATCAACTTCTCCCATTCTTCAGATTTAGTTTTACCTTCATCTGTTTTAGGTTCAGCGTTTGGATCAAAATCAGCGGTTGTTTCCATGATCATAAATAGTCGATCGCCTAGATGATATATTTCCATATCTGCAATACCCATTTCAGCCATATTTTTTGTTATTTGTGGCCAAGCATTTTCAGGTTGATGATATTCTATGTATTCTGCAATTAATTTTGGATCATCTTTTAAATCTAATGCTAAACAATAGCGTTTGTTTTTGCTCATAACTTCTCCGGTAATATTCTCTTATTTTTAAATAAGATCATTCAATTTGTATTAATCATTGTCGTTAAATATTAATTGTTATAAAGTTATCACATATAAAAATACAATTTAATATTTAAATTAACCTTATTTATAATAAATTTGAGATAACATCAAAATGAAACTAAAAACGATACTCTCCTACCAAACACTAACAAAAGGTATTGCTGGGCTATTGCTCAGTATAACCGTTTCTCCTATAGCGCTTGCTGCTAATGATTGGGAAAACCCTGAAGTTATTCATATTAACAAACTGCCTGCGCGTGCTACATCGTATTCGTTTGATACGGTTGAACAGGCACTTACCCGAGATAGAACTCAGGCAAGTATAAAAATGCTTAATGGTGATTGGAAGTTTAACTTTGTTGAAAAAGCCGAAGATCGTCCTAAAAACTTTTACAAATCAAATTTTAATAGTAAACAATGGAAGTCTATTCCGGTGCCTTCAAACTGGGAAATGGAAGGATACGGTACACCTATCTACACAAACTCACAGTATCCTATGTTTAAAAATGGTGCTACCGATGAAAACAGTATAGTGCCTCCATTTATTACTCGTGATAATCCAGTGGGGTCTTACCTTAAAGACTTTACCATTCCTAAAACATGGCAAGGCCAGCAAATACTGATCCATTTAGGTGGTGTTAGCTCTGCATATTACTTGTGGGTAAATGGTGAAAAAGTCGGTTATTCGCAAGGAAGTCGATTACCGTCTGAATTTGATATTACCGATCATATAAAATCTGGCACTAATACCGTAGCCGTTGAGGTTTATCGTTGGAGTGACGGCAGTTACTTAGAAGATCAAGATCACTGGCGTTTAAGCGGTATTCACCGTGAAGTCATGTTAATGGCACAACCTAAAATTGCGATTAACGATTTTCATGTAAAAACTAAGCTAAATGAAACTTATACCCAGGGCACATTACAAATAAGACCTGAATTGAGCTTTCCAAAACGCAAAGATGTTGATGGCTGGAACATTGAAGGCCAGCTATATAATGATTCAGGTAAAGCCGTTTTATCAACACCTATGAATGTTTCAGCTAACATAGTTTCAAGAACTATCTACCCACAGCGTGATAACTTTAAGTTTGATCTCATGAGTGCAACACTTGAAAACCCTAAATTATGGACATCTGAAACGCCTCATTTATATACCTTAGTATTATCATTAAAAAATACTCAAGGAACCGTAATAGAAACAAGAAGCACGCGAGTTGGTTTTAGAGACGTAAAAATTAACGACAAAGCAGAATTATTAATTAACGGTAAAGCCATTAAATTAATTGGTGTTAACCGTCATGATCACGATGTTAAAAAAGGCAAAGCGTTAAGCCGTGCTGATTTACTTGAAGACGTTTTATTAATGAAACGTTATAACTTTAATGCCGTAAGAACCTCTCATTACCCTAACGATCCCTATTTCTACGACTTATGTGACGAATACGGTATTTATGTAATGGATGAAGCTAACATTGAAAGCCATGGTGTTGGGGGCTTGTTAGCAAATCTTCCTGAGTGGAATAACGCCATGATGCAACGTGTTTTACGTATGGTTGAACGCGATAAAAATCATCCTTCTATTATTTCATGGTCTTTCGGTAATGAATCTGGCACAGGTCCTAACTTTGCTGCAATGTCTGGTTGGGTTAAAGACTTAGATAGTACACGCTTTATTCATTATGAAGGTTCACAAGGTGATCCTAACCACCCTGACTATATTGGTTTATCTGAACGTTATTCTACCAAAGCAGAAAAAGCTCAATTTCATACACCTTATGCTAACCCTACAGATCCGGCATTTGTTGATGTAATTAGTAGAATGTACCCGTCTTTAGAAGAACTGAAAGGCTTAGCAGACAGCCCATATGTTAAACGCCCTATTCTAATGTGTGAATATGCGCATGCGATGGGGAATTCACTGGGTAATTTAACTGAATATTGGGACATGGTACGTAGCCACGATAATATTGTAGGTGGTTTTATATGGGATTGGATAGACCAAGGTATAGAAGCTAAAAACGATAAAGGCGAAACCTACCTAGCATACGGTGGTGACTTTGGAGACAAACCTAATTCATCTAACTTCTGTTTAAATGGTGTTTTAGATTCTTACCGTAAAGCAACACCTAAACTGTGGGAAGCTAAGTATGTTTTTCAACCTGCTCAATTTGACGCTACTCATTTAGCCGAAGGAAAAATTGATGTAACTAACCGATTCTTTTTTGATAACTTAAAGCAATATTTATTAGTGTGGACTTTATCTGAAGACAACAAAGTTATTCAACAAGGTTCACTTAACGGTTTAGATATTGCGGCTCAACAAACTAAAGCGGTTTCAATTCCTTTTAACAAACCTGTATTAAAAGCGGGTGCTCGTTACTTTTTACAATTGAGTTTACGTACCATCAATAACACCAATTGGGCTGAAGCAGGACATGAATTAGCTAAACAACAATTTGAATTACCTTTTAAGAAAGAAGCTATTAAAACGGTTTCAAATAAATCGGTAAGTACTGACGACAAGCAAAATACAATAACGGTATCAAATAATGGTTTTAAAGCGGTATTTAACAAAAAGTCAGGCTATTTAACTGCTTACCAAGTAAATGGACAAACCGTGATTACTGGTGCGTTAAAACATAACTTTTGGAGACCATCTACAGATAACGATATTGGTGGATTCCAAGATTGGACATCACCTACCGACAACGTAGCTGACGATACTAAACCAGCAACAGGTCGAGCTGTTTGGCGTAAAGCAAGTGAAAACATGACACTGAGTGCTTTTGATATCGACACATCAAAAACTAGCGTTACCGTAACTACTAAACATTCTTTTAATAAACAACTTAACGTTACCACACAATATGTAGTAACAGGTGACGCAGCTATTAAAGTGAGCATGTCGTTAAATGCTGATGCAAACCTTACCAGTATTCCTCGCTTAGGTATGACAACAAACGTAAACCAGCGCTTATCAAATATGAGTGTTTACGGACGAGGCCCATACGAAAACTATATTGACCGTAACAACAGCGCTGACATTAGTATTTATTCAGGCAAGGTTGAAGACTTTATATACCACTACGCTCGCCCACAAGAAAACGGAAACCGTACCGACGTTGATTGGTTAAAACTAGCGACAGACAACGGCTTAACATTAACGATAGACGGTAAAGAAGATCTTAGTGTCTCAGTATGGCCATGGAGTGCTGAAAACTTAAATGCAGCACAACATACCTACGATTTAGTTAAACAGGGTAAATTCACCGTTAATATTGATTTAATACAATCGGGTGTGGGTGGTAATGATTCATGGAGCGCAAAAGCGGCGCCTATTAAACAGTACCAAGTACTTTCAGGAAAGTATCAATACACTTATACTATTTCAGCTAGATAACACCTTAGTTAGTTGATCACTTAGCGAAAATTAAAGCCCAAAGTTTACTTTGGGCTTTATCATTTTATTAGCAGTTATGATAAATTACATTTACACATTTGAGATATAACGATGAAAACAAATAAAATAAAACCTAAAAAAAACTTCAAACGTTCCCTATCATTTCTCGCTATTTCATCATTAATTACACTTATCGTCAGCGGGTGTAATTCATCTAACATCAATCCAAATAATCCTGAAAAACCAGTCAGTTCACAAGCTAATACAAAGCCAAACATAGTCCTTATTGTTACCGACGATCAAGGCTGGGGCGATATTGGCCTAAATAATAATCCTATTATTCAAACACCCAATATTGATGATTTTGCTAACCAAAGTGTTAGCCTAACTAATTTTCATGTAGATCCTACTTGCTCACCTACTCGCTCAGCTTTACTTACAGGCAAACATTCATTAAAAGCTGGTGTTTGGCATACCATTTTGGGTAGATACATGCTTGGGCCTGAGCATCAAACGTTAGCTGAAGTATTAAAAGACAATAACTACGACACCGGCATATTTGGCAAATGGCACTTAGGAGACAACTACCCTTACCGTCCACAAGATCAAGGTTTTAACGAAGTACTTATTCATGGCGGTGGCGGCGTAGGACAAACACCCGATTACTGGGGTAACACCCAATTTAACGACACCTATTTTAGAAATGGCGACCCAGAAAAAACAACCGGTTACGCAACAACGGTTTGGTTTGACGAAGCTAAAAAGTTTATCGACCAAAAACGCAACCAACCCTACTTTGCTTACATTCCTCTTAATGCACCTCACGGCCCTTACCGTGCACCAGAGAATTTTATACAACCTTATTTAGACAAAGGCTTAAACCGAACAATGGCAAGTTTTTATGGCATGATCACGCACATTGACGGTCAAATAGGCCTAATGCGCGAACATATAAAAGCAAGAGGCGAAACCGATAACACCATATTTATAGTCATGACAGATAATGGCAGTTCTTACCGCCCTACTAATAACAAAACTGAACTTGATGCTAAACATCAATCTATTCAACAAGCTTTTCCTGGTTGGATACCAAACGACAAAATGCGTGGCTACAAAGGTTCAGTATATGAAGGTGGCCATCGCGTACCCTTTATTATCTCATATCCAAACGGGCAACTTAAAGCAGGCAAGTACAATAACCTAACGGCACATTTCGATATTATGCCCACCATATTGTCGCTAGCAGGCATAAAAAATACCGTAAAAGGTATGGATGGAATCAACCTAGCAACACTGATTACTGAAGGTAAAGACGATTCATTAAGTGATCGCAGTGTGGTTATTACTAATCAACGTGTTTATCATCCAAGTGATAAGCGCCCTACCGCTGTAGCTTATAAAAACTGGCGCTTCATTAACGAAAACAATAAAGAAGCACTTTACGATATAACCACAGATCCATCTCAACAAGTCAATG
The DNA here is from genome assembly GCF_055808995.1 of Pseudocolwellia sp. G5-9. NCBI lineage: Bacteria > Pseudomonadati > Pseudomonadota > Gammaproteobacteria > Alteromonadales > Colwelliaceae > Pseudocolwellia > Pseudocolwellia sp. G5-9. Next base: position 832,127 of record NZ_CM147893.1, read on the forward strand.
TTGCTCAGCAACATCCAAATGTATTAGCTCAGTTAAAATTGATAAAACAAACTTGGTGGAACGAAAACGTTAAATTAGGTTTTAAAGATCGCTATATCTCTGTAGGCAATAAAGCAGAAAACCCCGTACGATTAAACGCTATGGATTGGATGGAAGTACCCGACAAGCAACCCGTACCTTGGTTTATTGGGCATCAACCTGCAGCTGAAGAATACGATTACATACACTGGTTAACAGAAGAAGATAAGTATACTTCGTTACCTTGGTATATTGATGTTGAAAAGGAAGGGAAATATCAAGTAAGCGCATATTTTCATGATATTCCAGCAGGTACACCTATTGGTAAAAAATACTGTGTTGTTCGTGTAAATGGAAAAAACACAGTTCAAACAGTATACGGCAGAGCCTCACATTGTATTGTTGATACCGAGTTAGTAACTGGCAAACAAAAAATCACCGCTTGGTTTACCGATAACAAAGAAACATTAGCGAAAGAAAAAGCGGCTTTTTATGTTTATATTAAGCATCAAGGGTTATAGATGGTAAAGTCTACAGAAGCTTAAAGTATTTTTATAAGTTACTGAAAAAAAATAGATATCAGAGTAAAAAACATCCACAATAATTGAAAGATTTTACTTTTTACTCTGATTATTATCATGTTCAGAAATTTTCAATAAAAAGCCTGTCGACGTTTTATACTTCCCTCCCATCAAGGCTAAAAATAAATAGGCGGGTTTATCGTCAATCATTAATACTTGTGGGCGTTCCATACGTTCAACTTTATCTTCATCGATGTAATGGGTATTTGTACGGTAGCCTAACTGTGGTTCAGACCAATTTAGTCCGTCTGTAGAGTTGAGCATCAACCCCACATGAGGATGTATACCCGTTACCACTCAAGATGCTATTTCAGAGCACTTGAGCGATATCAATTCAAGGCAATGCTTTGTAATAATGGTCGCTCCTTATAAAAAGCATTAACGATGAAGTGATTTTGCTCAAGCGCTTCTTCGATGGGTCTAAAAACAATTTATGCTTCGTTATTAACTTTAGTCAGGGAATAACCATGACGTAAACTTAATGCCTCGCCTAAATTGTTTTTAGTTCCCACTGAAACCTGCATCTTGAATGATAACGGGTATATAACCCCCATGTCGCGCATAATCATATGGTATTTATCTTGGTAACGATAAACATAAGCGTCTTCTACCTGTTTACCTATATTGGCAAAACTCACTAAAGGATTTTGTTCATGCTTTATCTAAGGTCCTTTAATATTTTTGGCGATAGCTACACCCATTTTACGCATGTTGTCGTTGTAACGATCCCACGCTTTATAATATAACCAATACTCACCGTTTGGATGCAATAGTAATGCTGGGTTTGTGGTTAGATAGCTATCCCACTGAGCTTTGTCTTTACTTACATCTAAAATAGGATCTTCGCTAACGCGCTTAAACGGCCCGTATAAACTATCTGATAGTGCTAAACCAATACGTTGTGTAGATGCGTGATGACCATCATATTTTTTAGCATCCGCTAAGTTATTACCAATAAAAAACAACGCATATTTATCTCCAACTTTTTGTATGGTTGGATTATGAATGGTATCGGCATCCCAATGACCTTGTCCTCTGCCACTTAACACCGTACCTAAAACGGTATACGGACCTTCAGGTTTATCAGCAACGGCATGGGCAATTTCACTATGACTAAGCCATCGACTATGTGTTCCGCGCCATCGCGAGTAAAACACATGAATTTTACCGTCGTCATCAATAATGGGTGATGTGCCCCATACATTCCAATTCTTGTGTTCTAAAATACGGCTACCTGAGCTAAGCGCTTTACTAAAAGTAGACTCTTTAATATTCTTTTCCGTAAGAATTTTTGCTAAATCATCTTGATTAATCTCTTTACAAATACTGTTAAAGCTTGCGGTTAGCATACTTATAAAAAGTATTTTTTGTATAATACTCATCCTTCTACTCCCCAAAAAACTGTTTTAATTCAGGATCTTTAGTTTCAATCATTTTACTAAAAATAATATCGTCAAATTGATTAATAATCTGCTGTAATTCAGGTTTATTGGTAGCAATTAAATTATGGTTTTCATTCGGATCATTTTCTAAATCATAAAACTCGTCGTAACCTCGATTGATAAAGTCTTTTACTAATTTGTAGCGACCATTACTGTACATGCGCTTTGCTGACACTGACTGATGTAACGTTGAATAGGCTCCATAGTAATCTTCTGAGATCAGGCTTTTTTCACCTAATAATACAGGTAAATAATTATTTCCTCTGATCAAAGTACTGTCATCTTTTTTTGCCTCGCCAATGGCTAATAATGTAGGAAACCAGTCTAAATTTGACAGGGTTGAATAACTTATCGAGTTAGCTTTAATCTTATTTGGCCAACGCACAATGGCGGGCACTTTAATGCTATTATCGTACATATTTGGACGCTGATTTGATGGAATATTCGTTGTTGCTTTTGTTGGGGTATTTAACAACCAATGACCATTACCTTTATGCCAAATGCCGTTATGCCCCATGTTATAGCCATGATCTGAGGTAAAAATAACAACGGTATTTTCAGATAAATTTAAACGCTCCACTTCAGCCATCAATAAACCCAAATTTCGATCAATGCTACGAATACTAGATAAATAGTCACGCATCATTTGTTTGGTTTTTTTAGTATCTAAATCTGGAAAGTCAGGATTAGGTATTTTCATGTCCATATTTTTATACGGAGCAGCATCTGCTTCAGCTACAGGTAACCAATTGGTATGTGGTGCGCGATAATGCAGTGATAATGCGAATTTTTTATCGTGGTGATTGTTTAAGAAACTTATCGCTTCAGTGGTTAATACATCTGCAGTTAACCCTTTATATTGTTTTTCTACGCCCTGCTTTTCTAATTTAGGATTTGCAGTTGAAGTACCGCCTTCTCTAAAACCAGTAAACTCATTATAACCTTGCTTAGTGGGATGAAATTTATCAAGTGTTCCCAAATGCCATTTACCAATTAATCCCGTGTAATATCCTGCTGTTTGCAGTAATTCAGGCCATGTAACTAAATCAGGGGTTAACCCTAAATCGGGTTCCATACGAGTTAATGACTTATAAATGGTGTTAATCCAATCATCAATTCCTACTTCATAGCCATAACGTGATGTTAATAAACCTGCACGAGAAGGACTACATACAGGAGTTGTAGTATAAGCGTTAGGAAAATGCATGCCTTGTTCAGCAAGTTTATCTAAATTAGGGGTAATAGCTTGTTCATTACCCGAAAACCCCACACCCCATGGTGCTTGGTCATCTGTATATATAAACAAAATATTAGGTGTATTATTCTGATTTACAGCGTCTTTTTCTTTTGAGTTGTTACTTGAAAGAGATGTGGGCGAACAACTGGTTATTGAATATAAACTGAGTAAAATTAATATTCTCTTTATATTAGAAACATCCATAGTATTTTTAGTTCATTATTTAAATCAAAGTTTGATTATGCACAAAAAACCTAAAAAATAAAAACGCTACTTTATATTTAAATAACAAACAAACAAAAACAATTTATTCAATCAACACAAAACTTATTGAAATTATAACCACAACAAATACAACAACCAAAAATGAGTTATATTTAAATTGATTAAATTACATGTAAATACTATCATTTGTAAAATAAAACAATAATAAACGTTGAGACATTTTTAAGTTAAAAGTTTTATACTTAACTCTGTATAGGCACGGTGCATAATTATTCGTAATAAGTTATTGTTATGCCCATTAAATACTAGGGTCTGTTGACCTTTCGAGTATGGTTTTTGTTCAATTTAAAAGCGCTTTAGTCACAGGTTTTACGTTCCAAACAAAACCTAAGTACCTACATCCATGTAGGTAACGAAGAATAAATCGCTTTTAAATGAACCCTTGGGCAGCGCCTGTTTGATATTTCTACATCGTTATAGTGATTTTATGTGGAACGACCACACATCAATCACTATACCTTGTATAAAAATAAAACAGACTGCTGCAAAAACATACCTAAAAGGTCAATAGACCCTAAAATAAAAACACTATGATTAGGAATATCAACAGCTATGTTTGCCATAAAAAAATCAATCAAAAACATATTAACCCTTTCAATAACACTATCATTATCAAGTGCTATTTTAACTGGTTGTAATAAAGCGCCAGAAACAGAAAGCGCAGTAAGTAAACCTACGGCTATTAAAGCCAACAACAAACCTAACATCGTTATATTTTATGTTGATGATTTAGGCTACGGTGATGTTGGCTCTTACGGCGCAAAAGGTGTTGAAACGCCCAATGTTGATGAATTAGCTAAAAATGGTATTCGATTTACTGATGCACATAGCTCTGCTGCTACTTGTACTCCTTCACGTTATTCTTTATTAACAGGAGAATACGCATTTCGCCAACATGCTTCGGTACTAAAAGGCGATGCGGCATTAATTATTCCTACGGATAAACCCACTTTACCTAGTATGCTGAAAAAAGCTGGATACTCTACAGCAGTAGTTGGTAAATGGCATTTAGGTTTAGGTGACGGAAAAACCCCAGTAAACTGGAACGATAAAGTCTCGCCAGGGCCTTTAGAGATTGGTTTTGATTATAGCTTTTTAATGCCTGCAACGGGCGATAGGGTACCGAGTGTTTATTTAGAAAACCATCATGTATTAAACATAAGTCAAGATGATCCTATTGAAGTCAGTTACAAAAACAAAGTCGGGATACGACCAACAGGTACTGAAAACCCTGAGTTATTACGCCAAGCGGCTGATCCACAACACAGCAATACGATTATTAATGGTGTTAGTCGCATAGGTTGGATGAAAGGTGGTGTAAGCGCAGAATGGAAAGACGAAGACTTTTATAAAATATTCACTAATATGGCCAACTTTTTTATTGAAGATAATAAAGAAAAACCGTTCTTTTTATTCTTCTCTTTTCACGATATTCATGTACCTAGATTACCCAATGATATGTTTAAAGGTAAAAGTACCATGGGTGTTCGAGGAGACGCTATTGCACAAATGGATTGGATCACGGGCGAAGTAGTTAATAAACTAAAAGCTGAAGGTTTACTCGACAATACCTTAATTATTTTTACCAGCGACAACGGCCCTGTACTTACCGACGGTTATGACGATGAAGCGATAGAAAAATTAGGCGACCACAAACCTAGTGGCGACTTTAAAGGCGGTAAATACAGCGCTTATGAAGCTGGCACACGTGTACCAACAATTGTTCACTACCCTGCTAAAGTTAAAGCAGGTACCAGTAATACATTAATGAGCCAAGTAGATATTTATGCCTCTTTAGCTAAATTGGTTAATGTAGATCTTAGTAAAGAAGAAGCTATTGATAGTAAAAACTACCTTAATGCTTGGTTAGATGCTTCTGTTGAAGGTAGAACAGAATTAATTGAAGAAGCTTATACACTGTCATTAAGAACAAAAGAATGGAAATATATATCACCAAGTAAACAGCCTAATGATTGGATAAAAGAGAATAAAAACATTGAATCGGGTTTATCCCCTATTCCACAACTCTTTAATTTAGCAGAAGATAAATCTGAGCAAAATAATATCGCGCTACAGCACAAAGCCGATGTTGCAAAATACCAACAAAGAATTGAAGCAATAAAAGCACAAACTCAGCGAGATTAGTTCTTTTATGTGAAATTTCATATAACGCATACTGCCCTAACTTATAACTCAGTGTTAAAGACGTTAAAAGTTAGGGTATACTCCCTCCCAATATTTTATTCTCATTAGCTTGGCAATTTACATGTTCAAATTTTTATTTACTCGCGTGTCTTATTTTTCGGTACTTGCTAGTTTTTTTTATTGTACAACCACACTAGCATTTATTAACAAAGATGCGGATCCACAAAATTGTACTTCTTGTCATCAAGCAGCTGTATCGTCGTGGTTGAAATCAGACCATGCAAAAGCGATGGATGTAGCAACAAAAAAAACAGTATTAGGTGACTTTAATAATACCAAAGCCACTCATTACACCCAGAAAGCACGTTTCTATACTGAGAAAAATAACTTTTTTATGGAAATGAACCATGAAAACAAAACCTCAGTTTATAAAATAAAATACACCTTTGGACATTATCCACTTCAACAATACCTTATTGAAACTAAAGACGGTAAATACCAAGTATTACCTTTTTCATGGGACAGCCGAACAAAAGCCGAAGGCGGGCAACGTTGGTTTGTAATGTATGAAGACGAAGACATAAAAGCAGAAGACAGATTACATTGGCAACAGCCACTACAAAGCTGGAACGGTATGTGCGCTGACTGCCATTCTGACGGACTAAAACGTAACTATGATAAAGATAAAGGAACGTTTGATACAACATTTGACAATATCAACGTAGGTTGTCAGTCGTGTCACGGTAAAATGAACAACCATACAAAAGATAAAGACACGATAGTTAAAAACTCACGAAACCAACCCCAAATAATTAATAACTGGTTACGTAAAGTTGGCGAACGAACAGCAAGCTGGCAAGGTGAAAAACGTGATAATTCATTTATGGATACGTGTTTTGCGTGTCATTCACTTCGCTCACCACTAACAGACGGTATAAAACCTGAACATGCATTTTTAGATCAGTTTTCACCAAGCTTTATAATTCCTCCGTTATACCATGCAGACGGACAAATAAAAGAAGAAGTCTACGTTTATGGCTCTTTCTTGCAAAGTAAAATGTATAAAGCTGGCGTTAACTGTATTGATTGTCATGATCAACACACCATGAAAATTAAAGTGCCAGACAACGGATTATGTTTGCAGTGTCATAGTGCGGAGGTGTTTAACCAGCCGACTCACTTTAACCATGAAGAAGGTTCTGAAGGCAGTAAATGTGTAAATTGTCATATGCCAAATAACCGTTACATGGGGGTTGATGACAGACGAGATCATAGCTTTAAAATACCTCGCCCTCACCTTTCTACAGCTAACGACACACCTAATGCCTGTACAAGTTGTCATGAAGATAAAGACAACAACTGGGCAGCAGCTAAACTTGAACAATGGCACGGTAAACCTAAAGCCTTATCAAAAACCTATACTGACTTTTTAAGTTTACAAAGTGGTAAACGCCTTCAATTACCACAGCACTTAGCTATTGTTAATGACAAAAACCTTAATGATATTATTAGAGCAACAGCATTAACCGGTTTGGTTAATACCACTGGACAATTATCAAACGACATAATTAAGCCTTGGATAACTTCTGACAAACCTTTAATAAGATTAGCTTTAGCACAAACAGGTCAACTTGTTCCACCAAACGAGCGACACCTTGCATTTGCCACCTTATTATCAGACAAATACAAATCGGTAAGAGTTGCAGCGGCTAATCAATTAATAGGTAATACACAAGTTAATGCTGATGTAATGAAAAAAGCATTTGATGAGCTTATGCTATCAAACGATATTAATACGTGGCGTGGTGAAGGTAACTTAAACGAAAGTATGATCCATTACGGTTCAGGAAATAGAGACAAAGCGATTGCTGCTTTAAAAAATGCCATTAAGGTTGACCCATACTTTAGCGCACCTTATTTAAACTTAGCTGATATCTATAAAACCATGGGCGATTCAGTCAACGAAGCAAAAATATATCAACAAGCTTTGAAAACATCACCATTAGACGGCATGGTTCATTACAGTTACGGTTTATACTTAATTCGTAATAAAGATACCGCAAACGCTATTAATGCTTTTAAACAAGCCATTAAATTAGAGCCAACTAATTCTCAATATATATATTTATATGCGTTAGCTCAAGACAGCGTGGGAAAAACCAAGCAAGCGTTAATGCAATTAAGAATGATGATCGCTAAAACTGATAACCCACAGCAGCTCGCTCAATTAGGACTAAGCTTTTCTCAAAAATTAAGAGATCAAAAAAGCTATCAATTTTTTGGCCGATTCATGCAACAATAATCTAAGTTCTGTTTAACTTGTACTTTATATTTATGTAGAGTCGGGACTAAAAAAGGGAGCAATTATTCATTGCTCCCTTTTTAATTTTACCCATAATGTATTTCAAATTCATACGAACCGTAATTAAGCTACCACTCTTGATCATACATTAACTTTTGCCTCCTATTCTTTCATCCTATAATTCATTTTAAATTTTAAATTTTAAAATAAATATAATAAAACAAAAAACAACAATCAAATCCAATTAACTAAAATTATACTTAAAAAATAAAACACTAATCATTAACTGAAATTAGAAAAGGCAAACGTTATACAAAAAGCCATAGCAAATCAATAATTTTACATGCCCCTCTACCTGAAATTAATACACCTAATAAACAATAACTAAAGAACATTGAAAACGTATTTATGAATATTTTGATATTAACATCAGAATATATATAACCAAATATTCCTAATAATAATCAGCTAAGCTTGTTTTTTATAAATAAAACGTATAGTTTATATGTAACAATTTATTTATATAATTGTTGTTATAAAAATAATATAAAAAATAAAATTCTTACAATACATTTTTTGGGGATAAATAATGTCAAATAAATATAACTTACATCCACTATCAATAGCTGTAGCACTATCGATTGCTAGTACTCCTATGTCGTATGCCTTTGCAGAAGAAGCTAAAACAAAAGCAGATGAAGCAAAAGAAATCGAAGTTATTGAAGTCACTGGTTTTAAAGGAAGTTTATTACGCTCTTTAAATAACAAACGTTTAACTGATTCTATTAGTGATTCAATATTTTCAGAAGATATTGGTAAATCAGCTGACCAAGATATTGGTGAGGCACTTCAGCGTGTAACAGGTGTTTCTATTCAACGCGGTGAAGGCGCTGGTGGATCAGAAGGTACAACAGTAACCGTGCGTGGTGCTGGCCCTAATTTAAATAACATTATGTTAAACGGCGTTGCACTTACCAGTAGTACAGAAAGTCAAGCTGTTGATTTAAGTGCTTTTTCTTCAGATATTTTAAACTCAATCGAAGTTATGAAAACATCAGCTGCGGATCAAGAAGAAGGTAGCTTAGGTGCAAACATAGAGTTAAAAACATTTAGACCATTAGATTCAAATAAAAATAAACGTGTTCTAGAAGTTCAGGGACGTTATGATGATTATATTGAAAAAAATGACTTCAAAATATCGGGCTCGTTCTCAGAAAAATTCTTAGACGATACGTTAGGTTTTTATATAACGGGTTTTAAAGAAACTCAACAAACTCGTCGAGATATGTTTTTTACCAATGAGCTTGTGAACTATACAATACCCGATGCTATTAATTCAAAAACAGGCGAAAGAATGGGTGAACCTGTTACCGGTCTAATGAACTCTCAAAATGGCTTTACTATGTTTACTAATAGCATGGAAAGAACAGGTTTTACCACCTCATTACAATGGTTAATCAGTGATCGAACGGAATTAAATCTAAACGCGACCTACTCGGATCAATATAGAGAGCAAGATGACGATAGTATTGTTTCTATTGGCGATCAAAACCCATACATTGAAGCCGATATTCCAAGAATTTATGATGCTGAAAACCCTTGGGTTGTTTATGATCCTGACAGCCAAATGTTTATCAAGAAAGTTGACCGTATGGCTCGAGGGCGTACAACCAGTACAGAGTCAGGAGTTACCACTAAAAATACCGTACTTAACCTTGACCTTAATCATCACTTTACTGACGACTTTAGCATGAACCTTCGAGTGGGTTATTCAAAAACCACCGCTAATGATGAGTATTTCACCAATTTTAATTCAAATAACTATAATAATATTCCTGATGAAGTATTACTTGCTCTACCTTCAGAGCAAGTTCAACCATCAGGTTATGATTGTACCAGCGGTGTTTGTTATTCAATCACAGGTACAAGTCTAGTAGATTTTGGACCAGCAATTGATGCAGATGGAAACCCTGATCCAAGTGGAACTCCTCAAACGGGTGCTCCTGGTGAACCAAACGCAGATAACTTTTCTACAACGGCATATAACCCAGATGATTTAAATGCAATTCATTTACAACAAGCCAATACCCGTGATAGAGAAATGAATGATAACCAAAAATCAATTTATCTTGATTTTGATTGGGCAGTAGAACTAGGACCTATTACCTCTTTTGAATTTGGTCTTAAGTATCAAAAACGAAATAAAGACGTATTTAATCAAGGTTATTTTTGGCAAGGCGCTCCAACACCTGTTGATGTAGAGCCTACAGGTGTAGATATTGCTGATGTTCGCTTAATTGATGTTAATGGCGGCGAAACAGGGTATGGCGATAGCTTCTTAAAAGATTTAGGTTACGAACGTACAAATACTACTGATGGCTGGTATACAATTGACGCTCGCAAGGCTCTAGATGCAGTTTTCGCAACAGATAATGTTGTTGGTGTACCTGATTTATCAAACGACAGAGAAATAAATTTAGAAAATAAAGCGTTATACTTTAAAACAAATTTCTCACTTTTCGATGATAGATTAACAGGTAATGTTGGTGTTCGTTATGTAGAATCAGGCGTAGAGTCGGTGGGTTATTCATCGGTTAACTTCCAAAATCTGAACTTGGTATCTTATGATCTACTAAAAATAGCAACAGATAGCTCTCTAGCGCCTTGTACACTTGAACAATTATGGAAAAATGGTACTCCAGGTGGCGGCATTGGTAATGTTAATTTTGCTGGTGAACCTAGTGCTGATGGTAAAAGCGTTGTACCTATTGCTTCGCAAAGTTGTTATGACGAAAACTTTAATGCTGGCGGGTTAAACCGACATCGTTATCTTGATAATACAACACCTACTGACCCAGACCAATTTCGTTCTACCGCAGAAAATACTGAAAAAAATTGGTTACCTAGCTTAACGTTAAATTATAAACTTAATGAAGATACCGTTATACGTTTTGCAGCATCTAAGACAATGGCAAGACCACAAATAGACTCATTAAAACCTAGCTTTAAGTTTAATGAGGCAGTATTTGGTACAGGTAATTCAAATGGTACGATTTTCAATCCATTCTTAAAACCACTTGAATCTAAAAATTTAGATTTATCTTATGAATGGTACTTTAACGAAGGTGGTGCTTTAACGGTTGCTTTATTCAATAAAGATATGAGTAACTTTGAAGAGCGTGCTTCTGTTGGTGCTCATTGGACCGATTTACGTGGCTTAGATTCTGATGCATTATCTCAGTTAGACCCTTTCACAGACATATTAATTACCAAACCCGCTGGTGATACAATTAAGTACGATGCTTCTGTTGCTGATGGCACTAACTGTTTGATCAATCGAAGACACAGATTCCAAACAAACGCATTGGATACACAAGGCGATTGTGATGTTATGAATGTAACTGTAATTAGAAACGGTGCTGGTGGAACCAATAGAGGATTAGAAATAGGTTACAACCAAAACTATGACTTTTTACCGGGTATTTTTGGTGGGTTAGGTGCAGCAATTAACTATACCTATTCAGATTCTACAACAGACGCAGAAATTGGACCATTAGGGCTTAAACTAGCAGCAATGCCTATGGCAAACATATCTAAACATGTTTACAATATTTCAACGTTTTGGGAACAAGATGGTAATTTACTTCGTTTAGCTTATAACTATCGTACAGATTCTTTAGCCAATCGCGGCTTTAAAGATGGCGCATTATGGAATGAAGGCGGTGGCCAATTAGATCTATCAGCTACCTATAAATATAACGATTCAGTTACCGTTACTTTTAATGCTGTAAACCTGACTAACAAGGAAAATCGCCAGTATTATACCAACTTACATGACGAAGACTTTGTAATTGAAGGAAATGCATTAGAAGATGATGTGAATAAATCAAGAACTATACGTGCATGGACTACAGGTACTATATATCGCCTAGGTGTTAGAGCTACGTTCTAATAGCAATTTTATAACCTAAACAAAAAGCACTTACCAAGGTAAGTGCTTTTTTTATGGTAACAATTAATTTAAAAATCAAACATTTACTCTTGCAACATAAACGTATGATATTCCAAATTTTCAAACTGGCAGTTCAGTTGAATTAATATTATCACGGTTTACCATTTCGATAATAAATAGCTTAACCGTACAAATACCAAATCCCGTTAATAAGCAAAGTTACTCAACAAGCTATTTTTATGCCTAACTTCGTTGAATTTATGACTAATAGCCAGCTATTAGATAGAAAAATTCGCCTTGTTATACACAAAAATATCAATGTTGAGAGACTAATATAACTTAGGAAAACAACAATACAGTTTAAGGTTTGATAAATAAGAATTTTAATTCATTATCTAACATTCATTAACCCGAGTTGAGGTTAAATAAACAATTACTTTTGTGGTTTATTACGATCTTTAGCTTTATACCAACCTACCGCTTTATAAATTACCGCAAAAACAACGAACCAAAACATAATGTGGTATACCGCATGTAATGAGCCTTCGCCTAATGCGTGGTCGGTATGGGCTAAAGCTGCTGTACTTAAAAACATGCTTGATATTGCACTTAAAAAAATCATTAAAAACTTCATTTGTATTTCCTTACTCACGTTAATTCTAAATTTTGTATTTCTATTACCCCTTAATGAGGGCTAATAATAAATTAAATATTCAACATACCTTCGCTTTCAATAAAAGCGATTATGTCATCTAAACCTTGTTTGGTTTTCATATTGCTAAACACAAAAGGTCTGTCGCCACGCATTTTCTTCGCATCTCTGTCCATGACTTCTAAAGACGCCCCGACTAACTCGGCAACATCAATTTTATTAATAATAAGAAGATCGGACTTAGTTATACCAGGGCCACCTTTACGTGGAATTTTATCTCCCGCAGATACGTCTATTACGTATAAAGTTAAGTCTGAAAGTTCAGGACTAAACGTAGCACTTAAGTTATCTCCGCCACTCTCTACTAATACAAAGTCTAAATTAGGGTGTAATGCCTGTAAATCGTCAATTGCAGCTAAATTCATAGACGCATCTTCACGAATAGCGGTATGTGGGCAACCGCCTGTTTCAACCCCCATAATACGATCTTCAGCTAGCGCGTTATGACGCGTTAAAAACTCAGCATCTTCACGTGTGTAAATATCGTTAGTCACTACTGCCATATCGTATTTATCGCGTAGTGCAATACATAGCTCTCTTAATAAAGCGGTTTTACCTGAACCAACAGGTCCGCCAACGCCTATACGTAAAACTTGTTTCTTTTTCATAATGTTCTCTTTTTTAAACGCTTATTTTTTTGACTTAAACTCAGCAAGTACAAATTATGTATCAACTAAGATCTAAACAATCTGGTGTATTGCGTTTCATGCCATGCACTTGCCATAGCTAAACGCGGTAAACTTGCGCCAATTTCATCGTCTTTCAATGTGTTTGCTAACTGAATTGATGCGTCTACTTTTTCGGTAATTTCAAATAATAAATTTTGCGCTTGAGTTTGGCCTAAAGGCACAAGCTTAGTTGCCGCAGCAACTTGATTGTCGATATAAGTCCAACAATAACCACTTTGTATCAGCAGTAAATCTAACTTAAATAACGAAGCAATAAGTACAAAAGCACTTACAAAACTGATATCAGCACCTATTTTATTAACATCAAGCAACGCTTCATAACGCTGTAAACCTTGTTGAATTTCAGCTGACTCTAATTGCTTTAATAATCGAATAAGTGCCTTGCCCATAGCAACATCAGCAAGGTGCAATTCGTTACTTTCTCGACACGCAATTAGGTGCTGATTCCATGAAATAAAAGCTGTTAAATCGTCATTTAAAAGTGCTTCATATTGGCGCTTAATAATGGCTAAATCGGTACGTGCAATTGACTGAGATAAATTCAATTCAACCCAGTTACTTGTTGAGTCAACATCATTAACCCAACCCATTTCTACGGCATACTCTAAGCCTTGCGAAAATGAGAATCCACCCACAGGTAAATTAGCACTACACAGCTGCAAAAGACGATTAAACCGTAACGCGTTACCATCTACCATAACGGATAACCGTACTTATTAGTTGATTTTATTGAATTATTCATTACAACCTTACAATCATCTATGTAACGATAAAATTTAGTGTTCATGAGAGTGAGTATCAGATTCACCATGAGAATGGCTATGTGAATGTCCATGAGAATGACCTCCACCTTTACCATAAGCACCACTTTCAGGTTCAAAAACAGCAGGTGTTTTGTCAATAGTTAAACCATAGTTTTCCGCTAATTCTTCTAATACATAATCAGGTTTGAAACGCACCCAAAGCTCACCAATTTGCAAAGACGTATGACGGTTTCCTAAGTGATAACACACCTTACTAAACGACAACCAATCAGTAGCAATTGCAGTAGAAACTTCTTCTGCTTTACCCTTAACTTCAATCAATAAACCGCACTCAGTTTTGAGTACCTGACCGATCAATATGGGATGACCACGTTCAACAAAAATCCCCACATCCTGACCTTTATCAGTTACACCTTTAATGCGTGCTTTTTTACGTGTATCTTGATCTAAGGTGATGGAATCAGCAATTTCATCATGCGTATGATCGAGTCTTTCAAATACTTGTAACATCTACATTCCTAAGTTTTCTTCTTTATATTCTCTACTTTTGGATATCGAAAATATAAATATTTATTACTTCATGATTTTCATAACAAAATAAATCTTAAAGTTTCTCATACATTTTCTATTACCAAACCAATGGTAACTAGTTTGGATTATTACAAAGCCGTCAAACTTTTTATTTTATGAGCATAGTTTAACAATTTAATTAAAATAAAAATGACAATACCTCTATTAGCCTTATTCATATCAATGGTAACTAGTTTTGATTTAGGCAAAGCCGTCAAACTTTTTATTTCATGAGCATAGTTTACCTATGTGATTGAAATAAAAAGTGCCGACAATGCAGCATCAATCAAAAATAGGATCCATTTAGAACAAAGTGTAACGTTGGGCTAGTGGCAGTACGCTCGCCGGCTCACAGGTTAATAGTTCCCCATTCGCCCTCACCTCATAAGTCTGCGCATCCACTTCAATCTTCGGCTGCCAGTTATTATGGATCATATCGTCTTTACCAATATTTCTGGTATTTTTACAAACCCCAACCATACGTGTCATACCGACTTTTTCTGGTACGCCTTTATCTACCGCTGCTTGCGATAAAAAGGTCATAGAGATTTTAGCCGTAGCTAAACCATAAGAACCAAACATAGGACGGTAATAAACAGGTTGCGGTGTTGGAATAGACGCATTGGCATCGCCCATTGGCGCTGCAGCAATAAAACCTGATTTGATGATCATTGATGGCTTAATACCAAAAAATGCCGGTTTCCATAAAACGATATCGGCTAGCTTGCCCACTTCAATCGACCCTACTTCATGGCTTACACCATGGCTTATTGCAGGGTTAATGGTGTACTTAGCGATGTAGCGTTTTATACGGAAGTTATCGTTACGTTCAGTATCTGGCGCTAAAGGTCCACGTTGTTGCTTGTTTTTATGAGCTGTTTGCCAAGTACGTGTGATCATTTCACCGACACGTCCCATTGCTTGTGAGTCTGACGAAATCATACTGATTGCGCCTAAGTCATGCATTACGTCTTCTGCAGCAATACTTTCTTTACGAATACGCGAATCAGCAAAAGCCACATCTTCTGGAATGTTAGGATCTAAATGATGACAAACCATCAACATATCTAAATGTTCATCTATGGTGTTAATCGTATATGGACGCGTTGGATTTGTTGAAGAAGGTAAAACATTCGATTCACCACACGCTTTAATAATGTCAGGTGAATGGCCACCGCCAGCACCTTCTGTGTGGTAAGTGTGAATAGTTCTGCCTTTGAATGCACCAATTGTATCTTCAACAAATCCTGATTCATTTAACGTATCGGTATGAATAGCCACTTGCACATCGTACTTTTCAGCAACCGTTAAACAGTTATCAATAGCGGCGGGTGTTGTACCCCAATCTTCATGCAATTTTAAACCACATACACCGGCTTCAATTTGCTCTTCAAGCGCTAACGGTAAACTTGCATTACCTTTACCTAAAAAGCCAAAGTTCATTGGGAAGTCATTTGTTGCTTGTAGCATTTTATGAATGTACCAAGGACCGGGTGTACACGTTGTTGCGTTTGTACCGGTTGCAGGGCCTGTGCCACCACCTATCATGGTGGTTACGCCCGACATTAACGCTTCGTCAATTTGTTGCGGACAAATAAAATGAATATGCGCGTCTATACCGCCAGCCGTTAATATTTGGCCTTCGCCAGCAATAACCTCAGTCCCTGGGCCTACTTCAATATCAATATTGTCTTGAATGTCTGGATTACCCGCTTTACCAATTATGGCAATACGACCATCTTTAACCCCAACGTCCGCTTTAACGATGCCCCAATGATCAACAATAAGTGCATTGGTAATAACGAGATCTACCGTTTCGTAGCAAGACGCTTGGCTTTGTCCCATACCGTCTCGAATAACTTTACCGCCACCAAACTTAACCTCTTCGCCGTATTCGGTGTAATCTTTTTCAACTTCTAGCCATAAGTCGGTATCTGCTAAACGAACTCTGTCGCCAACGGTTGGACCAAACATGTGCGCGTATGAATGTTTATCAATAGTTGCCATTTTATAAATCTCCCTGCACTTCAGCTCTAAAGCCAAATACTCTACGTTTACCACGATAAGCAATCAGTGTTACTTCGCGCTCTTGTCCCGGCTCAAAACGTACAGCCGTGCCTGAGGTAATATCAAGGCGATAACCTTTAGTTAACTCGCGGTCGAAGGTTAACGCTGGATTCACTTCATAAAAGTGATAGTGAGATCCTATTTGAATAGGACGATCGCCTGAGTTAGCAACCGTAACTTTAAGTTGTTCACGACCGACATTAAGTTCGCGATTACCACTATCGGTTTTTATTTCACCAGGAATTAATCTTCCTGTTGTATTGATAGGTGAAGATGAAGACATGCGACTCTCCTTAAACGATTGGGTTATGCACAGTTACAAGCTTAGTTCCATCAGGAAACGTCGCTTCAACTTGTACTTCAGCTAACAGTTCAGGAATACCTTCCATCACTTGGTCGCGAGTTAATAAGGTTCTACCATAGTCCATCATTTCTGCTACGGTTTTACCGTCTCTTGCGCCTTCCATAATTTCCATAGAAATATAAGCCATGGCTTCAGGGTAATTAAGTTTAACGCCTCGCTTTAATCGACGTTCCGCTAATAATGCAGCAGTAAATAAAAGGAGTTTGTCTTTTTCTCTAGGTAATAAATCCATACGTTTCTCTTAGATTTTTAATGGGCACGTTCTTACAAATTAAAATTAAGTATGCCAAATTCTAGGTTCAATGGCTGACGCCTCAATAACAAGAGGACGTAAATGCTGCCATAACTTTATAAATAAATGTTTACACTGGTGTGCTTGCTCGCCTAAATAGCGGATAACAAACAAACCATGTATATCGGTAATACTGATCAGTTCTTGTGCGTTTTCGCTTTCAATAATCTCGCGTAATACTTCAATGATTAACTTACGATCTTTAAGAGCTGTTAACTGTGTAGGCGCATACACTAAAAAAGTACCAAATACGGGCTTACTGGCTAACCCTGCCATATGATGAAGTAACTTGTTACGGGGTGATATTTCGATACGATCATGATAAATAAGCTTATCACCGCAATACAAACGGTTAAGTTGCGTGTATTGGCCTTGATCAAAATATTGATCTGAACTGGGTAAACCTAAACAGGTAATGTCCCAGCCTAAATAAACGCTGTTGTCTTTAATATGAACATCAACGGTATTAAAACCATCAGCACCTTCGTAAACAATGGTTTCTTGCGGAAAGTTTTCTGCTATGGCTTTATCACCTAAGTAAAACGAGGTTATTTGTGTTTGTTTCGTTGCGCCAATTGATAAATCTTCTCTAGCTCGATAAAAGCGATTAGCGCCAGGGGTAGTTACTAAAACATGAGCTTGAGCTTCAATGTTTATTTCAACATTAAGCTCGTCGCCCGATACGATACCTGCAGGAGGATGCAATAAGTAGATGTGTGCACATTCTTGCCCTTCTGGGTAAAAAGCTTTTTGAACCGATAACGGTCCTTGTCGCGACGTGGTTTTAAGTTGAGTACCATAAGTATTGTGGCTAAATGTTAATGCTAATTTAGCCAACCACTGCCTTGCTTCAACTTTATTTGTTTCTTTTATAATCATTCTTTAGTGTTATGATTCGCTTGGTTTTTATCCGTTTAAACAGATAAATATTTACTCACTAACTCATCCGTCAACTCTACCATTTCACCCGATGCAATAACATGACCTTTTTCCATTAAATGAAATTCTTCGCCTACTGCGCGTGCAAAAGGTAATTTTTGCTCAACCAAAACAATAGTCATGCCGTGTTCTTTGTTCAATTTAAGTAAAACGTCACGAATAAGCTGTACGATATTAGGTTGAATACCTTCGTTTGGCTCATCCAGAATTAAAATATCTGGGTTAAGTACTAACGCTCGCCCTATCGCTAATTGTTGTTGCTGACCACCCGATAAATCACCACCACGTCGATGTAACATTTCTTTAAGCACAGGAAACAGCGTAAAAATATGCTCAGGTATGGTTTTACTTTTCTGACGCTTACAATTTAAGCTCAGTTTTAGGTTTTCTTCCACCGTAAGCTGCGGAAATATATCACGTCCTTGTGGTACATAACCTACTCCGATTTCAGGTCGTGTTTCCACGCCCTTTTTAACTACATCAACATCATTGATCACTAAACTACCTGAGCTGATAGGCAATAAACCCATGATAGATTTTAATAACGTGGTTTTACCTACGCCATTACGACCCATGATGCAGGTGCGAGAACCTTTTTTAATTTTAAGATTTAAATCCCACAGGATTTGAGTGCCACCGTATTGCTGATTTACCGACGTTAACTCGATCATACTGTTTGCTCCTGTGGTTTGCTTTCCAATTCAATTTTTTCTGAAACGCTTTTTTCTATGTCGTCTGAACCGTCTTCTTCACCTAGGTAAACCTGAATCACGTCTTTATTCGATTGAATTTCAGACATAGTACCTTCGGCTAATACAGAACCTTGATGTAATACCGTAACTTGCTTAGCGATTGAACGAACAAACGCCATATCATGCTCTACCACAACCACTGAATGCTTACCTGCTAGCGAGGTTAATAGTTCTGCAGTACGTTCAGTTTCTTGGCCTGTCATACCCGCTACGGGTTCATCAACCAATAACACGCGTGGCTCAGCCGCTAATAACATACCGATTTCTAACCATTGCTTTTGCCCGTGGGATAAACGCCCTGCTGGGTAATAACACTCTTTAGATAAACCAATAGTCATTAAAATTTCAGCAATACGATCTTTCTGTTCGCCTGTAAGTTTATGGAAAAGCGCCGTCCAAATACCTTTATCGCCCGCTAAACTGAGTTCAATATTTTCAAATACAGTCAGTTCTTCAAAAACAGTTGGCTTTTGAAATTTACGACCTATACCTGCTCTGGCAATTTCAGCTTCACTTAACTGTAATAAATCAACCTGTTGACCAAAGCTTACCTTGCCTGTGTCTGGTCGCGTTTTTCCGGTAATAACATCCATTAAGGTTGTTTTACCTGCACCGTTAGCACCAATTAAACAACGTAATTCACCGTCGTTTATATACAAGTTCAAATCGTTTAAGGCTTTAAAACCATCGAAACTTACACTCACATCTTCAACATATAAAATAACGCCATGTCGAGTATCAGGTTTAATATTTTCGTCTGCTAATAAAGGCGAACCACTTTTATCGACTATCATGAGCTAGCCTCCGATTTTTCAATGCTTGTGTTGTTTGACTCTTTTGATTGGTCTGTATCGCTTGCTTCGTTCTCGCTATCTTTTTTATTTAAAATATTAGGTAATAAACCCGCGATACCTTTAGGTAAATACAAAGTAACTAATACGAATAAACCACCTAAGGCGAACAACCATGCTTCAGGCATAATCGCAGTAAAACGTGTTTTAGCGTAACTGACTACCACAGCACCAATGAGCGCACCGTATAAAGTTCCTCTACCGCCAATGGCTACCCAAACCACCATTTCGATTGAGTTAAGTGGTGAAAACTCACCCGGATTGATAATACCTACTTGCGGCACATACAAAGCACCAGCAACACCGGCTAACATAGCGGAAACAACATAAATCCAAAGTTTGTAGTGTTCAGGTTTAAAGCCAACGAAACGTACACGAGATTCAGCGTCACGTATTGCAGTAACCACACGACCCATTTTTGATTTAACAATAAAATCACTTACCATGTAGCCGATAGCTAAGGCGATGGCTGTTGCAACAAAAAGTCCTAACTTGGTTGATGGTTCTTGTAACGAAAATCCTAAAATTTCTTTAAAATCTGTTAAGCCGTTATTACCACCAAAGCCCATTTCGTTACGGAAAAACGCTAACATTAAGGCGTAAGTTACGGCTTGCGTCATAATAGAAAGGTACACACCACTTACGCGTGAACGAAATGCTAACGAACCAAATATATAAGCTAATAAACCGGGGCCAATAAACACCATAGCGATCATCCAAAAAACGCTACTTGAACCTGCCCAATACCAAGGTAATTCAGTCCAGTTTAAAAACACCATAAAGTCAGGTAAATCAGGGTTGCCGTATACACCTCTATCACCTATTTGGCGCATTAAATACATACCCATAGCGTAACCACCTAGCGCAAAGAAAGCACCGTGGCCTAAACTTAAAATTCCGCAATATCCCCACACTAAATCTACCGCAAGGGCTAATAAGGCATAACATAAGTATTTACCAAACAAGCTTACGGTGTAATCACTTACGTGAAAGAAAGATCCTTCGGCAAAAACTAAATTACAAAAGGTTACGTAAAAAGCCGATATCAGTAAAAAGCCAATAACAACGCGTAAACTACCTAACTCTGATAACTTTTGTACAAATGTTGGCTTGTTATTTGGCACATGGTTATTTGGAGCACTGCTGTTTGAATGATTCATACTTGTGTCTGTTTTAATGGTTGAAGTAGTCATTAGTCTGCTGACCTCCCTTTTTGTGGAAACAGGCCTTTTGGTTTTTTCTGAATGAATAACACCAAGCCAACCAATACAATGATGTTTGCTAGTACAGAGCCAGTAACAGGTTCTAAAAACTTATTGAATGCACCTAACGACATGGCTGCAACTAAGGTTCCCCATAAATTGCCTACACCACCAAATACCACCACAAGGAACGAGTCAATAATATAGGCTTGTCCTAAATTAGGCCCAACATTGGTTAGCTGGCTAAGTACCACACCTGCAATGCCCGCGATACCTGAACCTAAACCGAAGGTAATCGCATCTACCCAATCACTTTTTATACTGAGCGCTCTGGCCATATCACGGTTTTGAGAAACAGCACGAACATGTAAACCTAACGAGGTTTTTTTCAATATCATTAACAAGGCAACAAATACCATTAATGAGAAAATAATGATGTATAAACGGTTAAAGGTTAATGAAAAAATAGGATTAATCTGCCATGAACCACTCATCCATTCAGGAGCAAGTACTTGACGATTTAATGGAGAGAAAATACTTCTTACCAATTGTTGTAAAATAAGGCTAATACCAAAAGTTGCTAATAAGGTTTCTAACGGACGCCCTTTTAAGTGACGAATAACACCGCGTTCAATACCAACACCCACTAGGCCTGATACTAAAAAGGCCGCAGGAATTGCCATTAATAACGAGTATTCAATGTACTGAGGAAAGGCTTGTTGGATAACATAAGTGGTATACGCACCTAACATCATCATTTCGCCATGAGCCATATTAATTACGCCCATAACACCAAAGGTGATAGCTAAACCAATAGCCGCCAGTAATAAAACGGAACCTAAACTGATACCAAAAAATAGGTTTTCGGTAAATTCAAAAATGCCTTTTCTACCATCAATATCAGCTATTGCTTTGGTAAGCGCGAGTTTTAATGCTTTGTCTTCTGCCGACAAAGGGGTTGAAGGCGTTGGTTTAGCAATTTTTGAAAGTTGGTTCGTCATCTCATTCAGTACAGACGGCTCTAAACTGGTTTTTAATTGCTTTACAGCAGCTAGTTTTTCTTCATGTTCGCCATTTAATAACTGCTCAACAAGTAAGGTTACTTGCATTAACTCGCGCACGTCGGTGTCTTGTTCTTTCTTCACCAATTTTGTAATAGTGTCGATACCCGTTTGATTCGGTTTATCTAACAACTGTTTAACCGCTGCAATACGAATTTCTTTGTTTGGATCGGTTAAATCAAACTGAGCAAGTAAACTACGTAACGAACCACGCAATCTATTGTTTGTTTTAATTTTTCGTATTTTGCTTTTAGCAACAACATCAAGAGGCGCATTAGTAAGTACGTCAGTTAATGCGTATTTTTTATCTTCATTAATTTGAGCATGTACCACTTGTTTATTGGCTTTAATGTAATAAAGCTCGCCATTGAGCAAATAATTAAAAGCCTGTTTTACTTGTGGAGTTTTTGTTGCTGAAAGCTGTTCAATTAACAACTGCATTTTTGAAAGTTTGGTAACGGGTAACTTTTTAAATAAAGTAGCAAGTTCAGCATCGGTGCTGACACTAGCGCTATTTTTGGTAGGTGTTACATCATCGTTAGCAATACTTTGCCACGCGAGTAAACAACAAATAAAAGCAGAAAATATTCGCAACATTGCGTTTTCCTTAAGGGTTAACATGGGAATAAAAGGGTTAATAATGAAACTGTATAGATTTACTCAAAACATTCTTTGAATAGAGGAAGATGAAAAATGCTTTGAGTAAATGGGAGGCTAACTTCGCCAACCTCCCGTTAATCATTTACTCGTTATCAGTTAAAAGTTTTGACCAGAACACTTAGCTGTTTTCACATCAAAGTTTCCGCATTTAACTGGCGCAGTCCAATCTGAAATTAAGTTTTTAGAGCTAGGTAAATAATCAGACCAAGCATCACCAATTACTGTATCAGGTGTTTCCCAAACTACTTCAAATTGACCATCTTCTTGAATTTCACCAATAAGTACTGGCTTAGATAAATGATGGTTTGCATTCATTACCGCAGTACCACCTGTTAAGTTAGGAACAGCAACACCAATCATAGCTTGCTCAACCGCATCAACATCTGTAGTACCTGCTTTTTCAACCGCTTTAGCCCACATTTTAAAACCAATGTAAGTTGCTTCCATAGGATCGTTTGTTACACGTTTGTCATCACCAATGTATTTTTTCCAATCAGCAATAAAAGTTTCGTTCTCATCCGACTCTACACTTTGAAAGTAATTCCAAGCCGCTAAGTGACCCACTAATGGTTTAGTATCAAAACCAGAAAGCTCTTCTTCACCTACAGAGAATGCAACAACAGGAATATCTTCAGCAGAAACACCTTGGTTACCTAACTCTTTATAAAATGGAATGTTTGCATCGCCGTTAATGGTTGAAACAACCGCTGTTTTCTTACCTGTTGAACCAAACTTTTTAACTTCAGCAACAATACTTTGCCAATCAGAATGACCAAATGGCGTGTAGTTCACCATAATGTCTTCGTCTTTAACGCCTTTAGATTTTAAGTACGCTTTTAAAACTTTATTAGTTGTACGTGGGTAAACATAATCTGTACCTGCTAAAACCCAACGTTTAGCACCTATATCATTCATTAAGTAATCAATAGCAGGAATTGCTTGTTGGTTTGGCGCAGCACCCGTGTAAAATACGTTTTTAGATGACTCTTCACCTTCGTATTGCACTGGGTAAAAAAGTAAACCGTTAAGTTCTTCTAATACTGGAAGTGCCGATTTACGTGATACAGATGTCCAACAACCAAAAATAACATCAACTTTTTCTTTCGCTAATAATTCACGTGTTTTCTCAGCAAATAAAGGCCAGTTAGACGCAGGGTCAACAACAACCGCTTCAAGTTGCTTACCTAAAATACCGCCAGCTTTGTTTTGCTTATCGATCATCATTAATACAGTGTCTTTTAGTGTTGTTTCACTGATCGCCATAGTGCCTGATAATGAATGCAACACACCGACTTTAATCGTGTCTGCCGCATAAGTAATACTGGTTACTAAACTACTCGCAACAATTGAACTTGCGATGATTAATTTTTTCAATTTCATGATTATTTCCTTTTTCGTAAATATCGTTGGGTTCAATTAAAAAGTTACTAAAGCTTCAATAGCAATAGTGTCTATATCAACATCGTTGATTTCTTCCATACGGTATTCAAAAACCATAAGTAAGTTATCGTTTACCGAAAAGCTTGGTGAAATAGTAATACCGCTAGCATCTTCAAATGTTGCACCAGCTGCATCTTCAACTTCCCAATCGTGGTAACGAACCGTTAAGGCAAAGTTGTCAAACGCGTAGTTAGCCATTAATAAATAACCACTCGCATCACTACCTACAAAGGCACTGTCTTCTGCTGTGTTGTATTCAGCTGCTAGTGTTAATGCGTCTTTTGAATAGCTTGCCCATGTGTTAATTAATTCAACATCACCGTCTTTTGAATAAAAACCTTTAACAGTAATTTCATCAGTCGGCATTAAAGCCACCATAGTTTCAATACCTGGATGCTCTGAATCGATAGATTGTGGACCCGCTAAATCGTTAACCACTGAAACCGCTACCGCGTAACCGTCGCCACTGTAAATACCTGAAATACCTTGTTGGTAGTAACCGTAAAAATATTTAGCGTAACCCGTACCTGAGTATTGAAATAAACCTGTAGGCTCTTCAGTTTCCCAACCGCTGTAACTTAAAAAACGACCTGCTTTAACACTAAAGTTGTCTGACACAGCATAACTAATAAACGCTTGCTCAAGATCTACACCTTCATCAGCATTTTGATATTCAATATCAACAGTTGCCGTTAACTTGTTACCAAAGTCGTATGCAAGGTCAATCTCTACTTGGTCGATACCTGATACGCTAGATGAATCGCCACCGTCTACATCTGAATAAACATAAGACATATCAATAAAGCCTGACACGCTTAAGTTATCCATTAATTTACTATCTTCAGCCTGTGCAGCTGATACAGCGCCTAACGACATTAATACTGTTGCAGCAACAGGTGTTAATTTTTGTAAAATTTTCATGTTTAGCATCCCTTAAGTATTTCAATTGCGTGTTCTATATTTTTATTATTAAACAAGTAACACGAGGTTTATTTAACTGTGGTTAGTATTACTAAGTTAATAAATAGTTAATATGCGCAAAAGCACGCAAAGGCATACGCATAATTACGTAGTTTTGTTTTTTTGGGGAATGTTACTAAGGATGATTGAAAAATTATCGAGACTATTTATTTAGTTGATATTTGATTCTATTTTTATTTTTTAGCGGGATTATATTCCGCATTATTGATTCTTATAATATTCAGCGCGGATGTCGAACATTAGGGTAACGCAGGAGCAGTTACCGAGAACAAGCATTCGCCTGCGCCTATAAACCTTAAGTTCCTGCTAAGTAATGAATTCATTAGCTCAATTGGTATATGGCTAATATTGCGAAATTTGTGAAAAATGAATACGCACAAAGTCATAATTACGTAGTTTTACGGGTTTCAAGAAATTGTTAATAAGTGAAATTATTAACTAACAATTACGAAGGAACTACTAATTAGCATTATTTTCCTTTTTGATGCTGTAAAAAGTCATAAAAGAAATGAATTGGAACTGGGTATCTATAATAACGACAAGCAAGAAAAACTATCGGTTCTAAATTTTTTTTAATAGCCGACAATTCACCAAATGATTTCGAGTTATTACATTCAGTCATAACATGGTCGATAACTTTATCAGGAGCCATTTCAAAACCTGTAGTAGCACATCCGTGCATTTCTACATTATTGTAAAAATAAACTTCAGAGTCTTGAGCTGGATACCAATATTGTAGAGTGCAATGTCCTAGCTCTTTTTCTGTAAAATTTAATAACTCATTACCAGTAACGTCATTTTTATACAACGCTGAAAAAATAGCTGAAACGGGATAGAGAATACTAGCTTTAGTCACATTATGTTTATACGTGTTATTGGTTTGTTCACGATGGCCTAACAATTTTCTAAAGTCATCAACTGTTGAAGGGTACATTCCATTAGTTTTATATGAAAATATACTCCGATTGATGATTTCATCTAACCAACTAATACCGAATTCATCATTTTCAGAGTCTTGTATCAATAAATACATAGCTAAGGATATATCTATCGCTTGTTCATCAAGATATGGAGATAACAATAAAGGATTGTTTTTTATTAACAGCTTTATTGAATGAATAACTAATTCTAGTTTTTTGGTTAATTCTACATTTTGCGTATCATCTATTAATGAATTTTTTGCATTTAACTTTTTTAGATCCATTAAAATCCAGATACCGTACATTGATAGCCGACTTAATAAATCAAATAGTTTTAAGTTAATATCAATTGAGGTAGGTGAATTAATTACGTTAGAAATCGCATGCATTTTGTCTACATGCGGTATTAAACATTTTTCTGTATATTCTCGCGTAATAGCGTGATAAGTCGATAGTAATTTATCAAAGGCTTTTCGTGCATTAGTACTTCTAGAATCTTTAATTAAATCCCAACAATTTAAGATACAAAACTCAGCGGATAAATATGTGGACTCAACATTATTACCATCCCTACCCCATGAAAAAAGCACCCATAGACAAATATTAATTCGATTAATGATTTTGTGAAGATCTTTATTATCTTTTATCTCAACATCTATAAGTTTTCTTATTAATCTAATAAAATGCTTATGAGATACATCAGGTTCATCAAGTAATGCAATTGATTTTCTTAACATAGATTGCCAATCTTTTGGTAATAATTCTTCTTTCAAAAAGTGCTGTAAAATTAATTCTGATAATTTATCACCATTCCATTCTTCAAATTTTAAATGTTCTGTTTCATGTTGCTGCTCAAAACCTGTAACCTCTTGTCTTATCGTTGTTTGAACATCACCACCAAAACACAAACAGATAACAATAGGCTTATCAGCATGCTCTTTAGGTAGCCGATGTGGGATATAAGAGTTGAGAATACTATGAATAGAAGGTAATAAGTCTTGGTTTGAGCCACCACACCAACTCTGCCTAGTTAAGTTTTTTTCTTTAATAGAAAAAAGATAAACTTTTTCAATATCATTACCTATTTTACCTACAGCAGCAACATCGACACCATACTCGTTCGCACCTCTAATAGGTCGAGCATAAACATTGAGACCCATTTGACTTAACAAATCAGGTACTAAGACATCTAATTCGTCACGTTCATTTAAAGATGCTAAATACTGTTTAAGAATTAACTTCATTTTTAAAAACCTCCATTCTAAAAAAACGAAGAGTATATTCTAAACCTTCAGGATCAAGGGTATCTAACCTGGGAAATTCAGTTGAATAAGAATGCTTGCTCATTTTCATTTCAGATCGTCTGGGTTGATCATTACCATCATATATATAAACAGCGCTACTATTCCCATATAAAATAGTCTGCGTTGTAAATAACTCAGAAAGTACGCTGGGTGGGACAGCCTCTTGAGCATCCTCCATTAATTGCTGAAAATGCTCCCAATACTGCTCTCTTCTTTGCTGGGAACACTGTATTTCATTAATCCCCCAAACTCCTTCCATATTGTCAAAATACTCATTTAGTTGAGTAATTGCATTCTGAATAGTATTTTTTACAGCTAATGAACTAGTTAGTTCTTTTTTTTCTAAGTATCGTCGTAACTCACCAGAATAGTTCATTAATAATGTTTCAAACAGTATCTTCTTTAACTCTTCATGCTCATTTTCTTGTGTAACATCAATAATAGATAAAACAAAATTTGCAGCGACAATTGGGCGTGTAAATAACCAGCCAACAGCTTTTCTAGCTAAAAAATGTGGCATACCATTCAATTTATTTACTTGTGTAACATCAACTTTTATTTCAATATCTTTAATGTTCAGATCATGTAATAAATCTCGAACAGCACAACATAAATTTAAATTTCCAGATAAAAACCATTTAGTTATAAGTGCATGTAAATATTCATCATTATTTTTAATTAGCTTACTATTAAAATAATTAAATTCGCTGATGCATATATCTTTATTTAGTAAGAATTCAAGTAAGTCTTCTATATACTCATATTCATGTTGTTTAAGAAGTTTCACTAATAAATGTTCAATATTACTTAATACAGTCTGATTATCTACTTTAGTATTTTTTAAAAAACTAATTAACTTATGTTTTATTGAGTAAGGAATATTTTTTCGATCAAAGGCTGCAACATTGGAAACGCTATAAAGTAAAGTAGGTGATGGCTCTATGAGTAGAGTATTTAATACAATATCTATTCTATCCCACAAACACTCATCTCTTTCACCAAGATTAATAGCTGCATTAAACAGATCACTTTTAGCTGCTTCATCTTTCTCTATTAAACATCGCTTTTCTAAGAAAGAAAACGCCATATTAATAGTTACGTTAACGTTTAAATCAATACGTGAAAGAGACAAGTAAGCTTGCTGTCTAGCACTTACAGCTTTATGGCTACCAATACTATTTAGTTTATTGAAACTCCATTCCGTATCAAATGAACTACCAGCGATAATAGCAGAGGATATAAAATCACTAAATTTATCTACATTATCAATAGATATCGTAAAGGCTTCTTTATAGCTGTCTTCATTATTGATACAAAATTGGGTAAAACTAGAGAAAAGTTGGTTTAGCGATATATTATCACCAATATCATTTTTTAATTGGAAAATACACTCCATAACTTCAATAACAGGGGCTTTAATATTAGGTAATAATGATTCATAAACATGGCATAACGTCCAAAAGTTATGATACTGCCCTTTACTTTTAAGTGTCTTATATAATTCATTTATATTAAGTACTGATTCTGAATGTAACTCTAATAAAGCATTAGTTAGGTACTTTTTACTACTTCTTTCATCGTAATAAAGTTCATTTACAACATTGAAGAAATAATCCGTTTTTAATGCATTAGATAATTTTATTTTTATTTCAGTAAGTGACATACTCAAATTCTATCATTTAATCTATTAACTATATCTTTGGGCTTAAAGATGCATAACAAGTTATTTTGACAAAAAATCATCATTATTTTTACTTATTAATAAGTTACTAATTTTTTAAATTCTAAAAAAAGATTTTTCATTATAAAATGAACATCCAAATTCAAATGGATATAATAAGATATGGAACATTTTAATCATCTTGCAAACGAATACTATAAACTCTTTTACTCATATAAATTCTACTTTACAAAGCTTTGGTTTAACATTTCTCTATTTTTGATATCAACCATATTATTCCTATCATTTTCGATTGATTTTTTTGTTACAGATCACGCCTTAATAAAAATACCTAACGAGGAAGTAAAAATAGAAAAATTTTACGGATTAGTATGGATACTTAGTACCGAAGCTTTATTCTTACTTAGCGCTTTGGCACTAAAGCAACAAAGAAATAAAGAAATAATAGCTGTAGTTAGAAAAAAGAAAAATTCAAAGAAAGAAACGGTAATAGAATTGAAAAAAGAATGGTTATTACAAGAGTTCAAGGCTAAACCTACGGAGTACATAACCTTAGCTGACATGGTATTAAAGAGCTATGACATATTAAAGAAACATAGACAGCCACTGGAGTTTACTCGATATGATTTTTATCAAGTATTTTATGATGAATCAGCTAAAACTCGAATTTTAAGTCTATTACTTGCGATTACATCATTAATTGCAGTAATAATACTAAAGAATCCAAATGCAATAGATTTTATTTTTAAAGAAATTTACTACACTGAGACTAAATTAATCTTTTTTACTATTGCCTTTTTTTCACTGTTTTTACTTTTTACACTGATTATAATTAAGTGCTTTTTTATCGGGTTAATGTTATTAATTGAAAGCTTATTTTCAATTAATAACACATCATCTTTTAATCAATATATTTCTAATTTACTTATTAGTGATTTAATAAGATACGCTGAATTAGAAATAAACAAAACCAAATCACCTCATCTGTACGATTTAGTCTGAGACATAAAAATTAAGAACAACTTTTGAGACTCATTTCTACATAAACTAAACAGGTATATATATTATCCATAAGCTCAAAAATAAGGATAAAATGTACAATATCATGCCATACACATTACCAAAGAAGTTATTATTGATAGCATAAGCATTGATGGTAATACTTTTATAGTAATGATTGCCGAAGACTGGGAAAGAGAACAAGAAACATTGCATGTTTTACAAAATAATAATTTGATGAAACAAAGGTCAGAATCAATAAAAACAGATACGTGTAATCAAGATTATAAAGCTAAAAAAAATCAATTAGATGGAATTGCTATTTTTTATATGTAGTAGCTCAAATCTAATCTAACAATTACCTAAATTTTAGTTGTCTGACGCTTCACTTATTTATTGCTTAAAATCCATTGTAAGTAGCTTATACGTTCATTAATCTTTGTTTCGTAACAAAAATTAATAATAGACGGGTATCCACTTCCACCTTCAGAGTCTAAAGTTTCCATTATACAATTCGACTCCGTGTAAAGAGCCCAATCCTTTTGAGACTTTTTGATTTTATCACTTCTTGATTGCGATACTTTTTTAGCAGTAGAAAGTAGCTCGTCAATAAGTAAATTCATACGACTTTTAGCTAACGTTAAACTTTTACTCCCACATTCATCCATTTTCTGTTCAGTGTCTTCATATAAACAATTCATACTTTGAAATACAGAATGAATTTCACTGTAATCGACTTTTTTCTCAAGATGGCCCCCAGCTAACAATATGCTGGGGATTAGAGAAAGAAATAAAATGTAACGCATTAAAACTCCGGAATTTAATTATATAAATATAACTTAATAAAATAGATAAACGCCTGAAAAGGCAAATAATAACTAATTAGAATAATAGAAAGTAAATTTTAAAGCTTACTTTCTATCTTGGAGGTATGTAGAAGAGTTATTTACAGCTTACCTCTGAATCGTAACCTAAATAATAATAACCTTCCCAAACTACAGTTGAAGAATTCTTAACAAAATATTTAATGCCTTCTGTTGTAGTGCAGTAGTCGAAATTTGAAGTGTTAAGCTTTTCTGCACCAATAACTCCTATAGCTAAATCAATAGCTGTAGGAGAATCAATTAAATAAAATGAATAACCGTTATTTGTGTTTATTTGACTTCTATCGGCCATTAATGGAAAACATTCATCAGGATTAGTCGCTTTACCGGATATAACCGCTTTTTCAATCGAACGTTTTTCGTCTAGCTTTATTAGAGTAATATTTGTTGGGATATTAACATTTTGATTTTTTATTGCTAAGCAATTCCCATGCATCCAACCGATATTTTCTTTAACTAATGTAGACTCACTATTTTCTAATGGTGAAGCCGTACAAGAAGTTGAGGAAAGTAGGAGAACAGATATAAATAAATTTTTCATATTTTTTTCATTTACTTGTTTATCTTACGTTTAATCACATCTTCCATAATATTTTTAGGCGTTTTTTCAGTGAACCCTCGCCCTTCTGCTTTAATAAGTTCACTACGGATTGTGGCCATTTTTATTTGAGCATACCTGTTTTTCTGTTCGTGCGAAGTGATTGTTTTTTTAGTTTTCGTCATATATACCACCTCAAGATGCAGTTTACTTAATTGAATAAAAAAATATAAAAAACAATGACCAAATGCAAATAAAAAAGGTTAATAACAAGCCATACTCCGCACGTTATTAACCTTTAATGAGTTAAAAGAACTTATAATTTTACTTGTTCAAATAACCGTATCTACGTTCATATAAGTTTTTATGAACTTCTTTCGCTGCTTTTACCATGTGTTCGTAAGGAACATCTGTTACCCGTACTATACCTGTATTGTAGTTTTCGCCATCGTAAGCACGTCCTGGAATTGGACCGTCGGCATATTGAAACATGTGCACACCTACAAAGTAAGGATTATCGATGATTGAATTCATGTATTTTTTCATTTTTTCACCACGATCTTTTTGATCAGCTGCGATTACAATCCCCGGATGTACATGCCCTGCATCGTCAGAACCGAAGCTAAACTCGCCAATTAAACTAGGTGCGTCAATGTCTTTAAGAAACTCCCATTGGCTAGGAACTAAGCCTTCTTCGTATAGGTTGTAGGTAATAATGTCGTTGTGTTCAGATGCGGCTTTAATAATTTCAAGTGGCATTCCCCAAACAGGCATACGTGAACCTAAGTACAAGTGGTTAGGTAGTTTAGATTTTAGTGCTTTGTTAACGGTACTAAAATATTGAACGCCATATTGGTAAAGTAATTCAGAGTAGTCTTGCTTTTGAGCTTCGGTATTAAAGCTAGCGTCGATACCTTTAGCGAATGCGTCCCACGATTCAATGTTTTTATTCCATGCTTTGTTAAGCGCGGTAATTGAACCATATTTTTCTTTTAACACTTTAGTAAACGCGGCTTTTGCATGAACTTTGGCTGCATCGGTTTGTAGTGTATTTAATACAATACCGTAACGAGATTCGTCGCTACCACCACGGCCAAAACTTTGCTCATTGTCCATAAATATGCCCATACACCAAGGGGTGGCATTTATTTGTTCAGCAACATGTTCTGCAGCAACAACGGCACGTTGGTAAAATCTAGGATCATAAGCATCTGGTACACCATGCCAAAAATCGAAGCCACTACTTAATGTGCCAAATTCGCCAATAATGTCTGCAAATGCAACAAATGGAATTTTGTTATTACCGTAATAAGCTTCTTCAGACCAGTTTCCTAAAGATGTGTAACCCCAATCTAACATTCTGCGTAAGGTAACTTCGCGCCATGTATCTAAGTACGATTCTTTATAAGTTTCGCCGTAACGTCGCTCAAGGTTAGCGCTATAAAAGCTAAAGGTTTCACCATGTTTTAATGGTCCACTTTGTGTTTCTCTACGGTACCCAAAGTGATTACCTAGCGGCTCATCATATTTAGGTAACCATTCGTATAAGTTAGTGCGCGTTTCGTTAGCAACAAAGCGTGTAGGTAGTGCTTCGTCATTCACGCGGTTTAATGGTTGATCATCTTCTGCAATGGTCATATCGGAGGTACGTTTAGCGATAAAGTTTTGCTCGAAGTCGTAACCCGTTATGGTTGATGAGTTTGATAAACGAATAATATCAATGCCCGTTGAAAAGTATAAGTACCCTTCTGGATCTATTAATGCCCATTTACCTTCTATTTTTTGCGTGCGGAAAAAACCTGTTGCTTCAAAACGTGGGCCATTTGCCCAACCATGAAACTTTGAGCGGTCGCTAAGCTTTTCACCTTTTAACGTTGATAGTTCGTTAGATACTAATTCTTTTAGGTGTTTATCTGACTTAACTTTATTAGGATAATCAACTTTTGCATTTTGTCCGTATTTATCAATTAATCCTGTTAAAAAGTTTTTGTCCATTTCAGGGTTAGGACGTAATCGAATATTATCTATAGTGAACTGACGATCGCTTAACAAACCATTTGCGTTAAAACTTAACGCGACAATTCCAGATAAATCTAATTGTTTGTTACCCCAAAAAGAATAAACTTGTTTGTCGTTTGACTGCCAAGTTACAGGGTTTGAGCGAAAACCAGATTCAAAGTTAAATTCTGTTTTGTTGGCCCATGGTGGATCTTTTTGATCATGCCCATCCATTTTAGCGTAGTGCGTTGTGGTTTTGCCAACAGGTACAACTAAACCTCGGGTGTAAAATCCACCACTTTTATCGCTAATGGTTAAATCTAATTGAACAGATTCGGTACCATTATTTGTTAAATCGAATGCTAAATTAAAGTCTGCATAATTACTCCAATCAAAAGGAGTTTCTGGGCGAATAACAAAGTTAGCGCTATTATTTTTTTGTGTGTTTAGCTTAACTAATAATGAATGTTTACCCGCGATTGAAGATGAGCTATCGGTGAGGTTAGCTATACCGTTATTAACCTTAATTTCGGTAGGTGTTTTTTCGCTTTCAAAGTCATAGAGGATGATCTCTGACTCTATTTTTTTTGAGGTGATTTCGTCTGCGTTTTTTGTTACTTCACAGCCCATTAAAGAGAGTGCAAAAAGTGGACTTAGCCCAACCCAGTGAATATTTTTTTTTACGTGTTTTATCATTGATACACATTCCTTTTAATTTATTTACAGTAAAGGTAATGTTTTAATGAGTAAATAGGTCTTAAAATTTTCTATAAAAAACTATAATTACATTTTAAGGTCAATTTTAAACTTTGGAAGTAGGTTTTCTATTTCGTACTCTCTTACTACTTTTTTAGCTAATTCAATATGTTGCTTACTTTTTTCACTATTACCCGCAACTTTTTCGGTTTCTGCTAATAAACAATGAATACTTGTCATACCTATCGAAAAATAGATACTTTCAAACTGTTTTAAGGATTGAGTAAACGATTTTCTCGCTTCAACTAAGTCGTTTTGTACAAGATGTAACTCGCCTTCAAGTTGTAAAACGAAGCCGTTATAGTATGGGTTATTTTCAATTTTTAATTGCTTATTTATAAGCGAAGTATAAAACCATGCTTTATCTAAATCACCCAACCTGAACAAGTTATAAGCATGGCGATAATATATACCCGCTTTATCAATATTGAGCTTGTCTGCAACTCCAATTAAACGTTCACTAATGGTTAACGCTTCTTGAAAATTTTCTCGGTATTGTAGCCAATCAATAAGGACTTTTTGAGCTTGTACATTGTTTGGCTCAATGGCGATTAAACCTTTTATTAATTGAATAGCTGCGTTGGATTTTCCTGATTGAGAAAGAGCGATGGCTTCAACAAAAATCTCATGGTTAAACTTTGTTGAACTAACAGGAGTTCGTTCTACTTTATTTTCAGTTTTATATTCTGTAATACTCGCTATTATGTTTGATAATTTACTCACTAATTCATCAACCGAATTGCCAAATATAACTTCTCTAATGATTTGGTCGGTAAAATGTAATTTATATATAAGTTGATATTGGTCAAGCGTTCGTGAGATTTCAGACTCAACCACTATCCCTGCGGCTGTAATTTTAAATAAGCGAGATATTTGCTCAGTGGTATAATCTCTGTCCATATTCACATTACGCATTGATAATAATACGTAGTCTAAAGGCATCACTTTAGAATGATCTGCAGCTTGAGTGATTAAGGTATCCATAATACCAATAGAAACCCAATCAAATTTTTTGTCTTGAATATTATTTTTTGTGGGTAAAATAAAAATGGTGTTTTGTGCTTGCGCTGAATGTTGAGCCGTAGTGGCTTGCATAACATAATAAACAGACGAGCTAACCACGGCCGTTAATAATAATAAAGAGATTAACAGTAGCTTGAGCTTAAAGGGATATTTAGATGTATTGGCATCGGAATTAATATGTTGTTCTATTGGCGAAGTTACTGTGCTGCTATTTGATAACTCAATAGGCTCTACCCAGCTATAGCCTTTTCTAGGGTGTGTTTGAATCACTTTTTTCCCAGAAAACACCTTACGTATTTCTGCAACAGATTGAAAGATAACTTGTTCGTCAACATTTACGTCATGCCATATGTTATCTAGCAACGACGATTTATCAATTATATTGTCTTTATTTTCAATTAACGTTAGTAATAACTGGAAAGTTTTTGGTCTAACATCAAACCGTTGCCCTTCAACTGTTACACTATGTTCATGACAATCAATAACAAAACCATCACCAACATATTGAATATTCAAGATTTTACACCATAAATTTAATCATAAAAAAGTCGTTACCGACTAAAAGAACAAATATTATAACAACATCTATAATATGCTCAGCAATAATTTATCAATTAAAACAAAACTACGTCTATTTACGCATATGTTTTTGTTTTATTTAGCTTTAGAATATTACAAATAAAAAACGATTTATATATCCATTTTAAGAATACAAATAGTAATTATTAGCTACTTTGTTGGGAAATTAATGCAGTCTAATCAAAAAATATTACCCACACGCAGAACTTACAATAAGCTTGTTGCCAACGAGATGATGGAAGATTTTGCCTTGCGCTTTACTGCTAAACGCGCACGTCATCATTCCTTCAGTAAAATAGCAATTACCGCTTTAGGTATTGTTTCTTTTTTAGTATTAGAAGCCATAGGTGGTGCGATAACCCTAAATTATGGTTTTGTAAATTCGGCATGGGCAATATTAGCCGTTGTATTAGTTATATTTTTTAATGGTTTACCGATTAGTTATTACTCAGCAAAATATGGTGTAGATATAGACTTACTCAGCCGTGGTGCGGGTTTTGGTTATATTGGTTCAACTATCGCCTCATTGGTTTATGCGTCGTTTACTTTTATATTTTTTGCGCTTGAAGCGGCAATTATGTCGATGGCGCTTTATCTGTTGTTTGATCTTCCCTTATATATTGGCTACGTAATTAGCGCTGTTGCGGTTATTCCTTTAGTTACCCACGGTATCGCTTATATCAGTAAGTTTCAGGTATGGACTCAGCCTATTTGGGCGGTATTACAAGTACTGCCGTTATTTTTTGTTTTTAATCATGCCGATACTGACTTTCAAGCATGGTTTAATTATACCGGCAATGCAGGTGAAGCAGGTTCGTCGTTCAATCTATTATTGTTTGGTTCAGCCTCTGCTGTGTTGTTAGCTCTGGTTGCTCAAATTGGTGAACAGGTCGATTTTTTACGATTTTTGCCTGAAAAGCCTAAAAAAAGCCCATGGAAATGGTGGATAGCCTTAGTATCTGCAGGCCCAGGGTGGATAATATTTGGTGGCTTAAAACTACTATTAGGATCGTTTTTAGCTTACTTTGCTTTGCAGCAAGGGATTTCATTTGCGTTGGCTGGCGATCCCGCTCATATGTACAATTTAGCTTTTAGCTATGTGTTCGACAATGCCAACATCAGCCTGATTGTTGCTTGTAGTTTTGTGATAATTTCGCAATTAAAAATCAATGTGGCGAACGCCTATGCAGGCTCTTTGGCTTGGTCTAATTTTTTCTCGCGCGCCACGCATAACCACCCTGGTCGTGTTGTGTGGATGCTGTTTAATTTAGCCATTGCTTTGCTATTAATGGAGCTAGGCATTTATCAAACTATTGAAAAAATGCTAACGGTTTATTCAGTAATCGTATTAGCTTGGCTTAGTTCGGTTGTGGCTGATTTAATTATTAACAAACCTTTAGGTATTAGCCCAAAAGGTATTGAATTTAAACGTTCGCGCTTACACGATATAAACCCTGTTGGTGTTGGCTCAATGATTATTGCGACCGTTGTGGGTTTTACTGCGCATTTTGGTTGGTACGGCGAAACCGTTAAAGCATTAGCGTCGTTTATTGCTTTTGGTTTACCTTTTGTTACGGTGCCATTAATTGGTATGTTAACTAAAGGTAAGTTTTATCTGGTTAACAACAATATGCCTGTGATTAAGCAATCAACAAAATGTCATATTTGCGAGAACGAGTTTGAACAAGAAGACATGACCTACTGCCCTGCTTACAACAATGCCATATGTTCACTGTGTTGTAGTCTTGACGTTAGATGTGGCGATAAATGTAGGCCAGAAGCCACTATTGCCAAGCAATCCCATCATTTTTTCAATCGTTTTTTAACCACTTCAATACTTCGAAAACTCACTACTCCGTTGATGCAATTTGTAGCGGTAACCTTAAGTTTAAGTTTTGTTGGTGCTGGCATATTATTTCTTATTTATTTACAGGTGCCCTTAGAGGATGAAGGCATAAAAACGGTTTTTGCGAACACCTTAATTAAAATATTTTTCTTATTGCTGATTATTATTGGCATAGTCAGTTGGCTATTTATTTTAGCGCGCAGCGGTAACCGTGCAGCATTAAAAGAGCTAAGATCGCAAACTAATGCGTTAGCCAAAGAGATTGACGCCCATAAAGAAACCTCTCTTGAATTACAAAACTCAAAAGAAGTAGCAGAGTCAGCTAACGAAGCTAAAAGCCGATATTTAGCCGGATTAAGCCATGAATTACGAACACCGCTTAATGTATTACTTGGTTATGCTCAGCTATTAAGTCAAGACAGTGAAATACCTACAAGACAACGAGAAACCTTATCGATTGTAAAAAGAAACGGTGAACATCTAGCTGATTTAATTGAAGGTTTACTTGAAATATCTAAAATTGAAGCAGGAAGAATTACCCTGCAAAAAGACGATTTTAATCTGTATTCAATACTGATGCAGTTAGTTGAAATGTTTCAAATGCAAGCCAGCCAAAAAGGCATTAAATTTACTTATAACATTAGTAAAAACTTACCTGTTTACGTGGCTACAGACAAACAGCGCTTTCGACAAATTTTAATTAACTTAATATCAAACGCCATTAAATACACTGAAAAAGGTTCGGTAAATGTTGATGTGTCGTACCGAAATAATGTAGCTCAGTTCAGTATTACCGATACAGGTGTTGGTATATCACAAGCGAACCAAGAATTGGTTTTCAAACCTTTTGAACAAATACGAAACGCCCATACACAAGCTATTGGCGGCACAGGTTTAGGGTTAACTATCTCGCGTTCATTAGCTGAGTTAATGGGCGGAGAAATCACCTTAACCAGTGTTATTGGGCAAGGTTCTACCTTTAAATTACGTTTATTGTTATCGCAAACGAAAGAAAACCAAAAACAGCCTGAATACGCTATTACTAAAGCTGTGTCTTATACGGGAGCAGAAAAAACGATATTGGTGGTAGACGACGATGCAAACCAACATCGATTAATGCAAGACTTGCTTCAGCCATTAGGTTTTAAAGTGTTACTCGCGCCCAATGCAGCAGCAGGCTTTACCGTACTCGAAAATAACACCGTTGATTTAATGTTACTTGATGTAAGAATGCCAGAAACAAATGGTTGGCAAATGGCAAAACAAATTAGGCGACAAAAATATGTACTACCTATTATTATGGTTTCCGCTAATGCCAGAGATATAGAAGCTAGCCAACAAGCTAAAGCTTTTCATAACGGCTACATAGCTAAACCCGTTAACATAGATTCATTATTAGGAAAAATAGCCCAGTGTTTATCTATAGAATGGCAATACGAAAACATTCAAAATAACACTGAAAACAACGATAATGACCCAGCGATAAAAGTTAACTCCACAGTAAATGCAGAGCATTACCAGTCTTTAATCGCCATTGCTGAAATAGGTTATTTATCAGGATTTAAAGAACAAATGACCAAAATAGACAATGAGTTTTTTTTACCCAATAACGTAAAATCACAGTTGAATGAATATGTTGCACAGTGTAACTTTCCTAAAATAATTCAATATCTTAATGAGCTCATTAACCAAACTAATGATAAGAAGTAAGTAATGAACAATAAAATGAGTGATGTAGTATTAGTGGTTGACGACTCACCAGAGTCATTAGGCATGTTAAATGTGGCGCTGAATACTCAAGGCTATACCGCGTTAGTCGCACTTAATGGCTTGCAGGCGCTTTCTATTGTTGAAAAAGTACAGCCAGACGTTATTTTACTTGATGCCGTAATGCCTGAAATGGACGGCTTTGAAACCTGTAAAAAATTAAAAGAACTACTCCCCAACACCCCTATTATTTTTATGACGGGTTTAACCGATGTTGAAGATGTAGTAAAAGGCTTTAACGCAGGCGGTGTTGATTATGTGACTAAACCTATATCTCCCGATGAAGTTATTGCGCGCATTAAAACACATGTAAATACCGCGAAATTAGCGCTAAGTGCACAAGATGCGTTAGATCATGCAGGTAAAAACGTGTTTTGTGTAAGTAACGAAGGTCGTTTAGCTTGGGCAACGCCACAAGTACACGAAATAATAGACGAGCTTGCACAAGACGATATGACACCTTGGAGCACACTCGCAGAAACCATTAAGGTTTGGCTAAACACCACGGTTGCCACAAACCTTCCCGACAGTTCGGCTGACAACACAAACAACAACTTGTTGATTAACTGTTTTGCATCACCTTTTAATATTTCGTATGAACGCGAGCAAGACAACTTACATTTATTAAGAATTGTTCAAGCCAACGTACAAAAATCACCTGAAGATTTAAAAGCTAAACTACCGATTACCAAGCGTGAATCAGAAGTGCTTTATTGGGTGTCGTACGGTAAAACCAGCTGGGAAATATCGCAAATATTAGCAATGAGCCCACGTACAGTTAACAAACACTTAGAGCAAATATTTAAAAAACTAGGTGTTGATAACAGAACCTCAGCCGCAGCTATTTCAATTAGAATATTAGAGGGTTAATTTATTTCGCCAACAGCCTCGATAATTCGCTCTTTTAGTTCAGTGTTGGTTACTGTTTCAATCCAATTAATGTAAACATCAGGGGTTTGTTTAGCAAGCTCTTGAGCAGTACCATAAACAGCCATAAAACGCTGTTCATTATCTTTTATTGCTAATGCCAACTCCATCACCTTTTCAGGGTTTTGATCTTTATATTGATGTACATATTGGCTCACAACCCTGTCGTATGCAGGCCTATGTTCATGTAAATCAAGGTATTCAAGTAAACTGTCAGGATCTTGTTTCAACCACTGTTCTAATGCCCCATAAAGTAAACTTTCTTTGTTTTCAATATCAGGCATGGCGGTAATATTATCAACAACAAAGGCTTTATCACTTTCGCTTTCCATCATTTGCCTACCTACATCAGGCATTGCTTTTAACGCAATAACTGAATTTTTTTGCTTAGACAAAAACTCCACAACACTCCCTGTATCTAAATGACTTGAATGTGATGCTAGTAAACCTGCTGATACATCTTCATAAAGAAAATGAGCGGCACTATTTTCAAACATTGTTAACTTATCAATAGTGTCAAAAACATCTGAGTATTCAGCAAAATATTCGACAAGAAATGAACCTATACGGCGCCCGCTAAATTTTTCATAATCAAGATTTTTTAAGGCACTCAATACAGCCTCTTCATTAATTAATATAAGATCTCTGAGTGTAGAAAGTAACTCATTGTCTGAGCCTGATTTAGAAAGCTGATTCAAATAATAAGCAGAGTCACTTTGAATAATAGGTTGAAGCGTTTTATCTGTTTTTTGTGTTTGAATTAAATATGATGGTAATACTTTTTTTGTCGCCGGACTAGTTACAGCCTCTGAAGATAAAGTATAAGGAGATACATCGTTTTTATTGTTTGATTCATAAAATGCAATAAGAGCAACAGCTATAATCACAGAGCTTAAAGCCATAATATTTTTTTTATTCAGTATTTTCATTTTTCAACGGTTCACTTTTTATATTTACCAAAAGAGCCGCATATAATTCCAGCTGCATTCTGAGGTTGCATGGGGATATATGTCGGCTCCTATTCTCATTAATGAGTGTACCTGTAGCTATTTAAGATGCCACTTTCAGTGGAAACTAAAATATGCGGGTTAATAGCAAATAATAAATTATGGTTCTCCCCAGCCATAAAAAAACTTACCAAATTTATTTCCTGTAGTCCAAAAATCATTATTAACTTCAGTACCCCAAAGTTTATGCTCTGCAACAGACTCACTTATATCTATAGTGCGTACATATACGCTCGCATTTAAACCTCCTCCCAAGCTAACCTTCTCGTCTTGAAATCTCCAGTCTTGAATATTAATACCAACAAGATGACCTGATGGGAATCCCATGTATTCGTTATTTTTAGCAAGTACTGTAGTCGTGGCTCCTTTAGTTTTATTACCAAAACCGGCCCAAATATGACTTGAGTTCGTAACAGTCGCCCCATCCACTTGATTAATCGTTAATTTATTTTCTATGATATTGATATTGCTAGATTTAGCTTCAAAATGAATAATGTTGATATAGTTGGTTCTATATCGACCTATTTTTATTGTATTACCTTGATTAGTCTTACCAATATGAACATTTTTAGTACGGTTAAAATCAACAGCAAATGTTGAATAAGCATCAAAAGTATTGTTTATCACTTCACTGTCTAAAAAATCAATTGGCCCAGGACCAACAAACGGATCTGCACTATGAGCATAATTGCCATAGTCAAAGGTAAGGCCGCGAGCAGAACAAAAGTTTTTAGCTTTCCATTGGTAGGCTACAAAATGATTATTATCAATAACCATTTTACTTTCAAGAGAGGTATCCGCAGGAAATGCTGTAGTGCTTTCTGCACTATTTATAATTCCTCGACCACCAGTAATAATACTATTTTTTAGAGTTAAACCATGTGGAAGTGCATCTCGATCGTAGTTTATAGCAACATTTACTTTATCTATTTTGACATCTTCAATCGTTAAGTTTTTTCCTGAATCAACTCGAATCCCCATTTCTACACCCGTTGCAACTCGAGTCCCCTCTCCATCAGTACTTGAAACATTAGCTTTTAGTAATGGCCAATTACTCGCCGTAAGGTAAATATTCTTAATCGTTACATCATCGGTAGCAATTCTAAAAATAGACGAATTAGGTGCTTGTGGATCTATTTTTTGGCTGTCTGTAACAGGATTAAAATCATCCCAAGCTGTTGGTACTGAGGTTATATAATTAGCATGAGTTTTTGTAAATTGGCGTTGTCCCGTCGGACTATCAATGCCTATAACCGTAATCCCTTTATTATATATTACAAGGTTATGAGTCGTTGTAAGCGTTTGATCAAATTTAATAGTACCATTATTACCTGCGACATCTTGCGCACTATTAAACTCCGCTACTGTTAGTATTCCATCTCCACCACTGTAGTTACTTATATTTACTGTGGCTGCATTAGCTGTATTTACAAAAAAATAACTGGCTAATATACAAGTAGTTTTAATCATTGTCTTATTCATTTTTTCCCCGTTTTGCTTGTTGTTTATCGTGTATTTAATTTTTCCAGACCTTTAAATCTTTATCATCCCAAATGCTTTACAAATAATTATCATCTTTTATATATGAAACTATAGTATGAAAAACACCATAATGCCAAGCCAATAAAACTTTTACTAAGTTTTAAGCCAGTTCAATAATTAAATTTACCTATATCATGCGATGAAATAATGCGAAAAAAATAATAAAAAATAAAAAGTGCTTTATAAGTAATTGTTATTACGTAATAAAACACACTTCATAACTTCAATAAAAAAAGTGGAGAATTAATTAGTAGGATGGTTCTAAGTTTAAACTTATATATTAAAGCTTTATATGCTGTTTAAATATAGGTAAAAACTCATCTTCTCTATGGCTGACTAATAACATAGTGCTATGTTGTTGCTTGTCTAAGTGCTCTAAAAAGTTGAGTAATCTATGTCGATTTAATTCATCTAGACCTTGGGTTGGTTCATCTAAAATAATTAAGTAAGGTGATTTAACCAAAGCGCGAGCAATTAATGCTAAGCGTTGTTCACCATAACTTAAGCTGTTAAACATACTGTGTTGATGGGCTAACAGACCGATTTTTTCTAACCACTGGCGAGCAATAATCACTTGTGACGGGCTTGGCTGTTCGTACAAACCAATAGAGTCGTAAAAGCCTGAAAGTACCACAGTTAATAAATCGCAGTTAACGCGGTATTGTCGATGCATTTCTGAGCTTACAATACCCATTTGTTTTTTAAGTTCCCAAATGCTTTCGCCAGAGCCTCTTTGGTAACCGAGTACCTGTATATCGTTGCTATAACATTGCGGACAATCTCCGGTAATAAGCTGCATTAAGGTTGATTTACCACTGCCGTTTTTACCCGTAATTAAAGTGTGCTGTAAGGGTTTAATAGCAACGTCTAAATTTTCAAAAACATTAACGCCACTATAATGAACTTTACCTTGGTTTAATTTAACTAAGTAAGGATGCTGGTAATCTGACAACTGTTTAGTGTTTTCAGGCCAAGTTGTTTCATCAGGAATGGGCGCTAATAAAGCGTCTAGTTGATTTTTAGTTTCAGTGTTTTCTAGCTTACCAATAACATCAAACTGCCCTCGCTCAATAAAGGCTATGTTATTACACCAGCTTGGAATATCTTGTCGGTTACTTAACATCAATACTATGCTAATACCGTTTGAAGATAAACGCTCTAAGGCTTTCGATAAAGCATCACACGACTCTACATCTAAACTATCAAATGGGTTGTCGCACACTAAAAGCTCAATACCATTAAAAATGGCTTGTAGTATTAAGAGCTTTCTCCCCTCACCTGTACTTAATTGGCGATATCCAGTTTCAAGGCGATGACTTAAACCAAACTCAGCAATTAAGGGATCGTTCCATTTGCTTTCAGGTAAAAAGTCTTTCGCTTGAGTACCAATGTCATTCGCGTTAATAAAGTC
The DNA here is from genome assembly GCF_055808995.1 of Pseudocolwellia sp. G5-9. Classification (NCBI taxonomy): domain Bacteria; kingdom Pseudomonadati; phylum Pseudomonadota; class Gammaproteobacteria; order Alteromonadales; family Colwelliaceae; genus Pseudocolwellia; species Pseudocolwellia sp. G5-9. The sequence continues at coordinate 876,615 of NZ_CM147893.1, forward strand.
GCTAGCGTCTATTTTCAGCTCATGCTCGTAAACCTCTTGCTGAGTTTCAAACGAGATCATACCGACTTTATTTTTATCGGGTAAGGTGAGCTGCTCTGCAGAATAAGGCGATAGATCACCTGTTAAGAGTTGATCTATGTATTGTTTTCCTGAGCCATTTCGCCCTAATACACACCAACTTTCATTTTTATTGAGTTGCCAATTTTTAATGGTTAACTTGTTATGTTCAAAATTTACAATGTTTATCATGATACGGTTCAATATAATTTAATCATTAAGTAAAAGGGCTACTTATACCAACTCTTTGGATCTGAACTAAAGTCAGAGGCAACTAGCCGGTTTAAATAGGTAAAGTCAGATTTATCTTTTACTTCGTTATACACTTCTTTAAACGAAGGTTTTGCTAGCAGCAGCTTTATTCCCATAGACCAAGAGGCCCATGTATGTTTTGAAACACGGCCTTTCGCTCTTAAATAAACTTGCTCGTTTGATAAATCAAGATAGTTAAAAATAAGCTCTCTGACTTTATTTCTTTCACTTTCTTCAATGGGTTCGCCTATCAGCACGTTAACGGGTAGCTCCATTGATAAAGTACGATATTGTTGATCTAAACTGTCTTCAAACGCTGCCTGTGCTTGTTCTTTACCTACTCTGATTTGCCATGCACCAAACCCTACACCTAATGCAGTAACTAAAGAACCAACCGCTGTAGCAGCAGAACTCACTACCCCCCAATCAATAACCACGATTTTTATTCCTTCTGTTGAAACAAATAAAATTGGTAAATGTATAGAAATAATAACCTAATATAATATTTATATTTGAAATCATGTAGATATTTACAATAATATTTTTATAGACATACTCTCAATTGATTTTCTAATGTATCAAGCCAATCCTCAAAGCATTTTTTATTTACATTTCCACCGAAAGACATTCTCTCACTTTGACTTACAAGAAAGCGAATTAAACGAACCATCAATATAATAAAATCGAAAAGTTCTTTAAAAGTAAAAATATATAAATCAGGCTGCTGATGAATAAATGTATTTCTAATTTTCTGAATATTTTTTATCTGATTTAATTCATTTTTAGGGATTATTTTACTACCTGTATAAGGGAGGAATTCAGGCTTTTGAAGTTTTTGGTATAACCATTCAATATTATCTAAATCACCTGCATCCTCTTGATAAAAGCTTTTATTTCGGACGAGAAAAGATGACGTTGTAATTAATGATAAACACATAGTACTTTGTAAAGCAGTATGACCGAATATAAATGCCCACTTCAAATAACTATCTCTACCATTTTTTATTTTTTTTAATGATGAAGAAAGATTTTCTAATGCCATTAGCAAATCAGTTTCTAATTCAAAACTTATTATTTTTTCTGGCATATAAACTCCAATAAATAATGTTACTACATACACTCAAATAATTTTTTAAACTACTAACCAAATATATACATGTTTTATAAATATGCTAGGAATAGACCGATTGTATTTATTTGTTTTTAAACGGCATAATTAATAATCCCCAAAGCGAGGCGTTTTGTTTAGCTTGAGGGTATTGGCTTAATCCGATATCAAGATCACCATCACTTTTAATGGCTGAATCTTTATAACTGCCAAATAATTTATCCCACCAAATAACACTAAAACCGTAGTTTGAATTAGTTTCTTTAACCACTTGGCTATGGTGAATTCTATGCAAAATTTGCGTCATTAATACGAGGCGTAATGGTTTTTCAATCGCTTGAGGTAAGCGAATGTTAGCATGGTTAAATAACGCTAAACCATTTAGAGTAATTTCAAATATAAGTACGGCAATGGCAGGTATACCTAACGCGGTAACAACAAGTAGTTTGATAACAATACTTAATACGATTTCGATAGGATGAAAACGTAGGCCTGTACTAGTATCTACATGCGCATCAGCATGATGAACACGGTGTAAACGCCATAGCATAGGAACGACATGGAATAACCTATGTTGCCAATAAATAATAATATCTAATATGAATAGGCCTAGTACAACTGTTAGCCAAAAAGGTAAGTTTACATTGATATAAAATGTTTGGTTAAACAAACCGATAGCATTTTCAGTGTTATAAAGCGCAACAGCAGTTAAACCAATAGGTATAATTAACCGAGCGAAAATCGACGAAACAAACACCAAACCAAAATTAGCGGTCCAACGTTTAGCTTTAGTAATAGAAGATTGTCGTGCAGGTTTGTAGCCTTCAAGCAACATCATAACCACTAAAATGCTAAAAAAGCAGCCAAGTCGCCACCATACTTCGTTAGTCATTTTTCGTCTCAGTACTTACTTCAGTAGCTTGCTTTGCTTCGTTTATTAATGCTTTACTTTTCATATCCGCTTCTTGTTGTTTTAGGGTGTGATAGCCACCGTGTATACGAGTAAAAATAGTGATCATACAAGCAAGTGAAAATAACAAAGCTAACCATGGAAACGATTGTGGCCAAATACAAAAAGCAATAAATAAAGCTATAGTTTCCGTACCTTCGGTTAAACCATTAAGATAATAAAAGCTCTTATATTTGAATTGTGGTTTATCAATTTTAAATTTTTCAGCGGCAATCGCAAAAGCTAAAAAGCTTGAACCTGTACCAATAAATGTTGCTAGTAAAATTGAACCAGCGATGCCATTAAGTTCGGGATCAGAAAAAATAAAGCCTAACGGAATAGCCGCGTAAAACAAAAAGTCTAAGGTGATATCTAAAAAGCCCCCCGCACTTGAGCTTTGCTTAGCATAACGAGCAAGTGCTCCATCTAACCCATCTAAAATACGGTTTGCTATAATCGCAGCCAGTGCCCAATACCAAAGCTGAAAAGCTAATAATGGCACCGCTAACATACCCACTAAAAAGCCATAAAATGTTATTTGATCGGCAGTAATTTTGCGTTTGTGTAGCAACATGACAACAGGCGTTAACAAAGGTTTTATAACCGGCGTGATATATTTATCTAACATACAACTTACTCTGTTTTATTTAAGGTGATAACTTTACCACCAGCGGCTTTAGCGTCGCTATGATCATGTGTAACCATAAGTGCCGGTAGTTGATGATAACGAATTTGTTCGAAAACTAGCGCTCTGGTATCTTCACGCAATTGTGAATCAAGTTTACTAAAAGGCTCATCAAGTAAAATAGCTTTAGGCTCGCTCAGTAAAACCCGCAATAACGCGACACGAGCTTGTTGGCCACCTGAAAGGTTATCGGTGTGGCGGTCAGCTAAACCTTTTAAGCCTAATTGCTCGAGTGCGTCTTCAATTTTTTCAAGCCGCTGTTTTTTATTACCAGCAGGCATAGCAAAAGCAATATTGCCGGCTACAGATAAATGAGAAAACAATAAAGCGTCTTGATATAACACGCCTACATGGCGTAAATGTGCCGGCACTTGAGTAATGTTGTTATTGTTTAACCATACCTCACCTTCCGCAGTAAATCCTGTAGGAAGTGCACCTGTTAACCAGTTAAGTAAGCTTGATTTACCACTGCCAGATGGCCCCATAAGTGTGAGAATTTCACCACCATTAACTTGTTCGTTTAAACGCAGCAATAACTCGTTTTGACGAAACAGTTGTAAATTTTTTATCTGTAAAGATGTTTGCATTTAAGACCCTTTAACGACGTGCGGCTTTGTAAATAAACTTAGGTAAAACCCACGCTAATATAAAACCAATAAGCGGTAATAACATTTGCATAAGTGCATATACAGCGCTGGTGCGTCGGCTTGCGCCATTAGCAAGTGCAATAGCTTCGGTTGTAATGGTGCTAATACGTCCTCCTCCCGCCAATAATGTTGGTAAGTATTGGCCAAAACTAATCGCTAAACCTAATGCTGATGCGATTAAAATAGGCACAAATAATTGTGGTAGTTTTACTTTAAAAAACACTTTACTAGGCTTTGTACCTAAGCTTGCGGCAACAATAGCAAAACGAGGATCTAATTGCCTGTAGCTGCTCGCTAGCGATAAAAACACATAAGGTAATACAAACAATAGGTGCGCGATAATCACGTTAATATAACTAATAAAACTTACCTGCACTGTGATTAATTGCTGTATCCACACAAGTCCAAATAAAAAAGCGATACTAGGCACAAGTAAAGGAATATAAATAATTAAGCTGGTAAAACGCGAAAGTAACTTACCTTTTATTTGTTCATATTCTAAACAAAGCAGTGTTAACGCAATAGCCAGTAACGTCGTTATAATACCAATCAGTAACGAGTTGAATAAAGGTTCGCCTATTTGCATCACGGCACTTTGCCAATGAATTAACGTGAACGAGTCTGGCAATGTGGCAGGAAAGCGCCAAAAGCCAGCAACTGACCATAAAACTAATCCCACTAGCGCTAGTGCAATAAACACAATAACTAAGGTGGTCACAATTGCAGTAATGATTTGCCAATAAGTACCGCCGTATTCACGTTTACCATTGGTTAACGATTCACAAAATAAGTACTTAACCGTTTTTTCACCTAGTAACCAAAGTACTAATAATCCGCCTGTTAATGCTAATTGTAATAACGCGCCAGCAGAAGCTTTTATACGAAGATTTAAATCAACATCGTTGAACCACTGCATAATAGCAACGGCAAGTGTTGGTGGTGTATTAGGGCCTAAAATTAACGGCATTTCTACACTTGAGCTGGCATAAGCTAATACCGCTAAAAGAGGTAAACGTAACAACGGATATAAACTCGGTAATACCACTTTAAAAAACGCTGTTATTGGGCAATAACCTAAATTAAGTGCCACTTTATGTTGTTGGCGTAATTTTTTCCCTAACTCGGGTTGAGCCAATGCACCTAAGGCCATAAGCAACAAAAACGGTAACTCTTTTAACGTTAAACCTAACATAATACTAATGCCATAAGGGTCGTGAGGGAAAATACCATGAGGTGCTAACTCCCAACCACTTAGCCACGGAGAAAACAAACGAGAAACCATACCCGATGGCGCAATTAAAAAGCCTACCGCAATCGCTGCTGCCGCATGAGGAATAACTAAAATAGGACTCAAGATTTGTTGAATACGGTCAAGCCAAACACTGTTAAAAAATGCCGCTAAGATCATCAGAGTAATAACAAAAGCGAGTACGGTGCTTATTAATCCGGTAGCAATACTTAAGCTTATCATTTGAGTAAGACCTAACGTTTGCCAAAGCGCGTTGAACCCTTGTAGCCCTACGCTGTACTGATTAAGTGCAGGCGCCCAGCCAAATGCTGGTAATAACACGCCAATTAAACCACCAAATACAGGAACAATTAAAAGCAGCAATAAAAACTTAGGGCTAAAGGTAGCCACACGCGTAAACCAATCGGTAGAATGATTGACACCCTGCGTTTGGTTAACTTGCACCTTGTTAGTGACTGTCATGGAGTGACCCCATAACGTGTTTGCCAACCTTGAGTTATTGCTTCAACCCAACTGGGATGGGGTTCGCTTAAGGTACTTTTTATGCTGTTAAAAGGTAGCGCACTTGGGTGAGGTTTTTGTGTTTTAAACAAGGCTTGTTGTTCGCTATTTAATGTTGATGAAATAAGTACGCTGCGATCGCCCCAAATATTCGCTTGTTGTTTATACGCTTGAGCTTTTGGGCTTAATAAAAAGTTAGCGACAAGTTGTGCACCTTGCTGATGGCTAGCGTTATAAGGTATTGCGACAAAATGCGTATTACTTAAACTGCCATCGTCCATTGCATAACTACGAATGCTATAAGGTAAATCGTAACGCTTTACGGCTGCAGGAACTTCTGGCCCAGAAAAGGTAAACGCTAAACTCAACTCAGTATCATCCACTAAACGACGCATTTCTACACCACTTTGCATAAAGTGCTTACCTTTACGCCATAAATTGGGGTGAAGTTCATCTAAAAACGCCCACAAAGGCTTTAATGTTTGTTCTGTATTTTGGGCTGTTGCTTGTGAATAAAGTTGATTTTGAGCTAATAAGCTGTTTTGTTGATGTAACACCACCAACGCATATTTTAGAAAACTCATGCCTAAAAAATCAGGGGGTTTAGGATAGCTAAAGCGTCCGGGATTTTTCTTACTCCAACGAAGTAATTCATACAAACTGCGAGGCGGATTATTTGACGCCAACTGGTCGTAATAAAAAGTGAGTGATGCTTGTCCCCAGGGGGATTCCATACCTTGCGTTGGTACACCAAAGTCTAGTGTTACTGCAGGATTATATTCAGGATCTGTGTAAATAAAATTAGGCTGTTTATCTGCCCAACCTTTTAATAATAATGAGTGCTGAGCCATGGTGGCAAAGTTAGCACCGTTGATCCACACCAAATCAACATTGCCTTGATTATGATTATTTGCCGATTTTTCAGCTAAAACTCGGCTAACCGCTTCACTGGTATCCGTTAACTTAACATGATGTAAAGTGATCTGGTATTGCGCTTTAACCTGTTGTGCAACCCACTGTATGTAGGCATTTATTTGTGGGTCTCCGCCCCACGCATGAAAGTATACGTTTTGGTTTCTTCCTTTTTTTTCAATTTGTTGCCAGTGTTCTTTTAGGTTTATTTCACTTATTTGGCTTATATCGTTTTGTGGTTCAACTGAATAAGCAAAGGCGGTGTTAAATAACACAGTAGAAAACAAGTTAATACAAAAGCAAAACGCGACACTACAAAAGCAGTATCGCGTTAAAGCTTGCCAACACTTAATGTTGTGCATTTAGATCCCAGTTATATTTTAAAAACTGTATTTTCATATCACCCTCTTTAAGGGCTTTTTGTTGAACAGGCGTTAAATTAAGTGCTTCAGGATACTGCAACATAAACTCCTCTAACGAATGCGTGTTGTTATAACCTTTTTCAAAATCCTCGCCGTACCATTTAAAAATTGACGATAAACTTAATGAAAAACTCTGCGCAAAATTACGTGTGGTATCCGACAAAAAACGTACAGTTTGTTGCTCAAGCTGCTGTAATAATTTATCAGCAGTGTAAGCCTCTTCACGCAATGCAGGACAACCAATACTCGCACAGTTTACCGCAAAATGAATACGAGGGTCGTTATACTTTGGCTTACCTTCTTCGTTAACCGCGCCACGAATTAAGTCGTGTTCAATATTGTCTAAACTACGTGTTTCCCCTAATAACGGAATAAACTTTTTACTCCATGGCGAACTAAAAAATCCGCCTAAATCTTTTATTGATTTAAGGTCTGAACCGTCTTTAGATAGATTTGTTACAATCAGCTCGACAGTCCACGCATTGTAAGCATTAATTAAAAACGCCAGTTGTTTTGTTTTTCCCCAACCGTCAAATTCATTTTGGCTTACTGCCGACAACATCTTTAAATACGTAGTTAATTCGCTGTGTTGCGCTTGCATAGCCGCATAATTAACAACGGTACTATGGCCATTATTAATAGCCACTACGTTTTGATTTACCAACTGATCCCATACCTTGTGCATGTTTTCAGCATAACTAACAAACGATGCAGCAAGTAAAGTAGAACCTAATAATAGTGTTTTAAAAGAACCTTTAAACATATTAACCTCGACGCCATGTGTGATATTTTTCAAGCCAATTTAATACGGTTTCTGGTGCATGCGCTCTTTTCCACTCGCCTGCCGCATACTTGTTGCCTTCTGCCCACGTTGGGTAACTATGAATAGTTCCTAATATTTTGTTTAAACCTAAACCATGTTTCATGGCTAAAACAAATTCAGCAATTAAATCACCCGCATGTTCAGACACTACCGTTACACCTAATATTTTGTCTTTGCCTTTAGGTGTAATCACTTTGATGAAACCTTTGGTTGCGCTGTCTGTTATGGCGCGATCTAATTCTTCAAATTCAAAACGTGTAATTTCATAATCAATACCTTTATCAATAGCATCTTGTTCATTAAGTCCAACACGCGCTACTTCAGGGTCAATAAATGTTGTCCATGGAATTACACGATAATCCACTTTGAACTTTTTAAGATGACCAAATAAACCGTTAACTGCTGCGTACCAACCTTGATGCGCTGCAACATGGGTAAACTGGTAAGGACCCACAATGTCACCTGCTGCAAAAATATTAGGGTATAAGGTTTCTAAGTATTCGTTGGTAACAACGGTGCGGTTAGTTTCGATACCTAATTCTTCAAGTCCGTAACCTTTAAGACGTGCACTACGACCTACGGCACATAATAACTCGTCGTATTCAATTTCTACTTCTTTATCCTTTCCTTCGTTATTTGACAGGCATTTAACAATAATAAATTTCTTACCATCGCGAGCTTCACAACGTAATGCTTGATGCGAAGTTAAAATGTTAACGCCACTTTCAGTTAATGCTTCGTGTGCAAAGGTAGACACTTCAAGATCTTCTTTGATCATGATGCGCTCTGCCATTTCGATTTGTGTAACGTTCGAACCTAAACGAGAAAAACTTTGTGCTAATTCACTACCAATTGGCCCACCACCTAAAACAACAAGTTTTTTAGGTGCTTCGTCCATTTCAGCAAACTTGCTCCATAATGTATCACTGGTTACATAACCTGTTTCTTCAATACCTGGTAAAGGCGGAATAAATGGACGTGCGCCTGTCGCAATAACAATAGTACGCGCTGTTAATGTTTGTATGCCACCATCATTCAGTTTAATTTCAACCGTCCACGGGTCAATTAACTTACCGTAGCCTTTAACCACTTCTACACCTAAATTTGTGTAACGTTCAACACTGTCGTGTGGTGCAATGTCTGCAATCACTTTATGAACACGCGCCATCACTTTTTTAAATGAGAACTGTGGAGTCGCATTTTCTAAACCGTAATGCTCACCATGACGAATTTGTTCTGCTACTTTTGCACTTTTGATAATCGCTTTACTTGGAACACAACCGTAATTTAAACAATCACCCCCCATTTCTCCAGCTTCAATAAGGGTAACTTTGGCTTTTACTGCAGCAGCAATATAACTTGTTACTAAGCCACCAGCACCAGCACCAATCACAATCATGTTACGGTCGAATTTTTTAGGTTTTGAATAATTTTTGTATACGCGACGTTTTTTAAACATGTTAATGATTCCTTTTGCAATGAGAGGAAAAATACCTAATAAAGCGAACGATAAAATTAAGTTGAAAGATAAAATACCCGACAAACTTTCAATTTGTGCAAGCTGAGTGCCTGCATTAACAAATACAAAAGTACCTGCCAACATACCCACTTGGCTTACCCAATAATAAGTCCATGACTTGATAGACGTAACGCCCATTAATAGGTTTATTAAAAAGAATGGAAAAACGGGTACTAAGCGTAAAGTAAATAAATAAAATGCACCTTCTTTCTCTACACCTTTGTCAATCGCGGCTAAACGCTCAGGAAATTTTTGCTTGATAGAGTCACGAAGTAAGTAACGCGATACTAAAAATGCTAATGTAGCACCTATGGTTGAAGCAAAAGAAGCAAGTAATAACCCCTCAACTAAACCAAATAAAGCTCCCGCCGCTAACGTTAAAATAGTAGCACCAGGTAAAGACAGTGCAGTAACTAGTACATACAATAAAAAGAAACCACCAATAACCAACACCGGTGATTGCTCACGCCATTGGCTAAACTGAGCCATTGAATCTTTCAAGCCTTCCAGTGTCAGCAATTGATGTAAATTGAAATGAAAAAACAGACCAACAGCAACAGCTGCGATCACTAATAACAATAATTTTTTAATCATATTTGTCTCTTTTAAATACTTTATGAAAGCGCTTAAAATTAAACGCTTTATCTTTAAAGTGTGTTTTTAAAACTTGTTGTTATATACCCGTACTTTTAGAAAGAATGAGTAAGGGTTAACTTGGCGTTAATGGGTAATTCAGGAAATACTAAGGTTGCGCCAAAGTAACCGCCTTCAAATACTGGACGCCAATTCTTTTGATTAGTCACGTTATTTACGTCAAAACGTAATTTTGTACTTGGCGTAAAGGTATAGCTGGTATTAACGTTTAGGGTGTATTGATCTCTAATATTAACCGTTGCTAAAAAGTCTAATGGATAACTCTTGGTATATAGACCAGAGAAACCCGCTTGCCATTGCGCACTAATTGAATATTGGCCATTAACACTAAAAGATTGCTCAGGAATACCTTGTACTTGCCTATTCGACGGAGCAAAAGAAGTAAAGCTTGGTGCACCAACACTTGTACCTGCAATAATGTCTGGACGTGAATTATCAAACGCATCGGCTATTTGAGCAGAGTCTTGGCTGCTTGCTGAATTGTCGTAACTTGCATCAATATAGCTGTAACCTGCACTTATCCAATAAGGATAAGCATCGTAAAACACTTGGCTTTCAAAACCTTGTGTACGAATACCGGTATTACTACCGTCTCTATTACGTAAACTACGACGTTGACTAAATACAGCGCCATCAGCATACCAATCGCTATCAGTGGGCGCGTATTTCAAACCAACTTCAACTAACGTATTTTCAGTAGCAAAATTTTGCTCACTAATAATGTTACCACCACCTAATGCGGTACCACCTGCCATACTGTTTGATGTCGCTTCGTTATAACTCGCTGTACCATAAGCAGTAAAGTCGCTGGTAAGCGTATAATTAAAGCTTAAATGCGCTGAATGTAATACTTCATGAATGCTGTCGCTTGCTGCAACTTGACCTTCTGGTGCTATAGGATCACTTGCTTTAACATCATAAAAGTCTGCGCGGTAGCCAACAGTAGTATGTAAATTAGTAGTCCAGTCTGAATCGTGTTGAATGGCTAAACCTGTTTGTATAGAGCGTGAATCGGTAGTATCTGACAAATTAAAGTCGCCCGTACCATCGTTATTCGTATCGTATTGCGCACCTGGTGAAACAAAAACACCGGGGCGAAGCTCAACTAAACGCGCTTGTTGTTCTGCGGTTAAAGGAATACGACGATTTGAAATGGGGCCCGTTAAATCAATAGGTGAATCAGCTTCAGTTGTAAATTGACTGTAACCTAATACTTTGTTGTAGCGCACATCTAAAGCAAAAATAGTTTGCTGATCGCTATTCCATAAATAACTAAGTTCTGTTCTATTTTGTGCAGTATCTGCGCCATCGATAATTTCAACAAAACTGTTTTGTGAAATTTCTTCACGTTGTAAGTGTTGAAAATACGTTGTGTTTTTAAGCAACAAGCTTGGAGTCAGTTCACGTTTATAAACACTGTGTAATAAATAGGTAGTGGCTTCGTTTTGATTGTCTGGATCTGTTAATACCGTGCTTCTATCTAATTTAACTTGCCCTGTTGGAGAAACAATTGAACCTGCTGCTGGTACAGTACTGCCATTGCTTTGAACGCCTTGACCTGTAATGTACAAACCATTGTCAATCAAGGCTTGTGTTGGGCGATTAATGCCCGCGTTGTCGGTAAATTCAACTTGGAATAATTCAAAGTTTATATCCCAGCTACTTTTATCGTCAGGTAAAATACGTAATGCAGCATATAAGCTGTCGCTTTCCATACCCGCGTAATCATAAAAACTGCCGTTATCTATATGTTCAGCACTTATTCTAAAGCCGACTTTATCTTTAATAATAGCGCCCGTGTAATCAACTTGCGCTCGATATTGATCCCAACGTGCTGCCGATAAATTAACTTTGCCTTTGCTTTCATCTGTTGAAGCGGTTTTAGAATGTAAATTAACAAAACCACCATTACGTTGGCTTGAGCCGAATAACACCGGTGGAGCACCTTTCACTACATCTATTTGTTCTACCGAGTTAAATGATAACGGTACACCAAAACCATTGTTACCTGCTTGACGTCGAGTTCCGTCTTGAAACAGTTCACCTAACTGACCACGAATAGTCGGTAAACTTGGCGCACCAAAGCCACTAGCCGAGTATGTGTTTGGGCTAACCGCTAAAACATCTTGTAATGTCGTAATGTTAAGTTGCTCAATTAACTCACTGGAAATAGGCGTAACAGAACGTGCGATATCTTTTAGCGCTAAGTTATCACCAAATGGGCCATCAATAGCGGCATCTTTAACTGATAAGCCTTGGGAATTATTTGCTTGTCCTAGCACTTCAATCACTTCTAATGCATTATCTTTTGATTCTTGTGCGGCATAGCCAACAAAAGGGATATTTAATACGGTGGCTATTGATAAAGCCAAATGTGCGTGCTTCAAACTTTTACTCACTATTATTTTATCCCCTTGCTATATAAAGATATGAGTTGCAACTATAACCTGCATATTGAATAACAACGGGGATATTATGTTATTGATGGGCATTAAGACCTTGAGCCACCTAAATAACTTTCACATAATTTATATGTTTTGATCTTTTAACTAGCGTACCGTAAATTTCTGGAGCAAGTCCTCATGCTGGATGAATATTTCCACACAGTATTTAATAGACTGTATCGTTCTCCGATGAAAGCGACCATTCAGAAAGTTAAATATAATGACGATATTGAAATAATCGAATTAGAAATACCAAAAGATGGTATTCATATAGTGAACAGCGGAGTTTCAAAGCAACCACATAGAATAGTTACCATCAATAATAAGTGTTACTAAAGCCTCCCAGATTTGTAAAGTGACATATTAACTTGATGTGTTTAGTATATATCCCCTTCGTAGTGCTTTTTATAAGGGAACGACCATTATTACAAAGCATTGCCTTGAATTGATATCGCTCAAGTGCTCTGAAATAGCCTCTTGATTGGTAACGGGTATATAATCGTTCTCAATAAACGATAATTTTGGGGCGTTTAAATTTCGTATATAAAAGGTGATAATTATGTCAAGAAGTAATCTGATAGTGTTATTAACATTTATGTTAAATAGTTTTACGGTTTGTTCTGTGATGGCACAGAGTTATTCTGACAAAATAAAGGATAACGGTAGTCTGCGTATAGATCATATTGTTGTTGCTGCTTCTGATCTAAATAAAGGAAGCAAGCAAATTAAGGACATAACTGGAGTTGATACCGTCTTTGGTGGATTGCACCCTGGAGGAACTCAAAACTCTCTAATATCACTTGGCCCGCAAACATACTTAGAGGTGTTAGCACCTCAAGAAAAAAACAAAGTACCCAAGTTAGCAGAGTGGCTTTTACCTTTTGATCATGCGACTCCTATGCGCTTTGCTGTTTCAACAAAAGATATTAAGACGACTAAAAGTTGGCTTCAAAAACATGGTTACCATACAACAGATCTAAAACCAGGAGGACGTACTTTACCAAACGGAGATACCTTGATGTGGACTTCGATGACCATTAAGGATCCTGTAATTAATGGTTCTCCATTCTTCATTCAATGGGATAAACGATCGCCACATCCAGCCGCTACATCTCCAATAGGTTGTGAGTTTCATTCATTAATGGTGATTAGCTCTCAATCAGATGAACTCGAAACACTCTTTAATATCTTGGGACTGGAAATTATCGTTGAAAATTTAGATGGTCGTAATCCCACAATGCAAGTATTGCTCGACTGCCCCAAAGGACGAGTACAATTAAAGTAAACAGTATCTAAATGTAGAATTTGATAAAACCACAACAATCGTAATTTCTGGAGCAGCGATATTTAATAATAGATTGCAGCAGGAATAACCTTTTACAAGCGCAACGACTATTAAATAAAATGATTACAAATAGGTTACTTAGTTTTAACTAGAGTCTGTTGATCTTTCATGTTTAAATTTTGTTTGAATTAAATACTTGTTGCTCGCGGCGCAAGGGATCTAGCATAGTTGTGCTATGTAAATTCATTGCAACAATGAGCAACAAGCATTTAAACGGATCTGTAGAACAGCGTTTATTTGCCATTTATACAACATTATCGCCTATTAGAGTAGAATAGAAACATATCCTCTGCCTTGTATAAAAGGCTAACGCTGATGTAAAAACAATCAGCAAATCTCAACAGACCATAGTTCAATTATTTAGAGGTGAGACTTTTAAATGTTTCAACAAATTGCTTTGCATTTGCACGTACTTGCTCATCTGTCATATTAGGTTTATATAAAGATGAACCTAAACCAAAACCGTTAGCACCAATATCTAATAAAGGTTTCATACTTTCTACAGTAGGATCAATTCCGCCAACAGGGAAAGAAAGTGTTTCGGGAGGTAATACAGATTTTAATGCTTTGTAACCATCTAAACCTAAAGCTGAAACAGGAAATAACTTAATGCCTGTTGCGCCAGCAGCTATGGCATCAAATGCTTCAGTTGGTGTAACTATACCTGGAAAAGTTGCACAGCCAGCAGCAACAGAAAGTTTAATTACTTCTGTATTCATATTAGGTGTAACCACTAAGTTAGCGCCTGTCGCAATTACGTCTTTAGCTTTTTGTGGCGTAGTAACCGTACCAGCACCAATAAGATATTTATCACCAAAAGCGTCAACTAGCTTTTTAATACTGACTAATGGATCAGGGCTATTTAATGGCACTTCAATCATTGTAAAGCCTTCATCAATTAAGATTTGGCCAATGCGCACGACGTTTTCAGGTAATACGCCACGAATGATGGCTATTAAGGGAAGATGCTCTTCAAGTTTGTAACCTTTAGTCATTATTTTAACCTTCATTTAAAACGGTGATTAAATCTGCCATACCAGCAAGAAAACACTCGTCACCACTGATATAAGTTGAAAATATTGAGAGTTCGGTACAAGCTGTTTTGTATCTTTCACACAAACTTTTACCACCCACTAAAAATACGTGGTTATTCTTCAAACTTTTTAATTCGTTACCAATTAATAAACCTGATAAATAATCTAATACTTCATTTTCTTCAATATTATTAAATAATCTGTGTGTTCTTGCAGCAAATAAGGTACTCGTTAAACTATTGGTTAACTGCCCTTCTTTTACGCCTCGAGTAAAAGCGACTTGGCTATCAACCTGTTCCGGTAAACCTTTACCTAAGATGGTATATTTTGAAATAACTGAAAACAGCTCGCCTGTCATGAATGATGAAAAACTCGTCATTTTACCATTAATAAAATTAGCATGTTTGCTGTGTGTACCAGGTAAAATAGCATCTAAAGAGCTTTGTTTAACTATTTTGGCTAAACCAAAAAGTTGAACTTCTTCACCACGCATTACATCATAAGCGCCTGTTTCAGATTGATGGCTTACTCCTGGAATAATGACCGCTTGTGGTCCCCACGGTAAATCAAAACGATGTGCTTTTTTAAGTAAGCCTGCTTCGTCAATCGAAGTGCTTGCATATTCTACGTTAACCCAACCTAATTGAGATCCAACCATACCAGCCATATAAATAGGCAATAATTCAAAATGTTCAATCCAGCCATTTAAAACACTTTTTAATGCTTTAGCAAAATTACCGTCATCAACTTGTAACAAGCCCATAGGTAATTCTTTTTTATCTAGCATCTTACCCTTTGCATTCATTACAAACGCACGAAAATTTGTCGTACCCCAGTCCACAATTAAGTGGCTTGCTGTTTTATTTATATCACTCATTTATATTACAACTCATATTTATAGCCATTTCACTCATCAATGAAATAGCTATTACAGAAAAACATTTCCCAAGCTAACCTAGGATTTTCATTAAGATCTTACTCATTCTTATTCCAGTGCTTCAATCTAATTAATTAACCTCAACTCGGGTTAATGAATGTTAGTGAATGAATTAAAGCTATTACTTATCAACAATTTAATATATATCGTTATTTTCTTAAGCTATATTAGTCTCTCAACATTGATATTTTTGTGTATAACAAGGCGAATTTTTCTATCTAATAGCAGGCTATTAGTCATAAATTCAACGAAGTTAGGCATAAAAATAGCTTGTTGAGTAACTTTGCTTATCCCGAGCTGAGGTTAACTAGCTAAGGTATTAGGAATATTTTATACACCTAAGTTTACATATTAATGTTAACAATCAAAAGACACCATATTTTAAATAAATAGACAATGTTAAGAATGATTTTTATAGTTATACGCGAACCCTTCAAGATGCCGGTTTCAGTGGGACCTTGAGTGGTAATGGGTATATCACAATCTAATCGTACAAAGTTAATTCTGCTAACCGTTCATCAAGAACCGAAATCATTTTTTTATATTCTATTGAATCAACATCTCGGTAATCAAGATTGAATGTATCCGCTGAAATACCTTCTGGTATGCCATGAATTTCAGGCATGAAGTCACTTTCTTCAATATTTTTACTGAATAGTTTTTGTAATCGAAGTGCTGATGCCTCTGACGTTGTTGCTAGTTTAGCTAAACGAGTTCCAGCCCTATCAGCCATTAAGTCTGCAAAGCTGAAACCACTACCACCGGGGTTACTGTCTAGGAATTCTTTTATTTCACCAATGGCATCACTTGCTGAGCTATTGCCAAACAATTGTAAAGCAACAGAATAAATAAAGTGTTTTTGTAAGTCTATACGGTTACGTAAAGTCACTTTATTTCTTAAAAAGTTTCGTTTCCTTATTTGTGCTTCATTTAAATTTGAAACATCGCCAACAAGTAATTCAAAAGTGTCAGAACCAAAATAAAGAGCCAACGCCATTAACGCTGAGTAGTTTTCTTGTACCGCACGCTTTTTACTTTGTGATTGGCTGGTGTTCGCTACAGATGTTTGCTGATGTGCTAACGTAAACATAAACTGAATGTAGTAAGCGAGTTTTCTATTTTTACTGGCTGGGTTTTCTAGCTGATCTAAATGCTCAGCTAAAGCATGATGATAAAATTTTATTTTAGGTACATCACCAAAAAGAGCAAGGTTATCTCTTAAGGCAAAAAGTGCCGAAGAACTTTTATTTAACTCATTCATTTCTTGTGGAATAAATAAGCTTGTACGTATATGTTGATCGTTTAGCTTAACCCATTGCACCATAGAAACTAAATTTGTTCCTAGCTTATCTTGTATAAACCAATCAACAAACCAACGGCTAAAAGATACCAGTTGATTACCTGAAAATGTTAAGCCACCTACATTAACATCGCCGAGATTTATACCGTTATTAGAAGGATGCAGATCACCAGAAATATTCAAATATTTAAATGTCTTAGGAAAAGGCAATTCAATCGACACCTTAATTTTAGCTGCTTCATTTAGAATAATAACATCAGATGAAATTTGTGGAAAAGCTCGATTTAGCAAGGCATTCAAACCATTAATTTCAGTTTGAGATAAAGACAATAAAACAGGCTGTTTCTTATTTTTTAAAGAGTCTATAAAACGTTTCGCTGCCGCTTTGCTTTGGGTAGCCGCTTGCACATTAACAGCATTGTAGTTTTTAAATTGAGGTTGGGATTGCAGTGCAAGAAAGCTCACAATACTAATAAAAATCATACTAGTAATAATGAGCAGTCCTAATATTTTAAATGCTAATTTCAAGAAACACCTAACAAAACAAGTAATAAAATATGATAAAAGTTAATTATTCAGAAGTATCGTCTTGACTAATACGACTCGCCACAGCCCCCTTCTGACCTTTATATTTAGCATCATCTCTTTTATTGTATGGACGTAACGCACTGCTCGACATCGTTTCAAAGTTTAATGCTGCTATTTTCATTTTAGGACGTAAAGCTAAAGGTAATTTACCGCTATTATAAAACTCTAAAACGATTTGACCTGACCAGCCGGGATCAATTCGATGTGCTGTAACGTGTACCATTAACCCTAAACGCGCTAATGACGAACGACCATCTAACCAGCCTACAATATCATCAGGTAAAGTAACTGACTCATACGTTACTGCTAAAGCAAGTTCACCGGGGTGTAAGAAAAAAGCATCACCATCTGCAATATGAATTTCGTCACTCATTACCGAGTTCATAGCTTCTTGCATTTCAGCTTTAGGACCACTTAAATCAATATAGGGGGCTGTATGTTCTTTAAAAACTCTAAATTCGTTGCCTAGTCTAATATCAACACTTACCCCTGAGATCATTGAAACATCAGGCATTGGATCAATACAAATTTTTCCATCGTTAATAGATTGTTCTATATCTTTATCAGACAGTCTCATACTTTTTTTCTTCTATAATTATGTGGCAGTTATATGTCTGTTATCTAAAAATTATTCGTCGCTAAAACATATATCTGCTGTATTCGGGCTTCTTGCATCAAGTTGATAAAACAACTCAGCTGCTACATTGCGCGCTAGTTTACGGTATAACAGGGTTATATCGCTAGTGCTATTTTGTAAAACCGATGAGTTACCATTATCTGCATCTTGTCTTATTTGAATATTTAAAGGAAGTTGACCTAAAAGGGGAATGTTTTTATCTTTTGCGGTATGTACACCACCATTTTCACCAAAAAGATGTGATTGATGACCACAGTTTTCACATACGTGGTAACTCATGTTCTCAACTAAACCTAATACCGGTACTTTAACTTTATCAAACATAGTAATGCCTTTGATAGCATCTGTTAGCGCTATATCTTGAGGCGTTGTAACCACAATAGCCGCGGCAACAGGCACACTTTGCGACAAAGTTAATTGAATATCACCTGTACCAGGTGGCATATCGACAATAAGATAATCAAGCTCTGGCCATAAGGTTTCATTTAATAATTGGCTAAAGGCTCTACTTGCCATTGGGCCACGCCAAACCGTTGCATCTTCATCTCCCACCAAAAAACCTACCGACATAGCCGTAAGACCATTAGCGTTAAGTGGCATTATTGATTTACCATTGCTCGACGAAGGTTGCTGCCCTTTCAATCCCAGCATGGTAGGAAGTGACGGCCCGTAAATATCGGCATCTAAAATCCCCACAGTGCTTCCCTCTGCAATTAGTGCATAAGCAAGATTAACGGCTGTTGTAGATTTACCCACACCACCTTTACCTGAGGTAACCGCAATAATATTACTGATACCTTTTAAGGAATGTTGTCTAACGGGTTTAATTTGATAATCAGGTTTAATAATAGTGGTTTGATTAAGCAACTCAGTTAATGCGTCACTCATCTCATCTAATTCACCATCACAAGGAAAAGGTAAATCAACGTTAATAACGATACAACCATCAACTAAAACAATATGAGGAACCGAGCTAATTTTAAGTATTCCATCAGGAAAAGAATCGCTGTGGTATTCAGTTAAAAAACTCATAATCAAATCTTGCGATTCTTGAGGTACGGTTTTACTAGAAAAAAACTTAGAGAACATGGTTTTCAGACACTTTATCGAACTAATACCAATAAGATTAATTAATTGGTCACTTAGCGAGAATTATTAATGAAAAGTATCTGTAAATTCTGTACCATTCTCCCCATAATTACCACCTTAAATATGTAAACTTTATATGTCTGAATCAAAGTCATCTCAGCTAACGACTGAAAAACGAAAAATATTAGCAACATGTGCCCTACCTTACGCCAATGGTTCTATCCATTTAGGCCATTTACTTGAACATATTCAAACAGATATTTGGGTACGTTTTCAACGAATGCGTGGTCACGAAACTTATTTCGTTTGTGCTGATGATGCACATGGCACACCAATCATGCTTAAAGCACAAGAGCTAGGTGTAACACCTGAAGAAATGATTGCAGGTGTGCGTGAAGAACATATGGCTGACTTTGCTGGTTTTTATATCAGCTTCGACAACTACCATTCAACTCACAGTGAAGAGAATGAAACCTTTGCTCATGAGATTTACAATACATTACATGCCAATGGCCATATAAAAACACGTGTTATTTCGCAATTATATGATCCGGAAAAAGGTATGTTTTTACCTGATCGCTTTATTAAAGGCACTTGTCCTAAATGTAAAAGCGAAGACGAAAACGGCGATAGCTGTGATAACTGTGGTGCTACTTACTCACCTACTGATGTTATTAACCCTCGTTCTGTTGTATCAGGCGCAACTCCGGTATTAAAAGATTCAGAACATTACTTTTTTGATTTACCAGCGTTTGAAGAAATGCTACAAAACTGGACGCGTAGTGGCGCGCTACAAGAAGAAATGGCCAACAAACTTGCTGAATGGTTTGAGTCTGGGCTTAATCAATGGGATATCAGTCGTGATGCTCCATACTTTGGTTTTGAAATTCCAAATGCTCCTGGTAAATACTTTTACGTTTGGTTAGACGCACCTATTGGTTACATGGGTAGCTTTAAAAACTTATGTAATAGATCAAACATCGACTTTGATAGCTTTTGGAATAAAGATTCTGATGCTGAGCTTTATCATTTTATTGGTAAAGACATCATCTATTTCCATAGCCTATTTTGGCCTGCCATGCTAGAAGGCGCTGGTTACCGTAAACCTACTTCTGTTTTTGCTCATGGTTTTGTTACCGTTAATGGCGCTAAAATGTCTAAATCAAAAGGCACCTTTATCAAAGGTCGTACTTATTTAGAACATTTAAACCCTGAGTACTTACGTTATTACTACGCGGCTAAATTAACCAGCCGTATTGATGACTTAGATTTAAACCTAGAAGATTTTGCACAGCGTGTAAATTCTGACTTAGTTGGTAAAGTCGTCAACATCGCTTCTCGTTGTGCTAGTTTTATATCTAAACGTTTCGACGGCATGTTATCAACCAATATTGATGATCAAGCGTTAGCTGACGAAGTAATGAATGCTGGTGACAGTATTGCCCAACATTACGAAAATCGTGACTTTAGCCGTGCTATGCGTGAAATAATGGCATTAGCCGATAAAGTTAATGAATATATTGCGATAAAAGAACCATGGCAGTTAGTTAAAGACGAAACTAAGCAGCAAGAAGTACAAGATATTTGTTCGCTTGGTATTAACATGTTCCGTACGTTAATGATCTACTTAAAACCGGTTCTACCTAAGCTTGCAGAAAGCACTGAAGCATTTTTAAACGATGAGTTACTTTGGGAAGGTCATAAAGTTTTATTAACGAATCACAAAATTAATAAGTTTAAAGCCTTATTACAACGTGTTGATATGGACAAAATCAATGCCATGACAGATGCATCGAAAGATAACCTAGCGGCGAAAGAAGAAGCAGCTAAACCAGCAAAAGAGAAAAAGAAAAAACCTGCAGCGGTTGAAAAACCTAAAATGGATTTCAACAACCCACTTGCTTCAGATCCTATTTCTCCTGAAATTAGTTTTGACGACTTTGCTAAAATTGACTTACGTATTGCTAAAATTGTTAAAGCTGAACATGTTGAAAAAGCCGATAAACTATTAAGACTAGAACTTGCTTTAGATTCAGTTGAAGGTGGTGAAACTCGCCAAGTATTCGCGGGGATAAAATCAGCTTATCAGCCTGAAGATCTTATTGGTAAATTAACAGTTATGGTTGCTAACCTTGCTCCTCGTAAAATGCGTTTTGGACTGTCTGAAGGCATGGTATTAGCAGCAGGACCTGGCGGTGAAGACTTATGGATACTCAATCCAGAAGATGGCGCTCAACCTGGTATGCGAGTTAAGTAAACCTAATACTTAATCATTATTTAGATTAGATAATTTATAAAGGCGAACTTATGTTCGCCTTACTTGTCTTTACAACTAGTATTGTCAAAAAACTAAATGGAAATGCAATGAAAAACACTCTTTTAACCATACTCGCCTTATCATTGTTAACAAGCTGTAGTAGTAAATTTGATACAAGTACAAATTTAGATGCTGAAAACTTTACTAACTACTTTGCGCCATCAAAAGTTAAAATCTATGCGTCTGCTGCTGATATTACTGGTCCACATAAATACCTAGGTGTAGTTGAAGGTGAAGATTGTCAACTTAAAGCACATCATGCAAAACCAAACGAAATTATTGCACGCACAGACGCGAGAAAAAAAGCCAGTGAACTAAAAGCTAACGCAATTGTATTCAGTGGTTGCACTATGCTTACTGGTGGCAGTACAGCAAAACAATGTATTGCTACAACAGTTTGTTATGGACAAGCTTATTACTTAAAACCTACTTCTACGAATTAAAAACATGCCAGACAGCATAGCGTTAAATTACATTGGCAAGGTTTCCTCTCCTTATAAAGAAAAGTTTGCTATACCTCGACAACCCGGTTTAGTCAATTCGGCTAAAGGGAGTATTACGCTTTTAGGCGATGCAAATACCGTAGAACTTGTTCGGGGATTAGAAGCTTTCAGTCATATATGGGTGATATTTGTTTTTCATGGCACACAAGCTCAAGGCTGGAAATCTTTAGTGAGACCACCACGCTTGGGCGGTAATGCTAAAATAGGCGCTTTGGCTACACGCTCTACTTTCAGGCCTAATCCTATTGGTATGTCTGTTGTTAAACTCGACAGCATTGAAGTAATTAATAATCCAGAAAACACCACACAAGCTAAAAGCGTCATACTGAATATCTCAGGACTCGACTTATTAGACGGCACTCCTGTTCTCGATATAAAACCTTACATTCCTTATTCTGACGCTATTGTTGACGCGCAGGCAAGTTACGCACAAGAAACACCTAAAAAAACAATTTCTATTAGCTTTAATGATGAGGCTAAACACTCCCTACAAATTTTAAACAAAAAGTACCCAGAACTAGAAACATTTATACGCCAGATACTAGAACAAGATCCGAGACCTGCTTATAAACAAAATAAGAAAGATGACAAAATATATGGCATGGCGCTTTATAACTTAAATATTCAATGGCAGTTCGTGTCTTTATACGACATTAGCGTAACGAGTATTAGCCATAAACATGATGAAGCTTAAAATCCCCCCAATCTATTAAACAACCAAACTCACCTACTTTCTTAAAAGGATATTTACGGAAATACAATCAGAAAAATGCTAATAACTGATAAGGAAAAACCACACATTATTCAATTTTTTACTGTTAAGAATATCAATAATTTGAGTAATAAACATAAAAGTAGAAGTGGTTTTATAAAGAAAAACATTATTATATACATATATGTTTTAATTTATATTCATAATAACGGTATTTTATAAACCACTATATACATAGTGATTTAAATTGGGTATAAACATTAGGTTGTAATAGTACAGTCATAAAAATGAAGTATTATATTCACATAGAAATTCATTATTTGAGTAAGACTCTTTTGGTGAATAAACATAATAATAAATTTATGTAATACAAATTCTGTTAATAAACAGCGCTATTTTAATAATAAAAATAACCAATAAAATTAATGGAATAGGTATAAGTCCTGTTTTGAATTATAAATAGGCAAACAAACAACAGTAAAATCTAAGGTTGATTTAAAACAAATATTATTTGTAATAAATTAGCCATAATGATTTCTTATAATCGAACTAATGAAATAACTTAAGGGATTTTTAAATGTCTTCATCTCGAATGAGAAATGCACAACACAAAGCATTTATTCCATCGTCTGCTCGTGAGAACCAGTATTTATTAGCTAAGTTTTATGTAACCGATGAACTTATTGCTAAATTTTCTGATGCGTCAGAGAAAGATTCAGATCAACCTTACTTGTCTTTTTATAAAAAACTTTCAAAAATCTTTTTTGATATTAACGAAGAATTACACATTGAAAGTGGTCAATTTGTCGGTAACGATAAATTTACTCGTGTACGATTTAGCCCTGAAAAGATAACAGCGCAAACTAATCAACAAATACTATTTTTATATAACTCATTATATCACCAAAGTGAGCATGCTTATTTCGATGGTAGTAAAAGAGCGAAAAAAATAACATTAGTATTTTTATCGAATGGTTCAGATATTCGTCAAGATTCGGCTAAATTCCATAGAAAAGTATTAAAAGCAGTAACCCAATTTGCAGAAAAAACGGGAATTGGAAAAGAGCAATTCCGCGTATGTGATCACCAGCACTTAACCTTTGATCTTTTCTCTAAAGAAAAAGGCGACGAAGGCTTACAAGTACACAAGCTTAGACCATTAAGTAAAAGATATTTAACTGATGACGTTGTGCTACCTGAAAACGATAGCGCATTAACTTACGCTGTAGCAGATATTCGCTTTAACCGTAGAATTAAGCAACTGGTTGATAAAAAAGAATTAGATAATGAAAACTATAACGCACTTTATAGCTTAATTGCTGATGCATTTATAAGCTCAGCTAAACAGTTTAATTTAAACAACGGGGCTGTAATTGCCAATGGTTTAGTACCAATTGTAAGAGTTACAGATGAAGAGTTTGTTGCTACAAATGGTGAACTCATTAACTTAGGCTACAATCCTGAACATGATGCGTGTGGTTATACTTGTAAGTGGAATGCTGACAAACTGGTTGATAAAATTCAATTTGTATTTGTTGCCACTAAAGCAGACAGAACGTCTCACGGTTATGGTAAGTTTTTAAACCAAGTTGAAGATACACTAGAACTCTTAGCAAAAAAATTAGACTTTGTTAAAGATAAAGAACAACTTATTGTTCGTATCCATCAACATGTTGGTTTTAATTACTAGTCATTCATACTAGATTTGAACAAAACGCCATTTAATTTTTAAATGGCGTTT
Source organism: Pseudocolwellia sp. G5-9 (assembly GCF_055808995.1). Taxonomy (NCBI): domain Bacteria; kingdom Pseudomonadati; phylum Pseudomonadota; class Gammaproteobacteria; order Alteromonadales; family Colwelliaceae; genus Pseudocolwellia; species Pseudocolwellia sp. G5-9. Next base: position 901,040 of record NZ_CM147893.1, read on the forward strand.
TTTTATATTAAATTTTTACCTTACAGCCCAATATTTTACTTCCTGATCATCTAAATAAGCTTCTGCATTTTCGCCTTGTAATAAAGATAATGTTGCTAAAATACCTGCCTGTACACATTGCTCGGAAGAAACTGTGATTGATCGAGGAGCATTAATAATTGACCAACCCGTTTTAGCATTAAGAATATGGCTATAACGCACACCATCTTTTAATAAAAAACGCTTAGCATTACCACTGGTTGCTAATGCGCCTTGATATAGCGAAACCACCATATTAGTTTTATTCTCAAAACCGGGATGTTCGACACCAATAACCCAAGGCTTATTATTCTCTCTCGGTTTTGTAGCAGCTAAGTCTCCCCCCAAATTAATTAAAATAGGATATTCTGTTATTTCTTTAGCTAAAAGAATACAACGATCTACTGCGTATTCTTTACCTATACCACCAAAATCAATCTCCATGCCGTTTGGCAACGTAATAGCTTGTTGACTAACCTTAACTTTATTCCAACCAATAAAAGGTAAAATAGCTTCAACCTGTGCTTTATCAGGAATATTATCACTGCCATTGAATGTCCATACTTTACGTAAAATACCTGATGTAATATCAAATAACCCATCACTCAGTTCGTAACAAACATGAGCAAAGTTCAGCAATAAATATGTTTCTTGATCAATTGACACAGTTTGCCCTTTACTATTATTAATAAGGCTACAAACACTACGAGAGTCGTATCGGCTGTATTTGTCTTCAATTCTCCAAACTTCATCGGTGATCACTTTTGCTAATTTATTCACCAATTCATCTATTTTTTTAGATGTATGTAATGCACTAGGAATTTCCATTAATACTTCACAAGGACTTGCCATTGCAGAAAACAAAAGTCGATATTCGTTTTTATCTTTTTCAATAATAAATTTTCTAGAATTTTGCACGTTATGTTTACTCACATAAAAATAAAAACCACACGTTACGCGTTACAATAAAAATATCACCGTGTCAGTAAATCACTATTGTTCATTAAAAGCTTGCACACTATCAAATTCAACAGAAAAACGTTCAATAATATTTTTCCCTTGGGGGGTATCTAATATAACTTCAAATAATATTATCCAACGCATGTTCTCTTCACTGCAACTTCCCAGCATAGTATTCGCCACATAACGCATTTTTTGCCCTTGGTAATAAGGCTCATTTTCCGCTAACTTAAGTTCAAAAAATAAAGGGATTTTCCCCATAAACATATTTTTCCCTTCCATGTAAGCAGATACTTTTTGAATCGAGTATTTGCTTTCTGAAATCAAAACAATATCGAAAGGGTTTTCGGTAACTACAGGTTCAATATTAAATAAAACAGAAAAATTACCTGAAGGTGATTTGATCAAACAAGGTGTTTGAGTTGAAATACACTTAAGTTCTCTCATCTCTATTTTTGCTTTTTTATTTTGTTCACAACCAAAAAAACAAAATACGAGAAATACTAATACAAATGGAATTGTTTTAATTTTAATCAAAATTCTTACTACTTATTATCACTATAATTAATAATTTACGCTATTTTAGCCTTGTTTTTAATCGTCAATCGTTTTTTTTATGATTTAGAACAATATTTCAACCTTTGAGTAATGACATTAGTCGATTAAATGTCTATCATTTCGCCCAGTTTTCTATGGATTGTGTAAATTCTCATTTCTAGTCTATAAATACTAGTTAGAAGTACGTAATATTTTATTTATACATGATAAGAAACGTCAAAATAATTAATAATTTAAATGTGGAACCAAAACATGAGTCAAAGTAATACGTCGACAGTTGATTACAACATGAATGTTGTTCGTCAATTTACTGTTATGACTGTCATCTGGGGATTCGTAGGTACATTAATAGGTGTTCTTATCGCTGCGCAATTAATTTGGCCAGCTTTAAATTTTGAGACGCCTTGGCTTACATACTCCCGTTTACGCCCTCTTCATACCAATGCTGTAATTTTTGCATTTGGTACTAGCGCCTTATTTGCCACTTCGTATTACGTAGTGCAGAGAACCTGTAAAGTAGCCTTATTTGGTGGAAAACTTGTACCTTTTACTTTTTGGGGCTGGCAAGCAGTTATTATATTAGCCATTATTACTTTACCTATGGGTTACACCAGTAGTAAAGAATATGCCGAATTAGAATGGCCGATTGATATTTTAATTGCTGTTGTTTGGGTTTCGTATGCCACTGTATTTTTCGGTACGGTAGTTAAACGAACAACGTCTCATATTTATGTAGCTAACTGGTTTTTTGGTGGTTTCATATTAACAGTTGCTGTTTTACATATTGGTAACAGCATGGTTATTCCTGTATCCATGATGAAATCTTATTCCATATACTCTGGTGCTATCGATGCGATGATGCAATGGTGGTACGGACATAATGCCGTTGGATTCTTATTAACCGCTGGTTTCCTAGGTATGATGTACTACTTTGTTCCTAAACAAGCTGAGCGTCCTGTTTATTCTTACCGTTTATCTATCGTGCATTTTTGGGCTTTAGTTTCGTTATATATTTGGGCTGGTCCACATCATCTTCATTACACAGCTTTACCTGATTGGGCTCAATCAGTTGGTATGGTTATGTCTATCGTTTTATTCTTACCTTCATGGGGTGGAATGATAAACGGTATTATGACGTTATCAGGCGCGTGGCATAAACTTCGTCACGATCCTATTCTTCGTTTCTTAATTGTTTCATTATCTTTCTACGGTATGTCTACGTTTGAAGGTCCTATGATGGCAATTAAATCAGTTAACGCACTTTCTCATTACACCGACTGGACTATAGGCCACGTACATTCAGGTGCTTTAGGCTGGGTTGCTATGGTATCTATTGGTGCTATGTATCACCTAATTCCAGTGTTATTTAATCAAGGCCGTATGTACAGTATTCGTTTAATCAACATTCATTTCTGGATGCACACTACAGGTATTGTTCTTTATATTGTAGCTATGTGGATTTCTGGTGTAATGCAAGGCTTGATGTGGCGTGCTGTAAATGCTGACGGTACATTGACGTATAGTTTTGTTGAAAGCTTAACCGCTTCATACCCATTCTACTTTATTCGTTTTGTTGGCGGTGTTTTAGTGGTAGCAGGTTTTGGTTTAATGATTTTCAACATGATTAAAACAATCTACGCACCAGATAACAGTCTTAAAAAAATAGAAATGGCATAAGGAGGCAGTAATGAAAAACAAACATGAAAGTTTAGAAAAAAACGTTGGTCGCTTCTTTATCTTCACTATTATGGCAATTAGTATCGGTGGTCTAGTTGAAATCACACCGTTATTTTTCCAAAAAGCGACAACAACACCTGTTGATAACTTAAGAGCTTATACTGCGCTTGAAATGGAAGGTAGAGACATTTACATCCGTGAAGGTTGTAACGTATGTCATAGCCAAATGATCCGCCCTCTTCGTGCAGAAACAGAACGTTACGGACATTATTCTGTTGCAGGTGAATCTGTATGGGAACATCCATTTTTATGGGGTTCAAAAAGAACAGGACCAGATCTAGCTCGTGTTGGTCAACGTTATAGTGATGACTGGCACAAAGCGCATTTAATTGATCCTCGTTCAGTTGTTCCAGAATCAAACATGCCAAGCTTTAAATGGTTAGATGAAAATTACTTAGATGGTAATTTAACCGCTAAAAAATTAGAAACATTTAACTTTTTAACAAGAAACCGTAGCCATAAAGATGAAAATGGTAATGCTATTCCTCTTTATACTCCTGAAGAAATAGCCAATGCGAAAGCGGCTGTTAAAGGCAAAAAAGAGATAGATGCACTTGTTGCGTATCTTCAATCTCTTGGCCATGCGTTGAGATAATAGTATGGATTACGGAACGCTTCGAGGGGCTTTTGCCCTACTAATTTTGGCACTATTTATCATCATAGTGGTTTGGTCTTACAGCAAAAAAAGGAAATCAGCATTTGATGATGCTGCAAATTCTATTTTTGAAGAAGACGACGTAAAAACAAATGTATCGAACCAAAATGTTGAAAGTAAACAAGCAGGAGACAAAAACTAATGTCTAGCTTTTGGAGTATATGGGTTACAGTTCTTTCCCTAGGCACGTTGGTATTTATGTACCTTATTTTACGTATGTGTTTAAAGAACTTTGCTGGTGTTCCTGAAGGTGAGTCAATGGGACACACTTTTGATGGCATCGAAGAATTAAACAACCCTCTTCCTAAATGGTGGAGTACATTTTTCTTAGCTACCATTATTTGGGGCTTTGGCTACTTACTTCTTTACCCTGGGTTAGGGAATTGGGAAGGTTTATTAGGCTGGAAAAGCTCTAACCAAGGCATATTAAACCTAGAAGAATCTAAAGCTAAAACAGCTGAATATTTAAAAGAAGGTTCAAACGTTTTAGTACAATACGATCGTGAAATACATGCTGCTGATGAAAAATATGGTCCTATTTTTGAAGCTTACGCTGCGCGCAGCATTGAAGAGCTAGCTGCTGATAAAGAAGCATTAAAAGTTGGACAACGTTTATTTTTACAAAACTGTTCACAATGTCATGGTTCTGATGCTCGTGGTACAACAGGCTTTCCTAATCTAGCAGATAAAGACTGGTTATACGGTGGCTCACCGGAAGCAATTAAAACCACTATTTTACACGGTAGAAAAGCTAACGGTATGATGGCATGGGAAACAGCTCTTGGCGGCGATAAAGGCGTTAAAGAAGTTGCTGCTTATGTAATGAGTTTAAGTGGCAGAGAAGTTGACCCTACCCTTGCTTCAGCAGGTAAACCTAAGTTTCAAATGTGTGCGGCTTGTCATGGCCCTGAAGGTAAAGGTAGTTTAGCTATGGGAATACCATTAGGCGCACCTAACCTTACTGACAATATCTGGTTATATGGCGGCTCTCAGCGTGTTATAGAACAATCTATTAAAAATGGCCGAGCAGGTGTTATGCCAGCTTGGGTTAATATTTTAGGTGAAGAAAAAGTTCACGTAATTAGCGCTTATGTTTATAGTTTATCTCAAGACTAGTTAACAATATCCATCATTTGAAATAAATACAGTTTATTTCACTAAAAACGCTTAATGTTCTGCATTAGGCGTTTTTTATTACCCTTCTCTTTCTCATGCTTTTCTTTATTTTTCTAATATTAATAGATGTTCTAAACTGGGTTTAAGAGATACTTAGCGGATTGAAATATAAAAATAATTTTATTTAGCCTTTAGCTTTATAGTTTTTCTTAATTCAAGGCAAATTTCGCGTCAACAACTGGTCTATTGCAAGTAAATTTAACGTAGAAATTAGGGGAAATAGCTGCTAGAGAAGCATTTGTTAAGTAGAGCTTTTAAATGAATTGGCTAACATTCATTAACCCGAGATGAAGTTAAATACTCTTAACAAGAAAGAATGTAATGAAGAAAAGTGCATACGAATAACACAATTCAAAAGAGAGTTAGGCTTTAGTAGGAATGTATATCGAAGGAATGAGAATAGGTGTTAAGAGTGAAAAATACTCAAAGCTTCTACTAAGTTGAAACTTTGAGTATGGATGTAAAGATAATTAATCTTGATTTTCAGGGTAACCTGATGGCCAAACAACAGGTACATTATCAAATAACGTTCTAATTTCTTTAACTAAAGCTTGGTTTATCGGCTTTTCTGCCCATTCAATGTTTTTAACAATATTAACAGGGTTGGCTGTTCCAACTAAAGTTGATGATATTGCAGGATGGTCTATCGCGTATTGCAAAGCAACTTCTGTAATGTCTACACCTTGGCTTTGACAAAGTTTTACGGCCTTTTGACAAGCAGCAAGCAATTGTTGATTACCTGGATGCCACTCTGGCGCACCTCGATTTGTTAATAACCCCATACCGGTAGGTGAAGCATTAATGATACCTACACCTTTTTCTTCAAGTGAAGGAATGATATTAGCTAAAGAATTATCGTACAAAGCATAACGGCAATAAGTAAGAATACAATCAATATCGGCCTGTTTAATGGTTTCAGAAAACATTTTTAACGGGTAGCCGGTTACACCAATATAACGTACTTTGCCTTCTTGCTTTAATGCTTGTAAGCAAGGTAAAGCTTCATTAAATATTTGTTCTAAATTACCGAATTCTATGTCATGTAAAAATAAAATATCTACGCCATCAACACCTAAACGACTTAAGCTTTCATCTAAACTGTTTCTTATTCTTTTTTCAGAAAAATCAAAATCAGCATATTCAGCGCCATAGCGTCCTGCTTTGGTCGATAAAATATATTTATCGCGTGGTATACCTTTTAATGCTTTTCCTAAAACAGTTTCAGCCTTAGTTAAACCATAATACGGTGAAACATCAATCAAGTTAACGCCCATATCAATTGCCGTATGAACAGTTCTGATCCCATCGTCTTCACTAATATCTCTAAAAACACTACCTAAAGGTGAGGCGCCGTAACTTAAACGTGAAACGTTAAGATCAGTTTTACCTAGTTTTCTATATTCCATAATAATTTCCTACGTTATTCGATAAAAGGCTAACGCATTATTACCGAAAACGTCTTCAAAATTGTCTGGATAGTTCACCAAAACAAAGTCTTCAATAATTTGTTTAATTTGGGCATATTCACCAGCAAGTAAACACACCGGCCAATCAGATCCAAACATGACACGTTTAACACCAAAAGCATTAAAAACTACCTCAAGGTATTGAGTAAAGTCTTCTGCTTTCCAGTTGTGTATATCAGCTTCAGTTACCATGCCCGACACTTTGCAATATACATTAGGCTTTTCCGCCAATTTAAACATGGCTTCCTTCCATTGCTCAAAGCCTTCTCTAGCTAAAATAGCAGGTTTAGCAATGTGGTCTATAACAAAGTTTAATGTTTGAAATTGATTAACTAATTCAATAGTTTGAGGGAGTTGATTAGCAAACACTAAAAGGTCATAGGTATACCCTTTTTCTTCAAGAATTTTCAAACCGTTAATAAATTCAGTTGTAAGCATAAAATCACTATGCTCACCTTGAAGTACATGCCTAAAACCTTTAAGAACAGTAAAGTCTGTATATTGTTCTAATTGTTCAGCTAAATCAAAACTGCGTAAATCAATCCAACCCACAACAGCTTTTATAATATGACTTTGTTTAGAGAGTTCAATTAACCATTGCGTTTCATGAGTTGTTTGCCTTGCTTGTACAACAATACAACCGTCAATATTATTTTCGTTTAAAATAGGAGATAAATCTGAAGGTAAAAAATTATGTTTTAATACCAGCTCTGAATCACCTATCCAATCATACTCTTCAGGGCTGTACTGCCAAAAATGCTGATGTGCGTCTATTCTCATAGTTAATCTATTAATCCATCTCGACAACGGCTTTAATAACACCGCTATCTGGTTTTACCCAGTCATCAAATATTGATAAAAAGTCACTAAATTTAGCCGTGTGTGTTACAAACGACCCACTTTTTGCTTTACCATTTTTTAAGCAAGCTACAACATGTTCAAAATCTTCTAAGGTTGCATTTCTACTACCCAGTAACGTGGTTTCACGTTTATGAAATTCTGGGTCTTCAAAGGTTATAGGCGATTTAATTACACTAACAAATACAATACGCCCACCATGAGCTAAATTAGTAAAAGTAGACTCCATCGCTTTAGCATTACCCGTACAATCTATAATAACCGTAGGGAATTGGCCATCAGTTAAATCGCTAAGTTGTTGAGTTACGTCACCGAGTGCATTCACGGTACCGTCAATCCCATACTCTTTTACACAAAAATCTAATTTATCTTGCATAACATCAGAAACAAACACTTTTGCTCCTGCTATTTTAGAAAATTGAAGTGCACCAATACCAATGGGCCCAGCACCTAACACTAAAACAGTATCTTGCTCGTTTATTTGTGCTCTTTTAACAGCATGAGCCCCTATAGCTAAACACTCTATTAATGCCATATCGTTAAAGCTTACACCTTCAGTAACAACCACAGCAGACTCAGGAACAGCAATATATTCACACATTCCACCGTCACGATGAACACCTACAACTTCAATATTTGTACAACAATTTGGTTTGTTATTACGACAAGCAATACATTCACCACAATGTAAGTAAGGAATGATATAAACAGATGAACCTAAAGGTATATCAACACCGCTGCCTACTTCATCAATAATACCTGATAATTCATGCCCTAATATTCGAGGATAACTAAAAAAAGGTTGATTACCACCGTATGCATGTATATCCGTGCCACAAATGCCAATAGATTTAATCCTAACAAGCACCTCCCCTTTTTTAGGAACAGGCTTGTCCAAAGTCTTTGACTCTAAAATTCCAGGCTCTACACATATTATTGTTCTCATAATCGAACAAACTCCAAATAAACAAGTGGTTTTATATTTGATTTTATTCTACCACCATATTTACAAAAATATACTTATTTTTTGAATATGAATGCACAACTTCATATTTAAGTTATCTTTATGAAATACTAAAGATGAGTATAAACAAGCGTATTTAACGGAACTTTAATGAGGTAATGTTCCATTAAAGGTATTGCATTCATTATAAAAATTGGTATATTTTTTAATAGATGTAATAATTAAATGTTATAAATTTACCTAAAATACCGATTAAATGCAGATTCAATCATTTAAATTTAAATAATTGATTAATAAAACTAACAAGGATTGTATTAATAAATAGGAAAACAGCATGAAACAAAACGCTCTAACCACTAATAAAATGATGCAATTAGCCACTCTAGTTTGTGCTTCATTGTCATTTCAAAGTTTAGCTTTCAATGACGACCCATTAACAACTTATATAAAAGACGGTCAATTTGTTGGTAAATGGAAAGGAAATTTAAGTAATGGTCTAAATTGGAATATCCCTTTGGTCAATCAAACCGGAGAGACAGAACGTGGTAATTTGGTTGTTGCTCCAGCGACAAAAAATAAAGAAAATGACGCTCTACACTTGAAATGGAAAGGAAAAACAGTAAAAAATCAGTGGGGTGGTAATTTACTTAACGACTCAAATTTCACTATCACTAAAAACATGATCAATATTGCATCTGTTGAAAACCAAGCGGCATTAATGATTGAACTAAAAGTAAACCGATCTGCAAAAGATAACACAACCATATCAATGCAATGTAATTACTCTAATAAATGCCTAGGCAAATTTCCGGTTAAGGCTATTATTAATAGATTACCAAAAGATGAATGGACACAACTCCCTATCCCATTAAATTGCTTTAATAAAGACGGTAATTTTGACTTTAGCAAAGTAACCTCAATATTTTCAATCGGAACTGAAGGTAAATTAGATATTGAAATTGCTAATATTAGTTTAGTTGCACTACCAGCAGGTAACAAAGGATGTAAAGCGGATTAAAACAAAAAAGCCATCACTTTGAGGTGATGGCTTTTCTTATATTTTTCTACCTATACCCGTTAGATAATTTATATCTTAACTATAATGATCTTCAACTAAATCTTACGAACAATACCATAGGTTAATGCTTTAGAAAGCTCCTCAGCAGCATGCTTTAATTCTTCAATCACTTGATCAATATTCATTGATTCTGGTATCCGCTGAATAAAAGGTATAGTCAGTGTTGCCACAGCATGATCATTATCTATAATAGGAAATGAAATATCCGTTACACCTTGAACATAAGCACTATCGCCCTTAAAGTAACCTTGCTTACTTACTTTTTTACAATCATTAACAAAGTGTTTAATTTCATCTTCAGAATGATGTTTATTTAAACGCTTAAACATTGATTCTTTTTTATCCGGATTTTGAAAGGCAAATAATATTCTACCTGATGCTGAAAATAAAATAGGTCTTCTGTAACCTACCCTAACGGAATAAGACATAACACTAGGCGTTTCAACTCTTGAAATAACAACAATCTGCTCTTGCGACTCTACAGCTATATGACAAGACATTGCTGTTTTTTCAGCCAAATCACGCATAATAGGTTGAGCATATTCTAAAATATCTTTAATAGGTTCATGTTCCGTACCTAATTGAAGCAATTTACGAGTAACTTGGTACCCGTCAACATCTTCACTTTTTTCAATATACCCACGTTGTTCTAGTACGAGGATCATACGATATATTTCAGCATTTGAACGACCTAATATTTCAGCAATAGCTGACGTACTATAAGCTGTAGAATCTTTAGATAGTAACTCTAGAATATCTAAGCCTTTTTCTAAAGCCGGTGCTGAATATTTTTTTACAGGTTTGGCATCCATAAAATTTTACCTATTTTGAATTAAAGACTTAAACTAAGCCTATAAAATATAATGTCTACTTTCTGATAAACTAATTTACTCTGCATTAAGTAGCGATGTATTATCTGTTATTATTATTGTTTATCCATGAATATTAACACCTTAATACCCCTTCTCCAATAATAAAAAAGCTTTAAAACGTGTTTTTTGTTTTTTCATATATAAATATAACAACATTATCTTCCGTATAACAATTTACCTCCTATTGACATACTTTAAATATAAACACATAATTTTACATACAACAAACATTTCGAGATATTAATGAAAAAATTATCTATAACAATCAGTATTTCAGCGATCCTATGTTTATTGGCCGCTTGTAATTCAAATATAAATTTAAACAATAATACTCAAATTGAAAAAACAAAGCCTTTAAATGTACTTTATATAATGACGGATGATCATGCAGCTCATGCTGTAGGTGCTTATGAAGGTCGATTTGCGAAGCTAAACCCAACTCCAAACATTGATAAATTAGCTGATGAAGGGATGCTTTTCACTAATACTTTTGTAACAAACTCTATATGTACACCAAGCCGAGCCAGCATTTTAACAGGTCAATATAGCCAAACAAATGGGGTTTTAGATTTAAGAGGCAGTATAGAAACTAAAAATCAGCACTTACCTACTCTCATGAGTAAAGCGGGATATCAAACAGCTATAATAGGTAAATGGCACTTAAAAAAAGAACCAGGGGCTTTTGATTATTACCAAGTGTTAGAAGGACAAGGGACTTATTTTGATCCTACCTTTAGAGTTCAGGGCGATAAAGCATGGCCTAAAAACGAAGTTAACTACAAAGGTTATTCGTCTGATGTGGTTACCGATTTATCTATTGCATGGTTAAAAAATAAAAAAAGCGACAAACCTTTCTTTTTAATGCATCAATTTAAAGCACCGCACGACATGTTCGAATACGCTCCTCGCTATGAAGACTACTTAGCCGCAGAAACCATTCCAGAACCAACCGATTTATATGGTGTAAAAGCAACATTTGGTTCTATCGCCACTCGTGGTGTTAACGATAAACTGATTAAAGATATTGGCACATCGGTTTCTAAAAGACATAACCGCAGAAGCATGGGAATCGATCTTGGTGTAGATCCTTCTTTACCTGAAGAAGAATTTACCAGACAAGCATACCAAAAATATGTAAAAGCCTACTTACGCTGTGTTAAAGGTGTAGACGATAACATTGCACGTTTACTACAAACATTAAAAGACCTAGGCGAGTACGATAACACTATTATTATTTATACTTCAGATCAGGGGATGATGTTAGGCGAACATGATTTTCAAGATAAGCGCTGGATGTATGAAGAGTCAATCAGAATGCCTTTTATTATTAAAGACCCACGTATGACAACCCAAGGTCAAAAAAGTGATTTATTGGTGAACAACACAGACTTTGCCCCATTAATTTTAGACTTAGTTGGAATTAAAGTACCTGAATATATGCACGGCAAAAGCTTTGCATCGGCTTTACAAGGAAAAACCCCTGATAACTGGCGTACGGCAAGCTACTACAGATACTGGACACACAGAGCTTATCACGACGTACCAGCACACTTTGGCTTACGTTCTAAAGACTATAAACTTATCTTTTTTTACGGTGCTAACTTTATGGAAAAACCTTTCCCTTTTTATGATAAAAAATGGGTAGCTAAAACAGGGCTTCACAATAGTGCTATTAATACGCCAGCAGCTTGGGAGCTTTACGACTTACGCAAAGATCCTACAGAACAAAACAACGTTTATAGCAACCCTGAATATTTAAAGGTTGTTGATGAACTTAAAATTGAATTAAAACGCCAACGTAAGTTATACAATGAAACAGATGAGAAATATCCTCATCTTCAAAAAATTATTGATAAACATTGGAACGATTAACCTCTGCGATATCATCACTAAAAACGGCAATTTAATTGCCGTTTTTTTACATTCATAATTAATTTTCTTATTATAAATTATTTCAATTTTTGTTTTTAATACTTTGAGAATTAAAGTTATTGGAGTAAATTATACGAGTTCAATGGATAAATTAAGCTCTTTTATACTTAGCTATTATTTGTGAAATAAATATCAAAATAGTTAAAAATTTTAACTCATAAAAATGATTAATTTATTAAAAGAACTATTATTAAAGATAGAAACATCTACAACCCCATTATTAGCGACACTTATGAAATTTATTATATTAAAAAACTTGGAAGCTTATCTCGTTAAAGAAAGAGTTCCTACAGAATATAAAAGTTTGGCTTTAAGCTGTGAATCTCAACTAGGAGAACTAACGACACTCATCATTTTTCCTCATAATAAAAAAGATATTGTGAAAAGTTCTCTCGTTAAAAAAGCTTTAAATAAACTCGGTGAATTAACAGACCATAGTTTGGTGGTTGTGGGAGGATGTTTTAGTGCTGAATCAGTTGAACTTCTCCATCAACAAAATGCCATCTTTCTCTCTTTATCTGAAATTCATTGGACTGATTCAGGAAGTAGTAAATTACAAAAACAACATAAGTTTTAATTTAATATACGATCAAACACTGCTATTAACTCTCATCAATAGCAGTGTTTTATAAAATAATAATTACGACTTATCAAAATGAATAACAGTTCGAATACTCTCGCCTTTATGCATTAACTCAAATGATTCGTTTATATCTTCTAAGGTCATTGTGTGAGTAATAAAATCACTCAATTTAAATTCACCAGCCAAATAACGCTCAACGTAATCAGGCAATTCTGAACGCCCTTTAACACCACCAAAAGCCGAACCTCTCCATACGCGTCCAGTAACTAATTGAAATGGACGAGTTGAAATTTCTTGTCCTGCGCCAGCAACGCCAATCACTACAGATTCACCCCAGCCTTTATGACAACACTCAAGCGCTGAACGCATTAAATTCACATTACCAACACATTCAAATGAATAGTCAACACCACCATCGGTTAGTTCAACAATAACGTCTTGAATCGGTTTATCGTAATCTTTAGGGTTTATACAGTCAGTTGCTCCTAATTTTTTCGCTAATTCAAATTTACTTTCATTAATATCAATCGCAATAATACGGCTTGCTTTAGCCATAGTTGCGCCAATAACCGCTGACAAGCCAATACCACCTAAACCAAATATAGCAACCGTTGCGCCCTCTTCCACTTTGGCTGTATTCATTACCGCGCCCATACCTGTTGTTACACCACAACCAAGTAAGCACACCTCTTCTAACGGCGCTTCTTTATTTACTTTAGCTAAAGATATTTCAGGTAATACTGTGTATTCCGAAAAAGTTGAACAGCCCATATAATGGAAAATAGGTTGACCATCTTTATAAAAACGCGTGGTGCCGTCTGGCATCAGCCCTTGACCTTGTGTTTCTCTAATTTTCTGACACAAATTAGTTTTACCAGACAAACAGAATTTACATTCGCCACATTCAGGCGTGTAAAGCGGAATAACATGATCCCCAACTTGTACGCTAGTCACACCTTCGCCTACTTGTTCAACAATACCGCCACCTTCATGACCCAAAATAACAGGAAAAATCCCCTCAGGATCCTCACCAGATAATGTAAATGCATCTGTATGACAAACTCCTGAAGCAACAACTTTAATAAGGACCTCACCTTTACGGGGTAACATAACATCTACTTCTTCAATAGATAATGGTTGTTTAGGTCCCCAAGCAATAGCAGCTTTCGATTTAATAAATTTATCAGACATATTTACTCTCAATTTTAAATTAATAAGGTTTAATTGATTCTGTTAATACAACAATAACAGTATTCTAATTTTAATGCGTTATACCCAATAGCCTATTATAGTTATTTCTAAAACAATGATAATATATTAATTTGTAAATCACTATTACATATAGGTAACAATAATGCAGTGGGAAGGTATTAGCGAATTTGTCTACGTAGCTGAAAATGAAAGCTTCACTCTCGCCTCAAAAAAAATGGCAATATCTACAGCTCAAGTTAGTCGGCAAATAAGTGCCTTAGAAAAGCGCCTCAATATCAAATTACTTTACCGAACAACACGAAAAGTATCGCTAACCGAAGAAGGTCGTGTTTTTTATCAACACTGTCGAAGTGTCTTAGATGCTTTAAATACAGCCGAACAAGCCGTTACCCACTTACAAACCAAGCCGCAAGGTAAAATAAAACTTACCGCATCGGTCACTTATGGTGAACAACAAATATTACCGTTAGTTAATAACTTTATGATGCAATACAGTGATATTGAAGTAACAGCATATCTTAGTAATCAACAACTCGACTTAATAGAAGGCGGATATGATTTAGCGATTCGATTAGGTAAATTAAATGATTCATCGCTAATGGCAAGAAAACTAGGAAAAAGAACAAACTATGTTTGTGCCTCCCCCACTTACTTAAGCAAATATGGCGCACCTCATTCATTGCCTGAACTATCCAAACATAGTTGTTTATTAGGCACTTTAGATTATTGGCATTTTCAAGAATCATCTAAAGATAAAAACATTCGCGTTACAGGTAAGTTACGCTATAACAGTGGAGTTGGTTTAGTTGATGCCGCATTAAAAGGACTAGGTATAGTTCAGCTGCCTGATTATTACGTTCAACAACATATAGAAAGCGGAGCACTGATAACCTTATTAGATAATTACCGTGTACCCGATGAAGGTATTTGGGCAATTTATCCACAAAACCGTCATTTATCACCCAAAATTAGACTACTTATTGATTATTTAACCAAACAATTGACATAATTTATTTATTACCCAGTAAAAGTCCCTGCTAAGATTAAAAGCACAAATAAATCAGTAACTTTATATATAAAACACTTTAAATTTAAGTTAATCTATTTTCATATATTAAACAGATAATTTTATAGGTGCATTATGAAAAAAATTTATTTATCCATTTGTTGTATCTCTGCGAGTTTTTTGGCTTCAGCTGAAAAAAAAATAGATCCTAAATTAACTGAGCAATGGACTCCTATTCCTGAGATAGTCACACCCTCACCTGTACCTTCTGACGCGATTGTTCTATTTGATGGTAAATCAACCGAAAATTTAGAACATGGCGATGGTAGCAAAGTAAAATGGAAAGTAGAAAATGGTAACCTCACCATAGAACCGGGTACCAAAGGGATTTTTTCAAAAGAAAAATTTTGTGATATACAACTGCACATTGAATGGAAATCACCAGAAAAAATCGCAGGTAAAGCAGGGCAAAAATTAGGTAATAGCGGTTTATTCATACAAAGCCGCTATGAGGTGCAAATTTTAGACTCTTATGAAAATCAAACCTATGCTAACGGTCAAGCCGGATCAGTATATAAACAATCAGCTCCTTTGGTTAATGCGATGAAACCAACAGGCGAATGGCAAACTTATGACATTATTTACCATGCGCCAAAATTTACTGAAAAAGAGCTAAGTAAACCAGCAGATATAACCGTTTTACATAATGGTGTATTGATACAAGATCACTTTATTTTAAAAGGTGGAACTGTATATAGAGGGCAACCAAAATATAGAGCTCATGGTTGCGACCGACTATTGTTACAAGATCATAACGACAAAGTTAGCTTTCGAAATATTTGGGTGCGTAAACTATAACGCTCTTAAAATTTTATTTTTTAATGTGCTGAGTTCTCAATATTTGGATATAACGTTAAAAATATAAAAATTCATGAAGATCCATTAGTAAAGTCACCCTGCTGATGTATCTTCACTCATTTTATTAAAAACGATTAAGCGACAATTTTTATTGTCGGCTTATGCTCAATAAATTCAGCAGAAAACACATCATTAAGTTGATCATCCGATAGCCCCCATTGCTCTCCTAGTACATGGGCTATCCAAGAAAAACTATTAGATGTAGGCGTTAAATCTCGCTGTTCAAACAATTGCGACTCACTTAATCCCGGCCAATCACCTAAAACCTTACCCCCTTTAACACTTCCACCCGCAATAAACAGATTTGAAGCGGTACCGTGATCAGTCCCCCTTGTACCATTTTCTTTTGCTGTACGACCAAATTCAGTGGCAACTATCACTATAGTGTCTTTCCACGTTTCACCTAACCCTTCTTTTAAGCTTTCAAGGCCGTTATCTAATTCGGTAAGTTGCTTATTTAAACGAGTATGTTGATTATTATGAGTATCCCAACCTCCAAGTTCTAACATGGCACAATCAATTGCATTGTTGTTTTTTAATAGCTGCGCACAAGCTTTAGTTAAATCGATAAACTTTCCTTTACGTTTTTCTGATACCGCAGAACCCGCCATATTTTGAGTGTTTAATCCTTCTTTTAACCTTGACGATAACAACGCATCCTCAGCATATAATTTACCTAGTGCAGCATACACATCATCGTCAGCATCTTTCAACGACGAAGGATACCAAGTACTGGTATTGTCGTTACCGCGTAAGCTAACAGGAGTAGAACGCGATACCGCTAACGCTTTTTTATTTTTGTGCTTTAACGCTCTCGCTAACCAACCTGAATCTTCATTTATGGTTATTAAGCCTGATTCTAAAAAATCTTGTCCGTCAAAGTGCGAACGTCTCTTATAGCCCGAACCAACAGCAACCACTGGCATAAGTTCTTTATTTTTATACCAAGTGTGTAAATGTTGAAGCGCAGGATTAAAAGCAAAACCATTGTCTAATGGCAATAATTTATCTTTAACGCTTCTATATAACGAAGGTCTTAACTTAGCTAAATCAGCCTCAAATGTGGGGACTATTGTATGCAATGAATCTAATCCGCCTCTTAATACTACCCACACAATTTTTTTAGCATTAATTTGGCTTCCCGTTAGTGCTTTAGCTTTACTGGCAAAAGCTGCCCCTTGAAATAAAACTAAACTTGCGCCTATAGTTTTTATAAAGTGACGACGTTTCATTTTTATCTCCTTTGAAATTCAGGGCTCATTAACAACAAGGTAAAAGCCTGCTGACGACTTTCTGCTCTTATTACGCTGTTATAGGTTAGTTCACTGGCACTATCGCTTAAAGTATTCATTAACACTTTCTCAGCATTAGGTTTTCTTCTAGCAGCATATTGTGCCGATAGCTCAATTCTAGACATAATGGCACTCGCGCCATTCCAGTCTTGTTGATAATCACTATATCCGGCTGGAGAACCCGCATTAAAAGGTCTTTGCCCTAAAACAGTTAAGGCTTTTAAAACTTGTTTACCTTGAATGTTATTTTGTCCTACCCCTCTAAAGGTAGAAATAACAAACTCTCTCGGCGATTTAAACTTAAAGGAATGTTCCGACCACGACTCTTCAGCATTTATCATTTCAATAACAACGTCTTTAATTTTTCCGTTGCTCAATTTCCAACGCTTTACCATTTTTTCAACAAGGATTTGAGGGGGGGCGTCTGCAATAAAATGACGTGCTAACTTAAAACATAGGTGCTCAGCAGTAGCAGAATGACGAGCCAAATACTTAAGCATACTTTCCCCCTGCTTTAGCCCATTATTGTTAAAACTCGTCCCTAATAATTTTCTCGTATTAGGTTCATGCCCTGTGCCCCTATAGGTAAAGCCAACGCTTTTATCTTTTGTAAAATTAGATACACTCCACCCCGTAATACCCTTAGCAAGTTCAGTAACGTCTTGTTGAGAATAACCGCCATTAACACCTAGCGTATGAAGCTCTAATATTTCTCTGGCGAGATTTTCATTCAAACCTTTACCTTTTTTACCTAACTTAGACGCGGGACCAAAAGACTTTTCATTGTTCAAATAAATTAACATTGCAGGATGTTGAGTGACCGCTAACAACATATCTTCAAAAGAGCCTAATAAATGTGGTGCAATAGCTTCGCGCTCTAAAGTAGGTGCTAACGCCGTCATTACTTGACCTTGAGCCGTCACACTAAAGTGGTTAGAAAAAAAGTCTAACAACCGCCAGTTCAAGCTATTGTCTGATTGAATAGCTTGAACCAAAGTATCGCTAGATAAGGTTAGATAAACGTTCCGAGGATATTTCTGTAGTTTTTTCAGCTTTTCTTGATCAGTTTTACTTACAAGGCTTGCGCTTCCATTGGCATTTTTTTTATTTAAACTTTTTTTGAAAAGCCTTAACTCAGTTAATGCCTCTGCTATTTCATCAGAGGTAGGTAAATCATCGTCAAAAGATACAGCGGGGGTTGTATTTAATTGATTAATTAACCAAGCCTTCGGGTCTTTTTTTACCTCTTTATGCTCATTTGGCTTAGCTCCCAAACCAAAACGATTAGTGGCAATAACCGCTTGAATAGACATATTACTTACCTCAAATAAAACCAATAACTTACAATAATAGCAAGTATCAACTTATGCTAATTATTTTACGTATCTTTACATTAAAAAATTGGAACCGAACCAACGGCTAAAAGTATTACGTGAATGGTTTGTTAGGGCGAAACGACATTATGTTGAAACTCCCCTGTTTTTAGGAATTTTTTAACTTGTCTAATGACTTCATCATTCCGCATAATAAATGCGTGTGAAACGGGTATAATTATGTGATCAGACATACCTTCCACCTTTGTGTTTTCGACTGAAACTTTACCATCATCAGGGTTTGGAAGCATTTGAGAAAGTATTGGGTTAATCGTTGAGCTGCCAGCTATTATTCCTACTGGGTAACTAACTGCCCCAAGTAAATTTGGAACACTTGATTTATCAGTACCTAACTCCAAACCTGCGGGGCCATTAATAAATTCGTATCCTGGAACGTTTTTAAGTTTATCAACAATCTCACTTCCTTTATTTGGCGGGCCTAGCATTACCACACGCCCAAGCAGGTCTAGTGTGTTATCCCTTAAATATTTACGTAATACAATTCCGCCAAGAGAATGAGTCACAAAATTTATAATTACATTAGGTTTACATTGAGCTACTGCGTTAGGAAGGTAATATTTAGCAATACTTTCTATATTATATTGCGTTGAGGGATAGTCAAAATTAACAACGGTATAACCTACTTCTTTAAGTTTATTCTCCATTTTATTCATAGAGCTATCGGAACGAGCCATCCCATGAAGCAATATAACGCACTCTTCAGACATAGAAAAAGCACTCCATAAACACAGAATTAAATTAAATAATTTTATTTTCATACGGCACTCTAAAATTCCTAACACCTCACTAAGAGGCAAATAATTGTTGGCTAAAATGTGAAGCTAAACCAGTCAACTATTTTTTGTCCATTTAATTGCCTTGTTAAATTTTTTATACCATAATCCAATATATATTGGTACTTGAAAAGATTTTACAATATGGCTAAAAATACAAGCGTAACATTGGGCGAACATTTTGATCAGTTTATAAACCAACAACTTAACACTGGTCGTTATGGCTCAGCAAGTGAAATTATTAGAGCTGGATTAAGAGCTTTGGAAGATCAAGAAGCTAAGCTTTTAAATTTACGTAATATGTTAATCCAAGGCGAACAAAGTGGTGTTGCCGAGTACAGCTATGAAAGCTTATTAACTGAATTAGATAAAGATAACCATTAATGGGTAAGTTTGTATTATCTTCAAAAGCCAAAACAGATTTAATTAAAATAGCTAAATATACCCAAATAACTTGGGGACTATCTCAACGGAATGATTACCTAAAAATATTAGATAGTACGTTCCATTTGTTAGCTAGTGATCCCGATCTAGGAATTAACTGTGAGTCTATTAGAGAAGGCTACAGTAAATATCCACAAGCTAGTCATGTGATCTATTACAAAGAGTATAAAAACAGTCAAATATTTATCGTGCGAATATTACATAAAAGTATGGATGTTAACTCCGCACTCTAGAAAAATACCAACGCCCCATTAAGAGGCAAATACTAATTGGTAGTTAAGATGCTATTAATTATGGGATTGGTATTATAAATTTTATGATAAACTAGCGTTATTATTACAACTCCCTGTTTATAGAGAAAACTCAATGTCTGACGACTACCCTACGGTTTCTATTTCATATCAACCGATAGAACTATGTAAATTATTAAAAATAGCCAATATGGTGTCTGGTGGCGGCGAAGCTAAAATAGTGATCGGCGAAGGTTATGTTTATTTAAATGGTGAAGTTGAATTTCAAAAAAGAAAAAAAATATACAATAACGACATTATCGAATTTAATGGAGATCTAGTACAAGTAGTATGTAGTAAGCCTGCAAGTACTTCTGAAGAGGTAAAAAAGGCAAAGGTTCAAAAAGCTAAAGTAAAAACGGCTCAATCGAAAAGTAGCAATAAAAACACCCAACAACATGCTATTGCGCAGGAAACGCCAATACCATCAACGCCAGCAAAAAGACGCCCTATTTCATTTTAATATACCCATTATCACTCAATATGCGTATTTCAGACTATATTGAATGGTTACGGAATATGACTTAAAGATAAGGTAATAAAATAAATACCTTATCTTTATGCATTACTTTTTACTTAATTTTCTTTTTTTCAAAAAATCTATCAATAAAAACGATACGGCTATACTGCTTGGTATCGTAATAGACATAAACAAAGGTATATTTATATTAACCCCCTGCTCAGTTAACGACTTTAAAAACATATGAATTAATGCGCAACTATTATAACTAATTGCCACAACAGCAAACGCTTCTATTGTTTCTTGTAATACAATTTGTTGTTTATTTTGGTCATTTACTGACGCTAACAGCTCATTATTCTGCTGCTCTGTTGTAGAACGAATACGGGTAGACAATAACGAAATAGCACGGTCAATTCGCGTAATAAATACATTTAA
Organism: Pseudocolwellia sp. G5-9; assembly: GCF_055808995.1. Classification (NCBI taxonomy): domain Bacteria; kingdom Pseudomonadati; phylum Pseudomonadota; class Gammaproteobacteria; order Alteromonadales; family Colwelliaceae; genus Pseudocolwellia; species Pseudocolwellia sp. G5-9. The sequence continues at coordinate 922,124 of NZ_CM147893.1, forward strand.
ACGATTATTAGCAGCTTCGCACGTTCTGAATGTGGGCATGGTGTTTCGGTTTAAAAAGTTGGAAAAAGATTGATAGCCTAATACCTTAGTTTCATCTAAATGCTGTAAACGGTCTTCAATTAATTTTTTATACGCTGATGTTGCTGAAAATCGATGTCCTGTATTACTTCTCCAGTTTTCACTGATTACCGATAAGTCTAATAATTGATGAAGCAATTTTTGTTGTGACATGGTGTCACTCACTTCAGAGATATCTTTTACGATAAGTGAAAGATCTATTTCTTTTGTTTCTAATTCAAAAACAATTTCTTCTGCTATCGGAAATGCAATTTCTGCCACACTTCTATAATTTTCTAATTCTATAATGTTTTGGCTTAAGCGCCCTCTGCGCTTTGGCCCTAACGAAAAATCTTCAATATACACTCTAAATAATTTATGTTGCTTATCGCCATAATAGTCTGTCCAAATACGCGCTGAATCTTGTTCAACCATGTTACCGATTAATTGATTTTCACCAAAAACAGTATGTAATTTTTCTTTGAAAGTTGATGTGGGCGTACAGGTATTAAAGGTAATAAGTATTTGTGTGAGCAGCTTTCCTGGAAAAGAGTTTAACCAGTGTTCAGGTACATTTCGAATATGCTCTAAATCCCCCTTTGCTGAAATAATCCAAATGTATAATACAAATTCATGGTGTATTTCTTTTCTAAGATCGACATTTTCTCCACAGTAAACTTCTAACCGAGAAGAAACATCAACTTCGGCTAATTGAAAATATTCAACTAGCTCAGCGGTATGTTCTTTTTCTTGAATAATATCAATTTCATTTTGACGTAAAAAAGAGTGGCAAAATACAGTGCTTCCTCCTTCAAATTCAGGAGTAGGCCTTGCATTTAGCACTCTATTTTTCATCTTTAAAACGCCTTAAATATTAATATTGCTTAAAGTGTTTTTCTACTGCAGAAAAATACTCATCCGCTAAACCTAAGTACGCAGGTCCAAAAGCTTTTAAACCTTTTTCTGTTAAAAACTCTTTAGGTGCAGGTAAAATAATAACAGCGACATTCATACCAACAAGGTGATTAGGATTGGTAATAGGTTCACCTTTATCGAGATCAATACAACAAATAAGCTCAGGAATAGTAACGTCAATTACACCATTTTTACGCGCAAGCATATTTTCATTTTTAACGTCAATAGAGTAAGTATCACCCTCAAAGTTATTTACACCTTCTATCTCAATATAACCCAGAGTAAACCCATCTTTAGTCTCAAAATTAAAGTTTTGAGTTTTTCCTCTAAAAGCGACATAACCATTGCCTTTATCAGCAATAACTTGAGCAATATCACTCCCATCTGCTTTGGCTAAACGGTAGGCTTTACCTAACTCTAAAGCCGTTGATATGGTGCCTTGAATTACAGCTCCTCTTAAGTTCTTCGCTTCGGTTGCATGATCAATAGCAGCAATATCGTTACGACTTACTTTAGCCAAAGCACGTACTAAACGCTCTGCTCGCATATCGTCTTTAACATTTTCGCAAACAAAACATTCACCAAATTCATTTGCAGCAACAATCGGTGCTGCTGGTAAATTATTTAAATAATAAGTTGAATGCGTTATTTCAGGCACAGCTCTACCAGCGGGATCAGCATCAATAATATAACCATTACTCATCGCTGCTACGTAAAATGAAATAGCCGTATTAGAGCCACCTAATTCACAACAAATAGTGCCGAAATAAGAGTCACCTGTAAGCTGTTCTAGTCGACGAAGCGCTGTCATTATAGAAGGTTCACCACTTTGAGGTAATTCGCTGTATTCTTGTTCTTCTTCAGCAGATAAATCTGAAATAGCGCCTAACATATAAGGTGTACAGATTTTGGCGTTATCAGGTACATGATCAAAATCTATCAACTTAAATTCTTTACCTGCATCAAACGCTTTATTTATATAATTAAAGCCTTCATCAAGTTCGCCTCCACCGCCTGTTCCTAAAATGGTACAACCGTATAAAATATCAGATAAATCTTCTTTGCTTAGACGTTTAAATTGCATGTATTACTAACACCTTTGTCAGAACTTTAGTTACAGCAAATAATAACGAATTGTTAAAAATTTAAGTTTCGAATGCGGCCACTAAATCAAATTTAAATTTTTTCAGGTATCACTATAAACCAATTTAATTTTTAGCTTTTATTACACACTAAACATAGAGTTATACCCGTTACCAATCAATATGCGTATTTCAGAGTATCTTGAATGGTTACGGGTATAAATATTGATTGTACTAAGGGTTAAAAATGAGAATAGATTCCAATTTCGATAGCGGCAATATTACCGTTATAAACACAGACTCACACACGAATATACGATTAAATCTACGTAAAGACACTAACGCAGATCATAAACAGTGGTTCTATTTTAGAGCTTCAAATGTGCAAAACTTTAACTGCCAATATTTTATTGATAATGCAGATGAAGCTTCATTTCCTGAAGCTTGGGATACTTGTACTATTGTTGCCTCGTCAAACAGAAAAGAATGGCGTCGTATTAACACCCATTACGACGGAAAAACATTATCCTTCTGTGATCAATCAGACTCGCCTATTACTTATTATGCTTTATTTGCCCCTTATTCGTATGAGCGTCATATCAATTTAATAGGAAATTCTCTGGTTCATCCACAATGTTCTTTATTAAAAGCTATTGAAACCGTTAATAAAAACCAAGTAGAAGTATTACAAATTGGATCACCTTCACCACACAAAAAATCAATATGGATTATTGCTCGCCAACATCCAGCTGAAACGATGAGCGAATGGTTAATGGAAGGTTTTTTACAAGAACTGTTAGCACAAAACGACCACAGCATATTATCTAAAGCGACATTATACCTTGTTCCTAACATGAACCCTGACGGGAGTGTTGTTGGTAATATACGCACCAATGGGAGTGGTATAGACCTAAATAGATCTTGGAAAACACCTTGCGCAGAAAAAACCCCCGAGTCTTTTTACGTATTAGACTTAATGAAGCAAACTGGTGTTGATTTATTTTTAGATATACATGGTGATGAAGATCGCCCATTTACCTTTGCAGCAGGTTGTGAAGGCAATTCAAACTACACTGAAAAGCAAGCCAGTTTAGACAAAAATTTTAGACATTATTTTAATGAAGAAACAATCGATTTTTCAATTGAGAATGGCTATCCAGCAGATGAACCGAATCAAGCCTTGTTAGATATTGCTTGTAATCAGGTGGGTTACTTATTTGGGTGTTTATCTCTTACTATCGAATTACCTTTTTTAGATAATAAGTACAACCCTGATCCTATATATGGCTGGTCACCTGAGCGTAGTATAAAAATGGGTACACAACTATTATCACCTATAGCGCGTATTTTAGAAGAATTGTAAACAGCCACTTAAACAAATCAGCTTAGCTTTATTTCATTAAAGCTAAGCTGATTTTTATAGATTGACTTGTACGATTAATTAACGGGATTGGTATTAAATTTAGGATTAATTTTCATTAATAGATAATAAACTGGAGCCGTAATTAAAAGTGAGTCACATACTTCTATTGTTGTAAGCGTGAAATACCCTTGATTAGTTAACATAGAAACAACAATACCTACTGCCCACGCGATAAGCGCAACGACATTAACTTTACTCACCGCCGACAGTTCTTCTATAACATAGCGCTGCTTCTTTCTAATAAAAAAGAAATCAACAACATAAATAGCAGCCACAGGTGTAAAAATAGTAGATAAGCCAAACAGAAAACTTGTAAAGTTATCGAGTAAATTAAAAGAAGCGATAAATGTTCCTAAAATACCTACAAAAATAATAACTTTCCATTCAGGCCACTTTTGCGTAATAGAATTTAGACCTAACGCAGAACTGTACAAATTAATAACACTGGTAACCCAACCTGAAGTGATCAATAACACAAAAGCAAAACCACCTAAACCAAGCGCCAGCATAACTTGTAAAACATCATTATTCACCACAGCTAATCCTGCTATAGCCGCTACAATATAAACAAAATTATTAATGAATAAAAAAGGCAAAAAGGAAGCGATAAAAGTCCCTCTTTTGGTTGCTGAAAACCGTGAAAAGTCAGGCATTAACACCACGCTCACAATAAAGCTCCCCACCACAGCAGATACAGCTTCGCCAAAGGTAAAATCAGTATTTGGAGGAAGGACACTAAGCTCGTTAGCGCTATAGCCTATGCTTTGATAAAGCATGTATATAACAATAAGAAAAAGCACAGGAACCAGTAAAGTAGAAAGTTTTTCTAACAGTTTAAATCCCAAAATAGTGGTGAGTGTTATTAATATACCAATAACAATTTCTAACACCCAAATCGTAGCGGTATAGTCATAAGTATCTTGAATGAGTTCTTGTATAACTTTACTAAAAACATCAATATTTACCCCGTACCATCCCAATAACGACAACACAAAAGCAAAACTTAATATATTGGCGCCAACATTCCCAAACACAAACTTCATCATCATACATGAAGCAAGTCGGTTATACATTCCCACAAGACCCGTAATATAGCCCAATATAGACAGTATTAAGCCACCTAATAAAAAAGCATATAAACTTTGTTCAAGTCCTAAAGCTTTTCCTATTTCGAGTCCAGTAATTAACCCTGGAACCGCAAACGCTAACCCTCCATTTATCATACCAATACGCACACCACCAATGGTTTTCTCTTCAGGCACTGGGCTGGTTGCATAATCTTCTAAAATATCATTTTTACACGTTTCGCTATTGTTCATAAGAATAGACACCTATTAAAAAAATCAGCCTCCTAATACTAAAATAACACTAGAATAAAACTAAAAGGCTGATAAAAGCTTAGCACCTTAAGTTGTGCTAAACATGTCTAACTTAAAAACTATATATGGCTTCTAATCCGAAACTACGTGGTCTATTAGGTTGGCGAGCTAGGTCAGTTACACCATCACCAAAAATAAAGATGTCTTCTATACCTCTTTCATCGGTTAAGTTTTTAACATAAAACTGCAGTGTTATATTTTCTGACTTTATACCAACACCTGCGTTTACAAAGGTGTATTGAGACGATTTAATCTCAGGTAATTCAAGATTGAATGACTTAGGCCCAATGATTTGAACATCCGCACGTGAAATAAGCGACCATGTTTCGTTCAATTCAAAAAAGTGGTTAATTGACGCTGAATAATTATAATCGGCAACCCAAAACTGTGATTCACCGACTAAGTTTGGGCGTCTTTCAAATTCAATAATTTCTGAGTCAATTAGCCCTGCACTTAAACGAAAATCTAAGTTAGCAGTAATGGCAACGCCTACTTCTAACTCAAGTCCTTTGGTTTCGACTTCATCAATTCCTAAGTTTTCTAAGGTAAAAGTATCAACATTGAATTGCGTAATTTGTGCATTTTCTTGTTCTATCGCGAAAATAGCACCATTAATGGTGACTTTATCATCAAATAATGTAGATTTAAAACCTGCTTCGTAGCTGTCTGAAACTTCTTTATCGAAGGTTCTAAGAATACCTTCAGCAGGCTCATTAAAGCCACCACTTCTAAAACCTTTTGAATAACCCGTATAAATAAGTACATCTTCTTGCATTTGATAAGCAATAGTTACTTTAGGTTGTAATTGGCTAAAGTCTTTTTTGGCAAAGGTGTCGTTAACAAAGTTAGGATCAAACGACTCCCTTGAGTCGTGGTCGTAACGTAAAGCACCTGTAATTTCTAGTTTGTCGGTAATATCGTAGTTAACTTGCCCTGCAACAGCCCAAGCTTCACTACTGTTAATGTCAGCAATCACTAAATAGATTTGATCGTTAGAAAAGTCAGCTCGAGTTTCGCGAACATCACCATTAAAATCATCAAAAAAGTTAATGGTATTATCACGCTCTTTGTCTTGATAGAAAGCAGATACCGCCCAGCGTAAATCTTGATCACCTTGCGAAGTAAAACGTGTTTCAACTGTTAACGACTCAACATCAAATAAACCTTCTGTACCAAAAGGCGCTCTAAAAAAGTCAGCTTCATCAATAAACGTAGGATCAGCAGAATAGTCGCCATCATAAAAATGTTCATTTTCAGACTTACTATACGAAGTAATAAAATCAAGTGTACCTAAATCATATTCTTGCGTTAATTTAGCACTTAACTCGTACACATCTCTTTCGTCTTTGTTTTTAATATTGTTTGAGGTGTTAATTGAAAAGTCTTCTATCGTATCGGTCGATACATTTTGATAATAAGCAAAGCCGGCTGTACTGCTAGTATAACGACCTTTTAAATTTAAGCTTGTATCGTTAAACAGTTCAAACTGCAGTTGGGCAAAAAGAGAATCTTCTTCTGAATAATCAGCTTCTTCACCTAAAAAGTCGTCATCTATTAAGCCATCCGTACTTTTTGTATAACCACCAACACGAAAATAAGCCGTGTCTTGTTTATTAAGCGAGCCTGATACAACACCACTTATATTGTATGTATTACCATTACCATAAGAGGCTTTAACTGAACCTTCTAAATCTTCAATTGGTTGTTTGGTTGTAACAATAACCGCACCACCTACAGCACCACGACCGTATAAAGCACCTTGAGCACCACGCATAACTTCAATGCGTTCAATATCAACTAAGTCTTGGTTTATAAACTCGAGATCGGGTGCGGTAACGCCATCAACAACAAAAGCTAATGGTGGATCGCCCACTTGTGGCGTTATTAATCCTCTAATGGTAATTCGTGCTAAGCCGGGCCTAAAGTTGTCAAGAGCACTAAGGTTGGGAGTCATGTTTGCTACATCTCGAAAATTAGTAATACGAGAGCCTTCAATCATGTCTGCTGTAAATGCAGTTACAGAGTCAGGAACATTCTGAATGGTTTCAATACGACCACGAGCAGAAATTGTAATTTTTTCAATTGAAGCTTCTTTCTCTTTTATCGTTTCGTCTTCAACCGCTTGAACCGATGAAAATAATGATAAACTAATTGCACATGAAACAAGTGATTTACAAAATACTTTACTTATCTTTTTAGATTTACTCATAGCGTAGCCTTAATGCTTTATAATTATTCTTAAGTAGTTAAGTGTTAGTTAGCAACTTAAACTCTAGGGTTAAATTAATTATGAGTGTTTATAGAAAAATATTATTTTGTAATAGTGTATTCTGGCACTACATTTATATTGATTTATTATAATCAACAATAAATCTTTAGGTTACCTAAAGAGATAATAAGTTACGCAAATTAAAATAACTAAAACGATGAGAGCACTTAAAACATGAAAAAAGTGATTAAAATTGACAGCTACAATAAAAAAATACTAGGCTTTTTACACCTACAAGCCGACTTAACTAACATTGAATTGGCTGAAAAAGTGAATCTGTCGCCAAGCGCTTGTTTCCAAAGGGTGAAATCTTTAAAAGAAGCCGGTTATTTTAGATCTTTTCATGCAGACGTAAACCTAGATCAACTTTGCGAACACGTTTTTGCTTATATCGAATTTACGTTAAACGACAACAGCGCACCTACCCGAAGAAAATTCGCTAATGCGTTACAAGACATACCTGAAATTATGGATTGCTTACAATTAAGTGGTGACGTAGATTATATTTCATTAAGCTGTTTTTCTAATATTAATAAGCTTAACGACTTTTGTAATAAATTAAGCGACGATGAAACCTTATCCATAAAACGCATTAACACTAGAATAGTATTAGATCGAGCTAAATGGTTTTTAGGTTACCCTTTAGCTCAATTAAAATGGTTAGACGACTCACCTTATTCTGAAGAAAACTAGTTTTTCGACATAAAATCGATCAACAATGCAGATATTTTTGCCGCCACTGAAAGCGTTATTTCTCTAGCGTTTTCATTATGGCTTGTGCTATTAGTAAATGGTGCTATTTCCATCATATCTGCTCCGGTAATATTAAAGCGTTCACCTAATGCAGTTATTATTTGTAAAGCTTCATTTGGATAAAGTCCATCAGGTTCAGGTGTTCCTGTGGCCGAAGCAAACTCAGCGTCAATAGCGTCTATGTCAAAGCTCACATATAGTTCGTCTATATTATTCTCTGTAAGCTGTTTAATAATATTTTCAACAATAGGGTTAACACCAAGCGTTCTTACCTCGTTCGCCCAATGCTGTTTAACACCAAAAGTATTTTCCCAATGTGATTTAGGTTTACCACTAGAACGAATACCTATTTGAATTAAACAATCAGGGCTGGGTAAGTCATCCAATATATGCGTACACCACGAGCCAAAACATAAGTCGATACCTAAACGCTCAGTAAGCAAATCGGTATGCGCATCAAAATGAATAACCGCGGCTTTTATTCCTTGTTTTTTCTTACCTTGTAAATAAGCTTTAACTAAAGGATAACTTACCGAATGATCGCCACCTATACCAAAAATACCTTTTTGCGGAAACTCGCTATAAAAGTCATGCAATACATCTTCAGTAATACTTAATGGCGACACGGGGTATAATTTATCACTGCTGCCATAAAGTGCTTTTTGGCAATTTGAAATAGTCGCTTCATTCAAGTATTTATCGTGCAGCAAATGCGGTATAACTCTAATATCACCTAAATCATAACTGTTTAGCTCTGGGTGCTGTTCTAATAAAAACGAACGTAAAAACAACGGCCCCCAATTAGCACCTCTTAAAATACCGCCACCACAATCTGAAGCAATACCTAAAATAACAGCGTTTGAAGTATTAGGAAGTAAAGATAAAGTATTAAGCCAATGTTTATCTATGTTGGTTGTTGTACCAAAAATACGTTGATGAAGCTGCTCTTTACGCTCTTTAGCAGTGTTAACCGTGAACACGCCATTACCTGGCGGACACAAACAATGTGAGAGTTTCTCGAATAAGGGAGTTGATATCGGCTTCATAATTTACCTCTATATTTAACGTTAACCAAAACTGGTACATAAAGAGATATTTTATGGGAATACTAAAAAATTAAATTTTGAAAATGGGAGCATTTCAAAAAAATACGATGGTAATCCCCCCCTCTAACAATTACTTGAGCTTTAATATCAATTCTAACAATTAATTATTGGCGTTAATATTAAAGCCCTATTATAGTTAAGTAAGTTATAACTTCTTTTGCCAAAAAACAGCTTGACCCATTTTAGGATCTAACTCGTAACCTGCAAAACCTTGTTTAGCATAAGCAGACTTGGCAACCGTATTCCCTTCTAATACTTCAAGCGTTAACTTACAGCAGCCCATTTCTTTTGCTATTTGTTCAACCTTATTAAACATCAGCTGCGTTAAGCCTTGTCTTCTATACGCTTTTAATACCGCTACATCATGAAAGTTAACTAAAGGTTTAGCATTAAAGGTAGAAAAGCCCACAACACAATTAGCAATAGCCGCAGGTTTATCATCAACATACACCAACACCGAAAACACATTATTTTGTTGTTTTAAATTTTCAATTAAATGTTGCTGGGTATATTCACAAAGCGGTTCACCACCGCCCATAGGATCCATCGCATATGCATTTAATAAGAGTAAAACATCTTTCGCGTGTTGTTCATTGTGGTAATCGGCTTTTATTACTTCTACAGTCATCACTATTCCTTAAGTTAACCCTTTAATTTTTTTAAACAATGTACCTCAATATATTCAACAATATAACCCTGTAAAACAGCAATATTAAGGAAAAACATCAATAATGTTTATTTATCGCTTTTGCCAACCAAAGTGCCCTGTTAGAATACCGCCATTACGAAATTAACACGTCTATTTAACGGAAAATTTTCTCAATGCGTACTAGCCAATATTTACTTTCAACACTGAAAGAAACCCCAGCCAACGCTGAAGTTATCAGTCATCAATTAATGTTACGTGCAGGTTTAGTACGTAATTTAGCGTCAGGTTTATATACTTGGTTACCCACGGGCTTAAAAGTTTTAAGAAAAGTGGAAAACATAGTACGTGAAGAAATGGAACGAGCTGGCGCTTTAGAAGTATTAATGCCAATGGTTCAACCTGCCGATTTATGGGAAGAGTCTGGTCGTTGGGAAGATTATGGTCCTGAGTTATTACGCTTAAACGATCGCCACAATCGCCCATTTGTTTTAGGCCCAACACATGAAGAAGTTATTACTAAGTTAGTTGCTAACGAAATTAGTAGCTACAAACAGTTACCTTTAAACGTGTACCAAGTGCAATCAAAATTCCGCGACGAAATTCGACCTCGCTTTGGCATTATGCGTGGTCGTGAATTTTTAATGAAAGATGCTTACTCTTTTCATTTAACAGATGAGTGTTTAGAAAAAACCTATCAAGTTATGTTCGATGCTTATTGTAGAATATTCGATCGTTTAGGTTTAGATTACCGCCCAGTAATTGCTGACACAGGATCAATTGGCGGCGAAGCTTCACATGAGTTTCATGTATTAGCTGATTCAGGCGAAGACGATATCGCATTTAGTGATGTTAGCGACTTTGCAGCAAACATAGAAAAAGCTGAAGCATTAGCGCCAACAGGCGACCGCCCTGCTGCTACACAAGACTTAGCTGAAGTTTCTACGCCTAATGTTAAATCAATTGAAGACCTTGCTGACTTTTTAAAAGTTGACGTAAAAACTACCGCTAAAACGTTACTTGTTTTAGGCGAAGAAGTTAAAGGCCAAGCTACGCCAGTTATCGCCCTTGTATTACGAGGCGATCATCAGTTAAACGAAATTAAAGCAGAGCATTTACCTTTAGTAGCCTCGCCACTGACTTTTGCTTCAGACGAACAAATAGAAGCGGCTGCGGGTTGTAATGCAGGCTCTATTGGCCCTGTGGGCTTAAATATTCCAGTAATTGTTGACCGCAGTGCAGCCCACTTAGCAGACTTTGTTTGTGGTGCTAACAAAAATGATGTTCACTTTACCGGTGCTAACTGGGATCGCGACTGTACTGAATATACAGTAGAAGACATTCGTAACGTAGTTGAAGGCGACCCAAGCCCATGCGGCCAAGGTAACATCGTAATTAAACGTGGTATTGAAGTCGGTCATATCTTCCAGTTAGGTCAAAAATACGCTCAGGCAATGAACTGTGGCGTACTCACTGAAGAAGGTAAAAACCAAATACTTACCATGGGTTGTTACGGTATTGGTGTTTCACGTATTGTTGCAGCAGCCATTGAGCAAAACCACGACAAATACGGTATTAAATGGCCAACGGCTATCGCACCATACCAAGTAGCGATTGTTCCAATGAACATGGCTAAATCTGCACGAGTTAAAGAAACCGCAGAAGCACTGTACGAAAAATTACAACAAGCTGGCATTGAAGTAATATTTGATGACAGAAAAGAAAGACCGGGCGTAATGTTTGCCGACCATGAATTAATTGGCACACCGTTACTACTGGTTATTGGTGAACGTAACTTAGACAACCAAGAACTTGAAGTTAAAAACAGAATCACTGGCGAAAAAACCATGATCAAAATTGACGATGTAATGTCTTTATTTGCGTAAGCTAAACTAGCACAAACTAAAAAGCCGTTTTCATTATGAAAACGGCTTTTTTAATAATACAAATAATTTTATTAATAACTTATTAACTCTATTTACATTTATACCTTATGGAATGCATAAATAATTCTTTGAACTAAAATTCAGAATTACATCTACAGCATAGACAAAGCAAGGCTTCCAACAGCGGCAACTTTACCTAAAGTAACTGAAAGTACCCAACGAATAAATTTATACGACATATCAGTAATAGTTACACCATGTTTACCTGCAAAAACCAACATATGGCCCAACATACCTTTTTGCTGCTCAGCGAAACGACCTGGCATTTCAGCAATTTCGGTTAACGCCATAGCAACTTTATCGTAAAAAGTTAAACTACTCGTTACCATGTGCTGAATTTGAGCTAAGTAACCGGTATCTTGTAATAACGTAAATAAAGCGGCGCCTAAACGGTGTGCCCATCGCGCAGTAAAACTCGCTTGATGACGTTTTTCATAATCAAGCCTTACTTGTTCTTTATGTAGATGTGCACTATTTTTGTTTATAGCAGCAAAGCTTCTATAGCTACTAGCCGTGTTAATATAACCTGGAGAATTCCCTGCCATTCTGTGCGCATTTGCACTAATATTTGGCCCTGCATTAAGTACATATTCGCCTTCGGTATGAACAAAAGGCCAAAAAGGGATAAGAGGAATAGGATCGGCCATATGTAAACTACGGTATATTTTATTCAGGCTATTACTCGTTTTATCAGCAAACCCCGAATATCCAACGCGTGGAGCACCAAAAGTGTATAAGTTAATAGGACGACCACTTTGTTTTTCACTTAACCAATTCGCTGTTAAATGAGCCAACGCACCTCCCAAGCTATGGCCAACACAATGCACAGGGCCGGTATTATTTTTGGTAAAATAGGCGTCTAAGGCAGGCCTAATAGAATTAAAGGTTTTATTAAACCCTGCATGAGCAGGCAAATTATTCGCACTAGTACTTAATCCGCAATGCACGTCAGTTACTACATCACGTTTCATGTCAGTGCCTCGTATTGCAACAACAGTGTGGCCATTATAATCACCGCCTTTTTTACCTGTTCCAATAACAGCAAAGCCTGTTTTATGCTTAAATATGTGCTCCATAAAAGAGCCACTAATACCTTGCACTACATTATTTGAGAGGTTGAAGTCGAAGTCTTTGGATAAAAACTTAAGTGCAGGTGTCTCATACCCTCCACCTAAAGTTTTTTCTTTTATTTGATATGAACCTTCCGCGAGTTTCACGGCTATTGTAGGGGTTAAATCACGCATGTTATATTTCCTTATATTGTTTAATCTTCAATGATGTGATCGATTTCAAAATCAGTATCCCAACGACAAATACTAGAAGCCCCGTGTGGAACATGAGAACTGTCGTCATTAGTAAATTTAAAAAATACTAATGGGTTTTCTAAATCAGCATTTAAACAAGAGAGTTTTTTATCATAAGCCTCTATAGGCTCAGTACCAGGTAAATATGTCCCCCAAAGTTTATAAAATTTATTTTCATAAAAAAAGCCAATTGTTTGACCTGTCATTTGTTCACAAAACATCCATCCAGGTGCTTTTGATCGAACATTGACAACGGAAAGAGTGAAACAACCCTTTTCGTCAGTCAGCGCACTATCTACTCTTTTTTTATTATCAATATACCTTAGTTCGCGTTCAATCTTAACACCCGCTAAAGGCTTACCTTTATCAAGTATTCGTCCTGATACCGCGGAGCATAAATGAACATCGTATTTTTTAAACCAAGCAAACATATCAATTCCTTGATGTTATATCAGAGAGTAAGGAGTAGACATTTAATAAATATAGAGGGGTAATGCGAGAGAAGACGCTTCCTACGTTCACTTATTAGCTATCCTTACTAAATATTTCAAGGCATTTTAGGGGATTGAATTGAAAAAGTAAATAATGATGAAACAAACATTTATGTATCAATCACAATAAAACTTCAAGGTGCGGCCCTAGCTGTATTTTAGGACTAGCTTCAAGTAAACTGTCGCGTTTTTAAGATACTGTTTTTACCTATATTTTAGTGTAACGGTTTTAACTTTTTAACACGTAAACGGATGATTAATGCAAACTCTTTCTCAATTACAGTCGGGCGATTTAAAAGGAGTTAAACGTTTAGCGCTTGCTGAAAACTTAACAACCTTTCCATTAGAAATACTGTCGTTAGCCGACAGTTTAGAAATTTTAGATTTGTCTAATAATCAGTTAACGTCATTACCGAAAGAGTTGGCGCAGTTAACGCAACTTAAAATTATTTTTGCGTCTAACAACCTTTTTGAAACGCTGCCTGAGGTGTTGGGGCAATGCGAAAACTTAGAAATGGTGGGTTTTAAGTCTAACCAAATAAAACACGTACCTGAAAACGCGTTACCGTCTAAATTACGTTGGTTAATTTTAACGGATAATTGTATTGAGGTTTTACCTGATTCGTTAGGCGAGCGTCCACGCTTACAAAAATTAGCGTTAGCAGGCAATAAGTTAACTCGTTTGCCGTTAACTATGGCTAAGTTAAATAATCTTGAATTGGTGCGTATTTCAGCGAATCAATTAACCGAGTGCCCTACTCAATTATTACATTTGCCTAAGCTGGCTTGGTTTGCTTTTGCGGGTAATCCTTTTAGTTATTCAGATCTGAAAATAGATTCAGTGCCTTTGTTAACGGCTTCAAGTTTTACCTTGCAGCAGGTTCTTGGCCAAGGGGCTTCGGGTGTTATTTCAAAGGCGGTTTGGAATGAAAAGCAGTATGAATTTCCTGATGATATTGCGGTTAAGGTTTTTAAAGGTGAAGTGACAAGCGACGGTTACCCACAAGACGAGCTACAAGCATGTTTAAAAACAGGTAACCATCCCAATTTAGTACGTAGTTTAGCGCAAGTAAATGAAGCGGGTTATTTAGCTTTGATCATGAATTTAATCCCTGAAAATTATAAAAACTTAGGCTTACCACCGTGTTTTAAAAGTTGCACCAGAGATACGTTTACTGAAGGGTTTAGTCTAAGTGTTGGGCAAGTTGATAAAATAGTTACGCAAATGAAAGCGGTGTTTGAGCATTTGCACGCGAATCAAGTTTGTCATGGCGATTTATATGCTCATAACACATTGTTTGATGAAGAGGCGAATATTATATTTGGCGATTTTGGTGCGGCGTCTATGTATCACATGCTTAGTGATGAGCAGCAAGGGTTAATTAAAACAATTGAAGCACGTGCTCTACAGTACTTTATTGAGGATTTGTTAAGCGTGTGTGATGAACAAAATTGATGCTATTGTTAAATGTATAAACTATTTAAGTGAAATAATTAATTGAAAACAAAAGATTGTTTCTTATGGTTAGTTTGATACTATTTAAAACATTAGCATTATGAAAAGTATAGGAACTAATGGCCGATTTAAGTAGTAAAGAGCCAAAGCAACTATTTGAGTTGCAGCCAGGGAAAACGTTAGACCTTCAAATTAACCACCCCGTACCTCTTCGACTCAAGTTAACACTTGTAGGCTTTGAGATAGGAAAATATATCTTACTCAAGTATCCTAAAGTTGCGCGTGCTTCCGATTATAAAGACGTACTGGTTGATGGTAACATGGTGATTGTGCGTTACCTTATGGAAGGTAATAAGGGAGAATGTTTTGCTTTTCGATCATCTATTAAACACATTACTTTACATCCCGAGAAGCTACTTTTTCTTGAGTACCCCAAAAAAATAGAAAACCGTCAGTTAAGAACACAACAAAGAACCAGTATTCATATACCTGCTACTATTATGCTTGAAGGCAAAGGTGATGAGACAACTAAAATTAGTGGTGTTATTAGTGACATTTCAGCTAAAGGCTGTGGATTTGCTTTTAAAAGTAAAAGTGAAAAAACACATGTAAATAAAATTAATATTTTAGTCTGTATTCAAAGCCCTATAGATGGCGAAGTAAGAGTCCCCGCTAAAGTATGTAACAGTAGAAATACACACGGTTTAGTCAATGTAGGTATACAGTTTTTAGATGAAGAGAAAAAAATACCAAAACTACTCGAGCAGTTATTTATTGAACCAAGTAATAGCTAATTATTCAGAAAGCTATTGATTTAAAAGCAATAAAAAGCCCGAGCGCGGTTAAACGCTCGGGCTTTTTTGTGTGACTCAACTACATAGTGTAAACGTTATTTCACTTCATTTAATTCAAAAATTAATGTTGTTTGCGGGAAGCTAATAGGTAATTGCATACCCAGTTGCATTAATGCTTCGCCTGTAAACACTTGTCCGTCAACTTTACTAAGTACTGATGTTGAATATTCTTTATGTTTAGTCGGCCAAATAAAATCAAGTTGGTATTGTTTGGTGGTATCTAAACCATTGAATCGATATTTTTTAGGTGCTGTACGTTTAGTTTCGTTAACACTGTTGTATGAAAATAACGCTTGTGTTTGGTCGTCATTCACAATACCAAAATCGACTGAATCACCATCAGAATTAGCACGTATTACACGACCATTATGAATAAGCGCACGATGTTTTTTATGCAATGCAATAACATGCGTAAGCTGTTCACGTTCATGATCCGTTAACTCACGAGGGTCCATTTCAATTCCCATATGACCAAAAAATGCTACGCCAGCACGCATTTCAATACTTACATGCTTACCCGTAATATGGCAATCGCGAGGCCCTACGTGTGATCCCATAACATCTGATGGGAAGAAGTAAGAACAACCACGTTGAATGTCGAGTCGGTCTAACGCGTCGTTAGAATCAGACGTCCAAACACGATCAGTATGTTGCAACACACCATAGTCAACACGCGATCCACCTGAAGCGCAGCTTTCAATTTCAACATGCGGATTTGATATTTTTAAGCGTTCAATTAACTTATATAGTGCAAGTGTTTGTTGGTGAATAACAGGTTTACCGTTATGTCCGCCAGCGTGGTTAATGTCGCGATTCATGTCCCATTTGATGTAAACAATTTTAGGGTATTCAACTAAAATATCGTTAATGGCGTTATATAAATATTCTACAACTTCGCTACGCGTTAAGTCTAAAACCAATTGGTTTCTGAAGCTAAGCTGTTCGTTACCTTGTGTTTGTATTACCCAATCTGGATGCGCGCGGTATAAGTCGCTGTCTGGGTTTACCATTTCAGGCTCAAACCAAAGGCCAAATTCCATTCCACATTGATTAACATGCTCAATTAATGGCGATAACCCATTTGGATAAATGTCTTTATCAACCACCCAATCACCTAAACCGGCTGCGTCACCACGACGACCTTTAAACCAACCATCATCAAGTACAAAGCGCTCTGCCCCTACTTTACTAGCATGTTCAGCAAGTTCTTTAAGGGTATCCACGTCGTGATCAAAGTAAATACCTTCCCATGTGTTGTAATGCACTGGGCGAGGTTTATTTCTTACTTTTTCTTTCAATAATTGTGTACGTACATATTGATGGAAGTTATGAGATAAGCCATTAAAACCATTTTCAGAATATGAGGAATATAGCACTGGGCTTTTATACGATTCGTTCACAGCAAGTTCTACTTCGCCCGGTAATAAGAGCTCACCAAGTTGCACATAGCTACGCCCTTCTGGCAATAATTCAGCACGTAATTTGCTGTTACCGCTCCAACCTAAATGAAAGCCATAACATTCACCATTGTTTTCATGAGTAAATTCGTTATGCATAAGAAAGCCAGGAAAGTTATCGTGGCTAGTTTTACCTTTGCGGTTTTCACGTACAAAGCTACCTAAAAACAAATCGATAGTTGTGCGTTGAAATTCGTACGACCAACGGCCACCAAACGACATGATTTTATTCATAACATCTGGCATAGGTATCGTTGGCGCTGCGCACCAGTTAACATTTAATACTTTATCGCCTAGGTTAACTAATTCTGTGGTTAACGCTAGCACGTTTGAATGTGAATCAATTTTTATGGTGTGAATAGATTTTATTTGTCTTATTTCGTCTACCGATTCAAAAATAACTTCATGCTCATTATTTTGAATAACGTTTGTTGTTTTACCGCCCATAGACCATGCGATATCACTATTGGTTATTTCAATACCTGGCGCGCCTGTAAATCCTTGCCCTAATAATGGCGACAAAGAAATAGGCGCTTCTACTACAACAGCACATTTAACTTCTTGGCGTGTTGATAAAAGACTTATCATCTGACCTGTTGTGTCATGGTTTAGCTTTTTCCCCCAGTAAGCTATCGCTGGAGTTTGATTACTACAATCAATTAATAAAGTAGAAGAGTCACTGTGTAATTGAACAAATTCAGGTACTTGCTTCATTAGAGTTATCCTATAAATATTCTAGGTGGGATGTTTGAGAGGTTGTCATATAACAACATTCACTTAGAGGGTGCTTTTAATAAAAATGATTATATGAATAAATTTCACTATACACAAACATTAAAAATTCGAAAAAGAACAAAAACGCAATAAATTTCATAAGACTTCTTTTTGAACTCAGGTTACACTAGCTTAAACAGGCTAAATAATTAACTTTAGAACAAAAACGAATATTTTCGAAAACGAAACATTCACCTTGATAAAGTACATATAAATATTCTAGCTATACTTAAAAACTAAAACTTATAGGATAAAATACATGTTAGGTGTTTGTTATTACCCTGAACATTGGCCAGAGTCTATGTGGGCTGATGATGCTAAAGAGATGCGTGAATTAGGATTACGCTATGTACGTATTGGTGAATTTGCTTGGTCGAGAGTTGAACCCAATGACGGTGACTATACTTTTGAATGGTTAGACCGCGCTGTAGAAGTACTTTCAGCAGCAGGTTTAGAAGTTATTATGTGTACGCCTACCGCAACCCCACCTAAATGGTTAATTGACAAACACCCTGATATTTTACCTGTAGACATAAATACAGGTACAGTGCGTGGTTTTGGTTCGCGTCGCCATTATGATTTTTCAAGCCAAAACTACTTTGATGCAGCAATGAAAATATCTGAGGTCTTTGCGAAACGTTATGGTAATCACCCTGCTATTTGTGGATGGCAAACAGATAATGAAATTGCATGCCATGATACAACGCATAGCGGGTCTGAAAATGCGAAACTTGCCTTTCAACAATGGTGTGAAAAGAAATACCAAAGTATTGATGCGTTAAATACAGCATGGGGCACGGTGTTTTGGTCAATGGAATATAATAATTTTAAGCAAATTGAATTACCTATTTTAGCTGTTACTGAAACTCACCCTGCGCATCAATTAGATTATCGTCGTTTTAGTTCAGATCAAGTGGTGCATTTTCATAATGAAATGATCAAAGTTATTCGTCAGCATTCACCTAATCGATTTGTGACTCATAACTATATTCCTATGGTTGATACACAAACCGACAATTATGCATTAGCTGAAAACTTAGATTTTGTAAGTTACGACAACTACCCTTTAGGTCGTTCTGATTTATTTTTTGCACAGCGCCCTGCTGAAGAATTTAAACCTTACATGCGTACAGGTCATCCTGATTTTGCCAGTTACTCCTTTGATCAAAGCCGTGGGGTAAGTAAGAAAAACTTTTGGATAATGGAGCAACAACCTGGGCCAGTTAACTGGGCTCATCATAATCCTCGTCCCGAAAAAGGCATGGTTCGCTTATGGTCTTGGCAAGCTTTTGCCCACGGCGCTGATTGTGTTTGTTACTTTAGATGGCGCCAAGCTCCATTTGCACAAGAACAAATGCACGCTGGTGTAAAACGTAACGATAATTCAAAAGCCGCAGCATGGGCTGAAATAGAACATATGCGCGATGAGTTAAAAGCAACCGACTTTAATATTGAAGATCCAGTGCAAGCTAAAGTCGCTATTGTTACAGGTACACTTAATCAGTGGGTAAGTGAAATAGAGCGTCAAAGCGACAGCTATAATCATCAACAAGTTGAATTTGAATACTACTCTGCACTTCGTCAATTAGGTTTGGCGGTAGACTTTATTTCAACCGATTGTGATATTAGCCAATACAGCTTAGTTGTTGCACCTTGTTTACCTATTGTGGATGCCGCCTTTGCTGAAAAGTGTAAAGCGTCTAATGCTCACTTTGTATTTGGACCGCGTTCTGGCAGCAAAACGAAAGACTTTAGCTTAGCGCCAAATTTAGCTCCGGGTTTAATACAATCACTTATCTCGATAAAGATACTTTCGGTAGAAACCATACGACCTGACTGTAGCGAAAAACTAAGCTATCAAAATCATTGGTACGAAAGTAGATGTTGGAGAGAAGAGTTAGAAATTTCGGAAAATACCTCTGTTATTGCTGAGTATCATGATGGAACACCCGCTGTAGTACGTGAAAACAACACAACCTATATTGCTTCATTAAGCTGTGTTAGCTTTTTAATCGAGTTATTTGCTAATTTAAGTAACGAACTAAATATTGATACCATTAAATTACCTAAAGACCTGAGAATGGTACACAGAGGTAATTCAGCTTATATCTTTAACTACGCAGGTTACGAACAAACATTTCCTAATCCAGAATTAGGAACATTTGTTATGGGTAGCGAAAAATTAGCCCCTTACGACGTAGCGATATTAAAGTTAAATAAATAGAGATTAAATAAGTAATAGTTAAAAACAGTTTCTACTTATTATAAAGTAGAAACTGTTTATTGATTTAGAACAAGGACTTGTTACATTTATTATGTTGTTATAATTAATATCCTTCCTTCATAACAACTGTAAAAAAACAGACAATGAATAAAAAACCTGACTGTGTCACAGCAATGAAAAATCTCATTACTGAGGTACGTGAAGAGTTTCCTTTTACTACTCCTGAAGCTAATATTTGTGGTACTTCTTGTGTAGGTTGTCCTAAAAAACTATTAGAAATAGTTGATACTGAATTATGTGACTGGGAAGCAAAACTTAACAACAACGTTGTGCCTAAACTTGGCGAAATATCTAAATTAGCAAAGCTTTGCAAAAATGTAAGGCGAGGATTAAAACGTAACGGTTTAGTTAGTTAAATCACGTTATTTCCTACATACAATAAGCTTTATAAATATTATTATACCTCTTGTTTAAAATCCCTTAATTAAGCTGATAAAACCCATCATGAATGAACTTATTAGAGCAAGAATAATAGAAGTGTGTAACCAGAAAATTGAACAAAAAGGTGATAATGTCGGTTTATCTTTTTATGCTTTTTTCAAAAACAAAAATTCAGAGCCAGAAACATTAATAGAAGTAGCTACTTGGTGGATAATGACAGAAAAATTAGATCACTTTGAAAAAGCAGTAAAAATTAAAAAAATGATCCAAGCTTTATAACGATAAGCTTATTACAATTCAAACCATCACAAACCTATAAGAACTAAAAATAATGAAACACTCTAAAACAACAAAAAAACTACAAAACAAGCTCGACTCTACTATAGAAAAATTAAAAGTTTTATTACAAGAAGAATTAATTGGTTTTAGTGACATAAACTTCACCGTTAAGTTTGATAACTTCCCGAATAGTTTATTAATACACTGTGTTTTTGATAATGAAGAAAATTTAAGTACAGCAAAAGCGATAGAATCAACTTACCAAAAAAAACTGCATCAACTCTTATTTAAGCAAGGAATTTTATTAAAAAACTCGAGTCATAATTTAGCTTTTATATAACCTATAACTACATATAAATAGTAAATAATTTAACTTATATAATGAGCAAAGCGTTTTATTTCAAATTAAAATAACCACCACAGAATATTATGCCCATTTAATTGTATATAATTCCGCAATATTTTTAGGTCTTGTTTCACTACCTCCTGTCTGTTTTGTCTCCGAGGTTGTAAGGAGATTTAATCCTGTTCCAGGAGTCCCTGAACTTGATGCGATTTGAGCAGTAGAATAACCCAATTGATGAACGTGATTCAAAAATTCATCGGTCTCAATAGTTCCAACATAATCTCCAATAACAGTTTCATTACCTGAAGTTTTCCGCTTGGATGCATCTGTATCGACCGTTGCTCCATTATTCCACGATCGGCTAAAGTAACCTCTCATATCAGGCAATAATGACAAACTATTTTGGCCAAGCCCAAACCTTTGATTAAGCACTGAACTTAATCTTGTTTGATTAGGACTTAATTCGAGATTATCAGTGCACAATGATAATTCTTCAGCGGGTGGATTTTCAGTTGCTATATATTGCTTTCGCTCACCAATAACGCCGTTAACAATGCATGGTAAACTCTCAATCGCAACAGATCCTACATTTGCATATACTTTACTGATAGAAATCACAGCTGATGCCGATTGACTTTGAACTTCGATATAAAGTTGTTCTGCGCTGTTAGCAACATTCAAACTTAATTCAACATCAAAAATTCCTGCTACACCCTTAATCGATTTTCTTGTGCTATCAGTGAAACCATCAGACAATATAACCTTTACTTGGCAATTTTCACTGACTGTCATGACTACTCTCGCCGTTACCGTATTACCATTAAGAACACTTTGCCATCTAGGGAACTCATTCAGGTTTTGCCGAAAGGTCATTTTAGAAGTTGTATCGCTGCTGGTTAAAATTCTACAGTTTTCGCCATCTAAACTAATTTCCGCATTTTTACCAGGATCATTATAAATCCAACCGTCAGGATGGTTATAATGAATCATATTAGAAACAACTGTTTTATTACTAAAGTATAAAAAATTATAATTGTATACCAAATTTTTTTGCTGTAATGAATTAAGTAATTCATTGCAGCCTGACTTATAAAAAAAATCATTATCAAACATACTTATATCCCTTATAAAGATACGTCTACGAATATACCCGTTATCAATCAAGTGCTTCTTCGATGAATCTAAAAACCTACATCTTGAATAATAACGAGTATAAGTAAAACGTATCAATAAAATGGCTTACCTAACTTGACTACCTATTAAGAAAAAGTAGCGCTATTTCCAGATTTTGCTGTACACATACGCCCAACAAAAGGACCACCTGTAGCGCCTACTTGATACTCATGGTGCAATATAATTGCATTAGGGTTACTTAGGTTGGTGATAGTAACAGGATCATTAAAGTTCGCCGCAACACCTGTAGAAATAACAGCTGTTCCAGCTTCATTTTTTATTTGAGCATTTGAATCGATGCTTATTAACTTTGCTTCTGATGTTATAGCCAAGCTTTTTGTACTAGGTGTTGTCGTCCAAGTTCCGTCCGCGTTGTAACTAACATTAAAGGTAGTAAAGCCACTGGTTGCATCACAAAGAGCAGCATGAACAGAAGAGCTACTGAAATTAATAACGGTTCCAGCAGTATAAGCACCTGTCGCTACATAGAACTTCAAGATAGGTTGACAATCAAGGTTTGTACTAGGATTAACCGTTACATAATTTGACAGTACGATTGCTCCAGTACCAAGTTGTACAGCTGTACCTCCATTATACTGCTCTAACTTGGGATTATAAACCGGTGATGTAATTCGAAATGCTCCTGGCTGTACTGCTTTATCATTGATAGGTGGAGCTAACCCCAATGGTGATACACTCATGATGGTTTTATTATTAGTTGCTGTCCCTCCAGGGGCCGGTGTAAGACCAACCTGTTGAATAGCTGATGCATAGCCTGAAGGTTGACCTACTTCCGGCGGATTTACTCTTTGTTGAACACCTGCGTAGTATTGTAGTTCTAACAAAAAGGTATAATTAGAACCTGAAATAGAATGTGGTAATATCGGTGTTCCCAACAGACTATTTGAATAAGTTTCAGGTCCTCCTTCATAAACAGCCGGCTCTTGAAAAAAGTAGAAATTTGTTAGGTGATCACTATTATTCGTAACGACAATTTGTATTAATGTTGACATGTTAAAACTCCGGTAATAATTAATTAACGATTACATCGTAGTAAATTGTAAAATGGCACTAAGACCACGTGTTATGAAACGGTTTTGGACATTGCATCCTTGCCTGAATCAACACCAACACTGTATACAATATAAAAATTAGAGAACATTACCTCTTATTACATTAATGAACTACACCTTGAAAAATGTTAAAAGACATAAATATAGAAGCATAGTCATAACGAATAAAGGCTTTCAATAGTGCAAACTGGATCCTGTTTAATTTTAACCGCGAGTAAGTATCCGATAACTCTGCTATTTTTGAGGTTAACTTCTTGCAATCTTCTATAGAAGAACAAATAACAATAAAACCTAAAGCCAAACATAATGGTATGTTTCTCATATTGTTAGGCTTTTGTTTTATTTGTATTAGCATGCTTCTCAATTCGTGGTATTGGGCTGAATTTAAGTTTCAGTTAATGCTGTTATTTTTTGCTAGCTGCATTGTTTTACTTACCGGCGTATTAAAATATTCAGAGCCTGACATCAGCTACAAATTAACGCGACATCACCTTTGTTTTTTTCATAGAAATGGGAATTGGACAATAAAATGGGACAGTATTATTCGATTAGGGATCCCTACCTCAAGTACCGGTTTTAATGTAACTCACCTGCCCTATATTGGTATTAAGTTAAAAAACATTGATCTTATTGCAGACAATATTTCCCCTCGCCTTGCAAATAAACTCATTCACGAGCAAAGAGAATTACTGATACTAGCCGCTAAAAATGATGAGATAACCTTAGATAATGGCTTGATCAGCTTCGATCACTTCACTTTAAACAATAAAGTATATAAAGGCCCTATAGCCGCATGGCTTTTCAGAACAGAACAGTTAAATAGTATTTACGGTTATCACCTTTATTTACCAGATACAGGATTTGATAGAGATATAGAAAACTTTTTAACATTACTAAAACAATGTAAAGAACACGCCATCCATCTTAATCAATAAAGTTATCTTAACAAACTAGAGGGTGTTGACCTTCGCGGTATATTTAATAGAGTGAAATCATCATATACAGGTCTTTAATTTATTATTCAAACGGGTATAAAAAAACCAGCATAAAATATACTGGTTTAAATAAGTTACATAAAACAACTATCTATTCGGCTGGCTTGAAAAACCTAAGACAGTTAAGTTAGCAACAGTTAACTCTCCATTATGATGGAAATTAACATCTATTTTGTTATTGGTTTGTAATACCGATATAGGTACTGGTATTTCTAGTGTAGCAAAATAACGTTCATTTCTATTTTCAGCTGGTCCTCTCCAATCAATTGGAGTATCAACGCTTGTGCCGTTAACTTTTAATGAGTCAATAGTTAAAAAGCCACCGGGTTTATCATCAGCATCAGGAAATAACGAAACTGTTAAACGTAATGTTGCTTCAGCAGAACCTGAAGGAATTGAAACATTATTAATATTAAGGGTTTTCTCTCCGCCAGTAATTGAAATACGATGTGGTACTGAACCACCACTTACACTTTCACCAAAATACTTAACTTCTTGCGCGACTTGGTTGATATTAATATTACTTTTTAAAGAATAACGTAATACAACGGTTGCGTCAGGAGAAAGTGTTAATGTATTTGGCGCTGTTTTCATATGACGACGATCAAGGATGGTTTCTTGTTCATTAACAAAGTACATTTGACGCATTTCAACATTGTTAATGTTCGCATTTCCTACCCCTGCAACACTTAAGTTGATGGTTGTCGCTGTCTCTTCAAGATTATTAATGATAACAAATAACTCATCTCCATTAACATATGAGTCAACTTGTACATCAAGATCAGTAGATGAAGAGTCTACACGAGTACCATCAACATTTGCCCATAGTTCATAGAATTTTATGTATGAAGACCATTGCCAATCACCACTATTAATTTGTTCTTCAATTAACATTGCATAATGATAAGGCGTAACACAATCTGGCACCTCTTTATAACCACATACACCAACAGTAATAAAGCCATCTTGTAAACCTTGATATCCCCATAACGGTTTAGCTGGAGTAAATGGCATTGATTTAACAACATAATCAGGACGTTCTAAATATTGCATTAACATAGCATTGAAAGCTTTTAAGTTAGTAATATCATAACGTTCTTGATGCGGTAATCTATCCCATCCTCCTTGAACCGCACCATATTCAGATAACACAATAGGCTTACGATTAGCTAATCCACCTTTTTTAACATCATACCACTCCATCATATCTAACATCGCTTGCACATGTCCTCCACGGCGAGCCACATCAATACCTGTCGCGTCTACTGCTGGCCAGTCATAAATATGAACAGAATAAAAATCCATATTATCCCCCGCAGCTTCCATAAAGCCACGCCACATTACATCCCATTGATACCAATTCTCATTGCGAGTATCGTCTACAGGAGTAGACATTCTGGATAAATAAAGCGCTTTGCTTTCGGCTTCAGCTGCTGGATCATCTGGTATTGAAATATATTGAGAATAATTGTCATCAGGAAGTCGTGAAAGCCCATCACGACGAAAGAAATCATGTAGCCCCCATGTCATACCACCAATAAGTGGTGCTTCATTACCTAATCGATTACGTATTTGTTCTGCGACTAGATTATGATATTCCCAAATTTGTTCTTGGTTAGTTACCACAAATGCCCCTGTTTTCATCCTCATATCAGGTTCATTAATAACTTCCCAATATTTAGGTAGTGGCTCTCCAATGTTACCATTAAGGGAATTCGAAAAATAACTTTCAAGATATTGGCCTACCCATTCAGCTGATGTAGCTATTTCTTTTGGTTGCCAACCCGTCCAAGTTGAACCGTTAGGATTCCAATTTAACGTGGGATAAAGAGGATTAACGTTCGTGCCTGCAATCATCTCTGTTTTAGCTGTAGCAAAACGCTTATAAAGAGGAATACTATCGTACTCTTCTCTTAATTCTTTGCCTCTAGTAACCATCCAGCTAAGATTTGCCCAATTATTACGGCTAGGATCTTCTTCTGTTTCTTGAAAACGCCATGTTGATGACCCATTATCACGGCCCATATAAACATCTAAAGTATTTAAAATATAATTTAATTTATCAGTATGACCATTCCAATCGCGCTCAAAAATAGAGCTATGCATAGTCATATGACGATTACGTCCAAAATCAGAAACACCATTTACTTCATGGCGCATATTAGCAGTTACCGTTACATCTACAGCTAAATTATTATTAACTTGTGAAGTGGAACAACCTTGTTTATTTGCAAACTCACCTGCGGGTGTATTACCACAAGTATCTAGATTATTTGCAACGCCATCATTGTCTGAATCGTTTCCATTAACATTACAGCCTAAACCATTAACATTAATGCCATAAGAAGTTGATAGACATTGATCAACATGGTTATCAACGCCATCAAAGTCATCATCATCACCACCACTACTCGTACAACCTACACTATCAACAAAATCTGTTATTGGTGTATTTGGACATTGATCTAAGTCATCTGTAATCGAATCACTATCAGAATCCAATTGTGAAGGTGCACAACCAACAGAGTTTACATTATTACGTTCAGCATCTGAGGTATTAGGACAAATATCAAATTCGTCATTAACATTGTCATCATCAGTATCAGGATCAACATCTCCAACGCGTGTTAAAGTAAGTAAATCAATATTGAATTGAAAGTCCGCACTACCTGCGCCATAAACACGGATAATATTCGCGCCTTTATAAAGATTAAATGTCGAGCTACCTTGTTGATCATAAAAAATATCCCAAGAAAGCGCTGCGTCAGAACTCTGCATAATAACAGAGGTATTATCCTTAACTTCTAAAGCCCCATTAAAACCATTAGCTTGCAAACCAGCAACTACATTATTGTTTACACCTGTTGCAACACGATAAGTTACTTTATATGAAGCGCTTTCAGCAATATTTACATTGAAATTAAGCGCATCACCACTATTAAAATAGTTAATAGCTTGACCACCACCACTTAAATTAAACGTTTGTACGTCTCCTATTGCAGAATCGTAGTCTTCAGCTTGTAAGACAAAGGATGTTGCTCCCGTTAATGTACAACCATCATTATCAACCACATCTCCTTGAGGCGTGTTAGGACATTGATCTAACTCATCATTTACACCATCATTATCACTATCAATAACTGATGTGCCACCAGAGTGAGTTAAAGTAAAAGCATTAATATTCCATTGCCAATCATTGGTTCCTGCTCCTCTTAGTCGAAGAGTTTGAGATCCAGCTGTAAGTTGCACCGTATAACCGGCTAAAAGATCTTGAAAATTATCCCACCCGGTATTTGGTACAGTTGTTTTACCTTGTGAAATAAAGCTATTATTTTGTTCAATTAAAAACTCTATCTCCGATCCACTAGCGATAGCAGTCCCTATACTGTAAACCAATGAATAATCACCGGGTTCCGTTACTGTAATTTGATAATCAATAACATCATCACGATTAATATAATTTAAAGCCGTTTCACCATTAGTTACATAAGTACTAACAGGAGTGGGTTGTCCATCAACGAAAGTTCCATCAATATTAATGTAGCTTTCAGCTTCTACCCTGATTGATTCCGAATGTGCTGTTGTAACTATGCCAAAGCATAATATTAATATAGGCAATAAAGTACTCAATACTGAATATTTAAATTGCTCTTTTAGTGTGTTTTTTTTCATTATTATAAATCCATTTTATATTGTGTAATCCGTGTAAGCTTTATTTTATTAACTAAATACTTACGCCCCTTGCTTTATTATGTGTAGCTTTTAAAGCAAGTATAAAAGGGTTAACTAAAAGCTAACCCCATACAAAAATATAGGAAGCGTTCGTAAAACAATCAAACTCTACTCTTGATTATTTTTAATAAAAATCATTCTTATTATCATCTACAGATGTGTATTTATAATTAATTTCAACGAATTAAAAATTATTACAATAAATTACAAAAAGTAATTTATTCGCATAACTAGTAACCTGTGTAAGCTTCAAATACCTAGTCCGAACTCAGGTATAGATAAAAACCGATTTGAAAATTTAACAATTGTTAATTTAATGATATAAATAATGCACAAATTTTTTAAACAACGAATGGACCCATTATGAAATTAGCCTCACTAGCCTTACACCACGGATATGAGTCGGAAGCAACGACTAAAGCCGCAACCACACCTATTTACCAAACAACGTCTTACACCTTTGACAATACACAACACGGTGCAGACTTATTTGATTTAAAAGTTCCAGGGAACATTTACACTCGAATAATGAACCCAACCACTGACGTGTTAGAGCAACGTGTTTCAGCGATGGAAGGCGGTTTAGCTGGTTTAGCCGTGGCTTCAGGTATGGCTGCTATTACTTATGCCATTCAAGCAATTACCTCTGTAGGTGATAACATTATTAGTACTAGCCAATTATACGGTGGTACTTACAACCTTTTTGCTCACACTTTTCCAAGACAAGGTGTAAACGTAAAGTTTGCCTCTGCTGATAATTTAGCTGCATTTGAAGCCTTAATTGACGACAACACACGTGCTATTTTTTGTGAATCTATCGGTAACCCTGCGGGTAATATTGTCGATTTAGCCGGTTTAGCTAAAATCGCAAACAAGTATGGCGTACCATTAATTGTAGATAACACAGTGGCGAGCCCTGTGTTATGTCGCCCATTCGAACACGGCGCTCATATTGTTATTCATTCACTCACTAAATACATAGGCGGACATGGCACAAGCATCGGCGGTATTATTGTTGACTCAGGTAAGTTTGATTGGGTAGCAAATAAAGAGCGTTTCCCTATGCTAAACGAACCAGATCCTTCATATCATGATGTTGTTTACACCGAAGCATTAGGTGCTGCAGCTTATATTGGTCGTTGTCGTGTTGTACCATTAAGAAATACCGGTGCAGCCCTTTCACCACATAGTGCATTTTTAATTATGCAAGGCTTAGAAACCTTATGTTTACGCATGGAACGCCATTGTGAAAATGCATTAAAAGTAGCTAACTACTTAAACAATCACGATAAAGTTAACTGGGTAAATTATGCCGCACTGCCTACAAGCCCGTATAACGAATTATGTAACACCATAACCAGCGGTAAATCATCAGGTATTTTAAGCTTTGGTATTAAAGGTGGTAGTGAAGCAGGCGGACGCTTTATTGATGCACTCAACATGATTTTACGCCTTGTAAATATTGGTGATGCTAAATCGTTAGCGTGTCACCCAGCATCAACAACTCATCGTCAGTTAAATCCTGAAGAATTAAAATCAGCAGGTGTTTCTGAAGATTTAGTGCGTATTTCTGTTGGTATTGAAGATATTGACGACATTATTGCAGACATTGAGCAAGCATTAGAAAAAGCGTAATCCTTTTTCAACAACAATCAAATTCAAACTCAACCAATCCAAACAACCAAAGGAATGAATATTAACGTATTCATTCCTTTTTTATTTATTGATTTACTAACCTGTTAATTCACACTTCTCTCATCAATATAACTAACCTGAACTCGGCTTAACAAATTCTTCTCTAGCAGCTATTTTTCCTAATTTCTGCGTTAAATTTACTTGCAATAGACCAGCTATTGACGCGAAATTTGCCTTGAATTAAGAAAAAATATCAAGCTAGAGGAACAATAAAACTATTTTTTCTTATATTTCATTTTGTTAAGCATCTCTTTAACCGAGTTCAGGTTAACTAAAGTAATAAAAGCCCTCCGAAATAATTGAAAGAAAATTCCTATTTAAAGAGGCACTAGGTATAATCGCGTCAAAGTTTGCCCAAGTTTAACTAAGAGTTGCAACGTGAAGTCTACCGACAGAGTTACCCAAACGAATAAGTTATTATTCGATTACCCAAAATACTGGGCTGAATGCTACGGCACAGCACCATTTTTACCTATGTCTCGTGCTGAAATGGACGTATTAGGGTGGGATAGTTGCGACATTATTATTGTTACCGGCGATGCTTATGTAGATCACCCTAGCTTTGGTATGGCCATTATTGGTCGTATGTTAGAAGCCCAAGGTTTTCGTGTAGGGATTATTGCTCAACCAGATTGGAGCTCGAAAGACGCTTTCATGCAGTTAGGCCAACCCAATTTATTCTTTGGTGTTACCTCGGGCAACATGGATTCAATGATCAACCGTTATACAGCTGAGCGTAGAATACGTCACGACGATGCTTACACTCCAAATGATGAAGGCGGTAAACGTCCAGATCGCGCAGTCAATGTTTATACACAACGCTGTAAAGAAGCTTATAAAGGCGTACCAGTAATTATTGGCGGTATTGAAGCTAGTTTACGTCGCGTTGCTCATTACGATTATTGGTCAGACAAAGTTCGACGCTCTGTATTATTTGATTCAAAAGCCGACTTATTAATATATGGCAACGCTGAACGCCCGCTTATCGAAATTGCTCATAGAATAGCAAATGGTGAAGAAGCAAAAAGCATTACTGATGTTAGAGGCAGTGCATTTTTAGCCAAGCATGCCCTACCCGGCTGGAAAGGCATTGATTCTAGAAACATAGATAAACCGGGTAAAATCGATCCTATCTATAGCCCTTATCAAGACATGACCGAAAGCAGCTGTGAAACCAACAGTGCTGAAGCAGCTGAAAATGATAAAAACTCGGCGTTAGCAACAGACGTCACTAAATCACCACAAGTGATTGAGATAAAAGATTATCAAAACAAAAGTTGGAAAGATAAATTAAAGCCTTGGGAAACCACTTATATTAATTTACCCACATACGAACAAGTACGTGATAACAAAATGTTATACGCGCACGCTTCTCGTATTTTCCATCAAGAAGTTAATCCAACATCAGCTAAGCCTCTAGTGCAAAGCCATGGCGATAGAATTATTTGGTTAAACCCACCTGCTCAGCCATTATCTGAAGCAGAAATGGACAGTGTTTTTGATTTAAATTATCAACGCGTACCACACCCAAGTTACGGTAAAGCAAAAATACCTGCTTACGACATGATCAAAACATCAATCAACATTATGCGTGGTTGTTTTGGTGGTTGTACTTTCTGTTCCATTACAGAACATGAAGGTCGTATTATTCAAAGTCGTTCAGAAGAATCTATTTTGAATGAAATTGAAGATATCAAACTTAAAGTTCCTGGTTTTACTGGCGTAATATCCGATTTGGGTGGCCCAACAGCCAACATGTATAAGCTACGTTGTAAAAGCGAAAAAGCAGAAGCTACCTGTCGTAAACCCTCTTGTGTATGGCCAACTATTTGTGGTCATTTAGATACCGACCAAACACCAACTGTAGAGCTATACCGTAAAGCTCGTAAAATACCAGGCATTAAAAAAGTATTAATTGCCTCAGGTGTTCGTTACGACTTAGCGATTGAGTCGCCAGAATATGTTAAAGAACTGGCGACACATCATGTTGGCGGTTACTTAAAAATAGCACCCGAACATACTGAAGAAGGCCCATTAAATAAAATGATGAAGCCAGGTATGGGAAGCTACGACAAGTTTAAAGAAATGTTTGATCATTACTCAAAACTTGCTGGTAAAAAACAATACTTGATCCCTTACTTTATTTCAGCGCATCCCGGTACAACCAATAAAGATATGGTAAACCTGGCGCTATGGTTAAAAGAAAATGACTTCAAGTTAGACCAAGTACAAAATTTTTATCCGTCGCCATTAGCGAATGCGACGACTTTATACCATACAGAAATTGACTCACTGAAAAATGTAAGAAAAAACAGTGAAAAAGTAAACGTTCCTAAAGGCACCATTCAACGACGATTGCATAAAGCGATATTGCGTTATCATGATCCAGTTAACTGGCCAATGATCAGAGAAGAACTAACCAAAATGGGACTTAAAAAGCTTATTGGTTCTGGTCCTGCGTGCTTAGTACCTGCAGAAACCCGTGGTGAATTAAATAAACAACACTACAAGAATAATGGTAAAGGCAAGAACAACTCAACGGGTAAGAAAACCTCTCCAGGGCAAACAAGAGCTTACGGTAAAAAGCCAAAACCAGCAGGTAAAGGTAAACAAGGGTTAACGCGTTTTTCTGAGAATCAGTTTAACGACCGTAAACCTAAGAATAAAAAACCTTAATTCTCCTATACGTTTCAGAGGGGAAGCTGATTAGATTTTAATACTCACACTTAACAAAAAATTAAGTTTGAGTATTATTCTGTTTTTATTAATTTAGACATAAGTTTTATATCTCTCTCACTTACATCATTTGCTTTAAAGGATTCTTCCCAATCGACTAAAGCACTTTTTACTCGTTCAGCAACATCCACTACTTGCGCTTTTGTTAAGCCAAAATTTCGGTGGTAACGCGTAATATTGCTATGGCTTGGTAAAATATCGTCATAACCTAACTTAAGTTGATGATAAGCTCCATAAGTTACTGAAGGTACAACATCGTAAGCGGGTGTTAATTGCCAACCATCTTCCTTACAAGAAAAGCTAAAATTACGTAAATGATCATCTGTATTATTCAAAGCAACGTTAAACAACATTTGACCTAAAAGTTGTTTTTTATCTTCAAGAGGCCTACAAGAATAACGTGCAATTAATTTAACAATATCGTCGTATGATGATGTGTAAGGATCAGATTGTGTATTTTGGTTTTTCAGTAACGCATTAGCCGTTATTTGATGATAACGCCCATCATGAGGTGTTACATCAAAACGCTCAACCAATAATACATTATTAGCTTCGGCTTTAATTACCTCGGTTTGTGCAACCAACAACCCTGCTGCTTCCATCAATTTTAAGCAAGCATGTTCTACAGTAGAGTAATCAAATTTGTCTTCATCTTTTGCAAATTTAGCAATATAGGCTTTATGCTGATCATGCACCAGCACTTTAGGCCGAGCTCCACCAATACTAGAGCCTCGAGCAAACATGGCTAATTTGTATTGCTCTATTTCTTCATCAGTTAACAAGCCAACATCAATTTTATTAGCGAGTATCTCTAATTCTGTTAAATCAGATTTATTACACCCTAAACCAAAAGATACAGGCACATTATCATCACTAGAAAAGTGTAATGCCCCAATAGTGGAATACTCCATTATATTGAGTAAGTCTGTCGTTTTGGGAAATCGAATATTATGAATACGGGCGAGTACTTTCTTACCCCAAGAATCAGGCAGTATGTCATCAATAAATCCAGCTACCGCATTAGAGCAAGGTAACTCAATCAACTGAGCGTTAAATGAAAGGTGTTTTGGATCAATAGGATACTGTGAATATTTTCTAAAGTCAGGATGATACACAAATTCTATTTTATCTATTTGCCCTTGGTGATTTTCATACACGTCAGTTTGGGCGCATTTAATAACCTCACCTGAAGGTGTCATAAACCTTATTTTAAATGTTTTACTTACCATGATGTTGTTCTCGATACTAATGTGCTTGCATCAGAATTCGGTATAAATAACTCATCCATAGCATTTTTTTTATCAAGTAACTCTAGCACCCTAAAAACAGTACCCCATGCAACTCCTTCTTTGCCAGCCTCAAGGTTTTGTATTGTTGTTACACCAACACCAATTCTTGCAGCAAAAGTCGTTTGCGTATCATTAGGGTACTTATTTTTACGTAGTTGTTGTATTTTAGCGCCTGCTTTAACAAACCAATCTTTATCAATAGTCATAACACCTCACATAATAAAAACATGTTATTACATGTAAAAATAATAATAAATACCAAAATACACACTATAGCATGTATTATAGTTACTTAAATTAATTATAACAGATGGATTATTTGGATGACGTGACTGAAGATAATAACGAAGAGATTGCAACAAATTATTTAAATGTAAAAATATTTTTATAACTCTGCTAGCTTTGCTGTACTCAATTCATAAAACTAAAAGCATGACTTTGAATACAAGCAAGATAGAGTTGCTGATTTACAACCCTATTGTGTATAATGCGCGGCATTAAAACTCAGGATTCACAGGAATAAAATAGCCTTATGCTCGCTGCAAATAATATTACTCAACAATTCGGTGCAAAACCTCTTTTCGAAAACATCTCGCAAAAATTTGGTGGCGGTAATCGCTACGGTTTAATTGGTGCTAATGGTTGTGGTAAATCTACCTTTATGAAAATACTCGGTGGTGATTTAGAGCAAACATCAGGAAACGTGAGTTTAGATCCCAATGAACGTATTGGTAAATTACGCCAAGACCAGTTTGGCTTTGAAGAATATTCTGTAGTTGATACGGTTATTATGGGCCATACCGAGTTGTGGGCTGTTAAAGAAGAGCGTGACCGTATTTATGCTTTACCAGAAATGAGTGAAGAAGAAGGTATGCGTGTTGGTGACTTAGAATCTGAGTATGCTGAAATGGATGGCTACAGTGCGGAAAGTCGCGCGGGTGAATTACTAATGGGCGTTGGTATTCCGGTAGATCAACATTACGGTTTGATGAGTGATATCGCTCCGGGCTGGAAGCTTCGTGTATTACTCGCTCAAGCCCTATTCTCTGATCCAGATATTTTATTACTCGACGAACCAACCAACAACTTGGATATTCACACGATTCAATGGTTAGAAGAAACCTTGAACGAGCGTGATTCAACCATGATCATCATTTCTCATGATAGACATTTCTTAAACTCAGTTTGTACTCATATGGCTGATTTAGATTATGGTGAGTTAAACGTATTCCCAGGTAATTACGATGAATACATGCTGGCTTCTACCCAAGCCCGTGCTCAACTCATTGCTGATAACGCGAAGAAAAAAGCACAAATTGGCGAGCTTCAAGCTTTCGTTGCACGTTTCTCTGCTAATGCTTCAAAAGCAAAACAAGCGACTTCTCGTGCTAAACAAATCGATAAAATTCAATTGGCTGACGTTAAAGCCTCAAGCCGTGTAAATCCATTTATTCGTTTTGAACAAGAAAAGAAATTATTCAGAAACGCTTTAGTACTTGAAAATGTATCAAAAAGTTTTGACGACAACCACGTACTAAAAGACTTATCTATGATGATTGAAGTTGGCGAACGTGTTGCCGTTATTGGTGAAAACGGCGTGGGTAAAACAACTTTCTTACGTATGTTAATGAACGATGTAGGTTACGCGAATGACACAGGTGAATTAACTTGGTCTGAAAACGTAAACATTGGTTACTACGCACAAGACCATGCTCACGAATTTGAAACCGATATGACATTATTTGAGTGGATGAGCCAATGGCGTCAACCTACGGATGATGAACAAGCGGTTCGCGGATACTTAGGTCGTTTATTGTTTTCTGCTGACGATATTAAAAAATCAGTAAAAGTACTATCAGGTGGTGAACAAGGCCGTATGTTATTCGGTAAAATAATGATGCAAAAGCCTAATATTCTTGTGATGGATGAACCAACTAACCACATGGATATGGAATCAATTGAATCGTTAAACATGGCGATGGAACAATTTGAAGGGACTATTATTTTTGTGAGTCATGACCGCGAATTCGTTTCAAGTATTGCGACACGTATTATTGAACTTAAAGATAATAGCTACAGCGACTTTGCTGGTACTTACAACGAGTACTTAGCATCTCAAGTATAACTTTTATCACTTAAAAATAATGATTAAAAAAGGCTTTAACTCGCAAGGGTTAAAGCCTTTTTAGTTTTTAAAGTGAGATTCTAAAGTTAAGATTTAAACAAGTAAAAATCGATTAACAAAGATGTTTGTTTGTGAGGTGGAGATATAAAAGCTAAAAAATGCCGCTTATTAATAAGCGGCATTTTTAACACAATGTTTAAAACATTAATCTACAACTGCAAGATGATTAGTCTTCTTGAACTGTTGCTTCAGCAGAACTAGAGTATGTAGTGCTTAGATCATCATTCACAGCAAAGGTTTCAAAGTCTTCAGTTAGCGCTGCCGTACCTGCTGCATCAGCAACCACGATATCATCAGCTAATAACTCTTTCGCTGACTCTTTACTTGAGCTACCTATACGAACTTGATACGTTTCTGTTGCTGTACCTGTATTAATTGCAACATAAGGTCCGAAGAACGTTGTGCCACCATCAATTGATAAAGAGTAACCTGTAGCAGTCCATTCAAGTACTACATCAATATCCGTATCATCAAAGTAGGTCAAGCCATCAATGGTTTGTTGCGATTTTGATGCATCACGATACTTAATGGCGCCATTACTAAAGATAATTTCACCCGTTAAGTTACTTGAAGATGCAGAACCACCATAAATACTAATATAAGCCGTATTATCTTCTGAAACATCTGGTGTAGCAGTGAAGTCAGAGATTGCTTGTAGTTTAATCGTTGTAGAAATAGATCCTTCAGCAAGTGCGTCTGTTGTTAAACGCAATTCAGCATCTGCCGTTGTCGTTGTATCAGCCATTCTTGCAACAAGGTTTACACCCGTTCCTGCGATGGTTCTAACTGTTGATTCAGCAGAGCTTGAATAAGAAGTACTTAAATCTTCACCATCGGCAAAAGTTTCAAAGTCTTCAGTTAGCACTGCCGTACCTGCTGCATCAGCAACCACGATGTCATCAGCTAATAACTCTTTCGCTGACTCTTTACTTGAGCTACCTATACGAACTTGATACGTTTCTGTTGCTGTACCTGTATTAATTGCAACATAAGGTCCGAAGAACGTTGTGCCACCATCAATTGATAAAGAGTAACCTGTAGCAGTCCATTCAAGTACTACATCAATATCCGTATCATCAAAGTAGGCCAAGCCATCAATGGTTTGTTGCGATTTTGATGCATCACGATACTTAATAGCGCCATTACTAAAGATAATTTCACCCGTTAGGTTACTTGAAGATGCAGAACCACCATAAATACTAATATAAGCCGTATTATCTTCTGAAACATCTGGTGTAGCAGTGAAGTCAGAGATTGCTTGTAGTTTAATCGTTGTAGAAATAGATCCTTCAGCAAGTGCGTCTGTTGTTAAACGCAATTCAGCATCTGCCGTTGTCGTTGTATCAGCCATTCTTGCAACATTGTTATCGCCAGTATTAGCAACAATAGAACCTGTGATTGTAATTACCAAATCAGCAGTCGTTCCGTCAACAGACTCAATAGTGAAAGTATCAGTCTCATTCTGACCAACAACAAGTGCAGCAATAGTTGCATTGTTGGTATCAAGTGTATAAGTCCATGAGCCATCAGTTTCAATAGAGAATGTACCGTAAGTTCCAGTTACCGTTGAAGCCATAATTGATGCTTCACCTTCATTGATATCTTGTACCCTAACAACACCTATTAATGGAGTTGTTTCATCACTAGCAATTCTTCCTGTTAAGTCAAAGAAAACAGCGGGAACAGCCTCTTCTGTGCCATCGCCTGCATCAAATACAGCAACTTCAGCGTAAACAAGTGTAGAATATAGACTTTCAGTACCACCTAAAGTGTTACCTGCTTCATAGCCTTCAAAGTCGTCTGTAAATACTCTTGTAGTACCAGCAGTGTCAGAAAATACTTCAATATTGTCTACAAAGTAAGAGCCGAAAGGAATAGTTGTGCCGTTATCACCGAATCTGAATTGAATAGTTTGAATCCCATCAGCGAACCACTGATCTAAATTTTCAAAGTCAGAATCCACAACTGCAGCAGTAGAAAATGCTCCTCCAAAAATAACTTCTCCATCAAGCGACACGGTAATTTGCTCAGTTGCATCCAAATCCCATGTAATGTCTATGTCATAAAATTGATTTTCGTTAAAGTCTTCAATAAGTGTATTGCCAGGGTAAGCGTCGCTGTCAGTATTTCGGACAAATAAACGAGGTGCTATTGGAGTTTCTGTTCCGTTAGCGTCAATTGACGTTTGCTCACCTTGAATTCGTAGATCTATAAGAGATTCACTATTACTACCAGATGAACCACCAAGCTTAATATAAGCATCTTTACTGTTTCCATCACTACCTATTGCAACTTCTTTTAAGAAAGATGCACTAAGCTTACCTTGACGAAGGTTAGCAACCCTAAATAGAATTTCACCTGTATCGCTATCAGTATTACTTATTTTCACGACCTGAGTAAGTGCAGCAACACGAATATCAATTTGAGCTGTAGTACCATCAACAGAGGCTATTGTGATTGAATCTGTTACAGAATTACCCACTTCAAGACTAGCTACTGTGTCATTTGTTGTATCAACAATGTATGACCAAGTGCCAGCGGCATCTATACTAAATGTACCATAAGTAAGTACTACATTTGTTTGAGCGACTACAGCGTCTTCTTCAAAGTTTGGATCAATAACGTTTACTGAGCCAGTTAATGGGTCAGTCGCAGTATTTTTCACAGTACCCGAAAGGTCACCTTCAATAATTGCTGTAACAGGCGTATTGTTATAGCCTGCCGCAGAACCAATTACATCAAGCAAAGATGTATCAACAGCACCTGCAACTTGTGAAGTCGTTTGCAGGTTAAGTTGAGCTATTTCAAGAGCATCTTGCGAAGCTTCAGAAAAAGAACCATCGGCTAAATCAGTCGCTAGGTTTTCAATAACCGAAGATATGTCTGCATTAGCATCATCAGCATCAAGTTGTGAAATAAGTGCTAAAACAGAACCATATCTATCACTATCTGCAGCAACAGATCCTAAGTCACCAAGAGCATCTACTCCAATTACAGTAGGAATATTGTCCGTAATATCAAAACGAATACCAAATCTAGCATTAATTATTTCAGCTTGTTCAGCAAAACTGTTTAAATCAGTACCAGTATTTTGAACAGCCATTTCAGTCAAAGCTGAAACGGTGTAAATTGGTTCTACTAATACAACCTCTCCATTTTCATCTACAGTTTCTTCACCATTTTCATCTTTAGCAGGAACGAGTTCAGCTACGTTTATTACAGAGCGTAATTGAGGAGCATCTAAAGTACTACCAGTAGACTCATCTGTATAAGTACCGCCAGTACAACTAATTAAGCCGACACCTTCAAAGTGTACATCAGTAAATGTAACGCCACCTGAAGCGTCTGTATCTGCAGTACCTTGTGCAGGAAGAACCGCAATACCAGAATCATCAACTTCAAAAATTTCACAACTTGCACCACTCACAGGACCTTTAATAATGCTAGCATCAACATTTAAAGTTGGTGCAATAACAGGTGTCGATGCACCTACACCTTCAGTAAAACCTGCTTCATCGGTATATCTAGCAGAAACCGAGATTTCTGAGCCTTCGTCATCTTCAGTAATTGTGTAGGTTGTGCCAGTAGTCCCCGTTGACCAAACGTATACGAGTGTTTCTGCTCGAATCCCGTCAGAATCAGTAGCCAATGCTGATAGTTCGCCACCTGCGTAAAAGTCGCTTCCAGTTATTTCAATGTTACCACGACTATTACCATCTAATTGTGCGGTATCATCGCCGCCACATCCAGCAAGAGCTGTAGCAATAAGTGCTGATATAAGTGATTTCTTAAACATGTTTTCTACTCCCGAATATTTTAATTTTTCAACTTTAACTTGTTTTAATTGAGTACATTGTTTGCTTAGTACTTAACGCTGATACCGGCGA
Organism: Pseudocolwellia sp. G5-9; assembly: GCF_055808995.1. NCBI lineage: Bacteria > Pseudomonadati > Pseudomonadota > Gammaproteobacteria > Alteromonadales > Colwelliaceae > Pseudocolwellia > Pseudocolwellia sp. G5-9. The sequence goes on from NZ_CM147893.1 coordinate 962,091, forward strand.
ATATGCGAGGACCATAGTCACTTACGCTGCCCAAGTTCCCTTCAACAAAGAAGTCATCAGAACGTGGTTCGCTAAACAAGTTAATTGCAGAAAATTTAACACGGACGTGTTTATTTATTTTGTAAGAAGCACGAGCTTCCCAAACATTTGCCTCATCAACATAACGTAGTCTTGTACCGTTAGAAGTATAAGGCTGGAAGTATTCGCTACGATATTTGTAGATAAAAGCCGTATCGAAATCGCCAATTTGGTAGTAAACTTGACCACTAAATACATGCTCAGAGAATCCTGGTACAGAACCTGGAGGAATGATTCCTTCTTTAAGTTGAGTAGTAACACCATCTAAATCAGTAGTAAAAGTATTTCCGTAAAGACTATCTTCAAACTCAAAGTCTGTATCTGCGTAGTTATAACCAAACTTCACACCAAGACCAGAATCCCAACGATACGAAAATGATGCTTCTAAGCCCATAATTTCACTTTCATCATCACTAGTTACTGAATTAGTAATAGGTAAAGAGACATCAACACCTTCAACGTTAAAATCTTCTAACACGGTTTGCTGTTGAAAGCCGCCATTGAACTGTTTGTAATAAATACCAAACGCTACAATAGAGTCATCGTTAGGATACCATTCAAAGCCTAAATCATAGTTCCATGACATTAATGGTTGAGTATTTGGGTTACCAGACCCTTCAGCACCTACTAACAAGTCACCAACGGATGTAGGGGCGCTGTTATCATCGGTTACGAAAGAGCGGTCAAAGCCTAAATCAGATGGATCTGCACGTGACATAGCACGGAAAATACCCGCTCTTAAGATGATATTTTCTTCATAATCAACAACTAAGTTAAAACTTGGTAAAACCTTAGTATAATCGCCACCACCAACAACACGTTCAATCTCACCGTTTCCTTCTAGACTAACTACGCCTAACGCATCAGTAAGAACGTCAAAGTCCTCTCTAAAGCCAATAGAAGTAACATCAGTATTCACTACACGTACACCAAAGTTACCACGAATAAATTTACCGAACATTTCAGTGTCGTAGCTAGCCATTACATAAACAGCCGTTGTCTTTTCTGTTACGTCACTAGTGCCTGAATTCTCGTAAACAACTTCTGGATATCCGAACTCGCCATTGGCACCCGAAGCTACTGCTTGAGCGAAACATTCGTTATTGTATGTTGCCCACGAAGCGCCTGTACCGTTTTCTATGACATTACCTGAACTGTCAACATTTGTAATAATATTGCCATCAGAAACGCTTGATAAAAAGCTAGACTCAGGGAAGTTTATTTGACAGCCTTCAAGTATGCCAAGGCCAGCTTCAGGGTCATCTATAGTAAATTCAGTTCTTGAACCGTTACCACTATTATTAACACCACCAAATTGAACAAACGACAGCTCAGAAACTCGAACTCCACCTTGGATGCTAGTAAAAACATCGCCGCCTAGTTTGTAGTCAAAATCAACTCGAGCACCGATAATTTCGTTGTCACGTACATTTTCTCTGTCGAGGCGAGTACGAAGATCACTAGAAAAATTAGAGATATCAGTAACATCAAAATCAGTTAATTTAAAGTGAGGTATATGTTCACCTAAATCCCAAGAAAAAGGGTTTGCAGCAGAGCTCGTTCTTCCTCGGTTAGAAATTTGTAGCTCTTCACGGTTTGTTTCAGAATAACCAATATCAACATTTATAGTTAAATCGTCATTTACATAATGTTCAATATTTAATCCGTAAGCAGCATAGTTTTCTTCACGCTCAAAATACTCACCGGCAGATTCGATACGGTCTGAACCTTCCCAATGAAGAATACCACCAACATCATTTGTAATAAGATTTTGCCCTGTTACACCGGGAGTAACACGCTTTTGTAAGAAGATTAAATCATGGCGAGATTCTGTTTGTGTTCTATCTGAAATTTGAGCATCAAAGTTTATATCCCAACTCTCTGATGGACGGTATTGTAAAGCAATAAATAAAGCTTCTCTTTCGTCAGATGTTTCGTTTTGACGGAAGCTCCGGCTTGAACCAGTCCATGCGTATGGTGTGCCAGAGTCTATTGCACGACCTGTTTCAGGATCAATTTTAGAATTGTAACCTGCGTTATTAATACCACTATTATTAATTCCATCTTCACAGTCACCAGCTTGACTACGGAAGAAACCAGTTTGAGTATTTGTAGGATCATTTAAACATGCCCACAAAGATGAGCCTGACGGGCTTGAGCTTCTATACTCAGCTTCTGGTTGGCTGATGTCTTGACGTTGCCAACCAACACTTACACCAAGTGCTTGACCGTTGTCGAATTCAAATTGGTCAACATAACTTAATGTACCACGGTAGCCTAAATCACCTTGAAGTGAGTTTTCAACGTTAGATTGGTCTGGATTATAGTTCCCCTTTAATTCACCTTGGATACGTTGTTCACCAAAATCTAATGGTTTAAGTGTTTCAAGTGTAATAACACCTGCAACACCACCTTCGATCATCGAAGCATCTTGCGTTTTATAAATAGCGACTTTTTTCATCAACTCTGATGGAAATTGAGAAAAGTTAACTGAACGGTCGCCGCTGCCATTAGTGGCTTCACGGCCATTAATATGAGTGGCACTTAAGAATGGACCTAAACCACGAATACTGATCTCAGTGGCACCACCATTTTCACGATGAGATGATGCGCCTGTGATTGTTTCTAGTGCCTCACCAATTGAAAGCGCAGGTAAGTCACCAATATCTGAAGCAGATAAGCCGTCAACAACAGTTGTAGCTTCACGCTTTATTGCGATTTGATCTTGAATCGTTCTGCGAGTACCAACAATTTCAACAACTTCTATATTGTTATCTGTTTTAACTGTATTTTCAGTTTCTGCTTCTTGTGCTGTTGCCGAAAATGCAAAAGAGCTAGCTACCGATGTAATAATGGTAGCTTTAACCCATTTTGCTATAGGTGAAAGTCTAAACTTACCTACTTGATGAGTGGATTTTGTGTTTTTCCCTAATATCAAAGACATTTGGAGTTCCCCGTTTGTGTTTATTGCTAGCAGGTTAGTGCTATTAATTTGTTATATTTCTTATTTCAAATAATGTTATTGCTATTTAATTATTATTTTTATATAGCTCGACATAAATTTTAACTTACGCAAAACAAACCAATGTGTCAACCAATTTATTTAATTTAACTTACCAAAACACGTGACCAATAATCATTATTGCGAGCTAATAATTAAAAGTTATTTGGGTGTTCTTAACTAAAACTTATATCCTTTATGTGTGTTATGGATATGATAGAAAGTAGCTTGTACATAATCCCCTTCGGCGCCGCCATTATTTTGGTTATACACGCCTACTTTAAAATACATATATTGGTTACCTGCACTATAACCACTCTCTTTCATATCATAATGCTTAGTAATATTAGGCTTACCTTCCCTGATTAAGGTGACAAATAAGACTTCATCTTCCACAGAAATTTTATAAGAGAATTTTTCGTTTAAAGCGATACCATCAATAGGATCTGACAACTTATGAGAACGCGTACCCACCATATTTATCCAAACATCATCACCACCGTTTATTTCATGGGCAAAATAAACAGCTCCTTTAGTGTTACCTGGTAATTTTCGGTAATATAAACGAATAGGTTCATCGTCAGTGGCATGGATTTGCCCAATAACCACACGACCAACCTTTTTTTCATCGCCTGTGGTAGATACACGGTTTACCGCTAAAGTCCCTTCTAAACTGCCTTCAATCCCCCCAGACTTAGCTTTCATCGAACCATGTGCTCCAGCGAAAACCCAATTATTTTTAGTAATGCCACGAACTTTTACACGGCTATTGCCTCTGCGTAACATTTCTCGCAGTTCTGCTCTGGCATATTTTGTATTTTTTGACGTTTTAGCACCTACATTAGGAGAAGCGAATACTAAGCCACCATCATCTGCGGTATAGAAAAAAGGTTTTAAGTTGAAGCCTTTATCTAATGATTTTTCATAAACGGTATCCGCTTTTTTATCTTTGTTAAGATCCGTTGGTAAGGTTAATGACCAATCAAGTAAATCAAAGTTTTCATTAGGTTTTTTAAGGGGATCAAGTTTGGATAAATCTCCGAGTAAAACGCCTTCGGTAAGGCTACTGTGTAAATTAGAAGTCAGTGTATTATTTGAAGCTTCCTGAGCATGGAGTGATGAGCTAGCACTAGCTAAAACTAAAATTAAAATTAAAATTAATGCAGTGAAAACACTGAACATTTTCTGCTGCAAGTAATGATAATATTTATATGTAGGGATATTGAAATAATGCATTATATTTGTTCTCTCTGCTTAATTTATGATTCTATTTTTTGGGTTTTAATATTCAACTTTTGTATAGAGGTTTTGTATAAGTCTTTGTATTTACTATAGATATTGGCATATATAAATATAGCTAACCTTGTTATAAGCAGTAAAAAAAGCGATAAGTAACTATTTCTACCCAACATTAGAAACCACTTAATTATTATGTATAGAGTTATACGTAATTTATTTTTTTTAATACCGATCCGACAAACTTGGTGACAACATTATTTATTAATTATTGGACACAATATGTTTTTTATCTCGCCATATAACCAGAACCACACCAAACCGTCAACCAAAAACAAACAATAATTATTACCAAAAAACACACATTGGTCACACACAAAAGACAGGCCAAATTTAAAATATCGGCCTACACGAATTACATATAAAAAAAATCCCTGCTAATTACTTAGCAGGGATTTGTTTATAAACGACAGTTATATAAGATCTTTTATGTTTATAAGATTTTATTTCTCAATATTTTTATTTATCAATATAAGGATAAAAATTATTCGCTTTTTGCAGCAGCTTGAGAATATAAATGTACATCTTGTTGTGGGAACGGGATAGAACAACCAGCAGCTTCTAAAGCAAGTTTTCCTTGTTCGTGAATATCAAAATAATATCCCCAGTAATCATCTGTTTTAACAAAAGCACGGTAGAGAATATCAACTGAACTATCGTTTAAGTTAGTAACAGCAACAACGTTACCTTCTTCTTTTAAAATTCTTTCATCGCTGTTCATTAAGTTAGTTAATGCATCGCGAGCAACTTTCATATCATCTTTATAGCTAATACAAAATGTAACTTCTACTGCGCGAACAGGGCTTTTTGTAAAGTTAGTTAGGTTACCGTTAGACAAAGGGCCATTAGGAATAACAATAATACGTTTATCAAATGTTTCTAATAACGTAACGAAAATACCCATTTCGATAACTACGCCCGACTCACCTTGTGCTTCAATATAATCGCCAACACGAATTGGACGAAATATAAGTAGCATTACACCACCAGCAAAGTTAGATAAACTACCTTGTAAAGCAATACCAATCGCTAAACCTGCAGCACCAAGTACAGCAATAAACGACGTGGTTTCAATGCCAACCATAGAAGCAACACTAATAATTAATAGCACCTTTAATAGAATATTAATGCCACCCGTTAAAAACGAGATTAAGGTTTCGTCTTTTAAGCTTTTAGAAAATGCTACATTTACTGCTTTGCTAATACGCTTAATGACCCATAAGCCAATAATTAATACCGCTAACGCCATTAATGCTTGTCCGCCGTACTCAACAGCATAACCAAATATTTGATCTGAATATTTCTCGATTGTTTCCATAATCATTCCTAATTATATTTATATTTAAATTCTGCCTATTAGATTAGCGCATAAATAAGCAAAGTCTAGGAGTATTTACATTTTATTAACATATGTAAAAATTTATTTTACTCAAAAACACTTTTATTCAGTATAATAGCGCCGTTTAATTCTCTTATTATAAAGAAGGTTTTTACCTTGTTAAGTTACCGCCACGCCTTTCATGCAGGCAATTTTGCCGATGTGTTAAAACATGCCGTTTTAACTAACGTACTTGAGTACATAACCAGAAAAGATAAAGGTTACACTTATATCGACAGTCACTCTGGTGCAGGTATGTATCAATTAACTGAAGAGTACGCACAAAAAACGGGTGAATATAAGCAAGGTATCGCTAAGCTCATCAACAACGATGATGTTCCTGAAGCGTTAGAAGAATATATAACCCTTATAAAATCTTTTAATCAAGAGCAACAGTTAGAGCTTTACCCTGGCTCCCCTGCTGTAGCAAAAGAATTTTCCCGCAGACAAGACAGCGCTCACTTATTTGAACTTCATTCAACCGACATTAACCACTTAACCGAGTTTTGTGAACGTTGGAGTAAATCTCACGTTAAACAATCTGATGGTTATCAAGGTATTTTATCATTAATCCCCCCACCAAGCAGACGTGGTGTGGTGTTAATTGATCCGCCGTACGAGCTAAAAGAAGATTACACTAAAGCGGTTAAAACCATTATCAGCGCATATAAAAAGTTTGCTACAGGCACTTACATTTTATGGTATCCCGTAGTTAAACGTGAACTTGTTGAAAAAATGAAAAAGCAATTTGTTTCGAGTGATATAAGAAATGTATTACAAGTAGAGTTTTGTATGCAAAAAGATACCGACGCTTACGGTATGACAGGTACAGGATTATTTGTGGTTAACCCACCTTGGCAGTTAACAAAACAACTAGAAGAAATTTTACCTTATTTAAAAGATAAAATAGGTGATGACGACAGCAATTTTAGCTTAGAGCAAATTATTGAAGAATAATAATACCTATAATACGAGTTACCTTCATAACTCGTATTAATCAAAACTAACTATACCTCTTCGTTATCATCTCGCTCTTGCAAAGCGCTTTGCTTACGCATAATAGGTCTATGCCCTGCTTCTTCACTAACAAATTGCTTTTTAACCATTTTACGTGCTTTGGGCTTGTTTTCTGTTCGAGCTTTATCTTGTGTTTTCGCTTTAACAACCGCTTTAGGCTTTTTAGGTTTAATGCCTTTAAACTTGCCTTTTAACCCATCTACCGTATCAAACGTTACTTTTTGCTGAAGAAAACCTTCAACGTTTTTCAAGCTTACCCAATCTTTAGGGCCAACTAACGAAATTGAATCGCCAGAGCTACCTGCTCTACCAGTACGACCAATACGATGTACAAATTCTTCAGTATGCTTTGGCATATCAAAGTTAATAACGTGAGATACATTAACAAGATCTAAACCACGCGAGGCTAGATCTGTTGTTACCAGCACTTTATGTTGGCCTTTACTAAAGCTTTCCATAATTTGGTTACGTTGCCCTTGGTTTAGCTCTCCACTCAATGCAATAGAATCGTGGCCTTGCTCATTAAGCACTTGTGATAGTCGTTCGGTATCACTTCTTGTGGCGGTAAAAATAATAAGCTGCTGAATTTTTTCGGTATTTAAAAAGTGCTCTAACAAAGCTTGTTTGTGATCTAAGTTGTCGCATAAGTAAAAGCGTTTCGTAATATCTTCATGCTCAGTATGACCTGCATTAATCGCAATACGCTTTGGTTTTTTTAATAACGCTGACGCAAAATCGTTCACTTGTGCATGATCTAACGTTGCTGAAAACATAAGGGTTTGGCGTTTACGGTGATCTGCCGCTTCGTTAATTAAGGTAAGTTCTTTTGAAAAACCCAGATCTAACATACGATCGGCTTCATCTAAAATAAGTAACTCTAAACCGTTTAAGTAAAAATGGCCTTGTTTTAAGTGATCGGCTAAACGTCCTGGTGTTGCAACAATAAAATGAGGATCTTTTTCTAAGGTTTTAACTTGGTCGTTAAAATTTTCACCACCTAAAATAAGTACCGCTTTAAATTGAGAAGACGATGTAAACATACGTAATTGACTAAACACTTGTTTAGCTAATTCACGTGTTGGCGTTAAAATGAGTACTCGTGGGTCTCTTTTACTCAACGCGCGGTTTCTACTTAGTCGCTGCATGGCAGGAATAATAAAGGCTAATGTTTTGCCTGAACCTGTTTTAGATGAGGCAATTAAGTCATGACCTTTCATTGCAGCAGGTATTGCTTGCTGCTGTATTTCTGTTGGTGCAGTAAAACCTAAATGTTCAACTGTCGACATTAAACCGCTATCTAATCCAAAATCACTAAACTGCAAACGAAACTCCAAGGTAAAAATAATAAAAAACAACTTATCTATTATAACCTTTATATTGATAAGTGATGACAAGTATTTATACATGTAGCGCAAAAAAAATATAGAAGAAATAAAATATTGAATAGTTAACTTTTGATCTATACCCGTTATCATTCAAGATGCAGGTTTCAGTGGGAACTAAAAACAATTTAGGCACAGATTTCACGTTCCAAACGAAATCTAAGTACATACATCCATGTATGCAAGGCATTAAGTTTACGTCATGGTTATTCTCGGTAACTGCTCCTGCGTTACCCTAATGTCCTACATCCATGTAGGAACCTTACTAAAGTTAATAAGCCCCATAAATTGTTTTTAGACCCATCGAAGAAGCACTTGAGCAAAATCACTTCATCGTTAATGCTTTTTATAAGGGAACAACCATTATTACAAAGCGTTGCCTTGAACTGATATCGCTCAAGTGCTCTGAAATACGCACCTTGATTGGTAACGGGTATATATTGTCAATTTTATCGTAAGGACTCTATTATAACGCCCCTATCTACTTGCAATTACTTCAACTAAAGAGATTTTATGTTTTTAAAAAGTTATCACTCTATTGTTATAGGATGTTTATTGGTTTGCTCCACCAAGGTTAATGCTGAAGAGCAGAACAATATTAAAAAGGTATCTGTTGAGCGAGACTTAAACGGATTTGAAAATGTTAATGAAACCTTATCTCTTTGGGAGGCAGGTGTTGGTGGTGGTGTCATTGATGTTCCCAACTATCCAGCGTCTTCACAAAGAAACACAATAACAGCTGCAGCTCCCTATGTTGTTTATCGAGGAGATATATTCAGAGTCGGTGATGGTAATGGCGTTAGAGCTGTTGTAGTGGATAAAAACAATTTGGAAGCTGGCTTATCTTTTGGCGGATCTTTTTCTGCTGACAGTGAAAAAGGCACCGTTAGAGAAGGTATGCCTGAACTCGATTTTTTATTAGAAATAGGCCCACAAGCCATTTATAAACTTAAAGATTATAAGTTTGAAAATGGTGGTAACGCTCGTTTGAACGCAAGATTGCAAGTGAGAGCCGCATTTTCAACTGACTTTTCAGCCATTGACGACCGAGGTTTTGTGCTTAATCCGGTTATAACCTACCAACAACGCGGCCGATTATTTGAAGGAACCGCTTTAAGTACTTCTATTGGTATGGTCTTCGCGACAGAGCGCTTTCAAGATTACTTTTATGAAGTATCTAATCAATTTGTTACCGATACACGTACAGCCTATGATGCAAAAGGCGGTTACTTAGGCACAAGGCTCGCTGCAAGCATATCATTTCCAATAAGCGATAGTATTAGAGGTTTTGCAGGTATAGGCGCACAAATAAACTCAGGTGCCGCAAATGAAAATAGTCCATTATATGAGAAAGATATTACCTACAGTGCTTCTTTAGGTTTTGTTTGGCGATTATACAAAAGCGACAGTAAAGCCCATTGGTAAAATATTAAGCCAATAAAAAAGGCTAGCTTAAACGCTAGCCTTTAAAAAATTTGAAAAAATTATTAACCTGCGCTGTTCGCGATTCTTTCTTCTACAACTTGTAATGCAAAATCAATACGCGAAAGTACTTTGTCTTTATCTAATAAAGCTAAAGTTATATCTAAAGATGGTGAATTACCACCACCTGTAGCAGCAACACGTAAAGGCATTCCCACTTTCCCCATACCTACTTCTAATTCAGTTGCCGTGTCGTTAATAGCAGCATGAATTAACTCAGGAGACCATTCAGTTAATGCCGCTAATTTCGCTTTAACTAAAATTAGCGGCTCTTTAACCACTGGGCGTAAATGCTTTTTAACTGAAGTAGCATCTAATTCAGAAAAGTCTTCATAAAAGTAACGGCTGATTTGTGCCATTTCTTTTAATGTTTTAACACGGTCTGCTTGAACTTTTACAACATCAGCAAGCGCAGGACCGTTTTCAGTATTTATACCCTGTTCGTCCATGTGCCATTTTAAATGAGTAGCTACGTATTCAGGATCCATTGTTTTCATGTAATGTTGGTTAACCCAGATAAGTTTGTCTGTGTTAAAACCTGACGGTGCACGGTTACAATCTTTTAGATCGAATAGCTCAATCATTTCTTCACGAGAGAATATTTCTTTATCGCCATGCGACCAACCTAAACGAACTAAATAGTTTAATAGCGCTTCAGGTAAATAACCATCATCGCGATATTGCATAACACCAACAGCACCGTGGCGTTTAGATAAACGTTTACCGTCATCACCTAAAATCATTGGAATATGAGCATATTCAGGTAATGTAGCGCCTAATGCTTTAAGAATGTTAATTTGCTTAGGTGTATTACTAATATGATCATCACCACGAACCACATGCGTTACTTTCATATCCCAATCGTCTACAACAACCGTTAAGTTATATGTTGGTGTACCGTCTGAACGCGCAATAATTAAATCGTCAAGCTGGTCGTTACTAATGGTTATATCGCCTTTAACCATATCTTTAATAACAACATCACCGCCAATGGGGTTTTTAAAACGAATGACAAAAGGTTTGTCTTCTGGATAATCCGTACGTTCACGCCATAAACCATTGTACTTTTCAATTTCGCCTTTCGCTTTTGCTTGTTCACGCATTGCTTCTACTTCTTCAGCGGTAGAATAACAACGGTAAGCGTTACCTGAAGCAAGTAGTTGTTCGATCACCTCTTTATAACGATCGAAGCGTTTGGTTTGAAAATAAGGGCCGTGTGTCCACTCAAGGTTCAACCAATTCATACCATCCATAATAGCGTCAACAGATTCTTGAGTTGAGCGTTCTATATCAGTATCTTCAATACGAAGAATAAAATCTCCGCCATTTTTTTGAGCGTATAACCAGCTATATAAAGCTGTGCGAGCACCACCTACGTGTAAATAACCTGTAGGGCTTGGAGCGAAACGTGTTGTTAAAGTCATATGAGTCTCACGAAAGAAGCTAACATAATTGATAATTTCAATAAATTAGCAGAATGGTTCAAAAATAATTGGCAATATTTTAACAGGCTAACGAAACTAATACACCTTTTGTATAACCCTGTGCCCAATTGTTTTCCAACAAAAGAATACAAATTAATCAGGATGTTGAAAATACGAGCACTTAATCAATAATATTAAAAAAAGTTAAAAAAAAGGCTTTGTTTTTGTTGACAGCTTTTGGGATCTCCCTATAATACGCCCCCACAGAGACGGACGATTAGCTCAGTTGGGAGAGCACCGCCCTTACAAGGCGGGGGTCACTGGTTCAAGCCCAGTATCGTCCACCATTCTGCTTTATTGATGGACACTCTGTATTTTAAATGATTGGACGATTAGCTCAGTTGGGAGAGCACCGCCCTTACAAGGCGGGGGTCACTGGTTCAAGCCCAGTATCGTCCACCAATCATTTAACCTATTCATATCATACCTAGTATATATGGACGATTAGCTCAGTTGGGAGAGCACCGCCCTTACAAGGCGGGGGTCACTGGTTCAAGCCCAGTATCGTCCACCAATATTCAAACTCTCATATCTAATTAATATTTTTATAAATCTCGTTAAATAATCTTTACTCTAGTTGCGATGCTAGCACCTTCTACTCTTTACAACCCGTGCCAGTCAATGGTTCAAGCCCAGTATCGTCCACCATTATTTTAAATTATCCAAAACAACATACAGAACACTATAAAGTTAAAACACCTTCTACTCTTTACAACCCGAACCAGTCAATGGTTCAAGCCCAGTATCGTCCACCATTATTTTAAATTATCCAAAAAAACATACAGAACACTATAAAGTTAAAACACCTTCTACTCTTTACAACCCGCACCAGTCAATGTTTCAAGTCCGTATCGTCCACCAATATTCAAACTCTCATATCTAATTAATATTTTTATAAATCTCGTTAAATAATCTTTACTCTAGTTGCGATGCTAGCACCTTCTACTCTTTACAACCCGAGCTACTCACTAAATGAATTTTAAGCCTGTACTTAGATTTTTTCGTGGCAACTGATGCTTGTATATTGAATATTAGACAATAAAAAAACCCACATAAATGTGGGTTTCTAAATACAAAAAGTTATCAATCTATTTTGAACGACGCGCTATTACTGCATCGTTAAGTTGCGCTAGCATGGTTTCAGTATCGCCCCAACCAATACAAGCATCAGTAATACTTTGCCCGTAAGTTACTGCTTTACCATCAACTAAGTCTTGGCGACCTTCAACAAGGTGACTTTCTACCATAACACCAAAAATATTTTGATTGCCGTCTGCTATTTGTTGACTAACATCTGTTGACACTAGCATTTGATTCTCAAATTTCTTACTGCTATTAGCATGGCTAAAATCAATCATGATACGAGTATTCAGCTTCGATTTTTCTAATAGTTGAGTAACTTCGCTTACGCTATCGCGATCGAAGTTTGTGGTTTTACCACCACGTAAAATAATATGACAATCTTTGTTACCCGTTGTTTCTACAATGGCTGAATGACCAAATTTAGTCACAGATAAAAAGTGATGTGAGGCAGCCGCAGAACCAATAGCATCTACAGCTACTTTGATGGTTCCATCTGTACCGTTTTTAAAACCAACAGGACATGACAAACCTGATGCTAATTCGCGATGTACTTGGCTTTCAGTGGTACGTGCACCAATGGCACCCCAACACATAAAATCAGCCATGTACTGAGGTGTGATCATATCTAAAAATTCACCAGCAGTAGGTAACCCCATTTCATTTAAATCAAGTAATAGTTTACGACCAATGCGTAGTCCATCATTTAACTTAAAACTTCCATCCATGTAAGGGTCGTTGATTAGCCCTTTCCAACCAACAGTTGTACGTGGCTTTTCAAAATATACACGCATTACAATTTCTAAATTATTTTTATACTTTTCACGTAGTTTAACTAAGCGTTGACCATACTCTATAGCGGCTTCTGGATCATGAATTGAACAAGGACCAATCACAACTAATAAGCGATCGTCTTTCCCTTCAAGAATATTGTGAATTGCATCTCTACCTGCAATAACCGATTTTGATGCGTTATCAGACGATGGAAATCGTTCAAGTAATGCTACTGGTGGTAATAAGTCTTTAATATTGTTGATACGTACATCATCGGTTTGATTAAACATAATAAGTTCTCTTAACTGCAAATTTTATAAAATTTAGTAACGTTTAATTATCAGCCCATACTCCATATTGAATATATAGATAACTAGCGAAAAATTAGCCGGCCAATGTATCAATCTTCTACAAATATTGCTAGAGATAACGCTATAATAAATAAATTAAAGATAAAATGGGTTAAACTGATATAAACCCTAACAACTTAAATATAAAGGAGACTCTATTTACATGATAAATCCAAACCTGCCTCTTATAGATTTACACCGCCACTTAGACGGAAACATAAGAGCACAAACCATTTGGGAATTAGCTCAACAAAATAATATTGCTTTACCTGTGAAACACTTCGAAGAATTTATTCCGCATGTTCAAATAATAGAAAGCGAACCTGATTTACTTGCCTTTCTAAAAAAACTGGATTGGGGAGTTAACGTATTATCAAGTTTAGATGATTGTAAACGTATCGCTTTTGAAAACGTTGAAGATGTATTTAACGCGGGGATTCATTATGCTGAGTTAAGATTTTCTCCTTATTATATGTCTATGGCTTATAAGCTTCCTATTGAAGATGTAGTTGCAGCTGTGATTGACGGTGCAAATGAAGGCATGAAAAAATACCCAGTTAAAATTAAATTAATTGGTATTTTAAGTCGTACTTTTGGCGTAGAACAATGCCAAAAAGAGTTAAGCGCATTATTAGCCCATAAAGATAAATTAATTGCTATCGACTTAGCCGGTGACGAATATAACTACTCTGGGGAGTTATTTACTGATCACTTTAAACAAGTAGCTAATGCTGATTTACACGTAACTATCCATGCAGGTGAAGCGGCAGGTCCAGCTAGTGTATGGCAAGCCATTAATGACTTAAAAGCAGAGCGTATTGGTCATGGCGTTAACAGTTACCAAGACGAAAGCTTACTTGAATATATGCAACAACATAACATTGCTATTGAGTCATGTTTAACCTCTAACTTTCAAACGGGTACAGTAACCGACTTAAGCAAACACCCTATTAAAACATTTTTAAAATACGGTATTCCTGTTTGTTTAAATACAGATGATCCAGCTGTTGAAGGTATTGAATTAAAAGGTGAATTTAAACTAGCGCAAACAGTGTTAGGTTTTACTGATGCTGAAATAAGCCAACTACAACAAAACGCTGTTGCCGTTGCTTTTATGTCTGATAGTGAACGAAAATCACTTATTGAAGCGGTAGCAAAAAAATAACAAGTTATACAAATAATATTACTTAGCATGAAGCTGGATTTACCCAGTAACTTACAGTAAAATTTAATCGATTAAAAAATTAAACACCCATCAGTAAAAAATCCTTGATAGCAGATTTTTCTATAAACTGGCTAGAAACTTACTGAGATTTTAACAACTAAAAAGGTTATTTCTCATGGCAACACCTCATATAGAAGCAGCTCCAAATGATTTCGCTAAAACAGTACTTATGCCTGGCGACCCATTGCGAGCAAAGTTTATCGCAGAAAACTTTCTAGACGACGCTAAATGCGTAACACGTGTACGTAACATATTAGGTTACACAGGCACTTACAAAGGCCAACCTATTTCAGTAATGGGTTCAGGCATGGGTATTCCGTCAATATCTATCTACGCAACCGAATTATATAAAGATTACGGCGTTGAAAACATTATACGCATAGGTTCTTGTGGCGCTGTTCGCGACGAAATTAATGTAGGCGACGTAATTGTTGGTATGTCAGCAAGTACTGATTCTAACGTAAACAGAATGCGTTTGAATCAATGTGACTTTGCAGCAACTGCTGACTTTGGTTTATTACAAAAAGTAGCTAATACCGCAGAAAAAATAAATAAAAAAATAAATGTAGGTAATGTTTTTACCGCTGATTTGTTTTACACACCTCAACCAGAAATGTTTGCATTAATGGAAAAATATGGAATTTTAGCAGTAGAAATGGAAGCGGCAGGATTATATGGCGTTGCTGCTGAATACGGTAAAAAAGCATTAGCCGTATTTACGGTAAGTGATCATATTAAAACCGGTGAAAGCATGTCTGCAGATGAACGTGAAACATCGTTTAAAGACATGATGGAATTAACATTAGAAAGTATTTTATAGATAAAAACACTTCTCAATAACAATAAAAAAAGGCTAGCGATGCTAGTAATGCCGATCAGTTAAGAAATGTTTAACGATCCATTGACCGATCTTCTGGTTAGTATATAAAGGCTTCTGAATTTATTCAGGAGCCTTTTCTTTTGCAACTCTCTACCGCCTTATCACAAGTTTCACAAAATAGTTTTACTGAATTTACAGGATTAAGTGAATTATTAGACCCAAGCATCGTTGATGAAGCGTTGGCTCAGTCAGGTATTGCGACCATAAGGAAGCGCAAGCTTCCTATGGAGCAAATGGTGTGGGCTGTTATTGGTATGGCTTTATTTCGTAAAATGTCTATCCGCCAATTAGTTAATCAGCTTGATATCATTCTACCTAACGGTGACCCCTATGTTGCACCTAGTGCCGTAACACAAGCAAGAAAGAAACTTGGTCATAAAGCAATAGAATCTATTTTTAATAAAACACAATCGCTATGGCATGAGGAGTCTACTCACCCAACATGGTGTGGGTTGACACTATTAGGTGTTGATGGCGTTGTATGGCGAACACCTGACTCAAAAGAAAATAATGAATATTTTGCACGTACAGGAAACTCTCATGGCAAGGCAAGTTACCCCCAAGTGCGCATGGTATGCCAGATGGAATTAACAAGTCATTTATTAACACAAAGTGCTTTTGATAGTGTTGATATTAACGAAATGAAATTAGCTGGCTCGCTAGTTGAAACAACACCAGATCATAGCTTGACACTATTTGATAGAGGCTTCTACTCGCTTGGATTACTTTATCGTTGGCAATCCACGGGAATATCACGTCATTGGCTGATACCGCTAAAAAAGAACGTACAATATGACATTGTTCGTTCATTAGGACGCCAAGATAAAATAGTTCGTTTAACCGCCTGTCCCCAAGCACGAAAGAAGTTTCCTGAATTACCTGAATCAATTGAAGCTCGATTAGTATCGAGAAAGGTTAATGGTAAAGCGTGCGAAGTGTTAACGTCTATGACGGATGCAATGAAGTTTCCTGTCGCTGATATTGTCGATTTATACGGACATCGGTGGGAAATAGAACTTGGTTTTAGAGAAATGAAGCAGTCACTACTTGATAGCCAATTTACCTTGCGTAGTAATCAACCTGAGCTTATAAAACAAGAGTTGTGGGGGATATTACTCGCTTATAATCTGATCCGTTATCAAATGGTATTAATGGCGAAGTCACTCGATTCAATACATCCAAACCAATTAAGTTTTCATGGTGCTTCAATGCACATAATTTATCAACTGACTATGTTGCCATTTTGTTCGCCAGGAAATGTGTCAAAATTTGTTATGGATATAACCAAAAGTGCCAAACAGTTTGTATTGCCAGCACGTAGAGAGCGGAGTTATCCGCGAGAATTGAAGTGTTCTAAGAATAGGTACCCTGTTAAAAAAAGAAATGCCGCTCACCTTAAGTGAACGGCATTAAGCGATGCTAGCCTTTTTTTTACTCATTTTATTAATAGTTATTAATAAAAGTTCGCTTTAAACTCTACACCAAAGAAACGAGGCTCATTAACAAAACCTGTTAAATTGTTAAAGTCGATAGCACCTGTTAACTTTTCTTCATCAGTAATATTACGTCCGAATAAAGCTACTTCGTATTCACTATCATTAGCACTCCATTCATAACCTACGCGGAAACCACCTTCTAATAATGCATCACCTGTAAATTCAGTTGATTCATATAAAAAGAAGTTAACTTCACTACGGTAAGACCAATCGGTATAAACGTAGATTTCACCATCACCTAACTCTTGAGACCAACGAGCAGAAAGATTACCGATCCACTCTGGTGATTGTGGTAAAGAATTCCCGTCAATCAACGCAAAGCCTCTAGAGTCAATCGTGTCTGTTACTGTACAACCACCACCACACGGTTGAACTCCAAGCCCACGTTCTTGTATTTCGGTATTGTTATAGCTCACACTTCCTGCAATAACTAAATCAGCTGTAATAAAGTATTCACCGTCTAGCTCAAAACCGTAACCAACCGCTTTATCTGCATTGATCAAACTTGTTAAATTACCACTACCACCTACAGCCGTTAACTGCTGGTCGTTAACTTGATAATAAAAAACAGAACCATCTAATCGCCCCATATTATCAGCAGTAGTCGATTTAAAGCCCATTTCAATTGAATTAACCGTTTCTGAATCTGCTGTTGATGAAGGTACAGCAAATAATGTATTACGTCCTTGAACACTTGGCGCTCTATAACCTCTAGCTAAACGACCATACAAATTAGTTTGTTCTGTCCACTTATAATTAATACTTAAATCACCACTGACTTGAGAATCATCAACATCAGCGTCATCAGTAAATGTAGATCCTATTAACTCTCCATGCCATTTACGTTCATCATCAGAATAACGTAAACCACCATTAATACTTACAGTGTCAGAAATATCATAATCTAATGAAGCAAATACAGCCCAAGCTGTTGTTTCCATTTCTTGTATGGCAACACCGTTTGGAATTCCATTTGCTAAAGTATCAAAACTCAGGTTATTAATCGTTAAATCTTCATCAAAATAGAAGAAACCCACTTGGTAATCAAACTTCCCTAGTTCATTACTAGAAAGTCGGATTTCTTGCGTTAATTGTTTATGATCAGGCATTTTAGCGCCAGATTCTGATGGAAATGGAATAAACCCAGGCCCTGATATAGCTGCAGCTTCAGAATCAGATGCACCATCCGGTACTAAAAATGCGGCACCGTAACCTCCATCAATATCACCTACAGAAAACATTTCAGCCGACTCGTAACCTGAGATAGACGTTAACGTATAATCGCCTAAATTGTATTCAAGTTTTAAACTTGTTCCTTGCATATCTATCGTTTGATTATTTCGAACAGCCGCATCATGGAAAATGGTTTCACGATCAAAGTTATCAACTAAATCATTTGTACCTGGCTTAATAATATTTGCACGGAATATACGAGCATCAGCTTCTGCATCTCTAAAGTGGTAATTAAATAACGCTGAAAAGTCATCATTTGGTTCCCATAACAATTGAACTCTACCAGCTGTTTCGCTATAACCACCCAGTTGATCTTTTTGTTCGAAGCCAGGAGCTTTGTTATCAATCCAATCATCACGGTCTTGTTGTAATAAAGAAACACGTGCTGATAAAGTATCAGTTAAACCACCACCAACAGCAACACGGAAGTCGGTAGAATTAAACGAACCATAAGAGCCTGACACTGTTGCATCAAAGTCTTGAGTTGGCTTTTTAGACTGAACTTTTATAATACCTGCTGGAGTATTACGACCGAACAAAGTTCCTTGAGGTCCGCGAAGTACTTCAACACGCTCAATATCAAACATTGGCATGCCTTTAGTTAATGCATTTTCAAGTACTACATCATCGTAAATAAGCGATACGGGTTGTGAAGCAAGTAGATCAAAATCTGTATTGCCTAATCCACGAATATAAAAACGAGGGAAAGTACGCCCAAACGAAGACTCAATTAGTAAACTAGGCACTTTAGCTGATAATGCTCTAACATCCATTCCTGAAGAACCTAGTACTTCAAGTTTTTTAGGCGTTAATGCCGAAACTGAAATAGGTACATCTTTAATGTTTTCTATTCTTTTACGAGCCGTTACTTCAATAACCTCAATACCTACAACTTCTTTCTCTGAGGTTTCTTCAGCGTACACTGATTGAGCAGCAAAAAAACTACTTGCAGCAAATACAGTTTGAATACAAATGGCTAAAGGACTTGGTTTAAATTTACGCATTAACTTATCTCCACTTTTCTGATGGTATTTCATGTGTTTATATTTGAATTTAATTATTTTTTAATTATTTTTTAATTTGAGTTGCTTGTAAAAACTTGTACCGTACTCCATAGCTTCTAAATTAAAAAGCTCAGCTATCGTTTGCCCTAAATCAGCGAACGACGACCTTTCTCCGAGGTCTATTGATGAGATATTATTGTGGTAGGCAAGGATCGGCACGTATTCACGTGTATGATCATTACCAGGCCATGTTGGGTCGCAACCATGATCTGCAATAAAAAATACAATATCATCGTCGTTTAATTGACTAAAGATATCAGGTAATCTTTTGTCTAAATATTCTAACGCTTCTGCATAACCAACTGGATCGCGTCGATGACCAAAGTCTTGATCAAAGTTAACAAGGTTAGTAAAAATAATACTGTTGTCGTTCACCGTATTAATATGATCAATAGTAGAATCAATTAAGGCTGGAATACCTGTAGCTTTTGTACTTGAAGTGATCCCTTGATGTGCAAATATATCGGCAATTTTTCCGATACTAAACACTTCGCCACCGTTATCGGTATGTTTATCTAATACCGTTTTTGAAGGGGGTAAAACTGAGTAATCTCTACGATTTCCTGTGCGTGTAAAACTAGCAGAATCTTCACCAATAAATGGTCGAGCAATAACACGCCCTATATTATGGTCATCAAGAATAGTTCTTACCTTTTCGCAATAAGCATATAAGTTATCAAGTCCAAAATGTTCTTCATGAGCGGCCACCTGAAATACACTATCGGCCGAGGTATAACAAATAGGTAAATTACTTTTTATATGTTCTTCACCTAAAGCGGCAATAATAGTAGTACCTGATGCATGACAATTACCTAACATACCCGCGTAACCAGTTTCTGCATTAATGGTATCAATTAACGATTGAGGAAAACTATTCTCGCGATCGGAGAAATAAGTCCAGTCAAATAAAACAGGCACTCCCATCATTTCCCAATGCCCACTAGGCGTATCTTTACCTGTACTTATTTCAGCCGCATGAGCAAAAGCCCCCTTAGTGGGTTGTTCACCTATATAAGGAAAACTTCTGCCTGATGCATCTTCACATGCCTTAACTAATCCTAACGATGATAAATTAGGAATATTTATCTTTTTATTCGTTTGGTCAAAATATGCTTGAGACAAATTAGCAAAGGTATTTGCATCTACATCACCAAATTTTTCAGCATCTGGCGCATAGCCAATACCAAAACTATCAATTACAAATATTATTGCTCTTGCCATTATATTTCTCAGTAACTTTCACGTTTCTTGATTATAGGTGTTTTTTAACCTTAACTTATTAGCTATATAGTCTAGTAAGCTATATGAAGTTATTCCACTGTAAACAACTATAAGTGATAAAATAAATTAATGGCTTATCAATCTATTTAACCACTTTGTTCAGTAAAAAATAACTTCTATTAATCAATGTTGTCTTTTTTTGTAAGCGCCTTAATTTACAGAAAAAATATAAAACTCTCAATCAAAAGCTGACACTAATGTCAAATAAGTTTATATTGATGAGCAATCTAAGTGTTTTTAATATGAATTAATAGTGAAATTTAGGATAAATGGTTTGATCCATAAGTTTAAACATGACCAATCGGTCAAGATGTGATAATTTAGTTAAAATAAGTAACCATTAGTAAAGTGACGTGGTAAATTTACATTCATAATTTTGAATTTATTTCTCTCCAAACTCACGTCATTAATGACTAACAATGAATACGTAAACTTAAAGGCACCGTTTTGATACAAAACAAACCTACAATTATCGCAATCGCTGGAGCTTCAGCTTCAGGAAAAACATTATTCGCACAAACTATTTATGATGAATTATTACCCGAATTAGGTTGTAAAGGTATTTCAATTATTAAAGAAGATGCTTATTACAAAGATCAAGCTCATCTTAAAATTGAAGAAAGAGAATTAACGAATTACGATCATCCTAATGCCTTTGAACATTCATTAATGAGTGAGCATCTGCATCAGTTAGTGCAAAACAATAGTATTGAATGCCCTATTTACTGCTATAAAACACATACTAGAACAGCAGAAACGCTTACACTTAATCCAACACCTATTATTCTTGTAGAAGGGATTTTGTTGTTATCAAACCCTGAATTACGTGAAAGATTTAATATTAAAGTGTATATGGATACACCATTAGACATTTGTTTAATAAGAAGAATAAAAAGAGATATGGTTGAACGTCATCGCAGTATCGAATCAATCACAAACCAATATTTAGACACAGTTCGTCCGATGTATTATCAGTTTATTGAGCCTTCAAAGCTTTGGGCTGACATTGTTATTACTCGTGGCGGTAAAAATAGAATGGCAATTGAAGTACTTAAAGCAAAAATACGTCAATTAATCAGTCATAAATAAAAACAATAAAAAGTAGAGGATTTTTATGGAGCTTGGTGCATTTAAAGGTGTTTTTGGGGTCATATTCCTCTTAGCCGTTGCGGTCTTTTTATCTCATAACCGATCAAAAATTAATTGGAGAACTGTAGGTTTTGCTTTTGGTTTACAAATCGTTTTAGGCGCATTTGTACTCTACATTCCTTTTGGTAAAGAAGCCCTAATATCTATTACTAATGGCGTTCAGCAAGTAATAGATAGCGCCAAAGCGGGTATCAATTTTCTCTTCGGCGGCTTAGGCACCGACGCTATGTTTTCTAATGGCGTAGGTTTTGTTTTTGCTATTCGTGTTTTACCCGTAATTATTTTCTTCTCTTCGTTAATTGCTGTTTTATATCACTTAGGTGTGATGCAATGGGTAATTCGAATTATTGGTGGTGGTTTACAAAAATTATTAAAAACATCTAAACCTGAATCTCTTTCTGCTACGGCTAATATATTTGTTGGTCAAACTGAAGCCCCTTTAATTGTTCGTCCTTATATCGCTAAAATGAGCCAATCTGAATTATTCGCTATTATGGTGGGCGGTTTAGCCTCTGTAGCGGGTAGTATAATGGCTGGTTATGCTGGTTTAGGGATCGATCTAAAATACCTAATTGCCGCTTCATTTATGGCTGCCCCAGGTGGCTTACTAATGGCAAAAATCATTATTCCTGAAACAGAAAAAATGGATATCAATAATAATGAAGCTGAGGAAATAGAAGAAGACGAAAAACCAGTCAATGTAATTGATGCTGCAGCAACAGGCGCAACTTCAGGGTTAAAACTAGCAGTAAACGTAGGTGCTATGCTCCTTGCCTTTATTGCCTTAATCGCTTTATTAAATATGATAATTGGTGGCATTGGTTCTTTATTTGGTTACGACCATATAACTATTGAATGGATGCTCGGCTACATATTTGCACCTATTGCTTACGTTATTGGCGTTCCAGCAAACGAGATGCTACAAGCCGGTAGTTTTATCGGTCAAAAAATTGTGGTTAATGAGTTTTTTGCCTACGTAAACTTTGTTGAAGTAAAAGACTCGTTAAGTGTTGGCACACAAGCGATTGTAACTTTCGCTTTATGTGGGTTTGCTAACTTATCGTCTATCGCCATTTTATTAGGTGGTATTGGTTCTATGGCGCCAAGTCGTAGACCCGACATAGCTCGTTTAGGTTTAAAAGCCATGATTGCAGCTACATTAGCAAACTTAATGAGCGCCGCTATTGCAGGTATTTTCATTACATTGTAATGACACTATGTAACCATAGTTAACATGAATAAATTTATTATTAAGAAGCTTTAACATGACAAATAAACAAGACATTGCCGCCCTATCGTTATCGTTAATCGACCTAACCAGTTTAACGAACACTGAAACCGATAACGACATTATTACGTTATGCCAACAGGCTAAATCGTCTGTAGGTGAAACAGCAGCTATTTGTATTTATCCTAAATATATCCCTGTAGCTAAAGCACAATTAGCCAAACAAAATACACCAAATATCAAAATAGCCACAGTTACTAACTTTCCTCATGGCAATGATGATGTTAATTTAGCCGTTAGCGAAACTCTTGAAGCCGTTAAACTAGGTGCTGACGAAGTGGATGTGGTATTTCCTTACCAAGCGTTAATTGCAGGTAATCCAGATGTAGGCTTTGAGCTTGTTAAAGCGTGTAAAATAGCGTGTGGCTCTCATGTTTTACTTAAAGTAATAATTGAATCTGGCGAACTTGCAACGCCAGAGCTGATCAAACAAGCGAGTGAAATATCGATTAACGCCGGAGCTGATTTTATTAAAACCTCTACAGGTAAAGTGGCTATTAATGCTACACCTGAAGCAGCTAAAATCATGTTAAATGTAATAAACGACTTGAATCCTAATGTAGGCTTTAAAGCTGCAGGTGGCGTTAAAAATGTGGATGATGCAGAGATTTACTTAAATTTAGTATTTGATATTTTAGGCGCATCTTGGCTGAACAAAACACATTTTCGATTTGGTGCAAGTAGCCTACTAGGTAATCTTTTAATTACCTTAAACCAAGACGTAGATAAGCCAAGCACTTCAGCATATTAATTTTGAAATGACCTTAGGTACATAAGTCTCATGGCTCAGCTTTATTTTTATTATTCAACAATGAATGCAGGTAAATCTACTCACCTGCTTCAATCTGCTTACAATTACTCTGAACGTAACCTAAGATCATTACTATATACCGCAAAACTAGACGACCGATTCGAGCAAGGAAAAATAGCCTCTCGAATTGGGTTGCATGCAGACGCATCCTTGTTCGATGAAAACACCCAGTTATTTGATGAAATAAAACGTGAAAACAACACGAATAAAATAGATTGTGTACTGATAGACGAAGCGCAGTTTTTATCAAAAGCTCAAGTGAAACAACTTACAGATATTGTAGACGGTTTAGATATCCCTGTACTTGCCTACGGTATAAGAACAGACTTTTTAGGCGAAACCTTTTCAGGTAGTGCCGCGTTACTTGCATGGGCTGATAAATTAGTAGAACTTAAAACTATATGTCACTGTGGTCGTAAAGCTAACTTTGTTATACGACGTGATGAAAACGGCAACCCTGTTAAAAACGGTGAACAAGTCGAAGTTGGCGGTAATGAACGATACGAACCTTTATGCCGAGCCCACTTTAAAACGTTGGTTTGGACCTTACCTTAATTTATCAAGGATAAAAGATACTTATGGCTATTTTCGAAAGCAAACACCCGCTTGTAAAACATAAAATCAGTTTACTCAGAAAAGATGCTATTTCAGTCAAGTCTTTTCGCGAGCTAACCAGAGAATTAGCCACCATGCTGACCATGGAAGCGACCACTGAACTTGCACTGGCTAATCAAAATATTGCATGTTGGTCTGGCGATATTTCTACCCCCCTGTTAGCCGATAAACAACCAACATTAATTCCTATATTAAGAGCAGGATTAGGTATGTTAGATGGCGCACTTACCATACTCCCTTGTGCAAAAATTAGTGTTGTAGGCTTACAAAGAAATGAACTAACACTGCAACCAGAAAGCTATTACGAAAATGTAGTTGCTGATGTCAATGTGCGTACAGCTATTATTATTGATCCTATGTTAGCCACAGGTGGAACTGCCTTAGCAACTATAGAACTATTAAAAAAATCAGGCTGTAAAAACATTAAAGCTATATTTTTAGTGGCTGCGCCTGAAGGTATTGAGCTACTTCAACAAAATCATGCTGATGTGGATTTATTTCTTGGTGCCATAGACGACAAGCTTAATGAAAATGGTTATATTTTACCGGGGTTAGGTGATGCTGGTGATAAAATTTTCGGTACGCTGTAATCCATAGTACTTCGGCTATATTTATGGTTTCGAGCGGAAGTTAATAAAGAGGGATGCTTACGGAAATAAATATTTAGGTTTCACTTCTCACTTAAAAAGTGAAACCTTTATTTCAAATGACTATTTGTAAAGCTACTGAATGCGTTTAACTAATACAACCCAATCTTTACCTTTATCTGATGGAGGAAAACCTAGCTTTTGCTTCTCTGCTTTCCAATACCTATTCATGATTTTTTCTATACTAATAGTAGTTTGCGAGCCTTTTTGTAATTTACCACCATTGCGAGGATCAAACCACTGAACTGAATAGTCTGCAATTTCAGGTATAAACCCAAGACTCACTTCTTTAGATGTGTCTTTCACATAAACAATATAGAACTGCCCTAGTTCAGCTAATACCCAAGCATCGTTTGCTAAGTTATCGTGATTCTCTGCTTTATGATATTCAACACCACTCATTTTGAAAAAATCTAAAGCATGCTTAGCTTGATCCCAAAATAAATCACGGGTTCTCCAATCTTGTGCTGTTAGGTCTGAATGCGGATGAGCATAACCAAAATACCATTCGGTTCCCCAAGCTCCTGCAGTTAAAGCTCCCCATAAACCATTCATACGCGCTAGATTATGTTCAGGGTCTTTATCATCAGGTACTAAACTATGTTGAGCATCTCCAGGCTCATCTACTGATACAGCCATTGGTCTGCCATTCACAACGGGCCATTTTCTAAGACGTAAAACCGATCCATGCACAGCACCAAAATCAGCTTTATGCGTTTGCACTGAAGCTCCTGTATAAAAGCTATCAGCCCCCGTAATATCAATATAGTCGTTACCGTTATGAATAACCGTATGATGACGGTATGGGTCATTATTATAAAAGTATTTCGCCATAGCTAATCGCTGAATGGTACTTTGAGGCATGGTAGTATGATTAGGGACCCACTCACCATTCTCCTCGCCCATATTCCAATTTAATGCTAAGTGATGACCAAAGCGTGCAATCAACTCTCTATAATAAAGTTGACGTTGCAATCCTAACCCACCGTTATCAAGTAAGCCTTGGTTTTCAACTTCTTGAGTTTTAAAATGTAAAAACAAACCTTTTGATTGCGCATGTTTAAATACTATATTCCATTGAGCTAATTTAGAAACATCCATACGTTCATAGTTATTATAATCAACGTAAGGAAAAACATTTTGATCATCACCCATGATATTAAGAGTCAGAAAAGAAATTGAATTCATTCCTTTATCCGATAAGTAATTTAACGCTCCAATTAATGCTTTACCTTTACCTGATTTCCATGTGGGATCTCCCTTTTTCCAATCTTTTTTATGGGCTTCCCACGTTTTAACTAACTCATCTTTATGTCCATCGTTATGAAAAGTACCATCAAAATCAGCATACGATAAAAGGTTTTCAGGGGCGTCAGGACCGGCTTTAATAAAATATTCACCTGTTTCCGCAAAGCGTAAATAAGGTTTATTAATATATTCTAATCGACCTCTTTCGCGAAAATCAGGATACTTTTTATTACTCGATTTTATTTTTAACTGCCCTGTTTGACCGTCCATAAAACCTGCAGTTACACCGCTAATGGTTTTAGTAGAAACAGCAACAAATGAGCCTTTACGAAACGATGTACGCCAAGTCCACTCTCCTATTTCATCAGGGGTAAAGTAAACTCTCCATTTATTTCCTGAGGTCGCTCCAGAATTTTCAGCATTACCATCTGCAGCGAAAAATCCGGGAACAATATAGCTTTTTCCTGTTTTTTTATGGGTAAATTCAATATTAAGACGGTAATTAAGAAATGGATTATATGCATCTGTTTCAGAAGTACTTGGTCCATCAAATGTCATTGATATACTATGCCATTTACGTAACTCTCCAGACACCTCAAGCTTAGTATTAGCACTTGATGATGTAGAAAAAAACAACATACTAGCCATAAGGGCAGTCATTATTACGCACATTTTTATTTTATACATTACATTTATCCTTCATTGAACCGTCTTAATTTTTATCCGCTATCAATCAATAAGCTATTTCAGAGCACATTGAGTAAAACGTGGTGTAACTATTTAGGTAAATTAAACTTTCTTATGTTTGCATTACTTTCAGTGGGGAAGTCAGTGGGTACAGGAAGACTAACTTTCCCAGTTGCGACCCACTCAGCTCCCCGTAAAAAAGTCGTAATAAATCCAACACCTTCAAAGGCTCTTTGATCATGCCCTAACGTTGTATGGAAAATACGACCTTTATGATAATTGAGTGTCATTAATACAGGTTCGTTACGTGCATCACCTTTTTTACGATAATGCGGATAAGCCGTAGCAAGAATAGTCATGTTTTGAGCGGGGCCACGCAAGTGCTCATACATTTCATCTGGAGCATGTAACCAACGTTCAGGTAAACCTTGTGTAATGGGATGAGAAGAATCTCGAATATCGATGTGAAATTTTTGTACTTTACCATGACGGCCCGCACTTCCAGCCTGAAAATCACGCGTTAATTTACCAGCTTGGTTATAATAAACATAAGGCCCATGTTGCTTATTTCGGTTTCCCCATCCGCCTAATCCAATCATTTCATTGTAAGCTTTCCATTCAGGAAAAGCGTTATCAGCGGCATGTACTACAACAAGTCCACCGCCACGCTTCATGTATGCTTCAAAAGCGGCTTTAGTTTCAGCTGGCCAAGGTGCTGTTTTCCAACCTAAGTTTGAAACAACCACATCATAAGCTTCAAAATTTGGGGTAAAGTTAACATCAGCTTTAGGTTCTTTATATTCTTGATAGATTTTTCCGTCGTTTAACGGATATTGCTCAATAATATTGTTATGTCCTGTTGAGCGCCATAAGTTTGAAGTACGATATATATCCACTTCAAACAAGCCCGATTGCTCTAAGTATTGTTTCATCATTAACGTAGATTTTGGCCAAACTGCGTGATTATTTTGACCATCAAGAATAACAACCTTCAGCTTTTCTGCAGCTGTATCTTGATTTTTTATAACACCACAACCTGTAAAACTAAGAGAAGCAATAACGCCTAGCAGAAGTATTTTTTTTAACATTTATGTTCACCGTTTTAGTTTATAAGCACATACCACCTTAAGAGATGGAATTAGCTATTTTTTACCAATAAATTTGTATTTTTACTGAATAAAACCAATTGTAAACAAATAAAATGTAAATACAATGACTTAAACTTGAAAGAACTATAAAGAAGTTTATTTAACCTCAACTCGGGTTAATGAATGTTAGGTAATGAATTAAAATCCTTATTTATCAAAATCTTAATCTGTATCGTTGTTTTCCTAAGTTATATTAGTCTCTCAACATTGATATTTTTGTGTATAACAAGGCGAATTTTTCTATCTAATAGCTAGCTATTAGTAATAAATTCAACGAAGTTAGGCATAAAAATAGCTGCTAGAGAAGCATTTATTAATCCGAATTAAGGTTAATTAACCTTAATAATAAGGATTTGATAAAGCGGTATAGGAAATAAAACAGAGTCGTCACACGTTATTCAAGAATACTAACGTGTGACGACTTAAGGGAATAAGTTTTTAAAAAATCAATCTATAACTTTATAAATAACAGGAAGTTCTTCAGCTTTAGTTTCACTAATATTTAAAGCCGTTAAATACTCTTGGCTAGCTTTCGTGGCCTGATCTTCATCTGCAGCATGAATTCGAGCAACGGCATCGCCTTTATTAACAACAGTACCTGCAGGTAAAATTCTATCAAAGCCAACACTGTGATCAATCAACTGACCATTAGCTGTTCTTCCGCCTTTCATACCTACAATAGACAAACCTATATCGCGCGTTTGCATGCCTGAGATATAACCTGAACGCGTAGCAATCACGTCTTTAATTACGTTTGCTTTAGTCATAGACTCCCACGGAGCCTCTAAAAGGTTATTAGGTCCGCCTAAAGCTGCAATCATTTTAGAAAATACTTCAGCCGCTTCACCATTAGCTAGCACAGCATTAATTTTAGTTTTAGCTTCCGCTTCTGTATTTGCAATTTTTGAACTGATTAGCATAGACGTTGCTAAAGCAACAACTACTGCGTGTAGTCTAGGTTCACGTTGCTTACCTGTTAAATATTTAACGGTTTCATACATTTCAACCGCATTACCTGCCGATGTACCTAATACCTGATTCATATCAGTAATAATGGCTTGAGTGGGCACACCGGCACCATTGGCAACACTTACAATACTTTGTGCAAGTTGAGTCGCTTGAGTCATATCCGACATCATGGCGCCATTACCCATTTTTACATCCATTACCAGTGTATCTAATCCCGCTGATAATTTTTTAGATAAAATAGAAGCCGTAATTAAAGGAATAGATTCAACAGTGCCGGTTACATCTCTAATACTATAAAGTCGTTTATCTGCCGGTGCTAAGTTGTCTGTTTGAGAAATAATAGCAACACCAATATCTTTAACAATACGTTTAAATTCAGAAATACTAGGTTGAACATTAAAACCAGCAATACTTTCTAACTTATCAGACGTTCCACCTGTGTGACCTAAACCACGGCCTGAAATCATTGGAACATAAGCGCCACATGCCGCAACAATTGCAGCAAGCATAAAGCTAACCTTGTCACCTACTCCACCAGTAGAATGCTTATCAACTACAGGTCCATCAAGTTCAGGCCACGATAATACATCGCCCGAGTTCATCATCGCTTTGGTAAAAGCAACAATTTCTTCAATTTCCATTCCTTGTTGGAATATTGCCATTGCCATTGAGCCTACTTGCGCATCATTAAAGCTTCCGTTGACTAAACCATCAACAAAACCTTGAATTTTATCAGCAGACAAAATTAATCCATCGCGTTTTGTTCTAATAATCTCTTGTGGTAACAACATAGGTGTTCCTTAAATTTCTTATAATTATTGAATTAAATGTCTAATAAACTTTTTGGTGTAAACGCATCTGGCAACAACTCAGATACGGTCCAAATTTTTGTGTGTCCTAAATGGTTAGCAGATATCACTTTGGCATCTTCCGCTAAAAACTCGGCTATCACCTGCCTACATGCGCCGCAAGGTGGTGTGAGTTTTTCTTGTTCTGTGTATACAACAATTGACTGAATACGCGTTTCGCCATTTATAACCGCTTGTGCAATACAGTTACGCTCAGCACATACCGTTAAACCATAGGAAGCATTTTCAACATTACAACCGCTAACTATATGACCTAACTCAGTTAACGCTGCAGCACCTACCCTGAAGTTGCTATAAGGTGCATAAGCCTTTAAGTAAGCTTCTTTCGCTTTGGTAATTTGATCTTGATAGTTTGATTGAGTATTCATTTGTATCTCCCTACAATAAAAACTGACCATATAGTCAAGTTAGTTAAATCTTAATCTAGCTAGATAGATATTACTAGTACTAAAGTTAATTTTAGGACGATTAATTTATAAAAAAAAACCGCACGTAAAGTGCGGCTTTGATTAAATATCAAACATTTAAATTAGAACGTGTATTTAACACCAATTTTAACATTCCATGTAGATGCTCTATCTTCAAAAACAATAGGTGCATCATCTGCCTCTGCGTTTTTAGAGCTGTACACATATTGTCCTTGGTCATTTATATCATAACCAAATAAATCTGACGTACTGTTACCAAATTCATTTTTATAAACACGAGCTGAGTCTTTATCAATTATTGCCCAAGCATTATCAATATCTAGATACAACAAGCCTTTATGCCCATCAAAAATACCAGGAAGCTCTTGTTCAATTCTTAAATCAAGACTTGAAACCCAAGGACCACGCTGATTATTTTTAGCTAAAGCTCCACCTTCAGTAGATAACCCAAGAACTTCAAGTTGTGAAACAATTTCTGAATAACTCATACCATTTACAAAATCAACGGCTGCATCATCAGCTCCTGTTGGAATGTAAGGTAAATATGCCGGATGAAGATCTAAATCACCATCTAAACCAGTTTCATTAAAGTTTTTACCTAACACCCAGCTGTATGGGCGACCAGATTTACGTTCAAAAAATGCATGGAATGTTGTTGCATAACCACCGATGAACTCAGTGCTATAACGTAAATTGAATGTAATTCTGTGCTTAGTTTCATAAGATGAAGTACCTAGAGCAACATTTTGTGGATCGTATACCGGATGGAACTCATATGATGTATTAGATGAAGTACCTGATGCTGCAAAGCGATCTTCCACATCAGTATTAGTATACGAGAAATTCATATTCAAACCACTTTCAAAGGTTTTACTTAAACTAAACGTTTTAATTAATGTTTCACCACCACCAATATTTGTCATTAAAATATCACGACGACCTCGTCCTTGATCACCTGCTTGATAAGCTTCACTATCTGTATTAAATGCAAAACCATAGATTGGGCGACCATCTACAGTATAGCCGTTAAGACCACGAGAAGTGTCAACTTGACGACTCAAATCTTCCCAAATAACTCCATCTTTAACTTTCTTGTATAAAACTTCACCGCTGATGTTCCAGTTTTCGCCTAACCCTATAGCACTAAAGTCAGCAACATAATCTGCTGCAACACTATATTGCCATGTGCTTGGAATTTCGAAATCAGGATCAATAGCATCAATATTCGAATTAGCACCGTCTAGCGATGAACCAGAGATTGCATCTAAAGCTCGTTGTGGAATACTGCTAGGATCTGGGTTGTTTAGGTATGCATCAACCAAAGATTGGTCAGCATCACTTTCATTTCGGCTACTATAGGCAGCAATACGACTACCATCGTTAGTAAATGAGTTTGATACCCATACGTTAGGACTACCACCACTAAATAAACCAAAACCACCACGAAGCGTTAAGCCTTCAATTTCTTCATCTAGATCCCATTTGAAGCCTACACGAGGTAAAAATATATCTGTACCATCTAAATTTTCATTGTTTTTAAAACCATTACGTTCTTCAAATAATGGATTCTCTGTTGGTTTGTCACTGTTAGAAATACGTTCATAACGTAAACCATAAGTTAAATTGAAACTATCATTAACATCCCAGCTATCTTCAACATAAAAAGCATGGTTACTTAAGCTAAAGCTTGCAGCAGCATCATCTCTATTTAAACTTGGGTTATTTTGATATTCAAACCAATCAGCGTTCCCTGATTCAAAGTCTTCAATAGAATCAAAGTACCATGATCCTAAATAATGTTGCATAAAGATGTTAAATACATCAACTTTTTCGTATTCCCAACCAAATGAAATCGCATGATCATCAAGTAAATATTCACCACTGAATCGTAATTGCAATGTTTCATTACTCAGTTGATTAGCATGACGACTATCATCAGAACCTAAATTAATTGTCCCGCCGCCATGATCAATCTTAACTTCACCAAATTCCAAACCACCAACAGAAGCTTGGCTGTTTGTACTTTCTTTGTATGATGCTTTCATTTCAGTTGAAAAGTTTTCAGTCCAGTATGAAAACACTTGACCTACGTAAGTCTTGTACTCATTTGTTCTATTGTACCAATGCGAAGATAAGTACAATTCATTTGAACGACCAGCTGTATTACCTGCACTATTACTGAAGCCATAACCATAAGTTAATGATGCACGATGATCGTCGTTAATATTCCAGTCTAATTTTAAAGAATATTTTTCATCTTCTAAAGGAATTGATGCATCCCAAGAACCCGCATCATAACCATACTTAGATTGTGCTGTACTCACTACACGTTCAAGATCACTTAATGATACATTGCTGACTTCATTTGCTACACCAGAACCAGCAGGGCCGGTATTAACAGTACTAGGTGCTTCAAATGTTTCATATGAAGCAAAGAAGAAAAGCTTATCTTTAATAATTGGACCACCTAAAGTCGCTCCATAACTTTCTTCTTTAAATTTTAATTTAATGTCTTCGCCTGTTTCAGGATGCTCAGGATCACCTGCCCAAGAATCTTGTGCTTTTTCAAAAAATACACTTCCGTGAAAATCATTCGTACCTGATTTTGTAACAACACTAAGTTGTCCACCAGAAAAACCACCTTCTTTTGCAGAGAAAGGTGCAATTGCAACACTTAATTGTTCAATCGAATCAAAAGCAATAGGCGAGCGCTCAGTTGGGTAACCGTTACCAGCTAAACCAAAATCATCATTCAGTTTTACACCATCAACTTTCAAACTATTATAACGAGGGTTACTTCCTGCTAAATATAATGAAGAGCCATCATTACCTACAACAGCCATAGGGTTTTGACGAGCAATATCTTTGATATCTCGGTTAAAAGAAGCCGCCTTACTAATTTGATCACCGTAAAAAGTACTTTCAGAACCACTTATTTGTTCATATAAAGTAGATGTCCCAGTTACTTCAATACGTTCTACATTTAAATCTTCTAGAGATTCAGAAACACGAAACACTTCACTCAATGAAATATAAACATTTGATAATTTTTTATCTTGAAATTTATCAGAGTCAATTTCTATTGTGTAAGGCCCACCAACACGTAACCCTTGAGCGAAAAATGCTCCTGAGTCATTAGTTGTTAATGTTTTACGTGTGCCTGAAGGCTCATGCGTAACAATAATGGTGGTGTTAGCAGCTGCATTACCTGCAGGCCCAACAATAGTACCCCTAATACCTGAAGAGGTATCAGCAGCCATAGCTGATGTTGATAAACCAAGTGCTAAAACTACAGCACCTGTAAGTTTTGAGAGACGATGATTTTTCATCATATTATTCCTTAGTATAAGTTTAAAATTAGTTTTCTTATGTTTAAGTAAAATGTTGTGCAATTAGTTAGTATTTATTTTTTTATATTTATTATTGTCGATTCTGATTAAAGCAAAGTTTCTTTACATTTTCATTACATGATTTTGGAACAAGTTAAAACTCAAATAAAAACCACTTACCACCATTTTCATAAAATCAAAAGAAAAACACAAATAAACCTTTAAAAACAACAAGATAAAACAAAAACACAGAAAACAATATTTATTTTATAGATTCTTTTAGATATTAAAAAGGTTGTTTTTAAAACAAAATATTATACCCAACAAAAGAACTTTAATTAACAAACCAATTGGTCAGGTTATAAATCAATAGCAATATAAAGCCTTAAAACAATAAGATATAGAGTTTTTAAAAAACACACCCAATAATCAACAAAAATAAAAATATGATATTTATTAAGTAATAACCTACAATATTTTATCAATTTTACGAATCTTAGGGTTTATTCGTAATTAAAGTTCCAAATAACAACCTTAGCCTAACGAAAACAATTTAATATTTCTGTCATTAAATTGTTTTAAAATGGTACAAATGATACAAAGCCATAACAGTAATCAAACCAGATAGTCAGCTATAAGGAACAATAGCTAGGGTAGTGAAGGCCGTGTATATGTATGCAAGCTGCAACTTTTGATTAAAGGAGTGTTCAATTATATGAAAGAAAATAATAAACTAACCAAACAAAGTAACATTCAACAAAAAGAGCAGACTATCAAAACTACAAAACAAGGCAGTATTAGAGAAAAAAGCCAAGATAAAATATTAGCTGCCGCTCAAGAAGAATTTATCTTACAGGGTTATAAAGGTGCTACGGTACAAGCGATTGCAGACCGAGCAGAATTACCTAAAGCTAATGTACTTTATTACTTTAAAAATAAAGAGAACATATACCATGCTGTTTTAGAGCGCACATTAGCAATGTGGGATAATGCTATTGGCGATATAGATCCTGACCACGGACCTATAGTTGCTATTGAAAAATTTATCGCGTCAAAAGTTCAGTTATCATTTAAAGAGCCTGCGGCCTCTAAAATTTATGCTATGGAAATTATACAGGGCGCACAACACCTCAAAGATTTTACACGTACCTATTTACGTAAGTGGGTAAGAGAAAAAGCGGTTTTATTTCAGCAATGGATAGACAGTGGTGAAATGGTTAATGTTGATCCTGTACATTTGATTTTTCTTATTTGGTCTTCAACTCAACATTATGCTGACTTTGACAATCAAATATTAACGGTCATGAATCAAGCAGATTTTGAAGATGAAGATTGTGAAAAAGTTACTGCCTTTTTAACCGACTTTATTCTGCGTGGTTGTGGTTTAAAGAAAGATTAATCCCCTATTGCTAAATAAGGAACAACATTGAAAAAAATTATATTACTGCTAGCGATTTTACCTTTACTCATTACAGGCTTAAGCATGGCTAATGAAACTGAAACACCTCAAAAACTTCGTATAGCAACATTCAATGTAAGTATGGAAGCTTTAAATTATCTTCCTTATGTTAAAGGCCAAGCTCCATCAGTAAAAGGTAATGAGCTCGGTACGCAATTAAAAAACAATCATCAACAAATAAGAAATATTGCTGAAATAATTCAACGTGTAAATCCTGATATTATTTTATTGAATGAATTTGATCGTGAAGATGACTCTCATCAAGCCATTAAGCTCTTTTTATCTCAGTACTTAAATAAAAGCCAACAGGGACAAGCAGCCATTAAATTCCCTTATTTTTATCAAGGCCCAGTAAATACAGGGGTTCCTACCCCTTTTGATTTAAATAACGATAAAGTTAAAGGCGACTCACCCAATGATAATTACGGCTTTGGCTACTTCCCTGGCCATTTCGGTATGGTGTTATTATCTAAGTATCCTATCAATGAAAAAGGTATTCGAACTTTCCAACACTTTAAATGGAAAGATATGCCAAACGCTTTAAAGCCAATAGACCCAAAAACGAATAAACCTTGGTACAACGAAGAAGCATGGAATAACTTTAGATTATCGTCTAAATCTCATTGGGATATTCCTGTATCTATTGGTAACAAAACACTTCACGTATTAGCTAGCCACCCTACTCCGCCTGTTTTTGATGGTCCTGAAGATAGAAACGGTAAGCGTAATCACGACGAAATACGATTATGGAACGATTATATTACGCCAAATAAAAGCGATTATTTATACGACGACAACGGCGTAAAAGGCGGCATAGCCCCAAATAGCGCTTTTGTTATTATGGGTGACCAAAATGCTTCAAGTGTTGATGGCGATGCCATTAAAGAAGGCATAACCGATTTACTTGCTCACCCAAATGTTCAAGACACCAAGCCTGGTAGCAAAGGCGGAAAAGCTCATAACAAAAGTAATCCATACAGTAAAAATCATACGGCACATTGGGGTATGCGAGCTGATTATGTTTTACCTTCTAAAAACCATATTAACGTTATAAATTCAGGTGTTTTTTGGCCATTACCAACAGATGATGAATTCAGGCTTGTTAAAGACAGAGCCGCATCTTCAGATCACCGTTTAGTTTGGGTTGATATCAGCCTATAACCTTTAAAAATCTATAGGACATTCTATTATGAATAAAATACTTGCAGCATTGACTATTGCTGGTTTAACTATGTCGTGTGGTAACGAATCAAAAACAACAGTTACCCCAGCTGAGTCAGCGCCAGTTATTTCAGCACCTAAAAATATTATTATGGTTGTAGGTGACGGTATGGGCCCCACTTATACAACAGCCTATCGCTACTTTAAAGATGATCCAGCAACACCTAAAGTAGAAAACACCGTATTTGATAGACATTTAGTGGGTATGAGCAGTACCTACCCTGATACTCATCATTCATATGTAACTGATTCAGCAGCTAGTGCAACAGCACTTTCAACAGCAAATAAAACCTATAATGGTGCTATTGGTGTTGATATGGATAAAAATCCACTTGAAACCGTACTAGAAAGAGCTAAATCACGCGGTAAAAAAACAGGCGTAGTCGTTACTTCACAAATCAACCACGCGACACCCGCTTCGTACTTATCTCATAATGAAAGTAGACAAAACTACAACGAAATTGCGAATAGCTACATAGACAATGGCATAAAAGCCGATTTATACCTTGGTGGCGGTTGGAAATACTTTATTAGAGACGATCGTAACCTAGTGAACGAGTTTAAAGATAACGGATTCACCTACATAGATAGTTATCAAGCGCTAGAAACTACATCGACAGACAAACCATTACTCGGTTTATTTGATAAAAAAGGTCTCCCTTGGGCATTAGACGATACCAATAAATATCGTCTTTCAAGTATGGCCAAAGCAGCAACAAAACATTTAGAAAACAAACAAGGATATTTTCTATTAATTGAAGCAAGCCAAATTGACTGGGGCGGACATTCAAACGATATAGCAGCAGCGATGGGCGAAATGGACGACTTAGCAAAAACTCTCGAATACTTAGAAACTTACGTTAAATCACATCCTGATACTTTAGTGGTTGTAACAGCTGATCACAGCACAGGTGGTGTTACTTTAGGTGCACATGGTGTTTACGAATGGAAGCCTGAGACCTTAAGAACCATGCTACAATCACCTTCATCTATTGCTAAAGTATTTGAAGCTACTGACATCACTAAAACCAAAGCTAATGAATTGTTTAACTTTGAATTAACTGAAGATGAACTATCAACGCTGATCACAGTGAAAAATGATACGTTAAAAAACATTCAAATTACGGCAATTACCGATGAAGCAAAGTCTAAAAAAATCAGCCTTCAAAAAGAGCTATACACAGCCATTAAAAAAATAATTGATGGTCGTACAAATACAGGTTGGACATCTTCAGGCCATACAGCAGTTGACGTTCCTGTTTTCGCTTTAGGCAGTAATAAAGACATGTTTAATGGCTATCAAGACAATACAGATATTGCTAAAAAGATATTTACCCTATTAGACAAATAATGTGTTCTTAATATATTTAAAAAACTAAAAAGCTGAATATTTTATTCAGCTTTTTTATTTCTGTATTTACTATGGAAGTTTATCAACTAACAACAGCAAGATCTGTCAGGTAACCTCTCATATTTTATGAGATTATTAATACATCGCCTTACTTATTGATACAAACAATATAAATATGGACACCATAAAAAATATCCCCTTTCAAAAAGTATGTCATTTTATAGATAAAAATTTAAATACAAAGCTTCCTTTAGATGATCTATGTAAAATTGAGCATTTATCCAAATATCATTTTCATCGCTTATTTCACCTGCATGTTGGGTTACCTGTTTTTCAATATATTCAATTACAACGAATGAAAAAAGCAGCTAATCAACTCTATTACCATCATCACTTAACAATAACTGACATTGCTCTAGATGCAGGTTTTGAAAATATTGAATCATTCTCGCGCGCGTTTAAAAAAGTATTTTTAGTAACACCCACACAATTTAAACAATCGCCTAACTGGGCACCCATTTCAGGTAACCATCTAAATAATGTAAATACAACACAAGCGAATCAATTTATGGAAAATTCACTAATAGCGAATGTAAAAATACAATGGTTTGATAAAACCCCAATAGCCAGCTTATCCCACAAAGGTTCACCTCAAACGTTACATAGCAGCATAAAACGTTTTATTGAATGGCGAAAAGAACACCATACGCCACCAACACTCAGTAAAACTTTTAATATTTTATATAACGACCCACACACTACACCAGCAGAGGACTACCGATTTGATATAGCCACCAATATCACCTCAAAAAACCTAACAAACAACGAGCAATTGAAAGAAGATAAGCTTAAAGAGAATACGCAAGGTGTAGAGCTGGGGGAAATTCCCGAAGGATATTGTGCCGTATTACGATATACAGGAAGTGATGACAATTTAGGTAAAATGATAAACGCACTTTACAGCCAATGGTTGCCGCAAAGTGGTAAAACGCTTCGTGACTTCCCTTGCTTTATTGAACGCGTAAAAATGTTTCCTACTGTTAACCAAAGTGAAGCGATTACTGATATATATTTGCCGATTATTTAATAAGACGACAAGACGAATGAGTTTCAAAGCTAAAAATAACTCTTTAGCTTTGAAACAATAATGTTATTTATAAATTAAAGATTTGAATATCATCAAGGAATGGTCCACTACTTCCTATAGTACCGCCAATAACGTATACCGTATTGTCTAAAGTAGTAATGGCATTATGACGACTCGCTTTATAACCTAAATCTACTTTTTCCCATACTTTAGTTTTAAAGTCATAAACATATGTTGATGATAAATTTTCGTAATCACCAAATGTATATAATTTATCTTTAATGACAGTCACTGAATGTGCACTCATTTTAACAGGCATTGAAGGAAGAGAAATCCACTTATTTGTCTTAGGGTTAAACTCCTCAAATACATTCAGAGCTGACTTATGATTGTATCCACCAACCAGATATATCTTGTCATCTTTAACTACCGATCGAGTTGTTTTAGCTGTAGGCATATCTGCAGCCCTCATCCATTTATTTTGTTTAACGGAATAAACTGACACTAAAGCGCTAGCAACTAATTCACTTTTATTAGGGTATGCACCACCAAAAACAAAAATATTATTATTTAAGAATACAGCACTATTAATTCGAGTTGGATAAGGTAATGGTTTAGCAAAGCTAACTTCATGAGTTATCGTATCAAATATTTCAACTCTATTTTCATATCGAAACTCTTTATTTTTCAGGCTGACACCACCAATGATATATATAGAATGTTCACCATCCCAAACAGCTGAAAAATACCGTCTAGGTATTAATTTACTTTTTAAAACCTGTATTTTATTGGTATTAGGGTTTATTTGTTCAATACTTGAAAGAAAGCCCTTTTTATTACTACCTCCAAACACATAAATCATCTTCCCATCATTAATTGCAGCATGGGCAAAACGAGATTTAGAAAGAGATAAACCATCAGACTTTAAATCGGATGTAGTGGAACAACCTGAAAGAGCGATAAGAAAGAAAATAAAGAGGTGTGATAAATAATTTGTTTTTAAGTTAATCATACCATTAGTCCATTAATTTACGATTATTCATTTTATAATAGCCACCATAAACAATGCAAGTCTAAAGCTTTATAAAGCTTTGATTTTTAAATTAATAAATATAAAAAAAGCACATAAACGTGCTTTTTTATTGCTTACCTTATAAGATTAACCTTGCTCTAGCACCGAATTAAAGCGCTCAAAACCTTTAGTTAAATCTTCAATTAAATCGTCTACATCTTCTAAGCCAACATGAAGCCTAATTAACGGAAACTCGTATTTCCATTCTGTAGCAGTACGCATGGATTTTACGTTTGATATCGCTAAAATCAAGCTTTCAAAACCGCCCCACGAATAGCCCATTTTAAAGTGTTCCATTCCGTCAAGTAACGCAGTAATGGCCGCTTGGCTGCCTTTGTTTAATACAAACGAAAACAAACCATTTGAACCATTAAAATCACGTTCAAAAAATTCATGACCTGGGCATGAAGGTAAAGCAGGATGCAGTACCGTTTCAACTTCTGGTCTTGTTGCTAACCAATTCGCAATCTTAAGCGCGCTCGTTTGATGCTGTTTTAGCCTAACACTTAAAGTACGGATACCACGCAATGCTAAATACAAATCGTCTGGCGAAGTGCACTGCCCCATAATGTAACTATTTTCACGTACCTGTGGCCAATACTCTTCAGTAGCGGTTGCAGTACCTAACATGACGTCTGAATGCCCTACTATATATTTGGTAGCAGCTTGTACTGAAATATCAACACCATGATCAAATGGCTGAAAATTAACAGCTGCGCCCCATGTATTATCAAGCATAACTATACAGCCATGCTTATGAGCCACTTCTGCTATGCCGGGTACATCTTGAATTTCCATGGTGATTGAACCTGGAGATTCTAAAAATATCAAACTCGTGTTGTCTTGGATAAGCGCTTCGATACCTTTACCAATTAACGGGTCGTAATAAGTGGTAGTAACTCCCATTTTAGCGAGAATTTTGTCACAATAATCGCGAGTAGGTTCGTAGGCATTATCTACCATTAAAATATGATCGCCAGTTTTAACCACCGAAATAATTGCATTAGTAATAGCTGCAGTACCTGAAGGATATAAAGCACAGCCAGCTCCGCCTTCAAGCTCAACCATAGCATCGCTAAATGCAAACGAGGTAGTCGTGCCTCTTCGGCCATAAAACAAGGTTTGATTTGTTCTATTTACTGCTGCAGCTTTCATTTGTTTAACAGACTCAAACACAACCGTTGATGCGCGCTGCACAGAAGGATTGACTACGCCATTTGTCCACTTTGCAGAACGCCCTGCTGTTACTACTTTTGTTTCTGTTTTCATTTATGTGTTCTCGTTTTTAGATATTATAGCTATCTAGCCATCTATAATGTATTTATAACCTGATTAGATTAAAGGTGCACGGAATTTTTGATAATAAGTAAGAATACTTTAAAAGTAATTAGGCTAAATCAATAGCCATATAATTTAGATATAAGCCTAATAACCTACTGCCACCAACGCTCTGTAAATATAGGATTTTTCAAATCTATAATCTCACCAAACCTTGGAGTACTTAAAGTAACTTGCTTTTCTTGTGATGTTTTCAAAATTTGATTTAACGGATCATCCCAATCATGAAACGCTAAATCGAATGTACTGTTGTGAATAGGTATTAACACGTTAGCGTTAAGATCTTGATGAGCTTGTACTGTTTGAGCAGGAAACATATGAATTTTTTTCCAAAACTCATCGTAAGCGCCATTCTCCATAAAACTCACATCAAAAGGCCCATACTTATCACCTATCATTTTAAAGCCATCAAAATAACCCGTATCACCACTAAAATAGAGTTTATATTCATCTAACAAAAATACCCAAGATCCCCACAATGTAGCATTTCTATCCCATAAGGTTCTTCCTGAAAAATGCTGCGATGGTGTAAATGCGATAGTAAACTTACGACCTTTATTCTCTTCATTACTTGTAAACTCCACTTCTTGCCACCAAGCGAGACTTTTAATATTGGCTTTCGAAACTCCCATGCTTATTAAGTTTTCATCAACACCTTTAGGTACATAAAAGAACGTATAATCATTAGAAAGAAATTTAATAGTGTCGTTATCTAGATGATCATAATGATTATGTGAGATGAACACTTTATCTATTTTAGGTAAGTCTTCAAGGCTAATCGCCGCAGCTTCAAAACGTTTGGGGCCTACAAAAGAAACAGGCGACGCTCGTTCGCTAAACATAGGGTCAATTAGCCAATAGCTACCGTAAACTTTCATTAAAATAGACGAATGCCCTAATTTAACGATATAAACACTTTTACTATCAAGCGCATCTAATTTTGCTCTAGTAAGGGGCTTAACATAATTATCGCTGGGCATTGGGTTGTTGCGATCTTCAAATAACGATCGCTTAAAAATAGCTAAACCAACCAACAAGCTCGATCGATTTGCAGCATCATCTTCTACATTTTTATTACTCCCATGATTTATATTTTTATAGACGGCATCAACAGAAGTTGAAGAGCTACAAGCAATGATAATAATAATGAATGTAAATATAGCGATGAATTTACTCAGTGTTTTCATTGATGTTAAACCTATTATTTCAAAATTGGATTGTTTATTCGTTGAGTTTGGGTAAGTAACTCTATTGTGCATTAAAAGTTTTCTAAGGTCTGTGGCTCTTTCGAGGTTACTTTTAAAACAAGCGCAAGCCTTTGAGTTAATTTAAAGTTTAACCCTAAAAGCTCAGCAGCCACTAATAAATTTAATCTTATTAATTGTAGATTAAGAAGTTTTTACAACACTGATATTCTTATGCGTTAATAAGCATACCAGTAAGTCGCCCTGCGGATACAAATAAAAGGTGACAAACTGTGACTAAATAACCTCAACTCGGGATAAGCAAAGTTACTCAACAAGCTATTTTTACGCCTAACTTAACTTCGTTGAATTGATTACTAATAGCCAGAAAGAAAAAAGTTCGCCTTGTTACACACAAAAATATCAATGTTAATGACTAATATCTTAGGAAAATAACAATACATATTAAACATTTGATAAATAAATCTTTTAATTGGTTCACTAACATTCATTAACCTAAGTTGAGGTTAAATAAAATATTTTATGATCAAAAAAGCCGTCAAGAAGACGGCTTTTCAATGACCTTCCATATCATTAACATCATAATCAATAATATGAAATTTATAACACGCTATACTTTTTAGAACTTAGCTGTAATACCTACATTATAACGAGCGCCAAACTGTTCTAAACTAATCAATTGATCAGCAAAACGACCATGTTGTCTGGTTGTTTCTTCAGTAATATTTATACCTTCAACAAACACAGAAATATTATCGTTTATTTCATAACTCGCATTAAGATCCCATTGTCCGTAAGCTTCAGTAAACGTTGGTTCAATTAGGTTTTGTGGTTGGTGCATTGCCCATAAAAAGTCATCGCGCCAGTTATAAGCTAAACGCACTTGTAAGCCATTCTTTTCATAAAAACCAATTAAGTTCGCTGAATCACTTAAACCAGGTAATGCAAAAGTACTTTCAATGTCGTAAAGATCTAATTCAACATCACCGCTAACAAAAGTTAAGTTAACAATTGCGCCAAAGCCTGATTCACCAAATAAGTGTTGTGCATTAATTTCCCAACCATTTACCTCTGCATCTTCTAAGTTACTAGGCGTTGAAATAATAAAGTTAATTACAGGATCTTCAGCTGAAGAAAAACAGGCAGGATTACCACCAATAACTTCACTTGGACAGCCAGCTTGTGGAATAACACTTGGATCACGTAAAGGTTGGCCATTAATATCAGGTAAAGTCCCTTCTCTGGTGCTACTTCCGATAAAGTTTTCAACATATTTTTGGAAAAAGCCGATTGATGCGTAACTACCTTCATCGTAATACCACTCTAAAGATAGATCGATATTTTTAGACTCTAATGGTACTAGGTCTGTATTTCCTACTGATGCATTGAAAGGTCCGTTTGGTCTCGCATCGTAGCTCACTGATGGGAACATTGATGATAAATCAGGGCGACTTAACGTGGTGCTATAAGAAAATCGAGCAATAACGTCTTCAGATAGATCTACGCTCAAATCAATATTAGGGAGCACTCTTGTATAATCAGACTGTTCGCTAACGGCAAATAAATCAGGTTCGGTTATCTCACCAAAACGCCCTGCGGTATTCACGTAGTTAAAGTATTCTATTCGGCGTTGTAATGAAACCGCTTCAACATCGGTTGATTCCCAACGTAAA
The DNA here is from genome assembly GCF_055808995.1 of Pseudocolwellia sp. G5-9. Classification (NCBI taxonomy): domain Bacteria; kingdom Pseudomonadati; phylum Pseudomonadota; class Gammaproteobacteria; order Alteromonadales; family Colwelliaceae; genus Pseudocolwellia; species Pseudocolwellia sp. G5-9. Next base: position 1,006,186 of record NZ_CM147893.1, read on the forward strand.
CCAATGTTCATTTGAAAAGGTATATCGTTAAATTCATTTTCAATGTCAAAAGAGACATAAGCAGAAACAGTTTCTTCGCTAATATTATTAAATGTTGGCTCGTCTTCACCACCATATAAGCCTTGGCTTTTCGTTAATTCTAGTGCTTCTAATGCACTATAGTTAGAAAGTAATGGGAATAAGTTTTTATTTCCGCCAATTTCACTACCAAAACCTTCACTTGATGCAAAGTTAAGGTCGAGCGAAGAAATATCGGTTGGCACAAAGGCAACAGTTCTGCGTCTTGTAGTATCAATTTGATAATCAGTTAATGCCAAACCAAAATTAACTTTAGCTAAAGCGCCATCGTTGGTATTTAACCATTCACCATCAAATTGAAATTGTTTAATATTATTTTCAATTTCTAGGCCACGTTGTTGGTATAGGTCAAACTGTACATTTTGATCAGCAAATGCATCTTGCCCTGGTAAATCTGCAGCATCAAAGAACACATCAGGACGACCAGTAGGACTTGTATTATAGCTAACATCTACACCACCACGATCAATAGTGCCATCACCATTGGTATCATTTACGCGTGGATTTTTTAGGTTGATAATAGTTTCAGAGTTTTGGCCATCGGGTTGTGAATGTGAAGTAGAATCATGATAATCAAATGAAAGGTTTAACGATTCACTTACATCCCATTTTAAATTTAAACCTAACGAATCATTCTCAGTTTCAATTAAATAATGAAAAGCCCAAAAATTTAGCTCGTCATCAGGTCGCATTGGATTAGTTACTGTACCATTAGCATCTGCTGAACCACCTGTATCACCATCAAACCAGAAACTAGTACGGTTTGTACTATTAACTTCTTTAAAGCGAGAAAAAACATAATCAACACTCGCTGTTATAGCGTCATTTGGAGCAAATTGTAAAATAAACTGACCATTTTGGCGTTCACGTTCTATATCTTGTGTATCTACATCAATTGTTAATGGTGCCCAGTGAGTACCATTAGGATTTAAGTTTCGGTCAATACCACTTGTATCAACATTAGAGCCTCGGCCTGCAACCCAACCTTGTGCACCTACTCTTTCTTTTCTGCTATCTCGCTCAGCATGAGATAATGAAACTAACACCCCAAGTTTGCCATCCATAAAAGTATTGCTGATCATTCCAGACAATTCTGGCGTAATACTATCGCCCTTGTCGACGCTAGTATCGATAACACCTTTGGCAGAGCCTACCGCTTTAAAACCATCAAAATCGAAAGGTTTAGCCGTTTGAATATTAATAGTAGCGCCAATACCACCAGAAGATATATTAGCCTTACCCGTTTTATATACTTCAACACCTGAAACACTTTCAGCTGCAACTTCCCTAAAGTTAAAACTACGGTCTATACCATTTTCCAGTAATGTTGATGATGTTGGCATTTGTCGATTATTCAGCGTAACTAAGTTAAACGTTGGACCAAAGCCACGTACAGAAACTTGGTTACCCTCGTTATTCGCTCTGTCAATTGAAACACCAGTAATACGCTGTAACGACTCAGCTAAGTTAGTATCAGGAAACTTACCTATATCTTCTGCGGTTATCGCATCAACCACACCACTTGCTTCTCTTTTAATATTAGAAGAATTAATCAGTGATCCTCGAATACCTACTATTTGTATAACCTCGGTATCTTCAGCTTTATTTGTTTCTTCTGCTAATACAGGGGCTATACCACCAATATTAAATATTGCCGTGGCTACTGCAACTGACAACGCTTTTTTTCTGTAGCTATTAGGATATCGTTTCATTTTTCCCTCACATTAATTTCATAATTTGTTGTTTGTTAAAGATTATTTATTTTGACTGTTTATTTTTATGTAAAAAGTACATGAGCTGCATACCATATCTAAAGCATTGAGATTAACTATAAACGCTTCTGTAACGTAATTTTCATACATGCACAGTATAAATATCACACATTAAAAAAATAAGATCAACCATAAACACCAATAAATTATGTGTAATCAATCGTACATATAAAAACATTAACTCAAGAGGCTTAAGTACTTTATTTGTATACGATGGATAAAATAAGTTTAGTTATTAACGAGGTAGCTATTAAAAGGATAAAAAGTAAATAGATTAATGATAATTAATGTTATATGTTAAGATATGCGTTTACTTCAAATCAAACAGATGAATTTATAGTGTTTTTTTATGCCTAAATTACAACAAATTAAAGAAGAATTAATATCGCCGTTATTGGCTGAAGAAACCACAATATATGCGCGAATTTTAAATGATATTGCTAATGCGGTTTTTGTTAGTGATGATAGGCTAGTTACTACACAATTAGCCAAACGCTATAACACCAGTATTAATCCTATTAGAGAGGCGTTGAAACAATTACAAGGTGAAGGTTTTGTCACTGTAGCTCCTAATAGCGGAGCCCGTGTAGCTAAGTTTGAATATCATACTATGCGTGATGTTTTTGAGATTTTACAGTTACTCGATCCTTATTTAATGGAGTGGTTTGTTGATGGGCACACCACTGAACAATTAAATGAACTACATGAACTAGTAAAAACAATGGAAGCTCTTACACCTGAAACTCAATATAACTACAGAGTTTTAGATACTCAGTTTCACTTATTAATGTACAGTAATCACTATAATAAAAGTGCAGTAGATTTATGGCGCAGAAAAAGGCTTATTTTACTTGCTATGCATTCAAATTTAACATTAAACTCCGCTCGTATTAGCCAAAGCATTAAAGAACATAAAGAAATGTTAGCAACAATAGCTAAAAGAGATGTTGAAGCAACCTTAACCTTGTTAAAACAACACATATCAAATAGTGGGCAATATTGGTCTCGCTTTATCCAAAAGTAGTTCTAATCAAAGTTGTATAAATCAATCAATTAAAAAACGAATTCAGCATCACTGAATTCGTTTTTTAATAATACCACCTATATTGTAAAGTACTGATTGAGCGGTAACTCTCGATAACGCTTACCTGTAGCAGCAAAAACAGCATTGGCAATACTCGGCGCAACAGGTGGTACGCCTGGCTCACCCACACCACCTGGAACTTTATTTTTGTCATTAGCTAAATGAACAATAATATCCGGCGCTTGATTTATACGAGTAACGGGGTAATCATGAAAGTTCGATTGAACAATCGTGCCATCTTTAATATCAATATTTCCCATTAGCGCTATAGACGTTCCAAAAATCATAGCACCTTCCATTTGGGCTTTTATACGATCAGGGTTAATGTCTAATCCACAATCTATCGCACAATGAATCTCTTTTACTGTAAGTTTATTATTCAGCACTTCAACTTTAGTGGCTACTGCAACATAGCTAACAAAACTTCGATGAACCGCAATTCCCCAACCTTGTCCTTTAGGTAAAGTTTCATTTATAGGCACATTAGCCGTTAAAGTTTTTAATACATTTTTATAGCGAGTAACCGAATAAGGATGCCTTTCTAGCTCTTCACCATAATTGGTAAAAGCAAAGTTATAGGTTTCTTTATGATTAATTTCTCGGTCTTTACCTAAAGCATTAAAAATAAACTCTGCTGTAGGTACTTTAGCTGCATGAGCAAGTTCATCAATAAAACTATTTAATGCGAATGAATGTTGAATATTACAAACCGATCGCATCCAACCAATACGAACAGGTGCTTCTGCATTAGCTTTTTGCATTAGTACGTTATCAATATCGTAAGGTAAATCCCCAAAACCTAAACTTAATTCAAAGTCTTGCGGGCTATTTTTTTTGCTGTCAAAAGTAGATGCGATACTTGGATAAACGGCCTTTTGTTGCCATGATGTGATTTTGCCTAACTTGTCTATCCCTGCTTTCATGTGTTGAACCGCGCCAGCATGATAGTAACTAGCTTTAATATCGTCTTCTCTACTCCAAACCACTTTAACAGGACGTTTTGTTTTATCCGCTAGGTAAATTGCTTCATTAGCAAAATCAGTTTTAGACTTACGACCAAAGCCTCCACCTAAAAGTGTAGAGTGAACTTTAAACGCATCTACCTCTAGCTTCATCATAGCAGCACCTTGTTCCATTACCGCTTGAGGGTTTTGGACACTTGCCCACACTTCACAAATATCATTATGAAACCAAGCAGTTGCCATAGGGGGTTCCATAGGTACATGAGCTAAGTAAGGAACAAGATACTCTGCTTCAAGCACTTTATCTGAAGCTGAAAAACCTTTAGTAACATCTCCCTTTTGACCTATCGTTTCAGGGGAGTTTTTTAAGCGACTTTTAAATTGCTCAAATGCTTCTTTGGAGTTATGTGTTTTATTTTTACCGAGTTCCCATTCTATTGAGAGTGCTTTTCTACCTTGCAGCGCAGCCCAAGTGTTTGTTGCAACAACAGCTACACCCGATAGCGGAAAATACACAACAGTTTCAGGAGTAGCAGGCATTTCGATTACATCAACAACCCCAGCTATTTTTAAAGCTTCTGTCGGGTCAAACGATTTAACAGTTCCATGTAACACCGGACATCGTTCAATAGATGCAATTAATAAATTAGGTAGATCAACGTCTATTCCATACGTAGTATTGCCCGTAACCATATCGTGCAAATCAACAATAGGTACGGGTTTGCCTATGTATTTAAAATCTGCTGCCGATTTATAACTTAACGACTCAACAGCTGGTAATGGCTTTTTACTCGCTAATTCAGCTAAATCACCATAAGAAAGTTTACCGCCTGAGTTTTTATTAACAACATAGTTATCTTTCGCGTATACAGTATCAACCGAAACCTTCCAGTAATCAGCTGCTGCTTGTTCTAACATAGTTCTAGCAGAAGCCCCCATCTCTCTTAACTTGTCGTAAAACTTACGAATACTTGTAGAACCGTCAGTATTTTGATCGCCGTAGCGCTTATCGCCTAAACCTTGAATAACTTTTACATTAGCCCAATTGGCTTCAAGTTCGTCAGCAATAATTTGGGGAATACCCGTTTTAGAACCTTGCCCCATTTCTACGCGATGACTCACAATTTCAACGGTATTATCTGGTTTTATTGCAACAAAGATATTTAAGCGTTGCGGTTTACTTTCTACAACATTCGCAAATTTAGGTAAGTTTGATGTTGAAGGTGTTATTGAGCTACATCCTAACAACAAGCCTCCACTTGCAATACCTGCATAAGACAAAAATTCACGACGCGACAATTTTGAGGTATTCATGATTTTGCTCCTGCTTGAGTTGCAAGTACAGCGGCAGCTTCTTTTATGGCTTTTTTAATACGAGGATAAGTTCCACATCGACAAATATTGCCTGACATATGGTTATTAATGTCATCGTCTGTAGGCTTAGTATTATTTTCAAGTAAAGTAAGAGCGCTCATTATCTGCCCCGACTGACAATAACCACACTGTGGCACGTTATTATCTTTCCACGCAATTTGAATAGGATGCTCGCCATTATCATCAACACCTTCTATTGTGGTGATTTTTGCATTGTTAGCGACAGCAACAGGCGTTATACAAGATCGAATAGCTTGACCGTTTACATGAATAGTACAAGCACCACACTGCCCTATTCCACAACCAAACTTTGTTCCTTTAAAGTTTAATAAATCACGTAACACCCATAATATAGGCATATCATCAGGCGCATCAACCTTATGTATTTCATTGTTAATATTAAGTTTTATCATAATAACCAATTACCTATCCTTAAGTTAGCATCAACACGTAATACTAATAAAACGGTTTAAAACAACTTAAATTAATAAGTTATTTTATTGTCAACAATTGACATTCTTACCAAATCATATATTAATGAACATAATAAAAACATAATAAAATTATTTAGAAATGCAGCATCACAAAATAAAACGACATTATTTACACTTTGTACTACGCACTATAAAAACAATATTAGTATACACCTTATGCTTATTATTACCGCAAAAAGTTATGGCTGCAGAAAAGGTAAAACACTTAACTTGGGCTCATGTTTACGAATTAACAGAACCCCTTCATAAGTGGTCGGTTTGGGCGGCAGAAGAAATTAACAGAAAAACCAATGGAAGATATGTAATAGACGTATTTCCAGCGTCTATTATGGGAAAAGAAGCTGAGCTTAATCAAAGCTTAAGTTTAGGCACTATAGATATTATTTATACAGGAACAAGTTTTGCTGCTCAGAGTTATCCTCCAATGGGTTTATCTGAACTACCCTATGTATTTAGAGATTACGAACATTGGCAAAATTTTAATGAAAGTCCTTTATTTAAAGAGCTTTCAGAAGGTTATAAAGCGGCTTCGCGAGGTAACCAAGTTGTAGGAAACAACTACTATGGTCAACGCCATGTAACCTCTAACTCCCCCATTTTAACCCCAGAAGATATGAAAGGTTTAAAATTACGCGTCCCCAATGCCTCTATTTACAAAATGTTTCCGTTAGCTGTTGGCGCTAATCCAAGCCCAATCGCGTTTTCAGAGGTATACCTTGCCTTACAACAAGGAGTGGTAGACGCCCAAGAAAACCCTCTCCCTACCATTAAAGCTAAAAAATTCAATGAAGTGCAAAAGTACATTAGTTTAACGGGTCACTTACAAGGCACCAATTTAACGCTAACAAGTAAGCACCTTTGGGAATCTTTATCACCCGACGACAAAAAAATATTTGCCGAAACATTTAAACAAGCAGCAGCGAATGTTTCAGCTGATACTCGTCAATCAGAAAAAGATTTAATTGAATGGTTTAAACAACAAGGAACAGAAATTTTGACCGTAGATAGACAGCTATTTAGAGATAAAGTGTTACCTAGCCATCAAGCAATTAAACAACAACTAGGAGCTGATTTTTATGACAGATTACAAAACATCAAATAAATCAGGTGAAGCTGAAACCATCGTAAGCGATTTTCATATTGAAGAAGATGATCACTTTTCTTTTTCTGATTACAAAGTAGAAGACTGGTTAGCGTTTATTTTATTTTGGCTTTTAGCCATTACGGTGTTTGCTCAATTCATGAGTCGTTATATTTTTGAGTCTCCTCTGGGCTGGACTGAAGAAATAGCTCGCTACCAGCTGATTTGTTTGGGTTTTTTAGGTAGCTGTATTGGAGTTAGAAACAACAGTCATATCTTTGTCAGTTTATTTCATCGTTGGTTCTCTGCCAAATTATCACACAATATTTATCGTATTATCGCTTTGTGTAATGTGCTTTTTCTTTCAATATTAGCTTATTTTGCATGGCAGATAATCCCACTGCTTTCCATTCATAAAATGGCTTCGTTGCCTATTTCTATTAGTGTTTTATATGGCGTAATTTTTGGGAGTCTTTTAATTTTGATTTTCCGAAGTATTCAACATCTCATCAAAATTTTATCGGCTTCAGCACCTGATAAAGCTGACGATATACTCACGTCTTGCGATTAAGGGCAAATTAATGGTTATTACAATTTTACTGGTTTCACTGTTTGCTATGATTATCTTAGGTTTTCCTGTCGCTTTTGCACTTGCAGGTTCATCTTTACTCGCCATTCTTTATTATGGCCAAGTGCCAGAGCTGGTTGTACTTCATAGAATGGTGGGAGGAATGGACAGCTTTCCATTACTTTCAATTCCTTTTTTTGTATTAGCGGGCGCGTTAATGAATTCGTCTGGCATCACAACTCGAATTTTTGAATTTGCTAATGCATTAGTGGGTTGGATGCGCGGTGGTTTAGGCCATGTAAATATTAGTGCATCTATTATGTTTGCTGGTATGTCGGGGGCAGCGGTTGCAGATGCTGGTGGATTAGGCGCTATTGAAGTAAAAGCCATGCGCAATAAAGGTTACGATGCTGGATTTTCGGTAGGTATTACCGCGGCATCATCAACAATTGGGCCAATTATCCCACCCAGTTTACCCATGATTATTTACGGTGTAATGGCATCGGCTTCAATTGGGCAGTTATTTGCTGCAGGCTTTATTCCTGGTTTACTTATGGCTGTTTCATTGATGATAATGGTGGCTTATTACGCTAAAAAACGTAACTACCCTAAAGATGCGGGATTTAGTATGCCTCGTGTAGCCACTACGTTTAAATCTGCTTTTCTATCATTAATGACGCCAGCAATTATTATTGGTGGTATTTTGTTTGGTGTATTTACCGCAACTGAAGCGGCTATTGCTGCTACGGTTTATGCCCTTATTTTAGGATCTTTAGTATACCGAACCCTTACCATTAAAAAGCTGGTAAAAGTCAGTATGGAAACTATAGAAACCACCAGTATTATTTTACTGATTATTGCAGGTGCTGCTATATTTTCGTGGGTGCTTACTAGCCAACATGTTACTGAAGATTTTACCCGTTGGATGTTAACCATTACAGATAACAAAACACTTATTTTGTTAATGATAACCTTTATTTTATTTGCTGTTGGCTGCTTTATGGAAACCATAGCCGCTATTACCATTTTAACGCCTGTGTTGTTACCTATAGCCGTTGGTTTAGGTATAGACCCTGTTCATTTTGGTGTAGTGATGGTACTAAATTTAATGATTGGATTACTCACACCACCAGTAGGCATGGTGCTTTATGTACTTTCAAGAGTCACTAAAGTACCGTTTGAAGAATGTGCTAAAGCGACTATTCCGTTTGTAATACCTTTAGTTATTGTTCTACTTTTAGTGACTTTTATTCCTGAATTATCTATGTGGTTACCCACGCTTTTATATCGTTAATTTACCAGTCCCAACCAGGTCCGTACTTTCGTTATTGATACAATAAGACCAGTTAGTACGGGCCTACCCAAACAGCCCCATTTGCTTATTAGTTACTTCATTAAAACTCGATCCAACAAAAGGTAAAATACCATCGGCTACCGCTTCTAATTGCCGATCAATATAAAATTGATAATCTAACGGCGCCGACAAATACTCTTTTGCCTGTGGACCATTTAAGGTGATGTAATATTCAATCCAACCTTTATGTTGATACCTTAACGGCTTGCCTTGTTCTTGATTAAGCATATCAGCAAGGCGCGCGGCTTTTACATGAGGCGGAACATTTTTTACGTACTCGCTTAGTCTTCTTCTTATACGCTTACGATAAATTAATTTGTCGTCAAACTCTCCTGCTAAGGTTCGCTCTACCATGTCAAGTATGTAAGCGGCGGTTGGTTCATTGTTAAATACTTTTAAATACAAAGCTTGCTGAAATTCTTTTGCTAAGTCTGTCCAGTCGGTTCTAACAGTTTCTAGGCCCTTGTACACCATTTGTTGATGTTCAACGCCTGACGCTTTATCTCGGTTTACAATCATACCCGCATAGCGTTTTTTGGTGCCTACATCTAACCCTCGAATGGTAGGCATTAAAAATTTAGTAAAGTGTGTTTCAAACTCGATTTCTAATTGACTTGTAACACCATGTTCATCCAACAATAACTTATCCATTTTAGTATTAATTAATGTTTGCAGTTCTTTACCTAAGCTTAAGCTTTGCTCTTGTGATTTATCTGCGCCTACATGTACAAATATAGAGTCGGTATCGCCATAAATAACTTGGTAGCCTTTATCTTCAATCCATTGTTTGGTTATTTTTAATAGCTCATGGCTACGCTTAGTAATAGATCCAGCTAAACGCGGATCAAAAAAACGACAGCCTGTTGAGCCTAAAATGCCATAAAACGAGTTCATGATAATTTTTATGGCTTGCGATAGTGCCGCGTTTTTTTCTACTTTGGCTTTATCACGCTCTAACCAAAGAGATTGAATAATGTCAGGCAAGAAGTGTTTGTCTCTTGAAAAATACGCTCCATCAAAACCTTTAATAGGATTATTACGCTGATGTTTATCGTCTTCTAAACCTTCTATTAATCCCATAGGATCAACATTAAAGGTGCGAATAATACTAGGATAAAGGCTTTTAAAATCGAGAACTAATACGTTGTCGTATAAACCTGGAATTGAATCCATAACAAAACCACCGGGTGAAACAAGCCCAGATTCACCGTCGCCCATATTAGGCGCCACATAACCGCTGCGATGTAGTTTAGGTAAATATAAATTGGTGAATGCCGCAACAGAACCACCCATGCGATCTATCGCTAACCCTGTAAGTTGAGAGCGTAATATGGCAAATTCTAACAGTTGTGTTTTTTCAAAAATCAACCAAACTAAACGACAATCTTCAAGGTTGTAAATAGCAAGATCTTGTTTGTTATTGTGAAAGTTATCGGTAATTTCTTGCACACGGTTATCAACGTCTTTTACTTTTTTACCGGTATTTAATAGTGTATTTGATACATTTTCGAGGGAGAAACTAGGAAAGTTATGAGTCGCTGTTTTTAATAAGTCGATACCGTCAAGCACCACTCTACCCGCTATTTCAATAAACTTTTGTTCGCTGGTAGCATTTTTTCGCCAATGAGGTGGTGTACCATCTCTGCCAATTGAAAACTTTATACCGCGTAAATCACAACGTTTTTGAAATAAACTAAAATCAAAATTAACAACATTCCAGCCAATCATAATGTCTGGGTCGTTAACGTGTATCCATTCAATAAACGCAAGTAATAAAGCGGACTCATCGGCTACCCATTGAATATAGTTAAGTTCAGTTTCTTCTGGCTCACCTATCATCAATACGCAATTTACATCTTCGTCATCTACCTTAGCGTAGAGCCCTATTGAATATAGCTCTCCTTGCATTGAACATTCTAAATCTACCGACACCATAGTTAGTGCAATGTTTTTATCGGCTTGATGATACGGTAAAGTTTTACACTTTACTTTTGAGTAAGCTTTGTAATTAGCTAGGTTGTTCTTAGTTTCAAAATTGGCTTTTTCAGATCCTATAAAACTTAAATTAGCCGTAATAAAACGTTCCATTAAAAAGCGATCGTCTGGCCTAAAATCATCTTCATAACATTTTATACTGTGATGTTTTAATCTATCGCGTGCAGCATAAAAATCTCGCATAGATTTAAAATAAAAACCGCTGACGACTTCTTGATTAAAAGTTTTAAGCGTTAGCGTATTAACTTTTTCAATTTTAATAGAAGCATCATTTAGTATATCAACCGCTTCTTTTTGTTGAACTTCACTGACAAAAAACACCGCTAATTCATCATGTATTTCTAATTTAACAGGACCTGATGCTGTTTTTAACCATAAGGTAATGCAAATGCGTCCAAAGCGATCTTGCGATTGCCTTGTTAATATAAAACCTTGGTTAATTTCTTGCTGCAAACCATTATTATTGGTTTGGTTAGAGATTAACCCCTTCTCTAATAAAGCGTCTGCTGAAGAGTTTTTTAAAGAGCTATCTGAAGAATTACGCATAATGATTAAAAGAATACTCGAAAAAGACATAACAAAACTGTTAATATATACAGCAGTGTAAATGATACCACTCTCTATGGAAACCTTCTTCACATGCTAAGTGACACAATAAAGCAAGTTATACGTACCAGCTACAAAGCCATTGGCGAAAATATGACGAACTTTAACCCGCGTAAACAGCAAACCTTTTTAATTGCTGAAATAGCTAAAACACTGGCAGGTGAGTACGATAAAGATCGAAAAATCATTGTCATTGAAGCAGGAACAGGCACAGGTAAATCACTCGCTTATTCGTTAGGCTCTATCCCTTTAGCACTTTCCCGTGACAAAAAGGTGATCATTTCAACCGCAACGGTTGCTTTACAAGAGCAGTTAGTTGATAAAGATTTACCTTTTTTAAAAAAACATTCTAAGCTCGATTTCTCGTTTACCTTAGTTAAAGGCCGCCAACGCTATGTTTGTAGGCAAAAACTCAGCGCTGCCGTTACCAATGGTGACGACCCTCAAGCAGGCTTCACCTTTGCACAAAAACCTAATGCGGCTGATGTAAGAACATTGAGCGATATGCATAAAAAGCTTTCCGACAATAGCTGGCAAGGCGATTTAGATTCTTGGCCAGACAGTGTTCCTCATTACATTTGGCAACAAGTGCAATGCGATAAACACAGCTGCTTAAAACATTTGTCTGAGCATACTCATTGCCCTTTTCATAAAGCACGTGAAACCATGGACATGAGCGATGTGTTAGTTATCAACCACAGCTTATTGTTAGCCGATTTAGAGTTAGGCGGTGGTAAAATATTACCTGCGCCTGAAGACGTATTTTATATTATTGACGAAGCCCATCATTTACCTAAAGTAACGCGTGATCATTCCAGCGCCAATGTTACCGTAAAAGGTGCGATAGAATGGCTAACTAAGCTAAAAGAAACGGGCGATAAAATGGCGAAACTTATTAAATCGCAACGCGCAATTTCGCCCGCTTTAAAGTTAGGTGACGATTGCCAAGATTTATTAGTAGAGCTTCAAAAAGTTTTTACCTTTATCGAAAACAACAAAGCCGCTTACTTCCCCAAAGAAAAACAATACCGATTTGAAAACGGCATCATACCTAAAAATTTAAAAAACTGGGCTGAAGACATTAGCGAGTTAAGTAAAAAATCACTCGCCCATACCAACAAGCTTTACAACTTGTTAATGGAATCGGTAAAAGATGGCGAAACCCAAATGTATTTGGCTGAGCCTCTATTAGCCGAGTCTGGCTTTATGATCCAACGACTTGAAAATCTACATGCCCTTTGGCAAATGTATGAAAAAACAGATAACGAAAAAGCAGCACCGCTTGCGCGTTGGATAGAAATGTCTGAAGGTAAACGCTCTGACTATGTTATTTCAGCTTCTCCCATTGAAGTGGGTTTTACGCTTGAAGATAACTTATGGAGCAAATGTGATGGTGCCGTATTATGTTCAGCCACTATTTTAGCTTTGAACTCATTTGATCACTTTAGATTTCAAGTGGGCTTACATACCAACGATGGAACGCAATATCAGCAAGTTAACTCGCCTTTCGATTATCAAAACAAAGCTGAACTTATTGTGCCTAATATGAAATATGAACCAAGCGCCGATCAGTTTACTGATGAAGTGATTGAAAAATTACCCAATATTATCGACCAAGGCTTTTCAACACTGGTGTTGTTTTCATCTTATTGGCAAATGGAAAAAGTAGCTGCTGCATTACGCGACAAACACAAGCTTGAAATTCAAGTACAGGGTGAACAATCACGCCAACACATTATCGAGAAACATAAAAAGAACTGCGATAGCGATAAACAAAGCATTATTTTTGGTACACAAAGCTTTTCTGAAGGATTAGATTTGCCCGGTAAATACTTAAATAATTTAATTATTACCAAGCTCCCCTTTTCAGTTCCTACTTCGCCGGTTGAAGAAGCCCAAGCAGAGTACGTTACCGCTAAAGGTGGCAACCCTTTTATGTCGCTATCAGTACCCGACACTTCTAAAAAATTGGTGCAAGCAACTGGTCGATTACTCAGAAACGAAAGCGATGAAGGTACAATTACATTATTGGACAGACGTGTTGTAAGCAAGCGCTATGGTAAACAACTACTTGATTCGTTACCGCCTTATAAACGTATTATTCAATATTAACTAATACAAATTTTTAAGCTATTTAACCTCAACTCGGGTTAATGAATGTTAGAGAATGAATTAAAACCCTTCTTTATCAAAACTTAATCTGTATCGTTATTTTCCTAAGCTATATTAATCTCTCAACATTGATATTTTTGTGTATAACAAGGCGGATTTTTCTATCTAATAGCTGGCTATTAGTAACAAATTCAACGAAGTTAGGCATAAAAATAGCTTGTTGAGTAACTTTGCTTATCCCGAGTTGAGGTTATTTACACAATTTAAAGGATTAAACAAACATGCACCTAGCCCAATTAAATATCGCCACAGCAAAATACGATTTAGAAGCCATAGAAATGAAAGACTTTATGGATAACTTAGATCCAATCAACGCCATTGCAGAATCGAGCCCTAGCTTTATCTGGCGCTTACAAGACGAAGCTGGTGATGCTACTAGCATCCAGTTTTTTGATGATCCAAAAACTATTGTCAATATGTCGGTTTGGGAGTCTGTAGATTCACTTAAAGATTTTATGTTTAGAACGCACCACAAGGATTTTTTTAAACGTAAAAGTGAGTGGTTTACTAAAGAAGCTGAAGATACATACGTATTATGGTGGATACCTGAAGGAACAACACCTACGCTTGAACAAGCGGTACAAAAACTCTATTACTTACGCGAACATGGTGAAACTCCACAGGCTTTTACCTTTAAAAGTAATTTTAAGGCTGAAGAAGCATAGTACCAACCTCAAGAATGAATTGATCTTTGCTACTGATGCAAGAGTTCAATTCATTCATAGAGTTGATATTATATACCCGTTACCATTCAAGATGCAGGTTTCGGTGGGAACTAAAAACAATTTAAGTAATAATTAGTAAGGGTCTTTCGGCTTGATCTTAATTATTTCGGCATAATCAACTATTTGATTTTCCTCTTTCCATTTATCACACATAGCCGTTAATTTTTTTACTAGCTCTGGTTTCAATGTTGCCAAATTATTAGTTTCACCGGGATCATTTTTTAAATCATAAAGTTCGTAAGCAATGCCAGGTTTTGCAAGGGTTTGTAAATACCACCCTGCCTCAATTAAAAGCTTCCATCGACCTTGGTAAATAACACTTTGTTGCCCTTTATCGTTAAAGAAAATAGCTTCAGGCGGTAACATTTTTTCACCTTTAAGGCTTGCTAACACGCTTCGTCCGTCTGGCTTTCTTGGTGTCGAACCATGGAATTTTTCTGGAAATTGAGTATTAGTAATATCTAATAACGTAGGCGTTATATCACCAACCCATACTAAATCATTTGAAATAGTCCCTGGCTTTATAACTCCTGGCCAATTCGCAATAGCATGCGTACGCGCGCCACCTTCCCAAAGTAACGCTTTAACACCTTTGTAAGGTGAGTTCATTAGATCACCAATATGAGATGCCGCACCATTATCTGAAAAATATAAAATCAGCGTATTTTCATACTCACCACTGTCTTTCAAGCCTTGTATAAGCTTACCGACATTTTCGTCTACTTTTTCTACCATAGCTGCATGTACAGCTGCTTGAAGGCGATATTTTTCAATTTTTTCTTTGTTTTGTTTAGTCCATAAAAAGTTATTGTTAGCTAGGTCAGCATTTTTTGGAAATAAACCTGCACTAACTAAACCGCTATGGCGACCATCAGCAATGCTTTGTAGGTTAGCGTAGCGTTTTAAGTATTTTTGCACGAGTTCTTCAGGTGCTTGTAATGGCTTATGTGGTGCTCGATAGGCAACATACATGAAAAATGGAGCTTCATTGCCAGAAGCTTCCTTGATCATATCAATAGCACGATCTGTCACACCATCAGTAGCATAAAATGCTTTACCTGACTTTCCATGACAAGCACCATAACGCTTCTTATTAAAGGCATTACCAGCATAACAGTGCATGTTATAATTATAATCGTATTTTAGTTTTGCTCTTTTATTACCTTCATAATATTCGTGTTTATCTTCAGGCAATGAAAATAAGTTACCTTGTGCCCCATGAAAAACAAAACTTTTTTGGAAACCACGTTGCGGCGGTAACCCTAAATAATCTAGCTCCATTTCTTCTTGAGTAAGTTTCATGCCCGAATGTGTTTTTATCCATTCAGGTGACATTTCTGCAGGATGTTCTTTAATATAACTACCTCCTAAATGCCATTTACCAGCCATCATAGTTTGATAACCGTTACTACCAAGTAATTCTGAAATTAATGGTTGCTCGTAAGCCAATCTACCTCGGTGTGCTTTAAAAGGTAATTCACGTACCCAGTCACCAACAACGCCCCCACCAAAACCAACATGTGCGGCATCAACGCCCGTTAATAAAGTTGCGCGTGTTGGGCTACATCTAGCATTACTATAAAAGTCGCTAAAACGAATACCTTCTTTCGCTAATTGATCAATATTAGGCGTTTCAATTTCACCACCAAAGCTGCCTAAATCGGTATAGCCCGAATCATCAGACAGGATAACCACAATATTTGGCCGTTTATCTCCTCCGTAACTAAAAAACGAAAGTAAGGTGCTGATCATAACAAAGTAAATAGTAATAAATTTTTTCATAACCCTATAAATGTATATTGTTAACAATGTGTATTTGAGTATATCTTAACAAATAATAATATTCATTTAATATTCATTTAATATTCGTTTAATATTCATTTAATATTCGTTTCATTAGGGGGATTTATTACGTACGCTCAATTCATTATGCAAAAAGGTAAGCATCGTGATGCAGTCGTCATCGCTGAAAAATGTACATACATTTGTGCAATACCATAAGAAGTTGTGGTCAGTTCTCTGACTCTAAGCTCTACATCACCTACCAGTACTCGATAACGATACTTCGTTACCCAAACAAAATGGGGGTCAATTTTATATTGGGTGTGTGAAGCATTACGATATTTCATCCCCTATAAATAAACGCAACGACTAGCTGAAAGCGCTCCTGTTTAAAGATAGGGGGTTAAATCAATTCCTTCGGACGAATTAAATTCCCTTTAGTTTAACGAGAATTTCCATTTCAACATAACCATCAACTCTCGCATCATTCAGATAATGCTCTAACATTGGAAAATTATCTGGCTCAAATCCGCTATCAGGTAACCAATCAGAATAGATACTTAATTGAGCCTTAATTGTTTCCTCTGGGGTCCCCTTAAAATAGAGTACTGCGTACTTACCTTTCGGTATCTCAGATTCTGAAAATGGTAATTTCACTTGTACATTTTCACCAATCACTACCGAAGCTGTATAGCGACATTTATCGACTGGCGTAACTGTTGGGTTATCAAAAGCAAAAGCAAAGCGTTCTTGTTCTTCGTGTTTTATTCCATTACTGATAACCCAATCTATAAGCTTATCCCATGCCTGATATATAGCGTCAGGTTCATAACCGCGTTCTGAAGCCAAAGTGCATATACGTTGGCGTTCAAGATCTCTTACTTCAATATTCATATTTGTATCCTTTAAGTTGTTTTTTTTCATCACTTCATTTGTGAAGAGAGTAGGATACAAATCAGAGGGATTAAAATCTTTTCCATACTTGCTAGATATTTTTCCAATCTTGCTATCTTTAACTTTATTTGGATTTCGTATTTCTGACGGACTAAATCCAAAATGAAGCTTTACTGCTTTTGAAAAATTAGCACTAGATGAAAAGCCATTATCTAAAGCTACCTGAGTAATGGATAACTCAGTTTTAAATATCAATAAATTGACTGCTCGTTCTAGCCTTCTCCTAACAATGTAATCATTAACAGTCTCACCAACTATACCTGTAAAAATTCGGTGAAAGTGATATGCCGAAAAATGACTTACGTTTGCCACTTCAGCCAATGAAATTTTGTTAGACAAATTGCTTTCAATATATTGAATTACCCGATCTATACGAATTTTATATTTTTTATTCATAAATACCTAAGCTGGAATACTGCACAGATCTACAAGGGAAGCTAACGCCCAATTAATGGGCTTTATTGCTGGCTAAAACTGCGAGGAACAAAACAGTCAACTAGAAAAATATCGTTGAACTGCTTGCATGGTTAACCTACTAAAGATCTTGTTTATGCTTTAGTGCACAAGATTTACAAATACAGGTTTTATTTTTAGCTATATCTACAACTTGATTTAATAGGCTCTCAGGAAAATCAATTATCTCATCCATACACCAACACGGTTTATTACTCTTTAATAAATTGCCACAGTTGTTAGGCTTGTTACATAAAGGGCAATTACTAACGCTTACATATTCTTTTTCATTCATAGATAGCTCAAATAGATTAAATCACATGAGTTTACACACAACTTCAACAAAAACCTAACCTCTCATTCAGAGACTAAAAATTGTTGGCCAAAATGTTTGAGGTACAAGCAACTGGTAGCTTTTTTAGTCCTTTGGAGGCTTGCAGTTACCACTCCAGTCCATTGATAATATAACCGAAATATCCTTGTTCACCGATAACATTTATATTTTTACCTCTAACTTTCATCAACGATGATTTATCATAATACCACCTAATAGAATGTTTATTATTGCTTGCCAAGTCTAAAAGCGTAAGGCGAGTACATTCATATTCATAGTCACTACCACAACTCTCAACCTTACTTAAATGATACTCCTGTGACCAATACTCATTCACAGAATAATAAGCCCATAATTTGATTGGAGCACCGATAGCAGCCCAAATCCAACCATATACTAAAACAGGTAAAAAAATCATACCTAACGTTAAGCGAAATTTACCTTGGTTCTCAAAATGATGTTTCATTTGTTGTTGATAGTAGCGACACCTCTTATATTTCCTATACGAGAAAGCTAAAAAGATAAGACTGAATATGCCAGCCAAGATAGGAATTATTTTGTATACCAAAAAGTCATATATTGAATTTGAAATAAAAGGTGGATCAACATTTTCATCCCAAATTAAAAAAATGATTGGTAAAAAGAATATCCCTAATGTGAATACAAGTGCTAAATGAGTTCGATTCATAGTAGTAACTAACGCTTACATAAGCGGAAAATTAAAGTTGGCTAAAATAAGTGAGGCACGAACAAAAAGCCAACTGTAATTTTTCCGTTTGAGCGCCTTGTTATTTCTCATTTAGTTTAGCGCTACATTCTATTGTGTCTTGGATATAGACAATATCCCGAACAAATAACCATTGGCTCGATGCCTCTTCACATACAGAGTAACCTTCACTTGAAAAGTAAGCCTCTGAAATATAGTGAAAGAGGTTGGGGGTAATAAAGATTAAAGCAAGACTAACAATCGCAATCCTCGTTAAAATAGCAGCCTGTTTCTTTGATAATACTTTCCCAACCCAACCTTCTTGAACAGCCGCGAAAGCGAGAACAGACATGCCAACACCAACACCCAGCATATAAAAGGAGCCTTTATCAAATACTACGACTTCTGACTGTGAAGTACTTAATAGAATTACTACTCGATAAAAAAACCAAAATAATGCAGCACAAGAGCCTGTAATGAAAAGTAACGCACCAATAATGCGAGTAGATAAGGATGGTTTTTCTCTATCTTCCATTACCATATTTTCCTTGAAGGTGATATATATTCCCTCAAAGCACTCCTAACCCAATTGATAGCAATTCTTTGCGCGGACTTGATGGTATGGTCAATGATTTTATTTGCAGATTTAGCCATTGCGTTTACCGCATTTCTCTTCTGTTGAGCTATGTAATTTTTGGCATTACTCTCTAATTCATCTAGCCCAGCGATAACTCGTTTAGTGATCCCCAAGCTCTTATCAGCGTACTCGAGAAGCATTGACATACCAACACCTACGACAACCACAGCTAAAATTGGTCCGATTGCAAGAGTCAAGCCTCCAGCAATAGCTGCAGCTCCTATTGACGCAGCTGTAGCTATGCCAACTTTTACGATATCAGTAGCTAGAGTACCAATAAGCTGAGTAAGTGTGGCTTGATCTGTCAGGAAATAATCCACAACTCGATAAGTTGACAAGAGAATTACCGTTAGAATCCCGCCTTGCTTTGCTGCCGATATTGCCCCCGTCTTTCCTAAACCAATAGAGACTACTTTCGGGTTTTTTATTCCATACTTGGTTCCAGTCAGTATAGTCCGTAAGCCTGGATGGCCTTTAAGTATTATATGAGGTTTACCACTGTAATTCTTTATATATGCTCTTGCACCAACGCCACCTAGATCACCAACAAGCTTAGTCATTGTTACAACATCATCGGCAGATGCATAATAACTCACCCCTGCACCTACTTTCCCTTTAATTTTTTCCCACGCCACTTGAACATTTTGATTATTACCTTTTGGCGAAGACTTAATTATTGCATCCATTTCTTCAAATGAAACAACATAAACTTCATGTTTATTTGATTGGATAATATTTTGTAAGTCTTTTTTTTCCTTTTGTGAAAACATTTCGATTCACTCCTTTGGTTGAAATTACGATAGAGAAATAACGCCCAATTAATGGGCTTTTATTGCTGGCTAAAATTGCGAGGAACGAGCACAGCCAGCTGTAAAAGTCCCGTTAAATTGCTTGTATATTACTTTTAATACCAAACTGTAACCACAATTGTCGCAGGGATCCATGAACCACCACTTTGTGATTGAGTAATCTTTGTTATTTCTATATCGGGATTAGCCGCAAGCCAAAGATTAATTTCAGATTCAAGGCCACCATTACTGAGTGTTACAGATCCGGGCCAAAATCTTTGCTTAGGCTTTAATGTTTTAGTAAAAACTTTAACTTCCATATTAGAAATAAACTCCAAACTTAATTAGTAATATAACGCCTCAAACAGAGGCTAAAAATTGTTGGCTAAAATAGCGAGGCACGAGCAATAACCAGCTATTTTTAGTCCTTTGCAGTGACTTGTTAGGGCACGGATTACACTGAAGAGTAGCTTTCGAGTATAATTTTGATGCCATCTAATATTGGACTTCGCTCATCTTCGGTATATTGGCTACTCAACATACTAACTTTTTCACCAGTGTTTAATTTAAAATACATATTTTCATAACCGATACTTTCGCCACTAGGGATAGAGACATTAAACATGAGTAAAAATCCCTGATATTCATTATGAGAATGTTTGATATTTAATCTTTCCGTTTTAATTTCTCCATCAACCTCATACCCGTCTGGCAACTCATTAACGAAATGTTGAACCTGCTTATTGATATACTGACTTATTTCAGGTGCCTGATGTGCTTGATAAATATCACTCCAGCATGAGCCGCTTTCATCGCATTCTATCGTTACGGCTCGAATTGGCTCTTCTATATCGTCATCTACAACTTGCCATTTTTCAGGTAAATTAAATTTTAACCCATGATTAGCATACTCAAACTTTCCCATAGTGCCCTAACGCCCTGTTAAGCTAAAATTTTGAGGAACGAGCACAGCCAGCTGTAAAAGTCCCGTTAAATTGTTATATGCCTGATAAACCTGAACATAAATACATAAGCAACTAGTAAAAACCGGTAGTCATAAACGCACTATAAATTGAGCTACCCACAAATGCCAGTACGAAATAATAGCTTTGTCAACAAAAGTCTTTTAAATAGGCAAAGCTTATTAGTGACTAGTGAATAAGTACAATAGCGAAACCCGTAGCAGCGTTTACAAAAGTAAAAGTTAATAACCGAATTATTAGCTAAAGCACCCTACTACATGAATTGCATATAACGCCTCATTAAGAGGCTAAAAATAGTTGGTTAAAATAAGCGACGCAGGAGAAAAAACCAACTGTTATTTGTCCTTTTAAGTGACTTGTTATGTTTCTTGGTTTATACTAAACCTAATTAACGACCACTTTAAAGTACTGGTGATAGTATGACAACTAGAATATTAACTGAAGCTGCTGCAAGTATAAGCGAATTAAAAGCTAATCCAATGAAGGTTGCTTTAAGCGCTCATGGTGAAGCAATTGCTGTTTTAAATAGAAATGAACCTGCTTTTTATTGTATACCAGCAGATACGTATGAATTTATGATGGATCACATGGAAGACCTAGAGTTATTAGCAATTGCTGAGCAGCGCAAAAATGAAGCTAGCGTGAAGGTTAGCTTAAATGAGTTATGAGTTAGAATTTAAAAAGTCAGCATTACAAGAATGGAAAAAGCTTGGCGCTACAATTCAAACTCAATTTAAGAAAAAGCTAGTAGATATTTTAGAAAATCCGCACATTGATAGCGCAAAACTATCTGGGGGCAATGAGCTTTACAAAATAAAACTTAGGCAAGCTGGCTACAGGTTAGTTTATGAGGTGAATGACTCTGTAGTTACTGTGACTGTAATTTCTGTTGGAAAACGTGATAAAGGAAAAGTCTATAAAGTTGCGATTGACAGATTAGTATAGAAACATAACGCCTCATTCAGAGGCTTAAAATTGTTGGCTAAAATGTTTGAGGTACGAAAAACAGCCAACTGTAATTTTTCCGTTTAATGTTCTTGTTATATGCAATTGCGTACACTCAATCATCATATGTTTCCTTATACCATTGCCTATATTTTTCTTCTTTAGCTTTGGCCTCTTCTTTACGGATAGTTTCATTTTTTTTAGAACGATTATTTCGAATTTTCATACGAACATATACAAAGGTGTAACAAATAAAAAGGTATAAAAAATATAAACCAAAAACTAAAAAGATAGTTAATTTAGCTAGGGCAAAAATTGAACCAATATCATTTAAAGAATAATCAAAAATCACATATGGTAAAAGGAATAAAAATATCGTAATACCGAATAAGATCTTAGGGTTAAATTTGTTTTTCAGATTAATTTGCATCGATACTCGGCTGATTGCATATAACGCCCAATTAATGGGCTTTTATTGCTGGCTGAAATTGCGAGGAACGAGCACAGCCAGCTGTAAAAGTCCCGTTGAATTGCTTGTTATATGCCTGATAAAACTGAACTTAAATACAAAAGTTAGAAGTAAAAGACGGTAGTCATAAACGCACTATAAATTGAGCTACCCACAAATGCCAGAACGAAATAATAGCTTTGTTACATTACGAAGTAATAAAAACAACAAAGCTTATTAGTGGTCATTGAAAAACTATAATAGCGAAACTCGTAGCAGCGTTTACAAAAGCACCTTTGATAAAAACATTTTTAGCTAAACAAACCATACTATTTGAGTGCATATAACGCCGCTATCACCGGACAGCTAGGCGTAGTTGTAATTTATGTTAACGAAGCGGCAGCGTAGTGCATAAATTGCAAAACGTAGCCTAGATGTTTCGGTGCATAGCCTTGTTATGTGTTTTTGAACTCGGCATACTTTTTCCGAAACAATTTAACTTTCTCACTTAGCTCGAACTCTTCGAAAACTAAACTTTCCCCCCAAGAGCTAAACAATGCGGAACTTTCAAGTTCATAGGTACATTTTACTAAATCTAAAAGCTGCTGTGCCATTCCTCTTACTCCCACCGCTTCCCAAGCAAGTATTTCATGCTTGTCTGATTTAACATGGTATTTGTTTGAATGAGCTTCTAACTCTTCAGCTAGGCTTTCACCTACATTACCTAACTCTATTCGATCCATATCACGACCTGATGACACATAACGCCACGTTAAGCGGCAAAAAATTGTTGGCTAAAATTGTGAACGGAGGGAAACAGCCAACTGTTTTTGTCCGTTTGAACGCCTTGTTATGTCACTTGCAACGCCACCAAACATTCTTAATTTAGAATGTTTGGTTCAACAATAGGCTTTCCGTTATCATCGAAAAATACAGAAGGTTTATTAAGTCCTTTTATTTTCCAAACAACAAGCTTGGAAAGGCTTCTAAGAATAATCTTAAAAGATGAGCCTTTTAGATCAGTGGGGACTTCTTTCTTAGCAAATTTTATTTGAATGTGACCTCTATTTTTCCCTAACTCTTCATCTCGGGTAGAAGCATTGTCCATGAAACTATGAATAATTCCAATGAAAGGAACTCCTGCCCCCATTGAATTACCTATTGGAGTATTGCAACATTTTGTATACCAACGATACATACCTTTAGGAATTAGTCTAATACCAATTAGTCTAATTATATGATCTAATGTCATTTATTTACTCATAATAAATCACATTGAACACTCATAGCTCACAAGAATTAAAAATACTCTCCAACAAAGTAAAAGATCATCGAATGAGGCTACGCTTGCTAGCCGTTTCACACTTTAAATCGGGTAAGAATAGATCAGAAGTTGCTAGAACACTTAATATAAGTAGAAGAATTGTTAATGATTGGGTTGCGAACTACATCAGCAAAGGTTTACTTGGTCTTGAGAGTAAAAAACCTACAGGGCGACCTAGCTATCTTACAGAGCAAGATAAAGAAATATTGAGTCAATATATAAAGGCTCAATGCCAATCCGATATGGGTGGACGACTAACGGGTGAGTGTATCCGACTATATATCAACGCTAATTTTGATGTTGATTATCATCCCAACGCCATTTATAAGTTATTAAAATCAATGGGATTTAGCTGGATAACAAGTCGCTCACGACACCCAAAACAGTCTGATGAAGTACAAGAAGATTTTAAAAAAAATTCGAAAGTGAAATGATCCGCACGCTCCCATGGAATGTGAGGCTTAAAGAGATAGATGTGTGGTTCCAAGACGAAGCACGTTTTGGACAGCAAAATACAACGACAAGGCTCTGGGCAGAGAAAGGAACAAGACCGAGAGCCGTTAGGCAACAACAGTTTGAATACGCTTACCTTTTTGGTGCTGTTTGCCCATCAACAGGCGCAACTGAGGCACTGATTTCTCCAGTAATGAACATGGATGTAATGGAACAACATTTGGCTTTAATTTCTCAAAAAACTCAAGAAGGACGACATGCGGTGATCGTTGTCGATGGTGCTGCATGGCACCAAGCTTACCTTGCTGATAAATTTAACAACGTAACGATCATTAAGTTACCACCGTATTCACCCGAGTTGAATCCAATAGAGCAAGTTTGGAGTTGGTTGCGCCAACATCATTTAGCGAATAGGTGCTTTCAAGGCTATGATGACATCCTCGATGCTTGCTCTGATGCATGGAACTCATTTGTGAGTGATGCAAAGCGGGTCATGAAAATGTGTAGTAGAGATTGGATTAAGGTGGGAAAAACTTAAGATGGAATGGTATAATACACGAAACTTGTTCAATTCCTTCTGTAATTTTTATATTAGAAATCGGCATTTGAAATATGTCCGTACCACCGTATTGATCTAATATATTTTCTTGATTTAAATGTTGAGCAAACGATTGACAGTCATCGCAGCAACACATAATTCTTGTACCGGAATTTTTATTTAAATTTTGAGTTTTTCCTCTAACCTTCCCACAATAACATTCTAATTTTATTACTGGCATTAGATTATTTCTCCATATTTAATTTGGTGACATAACGCCCAATTAATGGGCTTTTATTGCTGGCTAAAATTTGCGAGGAACGAGCACAGCCTGCTGTAAAAGTCCCGTTGAATTGTTATGTACAATTACTGCTTTGATTAACTTCTTTTTCTTGATAGCCAAAAAACTTAGTACCTGATTGATTATTTTCTTTACGCTGATATAAAAGACGAATGTATAAGAAAAATAATACTAGCGGTCCAGCTATTAAGCCTAAACAAAAAATAATTATCTGGGTGAATTGTGAATAACCTAATTCCATTGCCCATTTAGCACTCAAAATCCCAAATAAAAAAGCTACCGAACCCGTTGTTAAATTTATATCCATATTACTCTCCATAGTTAGATTTACACAATTTGTACATAACGCTTACATAAGCGGAAAATTAAAGTTGGCTAAAATTTGAAGCGCAGCGGAAAAAGCCAACTGTAATTTTTCCGTTTGATGTTCTTGTTATATAGCATTTACTTTTGATTATCAAAGCTGTCGACGTATTTGCTTATAGCATTAAAAATTGAAGCTCCGAAAATGTAGAGTAATAGCATGCAACACCATACTTTATTATTAATAAGCTCATGTTCTGGAAAATACTTTGTAATGGTAATATTAACTATAAACATAAGAGCAAAAGATATTGTTATTAAAGTTGAGTTGATTCTGAATTGCTGCCCAAAAGTTAACTTTGCATAATTTTTATTTGGATATAAAAATCTAAATATAATTTGAGGTAGCAAAAGGGTAATTAAAAAATAAGGAAACATTAGCTAAACTTCCTATGCTATATAACGCCTCATTCAGAGGCAAATAATTGTTGGCTAAAATCGCGACGCAGGAGCACAGCCAGCTGTAAAAGTCCCGTTGAATTGCTTGTTATATGCCTGATAAACCTAAACATAAATACACAAGTTCAAAGTAAAAGACGGTAGTAATAACCACACTATAAATTGAGCTACCCACAAATACCAGAACGAAATAATAGCTTTGCCACAAAAGTCTCTTTAACAAGGCAAAGCTTATTAGTGACTATTGGAAAACTACAATAGCGATACTCGTAGTAGCGTTTACAAAAGTACGTTTGATAACAATATTTTTAGCTAAACCAACCATACTATTTGAGTGCATATAACGCCCAACTCAGGCGCGCATTTTATGTAGGGTTTTTGTGTAATAATTGGAGCTTGCGACATATACACAAAAACGGCGTAATAAAATGTGTCGCTTGCAGTTGTTTGTTAGGCACGCCGCATGCATCATATGTCTATTATTATTTTCGCCAAAGCATCATCGGGGCTGCATCGGGAGATAGTTTCGTTAATACCACCCAATCCGTTCCCTTACCAAATGCATCTTTCACATACCAATCCATACGCATAAAAACATCTTGAATGCCATCTCGATTAAAGTCTGCACGCGCTACTTGCACGTAATGCACATCCAAATTATCTACTTCTACCGAAACACGGTTTTCATCCAGTGCTTCCACAAGAGTCAGACTTGCATCATAGGCCGACAGTGTTCCCGCGCGCCCATCTAAACCTTGGCCGCCTAAATAGGGGATGGCTGTGGCAGGAAAGCGTTTGATCAAATCAAAATCAAACACTTTAGGCCAATAACTCTTGGCGGATTTTGGTGCATCAAAAAACTTATTGGCCGCAATACAGTTATCTTTAAGCCACTGCCAACGGTGATATTCTCGCTCAACCACCGCACCCTCACCACTGTGAAGCACCAAAGAGCACTCTTTTACGGTAAAGGGCTTTTCATCCTGCCCTGTAAATTCAATAGTGAATTGAATATCTGATAAGTAACCGTCGGTTTTGACTCTCTCGCCAAGCATCAAAGGGTTTAACCATGCAACTTCAGTATCCACTGGAGGCGTAGATGTTTGATTATGCGAAGCACAAGCACTCAGCAAGCAAAAAACAATACTTAGGTATACCCTGTAAGGGCTAATTAATGGAGACTTCATAACGACCTCTAAGGTTTTTTTGGCAGTTTTTGAACAGAACGAAACAGGTTCTCAACATAGGTATTTCGATTCGGAGCTATACCGATACGTTTACTCTCGGCAGCCGCCGCAGACCAGTTTTCACTTTTAATTGAATTATTCATCTTTACGTATTGCGTTCGCAACTTTGTGATACCCAAATTAAAGACCATATCAAATAAGGCTTTTTGCACCGCGTGAGGCATCACATCAAAGTTTTTGGCAAAGCCGTTTGCCGTGGTGTAATACTTTGTCAGTTCTGTATAGTACGTTAAGATATGTTTTGCTTTTTGCGCCACAATATCGTGATCTTTCATTGCCAAGGTCGTATGCGCCTTATAAGAGTTTGCATTACGACAAAGCTGAAAGGTTGCTTTTTAACTGCATCATACTCCGCTTGCTTCTCTGCCAGCGAGGCCACCACAAGCACATTATTGGCGTCTTTTTTATACATTGTTACGGTAGCCATAGCCGCCTTATTTGGAATTAAATGGCCAATTCCTACGGTTACGCCCCCCTAGTATCAAGATATAAGTGAGGAATGCGGACTTCGTATTTCTCGGTGTTTTTAATCACTTCCGTTTTGACTGTTACGTTTAATGGCATAATAAACTTTTTTTTAATTTTAAATATTTCGATTTCGTATGAACAATTGTAAGCTACACTAAGTGCCTAACGCCTCATTAAGAGGCAAAAAATTGTTGGCTAAAATTAGCGACGAAGGAGCAAAAGCCAACTGTTTTTTGTCCTGCTTTAATGATTTGTTATAAGCCACTTACTCCACACCTATTTCTTAATGTTTTTTGGTATAAAACCAAGTAGTTGTTCAGAGCTTTGAATAGTTAATCGCTGCTCTGGAAACTGGTGCAATTTAATATTTAAGTACTCAGTGCCAGAAATTAATTTACCCATACGCTTAAGAAAACTAGGTGTTTTTTTAGAAAACGATCCACTTTCCTATGTAATAGCTGCAATGTCTCCCCAAGGAATAAACAAGTTTTTATGACCAAACTTGAAAGGGAAAAGTACCCTTAAATAAAGTCCTTTGTTATTTGCAGAAACCTTTAAAATACCATTATGCCTTGTTTTTCCGATATACCCATTTCCGGTTTGGAAATTTTCATCTGGATTTTCGTCTTTATTACTTCCATATTTTTTCGCTAATTTTTGCCATCCACTTTCTTTTCCTAACGAATAAGAGACTCCAAACCAACCTGCTACAAAGACAATAAAAAACCACTGGGAAGTTAAAAAAGACTCTAATAAGCCCTGAAAATTGATTACATACTTTTGGGCAATGGGAGGTATTTCACCACCAGAGCCTGAATAGAAAGAAAGGATGAAAAATGAAAAAAATGAAACAGCCCAAATTAATCCTATAAACTTTAAAACAATCTTCATACTATCCTTGTGGCTTATAACGCCCAAATAAGGGGCTAAAAATTGTGGGCTAAACTTGAGCGAAGCGAAGAGCCCGCTGTTTTTAGTCCTGTTGATTTGCTTGTTATATTTCAAATCACATTGCGGAATATACGTAATATAAAGCCGGAGAACATAAGACTAAACCAATGAGTAATATTTTAAAGAAACCATCTTGTTGAGCTTTATGAGAAACGGAAATACTAAATCCATCGGAAACTTCTTCTTCAAATGGTCGAAACTTTCTATAAAGTTTTACAGCGATCGCACCGACAACAAAAACTCCAATTATGGAAGCAATGATAATTAATATGAATAACCACGCTTCTATGGATGAACCATTGCTCATTTAATACTCCTTGAAATATAACGCCACGTTAAGCGGCAAAAAAATGTTGGTTAAAATTGTGAACGGAGTGAAACAGCCAACTGTTTTTTGTCCGTTTGAACGCCTTGTTAGAGTTCATCTACTCCTCTTTATCAGGCTTCTTTTTCTCTCGCATAAATAGTCCGACACAGATAAGAAAAATACCACCACCATACTTCTTAAGTAACTCAATTTTAAACAATGTTGGGTTTTCAGATTCTTTCAAGTTCATACCTACTCTGGTAGCTTCACCATCCGTTGAATCTCGATCTGCCATATAAAGACTAGATAAACCCAAAATAATAAGTAATAAACGAGCCTTCCATAGTTTCGACATTTGCATAGAACTCTAACGCCCAAATAACGGGCTAAAAATTGTGGGCTAAATTTGAGCGAAGCGATGAGCCCACTGTTTTTAGTCCTGTTAATTTGCTTGTTAGCTTTACTCTTGCTCCATTGGATAAAACGAGTAACCTGAACCAGGATTTCGCCTAATATAAGTAAACCAATTAACTTTGCACATGTCACTTAAATAGATCATTGGAGAAGGTAATTCGCTTTCTGATGTCCTAAGTATATTTTGAATGTGGGTGTCATTCTTGATTAGTTCTACGGCCTTTAACTCTGCTTGTTTTTCATCGCTTGCTTTGACCCATCGAGTCGTAACAAAGCCAAGTAGTTCTTCTTTGCCTTCGAACTCTACAAAAAAGTTCTCACCTTCTAACAAAACCTGAAAATAACTCATATCTTCCTTGTAAAGCTAACGCCCAAATAACAGGCTAAGTAATGGTTGGCTAAAATTGTGTAGCGAAGCGAAACGTAGCCAACTGTTACGTGTCCTTGTTGATTTACTTGTTAGAGTACTTTTCACCAAACTCTTCTAGCTTACTATATACATCACGTAAGCCAATTAATATGTCTGGGCCTCTAGTTTCAGAATCTGGCATCTCAAAGAAAATAACACTCTTGTTAGAGGCAGATACCTCCTTAATAACATATGACAGCATTACAGATTTATAGTTTTGAACTCTATCAATAACGCATTTATTAGGTACCCTATAATCTTCAATACTCTCTCGGTAAAGCAGTAAAATACTTTCATCGCCCTTAGCTTCATTACCAGTAGCTAAAACCCTAATTAATTCACCTTGCTTTAGTTCACCTTTAAAGGTCTTAATTACTTCGTATTCTTTTACTGGGTAGTCACATGTTTCGCCATTAATAATTTTTGGTATCGTTTGAACATACATGAAATGTGCTACATCAGTTGAAAACTTAAATTCCCCACTAAAATCTAATAACTTCTCGTGCTTTGAACAGGAGCTAATTAGTAATAATATAGATATATAGAATGCTAATCTCATGAGTACTCTAACGCTCGCATTTGCGGCTGGTTTGGAGCGCAGCGGAAAACAAGTCCGACAATATGCGCTTGTTAGGGCTATACCAAGCCCCATTCTTGATGGGCCTCACGAGTGTAGAAACCATACCCATTTGTAGGATAATTTTTGTTATTTATATTAAATTGACTCAAAGCATCCAGAACAGGGGCTTTTTTAAAAGGAATATGAATAGCTCTTGCCGACCCATTTTCGATTCGGGATTTTAGTGCTGGAGGCCAATAATCATATAATTCTGCTGGAGCCATAATTGAATTAAAATCGGGATACGCCAGTATTAAGGGTAATTCACAATTGTCTACAGCGTATGCTATTTCGAAAGGAACCCAATCTGTATCATTTTTAGTTGTTTTTGTCAGTATCAAGAGAAACTGCTTAGAATTCTTAAGTCTTGTGACTAAGCTTCTTCTTAAGGTTTCTTTTTGAGAGGAATCCCTTACCGCCCCTGTTTTTTCATGGCTATTACAGAGGTTGAAATCAATATTCTTGCTAGCATCCCACATTTTCATAGTGTTGTAATACTTTATGTCTGACTTCGTTGGATCTGTAGTTCCGCCAGCATGGAAGGCAACATATGTTCCGTTACGATAAGCCATCTTTAGCTCCAATATATTTCATATAAATTTTATCTCACCTCACAAGGTTTCCTTCCGAAAATTCAAATACCGTTTCTAGCTGACTTTATATCTAAGAGATTAATTTTATCAATCTTGTCCTTGTGGATAATAATCGTAAGTCTAGCTGGGTATTTAAACCGCATCTCACTAATCCTAAAAGTCCAAAGCATAATTTTAAGCAAGTCTTCATCACTTATATTTTTGTGACCCTGAATTCGTGTTATACCTGAGCCAAATATGGGGGTTGCTACATTTTTTTGTGCATAGACCCTATTTACTTTGTCCCAGAAATTAATCAAAAACTCTAAATACTCTGGCATTGTAATTAAAGCCTTATTCGAATCATCAAACTTAGTTAAGGCTGTCAGTAGATAATTCTTGTATATACAAATAGAACCAAGTTGATAGCGTTGCTTTTTTCCCTGCTTTCTATCTTCATTAGTGCCTACAAGCTCATCTTGATCAAATTCATAAGCGGCTATGTGCTCATCTAATTCTGCGACAGTAATATCAAGATATGTTTGAATAAAAGTCCCATTCAGGGATATTTCAGAAATTACTTTATTATCCACTTGCGTATCAAAGTATTCATTGAAAGCGATAACTTTAAAATCAGGCTCTTGGAAAATGTCGCCTACTTTTATTGTTACATCACTTTCTTCGATTTTGACGTTGATCTTAGTGAGTTTGTTAGACCACAACCATATTCCAAGATAGATCAGCACTAGGGATACCAAGAACCCCCCGCCGTATAAGTTTTTACACTCTTTTGGTATGTCAACGAAAATTACAAGCAATGATAAAGTTGTACTTATAATAGCGGTAATCTTTAGAAAGTTTTCAATAACTCTCCGATCAAAAAAGCTGACCTTCATCATTAATTTACGCCCTTTATTTTTCTATGTATTACCATGACTGAGTGTGTACAAGTCAGAGCCCTAACGCTTTGCTAAGCGGCTAAAAATGGCTGGCTATAATTGCGAGGAACGAGCACAGCCAGCTGTTTGTGTCCGTTTAAGCAACTTGTTAGCTTGAAAATTTAACAGTAACAGTACTAGCACAAGCCATAATAATATTTTCATTTGTTAAACATTGATTATACAGAGGTTTTAACTCCAAATAACTAGGAGTTTCTATATCATGGTGATTTCGCATGCAACGCCCGAAATAATACCCCTGAACCAAATCGATATTTTCTTTAGCTTTTGCTAAATCCTCTAATTCTTTGACTGTTTCCCAAGTCATGAACGGCCCAAGACTAACAAGATTTTTTGTTAAACCGTGCTTAGCCGCCAGGTAGGTTTCCATAACATCTACAGCATATTTAGCACAATACCTATTAACTTTTAGGTTACTAGAATATTGCTTCATAGTAAGCCCCTCATATTGTTTTTTAACTACCTTATCTTTTTGATTTGTCGTACTGCACCCTGCTATAAAAAATATAACTGCGAAGATAAATACTTTCACTATGCGTTCCTTTCAAGCTAACGCCCTGTTAATGGGCAAAATATAGTTGGCTAAAATTAAGCGACGAAGGAGCAAAAAGCCAACTGTATTTTGTCCTTGTTAAACAGCTTGTTAACTGCCATTTACATCGTAACCAGCAGCCTTTAGTTCTTCATCTAACTCTTCTTTCCAATTGCCTACAGCATCCATTGCAACATAGATAACACCACTAATATCATTAGGAGTTTCAACAGTGCCTTTAACCAACGCTGCAACTCGCGAACGCGTGAGTTTAGCGATTAGATAACCATGTTCAAATACGACATTTTGTCTCGCTCTCCACTTGTAGTTCAAAGAGTCTCTTTTAGCTCCCACATCACACTCTGTATAGAGAACAATACCAAATCCTACGTTACTGTAGTGATCAATCTTTTCGATGATCGTTCTTCCGCCGCTTGCCTGCATATGCAGAATTATTGGCTCTAAACCTTTTGATTCAACATATGCTTTAACATCGTTTTTAGCATGCTCATCATGGCCATGAACTATAAAAATCTGCTCTTTGTTAAAATTGCTACCTGCTACAGCAGGCTTGTTCTGCTCTATGAACCCTTGCTCAGGGACTAAAGGTTTTACCTGATTTTCTGCAAGAATCCGATGTAAATCGGTATTTTTAATCGCCCAATGAGTGCGGGAAAATTCAAAGTCAGTAATCCCCAGCTCTAACGCAAGTCTTACGACATTTTGGTTATCAATTATTCCAATAGAATCATCTCGTTGAAAGGTGAGCTTATAATCCCTTCCGTGGTTGGTAATATTGATTATTTTGGCTACAAATGCACCGTCTTCGCAATGTTCATGCATAACGAGTGCAGGGAAATTTTTAATTTCTCTTACTGTTTCAGGAGTAAGCGTTCTATAACGCATTTGAGTTTCTGAATCTGTATATTCAAGGAAACGAGAAGCAGCCACAATAATCTCGTTACTTGGATCTTTAGGGCCAATGTACCCAATTATCAGGTTATACATAACTATCCTTGGCAGTTAACGCCCAATTAATGGGCTTTTATTGCTGGCTAAATTTGCGAGGAACGAGCACAGCCAGCTGTAAAAGTCCCGTTGAATTGCTTGTTATATGCCTGATAAAACTGAACTTAAATACAAAAGTTAGAAGTAAAAAACGGTAGTAATAAACGCACTATAAATAGAGCTACCCACAAATACCAGAAAGAAATAATAGCTTTGTTACATTACGCAGTAATAAAAACAACAAAGCTTATTAGTGACTATTGAAAAACCATAATAGCGAAACCCGTAGCAGCGTTTACAAAAGTACTTTTGATAACAATATTTTTAGCTAAAGCAACAATACGATTTGAGTGCATATAACGCCCAATTAATGGGCTTTTATTGCTGGCTAAAATTGCGAGGGACGAGCACAGCCAGCTGTAAAAGTCCCGTTGAATTGCTTGTTATATGCCTAATAAACCTGAACTAAAATACAAAAGCCAGAAGTAAAAGACGATAGTAATAAACGCACTATAAATTGAGCTACCCACAAATGCCAGTACGAAATAATAGCTTTGCCACAAAAGTCTCTTTAACAAGGCAAAGCTTATTAGTGGCTATTGCAAAGCTATAATAGCGAAACCCGTAGCAGCGTTTACAAAAGTAAAAGTTAATAACCAAATTATTAGCTAAAGCCCCCTACTACATGAATTGCATATAACGCCCAATTAATGGGCTTTTATTGCTGGCTAAAATTTGCGAGGAACGAGCACAGCCAGCTGTAAAAGTCCCGTTGAATTGCTTGTTATGTACAATTACTGCTTTGATTAACTTCTTTTTCTTGATGGCCAAAAAACTTAGTACCTGATTGATTATTTTCTTTACGTTGATATAAAAGACGAATGTATAAGAAAAATAATACTAGCGGTCCAGCTATTAAACCTAAACAGAAAATAATTATCTGGGTGAATTGTGAATAACCTAATTCCATTGCCCATTTAGCACTCAAAATCCCAAATAAAAAAGCTACTGAACCCGTTGTTAAATTTATATCCATATTACTCTCCATAGTTAGATTTACACAATTTGTACATAACGCCCAATTAATGGGCTTTTATTGCTGGCTAAAATTTGCGAGGAACGAGCACAGCCAGCTGTAAAAGTCCCGTTGAATTGCTTGTTATATGCCTGATAAACCTAAACATAAATACACAAGCAACTAGTAAAAGACGGTAGTAATAACCACACTATAAATTGAGCTACCCACAAATGCCAGAACGAAATAATAGCTTTGTTACATTACGTAGTAATAAAAACAACAAAGCTTATTAGTGACTATTGGAAAACTACAATAGCGATACTCGTAGTAGCGTTTACAAAAGTACGTTTGATAACAATATTTTTAGCTAAACCAACCATACTATTTGAGTGCATATAACGCCCTGTTAACAGGCAAAAAATAGTTGGTTAAAATTAGCGACGAAGGAGCAAAACCAACTGTTTTTTGTCCTTGTTTAACAGCTTGTTAGCTGCTGATTATATAATACCTTGTTCTGTACACCATTCTCGTAATGCTTCTTCAGTGCGCTTTGCTTCAAATTCATACCATTCTTCAATTTTATCAGCGCTCTCTAGTAAAGATTTGAACCTTGCATAAGCACCTTTACGATTAAAGATTGAACGTACTTTTTCATATTCTGTTGGTAAGTATTCTAGAGTAAAATCGAAAGCGAGATTATTACCAAGGTTCAATTCATTTTTATGAGGGATAGCCAAATATTTTTCATCATTAATATCATCTGGTAATTCCTCTTCATTATCACCAAACTCTGAATAAAAATATGTTTTGCCTGATTCTTTACAAATGTACCCTTCATGATCCAATGGTGAACCAAAATTGACGAGTTCAAATAGATCTAAAACATCGCTAAATTTAATATTCATGCTGACCTCTGATGTGCGACTAAGCAGCTAACGCCCAATTAACAGGCAAAAAATGGTTGGCTAAAATAAGTGAACGTAGTGAACAAAAAGCCAACTGTTTTTTGTCCTTGTTTAATTTCTTGTTAGGTGTTAATTACACTCTCAGTTTTACAACTTTTACACCACATGAATTTCACTTTCTTATACATTAGAAAATGACCAACTAAAGCAAGAATAATGGCTAGTGGAAGTAAAATTGGTTTATATGGCAAAGCTGGTGGGTAAGCTAAAGCTAAGCCGCCAAATACCACAGCTATTAACTCTAAAATAGATGCTAGACCTACAATGCTTGATTTAACCTTTTTGGTTTTCTTTTTGAGTTTTTCACCACAATCTTCACACTGCATATATATTCCCTTAACACCTAACGCCTCATTCAGAGGCAATAAAATAGCTGGTTAAAATAAGCGAGGCACGAGCAAAAACCAGCTGTTTTTTGTCCTGCTGAAATGACTTGTTAGGTGCAGATTATCACTGAACTCCGCCGGGCATACTATCATTACCTTGGCCATCATTTGGATTTCTTGGTGGATTAGGCTTATCGTAACTTGATACAAAAGAATAAATTATTATTGCACCAATTATTGGGATTAACCAAATTACGATTGCTTGCGCCACTTTTTGAAACACCTCAAGAGAGTCACAATTTAAAAGCCTAAAAGAAACATAAATATTAATTATTATAAGTACAACTATCGCGATAATTAACAAATCCATGTTTTGCACCTAACGCCACGTTAAGCGGCAAATAAAAGCTGGCTAAAATGTGTGAGGCACGAACAACAGCCAGCTGTTGTTTGTCCGTTTAAACGCCTTGTTAGTTTTATAAGTCGGTGACGTAGCGTTCTTTGACACCCGCATCTAGCGTTTCTATAAACTCTGAGTTTTCTCCAAGATTAGCAGCAATCTCTTGACCGAACGATATTTTTAATTTTTCTGACCAACTATCTGGCTGCCAAATTTTACTTCTGAGAAATGCCTTACCACAATGAAAATATGCGTTGGTTACTTTAACTTCCATCACAAGTAAAGCTTGGTGTGACTTAGATGCTAAAGACTTACAGATTTCATTACCTTTTAACAATCGACAAGTCCCATGAACTCTTAAAGACTCGACGGTTCCCGGAACTAAGAAAATTAAAGCTACTTTGTTTTGTTGAACAATATTTGATAATGAGAAAGCTAATTTATTACCACGTAACTCAGGAATTAATAACGTATTATTATCTAGAACTTTTACAAAGCCAGCTTCATCACCTTTTGGAGAAATTGTAGGAAAACCATCACTATCCACCGTTGAAAGCATCATGATTGGAGACAAAGAAACAAAATTAGTCATCCTATCATTCAGGAAAGAATAAATTTTCTTACTCGCTACAGGATTTGGTTCGCCTACAACTTCTCTTACTTCTTCAAAGGTACTTAATACTTTCATGATCACCAGACTTAATTTATAAAACTAACGCCACGTTAAGCGGCAAAAAATTGTTGGCTAAAATTGTGAACGGAGTGAAACAGCCAACTGTTTTTTGTCCGTTTGAACGCCTTGTTAGCCAGTTTTACTCTGTAACATTAACAGTTGTAGATTGCCCTATATTTAAACCCTTTGATATAAAAAACACATCTACGGTTAAATCAAGTTGGTACTGTTTTGAAGGCGGTGCATCTAACCAAGGAAATAATAATATCGCTTTACGGTCACTTAAAATCCGACCTTTAACAGGTGTGTCTGGAAATATTAGATCAGGTGTATCGCCTTTAATCAACTTAAAGTAAAGACCAAACTCATCAATTTTATAGGTAGATTTAGGAGGTAAAGTAATTTCAAATTCAATTAATCCAGCATCCCCACATGAACTACCTCTACTTTCAGTAGCACGAACAATTCTAAGAACCTTAACTTGTGGGGTTGGAACAGATTCCCAATATTCCCCAAGAGAAGAAGGATCACTTTGAGCAGGTCCTGCGTGTTGCTGCCATTCTTCTTGCGATGGCGTAAATGCTCTATACCCTGAAATTGAACATGCTAAAAGGTCAAAGCTGAGAAAGGTAAAAAGAAATAGAATAGTTAAAACTTTCATCGATACTCTCGAACTGGCTAACGCCTCGTTAAGAGGCAAATAATAAGTTGGCTAAAATAAGCGACGCAGGAGCAAAAGCCAACTGTTATTTGTCCTGCTTTAACGACTTGTTATGCGTTTTTTTAAGCTGATTAATAATTTTTTGGAAAAGGTTTTTATACTCTCCAAGTATTCTTAAACAGTTGAAAGGATTACAAATTGAGATTAACGAATAACCGTTGTCAGAATTTTTTGAAAGAAAAACTTCCCAGTCATTTACTACAAAATTTTTGTGAATATATCTGGCATCAGAATCTATGAGTGTTTGAAAATTTAAATTTTCTGAGTAACTAATATCAGCTTCACCCATTTGAATCAAAGTGTCTAACCCTGATTCATGAGGGCATGAATAATTGTGCCAATCTCCATTTATAGTTTTTTTACAATCGATCAAAAAACCTGTTTTAGTAATAAATGTGTCAACTAAAGAATCCGCTGCTTGGCATAATGGCGTAAAGAGAATAAAAAATAAAAATACAACTTTTTTTGCTGAATTCACCATACTCTCCTAAACGCATAACGCCCAATTAATGGGCTTTTATTGCTGGCTAAAATTTGCGAGGAACGAGCACAGCCAGCTGTAAAAGTCCCGTTCAATTGCTTGTTATATGCCTGATAAACTTTAACTTAATTACTGAAGTTCAAAGTAAAAGACGGTAGTAATAAATGCACTATAAATTGAGCTACCCACAAATACCAGAACGAAATAATAGCTTTGTTACATTACGCAGTAATAAAAACAACAAAGCTTATTAGTGACTAGTGAAAAACGACAATAGCGAAACTCATAGCAACACTTACAAAAGTAAGATTGATAACAATATTTTTAGCTAAACAAACAATACTATTTGAGTGCATATAACGCCCAATTAATGGGCTTTTATTGCTGGCTAAAATTTGCGAGGGACGAGCACAGCCAGCTGTAAAAGTCCCGTTGAATTGCTTGTTATATGCCTGATAAACCTAAACATAAATACACAAGCAACTAGTAAAAACCGATAGTAATAAACGCACTATAAATTGAGCTACCCACAAATACCAGAACGAAATAATAGCTTTGCCAACAAAAGTTTTTTAAATAGGCAAAGCTTATTAGTGACTAGTGAAAAACTACAATAGCGAAACTCGTAGCAGCGTTTACAAAAGTAAGGTTGATAACCAAATTGTTAGCTAAGCACCCTGCTTCATGAATTGCATATAACGCCCAATTAATGGGCTTTTATTGCTGGCTAAAATTGCGAGGAACGAGCACAGCCAGCTGTAAAAGTCCCGTTGAATTTCTTGTTATATGCCTGATAAACCTAAACATAAATACACAAGCAACTAGAAAAAGGCGGTAGTAATAACCACACTATAAATTGAGCTACCCACAAAAGCCAGAACGAAATAATAGCTTTGCCACAAAAGTCTCTTTAACAAGGCAAAGCTTATTAGTGGCTATTGCAAAGCTATAATAGCGAAACCCGTAGCAGCGTTTACAAAAGTAAAAGTTAATAACCAAATTATTAGCTAAAGCACCCTACTTCATGAATTGCATATAACGCCCAACTAAGGGGCAAATTAATGCTTGGCTATAATTTGGAACGCAGTGACAAAAGCCAAGCTTTATTTGTCCCGCTTTAGTTACTTGTTAGTTGCCGTTTACTTGTTTGCAAGAATAAACATTAAAATTATTGAAACAACGGGTAAACACATTAAATTAAGAAAACTCCAATATTGTTTTATTGTCAGAGAGTAAAACCCTAAACAAAGGTGAATACTGGTAATAACACTACATATTACGCCACTTGCTATCAGCTTAAAATTGTACTCGGTATCAGGAAAAAATAGCACAGCAACTATACATGCAGGCAAGATGATTATTAACTCAGTTAAAACAAAATGAGCATCATC
This sequence comes from Pseudocolwellia sp. G5-9, assembly GCF_055808995.1. Classification (NCBI taxonomy): domain Bacteria; kingdom Pseudomonadati; phylum Pseudomonadota; class Gammaproteobacteria; order Alteromonadales; family Colwelliaceae; genus Pseudocolwellia; species Pseudocolwellia sp. G5-9. The sequence goes on from NZ_CM147893.1 coordinate 1,045,320, forward strand.
TAAAAACTTGATATATCTCCGAGCTAGATTCATATAATGGCAACTAACGCCCTGTTAAGGGGCAAATTGTAGTTGGCTAAAATGTGAAGCGGAGCGGAACCAGCCAACTGTTATTTGTCCCGCTTGAACAGCTTGTTAGCATTACTTTACCACAAGTTTATCGACAACTTGTTTAACTTTATTTGTATTTCCATTGGCAATACACGTTTGTTTAAGCTCATGTATTAAATTGACTAACTCGCCCATACGCGTGCCCTGATCAGGACTCCATGTTTTACCTGCCATCGGTGCCAAGAATATTGAATTATCATGTTTTCTAGGGGTAGAAAAGTGATAAGTAGTACCATCCATACCTAAACGGTTATTCGACGAATACTTAGTTTTTAATAACTCGGATACCCAAATTTTTTCTAATTGGATTGCTAATTGATTTGGGATTGAAATGTTACACTTTTCTATCGGGTTAACAGGAACATTGTTACTGTAAATTTGCCAATAATGTATTTCTGCTTCTAAAAGTATTAGAGAATATTGATTTTCTATTTTTTTAATAAATAAGGCTGACTCTGAATCAAAAGATGGAATCGTAATTACTTTTAAAATTACATCGTTAGCATATGCGGCTTCAAATGCTTTTGTGACAAATAAATGATAATTATGTGTTACCTGCATTCGTGCATAAATAGATGTTTCTGGATATAAGTGCTCTTGAGAATGAACAAAAGAAGAAACTATGCTGAATAATAAAACATTTAAAATTTTCACAAGACCATCCATGTAATGCTAACGCCCAATTAATGGGCTTTTATTGCTGGCTATAATTGCGAGGAACGAGCACAGCCAGCTGTAAAAGTCCCGTTGAATTGCTTGTTATATGCCTGATAAACCTAAACATAAATACATAAGCAACTAGTAAAAGACGGTAGTAATAAATGCACTATAAATTGAGCTACCCACAAATACCAGAACGAAATAATAGCTTTGCCAACAAAAGTCTTTTAAATAGGCAAAGCTTATTAGTGACTAGTGGAAAACTAGAATAGCGAAACCCGTAGCAGCGCATTAAAAAGTAAAAGTTAGTAACCGAATTATTAGCTAAAGCACCCTACTTCATGAATTGCATATAACGCCCAATTAATGGGCTTTTATTGCTGGCTAAAATTGCGAGGAACGAGCACAGCCAGCTGTAAAAGTCCCGTTGAATTGCTTGTTATATGCCTGATAAACCTGAACATAAATACACAAGCAACTAGTAAAAACCGGTAGTCATAAACGCACTATAAATTGAGCTACCCACAAATGCCAGTACGAAATAATAGCTTTGTTACATTACGTAGTAATAAAAACAACAAAGCTTATTAGTGACTATTGAAATACTACAATAGCGATACTCGTAGCAGCAATTATAAAAGTAAAAGTTATTAACCTAATTCTTAGCTAAAGCACCCAACTACATGAATTGCATATAACGCCCAATTAATGGGCTTTTATTGCTGGCTAAAATTGCGAGGAACGAGCACAGCCAGCTGTAAAAGTCCCGTTGAATTTCTTGTTATATGCCTGATAAACCTAAACATAAATACACAAGCAACTAGAAAAAGGCGGTAGTAATAACCACACTATAAATTGAGCTACCCACAAAAGCCAGAACGAAATAATAGCTTTGCCACAAAAGTCTCTTTAACAAGGCAAAGCTTATTAGTGGCTATTGCAAAGCTATAATAGCGAAACCCGTAGCAGCGTTTACAAAAGTAAAAGTTAATAACCAAATTATTAGCTAAAGCACCCTACTTCATGAATTGCATATAACGCCCAATTAATGGGCTTTTATTGCTGGCTAAAATTTGCGAGGGACGAGCACAGCCAGCTGTAAAAGTCCCGTTGAATTGCTTGTTATATGCCTAATAAACCTGAACTAAAATACAAAAGCCAGAAGTAAAAGACGATAGTAATAAACGCACTATAAATTGAGCTACCCACAAATGCCAGTACGAAATAATAGCTTTGCCACAAAAGTCTCTTTAACAAGGCAAAGCTTATTAGTGGCTATTGCAAAGCTATAATAGCGAAACCCGTAGCAGCGTTTACAAAAGTAAAAGTTAATAACCAAATTATTAGCTAAAGCCCCCTACTACATGAATTGCATATAACGCCGCTATCACCGGACAGCTAGGCGTAGTTGTAATTTATGTTAATGGAGCGCCAGCGAAATGCATAAATTGCAAAACGTAGCCTAGCTGTTCCGGTGCATAGCTTTGTTATACGCTACCCTACATAAACCGAACAGACGGCTGAAAAATACCAACAACAAACCAAATACTAGCTGCAATAAAATATATCCATACGAATAGCTTTATGCCATCAGCACTCCAGGTGGGAGCAAAGTGATGAATAAGGAAGCCTGATGTTAGTGTACCTTCTAGCCACTCAGCGCCGTTCCACCTTATTATCCACAACCAAAAAATCACTTCAAATAAGTAGAATAGTATCCAGATTGTCATCGAATAATGGGAGCTCCATTTTGTGTATAACGCCCCGCTAAGGGGAAATTTATTGTTTGCTAAAATGTTGAGCGGAGCGAAAACAGCAAACTGTAAATTTTCCCTCTTGAGCGACTTGTTATGTTTACTAATTAACTAAACCATCAAATAACACCAACAAACCTGTAAGAATTATTGCAAAATAAAATAGTAATACAAGGATACCCATAAAGGAAAATAATAAGAATTTTTTAGAGTCTATGAATATAAATTTATTTTTTAACAATTCATATAAAAGATATGAAAATACACACAGCAATGAAAATACAATTATGTGATAAGCGTCAATTGGCTTTATAAATTCCATGTACATGAGAGCAATAGAAGCGACAAACACTAACGTCACAATAGTGTTAATTTGCAACTTAATCTTTTTCCACTTTAATAAAATATCTTTCATTAACCTTTCAAAATAAGTCAAACTACAAGGTAAACATAACGCCCAATTAATGGGCTTTTATTGCTGGCTAAAATTGCGAGGGACGAGCACAGCCAGCTGTAAAAGTCCCGTTGAATTGCTTGTTATATGCCTGATAAACCTTAACTTAAACACAAAATCTAGAAGTAAAGACGGTAGTAATAACTGCACTATAAATTGAGCTACCCACAAATGCTAGAACGAAATAATAGCTTTGTTACATTACGCAGTAATAAAAACAACAAAGCTTATTAGTGACTATTGGAAAACTCCAATAGCGAAACCCGTAGCAGCGTTTACAAAAGTAAGGTTGATAACAATATTTTTAGCTAAACCAACAATACTATTTGAGTGCATATAACGCCCACATTAACGGGCTAAATAAATGTTGGCTAAAATAGTGAACGGAGTGAACATAGCCAACTTTATGTGTCCCGTTGAATGCCTTGTTAGGTTTTGATTACACCTAAACGTCGAAATTTCGTTTTATATAAACCTTAGCCTGACTTTTATAAAGGTATAGAGCAATCGTTATTGCCAGAGAAATTAATAGCCAAGGCACAACTTGCTTATTAAAATTTAAACCTGATTTAACAGTTAAATCTATAGTTTCCGATAACAGAAATGCAGACATTAAAAATGCCAAATAAAGTACCAAATTGTAAAACTGAAATATTTGTTTGCGATACTTCATGATAAAAACCTAACGCTTTGCTAATGGGCAAAATAAAGTTTGCTAAAATGTGCGAGGCACGAGCAACAGCAAACTGTATTTTGTCCTGTTAAGCAACTTGTTATGTACAATTACTGCTTTGATTAACTTCTTTTTCTTGATGGCCAAAAAACTTAGTACCTGATTGATTATTTTCTTTACGTTGATATAAAAGACGAATGTATAAGAAAAATAATACTAGCGGTCCAGCTATTAAACCTAAACAGAAAATAATTATCTGGGTGAATTGTGAATAACCTAATTCCATTGCCCATTTAGCACTCAATATCCCAAATAAAAAAGCTACCGAACCCGTTGTTAAATTTATATCCATATTACTCTCCATAGTTAGATTTACACAATTTGTACATAACGCCTCGTTAAGAGGCAAATAATATGTTGGCTAAAATAAGCGACGCAGGAGCAAAAGCCAACTGTTATTTGTCCTGCTTAAACGACTTGTTATGCTTTGCGGCAATACTTTTGAAAATCCCAGTCATCTAATATTTCAAAGCCGTTGCAATGTGGAGCTGGAGCAATACACTGAAAATAATTGCTTATTATATTTTTCCCAAGCTCTCTATTATCAATAACGTCTGGAAGCGAGCTAGGTAATTTACTTTGGCATTTAGCCAGTTTCTTATTTATATAAGACGGACATTTGTTTAGTTCTATGTTGTAATCTTTAGCATTATTTTTACATGAATCATGAGCCAGAGCCTCAAAGTGCTTAATATATTCTGAGGTTGGTACAGGATTATTATTTACATCTGCAATATCGTAAGTTACCGGTAAAGTGCTGTAATAGTAATATCCTCCAGCGATCAGAAAAATTAGTATAAGTTTATTCATAGGTACGTCCTTGTTAAATTGTAAAAAAGCATAACGCCCAATTAATGGGCTTTTATTGCTGGCTAAAATAGCGAGGAACGAGCACAGCCAGCTGTAAAAGTCCCGTTGAATTGCTTGTTATATGCCTGATAAAACTGAACTTAAATACAAAAGTTAGAAGTAAAAAACGGTAGTAATAAACGCACTATAAATTGAGCTACCCACAAATACCAGAACGAAATAATAGCTTTGTTACATTACGAAGTAATAAAAACAACAAAGCTTATTAGTGACTATTGAAAAACCATAATAGCGAAACCCGTAGCAGCGTTTACAAAAGCACCTTTGATAAAAACATTTTTAGCTAAACCAACCATACTATTTGAGTGCATATAACGCCCAATTAATGGGCTTTTATTGCTGGCTAAAATTGCGAGGGACGAGCACAGCCAGCTGTAAAAGTCCCGTTGAATTGCTTGTTATATGCCTGATAAACCTTAACTTAAACACAAAATCTAGAAGTAAAAGACGGTAGTAATAACTGCACTATAAATTGAGCTACCCACAAATGCCAGAACGAAATAATAGCTTTGCCACAAAAGTCTCTTTAACAAGGCAAAGCTTATTAGTGACTATTGAAAAACGATAATAGCGAAACCCGTAGCAGCGTTTACAAAAGTAAAAGTTAATAACCAAAATATTAGCTAAAGCACCCTACTACATGAATTGCATATAACGCCCAATTAATGGGCTTTTATTGCTGGCTAAAATTGCGAGGGACGAGCACAGCCAGCTGTAAAAGTCCCGTTGAATTGCTTGTTATATGCCTGATAAAACTGAACTTAAATACACAAGTTCAAAGTAAAAGACGGTAGTAATAAATGCACTATAAATTGAGCTACCCACAATTGCCAGAACGAAATAATAGCTTTGCCACAAAAGTCTCTTTAAAAAGGCAAAGCTTATTAGTGACTATTGAAAAACTAGAATAGCGAAACTCGTAGCAGCGTTTACAAAAGTACGTTTGATAACAACATTTTTAGCTAAACCAACCATACTATTTGAGTGCATATAACGCCTCATTCAGAGGCAAATAATTGTTGGCTAAAATAGCGAGGCACGAGCAACAGCCAACTGTTATTTGTCCTGCTGCAATGCCTTGTTAGGTTTACATTGTTCCCAAAGCATCTCTTTGTATTTTTTAGCTAAAAGTATATCTTTATTTATACCTAATGATTTAGCACCAAACCCAGTTTCATAATATAGTTTTGCTGCTTTTATCGCGTCACAATTACCTAAAGATGCGGCTTTTATTAAGCAAGCGGTAGCTACTTCTGACTTCCGTTTGCCAGGATAGTTTACCTGATATGCATTGGCGTCGATCTCATCGGGCTTATACGCTACTGAAAAAAATAGAGAGTACATATCATTTACATCAGACTCAATAGGACATGCATTCTCTGCTTTAATATTTAAAGACACAAACATAAATACCAATGCTAAAATTTTCATCGTAAACCTAACGCCCAATTAATGGGCTTTTATTGCTGGCTATAATTGCGAGGAACGAGCACAGCCAGCTGTAAAAGTCCCGTTCAATTGCTTGTTATATGTAAATTACATATACGTTTTAACCAATTCCATTAACTGAGTAACTAACATTATTGAACCTAATACGATAAAAACATTAGGCGAAGCAAAATTAGATTTAGCAGGAGGAGTACTTTTAAGCTTTTTCCCGTGAGCTATTAACCCTAAACCAACACAAATTAGAACAAGGCTGATAATTAAGTCAGCTAAAACATTTGGTGACACTATACTTCCTTTTACATATAACGCCCAATTAATGGGCTTTTATTGCTGGCTAAAATTTGCGAGGGACGAGCACAGCCAGCTGTAAAAGTCCCGTTGAATTGCTTGTTATATGCCTGATAAACCTAAACATAAATACACAAGCAACTAGTAAAAGGCGGTAGTAATAACCACACTATAAATTGAGCTACCCACAAATGCCAGAACGAAATAATAGCTTTGTTACATTACGCAGTAATAAAAACAACAAAGCTTATTAGTGACTATTGGAAAACTATAATAGCGAAACCCGTAGCAACACTTACAAAAGTAAGATTGATAACAATATTTTTAGCTAAACCAACCATACTATTTGAGTGCATATAACGCCCAAATAAGGGGCTAATTATTGCTGGCTAAAATAACGAACGAAGTGAGGCAGCCAGCTGTAATTAGTCCCACTTCATTTTCTTGTTATGTGTTGCGTTTAAACAATATTATCTGATTTATACAAGACAACAAAATGAATATTGAGAGTAAACCGATTATTAATGGGTGGCTCAAGAGATTAAGTACAAAACTAAATGTGAAGTAAACACTAATATCTTTACCCTCAAAGTAATCGAAGGCTAAACTTAATGGCACAATAAAGGTTACAAAACAAAAGAAAACCTTAATTGCGATCCAAGTACCAACTAGAAATAGTTTAATATACTTCAAATTTCACATTCACCTGAAAAACACATAACGCCTCATTAAGAGGCAAAAAATAGTTGGTTAAAATAAGCGACGAAGGAGCAAAAACCAACTGTTTTTGTCCTGCTTTAATGACTTGTTATATTTTCAGTTCACAGCAACAGGTACGTTTATAGATATACCACACCCATCTCCGTAACTAAAAATTAAGTTATGCTTTTCAATAGCATCGGCTTTAACGAGGAACCACACTTTAGCCTCACCTTCGTCTTCAAATATTTTTAGTGCGGAATAAAACGCTGGATTATTTTTATCACCTATAATCATCCCGGCTAAATTAAATGGTTGCCCGTCAATCTCTTGAGGAATTGAAACTGAAATACTGTATGTGCTTTCATTTAACTCACTATTTATTTTAAATTTACTCGCATAGGCAGCATCCCATTTTGCATTTTGTTCTTCAGTTTCAACACAACTTGTTGCACTGGCAAAGAATGAAAAGAAATATAATGCTAATAGAATTCGCATACTCGACCTGCTTTGAAAATATAACGCCCAATTAATGGGCTTTTATTGCTGGCTAAAATGTTGAGGAACGAAACAGCCAGCTGTAAAAGTCCCGTTGAATTGCTTGTTATATGCCTGATAAAACTGAACTTAAATACAAAAGTTAGAAGTAAAAGACGGTAGTAATAAACGCACTATAAATTGAGCTACCCACAAATACCAGAACGAAATAATAGCTTTGTTACATTACGCAGTAATAAAAACAACAAAGCTTATTAGTGACTATTGAAAAACTACAATAGCGAAACCCGTAGCAGCGTTTACAAAAGTACTTTTGGTAAAAACAATTTTAACTAAAACACCCAACTACATGAATTGCATATAACGCCCAATTAATGGGCTTTTATTGCTGGCTATAATTTGCGAGGGACGAGCACAGCCAGCTGTAAAAGTCCCGTTGAATTGCTTGTTATATGCCTGATAAACTTTAACTTAATTACTGAAGTTCAAAGTAAAAGACGGTAGTTTTAAATGAACTATAAATTGAGCTACCCACAATTGCCAAAACGAAATAATAGCTTTGCCACAAAAGTCTCTTTAACAAGGCAAAGCTTATTAGTGACTATTGAAAAACGACAATAGCGAAACTCATAGCAACGTTTACAAAAGTAAAAGTTGATAACCAAATTGTTAGCTAAAGCACCCTACTTCATGAATTGCATATAACGCCCCAATAAGGGGCTAAAAATTGTTTGCTAAAATGTGAAGCGAAGCGAAACCGAGCAAACTGTTTTTAGTCCCGCTTAATTGGCTTGTTATGAGTACTTACTTTAACCTTTGAGTTGGAGAAAAATCAACTTTCCAAACATCTAGTTCGTAAATTTCACCTTCTTTATCAAGATATAGAGTTGCTAAGACTTTTGTACCATCTGAATCTTCAAAGGTATATTCTGAGGCTTGCCTCCCAAACATCCTATTTTCATGATTTGGGCCAAAAGCTAAACTCCCCATGCCACCATCATCAAGTGGTTTAACAATAAGAGCTTTTAGATTAACTTCCATATTTGCGAGCTGAAGAAGTTGACTCATTATTTCTTCCTCGGCTAGATTTAACTTCCGAACCATAGGTACTCATAACGCCCAATTAATGGGCTTTTATTGCTGGCTAAATTTGCGAGGAACGAGCACAGCCAGCTGTAAAAGTCCCGTTGAATTGCTTGTTATATGCCTGATAAACCTAAACATAAACACACAAGCAACTAGTAAAAACCGGTAGTAATAAACGCACTATAAATTGAGCTACCCACAAATGCCAGAACGAAATAATAGCTTTGCCAACAAAAGTCTTTTAAATAGGCAAAGCTTATTAGTGACTATTGAATAACGATAATAGCGAAACTAGTAGCAGCACATAAAAAAGTAAGATTGATAACAATATTTTTAGCTAAACAAACAATACTATTTGAGTGCATATAACGCCTCATTCAGAGGCTAAAAATTGATGGCCAAAATAGCGAGGCACGAGCAACGGCCAGCTGTTTTTAGTCCTTTGCAATGCCTTGTTAGGTTTTAAATGCGTAAAACCTTAAAAATTAATACCTTCATTACATCTGTAAAAGATATAGCTTTTTTAAACACGAAAAGTCTAAAAATCAATATTTGCATTGCTACCATAAAATAATACATAGGAAAAACATAGTAAAACAGAGGGAAAACAAAATAAAATAATAAACCTAAAGGGAAAGCTGTTAAAACATAGTAACCATAATGCTTATTTGTATATTTACAAATAAGCCAATGCATTGGATAACCGATAAATAGCCAGCCTAAAATAGAAAAGAATAAATAAAAGCTTAGATAAAGAAATAAAGATCCAATAGAGCTAAAAATGTCATTAGTTGATTTTGCGATAACCCAAACATATGCAGAAAAAATGATACTGACATAACTTATACTTTTAATAATGGCGCTATCCCAATTACCAGTATTCAACTAATTCTCCGGAAAACCTAACGCCCAATTAATGGGCTTTTATTGCTGGCTATAATTTGCGAGGGACGAGCACAGCCAGCTGTAAAAGTCCCGTTGAATTGCTTGTTATATGCCTGATAAACTTTAACTTAATTACTGAAGTTCAAAGTAAAAGACGGTAGTTTTAAATGAACTATAAATTGAGCTACCCACAATTGCCAAAACGAAATAATAGCTTTGCCACAAAAGTCTCTTTAACAAGGCAAAGCTTATTAGTGACTATTGAAAAACGACAATAGCGAAACTCATAGCAACGTTTACAAAGGTAAAAGTTGATAACCAAATTGTTAGCTAAAGCACCCTACTTCATGAATTGCATATAACGCCCAATTAATGGGCTTTTATTGCTGGCTATAATTGCGAGGGACGAGCACAGCCAGCTGTAAAAGTCCCGTTGAATTGCTTGTTATATGCCTGATAAATCTAAACTTAAATACAAAAGTTCAAAGTAAAAGACGGTAGTAATAAATGCACTATAAATTGAGCTACCCACAAATACCAGAACGAAATAATAGCTTTGTTACATTACGAAGTAATAAAAACAACAAAGCTTATTAGTGACTATTGAAAAACGATAATAGCGAAACCCGTAGCAACGTTTACAAAAGTACTTTTGATAACAATATTTTTAGCTAAAGCACCCTACTACATGAATTGCATATAACGCCCAATTAATGGGCTTTTATTGCTGGCTAAAATAGCGAGGGACGAGCACAGCCAGCTGTAAAAGTCCCGTTGAATTGCTTGTTATATGCCTGATAAACCTAAACTTAAATACTGAAGTTTAAAGTAAAAGACGGTAGTAATAAATAAACTATAAATTGAGCTACCCACAAATACCAGAACGAAATAATAGCTTTGCAACAAAAGTCTTTTAAATAGGCAAAGCTTATTAGTGACTATTGGAAAACTACAATAGTGATACTCGTAGCAGCACTTACAAAAGTAAAAGTTAGCAACTAAATTATTAGCTAAAGCACCCTACTTCAGAATTGCATATAACGCCCCAAACAGAGGCAAATAATTGTTGGCTAAAATAAGCGACGCAGGAGCAAAGCCAACTGTTATTTGTCCTGCTGATTTGGCTTGTTAGGTGCTTAACCAATACTTGCGCGGTTTACCGCCAAAACACTTAACAAAGGCACAAAGCTATAATTCAAAATTAAAGTGAGAAAGTTTAACCGAGAAAAGAATACTTGAATTGAAAAGTCCTTTTCACAGAAGTTAATGATTTTTCCTTAATCACCTGATTTTGATAAAACACAAAATTAAAAACTTAAAAGTTTAACCTTGTTAACAAAGCATAATACTTTAAATTCAAAGCCGATTTAAAACAATAATAAACATAAAGAAAAAACACCTAACGCCCAATTAATGGGCTTTTATTGCTGGCTAAAATTGCGAGGGACGAGCACAGCCAGCTGTAAAAGTCCCGTTGAATTGCTTGTTATATGCCTGATAAATCTAAACTTAAATACAAAAGTTCAAAGTAAAAGACGGTAGTAATAAACGCACTATAAATTGAGCTACCCACAAATGCCAGAACGAAATAATAGCTTTGCCACAAAAGTCTCTTTAAAAAGGCAAAGCTTATTAGTGGCCATTGAAAAACTACAATAGCGAAACTCGTAGCAGCGCATAAAAAAGTAAAAGTTAGTAACTAAATTCTTAGCTAAACCACCTTACTACATGAATTGCATATAACGCCCAATTAATGGGCTTTTATTGCTGGCTAAAATTGCGAGGAACGAGCACAGCCAGCTGTAAAAGTCCCGTTGAATTTCTTGTTATATGCCTGATAAACCTAAACATAAATACACAAGCAACTAGTAAAAGGCGGTAGTAATAACCACACTATAAATTGAGCTACCCACAAAAGCCAGAACGAAATAATAGCTTTGCCACAAAAGTCTTTTAAATAGGCAAAGCTTATTAGTGACTATTGAATAACGATAATAGCGAAACTCGTAGCAGCGTTTACAAAAGTAAGGTTGATAACAATATTTTTAGCTAAACCAACCATACTATTTGAGTGCATATAACGCCTAATTAACAGGCAAAAAATTGTTGGCTAAAATTAGCGAGGCACGAGCAAAAAGCCAACTGTTTTTTGTCCTTGTTTAATTTCTTGTTAGAATTATTTTGCAATTACAAAGACATTATTTACAAGTTCTTTTTGTATTTCTAATCCTGACTTTTCAATAAGGTTAAACATATCACTTGTTGGTGACAGTGAATCAAGTTCACAACTAAACTTTCTTTTTAAATCAGTTTTATACATGGAAGAGACACCAATTAATTTTTTCGATGATAGACTATAAACATACAAACCTGCGAAGGTATTTAGGGCGTTTTCCCTAGCATAATATCCACCTGTAGAATTATAACGAAGACTACCATCATAAATTACTAAGGTATCAATCGATTTGGCAGCAATAACTGATTCATTAAATTTGATATTTTTAAAAGACGAAGCACCTTTTTCATCTTTTTTATAAGTAACTAAGTCACTATTTAAAGGTTCAACAACAAAGTTTAAATTAGATAGTTTTTCAGTAATTTTAGTGGTAAGCACTTCATTGAACTTATTGGGGATTTTATAATTATTTTCTTTGTTGTTAAAGATAGTAAAACCAATGTATTTACATAATAGATCATCACCAATCGTAGAAATAACACCTATTTTTCCTAAAGCCTCTTTGTTGCTTATCGTTAGTGGTTTGTTCTCAGTTGCTGCACAACCAGATAGTAAAAAAACAATTAATAATAACCTAAACATTGGGGATATCCTTATAATTCTAACGCTTTGCTAAGCGGCAATAAAATAGCTGGCTAAAATTAGCGAGGAACGAGCAAAAGCCAGCTGTTTTTTGTCCGTTTAAGCAACTTGTTATATTTTTAAAAGCTAAATTCAAAATCCCAATCAAAGTTAAACTCGGTTGTGCCTTCAGGGTATTTAAACTCCATCGGAAAACTTTCACCTTTTAAGGTTATGCTTCCATTAATAAACACAACTTCACCGTTTGAAACCCGTGAACCTTCAATTACTGCGGAACCTAAATCTCCAGAAAATGAAATACTCTCTCGCTCTTCTATGCTTTCATCGTACTGACCTGATATTACTCGTTCGACTTCTGAAATATTGCCAGTCACCTCAGTGATAACTTTGGTATTATTGAGTAGTTCAATAATTGCAACTCTTTCTTGTTCTTCTTCTTTTTGAAGCCCTATAACAACCAAGTAAACAAAAAGTGCATAAAGCACGGCTCCAATACCTATTAATATGAATAAGTATTTAAGTCCTTTTCTTAACATAAACTCCGATCCTGATTAAAAATATAACGCCCCACTAAGGGGCTAAAAATTGTTGGCTATAATACCGAGCGGAGCGAAAGTAGCCAACTGTTTTTAGTCCCGCTTGAGTGGCTTGTTAGGTGCACTTTGCTTCCAGTCGGATAGCTCCAATGGATAAATAATAATATAACCAAAATACCCCTGGCACTGAAACCCAATACTGTCCATATACTGTAGACAAACAAGTTAAAATAATGGTTATGAATGATACAAAAATAATCCATGGATTAAGCTTAAAGCTAAGTGAAGAAGATATAGGTAAAGGAGTTATTTTAACTTTAGTTACCGGAGTCTGACCTATTGAGATAAATAACAAATGCAACATTGACCAAATAAAAAGTACAATAAAAATAATGGGGATACCTGATAATGGAATACCTATTGAGTCTGCCCAGTGAGGAAACTCACCTCGAAATAACCCTTGAAATAAATCAAAAACTGAACCAGCAGCAGTAATAAATGGAAGAGTGAAAGCTAATAGTATTAACAAAGGTTTATTTGGCGTTTTAATTTTACCTTTACCAAGTTTTAAAAGTAACATTAGAATAAATAAGAATGAAATGATGGTTATACCAAGATCTTGTAGCAAATATTTAGGTGTTAGCATTTCCTCTCTTAAAGCATAAAATTCAGCACTTTGAGAGTTATCCAACGACATATATTGTTGGTTAAATAACTCAGGATCTGAATATGGCTCTAAGATGAAAGAGTAAAGTAACAAACTTACCCCAATTAAGAATACGAAAATAGCAGCTTTCATGTGCACCTAACGCCCAATTAATGGGCTTTTATTGCTGGCTAAAATTGCGAGGGACGAGCACAGCCAGCTGTAAAAGTCCCGTTGAATTGCTTGTTATATTTACTTTACACTCACTATCTCATACCAATTTTCGTATGGTGGTGATGGATACTTAATTTGCTTAATACCAGTTAAAAAACAATTAACTCCATTAGTATCTAGCTCGGATCTAGCATCAATAACATCGCCTGATTTGTTTAAAACGAAGATAAACTTAAACGACTTGATACCTTCTTTCTGTATTAACGGTCGGCACTTTTTTGCTACTGGCGACCAAAATTTATTATGCTCTGGAATCAATTCATATACTTCATATTGAAACCCTTTTTTAGTTTTTGATTGGAGCTTGTGTAACTTTGCTAAGTCAGAATAACTAAAGTTGTTTTTATAAGCGAATTCAGATTCAGTGTTATTTCGGGAAGCGCATGCGCCAATTAGAAAAACAAAGAAAATAATAATAGAAAGTTTCAAAATATGCTCCCTGCTGATTGTAAATATAACGCCCAATTAATGGGCTTTTATTGCTGGCTAAAATTGCGAGGGACGAGCACAGCCAGCTGTAAAAGTCCCGTTGAATTGCTTGTTATATGCCTGATAAATCTAAACTTAAATACAAAAGTTCAAAGTAAAAGACGGTAGTAATAAATGCACTATAAATTGAGCTACCCACAATTGCCAGAACGAAATAATAGCTTTGCCAACAAAAGTCTTTTAAATAGGCAAAGCTTATTAGTGACTATTGAAAAACGATAATAGCGAAACCCGAAGCAACGTGTACAAAAGTATTTTTGATAACAACCTTTTTAGCTAAAGCACCCTACTACATGAATTGCATATAACGCCCAATTAACAGGCAAAAAATGGTTGGCTAAAATAAGTGAACGTAGTGAACAAAAAGCCAACTGTTTTTTGTCCTTGTTTAATTTCTTGTTATATTTCAATATCGTTGAACTTTGTTAGGAAGCTCTGATAACTTATCGCTTGGGCAAACCATCGTGATATCTCGAATATCACCAATAGGTAATTTTATAAATTCTTTTGACATTTGTACTTCTGAATCTAGCACAAACCTGAATTCACTTTGATATTCATATTCTGAGAACTTCCTAAAAGGTCCCATTTTACCGTGATGAACCTTTTTATCTATATATTCTACAGGAGCTTGAAATAATCCCATTTCTTTTTTGATTGAAGCAGTTTTTATACGTTTAATAAACTCTTTCAAATCTTTAATAACAACTGCAACATCTCCAAATTCCATATTTCGTTTGTCGAACTCATAACTTTTTTTAGTTGTGAACATATATAGACAAAGAATATTACGGGACTTTTTATTATTATATCTGTAAATCAAAGGGCTTTTAGCTCCTCCGATAGGTACCCATTTACCTTCCTTGTCTTTAATAGATATGTTTTTAAATTGAATAGCTTCATCAGCCCCTTCATTAGGATCAGAACGAAGAAACCCATCATTATCTATTCGAGTGAAAAAAGCATCACTATTCAGATGTAAATTACCATCAAGAAAATCATTCAAAAAATCTTGAGGGAGTATTTTGGCTAATATTACACCGTACGACATAGTATCCTTGAAATATAACGCCTCACTCAGAGGCTAAAAATTGATGGCTAAAATAGCGAGGCACGAGCAATAGCCAGCTGTTTTTAGTCCTTTGCAGTGACTTGTTATGTGCAATTTTAACCAAGCCACTCAGCCAGTACATCAGAGGAAGAAAAACCTAACATCATTATATTGTTTGGACTATCTCCAAATCCGAGGGCAAATTCATTTTCACTTGCGATAGTAAGTAACCAATTATCCTTACATTGAGCTATACACCAAACCTCTGATGATTGATATTTATCCAAATAATATTCAGGAAAACAAGCGGAAGTTACATTAGCTTTCACTGGTTCAATAACATTAGCAATCAATTTATCTGTAACTTCAATTACATATTCATCATAGTCACGCCCTTTAGGAGTAATGACTTGAGAATCATCTGAAATTGCTTCATTAATTTTAAATATTGCTGCAGATTTATTCATAGCACATAACGCCCAATTAATGGGCTTTTATCGCTGGCTATAATTGCGAGGAACGAGCACAGCCAGCTGTAAAAGTCCCGTTAAATTGCTTGTTAGGCGTGATTAATATAATGTAAATATGCTTACGAATTATGCCTCATCCCTTGAATATAAACTTTAAAGTTAGAAAATGAATCAGTATCTGTAATCGATGATGTTACTAAACCTCTAGTCTCTTCATCAGAGTACGCATCTATAACTGACCAAAGAAAGTATATTGCATCGAAGGTTTCATCATCGTACTTTAGGCTTTTAACTTTCATGATTGAAGATATGTATTCCGTTAAATACTTTCCAATAATATTTGAATTAAAGAAGTCGTCTTTATTAATGAAATCATTAATACTTTCCACAATCTCAATTGTTAAAAAAGCATCTTCTTTTTCTCCATTCTCTTGAATTAACAACTTAACATTTTCAATAAATTTTACAATTACATCCTTATTCATACGACTTCCTTTTATTAATTAAATTAAAATGAACCAAACGATAAACGCCTAACGCCCAATTAATGGGCTTTTATTGCTGGCTAAAATTTGCGAGGAACGAGCACAGCCAGCTGTAAAAGTCCCGTTCAATTGCTTGTTATATGCCTGATAAACTTTAACTTAATTACTGAAGTTCAAAGTAAAAGACGGTAGTAATAAATGCACTATAAATTGAGCTACCCACAAATACCAGAACGAAATAATAGCTTTGTTACATTACGCAGTAATAAAAACAACAAAGCTTATTAGTGACTAGTGAAAAACGACAATAGCGAAACTCATAGCAACACTTACAAAAGTAAGATTGATAACAATATTTTTAGCTAAACAAACAATACTATTTGAGTGCATATAACGCCCAAATAAGGGGCTAATTATTGCTGGCTAAAATAACGAACGAAGTGAGGCAGCCAGCTGTAATTAGTCCCACTTCATTTTCTTGTTATGTGTAAATTACTTCTCAATATCCGTTAAATCCTTGCCATTACAATCAATTAAGTTGGTAAAGTTAGTTTGACTAAAGATTCTTTTTAGACAAAGAAATGAGAATAAAATAGCTAAAAGGAAAAACAAAATCCCTGTTAGTTCAAATACTTCAAAATCAACACAAATTCCAGATGGTTGACAGCCATTTCTAGGGAGTCTTTCATAGGTTAGAAAAGTGAAAAATATAGCTAAAATAATATAAATTATATTACGAATCACACCCCCCTCCTTTACACATAACGCCCAATTAATGGGCTTTTATTGCTGGCTATAATAGCGAGGAACGAGCACAGCCAGCTGTAAAAGTCCCGTTAAATTGCTTGTTATATGCCTGATAAACCTGAACTAAAATACAAAAGTCAGAAGTAAAAGACGGTAGTAATAAACGCACTATAAATTGAGCTACCCACAAATGCCAGAACGAAATAATAGCTTTGTTACATTACGAAGTAATAAAAACAACAAAGCTTATTAGTGACTATTGGAAAACCTTAATAGCGAAACCCGTAGCAACGTTTACAAAAGTAAGATTGATAACAATATTTTTAGCTAAACCAACAATACTATTTGAGTGCATATAACGCCCAATTAATGGGCTTTTATTGCTGGCTAAAATTTGCGAGGAACGAGCACAGCCAGCTGTAAAAGTCCCGTTAAATTGCTTGTTATATGCCTGATAAACCTGAACATAAATACACAAGCAACTAGTAAAAACCGGTAGTCATAAACGCACTATAAATTGAGCTACCCACAAAAGCCAGAACGAAATAATAGCTTTGCCACAAAAGTCTCTTTAACAAGGCAAAGCTTATTAGTGACTATTGATAAACGACAATAGCGAAACCCGTAGCAACGTTTATAAAAGTAAGTTTGATAACAATATTTTTAGCTAAACAAACAATACTATTTGAGTGCATATAACGCCCAATTAATGGGCTTTTATTGCTGGCTAAAATTTGCGAGGAACGAGCACAGCCAGCTGTAAAAGTCCCGTTGAATTGCTTGTTATATGACTGATAAACCTGAACTTAAATATAAAAGCCAGAAGTAAAAGACGGTAGTAATAAACGTACTATAAATTGAGCTACCCACAAATGCCAGAACGAAATAATAGCTTTGTTACATTACGAAGTAATAAAAACAACAAAGCTTATTAGTGGCTATTGCAAAGCTATAATAGCGAAACCCGTAGCAGCGTTTACAAAAGTAAAAGTTAATAACCAAATTATTAGCTAAAGCCCCCTACTACATGAATTGCATATAACGCCCAATTAATGGGCTTTTATCGCTGGCTATAATTGCGAGGGACGAGCACAGCCAGCTGTAAAAGTCCCGTTGAATTGCTTGTTATATGCCTGATAAACCTGAACTAAAATACAAAAATCAGAAGTAAAAGACGGTAGCAATAAGCACACTATAAATTGAGCTACCCACAAATGCTAGAACGAAATAATAGCTTTGTTACATTACGTAGTAATAAAAACAACAAAGCTTATTAGTGACTAGTGAAAAACACAATAGCGAAACACGTAGCAGCGCATTAAAAAGTAAAAGTTAATAACCGAATTTTTAGCTAAACCAAACAATACTATTTGAGTGCATATAACGCCCAATTAATGGGCTTTATTGCTGGCTAAAATTGCGAGGGACGAGCACAGCCAGCTGTAAAAGTCCCGTTGAATTGCTTGTTATATGCCTGATAAACCTTAACTTAAACACAAAATCTAGAAGTAAAAGACGGTAGTAATAACTGCACTATAAATTGAGCTACCCACAAATGCCAGAACGAAATAATAGCTTTGTTACATTACGTAGTAATAAAAACAACAAAGCTTATTAGTGACTATTGGAAAACCTTAATAGCGAAACCCGTAGCAGCGTTTACAAAAGTAAGATTGATAACAATATTTTTAGCTAAACCAACCATACTATTTGAGTGCATATAACGCCCAATTAATGGGCTTTTATTGCTGGCTAACATTGCGAGGAACGAGCACAGCCAGCTGTAAAAGTCCCGTTGAATTGCTTGTTAGATGGTAACTCAGATAAACACTAAGCGCTCCAGCCAACATAACCATAAGCGTAAAATAAAAAAATCACCTTAACTTGTGCGACAATCCTTAATCTTAAGTAAAGTTGCTTCAAGTAAAAGACACTACTTACGCAACTTTACTTAAGATTAAGGATTAAAAAGAAGCTTAGCACGCGTCAAGGGATTTTAAATAGAATTTGTTGTTTGGATAAACTCAACGCTTATGCTGTAGAAAAGCGGCAATACTCCTTCTTTCCACAGATCCCTTAGCAAATGAATTCTTTTGTTACCATATAACGCCCAATTAATGGGCTTTTATTGCTGGCTAAAATTGCGAGGAACGAGCACAGCCAGCTGTAAAAGTCCCGTTGAATTACTTGTTAGCTGGTTACATAGTGGTGCCTTAAATACCAGCCAACCGATATACCTGTTGCCCCTCCAACTATACATCCAACTACCCCAAAGAGAACACCACAAACAACTCCTAAAAACATTGAAACTATAATTACTATTTTATTATTTGAAATTCGTTGTACACAAAACTCCATTATTAAGCTAAATAATATAGAAGGTAGACCCATTAATACAAAAGCGCCTATTATCATTACAAAGAATGTAACTACCTGAGATGCGCCTCCCTTACCAGCCTGTAGTACCGTGAAAAAGAAAAAGAGACATGCACCAACTAAGGGTGGAAAAACAACTCCAGCAATAATCCTATGTGTACGATTCGATACCATAACCAATCCTTGATTTACCAGCTAACGCCCAATTAATGGGCTTTTATTGCTGGCTTAAAATTGCGAGGAACGAGCACAGCCAGCTGTAAAAGTCCCGTTAAATTGCTTGTTAGGCATTTTTTACACTGTTGTTGGTTTTATGAACAGCGATATACCAAAACAATGCCATTGCTAATGAAATTATAATGCTACTAATTAATGATTCTTGAAGTTTTAGTAAATATCCAGCATTTGTAATTTGACCAAACTCAACCACTAATGTTTGTGAGTAAAACAACCTATCGTATCCTGCTGTACTATAGAGAGACCACATAAGGTTTAAAACGAAACTGACAACAAACATTACAGAGGTATATTGCCAACACTTTTTCCAGCCGTAAGCTCGAAGTATTAGATGACAAATAGCTGCGAAAAATAAGAAAAACACGTAAGCAAAAACTAAATTGAACAGCGCCCAAAAACTTAAAGCACTATGCCCCCAGTATGGAATTGTCCAAATTAGAGCAATAATCAAAGGAGATAAGAAAACTCCAAGTGCTATCCGTTTCACGAAACTCTCCTAAATGCCTAACGCCCAATTAATGGGCTTTTATTGCTGGCTATAATTGCGAGGAACAAGCACAGCCAGCTGTAAAAGTCCCGTTGAATTGCTTGTTATATGCCTGATAAACCTGAACTTAAATACAAAAGTTAGAAGTAAAAGACGGTAGTAATAAACGCACTATAAATTGAGCTACCCACAAATGCCAGTACGAAATAATAGCTTTGTTACATTACGTAGTAATAAAAACAACAAAGCTTATTAGTGACTATTGGAAAACTACAATAGCGATACTCGTAGCAGCACTTACAAAAGTAAAAGTTAGCAACTAAATTATTAGCTAAAGCACCCTACTTCAGAATTGCATATAACGCCCAATTAATGGGCTTTTATTGCTGGCTAAAATTTGCGAGGAACGAGCACAGCCAGCTGTAAAAGTCCCGTTGAATTGCTTGTTATATGCCTGATAAACCTAAACATAAATACACAAGCAACTAGTAAAAGACGGTAGTAATAACCACACTATAAATTGAGCTACCCACAAATGCCAGAACGAAATAATAGCTTTGTTACATTACGTAGTAATAAAAACAACAAAGCTTATTAGTGACTATTGGAAAACTACAATAGCGATACTCGTAGTAGCGTTTACAAAAGTACGTTTGATAACAATATTTTTAGCTAAACCAACCATACTATTTGAGTGCATATAACGCCTCATTCAGAGGCAAATAATTGTTGGCTAAAATAGCGAGGCACGAGCAACAGCCAACTGTTATTTGTCCTGCTGCAATGCCTTGTTAGGTTTACATTGTTCCCAAAGCATCTCTTTGTATTTTTTAGCTAAAAGTATATCTTTATTTATACCTAATGATTTAGCACCAAACCCAGTTTCATAATATAGTTTTGCTGCTTTTATCGCGTCACAATTACCTAAAGATGCGGCTTTTATTAAGCAAGCGGTAGCTACTTCTGACTTCCGTTTGCCAGGATAGTTTACCTGATATGCATTGGCGTCGATCTCATCGGGCTTATACGCTACTGAAAAAAATAGAGAGTACATATCATTTACATCAGACTCAATAGGACATGCATTCTCTGCTTTAATATTTAAAGACACAAACATAAATACCAATGCTAAAATTTTCATCGTAAACCTAACGCCCAATTAATGGGCTTTTATTGCTGGCTAAAATTGCGAGGGACGAGCACAGCCAGCTGTAAAAGTCCCGTTGAATTGCTTGTTATATGCCTGATAAAACTGAACTTAAATACACAAGTTCAAAGTAAAAGACGGTAGTAATAAATGCACTATAAATTGAGCTACCCACAATTGCCAGAACGAAATAATAGCTTTGCCACAAAAGTCTCTTTAAAAAGGCAAAGCTTATTAGTGACTATTGAAAAACTAGAATAGCGAAACTCGTAGCAGCGTTTACAAAAGTACGTTTGATAACAACATTTTTAGCTAAACCAACCATACTATTTGAGTGCATATAACGCCCAATTAATGGGCTTTTATTGCTGGCTAAAATTTGCGAGGGACGAGCACAGCCAGCTGTAAAAGTCCCGTTGAATTGCTTGTTATATGCCTGATAAACCTAAACATAAATACACAAGCAACTAGTAAAAGGCGGTAGTAATAACCACACTATAAATTGAGCTACCCACAAATGCCAGAACGAAATAATAGCTTTGTTACATTACGCAGTAATAAAAACAACAAAGCTTATTAGTGACTATTGGAAAACTATAATAGCGAAACCCGTAGCAACACTTACAAAAGTAAGATTGATAACAATATTTTTAGCTAAACCAACCATACTATTTGAGTGCATATAACGCCTCATTCAGAGGCAAATAATTGTTGGCTAAAATCGCGACGCAGGAGCAAAGCCAACTGTTATTTGTCCTGCTTCAATGACTTGTTAGGCATATTTTCACCCAACTTGTTTATTAAAGAATTTGGTACCATTATTTTAAACAAATCCAATGGTAAAAATTTACTGATTTCACGCATTGATTGATTATGCGATTTTGTAGTTCCGTAATTAATACCGGGATAATTTAAGGCTGTATTTGCAAAGTACGCAGCTTCCATAAGCAATTCCTTGATATCAATTTCGCCCATATAAACGGGTGGAACAAGTAAACGACCTATAGTAGTTCTTTGTAAGTTAATTTGACCAATATACTCACTAATTTCAGGGTCAGTATCTTTGCCGTATTCAAATAAAAAAGCCGAACCCTCAGAATACCAATCGGTTTCCATGGCGTCTTCCCATGAGATTTCACCTCTGCAAAGTTTCTCAGCAGCTTCAACACCTTTTCTACTACCTGAGTCAGGAAGTAGCTCCCAGATTCGCCTACAGCATTCAAGTAAGTATTTTTGAATAATAGTCATTGATTCGGGATCTTTAAGGTGGCCACGCTCTCTTAAAAGATAAATAATCTCCCAAGAGGATTCTTCACATGCTTGATCTACAGGTTGAATATTATCGACAGGGTTCACCATATGCCTAACGCCCAATTAATGGGCTTTTATTGCTGGCTAAAATTGCGAGGAACGAGCACAGCCAGCTGTAAAAGTCCCGTTGAATTGCTTGTTATATGCCTGATAAAACTGAACTTAAATACACAAGTTCAAAGTAAAAGACGGTAGTCATAAACGCACTATAAATTGAGCTACCCACAAATGCCAGAACGAAATAATAGCTTTGCCACAAAAGTCTCTTTAAAAAGGCAAAGCTTATTAGTGACTATTGAAAAACTATAATAGCGAAACTCGTAGCAGCGTTTACAAAAGTACGTTTGATAACAATATTTTTAGCTAAACCAACAATACAATTTGAGTGCATATAACAGCTTATTAGTTTGCAAATTTCCCGCTTTCCACAAAACATTTACAAACAACTTTAAAAACCTAGATTATGTCACTTTAATCGAAATATCAACAATATAACTTTTTTACCTATGCTAGCAGCTGTGTAAAAGCAGGAAAAAATCCTGCTTTGTTGTAGAAAGCGAGATTTATGCTATACTGTATATAAAAACAGTTGCCAATGTGATTATATGAGTTCTCCATTTTTAGATTATATAAAAGAAAAAATGCAATTAAAACGATACGCTAAAAGAACCATTGGCACGTATTTATATTGGATTAAGGCTTATATTAACTACAACCAACAGACCCATCCTATTGACTTACATGATCGTGAAGTAGAAGCTTTTCTGTCATACTTATCTAATCAAATGAATGTTGCTCCAAGAACACAAGCGTTAGCGTTAAATTCTCTCGTTTTTTTATATAAACACGTACTCGATAAGCCCTTAACATTCGATTTAGCTTTTAATAAAAGTCGTATTCAAACCAAACTCCCCGTCGTACTTACAAAAGAAGAAATTAAAAGTCTTTTAATGCATACCAATGAAAAGCACTCGCTAGCTATTCAAATTATGTACGGTAGTGGTCTTCGGCTTATGGAGGTGGTAAGGCTTAGAATTAAAGATATTGATTTTGATTACCACTCTATTCAAATATGGCACGGTAAAGGTGGTAAAAACAGACGAGTTACATTAGCCAAAGAGTTAGTCAGTAAGCTAAAAACACAAATTCAATTAGCAAAAAGTATTGCCTGTAGCGATTTAGAAAAACCTCAATATCACGGTGTTTATTTACCCTATGCATTGGCGAGAAAATACCCTCAAGCTAATAAAGACATTGGATGGCATTATTTATTTCCCTCATCTCGCTTAAGTGTAGATCCTGAATCAAAGTTATTGAGACGACATCACATTGATGAAACACTTTTACGTAAGGCCGTTAAAGCCGCTTCGCATCAAGCCAATATTGAAAAAAACGTAACCTGCCATACTTTGCGACATTCATTTGCTACTCATTTATTACAACGCGGTGCAGATATAAGAACGGTTCAAGAACAATTAGGTCATACTGAT
The DNA here is from genome assembly GCF_055808995.1 of Pseudocolwellia sp. G5-9. NCBI lineage: Bacteria > Pseudomonadati > Pseudomonadota > Gammaproteobacteria > Alteromonadales > Colwelliaceae > Pseudocolwellia > Pseudocolwellia sp. G5-9. The sequence continues at coordinate 1,069,331 of NZ_CM147893.1, forward strand.
ATTCGTACTACACAAATTTATACTCATGTAATTGAGCATGGTGCCAAAGGCGTTACTAGCCCGTTATCTGATTTAATGAGCTAACGCCATCTCGTCATTAGAAAGTTCTATCCCATCGTTTTAATAATGACTTTCATTGTCGATCGAGAGGGCACAACAAAAACTTTATAGTAGTATTTATTACCCATTACCGATCAATATGCGTATTTCAGAGCGCTTGAGCGATATCAATTCAAAGCAATGTTTTGTAATAATGGTCGTTCCTTTATAAAAAGCACTGTTGATGAAGTGATTTTGCTAAAACGATTCTTCGATGGCTCTAAAAACAATTTATCTTCCTCTGTGCTCTTCGATTGTTAAAATTTCTTTATCTTTTCAGAAGCAATTCGTCACCTAATTACGCGAATTATTCTCATTAAAAGAACAAGACCAAGACCAACCATGGAAGTTTTATTGCTCTGTAGTATTCTCATTCCTCAGTGTGTACAAATATAACTTCGCGTATAACTTGCCAAGCGTTATTTACGTTACGTGTAATTAATACGAACTCTGTTGCTCATTGGTATCAATTCGATGAATTCAGTCCATGTATTCAATTCTGGAGCTTTATTTTCACGCTTACTTGAAATAAACCTTTATACATCACTTTATCTACAAGAGAAGTGGCGCTATTAGGAGCAAGCATAATAAAAGAGCTACTAATAAGTTAGCGTACCTCGAATAGGATATTTATTTTCAGGATTTCTGATCAAACCTAATCCTCTAATCACTGACGTTAATTCAGGTCGTAGAAAAGGCGCGTTAGAAATATCAATTAATTGAATATTGTTCGATGAGTTGATCACAAATAAACCGGGTTCAGCGAATGGACGATCTGTTTCAGCCTCAGACCTTGGATTTGAAATATATAAACCTAAGGTTTTCATTTGCTCAATAGTTAAATCGTAACCTACCTCAAAACTTGGGTTTATTTCATTCATTTGAATTAACGCTTTTTCTTTTGGATCGGCAGACATAGCAACAACATCCACACCTAATTCATTAAATTGAGGAAGTAACTCGTTTAAGGTTGATAAATATTTATTGCATAACGAGCAATGTTTACCACGATATACAATCACTAAAAGCCAATCACAATCTCCCTTAGGGTTTAAAAAATCTAATTTTCCGCCCTCTAATTTATCAACCGATAATGTTGGAAATTGTTGTCCTGCACTTAACTTTTTACTTATCATTTTATTTCTCTCTGAATTTTGTAATGCACACACAATAATAAACAAGTAATTATAGTCAAGAGTTTGTGATGAACGATACAAAAATAAAATGGGCTATTCTTTAAAATTTAACAAAGACGTAGCCCTCGCCTCAGCCATTAATGTTTGATTTAAGGCAAAGTTATTTACTTAGAGCAAGAACCGGCATAAGTATTGATGAAATGAATAAAGATTTTGAAGAAAAAACAGAGATGGTTTTAAGCTTTTGTAAATAAAAACTCTAGCTGATAAGTATCAGCTAGAATTTCAATTAGCAATTTATTGATGTTTCTATCTATTCATAAATATATACCCACCTCCTTAGAATAATTTATATCCTGTAATACATTGAATAACATAACTTAAAATACAGAATTAAAAGTTTTGTGCTGTTTGCCCTTCATCAGTTTGATGTAACTTAATAACTACTCGACGGTCGTAAAAACTGATTTCTTTATCGGTACTCGCGACTACAGGTTCGCTTTCACCAAGAGCAAATATTTGAATGCGGTCGCTTTCTACCCCATCATTTATTAAGGCATTTTTAACAGCATTTACTCGTGCTAACGATAAAGCTTGGTTTAATGCTTCGTCACCTTGTAAATCGGTATAACCTGAAAGGTCTATTGAAAGATCAGGCGACTGGGCTAACATTTTAGCTAGCGAGCTTATTTGTTGTTGGTAATGGGCTTTAATTTCGCTTGAGCCTGTTGAAAACTGAAGGCTCATCAACAAGTTTTCAGCTTGCAACTGAGCCGATTTTTTATAGTTACTTTCTAACGATAACAGCTCTGCTTGGTATGATTGTTCCGTTGCTTGTAATGCTTTTTGATGTTGTGCGATTACGTGATCAATATTCTGTTGTTTACTGGCTAATGTAAGCTCTAAATCTTCAATCGAATTTTCTGCATTGACGTTTTTAGCGATTAGCGTACCAACAAAACCAGCCACAAACGCCCCTATTGGCCCTGCAACTACAGCACCCACAAGAGCACCTGATCCAAATCCTATTTCTACATTAGTATCTGCTTGTTGCGCTTTTTCTTGTGCTGTCATGATTTTGTATTCTTCATCAAAAGCATAGCTTGGTGCTGTCATTAACGAACCGATAACCAATAAACCAATAACTGATTTTTTAGTTACTGAGTGAGAAGTTACCTTGTTTGCGTGTGTAGTTGTGTTAAAAGTTTTCATATTGTTTTCCTTTAGTGGTTGTTTATTTAATTGCTTAACTCTTTGTTGGTAACTATTAAACAAAACAAGTCGGACGAAATACCGACGCAAAAAAGGAAAATCGACGAACAAATGTGGCAACAATATGGCAATATCAATAAAAGCGCGAAGTTAGGGAAATAATTAGATATATTTACCTCATTGAAGAGTGCAGCTTGACTTAAATAGCTAAAACAGAAAGGTAAAAGAATAAATGAGTAAACGCATAGCGATAGTAGAAGATGAAGCAGCCATAAGAGAAAACTATGCTGATGTTCTACGCAGCCAAGGATATCAGGTACAAACCTATGTAGATCGAGAAAGTGCCACACAAGCCTTTTCTTTACGCTTACCCCATTTAGTTATTTTAGATATTGGCTTAGAAGAAGAATACGACGGCGGTTTTATTTTGTGTCAGTGGTTACGCACCCTTTCAACCACTTTACCTATTATATTTTTAACGGCTCGCGATAATGATTTTGATACCGTATCTGGCTTACGTATTGGCGCTGACGATTACTTAACAAAAGATATTAGTCTACCTCACTTAAGCGCAAGAATATCAGCTTTGTTTCGCAGACAAGATGCTATGAATCAACCACAACAAGAAGATCATTTAATTAGCGTAGGATCGATGACAATAGACAGCCAGCGCATGAGTGTTAAATGGAAGGAGCAATTAATCGACCTAACCATTACCGAATTTTGGATGGTTTACGCACTTGCTAAACACCCTGGCCATGTAAAAAACAGAACCCAGCTCATGCAAGATTCTAATATTTTTGTTGATGACAGTACCATTACCTCGCACATTAAACGTATTCGTAAAAAGTTTATAAAAACAGACGATACATTCGATTACATTGAAACTATTTATGGTATGGGTTATCGCTGGAATGAAGATACACAAAACAGCATGAGTTCAGCAAGCCATGCTTAATATTTCTATATGCAAGAAAAGCTTAATAAAAAGTATATTGATAAAAATATCATTTCAACAATCAGGTCGTAAACTGTAACTATGCCCGTTAAAAATAAGTCGTTCTTTAGATTTGGTTTACGTATTAAGTTACTTTTACTGTCGTCTTTTTTATTCAGCCTGCCTTGGTTTGGTTATCAATACGTGTGGGAAATGGAAAAATACCTACGCTACGGTCAAGAGCAAACCATTGTAGGTACAGCTCGCGCTTTGGCCACCGCATTACATGAGCGCCCTAACCTTTTTAATAATCAAGCAAGTTTTCTTCCTAATGTTGAAAAAGGAAAAGATCTATACAGCTATAAATTAACCACCGCTATTCAATTAGACGGTCTACCAATCGACTGGCCTTTATTTAACTCGCGCGCCCATTACTACGGTGAAAAAAATCAGCTCAGTCAATCAACCTCAGCAGAAAATTCATTGCACTTTAACGCCAGCGTAGGCCAGTACGATAAGTATTTATACATGATGTTTACTGTGGTTGATAACAAGTTGATTTATCGTCATAAAAATGCGCGTGGTATTTTTAAAAACGATCATTTAGAAATTGGACTTGTTGATCCGCAAAATAACTTTAATCGTTTTATTATCAGCAATAAAAAAGCTGGTTGGTTAGATGCATATAAGGTTGAAACACCGATTATTGAAACAGAACCTTTTACACAAACCAATCAAACTAATCCCCAAAAACAAATAATCACCGTAGCTCCTAAAATTCAAGGCCATTGGTTAGAAACACCTCAAGGTTATAATGTAGAACTACGTATTCCTATGGATATTGTTGGCGATAATATTGCTTTTGCTTTTCATGATGTAGATACAGAGTTTGCTGATGAACTCGCCAGTGTTGGCTCTGCAAATCCAAGTACCGCGCAAACTTTAGGTACGGTTTTAGTACCCTCACCTGAAATTGAACGTATTGTAAAAGGCATGAGCTACACTAACTCAAGTGTTTGGGTGGTCGACCAACATCAACGCGTATTAGCCAAGGCCGGAAATTTAAAACAAGCCAGTGGTGTGTGGAATAAAAGAACAACAAGTCATTCAACTTCTAGCAATTCAAACAATTCAATGATCACCTCATTATGGAACACCATTGAGCAAAACTGGCTACTACCGCTATATTATAAATTTTTAACTAAGCCACCTAAAGACTTTATCGACGAGCTTTACGATGCTCAACACTTAACAGGTAAACACATAAAAAGTGCGTTACAAGGTAATGCGCATTCACAATGGCGTTTAACCACAGACCAACAAGCTGTAGTGCTTTCTGCCGCTTATCCTATTTATATTAATAACCAAGTACATGGTGCCGTTATTGTTGAAGAAACCACAAACGGCATTAGAACCTTAAGAAACCGCGCCTTAGAAAAGCTCTTTACTTCAATTATTGCCATAATGTTATTAGGAGCAACCAGCTTCTTTTTGTTTGCTTCGCGTATATCTAACCGCATTAGAACTCTACGAAACCAAGCAGAATCAAGCATTGATGAAAACGGACGTATCAATAATCAACTTGTAGCTTCAACTGCAAACGATGAAATTGGTGACTTATCGCGTAGCTTTTCAACCGCCGTTAATCGATTGAGCCAATACAACCACTATCTTGAAGGTATGTCGTCGCGTTTATCTCACGAACTTAGAACCCCTATTGCGGTAGTTAGAACCTCTCTTGAAAACCTCACTATGCAGCAATTACCTGATAGCACAGCTCCTTACATAGAACGTGCACAAACAGGCATAAACACCCTTAATTTAATACTCACCAATATGAGTGAAGCCACCAACTTAGAGCAAATGTTAGAAACCACAGAGCGTGTACCTTTTAACTTACAACAAGTGTTATTTGGCTGTGTGCAAGGTTATAAACAAATTTACACAGAGGTAGGGTTTTCATTAACGGGCTTAAATGAAGAAAATGCTCGTAGCAAAGCACCCAATATAGAAGGTTCACCTGAACATATCGCTCAGTTACTCGATAAAGTATTTGCTAACGCGGTAGAATTTAGTAACGACAATAAGGTGAGCATTAGCTTACAAGAAACATCGTCAACCTTTATTATTCACATAAGTAACAACGGTAAACACTTGCCTGAATTAATGAAAGATAGATTATTTGATTCTATGGTATCGATGCGCGACACTAAACGCCAAGCACAGCCCCATTTAGGTTTAGGGCTTTATATTGCGAGGCTTATTGTGGAATTTCATCAAGGGATGATTAGTGCGAACGATCATCACAATCCATCAGGCGTTACTTTGAGTATTACGCTTAATAAAATTTAGGTATTAGCGCTATTCAATTCCAATATATTTATGTACTTGAATAGACAAACGCCAGTTATTTTTAATACAGGTTTCAATCGCCAGCTCAGTAGCGCGTTGCTTTTGACTAATAGGCTGTAAATAAATTGGCGTGTTAATGACTTCATGCTCGGCAAGTAGTTTTTGAAGCTCGTCAACATGATGCTCAGTGGCTACAGGGTGCTTTATTTCGTTAGCACGCTCTAACGCTGAACGTAAAATTTTATAGCCACCTTTCATATTAATTTTAGGCGATACCGTAACCCAGCACTTATCGGTAACTCTCACTTCAAACGTACCTGACGTTTCTACTTGCGTACTATAACCAAGTTCCTCAAAGCCTGCACATAAAGGGGTTAGGTCAACCATGCAAGGTTCGCCACCCGTAATAACAATATGTTTAGCTTGGTAACCTTGTTTTTTTACCCAATCAAGTATTTGTTCAACCGACATATTAGCCCATTGGGTAGATTCTTCACGCTTACTTGCCATTATTTCAGTAGACACTGAATCATCAAGATTAATGTCCCATGTATGTTTAGTATCACACCAAGAACAAGCTACAGGACAGCCCTGTAAACGAATAAATATAGAAGGTTGTCCGGTAAAAGAACCTTCGCCTTGAATGGTTTCGAAGAACTCATTAATTTTATAGCAAGTTGTTTTCACTTTTGTGCTTTAGCCTGTGTTGGTTTTCTAGTAAAATGCGCGCTTTTATTATTATAACCCGAACTCTTGTTAATCACTTAACGAGAATTGCGGGTATTGTACCTCAAGAGACATTACAAATGGCTAACAAAGTTGTTGTTATTTATTCAGGCGGCATGGATTCATTCACCGTACTTAATCGCGCTATCAAAGATGGAAAAGAAGTGTATGCCCTCTCTTTCGATTACGGACAACGCCACGTTAAAGAGCTTGAATGCGCAAGCCAAGTTTGTAATGAACTAGGTGTTCAACATAAAGTAATAGATATTTCAGCCATCAACCAATTATTAGCGGGTTCATCGTTAACTGATGATATTGATATTCCTGAAGGTCATTACGAAGCTGAAAACATGAAGTCGACTATTGTGCCTAACCGCAATATGATTTTACTTTCGTTAGCTGTTGGTTATGCTGTTTCAGTAGGTGCTGAACAAGTCTATTACGGCGCACATTCAGGCGATCATGCCATTTACCCTGATTGCAGACCTGAATTTGTAATGAAAATGAATGACGTTTGCCAAATTGCCAACTACGAAGCCGTTGAAATATTTAGCCCATACTTAAACGTAGATAAAACTGCAATTTTAGCCGACGGTATTAGCATGAACCTCGACTACAGTAATACATGGACCTGCTATAACGGCCGTGAAAAAGCTTGTGGAAAATGTGGTGCTTGCCAAGAACGTTTAGAAGCGTTTGAAGAAAATAACGTAACCGACCCAATTGCATACGAAGGTTAGTGCCATTTAATTGAACACTGTAGAATAAATAGTACCATTTGGGTGTAGTTATTCATTTTGATACTGCTCTCATCTTCTCTTTGTTCTACTTTTATTGGTTTTAGTTGTTTTTTTAACCGATTTCTTTTTCTTACTTGGTACAGGCGCTTTTGAAAATTCTTTATGAAAAGGCTGCTGCGTAACAACAGGAATAGCTTGCCCTATGCTGGTTTCAATATTGGTTAATTGCCTTACATCATTTTCTACAGCAAATGAAATGGCCTTGCCACTTTTACCCGCACGAGCCGTTCGTCCTATGCGATGTATATAGTTTCTTGGATCTTCAGGCAGATTATAATTAATCACTAACGAAATATTATCAACATCAATGCCACGTGCAGCAACGTCTGTTGCCACCAATACTCTTAACGTAGATTCTTTAAAGTTTTGTAATGCTTCTTCCCTTACGGCTTGTGTTTTACCACTGTGGAGGCTTGCAGCAGTTATGGATTCTTTTTCTAGAGCTTTAACTATTATGTCGGCGCCATACTTTGTTTTACAAAAGATGAGTACTTTTTCATAGTCAGAGTTTTCTAATATATTAAACAGCAAAGGCACTTTATTCGCTTTTTCAAGCTGGTATACGCTTTGATTAACCAAGTCGATAGTCACTGTTTCTGCAGCAATTTGAACTTTTATTGGATTTCTTAATATGGCTTGTGCAAGTATTTCTATTTCTGCTGGCATAGTTGCTGAAAATAAGAGTGTTTGGCGCTTCTTTGGCAGTTTAGATATTATGGTTTGAACATCATTAAAGAACCCCATATCAAGCATGGTATCAGCTTCATCTAATACAAATACTTCTAACGCCTCAAAGTTTATATCGCCTGTTTCAATTAAATCTAACAACCTTCCAGGAGTGGCCACTAATATATCAAGCCCGAGTGCAATAGCGTCAACTTGGGGTTGTCTGCCAACACCGCCATACACAACTTTAGTTTTAAGACCTAACCCATCAGAGTAGTCATCAATGTTTTGCATTATTTGCGAGGCAAGCTCACGAGTAGGCGTTAAAATAAGCGAACGTGTACTTTTAGCTTTAATATCAATTTTATTGCGGCCAAAATTATTGATAATAGGTAATGAAAAAGCCGCCGTTTTTCCGGTTCCCGTTTGCGCGATACCAAGCAGATCTTTGCCCTTAATAAGTACAGGGATACATTCTTGTTGGATTGGAGTGGGCTGTGTATAGCCTTTCAGACTAACGCGGTCAATAATTGACGCTAAAAGTGAAAATGCTTTAAATTCTGACATGCTGTTTCGGTATTCTTTAATTAATAGCTGGCTATTCTAACAGAATGCTTAAACATGTTTAACATGCATTTCAGATGATAGTTTTTTATGGCTCTAGGTTAGACAGGTCGTTGTAAGATAAATCGTTGTAAATCTCGCTCTTCCCGCATCACAATATACTCTATTACTTTCAACTTTATAGAAAATACGACACGGATTAACGATCAGCTCTTTGTAAATTAAGTGACTTAATTTTGCAGGCACTTCGCCTAAATCAGGATGCACTTCTAATCTTGATATTTTATCAAATACTGTGTGAACTAATTGTTTAGCAGCGTTTGAAGAAAATAACGTAACGACCCAACTGATTATGAATGGAAATAGCACTAAATCTTATACAGGATTGTGCCATTAATAAGAACTAGGCTACATTCCGACAAAGTAAACAATCCCAAACTCACATTCATCATAATGTTAGTTTGGGTTTGATGAAGTCTATAAATGCTTTAACCCTTTCAGAAGCTGCTGACGATTTATAAAATACAGCATTCACCAACTCCCTATCAGTTCCTTGAATTCTATATGACTCTATCAATGAAATGAGTTTACCTGACGCTATATCTTGATTAACCATAAAGCCAGATAAGCACGTTATACCACTTCCCGATAAAGCTAGTTGACGGATAGTTTCTCCATTACTTGCCGTTATTGTTGGTTTGATTACATCAGCCCCTCTAATTGGCCATTTATTGAGTGTTTTAATATTTGAAAAACCGATTAAGGTATGATTTTTCAAATCTATTGGTTTTTTAGGTAAACCGTTTTGTGCAATATATTGGGGAGATGCAACGATAAAAAGTGAGCTTTTTCCTAAAGTTTTGGTATGTAGTGTTGAGTCATCTAACTTCCCTATTCTAATTGCTACATCGGTACGTTTTTCAATTAAATCGACTATTCCCTCATTAGAATTAAGTTCAATTTCAATACTGGGGTAAGCCTTTTTAAACGCATTTATATGAGGCGCTATTTGATGAAATATAAATGGGCTAGCAGCATCAATACGTAACTTTCCTTGCAGGATCTTTCCCTGAACGGTTATATCTGCTTCTGCATTTTGAATATGCTGAAGACCAATATTGACTGCATCAACAAATTTTTTACCTTCATCTGTCAACATAACCCGTCTAGTGGTACGAATTAATATAGTTGCGCCCAGATCTTTTTCTATTTTAGTTACAGAACGTGATATGCGAGCAACTTGAATATTTAATGCGTCAGCGGCAGCAGAAAATCCGCCAAACTCAACAACGGCTAATAAAAGCTCTAAATCATCTGATCTTGTTTTTAAATTCAAATTAACCTCATTTATTACAATAGTATTTTGTAAGTAACACTATTTATTGCAACAGTTTAACAGGTAATAATTACGCCAACAAACAGAAGTAAGGGCTTCTTTAACTCCCTACTTCAAATCACTGTATTAATTAAACTGGAGATTATGATGCCACTAGCATTACTTGCATTAGCACTCAGCGCTTTTGCGATAGGAACAACCGAATTTGTGATTGTTGGATTACTACCAACAATGGCACAAGACCTTAGTATATCAATCCCTTCAGCAGGCTTATTGGTTAGCCTATACGCATTAGGTGTAGCGATAGGAGCGCCAGTTTTAACCGCTTTTACAAGTAAATGGAATAGAAAAAACGTCTTGCTATCGGTTATGGGATTATTTGTTATTGGAAACTTAGTCGCTTGGCAAGCACCTAGTTTTGAAGCATTAATAATAGCTAGAATACTCACAGGACTGGCACATGGCGTATTTTTCTCTATAGGCTCTACCATTGCCACAAGCTTAGTGCCGAAAGAAAAAGGAGCAAGTGCTATTGCCATTATGTTCACAGGCTTAACCGTTGCTTTAGTAACAGGGGTTCCATTAGGTACTTATATCGGTCAAGTATTTGGTTGGGAAGCTACCTTTTTAACGGTATCTATTTTAGGTTTATTAGCCATGATTGGCAGCGCTATACTCGTCCCGAGCAATTTAAAGCAAGCTAAATCAACTAACCTTGCGGCCCAGATGAAAGTGTTAACTCATCCAAGGTTACTATTAGTTTATGCGATCACAGCAATTGGTTATGGCGGAACTTTTATTGCTTTTACTTACTTAGCCCCCATTCTTAATGAAGTGACTGGTTTTGAGCCTAGTTCGGTAGGTTTAATACTTTTAGTGTACGGGATCTCTGTTGCTGTCGGAAACATATGGGGCGGAAAAATGGCTGATAATTTTGGCCCTATTAAAGCATTAACCATAATTTTTTCAGGACTTGCTGGCATATTATTAGTGTTAAACTTTACCGCTTATAACCCTGTTGCCGCTGTGGTAACTATTTTAGTGTGGGGAGCATTTGCTTTTGGCAACGTGCCCGGCTTGCAAGTTTATATTGTAAAGCTAGCTGAAAAATACACACCTGATGCGGTAGATGTTGCATCGGGTCTAAACATTGCAGCTTTCAATGTAGGCATTGCAATAGGAGCATGGGGAGGTGGCATTATTGTTGAAGAGCATGGTTTAATGAATACACCTTGGGTTGGCGCTGTTGTTGTTTTAATTGCACTTATGTTAACGCGTTTTAGTGGTAGTTTAGATAGAAAGGCGCAAGTCATAAATTAGTTAAAACCATACCCTAAACTTGAAGCGCTGCTTTGATATCTAAAGCAGCGTTTATGGCATCATATCTATCTAGAAGAATTTTCGACTATTATAGGCTTAACGTTAACATATAATAGTTAAGGGCTACGGCAGCCTGAGCTTCAAGCATTTAAACGCATCCGTAGAACAGCGTTTATTCGCTATTTCTACTACGTTATCGCATTAGAGTAGAATCACCTTGTATAAAAGACTAATAAACTACTGCAAAAACAATCAGCAAAGTTGAATAGGCCCTAGTTTTTTTGTTTTCGATGAATTTAATAACGTTCGATACAAACTCGACTACTTCACCGAACTATTATCTAAATGGTTTTAGACTCAGCAGCTTTCTCCTTTTTACGTTCGTTCAACGGTTTAGCAACCGTTCCTGATGCAATAACTCGCGCTTTACTTTTAGCTATTCTTTTCTTTTTTGCGCTTACATTTGCTGATGCTATTTTACTAATAACTTCTGCTGGTTTTTTAGTTGGATTAAAAGCAAGTTCAATCGTTTTGCCGTTATGTTCGATAATATCGCCACGGCGTACTTTTTTACGCTTTTGATCGACAACTTTTTTATTAACTAAAACATTACCTTCACTGATCATGGTTTTTGCTTCGCCAGCGCTTTCAGCCATGTTAGATATTTTGAGTAATTTAAATAGTTCTATCGGTTCAACACAAATGTCGAAAATTGAATGTGCAGACATGAAATACGCCTAGTGATTTTAAATAATAATATGGTTAAATTCTAACATGTATTGAATCAAACTTATATTAAGCATAATTGACAATTAATATTGGATAGATAGTTACAAAAAAACTCCATTACGGAGTTTTTTATTACAACAATTTTTTATCAAAAACTTAACCTGTTCCTTTGTTTTTCTAAGCTATATTAGCGTCTCAACATTGATGTTTTTGTGTATAACAAGACGATTTTTTCTATCTAACAGCTGGCTATTAGTCATAAATCCAACGAAGTTAGGCACAAAAATAGCTTGTTGAGTCGCTTTGCTTATCCCGAGCTGAGGTTAAATAGATAATGCAGACTAAAGTGCGTTAACTACGTCTTTAATTAGGTCTGGGCCTTGGTAAATAAAACCTGTGTAAACTTGCACTAGTTTAGCGCCAGCTTCTATTTTTTCTTTCGCATCAGCACCATTTGAAATACCACCAACACCAATAATCGGCAGTTTATTATCTAACGCTTTAGCCAATAACTTAATCACTTGTGTGCTTTTTTCTTTAACTGGTGCGCCGCTTAAGCCCCCCATTTCATCACAATGTTCTAAGCCTTGAACACCTTCGCGTGAAAGTGTTGTATTGGTAGCGATTACGCCATCAATATTGTTAGCAATTAAACATTCTGCGATAGATTCTACTTCTGGTTCTGTTAAGTCTGGCGCAATTTTTACTGCGATAGGTACGTATTTCCCGTATTTTTCAGCAAGCGTAGTTTGCTCAGCTTTAAGGGCAGAAAGTAACTCGTTTAACGCATCGCCGTATTGTAAAGAGCGTAAACCCGGTGTGTTAGGTGACGATATGTTAATGGTAATATACGAAGCAAAGTTATACACTTTTTGCATACAGTGAATGTAATCGTCTTTCGCATTTTCTTCTGGTGTGTCTTTGTTTTTACCTATGTTAATACCTAAAACACCTTTAAATTGCGCTTTACGCACTTGGTCTACTAGGTAATCTACCCCTTTGTTGTTAAAGCCCATACGGTTAATAACCGCGCTTGCTTGAGGTATTCTAAAAATACGTGGTTTGTCGTTACCTGGTTGTGGACGAGGTGTTACTGTACCCACTTCAACAAAACCAAAGCCCATTGCGCCAAAAGCAGGAATACATTCGCCGTTTTTGTCTAACCCAGCTGCTAAACCAATAGGATTAGGAAAATCAATCCCCATAACCGTTACAGGCTTTGATGGTACGTTTTGACAATATAAAGCTCTTAGAGGCGTGGTTCCTGTATTTTTTAATGCTTTTATGGTCATTTCATGAATGGTTTCAGCATCAAACTTAAAAAACACTTTACGAATAGCAGAATAAAACATAACACCTCAGAGCAAATTAATAGATAAGTAAACGAGTGTTTTTTTGTGAAAATAAAAATCCCCGCACAATTGGCGGGGATTTTATCAGTTAAAGATTCACCATTAAAGGCTACTTTCTATTTAATAAAGATTTATACCAAGTCTATTAAGTTTTTTCCCACTCTGCGAGAGTTAAAAGGCTTAGAGGCAAGGCATTTATTTTAATAAGGAGTGTTCTAATTATTAAATAAATAACGATGTAATTGCCCATTTAAACGAGTATAAATGATCAGTTGGTTAGTGCGATTGGCACTATCTACTTATCAGGATCACACTTTAAGCTAAGTAGCATTAATTCACGCAAGGCTACTGAGAACTTAGCAAACTCGTGAGTTTCGCCAATTCTAAACTCGGCTAATATATGATTCCAACGCTCTAATGACTGTTGGTTTTCTTCAAACCAGTTGTCTAATAACACCTTCGTTTCTTTTGTTTTAGTATCTGTACGTAAAATAACGCTAGCAAGAGAACGTTGTTGCCAATCTAACTCTTCACGGTATGACGCTCTTGCTAATGCTTGCCAATGGTTAGCTACTGGCTGGCGTGTTATTTGATCTAAGAACCAATGTAAGTCTAATCGGGCACCTAATTCAAAATAAGTACTTGCCACTATACTCACTTCTCTATCACCTTCTGCGGTTAATTCTGCAATATCCATTGCTGAGAAAATAGAGCTGAGTTTAGCAACATAGTTTGCAATATCTTCAGGTACATTTGATTTAACTAAATCGCTTTCAATACGTTTTAATTGCTCTACTTCATCGTCAACCATATATGTGTATATATTATTACTTAGGTCAATAAAGGTAGAACGATAAATTTTAATTGAGTCTGCAACATTTAACGACTTATTACGATGACGTAAGAACCAACGTGTTGCTCTTCTTACTGTTCGGCGTATCTGAAATAGCATTTCTGTTTGAACAGCGGTAGATATTTTATTATCTAAGTCTTCAATTTTTTCCCACACTTCAGTCATACCAAATACATTACTTGCCACTGTGTAACAATTAGCAATTTCAGCGACTGTAGCACCTGTTTCTTCAAACATTCGATTGATAAAATTAAAACCCATGTCATTACCAATAGCATTGGCAAGTTGTGTTGCTATAATTTCAGCTCGTAGTGGATGATTTTGCATTTCCACTAAATATTTTTGCTGTAACTTCTTAGGGAAGTACTCAACCAAGAACTTATCGTAATAAGAGTTTCCGGTAATTTCAGGGCAAACTAGGTCGTCTTTTAATACCATTTTATTGTAGGCAAGTAATACGGATAACTCAGGTCGAGTGAGTCCATTACCTTTGATCAAACGATCGGCTATTTCATCATCATTAGGAATAAACTCTAATGCGCGATCAAGCTTACCTGTTCGCTCAAGTTCACTAATAAAACGAGATTGCTCTTTTAACTGACTTCCACCACGCATAGCGGTAATTGAAAGTGAATGTGTTTGGCGGTAACAATCTTCCAGTACTTTTTCAGATACATCGTCTGTCATATCGTAAAGTAATTTATTACGTTGCTTAACGGTTAAATCACCATTTTGCACAAGACTATTCAGTAAAATTTTAATATTTACTTCTTTATCTGAACAGTCAACACCACCGGCGTTATCAATCGCATCCGTATTAATGCGCCCACCATTAGCAGCAAATTCAATTCGCCCTAGTTGAGTAAAACCTAAGTTACCACCTTCACCTACTACTTTAGCTTGTAACTCATTACCATTTATACGTAAGGCATCATTGGCTCTATCACCCACATCTAAATGTGTTTCTTTTGAAGATTTAACATAGGTACCTATGCCACCATTCCATAACAAGTCAACCTGCATTTTCAATATGGCTTGCATTAACTCTAGTGGAGACATGCTTTGCTTTTGCGTACCCAACATTTTTTTAATTTGTGGTGTTAATTTTAAAGATTTAGCTGAGCGGCTATAAATTTCGCCCCCTTCAGAAAGTAATTTTTTATTATAATCGTCCCATGTACAACCTGGTAAATTAAATAAACGTTCGCGCTCTTTATAAGAACTTGCTGCGTCAGGCGTAGGATCCACAAATATATGCATGTGGTTGAAGGCCGCTTGTAAACGTATATGTTTAGATAAAAGCATACCATTACCAAATACGTCTCCCGCCATATCGCCTATAGCGATACAAGTAAAATCAGTTGTTTGGCAATCAATATCCATTTCTCTGAAATGGCGTTTAACAGACTCCCATCCTCCTTTAGCGGTAATGCCCATGCCTTTATGGTCGTAACCTACACTACCACCTGAGGCAAAAGCGTCGCCCATCCAGAAGTTATATTCTTCTGAAATTCCGTTAGCAATATCAGAGAACGTTGCTGTACCTTTATCAGCCGCAACCACTAAGTAAGCATCGTCTTCATCGAGTCTTACTACACTTTTTGGTGGTACAATTTCACCGCCTACGATGTTGTCGGTAATATCTAATAAACCACGTATAAATGTTTTATAACATTCTTTACCAGCTTCAAATATTTCTGCTCTTGTTCCTTCGGGTAGTTGCTTACAAACAAAACCACCTTTAGCACCAACAGGTACAATAACGGTATTTTTTACTTGTTGCGCTTTAACTAAACCTAAAACTTCAGTTCTAAAATCTTCACGTCTGTCTGACCAACGTAAACCACCTCGAGCCACTTTACCGCCACGTAAATGAACGCCTTCAACTTGTGGTGAATAAACAAATATTTCAAACTTAGGAACGGGTTGTGGTATTTCGCTAATTAACTTAGGTAAAATTTTAAATGAGATATAAGGCTTATCTTCATTATTTGCGTCTTTTTGAAAATAGTTAGTACGTATAGTCGCACTCATCATTTCAACAACTTTACGTATAATTCTATCGTCATCTAAGTTAGCAACATTGTCTAAAGAGGTTTCAATGTCATCTTCAGTTTTATTGATTGCTTTTTCTGACGATTTACCTTGCGGATCAAACTTCAAGTTAAATAATTTAATCAATAATTTAGCAATGTTTGGATAACGAGAAAAAGTGTCTTCTATATAGCTTTGACTAAACGTACCACCAATTTGGCGTTCATACTTTGCATAAGCTCTTAAGATTGAAACTTCTCGTCCGCCTAATTCAGCACCTAAAATTAATCGGTTGAAACCGTCATCTTCAAGTTTCCCTGACCATACTTTAGCAAAAGCGTCTTGGAATAAGCTTTGTACTTTTTCTAAGTTAAATTTACCTTTACCGGTAAGTAACATTGAAAAATCAAGTATCCAGTAGGTTTCACCGCCAGCCGTTTTTATTGAATAAGGGCTTTCACCAATAACGCGTAGACCAAAGTTTTCTAAAATAGGTAATACGTCAGATAAATGAATTGGGTCACCTAGATGAAATAACTTCAACTTAACTAAACGACTATCTGCACTTTCTTCTTGAGGCTGATAGAACAACATCTCTAAATGATTTTCAGGTGTAAGTGCTTCAAATTTTTCAATATCCACTAAAGCTGAACCTGGCAAAACTTCATCTTTATAAGCTTGTGGGAAGTGAACATACTTTCTAGAAAGTGTTTTCCCTAATGCTTCACCTTTATTAGAGTTTAAGGCCGTGGCTAACTTATCATCCCAACTAGAGGCCGCTTCATTTAAATTACGTTCAATTTCTTTCACATCAATATCCGCTTTAGTCGAATTAACCCTAACAATATAATGAGTACGCGCTTGAGCTGATTCAGAAAAATAAGTCGTAAACTCTACATCTTCTTCACTACCAAAGGTTTCTTTTAATAACGCTTGGGTTTGCATTCTAAGCTTTGTGTTATAGCGTTCTCTAGGTACATAAACCATGCAAGAATAAAAACGGTCAAAAGTATCTCTACGAACAAATAGCCCAGTATAGTCGCGCTCTTGCATTTGAAAAACACCCAACACATTACTAAGTAATGTTGAGGTAGTCGATTGTAATATTTCATCTCTAGGGTAAGTTTCTAAAATATTAATTAGAGCCTTATAAGCATGTGTACCTTGTGCAAATCCTGAAGATTCACATACACTAGCCACTTTAGATTTAATGAGTGGTAAATCAAGCGCGCTGTTGGTGTAATAAGCTGAACCAAATAAACCAATAAAACGGTCTTCTCCCAGTACATTACCTTTAGCATCAAAACGTTTAATACCAATATAATCAAGTAAAGCCGGACGATGAACACGTGAACGTGAATTAGATTTAGTTAATACTAATATGTTATTACCTAAAGCAACGTCTCTCGCCACTTCACTTAATTTAGAGAGTAATCGCTCTTCAGAACCTTTAGATTGCTTCATCAAGCCTAAGCTTGTTTCATTTTGAGCCGCTAAAGCAATATCACCCTTAATTGTTTTAATATCATATGAGCGATACCCCATAAAGGTGAAGTTATTGTCTAGTATCCAATCGAGAAATTCTAAGGTATCTTTATGCTCTTCTTTACTGCAAAAATACTTAGATTTTTTAACCGTTGTAATTATTTCGCTTAATTTAGTTTGCATGGTTTGCCAATCAGTAACCGTAAGAGATATGTCACTAACGACTGAATGTAACTCTTTAACTACACTATCAAGTAAGCTTTGTTCTGTAATACGATCAATTTCAATAAAAAATGCCGTTTCTGTTGAAGTGGCTTTAATTTTTTTATCTGAAGTTGCTGCCAATTGAATAATTTTATTATTGTTATCTCTAACAATTTTAATTGGACTATTTAGCATTAAGTGAGGGGTTAATCCTAACCTCCCCAAGGCTATTCTTAGTGAATCCACCAAAAACGGCATATCTTTAACAACGACTTCAATAACCGTATGGCTTGATTTCCAGCCATGTTTGGATACCTGAGGATTAAATACTTTAATAACAGGTTGATTAATTTTGTGATCATTAAGCGAGTTCCATAAGCTTAACGTTGCACCATACATATCACTGTCATTTCGATTGTTTAAATCAAGTGTTGATATATTTCCATACAGTAGTGTTGAAAATTGATCTACTAATGGTGCAATAGATTTAGGGACTTTAAGATGTATTAATTCTGTAACGTTGTTAAGTATTACGGAAGGTAAACCGTTTACTAATGCCATGCCTTGTTCCTTTTGGATAAAACACTTTATTGAATGTTGTAATAATTGTTATATTTTTTATTAACGATAGATGAGAAATGAGTATTTAGACATTTTTAAAATAACTTCATAAAATGCTTTTGAATGGGCTTACTCATTATTCATTTTTCATATCCATCTTTAATGATAGACGGTAATTAGGATTTTATTAGTAATTTTAAGCAATTGCGAGGAATTTTTATTGGAGTGAAAGTTTTACAAACGGGTTACAAGACGAAATATTCATAAGAAATGTTGTTTATTCACTTCCTATAAATAGAAAATGACCTTACGGTCATTTTCATGGTTAATTATTCACTATAAATTTTTGTGAAATAAATAAAATAAATTTAATTATTTTTTGTCTTTCCAAAGAAAAGCGGCAATAGCGGGTAAAATAACAACAGCAGCAAACATATTTACCAAAAACATAAAGGTTAATACGATTCCCATATCCACTTGAAACTTAAGATCTGAGAATAACCATGTTGATACACCAATAGCCAATGTTATACCGGTAATAATAACGGCACTTCCTCTTTCAGTTAATGCGGCATGATAAGCCGCTTTGACTGTAGCACCATTTTTAAGCCTTTCATTCATGGTAGAAAGAATATAAATACCATAGTCCACACCAATACCAACCCCTAAAGCGATAACTGGTAGTGTAGATACTGTTAAGCCTATATCTAATGCGGTCATTAACCATTGCGCTAATATAGAAACAATATATAAAGGAACAACCACTGATATAGTCGCTTTAATGCTTCTAAAGCTGAGTAAACATAAAATAATGACTGCACCATATACATACAACATCATAGGCAATTGAGCTTCTTTAACAGCTTCATTGGTTGCAGCCATCACACCTACAGGACCTGAAGCTAATTTAAAGGTTACCTCCTCATTATTTAATTCACTGGCATTAAGCTTCACTGCATCAACCACTCTATTAATTGTTTCTGCTTTATGATCATCCAAAAATAAAATAACCGGCATAGCACTACAATTGTTATTCAGTAAACCACTTGATGAAGGAACTCGAGCAATAGATTGAACAAGTGTTTGTTGATTTTTAGAAAGCACACGCCATTTAGCATTACCTTCGTTATAACCCGCATTAACTATTTTTGCGACAGACGCTAAACTAATTGCCGATTGCACGCCTGGAATGTTTTCCATTCGCCATTGAAACTGATCAATAACATTCATTATGTTGTGCTGTGTACATGCATCGGGCGTTGTTTCAACGATAATAGACATGTAATCAACACTAATAGCGTATCGATTAGTGATTAAGAAAGTGTCTTGATTATAACGAGAGGTTTCATGTAAGGCGGGTGCGCCAGCATGTAACTCCCCTATTTTCATATTTTGCGAATTAACATAACCTAAAATAAACAATAAGGCTGTGAATACAAGAATAATAGATGCTGGCCCTTTGGTTGCAAAATTTGCAATAAAGTCCCAAATAGTTCTTTTAATAGGATCTTTAACACCGTAATTTTTAGGTAAGCTTTTCTTTTTTTCTCTACCGTTGGAGAAATATGAATAAGCGATACTAATAAAGGTAGTAACACTAAATTAGTCAAAATAATCATGGCTACACCTAACGAAGCGGCAATAGCTAATTCTCTAATAATGCCAATATCGATAGAAAGCAGTGTTAAAAACCCAACAGTATCAGACAATAACGCAATACCACCGGGGATCAGTAATGCCGCGAAACTGATTTGTGCGGCTTCAAGACTTGTTTTGCCTTTCGACACGAGTTTTTTCACTGAGTTTATCATCTGAACGCCATGACTTACTCCAATAGCGAAGATCAG
This sequence comes from Pseudocolwellia sp. G5-9, assembly GCF_055808995.1. Taxonomy (NCBI): domain Bacteria; kingdom Pseudomonadati; phylum Pseudomonadota; class Gammaproteobacteria; order Alteromonadales; family Colwelliaceae; genus Pseudocolwellia; species Pseudocolwellia sp. G5-9. The sequence continues at coordinate 1,089,544 of NZ_CM147893.1, forward strand.
AAATGGGATCAAAATAGACATTGGATCAAGGCCGTAGCCTAATGTTGACAACATCCCCATTTGCCACACAACAGCAACAAACGAACAAGCAATAGGTAGTATGGTAAGTTTTATTGAACGACAGAAGAAGTAGACCATAACGGCTGTAATTGCTATTGCAATACCAAAAAAGGTTACAACGCTTTTAGCTCCATTAGCTACGTCCCCCACCATTTTAGCAAAACCTATAATATGAATACTTATATTATCTTTTTCAAAGTTTCCTCTGATCTGGGTTTCTAATTGCTCAGCGATACTAATAGAATCAAGCTTTTCCCCTGTTTCAGGATTAACGTCCATTAATGATGCATTTACCATGGCACAACTATAATCGTCTGAAACAATTCGCCCCACAATACCTGCTTTTTCAATATTACCTTTTACAGTATTTAAGCCCGCTTTATTAGGGACAAAACTTGCTGGTATAACGGGTCCACCAGCAAAACCGTCTTCAACAATTTCAACAAATCGAGTACTCGGTGAAAATAACGATTTAACTTGCGTTCTATCTATACCTGGAATAAAAAATAATTGATCGTGAACTCCTTTTAACGCATTAAAAAAAGATTCATTAAAAATATCGCCTTCTGCATCACATACTGATATTAAAATGTTATTTGCCCCACCAAAATTTTCTTGGTGCTTTAAATACGTTTTCATATAGCTATGTTGAAGAGGAATATTTTTTGTGAATGATGCGTCTAATTTGATCTGAGTTGCTTGAAATAATAAAAATGCGGTAATAACAGTAAACAAAAATAACACTAATGAGCGCATTTTAAATAAAGCATTTTCTGTACTTTTTGGAGAATGATTACTTGATGAAGAATTAATAGTCATAATTAATAATTTAACCCTGAAGAATTCATAAAAATGTTTTTAATTCCAACGTCTGAAACCGCAACAATTCTATTATTAAACCAAACGCCTGCAATTAATGATTTACCATCAGGCTGCACTTTTAATACAAAAGAATGACCATCGTCATGACTCTCAAGAATAACGCCATTATTACCTAGAATAAAAATACGCCCTTCATCTGATAACACAATAGAATTAAGTAATGATGTAGTGTCGGTTTTACTCTCAACCCACGGAGTACCATTTTTTAAACTTCTAAAAACATGTCCACGTAAACCTGCAACGAGTAAGTTCCCCTCATGGGTTCTAGATAAATCGAAGAATGAACCTCTGTATATTTCATCAAACTTTAGCCATGTAAGGCCTAAGTCATTACTTTTTGCAATTAAGCCTATTTCTCCAACAAGATATGTTGTTCTACCATCAGATATTATTCGATTAAAATGCGGTAAAATACTTTCTCTTTCATCAAAGTACGCCTCTTCATCATCAACTTTCAATTCTTCTAAAAAACTTTTATCTTCTGCTGATAAAAATTCTTCATGAAATTCTGACAACCATGTTTTCCCACCATCTATTGTTCTAAGAAATTGGCCATAAGCACCAACTGCCACACCGTGAAAGGGGTCTTGAAAAACAACATCTAATAAAGGTTTTTCTATTGTAGGATTTGTATATTGAAGAGCCCAATTATTACCACCGTTCGTAGTTTTTAATATGGTGGCATCATGACCTACAGCCCATCCCACAAGGTCGTTTATGAAAAACACGCTCGTTAACGTGACTTGAGTTGGAACAGAAACTTGTTGCCAATTATTCCCATCAACAGAAAGTAATATATGGCCTCTTTCTCCAACAGCGACTAATTTTTTTTGCTGTACACTTGTTATATCAAGTAATAGGGATTTTTCAGCTAATGGAGCAAGTACTGAAGAAGTCGTTACTTCATCTGCATTAGCGTACAGACCTATAAAACAACTCAAACAAACGATCAAAATACGTAACATAAAAAATTAAAACTCCAAATTATTTAATCTAAGCTTATACCAGTTTGAATAAGAAATTAATATTATACAAACAAAAACGGCTGACATGAGCCAGCCGTTTCATCATTTAATTAAGATTAACGACGTCCCTCTCTTCTTAAAGCTGAAGGAGTAAATGAAGAATCACTCAGTTCAGTTGAAAAGTCATACATTTTAGCTTCGTTATCTAAGCCCATTGCAATATAGCGACGAGATTGTAAATCATGGAATACTTCTAGCGTAGACCATTGCGTTGGAACTTCATAGTAATTTAAACCATGAGCAACACCTACTCTATACAGTTCATCACGATTATCATAAATATCGGTAACTGCTACTTGCCAGCTATCTTCATCTATATAAAACACGCGTTTTTTATAAGTGTGTCTCGTATCAGACTTAAGCTTAGCTTCAACAACCCAAACACGATGTTTTTCATAACGTACATATTGTGGATTAATATGACCCGGTTGTAAAATTTGATCATACTTTAAATCACTGCTATGTAAGCGATAATCGTTATAAGGGATATATAACTCTTGTTTACCTTTAAGATCCCACGTGTATCGATTTGGAGCACCATTGTACATATCAAAATCATCGGTTGTTCTTAAACCATCTGATGCTGTACCCGGAGTATCGTAAGCTACATTAGGTGCGCGACGAACACGTCGTTGACCCGTGTTATATGTCCATGCTTGACGAGGTGTTTTTATTTGATCCATAGTTTCATGAACAAGTAGTGCAGTTCCAGCTAAACGTGCGGGCTCTGTAACTTTTTGTTTAAACTTAAACAGAATATTGGTTTTTTGTAAATCTTCTGGTTGTGCGCCTTTTACGTTATATGGAAGAATTAAACTTTCTTCGAAACCTAAATAAGTAAAGTCACCACTTGCTGTAGGTGAAGCTTGTCCACCTTCACGCGTAACCTGTTCACCACGATATCTTAATATATGATTCCAAATAGCTTCTAATCCGTTTTTTGGTAATGGAAAAGGAATACCAACCGAAGCTTGAGTAATACCATTACCTTCTTCTACTAATTCTGCACGTGTAGAATTAACTTTAACAGCATCGTACACATGTGAAGGAAACGACGCTGAACGCCTCGTTTGATAAACATTCATTTTGTAAGTATCAGGGTACGTTTTAAATAACTTGATTTGACCAGGTGTTAAATTGTCTTTGTATTTATCCACATTACTCGATGTAATAGTAAACAAGGTTTTATCATCAGCAAATGGGTCTATATGATGCTGACCAACAACATATCCTTTTGGTGCTTGCGTGATACCGCCTTGCCATTGCGGAATTGAGCCGTCAGCATTGGCTTTTTGTTCAGCTCCCATAGGGGTTAGCTCTTTACCTAATTTATTAGCTTCTTCAGGTGTCACTTTTGCAGCCACATAGCCACTTGTTAGCAGTAAAGAAATAGTAATTGATAGTAATTTAGATGTTTTTGTAATTTTTTTCATGAAACAGCTCCTAAATTGAATACTTAACGCTGAAAGAAACGTAATCGCGATCTGATAGTTGGTTGGTTGTACCTACACCATCAAAAAAGCTGTTATAGCTAATATCTGCAGACCAACGGCTTTGATAATCAAAACCAACGCCTACAGCTAATGACTTTCTATCTTCAACAAATAAAAATAAAGGATCTGGCGTTATTCCTTCTACATCATGAGAAAATACAACTTTAGGTGAAACATTGATACCTGCAAAAACATTACTGTAATCAAGCTTACCAACTAAGCGATATCCCCATGCAAAATCATCAGGGAATGGGTTTGTTTCTACGCCATCTTGCAAACCAATCTCTAAACCTTCTTTACCTTCGACGCCACCATTTCTTGCCGTGCCAGGGCCATTTAAACGTAAAACATCTTGATCTGGCATATCTCTAATATCAATTCCACCTACTTCAAGTAAAGTTGTAAATTGATTGGCTCCAAATGAAGGGCCCCACAAATGCGTTAGTGTGACTTGCGCTTGTAAGGTATCTGACAATACAAAACCGTCAGCCCTTTCACCTAAACCTACCGTTGGAATTTGTGATATACCATCTAGATCAGGTCTAAGGCCAGCATTAGCTAGTTGTTGTGGCATAGCTAAAAAGAGTAATTCAACATCATCAATTTGTAGAGGCTCATCTTGACGATAAGTAACCTCGCCTGCAACAGACGTTTCACCCAAGGTTGTATTAAAACTAAAGGCATATAGTTGAATATCTTCAATATAATCAAGTTCAACGCGTGAGAATGAACCTAGTTCAGTATAATTATCATAAGTAATTTCTCCTGATGCTATTTTTTGTACATCTGAAGTGATTTGAGAAAAATCAGCTGTAACTCCAGAGAATACAGGACGTCGGCTATGATAATTCATATAATACAAACTAACTTCGGTTTCATTAAAACTAGGTAAGTACCATGATAAACGTAAACCGTATTGACCGCCGTCTTCAGGTTCATTTTCAGCACCTGATTCTCTTAAGGTTAATTTGGTAGGAAATCCACCTAAATAAGCAGAACCAGCTTGTGCTGCAGTAAGTCCACCACTACGAATTGCGTCACCCAAAACATTTAAATTCGTAATTAATGAATCTAAATCCATGTCTGGATTACTAGCAAAATTTAATTGAACATTATTAAAGTGGCCGCCGTCTCCAGCAAAGTCATTAGTTGAAAAGTAACTTCCAGGAGCAGGAAGTATGGTTTTTTCCCAGCTGTATTGATAAAACATTTCAATGTTAAAGTTATCTGTAACGCCTAAAGACGCCCAAACAGCACCAAAGGGAATAAAAGCTTCTTTAAGTTCTGCACCTGGAGCTTTTAAGCGAGCAACATCTACTGGGTTTAATTCGCTAATACCATGAGAGATAAGTGTACTTTCACCCCAACTAATCACTTGTTGACCTACACGTACAGATAATGGCATTTCACCAATATCAAAATCACCGTATACAAATGCATCTAATAATCGAATATCTCGACAAACTTGGTCTCTGGCATCATCATCTCGACATGGATTATGCACTTTATTTGAAGAAGCATTGGTCCAGTCTCGATCGTTATCCATCATTTCAAAATCATAGTAATACATGCCTCGAGCAAACAAACCTATGTTGTTATATCGAATATCTAAATCATGTGAACCTTTGATAATTTTAGAAAAGCTTTCGCCAGCATCGTAATTTAAATTGCCGTTATCGCTGTTAGTAGAGTATGCACCTGCACCGTTCCAAACGGTTCCGGGATCTGGATTTAGATTTAAGCTAGGATGATAATTGCTAAAATCAAATCCATTATTGACGTTATTTGATTTACCAACATTGCTGTCCCAATCACGATTCTCAACTCGCCAGCTAGAACCCACTGAGAAGGTTGAATCGAAACTAATATCAAAATCGCCTAATTGGAAATTTTTTGCTTGAGTCGTTGACGCTGATAACGACAACAAGGCAACACTTATACTTACAGCTAATGGTTTCAATTTACCGTAACTGCGAGAATTATTTTTCATTTCTTTTCTCCCCAGATCCAAAATAGAGTATTTTCTTCTTATAATAATGCGTTGATTGTTTGTCCCCTTAAACGGGATTAAACAATAATTGCATCATTTAAAAAAACTATCAAGCGTAAAAATTACTTATTATTACCCTTATTTTTAAGGACTTGTAGAGAAGAGCAGACCACTTAAAAAACACCGTTTAAAACAACCGTTTAAAACAAAGGGCTATTTTAAGAGTTAGAACGTTGTTTTTCAGTGCCTTCCTTGCATGTATTAAAAACATTATCCATATCAAAATGGTCAGACCACTGTTTAAAGCAGAAGCTCTAATTAATATATTCTTTCTAATGATATAAATTTATTATTTTCGGTATGCATACAAAAAAAACCCTTTATACCATTTGGCATCAAAAATTTTTTCATATGCATTGCAGGAAACTGAATGCGTTGCCCTTCTGTACTCATGACCATGACCGTACTAATTCTTCCTTGATAATATGGGAGAAAATCATCGTACGTCATGTTCACACTAAAGTAATATTTCATTATAGTAGATATTTATTTAAGTGCCGCATCTAGCTTTTCTTTTAGATCTTTAGATAAATTAGGTAAGCGATTTAATCTATCTAATTCTGCCCTCATTAGTTTTTGTCTGGCTTTATCAAAACCTTTAAATTGAATAAGAGGGGTTATTAATCTTGAAGCTACTTGTGGGTTAATTTCATTTAACTGAATAATTTGGTCGGTTAAAAATTGATAACCTTTACCACTCAAACAATGAAAATATTTAGGGTTTTTAGCTGAAAATGCTCCTATTAAAGAACGTGCTCTATTTGGGTTAGTTAAGCTAAATAATGGATGTTTTAAAAGATCATTTAAACGTTCAAAAATATCATCACTTTTCAATGATGCTGCTAATACAAACCATTTATCCATAACTAATACAGTATCTTGCCATTTGTTTTCAAAAATCTTCATCTGTTCATCAAAGGCAATAGTATTATTGTCTGCGCCACATGAAAGTGCGGCAAGCGTATCTGTCATATTATCAGAAGCTAAAAATTGACTATTAACGATTTCTGATTCATCACCAATTAAAGCAATATAAGACAAACAAACGTTTTTCAATGAGCGATTAGCAACACCTACACTATCTATTGAAAATTCGTCACTATTTAATAAGTGGTATGTGGCTTTTAATGATTCAGCTAAACCATTTGCTAATTGTTTTCTTATGTTGTCAATCGCTTCCACTAAAGCGACAGGATCAACTCCTTCAATTGAGTCAGCTATTTCATCAAAAGTAGGCATGGTTAATTGCTCAGCTTTTAGCGCTGGATCAATTGAGCTGTTCAAAATATGCTTAAATGAGTTAAGTAAACTTACAGGTAAGGTTTCCGCTGGGTTGTTTAATAATTTATTTATATGGCCTTTCAATAATTGTTGTCCCGCATCCCAACGACAAAATTCATCTTGAGCATTTACCATGATATTTTCTAAATCAATATCAGCTTGTTCAAAATTAACTTTAACTGGGGCGCTAAAATTACCTAAAAAGGCGAGTACAGGTTTTTCATCAAAGCCATTAAAAGTGAAAGTTTGTTCAAGCTCAGTTAATGCTAGCAAATAACTCTGTGAATGATTATTGGTGTTTGATTGAAGCTTATTGGTGATGAGTTCAATATTCAAAGGAATATGCAAAGCATGCGTTGGATGATCTGCCCTGCTATTTTTTTGCTCAACATGAATGCTATATGTTTTATCTTGCTCATTAAAGCTTTCTGTAACCGTTAAAACAGGTGTTCCTACTTGTACATACCATAATTTAAACTGCTCTAAAGATATGCCTGATGCATCAGCCATAGCATTAACAAAATCATCACAAGTTACAGCCATACCATCAAAACGTTTAAAGTAAAGATCCATTCCCTTTCTAAAGTTTTCTTTACCTAGTATGGTATGAAGCATTCGAATAACCTCAGCCCCTTTCTCATATACAGTTAACGTATAAAAGTTATTCATCTCCATGACTTTTTCAGGACGAATAGGGTGTGCCATAGGACCAGCATCTTCAGCAAATTGAAGTGATCTTAAAACTCTTACGTTTTGAATACGGGTAACACTTGGCGAGGTCATATCAGCACTAAACTGTTGATCTCTAAAAACAGTTAAACCTTCTTTAAGGCTTAACTGAAACCAATCTCGACAAGTTACACGGTTTCCTGTCCAATTATGAAAATATTCATGAGCAATAACCGCTTCAATATTAAAATAATCAACGTCTGTCGCCGACTTTTCATCCGCTAAAACAAACTTACTATTAAAAACATTAAGCCCTTTGTTTTCCATAGCACCCATGTTGAAAAAGTCGACCGCAACTATCATGTAAATATCAAGATCGTATTCTAATCCAAACGTATCTTCATCCCATTTCATTGAATGCTTTAAAGAAGCCATCGCGTGATGTGCTTTAGATAAGTTACCTTGATCAACAAATATTTCTAAAGCAACCTCTCGACCAGAACATGTGATAAAAGTATCACTCAATAAATCAAAGTTACCAGCAACAAGGGCAAATAAATAACATGGCTTTGGAAATGGGTCTTGCCATTTAGCGAAGTGATAGCCATTCGCTAAATCACCAGCTTCTACTTTATTGCCATTTGATAATAAAAACGGGTATAAGCTTTTATCTGCGATAATTTTTGTAGAAAATACCGCCATTACATCAGGACGATCTAAATAGTAAGTCATACGTCTGAAGCCTTCTGCTTCACATTGCGTGCAAAACGCGCCGCCTGACTTAAACAAGCCTTCTAAAGAGGTATTTTTTACAGGGTTTATTTGAGTAACAATGGTTAATTCGAATTCATCATCAGGAACATTGATTTCTAATTGAGTGGCCGTTTCAATATAAGAGTCACTCGATAACAATTCCCCATTAATTGAAATAGAAATAAGCGCTAATTCTTCACCCTGTAATATAAGAGGCTCTTTAACATTACTATGCGCTTTGGCTACAGTCATCTTGTTAGTAACAAGCGTTTTTGTATCTTCCAATTCGAAAGTTAAATCGACTGTAGAGATAGTAAAGGCTGTTTGTTTATAATCGGATAAATAACGTGCGGTAAATTCTGTCATTGTTTTTCCTACAAGGTGATAAAAATGAAATACATTGATTTATTATTTTTCAAATAGCTATTTATTCAATAGTAAGCAGTAAATTAATATTCAATAAAGTTTAACAGATAATATTAAAAAAGCCTGTAAAAACAGGCTTTAATGTACATATTTTTTTGATAATTGTTGTTTAATTTGTAACTAATTTTTTAATTTTATATCCTGTAAAACCATAAATAATTGCAAGTACAGGATTAATAAAGTTAAAGAAACAGTAAAAAATGTATTCATAATTGGTTAATGCTAAAACACCAAACATGAATGCGCCACATGTGTTCCAAGGAATAAGCGGTGAAGACAAAGTACCTGAATCTTCAAGTGTTCGACTAAGTACAAGTGGGTCTAAGTTTCGTCTTTTATATTCTTCTTTATACATACGCCCTGGCATTACAATCGATATATACTGGTCTGCAGTAACTAAATTAGTACCTATACATGTTGCGACAGTACTTGCAATTAAACCACCTACTGACTTCACCGAACCTAAAATAGCTTGTACAAACTTTTTTAACATACCAAAGTATTCTAAAACAGCACCAAACATTAATGCACACATAATTAACCATACAATGTTTAGCATGCTCTTCATGCCACCACCACTAAGTAAACTATCTAAATCAGCATCTCCTGAATTGATAACAACACCGTCAAACAAAGCAGCCCAAACAACCGTTATGTTTGCTGTTATCGTATCTAACCCGTTTGCGGCTAAAGTACTTATAAGTTCTGGTTGAAACATAATAGCCCATATAGCACCAAATAAAGCTCCTATTGATACTGCAGGAAATGCGGGCACTTTTTTCATTGCCATAGCGAGTAGTAATGCAACAGGAACAAGATTGAGAGGTGTTATATTGAAGTTGGCTTCTAATTGCTGATTAATTCCCTCAACAGCCTCAAGGGTAACACTGGTTTCAACCGATAGACCCAAGAAGGTAAATATAAGTAAACTAATAACGATTGACGGTATTGTGGTCCACATCATATATCTAATATGCGCAAACAATTCTGAACCAGCAACAACCGGAGCTAAGTTTGTTGTTTCAGAAAGAGGAGAAATTTTATCACCACAATAAGCACCTGAAATAATGGCGCCTGCAGTAATTGAAGGATCAAGTCCTAATCCCGAAGAAATCCCCATAAGTGCAACACCTATGGTTGCAGCTGTTGTCCACGAGCTTCCGATACTTAACGCTACAATACAACAAATAATACAGGTAGCCGGATAAAACCAGCTAGGGTCTAATATTTTCAACCCATAATAAATCATACTTGGTACAGTACCCGATAGCATCCAAGTACCAATTAATGAACCTACAGCTAATAAAATAAAAATGGCCCCCATAGAAATAGAAATGCCATTAACCATAGCTTTTTCTATATCAGCCCACTTATAATTATTTTTGAGTCCAATAACTACCGCAATACCTGTTGCGATTAATAAAGCAATTTGATTAGGGCCGCCAGTGGAATTATCACCAAAATAGTAAACTGCGCCCGATAGCATAAAGATAAGTGCTATTAATGGTATTAATGCATCGAGCATACTAGGAGCTTTATGTTCTGACATATCTGTCATATAAAATTAGCCTTTATTGTCATTATATTTTTTTATTCGGGTAACATGCCCTCTATTAAAAAAGAGTGCAAGTTATTTTTCCAAACAATCTGCTTGTAACGCTTTAAAAACAAGACATTACGAAATAACTATTCACTTATTCTGATTAAATATTTATTTTTAAATAAGCATAAAAAAACCGCTGTATTAGCGGTTTTTTAAAGGTTACTAAAATTTATTTTTTCGCCATACGACCAAGCGATACTAAATCAAATGTAATTTTAGCAGCCTCATCTAAAAATGGATCTAACTCATCCAACTCATCAGGTAAATCATCATCTAAACTTTTAACTTTCTCTTTACCTAATTTCACCAATCTCTCATTAACTCTGATTAATTGTTTCGCTTTATTTTTTTCGCGTTTTTCTTTACGAATAGCAAGATTCAAAGAAACCGTTTTATCGTCTTTTTCAGCTTTATACGTTTTGATATCATCAAGTAAATAATTAAATTCTGTGTTTTCTTTAATCCGCTCGTCATGTAAAGATTGTAGATAAGCAAAATCACTCGTTAATTCATTTAATTTAGTATATTCAGCTTTTGGTATTTTATCCCACGGAAGTGCATTTTCTTCTTTGCTTTCACCCCATTCTTCTGGGTCAATTGCCGAAGGAAAAGAAATATCAGGTAAAACACCTCTATGCTGTGTGCTACCGCCGTTAATTCGGTAGAACTTAGCAATAGTAAACTGAATGCTACCAAAAGGTTTTTCGTATAAATCGTAAACTCGACCTAAACCTCTGTGTTGCTGAACAGTACCTTTACCAAAAGTATGTTCTCCAATAATGACACCACGACCATAATCCTGAATAGCTGCTGAAAATATTTCAGATGCTGAAGCACTATAACGATCAACCATAACCGTTAATGGGCCTTTATAATAACTAATACCGTCTCTATCACTATTCACTTCAATACGATTTGCGCCATTACGTACTTGAACTACAGGACCTTTATCAATAAATAGACCTGTTAATAGTGTTGCTTCTGTTAATGAACCACCGCCATTACCACGTAAATCAACTATAATACCTTCTACGTTTTCATCGTTAAGTTTTTTTAATTCAACTTTAACGTCGCGAGACAAATTATTATAAAAACTAGGAACATTGATAACACCTAATTTTTTACTGGTTTTATCACCCGGAATTTCATAATAAACTTCAGATTTAGCCGCTCTATCTTCAAGTTTAATCGTGTCTCGTATAATTGATACAGTTTTTATGTTGGCTTCATCATCAGATTCACCGCTTAAAATCTGTAAGCGAACTTGAGTCCCTTTTGGGCCTTTTATTAATTCAACTACGTCATCTAAACGCCAGCCAATTACATCTACAAATTCTTCTTTCGCTTGAGCAACACCAACAATTCTATCTTTTGGTTTAAGCTCTTTAGATTTATCAGCAGGCCCACCTGAAACAACACTTTGAATAACGGTATAGTCTTCTTCAGCACGCAAAACAGCACCAATGCCTTCTAAGGAAAGGTTCATTTCCATTTGAAAACGTTCTGCATTTCTTGGTGATAAGTAGGATGTATGAGGTTCAACAACACGAGCAAAGCTGTTCATCACTATTTGAAAAACATCTTCACTTTCACTTTGTTTTAAACGTTTTATCGCGTATCTATATCTTTTACCCAAGACCTCTGCAACTTTTGCCCACTCTTTACCTGCAAGTGTTAAATTAAGCGCGTCATATTTAACCTTTAAACGCCATAATTCATCTAACTCAGCCTTGTCTTTAGGCCAAGCAGCATCTTCACGATCAAAGTTATATGATTCATCTAAGGTAAAATCGAAAGGTTTTTCTAATAAACTTAGTGCATATTCATAGCGTTCTAAACGTCGATTAAGATTTACGTTATAAATTTCGTAGGCTTCATCTAGTTTCCCACGAGAAATTACAGTATCGAAATCTAATCTATATTTAGTAAATTTATCTATATCGGCTTGAGTAAAAATGTTTCGAGCATAATCTAATTGTTTGATATATCTATCAAAAATTTGCATTGATAGAGAATCATCCATTTTCACTTGCTTATAATGTGCACGCGTAAATTGCGCCGTTATTCGCTTACTTGATGTTGCATGTTGCTCTTCAGGAGCCAAAATAGGGATAGGAATATCTTCTACTTTTTTTTCGTTTGCGTTTACAAGAGTACTTGATAACGCAATGGATACGGCAATAGCGAGACGACAAAATTTTTGCATGAATAAACTCCGATTATTCAGTAAATATGTTTTTAACTTGAGTCTTAACAACCATTCCAGAATCTAATTGAACAGTAATATCTTTACCTGAAACTTCGGTAATTGTTGCGTTCATTGGAGAGTTACTGAGTTGTACTTTAACTTTCTTACCTACAATTATAGCATCAGCTGTAACAGGTTGAAGTTTAACTTCCGTCTTAACATTTGATCGTTTAGTAGACTTTACAGTCTTAAACTTAGCTTTTTGATCAGGTTTTTCACCTTGATCTTTAGCTGACTTATGATCTTTATACTGTTTTTTGGGTTTATTATCTTTCTGTTTATTGTTACCAAATTTTTCTTGGCTTTCTTTTAACGTTTTACTGGCGTAATCAGCTTGTACTTGATCGATTTCAGCAGCATCGTTACCGTCGATATCAACTCGAACGCTACCAACTTTTACCGACTTTAAGTAACGCCAACTGCTAGTGTAATGTCTAAGCGCTTGTCTTAAACGTGTTTTACTAACAGTTTCATCATCCGTTAATCTTTCGGCTAAATCTTGAAAAATGCCTATTTTTAAGGGTTTAGCTGGTCCTTCAAGAGAAAAACAAGCAGGAAATTTTTCAGCTAAATAAGCAATAATTTCTTTAGTACTAGTACGTTTAGTTTCCATAAATCAACTTTTCACAAATAATCTTAATTTTCGAGATACTGATCACGGTTTTCCAACAAATGTCGGCACCAATCATAAATATCTTCACTTTCTAATTCAGGCAAAGTATCTTGCCCTATCCAAGTATCCCACACCAGAGCTAAAAGTTTTTCTAGCTCTTCTGTCGCAATATCTTCTTCTGCTAAATCGTAAATCAAATGATAAATTTCATTGATACGTTCAGCCACTATTTCTTCATCACCGTCCCAGTCGCCTACAACAGCTTCTGAAACTAAATAATCATGAATAACAACAAATTCTTTCACTAGTTTATCACGCCATGCTTAATGATGATATTTTCAAATACATTTATTATGTTTTCTAACCCTGTTTGATCATCTTCATCAAAACGTTCGTATATAGGGCTATCAACATCTAATACAGCAACCACTTTACCATTAATAATTAAAGGAATAACTATTTCAGAGTTACTATTTGCATCGCACGCTATATGACCAGAAAAGTCATGAACATTAGCAACACATATTGTTTTAGCTTCACCGGCAGCTGTACCACAAACACCTTTATTTAAAGGAATTCGAATACAAGCAACTTTACCTTGAAAAGGACCTAAAACAAGTTCATCTGATACCACACGATAAAATCCGACCCAATTTACATCGCTTAAACTATCAAATAATAAAGCACTAATATTTGCCATGTTAGCAATAACATCAGACTCGTCACTGATAACAGCATCGACTTGTTTTAGAATAAGTTCATATTCTGCAAGTTTGTTCATCATAAACATTCAGTATGTAAAAAACGCATAACATACAGGTATAGCGCTTCAATTTAAAGGAATATCGACTCAATTAAGTTAATTTTATTGATATAATTAAAAAGCCGACATAACGCCGGCTTTGAAAGTAACAAATCGCCCCATGCCATCTCAAGATTCAACAGAAATCATAAACGTTTTCAGGCAAAGTTAAGATAATAAAAAATATTATCTATAAATAACAATAACTCTATTAATAAATAAATCTAGAGCAAGTTGACCTTTTAAGTATAAATTTTATTTAAACGAACCTGTACGTTTGTCATTTCTACAGCCTTATCGTTTTCTTAAGTGGAATAATGACATATCAAAAACGAAGCCTTGCATAATGACCACACTAGCTTTTACAGAAACATACCGCAAAGCTCTACGCTCTACTATAAATCACTAAAAATCCTTGACTAATTATTAGGGTCTGTTGAACTTTTGTGATTGTTTCTATAGCAGCTTATTGATATTCCATGGCTGATTTTTATTCCATTAAGGTGACAATGAGTCAATTCGTTCAAAAGGCCATACTAACTTTAAAGTAATCTTAAAAGTTAACAGAGCCTACTTTTAAACCTGAAAAACTATGATTTTTAACTAAACTTTAAATCCTTTGGTCAAAACTTGAAGATTATTAGCTAAATCAGCTAAGTTACTACTCACCTCTGCTAACTCTTCTGATGCTTGATGAGTCACTTTGGTTGTAACACTAATATTATCTACATGCGATACAATTTCGCTTGCTACTGTCGACTGGTCATTTGTCGCTTGCGCGATATCACTTGTCATAGCATTAATTTGTTCAACAGATGATGTTATTGCAGCGAGAGATTCTCCAGCTAAGCTTACTTCCGATACACCTTTTTCAGCTAAACTTCTTCCATTACTCATAGCTTCTACTGCTGAACGTGCTGCTATTTGAAGCTGTTCTATAGTTTTTTGAATTTCCGTCGTAGAATCTTGTGTTCTCGATGCTAAGGTTCTTACTTCATCAGCAACAACGGCAAAACCACGCCCTTGTTCACCAGCTCGTGCCGCTTCAATTGCTGCATTTAACGCTAATAAATTAGTTTGATCAGCAATCCCTTTAATTACATCCAAAACAGCACCGACTTGCTTACTATCATCATCTAACTTATCGATAACTGTTGATGAGTTTTCCACAGTTTTAGCTAATGAGTGAATTGTTTGTACTGTTTGTTCTACAACTATTGCCCCCTCTTTAGAAAGACTAGAAGCTTCAGTTGAAGCTGTTGAAGCTAGAGAAGCGCTATGAGCAACTGTTTTAACACTCATGTTCATATTCTCTACAGCATCTTTTGTTTGCACAGCACCTTTTTGCTGCTCTAAAGTAATTTGATTGGTTTCCGCTGCAGTAGTACTCACTGATATGGCCATTTCAGATAATGGCAAAGCAATTTCAACAACTTGCTTAATTGTTGTTTGTAACTTATCCATAAATAAATTGAAGCAATGAACAAGTTGACCAACTTCATCTTCGGTTTTGGCTGTTAAGCGTACCGTTAAATCACCTTCTCCTTCAGCAATATCCTTCAAAGATGTAACAACTTCAGCAATTGATGATTTAATACCTGAAATAATAGGAATTGCAGTACCAAATAGTAAGACTATGGTAACAATTCCCATAATAAATCCAATCGTAACCATGGACTGTGCTGATTCATTTGCGCGCAATATTGTTTCTTCAAATTCAATAACTTGGTTTGAGTTAAAGTCATTAACCGTCGCTAATATAAGTTCAAAGGCTTGATTCATTCTCTTACCTAGCTCTGGCAATTTTTCGAAATCAGCTGTTTCATTTACCATACTTAAAGAAAGTGATTTAGCTTTAGAATAGTAATCATCAAATTCTGCTTGCATTTTTTCTTGTGTACTCAAAAAACGCTTATCTATAGAACCTATTTTTTCAAATAAACCTTTAATTTCTACAGTTTTTTCATCAGCAGCACTGATACTATCTTCATCTCCGGTTGTAACCGCAGTATTTAAAAGCTCTGAAACTTTTACAATAGCTACTGACACTTCTTTAGAATAGTGAACAACAGGAAATTGAACATCTTTCGCGTCTGAAAGAATATCTACATTATTATTCGCATTAAATGTTGATAAAGTTAAGTAAATGACAAATGAAATAGTGCCTATTATGGGGATTAAATAAATTTTTGCCGATACTGATAACGTTTTGAATAGATTCATACTTATACTTCCAAATAAACAATTAATTTAAATGTAGTTGAATTTGCAAGATTAACAATAAAATTAAGAAATAAATATGAAAAAACATAAGAATTTTGAGGGGGAAATAATAATTCATTCTCTTTTTAAAATTTATCGCATATCCCCCTCAAGATACTGGATTTATTGAAAACAAAAACTGTAGTTTATTCTTAACTACAGTCTTTTTAGTTGAGTTAAATCAGTCTTAATAACTATCACCGGGTACTCTAACGTAACCTTCCATTAGAATACGAGCACTTCGACTCATTATAGCCTTGTTAACAATCCAACGTTCATTAACTAAACTCGCTTCGGCACCTACCTTTAAAGTACCCGATGGATGGCCGAAAGTTACTGATGAACAATGACCACCACCGGCGGCTATATTCACTAACGTTCCAGGAATAGCGGCAGCTGCACCAATAGCGACTGCGGCAGTCCCCATCATGGCATGATGCAGTTTACCCATTGATAATGCTCTTACATTTAAATCAATATCGGTTGTATTAATTTGTTTACCACTTGATGCTTGATAGCTTTTAGCGGGTGAAACAATAGCAACTTTAGGAGTATGCTGTCGGGCTTGAGCATCTGAAACATCAGTAATAAGCCTCATTTTTAAAGCGCCGTAAGCTCTAATTTTTTCAAAACGCGCTAATGTTTTTTCATCATTATTTATATCGTCTTGTAGCTCAGTGCCTGTAAAACCAAGATCTTCAGCATTTAAAAATATAGTTGGAATACCAGCGGTGATCATAGTTACTTTAAAAGTTCCTATATCAGGGACTTCAAGTTCATCAACAACATTTCCGGTAGGAAACATAGCTTCACTAGGATCAACAGGTTCAATAAACTCTACAGGCACTTCCGCTGCAGGAAACGTTACTCCATCTAATTCAAAATCACCGGTTTCTTGCACTTCACTATTTGTAATAGGTACTTGGGCGATAATGGTTTTCTTTATATTGGCTTGCCAAATACGCACAGTACAAATACCATTTTCAGGTATTCTATCGCCATCAATTAATCCGGAATAAATAGCAAAAGAACCTACTGCTGCAGTTAAATTACCGCAGTTACCGCTCCAGTCAACAAAGGCTTTGTCGATAGCAACTTGGCCAAATAAATAATCGACATCGTGATCAGTAACATTGCTTTTAGCTACAATAACGGTTTTACTCGTACTTGAAGTTGCACCGCCCATACCATCTGTTTGTTTACCGTAAGGATCTGGACTACCTATAACCCGTAGAAGCATATTATCTCGTGCTTCACCCGCGACCTGACAGCGTTCAGGTAAATCAGTTAAATTAAAAAACACACCCTTCGATGTACCGCCACGAATATAGGTAGCAGGAATTTTTACTTGAGGAACATTGGACATACTTATCTCCATACTTATTTTCCGCTTGCTAAAATGTGTTTTAACTTCGTTGAATAACGTCACATAGAAATCTATGCTCCTTTTATTCGCCTTGTTAACTACACATTTAACCTTCGCGGCTTTCTATGATCTAATAAATCATTGCTAAACTAAAAAGCAGCAATTAGTTTACCCATTTGCTGCTTTGTATTATCAAATGATCAGAAGTCGATTTTCATAAGAAAATTAACACTTTAAGAGTCAATTAAATATACGTAGAACGTAGGGATTTTATTAGAGAGCATAGAGGTGGCGCGGAGCTTGGTTTACCAAGTGAGCACCTCCAACGAAGCTATCTAATAAAATAACAAGTTATACGTTTGATTTAAGGAAGTCTGTAGCAAACTTTTGCAATACCCCACCGCCATTGTAAACGGAGACTTCTTCAGCTGTATCTAAACGACATTTAACTGGAATTTCAATGACTTCACCATTAGCTCTAGTCATGACAACAGTCATAGCTCCACTTGGTGCTGTCGTACCTTCAACATCATAAGTTTCAGTACCGTCAATGCTATAAGTATTACGTGTATCACCATTAATAAATTCAAGCGGTAAAACCCCCATACCAATTAAATTAGTACGGTGAATACGTTCAAAACCTTCTGATACAATCACTTCAACACCTGCTAAACGAACACCTTTAGCTGCCCAATCACGTGATGAGCCTTGTCCATAATCAGCGCCAGCAATAATAATTAAAGGCTGTTTACGTTCCATATAGGTTTCTATTGCTTCCCACATACGAGATTCAACACCTTCCGGCTCTATACGTGCTAATGAACCTTGTTTAACTTTGCCGCTTTCGTCCCGGCACATTTCGTTGAACAGTTTAGGGTTAGCAAACGTTGCGCGTTGCGTTGTTTCATGATCACCACGGTGTGTTGCGTACGAGTTAAAATCTTCTACCGGTAATCCCATTTTATGAAGATAAGCCCCTGAAGCACTATTTAACTGAATAGCATTTGACGGTGATAAATGGTCTGTTGTGATATTGTCACCTAGCACAGCTAAAGGACGCATACCTTTCATGGTACGTTCGCCCGCTAATGCACCTTCCCAATAAGGAGGTCGACGAATATAAGTACTTTTAAGATCCCAATCGTATAACGGACTTTCAGCGGGCTCAAAAGCACCTAAGTCAAACATTGGGGTATAAATTTTCTTGAATTGTTCAGGTTTTACAGCAGATTTAACAATGGCATCTATTTCTTCGTCAGATGGCCAAATGTCTTTTAAGGTAATGTCATTACCCTTTTGGTCTTGACCTAATACATCTTTTTCAATATCAAAACGTATCGTTCCAGCTAATGCATAAGCAACAACTAATGGTGGCGATGCTAAAAAAGCTTGTTTAGCGTGGGGATGAATACGCCCATCAAAATTACGATTACCTGATAATACCGCAGTTGAGTATAAGTCGCGGTCAATAATCTCTTGTTGAATTTTAGGATCTAATGCTCCCGACATACCGTTACACGTAGTACAAGCGTAACCTACAATACCAAAGCCTAGTTTTTCCATTTCTGATAATAAACCAGCTTCTTCTAAGTAAAGTTTTGCTACTTTTGAACCAGGTGCAAATGAAGACTTAACCCAAGGCTTACGAACCAAACCTAATTCGTTAGCACGCTTTGCAATTAAACCAGCAGCCACAACATTACGTGGATTAGAGGTATTTGTACAAGACGTTATAGCCGCAATAATTACCGCGCCGTCTGGCATTTCGCCATTGGCTTCTTGCGCTTTACAGGCATCTAAGTTTTTAGCAATATCTTTAGATACAAGATCTGCCGTTGCTAAACGACGATGTGGATTAGATGGACCAGCTAAATTACGACATACAGTAGATAAATCAAATTCAATAACACGTGGATATTGAGCTTCAACTAAATCGTCGGCCCATAGTCCTGTATGTTTTGCGTATGTTTCAACTAATTCGACTTGTTCAGGCTCACGACCTGTTAATTTTAAGTAATCAATAGTTTGTTGATCTATGTAGAACATACCTGCTGATGCACCGTATTCAGGTGTCATGTTTGAGATAGTTGCACGGTCACCAATGGTTAAATCTGTTGTCCCTTCTCCAAAAAACTCTAAGTAACTAGAAACCACTTTTTGATTACGTAAAAACTCAGTGATAGCAAGTACCATATCTGTTGCCGTAATGCCTGGCGCACGTTTACCTACTAGTTTTACACCAATAATATCAGGTAAGCGCATCATAGATGGACGACCCAACATAACGGTTTCAGCTTCTAAACCACCAACACCAATAGCAATAACACCTAAAGCATCAACATGTGGCGTATGTGAATCAGTTCCCACACAAGTATCAGGAAAAGCAACACCGTCACGTAATTGAATAACAGGCGACATTTTTTCTAAATTAATTTGATGCATAATGCCGTTACCCGCAGGAATAACATCAACATTTTTGAAAGCGGTTTTGCTCCACTCAATAAATTTAAAACGGTCTTTGTTACGGCGATCTTCAATATCACGGTTTTTTTGAAAGGCATCAGAGTCAAAACCCGGAGCTTCCACGGCGAGTGAATGATCTACAATGAGCTGAGTGGGTACAACAGGATTAACCTTAGACGGATCACCACCTTGTTCAGCAATCGCATCACGCAAACCAGCAAGATCAACCAATGCTGTTTGACCTAGAATGTCATGACAAACAACTCGTGCAGGATACCAAGGAAAATCAAGTTCTTGTTTGCTTTCAATAAGCTGCTTTAACGAATCAGTTAGTGTGGCAGGGTCACATCTACGTACTAACTGCTCAGCTAATACACGAGAGGTGTAAGGTAGCTTGGCGTAGCTACCTGGAGTAATTGCTTCAACCGCTTCACGCGTATCAAAAAAATCAATGTTAACGCCGTTTACTTTATAGCCAGGCAACGGCTTGCGATAATCATAATTCATAGTTTATTCCACTTTTATAAGGGAAAAGAAGTGAGGTAAACTATTCACTTAATACACTCCCCCTATTAATATATTCGAGTTATTTACACAGGATTTTTATTCGTTCAGGCAGAATGTTAGACGCATAGCTTTCCTATGCGAGCTTCACTTATTAAAATAAGCCTAACGAAAACGTTATGAAAAATAACCAGTCAAATTACCTTTCAGAGATAGCAACAACCTTACGTGGCTCTGCTCCTGTATAATCAGCACTCGGACGAATAATACGATTATTAACACGTTGCTCCATTACATGAGCTGCCCAGCCAGTTAAGCGTGAACATACAAAAATTGGCGTAAATAACTTAGTTGGAATGCCCATATAGTTATAAGTTGACGCATGGAAAAAATCAGCATTACAAAATAGCTTTTTGGTGTCCCACATAAACTCTTCACACGCTACTGAAATATCGTATAAAGAAGTATCACCATTTTCAGCGGCTAGCTTTTCAGACCATGCTTTGATCACAACATTACGAGGATCAGAAGTACGGTAGATAGCGTGACCAAAGCCCATTATTTTTTCTTTACGCTCTAACATGCCAGCCATTTGTTCTTTAGCATCGGCTGGAGATTTGAACTTAAGGATCATATCCATAGCAGCTTCGTTAGCCCCACCGTGAAGTGGGCCACGTAAAGTACCAATAGCACCTGTGATACATGAAAACATGTCTGATAATGTTGATGCACATACGCGTGCGGTAAAAGTAGAAGCGTTAAATTCGTGTTCTGCGTATAAAATTAATGAGACATCCATTACACGTTTATGCTGCTCTGAAGGTTCTTTTTGGTTTAATAAACGTAAGAAATGACCACCTAATGAATCTTCATCAGTCATACAATCAATTTCTACACCATCGTGGGAGTATTTATACCAGTAACACATAATCGCAGGGAAAGCCGCGAGTAAACGGTTTGCAGCACGACGTGCTTCAGAAAAGTCACTTTCTGGCTCAATATTACCTAAAATAGAACAACCCGTACGCATAACATCCATAGGATGAGTTTCTTTAGGGATAAGCTTTAATACTGATTTTACCGCTTCAGGTAAATCACGCATGGTTTTTAATTCAGTTTTATATGCATCTAACTGTGTTTGATTAGGTAATTCGCCATTAAAAAGTAAATAGGCTACCTCTTCAAACGTTGATTTTTCAGCAAGATCAGCAACATCATAGCCACAATAAGTTAAACCACTTCCTGATTTGCCCACTGTACATAATTTTGTTTCGCCAGCACTCTGACCACGTAAACCTGCACCACTTAATTTCTTATCTACCATAATATGTTCCTTAACTAACTTGTTGTATCAGTAATTTTTAATCGTTATTTTCAAATTGTAATTTGAATTATTTATTGTTTTTATTTGTTTTTGCCTTCAGCAAATAGGCTATCTAGCTTTTGTTCGTAATCGTGATAGCCAAGGTAATCGTATAAATCCATACGCGTTTGCATATTGTCGATTTCAGCTTTTTGGTCACCATCAGCTAACAATGTTTTATAAACCGATTCTGCAGCTTTATTCATTGCTCTAAAAGCTGATAAAGGATAAAGCACCATGGCACAGCCCCACTCACCTAGTTGTTCTTTATTCCAAAGCTCTGTTTGCCCAAACTCTGTAATATTAGCAAGAAGTGGAACATCTAATGCTTCTGAAAAGGCACGATAATGCTCTTCTGTTTTTATTGCTTCAGCAAAAATACCATCAGCACCTGCCGCTACATATGCTTTAGCTCTTTCTATTGCAGACTCTAAGCCTTCTTGTGCGAATGCATCTGTACGCGCCATGATAAAAAAGTCAGGGTCAGTTCGTGCATCAACAGCCGCTTTGATACGGTCTACCATTTCTTCAATTGAAACAATTTCTTTATTTGGACGATGGCCACAACGCTTTTGAGCCACTTGATCTTCAAGATGAACCGCCGCTGCTCCTGCTTTTTCCATATCACGTACAGTTTTAGCAATATTAAAAGCGCCACCCCAGCCTGTATCAATATCAACAAGTAAAGGTAAGCTTGATGCCGACGTTATACGTTGTACATCTGCAATAACATCATTTAACGATGTCATGCCTAAATCGGGTAATCCGTAAGAAGCATTAGCAACACCGCCACCAGAAAGGTAAATAGCTTGATGCCCTAATTTCTCTGCCATCATGGCGCAATAGGCATTAATTGTTCCCACCACTTGTAATGGTTTATTGTTTTGTAATGCTTGTCTAAATTTTTTACCTGGTGATTGTATTAAAGTCATGTGTATCCCCATTTAAATGAATATTTATTACTTGTTGATTAATTTTCTACTTGTTCGGCTATTTTTCTCTCGATATTTTTACGAGAAGCTGCAATGTGTCGACGCATTAAAAATTCGGCTAGTTCACCGTCTCTGTCTGCGATTGCTTGAATAATTTGAGAGTGTTCTTGAAAAGCACGTGTTGCTCTTGAGCTTTTCATACCAAATTGAATACGGTACATACGAACCAGATGGTATAGCTGGCCGCAAAGAAGATTAATAAGCTGTTGGTTATGACTACCTAGAATTATTTTGTAATGGAAATCCACATCTCCTTCTTCTTGGTAATAAGAAATACCATCTTTTAGATCTTGCTGCTTGCCGTGCTCTTCTAACATTTCTCGCATGCTAACAATTTCGTCATCAGTCATATTCATTGCAGCTTGTCTACACGCCATGCCTTCTAGCGCTTCACGTGTAATATAGAGCTCTAATAATCCTTCAATTGAACAATCTACAACACGTGAACCTACATTGGCTTTGCGTTCAATTAAGTGACATTTTTCTAATCGATTCAATGCTTCGCGCAAAGTAGATCGACTAATTTCAAATTTCTTAGCGAGTTCAGGCTCACTTATTTTACTGCCTGCTCGTATCTTCCCACTTACAATTTGATGAAGAAGCTGTTCGTAAACTTTATCAGCAGTAGTTACTGGAGCTAAGTGTGTTGGATTTTTTAAAGGTACAAAATCTAAAGACATAAAATTGTCGACATATTTTATTGGATGGTAGGATTATAGGCGATAAATAAAATAGATCAACCATAAGCGACAAATATTGTCGACAATTACACAAAGATAATAAAACTAAAGTTCTATAAGCCATATTGGCTACCAAAAGAAAGGATAATAAATAAGAAGATAAAACATTAAAATAAAGAAGATAAATTAGCCAAAAAACCAATAACAAACACTTATGGCGGCAATAATACCCGCTGCATCAGCAATTAAACCACAGCTTACGGCATGCCTACTGTACTTAATACCGACAGAGCCAAAATACACAGCAAGTACATAAAAAGTGGTTTCTGTTGAACCTTGAATGATAGAAGCTAATCTACCTGCGAAAGAATCTGCACCATGAGTATTCATGGTTTCAATCATCATAGCTCTTGCGCCTGAACCACTTAAAGGTTTCATCATAGCGGTAGGTAACGCATCAATAAAACGTGTATCCATGCCTAAAAACATTGCAAGACTTCTAAATATGTCGACAATTACATCTAAAGCACCACTAGCTCGAAATACACCAATAGCGCATAACATGGCCAGTAAATAAGGAATAAGCTTAATGCTTGTTTCAAATCCTTCCTTAGCGCCTTCAATAAAACTATTATATACATCAATTTTTTTACGAACCGCTGCGGCTATAAAAAGAATGAGCGTGCTAAATATTAATATATTACCAAATAAGGATGACTGTGTTGATAATGCTTGAGACGATAACGCAGCAAAATAGACCGTAATACCACCAATAAGGGCGATAGCAGCAGATAAGTAAAGCAACACCACTGGGTGATACAATTTTATTTTTTGAACAGTGGCTACAGCCAGTAATCCTGCAAATGTTGAAGCAAACGTAGCTAAAATAATAGGAATAAAAACATCGGTGGGATTTACAGCGCCCTGCTGTGCCCTATAAACAAAAACAGCAACAGGAAACAGAGTAACAGAAGAAGTATTTAATACTAAAAATAAAATTTGAGCATTGGTAGCTGTATCTTTTTTCGGATTTAACGTTTGTAAATCTTGCATCGCCTTTAACCCTAATGGCGTTGCTGCGTTATCTATGCCTAAAAAATTAGCTGACAAATTCATTGTTATTGAGCCAATAGCAGGATGCCCTTTGGGTACTTCAGGCATTAATTTAGAAAACAATGGCGAAATAGCAATGGCGAGCTTATTAATTAGACCTGCATTCTCTGCTATTTTCATCATACCTAGCCAAAAAGCTAATATACCAATTAATCCAATAGCAATGTCTACAGTAACTGAAGACATATCAAAAATAGACTTAATTATTTTTTCAAAGATAAGAGCATCACCCATGACTCCCCATTGATACAAGGCTGAAATAAAGGCAATAAAAAAGAAGCTGATCCAGAGACGATTTAACACAAAAGACTTTTATACAAAAAATATTGAAAAGATAATGACATATTTAACCATACAATAATAGTTCAGCCATATAGGCGTTACATTTAAGATATAGTTTTTAAAAGCACTAAAATCTGAATTTGGGTTAGGAGCTGTTAATTTTATATAAAAATAACGTAAGCTCACAAATTCAGGCGTCCAATTAATCATATTATCAATGCTAAATAAATACGTTAAGTACTAGCACAAAAAACAATCAACGGATAAAATTTAAATTTTATATATAAATATCAATGTGTAATAAATATTAAAAATAAATTAGCATTAATAAAATATTACACTACACTTAATAATTACTAAGTTAATTAACTTAACAAAAAATAATTGCTCGCTGCATTATTATTTTTTACAGATAGGCTTTTTAGCATGGGTTCTTTATTTGAACCTTCCCCCTCAACCCTAAACTAGCGATAGTTTGGGGTTATTTTTATACTCTCTTTTAAGGCCTGTTACTCTTTCTGCTTATTTTTCAGTAGTTCATTAGCCTTTTATACAAGGCAGCCATAGTTCGTCCTTATTCTACTCTAATAAGCGATAACGTAGTAGAAATAACTAATAAACGCTGTCCTAAGGATCCGTTTAAATGCTTCTTGCTCATTGTTGCAAGGAGTTTACATAGAACAACTAGGCTACACTCCTTACGCAGCGCTCAACAAGCATTTAATTCGAATAAAATGTAAACATGAAGATCCCCCTCCCTAATATATCAATATCATAATCGAAACTAATTTTTAAATATTATCCGTATTAATTATTGCATTTTTGTTAAAGGTAATTTGTTTACAATTAGCAATTAGCTGCTACATTTATTGTACATCTGAAAATATATTGATTAAAAATATAATTTAAATATTCTCGGATGTACGTACTAACACATTTCTGTAGCAAGAATAATTATACTAAATCTTGCTAGTTACAGAATGGTGTTTTTAAGTTATGCAACATTCAAAATACAAGGAAATTTACAATGATTAAAAAACTATCATTATGCACTGGAGCAATATTAGTGTGTAGTTCGATCCAAGCAGCTGACTGGGATGGTATTTCAATTCCAGCTCCTGCGGGCTCAGGTAACACATGGGAATTACAGTCTGTATCCGATGACTTTAATTACAATGCGACTCCAACAAGTAAACCAGCCGATTTTAATAATCGCTGGAATGCTAGTTATATCAATGCATGGACAGGACCTGGTGATACTGAGTTTAATTCAGGGCACTCTTACACGACTGGTGGTTCATTGGCTTTACAATCAAGCGCTAAAGCCGGCACAGATAAAATTTATACGGGTATCATTTCATCTAAAGCTACTTTTACTTACCCTCTATATTTAGAGGTACGAGCCAAACCGAGTAATAACACATTAGCTAACGCAGCCTGGATGTTAAGCCCTGATTCTACTCAAGAAATTGATGCTATGGAGTCTTACGGTAGTGATCGTTCTACTCAAACATGGTTCGATCAACGTATGCACGTTAGTCATCATGTTTTTATTCGTGAACCCTTCCAAGATTATCAACCAAAGGATGGTGGTGAGTGGATTTATAATGGTGGTGAATCGTATCGCTCAGGTATGAAAAGATACGGCGTACATTGGAAAGATCCATGGAACCTAGACTATTATATTGATGGAGTTTTAGTTCGTTCAACATCAGGTGTCAACATGATTGACCCTAATAATTTTACTAATGGTACTGGCTTAAATAAAGCTATGCATATTATTCTTGATGTAGAACATCAAGATTGGCGAGATGTTAAGCCTACAGCCGCAGAATTAGCCGATGCCAATAAGAGTATTTTCTTTATCGACTGGATCCGTGTTTATAAACCTGTAAATAACGGTGGTGGTACAAGTAGTGGTAGTACAACAACTCCCCCTGCAGGAACCACGTCTTTGAAAGCTCGTAATAGCAGCCGCTGTATTGATTTATCGGCTGGTAGTAATGCCAATGGAGCAAATATCCAACAATGGGGCTGTAATGCGAACAATGCCAACCAAGATATTACTTTTGTTTCTAAAGGTGATGGTTATTACCTAATGAAAACTAAACACAACAAGTGTGTCGATATCAGTGGCAAGCTAACCACTAACGGTGCAACTGCCGTACAGTGGGACTGTTATGACGGAGACAATCAACAATTTAAGTTGGTTGACAAAGGTAATGGTTGGTTTCAACTTGAGGCTAAACATAGCAATAAATGTTTAGAAGTCGCAAATAACTCAACCACTAACGGTGCTGATATTCGTCAGTGGGCATGTGGTAACGGTAACAACCAACAGTTTACATTTCAATAATTAGCTTACCTCCTCTTATTATCTTGATTAATAAGAGGAGGTATAATAAACGGCTTATTAGACTGTAAAAACTAGGTAATATTTAACCTATGTCGAGTTAATGAATTTAATAAAACTAATTCATAATGTTAACTTTGTGCTATGTTTGAATAACGACCTGAATACAATCTAAATATATTTTTAATGATGATATTTATGTCATTATCAGGTACTTTATAAACCAATAGCTCGCTATTGCGCATAAAAATGCAGATAAACGCTTAAGCATTATTGAGTAAAATTACTTAATCTGAACTGAGGTTGTTTACTGTATATTATCTAGCTCTTGGCTTAATTTTTCTCTTTCCTCTTCACTAATTCCTTCAAGTTGTTCTAATTCAAACCTTGCTAGTTGAGGATTTTGTGTAACTAGATAAGCAAATGATGATTTTAAAATCATTAAACGTTGTTCTGGGTTACTAATTGAAGTGGCAATACCAAATGCACGAGTAGGTTCTTTTTCCAGAATTTTTTGTACAATGACTTTCTTTGCATTAATCTCAACATCACCTTCTGGAACAATTTGCAACCAATCTATAACTTGTTCTTGATCTTTTTCTAGCCAAGATAAAATAATTGAATCAATGACCTTAGCTTGCGCTGATTCAGGTAAATTTGGTAGATAATCTATCATTTTTTCCAGATTTAACGCTGAAATCTGAACACTTACATTAGCTAATAATGCATCACGAAAAACGGGATCTGACTGTTCACTGGCAAGAGTTAACACTTCAAATTGGTAATCTTCTGAATGAGAGCCCACTTCAAGTACTGCTTGAATGGCTGCTTGGTAAACATGATATTCATCTAAATTTTTTGCCCAAGTCAGCGCATTATAAAAATCGATATTAGCGAGATAATCTGCATAATAACTAGATAATATAACCTTATCATCACCAAGTTCTTTATTCTGAATATATTCAGCTGCAGACATTGGATTTTGCTTCATAAACTGCCACTCGATACTTCTTTTTAACTGCCTATAAAATTCATTATTGCTAAATTCGTCGCTTTTAAAAATATCTGAATCGATTTGATTTTCTAACCAAGAAAGTGCCTCTCGGGCATTATTCTCCCCCCAAAACTCAATAATACTAGCGAGCACTGTATTCTTCAGTTGAAGGTCATAAAAAGAATCTAGCTCAAGAATAGCGATCTCAGGATCATCTTCAGCTAACTGTAAAAAAAGTGCGGTAAGATAATCTCTTTGCTGTACTGGTGATAGATTTTGCTCAAATACCCAAGCGATTCCTTGGGTAATATGATCTATAGCAATCAGTCTAATCGCCCACTCCATTACGTAATCACGATAATGATCTTTCATCGACAATATATAGTTAAGAGCAGACCTCCAATCAATCATCATCCATGGAGCTATAATTTTTTTTACTCTAACTATAACCTTTTCATCATCGGTATAAAGTATAATGCTATTAATGCAATCTAAAAATTCATGACTTACAGTAAATTCATTCACTCGTTCGATGCAGAGTAGTTCATCCTTTTCTATATGAGGAAATAATACGTTTGATGTTGTTTCATTGGTTACGTCATTAGCTTTAGTGGGTACAATGTTATTTACAAAGTCCCCTTTCTTTTCTATCCCTAATGTATCGTTTGATTGTTGAAAATAAATACTCTTAATATAATAAAATATTGCAAATACAAAAAAAACGAGTGTAATACTTAAAATTAATTTTATACGTTTTATTTTCATTTTTTTCCAAACAAAGATAACTACACATTAAAGTTTATGTTTACAAAGAGAATCGACTATTAATTATACATTGTATATACCTGTAACATATCAAATGAAAGTTTTAGGCAACCTACACGCAACATGATCAAGGCACATCTTTTGTTTTATATAGTTGTTTTTTCAAAACAAATGTAACGATATATAATAATATCTATGCTTCTAGAGATTAAATAGCGTATTAAAGTTCTGTGTTGAAATTTTTGCTATGTGCTCCACTGATTGACCACGAATACTCGCAAGATGTTTTGCAACCTCAACCACGTAAGCTGGCTGGTTTTGTTTACCACGATGAGGAACTGGCGCTAAATAGGGGGAGTCGGTTTCAATCAGTATTCTATCGTCTGGTATTTTTTGAGCCACTTCTCTTAGTTCTGTTGCATTTTTAAAAGTAACAATACCAGAAAAAGAAATATAAAAGCCTAAATCAATAGCTTGTTTAGCCATTTCCCAGCTTTCAGTAAAACAATGTAAAATACCACCTACGTTTTGTGCATTTTCGTCACGCAGTACTTTCAAAGTGTCTTCTTGTGCATCACGTGTATGAATAATTAGAGGTTTATTTACTTTATTGGCAACCCTTACATGCTTAATGAAAGAGTCTAACTGTACTTCTTTGGTTTCAGGTGCATAAAAATAATCAAGCCCTGTTTCACCCACAGCAATAACACGTTCGTTTTGTGACAATGTAAGTAGTTCATCTTCATCAACTTTATCTTCTTGATTTAAAGGATGCATGCCACATGATAGAGATACATTTTCATATTTCTCCGTAATGTCTGCCATAGCAGGGAAATCTTTTAAAGTAACACTTACACAAAGGATATGTTCAACATTTGCCTGTGCTGCGGACTCAATAACCTTATCTAAATTATTGTCAAATTCTTCAAGTTTTAAACGGTCTAAATGACAATGTGAATCTATAAACAAACTACACTCCAATAATAGTGAATTAACAAAGGGTAAAAGAAAGGTATTAGGTTATTAATTTAACAACCTAATAATAACTACATAGTTAAGGTAGGATCAGACGAATTTAAAAAACGCGCTATATATTTTTCAATTTGATTTCTTATATTTTCAGGATCATCAGTAAAACTAACGCCAACTCCTGCAGGTGTTCCGCTTTGTGAACTTATAGGTGTTAACCAGCAAACTTCACCTTTAACTTCTGAATGTTCTAAAGCATCAGGTAAACAAACTTCAAGTATCACTTCTGTGCCTAATTCAAACTTGGCGTTCGTTTTATAAAAAAGCCCACCGTTTTTTAAAAATGGCATGTAAGATTGATATAGCTCTCGCTCTGAAATAAATTCTAAATATATACTTTTCAATGCTTACTCCCAGTGTTTACATTAGATAAACTATTATCAATATCTATAATCAGTTTTTCAATCATAAATTGATCATTTACCTGACTTAGCTCTTTACTCTGACTTATTGTAGCGACTATTTGATTGTAAATATGCCATAAAATATTATTATTTAGTAAATTAGACTGATTTTCGACCTGTATACTACTTTCCCAACCACAAAGTCCCCTCATTGCATTTGTAATAACCTTTTCTAACCAACGTAAACCATGGGGTGAATTTGCAACCATTTTAATGACTGCTG
This sequence comes from Pseudocolwellia sp. G5-9, assembly GCF_055808995.1. Taxonomy (NCBI): domain Bacteria; kingdom Pseudomonadati; phylum Pseudomonadota; class Gammaproteobacteria; order Alteromonadales; family Colwelliaceae; genus Pseudocolwellia; species Pseudocolwellia sp. G5-9. The sequence goes on from NZ_CM147893.1 coordinate 1,120,242, forward strand.
TTACTCCCTCTTTATTTGTCAGAAAATTTAAAAAAGTCTGTTCAAAGAGTAAATATTCATTGGCTATTTCATCACTGCTTAATTCGGGTAAGTGACTTAAATTAATAAAAGCACTATGATTTTTGTTATTAACATTTATATGCTGAGCTAATAGTTCACCTGAAGGCGGTCTTATTTCAAATAAACGGCACCGGCTAATAATGGTTGGTAATAAAGTATCATGTTCGTCTGATAATAAAACGATAATACTATTATTTGTCGGCTCTTCTAAAGTTTTCAGTAATGCATTGGCGGCTGCGACAGTCATTTTATCAGCTTCAGGAATAAGTACCGTTTTGATCTTACCTATTTGCGCTGTTTTTTCAAAAAATGTGCTGACCTTTCTTACACTATCAATTCCTAGCAAGCTTTTTTCAGGTATTACTGTAGAGTGATCCGGATAGTTATTTTTGAGTAATAGATTACAATGTTTACATTGACGACAAGGTTGTAAAATAGCGCCTTGAATAACGTTTTTACATTGAATTACTTGAATTAACCAATTTGCTAAGTCTTCTTTACCACTCCCTTTCACTCCACTTATTAAGATGGCATGAGGTAAGTTTCCTGCTGTAATATGCTGTGAGAATAAAGTTTGTTCTTTAGCTAGCCAGCTTTTCATATATAACCTATATGCAATAATTTATGCGTGTAAAAACGTTGTATTCTACGTTATAAAAGTGCTTTTTTTTCAATAATCTTATCTACAACATCAATAACAAGCTTAGCCACTTCTTCTTGCTTTTTTGATGCGTCTATCACGGTAAATTTATCAGGGGCTTGTTTAGCTTGCGTTAAATAACCATTACGTGCTTTTTCTAAAAATTCCATTCTTTCATCTTCTAAACGGTCAAGCCCTTCCCCACGTTGTTTTACTCGTTCAAGACCTAATATAGGATCAAGATCTAAAATAATGTTCATATCTGGAGAAAAACCATTTAACGCCATGTTATTAATTTTACGAATAATATCTAAATCAATACCTCTGGCGTAATGTTGAAAACTAAAGGTTGCAGCATCAAAACGATCTGAAATAACCACTTTACCTGCTGTTAATGCAGGGATTATTTTTTCAGTTATATGTTGCGCTCTAGCTGCTCCAAATAACATTAACTCGGTCATATTACACATTTCAGGCGTTGAAGGATCAAGTATCACTTCCCTGATTTTTTCACCTATAGGAGTTCCACCTGGCTCTCGTGTTACAACAACATCTAATCCTTTATTTTTCAGATACTGTTCAATTGTTTTAATTACTGTTGTTTTACCTGCGCCATTACTACCGTCGCAAACAAGCATAAAGCCTTTATTCATTAAATTATCTCGCAGTACATTGTTTTATTTATCATTAGGGTCTGTTGATCTTTCGAGTATGATTTTTGTTCAATTTAAAAGCGTTTTAGTCACAGGTTTTACGTTCCAAACAAAACCTAAGTACCTGCATCCGTGCAGGCAAGGTAAACGTTTTGTCACATAGTCATCTATGTAAACAAGGTTTACAGATTTTATGTTCCTGCATAATCTAAGTACCTACAACCATGTAGGCAACGAAGAATAAATCGCTTTTAAATGACCCCTTGGGCAGCGCCTGTTTGATATTTCTAGATCGTTATAGTGATTTTATGTGGAACGACCACACATGAATCACTATATCTCGTATAAAAATCAAACAGACTGCTGCAAAAACATATCTTAAAGGTCAACAGCCCCTAGTATTTTACTATTAAAACCAAGTATATAATAACTAAGCCAGCTAGTGATCACTAGATATTACTTGGCTATTTACTTTTAGTCGCTAACAAATATTCAGCTACTGCTTTGTTATGTTCTTTCAATGTTTTTGAAAATACATGTTTTCCATAACCATCACTAACAAAATATAAATAATCGGTTGTATCTGGATGCATTGCTGCTTTTAGTGCTAGCTTTCCAGGCATAGCAATGGGTGTAGGTGGGAGACCGTGAATACGGTAGGTGTTATACGCTGTTTTTTCTCGAAGATGAACGCGTTTTATATCCCCTTTATACCGATCACCTAAGCCATAAATAACCGTGGGATCAGTTTGCAAACGCATCTTTTTATTTAACCGATTAATAAAAACAGAGCTAATAACAGGGTGCTCACTTTGTAAGGCGCTTTCTTTTTCAATAATGGAAGCCATAATTAACGCTTCGTACGCGTTTTCATAAGGTAAATCAGGATCCCTTTCATTCCATAGAGATTCTAATTCTTTAGTCATTCTTTTATTCGCCCTACGAAGTATTTCTAATGTTGAAGTCCCCGAAGTAAAAAAATAGGTATCAGGGAAAAATAAACCTTCTGCATTTTGATGCTCTACACCTAAATATTCAGCCACATTATTCACAGAAAGATCGCTTGTTTTCTGTGTTAAGTTTTTATCGTTTGCCAAAGCTATTAGCCAGTCTTTTAATGTACTGCCTTCGATAAAGGTTATAGCGAATTGATGTTCTTTGCCTTTAACGAGAAGTGTGATTAGATCAACGTAGTTAATGCCTGTTGGAATAAGAAATGAGCCTTGCTTTAAAGCACTTAATTCTGGGGTTAACTTAATATAAGCTTTAAGCCAAAAGTTAGTCTCTATCCAACCTTTCTTTACAAGTTCTCTAGAAAAAGAGCTAATCGTTGTGCCTTTATTAATCGTAATAAGTTCAGGCTCAAGCAGAGGTATTTTCTTATGTACTTCGTGGTTTATGTAACTATATAAAGCTACAGGAAGTAATATGAGAATTAAAATGGCAGAAAAAACTAACTTTTTTAGCATGAATTAATGTTCGCTATAAGTGCTTTAAATTGATGAACTTGGTCAATATTAAGTTTATTACCCGCATAATTTATTATCGGAACTATTCCCATAATAGAGTTAGTAATAAACATTGATTGCGCTCTTTGGATATCAGCAGCCTTTGCTTTAATCACTTGAGTAGCAGGGTATTTTCTCAAGACCTCAGACCGTTGAAGACCTGCTACGCCACTATTTTTAATTTCAGGTGTAAAAAGCTCTCCATTATCAAACCAAAAAACATTTGCGCAAGTTGTTTCTATAACTTCATCGAATATATTAAATACGAGTAAATCATCGTAATTCGTTTGATCTAACTCATCTCTGATCAAAACTTGCTCTAACCTATTTAAATGCTTAACCCCAGAAAATAAAGGATTAATACCTAACTTAATAGTGGCATCGGCTACTGTAATACCTGATTGTGACCAGTGAAGGTATTTAGTCGGAAACTCCGATACTTTAATGATAATATTTGGACGACTAACACCAACCCGAGAGTAACCTCTCCCACCTTCACCTGACGTTATAACGACTTTAAGCACAGCCAAATCATAAGTTTTACAACATTCAATGAGTTCATTCTCTAAAGCAATAAAATCAACATCTAAGATTTTAAATAAACAACAGCCCATTTTTAAACGATTTATATGCTGATGTATAAGTTCTATTTGACCATTGCTCACTTTAGCCGTAGTAAATATACCGTCACCATAAGCTAAACCTCTATCATTTACAGATATATGGTTAACTTGTTGTCCATTAACTGATTGGAAATACATAGTTATTTAAACACTTAGATTAATCGTACAAACATAGAAGATGTAGTTTATTATTTATTAGAAGTGAATAACACAAAAAATAGAATTTGTGAGGATATGTTCATCAATTAAATAGCATAAAATAAAAAACCTGAATAATTGTAAACAAGTATTCAGGTTTCATTACTTTGATTCAAGTGTTAAATAACACTCAATGCTGTACTGACATCTATTTACATTTTTTTGAAAATTAATGAACCGTTTGTACCACCAAAACCAAACGAGTTACACAATACGTAATCTAAAGAAACATCTCTAGCCGTATGCGCAATATAATCTAAATCACACCCTTCATCAGGGTTATCTAAATTAATCGTAGGTGGAACTGCATTATTTGTTAATGCTTGAATACTAAATATTGCTTCTACTGCTCCAGCTGCACCTAATAAATGCCCTGTCATAGATTTAGTAGAACCCATCATAACTTTAGAAGCATGTTGACCAAATATTGACTTAACGGCATTGGTTTCTGCAATATCACCAGCTGGGGTCGATGTACCATGAGCATTAATATATCCAATTTTTGCTACATCAACTTTTGCATCATTAATAGCGTTCGCCATTGCTAAAGCGGCACCAGCACCATCAGCAGGAGGTGATGTCATATGATAAGCATCGCCGCTCATACCAAAACCTACAAGTTCAGCATAAATCTTAGCGCCACGAGCTTTAGCTTGTTCATACTCTTCAAGCATAAGAACACCAGCACCATCACCTAAAACAAAGCCATCTCTGTCTTTGTCCCAAGGTCTTGAAGCGGCTTGAGGATCATCATTTCTTGTAGATAAAGCCCTTGCTGCACCGAATCCACCCATTCCCATTTTGGTTGAAGCTTTTTCAGCACCGCCAGCAAGCATTGCATCAGCATCACCATAAGCAATCATTCTGGCTGCATGTCCAATATTATGAACACCACTTGTACAAGCAGTAACAATTGATATATTAGGACCTTTAAGGCCGTGCATGATAGATAAGTGCCCTGCAATCATATTTATAATGGTTGAGGGAACGAAAAATGGTGAAAGCTTTCGAGGGCTTGTTTTAAGCATTTTCTCGAAATTTTCTTCAATTAATCCTAAACCACCAATACCAGCACCAACAGCAACACCAACGCGCATAGCATTTTCATCAGTTATTTCTAAACCTGAATCTTGAATTGCTTGCACACCAGCCGCTACACCATATTGGATAAATAGATCCATTTTTTTGGCTTCTTTACGAGCCATATAGTCTTCAGCATTAAAATCTTTGATTAAACCTGCAAATTTTGTAGGGTACTCAGTTGTATCAAAATGCTGAATATCACTAATACCACTTTTACCAAGTAGTAAGTTTTGCCAAGTTGTTTCAGGATTGTTGCCCAAAGGGCTTAACATACCTAGACCGGTAACTACAACACGCCGCATAGGATGAGTTGCCTCCGATAGAAAAGAATATTTGAAAGGATTTTATTCGTAAATAAATGTTCTATATAACTACGAATAGTAATTTTAAAATATTTAAGGCGGTGTAATAACCGCCTTAAATATATAACAATTATTGATTAGCGTTTACGTAATCAATAGCTGCTTGAACTGTAGTAATTTTTTCAGCTTCTTCGTCAGGAATTTCAGTATCAAATTCTTCTTCTAACGCCATAACTAATTCTACTGTATCTAATGAATCAGCACCTAAATCGTCAACAAATGAAGATTCAGTTTTAACTTCTGCTTCACTTACACCTAATTGCTCAATAGTAATTTTTTTTACGCGTTCTTCGATAGTACTCATTTTTTTTCCTTTACTAGAAAATGCTATTTTTCAAATTGCATGTAGTGTATTCGCCAAAAGCTTAGCTTGCAAGTAACTAATTTTATTTTTATCACTGGTCCAATCAGATGGCATTTAAAATATATAATAGATTTTATAAATGATAAAATCAACTATAACATGTACATACCGCCATTAACGTGCAATGTTTCGCCCGTAATATAAGCTGCTGTGTCTGAAGCTAAAAAAGCAACTGCGTTAGCAATTTCTTCTGGCTTACCTAAACGATTCGCTGGTACTTGCGAAAATATACCTTCTTTTTGCTCATCTGTTAATGTTTGAGTCATGTCTGTATCAATAAAACCTGGTGCAACTGTATTAACCGTAATACCACGAGAAGCTACTTCTCTTGCAAGAGATTTAGTAAAACCTAATAAGCCCGCTTTAGCCGTTGCATAGTTAACTTGACCTGCATTTCCCATACTACCTACAACAGAACCTATATTAATGATCCTACCGTTACGTTTTTTCATCATAGGTCTAATAGCTGCTTTACTTAACTTAAATACAGACGAAAGGTTTGTATCAATAATATCTTGCCATTCATCATCTTTCATTCTCATAAATAAATTATCTTTAGTAATTCCTGCATTATTGACAAGAATGTCTATAGCACCGTATTTATCTTTAATATTATCGAATAAAGCAGCAATAGAATCATTGTCTGTTACATTCAATACTAGGCCGTTACCTTCTCCTAAATACTCACTAATTTTATCAGCACCGCCTTCTGAAGTTGCCGTACCAATAACGGTTGCGCCTAAATTTTTTAATTGACTAGCAATAGCTTTACCAATACCACGACTGGCACCTGTAACTAAAGCGACTTTACCTTCTAATGAAAACATATTTAAACCTATTTAATTAATTCTAATGCTTTAGCTAATGATGCATTATCATTAACTGATTCACATGAAACTGATTTATCTATTCTTTTTAATAAACCTTGTAAAACTTTACCTGGCCCTATTTCTAAAACCTGTGTACAGCCATTTTTTGCTAATAATTCAATCGTTTCTGTCCAGCGTACTGGTGAATATAACTGCCTTACCAGTGCACTTTTAATTTTTTCTGCTGAACTCTCAACGGTAACATCAACATTATTAATAACGGGAATAATTGGAGTATTAAAAGTAATGTTATTTAATTCTTTCGCTAATTCATCTGCTGCGCTCTTCATTAAAGCACAATGAGAAGGAACACTCACAGGAAGAGGTAATACGCGTTTAGCTCCAGCTTCTTTGCATAATAAACCAGCGCGCTCTACTGCTGCTTTATGACCAGCAATAACCACTTGCCCTGGAGAATTGAAGTTAACCGCTGACACCACTTCTTGTTCTTGAGCTTGTTCACATGCGGCAATAATTTCTGCATCACCTAAACCGATAACAGCAGCCATAGCACCTACACCTTCAGGTACAGAAGCTTGCATTAATTCACCACGTTTTTGAACAAGTTTAACGGCTGCACCAAGGTCAATAACATCAGCGCAAACCAGTGCAGAGTATTCACCTAAACTATGGCCTGCTAATGTAGCAGGTTTAATATCAGATTTAGCAGACCATAAACGCCATAAAGCAACACTTGCTGTTAATAACGCTGGTTGCGTATAGTTTGTTTGATTGAGTTTTTCTGCAGGCCCTTCAGAAACAAGTTGCCAAACATCATAACCTAAAGCTTGTGAAGCTTCTTTGAAGGTATTTTGGATAACGGTTTCATCGGCAAAATCAGCAAGCATAGAAACAGCTTGAGATCCTTGTCCAGGGAAAACAAACGCCAAATTATTTTGCATTTTTAGTACCTAATTATATTCTAATTGAATGTTCTAATTGAATGTTATTGTTTTATATAACATGATAAAAAATTAATCAGCTAAGCTTTGTTCCAGTTTTTTTCTTATTTTATCTGGAACTTGTCGTTCCACCTCTTTAGCTGCTTCCATAATTGCAGCAAGAAATGCCAATGAACTTGCATTTCCGTGGCTCTTCACCACAATGCCACGCAATCCTATCAAACTTGCACCATTGTACTGGTCGGGGTTCAACGATTTAAAAAGCTTTTTAATTGTTGAAGCAAAAAACTTACCTAGTAAACGCGTAAACATATGTTGAGATAATACAGATTTAAATTTGCTATAAACCATTAATGCTACCCCTTCACAGGTTTTCAGGGCAACATTCCCCACAAAACCATCACATACGATGACATCAGCTTTATTAGATAGAATATCATTCCCTTCAACAAAACCAATATAATTAATATAAGGGTTTGCCTCTAACTGAGCGGCGGTAAACTTGATGTGATCACTGCCCTTAATGTTTTCAGTGCCCATATTCAATAAGGCAACCTTAGGGCTTTCTATGCCATCAACTTCTTCAGCTAAAACAGATCCCATAATAGCAAACTGATAAAGTACATTAGAGTCGCAGAAAACATTTGCCCCTAAATCTAGCATAAAAACATGTTTATTATCGTCATGCGTAGGTAAAGCTGAAATAAGAGCAGGACGTTCCACACCAGGTAACATCTTCAATACATAATGAGCTATAGAAAACAAAGCTCCTGTATTTCCTGCACTAACACAAGCTTGAGCTTTATTGTTTCGAACTAAATCAATAGATTTACGCATTGATGAATTTTTTTTGTTTCTTAGCGCACTAGCGGGTAGTTCATCCATTTCAACCGTTTCAGTTGAGTGACAAATAGAAAGTTGGGGGGAATTTGTAAGGTTGTTTTTAGCAAGTTCTTGTGAAATGAGAGATTCATCGCCACAAAGAATAAGATGCAAATTAGGCATTTTTTGAATAGCCATAATTGCAGCAGGAATAGTTATTAGGGGGCCTTTATCGCCCCCCATAATATCTAACGAAATTGTTAGATTACAATCACTACTCATAAAATTGTTATTTTGTTTAATATAAACATTAGAGCACTCATTACTTTTTATATGGAAAAGTTAGAAACACTAGAACATTCCAAAATATCAGCTAGAAAAAATAGTGATTTTTGATAACAATATAGTTTTAAACTATTTGTTAATTACTTTAACGCCTTTGTAAAAGCCATCAGCTGTTATATGGTGACGACGATGCGTTTCACCTGAAACTGGATCTACTGATAAGTTTTCAGTGGTTAAAGCATCATGTGAACGGCGCATGCCACGTCTTGAACGAGACTTCTTGCTCTTTTGAACTGCCATTACCTACTCCTAAATTCGGTTATTGAGTTAAATAAATTCAACTATTTAAGTTGTTTTAATACATCAAATGGATTTGGTTTCTCTAACTCTTCAGGTAGTTCACCCCAAACGCTGTCAGCCGGAGCTGAACAATCTTTAGGTTCATGCCTGGGAATTAATGGGATAGAAATTAAAAATTCTTCTTCCAGTAATTCAAGTAAATTAACTTCACCATTTTCATCTAATTCTATTGCGTCATAATATGACGGCAATTCAGCAATTGCATCTTGATTTTTAACAGGACTAAAAACGAAATCCGCTTTTAATTCATATTCAAACGCTTCAGTGCAACGCTGACAAGTAAGTTTAACTAATGCCGAACCAGCGCCTGAAAGTACATTCAGCCCGCGTTCATCCACATTAAAACTAAACTTAGCTTTAACTTGCTCACTGCTTGATTCACACACAGCAAGCAATCTATTCATTCCAGATAATTTAAACACACCTTCGCACTCCAACCTTCGCTGGGCACTTTTAAATGGATCTATCGTTATCGGGAGTTTAAGATTCTTCATAAGCCGCGCATATTAATGCCCTGAGCCTGATGTGTCAAAAGAAAATTACATTAATTGCTTTAAAAAGTTAATATTGTCTCTATATTAACACTAACATTATTTTTATTGAGACAAGTTAATGGCCTCTAGAACAATTGTATTGGGTTCTACCTCCCCTTTTCGTAAAACATTATTACAGAAGTTAAATATCCCCTTTGAATGTGCAAAACCTAATATAGATGAAACGGCTCATAAAGGTGAAAGCCCTATAGAACTTGTTGAACGACTTGCTATAGAGAAAGCCCAAGCAATTTCTAATTTTCCTAATGCCCTTATTATAGGTTCTGATCAAGTCGCTTTATGCGATGACGAAATATTAGGAAAGCCCCATAACTTTGATAACGCCGTAAAACAGCTGACTAAGTTTAGCGGTAAAGCAGTAACGTTTTATACTGGCCTTTGTGTTTTAGACAGCTCAACCAATAAAGTACATTCATTGGTTGAACCTTTTATTGTACACTTTAATGAACTATCTCAAACAGAAATTGAAAACTATATAAAAGCTGAAGAGCCATATAACTGTGCAGGAAGCTTTAAAAGTGAAGGGCTAGGTATCTGCCTATTTAAAAAGCTCGAGGGTGAAGACCCTAATACTCTAATAGGTTTACCTCTTATTAAGTTAGTCAGCTTATTTAAACAACATGGTTTTGATGTGTTAAGTGAGCAATAAATAACTATTCTATAAATTAAAAAAGCTATCCCTTTATTAATAAAGGAATAGCTTTAAAGTTTTGCTTATTTATAACGTGTTTAAATTGTGCTGTTTTTAGGTATTAAAAGCTTTTCTAACTCATCTAATGAGTGAACAATCGCTTTAGGTTCGAACTGATTAAGTACATCAATAGTATGAGCACCGAAACTAACACCAATGCGGTCAACATTCGCATGTTTTGCCATTTCCATATCAAAACTAGTATCACCTATCATTACTGCATCACATGCATCTATACTAAGCTCAGTTAATAATGATGTGATCATTTCAGGATCAGGTTTTGAACGGCAATCGCTCGCTGAGCGTGTTGCATTAAATAAATGTTCTGTTTCAGTCATATTTAACACGCGTTCTAATCCGGGTCTTGCTTTTCCAGTAGCGACGGCAAGTAAAATATTACTTTCTTTTAAGCTTGTTAGTAATTCTAATGCATTATCAAATAAAGGAGTTGGCGTATTATTTACTTCTAAATACTGATGTTTATACTCTTTTTCTATCTTGTTTTGTAACTCAATAGAAGCTTGAGGAAATAATTGCTCAATACCTTTACTTAAACTTAAACCGATAATACTTTTACCTTGTTCAAAAGTGGCGGGGGTTAAATTTAATACTCTAGCTGCGGCTTGCATCGATAAAACAATCTTCCCTACCGAATCCATTAAGGTGCCATCCCAATCAAAAATAACTAATTTGTAATTTGGCATTACTCTTTTTACCCTCGCGCTTTCACTAATTTATTTAAGGCTTTTTGTAAATCGGCATCTAATGGCGCTTCAACCTTCATTCGCTCATTACTTAAAGGATGAGTAAATTCAATACTTGCAGCATGTAAAAACAAGCGTTTAAGGCCGATTAATTTCATTTCAGCATCAAAGGCTTCATTACCATACTTTGCATCACATGCTATTGCATGCCCTTTAACTTGACAGTGAACACGAATTTGATGTGTTCTACCTGTTACAGGAAATGCTCTAACTAAAGTGGCATTTTGATATTGCTGTAAAATTTTAAAACGTGTTTCTGATTCTTTACCGTTAATGTTATCTACAATAACAACGCGTTCACCTGATTTTAAATCGTTCTTTCTCAAACCTTCAGTTACCTTAGTCACTTTTGCAGACCATTGGCCTTTAACTAAAGCATGATAAAACTTTTGAACCGTTTTATTGCGTAGTTGCTCATGAAGGTTTCTTAACGCCGAACGTTTTTTAGCAATAACTAAACAGCCGGAAGTATCTCTGTCTAAACGATGCACAAGCTCTAACATTCGGGCATCAGGTCTAAGGGCTCTCATTGCTTCAATTAAACCAAAACTTAAACCACTACCACCATGAACAGCCATACCTGAAGGTTTATTAATAACAATTAAACGCTCATCTTCAAACAATATTTGTTTTTCTAAATTAGCAACTATGTTGAGCTGTGTTGAAACTGTATCAGTTTTTTCAGCTAATCTGATGGGAGCTATTCGTAAAATATCTTCATCAACTAATTTATATTCAGGTTTAATACGTTTTTTATTCGCACGAATTTCGCCCTTACGTAATAATCTATAGATATGACTTTTAGGAACACCTTTAAGTGTTTTAACTAAAAAATTATCAACTCGTTGACCAGCATCTTCACTGTCAATTGTAATAAACCTAACTTTAGGTCTATCATTTTCATCCGTATTAGTTTCTTTCAATCGATTAATTACTATCATTTTCTTTCAATAAGGTAAGTTTATCACAGTTCATTTGATAATTAAGCGAATTAAATTAGGTATTTCATTGCTAAATATAACAATATAATGGGATAATAAAGAGGTTAGTATTTTGAATAAGTACTATCCTAATAAATGGAAGTTCTGAGCGAAACGTAAGAGATATGATGCGGCTACTTTACTATGCGTTATTCGAGATGAATAAAACGACATTTTAATTGAATGGCCTATTGTAACATTTAGCACATCTAACAAATGTAAACAGTTAAAGAGACTACATAAACATTATATCCAGCGCATAAGAACCATTGTAACAATATTTAGTAAATGAATAATTTCAGATGTAGAGAAAGACAAAAACGATAAAACTATCGTGTCAACTACCCATCGCTAAAAACCTTTACTAAAATTTACACAGCACTCATGCTGAAGAACATAAAGAAATATATTCACTATGATCTATTATCATAGTTAGATTAATACAATCAGATTTTATAACAGCTTACTACGTAATATGGCGTATTAAGATTGACAACCGAGAGGTTGACGAATTGCTGTTTTACTTTACCAAGATTGCTTTGTGTACCAAGCAAATTGATTGCTGTGACTAAAAAAGAGTCACACAACTATGAAACGTATGTTAATCAATGCTACCCAATCAGAAGAATTGCGTGTAGCCCTCGTTGACGGACAGCAACTATATGATTTAGATATAGAAAGCCCTGGCCATGAACAAAAAAAAGCAAATATTTACAAAGCTAAAATTACTCGTATCGAACCATCTTTAGAAGCTGCCTTCGTTGACTATGGTGCTGATCGTCACGGCTTCCTACCAATGAAAGAGATTGCTAGAGAATACTTCCCTAAAGGATATTCTTTTCAAGGCAGACCAAGCATTAAAGAAGTACTCCACGAAGGACAAGAAGTTATTGTTCAAATTGATAAAGAAGAGCGTGGCCAAAAAGGCGCTGCACTAACTACCTTTATCAGTTTAGCGGGAAGTTATTTGGTATTAATGCCTAACAACCCTCGAGCAGGTGGTATATCTCGTAGAATTGAAGGCGACGAAAGAACTGATCTTAAAAATTCGTTAAGTAAACTTAATTTACCTAAAGGCATGGGACTTATTGTTCGTACTGCAGGTGTAGGTAAAGCATATGATGAATTAGAATGGGATTTAAGTGTTCTTTTACATCATTGGAAAGCTATTGAAAATGCCTCAGAAAATCGCCCTGCTCCATTTTTAATTCATCAAGAAACTGATGTTATAAAAAGAGCAATTCGTGACTATTTAAGACGTGATATCGGCGAAATTTTAATTGATCGCCCTAAAACATTTGAAGAAGTTAAAAAGCATATTGAAGTTGTTCGTCCAGACTTTATTAGTAAAGTTAAGCTCTACACAAATGACGTTCCTTTATTTACTCATTACCAAATTGAATCTCAAATTGAATCAGCTTTCCAACGTGAAGTTCGTTTACCTTCTGGCGGTTCAATTGTAATTGATCCTACTGAAGCAATGACTTCTATCGATATCAACTCAGCTAGAGCAACAAAAGGCGGAGATATTGAAGAAACAGCATTTAATACAAACTTAGAAGCAGCTGAAGAAATTGCTCGTCAATTAAGACTTCGTGATTTAGGTGGACTTGTAGTAATCGATTTTATCGATATGACACCAGTACGTCATCAACGTGAAGTTGAAAACAGAATGCGCGATGCAGTTAGACCAGACAGAGCACGTATCCAACTAGGTCGTATTTCTCGTTTCGGTTTACTTGAAATGTCTCGCCAACGTTTACGTCCATCAATTGGTGAAACTAGCCAAGGTGTATGTCCTCGCTGTAATGGTACAGGTCATGTACGTGGTGTTGAATCTTTAGCCCTATCTATACTTCGTTTAATGGAAGAGGAAGCGATTAAAGAGAACACCTTGCATGTTCAAGCACATGTTCCAGTTCCTGTTGCTACTTACCTGTTAAATGAAAAACGTCGTTCTGTAATGCATGTTGAAAAACATCACGGTGTTCATGTGTTAATTATTCCTAACCCTCATATGGATACACCTCAGTATGAAGTAGTAAGGATAAAAGAAGATGAAACCATTACTGAAGCAAGCTACAACTTACCTATCAAACAAGCGGTAGTTGAAGAAGCTATAATGCCTAAATTTGCTGAAGCAGTTAAGAAAGACGAACCCGCTCTACAGGGTATGTCTTCTCCTAAACAAAATGCACCTGCACAACAACCAGTACAAGCAGCTGCAGTTAAAACAGAAGTCAATACTAAATCAAGTGGCGGCCTTTTAAATTGGTTAAAGAGCTTATTTGTTACTGAAAAAGTTGAAGAACCAGTAAAAGCACCGGCCCCTAAAACAGAGAACAATCGTAGACCTCAACAAGGCCGACAAAATAATAAACGCAACCCTCGAAACGACAAACGTAACGAGAAGCGTACTTCTCATCCAAAAGCTGAAGTTGAAGCTAAAGATGTTAAACCTAACAAACCAGCGCGTAAGCCTGTTCATAATAAAGACAGTAAACCTAAAGAAGAGAAAGTTGCTGAACGTAGACAACGTCGTAATAATCGTAAAAAAGTAAGAGTAAATGATCAACGCTCAGCTCCTAAAGCGACAGCAACAAACAAAGCAAACGATGTGGTGCCAGCTAAAGTAGCACCTACAGCAGAAAAAGTAACTTTAGATACTGTTGCAACAGCTACAACAACTATTGATGAAAATCCAGTTGCAGTAACTGAAAAGACTAATACAGATGAACGTACTAGAAATAGACGTACTCCAAGGCATTTACGCACTAACGGCCAGCGAAGACGTCGTCAAAATAATGATACAGATACAAGTAACACTGAAGTAACATCAGAAAATAAATCTGATCCTGTAGAGTCTCGTTATCCTGAATCAACAGAAGTTCAAGTAACAACGGCAGTCGAAGCAACTACAGGTGAAGTACAACAAAGTTTACCTCTTGATGATACTAATGTGGAAAGCACTTCAGTAGCTAACACTCCTGAAGTTCAAGAAGCTAAACCAGCTTCAGCTAAAGAAAAAGTATCACAAGAAGTAGTAACTAAACAGCCTGCTCCAACAACCGATAAAGAAACTAAAGTTGAAGAAGTAAATGCTATAGTTACTGAAGTAGCAACAACTTCTGAATTGTCTACTGAAGTTCCTGTTATCGAAAACACAGTTCCTGAAAAACCGGCTGTAGAAAAAGTTACTCAAGAAACGGATAAAGTAGAAGCAACGCCTGTTGAGCCTACTGCTACAGAAACAGTTGAAGTTTTAGAACAAACTAATACTACAGTTGATGTAGCTGTTGAAAATGAAGTTACTAATAAAACTGAAGAGGTTTCTGCAGAAGAAGTTAGTATGATAGAGAGTACCTCTACGGTCACAGATACTAAAGTTGAAATATCAGCACAAGAACCTGCTCCAGTTAAACCTAAAGCAGTTAGGAAGGCTAAAATGCCAAAAGGAACAAAGGCAGCTGCAAATGTTAAGCAAGGTAAAGCATCTTCACCAATGACTAAACCTATTGCAACAACAATTGTAGGAGACATACCAACAGCTTCATTAAGTCTTGAAGAAAGACCTAAACATGCGATATCAGGCCGCGCGGCTATGGTGTCTAGTGTTATAAGCAAAAGCTCAGCAGGTCCAACAAAACCTCAGTAAGATAACTATGTAAGCACGTCTTACTGTTAAATAAAAAACAGCTTAATCGCTAATGCCGTTCACTTAAGGTGAGCGGCATTTTTATTTCTAGCATATCGTTGGGGTCTAGGTTTGACTTTTCAATGAAATGTGCGTTCTCACCCAGTATTTTCGCCAATTTTTAAACTGTTTAGGTACTGCGTCAGGTGTTGAATAAGGCAACCCCAGAAGTAAACACATTCTTATAGCTAAAGCGCTATTGAAACTTAGCTGACAAGGCAAATACTTGCCTTTTAATGTGCAGCATATCTCATACCAATCACCATAACCAATTGCTCATTTAACCCGTTTAAATGGCCAATTACATCGTTATTTAATCATTAGAGCACTACCTACATGACGTAGCTGCTTAGGTTAAGTCTGGAACGATGCTCCTGTATATTTGACCATTTATTCTTTATATAAAATAGATCATGCGCTTAGTATGAAGCGTTTGTTCTTTCGCGAATGGATAAATGTGGTCAAATAATTTTTGCAATTGGTATTAATAATGTCTAACGCTTGAGAAACTTACATAAAAAAATCCGATGAAAAGTATTCATCGGATTTTGATTTTTTACCAACTTTCAGACTATTTATAGCTTAGCTGATCGGCATTAGAAATAAACTCAGCTTTTTATTCAGCATAAATTTACTTGGTAAAACACATTATACGTCGTAAGTTGTAGAAGATGTATTACCACCTCGACCCGTCCAATTCGTATGGAAGAACTCACCGCGTGGCTTGTCTTTACGTTCATACGTATGAGCACCAAAGTAATCACGTTGCGCTTGTAGTAAGTTCGCTGGAGAGTTAGCCGTACGGTAGCCATCAAAGTAGCTTAATGCTGATGATAAACACGGTACTGAAATACCTTGCATGGCTGCTGTGCCGACTACTTCACGCCATCCTTGTTGTGCACTCATGACTACGTCTTTAAAGTAGTCATCAAGTAATAGGTTTGATAGGTTTTCGTCTTTATCAAACGCTGTTTTAATGTTGCCTAGGAAGGCTGAACGAATGATACAACCACCACGCCACATCAGTGCGATAGCACCACAATCAAGTTCCCATTTGTATTCTTTCGCCGCTTCACGCATTACAGCGTAACCTTGGGCGTAAGATACGATTTTAGACGCTAACAGTGCTTGCCTTAAGCTTTCTACAAATGCGGCTTTGTCACCGTTAAATACTGGCGTTGGGCCAGAAATAACAGAAGATGCTAAAACACGCTCTTCTTTAATTGCTGATAAACAACGAGCAAATACGGCTTCACCGATAAGTGTTAATGGCACACCTAAATGTAACGCTGTTACACCTGTCCATTTACCTGTACCTTTTTGGCCTGCGGTATCAAGAATGCTTTCTACTAGCGCTTTACCGTCTTCTTTATACGCGAGAATGTCCGCTGTAATTTCTACTAAGTAGCTGCTCAGTTCTGTTTTGTTCCAATCTGCAAACACGGCTTGCATTTCGTCTGCTGTCATACCGAGTAGGTCACGCATTAAAATGTAAGCTTCACAAATAAGTTGCATGTCGCCGTATTCAATACCGTTATGTACCATTTTAACGAAGTGACCTGCGCCGTCATCGCCTACCCAGTCACAACAAGGTACTGTTAGTTCGCCATTCGCATCAGCAACTTTAGCTGAAATGCCTTGGAAAATAGGTTTTACATGTTCCCATGCTTCTTTAGCGCCACCTGGCATAATTGATGGGCCTAATAGCGCACCTTCTTCTCCACCTGAAACGCCTGTTCCGATGTAAAGCAAACCTTTTTCACGTAGGTAATGTGTACGACGGTTTGAATCTTCAAATTGGCTGTTACCGCCATCTATGATGATGTCGCCTTGATCTAAATGAGGAATTAACAATTCAATAAAATCATCTACTGGCTGACCAGATTTAACCATAAGCATAATTTTACGTGGCGATTCTAAAGAAGCGACTAAGCTTTCTATTGAATCAGCACCGCGAATGCTTTTGTCTTTGGCTCTGCCGTTAATAAAGTTTTCTACTTTATTATACGAGCGGTTAAATGCTGTTACTGTAAATCCTTTACTTGCCATATTAAGGATCAAGTTTTCGCCCATAACTGCTAGGCCAACAACACCTATATCTGATTTTGCTTTCATGTTCTCTCCAAAGAAATAATTTTTATTACATTTGTTATATGCAATACATATAACGAATAAATATTATTTTTATACGAATTCAAAATTTCGCACAAATTACCTACATTTATTTATGGTTAAGATACCAGATATTAATATAACGTACAGTTACATTAATATCTGGTTTATAACTTTTCGCAATATAGAAAATCAATAATACTTATAACGTTAGTTTTAAACGCCTACCAATTCATTAGCGCTTTTATATGGCGTGTGAGTTTACCAGCATTTGCCACATGTTGCTGCACTCTTGGATGCTTTTTATAACCATTAAAGTCAAATAAAGTCATCTCAATCTTTATTTTGTTGTTTTTTTGTTCAACCTGTTTAATTGCACGTTTTACGTAATCTACCCACTTACTATTTTTTGAGGCATCCATACTTCCTAATATTGATATAAATTGTGCATTAGGGTATTTAACACTCAATTTAGTTATAAAGCTTTCGTAGGCATCAATTATATTCTGGTCTGTTGGTTCTGGCTTTAATCTTTTTTCATTATCAATTAACCAACTATCATTTTGACCTAAATTAACCACAACTACATCAGGCTGCCAGGTACTAAAATCCCATTGTGAATCATTTTTATCTACACCTGTTAGTTGGTCATAGTAATCCGGCATAATAAAATCAAACCAGCTCACCATAAAACCTATACCACTACGTGATATTGTATGAAATTCTGCATTTAATTTACGTGCTGTAATCGCAGCATATGAAAGATAATGATTTTTTTCAGATGCCCTTTTATCAATATCGTTATCTGCAGCTTCATTACCCACGGCACTGGTTACTGAGTCGCCAAAAAATGCAATTTTTCTGCTAGGCCGCTTAGGTGTTTTTGCTAATGAATAACCATTTTGCACTTCTACACCATGAAAGAAAGTACCGCCTTCGTAGCCTTCTGTTCTTTTAAATAATTCAAATTCAGTTGTTTTACTCGTAATTAAGTGGCTTAAATCATACTTTTTTAAACCTTTGTTTAATTTAAGTACGTACGGATATAAAGTGTTGCCATTAATAATTACGTTAAAGTAATTTTCCCCTTTTTCATCTTCAATCAGTAATACAAGTTTATTGCCAGTTATATTCGCCTTAATACTTGTACCCGGCCATGTTAGATAAGGTTTGTTTTTATCAGAAAAATCAATTCTCCCTGTGTACAAAAACCCCTTATCTGAGGCCAGTATCACATCAGCAACTACATTAAAAGCAGTTAACAATGTAATAAATAAAATAATAGATAAACGATTCAAAAGCTTAACCTCTATAAATTTAATTATTTAAAACTTACACCGTAAACAAGCGCTAGTCGTTATACCCATAAATTATTTACACGATAGAATTTTTTGCAATAGTTTATTTTGTTTACAATAAACAATCTAGTAGTTTTAACGATTAAAAATCTGCGACTAAATTGTGTTTAATTCTTACAGGATTCTTCATCTTGAAATGGCATAGATATAAATAAAGTTATATCTATTACTCAGACATAGGAACATACTGATATTGTTATACATCTACGTTTAAATTAAACGCTGCGTAACCAAAGTCCTTAGGTTGGTTCAAACCAATTTCAGGTTCAAAATATTCACCTTAAGAGGAAGTATCATGAGTAAAGGACAAGACAATAAGAAGAGTGCTAAAAAGAAACCACTTTTAACAGCAAAAGAAAAGAAAGCAGCCAAAACCGCTAAAAAATCAACAACCAATGTTTTAGGTAAGTAAATTCAAAAGGCCATCAATTTTTGATGGCCTTTACCGTTAATAAACAGATCATTTATCGTTTCTTCAAAATAATATATAGGTAACCTGAACTCCTACCTTGAGTTAAGATGGTTTTGCATATGTTTTCATATTTTATGGAATGGGAAACCAACTAACTTTTTTACTCATCCATACATGTGCTGTTGGCTCAAATATAGTTTCATCTACTAAATTAATAGGTCGTAATTTTAATCGAACCACTGGTCAATCGTCTAGGTTATAGCGATAAACTCTATTACCAGAGTTAAGGAAAAATTTAACATGATTTTTATTTCGGCTATCCGCAATACAACCCCATTCTTTAAATGTACCGGTAAACTCAATGTCTTTAGCATCAATAACAATACTTGTACTGAAAGCGCAGGTAGATAGTTATTACCACTCTTCTCTTTTATATACCAACGTTTAATCTATGCATTTATTTTTATGACGTTGTGATCATTAAACCGTACATACCTACCACAAAACCTAAGACTGCGCCCATAGGTGGAGCCCAATGATTTTCTAATTTAACTTTTGGTGCTAAGTCTTGAAAAACTGAATACAAAATCCCGCCTGAAGCAAATAGCATAATAGCTGCAATAATTACAGGATATCCCGATAACCAAAGGTAACCTGAAACACCAGCAACAGGACCAAGAAAAGCCATTAACGTAAACATAACTAAAATTTTACGCGTATTAAATGAAGGTGATTCGTTTAATTCACGGTAAGCACTAAAGCCCTCTGGTAAGTTTTGTAAGGCAATAATAGCGGCAAGTAAAAAGGCGTTATTATTACCCGTTGCAAATGCAGCGCCTAGTGCAATCGATTCGGGAATAAAATCAGAGATCATGGCGGCAAGTTGACTCGCAGGTGTATTCATTTTTTTCAAATAAATATCAAGGCACATAAAACAGAGTCCACCCGCAATAAAGCAAACACAAGCCCAAAGAGGTTCGGTATTTGTTATACCTTCTGGCACTAATACTAAAGCAACAGCAGACAATAACGCCCCGCCACCAAAAGCAATAACACCATGCTGAACTTCATCATTAATCCAATCTCTTTTAATGCTAGCAATTGCAGCACCTAAAGTCATGGCTAAACCAGCAAGTAAGGTGGAGATAATAACGGTAATTAACAAATACATGAGGATTTTCCAATAAAATCAAAAATGAATGAGCTGTAAAGAACAAAACAGTTTGCTATAAAAATAGAGTTAACCATTAATTTCCTGTAAATGATTATTTAAATGAATAACATGGGCGATTTCATATTCGTTTTTAGATAGCTCTCCATAAGCAAAATGTGGCGCTAAAGCTCCCTTATATTGTTTAAACTCAGTAAATGCATGAGTTAACCGTTGTAACGCGAGTTGTATATTTTGTTCAGGCGATATAAATGGTGCGCCAGGAATAGCTTCACTTAGGTTATGTATCATTTTTCCTTTTGTTGAAAATATAGCAAACGCAAGCTGACCTACTGTATTTTTAAAAGTATCAGATTTATGTTCGGGAAAACCTTGCATTGAATACTCAATACTTTGCGCGCAATGCATAAATATTTGGTAAGCGTTCCATGCACCTGTACTCAATATTTGTTGACCTGACAATGTGGCTAATTTTTTTAGTGCAAAATCTATGGTTAGCTCTTTTGGATTAACACCCAAGTTAAGCCAAATGGCTCCGCCACTTATAACGCCAATGGAAGTACCACCTATAATTGAAGCTTTTAAAAACGCTCTACGTTCCATGATCTAACCTAAACAGTGACATAACAGAACGTAGGATAAGTTATATTCATCAAAAATAAAAACCCCAAAAATATAAACATTGTATTTTTAGATAAATATCCATGTTGCCAATCAATATACCCATGCCACCTTAAGGTGTAATCAACATAAGTAATAAATTGAAGGCTATTCAACAATACCGTAAGTAATAAAAATAATTATTTTAAAATACCGCTTGATTAATGTTCATAATCGATATACTGTATATAAACACAGTATACCGAGGATTTAAAAATGTTTGCAATTAAAGACAATAATATCAGCAAGTTAAATGTTATAAAATTAGAAGCAGTAAACGATTCAATACAATGGTTAAATATTAAAGATATAAATGGAGAAGAAGCACTAACCCAACAATACTCAGAAATTTATCAACAGTACCATGTTAAAAACAAATGGATTTTAATGGTAAATCCTGAAAGTAATTCATTAGACGGCATAGAAAACATATCTAAAAATACCTTTTCAAAAATACTTAAAGTTAACTCAAATAAAGCAACCGTAAAGGTAGAAAATTTAGAAACTGCATTACGTAAAGGTAACTGTTCTGCTGTTATATTGAATAACGCTTCTTTTAATGAAGAAGAATTATCACAATTATATTTATCTGCAAAAGAAGGCAATACTCAATGTATTATTTTAAATAATAAAAAATTAATGCATTAACCTTTATCATTCCATTTAAATAGATTGAGTTAAGCGTTAAGATCTGTGGCAAAGAAATGTATACGAAAATTAAATATGCTGTGTCCATGTGGAAGTAATGCCCAATATAAAGAATGCTGCGAGCCTTTAATATTAAAAAAGCTCAATGCGGAATCTCCTGAACAACTTATGCGTTCTAGATATAGCGCTTATGCTTTGAAACACAGTGAATATATATATGAAACATACTCAAATACATCAAAAAATCAACAATCAATAAACGACATAGCCATATGGGCAAAGGAAACCGACTGGTTAAATTTACGTATTTTAAACACGAGTGAATTTAAAAATAATTCTACACCAACGGTTGAATTTGAAGCCATATATAAGAACAATGGGAAATTGTATAAAATGAATGAGAAATCTACATTCATTAAAGAGAATAACCTCTGGAGATATGTAGACGGAAGTCAGGTAAACTTTAACGAAATACCCACCCCTAAAAGAAACGATGAATGTATTTGCTTAAGTGGAAAAAAATATAAAAAGTGTTGTGGAGGTTATTAACGATAAAAATGTGAGTGTCCCATTCAATAGTCAAGAGCTCCCTTTCGGGTAAAGATTCATTCGCTTTTAGAAAAATACAATCAAGCAGCATCACCACTAACTTCAACCCTATTACGTCCATTTTCTTTGGCTAAATACATAGCTTTATCCGCATCATTTATTAATTGTTCAAAGCTTGAATGTTTATCACTAAGCATTGCAAGGCCAATACTCAAAGTAACCTTTAATTCCTTGTTTTCTACAATAAGGCTACGTTCAACTAAAGAATGTTGAATTCGTTTAGCAATTTCAACACCTCCTTCTAAATCACAGTCAGGTAAAATAATAATAAACTCTTCGCCGCCATAACGTCCTAAAAAATCAATATCTCGTATTTCTTCATTACAAATATCACAAATATGTATCAATAATTCATCACCCACTTGATGCCCAAATTGATCATTAATTTTTTTAAAGTAATCACAATCTAATAACATTAAACTTAACTTATTGTGTGTTCTCTGTTTGCGAGATAATTCCATATTTCCCCTTTCAAACAGTGCTCGACGATTTGCAACTTTTGTAAGATGATCCGTATTAGAGAGTTGCTCTAAAACACGAGTCCTGTCTCCAACAATATTTTTCATCACAGCCAAAGAGACTGTTGTTTCACTTAATTTAAGGTTCATTGTATTAAAAGCTTTAACAATACTTTCAAATTCATCTGAATGATTTGACAGCTTTATTTTTTGAAAATCCCCGCTATGGTTATTTTCAAAAGCACTTTTAACTTCATTAAGCGATATTCTAAACACAGTAGTTAACCGAGAAGAACCGTATAATAAAATTAAAATACTTACCGCGATAATGAATAAAATAAATAAAACCTGTTGTTTGATAACATCCTGAATATCATTTTGAACTATATTGGAGAGCTGAACTGAATCAGCCCTAATAATTTCTAATTGTGTCATTAACCTTGTTTTTAAATGATTTTTTATTGCCTGGCTGGCATTTTTTAATTTATTTTCATTAATTTTACTAAATAGTCGTTTAACATTTTGACTTTGACTATTAATACTATTTTGAATGATTTGTTGTTGCGGCGTTAGGCTAGGTGCTGACTTAAGTAAGTTTATTAATTTACTTTGTAACGTTAACCAATTATCAGCGTTGTAGTTACTACTGTAGAGATTATCGCTAATAGTAAGTTGCTTTAAAGTGTTAGCATGGTTTGAAACTTTTTGTGTGTAATGCTCTCGACTGAAAGCAAGTGCAATCTTTTGTGATGACCATAATATACTGCCAACAAGTAAAACAAATAACACGCAGCAACTGATGGTGAAAAAATAGATCCGTTGCGACAGACTTACTTTCATATTATTAACCCTTTTTATAGCGGTATATTTACGGCACCAGGATCAACCTGCAACATGGCTCTGCTATCGATAAAATCATTGATATTGGGCATTTCATTATATTCACTCATTTGCATTTCTATTGCCCAAGCAGCTTGAGATTTAATATTTAATAATAATGATTGATTTAAACCTAGCTTAAAAATATAGTCAGCCCAAACCCAGTCAATAAACGCAGGGGGCAAATTAAGTTCGTCGCTCATTATTTTTTTTGATAGTTCCGGGTGGGAAACAATATATGCAATCGCAACATTTAACCCTTCAATCACACATTTTGTTTTCTCAACTAGTAAACTATCGGCTTTTTTTGAAATCAAATTAAAACTTAATGTATTTACATTTTTAGTATCATGTACTGTTATTGCCCCGTTTAGTCGCTTTACCGCACTAAAAGCAAAGGGTTCCCACGGAACAATAGCGTCAACTTCATTATTGATAAAACCACCAACAAGATGCTCTGGTTTATAGTTGTAAAGTTCAACATCTTCAATTGTCTTTCCTTCTATAGCGAGCAAAGTACTTAAAAAGTATTCACTTGCAGAACCTTTAGTCACACCAATTTTTTTACCTGTAAGATCTGCTATTGATATTATCTCATCAACCTGACGAGTCAGTAGTTTTACATCGTTATCAGATTGCACAAACATAGCATGAGTAACAAATGCCTTTTTTTCTAAACTTTTAAAAGCAATGACAGAATCAGAACTAGTACCAAAATCAACTTCACCATTCATCACTTTAGTAAATGCCATTTGACCACCAATAACCTCATAATATTCCACACTAACACAAGTGTTTTCAAAAGCATTAATAGACTTAGCTATATAAAATGGAGTTGATAAAGGAGATTTTGATACCGCTATTGATACAGAGTGTTTTTCTAATCCACCAAAAGAGTAAGATTTTGAATACAGTAAGGCCACACCAATAATGATAAATACGGGAGGAAAGAATAATAAAGAAGATGCTCTAGTCAAAAAAACAACTTAAAAATGGATTATTGTATCAGTATAGACACAAATTATTTATTCTTCTATCTTCAAACCATTAAATATTAAGGGCTAGAAGAATAAATGAGTGAGCCTTCCTCCTTATTGTTTAAATGAAAAAACCGACTTATTTGTCGGTTTTTAAATTATACGTCTACTACGGGCATGCTAGAAAGGCATTTTCATCCCTGGAGGTAATTGCATACCACCAGTAAGTGCGCCCATTTTTTCTTTGTTTTGCTCTTCTACACGACGTACTGCGTCGTTAAATGAAGCAGCAATTAAATCTTCAAGCATTTCTTTGTCGTCAGCCATTAAGCTGCCATCTATCTCCACACGACGTATGTTATGGCTACCTGTCATGGTTACTTTAACCATGCCTGCGCCAGATTCACCGGTAACTTCCATTTGAGCTAATTCTTCTTGAGCTTTAGCCATTTTTGCTTGCATTTGTTGGGCTTGTTTCATCAAGTTGCCCATTCCGCCTTTCATCATTTATAGTCTCCAAAAGTATTTGTGGCCAACAATAATTGTTAACCACATAAAATTCAAGTATTACGCTATCTACATTACAGTTTTTTGTTATAACGCCTGTATTGTGTTTTCATCTAATTGTGCTTGAAAATCTTCTTGTAAAGCTTTAACAACATCATCTTCTTTAAGTAAATTAACGGCGTATTGATATCGCTTGTCGTTAATATCTACTTGTATTTTATAGGGGTCAGCTTTAGTTTCTTCAACCACCTTAATTTCTACATTTATCGATTTTGATAAAAAGTTTGAAATACTTTGCTGGAGCTGTTGCACCGCAGTATCTGTTTTAAGGTGTTTAGTTGATTGGTCAAGCAATAAAATTAAGTGGTCATCGGTAGATGATTCAGAAATTGTTGCGTGTATCGCAATTTGTCGAATACGTGCACTCAACGCCATAGAATCAATCATGTTTGCCCATTTATCCACCTGATTAGCAGACTTGATTATTGAAGGATCAATTAACTCTTCGCGATAAGGTTCGTCAATCACCATTTCAATAGGTGCTGGAGCTTCAGGCGTTATAGCATCATTTGTTGCTGTTTCGTCAGCGTTTGGTGTTTGACGCCCTACAGCGTCATTCGACTTTTTTGCCCTTTGTTCCATTTCCTTTTTTCGACTACGTAAAATATTACGTGTTGCTAACGCAGATTCTATAGGGCTTGAGTAAGTTACGGTTTCAACAGTCTGCTCTTGTTGAAAGTCTGCTGGGTTAGCAATAGGCTCAACATTAGCCTCCACAAGAGGAGTTTGCTCAACCGTTTGAGGCTCTGAGTAAGCGGGCATTTCTGGTTGTGACTGCACATGTTCTGCAGCAAGTTGTTCAATGCTTTCCATTTCGGCTGACAATTGTGATTGAATATGCTGTTCTTCTGTCGAACTTTCCAAAACATGAATATTATCTATCGCATTTTGCTCTATTGGCGCTACAACATTCTCTGGCTGAGCTTCAACCTGCTGCTCATTTACTTGCGCTGTATTTGATTGATAATCACTCGATGGAGATTCGTTATTTTTTTGTTCAACAACAGGATCTCTTTCCATTGAATCCGCTGAAAGTACATTTTCAAAATCTACAGGTGCATTAGCTGAAGAATGAACAGAAGTTGGAATTTCATTAGCATTATTTACAGGCTTAAACGCTAACAATCGTAATAGCACCATATCGAATGCTGCTTGTTCATCTGAAGCATAAGGCAAGTCTTTACGGCCATTTAATACAATTTGGTAATATAATTGTACATCTTCAGGCGACATAGCTTGAGCAAATTTTTTCAGTAAT
This sequence comes from Pseudocolwellia sp. G5-9, assembly GCF_055808995.1. Taxonomy (NCBI): domain Bacteria; kingdom Pseudomonadati; phylum Pseudomonadota; class Gammaproteobacteria; order Alteromonadales; family Colwelliaceae; genus Pseudocolwellia; species Pseudocolwellia sp. G5-9. The sequence continues at coordinate 1,146,763 of NZ_CM147893.1, forward strand.
ACTTCGTGCTCGGGTGGTAAATCGAAATGGCGATCAACGATTTGCACCATAGCCACTTGATGTAACAGTTGAATAAGCTCAGCAAGCAATCGGCTATAGCTTGGAGAATAACTGGCGATATTTAACGACAGCTCCATCAATTGTTTTGAGTCTTGCTTAATTAAGGCGATAAGTATTTTATACACCCAATTTTGATCTACTCCCCCCAGCATTTTTTGTACGTTTGAAAGGGTTATTTCGCCAGCACCTTGAGCAATAGATTGATCCGTTAAACTCAATGAATCACGCATACTACCGCGAGCAGCTTTAGCTAATAAAGTAATTGAACCTTTATCTGCTTGTACCTTTTCAGCCTGTAAAATAATATTAAGCTGCTGCTCAATTTGGCTAACGGTTAGTGCTTTTAAATGAAACTGTAAACAGCGTGATAATACCGTTACCGGTAATTTTTGCGGATCTGTTGTAGCAAGAATAAACTTTACGTGTTCAGGTGGTTCTTCAAGGGTTTTAAGTAACGCATTAAAGCTACTGCGCGATAACATGTGTACTTCATCAATCAAGTAAACTTTATAGCGGCCACTTGTTGGCGCATACTGAACGTTATCAAGTATTTCACGTGTGTCGTCAACTTTAGTTTTGGATGCTGCGTCAATTTCAATAAGATCAACAAATCGACCTAAATCAATATCTAAACAAGTATCACACTTACCACAAGGCTCTGAAGTTATACCTATTTGACAGTTTAAACTTTTAGCAAAAATTCGAGCTATAGTAGTTTTACCCACACCGCGCGTACCCGTAAATAAATAGGCATGATGTAAACGTTGTTGCTCGAGCGCATTCACAAGAACCGTTACTACGTGTTCTTGTCCCATTAATTCTTTAAAGTTTTTTGGACGCCATTTTCTTGCTAAAACTTGATAACTCATTAAAAGCCTATTTACCTTCGTATTGGATCAATGAATAAACATTGAGATTTAAAGCAGCAAGTTTTTCTTCTCCGCCGAGTTCAGGTAAAGAAATAACAAATCCTGCGTGCGAAGCCTCCGCTCCTATTTTTCGAATAAGCTTGGTGGTCGCTTCAATAGTGCCGCCAGTGGCTAATAAGTCATCGATAATAAGTACTTTATCTTCTGGCTTAAGTGCATCTTGGTGTATTTCTAGCGTGTCTTGCCCATATTCTAGTTGATAGCTTTGAGCAAAAGTTGCACGCGGTAACTTACCTGGTTTACGTACGGGTACAAAACCTACACCAAGCGCTAATGCTAAAGGTGCACCAAATAAAAACCCTCTGGCTTCGGTACCAACAACCTTAGTGAATCCTTGGCCTTGATATTTTTCAACTAATAACTCAATAGTTAAAGCAAATGCCTTAGCGTCGTCTAATACGCCTGTGACATCTCTAAATAAAATACCTTCAATTGGGTAGTCCGGAACAGTATGAATGGCTTGCTTAATTGTTTCTATTTGTTGTTGGGTCATCTGATAAAAATAGCTAATAAAATTATCCCTAAAGAATAAATCAATTTGACTTGTTTTTATAGTGATATGGGGACGGTAATGTGAATAAAAAAGAAAACAGGTAAGTTAAAGCAGAGCAATAATTATAAAAGATAAAATATGGGTATTTATTAAGCTAACTAAAGCTAATAAATTCAGCCGACAAAATTAAGCCTATTAAGTATATATAATAGGCTTAAAATCATTAAGATAGCATTGCATACCAGCCCATTAACATAGGTAATAATGGCATCGCTAACGCAACAAGTGTTGCTATCAGTAAATGACCAAAATGAGATGATTCTTTAAAATTAGTATCTTCAGACATACTAGCACTCTCTTAAATAAATTAGGGCGCATATGTTAACCTAACTCGTTATTTTAATGTAGTATAAATTGATCTAGATCAATAACTTTTTAATATAAAAATCGCGTATTAAAACTCACGTTACCAAAAGCGTCAACTGAACAATACTCAAGATAAACAGATAAAGAATAGCTTCTTTTTTCAGTTCATCTTTTAGTTTTAACTTACTTTAGGATTTTTAGGATAAAAACGATCGGGTACACAATTAATATGTTCAAAAAAACGCGTGTCTTTGTAAGGTAATTTCATAAAACCTGAAATACCTAAACCTGTTATGGTAGGTAATAATTCAATAATGTCTTTGAAACATTGTTCAAATTCTTCTTTTTTCTCGTGATTAAGTAGCATTAAATAACTGTGTATTTTTAAGTGTTTAGGTAACACCTCAAAAATAAGACAACCTGTATGATGGATCAAATTAAGACGATTGATCACTGTCATTATTTCATCAGGCAAATAAAGATATTCGTCAGGATCTTTACCGTCTTCAAAGTATGAGTGGACTTTAGTTGCATCATCTATTTCAGGTATATCACTCACATCAAAGGGAATAACTTGGTTATTCTGTGCAATAAAAGGTTGTGATTCGTCATCACGTTCTACGTGTATTGTATTTCTAGCATTAAACAGACAACTTTTAAAAACACCAATTCGGAATATTCCTTGAGCTAAACTCACCATATTATTTACGGCGCTTTCAAAAGAGAATCGTAAGCTTTCATCAAACATAGTTAAATTAGAGTCAATATATACGCCCTTCTTTTCCCAACGAATAGCTAAACCGCCTACTACAGGAAAGTTACCTAAACGGCTGACTGCCGCAATAAAGGCTTTTTCGGTATCTCCCATCCCCATTAAATAGTTTTTATAATATTTTTCTAATTGAACATCATCAATTTCATCTAAACTGTCTTTATAGCTAGACTCTCGAAGGAAAGATTTTCTTGAACCGTATACCACCGTATCAATATCTATATTAGCGTTTTTAATCCATACGGGGATATGCGGTTTAGCATGATAAATGGTAGGCGTATTTGATAACACTATGCTTTTTAGATACTTAAATTGACTAAATAAATGGTCACCTGCTTTTTGCCTAATTACAGGATCATCACTCAACATGCCTTCAATAATTTTAGCCAGTAAAACAGGTAAACCTAAAGATGTAGGCGTAATAACGTGATTACCATAACGACATGATTGACCTGAAGCTAATGCGTATAAGGTAGCGGCTAAACCTTGCTCATCAAAGCGAGGCGATGATAACCCACCATTTATTTGTTCAGGGCCAATAAAATAAACATCTCCTAGTCTTGAGTTAGTTTGTTGAAGATCGCTACTCATTAAATCCATAACATTATTCGACGTGCTATTGCCATTTTCATCCACTTGAGCGATTACAGAAGACCCCCAATCAATTAAATAGACCTTGTTAGTTTCTTCATCATAAACAATGTTAGAAGGTTTAATATCGCCATGTACATAAGGCTTACCTGTTTTGTGTAAGGCGCCAGTACGTAAGTGAATTAAAATTTCAGTTAACTGAATCGCTATATTTACAATAAGCTCGGGAGGTAGAGGTCCTCTTTTAAACGATACTTTTTCAAGATCTATACCGGGAGCTCTTTGCATATGCAAAATGGATTGTCGCTTGATTTTATAATATTCGATAACTTGTGGGATTTGTGGATGAGACAATTGAGCTTGAATTTCAGCTTCTTCTTCTAATCTATCTTGTACATTTTGAGGAAGGTTTAATCGAGAAAACTTAAAAACAAATTGCTCTTTCTTTTCATTTTCAGCATTGAATACAAAACCGTAAGCGCCCTTACCTAGCAAGTAAGTATTGGTGTATCCAAGAGAATTTAATTGTTGCTGACAAAGCTTAAACCATTCTTTAAGTTTGGTGGCGTCTTTGTGGCTCATTAAATAAATAGACTGTTCTTCTGCAATATAAAAATGCTGAAGCTTTTTTTCAGACAAGGGTTAACACCTTTTTTGAGTCTTTGTCATTAAACGAACTTTTTAACACTATTTTTGTTTTATAACAGTTTCTGTCATTAATTTGCAATAAAACTACCTTATTATTGCAACCACTTAATTAAGCGTTGTTCGCTGTATTAGGTACATCCCCCAATTTAGGACTAGTTTGTTGCAAACTATCTAGCCCCACACTGAAGTTTTAGTGTGGGGCATTTTTTTAAACGCTATTACGCCATATTCATCATCATTAACGTTGGGTTTTCTAGATACGATTTCCATAAATTACAGAATCTCGCAATAGTTCCACCGTCAATAGTACGATGATCGCCCGACCAACTTACCTGCATAATTGAACGAGCTACAACATTACCTTTATCATCAAATCGAGGCAGTTTTTGTAACTTACCTAATGCAACAATGGCTGATTCAGGCTTGTTAATAATTGGAGTAGCAATCGTTCCTCCAATTGCACCTATATTAGAGATTGAAATAGTACCGCCTTTTAAATCGTTGGCAGCAACACGACCTGAACGTGCGTCGTTTGTTAAACGTGTAATTTCTTGTGCTAAATCAATAATAGATTGAGTTTGAACTGACTTAACATTAGGTACTAACAAACCTATTTTAGAATCTACTGCCATACCAATGTTGTGATCATCAAAATAAGTAATTTCGGTGCAATCTGCATTTACTTTGGTATTAATAATAGGAAATTCAGTTAACGCTAACGACATAGCTTTCATAAAGAAGGGCATTAAAGTTAATTTAATGTCTTGCTTAGCATAATGCTCTTTTAGTTCTGTTCTTATTGCAATTAAATCCGTTAAATCTATTTCATCACAATAGGTAAAATGAGGAATGCTAGAAACAGAATCCACCATGGCTTTCGCCATTACCGCTTTAATACCTTTGATCGCTTCTGTACGTGTACCGCCTGATTTAACAAGCGTTGTAGTACTCATATCACTTGCTTTTGGTGCTTCAACAAAAGCGTGAATATCTTCTTTGTATACTCGGCCTTTTTTACCAGACCCCGCAACTTCATTAATATTTACATTAAGTTCTTTGGCGACCCTACGTACCGCAGGGCTCGCTATCGCTTTTTTATTAATAATGTTAGTCGTACAAGTATCAGTTTTAGCTGCTATTGGTTTATTTACTGCCTGACTAGCTACTTTTTCTGGCTCTGCTATAGTTGCAGCTGAAACCACTGAATTAGATAAATATTCAACTGCAAATAAAGGTGTATGAACTTTAGCGATATCACCTTTTTGATAATATAACTTAGTCACTTTACCTTTGTGCATTGCAGGAATTTGTACTAATGCTTTATCTGTCATTACATCAGCAATAGGCTGATCTTCTTCAATTAAATCACCTTCTTTCACCAACCACTCAACAAGTTCACATTCAACAATACCTTCACCAATATCGGGTAAAATAAAGTCTTCGATGATCATTGCGTTAGAAGTTGTTGTTTGTTCTACAACATTCACAGCGGTACTTTCTTGCTGAGTTGGCACTTCAACAACTTCTTCACTTTCATTATCACCTTCAACCGTCATCGAAAATAACGGCGAATGAACCTTCGCAATTTCACCTTGCTGATAATAGAGTTTTTCAACAACACCATTATGCATAGCAGGAATTTGTACTAATGCTTTGTCTGTCATTACATCAGCAATAGGCTGATCTTCTACAATATGTTCGCCTTCTGATACAAGCCATTCTACAAGCTCGCATTCAACAATACCTTCACCAATATCTGGTAATATAAAATCGATGGTCATTTCAATCCCCTAAAAATTAACACTACGTTTGATGGCTTCAAACACCTTAAGGTGATCTGCTACGTATTCTTTTTCTAACGCCAATGGATACGGCGTATCCATACCACACACACGTTCAATAGGAGACTCTAAATGCAAGAAGCATTCATCTTGTATTGTTGCGGCTATCTCACTGGCAAAACCACTAGTTAAAGGAGCTTCTTGGTTTATTAATAAACGCCCTGTTTTGATTACAGAAGCAGAAATAGTATCAACATCCCATGGTAAAATAGAGCGTAAATCAATAACTTCACATGAAATTCCAGACTTTTCCGCTAAATCAGCAGCCTTTTCTATAATTTCCATTTGAGCACCCCATGCAAGCAAAGTAATGTCTTTACCTTCTTTCACGACCTCAGCTTTGCCAAGTGGTAATTGGTAATCTTCCTCTGGTACTTCTCCTACCGATGCACGATAGAGTTTTTTAGGTTCAAAAAATATAACCGGGTTTTTATCTCGAATAGCAGCTAATAATAAACCTTTGGCTTGATACGGATTACGCGGAACAACAACTTTTAATCCAGGAGTGTGTGCAAAGTATGCTTCTGGCGATTGGCTATGATACAAACCACCGGCAATACCTCCACCGTAAGGAGTACGAATAGTTAAATTACCTACATTAAATTGGTTACCACTACGGTATCGAAATTTTGCAGTTTCATTCACAATTTGATCAAAAGCAGGAAAAATATAATCGGCAAATTGTATTTCAGCAATGGGAACACTGCCTTGTGCTGCTAAACCGTTGGCAAAGCCAATTATGCCTTGCTCTACAAGCGGCGTATTGAAACAACGCGCTTTACCATGTTTTTCCTGTAAGCCACTTGTTGCTCTAAAAACCCCACCAAAATGACCAACATCTTCACCAAAGCATAGAGCTCTATCGTTTTCAGACATGGCAATATCTAATGCGTTATTAATCGCTTGTAATAAATTCATTTGTGCCATTATTTAATTCTCCCTGCAGTAAACGGATAAGCGTCAGGGTATTTTTTAATATGTTCTTTTAATTCATTTAACTGACGTGTTAATTGAGGTGTCGGTATGTCGTATACATCGGTAATAAGATCTTCAACAGGTGGTTTATCAATTTTTTCAGCCACTTTGACTGCTGCTAAAATTTTATCTTTGTATTCCTCTTTCAACTCATTTTCTTGAGTTTCATTCCACCAATTATTAGCTTCCATCCATTTTTTCATGCGTAAAACAGGATCATTTTTTTGCCACTTCTCTTCTTCTTCACGCGTTCTATAACCCGTTGGATCATCAGAAGTAGAATGTGCACCTAAACGATAAGTCATACCTTCAATTAATACAGGTTTGTGTTCTTTAACCGCATAATCACGAGCTACTTGAGTTGCTTTTAAAACAGCTAAAACATCATTACCATCGACACGAATGGTTTTAATCCCGTACCCAACACCACGTGATGCAATACCATTACCTCTAAACTGTTCATCTGATGGAGTAGAAATAGCATAACCATTGTTTCTACAGAAAAAGATCACTGGAGCATTATGTACAGCAGCCATGTTTAAGCCTGCATGAAAATCTCCTTCTGAGGCAGCGCCTTCGCCAAAATAGCAAAGCGTAACAGCATTTAAACCTTGGAGTTTCTGTCCGTATGCATAACCTGAAGCTTGAGGGATTTGGGTAGCTAAAGGCGAAGATACCGTCATGTAATTCAAATCATTTGAACCATAATGAATAGGCATTTGTCTGCCTTTTCCTAAATCTTTTTCATTACTGAACATTTGATTCATAAAATTTTCAAGGCTAAAACCTCTAAAAATTAAAGCGCCTTGTTCACGGTATTGCGCCATGATCATATCTTGTGGCTCAAGGCCCGCAGTACCACCAATAGTAGTGGCTTCTTCACCTAATGCTGTCAAATAAAAACTTAATCGTCCTTGACGCTGTGATGCCACCATACGTTCATCTAATACTCGATGAAAGACGAATGATTGATAAATTTTAACAGCAAGCTCTTGATTAATTTCAGGTAATTCTGCTCCTGGAAACACGGTTCCATCATGGTTAAGAATTTTAAGAACTGGAATTTCGACTGAATGACCATCAATAAAGACAGGAGTATGTACATCCAATCCTTGTTTATATTCGTCACGGTTCATAGCGATCTCTTTTTAGTACGGTTACAAAAAATACTTATTATTTTTTCATGCTTTTGATAAGTATAGATTCAAAAATCAACTTGTTTGTATTGATTTCATATTCACGACTTAAACTTTACGTTCACGTAAACTTAATTACAAAAAAATGCATACTGCGACGTATTTAAAAAACAGATGGTTTTGTATTATATAGTTTACACCATTCCTTGAAAGCTATTAAAATAAGGCTATGTAAAATAAACGTTACGAGGTAACTAAGACTTTTTTTGCCTAAAACACGGGGAATATAAAGCGAAAAAACAGTAGAGAAAGACGATTAATAGTAATTGAATTTGTAAATTCAATTACTATTAATTCACAAAAATTAAGTGAGCCCTCAAAACTTAATTTGAAAGGAACAAATAGGTTATAAAATAATGGTAGGAGTAACCGTTAATAAAGCTCTTTGTCCGATAGCAACATCAGCATTAGGGAAGATAATCGCTTCACCATCTTGTTTTACTTTAACTTCTTTATCACCATCAAAAGCTAAAACATAATTGAGCGGAAAAGAGGTGAAATTATCAACATCGTCAGCAAAGTTTAATCGAAAATTTTCTGCTTCACGGTTTATCGTTTGGTAAATTTCAAACACATCAAAATCATCAGGATTGTAATCTCCTAATTCAATATCTGCACCCGTAATGAGTGCTAAGAGTGTATTGGTCACCTGGGTAAAATTATTCATGTTGTTTTCACCAAAGGGTTTAACTTTACCTAGTTCAACGGTAAAAGCATCAGCACCAAACTCATTGGCTGAAAAGTAACTGAAGGTAGTGGTTGGCGAATGAGAAAGCAACACAGTAGTAATTCCACATTGCTTTAAAAAAAGTAGTTGTTCTTTCTTCCATGGTTTTTCATGCTGAAAAGGATACACGGCAAATTTGTCATTTTTTGACCCTCTTATCGCAGTGTGTAAATCATAATGACAACGACTGCGACTTGAAGCGACTTGATCACCTTGTTGATAAAATCTTCGTACCGTGTTTTCAAGTAATTTAGCTCTTGTTCTCTCTTTATTGATAACTAATGAACCATCAGCAGCAGGTTTTGAGTGAGCGCCTGAAAAAAGGCGGTTCATGTTTTCTTCAACAAACCGTTTACCTATATTAATAGATGCGGGGTTACCAAACAAAAACAATACTCTTTGTGTAGCGGCTATTTCACCGAATATTAATTGTTTAATTAACGTATTACAAATTTCGATAGGTGCAGTTTCATTACCATGAATAGCACTTGATAAAACAATATCTTGAGTCGTATTACAGTCGGGTTCAAAAGATATGATACCTGTATCTAACACAGTAACTTTTGTAGATATATTAGTTGAAGTATTACTAGAATTTACAATAAATGAAAAAGGTTCAGCTAAAGACCATTCATTTTCACGACTTAATTTAAGAAAGTCACCGCTGGTTTGTAACTCTTTTTGATGTTCACTTAATGTACTCATAAAACCTCTATTTACATAGCTAAAAAACTATTCTACGTTAAATTTCAGGCAAATAAAAAGGTGCAATAAAGCACCTTTTTTTAAAGTTTTGTATAATTATTCATTCACTTACTTTCTATTTCCCTGAGCTTTATAAAGAGAGCTACTCATAACAAACCTTTAAGAATAGTTACATTGCTTTAAATAAAAAATATGCGAATATTTATGCGAATAAAACAATTTTATTTATTTAAAAATAATACCAAACGCATTAATGAATTGACCTATTTTATACGAAGAGTAAATGCTCAAATACACAGGTTCATCGTTCCAGACTGAACCTAAGCACCTACGTCCTGTAGGCGAGGCATTTATTTTAATAAGGAGTGCTCTAATTATTAAATAAATAACGATGTAATTGGCCATTTAAGCGAGTATAAATGATCAATTGGTTATTGCGATTGGTATAAATACTTATACTACGCCAGCATCAGTAAATGCAGCGCTAACAATCACTTTAGCTTCAGAGAATATAAGCTGTAAATGTTCATCACTAATAAAACTCTCCGCATAAATTTTATAAACATCTTCAGTTCCTGACGGACGAGCAGCAAACCAGCCATTCTTAGTCGTTACTTTAATACCACCAATCGCAGCATTGTTACCTGAAGCATGAGAAAGTATTTGCGTAATTTCTTCACCAGCTAAAATTGTTGTTTTAATTGCATCAGCTGTTAACGCTGTTAATACCGCTTTTTGTTGTAAGCTTGCTACGGCATCTACTCTTCCGTAAAAAGGCTTACCTAATTTAGCAGCAATAGCTTCAAAACGTTGATGAGGATCTTGGCCTGTTACAGCTAACATTTCAGCCGCTAATAAAGCCATGATAAAACCATCTTTATCAGTCGTCCAACATGAACCATCTCTTGCTAAAAATGATGCGCCAGCACTTTCTTCACCACCAAAGGCATAACTGCTGTCGTGTAAACCGTCTACAAACCATTTAAAACCAACAGGCACTTCTGATAAAGGACGTTCAATCATATCAGCAACACGGTCAATTAATGAACTTGACACTAAAGTTTTACCTATTTTACAGCTTGACGGCCAATCACGATGCGTCATTAAATATTCAATAGAAACAGCAAGATAATGATTAGGGTTCATTAAACCGCCAGACTTAGTGACGATACCATGGCGATCAAAATCAGGATCATTACCTACGGCAACATCAAACTTGTCTTTCATGGCAATTAAGCCAGCCATAGCATATGGAGATGAACAATCCATACGGATTTTCCCATCTTTATCTAATGGCATAAATGCAAAGCTAGCGTCTACTACGGGGTTAACTATTTCGATGTTAATTCCATACTTTTCAGCAATAACAGGCCAGTAATGAATACCTGAACCACCTAAAGGATCAACACCAATAGTAACGCCTGATTTAGCAATAGCGTCCATATCGATAACTTGATCAAGCTGGTTCACATAATGCTCAATAAAGTTTTGTTTCGTTAATAAAGGTGAACTTAGTGCTTGTGTGAAAGCTGTTTTCTTAACATCTTTTAACTGGGCTAAAATAATATCGTTAGCACGTTGTTCAATCAGTTTAGTGACTTCGCCTTCTGCAGGACCACCATGAGGAGGATTATATTTAATACCGCCATCGGTTGGCGGATTATGCGATGGAGTAATGATTAGTCCGTCAGCTTGATCTGTATTATTTTTGTTATGGCTAATAATTAAACGAGAAATAACAGGTGTTGGTGTAAAGCCATCATCATGTTGAATAACAACAGGTACATTATTACCAATTAACACCTCAATTGCTGTAGCAAATGCAGGCTCCGACAAAGCATGTGTATCTTTACCTAAAAATAACGGACCTTTATAACCTTGTACAGTTCTATATTCTGCAACTGCTTGGCAAATAGCAATAATATGACATTCGTTAAAACTTAATAAACTTGCACTTCCACGGTGACCTGATGTACCAAAAGTCACTTTCTGTTCAACAATATTTACATCGGGTGTTTGTAAAAAATAATCACTCACTAACCGACCAATATTAATACGATCTTCTGGTCGAGCTGGCTTTCCTGCATGAGGGTGAACTGACATGTAATATCCTCTAATGTTTAATTAAATTTTTGAACCATCTATCTACAATAATTCTCGAATATCTTCCGCTTCACTTTCACTATAACCTAAAGCTATAGCGACTTTTGTTAAAATCATTTTTTTACGAGTAGTATTTGAATTAGTAACAACCCAGTAAGGGCTTTCTGGAATTTGGAAAGGTTTAGTACTGCTTCCGCTTTCAGTTAATTCATTCAAGTTTGCGGAAAAATATAAACGGTCTCTGCCTCTAATATCTGAAACAACAGAAAAATTATTTGTATGAACACGATAAAGAGCGCCAAGAATTAACAAAAATCGCCCTACCGCACCTCGCTGCATAGCTAACTCTTCTTTATTTAAATAATTAAAAACAGACTCGTTCGTTGCTATTTCTTGGGTTACAGGTTGGCTATCTATTGTTGTTTGTTCAACGGTATTTTCAAACTCAGGCTCTTCTATAGCTTTGATAAGTTCAATACTACTAGCTACTTTATCGTTAGCAATGCTACTGGCAGGTTGTTCATTTTCAAACAAAAGCCTACGTAATATAGACGATGCACTTTCGCCAATAAATTGTGTTTGTGATGCGATATATTGATAAAGGTCTTCTTCTATTTCGATATTTTTCATTAATTACCTTGATACCTTGGAGATTAAAATACTACGAGCGCATTGTGATTATACTTATCTTCACTATAAGTCTCTACAATCTTTTAAGTTTCAACGCGACTTTATAAAAAAGATCTCCCCAAATAATTTCATTAAAATTGCAAGACTTATAAAAAAAAACGACAATAGTCCCTTTATTAATGAAAAAGCGATTTTAATGCAGTTACTTAATTACACTCAACAAGGCTCTGGTCCGCATATTATTCTTATACACGGATTATTTGGTAGCTTAGAAAACTTAAATATGGTTGCCAGAGGTTTACGTGAAAATTATACCGTTACCAGTGTAGATGTAAGAAATCACGGCAGTTCGTTTCATGAAAACTCTATGAGTTATCAAGAACTGGCTCAAGACATTATTAATGTAATGGCACATTTATCTATTGATAAAGCGCACTTTTTAGGCCATTCAATGGGAGGTAAAATAGCCATGCATTGCGCGTTAGCCTTTCCTGAAAAAGTAAATAAGTTGATTGTTGCCGATATTGCTCCGGTAGAATATCCACCGCACCATAATCAAATAAGAGAAGGCTTAAAGTCAATTGACCTGTCAGTAATAAAAAACAGAAAAGATGCAGATATCCAACTATCACATTATGTTGAAGAGACTGGCGTGCGTCAATTTCTACTCCGCAACCTAACAACAATTGATAACCAGTTAACTTTTAAATGTAATATAGACTTTATCAGCAATTGCTATAAACAGATCATGGTAGGTTTAGATACTTCCCATACTTTTAATGGCGAAACACTATTTATAAAAGGTGCTCAATCAAACTACATCCTAGCAGAGCATCGTCCCAAAATACTGGCACTTTTCCCTGACAGTAAAGCTAAAATAATTCAAGATGCTGGGCATTGGCTACATGCAGAAAAAACCTCAATATTTAATAAAATTGTAGCCAGTTTTTTAGCATAATTAATATGGGTATTATAAGACTAAAATATTTGGGCTTAGATGAAGGGCTATGCTACTATACGGCCTGAATTTTTTAGGGTGAATTATGTTAGCAGAGCATTTAGAATTAATTGAAGCAATAGCACTTAATCTTGCTTTTTTAGCCATATTTGGTTTTATTGGAATAACAATTCACGATGTTATGAAAAGTAACAATGTTCCCAAGAACGGGCAATACGTTGTTTATTTAGTTTTATTTTTAGGATGTGCAGGTTTTATCGCAAAAGGCGTTATCCAATTTATTTGGGAAAGCCAAGGCGTAGGTTAAAAAGAAATAGTATGGCTAAAGAAATAACAGACTTAACAACAATTGATTTATTCCAAGACGAAAAACGTCCGGGGCGCCCTAAAACGAATCCCCATTCTCGCAGTGTGCAAATAAAGATCAACAAAAGAAATCAAGTTAAACGTGATAAAAATAACGGATTAAAGCGTGTTGAATTTAAAATTCATCAATCGTTATTTGAACAACTTGAGCAATTGGCAGAAAAAAAAGGTGTTAACCGCAGCCAATTAATTGAATCGTTATTGACACAATCGTTAAAAAACATTTAGACATTAATAGTATTAGCCTTTCAACAACGGGCTAGATTACAGATAAAAGGTTATAAATTCATGGCAATTGTAGGTTTGTTTTTCGGAAGTGACACAGGTAATACCGAAGCCGTTAGTAAGATGATCCAGAAAAAATTGGGTAAAAAACTAATTGAAGTTAGAGATATTGCAAAAAGCACTAAAGAAGAAATAGCAGAGTTTGATTTACTTATTCTTGGTATACCCACTTGGTATTACGGTGAAAACCAGTGTGATTGGGATGACTTTTTACCTGAATTAGAAGAGATTGATTTTACCGATAAACTGGTTGCGATATTCGGCTTAGGTGATCAAGAAGATTACTCTGAATACTTTTGTGATGCTATGGGTCCATTACGTGATATTGTAGAATCTAAAGGCGCTATTTTAGTGGGTCATTGGCCAACTGAAGGTTACGAGTTTGAAGCATCTAAAGGATTAATAGACGATAATACGTTTATTGGTTTATGTATTGATGAAGACAGACAAGCTGAGCTAACAGACGAGCGTGTAACTAAATGGGTTAACCAACTTAATGATGAAATGTGCTTAGCTGAGTTTGCTGAATAAGCTTTTATTATTCTCCTCTCATTTAATAAAAAAGCTTTAATATTTATATATTAAAGCTTTTTTATTACTTTATCTTAAATGCTTTTTCTTACGTATATAAAGTGTTTTATTTACCCTAGCGATTAGCTCGCCCTTTTCATCTTTTATTTCTATTTCAAAAGTTGGTAAATATTTTTCACCATTTTCTGCGCTAAGCTTAATGTCATTAATCACGTCGTCAGAAAGTGTAAAATCTGCATAAATTTTCCCTTTGCCTGGTTTAATAAAGTCTATATCTGAGTACTTATCCCATACATGATATTCACGCCTTAAAAAATGCATAAGCATTAACATATAAAATGGGTCAGTCATTGCAAAGATAGAACCTCCAAAATGAGAACCAACAGCGTTACTATTCCAAGCACTTAACGATAAACGCACACGTGCATTTTTAAAATCTGGTGATATAGACACCAATTTAATCCGAGAAAAAAATAGAGGTGGCCAAATATTTAGCAACAACTTCATTACCCATGCTTTTTTAAACATCCAGTCCATTACGCTTAACCTATTTAGTTATACCAATAACAACAAAAACACATCGTACCAGTTGTTTTATCTCAATATAACATGAAAAATACTAAATTAAACAGCCTAACTTTAAACAAACCCTTTCAACCTGACGAATAAACCCCTATAATTTTGTCCTAATTATTAATAAAAAATAATAGAATATATATGCCTGATCAAAATGAAGAACTAAAACGTGCTGGTTTAAAAATTACTCTTCCAAGAGTAAAAATCCTGTCTATCTTGCAAGATCCAGCCAATCAACATATCAGTGCTGAAGATGTATATAAAATCTTGTTAGAGCAACATGAAGAAATAGGTTTAGCGACGGTATATCGTGTACTTAACCAATTTGATGATGCTGGCATTGTTTCTCGCCATCACTTTGAAGGTGGTAAATCAGTATTTGAACTTTCTCATAAAAAGCATCACGATCATTTAGTGTGTTTAAAATGCGGTAAAGTGGTTGAGTTTGAAGACGAGTTGATTGAACAAAGACAGCTTGATATTTCAAAAGAGCACAACATAAAACTCACTAACCATAGCTTATATCTTTATGGTGAATGTAATGATGTTGATGAATGTGAAGCTTATCGCAAAAGTAATTATTAAATTTAATACTGTATATTAATTTTAATACTACTGATAAAAAAACCGACTTTTCGTCGGTTTTTTTATGTCTGTATATACCCGTAACTATTCAAGATAGCTATTTAAGTACCTTGAATAGCAACAGACTATATCTAGTCACCCATTTTAGCCCAGGTATCTCTTAAGCCAACCGTTCTATTAAAGACTAACTTGTCACCTTTAATTGATTCTTCAGAGTTATCTAAACAAAAGTAACCTTGGCGTTCAAATTGAAACGCTTGCTCAGGTTTTGCGTTAACTAAATAAGGCTCTACTTTAGCTTTAGTATTAATAATAAGTGAATCAGGATTAATTACAGAATTAAAATCTTCAGCTGCACTTGGGTTTGCAACCGTAAACAAGCGATCATAAAGTCTAATTTCAGCATCAAGGCTTTGTTCTGCAGATACCCAATGAATAACACCTTTAGGTTTAGTGCCATCTGTTGGGTTTTTACCTAATGTTTCAGGGTCGTATTTACAATAAACCGTTGTAACATTACCTTCAGCATCCTTATCACAACGAACAGCCGTTACCACGTAAGCCCCACGTAAACGTACTGCTTTATCTAAAACTAAACGCTTGTACTTTTTATTAGCTTCTTCTCTAAAGTCTTCAGCTTCAATGTATAACTCTTTGCTAAAAGGAACAATACGCGTGCCTTGTGTGTCATCACTAGGATGGTTTTTAACCGTTAGCTCTTCAACTTTGGCATCATCGTAGTTTTCAATCACCAATTTAATCGGGTCAAGAACCGTCATAGCACGAGGAGCATTATCATTTAAATCTTCACGAATACAGGCTTCTAATACGCCCATTTCAACCGTGTTATCCATTTTGGTAACACCGATACGCTTGGTAAATTCGCGAATAGAAGCTGCTGTATAACCACGACGTCTAAAACCTGCAATGGTTGGCATACGCGGATCATCCCAACCCGTAACAAGCTTTTCATCAACTAAAGTATGTAACTTACGCTTACTCATTACGGTATATTCAAGGTTCAATCGTGAAAACTCGTATTGATGAGGAGTAATATCAATAGATACATTACTAAGCACCCAATCATAAAGTCGACGGTTGTCTTGAAACTCTAAAGTACATAATGAATGAGTTACACCTTCGATGGCATCAGATAAACAATGAGTAAAATCGTACATTGGGTAAATACACCATTTATCACCTGTTTGATGATGGTCGGCAAATTTAACACGATAGATAATAGGATCACGTAAACACATGAAGCTTGAAGACATATCTATTTTAGCTCGTAAGGAACATTCACCTTCTTTAAAGCCTCCTTCTCTCATTTTTTTGAAAAGAGCTAAATTTTCCTCAGGAGAAGTATCTCTATAAGGACTATTTTTACCTGGCGCTTTAAGTGTTCCACGGTATTCACGCGTTTCTTCACCATTTAAAAAGCAAACATAAGCTAAGCCTTTTTCAATTAGTTCAACTGCAAAACCATGCAAACGGTCGAAATAATCTGATGAATAACGAATATCACCAGCCCATTCAAAGCCTAACCATTTAACATCTGCTTGAATTGAGTTAACAAAATCGATGTCTTCTTTTTCAGGGTTAGTATCATCAAAACGTAAATTACAATGGCCTTTATAGTCTTGTGCAATACCAAAATTTAAACAAATAGACTTAGCATGGCCTATATGTAAATAACCATTAGGCTCAGGAGGAAAACGGGTTTGAACTACGCTATGCTTACCACTTTCTAGGTCTGCATCAATAATTTGGCGAATAAAATTTGTTGGACGGTTTTCAGCTTCCGACATCCAAGGAACCTCTAATAAAATAGTGATAAAACGTTAATTAATTGCATTATATCAACTGTTATAACTATCTAATACTATAAATTTACTTATGTTTATACCCGTTACCAATCAAAAGGCTATTTCAGAGCATATTGAATGATAACGGGTATATTAAGTCACCTGAATTCAGGCTAAGTAAAGCTTTCCATTTTCACATTTATTTACACTTCATCACATTTTTTCGCCAACTTATCAGCCCTTAACAAGTCAGACTCAGCTATATAATTATCTTAAAAAGGGACAATAAAATGAAAAAAATAGCAAAAGTAAAATTGAGGTTATTTATAAAAGAATACACAGGCTTATTCTCATTTATCGTACTCATGGTATTTTTCCGTAGTGCCGTAGCAGACTGGTATACGGTTCCTACGGGTTCTATGCAACCGACTATTGAAATAGGAGACAGAGTCGTCGTAAATAAGATGGCATACGATTTAAAAGTCCCATTAACCAATATAACATTAACAAGAATGAGTGAACCAAATAGAGGCGATATTATTGTTTTTGAATCAAAAGCTGCAGAAAATAGATTAATAAAACGAGTCATAGGTTTACCGGGTGATAAAGTTTCTATGACTAACGAAGTGCTCACCATTAACGGTAAGCGACTAAACTATGCCTTAAATGTTACAGAAAACCATGGAAAACAGACGCTTGAAAATTTAGTAGGATTTAAACATATCGTAAAATATGACCCGACTAGAAGTCCTAATTTAGCTTCATTCAATACAGTTACCGTACCTGCAGATCATTATTTAGTCCTAGGCGATAATCGTAGAAATAGCGCAGACTCAAGAGTGTATGGTTTTGTACCAAGAGAGGAACTAAAAGGTAAAGCTCACCATGTCGCTTTTTCATTAAATTATGATAATTATTACCTTCCTAAAACAGACCGTTATTTAAAAAATTTATATAAACTCTAAAGTATGTAAGTAAATAGCTCCCCGTTAAGCTATTTACTTAGTCGCTCTAAATCGCTGAATAATTCTTACTTGCTAACAAGTGCTTAGCTGTTTATTCTATAAAAAACCATATCAAGAAAAGCACCATGACTAACATACTACTTCCACCTCTACGTTACTCTTTATGTATTATTTTCTCGCTATTTTTAATATCAACCCCAAGTAAAGCTAATGTAACAACAAAGTTATGGGGAGAAGTAAAAAATCAGCCTGTTTACTTATATAGCGTAACTAATAAAAATGGCATGCGTTTAGAAATGACAAATTATGGCGCAAAAATCACTTCATTATTTGTGCACGACAAAAACGGTAAACTCGATGATATTGTTTTAGGGTTTGATTCTTTAGCAGAGTATGTGGCGCCTAACCAAAGCTTTGGAGCCACAATTGGTCGTTATACCAATAGAATTAAAGCGGGTAAATTTACTATTGATGGAACAACCTACCAATTAAACCAAAATGATGGCGATAATACTATTCATGGTGGAGGTGAGTTTGAAACTGCGGTATGGAAGACAAAAATTGAACAAACAACACTTGGAACCGCACTGATTTTTTCATATACATCTAAAGACGGCTCTCATGGCTTCCCTGGCAACTTAAACTCCACTGTGACTTATACCTTAACCGACAAAAATGAAGTACATGTTAGCTTTGAAGCAACAACCGATAAAAAAACACATGTAAACTTTACACACCACGGTTACTTTAATCTTAATGGTATGAAAGCACTTATTTATGATCATATCGTTGAAATAAATGCAGACAAATATGTTGTATTATCAACTGATGATGTAACAGCTACAGGTGAAATAGATACTGTTGCAGATAAGCCTTGGGATTTACGAAAACCGACTCGTGTAGGTGACAAAATTCATCAAATACCACTAAACGGTTATCACCAAAATTATGTTTTTGATGATTATGATGGTACGTTAAAAAAAGTAGCTAAAGTCGTAGAGCCAACGTCAGGGCGAACACTAGAACTTTCAACAACTCAGCCAGGTGTAACCTTTTATGCCGCAATGGGGTTAACACATAAACCTAAAGGTAAAAAAGGTATTGAATATCCTCCACACATTGCCTTTTGCTTAGAAACACAACACCATGTAGGAGCAGCGAATCAACCTAAATTTCCTACAACCTTATTGAAGCCAAATGAAAAATATCACGAAGTAGCTATTTATGCTTTTGGTATTGAATAACCATGACGTAAACTTAATGCCTTGTATACATGGATGCAGACCTTAGATTTTGTTTGGAGCGTAAAATCTGCGCCTAAATTGTTTTTAGTTCCCACTGAAACCTGCATCTTGAGGTGATATGGGTAAATAAGTAAGTATTTTAAGTTTTAGTTATAACGTATTGTTCATCACGTTTAATCACCGTGTAAGCTTGATTATATTTACTGTAGATACAAATAGGTCTTCTATGTAATGAACAATACACATTGCCATCAGGCTTTAATTCATCCCGACTAATATCGGCTCCTTGATGTGGGCATGATGCAGAAATAGTCCTTAAATCTTCACTACCATTTCCTAAATCCACTTGATAAATAACAACTTTTTGTACTAATTCGCTCGAAGGTAAAATAGCCTGCCCTACTAAAACGTCATCTCGATTTGTAGGTTTGACATCAAAAATATTAATATCTTCATTCACCACACCGCCAGCAGGAAAAAATTGCTTCAGATCTTGTTGATTCATACTTGCCTTTAATAACTAAAAAATAATAACGCTATGCCCTATAAAAAGTATTTTTACACTATTTGATTATTAAGTCATGTTGAAACATATAAAAATTGATTAAAGCCTTAAGAAAAAATTCACCTAAAGCTGTTAATCAAGTGATAATAAGAAGGAGGGAACTATAAATGATATTCTTATTTAAATATTGTAGTAAATAGCTCAATACAAAAAGATTAGTAATTGTATATCCCATATTCATCAGAGGCTGGAGATTCTTTCTTTAATCGTTGTTGCTGTTTCATCATTTTTGTATCACGACGTTTTCGTTTTTTTTCACTGCTCTTAATTTCAAATTCTGAAAACTCAGTAAATTCTTCGTCATCGTAATTCACATCATCCCATTGTGTAGTTGCCATAATAAATCCTCATAAAAGTTTACTTAAATCTAATCGGTTAATATGATTATTTTATGACAAAAAAATGAAATTTATAACGAATTGATGAGCCAATTAAGGTGTTTCAGTAAAATAGCGTTATGATCATTTTGCGACTTAAGCAACAAAAAACACTAAAAGCATCAAACTAAAATTTAGGCAAAAAAAAATACGACCGAAGTCGTATTTTCATTTAAAGCTAGCCAATCCCTGCTAATACCTCACCCTGAAGTTTTATTATCCCTAGCGTCCTAGCAATATCCATATTAATTAAGTCATCCCGACTTATCCTTATACTTTCCTTAGATAAAAGCTCCTGCTTTTTCTTAAATCCTATGCCTTCCTGACAGTGTTAATATTAAAGAATTTATATTTTTTGCCTAGAGACTAAAAAAAACAATTATAATCATTAATATACAAAATATTTAAAAAACAATAATTAACAAATAGTTACGCAAAAACTCCAGATAAAAACAGTAAAAAAACCATCATTCACTTACGCCTTTGTAGGTAATGTCTTACAAAGTCACTGACCAATACGACAAATAAGCCTCGGCTGTAATTAAAGTCGCTTTTCAATATTTTGTGAAAACGATACAATTAACATAACAACATGGATTTTCAGGCGATTGGAATGCAAAATATTTTATTTATTTTACTGTTAACATATAGTTATTGTACTTCGGCAACCACAATTTATAAGTGTGAGGTGGGTGACTCTACCGTTTTCAGCCAAACGCCCTGCGATGATAACAATACCCAAATTCACGTTGATGAAACTCAGTCGTATCAATCAAACAACCAACTCCCAACAGACAATAATTCCAATTCATCAACTAACACACAAAATTACCTTGTAGATAAAAAGATCAATAGAACGTCTAAAAAAATAGAAAGTTTAACAATAAAAATGAATAAAGAGCTTAAGCTATTAGAAACAAAATCTCTGTATACAAGTAACAATCGAGCAGGAGCAATATACAAACAGGCCTTATCTAACGAAATGCTCGCCACATCAAATAAATACAAAGCACTCATTAATGTTGAACAAAATAAACTTAAAATATTACAAAATAAAATCAATTAATTTAGATACTAATAGCAAATAATTACTTTAATAAATAATAAAATCAAAGCCTTTTAATTCACTATTAAAGGGCTTTTTTATTCCTACTAAAGACACTAAACATTCCTTTATGAATATATTTAAAAATAAAAACACAGTGTCATAATATTGTAATATTAATGTGTTAGCTAAAACCCGACTCCCTTGCTACTATTATATGGTATTAAGAAATAGGAGAAAAAAATGTATAAACGTATGTTAACCATGGTTGCTGTTTTAAGTTTTAGCCAAGTTGCTGTAGCAGACAAAGCAGAAATATTTAAATGCATTGACTCTAAATCGCTTACTGTTCAAGAAGAGTGTGTTGCTAATACTTTCGCACAAGATAGTTTTAATGATAATTTTTATTCTCAAATAGCAGAAAAAGCCTACGAGCCAAGTAACGATGCTTTTGCTTCAATCACTTATTATCCAAAACTCAACTTAATTGAAGTTAAGTCTATGGAACCTAAAAGTAAAACAACCTTAATCGCTAGCCGATAATACTTTTTGGGGAATACATTCTAAAGCTATTCCCCAAATTAGTTATTTTACTCTCCTCATAAATTGTTATAAATTTATCATATCCCTTTGTAAATAAAGTGCTTTGTACTTTGAATAACAACTCAGAAAATAACAATAATATCAATCAACTTCTGCGTAGTATTAAGTCGTGTACCTTATGTAAAAACGACCTTCCCCTTAACCCTTTACCTATTTTACAAGCAAGTAATAACAGTAAAATACTTATCGCAGGTCAAGCTCCAGGAATAGTCACTCACGAAAAAGGGATTCCTTTTAACGACAAAAGCGGTGAAAGATTACGTAAATGGTTGGATGTAACTGAAGAACAATTTTACAATCCCGAACTATTTGCCATTATTCCTATAGGGTTTTGTTATCCAGGAACAGGTAAATCAGGCGATTTACCGCCATTACCACTCTGTGCTAAAACATGGCGGTCAACGTTAATGAATGAACTCAGCCATATTCAACTCACTATCATTCTAGGAAAACACGCAACTAAGTGGCACTTAAACCGTAACGAATCGATCACTGAGTTAGCGTCTCAATGGCAAACCTTACTCACTAAACAACAATTAGTGCTGCCTCACCCTAGCCCGCGTAATAATATTTGGTTGAAAAAAAACGAATGGTTTGAAACTGATGTGCTTCCAAAGTTGCAATTGATGGTACAAAAAATACTTGCTTAATAAAGGTTACTTAATAAAAACTATCTATACGCTTGCAGGAAATTTATAATAACAAATTATATAAATACACTCTTTAATAATGTTACCAAAAGGCCGCCCATGACAACTGAAAACCCATACCACAATAACCCTCTTCACGGCCTAAAACTAGAAACCTTATTAAATGAGATTGTTGACCAATACGGGTTCGACTTACTTGACGCCTACTTAAACATTAACTGTTTTAGAAAAAATCCAAGTATTGCTTCAAGCATTAAATTTTTGAAGAAAACAGATTGGGCACGTGAAAAAGTAGAAGCCTTTTATTTATATCAATACAAAGGCCTACCAAAAGCTGACGACGAACAATTTCAACTTCCGCCACGAGCACGTATTGTTCCTGCCGATCAAAAAACCAAAGAACCTGCTGATTTAAGCTTTGAAGATGCTGAACGCTTACGCGCTAAAAAAGCAATAAAAACACGAGAAAGAGCAGCAAGCAAAGGTAACCCTTGGGCGAATGTAAAATAAATTTCAGAGTAAATTTACGTACATACCTAAAATAAAAACTCACGATAATTTCGTTATTTAAATAACGTGAGTTTATTTTCTCTCTCTGCTTGCCCTGTTCACTAAATATGAATTATTCTCAGTGATGGTTTCTATTTTATTTAATTGCTCTACTTCACACTATACCCGTTACCACTCAAGAGGCTATTTCAGAGCACTTGAGCGATATCAATTCAAGACAATGCTTTGTAATAATGGTCGTTCCCTTATAAAAAGCATTAACACAGAAGTGATTTTGCTCAAGCGCTTCTTCGATGGGTCTAAAAACAACATAAAATTATTTTTATATTAGAGCGAGTTGATGTTATCCAAATTAACTTCTATGTACTATTTTATGGTAATTATGTGTTATTTTTAATTTTATCTTAATGATACATTTACACAGTTTGAATAATGATAAAAATATGTACCTAAGAGGAAAATAATAATGGCTCAACAAGATCTAGCAAGCTATAACCATCAAGTATCAGATATTTTTAAAAAAGCAGTTAACGAATCAGACTATGCACCGTTTTCATTAAGCAAAGAACAAATTGAGCATTTTGAAAAATACGGCTATGTAAGCGATATAAAAATATTGGATGAAGAGCAAGTTGATATATTGCGCGCAGAACTTGACCAAATAAGGGAGCCTAACCACCCTGGTCGCGAGTTGTTTTATGAATACCATGGTAATCAGTCGACAGATCCTAATACAGTACTATTTCATTCTTTAGGCCATTGGAGAATTACACCAGGTTTTCACGATGCCCTATGGAATCCAGCCTTTGTTAAACCGGCAAGCCAATTATTGGGAGATAAGGCCATTCGTATGTGGCACGACCAACTTTTTTGTAAACCAGCTAACCATGGTGGCGTAGTTGCTTGGCATCAAGACTACTCATACTGGATAAGAACAGTACCAATGCAACATCTTACATGTTGGATTGCCCTAGACGATGCAGACACCGAAAACGGATGTTTAAACTATGTGCCAGGAAGTCATCGCTGGGGCTTATTAAATAGGCTAGAACTAGGTGGTGAAATGGATGCTATATTTGAACAGTTAACCGATGAACAACGCGAGCAAATAAAACCTGAACCTATGGTATTAAAAAAAGGACATGCGTGTTTCCATCATCCACTCATGTTACATGGCTCTTTTGAAAACAAATCGCAACGAAGTCGTCGAGCTATGGTATTAAATGTTTTTGCTGACGGAACAATGAGTAATACCGATGAAACCATGCTACGTGGTACAGATATAAAAATAAGCAAAGGCCAACCACTTAATAATCGCTATTTCCCTCTGCTTTATAAAGGTACTAAATAACCATTCAATTAGTGGGGTTAGGTTATTTAAGTAAAGGGTAAGTAAACAAACTTAAATGAATAAAGTTTAAAACAAAATGCCCTAAAATGGCGTAAGTTATTTTACCTGTAACGTGATAAATAAAACCATATAGCACACCTGCTAATGTAGCAACTAATACATAAGCTAAACCTCCAGCGAAGTGTGCAACACCAAATAAAATACTCGCAATAAACAAACCTGCTATAGGGTTAAAATATGTTGCGAGTTTTTGTTGAATAACTCCCCTGAAAAACACCTCTTCAATCACACATGTCAGCAATAAGTTATTTAAAGCAAAGAGCCACCACCACCTAGGAATATTGGGTTCAAACTGTATTAACCTTATAACGCTAGCTAGCGTAAAAATAACAATAAATCCTACAACAATAAGTAAACACAACTGAAAAATACCCACCCTTTCGCAATAATAGGGCTTTACATTAGGCTGCAAAATAGTAGGCACCATTAACAACAACGCGAATAAAATCATCGGTTTGTCTAAATTTAAATACAAAGTAAAGTCAGAGCTATTAATACTCTTATTCACCTTATCTAACACCAATAAATTATTAAAACCCGGTAATAAATGCGCGGCTAATCCAATACACAATATAATAACTAGGCTGGTAAGTATTACCTTAACCCAATAGTGGGTATTTTTATTTGCCGCAAACGCTAAGCTAAATAAAACAGCGATCACACCAATTCCCACTAAATTTATCGAATTCAATAAAAAAGACGATATTAAAGTAATAGCTATACCAAACCATGCCACTTTAGGTTTAATAAAAACACTAAAAATACTAATAAATAGCAATAACCAAGGTATGATTTGTGGATAAAGCAACGTTGAAAATTGAGACGACACTTCAGAAGTTAAGAGTGCGGAAGGTAAAAAATCAGTATTAAACATAATTGCAGATAGCTAATAAACTCAATATATAAATTATCATAACTTAGTAACGAATAATAAGTGTAAACATCTATTCATCTTTTATACCCATAACCATTCAAGATTCAGGTTTCAGTGTAACTAAAAATAATTTAAGCACAGATTTTATATTCCAAAAAAAATCTAAGGTCTACACCCATGTAGGAACGTGACTAAAGTTAATAACGAAGCATAAATGGTTTTTAGCCCCATCGAAAAAGCCCTTGAGAAGAATCACTTAATCAACAGTGCCTTGAATTGATATCGCTCAAGAGAGCTGAAATACGTATATTGAGCGGTAACGAGTATATATTTACTATTTTTTGTAAGCTTAAACATCAAAATACAATAATGATTAAACAAACTTTAAACAAAAAGTCATTTATTTAAACTTAAATGAGATTTCCCCTAATTAATTTACTTTTATTATGCTTAAATAAAGAATGTGTCGTATTAAATAACAAACAACAAAATATCTAATGGAGATAATTAATGTCGGATAATAAAAAATACCGTTTAGTAACCCGTAGTGATTTCGATGGATTAGTTTGTGCCATACTACTCAAACATATTAACTTGGTTGACGATATTCTCTTTGTTCATCCCAAAGATATGCAAGACGGTAAAATTGAAGTTGGAGCAAACGATATTTCAACCAATTTACCTTATGTTGACGGTGTACATATTGCTTTTGATCATCACCACAGTGAAACCATTCGTAACGGTAAAAAAGACAATCATATAATCGATCCAGATGCTCCTTCAGCCGCACGTGTAGTTTACGATTACTACGGTGGCT
Source organism: Pseudocolwellia sp. G5-9 (assembly GCF_055808995.1). NCBI lineage: Bacteria > Pseudomonadati > Pseudomonadota > Gammaproteobacteria > Alteromonadales > Colwelliaceae > Pseudocolwellia > Pseudocolwellia sp. G5-9. Next base: position 1,172,966 of record NZ_CM147893.1, read on the forward strand.
TAGAAGCTTTCCCTACAAGCTGGACAGATATGATGGAAGCCGTTGATAAAGGTGATTCTGCACAATTTAACATGGAAGAAGTATTACATGCTAAACGTTGGGAGTTACTTAACTTCATCATGGACTCGCGCACAGGCTTAGGTCGTTTCAGAGACTTTCGTATTTCAAACTACGAACTTATGATGAACTTAATCGACTTTGGTAAAGACCACAATATTGACGAATTACTCGCACTGCCTGATGTTAAAGAACGCACAGACTTATACTTTGAGCACGAAGAGAAATTTAAAGAACAAATTAAGCGTTGTGCCACAGTGCACGGTAACTTAGTTGTTTTAGATTTAAGAGAAGAAGAAGTTATTTATTCAGGTAACCGTTTTGTTATTTACGCTCTATTTCCGCAATGTAATATTTCAATCCATGTTATGTGGGGTCTTAAAAAACAAAATACGGTATTTGCTACCGGTAAATCTATTTTTGATCGCAGTTCAAAAACCAATGTTGGCGAGCTAATGCTTAAATACAATGGTGGTGGACACAATGCCGCAGGTACATGTCAGGTTCCACATGCTGAAAACGAAGCATGCCTTGCAGACTTAATTAAAACAATTAACGCTGATGGCTAGTTATTAGCTACATTTCATAACATTGTACTTTGAATAAAACTAGATAGGTTGAATGTGAACTACAGTGGATCAATGAACTAAGAATACTTGCTTTTGATGCAAGTATTCTTAAACATATAATATGCTATATCAACTACGCTTTTTTACGAAGTCTAGCCAATACTAAAAATGATAAAGCCATAATACCTAGAGTTGCAGGTTCAGACACAGAAGTACTTGTTTCACGTTGCAGTTTATTAATAACAGCAGTTTCAAAATCACCAAAGGTATTTGCAACATTAACAAAAGCACCAGGGCCACCAATTACATTATTAGTATAGTAATTTGATATACTTGAACTACCAATAGCTAAACCATTAATAGTTATACCGTTACTTACCGCATTATCTCTAGCAGCTTGATCTAAAGATGCAGAACTAGTTCCGTCACCTGATACATCAATTAAAGAACGTGTTGCTGTAAATCCGTTATTAATCATTAAGTCTACCGCTCTATTTACACCAGTGTAGATAGAAGTACCGCCACCACCAGGTCTTACAAAAGCATCTAGAACATCCGCAAATGCGTTAGCGTCAGCTATAGTGTTTAATACTACAAAAGTATCTAAAGATGTACTAAAGAAATTTGAAGAGAAAAACACAGCATTTACTGCAATACCATTTACGCTATTAGCAATATTATTTTGTACTGTCGCATTACGGAATGCAGCTGCGTAACCATCCATTTGTAAATTATATTCTGAAGTGCTTACACTACCAGAGACATCAATAGTTAATGATAACTCTACATCAATTATAGTTGCATTAGCATTTGGTAAGACAAATGCGAATGCCATTAAAGAGCTACATATTATTTTTTTTAATTGGGAGCCTATGTTCATAATGAATCCATCCTATTTTACGTGTTGAGTTTTTTTAAAGTGTTTGATTTTTTTCGTTACATTACCGTTAAATTATTGTAACAATAAGTTTAAAAGCAAAAACTAAACCATAAAAATAACCTTATAAAAATCAATAATTAAAAGAATATACATATAAATCTTTATAATAAGTGTAAAATAATCTGACAATTGCATTGCAGATTATGTATTTATATTTAAGAAATAAAACGTTATATACAGGCAATCAATTTGTTATTTTCCAATAGTAAATATATTTTTGACCACTGTTTAAAAATATAAATATGTTATGACATAACACAATTAAAAAATCATAAAGGTAAATAAGGACATTTATGGCTGAATCTCAATGCTCGTCTTGCAAACATATTGTTAAAGCAACAATCCGTCATTGCCCTATGTGTAATGGGAGTATGAAAGCGATTCAAAAATCGGCACTAAAAACATGCCCTCGCTGTACCACAAAGTTAGATGAATACATTTACCGAGACCACGAGCTCGATAAATGTAATACCTGCGAAGGAATATGGCTACAGCCAGATGAATTCTCAGTACTCACCTCTGAGTTTGATGTTTATAGAGACGACAACAGCAACCCGTTATACCAGCGCCCCGGTTTGCCCGCATCAGAAAACTACCTACCTTGTGCTAACTGTAAAAAAATAATGTCTCGTCGTAATTTCAAATCTATATCTGGCGTGCTTATAGACTCGTGTATTAACTGCGGTATCTGGTTAGACAAAGGTGAGTTAGAATTTATTAGAAACTTTGTAGCCAGTGGTGGCTTAGATAAATCACAAGACAATAAATTAGTGAAACATGAACTACAAATTGAAGCATTAGATGATCGTATTTCGGATGTTGAGTTGATGCAAAAAATGCTAAATAAATATAATTTGAAAAGAATATTCTTTAAAGGGTTTTGATCTTTCATTTAGTCAAACATCTATTCAAATATGTTTGACTAAATCCTAACTAATTATAGTAGATACGCGCTCAATCATTTAATAAACACTCTAAACCCAAGGTTACTTTACCTAATAGCCTATTGTCGCGGTGGCGACGACACCCAAAGGGAGTCTGCCTCCGGCCTCCCCTTGGAACCCCACGGAGCCCTAACTCAGCGACAACTGAAATGATAATTTTGCAGTTATCGATTCCTGTCGAATGCTCGTCACTGCGCGACGTCAGTTACAGCCATCTATGGCTGTAATCGAATAACAGCTATTAAAAATTATAATTTCAACGCTGAGATAGGAATAGGTGCACGCTGAACTAATCAGAAAACATTAAAGTTTTAGGTCATCTGATAAATAAAAGTCACACAAAGAAATGAGTAAATTAGCTCTGGCGGTAAGCTTAAATAATAGAAATTGAATAAAAGAGAAAACTAAGATGAGAAATATACAACTGGCTATAAGTGCTTTAAAAATGTCTGAGTGAGAAATAAATATCAGCTATTACTGGCAGTACGCCAGTAAAGTTAAGTGACATGGATTATATTCAGGATGAACGGTAACATGCGATGCCATGGATGGCAAAGAACGCAGTGCGTTCTGTACATTAACTAGATATATTCATTCTCAGGAAGAAATACATTTTTCAGCAGCGCCATGGAGTCCAGAGGGGGAATGTATTTTAACGCGTCGTCCCTTCCTTTTTTGGGCGCCGTCACACTGCGACAATAAAATATTCAGATTTAAGCCAAAACTAATGCTTAAATATTTCATCAGTTTTAATTATATTATTTAAAAGATATCTAGAGTTTGATATTACTTTATTTTTAAGAGGATCTAACTGATTAATTAATCCATCAAGGGACTCGTTAGTATCAGCCATAGTTATTGAATTACATACCTTAAAAAAAAACATAAATGTTACTTTTCAATTCAATAAATATATTAAATATTTCATCGGAAAAATAATTTTTAATATAAAATTCTATTTCTGGCTGCATATTGGCCATTTTATTTTTAATACTTTCATTCATTTCTTTTAACTTATCTTTATTTTCAATCTCGCAAATTTTAACTATTTGATATTGTTCAAAGTAGAGATTCATTAGCTTACAAATACTTATATAAACAGTTTTTTTTACGTCACGTAAAACTTCGTGATTTTTTAATTGTTTTTCATGTTCTATATCAGTTTTTTGCCGTTGTGCTTCTTTTGCTGCAAGGTATTTGACCTTTTTTGTTTCATTTATAATAAGTTTTGCGTGTCTTCTCGATTGAAAACAATTAGCAATCCAGGTTATTACCGCTGTACTCAAAACAGCAGCAAAAATAGTAAGATATAAATGTAACGGTATTGTGTATTCGGTGGGAAGTAGCAAATTATCTGTTTTTTGAGCAATATACTGTTTTAGTAACTTTTGATTTGAAATATCATTATTTTTCAATAAATTTAACTCTAAAGTTAAATTTTTTATACTATTACTGAACTCAATGTAGCTATGCTCCTCGAGTTGACTAATTTCAATATCCTTTTGCTTTTGTGTTGTAGACTGCATATTAACTCGTAAAAATTATTCAATAATAATCTAATATAACTCATTATTAATGTATAAAATAACAAAAACCGCCTTATCTATTAGATAGACAAGTTTTTATTAAGAACGACTGTTTGCAATCAAAAGCTAATTACCAAGCTGTTTTCTCTTTAAGTGTTTTACCGATATCTGCAAAAGAACGAACAATTTCAAGGCTTCTCTAGATTACTAGCGACATTCATAATTGTCGCTATTTAAATATGATTAGCTATAAGGCAAATCTTTGCCGCATCAACCTGCCCATCCCCCCTTAAGCAAACAATTTGTACCTAAACTTGCCCTAACACCAACTACAAAACTATCTCCAAGCATCTAATTTAAAAGGCTTATCACAGATACAAACATTGGCACATACTCTGCTAAATAATCATCATGTAAATAAAGAATTAAAAAATTTAAGGACACTTATTATGATGATTACCAATATAGATTATGCCAGCATAGTAGAAAAGGCTCGTGCAAATGGCGCGAGTAATGTTGATTTTGGTAAAAGTGTACAGCCAGTAGAAGCGATAAAAGGCCAACAAGACACGGTGACCTTATCAAAACAAGCTTTAGCATTAATGAATGGCGATAATACTAATACTGAAGAAGCCGCTCCTACCTATATAAAACCTGAAACAGCAAGCTCGTTATTAGCACAGAGTAAAACTGAGTCAGGAGATGCTGAAGAGCAAGAAAAAAGCACGAACTTTTCTGAAGTTATGCAAAAAATATTAGATCAACGTACAGGCGTTGATCGCAAAAAGCTTGAAGAAATAAACGCTATGATAGAAGAAATAGCAAACAACGAAGATATGAGCCCAGAAGAAAAAGAAAAGACAATGGAAATGCTAGAAAAAATGAAAGAAGAAATCATTGAAGAAAGTATAGAGCTACAAAAAGTGGCTAAGCAAACAGATAAACCTGAAAACGAGGTTTAGTTCGAGTCTAGTTTATTGAGAGTATATAACTGTAAAAAAACCCGTTTTATCTATTAGATAAAGCGGGTTTTTACATACAGGCTATATTGTGTCGTTATGGCATGAATACCAAAGTACAACACAAATACAAATTAGCAGCGTTAGCTTACCAACCTGTTTTCTCTTTAAGTGCACTGCCGATATCAGCTAAAGAACGAACAGTTTTAACACCTGCCGCTTCTAATGCTGCAAATTTCTCATCAGCTGTACCTTTACCACCAGCGATAATCGCGCCAGCGTGACCCATACGCTTACCTTCTGGTGCAGTAACACCAGCAATGTAAGATACAACAGGTTTAGTAACGTTAGCTTTGATGTATTCTGCAGCTTCTTCTTCAGCTGTTCCACCAATTTCACCAATCATTACGATTGCTTCAGTTTGCGGATCGTTTTGGAACATTTCTAAAACGTCGATGAAGTTAGTACCTGGAATTGGATCACCACCGATACCTACACAAGTAGATTGGCCGAAACCAGCATCAGTTGTTTGCTTAACCGCTTCATAAGTTAATGTACCTGAACGAGATACAATACCTACTTTACCTGGCTTGTGGATATGACCAGGCATAATACCAATTTTAGTTTCGCCTGGAGTGATAACACCTGGACAGTTAGGTCCAATCATGCGAACGCCAGATTGATCAAGCTTAGCTTTAACGTCAACCATATCTAAAGTTGGAATACCTTCAGTGATAGTAACAATAAGCTCGATGCCAGCATCAATAGCTTCTAAAATTGCATCTTTACAGAAAGGAGCAGGAACATAGATAACTGTAGCTGTTGCGCCAGTTGCTTCTACTGCATCACGTACTGTGTTAAATACTGGAAGGCCTAAATGCGTTTGACCGCCTTTACCTGGGCTTACGCCACCAACCATTTGTGTACCGTATTCAAGTGCTTGTTCTGAATGGAATGTACCTTGACCACCAGTGAAACCTTGACAGATTACTTTAGTATCTTTGTTAATTAAGACAGACATTATTTGCCCTCCGCAGCTGCTACAACTTTAGTCGCTGCATCAGTTAATGACTCAGCAGCAATGATATCTAAGCCAGAATTTTTAAGAACTTCACGACCTAATTCAGCATTAGTACCTTCTAAACGTACAACTACTGGTACTTTAACGCCTACTTCTTTAACTGCACCAATAATACCTTCAGCGATCATGTCACAACGAACAATACCACCAAAGATGTTAACTAAAACAGCTTTAACGTTATCGTCAGAAAGGATGATTTTGAATGCTTCAGAAACACGTTCTTTAGTCGCCCCGCCACCAACATCTAGGAAGTTAGCTGGCTTGCCACCGTGTAAATTAACGATATCCATTGTACCCATTGCTAGGCCGGCACCGTTAACCATACAACCTACGTTACCATCTAATGCTACGTAGTTTAATTCGAATTTAGCTGCATGTGCTTCACGCTCATCTTCTTGAGATGGATCGTGGAAGTCACGCATTTTAGGTTGACGGTATAAAGCGTTACCATCAATACCAATTTTACCATCTAAACAGTGAAGGTTACCTTCGTCAGTAATTACTAACGGGTTGATTTCTAATAATGCGAAATCAAAATCTTCAAACATTTTAGCAAGACCTAAAAAGATCTTAACAAATTGCTTCATTTGTGTAGGATTTAAACCTAATTTAAAACCTAATTCACGTGCTTGGTACGGTTGAGCACCTACAAGTGGATCAATTTCAGCTTGGTGAATTAACTCAGGCGTTTCTTCAGCAATCTTTTCAATGTCAACACCACCTTCAGTAGAAGCCATGAATACAACTTTACGACTTGCACGGTCAACAACAGCACCTAGGTATAATTCGTTAGCAATATCAGTACAGCTTTCTACTAAAATTTTTGCTACCGGTTGGCCTTTCTCATCTGTTTGGTATGTAACTAAGTTTTTACCTAACCAGTTTTGAGCAAAGTCTTTAATTTCTTGCTTAGATTTAACTAGCTTTACACCGCCAGCTTTACCACGTCCACCAGCGTGAACTTGAGTTTTAACAACCCACATATCGCCGCCAATTTTATCAGCAGCTTCGGCAGCTTCTTGAGCGGTATCGCAAGCGAAACCTTCAGAAACTGGTAAACCATATTCAGCGAATAATTGTTTCGCTTGATACTCATGCAAATTCATGGTGTTTTATCCATTTATCTGTAAATGATGACAACCGTTCCATATTTTCCCTCATAAAAAATATGCACCGCTGTCAGTAAAAATCCGGTCAGATTATAGTACAAAAGCTCTATAGACGGTAGTCTAAAGAGCTATTCGTAAGAATTATAATCGATATAAATACTGGTTATAAATGTTTATTATAAACGTACATTTTTATACAAAACTTTGTTATTAAACGTCTAAAAGAAGTCTTGCAGGATCTTCTAGCAACTCTTTAATAGTTACTAAGAATCCAACAGATTCTTTACCGTCAATTAAACGATGATCGTACGATAGTGCTAAGTACATCATTGGTAATATTTCAACTTTACCGTCAACAGCCATTGGGCGATCTTGGATTTTGTGCATACCTAAAATTGCCGCTTGCGGTAAATTTAAGATAGGCGTTGAAATAAGAGAACCAAATACACCACCGTTAGTGATAGTAAAGTTACCGCCTTGCATTTCAGCCATGGTTAACTTGCCGTCACGACCTTTAATCGCTAAGTCACGAATACCATTTTCGATACCCGCCATGCTTAGTTGATCGGCATCGCGTAATACAGGAGTTACTAAACCACGAGGAGTAGATACAGCAATACTTATATCAAAATAGTTGTGATAAACAATATCATCACCGTCAATTGATGCATTAACTGCTGGGTAACGTTTTAATGCTTCATTTACTGCTTTTACGTAGAAAGACATAAAGCCTAAACGCGTGTCATGGGCTTTTTCAAATAAGTCTTTATATTGTTTACGTAAATCCATAATTGGCTTCATGTTAACTTCGTTAAACGTAGTTAACATTGCCGTTGAGTTTTTAGCTTCAAGTAAACGAGTTGCAATAGTTTTACGTAGACGAGTCATAGGTACACGTTTTTGAGTACGTTCACCTAAGTCTTGTGCTACCGGAGCTGCTGCTTTAGGAGCTACTGGAGCGGCGGCTGGTTTGTTAGCTGCTGCTTCAACGTCTTCTTTAGAAATACGTCCGCCTTTACCAGAACCCACTACATCTGCTGCTGTAAGACCTTTTTCAGTCATTAAACGACGTACTGATGGACTTGCTAATTCATCATTGCTGATCGCTTCTTCTTTAGATTCAGTTACGATTGCTTTTGCGCCGGCATTAAGTTCACCAATTTTTTGGTTTCCTAATACTGTGTCGCCTTCAGCGTGGATAATTTTACCAATTACGCCATTGTCTTGAGCTACAACTTCTAATACCACTTTATCTGTTTCGATATCAACTAAGTTTTGATCCATAGTTACGGTATCACCTTCAGCAACATGCCAACCAGCTACTGTTGCATCTGCTACGGACTCAGGCAATACAGGTACAACAATATCAATTACGTTAACTGTGTCGCTTGCTGGAGCTGAAGATGCACTTGCTGCTGGAGCTGGAGCACTATCAGATGCTGCACCTTCAGACAAAATACCAATAACTTGTGAGCCTAGTACAGTTGAGCCTTCAGCTTCTGATATTGATGTTATTACACCATCAGATAAGGCTTGTACTTCAAGTACAACTTTATCTGTTTCGATGTCTACTAACACTTGATCGCGTGTAACTTTATCACCTACTTGTACATGCCAAGTAGCTACTGTTGCATCTGCAACTGATTCAGGTAAAACGGGAACCTTAATTTCGGTTGTCATTTATTTTATTCCTTAACAAAAACTAGTCTATTCAACATTTAGCGCGTCATGGACTAGCGCTTGTTGCTCTTTAACATGAACTGACATATAACCTACAGCAGGTGCTGCTGAAGCCTTACGGCCGGCATATATCAAATTAGTACCTTGAGGTATTACTGCTCTAAAATGATGCTGTGAACAATACCAAGCACCTTGGTTTTGTGGCTCTTCTTGACACCAAACAAAGTCTTTAGCATTTTCATATTTTGCAATTTCAGCTTTAAGATCTTTCTCAGGGAAAGGATAAAGCTGCTCTACACGCACAATAGCAACATTAGTTTGTTCGTTTTTACGACGTAGTTCTAATAATTCGTAATAAACTTTACCACTACAAAATACGACTCTTTCAACATCTTTCGGTTCTATTTCATCAACTTCACCGATTACGTTATGAAATACACCTGTAGAAAGCTCTTCTAATGAAGAAACCGCTAATGGGTGACGTAATAGTGATTTTGGTGACATAACAATAAGTGGACGACGCATAGGACGAACAACTTGACGACGAAGCATGTTAAATACTTGAGCAGGTGTAGATGGTACACAAACTTGCATATTATGATCAGCACACAATTGTAAGAAGCGCTCTAATCGAGCAGATGAATGCTCTGGACCTTGACCTTCATAACCATGAGGAAGCAACATAGTAAGACCACATAAGCGCCCCCACTTTTGCTCACCTGAACTTATAAATTGGTCAAACACTACTTGTGCACAGTTAGCAAAATCACCAAATTGTGCTTCCCAAATAGTTAAGCCTGCAGGTTCAGCCGTTGTATAACCATATTCAAAAGCTAATACTGATACTTCAGATAATACCGAGTCATGAACATCAAAAGGACCTTGTCCTTCACGTATGTTTTGTAACGGTAAATATTGACTTTGATCTGCTTGATTGTGTAATACGGCATGACGATGAAAGAATGTACCCCGTCCTGAATCTTGCCCAGTCAAACGAACACGCTGACCAGAATCAACAATAGAAGCATACGCTAAGTTTTCAGCCATACCCCAATCAAGTAATTTTTCACCTGAAGCCATTTTAACGCGGTCATCATAAATTTTCTGAACACGACCATGCACTTTATGTTCTGCTGGAAATGTTGAAATTTTAACCGCAAGTTCTTTTAACTTACTAAGAGAAATCTCTTTTTCGTAATCATCATCCCATTCATGACCTAAATATGGAGTCCAATCTACAGAATGTGCTGTCATTGGACGCCATTGTTCTACGGTACACTGACCTTCATCTAGTAGTTTACGGTAGTAGGCTGTCATTTCGTCAGACTTTGCTTTTGAAACAGTAGCTTCAGCGGCAAGTTTGTCTGCGTATAATTGACGCGGAGTAGGATGTTTTTTGACTTTTTTATACATCAACGGTTGAGTTGCACTAGGCTCATCAGCTTCGTTGTGTCCGTGACGACGGTAACAAACTAAGTCGATTACTACATCACGTTTAAATTCGTTACGGTAATCTAATGCAATTTGCGTTGCTAAAATTACAGCTTCTGGATCATCACCATTCACATGTAAAATTGGCGCTGAAACCATTTTAGCAATTTCCGTACAGTATTCACCGCTACGTGTATCTTGTGGGTTCGACGTTGTAAAACCTACTTGGTTATTAACAACAATACGTATTGTACCGCCCACTTTAAATGCGCGCGCCTGCGACATATTAAAGGTTTCTTGTACAACCCCTTGACCAGCAATAGCAGAGTCACCATGAATAGTAATAGGTAATACTAAATCACCTTGGCTACAGTTACGGCGATCTAAACGAGCGCGTACAGAACCAATAACTACAGGATTAACAATTTCAAGATGAGATGGGTTAAATGCTAATGCCAAATGAACATTACCTGATGGGGTAACAAAGTCAGATGAATAACCTTGATGATATTTAACATCACCAGAAGATAATATTTCATCATGCTTGCCGCCAAACTCATCAAATAATTTAGACGGATTTTTACCCATAACATTCACAAGAACGTTTAAGCGCCCTCTGTGCGCCATACCTATAACAACTTCTTTAGCACCTGCAGTACCTGCACGAGTAATAAGTTCTTTAAGCATAGGAACTAGTGCATCTCCCCCCTCTAACGAGAAGCGTTTTGCACCTGGAAATTTAGCTCCTAAGTATTTTTCTAGGCCATCTGCAGCAATCAAACCTTTAAGAATTTCTTCTTTTTCAGCAACCGTTAATACAGGTTTAGATTGAACTGACTCTAAACGATTTTGTAACCAACGTTTTTCGTCTGTTGAAGTGATATGCATATATTCAGCACCAATAGAACCACAATACGTAGTTTTAAGGGCTTTATATAAGTCGCCTAGCTTCATTGAATCTTGACCAATCGCAAATGATCCAACATTGTAATCTTTGTCAAAGTCGTTTTCTGATAAGTCATGGTGAGATAATTGTAAATCTCGCACTTTATCACGCTGCCATAAACCTAATGGATCGAGGTTTGCATTTTGATGGCCACGAAAACGGAACGCATTGATCAGTTGTAAAACTTTAACTTGTTTGGCGTCACCACCACTTGAAACAACTACCGTTTTACTGGGCTGTTTAGCTAAAGCTTTAAATTCGTCGCGAATTTCAGAATGTCTGTATTCAACATCTGAACCTTCAACTTTCGGAAGTTGTTGGAAAATTTCTCGCCATTCTGCAGAGACAGATTGTGAGTTATCCAGATAAGATTCGTATAATTCTTCAATATAAGCGGCGTTAGCGCCACTTAAATGGGAAGACTCTATCCAAGCCTTCATTGCACCTTCGGGCATTGCCTGTTCCTTTACTGGGATAAAAGCAATAAAACACATCGTAACTTTTTAACTTTCAATACGCTTATCAACGCGATGGGATAAATAAAATAAAGTTGATTTTATTTATCCCTTTGTGCTTTTAAACGAAATAACAAATGTTAAGCCGTTACACCAATCGTAAACTTTTCATTTACAATAGCAGAATATTACAATAATACCCTGCCATTTAGGAAATGAATTACATTTATAAATAAATGAAATTTATAAATGAATTAAACCGCTCGCGAAAGCAACATAGACTTTATATGCCCTATCGCTTTCGTTGGGTTTAAACCTTTTGGACATACATCAACACAGTTCATGATCCCGTGACAACGAAATACACTGTATGCATCTTGTAAACCATCTAAACGTTCTTCGGTCGCTGTATCACGGCTATCAATTAAAAATCGATAAGCATGTAACAAACCCGCTGGACCGATGAACTTATCAGGGTTCCACCAAAATGACGGACAAGAAGTTGAACAACACGCACATAAAATACATTCGTATAGCCCATCTAAATGTTCACGCTCTTCGATAGATTGTAGATGTTCTCTTGCTGGAACTTCTTTACCATCATTGATTAAATATGGCTTAACTTTTTCATACTGATTATAAAATTGAGTCATATCAATAATTAAATCACGTACTACAGGTAAACCAGGTAAAGGTCTTAGCACTATTTTATTTGCTGGTATATCTGATAACGGCGTGATACAAGCTAGGCCATTTTTACCATTCATATTTAAACCATCACTACCACAAACACCTTCACGGCATGAGCGACGGAATGATAAACTTGGATCTTGCTCTTTAAGTAAAATTAAAGCGTCTAGTACCATCATATCTGAACCATCAGGAATTTCTAACTCGTAGTCCTTCATATATGGTGCATTGTCTACATCAGGGTTATAACGGTAAATTGAAAATATCTGTTTCATCAAAATATTCCTTAGTAAACACGAGCTTTAGGTGGGAAAGCTTCACGGTGAACTGGACTCATATTAACTGAACGTTTTGTCATATCTTCTGTGTTAGGAGAGTAAATTGAATGACATAACCAGTTTTCATCATCACGTTCTGTGAAATCTTGACGAGCATGAGCACCACGAGATTCAGTTCTGAAGTTAGCTGCTTTAGCGCTACAGAATGCTGTTTCCATTAAGTTATCAAGCTCTAAACATTCAATACGTTGTGTATTAAAGTCTGAAGATTTATCACTTAAATGAGCATTTTGTAAACGTTCACGGATTTCAGTTAATTCCTTCATACCTTCAGCCATAGCTTCACCTTCGCGGAATACCGAGAAGTTAAGTTGCATACATTGCTGTAGGTCTTTACGAATTTGAACTGGATCTTCACCACTTGTAGATGATTCCCAACGATTAGTACGAGCAAGAGAAGCTTCTAAATCAGATTCTGAAGCATCATTTAATTTTTCAGATTCAGCTAAGTACTTACCTAAGTAATTACCCGCAGCACGACCAAACACAACTAAATCAAGTAATGAATTACCGCCTAAACGGTTAGCTCCATGAACTGATACACAAGCAATTTCACCAACAGCAAATAAACCTTCAACTAAGGTTTCAGTGCCATCAGCAGCAATGTTTAATGCTTGACCATTAACGTTACATGGTACACCACCCATTTGGTAATGACATGTAGGTATAACTGGAATTGGTTCTTCAGCAGGGTCAACATGAGCGAATGTTTTAGATAAATCACAAACACCAGGTAAACGTTGGTTTAATGTTTCACGACCTAAGTGATCTAGTTTTAACTTAATATGTGGACCCCAAGGACCGTCACAACCACGACCTTCACGAATTTCAGTCATCATTGAACGAGCAACAACATCACGGCCTGCAAGATCTTTCGCGTTAGGTGCATAGCGTTCCATGAAACGTTCACCATCTTTATTCAGAAGGTAACCACCTTCACCACGACAACCTTCAGTAACTAGTACACCGGCACCGGCTATACCTGTAGGATGGAACTGCCACATTTCCATATCTTGCATTTGTACGCCAGCACGAAGCGACATACCAACACCGTCACCTGTATTGATGTGAGCATTAGTTGTTGAAGCAAAGATACGACCCGCACCACCTGTTGCTAGAACAGTAGCACGAGCTTTAAAGTAAACCACTTCACCTGTTTCAATACATATAGCCGTTGCACCTACAACTGCACCATCAGCATTTTTAACAAGATCTAGTGCATACCATTCTGAGTATACGTTGGTTTTGTTTTTAACATTTTGTTGATACAAACAATGAAGTAAAGCATGGCCAGTACGGTCTGCTGCTGCTGCTGTGCGAGCTGCTTGTTCTCCACCAAAGTTTTTAGATTGACCACCGAATGGACGTTGGTAAATTTTACCTTCTTCCGTACGAGAAAAAGGTAAACCCATTTTCTCTAATTCGATAATTGATTCTGGACCAGTTTTACACATGTATTCAATTGCGTCTTGGTCACCAATATAATCAGAACCTTTAACCGTATCGTACATGTGTTGTTCCCAATGATCTTCATGCGCGTTACCTAACGCAACAGTAATACCACCTTGCGCTGAAACCGTATGAGAACGAGTAGGAAAAACTTTAGAGATAAGAGCACAAGATTTACCTGACTCTGTGATTGCTAATGCAGCGCGCATACCCGCACCGCCTGCGCCAATTACTATGGCGTCAAATTCACGAACTGGAACGCTCATTTATACACCCCATACTATGATGAATCCCGCAGCAAGATAAACAAGCAACGTGATTGAAAAAACAAATTGTAATGATCCACGAAGAAAAGCGGGTTTAACGTAGTCAGATAAAACCTGCCATACACCAATCCAAGCGTGAACGACTAATGCAATAATTGCTAATAACGTAAATATTTTCACGCTCATACATGAAAATAAATCATGCCAAACGTTAAACGTTACTTCTGGGGTAATAAGAAAGAAACCAGCTAAAAAGAATGTATATAAAGCAAGAATAATTGCGCTTGCTCTTAATAATATAAAATCGTGTACGCCGCTACGGCCTACTGTTGCTGCATTATTTACCATAACCAAACTCCTACTACAACAGTTAATACAAGCCATAAAACCATAATTAATTTAGCAGTCATATTACCTGATGCTAATTCTTCAAAATGGCCTAAGTCCATTAACAAATGACGAATACCACCTAGGAGGTGATAAATCAAAGCAGATAGAATACCTAAAAGGATAAACTTGAAGATAAAACCATCAAGTAGAGCTTGAAGTTGAGAAAAATCTTCAGCAGAAGATAATGATAGAGAAAGTGTCCACAATAATATGCCAATAGCAAAAACCATAATGACACCAGATATACGGTGTAGTATGGAAGCATTTGCAGCAGGATGCATTTTAATTGTAGTTAGATCTAGGTTTACAGGACGTTGTTTTTTCACGATTGTTGCCTAAGGAGCTCTTAGAGCTTTCAACTTGTTTTCTTTGCCACGTTAATCATTGTTATAACATGACCCCCCGTCGATCTTAGTTAATGTTTTATAATTTAGCTAAAAAGCCTGTAATTACCGAACATTAATTAAGAGCTGATTGATTATATAGACGATAATAATGAATTACAATTTTCTTAATTTAGCATTTTATTGCTATTTTAAAGGCTTGTGACTAAATTTTAAGCATATTTAATTTTTTGAGCATTATATGACCAACATCAATTTTACCTATTCACAATTGAATTGACTTACTAGGGGTGTTATGAAGTAGAATACGGTCAGTTTTATATTCACCAAAACTGACTAAATCTTAGTTTTTTCAGATAACGAATTTAATAGGGGATGAACATATGGCTGAATCAAAGGCCTCTCTAAGTATTAACGGCAAAGAAGTTGCTGAACTACCGATCCTTAAAGGTAGTGCAGGAAACGACGTAATAGACATCCGAACGTTGGGCGCTAGTGGTTATTTTACCTACGATCCTGGCTTTTTAGCCACCGCCTCTTGTGAATCATCAATTACTTTTATCGATGGCGGTAAAGGCGTATTACAACACCGTGGTTATCCTATTGCTAATCTTGCTAAAGATGCTGATTACCTTGAAGTTTGTTATATATTGCTAAACGGTGTAGCACCTTCTAAAAGCGAATACGATGATTTCGTAAACGTAATTACTAACCACACATTAGTACACGAAAAATTAGTACAATTCTTCCATGGCTTCTTACCTGATGCTCATCCAATGGCTATGCTTTGTGGAGTTGTAGGTGCCCTTTCATCTTTCTATCACGATGATTTAGATATTACAGATCCTGCGCAACGCATGCGTTGTGCACACCGTTTAATTGCTAAAATGCCAACTATCGCGGCAATGGCATATAAATATAATATGGGCCAACCTTTCGTATATCCGCGTAACGAATTATCGTATGCAGAAAACTTCTTACACATGATGTTTTCAGTACCTGCGGAAGAATACAATGTTAACCCTGTTGCTGCTAAAGCGATGGATCGTATATTTACACTTCATGCTGACCATGAGCAAAACGCTTCTACGTCAACAGTACGTTTGGCGGGCTCTTCAGGGGCTAACCCTTATGCATGTATTGCAGCAGGTGTTGCTTCTTTATGGGGTCCTGCACATGGTGGCGCAAACGAAGCCTGTTTAACTATGCTTGAAAAAATCGGCGATGTATCACGCGTAGATGAGTTTGTTGCTAAAGCTAAAGATAAATCAGATCCGTTCCGCTTAATGGGCTTTGGACATCGTGTTTACAAAAACTTTGATCCTCGTGCTACCGTAATGCGTGAAACATGTCATGAAGTATTACAAGAATTAGGTATTCAAGATCCGCTTTTAGATGTTGCTATGGCATTAGAAAAAGTAGCTTTAGAAGACCCGTACTTTATTGAGAAAAAGCTTTACCCAAATGTTGATTTTTACTCAGGTATTATATTGAAAGCATTAGGAATTCCTTCAAGTATGTTCACTGTAATTTTTGCAATGTCTCGTACTGTTGGTTGGATTGCTCATTGGGAAGAAATGTTATCTCAACCGGGACAAAAAATTGGTCGTCCTCGTCAATTATATACAGGCGAAATCGATAGAGAATTTGTTCCATTAAAAGGTAAATAAATCATTTTTCGATTTAAAAAGGCAGCATTAGCTGCCTTTTTTATGTCTTAAATTTAAGGATAATTATTCATATTTGCTTTTTTCATAGTAAAAAAATTAGAGTTTTAGCTCTTTTTATATTTATAGCTTTGATATTTACTATTCACAAACTAAATATCATCTGGATAAAAATCACCTTAAACAGGTTAGATCAACGCTTAACAAAATGATTTTATTTTTATAAATTTTGTTAATCTATAAATTATTTAAAACAAGGTGACTCAAGCTACCGTAACAGTTAAACAGGTCAAACATGAAAACTGGTATATTTTTTCTGTATAGCCCATTAATTATCATAAATTAAATAAATATTGATAATCACTTAAAAAAATACTTTTTTAAAAATATAAGCAAAATAGACATAAATTCTCCTCTGCTTTTAATTCACATCACTGCTTTATGGTTTACAGACTGATATAATTACTCTCTTTTTATTTTAGTTCTCTATGTATGTCTGATTATCAACTTAGGTTTGGCGGAATTAACCGCCTGTATGGCAATAATGGCTCTCAAATCCTTCAAGACTCACACTTTTGTGTTATTGGCATTGGTGGCGTAGGCTCTTGGGCTGCTGAAGCATTAGCACGTAACGGCGTAGGCGAAATAACACTGATTGATTTAGATGATATTTGCATAACAAATGTAAACCGCCAAATACATGCTTTAACCCATACGGTTGGTTTAAGTAAAGTCGAAGTAATGAACGACAGAATTAAAGCAATCAACCCTGATTGCAAAGTACATTTAGTAGAAGATTTTGTAACGCCTGATAATTTATTTGATTTACTCCTGTCAACTTTTGACTACGTTATTGACGCTATAGACTCTGTAAATGTGAAAACTAAACTTATTGCTCACTGTAAACGTAATAAATTACCTATTATTACTATTGGTGGCGCAGGTGGTCAGATAGATCCAACTCAAATTCAAATTTGTGACTTAAGCCAAACCTACCAAGATCCGTTATTAGCAAAAGTAAGAAATCAACTACGTCGAGAGCATAGTTTTTCAAGAAATGTGAAACGCAAGTTTTCAATTGATGCAGTATTTTCTACCGAGCAGTTGGTGTACCCAGATAATGAAGGAAATGTTTGCCACCAAAAGCCAGAAGCTAATGGGGCAATGAAATTAGATTGCAGTGGCGGGTTTGGATCTACAACTCATGTTACTGCAACTTTCGCTTTTTTTGCAGTAAGTAGAGCCATTCAAAAGTTAATCCGTAAAAAGTCAACTAAAGAGCAAAGCTAGCTACTGACGGTACTTTTTATCTTATCAACAATCGCAATAAGTCCATTCGCTCTTGATGGACTTAAATGCTGAATTAACCCTAGTTCATCAAAATAGCTATCTATATCAAACGCTAAAATATTTTCTACTGTTTTGTTATTGTAAGCAGCTAAAATGATAGTAAGTAAACCTCGTATGACTTTAGCATCGCTATCTGCGTAAAATTGATATATCCCCTGCTCTACGGTATGAATTAACCAAGCTTTGCTTTCACAGCCTTGAACTAGGTGTGTATCCGTTAATTGTTCTTCCGGTAAACGGGAATGTGCTTTACCTAGTAGCATGATTTCACGATGTCGGCTATCCCACCCTTTTAGCCTTGAAAACTTATCGATAATTGTCTGGCTATCCATAACGCTATTTATGGCATTACCGTAAATGACATGACTATTATCAACGCCTGCTATTTTTTCTTGCTCTGAAGCATTGATCAACTCTTTAATAGTATTAATGAACTGATCCACTTCCTCAAAAGTATTATAAGCAGTAAGGGCTATACGAATGCAGCCTTCATATTGTAAGTACTCCATTAAAGGCATTGCACAATGATGACCCGATCTAACCGCTATATTATTGGCATCTAAAAAGCTTGCTACATCATGATTATGGTGATGAGCTACCGTAAATGAAAAAAGTGGAATACTTGGGGCTTCATCCGTTATAAACGATACTGAATCGATAGCCTGCAGTTTTCCGTAGCAGTAATTGAGTAAACTATTTTCATATTCAATAATAGCCTTCATACTTTGTGTTAATATGAAATTAATCGCTGTAGCAAACGCAATAACTCCCGCGATATTAGGTGTACCCGCTTCAAATTTAAAAGGAAGAGTATTGTAGGTAGTTTTAGAAAAGCTAACGCTTGATATCATCTCTCCTCCACCTTGATATGGAGGCATTTTCTCTAAAAGAGCTCGTTTCCCATACAGCACACCAACACCTGTTGGACCGTACATTTTATGAGCTGAAAATACATAAAAATCACAATCTAGCGCTTGTACATCAACCATCTCGTGAGCAATAGCTTGTGCGCCATCAACAATAGAAATGATATTATTCTTTTTACACAGCTCGATAATGTCGTTAATAGGATTTATTTTGCCTATTACATTAGAAATATGAGCAAAACTGACTACTTTGGTTTTAGGTGAAATGAGTGATTTAAGTGCTTTTGTATCAATAATTCCGGTTTTAGTTAAAGGCACAACCTTTATTATAGCTGATTTTTTTTCAGCTATAATTTGCCACGGTACTATATTTGCGTGATGTTCACTTTGAGAAAGAATGATTTCGTCACCTGAATTAATGACTAAATCTCCTAAGCTATTCGCTAATAAGTTAATACTTTCTGTTGTGCCCTTCGTCCATATAATTTCTTCAATATAACGAGCATTAATAAATTGCTGAACAGAGCCTCTAGCATTTTCAAATGCAGATGTTGATATTGAACTAAGTTGATGAGATGCACGATGAACATTCGCATTATATTCTTGATAATACTCTTGGTATTTATCAATAACACACTGAGGTTTTTGTGTAGTTGCGGCATTATCAAAGTAAATAAGTTCTGAATTATTTAACTTATTTTTTAATAAAGGGAACTGCGTACGAAATTTTTCAACGTTAAAAGACTGCATTAAATAAAATAACTTATTTATATAATAATATTGAAATAATTATAACTGATAATTGCCTCAGATTTATACCCTTTACCATTCATGAACATGGTTTCATCATATTGATTGGTAAAGGGGATATACAGTATGTTTAAAACAATCGCGACTAATAGGCAATGTTATGAAACTGTATTCTTGGTATGACAAAAGCTCACAATATTTTCAAAATAATGAAAGTATTGAATCTCATGTTGAAAAGCCTCAAGTAGATAACACTAAAGTAAAAACGCCGGTTTCAAACAGAATAAAAACAACTCATTCAAAAACAACTTTTTCAGCATTCCAAAAAGGCTATTCTTAACACAACACTTATTAAAGAACATAGTTAAAACGGCTAATAAACACTGTCCTACGGATCCGTTTAAATGCTTATTGCTCATTGTTGTAAGGAATTTATGGAACAATGAGCAACAAGCATTTAATTCGAACAAAATTAAAACATGAAAGATCAACAGAGCCTAGTTCAACTAATACTCTCCTAATTTAATTTTATTGTATCGCGTTACTTCATTTTTATTTTCAATACTACCTGCTGTATGCATTTCTCGTCTTAATGCTTTATTTAACCACTGCAACCCTAACTGTTCTTTATTATTTTTAAACAAAGACTTAGCTACATTATAGTGGTAACTAGGCATAGAGTACTTATCAATATTTTTATTTAATAACTGTAAATACAATTCAATAAAAGGCTCTTCATAATAACGTAAGTTAGTTTTTATTTTTGTTGGTTTAAACGCTTGTGTACTATTGTTTTGACAAGTTTCAGCTTCAAATAAACCGATTTTTTGCGAATCATTAAATGCGTAACTAACTGGAGTTCCTATTTTCCATTTATTACCTACTCGTTCCATTAATGGTGTTGCTTTATCAATTAAATCAAACCATGGGATCTGCTTTGCTAGTATGGTTAAAACTTCTTTCCTGCTTCCTTCATAATAAGGTTTCAGCACAGAAATATTGTGTGAAAAAATACTTGTCTGTGGTTTTTGACAAATTTTATGATGACTAGATAATGGATACTCATCAACAAATCCTAATAAATGAGAAAGCTCATGAATGAACACATTTTTATCGTCAAGTTCATCTAAATACAAAATACCATTATTAACATTCGCTCCACCTTTATTGAGCATAAGCCCTAAGTAACGTGTATTCACTTCTGGATGTAATTGGCTCCATGCCGTTTCATTGCATTGAATAGCCTTTTCTGTATCGTAGCTACAATTAAGCTGCTCAATTGATATATAACGAGGACGATTAAAACAAAAGTAACGACTTATGGGCTGTTGCTGTACATTGCTAATAAGCGCATCTAACTTATGTAAGTTAGCTAAGTTAGTCGCAAATAATTGAATGCTATTACGACATTGATTTGGATTATTAGCTTGCTGATTGATTAAATGAATATCGTAATTTTTAGATATTTGATATTGTCGAATATCGTTAATCAGTGTGTTTTGCTGTTGTGACTCTATTAAAGGAAGTAGTTCATCTAAAGATTTTAGATCTCCTAAAGTAATGACTACATCAATTAATTTCTCTAAAGCATCGTGATCATACTTTTGTGTTAGTAGTAATGCTTTTGCTGCAATTAATTCGTCTTCTGCAATATAAAGGTCAGCCAACTCTACTAAGGCCTTTTCATGTTTAAGAAAAGCCGCTTGTTTATACCAATAAATAGCTTGAGTTGTGTCATCTTCAAGGTGGTAAATAGTTGCTAAGTCAAACGCTATGCTTTTATCTTTTTCGGCTAAAATTTTAGCTAAATAAAACCATTCATTCGAATGTTCTTCTACCATCAAAAAGCGATATTGAACCGCGTTTCGTATTCCTTTTTTAATAGCATAAGAAACTTCAGCTTCGCTAATATCGTTTAACGCTATTTTACTTTTTATATATTGAGGAAAAAAAAATGAGCCTGACGGTATACTTACCATCAGGCTCACTATTAATACTTTTAGAGTAATTGAAAAGAATTTCACTTTATTTAACAAAGCCAATAAATTTATTCAGGCTCAGTCGTAGTATCAATCTCTAATTTTTCACTGCGCATAAGATCTAATTCTAATTTAGCATAACGATGCTCAACAAATTCAAATACGTTCGTACTTAATGCTAATTTAAAAAAGTTAGCTGCGGCACCTTCTTTACCCAACAGTTGATTATACTTGCCTAGGTAAAAATAAGCTTCGCAAAGCCTATCGCTTAACTCTTTATTGGTACTTATATTAAGTGTTAAATTTTGAATAAACTCAGCTTGTGTTTCCTCACCTAAATAAAGGTTAATAATATTTTTTGCCCAAACGTTATCTGCAACTTCCGCAGAACGTGCGGCAAGATCGGCTTTGGCTTGCACTGCGTCTATTTGATATTCAGCTAAGTATAACCATAATAAACGGTATGGATCATCAGCACGACCATGATGAAATACTTGAAAATCGCTACGTGCTAAATTAGGTCTACCGCCGTAATAAAGTGCAATACCTCTATTTAAGTAGGCGTATTCATGTTCAGGATTTAAATCTAAAGCAGAATCAAATGAATCATAAGCTTGGTTAAATTCTTGTAGCTGAGTAAATTGAATACCAATAAAATTATACGCATCAACTAAATTAGGTTTTAGCTTAAGTGCACGATTAAAATCTAATCGAGCAAGAGAACGAAGCCCTACACTATCGTAGATAACACCACGGTCATAAAATAACTGAGCACGTTGTTCATCAGTAATTTTTGCTCTAAGTATAATGTCACTCAAGCGTAAAATTGCAATTTCACTTTTGTAATTAACAGCAACAGGTTCAGCAATAACTAATTGACCTATTCCGTTACTTTCACTTTTATTGCCATTGATTGCCGCACAACCTTGTGCACACAACACCATACTAATAATTAACAATCTACTTTTTAACAGCACAACATTCTTCCTATAAAACAATTGCTCTCAGTATATAAAAAAGGGAACCAATAGGCTCCCTTTTTTCTTATTTGCTCATTAATTCTTACAAATAATTATTCTGCTTCAGCTGGTGCTTCAGTCGCGGCTGGTTTTTCAGCTGCTTCTTTCATACTTAAACGAACACGGCCTTGACGGTCAACTTCAAGTACTTTAACAGTAACTTCTTGACCTTCTTTTAATACATCACTTACCGCATTAACACGTTCTTCAGAAATTTGTGAAATATGAACTAAACCATCTTTACCAGGTAATACATTAACAAATGCACCAAAATCAACAATACGTACAACTTTACCTTGGTAAATAGTACCTACTTCAATTTCAGCCGTTAATGCTTTAATACGGTTAATTGCATCTTCAGCTTGCTCGCTTGAAGTAGCTGCAATTTTAACTGTACCATCATCTTCAATTTCGATAGTTGTGCCAGTTTCTTCAGTAAGTTGACGAATAGTTGCGCCACCTTTACCGATAACGTCACGGATTTTATCAGTATTAATTTTTAATTTATGAATACGCGGAGCAAATTGTGAAATATCATCACGAGCGCCAGCAATAGCATCATCCATTACACTTAAGATATGAATACGAGCACCTTTCGCTTGGTTAAGCGCAGTTTGCATAATATCTTGAGTAATACCTTCAATTTTAATGTCCATTTGAAGAGCAGTAATACCGTTTTTAGTACCCGCTACTTTAAAGTCCATGTCACCTAAGTGATCTTCATCACCTAAGATATCAGAAAGAACAACGTGGCTGTCACCTTCTTTAACTAGACCCATAGCAATACCCGCTACAGAATCTTTAATTGGAACACCAGCATCCATAAGTGCTAATGAAGTACCACAAACAGAAGCCATTGAAGACGAACCGTTTGATTCAGTAATTTCAGAAACAACACGTACTGCGTACGGGAATTCTTCCATCGTTGGCATAACAGCTAACATACCGCGTTTAGCTAAACGGCCATGACCAATTTCACGACGCTTTGGAGAACCAACAAAACCTGTCTCGCCTACTGAGTAAGGAGGGAAGTTATAATGCAACATGAAGTTGTCAGTTTTCTCACCTAAAATAGTTTCAACACGTTGTGCGTCACGTGCAGTACCTAAAGTAGCGGTTACTAATGCTTGTGTTTCACCACGTGTAAATACAGCTGAACCATGCGTTCTTGGTAATACACCTGTCATAACATCTAGAGCACGGATCATTTCAGGATCACGACCATCAATACGTGGATGACCTTGAGTGATACGACCACGAACTACTGTTTTTTCTAAGTCGTGGAATAAATCTTTAGCTTCTTGAACGTTAAGTTCTGCATCTTCAGCTTCTAACTGTGCAATTACAGCATTTCTGATTTCAGCAACTTTTTCATAACGAACAGCTTTTTCTGTAATTTGGTAAGCTTCATCAACTTGTGCCGTAGCAAGCTCAGCAATTTTAGCTGTTAATGCTTCATTTTTAACAGGAGCAACCCAGTTCCATGAAGGCGTATTTACTTCAGCAGCAAATTCTTTAATAGCATTAATAGCCGTTTGTGATTGCTCATGGCCGTACATTACAGCGCCAAGCATTACATCTTCAGATAAAACGTCAGCTTCTGATTCAACCATAAGTACAGCAGCTTCAGTACCAGCAACAACTAAGTCTAATTGACTTGTTTCTAATTCAGACTGTAATGGGTTAAGAATATATTTACCGTCAGTGTAACCAACGCGAGCCGCACCAACTGGACCATTAAAAGGAGTACCTGAAATAGCTAATGCTGCAGAAGTACCTAATAATGAGATAATGTCTGGTGCAATTTCAGGGTTAGCTGAAACAACAGTGATAATAACTTGAACTTCGTTAGTAAAGCCTTCAGGGAATAACGGACGAATTGGACGGTCAATTAAACGACAGATTAATGTTTCTTCTTCTGAAGGGCGGCCTTCACGTTTGAAGAAACCACCAGGAATTTTACCTGCTGCGTATGTTTTTTCTTGATAGTTAACTGTTAAAGGGAAAAAATCTTGCCCTTCTTTAGCATCTTTTTTAGCAACAACAGACACTAATACACAAGTATCGTCCATGCTTGCCATTACAGCAGCTGTTGCTTGACGAGCGATAGCGCCCGTTTCTAGAGTTACGGTATGTTGACCGTATTGAAATGTTTTTGTAACAGTGTTGAACATATGTTCATTCCTTATTTTTTCGGATTATTTCCAATCTGTACAATTATTTATTCACTTAAGAAGAAAGCGAACTTTCTTTTTAAATTAAGTTGAACAAAAAATTATACAGTTTGGATAATGTAATAATTTTGCAAGAAAATTTGCTGAACCACAAAAATTCGCCCGCACATTATACTAACTAACCACACGATTTCCACAAAGAAAGTGGATTACTTACGGTATATTTTTTTATAGTTATTCTTTTGCATTACTCTTTATACGCTTCAGTTGATATAATTTAATTCTTTTTCAGTAAAAAGTTTAATTATATGACAACACCTTCATTAGAAAGAATTACGGTTGAGCCCAAAGTTAATGCGCAATCGTGCGTTATTTGGTTGCATGGTTTAGGCGATTCAGGTGCAGGTTTTGCCCCTATCGTTCCAGCGCTAAGTTTACCTTCAAATCATAGTATTCGTTTTATTTTCCCTCATGCCCCTGATAGAGCTGTGACCATTAACCAAGGCTATGTGATGAAAGCTTGGTACGACATTAAATCAATGGATCTGCACAACAGAGCAGATATGGAAGGTGTTTTAGAATCAGAAGCTTCTATTCATACACTTATTGACGAACAAATAAGTTCGGGCATTCCCGCTGAAAAAATTATACTTGCTGGTTTTAGCCAAGGTGGTGTTATAAGTTTATTTACTGGCTTGCGCTATTATAAGAAGTTAGCGGGAATTATGGCGCTTTCGTGCTATTTACCTAATGCCGATAAACTGCCTGATAATCTTCATGAAGCCAATAGTAAAACAAACATACTGCAAAATCATGGCGAACAAGATGAAGTGGTTTTAATGTCTGCAGGTAAAATGGCGAATAAATTATTACTTGAGCAAAACTACAACGTAGAGTGGAAATCGTACAATATGCCCCACAGTGTGTTACCAGAACAAATACAAGACATAGCTCAATGGATTAAAAAACGATTAGATTAACCTATACCCTTTACCATCCAATAAATTGCCAACAAGGTTGTTGGCAATTCACCAGCTCTAATTATGCTAAAGAAATAGTTACTGCAGCCCGTAAGCGTTGGCTACCAAAAGAAGCCATTTTATCAAAGTCTTCAATCGCAATAGGCACATATTGGCAATCAATAGCTGTTTGTAAATCTTCATCTAAATCAGGGTCGTGAACAAATAAGCAACGTTCATCAATGCCGGTAACGACCACCCAATGTGGCGATTTTTTCCCGTCAAGACGATAAGTACTAACTAAAATTAACACCGCTTCATTATTCTCTAAGCAGGCTTTAATATCATTGAATGAAATAGACTGCTCCAATAAGTTCACTTTTTCTTGCTGACATTGCGCTAACATTTGTTGATGTACCACAGTCATTATGTGTTTTTTATGCTCAGTTCGCACACCATCAACAAATAAAGGTTGATCGGTATTCAACCATACTTTGCTATTAAAACCTCTTCGCTGTGCTGACAATGCAAGCCCAAAGGGATGACAACCTCCATGACCAGAGGTCATAAAAATGGTGGTCGCCTCACGCCAAAGGTCCAGTTCTAGTGTAAGTGAGCTTTTTATACGGCTATTTAAACTTGTCATTGCCATCATTAAAGAAACAGGACCGCAGGTAAATTCAGTATTTTGCTTGAACCAAGGGGTTAGTTTTTTAATGCCTTTATCACCCATGGAGCGTATGCGTTTTTGCATACGTAAAGCATCAGAGTGATCATCGTAATAATCAACATATTCACCAAAAATACGGTAACCAAACGACTGATATAACGAAATTGCGTTCGTATTTTGTTTAGCAACTTCTAAACGCATGTAGTGGCGCTCATCCGTAGCAGCATGCTTCTCACTATATTCAAGAAGCTTTTTAGCAACCCCTTTACCACGAGCAACAGGTAATATTGCCAATGAATATAAACGCGCTAGCCGTGTTCCTTGGTGTTTTAAAATAAGTGCATAACCCAACATTTCATTTGAATTAGATTTTGCTACCCATAAATCGCTATGAGTAGATAAAATATGATGACGAAAGCTACGCTTACTCATTTGATCATAATTAAAACATGTTTGTTCTAATACGAATAAATCACTGAGATCTGTCAGTATAGCTTGCGATAAAAGAATATTGTTATCGTGTTTCATTAACGGTTCGAGCCTAGTAAACAAGATTGTGAATTCATCAGTTATACCAATTTGATTAAATAAGTGTTCTACTTTTTCATGAGGAAAAATGGATAAATATAAGGCATAAAATTTAGTAACTAGTGATTCTACTTATAAATTTTATAACGCTGTAGTTATTCATTTTAACCATTAAAAATGACCAGTTAATTAATCAACTTGGTATTACTGTCCTCTTTGCTCAAAACGTCTTAAAAACTCAGACATTACCTGCATGTAAAGTTCTTCACCTAAATAAGCATCTTCTACACCGCGATCAATATTAGGGTTATCGTTAACTTCTAGCACGTAAGCTTTACCATCTAATTCTTTAATATCAATACCATATAATCCATTGCCAACAACTGCTGCTGACTTTAAAGCAGCTTGAAGTACATGACGAGGCACTTCAAAGGTTGCTAGTGCATCAAAGCCACCTGAAAAATTACGTGAAGAACTGTGATTGTAAATTTGCCAATGATTTCTTGCCATGTAATAACGACAAGCATATAAAGCACGACCATTTAATACACCAATACGCCAGTCATAATCTGTATATAAATATTCTTGCGCCAATACCAAGGCTGACTCTTTTAAAAGCTCAACAATTAAGCTTTCTAATTCCGGTCGAGATTTAACTTTAAATACACCTTTAGAAAAAGCGCTCTCAGGCATTTTTAATACCATAGGATAACCAAACGTAGCCTCCAGTTGCGCTAAAGTTTCGGTTGAACTATCGCTAATAAACTCAGTTTTTAAGCTGGGGACTTTTTGATAATTAAAAGCATCATGTAAAAACACTTTATTACAGCAACGTAAAATAGAGTCTGGATCATCAATTACAACAATCCCCTGCTCTTCAGCTTCATAAGCTAATCGATAAGTGTGATGATTAATTGCTGTTGCTTCACGAATAAATAAGCCATCGAACTGATTAAGATGTACTAATTCATCTGCGGTAATAATTTGTGCTCTTATACCTAATTTAGCTCCCGCTTTCACAAATCGCTCAAGAGCACCTTTATTGCTAGGAGGCACTTTTTCATTCGGATCAACTAAAATAGCTAAATCCCAACGATATTTTTTATTACTGCGCTGATTACGATATGCAGTACGAGAGCTTTGTTCAACAATTTGTAAACATTGCGCTAACTGCTCTTTGGGTACTTGATTTAAACTTGCTCGCGTAATTTTGACTCGTAAGCCTTTACTTTCAGGGAGTAAAGTTATAGTTAATAATGGTGCAGGAAATTCACGAAAAACTCGCTGAGCAATA
The DNA here is from genome assembly GCF_055808995.1 of Pseudocolwellia sp. G5-9. Taxonomy (NCBI): domain Bacteria; kingdom Pseudomonadati; phylum Pseudomonadota; class Gammaproteobacteria; order Alteromonadales; family Colwelliaceae; genus Pseudocolwellia; species Pseudocolwellia sp. G5-9. The sequence continues at coordinate 1,201,396 of NZ_CM147893.1, forward strand.
GCTTTGTAGTCGCCACCAATAACTTCTCCCATACAAACAAGTAAAGAAACTTCCGTAGCGGCCGAGTTATTAGACGTTAAAAACGCACCTTCAAACCACAAAAATTCACCTTGTGATCGCAATGCATTAATTGTTTTAACACTAGGAAAAACTGAATGTCCTCGAGCTTCAGCTAATAAAGAACAATAGTAGCCTTTACTCAAATAGCGTTCGGTATCGCATAAATTAATAATACGGGTTTTAGATTCGTGTTTTTTGGGGTAATCGTTTAAATAATCGTTAAAGCTTGTCGCATCAATTGAGTGAGTTAACAAAGTTTCGTCATCAACAACAAAAATAGTATTAAACATTGGGTCAATCCATAAGGATGGTGATGCTTGAGCACATCAGGAACTGACGGTTTGGGCACCCCATAAAAAGTACAGGGTTAAAAAGTTGCTAATATTTAGCGTGTAAATAGCGCTTTGTCAATCATATTTAATTGAATGAATTATTAAAGACGTTGGTATAAACAAATCGACAAAAAAGAGCAAATAATATGCTCTTTTTCCTTGTATACCCGTTACCAATCAAGAGGCTATTTCAGAGTGCATCTTGAATAATAACGGGTATATAAAAACACTATACTTAAGCTTTAACAACATCGATATAATAGCCTTCAACTCCATTAACGGTTTCTTTAACTAAGCCGTGAACATCGGTTTCAAAACCCGGTAATTCACTGTTAAAATCTCGAGCAAATTTTAAGTAGCTAATAATAGTTTTGTTAAAACGTTCGCCTGGCACCATTAAAGGAATTCCAGGAGGATAAGGTGTTACCAACATTGCAGTAATACGACCTTCAATGTCATCAATTGAAATACGTTCTATTTCACGGTGTGCCATTTTTGCCCAAGCATCCGCCGGTGTCATGGCCGTTTCAATGTTTGATAAATACATATTATTCGTAATTTTAGCTACGTCGTATTTTTTATACATTGCGTGAATTTTATTACATAAATCTTTTAATCCAATACGTTCATATCTCGGATGTTTTTTAACAAACTCAGGCAATACTCGCCATAGCAGTAAGTTTTGATCGTAATCATCTTTAAATTGCTGTAATTCAGTCACCATAGAATTCCAGCGACCTTTAGTAATTCCGATCGTAAACATAATAAAGAAAGAGTACAGGCCTGTTTTTTCAATAATAATACCGTGCTCTGATAAGTATTTACTTACAATAGCGGCTGGAATACCGCACTCATCAAAGTCACCTTTTACGTTTAAGCCGGGAGTGATAATGGTGGCTTTAATCGGATCAAGCATATTAAAGCCACTTTCTATTTCACCAAAATCATGCCAGCTGTCGCCTTCATGGATCATCCAATCATCTTGTTCGCCAATACCTTCATCAGCAATAGTGTCTGGTCCCCAAACTTTAAACCACCAATCGTCATCACCATAATCTTTATCAACTTTACGCATAGCGCGTCTAAAATCCATGGCTTCAAGTAACGATTCTTCCACTAAAGCATGTCCGCCTGGTGCTTCCATCATGGCAGCGGCAACATCACACGAAGCAATAATAGAGTACTGCGGGCTTGTTGATGAATGCATTAGATAAGATTCATTAAATCGATGAGTATCAAGCTTACGGTTATTAGCGTTTTGTACCAAAATTTGTGACGCTTGCGATAATCCTGCTAGCAACTTATGGGTGGATTGCGTGGAAAAAACTAATGTATCGTCTGAACGTGGTCGATCTGTACCTATAGCATGCATATTCTTATAAAAATCATGGAATGTCGCGTGTGGTAACCATGCTTCATCAAAGTGTAAGGTGTCGATTGTTGAACCTAAAATGTCTTTAATTTGCTCTACGTTATAAACAATACCGTCGTAAGTACTTTGTGTGATCGTTAAAATACGCGGCTTTTTATTTTTAGCATTACGCGCAAAAGGATTAGCCGCAATTTTCTTCTGGATAGATTCAGGGCTAAATTCAGATTTAGGAATAGGTCCAATAATGCCGTAATGATTACGCGTAGGCATTAAAAAGATAGGAATAGCCCCCGTCATAATAATTGAATGTAAAATCGATTTATGACAATTACGGTCAACGACGACAATATCCCCCGGCGCAACGGTTGAATGCCAAACAATTTTATTTGATGTTGATGTACCATTCGTCACAAAAAACAAATGGTCTGAATTAAAAATGCGTGCAGCATTTTGCTCACTGGCGGCAACAGGCCCTGTGTGATCTAATAATTGCCCTAATTCATCCACTGAATTACACACATCGGCACGTAACATGTTTTCACCAAAAAATTGATGAAACATTTGCCCAACAGGACTTTTTAAAAAAGCTACGCCACCCGAATGCCCTGGGCAATGCCATGAGTACGAACTGTCGCTCGCATAATCCATTAGCGCGCTAAAAAATGGCGGTGCTAACGAATCTAAATATTTTTTAGCTTCACGAATAATATGACGCGCCACAAATTCAGGCGTGTCTTCAAACATATGTATAAAACCATGTAATTCACGCAATACATCGTTTGGTATGTGTTGAGATGTTCTCGTTTCACCATACAAGAAAATAGGAATATCAGCATTACGTTTACGCACCGCGGTTATAAATGCACGAATTGAAGCTATTGCCTCATCTACAGCAGCTTCAGAACCATCACCAAATTCTTCGTCATCAATCGACAAAATAAAACTCGATGCACGACTCGCTTGTTGAGCAAAAGCGGTTAAGTCTACATAACTTGTAAAACCAACAACTTCCATTCCTTCGTTGGTTATTGATTCAGCTAAATCACGAATACTTGAACCTGATATATTTTCAGCTCTAAAATCTTCATCAATAACAACAATGGGAAAACGAAATTTCATGCATAGATTCCTTAAAATAATATGTAACCTACATTTAGGTTCGGTAGATATAAATTTAGACTATTTTTGTGACAAGTAGCTTAGTAATTTTAAGGTTATCCATATCAATAACCTCAAAACGATGTTCAGCATAAATCACATGATCCGTTAATGCTGGCAACCTACGTAATTTATACATAATAAAACCGGCTAAGGTTTCGTAATTTTCAGGTTCAGGAAAACCTTCTATATCAAGTGCTTTAGCAACATCAATAATAGAAGTAGCGCCGTCAATTAACCAAGAGCTACTATCGCGTGAAAGTATCTGCTGCTCATCTTGTGAACCTGAAAAACCATCAACAACCACAGAGGTCAATTCTTTTAAGGTAACTATTCCGACGACAAGCGAGTATTCGTTTAACACCACAGCAAAAGTTTCAGCATGATATTTAAAGGCTTCTAATGCTTCAGATAAGCTAAGAGAATCAGGTAAGTACATCACTTTTTTAATGATCATATCTGGTAATATTTCAGCTTCATTTCCCGCTAATACTTGTTTAAGTAAAGCTTTAGATTCAATTAAGCCTACAATAGAATCAAGCCCGTTATCACATACCAAATAAAAATTATGTGGGTGCTCAACAACTTTTGAACTGAGCGAGGCGGTAGATTCATTAACATCAAAAAACACAATATCGTCTCGTAAAGACATAACCGACATTAAACTTCTGTTTTCAAGTTCAAAAACATTACCGATCATTTGATATTCTTGTGAAGCAATTGAACCACTAGCCGCCCCAGCGTCAACAATAGCAACAATATCTTGTGCTGTTATGTTTTCTACGCGATCGATAGGAATACGACATAAGCGCATAATAGAGTCTGAAATTGTGTTGAAAAAAAGTACAAAAGGCTTTAGTAACACCACAAAAAACATCATAGGTTTTACTACGCGCAAAGCCACAGGCTCAGGTAGTGACATACCTATGCGTTTTGGTATTAAGTCAGCAAATAAAATAAATAAACTGGTGACCAATAAAAATGAGCAAGTAAAGCTAATTTGTGGGAGATATTTACCTTGATAAAAGTATGAAATAGACTCTTGAATTAATGGGGTAAAGGCTGCTTCACCAATAATACCGCCTAATATTGCAATAGCATTTAATGCAATTTGAATAACCGCAAAAAAAGCGCCTGATTTAGCTTGTAGTTGAAGGACTAACTTAGCGTTTTCGTTGCCTTCTTCAACCAGTACATTTAGCTTAAGTTGACGAGCTGCTGCTAATGCAATTTCAGCAATAGCAAAAAAAGCACTGGCAACAATAAGAACAAAGATCCAAAAAAAATCATTATTCACTTTATATATTCCACAAAATAAAAATAGAAAACGCTTTAGTTAATAACCAAATGATAGCGGTAGTATTAACTAAAAGTAATTTTAAAAATCATTAAAAACTCGCCATATTTTTGCTTTAAATAGTGTGAGCTTTGAAATTTCGCGGATTTAATCACCAATTTTTAATAAACGCAATCTATATTATTTAATATTTGCAACGAGCTTTAATAATTTTAGAAAAGCCTCTACAGACTCCTTCGAGGCTGACTCTTCCATGGTGTGATAACCTGTTGTAGGTATTTGTATTGTTGTACCGTCAACTAAGCCATTAGAGGCCGCAATAATTCGTCCTAGCTCAGTGCTCCCTAACGAATGAGGTGTTTCTCCAGCCTTTACTAAAAGCTTGTTTTGATTTTCAACATATCTATTTTTATAAGTAAAACTCAAGTTGTTTTGTACACATAAGTCTTCTATATATTTTGTACTTTCACTATTGAAATTTGCGTTCGCGTCTCTTTCTCTTAATACTAATAGTTGCTGGTCAGCTGTTGCTACGGTTGGAAACGGACTGGTATCAACAACAAATAACTTGTTGGTTGAACCTCCAAAACGCCTGAACCATTCAAGTAGGTAACGCCAACTTTTGCCTGCTTCTTCTTGCGCGGTAAAAAATGCTGTGCCTTTAAAGCCATGGCTAAATAAATCAACTAGAGCCGCATTGGTAATCACATTGTCGAGCTGGCCTGAGTATCTACCGTCTTTAAGAATCAACTTATCTCTAAATGCTATCGGCGTTCCTGCTACAACCCCTTCAAGACCATCAACTTCAAAAATTAAATTGTTACGGTTTTCACAAATATACGATTTAGTAATAATACCTTTACCACGATAAACACCTGACCACGGTTCATACGCATAAACTTCAACGGCATTAAAACGCTCGGTTATTTTGGTCATTAACTCTTCAGAAACCGAGTTATTTAATAAATCAGTTCTATTACCTGAAACAAATGCAGCATACTGAAATTCATTAGGCCCAGTACAAATAAGACCATGGCGATCACTATGAGCAGAAAACATAGCACTAAACGGATCGCTGCCTTGTGCAACTAATAAACCTTCGTACCACGTAACTTTAGCGCCACGCTCTTCAAGTTCACGCTGGAGTATACGAAAAAATGAATGCTCGGCACTCACTACACTTGGCTCTCTTATTAAGGTTTTTAATAAATCTAGAAAATCATCATCAAACATTTTTATTTACTCAAGTTGTTATAACTGTATCAATATCATTAAAAAACAATCGCACTTATTCTTGTAAAAACTGTTTATCATTAACAAATTGTAAAGGTAAACAATCGCTGTTTTTATTAATCACTCGCGAGCGATCAACTCTTACACCGCTACCAGAATATACACCTGATACCATAAAAGTTGATACTTGTGTGTAACTACCTTCAACATGAGGTAACGGAAAATATTGCTGATAGATTTTTTCTTGTTCACTAAAGTGCCCGTCTGTTGACTCTACCAACTCTTCATTTTTACTGAATAAAGAAATATTGGCACCACAACGCCCTACAATAGGCTTAGCAACATAGCCCAGCGCTTTTAACTCATCAGATAACTCAAAAGATGAATTAAGTAGTAATGGATGATTAGGAAATAAACTCCACAACACGGGTAAAATCGCTTTATTACTAGGAATAAGTGACCATAACGGCTCAAATACCATGACATTTTTACGAAATAGTACGTCTGATAACCCTATAGTTTTCCCTTTTTGTTGTCCTGGCTCATACACCGTTTGCTCTTTATCAAGGTTTTCACACTCTTGTCTTATTTGATCTAAGGCGGTTTCCCAAGCCCATGTTTTCCATACCCATGAAACTTGCTCGCCGTCTTCATCAATAATATTGTCGTTTTCATCCCATTCGAGGCCATTCAAGCCAATAACAACTTTACTATTTAAACCTGCGGCTCGAATAGCGTCTTGCATAAATAAAGCGTGATATTCTTCTTCAGGGTCGTTATCTCTTAAAATATGAACAACACCTTTAACATGACTTTTTTTCCATGCTTTAACTAAATCTTTAAATAAGTCTTTTCCGCCATTTTCGTCGTCGTTAAGTTTATGGTGATTAAACCATTTACCTTGCACTTTACCTGTTTCCATATAACAAGAGGCTGAATCACAGTTGTATTCGTATACCTTTAGCCCGTCTTCAGTTAAAGCAAAATCGAAACGACTTGTGATCACTTCATTCAAGCGGTTATCCCAAGATTGACGTATTTTAGGCAAAATCGCATTCGGTAAATTAAACTGACTTAGCAGTTCATCATTCGATAACACGTACTCGGTTGCATGCATAAATAAGCCATGCAGTTCGTTACTGGCATTTTCTAACGTATGTTGTGTAGTTTTTGACAAAATAAGGTATCTGTTTTGCTCTTCCACTACATCAGACAGGAAATGTCCTCCCATCGCTTTTACAAAAGCCGCTTCATCATTATTGGCAATATTGAGCCAAGATTTTTTCTTAGACTCAGCAATATCAATACGCCTACTTTTTACTTTATTTAATTCAATATTTTTGCCTACCGTTGGTTCAGCAAAGGTTTGGTCATCTGTTTGAATCATCCATCCTAAAATTTCAGCATCACCATAAGAACAAGTTATCCAATACTCGCCATCTTCATTGATAACAGCTTTAAGTTCTCGGGCATAATTATGTCCTTCAGGCCAAAGCGCATGCCCTACATTTTGTTCAGCAATACGAATATATTCAGAAGTAACTTCTGTAACAATAGCAACGTGGCCAGTGTCTTCAAACTCACCACCCTCTTTCCAAATTAATAAACACCCAATACTTGGGTGTCTCTGACTACCGTTAGCAAAAGCATTTAACGGTAATTCAACATTAGCGGTTACGTCGCGAACACTACGTAGTTCAAAAATATCATAAGCCATGGCAACATCATTAAAGATCAAGCCTTGGTTGATATACATCCAGCGTCGTGCAAATTCAACACATTGCCACTTATACCCCATATACACACCGTTATAATAACTACGGTAAGCACTGCGATTAGGGTAATCAACATCTGATGCGGTTTTATAATCAGATGAATAAACAGGCACATTGCCCAAGGCATGTCCTAATAAAGTACCAAACGCTTCAACCTTTTTATCAAAAAGCTTGTTGGAATATGTCATGAAAAGTGATCACTATAGGTGTGTGTAAAATAAATTTTTAAGTTATTAAACCTAAAAACAGTATTTCTATACTCAATTTATTAAAAGAATATTAATAAAGACTCTGTTTTATTGAGTACGTAGATTTAATAAGCGTTTTAATGCAGTTTGATAAAAAACACAATATTTATTTACATAAAACTGATAATAATTAAATAAGATATTGTTTGATGATTATTTAAAGAAAAAACCTTTAAGTGAGGTGACTTAAAGGTTTTTATTATTTTACGAAAGGGTTAACGCTATTGAAAGAAACTAGCCATGACTTGGGTTATTTAATTTTCGTCTTTTAGTAACCGCCATAGGCGTAATAGTGTCTTCTAATGTTTTCTCCCATCCTAATAAAAAATAGATCTCAGCCATTAAAAATAAAGGTGCAATAAGAAACTGACCCAAATCGTCAATAAATGCAGGTTTAGCTTTTTCGTAATAATGCCCAATAAACTGAAGTACCCAACCAACAACAAATACCACTAAAGCTATATATAATGCGTATTCATGATCAACAAAAAAACTCACTAAATATAAATTTATCGCACTATAAAACACCATAGCTATGGCCAATTTAACGTGCAAAATAAAATAATAGATAAGTGAAACCGCGAAAAAAACATAAGCAGGCGTGTATGTAAAACTGATATTGGCAAGGTCAAACTGATAAACGTTTAAGCTCAGAAACAAGGTTAATGCCCATATAATTAAAGGCACACCAATAAAATGGGTTTTAATATTAGTTTTATTAAAATGTGAACTTTTGTATTGAGATAATTGCTCTTCAATATTTTTCATATAATGGTCTTATTTATGTGGTTACTCCATTTTCATCATGACAATAAATAAGAGCAATGTAAACAAGTCAGACCAGAAGAAATAATTATTGAATAAAACGGTTTTATAATAAAAAGGCATTACATGAATAAATTTCAACATTAGAAAACAATGAGCGTGTTCTTTTAATAGTATTTATTTATATTTATCATTTTTTATATATAAATCAGTAGATTAAAAAGCCCATCATCCCGAGTTCGGGTTAAAGTAGAAATCTTAATAAAGTAGTAAAAACAAGATATAAAAAATGCCAATCAGTTAACCTGATTGGCATTAAACTTTATGTAACGCTTATTTAAATAGTGTTGTTAAACAATATTATAATTTGTCAGCATTATCAGATAAGTATGCAGCAACACCGTCTGGAGAAGCAGTCATACCTTTATCACCTTTGTTCCAGCCTGCAGGACAAACTTCACCGTGGTCTTGGTGGAATTGTAATGCATCAACCATACGTAACATTTCATCTACGTTACGGCCTAATGGTAAATCGTTAACTACTTGATGACGTACGTTACCTTCTTCATCAATTAAGAAAGAACCACGGAAAGCTACGCCAGCATCTGGATGCTCAACATCGTATGCTTGACAGATAGTGTGCTTAGTATCAGCAACTAATGTGTATTGTACTGGACCAATACCACCTTCGTTTACTGGTGTGTTTCTCCATGCATTGTGAGAAAATTGTGAATCAATAGAAACACCAATAACTTCAACACCACGGCTTTTGAATTCTTCAATACGGTGATCAAAAGCTAATAATTCTGAAGGACAAACAAATGTGAAATCTAAAGGATAGAAAAATACTACAGCTTTTTTACCTTTAATTGCTTCAGATAAAGTAAAGCTATCTACAATTTCACCAGTACCTAATACTGCTGCTGCTGTAAAATCCGGTGCTGGACGACCAACTAATACACTCATTTTATTCTCCTAATATATAAGTTTATAAAACCTTAAAGGCTAAATTATTTAATTAACACTAACCATTATTGTGACTAACATTTATATTTCAATACTCTTTGAAAAAGAAATTATGCTTCTTTTTCAGAATTATTTTTTGCTGCTGATGCTTTAACCAAAGTTTGTAGCTCACCTTGTTGAAACATTTCAATAATAATGTCACATCCGCCCACAAGCTCACCATCAACCCATAATTGTGGAAATGTAGGCCAATCAGCATATTTAGGTAATTCGGCTCTAATTTCTGGATCTTGTAAAATATCTACGTAAGCAAATTTTTCTTCACATGAAATAAGTGCTTGAGACGCTTGAGAAGAAAAGCCACAACTAGGAAGCTTAGGCGAACCTTTCATGTAAAGTATGATTGAATTTTCTGAAATTTGCTGTTTAATACGTTCGATCGTATCCATGGTAACCTCTATATTTAATTAACTTAACTGTATTATATACCCAAAGCACCTATGTAGTACTGAGTCATGAATATTAAAAGTGACTTGGGTATAACATGGAGGCAAAGTACAGATATACAATGCCATTCCTTCTTACAAACAAAATAGTTATATATTAAAACTTACTAACCTTGATAAAATCAATGTTAATCCCTATATATTGGGTTAAACTAAGTAAGCTTTATAAATACCCGAGTAGTTTACTAGGTTTATAATAAAAACAAACTAATTCTTTAATATATTCTATAAGAATATATATTTTTAATTACTTTTCAGGAGATAAAAATGGCTATTGAATTACCAGCATTACCCTATGCTATGGATGCGTTAGCACCACACATTTCACAAGAAACTTTAGAATTTCATTACGGTAAGCATCACAACACTTACGTTGTTAAGCTTAACGGATTAATTGAAGGTACTGACTTTGAAGGTAAATCTCTTGAAGATATCATTAAAACATCTTCAGCAGGCGTATTTAACAACGCAGCACAAATTTGGAACCACACGTTTTACTGGAACAGCTTAAGCCCTAACGGCGGCGGCGAACCTACTGGTGCTCTAGCTGACGCTATTACAGCTAGCTTTGGTTCTTTTGCTGAATTTAAAGCAAAATTCACAGACAGTGCAATTAACAACTTTGGTTCAAGCTGGACTTGGTTAGTTAAAAACGCTGATGGTTCTTTAGCAATCGTTAATACATCTAACGCTGCTACACCATTAACTGACGAAGGTGTTACACCTGTTATCACTGTAGATTTATGGGAACATGCATACTACATTGATTACCGTAACTTACGTCCTAGCTACATGGATGCTTTTTGGGCATTAGCTAACTGGGAATTTGCTTCAGCTAACTTTGCTTAATTTTTATAAATTAAAGTAAGTTGCTGGATCTGAATTTAAAAAGCCTTTGATTTTATCAAAGGCTTTTTTGTTTTTGTCACGCTTATATTGAGTTCCAGTTACGTTACTTAACCTGAGTTCGGGTTAATTAACAACCTGAATCAATAAACGCTACGACTGGCGCTACACCAGCACTTGTTGAACCTGTATAAGTAATATAGCAGTTACTCGCTAATATATTGACTGTGTTTACATATTGTCCTTTTGTTTTACCTAGTGTCGCTGTAGTGATAAAAAATATATTGTTACTACCATTTCCCGACCAAGTCCAATCATCACCAGATATATCTAATGCTTTTACAATACCCTCAGATCTATGCGCATTAGGGTACCCATATTTAATCGCTATATCGTCAGTTCCATCTCCATCTAAATCAATATTATCGGCAGCCTCATTCTGCTTACCTTGTACTATTGATTTTGTATAAACAAGTTTAGCTGCAGAAGCCATAGAACCTGATAATGATTTAAGTACTGATTCATTAGCATCGCCAGTTAAATCAATAAACTTAGGTGCCGCAGTCGCCGCTAAAATACCTAAAATAACAATAACAACAACTAACTCAATTAGCGTAAAACCATTTTTATTCATTTCGTGTTTCATTCGTTGTACTTCTCTATATATCCACTTGATAACAGTATAGAAGCTTTATTATAAAGAATACAGTATGTGATTTATCGTCTAATCACTCATCTAAAATCAAATTAAAAAATATGCTATTTAAAGCGCATTTACTTTTCTGATAAACATGGCATCTTTGAAGAGGACATTAATGTGTTGAAGCCCCGATAAATTAATTTTATTTTGGAGATAATAAAATTCAATAGGGTCATCATCACGTGAACCTAAACCACTGATATATGAAATATCTTTAATATCATTAAAAGCAACAAAATCCCCAAAACGACAAGCTATATAACAAAGTAAATTATTTTGTATCTCTTCGGTACTCACATCATCACCTAAACTCCCATTACATAACATTAATAAACTATTACCAATACCATTGATGAGAGAATCAGGGAGTGTCCACTCTTGAGCCATAATTTTACCAACAATAGCAGAGTTAAAGCCGTAAGACACCTGTGCTTTTTTCACTCTTTCATACAATGAATTTGACAATAAATAATCATCCGACAATTGCGGTTCATTAGATAACATAGCCATATCACCCAAATAACATAATAAACACCGTGTAGATAATTCAGCAGCGTTTTCTTTACCCAGCTCTTTAGCTAACAGTAAACAAAATGCACTTGCCATATAACTCGCTGTCGATAATTTTTGATATGCTTTTTCTTGTTGAGGAGTGTTAAATTTTATTACATCTTGTAATGTGATCTGCGCAATAATATTTTTAATTCCATTGACCCCCATAAAATTAATCGCATGCTGTATGCTTGTTATAGGTGTTCTTAATGCAAAAAGAGGAGAGTTAACAACATTTAATATTTTAGCCGTCATTTTAGGATCTGTTTTTATCAAATCAAATAGTTCGTTAGGTTCAAAGCCTCCTTTAATCAAGGTTAATAATATAGGATTAGGCTTCTTAAAGGTTTTTGCAATACGAGTGACTTCAAGCGTTTTTTCTTGGTTCAGATCACTAGCAAGGTTTACATTAAAATCAAAAAAACCATCAGGCATTTCACGAGTATTTTGAAGAACGCTCGAACTATCATTTGTAAATTGAGTTTTATTTACACTTTCAGGGAAGCTCTTTATATGCTGGTTTTTAAAGTTTCGACTATTACTTTTTGACACTTTATAAACAGGTTTCTTATTGTTCCCCCTAAAAAAAACAAAATACAAAACGATTAAAACTATCAATAACATAATGATTTTAAAAGACATAAAGCACCTAAAAAATTAATCCATAATATAATTAAATATATATTAACGATTAACTCACCAGATAACCACGTAAATATATAGCTAACCTCACTCGGGGTAATGAATGTTAGTGAATTAATTAAAAGCTTTATTTATCAAGTGATTGATGTGTATTGTTGTTTTCCTAAGCGATATTAGTCTCTCAACATTAATATTTTTGTGTATAACAAGGCGAATTTTTCTATCTATTAGTAATAAATTCAACGAAGTTAGGCGCAAAAATAGCTGCTAGAACAGCATTTATTAAGCCGAGTTAAGGTTGTTTAATACACAATATAAAAGTTCTGAAGTTATCTGATGATTTTTCGCAGGTATTTGTAAATAGTGAATCTATTTGTTTTGCATAAAAAATCATAAAAGCGTAATATTTATTTACTTTTATTTTTGTATTGTTATAGATGTTATGCCTGTTAATTTACCTGAACTTATTCCCGCGTCACTTACTCCCATTGAAGGCATCCGCCTAGGTTGGGCTGAATCAAATATTAAAAAACTAAATCGTAAAGACTTACTGATTATTGAAATTGCCGATAACAGTTCTGTATCCGGTGTTTTTACACAAAACCGCTTTTGTGCAGCGCCCGTTACCTTATGTAAAAAACATTTAACGGCTGTAAAAAACAAACAAGTCGCCAGTATTAAAGCCTTGGTAATAAATACCGGAAATGCTAATGCAGGCACAGGTGAGCAAGGCATGTTAGATGCAATGACTACTTGTCAGCATTTAGCTGAAACGATGAATATTCCTGTAGAATCTATATTACCTTTTTCAACAGGCGTTATTTTAGAACACCTACCGATGAATAAATTATTAGCCGGTTTACCGCTTGCTATAGCAAATTTAAAGAGCGATAACTGGGCCGATGCTGCTACAACCATTATGACCACAGATGTTGCTCCCAAAGCCTATTCTACTCAAGTACAAATAGGTAGCGAACAAGTAACGATTACAGGAATATCTAAGGGTGCTGGCATGATCCACCCTAATATGGCCACCATGTTAGGTTACGTAGCAACCGATGCCAATATAACTCAATCGTTATTAGACGAAATTACAAAAGAAGTCGCCGACTTATCGTTTAACTGTATTTCTGTTGACGGTGACACATCAACCAACGACTCATTTATCGTTATCGCTACAGGAAAAAGTAGTGCTCCTGCTATTACTAGTCGTGAAGATGCTGGCTTTAAGGAAGTATTTAATGCTCTACTTGAAACCTCGCAGTATTTAGCTAAAGCCATCATACGAGATGGTGAAGGTGCCACTAAATTTATAACTGTAACCGTTAACGGTGCCTTAAGTATTGAAGAAGCCAAAACAATCGGGTTTTCTATTGGTAAAAGCCCGCTGGTTAAAACAGCCATGTTTGCGTCAGATCCAAACTTAGGGCGTGTACTCGCTGCTATAGGTTACGCTTCACGCGAATGTAAATCGCTAGAAGACTTAGACACAGCACAACTAGAATTATATTTTGGTGACACATTAGTCGCTGAAAAAGGTGGTCGCGCCGCTAGTTACAAAGAAGAAGTAGGCCAAGCTATTATGAACGAAGCTGAAATAGATATTACGGTAGAACTTCATCGTGGCAATGAAAGCGCAACTATTTGGACATGTGATTTTAGCTACGATTACGTAAAAATTAATGCTGAATATAGAACGTAAATAGTTAGCGTTAATTACTCCGCTCTTCGTGTTACACAACCTACTTGTAAACAGGTTGTGTAATACTATTTCGTTTCGTCTTGAAATATTTCCTCAATTACCATTCCAAATAATCGAGATATTTTAAAAGCGAGCGGTAAACTAGGATCAAACTTTCCTTTTTCGATCGCATTAATCGTTTGCCTAGAGACCTCTAATTTTTCAGCTAAATTTGCTTGTGTCCAATTCAATTCAGCACGAAGAGCCTTTAACCTATTCTTCATTTGTATTTCACTCGTCCTACAACAATACCAATCATATAGCTAAGGCTTAGTATCATAATTAAGTGAAATGTCTTAGCCTCACCAATAATACCTCCCCTAGCAAGAATAGATAAACTAGCAAAGCTAACGATTGTAACCCCAACCGATAAAGCTAATGCGTCAAGTTGGATTTTTCTTTCCATTTCATCGAGGTAAATTAGGAAATACTTGTACGATAAAACAAGTTTAATTCCAACAGCAAGATTCACTATAAAGCACATGATAGCCGTTGCAGTATTAAACCATTCTACGGTTGTTAAATACGTGAACATACCTAAACTCAGCGTCCATAATATAGCCCAAACATTAGCTCTCATAGAGTTTTTAAGATCACGTTTTGGTAGCCCCTTACCCATAATACAATTAATCATGTCTTTCATATTGCGCCCCTTAATGTAAAGCAAACTTGACTTTAAGATAAAACAAACCAAACAAAAAGTAAAGTGAACTTTACTTTTTTTAAAACTGCTAGATATCAATAATTGTATTTGAGATTTCCTCTAGATGTTGATATTTGCATTTAAATTTATTGCCAAATAATCAAGCTACGTGGTAGATTGTCAACTTTCACCAATAAACAAATAAATTTACTAGTGATACACCGCTATAGATTTACCCAATAAGCTGATTAGGTTAATAAGCATGAAAAACACAACAATGTATTCCGTATTTTTACCCATGTCTCTATTATTAGGGGCTTGTGGTAACGATAAAACAACAGAGGTTACCAACACAGTATCTCCGACTAGTGATGTATTAATTGCAGACTTCGAACAAAATATTCCATCATGGGTAAGCAGTGAAAATGCTGTAATAAAGCAAATATCAAATAGTGGCGTAACAAAAGGTAAGCAAGCTCTTAACATTGATTTTGATTCCACAGAGCAAAAAGCATCAGTAACTTTACAGCCAGAAAAGCCTTGGGACTGGAGTCAACTTAATGCTTTTAATTTAGCAACTGATATCACTAACCCTAGCGATGTATCCGTACACCTTTATTTAACCGTTAAAGATAACAGCGGCTGGTTTCATAGACGTAGCGTTAGTATTCCTGCTCACTCTAGCGGAACATACTATGCAGAATTGAAGGGTGAACAATTAGAGTTTGATAGCGGTTTACGTGAAGATCCACCAGCATGGACGTCAACTGATCAAAAAATGTTTTGGCAAAATGGCCGAAAAAAACTACAACTTGAAAATATTGTTAGCATTACTTACAACGTAGACACGATGAATGAAGATAAAAGCTTGATCATCGACAATGTAAGATTAAGAGAAAACCCTGAAATTGACCCTAGCTATTTAGTTGGTATAACTGACAAGTTCGGTCAAAACGCTAAAATAGATTTTCCTAACAAAGTAAAATCTGAGGAACAGTTAAAAGCACTAGCTGATGCTGAATTAGCGACATTAGAAAAAGAAGGCCCTATGGCCGATCGCTCTAAATTTGGTGGTTGGAAAAGCGGACCTAAGCTAGAAGGTACAGGCTACTTTAGAACTGAAAAAGTTGATGGTAAATGGGCCATGGTAGATCCTGAAGGTTACTTATTTTTCTCTTCAGCCTTAGCCAATATCCGTATTGCTAATACCACTACAACTACAGGTGTTGATTTTAAAGACGATTCGGTTAGATATATCGATCCAAACGATGTAACGCCTGAAGACTCTTTAGGTATTCGCCCAGTATCAAAAGAAGCACAAAAAACACGTTATATTTCATCAGACGTTCGTCATAACTTATTTACTTGGTTACCTAGCTACGACGATGAATTGGCTAACCATTACAGTTACCGACGTTCTGTACATCGTGGCCCTATTCACCATGGTGAAACCTTCAGCTTTTACCAAGCTAATTTAGAAAGACGCTATGGTGAAACTTATCCCGATTCGTACAATGAAAAATGGCGAGATGTTACCATTAAACGTTTTAAAAACTGGGGATTTACTTCTACTGGTAACTGGACTGGTGCCGAATTTTATCAAATGGATCGCATCCCTTATTTTGCTAATGGCTGGATAATTGGTGACTTTAAAACCGTTTCTTCAGGCCATGATGTTTGGTCACCCATGCCAGATCCATTCGATCCTGAATTTAAACACAGAGCAGAGCTAACTACTCAAGTTATTGCTGAAGAAGTAAAAAACAACCCTTGGTGTATAGGTGTTTTTGTTGATAACGAAAAAAGCTGGGGTAATATAAGCACTAAACGTGGTCACTACGGCATAGTTATTCATACCTTATCAATTGAAGATAAAGACAGCCCAACTAAAAATGAATTTAATCGTTTATTAAAAGAAAAATACACCTCTATTGAATCTCTTAATACCGCTTGGAATACAAAGCTTGATTCATGGGAAACACTCAGCAATGGTTATAAAGTAGGTGATTTAACCGATGAGATGATTGCTGATTTTTCAACGTTATTAGAAGCTTACGCAACTCAATACTTTAAAATTGTACACAACGCATTAGAAAAAGTATTACCTAATCATATGTACATGGGCGTTCGTATGGCGCATTGGGGGATGACACCTGAAGCTGTAAAAGCGGCTAAAAAGTACGTTAACGTAATGAGCTACAACTATTACAAAGAAGGCCTACACGAAAAAGCATGGGAATTTTTAGCTGAAACCGATATGCCCAGTATTATTGGTGAATACCATATTGGCGCAACAAGCGATACCGGCTTATATCACCCTGGTTTAATACTCGCTTCAGATCAACAAGACAGAGCGCGTATGTACAAAGAATATATGAGAACCGTAGTAGACAATCCGTACTTTGTTGGCGCACATTGGTTTCAATACATTGATTCACCGCTTACAGGTAGAGCTTACGATGGCGAAAACTACAACGTAGGGTTTGTTACTATTGCCGATGTTCCATACAAAGCTATGGTAGATGCCACTAAAGAAATAAACAGCGAACTTTACCAACGACGATTTGGTAAGTAATACTCGCTGCATATAAGTAATAAAAACAATCATCAAGGTAATGTTACCCCAAAGTTACTTTGATGATTTATTTCATTCCATTTAATCTTAACGCTTCGCCTTTATCACCTTTGTCATGTATCTAAAACAAAGCTGTTACACAAACGACATATATCTGAAATAAATCCTTCAAATATCATTGGTAATCTCAAAGCTAAAGGAATAGTTGAGACTAACAATGAAAGAGAATTTTTTACTATACAGTCTATTTGCGGTAATTATAGTTTACCTATTAAACCGTATTAGAATACGTTTACAGCTATCTAGAGCTAAACACCCATCATTACGTGGTCATAGTAAATGGTCGCGCAGAATCACCAGTAAAATACCTTATTTTTCATATAATGAATCTCACTATTTTAGTTGCGATGGCGCGCCAGAGCACATTGCTTTGCAGCGTAAAGAGGCTTTATACAATTTAGCAACAAACGTTAATCAAAATTGTTCTAAAACCATTGATTACTGTAATAAACTTGAAAAAAGTATTTCTGATATTCAATTTACCAGCAATTACCGCATCCCCTTTCCTTTTCAAAAATTATTACCTAAAGCCTTTAAGTTAGGCTCTATTACCGACGAAACCCAAGGGACAAAAATAAAAGATTTAGATGGTAACTGGCGTTTTGATTTATCGGGTTCTTACGGCGTCAATGTATTTGGTTACGACTTCTACAAAGACTGTATGGACAAAGGCTTTGAACAAGTAAAAAACCTCGGCCCTGTTTTAGGTTCGTATCACCCTATTATTGGTGAAAACGTCGAGTTAATTAAACGTATTTCAGGATTAGACGAAGTGTCTTTTCACATGTCGGGCACTGAAGCCGTTATGCAAGCCGTTAGATTAGCGCGCTACCACACTAAAAAAACACATTTAGTACGCTTTTGTGGTGCTTATCATGGCTGGTGGGACGGCGTACAACCCGGTGTAGGTAATCGTCGCAAAGTAAACGATGTTTATACCCTAGCTGATTTAAGTGAAAACGCGTTACAAGTGTTATCAACCAGAAACGATATTGCTTGCGTATTAATAAACCCATTGCAAGCCTTTCATCCAAACTCTGATTCAGGCTCAGACTCAACACTTATCGCCAGCGACAGAGCCACTAATTTCAATAAAAAACAGTACACAGCTTGGCTTAAAAATATTCAAGAAATATGTAACCGTCGCAACATCGTACTTATTTTTGATGAAGTATTTACAGGGTTCAGACTTGGTTACAGAGGCGCACAAGGCTATTTTGATGTACAAGCTGACTTAGTGACCTACGGTAAAACTTTAGGAGGAGGCTTGCCTGTAGGCGTATTAGCTGGGCAATCACATTTAATGAAACGATTTAGAAAAGACGCGCCCGCTGATGTGTCTTTCGCACGAGGTACGTTCAACTCTCATCCTTATGTAATGGGTGCTATGAACGAGTTTTTAAATCGTATTCAATCGCCTGAAATTCAAAACATTTACCAAAGCATTGAAAGTGTTTGGAACAAACGCGTTGAAAAATTTAACCACAAGTTACAAGCCAATAACTTACCGCTCAAAATTACTAATATGCATAGCATTTTATCGGTTTTATACACTAAACCCAGTCGATACAACTGGATGCTGCAATTCTATTTAAAAAATGCAGGTTTAGAAATGAGTTGGTTAGGATCTGGCAGAATGATCATGAGCTTTAACTTTACTGATGAAGAGTTTGAAGAAGTTATGGCTCGCTTTGTTCAAGCTGCGCTTAGCATGAAAAACGACGGTTGGTGGTGGCAGTCAGCAGAGCTTACTAACAAAAAAATTAAGCGTCAGTTCTTATTCGACATGTTAACAAATATGTTTCCTGTTCTCGCTAACATTATGTCTTCCCCTATTAAAAGTATTTCTTTAAAGGCAGATTCAAGGTTACCTAATACGTCAGTAATAAACACAACTAACATCCAACCCATTAAAGAACCATTAACCTACAAACCTGAAACGAAAAACACAACAATAAAGAAGGTATCTTAATATGCTTCAAATCACTGACGCCATAAATAAAGAGCAACCATTAAAGAAGCACGTTACCAAAAGTAATTTCAGGGAGTCGTTACAAAACGAATACAACGACTACTTAGATTCTCAAATCAATCGATTCGACAGTGAAAACTGTTTAAAAATAGATTTACATTGCCATGACCATAACAGCGACGTGCCCGATGAATTGTGGGGCCGTATATTACGTTTACCTGAAACATGGCTAAAAACAAAAGAGCTCGTGAGCTTACTTAAAAAGAACAACATGGATGTGATCACAGTAAGTAACCATAATAATGCGCGTTCATGTTGGAAGCTACTAGACCAAGGTATTGATGTTTTAGTTGCCGCCGAATTTACCTGTTACTTTCCTGAATACGAGTTATACATTCATGTATTAACTTATGGCTTTACTAAAGAACAAGAAGTTGAGTTAAACGAAAAACGTCAAAATATTTATGACTTTCTTCGTTACACCGCACAAGCCGACATTCCGGTAATAATGCCTCACCCACTCTATTTTTATACTAAAAATGAAAAAATAGATCTCTCATTATTTGAAAAGCTCGCGGTAATGTTTCAACGCTTTGAAGTGTTAAATGGTCAGCGCGATTTATGGCAAAGTGTACTGACCTTAAATTGGGCGCAAAGTTTAACGGCAGAAAAAATACTCTCGTACGCTAAAAAACACAACTTAAACCCTTTTGATTTTGCGGTTGATCCCAACAAACCTAAAATTTTAACGGGGGGTTCCGACGACCATACAGGTATTTTTGCAGGGCAATGTGGCTCAAATCTTTATATTCCTAATTTAGCTAAAAGGTTAGAAACCGAAAAACCTTCTGCTCTCGCTCTTGAAGCTCTACGAGAAGGCAACGTATCGCCTTTTGGTCAAATAGGTGAAAACCAAAAGCTCAATATCGCCCTGCTCGATTATTTTTCGCAAGTGGCAACCAAAATAACCGACCCCGGCTTATTACGCATAATGCTGCACAGAGGTTCAGCATGGGACAAAATAGGTTGTTTTGTAGTAAGTAACTTTTTGTTAGAAATGCAAAAAAACAAAAAAGCGATGAAGTTCTTCCAGTTTATTCATGACGCACTTCAAGGTAAAAAACCCAACAAACTCATTAAATGGCAAACCTCTAAAAACTATCGTTTTTGTTTTAATTATTTAGAACAAATAGCCGACAGTAAACATAAATCTCCAGAAGAATTTGTAAGTACCGTTAACGATGTTATTGGCAAGTTATTCGCGTATTTAAACAAATTAATGGCCACTAAAATCGAAGAAACTATTAACCATAACAAAGGCCCTAAACTAACTAATATTTCTACCGAAGCAATAACCCGTAAATTTGAAGTACCTAGCCAACTTACAGCACTATTTTTTGGTAACAACGTAAAAAAAGACAACATGAGTAATGTGAAGGTTGAAAAGCTGCTCGACCACCTTTCATTTCCACTACTTATTAGTACTTTTTTAGCCGGAGCAACTTTAGCGTCTACACGTGTTTTATACCAAAACCGTAATTTATTAAATGGTTTTGCTGACCACTTAGGTAAAAATCGCCATCAAAATAAAGCCTTGTATTTAACCGATACATTACGCGATAAAAATGGTGTATCCAACTCGTTATCAGGCAAGTTAAAAGAAATTCAAAAAGCCGATTTACCTATCGACTTTTTAATTTGTCATACCGATATTGCACCAGAACCACACCTTTATGTAGTGCGTCCTATTTCAACGTTTTCGGTTCCTCATTATGGCGATCAAGAAATACGTATTCCTGACTTAATGGAAATAGCGCGTATATTTTACGAAGGCGGTTACGACCGTATTATTTGCTCTACCGAAGGGCCTATGGCAGTTGTGTCGTTGTTTATTCAACAAATGTTTAATGTGCCTTGTTACTTTTTTATGCACACCGATTGGATCGACTTTATCAAGCACGGCACTGACTTAACACAATACGAACGCGACCGAGTACGCCGTTTATTACGTGCTTTATATAATAGATACGACGGTATTTTTGTATTAAACAGCGAGCATAAAGAATGGCTAACGGATCATGAAATGCAGCTAGAACCCAGCAAGGTATTTTTAACTGCACACCATACACAGCCAAGAAATGCTAATGCCAAGCCCATGAAAAAATCTGACCTGTTTGCCGATGCTACAGACGACACACCTATTTTATTTATTGCGTGTAGAGTCAGCAAAGAAAAAGGCTTATTCGACTTACCCAAAATACTCGAAAAAGCTAAACAAGCCATACCTGATTTACGCCTTGTTATAGCGGGCTCGGGCCCTGCAACTGAAGAGCTACAAGACAAACTGCCTGAAGCGCTATTTTTAGGATGGCAAAGTAAAGAGCAACTTTCAACCCTGTACTTAACACTCGACTTATTCATATTTCCGTCAAAGTTTGACACCTTTGGCAACGTAATTTTAGAGTCTTTTGTGCACGGTATGCCAACACTCGCTTATAACTGCAAAGGGCCAAAAGATATTATTCAACATAACAAAAATGGTTATTTAGTTGAAAATATTAATGAAATGGCGAACAAAGTAGTGGAGTTTTACAGCAACAACACACAACGTAATGTAATGAAAAACAATGCTTTAATAAGAGCTTCAGAATATCAAGCAGAACCTATTATGCATCAGTTTATGTGTGACTTAGGTTTAGATATTCCATCGGGATATCCAACAAATAAACATAACACGCACACCACCACCAAAGCTGACGCTGAACCTCAGTACAGTTCATCTGAAAACGCATACGCCCAAGAGAAAACGGTTGCCTAACTCCATGACAAAAGTAACAACAAAGTTCACTCACACGTTAACCACAAAAGAACAATTAAATTTTTTAATTACCAACCGTATTCCAAGACGTTGGTTAACACAATTTATGGGGTGGTACAGTAAAATAGAAAACCCCATATTAACTAAAGTATCTATCGCGCTTTGGGCTGCTTTTTCCGACGACTTACAATTAAATGACGCAAAAAAGCAACGATTTAAAAGCCTACAAGACTGCTTTACGCGCGAGTTGAAAGACGGCTTACGCCCAATAGATTCTGACGAAAACATAGTCACCAGTCCTTGCGATGCCATTGTTGGCGCATGTGGAAATATTGAAGGCACTAAGGTGTTTCAAGCAAAAGGCTTTCCGTACGAATTAAATGACCTAATACCTGACTTTCATTTAATTAATAAATACCGTGACGGAAAATTTATCACTCTTAGGCTTAAATCAAGCATGTATCACCGTTTTCATGCCCCCGTAGATTGCTCAGTTAAAAAGGTGAATTACATTTCAGGCGATACATGGAATGTGAACCCTATTGCATTAAAGCGTGTTGAAAACCTATTTTGTAAAAACGAACGCGCCGTTATAGAACTTAAAACAGACGATCCAGATAACAGCATAACTTTAGTACCTGTTGCTGCAATTTTAGTGGCCTGCATGAAATTTAACTTCTTACCTAAACCCTTAGACATTAAATACAAAGGGCCTAATTACATTCATTGTAATGCTCGTTTTAGTAAAGGCGACGAAATGGGATATTTTCAACACGGCTCAACCATTATTTTATTCGCCACAAAAAACTATACGTTTTGTGAAGGCATAGAAAATGGGCAACGTGTAAATATGGGACAAGCCTTGTTAAGTGGCCACAAAATGTCTGACACAAAAAATAAAGGAAATAACTCAACAGAAAACACTAAAACAACGGCAAGTGCAGTAACACAGTAAAGCTTTAAAACAACACATTGCATTAAAAACATAAACTAACTTTATTCACTTACTTTATAAATGGGAAACTTATGAAATTTTACGACGAACTACAAAAACAACGCTGGGATGATCACCGTTTTTATCACCACAACCGCATCAACCAGTTTTTACATTTGCTAAGCGCTTGTTGTTTTTTAGCAAGTTACGTATTGGTATTTTACTACCCTGCCGCCGCCGCTTTAGTAGGTTGGTTACTGGCAATGACACTTCGTCAAACAGGCCATTTCTTTTTTGAACCTAAAACCTACGACCAAGTAAACCAAGCCACGCACGAACATAAAGAAAGTGTAAAAGTCGGCTACAACTTACAACGTAAAGTCGTGCTACTTTCTATCTGGGCCTTAATTCCTGTTATTTTATTTTTCGAACCGTCATTTTTCGGCATGATGCAAGAACACACCGAAGTAATGGGCTTCATCAACAACATGGCAATGATTTGGTTAGTAGTAGGTTTTGGTGCCGTAATATTTAGAACCGTACACCTATTTAAATTAATGGGCGTTCAATCAGGTTTGGTATGGTTTACTAAAATTTTAACAGACCCATTTCATGATATAAAAATTTACCACAAATCGGTTTATCATCTAATGAAAGGTGAAATGTACGACGACATGACTGACTGGTATGAAGAAACGCCAAAGGCAAGTTAAGCGTTAATTAATTCAATAGTTAAAACATATGAAAAAGTAGAGTGTACTTTTAACAGGCCCTGTAACGCTTTACTTTTTCTCATTAAACACCTCACAATCAGCATACTGTTTTTTTAATCGTAATAAATAATTATCTAAACTTACCTTAGGGTTAGGCGTTATCACCACGTCATCTACGTTTAATTTTTGTATGCGATCTAATCTAAATTCACGATAGTTTTCCCGTAATAAACACCATGATATTAAGGTCCATTTTTGCCCCCAAAACACTAAACCTAAAGGTTGAATACTGCGAGTAGAATGTTCGCCATCGGCTCTTATGTAATCAATGGTTAAACCAAAATTTTGCTTTATAGCTTTACGAATAGTAAGCGAATAATCAGATGCTGATGAATCAAGAAAATAAGACGGAACTAATAAGCTATTTTCAACGTTCGTTTGTTTTAGGCGTTCAGGTAACACCGCTTCAATTTTCAGCCTTGCTTGTTCAGCTGCAATGGCAAGGTCTTTATCGGTCCACCCTTTCACCATTTTTAAACCTAGCTGTACAGCTAATAGTTGTTCTGCGGTAAACATAATAGGTGGAATTTCAAAACCAGGTTGAAGCCGATAACCAACGCCAGCTTCACCTTCAATAGGAAAGCCCGTATCAAGCAACACCTGAATATCGCGATAAATAGTTCGCTCAGAGGTTTCAACAACTTCAGCAAGTTGACGCGCTGTAATAACAGTGCGTCGTCCTTTTAGTAGCGTTATTATTTTTAATAATCGATCGGCTTTAGCCACAGTTTTCAGCTTCAGTACACGTTGAATACAGAATATCGCCTAGCTGCATGCTCGTCGACTCTTTTTCAATAATATCCATCAGCTTTTTACAGGTAGGAGATTGCATAAAAATTTCACCTGCCTTTTTTTGTACTTCTCTATTTTGCCAATAAATAACATCAGTCCATGTATTAGTCGTTTCATCAACAGATAACGAACGATATTCAAAGCCCTCAATTTTTTCTATTTCTTTTAAAGCTAATTTATTTACTGCAACCACTTCATCATGGCTTACACCCGCTTTTGGTTTAAATGTAATAATTTCGACAACTTGCATAATACTTCCTTTATTTTAATTTAAATTTGATTAAGTTCGTAAATAAATATCAATCCGACTAATCGTTTGATATTTACGAGTTGTATTATGAGATAGGGCTCCTGACAAAACCTGTCAGCAGTGTTTTTATTTTTTACTAAAGCATTAACTTCAAAATATGTAAGCGCTGATTAATAATTAAAAAATAAAGATAAAAACATAGTAATAACCAGAAAAATAAAAAATAACATACTTTACTTTTAGTAATAGACAGAGGTTATATTCTAGTTTATATTTTATTTACACTCGTTTTGGGTTTAAATAAACACTAAATCGAACGTGTCGATAAATCACGGAAAATAACACAAATAATTGGCAAGTTAACCATCGTTCGTACCGCGATAATTTTAGCCAACATATTTTAGCTTTCTAACTAGGTGAATATATGAGTAAGCAATCGAGTATAAATATTCAAGTCCTTGATGGTAGTGATAGTGTTGCTAGTGAGCTTGAAGTTGAGTTATTAAAATCATTAGGTGAGGTATTACTTCAATCAAATAATTCGAGCTTTGTTTTAGCTATTAAAGATTCGATGACGTAATGAGCATAAAGTAAAATAGAACGTTAGCCTTTATTCATAATAATTTCTATTGCTTCTACAACCTCTTCTGATTTTTTTAGGTTTAATCCATCTGGGTGTGGCTGAGAAAACTGCCCACTATCGTTATCAAAATATTGACCTGAATGTTGGGAAACACTTTCTTCTAGTGCCATACGTTTCAATATTTCCGCGCCAATACTTAAATCTTGTCCTTCAACACCAAATCCCTCTTTTACCATTTTTGAGGCGAGTAAAGATCCAGGGTTAACGGCAATAATTGTAGGTCCTTTTTCGCCAAATTTTTCGGCAAGTACTTTACTCCACATGGTAATAGCCAATTTGCTTTGAGCATAAGCTTCCATATCACTCAGTTTTACTTTTCCAAGTAATGCCAGGATATTTACAGGCGATTGAGCGGCCGAAGAAAGGTTGATAATTCGCCCTGAATTCCCAAGTAAATGTAAAAGTTCTTGCGCCAAGATATATGGCGAAACAGTATTAACTACAAATCGTACATCTAATCCTTCAGGTGTCATTGAGTTATTTGACTTAAATACCCCCGCATTATTGATAAGTACATCAAGATTTTTATGTTCATTCTTAATATTATTGACAAGTTTTGTGACATCTGAAAAGACAGAAAAATCCGCTAAATAACCCTTGATGCTTCCTGCATTTGGTATTGCAGCCAATAGGTTCTTAACTGAGTTTAACTTTTCAACATTACGTCCATGTATTAATAAATCATGCCCATTAGACGCTAAAAGTTTCGCAGCCTCTAAGCCAATGCCGTCAGTTGCACCCGTGATTAGGATTGTTTTTTTCATGTTGTTTTCCCTTAAAATAGTAACAAGTTACGCAGTGAAATTAGGTAGTACTTCATCCGCAATACGTTTTAACGTTGCGGAAATATTCAATTGATTAAATCGTAAGTTAAGTGCAACGTGATTAACACCTATGTTTTCTAACGAGGTTAAATAGGTGATAAGGTGACGAGTTCCAATCCTAAAACCTAAATGAATAGGTGTTGGGGGAAAGTCTGGATCATCAGCCAAATCAAGATAAAGTGGCTGCATTACGGGTTGAGCCGTTCTTCCTGCCTCTTTCACTTTTTGTTGCCAACTATTAATAACATGAGACTGATCTTCAAGCTTTCTTGGGTAAGTCATCCAACCATAACTATTTTCAGCAATCCAACTCATATTTTGTTGGCTACTTCCCGTAACAATTAAAGGAAGCTTTTTTGACAGTGGTTTAGGTAACATATTCATGCTGCCATTAAGCTGTCCATAATGATTATCAAACTGTGGTTTGTCTTGCCACATTTGGTTTATGTAAGTAAAACTTTCTCGAAAACGATAACCACGATCGTCAAACGATTCATTCAATGCGGGATATTCTTCTGGCCTATCACCAGAGGCAACACCTAAAACTAATCGTCCTTTTGAAAATACATCGGCACTTGCTGCGGCCTTAGCCACATGAACTGGATGCCTGATAGGTAATACAATGCTTGATACACCAAGGGTAATGTTAGTCGTTATACCTGATAACAGACCCAAATAAACAAAAGGGTCGAATATTTGTCCTGCGTCACCAAATGTAGGTACGTCGAAAGGAACATCTCGTAACCATATTGAAGCAAACCCTAAGCTTTCAGCGAGCTGTATACGTTCAATATGATCTTCCATTGTAGGCACATTGCTATCAGCGTAATTTTCTATCGGAATGACTAAACCAATACTTAATCGGTTAGGTTTGAAAATACGATTATAACCTCGATTTACCGAGTCAAAATCCATTTGTTCTATTGAGGACTGCATTTAAAACTCCACTTTTATTCATTTTTTCGCCTGTTTACCGAAATAAAATACGCCAGAATTAAATGGTTAATTTATTCAATTCTGACGAATAATAACTTAGGCTAAGCATCAACGCTTTCAATAAGAAAATGATGACTAATCGAGCCTGCAGTACGTGCTTTCAGGTGAGGAGCATATTCAGGATCTTCCATAAAGGCTATTGCTGACTCTTTCGACGGCCACTCAATAATAACGCGAAGCGCTGCATTGTCGCCTTCACCCTCTAAGCGTTCATGGTTTGCTGTTCGCGCAATATACTTGCCACCGTGTTTAGTGACTATGGCATTAGTTGGAGCAACATAAACAGGTATCCAATCTTCATCGGTTGGTGTTACTTCTATCATTGAATAATAAGTCATCATTTTTCCTAATGTTTTTTATATTAAGGCTCTCTGGCAACCCCACCAAAGGGCTTTAACCAATATGTTCAAATGTTGAATTTAAGATAATAGCTCCTTAAATTTCTACAACCACTTTACCCATGCCTTGGCCACTTGAAAGGCGATCGTGTGCTTTACCAGCCTCTTCTAAACTAAAGCTTTGCTCATCTAACACTGGACGCAAAGCCCCAGCTTCAGCTATTTCAGTTAATGTATTAAGAATGTGAGCATGGGCTTCACGTTTATAGTTATGCAACATAGGAATCAACATAAAAACAACATGCAATGAAAGTCCTTTGAAATGTGCCACACTTAAATCTAATTCCACCATAGCAACCGTTGAGGCAACTTGCCCATTTAACGATGCTGCGTTAAATGAATTTGTCATGTTTTCGCCACCAACAGAGTCAAATACCACATCAAAACCATTACCTGCGGTATATTTAGCAACGTACTCTTCAACTGTTTCACTTTTGTAATTAATGCCTTTTGCGCCAAGATCTTCAATTAATGCTAGTTGTTTGTCACCACCACCGGTAGCAAAAACATTAGCACCCATATAGTTAGCCAGTTGTATAGCAATATGCCCAACACCTCCTGAGCCACCATGTACTAATACATTTTGGCCTTTGCTTGTATTTGAACGCGTTAATCCTTCGTAAGCGGTAATGCCTACTAATGGAATTGCAGCTGCTTCTCGCATGGTTAAATTTTTTGCTTTTCTAGCGATTAAATTAGCATCAGCCACTATGTATTCTGTTAAGGTCCCAGGTAAATCGGCTAACCCACCAGCACAACCATAGACTTCATCCCCAACTGAAAACTGAGTAATACCTTCGCCTACAGCTTCAACGATTCCCGCAAAGTCCATTCCTAAGACTGCGGGTAATGGTGGTGCAAGTGGTAAATCATTACCCATTAGACGTATCATGGTATCTACAGTGTTTACACTGCTCGCTTTAATATTAACTAAAACATGGCCCGCTTTAATTTCAGGCTTTGCTATCTCTGCTACTTCAAATACTTCTGAACTGCCAAAACTTTTTATAATCATTGCTTTCATGAGATTTTCCTTGTTGGATACGTCATTTATTTATAGGTGTTATTTAATGAGGTAAGTATATTTACTATTGGTTGCTTTGATAATAGACTTGAATAAAGAATCACTTTATAGTTTTTATTGATAATAATGAATATTGAACATCTTAAACTTTTTATTAGAATTGCAGCGACACATAACATTAGCTTAGCGGGAAGCGAGTTAAGGTTATCTCCCGCAGTAGCTAGTTCTCATATCAATAAATTAGAAGCAGGGTTAGGTGTTAGATTAATTCATCGAACGACTCGAAAAGTATCACTGACGGAAGAAGGGGAAGCCTTTCTTCCACACGCAGAAGATGTGATCTCTAGCATTGAAGCAGCACGAGCTTCAGTCGGTGCGGGTAACGCATTCCCCAGAGGAACATTACGCGTTGCTGCGCCTGCTTCTTTTGGACGAATGCATATATTGCCTGCACTAACAAAATTTCTAACGTTATACCCTGACTTAAATGTTGATTTAAAACTCTCAGATACCATTGTTGACCTAGTTGAAGGTGGGTTTGATATTGCTATTCGTAATTCTGAATTGAAGGATTCGAGTTTAATTGCGCGAAAATTAGCGCCCGACAACCGAATTTTGTGTGTATCGCCCACTTATTTAGCAAAAAATGACGAGCCAAAATTTCCAGAAGAATTGAATCTTCATCAATGTATTACATTAATGGGATTGGATGACTGGGCCTTTCATACCCCAAATGGACAAGTGAATATTAAAGTTAAAGGTAATTTAAGAACCGACAATGGGGAAGCTGTAAGAGATGCTTGTATTAATGGTTTAGGTATTACCATAAGCTCTAAATGGAGTGTTTATAAACACCTACAGAATGGAGAACTCATCCAAATACTTAACGAATATCCTCTTGCTAGCGATACGGCTATTTGGGCTGTTTATCCTAGTTCTAGGCTACTTGCCCCAAAAGTTAGAGCCTTTATCGATTACTTTACTGAATATTTTGGGAATACCCCTTACTGGGAATAAGTTATTTATAAGTATTTCCCTTCAATTTAGAGAGAACTAATCGAAGGGAGGTAAAGCACCGACCAAGATCGTATGCATTAAAGATGTATTAATCTTCTTAACTGACTAGCATTAGTGCTAGGGCGTGTTGAACTTTACTGTATAAAAAGTAGACGGAATGAAGATGAGGTATAATTGAATTCGCCAAGAAAACTTTATGCCAAACCTACATGCCTAGATTAATGTTAACAGATGAGACGTGGAATGTCCTATCCAGAGCTATGCACCTCAGTGGTCGGATTTATACTAAACCAGAATATAGAAAAACGCTTTAAGCCATACTTTATAAGATGCGAACAGGTATTCTATGGAGAGACCTTCCACCTTATTTTGGCGCATGGAGTGCCATTTATAGGCCAACACCATTCAGCGAAAACATGCTTAACTGAATGGTGTTGCCACAAAGGCGGCTTTGTTGACTATCAAGATGAAGGTAGCTCAACGTCTAATGAACACTAAAAACAGCTCGAAAACCCATTGATGTTAATGTCCGCTTTCGCATCAGGCTGTGTGAAAACTCCCAGCGTAAATTTTTTATGTCACGCTACGTAAATTAATAAGTAATTTGGCACCAAACTTACAACATGATTTAATCTACAGAGTCTTTTCTCTCTGATATTATTGAATTATGCCAATTAAAAATAGTTTTCACACAGTCTGATATCTAAGCAGACTATTTATTTTGATAAATTTACACCTAAATTAAGACCGTTTTGTAGCATAAGTGATCTTACAAAGACAACATTTAACTATCATCTATGAACTTGAAGTAGGCATTAGGATTAGCGAGTCAACGCATAAAGTGACCATAGCAATTGGGTGGTACAACTTATGTAATTTTCCACTAAAGACGCTGGTTGTTTAGTTGATTAAGTTCGTAAATGAATATCAATCCGACTAATCGTTTGATGTTCACGTGTTGTACTATTCAACAAGCCTACTAACAAAACCTGCCAGTAGGCTTTATTAACTACAAAACAACATTAATCTCATTGATGTTTTTAGCTGAAGAAATTACTATGCACCCGCCCCTCTTTATAAACAATGCTCCTCTGGTAACTATGAATAAACAAGATAAAAAATTTGAGAAAGAATTAATTAAAGCCCTTACGATATGCTGTGAAGAATTTAAAACTATGGTTAGCGGTTTTGAATGGCTGACTCACACCGTTAATTTTTCAAACATTGCTCAAAGTATAAAAATTATTTGCGTGTTTAAAGATAGTGCCACGTTAGAAGATGCAAAAGAAAAAGACGAATTAACGCATATGACTCATTCACTAATAGCCTGTTTAAACAACTTAGGTATTAGTATTAAAAAGCCAGCCCAACATATTCGTTTTGATAGCGAAGAAAATATGAAGTAATAACCGTTTAATAATAAATAACCGTAGCAATTAACCACAAGTTCGCGACTTTAATTGCTAAAACACATAATGCCATCATCAAGCTTGATATTTAAAATAACAAGTGTATATATAAAACAAAAGAAAAGCTGATATAATAACGCCTTTACAAAAGGCCGTACTACTTTCCCTATTTAATAGCAATTTGATCATGGGTTGTATGACTATAGTGTACTTATTACAGAATAATTACATATCAATCACTTTGCCTTTTCTAAAAAATTAATCGTTATCAAACTCCCTAAAAAACGAATTTAATAAAGTATTCTATGTATCAAGGACTAAAAATGAATATAAAAATAAAATCGCCTACTCTTATCTGCCTAGCAGTAAGCGCTTCAATATTAGGTATTTCCGCTTGTAATAATGTATTACCGCCAGCACATCAATCTACAACAAGCATAAACAAAGAAACTAATAATTTAGTTACTCAACCAATTCTTATTAATAATCAAAAAGACTTTTCAACCCTTTACCAAGTAAATGGTTCATTAATTAAAAAAATAATTATTAATGTTAGTGTAGATAAAAATTATGGAAGTTTAAGTTTATATGCAAATAACAAACTACTTGTTGATAACCTTGATATACCTTCACAAGGTTCACATACTTTAAATGCTTTAGTTATTTTTGATCAAAAAGGTGAGCAAAATTTACGTTTTTCAGGTCGTAGTAATAATATAACAATCAACAGTATCCACTTTGAAGATATAGATAATTTATCTTTACCTCAATTCACTGATATTTCAAAAGAATTAAGCTTTGAAACAGAAAAAACTTACAAGTATGGTGGCCCATCAATTGGTGATTACGATAATGATGGTGATTACGATTTCGCACTAAATAATCATAATCATATCCCTACTCAATTAGTAACAAATAATGGCGATTCGGTTGATATAAAAAGATTATTCCCTGGACCATTAGATTTTCATGGTTCAGCTTTTGGTGATTATGACAACGATGGTGATTTAGATTTAATGGTAGCCTTAGGTGGCGCTAATGGAACTAGCCCAACATCATACTCCTTATTCAAAAACGACAACGGTGAATTTAAAAATGTTTCTGTTGATGTAGGCATTACAACACCAGCTAGGGGGCGTTCACCACGTTGGATAGATTTAGATCTTGATGGTGATTTAGATGTAGCTCTATTTAACGCAAAAACACCCAATTATGACGGTCCAGAACAATTATTTTTCACTAATAATGGTGATGGCACTTTTAAAAAAATCAATATTGCAGGCTTAGAAGATGCTTACTCGGAACGCGCATTAATTACTGATGTTAACCATGATGGTAAAGACGATGTTTTATTGTTCTCGCCTGCTTCACTATGGATAAATAATGGTGATTTAACCTTTACTGATGCTTCTAAACAGTGGTTACCTGACTCTATCAGAGGAAAAGATGGCATTATTGCCTCTGCTAACCTTGATGTAAATAATGACGGCTTATTAGATCTTTATTTTGCTCGTGGTAAAACACATTATCAAATATCAAGAAAATCAATTGATTTTGATCCGAAAAAAGAAAAATTAGATATACGAGATGATGGTGAAACGGGTACAACAGTTATCAATTTTGATGCCAAAGGAAACGTTAAATTATCAGACTTAGAGCTGACCTATCGTCAGTATAATGGTGGTTACGCCATATTCTTAGGCGAAAATAAACAACGTAAAATAGTGAAAGCAAAAGGCTTTCAAGTTAGCCAACTACCAAAAGAAATGAAAACAGCAGATGATTTTTTAGACATATCAGCTGCTAGCGCACAAGGATGGCCAACAGAACGTAAAGAAAATGGTTTGTATATTGGGCACATTGGTAATGGAAAATGGAAAGCCGAATGGGTTAGAACACAAAACGTTTACTGGACTGTTACCTTCTCATTAACCGGTTTGACTGATATTGACTACGACTGGAAGCCGAATAACCGTAACGAGAAAGACGTATTATTAATAAACCAAGGCGATACTTTTACTGATGCACCAGCCAGCTGGAACCTACCACAAGGTGGTGACCATTGGGGAGTTACCCATGGTGATTTAAATAATGATGGCTTTGAAGACATTTTCTTATATCGCTATGGTTTTTTAAAAGAAAGAATAGCCGATTTAGCCTTAATTAATACCGGTAATAACTCTTTTGAAACTCTCACCTACCACGGAGCTAAAGATCCAAATGATCCGGGTCATGGCGACATGGGACAAGCATTTGACTTTGACTTAGACGGTAAGCTTGATTTATTAAATGGCAGTGAAGAAGAAGGTCACTGGTATTTATATAAAAACAATACACCTGATATAGGGAACTATGTATTAATTGATGTGGGTTATAGCCCTAAGCAAAATGTAGATCCATACTCTGCGGTTGTAAAAATAACAACAGCCTCAGGTAAACAACTGACCAAACGAATTGGTTCAGCCGGAGAATCATTCTCTCAAAGCTTACTAAGTAAAGTACATTTTGGTTTAGCTGATGAAAAACAAATTAAAAACATCAGCATACAATGGCGTAATGGTGAAATAGTTACTCTAAACGACGTAAAAGCCAATGCTTTATATTCAAGTAAGAATGGTAAAACAATAAAATAAAATATGCTCATTATCCCTGAAGATGCATAGGTAAGAATACTTGAGCGATATCAATTCAAAGTAATTTTTTATACTAAGTTGAATGCTAAATTAATCAACTTAGCTTTATAAAAATTCAATAAAGAATTGATTTTGCTCGAGTAATTTTTATATCGTCTTTATCCCCTCATATAAAATACCCATTACATAAAGCTTCAAGCTAAAAGATCAGTACCCTCTAAATTATTTATGATATTATTTACCTGATAATTTATATATAAATCACATATTTTATATAGATTACTTTGTATCATGCATCTTGCTACTATCAATAATCCTTTAATAAAAATAATTTAATAAGTTAGGTAAAAATGAAGATTACTCATCAAATAAAATTAACACTTATCACCCTATGTTGTACTTTTTCAACAATATCAGCAGCACAAAATAAACAGCCTAATATTGTTATTATTATGGCTGACGATCTGGGTTTAGGTGATGTTAGTGCTTTTCATCGACAATACAGTGATAAACCTGTTGTAGCTGAAACCCCTACTATTGATAGCTTAGCAGCACAAGGTATGTCATTTACTGATGCTCATTCGCCTACGGCTTTATGTGCTCCAACGCGCTACTCAGTAATGAGTGGTAATTCAACCTACCGTGGATACCAACCATGGGGAGTATGGAGCACATTCGATAAAACCGCTATTACCGATGATGATGCAACTATTGGCCGTGTAGGGAAACAAGCAGGTTACACCACTGGCTTTATCGGCAAGTGGCATATGGGAGGAACCTTTAATAGAAAAGACGGTACTCAACATAGCGGTGCAAAAGGTGGCCCTAAAACTAAAGTGGTTGACGTAAGCCGTTGGATTGCAGGAAATCCTAAAGAAATAGGCTTTGATTACGACTTTACGGTTCCTTCTGGTGTTCAAGGCCCTATGTATTTGGCTTATGAAAATTCAGTATGGTATCCACTTAACAAAGATTCAAAAATTGCTTATGTAGATGAAAATAGCGCATTAGACAAAAAGTTTGTTTCAGATAAAGGCCCTGGAATGGGAGAAAGCCACTGGGATGCTCGTAAACTTAATATGTTATTAGCAGAAAAAGCCACTGACTTTATAAAGCGTAATGCAGGAAAAAAACCTTTTCTATTAAACTACTGGAGCCCTGCTGTACATATACCGCATACACCCCCTCAAGAAATTAACGGTATTAAAATAGCAGGCACAACCCCAACAAATCACTTAGACATGAACCGTGTTCTTGATATTGAAGTGGCACAAATCATTCAAACGTTAAAAG
Organism: Pseudocolwellia sp. G5-9; assembly: GCF_055808995.1. Taxonomy (NCBI): domain Bacteria; kingdom Pseudomonadati; phylum Pseudomonadota; class Gammaproteobacteria; order Alteromonadales; family Colwelliaceae; genus Pseudocolwellia; species Pseudocolwellia sp. G5-9. Next base: position 1,236,643 of record NZ_CM147893.1, read on the forward strand.
ATACAAATCAGTATGATAATACATTGATTATATTTACTTCTGATAATGGTGGTATAGGTAATCCATTTGAACAAAAAGCAGGTCATTTTTCATCAGGCCCTTACAGCGGAAGAAAAAACTCCGCTCTAGAAGGTGGACACCGAGTACCATTTATTGCTGTATGGCCTAACAAAATAAAAGCAGGTTCAGTAAATAACACTTTAGTTAACGGCACCGATATTGTTGCAACGATTGCTGCATTAACCCAAGTAAAATTAAACGAGAAGCAAGCGAAAGATTCATGGAATTTATTACCAACACTTTTAGGGCAACCTTTCCAAGAACGTAAACTATTAATGCAACAAGCAGGTAGTAATAAAGAGCTTATGATGAGAGAAGGCGATTGGAAAATTATCATTCAAACAAACAGAAACGTAACCGAACGTAAAATACATGCTTTGTATAATTTAAAAGATGACCCTCAAGAAAAAAATAACTTAGTAAATAAATCGGCTTATAAAGAACGTGTAACAGCCATGTTTAATAAATATTGGCAAATTAGAGACTCAGGTAAACGTACTGCACCTGTACTTTAAACAACCACTATAAACGTCCACTAAAAAGGCTTTTGTATAATCAAAAGCCTTTATCTAATAGCAATAAAAATGCATATTGCGAGTACTTATATTTCATAAAATTCATACGGCATTATTTATCAACAAGTCTAAAATACGATTGAAATTATCCCTCAACCAACAAATCTAAAAATTTTCTAACTTTAGGCGATAGGTGTTTTCTGCTAGGATATAGCGCGTAAATATCAATATTAACCTGCTTAAAATCTTCAAACAAAACAACCACTTTGTTTTCTTTCAGCTCTTTTTCCATATAAAACTCAGGTAAACGACTTATACCTTTATTTTGTAATACCATAGCCAATTCCATTTCAGCGTTATTACACAATATAGTGGCAGGCACATCAACTTGAACAACCTCCCCGCTTAGGGTTTCAAATTTCCATTTAGTCGGGTTTTTAAGGTTGCTGTAGCTAAGACACTTATGTGTTGATAAATCTTCTGGTTTTCGTGGTGTTCCGTGTAGCTTTAAATATTGAGGAGAGGCAACCGTATACGCTTTATAAGTTGCTATTTTTTTACAGACTAAACTTGAGTCTTCTAAATATTGCGTTGCCCTTATGGCAAGGTCATAACCTTCTTGAATAACATCAACTTTACGGTCGTTAAAATCAAGATTTAATTTAACATCAGGATACAACCTTGAATATTCCATAAGAGAAGACTGTAAATGAGTCATCCCGTATCCTATAGGACAACTTATTTTAAGCACACCTTTCGGTTCAATATTCGCTTGATTAATAATACCTAAAGCTTGCTCAGCATCTATGATCATTTGCTCACATTGTTGATAAAACGCCTGCCCTTCTGGTGTTAAACTTATTTTTCGTGTGGTTCTACTTAATAGTCTTACGCCTAAACGCGATTCTAATTTATTAACTTCTTTACTAATAAATGAGGTTGAATGGCCATTAATAAGTGACGCAGCGGTAAATCCCCCACTGTTTACTACCTGTGTAAATAACACCACGCCATCAAATAAATTAAGATTGTTATTCATGCTTAAACCTATTATTTTCTCATGAGAAAATAATAGCGCTACCACCAATCAATTAAAAGTCATTTGGAAATAATGTTTACACATTAAACCCATTAATCTTTATATAGAAACTATATAGAATAACTTTATAGCAACAAAACTTGTATTTTAAATAATAATTAATCACCTTTTTAACCATATAAATAACCATATTGAAAAGAGAAAATATAATGAAACTATTAGCCTTTGCAGCCAGTAACAGTAAAAATTCTATTAATAAAAAATTAGCAACGTATGCCGCTAATTTAGTTGAAAATGCAGAAATTGAAATTATTGATATAAACGATTATGAAATGCCTATTTTTAGTGAAGACAGAGAAAAAGATCTCGGGCAGCCACAGCAAGCAAAAGACTTCTATCAAAAAATAGGAGAAGCAGACGCTATTATTATTTCTTATGCAGAACACAATGGAACTTATACTGCGGCATTTAAAAACTTATTTGATTGGACTTCAAGAATAAACCAAAAACTTTATCAAAACAAAGCCGTAATTGCTTTAGCGACATCACCAGGTCCAGGAGGCGCAAAAAACGTTTTAAATAGCGCATTAACATCAGCACCACATTTTGAAGCTAATATTGTAGGATCGTTATCGGTACCGAGTTTCTACGATAATTTTGATAGTGAAACAGGAAAATTAACCAACACAGTATTAAATGAAGAATTAATTAGCATAATCAACAAGCTTTAAATCACTTACTTAAGCTTATTGTTTACCTATACCCGTTACTAATCAAGAGGCAAGATTCACTCAGACGTCCTGAAACTACATATTAGGTATGGGTACAAATGAATAGAAAATTAATACTCAATAATTAATTTTTTATTTTTCTCTCTTGTATTTGAGCATTATTCCTGCAGAATAGCGTTTTTTTAACTGCTTTGGATACTTAATGCTCAAAAGACAAAAAGACTTTAGCTCCCTTCTCGCTATTTTAATACTGTCTGGCTTTCTTGTAACAAGTTGGTTAAGTTATCAAGTAGCGAGCAGCTCAATAGAAAAACATATTTCAACTGATTCACTCCCCCTAACTAGCGACAATATTTACTCTGAAATTCAACACGATTTATTTAGACCTATTTTTATTTCGTCACTCATGGCACAAGACACCTTTGTTCGTGATTGGAAATTAAATGGAGAAAATAATCCCGAAAAAGTCGTAAAATATTTAAAAGAAATTCAAACCAAATATCATATTGTAACCAGCTATTTTGTCAGTAATGCAAGTGGCAACTATTACCACCCTAAAGGCATACTTAAAAAAGTATCAAAAAACGATCCGCAAGATAATTGGTATTTCTCCTTTAAAAACACACCTAGCACGCAAGACTATGAAATAAATATCGATCACGACACCGCTGATCCAAATAACATGACGGTTTTTGTCAATTACAAAGTATACGATTATAACAATAATTTTATTGGTGTTACCGGAGTTGGGCTGGCTTTAAATACCGTAAAACAACTCATCGAAAGTTACCAACAACGCTACCAACGTACCGTTTATTTTATTAATAAAATAGGCGATATAACGCTTCATGGTGATAATTTTAAAAACGAGTTACAACTTTCAAAACGACTAAATAACAGTAAACTCGCAGAATTTATTCTCAATACTCCATCCAACTCAATACATTATCAAAATGAAGGTAATAAAATTTATCTTAATAGCCGTTTTATTGAAGAATTTAATTGGTATTTAATTGTAGAACAGGGAGTGCTAGACAGTGAGAAAGAGCTCACCAAAGCTTTTATTATAAATATATTACTCAGTTTACTGGTTACTGCAGGTGTATTAATTATTGCCCATATTGCTTTTAATCGTTATCAAAGTAAATTAGTGATAATGGCGACTATCGACAAGCTATCAGGACTCCTTAACCGACAAGCCTTCGAACCTATTTTATTAAATAATATTGAACAGTGTAAAAGGAAAAAGCAGCCACTCACTTTAGTTTTACTCGATATAGACCACTTTAAAAATATTAATGACACTTACGGACATTTAACGGGTGACAAAGTTATTCAGTATGTTGCTCAAGCGTGTAAGCTTTATATAAGAGAAAGTGATGCTGTGTGTCGATGGGGCGGCGAAGAGTTTATTATTATGCTGGCAGACACATCTATCGAAGGTGCAAAACATACGGCTGAACGCATTCAAGAAAACCTGCTTAACAGTAGTATAGAACCTAAAGTAACTATCAGTTTTGGTATTACTGCCTATAAACCTAAAGAACAATTAGATAGCTTTTTAAACAGAGCAGATAACGCTTTATACCAAGCTAAAAGAAATGGTCGTAACCGTATAGAAATTAACGAGTAACTAACCTCAACTCGGGTTAATGAATGTTAGATAATGAATTAAAATTCTTATTTATCAAAAACCTTAATCTGTATCGTTGTTTTCCTAAGTTATATTAGTCTCTCAACAATGATATTTTTGTGTATAACAAGGCGAATTTTTCTATCTAATAGCTAGCTATTAGTAATAAATTCAACGAAGTTAGGCATAAAAATAGCTTGTTGAGTAACTTTGCTTATCCCTAGTTGAGGTTAACTATTTTTTTATATTTCATTTTGTTAAACATCTTTTAAACTGAGTTCAGGTTAAATAGATTTAGATTTACCCAAAAATAGTAGTTGAATGATTTCTTTCAAACTGGCACTTAGTAACCAGTAACTTAAACGACTTTGTTTCTTTTTAAGTATTCTCATTTCATTTCTTTTATGAATAGCTTTAAGCTGCATGGCTTTTTGCCTTTCTTCTAATTTAATTTGATCCCGTCGTTCTTGCGCTAAATTAGCTCGCTCTGTAAATCGAATTCGGCTCTGAGTAGATATACTCGACAAAATACTGCCACCTACAGTCTTTGTGCCTTTAACTTGAGTTTTAGGTTTTGGTGAACTACACATAAGCTCCTCCGGCTAATATTTTATCTCACCTTAGTAGACCTGATACTTCATAAAAAAAATTCATAATAAGGAAAATAGCAAAACATTCGCTAAAATATTTTGCTAATCGTATTTATCTAATACCATTAAATAAAGCTTAACTTACCTCAACTCGGGTTAATGAATGTTAGCGATTAGTAATAAATTCAACGGAGTTAGGCGTAAAAAAGCTGGTTGAGTAACTTTGCTTATCCCGAGCTTAGCTTGCTTTAGCTCTTAAAATTTGAGCTGCTTTCACCATGTTATGTAATGCCGGTTTGACTTCTTCCCACTGTCTTGTTTTTAAGCCACAATCAGGGTTTACCCATAAACGTTCTGCAGGTATACGCTTTTGTGCTTTTTCAATCAACTCAACCATGTAGTTTTCTGACTGAATATTAGGGGTATGAATATCATATACACCAGGCCCTAGCTCATTTGGATATTTGTATTCGTCAAACACATCTAACAATTCCATGTTAGAACGCGATGTTTCAATAGTAATAACATCAGCATCCATATCAGCAATAGCACCAATAATATCGTTAAATTCCGAATAACACATGTGAGTATGAATTTGCGTTTTATCGCTTACACCATTAGCAGTAATTTTAAATGACTGTATCGCCCAATCTAAATACTGCGACCATTGCGATTGCCTTAAAGGTAGTCCTTCCCTTAATGCTGCTTCATCTATTTGAATAATGTTGATGCCTGCACTTTCTAAATCTAACACTTCGTCTCTTATGGCTAACGCTAATTGTAAGCAAGTAGTTGAACGTGGTTGGTCGTCTCTTACAAAAGACCAATTTAGAATAGTCACGGGCCCTGTCAGCATGCCTTTCATTGGTTTTGTTGATAACGATTGTGCGTATTTAGTCCATTCTACCGTCATGGCTTTAGGTCGTGAAACGTCACCAAAAATAATAGGTGGTTTCACACAACGTGAACCGTAAGACTGAACCCAACCTGCTTCACTAAAGGCATAGCCATCAAGCTGCTCGCCAAAATATTCAACCATATCGTTTCGTTCAGGTTCACCATGCACCAATACATCAAGCCCCAATTCATGTTGAATATCAATACATTGCGATATTTCATTTTTCATAAATTCCGTGTATTGAGCTAGGTTAATTTCACCCTTCTTAAATTGTTGTCTGGTTTTTCTAATATCAGCGGTTTGAGGAAAAGAACCAATGGTTGTGGTTGGGTACAAAGGTAAATTAAAAATAGTGCGTTGTAGTTGGCTACGTTCAGCATAAGCTGACTTTCTTAAAGCAAGCGCTGGTGTAATAGCCGCAACTTTAGCTTTAATAGCTGAATTATTTACTCTGCTTGAAAGCTCTCGACTTTGTATTGCCTGTGCATTTAATGCTAACTCGGTTTGATAAGCATCGCGGCCATTATTTAATACCTGATGTATTAACGATAATTCTTCTAATTTTTGAATCGCAAAAGACAACCAGCTCTTTATCTCAGCATCAAGTTTTACTTCATTTGTTAAATCAACAGGCACATGTAATAAAGAACAAGACGGCGCTACCCATAATCTATTTTGAAGCTTTTTAGCTAATGGTTCTAACCAAGTTAACAGTGCATTAATATCTGTTTTCCAAATATTTCGACCATTAACCACACCTAGAGAAACAACTTTTTCTTCACTGATATTATCAATTAAGCTTTGTACTTCACTTTTTGCGTTAATCGTATCTAAATGCACACCGTCAACAGGTAACTCACAAACTAACGGTAAGTTTTCTTTTAGCTCACCAAAATAGGTAGCGAGTAAAATTTTACTACCGCACTGGCTTAACACTTTGTAAGTGGTATTTATTGCTTGTTGCCAGTTATTGTCTAACTCGGTAACTAATATAGGCTCATCAATTTGCACCCACTCTACGCCTAGTGCAGCAATGTTATTTAATAGCTGTTGATAAACCGGTAAAATTTGTTCAAGTAAGTTTATTTTTTCAGAGTTATCGGTTTCTTTACCTAACCATAAATATGAAACAGGACCTAAAATAACCGGCTTAACCTTATAACCTAACGCTTGTGCTTCTTTAATTTGACTAACTAAGCGTTCGCTATTCAATTCAAAAGTTGTACTACTTGAAAACTCTGGAACTATGTAATGGTAATTTGTATCAAACCATTTGGTCATTTCGCCTGCACTTACACAGCTACAAGCACTATCGTTCGCCGAACGTCCTCGTGCAATTCTAAAATAATTGTCTAACGAATTACCTGCTAAACCTTGTACTCGATCAGGAATATTACCTAATAAAAAGCTGGTATCTAATACTTGATCGTAAAAAGAAAAGTCGCCAACGGGCACATAATCTAAAGCTTCTTGGTTATTCCAATGGGTTTGTCTAAGGGTTAATGCTGTGGTTTCTAAATCAGCTTCTGTTATCTCTTTTTTCCAAAATTTCTCTAATTCAAATTTAAGTTCGCGCTTAGCGCCAATGCGTGAAAAACCAAGATTGTGTAAAATTGCCATGTGTATTATTTCCTTTCATAAATGATATAAGCAAATTGTACGCAAGCTCATTCATGAAAAATAATGATATAAATACATAGTTCTATGAATTAAACTCATGGGTAGGTTTTATAAAAAACAAAACATCATATGATTGAAAGAACACATTTATCAATAATAAGAGAAGTAGACCGATTAGGCACACTAACCGAAGCAGCCAATGCGCTATTCCTAACTCAGTCAGCCTTAAGTCACGCAATTAAAAAATTAGAAGGTCAATTAGGTATTAAAATTTGGTCGAAAGAAGGCCGAAATTTACGACTAACTCAAGCAGGCGAACATATATTATCGTTAGCTAACCGCACCCTTCCACAGCTTGAACATACTGAGCACTTAATCGCACAAATAGCGAAAGGTAAACGCGGTTCATTAAGAATAGGAATGGAGTGTCATCCTTGTTACCAGTGGTTATTAACCGTAGTTTCACCCTATTTAGAACAATGGCCCGATGTCGATTTAGACGTAAAACAACGCTTTCAGTTTGGAGGTTTAGGCGCATTATTCAGCCACGACATAGATGCTTTAGTAACGCCAGATCCGCTCTTCAAAAAAGGCTTAACTTACCTACCCGTTTTTGATTACGAGCTTGTTTTAGTCACTCATAAAGATCATCCATTGGCAAATAAAAGCTTTATAAAACCCCAAGACTTAAATAATGAAACATTAATCACTTATCCCGTAGAAACTGAACGCCTTGATATTTTTAGTAAATTTTTAACCCTTGAGCAATGTAGCCCACATAAACATAAAGTAATTGAAACAACCGACATTATGCTGCAAATGGTAGCCAGTAAACGTGGTGTTTCAGCTCTTCCTGCGTGGCTAGTAAAAGAGTATTCAAAAACATTACCCATCAAAGGTATAAAGCTAGGTAAACACGGAATTGATAAACAAATATTTATAGGCTTACGTGAGAAAGATATTGAAATTGAATATATTCAAAGCTTTATTGATATTGCCAGTCAGCTTAGTGTAGCTAAGTAATACTGACTCCCATCATAGTTTTTGTTTATTCAATAAGGTAAAATCAGTACTGATTTTACCTTTGTACCCATTTGATTAACCGAGTTAAAACATATAATGAAATTATTAAAATCTACCGTGCATCCTGACGTTTCAGACCTTTCAAACTCATGTTTTACACGTAAAGCGGCTCGCGCTATTGTACTTAATGGTGATCAAATACTGCTTTTATATACTCAAAGATATCACGACTATACCTTACCCGGTGGTGGCATTGACGAAGGTGAAAGTAATATAGAAGGTTTGATCAGAGAACTACGTGAAGAAACCGGTGCTCATAATGTTACTGACATTCAGCCCTTTGGTTTATATGAAGAATATCGACCTTGGCATAAAAGCGACTTTGATATAGTGCATATGGAGTCGTATTGCTACGTATGTAACATTGATGATGAATTACGTGCAACAGAGCTAGAAAGCTACGAAATACAAAATGGTATGACTCCCGTTTGGATGAACATTCATCAAGCCATAAAACATAACGAAAAAACGCTCGCTAAAAGCGCTAAAAAAGGTTTATCAATAGTACGTGAAACTTTTTTATTGAAAAAGATAGTAGAAGAGTTGCTTTAAATTCTCAGCTTTCATTACTGAGTAAAATAGCTTAACCAGAGTTCAGGTTAAATACATAATAAGTAGAACAAAATAGCGACAATATTCACCTATCTACTATTCTGCCCTCACTATTTAACCTCAAAATTTACTTGTATGACACTTTAGCTTTGTTTTTCAATCTATCTTTATAAATAGGATATAAATTATAGGTAGGATAAAACTCAGTCGTAAATGCCTTCCAAGCACTTCTCTCAATAGCAAGATTAACTTCATTAAGTTTGTGTGCGGGTACTTCTAACGTAACCACTTGTCCAATGCCCATCATCACATACCAACTTACAACAGAAACGCCTTTTGGCGGAAACTTATCAAAGAAGCCTTGCTCTTTTAAAATCTCTTGAATTTCATCTAAGTTCTTACTGTGATCATGTTTTAAGAAAACCGTTAAAAGAATTGAATCTTTCGGCGGCTTATCAACCTCAGGCTCAGCTAAAGAAGTAAAACTTGTTACAACAAGTATAAAAAACATAAATAATTTAGTCATAAACTTTCCTTTTTAAAATGAACTTTTAAACCTCATTAAGAAGCTAAATAGAATAAGCTAAAGTAAAGATATACATACTAATAGTCAATAAGAATATAACAATAATTAAAGACGTTAATGTAAATAGCCCCAACTCGGGTTAATGAATGTTAGATAATGAATTAAAATTATTATTTATCAAAACTTTAATCTGTATCGTTGTTTTCCTAAGTTATATTAGTCTCTCAACATTGATATTTTTGTGTATAACAAGGCGAATTTTTCTATCTAATAGCTAGTTATTAGTAATAAATTCAACGAAGTTAGGCATAAAAATAGCTTGTTGAGTAACTTTGCTTATCCCGAGCTGAGGTTAAATAGTACTTACGGTGAAGCAGTTATTCGATTGGGTGTTGGCAGAGCGCACAATAAATCGCTGACCCCTGTTGTTAAAATTAATGGAGCTGAAGTCGCTGTTATTGAAGATATTCGAGGTCACGATTTAAAAACACGACCTGAATTTTTTGGTGTACTTGAAATACCCGTAAGCTACGATTTATTAAAAGAAAACAATACTATAACGGTTAACTTTCCTGATACAGGCGGTAACGTGAGTAGTGTAACCATGCAAGTATTTAACATGACTGACGAAGCGGCAAGAACACCACGCTAGTTTATTACCCCCCAACTAAAAACAAAAAAACCTCAATAACATGACATTATTGAGGTTTTTTATTGCGCTAAGTAAAAACAATCAGCGCATCTATTTACTTATCAGCACGGCCCATAAATTTACATTCAGCCGTGTTTACTTTAATTTTATCGCCAGTAGAAATATGCTCAGGTACTTGTACAGTTAAACCGGTTGAAAGCACAGCAGGTTTAGTACGAGCCGTAGCAGAACCACCTTTAATTGATGGGTCAGTTTCAGTGATCACTAATTCAACACTTGCTGGTAAATCGATACCTACAGGCGCATCATCAATTGATATAAGTAACAAACCTTCCGTATCTTCACTAATGAAACGTATTTCGTCAGCAATTGCGTCTGCATTTAGGTTATATGGCGTGTAATCTTCATTGTCCATAAATACATATTGGTCGCCATCAATGTATGAAAACATAACCGGACGACGTGTTAATTCAGCCAATTTAAGCATATCGCTATCTTTAAATGTTTCATCAACTTTATGGCCTGTTACCACATCGTACATACGCATACGGTATAAACTACCACCTGCACGACCTTGCGGAACTGAACGCTCAATATCTTTAATAATGTAAACACCGCCGTTATATTCTATCGCAGTATTCTTTTTAACTTCACTTGCCTTTGGCATGAAAAACTTCCTTAAAATAATGAATGTGAGAAAAATAACATGAACTGGATTTTATGCAAGAATTTATCAGTTAAATGTTTACTTATCTTAAGTTTACTAAGCTAAACTGTAACTAAAAAAATACCGCTAAGCGGATTGTTCATTCCATTTAGCGGTACTTTTACCAATAAGGTTACAAATCGTTAATCAAAAAACACAGATATTTCAGCCGTGATACCATCCCAATCAGATCCTATTTGCCCAGCAGAGGCATTACCTTCAGACTGTTTAACATATTCAGCTTTAACTAACGTGCCACTTGCTACCCACCAACCTAAACCGACTTGAAAACGTGTTAAGTCTTTATCGCCTGAAACACCATCGCTTGCGTTAGTAATAGAACTATAACGCGTCGCTAAATATAAGCTTTCTGGTTTTATGTATTGTGTCGCTTCAATCGCATAGTAATGAATTTTACTTTCTATTTCTTGATAGCCTATCGCTTTACTCGCTACAGTTTGTTTACCGTTACTGTCTACAAAGCTGTAATCGTCTTTCGCAATTCCTGCCCAAGCTCTTAATAAAGTACTAGCACTTGCTTGGTACTGAGCATTTATTTGTAAAATATTGGCATTTAAACCGGGTAGTAATCCAGCATGAGTATCACGTGAATTGGTGCCTGATGATACAAAATTATAATTGTCGCCATCGCCTTGAATAAGCCCAGCGGTTTGAATATTAGCAAATTCTCGGCTAGCAACTTGGTCACCTAAATCACTCACAAACCAACCTAATCCTACATCTAAACCTAAATTGGTATTAATAGACGCTCTACCAAATACGTTATATCCTTTGTCGCTACCATAGTCTTCAAAAAAGGTCGGTACTGAAAGTCCAACATCAGCATTCACTTTAGTAATAGTAGAACCCATGATTTTTTTCGACCATAACGTTTGAATACCTGATTCAGCCGTTACAAAATCGATAGGTGAATTACCAATAAGAGGATTTTTTTGTACGGCAGCCCCATCAGAATAGCCACGATAATCAAATACAGTAGAAACAATGTTCCCAGCTCTAAATAACCATTGCGTATTTTCATCGGCTTTGTCGGCTAGGCCTAAAATGTCTAAATCGATATAAGCTAAATCTTGCGATATTTCAAACTGGTCGTCTGAACCAAAGTCGTTGGGTTCTTCGCCAAGATCTGCATAAGCAGTCACATAATCATTAATTTTAACGGCTAACTCTATGTTAAAACGTAAACGCTGAAAACCTGACGACATATTTGTGTTTATATTTTCAAATGCGCCAGCATTAGCTTCTATTGATTGATAGCCTTGCATAAGTAAAACTTTAGCATCAACTCTCCCATCAAAAAATTCTGCGGCATTTGCTGAATGTGTTAGCCCAACCGCCAAAACACTGGTTGAAATTAAAGTACGGGTCGATTTCATTAGTTTTGTTTTAATCATCATTATTATCCTAATTTTTTAGTTTGGCAGTATGAATTCTTCAGTTGTTTATCTTCACAAACACCACTGAGCATAAGCTCTTTTTGCGGGCATATTCCCAAAGCAAATTTATATCGTCAACCACTAATAATTAAAAAATAGATTCCCTATAAATTTTAAAAATATATTTCACTTTAAATTCAATAAATTAAGAATTTAATTTTTAGAGTAATAATTTTTTGTACGTTAAATATCCTCTTAAATTTAAAAATTTGAGCTAAACCTCAGGTTAAAAATGTCAAAAAAGGTGCAAAAAAGTAAAATAAACGGATCTTTTTTCATGAATAAACGTGTAATGATCAAATATGAATATATTTTTAATAAACACTAAATATATGAAATTAAATAACTTTACTTACATTCACGGTTTTTTAACTTTTCTTTTGATTAAAAATCACACGATAAAAGATTGACATTGCACTTTCTTGGTGGGATTATGCCCAACATTGGAGCTTACGCCCAACCTGATGGCAAATGCTCATCATAGGTATTTAATTACGTTAAAGTGGTTCGGTGTAAATGCACTGAAGTTTTATGCTAAGTTGCTTATACAAAAACTAGGTAAAAGGTAAAACATGAACGCGAACATTGAATTGATTATTTTTGACTGTGACGGTGTATTAATTGATAGCGAAATTATCAGCGCTACGGTACTTATTGAGCAATTATCTACCATAGGTATAGAGATTAATATCAACTACATCCAACAGCATTTTTTAGGATGTAGTTTTAGCTCAGTAAAAGAAAAAATACATAAAGCGTTTAATGTAAAGCTGCACAATAATTTTGAAAACGAATACCGTATTGCACTATTAACAGCGTTTGAGAGTAATTTACAAACCACCAAAGGTATTAAAACAGTTTTGTCTCAGCTTAGCGTACCGTTTTGTTTAGCAACAAGCAGTAGCCCGCAACGTACTGAAAAAGCATTAAGTCTTGTTGGCTTAACACCTTTTTTTAAAGAAACTGTTTTTACCGCTAGCGAAGTTAAAAATGGTAAGCCGGCACCTGATTTATTTTTGCATGCCGCTAAAACAATGAAAGTAGCACCAGAAAATTGTTTGGTTATTGAAGACAGCATGGCGGGAGTAACCGCCGCATTATCTGCAGGTATGCAAGTTATTCACTATAAAGGTGGGTTACATATGTCTGATGCAACTCATGCGGTTTCAATACAGTTTCCAAACGTTACGGTAATGCAACATTGGGATACGTTTATAACATTGCAGCCAGCACTTATGGCAAATAAATAGTTAGATAGGCATTACTAAGTGCCACACAAAAAAAATAAAATAATAAATAAAAATAACTAAACAAAGGCATCCTTATGGATAACAAATCAAATTCAGAACTAAAACGCTTAGAAGATGCTGCGCGTGCTGCTTGGCTTTATTACGTAGCTAAAAACACACAAGACGAAATAGCTCAAAAGTTAGAAGTTTCTCGTCAGTCAGCACAACGTTTAGTTGCCCTTGCAGTAAATGAAGGGTTAATTAAAGTACGTTTAGAGCATCCTATTACCGAATGTATGGAATTAGCCCAACAGCTAAAAGATACATTTAACTTACTTGAATGCGAAATAGTGCCGAGCGATCCTAACGCCCCAAATTCTAGTTACGGTTTAGCCCAGTGTGGAGCCACTATATTAGAACGTTATTTAAAATCAGACACACCTAAAACTTTAGCTTTTGGTACAGGTAGAGCATTAAAAGCTTGTATCGACGAGCTACCTTCAATGCAATGTCAGCAGCACAAAATAGTTTCATTATTAGGTAATATGATGGCAGATGGTTCAGCCTCAGCTTTTGATATTGTGGTAACCATGGCCAATAAAGTTAATGCTAAACACTTCCCGATGCCGCTTCCTGTTATTGCATCAACCGTTGCAGAAAAACAAATATTGCACAGCCTTAAACCCGTAAAAAGTATTTTTAGCTTAATTGAGCAAGCTGACGCTACTTTTGTCGGTATAGGCCAAATTACCGAAAACTCCCCTTTATTATTAGACGGTTTTATTAACGACTTTGAGCTTGAAAGCGTAAAAAACGATGGTGCACAAGGCGAAATTATTAGTTGGTTATATGATGAAAATGGTCAACTCCTTAATAATACCACCAACGAGCGAGTGGTAAGTTCTCCGTTAACCATTAATGCCAGTAAACCTGTTTATGGTATTGCTGCAGGTAGCGATAAAGTCAAAGCAATTCATGCAGCCCTTAAAGGTAAATTAATAAATTCATTAATTACAAATGAGTATACCGCCAAAGCCATACTTAGCATGTAATTAAAGTAAGTCCCAAAAAGTAGCTCCACAGTTAAAGCCTTGGTTTATAACTGCGGACAACGCTACTTAAAATAAGATGAAACGGTTAAATATTATTCATAAAACGTTTCAATTTCAAAACACATATCATGCACTGTTTATTTAACAGCCATGATAGAAGGAAAGCAAAAAATGGCCAATATTCATAGAGATAACTCATTTAGTAATATAAATGAAGAACAAATGCCAGTTGCAAAAAACAAATTGCATGGGTGGAAACATTTTGCAGGTTTATATGCTGGGGAGCATGTAGCCGCAACTGAATTTGTAATAGGTGCAACCTTCGTCGCATTAGGCGCTGCAACTACTGATATTTTACTGGGTTTATTAATCGGTAATTTATTAGCCATGTGTTCTTGGTGGTTATTAACAGCACCTATCGCTGTTGAAACACGCTTAAGCTTATACAATTACCTCAATAAAATTGCGGGTAATTCTATGACCAAGCTCTATAACTGGGCAAATGTTGTGATATTCTCCGTAATATCAGCCGCCATGATCACCGTATCTTCCACCGCGGTTAGGTTTTTGTTCGACATTCCAGCTCAGCTCAATTGGTACCCCAACAGTTTTTGGTTTGTCGCTATTGTGCTCGCCGTAGGATCTATCGTGGTGTTTGTTGCTATGTATGGCTTTTCAACGGTAGCTGACTTTTCTAAAATTTGTGCCCCTTGGTTATTTGTTATTTTTATTGCCGGTTCGTTTACCCTATTCCCTGCTTTATCTAACCATGTATTAGGCACAACAACTCTTAGTGGTTGGAGCGACTTTATTACCATTGGCGACAGTTCCATTTGGACAGGCTTCACCAGTGATGGTGAAAAAGGTATCGGCTTATTTGAAGTTATCGGCTTTGCATGGGCAGCTAACTCTATTACTCACTTTGGTTTAATCGACATGGCAATATTTCGTTTTGCTAAACGTAAAAGTTACGGTTTATTCTCAGGTGTTGGTATGTTCTTTGGCCATTACTTAGCATGGATATCTGCAGGTATTATGGGCGCTGGTGCAGCCGTATTACTTAAAACAACCATCACTTCGTTAGATCCAGGTGATGTGGCTTACCACGCATTAGGTTTAACCGGTTTTGTGATAATTATTATTGCTGGCTGGACAACGGCTAACGCTAATTTATACCGCGCAGGTTTAGCTGCACAGTCTATTTTTGTTAATCAATCACGCGAAAAAACAACCGCTATTGTAGGTGTTGTTACTGTTATTATTGCCTGTTTCCCTTTTGTATTTTCGCAAATGTTACCGCTATTAACTTACGCAGGTTTATTAGTTGTTCCTGTAGGCGGCATCGTATTTGCTGAGCATGTGTTATTTCCAAAAATTGGTTTAACGCGTTACTGGGCTAAGTATCAAAATATATCTCGCAGCGTACCAGCCATAGCAACTTGGGCCTTAGCTTTAGTATTCGGTTTTGGCTTAAATATTTTAGATGTTATGTCGTTCTACTACTTATTCATTCCTACATGGATTTTCAGTATTGTTGTTTACACCGTATTAGCAAAAAAATACGGTGCTGATAAAGACTACACAAAAGAGGTTGCTGCTGAAAACCTTGAACAAAAACAGATTGTTGCTTACCAAACAGAAGAAGCGCGAAACGACACACCCTTTGTTGAAGACACCAGCACAATAAGCAAAATATTAAATGCGGTATCAACAGTTTCGTTACTTATTATTACCGCGTTTGCTACCCAAGTTATGTTTTTCAGCTCAACGATGGACATATACGACACAAACAAAGTGCAATTTGAATATTACTGTTTCATTTTTACTATCGTTTATTTTGCTAGTGCTTATGCATCTCTTAAGCGCCAAAAAGCACTCAACAACTAACAACAGTAATACAAACTAATAAACACGCGCACATTAACGTTTAGGTTAACTAACAACACGCTAATGTGCTGCGTTTAACATAAAAAATTGAGTAACTACAAAACAGTTACCCTAATTTATTTTTAGGTTTAATCCTATTAAGTAAGGCCAAACACATGACAAACACCACACTAAATGAAACACAAAACGGTTCATTAAACCAACTTACATTAGCTAACTTACCTAGCCATATTGATATTCCTACTTATGATCGTAGCCAGTTAACCGCAGGTATTGTTCATATTGGTGTCGGTGGTTTTCATCGTGCGCATCAAGCTATGTACATTAATGAATTATTGAAAACACCGGGGTCAGAACAGTGGGCAATTTGTGGTGTAGGTTTATTAGAAAACAACCGTGGTTTGCGTGATATTTTAGTTAAACAAGACTACTTATATTCGTTAGTGGTACGCCACCCTAATGGCCAAATAGACAACAAAGTTATTGGTTCGATGATTGATTTCATCTTCGCGCCTGACAACAAACAAACCGTTATAGACAAATTAGCTCATAGCGAAACTAAAATAGTTTCGTTAACCATTACCGAAGGGGGTTACAACTTACACCCTACTACAGGCGAACTTGATTTATTAAACGAAGGCATCGCACACGATATTGCTAACCCTAACGACCCAAAAACAGCATTTGGTTATATTGCTGCAGCATTACAAATACGTAAAAACAAAGGTATGAACCCCTTTACGGTACAGTCTTGCGACAACATTCAACATAACGGCGCCGTAACACGAAAAATGTTACTTACGTTTACCCAGCAGCAAGATCCTGAGTTAAGCCAATGGATTAAAACACATGTTGAATTTCCAAATGCTATGGTTGACCGTATAACGCCAGTAACAACAAAAACAGATATTGACTACGTTACTAAAACTTATGGTTTAACCGACGAGTGGCCAATTACCTGTGAATCGTTTTCGCAATGGGTAATTGAAGACAATTTTAGCGACGGCCGACCTAACTGGAATTTAGCCGGTGCACAGTTTGTAACAGACGTAACCCCTTTTGAAAAAATGAAAATACGTTTATTAAACGCAGGCCATTCAGTACTTGGTTTATTAGGTTCTATTCATGGTTATGCCACGATAGACGAAACTGTATCCGACAAAGATTTTGCACAATACCTACGTGCATTTATGGACTTAGAAGTTACGCCGTTATTAGATAAATTAGACGGTATTGATTTAGAAGAATACAAAGACACATTAATAGAGCGTTTTTCAAATCCAAATATTAAAGACAGCCTCGCGCGTATTTGTTCTGAAAGTTCAGCCAAATTGCCTAAATTTTTAATTGCCTCTATTAACGAAAACTTAGCCGCAGGTCGCGATTGCTCTTTAGCCACTTTAGTGATTGCCACTTGGTGTTTATACAGCGACAAACAGGTAAACCAAGCGAATAATCCGTTAGATATTCAAGACGCAATGCGTGACGAACTAGCAGAGTATGCTCAACAAACTCGTACCGACCAACTCGCTTTTTTAAAGTTAACGAGCTTATTCGACAATTTAATTAATCAAGCTGATTTTAGTGAAAATTATACAACAGCAATTAACGCGTTATATTCGCCAACAAGTAACATTAAAACCATAATGAAAAACACGCTTGAGCAAAAATACCATACCCTTGCTAAAGGAAAATAACATGAACAGTTTATTTATTAATCATAAAGCCCCTAGCGATATCACTATTAATTGTTTTGGTGAAGTACTATGGGATTGTTTTAGTAGCGGTAAGCGTTTAGGTGGCGCACCTTTAAATGTATGTTTGCGCTTAAACTCTCTTGGCATTAAAGCCAATATGATCAGCGCCGTTGGCAAAGACACCTTAGGCAACGAACTACTTAACGTGATTACAGAACGCGAAATGAACACCCACTTTATCGCTGTCAATCCCGATAAAAAAACCAGTACAGTACAAGTTACGTTAGACAAAAGTGGCTCAGCATCGTACGAAATTGTTGCAGATACCGCTTGGGATAATATTGACTTAACCCCTGCCCTTATCGAACAAGTACAATCGTCAGATATTTTTGTATACGGCAGTTTAGTTGCTCGTCAAGAAACCTCGTTAAACACTTTAAAGCAGCTAATAAATGTCGCTCAATTTAAAGTGTTTGACGTAAACTTACGCAAACCCCATTACAACATTGAAACCTTAATAGAGTTAATGCAAGCCGCTAATTTTATTAAACTAAACGATGATGAGTTATACGAAATAGCTTACGCGATGGGTTCTAAATTTAACTCGCTAGAACAAAATTTAGAGTTTATTGCAGAAAAAACCAATACACCTTACATGTGCGTAACCAAAGGTAATCACGGTGCATTACTTAAAATTAATGATAAAAATTACTACAACTCAGGCTTTTTAATTAAAGTCGTAGATACGGTAGGAGCTGGCGATTCATTTTTAGGTTCATTAATTTATCAACTATGTAACACCACCAATGCACAATACGCAGTTAACTTTGCCTGTGCTGTTGGCGCTATGGTGGCACAAAGCCAAGGTGCCACACCTGAACTGTCAATGGAGGAAATTGAACAGTTTATGAATCCAACCTCTTAAATAGGTAGTAAACAATTAAAGCAATTATTTATCAACAGCTTAATGTGTATTATTGTTTTCCTAAGCTATATTAGTCTCTCAACATTGATATTTTTGCGTATAACAAGGCGAATTTTTCTACCTAATAGCTGGCTATTAGTAATAAATTCAACGAAGTTAGGCGTAAAAATAACTTGTTGAGTAACTTTGCTTATCCTGAGTTGAGGTTATTTAACTCAATACAAAAGTTTACTCATCATCACCGCTATTTAGCCAAATATCAGCATTAATGGTGGGTTTCTTTTTACGCTTTTTCTTACCGCTTCCAGCCGGTGCAGCCATAGGTTTTGTTTGTTCGGCAAACTCAGCCAGCAAAGCATCAATGGTATTTTCGTCAACTTCAAAGCCTTCAACTTGCTCGCGTTCAAGCCAAATTTTGTTCTTTTTCTCAATCACTTTAAAGTGATGATAATCTTCATGATCAATCAGCGATAAAGCCAAACCTACTTCGCCAGCACGACCACTTCGACCAATACGGTGCATGTAATCAGACGGGCTTCGAGGTAAATCAAAGTTAATAACAACAGGTAGTTTTTCAATATCTAAACCACGTGCAGCAATGTCGGTAGCAATTAATACTTCTATTTCACCACTCTTAAAGCCTTCAAGTACTCTACTACGAGCGCCCTGACCTTTGTCGCCATGAAACACTTCAGCCGTAATGCCGCGTTTAGAAAGCTTTGCCGCTAAATGTTCACAACTGTTTTTAGCATTTACAAAAATAAGCGCTTGTCGCCACGAATGCTGAATAATTAAATGGGCTAACACCGCTGTTTTCTCGCCTTTGTTCACCTCAAATACACGTTGTACCAAGGTACTTGCGTCAGCACTTTGTACTTGTATTTCAATCGGGTTATTCAGTAATTTTTGCGTTAAAGCTTTTACCTGATCAGGAAAAGTTGCTGAAAACAATAAAGTTTGTTTTTTAGTGGGCAATAAAGCTAAGAGCGCTGTTAGCTCTTCGGTAAAACCTAAACTTAACATGCGGTCGGCTTCATCAAGCACTAAGGTTTTAACCTTATCGAGTTTAATCGCATTACTTGAAATTAAATCGAGTAATCGACCCGGCGTTGCCACCAAAACATCTGTACCACCACGTAACGCCAGCATTTGTGTATTAGCTGACACACCACCAAACACAGCCACTGTTTTTATTTCGCCATTAAAATGTACCGCGTACGACTTAATGCTATCAGCCACTTGCTTAGCTAATTCGCGCGTAGGTACTAAAATTAATTGAGTAACAAAGTTACCTTTATTACTTACACTTTTACCTGAAGCTTTTTCAGCGTCTTTACTTTTAGAAAGCTGCTGCAAAATAGGCAATGCAAAAGTCGCCGTTTTACCCGACCCTGTATTTGCCCCTGCAATTAAATCGCGCCCAGCTAACACACTAGGAATAGCTCGCGCTTGAATAGGCGTTGGCTGCTGGTATTCCAGCTCAATTAATCGAGCTAATAATTGGGGAATAAGGCCAAGTTCTGTAAAGCTGGCAGGCATTGTAGGTATGGTTGTAGCTGTGGTAGCAACATGAGTTGAATCAGTGTTTTTGGCAGAGGTCATTAATATAAAGGGCTTAAAGCTAAAATAATTGCGGCTATTTTAACTTATTTAAAGCGGGTAAGTTAGTGAAATTAGATATTCATAAATAAACCCATTGAATACTTACTGAAGTCACTTTGCAACAGGAATAATTCATTGTTCAACGTTTTGGTTTAATTCAAAATAAAGGAGTATTACGCATAATAGGGTTAAAGCTTACTTTTTATTTTCTGCTTTAAGGTATCTGCTTTCATTCTCTTGCGTGGGTAACATGCAGGTATCGTACTTACCAAATAAAGCGTAACGATTAAGAGCAATACGATCATACAGCCAGCTTCTTATCGGCTTTGGCAATATTTTGAATACGTACAACACACGCCACGGGTACCCTAACTTATTTATAATATGTAAGAATGCGTCGCTCTTATCAAAACACTGATTACCTTCTACATATAACATAGTGTCGAAATGTTCTGTTGGCATATTAAAGTGTTTTAATATGCTCTGCCCTTCTGGCGATTGGACACTGCATAATTTGAAAAGCTGCTGCGTGTCGTACTTAATAATAAACTGACTCCACGCGTTACAAAGCTTACAGACCCCATCGAATAAAATAACGCAGTCGTTTTCAGTAATATGAGGTGGGTATTTTACAACGGGCATGAGCTTTCCTTGTTAATTTAATCCTTTAACTTACCAGCATTTCTTTAGTTATTAATTTTAATGTTCAGGCTTTGATTGAACAGAATTAACATGACTTGCGTATAAATAACCAATCAAAACAATGATCGGAATATTCTTAGTAATAGGTCCGAACGGATGCAACCAAAAACTCGCATCAATAAAAGTTAACAGTATCGTATAAAGTACAATAACACTCACTTGCACAATACAGCATACCTTGATTTTAAATGAAGTAATTAACCAAACACCAAGCATTATGTCTAATATACCGCCCGCATTAATCGCTATATCGGCAAGCATTCCTGTGATATTGGCGCTAGCTAATATTTGATAACCTATGTTGGGAGAGAAATACACTGAGGTTAATCCCGTAAAAATCCATAAAAAGGCTAATGAAAATCGCGCTGCTTTATTTAATGTTTTTTGGTTAACCTTATTCACTCAGAATTCCTTTAAACTAATGGGAACGGTTTAAAAACCATTAACCAGAAAATACCTAATATAGCTAAAAAGGCAGGTATACCCAGCAATACCCATGTTCTCATTAACGACTTAAACTCAGGTGTTACTACATTAGCATTAACCGACATTTCGGCTAGTTCACGTAATTTGTATTGAATTCTCAAAACAGGTAACCAACAAAGTCCAATAAAAACAAACAATCCTAATACCCAATAAAACCAAGGTGACGAGAATGAATAACCTTGCATGTTCATTAGAAATATTCCGCTAACTATTTGAGTAATAACCGCAGGTGTTGTAAATATCCAGTCGCCTAAAATTACATGTTTAGTAGTAATATAAATAGCTTGTGGATTATTAGAACGATTAGCCATAAACATAAAAAAAGCAATGCCCGCACCAGTGCCCGTTACGATAACAGCCGCTAAAATATGAATTAATTTGAGGGTTAAGTAATTTTCCATTAAAAAAGTCCCCATTATGTTTCCTGAACTTGTGCTTCACGAGACAAATTATCTTCAAATACAATATCTAAAGCATCAAAAGATGAACTAAAGTCGCTTAACTGTAATAAGCCTACACAAGACTTAGCACCGCTTTCTATCTTATGAGTACCTTCAGAACTAAGCAGTTTTTTTGCTAAAATAATGGTTGAAAGTGTTGGAATATAAGGACCGTTACCTTTAGGTGCGTACAAGGTCCACTTTACTTGTTTTGAATTTCCACTAATGCCTTTACCACTAATAAGTACCTCCATCGCTCCTTGGTCGCTACCAAAGGGTAAAAATATATTACTCGCGCTAACAATAGTTTTTGATAACGGTGCCCAGTTTTTTACAAGCTTTATTTTTGACAGATAAGCCATACCAACCATAGTTAAGTGCAGTATTGGCAGCTCTAATCCTGCTTGAAAACTTACTTGTTGTGAAACGCTATAGCGCTTAGGGAATAACTCTAAATCAGGTACGTCCACATTGGCTAAATAACGTTTACCAACAAAGCCACCAAAGTCGTTTACCTTAGAATCCATCCAACCATATACATTTTGCCAACGACCTTCTTTAAACACATTTAAAGGGTGACCTGTGTAAGACAATATAGCCTCAACGGTTGCTAAACCACGTTCAGCTTTATTACCCGGTGCAATGGCTAAATTTATCGATTCAATAGCGCTAAACTGATTTTGATAAAAGTCGACAACGGCTGAAGATAATCCAGGTACAGAGCTCGCTCCACTAACAATCAACACACCTTTTTCTTTCGCTTGCTTGTCTAGCTCGGCAATGTCACAAACAAATCTACGATCGTCAGCTAAATCAATATAATGAGCACCACAATCTATACATGCTTTAGGCACTCGGTAATCTTGCCCTTGAAATGGACCGCTTGTATGAATAACAAGAAATGGGGAAATAGTCGCTAGCTGTTGAGCAAAATCATCAGCAAATATATCAATAACCAACGGAGCTAAACTAGCGGATGCAGAATCCTTTAAACTTTCAACCAATGCTGATGCTTTACTTAAATTTCTGCCAGCGATTAGTATGTTTATCCCCTCAACTTCTGACAGGTTTTCAACAATCCTTTTACCGAAATTTCCGTAACCACCAAGAACAACTATATTTTTCACTTGTTACTTCCCTTTAATTATTCATCAATTTCATAATAAATTGTGGTACTAATCAACCACGGTATAAGCACACTTTATGTAACATAAACACAGAAGCTAAGCCTAAAATAGAACCACCCGTAATAATTACTAACTCATGTGACGTTGTTGTCGTTGTAACGACTTATTCTTAACTACTTGCGCTACTTGCGGAACAGCGTAAAGATTAAGACTACTGAACAAGCTTTTCAATTTAGCGGCTTCATAATCTTGTTCTATTTTTTCAATCACTAACGCATGCTTTTCAGGGTATAAAGCTTCAACCGATTGCGAAATCAACTCAAACAACTTCTTCAAATTAATTTTATGTATTTGTCCTGTTTTGTTAAAAATCCATTCGGTAATCGCCATAAAATCATCAAACGGTTCGTCCGATAATATATGTGGTAACGAATATTTAAAACGACCTGAATTACCAATCATATCCCAATAGCGAGCAAAGCGATTAATACGTTGCATCGTAGGAAAGCTAACTCTGTCGGTACTTAAAATATTAAACGGTGGTAACGGATTAAAACGTAAATCGAACGCTTCGGTATGCCTGATAATGGGGCTACCTTTTAAACGTTTTAAAATACCCATTTGAATTTCGTGTGGTCGACAATGGTAAAGCTGATTAAAGCTATCTTTAAAGGTATCAAAGGTTTCGCCAGGTAAACCAAAAATCAAATCGGCATGAATATGCGCTGAAGTATGATCTCTTAACCAAAGTAAGTTCTCTTTCGACTTAGCATTGTTTTGCTTACGGCTAATGTTTTTTTGCACTTCAACGTTGAAGGTTTGAATACCAATTTCGAACTGCAAACTACCCTCAGGAAACTGCGCTAACAATTCTTTGAGTTTTCTAGGAAGATGATCAGGCACCACTTCAAAATGAAGATAAAGATCGTCAGTCATTCTGTCTAAAAAGAACTGCATAATTTGCATTGTGGTTTTAATGTTTAAGTTGAAGGTTCTATCAATAAACTTAAAGTTACGCGCGCCACGTTCATACAAAATTTCCATTTGCTCAAGGAAGGTTGTTAACTCGAACGGCGTAGAGGCTTTGTCTAAAGACGACAAACAAAACTCACATTTAAACGGACAACCACGCGACGCTTCAACATAAAGCAAGCGATGTGTTAAATCTTCATCGGTGTAATATTCATACGGCAAAGCAATATCTTCTAACCCTACAGGTTGCGACTTAAGCACTTTTTTGTCGGGTAACTTGTTATTGAGTATGTTTTTACACAGCTCATAAAAACTAATATCTGCAGGACCCGTTAAAACATAGTCAGAATACTTAACAATAAGCTGTTCTTCAGTTTCGTAACTGACTTCTGGCCCACCTAACACCACCTTGATTTCAGGCGCTATTACTTTTAATAAGCTCACAACATCAGTGGTTTCAACAATATTCCAAATATAAACACCAAAGCCAACAATAGTAGGTTTAGACGCTAAAATTTGCTCAACAATATCGATAGCGCGCGTTTGAATAATAAATTCTTGAATCTCGCAAAGCGGCTGTAGCTCTTTTAAATTAGCGTACAAATAACGTAAACCAAAACTGGTATGAAAATATCGAGCGTTAAGCGTAGCAAGTACAATTTTAGGCGCACCATCATTTTCAGCCCTATTGTTTTCAACATAAGTAACTACATCAGCATTATTGTTGATATCTTCACCTGTAGAAGAAAGCTGTGGAGCAACTTCAATAAAGTTTGGCGTGTTTAAATCTGGCGAAGTTGTGCTAGATAAATCTGTAGTATTCTCTTCAGTTGAATGAATCTGTGTAACCGCTATGTCGGGATGTTTATTTTGCTCAGTCATACTGAATTGAATACCTTGATTGGGTCTGTTGATGGTTTTAAAGATGATTCAGGGATTATACGGGGAATGAGGAAGTTATTCAGTAATCTTATTTAAGCAATTAATAATAAAGTAAAAATCTGGTCTACAATACCTATGCTTGATATTCATTAAATTTTAGACGAAAAAAATCGCTAATAATTTAGCGATTTTTAATTACCTAATGAACAGATCAATGTACAAAAGCAGCCTTCTGTCACTTTGTGCTATTGGTTCGACATAGTTGCGATAACTCAACCGGTGTCAGTAATTTCGCTTCACTCGTTTTAGCGGCTCTTTCAATATCAGCATCTGTTTGTTTCTTTACTGATGTCCAGTTTGTTGAACCTACACTTTTTTCAATATTTTCTAGTTTAACTTTCATTTTCACCTCCTTTTGGAACGGGTTTAAACTCTTCCAGCTCTTTATCTGTGATGTTTGGTGAATCAATATCTGACAATATACCACGCTTAATATCGGCTTCAGTCATATTATCAATTACACTCTTATCAGTTGTTCCTTCCGACTTACAAATATCTTCCAGCTTGATTCGTTTAATTGCCATTACAACTCCTTAAAGGGTTTTAAAAAACCTAATTCATATGATTTTCTTTCTCGACTATTAGCTTTTCTAGCACTAATCAAACGGGTTACACCATCATTATCTCGAAAAGTATATACAATCATCAGTATACCAAACTTAGTCATACCTATAGTTTGATAGCGATCTTCGCCGTAATTCTTTCGTGTATCTTTTCGATAAACTCTCTAAGCATCAATAAATACATGAACAGCGTCAGAAAAATCAATATTATGCTTTTGTTTATTTATAACACTTTTCACATCATCCCATTCAAATTCCATTTTATCTCCTTTGGTTTGTAAGTTAGCCAGAGAACTGACTATTTTTAGTAATTACAGACTAATTATAAACCTAATCAGGGATTGTATGCAGATGAAGATCGATTTTATTCAAAGTTCGCTCCTTGAATAATTAAAAAATATACGCTTCTATCCTATAGCCATCAAACTAGATACGTATGCTGACTTTAAAACAATAATCAATATGGCTATTAAGTACCAAACGGCACTGAATATCATATTAAGGTAAGGTGTTAAATCCATCTATTGCTTAGTCCTTGTGAAAACTACTTTTACTCTCTGACGAAAGTTAATTTCATAATAAAATCAGCAACAACTAATCTACTATACAAACATATAAATAAACAACAAATTACAGACGAAAAAAAACCGCTATTTTATTAGCGGTTTTTAAAATATAGCGATATGAATATAAGCGCTGATTTTATTCTATAAAATAAAATTTATAGCAATCATAAAATAGCTACTTGTATCTCTTTTAGGCTATGTATAAATGTATTTTAAAACAAGCATATTATTTGTTTTTATTGTCTGTTTTAACTACTTTTAAATGTGCCCTTCTACGCTCTTCGTCAGCTTTTTCCATAGACTCATTTTCAGCGTCAAGCTCTTCTTCTGATTGATAAAGAAAATCCCAAGAACCACATAAAATATGTGTATCTGGATCTAACTCAGGAAGTTCTCTACTTTCGTCAAAATAAAATTCAGCACGTTTTTTTGCTCGTTCATCTAACCACGCTGCAAGCTCTGGAGAGCCTTCGGGAGGACGCTCTTTTTTCTTGTTGTCGTATGCAAGTTTAATTTTTTTAGTCATAATTTAATCCTTATACTATGGTAATTATAACATTTTCCAAAGGTGTTCAGGATCGCTTCCTTTACTTTTTTGATAAATAAAACCGTGGTTGCGATAATAGTGAATAAGTTTGTCATTTAATGGGCGCATTATTTTAATTTGGCTTGCGCCAATTAAATCGGCATACGCTTCAAAAACAGTGATATTTATTTCAAATATACGTTTATCTAAAATATGTTGTTCACAAGGGTTTTTCTCAATAACATCAAGGCGCATCGATTGCCCTGTTTTGGTTGGGAATCCAATCGCTAAACTACATAATGTTGTATTTAACCAAACAGCCAAATCTAATCTATCAGGATGTCGATAAGCCCACTTTTTATAGCCTTGAGAAAAAGACCAAGGAAGGTTTTTTCGATAAGGTGAAGATTCCCATATTTGAGCCATCAACAAAGCATCTTTATCTATATCTCGGAATATTACATTGTCTTTTAAATCGTACGGCAAGTTTTTTTTAGCGAGAGCTAAAGCTTCATTTCTATATTGTTGATATTTATTTTCAGCGTTTAAATGTTCCGTTTTCATTGTTATTTACTCATTCCTTGTATTAATTTCAGGCTGCTATGATATCTATTTTTTTAATCAGTTGGTAGCCGTGTAGTTCTCGATATTCCTAAATACGCACTAACAGCTTGGTCTAAAATCTCAACCAGTTCTGCATCCATGTATTGATAGTCATCGGGAATATCGAGCACTTGAATATTTTTATATTTGAGTGTGTTGGTGAACTCTGATTTTAGTCGGCTTTTATGATGTTCTTCCATTACAAAAATCGTGTCAGCCCATTCAATGTCTTTCGCGTTTACTGTTTTTCTAGCACTTGAACTTGTTCCTGCAGATCTTACGTTCAGGTTTGGGTGCTTTTTAAAGATGTGTTCGGCTGTAGGGCTACGCCATTGATTTTTACTGCATATAAAAAGGAGGTTTGTCATATCCATATGAAACTTGTGTTAGTGGGGTTAGCGAAATATTAAAACTTATTAGAAAGAATCGTTTATTTACGCAGTAATTACAAGCAGGTAAAAGGCCTTATTAATACTTTACTATAGATATTTGAGGTTTACTTTATTTTAGACGAAAAAAAACCGCGAATAAATAAGCGGTTTTTAAAATATAGCGATATGAATATAAGCGCTGATTTTATTCTATAAAATAAAATTTATCGCAATCATAAAATAGCTACTTGTATATCTTTTAGGCTATGTATAAATGTATTTAAAACAAGCATATTATTTGTTTTTATTGTCTGTTTTAACTACTTTTAAATGTGCCCTTCTACGCTCTTCGTCAGCTTTTTCCATAGACTCATTTTCAGCGTCAAGCTCTTCTTCTGATTGATAAAGAAAATCCCAAGAGCCACATAAAATATGTGTGTCTGGATCTAACTCAGGAACTTCTCTATTTTCATCAAAAAGAAAATCAGCAAACTCTTTAGCACGCTCATCAAGCCATATCGAAAGCTCTGGAGAACCTTCGGGAGGACGCTCTTTTTTCTTGCTGTCGTATGCGAGTTTTAATTTTTTAGTCATTCTTTTTTATTGGCTTTTATCTTTATATGTAACTACTTAGTTAGCGTAAAACGCCATAAGGTCTTTAAAAGTGAGCTATTACGCCGACAAAAGCACCTTTTAACTCAACATCTGCATACAAATTGTTTACGTTTTCAAATTCTATTTTCTCGGCTTGATAGCCTACGGTAAGATTAAAGTCCATTTTTGCTTGATCAAGTAGTCGATAACTTAAGCCAACTTGATAGTTATAAAGTGAATAGTCGTCTTTCAATGACACATTACCTTGTGCAAATACACTTAAATTAGCTAACGGTAAGCTAGCGTTAGTGGCAACATACAACATAGGCACAACTTTGCTTTTCTTTTTATTATCTGTTGTTACTGTATCTGTTATTTCTGTAACAGAATGATCATGCCCTTCGTGCTCTTCTACATCCCAAATAAAATCAGACGTTGTAGTAACTGTATTTGTTGTTGCGGTTACTGTAGCTGTGACATCAAAATCTCTAGCGGCTATGCCTAAATCAAATGAAAACAACGAATTGTCAATTACTTGATAATATAAAGTGTAATCGATATAACTGATGTTAAAGCTTGCATTAAGATCAGAATTTACATGAAGATTAACATGAGAAGTTTCGTTGTCGAATTTAGATTCTTGCACTACATTCGTTTTAGCTGTGGTATCAAACTTGGTATTCGAAATACGTACATTAGGGAGAAAAGGAAATGGATGTTTGGCGGCAACAAAGTAGTTATTTTGTTGTGCTTTTTTTAAATCTGAGTTAATTGGGTTTTGTTTCTCACCAAAAAATCCACTTGCTTCTCTTTGCCAAATTTGACCGCCAAGATATAAACCAACTGAATTTGCTTGCACGTTAGAGGTACAAAATACAGCAAGCGTTGCTGTAAAAAACGTTTTTTTCATGTGGTAACTGTCCTTGATTTACGAATGTAATATTCCATGTTTATACCCGTTATCTGAGCAATAAGGTTATATCAAAAATGTATTATACCGTGACTTTAATACTGCCATTATTAAAATAAATGATTAAATATAGGCTTCATATTAAAAAATTAGCGGTTAGTTAACCTGAGTTTTTTTACTACTTTTGCAATACATGTTTCTTTATCTACTACCCATAACCCGTAGCTAATAGGTAAGACTTCAACACCCGCACGTTTAAATAATTTGTAGGTGTTTAATTCAAAAAAGTCTGCCCATGGGCCAGGAAAACCGATCAGGTCTATGGCTAAGTATTGCTCCTTATATCGACACAGAATATCTACGTCTGTTCCTGCAATTGTGTAACCTGCCCACGTTTCAATATTTAATGTCGCTAATTCAGATATTACACTTTGCTGAAACTCGTCAAGTTGAGATGATACTGAATGGCTAGCTTCAAATTCGCTAATAGAGCCTAAGTATCTACGTAGTAAGTTGTGTTCAGGCAATTGAGTTTCATCTATCGATAGAAATAATATTTGCTTTTGCCTTGCCCGTGTAATGGTAACGTTGAAAACATCTGCTTTGTTTAAATATACCGCTGCGCGTTTTGAATTGTTATCGACAGAAAAAGAGATAAGCATAATGTCTCTTTCTTCTCCTTGAAAACCATAAGGCGTTGCGGCACGAATTTTATGTTTAATAATTTCAGCTTGGCTAAAGTTGACTTCAATTTCTTTGGCTAGGTGTTCTGCTTGATGCCTAAAGGGCGAGATAACGCCGATGCTATGGTCAATCCCAACATGTGTGTCTGCTTCTATTTGGTCTTTAATCGTCTGTATTACATGTTCAGTTTCTAGATGATTAACACCTGCTTTATCTCTAACGCCATTGACTCTTTGTAAATGAAGATGACCACTACTTGTGCAGGGGCGGTGTTGCATAACCTTTAACTTATTTTGATAAAAGTGTTGGTTACTAAAATGAATAAGCTCAGGTTTACTTCTAAAGTGTTCATCTAAAAAAGCTAACTGTTGATGGCTGGAGAGTGCAGTTAAGGCTAAATCTAAAATTGAATTATCACGATAACTTACAACGCCTTCACTATCAGGTTTGAGATCGTTTTTAATCGTTATTTGGGCTTCTTTGCTTTTAGCCAAGAACGAGTAATGCCTTAGCTGTTTGGTATCTCCAACCACCATCGCCCTTTTTGCGCGATAAAGTGCAGGTAAACAACTGCTGATATTGCATTGTGTTGCTTCATCGATAATAACTAAATCGAACATTTCTGCTTTTAAAGGCAACACTCTGTAAAGTGTATTCAAACTAACAAGCCAAACCGGAAAGGCAGAAAGCAATGAGGAATATTCAATATCGTCAAAAAGCTCAAATTGCCTTTTAGATGTTCGACTACGGATTGCTTTATTAAAGGCTTGTAGCGATGATCTTTGTTTTTCGACTAAGGTTTTTAAATTTCTATTTTTTAAGGCACTTAAATAACCGGCTGCAAGCTTTTCTCGCTGAATGTGCTTTGTATTTATTTCATTTAAAGAAACCCACTCTTTGGTGAGTTTTTTAATGCCACTTTGCGCTAAAGCTAAATATAAGCGCGTTAACCATTGTGCATCTCTTTGTTGTAGCCCTTTTAATCTTTGCCCTCTTACAATGGCTTTCTGACAAAATTTAACAAAGCGTTTTTCTAATACATTTAATGCGTTATTGATCGTTTTTAATTCTAATTCGCAAGTATCAGGTGCTTTGCTTAACTCTTCTGAAAAATACCCTGCTAAAAGATTTTCAATGTAAGTTTTTAACTTTTTAATAAACGCTTTTTGTCCTGCTCTAATTGATACGTCACTTAAACCAAAGTTATCGCCTAACTTTTCAGCGATCACATCTAAAGCGGCATCGTTATTAGCAACGATAAGTACAGATTCACCGCGTGCCATATGCTCTGCGGCAATGGCGGCTATTGTATAGCTTTTGCCCGTACCTGGAGGCCCAGAAGCACAACCTAAGTTAGCGTTTGCGGCAATTGATATGATTTTTTTCTGTGGTGTTGACAGCAAACCTGGTAGGTAATCATATTTTAGAGGTTTGATTGCTTGTGAGTTGTTGGTTGCCTTTTGTGAAGGCAACAACAGCTCTGATAACGGTGGAGATAGGTTGTCAGATTCAATGATCTCTTCCAATTCATGAAGAACTCCACGACTACTTGTCGACCTTTCAACAAAAACCAACATGGATGCAGGAAGCAAGGTGGGTGTTTTTCTTTTTAGTGCTTTTTTAATTTCGTTTGAGTTAACAAGGTTAGGAAAATTAAGTAACTCAAGTAAGTTTAATTCTATGGGGCTATCTTTGAGCCACGAAACCCACGTAGATGTAGATTGAATGTTGGTGTTATCTTCTAAGTCAGGCCTGCCATCACTTTCAGGCATTAATAATTGCGTTAACGATTCATTTATTTCAGGCGTTTGATTGTTAACAGAAAAGTAGTAATTGTTCTCATCTTTTTCGATTACAGCTTCATTAAACAAAATGGGTGTAACCACCTCTTTTATTTCGCCTTTAATCTCCAACTTACCAACTAAAATAAAGCTCGCGTAAAGTAATACACGCTCGCGTTGATATACTTCAACATGCTTCATCATTTGTTCTGCAAAGTTTTCAGGAATAGGCATTCGGGGAAGAAAACCAGAGCCTAAATCATCTTGCCCTTCTAAAATAAGACAGTCATCTTTTTTAAGTTTACTTAGGTTCCATAAATTCAGATCTGCACTGTCTTCTTTGTAGCAATCTCGGTAGTAGGAAAGGATATTTTGGATCGACACGGTTAACTTTGCCCTGACTGAATAAATTGATTTATCACTAAGGCACATTCTTTAGGTTTTGTTTGTATCACAAAGTGAGGTCCTTCTATTTTTTTAAATTCAATATGTTTAAAAACTTTAGAAAATTCATGACTTTTATTAGAAGATATGAGCTTATCTGAATGCGCTTGAATATACATGGTTGGAAGTTCAAAAGTTACCTGCGGAAGAACCTGTTTGCTCATAACCTTTAATCTATTTTTAATAATTTCATCTGGAATGGATTTAATCACTTTTACGAATTTAGATAAAAGCGCTTTTGAAGCTCCTGTTCCAAAGAAGAGTAATTTATAAAAAACAATTGATATGGATGAAGAAGCAAAAGCTTTAATAGGTAACCTTTTAGTTATGGGTAATAAGTATTTATTAGGAGAACTTAGAAAGCTAGCTACAAACACCACTCCTTTTATATGTGTTAATTCAAGCTTAAGGAGTTCAGGAACAATACCTCCAGAAAATGACTCAGCAAGCAAAATGTAATCTTGTTGCGGTAATTGTTTGCGAATGACTTGAGCTAACGAAGCATGATCTTGAGGACCATGGTTTGGCAATGGAATAACTAAATAATCACCATCAAGATGAGATAGAAAGTCTGTAAATAATTCTCCTGTACCATCCATACCTGGTAATAACACTAATGTAGAAATAACGACTTTCCTTGCTAGATATAAACAATAAACACTTGTTAACAAACTATATTATAGGTAAGTAAAAAAAGCCATTGATGTAATAGTTAGAACGATAGTTGGAATAAATAACAAGAGGTCGCGCTAAAACAGTTATGTGCTCTTTATCAAAATTTAGACGAAAAAAAACCGCGAATAAATAAGCGGTTTTTTAGCATGTGGCGGAGCTAACTGAATAAGTGATTAAGCTGAATTAACTGTTTCAACTTACTGCTTTATTGTAAACAACACTTTTTGAATTTCTTACCACTGCCACATGGACAAGGATCATTACGGCCCACTGTAGCTAAAGAGCTAACAGGAACACTGTTTTTTAGAATGATATTTTCGTCGTACAGGATATTATCTAATAAACCGCCTTTCTCCATTAACGAATCAAAGCCATCAAGTTCTTCATCTTCTGGTTCGTTAGCAATCCAAGTATTTAGGGTATCAACAACATTAAAGTTTGTTTGAATTATGCCAGATTCAATGAGCTTGTGTGAGCTGTCGCTATTCCATGCCTTTACTTCACTTTGTTTAAATCGGTCTTCATCGAATAGGTCTTTGTCACATAATTCGTTAAATTGGCTTTTAAAACTATCGAGTTGATATTTAATACAATAGTCTGCTAATGCACTTATTAAAAAGCTATTGATTGAACTTGGTAAAGCCAAAAATCCAGCTAGCCATTGAGTTATATGATCTTCTAGTTCAATTTTATCAATAACACCTGCTTCGTATTGAGCAAATACCGCTTCAATAGCTGATGCTTTGCAATACATGGCTTGATGACTACCCGTAATATAATTACATAAGGCTTGTGTATTACCGTCGGCGACATTATAAAATAACGTAGATGTTACCTCGGTGAGTGCGTCATCAAATATGGTATCAATGGGAGTTGCCAATGAATCGCTGCGAGCAAATAACTGTAAACACTTTTCTAACGCTGGTGAGTATTTTAATTCTGCTAATAGTAATGTTCCAAAAAATAAAATAGCTTCTTGTTCATTTGTTAACGATGTATCGTCTGCGCTAAATTGATCTATCAGCCGTTCTAATTCAGGGTAAAATGCAGACCAATTTTCTTTCGCTGCTTCTATACCGGCAATAGTTAATTTGTTGTCGTTTGTATTACTTATTGCCAATAAAATTTGTTCTACGTTCATTTAAAGTTCCGCGTTAACTAATCAATTCTGAGTGCATATACTGAAGTTCGTATACTAACATTTCTTATTCTTGTTAACATTTAAATAGATAAGTTAACCAAATAAGTTACTCACTTTAAATCACCAGCCTGTTTTTTCGTCATAAAACAAACGATTAATAGATCATTGAGATCAGTTACAAGTCAAATTTAGGATACATTATGTCAAACATATTTGACATCACTTAAAAGTAAAATTAACATTACACCATGTCAAATATTTTTAACACCACATAATAAGGAGTGAGAGATGTCATTTGTTCATAAAAGTGTTTGGGTGCAATTTTTAATTACTGTATTTATTGCATATTACTACGGTAGTGAGTTTGTTCATTTATTTTCAACAGAGCAACTTAATGATGATAACTTTACCTCATTACTATTTTCTACGGTTATCAAGCTCGTTATCCTGAATATCGTTGTACATACCATAGTGGCAGTGTTGAGTAACAAAAACGAAGTCGAGCAAGAAAGTGATGAACGAGATGTATTGATTAGTTTAAAAGGAGGGAACGCCGCCTACAACATGCTGAGTGCTTGGGTCGTATTCATAATAGTTAGCTTATGGGCAACATCATTAGGAAAAGGTCTTTACCATTTTGATACATTGAGTGGAGAATACAACATCTTGAATATATTACTTGTAGGCTTTCTTGTTGTAGAAATAATAAAATTTTCTTATCAGTTATTTCACTATCATAAGGGCGTGTAATTATGCCTAAAGTATTAACTAATAATGTTCGAGTTTTACGCTTTCATCGCAATGAGATGACACAGCAAGATTTAGCCAAAATGGTTAGTGTCTCTAGGCAAACTATTGTAGCAATAGAAAAAGGCAAATACTCACCATCGTTAGAAGTTGCCTTTAAAATTGCTGATGTATTTGGTGTATCTATTGCAGAGGTATTTAGTTATCAAGAACAAGTTGATAACTAATGTTTGATTTTAAATTGCTACTGATTGAGGAATATTAGCACCATGATTTGAACTCTAAATCAGGTTTAGCGCTACAAACCCTCTATTCTAAACATCAAACTCTAGACGAAAAAAAACCGCTAAATAATTAGCGGTTTCTTAGAATGTGGCGGTGAGATAGAGATTTGAACTCTACAGCAGGTTTAGCGCTACAAACCCTTTTGTTTTACTAAACACTAAATAGCAAAAAGCCGCTACAAGTAGCGGCTTTTTAGAATGTGGCGGTGAGATAGAGATTTGAACTCTAGAAGGGCTACAAACCCTTGCCGGTTTTCAAGACCGGTGCTTTCGACCACTCAGCCATCTCACCTGAATGTAATAAAGCAAGTGCTTGCCTTAAGACGAGGCGAATATTAAAGTGTGGAAAATAACTTGTAAAGTATTTATTTACATTAAGTGTTTGTTTGCTGAGTAATTAGTCAGTTTGCTTTCTATTTATACGTTAAAAGAGAAATTATGCCTGAAAATATGAAGTGTCGTTGTCCTTGGTTAGATGTTACCAAACCTGATTATGTAAAATATCATGATGAAGAATGGGGTGTTCCTGTGGTTGACGACCAAACCTTGTTTGAATATTTAACTTTAGAATCAGCACAAGCGGGTTTAAGTTGGTACACCATTTTAGTTAGACGTGATGGTTATAAAGCGGCATTTAATCATTTTAATGTTGAAGAAGTGGCTCTGTTTGATGAAAACAAAGTTAACGAGCTTTTGCTTAACGATAAAATTATTCGCCACAGGGGTAAAATAGAAGCTACGATAAATAACGCTAAGTGTTTCATTTTAATTCAACAGGAGTTTGGTTCGTTTAGTGAATACTTATGGCGCTTTGTTAATAACCGCACCATTGTGAATAGCTGGCAAAATAAGAACGACTACCCTGCTACGACTCAAGAGTCTGACGCGCTAAGTAAAGACTTAAAGAAACGAGGATTTAAGTTTTTAGGTTCAACCACTTGTTATGCTTTTATGCAGGCGTGTGGCATGGTGAATGATCACAGTGTTGATTGTTACAAACGGACACAAATAATTAATGAATATCAACAAGGTTAGTCATAGCAATTTGAAAAAACCCGTGCCATAATATGTCACAATGGTTTATCGAAGATAAGTAGTAAAAATACTTGAACTTCATTAGTATGACCATATCTAAGAAGTATAACTACGTTTTTAAAGGAAAACAGTATGCAATCAAATATTAGTTTAAATGCAACTAAAAGCTCTGCAATTGAAATTAATAAAGTATTAAAAAATACTTATATGTTGTTATCAATGACATTAGCATTTAGTGCAGTAACTGCTGGTATCTCTATGTCTATGGGCTTACCTCATGGAGCTGCTTTAATCATGACATTAGTTGCTTTTGGTTTGTTATTTGTTGTTAACAAAAAAGCTGACCAAGCAAGTGGTATTTATTGGATTTTTGCTTTCACTGGTTTAATGGGAGCTTCTTTAGGCCCAATGCTTAACCACTACGCAGCTCTACCAGGCGGACCTTCTTTAATTATGCAAGCGTTAGGCGGAACAGCATTAATATTTTTCGCTTTATCAGGTTATGCATTAACAAGTAAGAAAGACTTCTCATTTATGGGTGGTTTTTTGATGGTTGGTCTTATCGTTGCTCTTGTAGCGGGTATTGCTAACATCTTCTTTCAAATTCCTGCGCTTTCTTTAGCTGTAAGTGCTGCTGTTATTATGATTATGTCTGGCTTAATTTTATTTGATACAAGCCGTATTATTCACGGTGGCGAAACTAACTACATTAGAGCTACAGTGTCTTTATACTTAAATATTTATAATATTTTTGTTCACCTACTTAGCCTTTTAGGTGTTTTTGGTGGTGATGATTAATAATCATTAATTTAAAGTGATTATCGGTTTATAATAAAAGCCTCGCAATGCGAGGCTTTTTTTTACTTTGTTATTTACGTTTAGCTTTTTAAACTCTTGGAATTATTCGTGCAAACTCTATCAGTTGTTATTACCACCCCGCCCTGTAGCTATTTAACGATTACAGCTATTGATTATATTAACCATGCAATTAAAGCCGGTGTTGATATTGTGGGTGTGTTTTTTTATCAAGACGGTGTGTTAAACGCGAGTGCGAATATAGCGATTGCGAACGACGAATATCAAACACATAAACATTGGCAAAAGTTAAATACAGAGCACGGTGTTAATTTACATGTGTGTATTACGGCTTGTGAAAAAAGAGGCTTAAGCGACGATATTGGCGATACGGTTAACACAGAGGTTACGCACAGTAATATTAGTCAATACTTTACGGTTTCTGGCCTTGGTGAGTTGGTTGAGTTAACGGCTAAGTCTGAAAAAATGGTGCAATTTTAATGTCTGAATCATGTAAAAAAATCGCTATTTTAAATGCGTCTTCAACCATTAATCAAGCCAGTAAAGAAGCGTTAGATGCGGCGTTAATTTATGGTTCGTACGAGCAATCGACTTCGTTATTTTTTCAAGGTGAAGGTGTAAGGCAACTAATAAGCAATCAACAACTTGAAACGGTTCACGTTAAAGATTATTTAAAAACAATGGCGGCATTAGAGTTTTACGACATTGAAAATATATATGCGTGTAAAGCATCACTGATTGAACGTGGTTTAGCTGAAGATTTTCATCTTGATAATGTGCAGGTTTTAAGTAGCGATGCATTTTCAGATAAGCTACATCAGCACAATGTTATTTTAAGGTTTTAGTATTTTTATATGACTATTTTACATTTACAAAGAACATCTGCTTTTGATAAAAACGATTTTGCACAATGTGTGTTATCTATTAAACCTGACGATGCTTTGGTGCTTATTGATGATGGTTGTTATAACGCAAGCCATTCATTGTTTATCAACTTTAAAAAACAAAACCCTACAGTTGCGGTATTTCATATACAAGAGCATGCGCAAGCAAGAGCCATTGAGATTAACCATGATCAATCAAGCCCAATAACTATAGCTAAATTGGTTGAATTGACTTCTCAATATAACTCAACAATAACGTGGCAGTAAGCCGTTTTATGTATAAATTAGTGATATAAAGATGACAACAGAATTAGAATACAACGGGCAAATTATTCCTACGGATAAGCACGGTTACTTAGTTGACTTTACACAGTGGACAGAAGAACTTGCACCTTTGTTAGCTCAAACAGACGATATAGAGTTAACCGAAGCGCATTGGGAAATAGTAAGATTTGTACGAGAATTTTATTTAACTTACAACACATCCCCTGCGATAAGAGCATTAACAAAAGCGTTGAAAACAAAGTTTGGGGAAGATAAGGCAAGTAGCCGTTATTTATTTAGATTATTTCCTGATGGGCCTGCGAAACAAGCAACAAAATATGCAGGGTTACCGAAACCTGCTCGCTGCTTATAGCGATTAATTATTGTAAGTTGGTTAATAGAAAAATGATTAAACACTAATGTTAACAATACTTCCTAATGCTTCAGTACTTGCCCCTGCAGGTTGTACAGCAACATTAGCAGACTGAATTAACCTAAGCGCCATTTGCCCTTCAATTTCAGCTTGGCTTTTTGCTAGCCCTGCGGTTTTAATTCCTTGTGCTGTGTCTGTTTGAGTCATTGCTGGATTGCTTGTGTTCATGGTGATAGACATAAATTAAGTCCTCTGTGTGTTTCAACAATAATAATAAATTTAACTCAGAATATAACTATAGTCTGTATTGATAAAAATGCTCAAAAAAAAGCAACATATTTTTCAATATGTTGCTTTTTGTTTTAAGTATCAAACTAAAGGTGTTTGTTATGCTTGTGGCAATGTAGGTATTTCAATGCCGGCCATTTCAAGCATTACCCTTACCACCTGACAGCTATAACCAAATTCGTTATCGTACCATACGTATAATACGGCTCTGTCACCATCAACAATTGTTGCTTGTGAGTCTACAACACCTGCATAGCGCGAACCCACTAAATCGGTTGATACAATTTCTGTGGATGCGGTGTAATCTACTTGGTTTTGTAAATCTGAATTTAATGAGATTTGTCTTAAATAGTCGTTTAAGTCTGAC
Organism: Pseudocolwellia sp. G5-9; assembly: GCF_055808995.1. Classification (NCBI taxonomy): domain Bacteria; kingdom Pseudomonadati; phylum Pseudomonadota; class Gammaproteobacteria; order Alteromonadales; family Colwelliaceae; genus Pseudocolwellia; species Pseudocolwellia sp. G5-9. The sequence continues at coordinate 1,275,682 of NZ_CM147893.1, forward strand.
TTAGTTGTGCTTTCTTTTAAGTTTAAGTTCATTATCGCCATAGATACATTGGGTGTTGGTACTCGGATCGCATTACCAGTTAATAAGCCTGCAAGCTCTGGTAATGCTTTAGCTACCGCCTTTGCTGCGCCTGTTGTGCTAATAACCATGTTTAATGGTGCACTACGACCACGGCGAGGTGCCGGATGATAGTTATCAATTAAGTTTTGATCATTGGTGTATGAATGTACGGTTTCAACATGGCCGTTTTTAATACCAAACTTGTCGTTAAGTGCTTTTAACACTGGCGTAATAGCATTGGTAGTACAGCTAGCCGCTGACACTATAGTGTCTTCAGGTTTGATCATTTTGTGATTAACACCATAAACCACATTTTTAATATCGCCTTTAGCTGGAGCTGTTAATAATACTTTACTAACACCTTTCGATTTAAGATGTTGACCTAAACCTTCTTCGTCACTCCAAATACCAGTGTTATCTACAACTAACGCGTTATTAATACCATACTCAGTGTAGTCAATTTCTGAAGGTGATTTAGCGTAAATAACTTGAATAAAAGCACCATTCGCTTTAATTACGTTGTTTTCTTTATCAATAGTAATACTACCGTTAAAAGCACCGTGAACTGAATCTCGACGTAATAAACTCGCGCGTTTTTCAAGATCATCTGCTTTACCAGGGCGAATAACAATGGCTTTTAAATTTAATGTACTACTTGGCCCTGTTCTTTCAATAAGCAATCGTGCTAATAAACGCCCAATACGACCAAAACCATATAATACAACGTCTTGAGACATAGACTCTTGTGTTTTATTAGCAATGCTATTTAATTCTTTACTTAAAAATTCTTCTATAGTTAAGCCATTAGCCTCACCTTTAAATAAATAACGGTAAGCTAATTTACCTGCGTCAATACGTGCTGGTGCAAGAGGAAGCTTACTTAGTGCCTCTATAAAAGGATAGCTTTCTCTGAGTCTTAATTTCGTTTCTTCATGAAGAGCAACTGACTTATGTGCTTTAATAATATCAATAGCTGATGCATTTACTAACGGACGGCCATGAATGGTAATTTCAATGCCTTTATTTCTAAATAATTGACCGATAATAGGTTGCATATTTTCAGCAAGAGTTTGTCGTTCTTGCCAACTACTTTGATATTGTTCTTCAAGAATACTTGTCATTATTTAAACCTTTTTATTTCTGTTAATTTCGCAATAAGCTATGATTAATTATTATCTGATTGGTATAAGAAAATTCACGCATATTGTAATTGATCATAAAACCTTTCACCATAGGTTACATGCAATTACTTTATAGATTGCAGGAATATTAAGCATAATGAATAGAAAAAATAATTTAATGCACGTAATAACGATAAGTAGCTGTGTATTTATAGCAGCCTGTAATCAAGCGCCGAGCTTTGCAGATTTGTGTAATGAACACCCTAAAATATGCAATGAGTTTAAAGAAGACTCATGGTGTAAAAAAGAACGAATAACAATAGGTTTTGCTAATCTTGCACAACAAACAACGCCAAAAGATGAAAACCAATACAATCAACTTGTTGGTTACGAAAATTACGCTAAGTGCATGGAACACGCATCTAAAATAGAACATATTAAGTTTAAAGAAAAACAAAGCATGCGTATAAATAACCTGGTTGACGCAAAAAAAAGAATTAAAGAGATATCAGACGACACTAAAGATTCAAAGCACCCTAGCTTGCTGTATTACCATTGGACACGGCATTTAAATAAAGGAGCATTACAAACATTTTTAGCGTTAGAAAATACGCATCAACTTGAAACACCCAGCTTACAATTTAATTTAGCCACTTATTACGCCAAGAAAGATCAAAATAAAACGTTGAATTTGCTATATCACGCTTTAGAACTAACAAATGAAAATGATCCAATCAATACTGAAATTTTCAAGTCTATTGCGACAATTTTTGCCGATAAGAAAAAATATAAACAAGTTTATATTTGGTCTAAAATATTACAGACCCATGCACCTGATGATGAGTCTATAAAAGGAGTTAAGCTAGAAAAATACGCTAAAACGTTTAACTTAAAAAGTAGCTTTTTGGATAATGTAGCCTTAAAAACACTTGATACAATTTTGAAAGGCGAATTCAAAAAGCCATAATGTTGTAAAGAAACAACAAAAGTATTATTACAACATAGGTTACACTTTACTTGTGAACGTTAAGCTTAACGAGTTAACACAGTACCTTTGCCCTGTGGGTAGAGGTCCATCGTCAAATACATGACCTAAATGAGAGTCGCAAGCTGTACATGTTATTTCAATTCGTTTCATGTTTATTGAATTATCTGGCTTGTAACTTACATTACCTTCCACAGCTTTGTAAAAGCTTGGCCAACCGCAACCGGCATTAAATTTATGCTCAGATGAAAACAAAGGTTTATCGCAACAGGCGCAGAGGTATTGTCCTGCTTCCCAATGATCATTATATATTCCAGTAAAAGGTCTTTCTGTAGCAGCTAATCTACACACTTTATAAGCTTCTTCAGATAGCTTATTTTTATACTCTTCGTCTTTCATAGTATTTCCTATAATTTAGCTATAACTTAACTATATCAAAGTTCATCATACTTTCCCGTTAACTTTTAAAATAGAAAAATAAAACCATAAATTACACGTTATTTTGTTAAAAAAACATTAAATACATCCCTCAAATTTATGACGTAAATTAATAAAATGATCACATGTTTTTTCATCGAAAATGTAAGTTTTACTTGAATTTTTCTCAAAATGATGTAATTTTACTACATTATTGTTATTTAGGATTAGATTATGACTATTAGAGTAGGTATTAACGGTTTTGGCCGTATTGGCCGTTTCGTATTTAGAGCAGCAGCAGAAAGAAATGATATTGAAGTTGTTGGTATTAATGATTTGATTGATGTTGACTACATGGCTTACATGCTTAAATATGACTCAACTCATGGTCGTTTTAAAGGGACTGTTGAAGTAGAAGACGGTAACTTAGTAGTAAATGGTAATACTATTCGTGTTACTGCAGTGCGTAATCCTGAAGAGTTAAAGTGGAACGACATTGACGTTGACGTTGTTGTTGAGTCTACAGGTTTATTCTTAACAGATGAAACAGCTCGCAAACATATCACTGCTGGTGCGAAAAAAGTAATTTTATCTGCTCCTTCTAAAGATGACACGCCTATGTTTGTATCGGGTGTTAACTTTGATAAATACGAAGGCCAAGACATCGTTTCTAACGCGTCATGTACCACTAACTGCCTAGCACCTATCGCTAAAGTATTAAACGATAAATGGGGCATTGCTGACGGTTTAATGACTACAGTACATGCAACAACTGCTACACAAAAAACAGTTGATAGCCCTTCTGCTAAAGATTGGCGTGGTGGTCGTGGTGCTGGTCAAAACATCATTCCATCATCGACTGGTGCAGCAAAAGCTGTTGGTAAAGTAATTCCTGAGCTTAACGGCAAATTAACAGGTATGGCTTTCCGTGTTCCTACTCCTGATGTTTCAGTAGTAGATTTAACGGTTAACTTAAAAACTCCAGCAACTTATGCAGAAATCTGTTCAGCAATGAAAGAAGCTTCTGAAGGCGCATTAAAAGGTGTTTTAGGTTACACAGAAGATCAAGTTGTTTCTAACGACTTTGTTGGTGAAATCTGTACTTCAGTATTCGACGCTAAAGCGGGTATCGCATTAACTGATACGTTTGTTAAAGTAGTTTCATGGTACGACAATGAAATTGGTTACTCTAACAAAGTTCTTGATTTAGCAGCGCACGTAATTAACTACAACAAGTAGTTATTACAACTAAAGTTTTGCTATAACAGGCATTACCGCTAATAAATGAAATGAAGCCAAGCAATGCTTGGCTTTTTTGTATCTATTTTACAGACATAAATTTACAGACATAAAAAAACCAAGCATTGCTTGGTTTTTATCACTCTACATAAATATTATTTAACGTGAGCTAGTGCTTGGCCTGCTAAATCAGTAATTGCTGACCAGTTTTTATTAGCAATAATTTCGTCTGATACTAACCAAGAACCACCACAACAAGCAACATTAGGTAGCGCTAAATAATCACGTATGTTGTTAATGTTAATGCCACCAGTTGGACAGAATTTAATATCAGGGAATGGACCACCAATTGATTGCAATGCTTTAACACCACCAGATGCTTCAGCAGGGAAGAATTTAAGGTGATCGTAACCGTAGTCAATACCATCCATAAGTTCTGAAATAGATGAAATACCAGGGATTAAAGCAATATCACCTTCTTTACCTGCTTGTAATAAGTCTTTTGTTAAACCAGGACTTATTGCAAATTTTGCTCCCGCGTCTTGACACTGTTGTAGCATAGCTCTATTTGTTACTGTGCCAGCACCAACAACAGCTTCAGGTAGTTCTTTAGCAATAATGCTAATAACATCTAATGCTGCGGGGGTTCTTAAAGTAACTTCTAATACCTTAACATTTGCAGCAAGAAGAGCTTCTGCAATTGGTAAAGCGTCAGCTACATCTTTAATAACAAGTACTGGAACAATCGGTCCCATGGCAAAAAGATCTTTTGGCGATACTTGCCAATTATTTGATAACGTCATAATTTCTCTTTATACAGTTTTTAAGGTTAGTTTTTGGCAAATAAAAGCAGTTGCACCAAGTAGGCCAGGTTGTGGCTCGGTGATCACAAATGTTGGTATCGCTTGATTAAATGCTTCAAACCTACCCTTTGCTTCAAAACGGCTTCTAAAGTTACTATTTTTAATATATTCGATAAATCGAGGCACTATACCCCCAGCGATATAAACGCCACCGAAACTTGCTAAAGTTAACGACAAGTTACCAGCAAAGCTTCCTAATATTTCACAAAATTTATCTAATGTTTCTTTACACACTTCACATTCATTGTTGATTGCTTTTTGTGTAATATCTTTAGCTTCTAATGCTTCAGGTTCAAGCCCTTTGATAGACATTAGTGCTTGATAAATCTGTTGAATTCCTAATCCTGAAAGTACTTGCTCGTAAGAAACATGCTTGTACTTTTTAAGTAAAAAATTAAGAATTTTTATTTCTGTTTCATCAGTAGGAGCGAAGTCAACATGACCGCCCTCACCACCTAAACTCACCCATTGCCCATTTACGTTAACAACGTTAGCAACACCTAAACCTGTGCCGGGGCCGCAGATTGAAATAGGTTTACCTTGTACAACATCGCCTGTACCAAGTTGAACCTTTTGTTCGTTATTTAATAACGGAACAGCATGAGCAATTGCGGTGTAATCGTTAATGAAATACATGTGAGTTAAATTTAACGTTTCTTGAAGTTCTTTTTTAGAAAACTTCCACGGTAAATTTGTCATTGACATTAAATCATTATCAACGGGGCAAGCTATTGCAAAACAAGCATTAAGTTCAGCATTACTTGTATCAATTTCTGATAAGTAATCTTGAATAATTTCAGCTAAACCAGAAAATTGATTACATTGATATAACTTCAGGTTACTGATATTGCCTTCGATATCCGTGGTACCAATTCTTAAATTAGTACCTCCAATATCAGCAACTAAATTAATCGATGAACTCATTTTTAAACGTCCTGATCAAACAGTGAACAAGCTCCGGTATTAGCAGAACTTAATGATTTACGCATAAATCCAAATAGCTCACGACCTAAACCTTCATGATGACCATTCACTTGAAATTGCGCATTTTCACGTTTAGCCAGCTCTTCTTCGCTTACTAATAGTGTTAATTCACCAGTTTCACCGTTTAATAAAATCATATCGCCTGTTTGTACTTTAGCGATTAATCCACCGTCTAAAGCTTCTGGGCACAAATGAATTGCAGCAGGAACTTTACCTGAAGCGCCAGACATACGGCCATCAGTTAATAAAGCTACTTTAAAGCCTTTATCTTGTAATACACCTAAAGGAGGCGTTAATTTATGAAGCTCAGGCATTCCTCGAGCTTTAGGGCCTTGAAAACGAACAACAGCAACAAAATCTTTATCAAGCTCGCCTGATTGGAAAGCAGCATCAAGATCATTTTGATCTTCAAATACAACAGCAGGTGCTTTAACTATTTCACAACCCGGTCTTAAAGATGATGTTTTGATAACAGAAGTACCTAAGTTGCCTTTTAATACTTTTAAACCACCATCAGCTTTAAAGGGCTGAGCAACTGTAGCTATAACTTCTTTGTCGCTTGACTCAGTTGCGCCATCAACCCAAATTAACTCACCATCTTTTAATATAGGTTTTTGTGTATAACGTGTTAAACCACGTCCACAAATAGTTTCAACATCTTCATGTACTAGGCCGCCTTCAATAAGCTCTTTAAATAAAAGTGCCATACCACCTGATTGTTCAAAGTGGTTAATGTCTGCGTGTCCGTTAGGGTAAATACGAGTAATAAGCGGTACAGCATCTGAAATATCATTAAAATCTTGGAAATCAATGATAATACCCGCAGCACGAGCAAAAGCGATAATGTGCATAGTTAGGTTAGTAGAACCACCTGTAGCTGTTAACCCAACAATAGCGTTAACAATTGAACGTTCGTCAATCATTTCACCAATAGGCATGTAGTTGCCAGCTTGTTCGGTTAAACGAGTTACTTGACGTGCCGCAGCTTTGGTTAGCTCTTCACGTAACTGGGTATTTGGAGCAACAAATGAAGCACCTGGTAAATGTAATCCCATCACTTCAACAACAAGTTGATTTGAATTAGCAGTACCAAAAAAAGTACACGTTCCAGCACTATGATATGAAGCGGATTCAGCTTCTAGTAATTCTTCTTTACCTACTTCGCCTTTAGCAAATTTTTGGCGAACACGTACTTTTTCTTTATTGGGTATACCCGATGGCATAGGACCAGCAGGAACAAATACCGTGGGTAAGTGACCAAAAGTCATACTAGCGATCATTAAGCCTGGTACTATTTTATCGCAAATACCTAACATTAATGCGCCATCAAACATGTTGTGAGATAAACCAACAGCCGTAGCCATTGCTATAACGTCACGACTCATTAAGCTTAAGTCCATACCTGGTTGACCTTGTGTAACACCGTCACACATGGCAGGAACACCGCCAGCGAATTGTGCAACACCGCCAGTTTCAGAAACGGCAGCTTTAATAATATCAGGGTATGTTTGATAAGGTTGGTGCGCTGAAAGCATATCGTTATATGCTGAGATAATAGCAATATCTGAGTGATTCAAACCGCGTAATTTTTGCTTATCTTCTTTTCCACAAGCAGCAAAGCCATGGGCTAAATTACCACATGATAAACTCGCTCTGTGAACTGTAGTTGACTTGGCGGCTCTGATCTTTTTTAAATATGCACTTCTAGAGTTCTTACTTCGTTCTATTATGCGTTGAGTAATATCTACAATTTCTTTTTTCATGAACTATTCTGCCCAATATACTTGTGTAGTGACTTTTTGATCTTGTAAGAACGCTCTTATTGGCATTTCAAAAAAATCAGCTCCAGCATTAGCTTGCGCTAATACTGTTTTCTTACTTTCACCACACACATGTAAAATAATATTTTTACTTTGTATAAGATGAGAGAAAGTGAATGTAATACGATTATTAGGCGCTGTTTTAGGTACAACTTTCATTAGCGCATCAGTATTATTAAGTGATAAACCTTGCTCAATTTGATCACTACATGGAAATAATGATGCGGTGTGACCGTCTTCACCCATTCCTAGAATTAAAACATCTAGCGGTAATACACTTTCTTTAGCCGCAATATTTAGCTCTGTTAATGTGCTTTCAGATAACTGTTCTCCCTTTTTAATATGGAAGAATGTTGCAGCTTTTGCATTATTTTGTAATAAATTTTCATGTACTAAACGTGTATTACTTGCATCACTTTCAAAATCAACCCAACGCTCATCGGCCAAAGTAATCGTCACTTTATCCCAAGCTAAATCAATTTGTGATAAGGCTTTAAAAAAGCCCTTTGGTGTAGACCCACCTGATACAGCTAAACTCGCCTTACCTTTTTCCGCAATAGCTTTACTTAACTCATTAGCAACTTTAGTGGCCAATGCTTCATCTAATTCATTACGCGTATTAAAATCATTAACTTGTTGCATTATTCAACCCACTGTCTATCGTCACGAGCAATTAAAGAAATTGAAGATACCGGTCCCCAAGAACCTGCTGGATAAGGCTTAGGTGGTTCGTTACTTTCTTTCCATGCTTCAATAATACTGTCTGCCCATGTCCAAGCAGCTTCCACTTCGTCACGACTAACAAATAAAGATTGATTACCGTTAATAACTTCAAGCATTAAACGCTCATAGGCATCAACAACTCGTTCGTTTTTATAAGTATCTGAAAAACTTAAATCAAGTTTGTTTTCTTGAATGTGCATTTGTGATGCGATACCTGGAATTTTGTTCATCATTTGCAATTCAACACCTTCATCTGGCTGTAGACGAATAGTTAATTTATTTGCAGGCAACTCTGAATAGCTTTCTTTGAATATGTTATGTGGCTGCTCTTTAAAATGAACAACAATTTCACTGTGTTTAGCAGGCATTCTTTTACCAGTTCTTAAGTAGAACGGTACGCCAGCCCAACGCCAGTTATCTATTTCAACTTTAATAGCAACGAATGTTTCAGTGTTACTGTTTGCTTTAGCACCTTCTTCATTCAAATAACCAGGTACAGCGTTTCCATTTAAGAAACCATCAGCGTACTGACCACGAACTGTTTTGTCTTTAATGTTCATACGGTCAATAGGTACAAGTGCTTTAATTGCTTTTAACTTTTCAAGACGAATACTGTCAGCACTTAAATCAGCAGGAGGTTCCATTGCTAACAATGATAATATTTGTAGTAAATGGTTTTGGATCATATCACGCATTTGACCTGCGTCGTCGTAAAATCCCCAGCGCCCTTCTATACCTACACTTTCAGCAACAGTAATTTGTACATGATCAATACTGTTTCTGTCCCAGTTCGTTGTAAATAACGAATTAGCAAAACGTAATACAAGTAAATTAAGAACCGTTTCTTTACCGAGGTAATGATCAATACGATAAATTTGATTTTCTTTAAAGAAACGAGATACTTGATCATTAATAACTTTTGAAGATTCTAAACAATGACCAATAGGTTTTTCCATTACCACGCGATCTTTATCAGTAATTAGATTTGCAGCATATAAACCATCAGAAATGTCACCAAAAATAGCAGGAGCCGTTGAGAAATAGTAAACTCTTGTGTCATTAGCGCCTTTAAGTGTTTTTGCTAATTTATTAAACGAACTGGTTTCTTTAAAATCAAGTTGTTGATAAACCAAACGATTTAAGAAACGTTCTAAAACATCTTCATTAAGTCCTTCTTTAACAAACTTAGTAAGGTTTTCATTTACTAGACTAGCAAAGGCTTTTAAATCATGCTCTTGACGAGCAACACCTACAATACGACTTTCTGGGTTTAATAAGCCGGCACAATCTAATTGATACAATGCAGGTAATAATTTACGGCGAGATAAATCACCTAAAGCACCAAAAATAACGATTTCACTTGGTGCTTGGCTATCAAAATTATTCATATTATTACTTCTCTAATTCGTTTATTACTTATTAACCCTATTATAGCCCTAATTTAGCGTGTGCTAGCTCATCAGTAAAGAACTTTTTGTAATTTTATTACATTATCGAAAAACGACTTCCCCCCTTATCCTTGCACAATATTTTTACAAAAAAAGTTGAAGTTTCAATTAAATATTTGCCAATATTTAGCATTTTCTTTATATTAGTAATAATTATGAAATAAATTTTCATTTTTTCTGTTATCATTTAGAAAATAAATTACAGTTAGTTTATTAAAAATAAGATCTAGGGTTAGTAATTAATGAATATATTAGAAAAAATCGCCAATGAACTAGACACCTTTAGTAAGTCTGAACGCAAAGTCGCTGACGTTATACTTTCATCTCCTGGCACTGTGATACACGCAAGTATCGCAGCTTTAGCAAAACAAGCTAATATCAGTGAGCCTACTGTAAATAGATTTTGTCGTAGATTAGACACTAAGGGTTACCCTGATTTTAAATTACATTTAGCGCAAAGCCTCGCTAATGGTACACCCTATGTAAATAGACATGTTGATGAAAATGATTCGGCTGAAGAATACACAACCAAAATCTTTGAATCAACCATGGCTAACCTTGAACTTGCACGTAAAAGTTTAGACACATCAACCATTAATCGTTCTGTAGATATTCTCACTCAAGCTAATAAAATTTCATTTTTTGGTTTAGGTGCTTCAGCTGTTGTAGCACACGACGCATTAAATAAATTTTTTAGGTTTAATGTGCCTGTTGTTTATTTTGATGACATATTAATGCAACGTATGAGTGCTATAAATAGCCGACAAGGTGATGTTGTAGTAGTTATATCTCATACGGGACGCACTAAATCATTGGTTGAAGTGGCAAGTTTAGCCAAAGAAAATGATGCTACAGTTATTGGGATTACTTCTGCTGGCACTCCATTAGCTAAAGAATGTAACATCGTTTTATCTATCGATGATGCAGAAGATACTGATTTATATATGCCTATGGCGTCACGTATTGCTCAACTCACGTTGATTGATATATTAGCAACCGGTTTTACGTTAAGACGTGGCACTAAGTTTAGAGATAACCTTAAAAAAGTCAAAGACAGCTTAAGAAGCTCAAGATTTGATCGAAAAGAATAAAGATTTACCCTTACCAATTAATTTAATTTAAAAAAATTAAGGATTAAAATGCCTAGAAGAACGAAAATAGTTGCCACATTGGGTCCAGCAACTGAAAATAGAGAAGTATTAAAAAACGTTATAAAAGCGGGTGTTAATGTTGTAAGACTAAACTTTTCACACGGTACTGCTCAAGACCATATTGATCGTGCAAATACTGTACGTGAAATTTCTAAAGAACTAGGTGTATATGTTGGTATTTTAGGTGATTTACAAGGTCCTAAAATTCGCGTATCTACATTCAAAGATGGCCCAATCAAGCTAGCTGTTGGTGATAAATTTGAATTAAATGCTGAGTTAGGTAAAGGCGAAGGTACTCAAGAGAAAGTGGGTATCGACTACAAGAAATTACCCTTAGACGTAAACGTTGATGATATTTTATTACTCGATGACGGTCGTGTTCAGCTTAAAGTATTAAGTACTACAGATACACAAGTATTTACTGAAGTTACTGTTGGTGGCCCTTTATCAAATAATAAAGGTATTAACCGTCAAGGTGGTGGTTTAACAGCTCCAGCATTAACCGAAAAAGATAAAGCTGATATTTTAACTGCTGCTGAAATTGGTGTTGATTTCTTAGCTGTTTCTTTCCCACGTGATGCTGCTGATATGCGTTTAGCTCGTTCTCTTGCTGAAGCGGCTGGTTGTGATGCACTTTTAGTATCTAAAATTGAACGTGCCGAAGCAGTTAACGATGACCAAGTGTTAGATGATATTATTTTAGCATCTGATGTTGTTATGGTTGCTCGTGGTGATTTAGGTGTTGAAATTGGTGATGCTGCATTAGTAGGTAAACAAAAACATATTATTGCTAGAAGCCGTCAATTAAACAGAGCTGTAATTACTGCAACTCAAATGATGGAAACTATGATTGAACAGCCTATGCCGACTCGTGCGGAAGTTATGGATGTTTCAAATGCTGTATTAGATGGTACAGATGCAGTAATGCTTTCAGCTGAAACAGCAGCGGGTAAATACCCTGTAGAAACAGTTAAAGCAATGGCTGCTGTTTGTGTTGGTGCTGAAACTCATCGTTCTGTAAATAGTTCAAATCACCGCTTAGAGCTTAAGTTTACTGAAATTTCAGAAACTCTTGCTTTATCTGCTATGTATGCCGCTAACCATTTAGATGGCGTTAAAGCAATTATTGCCCTTACAGAGTCAGGACAAACAAGTAAAATAATGTCTCGTATTACTTCTGGCTTACCGATTTACTCTGTTTCAAGACACAGTAAAACGCTAACAAGATCGGCTATTTATCGTGGTGTTTACCCTGTACAGTTTGACTCTACTTCTTGTGGTAACGATACTTTGTCAACTGAAACTCTTAAAATGGTTATTGGTAAATCAGAATTAAAAGTGGGCGATAAAATAATATTTACTCACGGCGATTCAATGGAAACTGTTGGTGCAACAAATACACTTAAGATATTAACAGTAGAAGAAAAACACTTAGGTTAATTAATTATTTAACCTATTTAATAGATAATAAAAAAGGTAGCCTCTGAGCTACCTTTTTTATTATCTTTATTTCAAAAGTACTACAAATATACCCGATATAATCGATATATTCGTAATGTTTTGATCGCAAACCTTTTGTTAAATTATCAAAATTATGTAATAAATTACATTTTTGTAATCAATTACGAATTAACAATACTTTTTACTTTATCTTTATAACTTCGACTTACCTTCAACTCTTTGTCGTTACTCATTACAAGATAATATTCACCATTAAGCTGGCTACAAAATTTACTGATATAATTTTTGTTAACCATGGTTGAACGATGACTACGAATAAAAATTCTAGGATCTAAACTTTCTTCTAATTGCTTCATTGTTTGTCGAAGAATGTGGGTTTCCGTTGCTGTATGCACACACATGTAATCACCTGCGGCATCTATCCATAAAATATTTTTAACAGGTACTCTACTCACTTCCCCTGCATCTTTTATCGCAAGTACATCAGAGTAATGATTAAAATGAATCGGCTTGTTGTTTTCTATCGCTTCTAAAATATCTTGGCTTGTATTACCCGTAACATCGCTCACGAGTTGGGCTAGTTTTAATTTTTGTTCAGCGTTATCTTTATTAGCAATACGTTCTCTAATTTTTTCTAATGCATTTTCAATTCGCACATCGTCAGCAGGTTTTAATAAATAATCTTGGGCGTGTATTTCAAAAGCTTTTAATGCATATTCTTCAAATGCAGTAACAAAGACAACAATAGGCATAGATAAGTTTTGAACAATAATTTCATTAACAACTTCAAACCCATTTAAACCCGGCATTTTTATATCAATAAACATTAAATCTGGCTTATGTGTTTTAATCGCTTCAAGCGCCTCTCGGCCATTACTACAATCTTTGATAATATTGATGTCTTTATGTTCTGCTAGCCTAACCATTAACCCTTTTCTGGCGAGCGGTTCATCGTCTACAACAATAGTGGATAAAACTTGTGTCATATTTCAGCTTCAACTTGGAGAGGAATTCTTATACTTACTTTAACACCTTTTGGCATATTGTTGGACACAATAAGAGAATAATCATTGTCAAATAATGCCTGTAAGCGTTCACGTGTATTAACAAGCCCTATGCCGTTTTCACGATGTAGGTTGTTATTAATAATAACAGCACCGGGGCCATCATCAGATAATTCTATGAATAGGTATTGACCAATAGCTTTTACGGCAACAGAGATAGTACCACCTTCTTCCTGTACCGATATCGCATGTTTAATGGCATTTTCGGCTATAGGTTGTAAAATCATACTTGGTACAAGAGCATTATTGCAGTTTTCATCTATATCAAAAACAACCTGTAAACGCTCTTCAAATCTTACCTTCTCTATATCTAAATAAAGTGTAAGTACTTGAATTTCGCTTTCAAGTGTTACTTTTTTCATTGGATCTTTATCTAAAGTATAGCGTAAAAAATCACTTAATTTAGTCACCATCGCATTAGCGACAATATTGTCTTTCACTAATATTAATGTAGAAATAGCATTAAGGGTGTTAAATAAAAAATGAGGGTTCAATTGATATCTCAACATTTTAAGTTGAGCTTGATGAGCTTCCGTATTAGCTGTTAATACATTTTGTTTTTCGTTTTGAAGCATTTGATAATATTTAAGACCAAAATATAAAACACTCCAACTAATCACTATATAAAACGACCATAAACTGAATTTAGTATAATAAATCAAGTATTCAGGACGATAACCATGTTGGTATATTTCCCAATAATTTAAATTTTTAATTACCTGCCAAATTACACCCGTTACAAATGAAACAACAATAAGGCTTAACGCGATTTGAATAGGTTTGAAATTCCAAACGTATCTATATATATAACGTAACGGTACAGTTAACATCCAACCAGAATAGGCATTAAGAAAAACGATAACAATAAAAATATCACGTAAATCGTGTAGTAAAGACCCTAAATAATGAACCAAAGCAAAGCCAAACCAACCAATAGTATGCATTAGCCAAAATAGTTTATCTTTATCTCTTATTAGGCTTTTCCAATTCACGAAAAACATCTCTATTTTATTATATAATTTATTATGCGGCAGGATTAATGGCGCTGCACGGTAATTAGACGTAACATTTTAGCGCCTTATCTCATAATGCTTTTTAAAGGCATCTCACTAGGCCAGATAAGGTCAAACAAATGAAATTGCTTAGCCGCTAATGTACGAAAATTTATTATTTTAGATTCATTCATAGTTTCCTCTACTTTCTCAATATACCACAAGCCATTAAGAAGATAAGAATATAATAAATAAGTGTTTAGGCTTTTTATATTAATGCCCTCATTAGGATTTAATGCTTGATACACTTTAAGCGCATAGCTTTGCTCATCAGCAGTAAGTAAGTTAATCGCAAAGAACATCGCTATTTCAAATTCTTTTTCCGCTAAACATGCGCATTCAAAGTCAATTAGCCAAGCCCTGCTATTTGCCATAATAATATTAGAAAAATTAATATCGCTATGACAAACCACGTAGTTATTACCAAACGGTGTTGGGAGTTTACAGAGTAATGCTTGTATATGATCTTTTTGAACATTAGAAAAACAAGAATTATTGACTATACGGGTAATGATCTTTGTTATGTTTAATAACGGTAAGGTAACTTTCAATGAATGGCATTGCTTCATCAAATCAAGTGCAATGCCTATTTTATCGGGCATTGAAGCACCACTTCTATCTAATGTTTCACCATAAACAAACTCATTTACTAACCAATCATTGGCTGCGTAAATAACCCTAGGTGACAATGCTATATGGGAAGCTGCTTTTGATGTTTTCAGTTCATTTTCAAAAAATGATAAATTATCGTTATATTTAACAAAGTAGCTTTTATCGTCATGTTTAACTTCAAAACATAAACTACTTTGTCCAGCTTCGATACGATTAATAATTAGTGAAGATGGGTTATGAAGTGCTACAAAACACGGTAGCGCCTTTATCATTTCGCATAATTGGTTATGGTTATAAATATATTTCACCATGAGTAATTTAATTAAATAATTCAGAATGGGTCATATCATCCCCCTTATATTCTCGTCGCCAAATATAATACCCATAAGCGGCAATTAATATAAACACGCCAAATAAGAAGGCTGTAGGCGTTAGACCTTTTTCTACATATAAATAAATAGAAACCGCGTCAATAACAATCCAATACAGCCAGTTTTCAATCACTTTTTGTGCAACTAGATAGGTTGAGAAAACAGCAAAAACAGTAGTCGCGCTGTCTAAATAAGGAAAGTCTGTTGGGGTATATTTATCCATAAAAAAACCAACACCTAAAGAAACAATACCCAGTATTGCTATAGAAATTAAATGCGTTTTAGCTGAGTATGTTTTCAGTTGAATACTGTTACTATGAAAATCATCGGTAGTTTTATTCCAACAATACCAACCGTAAAAAGCCATTCCCATGTAATACACTTGCAGAAAGCTATCCATCCATAAATAAAATTTATAAAACAAAAAAGTATAAATAGCGGTACTTATAAAAGCTGCCGGCCAACACCAAATGTTTTTTTTAGCGGCAAGTATCACATAAGCGAGTGAAGTAAAAACAGCAGCTAGTTCTAGAAAAGACAATGTTGAATAATAATTTAAAATAACGTCCATTAAAACTTACCCATTATAAGTTGATCATTACAATTCAGCTTCCACTTCTGATCTATTTCCGCCAATAAACTTACAAACAAATACGGCGGCATCAACACTATGGTGAACTTTTTTAATTTCAGACATAACATGATGTACGGCTAAATCGTAATCTCCAAACACTTGCGTGCTCATACCATTAGTAACAACGTTTAAACCATCAACCTCACGAAGTTTTTTAATAAAGTCCCATATTTCTTTCTTAAAGTTTTCTTCTGCTAATGGGTATAAACTTATTTCTATTGATATTTCCATTTTATTTATCTCTTATTCATTTTTTATTAAGCGAGCTATCAGTAATAATATACCGTTTATAGCTCGCTCTAATACTTCTGTTTTTCAACTAAATACTCTTTAAGTATATGTTTATTAAATTAAAAATCATAATTAAATGTAACACCAAAAACGGCAGGTTCACCTAACTGAGTGTAGCCAGATGTTGTATAACCATCGCGTGGATCATTCGGAAATTCAAAACCACGCACTTGGTATTCTTCATCTGTTATATTTCGTGCCCATACACTTACATTCCATTCGTCTTGAGAATAAGTGATTGATGCATTTAACAATTCATAAGCATTTGATTCTTTATCATGACTATCTGAGAAGTAAAAAGAATCTTTACCCTCTATCGATACATTTAATAATAAATTTTCTGTTATCGCGTAATTAGCGCCGATGTTAAATTGATATGACGGCGCGTGCGCTTGCTCACGACCTGATAACGATTTTATTCCATCTTCAGTTTGATATGAAAAGTCTTCATATTCAGTATCAAGTAAACCTAATGAACCATATATATCTAATGTATCTGTTGCTTGCCAACCTGACTCTATTTCTATACCTAAATTTTTACCTTGCGAGGCATTAGAAAGAAATTCAATAAATTCGCCTGCTTGTTCTACTTGATATGAAATTTTCACCTGAACGTCTTTGCGGTCCATATAAAAAGCGGCAGCTCTTAAATAAGCGTCGCCATCAAGGTAGGTGGCTTTAAAACCAAGTTCGTAGTTCATCACAAATTCAGGATCAAATTCACGCTGATTATCTTCGAGGGTTCCGTCGGTATTTACCCCTCCAGCTTTATAACCACGATTGATAGATGCATAAATTAAACTATCTTGCGTTTGATATGACAGAACAATTTTACCACCTATCATAGTGTCTGATGGTTTAGCAGAGAAGTTTGTTGAATTTTCATAATCTGCTTCACGATTTTCAACACGTAAGCCTGTTGTTAAAGTAACATTTTCTGTTAATACGGTGGCTAACTCTGCATATGCTGCCAGTGTTTCTGTATCAAAAGTTGACGAGAAGTCGCTGTCGTATGTATAAATACGCGTTAAATCTGATGTTTCTTGTTTATAGTAAACACCAGTAACCCAAGAGGTTGAACCATCAAATATTTCATCACCTTCTTTAGAAGTAGCACGTAACTCTAACGTTTGTGTTTCTTTTTCTCTAAAGTAATAATCTGTCGATGAATAACCATCAACTTCAGCTAAACAACCTGTAGGTGTAATACATGGATCAGGGAAATAAAGACCATTATCCCAATCATCTGCATTGTATTCATATTCACCATACGCCCAATCTTCATCATAGCCGTAACCAAGATCGCTATTTGCGTAACTCGCTATAAGCACTACATCAGCACTATCCAAGCCTTTATAATTGAATGTAGAAGCAATAGCCGTTGTTTCTTGTGTATCAAAACCAGGCTGGTCTGAGTAAGTTGTGCGGTTGTTGTCTAGTGAAAAAGCATCGTAACCATTATCAAAATCAAAATGCATAACAGTTAAATCAATCGATAAGTCTTTAGAGGCTTCAATAGCTAATTTACCACGAAGGCTTAATTCATCACGGTTATTTACGTCGTCACGATTCAAATAAATGTTATCAATAAAACCATCACTGTTATATTGTTCAGCCGCTAAACGGTATTTAACTTTATCGCTAGCAGGCCCAGAAAGAACAATGCCAGCACCTTTACTACCATAATTTCCCAAGGTCACTTTAACAGCACCTTCAAATGAATCACTCGGTGCATTAGTTTCAATATTAATAATACCCGCTAATGCATTAGCACCAAAGCGTGTGCCTTGTGGGCCACGAAAAACTTCGGTTTGTGCAACATCAAAAAGAGAAGAAACACTACCTATACCGGTAAATTCAACATTATCAATAATTACACCAACAGAAGGATTGATGGGTTCGCTGAATTGACTACGTTCACCAATACCACGTATTTGATAATAGCGTGCTCGTTGTGAGCCACTTGAAAAATTAACGTTAGGTGTTAATGCTAAAACTTCTTCTAAATTTTGAGCATTACGGCGCTTTATATCTTCTTCAGATAGTATGCTAATCGCGTTAGGGATTTTTTGAAGACTAGTTTCTCTGAAATCACCTTTTACGGTAATCACTTCTATAGAAGTCGTGTTTGCTTCTTCGGCAAAACTCGTTTGAGAAAATAAAACAGAAGATATCGCTAAAGCGATTGTAGATAGTTGGTTTGTCATTTGGTTCTCATATAAATATAAAATATGGAACCAGCGCATTTAATGGCGGTGTAAAATTCCCATTCCTACGCTGGCATTATCCAGTTCAGGTTCGAGGGTTTGTGCATTACACATCTCAGCAAATACGTTAACGTTAGTTAAATTGTATTCGCACCCCTTGGTTTGGCGTGAATTTTAACAATATTTAAACGAATGTACAGTGAAGAAGAAGGTAAACGAGGAGTTATATAGCATTTTATTATGTATCTCATAATAAAATGCTATTAGATAGGAGAATAAACGATTAAATAGAAAGCATTTTACCTAAGGGTTCGCCGCCAACTAAGTGCATATGAATATGATAAACCTCTTGGCCACCATGTTTATTACAATTCATAATTAAACGGTATCCGTCTTCATCAATCCCTTCTTCCTTTGCCAACTTTCTAGCAACACTGAACATTCGCCCAAGAGCAAGTTCATCATCTTCAGTGACATCGTTCACCGTAGGAATTAACTTATTAGGAATAATAAGTATATGACTTTTAGCTTGCGGTGAAATATCTCTAAAAGCGGTAACAAGATCGTCTTGATATAACAAAGGCGTTGGTATTTCTTGTCTAACTATTTTAGAAAATATGGTTTCTTCGGACATTATAATTCCTATCAATATTATGATTTATTGTGGTAATGATTTGTTCAATAAACTTTTCTTACTTCCCGTAACCCGCTGCACAATGGATTCAACTAATAAATAATTAACAGGTACTAAAATTAAGGTAATAAAAGTCGCAAATATAATACCAAAACTTAAGGATATTGCCATTGGGATCAAGAATTGTGCTTGAGTTGATTTTTCAAATAGTAGAGGCATTAAACCAAAAAATGTGGTTAGTGACGTTAATAATACCGGTCTAAATCTAGTTTGCCCTGCGGTTAATACTGCATCCATAAGATCAGCACCTTGTTGACGTTTTTTATTTATAAAGTCAACTAACACTAAACTATCGTTAACCACAACGCCAATTAATGCCATCATGCCTAATATACTAAAAATAGTAAGATCCATTCTCATAAACCAATGCCCAACGATTGCACCAATGATACCAAATGGAATAATTGACATAACAATAATTGGTTGAATATAAGATCTAAAAGGTATTGCAAGTAAACAATAAATAATAAAGAACACAAGAATAAGGCCTAGTCCTAAACTACTAAAAGAGTCAGCCTGTTCTTTTGCTTCACCTTCAATTACCAACTTA
The DNA here is from genome assembly GCF_055808995.1 of Pseudocolwellia sp. G5-9. Lineage (NCBI taxonomy): Bacteria > Pseudomonadati > Pseudomonadota > Gammaproteobacteria > Alteromonadales > Colwelliaceae > Pseudocolwellia > Pseudocolwellia sp. G5-9. Next base: position 1,295,429 of record NZ_CM147893.1, read on the forward strand.
ACACCGGGATATGAAGCAACTAGATTATCCACATAAGGTTGTAGATCTGCACTTAATACTGTCATGTTGGTGACTTTTTTATCTACATCGGCAGTAACATTTACACTACGGAAACGATCAATACGTTTAATAGCTGCAGGGCTTTTCCCTGGAACCAAGCTAGCGATATGTGATAAAGGTACTTGGCCACCTTGTGGCGTTTCAATGAGCATATCGCTTAAACTACTAATAGATTCTCTTTCTTCTCGTGGAAACATAACACTTACACGTACATCGTCTCGACCACGCTGAATACGCTGTATTTCAGAACCAAAGAAAGCACTCCTTACTTGTTGAGTAACATTAGAAGCAGATAATCCCATAGCATAACCTTGCGCATTTAACACAATTTGAAGCTCTTCTTTACCCGTAGATAAACTATCTGTAATTTCAAAAACTGAAGGGTATGTTGCCAATTTTTCTTTAATTTTATTGGCTATTTCTTTTAGCTCTTCAAAATTATTGCCCATCAATTGAAAATCAATCGGTGCACCCGACCGCCCAATCTCAGCTCTATAAGTTAGCTCTTCAGCGCCAGGAAGTTCCCCGATCAAATCACGCCACTCATTCACTAATTGCCTAGAACCTATTCCTGTTGTATTTTGATCTGCAGGTAAAATTTCAAAACGCACACGACCTGTTTCATTATTAGTAATAGCTAGAGTATTTAAAATAATACTATTACCTTCTTCATCCCGGTATTTATCTTGAAGTGTTTTAGCTGCGTTCGACATTTTTTGTACGTAACCGTCAACTACATCAAAACTAGTACCCACAGGCATTGTTAAATCAGCTCGAGCTGTTTCACTTGGAATACGTGGGAAAAATACAAATTTTGTCCAGCCACTCATAATAAATGCGCCGATCAATATAAACACACCTACAAATAACGATAATGTAGTTAATTTATTCATTACCGCTTTTTTAAGTAGTGGTTGATAGTATTTTAAAATTGCGTTTTCAAAACCATCAGCAAATCGCTCTTGCCACATAGAGAATTTAGATTGCTTTGTTTTTTCACTACGTAGTTTCAAATGTTTTAGATGTGACGGTAAAACAAACTTAGACTCAATTAATGAAAATAATAAAACAGGAATAACAATCGCTGGGATTTGGAAGAATATAGCACCACGTCGACCTTCAATAAAAGCTAAAGGCAAAAATGCAGCAACAGTGGTAAGTACACCAAAAGTAACTGGACCAGCAACTTCTTTCGTACCAATAATTGCAGCTTCTAAGCTTGATTTAGATGTATGTGTGTGTCGGTAAATATTCTCTCCCGTGACAATAGCATCATCTACCACTATCCCCAGTACAAGAATAAAACCAAATAGACTCATTATATTAATGGTTACACCAAGAAACGGCATAAAAACAAAAGCCCCCATAAAACTAATAGGGATACCAATAAATACCCAGAATGCTATAGAAGGTCTTAAAAACAATGTTAATAACACAAGGATAAGAATGCCGCCCTGAATAGCGTTTGTAATTAAAGTATTTAATCGACCTTTAACAACTTCAGAATCGTCATCCCAATAATTAAGTTTAAAACCTTCTGGTAAAGTATCTTGTCTATCGTCGATATATTCTCTTACCGCTTCGGCAACATCAATCGCATTTTGATTCCCAATTCTGTAAATATCAATCAGTGCGCCCTGCTGGCCATTAAATCGAGCTCGTAGTGGTCTTTCACCAAAACCGTCATCTACTTTTGCAATATCAATTAAACGCAGTAAAGAGCCATCAGGATTCGTTTTAATAACAATATTTTCATATTGTTCTCGACTATATGCTTGCCCTTTACTACGTATTAATACATCTCCGCCTTCTGTTTTTACATTTCCGCCAGAAACATCTTGAGAACTAACTCTAACGGCATTAACGATGTCAGAAATAGATAAATTATATTGTTTTAATGTATCTTGTTTGACTTCAATAATAATTTCGTAATCACGTACGGCATTCAGCGAAAGTTGAGTAACCTCTGGTAAGTTTAATAAATCATCTCTTACTTTTTCAGCAAATTCTCTAATTTCACGTTCGCTATAATCAGATGAAATAGTTACTGAAATAACATCACGTTTGTTTTGTCTAACTGAAGTGATTGGATTTTCGATACCGGCAGGAAACGTATTAATTGCATCCACTCTGTTTTTTACGTCTGCAAGTAATTCTCTGACATCATAGCCAGGTTCAGCTTCAATAGTGATACTTGCGGAACCTTCAACTGAAGTACTGATCAACTTTTCTATACCTTCAAGATCTTGAACAGCCTCTTCAACTTTTATCGCTAATCCAAGTTCTGCATCTTCAGGTGTGGAGCCTCTTAATTGAACTTTTACCTCTACAATTTCAGAAGCAATTGAAGGAAATACTTCAAGCGGGATATTACTTTTTAATGAAAACACTCCCATCAACAAAATGGTGATCATTAATAAGTTAGCCGCTACATGATTTTTTGCAAACCAAGCAATCATCGCTCTACTCCATTAACATTAGTTTGTTGACTTTCTCTTTTCGCTTTCATGAGTTTTCTTTGCTCAGGTGTTAACTCTTTTCTTAACTTACCGTCACCTTTTCCTCTCATAGCTTGAGCATTTTTCCTTTTATTTGGAGTAACAGCAGGAATACCATCAATTGATGTTACGGCTACTCGCATTCCTGAAGAAACTTGTCCTAATGGCGTTAAAACCAGTAAATCATTTTCAGAAAGTCCTGATTTAATAACTGCCACATTCTTATTTTGCCAAGCAATATCTATAGTTACCCTTTTTAATAAGTCGTTTTCAACAATATAAACATAACTACCTTGATATATAGTTTTATTAGGTATAACTATTGCGTTTTCAATAACTTTGCCTGAAATATTCGCTGTAACATACTGACCTATTTTTATTGGGTTAATATCACTATTTTCTTTACCATATGGGTCATTAATTTGCGCAACTACAAATAATTGCTGAGAATTAGTGTCTAATGCACCCTCTGTTCTCACAATCTCTCCTTGCCAAGATTGTTCACCTATAAGATCGGAATAAAACTCAACTTTAGGTAACTCCTTTTCAGAATTAACCGTAGATGTAAATCGATTAGGCTCAGGTAACACAACATAAGGTAAGTCTTTATTTTTTATCGGTAATCTAATTTCAACGTAATCTACAGCATAAATTTCAGCTAACTTGGTATTTGATGAAATAACCTGACCTATATCAACTTCTTTTTTTAATATACGTCCGGTATAAGGTGCTTTGATATCGCTTCGCTCTAACGCTAATTTAGCTTGCGATAAAGATGCTTCTGATGAGAACACATTCGCTTGAGCAGCCATTAACTGAGGTTTTCTTAATACTAAATCTGGCGCTTGGTCTTGATTTCCTAACCTTATCCAATCTTGTTTAGCTTGTTCAGAACGCGCTTCTTCTTCTTGTAAAGCTTGTTGTGCATTAAATAATGCTGATTTCGCTATTTGTATACTGGTTAACAAGTCTCGCTTGTCTAGTTCAATCAGAGTTTCCCCTTTCTCAAAAAAACCACCCTCTCTAAACTTAGGATTGATTTCAATGATTTGTCCTGACACTTGTGAATATAAAACACTTTGTGTTCGGGGTTTTACCGTTCCATAACTTTCAACATTAATTTTTAAATCTTCTAACTTTACTTTAACAGCTTCAATATTAAGTTTAGCAACATCTTCTTGTTTAAATTTTTTAAGAGTAGGTGGATTAGAAACAACAACATACGCTGTTATACCAAATGCAGCTAAAACAAGTATAGGGAGTATTTTTTTTATAGTTTTCACGTTATTGTTCCTGAATATTTGAAGGATGACTTTCATCATCTAATAAATTTGATTTTAACCCGCCACCCAAAGCTAAATAACTATCAGCTCTATTTTGTAATAATTGATTAGTAAGTTGAATAAGTGTTGTTTGGGCATCAAAGGCGCGTCTTTCAGATTCTAATACAGTTGTATATGTAACTAAGCCTCTCATATATTGGTTAAAAGATAATGTTTGTGCTTCAATCGCATTCACTTGCGCCTCTTTTGAATAAAGTAAACGTTCAATCAAAGATTTTCGTTTACTCATTAAATTTTCAACTTGTGCAAATGCACTAGAGACTTGAGCAAGATACTCTTGTTCTTTTTTAACAACTTCTAGCCTTGCTTGCTCTTCTAAAGAGGCTAAAGTTCCGCCGTTAAATATCGGTGCAGTTAAATTACCAATTAACGACCACGTTAAAGGATTGCCACTAAATAAATCCGTTAACTCTCTGCCTGAATCCCCATAAGTTCCAGTCAACGCAAGCCTTGGAAATCTTTGTTTATGAGCAACAGCAAGAGCCGCATCTAAAGATAAAAGCCCAAACCAACTTGAGGCAATGTCATTTCTTCGTGTTAATAATAAGGCGGGCTTTTCAATATGAAGTTCAGTATTGATTTTAGGAAAAACACTGTCAGCGTGAATAGTCCCTTTTGGATAATCACCTAACAGTAATTCTAAAGATCGTGCTGATTCTTTTACGGTTTGTTTTTGTTGAGCTACACGTGCTAACTCGCTATTCACGTTATTTTTCGTTAGATAAACATCTAAAGCATTATTCAAACCTAATTTATATGATGACTCAATCATATTTAAATTTTTAACAAGATTATCTGCTCTTTCTTGATATAAATTTAATAACTTTTGCGCTTCTATTAAGTTATACCAACCTTTTATGACATTAGTGACTAAAGTCAATTTTTGGTGTTGATATAAAGAATTTGCAGATGCATAAGCAAGTTGCTGCTGTTGTTGTTTATCTGATAACTGCCCCCAAATATCCACTTCATAACTTAAATTAAGTTTTATATTTGCGGAGGTTTGATAGGTTTCAGTATTTTCGCTTAATGTTTTGCTTCTTGTATTATTTGTTGAGAGTGATAGTTCAGGAAAATCACTCGCATTAGATACAGCCAAACGTTCCTTTGCCAAACTCACATTAATCGCTTGCGATTGAAGATCATGATTATTAGCTAATGCAACTTTTATTGCTGCAATAAGAGGTTCATCTTTAAAATCTTTTACCCATGGATCAAAAGTGTCATGACTTTCAGATGAAATGATATTAGTTGAGGCTTCTGTTTGCCATTGCTCAGGAACAACAATATTTTTGCTCTCATCCGTAATAGCAGAAATATTCGAACATGATTGAGTTAAAACTATTATGGGAAAGATTATTCTAGTGAAGGATGAATAACTTTTCTTTTTATACTTATTAGAATCAGCTTTAGTCAAAATAATGCCTGAAAAAGTTAAATATTAGGAACTTGTAATATAAAGTAAATAACTTAATTAAAACAAGCGTTTTAACATTCGCTTACATATTTTATTTTCAGGTAATACTTGAAAAAGAAAAAAGCCAACAACCTTCAGTCATTGGCTTTGTATAGAATATCGATTACGCGTTATAACCGTTCGGATTATTTGATTGCCAGCGCCATGAGTCATTAACCATATCTTCTAAAGACTTTTCGGCTTTCCAGTTTAGTACTGAGGCAGCATGAGCAGGGTTTGCATAACATTGCCCAATATCACCGGGACGACGCTCAACAATTTGGTAAGGAACATCTTTACCACAAGCTTTAGAAAAGGCTTTTACCATTTCTAATACCGAATAACCTTGGCCTGTGCCTAAGTTAAAAGTATGGCAACCCGCATTACCATGTAATGTTTCAATAGCTCGTACATGACCTTTAGCTAAATCAACTACATGAATGTAGTCACGTACACCTGTACCATCAACCGTGTCGTAATCATTACCAAAAACAGATAAAAACTCACGTTTACCTACAGCAACTTGAGTAATAAATGGCATTAGATTGTTTGGAATACCTTTTGGATCTTCACCAATAGTACCTGAAATATGAGCGCCAACAGGATTAAAGTAACGTAATAACACAACCGATAAGTTGCTGTTAGCATTAACCGTTTCACGACACATTTGTTCAACAACTAATTTAGTTTGACCATAAGGGTTTGTTGTACTTAATGGGAAGTCTTCAGTAATTGGAACCGTAGCAGGATCACCATATACGGTAGCAGAAGAACTAAACACTAACGTATTTACGTTATGTTTTTCCATTACCTGCATTAATACACGAGAACCGTTTACATTATTATCATAATACTTAAGAGGAACTTGTGTTGACTCACCTACAGCTTTTAAACCAGCGAAATGAATAACAGCATCAATAGTGTGTTGAGAAAAAGCAGCATCTAATGCTGCTTCATCACGTATATCAGCATTAATAAAAGTAACTTTTTTACCTGCTATCTTTTCAACACGACGTAGTGATTCTTCACTGCTGTTACTTAAATTATCAACAATAACAACTTCGTGGTTCGCTGCTAGTAATTCAATACATGTGTGAGAGCCAATATAACCAGCTCCACCTGTTACTAATATTTTCATGAAAAAATCTCCAGTATATTTTTAATATTTAGTCCATAAACACTTATTTAAAAATGTTTTTTATCAACAATTGCACCGTGGTGTTGAACAACAATAGAAGCGACGCGAGCTGCGCTTACTAGTGCTTCTTGTATACCTTCACCTTTTAGACGAGCCGCTAAATAGGTTCCAGCAAACGAATCACCAGCAGCTGTTGAATCAATCTGTTTTGCTGCAGGAGTAAAAGGTAGATGATACTCTTTATTTTCTTCATCGTATGCATAAACACCGTCTTTCCCACATTTTATAACCTGTTCATTTACATTGAATTTTTTCATGTAAGAAATAACAGACTCTCGATCATTTTGATTTAATAAATCGCTATGATCTTCTAAACCAGGTAATACAAGATCACTTCGGCTGTATATTTCTTCTAACCAATGGATTGCGTGTTCTTTACTGTTCCACATTCTAGGACGGTAATTAGGATCAAAAACAATTTTTGCCCCTTTACTTTTTAACAAATCGATTAACGACATTAATTTTTGCTTATCTTCGTCACTAAAAATAGCTAATGTTATGCCACTAAGGTAAACAAAATCAAAAGCACTTTCTGATAATTGTTTAACATCCACTAATTGCATTAACTGTGTTGCAGCAGAGCCGTCACGCCAATAAGAAAAGCTTCGTTCACCTTCATCATCTGTAGTTATTGAATAAATACCAATAGGTTTATCTTGCGATGTTTTTACAAAATCAGAATCTATACCTTCCGATTTCCATACATTGAGCATTTCTTCGCTAAAACCATCTTTACCTACTGACGATAAATATTGAATAGTAGCTTCAGGAAAATAACGTTTAGCGTATACAGCTGTATTATAGGTATCGCCAGCAAAAGACTTTACTAAACAGTTATTATTATCGGTTCGTAATTCGAGCATACACTCACCAATGATTAACATAGACGACACGGTCATTCTCCATATAAAATACAATAAAAAAGGCTAGTTATTACTAACCTTCAATTATATCTATTATTTTAGGTATAGCGCTACCATCATATAGTATTATCTTAGATTTAAATCTTATTAGCTCAAACAAAATCTATTTTAGAGGAAGCCTCAGCATAAAGAAGTGGTAACATTTTTTGATAACTATTTTGTAAACTTTGAATAAATTGTTGATTATTAGCTAACTCAACTTTAAATACTTGTTCGATTGAACATAATATTTGAATATCGTGTTCAATATCATCATTACATAGCGAAACTTTTTTCAGTAAGTTATCGGCTAAAGGATCCACTAACTCTTCTTTTTCGATACAACGTTTTCGCAAAAATAAAAACCAAGCAACAATAGCTCCACTTAACGACTCTATACTTCGCTTATCATGAAGGTTTTGTTCAATGATAGGAAGTATTCTCATTGGAAGTTTTTGTGAACCATCCCAAGCAATTTGAGCTAGTAAGTGCCTTATGGCTGGATTTCTAAAACGTTCAAAAATTTCATTGCTATAAGCTTTAGCATCAAGTTCTTTAGGTGAAATAAACGATGGAATAATTTCTTCATCTATCATTTTTTCAATAAAAGTTACTAGTTCAGGGTTTTGCATTGCATCAAAAACTGTTTCGCAACCAAGAAGTACACCAATGTAAGCTAAAGTTGAATGCGGGCAATTAAGTAAACGTAATTTGGCATTTTCAAAGCCTTCAACATCTGAAGTTAACACTGCGCCTGCGGCTTCCCATGCAGGTCTATCTTCAGGTAAGCAGTCTTCAATAATCCATTGTAAAAAAGATTCTCGTTTAATAGGCCAATTGTCTTTGATTGAAAACTCTTGTTCAATTAATTTACGTAAACTTTCATCAGTAGCAGGAGTAATACTGTCTACCATAGTACAAGGACAAATAAGGTGTTTTGATAGCCAATCAGCTAAATCGTTATCAAATGCTTGCGCAAACTGAATAACTGCAGCACGTAATTTTTTACCGTTATCAGTAATATTGTCACAACTAACAATACAAAATGGAGCTATCCCCTGTGCTTTTCTAATAGCTAACGCATTAACTAACATGCCAACAGCGGTTATAGCTTGCACGCTATTTGAGCCATTTGCTGTAGCTAAATCTTGAATAATTTCGCTGTGAGTTAGATCTAACTGACCTTCGTTATTTAGGCAGTAACCTTTTTCAGTAATAGTTAAGGTAACAAACTTAGTGTTTGTAGCTGATAAACGCTCAATAACCGCTTGGTATTGTTGAGTTGCAATCAATACTTCAGTAATAGAACCAATCACTTGGTATGAATTTTCGCTGTCTAATTGCGCTAAACTATATAAACCATTTTGTGGTGTTAAAGCATCACTTACGCCACTAGAGCGCATAGATACTGCACTTATAGCCCAATCACCACCTTGTGATTGTAGTGCCTGATGAGTATACCAAGCTTGATGCCCTCTAAAAAATGCTCCTGGACCTATGTGTACGATACCTATTTCAGGTTTATGGTGCTCATTTCTATATTTAGGTACATCAACGCCCCTACTTTCCAGTTCATGTAATGTTTTATCGCACAACAATTTCATTCTTTTTCCTTTCAACAAAACCAATAAATTCAAATACAATATAACACATTTATAGGTAAATCACATATACCACTAATGTTTATTCTTAAATATAAATACACGACTTGAAAATAAAAAAGCACTACTGACACAAAATAATAAAGTATCAAGTAGTGCTATAAATAACCTGCTGCTGCCAAGTTCACCTAAAGGTTATGTAGGATCGTCTTCGCCACCGATACCTATTTCATTTTCAAGCTGTAAATCGATTTTAAAGCCTGTGGCAAACTCAGTAGGAATATGATTAGGTAACTTAATAATTAATGCCTGAGGAGTTATCTCCCATTGTACAGTTTCGTTACTACCTAACATTTTTATATTCGCTATTTTCCCTTCTAATAACGTTAAGTCGCTACCTAAAGTTTTAACATGAATATCTTGAGTTGGAGTATCCATTACGTACATATAAAGCGTTTTATCGCCTTTTTTTGTAAAACGAATATCTTGCTGCTGGTAGACAATTTTCTGTTTTTCTACTTTATGCCCTCCACCGCGAATTCTTGTAGGACCTTCACCAAAAGATTTCCAAGGACGCGTACCATAAATACCTTCCCCATTCACTTTTAGCCAAGCCCCCATTTTAAGAAGCATGTTTTTCATCTCTTGAGGAATTGAACCATCAGGATTTGGCGGAACATTAAGTAACATCAAGCCATTTTTAGAAACAATATCAATTAAAATATCAATAATTTCGTTTGGAGAAACAAATTTAGCATTATGTCGATAGAACCAAGCACCTGGCGATGTATCTGTCATCCAGAAATCATCTTTAATTTTATTAGGTCTGCCACGTTCATAATCATGCACACCAGTATTTGCTGGAAATGATGTGTTTTTATAACTGACAACAACTTCTTTACCCCATTCTTTACCTTTATTAAAATAATAAGCTAAGAACTTTTTACGATATTCTTCATCTAACTCTTCTACCCACCAATCAAACCAAACAACTTCTGGCTCATATTTATCAACCACTTCTTTTAGCTTTGCGTACCATTCATCATGAAAACGTTTAGTAGGTTTAAAGTCAGTAACACTATGACGATCAGTGTATAAATCTGAGGTTTCTTCCGTTGCATCAAACTTGTATGCATTAGCGTAGTAAACCCAAGTAAAAGCGTGATGGAACGAAGTTAAAAACTTCATATCACGTTTTTCAATCGACTTTTTAAGCTCGCCCGTAACATCAACACCCGTAAATTTTTTCACATTCCAACGTGTTACATCACTGTCCCACATTGCAAAATTATCATGATGCATAGCAACTGGCCCAGCAAACTTAGCACCTGATTGAGCAAATAAGTCAGCCCACTCTTCAGGATCAAAAGCAGTGGGCTTAAAATTAGGGATAATATCTTTATAACCAACAACCGATGGATCACCATGCGCTTTGTAGTGATGTTGATATACATCACCGACAATAGGCTTGCCATTTTTTAAACGCTTTTCACCTGTATGCCAGTCGTACACTTCATCCATGTATAAATTCAGACCATACCAACCGACACCTCTTTTCATATTTATATTCGCGGTTGAAACAGGTCCCCAATGCGCATAAATACCTAATTTTGCATCTTGAAACCAATCAGGTTTTTCGTCATGCCTACCTAATGACTCCCATGTTTCTTGGTAGTAAGGTTCGGTTTCATTCACAACCTTACCCTCATTTTTTTCATCTACTGTTTGAGATGTACAGGCAGATATACCTAACGCTAAAGTAATAACAGAAAGTGTAAATATACGATTATTTGAAATGTTAAACATATTTTATATATCAATTTTATTTTTTACATACAATACAATATTTTTACAGAGGGATCTAGCTTTATACAGGTATGTTAAATAGGTAAGCTGTTCTAAACTAACAAAAATATAACTAACCTATTGTCTTAGTTAATAAATAACCTCAACTCGGGATAAGCAAAGTTACTCAAGAAAAGTATTCTATTTTTCAGAGGGGTTAATTCTATGTAAATAAAAAAGCCACTAATAAAATTAATGGCTTTAAGTTAAGTTAAGGTCTGTTGCTCTTTACTGATTGTTTTTTAAGTAATTTATTAACCTTTTATACAAGGCAAAGTATATGTTTCGTCGTTAATCTAATCTACTAGGCGATAAGGTAGTAGAAATAGCGAATAAAAGCTCTCTTACAGATCCGCTTAAATACTTATTGTTCATTGTTGCAAGGTATTTATACCCGTTACCATTCAAAATGCAGGTTTCAGTAGGAACTAAAAACAATTTAAGCACAGATTTTACGTTCCAAACAAAATCTAAGGTCTACATCCAGGTATGAACCTGACTAAAGTTAATAAGCATTTAATTCAAACATGAAAGTTCAACATACGCCAGTTAGTTTGAATAATTACAGAAATGATAATAACTCTTCATCGAGCTGCATTAATGTTTTTGGATCTGCCATCATAGTTACCGCTAACGACTTAGTTCTAGGTAACATTTTTTCAAAATAGAATTCAGCAGTTTTAATTTTAGCGCGATAGAAATCTCTATTTTCTACATCACCAGCTAACTTCTCATAGGCAGATTGAGCCATTTTCGCCCACATATAAGCCATAACAATATAGCCTGAATACATAAGGTAATCGACAGAAGCTGAACCAACAAAGTCTCTATTCTTTTTAGCTTTCATTGCTAATCTAAAGGTATGCTGTTGCCAGTTTGCTACGGCTTTACTCAATGGCCAAATAAATTTATTCATTTGACGTTTATGAGGGTTACTCGAAATCATACTTTTTTCTTTACAGAAAGATAAAATATCAAAGGTAAACTCTTTTAAAGAACTACCTCGAGTTAATAAAATTTTACGCCCTAGTAAGTCTAACGCTTGTATACCTGTGGTACCTTCATAAAGAGTGGCAATACGTGTGTCTCTTACTATTTGCTCCATCCCCCATTCTTTAATATAACCATGACCACCAAATATTTGTAAACCATGATTAGCACTTTCTAAACCGAGTTCAGTTAAAAAAGCTTTTAAAATAGGAGTAATAAAACCTAATTTGGTATCTGCAATTTTTTTCTCTTCATCTGTTTTAGCCATTTCAATTTTATCAACGAGTTTCGCTGCAAAATAAATCATGGCACGGCCGCCCTCAGAAATCGCTTTTTGTGTCATTAACATTTTACGAACATCTGGATGAACAATAATAGGATCCGCTACTTTTTCAGGCGCTTTTTTACCCGTTAAAGAACGCATTGAAAGTCGTTCTTTAGCATAAATAAGGGAGTTTTGAAAAGCCAACTCTGCTGCACAAACACCTTGCAATGCTGTACCTACTCGGGCTGTATTCATAAAGGTGAACATACATTCTAACCCCTTATTTTCTGGCCCAATGAGGAAGCCTTTAGCATTATCAAAATTCAGTACAGCTGTAGACGAAGCTTTGATCCCCATTTTATCTTCAATAGAACCACAAGTTACATTGTTAAATTCACCAATATTCCCCGTAGAATCAACTTGCATTTTAGGGACTATAAATAAAGAAATACCACGAGTACCTTCAGGTGCATTAGGTAAGCGAGCCAGTACAATATGAATGATGTTATCGGTTAAGTCGTGCTCACCTGCAGAGATAAATATTTTAGTTCCACTGATATCAAATGAACCATCATCATTAGGAACAGCTTTTGTTTTTACTTGCCCCAAGTCAGTACCACATTGAGGTTCAGTTAAACACATAGTACCTGTCCAAGTACCTTCAGTTAACTTTGTTAAATAAATTTCTTTTTGTTCGTCAGTCCCGTGTTCGTGAATAGTATTCATCGCACCATGGCTTAAACCAGGATACATGGCAAACGACCAGTTTGCTGTTCCCATCATTTCAGACTTAACCATGCCTAACGATGAAGGAAGCCCTTGACCGCCATAACCTTCTGGATGAGAAAGTGACTGCCAACCACCGTCAACATACTGCTGATAAGCTTCTTTAAACCCTTTAGGAGTAATAACTTTACCTTGATCAAAAGTACAACCTTCTTTGTCACCACTTTGATTTAATGGTAAAAGCTCCCCCTCACAAAACTTGGCGCATTCTTCCATTATAGCATCGACTAAGTCGGGAGTAGCTTCAGCAAACTCAGGTATTTTTTCATAATGTCCGTAATAATCGAAAACATCTTCAATTAAAAACTTTATATCCTTTATGGGCGCTTTGTAAGTTAGCATCAGGCGTACTCCTAAAAATTTAAGGGGATCTTTTGATTTCAATTAAACATTAAGTTTTATGATAAGTCAACTGGTCGTACCTCTAAAAATTAATAATAAAAAAGAACAAGTTAGAAAAAGGTAATAAAAATTAACGATTAAAAACAATATATTAGATTGTTTATTTATACGGTGGGTTCTATAGAATTAAATTGTTCGGCAATTATGCCTCACACTTAGCATAAAAAGGCCTACAATATTTTTTGAACTGATATCAAACCCATTAATGAATTAACCTCTTTGATATGAAGAATAAATGGTCAAATACAGGGGATTTATTTCAATAACTAAAGCGTGTTTTTACAACAGATAGTTTTCTATTTATGCAAGACTTCGTTTTTGATATATAGTTATTCTTGTTAAAAAACAATAATGTAGAAAAGTTCAAGCTAGCATTATCTAGAGGTTTATTTAATGAATATAAATGACAAATTGGCTATATTAACCTGAACTCGGTTAAGAGATATTTAACAATTTAAAATATAAAAAAATAATTTCATAGGATCTCTAGATAGATATTTTTTCTTAATTCAAGGCAAATTTCGCGTCAATACTCCTCTATTGCAAGTGAATTTAACGCAGACGTTAGGAAAAGTAACGCCTAGAGAAACATTTGTTAAGCCGAGCTCAGGCTATATTAATAAACTTCATATTATTCACTAACACTAGGTGATTGACCTTCGTGGAACATAAATCAAGTCACAATAAAACAGCTATTAAAAAGCTTAATGTACAAATAATCCCTTTGCTACTTATTTATAGCCGTTACTATTCAAGATGTAGGTTTCAGTGGGAACTAAAAACAATTTAGGCACAGATTTTATGTTCCAAACAAAATCTAAGGCCTACATCCATGAGAAATCTGACTAAAGTTAATAAGCCTCATAAATTATTTTAGCCATATCGCATAAGTGATTGATTGGTAACGGGTATATCATTTAAAGTCTATAAAAAAATTAGCAGTTAACCGCCCTGTAGCGGGATCATCGTTAACATCATGCTCTGGGTTTTCAATAAAAATTGAATGTAAAACACTCGCAGGATATATCAATAAGCGATTAGCTTTATAATCTACCTTTTTTAATAACTCATAATGTTCATCAGAATGAGTAAAGTATTTTTGCGTAGGAAGACCATTGTTATCTATATATTTTTGTGCGGCACTTATATAACTACTTTTTCTTCTTTGGGTAATATTTTCATAACCTGTAGGGCGATGGCGATAAAAGCCAGTCCCCCCAAATTCACCAGGATTTAAATAATGTAATACAGCAAAACTATATTGATTTTTATTATCGTAATGAGGAAGGCATTGCAGTAAATCTAATTCTCTTTCTGACTGTGTTAATAAAGAATATTGACCACTTTTCGGGATCAATGTTAAATTTTTAGGCACCTGATAAAAGCTATAGAAAATAGACTGAATTGCTTTTAAAATTGTCATGCCATAATCGCCACCAACATCAGCTCTGACTCCGGGGTAATATGTACCATCAACATTTTTTTGTTGTATATAATTAGCTGATTGGGCTTCGATAATAGCTGCAGAAGTATCAAGTAATATATCATCAAGAATAAATATAGGTGTGTTTTCATCACCAATAAAGAAATGGCTTGGTTTAGCTTTTAAATTAATTTCATTCATATTATTTCTGATGCTATATATAAAATTAGCATTTTAATAATAAAATATATGTATTACCAGTTTCATTATTAAATTAAACTATTTTATAGAACCGAGGTAGTGATTTGAATCAGGAGAAATAATTATTCAAGTTGATATGCGTAACGATTATCTAGGGAATAATGAATAAATATTTATTAAAGTAACTATGGGGAAAAGAATAAGATTAATACAAAGTTATACTATTTTAAAAATTGGCGGAGTGGACGGGACTCGAACCCGCGACCCCCGGCGTGACAGGCCGGTATTCTAACCAACTGAACTACCACTCCGCTATTTTTAAATAGCTATAAAATAAGAAAGAAAAAAACAAATAAAATTGGCGGAGTGGACGGGACTCGAACCCGCGACCCCCGGCGTGACAGGCCGGTATTCTAACCAACTGAACTACCACTCCGCAGAGATTTTATTTGAGATTTATAGGTCTCACCTATTTTATATAAAACAATTGGCGGAGTGGACGGGACTCGAACCCGCGACCCCCGGCGTGACAGGCCGGTATTCTAACCAACTGAACTACCACTCCGCTATATCGTTTTTTAGAATTTTTTTCAGGATCCTTAACCTTAGATTAATTGGCGGAGTGGACGGGACTCGAACCCGCGACCCCCGGCGTGACAGGCCGGTATTCTAACCAACTGAACTACCACTCCGCTACATCAATCACTGCATACAACATCTCGTTGAATGCGGCGGAGATAATACGGTTATGATGAGTTTCAGTCAACCCCTTTTTTAATATAATTAACTGTATGGATAATTGATGAGCAAAACGTTGGAAAACTCATCAAATTTTAAGCAGTTCCTTGTGCTTTAATCGCTTTTTTCTTACGTAAAGTTAAAAATACAAATATACAAATACCTACAACAATAATTACGCCATTAACAACGCCTATCATTATATACATTTGTTTTTGCTGTTCTTCTTCTTCCGCTTGAATTCTTGCAGCTTCAATTGCTCGAGCTTCAGCCTCTAGAGCTTCTTTTTCAGCAAGGATCTCTGCCGCTGTTTTTCTTGGAACCATAATCTCATTACCTTCATCATCAAGAGAAGGAATTAATAGCCCATTTTTGTTTTCAGCATTAAAAGTAAATTCTGGCAAAGTTAAGAAAAATTCACGTCCATTGATTGTTTTTCCAAAAACATCAACAGTAATACGGTGAATACCAGCCTCTGTATATTCCAATGTTTTTATTCTAGAATTGCTTTCTTTTTCAAGTAGAGAAAATGGGATTTCTTGCTTATCAGGATAAACAACCTTACCTTGTAATATAATACTATTTGGATCGACATACGTTGGGTCAATATCAAAGGTAACTACGTGATTAACACCTTCTTCATCACTTACTTCAACAGAGGTTTTAACTGGTGCTTTTTGAACAATAATAGGCTTTTGCCTTAACTCCCTCTTCATTAACGGCATTTTCACATGATAAATAGGCAGCCACTCTCCAGGAGCAAAGTCTAAAACAAACTCCCCTGTGTAAACGCCATCACCTGCTTTTTCATCAAAGTCATACCCATCATCTAAAAAAGATCCCAGCTTGATAGGTTGAGCACCAAAATTATCATATTGCCGATTATTAGAGCTGAATAAATCAATATCTAAATTAATAACAGCTCTAAATAGTGGATCACTTAAACCTTTATCGCCATTCATTAAACGCCCTGTTACTTTTAATGTTTCACCAGCGAGTAATATTTCAGGTAACGGCTCTGCTTCAATAACAACATCTGTAACTACAAGAATTTGACTATCAGGTAATATTTGACCTATTGCTTGCCAAGGTCCAGCCATTGGCTTTTTAATTTTAACTAAGTCGTAAGTGCGATCATCAAACCATTCAACGCTACCATCTTCAGGTAAACTGTTTATTTTGAGCTTACTACCGTCAGGCCTAACAAGAATAATAGGTTGAGAGCCTCTTTTACGATAAAAAATAAGTTTTAATTCATCTATATTAGCGTCAATTCGAAAACGGTTATCAAAATAAGGAATTTGATTCGTTACATTGTCTGAATCGTAATAATTAACCTGTGGCACGTCATCATCGGCAAAAACAAATAGGGGTAAAAAAAACAATAATGTGCTTATACAATACAAAATATGTAATGGTTTATTATTTTCCCTCATTTTTATGCTTCCCATTTATTTTCCCCATAGTGGTGAACTCCCTTTTTCTTCGATAACAGCTAAGCGTTCTTGATGTGCAATCACTTCATCGGCCGTGGCATCAATAATCTTTAATTTTGGTCGATTAGCGTCAAGTCTTCTAATCTCATTTGAGTCCCCGCTTTCATTATCTCCAGCAAGCAAATTAAAGGCAGCTTGCTTTCGAGTCATCTCTACATAAACAAAAGCAAGCAACTGAGCATCAATTAATGCACCGTGATAGGTTCGATCAACAAGCTTATCTACTTTATAAAACTTAGCTAAATAATCTAGAGTTTTGGGTGAACCAAACTCATCTTTAGACACTTTTAATGTATCTATAACAGTACACATATCATATGTCATAGGGACTTTTTTAGTGAGCATAGAAAACTCATGATCCATAAAGCCAACATCAAACTTCGCGTTATGAATAACTAATTCAGCACCATCAATAAATTTAATAAAATCATCGGCTACTTGTGAAAATACCGGTTTATCACTTAAAAAATCATTCGTTAAACCATGGATATCAATAACCTCTTGTTCCATTTGAATTAATGGATTGATATAAACATGATAATTTCGCCCGGTTAATTGACGATTAACCATTTCCACACAGCCTATTTCGACAATTCTGTGACCTTCCCTAGGATTTATACCTGTTGTTTCGGTATCGAGAATGATTAATCGTTCATCTTGTTTTTCAATGTTGTTCACGTGTAGGACCTTTTAGTTGAACACTTTATTTTGCGAGCTCTTCCGGAAATTCTTGAATGTTTAATCTTATTTTATGGCTGCTATACAAAAACCCAATCAATAATAAAGTAATTGATAACTGAATTAACAACCAGGATAAAGATATAAGTGATAAGTAAAAATAGCCAATAAGGCTCACACTTAAATCAGCTATCAGTGCAAATAATAAAAACTTTCTAATATGCTGCCAACAAACTTTAACCCATGGATGGGCATCAGGTCTTCTTAAACTGATGATTAGAATCACAAACAGTCCTACAGCTCCCGACACTAAACTTAAATAAAACATTTTAGGATCAGGAAAAACCATTTTAATGGTACCTGTTTGATTTTTCATATTCGAAATAGAAAGTATCCACACTATATAACCACGAGTTACAAAAGCTAATATTGCATAAATACTCTTAGATAATTTTAAACAATCAAACTGATTAAAATCTTTAAGAGAATACTTTGCATATTCATGTTTATGCATCGGGGAACCTTTCAGCTCTCTCTTTTTCTAAAAGATGCTGAGCTAAAGTAATAGCCTTAACGGCTTTAGAGTTAAACTCTCGATTATATAAGGTATACACAACAAAAATGGTGGCAAAAATAGATAATAATGGGTGATAAAACCAGCACATAACAGCAATAGAAAAATAATAAGCACGTAAACCATAATTATAGGAATGAGCGGCTTGATCATGCACTACAGCCATTTGCCTAGCATAAGCTCTAAGGTTTTCATTCAAACCACTTTCATCGATAGGTGCAGCTCCTATCATTACATTTAAAAAACCATACTGCCGCATTGACCAAGTAAATTTAAAAAACGACATAACAAAAATAAAAGCCAATATACCTAATTTAAATTGAAACATATGGGCACTGGATGTTGCAGCATAAGGGATAGAATACAATACTTCTTGAACTTGTTCTGTTTTTGCAAACAAAGTAAGAATACCAGCAATAACCAGTAACGTGGTAGAAGCAAAAAAAGCAATATTACGCTCAAGGTTTGAAATTAAGGAGGCTTCCCCAACTCTAATGTCTTTCTTTATAGCCTCATACATCCAATGAATACGATGTTGATTCAAACATCTTGCAATGCAATTTGTTGTTTTTGCTTTTTTTCTCGCGAAAAAAGAGTACCCCACCCAAAAAATCACCAAACAAAATAAAGCAGTATAATCTAATAGATATATAGACATTTAATTAAACGCATAAAGTTTTTCCTTCATTATGCAGTAGAGCAATTAAAGATTCGACCCTAAATAATGAAAAATTAAATAATGTTTTATGCTATCGACATAAAAAACACGAATAAATAATTGATAATAAAACAAAGTATAAGTTGTGCTAAGATATTATTTTTGTAACAATTTAAAGAATATAAATTGAATATTGAATTAATCAGTTCAATTTATATAAACATAATAAACACATCAAACAAACTATAATAATAATTAAACTCGGAGCACTAATGCGAAAGCTAAGGAATAGCTGTTTATATTTTTCAGCTGGCTTATTCTTACTAATTTCACTGTTTTCATCAGCTCAAACGCTTAAAGACAATAACGAGTTAATTATTCCAAACACTCATGATTCCATCGTTATTGATGGTGTTCTCGACGATCTTGTATGGAAAGATGCTCTTAATATTTCATTAGATCTTGTGAATAGTCCTTGGGATAACCTACCTAGCCCAGTTAAAACACAAGCTAAAATCATTGAAAACGGAAAATACATTTATATTTCGTTTGTAGCATCGGATCCAAATCCAACAGCAATTCATGGCTTTTTAGCAGACCGAGATACAACTTGGGACGATGACCTTGTCGGTATAAAATTAGATACTTTTAATAGCCGACAATTAAACTATAATTTTTTTGTAAATCCCTTCGGTGTACAAAACGACTCTATAACCAATGAAGTAACAGGGAAAAGTAATCGTTTATGGGATGGTAATTGGCAATCTTTTGGAAAGAAAACACCTACGGGTTATCAAGTCGAAATAGCCATACCTTACAATATTTTAAATTTTGACGAAAACAGCGCAGATAGAGTTTGGGCAATTGAATTAATCAGATTTTACCCGCGAGATGAACGCCTTCGAATTTCACATATACCACTTGATAAAGATAACAATTGTTGGTTATGTCAAATGCCAGAAATTAAAGGTTTTAAACACTCTAATATAAAAGAAAACCTCACGATAACGCCTTCTATCGTGGCATCACAGAACCAGAAAAGAAACATATCAGATCAGAAATGGTCAAAATTAAACGATATAGATGCAGGTATGGATATTCGCTGGGGCCCTAACCCAAATACACTACTTAATGCGACAATTAATCCTGATTTTTCAACAGTAGAATCTGATGCTGGTCAATTAAATATTAATAACGCTTCATCGTTATTTTTTGATGAAAAACGTAGTTTTTTTTTAGAAAACGCTGATTATTTTAGTAGTAATTTTAATCTTGTTTATACACGTAATATTGCTGATCCCGATTATGGAGCTAAGTTAACAAGTAGAACGGATAAATACAGTTACGGTTTATTTGTAACAAACGATCAACAAACCACCTTTATTGTTCCTGGTAATGTTAGTGATGACATTGCAACACTTAATAGAGAAAGTCATTCAGCAGCTTTTAACTACCGATATAATTACAGTGAACAATTAACCTTAGGCTTTGTTTCAACATTAAGAACCGCTGATGATTACCATAATTCATTAACTGGTATAGACGCAAAATATAGAATAAATGATTCGCATACGATTAATGCCCAGTTTTTATATTCAAATACCGAATACCCTAATGAGCTTTCTAAAAGCTTTTGTTTCGATGATTCTGAAGATGCTTGTCAACCCAAAGTAAGTAACGATTGCAAATTTGGAAATTGTGCTTTTAACGAACAAGTCAACAGAACCAATTTACAAGATGATTTTAGTGATCAAGCCTACAAAATAGATTATGAATATAGAACCGAATATTGGAAAGTAAGTCTCAACCATGAAAATATTGATAACTTATTCAGAGCAGATTTAGGTTTTATGACCAAAGCAGATTACCAACAAGACAACGTAGAAGTTATGCATTTAATTTATGGCGATAATGACGACTTTTGGTCAGAAATCTACTTATATAGTTCATGGCATAATACAAAAAATGAAAAAGGTGAATTTATTGAGCGCGCTTTTGACGGAACTATTGAGCTATTAGGACCTAAGTTATCATTTTTAAGTGTGAATATATCGCAAGCAACAAAAACAGGCCTCAGACATGATGATTCATTACTCAATTTAACAGGAAATACTACAAGGTTTGATGAAAAGGTTATTAAGTTATACGCTGAATTTAAGCCAAACAATAGGCTGTTCACCGGTATAGGGTTCGACTTTGGTGATAAAATTGATTACAACAACAATCGTTTAGGTACTTATCAAGAATTATATGCTGAGTTAACAAGCAATGTGACTGACCACCTATATGTCGCATTAACTCATACTTATAGTAAGTTAGACGCAGACTCTATTGCCCCTACAGTTAATGATAATGTCTACACAGCTAACCTAACAAATTTACGCATATCTTATCAATTTGATGTACAAAGCTATTTAAAACTTAATGTTGAATACTTTGATGTTAAATACAACACGAACAACAATCCATATATCGCACCAGATAACATTAATAAAGACCTATCTACACAACTTATATATTCATATAAGTTAAATCCTCAAACCGTCTTCTTTTTAGGGTATTCTGATAATAGTATTCAAAATGATAATTTAACTAAAATGTTTCGAAGAGAAAAAACATTTTTTAGTAAAGTAAGTTATGCATGGTCGCTATAAAAAGGTCAATCCTTAAACTTAATAACTAAATTCGTTTATTATTTTATAGGAAATCACTAGGGTCTGTTGAAATTTCCTGTTTAAGTTTTGTTCGAATTAAATACTTATTGCTCTCAGCGCAAGGTGTGTAGGCTAATTGTTCTATGTAAACTTCTTGCAACAATCAGCAAAGTTCAACAAAACCTAACGTCCCATTATTCATGTTGTTGTTATAAAAACGTTAACAAAAACCAACCAACAAGTTAATTTTTAAGCACCTTAAATTTACATTAAAATCATATAGATAACATCTCATTTACCAAACAAGAATTACCTTACAATTTTATTGATTATCGCTACCTGTAAAGGGTACGATGGCGTTTAAATAGACTAATTGTAAAAAAATGTAATTTATTTAATTCAAAAAATTAAAATTTTATAGAAGCTTCTTTTGCTTACTTAGTTTGATTATTTAAATAGATATTCTTATTAGTTGTGGATAAATATGATTAAAAATACGCTTTTCCCTATATTGTTATCTCTTTCTTGTATTTCTCATCAAGCGATCTCTGCTGAAATGCAAAATGCTGCCACTATAGATAAATTAAAAAAAGAGATAAATGAAAAGGATTTTCAAAACGCTTGGAATACAGCTCAATTACTAGAAGACGAATACCTTGGTGAAGCTTCCTTTGATTTTTTATATGGTGTTGCAGCTTTAGCAAACCATAATGCTGAACATGCAGTATTTGCGTTTGAAAGAGTTACAGCTAATAAACCTGATTGGTTGGATGCTCAATTTTTACTCGCTAAAGCCAACTATAAAATCGAAAACTATCAAGGCGCAATTAATACTAGCCAACAACTTATTAATAACCCTAAAACGTCTGTAAAGCTTAAAGAGTCTGCGAATAGCTTATTAAATGTATCTCAATCGAAATTAAATAAACAATCGTTTCATCTATCACAACGTGTGTCATTAAATGTAGGACACGATTCGAATATCAATGCAGGAACAACCGAAGATAATATATTTATCCCACTAACTGGAGCTACTTTTCCTTTAAATAATGATAGCAAGAAGAACAGCGACAATTACGCTGCATTAACTTACCGCGCTTCAGGGAGTAAAAAATTCTCGCAGGTATCTCAAATTAATTTTTCAGGAAAAGGCACTACACATAATTTTCAAAATGAATCTCAATATAATCGAATGTTTGCTGACCTAAATTTTCAATATCAGCATACTTTTGATTTTGGTCGTTTATCCGTAGGTTTAAAATTTACGCCTTTATGGTTAGACGACGACTTATACAGAACAAAAACCATGTTAACGACTAACTTCGAAAAGCAGCTAGATCCTAAATGGTTAGTTACTGCAGGTGTAGATGTTGGTCAAACAAAAAACAAAAACAGCGAATCATTAAATACAGATAATATTTCTACTAATTTAGCAGCTCATTACTTTTCAAATAACCTAAAACATTCTTTCGCTTTAAGTTATGCAGATGAAAAAAGCGATGAAAGTATCTACCACTATAATAGCCAAAAAATAACTACCGTAAGTTATTCAAATTTATGGCTTATAAACAACGCTTGGCTCGCTAGCAGCATGGTTGCCTTTCAACAAAAAAAATATCAAGATTTACATCCGTTCTTTCTTGAACAACGCGATGATGACATGTGGCTCGCATCGATCAACCTGCAATACACTCAGTCTAAAAGATGGTCTTACAATTTAAATATTAATGCGCAAGATAAAGACAGTAATTTATCACTCTTTTCTTATCAACGTTCAGACATTAGCTTAACTGCTAATATGAACTTTTAGGGGTAAATGATATGAGAACACACAATCAATTAAGCGATTTAACTTTACTAATAAAAATATCACCTAAACTAATACTACTTAGCTGTTTAGGCTACATTGGTACAAGTTACGCAACCCCTGAAGAAATAATTGCAGGAAAAACACTTTTAGCAAAAGGTGTTGTTAACGCTGTAAACCCAAAAACAAACAATGTTCGATCTTTAAAGCGTCGTTCTAAAATAATGTCTGTTGAGCACATCACCACAGGTGAAAATAGTAAAGCGCAATTTAGTATGTCTGATGGCGGTTTAATTACCCTCAAAGAAAATACAGAAATTAACGTCAGTAATTATGTATTTAACGAAGAAACACAAAAAGGTTCAGCAACACTGGAAGTGATCAGCGGTGGCTTACGTTCAATCAGTGGACTGATAAAAAAAACAGGTGGTGATTACCAAGTAAAAACCCCTGTTGGGTCAATTGGTATTCGCGGAACTCACTTTGCAGTTGAAGTATCAGGAGATGATGTTTATTTTGGTGTTTATAGCGGTAATATCGACATTGCACTAAATAATAATCAATCTCTTTCATTAGGTGTTACTGAAGGTTTTGCCTTTGCCTCAGTTAATCAAGCAGGTGAAATCACCCCATTTACACAGGCGCCTGAAATATTATCTTTAGGTTATAACACTTCGCAAGAAGCTTCAGAAGACGTTACAGCAGAAGAAAACGATAACACGGCATCTACAGATGTTAGTACTGAAACGACTACAATTGATACATCTGAAACATCAACAACTAACGAATCTACTAGTTCTGAGGAATATGTCCAAATAGCTTCAGAAAATAATGCTCAAGAAATAACAGAAGACATTATAGAGAAAATAGAAGATATAGAAGATACCCAAACCATTGCAGAATTAATCTCAGAAAGAACAGGAACCTTTGACTACCAACAAATAACTGAAAGTAACATCAGCTCATCTGTTGGCGCTACTAGCGATTTAACACTTAATTTAGCTGTTGATTTTGACAATGGAACAGTCCCTGGCGGTTCACTTAGCTTTACGGACGCTCAAGGCGAATGGTTTGCAACCTATTCAGGATTAATCAATGTTGACCAGTTAGATCTAGGTGTTAACTTTGCTTCTCATGCTAATAAGCTCGCAGATGGCAATATATCAGCTGACTTTTCTAATGGGTTAGACGAAATTACCGGAAATTTTGATTTACAAGAAATTGAAGATACAAGCGTAAATGCAACAGGCTCTTTCACAGTTAAATAACTGAGAGCTAGCTTACGATTATCAATATTAGGATTTTAACAATGCGTAAATTAAGTATTATTGCCGTTTCATTAATAACCTCAAGTTTACTACTTGCAGGATGTGGTAGCGAAGGCTCTGTATCTAATGAAATAAGTCAATCTCCAATTACTGTTGACCCATCTACTCCTGAAGTTCCATCACCTATTATTGATACAAATAATAATTCAATATCTCTTGCTGGAATACAAGGTAAAAATCAAATACAAGTACAAAAAGTTAAAGGTATTACCAAACCCCAAAATGCCATTGTAGATGCAGAATTCTCAAACGCTAAAGGCGACTTTGTTTACAAAGATAATACAAGTAGTGTTGCAGGCAACTTAACTTTTGCCATTAACGTTGAAGAACCAGATCAAATAACAGATATTTCACTTTACCTACCAAGCGTTGAACAAACTATCTCTGTATGTTCAAATAATTGCGGTACTACATTTAATAGAACACTCACAGGGTTTAATCCTCAGCTTTCAGGTGTTCAAGCAGGTAACTTACGTATAGAGTTGTTTGTTACAGATAGCGCACAAAACACAGCAATGCTAGATGCAATATCTATAGACTGGAGCCCGATTGAAATTACAGGTATTAGTGCAACAAGATCAGAAGACAAAATCACGGTTAATTGGCAAGGTGGCTCATCACTTAACCGATATAATGTTTACTCGGCAACTGAAGCAAATTTAACTCCAACAAGTGTGCTTAGCTTATCAAACGGTAGCCAACAACTCGCTATTAATACAAACCAAACAGACATAGCGGTAATCGACGAAACATCCAATTATTATGTTCTCATTACCGGTATAAACGAACAAGGCGAAAGTGGCCAATCAGCTCCTTTTCAAGTTACAGCGACAAAAGTTACTGTAAACCAACCACCTCAAGCGATTACCGATAACGTTATAATCGACGAAGATAATGTACTTAACACTAATGTGCTTGATAACGATATTGATCCTGAAAACAGCTTACTCACTTTAGATTCGATCATAACGCCACCTGTAAACGGACAGTTAACTTTCGACAATGCAGGTAATATTAGCTACCAGCCCAACAAAGATTTTTTTGGACAAGATAGTTTTACATACCAAATATTAGATGATGAAAGCAATAGCGCACAAGCAAATGTTTTAATTACAATTAATAATATAAATGACGAACCTATAGCAACAAACGATGCATATACCTTAGCCATAAATAACTCACTAGCAATAAGTAGCACGGGTTTATTAACTAACGACACCGATATTGATGGCGACTTTTTATTTGTTGATATACTCCCTGTATCACCTCCTCTACACGGTACTTTACAACTCAACTCGAATGGTAGTTTTACTTATATAGCAGACAATAGTTTTATTGATGAAGATAGCTTTGTATATCAAGTTACAGATAATAAAGGTGGAACGAGTAGTGCCCAAGTAACTATTTTATCTTCAGGAAGTGATGCTCCCCCTATTGCATTAAATGATATTTATGAAATAAATGAAGATACAACGCTTATTATCAACTCTGTTAATAACGGTATACTTGCAAACGATACAGATCCAAATTCATTGTCGATATCGTTAAACGAAACCTTATTAACATCAACAACTCATGGACAATTAAACCTTTCAACAGATGGTACTTTTACTTACATACCTGCTCCTAATTTTTTCGGTATTGATAGGTTTCAATACGAAATAATGAACACTTTAGGTAAAACGTCTCAGGCTTTTGTAAACATAACCGTTAATCCTGTTGCTGATATTCCAACAGCAAATAACGACAGTTATCAAATAAATGAAGATATTACACTTAGCATTAATTCAAATTCTGGCTTACTTGCTAACGATTCTGATATCGATGGGGGTACCTTAACCGTTAATACAACTCCTCTTGTTGCTCCACAACAAGGTAGCCTTATATTAAACACAGATGGTAGTTTTACTTACTTACCTAAAAATAACTTTAATGGTTTAGATACCTTTACTTATCAAATATTAAATAATAAAGGTGCTATCACAACAGCTCAGGCAAGTATCACGATAAACCCGATAAATGATGCACCTGTAGCCATGAATGACCAAGCTCAAACTAATTCTGAAACGCTGTTAATACTTGATGTACTCCTTAACGATAAAGATATTGACGGTGATGAATTAACTATTAACCCTTTTACACTAGATGAAGCATACGGAACGGTAACCGTTGAAAATAATAAATTACGCTTTGTTCCTTCAGTTACCTTTGGAGGACTAGCAGAAATAAGTTACACAATCTCGGATCCATCAGGAGAAGAAAGTACAGCAACCGTTTCTATATCAGTAAGCTTAGTTGGCTCTTTAAATGCAGATCCTATAGGCATTAACGACACTTATACGCTTGATGAAGATGAAGTATTAATAGGTTCATCTTTTTTAAATAATGATACTGACTCTGACGGTGGCACATTAACGGCCTCAACAACACCATTTACCAATGTAAGTAACGGTACATTAATCATCAATACTGACGGTACATTTATTTATACTCCAAATGCTAATTATAATGGAACAGACAGTTTTTCTTATAGATTATCTGATGGTCAAGGTGGCTTTAACAATGCACAAGTTACATTAAATATTGATCCCGTTAATGATGTACCTGTCGCCGTATCTGACATATATTCAACTCAAGAAAATACAAGCCTTACCGTTATAGCTTCAAGCTTTAATGCCTTGTTAAAAAATGACACTGATCAAGACGGCGACTCTTTAAGCATAAATGTTGGCATGAGCGGAAATCCCTCTTTTGGTAGTTTAACGCTGAGTAGTGATGGTAGCTTTACTTACATACCTGAAACTAATTTTAGTGGTATAGATAACTTTACTTATCAGTTAGAAGATAACCAAGGAGGCTCAACCTCAGGCAATGTAAGCATTAATGTCATTAATGTGAATGTAGCACCTAAAGCAGTAACAGATAACTACACTATGCTTGAAGGTGGTGTATTAAATGCGCTGTCTGTACTAAGTAACGATACTGATGCAGATGGAGATACTTTAACTGTTGATACCTCATTTTTATCTTCACCTTCGAATGGAGTTGTTAATTTTGCTAGCGACGGTACCTTTGTTTACACTCCTAGCATCGGCTTTGTAGGTTCAGATACTTTTACCTACAAAGTGGATGATGGCAATGGAGAGCAAGATGAAGGCCTTATACATATAACAGTCTCAACAGATCCTAGCGCTCACGGTAATCCTTTAGCTGTAACAGATTTTTATAATATTAACCAAGGTACAATTTTATCAGGCTCAAACCTATTAGATAATGATTTAAGCGACCAAACCAATAGCGCTGACACTAGCTTATTAACAGTAACAACTGTTCCACATGTAGCGCCATTACATGGCACGTTAATATTAGAAAGTAATGGTAACTTTACTTACACCCCAGAAAGTAGTTTTTCAGGTTTTGATTCATTTGAATACGAAGTTAGAAATATTTACAACAAAACCTCAACAGTTATCGTTACAATTAATATTGCTTCAGTAAACACGGCACCAAAGGCTGTAGCAGATACTTATGTAACAGACGAAAATACTACCCTAAATGCTTCTTCTGTATTAAATAACGATACCGATGTTGATGGAGATGCCTTAACAGTAAGTACTTCATTAATATCTTCTCCTTCTAACGGAAGTGTTTCTATTTCTTCTGATGGTACGTTTACTTACATACCAAATACAGATTTTGTTGGCGGAGACAGTTTTACCTACAGAGTACTTGATACTTATAGTGAATATGATGATACGGTAGTTAATATAACGGTAAAACCTAGTTCTTCATCTTCTAATCAGCCCTTAGCAAGAAATGACTTTTACTCTGTAAATACAAATCAATCTCTTACGGTAAACACAATACTTGATAATGATGATGACGGACAAATACTGTCTCTATTTCAGCTTTCAGTAGCAAAAAAAAGGGATGTAGAGCACGGAACACTAGCATTACAAAGTAATGGTAACTTTACTTATACACCAAACACTGATTACAGCGGCGAAGATTTCTTTATTTATCAAATTACAAATTTTTATGGTAAAAAATCTACAGCAAAAGTTATTATTACCGTTCTTTAATAACGAACAAACTAAAATTTTTAACAGTAATTTGGTACAAAGTTAAATTTAAACCCAATTATTAGAAAATATATAGATGTTAGTCTTTAATATAATTAACATCTATATATTATAAGCCGACAAACAAGTCTGTAGATGATGTTCGCTTACTTAAAAAGAAGAACTAATGGTATTAAAATAAATGAAAATCGAATTTTACGGCGTTAGAGGTTCTATGCCGACACCTGGAAAAAATACCGTATTGTTTGGTGGTAATACATCATGCGTATATGTTGAGCTTAATAATGGCGACTTTGTTATTTTAGATTCAGGTACAGGTATTACAAAGCTCAACAAAAAGTTAAATCATTACAAAGAAACAATTAATATTTTAGTTACACATAGTCATTGGGATCATATTCAAGGTTTTCCATATTTCCATCCTATATACTGCACGAACACAAAAATTAATATTATAACAGGAATTATGGACAATAATGACAACGACATGATATTGAAACAAATGTCTGGCTCAAGTCACCCGGTAAAATACAACGAACTCCCCTCCTCAATCACATTAAATGCTATTTCATCGCCTCAAAGTAAATTTAAGCTAAATGACTTTATTATAACAACACAAGCCTTAAATCACCCCGACGGTGGTACGGCTTACTGTTTACAAGGCGACAATCAAAAAATAGCTTTTGTTACCGATAATGAATTAATTCCACCTTCTGCAGCAGCCACAACATGGGATGAATGGATCGAATTTATATCTGACGCTGATGTATTAATTCATGATGCTCAATATAACAACCATGATATGCCGTTAAAGCATGGTTGGGGCCATAGTACTTATGAACAAGTTATGAAACTTGCTATTCAAGCCAATGTAAAACAACTCTTTTTTATTAGTCACGATCCTTGTAGAACAGACCAAGAGTTACTCGCGCAAGAACAATCAATTCAGTCAAAAAATACAGGAATAACACAAATTGCTTGTGCAAAAGAGGATTCAACGTTTGATTTAAATACAATGAGTTTACGTTAAGCTAATAATCATTCTATTTTATAGAGTACCGCATTTATTAAAAAGCTATTCGCACCCGAGGTTTAAAAAGTTCACTTGAAATCCCTCTTACACAATATATTTATAAGCACGTGCAACAAGTTATTCACCACACGCTTTCTTATTGGCGTTTGTATAACTTGCTTCGTTATAAGCTTACAGTTTATTAATGTTTCTCAAGTACAAGAAGTTATTCAGCGTATTGAAGGGATATTGTACGACTTCAGGCTTAATACAAACCTGCCTGCTGAAAAACGGCAGTTTGATGAACATATCGTTATTATAGATATAGATGAAAAAAGCATGAAGGAACAAGGTCGCTATCCTTGGAGCAGAAGTAAAGTCGCTGAATTAGTAGAAAAACTTCATCAAGCGGGTGTGGTGGTTATCGCATTTGATATATTTTTTGCAGAGCCAGAAAGAAACCCCGTCAATGAAATATTAAATAAAAATCCTCAATTAAATAAACAGCTAAGCACTCAAGTTAACGCGTTATCAGAGTCTGTTGATGCTGATACTATTTTTTCTAAAACATTAGAGAATTCTGAAGTTGTTTTAGGTTTTTTATTTGATAATCAAGCCGAAAATACAGGCTATATACCGCCTAGCTCAATTATTTGGACAAAAAATAAAAACGAGTCATCCGAGATCAGCGTATTTAATAATGCATTAGGCAATATTGAAAAACTACAAACATCTGCATTAGGCGCAGGTTTTATTAATGCCGTACCTGAAAGTGATGGATTTATCAGAAAAGCCTCTCTTGTACTTAACTATAACGGCACGCTTTATCCTTCGTTAGCACTAGAAGCAGCACGTGTTTATACCTTAAACGATTCAATACAAGCTGTAACTAAATCAAATAATAATATCTCATGGTTACAAGGCGTTAAGTTTGGAAAAAACATTATTCCCACTAACGAAAAAGGTCAAATACTTATTCCTTTTAAAGGAAAAAAACATAGTTTTGAATACATTTCAGCCACAGATGTACTCAATCAAAAATTACCTAAAGGTCATTTAGAAGGAAGTATTGCTTTTGTAGGAACTTCAGCCGTTGGGCTATCTGACCTACGAGCAACATCAGTTGGTGTTCAATACCCTGGGGTTGAAGTGCATGCCAACGTATTTGAAAGTTTAATTCATCCTGAAATTCTTCCTTTTGAGCCAGACAGTACTTTAGCTATATCGTTATTGTTATTAATATCTACAGGGCTAATACTTTCTTTTTTAATGACAGAGCAAACGCCAACAAAGATACTCATTTTTAGTACGTTTTTCTTCTGTATTCACATAGTCATTAACTGGTATTTATGGAATAAACTAAAAATAAGCCTACCTTTATTTCAAAATCTACTCTTAACTTTATTACTAACTCTCTATTACGCTGGTATAGGGTTCATAATGGAGAGCCAAAAAAGAAAAAGTATTATAGGCATGTTCAACCAATACGTTCCCCCTGCCTACATAGAAAAACTTATTAAAGCGGATAAAAATTTACAACTTAAAAGTGAAAAAAGAAACATGTCTGTACTTTTTGCTGACATTAGAAGTTTCACCGAACTTTCAGAGAATTTTACCCCTGAAGAGTTAACTGAATTTATGCAAATTTATTTAACTGAAGTCACCTCTATTATTTTTGATCATCAAGGCACTATCGACAAATACGTAGGCGATATGGTTATGGCATTCTGGAATGCGCCTTTAGATGACGACGATCACGCAACCCATGCCGTAGTAACCGCTTTAAAAATGATCCAAGCAACTCATAAACTATCCCGTATTTTTAATGAGAGAAATTGGCCTAGCGTTAATATAGGCGTAGGTATCAGTTCTGGTGATATGAATGTTGGCGATATGGGTTCAAGCTACCGTAAAGCCTATACCGTATTAGGTGATGAAGTGAATTTAGGATCAAGAATAGAATCGTTAACCAAGTATTATGGCGTAGATATTCTTATTACAGAAAAAACATTAGAGCAAATGTCACCTAATTATATTTTATGCCGGCAAGTTGACAAAATTAGAGTAAAAGGAAAAGCTCAGGCGGTTACTGTCTACCAACCTATAGCATTTAAAGAAAATTCAAATAAAGAGATTGAAGACTATTTATTACTGCATCAAAAAGGGATAAACGCATACACATTAGGAGAGTGGGATGAGGCAATAAAAGTCTTTAACCAATTAAAACAAAATGATTTTTGTTCAAAAGCACTTTATGATATATATTTAGATAGATTAGCACTATTAAAAAACTCACCACCAATATCGTGGAATGGTATTTTCGTCCATCAGTCAAAATAGGGAATTATGAATAATAAATATTTGAACGAGACTGTTTTCCAACATTTACTTAAAATTAGTATTGAATTAAGTAGTGAAGAAAATACCGAAATTTTAATGGAAAAAGTGCTTATTGCTGCCATGACAATTTCAAACGCAGATGCGGGATCAATCTATATGGTTGATCAAGCTAAAAATGCTGAATTTAGAACTGTTCTTAATAACAGTTTAAATTTACATTTAGGTGGTAGTTCAAATAACCCTATTACATTTCCAAGCATCCCATTATTTATAGATGGTCAGCCAAATAAAAGTGCCATGATCGCACACGCCATTAATAGCACTAAAGTTATAAACATCAAAGATGTATACGACGAACTTCCTTACGATTTAAGTGCCGCGCGTAAAATGGATAAAGAAACAGGCTATCGAACGCAATCCATGCTGACGTTTCCATTAAAAGATCACATTGGCGATATTATTGGTGCTATTCAAATAATCAACGCTCAAGAAAACAATGATCAAGGTCAACCAGTAACCGTAGAATTTACACCCGAAGTTGAAGAGCAAATACTTTCGTTTGCTTCACTTGGGGCTATTGCGTTAACCAACAAAGCATTAATAAAAAATATGGAAGAGCTGTTTGAGTCTTTTGCTCAAACTATTGCTGCCGTAATAGATGAAAAGTCGCCTCACACCGGCGGTCACTGTAAAAGAGTTCCTGAACTTACCTTATTAATAGCTGATGCTGTACATGATGAGAATAAAGGACCACTGGCAAGCTTTAACCTTACACCACAAGAAAGGCATCAACTCGATATAGCAGGTTGGTTACACGATTGCGGTAAAATAGTAACGCCTGATCACATTATTGATAAATCAACCAAACTAGAAACCATTTTTGACCGAATTCACTTTATTGATTCTAAATTTGAAATAGCCAAGCGAGATATAGATATTCGCTTTCAAAAAAGTATGATTAAAGCCTTAAAAAATGGTAATACAATAGAAGTTCAACAACTTGAAAGAGCATCTGATGTAGCCCATAAACAACTCAATTTAGATAGAGCTTTTATACAAAAAATTAATATTGGCGGTGAATTTTTAACAGATCAGCAAGAACAGCATATTAAAGAAATAGCCACTCGTTATAGCATAGTAATAAACAGAGAAAAGCAATCGTTACTTACCGAAGACGAAGTCACTAATCTTTGTATTAAAAGAGGAACGTTAAACGATAAAGAACGCTTGATCATTCAGCATCACATGGATGTAACGAGTGACATACTTGAAGCACTCCCCTTCCCTAAGCATTTATCAAATGTTGCTGAATATGCTTTAGGTCATCACGAAACAATGGACGGTAAAGGTTACCCTAAAGGCTTAACAAAAGAACAAATGTCAGTACCTGCACGCTTAATGGCTGTAGCAGATATATTTGAAGCCCTTTCGGCATCAGACAGACCTTACAAAAAAGCAAAACCCGTTAGCGAATGCCTAACAATTATGGGGAAGCTGGTATTAAATAATCATCTCGATGGGGATATTTTTACTATTTTTGTACGTTCCAAAGTATACGAAACTTACATTTTAAAGTTTGCAACCCCTGAACAGCTTGACGACTTTAATATAGAAGATATACCGGGGTTAAGTCATTATAATTAAGAAAAAACACGTAATAAGAGTACAAAAATCACTCGTAATATATCAACATATATGCCAATTCAAATTATCCCGTATATCTTATAACTAAATATCACTTCTTTTTTATTTATAAGCATATAACCTAAGACTGTAAATTTATTCGAATCAAGATATTCGTTAAATACCTAATTTATACCAAGTTGGTTCTGTAACGTTAAGTTACTCAATTTATTATTCAAATTGGTATTAATATCAAATAAAGTGCTATTAAGTCAGTATTAAAACTTAAAGCCAAAATGTATAGGAAGTAAGCATGTCAAATATATTTGAAGATAACTCAACGTCAGTAGGAAAAACGCCTCTTGTAAAGCTTAACCGCGTAACAACAGGTAATGTGTTCGCTAAAATAGAAGCCAGAAATCCAAGCTTTAGCGTTAAGTGCCGTATCGGTGCAAATATGATTTGGGACGCAGAGAAAAAAGGTTTATTAACACCAGGTAAAAACATTGTAGAACCTACAAGTGGTAATACAGGTATTGCATTAGCATTTGTTGCTGCAGCACGTGGTTATGGCATTACATTAACTATGCCAAGCACTATGAGCTTAGAGCGCCGTAAATTATTAACGGCTCTAGGTGCAAAAGTTGAATTAACTGACGGCGCAAAAGGCATGAACGGTGCTATAGCTAAAGCAAAAGAAATTAGAGATGCAGATCCTGAAAATACCATTCTTTTAGGTCAATTCGATAACCCAGCTAACCCAGAAATTCATGAAAAAACTACAGGCCCTGAAATTTGGGAAGATACTGATGGTAATGTTGATATTTTTGTTGCGGGTGTAGGTACAGGTGGCACAATAACAGGTACAGGCCGTTACCTTAAAAATGTTTCAGATAAAGAAGTTTTGTGTGTAGCTGTTGAACCAACAGATTCACCCGTAATTACACAAAAATTAGCGGGCGAAGAATTAAAACCGGGTCCACATAAAATTCAAGGTATTGGTGCTGGTTTTATTCCAGGTAACTTAGACTTATCGATTGTAGATGCTGTTGAACAAGTATCTAATGAAGATGCTATGGCAATGGCTCATCGCCTAATGAAAGAAGAAGGTATTTTAGCGGGTATTTCTTCAGGTGCTGCTGTAGTAGCGGCAAAAAGACTTGCTGAAAAACCTGAGAATAAAGATAAAAACATTGTTGTTATTTTACCAAGCTCTGCTGAACGTTACTTATCAAGTGCCTTATTTACTGATAGTTTCTCTGATAAAGAATTAGTTCAATAATACAAAGTAAATCAAAAAAGGCGCTTTAGCGCCTTTTTTATTGCCTAAAATAACTTTACAATGCCAATAGATTAATCGTTTAAACACAATGTTCTCAAGGAAATTATGAACTTTACTAGATATATACTGCTTGGTTTAGCGCTTTTAGTTTTAGGCTGTAATAAAGATAAAAATGACATATCAACAATAGATAACCCTGAGTTAGTTGTTATTGCATTTTTTGATGCTTTATATAATGAAAAAAACATAAAAAAAGCAGCTAGTGTATGCAGCCCCAAATTATCTCGAATTATCCTACATTACAAGTCACCTCAAGCCGTTGGACGTCATCTATTCAATATGCAATTTGATAAAGTAGAAATTACCCCTGACGACAGTGGAGTCAAAGTACGTGAACAATTTAAAGATGCTGCAACTATCACTGTTTTTTTTGATGGACTTTATAGAGGAGATAAAATAAAAGATGTTAAGCGTTTATCTCTTATACAAGTTGATGATAAATGGGTTATTAATAAAATATTAAAAGACCCCTTTTAAGGACTGTTATAGACCAGTTAAGAATTAACAAAATTTATTCAAATACAAAAAGCCCGAACGTAAGATAATGTTCGGGCTTTTTGTTATATTCACGTTTTTAAATAAAACGATAATAACCTACTGACCTAACACTTTACCTTCTCGTCTCGGGTCTGCTCCACCCTGTAAGCCATCCTTAAGTACTTTAATGACATGTAATCCACTATTTAAGTCACGAATACCTACCTTATGACCTATTGCCGTTAAACGTGGTGCTAGCGCCTCTAATGAGGTGCCTTTTTCAAGAGTTGTTGAATCATTACGATTGGTTATTTTAGGTAAGTTAACCGCCGCTTGAGGTGACAAGTCCCAATCTAAAACACCTACAATGGTTTGCGCTACATAATTAATAATTCGACTGCCTCCTGGAGAACCCAACACTAACTTTAAATTATTGTTTTGATCAAATACCATAGTAGGAGCCATTGAACTTCTTGGTCTTTTAAAAGGCTCTACACGGTTAGCCACTAACTTTCCGTTTTGGGTAGGCGACAATGAAAAATCTGTTAGCTGGTTATTCAGTATAAAACCTTCAACCATAACCGCTGAACCAAACGCCATCTCTACGCTGGTTGTCATTGATACGGAGTTTCCATCGGCATCTACAATTGAAATATGGCTAGTTGACGGACGCTCTATCGCATTATCTAAGCCTAAAGCAAGCGCACCTATAGGAGCGCCAGCTTGTGCTTTACCCATATCTTTTTTCGGATCAATTAACTTAGCCCGTTCAGCTAAATAATCAGGGGCTAATAAGCCAGCAACAGGTACATTTGAAAATGCAGGATCAGCGATATATTTTTCTCTATCAGCAAATGCGAGTTTCGAACTTTGCGTAAATAAATGTAGTGATTCAATACTGTTTGGTTGTTGTTTGCTTAAATCGAAATGACTTAATAGCCCCAACATTTGTATAACAGCTATACCACCAGAGCTTGGTGGAGCCATACCACAAATATTATAAATTCTGTATTCACCACATACAGCATCAACTTGATTAGGTTTGTATTGCTTTAGGTCGCTAAGCGATAAACGCCCCGGTGCAATTTGTGTATGTTGAACTTTATCTACAATTTTTTTAGCGACCCAACCTTCATAAAAAACAGCAATACCCTCTTGCGCAATACTTTTATAAACCTTAGCTAGTTTTGGATTTTTTAAAATATCGCCCGCTTTTATAGCGACACCATTAGGGTAAAAATAAGCTTTTATTTCAGGTAGCTGTTTTACACCGGGGTTATAAGCTAATGAAATTAATTTTGCTAAGCGTGGTGAAACAACAAAACCCGTTTCAGCAAGTTTAATCGCATCTACAAACAGCTCATTCCAAGCCAACTTACCATATTTTTGATGTGCTTGATGCAAAGCTGCCAATACACCTGGCGTACCAACCGAGCGTCCACCTACAACAGCTTTTATCCAAGAAACTGCCTTGCCATTTTCATCTAAAAACAAGTCAGACGTTGCTTTTTCTGGCGCGGTTTCTCTACCGTCAAAAGTAGTTAAATGTTTATTGGCTTTATCCCAATAAAGCATAAAAGCACCACCACCAATACCTGACGATTGCGGTTCAACTAAAGTTAACACCAACTGAACGGCAATAGCAGCATCAACCGCACTACCGCCTTTAGCAAGTACGTTGTAACCCGCTTGGCTCGCATAAGGGTTAGCCGCGGCGACCATAAACTTTTCAGTAAAAACATCTTTTTTCTGTTTTAGTCCTGTTGCTGCTTCTGGCTCCCTGTCTTCTTGCTCTGCTTTTTTAACAATATTTTGAGAGTTTGGTTGTTCTGGTGAAAAACTATTGCCACACGATGAAATCATTAACAGTGCGCTAATAATAAGTGACGGTTTAAACGGAGAAATCATAACCTTCCTTACTGATGAACTTGAGCTAGTTACCTTGCCTGAATAACAATTGAAAATCGTTAAACTGGCTAAAACGGTTTAATAATGGTTTATATTTATTTGAATTAGTTTCTATTGAACTTAAAGCATAAACACAGGCTTCTAAAGATGATAAAGCCTGCGCTTTTTGTGTTTTTCTAATATGATATTTACTTTCAATATCATCTGGTAAGGTTAAATGAGGCATGCCATGTAAAAAGTCATTTAGCATATACATTTTATAAGATTTTTTCCACGTGCCATCAATTAAAATAATACACTTTATTGAATTCAAAACTTTATCACATTTAACCATTTCATTTGTTAACGTTTTTGCATTTTCACTTGGGTATAACAAGGCAATTTCATTTTGGTATAAAGATAAAATTTCAGTTAATTCAGCATTCTCCTTAAAAACCTCACCAACAATTACCGTACAATTAACTAAGGAATTGGCCAATAACGTTATAGTACCTTTGGTTTGTTTTACTTCTGTAGGATGTTGAAGTACAACCACGTGAATATCATTTATTATTTCTGTAAACAAATGGCATATACAGGCTGATTTTGCACGTAAACAAAGGGGACAACATTCTCTTTTCATCTTTAACTACTGTAATTAAACTGCACATCAAGTATTTACACAGGTGCATTCAAAATATAATCGGTATACTATCAAATAAATAGACAGTTACGATATTGAATAACCTTTAAAATTCAACAAAAATTGATATGTTCACAATAAAATCACTCCCGCTTAAAAAACATCAAATCGCTTTACCTTTATTGGTTATTATTTTATCCACACTCGCTTTTATTTTCGATGTAGATTCTTTAGCTTTTCAACGTGATCGCTTTATAGAGGGTGAATTTTGGCGAGGACTTACAGGACACTTCTTACATACTAATTTTAATCATTTTGTTCTAAATATAAGCGCGGTTATTTTACTCTGGGCATTACACGGTCAATTTTATAATTTACTTAACTACACACTTATTTTTATTGTTTGCGCTATTACCACAACCTTTGGTGTTTATGTCTATTCACCTGAAATTATGCAATATGTTGGTTTATCGGGTGTTTTACACGGCTTATTTATATGGGGAGCCATTAAAGACATTCAAAATAAAGATAAAACGGGCTTTGTGTTACTTGTTGCCGTTATAGGTAAGGTAATTCACGAACAAGTAAAAGGAGCAAGCGAAGAAGTAGCAGACTTAATATCTGCTACTGTTGCGATAGACGCTCACTTATGGGGCATGATAGGCGGTGGAGTTATTGGTTTACTTTCTCTTTACCATGTTAAAAAGTCGAAAAAATAGCTATAAAGTAGTTTCAAACAATTTAAATATTCTACGGTATTCATTTAACCAAGAACTAGGCTGTACAAACCCATGTGGCTCTACGGGGTAAATAGCTGTTTCAAAGTCTTCTTTTTCTAATTCAATTAATCGCTGTACTAAGCGAACGGTATCTTGAAAAAATACGTTATCGTCAACCATAGGTGCATTAATTAATAGTGGTTTTTGTAACCCTTCGGCAAAGTAAATAGGTGAGCTACGTTCATACGCAATGGGATCGTCAGCAGGTGTATTTAAAATGTTAGACGTATAGCCATGATTATAATAAGCCCAATCAGACACTAAGCGTAAAGCTGAACCTGACTGAAATAAATCAGGTTGAGTAAACATAGACATTAGCGTTAAAAATCCACCGTATGAACCACCATAAGTTCCCACACGGTTGCGATCAACATTAGCATTTTCAACTAACCAATTAACACCATCTCGCATGTCTTCTACTTCTGGTTTTCCCATATGGCGATAAATAGCCGTGCGCCAATCGCGTCCATATCCAGCGGAAGCTCTATAGTCCATATCAATAACCACATAGCCTTTTTGTACTAACATACTATGGAACATGTATTCTCTGAAATATCCTGACCAACCTAAATGAGAATTTTGTAAGTAACCCGCGCCATGTGAAAACATAATCGCTTTATTTTTACTCTGTTTATTATTAACGTTTTTACTATCAACCCCTTCAGGTAAATACACTTTTGAATAGATAGGCTCAGCTTGATTGCTTGATGGAATAGCGACAATACTTGGTAACGACCAAGGCATTGATAAAAAAGCCTCTGAAACCGTATGCGTTAAACGAATAGCTTCAGGCGTATCATCAACAATTTCCACATAAAGTTCAGGGGGCATGTTTATCTCAGAGTGAGAAATTAACAGCTTGGTATTATCAGGGCTTAATTGATAATAATTATCGCCCCCTAGATCGGTTACCGCAGTAACGTCACCAGACTGTAAATCAAGTTGGTAAATTTCATAAATACCAGGATGCTTTTGATTTGCCCTAAAAAATAAAAAATCTTGGTTATTCGATAAAACTAAATCGTTTACTTCATACTTACCAAACGTCAACTGTTTTGCTTTACCTTTTAATGGCTTAACATAAATATGTGAGTAACCCGACTCTTCCGATAAATAATATAAGGCGTCGTCACTTTTTGCTGTTGCATTTAACCAACCAAACTCATTAAACGACCAATTGATCCAAGCATCGTCATGTAACCTATGTTGTGATTCAAAGCTTTTGGTTGCAAAATCAACCGTTGCTAACCATCGATCTTTGTTATCCCACGCTTCAAACAAAATGGCGACATTATCGCCTTTTTCATTCCATTGAATAGGCTCATTCGCTTCCATGACATGAATATACCGAGGCGACTTTTCACTTTTATAAACATGGCCCTGTTTTTTATAATTTTCTGCACGCACCTTAGCTAATACATCATCATCAAATCCAGGTAATGTATCAAAAGGTATATACGCCATAGTGCCATCAGTAATATCTAACAAGTAAACATATTCATTATATTGTCGATTATCGGCTACTCGACTGCGTACAGATTTGATCGCAATATCGCCCGACTTACCAATATAATCAGGCATAACATCGCTACTGTCAGACATAGCAGCAGAACTTGCTACACTAACTATTATTTTATTTCCTGCGGGCGATAAACTCGCATGAACAACTTTGTAGTCTTTATTAAAGTAAAAATTAGTTTGCGTAATTGAGCTATTTTTAACACGCCAAGTGCGTTTTTGGTCTTTAATCAGCTGCGCGTTTTCTTCTTGTAATTTCAGGTATTTAATCAGCTTGGTTTGCTCATTCGCTAAGTAAGACTCGTTAGCTGAAATATTTTCAGCTTCATTTTCCGAAGTCATTAATAAATTAGCTAACTCTTTAATTTGATTATTTTTTAAATTTACGCTGTAAAAAACATTACCAATTCGATAAGCCACATCGCCATTGTTTAAAAACATCGGTGAAGTTTCAACAGCCGAGGTATACGTTAGCTGATGTACATTGCCACTAGCGAGCGTTTTAATAAATACGTTGCCTTCAAAGGTATAAACCTCATGTGTTTTGTCATGATTAAGAATCGCGTTTTTGTCTGACACTTGATGTAAATGAGCTAAATTAACTTGTTTTCCATTACCTTTTTCATTAACTTTTTTTACAAATAAATCGCGTAAAATATTACCTTCACGCTTTTGTTGATAAAAAATAGTGTTACTGTCATCCCCCCAATACCAAGCCTCTGGCGCTCTACCAAACCAATCAGGATCTGACATTATTTGCTCCAGGGTTATCTCTTTATTTAAAGTATGAACATTTAAATTCGGCTTACTTTGAATAATTGCAGGTATAACAACTGTATTTTGAGTATCAACTTGAGAAGTGGCTGGAATATTAGTATCTGAGTTATATACCGAGGTACACGATAACGACATGACGCTAAATGCGGTGAACAATAATTGAGGTTTTATGTGTTTTTTTACTGAGTAATTTATTGGATGTTTGATTAACTGATTTATTAGAGATTTCATGTAATAGACACTGAATTAATGAAGGCATTTAACGTTATACTTCGGCTAGTGTCTAAATTCAATTTTCTGAGATAAAGAGTAAACATTTCATGATGAAAGGTGGAATTTTCATTCCACCTTTATCACTTTCGAATGCTTACTTAAAAACTTCCTCTTACACCTAAACTCACACCTCTTGCAGGCAGTGGCGCTACATCTTTCAAGAAAGATGAATGTACTCTAGCGTCAACATCAGTAATGTTATCTACTTTTAAAAACACAACAAAATCGTCACCTATATTGTTTATATAGTAATTAATGTTTGCGTCAACCATGGTATAGCCCTCTGTAGACGTTTCGTTTTCAGCGACTTTGTTTTGGCTAAAATAACGTTGAGCAGTTAACGATGCAGAAAAATTTTCGCCTGTGTAATTAAATTCAGAACCTATACGTAAAGGTGGAATTCTTGGTAAGTTGTCGCCTTGCGTTAATTTAGCTCTGATGTAGTCACCAAAAATTTTAGCGGTAAAGTTTGAAGATACTTGATAAATCAGCTCAGATTCTAATCCATATAAATCGACATCTGATTGTTCATAGGCATAAATAGGTAGAAAGCTTTCTTCTTCATGCTCGTGATCTGCTTCGTTATGCTCTTCTTCGTCTTCAAATATTTCGCTGGTAAACCCTGTATTGCGTTGAAAATAATAATCATCAATTCGATTATAAAAAGCACTCATAACAAAACCTAAATCACCTTCGAACTTTCTAAAGGTAACGTCAAAGCTCAAACTTGATTCAAGCTCAACATCTTTATCGGATAAAACCACTTGTTCTGTAGCTTCATCTATTTTGTATAGCGCTCCTAGCTCATAAGTACTAGTACCAATATGCGGGCCATTTGAAAACACTTCACTGGCAGACGGCGCACGTTGAGAATAACCTAACGATAAACCTAAGTTGTAGCCCGGAGTAAAGTTCCATACAACGCCTAAAGATGAACTTAATGGAGTAAATGATTGATCTTTCATATCCTGATTTAAAGCAATAAAATTATCACTTTCATCGGTTGGTTCTGCTTTTAATGACACATGTTCAAGACGTATTCCTGCTTGCACAAGAAATTGATCAAAGTGTTTTTCTTCTAGCCATGCAAATGCTGTCATCGCTGTTTTTGAAGGAGGCGTAAATGCTTCTTCCCCAATGGCTTCAAAGTCTGACTTTTTATAATGGAGTGTAAAAGCCCCTTTCCAGTCGTTTAAAGGTTTATGGTATAAGTCAAAGCGCGTTTCAAACATTTTATTTTTAAAGGTAGTCCCCGGAGCGCCATCTTCAATTTCTTGATGAATATAATCGGTATACGCAATTTTAGTAGCAACACGATGGAATACGTCATTATCAAAAGTTAGATCACTTAAAATCTGATAACGATCTTGCTCTAAAATACTGTATACCTGCTCTTCTTCGTGTTCGTCATGTTCTGCTTCATCATGGCCTTCCTCGTGTTCATGTCCAGGTAAACCGTACTTACGGTCTAAATATCCGTAAGAAAACCCTATAAAACCGTTATCCATTAAATAGCTAACACCGGCGTTATAGCCTTTAGCCCTTGAAGAAGAGTTTTCTAAGGTATCCGTTAATTCTTCATGTTCTTCGTGCTCTTCTTCCGTTTCGCCTTCATGCTCTTCATCTTCATGTTCGTCATGCTCTAGATCAGTTAACGGAATTTTATAATCGTTAGATTCACGATAAAAAGCATCTACATGAAAAGCTAAAGCCGTATCGTTATCAAGCTCTACACCGGTATTTACATTAAAAGAAGCTTCGTTTTCATCAGACACATCGTTGTGTTTAACTAAATAATCTACTTGATTATCTATGCTGGTAGGCACTCGGTTATCAACCACATTCACTACACCACCAATAGCGCCACTGCCGTAAAATAATGTTGCAGGTCCGCGTAATACTTCAATTTGTGTTGCTGTGCTTGCTTCAGATGAAACGGCATGATCAGGACCTACGCGAGAAGCATCACTTACATCAAGTCCGTTTTGAGTCACCATGACACGCGGCCCATCTAAACCACGAATAATAGGGCTACTTGATACAGGACCAAAGTAGCTTGAATGAACACCTAATTCTCCTTTAAGTGTTTCACCTAAGGTAGACGCTTGTTTTAATCTTAACTCATCACTCGATAACACGTTAATTGGCAATGCTGACTCAATTGAAGAGGAATGTAATGGCGTAGCATAAACGTCAATATTTTCCATCACACTTGGTTTTAGGGTGTATAACAATCCGCTTAAGTCGTTGTCGCCTACACTAACAAGCTCATTAAAGTGGCTATAGTTTTTAGCGACAATATGAAGCTCGTATTCGCCGGCATCTAATCCTGAAATTTCGAAATAACCTTGGTTATCTGTAAATACTTTTTTATTACTATGGCCAAGAACAATCTGGCTATTAACGCTAGGTTTTCCAGCAGTATTAACTACTTTTCCTGAAATTGTTTGTGCGAATGTTTGCGGTATTGCAAGCATACCTAAAGTACAACACGACAGCTTAAACGCCATCGTACTTTTTTTAATAAAAGTCATTGGATGTTCCTGTGAACTCAAAAATAAACGTTAAAAATACCGAAACACGTTGTGGTAACGGTAAAATAAATTTTAAGTATTACAATTGAACAGGAGGAGCTCTTAAAGGAGGTGTTACAGAGTAGTTTGAATGTGCTAACGGTTTAACAACATTCGATGAAAAGCTTAAAAAACGTGAGGCCAGCTGCTGAATAATTTCAACATTATTATCAACAT
The DNA here is from genome assembly GCF_055808995.1 of Pseudocolwellia sp. G5-9. Lineage (NCBI taxonomy): Bacteria > Pseudomonadati > Pseudomonadota > Gammaproteobacteria > Alteromonadales > Colwelliaceae > Pseudocolwellia > Pseudocolwellia sp. G5-9. Next base: position 1,339,835 of record NZ_CM147893.1, read on the forward strand.
TATCTATATTTTGCTGGCATAAATGACAGTTTTGCTCTGCACTGCTACTTGTTAAATCACCAATAGCTAAATCATAGTGGTTTCCATGACTTATAAATGAAAACAACAAGGCAAAAGCCAATACGATAGGTACAAAAACCTGACGTGCATTGACTCGCTGTAATTGAATTAAAAAGTTAGATAATTTGTTAGGTAATACGTTTAACAAAATAGATGCAAATGATTGATACTAATTAAGTGTGATATTATAACGTATATTGTTTATGTACAAGGGCTAATGGTTATAAGTATTATTTAATCCCCTTTTATAAATAAAGAGCTTATTTTAATTCAAAAGAAAATTAATAAAGTCGTGCTAATTTAGTCTGTAGAAATTACCAATTCATTAAAAATCATAATACTCTACAAGATGATCAATAAAAGCTCTAATGCGTGCCGTTAAATGTCGGTTAGGCGGATAAACCGCATAAAGACCAATGGCTGATGCTTCCGCAGCTTCAAATAATATCTTCAAGCTGCCGTCTTCCACATGCGAATTGACTGCATATAATGGTGCTCTGCCTATACCAACACCTTGCACAGCCATTTGTACAATAGCGCGTGGTGAATTGGCATGAAAGCTCCCCTGCATTTTGTAGGTTTTTATTTCGCCTTTTAGTTTAAAGCTCCAATGGGCAGGTTCCTTGGTGGTCATTTGTAATAAACAATTATGCGTTGTTAATCCACTCGGGTGTTTAGGTTCGCCGTATTTAAGTAAATAATCAGGTGATGCAACAACAACAATACGCATGTCGCGTAGCTTACGAGCGATCAATGTAGAATCATCTAATTTGCCAAAGCGAACGGCTAAATCAAATCCTCCCTCTACAATAGAAACAAGATGATCGGCTAAATGTAAATCTATACTTACATTAGGATGAATAAGCTGAAACGCTGCTATTGCCTCTACCAGTTCTTTACTACCAAACCCTGTTGGTGCTGTTATTCTTATAGGTCCAGCGAGATCTGATTGTCGCTGTTGAACCATGCCTTCTAGTTCATCAAATTGATCCAGTAAAGGCACACAACGTTCATAATAAGCTTTACCCGTGTCGGTTAACGTAACACTTCGGGTAGTACGGTAAAATAGCTGAGCACCTAGTTTTTCTTCTAACTGTTGTACATATTTACTGGCAAGTTTAGTACTAACATCTATTTGCTTAGCCCCACCAGTAAAAGATTCATTCGTAGCAACAGCCACAAATGCTTCCATACACTTTATCGTATCCATTAGCTTATCTCATCTCTCACATATTATCCCCATAATGTACATAAAGATTCCATATTTCAAGCTATTGTCTTCGATTCGATTCAAAAATATAGTAGTCACTCATTTAAAACAAGCACCATCACTGTACTTAAGAGAGAATAAAAATGACAAATTCAATAAAGATCCATAGCTTTCCACTTTCAGGCCATGCTCACCGCGTAGAGTTATTTGCAAGCATTGCGGGTATAAAGCACGAAGTAAATAATATTAATTTACCAGAAGGTGAACATAAACAAGCCCCTTTCTTAGCCTTGAACCCATTAGGACAAGTGCCAACGATTGAAGATGGCGATATTGTGATCAGCGATTCGAACGCTATTTTAGTTTACTTAGCGAGAAAATATGCGCCAGATTATCTCCCGCAAGATCCTCAATTAGAAGCTGAAGTACAAAAATTTCTTACCTTAGCCGCAGGCGAATTAGCTTATGGCCCTGCTGCTGCAAGATTAGTTACGGTATTTAATGTGCCAATTGATCACGATTTTACTAAAGCAACCGCTGCAAAAGTATTAACTAAGCTTGAAAATCATATGGTGGATCGTGAGTTTTTAGTAGGTAATGCACCGACTATTGCTGATATCTCTATTTATAGCTATACAGCACATGCTCCTGAAGGTGGTGTTTCATTGGAACCCTACCCTAATGTTCGTCGTTTATTATCAAACATTGAATCGTTATCAGGTTTTAAAGCGATGCCAACAACCAAAGCGGGTTTATTAGCTGAGTAAATATAATACAACTTATACACCGATAGAGCATGCCACGTTAATTTCGACATGCTCTCTTAAATAACTTCCCAATCGTTTTACCGAGGTATTTATGGATAAGCAAATAACAACTCAAGATAATAATGAAACTCCATTATCACCTTTTCATCGTGGTGAACATGAATTACAAGCACGCATAGGCAAACGTGAAAAAATGGAAAACATTGGTCATCGAGCTGTGCGTTCATTTATGCCAGATCAACACAGAGAATTTTTTGCGCAACTGCCTTTTATGGTTGTGGGTAGTGTAGACAATAACGGCTGGCCATGGGCTTCAATTTTACCCGGTAAACCGGGCTTTGTTGAATCACCAAGTCCCACTTCATTAAATATAGCAAGTACAGCCATTCAAGGTGATCCGCTTGGCGAATCATTAAAAGAAACAGGCCGACCTCTAGGTTTTGTTGGTATAGAACTCAATACACGACGACGCAATAGAGTAAATGGGCGTATCGCTACATCGAATGAAAATAACGTAACCGTTAACGTTGACCAATCCTTCGGTAATTGTCCGCAGTATATTCAACACAGAAGCCTCAACTTTATTCGTGAAGTAGGCGAACAAGGTCAGCATTATGAAAAACAAACCTTCTCAACACTTGACCAAGCAGCAAAAGCTTTAATTAAAACTGCTGATACTTTTTTTGTTTCAAGCTTTGTTCAATCAAAAGATCAACCCAAAATAGAAGGTGTTGATGTATCTCACCGAGGAGGCCGACCTGGATTTATTAAAATAGAAGGAAACACCTTAACAATACCTGATTACGCGGGTAATCAATTTTTTAATACCTTAGGTAATTTTTTGATTAACCCTAAAGGCGGCTTAATATTTATTGATTTTTCAACTGGCGAATTATTAATGTTAACGGGCACTGTAGAATTATTATGGGGTGCTAATGAAACACTTACTAATGAAGAGACTAACGAAGAAATACAAGCTTTTAAAGGCGCTGAAAGAGCGTGGAAGTTTACACTTGATCACGGTATTCGATTAAAAGACGCTTTGCCTTTTCGAGCAAACTTAGGCGAGTATTCTCCGAATACATTAATGACAGGTAATTGGGAAGAAACCGCTAAAACCATTGCTGCTCAAGCTAAACAAGAGCAGTGGCAAACTTTTAAAGTAACTAAAGTTGCAAACGAAAGTGAAGACATTCGTTCATTTTATTTAGAGCCTAACGACAACAGCGCGCTATTAACCTTTAAAGCAGGACAATACTTAACGGTAAAAATCCCCTCTTTGCCTGATCAAAAAGCACATATTCGCACTTACACCGTTTCATCAGCACCTGATGAAAACTATTACAGAATTTCAGTAAAAAAAGAAAATAAAGGTATTGTTTCAAACTACTTACACAACAACTTACAGCAAGGTGATGTTATTGAAGTAAAAACACCTCGTGGCGACTTTTATATAAATGCTTTAGAAAAAAGACCCGCCGTACTTATTGGCGCGGGTGTAGGTATTACTCCCATGATGTCAATGGCCTTGCATGTTTACAATGAAAGTATTCGCATGCGACAGCTTCGCCCGTTAACCGTTATTCATGCAGCTAAAACAACAAATAGCCGTGCATTTCTAGCTGAATTTAAACAATTAGAACAAGTAACAAACGGTGCTATACGCTACTTGAGCTTTATCAGCCAGCCTTTAACAACAGAAAAAGCAGGCATTGATTTTAATGCTAGCGGTCGTTTAAGTGCAGTTATTTATAAACAAATATTGTCTCTCGACGACTATGACTTTTTTCTTTGTGGTCCAACAGCATTCATGCAATCACAATACAATACTTTGTCTGAATTAGGCGTTAAAGATTCCCGTATTTTTGCGGAAGCTTTTGGCCCTGCATCAATACAAAGAACAGTTGCTCTTACCACTACTGATCAAGTAAACCTAGAAGCTGAAAACAGTGTGATCAAATTTACCAAATCTAAGTTTGAACAACCATGGAGCCAAGGTGATAAAACGATTTTAGAAACAGCTGAAGAGCATGGGTTAACGCCTGAATTTAGTTGTCGTAATGGTAAATGCGGATCCTGCGTAACGACATTATTATCAGGAGAAGTGACTTACAGAAATCAACCTAGCGCACCAATAAATAAAAACGAAGTACTGATCTGTTGTGCTGTTCCGGCAAAAAACAGCAATACAATCGAAATCGATTTATAACTCAGCCTGAATTTATATCTTTGGACGATTAGATTCAAAATGAAGACTTTTAGAAGCCTTTCCAATGACCTCTATTTGTACCATATCTTTACTGAACATTACCAAACACATTAATAGAAACTAAAAAAATGAACATATTAAACAACCTAAAAACATACACAGCAGCCCTATTACTTTTCACAACAGCTACCCATTTACCTACAGCTCATGCAGATAGTAATGTGATTGCTGTTGACTACATTCGTGGCGAAGGCGACGTAGAAGGTATTAAAATTGCCTATCAGCGTCATACTGATTACTTAAAGCAATTTTCATCAAACCTAGGACTTTATATTGAAACTAGTGTGAATTTTTGGGAATACGGCGCAGAAAACAAACATGATACAAACTTTGTATTAGCGATGTCGCCAGTAATTAGGTATCAAATTGGCAGTGCCTACTCCAACCCGTTATATGCAGAGTTAGGCATAGGCGTATCATTATTAGATGATACGCAGTTTGCAGGAAAAAACGTAAGTACTCATTATCAGTTTGAAGACAGATTAGGCTTAGTTTATAAGTTTGGGAAAAATCAAAAAAATAGCATTGCATTACGCTATTTGCATTACTCAAATGCGGGCTTTAAAAGTCCAAATCCGGGGTTAGATTTTGTGAGTCTTTCGTATAGTTCTATGATCTAGTTACTTATTTAGTTTTAAGTTAAGCCTTGTTTAACCGTTTAATTAAACAAGGCCAAGTATTTACTCAATATTTACACGAATAGTACTTGCAACTCCGTCATAAATAGCAGAAACAATTACAACGCCTTTAGCATTTGCTGTACTTGTTAATTTATAACTCGCCTTATTCGTACCTAATTGAACAGGTTTAGCTTCTACTAGCTTACTTCCGCCGTTAGTACTCCATTGAGCAAATTCAGAAACATTCAAGCTTTCAGGTGTCCCCTTATAATTAGCAGTTAATGTTAACTCTATTGAATCTGAAGGCTCAAGAGTGATATCTGTGCCATCATTGATTTGCATAGAGTCTATATCTGCTTCACCTGTAACTTGTAATGTCGCTATAGCTTCTTTACCACCACAGGTTCCAGTTAATGTTGTAACACCTGGTTTAAGTGCTAATATAGTTCCTTTATTATCACCCTCTGTTGTTATACCACTAACGTTCTGACCTACTTGTGACCAAGAGATAGCATTATCAATAACAAAATCTTGTTTAGAAGCTTTAGACTCTAAAGTTGCTTGGCTGCTAATTTGCATACGTTCACCAACGTTTAAGGTAATCAAACTAGTTATTTCGTCATTACGTAAAACATCGATATTATCTAAAAATTGAGGATCAGCTGTAACAGCTAATAACTTTGAAACATTACCTATTTTTGCTGTAATAATAATATCTTCAATTGTAGCGGACGAGGTATACAAAGTACCGTCAGTGGTGATAGTTGCACTTGTATTTTTATTCAGGCTAAACTCCATATTTTTTACTGTGTTTTCTGATACGTAGCCGTCATTGTATGTGACATCTCCTCTTATAGGAGTACCGATACAAGTATAAATATTACCGTCATATACCTCATCGGTTATTGGTGAAATTGTCTTTAATGCAATATTTGTTACACCTACGTCACTGACGGATATTTCACCTTCACCATAAATATCCTCTAAAATAGTAGTGGCTGTGATAGTGACAATACCTTGATTAACCGTTGAATTAGCTACTGCCGTTACTAAACCTTTACTATCCACAGTAGCAATACTAGGATCACTTGAAGTCCAACTTTTTATTTCATTGGTTACATCTCGTAGTTTACCATTACTATCAAGCCCCATCACTTTAAGTTGATGTTTATCATCTTTAGATAAACGTATATGATCATTAATAATGGTTACTTTTTCGATAATAGTGCCATCAGCACGTAGCTTTTCTAGCTCAACTGAACGGGCTAACTCAGCCGAATTATGATCTGAATTACAACCCACTATAGCGAAACAGCTTGATATTAAAGAGCTAATGAGAAGCCTATAAGGCAGTGATTTTTTTTGAATTTTCATCTGAATTCCTTTTATACAGCAAGGTAATAGGTACTAAAACTGATAAGTTATACCAAGAGAAATAGCCGTAATTTCAATATCGCTATCTTTATAAAGTGACTGATAGGCGAGCCTAACTTGAGTGTTTTTTAAGTAAGGAACTTGTTGATGCATAGCAATAGCCCACGAGAAACCATTATAATCATCGGTACCATTGTATGCTTCTTCAGGACCCGAAACCGTCATTTCAGTCATTGCATAGCCTGCTGAAAGATCTAAACCGAAACCATCCACAATACCTGATTGCATAACAAAATAGAGCCCGATACTTTTTTCTATATCAAATTCTGTACGAAGAATATTATCGGTATTATTAGCGACTAAATATTGAGCTTCAAAAGCCATATTGTTATTACTAACACCTACTCGTAAAGCTGTTGCTTTGGGTTTAGCTTCTTCACTAGAAAGCTCAATATTAGTAGATAAATAATCTACACCAATATAAGGAGTGTCAGCAAAGCACTGAAATGAAGAGCCAAGTAATAGTAGAGAAAAGAACTTGTTCATGAATGATAAAATCCATATTAAACTGAGGTGTGCATAGTATCTAGGCAGTTATATGGAGTCAAGGTTAGTAACTCCATATAGAAGAGTAAAATCATGGAAAAAATATTATAAATTAAGATTATAATTTGAAGTTAAGTTAACTTTACGGTGTCTAATAAATTGACTAGTAATGTAAAAGTTCAACAGTCCTATCAAGCTTTATCTGGACTTGTTGCTTCAAATAATTCCCAAGTATTAATTTTTGCTAAAAAGTCACTTAACCCAGTATGCCTATCAATTGAAAAACGCTGACGGAATACTCCCCAACTAAGTAAACAAGCTAAGCGAATTTGTCCATCAGAGTAATTATGTTCGCTAATAGTTGTTGAACTAATTATCGTATTAAGTTGCTTTAAACAATCACTCACTCTATCTCTCTGACGTTGCATGTAATCATTGTTTTCAGGCGTAATGCCACTATTACCTAAGATGAATAAATTAATTTCTGAATCAAGTGCTGTATTTACTAATGCGTATAGATCAAAGTCTGCAACATCAACAAATCCCGCTTGACCATTTTTTTGTTTAATATGCAATAAAATACTGCTTGAATCAGTTAACGTTAAATTACCATCTTGTAAAAATGGTACTTTCTTCGCTGGTGATTTTTCAGCACTGCTCGCATAGTCGGTATCAACAAATTCAAAGTCGATATTCGCGCTTAATAAAGCAATACGACAATGTCTTACAAACGGTGATGTGTAGCTGCCATAAAGAATCATATTTTTACCATAGTAGAGTTATTAAGAAGTTGTGCTTCTTATGTTAATTCAAATCATGTTAATCCGTTAATTAATTTTGAAACAATATTTGTGCAAGGTTCTGTTGCTCTTTCAGATACATTTTTGCAGCAATGAAGTTCAACAGATCCTAATATTAATTTGAAATAAACTTAAACTGAGCGTCTAACTCACTAATCCCTAAACCACTCACCTTTTTAACTTCAATTTGAACACTTATACGTTGCTTTAATGTTTCAACATGACTGATTATACCTATGGTTTTACCGCTGGCATTTAGGTTATCTAACGCATCAAGCGCTATTTCTAACGTGTCATTATCTAACGTGCCAAAACCTTCATCCAAAAACAGTGAATCGATACTCGTTTTTGCACTGACTAAATCTGAAAGTGCCAGAGCGAGGGCTAAACTGACTAAAAAGCTTTCACCGCCTGATAAGGTTTTAGTGTCGCGCACAGTATCCGCTTGCCATGTATCAATCACTTCAAGGGCAAGCGTGTCTTGCTCTTGTCTTTGTAACTGATAACGACCATGTAACTTAATTAATTGCTGATTAGCCAAGTAAACCAAATGCGCTAAAGTTAAACCTTGTGCGAAACGTCTGAATTTTCCACCGTCTGAGGAACCAATTAAACCATTTAAATGAGCTAAGTCATCAACGGTTTTCTGTTTTTCTAACATTGCGTCTAATAACTTTTGCTGTTGTACTTTTAGCTTTTTATTTTGTGCTAAGTTTTCAGTTTTTTGGCCCAACAAAAGTTGTGTTTGTTTTAACTGCTCGCTCAATAAAGCTAACGCCTGCTCTACTTGCGCAATCTCAAAATCTTTAATGCCTTTTTCTACTAACTGTTCTTTTTGCTGGTTTAAGGCTTCAAGGGTTTCGCTATGTTGCGCTATTAAAATTTGCGATTGTTGCTTATCTCGCTGTAACGATTCTTTTAGTTCAACTAACGTTTTACGCTGTTCGTCACTCATTAATGCATTTTTGAAGCTTGCTTCATCTGCAAACATGCTTTGTTGAATGGCTAACTCAAACGCTTTAATTGCGGTATCCTGCTCTATTTCTAATGCCGCGTATTGCTCTTTACTTGCTGTATATTGACCTTCTATCGTCTGAAACTTTTTAACAAAATCATTATGTTTGGTTTGTAGCTCAGTAAAGGCGACTTGTTCAAGTTTGCGTTGCTCTGCTATTTCAGCCCTCACCTGACTAACTTCTTTCTCGGCAAATAAGGCGGTTCTTTCTTCAAGGCTCTGCTTGTATTTTTTCTTAATATCTTCTTTTTGAATGGCTAATTGATCAAGTTCTTGCTGAGTTTGTTGTTGCTGAGAGTTTCCTATCGCGATTTGTTTTTCACATTCACTTAAGTGTTCTTTTATTTGATTAATTTGAGTTACATGCTGTTGATAAACAGATACTTGTTCTGACTGATTTATTAGCCATTGTTCCGCTTGTTCGATAGGTGGAATAATTAAACCAACCGAATGAATGTCTTGCGTTAATGCTTGTAAGCTTTGTTCAGCGCTATCTTTTTGCTGGGTAATTTGTTGAGCGATTACCGCTTGGTTTTCATGGGTAATTGACAATTGCTTGTCTAAAGCAGCAAGTGCATTTGTGCCTTCAAGTTGATGTTTTTCTAGCGTATGTAATTCTTTCTGAATAGTATTTAACTGTTGGCTTAGCTGATTTAGCTGACTAACAAGTTGATTCGTTTGTTGTAGTTCGCTCTCATTATTTTTTATCGTTTGCTCAATAAGCTGAAGTTCTTTTAATTCGCACGATAATCCAATAGCAGATTTTTGTTCATTCCATTGTGCAATCAAGGCATTTTGCTCTACGACCTTACTTTCAAGATCTTTTTCAGCTGAAGCTAAGTTAGTTTCTACCTTGGCTTTTTCTAAGTTAAGTTGAGCACCACTGTCTTTAATACGTTCAACTTCTTGCTTTAATTGATTAAATCGATGTTCTGTTTCGTTTTTCTGAACGTTTTTATACTCTTCAATCGCTGGATGCTCAAAAGAGCCGCATAACGGACAAGCCTCTCCTGCTTGTAATTTATTACGATGCTCTGTGAGTTCTACAATTTTTTTCTGCTGATTTAATATGGTTTCAACATCTTTAAATTGTTGATTTGTATTTTTATATTCAATTCTTAATTGCGCTAACTGAGCATCAAAATTAGTTATAGATTGCTTAAAATCCTGGGTGCTTTGTCGTACTTGTTCATTCGCTTGTTGCAACACAGAGTAACGCTGTGCACATTGCATAATTTGCGCTTGAACATTTTGGTTATTTTGTAAAAAGCTTAATTTTTCATTTAATACATTTTCGCCTTCTTCAATCGGATTATTACTATTAGTTACCAGCTCTTGTGTGCTTGGATTTTGTTGTAACAATGCAAACTTATTTTGAATAAGCTGTTCAGACTGCTTAATAACATTAGTGTATTGTTCGTTAGTCTGTTGGTTAGCACTAATTTGGTTATTTTTTTGCGTCGTGATCTGTTTTACTTGCTCTGCACTTTCTTGATTTTTTTGTGTTAATTGAGTAATACCTTGATTGATATGATCAATTTGCTGAAACTGATTTTTCCATAACGGAAGTTTTTCAGGCAAGGTAATTAACGATGGATTTTCTTCAATAAAGCGCGACGATATGGCAAAGCTTTCTTTATATGATGCAGCTTGCGTTTCGTGCTTTTTTCTCTCGCTATTATGTTTATTTATGGTTGTTGTAGCGCTTGCTAATTTTTGTTCAAGTTCGATACTTTGTTTATGGAGTTGAGCTAGCTCACCATCAAGCGGAATTATTTTTTCAACAATCAAAGTTTCTTGAGCAATACGTTCATTTTCTGATTTTTGCTGAACATGTTTTAGTTCATCAAGCTGATTTTGCGTATGTTTTACATCTTTTTGACCGAATGCTATTTGATTTTTTAATTGTGTTAATTGCTCTTTTTGAGCTGTAAGTTGCTTACCTGTTCGTTCTTTTAATTCGTAGTCCGTACGTAAACGCTCAGCGGGTTCTGAAGCTTTAAGTTGTTCCAATTCGTTGTGTGAGCTTTTTTCTTTGACTTCACACTCTGCAAATAGCTCGGTAGCTTTTGTTAATTTTTGCGTTGTTTCGTTAAAATTACTGGCCCACGTTTTAGCTTGTTGCGATAAGGTGAGCTGCTGTTGAAGCTCTGTTTCTTTTTTATTATTTTCTACTATGTCGTTCTCAATAACTGAAACTTCATCATCGCTTAATAAGGTTACGCCTTTGCTTTGTGCTTGTAATAACTTTAATTCATTACTTTCGTGTTTATGTTGTTCAAATACTTTTCGAGAAACAACGCCGTAAATTTCAGTACCCGTTAGCTCTTCGAGTAATTCTGCTCTATCTTTAGCCGGTGCATTTAAAAAAGCTGCAAATTCGCCTTGAGATAACATCATAGACTTGGTGAAACGTGGAAAGTCTAAGCCGGTTACTTTAGCAATTTCGGTTCTAACTGTTTGTAATTTTTCAGCCAAAATTTCGCCATCAAGGGTTGCCAATTCAGCTTTAGCGGCTTGTAAGTTACCGTTGATTTGCCCTTTCGCTTTACGCTGACTCCAAAAAGCACGGTAACCTTTACCTTTTACTTCAAATTCAACCTCGGCCAAACAAGATGCAGTATGACGTGTCATCAACTGGTTTTGATTGTCAGACACGGTAAGTCGTGGTGTACGGTGATATAAAGCTAAACAAATAGCATCTAAAATAGTAGTTTTACCCGCGCCTGTTGCACCGGTAATCGCAAATAAGGCGTTGTCTTTAAACGGCGCTTGTGTGAAATCAATTTTCCACTCACCTTTTAACGAGTTAATATTTTGAAAGCGTAAACTTAAAATTTTCATTGCGCTTTCTCCTCATTTTTTACTGTTTTACTATTTAATTCTTCTTGGGCTTCTTCAACGGCATGTTGAAATAAATGGGTAATTCGAGTTTTACGTGCCTGTTGCTCTTCTGTTTCCCAATGTTCGACAGCTAAACGGCTTTCAAAAACCTCATCTAACGAAAGTTCATTTAAGGTGATTTTCTTTTGATGGCTTGGCATTAATTCTCGCGCTTTTTTACTGCGTCTGATCAACAAGATTTCTACCGGAAAATCTTCAATTAAGGTTTCAATACGAGCAGTTAAGTCTTGTAAATATTCAGCACTATTTATTTCAATATCTAACCAAATTTTAGTGTTATCTTGAAGATCAGAACTGGAGCTATCAACTAAAGATAAATATGGTTCTATGTCTTTATTTAACGACTCTAAATTTGTTTTTAAGGTAACTAAAGGCTGAAAGCACGGTATGTCAATTTCGCTAATAATACGTTCAAATTTATCTTTTTTACCGGAAGCTAAAAATTCAATCATAACAATGCGTTTAGTTTGACTGGCTTCATCAAAACTTAGCGGAATAGGAGATCCGCAGTAACGAATATGTTCGGTTTTTGCGACTTTTTGTGCGCGATGTATATGCCCTAAAGCAATATAGTCGGCATCAGGAAAAGCATTGGCAGGAAAGGCTTCTAATGTACCAATATAAATATCTCTTACTGATTCAGACGTGGTTACGCCAACCGTAGTTAAATGCCCTGTGGCAATAATAGGATATTGTCCTTTCGATAAATTTTCTGCTTGATCAAACAAGGTTTGGTAGTGGCCACTTATGGCTTGTTGCAATGATTGCTGTTTTTGCGAAGCCGATTGCCCTGCACTACTTTTAATCACATCGCGTGGTCTAATAAAAGGAATGCCGCATATAACAGCTTGCGCTTCGCCTTGCTTGTTATTTATGGTGAAGACTTGCTCATCAATATTATCGCTAACCGCTGGAATAACCCTAGTTGATAAACTTTTAAGTAAAGTTTTAGACTCGCCCAGCATAGCAACCGAGTCGTGATTACCCGCCATAATAATAAGTTGGCAATGAATGTTATGCATTTGGCTAATAAAGTCGAAATACATTTCACGCGCATAACTTGGCGGTGTGCCTGTATCAAAAATATCGCCAGCAACAATTACCGCATCAATACTGTTTTCTTGAACTTGTTCAAGTAACCAATCAAGAAAAAGTTGATGTTCTTTAGCACGACTTTTGCCGTAAAAGTGTTGTCCTAAATGCCAATCAGAGGTGTGCAGTATTTTCATATGAGAGATATTTTGTTAGCGCGATTTATTGGAAAGGATTCTACCTGATTTTAAACGAAAAAACGGCTTTAAAAGCCGTTTTATTTAATGAATAACTAAATTAAATTACGAGGATAATACACTAACGATAATGAACCATTAAAGTCCCTGATACATTACCAACACTCACTTCTGAAAACGTTTTGTAATCAACATCGTTAAAAAAGTCTTGGTATTTTTTCGTTGTTACATAAACTACAACACCTTCACTGTCCTTGTCTTCTTCTAAAATAGTATTAATAGCAGCAACAAGATAATGACCAAACCCATGATGTTGATGCAACGGATGTATTGCAATAAACGACAACATATGGAATTTATTCAAAGGCACTGCAGCAAGTATTTTTTCTTCTTTTTCAATCATTTGCTTGGTACTAAAATAACCAGCGCCTAAAAGCATTTTTAAACGCCAATGCCAAAATCGATCTTTTCCCATTCCTGTGTCCGGCTTATTTAAACAAGCAACACCAACAATGCTTTCACCTAAATACAAACCAACCATAGGTTGTTTAGCGGTCCAAAAAGCATTGAGTTCTTCGCGAATTGATGTTCTTAGTCTTTGCTCGTAATCAGGTTTATCGCCATTAAATATTTCAAGAAAAACAGGATCATCATGGTAGGCTTGATACAATAAAGAAGCAGCAAGTTTTAAATCTTCAGCGGCTAAATATTCAGCTCTAACATTTAAATCAGTTTTTTCAGACACGGTATCACCCATCCTATTTCCTCACTTTATCCAGAATAATTTTAAAAGTTAAACCACTATTGAATTAAAACGGTCTACATAATTATAGACGATATACAATATCAGCATATTTTATAGTGAGCAAATTTCAAACAAATGATGCTAATATTACATCGCCATCAGCCTTTTATAACTTTTACCTTCACCTGTATCGGTTAAAACACCATTTTCGAAGTGTAAATAAGTACATTCATCTTTTGTTGTTAACCCATCTTTATGTATTCGTTGTGTTCTAAAATAAAGTACTTTAATTTCTTGTTCTTTAACTTGGTAAGATTCAGTAAAGTCAGCAACACCTAGCGTATCAATAACTTTTTGATGGGTTATATATATACCCGTAACCATTCAAGATGCAGGTTTCAGTGGGAACTAAAAACAATTTAGGCAAGGTATTAAATTTACGTCATGGTTATTCCCTGACTAAAGTTAATAACGCAGCATAAATTGTTTTTAGACCCATCGTAGAAGCACTTGAGCAAAATCACTTCTTCGTTAATGCTTTTTATAAGGGAACGACCATTATTGCAAAGCATTGCCTTGAATTGATATCGCTCAAGTGCTCTGAAATAGCCTCTTGATTGGTTACGGGTATAAAGGCATGTTAGCTATTTTTTTGCGGTTTTCAAATTCGCGCTCGTGATCATTTTGAAACATGTGATCTCTATCGTCACCATCAATGGCAATAACGCAGCCACTTAAAGTAGTAGCAATCGGTGCAACAAGAAGTAAAGCTAATAATGTTTTTTTCATGATATTTCCTAATAAGATAAAAATTACTGTGATCACTGAGCAATAATAAGTCATCACAACACTGAGTATTAATTCAATTAGCAAACACTAAACCAAAAATATAACTACTTGATTTAAAGCTATTTTATTTATAAATTAAAGATAATCGTATTTAAATTTAGTAAAATACACTAAAATTTAGCTACATTAACTTTAGGTTTATAAAAATGACTAACTTTGAAAAAATTATAATTATCGCCAATCAATTAGCTAATGAAGGAAAAAAACCTAGTGTTGCTTTGATTAAGTCAAAAGTCGCAAGCCCATTACCTTTACCTCAAATAATTAGTGCATTAAGAAGTTGGCAACACGAACCTGAGAATTGCGTTTTATTTGAAACATCAGCACCAGAAGATAAAAATACTCCCTTAATTGAGAATGATGAATTATCTGCTGAATTAATTAATGAAGCTATTACGGTAGCAATAGATAACGCACTTGGACCTATTAAGGCTGAACTAGCCAAAGTAAAAGCGCAGCTACTACAATTAACTCAAAAATAAAAAAACAGCTAAAAACAAGTTAAATTCTTTCGATTTATTTTACACTTAGCAATAAAGCATGTATAAATAAACAGTACAACTAATAAGTAGTGTAAACAGGTTTAATAGAATTGAAGTTATTTATTGCGGAAAAACCCAGTTTAGCAAGAGCAATTATCGACGTATTGCCTAAACCACATAAAAAAAATGATGGTTTTATTGAAGCAGGAAATGGCGATATTGTTACTTGGTGTATTGGCCATTTGCTAGAGCAAGCTCCGCCTGAAGATTATGATGTAAAATATAAAAAATGGGTTGTTGAGCATCTACCTATTATTCCGCAACAATGGCAATTAAAACCAAAAAGTAAAACACGAAAACAACTGACAGTGATTAAACGCTTAATTAAGCAATCAGATATTATCGTAAATTCTGGTGATGTAGACAGAGAAGGTCAAATTCTAGTAGATGAAGCCATTAGTTATTGCGGAGCTTCCAAAACCAAAATAAATAACGCCTTACGTTGTTTAATAAGTGATATGAATTTTGCTGCGGTAAAAAAGTCTGTTAACAACCTAAAGCCTAATAAAAATTATATTCCCTTAGCTACATCAGCCCTTGCTAGAGCAAGAGCCGATTGGCTTTACGGTTTAAATATGACACGTTTATGCACGCTGCAAGGACAAAAATCTGGCTACCAAGGCGTATTATCGATAGGACGAGTTCAAACACCTATTTTAGGTTTAGTGGTAAATCGTGATATTGAAATAAACAACTTTATTTCAAAACCTTTTTATGAGGTACTAGCAGACATAGCCACAAACAACGGTGAAAAATTTCAAGGAAAATGGCAACCAAGCAAAGCTTGCGAACCTTACATGGATGAAGAAAAACGCGTACTATCAAAAGAGCTTGCGTTAAATGTAGTAAACCGAATTACTGATCAACCCGGTAAAATCACCAAAGTAACGCAAGATAAAAAACAGCAACAAGCGCCGTTACTTTTTAGTTTATCTGGCTTACAAATAGCGGCTGCAAAAGCATTTGGTATGACCGCAAAACAAGTATTAGATACTTGTCAAAATCTTTACGAAAAACACAAACTCATCACCTACCCAAGATCAGACTGCCAATACTTACCCGTTGAGCATTTAAACGATGTAACAGCCGTTACCAGTGCCATTAGCCAAGTTTCAAATAAACTTGCACCTATGCTTAAATCAGCTGATTTAAAGAAAAAAAGCCGAGTATGGAATGATAAAAAAGTCAGTGCACATCATGCCATTATTCCTACCGCTAAAAATAAACCAACAGGTGTATTATCTTCAACTGAAGAAAAAATTTATGAGTTAGTAGCACGCCAATATATCGCGCAGTTTTATCCTAATTTTGAATATGTAGATAAACAAATTGATACTGTTATAAGCGGTGGGCTTTTTATTAGTAAACAAAAAGATATTGTTAAAAACGGTTGGAAAGATTTATTTCCCTCATTTAATAAAAATAAAGATACTAACTCTCAAGATAAAGAGTTTTCAGCAACCCAATTACCTAACGTAAAAGTGGGCGATACAGTACATTGCTTACAAGGAAATTTGATAGAAAAAAACACGAGCCCACCTAAACCTTTTACCGACGCGACTATTTTGTCAGCCCTTACTGGCATAGCGCGTTATGTAACAGACCCAGATATTAAAAAAGCTTTACGAGAAACAGACGGTTTAGGAACTGAAGCAACACGTGCGGGCATTATAGAGTTACTTTTTAAGCGCCAATTTTTAACACGAAAAGGAAAAGAAATAAGAGCAACAGAAATAGGGAGAAAATTAATTACTGCTTTGCCCTTACGAATTTCACAACCCGATATGACAGCTCTTTGGGAATCGCAGCTTGAATCAATAAGTACTCAATCACTCAATTATCAAGCCTTTATTGGTGGTGTTGAACAAAACTTAGGGCAACTAATTAACGAAGTAAAAAACATTAGTTTTACAGGGTTACCGCAATCAACTGCCCCGAGAAAGTTTACGAGAAAACGAAAAGCTAAAAAGTAAACTAACGGTTTAATCTAAGAAGCGTGCACACTCGGCGTTAAACCCGCAATAAATTCAACAAGATTATTAGCTAATTTTTTATGAGGCAAACACCCTACTTGCTCGACCCAAACTTCACCCGTTTCATTATCAATTGAAATGATCATGTCGTCTTCATCTGTTACCGCAAAGAAAATAGTAATACTCTGCTTTAACTTTTGTTTCATCATAATATGGCCTATCAGGTTTTGCTGTAGCCTTTCAAAGTCATCTTTGTTCCATGGTAAAAGTAATGAAAGCTTGCCATCGGCACTCTCAGCTTCAATTGATTCGCTATATACACAGGTAAAATAGTCTTTTATGTCTTGATGAAGTGAAAATTCAAGCGCTTTTTCAACATTTTCAAAATTTAAATCACTATCAATTTCAATAGGCTTCCAGTAGCTTTCTTCTTCGTTACTTTGCCCTTGTTCACAAGGAGAAACCCAGTCTTTATCTGATACAACGACAGGTAATTGGTGATGAACTTCCTGATACTTTTCGATATAAGAAGTGGTAAATGCTAACAAAGTATTTTTTACAGAAGTATTTGGTAATGTCATATCAGAGAAAGATCCTTTAAAATAAACGCATATTCTGCGTGCAAAATACGTTAACACAATATTGATAACAAGCCCTTTATGACTTTATACAAAAATTCTATCGAACTAAACGATTTATCTTTAGGTAAACCTACTGAATATTGTAGTGAATACAACCCTCAATTATTACAAGGCGTACCTCGCTCGTTAAACAGGGATGGTTTAGGAATAGATGCAAATAACCTTGCCTTTAAAGGTGAAGATGTTTGGTACGGTTACGAGCTTTCTTGGTTGAACAGTAAAGGTAAACCTATTGTTGCTGTTGCTGAATTCAGATTTGATTGCACTAGCCCAAATATTGTTGAATCTAAGTCGTTTAAACTTTATTTGAATAGTTTTAATCAAAGCAAATTTAGTACTTGGGATGAAGTACAAAAATGCTTAACTCAAGATTTGTCTAAAACAGCTGGCTGCCAAGCACGTGTAGCTCTTTTTAAAATTGACGAATGTACCGCCTTAAATATTGCTTCAACTTCAGCAAAGTGTATTGATGACATAGATGTAACTATTGATACTTACGATATTAATCCAGCCTTATTATCACTCTCTGATAATAACAATAGTGTTGAAAATAAAGCCTTAGTCAGTCATTTACTAAAGTCTAATTGTTTAATTACCAATCAGCCCGATTGGGCCAGTGTTTATATTACTTATTCTGGTACTGAGATAGATGAAGCATCATTATTAAGTTACTTGATTTCATTTAGGCAACATAACGAGTTTCATGAACAATGTGTTGAACGAATTTTTACTGATTTGATGAATGCTTTTACGCCCGAAAAGCTTACCGTATTTGCTCGTTATACAAGAAGAGGTGGATTAGACATTAATCCTTTTAGAACAACAGAAAATATTATTGCTCCTTGTTTAAGAACATTAAGACAATAAGTAGCTAACTTGTCATATTTATGACTATTCAAGCTAACGAATATATTAACTACAAATTATTAACATAAATGTCATAAAGTACATACGAACTAATTACTTATCCATACAAATCGCTGTCACAATAATCAGTGCTATGATAAATTTTGATATATACTAGTTAAATACACATTTTAATTTCGAATCGCTTTATTATGTTTTAAACATAATTAAAGGATTAAGTTAAATGATTCGATTGGCAGGACATAATTCCTTTTATGAGCGATACACCATCATCTGATACGCAGGTAACTCAATTAAAGCGTAAATTAGAAGCCGCTATTTCGTCGCGTGCGTCATTAGAAAATGACTTGAAGACTCAATCTTCGATGTTAGTTGATTTTATTGGAAAATTATCTCAAACCTGTAAAGGCCAAGATAAAACATTAGATAATAAGTTAGCCAATTTAAGAAATTTACTAAAAAAATCGGCTGCATTAGCTGATATTGAAAAGCAAATTTCAGTAATATCTCAACTATTACAGCAACACTCTACAACCAATGCTGCCAATATAAAAACCCTACACAACGATTTTTTATTAGCAGGAAAATCATTACAAAAAGTTAATGGTTTACCTAGTGGACTTAGACGTGATTTACGTTCTTTGCTAGAAAGCAGTGAAGATGAAAAAGATGCGGTGGTTCAATATATTCCTCTGTTAAGTCAGTTAGTCTCTTTTTACACTATCGTTTTAGCTTCAAAAAATACTCCTACAGGTAATGGTACAACCGCCGTAACCTCATTAAAAAATATAAATGAATTAGATACTGAACAACCTGTCAGCAAAGAATTTATCGAGAAATTTTCTGGTATATTAAATGAGCTTGCTTTATCTGATATCAACACAAAACAACTATCAACAGTTAAAGCCAAAATAACGCCTGACATGTCTAATAGCAATTTATTAGACCGCTTTTTTGAAGTATTTGATGTTATTGTAGAAGACTTAAAAAATGAACGAAATACAGCAAAAGTCTTTTTATCAACATTAAGCGAAACACTTTCTACTGTGCAATCAGCAGTTAAAAGCACATTGGAGATGAGCTCTGAGTCAGGCTCTAAACATGAAAAAATAAACAATATACTTCAAAAACAAGTCGGTGAAATGGCAACAGATATTAATAACGCCACATCTATTAATACGATAAAAAATGATATAAACAACAAGTTGAAACGCATAGCGCTTACTTTACAAAAAAAATCAGAACTTGAACAAGAACAAAACAACTTACTACAAGCTAAAATGCAAGATATGTCCGCTAAGGTAAAATCACTAGAAGAACAAAGTAAAACCTTTGAAAAACGAATTCAAGAACAACAAACTAAAAGCATGACAGATGCCTTAACTAAGCTGGCTAACAGAGCGGCTTTTGATGACTACTACGCCAAAGCACTTATGAAGTTTCACAGTAATAATTTTGACTTAGCGATTGTTGTTTTAGATTTAGATGACTTTAAACGTATAAATGATACCTACGGCCATACAGCAGGCGATAAGACATTACAAGTAATAGCAAACACCTTGAAAAAGCAAATTAGTGAACATGCATTCGTAGCTCGCTACGGTGGTGAAGAATTCGTGTTAATTATGTCTGAAATTAACAAAACACAACTTTTACAACGCTTAGATACCCTCAGACAGCAAATAGCCCGCTTACCCTTTAAATTTAAAAACGATAAAGTCAGCATTACCATTTCAGTGGGCGCTAGCCATATCAACAAAGAAGATAATACCCATACCGCATTCGAGCGAGCCGACGAGGCTCTTTATCAAGCTAAAGCCGAAGGAAAAAATCAAGTAGTTTACGTATAACCTTCATTTATCATCATAAGTATTAACGCTGTATATTTTTTATCGTGTTAATACTTTGGCCTATTACATCAAACATTTCATCCTAGGCCTTCAGAAAAGGAATAAACATGCATACACAACTTAATCCTGTAGGAAACATGAAACTACTTTCTCAAGTAGAAGTAGATCAACTTCAAAAATCTGCAACAAGCGATTTATACAACTTATACCGAAACTGTTCTCTTGCTGTATTAAACGCAGGTAGCCATACAGATGATGCCGAAGAAATTTATCAAAAATATACTGATTTTCACATTCAAGTATTAAGGCGTGAACGCGGTATAAAGTTAGACCTAGAAAACCCACCTCAACATGCATTTGTTGATGGCACCATCATTAAAGGTATTCAAGAGCATTTATCTGTAGTTTTAAGAGATATATTATTTACCAACACTAAATATAAAAATATCAGTAACGACTCAAGCGAAATAACACATGTAACATTCGATATTTTGCGTAACGCTAATGTTATCCAACCCGAAACTGATCCTAATTTAATTACTTGTTGGGGTGGTCATTCCATCAACCAAATTGAATATAAATATACCAAAGAAGTCGGCTATCAACTTGGCTTACGTGGTTTTAATATTTGTACTGGTTGTGGGCCCGGAGCAATGAAAGGGCCAATGAAAGGCGCAACTATAGGTCATGCAAAACAGCGTAATAACTTTGGTCGCTATATAGGTTTAACTGAACCGAGTATTATTGCTGCAGAGCCACCAAACCCGATTGTTAATGAATTAGTTATAATGCCTGATATTGAAAAAAGACTTGAAGCTTTTGTTCGTATATCTCATGGTATTATTATTTTTCCTGGTGGCGCAGGTACATCAGAAGAATTACTTTATTTATTAGGTATAATGCTTAACAGTAAAAACCAAGCACAAAAACTCCCTATTATTTTAACGGGACCTGTAGAAAGTGAAGAATACTTTAAAGAAATAGATGCTTTTATTGGCGCAACCTTAGGTGCCAAAGCACAAAGCTTGTATAAAATTATTATTGGTGATGCTGAAAAAGTGGCAAAAACGTTAAAAATAGAGCTTGAAGACGTACTCACTTATCGAAGAGAAATTGGTGATTCTTACCACTTTAACTGGTCTTTAGTCATAGAATCTGATTTTCAGCGCCCTTTTGAACCCACACATGAAAATATGGCAAACCAAAATATTAGCTATGATCAAGAAACCTCGACACTTGCTGCAAATTTAAGACGTATATTTTCAGGTATTGTCGCCGGTAATGTTAAGTCATCTGGTATTAAAGAAGTAAGGGAGCATGGTCCTTTTGAGATAACTGGAGATCCAAAAATAATGGCTTTAATGGATAAACTTTTAAAATCGTTTGTTGAACAAGAACGTATGAAACTTCCTGGCACTAAATACCAGCCTTGCTATCGTGTTATCGGAGAATAAAATGAGTGTACACCTTGTACTTATAGATGCTTTAAATTTAATTAGAAGAATCTACGCAGTACAAGAGCGCCCTTTTTTAATGAATAATGAGTTGTCGGACAATACCAAACAGCAAGTATTGTTCAACACTCAACAAGCTTGTATAAATGCAGTAAAAAAAATAATAGAACAACAACAACCTACTCATATTCTTACTGTATTTGACAGTAAAAATCCCTGTTGGCGCTACGAACTTTTTCCTGATTATAAGAAAGGCAGAAAGAAAATGCCTGAGCATTTAGCCAACCATCTCTCTTGTATTCAAGATGAACTGATGGAAATGAATGTAGATTCATTAATTTCTGAAACTGATGAAGCTGACGATTTAATTGCAACACTCGCCATTAAAGTAGCTTTGAAGGGACAAAACGTTACTATTATCTCTACTGATAAGTGCTTTTTATCTATGCTCAATAATCATATTAATGTTTATGATTACTTTAACAGACGTTATCTTAATGAAGCCTACGTACTTGAAAAATTTAATGTAACACCAGAACAGCTCATTGATTTATGGACGCTTACCGGCGATAGTACCAATAAAATCCCTGGCGTTGCTGGTATAGGTCAAATTACGGCATCTGATTTATTAAATGAATACGGCTCACTTACAGCGATAACTTCAGCAGAAAACCTTAAAGGTAGTATTGCTAAAAAGTTGGCTGAACACATAGATACAATCGAACTCAGCCGGAAGCTATTATCTCTAAAAAATGATATTCCGCTTGGCTTTAACTTGAAAGATATTCGATATCAATAATATATAAAATAGTCTAGATTCGTTTAGCTCCCTTTTAAATAGGATCAAACGACTTCACATAACGCTTTTTTATTTATAAGATTTATCTAAACACTCACATTTAAATACATCATGATGTGCGTTAACAATTACTAAATACTCGTATTTATATAAACAAGGCTTTTCATGAATCATAAATTTATAATACGCGCCATTATTGCATTAGCTATATATATTATTAGCTTTGCGCTCGTACTAAAATTTTATGACGACAACCCATCTAAAATGCAGTGGGAAGAAAGAGAAGATTACATTAGAAACTTTTTAACTACCGTAGAACTAAATAAATTTACTTTTGATGAAGCCTTACACTTACTTGGTAGCCCAGACATTACAGAAGCTAAACGGATTGATAATGACTATTATCAAGTCACGTTTTATAGAACCCATCATGTAAAATCAGATGGGATAACAACACAAGAAGAATGCACCCCCTTATTGTTTAAAAACAACATATTACTTGTCTCAGGTAAGAATGCTTACGAATCATTCAAATTATTATGATGCTCTAAAATATTGTATTAAATTTAAAAATCACAATCCTCCCCAAAAAAATCAAACGTAAAATCAATATCTGCATATACCTGTTACCACTCAAAATACATATTTCAAAGCATTTTGAATAACAACAGGTATATAACCTAAAAATTTATATTATTTTTTAAAATCCCTACCTGTTTGATAGTTTATTTAGTAAAGTCACTTTATTGTCAACAAAATACAGTTAACCAAAACCATGAAAATTTATAATAATCCAAACAAACTATTAAAAACATTAGTTGCTATTGTTGTATCAGGAAGCTTGCTTAATGCCTGTTCAAATACAAATAGTATTGCTTCAGCAATCTCAATAAAAGCAAATTCTCCCATTGTTATTCAACATACAATAACCGGTGATTTGGTCAAAAAAATCAAATTTGATATTAACAATCCAAAACCTTATGCATACATTAGTGTTTATGCCAACAACAAGCTATTAATAGACAACCTAAACATTCCCAAAAAGGGACAACAAATATTAAATGCTATTGTAAAGTTTGATGAATCTGGTGAAGTAAAACTAACGATAAAATCAAATAATGCTGATATCACGCTTAATAACCTAACATTTGAAGAAGTAGACGGATTAGCTATACCTCAATATCAAGACATCACCGTAAAAGCAGGTATGGATAAAGCAAGCTCGATTAAATATGGTGGGCCAACTATTGCTGATATTGACAATGATGGTGACTATGACTTTATTGTTAATAACCACAATGCTGAAACCAGTAAACTCTATTGGAATAATGGCGACGGTACAGTAACTAAACATAGTAAAAATCTTTCTAGATGGTTCATGCAAGACTTACACGGTACGGCAGCCGGCGATTATGATAACGATGGTGACTTAGATCTTGTTTTAACAATGGGTGGAGGAAACGGTAAACAACCTACAAAAGCAAATTTTTATAAAAATAATAATGGTCAATTTGTATTAAGTACCGGCGATGTAAATATAGATAAAGGTGGGCGTGGCCGTGGCGCAAAATGGTCTGATATGGATTTAGACGGCGACTTAGACTTAATGCTATTAAATGAATCTAGCCTCACCCACTCTAAACCACAGCAATTATTTTATAAAAATTTAGGTGATGGGACCTTTGAATACACAGCTATAGCAGGTTTAGAAGACCAAGAACCTTCACGTGCGCTGATCACTGATCTTAATAACGATAATATTGATGACATTATTCTATATAGCCCTTTATCTGTGTGGCAAGGTAATGGTGACTTTACTTTTACTGATATCACTTCACAGTTTCCACAAGATATTAGAGCACTTAAAGATGTAATGGCGTTAACTGATATTGATATTGATAATGACGGTGATTTAGATCTGTATCTTGCTCGAGGTAAAGTATTTGAGCATGGCTATGGTGAAGCACCCTCTGTAGATCATGACCCTATAACTAAAGAATTTTCAATAAAACCTCGCGGCTATAAAGGGGTTAATGAGTTTGAATTTATTGCTGATGGAGACATTAAATTTCATAAATACAACTACATGACTCAAGGCGCTTTTAGAGGTAAAGATTACCCTATATTTCTAGGTAATAAAAAATCATCAAAAATATTAAAACCTGGGGAAGAATTCGATCTTAAACAAAATGATGCGCAAGGTTGGCCTGATGATATTTCTGAAAATGGGGTCTACTTTGGCCACTTAGGTAACGGTCGCTGGAAATCAGCTTTAGTCCGTAATGGTAATATTTTTTGGTCATTCCGATTTAGCCTCAACGGCGTTAATGATGTCACGTTGGGCTTTGAACCAGAAAATAGAAATATTAGTGATATCTTATTAAAAAATGAAGGTGGGAGCTTTGTCGATGCTTCAAAGGAATGGAATATCCCAACAGGCGGTAATGCATTAGGTGTAACAACGGGTGATTTTAATAACGATAGTCATCAAGATCTTTTTGTATATCGTTGGGGATTAATTGGCTCTAGAATTTCTGATCTAATGTTATTAAATACAGGCAAAGGCAGCTTTGAAACATTAACCATGCATGGTGCTAATGATGTTGGTGGGCCAGGAAATGGAGATATGGGCCAAGCTTTTGATTTTGATTTAGATGGTGATCTTGACTTGTTAAACGGCAGTGAAGATGGAGAATGGTACCTTTACTCAAATGAATCTAAAAATCTAGCTGATCAAGGCAATTACGCATTAGTGAAAGTGGGGTACGCTCCTAAGTCTAACGTTGATGCAATATCTGCTGAAGTCATCATTAAAACACCTACCCATGAATATCGTAAACGCGTAGGATCAGCAGGTGCTGTTTTCTCGCAAAGCTTACTCAATATTGTTCATTTTGGTCTAGGTAAAGAAGACGTTATTGAAAGTATTAAAGTAAGATGGCGCAATGGAGAAGATCTTGAGATTTTGAATAAAAAAGCTAATCAGCTATTTGATACAAATAAAATTGATCCTCAAAAAATAAATATACACCCATCAACAACAGATATTAGAAAAGGAACATCAATTAACCTACATCCTCTAATATTACCAATAAATGCAGACAAAAATGTAAACTGGTCGTCAAGTAACAGCGATGTTGTAACCGTAAATGATGAAGGTTTTATCACCGCAGTGGGTGATGTAAATCAAACAGCTATAATTACTGCAACAAGCCCAATAAACAACCTATCTAGCAGTAGTAAAGTAAACATAGTGAAATGGTTTACACAACCACTTAAAAACATTTCTTTATCAGCTAAATCAACAAACCTAATTGCTGGTGAATCAATGACGATAAACGCAACCATAACTCCTGAGTATGCTGATAATGCTGATTTAACATGGATAAGTAGTAATACTACAGTTGCAACTGTAAGCGGTACGGGTGTAGTAACAAGCTTATCCAAAGGAGAGGTAACTATTACAGCTATATCAAAAAGTAATAAAAAGATTCAAGAGAGTATCAAGCTTACTGTTGAGCCATTCGTTGAACCTTTCCTAAAAATTATTAACAGCGAAAAATATGATAATGGTACCCCGATCGTTGACGATAATATTACTTTAAATGTTGAATATCATGCAGGTAGTGGTAATGAAGTTATTTCAGCTGACGAAGGTGGAATGAGATTCTGGTTAAGACACTTCAAATCTAAATGGATACCAGCAAAAGATATTGTATTAACTGACGCTAGTGTATTAAAAACGACCTCAGGTAGCGCAAAAATGGTAATACCACTAAAAGGTGCAACACCAACAGCTGAACTGCCCGAAGGTCACTTCTATCAATTACGAGTATCATTTACAAGTAGTGACGGTAAAAATCACGATGCACTAATATACCCTGTTAATATAGTTGCTTCGAAACAGCAGTAAAGTTTTATTAATAATATAGGTATAATGTATAGGAGAAGGAAATAGTATATTTTCTTCTCCTGATTACTACTACGTTATTCATACGCTTTACACAATAAAAAACCCTAAGTTATTAATAATATAACTTAGGGTTTTCTGTTTTATTTCAGGTTTATTAATGCGTTTGGTATTACAAGTCTAGGTTATTTAACCTAAACTCGGGTTAATGAATGTTAGTGAATTAATTAAAAGCTTTATTTATCAATTAATTGGTGTGTGTTTTTGTTTTCCTAAGCTATATTAGTCTCTCAACATTGATATTTTTATGTATAACAAGGCGAATTTTTCTATCTAATAGCTGGCTATTAGTAATAAATTCAACGAAGTTAGGCGTAAAAATAGCTTGTTGAGTAACTTTGCTTATCCCGAGTTGAGGTTATTTAAATTATGATTAAAATTCAGGTAAAGGCGATAAAATTCTCGCGTGAACAGTAACTTCCTCACGGTCATAATATAAATGCTTAGCGTAAAGTTCGTACTTAACTTTATAATGAGTAAACATATCTTTCATGGTTTGAAGATCTTCATTTACCTGCTGGTAACGACCTTTCATTGGAAGCTTTAAGTTAAACATAGCTTCTTTGCAATAACCTTTTAGTAACCACTCAGCCATCAGTTTGGCTACACGTTGCGGCTTTTCAATCATGTCGCACACTAACCAATAGTTATTTTGCTTCGTTGGTGTGTATTTAAAGCCATCCATCATTCGATGTTTTACTTGACCAGTTTCCATCAGTGAATCAGCCATAGCGCCATTATCAATAGAAGTTACCATCATACCACGTCTGACTAGCTGATATGTCCAACCTCCTGGTGCTGCGCCTAAATCAACAGCATTCATACCTGAAGTGAGACGTTCATCCCATTCGTCTTTAGGAATAAAATATAAAAAGGCTTCATCAAGTTTAAGGGTTGAGCGACTAGGCGCTGCATTAGGGAATTTTAAACGAGGTATGCCCATAACATGTAAAGACGAATTGTGCGCGTGTGAATAACCTAAAATAACCTCATTACCACTTAAAAATAAGGCATGTAGTATTGCACCGTCTTTATCATTCTTTTCTGTTAAAGAGCCTATTTTTCTTAGCGCTTGTCTAAGTGGGACGGCTAGTTTACGGCAAAATTTAGAAAGCTCTTTACCATCATTCGTGTCCGTCATTTCCATACGTAAATCAGCATATTGCCAATCAGTACCTAGGGCTTCAGTAATCGCTTCAACACGGTTATAGTCAGGTAAATCTAACTTTTCTGTTATCGTTAAAAACCACTGACGAGCAAAAATCAAACGACTCAGTGGCATTTTACTGATCAGCTGCTCGCCCTCTTCCGCATTATTTAAATGAAAATAAACAAGCCCTTCATTTTTTTTCAATTCTAAGTAGCCGTACACTTCATTCCATGCTGCTTTTTCTTGAATTTCTGCTCCACACTCTTTTTCAAAGCCGGGGCGACAATATAATATAATAGAGGCCATATTTACTTTCTTATTTACTTTCTAATGAACGAGGGTAATTACCCAAAGAGTGAATGAATAGCTTTTAACGATGTGCTTGATCATAATTTTCGAGCAATTTCTTGCCAATAAATATAATACACAACCAACCTAAAGCTAATAACATACCACCTACAGGTGCTAGTTTTCCGATAACAATGCCGATATCAGAAAATGCAAAAAATGTTTTAACGTATAAACTTCCGCTAAAACACAAAATACCTAAACAGAAACATACGCAAGAACCTAACAACCACTTCGATGGTATTTTTATATACCAAAGTGTTGTTATAAATAAAGCAAGCGTATGAATAAATTGATAAAACTGCGCACTGTCAATTCTAACTTTATCAATTGCAGATAATGTTTGCCCTGCATGAGCAAACCAAGCGCCGAATAATACTGAAAAAGCGCCACTTATACCAACAAAAAGCAATAATAACCGTATCATATTAAGATTTTTCATGAACAAACCTGACTAATTGTTCTACCGCTGTTTTAAGATGCTGCTCTTGAGTATAGCCTGACTTAACTCGTGGCTTTAAATCATGATCACCATCTGTAAAATAAATCACTTCACATAAATCAGATAACGCGTAATTTTCTATCTCTTCTTTATTACCTAATGCATCTCTATCGCCTTGAAGGATCAATATAGGTAACACAGTCTCTTGCAATGGAGCTAAACGCAGATTTTCAGGCTTTTTCTGAGGATGAAAAGGAAAACCTATACAAATAGTACCTTTAACGTGCTCAAGCAGCTGTTTTGAGAGTGTTGCAGCTACACGACCTCCCATAGATTTTCCGCCAATAAATAGCGGTAATTCGTTAGAGGTACTAGGTATGTATTTTTCAAGTAACAACTCATAGCAGGCTTCTAATTGCGGCATTCTATTAGGTGGGTACTTTCTTCCATCAAGTAAACGTTTATCCATGTAAGGAAAATTAAAACGTACTACATTTATATTTTTTTCATTTAACTTTAAGGCAAAATTTTCCATGAAATGATGGCTTTTATCTGCTCCAGCTCCATGAGCAAAAATAAACAAAGCCTTAGGCTTCTCAACAAAGTTTTCAATAACGGAGGGGAAGTTAATCGTTGTCATATAAATCTTCTTCTTGTTCTTGCGCTACGGTGTTTAAAACCCAATCTCTAAAGGCTGATATTTTACCTAACTCAAGTTGATGCTCTCTGCAGACAATATAATGTGAGTTTTTACTCACTAAAATTTCATTAAAAGGACAAATTAAGCGCCCTGAATCAATATCTGGTTTAGCAAAGGCACTATGCGCTAAAGCGACACCTTGGCCATGTATAGCGGCTTGTGCAACCATAGCAGAATGACTAAATATAGGCCCATTATTTACGTCTACGCCCTTCAAACCTACTTTTTTAAACCAGCGTTTCCAGTCTTCCCTTGATTTATAATGTAATAATGTATGATTTGCTAAGTCTTCAATACGCTTCAACGATTTACCGCTAGAAAAAATTAACGGAGAACAAACAGGAATTAAATATTCTTGATGTAATTTAACAGCATTAACATCTCCCCAACTACCGTGACCATAATAAATAGCAATATCTATATCTTCTGTTAATAAATTATCAGGTTGATCTACTGCTTTAATACGTACATCAATGTCAGGATGTAAAAGACTAAAAGCTTTTAATCGTGGTACAAGCCATTGAATAGCAAAGCTCGCTTGCACACTAACGGTAATAGCTCCTTTTTCGCCACGTGCGAGTAGTTTCTCTGTAGATTCTTTAATCAGATTGAAAACATCTTTAATATCTAAATAATAAGATTGCCCTTCCTCTGTTAAAAATAGTGATCTATTTTTCCGCATGAATAATTTAATTCCAATAAATTCTTCTAATGCTTTAACTTGGTGGCTAACAGCGGCTTGCGTCACAAAAAGTTCATCAGCAGCTCGTGTAAAGCTAAGCTGTCTTGCAGCGGCTTCAAACACTCTTAATGCGTTCAGAGGCGGTAATTTACTTGCCATTAGTAGGTTTCACTCAACTGGGTTGTTATTATATTTGATCTTATTACTTACAAGAATATGATATCCAAATCCTACACAAGTATCCATTAGTTTATCTAATGACTAACATTAAATTTGATCGTTTTTATTGTTCAATGCATTAGCTTAATATATACACCATAGATGAAGGACTTCATCTCAACCCCATAACCAGATGGGCTATAGAAAAAATTGTGACTCCCAACCCACAATTAATATTGAGAAAATAGGTCCTAAAAATCTATACGTAAATTAATGTATTTTTTTAGAGGTACCAAAAATGAAAAACGTAAAAATATTAACAAACACAGCCATATTCACTTTAGCTTTAGCTGCTTCAGCGTTAACACAAGCTGCAGAGTTAGTAAAAGTGGAAACTATAAACGATGTAGTTATTGAAACCAATGTAAACGCTGAATTAGCTCAAGCTATGAAAAACATAAGCATATTAACATTGAACATTGAAGAAACAGCAGATGCAATGCTTGTAACTCAAACTGAAGAACAATTTAATGCATCTGATGTTACGTCTACTTTAGTAGCAATTGCCGAATAGTTTAATTCTTAGCTTCTCTAGGGCTATTATTGATAAAAAAGGTGAGATGTTATTAATATGAAATATTATCATTCAATTATAAAAAAAGGTGCTCGTAGCACCTTTTTTAATACCTATAAAATGATATAAATATTAAATATGATCAACTGAAATAATTTCGTATTCAACCACTCCACCTGGAGTTGTTATTTCAATTTCACTGTCAACTTCTTTACCAATTAAGCCTCTAGCAATTGGAGAGTTTAATGAAATACGACCTGTTTTAAAGTCAGCCTCATCATCACCAACAATTTGATAAGTCACTTCTTCTTCCGTATCAATATTTAATAATTTAACCGTAACTCCAAAAATAACCTTTCCGGTGTTCGGTATTTTAGTTATATCAATAACTTGAGCATTACAAAGACGCCCTTCAATATCTTGGATACGACCTTCGCAAAAACCTTGCTCTTCTTTTGCTGCATGGTATTCAGCATTTTCTTTTAAATCACCATGTTCACGTGCTTCAGCAATATCTTTAACAATACGTGGACGTTTTTCTGTTTTTAAAATTCTTAATTCTTCTTTTAACTGTTCAGCGCCAAGAAGTGTCATTGGGTATTTAGTCATTTTATTTCTTCTTAATTTTCAATATTACCAATTTAATTAAAAAAACTGGTATAACAAATAAAAAAGTGGTCTTTCGTTAGAAACACCACTTTAAAAATAATTTTTACTCAACGGGTAAATTGCTTTATTTAAAAATAAATACAATGTGAGTAGCGACCTAACATCTTAAATCACTACTCACCATAAAGCTAGAGGCTTACTTACAACGAAGGTGTAATTCTTGAATAGAGTTAACCGTATTTCTATCATCTGCGGCATGAGCTTGGCACGCTGCAAAGGCTGCATTCAATGTTGTAGTGTATGCCACCTTATAACGTAATGCGCCGCCACGTAAAACTTTTGAATCTTCAATGGCTTTACGGCCTTCTGTTGTATTAATAATGTAGGTATATTCGCTATTCTTAATTCTATCAAGAATATGAGGACGACCTTCATGTACTTTATTTACACGACGTACAGGAACACCTGCTTCGCGTAAAATAACTTCAGTACCATGAGTAGCATCTAGCTCGTACCCTAACTCAACCATTTTCTTGGCTAAATCAAGTACACGACCTTTATCACTGTTACGAACAGAAATTAAGGCACGGCCATCTTTAGGAACAGATACACCTGCACCTAAGTTAGCTTTAGCAAAGGCTTCTTCAAATGTATCACCAACCCCCATAACTTCACCTGTTGAACGCATTTCTGGTCCAACCAATGGGTCACTACCGTGGAATTTGTTAAATGGTATAACAACTTCTTTAACAGAAAAGTATGGTGGAATAACTTCTTTAGTAATACCTAATTCTTTTAAGGTTTTACCTGCCATAACTTGTGCGCCAATTTTAGCTAAAGGAACACCTGTTGCTTTAGATACAAATGGAACTGTACGTGCGGCACGAGGGTTTACTTCAATAAGATAAACTTCACCATTTTTAACAGCCATTTGCGTATTCATTAAACCAATAACACCTAGCTCAAAAGCTAAATCGGTAACTTGCTTACGCATTACGTCTTGAACTTCTTGGCTTAAGCTATATACAGGTAATGAACATGCTGAGTCACCTGAGTGAACACCTGCTTGTTCAATGTGTTGCATAATGCCGCCAATAACCACATCAGTACCATCACAAATCACGTCAATATCAACTTCAATCGCATCATCTAAGAAGTGATCAAGTAATACTGGTGAATCGTTAGAAACGCTTACAGCTTCTGTCATGTAACGACGTAAATCATCTAAGTCGTATACAATTTCCATTGCACGACCACCTAATACGTATGAAGGACGAACAACAAGTGGGAAGCCAATCGCTTCAGCTTTAGCCATGGCTTCATCAATTGAAGTTACTGTTGCATTTTCAGGTTGTAATAAACCTAAACGGTCAACCGCTTGTTGGAAACGCTCTCTGTCTTCTGCACGGTCAATGGCATCCGGTGAGGTTCCAATAATTGGTACACCCGCAGCTTCTAAAGCGCGTGCTAGTTTAAGCGGGGTTTGACCTCCGTACTGAACAATTACGCCTTTAGGCTTTTCAACACGTACAATTTCAAGTACATCTTCAAAAGTGATAGATTCAAAATATAAACGATCAGATGTATCATAATCGGTAGAAACCGTTTCAGGGTTACAGTTAACCATGATGGTCTCAAAGCCATCTTCACGTAAAGCTAATGCAGCATGAACACAACAATAATCAAATTCAATACCTTGACCAATTCGATTTGGTCCGCCACCTAAAATCATGATTGATTCTTTATCTGTAGGATTAGCTTCACATTCTTCATCGTAAGTTGAGTACATGTAAGCTGTATCTGAACTAAATTCAGCGGCACACGTATCTACACGTTTATAAACTGGAAAAATATCAGCAGCATGGCGCTTTTTACGAATTTCAGATTCATTAACACCAATAACATCAGCAAGACGAGAGTCAGCAAAACCTTTACGCTTTAATTGTCTTAGATATTCAGGTGTTAACGACTTCATGCCGCCTTCAGAAACTTTTTTCTCTTCAAGAATTAAATCTTCAATTTGCACTAAGAACCAACGATCTATCTTAGTTGCATTAAAAACATCTTCAATGGTTAACCCTAAACGAAATGCATCGGCAACATACCAAATACGGTCTGCGCCTGCTTCTTGAAGCTCGTGCATAATTTTAGTTTTAGCACCTTTTTTGGTTACATCAACAATTGGGTCAAAACCACTCACGCCAACTTCTAAACCGCGTAATGCTTTTTGCATTGATTCTTGTTGGTTACGACCAATAGCCATAACTTCACCAACAGATTTCATTTGCGTTGTTAACCTATCTTCAGAACCAGCAAATTTTTCAAAGTTAAAACGAGGGATCTTAGTAACAACGTAATCAATTGTTGGTTCAAATGATGCTGGAGTTGCACCACCGGTAATATCATTTTGCAATTCATCAAGGGTATAACCTACAGCTAATTTTGCTGCAATTTTAGCGATTGGGAAACCTGTCGCTTTAGAGGCTAATGCAGATGAACGAGATACACGTGGGTTCATCTCGATGATAACCATACGCCCTGTATCAGGACATATACCAAATTGAACGTTTGAACCACCAGTTTCAACACCAATTTCACGTAATACCGCAATAGAAGCGTTACGCATAATTTGGTATTCTTTATCTGTTAGCGTTTGTGCTGGTGCTACAGTGATTGAATCACCAGTATGAATACCCATAGGGTCGAAGTTTTCAATTGAACAAATAATGATACAGTTATCATTTTTGTCACGAACCACTTCCATTTCATACTCTTTCCAGCCAATTAATGATTCATCAATTAATAATTCAGATGTTGGAGAAAGATCTAAGCCACGGGTACAAATCTCATCAAACTCTTCGATGTTATATGCGATACCGCCGCCTGTTCCACCCATAGTAAAAGATGGACGAATGATACAAGGAAAGCCTAAGTTCTTGCTTGCCGCATGCGCTTCTTCAATTGTATGAACAATTTCAGCTTTAGGACATTCAAGTCCTATATTTTTCATTGCTTGATCGAAGCGTTCACGGTTTTCCGCTTTGTCGATTGCGTCAGCTGTAGCGCCGATCATTTCAACATTAAATTCAGCTAATACGCCTTTCGCTTCTAATTCTAAAGCACAATTAAGTGCTGTTTGACCGCCCATTGTTGGTAATACCGCACAAGGACGTTCTTTTTCAATAATTTTGCGAACAACTTCCCAATGAATAGGCTCGATATAAGTTGCATCAGCCATTTCAGGGTCTGTCATTATAGTTGCAGGGTTAGAGTTAACTAAAATAACTCGATAACCTTCTTCGCGTAACGCTTTACAAGCTTGTGCGCCTGAATAATCAAATTCACATGCTTGACCAATAACAATTGGTCCAGCGCCTAAGATCAAGATACTTTTTAAATCGGTACGTTTTGGCATTTCTTTTTCTCTCTCTTGTCTTAGCTTAAGCTTTAGCAGCTTTGATTAAATCAATAAAGTGGTCAAACAAAGGTGCCGCATCATGTGGACCCGGACTCGCTTCTGGATGTCCTTGGAAACTAAATGCAGGCTTATCAGTTAAATGAATACCTTGTATTGTTCCATCAAATAACGACTTATGTGTTACTTCAATGTTTGCTGGAATATTTACTTCATCAATAGCAAAACCATGATTTTGTGACGTTATCATCACAACATCGCGTTTAAAGTCTTTCACTGGATGGTTAGCACCATGATGACCATGACTCATTTTAATGGTTGAAGCGCCATTAGCTAAGCCAAGTAATTGGTGGCCTAAACAAATACCAAACACAGGTAAATTAGTGGCTAAAATTTCTTTAATTGCTTCAATTGCGTAAGTACATGGCTCTGGATCACCAGGACCATTAGATAAAAATACGCCATCAGGATTCATGGCTAAAACATCGGCAGCAGACGTTTGTGCTGGTACAACTGTTAATCTACAACCACGGTCAACTAACATACGTAATATATTACGTTTAGCACCAAAATCGTATGCAACAACATGAAATGGTTTTTCAGCCGGTGTTACAAAGCCTTGACCTAATACCCAGCTACCTTCTGTCCATTCATATTGCTCTTTAGTAGAAACAACTTTTGCTAAATCCATACCTTTAAGGCCTGGAAATGCTTTTGCTTGTGCTAATGCACTTGCTTCATCAAGTGTCTCGCCTTCAGCAAGGTCGCCAGCAATGATACAACCGTTTTGAGCACCTTTTTCACGTAGAATACGTGTTAGCTTACGTGTATCAATATTAGCAATACCTAAAATATTATTGCGACTTAAGTAGTCACTTAAGTTCTCTTCATTTCTGAAGTTACTTGCTAGTAAAGGTAAATCTCTAATAACTAAACCTTTTGCTACAATCTCACCCGACTCTTCATCTTCTGAGTTAGTACCGGTATTACCGATATGAGGATAAGTAAGCGTAACAATTTGCTCTGCATATGAGGGATCGGTAAGAATTTCTTGGTAACCGGTCATTGAAGTATTGAATACAACTTCGCCAACAGCCGCCCCACTTGCACCAATAGCAGTACCTTTAAATACAGTGCCGTCTTCAAGCACCAAAATGGCAGATTTAGTCAATTTAACCTCCGTAAAGAAGAAAACAAACTTAATAATGAACAACTAAATAAATTCCATCATTAAGCATAAAAGTGGTATTTATTATTTTATTAAATACCACATAGAAAAAATGCCAAAAACAATGCTTTTATTTAAAAAGACTTAATTTTTGACAAAATCCACTTATTTTACGCTTGTATTACCTTTTCGTCTAGTCAAAAATGTAAAAAACAAGCTTTAATTTGAATTTTTATTCAAAACTGCCAAAAGTAGCAGTTATCTATAAAATTCTTTTATTTTAAACCTAATACGTCTTGCATATCGTAATAGCCGATATCAGCTTCACTCAACCAAAATGCGGCGCGCATAGCACCTAAAGCAAAAGTCATACGTGAGCTGGCTTTATGGGTGATTTCTAATCGTTCTCCAATATCCGCAAAAAAGGCAGTATGTTCGCCAACTATGTCGCCAGCCCTAACCGTTGCAAAACCTATGGTTTCTTTATCGCGTTCACCGGTAATACCTTCCCTGCCATAAACAGCACATTTATTTAAATCTCTACCTAGCGTATCAGCAATCACTTGACCCATTTTTACTGCGGTGCCAGACGGTGCATCTTTTTTAAATCTATGGTGTGCTTCAAATATTTCAATGTCGGTATGTTCACCAATTGCTTTTGCTGTGATCTCTAAAAGCTTAAAAAGTAAGTTCACTCCAACACTCGTATTAGGAGCAAGAATAACGGGAATGCTTTCGCCAGCTTGTTTAATTTCATCTACTTGTGCATCTGTAAAGCCTGTAGTACCGATAACTAGCGCTTTATTGTGCTGTTGACACCATTTAATGTTCTCAAGTGTTGTTTCAATTGAGGTAAAATCAATAAACACATCAGCTTCGAGTAGTTCATTTAAATCAATTGATGTTTTAGAACCAATTGCACCAATACCAGCTAATTCACCTAAATCAAAATTAACAAAAGAAGATGTTGCTCTAACGCTTCCACCCACTAATTCAATAGATTCATGCTCTACAGCTGCTTGAATTAAATTGCGGCCCATTCGACCACTACACCCTAATATGGCTACTTTTACTTTCATTCTTTATCTCTTAATTTCAAATCTACAATATTTTAAAAGGCTGAGCTAGTTCAATAGAGTTTTGTAACTCGTGCGAAACAACACTCACTATTTTTCCAATTTCTTCTGATTTATCATCATTATTAGCAATATGATAAAACGCTGTGAAGTCGGTAAATAGCTCATTGTTTTCATCATAAAACAACCAATCTATACATACATCTAATGAGTTTTTTTGACAATGCTGATAGCTAGCTTTATCAGCCACTATTTTCGAAATATTGGCATGCTTTAACACAGTAAATATATCTATAAATTCCTGTTTAAATTGTTCTTCATTAGCTAAGTTAGCTATTTTTTCAGGTGTATGTAAAGTACAAGGCAAATGATAGCAACTAAGTGCTGCATCCATATCATAAAACTTAAACGCTTCAATATAGCGGGTAAATAATACCTTTAGCTCTTGTTCTACTTGCATCAATCAATAAACCTAAATTTTTAAAATGGTTAGATATAAAAAAGCCCTCAACTGAGGGCTTTAAAATAACTACTAGCTAACAATAGCTAATAGCTCAACATCAAATATTAATGTTGCGTACGGAGGAATAGCTCCTTGAGAACCTCTCTCACCGTAAGCTAAGTTAAATGGAACGTATAAGCGCCATTTTGAACCTTCAGTCATTAGTTGTAATGCTTCAGTCCAACCAGCGATAACACCACCAACTGGGAACTCAGCTGGTTGACCGCGCTCTACAGAGCTATCAAAAACGTCGCCACTAATAAATGTACCGTGGTAATGTGTACGAACAGTACTTTCAGCTGTTGGCTTTTCGCCTTCGCCAGTTGCTAATACTTCGTATTGTAAACCTGATTCAGTAACGGTTACTTCATCACGCTTTGCGTTTTCTACTAAAAAGGCTTCGCCTTCAGCTGATAATGCTTTAGCAGCTTCTTGCTCTTGCTCTTGTAATTTTTTAGAAACAATAGCAAATGCTTCGTTTAATTGTTCGTCATCTACTTGGCTTGCAGCGTTTGCAATTGCATCCGCTAAACCAGCTTGAACAGCTGTTACGTCAAAATCTTTAAAAGGATTGTTACGTAATTGGTCACCTAATTGACGACCTACACCGTAACTTACACGTGCTTCGATTGATTCAAATTTGTTATCAGACATTTGGGGGGCTCTTATATTTGATTGCCATTCTCCATTTAAGTAAGTAATCAACCATTTAAAATTATAAAATGACTGAGGTAACTTTTTAAACGTTACTTGGCTTTAATAAAATTCGCGCGAAAGAATACCATAAAACATATATACCCTACAGTAAGATTTTAAGAGAATAATGTGATTAATTTGATATAAGTTATTTTTTATCCGTGAATGAATAGTTTTGCTAAAGCTTGAGCCTTTGAAAAATAAAGTGAATAATGCAACTCTATGCTCTTATTAGATGACATTATGAATTTAAACAGTACTTCACATAACTCAAACACCGAAGAAAAACGATTAATCAGCTTATTACCTTTTGGAGTATTCTTAGGACTATTTTTAGGTACAGGGATTATTTTAACTCTGAATGGCGTTGATTTTGCTTTTTATCAATTACCTGCAAGTATCGCCATTATCCCAGCTATTCTCTTTGCGATCTTCTTAGGTAAAGAATCTATAAACACACAAATCAATCAGTTTATTGATGGTGCTGGCCATAACAACATTATTACCATGTGTGTTATTTACTTATTAGCAGGCGCTTTTGCCACCGTAGCTAAATCAACCGGCAGTGTTGATGCAAGTGTTCAGTTAGGTTTATCTGTATTTCCTGATTACTTATTATTACCGGGGTTATTTCTTGTAGCAGCATTTATATCTACGGCAATGGGCACCTCTATGGGTACGATTGCGGCAATAGCTCCTATCGCTTTAGGTTTTATTGAATCAGCAAGTTTAGATGCTGGACTTGTAGCAGGTTGTATTATTTCAGGCGCTATATTTGGCGATAATTTATCTTTTATTTCTGATACCACTATTGCTTCAACCCGAAGCCAAGGGGCCAAAATGAAAGACAAATTTAAAGTTAACTTTAAATTTGCTATTCCCGCAGCGCTTATTTGTTTAGCCATTTTTGTATTTATGGGAGAAGACATTCCGTTTGAGCAAACACAAGACATCTCATTTATTGGCCTTATTCCTTATATTGTTATTCTTATATTGGCGTTGTCAGGAGTTAATGTATTTGTTGTATTAGTTATTGGTATTATTTTAGCAGCCTTTATTGGTATGTTGTCGAATGACTATCAATTAGGAAGTTGGGTTAGTGATATCAACACAGGCTTTGCAAGTATGCAAGACACCATGATACTCGCCTTATTTATCGGTGGCTTAAGTGAACTCATCAAACAACAAGGTGGCCTTGCCGCACTTACTGCAGCAGTTAAGTCTTTAGCAAATAAACTTTGTCCTAATAATAAAAAACGCTCAGCAGGAATAGGTATTGCCAGTTTAGCGTTTGCCTGTAACTTCTTTACTGCCAACAATACCGTTTCAATTATTGTTACCGGTGAAACCGCAAAAAACTTAGCAACCGACGGAGAGTTACCGCCGGCATACTCTGCTAGCATATTAGATATATATGCTTGTATCAGCCAAGGACTATTACCTTATGGTGCTCAAGCTTTACTATTAGGCGCTACGTTAAAAATTTCACCTGTAGAAGTTGTTTTAAGCTCTTACTACCCTATGGTGTTATTTTTTGTTGGTGGATATGCTTTTTGGCGAGCAACAAAATAAGAATTGATATAAAAAGGCGTAAACTTATTAGGTTTACGCCTTTTTATTTATTAACCTCAACTCGGGTTAATGAATGTTAGATAATGAATTAAAATTATTATTTATCAAAATCTTAACCTGTACCGTTGTTTTCCTAAGTTATATTAGTCTCTCAACATTGATATTTTTGTGTATAACAAGGCGAATTTTTCTATCTAATAGCTAGCTATTAGTAATAAATTCAACGAAGTTAGGCATAAAAATAGCTTGTTGAGTAATTTTGCTTATCCCGAGCTGAGGTTTATTAGTATTTTAAGCGTTTCTCTACGTTTAACTCTTCGCTTCTTCCACTTTAGAAATAGGAATAAACTCAGGCTTTACACAGTTTGGAGTTTTAGTTCCTGTCATCAATTTTTTAGACACAGGCAAATGAGCCGTTAATTGTTTAATACGTGTTTGATTTGACGGATGAGTCGATAAAAATTCAGGTGGCGCTGATTTTGAATTTTTAGCCATGTTTTGCCAAAGCTTAATACTGGCGCTAGGTTCAAAACCTGATTTAGCCATTAAGTCTTGCCCTACTATATCGGCTTCACTTTCGTGTGTTCTGCCATAAGGCATTAACACACCATATTGTACACCTAAACCTAATCCAGCCATCCAAAGGGCTTTATTTTCATTGCCTTTCGCTGCAAGCGCTACACCAGCAATAGCTAACCCGCCTTGAGCAACTTTGTTTGAAGATAAACGTTCGTTTGAATGATGTTCAATAACATGCCCCACTTCATGTCCCATAATGGCAGCAAGCTGGTCTTGACTTTCAGTGACATTCAAAATACCTGTATAAACACCTATCTTGCCACCGGGCAGTGCAAAAGCATTAATTTGTGGAGAATCAAATACCACAACTTCCCATTCACCGTCGTGAGCAGATTTAGGTACGTTTATTGTAATAGCATCTGCAACACATTGTACAAACTGGTTGGTAGCAGGATCTTGACTAATTTTTACTTCTGCTTTCATTTGTTCAAAAGATGTAGCGCCCATTTTGCTCAATTCAGTATTTGAATAAAGCATAATTTGGTTTCTACCTGAAGACGATGTGCTACATGCACTTAATAAAATTTGCGCTGCAACAGCACAAAGTAATAGTTTTTTCATTCATATTCCTAATTCAACATTCTTAAATCGATATGCTTAATTCAACCGCGTCAGAGTTATGTCACTGGTTTATTCAAATTATAAAGCTATACCAAGAAAAATAATGAATAAACAGCTTAACCATATTTAAAGTATTAAGAGGGACACCTTTATAATTTTAAGTCTAACTCACCCTATCCCAAAAGAATATTAAGTTGTTCTTAATTCCTATTTTAAATAAAAACAAACCCAACACAAAACACATGTAATTATTGATATCCCGTAAAAGCAAAAAAGCTTTTGAATAACTCAAAAGCTTTTAATTGAAAATCATACCTTTAACAACTAAACAATAACTTTAGTTTTTCGCAAATAATAACTAAAAAGCACTAAAAGAATTAACCCACTTCCCTCGCCTCCACTACTCTCATTTTGGTTATTAGGGGTAACGTCTTTGGTATTGTTATTAGCAGGTAAAGAAGATAATGATGCATCTAATGGGTATGCATCTAAACTATCAATAACATTATCACCATCATCATCAGTATCTTCATTATTGCCCACCCCATCCAAATCAGTATCTATTGACTCATTTGGATCTAGTGGAAAAGCGTCATCGACATCATTAACATTATCACCATCATCATCGGTATCTTCATTATTGCCCACGCCATCCAAATCAGTATCTATTGACTCATTTGGATCTAATGGAAAAGCGTCATCAACATCATTAACACTATCATTATCATCATCCAAATCTATCATATTAATGGCACCATCATTGTCACTGTCTACACAACCATTTTCATCAAATACATCAGGCATTTTATCTAAACTATCAACAATACAATCGTTATCATCATCAATATCTATAAAGTTTACAAGTCCATCTCCATCAGTATCATCAGCACCAAGAAGCCCCTCTGGTAAGAGTGTTATTTTTGTAAATTCAAATGTTTTGGTTTCAGCTTCTTCACCCAAACCAAGTCTATATTGAACGTCTGAATAACCTGTAACCCATAGGCTACCGTCTTTCTTTAATGCATATGTAGCATCCACAATCGAATAACTAGCCAACCAATCAGTATCTTCTCCAACTTTATTTAATTCTTTTGTTGCATTTTCACCACGCCCTAATACTGGAGAGTTATTGCTAACGGAAGCAGTATAAAGCTCCCCCGAAGATGAGATTATTGAAATATTATAATTTGAAACAGAAAAATGTGACCAACTATTATCTTCAATAAGTACAGGTGTATCATAATTTACATTTTCATCTTTTAGTAAGAAGATAGATCCCCAACCATACAGTCCTGAAGATGTATGTGCGTACTTTCGCCAAAGACCACCATTTATTTTTGTTACTGGTTCAGGAATATCTACTGGTGCTATTTTCCCATTAGTATCCATTCTCCCAAGAGAATTACCAATTCCACCAGTCCATACTTCTCCCTCATTATTCAAGAACATGTAAAAATGTTGTTCATGTTTTGATGCCCCAATCCAATTATACAATCCATTTACTTGAACAGGTGATTCAAAAGATTCAGAATTACCTACTTCAAAAAATGATGCTAATTTACCTATTCCCCACAAACTACCGTCAGCTTTTTGTAAGAAAATTCCATCACCAAAAACTCCAGAATTACTATATATAGCAGTCCAATCTTTATCTATTCCTATTTGCACCGGATCGCTGAAATACTTATCCTGGCCGCTGGTTGAAATGTCAACAGAAGAATAAGTTTCCACTCTCCATAAAGTCCCGTCGCTCTTCAATAAAATCAATAGATTACGGCCAGTACGAATATAAGCTAAATCAATCCAAGAGCCATCTGAAAATAGTTGAGGTTTAGCTCCCGACTTGTCTCCCCAAAACCACAATTGGCCGCGGTGTGTTAATAAAAATGAATATTTGAAGTAATCAAAAAAATCTTGTCGATAATTTGTTTGTAATATAGGAAGAGGTTTTACATGAACTAACGTGGTATAAACATCGTCAGGAAGATTGTTATCATCTGTTACACTTAATTG
Organism: Pseudocolwellia sp. G5-9; assembly: GCF_055808995.1. Taxonomy (NCBI): domain Bacteria; kingdom Pseudomonadati; phylum Pseudomonadota; class Gammaproteobacteria; order Alteromonadales; family Colwelliaceae; genus Pseudocolwellia; species Pseudocolwellia sp. G5-9. The sequence goes on from NZ_CM147893.1 coordinate 1,382,565, forward strand.
ACTTTCTAAAACAAAGCTATCTTCTTTAAAATCAGCTGCTGCCTGATAGGTAAATGAGTTTTTCTCTATATCTAAGGTGAGACTTCCTTGCTTAGGTTCCTCATCTATTTTATAACTTATTACATCATCATCAATGCTATATCCAGGTAATATTCTGGTTAATGGTTCATTATTAGAAACAAACAATGTTATTTCTGTCGGTATCGTTGGTGGCTGATAAACTTGGCGTTCTACATGAATATTTACACTTTTAAGAGTTAATAGCTCACCATCAAAAGCTGAAAAATCAACACTACCAACAGAACCAAACTTTTGACTATTAACACTAATGATTAACCTGCCCTCATTATCAGAAACAGTAATGTCCCTAGTAGCGTTGATCTTGGTTGTAAGGTTATCGCTTCCTCCATTATCAAAAATAGAATAATCGACAGTAACACTGCCATTTTGAGGAATAACAATTGTATCTGCTACATTAATAACAGGTGCAGTATTAGTATAACCGCTAAACTGAACAGGTATATATTCTTTAGTGCCGCTTGCATCAATCACAACTACACTTGAAGCAGAAATGCTCTTAGTATTATTTAACAATAATTGAAACTGGTTATTTCCAAGTGATATGACGGTGGCTTCCAGCCAATCTTCAGCAGTTGAATCGAGTATACTAACATTAATCTCAGCTGCTATATTTGTAGAAAAATTTAATGTTAGTTGTGTGTTTTGATCTGTAATATGTTGAGGTAATATGTCACTAATATGTATATTGTGTTCTTTGCTATAACCTACTTCAACCGGCGTTGGTGCTGAATAATTAATCGCGCCATGTTCATATGTTTTATAAGCTCTAACCCAATAACATACTTGTTCGTCACCTTCAGGTATGCTTATTTCTGTTTCTTCAACAGTATTATAAATAGCGTAAGTATCTTTAAATAATGGACAAGTACCATTAAGTTTAACTTTTCTAATTTCATAACCATCAGCTTTTGGCATAGCAGACCAACTCAATTTCACTTCATTACTATATATACCTTTAGAGACAACAAAATTATCGGGATAACCAACGCCATTAAAATTAGCAACTATATTCGCAGTCTTATTCAACAACGATGCATTGTCTGCACTATTACCTTCTGATTCATCAATTCCTGTAGGTATTGATTGATAATTAATACTAGGATTTGAATAATGAGTAATAGTCTTGCAACTTACACCTGCTTTGTTACAAGCATCATCATATGACATAATAGTTTTAAATTGATTTTCCACATCAACATGGCCGTATGCATAATCGTTTTCAATAGTTTTTGAGCTTTCAACGAAGCGGTCATGCTTAGCGCCAAGATTGTGGCCTATTTCATGAGCAAAAGTTAAACCTCCTGTACAGTTTATACCTATAACACTAAGTCCATAACGGCTATCAACCCAACCTGAAGCACTCGTTGTGTAATAAGCCTTGCCGCAAAACGAATCAGTAAAAGCCCCCAAATGTCCATAATAATTGACTAAATCCGCATCATATTTATCACGTAATTCATCTAAACGGTCAAAGCTACCTTTACGCTCTAACATGTCAGGTAAAGGATCATTAGGATAATAGGTATTAATCATAACTAAACCCGCGAGCGTATAAGAAGCATCTATTCCTGAATTAATTAAGGCTTGATTTGCATTAGCAAAATCAAGCTCAATCAAGTCTTCCAAGCTAGGTTTTATCTGTAATGCTAATGAGGAATAATAAACCAAAATCCGAATATCATTACTTTCAGTAAAACCTTTAGGAGCTTCACTCTGAAGTGTTTGTAAATAAGTTGTATTATAAGAAGAAGGAGAAACTAATGATTTTTGTAATTTGCTTGTAGATTGCTGCTGCTCTCTATCAATTACATCAGTACTACCTTTTGGGAAAGTGATCTCAAATTTTTCTAACTTTATGTCGTTATCAGCAAGTGTTTGTATTTTCCATGTACCTAGTTTAGCGATAATACTACCGCTTAAGCCATGCTTCGAGTAAATTAAACTAATTGTACTCTTATTTTCTGCCTCACCTAACCAAACCTGCTGATTTTTATGCGTTACATAAAAGTTTTTTCTCACAAATTGAACTAAACCAAGCTCAGGAATATCAATGCTAATGGTATCCTTTTTGATTAGTTTATCTCTACTATCAACTAAAGATATTTGATAACTCGATTCGCTTATTTTTTTAGATATAGAAAAAAGTAGGTCATTGTTTTTAGCAGATACTGCAGTTGATATTAGAATAATAATAAATATTAAAATTGTTTTCACTTACATTCCTTATAACAGTTAAATAACCTTTATTTGTTACTTAACTTATCCAGATAATTTGTATTTTATTTTTAAAGTGTATCAAAAACGCCCAACCAAACAAAACAATTCTATTCTTACCTTCTCAAATATTTATAGCTTGGCACATATACTTTTATATAAGTTACTCAGAAATTAAACTAAACATATTTAACATCGAAACCCCTTATATCATAATGATTTTATTATTTATTATAATTTTTTTAACATTATTCAAAGCAAAAATTAATTCATCTTCTGATTTTGCCGCCATTAAAGATATTCTTACCGCTTCAATTTTGTTTCCTTTCTGGACTGTAGCTTTATTACTTTGAATATTAGCATTTGAATGGCTTACTCTAAAATAATCAGCACTTGAAACCAGTACACCACGCTCTTCTAATGCTTGACTAAATTTATCACTCGTCCACGGTGAAGGTAACGTTAACCATAAATGGAAGCTATTTATTTGGGACGATAGCTGTTCTCCTTTTAAAATACGTTTAGCAATAATTTGACGTTTAATCGCTATGTCTCTTTGCTGTTTTTGAATGGCTAACGCTTGCCCTGAAAAAATAAGTTTAGACGCTAAAGCTAGCGTTAACGGAACCGGCATCCATATTGTATTTCTTATTGTCGCTTCTATACGTTGTTTAAACGTCTCAGGATAAACAATAAACCCGACTCGTAGACCCGGAAAAATAGATTTAGATAAACTACTTAAATAAAAACCATATTCAGGTGCGAAATTAGAGAGTGCAGGAAGTTCAGGACTCAAAAAGCCGTAAACGTCATCATCTATCATCCAAACTTTATGTTTAGTAACTATTCGAGCAATTTCTTTTCTTCGCTTAACAGACATAATAGAAGCTGTTGGATTTTGATGAGAAGCAACTACAATCAATAGTTTTATATCATGTTGCTGACAAGCTTGTTCTAACGATTCTGGCGTAATGCCCTCTTCATCTATTTCAAGCGGAATAAGTTTTCGTCCGAACTGATTAGCAAGTGAAATAATGCCCGGATAACATAAGCTTTCTACAGCAATACAATCACCATAATCAGTTAAAGTACTTATTAGCACCATTAAACCATGCTGCGCACCACTGCATAGCGATACTTGTTTTTTGTTTATTAGTACCCCTTGCGATAACAACCAATGTGTCGCCGCTTGATGATCCGTTAGGCTACCCCCTGCAACATTATAATCCATTAATTCTGATAATTTATTTTGCTCGCTCAAGCTTTTAAGTTGCTGCGTAATTTGTTGATTTGCAATATTAACTTGCGGTTTGATAATAGATAAATTGATAGATTGAAGATCATTCGCTTTGATCGCTTGTGGTAATACAGGACACGCAGAAACAAAACTCCCTTTACCTACTTTTGCATTAATAAAACCAGCACTTTCGGCTGCTTTATATACTTTAGTAACGGTAGCCACAGCAATACTTAACCTTGTTGCCAACTCTCTATGCGTAGGTAATTTATCACCCGCTTTCAATAAGCCTTGTTCAATAGCATATTGAAGTTGTTGATAAAGTGCCTGATGTAAGGTTAGTCGATTTTTCCTTTGATGAAAGCCATCAAGCCAATTCCATAATTGAGACATTATTTTTCCATAGCCAAAGCTAGTACAATTAACAACATTGTACTAGCTAACATTTTTTATACCATAAATTTTCACGCTATTTAAAAGAAAAACAACCAAATATATGGAAAGTGCATCGCTTATTATTTTTAATACTGGTTAAATAATTCTATTGTTTTTTTATGGAGAGTTTTTAAATGAAAGTAGCATTTATTGGTTTAGGCACTATGGGATATTCAATGGCGGGACATTTACAACATAATGGCCTGCAAGTAACCGTTTTTAATAGAACAGAAACAAAAGCTTTAGCATGGAAAAACGAATATAACGGCTCTATCGCGCCAACACCTAAAGAAGCAGTAAAAGAAGCTGAATTGGTTATGTGTTGTGTGGGAAATGATAACGATTTAAGAGAGGTTTGCTTTGGAGAAAATGGAATATTAGCAGGATTAAAAGAAGGTGCTATTTTAATTGATCACACAACAACCTCTGCTGAAGTGGCTAAAGAAATATCTCAAGTATGCCTTAAACAAAACAACACCTTTTTTGATGCCCCCGTATCTGGCGGTGAAATAGGTGCTCAAAATGGCGCGCTAACAATTATGGTTGGTGGCGATGAAGAAAAATTTAAAGACATTGAAAACACGATTAATATCTATGCTAAACAAGTGACTCGTTTAGGCGATGTAGGCGCAGGACAAACCTGTAAAATGGTTAATCAACTCTGTATAGCCGGCATTTTACAAGGGTTGTCAGAAGGTTTAACACTCGCTAAAAAGTCAGGATTAGATTTAGTTACCGTAAGAGATGTACTTAAACATGGTGCAGCTCAGTCTTGGCAGCTTGAACAACGAACGCATACCATGGCAGAAGATCAATTTGATTTCGGGTTTGCTATAGACTGGATGAGAAAAGATTTGAATATTTGCTTAGAGCAAGCTGAACAGCTAGGCATAAATTTACCTGTAGCTAAAATGGTAGATGCTTCGTATCAGCGATTACAAGAAAAGGGGTTTAATCGTTGCGACACCTCGGTTTTAATTAAAGATATAGAATAAAGGCTCACCTTTTATCAAAAAAGCCCTTTGAAAGTATATTTAAAGGGCTTTTGAACACATATATCAGCTATAACAAATTCAATAAAGAGTTATCTATAACCGAGTAATTTATTTTCTTTAATTTCTTCAACAATAGCTTCCGGTACATTCTTTTCCCAGCCTGCCTTACCTGAAGATATTTGCTTAAGTACTTCTCTAGAGTATATTTTTAATAATTTTTTATCACTGCATTCAATACCTGATATAAAATTATTTTCTAGTAAATGTTGATATAAAAAGCGTAAATGGTCAGGCACTTTAACTTGAGTAAAATCAATAAGCTCGTCGCCATTTTCTAATTCTGGATATACAAATATACGCGTATTATCTGGAAATAATTTACCAAAAGCTTCCAGTATTCCACCTTCTACCCCACGATAAAACTGCTCATCAAAAATTTGTCGCATGTTCATCATACCCACAACAATCCCTATTTGTAGCTGCGTATATTGACGAAAATAAGCACGTAAAGAAAAGTAACGAGTGTAATCAGAAATCATTACGCTATAACCCAGCGAGTTTAGTAACTGAACCCTTGTAATAATATCAGCTTCAGGCACTTTCGCATCATTACCATACAGATCATTCAGCGATATTTCAGCAATAGCAATTGTACTATCACCATCTAAACTATTAAGCGTATTAAAAGAGTTTTTACCTTGCTCAATCATATCCACATTTAGTTTAGTGGCTGGCTTGAATGAACCACGAATCGTTAATACGTTCTTTTTATACAACATATCTGCTGGAACAGTTACTGAACCATCAGGCTTAAACATAATGGCACGGGTTTTCCAACTACGTATTAAGTGTAAGTTTATCGCACGGTTATCAATATCTTCAAAATAGGGCCCTTCAAATTCAATGGCATCTATTTCAATACGATCTTTACCTATGTTGTCACTTAAAGAATCAATAATATCTTTTGGATTTTCAAAATAATAATAAGCGGCGTAAATAAGGTTTACACCTAAATTGCCTAACGCTTCTTGTTGCGCTTCAGCGCTATCATCATGCATGCGAACATGAATAGTAATATTTGAAGGCTCTGCGCCTGGATACATTTGCACTCTAACACCACACCAAGCATGGCATTCGTTTTTACGATTAAAACTTTTAGCGGCAACCGTTGCTGCATAAGAAAAATAACGTGAAGACTTAGAACGAATATCACCTACCCGGTCTACCACAAGAGCAAATTCTTGTGTCATCATAGCTTTTACACGTGCTTTACTTACATAACGTCTATCTTCTTGCACACCGTATATTGCATCAGAAAACTTCATGTCATAAGCAGACATAGTTTTAGCAATAGTTCCTGCTGCAGCTCCCGCTAAAAAAAACTGCCTCGCCACTTCTTGGCCTGCACCTATCTCTACGATAGTTCCATACTTTTTCTCATCAAGATTCAAGCGTAAAGCTTTGTTACTTGTAGTGCGCGAGCTAACTTTTTTATCCATGATTTCTCCAAACATCATTAATATGTTCATAACCACTTACTTAATTTTAAATAAAAATAAGTGGTATGTAAGAATACAAACTTTTCAATTACTAATTTATTAGTATAACGGGTTCTTATTATATTCTTATTTAAATATTATTTCCCTTAAATTCAGATAAATCACCTCAATATAGCGATATAAAAATAAGCATTTAACTTATCCTGAAAAATATCTTGAAAAACCTTTAAAAATTCATGTTGTTTTAAGCTTTATTGTATTAAATCAATGTTTTTAAATTTTCATCTTCTATAGTTAGTTTAAGAATATTAATTTAAATAATATATAGGCGTTTTAGATGACAAAACAACTTATTCTGGTTATTAACTGCGGTAGTTCTTCACTTAAATTTTCTTTAATCAATCCCAAATCAACTAAGACTATTTTAACCGGTCTGGCTGAGCAGTTGTTTTCAGATAAAGCCACTATCAAAATAAAGTATAAAGAAGACGTTATTGTTAAAAATATTGTAGCTCCTTATGACCATAGTTTAGCCATAGCAATACTCGTTGATGAATTAAAAGCTTTTGACTTTAATGATAACATTATCGCTATTGGTCACCGAGTGGTTCATGGTGGAGAAAACTATAGTACGCCCACATTAATTACTGATGAAGTAAAACAAATAATCGGCTCTTTATCTCGATTAGCTCCTTTGCATAATCCAGCCAATTTAATGGGTATTACGGTTTGCGAAAAAGCATTTGAATCACTTCCGCAAGTTGCCATTTTTGACACCGCTTTTCATCAAACACTTCCCTCTAAAGCTTTTATCTACGGCTTACCTTATGAGTTATATGAAGAACATAGTATTAGGCGTTATGGTTTTCATGGAACTAGCCATTATTTTGTATCCGCTGAAGCAGCAAAATTAATTAACAAGCCTATTGAACAATGTAACTTTATTTCAGCCCATTTAGGTAACGGTTGTAGTATTACCGCAATAAAAAATGGCAAAAGTGTAGACACAAGTTTAGGTTTTACACCCAACGAAGGTGTCATGATGGGAACACGTTGCGGCGATATTGACTCAAACATTATTTTTTATTTAGTGAATAAGCTGGGTTATTCAACTGATGAAATCAATAAGCTCCTCAATAATAAAAGTGGTTTATTAGGCGTTTCAGGTACCAGTAACGATTGTAGAGCATTAGAAGAAGCAATGACTGATGATCCAAACTGCAGAGCAACATTAGCATTAACGATATTCAGCTACAGAATAGCTAAAGTTATCGCATCTTATACTGCAAGCTTAACAGAACTAGACGGTATTATTTTTACCGGCGGTATCGGTGAAAATTCAATGTTGGTTAGAAAAATGGTGGTATCTCACCTACAAATTCTTAATTTTTATCTTGATGATGAAAAAAATGAACAAGCTCGTTTTGGTCAAAGCGGTAATATCGCCGCTAACAACTCACGTTCATGCTGGGTTATTCCTACAAACGAAGAGTTTGTTATTGCTGAGCAAACACAACAATTACTTTCTTTAAAGAATACTGGGGAATAAAAATGCATCATAAAATAATGTTAATTCCAGCGGGATTTGGTGTAGGTCTTACCAGTATAGCTGTTGGTTTAGTACATGCGTGTCAACAACGTGGAATTAAAGTGGGACACTTCAAACCCATTAGCCAACCCTCTCGCAGTGTATTAAAAAATAAAAAAGATCATATTAGTTGGTCAACCGACGATCACTCAATTCCTCTTAGTTATGTTGAAGAACAAATGGCTGACGGACAACGTGAATTTATTCTTGAAAAAATAGTAGAAAACTACGACAACTTTAGCCAACACTACGACGTTGTAATTATAGAAGGTTTAATTCCTACCACGCGCCAACCTTATGCAGGCAGAATTAACCGAGATGTAGCGCAAACACTTTCTGCCAATATTGTTTTAGTAACCACTCTGGGTAACGATACCGCTGAAGAATTTGAAGATCGTATCGAAGTAACAGCTGAAACTTTTGGGGGAATTAAAAATAGCAAGCTACTCGGTTGTATTATTAATAAAGTTAATTCGCCTAATGAAGATGAATTTGGTTTATTACCCAGAGAAAATGAAATTGAGTCTAATGATGCAACCGATTTATTTCCTGCATTATCTATCTTTAAAAACAAACAATTTAAACTATTGGGTTCTGTTCCATGGGAAATGGATTTAGTTGCTCCCAGAGTTTGTGATATTAGTACTTATTTAAATGCAACACTGATTAATAAAGGAGATTTTGAACACAGAAGAATTAGAAGTATCAGTTTTTGTGCGCGTACCGTTGATAACTTAGTCAGCCATTTACAACCCAGCCGACTAATTGTTACACCAGGCGATCGTACCGATATAATTATTGCAACTTGTTTATCTGCACTTAACGGTACAAAAGTAGGCGCATTATTATTAACCAACGGTTACGTACCTAATGAATATGTACTCGACTTATGTAAACAGGCGCTTGAAGCTGGCTTACCTGTACTTTCTGTAAAGTCTGACACATGGCAAACCTCCCGTTACCTTATGAACTTCACACCAGAAATTCCTAAAGATGACATACAACGGCATGAAAAAGTAAAACAACATATTACCGATCATTTATCTGGTAGCTGGTTAGACACCTTATCGCAATCTATTCAACAGAATAGCTTACTATCTCCACCGGCTTTTAGGCATAAATTAACCGAACTTGCTCGCAAAGCGAATAAACTTATTATCTTGCCAGAAGGAGAAGATATAAGAACCATAAAAGCTGCCGCAATATGCGTTAAGCGTAATATAGCTCGATGCCAATTATTGGGTAACAAAGAAAATATTTTACGTATTGCCGAACAACAAGGTATTGAATTACCTGAAGGCTTACTTATTACAGATCCTGAAAACATTGTAGATAATTATATCGCTCCCCTTGTAGAATTAAGAAAGCACAAAGGTGTAACCGAAGCGATTGCCAAACAAGAACTTACCGACAATGTAGTACTGGCGACCATGATGCTGAAATTAGGTCAAGTAGACGGTTTAGTCTCTGGCGCAGTAAATACCACAGCCAATACCATTAGACCTGCCCTACAATTAATTAAAACCGCTGATAATTGTAACTTAGTATCATCTATCTTTTTTATGTTATTACCCGAACAAGTCCTTATATACGGTGATTGCGCCATTAACCCAGATCCTAATGCTGAACAACTTGCTGATATTGCTATTCAATCGGCAGACTCTGCAACCAAGTTTGGTATAGAACCTAGAGTTGCTATGATCAGCTACAGCACGGGTTCTTCGGGCACAGGGGCTGATGTAGAAAAAGTCACGCTAGCGACTAAAATAGCGAAAGAAAAGCGCCCTGATCTGATCATAGACGGACCACTACAATACGACGCAGCCATAATGAAAAGTGTTGCAAAGAAAAAAGCGCCTAATAGCCCCGTAGCAGGTAAAGCCACTGTATTTATATTTCCAGATTTAAATACAGGCAATACCACCTATAAAGCGGTGCAACGATCCGCGGATCTTGTTAGCATCGGCCCAATGCTACAAGGTATGAGAAAACCCGTGAATGATTTATCAAGAGGAGCGTTAGTCGATGACATTGTATACACAATTGCGTTAACCGCCATACAAGCTAATACGTAATTTGTACAGTAATTGTGTATAAATATATCAAAAAACTAAGCGTTCAAAAACAACACAGCACCATATAAACACTATAAAACAGCAACTTAATACACATATAAAGGGTTGTTAACAATGATATCCACAGGTTTTGTGGATATCATTAAATTATTGGGTATAAAAATAGGATCCTTAATAATAAAACCTTCAAAAAATGTAATATAAATACTTGTATTTCTCTCCTCCCTACCTTTTACCATTGCTTTAATGTTAAAATAATTTCATTCAAAATTTAGTTGCTACTTTTACTTATACCTTTCATTAATAGGTTCAGTATTAGCTAATACCATATTTATACCCGTTATCATTCAAGATGCAGGTTTCAGTAGTAACGGGTATATATTCACCACATTAAGTTTCGAACAATAACAAGGGTTAAAGATGACAACCATCTACGGCATAAAAAACTGTGATACCGTAAAAAAATCACTTAAATGGTTAGAAAAAAATAATATTGAGTTTTCATTTCACGATTTTAGAGTCGATGGTTTAACACCTGAGCTACTCACTTCTTTTGTTGATAGAAGCAGCTGGGATGTATTATTAAATAAACGCAGTACAACATTTCGTAACTTACCGTCAGAAATTAAAGATAACTTAACTGACGACGTAATCTTCAATGCCGTAATTGAACAACCCACTTTATTAAAGCGCCCTATTCTTATCAAAAACGACATCACGTGTGTTGGCTTTAAAGACGATTTATATCAGGAAAACTTACTATGAGTAACAACACACCCGTTATTGAATTAACAAAAGACCTTATTTCACGTAAATCTGTAACCCCAGAAGATGCTGGCTGCCAAGACCTTATATCAAACCGCTTAGGCGCTATAGGGTTTAATAACGAATCTATGGTGTTTGAAGACACAACCAACTTATGGTCAAGAAAAGGTACGCAAGATCCTGTGTTTTGTTTTGCTGGTCATACCGATGTTGTTCCAGCGGGTAATTTAGACTTATGGAATACACCGCCATACGAGCCAACAATTATAGATGGTATGTTATATGGTCGTGGTGCTGCAGACATGAAAGGCAGTTTAGCCGCCATGATCATAGCAACTGAGCGTTTTGTAGCTGACTACCCAGATCATAAAGGTTCAATTACTTACCTTATTACCAGTGACGAAGAAGGCCCTTTTATAAACGGCACTACACGCGTTATTGATACGTTAGAAGCTCGTAATGAAAAAATCACTTATTGTATTGTAGGTGAACCTTCTAGTACTAATGAAGTAGGCGATATCATTAAAAATGGTCGTCGTGGTTCAATTTCTGGTGAGTTAACTATTCATGGAAAACAAGGTCATGTTGCTTATCCTGAACATGTTAAAAACCCTATTCACTCAGCCATGCCAGCATTAGCCGAACTAAGCCAATGTCATTGGGATGAAGGTAACGATTTTTTCCCTGCGACAAGCTTTCAAATATCCAACTTAAACTCAGGTACAGGTGCAACCAATGTAGTACCAGGGCATATTACGGCTTTATTTAACTTAAGATACAGCACTGAGTTAACAGACCAAATAATTGTAGACAAAGTACACGCAATACTTGATAAGTATAACTTTGAATACGACATTAATTGGACCTTTAACGGCAAACCTTTTATTACTGAACCTGGCCCATGGTTAGATGCAGTAACCAATGCAATAGAAACTACTATGGGTAAACCTACCCTGTTGTCTACTGCCGGTGGTACATCAGACGGACGATTTATTGCCCCAACAGGTGCTAAAGTTATTGAATTAGGCCCGTGTAACGCAACGATTCATCAAGTAAACGAAAGTGTTTCATGTAGTGATTTAAACAACTTAGTTGATATTTATTATCAATCTCTTGTTAATGTTTTAGGTAAATAAACATGTTATTGAATACCTCACAGCTTAGCGGACAAAGTGATAACCATATTACTTGGCTTACAGAGCATGTTGGTATTCATAAAGACATGCTCTTAGCGTGGCAATCACTTTGTGATGCTGCACTAATCGCTGGCTTTAATCTTAAAATAGCCAGTGGTTATCGTAGCTTCGACAGACAACTCTCCATTTGGAATAGAAAATTCAGCGGTGAGCTTGCCACTAAAAACAAGCTTAACGAAACAGTAGATTTAACACATTTATCTGATAATGAAAAAGTTGACGCTATATTAGTATACTCAGCATTACCGAGTACCAGCAGACATCATTGGGGCACAGACATAGATGTTTATGCCGATAACCTACTGTTAGAAAATCAAAAATTGCAGCTAGAACCTTGGGAATATGAGCAAGGTGGCCCCTTTGAAAATCTCAGTTTATGGCTAACACAACACGCACCAACATTCGGTTTTTTCTTCCCTTACGATGAAGACCGAGGCGGAGTGGCTGTTGAACCTTGGCATTTATCATACGCACCATTAGCGCAACCGTGTTTATGTAATATGACCATTGAAACATTAACTCAAGCTATTGAGCAATCAAACATATTAGGAAAGCAGGCTATTTTAAATAAATTACCTCATATTCTTAGCCAATATGTTCATAATATAAATAAAGGATCAGAAATATGATTGATATGGGCGAATGGCTTATTCCTATTGTCATTATAGGCGTCGTTTTATTTTACATTGGTAATTTAAGTACCTTGCAAAAAAATGCGAAAACGCCTTTACGAAAAAAAGGATTAAACGATCTTGAAGAAACGTTACCTCGCAGCCACAAAACTGATCATAAAATGCCTACGGTAAGTAATAAAGCAGACTCGCCCTATAAAAAGTTATAACTATTTTTCATTCCCCCCATAAAAAACTCTACTAAGGTAAAGGTTTTTTATGGGGATACAAATTAAGGTATTATATTGAACGTTTTCTTAACTCAGTTACTTGTTCAAATCCAATCCCCCAGTTATCAGTATTAATCTCATCTATAACAACAAAAGTCATTTCTGGTTTTTTATTAAGAACATCAACCATTAACTGAGTAGCTCCCTTAATAAGCGCTTTCTTTTGCTCACGAGTAACGTTTTCATCTGTAATTTTAATATTAAGATATGGCATGGTAATTCCTCTAGTGTTTATCTGAGATATCTGTAAACATTTTATTAACAATCAACCAGTTACCGTTTTCTTTTAATAAACCAAGAAAATCAATGTAATGATAATCGAATAATGGACATTCAACTTTCACCGATGCTTGATCATGTATTACATCAATTGAAAGTAACTTAAAAGCAAACTCTGCTTTTAAGTCTGCTGGAATAGGTCTTGTAGCTACATTAGCTAACCATTCTTTTTTAGAAAGACGTAAGCCCGGTGATTTTAACCAAGCATCGTTATGAAATATTGAGGTTAATTTATCTACATCACCATAATATAAGCCATCAAAATAACATTGTATTAATGCCATAATATTCATGAAATCATTTTCAGCATTCTGTGTTACTTTCATGAGCTTTCCTGTGATAAATAAGAGTTCGACTTTATTTTCTCTGCGTTAGTAGCATTTATAAAACTTGGTAGCGATTGAATAGCAGCCAACATTTTTTCTGTTTGTGCGCCATAAACAATATCGACAGGAAAAAAATCTCCCCACGTTGAGTACACTGTCAGCATAATATCTGCCGCTGAATAACTATCTCCTCCTAAAAAAGGCTGATTACTTAATTTATTCTCAACAACTTTCCATAAAAGATTAATCTGTTTAGCCGCTATATTTAAAGCATTTATCTTTTCCTCTTTGTTAATAATACTTTTACCAAGAAAGAATAATTTACTGTACGCTGGGTGCATAGTTGCATTGGCAAACATAATATCTTGTATAGCATTGGTACGTGTATTACCTATATTGGGTAACATAGAACTTTGATGTTTATCTAAAAGATACAAGATGATTGCAGCGCCTTCTGAAAGTACCTCCGTGTTATCAATTAACACAGGTACAGTTCCTACGGGATTTATTTCATTAAAATTATCTATTTTATTTACATCAATAAGGATCGGTTTTTGATCTAATTCCAGTAACACAATTTGCGTTGCTAGTGAACACGCACCTTGAGAATAATAAAGTGTATACATAGTATTTCCTTACAAAATATACGAGTTAAAAACTTATATTAACCTCATGTATATATTTCATATATAGCAACAATATAGATATACTGTTTCCATTTTAAAAACAATAAGGAGGCTGTGTTGGATAAACTTAGAGCAATAGAGTTATTTGTACGCCTTGCAAGTTTAGGTAGCTTTACACGTGTTGCAGAGCAAACTAATACTTCAAAATCAATGGTCAGCAAGGAAATCTCTCGTTTAGAAACTAGTTTAGGTGTACGTTTATTACACCGTTCGACAAGAAATGTGCAATTAACTCATGTGGGTGAAAACTACTTATTACGAGCGAAAAGTATTTTGGAAAAATTAGATGATGCCGATAATTTTGTACAAGATTTACATAAAAATTTACGAGGAAAACTTAAAATAAATATTCCAATGGCTTTAGGAATAACCGATTTATCTAGCTTATTTGCTGACTTTATGATTGAAAACCCTGAGATTGAACTTGATATCCATCTATCTGATGAAAATATAGATTTAGTTGAACAAGGTTTCGATTTAGCATTTAGAGCTTCCAGTAAACCTATAGATTCAATCTATGTTGGCAAACCCATAACACAATTTACGTATAGAATATGTGCTACATCAGAATACCTTCAAAAATCACCGGCAATAACATGCTCTCAAGATCTTAATCAGCATAATTGTTTTATTTATAGTTACTTTCAAGATAAAAATGTATGGCCTATCGAAGGTGGGGTTACTATCAAAGGAAACTTAAAAGTAAACAATACATTATTTATGATGGAAACAATTAAACGAGGTTTAGGTATTGGTTATATACCTGACTTTATATGCCGAGAGGCAATAAATAAAAAACAAGTGGTGGAGGTGCTACCTAACATAGCTAAACCTAAAATTACGCTTTATGCTTTATACCCCGCTAGGCAATTTGTGCCAGCAAAACTCGTACAGTGCATAGCGTATACTCAGCAATGGTTTGAAAATAACAAAAAAGCCCTACCGAAGTAGAGCTTTAATAAACATCAATCTAAAAGTTAATAATCAGTATTATTAACTAACAGCTGATTATTGAAATAAGTTTTCAAAAGATAAACCTGATTTCATCACAGGTAAAATAGCCTCTAGCGTTTTAGCAGGTAATGCGTTTTCTGCTTCATCTAAAATAGTTACCGCTGTTTCTTTTTCTATATCAGTAAATATAAATTTATATTTACCATTGGCTAAATCAAGCACAGGTTTATCATCACCCCAAATGCTGTCCCAAAAACCTTGTTCGGGTTTAGCAAAATCAACATAGTAAATATGCTTACTTTCATTCAAATCAGTTACTTCAAAACCATTATCACTAAAGAATGTAGGCACACTAGTCCATAGTGAATCTAATTCCATATCCACAATAAATGCAGGTTCGTTTTGCTTGTTTTTCCCTACAGTAACAATCGTTTCATTTGCTTTCGACTGTAATAGCTCATGCTTATAAATACGGTATTGGTAATCAACCTCACCAATCAAATCATTTAACATAGCCATTTCAGCACGATGTTCGTCGATAGGGTTAATTTCAGTAATGGTTCCGTTTTCATCTTTTTTAGAGTAATCGATTAAATCAACTTTAATAGCAACACTTCTACCATGAGGTTTAGTATCTAAAGTATATTTAAAACGCTTACTTTCGGTTTCTACTACTTCTTTTAAAAACCAAAAACCCTCTTCTTTTTCAGTTATATACCAATCTGACTCAAATATAAGATTGTCTGAACCAACCGGAGTTAACGCAACATTATCAGTAGCTAATTGAGATTTAACAGCGCTTCGAATAAAGTCTAATAAGTCTTTATCGTCAATCACTTGATCAAACCAAACTTGAGGTTCACCTTCGTTACCTTCAATTCTAGATGCTGCAGCAATAGGTATAACTAAAGCAGGTGCTCTAATATCCATTTTATCACCAACAGGTGCATTTGAATTAGCAACGTCAGGTACATAAAAATCGGGGTGTTGTTTAGGTTTAATTAACCCTTCAGGAATCGTTAAAGGTTTGACCTCATCTCTATTAGCGTAATCAAAATTTCCATGAGCTTGCTTGTTGCTCACATTACTACACGCCGTTGTTATAGATAAACTTAATAGCGAAATACAAAATAATTTACGATTCATTAAAACTCCTGCGGATACCATCTGAATCTCATGTGTAACAATTAATATTACAATGGATGTTAACCGAATAAAATATACGTTGTTTAGATAAGTTTACTTAAAATTATCTATTAAAAACTATCAACTTGGATAACAAATATAGGATTAAGTTCAAACAAAACTGAATATTTAACTACAACATTGGTTTGAACTAATGCGTCATGGTACTTGCCTCATTTTACAAACACAAGAAACCACGGTAATAAATTTTAAATATTATCTGTAAGTCGCTCTATTAGTGTACTAATGAATGTTATATGAGATACAATGCAACCTCTGAACAAAATGAATAAATCACATAATTTAAAAGGTTATTTCACACAATGTCTCAATATTTAGTGCTAAATGCTATGGGCTCAGATCGTACGGGCAGCGTTAGCGAAATAATAAAGCTCGCGAGCAAATGTGGCTGCAACATTATTGACAGCAGAATGGCTATTTTTGGTGAAGAATTCACCCTGATCATGCTATTAGAAGGAAGCGCAAAAGCCATTAACTTAATTGAATCTAAGTTTCCAATTATCTCTCATAAACTCGAGTTAATTACCATGATGAAGCGTACTTCTGGTTATAAACCGCTTGATTTCACTCATCATTATGAAGTGCAATACGCAGGTATAGATCAACCAGGTATACTTAAATCGGTTACCGCATTCTTTACTGCACGCAAAATAGATATATCCTCTTTAAAATCTGTTATTGACCCTAAAGACAGCACCACAAGCGCAACCATTTTAATTGCTCTAACAGAAGATACTAGTATTGATGTTCTAGAAGGCGATTTTATTGAATTATGTGCACAAATAGGCGTTCAAGGCTGCATTAAACCCGCTAATTCAAATCTCTTATAATTTAATCATTTACTTTTAACCGCACATATTAAGGTTCTCTCATGAAAACAATTACCGTAGGTGAAAAAGCTCCCCTTTTTACATTACTTGATGAAAACGAAAAAGAAGTATCCCTCGCCTCTTACATAGGTAAAAAACAAGTATTAGTTTATTTTTATCCAAAAGCGATGACACCTGGCTGTACCGTGCAAGCTCAAGGTTTACGCGATAGCAAAGAACAACTTGATGCTTTAAATACCGTGGTATTTGGTATTAGCCCTGACGAACCTAAACGTTTAGCTAAATTTTGTGTGCGTGATGAATTAAATTTCACATTGTTATCAGATCCTAAACATAAAGTAGCTGACGACTTTGGCGTTTGGGGCTTGAAAAAATTCATGGGAAAAGAATACGACGGCATTCATCGTTTAAGCTTTTTAATTGGCTTAGACGGCAACATCAGCCATGTATTTAATAAGTTTAAAACTAAAGATCACCATGAAGTTGTGCTTGAGGTTATTAAGGCTTAAGTCTTCCTATTTAAAACTTAAGTAAAATAAAAAAACCAACTCATTCGAGTTGGTTTTTTAATGTTCAATTGTTCGCTTCCCTATTAACAATAAATAGGTTTAATACGTTCTATCAAGGCTAAGTCGGTTTGATTAATAGCCCCCTTTTGTAACCACGAAATAAAGCTGGCTTGTAAATCAACAGTGTTGCCTGAAACCATTTGTTCTTGCATAAGTTTTACTTGAACTTGCATACGCTCAGCTTTGTATGTTTCTGGTGATTCTTGCCCTGCAAAAATCTCAAGCATTAAGGTGTCTTCAAGTCGATCAACCTGTTCAGACTTTTGCATAACATCTGTTAAACGTTTTTTCCAAGCCAGCGACATTTGATTAAAAGTTTCTGTTGCTTGAATCTCTTCAGCATTTGCGTCTTCTTGGGCCATGTTTTCAAGCACAGCAAAAATAGCATGCCATGTTTGTTTTTCTTTATTATCATTAATTTGATTAATTTTATCGTTAATTGCTGATATAAACGCTTCAATTTTATGTACAAACTTTTTATTAACCGGTTTAATACTGAGTGCTTGCGATAATATAGCTTGAGCATCTGATTGAGCCGTAGTTAATTCATTGATATTTTCATAGCTTTTAGTCGCAATTTGTAAATCGTTTAATTGCGTATTAAGTTGATCAAGCAGTGTTTGATGCTCGGCTTTATTAATTTCTTGTACTTCATCACGCTTTTTAAACAAGGCGTCGTTTACTGCTCTAAACTCTTTCCACAGTTTATTTTCATGCTTAACACCACTGTAACCAATGTTTTTCCACTGGTTTTGCAGATCTTTAACTGTATTTATTGCAGCAAAAATATCGTCGTTTTCTGACGCTTTAATGGCGTTTTCAATTAACGATTTTTTTAATACGGCATTATCATCATGATAAGCACGTAAACGCTTTTTAATAGGTTGTACTAGTTCATTATATTGCGCTTGAATTTCTTTATATTTACCGCGTTCAACCTCTCCAGCAGCTTGCCATTGTTGTTGAAACTTATTGAGTTGTACATCAACCTCTTTCCAGTCAACAGGTTCTTGTTCGCATGTTTGTACAAATTCTGTGATTTCGTTTAATACGGCTAATCGAGCTGACAAGTGCAACTCTCTTATTTTTTCTTGTTCTTTATAATATAAACGACACGGTGCAAATGCTTGTTCGCAGTACTCATTAAAGTCAGTATTTAATTGTCGTTCAATATCATCATCAGCATGACCTAAAGAATTCCATTTAGTTCTATATTCTTTTACTTTAGCTGCTTGGTCGTTTGGATTATCAAGTGGTGTTTTAACAAGCGCTTGTATTTCTTCTAAAAGTTCTTGTTTACGTGGTGTAGCAATATAATGCTCCCAATCACTTAACTCAGCCATTTTTTCGCTAACAGCATCAAAATCTTTTTGAATTCTACTTTTTTGCTTATCAGATAATTGCTCAAACGATTTTTCAATGCGTTTAAAAATACCAAATGCAATATTATATTTACCACCTGAAATAAAACGTTTTAACTCGTTGATTTTCTTTTGAACTTGACTAAATTGTTTTTTCTGTTCTGCGACAAAAGGCGCTAATCCGGCATTCCATGCTAAAGCGATTTCTTTTTGGGCATTAGTAATAGATTCAGGTAAAACGCCAGACGCTTGCTTCTCAACAATTTTCCATTGGCTTAACCAATCATTATAAATAGGCTGACGTTCATTAAACTCTTCATTACTGCTAGGTAAAGCTAGTTGAGATATTTTGGCGATAAGTTGAGTCGCATCCGTTACTGATTTCGCAATATTAGGAATTTGTTTCAATTTATCTTGTTGCTGTTTTAACTCGTTTGAAAAGTGCTTTTTGTCAGCGCTACTTAAAACAGATTCATTTAACTGTTGAGTAATACGAGTAAACGTTAGCTCAAATAACATTTCGTCAACTTCAGCATCTTCAAAAATAGACGTGGTTAATGATTGGTTGATTTGAGCGATTTCTTTCTCAAAAAACACTTTAGCGGCTTGTTGTTCTTCAGCCAGTTTATCAGCAATCAGCTTTTGTTGATAAGCTTCAGCTTTTGGCGCAAATATTTTATCTAGCTGTGTTTCAATAGTGGCGTGCTTAGTTATAAACACGTCTTTTTCTTGCTCAGTTAAACAATCAAATTCACTTGATAGACTTTGCCATTCAGCCAGTAATTCTTCTTTTTTACTTAACATAACACCGTAATCAGCTACGTCAGTTAATGCTAAAAATTTAGATAAATTTAATTGTGTTTTTTTACTAAGGGCTTTCGGTAAT
Source organism: Pseudocolwellia sp. G5-9 (assembly GCF_055808995.1). Lineage (NCBI taxonomy): Bacteria > Pseudomonadati > Pseudomonadota > Gammaproteobacteria > Alteromonadales > Colwelliaceae > Pseudocolwellia > Pseudocolwellia sp. G5-9. The sequence goes on from NZ_CM147893.1 coordinate 1,402,648, forward strand.
TCTAATAGACGATCAATTTCAGCTATTTTATTATTAATTTCTGCGGTAATTTCTTCGTTACAGGCTTTTTTAGCGAGTTTTTCAAATTGCGATTTATCAGTGACTTTTTCTAATAAATAACGTTGAATAGCAAGTTGTGGCTTTTGAGTAAAAACAGACGTTAACAGTTGTGGCTTGTTAATTTTTTCATATAAAGCGATAACTAGTTTTTCATTTGTTTCTGTGGTTAACCATGCTTCCAATCCTGCTAAACTTTTTACGGTTTGAATATACTTTAACTTTCTTTCGTCTGATAACGTTATTTGATGATTACCCGAAAGTATTTTAGTGACTTGCTTTTGTGCGTATTCTTTTACTTTTTTATTGCTGTTGTTATCACTTTCATTTAGCCAAAGGTCGAAATCGGCTAACTTAATTAATGCGGTGCGCCTAACTAGCTCGTTTTCATCTTGCTGAGCTAAATTGATGAGAATGTTTTTATCTTCAGGGTTGGCTATATTTAAATCACTTATAGCGGTTATACGTACGTTACTGTCTTTGTGTTGCCATTTTGCTTTAAAAAACTTCGAAAAAATCATATATCAGAAAACCTAGCAATATTATTTTGGTCGGAAAACGCTTCTTTAAGTTCACGTTTAGTTTTTGTTACTATTTCACCATTAGCACCGATTGTTAGCATTTCATCAGAGTTTAAGTGTTTAGCTTGATAGGCCATTACTATTTGTAGTGACGAATCTCGTTGGGCTTGATCTACTTTGGTACCTTCTGGCCACTTACCTGTTTCTGCGGCATGTTTTAATCGTAAATACATGCTTTCATCCATATTTTCAACAAGCTGTATAATATTCATAATTTTACTCTGCTAGATGTTATTAATCGTTAACGCTATTTGCTACGTTTTAAAAGAAGAAGTCTTACGCGAGTTACAAGATAAAGAATAAAGCCAAGTACTGTACTTGCTATAGACCCTATATATTCGATGGTACCTGGTTGCGCATCTTTTAAATAAAAGAATAAAAAACCACCACAAAATAACAACATTGCAATAAAAGAATGTGTCATTAATTTTTGTTGCTGTTTAATAGCATTGGTTTGTTTTAGAAGGGCTAATTTAGATTGATCGATACCGGCTATTTCAATACTACAATGAGTACAGGTTTTTGCTTTATCTGATATCTTTTTTTTACAACTAGGACAATTAATAACGGCCATAATAATCTCACACAATAAATACCCGTGTATTCTACAAAAAAAAACGCCCTAGTGGGCGTTTAATTTAAAGATTTTGAGTTATTTCCTCGATTATTTTTTTAATCTATCTTCCCAAAATTTAGCATTTTTGATTCCTAGCTTTATTGGATCAAATGTGTAATTTTCGACACCCGCCTTTTTTTGTTTTTCATAATCTTTTAATGCTTTAATTGCAGGCTTAGCAATAAAAAACATAACAATAATACCAATAATATTTAACCAAGCCATGAGCCCTACACCTACATCGCCCATCCCCCATGCAACATCAGCAGCTTTTATGGTTCCGTAAAAGGTTGCTGACATAATAAGTACTTTTAACATAAAAGTTAAACCTGGGATTTTTAAGGTGCGTTCAATGTAAACTACATTGTTTTCAGCAATAAAATAATAAGCCAGTAAGGTCGTAAACGCGAAGAAGAATAAGGCTAAGGCAATAAATGGCTTACCTATTCCTTTAAACATACTTTCTACTGCAATTTGAGTAAATGCCGGACTATTCGCGGCAATGTCGCCAGCAATGTTTTGCACGATAAAACTTGTTTCACCTTCAAGTTTTACATTGTACGACTGTGTAATAAGGATCATAAAGGCAGTGGCTGAACAAACAAAAATAGTATCTACATAAACAGAAAATGATTGTACTAAACCTTGTTGTGCGGGATGCTGAACTTCAGCTGCTGCAGCGGCATGAGGACCTGTACCTTGCCCTGCTTCATTAGAATAAACACCACGTTTGACACCCCAACCAATTGCAGCACCAACGCCAGCCATAGGAGAAAAGGCATCGTTAATAATGAGCATAAAAATACTAGGTAATCTATCAATATGTAGTGCAATAATAATACAGGCGATAATAATGTAGGCAAAAGCCATAAAAGGAACAACAACTTGGGTAAAGTTAGCAATACGTTTAATACCACCAAATATAATAAAACCAAGCAATATAACGATAGCTGTTGCGGTGATTAATTTAGTCAATGCTATGTCACCAAAAAACGTGCTTAACATGTCTCCTTTACCAAAAACCATAACGGCAGCTTCGCCAAGACTATTTGACTGCACTGTAGGAAGTAACGCACCACAAGCTAAAATGGTTGATAAAGCAAATAACCAAGCGTACCACTTTTGTCCTGTAGCTTTTTCAATATAGTAAGCTGGGCCACCACGATAAACACCGTTAACTTCTTCTTTATAAATTTGAGCGTTGGCTGATTCTATATAGGCTGTAGAAGCACCAAAAAAGGCAACAACCCACATCCAAAAAACAGCACCAGGGCCACCAAAACCAATAGCGGCAGCAACCCCTGCAATATTACCCGTTCCTACTCGGCCAGATAACGAAACAGCTAATGCTTGAAACGATGAAATACCTTTTTTCGAACTTTTACCTGTAACGAGTAAACGCCACATTTCTTTAATTTGTCGAACTTGTACAAAACGTGTAACTATGGAGAAAAAAACACCTGCGCCTAAACATAAATAAATTAACGCGGGGCTCCAAATAAAACTATTAAGTGTATTCACTAATTCTTGCACTGAGTTCTCCTACTCTTTTATCATTATTATTTTTAAGTTAACCGCGTTATGTTTTTACAATTTATACATCGCTAATAACGTGATGAATAGCCGTTAAAAAATCACGACCAAATAAACTACTACGTTCATCAGACCAACCAACGCTGTAATCGGGCAGTAATTCATTGTCTTTAAAAGGCATTTCAACAGTATAGGCTAAACATTTAAATTGTTCTCCTACCCAATTTGAAGCAAGTGTTAAATTAGCTTCGCCAGGTGCATCTTTGGAATAACCTATATCGTCTTGAAATTCAGGTGTAATGGCCAACAATATTTGCTTAAATTTATCTTCTAGATTTTTCAAGCGTTCATCGTAAGACGGAATACCTTCAGAACCTGAAACAAAATTAAACGGTAGGGCTTCATCTCCATGTATATCTAAATGAAGATCTACGCCTGTTTCTAACATTCTTTCTCGAACTAAGTACACTTCAGGACTATTTTCTAAAGAAGGGTTTTGCCATTCTCTATTTAAGTTAACGCCTGCAGCATTGGTTCGTAAATGCCCTCTTACGCCTCCATCAGGATTCATATTAGGCACAAGATAAAATACCGCTTTATTTAACAAAGAGCGAGCAACTCCATCGTCTTCATCAAGCAATCTATCGATAAAACCTTCCATAAACCACTCAGCCATCGTTTCACCTGGGTGTTGTCTGGCAGTGATCCATACTTTTTTCTTCTCATCACTCGGTTCACCAACAACAAGTAGTGACATGTCGCGACCATCTAATGTTTGCCCTAATACGTCTAGTTGACAATCTATGTCTAATTGCGCGGTATGAATAAGATCTTGATGGCGCTCATAACTATAAGGACAAAAATAAGCAAAATACACGGAATCAAATTCAGGTGTTAACGTGATCGTTAATTGCTCTCCATCATAAGTGGTAGGTACTCGAAACCATTCTTGACGATCATAAGACGCAACCGCTTGATAACCTTCCCAACCTTTTACGTAGGCTGACTGGCTTGCATTTATAATATTAAGAATATGTTCACAACGGTTGGTGTTGTGTAACTTAAAATGAAACCACTGAAAAAACTCTGACTGATTATCTTTTTTGATTTCTAACTGAATATTTGACGGGTTTGATGCTTGAACAACGTGAATATTTCCACTATCGAAATTTGATGTGATTTGCATAACATATAAGCTTTTGAAATCTAGAAAGCATAAGTGTACACAATCACATCTCAGATCAAAAGATCTAAAGCGTACGTAAATACATTCCTATTTTTGAAGAGTAACCTAGTGACTTTTCTACCACGTTATTATTTTCATCTATAACATAGTAACTAGGATAAGCACTTATACTAAACTGCTGTTTAATTTCTTCATTTCCTAATACGATTGGGAATGTTAGCTCGTGTTGGCTGGCGAAGTCTCTTACTTCTTGTATATCCATAAAGTCCAAGGCTACCGCTACTACATTCATGTCTTGGTTTTCTAAATAAAACTCCTCAAGGTTTTCGATACTAAAATGACAAACCTGACACCAAGGAGCAAAAAAATAAATTATCGTTTTTTTGTCTTTAACCAATAGTTGAATTTTATCATTCATTAATGTGGTGAATATTTGAGGTTCTGGTGATAACTGTGTTTCAGTAGACAACATAGATGTTGCCCTAAACCACGAGATAACATTAAAAATAATAACAAAAATTGCAACTTGTATAGCAAGGCTACGGATCACTCTGACACTCCTTTAAAACGATATACAGGATAAGACCCTCAATTTAACAATATTATTCTTTAATTTTTTAAATATCTCTTAAAACACTCCCTAAAACAAAAAATCCGATGATAAACATCGGATTTTTAACGGTTAAAAATGTAGGTTAAATTACCCTATGCTTTTTAAACCTTTCATGTAAGGTTGAAGTACTTCTGGAATAGCAACACTGCCATCTGCTTGTTGGTAGTTTTCTAATACGGCCACTAACGTACGACCAACAGCTAAACCTGAACCATTTAAGGTATGAACAAGTTCTGGTTTCTTAGAGTCTGCACTTCTGTAACGTGCTTGCATACGACGTGCTTGGAAGTCACCCATGTTTGAACATGATGAAATTTCACGGTACGTATTTTGTGCTGGCAACCATACTTCAATATCAAAGGTTTTAGTTGCACTAAAACCAATATCGCCCGTACATAAAACAACAGTACGGTATGGTAAACCTAGTTTTTCAAGAATGGCTTCAGCATGACCTGTCAGTTTTTCTAATGCTTCAAAAGAATCTTCTGGCTTAACGATTTGAACCATTTCAACTTTGTCGAATTGATGCTGACGGATAAGTCCTCGAATGTCTCTTCCGTATGAACCTGCTTCACTTCTAAAACATGGTGTATGTGCGCACATTTTAATAGGTAAGTCAGCTTCTTCAACAATTTCGTCTCTAACTAAGTTAGTTAACGGAACTTCTGCGGTAGGAATAAGCGAAAACGTTTTATTATTTAACTCTGTATGGAATAAGTCTTCACCAAATTTAGGTAACTGACCTGTGCCAAAAAGTGAATCATGGTTAACTAAATAAGGTACGTACATTTCTTCGTAGCCATGCTCTTCACTGTGTGTGTCTAACATAAACTGGGCTAACGCACGGTGTAATTTAGCTATTTGTCCGCGCATTACCGCAAAACGTGTTCCTGCTAGTTTAGCACCACTTTCAAAATCTAAACCTTTATCCATTGCGCCAGCGACATCAACATGGTCTTTAACTTCAAAATCAAATTCACGCGGTGTACCCCAACGTTTAATTTCAACGTTATCGTCTTCAGATTTACCTTGTGGTACTGATTCATGAATTAGGTTGGGTACTGCTGCCACAATATCATTAATTTGTTGCAGGATTTTATTTTGTTCTTCTTTAGCGGCTTCAAGTTCATCACCTAATTGGCTTACTTCAGCTAATAAAGGCTGAATGTCTTCGCCACGCGCTTTCGCTTGTCCAATCGATTTTGAACGAGTATTACGTTGGTTTTGTAAATCTTGAGTTTTAACCTGTATTTCTTTACGTGTTGCTTCAAGGTTCGACAAAGTTACTGTATCTAACTGATAACCACGTAAAGCTAATAATTCAGCTGTTTTTTCAATATCTGTTCTAAATAATTTTGGATCTAGCATGAGGAGTCACGTTTTCTTTATTTGTTAAAAATGGAGACAAGGAACATGCCTAATGCTGCAGCTAATATACATAAGCCAACATTAAGAAAAATATTCATTATCGCTTTAAAATAATCACCTTGTTGCAATATTAATAAGGTGTCTAATGAGAATGTTGAAAAAGTGGTAAAAGCACCTAAAAACCCAATACCAATAAGGGTTCTATAAACAGTTACTTCAATTACACCTTGTTCGATTAACCCGTATAACACTCCCATAACAAGAGAACCCGAAATATTAACCGCCAGCGTTGCAAAAGGGAATCCTTTTCCGCCCAAATTCAAAATTAATTGATAAACAAAAAACCGTAAACTGGCGCCACAAGCTCCACCTAATGCTACAAAAATATAAAGGCTTAAATTACTAATACCGCTGGTCATTACTATTCCTGTTAAGTGTATTTAAATAGTTAAGTTTTTCTTTGAGTTGTTTTTCTAAACCGCGATCTGTTGGTTCATATAGTTTTGTATCTGCAATTTCAGGAGGTAAATAACATTCGCCAGCAGCAAAAGCATTCTCCTCGTTATGAGCATATCGGTATTCCGCGCCATGTCCCAACTCTTTGGTTATTGAGCTAGTGGCATTTTTTAGATGAAAAGGTACATCAAGGTCTGAGGTCGCTTTTGCTAGTTCTTTCGCCTTACTAAAAGCCATATATACCGCATTACTCTTGGGAGCTAACGCCATGTAAACGGCAGCTTGTGCAATCGCCCGTTCACCTTCACTTGGACCAACGCGATGAAAAGTATCCCATGCATTAATGGCCAATTGCATAGCACGTGGATCCGCATTACCAATATCTTCACTCGCAATAGCAAGCAAGCGTCTTGCTACATATAACGGATCGCCGCCACCCGTTAAAATTCTTGCATACCAATATAAAGCGGCATCAGGATCTGAGCCTCGAACGGATTTATGAAAGGCACTAATTAAGTCATAAAAAGCATCGCCACCTTTGTCGTACATGGCAATTTTATCGCCAGCGACTTTAATAACCGTTTCTATATTAATACGTTTTTCTTGGTTAACAGTTTCAATAACTTCTAAACAATTTTCAAATAGATTAAGTAAACGTCTTGCATCGCCACTTGCACTAGCAAAAAGTTGTTTTTTTGCACCTTCGTCAATATTAATTTTTAAACTACCAGCAGCACTATTTTCTTCAAACTGTATAGCTTTAGTTAATACTACCGCTAAGTTTTCTAAAGAGAGTTTTTTAAGGGTATAAACCCTCGCTCGAGATAAAACCGCTTGGTTTAATTCAAACGCAGGATTTTCAGTTGTCGCACCAATAAAAATTATAGTACCGTCTTCAATGTGTGGTAGAAAAGCATCTTGCTGACTTTTATTAAAACGATGAACTTCATCAACAAACAACACGGTTCTTTTTTGTTGATGAATAGCACGCTGTTTAGCACTATCAATAGCTTGACGAATTTCTTTAATACCAGAAGTTACCGCAGACACGCGTTCAATTTCAGCATTTGAATGGCTTGCTATAATTTCAGCGAGTGTCGTTTTACCTGTGCCAGGTGGGCCCCAAAATATTAGGGAATGACAACGACCTTGCTCAATAGCAAGTCGTAAAGGCATTCCCATACCTAATATATGTTCTTGACCAACATAATCGGCTAGGGTTTTAGGTCGTAATTTAGCAGCAAGAGGAAGAAATTGAGGATCTTCATCAAAACTTAAATCAAGCGTACCATTAGCGCTGGTCATCTAAATGAGCGCCCTCAGGAATAGTAAAAGTAAAAAGTGAAGGAGCTAAATCAGGTGATAAATTTACGTTTTTAAGTAAAACTTTACTTAACTGCCCCGTTACATCCAGAAAGGTAAAACCAGTTAATTCACTTTGATCATTAAAATTAATTTCTAATGTTGTAATACGGCTATTCACGTCATTTGCATGTATAACGTAGTTGTTTTTAGATGTACGGCTAACAGAGTATTGTTCCCATAAAGATTCATTATTGGTTGTGATCAATAAAATTGGTGTATTAGCTATTGCGCCATCGAGTTTATAGGCGGTTACTTGCTCGATAAATGGGTCAAATAAGAATATAGATTTACCGTCAGATACAATAAGAGACTCGTCTGGCGAGGTGGTATTCCAATGTACAAGGTTAGGACGTTTAACAGCTAAATCGCCTCCTCCACGCTGTAATACATTACCAGCATTATCAATAACCTCTTGTTCAAACAAGGCGCTGAATTGATTAATTCGACTTAACTTATTTATTAATTCACTTTTATATTCTTGTGAAGTATTCGCAATAATATGACTTATATTATTGTTTTCTGTAATGGGTGTGTTCATATCAGCAGCTAAGCTTGGCAGTGCTGAAAAGCTACCTAAGGAAAAAGTTAACAGCGCAGTTGATATTACTTGATGTTTTTTAGTCATTATCGAAATCCTTAATAGGAGGTGGAGCTAATACTTCTCGAGCGCCATTGTTACCAGGAGTAGTAACAATGCCTTGAGTTTCCATTTGTTCAACTATACGAGCAGCTCGGTTATAACCAATTCTAAACTTGCGTTGTACGCTTGAAATAGACACTCGACGTGTTTCAGTTACAAAATTAACTGCTTCATCAAATATGGTATCAAGCTCTTCTTCTTCACTACCTTCTGAAACTTCACCGGGCAATAAAATTTCTTGCTCGCTACCGCCTGACAGAATATCTTCAATATAATTAGGCTCTGCTCTTGATTTCCAATCACTAACCACTGCATGTACTTCATGGTCATCAACAAAAGCGCCATGTACTCGAATGGGTACAGCTTCACCTGGCGGTAAATAAAACATATCACCCATTCCCAAGAGTTGATCTGCGCCTTGTTGATCTAAAATGATGCGCGACTCTATTCTAGATTGAACTCTTAGCGCCATACGCGTTGGAATATTGGCTTTAATTAACCCTGTAATAACATCAGCAGATGGACGTTGTGTCGCTAGAATTAAATGAATACCTGCAGCACGTGCCTTTTGTGCAATACGGGCAATAAGTTCTTCAACTTTTTTACCTACTATCATCATCATGTCAGCAAACTCATCAACAATAATTACAATTGACGGCAGTCTTGTTAATAAGGGGGGGGTTTGGCTAAAGGCATCCTTAGGTTCCCATAAAGGATCAATTAACGGTTCACCAGCCTCTATCGCCTTAACAACTTTAGCGTTATAACCTTTAAGATTTCTGACACCAAGCTTTGACATTAACTGATAACGTCGCTCCATTTCTCCTACACACCAACGCAGCGCATTTGCTGCTTCTTTCATGTCAGTAACTACCTCAGATAATAAATGAGGTATACCGTCGTATACTGATAATTCTACTTGCTTGGGATCTATCATGATCATACGTACATCTTCAGGCGAAGCTTTATATAAAATACTGACAATCATGGTGTTAACTGCAACAGATTTACCTGAGCCTGTGGTACCCGCAACGAGTAGATGTGGCATTTTAGCTAGATCAGCAATAACCGGCTCTCCTGATATATCACTACCAATAGCCATCGCCAATTTTGAGCTTGACTCAGAGAATTTTTCACAAGAAATAACGTCGGCAAAGAATACGGTTTCACGGTGTTTGTTCGGTAATTCGATACCGATCACAGACTTACCTTCGATCACTTCAACAACGCGAACACTTTTTGCTGATAGCGACCGAGCTAAATCTTTCGATAAGTTGGTAATTTTGCTGGCTTTAACGCCTGGGGCTAAATTCAATTCAAACCGGGTAATCACCGGTCCAGGGAAAACACCAACCACTTCGGCTATAATGCCAAACTCAAGTAACTTTTCTTCGACTAAGCGAGAAACTCGATCGAGTTGTTCTTGATCAATGGGGTGTTTGGCACGGTCTGGGCGATCTAATAAGTCAAGTCCAGGCATTCCTTTGTACTTGTCTTCTATTTCTGTAGATGGCGATTGAACTGCTGGCTTAGTGGAAACAGGTATTACTATCTTTTCAACATCTTCAAACGCTGCTGTTATTTCTTCTTCATTAACATGTTCTTGTACGTTAATGGCTAACGGCTCACCCATAATGTCGTTAATATCAACAAAAGGTTCTAATTCATCATCCAATTGAAAAGGAATATCGTTTTCGCTTGGGTTAATTAAATTTTGATCGTTTTGAGTAGAAAGCGAGGAAAATGCATGTTCAACATCATTTTGGTTAGATGTCGTTGTTACAGGTTCTTTCTTAGCGGTAATTTTAGCAGCAACATCGGTAAACTTTTGTTTTATGCTTGAGGTTTTACTGACACTTTCTTCTTCAGGTTTAGACTGTTCAGGTTCTACTTTTGGTTGTTCTTCAGTATTAGAGGTACCAAAATTTTCTTTCAATAAATGAGGAAGGTTAACAAGATATTGCATACCTCGTATGGTGTACGAGCCAATCATATCAACAAAGGCTAATAGTGAAAATCCCGTTAATAGAACAAACCCCGTCCCACAAAGTAACAAGAAAATTAATGTACTACCCACAAATGAAAAATAAGGTAAAAAGGTATTACTCAGTACATCACCAATAATTCCGCCTGCTGAAAAATAAAATATATCATCAAAATTCATACTCGCTATTGAGGTAATACCTACATAAAGCAGAATAAAACCGACAAACTTTAGACCCAAAGTTAAGTAATCAAGCTGCATTAATTTATGATATTTTTGAAAGATCAACCAGCCCGTAATAGCAATAACAAAAGGTAAACTATAAGCGACAACACCAAATAGGTTTAATAATAAATCAGATAAGTAGGCACCTACAGCGCCCCCCATATTACGAATAGCTGTTTGATAACCTGTTTGTGCCCAGCCAGGATCAGCCGAATCAAATGTAAACAAGATAAGCATCATGTACATAGCGAAAACACATGAAACTAATAATCCAGCTTCAAGTAGGCGTTGAACACCGTTTAATTTAGAAGATTCTTGAGACAATATATCTACCATGAAAAATTGAAGAATTTAATACCTTATAAAATAACAAAATATTGCACGCAATAACATTATTTTAGCGTTTAATTGGTAACACATTGTTAGCTTTTACTTCTTCCATAACAACATATGTACGACTTTCGCTCACAGACGGTAACCTAAGTAATGTTTCACCGAGTAATTCTCTGTAGGCTGACATGTCTTTTACGCGCGTTTTAAGTAAAAAGTCAAAGTCGCCTGAAACAAGATGACATTCTTGAATAACCTCTAAACTCTGGACAGATTTAGAAAAATCACTAAACACATCAGGACTCGTTTTTGTTAATGTTATTTCAACAAATACCAGTAAAGCCGAATCTAAAAGTTCGTGATTTAATGTTGCTCTATATCCAGTTATAAATTTATCAGCTTCTAATCGCTTTACTCTTTCAAGACATGGCGTTGGACTTAACCCTACTTTTTTTGATAAATCTATATTAGATAAACGGCCATTTTTTTGTAATTCAAATAAGATATTTTTGTCAATACGATCTAGCTTTTTCATCCACTTCTCTTAAACGATATTTTCATCTAAAAATAACAATAAAAATAGCATAATACACTAGAAAAAATAAAACAACGAAATAATATCTCCTTAAAATAGAATTATACTAGCGTTAAATAAAACCCTATAAAAATACAATTAGAGAAAGCAATTATGATTATCGGTGTACCTAAAGAAATTAAAAACCACGAGTACCGTATTGGCCTTACGCCTGCTGGTGTAAAAGAGCTGACAGTAAATGGACATAGTGTTCTCGTTGAAAGTAACGGTGGTGCTGCCATCGGTTTTGAAAACGAGCAATATATTATTGCTGGCGCAAAAATCATTGATACTGCAGAAGAAATTTTTGCTACTGCAGATATGATCATTAAAGTAAAAGAACCTCAACCTAATGAATGTAAAATGCTTCGTCCTGGCCAAGTATTATTTACTTATTTACATTTAGCTCCTGATCCAAAACAAACAGAATTACTCATAGCTTCTGGCGCTACCTGTATAGCTTACGAAACAGTAACAGCAGCTACAGGTGGTTTACCTTTATTAGCACCTATGTCTGAAGTAGCAGGTCGTATGTCTATTCAAGCAGGTGCTCATGCCCTTGAAAAAGCACAAGGTGGTTTAGGTGCTTTATTAGGTGGTGTTCCGGGTGTTGCTCCTGCAAAAGTTTTAATTGTTGGTGGTGGTGTAGTAGGAACTCAAGCTGCTCGTATGGCTATAGGTATGGGTGCTGATGTTACTATTCTAGATCGTTCACTTCCACGTTTACGTCAACTAGATGTTGAATTTGATGGTCGATTAAAAACAGTTTACTCAACAGCTGATGCAATGGACCAGCTAATTGTAGAAGCTGACTTGGTGATTGGTGCAGTATTAATACCAGGCGCAGCAGCTCCAAAATTAGTTACCGCGCAACACATCAAAATGATGAAAAAAGGCGCTGTTGTTGTAGATGTTGCAATTGACCAAGGTGGTTGTTTCGAAACATCAAAAGCAACCACTCATCAAGATCCAACCTATGTAGTTGACGATGTTGTACATTATTGTGTAGCAAACATGCCTGGTGGCGTAGCACGCACGTCAACAATGGCATTAACAAATGCAACTATGCCGTTTGCTGTTACTTTAGCAAATAAAGGTGCAAAACAAGCGATGCTTGATGATGTTCATCTTATGAATGGTTTAAATGTTTTAGGTGGTAAAATCACTTACAAGCCAGTAGCTGATGTATTAGGTTATGACTACGTAGCACCTGAAGACGCAATTGCTACTTTATAAAATATTGTCGCTTGATTTATAAAAGGTCGAGCAAATAAATATAATTTAAAGCGCTATTAGCATTGAGTTAATAGCGCTTTTTTAATATATGATAAAGAGGTAACAACGCCTATCACTCATTCTTTTGTAAAAAGATACCTACACTTTATAACTTTTGATGCATTTTTTTAAATAAAAGTTAGTTGCCCTATTGATATAATCCCTTAAAATCCCAATTACTAACTAAAGTAAGTTATTCATTTCATCTATTGGAGTACACCATGAGCGAAACCAGACATTGTCCATTACTTATCCTAGGCTCAGGACCTGCTGGCTACACGGCTGCAGTTTATGCCGCACGAGCAAATTTAAAACCTGTAATGATCACTGGTATGCAACAAGGTGGACAGTTAACAACAACAACAGAAGTTGAAAACTGGCCTGGAGATGCAGACGATCTTACCGGCCCTGCACTTATGGAACGTATGCAAAAACATGCAGAAAAATTTGATACTGAAATTGTTTTTGATCATATCAACGAAGTAGATTTCAGTGAACGTCCTTTTAAATTAAAAGGTGACACGGCTTCTTACACTTGTGATGCTTTAATTATTTGTACAGGTGCTTCAGCTCAATATCTAGGTTTACCTTCTGAAGAAGCTTTTATGGGTAAAGGTGTTTCAGCTTGTGCTACATGTGACGGATTTTTTTACCGTAACCAAAAAGTTGCTGTTGTTGGTGGTGGCAATACTGCTGTTGAAGAAGCTTTATATTTAGCGAACATCGCTTCAGAAGTACATTTAGTGCATAGACGTGATACTTTCCGTTCTGAAAAAATTCTTGCTGACCGTTTATATAAAAAAGTGGAAGAAGGCAAAATTATTCTACATTTAGATCGTACCCTAGATGAAGTACTAGGTAATGATATGGGCGTAACAGGTATTAGATTAAAAGATACAAAATCTGATAAAACTGAAGATCTTGAAGTAATGGGCACATTCATTGCTATTGGACATAAACCTAATACTGATATATTTAAAGACCAGTTAGCAATGAAAGATGGCTACTTAACTATTCAAAGTGGTACTTCAGGCAACGCAACACAAACAAGTGTTGAAGGTGTTTTTGCTGCGGGTGATGTTGCAGATCATATTTATCGTCAAGCCATTACGTCTGCGGGTGCTGGCTGTATGGCTGCATTAGATGCTGAACGTTATTTAGATGCTAAAAATTCTTAATTCTTAGCATTTTTAAACGAATAACAATAAGTCTATTAAAATGAGCCAAACTCTTGAATTACTTAACAGTGAGAGTTTGGTCTTCCCTCCTCTACACCAAGCCCTTACAGAACCTAATGGATTACTTGCCTTTGGCGGAGATTTAAGTGTTGAGCGTTTATGCAGCGCTTACAAACACGGTGTATTTCCTTGGTATTCTGATCATGATCCAATCATGTGGTGGAGTCCCGATCCTAGAGCTATAATTACTACAACAACCATTAAAATAAATCGCACGTTAAGAAAAGTTTTAAAACAAAAAAATTATAGCGTTTCAATCAACAAAGCTTTTAACGAGGTTATTAACCTTTGTGCACACGCCCCTTTTAGAAAAGAAGATACGTGGATTGTTACCGACATGATTAATGCTTATAAACAATTACACAGACAAGGACATGCGCATAGTATTGAGGTATGGCAAAACAATGAATTAGTGGGTGGTTTATATGGCGTAGCGATTAATGGCTATTTTTCTGGCGAGTCAATGTTTTATAAAGTCAGTAATGCTTCAAAAATAGCCCTTGTAACACTTGCTAAGCATTTAGAGAGCATTAATATAAGCATGATAGACTGTCAGTTATTAAATCCGTTTTTAGCAGATATGGGCTGTATTGAAGTGTCTAGAGAGTATTTTATTAAACAACAACAAAAACACTTATCTATGAATATTCCTCACGATTTTTGGCTACCAAAAGAAATAGAGTAGTAATATGGCTAATGACTATCAATTCGGGATCACTCAATCTTTTCCCTGTAATTATTTACCTGATGAAGAAGAACGTCTGCTCGTTGCGGTAGATGAACGCTTACATAACACTGAACAATACTCTTGGTTAATGGCAAACGGCTTTAGACGAAGCAGCGACCAAATATATCGTCCTCATTGCATAAATTGTAATGCCTGTAAATCAATTCGATTAATTAGCCAAGATTTTAAACCATCAAAAAGTCAAAAACGTTTATTTAATAAAAACAAAGCTTATATATTGAAAGTATCTCATGAGCCTAAAGACATTTATTATGAGCTTTACGAAAACTACATAAATACCATACATCATGACGGTAGTATGTTTCCGGCAACAATCACTCAATACGAAACCTTCACAAAAAGTAGTGTGTCTGAGCAATTATTTATTGAGACATGGGATGACGACATACTTATTTCAGTTGCAGTTACCGATATTCTCACTGATGGCTTATCTGCCGTTTATACTTTTTATCATCCTGATTACCGTTCAAAAGGTTTGGGTGTATTTTCAATACTCAATCAAATCAAATTAAGTAACGAATACAACAAAAGATTTTTATATTTGGGTTATCAAATTGATAGCTGCCAAAAAATGAATTATAAAAATAAATACTTCCCATACCAAGAATTAATCAATAATACTTGGATTACAACAAATAAATAGCACATTTACTTTACTTTAGGCGCTCAATTCGGCATCATCTGCGCAGCTTTTTATTCATCATTAATTACACCGTTTAGAATTTTATACATTGCAATTAACGGTAGATCAACTTTAGAGGTTTTACGCCCAATGGCGAAAGAAGAAAATATTGAAATGCAAGGCACTGTTTTAGATACATTGCCAAATACGATGTTCAGAGTTGAACTAGAAAATGGCCATGTGGTTACTGCACACATTTCTGGTAAAATGCGCAAAAATTATATCCGTATACTTACGGGTGATAAAGTTACTGTTGAGTTAACTCCATACGATTTATCTAAAGGTCGTATTATCTTCCGCGCAAGATAATAACTTTATAAAACCAACAAAAAACCCAGCTGATTACAACTGGGTTTTTTTATGTCTTTAATATTACAAATACCAATGCGATCAATTAAACATAAAAAAACCATCTAAAAAGATGGTTTTTATCGTTATTTAACATCTACCAAAGATAAACTAAGCGTTAGTGCTCTACTAACTCTTTTTTCGATTCGCATTGAATCACTAACTTACCTTTTTTGACATCAACTTTAGCTACGCCGCCATGAGTTAGATCACCAAAGAGCAACTCGTTGGCTAAGTTTTTCTTCAAATGCTCTTGGATCAATCTAGCCATAGGTCTAGCGCCCATATTTTTATCATAACCTTTCTCAGCTAACCAATCTTTAGCTGCTTTTGAAAGCTCTAAAGAGACCCCTTTTACATCTAATTGTGCTTGAAGCTCAACAATAAACTTATCAACAACTTGATGAATAATTTCGGTACTTAAGTGGTTAAACCAAACAATATTATCTAATCGGTTACGGAACTCAGGAGAGAAAACTTTATTAATTTCTTCCATCGCATTCATATTCGCATCTTGTTGCTTGAAACCAATAGACTGTTTCGTTGTTTCAGTAACACCAGCATTGGTCGTTAATACAATAATAACGTTTCTAAAATCAGCCTTACGGCCATTATTATCCGTTAATGTACCGTGATCCATTACCTGTAAAAGAATATTAAATACATCAGGATGTGCTTTTTCAATTTCATCTAACAATACAACTGAATGAGGGTGTTTAAGTACAGCATCAGTTAATAGTCCACCTTGCTCATATCCAACATAACCTGGAGGAGCACCAATAAGTCGGCTAACCGCGTGCTTTTCCATGTATTCAGACATATCGTAACGCAAGAGCTCAACACCTAATGTTTTAGCCAGCTGTTGTGTAACTTCAGTTTTACCTACGCCTGTTGGACCAGCAAATAAGAATGACCCAATAGGTTTTTCTTCATTGCCTAAACCAGCACGTGATAAACGAATAACAGATGAAAGTTCATCTATCGCATGATCTTGACCAAACACAACCATCTTAAGGTTTCTATCTAATGTTTTAAGGCTATCAGTTTCTGTTGAAGACACTGACTTTTCTGGAATACGAGCCATTTTTGCAACAATCGTTTCAATATCGGTGTTGTTAATGATTTTTTTACGTTTCGATGGCGCAACTAATTGTTGTTTAGCGCCTGCTTCATCAATCACATCAATCGCTTTATCAGGTAAAAAGCGCTCATTAATATACTTAGCCGATAGTTGAGCTGCCGCTCTTAGCGCTTTATTGGTATAACGAATGCCATGATGGCTTTCGTATTTCTCTTTTAAACCTTGTAAGATTTTAGTTGTTTCATCAACACTAGGCTCTGCTACATCAATTTTTTGGAATCGTCTTGCAAGTGCGCGATCTTTCTCAAAAATACTATTGTATTCTTGATATGTGGTAGAGCCAATACAACGCAGCTTACCTGATGATAATAAAGGTTTAAGCAAGTTAGATGCATCCATCATACCGCCAGAAGCCGCACCTGCACCGATAATAGTATGAATTTCATCAATAAATAAAATGGCATTCGTATCCGTTTCTAACTCTTTTAAAACAGCTTTGAATCTCTTTTCGAAATCACCTCTGTATT
The DNA here is from genome assembly GCF_055808995.1 of Pseudocolwellia sp. G5-9. Taxonomy (NCBI): domain Bacteria; kingdom Pseudomonadati; phylum Pseudomonadota; class Gammaproteobacteria; order Alteromonadales; family Colwelliaceae; genus Pseudocolwellia; species Pseudocolwellia sp. G5-9. The sequence goes on from NZ_CM147893.1 coordinate 1,420,075, forward strand.
TTGTTCCTGCTAATAAAGCCCCCATGTCTAATGAGTAAATCGTAGCGTCGGCTAAAAATTCAGGTGCTTTATCTGAAATAACTAAATTTGCTAAGCCTTCAGCAATCGCTGTTTTACCAACACCTGCTTCCCCAACATATAACGGGTTATTTTTACGACGACGACTTAACACTTGTAAGGTTCTTTCTAACTCATCGCTTCTACCGATAAGTGGATCTATATTACCTTTTAGCGCCTCTTCATTAAGATTTACTGCAAAGTTATCTATAGTACGTTCTTCTACTTTCTGTTCAATATCTTCAGTAACATGAGAAGGCTCATTACTTTCAATTTTTGAAATACCATGAGAAATAAAGTTCACAATATCTAAACGAGTCACATCTAGTTTTTTAAGAAAATAAGCAGCTTGTGATTCTTGTTCGCTAAAGATAGCCACTAAAACATTAGAGCCATTGACTTCGCTTTTACCTGATGATTGCACATGAAAAACAGCACGTTGCAATACACGTTGGAACCCTAACGTGGGTTGAGTTTCTCTTTCAATTTCACTTTCAGGAATTACTGGCGTTGTTTCACCAATAAAATTAAGTAATTCTTGACGTAATTTGGATAGATCTGCACCACAAGCATTTAATGCTTCTATAGAAGCGGGGTTATCTAATAGTGCGAGTAGTAGGTGCTCTACCGTCATAAATTCATGACGGGAATCTTTAGCTTGGCGAAAAGCTAAGTTTAATGAAATTTCTAGATCTTTATTTAGCATAGGTTACTCCACTGTCAAAACTTACGGGTTACACTTTTTCCATTTTGCACTTAAGAGGATGCTGGTTTTCAATAGCGTAACTACTTACTTGACTTACTTTAGTTTCTGCAATTTCCGCAGTAAATGTGCCACAAGATGCCTTACCTTTATAATGAATATCGAGCATAATATCTGTCGCTCGCTCAGCATTCATATTAAAGAACATGCGTAATACCTCTACTACAAAGTCCATCGGCGTATAATCGTCATTCAGTAATATAACGTTATACATCGGAGGTTTTACATTGTCTATTTCAATCTTTTCTTCAAGTAGCTCTTGGTTGTCTGTGAGCTCTTTCCATTTACTCATAATTATATATTAGCCTGTAGATGAGAATTTTGCTGTAACTTTTCTCATTATTTTAATGTTTAATAAGATGAAAAAATAGGTAAATTTAACTTGACTAATAATTATATTTATCTACGATTCATTAGTGATGTTTTTTTAATCGCTACTTGATTTAAAAAATGCTTAAGAAACACAAGTAATATACCAAGTTCATTTAATAAAGGATGTAGAAGTATGGCACAGGGTACAGTTAAATGGTTTAATAATGCTAAAGGTTTTGGTTTTATTCGTCCCGACGAAGGTGGTGAGGATATATTTGCTCACTACTCGACAATTCAAATGGAAGGTTATCGAACGTTGAAAGCAGGACAGGATGTAAATTACGAAATTGATGCTGGACCTAAAGGTCAACACGCAGCAAGCATTACACCATCAGAAGTAGAGTCTCAAGAAGATTAATCATTACCTATAAGTTACATAGGGAATAAAAAACACATTTTGTTTTTTATTCCCATTAACTTATTACAAGTTATCAATAATACAATCACCAAATTCAGAACAAGTTACCAAAGTAGCCCCATCCATTAAGCGTTCAAAGTCATAGGTTACCGTTTTAGCATTAATAGCACCCGACATACCTTTCAATAACAAGTCTGCGGCTTCAAGCCATCCCATATGCCTTAACATCATTTCAGCCGATAAGATTACAGAACCTGGATTGACTTTATTCTGACCTGCATATTTTGGTGCTGTACCATGGGTCGCTTCAAAAATAGCCACTTCGTCATTTAAGTTAGCACCAGGAGCAATTCCAATACCACCTACTTGTGCAGCTAAAGCATCAGAAATATAATCACCATTTAAATTTAGTGTGGCAATAACACTATATTCAGCAGGTCTTAGCAGTATTTGTTGCAACATAGCATCAGCTATTACATCTTTAATAATGATCTCTTTACCATTATTAGGATTAATGATTGAACACCATGGGCCACCGTCGATATAGTCAGCACCAAACTCTTCAATTGCTAACTGATATCCCCAATCTTTAAATGCCCCTTCAGTAAACTTCATAATATTACCTTTATGAACTAAAGTTACAGAGTCTTTATCATTATCAATGGCATATTGAATTGCTTGGCGAACTAAACGCTGTGTACCTTCTTTAGAAACAGGTTTAATACCAATACCACAATCCTCTTCAAAACGGATTTTAGTAACACCCATTTCTTTAGTTAAAAACTCAATAACCTTCTTTGCATCTGAGCTATTGGCTTGATACTCAATACCTGCATATATATCTTCAGAGTTTTCTCTAAAAATAATCATATTAACTTCCGCTGGATTTTTAACTGGGCTTGGTACTCCCGTAAACCACTGCACAGGACGTTGGCATACATAAAGATCAAGTATTTGACGTATTGCTACATTCAAGGATCTCATTCCACCACCAACAGGTGTGGTTAAAGGACCTTTTATACCTACTTTATATTGTTTAAATATTTCTAATGTTTCATCAGGCAACCAAGTTTCCGAGTCATATATTTCAGTAGCTTTTTCACCAGCGTAGACCTCCATCCAATGAATATTGCGTTCACCGGCATAAGCTTTCTTAACGGCAGCATCAACCACTTTAATCATAGTTGGAGTAATATCAATGCCAATACCATCACCTTCGATATAAGGAATAATAGGATTATTTGGAACGGTTAACTTTCCATCAATAACTGTGATTTTACTACCTGACTCTGGAATTATTACTTTATTTGACATATGAAGTTCCTCTGCTGCATCCGAATACGGTGAATTAAACATAAGGTATGTTTTATGAAACCAATAATGAAACCAAACACACTTACTTACAGACAAACTATCGTAGAAATGAATAAGAAACTAATCACTAAAAGGTAATAATGGGTATAAACAGAAGAAATATAGAAATTAAGCTATTGAAGTTACAGAACTTATTGACTATAAAATCAATCAATAAGCAAAAAAAAAGCTGAGTAAAAACTCAGCTTTTTCAAAAAACTAATATCTACAATAAAGTAGAAATAATAGTATTTAATGTTGCGCTTGGGCGCATTGCTTTAGACGCTAATTCAACATCAGCAAAGTAATAGCCATTAATATCTTGTGCTGGACCTTGAGCACTATTTAATTCATCAACAATTTTATTTTCTTGATTTGTTAATGCTTGTGCTACGGCTACGAAAGTCGCTTTAAGCTCAGCATCGTCTGACTGACTAGCTAGCTCTTGTGCCCAGTATAATGCTAAGTAAAAGTGACTACCACGGTTATCTAATTCACCTACTTTACGAGACGGTGATTTGTTTTCAGATAAAAATGTACCTGTTGCTCTGTCCAATGTGTCTGCAAGTACTTGAGCTTTATTGTTGCCCGTAGTAGTACTTGTGTGTTCTAAAGAAGCAGCAAGTGCTAAAAATTCACCTAAAGAATCCCAACGTAAATGGTTTTCTTTTTCAAATTGTTGAACATGCTTAGGAGCAGAACCACCAGCACCAGTTTCAAATAAACCACCACCATTCATTAATGGAACGATTGATAACATTTTAGCTGATGTACCTAACTCTAAGATTGGGAACAAATCTGTTAAATAATCACGTAATACGTTACCTGTTACTGAAATTGTATCTTCACCTTTAGCAAGACGTTCAACAGTAAATTGAGTTGCTTCAACAGGAGCCATAATACGGATATCTAAACCATCAGTATTATGTTCAGGTAAATATTTATTCACTTTTTTGATTACTTCAGCATCATGTGCACGATTTTCATCTAACCAGAAAATAGTAGGTACTTTAGTGGCTGTGGCACGATTAACGGCTAATTTAACCCAATCTTGAATTGGTAAGTCTTTCGCTTGACACATTCTCCAGATATCGCCCGCTTCAACAGCATGCTCTAATAAAACAGCACCGCTAGCATCAATTACACGAACCGTACCATTGCTTGCTATTTCGAATGTTTTATCATGAGAACCATACTCTTCAGCTTTTTGAGCCATAAGGCCAACATTAGGAACAGTTCCCATAGTTGTTGGATCAAATGCGCCATTTTCACGACAAAAATCAATAACAGCTTGGTATACACCGGCGTAACAACGATCAGGGATCATTGCTTTAGTGTCTTTTAATTGTCCATCAGGTCCCCACATACCACCAGAAGAACGGATCGCTGCTGGCATTGAAGCATCAACAATTACGTCACTTGGTACATGTAAGTTAGTAATACCTTTGTCAGAATCAACCATAGCTAATGCAGGGCGAGTTTCATAAACCGCTTGAAGGTCAGCTAAAATCTCAGCTTTTTTAGCTTCAGGTAAACGTTCAATTTTAGAATAAACGTCACCAATACCGTTATTAGCATCAACACCTAATTGCTCAAATACGTCTGCATATTTTGCAAATACATCTTTATAGTAAACTTTTACAGCATGACCAAAAATAATAGGGTCAGATACTTTCATCATGGTTGCTTTTAGGTGAAGTGATAATAAAACATCTTCTTCTTTCGCTTTATTAATTTCTTCTTCGAAAAATGCTACTAATGCATTCTTGCTTAAAACAGCTGAATCAATAATTTCACCTGATAATAAAGATAAGTGATCTTTTAATACCGTTACCGCACCTGAGTTATCAGTAAATTCAATTTTTACTTCAGTTGCATTTTCAACGGTAGTCGATTGCTCACTACCAAAAAAATCATTTGCAGACATACTTGCAACACTAGACTTTGAATCTTTGCTCCATGCACCCATTGAATGTGGGTTTTTACGAGCATACTGCTTAACTGAACCAGGCGCTCTACGATCTGAATTACCTTCACGTAATACAGGGTTTACTGCACTACCTTTAATTTTGTCGTATGTATATTTAATCGATTTTTCAGCGTCGTTTTGTGGTTCTTCTGGGTAATCAGGTAATGCATAACCTTTAGCTTGAAGTTCTTTAATAACGGCGTGTAATTGTGGTACTGATGCGCTAACATTAGGTAACTTAATAATATTAGCTTCTGGTGTAGTTGCTAATTGACCAAGTTCAGCTAAGGCATCACCTACACGTTGCTCTTCAGTTAAATATTTTGGAAAATTTGCAAGAACACGTGCTGCTAATGAAATATCACGAGTTTCAATGTCTATACCTGAAGTGGCTGTAAAAGCCTGAAGAATAGGTAATAACGAATGTGTCGCAAGCGCTGGTGCTTCGTCAGTAATAGTATATATAATCTTAGATTTTTCGGTTGTCATTGAGTTTCCTACTGTAAATATTGCCAATACCACGAGTAAATGCATAAACATTCAATACAGCTATATCGATATGCACTTTATTTAAAATTTATTTTCGCGCGCATATTACAGGATTTTAACGAAAATTAACATAGCCCTAGATAAGAGAATAAGACTTTCAAGGCCCAAAGTTTGATAAAAATAATGAATACAAAACAAAGAAGAACAAAATCAACTAGTTTTAAAGCCCCTAAAACAACAGATGAACAACGAAAAATTGTATTGTTTAACAAGCCGTTTGATGTGTTAAGCCAGTTTACTGATGACCAAAAACGAAAAACATTAGCTGATTATATCGATATAAAAGGCGTGTATGCTGCAGGTCGCCTAGATCGAGACAGCGAAGGGTTACTGCTATTAACAAATGATGGAAAATTACAACATAAATTAGCTAACCCTAAACAAAAGACAGAAAAAACCTACTGGGTACAAGTTGAAGGTTCTCCTACTAAAGATGATTTACTTCAATTAGAAAAAGGGGTAAACCTTAAAGATGGTTTAACCTTACCTGCTAAAGTATCGGTTATGAAGGAGCCAGATATCTGGCCAAGAACGCCTCCGATTAGAGAACGAAAAAACATTCCAACAACCTGGTTAAGTATTTCCATAAAAGAAGGTCGAAACCGACAAGTACGTCGTATGACCGCTCATATAGGTTTTCCTACTTTAAGGTTAATTCGATATTCTATCGGTCAATACAACATAAACAACATCAACAATGGTGAGTTTAATGTTATATAAGGCTGAAAATAAACAATGAATTCAATTCAAAATACTCATGGTGATGAGCAATTCAAACCTAATACAACGGTTGCAGCTGTAATATGTTGTAATGATAAGTTTTTATTAGTTGAAGAATTAGAAAACGGTAAAAATGTATTTAATCAACCCGCTGGTCACATAGAAGCAGGAGAAAATTTAATTGCCGCAGCAGAAAGAGAAATATTTGAAGAAACAGGTCTAGCCCTTTCTCCTCAGTATTTAAGTGGTATTTATTATTACCACCGACCTGAACTTAATCTATATTTTGTTCGTTTTTGCTTTGTTATTGAACTTAACACCTGTAAGCAAGGCACTCCACAAGACGATGAAATACTGGCTACACATTGGCTTACCTATAATGAAATAAATGCAAGATCATCTGAACTAAGAAGCCCCATGGTATTAGAGTGTATTGAAGACTACTTATTGCAAAAAGAACATGGTCAAAAAATACCTTTATCGGTATTAAAAAGTAATATTTAGTCTGTTTACTCCACCTCACACATGCTATAATTCCGCGCCTTATTTTCTATGATTTAATTTTTTGATGACTACACACTCTACAACACAAACGCCTCCATTGAATAACAATGACTTATCAACCAAGCCACCTTCTGAAACCAAGGTGATTGTTGGTATGTCGGGTGGTGTTGACTCTTCAGTTTCAGCTTATTTATTGCAACAAGAAGGCTATCAGGTTGAAGGTTTATTCATGAAAAACTGGGAAGAAGACGATACCGATGAGTATTGTGCTGCAGCCCAAGATTTAGAAGATGCTAAAGCAGTTTGCGATAAATTGGGGATAAAACTCCATACAATTAATTTCGCAACTGAATATTGGGATAATGTTTTTGAATATTTTCTTGCTGAATATAAAGCTGGCAGAACACCTAATCCTGATATTATGTGTAACAAAGAAATTAAATTTAAAGCCTTTTTAGAGTTTGCTTGCGAAGATTTAAATGCAGATTACATTGCCACTGGGCATTATGTACAACGTGCATATCAAGACGGTAAATGGGCAATGTTACGTGGTTTAGACAGTAACAAAGATCAAAGTTATTTCTTGTATACATTAAGTCACGAACAAGTGGGCCGAACTTTATTTCCGGTAGGAAACATTGAAAAGCCTAAAGTACGTGAAATAGCTGAACAAGCTGATTTAATTACTCACAATAAAAAAGATAGTACAGGCATCTGTTTTATTGGTGAACGTAAATTTAAAGACTTCCTCGCTCAATACTTACCTGCTCAACCCGGTAATATTGAATCAGCAGAAGGTGAAGTTATTGGAAAACACGATGGTTTGATGTATCACACATTAGGACAACGTAAAGGTTTACGCATTGGTGGTTTAGCCAATTCAGGCGAAGAGCCTTGGTACGTTGTTGAAAAAGATTTAATCCGTAACGTCTTAATTGTTGGCCAAGGGCATAACCACCCTCGCCTATTTTCTAAAGGTTTAATTGGTAACCAATTACATTTAGTTAATAGAAATGAACTGAATGAACCGATTAAATGCACAGTTAAAACACGCTACCGCCAAGACGATGTAGCCTGTAATTTATCTCCTATGGCCAATGGTGAATACCTTGTTATGTTTGACGAACAACAGAGTTCAGTAACTCCTGGGCAATCAGTTGTTTTTTATCAAAATGATATCTGCCTGGGTGGCGGTATTATCAATACTCTTATCCGTTAAAATGGCTCAGACTCACTAGAGAAAGTATAGAATTTATAATGAAAGAACAAACGCTCACATTAGCAGCCATCTGCCAAGTCGCCTACTGGGTTCAAAAACTATCTCGTTCAGGCCAAATAGACGATGCTGAATTAACCATATTGCTTAACAGCATTATGAACACATCTCCTACAAGCACGTTAGATGTCTACGGAAACGATATTGCAAACTTAAAAGTGGGTCTTGAAACATTAATTCAGCATTTAGGTAACCAGTCAAAAAACAAAGACCCTGAACTGACTCGCTACGTAGTGAGTTTATTAGGTTTAGAACGTCGTTTAAGTAAACGTAATAAGCAAATGGCTTTACTTGGCGAAAGAATAGAACAGTGTGAACGACAACTTGCTCACTATGACATAAATAGTGAAACTCTCATTTCTAGTATTGCCAGCATATATAGCGACTTAATTAGTCCATTAGGTTCCCCCATTCAAGTAGCGGGTGATCCAACTATTTTAAAACAACCAACTAATCAACATAAAATTAGAGCTTTATTATTAGCTGGTATACGTTCAGCAGTACTTTGGAGACAAGTTGGCGGTAAACGTCGAAATATTTTATTTGCTCGTTCAAAAATAGTGGAATGTGCAGAATCATTACTAAAACAAATAGCTTAATGCTCTTGTTTTTAAAACATATTATTTAATTTTAATTTGGGAAATATCATGGAACTTTCAGCATTAAGTGCTATATCACCAGTTGATGGCCGTTATGGCAGCAAAACTAAAGCCTTACGCCCTATATTCAGTGAGTTTGGTTTAATCAAATACCGCGTAACCGTTGAAGTACGTTGGTTACAAAAATTAGCAGAAACCCCTGAAATAGCTGAAGTTCCAGCTTTTAGCAGCGAAGCAAATGCCGTATTAAATGCTATTGTTGAAAACTTTAGTGAAGAAGATGCACTAAGCATCAAAAAAATTGAAGCCACAACAAACCACGACGTTAAAGCTGTTGAGTATTTCTTGAAAGATAAAATAGCTGATAACGCTGAATTAAATGCAGTTACAGAGTTTATTCATTTTGCTTGTACTTCTGAAGACATTAACAACTTATCTCATGGGTTAATGTTAACGGAATGTCGCACGACAGTATTACTACCTGTAATTGATGAAATTTTAGCAGAAATAAAAGCATTAGCTGTTGAATACCAAACAATGCCAATGATGTGTCGTACACACGGTCAACCTGCTTCACCTAGTACTATGGGTAAAGAAATGGCTAACGTTTATGTACGTTTAAAACGTCAACGCGACCAAATTGCTGCAGTTGAAATGTTAGGTAAAATTAACGGTGCTGTGGGTAACTACAATGCTCACATCTCTGCTTACCCAGAAGTTGATTGGCACCAGTTTTCAAACGAATTTGTTACCTCGTTAGGCCTAACTTGGAATGCGTTTACCACACAAATTGAACCGCATGATTATATTGCAGAATTATTTGACGCTGTAGCAAGATTTAACACTATATTAATCGATTTCGATCGTGACGTTTGGGGTTACATTGCACTTGGTCACTTCAAACAAAAAACAATTGCAGGCGAAATTGGCTCTTCAACCATGCCACATAAAGTTAACCCAATTGATTTTGAAAACTCTGAAGGTAACTTAGGTATTGCAAACGCTATCTTTGGTCATTTAGCACAAAAATTACCAGTTTCTCGCTGGCAACGTGACTTAACTGACTCTACAGTTTTACGTAACTTAGGTGTTGGTTTTGGTCATGCATTAATCGCTTACGGTGCTACCTTAAAAGGCATCAGTAAACTACAAGTTAATGAGCAAGCATTATTAGACGAGTTAGACAAAAACTGGGAAGTGTTAGCAGAACCTATTCAAACAGTTATGCGTCGTTACGGTATTGAAAAGCCATACGAAAAGCTTAAAGAGTTAACACGTGGTAAACGTGTTAATGCTGATTCTATGCGTGAGTTTATCGCTACACTTGATATGCCTCAATCTGCTAAAGATGAGTTAGCACTTATGACTCCTGCTTCTTACATTGGTCGCGCAATTAGTTTTATAGCTGAATTAGATTAATTAAAACGGTTTTATAACAAACATTAAAAAAGCTAAGTAATAATATTACTTAGCTTTTTTTTGTTTTTAACTTAGGGTTTTACAGTAAGCTCCTAAACTTAAACCTTTGAGACTTCGTTTTCCGTTGATAACTCAGTTTGAGTAGAAGACCAAGCGTTCAGTATGGCTTTAACCAAAGTGGCTAAAGGTATCGCAAAAAACACGCCCCAAAAGCCCCATAGACCACCAAAAAAGATAACCGAAATAATAATCGTTACAGGGTGTAAGTTAACTGCTTCAGAGAACAATAAAGGCACTAATAAATTACCATCTAATATTTGAATTATCCCATAAGCTAGCATGACATAACCAAACTCAGCAGTAACACCAAATTGAAATAAGGCGACTAATATTACAGGCAGTGTGACAATAGTTGCACCAACAAATGGAACCAGAACAGATAACCCCACTAATACGCCAAGTAAAACCGCATAATTAAGTCCTAGTGCGATAAAGGCAACCGTTGAAGCTATTCCAATGATTAAAATCTCAATCACTTTACCGCGAATATAGTTCATAATTTGTTGATTCATCTCATTACCTACTTGCAGCGCCATTCTTCTGTCTTTAGGTAAGAATCTCGTTAAGCTTAATAATAAGGTCTTTTTATCTTTCAAAAAGAAAAACACCATTAAAGGCACTAAAATAAGATAGATCATTAAAGCCACTAAATCAGAAATAGAATTTAACGAGGCTTTTAAAATAAGTTTGCCCCACTCTATTAATTTTTCATTCACCATTTTGATCATACTTTCAATTTGATCTGGTGTTACAATATCAGGATATTTATCAGGTAATGTTAATAAATAAGTTTGCCCTTCTGACAACATATGAGGCACTTCTTGCACCAAATTACTGGTTTGTTGCCACATTACAGGTACTAAACCTAACATTGTAACTAAAGTAAAACTGACAAAACCACATACAACTATTGTCACAGAACCTGTTCGCGAACCTCCAATTTTTTGAAGCTTATTCACAGGTAAATCTAATAAAAATGCAATAGCTATTGCCACAAAAACAGGCATAAGTAACTGACTAAAAAAATAAACGAATAAAAATATACATACTAATAGTATTAATAATGCTATCGCACTTGGATCTGAAAAATGGCGTTTATACCAATTTGTAAAAAGTTGAACCATAAATAATACTTACCTATTTTCTATCAGTAATTCGACAACACCATTATCAAGTGCTGTACTAGAGAATAAATACCCCATGTTTACTAAATATTTAGGGATATCATTTTTTGAACCTTTATCTAGAATACGAATCGAACATTTATCATTAGCTTGCATTTTTTTTAAAATCACACGCATTTTTACTAAAGGTAATGGACATTTATCATTTGTTGCATCGTATTCGTGTAGCATAAACGTTAACTAACACCTTTTAAAATTTCGTTAAATTCACCTTTAAATAAAGAGAGAATCATTAAAAAAAACATGTGCAAAAGTTAACATATATCCCGCTTAGCCGATATACAAATAATCATATTAATGCTCTTTTAAATGAAAAAAAATAACGACTAATGAAATGTAACAAAATGCCCATTTACAAGGTCTACTAAACATAACAATATGTATTGATTTAGATACTCATTACGCACAAACAAGCTATAAATAACATCAACAGGTTTACTATTATTTTGATATTATTAATGCCCTAAAAGCAGACATAGCTTATCATCCCCGTAAATTACTAGAGGTTATTGATTTTTAGCGTTTATTTTAATTTAAAAATGTTAAATCAAAAAATTTAATTATCACTATGTTAAAAACAAAAAAATTACTTATTTCAGTGGGAATATCATTAGCACTTATTTGCTCTTCGACCATTGCAAAAAACAACAAAAACAAGCTTCCTGAAATTGGTGCTGCTGGTTTTAGTACTTTGTCTATTGATAAAGAACAATTTATTGGTAATGCCATGATGAAACAAGTACGCGCATCTCAGCCTTTATTGCATGATCCGGTATTAAATGAATACATTAATAGCTTAGGTAATTTATTAGTTAAAAATGCTAACGATGTAAATTATGCTTTCGATTTTTTTATTGTTAATTCAAAAGAACTCAATGCCTTTGCTTTTTTTGGTGGACATATCGGTGTGCACAGCGGCCTAATTACTACCGCTGAAAACGAAAGTGAATTGGCCTCAGTTATTGCTCATGAAATATCTCACGTGACACAAAGACACTTAGCGAGAAGACTTGAAGCACAAAGCAGAAGCCAGCCTCTTTCAATGGCGGGTATTGCAAGCGGTATATTATTAGCACTTATTAACCCTAATTTAGGTATGGCAGCATTAAGTACTTCAATGGCCGCTAGCCAACAAGCAAGTATTAATTATACTCGTGGTAATGAAAAAGAAGCTGACCGAGTAGGTATTGCTTTATTAGCCAATAGTGGGTTTGATCCAACAGGAGCACCTAATTTTTTCGGTAAAATGGCTGAAAAGTTCAGGTATATTAGTAAACCACCAGCAATGTTATTAACACATCCATTACCTGACTCCCGTATTTCTGACGCTCGTATTAGAGCGCAAAACTATCCTGTTGTTCATATTAAGCCTAGTTTAGCTTTTGAGTTAACAAAAGCGCGTATATCAGCTCGTTATGAACGTAACGCCAAAAGCAATATTGGTATGTTTGAAGGTTTATTAAAGTATGAAAGATATGAAATTAAAGAAGCTGCATTATATGGCTTAGCCCTTTCATACTTTGAAAATGAAATGCCTAAAGAAGCAAAAGATATTTTAGAAAAACTTATTCAAAATGATCCAAATAATTTATTTTATGCGGATGCTATTTCTGATGTTTACATAAAAACAAAAGAATTTGATAAAGCAATAACACTTCTTAAACGACTTAACTTGCTAATGCCTAATAATCAAATAGTTGCTCTTAATTACGCCAACGTTTTACAAGAAGCCGACAAGTTAGAAGAAGCAAGTGTGATGTTGCAAGATTTTTTGATCACACAGCCTGATCACTTTATTGCTAATGATCTATTAACCACTATATACAGAAAACAAAAGAAAATAGGCCCAATGCATGCTTCTCAAGGCGAGGTTTATGCGCTTTTAGGTGTTTATCCTAAAGCTATAGACGAATTACAAACAGCGATTAAATTTTCAAACGATTCCCCCTTGTTTATTAAAAGACTAAAGGCCAGAATACTGCAACTTAGAGAGCACGAAGAAAAACTACAACGACTATAACGATTCAACTTTTAAGATAACTTTAAAGAGTAAACTATGCTAACAATTTACCATAACCCTAGATGTTCAAAAAGCAGACAAACGCTACAATTAATAGAAGAAAACAATCAAGATGTTACTGTAATTGAATATTTAAAAACACCGTTAAACGAAGTCCAAATTAACGAGCTATTAGGTTTATTAAAGATTTCGCCTATAGACATGATGAGAACAAAAGAAGCTGAATTTAAAGAACAAAACTTAAAAGGAGCAAGTAACGAAGTACTTATTGCTGCTATGGTAAATACACCTAAATTAATTGAAAGACCCATAGTAACCAATGGCAAGACTGCTGTTATAGGTAGGCCTCCTGAAAACGTATTAACTTTGTTTTAATTGAGTAAACATTAATGATAAATGCATCAACCTTTTCAACAAGCACATTAAAAAAGATAGCGCTTACAGGCTACTTTGGGCTACTCTTTTTTATGCCTTTATGGCTGCTTGTTCTTAACCCATCAAACGGATTAACTCCTGCGCTATCTTTAGCTTTTTTTACGCTTCCATTAATATTCCCATTTAAAGGCTTAATACAAGGTAATCCTTATACTTATGCGTGGTCTAATTTTGTTGTTATGATCTATTTTTTACATTCATTAACCACTTTATGGGTATCTTCCCAAGATACTGTATGGGCATTAATAGAACTAAGTTTTGCGACATTAATGTTTATGGGCGGTACCTATTACGCGAAATTTAAAGGCCAAGAGTTAGGTCTAAGTATCAGAGAAAAGAAAGTAAAATAAACAACGGCTATATAACAAAACAGGACGTGTTATGAAATTAGTATTACTGGGTATTTCAACTTTATTATTAACTGCATGTGGTGGTGGAAGTAGTACTTCAAATACAGAAACTCCTATCACTCCACCCTCAGAGCCTTTACCTATAAAACAAATCGTAAAAAATGCCATTAATGCTTTTGATGACAGCGTTGCGATTAACCAAGCCGTTGAGTTGTTTTTATATTATCCGCAAACACAATTAACTAATATTGAATGGACGCAAACGTCAGGCCCAGATGTAACTTTTCTTACCCCTAATGCCAAAGGCATAGCATTTACACCTAAAGCTTCTGGTAATTATGCATTTGAAGCCTCTTTTACAACAGCAAATGGTAACACTGAAACACTTACCCAAGAGATTGATGTAACAGATAGAATTGCAAATATTTCAGCGCGATTAGGTCATGTAGTATCAGAAGGTAATAAAGTTTCATTACGCACCAGCCTAGCTTCCAATTTATCAACTAATACCATCACTTGGAAACAAACCTCAGGACCTCAAGTTACTTTAACGGATAGTAATACATCAGGTAAAACGGCTATATTTTTTAATGCGCCTAATGTTGAACAAGATACCTTTATTACTTTCGAAGTAAGTGTATCAGCTGATAATACTATATACCGAGATACTGTCGCAGTCTTAGTTGAGAATAAAAACGAAATTAACAATAATGCAATTTTTGATGAAAGAGTCAGTGATGTTTTTGCATACAACCCCGAATCTCCTTATAAAGCTAGTTTAGTCGACTGTGTATATAACAACGATATAACTTTCAGTAATAATTGTACTCTTAATAAATTACCGTTAATTGCACACGATACAACAACACCAAGCATTGATGACATAATGGACAGAGTTGTGGTTTCTCACCAATGGATGGGCGATCGATTTAAAACATTTTTAGAACAATACGATGTACATAACGATCTTAAAAATATGCTTAGAGCAACAACAGCCATCGTTATTTCTTACGATATAAGACCTTCTTTTTATTGGGGAGAGACTGGCGCTATTTATCTAGATGCTGACAACTTTTGGCTTACTCCTGAAGAACGAGACACGCTAAATGAAGCGCCTGATTACCGTGCTGCCTTCGGTAACGATTTGCAATTTGATATACCTTGGCGATATGTTCGAAATAACGATTATTTAAGTACTTATATTTCTGAAGATACAAGAAGGTCTCGCGATATTGACGATGGTGTTTATCGTGTTCTCGGGCTTATGTACCATGAACTTGCTCACGCCAATGATTTTTTCCCTAAAAGTCGTTGGTTTACTTTAGATAAAACTAAACGCATCAGTGCCGCTATTACCAGCCCAATACAATCTGATTTGTTAAGCCAAGCTCATCCTTTAAATGGCGATGAAATGTTAGGTTTAGCCCAAGTAAGTTTTCATGGCGTTTCAGCTACGGCAACTCAAAAATCTTATACTCCACAAGATGTTACTCAATTCTTTTCTTCTGAAGTAGCTCCCCAATACTATAACTACTCAAGTATAAGAGAAGATTATGCTATGTTATTTGATGGTTTTATGATGAAAGCTCGATACAACATTGATAGAGACATTGCTATTACCAATCAAGTAGATTCTGGCGGTTTAGCCAGTGATTATATTGTTGAGTGGGGGCAGCGTGGGCGTATTAGCGATGAAGATATTAAGCCTAGAGTTGCCTTTGTTGTAGAGCGTATTTTACCTGAGTTTGATGACTTTCAACCTATATTAGACAATTTACCGGCTCCTATTGCTATGGAGTCTGGAAAGTCTTGGATTGATAACTTAGATATTAGCCCAAGTTCAGCACCTAAGTCTTTGGCCAAAGCACAGGTATCATCTCAAACAAGAGCAGCCAACCAAAATCGACCAATAAACGAGTTCCGTTTATTGTTTGAAGAAAAGGCAATGCCTACAAAATAGGATAAGCTTATATCCGTTACCGCTCAAGATGCGTATTTCAGAGTAAATATTGAATGGTAACGGGTATATGTAGTAATTAGTTAAAAATTAAGACGATATATGAGGAAATATTTCTTTAATAAAAGGAATGGTTATTTTTCGTTGTTCTCTAATCGACGCTTTATCTAACTCATCTAACGCATTAATCAAGTTACTCATTTCTCTCGATAAGCGAGTTAACAAAAACTTAGCTGAATCGTTAGCTAAAATTAAGCCTCGTTGTTCTGCCCTATATTGAAGCGCCAATATTTTTTCATTATCGTCAATGGGTTTAACTTGTTCAGTTAATCCCCAACTTAATCTTGAGAGTAAGTCGGGTAACTTTATATTTAAGTTACTCACATTTTGATCGCCTGAAATGATCAGACACTTTCCTTGCTCGGTTACTCGATTAAACAAATCAAATACCGCTCTTTCAAATTCGTCATTACCCGCAATTAAATGAATATCGTCTAAGCAAATCACATCAATTTGTTCTAAACCATCAAACATTTCAGTAGAAAGTTGTGCAAGTTCACTAAAAGATAAACTCAATGAAGATAAACCAAGCTCTTCCGCATATGCGCAACTAGCGTGCAATAAATGAGACTTGCCTACCCCTTCTATACCAAACAAATACAAAGCTGTTGGATGCGATTCCTGCTTTAAAATAAGATCAATAAATTGTTGCAGTTGAATAACAACAGCATGATTGTTCTGGCTTTGAAAACTTTGAAAAGTTTCATCGTCAGGCAATTGAACAGATAAACTCAATTGGGAGGGATATTTCACTCAGTTCCCCAAAAAAACACAGGTATGTCATCAGCACTTTGACCCGATAGAGGATCAACATATTGCTTCAACTTATTATTTAATTGTAAGGAAGCAAATAAAGTATCTGCAGACCCCATAAGTGTTAATTGAAAACGTCGATTATTACCTTCAGCCTTAATCAACTTAAAAGAGCTGATCACTGAAAGCTTATCGAGAAATTGAGTAACATCTACATACTTAGCCAATGAGTCGATATTAGCTACATCAATAATTAAATCGTGATCAGTTTCTGTTGTTAATGAATATCGTTGCGATATATGCGTGGTTATATCAGACATTACCGTTTTTATTAATACAAGTTCATCAACTCCCATGTATTGATTACCCGTTTCCACTTTGTCACTTTGAGTGGTTACAATATGCCAATCAATCGATATTGCTGACTGTTTACACAACAAATCACAATCAGCAGAAGGTACATCAATAGAAGTAAATTTAGCATTTTTAGAGACTCTGATAATCACAATACTTTCAGGTGTATAGCGTTGTGAAGCTAGCTTTATCGGATCGATAAAGCGGCCCCATAAATCAGGGATTTGAATATTTTGTGTATCTGTTAAGTCCATCAAAGGTAAAATAACAGGTAAACCTTTTTGTTTAGCCAAGGCTGATATTTCATCATGCAACGGTGATTCGTCTGTTTCAGAAATTATACGTCGCTCTAAATCATCTTCAGTGACGATCCAAAATAAAACTAAAGGACGAAGTTTGCCCCATAGAGGAAGATTTTCTTGAAAAAATAATTGATTAATTTTATTTTCATCAAATGAAGCAACTAAATTATTCACCCCATTATCAGTAATATAATTAAATTGTGTTAAATATTTAGAGTAATGTTGAACTTCATTTTTTATAAAAGTATTAGATAATACTTGTTCATCACCTGCTATTTTTACTAAAACAGCCTTGAGTGCAGCCTTTAAAGCACTACTTTGATCTTTCTGTGTTTGGGAATTAAGTTCAACTTTCGCGGTATAAAGATCACTGACTTCAACGGCAAAAGCGGGCTTCAATAAAAAAAGAAGAGAAAAAACAATCCAATATCTAAACATATAAAAATAAATTAAAAGAATAATTATGAAAATATTAACATATAGTTGATAAATTTAGTCACATATTAAAATAATTTATTATAAAGATTTTAACCAAGCGTTAGCGCTGGTAGAATATGCGCCATTAACATCCCATTAGTAATTTTATTGAGGTCCCCACTGTGAGTGAACAAAAACAATCCCTAAGCTATAAAGATGCTGGCGTTGATATTGATGCAGGTAACGCGCTTGTTGAAAATATCAAAGGTGCCGTTAAACGCACTACCCGTCCAGAAGTTATGGGTGGCTTAGGCGGATTTGGCTCTGTATGTCAAATTCCTACAGGTTACAAAGAGCCTGTAATGGTTGCTGGCACAGACGGTGTTGGTACTAAATTACGTTTAGCGATTGATTTAAAGAAACACGATACTGTGGGTGTTGACCTTGTTGCTATGTGTGTAAATGACCTGATTGTTCAAGGTGCTGAACCGCTATTTTTCTTAGATTATTATGCAACCGACAAACTTGATGTTGAAGTAGCTTCAGCTGTAGTTTCAGGTATTGCAGACGGCTGTGTATTATCTGGATGTGCTCTAGTTGGCGGCGAAACAGCTGAAATGCCGGGTATGTATCACGCTGGTGATTACGATATTGCGGGTTTTTGTGTAGGTATAGCTGAAAAATCTCGTTTATTAGATGGTAGTGCTGTTGCTGCAGGCGACCAACTTATTGCTTTAGGTTCTTCGGGAGCTCATTCAAACGGTTATTCACTTATTCGTAAAGTGTTAGAAGTTAACAACACAGATACAAACGAGTTATTAAATGGTAAATCAATTGGCGATCATTTAATTGAACCCACTAAAATTTATGTAAAATCAGTTTTAGCTTTACTTAAAGAAGTTAACGTTCATGCGTTATCGCATATTACTGGTGGCGGTTTCTGGGAGAATATTCCACGAGTATTGCCTGAAAGTGCTCAAGCAAAAATCAATGAAAGTACTTGGGAATGGCCTGAAATTTTTAACTGGTTACAAGAAAACGGTAATATTACTACCCACGAAATGTACCGTACATTTAACTGTGGCGTAGGTATGATTATTGTAGTTCCAGCACAACAGCTAGACAAAAGTATTGAAATACTTAGCAATAACGGTGAAAAAGCTTGGCACATTGGTGAAATCACTGATTTACCAGCAGGTGAAGAACAAGTTATTATCAACAAAGGTTAATCATTAATGACTAGCCGAATTGTTGTTTTAATTTCTGGCAGCGGTACAAATTTGCAGGCAATTATAGACGCCTGCAAAACTAAAGGTTATCCAGGTAAAGTTGTGGGTGTTGTATCAAATATACCTACAGCTTACGGCCTAACCCGCGCTAAAGAAGCCAATATAGAAACCTCTACCTTATCGCATAAAGCATTTGATTCTAGAGAAGCCTACGATCAGTCATTAATTAAAGTGATTGATGGATATAATGCTGATGTTATTGTTCTCGCTGGTTTTATGAGAATTTTAACGCCTGCTTTTGTTCAACATTTTCGAGGAAAATTATTGAACATTCATCCATCTTTGTTGCCTAAGTACCAAGGCTTAAACACGCATCAGCGTGCTATTGATGCTGGCGACAATGAACATGGTGTTAGCGTACATTATGTTACAGAAGAGCTGGATGGTGGGCCTGTTATTTTACAAGCTAAAGTGCCTATTTTCGATGGTGACACAGCTGAAGATTTAGCAAGCCGAATACACGAACAAGAACATCGAATATATCCATTAGTAGTAAAATGGTGTTGTTTGAAACGCGTAGTTATGCAAGGCGAAAAAGCATTATTTGATGGTGATATCATTCCAACATCAGGTTATGCTAGCGAAGAATAGCTAATGCTTAATTTGATTGATGCAGTTTTACTTAAAAACACACAATAAAAAGTGAAACTGCATTAAAGGAATATATATGTTAAAACCGCTTTATCAATGTATTGTTTTATTTTCTGTATCTTCATTTACTTGGGCTCAATCTACGCCTGCTTTAAACTCTCCTGAGAATCTAACTCAAGCATCTCAAACTCTTATTGCCCCTTTCAGTGCTGAATACAATATTATTCACAAATCAAAAAAAGTGGGTACTGGTATCAGAAAATTAGAGAAACTCGCCGATAATACCTATCGTTATAGTTATAAAACCGATATTGAATGGTTAATTTTTGATGATAAACGAACTGAAGAATCTACTATAACATTAGTAAATAATCATGTTACTCCAACCCATTATCAATATTATCGTGAAGGAACAGGTCGAGATAAGTCTTATGAATGGAGTTATGATGTTGCAAATAATACAGCTAAAAATATAAAAGAAAATAAAACACTTTCTGTCGAGTTTACTGAAAATATTCAAGACAGCTTGAGCTATCATTTACAACACCGACTAAATTTAATTAAAAACCCTAAACAACAACACTTTGTTTATCCTGTTATAAAATCGTCAGGTAGCATTCATAATTATGTTTATGAATATGATGGTGAAGAAGATGTTATGTTGCCATACGGTTTAGTTAAAACTATTAAATTAAAAAGAGAAGTGGTTGAGAAAGAGCGAACAACTTACGCATGGTTTGCTCCAGAACTCAATTATTTACTGGTACGTCTTTATCAGGTTAAAGGTGGTACTGAACAATTTGAAGCACAATTAACATCAGTTACTATAACTAAATAATTAAACAACCTGAGCTCGGTTTAATAAATGTTATTCTAGCTAAATTTTTAATATTTATTTTTCAAGGGGTTAACTGTTTTTCAAACCAAGATCAGGTTAAATAAATAAAGTGTAGTGAATAACTTCACTACACTTAAATAATTGGTATTACTTCACGGTTTCACTACTCGCAATAGAACATCCTAGCTTAAATAACTGCCACTGCCCTTTTGACATTTTCTGCCACTCTTCATTATTAGTCAGTGGTTGTGTAGCAATAACCGTCACAATATCTTTATCAGTGGTTTCATGATTAAAATTTACCTCCATCTCAGCGTCTATTAAACTTGCTTTGCCAAAAGGTGCTTTGCGCGTTATCCAGTGTAAATTATTTGAACAATAGGCAAATAAGCATTCACCATTAGTAATTATAATATTAAAAACACCATATTCATTTAATTGCTCGCTTAACTCCGCAATATAACGAAATAATTCAACATCATCAGGTTGCTTATCTTTATACTTTATATGTATTTGATCCAACAACCAGCAAAAAGCAAATTCACTATCCGTTTCACCTACAGGTATATGATATTTAACATTAAGTTTGTTATGTACATCTTGTAGCTGACCATTATGGGCATAAGTCCAATGTCGCCCCCAGATTTGACGTGTATAAGGATGCGTATTTTCTAAACTTATCCCCCCTGAATTTGCCTGCCTGATATGACATACAACAGATTGACTTTTAATGGGGTATTCTGTCACCAACTTAGCAATGGGAGATGCTGCGCTTGGTAAAGGGTCTTTAAAGCTCCTACAGCCCTTACCTTCATAAAATGTAATACCCCATCCATCTTTATGTGGACCGGTATTTCCCCCCCTTTGCATTAGCCCGCTAAAGCTAAAACAAATATCAGTAGGTACATTAGCCGACATGGCTAAAAGTTCGCACAAAATAAACACTCCTTACAGCATAAAAATGAACTAAAATAATAAATATAAGATTAAGTTTTCGAAAATTGCTTTGTAAAAGCAAGAGATTATGTTTACCTAGCATATATAACATTAAAAATTTAGGAAGATTATATGGAATTTTTCACTTGGATAATAATTGCCATCTCGCTTTGTATATTTATGGCCTATAACAGAGCTTCACTATCAACGTTTACGCTATCATTTGCCACCTTAATGGCCATAGGTACCTTTGCGGATATAGTCACCTTTATAGGCTGGTTCTTATTCGCTATTGTAGCATTACCTCTTAATTTAGCCCAAGTAAGAAAAGAATACATAAGTGCTCCCCTACTTAAAATATTTAAGGGCATTATGCCTGAAATGTCTCAAACCGAACAAGAAGCGATTGATGCGGGAACAACTTGGTTTGAAGCTGAACTATTCAAAGGCAAGCCTGATTGGAACAAGCTACATAATTATCCACAACCTAGATTAAGTGCAGAAGAGTTAGCTTTTTTAAACGGCCCTGTTGAAGAAATATGCTCTATGGTAAATGACTGGGAAGTAACTCATGAACTTGCCGATCTTTCACCGGAAGTTTGGCAATACATGAAAGACAATAAGTTTTTTGCCATGATCATCAAAAAAGAATTTGGTGGTTTAGACTTTAGTGCTTTCGCACAATCACGAGTATTACAAAAACTGTCTTCTGTCAGTTCTGTTCTTGCAAGCACCGTTGGAGTACCCAACTCTTTAGGGCCAGCAGAGCTGTTACAACACTATGGAACAAAAGAACAACAAGATTACTATTTACCACGTTTAGCTACAGGCGAAGAAATACCGTGTTTTGCTTTAACAAGCCCTGAAGCAGGTTCAGACGCCAGCTCCATTCCAGATTTTGGCGTAGTCTGTAAAGGACAATTTGACGGGGAAGAAGTACTAGGCATGAAGCTAACATGGGACAAACGTTATATAACCTTAGCTCCCGTAGCAACCGTATTAGGTTTAGCTTTTAAACTACAAGATCCTGAGCACTTACTTGGTGAAGAAGAAGATTTAGGTATCACTTGTGCCCTTATCCCTACTGATATTGAAGGTGTTATAACAGGCCGTAGACATTTTCCATTGAATATTCCTTTTCATAATGGTCCAACGCAAGGTAACGAAGTTTTTGTACCATTAGATTTTATTATTGGCGGCGCAGAAATGGCAGGCCAAGGCTGGCGTATGCTG
Organism: Pseudocolwellia sp. G5-9; assembly: GCF_055808995.1. NCBI lineage: Bacteria > Pseudomonadati > Pseudomonadota > Gammaproteobacteria > Alteromonadales > Colwelliaceae > Pseudocolwellia > Pseudocolwellia sp. G5-9. The sequence goes on from NZ_CM147893.1 coordinate 1,442,793, forward strand.
GTTGAATGTTTATCGGTAGGTAGAGCAATAACCCTACCTTCAAACAGTACTGGCGGCGTTAAATCTTTGGCTTTAGCCACAGGGGCTTACGCAAGAATTAGACGTCAATTCAAACTACCTATTGGTAAAATGGAAGGTATTCACGAACCTTTAGCCCGCATTGGCGGTAATGCTTATTTAATGGATGCCGTAACCACAATGTCTACTGGCGCGATTGATTTAGGCGAAAAACCTTCAGTTATTTCAGCTATTGCCAAATACCATCTGACAGAAAAAATGCGTCAATGTGTATCAGATTCAATGGATATACATGGCGGTAAAGGTATTTGTATGGGAAAAAGTAACTATGTTGCTAGAAATTACCAAGGTGCTCCTATCGCGATTACCGTAGAAGGTGCAAACATATTAACGCGTAGTATGATTATCTACGGGCAAGGAGCAATCCGTTGTCACCCTTATGTTTTAGCTGAAATAGCAGCAACCCAGAATGAAGATGAAATTCAGGCGTTAGACGACTTCGATCATGCCTTTTTTGGTCATGTGGGCTTTTCTATCAGTAACATTTGTCGTAGCTTATGGTTTTCATTTACCGGAGCACGATTACAACGAACACCTTTTAACGATGAAACAACGCGTTATTATCAACTACTCAACCGTTTTAGCGCAAACCTTGCCATGTTGTCAGATATTTCAATGGTAACTTTAGGTGGCGAATTAAAAAGAAAAGAACGCATTTCAGCTAGATTAGGTGATGTACTTAGCTATTTATATTTAGCGTCTGCAACCCTTAAACGTTACAACGATGAAGGCCGTAACATAGAAGATTTCCCATTAGTAAAATGGGCACTTGAAGATAGTTTATTTAAAATACAAGAAGCAATAAACGACCTTATAAGTAACTTTCCGAATACAGCCGCTAAAGTCTTTTTACAATGTACCATCTTCCCTCTGGGTACTTGGTTACAAAAACCTTCAGATATTACCGACCAAGAAGTCGCAGAAATATTACAAACACCAAGCGAAACAAGAACAAGGCTAGGTAAGTGGCAATATTTAAAACGAGATCCTGCATTTCCAATGGGGCAATTAGAACAAACTTTAGAAGATATTATTGCATGTGAACCTATTTACACTAAGGCGTGTAAAGGGCTTGATAAGTACCTACCTTTTTATAAATTAAATTTAGTTGCTGAAGAAGCTCTAGCAGCAGGCGTGATCACTCAAGAAGAAGCTGATTTACTCTGTAGAGCTGAAATAGGAAGAAAAATAGCTATTGATGTTGATGATTTTGCATCTGAAGAGCTATGTATTAAAAACTAAATACGGGTAATAAATAATTAAAAATGCAGCTGAAGCTGCATTTTTTTTGAGAATCAAAAGCTAAAATTTATGTTGTTACATTCTTTAAATTAAGAGAAAAAGAAGTACCCTCACCTAATTGGCTATGTACTCTAATTTCACATTTCAATAATGCAAGTAATTTTTGAGTGATTGCTAACCCTAAACCTGCATGTCTGCTCTCGCCTTCAATAGCATTACTGGCTCGATATCTTGCATCAAAAATATACGCGATTTCTTCAGCCTTAATACCCGTACCATTATCTTTTACAGTTAAGTAGCATTGCCCATCATTAACGTCAGAGGTTTCTAACACAATACTTCCTCCATTTGGCGTATGCCGTAACGCATTATCTATTAAATTACTTAATACACGTTCTAACTTACCAATATCGCTATACACTTGAATATGGGAAAACTCAGGAATAATACTAAGTTTTATATTAAGTGTTTCTGCTTTTAGCTGAAACTTAGCCGCTACATCATATAAAAGTTCAGTTAAATTAAAGTTTTCTAAATTCATTGACACTTGCCCGCCTTCTAAGTGAGCTAATTCAAAAATTTGATCAATTAACATTTTTAACTGACTTGAATTTTTTAATGCTGTTCGAATGAATTGATCACGATCATCACTGCTTATTGAATCCCCTTTAATCGCAATAGTTTCAATATAACCTTGTAATGATGCCAGCGGTGTTCTTAAATCATGAGAAATATCAGCTAACAGCTCTCTTCTATGTATATCGGTTTGTTTCAATTGTTCTATTTGATCATTAATTTGCTCAACCATTTCATGAAATACACTACCTAGCTGGTGAACTTCATTTTGACTATTGTGCATCCACGAGTGTAATTTAACTTTAGATTTATCAAAATTACTTGATTTTAATGCCCTCATCTCGGACATTAAACGGCACAATGGACTCGTAAAGTATCGAAATAACCCTAACATAATGACAAATAAAAATAATAACGCGACAACAGCAAATACTATAGACAACTCAGCTTGACGAGTACCTTGATGTTCGTTATAGGCAGAGTCATAACGTTCTCCAGCGACAATAACATACAAATAACCTTGCAATTGTGTTCCGTTAAATACTGGTGCAGCTGAAAAAACTTTTTTACGTGTTAAATGACGAGGATCATCACCATAAATAGGTAAAGGTGCTTTATTTCGAGTTAATTGAATTAAAGGCACTAAGTCAACTTTTTTTCTCTTAATTAAAGAGTCATCAATCGAATGTGTTAATAAATTACCTTGCGGATCAACAAAATAAAACTCAAAGCCTGGCCCTAATATCATAAGCGTATGAAATAAGTTCTCTAGTGCGTCATGATCATACACACCCTGTTGTAGCAAAGGGTTATCTCTTGCTAAATTTGCCGCTAACGACAAATGTAGTTGCTGCTCAGATTCATAACGTGTGTTTTGCTCAACTTGTTGTGACCAAAAATAAAACACAAAAGCAATGGCAATGAACACACCAAATAATGACAATGAAAGTCGTTGGTACAACGATAACTTCATATTCTTACACCTTAACTTACGCCTTGTTTACAAAACTTATAACCAACCCCCCATACTGTTTGTACTATTTCAGGGGCAGTTGCATCTTTTTCTACTTTACTTCTTAAACGATTAATATGTGAATTAACCGTATGCTCATAGCCACTATGATGATAACCCCACACAGAACTTAATAACTGAGAACGAGAAAATACTTGTTCTGGGTGAGATGCTAAATACAGTAATAAATCATACTCTGTTGACGTTAACTCTAATTCTTTACCTGCTAACGTTGTTCTATGAGACAAATGATCTATTTGTAAGTGACCCACTTTCAAACACTGTTCAGGCTCTGGTGCTTGCTGCATATTGCTTAGTAGATGCGCGCGTCTTAATAAACTTCTGACTCGTGCTTGTAGCTCTCTTACACTAAAAGGTTTAGTCATATAATCATCAGCGCCTAATTCTAAGCCTAACACTCTATCTATTTCAGAATCACGCGATGTCACCATTAAAATAGCTTGCTCAGGCTTTTTCTCTCGTAACTGCCTACAAACATCTAAACCTGACATGCCGGGTAACATCACATCAAGAATAATCACATCATAATTGTTGGCTAAAGCAAGCTCTAATGCACGTTCGCCTGTTAAGCTGTGTTCAACATTTAATGATAGTTCTTCTAAATTTACTCTTATTAAATCAGCTATATCTTGTTCGTCTTCAACAACCAAAATGTTATCCATTTGGCGATCCTTGATCATTAAAAAGAGAGGCTGCAACGACACAACCTCTCTTTAACACTATTCTACCCGTGTAATAGTGATGCTTAATGTCGGATTATCGAATCGATGATCTTGTGTTAATACTGACTGAGTTAAGCCATCATCTTTACTAACAACACCTGGATGCATCGCAACATAATCAACGTCATCTCGCACTTCGTTGTATCCCTCTCCGCCAGCAGCAGGACCTGGGATAGTTGCCATCAGTTCACTATTTTTCTCGGTACCTGAGTCATATGAACTTGTTAATAAGGAAATACTTTCGTTTACAGCTAAATTACTTATATCTTTTGCTGTTATACCAGTAAAAGCGTCGTTTGTATTAACTAACATAGTGGCAATAGAAATACTGCTTGGCATAGTGTCTTCAATACTAACAGTAATGGTTTCACTCATACCTGGAGGTAATGGAGATACGCCACTTTTACCTGATAACACCATAGTTTCGCTAAGTACAGCTGAATTATCACCACTCTCTGCAAGGTTCTCTAACGCAATAGAAGCTGGCATACCTATTTCCCAAAGCTTGCCTTCATTATGTAAAACAACAGCAACAGGTGACATAGGTTGTGCTGTGGTCAAATTAACCACTTTAACTGTATATTCATAACTTACTGGAGTGGGTGCCGGAACTACCGGTGGCTCAGGTGTTACTGCTTTATTATCATTATCACTACCACAAGCACTGACTAAAAGACTTAAGGCTATAGCCGCTGATAACGACGCTTTTTTATATGTGTTAGATGAAATCATCATAACCCCCTACTTCACTACGATAGTAACGGAAGCAACAGGGTTCAACCAACGATGTACTGTATTATCAACATCACTTGTGCCACCTGTTAAATCATCATCACCTAAATTACCACGATGTACATGAACCGTTGTATTGGCTTCTACAGATGTAACACCTGTTCCACCTGTACCTGCATTACCGCCCGGTGCTGCCGGAATGCCAGGAGCACCAGGAGCTCCCGACCCCATTACAACGAGCTCATTGTTAGCTTCTGTACCTGCATCATAAGCATTTAACATAACTTTGTAAGTTCCCGCTTCACTTGGAATTTTCCAACCGTTTAAAGCAACAAAAGCATCGTTAGTAGGAAGTAACATGCTAGCAATCGATAAATACATATTACCGTCTGCCGTATCAAGCATAGCAGTAGTTGATTGAGATGGAGCTAATAAACCGCCAGCAGGATTTTCAACCATGTCAGCATTAACGCCTGCTAACATGGTAGATAAACCAGAAATATCGCCACCTTCGGCCATTGCTTGTAACTCAGGAGAAGCAGTTTCACCTAATTTATATAAAGAAGCATCGGCAGTATGAGCTGCAATAATAAGAGGGGTATAATGCATACCTTGAGTAAGGTTTGTTACAGTAACTTCTAATTGTTGTGCGTTAACAGCAACACTTGATGTTGCAAGCATTAATGCCGCGATAGTTTTATTAAATTTCATTTTTTATCCTTGGTAACTGAAATAATTCAAGTTCAGTATGCAAGGAAAGTTTCGCGATGGCGTCACGAAGTTATCACAAAACCATCACATTTTACTTACGTTAAATTTTATAAATAACCTGAAATTTTTAAAGCCTAAAGCGGTTCACACAACAATACATGCGAGAAAGGAGAGATATGTGTTTAATGTAAATTAAACTTGAAAATAGAGTTGCATTAAAAGTAACTCTACTTGAAAGCCTTTATTCTTATAAGCCTTTGATTAGAGATGTTTCGTTTTTACTAACACCAAAAATATCTTTGGGTTTAAAACCTAAAGTTACGTGAAAATCTTTTGCTGGCAATACTAATAATTGTCTAAAGTATTGCGCTTCAGGCGATTGAGCCACAACAAAATAAGTCGCTTGATCTTCCTTTAGTACACGTCCAAGACCTAATAAAGACACAGAAAGCTTTTCACCAAAATTGATAGTTTTAGTTACCGCTTGAAGTTCGTAAGGATTAATTAATGTGACATGAAAAGTATGATGATCTCTTATTGCCTGCCTTTCTCTAAAGGATGAAAATTCATTACCTAATATATTTTTCATTTGCTGTAAGTATACCGACAAATCAGCCTTCGATACCTTGCCACCTACGTATTTAAGTCCTTGATTATCTGTTAATTCAACAACTTCTATTTGAATGTTTTTAATAAATCCCTCTTCAGCATTCATACTTAAATCTTCTTTTATTCGAGAAATTTTATGACTTATTCTTTCTTGCTCTTCTATTAATTCAACATTTTCGCTTTCTTGTTCTTCTATATAAACTAAATAATCAGCAATACTACTGGCCTTTACGCTCATTGAAGCTACCGTAAGTATTGAGAGACTAATTAGAATAAAATTATGTAAAAATTTCATTTTTATCTCCAGATAAAACACATTATTGAGATATTTTACCACTAACTTTGATTGTTTAAATACCACTTCACGGTTTCTTTTATTCTCGTTTCAAATAATTGCTGTGGTATAGGACAACCTATAACGTAACGTCGAGTGAGAGTAAGCTAACTTTTACATTATTTAAAAATGGATAACCTCATTAGATTTAACAATAAAATACAATGTAACCTCCATATCGAAGCATATTTTAGCTATACTGTAATATAACAATCACTTAATACCCATTTCATTAGTGAAGCTGGTAATAGATAGAAAATTAACTAAAACATATGAAGTATATGCTTACCCCAAATGTATTTAATCAAGTAGCTACTCTGTTATGGAATACACGATGGCGCTTATTACAGTGGAGTTTATTTAGTTTTATATTATTTATTGTATTGCAAAATCAAATAAGTTTAGCAACACCAAACATATTAGTGTGGCTGGCTTTATTTATACTATTTTTTGCTTTACAGGCGTTGGTGATAGCTTCATTTATTTTTTTCTTTAAAAACTTACCTTCTACAAAAGCTAAATCACAAAACTGGTTTACTTTTTATCGTATTATCGAATGGTGTGAAACTCTTATTTTTACTCTGCTTATTCCCTTTCCTACATTAATTTATTTATATATGTTGTTTCTATACCCGTAACCAATCAAAATTGAATAGGCACTAACTGTCCATTTTCAATCGTAACAACACGATCAGCTATTTCTGCTAAGTGCTTTTCATGCGTAACAATAATAACGGTTTGGTCTTGTAATAAAGTAGCGAGTTGTAAATTAAAATCTTCTTTACCTTCTTTATCAATCATGGAAGTCGGTTCATCTAGTAATAGAATTGAAGGTTTAGCAAGTAAAGCCCTAGCCAGTGAAATACGTTGGCGTTGCCCACCTGAGAGTAAAACACCATTTTCACCGACTTGTGTTTTATAGCCAGACTCTAATTCATTAATAAAAGTATGGGCACCGGCCTTAATAGCGACTTTTTCAATTTCTTCTTTAGTTGCTTGCGGATAACCGTAAGCTATATTGTCCATTATTGAACCATCACACAACGCAATATCTTGTGAAACAAATCCTATATACCTTCTTAATACGGACAAATTAATATCATTAATATTTGTATCACCAATAGTAATAATGCCTGTAGAAGGTTCTATAAAACGCATTAATAAATGTAAAACGGTTGTTTTTCCTTTACCGTTTTGTCCAACAATAACAACAGTTTCGCCTGATGCTATATCTATATTGACATTATTTAGTAAAATATCACTTGCTTCATAACTAAAACTAATATTTTTAAAGGAAATTTTATTGTTATGAATATCTTGCTCTAAATCACCTTTATCAATAGGCTCAGGCGATATATTAAAAACTTTGATTAATCGGGTAGACGCACCTAAAGCTTGCTGTGTTTGACCGTACAAATTAGCTAAAGCACTCATAGGCCGCGCAAAAAGAATTCCGTACATTAATAAGGTGATTAAGTCAGGCATTGATAACTTACCTGTTTGATAATGAATAGCGCTCACCACCACAACCACTAAAACACCAGACGTTACTAACAATTGAACTAAAGGAGATAAAATAGCTTGAATCTTCAATTGTTTTCTTCGTAACTCTTGAATTTTATAAGCATTATTTTTAAAGCGATCTGACTCTATATTTTCTCGAGAAAAAGCTTTAACTAATTTTATAACACCAAAGTTTTCGCTAGCGATGGCAACAGAATTTGCCTGACTTTGCACAATATCTTCAGTAAGCGGCTTTATACCTTTGCCTAAAATTTTTAAAACAATAAAAAATGCAGGAACCATTAGCATAATAATTAAGGTGATTGTTGGACTAATAGACGCCATAAGGATTAAAGCCCCTACTAGTATCAATAAGGAAGGTACTAAGCTGGTAATAACACCTGATAAAAAATGACTTAAAATACTTACATCGTTACTCAGTAATGCAAGAGTTTCACCTTTTTTATTATTATTAAAATACTTAACTGGCAGTACTTGGATATGATCATACAAGCGACAACTTAACTGTGTTAAGACTTGCGCGCCTATATAGTTAATTCGGTAAGTGGAGAAAAAACGAAGTACCGCTTGAATAGCAAATAATGACAACCAAATGAGTGCTATCCACTTGTAGCCAAAATCATAAATTGTATAGTTTTCTAACACGCTTTTAGAAAATTGCCCAGCAAACCACGGAACACTTAAACTAACTAGACTTTCTAACACCATTAAAATAATGACGAATAATAAGCCTTTTTTATATTGTTTAAGTAAAGAGAAAAAATAAAAGAAATTCATTTTCTGTGCTTTCGTATTCAAAAAATCATCCTGATCAACATAAAATTACTTGGTATCAAATAATACGCAATATAGTGGCTATAATATTAACCTAAATCAAAGTACAAATTCTTCTTTTGCATAAAGAAGATTTAAATTTATTATTTTCATCTATGTCATAACTAAAAAAGAACACGCTTTAAATGTAAATAATTTGTTAACAGCAAATATTATAGCTATAATCCATGCAATTATTTAAATAGGGAATTATTCCATGAAAAAATCAATTTTACGTAGCGCTATCGCCATAGCAATCTCTTCACTTTTTGCATCTACATCAGCTTTTGCTGCAGAACAACCAAATGCTGAAGATCTTGTAGGTAAGGCATATGCAGGTATTCACCTTCTACATATTGATACTGACAGCGAACGCTGGTTAACAAACAATCCATTATCTTCACTAAACAATGGTGACGGTTTTGGTGCTGAATTGGGTTACCGCCTAAATACAACAACTGAACTAAGATTAGGTTACAGCCATATTAATTTAGATGCTAAACATGGTGGCTTTGCTAAACCAGATTCTTCAAATATTGCTTTTGACGTTTTGTATTTTCCAACAGAGCAAAACTTTTATTTAGTAGCAGGTTTAAGTGAATTAGATATTGTTGAATCTAAATTATCATCTAACCTAGGTTTAGGTTACCGCCATTACCTAAGTGAAAAAACAGCGCTTTACTTTGAAACAAAAGCTCATTACCAATTTGATGAATACTATGATGATTTTTCAGCACAACTAGGTTTTACTTACTTCTTTGGCGAATCTAAAAAATCTAAACCCGCTAAAAAAGAAATGAAAGCTGCTGAAGTCATGCCAGCTAAAGCTGCTGTAATGTTAGATGCAGACAACGACGGTGTTGCTGATGCGAAAGATCAATGTAAAAACACACCTCTTGTAGATAAAGTTGATGAAGTTGGCTGTACTATTTTTATGGAGGATGTGGCTTCAATTAATTTATTAATTAACTTTGATAATAACAATGCAGTGATTAAGCCTCAGTATTTTGAAAAAATTAAAGAAGTTGCTGAATTCTTAAAAACATATAAATCTGTAAATGTAGTTATTGAAGGCCATGCTTCTGCTCCTGGTAACGACGCATTAAACAAAACATTATCTCAATTACGTGCTAACGCAGTAGTAGATATGCTTATAAATAAACATGGTATAGATGCCGATAGACTATCTGCTGTTGGATATGGTGAAGAGCGTTTATTAAATAAAGCAACGACTAGAGCGGCTAATGCTGAAAACCGTAGAATAGTAGCTACTATGAGTGTTGACAAAAAAGTACCATTAAAGCGTTAATACAAGTAAATTAATTTACTGAGTTTAGGATCAATTTATCAACTATAACTGGACCTAAATTACAAAATATTTTAAAAGGCTAAACAATGTTTTAGCCTTTTTTATTTAAATGAATATACAGCCATTAATAATGAGTTCGAGCAAAAAACTAAGAATAAAGTTAGCATCCTCCTTAGAATTCTGAAATATTATTCTCTTTAAATAACTGAACTAACTCATCTTCAGTAAGTACTTCTACCCCTAAGTCTTGTGCTTTTGTTAGTTTAGAGCCGGCTTTCTCTCCAGCAACTAAATAATGCGTTTTAGCAGAAACACTACCTGAGACTTTAGCCCCTAAAGATTGTAAAGCAGCTTTAGCTTCGTTACGGCCCATTTGACTTAGCGTACCTGTTAAAACAAAGGTTTTATTAAGTAAAGGTTGCTCATCAGCAGCTGCGACTTTTATTTCAGGCCAACTCATAAAAGACGTTAAATCAGCAATCACTTCAATATTATGATCTTGCTTGAAAAATTGAATTATGTTTTTCGCCACAATTACACCTACGTCAGGTACCGACTGTAAGGTTTCTTCATCTGCATTTTTAAGCGCATCGAAGGTTAAAAAGTGATGAGCTAAGTTATTTGCTGTAGTTTCACCTACTTCTCGAATGCCTAACGAGTATATAAACTTAGGCAATGTGGTTTGCTTGGCTTTTTCCATACCCGCAATTAAGTTAGCCGCAGACTTTTGTCCCATACGCTCAAGCGTGCTAACACTTAATTCGGTTAATCTAAATAAATCTGCAGGTGTCGATATAAGCTTCTCATCCACTAATTGTTCAACTAACTTATCACCTAAACCGTCAATATCAATCGCTTTCCTTGAGGCAAAATGCTTTATTGCCTCTTTACGTTGTGCACCACAAAATAAACCACCGGTACACCTTAAAACAGCCTCGCCTTCAGCTTTTAATACAGCTGAATCACATACAGGGCAAGTTGTCGGAAATTGAATTTCGCGAGCATTATCAGGTCGTTTATCAATAACAACACTAACAATTTGAGGAATTACATCGCCTGCTCTTCTAATAATAACGGTATCGTTAATTTGTATTCCTAAACGATCAATTTCATCTTGGTTATGTAATGTTGCATTACTAACCGTTACACCACCAACAAAAACAGGCTTTAAACGTGCTACTGGCGTTATTGCACCTGTACGCCCTACTTGAAACTCTACATCTTCTAATACAGTTAATTCTTCTTGAGCAGGAAATTTATAGGCCATTGCCCAACGCGGTGCTTTAGCTACAAAGCCTAACTTTTGCTGAAGTAAAATGTCGTCAACTTTTAATACGGTACCGTCTATTTCGTAAGACAAACTTGAACGACTATTTAGTATATTTTGGTAAAATTCTTCGCATTCATCAGTATTTTTAAGCAATCTAACTTCTGGGCACATAGGTAAACCAAGCGCTTTAACTTGACATAATCGTTGGTGGTGAGAGTTTGATAACCATTGTGTGTTTTCATTGGCAACTCCGTCAATAAAGTCACCAACAAAACCTAAACCGTATGCATAAAAAGCTAAGTTACGCTTTGACGTTATTTTAGAATCAAGTTGTCTTAAACTACCTGCTGCTGCATTTCTAGGGTTAGCAAAAGTTTTTTCGCCTTTTTTAATGGCGTTTTCGTTAAGTTGTTCAAAGCTTGCTTTAGGCATAAAAACTTCGCCGCGCACTTCAATAATATCAGGGTAGTCATCCCCAGTAAGACGAAGTGGAATACTTTTAATAGTTCTTACGTTTTCTGTAATATTCTCGCCTGTAGCGCCATCACCACGGGTAGCCGCTTGAACAAGTACGCCATTTTCGTAACGTAGACTCACAGCTAAACCATCTAATTTAGGTTCCGCACAAATTTTTAGCGCTTTAGTGTTACCAATACGGTCTTGTAATCGTTTTACAAAAGCATCCCATTCTTCTTTTGAAAAAACATTATCAAGCGATAACATAGGTATTTGATGAGTAACTTGTGTGAAAACCTTAAGTGCTTCTCCTCCTACTTTTTGGCTAGGAGAATCCATTTTTTTCAATTCAGGGTGTTCTGTCTCAATAGCAATCAATTCTTTCATTAATCTATCGTACTCAGCATCAGGAACACTCGGTTCATCTAATACGTAATATTGATTGTTGTATTTATTGATTAAGGTATGAAGCTCACTAATTCGCTGAGATAACTGAATATTTGACATAATAAAGGTGATAATTCACTTAAAGTTAAAAACAAAAAAGGCTCTATAAAATAGAACCCTATTATAACCAAGTTGATTAATTTATTATTCAACTTGGCATTACTTAAATTAGCATAGCATTACAAATTTTATGCTAATGCGATACGATTTTTTCTTTCAAATTCTCTAATTTTACTTATGTAATGTTGCTCTGTTTGTTTAGTCATAACACTACGTTTATCATCGAGAAGCTGCGCCCCAAACTCTACAGAAATTTGTTTAGCTGCTCCTAGCATATGCTCAAAAACTTCAAATGCGTCACCCGCGTTAGGTAAGGTCATAAATAATGTTACCCCACAGGTTGTGAAGTTTTCTAAAGCATCTAAGTCGAAAGTTCCTGGGTTCATAATATTAGCTAGACTAAAGGTTACTTTACCATTACCGGCACTATCTTGATGACGATGAAAAATATCCATATCGCCGTAGCGTAACCCCAAAGTTAGCAAGGTAGGCAGTAACGCTGCACCAGAAATTACTTCTCCTTGAGGCATAACAACAGAAACCACTAAAACTTCAGGTTCAAGTGGCTCTCTTTTCATTTGTTTTTCAGCGGTTACAGGTTCATCAATTGCTGACATAGATGGCATATCACCTGTATCGACAGGGTCACCAAAATTCAATTCAATTTGATTACGCTTAACAGCTTCTTTTTTAGTGATAGGTGCTTTCTTTTTAACTTTAGGTTTAGCTGTAGTAATAACCTCTTTAGCTTGAGGTTTTGGTTGTGTAATAGGCGTATCGTATAACGGCTTATCTATAACCACCGGTTTTTTAACAGGTTCTTCTAAGTTTTCATTATTAAATAAATCAGGGTTTTCTGTTACGCCGTAGTCAAAATCGACAATATCGTCGCCAATATCTGTAGAACAGTCCTGCTCAGAGGTTCCTAGTTGCTCAATACCAGCGTCCGTTAAGCTAATATCAATTGAAGATGATTTAACTTTAGTTTCAGTCGTATCTATCGAGCTTGTTGTTAGCTGATCAGAAGGTTCGCTATAGTCAAAATCATCATTGACCAGCTCTGTATCAAGCGCACTATAACTAGGCTCTTTTTTAGCTGTAAAAGGCGTATTTTTTACTTCATTTTCATTAAGTGAATGGCTATCGCTTGGTGTTTTACTTCCAACCACGCGCGGTTTACTTACGCCATCTTGGTCAAAACCAGAACCGTCAAAACCTCTCTCAAGGGGTTCAATCGGTTCATTCGTTGCTTTTAATTTATAGGGGTTTTTATTTTTTCTTATCGTTATAAAACCATGTATAAAAATTACTGCAATAATAACAGCGCTTAGAATTATAAGGGTGTTTCTAAAATTGCCTTCCATTTTTCAACCTACAATATTTCGGCCATAGCGACAGCTTCTTCAATATCAACAGCAACCATTTTTGAAACTCCGGGCTCAAACATGGTAACGCCTGTTAAATGAGAAGCCATTTCCATGGCTATTTTATTATGACTTATATAAATAAACTGAACAGTTCGCGACATTTCACGAACCAAGTTACAAAATCGACTTACGTTAGCATCATCTAACGGAGCGTCAACTTCATCCAACATACAAAAAGGTGCTGGATTTAATCTAAAAATTGCGAATACTAATGATAAAGCGGTCAGCGCTTTTTCACCACCAGATAATAGATGAATAGTACTGTTTTTTTTACCAGGTGGTTGTGCCATTATTGTTACTCCGGTGTCTAACATATCAGCTCCGGTTAATTCTAAATAGGCTTTCCCTCCACCAAACACCTTAGGAAATAGGCTTTTCAGGTCTTTATTTACCTGTTCAAAGGTGTTTTTAAATTTCTGACGACTCTCTTTATCTATTTTTTCGATTGCGGCTTCTAATGTGTTAATTGCTAAGGTTAAATCATTATTTTGTGTATCTAAATATTCTTTACGCGTTAATTGTGTTTCGTATTCATCAATCGCAGCTAAATTAATTGCACCTAAGCGCTCTATATCTTTCGAAAGTCGAATAATATGCGCTTGCCAAATGCTTTCTTTGGCATTTTTAGGCATGTTATTCAGTATCTCATCAAATGATTGTTGTGTTTCTCGAAGTAAATCTAATGACGATTCAGCTCGTAATTTAAAACTTTCATAATCTAAATGAAATTTAGCGGATTTTTCACGTAAAGTTAAAATATTATCCTGATTTTTCTTTTGTTCAAGCTCAAGTGTTTTCACCTCAAGTTGAGTATCCGCAATATCTTGCTGAAGCTTTTCTATTTTGCTGTCTGTTTCAGACATTTCTTTAAGCCATTGAACCAGCTTATCTTCATCAATTTTTAATGGTTCGGCGCTGTTATCAATAACATGCTGATTAGACATTTGTTGTTCTATTAAACGTTCTATTGTTTTTTGAACACTTTGCACACTCTGCTTACATTGATCTTTTTCGTTTTTAAATTGCTCAACTTTAATGGCTATATTATGACGTTCTTCAGCTAAGTTATTCACTCGTTTTTGCGCAACACTCACTTGTTTTGCTAGGCTTTCTTGTTGATTTTTTAATTGCTCAAAATCAACATCAGCCGGCATCACTAATTGATTACGCTGCTCCGTAAGCTGATTAATATGTTGTTGAATATTGATGAGTTGTTGCTTATGAAACTCAATGTCACTTTTTATTTTTTGCTGTTGTGTTAAATAAAATTGCTGATTTTGCTCCGCTAATGCTTCTGTTTGTTTAGCGTTTTGCAGCGATAACTCAATAGCTTTACTTTCAATATTTAACTGTTCTTGTTCTGTTAACAACTGCTGTAACTCAAACTCTAACTTAATTAACCCTTCTTTATTTGTATTTACAGCTTGCTCTAGTTGACAAATATCTGTCGTTAATTGCGCTTTTCTTTCAAGTAATAAAAGATGATTCGGCGTGCTTTCAATAGTACCTTTACGAACAAAACCATGTCCTAACCACGTAGTATCCATGCAAATAACAGATTCGTCACCCCCAAGTTTTGGAAGGATTTTTTGCGCTTGTTCAACATTATCAGCAAAATAAATTTTTTGAAAAAAAGAAAGAGCAGACGGTAAATTCTGTATTTTTTCAGTAATAGAACCCGCAGAATTTTGGTTTATATGAGTATGAGATTCAATTAACAAAACCGTTTCTAAATGTTTAATGGCTGAAATAGAGTCTGATACTGAGTTAACTATTTCTGCTTGTGACCAACTTAACAGTAAACTTTCTACCGCTTTTTCCCAGCCTGACTCTACGCTAAGCTGCTCAACAAGGCTTGGAATATTTTGCTTTTGTTCACCACCTTCAACCACTATACCTTTTTCTTGTAAGCTATTTCCCTGTAAACAAGTATGCTGTTCAACTTGCCAATTTTCTTTACGAGAAAGTTGCTCATCAATATTCATTATATTGTTGTTGAATGCGGTTAATGAGGCTATTTCACTGGCCAATAATTGCTTAGTTTCGCTTATTTTATTTTGCTTAGCTTGGATCTGTTGATTTAATTTCTGTTGTTTACTTAGGGTAAGCGCTAACGATTTCTCAATAGTTTTACTTTCTTTAATATCAACCTGATTAGATGAATTATTCTGATACTGCTCATCAATATATAACAGCTGATTATTTAACGATTCAATTTGTTCATTAGCTTGTGATTTTTTTTGCTGCTCTAATTCGACTTTATTTGTAATGGTTGCTGTTTTTTCTTTAAATTCAGCAACACTTTGGTAAGAAGCATTCCATAAAGCTTGCACTGCATTTTGTTGTGTAGATAAACCTTCTAACGTTTTTTGTTCTGTTATTAATTTTTTTTCTACATCGCTCAACTGAGGTAAAATTTTCGTTAAGCTATTTTCTAATTTATTTCTTTTTTCTTGTTCTGTTTTTAAAAGCGCTTGAGCATTTAAAAGTTGCTGCTGAGTAATATCATTATTTTGTGTAATACTGGTGCTTTGCTGTTTTAAATGCTTAATATTTTGCTCTGTGCGGGCAATATGATTAGTTAGCTCTAACTTTTTATTATTAAAGCTAGTAATGCTCTCATTATTTAGTTCAACCTTTTGCTTCGCTTGAAACAGCGCAATATTTTGTTCTTCTTGAATTTTAGCAATCGACTCAATATCAATTTGGGCATCGTTATAAAACGTTTGTTGTTGTTTACTTTGCTGATCAAAAGCTTGCCAGCGTAATACTGAAAGTTCAGCTTTATATTTTCGCTCTTGTGCTTTTAAAGTACGAAAACGTTTAGCTGCTTCCGATTGTTTATGGAGTTTATCTATTTGTAGACTCAGTTCAGCACGAATGTCACTCAAACGAGCAAGGTTTTCACGGGTGTGTCTAATTCTATTTTCGGTATCTTTACGTCGTTCTTTATATTTTGAAATACCCGCGGCTTCTTCAATAAATATACGTAATTCATGAGGTTTAGATTCGATTAAACGAGAAATAGTACCTTGCTCAATAATGGCATAACTACGAGGTCCTAAACCTGTACCTAAAAATATATCCGTTATATCTCTACGACGACATTTGGTTCCATTCAAAAAATAAGTGTTGGTGCTTTCTCGATTAACTAAACGACGAATAGAAATTTCATTTCGATCCGCCATATTCCCTTGAATACGACCATCTAAATTATCAAAAACTAATTCTACACTGGCTTGACCTATAGGTTTACGGCTTGATGAACCATTAAAAATAACGTCGGTCATAGAATCGCCACGTAAATTTTTAGCTGAGCTTTCACCTAACACCCAACGAACAGCATCAATGATATTAGATTTACCACAACCATTTGGGCCAACAATCGCGGTCATCTGTTGTTCAAAAGGCACTTTAGTTGGATCAACAAAAGATTTAAAGCCAGCCAGTTTTATATGCTTTAAGCGCATATTATAAACAACCCCTTTTAATCATATTTAATTGTCGCCCACAAAGATTGGAATAATTGATGATAAGATAAACGATTTGCTCGTACCCTATTATAAGCCGCTAACTTTACCAGATGTTGATGTGCTTTGTAACAATTCAATACTGTAATTTTAAAGCCGTTCAACATATAATCGACTCTGTAATATCAAACAGTTAGGTAAATTAAAAACGATGCAACACAATACTTCTTCAACACAAAATACCAGTGGCGCTGGGTATTTTTTTAAAGGCTTTGACCTTATTCAACAAAAAGGCATTAAACGATTTGTTTTTGTTCCATTGTTTATCAATTTAATTTTATTCAGCGTAGCTTTTTATTACCTTTATTTGCAACTTGATCATTACATGGCGATGTTTACTCAATGGTTACCTAGTTGGTTAACTTGGCTTAGTACGGTTTTGTGGCCTTTTGTTTTAATTGCCGTTGTGGTGCTGTTTTCTTTTATATTTAGTACGGCAGCAAACTGGTTAGCTGCACCTTTTAATGGTTTGTTATCAGAAAAAGTTGAAGCTATGTTAACAGGTGAACCAAGCCCTGATGGTGGATTTAGCGATATTATTAAAGATATTCCCCGTACTGTAGGCCGAGAGTGGACTAAGCTTTGTTATTACGTACCTAGAGCGCTAGGCTTTCTTTTAATTATGTTTATTTTACCCGTTATAGGGCAAGTTATTTGGTTTATTTTTGTTGCTTGGATGATGGCTGTTCAATATAAAGATTACCCTTTTGATAATCATAAAATATCATTTACTGATATGAAAAACGCACTTAAAAAGAAACAAGGGTTAAGCTATGGTTTTGGATTTACAGTGGCTATTTTTTCAATGCTTCCAGTAGTCAATTTAATTGTAATGCCTGTTGCTATTTGCGGCGCAACAAACCTTTGGGTTGATCATTATAGAAAATCATTTATACGTTAAGATAAATAGCTTATAAGCTAAGCCTTGTTTCACTTTAATTAAAAGTTCAGCACTCGCTTAGCCAAAATAAACATGCTATAACTTGTTATATTTATATTATATATAGGGAAATACCGTGGCTAAAAACACCAATAAATCACTGATATTTTCAATGTTCTGTTCAACTTTA
Source organism: Pseudocolwellia sp. G5-9 (assembly GCF_055808995.1). Taxonomy (NCBI): domain Bacteria; kingdom Pseudomonadati; phylum Pseudomonadota; class Gammaproteobacteria; order Alteromonadales; family Colwelliaceae; genus Pseudocolwellia; species Pseudocolwellia sp. G5-9. The sequence goes on from NZ_CM147893.1 coordinate 1,460,736, forward strand.
TGTTCAGCATTGTTAAGCTCAACACTGTTAAGTACAAGCGTAAATGCGGCTGATACTGAAAAAGTAACCATTGAAGTAATGAATGATGCTAAAATTTTCGCGCAATTTGACGATGAAGTTCCTGCCGTAATTAATTATTTCACAAAAAATAATGAAACCAGTATTGTGGATTTTTATGAAGAAAATTATGGTCAAGCTATTTCATCTAGCAGAAAAAAAGGCCGATTAGAAAAGTCATTTATAAAAGATAACTACAATATAAAAATCATTATTTCTGAACAAGATAATTTTAGGCAAGTTGATGTATTAGTCACTAAATAACGCAGATATATATTCAACCCCTAATGAACAAAAGGAGCTTAATGCTCCTTTTTTAGTTAATAGTTTTGTCTGATAGCTATTTTCAATCAAACAATGCGTCTATCGTTCCTTGCGCTAAGCCATGGTATCCAGGTCTTGCTTGTTTATATACTTTTAAAGCCCAGTCTTTTCCTTCTTGCGTGGTAACAAGCTCTTTATATAACGGCACAATAAGTTTGCGTCGTCCTATAGATTTTAAGTAAGTCGCCATTTGCGGATAAACATGTTTATAACCAGCTTTAATTGATAATAAGTACCAAGCATGGGCAATTTCAGCATTCGTACTTACGGTTAAATTAAAACGTTTATCTAGTGTACTCATGAATGATTCATTAATATCTAATGGTAAGTTATTAATGAAATGAAGCCACTCGTGTAACGTCCACTGTGTGGTATTAATTTCATCTAAACTAATAGCTTTTGATAACAATTCATTTGTTAAGTTATCAATCACGTTAAAGGCATTAGAGGTTGGTTTAGGTGAAACACTGGGTAAACCTTGTCCATAAATCCATTCATTCAATACTTTATCAGAAACTATATCAGGGTATTTATGCGTTAAGTTTTCTTTTAAATACACTATAAAGTTTTCAGTACCTAAGCTTTGAAAAGCATGGCTATTAAAATAGTCGAGCATGAATATATCAAACTTATCTCGACCAAACTTTTCTTCTAAGTACATTAAAAACAACTGACCTTTTACATAAGGTACACCCGAAAAAGCATCATCAGGATCGCGTCCTTTCAAATCAATATAAAGCTGTGTATCACCAGGTGCTAATACCGAGATTTCATCATTCAAACCTTGAGCGCCTAATGCTTGCTCCATAACAGCACGGTCTACACCAAAAACAGATTCCATAATGCGATTTTCAACATAACTGGTAAAACCTTCGTTTAACCATAAGTCTCTCCAACTTTCATTAGTGACTAAGTTACCAGACCAAGAATGAGCTAACTCATGCGCAATAAGGTTTACTAAACTTTTGTCGCCCGCAATAACAGTAGGAGTAATAAAGGATAAGCGTGGGTTTTCCATACCGCCAAAAGGAAAACTCGGTGGTAAAATAAGTAAATCGTATCTACCCCAGCGATAAGGCCCAAATAATTTTTCTGTTTCATCAATCATCGCTTGTGTGTCATCAAATTCAGCAACAGCCGCGTCTAATATAGACGCTTCAGCATAAATACCCGTTTGCTTACTCATGGCTTTAAACTGTAAATCACCGACACCTATTGCAATTAAGTAAGAAGGAATAGCTTGCGGCATTGAAAAGAAGTAATCACCATCACGTTCGGTATCAGGTTCATTGTTAGCACTCATTACCGCAACTAAATCTTTATCGGTTGTAATTCGTGCTGTATAGGTAGCTCTTACCGTGGGTGTATCTTGAATAGGTATCCATGATCGCGCGTGAATGGCTTGGTTTTGGCTGAATAAAAAAGGTTTGTTTTTGCCTGCCGTTTGTTCCGGTAGCAACCACTGTAATCCTGAAGCTTTTTCCGTTGAGTGGTAATATACACGTACTTTTTTTGCTTTAAATTGAGGTTTAATGGTTAGCTTAGCACCAAGAACATCATCTCGTTTTGCTAACATATATTGCACTTTCACCCAGTTACCTGAGTTATTTTGTGCCATTACGCGTTTAATAATTAAATCACGAGTATCTAAATAAATAGGTTGTAGATCATCAGACAACCACTTTAACGATAGTTCAGCAAACCCTTTAAGTGATTTTTCTTCAAAATCGACAGCTAAGTCTAAATAAATATGTGTTGTGGTCACCTGATCATAATTAGCATAGGTATATGCATCTTTAAGTTGAGCATTTGCCGCACAAGACAAACTAACTAAGACTAAAGTGATAATTTTTAATAAGTATTTCATTATATAAACATCCATAAAAAATAGGCCTTTAGATTAAGATAACCTAAAGGCCTATTCAACTTAAATACTTAAATTCGAGATGCTTTACTGGAGAGATGAGACGTTTAACTTTTTTAATAGCAAGTTGATAAATTAATTGACCACTTAGCGAAAATTAAAAGCCTTAATACATGCTTTGCTCAATTATGGTTTATCCATTCTAATCACTACGCGTCTATTCTTTTCACGACCTATTATGCTGTTATTTGAAGCCACATGACGCTTCTCACCATAACCTTTAGCTTCTATTCGGCTAGGATCAATACCAGTTTTAACAAACTGCTCTCTTATCGTTTGAGCACGTCGTTTAGACATTTCATAGTTAGCATTTCTTGGACCGTAACTATCTGAATAACCGTCTATTAATACTAATTCTAACTCTGTATCTAAACTTAAGTATTCAGCAATCATAGCTAATTTACGTTTAGATGATTTAGTTAAATCGTCGGTGCCAAATTGGTAATTTAATACGGTATAAGAAATGTCATCAAAATTATAGTTTAGTAAATTACCCACGCAATTAACAAACTCTTGATAAGCACGTTGAAATTTAGCTGTTGATAAACCAACAGATATTTTTTCATCACTTCGGTACCAATCGTCATAATAAAACGTTGGGCTCATACCTTGGTCTAATTCATTTAGCATAGTCCAAGCCACTTTCTTAGGTAAACTTGGTGCAAATTGTTTATGCAATTTCATATCCGCCAGAGTATAACCTGCCACACCCGGTCGCCATTTAGGGGCAACAGAACGAACTTCAGCTAACGAGTAATTATCAGGTAGGCGCATCATATCTAATTCAAATTCTAAATTAGATTTACGATTGGCTTTGCTGTAAAACTTAGCTTCGCCGTAATTGGGAATATTGTGGGAAAGTGTGCACTCTAAACGTGATTCGTTAGATAATTGCCACTTAGAGTTATCTAAGTTAGCCGCATACTGCCTCATACCTGCATTTGCATTGCAAACAGATACTAATAAAACAACTGGTAGAAGATATTTTTTCATAATCAATTATATTTTAGTTTCAATGACAGTAACTATATCGACGAACATTTAAATAACTTTAACATGAATTGTTAAAATTAAAGGATAAAAGTAAAAAACACTCAGTTCTTCGTACTTATTTTAGCTATTTTCTGAGATAATTGTTATTAATTATCAAAATAAATAAGACTTTTTGTATGACGGATCTTAATTCATCTACTACTGCTTCAGCAGACAACGGAAAAACACTTTTTGCACAACGTTTTAGAGGTTACTTCCCTGTAGTTGTAGATGTTGAAACCGCTGGATTTAATGCGCAAACCGATGCTCTCCTTGAAATAGCAGCAACAACCCTTTCCCTTGATGAAGACGGTAATTTTTCTTTAGATAAAACCATACATTTTAATGTTGACCCTTTTGAAGGTGCTAATTTAGAAAAAGCGGCTTTAGAATTTACTGGTATTGATCCAACCAACCCGTTAAGAGGTGCTGTTGATGAAGAAACAGCGCTGAAAGCTATATTTAAATTAATTCGTAAAAAAATGAAAGCCGTTGGATGCCAGCGAGCTATCATGGTTGCTCATAATGCCTCATTCGATTTAGGTTTTGTAAATGCAGCAACAGAAAGGTGTTTAATTAAACGCTCTCCGTTTCACCCTTTTGTTAGTTTTGATACCACTACACTTTCAGGTTTAGTATTAGGGCAAACAGTATTAGCTAAAGCTTGCATAGCAGCCAATATAGATTTTAATAACAGTGAAGCTCATTCGGCTTTATATGACACAGAAAAAACAGCAGAACTGTTTTGCCATATTGTAAATAAATGGAAACAACTAGGTGGCTGGCCTTTAATAGAAGAGTAGCTTTCTTTTTCTCTTTAATTATTAACCTTTAGTGATATCACTAAAGGTTAATAATTAACTTATCCCATAAAAAAAGGAGCCATAAGGCTCCTCTTTCCAAATAAATCTAATCTTAACGACGTAGACCTAATTTACCGATTAAAGCAGTATAACGTTCAACGTTTTTGCCTTTTAAGTAATCAAGTAATTTACGACGTTGACTTACCATACGTAATAAACCACGACGTGAATGGTGATCATGGATGTGCTCTTTAAAGTGACCTTGAAGATGGTTGATTTGAGTTGTTAACAAAGCAACTTGTACTTCTGGTGAACCTGTATCACCTTCTTTTTGAGCATATTCAGCAACAATTGCTGCTTTTTCTGTAGCGTTTAAAGACATAATATTTCCTTAGTGTGTTTACTTAAACCGAGTATGGAATAAGTAAGTAAAATTCTCATCCTGCCAAACACTAATTCAGCTAAGACGACAAAAGAGCGCGTATTCTATCAGTAAAGTGTGCGATTGCAACTGTTTACTGCGGATCATTAGTTATATTTATACCCGTTACCAATCAAGGTGCGTATTTCAGAGCACCTTGAATGGTAACGGGTATATAATTTGCCTCACTACCACTATAAAAATGAGACTGTTTAACAATATGGATATTGGTTGCTATTTCTCTTATCGTAAATTCAATATCCATTTTTTCATGATCTATAAACTCTTTCGCAGCAACATAAAACACATTATCTGCTTATCATGAAATTATGGACAAACGATTAACTGCACTTAAAAAAATAGGGAATCTAATTAAAGAATCCCTATAAGTAATTAATGTTGTTCTATCTAAGATGGTAAAGCTGAAAATAAAATTAACTATTTTAATTTGCTGCCACAACAATACGTTTAGGTGCAACTCTGCCTTCATCATCAATGAAGCCTACACCAATAAATTCACCATCGTCTTCGTTATCACCAATAAACACTTGTACCATACCTTCAGCAGGACCATCAGAGGTTTGTACAGGATTACCATGCCTTAAATAATGAGCCGACATATCATCAACAAAAACAGCAGGTATCCCATCACAAGCCGTTGTCATGGGTAATAACAAAGGATCAAGTAGTGTAGAAGGAGACACTTCATCAGCCTCAGCTTGCGCTAATAAGGTTTCAAGTTGCTCCATAGTAACCATTCTATTTTTAGGATAATTGCCAACAGCACTTCTTCTTAAGTGAGCAACATGAGCACCACAACCTAATAACTCACCTAAATCATCTACAATCGTTCTTATATAGGTACCTTTAGACACATGAATAGATAAATCAACCTCATCATCTTCAAAACGTAAAAGCTCTAAATTAAAAACCGTTATATCTCTTGATTCACGAGGAACCTCAATACCTTCTCGCGCATATTTATATAAAGGCTGACCTTGATATTTAAGCGCTGAATACATAGAAGGGATCTGCTGAGTTGTACCTCTAAAGGAATCTAATGCTTTGCTAAGTTCATCGGCACTTACATTGACTTCTTTCTCAGAAACAATTTCACCGTCAGCATCACTGGTTGTAGTTCTAACACCTAACTTAGCAGTAACTTCGTATGTTTTATCAGTATCTAATAAAAACTGAGAAAACTTTGTGCCTTCGCCTAAACAAATTGGCAGCATACCTGTAGCTAACGGATCTAAAGCACCTGTATGTCCTGCTTTTTGAGCAAAATAAATACGCTTAACTTTTTGTAATGCGTTGTTAGATGACATTTCATAAGGCTTATCCAGCAATAAAACACCATTTATTGCTCTGCCCTTTCTCTTCTTGGCCATTAAGTTATTACCTTAAAATGCTAGCTTTACTCTTTATCATCTTCAATATCTGTAGATTCTACTGACTCATCGTCCATCAAATGCTTATCGCTTGCTACAGCTTTATCAACCAAAGAGCTCATACGAACACCTTCAGCCATTGATTGATCATAAACAAAGCGTAAATGAGGCATAATTCTCGCTCTCAATTTCTTTGCAAGTAATGAACGAATAAAGCCAGCAGCATCGTTTAATACTTCAATAGAGCTTTTAATTTCTGATTCTTCATTTGTAAAAAAAGTAACAAAAATTTTTGCATAAGCTAAATCTCTAGTTACCTCTACTGCTGAAACCGTTGTCATACTTAAACGAGGGTCTTTAACTTCTCTCATCAGTATAGTTGCGATTTCTTTTTGAATTTCTTGTCCGACTCTATCGGTACGAGCAAATTCTCTTGCCATCTTAATTACCTATTATTTCAAACAGCTTGCCATGGCTTACTGTTCTTTAAAAACATAAAAGGGCTAATACAAGATTAGCCCTAGTTTCATGCAGTATATTGTTTAATTAAAGTGTACGTTGAACTTCAACTGTTTCAAATACTTCAATTTGGTCACCAACACGAACATCATTATAGTTCTTAACACCGATACCACATTCTGTACCGTTACGAACTTCTTGTACGTCGTCTTTAAAACGACGAAGTGATTCTAATTCACCTTCGTAAATTACAACGTTTTCACGAAGTACACGAATAGGAGCTGAACGTTTAATAAGACCTTCAGTTACCATACAACCAGCAATAGCGCCGATTTTAGGTGATTTAAATACGTCACGTACTTGTGCAAGACCAATGATTTCTTGTTTGAATTCAGGGGCAAGCATACCGCTCATTGCTTGTTTAACTTCTTCAATCAATGCATAGATAACGCTGTAGTAACGTAAATCAATCTTTTCAGACTCAATCACTTTACGAGCAGCGGCATCAGCACGAACGTTGAAGCCAACAACTATAGCATTTGATGCTGCAGCAAGTGTTGCATCTGTTTCAGTAATTCCACCAACACCTGAACCAATAATTTTAACTTTAACTTCATCAGTTGAAAGCTTAGTTAATGAATCAGAAATTGCTTCAAGTGAACCTTGTACATCAGACTTCAATACAACGTTAACTTCAGAAACATCACCTTCAGCCATGTTAGCAAACATGTTTTCAAGTTTAGACTTCTGTTGACGCGCTAATTTAACATCACGGAATTTACCTTGACGATAAAGAGCAACTTCACGTGCTTTTTTCTCATCTTTAACAACTGTCGCTTCATCACCAGATTGTGGTACACCACTTAATCCTAATATTTCTACAGGAATTGAAGGACCAGCTGATTGAATTGGCTTACCGTTTTCATCGCGCATTGCACGAACACGACCGTATTCTAAACCACATAATACGATATCGCCTTGGTTCAAAGTACCTTCCTGAACAAGAACAGTAGCAACTGGGCCACGACCTTTATCAAGTTTAGATTCAACAACAACACCGTGTGCCATTTTATCGACTACAGCAGTAAGTTCTAGTACTTCAGACTGAAGTAAAACAGCATCAAGTAATTCATCAATACCTAAACCTGTTTTTGCAGATACATGACAGAATTGAACGTCTCCGCCCCACTCTTCAGAAAGCACGTCGTGTTGCGATAATTCACTTTTAACACGTTCTGGATCTGCGCCTTCTTTATCCATTTTGTTTACAGCAATAATAATTGGAGCATCAGATGCTTTAGCATGCTGAATAGCTTCAACTGTTTGTGGCATAACACCGTCATCTGCTGCAACTACAATAATAACGATATCGGTAGCTTTAGCACCACGAGAACGCATTGCAGTAAACGCCGCATGGCCTGGAGTATCTAGGAATGTGATCATTCCATGTCCAGTTTCTACATGGTAAGCACCAATATGCTGAGTAATACCACCCGCTTCGCCATCAGCAACTTTTGCTTCACGAATGTGATCAAGTAGTGAAGTTTTACCATGGTCAACATGACCCATAATAGTAACCACTGGTGCACGAGTAATTGACTCACCCGAATGACCACGGTCAGATAATACGGCTTCTTCAAGTGCATTTTCTTTAACAAGAACCACTTCACGACCCATTTCTTCAGCAACAAGTGCTGCTGTTTCTTGGTCAATCACTTGGTTAATGGTTGCCATAGCACCCATTTTAAACATTGCTTTAACAACTTCAGCGCCTTTAACAGACATTTTATTTGCTAATTCAGCAACAGAAATCGTTTCACCAATGCGAACTTCATTAAGCTTAGTTTCAGCTGGTTTAGTAAAACCATGCTGTAAGCTTTGAGGTGCTGATAAAGTTTGTTTACCACGAGAAGCACGGCCACCTCTTGCATTACGATCTTGTGAAGTATTTTTCTTCTTACGACGACGACGTCCGCCTTCATCGGCTGAATCGCTTTTATCTTCAGCTTCTTGAGCGTATTTAGAAGATGTTAAATGCACAACTTCTTTTTCTTTTGCTTTACGTTCAGCTTCTTCTGCTTTCCAACGAGCTTCATTTTCTTCAGCAAGTTTTTTAGCTGCTTCTGCTGCTGCTTTAGCTTCTTCTTCAGCTTTAGCCGTAGCTTCAGCTTCTTGAATTAGACGAAGTTTTTTGGCTTCATCACTTTCTGCTGGTTTAACTGGAGCTTTAACTTCATCAATATTTTTTGCTTTAGCTACTGCAGCCGCTTTTGCTTTCGCATCTGCTTCTTCTTTAGCTTTAGCTTTTGCTTCACGCTCAAATTCTAATTTAGCCGCAGCTGCTGCTCTAGCATTTTCAGCTTCTTTAGCGTCTGCAATTGCTTTCGCATTCGCTGCTTCTTCAGCTTTAATACGAGCTTCTTCTTGTGCTTTTGCTTCTTCTTCAGCAATTTGTTGTTCTTCTAACTCACTACGCTTAACGTAAGTACGTTTTTTACGAACTTCAACATTTACTGATTTAGCTTTACTACCATGCCCAAGAACTAAAGTTGATTTAGTTTTACGGTTTAGTGTCATTTTACTTGGCTGAGTTGATGATTCATCACCATGTTGCTTTTTCAAATGTTCTAATAATTTTTCTTTTTCATCTTGCGAAACAGAATCGGTTACCGACTTTTGAACACCAGAGTCAGCTAATTGACTAACTAAGCGTTCCACCGGTGTACCGATTTCTTTGGCAAGCTCTTGTACTGTTACATCTGCCATCTATAATTTTCTCCCGGTGTTATTATTCTTCATTAAACCAACAAATATTGCGGGCAGCCATAATTAGCTCGCCTGCTTTGGTTTCATCTAATTCTTCAATATCTGATATTTCATCAACACCTTGTTCAGCAAGATCTTCTAAGGTAATTACACCTCTACTTGCTAAAACAAATGCTAAATGACGTTCTAAACCTTCAAGGTTTAATAAGTCTTCAGCGGGTTCAGCACCTTCAAGTGTTTCTTCACTTGCTAATGCTTGTGTTGTTAATGCTTCTTTAGCTCTTGCGCGAAGCTCTTCTACAATGTCTTCGTCCATACCATCAATTTCCAACATTTCAGCTGCTGGAACATAAGCTATTTCTTCAAGTGAAGTAAAACCTTCTTCACATAAAAGCGTTGCAAAATCTTCATCAAGGTCTAACTTTTCAACGAATAAAGATAATACTTTGTCATTTTCAGCTTGATGTTTTTCATTCATCGCAGCAACAGTCATAACATTCAATTCCCAACCCGTTAACTGGCTAGCTAAACGAACGTTTTGACCACTTCTACCAATAGCCATTGCTAAGTTGTCATCTTCAACGGCAATGTCCATGGTATTTTTATCTTCATCTACAATAATTGATGCAACTTCAGCGGGTGCCATTGCATTAATTACGTATTGTGCTGGATTGTCATCATATAAAACGATATCAACACGTTCACCACCTAACTCACTAGAAACGGCTTGTACACGAGAACCTCGCATACCAACACATGCACCAACAGGATCAATACGTTTGTCGTTACTTTTCACTGAAATTTTCGCGCGAGAACCTGGATCACGAGCAGCGCCCTTTATCTCAAGCATTTCTTCGCCAATTTCAGGAACTTCAACTCTAAATAGCTCAATTAGCATTTCAGGCTTAGTTCGACTAACAAATAATTGTGCGCCACGTGCTTCAGGTTTAATATCGTATAATAAACCGCGAATACGATCGCCTGGACGGAAAGTTTCACGCGGTAACATATCATCACGATATATAATCGCTTCTGCATTACTACCTAAATCTAAAATAACACTATCGCGGCTCGCTTTTTTCACTACACCTGTAATGATTTCACCAATTTGATCTTGGTAAGCATCAACAATAAGTCCACGTTCAGCTTCACGAATTTTTTGAACAATAACTTGTTTAGCGGTTTGAGTGGTTACACGGTCAAATGTAACTGACTCTATTTGCTCTTCAACATAATCGCCAATTTTTACATCTGGGTCATCATACTGAGCAGCATCAAATGTGATTTCTGCATATGGATTTTCCATTTGATCATCACTAGGAGCTATAACTAACCAACGACGGAAAGTCTCAAATTCTCCTGATACGCGATCGATACTTACTCGAACAACGATATCACCTTCATATTTCTTTTTTGTGGCTGTTTCCAAAGCGGTTTCCATCGCTTCAAAAATACTTTCACGCGGTAATGCTTTTTCATTTGAAACAGCATCTACAACTAGTAATATTTCCTTACTCATGCTACTTAGCCTTAATTATTTAAAATAAATCTAAAAATTATCATTAAAATTTAGGAACAAGATTTGCTTTATCAATGTTACTAAAAAGAAGTTCATAATCCTGACCATCAACTACCACTATTAATATATCGTTATCGATAGTCTCAAGTTTGCCTTTAAACTTACGGCGGCCGTTTAAAGGCATTGATAATTTAACTGTTATGGTTTCCCCTATTACAGCTTGAAAGTGCTCTAAACTAAATAGAGGCTTATCCAAACCGGGCGAAGACACTTCTAAGTTATATTCTGAACCTATTGGATCTTCTACATCCAATATTGCACTAACTTGACGACTAACTTCTGCGCAATCATCAACGTTTATGCCATTTTCATGGTCGATAAACAAACGTAAAACCGAATTATTGCCTGCACTTATAAACTCAATGCCGAGTAACTCTTTACCAACACCTTCAACGGCAGGCCTTAACATTTCAGTTAACTTTTGATCAAACTTAGCCAATCATTTTCTCCAGAAACAAAAAAAGGGCATTAAGCCCATTATCAAAACATTTATTTGTACAAACAATGTCATAACAACAATCATTTACACATAAAAAAGCCCCTAACGAGGGGCTCAAATTCACTAACCCTCTGTATTGGCGAATAAAGTTCATTCGCCATAAGTACAACAGTTAATATTTATTAATAATACTCTCAATAAATACCTAGTGACAACTGCTACACTAAAAGCTGGTACGAATTATATATTTACTAACGTCTAAGCGCAAGGGCTTTACAAGTAAGGATAAAAAAAACGTTAAATAAAAAAATGCTGTATTTAAATTTAGGTGCTAATATGAATAAAAAACACTCAAAAATTAAACATTTGTGATATATCTTATTAGTATTATATGGTATATATAGCGCGTAAAAACCAATTAACATTTACCTAACATTTAACTAACATTTGTTCTTTTGGAGCTAACAAGTTTATTATGTATACTTTTTCTCAATTATTGTTACGAAATTGCATATTAGGAATTGTTTTTTCTTTAATTATTGTACTTTTTTCAATATTTACTACATCAAAATATTTACAAGAAAAACAAAACGTTCATGCTTCTATAATTAAAGCAAACTCAGCTTTGTTGTTAAGTGATCAGTCACAACTAAATAATAACAATGCAGCAGAACAAATATTTATAGAGTCGTTACGTTCAAATTATAAATATAGTTTACTGAAAATAACGAATAACACCGATAAAAGTATTTATAATTATTCAACCCCTATCAATACACTTATATTGCCTTACACTTTACCTAAAATTAATAAGTTAACAGTAAAAAACAATTTAACTATTGTTTATCAGCTTGATTTTAGTAATGAATCATCACTCATTATAAAATTGCTTTCATTAATATTAGGTTTAACCTTTATTTTTATACTAATTGCTAGCTTATTAAGTTCGCACAGCTACAAAACACTTCTAAAAAAATTATATGACGATTTAAAAATAGCGATAAATAATAATTTTACAGAAGATGAAACCTCAAAAAGCAATGCTCCCGCTGAATTTACTCATATATTTACTGAGCTTAAAAAATTAATTAGTACACATAACATAAATACAAAAGCGCTTGAAGAGAAAGCCTTTTTAGAGCCTATTACAAAATTAAGTAATAGAAGCCGTTTTGTTCAATATTTTGAAAACCAAATAAGTAGTGATAAAAACATTAAATTTGGCGTATTAACAATTACACGATGTTCAGAATTACAAACAATTAACCAAATTCATGGCTACAATGCTGGCGACACTTATATATGTGGCGTTGCTGAAATAATGAAAGGATTGATAGCTAAGTATCAAGGTGCGCAATTATTTAGACTAAACAGTTCTGATTTTGCAACAATAATCCCCAATAGCACCATTAAAAATGCGGAAAAATATGCTGAGCAATTAACAGAAAAATTCAACTCGTACCAACAAGTTTCAGATTTAGATTCGGTTGCTTTTACTGGACTGGTATATTTCGAAAAAGACAAACCTTTAGGCGAGTTGCTTGCCCTCGCAGACACCGGGATCAGCATAGCTCAAACACAACACAAAAACTCTTGGTATGCGCAAACTGACACAGATATTTTAGAAAGTGCCAGTGCTAGTTATGGCAATCAAAATTGGCGTCAAGAAATTGATAACGTAATAGAAAATCAAAGAATTACTTTACTGGTACAAAATATTAAACCGTCTAACCGAAATGTTAAAGTTTATGGTGAAATACTAGCAAGATTCTTAAATTCAAATGAAGAAATGTTACCTACAGCTTCTTTTGTTGCTATGGCAGAAAAGCTCGACAAAATTGTTGCAATAGATAAGATGATTATTGAAAAAGTTATTTCTGAGATTGCTAGTAAAAATCTTACTAATTCTTCTTATGGCATTAATGTAAGTACACGAAGCATTCACGATGAGCACTTTTTAATTTGGTTAGAAAGAAGATTACTTAGAGATTCGTCAATCGCTTCAAGACTTATTTTTGAAATAACAGAATATGGTCTACAACAAAATATAAAAACCAGTAAACGCTTTATTGATATGATCCACAGAGCGGGTTCCAAAGTAACAGTAGAACGTTTTGGTGTTGGCTTAACATCATTTAAATTCTTTAAAGACTTAAAACCTGACTTTATTAAAATGGACAGTACTTATACGCGTGATATTGATGAAGATAAAAACAACCAATACTTCTTACGCTTAATGGTAGATTTAGCTCATAGATTGAGTATTTCGGTATTAGCTGAAAGTGTTGAAGGCCAAGAAGAAAAATTTGCCCTAGAAAAACTCTTTGTAGACGGTTGCCAAGGATTTTATATAGGTAAGCCACTACCTTTATAGCACTTTAAACACTAGCTAACTGCAATGTTTTTTATTAAAAAGGCATTGCAGTTTCCTTTAAAACACCAAAATTTTGTATCCCTAAAAATATTCCCCTCCGTCTTACCACCTATATAATTGCTCATAATCTAAACAATTACTTGAAATGGCTCATAAACTTTCCAAATTGATGAATAACCCTACAATCAAGCGGTTGTTTCTTTTGGTATAAAAACGGATAATATCCACCATAAATTTACCAATGTAATCATTAAATGTCTGAATATCTCTTATTATTAGTCGGTACTGTGTTAGTGAATAACTTTGTACTCGTAAAATTTTTAGGATTATGCCCTTTCATGGGAGTTTCATCTCGTACTGAAACTGCTGTTGGCATGGCCTATGCGACGACATTTGTAATGACATTAGCTTCTTTACTAAGTTACCTTGTTAATACCTATATTTTAGCGCCGCTAGGGTTAGAATATCTAACAACTATGGCTTTCATATTAGTTATTGCTGTTGTCGTACAATTTACCGAGATGGTAGTACATAAAACGAGTGCCAATTTATATCGCCTTTTAGGTATATTCCTCCCCCTTATTACTACTAACTGTGCTGTATTAGGTGTTGCTTTACTTAACTTGTATGAGCAACACAACTTCTTTGAATCAATAATCTACGGTTTTGGTGCCGCAGCTGGATTTTCATTAGTGCTGATTATGTTTTCTGCTATGCGAGAAAAATTAGCCAATGCAGATATTCCAGCTCCATTTAAAGGTTCTGCAATAGCAATGATCACCGCGGGCTTAATGTCATTAGCCTTTATGGGATTTACAGGATTGGTGAAGTTCTAATGTCTATCGTTATCGCAATTCTTGTTATCGGTTTTATTGCCCTATTATTTGGCGCTTTGCTGGGCTATGCCTCAATTCGATTTAAAGTTGAAGGTGATCCACTCGCAGAACAAATAGATGACCTACTGCCACAAACACAATGTGGCCAATGTGGCTACCCAGGTTGTAAGCCCTACGCAGATGCTGTAGCCAATGGTGAAGCAATTAATAAATGTGCACCTGGTGGCGAAGAAACTATAAAGAAAATAGCAGAATTAATGGGTGTCGAAGTACAAGCATTAGATGAAAACCATGCCGCTGATAACACGCCAAAAGTAGCCTTCATTATTGAAGAAGACTGTATCGGCTGTACTAAATGCATACAAGCGTGTCCAGTAGATGCCATCATTGGTACCACCAAACAAATGCATACCGTTATTGTAGATGAATGCACAGGTTGTGATCTATGTGTTGCGCCTTGTCCCGTTGATTGTATTGAAATGCGACCAATTGAAACAACAAAACAAAGTTGGCAATGGGATTTAAATAGCATACCTGTAACACAAGTTGATTAGGAAAATACGTGAATTCTATTATTAACCGAATTGATAAAAACCAATTTTGGAAATTCCATGGTGGCATTCACCCACCTGAACAAAAATTTATCACTGAAAACAAGCCTATTCGTACTTTGCCTTTACCAAAAGAGCTTATTCTTCCACTGCAACAACATATTGGTCAAGCAGGTGAGTTAATTGTCTCTGTAGGCGATACAGTGTTAAAAGGTCAAGCTTTAACTGCTAGTAATCACCCAATGGCAATACCTATTCACGCACCAACAAGTGGCACGATTACAGCGATTAAAGATGCAACTATTGCTCACCCTTCTGCGTTACCAGAACCTTGTTTATTTTTAGCGCCTGATGGCAAAGATACATGGCAACAGCGCAATATTTGCACTGATTATCATAAACTCACTAATTTCGAACTATTAGAAAAAATAGCGAATGCAGGCATAGCAGGAATGGGAGGAGCTGGTTTTCCTACTCATATCAAAGCTAATAGCTCAGCTGCTCATTCTAAAAGAATAGAGTTTTTAATCATTAATGCTGCTGAATGTGAACCTTATATAACAGCAGACGATTTACTGATCAGAGAACAAAGCCCAACAATAATTGATGGCATCAATATTCTTCATCAACTCATTAATCCTGAATATGTATTAATTGGTATAGAAGACAACAAACCCGAAGCCATTAAAACATTACAAAACGCAACTAAAGATCTCGAACATATAAGAGTTTGTGTTATTCCCACCAAATACCCTTCTGGCGGAGAAAAACAACTGATTCAAATATTAACAGGTAAAGAAATACCTAGCGGATTTTTACCGAGTTCTCAAGGTATTATCATGCAAAACGTAGCAACCTGCTATGCGATTGCTGACGCTGTTATTAACGATATCCCGTTAATTAAACGAGTAACTACCGTTACTGGTTTAGGTTTAAATAAACCTCAAAACGTATGGGCCTTGTTGGGAACTCCTGTTAACTATTTACTTGAGCAATGTGAATACCAACCGCAAAGTAATAAACAACGCATTATTATGGGCGGCCCTATGATGGGGTTTGCTTTACCGTCAGGTAATGTACCCGTTGTAAAAATAACAAACTGTGTACTTGCGCCAAGTGAAAAAGAAATTGCTGCTGAAAATACAGAAGTTGAATGTATACGCTGCGGACAATGTGCCGATGTATGCCCTGCCCAGCTTCTTCCGCAAGAACTCCAATGGAGCGCAAAAGCTAAAGATCACGATCAACTAGAAACCCTCAACTTATTCGACTGTATAGAATGTGGTGCCTGCGCTTACGTATGCCCTAGTTACATTCCGCTAGTACATTACTATCGCATTGGTAAAGCTGAAATACGTGAACAAAAGCAGCTTGAAATAAAAGCCGAAAAAGCAAAAATAAGATTTGAAGCACGTAAGCTAAGATTAGAACGTGACAAAAAAGCGCGAGAAGAAAAACAGCGTAAAGCCGCTGAAGCCCGTAAAGCAAGAATGAATTCAGGTACTCCTGAAGCCAAAAATGAAATGTCAGCGGTTGCTGCAGCTTTAGCACGTGTAAAAGCTAAAAAAGCACAAACTACAGATGCTGCAACTACAACTCCTCAAGAGCAGCAGGCAGTAGAAGCCTCAGAAAAACCTAAAAACCCACAAATTGCAGCTGCGATCGCTCGTGCTAAAGCTAAAAAATTAGCCAACCAAAATAATTTTGATGCTGAAGATTCAACTAAAATTGAAAATAAACAAGACACTAAGGCAAATAATAAAACAGAAAAAAAACCTGCTTTAGAAGTTTCTCCAGAAGGTAAAAAATCAAAAGTAGCAGCAACTATCGCGAAAGCAAAAGCTAAAAAACTAGCGAAAGAAAATAAAGCTAAAGAAGTCCCTTCTACAGTAACTAAAGAAAGTGATGTTCCTTTAGCTGATACATCAAAAGCTACAGACACTCCTGAAATTGGTGAAACAGTAAAAACACCTGAAGTTATTGAAAAACCTAAAGTGACCGAAGCAAAAACTAATAATACAAACAAAGACGATAAAAAAGCGAAAATAGCAGCAACTATTGCCAAAGCAAAAGCTAAAAAGCTAGCAAAAGAAGTCCCTGCTACGGTAACTGAAGAAAGTGATGTTCCTGTGGCTGATACATCAAAAGCTGCAGACACTCAGAAAGTAGCTGAAACAGTGAAAACACCTGAAATTATTGAAACGCCTGAAATTATTGAAACGCCTGAAGCTACCGTTGCAAACGAAGACGATAAAAAAATAAAAATCGCAGAAGCTGTAGCGAAAGCCAGAGCAAAAAAAGAAGTTACAACACCAACAGACAGTAAAGATACGATAGCAGAAGAGAAGAAAAAAAGAATTGCTGAAGCAGTCGCTAAAGCAAAAGCCAAAAAACAACAACGTTCAGAGTTAACTTAAATTATGGCCTTTTGGATCGCAAGCTCGCCGCATAACCATTTAAAAAATAAAACATCCGCTTTAATGAGGTTGGTAATTTACGCCACCATCCCAGGTATTTTGGCGCAATGGTACTTTTTTGGTTGGGGTAACTTAATTCATATTTCACTAGCTATTGCGAGTGCATTAGTTGCTGAGTTTTTTATTTTATCCTTAAGAGAAAAGAAAATTCCTGAACAAATTTTCGATGGTAGTGCCATTTTAACTGCCATACTTTTAGGTATTAGCTTACCCGCATTAGCGCCGTGGTGGATATCTATTTTAGGTGCAGCATTTGCCATTATTATTGTAAAACAGCTATACGGCGGCTTGGGTCATAATCCATTCAACCCAGCTATGGCAGGCTATGTCATGCTACTTATATCATTCCCTGTTCAAATGACATCGTGGCAACCGCCATTACAGTTAATGGCAATCGACTTAAGTGCATTTGACACGCTCTCAGTTATTTTTACCAGCTACACCACAGACGGTTACTCGGTTGAGCAATTAAAAAGACACATAGACGGTTACACCATGGCAACCCCGTTAGATACCGTTAAAACCAATTTAACCTTAGGTTTAACCATTGCTGAAAGCATGGACAGCGCCGTTATAGGTAAAAACTTTGGGATAGGCTGGGAATGGGTAAATGCTGGATTTTTACTGGGTGGCTTGTTTTTAATATTTAAAAAAGCCATTGATTGGATCACCCCTTTTAGCTTTCTATTTAGCTTATTTTTATTTTCATTCATCGCCTTCATGTATAGCCCTGATAGTAACGCATCAACCATGTTTCATTGGTTTAATGGTGCTTGTATGCTGGGCGCATTCTTTATTCTTACCGACCCAGTTTCGGGCGCTACCAGTAATAAAGGAAGAATGATTTTTGGTGCATTAGCTGCCTTACTTGTATTTATTATCAGAAAATATGGTGGTTACCCTGAAGCTATGGCTTTCGCTGTGTTACTTTGTAATATGTCTGCGCCTTTAATCGATCAATACACACGTCCTCGCACATACGGACATAAAAAAACGCAGAATGCTCAGGATAAAACTAATGCGTAAAGCTATTCAAAAAAATGCTAATGTGCTTGCCATATTCGCTATCGTTTGTACCGCTGTTGTCGGCATAGTCCACTCATTAACTAAAGATGAAATTGAGTTACAAAAACAACAGCAATTACTCAAAACGCTATCACAAGTTATTGACCCTGCAACATATAACAACGAAATAATTAACGATTGTATTATGTTCAGCCAAACAGGTTCAGATAAAACAGCTAAGTCAAAAAATCAAACACCTCATGCTGCTTATATTGCAACTTATAATGACTCTCCTGTTGCTATGGCAATAACCGCCACAGCACCCGACGGATACAACGGAAATATTGATATTATCGTTGGTATTAAAACCAGTGGTGTTGTGAGCGGCGTTAGAGTATTAAATCATAACGAAACCCCCGGTTTAGGTGACAAAATAGAGCTTAAAAGAAATTCTTGGATCACAACATTTACCGACAAAAAGATTAATGGTAATCCAGATCCTCGCTGGAAAGTTGCTAAAGATGGCGGCATGTTCGACCAATTTACAGGTGCAACCATAACACCAAGAGCCGTAGTAAAAGCTGTACATAACACAGTGGCTTATTTTAACGAAAACAAAAAAACGTTATTCGCTCAACCGAGAAATTGTGGAGATATTGAATGACAAACGGTGCAGAATACAAAGAACTCGCATGGCAAGGTTTATGGAAAAACAACCCCGGCCTCGTTCAACTATTAGGCTTATGTCCGTTATTAGCCGTAACCTCAACAGTCACCAATGCGTTAGGTTTAGGTATAGCAACGCTATTCGTATTAATCTGTTCAAACGCGACGGTTTCATTAGTACGTAAATGGGTTCCTAAAGAAGTTCGCATTCCTATTTTTGTATTAATTATCGCCTCGTTTGTTACCTGCGTTCAGTTATTAATGAACGCATATACCTTCGTGCTCTATCAATCGTTAGGTATTTTTCTTCCGTTAATCGTAACTAACTGTGCCATTATCGGCCGTGCAGAAGCATACGCCTCTAAAAACCCCGTTAAACAAGCCACCTTTGACGGCTTAATGATGGGCTTAGGTTTTCTACTGGTTTTATTTGTATTAGGCGCAGTAAGAGAAGTACTCGGTCAAGGTACTTTATTTGACGGCGCTCACTTATTATTAGGCGAATGGGCTCATATATTACGCATAGAAGTATATAACCTCGATAACCAATTTTTACTTGCCGTACTTCCCCCTGGAGCATTTATTGCCATGGGATTATTTATCGCACTGAAAAACTTTATTGATAATAAAATTGCCGAAAGCGCACCTAAAAAAGAAGCTAAATCAATCGAGCGTGTACGCGTAAATTTTGATGCAAGTTAATAAATAAAAGCTAAAGTAGTAGAAGCTGAAATATGAATAAAGAATCACGAATAGAAATGCTAACAAGATTAAGAGATAACAATCCTAATCCTACCACCGAGCTAAATTTTAGCACTCCGTTCGAGCTATTAATTGCCGTGCTTCTTTCAGCTCAAGCAACGGATGTTGGCGTAAATAAAGCGACCGATAAACTGTATCCTGTAGCTAATACTCCACAAGCGATCCTCGACCTTGGTTTAGACGGTTTAAAGTCTTACATAAAAACTATTGGTTTATTTAACACCAAAGCCGTAAACACCATGAAAACCTGTCAAATGTTGGTAGACTTACATGGCGGCGAAGTACCTGAAAGCCGAGCCGCTTTAGAAGCCCTACCCGGTGTTGGTAGAAAAACAGCAAACGTCGTGTTAAATACAGCCTTTGGTCAGTTAAAAGACAACGAAGGTAACTACTTCATTGCAGTAGATACCCACATTCAACGTTTAGCTAATCGCACAGGTTACGCTAAAGGTAAAACCGTAGAAGAAACAGAAAAAAGTATTGTAAAAAACACCCCAAGAAAAACGGAGTTTTTCTTTAACTTACACCACTGGTTTATTCTTCACGGACGATACACATGCGTAGCAAGAAAACCCAAATGCGGCTCTTGCATTATCGAAGACTTATGCGATTTTAAAGAAAAAACGGAGTAACAATAACTATTATGAAATTTCTACACAGCATGGTTCGAGTGAAAGACCTAGACGCTTCACTAAAATTTTACGTAGATTTACTCGGTTTAGTCGAAACCAAACGTATTGACGTACCCGCAGGTAAATTCACACTAATTTACTTAGCGACGGCAATAGGTGAACCTGAAGTAGAGCTAACGCATAACTGGGGTTCAACTGAAGAATACAGCATAGGCAGAAACTTTGGCCATTTAGCCTTTGAAGTAGATAACATCTACGACTTCTGCCAAAAGGTCCTTGATGCTGGAGTTACAGTTAACAGACCACCACGCTGCGGACACATGGCTTTTATTAAATCGCCTGATAACATTTCAATTGAATTACTACAAAAAGGTGAAGCACTTTCGCCTCAAGAACCTTGGTTAAGTATGGAAAACACAGGTAGTTGGTAAAGCTTATTTTTACAGTTTAGTTTAATAGCTTCATGATAATAATGATGAAGCTATTAAATTTCATTCCTTAATCAATGGAAAATATCGAGTAACAGCGCCACCATTCACATTCTAGTTTTATGAGTAAATTTTTCACAATATATTTTCTAATGAATATTAGATTCATATTACTGATAAGTATTAGTAACAAACTAAAATCACTCCAACTAAAACCTAACCATTTAATATTTAATGTTATTTACTCATATTTAACATTACATATTACTGAGGCTTTTCAGTAATATAGAAACTGTAGTGATAATTAAAACTTTATGATTCCTAAACCTATGAAAATATGGGATTTTAATATTAATTAAATAAACGTTGTGGTGCTGACATTACTGATAATATCTCTATAATAAGCTGTTAGTTCATTACCCAATAATTATGTCATACCAAATAAGGAAGTTATAAATGCCCATAATATCAAACCGAATAAATGGTGTCCTCGTTGAATTCTCACCAAGCGTAAATAAAAATGTAGATCAAAAAATTATTGATGCATTAAACCTTGTTATAAAAAATACTATAGCGCAAGGTTATTTTTTGAATAAAATATATATTTCTTCAGCAAACGATCAACATAAAATGCCAAGTCGACATGTTCAAGGTCAAGGAAAAGCTGTTGATATATCACGAATCAATGGAATGAAAATGTCTATCTTCTATCCTTCATCACCTGCTGTAAAAGCAATAACCGATGCGATTCAAATGGAATTTGAAAACTATCAACATAGAAGAGAGAATTTTGGCCCTCTGTTGAAGAAAAAGCTAGGAAAAGACAAGGCAATATCTGGTCATGGTGACCACATTCACTTTTCCGTCAATTAGGTAAATACTTATGAAACTTATCATTTTGGTAGCTACCTTTTTACTTTCTGCTTGTACTAATCACTTAAGTAATAGCTCGTTAAAGATTAAAGAAGCTATGGCTTACGGTACAATAATTGAGTTAAATAAAACTGATAATAATATTAATAAAGAGCTTTATATTAGGCTTTATCAAACCCCCTTAAACGGCGAAGATTGTTTCATCGAGACTCATGGTATATGTAAATATCAATATTATGTTAGCGTTTCAACATTCGATGAATCCCCTGAGGTTAATGTTTTTAAATTAGGAGTTTATGGTGAAATTATAAATACACAGTGGCTTGCTGTTAATCAGTATGACTATGCAGAAATAGAAGTAACATATAACTCATATACAAAAGAAGCCATTAAGAACAATAAGGCTCTTAATAATGTAAAATCTACAGTTGTATTGAAAGTTAACCTTGATGGGATTACAGAAAAATAAATGTAATAAACGAGCTAATCAACAAGGACAAAAACAGTTGTTTTTTGCTCCTGCGTCGCTATTTTGGCAAACTAAACTTAGCCTATTAATTGGGTGCTATATTGCAAATGGAGTTCAAGTGAAAAAATCTATATTTTTAGTATTCTTATTATTATCTTTAAATTTAAATGCAGGTGGTTATTACCAAAGCGTCAATCAGGGATATGATGCAGATTCAGGTTTATTCTTTTATCCTATAAAACACAAACCTAAATCAGGAGGGATGTTTTCGAGTAAATCGAATACCAGAATTAAAAATATCTTAATATTCGATCCAAAAACAGAAAAACAATCCTACCTTTTTGAACGCAATAGAATTTGGGATATTCAAACCTTCATTTTTGAGGAAAGCATTAGTACAAATGATGTTGTTAAATTTTTTGGTAGTTCTAGTAGTAGAGTTTTAAATAATAAAAATTCAATAAAACACAAAATAAAAAATAAGTTACTTATTGTAACGAGTGAAAAAGAATCCGAACAACTAACCATGTGGTATGCAACAAAAAAGGGGGGGAATTTAAAAGCAGTTCACAATTTTCACAATTCAGTTAGATGGCATATTGATCTGAAGAACTCCAAAATTAGATTTATATCCCACAACGAAGAAATTACATTCAAGAGTATTGAGTGGTAGCAATAAAACAAGACATTGCAGCAGGACAAAAAACAGTTGGTTTTGCTCCTGCGTCACTATTTTAGCCAATAATCATTTACCTCTTAACGAGGCGTTTAGGTTTTATGAAGAAGTATCTAGCTTTATTTATCACTATTATTGTAGCTTATTTTAACGCTGATTTGATTGTTAGCAAATTGCCTAATAGCGATTTTAAATTGAAAGCTACTTTGTTTCTTAATAAAAGTAATATTGAGACCTTAATCTCGATCCTAAATAAAACCAGTTATACAAATATATTCTGGGTTAAAGATGTGCAGCTAAAAGCTGGGGCGCGTAATAATAATTCTGTAGTCTGGAATCAAACACCTCAACTTGATGAGTTTACACAAAAAGCTATAAGTTTTGGTTATGAAACCATGCTAACCTCTAAAACCAATAAAGGTAATTGGTTACTTTCTGGTTATAAAGAAATTGTATTTCTTAATGAGTCTAGATCAAAAGTGAAAACAATCACTGTGGATTATTTATATGGCGGTAAACCTGAATATCAAACGTGTAATGATAATTACATAAAAAAATCACTTGATGGACAATGTTATTTACCTATATCAAGCAGTTGGTTTATATACAAGTATTGGTCTACCTACGACACAGAATCAGATCAAACCTAACAAGTAACTACGGTTCCTTTAACTTATATATCCCCCATAAACTCACCGTCAGCTAAAAACTTGCTATAGACACTAGAGTAAACGAGTTGCGAGCTTTACCTTCACTAATAAATAACGATCTTATTTATTAGTGAACCAAGGTCTTAGTAGATGTGATTGTCCAGTATCTATAAATTCAAAAGAATAATTATCTATTTCAACACCGATAGTAAATTACTGTAATTATCGGTCCATACCAATTCGTTTGTATTCGGCCATTGTGACTGTAACCGCTTGACCTTAGTATTTCTTATAAACGACTTATTATTTGTTACCACTACCCATTCTGTTTGAGTAACCTCTTTCTCCGTCGCTTTGGTTTTAAAATACAGGGCTGAATAGTTACTGTTTTTAGCAAGCCCTTTTACTAAGGCTGTTAAATCTAAATGGCTATTAGATACATGAATCGCTAATACTCCATCCGCTTTTAAATGCTTAAAGTACAATTCAAACGCTTCGGTTGTTAGTAAATGCGCAGGCACTGAATCGCCAGAAAAAGCATCAATAACCAATACATCAAAATTATTAATGGTTCCGTTATCTAGCTCTTTTTGCAGCGTTACACGGCCATCACCTAAAACGACTTCGACATTCGCCCTACTCTGTTCAATATACGTAAAGTATTGTCGCGCCATGCGTTCTACATTTGGGTTTAGTTCGTAAAAGGTATAGTTATCGCCTCTACGTCCGTAAGTGGCTAATGTGCCAGCGCCTAAACCCACTAACCCTACATTCATAGTAGGTGTTAAAAACAAATGCTGAAGTGCTAGAGCTACGCCTGTGTTTTCGCGGTAGTAACTCATTGGGATATGCGCTAGGTTTTCGTTTTGCGATTGTGTGCCGTGCGAGGTTGTCCCATCAATTAATCGGCGTTCAACAATGCCGTTAACTTCAACGTCTTTCACACTTAAAATACCGTAAAAATTTCGGCTAAGTTCTACGGTGTTTTCTTTAAATTGCTGATTCAGCGATACAAAGCCCACCACAAGTAAAACAGCAAAAACACCACAAGAGCTAGCAATAAGCGTGGTGAATTTTTCAGCCTTATTATTCGAAAAGCTTTTCAATATATAAGTGCACAAACCCAGTAATATAAATACCGCCACTAAGGCGATGGGAAACTCTAAAAACTGAGTGAAAAATCGTTGCGCAACAAAAGCAACAAAGGCGCTACCTAAAAAACCACCCAACGACATATTTAAATAGAATAAGGTTAGTCTGTCGGTAGACGGTTTTAGCTTAACTAATTCACCATGACAGATCATACAAGACGACAATAAAATCCCCGAATAAATAAGTACTTGAGATAAAATATCGAACTGCGATCCGATAAAGAACATAAGCAAACCAGCAAATGAACTCAGTACAAATAACATGTACCAATACCAACGCACGTACCATTTAGGGCTATGAAAACTAATAATAAAAGTAAGTAAATATAAGCTTAATGGCAGTATCCATAAAAAAGGAACTGGCGGAATATTTTGTGTCATCGCATTGGTAATAGACACTAATAAAATAACGCCTACAGCAGATAAGGCCAGCCATAATAACCAATCAAGTTTAAAGGCTTTTATATGAGTAACATCAGCTTCTTCGCTACCTTCTTGTAACGGGGAAACACCCGACACTAACCTGAATAATTGCACGCAAAAAGCGATAAGCAATAACACTAATAAAATGTAACCCGCCGACCAATATATCAACTGATTAGGTAAGCTAAATAATGGTTCAAATATAAACGGGTAACTCAATAACGCCAGCAAAGAACCTATATTAGAAAGGGAATACAGCTTATAAGGGGTAAAATCAGCTTTAGTGACATACACATAACTTAGCCATTTTTGTACCAGCGGACCGGTAGACGAAAGTAAAAAATAAGGTACGCCAATGGATAACACGAGCAACTGTAAAATATCACTTAAGGGAGCTAATTGATTAAACTCACTAAGTTGTTTTAGCCCTATTGGCATAAAAAACAAACTGACAAATAAAGCTACTGCATGAATCGATACTTGAACCGACAAGCTTCTACATTTAGAAAGTATGTGTGCGTATAAATACCCTAACAATAAAAAGGCTTGAAAAAACAATAAACAAGCAGTCCAAATAGCCGCACCACCACCAAATAATGGCAATATTAATTTAGCTATAAGGGGTTGAACTTGAAAGAGTAAAAAAGCACTTAAAAATATAATGAATAAATACAACATGGCTTAACTTTTTAATGTTTGATTTTTGAATTTAAAATGAAGAGAAAATAAAAAGCCTAACAAACATTAGGCTTTAAATATTGAATCTGTTAAAAATTACTCGCCCCAAATATCTTTAGGTTTAAGCTTTAACACTTTACGTTCTGGTTCAGGTTTTGTTGTTTCTGCTGTTTTTGCTTTAGGGTTAACATACAACTTACTCGCATTAGGTTTAGCTTCTTTGTAATATTCGTCCCTATTTTCAAGTGGTTTTTCAGACGCTCTGTCCGTTTTTTTAGACCAAGTTTTTGCTTTATTATCAGTGCGTACTTCGTTATCAGCAGTGTCTTGTTGCTTAATAAACTTTTCAGGTCGGTTAACATGATATTTATTATCTAAGCCGCGAATAAAGTTACGTAAAAACTGATCTTTACACACCTTATAATGTTTATGGTCTGACTTTCTGAAAAAAGCACCAAGCTCAGATTTACTAAAATTAAACTCTTCAGCTTTTACAATTTCAAGTATGTCTTCAGCTTTTAAGTTAAGGGCAATTTTTAACTTAGTTAAAATAATATTATTGGTAATTCTTTTTTCTGGCTGAGGTTGAGGACCGTCTTTCTTGCCTCTTTTCTCATTAATTAAACCATTTAAAAAAGTCGCTAACATTACGTCAGAACAGTTAACATGTGCTGGATCTTCTTCCTTTTTTAACCAATTACTTACTTCTTCACGGGTAACCGTACTTTCAGCTAAAGCAAAAATGTTAATCATTTTTTGGTCGTTAAAATTAAACGTGTATCTAAGGCGACGTAAAATATCGTTATTGGTCAAAGGAGTATCCTAAAAAATAAATCAAATAACTGTCCTTAAAAATATAAGGTACAAGCTGAAAATTGCAAAAAGCTATTTTATCAGAATTTAAAATAGATAACTTCCAATAGATGTTATTTAACTTATTTTAGAATGATTAAGTGATCTTGTTCATCGGGTATATCCGATAAGGTGATGGATTCCATAATGCGTTCTTGTGACGCTAAAGCATGTTTCGACCATTTTTTATATTTATCAGAACGGTCAACACTATGGTTAAATTTCACTTCTAAAAAACTGGTTTCACTTAACGGTAAACAGTAAAAGTCATGGCGTGATAAACTATTACTGCGGATTTCCTGATAAAACACCCAATCAATTTGATTAAAGCTCCTCAAAAAAGCAGCAGGAATAGGAGGTTTACCTCGAATACTAATAAGTAAATTGATTCTTTCTTCTAATTCATCTGTTTCAAAAGGCCTAGCCATATTACTAGATTGCTCTATAGTAGCCTTGCGAATTTTAGTATTCTTCCCATCAGGACCATTATGAAAATTTTCATATTCTTTAATCAAAAAGTTAGCTAAAGCTTGTTTATCTAATACATTGATTTTATCGGTTTGTTTAATGCGTAATTGACAGCTAAGCATGCCATATTCACTACTAGGTACTAGAGCAACAGGAGGTACATACATCCAATTCTTAGTAATAATTCGTACAAACTCATGTTGTTCATATTGTTTTTTATTCTGACCAAACCAAGTATTTGAAGAAAAAGGAAAACTAATATCAACCTTGCTTGGGGTTACTGCAATATTGGTATTAGGTAAATTAAGAGTTAGTTGTAGATCTTCTAATATAAAGCGATGTGTAATACATCGATTAAAGTCAGGGCCTCCCACAAAACCACGCCAACAGTCTTTTAACAGCTGAAGCATTAACTATTCTTAACTGAATTATCAACAAGTAAGTTATCTTGTTCATCTGGTATATCCGATAAGGTGATGGATTCCATAATGCGTTCTTGTGAGGCTAAAGCATGTTTCGACCATTTTTTATGTTTATGGGACAAATCAACTCGATATCTAAAATCAACCTCTAAAAAACTATTTTTACTTAATGGTAAACAATAATAATCATTACGCGACAAACGGTTATTACGAACTTCTTGATAAAAAATCCAATCATGTTTATTAATTTTTTTTATAAAAGCAGGAGGAATAGATGGCTTCCCTCTATTTTCAATCCATCCTGCAATTTCTTCTTCTAATCTATCTGGCGACCAAGGTCTATATTTTTTACTTGACTGCTCTGTAATTTCTTGACGAATTTTAGTGTTTTTTCCATTGGGTCCATTATGAAAATCATCATATTCTTGTATAACAAAGTCAGCTAAAGCTTGCTTATCTAGTACGTTAATTTTGTCAGTTTGTTTAATACGCAGTTGACAACTCAACATACCGTATTCACTGCTAGGTAAAAGGTTAACAACAGGTAAATACATCCAATTTTTTGTGAGCATATGTACATATATATGTTGGTCATAAGATTCTTCAACATGATGTTGAAACCAAGTTTTAGATGTGTGAGGAAAATTTATATCCTCTTTGCTTGATTCAACGAAAAGATTACCATCTGGGATACTCACACTTAACAGTTTATTTTCTAATATAAAGCGATGCGTAATACACCGATTAAAGTATGGCCCTCCCACAAAACCACGCCAACAGTCTTTTAACAGCTGAAGCATTAACTATTCTTAACTGAATTATCAACAAGTAAGTTATCTTGTTCATCTGGTATATCCGATAAGGTGATGGATTCCATAATGCGTTCTTGTGACGCTAAAGCATGTTTCGACCATTTTTTATGTTTATCAGAACGGTCAACACTATGGTTAAATTTCACTTCTAAAAAACTGGTTTCACTTAACGGTAAACAGTAAAAGTCATGGCGTGATAAACTATTACTGCGGATTTCCTGATAAAATACCCAATCAGTTTGATTGAAGCTTTTGATAATACCATCAGGAATCGGAGGGTTACCATAAGCTTCAATATAACCGACAATTTCTTCTTCTATTTCCTCATATGTCCAAGAAACTGAACTCTTAGCAAAACGTTCTTTAGTAGTTTTTCTTAATTCAACATTTTTTCCTTCTGGTCTATTATGATAATCTTCATATTCTTGAATCAAAAAGTTAGCTAAAGCTTGTTTATCTAATACATTGATTTTATCCGTCTGTTTAATACGTAATTGACAACTCAACATACCAAATTCATCACCTGAAATAATCGAGATAACAGGTACATACATCCAGTTTTCAGTCACAATACGCACAAATTTATGCTGTTCATATATTTTGGCATTTTGCTCAAACCAACTAGTTGAAGTATGCGGAAAACTAACATCTATTTTATTAGGCACTGCTGCAACATTACTGTCTGGCAGTTTAAGAGTTAATTGCTTATCGCCTAAAATAAATCGGTGCGTAATACACCTATTGAAGTCTGGCCCTCCCACAAAACCACGCCAAAAATCTTTTAACAAATGAAGCATTAACTATTCTTAACTGAATTAACAACAAGTAAATTATCTTGTTCATCGGGTATATCCGATAAGGTGATGGATTCCATAATGCGTTCTTGTGAAGCTAAAGCATGTTTCGACCATTTTTTATGTTTATCAGAACGATCTACTCGGTGTCTAAAATCAACCTCTAAAAAGCTATTCTCACTTAACGGTAAACAATAATAATCATTACGCGACAAACGGTTATTACGAACTTCTTGATAAAATACCCAATCGATTTGATTAAAGCTTTTAATATAAGCTGCAGGAATCGGTGGCATCCCCCTATTTTCAATCCAACCTTTAATTTCTTCCTCTAATGCTTCTGCTTCAAATGGCCTAAACATTTTACTTGACTGCTCTATAATTTCTTGACGAATTTTGGTGTTTTTCCCATCAGACCTATTATGATAATCTTCATATTCTTTAATCAAAAAGTTAGCTAAAACTTGTTTATCTAATACATTTATTTTATCCGTCTGTTTAATACGTAATTGACAACTCAACATACCAAATTCATCACCTGGAATAATCGAGATAACAGGTACATACATCCAGTTTTCAGTCACGATACGCACAAATTTATGCTGTTCATATGTTTTGGCATTTTGCTCAAACCAACTAGTTGAAGTATGCGGAAAACTAACATCTACTTTATTGGGAACCGCCATAACATTACTGTCTGGTAATTGAAGTGTTAATTGTTTATCCCCCAAAATAAAGTGATGTGTAATGCATCGATTAAAATCAGGCCCGCCCACAAAACCACGACAAAAGCCTTTTATTAAGTGCATCATATTCGACTATCACCTTTAGGTAGTGTATTAATAAATTTTCTTACTTTAGTTGCCGCAGGAATATTACCCAATAACTGCAATTGGTCTGCGTAGGAATTTAACCCTAAAAACGGTAACGTATGAGGGCTAATGCCAGGATCTGCTACTAGGTATTTGCCAAATTTCATTGACCGTACCAAACTACTTGATGAAAGGTCGTTCGCACCTGCAATATTAGGTACTAAATCAAAGGGATTATTGCGTACTGAATGAATTTTCATCTTCATTCCATTCGCTATTTTTTTTAAGTGTGTCAGATTAGCCCCTGAGCCGTGTATTGCTACTTCTTGTGTTGTTAACGGTTTTCCATAATAAATCCGATAATGTTCTAACGCTGCACAAAATATAATGGCGCCTTGACTATGTACCAACCATTTAACTTTTTTGCCTTGCTGACTATTTTGAGCTAAAATCGCGGCCAAATGCTGCGCATTATGAGATTTCTTCCCTTGCCGTTTATCAAAAGCACATTCTGCTAAATCTAAACATAAATTATCAGTAGGATTATGAAACAATGTATAGGCTTTTATGCCATCACTTTGGTAAGCGGCATCTAAATGCGTGCCCATTAACCATGCCGCTTTATCTAATTCATTAAGCATTCCATTAACAGCAGCATGACTTGTATTAACTTGAGACGTTGGTGAAGGGTTTCTTTCCCATGCTCCTTCTAATGCTTTAAGTCCATCTTTATCCATGGCTTTATCATAAGTTGCAGATGTTAATCTATCGACTTCATACAGCATAGTACGCTCTGCTGAAAAGTTATTCTTCGGACCACTAAGTTGTCTATCAAATAACACATCCTCAATATCTATTTTATTAGATGATAAGGAATACCTAATCAAATAATGATAACTACGAAATGGATATTGAGTACGCCATAAACGTTTTAGAGGGTTACGACTGTGTTTTAATGAATTTTTAGCATTAGGGTGTGCACAAATGTACTTAATTTCTTTTTCTACCATTTGTTGGTCAAAATCATTTAATTGCGACAGCATAGCTAGAGCTTGACAGGTAAAATTGACTTTATTAAATGGGAAGTTTTGACTTAAATTTACACCGTATTTCTTACAAGAAATAGTATCTAATGCCATAAGTGATTGTGCGTTGATATTCGTGTCGAGCTTAGTCCAAGACATAGTAATTTCCTTTTAAATTGATTCCATTGCCGATAGGGTAATATTTATGTTATTTAATGTAAAGAATAAGACCCTAGCCGTTTCGTTCAAATGCTTTTTATATAATTAATGTTTTTACTCAAAAACTTTCTATCTATCTAAACTTTATGATCCATCTCATGCTAATATAACGCCGATTTTCAAACTTTTAACTGTCGGCTTTTAACGACAACTCTAGGTTTGAAACACCACTAAAATCACATATTTTATAGAGATGTTATGAGCAAGAATACAAGCCTTTTCAATCCCGTATTAGCGAAAAGAAAAGGAAAAAATGCAGATAAAAAAACATGGACGAACTTACAAGGCAGTAGCTCAAGTTTAGCGATATACCACGGTGCATGTAATGCCGAGTCGCCTGTTTTACTGTTAACTCATGACACGCCATCAGCCATAAGAATTGAACAAGAGCTAAAAAGCTTAAATACAAGTAAAGCCTTATCCATTTGCTTATTTCCTGATTGGGAAACGCTACCTTACGATACGTTTTCTCCACATCAAGACATTATTTCTCAACGCCTTGCGACTTTGTATCAACTTTCACGAATGGAAAGAGGTGTTGTAATCGTACCCGTGTGTACCTTGCTGCAACGTATTTCACCTAAAAAGTATCTTGATTTAAACAGCTTAATTATCAAAAAAGGTGATAGAAAAGATCTTCACCAACTTAGGCGAGAACTTGAAGCAAGTGGTTATCGCGCAGTAGACCAAGTAATGGAACATGGTGAATTTTGTGCCCGCGGGGCCATTATTGATTTATTCCCTATGGGAAGTAAAACACCGTTTAGATTAGATTTTTTTGATGATGAAATAGATGAAATTCGTTTATTTGATCCTGAAAGCCAACGCTCTAGCGACAAAGTTGACGGTATAGATTTATTACCTGCGCACGAATTTCCAACAGATAAAGACGGTATTAACTTATTTAGAAGCCAATACCGCGAAATGTTTACGGGCAATATTCCTAAAGACTCAGTTTATCACCAAGTAAGTAACGGTATTTTACCTGCCGGTATTGAGTATTATCTACCACTATTTTTTGATGAAACAAATACCTTGTGTGATTATTTATCTGAAAATACCTTAGTAATTATTTCTGGTGATATAGATAAAGCACAAACACAGTTTTGGACCGATGCTCAATATAGATACGAAGACCGAAAATACAATACATCACGCCCATTACTTGCACCTGAAAAACTTTTTTTAAATAGTGAAGAACTTTATAGCGCGATAAAACCTTACGATAGAATAGTTTTACAAGCTCAAAATACAGAGCTACAAACTGACGATACAGCAAATGAAGAGTCAACCAGCAAAGCAGGTACTATTCATTTCGACGTAAATACACTACCTGACTTAACCGTAGATCATAAACTAAAACAGCCTTTTGAGTTGCTCAGTCAATTCATGAAAAACAAAGAGTCTCCCGGTAAAATTTTATTTGTTGCTGAAAGCCAAGGCCGCCGAGAAAGTGTTTTAGAATTATTACAACGCAATAATATAAAACCGAAAACATTTACAAATATCGACGCCTTTATTGAAAGCAACGACGTTATTGGTATTACCGTAAATGCCTTAACCCATGGTTTTATCTTTCAAAGTAAAGGCGTTGCGAAAAAGAATGCAATCGCCCTCATTACCGAGTCAGAATTACTTGGCGACAGGGTTCAACAAACACGCCGTAGAAATAAACAAAAAGATATTCAAG
Organism: Pseudocolwellia sp. G5-9; assembly: GCF_055808995.1. Lineage (NCBI taxonomy): Bacteria > Pseudomonadati > Pseudomonadota > Gammaproteobacteria > Alteromonadales > Colwelliaceae > Pseudocolwellia > Pseudocolwellia sp. G5-9. Next base: position 1,493,676 of record NZ_CM147893.1, read on the forward strand.
CTGACGCTTTATTTAAAAACTTAGCAGAACTATCAATCGGCCAACCTGTTGTGCATATCGACCATGGTATTGGTCGCTACTCTGGCTTAGAAACATTAGAAACAGGCGGCATGACCACCGAATTTTTAATGTTAACTTATGCTAACGAATCAAAGCTTTACGTACCTGTTGGCTCGCTACATTTAATTAGTCGTTACTCAGGCACCGATGCCGAACATGCTCCTTTACATAAATTAGGCACCGACAGTTGGAGCAAAGCCAAGAAAAAAGCCATTGAAAAAGTTAAAGACGTTGCCGCTGAATTATTAGATATTTATGCTAAACGTGCCACCAATCACGGCTATACCTTTAAACGCGACAAAGATGAATATCGCGCTTTTGCTGACAGCTTCGGCTTTGAAGAAACTCATGACCAAGAGCAGGCAATTAATGCCGTAATTAGCGATATGCTTTCACCTAAAACCATGGACCGTTTAGTGTGTGGTGATGTTGGTTTTGGTAAAACAGAAGTCGCCATGCGCGCCGCTTTTATCGCAGTTAACGATGGAAAACAAACAGCGATCCTTGTTCCAACTACCCTGCTTGCACAACAACATTACGAAAACTTTAGAGACCGTTTTGCTAATTGGCCTGTATCTATTGAAGTATTATCACGCTTTAAAACCGCGAAAGAACAAAATGCCGTAATAGCTAAAGTAGAGTCTGGTGAAATTGATATTTTAATTGGTACTCATAAACTTTTACAAAACAGCATAAAATATAAAGATTTAGGTTTATTAATTGTTGATGAAGAACATCGCTTTGGCGTTAAACAAAAAGAAAAAATTAAACAACTGCGTAGCAATGTTGATATTTTAACATTAACCGCAACCCCTATTCCTAGAACATTAAATATGGCTATGGGCGGCATGCGCGATTTATCAATTATTGCTACACCACCAGCCAAACGTTTAGCCGTAAAAACCTTTGTAAGACAAAGAGACGATGCGCTGATTCGTGAATCAATACTGCGCGAGACTGTACGTGGTGGCCAAGTTTACTTTTTACATAACAACGTAGACACCATAGAAAAAACCGCAGCAGACATTCAAATTTTAGTACCTGAAGCACGTATTATTGTTGCTCATGGCCAAATGGGAGAGCGAGACTTAGAACGTGTAATGAGCGACTTTTATCATCAACGTTATAACGTGCTTTTATGTACCACTATTATTGAAACAGGTATCGATGTACCTAGCGCAAACACCATTATTATGGACCGAGCCGACCGTTTAGGCTTAGCTCAGCTACATCAACTTAGAGGCCGCGTAGGTCGTTCGCATCACCAAGCTTATGCTTATTTATTAACGCCTCATGAAAAAGCCATGACCAAAGATGCCAAAAAGCGATTAGACGCTATTGCTTCGCTTGAAGATTTAGGTGCCGGTTTTACCTTAGCCACACACGATCTAGAAATACGTGGTGCCGGAGAATTATTAGGTGAAGATCAAAGTGGTTCAATGAGCCAAATAGGCTTTAGCTTATATATGGAAATGCTTGACCAAGCAGTCGCTTCATTAAAAGACGGTAAAGAATTATCGTTAGACCAAGTGATGCGCAATCAAACAGAAATTGAGCTACGAGTTCCCGCTTTATTACCTGACGATTATATTTTTGATATAAGTTTACGCTTAAGTATTTATAAACGTATTGCCAGCTGTAAGAACAAACAAGACTTAGATGATATTCAGATTGAACTTATCGATCGCTTTGGCTTATTACCACAACCAGCTAAAAACCTTGTTCATGTAGCTAAACTTCGTCTTAAAGCACAAAAAATTGGTATTTCAAGAATCGAAGCCCATGACTCAGGCGGTTCAATTGAATTTAGCGACGATACTAAAGTTGACCCCATGCAAATTATTAAACTTATTCAGCAAAAAAATACTATTTATAAAATGGACGGTGCTAATAAACTTAAATTTATTCAAAAAACTGAAGACAGCAAATCTCGGTTTATATTAATAGCCTCTATTTTAAATGAGTTAGCTTAGGTAAGTTCAATTGTAAACAGAATGTAAATTTATTAGTAACTCTTTACCCTTGAACTTTGGTATTATTGTTAGATAACATAGCTTATAGCGTATAAATTAAAGGAAACGACTTGATTAGGAACATACTAAAAACAGCCAGTTTGATAGCATTTCTTCCCACATTAACACTGTCATCAAGTGTTAATGCCGCTATTAGCTATTCAAATTCATGGTTTGAAATAGAAGTAATTTTATTTCGCCAAATTGACGATAAAAGCCAATTACAAGAAGTGTTTCCAGAAACAAGTGTTCTACCTACACCTGAGCATTTTATCGATCTTTTAGGTCCTTATTTATACCCTAATATCGCTCAATTAAAAAATAGAATACCGAGCTGTACTGAGTTTTCGAATCAAAAAACGACTGAATTTACACTTAATCCTGTTGAAATTCAGTATCAAACCTTTGATGAAGTAATGTTAGAAGATATAGCAAATAATTTTTATCTTTTTAACAACGCCAATGTTACGAAAGCTCTGAGTGAAATTACCTCATCTGACCCTATAAACAATACAATAATTGAAAATATATCTGACGAAACTCAAGGCGATCGAACGAACAACGCTATTGATAGTACTCAGTTATTAAGTGAACAAGGTATTATTGAAAAAGATAATGACGGTCAAGCAGCAGTTGAACAAATTGACCATACATTATCAACAACAGACAACCTCGTTACATTACAAAAAGAGCTGACAGAACAGGTTATTGAAGGTAATGCTCATCAACAATATACTTTTACTTCGTTTGATGTGCCGCACGAGTTTTGCATTGTTCCTGAAGCATTTTTTGATGACTACAAAAAAGAACATCCTTACTTTTCCTATAATGACGTACCATTAGAAAGTACTCCGCTATTATTTTCTGGTGAAGAAGATCTAACAACAGAAAAGCCTTATATAATTAACGAAGCTTCTCTACAACTTCATGATATTGTTAAACAACTTAAACGTAGTAGAAACTTCAGACCTTTACTTCATATGGGTTGGAGACAAATAACAAAAACCAAGAGTGAAGCAATTCCACTCAAATTATATGCGGGTGAAAACTTAATGCAGCCTTATTATAAGGCGCTTGATCACTACCAAAATGCAGTTAAGCAACAACAAAAAAACTTATTATTAGAAGAACAAGCTTTAGTAGCGCAAAGCGTTGATAACCAAGCTACCAATGATATGTTGATGGACCACGAAGCACTGCAACAACAAATTCTACAAAATAAAATAAGCAATATTTTACAGCAAGCTCAAACCACAGAACCAACTATTGATAATGTATTAAATAGCTTAAATACAAGCCCAAACGGCCTTGTTAATCCAATCAGTAATTTGCTTATGAATGGCACAGAAAATTCGTTTGAGGCGCCACTAATTGAACCACAAAAACCGCCACAAGCATGGACTATAGAGGGTTTCTTAAAAGTAGAAGTCGACCATTATTTGCATATTACCGCTGACTTTAATGTCATTAACATGTCATTAGCTGAACAAGCCACACAACAGCTTCTATCTAAAGAACCTGTCAAATTAAAGTCTATTCGCTTTGAGCAAAACAAACGCGTACGTAGTACAGAAATACACTACTTTGATCATCCATATATGGGGATAATTGTTGAAATTAGACGACATGATCAAATTCCACCTGTTGAAGAAGAAGCCGAGCAGGCAACAACCTCTCAATAGTTTCAACCTAAAGCAATAAAGAGTAATAAATAATGGATAAAGAAATAGAGATTCAAGCGGCAGTATTTAGACGTTTACTCGCTCATTTAGACAACCGTAAAGACGTGCAAAACATTGAGCTAATGAATTTAGCGGGGTTTTGTCGCAACTGCTTTTCTAAATGGACAGTTGCAGAAGCTGAAAAACTTGGCGTAGAAGTAGATATAGAAACAGCACGCGAACAAGTATATGGAATGCCCTATTCAGAATGGAAAGAAAAACATCAACTCCCTGCCACACCTGAACAGCTAGAAAAATTTAATCAACTTAATCCTAAAAAGTAAGCTTTTTTAAAATAGCATATACCCCTTACCATTTAGTTTTATAAAAAACTAAATGGTAATTGAAATACCAACCTTATCTGATTCTCTACGATCTTTAGTATTTCTTGACTCTAACCAACGGCCTCGTTTAGCCACTTGCTTTCTGCGATCGTTAGTAGAACGTCTATCTTTTTCTACCCAGTTAGATCTTTTTTTAACTAATTTCACCTGATTTTCATCCGTGTCACTTTCATCAGCGTTATCATTTTTTTTCGTTAGTTTTTGCTGTTTATAATGCTTTTGCTTTTTTTTGCTATTTTTTGCTGTACTTTCTGCTTTAGGCACAAGTACCGACGTTAATAGCTCTGGAATAACGTCCATAACAACCAACCTCTGTCGTAATTAATATAAATGACTTACCACCTTATCGGCAGGTATTACTATTGGTTTAGTTATTTTTAGATCATTTAATTAACAAAAGATTTTATAACGACTTAGCCTTTGAAAAAAAGAAATTATTAGGCATTGGCTAACACAGCATTATTCACTTACTTATGTTTACTCATTAGTTTCGATGAGTTATGTCTATATCACTTTACCCTTACCTAAAAAAGCTCACTTCATCTTCAGTTAAATATCGCCATTCACCTAGTGGTAAATCAGCGAGTTCTACACAACCAATACTCTCTCTATGTAGTCCAACAACTTTATTACCTATTGCAGCAAACATACGTTTTACTTGGTGGTATTTGCCTTCGGTAATGGTAAGTAATACCTCTTGTTCTTCAACTATTTCTAAAATACCGGGCTTAGTTAAGCCTGTTTCACCTTGTAGCTGAACGCCTTCTTTAAAGCGTTCAATAGCCGATTCTTCAATAGGGTTTCTTAACCAAACACGGTATGTTTTATTACAATCTTTTTTAGGAGAAATAATATTATGTGACCAACGACCATCATCTGTAACAATAACGAGTCCGGTTGTGTCAGCATCTAAACGCCCTGCTATGTGTAAATCAAACGCTTTATCTACTTCAACGTAATTCAAAATAGACGGATAAACTTCATCTACGTTAGAGCAAATAGTATCAAGAGGTTTATGTACCATAATATAGCGTGAAGTTCTTGGCGTGAGTACTTGGCCGTCAATATCGACGGTATTATTTTCGTGAACTTGCGTTGCTGCGTTTTTAACCACTTCGCCATTTACTCGTACATCGCCACTTTTAAGGACTTTTTTAGCTTCTGTTCGGGTTAACTCAGTACTTTTACAAATAAATTTATCTATACGCATTTATCTAACTCTTCAAACCTTTTTTACTTATATGCTTATTCAGCAAAATACCAATAACCTAAATCTAGTTGCGCTTTAACAAAACTGATAAACGCTAGATTCTCTTTCCACGGCTCTAGTGCTTCTGGATCAACACATACGTTATCGCACAACAGTCTAATAACAGGAGCAATAGATGAATCAAAATCAACTTGGCTGCCATTTATATAACAAACACCTTGCTCAACAGTGTCGGTAAAATAGAAAGCACGTAAACCACCTAAACGTAATAAGCTGGTTTGCGAGAGTATTTCAGTAATATCTTCATCAGCAAAAGGTTCTTCGTTGGGTACAAGATCCATTTCATGTTTAGCTTGCGTCATATAACAACCGGTAAAGCTTCTAAAAGCATCGTCGTTATCAAGCAATTGCTGTAGTTGATTTTTAATTAATAAATAATCTTTCGAGTCTATTGCACCGCTATGTTGAGTAGCTTCTCGATTAGGATCGACTATTAGCTCGTTACCTTGATCGTTGTCGATCAGATGATCCGCAAACGCACTCAACAAGCTTACCGTTGAATTAGTTCTAAAGCCTACAGAAAAGCTCATCGAATTATTTAATGACTTACCTTCGTGAGGAAAGCCCGGTGGAATATATAAAATATCGCCCGCTTCAAGCTCTTCATCAATAATAGCGTCAAAATTTTCAACATGTAATAAAGCCGTATGAGCCGAAAATTCTTTATGCTCGCCATTATCCCCTACTCGCCAGCGTCGGTTACCAGAACCTTGACAAATAAAGGTATCGTATTTATCCATATGCGGGCCAACACTACCATTAGGCGTAGCAAAACTTGCCATTAAATCGTCTAAGCGCCAGTGGGGAATAAATCGAAATGCTTCAATAATTTTCGCGGCATCTTCCGACCAATTATCTAATGCTTGTATTACTAACGACCAATTTTCTTCACCTAAATGATCGTAAGATTCAAACGGACCAAATTCAGCTTGCCATTTACCGTCAGTATGATGAATCAATCGCGATTGTACTTGCTCTTCGCATGCGATACCCGCAAGTTCATCAGGAGAAATAGGATCTTCAAAATTTAAAAAACCTTGCTTGATTAATACTGGTTTTTTTTGCCAATAATCACGTAAGAATTCTTTTTGGGTAAACTGAGTTAAATTTAATTGAAACATAGACTATTTTAGTATTCTGTAATTTTATCTGTACTTGCGCGGAGTTTATCACGTTAGCTTACTGCTCGTAATCTCTCATTAAATAATTATTACCTCACGATTAAACGACCATTCATTAGACAAAATAAGCCACTCGCCATAGAATGATTTTCATGAGATAACCTGCCTTAAAATAATAAGGAGAGAAAACACGATGGATTTGATTCAGGGCTTAATCATCATCACTACTATTCATTTTTTAGCTGCCGCAGCACCAGGGCCTGACTTTGTTTTAGTATCGCAACAAACACTCACCCATGGTAAAAAAACAGGTTTGTTTTGTAGCATCGGCATCACGCTGGGTTTATCTATCCATCTAATCTATTCAACACTTGGCTTAGCGGCCGTTATTGCTAATTCAAGTTCTGCACTGTGGGCAATTAAAATTATTGGTGGCTGTTATTTACTTTACTTAGGCTATAAAGGTATTACGTCTAAAAAATCGAGTAACGAAGCCGTTCAAACAATTAGTGTAAAAAAATCACCACTCAAAAGCATTGGTGTCGGTTTTTTATGTAACGCACTAAATCCCAAAGCGCCTATCTACTTTGTGTCGTTATTTACCTTAGTGCTATCGCCTGACTTACCTCTTTCGCACTTATTAATTTACAGTGCTTGGATAATGGCTATTCAATTATTTTGGTTTTCAAGCGTGGTGTTTTTACTTTCAAGACCTGCGGTAAATAAAAAGTTTCAAGCCATGGGGCATTGGGTAGACCGAGTAACAGGCGTGGCTATGGTTGCACTAGGTTTAAAAGTGATAACAACTAAGCTTGGTTAAAATATTCCTTACGCTTTATTACATATTTAAAACATTATCTAGACATTTTAATAGCTCAATTTTAACTACAATACTAGCTAAATATTATTGTAGTTAAGTATTATTTCTTAAGGGTTTAGAATGAATTTAATGATTAAGTATTGTAAAACAATAACGATTACTTGCAGCTTACTTTTAGTAACCAGCTGTGGAACTATTGGAAATAAAATTGTATATGAGATGGCTCAGCCGCCTGCTATTGCAACTTGCGATCTACAGCCTCCAACAGAAAAAGACTTATGCTATAAAAACTCAAAAAATAGAATACCTTATGAACAATATAAAAAAGAACGTAAGGCAATAATAGAAGGAAATATTATTGCCCAAAAATAATAATAAAACTTATTACATTTTTAATAAAAAACCATCTTTCGAGGGCTAATTACTACACTTAAAACGACTCTCTATTTACCCTATTGCGAATATTCTCATAACTTTCTGCTTTGGTTTTACTTGGAGCCACTATTTGCTGAATTGTAGCGTTGTGCAGCTGCATTGCTTAATAGCACTTTACCTTTTTTAGCAACGTTTTCGCGTTGTAGGTAGAACCTAATATCTTTCGTTTTAGCATTTTTAAATGCTAACTTTGGCAATGAAATGATTGCGCTCTAATTGAAAGCTATTAGAATAACAAAACTCATCACTTTACGCTTTTATAGGCCATTTATGTCGATTTACATTTCTTTATTACGTGGGATCAATGTCAGTGGTCAGAAAAAAGTGAACATGAAAGAATTAGCTTCGCTTTACCAATCGCTAAACTTGAATCAGGTATCTACTTATATTCAAAGTGGTAATGTTGTTTTTAGTTGTAATAACCTTACTGAAGAAGAACTCGCTAAAAACATTGAAAATGCTATTGAGAAACATTTTGGCTTTAACGTACCTGTTTTAGTTTTATCGCAACAAACGTTAGTTAATGCGTTAAAGGCCTTACCTTTTAAAGATATTTCAGTTACCGAACAAGGCAGCCAAGTAATATTGAGCTTTATGTCTACCGAGGTAAAAAGAGAAAATATAGATGCGCTAAAAAGTTATTTAACAGCAGAAGAAGAATTAGTTGCAGGTAGCAAACTTGTGTATTTACATTGCCCTAAAGGTTACGGAAAAACCAAGTTATCGAATACATTTTTAGAGAAAAAATTAGCTGTAACAGCCACATCAAGAAATTTAAAAACCGTTGTAAAACTTTGTGAAATAGCCGATCAAATATCGTAAAAGCTATTGGTTAACGCTATTAACTAACAAGTTAAAACTTATCCACCACTCTATGGTGCTTTGAGCTACCAAAGCACAGCATCAATTTCATTTAATAGATACTGTGTAAAAACATGAATATCTGGCAGGTCGTTCTTAATAGCATATTCAACAGCAATAGCTTTTTCTGATAGCTCAGTAAAACCAAACATTTGGCCGGCCCCAGCAATACGATGGGCTAAATTAGCGAGCTTTTCGTTGTCATTATTTTTAAGGTGTAAAATTAAGTCTTCTTGTTCTAGCACTAAATTAGAACGGAATCTCTCAACAAGGTCAGAAGTATCTATATTTGATACTTTTTCTTCTTGTTCTTTGGCTGTTTGCGAATCACAGCAGTATTTTACTACGGTGTTAATAAAGAGCTGTCTTTCAATAGGTTTTTTAAGATGACCATCAAAACCTAGCGATAAATATTCGTCAATTTCATGAGACATCGCATTAGCCGTTAACGCAACAATAGGTACTTCACAACCTTGCTGTCTTAATACATTAAAGGCTTCTATACCATCCATTTCAGGCATTTGAATGTCTAGTAAAATCAAACTAGGTTGGCTATTTTTATAGTGTTCTACGGCTTCTTTACCGTTAAGAGCTGTAAGTACTTCTAGCCCCATAGTGGTTAAAATACGTTCAATAATGCGCAAATTGTCTTCATAGTCGTCAGCTAAAATCACTAATCCTGTACAGCTAACGTCATCACTAATTTTCGGTTTATCGAGTACTTGAGTTATTTCAAATTTGTCATCTACACCAAAACTATAATCACAAGGTAAAACAAACGAAAATACGCTACCTACATTTAATTCACTTTCTACTTTGATTTCGCCCTGCATAATATTCGCAAGCTGCTTAGACACAGACAAGCCAAGCCCTGATCCGCCAAAGCGTCTACTAATACTGCTATCACCTTGGGTAAAACTTTTGAATATGTCTTGTATTTGCGTGTCACTCATTCCTATGCCGGTATCAGTAACTTTAAATACCAGTTGATTATCTGATACGTAAACGCTCAATTCGACTGAGCCATGTTGAGTAAATTTGATAGCATTTGCACATAAGTTAATTAAAATTTGCTTTAGCCTGAAGGCATCAAATTTAATAATAAAAGGCGTAGGTAAACGATGAGTAATAATAAAAGATAAGCCTTTTGCTTTAGCTTGATCTAAAAACATATTAATTAATTCGATAAAAACACCGTGAAGATCTTGATGATGTAAATCGAGCTCAAGCTTATTTGCTTCTATTTTACTTAAATCTAAAATGCTATTAATTAAGTCTAATACATGCAAACTGTTAGAATGAATAACCTCAACTTCTTTAGATAAACATTCACCTTTTATTTCACCACTTAATATAGCCTCAGACTGCCCAATAACCGCTGTTAATGGCGTTCTAATTTCATGGCTCATATTTGCTAAAAACTGACTCTTAACCTTATTAGCTAGCTGTAATTCTTGTGTTAGTTCAACTAACTCTAATGTTCTTATTTTAATTTTTTTAGCTAACTCTCCTTTTGAACGAATATCTTTTATACGTCTATAAAGGTAAAACACAGAAATAAAAATAAAGATAATAATAACAATAATAAAATTACGTTCTTGGTTGAGCTTTTGTCTTTCAAGCTCTTGTAATTTTGTTGTTTGTTCAAGATTTTTTACCTTTTCTTTTAACTGTTCCGACTCATATCTCACTAAGCGTTTATTGGTTTGATCATTCGTATGTTTATAAAATTCGTTAATATAATCTTGTTGAGTAGATAGCGCTTCTTTATTGTTTTTTTGATAAGCGTAAATTAATGAATATAAAGCTAAATTATTATTAATTTGCTGCTGATAATTCATTTTTAAGGCTTTTTCATGGGATAAATCTAACTGCGCTAAAGATTCGTCTACATAACCTAAATGAAATAAACCAACTGCTAACTCGTATAAAGCACCTACTTCGGCATTTTGATTTTTTGATAATTTAGCAACGCCTATAGCGGCCTCTGCATAGTTAATAGCAAGATCGGCTTCCAATTGCTGATTATACAAATCAGAAAGATTATTCAGTTGAGCGGCTATATAATAATCTCGGTTATTTTTTTGGTAATAGTCGAGTGCTTTTTCGGTGTAATAAAGGGATTTTTTATATTCTTTAGCATGTTTATAAGAAACACCTAAATCGGCATACGTTGTGGCAATACCGTCTTCGTCGTTAAGGAGTTGTTTTTGCTCTAGTACCTCAAGCAATAACGTGATTGCCGAGTCATGTAGTTTAAGTCGTAAATAAAGTTCAGCAATATTGCCTCGAATATCTATTTGATCTTCAATTGTGCCGTAGTTTAAGTAAAGTTGTTCAGCTTTTTGATACTGATCTAGTGCGCTGAGAGTATCGCCCATGGCAGCATATACTAAAGCGATATTATTAAGTAAATTGGCATGTTCTACGGGCATGTCTGTTTGGGTAAAATACTTTAATGACTTTTGATAAAAATCTAACGCTTCTTGGTTGTTACCTTGGAAGTAATGAATAATACCAATATATTTATTAGCCAGTGCTTCTTCTTTATTAAATTTGTTGTTAGAGGCAAAATTCTTAGTTTTTTCAAAAAATTTTAGCGCTTCGTCAAACTTCTCTTGAGAATAATAAGTAATTGCTTTTGCATGAAGTATTTTGCATTTTTGAATGGAAGTAAGCTCTTCATTATTTTCAAGAAGAGTTAATTGATGAACGGCAGAGGCAACATCTTTGATCTTTTCAATTTCATTAATTTTTTGTTCAAGATCATTTTGAAAAGCGTATCCAGGTATTAAGCTACTTAATAAATAAAGTAGTCCAATAAATAAATACGCAGTTTGCCTAAAAATCATGCCTATACCTTAGGTTTTTTAAGTTAGCATATAACAAATTAATCACCTTCAGTAGTAAAAACATTAACTGCTTATGTTTTTTTGTTGATTGAGTAAAAGTTGTTTAATTTCAGCTAATTCTTTTTCAAGTTTATCTATTTGCGCCCTACTGGCTGGCTGACCTTCTTCACCGGTTTCACCATGAGATTCAGCCCTAAAATTTTCATGCTCTTTACCCATCACTTCAAGAACCGTTCCTACCATCATATTTAAAAAGATAAAGGCGGTTAAAAAGATAAAGCTTAAATAATAAATCCAACTCATGGGATGTACGGCCATGGTTTCGTACATAACATCGGTCCAATCTTCAAATGTTGCAACTCTGAAAAGTGTTAACATTGAAATAGAAACATCGCCCCATAACACGGAGTTAATAGCACTAAACATAATGCTGCCAACAGCTGCGTAAATATAAAAAATAACAAACATTAATAAAGCGATATAACCCATTCTTGGGATTGCTTTAAGTAGTGCATTAATCAGTAACCTTAACTCTGGCACCATAGACACTAAACGTAATACCCTGAAAACTCTTAATAACCTTGCGAGTAAAACGCCAGAACCACCTGCAGGGATCAAGCTACCTATAACAATAATAGTGTCGAATATATTCCAACCACTTTTAAAAAAGTTTCTTTTATCTTTGTAGGTGATAAAACGGATAGATAATTCAATAACAAAAAAGATGGTGATACCGTGATCTAAAATAGACAAGATCGTAACAACATCATCAGGCAAGTTATGGGTTTTAGCTCCAATCAACAACGCAGATATAATAATAACGGCGATAATTGACCATTGAAAAACATTACTTGAGTTAATTTTATGCAGAAAAGTTTGTATTTCGTATAGCGTGGCTTTCACTGTTTTTCTCTTAATTAGCTTATTTAAATAGAATAAATTGAATAGGGTTAAATGAACGATAATACACTTTGTTTACCGATTATAAATAAAGACTTTAGCTTACTACGCTATCAGCAACATATGGGTTAGTTTGGCGTTCTTCACCAAAGGTACTCATAGGTCCATGTCCAGGAATAAAGCGTACATCGTCACCCAATGGAAATAAGTTACTCCGAATTGAGTGTATTAAGGTGGGGTGCTCCCCTCTTGGAAAGTCCGTTCTACCAATAGAACCTTTAAATAATACATCACCTACTTGTGCAAGTTTTGATGCTCGGTGGAAAAATATAACATGCCCTGGTGTATGTCCAGGGCAAAAATAAACTTCAAGTTCAATGTTACCAAAAGTAACGGTATCGTTTTGATTTAACCAGCGGTCGGTTTCAAAAAAATCAGCATCACTAAAACCAAAACGTTCTTTTTGTTCTGGAATTAAATCAATCCAAAATTGATCTTCTTTATGGGGCCCTTCAATAGGAACATTATAGAAAGAAGCTACTTTATGGGTAGCACCAGCGTGATCGATATGTGCATGAGTTAATAACACTTTGGTGAGTTTAAGATTATTTTCGGTAATTGCCGATTCAATTAAGGCGAAGTCGCCGCCAGGATCAATAACAGCAGCTTCCATGGTTTCATCACACCAAAAAAGCGTACAATTTTGCTGAAAAGCCGTCACGGGAATAATTTTAAACTGAAGCATACAACTCGACCTCTAAAGGCTAATAACAAACAAAACACATATATTGGGATTAATTACGCCAATCCAATAGAGAATAATGAAAGTATTTTACGCTATTAATATGTCGATTTTATGTATTATACCCGTTACCAACCAAGGTGCGTATTTCAGAGCATCTTGAATGATAACGGGTATATATTAAAGGCATAGTTATTTATTCTATGTAGTTAAGTGAAACTTAAAATACTCAAAAGTTCCGCTTAAGTGATTATTCTTTTTTACCACACTTGCTTTTTATCTCCATACCTTATTGTCCAACCTGTAAAATAAGACGCGAGAATAAATGCCGCTGATATGTGAGTATATTGTTCTGAAAATATGAGAACAATACCTATAGCTAATGCAAGAAACTCAAGCCAAAGTTGAGTTTTTCTTGATGGTATTCCAAAAAAAGCACACTTGAACCACCAAGGCTGCATTTTCCATTTTTCTGATTTTTTATCTATCATTGTGATTTCCTCTGTAAGTTTAGAAATATCGACTTCAAATACAGAGGCGAGGGATTTAAGAGTTTCAAGACTTGCACTTTGACCACTTTCCACACGCTGAATAGTTCTTATACTAAGACCTGTAAACGTTGCTAGTTGCTCTTGAGACCAATTCTTTTGTGCTCTTAATTTTTTTACTATCATAATTACTCCTCGCTGCTCTGAGCTTACAGAATGTCAAAAAAGTAGGCTTGGCGGTGACGAATTAAACCCGACAGTTTGCCGACAGTTGTCATTAAAACAAGGTAACAATTTGTTATATAAATAAAAAATCAAAGCTCGTTAAACTTATCTAACCATTCACTAAAAGAGTTTGATACCTGTGTTACGCTGCATAACCCTTGATCGAAAAACCAAACGGCCGCATCTTTTTGCTGGCTTACACAATCTGTCTGCTTAAAACAAAACATGTTGCCCTTACAGTCAGACGCAAACAAAATATGCCCTTTCTGCATGCCACTCATTTCGTATAGCTGTGATAATGAATAAACATCAGCCAAATTTAAAAAATCTTGTACTTCAGAAATATCAGAACCTAAATCACAAATTTTAGTTAATACATTGGGCGTATGAACTAAACCATAAGTCGAAATTAAATACTTATAAGACTCAGGTAGAAAAACATTAAGGTTAGATTCCAGCTCGTTAATATCTTCAGCTTTAATAGGAACCATAGCACTTTTACTGCCCCAATTTTTTACGAATAGATCTATGCTATTCATGTGGTAATACTCGATAATTCAAAGACGCCGATAGATATACGATAGCTAAGCTAAAAACACAAGGTTACTACCGATAAACATTTAAAAAAGCTCACACTATTTATTTATAAGATAAAAAACTTTTTAAAGTTCTTTTTAGTAGGTAAGCTTTGCCTCAGCTAATAACAATCAATTATATTAATTAATGACATCATCAAGAGATTTTTTCCATTCGCGTTTAGGTTTTGTACTTGCCGCCGCAGGTTCAGCAATAGGTTTAGGTAATATTTGGGGGTTTCCCACTCAAGCGGCTAATAATGGTGGCGGTGCTTTCTTATTCGTTTACCTTATTGTTACGCTACTTTTCGCTTTACCTGCCCTTTATGCCGAAATTTATTTAGGTAACCAAGCACAATCAAACCCTGTAAGAGCTTTAAAAGAAGCCTGTAAAGATTCTGTACCTAATTTGGGTAAATACATGGGAATTATCGGATTATGCGGTGCGGTAATGATGTTAAGTTTTTACACCATTGTAGCAGGTTGGATGCTAGCTAATGCCTTATCTCCGCTTGCTGCACTACTTAATTTTTCTGACTTATCAGTATGGTTATCAACATCGAGCACCACACGAAATTTAATCTTTACCCCTATATTTTCTTTATTAGGTGCAGCCATTATTCATCAAGGTATTAACTCAGGTATCGAAAAATGGTCGTCGCGCTTAATGCCCGTACTGCTAGTTATGCTACTTGGATTAATTGTGTATATTTTGCAACAACCCGGTGCAATAGAAGGCCTAAAGGTTTATTTAATACCTGATTTTTCACAAGTTATGGAACCTACATTAATCGTATCAGCCATGGGACAAGCTTTCTTCTCATTATCTGTTGGTGTTGGCGGCATGATGGTTTATGGCTCGTACATGAAAAAAGATCATGACATTGGCAAGCTAGTGCTTTCGATCGCCTCGTTAGATATGTTTATTGCTTTTATGGCTGGCTTGTTAATTATTCCTGCCCTTTTTGTTGCTCAACATGCAGGTTTTGAGGTATTTAATGAAGGTAAATTAATTGGCGAAGGACAATTAATATTTAATATTTTACCTCAACTATTTTCAAGCATGGGTACAATAGGTTTATTTGTTTCATTCGCATTTTTCTCTTTGTTATCAATTGCTGCGCTTACCTCAACTATTTCGTCTATTGAAGTTCCCGTGTCTTATTTAGTTGAAGAAAAAAGTAAATCAAGAAACAGTGCAACATGGCTTGTTTCACTTGTAGTGCTTACGGCAAGTTTACTAATTATCGCTTTTTTTGACACCTTGTTCGGCTTAGTAATACAGGTACTTACTACCATTTTACAACCGTTAAGCTGTTTGTTTTATTTTATAGTGGTGGGCTGGTTATGGAAACGCGGTAATAAACTCGTAGCAACAAACCAAAAAAATCACAGTAAATGGCTAGCCTTATGGGGCAATCATTTACGTTATTGCTGCCCTATTTTATTAACCATTGTATTTGTTAACGTAGCCATTCTTAACTAGCTTGAGTAATAGTACTAGGCGTTTCATTTAATCTGATACGCCTATCTCTCATCACTACGTCTTATATTTTTACTAATTAATTACATTTATGATTGCTTGCACCTATGCACTTGCTAAAATAGTGCATTAATTTCTACTTGGCTCTACTCACTCGAATGTATTCACGCTTATTAACACCATTAGATTTAGGTTTTACTCAATTAAAAAACAGAGTTTTAATGGGATCTATGCATACCAATTTAGAAGAAGCGCCCAATGGTTTTAACCGTTTAGCTGCTTTTTATGCATTAAGAGCACAAGGTGACGTAGGCTTGATTATTACGGGTGGAATTTCTCCAAATCCCGAAGGTAGATTAGCACCCAACCGCGCGATAATGAACGATAAAAGCGACGTAGTAAATCATCAACTTATTACCCGGGCTGTACATGCTGAAGATGGCAAAATATGTATGCAAATACTGCATGCAGGTCGATACGCTTATCAAAAACAAATTGTTGCACCTTCTGCCATTCAATCACCCATTATTCCATTAACACCAAAAGCACTATCGAGTAGCGATGTTGAACAACAAATTAATGACTTTGTTCATACCGCTGTTCTCGCGCAAGATTCTGGTTACGATGGTGTTGAAATTATGGGCTCTGAAGGTTATTTAATTAACCAGTTTATTGTTAGCTCAACCAATATTCGGAGCGACAAATGGGGTGGAAGTTACCAAAACCGCATACAGTTTGCGGTACAAATAGTAAAAAATATAAGAGCAAGAGTCGGCACCAATTTTATTATTATTTATCGCCTATCGGTACTCGATTTAGTCGAACAAGGCAGCTCGCTAGCTGAAGTAATTGAACTTGCTCAAGCAATAGAAGCTGCAGGTGCAACCATAATAAACACAGGTATTGGCTGGCATGAATCAAGAGTCCCTACCATTGCCAGCATGGTTCCTTCCGGAACATTTGCCAGTGTAAGCCAATACATTAAAGACAATGTTTCGGTTCCTGTGGTAGCGAGTAACCGTATAAATACGCCAGAGTTGGCCGAGAATATATTAGAAAACAACTGGGCAGACATGGTGTCTATGGCTCGCCCTTTATTGGCCGATAGCCACTTTGTACAGAAAACTAAAAACCAAATACCGCAAGCAATTAATACCTGTATCGCTTGTAATCAAGCCTGTTTAGATCATATTTTCGAAAACAAGGTGGCAACCTGTTTAGTTAACCCTTTTGCAGCACACGAAGAAGAATTTAAACTCGTCCTCGCTCTTACCCCTAAAAAATTAGCTGTAATTGGTGCAGGTCCTGCTGGTATGGCGTTTTCGTTATATGCAGCAACGCGTGGTCACGAAGTTACTTTGTTTGAAGCGACCGATAAAATAGGTGGGCAATTCAACCTAGCGAAACAAATTCCGGGCAAATCAGACTTTAACCACACCTTACGTTATTTTGAATACCAATTAGCTCAGCACAAAGTACGTATTCATTTAAATGCTGAATTAAAAGCTCACGACTTAAGTATTTATGATGACATTGTTATTGCCACAGGAACAACGCCTAACCAGCCAACGTTTGAAGGTTTTAGCCATAACAAAGTGGTGTCGTATCAAGATATTCTTTCAGGAAAAATAACCGCTGGTAAAAGTGTTGCTATTGTAGGCGCTGGAGGCATAGCCTTTGATGTTGCAGAATATTTAACGGACACAAGCAACTCAGCGCAAAATACCGTAACAAATTCAGAGAAAGAAATAGCAGAATTTACTGATACTTGGGGCATAGATCTGTCACTACAAAATAAAGGTGGTGTAAAAGCGGCTAACCATAAAAACTCAGTAAGAAACGTTTATATGCTGCAACGAAAAATTAGAAAACCAGGAGCAAGTTTAGGTAAAACCACAGGCTGGATACATCGCACCTCTTTAAAAGAAAAACACGTGTCTATGCTTTCAGGCGTAACTTATAACAAAGTTGACGACAACGGCTTACATATCAACATTAGAACAAAAGCCAGAGTGTTAGACGTAGACACTATTATTATTTGCGCTGGCCAAACAGAAAATAACAGTGTTGTTGATGTAATAGCTAAAAGTATTTCAGCTGACAACATTCATATTATTGGTGGCGCTTTAAATGCGCAAAAGCTTGATGCACAAAAAGCGATTGAAGACGCACTACACTTAGCTAGAACAATTTAGCTTACTAATAATAAAACATAAAAGGACAGCTTTTATTGTGTTAAAAAACTCATTACCAACACATATTGCAAAACGAAAAATTATATTTATTACCAGCATTCTTGCTTCATTCGCTTTTATTTTATTTTCTCTTACCGCCTCAAGCCCTAGCTATGGAAGCGATTGGTACAAAGCTTATAATATGGAAAAAGTTGAAGCTTATTCAAAAACCTTCGACTCAAATATTGTCTTTTATAAATCGCCGACTAAATGGAATACGCCCTCGTTAACCTTAATTCATGGTGTGGGTGGCTCAGCTGAAGATTTTAAAAAAATAGTTAAACAGCTTTCGCAACATTATCAGTTGTTTATTCCCGACCTGCCCGGTTATGGTCAATCGCAAAGTCCTAAAAATAACTTTTCACCCAGCAAGTATGCTCAAGCCTTATACGAAGTACTCCCTAAATTAGTACGTAAACGTAATATTGTTATTGGCCATTCAATGGGAGGAAATATCAGTGTTCAATTGTCACTCAAACATCCTGAATTAGCAGAAAAGCTTATTTTGATAGATGCTGCTGGTTTTATTAATAAATTTTCTTACAGCCAATACATCGCCAATAATTACGCGCTTGATAAAATAAAGTTAACAGAAAACGAAGCCCCCTTACTAAAGGGCTTAATTAATACCGTTAATAAATTAATTCCCGACCCAAGCAAAGTTTTATTAAGCGACGCAGGTAGAAAATACCTATTAGAAAACAACAGTACTTATATTTCAGCTATTGCTGTACTGGACGAAAATCTAACAAAGTTAATGAGAAAACCAGCACCTCCTACCCATATTATTTGGGGCGGAAAAGATCAAGTCATGCCCGTACAAGTTACTAAGTTACTCAGCTATTTATTAAAAACACAATCTATTGAAATTTTTGAAACCGCAGGCCACTCTCCGCAAAAGCAATTTCCAATACAAGTGGCCAACAGTATTCACAACTTCATACAAAATGGGGCTAAAAGTACTGAAAACATCAATAAAACTACAGTTTACAATCAAAGCATCACTATAGATTGTGATAAAGGCCAAACGACTGATTTGTTAAATAACACAACGTATTTAAACGTTACTATTAAAAACTGCCAACCTAAGAGCAATATAGACAACTTTACTGCTAGCCAATTAGTTGTAAATAACTCTAAGCTAACCTTCACCAATTTAAGCCTAAATTACCCAGAGGGCTTTAGTTTTATATCGCTTAAATCAAGTATGAATGTATGGGGCGGAAATTTAAAAGGCTTATCAGTAGGTTATATAGAAGAAAGCGATATAGAACTTCACGGAGCAGATATATATACAAAAAACACTTTAGTTATTAGCAATGTACCTACTACAATGAATGTATCGTTAACTCGAGTACATCAAGATAACAGAAGCTTTAGTTGGCACGGTATGATTAACGTAGGGTTTTAGCTAATCGGTGCTGCTTTTCTCGTTCTTAGTTCTATTAGGTAGCACAATTCTGACTGTTTTAGTGGCAAGGTGTACTTCACGAAGAAAATAGCTCAAACCTACGGTAAGGGTAAACATTGACGAAATAAAAAGCGTTCCAACCACCCATTTTATTTCAAAACCAAGAATCGCCTTTATAAAAAGCACCGCAATCACCAAACAAACCAGTAATGCAGAAAGCGTACAGGCTGTAATAGCAGAACTCGCTAAGTAACGGCGACGTTCAAGATAATGCTGCTCTACTTCATAACAGTTAAGGTTAACATGCTCAGCTTTAACAAATTTATCCGCAACATGTCGCCCACGATCAATAATACGCGCAAGACGCCCCGTCATAACATTCAACATGCTGGCAATACCCGTTAAGAGAAAAGCAGGAGCCAATGCGAGCTGTATTACGTGGCTTACATCGCCTAAAAAAGGTGTGGTGTCGATCATAACGTTTTAATTCTCATTTTTTAAGAGTGAGTAATATTTCCTACAAAAGTTTTTGATTTGTGGACTATTTATACCCGTAACCATTCAAGAGGCTATTTCAGAGCATTTTGAATGATAACGGATATATATCTTACGCAATAGCAAAATCTACTGAGTGAACATTCGTTAAGTTAACTTGTTGTTTAGCATGCCAAAGATCATAGTTATCTTGCATTGATAACCAACTCTCAGGTGTTCTGCCTATTGCTTTAGATAATCGGAGTGCCATTTCAGGAGATATTGCACTTTGCCCTTTAAGAATTCTATTTAAAGTAGATGAAGCAACATCTAATTGTTTCGCTAAATAACGACAACTATAACCAGAAGGCTCTAGATAAACGTCGTAAATAAACTCCCCTGGATGCGGTGGATTATACATACTCATTAGTGATAGTCCTCATAGTTGAGAATATATGCATTACCTTCGATGAATTCAAAAGTTATACGCCAATTACCATTTACGGTAATAGACCAAATCCCATCACGTTCACCTTTTAAAGGGTGTAACCTAAAGCCGGGTAAATTTATGTCATCAATGACTTGGGCTGTATCTATTGCCGCCAGCTGCATACGTAATTTACGTTGATGCTTTGCTTGAATGCCAGAAACACTACCTGTTTGAAAGTATTTCTTAAGACCTTTGTGTTTAAAAGATTTGATCATACAACAAGTGTAGCGTGATGCGCATCACATGTCGATTAAAAAAGAATAACTATATACCCGTTACCAATCAAGATGCGTATTTCAGAGCACTTGAGCGATATCAATTCAAGGCAATGCTTTGTAATAATGGTCGTTCCCTTATAAAAAGCATTAACGACGAAGTGATTTTGCTCAAGCGCTTCTTCGATGGGTCTAAAAACAATTTATGCTGCGTTATTAACTTTAGTAAGGGAATAACCATGACGTAAACTTAATGCCTTGCATACATGGATGTATGTACTTAGATTTTGTTTGGAACGTAAAATCTGTGCCTAAATTGTTTTTAGTTCCCACTGAAACCTACATATTGAATGGTTACGGGTATATATTACAATGTTCAACCGACTTTTATTAAGCAAACGGCTTAACCGCTATCAAATTAATCAAAGTTTCTTCACGGTCTGTTGGTGGTTTAATACCAAATAAGTTTTCGCCAATAGCTAAGTCTTCTCGGCTCCACCAAAGAAAAGGGTAAGATATTTGTTCATCGTTAACGGTAAAACCAGAATCTTTAATAAGCGTTAAATATTCGTCTGCCGTTTTTTGTACGCTCATAGGGTGGCGAAACAGTAAACGAATAATCCACGAGTGAATATAACGTTTAGTGGATTCAGCAAACATGAATATTCCACCAGGTTTTAAAATACGTAAAAACTCTTTTAAAGCTTCAGGTTGGTAAATTAAGTGGTGGAATGTTTGATGGCAAAATACCATATCCACTGAATTATCTTCCAACTTGATCATTGAGCTAGAGCAACGTACATATTCAACATTGTTTAGGTTATGTAGAGCGACTTCTTTTTTAGTTTCGTCTAGCATTTCCTGATCTATGTCCATGGCAATTAATCGCTCGGGGCTATATCTGTCGTTCAGTTTTTTCATTGAACGACCATAACCACAGCCCACATCGGCAATAACATTAAACGTACGAGGTGAATCTTTTAACAAATGAGTAAGGTCTTCTAGCGCAACTTCTAGAACATAGTCTGTCCATGTATTACTTCTAAGAAACCATTTACCAAAAGCTGATTCAGGTACGTGCGCTTCTGCTAATACATTTTTCATATATTTTCCGTTGAAAGTTACTGTATAAACTTTTTAAAAATAAGCGAGGTATTAATACCACCAAAAGCAAAGTTGTTACTCATTACGTATTGGGTATCTATTTCTCGTCCGTCGCCTGTTATGTAGTCTAAATTTCCACATTCAGGATCAACGTTATCTAAATTTAAAGTAGGAGCAAACCAGCCATTGTTCATCATTGAAATACACGCCCACGACTCAATAGCACCACAAGCACCTAATGTATGGCCTAAATAGCTTTTTAATGAACTAATCGGTACGTTAGATGTTACGGCCATTTCAGTTGCGTGTGTTTCGGCTATATCGCCTCTGTCTGTTGCTGTTCCGTGCGCATTTACATAACCAATTTCAGATGCATTTATACCTGCGTCTTGAAGAGATTCGGTAATAGCTAGCGCCATGGTTTCTTTAGTCGGTTGTGTAACATGAACGCCGTCTGAGTTGGTACCATAACCCACCACTTCAGCGTAAATAGTTGCGCCACGGTTTACGGCATGCTCGTATTCTTCAAGAATAAGTGTACAAGCACCTTCACCAATAACAAGGCCATCTCTGTCTTTATCGAAAGGTCTTGGGCTGTTTTTAGGATCATCATTTTTCGTTGAGGTTGCATATAATGTGTCAAACACAACGACTTGGGTAGGACAAAATTCTTCACCTCCGCCAGCCACCATCATTTCTTGTTTACCAAATTTTATAGCTTCGTAGGCATAACCGATAGCTTGAGAGCTAGAAGTACAAGCTGAGCTTGTTGTATACATACGCCCCGAAATTCCGAAAAACACCCCTACGTTAACAGCCGTAGTGTGGCTCATCATTTTGATATAACTAGTAGCGTTAATACCATTCATATCGCCCGACTTTATTAAGTCGCCAAAGGCAACCATAGGTTCACTTGAACCAGAAGAAGAACCATAAGCGATACCCATACGGCCAGATTTCAGGTATTTATCGTCTAATAAATTAGCATCTATTAAGGCATTTTCAGTTGCGCTGGTTGCCATTAATGAAATGCGCCCCATTGAGCGAATTTGTTTTCTTTTATAATGAGCCGGACGTTCAAAATCTTCTATTGGGGCTGATAAGTGTGTATATAAACCCTTAATAGCTTTTAGCGATTCATCTATTTTTACAGCATTTTTTTTCTTACGTAAATTCGCTTCAAAGTCTTCCCAATTATGACCAAGGGACGTAATAGCCGACATACCGGTAACAACAACACGTTTCATTTAAAAATAAACCTCTTATTCATGTAATTTAACTTTATTACATTTTTCTCTTAAATTGTTATAACTGTTCGGCTAAAAATTTAGCAGGATCGTTAGGCTGAAATACATTAATTCTTGCTGTTGCTAATGCCTTATCATTTTCTGATATAGAACAATCAAACGCGCTTAAACCTGACTCATCACTATACAATTTATCTACTTTCACAATAAGTTTCATGCCTTTTGTAAAAACAGAATAATCGCATTTGTATTTTCTTGAACTGACTAAAAAGCCAATTTCAACCGCTCTACCCTGACTAATTTCATTCGCATTAGCATAAGCTGCAATACTTTGAGCCATGTATTCTATACCCACATAACTTGGTACGCCTTGCAAATTTTGGTTATACAGTAAACTCGACTCTGTTATTGTATGGCTACACGTCGCTGTTTCGTCTTCAAATGAAATAAGCTCATCAAGAAGGATCATCGGCTCTGCATGAGGCAGTACCTCTTCAATGCTAAAGTTTTTCATATTATTTTCCAATGAGAACACTCACGTTATTTCCGCCAAAGGCAAAAGAGTTAGATAAACATGTTGTAAACCCTGAGCCTTTATTTTGCCCTACGGTAGTTAATGCGATGTTAGGTAATTCTTCATCTTTCGACTCGTCCCAGCAGTGTGGAATATACAAGGTATTTTCGGCTTGTAACATTAACCAGCATAAACCAATTTCAGTTGCACCG
Organism: Pseudocolwellia sp. G5-9; assembly: GCF_055808995.1. NCBI lineage: Bacteria > Pseudomonadati > Pseudomonadota > Gammaproteobacteria > Alteromonadales > Colwelliaceae > Pseudocolwellia > Pseudocolwellia sp. G5-9. The sequence goes on from NZ_CM147893.1 coordinate 1,517,486, forward strand.
GCAGCGCCTAAGGTATGACCAATCATGCCTTTGACTGAGCTACATGGCGTTTGAGTACCAAACACTTTATCTACCGCTATGGCTTCCATTGAATCGTTTTTCTTGGTTGCTGTACCGTGTAAGTTTATATAATCGACATCACTAGCATTTAAGTGAGCTTCAGCTAAAGTTTGTTGCATGGCTGAAATAGCGCCCTCACCTTCTGGATGAGGTGCTGACATATGATGCGCATCGCTTGATTCACCACAGCCTAATAACTTAATGTGACCTTTGTCTTTTCTTAGTACACATAACGCAGCAGCTTCACCTAAGTTAATACCGTTTCTGTTGGCGCTAGATGGCTGACATAAGCCTGTAGAAGTCGAGTCTAAAGCAGTAAAACCATTTACGGTCATTCCACATAACGAATCAACACCACCAACTATTGCAGCATCGATAATACCCGTGAGTATTAATTCTTTTGCGGTAATAAAAGCTTTCGCGCTAGACGAACAGGCGGTAGAAATTGTATAAGCTGGGCCGTCGATACTTAACTCTTCACTAATAAATTCAGCTAAGTTAAACATTTCTTGCATGCGGTAGTCGTAGTTTTTAGAAAACTCACCGCTGGCATTTTTTTCAACAATCGCTTGTTCGCCTTCCGCTATACCTGAAGTACTGGTGCCAACAATGACCCCTATACGATGAGTAGGCGTTGATGATTTCACGTCATTAATTTCGTTTTCTAATGCTAATAACGCTAATTTGGCGAGTTGATTATTACGCGTATTAAAATAAGGCTTTTTGTGACTTAATGAAGGCAATTCAGCGTTAACTTCCCCCACAAATAACCGTCCTTCGTTTAATAAACCGTCACGTTCAACAAGACCTGTTCTAACACCTTCGAACATGTTTTTTTGGATATCTTTATTGTTATTTCCTAAAGCATTAACTAAAGAAAATTCACTTAAAAAAATCGTTTCCGTTTTTTTATTTGTCATTTAATTGCTCTATTACTAACTCATATTGTTCAGCTATGTTTTGTAAAACAATATGTTTTGATGTGTATATTATTTTAACTAACATCTTGTTTTTATGTTTAATTTTTCGCACTTGCTCGCTATTTTCAGTCGATTCAATAAGGGTGTACCCTTTTAAAAGACCTTGCTTAATTGTATCAACAGGCCATTTTACCCATTGAATATCACGAATAATACGCAGTACAACCTCATCATTAAACTGTGCACTTACCAGTTCAACTAAGCCACTATCATATTGCCATTTGGCTTGAATAATAGGTAAACCGCTATAGGTCATCGCCACCATGTTTAAGCGTTGTTCATGAAATTCTATTTGTGTCAGTAACTTTTGAGTTTGTTCATTTTTAAAAACTAACGATTCTAACACCGCTGTATCTACTAAATGAGTGGGCACCGTTTGTAATGTATAAAAATCATCGTTAACTTGATTGTTACTGACTAAGCTCGTGCAGCCACTTAACAACATGCATACAAACATACTCAAGACAAAGGGCTTAATTGCGAATAACAGCTTCACTAGTCTTTATTCTCGTCTTTACAAATATCAACTAAAGCTGCTAAACGTCTTTCAGTTTTAGCGACATAAGGATTCGTTTCGTCCCATGCGTAGCCTGCTAATATTGAACAAATCATGTTTTTTACGTCGTTATCATCTTCTTGGAAAAAAATCACATTTTGTAAATGAGTATCGTACCAAGACATAACAAAATATTTAAAAACTTCTATTCCACATTTTAACGGCTCACTAAAATCAGCTTGCCAACAAACCGACTCGCCTTGTAATTGACGATCAAGCGTATTAGCCGCTAAAGAAGCTGACTTCATCGCGATAGTTACACCAGATGAGAATATCGGATCTAAAAATTCACCTGCGTTTCCAAGTAGAGCAAACTTATCACCATATAAACTTGTTACATCAGATGAATAGCCCTGTAAGGCGTTTACTTTGGTTGTTTTTTTATGATTTTTTAATAGCTTGGCAAGATAAGGTTCTTGGCTAATAAATACATCGAGCAATGCTTCACTACTTAAATGATTATTCGCATTAAAGTAATCAACATCACCAACGACACCAAAGCTACATGTATCATCTGAAAATGGGATCAACCAAAACCAAATATCGTTATTATCAGGATGCACCGTGATCAGTATTTTATTACGGTCGTACTTTTCATCAGTGATGTTGTCTTGCATATGACAAAAAAGCGCCTTTCTGTTCGATAACGTACTCGGTAATTCTAACGATAATAACTTAGGTAAAACACGGCCAAAGCCACTGGCATCTAAAACAAACTTTGCTTGTATTGCACTTTTTTGTTCATTTTTTACAAGCTCTAACGTAGCGTATTCTTCAGTAAAACTAATACCTTTCACTTCTTGTTCAAAGCGAATGTCGACACCAATTTCTTGTGCTCGATCTGAGAGTAATTTATCAAACAAAGCACGCTTAACTTGGTAGGTTGTACCATGACCTTCACTAAACTTTTTATTAAAATCAAAACTTGAATGTTCACCGTTTCGATAAAAAGCTGCACCGTTTTTAAATTGAAAACCGAGTTCATCAGCATGTTCAACAAAGGTATCTAACATGTCAGCTTCTTCAAGAAAGCTCATACAATAAGGTAATAAGCTTTCGCCTATTGAAAACCTTGGGAACGTTTCTTTTTCAACAACGATAACATTCCAGCCTTTTTGAACAAGAATACTAGCAGCAACAACACCTGATGGCCCTGCGCCTATGATGACAACATCACACTTCTCAACTTCAGTCATTTTTACGTTTTTTCCTTGATTCAAATCCGTGTACTTTAGTGATAATGGGTGAAAATAAAAAGGTAATAACAATACCTATAAAAACAGTTTGTCCGAAACTAGCAATAGCAGGTGTTGCACTAAAACCTAACATAGCAAACACAAATATTGAACTTAATGCAGACATTAAGGTGGTTTGAGTTATAGATTTTGAAAAACCATGTTCAGCATAAAACACTGAATAATCAAGCCCTAAAGCTAAAACAACAAGCCCTGCCGCCACATTAAATAAATTGATATAACCTTGAAATAACTGACTTAACGCAATAGCAATTGTAAAAGCCAATACTGGAACTAAAACCCCAACACATGCTCGTTTCCAACCATAACGAAAGGTAAATACGATAAACGCGGTTAAAAACGCAATAGCAAAAATCATCAATAATACTTCTCTAAATACTGATAATTCTTTTTCTGTATCGGCTAACGTATCAACAAAAACGCTTTGTTTTAATTCAGCAAAGGTTGCCGATAAAACCGCTACATCGGTAATATTTGAAAAACGAATAATAGAGTAATAATGCTCTGCATCTTTAATCAGCATAGATTGATAGGTTTTACCTAAAGGCGTTTCGAACCAGCTTTCAGGCGTTAAATATTGTGTGGCTTTATTTACTTTATTAGCATTTAAACCCAGTAATGAAGAAAACTGACTAAAGTACTGATTATTGCCCGCATTAACGAGTAATTGATTGTCTTTCTTTTGGCGCTCAATAGAAGGTAACCATTGAGAAATTGCTTGATAGCTACCAATTACTTGTGTTGATTTTAACTGATTCAATAAAGGTAATAGCTGTTCTTCGTTTTCTAATAAGGTTTGAGCACTATCACCTTTAACTAACAGATATTGATTATCAAATTTTTGTCCGAGTATTTCTTTAACTTTCACTTCGCTATTTGATAAAGCGTCTGACACACGATAAAAAGACTTAGGATTATCAACAAAGCTGATATTAAATAAGCAGGTAATACACAAGGCTGCAATAATACATACAGCAGCAATGCTCACTTTAACGTTTACGTTGAATAGCTTTTGATGCAATCGGTTGGCTTTAGCATAAAAAGCAAGAGGCTTTTGACGGCTAAAATCAAACTTGTGATGAAGGTACGGATACACCAACAACACGGTTAATAAAGCGCCAAATAAACCAAAGACAGTAAACACAGCTATTTGTTTAAATAGAACAATTGGCACCACAACAAGCAAGGTATAACCTAAGGTTGTGGTAATAAAACTTAATACCAGCGACATTCGAATAGTAGATAAAGGTGAACGCTGCGTTGCCTTAACCCGTTGTAATTCAGTAAAACTGTGAAAACTATAATCGACTGCAATACCAACTAAGGTAATAGCAAAGATCATGGTGAGTAAGTTAACCTCTTTAAAGAAGATATTTAACCCAATAAAACCATATAAAATACTGATTGAAATGAGAAATAACGTACTAATAACGACAGAGAAACGTCGGTAAGAGATAAAAATTAAAAACAAGGTGGCTATAATAGAAAGCCCGCCTAGTAGTTTCATTTCACTTTCTGCACTGCGGCTTGCTTCGTCGCTATAAAAAATACCGCCGGTTCTTACATAGTCAACTTCAGGTGTTAATGGTATTGCGTTTAACGACTCAACAATAGACTTGGCTTTATTAACATTTAACGCCCCTTCTTTGGTGCTAATGGTTACTAAAACATACACAAGATTGTTATGAGGCACAGTTAAATAACCGTCTGACGTTATATTGATTTTATTTTGAGGGAACGGTGAACGATTAAGAAAATGAGCAAAAGATAAGGTAGGATCTTTTTCAATAGTTTGAGCCACCAATTGCTCACCTATTTGATTGATCAACTCAAATTCTATTTTAAATATTTTTTCGAGATCTTGATGCGTTATCGCATCTCGAAAAGCAGGTAATAACAGCTGTTGCTCAAAACCGCTGTAGCTATTTATCATCATACTTTGATTGGGGATATTTGATAACTTTCCAGTTACGCTGTCGATACCATCAATATTTTTGGCTTGATTAACAAAGGTATCAACAGCTTCTTTAGCTGTAGCTAAGTTGCTATGTCCGATCAAATAAATTTGTTTTGTACTAGCGCCAGCATTAAATTGTTGCTGAATAGCTTTCCAATCATCATTCGTATTATTATCGAATAAAGCAGTTAAATTAGCATTTATACTTACGGGTTGATTAGCCGCTAAGTACAATAAAATTAAGACAAAGATAATGCATTGAACGCACCAAACATACAGTTTATTAATGGATGTTAAATTCATTAATATCTTCATCTGATAAGGTGTTTTTTGTTTGAGTGAGCACTATTTTAGTGGTGTTTTTTTGCGTATCGGTAATTAAAACTTCTCGTTCGCTTTCTTCTTCGCCAAGGCATAACTCTAATAAGCTGATCGCTTGAGCTAACAAAGTATCTTTGGGTTGTAACAATAAGCATTGCTCGTTTTTTACTGTTGTGTCCCACTGCTCTTCATTTATAGTGCCCGTAAAAACCGTTTGAATAAGTGTTTCGATGCTGGCGTGTGTCACCATTTTCCGATAATGATTGGCAATACCGTCTATTGTTTTCACCTCATTATATTGCCAAATTTCATTATCAATAATTAATAACTTTGAAAATACAGGACTGTTTACCTGCCAAAGAATATTATGCTTATAAACTTTAAAAAGGCCGCTCGATTTAATGGGCGTGGATAAAAAGGAAAACTTCTTTTCTTGCGTAAAACTAGCAACGCCTTCTTCTATTTTGAAGTCGTCAATAAGCTCTTTGGCATTTACCTGAGTAAAAACTAAAAGTGCTAAACAGCAAGCCAATAAACGAGAAAGTAATTTAGTCATTTTTAATATATGGTGCCAATTTTTCTATAAGTACAGCAGGCGACTCGTACTGCATTTCATTCGTTGTCATATCAACAGCAACTTGCACGGTATACGCTTTAGTTAATGTTTCATCTGATTCAGTATCAAATATGCGGTATGAAATTTTCAAACGTGATTCATACTCAACTAAAGTTGCTTCAACACGTATTTTGCTACCAAAACGAGCGGGTTTAACGTATTTAAGGCGCATATCAACAACCGGCCATACGTACCCAGAATCTTCCATATCGTTGTAATCATAGTTAAAAGCACGTAGTAAATAACATCGCGCTTCTTCCATGTACTTAACGTAATTACCATGCCAAACCACTCTCATGGCATCAACATCATAAAATTGTACGTCTATCTCTGTTGATACCGTAAGTAAGCCCTTAACTTGTCTCATAAAGATCCCAGCGTTCTTCTTGGATATACGAGATAGTTTTTCTTAGTAACTTGTCTGTTGGTCGATCTTCTTCAAGTAACTCGAAGAAACTTGAAACATCATCAACCATAGCCGCTACATCATCAGTTAAAGAGTCTTTAGATAATTCGTTATTAATAATACGAAGTCTAATACCTTGCACAGAAGCTAAAAGCGTTGCTGCTAGTACTTGTTCAGTTAGTTGTAATATACGTAAACAATCGCGTGCAGCTATGGTTCCCATGCTGACTTTATCTTGATTGTGACATTCAGTAGAGCGTGAAAATACACTTGCAGGCATGGTTAACTTCAGCGCTTCAGCCGTCCAAGCAGAACAACCAATTTGAATGGCTTTAAAACCATGATTGATATGTCTTCTGTCGCCTGTAGCCCCAGTAAGGTTGGGTGGTAAACCATGATTCATTTTTATATCAACAAGCGTAGCAATTTGTCTATCAGCTAAATCTGCTAAGTTAGCAACACAGTTTTTCATTGAATCCATTGCCATAGCAATATGACCACCATAGAAATGACCACCGTGTAAAATATGCTCGCCAATGCCATCAATAATCGGATTATCGTTTGCGCTGTTTAACTCGTTTTCTATCATGGTACGTAACCAAGGTAAGCTATCAGCCAATACGCCAATAACATGTGGTGCACAACGAATTGAATAACGATCTTGTAACCGATGAGAATTACGTGGATGCGTATTGTGGTTTAAATCTGTTTGTATCCACTTAGCTATTTGGTTTTGACCTGGATGTGGTTTTACACTAAATAAAATATCGTCAAAATGGTTACTGTTACCTTTTAACGCTAAACTCGAAAGTGCCGTAATTCGAGCCATTAACTTAGTGGCATACTCAGCACGTTTATACGCAGTACAAGCTAAAGCCGTCATTACAGCTGTACCATTCATTACAGCTAGACCTTCTTTAGGTCTTAGTTTAATCGGCTTTAAACCTTCTTTTTCAAACGCTTCGCTGGCCTGAACTATTTCACCTTTGTAGTATGTGTCTCTTTCGCCGATTAAGGTACCTGCAACATAAGATAGTGGCGTTAAGTCGCCACTTGCACCTACTGAGCCTTCTTCAGGAATAACAGGCAAAATATTACGATTAAGTAACTCAACTAATAAGTCGAGCAAGTTCCAGCTAACGCCAGAATATCCACGAGACAATGACGCTAATCGAGTAGCTAAAATAGCGCGTGACTGCTCTGGCGTAAAAAAGTCACCTAAACCACAGCCATGAAAACGTGTAAGGTGCATAGGCAATTCTTCAACGAGATCTAACGGCACTTCAAACATAACTGAATCGCCGTAACCTGTTGTTACGCCGTATATGTGGCCTTCTTCTTTTAATATTTTATCCAAGAAACGTACGCCAGCGTCGATGCGTTCTTTAAAATCTTCTGCTTGAGAAAGTGCTACAGGATCTTGTGATTTAGAAACATTAACAATATCTTCAATCGTTAAGTTACCTTCACCAAACAGTATTTTTTTACAATTTTCGCTACTCACTTAGCGTTTCTCCAATTCAATATATTTTTGATAGCTGTTATAAATTAGCTATTACCTATCTTTACTTTATCTTGCTTATTATTTTTTATTCTGCCAAAAACTAAAAAAGTTAAACCATTGGTATGGTTCTTTACGACAGTAAAATTCTAATCGCTGTGCATATTTTTCAGCAAGCGACGAGAAGTATTCATTTCTTTCTTTACGTTTTACTTTTTTCGGTTGGGCAAACTCTTCAACATAAGCTGAGTAGCGCCCTTCTTCTTTCAAGCAAAACATTAAAAACACTTTACAGTCCATAATCGATGCTAGTGCAAAAGGCCCTTTAGCAAACGGGGCTTCTTCACCAATAAATGGAACGTTATAGACACTATCAGGATTATTAACCGAAGTACGATCAGCAAAAATAACAATGGCTTCACCGTCTTCAATTTTTTGTTTTAATTGAATAGAGTCAGCTGGCCCAAAGTCATTAATATGAATAAAGTTAATGGCAGCATCTTTGTTTACTTTTTTAAGGAAGTTATTAAATGATGGCGTATGTTCATTGTAGGTAATAACATTAAGCTTACGTTTGTTTTCACCTGTACTAAATATTGCTCGACACACTTCCATGTTACCTAAATGTGCACTAAAAATAACCGCGCCATTGGCATTAATTAAAGATTGATAGGCGGCATCATTTTTAATGTCGATATCTTCAATATTTACCTTGCCCAACCAAGCATCAAACTTGTCGACAATAGATAGACCAAAGTTATAAAAAACTTTGAAACCTTTTCGAAACAGTTGACCTTGAGTTAAAGTGACATTATTTTTGTATTTGTACATGTTACTTAAGTAATGATGAATGCTTTTTCTAGCAACATCACCCGTTAAATAAAAGTAAATCATGACTGGAAATAAAACGACTTTAAAGAGCCAGTTACCTAAATATTTGTGCACAAATACGAGTACTTCAATACCCAACATAAATCCACGTTCTTTTAACTTAGACCAATGTAAATCTTCAGGTTTATTTTGCTCTAGCTCGTTGTTTGACGGTTGCTCAGCCATTGCTTTTTTATTCCACTTTTGTGCGAGTAATTTAGGTAAGCGTAATAACATACCGAAAAACAAACGTGTATGCATTTTACTAATAATGACATTATCTTTAAATGCATGAAAATGAGAAATACCAAATTCAGGATAATGCACTTTAGTTTGTACAAATTTAACAGGAACACCTTGCCAAATAAGCTTGACCATGACTTCAATATCAAAATCCATGCGCTTACCTAGCGAAGTATTTTGTATAAGCTTTGCATACGCCGCTAACGGATAAACCCTAAAGCCGCACATGGAGTCTATAACTTTACAAGAAAGTGTTTCTATTCCTACCCAAAAGTGAGTGATATAGCGCCCATAAAAACGCCCTTTAGAAATAGAATCGTCGTAAACAGGCTGACCACTGATCAAGCTTTCTGGCGAATCAGCGGCTTCTTTAATAAATTGATTAATATCGAGTAAATCATGCTGACCATCTGCATCAACTTGCAAGGCATGAGTCATATTCATGTTAATAGCAGCAGCTAAACCTGTTTGCATAGCCGCACCTTTACCACCGTTTTCTTGATGATGAATTAAGGTAACTAAAGGAAACTCTTCCGAGACTTGCTTTAAAATTTCTCTTGTTGATGCTTGGCTGCCATCATCAACAATAATAATGGGGAAGTTAAATTCGCATAAAGAAGCAATGGTTTCTCTAATAACAATATCATGGTTATAGCATGGAATAACGAAACAATATTGCATTAGCGGTACACTGCTCGGCCAGAAGTGTGAGCACCATGTTCTGAGCTGTAATTAAAACTTACTTTAAGGTCTGACATTTTTTTTAAAATTAATTTTACTTGGTACTCAGGCGCAATTATCACTTGAAATTTTAAAGCATCAACGGAAAGGTATTGCTCAATTTTTAAATCAAAATATTGTTCAACATAATGCATAACCCAATGTACTTGCACAACACCAGCTAATATTGGCGCCTGTGGAAAGTGCCCTTTAAAATAATATAAATCCGCAGGAATAGTTAAAGATAAAACCACTTCATCTTCATTAGCTTCTACGTGATCAACTTGAGGAAATAACACCTTATTATTCAAAGAACTTCTCCATCTCTTTTTTATTCAATTTTCCGGAAGGATTATAAGGTAAAGCCTCTAAATAACGAAATCTTTTTGGTATAGCAATAGCTTCTAGATCTTCATGTAAAATCGAGGTTATATGACGATTAAAGACTAAATTTCGACTTTGTTTTAACTCAGCTTTCGCTTGTTCAGTTAATACAATAGCGGCAACTACTTGAGTGCCTCTTTTATTATTAGCGGTTAAGCAGTAGGCATCGTCAATACAATCAATCGACTTTAAACATTGTTGCACATGATCTAACGACACTCTTTTTTCTTCTATTTTAACAATACGATCAACTCGTCCACAAAGTTCAAATTCGTTGTCACTGATGATATTCACTCTATCGTCACATAGGTACCAATCAGGTTGAATAATATAAGGTGATTTTATTTTGAGGCATTCAGACTCTTGATCGAGGGCGATATCAATATTCTTGAATGCTAACCAATGTTGTTTATCTTCGCTGAAACGCTGACGCCAAGCTATTCCGCCTGTTTCGGTACTGCCAAACACTTCAATTGGCGGTTGCTGTAATTCATTAGCTAACTGCAAACTTGCCTCTAAACTTAAAGGCCCCCCTGAAGAAAACATACAAGAAATATGAGAAACATGATCTTTGTATACATTGTCTTTAATTAAGCGATGAAAGTGTGCAGGACTGCTGATTAACACGACTTTATCTAACGAGTACTTTGTAATGTCGTGACACAAATGCTCTGGGTATTCATAAGGCTGCAATATAACGTTTCGTCCAGACCAAATAGGCCATATCAGTTTAAATAACAAACCATAAATATGTTGATGTGATACGGTAGAAACTACACCTGAATCTTTCAAGTAATGACCAAAGCTTGCTTCTAGTTGCTGAACTTCCAGTAGTAAATGTGAAAACTCTTTGTGAATAGCCTTCGCTTCACCGGTAGAGCCAGAGGTAAATAATATAACTCTTGTATCTGTATATATAATTAATGGCTCTGGGTTTACTGAACAACCATCAGCTTGATACACAATAGTATTTTCAAAAGCGAGCTCATTCGCACCGGCTACACCTTGTACATGAGCTAAGCAAGTTTGTAATTGATTAGTGGTGCCGTTTTGAGGTAATACGATATTTTTACGAGCACCAAGTAAAGCAAAAAATAAAACCGAAAACTCATAAGCATCTTCGCAATAAAGCAACCATGTTTGAGCTGAATTTTGAATAAAAAGCGATCGATGAAATAAAACCGATTCAGACCATTGCTGAAACGTTTTAGCTTGTGAAATAAAATAAGTTTTATCGCTAGGTAATGTAATCTGATTGGTCATTTTTCTTAAATCGTTTTCTAACTATCCATTCACCAAGAAATAAAACACCCATAAGTACATAAGAAACTAAGCCATTATAAAATGCCCAAATTTCATCACTTAAAAACACGGTGACTAAAGAGATAGAACCATTAATCAAGAAAAACACACACCATACTAAGGTAACTTTTTTGGTGTATTCAACCGCATTAATAGTGAGTTTATCTCGAGCACTAGCAATTAAGGTAATAACTGAGGGAGGTTTAGCTAATGAATATAAAAATATACTCAAAAAACTTAAACTCATAACTACAGGATATAATTTTAGTAAAAAGGATGAGTTATTAAAAAGGCTAAGCATTAATAAAATAATAATATTAATGCCTACAACTTTAATAAAAGGAATATTTATTGATGCCTTACTGTAGTAAAAGCGTAAACAAGCTAATAAAACTAACACTAAAGCAATATATGTAGGCTCTATCCATTTTAAGCCAAAAAAAACAATTAACGGATAGAGTACAAAAACACTCCCTATAACAATATGTTTCATTAAAATTAGCTAAGAGCTAATTTTTCAACGGCATCAACTACGTCTTTAACAGTACGAACTTGTTTAAAATCTTCCGGTTCTATTTTTTTACCTGTTATTTCGCGTAATTTTACAACTAAATCAACAGCGTCAATACTATCAAGATCCATATCTTCATATAAATGAGCATCCATTGAAATGTCTTCTTCATCTATTTCAAATAAAGTCACTAATATATTGCTAAGTACTTCGTAAATTTCTTCTCTATTTTTCATGTCAATTTAATACCTGAATTATTTATTTTGTTCGATAAATTGGCATAATGATTTAACTGAGTAAAAATGTTTTTTACTGTCTTCAGAATCGCCATCAATTTTCACATTATACGCTTTTTTAATTGCTACACCCAATTCTAATGCGTCTATAGAATCTAAACCTAAGCCATCAATAAATAAGGGCTCTTCGTCTGATATATCTGCGGGTTCTATATCTTCTAATTCTAATGTTTCAATAATTAATTGTTTTACTTCTGTGATTAACTCATTCATGAGCGGCAAATTCCTCTTTATAATATTCTACTAAGTCTCGAGTAAGTTCTCTTACTGAGTTAGAAACTGATTCAGCTTCTCTATATTTTTGTGTTGATAATACAGGATTAACAACTAATTTGACGGTAAATTTTTTATCGGGTATTTGATACCAAGCTAATTCTTTTGTTAACGTAGTTGGCGTAACCGTTAAAATAATAGGTACGATATCAACTTTTGTTCTTAATGCTATGTTGGCCGCTCCCCGTTTAAACTTTAAGGGTTTATCTATGCTACTTCTTGTTCCTTCAGGAAACACAATTAAATTATTACCTTCTTCAAAAGTTTTACTGCAATCCTTTAAAAACGTATCAGGATCTTCTTCATTATTTATATAGCCTGTATTTGTTACAACTCCTTTTAAAAAAGGATTTTTCCACAAACCCGCTTTAACAACACAATCGGCATTTTCTATAATTGAAATTAACACAACCACATCAATTAAGGATGGGTGGTTAGCAATAACCAACTTGCCTTTATGTTGTTTTAACTGTTCTTCGTTTTCAATTTCGAGTGTGAGAATGCCAACAAAGCTCATATAATTTACGAACATTTTAAACGTTTTGTGTACTACTTTTCTAGCGCTGTATTTACGTTGGTATTCGTTATGTCGATGAATAAAGTTAACAATAGGAAAAACAATAAGGGTAAGTAAAATACCGCCAAAGCCGAATAAGGTGAATGCAGATCCTGTTGCAAATATTCTCCAGTATTTATTTATTTTTTTCAAAATAAACTTCTACTGATACGCCATTGATAACGCTTAGACAGAATTACAGATTCTTTATTTTCTCCATGAAAAAACCTTAAAAAATCAAGAGGTTGAAATGTAGCTTTTTCATCACTATGTTCAGTTTGCTTTTCAAAGGTTAACTGAATACCTGTATCAGGTTGGTATTTAGTTAAAATAAAGGCGACTGATAAAGTTTGCTCTTTATTTGAAACATATTGACTGTATTGTTCTGGAACAATTTGATCGGTGTAAACGACTAAAATTTTATCTAAATGTTGGCTTTCTAGTTTTGCGTAAGCATCAACTATTGCCATCATTAATGAGTCTTCCCCTGCGGAAATAGCGGTCATAGGCTGCTTATTATTAGCAAAAATACTATATAAACCCGCTACAGCATTATGAACAGACAAACCAAAATGGGTGGGTGATAAGTCATTTTTAGTTGCAACATCTTCAATTAATTTAGCTGTTTTATGTAAATCGCCGTGGCGTGAAGAAAAAACACAAGGAATATTACTTGCGTTATCACCAAGAGATTCCAGAATACAATGTAAGGAAAGTTTAGCGAAAGGACTTAATCTTCGGCGTTGCATTGCAGGTATTTGTTTTAAAGGAGGAAGATCTTCTTCAGGTAAGTAATTTAAGTCACCTTTTGCCCATAGCTGCCAATCTTCGGTAGTACGTATGTTTCCATACCATGCTACGCACTTTTCAATACCAAATTTCATAAATACATCAACCGCTAAAATATGCGCAAATTCTACCTAAGCAGCCAGTTCAATTCAACTAAAGAATAGTTAACTATCTACAGCTAACATGAATCAATACAAGGTTATAACGTTGAAAACACAATAATTCGTTCAATTAAAAAACAAATAAAGAGCTAAGCTTTATATTTATGCCAGCTGATCTTTTCTGCTTTTTCACACATATCGCTTAACGCTTTTTTATTATCTAAAGTTTCAAAAACAACGGTACCTATATAGGTTTCTGATTCATTATATAAATTGCAGGTATTATAAGAAAAAAGAGAATGATTAAAGTTAAATGTTCCAATATTTTTAATAAGTACATTAGAGCAATTAAAAGAGAACAAATCAGTTAAGTTAGCTTGTGTTGCTTTAGTTAGTGCTTCTTTAGCTGTCCATAGTTTATAAAAATAGTAAGAGTCGTATTGCTTATTATTTAAAAGGGTTAACTCATCTTCCACACAAAATTCTTGAGCTAATTCAACAAACTTTCTAGGTTTAATTTTTTCAATATCAATCCCTAGCTTTAACTGTTGTGAACTAATACATACTGCGGCAACAGAGCCACTATGAGTGATTGAAATTGAGAAACTATACTTTTGATTGATGAGTAATTGAGTGTAATTCTCTATTTGGTAAGTCTTTATTTGGGCGATTTCTAAGTAACTGTTTTCTTTTGGTTCACCTTCTGCTTTTAAAGTCAGTGATTTTTGTTGGAGCAACTGAGTCGCAGCTTGAAGCAATAAAACTCGACTCAGGAGGAATTGTTGACGTTTTAATGGGCTTTTCATTGTATTAAAACGATTTTTATCTTCATGATTCAATAAAGGAATATATTGGTTATATTGTTCAATAAACCATGAATCACTCACTTTTGCATATAAAATAAAAACCGACATGTAATAACTAAAACAAACGCTGAATGTGAGCAGGAATAGGAATACTTAGATTTTTTTTAATCAATTCATCAATGTTTAAATAATCCTCCTCATTGTCAATTTTACCTATAATACCCGTTTCACATTTTTCAATAATAAAAGCATAACACTGACGTGAACTTTCAGTGATTGACCATACAATAACAATGCCTTGCGAGCTATGACCTTCTAAAAAGTCCATTTCAGCTAATGCACAGCTTTTCATAAAAGGTTGCTCACTAGCACCTATAAAAACATTGGGGCCTTTTATATTAAACTCTTTGGCAATATAAAAGTTTGCCGCATTACCCACAGTAGCAATAAAATCAAAAGGCCTTATAGATTCATTATTCTTCATACTCGTAATAACCGATTGAAAAAGCTCTACACTTAAATATTCTGCGGCACTATATAAAGATAATGGCTTGGATGATTTTTTATATAGCTCTGAAGAGTTATTGAATAAACGATAGACAGCTAATAACGACAACAAAGTAAACGTATCTAATCGTCTTACAGGTAAATCAGTTTCATTTTTCACTAAAGACCGTATATCTTTATCAGAAAGTTCGTTAGATACACTCACCTTCTCATAAGCAATAAGAGCCAAGCACGGATCAGAGTTCATCACGAATTAACCTCTTGTTGCTGGTGAGTTTTATATTTTTTAAAATGACAGCAGCGTTATTCCCACCAAAGCCAAAATGATTAAGTAAAATATGTTCTGATAACATCATTTTTTCAACAGATGAAATAAAAGAATGCAAAAGATCATTTTTCTCTTGTTTTTGATATGTACATTCAGGAAGAATTTCTTGTTGAAAAAGATGCTCAAGCAAGGCTAATTCTAAAACACCACAAGCCCCTAATGTATGACCTAAAAAGGATTTAAATCCAAGTATCTCAGGTGCGTTATCAAGCGGCTTGAACAAACGAGTAATAGCATTACATTCAGCTAAATCACTCATTTGTGAAGCGGTTCCATGTATTTTAATGAGATCGATATCTGATTTATTAATATTCCCATTAGCGAGTGCTTTTTCTACTACTTCAACAATATGGTCACCATTTTCATCTGTAATAGTTAAGCTAAAATCGTCACATGATGAATAACCACCTAACACCTCAAAAATAGTTGATGACTTGGGCATACTTGATAACATCAATACACCAACGCCCTCACCTAATAAAAGCCCATCTCGTGTATTTGAAAAAGGCCTAACACCTGAGTTACTAAATAAATCTAATGAATCAAATCCATTAATAGAGAGTTGATTGAAAAACTCGCAACCAATAACAAGCGCATGTTTAATTTTGTTGTGTTTTATAAATTGAGTAGCGTACAGCACAGCATTCGCACTCGAAGTACAAGCCGTATTAAAAGTGTAATGTATTGTATGTAAACCAAATAACGACGCTAGTTTTTGGCTTAACCTGTCAGTTTGGGATAACCAAATCGATTTATTTTCATCTGGCTCTACGCACGCTATATCAAGAGATGTAGATCCTAAGAATAAGACAGTTTGAGCGAGTTCTTCAGAGGTTAAATTCGCTTGTTGAATAACGACCTCTATTTGAGAAGATAACAACGAGATCATCTCATCAAATGTTTTGTGTAGCCTGTTTTTATTTATTGGAAAATAGAGCGCACTTTTGTTTTCAGCCGGAATTTCAACCGCTAACATATTTTCAGTATTATCAACAACATACTGACAATTTTTCTGTTCTCCTATCGCACTAATAGAAGCAGAAGCAACAACAAAAACTTTATTCATGCATATGTTCTTTTAATCATATTAGCTATTTTCAGCAATTAAATTGGCAATACTATTAATTGTTGTTAAATGCTTTCGGCTTTCTTTAGAACCTTCAACTTTTATCGCAAAGGTTTTCTTTAATACCAAAGACAGTTGTAATGCATCTAAAGAGTCTAAACCTACTCGAGAGTCACTACCAAATAACATTTCATCATCTAAAATATCATTCCAAGCAATATCGTCTTCTTTTTCACATTCTTCAACAATCATTTTTTTTAGTTTTTGTTTTAACTCTTCTAGTTCCACATTAATTTCCTGATTTTGTTGATGAATAAATAAAAAGCCATTGATAAAACGAATAAACTAAATATAAGTAACTTAAGTAAATACGGTAAAATATCGACAAATTCTTTGCCTGAAAATAAATTTCGAATAATTTCAGCAGACCAATATAAAGGTGAGTAAGTTGCTATTTTAGCCATTACCTCTGGTAAAATATCAATAGGCACCATAAAGCCACTAATAGCCGCTAATAATATATTTATTCCTCCGCCAAAAACAATGGCTTGCTCATAGCTATTGACTAAAGAAGCAATAAAAAACGCTAAAGCATTAGCCGCTAATATAATAAATAAACTCCCTATGATATAAACGCCCCAATGGCTTATAAATATATCCGGCTGCTCTGTCACAACAGGTACAACAAATACACCAACTAAAGTTAATAAAATAAGCTGCAGTATACTTAATAAGTAAAAAGCACTGAATTTACTCATAAAATATTGGCTCGTAGATATAGGAAATGTTTTTAATCTAATTAGCGTGCCATTTTGCTTTTCGTTTATTACGGTAATTGAAACAGGTAAAACAATAAAATAAAGCCCAAAAACAATCCATGAAGGTACACTATATAAAATAGGTGTAAACGTCTGTTTATTCTGTGTTACTACAGTAAAATAAGAAGCAACTTCGGTACTGTTTTCTATTTCTTTAATTTGTTCAGTTAAAGAGAGATCTTCATCTAAGTCGCCACTTTCAAGCATAAAAGCATGAAGTCTTAGTTTAGACAATGCAGTTTGAATAAGCCTTATAACCGCTGCTTTTTTTTGAGGAGTCATATTCGCTTGAATATTAACAACAATAGCTCCCTTAGCTAAGCCTGATAATATTTGGTTATTAAAGGAACTCGGTAGTTTTATAGAAATATCCGCTAAGCCCTCATTTTCAACAAGTGTAAAACCTTGCTGCTTTATATAACTTTTATAAGCTAATGATATAGGATCGGTATTTTCAGAGATAAAGCTCACTGAAGTTTTATTTATTACATCAGTGCCTTGCTCACTCATTGCAAATGTCATAATTAACATGAAAGCGATAGGCAATATGAGTAAAACACCAATACTGTGTATATCACTCAAAATAATGCGAGCTTCTTTATTTAGGCTACTTAAAATCATAATTTATTGCCCGTGGTCCCTTGCTTATACATATGCTCAACAGAATTAGCTGAATAATGAATATTTTTTATCGATGCTTTTAATTGGCTTAACTGCAATAAATGACTATTGAGTTCTTCTGGGGAAGTAAGAAGTAACTGATATTTACACGCTGCAATTTTTTGATAACCGCTGAGATAGTTAGTACTTGAAGGTTCGTGCTCAAACTCTACTGATAGTAATAAATTCTTTTGTTGTGTTTGCTCAATAAGCGATGCTTTTCCATCTTTAAGTATAATGATATCGTCACAAACTTTTTCAACTTCATCAAGCATATGGGAAGTAAACAATAAGGTTTTACCTTCCGCTTTAAATTGCTCAAGTAAAGTAATAATAATAGCCCTCGATTCAGGGTCTATACCAACCGTTGGCTCATCTAAAAATAAAACTTTGGGTTGTTTAACCAAGGCTATCGCGATATTTAAACGACGTTTATACCCACCTGAAAGTTTACTCACTTTAATATGACTTACATGGGTGAGTACGCATTGCTCAAGAATTTCATTAATAAACGCATGTTTATCTTTTTTTGTTTTTTTTGATTGTACACAAAGAGATAGAAAATAATAAAGATTTTGCTTAACCGATAATTGTGGATAGAAGGCATATTCCTGCGGCACTAAAGCGACTTTTTCTTTAACCGATTCAATTAAAGGTTGTATCTGGTTTTCATCATAAAATACCTGCCCCTCAAATGAAGGTAGCAAACCACATAACGCAGAAATAAAAGTCGATTTACCTGCACCATTAGGCCCAATAATACCCGTACATTTATTTGCTTTAATGGTTAAAGAAATATCTGATAATGAATAAAAGCTGTTGTTTTTATATTTAAAACTTAGGTGCTTTACATAAATAGCATTTGGCATGTGTGATTTATAATAAAAATAAACCTTATAGATAATATTTATTTAATTAAATAGATATTGAGCTTTATTTTTAACATATCCTTATTTTTTAGCACACTATACGTAATTATACTGAATTAATAAATATTGAATGGCTTTTCTTAATTAAATTTATAATCTTATAGTTTATGGTTATTCATAATAGGAAAATAGGGTTAAGGAACAACAGAAAAGAATTCTTAAATTTTAAACACAAAAAAGCCGAACTTTTTGTTCGGCTTTTTATTAACTTATAAGTTGATTAATTATGCTTTACGACGACGTGCGCCAGCAAAACCTAATAAACCTAAACCTAAGATAGCTACTGAAGCTGGCTCTGGTACACTTAACGTCATGTTACCGTCATGTGAAATTTGAAAGTTTTGAGTACCACCTATTGCTGGGTAAGTAGGGCTTAAACCAAGTATATCTTGTACAGTTACGATTAAAGTAGCTGATTTAGCACCTGAAGTTGTTGATAAATCATCACCATTAGCGTTAAAGAAGTAACCTGCAGCAAAGTTAAGGCTTAAATCAATACCACAAAAACCTTTGTTTTGTAATGCACCTGGGGTTATATTAATAGAACAACCGCCAGTATTTAAACCAAATGAAGCGATTTCTGTTCCGCCGTCAAACATGCCGTTACCAACATTCGTTGTATCAACATATAAACCAGAAGCACCAGCATTGAATGTGATATCTAATGTACCCGTTCCATTGTTTGTTACTGTTCCTGAAAATGCATAGTTGTAAAATACTTCATATGCAGCATCAACACCTAAAAGTGTACCACCAAGTTTAAAGTTTACGATATCAGTAGAACCGAACTCAGAGAAAGCTTCAGTACCTGTAATATCACCACTAAGGTCTGTATCAGTTTGTGTTACATCAGCTAAATCAGCATCAAAATCAATAAAATCAAAAACGATTTCAGAACCAGGAGTTCCGTTAAAAGATGAATCGTTAAATGTAACTACATCAGCAGAAGCAGCAAATGAAGCACTAGTGATCAAAGAAGCTAGTAATAATTTTTTCATGTTTAGTACCCTTTGTATTAAATGTTTACTAATGATGGTGTTATCATCAGGTTTAAGTTAGATATACCAAAACAATGCACAGTATATGCCAACTAACTTTAACCTTTTATATTCAACAACTTAAACAAACCATCATTCAAATGTAAAATCCATTTGTAAAATAAGCTGACACATATTTTCACTATTCAAACGATATGATCAATTTAAAGAGATTCAAACACTTTACACGCGTACTTTTGCAAAACCTCTGGAGATTGAGCCATTAAAATATCTAAACTTCGATTATGACCTTTGACAGACTGTGAATCATCTACATAATCTTTTGCCATTTGCTCTATTACCTCACCTAAAACAATTTTTTCAAATTGGCAATCTGGTGATTTTTTACAGTACTGGGTAAAAGCATATAAAACTTCAACAATTGCTGATTTATAATAAATTGGATGCAAATGTTGGATGAGTACGTCTAGCGTACGCGCAAAACTTTCTTCTCTGGGAGTCATTGAAGTTCTGATTAAATTGGAATCTAAAGCTTCCCCTGAGTTTATATTATCACCAAAAATAATATATTGAGTATTTGATAAACTTTGCCAAATGTCTGTTAAAAACACATCGTCGATACGTGTAATCAAGCCTTTAGCCGTTCGCCACTGTAACCAATCTGTATCAATAGCTTGCATTTTATTACTAACATTTTGATTATTGGTTTTAGCACTAAAACTGTATTCAACATCGTAATTAAACGCTTCTTGTTGAGCATTCAATATTTTCTGTACTAACATATTTAATTCAGCCGGTGATTTACTTGATAAATCAACCAGAGACTCTTCCGTACATTCAGAATGTTCCGCACAAAGTGCTAAAACGCTATTCAACTTAATAGAACGTAAACCATTAAATAATTGAGTATTAATACGTATGGTGTTTCCCAGAATAACCAAAAACTCTTGTATTAAGGTTCTTTCCAGTAAATTACTAGAGGCTTCATCAAGTAGTTTCACTAATTTTTTAGGTTTTAGTAAGGCATGTTCACCATTTAATACCGTTTGATCCTTTTGTCCTACAACGATAGATATATGACGAGCACATACTTGTGACACATCATCTGCAAGATCTTTATAAGAAAGTTCAAGTAGAGAAAAACACAAACGAGCAGTCAACCAATGTTGTTTATGTTGAGCCCTACTATATATACTTTCAACTAATGATTTAAATGTAATACTGGCATATTGCGTTAGAACCGAACTCTCTATATTTTGGGGTAAATGAGAATCTAATTGATATACTTTACTCCATGCCATTAATTGCTCATAACTTGTTTTGTCAGAATAATTTAACGATTGCAATTCTTTTTGCAAAGACTCTGAAAATAAAGAAAAATCGAATGGGATAATGTGTGAATCTGAAACTTCAGGCGTATTATCTAACGCTTGAATAGTAATATTAGGCACAACCAGTTGGTTCACTCTTGATGCTCTATAAGCCAAACTTGCAGAAGCATAACCAATATTGGTTTGTGTTGCTCTTAACTGTAAAGAACGAATAGTATCTAACAATACATCTGCATTGACGCTGTCACACATATCCTGAGTCAATAGATAGGTAAAAACGGCAGCCTCATCGTTTATCCAATGCTTACTAATATCATCCACTTCACCTTTTAAATGCTCACTGGCTAATTCAGCATCAAAAATTCGATAGTTATTTTCTTTATGTTGAAGGCTTGATAACGACAAATAGGCTTTGCCATTAAAGGTATATGTTTGTGCTGTAGCTAGCCCTTGTAAACGACGTTTTGGGCGTCCTGTAAGATTTAAACTCTCATTAGCTCCAACTCTTCGATAACACTCAACAAGCTCTTCAGCAGTAATAACACTTATAGGGCTAATTTCATTGATGGTTTCAGCAATAACCCCTTTCTCAGCTAATTGCTGCTTAACACTGTTATTTTCGGCCAATACTACTAGGGCAAGTTGTGCTTCATTATCTTTAGTCGATCTAAACCTTAACTGCAAAGGATCGAGATCATCTTGTTCAATAACGCCTTCATCAAGCATTAATCCTGTAAAATAAAGACTTTGTGCCCAAACTAATGGCACGTTTTCATTGCGTGTTCTTGGCTGACTTCCAGGAGACGCTCTCTCCGCTTCAATATTTTCGTCTTCTACAAAATAAAGCTCTGGTAAAAGTTTCTTCCCCCCAGCTTCAACCATAACAGCTTCAAGTTTTTCTCTATACTTTTTAGCCTCATCTGCATCATTGTCAAATAATGCTTGAATATATAAATAGGTATAAAATAACGGCCACTCTGATTCAATATTTGCAAAATTAGCGAGTTCTGAATGCTCATAATGAATTCGGCTATGATCTTCTACTGCTGTTTGATGACCATCCCACAAAAAGCGTTTACAACCGTAATCTCCCCCTAACTCAGATAAAATTTTATTTTTCGTTTTATTTATAACTTGTTTGTCGCTAACAGCAAAAGCAGGGAAACCAATAATGCTTAAAAGTGCACTATCAACCTCTTTTGACATAGATTCTCGTGGTAAAAGGTGAGCTAACGTATTACGTGCTCTAGAAACAGCATCTGGAATGGTATGAATAATAGCTCTAGGGTTTGCATCTTTACCAAAAAGGTTAAACCCATCTAACGCTTGTAAAGCTGCTTTTGCCATACCAACAGAACTTGCATTAATTTCTGTTTTACCATTATTTATTTTATTGCCTCGCTCCCAAATACCATAATCTGGAGTTCTATAGGCGAAAGCGATGTAATAAACTAAGTTTTGAATAAAATCGACTTCATCAATAGTTTTAATAATACGTAAACCAGAAGCAGACATTTGTCCGATCATCAATAAAAATATTGATGTTGCATCTATTTGTAAGTGCCCCCATTCATCATCACCAACAACAGTTAGACCCGTTGTTGTACTATATTTTGCGTGTAAGCAATCCATAGGATCTAAAGTGGCTTTAAATTTTTCAACTTTATCAGCCTGCCTCATCATAGAAATAAGCAAGCCACGCATTAATTTGATAGTCGATTGCTCTAGCTCGTCACATTTAATTTTATCTCCGCCCCGTTTAAAGGCCATACTAAGGCTCCAAACGCTTAAGATAGAGTAAACATTATCTCTTACCCATGCATCGGTATAATCTCCATGCGTTGTAATAGCGGTACTTGCTGGAAGTAAACCTGTTACTGGATGCTGACGTTTAATAATAATGTCGTTGATATCTTCATATAAACGATGTAACAAAGAAGCTTTTTGCATATTTATGCTCACTGACGGAAGTATGAAAAATAAAAAGGTTACAAGATAACAAATAGTAACGACACAAAAAATCACCAATAAAGATAAGTGACTTTGTAATATTATTACAGTTGAAGATTAAAACTTTATGAAGAAATAATAGTGGTATTTAGTACAAAAAATCAATGTATTAAAATCAAAAAAGCTCGTTATAAACGAGCTTTTAATATCTATACTAATCCTAGTAATTAACTGATCATTGCTACTACTTAAAATCACTAACCACTTTATCATTTTATTTAATAATTAAAACAATTAGTTAACTATTAAAATGACTTATGTTTAGGGTCTGTTGACCTTTCAGGTATTTTTTTTCAGCAGTCTGTTTGACTTTTATACAAGGCATAGTGATTGATGTGTGGTCGTTCCACATAAAATCACTATAACGATGTAGAAATATCAAACAGGCGCTGCCCAAGGGTTCATTTAAAAGCGATTTATTCTTCGTTGCCTACATGGATGTAGGTACTTAGATTATGCAGGAGCATATAATCTGTAAACCTTTTTTACATAGAATGACTATGTGACAAAACGTTTGCCTTGCCTGCACGGATGCAGGTACTTAGGTTTTGTTTGGAACGTAAAACCTGTGACTAAAGCGCTTTTAAATTGAACAAAAATCATACTCGAAAGATCAACAACCCCTATTATTTTCTACGTATAAACCACTCAATTCATTAATATAAAAAGTACTATATAAAAAAATTACGAAAGCTTTTCAGATAAGATGGTATTTACCACTTCAACGGGTTGAGTTCCATCTATTGTAAGATATGAACAAGCACCTGATTTAGCTTCTTGCTGATAATAAGCAACTAAAGGCTTAGTTTGTTCATGATATACAGCTAAACGTTTACGAACTGTAGCTTCTTCATCATCAGGACGAATTGAAAGGTCTTCACCTGTTTCGTCATCCTTCCCTTCAATGGCAGGAGGATTATATATTAAATGATATACACGACCTGAACCTGAATGTACGCGACGACCCGCCATTCTTTCAACAATCACACTATCTGGAACATCAAACTCAATAACATGATCAACAATAACGTTGTTTTCTTTCATGGCATCAGCTTGTGGAATAGTGCGAGGAAAACCATCAAGTAAAAATCCTGCTTTACAGTCATCTTGCGTAATACGTTCTTTAACTAAACCGATAATAAGTTCATCAGAAACTAACTGACCTGCGTCCATTACTTCTTTAGCTTTAATACCAAGTTCTGTACCCGCTTTAATCGCCGCTCGAAGCATATCACCGGTAGAAATTTGTGGGATGCCAAACTTGGCCATTAAAAATTGTGCTTGAGTACCTTTACCAGCCCCTGGAGCACCTAATAAAATAATGCGCATTTAAAAAAGCCCTTTATAATTTATGATGAATTTAAAAAGCAACACTATACATTTTCAGATGGCTGCAAACAAGTAAGAATATAACACAATCATCAAAAAAGGAGCCATTCGACTCCTTTTTAATACTAAAGTAGTATATTAAACTTTTACTTAGTTAAACTTAACATCAATTTATTTAAACGAGTCACAAAAGATGCAGGATCTTTTAAACTACCACGTTCAGCTAACATAGCTTGATCGAATAAAACCTCAGTCCATTGATTAAATTGATCATCATCAGATTCATCTGAGATATGTTTAACTAATTCATGTTCTGCATTTATTTCGAATATAGGCAGTGTTTCTGGCACACTTTGCCCTACAGATTCCATGAGTTTAATCATTTGACTACTCATATCATTTTCATCGGTAACAATACAAGCAGGAGAGTCTGTTAAGCGTTGCGATAATTTAACATCTTTTACTTTACCTTTTAACGCAGCTTTTATACGTGTAACAACCGAGTCAAACTCTTGTTCAAGTTTTTCTTGTGCTTCTTTAGTTTCAGCATCATCCATATCACCTAAATCTAAACCACCACGAGTAACTGATTGAAGCTGTTTACCATCAAACTCATTTAAATGACTTATCATCCATTCATCAATACGATCAGACAACAATAATACTTCAATACCTTTTTTACGGAACACTTCTAAATGAGGACTATTTTTTGCGGCTGAGAAATTATCAGCAACAACATAATAAATTTTATCTTGCCCTTCTTTCATGCGCTCAATGTATTCAGGTAAAGAAACACTTTGCACATCTGTATTCTCGTTTGTCGAAGCAAAACGAAGTAATTTAGCAATTTGCTCTTTATGAGCCATGTCTTCAGCTGGACCTTCTTTTAAGACTTGCCCAAATTCATTCCAGAATATTTGATATTTTTCTTTATCATTATTTCCTAAACGCTCTAACATAGTTAAAACACGTTTAGTACAGCCTTTTCTGATCGCTTGAGTCACTTTATTGTCTTGTAAAATTTCGCGAGAAACATTTAAAGGTAAATCATTAGAATCTAATAAACCTTTAACAAAGCGTAAATACGTTGGCATAAATTGTTCAGCGTCATCCATAATGAAAACACGTTGAACATATAATTTTAAGCCGTGTTGTTTTTCACGATTATGTAAATCAAAAGGAGCTTTAGCAGGAACGTATAATAAGCTTGTGTATTCGGTTTTACCTTCTACTCTATTATGTGCCCAAAGTAGAGGGTCACCATAATCGTGCGATACATGTTTATAGAATTCTTTATATTCATCATCAGACACTTCAGATTTTTCACGTGTCCATAATGCTGTTGCTTTATTAACGGTTTCCCATGTAGCTTCTTTTGCTTCGATAGCAGGTCGAGTTACATTACCTTCATCATCTTTTTCTTCTGCTACAGCTTCAACAGCAGGAGTTAACATTTCAACTGACACTGAAATATGATCCGAATATTTAGTCACTATCGACTTCAAACGCCAATCGTCTGCAAATTCAGACTCATCTTCTTTTAAATGAAGAATAATATCAGTACCACGATTCGCTTTATCTATTTGAGCCGTTGTAAATTCACCTTCGCCTTCACTACTCCACTCCACACCTTTAGACGCGTCATCACCAGCAGCGCGAGAACGTACTGTTACTCTATCAGCAACAATAAAAGCAGAATAAAAGCCAACACCAAATTGACCAATCAATTGAGAATCAGACGCTTGATCGCCTGATAACTGAGAAAAGAAATCCGCAGTTCCTGATTTAGCAATAGTACCTAAATGAGTAACGACATCTTCATGGTTCATACCTATACCGTTATCTGAAATAGTTAAGGTATTATTTTCTTTATCAGCACTTACACGAACACGTAAGTCGCTATCACCTTCATATAAATCAGCATTTGATAATGCTCTAAAACGTAATTTATCAGCAGCATCTGCAGCGTTAGATACTAATTCACGTAAGAAAATTTCTTTATTCGAATATAATGAATGGATCATTAATTTCAATATTTTAGCTGTATCAGCACTAAAACTATGATTTTCGGTATTTTTTATATCAGTCATTGAATAAACCTCTTCAAACTAAAACTCATTGGGTCATACATGGACAACAAACACGAAATAACATAAAAGTTACATCTATTGTTGTTAGTTGCCATTAGATATAAGACTGTCTTTTTTCTTTTCAACCTTTGATGATAAAAGAAAGTTAACAAAGCCCTAACTACTGACCATATTTGCAATATTCATCAATTCAATAAGAAATAAAAATAAATAATCGAATAATTAAATCAATATAATTTGAAATCATATTTTATGAATAACGTTTTCGGCCAGATAAAGCATGAGACAAAGTATTTCCGTCTACATACTCCAGTTCGCCTCCAACTGGAACTCCATGTGCAATGCGTGAAACATCCACATTATATTTTGATGCTAATTCAGCAATATAATGTGCTGTTGCCTCACCTTCTACTGTCGGGTTAGTCGCAAGAATAACTTCCTTAAAGTTATCGCTCGTGAGTAGTGTACTTAGTACATCAAGCCCTAAATCTTCTGGGCCTATTCCATCAATAGGAGATAAATGCCCCATAAGAATAAAATACTTCCCTTTAAATTCACTCGTTTGCTCAATAGCAATAACATCGGCAGGCGATTCTACAATACAAAGTTGCTGTACAATTTCACGTTTAGGATTTTGACAAATCTCACATAAATCTTGCTCTGTAAACGTTCTGCATTGCTGACAATGACCAACATTTTCCATGGCATTTTTCAACGAATGAGACAATTTAGTACCACCAACTCTATTTCGTTCTAACAAATAGAATGCCATTCTTTGGGCTGACTTAGCACCTACGCCCGGTAAGCACTTTAAAGCATCAATAAGTTCATGTACTAAAGGACTAAAATTCATGATATTTATACACTTATATTTATTAAACAATTTTATTCATATTATTCTAGCACTAAGTAAATATCTAAAATATAATAGCTTTATAAGTTATTTGTAATAAATAGAGTTATTTGAGAGAAAAAGCAACAAATCTAAAACGTTAACAACAAGTTAATAAATAGTAATAAAAACACTACCATGAGTGTCTAGATTTTTTACAGTTAAACTAAACAAGTAATAAAAATAATAAGAAAACAAAAGTAACAAACTGAAAAAAAACAAATTTTTAATTTAGGCATAATTAATGCTTTAATTAAAACAAAATTTAAATGTAATGGCATTATGAGCATTACATTACGTTAAATAACATAATATTGGAGTTAACATGTTGTTAAATATAAGTAAATTAAGCATGGCGGGGTTGGCATTAATGTCGGCATCTGCATTTGCAAGTACAACCAATTTTGGCTCAGTAAGTGACACTGGGAATAACTTCAACCAATTTTCAGTTGTATCTGATGGTGTTACTATTAACGTTTCAGGTTGGTCTGATACAGCAAGTTTTTCTGGTGGTTCATCAGCTAACCCATTAACTGGTGATGATAAAATCGAACGTGCTAGAGATTTTGATAAAAATGGTAATGGTTGGTCAATGGAAAACCGTGATGAATCAAAATCTAATGGTACCCAAAAAACATGGGTGGATGGTTATTCTCACTCAGCAGATAACTTATCCGCAGGCAGCCAAGATTATGATACATATTTACTTGAATTTTCTGTAGCTGTAAACCTTTCTGAAGCAACTTATTCATGGAATCTTGGCAATACATCTAATAACCAAGTAACTGTAGCGGCTTTAAGTAGCAACAACCTTAATGGTAATAGCTGGGCTAATGTTAAAAGTAATCAAACAATTTCATCTGGTTATTCTCAAATGCAGGATACCGGCGGTTACTATACTACTAGCTTCACAAATGCTACAAGTAACGTAACAGGAACATATTCTCAGTATTGGATAATTAGTGCCTTAAACTCTGTGTTTAGTTCAACGGATACAAGCGGCTTAGAAGGTAACGACGGTATGAAATTATCTGGTGTTTCTTTTTCGAAAGATCCAGGTACTCCACCACCGCCATCTACATCAGTACCAGAACCTACTTCTATTACAATGTTTGGCTTAGCATTAATTGGTTTATTTGCTGCAAACAGACGTAAAATTAAATAATAATTTATTTTTGTTATTAAAAAGATGGCTAAGCCATCTTTTTTTTATCTAAAAACTAGGCTATATTCATAGCACACTAATTCTATTAAACTCTTAATAAAATATAATAATAATTGAATTAATAAATTCACTTCTATAACAAAGTGAATAATTACAAATGTTTCAAGTTTTGTTATCAACCTTAAAGCTGGATAAATATGCGTTCATTACTTATAGCATCTACATTATTACTGTCTCTCAATTCTTACGCTTTTAATGATTTTGAAAAAGCACTAACCTCTTATAATAAAAACGAAGTAGACGAGGCTTATGTTCACTTAAAAAACGTTTTAAAAGACGAAGAAGATAATTTGCCTGCCATTGTTCTTATGGGCAGAGTATTACTTAAAAAAGGTTTGTACTTTGAAGGTATAGAAGTTTTACAAGAAGCCTTATTTAGAGGAGCTGATGTCAATTTTTTAATTGACGACCTTACCAGCGCCTTAATGTTAACAAACTCTTTTGACGATGTTATTAAATTAAGCTCAAACAAACATTTAACTCCCGCCAGTCAGCTAACAGCATTTTTACTATCAGGTAATGCTTATTCAGCAATGAAAGACTACGATAACGCTAAGATCTATTATAAAAAAGCCTACGCCCTTGCTCCAAATGATCTGAGAACTATTAGTGCGTTATCAGCTTTTGAGTTACAACAAAGAAACTTTTCTGATGCTGAAAATCTTATTGCTAAAGCACAAATACTTTTTCCAAACGATAGTCGAGTGTGGAATTTAAAAGGACAGCTGCACGATAACAAATCTGAATATGATCAATCTCTTCAAGCTTATAAGCAAGGTTATAAGGTAAATCCTGAAGACCCTTTTATTCAAAGAGCTCTGGCCAATGCTTACGCCAACGCTAATATGACTAAAGAAGCCCTTGCATTAGTAGAGAATATATTAAAAGAAACCCCCGATGATCCTTTTGCAAAACTACTTAAAAGCCGCTTGTTCGCCTATAGCTCTAAGACGGAAGAAGCAAATCAGATACTTATTGATATTAGCCAAAAATTATCACTTCTTAGTGATGAAAAAAGAAATAGCAATGTATCACTATCGTTAGTGGCTGGAACAGCTGCTTATTTACAAAACAACTTAGAGTTAGCCCAAAAAGAGTTGCAGTTTTATGTAAAAGAGCAACCTCAAGATTTAAGTGGGATCAGTTTACTGGTTGATATTTACTTAAGCCAAGGTCAAGCTTCAAAAGCATTTGAGTTACTCGAAAACAAAAATAAATTTATTAAACATAATTTAGAACTTTCAATAAAACTCTTTGAGCTTTATCTTGACGATAATAAAATTTACAAAGCCGAACAAATATTATCTCCATTAGAAAAAAATTATGGTAAGCATTTACAATTTATTTTAGCCAAAGCAAACCTGCTAGCTAAAAGTAATCAATTAGATAAAGCATTACAATTATTAGAAGAAAATAAACCTGTAGATTTTTCACCTGCATATTCAATAACTAAAGGGTTACTGTTTTCAGCTAACAACCAAATATCTGAAGCTCATAATATTGCCGACGAGCTAATTAAAATCAATGCGACTAATGTTGATTATTTGAGTTTTAAAGCCAGTTTATTATTACAACAAAATAATTGGCTTGAAGCCTTAGATGTTTTATCTCAAATTTTAAAACAACAACCTAATAATTTTAATGCTCTATTTAATAGTGCAACCGCTAACGCTGCTTTATCTAAATTTGAAGATGCTAAAGCAATATCTGCACGATTAATTGAAACTCAACCCAATAATTTATCATTAAAAGTACTTAATGCTAAAATTGATAGAGATATGGGTAATGTAGAGCAAGCGAAAGAAGTACTTACTCAAATAATAAGTAAAAACTCAACTTACATTCCAGCCTTAGAAACTTTAATGGAGCTTAATTATCAGCAAAAAGATTATGAACAAGCATTAGAACAAGTTGATAGGTTAAGTAAGTTAAGCTTTTTAAATGCTAAATATATAAAAATGAAAGCACAAATTTACTTGGGCTTAAACGATTTCACTAATGCTAAAAAACAATTACAGCTACTTTCTGGCGTGGTTACTACACCAAGAGATATTTTTGTAATGAGTCAAATGCAGATACAAGCAAATGATATATCTGGCGCTAAAAAGAGCTTAGAAAAAGCACTTTCTATTGAACCTAAAAATATATTTATACAACGTTCACTCGCGAAACTTGAAATCGATTTAGGTGATTTTTCTGAAGCTAATTCCATTTTATCAAAACTTGAAAAAGCGAATAGATATGATCCTAATGTATTAATGCTTAGAGGTGACTACCATCTCAAAAAAGGTAATAAAGTTGCCGCTCATAAATTTTATTTAAAAGCTTTAGATAAAGATAATAACTTTCATATTGTGTTATTAAAATTATATCAACTAGCCTTAGATAAAGTAGAAGAACAGAGCTTTACGGCCACATTAAAAAATATATTAGCTAAAAATCCAGAGAATTATTTAATGCGATCCATATATGCCGATTACTTATTAGGTAAAGGGAATGTTAAAGAAGCTAAAGGTCACTACGAAAAATTAGTTACTGTTGATAATTTAATAAACAAAGCTTCTATATTAAATAACTTAGCTAACATATATATCACTATTGATTTGAATAAAGCAGAGGCATACTCAAAAAAATCTATGGAATTAAATAACAACTCTTCTGCAATAATTGACACTTATGGTTGGATTTTAAGTCTTAATAATAAATTTGATGAAAGCTTGTCAATTCTCAGAAAAGCCTATTCAATGGATTCCAATAATCCTTCAATTAACTATCATATTGGTTATACCTTAGTTAAGTTAAATAGAATTGAAGAAGCCAAGCGAGAACTAAAACAGTCACTAGCTAATAAAAACAGATTTACGGAACGCGAAGACGCTCAAAAGCTTCTTAACTCCCTTTAAAATCCACTTAAAAATATAAAAGCCTAACAACTCTCGTTAGGCTTTTTCTTTTGAGAGCTATAACCTAAAAAACTATAAATACAACTACATATAAATTATTAATATATAGTAAAATAAAAGAGTTTTTAGGGTTCTCACTTAAAATGATAATATGACAATAATTGGCATCATGTGTAATTTAACCTGAAGCAACTATATAAAAGACAGTATAAGACGTTCATATACAATACCTCTGGACAGCATAAAGGTTTCCGATGCTAATTAATGACAAAAATTCAAACATTACGTTTAATAGTAAAGCCGTTTTAAATTCTGGTGAGGTAGCATTAGTCGGTGCTGGCCCGGGTGATCCTGAACTATTGACTTTACGGGCCTTAAGCTTTATTCAACAAGCAGAAGTGACCATTTATGATCGTCTAGTCAGCCAAGATATTCTTAATTTACTACCTGAAACATCTGAAAAGCTTTACGTAGGTAAAAAACAAGCTAAGCATTCTGTTCCTCAAGATCAAATAAACGAATTACTTGTAGAACAAGCTAAATTGGGTAAACGAGTGCTTCGTTTAAAAGGTGGTGATCCTTTCGTTTTTGGTAGAGGTGGAGAAGAAGCTGAATATGTGCTCTCTCAAGGTTTTAATTGTCATTTATGTCCAGGTATTACCGCTGCATCAGGTTGTACTACCTATGCTGGTATCCCTTTAACACATAGAGGTGTTGCACAAGGCTGTACCTTTATTACAGGGCATATGGAGAATGATGGTGAACTCAACTTACCTTGGGAAAGTTTAACGTCTAATGCTCAAACCATTGTCTTTTATATGGGGATAAATACATTACCTAAAATTGCGGCAAAACTTATAGCACATGGTAAAAAGGCAGATACTCCTGCGGCTCTTATTTATAAAGGTACTCAACCAGAACAACAAGTGTACCGAGGTCAATTAAATACATTGGAAAACATAGTGGCTGAACATAATATAAAACCACCTACATTAATTGTTATTGGCGATGTCGTTAATCAGTTAACTACACAGCAGCTATCTTCACCAGGCTTATTAGAAGCCGAACCAAGCTTACAATCAAATAGTTTATAAGCTTGTTAAATACTTTTGGTAATCCTCAACAGCATGGGGATTACCTGTATTTTCTTGGCAAACACTTTGTCGATATTGAAAATTAAATACATCAAACCATAAATCTAAAACTTCAGCGTTTACGCCCTCTCCAAACATATCTAACACTCTTGCTGCCACTTCTGCTGTTGCAAACTGGTTACTAGCTGATGCTTGTCTAATTTGATATCGAGAAATCATATCCTTGTTTTCTGTCATTTCAGGGTTAAATGAAACAACAGGAAAGCGGTTAAGGTATGGGCTTTTACGAAACATTTTTTTAGCTTCTCGCCAGCTACCATCTAACATAATAAATAATGGTCGCTTACCCTCTTTAACAACAAGTGTTTGATTATAAACCTCTCTTTCAGGCTCGGCATATTGATCGGGAAATACCACAAAAGGTTGCCATTGTTCATCATTTAAAACCGCTAATAAATCTTTGTTTTCTTCAGTTCTTGACCATAAAAAAGCAAACGTATCGGGTACTACGTCAGCAATTAATTTACCCGTATTGCTCGGTTTTAAAATTTCTGTGTCATACATCAATAATAAAAAACCGGCATTACTAGTCATCTTAGGTGTTAACTTACAAATACAATGAGTTAAACCAATACGACATTTTTCACAGCGTTTAACTTTCCAACCTCTAGAATTATAAACGGTGGTACTGATACTTTTTCGATGCTCGTAAAGTCGATGAACTGCGTTCATTAATTATTCTCATTAATAAAAAGGTAAACATAAATAAGTGTTACAAAGTTTCGGTATGCTCGACTTATTGTTTATTGACACTGGAATAGCGCTTAAAACTAAGTATAGTGCCCAATAAAGCTAAAAGAACAACAAGGGCTAAACCTACAACACCTAAAACATTATCGACAGCTTTAATCCCTGTCCATTTTAGATAATGAATTTGATACATAGTATCAATAAATTCAGTGTCAGGACCTTGTTGATACAAACTCATTTGAGGCCAATTTAAGGTAATTGCAACTTGAGTAGACGTTAATGCTGTTAAACCATCAAGACTCACTACATTGCCATAACGTTCAGTATTATGCTTTATTGCATCTTTGATCAAAGCTTCTACTTGTTGCTCACTAGGTATTTCAATAGTTTGCATTGTTGCTCTATCCAAATGAGACCATTTATTATCTTCATTTTTAACTAATAAATGCTCTCCAAGAATGGAGTGTATTATTTTAATTTCAGACCACTGATTAGTGTTAGGCGTTGTAAATGAATTGATCGAAGGATATGTTTTTATGGCTAGTTGTTCGTAAGCTTCTGAGTAACCGGGTTTAATAAAAAAGAAACCGCCCGTAATTGCCCAAGCAATTAAAGGCAAAAGCATAATAAAACCTAGGTAGTTATGATACTTTTTAAGATTCACGAGGTTCTTTGTGATCAGACTTTACGCTTTTTTTAAGTGTTATACCCAATGAAACAATAGGTAATAAAATAGCGCCAGCTATAACTCCAACTAAACCTTCCAACAAAATAGAAATAACACTTTTAAAATCAAAACTGATTAAACTATTAGTCCATGAAATAAGATCAGAAATAATATGATGAATAAACTCGATGCTATGAACAATAATTCCTCCCCCTACTAAGAACATAGCGATAGTACCTACAATAGCCAATGTTTTCATGAGTAATGGAGCAAAGGTTAACAAACCTCTACCTAAAGCTTTTTTGAGTGTACTAAATGAGCCTGATAGCGATTGTTTTAATAAATACAATCCTAAGTCGTCTAACTTAACAATTGCAGCAACTAGGCCATAAACACCAACAGTAATCAAGAAGGCCATACTGGAAAGTACCATAACTTGCATTTCAAACGAGGCGTCTTGTAATGTCCCCAAAACAATAACAACAATTTCAGCAGATAAAACAAAATCAGTACGAATAGCACCTTTAATTTTATTTTTCTCTAAAGCGACTATATCAGCATCGCTGTTAATAACATTTTTTATATGTTGTTGGTGGTTTTTTTTACGGTGGAAAATTTTCTCAACAACTTTTTCCACTCCTTCATAACACAAAAACAAACCACCAATTACAAGCAAGATAGTAATAAGCGAAGGAGCAAATGCACTAATAACAAGAGCTGCAGGAACCAGTATTAATTTATTTAAAAAAGATCCTTTCGTAACAGCCCAAACAACGGGTAATTCTCGATTGGCTTTAACGCCAGAAACTTGCTCTGCGTTTAATGCTAAGTCGTCACCTAAAACACCCGCTGTTTTTTTAGCTGCAACTTTTGAAAGTATCGCTACATCATCCAAAATAGTTGCAATATCATCAATTAATGTTAATAAACTAGCGCCTGCCACTATTTAGCTCCTTGCTGAAAAATAAGATTAACCTTCGTCTTCTTCGTCATCAATATCTGACTTAAATTGTCTAAAACCTTCTTTTGCAATAATTTCTATATAAAAAGAAGTTAAATTTTCAGATGCAGCTTTATCAATATGTTTATTTATTTCAGTTAAATGAACTTCTTCAGCTTCAGCTTCTGTTAAGCCAAATTTACAATCAAAATCCCAATAATCAGCATCAACAGGAAGTGTTTTATTGCGCTCTCTTTTAATGTATTTTTTAACTTCATGTTTCACACCATCAATTAATCTTTCGTATTTAATTTTAGGGTGAGTAAGGGTAAATGTCTTTTTCATGATTTTCCTAAATGTTTTACTAAATATGTAATTTAGTTCGTTGCCTATATTTTACGTGATTTTTATTAGGGTATCGATACAATAATTAGAAATCACAATTAAAATAATGAATAATAGCCATCAAATTTACCTCAGTATTAAAAACACTCTTATGATTAAGAAAAAGTTAGGCTTTGCAATTAACCTTATCGCTTTATTTTTATTTGTTCCGGGCATAGTGCTTCCTATGTTTTCTTTATCTATGGAAATGACAGCAAACGTTAGCGGAACAGGTTTATCTTCAACTATAGTTGATAAAGAATTGTCACTTATAACTACAATCCAAGAACTATTTCAAGATGACAGAGTATTAGTCGCCTTGCTTATTTTAATTTTTTCAATCTGTATTCCGGTGATTAAAACGATTTTAGTTACGATAGCTTTTTGGAAAAGAGAACAGGTTATTGAAAAGAAAATTATCAGTTTTGTCGCTTCCATCGGAAAGTGGTCAATGGCTGATGTTTTTGTTATTGCTATATTTCTCGCGGTTCTTTCTACAAATCATGCTGAAACAACCGATATACAGCAACTTTCTATGTTTGGCTTCAAAATGAATTTACATATTAGTAGCGAAACCTTATCGATAGTGGGCCAAGGTTTTTATTATTTTGCAGCTTATTGTTTGTTGTCGTTACTTGGAACACATTTATATCAACATGCATTAAAAGAAGTAGAAAAAACATCTAAATAAAACTGGAATGATTTCTGCTTATACTATAATTAATTTTATTTTGTTAAAAAATTGACGTTAATCGTCATTTAACTCTACACATCGTTTGCAATAAATAGAAAAGGATCAATTATGTTAATTATTAGCGGTACTGCAGAATTTATGGGTGAAACAAATAAGTTTGTAAAGGGTGACTTACATGCCTTTACTATGTTCTGTACTAACGAAGTTTTAGATGATCAACTTATAGATATCGAAAATTTCTTTAATGAGCGCGATTGGGATCAAATAACCATTGAAGAAGCGGGCTTAATTAATGACGATTCAATGTTAGACAATGATACGCTTAAACAAGCATATCAAAAAGCAAGTGAAGAAAGTTTATCGGTAGTTATTCAAAATACGCCGATTTCAAACGCAGCTTAATTATCTAATTAGAGCGTATTTACCTTTACAGTGTATTTTTACAACAGCTAGTTTAGGCTTTATACAAGGCTTCGTTTTTGATATGCCGTTATTTTACTTAAGAAAAGAATAACGCAGCATAAATGCAAACTAACGTTACCTTACGGGTTTATTTAAAAAAAATTGATACCCAAAGGGTCAATACGCTCGAATATCTTTAGATAAAAATAAAGTCTTCTAGTTATCTATCCAAATAACCTGAAGACATTATGTCTCATAGCAACTCTCTGTATTTTTTATATTTCAGCTTGTCTTATTTCTTCTAGTTTTGCGTATAAGTGTTCGGTAAAAAAGCCATGCATTAAAAAGCGTTGCCCTAAGTTCCAAGGGCCCACTAAATACTGCGGATATTTGTTATATGCCAGTTCGGTTAAGGTATCGTCACCAATTATACGACCAATTCTTATAGCGATTGATTGATCTAAATTAAAGCCATTTATTGCGTCTCGATATTCATCTTTTTTCAGTAACAAACAAAATAAGCACATGAATAAAGCATGGGAGGTTTCAAAATCTAAAATTTGAGTCGCCTTTTTATCAACTAACAATTCATCCATATTAATAGGTTGCCAACTCTGCCATTGGTAAGGCCTATTCGTATTATGATTACTGGTTTTATTGCTATTACCTAGTTTTATAAAGCAATCAAATAACTCTTGGTCATGATCAACAAATGTACTGTGCAACATGTCGTTAATTGTTTTTGGATAAAGATTAACTCTATGTTCATGCCCTGTATTTTCTGACAAGAAATTCAAAATATTAGATTCTGTCGCGTAGTGCCTTAAAATAAGTAGGTTGGCTTCTGGTGAGACAAAGTATTTACAAAACCAGCAAATTGTTTTTTGTAATGCTTTATGCGCACTAAATTGAGGTAAAGGTAATCGCTTAACAAACCAAACAATATGCAACAAAATAGCAAAAGTAAATTGTAAAATAGGTCTTAACACCCAGCGGAATTTATTATCTAAATCTTGTAACCATAAATTAGCCGCCTCACTTTGTATTGGTAGTGAATCGTCTGTACTTATAGCTTGTAAATAAGCGCTACGAGGTTTATCCATGATTATCAACTTCTTCTAATTGTAGCTGGTATAACTTAGCTACCACTTTAGCCGTACGAATAATGTCATCAATATTTTTTTGCGAAGTGGCTACACGATCAATCAAATTATAAAGCTCTTGTAGATGATTCTCGTCATTTTCACCATGGTAATCCATAAAAGACGTGGCATTGTTTTCAAAGCTAAATTGCTCATTAATATACCGAGACCATTTCGTGGCCATTTTGTTACCTAGCCCTTCAATAATCCACATAGCGCCAATTAAATCAACTGGATTCGGCTGACTTGCTCTATACATTAAAAAACCATGTAAAGCTTCTGAACCTATATTTTTTTGTGTTGATTCAATCACACTTTGCTCACCGCCAGCAGCAACATAGTCTGCTTCTAATAATTGATAATCTCGGTGTTCTTCTTCTGCATGATGAATAACAGTTGAACGTATGTCTGAATAATCGCGGTCAAAACTTGAAGCACTCCTACTGATCCATCTTGAGCCTTCAATCACTTGTTGACGTAAATTGAGTAACAGTTTTTGGTAATCTTCAAGGCTTAATCGCCCTTGCTCTAATCGTTTTACAATAGCAACTTTAGACACAGCTAAATCAAAGTCTAACCAAACTTTTAATAACGCTTGTAAGCAGTTTTGTCCTAAAGGGGTTAATACAACTTGTTCCATCAAAATTACTCCGCTACAGTTAAGTGCATATATGCACAATTAAATCGGCCACTTTCAGGCACCATACAAAAAATCGTTTCACCAACCTTTAAATCATGCGTATTAATAAATTCATCAAGCATAATAAAAATTGACGCACAGCCAGTGTTACCTCTTTCATATAAATTGGTGTACCACTTTTCTTCTTCAATGCTAGCTCCTGCGGTTTCCAACATATCAAAAATTTTACTTTTAAAATATTTAGACGAAAAATGACATAACACGTGGTCTATTTTGTTCACTTCAACATCACCTTGCGCAATTAGTTTCAAAAAACCATGCACGCCAACCGACACAATATTGTCTAATAACCTAACATCTTGTCGGAGCATTAACGCCCCTGCTTTTTCTGCATCAGCATAAGTATCGTAGTCTTGCCAGGTTTTGTGTTCTTCATTTTTAGCCGTACCCACCGACATACAAACCGGATAAACATTGGCATGAGAAAAACTTTTGATCCAATCTATTCTTAGGCTTTTTCCTGTAGGTCTAGGCTGATTCTCTAAAAGTAACGCGCCTGCCCCATCAGACAACATCCAACGTAAAAACTCAGCATTAAAATCTACTTCGTTACCTTCAACTTGCTCATAACGTTTATTCTTAAAAAGTCTTGA
The DNA here is from genome assembly GCF_055808995.1 of Pseudocolwellia sp. G5-9. Lineage (NCBI taxonomy): Bacteria > Pseudomonadati > Pseudomonadota > Gammaproteobacteria > Alteromonadales > Colwelliaceae > Pseudocolwellia > Pseudocolwellia sp. G5-9. Next base: position 1,556,442 of record NZ_CM147893.1, read on the forward strand.
AGTGAGTTCGCTAGCAACCACTAAAGCATTTTCGCTACATTCTGATTTTATACCAGTGAAGGCAGCTTTTAACGCCATCATGCTGCTAGAACAAATTCCATGGCTGGTATGTAGTTCAACTTCTGAAAGGTTTAACGAGGCCTGCACCATACTCCCAAAGCCAGGTAATACCATATCACCTTGGCTAGTGGCACAACTTAGCATTTGTATTTTTGTAGGTGAAAGGTAACTATTTTCAATACAAGCTACGCCTGCATTTGCCGCCATTTCACTGTTAGAGATTTGTGTTTGTTGCTGCTTATTAATGGCGTAATGTCGTTGCACTATGCCATTCGAATTAAGTATTTTGTTTTTTAATCGGCTTTTTTTACCGTTAATTAAACCTAAAACATCTTCAATTTCATCGTTGTTAATAGGGTCACCTGGTAGATAATGCCCTGTACTATTAATATAAACGTCCACTTAAGATCCTTTTTTAAAATATACGTTTAAACAACGCAGGTTTTCTTCAATATACGGAAATACACAAACCACACACATAAATATTAAATAAGTAGGTAAATATGATGAAGTGCCATGAGGATTTTCAAGCGGTATTAATGACATATTCCCCGCCCACTCTAACGTGATTAGCGACTGAAATTCATCCCAATTAATCACTAAGATTGACGTTAACATGTATAAAGGTAAAGAACCTAAATAGGTATGCGCATGCATTTCCCATATTGATATTTCACGCTTTGGAGCAGCATAACGAACATCCCAATGAGCAACAATTTCATGCGATATCCAAGTTATAATACAAATAAGCAAAATAAGTACGTTCACTTCAAACATCAAGCACATCAATATAGGAACCCCCATTTGAATGCCCATTAAAGAATGCATTAACGATTCTTGAATACCCGAAGTAACTTCAATTTTTGTTGCTCGATGACAACACCAATCCGCAAAGCCCGCAATTCCCCACAAAGGTAAAAATACATACAACATCGCATTAATCAGTAATACCGAGGTGTCCATTTCAATAATTCCATTATTTTTGAAAAAAACAAATACTACTTGAATCAGTACTAAATATATAGGTGTTGCCATTGAAGATATATATTTAGTAACACCCCATACAAAATGGTTTAATCATCATTTAGACTCGATTCAAATAAATCCCCCTCATCAATGATACAATACGCTATTAATACCTATCAGTGACTTATAAATAGCCTATGAAAGATTGTAATCAATGCGGTAAATGTTGTATCAAATACGGCGGAGAAGATCTTTCAGTAACAAAAGAAGAAGTTGACCTTTGGGAGATGTTTGAACCAGACATATTCAAATTTATTAAAGATTACAAAACTTGGTTTGATCCTGAATCTGGCGTTAGGCTGAAACAATGCCCGTTTCTTGAAATAGCACCTAAAGAAAAGCCTCTTGCTGTTAATAAGTATACTTGTAGTATTTACTTCAACAGACCTGAAGATTGTCGCCTTTACCCTAGTCTTATTCCTGAAATGATCAGAGATGAATGTGAAATGATTGAAGCCGTAGATATAGCAAATCCAAAACAAGCTCAAATAAAATTAGATGTATTGATGATATAACGCTATCAGTAAAAAGAATAAGCTTTACTGATAGCGTTGAGCTACCAGTAAAGTAAAACTAACGCCAACATTTAGATAACATGAGCAAACTTAGCGTTTTGCGCCACCTGTTTTTTTCATTTGTACAACTTTTCGCGCTATGGCTAGTAGTTCTGGTGCAATATCGTCTGCGCCATCTTTTATTAATTTACTTACATCGCCCGACGAAAAAAATGAACCTCGTTCAGCTTTAATACCCAAAGCCCTCACAAAGTCTTTAGTTTTTCCTGTACTACCTGTATCTATATATTTAAAGATGATTTGTTCGTTAAGACTATGAGGCTCTTGCTTTAACATAGTGACATCATCTGTAAGCTCTTTTATTTCAGCTTCTAAATTTTCAATTAATTCGGCAATATTATTGTATGGCTTCATTCAGTGTTAACTCTCTTAATTATCGCTATAGCGAAAAACGGGTGTGCTACTAAAATATAAACATTGTAACGCTAAAATTTAATGAGTAGGTATTAACCACAACACTTTTTATACTTTTTACCACTACCACACGAACAAGGATCGTTGCGACTAGGTGTTTTTTCAAAAATAGTCGTAGTGGGTTTATTCAGAATAGCGTTAAGTTCATTAATATTTTCATCAGCATCGCTGTTTAAAGCACTATCAACAGTAATATCTGCAAACAATTCGTTATCAATAACTAAAGTTGCTACTTCTAGTTTTCTTTCTTCACTGGCAACAACCAGTGTTAAAGGATTTTTTTCTGTGCCAAGTTTAACGGTACGCTTAGTGTTATAACCTGTTGTTACATGATTTTCTCTGGTATGGATACGCCCTTTGTAATACAGATCGTGCATATATGCTCCGCTAATAAAAACCTTGAACTGAGCGCGGCAGTATAACGGAATACGATAAATAGTCACTGGATAATAAAAGGAATTGATATTTTTATACTGCTTTAGTAAATAACTGACTTATTTTTTATTTTTTCAGAGCACATTATAAAAAATAACCTACTATTTAAAGTAAGGTTATATATCAACTCCAATCTTCTGTATAATAAGCATTAAAAAGATATATTGGCGTAACATGAACAAAAACATGGACTTAATTAGTGTCAAAATTGACAAATAATAAAATTAAAAAAATATTAATCGAATCATTATTATTAACAAAAGATGGTGTAGGCCTTTTTGATCCCGACGATCGGCTTGTATTTTGTAATGAAGCTCTTGGTGAATTCTTTGGCTCATCTGCGAGCAAAGCACTCAATAAAACCTTTTCTGAGTTATGTTTAGGCTGTTTTAAAACAAAAAAAGGCGCCCACATAGAAACCGATAATTTTGAAACATGGATCAAAAAAGCATTAGCAAATAGAAGAAGCCGTAACTATAGAACCTTTGAAACAGATACAGTAGACGGGAAATACTTTATCGTTACTGAACAAATGGCCCAAGAAAATTTTTTATATTTATATATTACAGATATAACAGAAAAGAAAAAAAGCGAGCTTCAATTAAAACTTATGTCGCAAGAACTAGAAGAACTTGCAACAACTGATTATTTAACTGGTATACGAAACCGCCGCTACTTTTATCAAATGGCTCGAGCCGAATTTAATCGTAGTAAAAGAAAGTCTATTACCCTATCACTGCTTATTTTAGATCTTGATAAGTTTAAATCAATAAATGATAACTATGGACATAAAGCAGGCGATCTCATATTACAAACAGTTACACAAACTATAAGTAAATTATTGAGGGAATATGATATTTTTGCGCGTATAGGCGGTGAAGAGTTTGCTATTTTATTACCTTCAACAGATTTAAACTCAGCCTATATTATCGCAGAGCGAATCCGAAAGTCTGTAGAGTTAATAGAAGTTGTATTCGAAGATAAAACGTTAACCATAACTACGTCCATAGGCATGACTGAGAGTTCAGAACACATTACCTCTTTTGATCAGCTCGTACAAACAGCAGATAAATACTTAAATCAAGTTAAAAACCAAGGAAGAAACAAAGTATTATTTGGTTAGTCCTGCTTCTTCCCTCTTACATCGCATCTCCCTAAAAAACTTAAACAAAAAACTCACTTTTTTCAGGATACTTTTCTTGGTATTTAATAATGTAAGTACATTGCGCCACGGCTTTTTTATTATCTTTTTTAATCTGCTCAAGCACATCTTCTAACAATGTTTTTGCTAATCCCTTACCAGCTAACTCATCAGGTACAAAGGTATGGGTTAAGTGCATTTCGCCGTTTTGATCATCATAAATAATATAGGCGATATAACCATCAATATGGTATTCATATTTACATTCTTTAGCATTATGTATCAGTGTGTAAGGCATAAATTTTAAACTCTTTAATTAAGTGGCTTTAGGAGGTTTGTGTTTTAAATGCACATTTTTCAGCGTACATACTTTTATCTGCCTGATGAATAAAATCATCTGGTGATAAATAAGCTTCAGGCCCAGTTTGAGCATAACCTATACTCATGGTTAATTGATCTAATTCATTATGTACGTTTTCTAATAACCTCTGCCCGTAGCTATTTTTTGCTTGTTCTAAAGTACAATTTGGAAAAACAATACAAAACTCATCTCCACCATATCTAAAAGAATGATCTTCAGCGCGAGTAATACTCTTTATAGTATTAGCCACGCTTAAGAGTATTTCATTACCTTTTTGATGGCCCTGAGTATCATTTATTTTCTTAAAATCATTAAGGTCTATATAAGCGATAGTAACTGATTCACCACGACGTTCAGCACTATACAAAACAGAAACAAGAATCTCATTTAAATTTCTTACATTTAACAACCCTGTTAGTGGATCTTTTGTTACTTGCTCTTTTAACCGAGCAATAACCGCTTCACTTTTAGATTCGTACACATAAACCATCGACCAAATAGCTATTACACAAAGTCCAAAATTCCCCATAACAATCCAATGTATATCTGAGTTCATTTGAAATACTAAACGCCCAAGAACCCCTAAACCAACAAATACACTTATTGTTGTTAATATGGTTCCTACTTTACGTCCTAAAAGTAAATAAGAAATGATAGGGAAAATAAAAAGCCAAGCAAATAAACCACTTCGATAATTAGAGAAATAAATTCCATATAAAACAAGAGAATAAAAAGTACATAAATAGATAAAAGACCAACGTTCCAAATGTTTTGTTGTTGATACAATACTCAGAATATAGAGCCAAAAAAGCGCTATAACCCCTTCCATAATAGCGAAAGAGTGCCACCCGCTTATCCAGTTTTTTATCGCAAAAAATGTTGCAGAAAAAATAGTGACTATCAACAGTATACGTAAAGCGAATCGCCTGTAATCATAGCTTTCTTGTTTAATCATTAAAATTTACCATCATAAAAATCAATTAAATATTTAATTGGTTACCTAAATAATCCTAATAAAAGTTCATTTAAAACGCAGCTTCCCATTATTTAAATATATTGATTAACATAAATACTATGTGGAGTGTAAATTTTTGAAAAATCATTGCTGGTAGTATCTAAATTCAGATGTTATATAACGACAACAAGCTAATGATGTTATTCATACATCTATAACGCTCACGGTATGGGCATTTACAACAATCCTTTAGTTGTACTGTTATTACTAGCATAGCTGATAAAATTGAATTTGTTTATTGAATATAAAAATATTTATTGTGAAAAATTAATATGTTGAACAATAGATAACGAGTCTAAAACCTAATTACGGAGATTTTTTTAAGTGTCACATAACTGACATTCATTATTTTTAATTGTTCTATAATACCATCACATTGGCTCATTTTTTCCACCTAGTTTGGACTAAATAGTTATACACACTGTTTTTAATCCGCTTATCTACAATTAAAACAAATCTGTAGTAGCTAACTTAGGTGTTATTTACGCAGGAGGTTATCGTGAATTATAAAGATTATTATAAAATTATGGACGTTTCTAAAACAGCGTCTCAAGATGAGATCAAAAAATCGTATCGCAAATTAGCACGAAAATTTCATCCTGATGTTAGTAAAGAAAAAGACGCAGAAAGTCGCTTTAAAGATATAAACGAAGCTTATGAAGTACTGCGCGATAAAGAAAAACGCGCCGCTTACGATCAACTTGGTAGCAACTGGAAATCAGGTCAATCAGGATTTACACCTCCACCTAATTGGAAAGATCAATTCAACCAAGGTAATACTAACGCAGGTGACCAAGGTGACTTCAGCGACTTTTTTGAATCACTCTTTGGAAGCGGTTTTGCTGGGAATCAGCGTGCTCCAAGAGGCCGAGGCTCGTATCAAAAGCAAGGTCAAGACAGCAATGCGAAAATCATGATAGATTTGCAAGACTCATACACAGGAGCCACACGAAGTTTTACTCTGCAAGATCAAGTTATTAATCAACACGGACAATCGCAACCTAAAGAGCGCACGTTAAAAATTAATATTCCAAAAGGGATAAAAGCAGGCCAAAAAATTCGCTTAAAAAGTCAAGGAGGGTCTGGCGTTGGCGGTGCAAACAACGGCGATTTATATATTGAAATAGGCTTTAACCCTACTCCATTATATGAAGTTGATGGAGCAAATATTACAACAGAAGTAAACATTAGCCCATGGCAGGCAGCCTTAGGTGACAAAGTTAAAGTACCTACACCAACAGGAGTTATCGACTTAAGCGTGCCTAAATTAAGCAACAGCGGTAGTAAAATGCGTTTAAAAGGTCGTGGATTACCGAGTAAAGTGCCAGGAGATTTTTTTGTAAAACTGAAAATTGTTCTACCAAAAAGTTTATCCACTGAAGAAGAAAAGCTGTATCAATCTTTAAAAGCGCTAACGGCTAATAATAAGGAAAAGGCATAAGCCAAAGAAAATATTTAGCTATTCCCATAACACTTCAAGCTCCAACTTATGTATCTTGAAGTGGCATGGGGATAAGATTTTCTAATCTTTACAAAAGCTTATCTAAAACCGTTTTAGCTTGGCGAATTTTACTAAAGGTTTCAGCACAACCGCCTTTATCTGGATGATGCTTTTGAGCGAGATGTAGGTACTGAGATTTAACCATTTTTGCATCGGCATTCGCCGGAAGATTTAACGTTTCAAGCGCCTCTTTCTTGTGGTCTTGTGCGATATGTTTTTGCCAAAATGATTTGAGCATGTCATTTATTTCGTCTTCTTGTGTTTCAAAATAATGCGTTGAATTTAAGTAATAACTTTCTAGGGGATCGATTGTTTCAAGTATTGTTGGTAACTCATTATTGCTTAGCCTAGGTTCATTTATCGCTGTTCTTTGTATTCGTACCGACTCAATCATAAGTTCAAAGGTTTGCTCGCAACGATATTGTTTTTTTAAATGATAAAGCCCGTGCATACAAAGAAAATGCGCACTAAATAAATCTTTAGTATTCGCCAATGAAAAACACTCAAAAGGTGCTACTTTATTATCCTGCAAATGCTTGATTATCTCATATTCATTGGTTAGTGGGGAACTATTCAAGAATTGATCTATTTCATCAAGTATTGGGGTTAAGTAAGGATTTAATGTCTGCATTTAAATAGCTCTGTTTAACATAAGTTTCAGCTATTAGTTTTTAAAAAATGAGTTAGTTGATAAAGGCGCATTAGGTAAAACCTCTGTGTACTTAGCTTCTTTTTCTAATGCTTCTAAATCTTTAATAATTAACTGATTACGTTTTTTATCAAGGGTGTCTTCTTGCTTCCAAAGTTGTAATTGTTTATTAATGACCTGCCGTACAGATCCCGTCATTCGCGCTAAGGTTTCATCGTTTAAACCATTCACTAAATGATGCTGATGCTCTTCTTCTTTCGCACCCGTATAAAACTTAATTTTATTAATATGTTCTAAAATAATTCGACTTAAACGTGTAGGAACATCGTGCAATATTAAATTGCTTGCCTGCTGTTCTTTTTCACGCATTTTTTTAGCTAAATAAGGCATAAACTGCTGGTTAAATTCAGGATATGTCCACAACCAATGGCGCATGGTTGCCAACTTAACCGACAGTAATTTAACCGTTGTTAAAGGTGAAATAATAACATCGTGTGGTTGGTCATCAAACAGCACCATTAAATCAAAACAATCGCCCGCATAAAGCATGTCTAACGAGGCTTCTCGACCGGTTTCAGCATTGCTTTGTTTAATTTCTAATTGCCCTTCAATCATCACAAAAAAGCGCTGAGTCAGTATATTTGAATTTATATATTCACCTTTATGCCATTCGTTCAGTTGAAATTCTTGTTGAAAATCTTCAATCAGCTTGGTAGGTAAATCAGCAAAAAGATTGGCTTGCTTTACTAAAACGGGGCTGGCTTTTTGTGGTAAATGATTAACATCTTTATTCATAGATAAAATGATTTGGGCCGTAACATAAGCGAGTGTTTTTATTCTACCTAGATGTTGATATATAGCAAAAACTAATAACCTAACTTAGGTAATTCACTTTAACGATTATCTCTTAATTCAATAAATTTCCATTATAAAAATAAAGTTTTATTAACTGTCACTTTTGTGACAGAAGCATTTCTCCAGCTCCCCTATTATAGCCTCACTAACCAAGCAACCTTGTATAAGCCATCAAAACAGTAGATTTATACAAGGTTGTTTATCGGGTCAAATTGCTGATTTGGACATTACCAAAAGCATAAGACTTTTTATTAAATACTTTCAAAGTAACAGGTGATTATTATGACTAAAACAATTGGTATTGACTTAGGTACAACAAACTCATGTGTAGCAGTTATGGAAGGCGGCAAAGCACGAATTATTGAAAATGCAGAAGGTAGCCGTACAACCCCTTCTATTGTTGCTTATGCAAACAACGAAACCTTAGCGGGCCAACCAGCCAAAAGACAAGCAGTAACAAACTCAAAAAACACCTTATTCGCTATTAAGCGATTAATTGGTCGTAAGTTTGATGATAAAGAAGTGCAAAAAGATATTAAATTAGCCCCTTATAAAATCATAAAAGCAGACAACGGCGATGCTTGGGTTGAAGTAAACGGCAAAGCGTTATCGCCACAAGAAGTATCAGCGCAAATTTTACGTAAACTGAAAAAAGATGCTGAAGCTTATTTAGGTGAAACAGTAACCGATGCCGTTATTACAGTACCCGCTTACTTTAACGACTCGCAACGCCAAGCAACGAAAGATGCAGGTAAAATTGCCGGCCTTAACGTAAAACGTATTATTAACGAACCAACCGCAGCAGCATTAGCTTACGGCGTTGATAAAAACAGTAAAGCCGACCAAAAAGTTGTCGTTTACGATTTAGGGGGCGGAACATTCGATGTATCGATTATTGAAATAGCCAATGTAGACGGTGAAAAACAATTTGAAGTATTAGCTACTAACGGCGATACCTTTTTAGGTGGTGAAGATTTTGACTTACGCCTGATTAATTACCTTGCAGATGAGTTTAAAAAAGAAAGCGGAATTGATGTGCACGAAGATTCTTTAGCTTTACAGCGTATTAAAGAAGCGGCTGAAAAAGCGAAAATTGAATTATCATCAGCTATGCAAACCGACGTAAATTTACCGTACATAACTGCAGATGCAAGTGGCCCTAAACATTTAAACGTAAAAGTTACACGTACTAAATTAGAGTCATTAGTAGAAGACTTAGTAAAAAGTACCATAGCGCCATGTGAGCAAGCGTTAAAAGATGCTGGTATAAGTAAAGGTGATATTAGCGAAGTTATTTTGGTAGGTGGTCAAACACGTATGCCAAAAGTACAAGAAGCCGTTAAAAACTTTTTTGGTAAAGAACCACGTAAAGATGTAAACCCAGACGAAGCCGTTGCCATAGGTGCAGCCATTCAAGCGGGAGTGTTATCTGGAACGGTTGGCGATGTGTTATTACTTGATGTAACACCACTATCGCTAGGTATTGAAACCTTAGGCGGTGTAATGACCAAGCTTATTGAAAAAAACACTACAATACCAACACGTGCTTCTGAAACCTTCTCTACAGCTGAAGACAACCAAGCCGCGGTAACCGTGCATGTATTGCAAGGCCAACGCGAAATGGCAAGCGATAATAAATCGTTAGGTCAATTTAACTTAACGGATATTAAACAAGGTCCGCGTGGTTCTGTACAAGTTGAAGTAACCTTTGATATTGATGCAGATGGTATTTTAAATGTATCGGCTAAAGACAAAGCTACAGGTAAGGAGCAAAGTATTAAAATTACCGCATCGAGTGGTTTAAGCGAAGATGAAATTAACAGCATGGTAGAAGATGCCGAAAAACACGCAGCTGAAGACAAACAAAAACGCGAGTTAGTTGAGCAACGCAACCAAGCAGATCAATTAATTCATACCGTACAAACCTCGATGACAAGTTTAGCTGAAGATCAGCAAACAGAGCTTAAAACATTAATTGAACAACTAAAAATGGCAGTTAATGGCAATGATAAAGCAGCAATTGAAATACGAAAAAATGCATTACAAGAGGCCTACAGTAAAATGCAAGCCGAGCAAGCACAGTCACAACAAGCTGAGCAACAAGGTAATACTACCAATAGTGCAGCAAACGACGGCGCCAAAAGTGAAGATGTGATAGATGCCGAATTTGAAGATATATACCCGTAACCATTCAAGATGCAGGTTTCAGTGGGAACAAAAAACAATTTAGGCAAGGCATTAAGTTTACGTCATGGTTATTCCCTTACTAAAGTTAATAACGCGGCATAAATTGTTTTTAGACCCATCGAAGAAGCGCTTGAGCAAAATCACTTCGTCGTTAATGCTTTTTATAAGGGAACGACCATTATTGCAAAGCATTGCCTTGAATTGATATCGCTCAAGCACTCTGAAATACGCATATTGATTGGTAACGGGTATAAGTAACGGTTAATCATTTAAATCTTAAATCTTAAAGCTTTAAATATTAACTAATATTGATTCATATCAGTATATATCCATGAATAAAGTGCCAAACTCTTAATCGAGCTTGGCACTTTTTTCTAATAGCTAATATCTATTGTTAAGCGTACTCAAACACACGGACTATAAAATGAATACTAAATTTTCGAACCCACTAAAAAATCTTTCAAATCAGTTTGAAAATATGGTTAGAGGACGCCTTTGGTTAAAAGTATTATTTGCACTCGCCCTTGGTGTAATTGCAGGTATTCTCTTAGGGCCAGATCTCGGTTTACTTTCAGCTGACACAGTAAAAAATATTACCTCATGGCTTGCCCTGCCTGGCCAAGTGTTTTTAGCTATCATTCAAATGATTGTTGTACCGCTTGTACTTGCTTCAATCGTGCTCGGCTTAGCAGCAAACAATAATCCCGACGCAATGAAGAAAAATGGCGTAATCGCAATTCTTTTCATTATGTTTTCAACCGCATTAGCTGCCATCATAGGTATTGCCTTAGCATTAAATATTCAACCGGGTAATTTTGTTGATGCCTCAGCGTTAATGGAAGCAGGAACTGACCAAGTTGCAAATGTAGCAGCCAAAGGCTTCCCGTCTATGGCAGACTTACCGAGTAAAGTTTCGGGTCTTATTCCTAAAAATCCTTTAGCTTCTATGGCCTCAGGCGAAATGCTACAAGTTATACTCTTTTCAGCTGTACTCGGTGCGGCTTTATTATCTATTCCTGCAAAGCAATCTAAACCCTTATTTGATCTACTTAGCGCACTTCAAGAAGTGAGTTTACGCATTGTATCTTGGGCGATGTTATTAGCGCCTTTAGCTGTTTTTGGTTTAATTACTCGCTTAGTTGCCAACCTTGGCGTAGAAGTTCTCGGCGGTATAGCCGTTTACGTATTAACCGTGCTAATAGGCTTATTACTGGTTGCCTGCTTTTACTTTATTGTGGCTAAAATAACCACTAAACAAAAATTCAGCCTATTTTTCGTTAACGTTAGAGAATTATTATTGCTTGCATTTTCAACCAGTAGTTCAGCCGCTGTTATGCCAATATCTCTAAAAGTTGCTGAAGAAAAGCTAAACATTAAACCCGAAATATCACGATTTTTAGTACCACTGGGCGCCACCATAAATATGACAGGTACAGCTATGTATCAAGGCGTTGCAACAGTATTTCTTGCACAAGTGTTTAATGTCGATCTTAGCTTGTCGAGCTACTTATTTATTATCACCATGTCGGTTGCCGCATCAATCGGTTCACCAGCTACTCCCGGCGCTGGCATCATTATTTTAAGTATGGTGTTAGAAGGTGTTGGTATTCCAGCAGCTGGTATCGCGATTATTCTGGGTGTAGACCGCATACTCGACATGTGCCGAACCTCTATCAACGTACTTGGCGATATTGTTGCCTGTACCACGGTGCAATATTTTTCTAAAGAAAACGTTATTGAAGATAAAAACATAGTAATTTCAGAGCAACCACTTAAATAATCTAATACACTGATTACAATTAGAGAGTTAAAAAAATAACCTCTGCCCTGAAGTTAATAACGAGATAACGTTTAAGTATGAACAATAAAGAAAACAACAATAGCGCAACACCAACACAACAGTTAGAAACACAAAGACAAGCCATTATGGATAGCGAATCTTATAGTTTAGCCTACACTGATAACGACTTTATTTTACGTGACGATTTAAAAGCGGTGCGTTTACAGCTTGAAATGCTAAAAGCCGATTTAATTCTAAAAGAAAACCAAATTGAATCAACCGTAGTGATTTTTGGTGGAGCACGAATACTTGAAGACCACAAAGCAAAGGCAGCTTTTGAAGAAGCCAGTAAAGCATTATCTGAAGATCCTGAATCAGCGATTAAACAGCAAAAAAGCAAACTTACCGAAAACGCAGTAAAGCACAGTTATTATTACAATGAAGCGCGAATATTAGGCCAAAAAATTACAGAACTCTCTTTGCAACACCAAGGTAAGCAATTCGTTGTGGTTACCGGTGGAGGCCCTGGTGCAATGGAAGCAGCAAACCGCGGAGCGGCTGATGTAGGCGGCAAGAGTATCGGATTAAATATAGTGCTGCCTTTTGAGCAAAAACCTAATCCCTACATTACGCCTGAGCTATGTTTTCAATTTGACCATTTTGCTTTACGTAAAATTCACTTTCTTAAACGAGCAAAAGGTTTAGTCGCCTTCCCCGGTGGTTTTGGAACCCTTGACGAATTATTTGAAGCACTAACCTTAATACAAACTAAAAAAATAAAACCAATCCCCATTGTATTAGTAGGAAAAGACTACTGGAGCAAATTGATAAATTTTGAGTTTTTAGTTGAGCAAGGCGCTATAGCAGAAGCCGATCTTAAAATATTTCATATTGTAGATACCGCAATAGAAGCGTATGAATATTTAGAACAGCACTGGCCCCAAAATAACAACAGTAAATTATAGGATTAAAATAGCATGAAAATATGTATGTATAGCAGCAAACCTTACGATGAAAAATTTTTCGGTTTGAATAACCCTAAAAATTTAGAAATATCATACTTTTCATCGCACCTAAACGAAAAAACAGCAAGCATGGCGCAAGGCTTTGATGTGGTTTGCTGCTTTGTAAACGACAATCTTAATGCTGAGGTTTTGGAACAATTAAAAAACCAAGGCGTTCAATTAATAGCTCTACGTTGTGCAGGCTTTAATAACGTAGACCTAAAAGCGGCTAAAGCACTTAACCTTCCAGTGTGTAGAGTTCCTGAATATTCCCCATACGCAGTCGCAGAACATGCTTGTGCTTTAGTACTTGATTTAAATCGTAATATACACCGAGCCCATAACAGAATACGCGAAAACGACTACTCCCTCGATGGCCTTTTAGGTTTCGACCTACATGGAAAAACCGTAGGCGTAATAGGAGCAGGAAAAATCGGACGTGCCTTTGTAAAAATAATGAAAGGTTTCGGCTGTAATGTACTAGTGTACGACCCATTTCTTAAAGAGCAAGATGTTAACGACAACTTCACTCAAGCCAGCTTACAAACCTTATTAACCCAATCCGATATTATATCGTTGCATTGCCCATTAACGACTGACACCCACCATTTGATCAACGCTCATGCAATAGCATCAATGAAACCCAATGTTATGCTCATTAATACCAGTCGAGGTGGATTAGTTGATACCGTTGCTATAATTAAAGCACTTAAATTGAAACAAATCGGTTATTTAGGTATTGATGTTTACGAAGAAGAAAGTGAAATTTTCTTTGAAGATTTATCAGATACCTTTATTCAAGACGACGTCTTCGCACGTTTACAAACATTTCCTAATGTTATTATTACTGGGCACCAAGCTTTTTTTACGAAAGAAGCTTTAAATAAAATAGCTGATACAACACTTACTAATGTCCAAAATTACTTTGCTGGAAACCTTGAAAGCGCGAATACAGTCAGTTTAGATTAATCCAATAACATCTTGTTACACCTAAGTCATTATAAAATATAGAAAAATCAAAATAACGATATAAAAACCAATATATATTGGAATATTTCAATATTAATACATATTCTTAATCCGTTTCGGAATAACTACCTTAACAGCAGTATCGCAATTCAAAATGTGCCAATTTGTTATGCAAGAAATAGCATCAAGGCAAATAGCACATAATCAACCACAAATATTCAAATAAGGCGTAGAAAAAATGGAAAAATCTCTAACACTTATAATGATACTTGGATCTTCTACATTAACTTCATATTCATTTGCTCAAGACCAATGTAACACAACAAACCAATGCGTCACTACCTATGGTAATCAAGCTACAGATTGCCGAGATAGTGCAAGTAGTAATAGCATTTGTATGTGTGGAACAGCAAGTTGTGATTCAATAGTTAGCCCTCCTCCCTTAAGTGAAGGGAGTGTATTTTTACGTAAGCGTAATGCCTCAAGCTTTGCCATAGATGGAGGTAATGGCGGTGCCAATAATCAAAATGTTTACATATGGTCAGCTAATACTGCAAACGTAAACCAAGCTTGGGTAGAAATCGATCGCGGTAACGGCTTTTTCAGCTATCAAAAACAAGACACAAATTACTGTTTAGATGGAGGCGATGGCGGTAGTAATGGACAAAACGTTAGACTATGGACCTGCTCCGATACTAATCAAAGTCAACACTGGAACAAAGTAAATATCTCTGCTAATAATTATCGACTAGAAAAACGTAATGCGTCAGGATATTCAATTGATGGGGGTAACGGTGGAGCCAACGGCCAAAATCTCTATTTGTGGTCAAGTAACAATACCAATCAAAATCAACATTGGACATTTAGCGATGTGAACTCAGATGGAAGCAGCGACATACTTGGGCGCTTTGATAAGAGTAAAGACTTATTGCTCTGTAACTACGATGGTAAACCAGATGAAGATGATCTACATTCTGTTGCTGGTTTAGCTACAATGCTAAGTGATGCACGTTTTTCAGGAGTACAAATTCATTGTACCGCTGGGGCATACGGGATCCAAGGTGGCACCTTTTTAGAAGAAAACAATTTGTTTAATTTAGCTTTTGGTGATCGATGGGCAAGCGCCCACAACAACTACAACAATGCCGTAGATCAAGCTTATAATAAAGTTGCTACTACGTTAAATGCAGGTGGCGATATTTGGGTTGCCGAAGCTGGACAATCTGACTTTACTGCGGATGTTGTACGTAAAGTAAAATCAGAAATGCCTAGTATTAATACCAACAACCGCATTCATGTAGTTCAGCATAGTGATTGGAATGAAGATCAAACGACTCCAGCCGATTTAACTTATACCAAAAATAATACTGATTACAATAAAATTGCAGATGGAAACTCCCAAGGTAATGGTACACCTGGTTTAGCAAGTACTGACGGAGGAGAGTGGACACGAGCAACAAGCGATACACAGGTTGGCCCAGTATGGACAGAAGCCAGAGCAGCGGCACTGCGCTGGATGGGTATTAATTGGGATAACGAAAAAATTAAAAGTGGAGGTATGGACTTTTCAGACACTGTTGAACCTATGTGGATCTTCGGATTTGAAGCACAAACAGGTGGTATTACAGGCTTCTTTGATGCCTACCTATAGCTCTATAAACATCTAATGAGTAAGTATTAAAAAGGAATACCTAATGTATTCCTTTTTAAATAATATCTTTTTATTCATCCTACATTAAAAAGGGAAATGATGACTATCATTAAGACACGGATTTTCAACGTCAAAAATATTCTCCACACAGTTATATTGTTACTTGCCTTCATCTTAGGTATTTTCACACATAAATATTTATTAAATGAGAACAAAGCAACTAGACTTGATTCAAGCTCACATAATCAACACTCACTTTCATTCAGTAACTCCCAACAACAAACCAATACAAACCTAGAGTCAATTGAACAAACGAATACAATTCAAGATCAGCAAAGTAGCGAAAAATTTAATAACAAAGCCCGTGAATTAGCTGAAAAAAAACCTAATATATTGAATAACTCTATGCTCAATATTACTATTGCTTCTTGGGCAATAGAAGATCCTATTGCCGCGTTAGAATTTGCTTTATCTCACCAAAATCATTTCATCCTAGCAGATTTAGTTATGTCGATTAGCGGAAAAAATCAAGAGCCTATAATACTAGAATGGCTTTTAGCAAATAAAAATCACCCGCAGTACACCTATTTAGAGCAAAGTTATTTTACCGCTTTTGCTACAGAGGATCCTCTACTGGCATTAGATAAAATGCAAAACGCTTACCCAGAAAAAGCGCAAGGTAATATTTTAATGGCCATAATTGATTCTTGGGCAACACAAAATGCTGAAGCCGTTCTTACTTGGTTAGACTCAAGAGAAAAAAATGCACTTACCGTAGATCTTCAAAACATAGCAATGAATCACTATATTAAACAAAATCCACAAGATGCTGCAATCGACATAACACACATGCGTACTGGAGATAATAAAAGGCAGCTTATTTCAGCAGTAGCCGATACATTGGCCAAACAAAATATTGATGAAGCAATAAAATGGGCTGAAACTTTACCTATAGAAGAACAAAAAAATGCCATTTCAACAGTCATGAATCAGTGGGTAACAAATGGTTACTCTGAAACAGCTTTAAATTATTTACTTGCTCGAGACGACCTGCAAGCTGATGCCACATTGCTAAGTTCAACCATAATAAATATTGCTCAAAATGATACCGATTTGCTTATTAATCGACTCGAAGAATTTTCAGACAATAATAAAAATATGGTAATACAAGAAATAGCTTCAGCATTAATTTATCAAGGAAATAATAGCGATTACGAAAATTGGTATCAAAGTTTACCTATGGGAGCAGAAAGAGAAGCCGCAAGTATACCTGTTATAGAAGCCAATATTCGTACAGATCCTGAACTTGCTTTTAGATACGCTGAAAATATTATTTCAATAAACACTCGAAAACTCTACCTAATAGAAGCAGCAAAATCTTGGGCAAACTACGATCCTAATCAAGCTCGCTCGGCAATAGAATCAAGTGATGTGCTCACTGTAGCGCAAAAAAATGAAATACTTGCCGAGTTTCAATATTAGAGCCTGTTGATCTTTTCTGATTATTTTTACAGCGGTTTATTACAAGGTAAATCATATGTTTCGTCGTTATTCTACTCTAAAGTGCGATAACGTAGTAGAAATGGCTAATATACCCATAACCATTCAAGATGCAGGTTTCAGTTGGAACTAAAAACAATTTAGGCACAGATTTTACGTTCCAAACAAAATCTAAGGTCTACATCCATACAGAAACCTGTCTAAAGTTAATCACGTGGCAATTCCCTTATAAAAACAGTCATTTTAAACATAAAAAATTTTTACATACGTCAAAACACACGCTAAAACCCTAAAAATATAATTAGAACTCTAACCTTTGATTAAAAATAACAAACCTATTCAGTAACTAACACGACTAAATAACCGTTATCTCCTGCATAAAAAACAATAAAAAGCCTAATAAATAAGGTTTTTTGTTAATCTACACCTTAAAAACCTCATTTGATTATTACTACAAAAACCATTAGTATAGTTATTAATTGAGCGTTCAATAAAAAAGACACCAAGCATATGCCCAAAGTTGGAATGAAGCCCATACGCAAACAACAACTTATCGATGCCACATTAGAATCGATAGGAGAATACGGTTTACAAAGTACAACCATTATTACTATTAGCCGCATTGCAGGTTTATCATCAGGCATTATTAGTCATTACTTTGGTGGTAAACAAGGTTTGATAGAAGCTACGGTTATGCACCTTTTAGAGCAACTGAGATTATCTTTACTTGTGCGTATTTCAGTTAAAAGCCTTACAGCAGATGAACGTTTAAAAATAATTATAGAAGCCAACTTTACGCAGTTTCAACAATCAACCCCGGCAATAAAAACTTGGCTTAGCTTTTGGACAGAGTCAATGCACGACCCTAAGTTGAAAAGACTACAACATATTAATAGTAAGCGTTTATACAGCAACCTGCTTTTTTCATTTCGTCAAATATTAGACGAAAAGGCCGCAAAAAACACAGCTAAACAAACGGCCGCTATGATTGATGGATTTTGGCTACGTTGTGCTTTAAGCCCAAATCCAGATGAAGAATTTAAACAAGCTGAGCAGTTATGTAAAAGCTTTATAGATGCTCAACTTAACTTAGCAAAATAACCCTATTCAAATAAACAAATACATTAACGAAAGCGGAGATATTACTTGTCATTAATACGCCACAAAAATTATGTCGATGGTACTTATATTGAAAATACTCATGGTGAAACCTTTGATGTGATCAACCCTGCAACGGGAAAAGTTATTTATCAAGTTGAAATTGCCGACGAACAAGTGAAAGAAAAAGCGATAGCAAGTGCTAAGCGCGGCTTTGCTACTTGGTCTGCTATGAGCGCTATGGAACGTAGCCGTATTTTATTAAAAGCCGTTGCCTTATTGCGTGAACGTAATAACGAGTTAGCCCAAATTGAAGTACTTGATACAGGTAAACCATGGCAAGAAGCCTCCGTAGTTGATGTGTTATCAGGTGCTGACTCTATCGAATTTTTTGCTGGATTAGCCCCTGGCGTTGAAGGTAATCAACAATCAGTAGATGGCGACTTTTACTACACACGTCGTGAACCATTAGGTATTTGTGCTGGCATTGGCGCTTGGAACTACCCTCTTCAAATCGCCTGTTGGAAAGCCGCACCTGCATTAGCTTGCGGTAATGCTATGATTTTTAAACCATCAGAAGAAACACCACTTGGCGCATTAAAGCTAGCGGAAATATTCACTGAAGCCGGTGTTCCTAACGGCGTATTTAACGTGGTTCAAGGTGCTGGTGAAGTGGGTGCATGGTTAACTCATCATCCTGAAATAGCTAAAGTTTCTTTTACCGGCGAAGTAGGCACAGGTAAAAAAGTGATGACAGCCTCGGCGAGCACACTTAAAGATGTCACTATGGAGCTTGGTGGTAAATCACCCTTAATTATTTTTGATGATGCCGATATCGACAATGCCGTTTCTGCTGCTATGTTAGGCAACTTTTATACTCAAGGCGAAGTGTGTACAAACGGTACTCGCGTATTTGTACAAAAGTCTTTATACCCTACCTTTATTGAAAAATTGATTGAACGCACCAGCAAAAATATTGTAATTGGTGATCCTATGGATCCTAACACCAACTTTGGCGCACTTATTTCTGAAAAACATCAAAAACTCGTACAAAGCTATATAGATATTGGCATTAAAGAAGGCGCTACATTACTGCACGGCGGTAAAGCACTTCAACCAGAAAACGCGCCTAATGGCTACTTTACTGCTCCCACTATTTTTGGTGATTGTACTGACGACATGACCATTTGCCGCGAAGAAATTTTCGGGCCAGTTATGAGCGTACTCACCTTTCATGATGAAGACGAAGTGATCCGCCGAGCTAATAACACAGAATTTGGTTTAGCCGCAGGTGTATTTACCCAAGATATTACGCGCGCTCATCGTGTTGTTCATCAAATAGAAGCAGGGATTTGTTGGATCAATAGCTATGGCGCATCGCCAGCACAAATGCCTGTTGGCGGTTACAAGCAATCAGGTATTGGTCGAGAAAATGGCCTTTCTACACTGAACTACTTTACCCAAATTAAAGCGGTATATGTAGGCATGCAAAAACTTGATAGCCCTTTTTAGCAGCTAAATAGCTAATAAAATTTCAATCTCTACTTCTTCACATTATTAAAACGGGTTTTAAATGAATAGCGAAAATTTTGATTACATTATTGTAGGTGCTGGTTCTGCGGGTTGCGTATTAGCAAATCGTTTAAGTGAAGACAGTACTAACAATGTATTGCTTATTGAAACAGGCGGTAGCGATAAAAGTATTTTTATTCAAATGCCAACAGCCTTATCTATTCCAATGAACACAAAAAAATATGCTTGGCAATTTGAAACACAACCTGAGCCATTTTTAGATAACCGTCGTATGCATTGTCCTCGCGGTAAAGTATTAGGTGGTTCTTCTTCAATCAACGGCATGGTTTATGTGCGTGGACACGCTAAAGATTTTGATGAATGGCAACAACATGGCGCACAAGAGTGGGATTATGCTCACTGCTTACCTTATTTTAAAAAGTCTGAAGATTGGGCTTTTAGAACAAACGAGTATCGTGGAAAAGCAGGACCTCTTGGTGTAAACAACGGCAACAAAATGAAAAACCCACTTTACAAAGCCTTTGTTAATGCAGGTGTTGAAGCGGGTTATTTTGAAACTAAAGACTACAACGCCGAACAGCAAGAAGGCTTTGGCCCAATGCACATGACCGTTAAAAACGGTGTTCGTAGCTCAACAGCTAACGCATATTTGCGCCCTGCTATGTCGCGCAGCAACTTAACCGTTGTTACTCATGCATTGGTACATAAAGTACTGCTTGAAGGCAAAAAAGCCGTTGGCGTTAGATACGAACGCAAAGGCAAAGTAGTTGACGTAAAAGCCAATAAAGAAGTTGTTTTATCTGCAGGCCCAATTGGTTCTCCACATTTATTACAACTTTCAGGCATAGGCCCTAAAGCGGTACTTGAAGCGGCAAATATTGAAGTAAAACACGATCTACCCGGTGTTGGCCAAAACCTACAAGATCACCTAGAGTTTTATTTTCAATTTAAATGTAAACGCCCTATTACCCTTAATGGCAAACTAGATTGGTTCAGTAAGTTAAAAATAGGTGTGCGCTGGATTTTAACTAAAAAAGGTTTAGGTGCCACTAATCATTTTGAGTCTTGTGGTTTTATTCGCTCTAAAGCGAGTGTTGAATGGCCTGATTTACAATATCACTTTTTACCAGCAGCAATGCGCTACGACGGTAAAGAAGCCTTTGCAGGTCATGGTTTTCAAGTACATATTGGCCATAACAAACCTAAAAGTCGTGGGTATATTAAGGCTATTTCAGCCGATCCTACCGCGCATCCAGAAATTTTATTTAACTACCTTGAACACGAAGAAGATCGTGAAGGGTTTCGTGCTTGTGTTCGCCTAACGCGCGAAATTATTAATCAACAAGCGCTTGATGAATACCGCGGCGAAGAAATTCAACCGGGTACACATATTCAAACAGATGATGAAATAGACACCTTTGTGCGTCAATCTGTTGAAAGTGCTTACCACCCTTCTTGCTCGTGCAAAATGGGTACAGACGAAATGTCAGTAGTTGATCCACAAACACGAGTTCATGGCATTGAAGGTCTACGCGTTGTTGACTCGTCTATCTTCCCAACCATTCCTAATGGTAATTTAAATGCGCCTACTATTATGGTTGCTGAGCGCGCAGCCGACATTATTCGTGGTAAAGATCTGCTTGCACCTTCAACAGCGGCTGTAACGATAGATCCTAATTGGCAAGAACAACAACGTTCAGCAGTACCTAAAAGAACAATCAGCTAAATTTTATAATATATCCCCGTAACCATTCAAGATACAGGTTTACACATCTTGAATGGTTACGGGTATAAACGCGAGTATCTTTCATCTCTTAATTTTCGTCATCTTATATTTTATAAGACCGCGGAAATTAAGCTTTGAAGCCTATAGTAACAACTATTATTAGGCGATTCTAAATACTCAAACTATAAACAGAAACAGGAGTAAATCATCTCTAAATTTATTGAAATAACCACCAAGGAGCTATCATGACACCTTGGCTATCTGCAGGCATATTATTCACCTTTGCCGCTATCATATTTGTACTATATCGCTGGGGAAATATTCGCTGTGTTGGCGTAACCCCAGTTAGAACCTTCACCTTTATTGCTATTTTGTTTACTTCAGGACTTGATGTGGGACTTATTATGTTCCCGCTCACAGAGTTTGCTGGCTATGCCGATTTAGCCACCAGCCCTGAATACGGATTCACCAATCCGTTAGCGGTAGAATTTGGTTTTTGGGCCTTTCTTATTTGGGCTTTTTACTTTTTAACCTGTTTTTACTTTTGTGTACTTGAACCCCGCGTACGCTTTTTTGAACTCCCTTTGGTTAAAATTATTAACAACATTGTCATCATAGGTACTTGTGCCTTTACCGCCAATTTATTACTGATCAACCTACCTTGGTACATGCCAGAACTTGGCGATGGCGAATCTATTATTGCTAGCTTTTATGCCATTGTTTTCTTAGTTATAGCCTTTGCTGTTTATTCAAGTACCAACATACGCTACGTGCGTATTTTAAGTTTAGCCACTACTTGGCTTTTTCTTGGCTTAATCGCATTAATGTGGAGCGGCGCTTTTCTTGGTGAAAACTCAAGCATCGGCGAGTTTGCGAACACCTTTGCCATGCTCGGCGGTTACTTTGGTAACATTCACGAATTTGTTTTACCTATGAACGACTACCACGAGTTTTACCTTTATTGGTGGTTTGCATGGAGTATTATGATCGGCCAATTTACGGCTCGTTTTGTGGGTGGTTTACGTACCTACCAAGTACTTGTGGCTATGATGGTATTTCCGTCTATCCCAATTGCTATATGGTTTACCGTATTGTACTACTACAACTTAAACGGCATAGAAACAGCCGGTTTCTATAACATTGCCATGGTTGTTGTGGGTATTACCTTTGTGATCAACTCACTCGATTCATTAGTGCGTTTATATACCGACAATTTGAATATTGGCGTTGCTCGTATAGGTAAAGTGAAATACTTAATAGGCAACCTCGTTGCACTTAGCTTACTCACTTTATTATTTAAACTCGATTTTTTACAAATTCAATGGGTTGGTGCTGTAGTGATCGGATTATTCTTCACCTGTTTTGGCTATATTTTATTCGCCAAATTCAAAGAAGTAGCAGCAATAGAAAGCTCGCCGAAAGAAAACAAAATCGATTTCACCAAAATAGAACACGTGACTTAATAAATGAGAATTAAATTAATGAAAAAAAGCATTATCACACTAGCAATAAGTTGTTTACTAGCGCTATCTACCAACGCCTTAGCTGACGTTTCTTCAACCGTTAACTTAACGTCTGACTACACTTTTAACGGTGTAAGTAACAGCGACAATGGCCCAGCATTACAAGCCAGTTTAGATTACTCAAACGACAATGGTTTTTACACCGGAACATGGGCAACCAACGTAGACTTTGGTAGCGGAGATAACACTCAACTCGAATGGGATATTTACGCCGGACAATACTTTCAGTTAAACGAAAAAGTAGGACTTAATGCAGGTATTGCTTACTACACTTACCACGGTTATTCAGGAGCAGATGAGCTAAATTACCCTGAGGCTTATGCCAAATTTGGTTATAACTCATCGGTGGGCGATACCGAACTCAACTTCTGGTACAGCTGGGACTATTTTGGTCTTGATGTTGGTCACTACATTGCTATGGTTGCTCATACCTTTGAAATTGCACCAGGACATAACGTTAGAGCGAGTTTCGATCGTTCTACCTCACGTGATGAAAACAAATGGGCATGGAATGGTAAAGAAGCTTACAACCACGTTCGTCTTGAATACATGAGCAGCTATAAAGGTTTTGATTTTAACCTCGCGCTTGAAGACACCAATATGAACATAGATACCGCAGATACGCGCGTTGTGTTTTCTGTATCTCGTACTTTTGGTTTATAAAAATCTGAATCTAGTTTTATGATGACATGACTCATCTTTTAAAGCTCTTACATGTCGCGTGTAAGAGCTTTTTTATTGATAAATAACCTTTAACACTTCCTGCTGTCTTACTATCCCTGTATTATCTGCGCCATAAATTTCGACAACCTTTGTTGACACCCATCCTTTAGATTGGACCCTGTTATGACCAAAACACACAAACCCAATAGTGCCGCTATGCTTAAAAGAGCTCACCAAAATATGCCTTTAGGCGTTGCTGATAGTTACAGATATTGGGGCGAAGACAACACCGTATTTTTAAGTAGCATGAAAGGCTGCACGATTACCGATTGCGACGAGCAAACTTTTGTTGATTTTCGGTTAGCTTACGGCCCTATTATATTAGGTTATCGCGATGAACGTGTGGATAACGAAGTGATAAATGCCATTACTAACATTGGTACTATTTCTGGTTTTTCTACGGGTCTTGATTCTGACGTTGTTGAATTGGTTAAGTCGCTCTGCCCTAACATTGACCAAATGCGCTTTGCTAACTCAGGTACTGAAGCGGTAATTGGCGCGGTACGTACAGCGCGTGGTTTTACTCAACGTAATAAAATTGTTGTAGTTGAAGGTGGATTTCATGGTTTGCATGACGAAGTGATGTGGAAATCAGACGTTGATAACTGGGAAGTAAGCGATAACAAATCGCCCGAAATCATTCCTTTTGGCGCAGGTATTCCACAAAGTACACGCGAACATCAAGTTAGCGTACCGTTAAACGACTTTGATGCGATTGACGCGGTATTTGCAGAATATGGTAACGATATTGCAGCTATTTTAATCGAACCAATTATGGGTAACTGTGGCTCTATTGCTTCTACACAAGAATACATGCAAAAGCTACGTGATATTTGCGACAACAATGGCTCGTTATTAATTATGGACGAAGTTAAAACGGGCTTTCGCGTAGCTAAAGGTGGCGTACAAGCTTTATATAACATACATGCCGATATAACCACTTACGCAAAAGCTATGGGTAATGGTTACCCTGTTGCAGCTTTTGGTGGCCGTGCAGATGTAATGAGTGCAATTTCGTTTGATAAAAATGGCGTAACACATGGCGGTACTTATACTGCAAACATGGTGGCGTTAAGTGCAGCAAAAGCAACGTTAACCTTACTAAAAGAAACCGATGCGCTAGCAACTATCGACCATGTTGGCGAAAAAATTCAAGCCTTGCTTTCTCGTGTATTTACTAAGTTTGATGTTGAACATTGCTTCGCAGGACCTAATGCTATGTTTGGTGTGCATTTTGGCGCTAACGTTCCACAAAATTATCGTGACTGGAAAAAAACCAACAGCGATTTATATACGCAATTTGCCATGAATTTAATCGACAATGGCGTAATGCTAGAACCCGATTCGCGCGAACCTTGGTTTATTTGTGAAGCGCATCAAACGTTAGATTTTGAATGGTTAGAACAAGTGGCTGAAAAATCGATGGCTGCGGCAATTAACGCATAAGCAGTTAAAAAATTAACGCGTAAAACAGTAAACAATCAGCTGTATTTAGCACAATCTTTATCATTCAAATTGATTAAATACAGCTCTATTCTTACATTCGAAGCTTACTGTTTATTATGCTTCAAGTGCAATAGAAGCCATTTTCATGGTACTTTCAAACGATTCAGCGCCGGCAATAAATAAACCGTTATGACAGAACATAGCGTCGTTAAGTCCCGTAACTTCTTTCAACTTATCACCCGACAAACCAGCCCATGGTGCAGGTAGCGATTTTCTATCTTCAAATGATCCAGGTTCTACAGGTACGGTTTGAATGCGCCATTGACCCGATTGAGATGGATAAACCATATATAACGCTTCAGTAGATAGCGCATGTACGGTTCTTTTCCATGGTGTGTATTTGTCTAGCACGATAACTCGTGGATCTTTTGCATTATCAATGGCTTTCGCCACAATATCTTTTGCGCTAATTCCACCACTAGCTGACGCTATAAATCGCGTTAAAATACGCGCAGCAAACTCAACGGCTTCATCAAAGCAAGTATCAAAATGACTGTCTTCTTGCCATGTAGGGTTAAACATTGAAATGGTTTGGCTAAGGCTAATACCTTGAGCAACACCTTCAGCATAACCACAGTCAATAGCGTCAATCGTTGACACTAAGCCCGCATCAACCGCATCAGCGACTTCTTGATTGTTTTGGCATATTTCTAAACCATATTTTTGCCAAATTAAACCAAACGAAGAATAAGGAATACCATTTTCACGTGCGCCAGCACCACCACGTTGATGATGATCAAAACGCCCTGCGTCTGCGTTATATTCGCCACCTACATCAATCACAATATCAGCCTTGCCGATAATCTCTAAATCACGCGTACGTATCAACTTAAAAGAAGGAATAATGCACTTAAGTGCAGCAACACTAAACACATCGTCTGCATGAAAATTACCATCGTGAGTTGCTATTGTTTTATCAGTCATTTGTATTCTTAATTTAAATAGTGATTTTGAGAAAGGGATAAGAAGATATCGCGAGTTAAATGTTACGTTTAAAAATAAGTAACCAGTAATACTTGTCAGTAAAATTACACGGCGAATTCTATACGAAGACGCCTAATAACAACAGTTAGTTTTTAAATATCGTACCTAAACAATACCTAAAGATACTCAATATTTATCTCAACATCATGAATAAAAAACGATAACTACAAGAAAAGTCTTAAATTTTTACTGACCTCTTGAATAAGTGATTTTGGCACTTCTTGTTCTTTGGCGAGTTTGTCCCAATGTGATACTGCTTCAATCGTTTGATTTAAAACATCATCTATCTTTCGTTTACTAAAAATAGGGCTAAGTTTTTCAAAGCTATAAAAATCATCTCTTGTGAAATTATCTTGCTTTCCGTTAAGTGTCATCCAGTGTTTACTTACCCAATGGCTATCAGGTTTATAACTATAGGCTAGATCGTAAGCGGGAGCTAATTGCCACTTATTATTTTTATCTAATGTAAAACCAAAGTTTTTAGCGTGATCATCATGGTTTCGAGCAACGACATTAAACACCATACGTTTAAATAGCTGCATAGCATCGTCTGGATTAAGACTAAGCTTTCTTGCTGTGCCAAATAATTCCGCATAAGAATACGAACCTATTTTTTTATAACTAACATGTTCAAGCCCATTAAGCGTTTGAACATGTATTTTGTCATTACCGCTGCGATCAAATCGTTCGGTGATAAAGTGCCTGCGTTTTCCTTCATTAAGGAGATGACACGGCATCATGTCTATACCGCACTCTTTAGCTAATAAGTGATAAGTATATTCCATAGCCCCATATCCCATAGGATCACCAAAGGTTTCCTGATTTTTGTTGTGCTCGCTAACACCATCAAATTTCATGAGGTAGTGAGTAAAGCTATCAGGTGCATCTGTTTGACCTGATCTTACTTGAGTAAAATCTTTATTAAAGGCAAGCACAGCTTTAGGTCTTGCTCCACCAGCGCTCATACCCACAGACATAAGAGACATCATTGCTTCTTTATTTTCTTGTCCGTTACTTGTCAAATTAACGCTAAATTGCGCGCGTTTATCTAACACCTCTTGAGCTATAGAAATAAGCGATTCAATATGTATTGGCTGAGAAGCATTAAGATTTTTTCTTTTTATCGCGGGCGAAAAAGTTAAAGCTCCCATACCGCGCATACCTGTATACTGTAAGCGCTGTAAAGGTGTTATATCACTTGTTGATTTACCTTGGCTGGCTATCCATGCATTCATAACAGCATTACCAAAATCATCAGGTAACGAATCGGCTATAAGTCCGGGTAAACCTTTGAAAGTGGCATGATCTATTTGAGGAAATGAGTAAATCTTTTTAGCTAAAGGCATTTTAATGGGAGATAATTCAATACCTGTTTTAATGAAACTAGGAAAGTATTCAAATGCTCCTATTTGAGTATCTGCATTATAACTAACAGCACCAACGTCGTACTCTTTATAATTAACCTTTATGACTTCAGTTACCATTTTAGAGTGTCCTTACTTGGCTTATTATTATGACTTTGCTTATTACTTAGAGTGGAACCTGTAGCTCTCTTTCGTTCCTTTCCCATCATTTCGATAAGTTGAATTGGAGATATTTCTTGTTTTGGTATAAAAAAATTTAATTGCTCTGTTATTTCAAGCCCAATTAGAATAGCGATTAGTGATTCAAGCGTTGATTTCCCTTTTTCACTATTAATTACAGCTTTAAGAGAGACTCCCGATTTTTTAGCTAATTCTTTTTGAGTAAGATTAGCATTAAGTCGAGCCATTTTAATTCTATCGCCCATTTCATTTGCAATGGCATGAGGTGTAAGTTCATCAAACATAACAATAACCCTTAAAAGAAGTATTATAGTAAATATACGCAGTAATAATCCCTACAAGGATTATTACAAGATAAAGAACAAAATACAACCATTAACCACAAAAAACCTTTTAAGGATAATTAAATCAATAAAAATAGATAAAAACCCCTTAAAGGACTTTTAACTTACACAGCAACAAATATATTTATTTACTTGTTAGTTACCCTAATAACAAAAAGGTGAGCTAGTTGCTCACCTTTGTGTTTATAACATGTTGGTTTTACTTAACAATTAAGCTTTACCATGCTGCTCAGCTAGGTATAACCAAGTTGGTATAACGGTATCTGGGTTTAGTGATACGCTATCGATACCTTGCTCTACCAGCCAAGCGGCAAAGTCTTCGTGGTCGCTTGGGCCTTGGCCACAAATACCCACATATTTACCTCGTGCTTTACAGGCTTTAATCGCCATAGACAATAAGGCTTTTATTGCAGGGTTGCGCTCATCAAACAAATGCGCAATTAAGCCTGAGTCTCTATCTAAACCAAGCGTTAACTGAGTTAAATCGTTAGAGCCAATTGAAAACCCATCAAAGTGATCTAAAAACTGATCAGCCAATAAAGCGTTTGAAGGCAGTTCACACATCATAATAACGCGTAAGCCATTCTCGCCACGTTTTAAGCCATGTTCAGCTAATATATCAATTACCTGTGTTGCTTCTTCTAATGTGCGAACAAATGGGATCATTATTTCTACATTGGTTAAATCCATATCGTTACGTACACGTTTTATCGCTTCACACTCAAGAGCAAAACAATCTCTAAAGTCTTTAGAAATATAACGCGCTGCACCACGGTAGCCAATCATAGGGTTTTCTTCTTCTGGCTCGTATTCTTCACCACCCACTAAATTTGCGTATTCGTTCGACTTAAAGTCAGACATGCGCACAATCACTTTTTCAGGTGAATAAGCAGCCGCTAAGGTAGAAATACCTTCGGTAAGTTTAGCAATGTAAAATTCTACAGGGCTATCGTAACCCGCGATAATATCGGTAATTTCTTCTTTTAAATCTATCGATTGTTCATCAAAGTTAATCAGTGCTTTAGGATGCACACCAATCATTTTGTTAATAATAAACTCTAAACGCGCTAAACCTATACCTGCATGGGGTAAACGAGCAAATGCAAAAGCTCTGTCTGGATTACCCACGTTCATCATTATTTTTAGTGGTAACTCAGGCATTTTGTCGACTTCAGAGGTTTTAACCTTGTATTCAAGCTGTCCTTCATAAATAAAGCCGGTATCACCTTCAGCACACGACACGGTTACTTTGTCGCCATTGGCTATTTTACTGGTTGCATCGCCACAACCTACTACAGCAGGAATACCCATTTCACGGGCAATAATAGCAGCATGGCACGTACGGCCACCACGGTTGGTAACAATGGCTGAAGCACGTTTCATGATAGGTTCCCAGTCAGGATCTGTCATGTCAGTTACTAAAACATCGCCCGGCTGGATCTTGTCCATTTCATCAAGCGAGGCAAGCACTTTGGCTTCACCACTACCAATTTTATGGCCAATTGAACGACCTTCAGCAATAACTTTTGCGGTTTCTTGTAATTGAAATTGTTCTATTACATTAGTGCTTTCACGGCTACGTACAGTTTCAGGTCGAGCTTGTACAATATATAGCTTTCCGTCGAGGCCATCTTTTGCCCATTCAATATCCATAGGACGTTGATAGTGCTTTTCAATAATAACGGCTTGTTTCGCTAAATTCATTACCTCATCGTCGGTTAACGAAAAGCGATTAGATTGCGCTTCGTCTACATCAACAATTTCAACTTGCTTGCCATGTTCAGGGTTGTCTGCGTAAATCATTTTAATAGCTTTACTACCAATATTTCGGCGAACAACAGCAGGTTTACCTTTAGCTAACGTAGGTTTATGTACATAGAATTCATCTGGGTTAACAGCGCCTTGTACCACCATTTCACCAAGACCTAAGCTTGAAGTTACAAACACTACATCTTCAAAACCCGATTCAGTATCGATAGAAAACATAACACCGCTTGACGCAATATCACTGCGCACCATACGTTGAATACCCGCTGAAAGCGCCACACCACGGTGATCGTAACCTTGGTGTACTCGATATGAAATAGCTCGGTCGTTAAATAAAGAGGCAAATACATGCTTGATAGCAATCATTACTGCGTCAAGTCCACGTACATTTAAAAAGGTTTCTTGTTGTCCTGCGAAAGAAGCATCAGGCATGTCTTCAGCCGTTGCAGATGATCGCACAGCAAAAGAAGCTTCATTTGAAAATTCACCGGCAAGCTTAGCATAGGCTTGCTCAATGTCAGTCTGCATTTGTGGTAAGAATGGCGTATCAATAATCCATTGACGAATAGTTGTACCGCATTCGCCTAGTGCGTTTAAATCATCTACATCAAGAGTATCTAAAAGTTGATAAATTTTGTCGTTTAATCCGCTTTGCTCTAAAAACTCGTTAAATGCAAACGAGGTAGTAGCAAAACCTCCTGGCACCTGTACGCCAACATTGGCTAAGTTAGAAATCATTTCGCCTAATGATGCATTTTTACCGCCTACGCGATCAACATCATTCATTCCAAGCTCTTCATACCAAAGTACATATTCTTGCACGACAACATCCTCAAGTTATTTAATTAAAAGTGTATAATTAAAAAACTTTATTCAAATAAAACATTAACATATGAAAAGTTTCTTAGGTATAAACTTTATTTTTAAACGATTAAGTGTTTATGTTCAAATATTACTTATTCGTAATTAAATAAAAATCATTGATGTTTATAGAGTAAACATTCTACACTGTGATCAATAAAATCAAAACCCCTTTCGTAAGTTTTCATACATAGGAACAAAAATGAGAGCAGCTTTTTATATTTCAGACGGAACAGCGATTACTTCAGAAGTATTTGGTCATGCGTTGTTGTCGCTATTTCCTATGGAATTTGAACATCACACCATTTCTTTTGTTGAAAGTACCGAACAAGCTTTATTAGCCAAAAAACAAATCAATAAAGCGAGTAAACGCGCAGGCGAGCCACCTTTAGTTTTTCATACCTTTGTAAACCCTGAAATAAGAGAGATTATTGATGGCTGCGACGCCATTATTTATAACTTTCTTGAGCATTTCATTCCTCCTCTTGAAAAAGAATTAGGTATAAAAGCGAACCCGCAACCTCATAGAACGCACAGCATTCATGAAAAAAGTTATGATAATAGAATTGACGCCGTTAACTTTGCATTAGCGAATGACGACGGAACAAATATCAGTAACTACGAACATGCCGACGTTATTTTAGTAGGTGTATCTCGTTCAGGAAAAACCCCATCAGCTCTATATCTGGCCTTACAATATGGCATAAAGGCGGCAAACTACCCTTTTATCGACGAAGACATGGAACATTTAAGAATTCCTGAATTTTTAAGAAAATTTAAAAAGAAAATATTTGGTTTAACCATTGATGCCGACCGATTGATGGATATTAGAAACAATCGAATGTCTAACAGTAAATATGCATCGTCACGTCAATGTAGAATGGAACTAAGAGAAGTTGAAAAGCTTTACAAAAAAGAGAAAATTCCGTTTATAAACACCACTAAATTTTCGGTTGAAGAAATTACCGCCAAAATTCTTTCAGAAATGAAGCTACAACGAAATAAGTATTAATATCAATACCACGAGTAAAATAGATAATACAAAACTAAAGCTTTATTTTATAAACAATGAGGTATAATTGTATCTCATTGTTTATTTGAGTTAATACCATCAAACATACTGATCTAAAAGAAAATCTACCCGTCATTACTTCAAGCGCTGAAGCAAGTTCAAATATGCCCGTATCAGAAAACAACACCCAGTTAAAAATTGCCACGTTTAACTTATTTAATTACCTTGAGCCACCTAATGCTTGTTACGAATTTGAGCGTATTTATAGCGCAGAGCAATGGGCTAAAAAGCAAAACTGGATCACTACATATTTACAAGAATATCAACCTGACATTATTGGTTTTCAAGAGGTATTTAGCCCTGATTCGTTAAAAGCACTCGTGGCAAAGCAAGGTTATGAGTATTTTGAGGTAGTTGATCAACCTGAAATAGTTGACGACTTTATTTACCGCAGCCCTGTTGTAGCTATAACCTCTCGTTACCCTATTGTTGATATAGCTAGCGTAAAACCCAATATGGAACTGGCACAAAGTTTAGGGTTAACTGACGACTTTTCTTTTAGCCGAAAAGTGTTAAGAGCCACCGTTAATGCTCCTCATATCGGCAACACAGATTGCTATGTTGTGCATTTTAAGTCGAAACGTTCAATGTTTGAAATAGACGAACAAAATAATACATGGTCGCCAGAAAAAACCATTATTGAAAGCCTAAAAGCTAACGTTGCAGGTAGTTGGGGTTCAACCATACAACGCGGCAGTGAAGCGACCTTATTAATGATTGAGATGATAGAACGCCGAGAAGCGACTAATTACCCTATGGTGTTAATAGGCGATTTTAACAATACACTCACCGATGGTGTGTTGAGTCATTTACTTACCGACACATTACGCTTTGTTTCCGCTATAGATCGCGATGCCTATTTGGCTAAATATTGCTTACAAGACGCTTGGAATTTATTTGAAGCAGTTATTGTTAATGACAATAAAGAGATTTCAGAAAGTGATGAGGCTGTTGATTCGAACAAATCTGCTGACATAAATCAGCTTACCGCAGCTAGAACACCTACCCATTATTACGGCGCGAGTAATTCAGTGCTTGATTACATCTTGTTGTCGTGTGAGTTTGATGCCAGTTATCACGATAGTCTTTATCAAGTCAGCGATCATCACACTTACGATAGGCATTTAATTAATCCTATTTTTGATCGGGATGGCGAGAGTACAGATCATGGGGTTGTGTTGGTGACATTGGCATTGAGATCGTAATACGTCTAGCCTATTTGAGTGTTGTTAGTGTAGCTATAACACAAATTTTAACGATGGTTTACCTTTCTTTGTCGTGGTAATGACAGCACTCAAAAGACGGCAGTCTCACTTGTTTTTTTGAAATAAGCGCTATTATTAAAATGTTCACTAGCGCTCTTATATTCCTGTTTTACAACGAAGCCAACAATTCTTTCTTAGCAATGGCGGTGATCAAGTTACTCACTCGGGTTAATAAGCCTTTTATAGAATTATTTTGAGCATGTAGTTCTTCAACTAAATCAACACAACTATCAACTAATGCATCACTGTAGGCGAAGCCGATAAGCGCAACAATTTTAACCATTTTTTCTTGTTCAAGCATTTTATGCTCGTCGTTTTGTTGTTCGTAAACGGCATTTACTAACTCAATAGTACTGACTAGTTTTTCCATTTTAGGGCTTAGTCTAATTAATGCATCTGCCCGCTTACTTTCTGTTTTTTCAATTTGTGCTTTACTTACTACGACTCTAGGTCGAGGCTTTTTACGTGACGGTTTCTTTTTAATGACTTTACGTTCAATTGAATCGCTATAACTAAACTCGCCATCAACAAACTGATGAATGTTGGTAACACTCAATCGTTCAGACATGATAGCAGCAGATTTAGCGGTTTTACGGGTAAAGTCGCGGTGATCTTCAGCAAAACCATGTGTAGATATACATTGTGCTAAATCGAGTATCAACGCGTCTTTCTTGCCTTCAGATGCACGTAAGCATCGGCCGATAATTTGTAAATACAATCTTAATATTTTGGTGGGTCTTGCTAGTACAACACAATCAGTTTCAGGATCATCGAATCCAATGGTCAGCATAGACATATTAATAATCAGTCTAACTTCGTTTGATTTGTATCGGCGTATGCTTTCATTATTTTCATCAATTGAACGTTTTGAATGAACACGGTCATGCTTAACACCCAACAAGTGAAACGCGTCAGAAAGTGCTTCTACATGGTTGATTGAGTTCGCAAAAAGCATAACCTTACGACCTTTTGAAAGCGCGTTATCAACGGTTTGTTGCGCAACAACAGAACATTGTTCAAGTAGTATTTGATCTAGGCCTGAAACACTAAAGTCGCCTCGGTACATTTTTACAGCGCTGTAGTCTATTTCTTGAGAAAGGCTAGGTACTTTGTACACGGGCTTAGCCAGTTCGCCTCGTTCTATAAGCTGTTTGGTAGTGGTTTCTTCAATGAGTTGCATTGACGGGTCAATATAAACACCAAGCCTATCAATGGGGGTAGCAGTTAAGCCTATAATTAAATCTGGCGAGAGTTCTTCGCGCATGGCGATGTAAACGCCCCCCATGCAACCTACATGATATTCATCGCGCAGTAATACATCGCATTGTATGTTTAAATGCTTTCTTCGGGTAAAAGACTGTTCCATTACTAAGGTGACATCACCACCAGCAACGTATTTGTAGCCTGATTTAACAACACTAACGGTTAAACCATTAACGGTTAAGGTGTTTAATAATTGAGGAATTAATGCTGCATTACGTAGGCTAACAACCACTTTTTTGTTAGACATTGCTTGGCACAGTTTGAGTATACAAATACTCTTACCGCCCCCCGTAGGTAGTGCGATAATGGAGTTAGTTCCTGCTTCTATCGCTTTGCGAACACTGTTAATTTGGTAATCTTTTTCTAATATCTGCACGCAATACAACTCGGGCTTATTTCTAGTGTTGGTCTGCTAAACCTGTTATTTCTGAAGTTAACTTTATCACATACGAGCCTGTACCATAAGCATGATACTGATTATTTGTTCTTATACGTAAATACATGCAAAGCCAATTGCCATTTTATTGCCATTAATCTCACGAATAAAATAATAGTAAATGCGACAGAAGCACTAATGGTATCTGAAAAATAGGGGATTAAAAGTACATAAGCTGAACCACCAGCAATACAGCAAGCGGCGTAGAGTTCTTTTCTAAATATCAGAGGAATTTCGTTGGCTAACACATCTCTGATCATGCCACCGAAACAGCCGGTTATAGTACCCATAATTACCGCAATTAATGGTGGTGCACCTGTACCTAAAGCCTTTGCAGTACCCATAACAACAAACAACGCTAAACCTAATGCATCGGCTATTTCTAACGATTTTTCGGGTAATTTTTTTGAGCTATTAATCCATAAAATAGCAATTAAACTAGAACAAATAATCGCATATATATAGCTAGGTTGAGTTACCCAAAAAACAGGTACGTTTAATAATAAATCTCTTACTGTTCCACCACCTATAGCGGTAACGGCACCTAAAACAATAACGCCTATGCCGTCCATCTTTTTTTGATAGGCAATAATAGCTCCCGACAATGCAAAAACGCCGCATCCGATGAGATCAAACATAAATATGTAAGACATTTTATTTCTCTTAAAAAATGTTGTTTATTTTTCTATAAAAAAAGGCAAGTCAGTAACTCGCCTTAATCAGATCAATATAACATTTTACTCAAGTTTGTTAATACACATTCGAACGTTCATTTTCATTCTTGTAACCAATAGCCTCTTTGAGTAATAAAAACTAGGCAGCAAATATCGCCATTTTTTTTCTAATGTTATTTATGGCTCTTTCTTCTAATTGTCGAATACGTTCATGAGAAATCCCATATTTATCTGCAAGAGATTTATGGGTTTGTCGCTCTTCAGATAACCATCGGTTAATAAGAATATCTTTACTGCGATCATCTAACGTATCGATAAACTCTTTAACTTTTTCTAAGGATTTTTTGGTAAAGTCTTCGTTTATGAGTTTGTTAGAAAACGATTCAGATTTGTCTTCTAGTAAATGGCCTAAAGTAGAAGATGAACCTTCTTCGTCGTTATCTGCTGAAGCATCAATAAAAACATCAGGCTGACTTAACTGCACCTCCATATCGTTAACATCGGCTTCGCTAACACCTAAATGATCAGCTATCTCTTTTTTTTCTTTATAGCTTAACCATTCAGTTTTCGCTTTTAAACTTCTTAAATTATAAAACAGTTTACGCTTCGCCTTTGTGGTTGCTGATTTAACTAACCGCCAATTACGCAGCACATATTCTTGTATTTCAGCTTTAATGTAATGCACAGCAAAACTCGCTAACCTCACGCCAAAATCGAGGCTAAATTTTTTTACCGATTTCATTAATCCAATAGTCCCTTCTTGAACCAAATCTTCTATGGGTAAACCATAGCCTTGATATCCTTTGGCTATATAAGCAACAAAACGTAAATGCGACATAATAATTTGTTGCGCTGCGGCTAAGTCATTATTTTCTTGGTAATTTGAAAACAATGTTTTTTCTTGCTCTTCATTCAACGCCGGTATGCTATTAACATGCGTTAAGTATGATTGAAAACACCCTGTATTGGTTAAGGAAATAGGAAGTTGAATTGACATAGTTATCCCTCCTTATGACTAGATTTGTTTG
Source organism: Pseudocolwellia sp. G5-9 (assembly GCF_055808995.1). Lineage (NCBI taxonomy): Bacteria > Pseudomonadati > Pseudomonadota > Gammaproteobacteria > Alteromonadales > Colwelliaceae > Pseudocolwellia > Pseudocolwellia sp. G5-9. Next base: position 1,592,912 of record NZ_CM147893.1, read on the forward strand.
TTAACGTTTTATTTAAAAAGCGCGAATTAAAGCGCTTAGTTCCCGGTACGAGCATACTTAGTTCTTTTTGCATTTTTCTATCTAATGTTGAGGTGTTAACCAAGCGTTTTTGTATATGACTTTGCTGTGGGTAAGTACTTTTAATTGTTTGGTTTTGTTTAACAGTAGTAAAAGCGGAAACTCCTATACCTATAACAACCGTTAATAACACCAGTAAAATTTTGAATATTGATTTATTTTTTGAAGTCATGATATATCCTCATTTAAGCAATATAAAACAAGCTCAAATAATGTACTTTAAAAAGCTACACGTATTTGTAATAGTCGTAAATGGGGCTTAATATTTTTGAATAATACCTGCCCCATTGTATTACTCTGAAATATTATTTGCTTCGTCCTCCTCTGGTTCTGAAGTTTCTGAAATAAACTTATCTACCGATATATTAGCCAGGGTTTCAAATTTTAGCTTAGGTATAGTAAACCATTGGTTAATATCGTTTCTTTTTACAAAGTAATTATCGTTATTAGCAGAAAATGAGTAGATATACTCTGTATTTTTATCATCATGAATAATCAGTTTATTTGTCGCTTCGTATGTTTCGTCTGCAATTCCCGATACCGTTAAGCTCGTTAATTGATTAACCAAGTCGGTTATGTTTTCTGTATTTAACGATTGCTGATCATTAAGTTTGGCAGGCGATGTTAACTGCCACTCATTGTCATGCTTTTCTAAATTAACGGTTGAATGGCTTACTTTGCTAATGCCGTTAATTGAAAGTAACGACTTATCTAACCAGTCGCTTGCCTTAGTACTCAATTGATAAGCACTATACTCGATAGAAAAAACCTCATCTTCATCCGCATTACGCACATAAAGCTGCTTATAACTGGGCGATTCACCCAATAATAACTCGTGCTTATTGTTGTTTTTATCTGTAAACACAATGCGTTTTTCAAAGTTATCTTCAGCAACTTTAAAGCGCTCATGACTACTTGCGGTACGCGTGACAGGCCAAGTGACTTGCGTACCTGTTAATTCAGAAGTTAAAGAGGCTATTTTACTTGCCACTAGAGGTAGCTCTGGATGCTCCTTTAATCGCCAATCTCCTTCATGTTTAGTGAGTATGAGTTCAGTATCCTTGGCAATTATTTGTATCTGGTTCAACTCGTTTTTATCCATATGAACAAGTGATTGAGGGTTTATATTACTTTGCATCCCTGAATTAGTAGAAAACAATAGACCCGCAATAATTAATTGCAATAAAAATAAGGCCGACAATGTAGTAATGTGTTTGCTCATTTTATTCCCCTATTGTGCTAACCAAGTTAAATAATGGCGTTGTTTGTTCTTTCTACGTTGCCGCTCTAATATCGCAATCCCCGCTAACATAACAAGCGCTAAAATATAGTTACCGTATTCCCAAAACAGCTGTTCGCTATGCTCCATTGGCGGTAATGTTCTATTAAAGTTACCGCGAGAACGAATACTCATTAGCGCTCGGTCTTCTAGAGACCAATCAATAGTATTCACTAAAAGCTGTAAGCTATTTAGGTAGTCGGTTTGCGATACTCCCCCCGTAAACTGTAGTACTTGGTCTTGAACAAAATCATTCGAGCTAAACAAAATAATACGCGCACTTTCAGGTGCATGATTAATAACGCTAGTAACATCGAATGAATTTTCTTCTGGGTTAGATGACGCAGAACTTTCTTCTGCTGTGTTTTTGTTTTCAGCCGTATTGTTTTCAACAAGTAACGGTGACTCTTTATCAGCAAAATAAGACGTAAATTTACCTTGAGCAATAACTCCCATTAACTGCTCTTTGGTGTCACCCTCGGCACTGTAATTTGTTTCACCTAATTCATTCACCGTAGGCATAATATTAAGTGAAGACGATGTCCATGCTTCAGCTGAACTTGATACTAATGGAGTAAAGCTAACATTCGACTTTTTGTCATCAATATTTATTGGCGAAGACCATGCCATAGTTAACTGCGGAAGTTCAGACGTTATTAAGTTGTCTTTATTTAACCCCGCTCTAATGTCGGCAAAATATGGATAATCTAGCATGCGCATTTCTTGTAGCTGAAAACCGCCAACATTACGAGTAACAGGGATAGGAAACGAAGCATTACTTGGGTCCATCACTAAACTGTTTTCAATACTTAAACCATGATGCGATAACCATTGAGATAAGCCACTTTCAACAGGCGACATAGATAAACTACCACCGCTAAAATTAACGCTATATGGCGAAGTTGCCGCGATAACCGTACCGCCTTTCATCAAAAATTGGTCAACCGCAAAAAGTTGTTTTTGATCTAATGATTTGGGCGACATTAACATAAGAATATCAGCTTCGCCGGAAACACTCCCATCAGATAAATCTTCTTTTAATACATTAAACTCAGCACCTAACATGCGCTCTAGTTGACTATATTTAGCGCTAGGCATTGCATAGCCGTTGTAGGGTTCTGCATCGGGAGTAACAAGGGCTACATTTTTATTAAAACCTGAAGCAAAACGTTTAATGGCGGCATCTAAGTTTCGATCAAAGCTTGCTTCGCTAAAGTCATCAAGTGGTATTTGAACCATTTGTTCGCCACCCACAAGTGTTAAATAAAAGTAGAACGATTGGTTTGAAAATATGCTGGTAGACATAGGTTGAAAACCGTAATCTTCAGCAATTTGTTTAGCTAAGCTGCCACCATTTTTTTCAGGTTCAACAAAGTTAACCGTGAGTTTGTTGTTTGATTTAAGTTTTATGTTTTCAAGCTGTTGTTTAACCGTTTTTTTAAATTCGATTAATTGTTCAGGGAGTTTATCGTTTGCTGATATATAACCTGTAAACGTTATATTTTGCTTAACGGTATCAAACAAGTTACCCGCACTCTGATAATTTTGTAACACCGTTTTTATTGCACGTGTAATATCATGTTCAGGGTTACGTAAAAGCACTTCGACATCTGACTCTGCACGAGCGCTTACTTCAATTAAATCTCTAAAACCTAACACCTCATGCTCGTCACCATATTGCACAAGTACATTAAAATATGAACTCACAATAGAAGCTTGATAACGGTCTGCTACTTGGAATGGCATAGGTTTTATACCAAAGCTGGTGTTGGCTTCTTCTTCAAGTTCTGGATTTTTTTGTGGGTCTATAAATTCAACTCTTACTCTGCCCTTAGCTGCGACTTCATATTCTTGTAGTAGATCTTTTATTTGCGGTACAAGGGGGGCCAGTAAAGGGTGCGTTTTTTCACTAAAATAACCACGGATCAACATAGGCTCTTGTAATTGAGTAAGATAACTTTCTGTAGCCTCAGAAATAGAATACTGTTTACCCGCTGTAGTATCCCAACGTAATTGAGGTAACTGGCTAAGCCATAAATTAGCTGCCAGTAAATTTATGGCGAGCAAGCTGGTAATAAACTGCCAATTTTTATGGTGTTGAGTTTTTTGCTGAGTAACCCAACGCTCTTTCTCTAAAAAGTATGTGTTAAGCGCTAAAAACACGAACGTTAAAGAAACGTAATAATACAAATCTCGCAGGTCAATAACACCACGCGTAATATCTTCAAACCGAGATCCGGTACCTAATTGTCTTAAAAATTCAGCGCTTTGATGATCTAAAAAACCTGTAATAGCAGCAGAACCAATAAAATAAAATAAACCGCAAATAAAACAAGCTGTAATTAAGCTTACTATTTGATTATCACTTCTTGCAGATACAGCCAAACCAATGGCTATATACGCACTACCAAGTAGTAATACCGCTAAATAGCCTGATACAACCGGCCCCCAATCAAGATCCCCTAAAAAGCTAACGGTTATAGGTAAAGGTATGGTGATAAGCAGTGCTATGGCTAATAAAAACAAACAACTTAAAAACTTACCGATAACAAAATGCCAAAGAGGCACTGATAAGGTATGAACATATTCTATGGTGCCACTGCGTCTTTCTTCGCTCCAAAGCTTCATCGTTAAAGTTGAACACAAGAAAATAAGAAGCAACGGCATCCACTCAAACATAGGACGAACATCAGCAATGTTTCTTGAGAAGAAAGCCTCGCCCCAAAAAAATATAAATAAAGTAATCGCAACAAAAGCGCCAATAAATAGGTAAGCAATAGGTGATGAAAAAAACAACGCTATTTCTTTTTGTGCAATACGTAATGTATTAAATTGAGCTGATTGATCAGGCTGCATTTTTAGCCTCCTTGCCTTTTTTAACCGCTTGTTTTTTACTTGAATAAACATCGTTATTAATTTGATTAAATACGGTTTCTAAATCTCTTTTTTGTGGGTAAAGCGCAAATAAATTAGCGCCAGCTTCAACAATAACTTTACTCATATCACTACAAATAGTGCGCGAAAACTCTTGTTTAGATATTTCGACAAGTAAGGTGTTGTTATTATTTACTTCAATATTTTTGACACCTGAAACCTTTTTCAACATGTCTAAGTTTTTACAATCTGTTTCAACAATAAGGTGCTTGCTGTGTTGCAGTACATCTAATTTTTCGTCAAGCACAAGCTGCCCAGATTTAAGTATGAGAACACGATCACACAAGGCATTAACTTCTTGCATAATATGTGTTGAAAGAATAACCGTAGCCTCTTGCGCAATATCTTTAATTAACTGGCGCATATGCTGTGTTTGTTCAGGGTCTAAACCATTCGTTGGCTCGTCTAATATAAGTAATTTAGGTTTTCCTAAAATCGCTTGTGCAACCCCTACCCTTTGTTTATAACCTCGCGAAAGTGTTTGAATAGGTGCCAACAATTTAGCACTTAAATCAGTGGCTTTGATCACTCGCTTTATTTCTTCAACTTTTTCTGTAATTTTTAACCCTTTTAGATCAGCTGCATAATCCAAATATTCAGCCACACTCATTTCAGGATAAACAGGTAAACTTTCAGGTAAATAACCTAAATGCTTTTGTAATAGTTTGGGATTTTTTTTAAGAGAAATACCGTTAAAAGATACTTCGCCTTGGTCAGCTTCAAGGTATCCGCTCACTATTTTCATAATAGTGGTTTTACCTGCACCATTGTGTCCGAGCAGACCAATGATCTCACCTTTTTTAATTGAGAAACTCACATCATCTACAGCAACAAAACTGCCATAGTTGCGAGTTAAATGACTCACGTTAAACATGGTAGTCTCCGAAAATTACTGAGAAAGAGTTATATTAATTATTGGTTTTACAAGATTAGTTTTTAACGTACACATTACGTTAAAAAGGGTCGAATAATACATTGTTAAAATCTCCATAGTTATAAAGGGAATATTCCCAAAACAAAGTACATAACGAGTTAAATGGCTTGATATGGTCTAAAAATAAAAATTCAATAACACCAACTAACACCCAAAAAATAGTTTGAGGGTGTAATAACTACACCCTCAATTTTTTTAGGCCACTTTATCTGCTTTTGATTCTTTAGTGGCTTTTGGATTGTCTTGCGTTTGATGTTCAATCGCTTTTGCCTGTTGATTAATTGCAATCGACTTAGGCTTCATCGCTTCAGGAATTTCTTTCACTAAGCTAATAGTGAGCAATCCATTAGAAAGATCCGCATTGGTTACTTCAACATAATCAGCCAAGTTGAACTTGCGCTCAAAACTACGGTTTGCAATTCCTTGATACAGGTATTTACGCTCTTCTTTCGCGTTTTTATTACCTCGTACCGTTAGCACGCCTTTTTCAACCTGAATATCGAGTTCGTCTTGTGTAAAACCAGCTAATGCTAACGTAATGGCATATTGGTTTTCGTCAATAACCTCAATATTGTATGGGGGATAAACACTAGCGGATGTGTCTGATGTAAAAGCATGGTCAATTAACGATGCTAAACGATCAAAGCCAACGCTATTGCGGTAAAGTGGGGTTAAATCAAGTGAGTTCATAATATATCCTCCGTTAGAAGCAACATAAAAATAAAAACAATTTAAGTGATTAATACCAAACGCATTAATGAATTGACCTATTTTATACGAAGAATAAATTGTCAAATACAAGGCATTTATTTTAATAACTAGTTGTTCTAATTATTAAATAAATAACGATGTAATTGGCCATTTAGACAAGTATAAATGATCAATTGGTTATTGTGATTGGTATAGAGTTCTTTTAAAGACACCTCTATCACAGTGATTTATTTAGGGTCTTTGAAAAGTAAAACAAGACTTTTTTTTATAAAAATTTTAAATAAAAAAATAAAATTTTATAATGCTGAGGAATATTTATCTCGGTCTAATAAAGGGGTTTTACAATAGAGTATTATCTCTATATTCCACCGAAGCCATTTCTCTTAACCGGCTTTTGGTACGTTCAAATTCAAACATTAATGAACCACTATTATAAAGTTGCTCTTGTGGCACGTAAGCCGTTATAAATACATTCAAATTACAATCGTAGCATTCATCAATTAGGGCAATAAAGCGTCTTGCAGCATCGTCCATAGGCGCTAACATAATTTCACGCTCACCTGTTGTTCCTGCTGACACATTGATATTTGAACCATTATCTTCGGTGCCTCTCGCTTTTATTCTTTCATAGGTTTGCCCACTCATGGGTGGAACATTAAACAATAATAGGGTGCTAAACTGTTTCGCTAATTCTATGTAATCAAAATGGCTACGCGCGCCTTGGCATAGCTGGGGAAAGTCAAAACAAATAACAGGTTTATTTATTTGAGTGTTTTTAGCAATGTAGTTAATTTGTCGGCCTAAAATATTAATCGAACGATGTTGATCAAACTCAGGCTGAGTTTCTTCCAAAGCATTCAAATTAAATCGGCTTAATAAGTTTTGATGCAGTTCAATTTGCTGCTGGGCGCTATGAGGTAATTCAAAATAGTTTTGAGCATAAGTTAACGCACGGTGGCGATGATCTTGTTCTCCATTTAAATGTAATACTTGCGTGTGCTGTTTAATAGCCGCAATGGCAGGTAAAAATCGATCTCGCTGTAAGCCATTTCGGTACAACTCGTTAGGCGCACAATTACTGGTACTTACCACAACAATGTTCAACTCGAACATAAATTGCATTAAATTACCCAGCAGCATAGCGTCACCAATGTCTGAAACAAAAAACTCGTCAAAACATAAAACCCGATATTGCTGACTAAATTTTTCAGCAATACTTTTTAATGGCTCGGGTTTACCTGAAAGCTCTTTAAGTTGGCGATGTACGTCTTGCATAAAGTGATGAAAATGTTGTCGCTTACATACTGTATCAAGCTCTTTGTTAGACTCTTTATTAGGTAATGTATTAGCCAAACTACTTACAAATAAGTCCATTAAAAAGGTTTTGCCACGCCCTACTTTCCCCCACAAATAAAGGCCTTTAACAGCTGTGCGACTTTCGCTGTTTTCACTAAAATTTTCTGATTGAAGCGTTACATATAGTTGTTGCAACAATTCAACCGCTTGTTGCTGAGCAGGATCAAAGCTTATTTTATTTGAACTAACTAAAGCTTGGTATTGTTTGATAGGTGAACTATTTGGCATTGGATATAGATATTTAAGCGTAATGAATAACAAGTGTATTCTATCGTAAAACACGAATGGCGTCAGCGAATGTGTTTTATCTTAATTTATAAATAACATCTGTTAAAATAAATCAGACTTCCTCAATTCCATAATAAAAAGGGTTTTACGTGTTTAGAATTTCACTACTTATTATTAGCGTACTCATGTCGTTTCAATTATTGGCGGCTAATACCAAAGGCCAATATATTCAACCTAATAACCTATCTCCTAAAGTACGTATAGAAACTTCAATGGGTAATGTGGTTATTCAGCTTGATCGATATCGAGCTAAAATTACTGTTGATAACTTTTTAGGCTACGTAACTCGCGGACAATACGATAAAACCTTAGTGCATCGTGTAGAAGAAGGCTACCTTATTCAAGCGGGTGGCTTTATGACTAACTACCAAGAAATTGAACCCGACACGCCTATTTTTAATGAGTCTGGCAATGGATTAAAAAATAAAGAGGCGACGATTGCTATGGCAAAACAGCTAAGCGATGCACATTCAGCCACTAGCCAATTTTTTATTAACTTAAACGACAATAGCAATTTAGACCCTGGAGTATCGTGGGGCTATGCCGTTTTTGGTGAAGTGATAGAAGGTTACGATATTCTTGAAGCAATTGCGCAGGTTGAAGTAGGTTATAGCGAACAGTTAGGTTATCCAACAGTACCTAAAAAAATGATCACTATTAACAGAGTGGTTATTCTTGATGAAGAAAAATAGATAAAATTTATTTGTTATTGTACCAACAGACCCAGAGTGAACGTATCACTGTTACCCATTTTTTAGTATACAAAAAATGTCACCAACCTTTTATTCAAAAGTAGGTGACATTTTTAATTGCAACAATCAAGGTATGTCTTAGTCAACAAAGATATTGAATTAAATACCTTATTTATAAGGCGACTACTTTTCTAACTATACCTGCACGTTGACCATTCACCTTAATTTCAACTTTAGAGTTTTTGTTTGTTTTTTCTACAATAAGTTCAATAAATTTAACGTTTCTTCCGCCTTCTTTTCGATTTGCTTGAGTAACTTTCGTGTCTTTCCATCCATCTAGCTGACCCAGCACTAACCCTGAGCTACCATACAAATGACCTGATTCGGCTCCAGTCATTGCTAGTACAGAAGCGCCAGAACTCTCTACTGTTAAAAATATGGGTTTAACCATTTCGGTAGTAAGCGCACGATTTGTTACGTTAGTAGGCATATAACCCGTGTTAGATATTTTTACTATAATTTTATACTGATTTTTCTTTAAGGCTTTAACATTTGTGTCAACCGCTAAGTAAGGAAGTTTTTGCCATACTTGTAGCATCCAAGTTGTTATTTCATCAGCAACGCGCTCTACATATTTTCCCATTGGATTATTAGGCATTGGCTTGTTCCAACCTCCTAACTCGACGGTTCCCAAATCAGGATGCTCAACTTCATACCAATCGGTCCATACTTTAGGCCCAAAATTCTTAAGCGCCCAATCGATTTTTTCACTTTCTGTCGCATTATTTCGTGTTTTGTTATTTTTATCGAATGGGAAGTTCCACAACTCTGGCGCAAAAGAAAATACACCGAGATGCTGATAGGCCCAGTCAATCATTATTCCATTGCCATATATTCCACGTTTACCCGCTGCCTGTCTTTTAGATAGCGGAGTCCATACTGCGCCGTTAGTGACATTAGTATATAATTTTCCCATAACCTGATAGTGATTTAAGTCTTGCAGATCCATCATTTCGTCCGTATAAACGGATGAGGGACGATACAGAATATTTCCCGTCGAGTGTAAGTCGATAATCATGCCAATATTCGGATGATTTAAATAAAATTCAGCTAGACTTCGCGTTTCAATTTCAGAAAGCGGGTATGGCCCAGCCCAGTCCTGAATGTACTCTTGTTTCCAATGCGCCGGCCAATTTCTATTTGGATCAATGCCTCCAAGAGGATCTTCATTAATCAAGCCATCTTTGTCATTGTCGATACCTTCTCGTGGATAGAAATCATAAAAAGGTCCATTGTTATTCAAAGCTAAAGGATCACGAGCAACCATTACACGAGGATCAGTCTTACTTAATTGGTAGCGACCCAATGGATTTTTTACACGCATATTCAGCACTCTACCGTCACCGTCGATATCATCTTGGTCATCTTCGTCGACAAGGCCATCATTATCGTTATCGTAGGGACGTGTAGTGGAATCTCGAACATTAGCAGGGAGGTGATGATAGCGCTCAGATTGATCAGGAATAAGATTAGGTAAGAGATATAAGGTATAAGAATCGACAAGCTTAGTGATATTTTCGTCAGCTCCATATTTAGTGAGTAATTTATTCAATAAATACATAGCTGACTGTGTGGAAATGACCTCATCAGAATCAATTCCGCCTTGTACATATAATGCGGGTTTATCTTGAGCAGCCCCTTTTTTTGAATTAGTAACCGTAACTAGCCAAAGCTCTCTCCCCTCATAACTTTTTCCAATAGAAGATAGCGAAGTTAATTCTGAATTATTAGATGTCCATTTTTTTAAATAGTTGGTCATCTCCTTATAATCCATGTAATCCGCCCAGCGAACTTCCTGAGCCATAGCGCCAATATGAATATTGAACAACCCCGAAAACAACAAAATCGTCCACAAAAAACGACCTTTAGAAACCATATTTATCAACATTAAAATTCCCCCTTTTATGTGATTTATCATCGCAATAAACATCAAAAAATAAAGAGACTGATGCATGCAATGACCAATAAACATATCATCGTTTTAGTTGATTTAATATTCTTTGGCACATCGGGAAAACAATGAAAATTAAGTAATTATTTTGTTTTTTTATTACCTAAAATGACAATATCAATGCAAATATAGAAGTATTATTTAGCTATACAGTTTCTAGTTAAATAGTAAAAAAAGAGACATTATTTTTAATAACTATTTCTTTGATTTAGGTGGGTTACAGCGAACAATTAAGTTAATTAATCTACCTAAAAATAAATGAATTAATAGCAAAGAGATTAAAATTGAAGATGATAATTTTTCGTATGATATTGAATATAACTGGACGTTTTTCTTTACAGAATCTTATTTAGTGTAATAAAAAATTATCGTATAAAGTCTGTTATACGATAATAATACCAATTGTATTAAGTTTGCTAATAAACCTCAGCTCGGGATAAGCAAAGTTACTCAACAAGCTATTTTTATGCCTAACTTCGTTGAATTTATTACTAATAGCTAGCTATTAGATAGAAAAATTCGCCTTGTTATACACAAAAATATCAATGTTGAGAGACTAATATAACTTAGGAAAACAACGGTACAGGTTAAGGTTTTGATAAATAATAATTTTAATTCATTATCTAACATTCATTAACCCGAGTTGAGGTTAATAAGCTCCCAAGCGAGAGTTAAAAAATTTAATGGACTTGGTATAACATTTTACTTTCTTTAGGGTGTGTTGAACTTCGCTGATTATTTTCACAGCTGTTTATTAGCCTTTTATACAGGCAGGCATATGTTTGTCGTTATCCTACTCTAATATGCATGGCGTAGTAGAAATGGCTACTAAACGCTGTCCTACGGATCCGCTTAAATGCTTATTACTCATTGTTGCAAGGAATTTACATAAAATAACTAGGCTCACTCCTTGCGCCGCGATCAACAGACCTTAGTATACCTTCTAATTTATTGAGTGAAAATTACACTTCCCCCCACAACTTCAAAGGTATTTTGACCATACTCAGGTAAAGATGGGCAGTTATTGATTACACCTTTCAACAAAATAAAACTTCCCTGCTCAATACCCGCATAAATACCAGTACCGGCTACTAAGTGTAGGGTTTCTTCAATTTCAAAAGGTATTGAACCTGTACCATTTTCACACGTTGCATCGCCCGCCAAAATATTAGTCATGGAGTCATTGGCAGTATATAGAACACCTGTTCGTTCTTTATTCACAAATGTATGATTTAAGGTAAAGTTAGAGTTTAAAATCCCTTTAATTGTCCCTTTTAAAACCAGTTTTTCTGCACTAAGTTCTCCTCCATCCCGACGAGACTTTAATACCGCTTTAAATTTACCTAACTGCTCTGTTTGAGATACAGAGAAAGTTTTTGCAAAGCCACGTTTTACTTCAAAAACTTTCGTTGTATTGTCAGCTAAAACGTAAAAACTGGTTAAAGATAATAAAGTTGCACCTACTAATGTTTTTTTCATAATAATATTCCTTTAATTTTAATTATATCCATTGATTTTTATTGTAATAATTATTTCACTCATGTTTTTAAGATGATATTGCATGTAAACATCCAAAAAACAAAGAAAAAATATCATAAGGATTGGGGACTAGCAATAAAATGTATTATACCAATTCCATTAAGTTTGCTCTCAACTCAGAGCTACATTAGCGAGCTTAAAACAAGCAAAATCACTATTCTATATTTCATTAACTTTGTACCATTATAAGCTTACTAATGACCTCCCAAGAGTGAGTTTAACAGGCTTATATGTCGTTTTATCGATTTTGACAAGGAGACACCACATAAACAGCATTTTTTAAAAACTCACATCTAATTCATTTCGCTTTTTAGTTCACACTGTTTTATTATGCAGCCCCAGACAACAAAGGGAGTTAAGCTGTGCAGCTAAAAATTAAAATTAACGTATCTAAAGAACCAATATCACCACCTGAGCCTGCGCCATTTGATCCTGTAAAAATTAGAAACTTTTTATTACTCCTCATTACTTTGTTCAGCCTTATAGGTTTTGGCGTTTACAGCTTGTGGACTAAAAAATCAGAGCCTTCTTCACCTAGTACACTTAATACTCCAAACAATGTCTTATCAAGTAAAACAGTGGTAAACGATACTGATTCAAATAACAATAACGTGAATACCGCCGAGTCAAACAGCACCACAATAAATACAAAAACTTTTGCAAGCTCAACACTCACTGAAGATACAATCGCTAATACAGTCGACAGCACAACAGCTAATGCAGCTATGAACACAACCAGCCATACCGTAAGGGATACAGCAACTAATGTAATGCATACTGAATTACTTAAAAACAACATCACAAGCAATGAAGCAGTAACACAAACTAAAACAACAATAGCCATTACCTCTGACGCTTCAGCACAAGAAACTGATAAAACCGAACCTGAACTAGTAGCAGAAACCAAACCAGAAATAAAAACACAAAGCCCAGTTAACGTCACACCAAAAACAGTGAACAACGTTGAGCAGAAAGAAGCTGATTTATTAGCACCTACTCAAGCCATAAATAACGGTGTTTACCGAGCACAATTAACCTCAAATATACTCTCTAGAGAACCAAGCGATAATATTCAACACCTGAGTTTACAGGAGCAAAATAAGTTATATTTCTTCACTGAAATTCACGGAAAAAACAACCAAAAAATTTATCATCGTTGGATATTTAAGAAAAAACGCTTAGCTGAAATAACACTCAACATTAGCAATGAACAATGGCGCACTTATTCAAGTAAAAACTTTGATGAAACTATGGTTGGTCAATGGGAAGTTCAGGTGGTTGATCAGAATGATAATATTTTGAAAACGGTCATGTTTGAGGTTTCACGATAGAAAAGTACTAAAGAATATAGAAGTATCAGATAACGCCCTACCAGTTTAAACAAGCAAAAGAAAATGTCGCATAAACGCAATATTGTCGTATAAATGGTTTTATGCGACAAATAATAATATGGCTAAATCACCGCTAAGTAACCTCTATTTAACTCTGTAAGATCTTCTATAACCTCAAACAGTCTTTGCCCATTAATTATTTAGCTCTAAATGGCTAAATCATTACAATTAGCCATAATTGAATCGCTGAGATAGGAAATGGTGATCGCGGAAATTTTTCGGAAAAAGGTTTAGCTAATATCAAATTGGCTAACCCTTTGATCTTTTATTAATTTTTCTGAGAAATACTTTATAGATCAAAAAAGCCGCTTTATAAGCGGCTTAAAGTTTAAAAGTATAACTACAAAATTAACTACAAACTTTAGACTTTTCAATCATAGCCTTTTGCACTGCAACTGTCTCTTTAATAACTTTATCAAAGAATTTACGTTTATCTTTAGATGAAGCATTACGAACGAATTCAGAAAAAGGTGTAGACTTAACTTTTTCACGGGATTTAAACATGTCGTACTCCTAATTAATTTATGTTGATTTGGTTATGCCGGCAATGGCTTCAAGTGAGGCGCGATTATACTTTTTGCCAAGTAATACGTCAATATCCGTTACATTAAAGTAAGGCTTTTCTCTCGTACCATCAAGGTTTTTTTCCATAAATATTATATCTACTTGATTAGTGAATAATTTTTTAAGTTCACTTACAACTTGTTGAGATTCTAAAAACTGATTAACAAAAACCTCTGGTGGTACACGCCTTCCTTCAACAATTTCACGTGCCTTAACTAAACACCAAGCTTGCTCAGGATCTTGATACACAAATATGATTAAAACATATCGATCTTTTTTCAAAGATCTCTCAATATTAGATTTTGCTTTTTCAAAACTAGAAAGTGTTGAATCAAGTAAAAAGCTGACCTTCTTCTTTAACGCCCTATCGTGTATTGCCTCCACTAAAAGTGTTGCAGGTGTTTGAAAAAGAGGGGAATTTAAACCCTGATAGTCTTCAAACTCTTTCCTTAACTCATCATTTTCAATATGAACAACTTCAACATTATGCTCTTGCCTAAATTGAGATATTATACTTTTAGCTGTTTCTGTTTTTCCTGCGCCTGGTGAACCAGCCATAAAAACAGAAACGGCACTCTCCTCCTCAGGTAAATGATCAATCATTCTTTTAGCTATTTTTTTCTTTAAAGACTTAGCTTGAACTATTGCCTTTGCTGTAATTTCATCATCATTAAGAGGCATAATTTTAACCTAGTTTTCATTTTGATATAATCGTAAACATTATAAATTGAGTATCATAGATCCTTGTACTGTTATGATTTACTCTATCATAAAAGTACAACGTAATTTATTAGTCTTTTTATCTCTTAGTTTTAGTAATAGCTAATCTCTATCTGTCGCGGTGGCGACGGCACCCAAGGGGCGTTACACGCCAAAAGCCCCTCTGGACTCCCCATGGCGCCCTTCTCAGTGAAAACATAAATATCTATTTTGAGCTTACATTCAATACCTGCCGAATATCATCCCTGAAAAGCGGCAGTCTTCGACTTCCTGTCTCGGGTCGAGGCCTACTATCGCTAATATCTAATTGAATCGCTGAGATGGGAAATGGTGATCGCCAAAGATCCACAGAAAACACTTTGAACATAAATAGCTCATAGTTCTCAGCATATAAAAATATAAAAGATGGAATACATAAACTTCAGCTAGCGCCTAGTCTGCTTGAACAAACGCTGAAATGAAAAAAAGTGTTCACGTATTTTCATCATGGATGATGAAAAAAGCGATGTAGGGTTGGATTATGTTCAGGACGAACGGTAAAACGCGATGCCATGGATGGCAAAGAGCGTAGCCCGTTCAGCGCTTTTACGTCGAAAACACTTTTATGAGTGAAATAATACGTTTGTTAGCAGCGCCATGGGGGTTCAGAGGAAGATAAAGAGTGGCGTTAGCGTCACTCTTTTCTTTTTCTGTGTAGTCGCCACCGCGACAATAATTTAACTTATATAGAATTCAAAACAATTATGATCTTTTTACTTCTTAAGCAGATATCAAGTTTGCTGACCCCTTGATATTATGAAGGCTGACCCTATATTAGGCGCTAGAGCAGATGGTATTGTAACCGGCCCTGTTGGAAAGAGTTTTACCGTACCTGAAGAGCAATTTGCTTATCGTATAGAATTTACAGGTGAGTATAAAACAAGAATAAGAGAAGGAATACAGTATGAAGTACCTGTTTATACCGAAACACAAGTTAATGTCATTACGTTAGACAATACCGGTACTGCAATATTAGAAATTAAAACAGGTGCTTCATCTAAACTCACTATTAATCAAGCTGTTGAATACCAAATGGCATTAGATGGTTGTGGAACGGTTTGTGGACCAAAGTCTAATGATTTACAACTTTTTAGTAATGGCAATAAAGCGCCTACTGTAGGGTATATTATTCGTGATACCGAACTTTAAATAGGAAAAATAATGGCTTCTCACAAACCTAAAATACTTGCCTTGTGTAAAAAAATTGCTAGCGAACATGACGGTTGGCAATTTATCGGCGGTAAATTTGTAAATAAAATCGGTAAAGATGTACATTTCATTATCAACCCGACTTTTACTTTCAAAGGCAGTTACATGTTTTTTAGCGTGTGGGGGGGGGTAAAACTGCCTAAAATTTGTAAAATGGTAGATAAACTTTCAAGTTTATCTTTTAAAATAAATATTACAATTAATGAACAGCTACATGAAATTGACCTAAACTCGTCAACGGGGGCTAGTTCATTTACTTTTGAAGGCAGTAATACCGACAGTGATGAACTTATTATCCAAGAAATTCACCGGTGGATAAATACCGCCAGTGAATACCTTACCCAAAAATGGCCTGTTGATAATTACCATACGTTATTTGAAGCAATGAAAAAGCACCCTCCTTGTTATATGGGGGCATACGGAACTTCACTCTATTGTTTAGCAGCCTATTTAGGTCAATTCGACTTCATTGAACAGTACTTTGCTGGCGAGTTAGAGTATGCTGATATAAGACCCATCAAAAAAGACACAGACGAAAGGTTATTAGCTATATTGCCTGAATGGAAAGCCGAGTGGGAGAAAACAGGCACAATAAAAGTATAAAATAAAATTAAGGAGGTAAAAAGGGACACTCCTAAACGGTATTAATTTTTAACTTTCTACGCTTAGCCTTTTTGATGTATTTTTCATCAAAAAGGCTAAGCGTAGAAAGTTAGTCTTTACAACGAATTGTCATCAACATTGTTTGGTATGAGGTGGAATGCCCTGTTGAATAATTTTTTTGCTTAGCCCATGTTGTACCTTCTCTAGCTAATCGTTCATAGCCTTTGCCGCTACATAAAAAATCAGCTTTTTTATTAATTTTTTCTTTCATTTTATCTCGAGAAGCAAAACTATTACCGACAGCGCTAATAGTGAAAACACCTTCTTCAACTTCATGTACGTTTGCAGGAAACCATGCTGCGCAGCCTGTTAATAAGGCGATAAACATTAAGCTTAAATATTTCATTTTTTCATTCTCTATTTAAAGTTAATATTGCGTATAAACAAGTATCACAGTAATGAATATGGAGATAAATGGCTAATTCTTTAGATTCTCTGAATTTTATTCAAAAAACGGTACGAATTGGCTGTTATACCATTCCATCTTAAGTTTTCCCCACCTTAATCCAATCTCTACTACACATTTTCATGACCCGCTTTGCATCACTCACAAATGAGTTCCATGCATCAGAGCAAGCATCGAGGATGTCATCATAGCCTTGAAAGCACCTATTCGCTAAATGATGTTGGCGCAACCAACTCCAAACTTGCTCTATTGGATTCAACTCGGGTGAATACGGTGGTAACTTAATGATCGTTACGTTGCTAAATTTATCAGCAAGGTAAACTTGGTGCCATGCAGCACCATCGACAACGATCACCGCATGTCGTCCTTCTTGAGTTTTTTGAGAAATTAAAGCCAAATGTTGTTCCATTACATCCATGTTCATTACTGGAGAAATCAGTGCCTCAGTTGCGCCTGTTGATGGGCAAACAGCACCAAAAAGGTAAGCGTATTCAAACTGTTGTTGCCTAACGGCTCTCGGTCTTGTTCCTTTCTCTGCCCAGAGCCTTGTCGTTGTATTTTGCTGTCCAAAACGTGCTTCGTCTTGGAACCACACATCTATCTCTTTAAGCCTCACATTCCATGGGAGCGTGCGGATCATTTCACTTTCGAATTTTTTTAAAATCTTCTTGTACTTCATCAGACTGTTTTGGGTGTCGTGAGCGACTTGTTATCCAGCTAAATCCCATTGATTTTAATAACTTATAAATGGCGTTGGGATGATAATCAACATCAAAATTAGCGTTGATATATAGTCGGATACACTCACCCGTTAGTCGTCCACCCATATCGGATTGGCATTGAGCCTTTATATATTGACTCAATATTTCTTTATCTTGCTCTGTAAGATAGCTAGGTCGCCCTGTAGGTTTTTTACTCTCAAGACCAAGTAAACCTTTGCTGATGTAGTTCGCAACCCAATCATTAACAATTCTTCTACTTATATTAAGTGTTCTAGCAACTTCTGATCTATTCTTACCCGATTTAAAGTGTGAAACGGCTAGCAAGGCGCAGCCTCATTCGATGATCTTTTACTTTGTTGGAGAGTATTTTTAATTCTTGTGAGCTATGAGTGTTCAATGTCATTTATTATGAGTAAATAAATGACATTAGATCACATAATTAGACTAATTGGTATAAACCTCGAAACCTGCCGATTTGTCATCCATGAACAGCGGCAGCCCTCGACGTCCTGTCTCGGGTCGAGGCCTACTATCGCTAATATCTAATTGAATTGCTGGGATGGGAAATGGTGATCGCTTGAATTAAAGCGTAAATAAAAAAGCATGGTGGATTACGATATCAGTAGCTAGCGCCTAATCTGCTTGAACAAACGCTGAAATGAATAAAAATGTTCACGTATTTTCATCATGGATGATGAAAAAAGCGATGTAGGGTTGGATTATGTTCAGGACGAACGGTAAAACGCGATGCCATGGATGGCAAAGAGCGTAGCCCGTTCAACGCAATTACGTCGAAAACACTTTTATTAATGGAAGAAAACGTTTGTTAGCAGCGCCATGGGAGTCCAGAGGGAGGTAAAGAGCTGCGTTAGCGTCACTCTTTTCTTTTTGGGTGTCGTCGTCACCGCGACCAATTTACTTGTTTCGCAACACTTACACACTTATTAAACAAAGGAGTTTTATCTAAATTCGAACTGAACTTCTTCATTGCCTGTAAGCATTTCTAAACTACTTTCAACGTGTCGTTTTTTTAATTTAGATGTTTTTGGCTCTAGTAGCGCTTTTAATAAAGATTTATACCGAGCATTTTTACTTTGGCCTAGTATTTTACATAACCATGCTACCCCATCAAGCATATACCTGTCTTGATGATTTCTTTCTTTCCAAATTTTCTCTGCAAAAACGTCTAGTATTTTAACATCTTGAATATTCATACCGTAATACTCCTTTGCAAGCTCTCTAATTGTTCTTCCTGTTGCGGGCTCAATTAAAGCCCTTACTGAACCTACCGATAAACTATCATCATTAATAGTTGGTATGGTCATATACACATACGCTTCGCTTTTTGACTGTCTTATAAACTTAACTTGCCCTAGTCCATTATAAATAAAAGTAGAATTTTTATTTGGATGTAATATTTCATCAGGTTCTCCAAATTTATAAGTGATTAACTGATAACTTTCCCCTGTCATAATTGTTGAAAAAAGTTCTTTTTGAGTCTTATTAACTTTATTATTTTTATCGAGCTTTAAATTAAATTTTTCATTTCTTGCCTGTTCATTTGTCAAATACTCAGATTCAACTAATTCTGAAACAATATTACCTCGCCCATCTTCTATCCATACAGCTGTGTAGTTTTTTAAAATAACGCCATTAACTAAATAGTGTTTACCTACTTCTGGAGTAAATGAAATTTGGCCATTAATGTTTGAATATCCTTCATCAGAAGCTAAAGTATTAAATAATGTCCTAAATAGTTTTTGTGCTGATATTGTTAAGTTCAGCTCTTTTGCTTCTATATTTCGAGTAAAGCCTAATTGACTATAATTATTTGAAGACTTATTCCTATCACGCTGGAAAGCGTTATAAACCTTTGAATCGTCGATTTTTTCAATAAAGAAATAATCAGTACCTCCACCAAAACTTCCGTTATTACGATAGCTATCATCCATCACAGCATAATTACCGTTGAAAGTATTTTTAGGTTGCGTTGTAACACAAGAAATAATAAAAAAACTGCATATAAATATTAAAGCTATTTTCATTTTAAATTCCTTTTCATAATCTAGAGAATAATTAATATAACAATATATAACAAAAAAACGAGCATTAAGCTCGCTTTTTAATATTAATTTTCAACCAGTTAACTAGTCTTTATACGCATCAACCGGCGGACAAGAACAGATCAAATTCCTGTCCCCAAACACGTCATCTATACGATTAACCGTTGGCCAAAATTTATTTGCCGCAGCGGCTGGCACTGGGAATACTGCTTCTTGAATTGTGTAACCACGATCCCATGTATCGGTAATATCCGCTAACGTATGCGGTGCATTGTGTAATGGGTTGTCGTCGCCACTCCATTCACCTGACTCAACTTTACGTACTTCGTCACGTATGCACACCATAGCTTCAATAAAGCGGTCTAGCTCTACTTTCGACTCTGATTCTGTAGGTTCAATCATAAACGTACCGGCAACTGGGAACGACATAGTTGGCGCGTGGAACCCGTAATCCATTAAACGTTTAGCCATATCTACTTCTGTAATACCTGATTCCGCTTTAATTGGGCGTAAATCAATAATACATTCGTGCGCTACACGGCCATTTTTACCTGTATACAAAATGGGGTAATGTTGGCTTAATTTTTTAGCTAAATAGTTGGCGTTGGTAATCGCGTATTTAGTTGCGTCTGTTACGCCTTTTTTACCTAACAATGCGATGTATAAGTAAGAAATACATAAGATACCTGCACTACCGTAAGGTGCTGCTGATACTGCGCCGTTACCTTTGTTAGCTTCGTTTACATTCACTAATGCGTGATCAGGTAAGAATGGAGCAAGATGCGCTTTAACACCTATTGGTCCCATACCTGGGCCTCCGCCGCCATGTGGAATAGCGAAGGTTTTATGTAAGTTAAGGTGCGAAACATCTGCGCCAATAAAGCCTGGAGATGTTATGCCTACTTGTGCGTTCATGTTTGCGCCGTCAAGATAAACTTGTCCGCCATGTTCATGAATAATATTACAAATTTCAGCAATGGTACTTTCGTAAACACCGTGTGTTGATGGGTAGGTGATCATGATACATGCTAGGTTTTCAGCCATTTCGCTTGCTTTGTTACGCAAGTCGGTCATGTCTACGTTACCTTGTTTGTCGCAGTCTACTACTACAACTTTCATGCCTACCATTTGTGCTGACGCTGGGTTTGTACCGTGCGCTGAAGCTGGTATTAAACACACGTTACGATGTGCATCGCCACGACTTTCGTGGTATTTAACAATGCTGATTAAGCCTGCGTATTCACCTTGTGCACCTGAGTTAGGTTGCATTGAGATGTTGTCGTAGCCTGTTAGTTCAACTAACCAGTCGCCTAGTTCGTCGATCATGTGCTTGTAACCTAGAGCTTGATCAACCGGTGCAAATGGATGCATGTTGGCAAATTCAGGCCAAGACACTGGTATCATCTGCGCTGTTGCGTTTAATTTCATGGTACAAGAACCTAATGAAATCATTGAGTGGTTTAACGCAAGATCTTTGTTTTCAAGCTTTTTGATATAACGCAGCATTTCAGTTTCGCTGTGATACGAGTTGAATACTGGATGCGTTAGTATTGCTGTGTCGCGCACTAAGCTGTTTGGAATTGAATCACTGCCGTTAGCAATTACTTGCTGGTCTAAGTCTTCAACACTTAGGTTGTGCCCTTCACCTAATAAAATAGTAAATAAGGTATCGATGTCGCTACGCGTTGTGGTTTCGTTAATTGAAATGCTGATTTGATTTTCAACATCAATACGTAGGTTTACGTTGTTTGCTAAGGCACGCGCTACGATAGTTTCTTTACTGTCGAAACCTGAATTACCTAACTCGTTTAAGTTAAAGGTAAGTGTGTCGAAGTAGTTGCTGTGCAATGGTGTTAAACCTTTGCTTAATACGCCAGCCGCTAAAATATCGGTAAAACGATGAATACGTTCTGCAATAACTTTTAAGCCTTTAGGACCATGGTAAACCGCATAAAACGCTGCCATGTTGGCTAATAATACTTGTGCTGTACAAATATTTGAGTTGGCTTTTTCGCGACGGATATGTTGCTCGCGTGTTTGCATGGCCATACGTAATGCTGGGTTGCCGCGTGTATCGCGTGATACACCGATAATTCTACCCGGTAACGAACGTTTGTATTTGTCTGATGTTGTGAAAAATGCAGCATGTGGTCCGCCGTATCCCATAGGAACACCAAAACGTTGGCTTGAACCAATAACCGCATCAGCACCTAAATCACCTGGCGCTTTTAACAATACTAAGCTCATGATGTCGGCAGCTACAGCAACAATACCTTTGTTGTCGTGAATTTTAGCAATAAGGTCGCTAATGTCTGTTACTTCACCCGTTGCACTTGGGTATTGAAGTAAAGCACCAAAAATGTCGTGGTCAACTGCTTCGTTTGCTGGAGCAACAATTATGTCGAATCCGAACATGTCAGCACGTTGTTTAACAAGATCAATCGTTTGTGGAAATACGTCGTTTGAGATAAAAAACAAGTTTGATTTTTTATTTTTAGAAACACGTTTTGCTAGCGCCATTGCTTCGGCTGCTGCTGTACCTTCATCAAGTAACGACGCTGATGCTAGGTCTAATCCTGTAAGGTCTAAACACATTTGTTGGTAGTTTAATAAAGACTGTAAACGACCTTGTGCAATTTCAGGTTGATATGGTGTGTAAGCGGTGTACCAGCCTGGATTTTCTAACACGTTACGTAAAATAACGTTTGGCGTTAATGTTGGGTAGTAACCTAAACCAATGTAGCTGTTGTTAACTTTATTTAAGCTGGCGACTTTTTTTAAATCAGCCAGTGCTTGTACTTCAGTTTTGCTTTCTTCAATCGCTGGCAAGTTAGCTAAACGAATATCGCTTGGCACAATTTCGTCAATTAATGCATCTACCGACTCTGCACCAATGTCGTTTAACATGGCTTGAGTTTGCTCTGCGTTAGGCCCTATATGTCGGCGAATAAAACCTTGCGATTGTTCTAATTCGTTTAACGTTGATTGAGATTGAGTAGTCATAAAACAGTTTCACTTAAATAATGTTACTAATAAAAATAAAGCCTCTGTTTCAATAGAGACATGAGGCTTAAAATATTTTTTGGTTCGTTTCTACTTTGCAAAGATAATCGAGAATTAGGCACAGGTTTTACGTTCCTGACAAAACCTAAGTACCTACATCCATGTAGGCAACTCGATTAGCGAAGCAATAATTTGTAAATAGTCTGTTGTTAGGCAAGGCACTGAAGTTGTGAGACATTTGAGCTTAGTGTACTAAGTGATAATGTCGAGCAACTAAAGTAACGAAGTATAACTACAGAATATGACCAAATATTTTGCAAAGATAATCGAGAATTAGGCAAAGCCGTCAAACGTTAAAGAGCATGAGCTTAGTGTACTAAGTGATTGCGATTTAACGTGTAGACAATGAAGCATAAACTCGATTAGCGAAGCAAAAAGTTATTCAGCGATAGACGCTGCATACCCCTCTGCATCAAGCAAGCTATCTAACTCACTTTCGTCTGCCACTTTAACTTTAAATAACCAACCTTCACCAAACGCGTCTGAGTTTACTAGCTCTGGTGAATCTTCTAATTCTTCGTTTATTTCTACTACGGTACCTGTAATTGGTGCGTAAATGTCTGACGCCGCTTTAACTGATTCTGCTACCGCAACATCATCGCCTGTACCTATTTCGTCATCCACGTCTGGTAATTCAACAAATACCATATCGCCTAATAGCTCTTGTGCGTGTTCAGTAATACCTACAGTTACAATACCGTTACCGTCGTTACGTACCCATTCGTGAGTCGTTGCATATTTTAATTCTGAAGGGACATTGCTCATTTTTATTAATCCTGTATGTAAATATTATAAATTATGTTTGGCTACAGCTAATTACTATAGCTTAAAAATAGTACGCTTTTAACGATTAAAAAACTTTTTTACCATTACGAACAAAGCTTGGTTTGATCACTTGCACATCAACGAGTTTTTTACGCATTTCTACTTGAATTGTATCGCCGAATTTTACTGAACGAGGTACACGAGCCATAGCAATACTATGACCTAATGTAGGAGAAAATGTACCTGAAGTAATAATACCCTCACCATCTGGTGTGATAACTTTTAAGCCCGTACGTAATACGCCTTTTTCTTCAAAAACTAAACCAACAAGTTTAGGTTGGTCGCCAGCTTCTTTTTGCGCTTCAAGCACTGAACGACCAATAAAATCGCGGTCTGTTGGTTCCCAACTAATAGTCCACGCCATGTTAGCGGCAAGTGGAGACACTGTTTCGTCCATGTCTAAGCCGTATAAGTTCATACCTGCTTCTAAACGTAGTGTATCGCGAGCACCTAAACCACATGGCGTTACGCCAGCGTCTAATAATTTTTGCCATAAGTCAGCAGCCTGCGCTTCTGGTACTACAATTTCGTAGCCGTTTTCGCCCGTGTAACCGGTAGTGGCGATAAATAGTTCGCCTGTTTGCACACCAAAAAATGGCTTCATTCCTTCAACTGCCTTTTTTTGCTCAGGAGTCAGAATCGTTGCAACTTTTTCGATAGCTTCAGGGCCTTGCACAGCGATCATGCCAAACTCAGGACGTTCGGTGATCATTACATCAAAGGTGCCTGCTTGTTTATTCATCCATGCTAAATCTTTTTCACGTGTTGCAGAGTTAACCACTAATTTATAACGTGTGTTACTAAAGTGATAAATAATAAGGTCATCTATTACACCACCTTCTTCATTTAACATGCCTGTGTATAAGGCTTTACCTTCAACAGTTAGCTTGGCAACATCGTTTATTACTAGTTTACGTAAGTAATCTTGAGCGTCAGCACCTGTTATATCAACTATGGTCATGTGCGAAACATCAAACATGCCTGACTTTTGACGAACAGCATGATGTTCTTCTATTTGAGAGCCATAGTTAATTGGCATTTCCCAACCATAAAAGTCGACCATTTTAGCGCCGGCTTCAATATGTTTTGCATGTAAAATAGTTTTGTTGCTCATATAACATCGCCTAAAAAAAGTGTGTACGGAAGTAACTCGATTATAACCACTGATTTCTGTTGATTCAACAACAAAATAGCAATAATTGAAATATAAACCCACATAAAAACATTAAACAGAATTATATTTTATAAAACGCAATTATAAAAAATAATAATCGAATTTCAGTTAAGTGAATATGCTGTTTTTGTGAATAATTTTAAAGAAAAAATAAATAAATTTTCAAAAAAATATAAATACTCAGTTTGAATATCCCCTTTACCAATTAAGAGGCTATTTCAGAGCACTTGAATGGTTACGGGTATAAATAAGATTAGAAGCTCTTAAGAAAAGAGTATTTAACCTCAGCTCGGGATAAGCAAAGTTACTCAACAAGCTATTTTTATGCCTAACTTCGTTGAATTTATTACTAATAGCTAGCTATTAGATAGAAAAATTCGCCTTGTTATACAAAAAAATATCAATGTTGAGAGACTAATATAACTTAGGAAAACACGGTACAGGTTAAGACTTTGATAAATAATAATTTTAATTTATTATCTAACATTCATTAACCCGAGTTGAGGTTATTTAGTTTTGATAGGTAATAAAATATATCCGTTGTACTTCAAGGTGCTGAATTCAGCTGAAGCCTGCACCTTGAAAGATATAAGAATGGGTTACGCACCAAAAAAACTTTTTAGTTCTGCCCAATAATTACTGATGATTTGTTGGTCTTGCGGTGTTAACTCTGAACGCGAAGCCGTGAGTTTTTCAGAAATATCGCTAGCTAGTTCAGCAGATAATACTTGAGTTTCGTCACCAAACTGACTGGCTGATAAGGCAATAAAACCTCTTATGTAGCTACTTGCAAACAACTCATCGTCGTTATTTTCTTTCAAACATAAATCGTCAAAGTGTTGATATAGTGCGTTAAGGTTTTTAATTGACATGCTTTTTCCTGTACTAATAATATTCTAAATTGAAGCTAATTTTTTAATTTACAATCGACTTCCGATTTTTTACGTATTTTAATAATTTGATTAACATAAATATTTCCGTCATAGCTAGCCGCAAAGCCATCATCAGATTGCGCTAATAATTTAGCCGTTAATTCAACATATACGTCTTGGTAAGGCTTTACTTTAA
Organism: Pseudocolwellia sp. G5-9; assembly: GCF_055808995.1. Lineage (NCBI taxonomy): Bacteria > Pseudomonadati > Pseudomonadota > Gammaproteobacteria > Alteromonadales > Colwelliaceae > Pseudocolwellia > Pseudocolwellia sp. G5-9. The sequence continues at coordinate 1,618,641 of NZ_CM147893.1, forward strand.
GAGCGTCATAGCTTTTTTCTAGCTGTTCTAAAGTATTACTATTGCCTTCAACCCAAAACTGCTTGTCACTTAAACAAGGTTGAAATGAATTAACTTCATGTCCAAAGGTATAGTGTCCGAAAAATACTGTTTGGTCGCTTATGTCTTTAGTAGGTGAGTTATTTGATAAATTAACACTATCTGCTGAATAACAAGACTGAAACAATACAGAAATAAATAAAACAAGAATGCTGGCAGTTAAATTTTTCATAAATTATTACTCACTTGATCACTATACTAGGGTCAACTTTTGATCCATTTCGATTTTGAATTCGCACATGGACATGATCAGTAATACCATTTTTATAGCGATTTTTTAGAGTTCTAGCGATACCGATACAACTAACGCCCGCTTTAACAACGGTTCCAACAATGTTTGCTGCAGGTTGCATATACCATATCCAACATTTAGTACCATCTGAAGAAATAATTTGCACACCTGATAATTCTTTCGCATCAATACCTGATGAGTAAGGTTTAGATATTCTGCTAACCACTCCTGATAAAGGTGCCTTTACTGGCTGCCCAGGTATAGAATTATAATCGGCCCCATCATGTGTTCTATTTCCTCGAGAAGCACCAAAAGCGCCGGAGCCATAAGCATCAGAACCTCGAATCGCTAACCCTGTAGGTTTTCCATAAATACTAGGCCACATTTTTGTTATAGTAAGACCATATGGTTTAATACAGCCGTTAAATATATACAAAATACCACCGGGTTCTTTTTTATATATAGATTCGATGTCATCTATAATTTTTTGTAATTCTCGACTATATTTTCCATCTTCAGCTACAAGAGGCATAGGCTTGAGTAGTAGAGCTGGTAACATAAAGCCCAACGTATTTAACTTGGCTATTGCAACTCGTAAATCAACGCGTAAATTGATTATTTGCTGAATAATTTTAACATCTTTTGATTTATTCTCGCCTCTTCTACCCACTGAACTTTCTAACATAAATATCCCTATTATTTCCATTGTATTAATTGAGGTTATTATTAAATAACCTTTCCATTCGTAATTTATTTCAAAAATATAATATTGAAACTGAAATAAATATAATACGATCCTAACGTAGTTCTACAAAAAAGTAATCTATTGTTTATCCACTAAACAATCACCTATACAGGGCTACTAGCCGGATATAAAATCTGATCTTTATAACCCGTAATAATAGGAAAATAGCCTGATAAAGCTTGATCAAGTTCAGTATCGCCAGTATCTATAATAAGAGGTCGGCTATTTAAGCCTGCCAGTTTTGTTTTAGTGGCAACAATAATGATATTGTCTTTACCTATCGCCTTAATAACTCTTGGACTAAGTTGTTGATTGCCACGACCGAAGATATGCCCTTGCCCACCAATTAAAGTGATAACTAATTTAATGGTTTCTTTTGCAGAGCTGTTATCAGCTGTTTGGTTTTCTAAAAGGTGATTTTCTATCAGCGACCATAATTGAGGCTCCGTTACATCGTTTGCAATTACAGCATGGTCTTGCAGCACATCTACACCTAATAAGGTATTGGTTTCGCCTAACTCATCCATTATAAAAGCAGTAGTTGAACCTGACCCCATAATATAAAGCTCGTCGTCCATGGTTTCTATTATGTGCGCGGCTATGTCTTGTAAAACTAATTCGTCGGTCTCTTTACCGCCAGATTTAACCGCTTGTACATAACGTAACTCACTAGGTATTTGCATTTCACCATAACGTTTAGCTTTTACTACGCCTTGCCTAAACAAACTTTCGTCTATATCCATTACGTCGGCGTCCATTAACGTAACCAGTTGATTAGTAACTAACATTTCAACCACTCGCCCTGCTGCTTTGGGCGTTACGGCATAAACCCCTGAATGAATTTTACAACCCGCTGGAATGCCTAATACCGGAAATTTATCGTTAACAGTTGCGCAAATATCGCGAGCCGTTCCATCGCCGCCAGCAAATAAAAGTACGTCTACTTGGCTTTCCATTAAGGCAACTACTAGGTTTGTAGTGTCTTGCGGGCTTGTGTTTATATTCTGTGGTGAACTGTTTTGCTGTTCTGCTAATGCTGGCTTTTGTGTTAACTCAGAAGAGTGATAAACAACTTCAACTTCAAAACCTAATGCTTTAGCGCAGGTTTCGCCCATAGAGGCATTTGCCGTATAAATAACAATTTGATTTTTATAAGGCTCAAGCACGCTTAACGCCGTACTTGCGCGTTGATTAGCTTTAAACTCTGCACCTAACGACAAGGCTTTTTCGGGTGTAGATTCTCCGTCGCTTCCTTTTAAAGCAACGCTTCCACCGACTCCAGCAACAGGATTAATAACAAAGCCAAGTTTGAACTTTTTCATGAGAATAACCTTAAGCCTATTTAAATTGAGTTAATGATAGCGTTGAAGACATAGCAGCAGAGGTTTGATAAAAAACAGCTAGTGCATCAATAAACTGTTGTGCTCTTTTTGGAAAGCCTTTTTCAATATAATGTTCTACCTGCTTAAATACAGCGGCTTTGAATGCCTTTGTATCGGCTTCTGCACCATTTAAATTATCAGCAGACACCGTAAATTTTTTATTAGCCGCAACGCAGAACGCCCACTCAATGGCTTGTGGTTTTATTTCTACCGATTCAAACTCTTTTTGTTGTTGTTCATTTCTACCATCGGGTTCATACCAATAACCAAAATCTTCTTTTAATCGACGTTCTTTACCCGCAATACACCAATGAGCGATTTCATGTAAGCCACTTGAATAATAACCATGAGCAAAAACAATTTGATGATATGAACACTTATCTGATGCTGGTAAATATACCGGTTCGTCGTCACCTTTAATTAATAACGTATTATAATCAGTAAAAAAAGTTGCTGAAAATAACGCCATTAAGTCTTGGATATTATGTGTTTTTTCCGTTTGTTCATTAACTTGTAAAACATTAATAGACAAAGGAATGTGAGATGGTGTGTGTTGCATGTACAAAAAGTTCTACGGTAAGACAAACGCTATTTTTGCGTCACTCTAACAAAAATCGGCGATAGATGCATCGCCGATTTAATATTACCAACCTAAAATACTTTGGTTATTTTTGTTTATTTAAACCATTCCTAATAACAAAATAGCCTAGTACTCCAGAAATTAGTGAACCAATAACAATACCTAATCGGTCTTGAAATAATGAAGAATTGACAGATTGTTCAAACGCTAAAGAGCCAATAAATAAACTCATGGTAAAACCGACACCACAAAGTAATGCTACGCCATACAAGAGTTGCCAGTTAACATTTTCAGGTAATTTAGCTAAACCTAATTTTATTGCGATAAAACAAAAACCAAATACACCTAACTGTTTACCTAGTAATAGCCCTGCAATAATACCTAATGGTACAGGTGCAACAATTTGGTCGATACCAATTCCAGTAAAGTTAATACCCGCATTCGCGAAAGCAAAAATAGGTAACACAATAAAAGCGACGGTTGAATGTAAATTATGCTCTAAAGACTTTAATGGTGACGGTTCTCCTTCTTCCCCTTTGATAGGAATAAAAAAGGCTAAAACAACACCTGCTAATGTTGCATGTACACCCGATTTAAGTACGGCCACCCAAAGTACAATACCGAGGAAAATATAGGGAGATGTACTTGTTACACCTTTTCGGTTTAAAACAAATAAAATAGAAATAACAATCGCTGAAACCACTAATGAAAGTACAGATAGTTGTTCGGTATAAAATAAAGCAATAATAATAATTGCGCCCAAATCATCAAAAATAGCGAGAGATGTTAAAAACACTTTTAACTGTAATGGTACTTTACTGCCAATAATGGCTAATATACCTAAAGCAAAAGCAATATCAGTTGCTGTAGGAATTGCCCAACCATTTATTGCAGCAGGATCGTTATAGTTTAGTGCGACATAAAAAAGCGCAGGGGCAACCATTCCACCAACAGCCGCTATAGCAGGCAACGCCACTTGGCTAGGTTCAGATAAGTTACCCTCTAAAAATTCGCGTTTAAGCTCCAATCCTACTAAAAAGAAAAACAATGCCATAAGGCCATCGTTTATCCATAATAATAGAGGTTTTGCTATTTCAAAGCTGCCAACAGCAATAGCAACAGGTACATCAAGTAGTAAATCGTAGTAATTTGCCCATGGAGAGTTTGCTAAAATCATAGCAAAAACAGCAGCAAACATAAGTATAATGCCGCTAGAGGCTTCTTGTTTTAAAAAGTTTTGAATAGTTGAAAGTGCCATAGTTCCCTTAAATAAAATAAATAATAGTAACAGCGAGACATAATATGTCATACGTTAGCACTATTTGTAAAGATCATATACAGTTAAAAGGATGCAACCTTTCTGCATGTTACTTCGTTAATAGTAGTATAGATGGTTAAAAACATATTGGATTAGCTTATTTTATGAGTAAAGTTTTGTCTTTTTTAGGCATAAAAGAAAAAGAGCAATCGTTTGAAGCGATAATATTTCCGCACATGAGTAATTTGTTTAAAGTGGCTTATCAATACACTGGCACAAAACATGATGCTGAAGATTTATTGCAAGACTTGCTTGAATATTTATTTACCAAACAAGCTGAATTGCGAAAAGTTGATAAACTCAAGCCTTGGCTTATGCGCTGTTTATATAACAGATTCATCGATTTATATCGTAAAAATCAACGTCAACCAAATTTAGAAGATATTGATGACGAAAAAATACAACCTTTATTTCGTCATGTCGATAATCATCACCGAAGCGATCAAAACAAAGAAATTTTCCAAGCCATGAATCAACTATCAGCTGATCAACGTGCCTTAGTCACTTTACACGACATTAACGGGTATACCCTTCCTGAGCTGGCTAACATCATGGATACTCCATTAGGTACATTAAAATCCAGCTTACATCGTGCACGGGGTATATTAAGACAAAATATTAGTTTGCAACCTTCTGAACTTAACGTTCGTCATTATTAACAGAGGATAAAATTATGAATTGTAAACGTGTTAATAATACGATTGAAACACTTAACCTAGCTGATTTCACGTCAGGTTTAGATAGCCAATTAACAACACATATAAAAACTTGCGAAGCTTGTGAAAAAGCATTGCAAACGCAGCATTTATACTTGAAAAAAATGTCGCAAATACAAGCGCCTGAATTTAGCGAAAGTGAAGCTTCTGCCATGCTAAGTCATGTGGTTAATTCAGCCCGCAATAATATAGATACCAACAAGCCAGCTAAAAACGATAGTGGTTTTTTACGAGGATTTATTGCTGCATCCGTGTTAGCTATTTCGGTATTTGGTGCATGGAACATATTTAATACTTCTCCTGAACAAGCGCCTTTAATTGCAGATGCAGCACCAGAGTATTTTACAACCGAAGTCGTATTAGTTATTAACGCGCCTGAAGATATGTACGATGCCGATTTAAATCTTGTTTTACCGCAACAAATTGCTTTAGAAGGTTACGATAACATTCAAGACTTAAGCTGGCCTGTAGATTTAAAAGCAGGAACCAACACGCTATCTCTGCCTATTCGTGTAAATAAAAACAAAGGGATAGAACAACCAATAAGTATAATGGCAACCCTTTATCATTATGCTGAAGAACGTGAGTTTGAAATAACAGTAGACCTTGAAAAAATGCAAGCACAACAAAAAAATTCAGCGCATTTAGTACCCGAAAATAACACGACACGTGTTTAGTAACGTAAGTGAGTATTAATATGAAAAACAGCCAAATAAAAAATAACTACTATGTATTATGCTTATTAACCTTTGTATTATTTAGCATCGCATTTACATTAATAGCTGCTGAAGACATGGACAATGTTACAATGGAAATAGCCACAAAAGAGGCTAAGTATGGTCATCGTATTCATATGTATAGTAACGATATTATTTCAGATTATATGATAAAAAAAGGAGACATTACTGTTGAAGAAGTTAAAGAGAAAAAACGTAAGCGTAATCTACAACGTGAAGAATTAAAAACACTAAAACAAGAAGGTGATAGAGAAGCGTTTAAAGCTCGTTTAATGGAAATAAAAGCAGAACATTATATTGAACGTAAAAAACTCGAAGAATACATTAATAATAATGATGAATTAAAGCAACAACTCAACGAAAAACGAAGTAAATATAGAGATAAAAAAGCAAATGACATGCATGACCGCCACCGTAAAGAAAAGTTCTTTAAAAGGTGGGATGACAACCAAGAAAGGGAACGTCATCAATATCCGCATCCCCAATAATGAATAGACTGGTTATAACAACTTCTTTCACCTTAAAGAGCTTATTCTACCTCTTGAGAAGAAATAAATAGAAAAGCATAAAAACCCGTTATCATTCAAGATGCAAAAATATGCATATTGATTGGTAACGGGTATATCTCTTTCTCAATCCTACTTTAACAAAGCTATTATTTAATATCGCCATAGCGTCGACGATATAACTTTGTATGAATATCTTTTGCTGCAGACACCATATACGGAAACGGAATATCAGTCGTAGTAACAAAACCGACATTATAATTTTCACCGTCATGTGCCCGCCCTGTTAATGGCGAGTCAATATACTGAAACCAATGCGCACCAATAACATAAGGGTTATCAATAGCGGTGTTCATATAGTCACGATACATGTCAGCACGTACTTTTTGATTAGGCGCATGGATAATTCCGGGATTAGGATGACCTACATCGGTGGAACCAATATGATATTCGCCAATAATTACCGGAGCATCTAGCTCTTTTAAGAAAGACCAAGTCATTTCATCAAGTCCTTCTCTGTAGTAATTATAACTCACCACATCTGCATACTTTTTAGCGGCTTTAAGTGCTTCTGGTGCGGTTCCCCACGTAGTAAAACGCGCTCCCATATACATATGATTAGGTAATACGTCTTTAATTGCATTTTTAACAACTTTGAAGTATTCGTCAGCATAAGTTTGAAGTAACCAACCAAGATCCACTAGCATTTCGTCGCTGTAGCCATCATCTTTTTTATAATTAACGCCTTCTGATAACTGCTCCCATGAGGCTAGATTTTTACCCCATACAATATTCAATGCATGTATATTTTCATATTTCTGCTTAAGCATTTTTACAAAAACCGCTTTGCTTGGGCTTTTTTTTGCATTTTTTGATAAAGCATCAAAAACAATACCGTAACGACGAATAGGCGGTCCTTCTCCTCCCCAACTTTGTTCGTTATCAATAAATATTCCAACACACCAAGGGCTATCTTTAATTTCTTGTGCAATAACTTGCGTGGTAATGTGAGCACGACGAACAAATTCAGGATCAAACACATCAGGCATTTTACCCCATATATCAAACCCTGAACTTAATGTTTTGAATTCACCTATGATCCAGCCATTAGCAAAGTAAGGCATTTTTTTATTGTCGTAGAACATAGGATCTGTCCAGTTACCAAAAGAGGTAAAACCCCAGTCAACCATGCGATCTAACGTTGTGTCATGCCAGTTTTTCAGATAAGACTGTTCAGTGGTTTCACCATATCGTCGTTCTAAATTTGCTTGGTAGAAGCTATAAACCTCACCGTGTTCCATTGGCCCTTTATGCGCTTTTCGACGATACCCGTAATGATTAGCTAGCTCGTTGTCGTAATCAGGCAACCACTCAAACATATTTCTCCGCTGTTGATTGGCAACATAACTCGTTTTTTGAGCTTGACGATAGTTACCACTAATACCTTGTGAATCTTCTGGTGTTACATCATTAGGGTCAATGTAGCGTACCGAGTCATCTTTATAATCAATCCCTGTAAATGTAGAGGTGTTCGACATACGTGAATTAGCAATACCACTAGAAAAATATAAATAGCCCTCAGGATCTATTAACGCCCATTTATTTGCTACTTTTTGGGTACGAAAGTAACCTGTAGCATCAAAACGAGGACCTTCTTTCCAGCCACCAAATTGACTGCGATCAGGCCAGCCTTTTGAGTTTTTTAGCGCGATCAATTCTTTATCAGCATAAGCTTTAAGCTCTGCTGTTGATTTAACCTTTAGATCAAAATCAATATCAGCACGCTGGCCAAACTTATCAACAATATGAGTTACATAGTTTTTATTAGGTGTTGGCGTTGTTTCAAAACGTAAGTTATCAATAACAATTTCGGTGGGCTTTATTTGTGTTTCAGTATAGATTTTAATCGCATGTACTTGAGAAAAATCAATGATCTCTTTACTACCACGTATAGGCATTTTTCGAGCGGTTGTTTTAAAAGCAGGAGGCGTGTCGCGTAAGCCTGTATCGTGATCTAATTCAAAACCTTTTAATTCAAAATAAAGCGTAATTGTTTCGTCTTTATCTACGGCAACAGTACGTCGCTGAGTTTTATTATTTTCACCGGTAATATTCACACTTAGCATGATAGATGATTCACTGGTATTCTTTGCTGCAAACATAAAAGCATTATTACCTAGATGAGACGTTACCCATGGTTTTTCAGGTTTAAGTTCGATACCTGATGAAGCATGCTGAGTAGAAAATTTTATTTTTAACGCCTGACTATTTAACGCGTTTTTATTCAATGATATTCCAGCATAAAATGGCTGTACCAAGGTAGTTAATTGAGCTGGTTCAAAGTCAGCGACCATAACACTTTTTGTAGGTTTTATATTTACAGGTGCAGAATTATTCACCTCGGAATTACAAGCGGCTAATAAAGATAATATAGCTGCGCTAGCGACAGCAAACGTTACTTTTGATGGATTAAAATACTTCACAAAATAGTATACCTTTTAATAGAGTTTACTAAAGATGTAAGTAAACAATAAAAGTGACACTATTTTTTAAGTGAGTTTTAATTAAACTTATTTTTTAGCATCAACTGTTTTATCTGTTTTGGCTCTAGAGCTGCTTCAACAATAAATAATTCATCGACACTGCCCCTAAAATGATTTTTATTCAAGCCTTTTGAGTGGTTGATATAACCAATATCCCTTCCAAGACTTAATGAACGAGATAAAGGGTCATTTAATGTTGTGTTAATTTTAGCTATAGATTTTTTCTGTGTTTTTTCTAATTTTCCATCAACATATAATAAAACGTGTGTGGAAATATCTGATTGTTCGCCACCGTATAATACAACCGCGATATGATGCCATTGCCCGTCACGTAAATCCGTAGAACCAACCACCTGAGCTTGAAAAGTACCAATACGTAACCGACCTAGTGGACCATCAACCGTTTCGGGGTTAGGAGATATTTGCCAAGCGGCATAATCTTTATGTAAACCCCAACTAACAATGCCGTAAGCTTCATCAACTGAAAAATCGTTTGGTACTTTCACCCAAAAAGCCACCGTACGGGGATCATCACTTCCTATACCGGGAAAGTCAGTTGTAAGCCAATTTGTTTTTCCGTCAAAACTCAATGCTTGCCCAAATTTACCGTCAACTTCTGCTATTTTTTCCATATTAGAAGACTTATCAACAGCTAAGTAATGTTTACCGTCTATACCTTTACCAATAGAAGAGTAATTATCGCCATTTTTATCATCAAAAGACCAATGCAAAAAGTCGGGGTTATACACTGACTCTCCTGGTAGTACTCGCATGAACTCACCTGTTTCATTTTTGATACTGACCATTTCATTTTTTAAATTAAACGATAATGCTTGGTTTTTTCTGACATGTTGATAGCTTTGTAGGTTATCTGCTCGCGCCTTTACTTCACCTTCGATAACATGAACTTGCGACTCACCATTTTGGCTAACTTCAACACCAAACTCAGTTCCTAAGTCGATAATTTCAGCACTTGGTGTATCAATACGAAAACCAATAGCTTTTTGGGGTACACGAGCAACTAATTTTCCTTGTTGTAAAATAACTTGATTAACTGATTTTAAATCAAGCCTGATAGGCGCTTCCAGTACCAAAACCACACCATTATTTAATTTAATTTCACTATAGCCTTCGCTAAGTTCAATCTCTCCACGGCCAAGGTTTCTACCTAATTGTAAAACTTGTTCTGTAGGCGAAACCGCTGCTATTTTAGTCACTAATGCAAAATCAGATTGAGAATTAATATAGCTAGAAATAAATAATGTTCCTACTAAAAAAGCAATACTAGCCGCCATTGCCCATGGTTTACCAAACCAATTTCTAGAAGCGTTACCTGCTAATAAATTTTTATTAACAGTAGGCGTAATATCTGGTTTAGATCGCAAGTTAATACGTGACATGACACTGTGAGTGAATTGTTGTTTTTGACTTAACTGTTCAAGTTCAAAACTTAATAATCGATCGTTAATAACTAACTTGCTCACTTCTTCTAAAAGCATCGGATCTTTTTGGCAAGCTGTTAACAATTCTTCAGCAACATTTTCTCCAGCTAAGTATGCCGCTATGAGTTTTTCTTGCGCTGACGACAATTGATAATGGTTACTCATCACTTAATCCTTCATCTTATTTTCGACACAATTTTTAAGTTTTTGTCTTAGTCTATACATACGCATGGTCATAGCAGAATGACGATCCTCATATTTACGGCAAAGTTCAGCCAATGAAAATCCTAAGGTGTAATGTTCAGTTAATAACGTACGCATTTTATGATCGAGTGCATTTAAACAAAGATGTAAATATTCTAATAATTCCGATTCGTTATTTTGATTAAGATGCTGTTCAACTTGCTGATCTATTAATAACTCTAATTCTGCGCTTCCCCCTATAGCTAAAGCTTTTAGCTTACGTTGATGATTGCGTAGCAAATTAATTGCAATACTTCTAAGCCAACCTTTAAAAGAAGCATCATAATTAAAGTCATTCAACTTATCGTAGGCAAGAATAAAGGTTTCTTGCGCTAGATCTTCAGCTTCATGAGAGTTACTGAGTCGCGATCGTAAACACGCACGCACCGAAGAACCGTAGCGTTGTACTAACACGGAGTAAGCTTCAATTTCACCAGACTTAGTAAGCTCTATGAGCTTTTTATCATTATGTTCTATTATCTGTACGTCTCTCATCATAGCGAAGAATAAAAGTTAATCTTTATATTACCGTTAATCTTCAACTTTATTTTATCCGTTACAATAAAGGTTAAGCTTATAAATTTATTAAGAATATTTTGTTAAAGAGTTTCCCCCTTCAAATTTAACTCGAAGATAATGGTGTAATTTAAAGCTCAAATTACACCATAAGTACATACGATAAATATAGGAACTAGCTCCTACAATAACAAAATAAGTGTTAGCTATTTTTACTTTTTAGAGCGATACGCTGTGCTTCTTGACTTCGTTGTTGACGAATTTCTTCACTTAAGCCTTGCGCAAAGAATACACTAGGATCATGAATAACATCAGTATTATTCGCTACTTTTGAACGTGGCATTTTGTTCTGTAAATCACAATCAAAACGCCCTAAAAAGCTAAATTTATTCTTAACAGCTTTATGATCACAAAAATGAGATAGACCCCAAGTAAAGCCTTGTCCTTCACCTTCACTAGTAAAAATATCAGGTATATAAGGGCCAGCTCCCACTGGCATTAACGATGTAACCGCTGCTATATCAAAATTTACACCGTCTTCAGAATATTGAATGGTGTTCGCCTCAATTCCATTACGAATAGCAAAAGCAGCAATGCCTTTACCAAAACGAAACATAGTGGTTTCATGACCAGAGTTGAGTATTGGATTTAATGGATGCTTGGTATATGGCCCAAGAGGATCATCAGCAATAGCTAATCCATTACCCACCAGGTAATCAGGTCGAACGCCTAAAGCCGCTTTGTAATAAACATAAATTTGATCGTTTACTACCATAGGATATGGCCCATGAACTGAATACTGATCCCAATCGCCTTCAGGTCCATTACCAACAACGATATGGCCACATGGTGTCCAAGGTCCGTCTGGCGAATCAGCATAAGACACAGTTACTGGACAATTGTCTCCCTTAGTTCCACTGGCTTCTTCAAACGCTTGGTAATATAAATAATACTTCCCTTTCCATATTAAAATGTCTGGTGTGCAAACCGCTCGCCATCCTAATGCTGGTTTTTTAGGGCGAGGCACTGCAACACCTTGTTCTTGCCAAGTAAAGCCATCTTCACTTGTTGCATACCACACTTCACTTAAATCCCAATCCATTGATGGTATTTCATCAGTACATAGATCAGCTCCTTGTGGAGGTGAAATAGTGTCGCGCTTGGTATACCAAATATAATAACGGCCATTTTCACAGATGATTTTTGAAGGATCACGACGTGAAATTTTTCCATCTCTATCACCGTAATCAAAGCCTTCAATTTCAGTATATTTAAAGCTCGTAAATAACGGGTTATCTTCTGGCCTAGGCGTTGGGTATTTACTGTAAAGGCGCTCCATTGCTTGACTTAAATCACGTTCAGGCCGAGTTGGGGGCAAGTGCCAAGGAAAACCTTCGGTGTCATATTTACTCTTCATAAAATCCTCTAAGAATTCAATTTAATTTAATTTTTTAAATAATTTGATCGGTATTTTGTTGATCAATTGAAATTGGCTTTTCACGGCAAACATAAAAGATTATTGCCCCCAATGCCAAAATAATAGCCCCCATGATCGCAACAACTAGTTGTCCTTTATCAGCTATAATCGCTAGTGATAACATAATTGCGCCAATTGCCGTGATCCCAAAACCAATCACTTTAATACCTTTAGCATTATCTGATTGATGTTGTTCATTTGAAACGAATTCCGCAGCTGCGGTTCTCACTTCTGTTGCTTCAATATAGGCTTGATACAATGGAGCTTGTTTTTTACGAGCACGTAAAATAAGTTCAAAAACAGCTAAAATAACCATAGGTAAACCAACACCTAACATCATTTCTTGAGCACGATCTAACGATAATGATAATAATGTAGGGCTGACAAATTTAAAGAAGCCATTCACGGCTAATGACACTATAGTTGTGGTTAAAATGCTCGTACCTGTTTGATAGCGTGAGAACAATAACCAAATGGGTGGTAAAAACAGTGCTCCACCGGTTAATGCTGCCATAGTCATTACAACCTCAACCACGCCTCCCATGTAAGGGACTAATAGGGCTACAACAATAGTAACAACACCTAATACCCCTGTAGCAATACGCCCTACTTTAACTAATGTTTTTTGAGATGCATCAGGTTTGAAGCGCTTAAAAATATCATTAGTAATAACACCTGCGGCAATATTTAATGAGGTATTTATAGAACTAGAGGTAGCAAAGATCATCGCCCCTAACATTAGACCTAACATTCCAATAGGCAATACTTCTTTACTCATTAATAAGTAAGCGCCTTCATTTTCAAAGCCTGCTAATTCAGGATTTAACGCACGATAAATCATTGGTGCAATCATCCAAATTACAGGGCTAATTAAGTATAAACCGCCAAACAACCAACCCACTTTTTTAGCGTCTTTAGGCTTAGAAACACTAGTAAAACGTTGAATATAAGCCCAGTTTCCCGCAATAAAAAATAGGTTGTATAAACCAAATGCAACAATAAAGCTCCACGAGTATTCGCTATTCGTCAGGTTGAAAAAACCTTCAGGTGCTTTATCAATAAAATTACTAATGCCGCCTATTTTATCTAACGATAACGGAACAACGATTAACACGGCAGCCGTTAACACTACAAACTGTAAAATATCGGTAACAATTACAGCCCATAATCCACCAATAGCGGTATACAATAAAATGAGCAAACCTAGTGCAACAATTGTATATTCAATTGATAATCCGGTAGAAACTTCCACAATCTTAGCCACTGGGTACAAAAAAGCACCTGTTGAAAAACTCGCTATGGCTAAAAATATATAGGTATATACTTTTTGTACCTTGATACCCAATCGATCTTTAATAAACTCAGCAGCAGTTAATACTCTCGTTTTTTGCCATTTAGGCGCAATATAAAAGCCAATAATGAGGCCAGCAATACACATGGTCCATTGAATAGTGACAGCCACCCAACCATGTTTATAAGCAATTGAGCCCCAAACAACAAAAGTGCCTGCCGAGAAGAAGCTCATAAATAACGATAAGCCGCTCATCCACCAAGGCAGTGCTCCACCAGCAGAAAAAAAGCTTTTCATATTTTTACCTGAGCTTGAAAAGCTTAAACCACAACCAACAACTAACAAGGTGAATAGTAAAATGACACTTAGATCAATGATATTCATCGTTTACATCCTAATATATTGTTAAAAAAAGTACTTCCATCGTGAAATATAATTAGGACACTAAGGTTTTTTGGTGTAATAACGCACCCAATCAATCGCCATACTCGTACCATCAATATCATCAGTAACAGGGCCAGCAATAGCGGCTTTTAAAATAGCTAAGCTAAATAACATAGTCGTTTCACTGAAACAAACATCGTTACGCATAGTGTGATAAAGTTTTCCATCAAAATAGAATTTAAAATAATCTTCATCCCAAGCTATACCATAAGTATGATATTCCTCTGAAAAGTCGGCAACATTTGCAGAATCATAATTAGCAATTTCAACCCATTCATTACCATTGTGATATTCAATTACATAATCACTGATCAAATTACGGTATAAACCTTTAGATGGACCCGACTCTTGTAACCAGCCATTGATAAATTGCACCGCTCCTATGTTTTTTTCTGCATTCCAGTTAAGCTCTATAAATTTATCGCCATGCTTATCAGATACCCAGCGAGTGTCTATGCGATCATCAATAGCATATTTTTCTTCAGACACTAATCGCTTATATATACCGTTAGTAGCTAAGGTCATATCTTTGGCTAAAGCATGGTTTGTTAATGTTTTTACTTGCTCTTCATCAAAAGCTTCAGGGTAACCTGAGGCAGAAGGAGCAAAGACTCTAAACTCATTAATATGAATAGATGCTGGATTTTGTGAACGTAAACGAATTCTTTTAGTTTTTATAGGTTTTGCTAAAACAATTGTGTGATCTGGTTGACCAATTAAAGTATGGTGCAATTGATTATCTGAGTGACTAACACGGCCATTAGGCAAGGTATAAGTATCAGTCCAATTATGAACATTGGTATTCATTATATTAGGGTAGTGGCCTTCATTAATATCCACTTCACAGGCTTTTTCACCTTCGCTAACCCCTTGTTTAGGCCAAAACCAAAAAGAGTTATTGGTACCGTAAGCGCCAGCGTATTTATAACGAGCTTCAAAATAACCATAATGAAATGCACGTTTTGACCAAACATTTCCTGTTGTCCATTCTTGTCCGCCACGACTTTCTTTTTTACTCATTAAATGCAAAACACCGTCTTTTACAATAGCGTTATCTCGCCAGCGACTACTTAGCACCCATGCGTTTTCTGTAGGTCCATTTTGAGATATCCAATTACGGTCTAATTGCTTATTAGGATAATTAAATTCATCACTCCAATTTAACTGCCATTGACTTAAATCTATCGCGTTGTCATTTGCTAATGATGTTTTAGATAATGATAATATAAATACCAATACCGTAATAACATTGCGCATTACAATCTTTTTTTCCATGTTGACACCTATTAATTTCACTGTATTTAGCCGTATATACGTTTGAGTTAATAGGTAATGTTATCAATGAAAATAAGTGACACTTATTTTTTATGTATTAAATAACCTCAGATCGGGATAAGCCATGTTACTCAACAAGCTATTTTTATGCCTAACTTCGTTGAATTTGTTACTAATAGCCAGCTATTAGATAGAAAAATCCGCCTTGTTACACACAAAAATATCAATGTTGAGAGATTAATATAGCTTAAGAAAATAACGATACAGATTAAGTTTTGATAAAGAAGGGTTTTAATTCATTCTAACATTCATTAACCCGAGTTGAGGTTAAATAAAATAATGGAAAACGTTAACGATCGACTTTTAATTATTTGCTCAATATGCAACCTTTTATATTTTATTTACGTTAATAGTTATGAAAGCAGCAAACAACCTAAGACTTAATTCCACAAACAAATACAATATAGAAAGGTGTTTTATGAAAATTAAATTAATTTCAATCGCAGCGATTTTAGCTCTTACAACAGGATTTACAGTAAACGCATTTAATACTGACAGCACAGCGACCGACGTTAAAAAATCAGCATTTAAACACGGTCATAAAATGAAACATCATCATAAAGGCAAGCATCACATTAGTGAGATAGTTAACAACTATATGCTAGCGCAAGGTGATATTACACAAGGCGAAATTGACCTTCAAAAAATTGAACGCGAAACAACACGTACTGAATTGAAAGCGATGAAAGAAGCTGGAGATAGTGAAGGGTTAAAGGCTAAAAAAGCTGAATTAAAAGCCAAGTATGAAGCGCGTAAAACAGCAATGAAATCATACATTGATAGCCACGAAGAACTACAAACATTAATTAAAGAAAAGAAGCAAGAGTTTCGTGCTAAAATGAAAGAGCGCCGTAAAGAAAAAGAGAAGCAAGATCAAATGAAACTTCTGAAAGTTAACATTTAATCTGCGCTTACTCACGAGTAAAATGGAGAGTTTCATTTTGCTCGTGAATACTTTTTTATATCACTTTATAATGCTCCGTCTCTCCTTATAATAATTCACAATAAACTCACTTTATTCATCAAGCCATTTTTCTTTAATACTTAATATTTTATCAAGCTCATTTTCTATAACAATAACAAGTTCTGGATCAAAGTGTTTACCGCTTTGATTACGAATATAATCCATGGTTTTTTCTACGGTCCAAGCCTCTTTATATGGGCGCTTACTTGTAAGGGCATCAAACACATCAGCTAAAGCAACAATACGTCCTTCAATAGGTATTTCTTCACCTTTTAATTGATTAGGGTAACCTGTACCATCCCATTTTTCATGATGAGTTAACGACACTATTTTAGCTAAACTTAATAATTCAGAATCAGTTTCACCTAAAATTTCAGCTCCTATTTGAGGGTGTGTTTTCATAATAGAAAACTCTTCATCTGTGAGTTTTCCTGGCTTGAGCATTATACTATCAGCAATGCCTATTTTACCTATATCATGCATAGGAGCCGCATTAAGAATGTTTTCAGAGTGAGCTTTAGATAATCCGTAAGCTAAAGCAATTACTTGAGAATAATGACTCATGCGCATAACATGCATGCCCGTTTCATTATCTTTGTACTCAGCAGCCCGACCTAAACGTTGAATGATTTGCAACCTAGTTCGTCTTAATTCTTCTGCCTGCACTAACGACAAATGTGTTTTTACACGCGCTCTAACTACTGCCGGTGAAACGGGTTTGGTTATATAATCAACCGCTCCTACTTCAAAACCTTTAGCTTCATCTGTATCGTCGTTCAAAGCAGTAACAAAAATAATAGGTATAGACTTTGTTTTATCAATATTTTTAAGCGTAGAGCACACTTCAAAACCTGTCATCCCAGGCATCATAACATCAAGCAAAATAAGATCAGGCTGTTCTTTTTCTGCAAATTTCAGCGCGTCTTCACCGTTTTTAGCAAAAGATAATCTATAACTGTCTTGAAGAATTTGTTGAAGTACTCGTAAATTAGTAGGCTCATCATCTACTACTAATACTTTATACTGATGCTCTTTCTCATTTCTCATTAACAGCTCCATCTTTTTTTACTAGGGTAATTAGTTCCTGTATTAGACTTTTTGCACTTTCATATTCAAAGTCGTTCACCGCGAGTATTAACTTTTGACTTAATTCTTGTATCGATGAGTAAGCTACGTCATTTAAAGTGTTGAGTAAGGCTTCATCAAAACCTTGACGTTCAATCATTTTTTCAAGCTCATAGAGTAAGTTCTGCCACTCTTGTTCGGTTAACTTCACAAGTTTATTTTGTACTAGTGTAATGTTCTCGTCGTTTGGTTTATTGGTAATAAATTCTTTCAAACTTATTAATGTAGCATCAATATCATCAATACATACAATACATGATTTTTCGTCTTTATTATTCGCCGATTGCTCAATACCTGAAAAAAGTCGATGTAACTTAGTTAACGCTAAATTGCCACTTAAGCCTTTAAGTTTATGGCCTTCTTCGGCTAACTTTTTCCATTGTTTATTTTTACATAAGTTTATTAATTGTTGAGTAATATCACCATAATTTTTAACAAATAAGCTAAGCTCTTGAATTAGTCTTTGTTGGGTTCCCCATAATACCTTCCCTTTTTCATAATCAATTAATGCTGAAGGAGATACTTCGTTTACGTTATTTATCTCAGGTTGTTCAAGCTTAATTCCTAATGAATGGGCTAACTCTATATAAACTATATCAATATCGACAGGTTTGCTTGCAAAACCATTCATACCTGCATTTTTAGCTGCGCGTCTATCATCTTCAAGTACGCTAGCAGTTAAAGCAATGATGGGAATATTTGGAATGTTATTACTCGTTTCATATATTCTTCTAGCTCTTGCCGTAGCTAAGCCGTCCATAACGGGCATTTGAATATCCATTAACACAGCATCAAATTCCTCTGCTTCCATCATTTGTAGAGCTTGTTTTCCATCTAAAGCAGAATTCACACTATGGCCATCACGCTGCAGTAGCCTTGTTAGTAATTCAATGTTTTGCACAATATCATCAACAACTAAAATATTTAGTGGGGGTAACTGAATTTTTGTACTAGGTTTAATTAGCACTTTATTTGCTGATGCCTTTAGAGGAATAACAAAGGTAAATGTAGAACCTTTATTTTTTTCACTTGTCGCTGAAAGTGTTCCTCCCATAAGCTCGACTAGTTGCTTACTTATTGTAGTACCTAACCCAGTGCCGCCATAAATACGACTCATAGAAGCATCAGCTTGAGAAAAGGCATCGAATACTTTATTAAGCTGCTCAGGAGACATTCCAATGCCTGTATCTGTTATCGAAAATTCAACTGTATTATCTTCACGTGGTTTTACACATAAGGTGACTTGTCCTTTTGCTGTAAATTTAACAGCATTACCAATTAAATTGGTTAGCACTTGTCGTATTCTGTCTGACGCACCGTGGTAAATAGGAACAAGTTGCGGCGATATATCAAGTGATAGTGCTAAGCCTTTATGTCTTGCTTCTAACCATAAAGTTGATACGACTGTATCTATCTCTTCAATGAGTGAAAAGTCTCTAAATTCGAGTTCAAATTTACCCTTGTCCATTTTGGCACTGTCTAAAATGTCATTCAGTAAATGGAGTAGAGACTTAGCAGATTGATTAATGCTTTTTAAATGCTTAGTGTCTGATGTATCTTTTGCTTCATCTAACATTATGTCGCTAAAGCCAATAATTGCATTCATTGGGGTGCGAATTTCATGACTCATATTGGCCAAAAATGATGTTCTAGCTGCTACCGCTTCTTCTGCTCTATTTTTCTGGTTAACTAACTCTTCTTCCATTTTTTTACGATCAGTAATATCCATAATAAAACCGTCTAACCAATGTTCTTCTTTTGATGGGCTTTGTATATGGCTACCTTGCCCTATCAACCATTTTATAGACCCAAAGCGATCCGTTATACGAAATTCTAAATCGAAGTTATTTTTTTTAAGCGCCATTTTTTTTTCAATTTCAGGTATATCTTCTGGGTACACTAAATCAGAAAAGTAGCGGACAGGGTTAGGTAAAGTAAAGTCCTTGGCAGGGTAACCTGTAATACGTTCAACAGCGTCACTAATAAATATCATCGGTCTTTTTTCAGTAACTACACAACGGTAGGCTATGCCAGGAATGTTAGTAATAAGAGAACGGTATTTTTCTTCATTTTCTTGTCGTTGACGTTCTAAAGATAATCGTTGGCGTATATCCGTTACAAAGGCAATAAAAAAATCATCGTTATCTATTTTTACATGTCCAATGGATAGCCTTACAGCAATTGTTGAGCCGTCTTTATGTAATGCTTCAATATCTCTTTCTACAGCAACGGTTGTTACTTGTTTGGTTTCAATAAATCGCTCAAAGTAGTTTTCATGCTCAGCTTTAAAAATTTCTGGCGCTATAACATACACATGTTTACCAATAAGCGCTTCACTAGACCAACCGAGTAAACGCTCAATTGCTTTATTTGAACTAATCACTCTACCTTGTGAGTCAATTGTAAGGATCCCATCAGCCGCGGTATCCATCATGGCTGTTAATCTAACTTCTCTATCTTTTATAGCTGCAGATATATCTTTGTATTTTAAAAGTATATTAGCGCCTAAAACCAACGCTGTAATAACCAGTGTAGCTACAGTAACTAAAATAGCTAAATACATTGAAATACTGGAAGATTGACTTGAAAGCTCAAACCCTTCAGGGCGAACAAATCTTGCTGCCGCCATACCTGTATAATGCATACCAGCTATAGCAGACCCCATAACAATACTCGCCAAAAGAGATATTTTAGTATCCCCCAAATAGCTATATCGGCTATCGCGTAATCGAGTATAAACCCACAAAGACAGCATAGCTAAAGCTGCAGCAACAACAATAGATAAAGCAAACATAGGTAGGTCGTATCGTAGTAATAATGACATTTCCATAGCAGCCATACCTACATAGTGCATGGTACCTATACCTAAACCCACTAAAGTACCGCTAACCGCTAATTGGCTCCATGTTATTTTAGACCGAGTGATCATATTCAATGTTACCCACGAAGCGAAAACACTAGGCAACATAGAGATTAACGTTAATTGAAACTGATAGTTAACAGGGGTACATAACTGAAAGGCGATCATACCAATAAAGTGCATTGACCAAACACCACCGCCTAAAGCAATACTGCCAATTAACAACATGAATTGACGCCAAAAATCAGAGCGATTATTAGTAGCATGCGAAGCTACATGCATGCCCATAAAAGAAGAAAAAATAGCGATAGCAACAGATAAAACAACCAACCACGGTTTAAAGCTACCAACAATGAGTAAATTATCTGAGGGGTACTGGAAAAGGGCTAAAATAGTATCAAACATACGCTATAAACCTTGATTTACGAAAGACTAATAATTTCATAAAGTTATTTGTTGAGTACTATAATATAAATGAATATAGCCATTAATTTAACGTTTATTTCCTTATATTAAAGCGCACACGCTTATTTAGTATATATTCCCCGCTGTAGTTATTATGTTTTCTAATAAAAATTCGGTATAAATCAATTTTAACGAAAATAATTCAATATAACTCAACCCTCCCCTTTAATTTCTGTATTAAATAAGTATAGTAAACAACACTTAATTTAACTAAGGTAATTTATGTTGCTTTAGTTAACCGCTGCTGAGGTAAATAATTTTTGAAAAAACTAGACGATATAGATTTACGTATTTTAACCCTACTGTATAACGATGCAGACATTAATAATAAAGACTTAGCCGCTAAAATTGGTATTGCCCCTTCTACCTGTTTAGAGCGTGTAAAACGGCTTAAATCAAGCGGTATTATTAAAGGCTCATTTATCGAAGTTAATCTTAAAAGCATTGGTGGTAATATAGAAGCGATAGCAGCTATTCGTTTACAGCCATATTCTGAAGAGATTGTGAACAAACTCCGTGACGATTTACTTCAGCTACCTGAAATAATCAGCTTATATCACATGGGGGGTAACTACGATTATTATATACACATGTCGGTGAGCGATAGCGAGCATTTAAGGCAATTTGTTTTCCAAGAAATCACCTCGCGCGACGAAGTACAAACAGTTGAAACTTCTTTAGTTTTTGAACACAGTAGAAGTTCTGTATTGCCTCAATTTGATGATTAATATTAACTCTCTTCAATGGTTTATTACCTATTTTTACAATAATTAGAAACAAAAAGCGGAATAACTTATCATTTAAATTTAATAAGTTATTCCGCTTTATTTTAGCTATTGACTCTTTCGACTAACGACGTTCGTGATGGCCGCCTCGTGAACGTGATGATTGGCCTGAATTTCTTGAACTTGAATGTGATCTACGTACTTCTGTGCGTTGTGTTCGTTGAGGCTTAGATTGCATTTTTACTGTTGTTTCTCTTTTTACAACTCGATTTGGCTGAGTTTCTTTAAACACAGGTCGTTCTGTTCTGTGTTGAACGGTACTTTCTTTTCTTACTGTTTCTCTATTTTTACTATATGTTTTTTTTTGCTTAACATCTTTTTGTTGTTCTTGCTTTTGTCTCCGATCAGAACCTTTATTTACCACCTGATTTTTTACCGTATTTTTATGTACAACAGCTGCCGATTTATGTGCTGGTAAAATATTACGCGTTTTGAATTTATTTTGTAACGCTTCATGCTTGGTAACTTTATGACTCTTATCTTTATACTTAACAACTTGTTTGTTACTACTTTGGTGAGTTCTATAATCCTTTTTATGAGGATAAAGCTCAGGGCTGTTGTAGTGTTTAGTTACCGTTTTACGAACAACTGGACGATTAGTGCTATAACGTTTATTTACTTCGTTATTACGGTAACTTACACCTCTTCTATGGTGTGGATTATGAACCCAACGATTAGCATAACCACTTCTAACAATACTTCTTTTCGGTGTATAGCGACTCGTATTTCTATGGTTAATAACAACTACATGTCTGTTACTCCAGTGAAAATCACTAAAAAAATAGTTCCACGAAATATGTATCCCACTGTGCCAGCCAAAAGGTCTACGATGCGAATAACTTACGCTATGTCCCCAATCCCAATATATTGGTGGGTTTAATGACCAATGCCAGTTACCGTAAACATATCGCGTATCGTAATAAGGTACGTAAATCACTTCTTTTTGAATAGGTTGAATAATAATATCTTTATCTTCGCGACTTACTTTTACGTTTTCCATTTTGTCTAAGTTACCCGCTTCTTGTGCTTGGTAACGCAAATCTTGAATAGCTTGAAGAACGCTTTCTTCGCTTTGTAAAAAAGCATCGCCTAGTTGCTGAGTCCAGCTTAAATCTTCACTTAAGCGCTTTAATACTGGAGGAAACATAACTAATGCTTTTATCGAAGGCTCCCAGTCTTCACCTTCTAATTTATTTGCTATTTGAGATGCCGATAGATCTTTGTTTTTTGTGATCCAGCGATCCGCTTGAACCACTTCAATGGGGTAAGTAGATGCAATAAGAATATGCGTTAATAAACTGTCAGGATATAGTGCCACAGGTGCTAACATTTGAGCTAGCTGTGCTTGGTTATATTCAGTGTCAGCCGATACTTCTTTAGCACTTAATGTTGTGCTTAATAAACTAAACGTTAAAGTAAAAAATAATCCGATACCTAAAATTAATTTTTTCATTGTTATGTCCTTTAGGGAAAATACATTACATACGCTATATTAGCTAAAGTAAACTGAACGCTTCCTGAACACTAAAATAGATTTAAATAAAAGTAATCACAAATAATGCACCACCTAAGGCTGATGAGTTTTGAATAGTAAGCTCGCCATTATAACTACTCACTAAGTCTCGCACTATGGCTAAACCAATGCCGTGACCTTTATCGTAAGTATCAGCGCGCGTTCCTCGTTCTAAAATCGCTTTCCGTTGTGACTCTTCAATACCTTGCCCATCATCAGCGATGGTAAAACGTAAACAATGAGCATTAAAACTTACGTCAAAATCAATACGCGACTTTGCGGCTTTGCAGGCGTTATCGAGTAAGTTACCTAGTATTTCCATTAAGTCAGCTTCATCACCTTTAAATAAGGCTTTATTTTGTATATTAACGGATATATCTAGCTGCTTATCTCGATATATTTTATTTAGGGTATTTACAAGTTTATCTGTGGTTTGTTGAATATTAACGCCTAAATGCCAAGCTGATTCTCCTGCACTTTGCGCTCTTTTAAGTTGATGCTCTACCATGTTACTGATATTGGTTATTTGCTCTTTAGTTTCTTGTGGTAGTGCCTGTTGGCTTTGAATAACAGCTAAGGGTGTTTTTAAACTATGCGCTAAATCAGACAAAGCATTTCGATACCGTTTGCGCTGATTTTGTTCGGTGCTCAATAAAGTATTTAGCTGCGAGGTCACTTGTTCAAGCTCTAACGGATAAGCTTTTTCAAGGGCGTTTTGTTTTCCTTGTTCAACTTTTTCTAGTTCAGCCGTTAATGTGTTTAATGGTTTTAATGTCCATTTCAGCCAAATAAACTGAGCAATAATAAAAATAACAATCAGTAAAATTAACCATGTCCACAGCTGTTGCTTAAAACCGTTGGTAATTGCAAGAAATTCAGCTTGGTTTTTAAAAATATGTAAAGTCACTGGAAAAGCTTGATCTAATTCACCAAAACTTACACTAATGCTGTAAGCCATATGTGGCTCATTTTCTATCAACATTTCAGTAAATACAAAATCGCCTATTTTAGGTGACGGTAAATGATTGCTAAGGTGAATACCTAATAAGGAGTCTGATTGCCACAAACTTTTTGAAACTCGTTTAAGTTGAGCTTTTTTACTTTTTAAAGTATCTGGATGTATGCTGTTTATTTGTGCGTAAAGACCTGATTGAATCACGTTAAATTGATTTTCAAGTAACATTTCTGGCATGACTAGTTGATTATCTTCAACTTCAGCCACAGAGAATATTGAGTAGCTGTATGCACGCAATTCGTTTTCTAAAGCACTTTGTAATTGATCGTTAAACGCATTACTTAACGTAATACCAATAACGGGTAACATAACTACAACCATAAACATGGCACTTAACATTAAACGTACTTTAAGGGATTGCGTTACCCAATGTTTAAACGAATAAAGTTTATTGAAAAGTTTCAATTTTTCACTTCTCAGGTAGGGTGGAGAAAGTCGTTCGGTTTGACTGTATATTTGAAGTCATAACAATCAACTAATCCGTTAAGGCTTTCATTTTATAACCTTGGCCACGTAATGTTTCAATAAAACCATATTTACCATCAGGATCAAGCTTTTTGCGTAAACGCCTAATAAATACTTCAATCACATTAGAATCTAAGTCGAAGTCTTGATCGTAAATATGTTCGGTTAAAACCGTTTTCGATTTAACCTCATTAATATGCATCATAAGATATTCAAGCAGTTTGTATTCGTAGCTACTTAAACTTACGTCACTACTATCAACACTTACCGACATGCTTTTAGTATTAATACTAATAGGTCCGTTTTCTATTACGGGGCTTGCTTGCCCTACCGAACGCCTAATAAGTGCATTTAAACGTGCTGTTAATTCTTCAGGGTGAAATGGTTTGGTTAAATAGTCGTCTGCGCCGGCATCTAAACCAGCGACTTTGTCTTGCCAACTATCGCGTGCTGTTAAAACAATTATGGGAAAGGTAAATTGTTTATCACGCAAAGATTTAATCACGCTAATGCCATCAATAATAGGTAAACCAATATCGATAATCGCCGCATCGTAAGGATGTTCCATACCTTGGAATAAACCTGACTCACCATCACTTGCAACATCTACTGAATAGTTTTCAAGTATCAACTGCTTTTTTAAATTACTTTGTAATTCCAAATCATCTTCTACTAAAAGTAAGCGCATATTATATCCCTTTACTATTTACCTTTTACTCGGCCTGACTTTGCATCTACCGTAACATTAATAATATGACCATCATCTTTTATCACTTTAACTTTGTATCCTGAACGTCCATCATTTTTAACTTTTAGTACTTTTCCACCCACCCTGCTTTTAACAATACGGGCAGCTTGGCTAGAATTTTGAACTTTATTTTGTTTAGACGACGAACCATCTGCTCTTATAAATGGCACACTATCTCCACCCAACGCAAAAACAGGTAAAGAAGAAAATAAAATAATGGAAATAACCAACACAATGGCTGTAGTGTTTTTCATTGTACTCCTCAAAATCTTTTAGAAAGCTTTGTAACAATCAACTCATAATAACAGTGTAAAAGATTGATCGCCTAACGAGAATCAATAAATTTTCTGTACTCTATATTAACAATAAATAACTGAACCAAAGCTGAACGAATAAAAGCTTTAAAATGTTCAGGTTACGTTCAGATAAAATAGGTTTTAATAGCATCATCAATAACGCTCGGTAGATAAAATTAATGCAACAACATGAGCTTTTAAAACGATTAAGGATATTTGTTATGAATAAAAACCCAATCACATTAAATACACAAGAAAGACCATCACAACAAAAACGTGTACATAAAGTTAATATGTTAAAAGGCATTGCACTTTCACTGGTTGTCTTAGGGTTTCTTGGTTTTACAATTAGCAATGTATCCGCTAACGAATTAAACCAAGCGAGTATTTCATATGGTGGTAAAACAAATCAACTTGACGACGACACGCGTAATTTAGTGATTGCACAAAACGGTCATTCAAAAGTTTATGACCAATTAATAGGTAAAGCTAAAACGAAAACCAGAGCTCAAGTGATCGCTGAAAAACAATCAACACCTGCAACCAAAGCAAAAACCTTTAATGGTATTGAAAAAAGCTTTGCACCTTTCAATACGCGTGTTTATACACCTGAATTTACCGTATACGACGCGACTTCATTTCTAGAAGATGATATTGACGGTGATGGCTATTACCAAACTTTTGGTGTGGTATTTGATGTCGATGTATATAACCCTAATGGTAATGAAAACAGCGTAATCTATGCTGAGCTATACATAAGTTCAGACGGCGTTAACTGGGAACATTACTACACCACTGACGATTTTTTAATTCAAGGAAGTAACGACCAAGATCAGTTTGAAGTGATCACAACATTTGCTGAAGGTTACCGTACTAATCATTACGATATTTTAATTGATATTTACGAAGTTGGCTTTGCCGATATTGTTGCAACGTATAGCTCTGACGATAATAATTCGCTGTATGCATTACCTTTAGAAAGTGCGGAATACGATAGAGTTTATGTTGAAGAAGTTGTGGTGCATGCGGGTAGCAGTTCGATACCTTTCGTACTATTTATTGTATTAATGGCTTTAGTAAGAATAGTAAGAGTTCGATCAAAAACAGCCTAGTAACAAAACTGATTAACAGAATCATTCCCAAAAGCTTTATACAAACATCCCGCTTATTATTTAATAATAAGCGGGATGTTTAATTTTAGCATCAGCTTAAATCGGCTAGTTTTAAATATTGTTTAAAACAAAATCAGTAACTGAGGTTAATACCTGTTCTGTTTTTTCTTTATGAGGAGCATGACCACAATCTTTTAGCATAACGAGAACATTCTTATTTCTATTTGCCCCCCCGCTATTAGCAACTTTATTAATAATAAATTCAGGGAAGGCTTTAGATCCATATTCATCTTTATCACCATGTAGAGCTAATACAGGACATTGTATTTTGCCAATACAATTTTCTAAACTCCACGTTGAAAACTCAGCTGAAAGCCAAATATTAATCCACGAAGACAACAACCATTTTGCTCTAGCGCCATGGTATTTTTCTAAGCGTTGCATTTGCTCAGCGTTTTGGAACATAGCCTGCGCTTCTTTTATTCCCTTTCGAGTTAACGGTTCAACAAAAGCTTGGGAAGAAATAGTAATTACACCTTGGCAATCAGCATCATTAGCCGCAATATTAATAGCAATAACACCACCAACACTATGGCCTAATAATAAGTAATCACGAATATTTAATTGTTTTTTAAGATGTGGAAAATGTTGAAGAGATTCTTCTTTTATAAAATTTTTTGTTGCCAGTGTTGTACACTCGCTTGATTGACCAAAACCTAATCTATCATAAGCAATTACCCGTTTAGATAATGCTGTAGCAAGTGTTTTGGGGAATGAACGCCAAAGTTCAACACAACCTAAAGAGTCATGCATTAACACTAAAGGAACGTTATCTACGAGGTTATTTGGGATCCATTCTTTTACAAAAATATTCCCTTCAATCCCTGAAAACACATATTCTTTTGTTTTAATATTATGTTCAGTCAAGCTGACTCCTCAAAAAAAGTTAAACAGATATAAAAAATCCCATTTATTTTATTCAAATAAATGGGATTTTATTTAGCAAATCAAGTTAAGTTAAGTTAAGTTTCAATAAATTTTGTAAAGCTTAGCCTTTTAAATCATCAAAAAAGCTTTTTACGCTGTCAAAAAAACCTGACTCTTTAGGACTATGTTTGCTATTGGTTCCCATTTTAGTCTCAAGCTGTCTTAATAAATCAGCTTGATCACCAGAAAGGCTAACCGGTGTTTCTAATACCACTTTACACATTAAATCGCCCGTTACATGACTACGTACTGATTTAACACCTTTGCCACGTAAACGGAACATTTTACCTGTTTGTGTTTCTTTAGGTATTTTAAGTTTAACTTTACCAGCAAGTGTCGGTACTTCAATCTCACCACCTAATGCAGCGGTAGTAAAACTGATTGGCATTTCGCAATATAAGTCATTCTCATCACGCTCAAAAATCTTATGCGCTTTTACATTCGCTTGAACATATAAGTCACCTGCTGGTGCTCCATTCTCGCCTGCTTCACCTTCACCAGTTAAGCGAATACGATCACCAGTATCAACACCTGGTGGAATTTTCACTGATAGTGTTTTGTTCTTTTGCACGCGCCCTTGACCATGACATGAGTTACAAGGATCAGAAATAACCTTACCTTGACCATTACACGTAGGACATGTTTGTTGAACAGCAAATAACCCTTGGCGCATTTGCACTTGGCCATGACCATGACAAGTAGAACACGTTTTTGCACTGCTACCTTTTTTAGCGCCACTACCATCACACGGCTCACACGCCACGTATGTTGGCACTTTAATTTCTAACGTTTTACCTTTAACCGCTTCTTCAAGCGTAAGCTCTAAATTGTAACGTAAGTCAGAACCACGTTGTTGACGTTGACGTCCGCCACCGCGACCACCACCAAAGATATCACCAAAAATATCACCGAAGTCTTGAGCACCACCGAAGCCGCCGCCAAATCCACCGCCGCCACCGTGACCACCTTGTTCAAACGCTGCATGACCATATTGATCGTAAGCTGCACGTTTTTGATCGTCTGTTAATATTTCATAAGCTTCTTTAACTTCTTTAAACTCTTCTTCTTTGCCTTTGTCACCTTGGTTTCTATCAGGGTGCAATTTCATAGCTAAGCGTTTATAAGCTTTTTTAATATCTCTTTCTGGTGCACTTTTAGATACACCAAGTACTTCATAGTAATCGCGTTTTGACATAGTGAATTCTTTTACTTACTTTGTAGTTAATACCAATTTTCTTAACAACTTTTATCTGTAAAGATAAAACGGGTCGTTGTACCCTTTCGATTAAATTCGGCTAAGAAAATTAGAATTAATATTAAACGGTTAACATAACAAAGCGCCGATATATCGACGCTTTGTAATTTAGTAAAGTTCAACAATATTGTTGATGATTCAGATTAAGCTGTTTCTTTTAAGTTCAAGGAGAAGGCACGGAGCTTAGTTCACTAAGTGAGTACCTTCGACAAAGAAATTAGAATGAAACAGCAACAGCTGAATCTATCAACTTATTTGTCTTCCTTTACCTCTTCAAATTCAGCGTCTACAACATCATCGCCAGCTTGACCAGCATCTGATGCTTCTGGAGCTTCGCCACTTTGTGCTTGTGCTTTAGCTTGGGCAATTTCCATTAACTTAGCTGAAGCTTCAATAGCCGCTTGTTGCTTCGCGTCAATCTCTTCTTTGCTATCGCCTTTAATAGCTGTTTCAAGCTCAGATAATGCAGTTTCGATTTTCTCTTTATCTTCAGCAGGTAAATCATCACCAGCTTCAGTAATTTGAGTACGAGTTGCGTGAATCATACCATCAGCTTGGTTACGAGCCGTTACTAGTTCTTCAAACTTTTTATCTTCATCAGCGTTAGCTTCTGCGTCACGTACCATTTGATCAACTTCTTCATCAGATAAACCAGATGAGGCTTTAATAGTGATCTTCTGCTCTTTACCTGTATTTTTGTCTTTCGCCGTTACATGTAAAATACCATCAGCATCAATATCAAAAGTTACTTCAATTTGAGGTGTACCACGTGGAGCAGCATCAATACCTTCAAGGTTAAATTGACCTAAAGATTTGTTTGCAGACGCTTGCTTACGCTCACCTTGTACAACATGTACAGTTACTGCTGACTGGTTATCTTCAGCTGTAGAGAATGTTTGTGACTGTTTGGTTGGGATAGTTGTGTTTTTGTCGATAACTTTAGTCATCACACCACCCATAGTTTCAATACCTAGTGATAATGGTGTTACGTCTAATAATAAAACGTCAGTTACATCACCAGCTAAAACACCCGCTTGAATCGCAGCGCCCGCAGCTACCGCTTCATCAGGGTTAACATCTTTACGAGGTTCTTTACCAAAAAAGTCTGTTACTGTTTTTTGTACTAGTGGCATACGTGTTTGACCACCCACTAATATAACATCGTTTACGTCACTAATAGATAAGTCTGCATCTTTAAGTGCTTGTTTAAGCGGTTCTAAAGTCGCTTTAACCATGTCTTCAACTAATGATTCTAATTTTGCACGACTGATCTTAATGTTCATGTGCTTAGGACCAGAAGCATCAGCAGTAATGTAAGGTAAATTTACATCTGTTGATTGTGCTGATGAAAGTTCACATTTAGCTTTTTCTGCGCCTTCTTTAAGACGTTGCATTGCTAATGGATCTTTTGTTAAATCCATACCTGAATCTTTCTTAAATTCAGCTACTAAGTAATCAATTAAACGGTTATCAAAATCTTCACCACCTAAGTGAGTGTCACCGTTAGTCGCAAGTACTTCAAATGTGTGCTCGCCTTCAACTTCATCAATTTCAATAATTGAGATATCGAATGTACCACCACCTAAATCGTAAACAGCAACAACTTTATCGCCTTCCTGTTTATCCATACCGTAAGCTAATGCAGCAGCAGTAGGTTCGTTGATAATACGCTTAACATCTAAACCAGCGATACGACCAGCATCTTTAGTTGCTTGACGTTGTGAATCGTTAAAGTATGCAGGAACCGTAATTACGGCTTCAGTTACTTCTTCACCTAAGTAATCTTCTGCAGTTTTTTTCATTTTCTTTAAAACTTCAGCAGAAACTTGCGGTGGAGCTACGTTTTTATCACGAGCTGTAACCCATGCATCGCCGTTATCAGCTTTTACAATACCAAATGGCATAATGCCGATATCGCGCTGAACTTCTTTATCTTCAAAGCGACGACCAATTAAACGCTTAATTGCGAATAATGTGTTTTTTGGGTTAGTTACTGCTTGACGTTTAGCAGGTTGACCAACTAATGTTTCGCCTTCTTCTGTGTAAGCGATAATTGAAGGAGTTGTACGATCCCCTTCTGCATTTTCAATAACACGCGCTTTACCGCCATCTAGTACAGCAACACAAGAGTTTGTTGTCCCTAGGTCAATACCAATTATTTTGCCCATCTTTAGGATCTCCGAATACTATTATAAAAAATATGGTTTAATCTTTCGATGAACAATTAGTGGGGGCAGTAAAAAGTGTTTTCAATAGAAAAATTAAAAAAAAGTGTTTTTTTTGAAAGAAAATATGAAAACCACGGTGTAATGCTAAAAATAGCGCAAATTAAAGAAAGAAAATCGATAAGATCAAAAAAGCCAAACAATTTGTTTGGCTTTAATAATACAAAAATTTGAAGTTACAAGTTAATTAAGCGCTAGTATCAACACTTGCTGCTTTTGAAACCATTACCATTGCAGGACGAACTAAACGACCATTTAATTCGTAACCTTTTTGCATAACAGCAATAACCGTATTAGGTGCTACACCTTCTACTTCTTGCATTGACATAGCTTGATGTAACTCAGGATTAAATGGCTGGTCTTGAGGATCAACAACTTTAATACCAAATTTATCTAATCCAGCTAATAAACCTTGTAACGTTAGCTCAACACCTTCACCGATAACTTTTTGTTTTTCGTCTTCAGCATCAATGCTAGCAATAGCACGTTCTAAATTATCAACGGTTGGTAATAATTCAGCCGCAAATTTTTCTAAAGCAAATTTACGTGCTTTTTCTACGTCTTGTGCTGCACGTCTACGTACATTATCAACTTCAGCCTTTGCACGTATTACAGAATCTTTTTGATCAGAAACTGTCGCTTGCGCTACAGATAAAGCTAATTCAAGCTCATTAATTTTTTCTTGCTCTTCACTAATGTTCTCAGCAGCGGCTTCAAACTGTTCTTCAACTTGTTCTTCAGCTTGTTGAACGATTTCATCAGCTAAAATTTCTTCAGCGCTTCTATTATCTGTTGACTCATTTGTCATGAAAAACTCCAAGGTAAAACGTACTTTTTAATAAAGTTTATAAACGTAATTAAAATATAATTAACGCTAATTATGGGGATTTGTTTCCACGATTCAAGCTCAAATGTGAATCATTTATAAAAAAGTCGACTTTACAATGAGATAAATACCAGCGAAACTTTGTATACTACTTAGCATCACTACTCAAAATCATAATAACAACACTATGTCTCAATTATATAAAACAGTAGGATTAATAGGCAAACCTCATCATGAGGGTGCAAAAGCCACCATTGAGGCATTGCACGAATATTTACGTTTACACCATTACCACGTGGTAGTTGAGTATTCTTTAGCGCAATCAGTTGATATTAAAAACATGTCTGTTCATCCATTAACTGAAATAGGTGAATTAGCAGATCTTGCTATTGTAGTTGGCGGCGACGGTTATATGTTAGGTGCTGCAAGAGTGCTAGCTTGTTATGATATTGGTGTAATTGGTGTAAACCGAGGCAACTTAGGTTTTTTAACTGATTTATCTCCTGATAATGTAATAGAGCCACTTGAAGCAATTTTAAAAGGTGAATCTCGATCTGAACAACGTTTTATTATTGAAGCAGAAGTTTACCGACACGGGAAACTGAAAAGCTCTAATAGCGCTGTAAATGAAGCGGTTTTACATGCGGGCAAAGTTGCCAACATGATTGAGTTTGAAGTGTATATAGACAATAGTTTTATGTTTAGCCAACGCTCAGACGGTTTAATTATTTCTACGCCTACAGGTTCAACAGCTTATTCTATGTCTGCAGGTGGGCCAATATTAACACCTAATTTGAATGCTCTGTCGTTAGTGCCTATGTTTCCACACACATTAACAAGTCGACCTATTGTAGTAGATGGTAATAGTGAAATTAAGTTAGTACTCGCTAATGAAAACTACGAAAATCTGCAAGTAAGTTGCGATGGCCACGTAATTTTGTCTGTAATGCCAGGTGATGAAGTTATTATTAAAAAAAGCGCAAATGCGATCAGATTAATTCACCCACTTGATCACGACTATTTTACGGTATTACGTAATAAATTAAGCTGGGGTAATAAACTTTATTAAAATCTGTTTAATCTAAATTCGGGTTATTTATTCTTTACGTTACATAGCTGAATAATTTTTCAGCTATGTAACACTCATAAATTCTCATTTCCTTAGTCATAAATTCCTTCCTACTTTAATATAGTATTCAAATAACGAACGATTTGATTAAAGAATCAACTAAGTCGAAAAATTATCATAAAAATGACATAAACTAGTTGCAATATTCTTTAACAATCCTTAGTATACGCCTCGTTCTCAGGGGACAGGTTTCAAACCTCCTTTTGTTAACTTTCTTTAGTAATAGAAATAAATAATTACTGGCTTGTTTAAGTTTTACTTAAACCATTCGGACGCGGGATGGAGCAGCCTGGTAGCTCGTCGGGCTCATAACCCGAAGGTCGTCAGTTCAAATCTGGCTCCCGCAACCAATTCTTTATATTAATTAGAATCAAAATAAATTAATGATGGGATATACGACCTAGGTCGTCAGTTCACTCTTTTCAAAATAAGTGGCTCCCGCAACCAATTCTTTATATTAATTAGAATCAAAATAAATTAATGATGGGATGTACGACCTTGGTCGTCAGTTCACTCTTTTCAAAATAAGTGGCTCCCGCAACCAACTTTTTACTCAAGTATAAAAGAGTTGTTCTTCTAAAGAGAATTAAAACCTTTAGGGCTTTCTTCTTATTTCTTAAGAAGTTCATTCGGACGCGGGATGGAGCAGCCTGGTAGCTCGTCGGGCTCATAACCCGAAGGTCGTCAGTTCAAATCTGGCTCCCGCAACCAATTTCTAATATTCTATATAAATACTCGAAAATACTGTTAACTATTAGTCACGACTTATCGTCAGTTCACTCTTTTCAAAAATAAGTGGCTCCCGCAACCAATTTCCATATATCCATATATATCCATATATATCCATATATATCCATATATATCCATATATATCCATATATATCCATATATATCCATATATATCCATATATATTCAAAAAAATACCGTTAACTTTTGGTCACGACTTATCGTCAGTTCACTCTTTTCAAAAATAAGTGACTCCCGCAACCAATTTCCATATATCCATATATATTCAAAAAAATACCGTTAACTTTTGGTCACGACTTATCGTCAGTTCACTCTTTTCAAAAATAAGTGGCTCCCGCAACCAATTTCCATATATCCATATATATTCAAAAAAATACTGTTAACTATTGGTCACGACCTATCGTCAGTTCACTCTGTTCAAAAATAAGTGGCTCCCGCAACCTATTTCTAATTTCTATATAAATACTCAAAAATACTGTTAACTATTAGTCACGACTTATCGTCAGTTCACTCTTTTCAAAAATAAGTGGCTCCCGCAACTAATTTCTATATAAATACTCAAAAAATCAAGTTAAACAATACGCTAAATTATGAAAAGCTTTCTTTAAGTGCTTTAACTAACTCTGGAACACCAATAGCAGCTGTATTTTTAATGACAGTAAGGTTTGCGACTGATTCAAGCTCTATATTTGTAGCGGGATCAGCATCGATATAATAGACAGGAACATTAGGTCGTATAAACGAAACCAAACCTGCTGCAGGATAAACTTGTAAAGAGGTTCCGATAATAATGAGAATATCTGCTGACATAACTTCTGCTATTGCATTGTCTAGTTTATCAACCGCTTCACCAAACCAAACAATATGGGGTCTTAGTTGACTACCTAACGGGCATCTATCGTTTAAAGTTATATCGCCTAAACAATCAAAAGTGAGGTTGGGGTTAGCTGAACTTTCACTTTTCAGTAATTCACCGTGTAAATGAATGACGTTTTTACAGCCTGCTCTTTCATGTAAATTATCTACATTTTGCGTAACAATAGACACATCGGCATGTTCGGCTAACTCAGCTAGCGCGATATGCCCTAAGTTAGGAGATACATTTAATAAGTGGCGTCTTCTTTCGTTATAAAAATCAAGAACCAATTGGGGGTCTTTACGCCAACCATCTAGAGAAGCAACCGTTAAAAAATCATGTCCTTCCCATAAACCATCAGCATCTCTAAAGGTATTAATACCGCTTTCTTCGCTCATTCCAGCGCCAGAAAAAACAACAACTTTTTTACTCATAGGTCTAATCATTCATATTCCGTTATTTCAAATATAATAAACGTGAATTAGCTCAGATAGCAATTGAAGTATTTTATTCTCTTATACTTTTATTTAGTTATTCTTTTATCGCTGGAATATCTTCATTGAGCATACGGCTACGCCACTTTTGCCAGTTTTCAGTTAACTCAACACTTGCCCAATAAAGACACGGTACAAAGACTAAGGTAATAATAGTTGCCGCAATAACACCATAAGCAAGTGACACTACCATGGGGATCAAAAATTTAGCTTGAACACTTTGAGCTGACAGCATAGGCATTAAACCAATAAAAGTAGTTAAAGATGTTAATATAATAGGTCTGAAGCGAGTTTTACACGCCAAGAAAACTGCATCTTTGGCGTTTTTACCTTCTTTAACAAATCGATTAATCGCATCGACCAACACTAAGTTATCGTTTATAACAACACCTGATGCAGCCAAAATACCTAACATTGAAAACATCCCATAACTTACATCATGAATAAGGTGTCCTAATAAAGCTCCCAAAAAACTAAAAGGTATAGCTGACATAATAAGTAACGGTTGGCTATACGAGCGGAATGCAACAGCCATTAACATATAGGCAACCATAATAGCTAAGCCTTCTAACACGATTACCGTTTGCTGAAATTCATCTTCAGCTTGCATTCTTTCGCCACGACCAAAACCTACCTGTGGATGTCGTTTTTGCCACTGAGGTACAAAGTTTTCTCTGATATCTTTTATCATGGCAGCTCTTTCATCACCTGAATATTCGCCGTAAACATAACCCGATTTATAACCGTCTATACGAATAATACGTTGAATACCTGCATGAATTTCTAAATCGACAACCGCCATAAGAGGAATAGTTCTGCCATCCCGACTTCTTATTTTTAAGTTATTTAACGTTTCAATCGACTCTCGCTCTACTTGCGAGTACATCACTTTAACTTTTACATCGCCACCTACTTTGGGGAGTCGTTGAACCTCTTGACCAAAATAAGCTTGCTTAATTTGTTTACTAACCTCTTTAATACTTAAACCTAAAGCTTCTGCGCCTGGCTTTAAGTGAAAAACCATTTCCTGACTGCCTTTATCCATATTATCGCGAAGTAAATAAACGCCTGAATAGGTAGCTAAATGTAATTTAAAATCTTCTACTGCATCTTTTAATGCTTCAATATTTTGAGAATTAAAACTAAACCCAATTCTAGGCTCTTGTGTATTTAAGGTCGATTTTAGCTCTATTTCTTCCGCATCAGGTATATCTCCAATAAACTCTTGTAGCTTGGCTGAGGCCTCTTCAATATTCATCGCCCTTTGCTCAAAGCTTACTAATTTAATTTCACTAACTATTCGTGTAGAAGATAATTGAGTATAAGCATGTTCAACAAGTTGAGGGTTTTCCATTGTTTCAACATAAGACAAAAGCGATTGTTGCCCTAATTGAATTTGATTAAGTACTTGCAACATACGATCGTGAGTCGCCGTAGGTGGCAAATTTACAATAAGTCGTATTTTGTCATCAGCTATTTGTGGCATAAAAGATTTATGAATGTAGTTATTATTTAATAAACTTAACCCAATAAATAGGCTGCCAATAAATAAAGCTAAAACACTGTGTTTGTGTTTATAACTCCATGTAAGAGTAGGTATATATAGATGTTTATTTAACCACTCCAAACTTCCTGCAAACTTAGCTTGTATTCGCGCTAATTTTGATTGCTTCGCATTAGGATCTTGGTGCTTTAAGTGTCGAAGATGCGAAGGTAAAATACATAAAGCTTCAAAAAGTGAAAACAATAAAGATAAAATAACTACGGTTGCGATAGCGCGAGTAAACTCCGCGGTATTACCCGGTAAAAAAACCATAGGAGCAAATACCACTACCGTAGTTAATACACCAAACAATACAGGTTTTGCAACTTGAGCAACGCCTTCAATTACCGCCTCTTCTCCATCTAATCCTGCTTCATGACTTAAATGAACACTTTCGCCAATAACAATCGCATCATCAACCACAATACCTATAACCATTAAAAAAGCGAAAAGGGAGATCATATTTAACGACACATCAAACGTAGGTAACAAAGCGAAACTAGCAGCAAATGCAGTACCAATACCAGCACTTACCCATAAAGCAATTTTAGGTTGTAAAAAAAGTAAAAGTAAAACAAATACCAGCGCGAGGCCACTTAAAGCATTGGTAAAAATAGTCGATAAACGTCCTTGATAAGCTTCGTTCCAATCAGACCAAATAGTCAGTTGTACGCCTTCAGGTAATTGCGCATTTTTTTTATTAACAAAGTTATGAACATTTTCAGACATGCTAGGAATGTCCATATAATCGCTGTTCAGTACATCAATTAAAATGGCAGGTTCACCATCAAATGTGGAAATAAAACGGGTATCAGCCAAACCGTCTTTTACCTGCGCAACATCACGCAGGTATAAAGTAGCGCCGTCTTTATTTTGCCTAATAACAATATCTTCAAACTCTTGTTGTTCATCTGCTCGGTTTCTTACCGACAGCATTAATACACCGGCTTCGTCCCGAACGGTACCGGTAGAAATATTAATAGATGAATTACGAATAGCTGTGGAGACTTCATCAATAGCAATATCATAGGTCGACATCGCTTCTTCAGTTAC
Organism: Pseudocolwellia sp. G5-9; assembly: GCF_055808995.1. Classification (NCBI taxonomy): domain Bacteria; kingdom Pseudomonadati; phylum Pseudomonadota; class Gammaproteobacteria; order Alteromonadales; family Colwelliaceae; genus Pseudocolwellia; species Pseudocolwellia sp. G5-9. The sequence continues at coordinate 1,656,690 of NZ_CM147893.1, forward strand.
TTCGATAGCAACCTCATATCTACCCTGCCCCTTTAAAACCACACTAGAAATAAGCGGTAAAGCTGAAACTTGCTGACGAATTTGATGGGATAAAGCAGCTAAGGTTTCTCGCTCCATTTGCCCATGCAGCGCAATGCGGATCATTTCTTTACGATTAGTTCTTTCTGTTACAACAGGGCGCTCAGAGTCACTAGGCAAACCATTAACTGAGTTTATTTTTTCTCTTATTTCTTCTGCAAATTTACGCTTATCAACACGTTCCTTACCTGTAACAGTTACTGAAGCTCTACCTTCTGAAGCTCTAGATACAACGCGTTTTATGCCTTCAACATTTTTAATCGCGTCTTCAAAGCGCACAATGATTTGGTCTTCAATATCTCTAGGACCTGCCCCCGGCCAACGCATGTTAATATCCATAATAGCCATTTTCTCAGTTGGAAAAGGCTCTTTTTCAATACTGTAAAAATAGCTAACTAAACCTGCAACAATAAGGCAGACCATAGCAAGGTTAGCGGCAATAGGATTTCTTACCCACCAAGTGACGACTGACCTCATGCCCCTAGTCCTTCATTGGTGTTTTGCTTTTTTCTGTTTTTTGGGTTCTTTTTAACGACGTTGCCAGTCTTTATTTCTTTAGTATTTGTATCATCCGTTATATTTGCGTGTTGAAGCTCTGTTGTATGTATGTTTTTTAATGGTTTGACAGCCATCCCTGGCGTAGGGGCAACTAAGGCTGAAATAATAATATCGGTATTGTTAGCAATGCCTTTAACCACAACCGATTGGTTATCTCTATGAATAAGCTCGATCGTTTTAACTTGTAAATGACTTTCTTCGTCAACATACCAAATTCTATTACTCGATCTGACAGCAGTACGAGGCAAGGTACTAGCGTTTTTAACAACACGACCTTTTATTTTTCCGTTTACAAATAAACCGGGTAAAATATTACTGTGGTTTTGATCTTGATGAATTTCAGCAATAACATTTAAGGTACGAGTACGCGGATCAAATTGACCCGAAGTACGAACAATACGACCTTGCCACGACAATATTTTATTCCCCATTTCTGCACTAAAAGTAACATCAACACCTTTATTGTAATCTTCCTGATAAAAGTCGATAGGCAATTCTAAAATAGAAAGCTGCTTGCCATTTAAAGCTAAATTAACTTCCATTATTTCAGCATTATAAATAGAGGTTAGTGTCGTATTTTTATTAATTTGCTGGCCAACATTTACATTTTCACTTCTTACTACGCCGGAAAATGGCGCTAAAATTTCTGTACGTTCTAAATCTAACTTGGCTTTGTCTAACTGTGCTTTAGCTGATTTAAGCTCAGCTTCAGCATGCTCTAATTGTGGTAACCAACGAGCTAAGTCATTTGCATTATCACGCCCTAAATTGACCAACTCTTGCTTAGCTACATTAGCTTGCGCTTTTACTTTTTCTAACTGTTGTTTAGCTTGTGCTACTTTAGCTTCACTTTGAATAACATTTAGCAAGTAATCGCTATCATCTACTTTTAATAGCAATTGGCCTTTATTCACTCGACCTCCTTCTACTAAATTAGCTGCAACAAAAAGTAATCGCCCTTCTACTTGGCTACGTAAATCAACTTGTTGTTTCGGTTTAACTTCTCCTTGGCTGTAAGCAAAAAGCTGTATATCTTGCAGATGTGATTTTTCAACAAACACTTTAAGTTTTTTGGGTTTGTAGTTATTTTTTTCAGCAACGGGCTTAAATACATCTAATGCATATAATGTCGTTAAAATAAGGCTTACGATAACGATAAAGGGTATTGAGTCGACAAGTTTAACTTTTAACATAATTATATAGACTTAGTTAATGATTGAGGTACGCCTAAGGCGAGAATGAGTTGAATTCTATTTTTCAGTCGAGCTGTTGATAATACCATCAGGTCTACTTCTACTGCTGTACGTGTTCGTTGTGCTGATAATAATTCAAAGCTATTTGTTACCCCCACGTTGTACTGATCTTCTGTTTGCCTTTCTGCTTCTTTCGCTTCATGAAAAGCTTTTTCTAATAATTCTTGGCGACGGCTTAATAAACTTTCGTTTTGAATAGCCGCTTCAACTTGTTGCCAAGCATCTAACAACGTGGCTTTGTATTGTTCAAATTGTATTTGTTGCTGTAAATAAGCTTTTTCAGCTTGCTTACTTAATGTGCCTTGATAAAAAACAGGTTGCACTAATGAAGCCGTTAAAGAACCTAACCAGTAATTAATATCGAATAATTCACTAACATCTGCACGTCGAGCATCGTAGTTAAAATTAAGCGTTAATTTAGGTAACATTTTTTTCTTGGCGACGTCCCAACTATATCCCGCAGCAATCAGTGTTGCTTCTGCTGCTCTTACATCAGGTCGGTTAAGTAAAATATCTTTAGGGGCTAGTAGATTAATGCCTTGCTGCAATTCTGGTAGAGTAAGCTGTAGTTCTAATTTTTGTTCTGAGTAATTACCAAGTAATAAATTGAGTCGACGCTTAGCTTGCTCACGTTTATAATTTATTCTTTTTTGACTTTCTAACAAACGGTACAAATTGGTTTTAGCGTTACGTATATCAATACCTGTAGATAAACCATTATCTAACCGCGTTATCGACATATTTAAACGACGTTTTTGGTTTTCTATATGATTTCTATTTAATTTAAGCAGATTGTTTTGCTCAATAACTTCTAAGTAAGTTATTAATACTTGAGATTGTAACGACTGCCTTGCCGCAACAAGAGCAAACTGCTGTGCTTTAGCGGTCCATGTTTTTTGTTTTTCAGTGCTGGCTAACTTTTGCCATAAGTCGAGCTCCCAATTAACACCAACACCTAACGTTGCTAATTGATTAGTCGATTTATTTAAATCAGCATCTGACGATAAACTTTGATTAACACGTTTTGAGCTTTGTAAATTAATTTCAGGCCATAGTGACCCTGAGGCTATTTCATAATCGGTAATAGCTTGCTTTACTCGTAACGCGGTAATGCTTAATTGAGGGTTGTTTTTTTCAGCTAGTAGTAATAATTCTTGTGCTTGTGTTGGGAGTTGCATACCCCATTGTAAATCTTCACCTTCAGGTAAGAATTGTTGTGACTGGTTTAACCAATTGGTAGAAGCTAAATCAGCCAGATGTGAAACTGACTGTTGTTGTTCTTGGCTAACGTTAGTACTACAGCTTGTTAACAGAATGAGAAGGAAAATACTGAAAGTTCTGAACATGTACGTACTTAAGTAAAACGATTCCCCTAAACTCCATTTATTTTTCAACATACACAATTTATCATACCTAAATTCCACCTGTTTAATTAGATTTAACATAAAACAATGAGTCACACCTTATTTTACCTATAAAAAACAAATTTCAAAAGAGAAATGAGTTTTTATTAAGATAATACCATTCACTTTGCAAAAATCTGTTAATTATTTTGCTGAAAAATAAACGTGATTGGAGGATAAAAAGATTTTGATAGAGATAACACCAAACCCATTAATGAATTAACCGATTTTATACGAAGAATAAATGGCCAACATCGTTCCAGCCTGAACCTAAGCACCTACGTCCTTTAGCCGAGGCATTTATTTTAATAAGGGGTGTTCAAATGATTAAATAAATAACGATGTAATTAACCTCAGCTCGGGATAAGCAAAGTTACTCAACATTGATATTTTTATGCCTAACTTCGTTGAATTTATTACTAATAGCCAGCTATTAGATAGAAAAATTCGCCTTGTTATACACAAAAATATCAATGTTGAGAGACTAATATAACTTAGGAAAACAACGATACAGATTAAGGTTTTGATAAATAATAATTTTAATTCATTATCTAACATTCATTAACCCGAGTTGAGGTTAATTAACTCGAGTTGAAGTTATTGCGATGAGTATGATAGGTAGGTTTCAAAAAAACTCTTCTGCTGAGCATTCAGCAATTGTCCTGTTTCAATACAGAGACGATGTTAAACTTGATAGATTTTAATGCGTTACAAGGTAGCGAACAAACAGAAAATTCAATTTTGATAATGAGAGTAGTTTAGCAGGAGGTACACTAATTATAAGCAGCTATTGGTTATTTACTTCTTAGACAATATAACCTGATGAAGATAAATTTAACGAATTAAAGCAACGCTAAACAACTAATGAAAGTAAAATGTAAAGACGATTTACAGCTATTAACATTCGATCTTTAAATAATTATACGAGAATGGCGGTGAGGGAGGGATTTGAACCCTCGAAGGCTTGCGCCTTACACACTTTCCAGGCGTGCTCCTTCGGCCACTCGGACACCTCACCATTTGAAACTTTGTTTTATTCTTTATTGCTCTGGAAAAAGCAGCGCTATGGTAGGGAAATTAACAACATAACGCAACTACTAAGTGTTTTTATTCACTTATTTATCAATAATATTTTTAGTTTTGGCTCGCGGCTAATTCTGCATTAAAATTTAACATTCTGTTTAACGACTTTAATGCCCCCTCACGTAAAGACATATCGACAAAAATTTCTTTACCTGAACTATCTTCTAGTGCTTCTTGTATTGCTTTAAGACCATTCATTGCCATCCAAGGACAATGAGCACAACTTCTACAAGTAGCACCTTCTCCTGCAGTTGGCGCTTCAAAAAATTCTTTATCAGGACACAACTGCTGCATTTTATAAAAAATACCGCGGTCAGTTGCCACAATAAATTTATTGTTAGGTAAGTTTTGAGCGGCTTTTATTAATTGGCTTGTAGAACCTACAGCATCGGCTAAATCAATAATGTCAGCAGGTGATTCAGGATGAACTAATATAGCAGCATCAGGATGAAGCGATTTCATGTCACTTAATGCTTTCTTTTTAAATTCGTCATGAACAATACAAGCACCTTGCCACATTAACATGTCGGCACCTGTTTGCTTTTGTATATAAGCCCCCAAATGGCGATCTGGGCCCCATAAAATCTTTTCGCCTAATGAGTCTAGGTGTTCAACTATTTCTAACGCACATGAGGATGTGACAATCCAATCAGCTCTTGCTTTAACTGCTGTAGAGGTATTCGCATAAACAACTACTGTTCTATCTGGGTTTGCATCACAAAATTCGTTAAATTCTTTTATAGGACAACCTAAATCTAAAGAACAAGTCGCTTCTAAATCAGGCATAACAACTGTTTTATTAGGTGTTAATACTTTAGCAGTTTCCCCCATAAACTTAACACCAGCAACAATTAAAGTAGTCGCTGGATGATTATTACCAAAGCGAGCCATCTCAAGTGAGTCTGCTACACAGCCACCAGTTTCTTCGGCTAATGCTTGAATTTCAGGGTCTGTATAGTAGTGAGCAATAAGTACGGCATTTTTTTCAATCAATAATTTTTTAATTCGATCTTTATACTCAACTTTTTCATTAGGTGATAAAGGTAAAGGTTTCGCAGGAAAGTGAAAATCAAACTCTACAGCTAAATTAGATTGTGACATGAATATTCTCGAATTGATGATTGAATTTAACACTGAAATTATACGGTAATATTATTGTAATGTGTATAACGCGTTTAATTATCTTATAGTATTAATTAAGATAAGAAGAAACACTGAAATAGTTAAACTAGATAATAATGAAAAAGATGAAATAGTAGATTGGATATTAAGGATTTTGTAGGATTAATAAATCAGACCAGAAAAGAAGTGGTCGGTCGTGAAGGATTTGAACCTTCGACAAATTGGTTAAAAGCCAACTGCTCTACCAACTGAGCTAACGACCGATTTAAAACTCCCAAATGAATATATTCACTACCTAATACTTTAGTAAAGAGAAGTGGTCGGTCGTGAAGGATTTGAACCTTCGACAAATTGGTTAAAAGCCAACTGCTCTACCAACTGAGCTAACGACCGATATATATTCTACAAATGCCAACCACATACCTTGGTAAAGTAAGTGGTCGGTCGTGAAGGATTTGAACCTTCGACAAATTGGTTAAAAGCCAACTGCTCTACCAACTGAGCTAACGACCGACATTTGTTCGCGTCACACTACTCGTCTAACGCGCCGCATATAATACTCATAATTTCTTTTAGTGCAACAACAAATTTAAGTTTTTTCAACATATGCGTTTGTTTGCATAAAAAGAAAGCAAAAAGGATAAGGAACCAACAACTTTATGGTAAGTTTGCCAATCTTGGTTTGGCTAACTTAGCCGCACTAGATGTTGGATACTTAGCAATAAGCTCTTTCAATAAACTTTTAGCGGTTGCCATATTGTTTAATTTTTCTTCAACAATCGACAATTTAAGCATTGAATCACTTCTTTTTGGAGAATCTTTAAATTGATTATAAACAATTTCAAATTCAGTTTTGGCTGCAGCTAAATCGTTTTTATTAAAAAGTAACTGTCCTAACCAATAATGAGCATTGGCTGCATAAGCAGAATTAGGGAATTTTAAATTAAACGCTTTAAATTCTGGAATAGCTTCTTCATAACGCCTTTCTTTCAGCACTAGATTAACAGCCCTGTCGTAGGCTTCATTTTCTGGTACGTCAGAACTATACACAACGTCATTAACATTAGATGCATTATAAGTAGGCGTAGCTACTGGGGCAGGCGTTGCTGTAAGGGCTTGTGACACTCTTCTATCAAGCTCTTGGTATAGTTCGCGTTGACGTTCTAATACCTGACTAAGCTGATGAGTATGTAACTCTGTAACACCACGCAATTCATTCAATTCATTTTGTAAATCATCTAATTGCCTTTGAACATTAACTTGAGCTCTATTACGAGCATCCATTCTTTGTTCTAAGTTTTCAATTCGTTCAGATATACTTTTAGATGAAGCGTTTGAACCGCTATGTTGACTGATATCGACAACTGGAGCTGGCTCCGCTGCCAGCACACAAGATGTGCTAACAGACAGAATCATTCCAAATAAAACTTTATTCAGTTTCATTTACATTCCTGATTAGTAAACTAATACTGCACGACGGTTTTTAGCAAAAGCACTTTCACTACGATCTTTAACCATCGGCTTCTCTTCACCGTAGCTAACTACAGAAATTTGAGAAGAAGAGACACCCATATTTTCTAAATAAGTAACAACAGCTTTAGCTCTACGCTCGCCTAATGCAATGTTATATTCTGGAGTACCACGCTCATCGGCATGACCTTCAATTAAAACGTTTACATTTGAGTTTTCAGTTAAAAATTTAGCATGAGCATCTAGTAAAGATGCAAACTGGCTGTTTAATGTAGACGTGTCAAAATCAAAGTATACGATATGTTCAGAACGTAACGCTTCAAGTTGCTGACGTTTTTGCTCTGCAATTTCAGCTTCACGTTGTGCAGCTGATACTTGAACATTGTCAGTTTGTGTATCAGTAGAAACTTGTGTATTTGTATCTACTTGGCTTTGTCCTTCAGTTTCGTCAGAAGTAGAACTACATGCAGCTAATGCTAACATGGGTAATGCAATAGCAAGAGCTTTAACAGTTTGATTCAAGCGCATTTTATTATTCCTTATGTTTCAATAAATTTACTTTTGTTTTATAAAAAAGGTGACCATGCGGGAGCTTTTACTTCCCCGTTTTTAACAGGCAATCTAGCTTTAAATCGCCCATCAACAGACACTAAGCTTAGTACCTGCCTATTATTATGTAAGGTACTATAAATAATCATCCCGCCGTTAGGAGCAACACTAGGAGATTCATCTAAACGAGTTGTCGTTAAAACTTGGAAAACATTAGAACTTAATTCTTGTTTTGCCAAATGATACTGACCCCTTGTTCTATTAACCATAATCAATTGACGGCCATCAGGCGTTAGAGAACCGCCAAGATTCATTTCGCCGTCAAATGTTAGACGTCTTTTTTTACCGTCGACTAAATTTACGCGATAAAGCTGAGCTTTTCCACCCCGTTCTGAACTAAATATCAATGAATTACCATCAGGCGACCAACTTGGCTCTGTATCGATAGCTCTATGACGAGTAATTCTTCGTAATTTTCGAGTGGCTATATCCATCACATAAATTTCAGGGTTACCATCTTTTGATAATACCATGGCAAGTTGTTTACCATTAGGTGACCATTTAGGTGCACTATTAATGCCTTTGTAAGATGTCAACATTTTGCGCTGACCGCTATATATGTCAATACTATAAATTTGTGCTTGGTGGTTTTCAAACGTTACATAAGCTAATTGGTTACCATCTGGACTCCAACTAGGCGACATTAAAGGTTCTTTTGAGCTTAATAATACATGCTCATTAAAACCATCATAATCAGCGATAACTAATTGATATGGATAATTACCACTATCTCTAACAATTACGTAAGCGATTTTAGTTAAAAACGCCCCTCGAGTTCCTGTTAATTTTTCATAAACAACATCACTAATAGTATGAGCATAACGTCTAAATTGGCTTGCCGTAATTTCAGCAGATTTATCAACATAAATATGATCAGTCGCTTTTACTAATTGGCCATTACTCATCATTTGAGTTTTACCACCCGTAATTTGACCTCGAATAACATCAACTAATTGATATTTTACGAGGTATCGACCAATTGAAACCTCACTTACTTCACCAACTAATACCGCTTCTACGCCTTTGTTAGCCCATGCAGAATAATCAATTTGGTGAACAGAGCTTGGTCTTTGGGGAAATGTAGCTGCTGAAATAGGATTAAACTTCCCACTGCGACGAAGATCATTACTGATCACACTAGATAAGCTTTCAGGCATAGCACCAGAACCATTCCATTTAAATGGAAGTACAGCGATAGGCCTAGCACTATCGACCCCTTCTGTTATTACAATTTCTAAAGCAGCAAATGCTTTAGGAGTAAGGCATAAAATAATTAACGCGATAAATGTATTAAGTTTCTTCATATGAATATTTTATAATCTACTTAGTGAATAATGGTTAAAATTCAGGAACTACCGTTAAACTGATCGTTCTCATCTCTTTAAAAACTTCTGGGTCTTTCGAAACAGGTAAAGTACCGGCTTTATATATAGCAGTTTTAGCTGCTGCACAAACCGTTGGATTACCTTGCCCTAATTGAACGTTAGTCACAAAACCTGATGGTGCAAGACTTATGGTCAATTTACAAGACTTTCCTTCCATTGTGCTTCTATCAGTAATTAAATTACGAATTATCGTTTGTTTAATTAAAGCGGTATAACGACCTATTTCAGTCATAACCTGCTGTCTTCTCGCTTTTTGTCGAGATGCCATTTCTGAAGCCATTTGCTCTGCCAGCAACTTATCTTGTCGTTCACGTTCTTTGGCTAGTTGTTCTTGACGTTTTTTCTCAGCGGCCTTTTTCTTTCTTAAATCTTCAGCTTTTTTAGCCTCAGCTTGCTCTTTAAGCCTTTTGGCTTTTGCATCAGCTGCCGCTTTTTCTGCTTTTTGCTTTTCAGCTACTTTTTTCTTACGCTCTTTTTCTGCTGCTGCGGCTTTAGCCTTAGATTTTTTAGCTTCAGAGTCAGCTTTTTTCTTTTCTAGTTCTTTCTTCTTGCGTTGTCTTTCTAAATCTTTAATGCGTTGTTCTTCTTTTGCTCGATTCTTTTTAGCTGAAGCAACTTTTTGTTCAAGTTCTTTTAACTTACGTGCGTCATCAGCCTTTTGTTGCTTAATTTTTTTAACTTGTTCTTCTACTTTACTTTTATCAACGGCAACAGCTTGAATAGGCTCCATAGGTGCAGGAGTAGGAATGGGTTTCGGCTCTGAAGTAAAATCACCTAAAAATAAGAAAATGGCTAATACTAAATGTAAAGCCACGCTCAAGAGCAATGCAATAGAAAACTTTTTATCCACGTTATTTTTTCTCCTCAGAGTCAGTCATAAGACCAACCGAAGGCACGCCCGCTTTCTTTTGTAATAACACCATAAGTTGAATAACAGCATCATAAGAGACGGCACCATCACCATTAACAACCACAGGTGTACCAGGTTCCACTTCTAAATGTGCAGCAACTAACGTGGCAACTTCTTCTGCAGACATAGGTTCATTTTTACTGGTTCCTACCGCTAAATAATACTTTCCATCAGCATCAACCGAGGCAACTAAAGGTACTTTACTATCTTTATCTAGTGGCTCTGAATCAGCTTTGGGTAAGTCAACTTTTACTCCCTGAGTAATTAAAGGAGCTGTAACCATAAAAATGATCAGTAGTACCAACATTACATCTATATATGGAACAACATTTATGTCAGCAACTTTACGACGTCTAGCTCTTTTATACATAAGGTAAACCTATTAACTCAATTATTCTGACGTTGCTTGACGTTGTAAAATACTCGAAAACTCGTCCATAAAGTTACCGTAACTATTCTCTAGTTTCTCAACTTGATGACTAAAACGGTTAAATGCCATTACAGCAGGAATAGCAGCAAACAACCCCATGGCTGTTGCAACAAGAGCCTCAGCAATACCCGGAGCAACTTGTGCTAACGTTGCGTTTTCTGCAGACCCCAAAGCAATAAATGAGTTCATTATGCCCCATACTGTTCCAAACAAACCGATATAAGGACTAATAGAACCAACAGTTGCCATAAAAGGTAAACTTTTTTCTAAACCGTCAACTTCTCTAGACATAGCAACACGCATTGCTCTGTATGTTCCGTCAACAATAGCATTAGAGGAAGTGATGTTACTTTTTCTTAATTTTGCAAATTCTTTAAAACCAGCAACAAATAAACTTTCTATGCCTGTTACCTTACTGCGAGCTGAAATTTCATTAAACAATTTACTTAGATCAGCTCCGCTCCAGAATTTATCTTCAAAGACTTTTAATTGAGTTTGTGCTTCTTTTAAAATTTTTATACGTTGAAAGATCATTGCCCAACATGCAACTGAGAATCCGAGTAAAATCAACATAACTGATTTTACTAATAAACTCGCTTGTAAAAATAAATCTAAAATAGAAATTTCAGCTGACACTTTTAAGGGCTCCTAATATGCTTTCGGGGATAGAACACGGTTTAGCTAATAGTAAATTAACACAAGCAATACGAATTTTAGCAGTACATATGACTTGTTGATTTTTCATTATTTTTTGTTGAAAAATCAAACTAGCTCGCTTAATTTCACTAATTTCAGAAACCACAACAAGTGCGTCATCAAGTTTTGCAGAGGCAAGATTATCCATTTCGACCTTTCTGACTACAAATCCTAAATTTTGTTCTAAAAAGAATGATTGATGTATATTTAATTTTCTTAGCCATTCTGTTCGTGCACGCTCAAAAAATTTCAAATAATTTGCGTAATACACTATACCACCTGCATCGGTGTCTTCGTAATAAACGCGTATTTCAAATTGATCTTGAGTCTCTAACATTAAAAACAGTCACTTGTGTATAACATTTACGGCTAGGTTAATAAATTTATGGTTATACTAATAGATAACCCCTTTAAACAACAAGCGTTTAAACGCTTTGAGTTAAATATTTTTTGTTATTTAATCAATAATTAGCTAATTATTTTGTATCAATTTATTAATATGATTGTTAAAAACAACAAATACATTAGTTTTTCTAATGCAAATTTATAATTTAAATAGTTTGAGACATGCTTTTAAAATAACTAAAATACCTTATCTTTCTGATTCACAGATGAAAGCATCTAATTATTCATATGTATTGTGGGTAATGCTATTGATGAAGAAAGTTCCTCTTTTGATATTTTATATATTTATTCCCTCGAACAACTTACTATAAGTTGGCCCACATAATTATGTGGGCTTTTTTTTGTCTGAAATAAATGAAAATTGAAAAATAATATATGAGGATTGTTGATTATCTGTCAGGTTTGTCTAACCCAAAATGTTGATAGGCTAAATCTGTTGCAATTCGCCCTCTAGGAGTTCTTTGCAGAAAGCCTTGTTGAATTAAAAAAGGCTCGAGTACATCTTCAATGGTTTCTCGCTCTTCGCCAATAGCTGCAGCCACATTATCTAAACCTACGGGTCCACCCATAAATTTATGAATAATAGCTTCTAGCAGTTTTCTGTCCATAATATCGAAACCTTGGTGATCCACTTCTAGCATATCAAGCGCTAAAGCTGCGGTCTCTTGGCTCACAATCCCATTAGTTTTTACATCGGCGTAATCTCGAACTCGCCTTAATAAACGGTTAGCGATACGCGGTGTACCACGAGAACGTCTTGCTACTTCAAAACTGCCTTCATGATCTATTGTTAAATTTAGGAAGTGAGCGGAGCGTTTTACAATTTCAGTAAGATCTTTGGTGTTGTAAAACTCCAATCTTTGTACAATACCAAAACGGTCTCTTAATGGGGATGTTAATGCTCCAGCACGTGTCGTTGCACCTATTAGAGTAAAGGCAGGTAAATCCAGCTTTATTGATCGTGCTGCGGGTCCTTCACCAATCATTATATCTAATTGGTAATCTTCCATTGCGGGATATAAAATCTCTTCAACTACAGGGCTTAAACGATGAATTTCATCAATAAACAACACGTCGTTTTCTTCAAGATTGGTAAGTAAAGCAGCTAAATCTCCGGCTTTTTCTAGTACAGGACCTGAAGTTGTTCTAATACTAACGCCCATTTCGTTAGCAACAATATTGGCTAATGTTGTTTTTCCAAGTCCAGGAGGTCCAAAAATAAGTAAATGATCGAGGGGTTCTTCGCGTTTAATTGCCGCTGAAATGAATATTTCCATTTGTACTTTAACGTGATCTTGACCAGTATAATCAACCAACATTTTAGGACGTATAGCGCGATCTATGGTTTCTTCTTCGTGCATAACTTGTGGTTCAATTAAGCGGTCAGCTTCAATCATTTCAATATTTCTCTGTAATTATTTGGAGTTTTTCTATTAATATAAAAACTATAGTGTCATTTTATAGCATGGCTTTTAGTGCATTGCGTATGATGTTTTCGCTTTTCATGCCTTTTTCAAATACCGACTTAACAGCCTTATCAGCTTGGGATTGATTATAGCCTAAAGAGATCAAAGCATTAATAGCATCGCCTCTCTCATCATTAACGAAAGTATTCTCAATTTTATTAGGTACTAAAATGTTATCAATTTCTGAAGAGCTATTATCAAGTTGCCAATCTTTTAATCGATCACGCATTTCTATCAATAATCGCTCTGCTGTTTTTTTACCGACACCGGGAATTTTAACTATGGTAGATAAGTCGTCATGAATTACGCAACTCACAAATTGATCAGCAGACATGCTAGATAAAATAGCTAAGCCTAATTTAGGACCAACACCGTTTACTTTCATCAAAAGTCTGAATAATTTACGCTCTGTTTTATTGGCAAAACCATACAGTAACTGAGCATCTTCTCTTACAACAAAGTGAATATAAACAATCGCTTCTTGATTTATTTCAGGTAAGGTGTAAATGCTCGTCATTGGCATAGTGACTTCATAACCCACGCCATTACACTCAATTAATACTTCAGGTGCTGTTTTCTCAAGTAAACAACCTCGTAAACGACCTATCAAAACATTCTCCAGATAATTTATTTTTCCATACGATAACACTAGTTATATATACAGTAAACTTTTAACTAGTGGATTATTACTGAAGTATTTATCTTAACCTTCCCCTAACCGTTTTAAGTCCTTGACCCGACATTTTTCCTAACAGTTCGTAACTATGAGCATGGCATAAGGCTACAGCTAAAGCATCGGCAGCATCGGCTTGCGGTGTACCGGGTAGTTTTAATAAGGTTTTAACCATATGCTGAACCTGACTTTTATCTGCGGCGCCGGTTCCTACAACTGATTGTTTAATTTGGCGGGCTGAATACTCTGCAATAGGAAGACCTCTATTAGTGGCAGCAACAATTGCAGCCCCCCTCGCTTGACCCAACTTAAGCGCACCACCGGGGTTTACGCCCATAAATACTTCTTCTATCGCAAATAATTCAGGTGAGAATTGCAATATTAATTCTGAAACGCCAGAAAAAATGGTTTGTAGTCTATCGCTAAACTGATTATCTCCGTCTTCTTTTGAAGTAGAAAATGCCTTGATACAACCGCTACCAAGATAGGTTAGCTTACGACCTTCAGTTTTAATAACACCGTAGCCAGTGATTCGAGAGCCTGGATCAATGCCAAGAATAATAGTCAAAAAATTAACCACCTTATTCGGGTTAGATACTTATACATAGGTAATATACATAAAAAATGCAGTTAAGATTTATCTTAACTGCATTTTATTTTCACTCAACATTACAGATAATAATTAACTATCAGTTTCAGTCTTTTTTTCTTTAGGCAAGATAGCAATACCTAGTTCAGTTAACTGAGCAGGATTAGCTTGACCTGGAGCGTTAGTTAAAGGACATGCCGCTGTTGTTGTTTTAGGGAATGCCATTACGTCTCTGATAGAAGTAGCGCCAGTCATTAACATAACTAAACGGTCTAAACCAAACGCTAAACCAGCATGCGGTGGAGCACCATATTGTAATGCTTCAAGTAAGAAACCAAATTTCTCTTGAGCTTCTTCGTCACTAATACCTAAAATTCTAAATACTGCGGCTTGCATATCTTGATTATGGATACGAACAGAACCACCACCTAATTCACAACCGTTTAATACCATGTCGTATGCGTCAGATAACGCACCAACAGGATTAGCTTCAAGTTGTTCAGCGGTTAAATTAGTAGGTGCTGTAAATGGATGATGAATAGCGTGCATATGCCCGTCTACTTCTTCAAACATTGGGAAATCAACAACCCATAACGGCTTCCATTCACCTTGCAGTAAGTCTAAGTCTTCACCTAATTTAAGACGTAAAGCACCTAAAGACTCTGTTACTACGTTGTATGTGTCTGAACCAAAGAATACAATGTCGCCATCTTTTGCATTAGCTCTATCAAGTAAAGCATTAACAGACTCTTCAGTTAAAAATTTAAGAATTGGCGATTGTAAACCTTCAAGCCCTGCAGCTCTGTCGTTCACTTTTAACCAAGGCATACCTTTAGCACCGTAAATACCAACAAACTTAGTTAAGTCGTCGATGTTTTTACGTGAAAACTTAGATGCGCCATCTGGTACACAAATAACGGAAACACGACCTTTAGGATCGTTAGCTGGACCTGAGAATACTTTAAATTCAACGTCTTTTAAAATATCAGCAACGTCTACAATTTCTAATGGATTACGTAAATCTGGCTTGTCTGAACCAAAACGCGTCATGGCTTCTGAGTAAGGCATACGTGGAAATTCACCTAAATCTACGTTTAGTAGTTTTAAGAAAAGCTCACGGATCATCTTTTCAGTAACAGCCATTACTTGATCAGACGACATAAATGAAGTTTCAATATCTATTTGCGTAAATTCTGGTTGGCGATCAGCACGTAAATCTTCATCACGGAAACATTTTACGATTTGGTAGTAACGCTCCATACCCGACATCATCAACAATTGTTTAAATAATTGTGGAGATTGTGGCAATGCAAAAAATTGACCTTTATGAGTGCGACTTGGTACTAAGTAATCTCTTGCACCTTCAGGGGTTGCAGCCGTTAAAATTGGTGTTTCAATATCTAAAAAGCCTAAGTTTTCTAACGATTCACGAACTGAAGCAGTAACTTTTGCGCGGAAACGTAAACGCTCTGTCATTTCAGGACGACGTAAATCTAAATAGCGATATTTTAAACGTTGCTCTTCAGAGTTTGTTTGGTTTGAATCTAATGGTAATGGAGCGGCTTTGTTTAAGATGTTTAGCTCTAAACCTAATATCTCAATTGCGCCAGTTGCCATATCTTTGTTGATTTGACCTTCAGGACGTGCACGAACTTTACCTTTAATTTGAACACAAAATTCGTTTCTTAAGGTATTCGCTTTAGCGATAACTTCTGGTAAGTCTGGATCATAAACAACCTGAACCATACCTTCTCTATCTCTTAAATCTAAAAAGATAACTGCGCCTAAATCACGACGGCGATTAACCCAACCACAAAGAGTAACTTCTTGACCAACATGAGATTCGTTAACCTCACCACAATACATAGTACGCATTTAGCAATTCCTGAGCATTTGCACTTGTGATTAATTCACAAGCTAATGAATATAAAAATTGGCGATATTATATAGTAATGAGTCGCAATGTCACCTCTGCAAGACTAATAAACTCTATCAGGGAATGATAATTAAAATAACAAATATCCATGCGAGTTAATTAATCGTGCACTGTTTATGGTTTGCCTTATAAATTTCAGTTAAAATAAGCGCAATAAAGCTATTTTCTTAAAGATTTTGCATGATAAATTCTGATACTGATCTCATTTTTTCAAGTAAGAAAGCTCAAATAAAAGACTTTGCCTTTGATAAGCAAGTTGTTGAAGTTTTTCCTGACATGATTTCGCGCTCTGTACCTGGTTACAATACCATTATTAATACCATTGGTAATTTGAGTAAAGAGTACGCGCAAGCCAATACCAACATTTACGATTTAGGTTGTTCCTTAGGTGCTGCAACACTGGCGATGAAAAAGTCGATCACCGTAAAAAACTGTTCAATCATCGGTATAGATAACTCTTCAGCTATGGTTGAACGTTGTAAAATGCATGTAAATGCGTTTAAAGGTGAGTCTCAAGTTGAAATTTGTGAAGGTAATATTTTAGACATTGAGCTTAAAAATGCTTCTATGGTCGTGCTTAATTTTACACTGCAATTTATCGAACCCGATGCACGCCAAAACCTCATTCAAAAAATTTATGATGGTTTACAACCCGGTGGTATATTAGTGTTATCTGAAAAGTTAAAAGCTGCAGATGATGTGTGTAATGAACTATTAATCGATTTACATCATAATTTTAAAAGAGAAAATGGTTACAGCGAGTTAGAAATCGCTCAAAAAAGAACGGCGATTGAAAATGTAATGCGCCCCGATACTTTAGAAACCCATTTATCTCGCCTTCAAGACTCAGGTTTTAATCACGTTAATCAGTGGTTTCAATGTTTTAATTTCATGTCACTTGTTGCAATAAAATGATCTCATTTAATAAGTTTTACCAATTAATCGCACAAAACCGTTTAAGTTCTTGGCTCAATGTTTTACCTGCTCAATTAACCACTTGGCAAAAAAGTGAGTTACATGGTGAGTTTTCTCACTGGGAAAAAACCTTAGATGCTCTGCCTAATACTACGCCTTCTTCAATCGATTTAAGTAATAGCGTAACCATTGGAGCAGAAACAGATATTAATGCCGGTGAGTTTAAGCGCATTGAAAACCTACTTAAAAAGTTTAAACCTTGGCGTAAAGGTCCTTACCATATTCACGGATTACACGTAGATACCGAGTGGCGATCAGACTTTAAATGGGATCGACTCGCTCCACACATTAGTGACTTATCAAATCGATACGTTTTAGATATTGGCTGCGGCAGTGGTTACCATTTGTGGAGAATGCGTGGTGCGGGCGCTAAATTTGTAGTGGGTATAGATCCTACTCAATTATTTTTTATGCAATTTAATGCTGTCAAACATTTCGCACAAGACGATAACGTACATTTATTACCCTTAGGCGTTGAAGATTTACCTGAGCTAAAAGCCTTTGATACGGTGTTTGCTATGGGTGTGCTTTATCACAGAAGATCGCCTATCGACTTCTTATACCAATTAAAAGCACAACTGGTTAAAGGTGGCGAATTAGTATTAGAAACTTTAGTGGTTGATGGCGATATTAATACCGTATTAGTACCAGGCGAACGTTACGCAAAAATGAGAAACGTTTGGTTTTTACCAAGCTGTGACGCTATGGTTGCTTGGATGGAACGTTGTGGATTTAAAGACATTAAAGTGGTAAATACCGACGTTACTGCCTTAGATGAACAACGAAAAACTGATTGGATTGATACAGAGTCTTTAGAAGATTTTCTTGACCCTAACGATCCAACTAAAACAATAGAAGGTTACCCGGCCCCTAAACGCGCAATTTTTATAGCTCATACTTAATCAAGTTACCATGGTACAAGTACGATTAAGTATTTGTACCATTCAATAAAATAGATATCACCACAAATACTTAGACATAAGTTTATCGTATAAACCACGGTATTTTATTTCATCAATACCTTTATCAAACTTATCTTTAAGTTGCTCAGACTTAAAACCAGCCGAATACTGCTTTTCATCAAAAATATAATGTACTTTAAATGAATTCTGATACATGGATTTTTCATGACTGTTACAAAAGTAAATAAAAATATTTAAGTCCAAAATAATCACTTCTGCTTCACCCGTGAACAACATATCTACTTGTTCTCGTTGCTCTGCCACCTCTCTATACTGATATGAACTCGCAACTTTGAGGTTATATTCATCGCCCATGTGCTTACGGGCTCTTTGAAAAGCCACGATTGTTAGTCCAGCTAAATCATCTATGTCCTCAATAATTAATTCTCTTTCCGCTAACGAAACTGCAACATTTTGATAAGTAATATAAGGTTTTGAAACGTACATACCCGGATATATGTAATTTGATGGTACGATTGATATAGCATCTACATTAGATTTTTGAAATCCTAAAACAGTTCGAGATAGCTGGACATGCTGAAACTCAGGCACAATATTTTGAGTTGATAACGCATCTCTAATAATATCCATTTGTAAACCACCACCATTTTCACTCGTAATAAATGGCGGCTTAGGTAATCCCGCTAAGAACAATACCCTTTCACGTTCGCCAGAAACTGCAGCACAGCATTTCACAGCAACAAAGGTAAAAGTAGCAGCTACAACACGATATTTAGCTTTTTGAAAAATACTAATTATAGACTCCTCTATAAATATAACTTTAAGCAGGTAAAAACATCATATAAAGTTGAGGGGGTGGGTAATATCCAGATATACCCGTTACCAATCAAGATGCGTATTTCAGAGCTGCACCTTAAATGGTTACGGATGCACACATATTGTATACTGTATACCTAAAACTGGTCAACCACCTTGTTAACATTATCACATGATTTACGACATTTTTATTACAATAAAGGAAGAATATGGAAACGCCTTGGTTAGAAAGACGACAATTAAGTATGACAAAGCGTCAAAATGATCATAGAACACCATTTCAAAGAGACAGAGCAAGGATATTGCATTCTGCAGCATTCAGACGTTTACAATCTAAAACACAAGTAATGGGAAGTGGGCAAAGTGATTTTTACAGAACACGACTCACCCATTCATTAGAAGCCGCACAAATAGGTTCGGGGATCACTTCACAGCTTCGTTGCAAATATCCTGATGTTTGTAGCAGTATACTTCCTGATGACGATACGTTGATTGAATCAATTTGTTTAGCCCATGATATTGGACACCCACCTTTTGGTCATGGTGGAGAAGTCGCTTTACATTATATGATGCGTAACCACGGTGGATTTGAAGGCAATGGTCAAACCTTAAGAATTGTTGCTCGGTTAGAACCTTTTAGTAAAGATTGTGGTATGAACCTTACACGAAGATCTCTACTGGGTTTACTAAAATATCCGCAAACTATTGATGTATTAAATACTCAAAAAAATCAGGAAGAACCTAAATCATTCAGGCAACTAAAAGCTTCCCAGTGGCATCCACCTAAAGGTATTTATTCTGATGATTTAGATATTTTATCTTGGATTTTACAGCCATTATCAGAGCTAGATAGACAACATTTCCAACAAATTCAAAGCCAAAAGAATAAACACCATAAAACACAGTTCAAATCATTTGACTGCTCTATTATGGAGTTAGCCGATGATATTGCTTACGGAATACACGATTTAGAAGACGCGATAGTTACAGGTGTAGTGAGTCAAACTGATTTCGATATTCATGTTATTGATAAATTAAAAGCCATAAATAACGAATGGTTGTCTGTGTATTGTAACGATTTATCTAGTAAACTTTTTAGTGACCAATTCTATTTACAAAAAGAAGCTATTGGTGGTTTAGTTAATTACCTGATCACTGAAATTATATTAGTGGATTTAAACGAGTTAGAATCTTTAAGCTTTGCAGAACCATTATTACAACACAACGCTAAACTTCCTGACGTTGCGGCAAAAGTATTACAGGTTTTTAAAGATTTTGTTTTTGAATTTGTGATCAAACAAACAGATATTCAAAGACTTGAATATAAAGGCCAACAAATTGTTATGGAATTATTTGAAGCGTTTGAATCAGATCCTTTACGATTATTACCTAAGCCTACGGCTAAGCGCTGGCAATATGCCAAAGATAACAACCTGAATCATCATAGAGTGATTGCCGATTATGTGGCTGGAATGACGGATGATTACGCAACAAAACTCTATAAGACCTTATTTATACCTATGGCGCAAAACAGTATTAAAGAAAACAATTACTAATAAAAATGCCAATCAGTACAACTGATTGGCATTTTCTTTTCAATAAACAATTATTAACAACAGCATTAAAACATTTTTTTAACGTCTGCTACCGTCGATAAAAACTCATCGCTTTGCATAAATTCAACATCAGGTATAAGACCTTTATCTACATAACTTTTTATCAATACTTTACAGGTTGATTCATTTTTAAAGATATCATTAGCAATAGCTCCAGCTCTGATAAAATCGATATAATGAACTTCTTCAGGGAGCATGGTTAAGTCACTCCAACTTTTTACTAATTCAATAAATTGATCTGAAAAACCCCAAGCTTTTGTTACTTCAGCACCAATGTTACTTGATAATTTAACAATAGCTTGCTGTAAAAAAGTAGGATTAGCAAAAACGTCTGGATGATTTTCAGCTTCAGTTAATATAGGTAAAACACCAATAGAGTGTACTAAAGCAGCAAGAGTTAGCTCGTCTAAAGACAAGGAACTATGTTTATTTTTTTGTTTATAAAATGTCATCAATGCAATAGCAACAGAGGCCACATCAATAGTTTTTTTCCATGATTTTTTCAAATACATTGCCACTATTTTATTTTTAGAAACAAAAACTTGCTCTATAGCCATAGCGGTTGCAATACTTTTAATTTGCCTCAAACCTATACGAGTAACGGCTTGATTTACCGTTTCAACTTTTACAGCGCGCCCAAGTAAAGGGCTATTAGCTACCTTTATCATACCTAATGAAAGCGCAGGGTCATTCGCAATAATCTCGCTCATTTGAGCTAAGTTAACATCGGGATCATCTGCTGACTCACGTACTTTGAGTGCTATTTTTGGCAGCGTGGGTAATACCAATGCATCTTGTTTAATCTTTTCAACTAAAATGGTATATAGTGCGTTTTCAGTTCCCATAAAATGACCTCTAATTTTTATTAAGTACAACTTTAACATAGCACATTATGATTAAATCGATAGTTAATTTTTATAAAAATATATAACTTTTTCAACTAAATATATTATCATTTAAACTGCTAGTTCACTTTCAATATTCTGTTACTAAAGCTTACTTTATTGTGTAATAACTTTTCGAACAATACGTTATAATGAACCGTTATTTTTAGTCTATTTACTCATAAAGGAATTTTATGTTGAAGTTATACGTTTGCTTTTTTACCCTACTCTTTGTAGGTAAAATATTTGCGAGCAATATAGCCTTATCACTACCTGAAAACTTACCCGATGAAGTTAAAAGCAACATCAAAGCTTATTTAGGTGAACTTCCTGATAACCCTCAATCTAGAGTGTCTTTTATTTACTCAGCAAAAAATAACACAATTAAAGCACTACAAGCTTTAGGTTATTATCGTTCAGTGGTTAGCACTAACTTAATTAAAAGTGAAGACGATACTCCGTGGAAGCTTGCTTTAACCATACAATTAAAAGAAGTGACTTTAGTTAACTCTATTAACGTAAATATAAGTGGTGAAGCGCAAAACGATAAAATGTTTAATTCACTCACGTCAAACTTGGCAATTAAACCGCAAGATCGTTTACATCATGGTAATTACCAAAAAATAAAGTCAGAGATTATCGCGTTAGCGCTACAACGAGGTTACTTCGATGGCTATTTCGAAACCGCTAAAATAGCTATAACGCCAGAAAATACCGCAGATATTTCTCTTACCTATAAAAGTGGTAAGCGCTATAAATTTGGTAAAATTGAATTTATAAATAACACCATAGATCAAAATTTTATCAATAAATTAGTCCCCTTTACTTACGGAGACGATTATCAAGTATCTACACTTCAACAATTTCAAAATAACTTAGAAAAAACTCAATATTTTAGCAATATTGTTATTGTCCCTAACCAAGATGATCCATCTGCAGCAAAAGATAAGTTTGTTCCTATTCAGGTCACATTAAAAGAAGCTAAAAAACACTATTTTGATATAGGTTTAGGTTACGCTACTGATACAGACTTTAGGATTTCTGGTGGCTGGAGAACACCATTAGTTAACAAGTATGGCCATAGACAAGAAACACAAATAAAGTACTCAAAAATAAATCCAACAGGACGTTTTATTTATTCAATTCCCATCAATGGCTCTCTTAACGATACGATTCAATTCAAACTACTATTAGAAAATAATGAATATGGTGATGTTGATAGTAATTATTGGTCATCTAGAATAAGTAAAATAAAAGTAAGTGATACTGTAAATTCTGAATACTATGTTCGTTTTCTTCATGAAGAATGGGATATAGACACTTTAGACGACATGGCCGACTATTTTTTATTGGGCTACAGTTGGTCTAATACACACAGAGATGGCAGTTTAATAGATCCCAGTGATGGCTTTAGTCAATATTATAATATTGAAGGCACTCATACCGAGATATCTTCTGAAACGAGTTTTTTAAAATTTTATGCCCATTGGCGATATATAAAAACCATCAAACCCAAACACCGTATCGTTACACGTGCTGAAATAGGCTATACCTTGTTAGATAGTTCAAATGCTGAAGAATTGTCACCTTCTTTACGTTTTTTTGCGGGCGGAGATCAAAGTATTAGAGGCTTTGCCTACCAATCGATAGGACCTACACGCCGACAAGTCAATTCAGATCAATCAAGTGAAGATCTCGTTGTGGGCGGTAATCGATTAGCTGTAGCAAGTATTGAATATCAATATTATTTTACACCTACCATTAGAGGCGCAATATTTGCTGATATAGGAAGTTCATTTGATACAGGATTTCAAAAGAAATACTCTGTAGGACCTGGTATTCATTATATATCGCCTATTGGCGCGATAAAACTCGATGTAGGATACAGCTTAAGTGAAGATAATCCTTCGTGGCGATTACATTTAAACTTAGGTGCTGAACTATAATGACATCACCTAAAGTAACCCCAAAAGACGCTAGTCCAACCAAAATAAAAAACAAGAGCTTACGCCGTAAAGTAACTTCTTATACGGCTATTTTTATTACGAGCTTACTCTGCTTGTTAGCCATCCTTTACAGTAGCCCATGGGGAACTCAGGCCAGTATTTCACTCATTAATAAATTTTCTGATGTGACATTAATTTATAAAGGCGGCATGTTTTCAGAAAAAATAGAATTTTCAGATTTTATTTATCAAAACGATGACGTAAAAGTGCACGCTAAAAACGTGACATTAAAATTTCATTTACGCTGTTTTTGGCAAAAGCAACTATGTATTGATAGTTTAAACATAGGCGATTTGTCATTAAAAATTAAATCATCAAATACGCCAAAGTCAGAATTTACTCTGCTTGAAATACCTATTGCGATAAAGATCAAAAAACTGTTAGTTGCAAAAACAGCGATAGAGTTAACTGATCAAGTAATTAATATTACTGGCTTTACTTCTCCTATTAATATTAAAAAAAGTACCTTTACCTTTAATAGTCCGAGTATTAAAGAAATTGCTGTAGCTGATTTTGTGAATAACAAGGTTGCAGGAAAAACAGCAGCAACTAAACCAGCAATAATCAATAAACAAAAAAGCGATACCTCTACGTTAGCTTTACCTGAAATAGAGCTTCCATTTGAATTAAAGATCATCAATTTTAAAATGGATACGTTATCAAATAACCTTGCTACATTAGATAACCTACCTAACAAAATAACTGATATAAATATTGGTTTAACATGGTTCAAAAATGATCTATTTATTACCTTATTCAAAGTAAATTATGGTACTGGATTAGCTGATATTAATGGCAAATTATCATTAATCAAAAACTACCCGCTAGACATTCAACTTAAACATCAGCTAAACAATAATACTTATTGGCCTGAAGTTAACAACTCTGCACAAATAGTTAATATTAAAGGTGATTTATCTCAACTTGATTTGCAGTTTAAAAGTGAAGGCAGCTTAGCGCTTACAGGTAACGCTAACCTTAATATTATCGACAATAACTTCCCTTATAATCTTAATTTAGAAGCAACTAAACTCCCTGTATATAATCAGGTAAGTCAGCACCTTCACCCTTCTGTGTTGTCTTTAACATCACAAGGCGACATTAATAAGCAAATATTATCATTAAATAGTGTACTCAATGGCTTAGGCTATAAAAATGCAAAAACATCGTTAAAGCTTACACATAACAAACTCATAGAAAATAAAATAACGATTGAAGAATTTGGCTTAAATGATGCGAAAAACAACCTGAGCATCAAAGGTCATATTGCTTTAAGCGACAAACCATCGTGGAATTTAAAAATCAAATCTACAGGCTTTACTTTTCCTCAATTTAAACATTTAGATGCTCAATACGACAATATTAAAGAATGGTTATCAGGACGGATCAAAGGTAACTTAGATACCACGGGCATATATGATAAAGAAAATTCATCCATCACATTAACTAACACCCATCTCACGGGTGACATTAATAAAATGCCTTTTGAATTATCAGGCGAAATAAATTTAAGTGAAAACTTACAACTTAAACCCAGTAAATTAAATTTATCGCTTTTTGATTCTCGCATGAGTTTTTCTGGCTATAGCGATAATGAGTGGCACGTAAAAGGAAATATAGAGGTTCCAAGTGCTAATAAATTTTATTCTGAAATAAACGGCAGTGTTTCTACTCGTTTTGATGTAACGGGTAATATCGATAAACCCAATATTTTATTTAAACATGATATTACTGACTTTGCTTTCAAGAAATCAGCCTCTCCTTTTATTACCATTCAAGGCAGTTATTCTCCCTTTGAAGAGCACTTAATCAATGCACAAATAAAAAGTAAAAGCATAAATTGGTTAAGTACCGAGTTAACACAAGTTGTTGCTAAAATTAACGCTGATATGAATCAACAAACATTTGATGTTAAGTGGGAAGGTGACTTTAAAAGTAAGTTTTTACTTAATGGTCTACGAAATGAAGACTCAAAAAATTGGGTAGGTATTATTGCTGGTGCTGAATTTAATTACTTAACTCAACATTGGCAGCCTGATACAGACATTATTATTGATTATAACGATCAAACACAAAAATTATCCTTGAATAAACATTGCTGGAACAATCAAGGGCTTAACATTTGTTTGCCTAAAGAAGTCTCATTTTTAGACTCAGGAAGCATTCCTCTAACTTTATACCTGAATAGTTCATACTTTAACGAAACCTTTGCCCCTAACGACATACTCGTTAATACCATAATTGAAGGTGGTGCAACGATAAATTGGACACCTGATAAACATTATGTAATAGAAGGCGATTTATCGGTTTTAGCAGGGAATATTTTACTTGATGAAAAAGAAATAGGTTTACCTGTTAAAGTATTAAGTGCTTGGGATCAAGGTCGATTAACCTTTAAACTTAACGATGATTTTGTACAAACACAACTAACGTTAACCCCAGATAAACAAACTAATGCCAATAATAATTATGACTTTTATTCAAATATAAATTTAGCAGGTAAAGTCACATTTAAAGATGATTTTCCCATATCTGCAAATATCGATATAGATAACTTTAATTTACGGCCGTTTCAATCAATCAGTCATGAAATCACCTTGCTTGAAGGCACTCTACATACTCAAGTTAATGTAACAGGTGATCTTAAAAACCCTAAAATTAATGGTGAAATTAATTTAGACAAAGGCCGTGTAAAATTATTAAAGAGTCCTAATGTAATTAACGATGTAAAAGTTAACTTAGCTCTTGAAAACACCAACGCCAAACTTGATGGCACCTTTAATATTGATAAAGATACTGGTTTTATTACAGGTGATGCTGACTGGAAAAAAGAAAAGTTACTTAACCTAAGCGTACATGCTGACCGTTTATCTATACTTGTTCCACCACAAATAGAGGCAACTATCGCTCCGCAGATTAATGCGGTGTTAACGCCAAACAACCTAAAAATATCAGGTAAAGTTAATGTGCTTAGCGGAATACTACGCGTAATTAACTTACCAGAAGGTAGTGTAGAGTTAACTAATGACGTTATTTTTGTTGATACCAAAGGTAACGAAATAGTTAAAGAAAAACGCTTTAATATTGAGTCTGATATTAGAGTATTCATTGATGAAGCTTTTCAACTTACAGGCCAAGGATTTAACGGTAACTTAGCAGGTGATATACGAGTACAGCACAGCAACCAGCAACCCATACAGATATTTGGTAATTTAAACATTCCTGATGGTCGCTATCATGCTTACGGACAACGCCTACAAATAGAACGAGGTAAAGTCGCGTTTAATGGCCCTATGGAAAACCCACATATAGATATTAAAGCCACAAGAACTATTCCTAAAGAAAACATAAAAGTGGGTGTTGAAATTAAAGGATTAGCAAACGCCCTTACACTCAAGCTTATTTCTACACCAGCACTGTCGCGAGCACAAACTTTGTCTTATTTATTAAGAGGGCAAGGACTCAAAAATGACGCTCCAGACGATTCAGGTATAGGTGTGGCTTTAGGTGCAGCTTTAGCAAACTATTCTGGCATTTTAAAGCAAATAGACAAACTACCGCTTATTAACAATGTTGAAATAGAAGGTGATAGCAGCCAAGTATCCATAGCCGGATATTTAGGTAAACGCATTTATGTAAAATATGGTGTTGGCGTAAACGAACCGGTTAATGAGTTAACCGTTAGATTATTTTTAATGAGTCGATTATGGGTAGAAACGATTTCAGGCTTAGAGAACTCGGCAGATATTTATTATTCTTTTGATTCAGATTTGTAATAGGTTAATTTAATTAATGCAGTCTTTACGCTATAAAATAATCGAACTTTTTATCTTATTCATAATATTGCCGAGTAGTTTTACTCTACATTACCCAGTTTGGATAAAAGTAATTATGGGTGTTATTGGGTTCTCATATATTATATTTGTGCTTTTAAAAGTAGAAAGTTACAAGTTCAAAATGACTACGAATGTAAACTGGAAAGCATTTTGGAAGCGTGTTGTTTTACCTCTTCTCATTATCACAACTGTAACTACTTTTTATGTTTGGTCTACTGATAAGGCACAACTTTTTCATGTTATGTTAAATAATCCTAAACTCTGGTTATTTATCTTATTTTTTTATAGCCTATTTTCAGTATACCCACAGGAATTACTCTACAGAACATTCTTTTTTAAACGATACCAAGCTTTGTTTAAGAGCGAATGGCTATTCATTATTGTTAACGCTGCCCTATTCTCTTTAGCGCATATTTTCTTTAAAAACACATTAGTTATATTGCTCACGTTTATTGGTGGGATCTTATTTGCTTTAACTTTCAAAAAAACTAAATCGACCTTATTAGTTTCTATTGAACATTCAATTTATGGTTGTTGGTTATTTACGGTAGGCATGGGGAATATGTTAGGCTTTCCTTCTTAAAGTTAACACTCAAGTCATATGAGTAACTCGAGATAACCTGAGTTCGGTTTAAGATATTGTTAACTCATTGAAAAGTAATCACTAAAAACTCGGTTCGCTTCTAGCTTGATAGTTTTACTTAATTCAAGGCAAATTTACGCGTCAATATCTGGCCTATTGCAAGTGAATTTAACGCAGAAGTTAGTAAAAGTAGCTGCTAGAAGAACATTTATTAAGCCGAACTCAGGTTAGATAGTTACACTGGTTATCTACTTTATCTTATCTAAAAACAATTAGTTCCAAGTTTTTTCCGACACTAAATGCCAATCATATTGCCATTCTGGTGGAATATTTTGTTCATCAAGTAAACTATCCGGAGCAATATAGTTATAGCGTTGCCCTAAATGTTCAATACTATTTTCTGAAACACGTGTTTGAATATGGTGTGGCTTAATATCACTTACATTTTCTAAGCCCGCGGCTCCTACTAATTCAGCTAAGTTTTTGATCATAGCCGCATGAAACTTATAAACTCTCTCGCCCTTCTCTTCATAATCTAAAGCGTTATAACGGGCCGCGTCTTGTGTTGCTATACCTGTTGGGCAGGTATCATTATTACAATGACGAGACTGAATACAACCTAAGGATAACATCATAGCTCTAGCACTATTCACCGTGTCTGCTCCTAAAGCTAATAATCGCAATACGTGAAAAGCAGAGAGTGCTTTCCCTGAAGCGATTAATCGCAATTTATCTCTAACACCACAGCCAACCAGTGCATTTTGTACAAAAACCAAAGCATCTCTTAAGGGCATCCCCACTGAATTAGTAAACTCGATTGGCGAAGCACCTGTACCGCCTTCACTACCGTCAATAGTAATAAAGTCAGGAGAAGATCCTGTCACTACCATAGCTTTACATAAGGCTAAAAATTCACGTTTACTACCTATACATAATTTAATGCCAACAGGCTTTCCTCCTGAAAGCTCTTTTAAACGATCAATAAAAGCTAAAAGCTCTATTGGCGTATTAAAGCTGCTGTGTGCAGGGGGAGAAATAACGTCTTGGCCCAAAGGTACTTTTCGAATTGCTGCAATTTCAGGGGTTAGTTTTACTGCAGGTAAAATACCTCCATGTCCGGGTTTAGCGCCTTGCGAAAGTTTAATTTCTATCATTTTCACATAATCTTGGTTCGCTGTTTCTAAAAATAAAGGCTCACTAAAATTACCTTTGTTGTCTCTACAACCAAAATACCCTGTACCAATCTGCCATACCAAATCTGCGCCATATTGAAGATGATAAGCACTTATGCCGCCTTCACCAGAGTTATGATAAAACCCACCTTTTTTAGCGCCTTTGTTTAACGCTAATATGGCATTTTTACTCAATGCACCAAAGCTCATAGCTGAAATATTTAATAGCGAAGCTTTGTAAGCTTTTTCTCCATGCCCAAAGGTAACTCTAGGGTCTTGATCTTTAAGGTGTGTAGGCTTTATCGAGTGGCTCATCCACTGATAGCCCACTTTATAAACATCAAACTGAGTACCAAAAGGACGTGTGTCGTTTACTCCCTTTGAACGTTGATAAACAAGATCTCTAAATTCTCGATTAATGGGTCTACCACTTAGATTAGTTTCAATAAAATATTGTTGAATTTCAGGGCGAAAAGATTCTAATAAGTACCTAATATGACCTACAACTGGATAAATGCGTAAGATGGTGTGTTTACTAAAAAAAATATCATGCAAACCCAAGATGATTAAAGGCAAGGCAATCACCAACAACCAAACAACACTAGGCCAATAAAACTGACCAAAAAAGATAACAGCAAGAGAAGCAACTGAAATAAAATAAAACCACTGACGAGCAAGCATAACTACGATCCTAAATACCTAAGTAGAATAATCCTATATGGAGTCTTTTGTTAAATAAAGAAAATAAGCCATTGTTTTATAACAATGGCTTAGCTTTGAAGTTTGTATCTAAAAATTTAAACTGAAATAGGCGCTTTAATATGTGGGTGAGCTTCGTAACCTACCAATTCAAAATCTTCAAAGGTAAAATCAAAAATACTCGCTACATTTGGATTAATTTTCATTGTAGGCAATGGCAAAGGCTTTCTTGAAAGCTGCTCTTGAACTTGTTCCATATGGTTTGAATATAAATGAGCATCGCCAAAGGTATGGACAAAGTCACCTAATTCTAAATCACACACTTGAGCAATCATCATAGTGAATAAAGCGTAGCTCGCAATGTTAAATGGTACACCTAAGAATATATCAGCACTGCGTTGATATAGCTGACATGACAACTTTCCATTTAATACATAAAATTGAAACAAGGTATGACACGGCGGTAAAGCTTGCTTACCTATTGCCGCATTTTCTGATGGTGATATTGAAGTATCAGGCAATAACGCAGGATTCCACGCTGTAATAATATGCCGGCGAGAATCAGGATTTGTTTTAAGGTCATGAATAAGTTGCGCTAGTTGATCAATAGTTTCACCATTTGATGCAGGCCAATTACGCCATTGCACGCCATATACGGGGCCTAACTCACCTTCTTGCGTTGCCCATGCATCCCAAATTTTAACGCCATTTTCTTTAAGATAAGCAATATTAGATTCACCTTTTATAAACCAAAGTAATTCATGAATAATTGATTTTAAATGACATTTTTTTGTAGTCACTAAAGGAAAACCTTTAGCTAAATCAAACCGCATTTGATAACCAAAAACACTGCGTGTTCCTGTACCTGTTCTATCTGATTTATCTACACCGTTATCGTGTACATGTTTCATTAAATCTAAGTACGCTTGCATGAAAATATCCTATGAAATAGCGTTTAAGGTGAAGTTTATTACCTAAAAATTAGTGACGTTATAATAATAGATTAGTTAATTATTGGCTAACTAAAGATCATTTTCAGCGCGACAATTAATAAGAAAAAAGAAAATAAGCGCTTCAATGTTTTTACTGGTAGCTTATTCGCATACTGCACACCAAAAGGTGCAAAAAAAGTAGACGTAATAACTATAGATATTAATGCAGGCAAATAAACATACCCCATACTCCATGGCGGAAGTTCATTTACACCAATACCTGATATTATGTAACCTGCGCTGCCAAATGCTGCCACCAATGCACCACACATAGTAGCAAGCCCTATAGCATGACGAACCGATACACCAAAAATAGTTAAAATAGGGATCAAAATAACCGCGCCTGAAATTCCCATTAAACTTGCCAATACACCACAAGCATAAGCAATGATAAAAATAGCAGCGTCATTTGGTAAAGGCCAAGTCTTAACAACCCTAACTGAAAGCAACATATAAAGGGCCAAGGTGCTAACCGCTACGGCAAATATAGTTTTTAAAACCGTAACCGAGAGTAAATCAGCAACTAACGCCCCACTTAAAGAACCTAAAGAAATCGCGACAATAAATTTTTTCGTTAATGACCACGGAATATTACTGTTTTTATAATGAGATAAAGTCGCTGCAGATGAAGTAACAACAATAGAACACAAAGACGTACCTAATGCTAAAGGCAATACAACGTCCATAGGAAGATCTAATAAAGGAAGTAAATAAATAAGTGCAGGAACAATGATCAGCCCTCCACCAATGCCTAATAAGCCTGATAGGAAGCCAACAACAATGCCGATTAAAACACATGATAAAAGAATAATACTTAGCATATAGCCTTTTAAGTTCGCCCTTTGGAAGCTTTAAGTAAAAACGTTACTATTTTAAATAGCAATTACATACCTGCGCGAACAAAGCCGCCAAGCCCTAAATGCTCTAATTGTTCCCTCATATAACCATGTACTTGTTTAGTAGAACTAAGCGATAAAACATGCGCTAAAATAACTTTCATTTTATGTAGTTCTACATGGCGTATAACCCATTTAATTCTAGAAATATTATGTGGATTCATACTGAGTTTATCGTAGCCCATTGCGAGTAATAATAAGGCTCCTGCAGGCTCACTAGCGAGTTCACCACATAAGCTTAAAGGAACTAAGTATTTACTTGATTCTTGGGCTATTGTATTTAACGCACGCAATACCGCAGGATGATATGCGTCGTATAAGTCAGACACTTGTGCATTATTACGATCTACCGCTAACAAATATTGAGTTAAATCGTTTGACCCTACAGAGAAAAAGTCTACTTTACTTGCAAACTCTCTTAATTGAAAAATAACTCCTGGTACTTCAATCATCATACCTATTTTAGGTTTTACAAATTTAGATTTATCAGTAATATCTAATTCTGACGAAAGTTCGTAATAGGCTTGATTGATTAAACGAGTCGCTTCATCAACTTCAGATATATTAGAAATCATAGGTAACATAATTTCTAAATTGTTATGCCCATAATTCGCTTTAATCATGGCTCTAACTTGTTGTAGAAAAATTTCAGGGTGATCTAAAGTAATTCGAATACCACGCCAGCCTAAAAAAGGATTATCTTCAACAATAGGAAAATAAGGTAAAGCTTTATCACCACCTACATCGAGCGTACGCATAGTGACATTTTTTTTAGGAAAAGCCGCTAACACTTGTCTATATAAATCAGTTTGCTGTTGTTCAGAAGGAAAGCAACTCTGATTCATAAAAGGAATTTCGGTTCGATACAAACCAATACCCATAGCACCTGTTGACGATGAATGCTCAAATCCAGAAGACAAACCCGCGTTTAATTGTAATTCAATACATTTACCATCAAGTGTAATAGCCGGTAGCTTTTCAACCTGCTTTACTTTGTCAGCTAGTGCATACTCTTCTTCAATTAAGTGCTTATATTCTTTTAGTAACGAATCGTTAGGCGCAACATATAACTCACCACTATAACCATCTACAATGGCTATTTGCTTATGTAATTGCCCAAGAGGTATTTTGTCTACCCCCATAATTGCAGGTAATCCAAGCGCTCTGGCTAATATTGCTGCATGAGAGTTATTTGAGCCAGTTAAAGAAACAATGCCTTGTAGGCCAAAGTGTTGGTACTCAGCTAACATTGAAGCCGTTACATCTTCAGCAACTAAAATAAAAGCATCAAGTGGTTCATTAACTTGGCTATTTTTTTCAAGCAAATTCGCTAAAATTCTATTTCCTAGATCTTTTATATCACTTGCTCGTTCGCGTAAATAGTTATCATCAAGTGCTTCAAACTGAACCACATAACTATCTACAACCAGTTTTAACGCACTTTGTGTATTCCAACCGTCATTAATTTTATTTTCAACTTCATGGCCAATATCTGCATTACCTAAAAGCTGCTTATACATTTCAAAAATATCTAAACTATTATCAGATATGACTCGACTTAACTCTTCAGCCATTCTTTCAAATTCATGACGAGTATCAGAAATAGCTTGTTTAAAACGTACTAATTCTGTTTCTTGATCGGTATGTTTTTCTAATGTAACTGATTGCAGCTGTACGGTTGGCTGAATAACAAATAATGGACCAATAGCGACACCTGAAGAACCACTAACGCCTTTTAGCTGCCTTGTATACTGGTTATTTTTTTCAGTTAATCCATAGCGAACTTCAGCATTAGCTAACGCCATAGCTAATTGCGCTGAAAGCGTAACAACAAAAGCTTCTTCATTTTCAGTAAAGTGTCGAGATTCTTTTTGCTGAATAGACAAAATCCCCAAAACTTTACGTTGATGAATAATAGGCGTACCTAAAAAAGCATTCAGTTCATCTTCTTGTACAATTGGGGTTTTAATAAATTGAGGATGTTTATGTGCATCGGAGATATTTAAAGGTTCTTCACGTTGGCCAACTAAACCAACTAAACCTTCTGAAAATCCTATACGAGTATTACCTAGCGCATCTTTGGCTAAACCATCAGAGGCCATTAATACAAAATGTTCGGTAGCGTAATCGGCTAAATAAATTGAACAACAGTCTGTATTTAATGCTGTTTTTACCTGAGTAACCATGCGAAATAAAGCACTTTCTAAATCAGCATCTTGGCTAAATTCAAGTATAATACGTCGTAAAGTGGTTAACATATCTCTCCTTGGTTTATACCAATCTCACTAATAAATTGATCGTATTTCTTCTAAAAAATACGGTAAATCTAATAACGCAACGGGTATTATATCATTATATAGTCAATAAAAATGGGAGTTTTTTAATCCTGTAATTTTGTACAAAAACAAAAAAATCTAGTGTTTAAGATAAAAATAGCCTACATAAATGTAAGCTATTAAATTATAACATAATAATAATCAGGCTCGACGTTTGCGTCGATCTGAACGATATGTGGGTAATGCCTGTAATGAAAACTCTTTCATTACTTTTCTATAAACCTCACGCTTAAACGATACAACTTGCCTTACTGGATACCAATAGCTTACCCATCTCCAATCATCAAATTCAGGGTGCTCTGAATGTAGTAAATCTACAGATGATTCTTTAGACGTTAGCTTAAGCAAAAACCACTTTTGTTTTTGCCCTATACATAACGGTTTACTGTCGTGTCTAATTAAACGTTTCGGTAATTTATATCTAAGCCAATGTTTAGTCGAAGCAACAACGCTCACATGTTCAGGTTTTAGCCCCACTTCTTCATGAAGTTCCCTGTACATAGCTTGTTCTGCTGATTCACCCTTATCTATACCACCTTGTGGATATTGCCAAGAATGTTGACCATAACGTCTTGCCCAGAATACTTGTCCCCTATCATTGATTATTACTATGCCGACATTGGCTCTATAGCCATCAGCATCGATCAAAGGAGCTCCCGACAAATTTCAATAGTTAACTGATTCTTCCATACAAACGGCTTTTGAGCAAATAAATATTTCACTTGATACCATACATTTAGGCTAAGATAATAGGCATATTAGATAAAACGACTTAACGATATACTCCTATTAATATAATTATTCCTCAAGACGAAAGTGCCTTATTAGAACGTGCGTATACTTTATCAGGTTTAACCTTAGGTGAAGTGGCAAAGAATGAGGGTATTAAAGTCCCTAAAGATTTAAAAAAAGAAAAAGGCTGGGTAGGATTACTACTTGAAAAAGTATTGGGTGCTAGTGCTGGCTCTAAACCTGAACCAGACTTCCCACACTTAGGTATTGAGCTTAAAACCCTACCAATTAATAGAGAAGGAAAGCCTTTAGAAACTACCTTTGTTTGCGTAACTCCCCTTAAAGATCTTGTGGGTGCTACATGGCAAAACAGTCATATTAAAAATAAATTAGCACGTGTTTTATGGGTACCTATTATTGCTGAACGCTCCATTCCTATTCCAGAACGTATTATTGGTACACCATTTATTTGGTCACCATCGCCTGAAGAAGAACATTTAATGGCAATGGACTGGCAAGAATTAACCGATATGATTGTGTTAGGTGAAGTGGAAAATATTACCGGTAAACACGGGCAAGTCCTTCAAATAAGACCAAAAGCCGCTAACAGCCATGCAAAAACACAAGCGATAGATAAAAATGGGCAACCTTTTATGACATTACCCAGAGGATTTTATTTAAAAACAGCGTTTACACATAAACTCATTAAAAAACACTTACGTATAAATTAACTTATCTACAAAGAACGAATAACAACCTTTTGAGCAAAACTGACTTTTGAACCTGCAGGTATTGATATAGGCTTTGTATTTGCTGCTTCTAAGCAAACATATTCGTTTTCACCACCAGCATGAATATCCACCATGTTTTGAGCGGTTTCATGACCAGGATTCCATAAAACCCATTGATGACAATCAGATGAACTAACCTCAATAATACGATTCCAATCTTTATCAATAATGTCTATGACACGATTTGATTCATAAACTCTATCAATGGGACCTTCGCAATTATTTAAGATTGAAATATTATTATAAGTACCGGTTAATTTATCAAAATACTCAACATCAGATAATTGATTAATATGTGTATTTTTAGGATTTCCTACAGCAAAATAACTGTGTAATGCTCCTGTATATTCAACATCTTTAGCGGATTTGTTTTCAATAAATAGTTTTTGTGAAAATGACTCACCAAACACAAGTTCTTGCTTTAACTCGTAGGCTATATCCCATGCAGGCGTTTGGTTTTCACCTTGTTTAATTAAAATAATGGTTACTGATTTTTCCGTAATTTCAATGTTTTCTACTTGCCACAACGATGTTCTAGCAAAACCATGGTTAGCAACTAAAGTTTTATTCACATCGGTAAAATCAACGCTTTTATTATGTTTAAATAAATCATTTTCAAAATCACCAAACCAAGGTAAACATACAGGTATACCACCTCTAATACCTTTTGCGTTACCAAACAGCGTGTCATTACTCAACCAAAAAACAGGTTGTTGATTTTTAGGCTGCCAAGTTAATACATGACCACCATATAAACTAAGCGATGCTTGGCAATCTTGATGTTCAATCAATAAACCTTCAGTAGTAGTTAACGAATTTTGATCTAAAAATACGCTTGTTGTTACTTTCCCAAACGCATTGTTTTGAATAATGTCTGAAGACATGGAGACCCTAATAAAAAATAAAGCAGATAATAAATCTATTTTAAAGCATAGTTATAAGGTGTGAAAGGATAAAAGTTTTCTTGAATTTGTTAACCAATAAAAAACAAAACCACTTTTCAATCAAATTACTGATCAGAAAAGTGGTTTAAACTTTCATTAAATAAATTTTAGTTTATCTCTAAAGCAAGCTAAAACCTTATAAAGAACGACAAATGGCTTCTACTGAGTCTTTGGCATCGCCAAATAACATTTGTGTATTATCTTTAAAGAATAATGGATTTTGAACACCAGCGTAACCTGCACTCATTGAACGTTTAAATACTACAACATTCTTAGCATTCCACACTTCAAGTACTGGCATACCTGCTATAGGGCTAGTAGGGTCTTCTGCCGCAGCAGGGTTGACCGTATCGTTAGCACCAATAACAAGCACTACATCAGTTTCAGGGAAGTCATCATTAATTTCCTCCATACCTAATACAATGTCGTAAGGCACTTTTGCTTCAGCTAATAACACGTTCATATGGCCCGGTAAACGACCTGCAACAGGGTGAATAGCAAACCTGACATTAATACCTTTATCTTTTAATATTCGTGTCATTTCATACACAGGGTATTGTGCTTGAGCAACGGCCATGCCATAACCTGGAGTAATTATTACCGATTTCGCATCACTTAATAAAGCAGCTACCGCTTCTGCTGTCGCTTCAACATGCTCACCATAGTCTTTATCTGTATCGAGAACTACGTCAGTACCAAAACCACCGGCTATAACACTAATAAACGAGCGATTCATTGCCTTACACATAATGTAGGATAATATAGCACCTGAAGAGCCCACTAAAGCACCTGTAACTATTAATAAGTCGTTACTTAACATAAAGCCTGCCGCCGCAGCTGCCCAACCAGAATATGAATTAAGCATAGATACAACAACGGGCATATCAGCTCCACCAATTGATGCAACAAGATGCCAGCCAAATAAAAGCGCAACAATAGTCATAATATAAAGAGCTGTTGCGCTACCATCATCCCCAACAAAACTTAACATCAACATAAAAGAAAACAATAAAGCGGCAAAATTAAGTTTATGACGGTGAGGTAACATAAGCGCAGCTGAATTAATAAGCCCTCGTAATTTAGCAAAAGCCACCACAGATCCTGTAAAGGTAACCGCACCAATAAACACGCCTAAGAAAATCTCAGTTAAATGAATATTGTTTTCCATTTGCTGAGCAGAAGTTAAATATCCAAGATGGTGTTCAGACATTTCATAGAAGCTATTAAAGCCCACTAAAACAGCCGCTAAACCAACAAAACTATGTAATATAGCTACAAGTTCAGGCATACCTGTCATTTCAACTTTTTTCGCTAAACGTAAACCAATAACTGTACCAATAATCATAACAACAATAATAACGCCTACGTTTGATACTCTTTCATCGGCAATGGTCGCGATTAACGCGATACTCATACCAACAATACCAAACCAGTTACCTCTTTCTGCTGTTTCTTGCTTACTTAAGCCTGACAAACTAAATATAAAAAGTAATGCCGACACTAGGTACGCAGCACTAATAAATCCACTAGAAAATTCCATAAGTGCCTCCTATCGTCTAAACATTTTTAACATACGTTTTGTTACCATAAAACCACCAACAATATTAATGGTGGCAATAAGGACGGCTATCGCAGCTAAAATTTGAATTAAGGTATTGTCTTGCCCTATTTGTAGTAAAGCGCCAACAATAATAATGCCTGAAATAGCATTGGTTACACTCATTAAAGGTGTATGCAGTGAATGACTAACATTCCAAACAACGTTGTAACCAATAACACAAGATAAAACGAAAACCGTAAAATGAGAGATAAAATCAGCAGGAGCAACACTCGCTACCCAACCAAATAATAAAGCAGCTGCCGCCATTAACCCGTATTTTTTAGCTGGATTAGTGGGCACTTCAGGCTCTGGTTCAACTTTAATAGCTGGTTTAGGTTTTGCAGCTGGAGCCGCACTCACTTGAATAGGCGGTGGCGGGAAAGTGATTTCGTTACCTTTTACTACTGTCATATTTCTAACAACAACATCGTCAAAATCAACTTGAATAGTTCCGTCTTTTTCAGGACATACAAGTTTAAGTAAATTAACTAAGTTATTTGCGTAAAGTTGTGAAGCTTGATTCGGCAGACGAGAAACAAGATCGGTGTAACCAATAATATGTACGCCATCAACATCTGTTACTTTACCAGCAACAGTTAGTTCACAGTTACCACCACCAGCAGCAGCTAAATCTACAATCACAGAACCGGTTTTCATTGATTTAACCATTGCTTCAGTGATCAGCTTAGGCGCTGGTCTACCTGGGATCATTGCAGTAGTAATAATAATATCAACATCTTTAGCTTGAGCAGCAAAAAGTGCCATTTCAGCTTCAATAAATGCCGCACTCATTTCTTTAGCATAACCATCACCAGAACCAGTGTCTTCTGGCTCTTCGTAATCAAGCTCTAGAAACTCAGCCCCCATACTTTCAATTTGTTCTTTAACTTCTGGGCGAGTATCAAAAGCTCTAACAATAGCACCTAAACTACTAGCAGTTCCTATCGCGGCAAGACCTGCAACACCT
This sequence comes from Pseudocolwellia sp. G5-9, assembly GCF_055808995.1. NCBI lineage: Bacteria > Pseudomonadati > Pseudomonadota > Gammaproteobacteria > Alteromonadales > Colwelliaceae > Pseudocolwellia > Pseudocolwellia sp. G5-9. The sequence goes on from NZ_CM147893.1 coordinate 1,695,524, forward strand.
GCACCAATGATCATGACTTTAGCCGGTGGCATTTTACCAGCAGCGGTAATTTGCCCAGTAAGAAAACGACCAAAATTATGAGTGGCTTCAATAACCGCGCGATAGCCTGCAATATTTGCCATTGAACTTAAGGCATCCATTGACTGAGAGCGTGTCATTCTTGGTACCATTTCCATGGCAAAGGTCGTAATAGATTTTTCTTTTAAAGCTTCAAGTAATTCAGGAGATTGGGCTGGCGCAATAAAACTAATTAAAAAACCACCATCTTTCATTTGAGCAACTTCATCTAATGTGGGTGCGTTTACTTTTAATAATGTGTCTGACTTCCAGCAATCTGCTTTAGTTACAACGTTTGCACCTGCATCAATAAATTCTTGATCAGTAAAGCTAGACTTTTTTCCTGCCCCTTTCTGAACCTTTACTTCAAATCCAAGTTTTATAAGCGCTGCAACAGAGGTTGGAGAGGCCGAGACCCTATTCTCTCCAGATAGCACCTCTTTAGGTATACCAATATTCATAAATCACCTTTTTCTTATTATTAATAACTTGCTTAATATTAATTAGCCAAAGTATGAATGATGTTCATACTTTAAGCCTTTTATACCGTATCAAACACAACCCAACAATGAAAGAAAAAAGTTACAAAAAGAAAGGTATAACTTTCGTTTTGTTCGGAATGTATATTGACTATAAAATAAATATAATCAATTACATTTAAAATGCGAGAATAATAAAGAAGTAAACAAACAAAATATTGTTGATTGTATTTAAAAATCAATAACTTGATATATATCAAATGAGTTTAGGAAGTAATAAGTGTGAGAAATAAACACAAAAGAAGCTAGCTCTACGTGTTGTTCACATTAGAGCTATAAGGAAAAATATATGGGAATAATAAATAGTGGGGGAATGTTACCTAAAAAACTTAATTAATCAATATCTTCTAGAGGCCACGAAACAATATAGTCTTCAAAATTAACAATACTTACATCGTCATCTTTTACTATTTTACCTCGAACAGACATGCCAGCATTATGCATAGCTGTTTTTTTACCTTTGTGAAGTAATGGATGCCACGAAGGAATTCCACGCCCTTCTTGTAACCTTCTGTATGTACAACTCGGCGGCATAAAAAACACACCATCTAAGTTATCTTGTGTTAAACGCACACAATCAGGAACTAACTTGGTACGTTCTTCATATTTAGTACATTGACATGACTTTTCATTTAAAAGAAAACAAGCAATATTAGAGTAATGAATTTGCTCGCCTTCTTGAATATGTGTAGTAGGTAATAACTCGGTTGACTCATCAGTCGTTTCATCATCAATAAATTTATTTAAGCAGCATTTAGCACAACCATCACATAAAGACTCCCACTCTGGACGAGACATTTCTTGTAAGGTTTTAGTTTCCCAAAAAGGCTCAATAACTTTTACTGAAGCCTTTACTGCTTTTTTAGACATATACTTTTTCTCTACTTCTAGATGTTAGAAATAATTAGCTGAATTACTTAACTGGCGGAAATTTAATACGATCTGACAAGTGCCCTACTGAACTAACAAAGTAATAGCTTAAATTCCAATGCATTAAGCTTTTATAATTATCGTAAGCTAAATAAGCACGTCCACTTTCATCATCAGGAAAAACCAAAGCAGCAGTTAAATCTGCATTAGGTAAATTAGTACCATCTGTACGTCTTACTCCTAATGCTTGCCATTGGGCTAATGTTTTTTCTGTTTTGCTCCAAGCTTTTAACCAGTTAGCTCGGCTGCCTGTATTTTTAGGAATGGCAAGTTTAGTATCAAAACCTTCGGGTAGCTTAACTTGGCGTCCCCAAGTAAGTTCATCATTCCAGCCTTCATTTTTTAAATAATTAGCCATTGAAGAAAACACATCGGCATAGTTTCCCCAAATATCTTTCTTACCATCACCATCGCCATCAACGGCATAACTTAAAAAAGAGGTTGGCATAAATTGATTTTGCCCCATAGCGCCAGCCCAAGAGCCTTTCATATTTTCAATAGAAATATGACCTTCTTCTAATATGGTTAATGCTGCCCAGAGTTGTTTCTTAAAGAATGCTTCTCTGCGTCCTTCATATGCCATAGTTGATAAAGCTGAGATCACGTTATAGTTACCCATGATTTTACCAAAATTGGTTTCAAGGCCCCATAAAGCAACAATAAATCGAGGTTGAACACCGTATTTTTCACCAATTTTAGTGAGTAACTCTTTATGATTTTTATATTCGTTACGTGCTCGCTCAATTTTCCAATTGGGTACACGTTTAGGTAAATAGGTATCTAAAGTCTCCACTTTTTCAGGTTGACGTTTATCTGAACTGACAGCTCGTTGATGAAAGGTCACCTTTTCGAAGCTACTGTTAATAATGGCAGGTGAATAGCCTTTTTCAAGGGCTTCTTTTTTAATTGCTTCTATATAGGTTTCAAAGCTTGGTTTTTCGTTAACCGCATCGTTCGCAGTTAAATAGCCACTAAAAAGCAGAGCACCGCTAAGCATAACTTTACTGAATATAGATCTTAAAAGAGAACTTGGTAATGAATGATCTTTATTATTTTTCAAAAATGAGATGTTTTGCACAAAGGTAATTCCTTTTATTGATGAGTCTGTTGAGCTTTATGTTGATCAAGTAAATTTTCTTCAGGAGGCGGTAACTGTAAATAATAACCTTTATCTTTCAGGTTTTCTTTTACGGTATCAATATCAGATATGGCTAATTTTGATTTACCCGCAAGGTTCATCACAGTCACTAATACAGGTGTTCCAAATACCGACATTAAGCCCTCTGGCACATCAGAAAAATCGTTTCTCTTATTTACAAATAAATATGTTTGCTTTTTTTTAGAACTTTTATAAACGGAGCACAACATGATTAAACCTACGACCTATGGATATCTATTAAAAATATTTATGAGAAGAATATAACACGCCATTCAACGTGCTTTCACGTAATTTAACATAATAACTATGTGAGTATTTGTAACGAATACTTTATCTATATTCGCTATTTAAACCCATTATTAGCATAAGCCTGAAGTTTTTCACCAAACAAAGCTAAACGCCAACCATATAAAACATCAATAATCCCTTCATATTTATCAACGTTATTAATTTTGAAGTGGTAACTTAAAAACTGATTGATCTGTTTTTTAGAGGCTAGATTTTCAGGTAATAAATCAGCATTTTTTGCAGCAGTTGCAACAAAGGTTTTTACCTGCTTAAAGATTTGTTTGTATGCGGGGTATTCATCTAATCGAATAATAGGCTGCGGGTATTCGCTTTCAGGCACTTTATTGGCTTGGTTAAGCACTTGTAACATGGCTTTGCCTTTGTGCTTTATATCTAACAGCTCTACACCTTCAATACTAAGCATGGCGCCTACACTTATTGGGTTACGTTGTGCAACGCCTATTAAAGTATGGTCTTTAGCAATAAAGCCTAATGGCATATCTCTTTTTTGAGCTTGCTGGTAACGCCAAGCAGCTAAATATTTTAATGCATTCAGCTGTTTTGCATTTAACTTCCAATTCATTTTAATGTTTAGATACATTAAGTTTTCATCTATTGGAGAAAACTTACGGTCTATCATCAGTTGAGTTTCTTGTTGAGCTGCTTCTAACCAGCCAGCATCGATAACCAGTTGGTGAATTTTTGGATAAATTTGGTGTAGATATTCAACGTCAGCTTCAGCATAAGTTTTTTGGCGTTCAGTCAAAGGTCGTTTGATCCAATCGGTTCTCGATTCTGACTTGTCTAATTCAACGCCGGTAAAATGTTGCACCATAGCCGCATAACCTAACGATAAGCCATGACCTAAAAATGCCATCATAATTTGGCTATCAATTAAGTTTACGGGTTTACAGTTAGCTGCCGTTAAAAATACTTCTAAGTCTTCTGAACAAGCATGTAGTACTTTACAAATATCTGCATTTGTCATTAACGCCCAAAATGGAGATAAATCGTCTATAGTTACCGGATCAATGAGCGCGATAACTTCACCATCGCTAACTTGTAACAACCCAAGTTTAGGGTAAAGCGTACGGGTACGTACAAACTCGGTATCAATAGCTAACATATTTGATTTTTCTAGTGTTTTACACAATTCAACCAGAGTAGAATAATCTTGAACGTATTGTCTTTGTATTATTTTTTCCACGGAAAACCTTGAGAGTTATGAGATAACAACACTGATTGACGACGTTTATTAATGATGACAGAACTTTATGACAATTTAATAAACGCCCACAGCGCTTTACTTACGACGACGAAGTGCTTGTTGTCTGGTTTGATGTTTTTTAACTGAGCGGCGAATACGGCGGCTTTTCGCGTTGTCCATTGCCTTTTCATCCACTTTTACTTTACTTTGTGTTTCTAAGGGTAAGTTTACTAATTTACGGTAATAGTTAACATCTTTTAACGGAAGTTCAGTCCAACCACCTAAAGGTAATTGACGCTTCATTTCCATATCGCCATATCTTACACGGATCAATCGACTTACTTGTACTTCTTGGCTTTCCCATAAACGTCTTACTTCACGGTTTCTTCCTTCAGAAAGTACAACATGAAACCAATGGTTTCGGCCTTCACCACCTTTGTAAGTAATTTTTTGGAATTTAGCCAGGCCATCTTCTAGCTTAACGCCAGCACGAAGCGTTTGTAACATAGCTTCGTTTACTTCACCAAATACACGTACAGCATATTCACGCTCTACTTTTTGAGAAGGATGCATTAATCGGCTAGCTAACTCGCCATCGGTAGTAAATAACAACATACCTGAAGTGTTAATATCTAATCGACCTACAGCAACCCATCTTCCATCTTGTAGCGGTGGTAGTCGGTCAAATACCGTAGGACGACCTTCTGGATCTTTACGCGTACACATTTCGCCTTCAGGCTTGTTGTACATAAGAACACGACATAAATCGTCTTCTTTCGCTTTTATACTGACTAAATGACCATCTATTTTAATTTGTTCGTTGCCTTCAACACGATCACCTAGATAAGCAACTTTGCCATTAACGGTAATACGGCCTGCGCTAATGAAGGTTTCAAGTTCTCGGCGTGAACCTTTGCCTGCACGAGCTAGGACTTTTTGTAATTTTTCAGACATGTTTTTTCATTCTCGTTCGTCAGTAACTTCACCAATGCTAATAAAAGCATTGCTACGTTTCTGTCTCAAATAGTTGAATATATGTTATCTAATATATCCCTTAACATCAGTGTTAAACATTAAGGTTCATCAGACAAACTAAATTCAGTTAACGGTACTTTTTCTATAGAAAGAGGTTCGGGTAAATCACTCAATGTTTCAAGTGAAAAATAATCAAGAAATACCTGAGTAGTTGCATAAAGTGCTGGCTTACCCGGAACCTCTTTATATCCGACTATATCTATCCAATCTCTTTCTAATAAGGTTTTCATAATAGCGCTGCTCACGGCAACGCCTCTTATATCTTCTATTGCGCCACGCGTTATAGGCTGTTTATATGCAATAAGTGACAATGTTTCTAGTAATGCTCGAGAGTACCTTGGAGCTCGCTCTTTAAATAAATTAGCGAGTTCATTACTAAACTTAGCAACCGCTTGAAAACGATAGCCTGTAGCCACTTTTACTAGTTCGATACCACGGTTTTGATAATGCGCGCGTAGTTCATTAATTTGGGTAATTATACGCTTATTAGACACATTGTATTGCTCTAATACTGTTTTTTTAAATAATTGAACAGACATCGGCTTTTCAGAAACAAAAAGTGCGGCTTCAATTAAACATTTTAGTTGTTCGTCATTTAGCTGTTTATTATTAAGAAGAGCCATTATTTAAAAACCTAGTATAAAAATTTAAACTGTTTCTGGGTGTTTTAATTTAAGTTGAATAGGACCAAACACCTGCGCCTGAATACATTCTATCAAAGACTCTTTTAATAATTCTAAAATAGCTAAAAAAGTTACAACAACCCCTTGCCTACCTTCTTTAATATCAAAAAATTGGCTAAATTCGATATAAGGATTGTTCTGGTTCGCTTCAGTCAGTTTATTCACAATAAAGGCCATGCGCTCTCGAGTAGATAGGGCTTCTTTTTGAATATGATGATGTTCTAGCGCTTTGGTTCTATTCATTACATCTTGCAACGCGCTAATTAAATCAGACAGTTCAACATCAGCGTCTATTGTGCGTAATTGAAAATTATCAGGTACATTGGCGTGGCCAATAAAAACATCTCTATCTAATCGAGGAAGTTGATCAAGCTCTTGGGCTGCATGTTTAACTATTTCATATTCTTGAAGACGCCTTACCAATTCCGCTCGCGGATCTTCTTCGGTGTCTTCTACAGTTTGTTTTGGTAGTAATAAACGCGATTTAATTTCAGCTAGTATAGCTGCCATCACTAAATACTCAGCTGCAAGTTCGAGTTTTACATCTTTCATTAACTCAACGTAAATCATGTATTGCTTAGTAATAGGTGCAATAGGTAAATCTAAAATATCAAATTTTTGTTTACGAATTAAATACAGGAGTAAATCTAACGGGCCTTCAAAAGATTCTAAAATCACTTCAAGGGCATCAGGTGGAATAAACAAGTCTAAAGGCTTATCAATAAAAGCCTTACCGTGGATCATAGCCAAAGGTAAAACCTGTTGGATCATTTCTCCATCGTTTACTGTTGAAGTATCTTTCTGCAAAAATTTATCCACTTAAACTAACACTGTCGACTAACTAAAATGTAGTTAATCCACTTATTCGAACGGTGTTGGGTCACCTTCACCGACTCTAATGATAGAGATATCTCCATCAGAAAAGTCAACAACGGTTGTAGGATGTTCGCCTAAATGACCACCATTAATAATAAGATCAACTTGGTGTTCTAAAATGTCACGAATATGTTCTGGATCGTATTCTGCTCGACTTTCACCAGGCATAATTAACGTTGTCGACATAATAGGTTCTTTAACTTCAGCGAGTAACGCTTGGGCAATATTGTTGTTAGGAATACGTATACCTATAGTTTTACGTTTTGGATTTAATAAACGTTTAGGTACTTCTTTAGATCCTTTAAAAACAAAGGTATAAGGGCCTGGCGTATTACTTTTTAATAATCGGTAAGCGGTATTGTCTACACGGGTATATTCAGAAAGCTGAGACAAGTCGCTGCAAATAAGCGTGAAGTTATGGTTTTTCTCTAAATTTCTAATATTACAAATACGTTCTAAGGCTTTTTTATCGCCCATGTGGCAACCGATAGCGTAGCCAGAATCAGTAGGATAAACCACTACAGCGCCATCATGAATCATAGCAGCAGCTTGTTTCATTAAACGCCCTTGCGGATTATCAGGATGTACGTAAAAAAATTGGCTCATAATATCACTCCATTTTATTGAGGGTCTAACGCGTTAGCATTTCAGATCGCAGTTTTTCAGGCCACAGCGACCAAATGGGTAATGCTTTTTCTGGCATACGTAAATTACGCCCTAAATCGCTCCATTTATTTGGATGATGAAAGTCAGATCCCATTGAGGCATGTAAGTCATACTCTAAACAAAAGTTTAGCATTAATTGCCTTTGGTCGTTACTCATTTGTGGAAGAACAATTTCTAAACCATCGCCTCCCTCTTCTTTAAACTGAATAACTAAACGCCTAAGCCACTTGGTTGAAAGGTCATATCTAACAGGATGCGCCATAACGGCAGTACCACCTGCTTGATGAATGGCATCTATCGCTTCTTTAATACTGCACCAGTTAGGTTTTACATAAGCACGCTTACCTTTACCTATGTATTTGTCAAAAGCTGCCTGCATTTTAGATATACTGCCTTGCTGTAATAATACCTTAGCAAAATGCGCACGAGTTAAAGATCCCCCATTAGCAAGCTCTTTCGCTTTTTCGTAAATACCATCGAAACCACATTTGGCAAGTTTTTCACCCATAGTAATTGCTCTGCTTTCTCGAGCAACTTGTTGGCTTTCAATTAAGCTTAATAAAGCAGGATGAGTTCGATCAATATTTAAGCCTACAATATGTATTTCAAAACCTTGCCACGCCGTTGAAATTTCAATGCCGTTAATTAAATTTAGTGCGTATTTTTTTTCGCTTATATAATTATTTGCAATATCTAAGGCCGATACCGTATCGTGATCGGTAATCGCTAACACATCAATTTGAAAGTTAGTCGCCCTTTCTATAAGCTCTTGCGGAGTTAAACCACCATCAGAAAATTTAGTATGGCTGTGTAAATCAATGCGTAAATTTGAAAAATCTTGAGATTCTATGGTTGACATAACATCCATAATGAGTTCTTCTATAGGGGATTTTATTTGCCTAGTGGCAAGTTTACTGAGATGACAAAGATAATGATACAAACAAAACAAACTATTTTATTAATTTGGTGGTGGCATAATTCTACATAAGTAGGTTATGGCGATTGTTTGTATGTAAATTATACTGAAAAATAAATTCCAAAAAACCTGCTTTGCTAGCGGGTTTTTTACGTTTTACGCATTTAGAAAATAGAGATTAAAATGATAATAGTTAAAGTTAAAAGTTGGTTTATGTGGTGGCTTTTGCCTATTTACGCAGGATGACAAAACACATAGTTAATACCAAGAATTAGGAAGCACAATGAATACTCAAAATACAATGAATACAAAAAGCATTGGTCAAGTACATACACTGACTGACAATGCGAATTATCAAGCTGATCCCCTAGCGATTTACCATAAAATATGTGGTGCTAATCATCATAACATTCTACTTGAATCAGCTGAAATAGATAAAAAACATCAATTAAAAAGCTTACTCCTAACAGATGCCGCATTAAAAATCGTATGCCAAGGCAACGAAGTTACGTTTACCGCGTTAACTGATAATGGTTTAGCTGCTTTAACTTTTGCCAAACAAGCTTTAATTCAACATGCTGAACTTAAATTTTCTCAAAATAAACTCGTTGCCATCTTCCCTGAAGTTACTCAGCAACTTGACGAAAAATCTCGTTTATTAGCGGTTAATCCTTTTCAATGTTTACGTTTATTTAATGACTTAGCGCCAGCAATATCTGATGAGCTTCATGATTTTTCTGTATTTTTAGGTGGTGTATTTGCTTTCGACATGATGTCGATGAGTGAAAAACTGCCAGATGTTTCTGAAGGCGAAAACACCTGTCCTGATTTCGTATACTACTTGGCTGAAACACTGATTATTATTGATCATGAAGAGCAAACATCTGAAGTTATTGGTAATATATTTTCTGGTCCTGATGTAGAAAAAAGCAACCAAACCATTCGAGCACGACTGGCTGAGTTAAAAAAATTACTCTCTCAAAACTACACCGCGGTTCAAACAGATAAAACATCAAACCGTGTTGAATTAGAGGTAGTTACCGATATTTCAGACGAGCAGTTTTGTGCCAATGTAAATCAGTTAAAAGAAAACATTAGAGCTGGCGATATTTTCCAAGTGGTTCCTTCTCGCACATTCAGCTTACCTTGTTCAGATACACTTAATGCTTATAAATCATTAAAACAAAGTAACCCAAGCCCTTACATGTTTTATTTAAAAGACAGTGACTTTTGCATGTTTGGCGCGTCTCCAGAGTCAGCTTTAAAATACCAACATAAAAATCGCCAAGTAGAAATTTATCCAATAGCTGGCACAAGACCTCGTGGTTTTAATCCTGACGGTACGCTTTCTCCTGATTTAGATAGCCGTATTGAACTTGATTTACGTTTAGATAAAAAAGAACTCGCTGAACACATTATGCTTGTAGATTTAGCGCGTAACGATATTGCACGTGTAAGCCAAGCAGGCACGCGACACGTAGCCGATTTATTAAAAGTAGACCGCTACTCTCATGTAATGCATTTAGTTTCACGCGTTTGTGGCACGCTAGATTTAGATTTAGACGCCCTACATGCTTATCAGTCGTGTATGAACATGGGGACGCTCTCTGGCGCACCTAAAGTTAAAGCAACAGAGTTAATTAGAAACATAGAAGGTAAACGCCGTGGTAGCTATGGCGGAGCTGTTGGTTACTTAACAGGTAAAGGCGAGATGGATACATGTATTGTTATTCGTTCAGCTTTTGTTGATAACAAAGGTATGGCGCAAGTACAAGCTGGTGCTGGTGTTGTTTACGACTCAGATCCTCAATCAGAAGCTAATGAAACCAAACAAAAAGCACAAGCGGTAATTAGCGCAATTAAATTAGCTGAAAACACAGAGCTAGTGGTAGAAAACTATTCGCCTCAAAGCGCCCCTTCACTCAATACGGCTGCAACAAAGGAGAATAGATAATGACTTCTCTTAACAAAGCTATACCTAAAACGTTATCTACAATAATCATGTTAGATAACCTAGACTCTTTTACTTATAATCTGGTAGATGAGTTTCAATGTTTAGGCTACGAACCGCTTATTTACAGAAATACTTTACCTGTAGATTACATTCTTGAACAACTTAATAAAGAAGCTAACAATAACCCACAAGGTGTTATTTTAGTGTTATCACCTGGGCCCGGAGATCCAAGTCATGCAGGTTGTTTAATGGAATTAATTGCAAAAACAGTAGGACAATTTCCTATTTTAGGTATTTGTTTAGGTCATCAAGCACTTATTCAGCATTACGGTGGTGTTATTGGCCGCGCACCAGAAATTGTGCATGGTAAATCATCAAACGTAGAACACACAGGTACAGGCGCTTTTTTAAATATTGCTAATCCATTACCTGTAGCGCGTTATCATTCATTAGTTGCCACAAAAATGCCAGATGCTATTGAAATGATTGCCCAATTTACCACTGATAATAACGATGTATTACCTATGGCAGTTCAGCATTCAAAAGATGCTGTTTTAGGATTTCAGTTTCATCCTGAGTCAATACTCACCACCTACGGTAGTCACTTATTAGCACAAAGTTTAGAACATTTAATCGCTTTGAATCAGCAGAAAGCAAGTTAAGGAATTTATGATGTCGAACTCTCACTTATTACAACAACTCGTTGATGGTCAATCGTTAAGTCAGCAAGAAGCTGAACAGTTTTTTACCAATACCTTTAATGGCAATGTAGATCCATCTCTATTAGCTTCCGCCCTTACCGCCTTAAAAATAAAAGGTGAAACAGCCGAAGAAATTGCTGGTGCAGCTATTGCGGTGCGCGCTTGCGCTACTGATTTTCCAAAGCAAACAAATGATGTAGCAGACTGTGTTGGCACAGGTGGCGACGGCGCTAACACCATCAATATTTCAACTACAGCGGCTATTCTTGCTGCGGCGTGTGGTTTAAAAATGGCTAAACATGGTAATCGCAGTGTATCGAGCATGTCTGGCTCTGCTGATTTGTTAGAAGCCTTAGGTGTTAATTTATCTATGTCGCCTGAAACGGCAAGCGAGTGTTTAGCACAAGCCAATATTTGCTTTTTGTATGCGCCAGCTTATCACCCCGGTTTTAAATATGCCGGCCCCGTTCGCAAAGCCATGGGGATAAGAACCCTGTTTAATATTTTAGGGCCATTAGTTAATCCTGCATTTCCATCAACCATGCTACTTGGTGTTTATACGCCAACGTTAATTCCTGTTATTGCACAAAGTTTATTATTAACAGGCGTAAAACGCGCTTGGGTTGTACATGGTAGCGGATTAGATGAAATAGCTTTGCATGGCGAAACGCAGCTTATTGAAATAGCTAATGGTACAATGCAAGAAAAAACCATTTCGCCTGAAGATTTTGGTTTATCACGTTACACCCTTGAAGATATTAAAGGCGGAACACCTGAAGAGAATGCTCTTTATATTAAAGACATATTAAAAGGTAATGGGCTACCTGCTCATAACGCTGCGGTAATCATCAACTGTGCAGCATTGTTATATTTGCATGATAAAGCTGACAACTTAAAAGATGCAGCAATTATGGCAAAAGACGTTTTAGCATCAGGCATAGCATTCGATACACTTAGTAAACTGGTTGAAGTGTCGAACCAAACACCGAATGAAGCAGTAAAGGTAGAAAAATAACATGGCAAATATTTTAGAAAAAATCGTCGCAGATAGACGCATTTCAATTGAAGCATTAAAGAAAACTTTACCACTAGAATCATTTAAAGATTCACTTGTTCCTACAAACAAAAGTATGTACAAAGCGCTAACACGCACTGAAGAAAAACCATATGCTGGCTTTATTTTAGAATGTAAAAAAGCATCGCCATCAAAAGGCCTTATTCGTGCTGACTTTGATGTAAAAGAAATTTGCACCATTTACGACAAATATGCGGCTGCAATATCAGTACTTACTGAAGAAAAGTACTTTCAAGGTTCATTTGAATATCTTGAAATAGTAGCGAACACTGTAAAATGCCCTGTGCTTAACAAAGACTTTTTTATTGATACTTACCAAGTTTATTTAGCTCGCTATTACGGCGCTGATGCCATTTTATTAATGCTAAGTGTTCTATCTGATGAAGAATACAAAGAGCTAGCAGCCGTTGCAGAGCAATACAATTTATCTATTTTAACTGAAATCTCTACTGATGAAGAACGCGACCGAGCAATTGCGTTGGGCGCAAAACTTATTGGTATAAATAATCGTAATCTACGTGATCTTTCTACCGACATATCTCGTACATTTGATTACGCGCCTACAATTCCTAACGACAGACTCGTTATTTCAGAATCAGGTATTTATACCAATGATCAAGTAAGAGAGCTAGCTCCTGCTGTAGATGGCTTTTTGGTAGGTAGTTCAGTTATGTCGCAAAACGACATCGACCTTGCCTGTAGAAAACTCATATTAGGTAACAACAAAGTATGTGGTTTAACAGCGCCAGAATACGCACAAGCAGCACGTGAGTCAGGTGCTGTATACGGTGGATTAATATTTGCTGAAAAATCTCCACGTTATGTTACCAGCGAACAAGCAAAAGAAATCGTAACGCAAGAAACATCACTGAACTATGTGGGTGTTTTTGTAAACCACCCGATTGAAGAAGTTGCGACACGCGTTAAAGCCTTAAACCTTTATGCGGTTCAGCTACACGGACAAGAAGATCAAAACTACATCAACAAGTTACAAGCACTATTAAATGAAAATGGCGCAAGTACTTGTGAAATATGGAAAGCGCAAGGTGTAGAAACCACAATACCTGAATTATCGCTAACCAATATACAGCACACTGTTTTAGACGGTAAAAACGCAGGCAGCGGTCAAACGTTTAACTGGCAAGGGTTAGCCGATAGCGAGCAAGATTTATCAAGCTGCTTTTTAGCAGGCGGACTGAACGTTGAAAATATAAAACAAGCAGTCAACTTACTGACTGAACACGACTTATTCGGCTTAGACCTCAACTCTGGTGTTGAAGCTAGCCCTGGCATTAAATGCAGCGAGAAGCTTACTCAAGTTTTCGCAGAAATACGGAACTATTAGCAATGACAACTAATACAGAAACAACAGAAGTTAAAAAATCATTACCCGCTTACTTTGGTGAGTTTGGTGGCATGTTCGTAGGTGAATTATTAGTACCTGCACTTGAACAGCTTGAACAAGAATTTATCGCGTCGCAAACAGACGAAGCATTTTTAGCAGAATTTAATAAGCTACTTACAAGCTACGCAGGCCGACCAACGCCTTTAACCCTTTGTAGAAACTTAGTTAAAAATCCTTTAGCTAAAATATACTTAAAGCGTGAAGATTTATTACACGGTGGTGCTCACAAAACTAACCAAGTATTAGGCCAAGCTTTACTGGCTAAACGCATGGGGAAAACTGAAATAATTGCTGAAACAGGTGCAGGTCAACATGGTGTTGCTACTGCTATTGCTTGTTCATTATTAGGTTTAAAATGTCGAGTTTACATGGGCGCCGTAGATTGTGCTCGCCAACAACCTAACGTATTTAGAATGGAATTAATGGGTGCAACGGTTATTCCTGTAACCGCAGGTAGCGGTACATTAAAAGATGCCGTAAACGAAGCACTTCGCGACTGGTCTGCTAATTACGAAGACGCTCATTACCTTTTAGGTACCGCAGCTGGCCCTCACCCATTCCCGACGATTGTTCGTGAATTTCAGAAAATGATCGGTGAAGAAGCTAAAGCACAATTACTTGAAGAAGAAGGTCGACTACCTGATTACGTAGTTGCTTGTGTGGGCGGTGGTTCAAACGCTATTGGTATGTTTAACGATTTTATTGAAGATAAAGACGTTAAATTAATTGGTGTTGAAGCAGGTGGTAAGGGTGTAAATACTCATCATCACGGTGCAACATTAGTCGCAGGCACCAAAGGTATGTTACACGGTAATTATACCTACATTATGCAAGACGATAACGGTCAGATAGAAGAGAGTTACTCTATTTCAGCAGGTTTAGACTACCCTGCTGTTGGTCCTCAGCACGCATTTTTAAAAGATACTGGTCGTGCACAATACGTACCTATTAATGACGATGAAGCTTTAAACGCTTTTCAAGCATTAGCCATGAATGAAGGTATTATTCCTGCGTTAGAATCTTCTCACGCACTGGCTCATGCGCTTAAAATGGCTGATGCCGTTACTGAAGAAACCATTATATTAGTGAACTTATCAGGCCGTGGCGATAAAGATTTAGCTCACGTTCATACCGTTTTAGAAGCTCAGAAAGGAGAAGCGTAATGACTCAATCAACTAACAATGCCGGTTATCGTTACGACCAATGCTTCGCAGACCTAAAAGCTAAAAACGAAGGCGCTTTTATCCCATTCGTTACCATTGGCGATCCAAACGCAGAACAGTCATTAGCAGTAATTAAAACCTTAATTGATGCCGGTGCCGACGCCCTTGAATTAGGTATTCCTTTTTCAGACCCAAGTGCCGATGGTGTAACCATTCAAATGGCTGCTTTACGAGCCATTAATGCAGGTACAACAACGGATACATGTATTGATATACTCACTAAAATACGTGAATACGCACCTAACATTCCTATTGGCTTATTACTTTACGGCAACTTAATTTTTGCTCGTGGATTAGATAAGTTTTATGGCGATATGGCAAAAGCCGGTGTCGATTCAGTATTAATTGCTGATTTACCGATAAGAGAATGTAAACCTTTTAGAGAAGCCGCACTTAAACACGGTATAGCCCCTATTTTTATTGCACCACCTAATGCAAGTGAAGAAAGCTTACAAAAGGTTGCTGAAAACGGTTGTGGCTACACTTATGTATTAAGTAGAACAGGAGTTACAGGCGCAGAGACTAAAGCGGCAATGCCAGCCAATGCGTTAATTGAAACCCTAACTAAATACAAAGCAGCTCCACCGGTATTAGGTTTTGGTATATCAGCACCTGAACAAGTTAAAGAAGCACTTTTAGCAGGTGCAGCTGGAGCGATAAGTGGTTCAGCCGTAGTTAAAATAATTGAGAATAATTTAGAAGATTATTCAGCAATGAATAAAGAATTATCTACTTTTATTAGCAGTATGAAAGCCGCGACTAAAGCATAGTTATTTATATAAGTTTTACAAAAAACATATCGCTTAATCAAAAAAGGCTTCTAATAAAATTATTAGAAGCCTTTTTTCTCAAACGTACTCAGTTAAGCAAACGTTTTAAAACACTAAGAAGTTGTCCATACTTCACTCCATACTGCATCTAAACTACTCAAAGCTTCTGAACTTATAGAGCTACCTTCGCCAATAGGAGCATCGTATGTCGACATTGCTGTTACAAGTTGTTCTAACTGACTATTTAATAATACAGAGTCTCCAACTTCTATTTGATCAAGCTGATGTTCATTGCCAGTAAACCAATCGTTAATCGTAATTTGATCATCGGTTCCTACAATATTTATTTGTAAGTCGTCAGCACTTTGACTAAACCATAGATCATTAATCGAAACACCATCCTGAATAATTAATATATCATTACCTGCTGCATCATTTTGCATAATAGTGTCTTGCCCATCACCCACATTAAACATGTAATAATCATTGCCTTCACCGCCAATCAAAGTATCGTTACCCGCTCCGCCAGCGATTATATTGTTACCTGCTCCGCCGATGAGTAATTCATCACCCGAAGATCCAAATAAGCCTTGATCTGATGAGTCACCCTGTATTACTTGTGTGAACTGTTGTTGATCAGGAAGTAGTACCGCTTGATCTGACTCAGTAACACTTGGTACAGGTAAACCATACGCACCAAAAATTTGTGCTGCAGATAATTCACCACCAGACTCAAATGTAAACTTATCTACTGCGTAATCGCCACCAAGAAAGAAGTTAGTAATAGTTACTTGGCTATCACCACTGCCTAGCACCAAATCATTACTTCTCTTCATTAAAGATGAAGCTATATCACCAAAAGAAATACCGTTATTAAAATGAATAGTATCTAAACCACCACCTGCTGCATTCACTGTATCTTGGCCATCACCAGCGTTTAAGACGTAAATGTCATCCCCTTGACCACCAATTAATAAATCGTTACCTAAACCACCTATTAAAGTGTCATTACCACTTTGTGCGTTAATTGTGTCATTACCCGATGTACCATTAATGGAGTTATCCGTTAAGTCACCAAAAATGACCTCGGTCTCAGCTTGTGGTATTGCGGTTGCTTCAGCTAAACCATATGCCCCAAAAATTTGTGCTGGCGTTAAATTACTACCATCAGAAAAACGGAAATCGTTAATGGTATTACTGCCATAAATAAAGAAGTCTGAAATAGTGACTTGGTCTGGCCCGCCCGCTATTTTTAATACTAGATCATCGCCTGATTTAAGTAAGTTAAAGGCAACATCTTGCCAACTAATATCACTCGCGAATTCAATAGTGTTAACACCACTACCTACAGCAATAACATCTTGTCCGTCGCCTTTTGCAAAAACAAAAGTATCGTTACCATTACCACCTATTAATAAATCGTTCCCTTTACCACCATTAAGTTGGTCATAACCTTCACCACCAAATAAAATATCATTGTTCATTGTACCAACAATAATATCGTCACCACCAACGCTTGGTGTAGGGGTCGGTTCTGGTTCTGGTTCTGGTTCTGGTTCTGGTTCTGGTTCTGGTTCTGTAGGAATAGTATCAGTAAGTGTATTAATATCATCAGTATTTAACCAAACACCGCCTTCGGTATAAATTCTATCTAAAGCAGATTCACCACCTAAAAAGTGTTCTAAAACACGGATGGATTGTGTAACACCATCACCCACTACTATTAACAAATCATCTCCCTCACGCGTAAAAGTTAATGATGATTGATTTAAGTCTTGTAAATACAGTGTGTTTTGTCCGCCATCAGCAACATTAATAATGTCATGTCCGTCGCCAACATTAATAAAGAAGTTGTCATTACCTGCTCCACCTACAAAAGTGTCATTACCCATGCCGCCGGTAATAGAGTCGTTACCATCACCACCTATAAGAAAATCGTCACCACCTTGACCAAATAATTGATCGTCGCCCCCCAAGCCTAATATTTTATCATTACCGGTCGAACCCACTATTTGTTCGGCGTTTTCTGTACCTAATTGCACAACAAGGCTTTTCACTTCATCTACATTTAAAGATGTGCCATCATTGAATTGAAAGTTATTCACTAAGAAGTGTGCTGTATATGTTTGAAACCAGTTTTCGATGGTTACGCTGTCAGATGTGCCCTCTAACTTTATAACTAAATCGCTACTTTGACGTGCAAATATCAAGTCGCTAGTAGCAATACCAGCACCAAAAATCAAGGTATCGTTAGAGGCTGTAAAATTACTATATGCTTGAGTTGAGCGCGTTTCAATAATACGGTCTTGACCATCACCCAAATTAAATTGATAAGTGTCATCACCAAAAGAACCGTAGAGGGTATCATTTCCTTGCCCACCGATGAGAATATTACTACTGTTGTCGTAAATATTATCAAAAGAAATTAAGGTGTCGTCACCTTCACCTCCATTTAATACATCACTGCCTTGACCGCCTTCTAAGGTATCATTACCTAGGCCGCCAAATAGCTCGTCGTTATCGCTTCCTCCGATTAAGGTATCATTACCGGCCCCCCCCCTTAAAATATCGGCACCGCTCTCCCCTTGGAGCATATCATCACCAGTACCGCCTTCTAATGTATCAACAGAATAAGAGCCTATTAAAATATCATTACCTGCATCACCATATAAATAATTATTGCCACTTCCTGTAACACTTATCGCATCATTACCTTCACCGCCATATGCGACATCATTACCTTCACCAGCATCTAACGTATCATCTCCAGCGCCACCAGAAAGATTATCATTTCCTATACCACCATTTAGTGTGTCATCCCCTTCAAGACCATTTAGTTCGTCATCTCCTCCATGACCATTAAGAACATCATTACCTTCACCACCATTAATCGTATCATCAATAAGGTGAATACTGTCGCCTTCTATCTGAGTATAAATCTCAGCGGCAGTCCACGTAACACCATCTGAAAAGACAAAAGAATCTATTATCGTATTGCTTTGATCATAACTAAACTGAGAGTTAACTGTTAGTTGGTCTGTACTACCTAAAAAACTAATAAGTAAATCATTTCTACTAGAACCTTCTATAGCATTACGCTGAAAAACAACATCTGTAGAAGCAATATCAGTAAACTTTAAAATATCTGCGTCTACGACATTATCAGTGATTAAGTCCCATCCATCCCCCAAATTAAAGAAGTATGTGTCTCTGCCATCACCACCATTAAGTATATCATTACCACTATTACCTATGAGCCAATCATTACCTTCGCCAGCGTTAAGTATATCATTACCATCACCACCACTTAGTGTGTCGTAACCAGTCTCACCGTTTAACGTATCATTACCACTTTCACCGTATAACATGTCATCATCACTACCACCGTTGAGTGTATCATTTCCCCCACGACCATAGAGCTTGTCTTCAAAGCCAAGACCATTGATAACATCATCACCACTACCCCCGTATAAAAGGTCATGAATAGTATTAGAACCATCAATAACTTGATTTAATTCTCCATTTCCCGCTATAGAAGCATAAATCTCAGTGGCCGTAATTGTAACGCCATCTGAAAAGACAAAAGATTCAATGACAGTATTAGCTGAATCGTACATAAATTGTGACCCCACAATTACACGATCGTCGCTACCAGAAAAAGTAATAAGTAAATCTTCAATACTATAATTTTCAAGATTATTAAGCTGGAAAGTAACATCTGAGGAAGTAATATTAGTAAATTCAATAACATCAATACCTACTTCACTATCAGTATAAACGTCATCGAAGAAAACATCTTGACCATCGCCAGCTGAATATATGTACCTATCGTTACCATTACCGCCAGAAATAACATCGTTTCCTGTTCCACCAATTAATGTGTCATCTCCACCATAACTATATATATAATCGTTTCCAGCTTTACCTGATATAACATCATTTGTTGTATAACCAACAAGCTCATCATCGCTATCCGTTCCGGTAAGAACAGCCAACTTTATACCCTCTACATCTAAAACAGTACCATCAGAAAATACGATTTCATTTATAATATGTTGATGAATTCCTTCAACAAAGAAATTTGGTACTGTAACTTTGTCATCAGAATTATTAATGCTAATAATTAAATTACCACTGCCTGTTTCTCTTAATAAAGTAATATCTGATAAATTAATATCGTCGCCAAAGGCCAAGGTATCAAAATAGTCTATGTTGGAACTAAATAAGCTTTGCACAATAGAATCTTGCCCATCACCTCTAGAGAAGTGATAAGTATTATTGCCACCACCACCATTTAGAACATCATTTCCAGTGCCACCAATAAGTATGTCATCGCCAAGTTTCCCATATAATATGTCATCGCCCAGACCACCATCAAGCGTATCGTTTCCGTCTCCTCCGTCTAACGAATCACTCTCTGCGTCACCAGATAATATATCATTACCTGAATTACCATAGAGTGTGTCACTACCTGTACCACCAATAAGGGTATCATCTCCGCCATTGCCTACTAGTGTGTCATTGCCCTCAAAACCATTTAGAACGTCATCACTCTTATAACCGATGAAGTTATTCACACCATCATCCCCAAGCAGTACTTCCGCCCTCATGTCATCAAAGCTTAAGCTACTGCCGTCATCAAACGCAATACTATCAATTGCATTAAACGTAGAATAGAAAAAGGAACCTATTACAATTTGATCTGTTGTTCCATTAAGTTTCACTAATAAGTCATAATCAGAGCGCGTTAAATTAATATCCGCGGCACTAATTCCTGCACCTAAACGTAACGTATCGACACTATTTTCATCCAAATCATAATTCTTTATTATATCTTGACCATCGCCTATATTGAAAAGATAGGTATCACTACCACTATTACCAATTAAGGTATCATTACCCACTCCACCAGTTAAAGTATCATCACCTGAGTTACCAATGAGCGTGTCGTCACCTTCACCGCCACTTAAGCCATCATAACCTTCCCCACCAGTAAGGTTATCGTTACCTGCCCCACCAATTAAATTATCACGCCCTTCGCCGCCATCGAGGTTGTCATTACCTGCTCCACCATTTAAAGTATCATCACCTGAATTGCCTGTAAGTGTGTCGTCACCTTCACCACCACTTAAGCCATCATTACCTTCGCCACCAAAGATATGGTCAATACCACCTAAGCCGTAAAGAATATCGTTGCCAAAAGAGCCTGATATATTTTCATTATCAGTTGTGCCTATAAATATATCATCGCTATTAGTGGTTGAATCAGTTAAGCCAAATTCACTTAACGTTGTAATTAATTCAGGTGTTAATGCTATATTCTCAAATGCTTGAGCAAGATAACTATAAGCATCAAAATTCATAGACATTAGCTGCGCCCCTGAAAACTTCGCTAATTCCATTAAATCAATTAACCCATTAACTTGATCTGTAGAAATATTACTATCAAGCATGCTTACAAGTTCAGAAGAATCGAAAGATAACCCACTTTCTTCAGAATAAGCTAAATCGACACTCTCCAAATAAGGTTTTAAACGAGTTTGTATAACAAGCGAGGCGTACACTGACTCGATTAAAGTATCATAAGCAACATTAAGCCCTTGATTATTAAATCTAAAATTACTCAACATCAATTCCAAGTTAGGAACAGAGTTATTATCCAAACCAACGGACTCAATACGAAGTAAACCTCCATCAATATTTATTAGCCTACCGTTAAAAGCTTCCAGTATAGCTATTTTTGATAGATCACTCCCCAGTGAAAACCTATTGAGATCAAAAGGTGCATAATTTCCACTTTCATCGCTATCTTTTTGATTAAAATCAACTGCTACACCATAAGAAGTTATCGTGTTAGACGTTAATGACCACTCCCATAAAATTTCATCTAATAGTCTTTTTTGTTCTTGAGCTGTTGTAGTTGCGCTGAATAACTCTAACTGATTTACTAACTCAACATTTAACGTTGCAGCTTCACGTAAACTTCTTAAACCACCAGAGCCTTCTATATTGGGTAAATGTTCTATTTCTTCAGGAATATCTAATACATCTAAAAACTCTGAATCGAATGTATTTGCAGAATAATTTACTTGCCCCACCTCATATTCTTCACCATTACGGACAAAATTAGAGGTGATCGATATTTGATTGCCATTTTGATTAATATTAACGTTTTCAGTTTGATTAACTTCAATTGAGGTTATGCCAAGATTGGCTAATGTTTCTAATTCGTTTACTTGACTAATACCATCTTGGTTAACATCTTGCCAGACTTGTAGTTGGCTATAAACACTATCATTTTCATCAATAACACCATCATCGTTATTATCAAGTTATTTAAGCGCAGCAAAGCCATTTTCTGCATTTGTGCCATCAGTAAGTAACGTGTTATCACCAAAAAGTTCACGACCTGAATCAATAGCACCATTTCCATCAATATCTAATACTAATAAACCGTCATCAGCGGCTACCCACCCTGTTCCTTGTTTCAAACCATCAGCAGTGTGATCAAATAAAACCCCTATATCAATATTAACCGTTTCAATACCATCGCCATCCAAATCAAGTAAGAGTGGATCCTTAATAATAGGACTAGCAGAGGCTTCGACTTGAGTAAATTGAGTACTCACAGACTCCGGCATAAAATGAATAAATAAATTACGATAAAGAGTCTGAGCTAGCACATTCATCAATGATATTTCTGGATTTTCAAGAAGAAGGTTAAACGGAGTCCCTGGCGGTTGATTTGCTTGAATAAAATCCCACATTTCTTGACGTACACCACCTAGAACTGAATTAAGGTAAAGTTCATCATGGCTTGCAACTAAAGGTGATGCTCTTAAACTTTTTCTCCAGAAGTCATCCAAGAAATCCGCATCATATTCATTTCCATTAAGGTTATGGTGATTTTCCTTATCATTAATAAATACAATATGGTTATTGAAACTATCGTATACAATCTCAAGGTTAGATGTTTCCTCGTGAAAATATCGCGGGCTGTTATAATCGTTAAGCCGTTTTCCTAACGCTACAGCAAAGCTCGCCATGCCAGCATGTAATGTTCCAATAGAAAAAAATAAAGCTAACGAATCATCAAGAGGGGCTTGAATATTACCAGGAAATAAGTTGCCCATACCTTTGCGTCTCCATACCTCATAGTCTGCTGTTTGCATTTGTTCTTCATTTAATATACCTCCATTACCATTTGGATCATTAAAATCATTTACTATAGCTGCAAAAGTTCCTAACACGATATCATTCGAGAACTCGTCTAACGTAAGGGTATAATTTACAGGATCGGTAGATTTAGCAAGGTAGTTTCCTGCCGCAGCAGCGCCTCCCCAAGCACCACTGTACGTTGTAATTTGGGCTTGAACAAGTGCTTGAACCTCTCCTGTAAGTTCATAATAGTGAAGATAAAAACCGCCTCTATCTCCATCAGTAATAAACTGCTGAAGTTCATTAATATGATCTTGTGTTAATGTATCTACTCTTTTACTCGTGTCTTCTTCTAATTCTAATGACATAATAAATTCCTTTTTATAAACTTTACTTTTTATAGATAATGTTAAGATGGATCAAACATTGTTATTTGATATTTTTTATAACTGGTTTTATATTTTTTTATGAAGGTAGGAATAGCTGGTATAAGCTCACTAAAACAGGCTTTATATCGTTCAGGAAAACTAATTGTAGCTGTTAACATATTCTCATCAAGTAATGCTATCTCACAATTTCCAGAATTTACACATAATAGGTAAATTTCAGGTTCATATTCCATTATGGGTATTAAGCCATAATCAAGGTAACTATATTTAAAATCATCTACGTATATAAACACGTCATTTTTATCTCTTACCTTACCAGCATCTATAATTCTCTTATTACCGTAAAAATTATGACCTTTCATCTCTGGTGAAATAAATAAGCTTAACCTGTAGTTAACTTTTATTTGTGCTTTTTGATTTTCAATACATAAATAATAATTAGAGAATATGGTATCTCCTTCTGAGCGATTATCTGGCCAAATAAGGCTCATAAACGCGTTCTCTTTAGATATTCGATTGTGATATTTTGTTGGATAAGAAAAGGTCCACTCACTGTTTTTGTCAACCAGTGTTACTGTGGTGTTTCGTTCACAGCCGCTCAAAGTAACAACTACGGTAGCAACAACAAAAAATAAAAATAGTTTTACTAAATTACTCATAGAACACTCCATCATCTTTCTCTCACCCCTTCACTCACACCTTTCATCAATGGCGCAAGCAAGAATTCCATTAATCGTCGTGAACCTGTTTTTATCTCAACCGTCACCGACATGCCCGGTTTAAGTTGTACCCACTTACCATTGACATTAATTTGTTCTGTTTTCATTAACACTTTAAGAGGAAATAACAAACCGCGTTGTTCGTCTTCAATTGCATCGGCTGAAATATCCATCACCTCACCGTCAATCACGCCATATTTGGTAAAAGGGAAACTATCAATTTTAATTTCAGCGATTTGTCCTGTTTCTACAAAACCAATGTCTTTGTTGAATAAACCTGCTTCGACTTCAAGGGTTTGATTGTTAGGCACAATACGTAATAGTTCTTGTGCTGGGGTCACAATACCACCAATCGTGCTCACCACTAGCTCTTCAACCACGCCATCTACAGGTGATGTAAGTATTCTCAGTTGTGTTAGTCGATTAGCTTTATGCAATTCTTGCTCAAGGCTGTCACGTTGACGCGTTAATTGATTGATTTCTTGTAAGGTATTACGACGCATTTCTGATTGATAGGCGTAAAGGTTTTGTTTCGCTGATTCAATACTTGCACTTATTTGCTCTACATTCGCACGTTGCAGTAATAAGCTTTCTTCCTGGTCGATACGTTGTTGCTTTAACTCTAGGTATTGATTACGCGATACAGCAGAGGTTTCTAATAACGAGTAATAGCTTTGCTCTCGCTCTATTACTAACGGTAAAGTTTTTTCTAAACGGCCTACGTCTATTTTTCGGGATTTTTTTTCAGCGTTAAGTTTGGTTATTTCGCTGGTAAAACTGTTAAGTTTTGATTGGTATTCTTGCCAACTACTGGTTAAGAGTGATTGTTGGTTGATGGGTAACAATGAAAAAGCAGTATCGTAAAGATCTTGCTCCTGTTGTTTATTAGTAGCCTTATTGTTTATGTCAGTATTATTGGTTTGTAGTGTTTCTTCTTGAGACTGTTTAAGCTTTTCTATAACAAAATTGAGTTTTTCAAGAAAAAACGTTTGTCTTGCTAAGTCTTCTTTATAGCCCGTTAATTCATTGATTAATCGGTCGGCATCGGCAACATTAGAGGTGTTGTCTAAGGCAATTAATTTATCGCCTGCTTTAACATGTTGCCCTTCTTTGACAAAAATGGTTTTAACCACCCCTGTTTCATACGGCTGAATAACCTTTACTTGCCCGCTGGGGACTATTTTCCCTTGAGCAGTCGCAATAATGTCTATTTCGGCCCATGAGGCCCAAATAATCAATATGACGATTAAGCCCATAATCGCCCATAACAGTGAACGGCTCCATTTAGCCGGAGGTGAGGCTTGAATTTCTAAAGCTGCAGGTAAAAAAGCCAGTTTTTCTAACGAGATTGATTTAGCTGCTTTTTCAGTGGTATTTGAGGAGTGAACGTTTGACGAATTAACCTCTGCTGAACCATCAGGTGCATTATTTTTTGTTGCTTGGCTATTATTTAAGGCTTCGCTGTTATTGGCTGTTTCATTATCAGGTTGCATTGTCGCTCCCCTTTAATGTCGCTTGGTTTGCTGTTTGAGTTTTAGCGTGGTTTTGGTTCTGCATTGTTGGTTTAGCTGCCATACCTAAACCATGATGACTTTGTATGGAGTACAACTGTGCGTATATACCACCATGCTTAACCAGTTGGTCATGATTGCCTTGTTCAACTAAGCGACCTTTATCAACCACCATAATACGGTTTGCATCTTTTACAGCTGATAGCCTGTGAGCAATAATGAATACTGTACGCCCTTGACTAATACGGCGCATATTCGCTTGAATAATACTTTCAGACTCGTAATCTAAAGCACTGGTTGCTTCATCAAAGATGAGTATTTTAGGGTTAGTAACAAGTGCCCTAGCAATGGCAATTCTTTGGCGTTGTCCGCCTGATAATGATGAACCTTGCTCACCTACTACGGTATCGTACCCTTCAGGAAGTTCTAATATAAATTCATGTGCGCCCGCAAGCTTTGCTGCATTAACAACATGTGCCATGAGCATTCCAGTATCAACGAGTGCGATGTTTTCACGTACGGTGCGATTAAATAAGAAGTTTTCTTGTAGTACTACGCCCACTTGACGGCGCAGCCATGCAGGTTCAACCATGGCCAAATCTACACCGTCTATCATCACCCTGCCTGACTCAGGCACATAAAGGCGTTGAATAAGTTTAGTTAAGGTACTTTTTCCTGAGCCTGAACGGCCAACAATACCAATCACTTCGCCAGGGCGACATTGAAAGCTAATATTGTTTAGAACTGGTGCACGGTTTGGCCCGTATCTAAACAGTACATTGTCGAATAATACATGGCCTTTTATATCGGGCAATGTTGCGCGATTAGGGTCGTACCCTGGTTCTGGTGGTGCGTTTAGCACATCACCTAAGCGTTGAAGGGATATGTTAGCTTGTTGAAAGTCTTGCCATAAGTTAACTAAACGCATAATAGGCCCACTAACGCCTGCGCTAACATATTAAAGGCGATAAATTGTCCTATAGTTAACTCACCTGTAACTACGGCAATAGCGCCAAAATAAAGGGTAAGTAACCCACCCACCTTATTGATATAAGACGCCACTTGGCTATAAATATTATTGAGGTTACTGGTTTTGAATGAGGTATTAACGTAATCAGCTAGCTTGTCTTCCCATGCATTTCTTAATTGGGGTTCAACCGCCATGGCTTTGATGGTTTCAACGCCGTTAACTGATTCAACAAGAAAGGAGTGATTTTCTGCACTACGTTGGAACTTTTCATTTAACCGTTTACGTAAGGTAGGTGTAATAATAAGGGAAAGAACAAAATAAAATGGAATAGTCCCGATAATTATCCATGTTAAGAGTGGTGCGTAATAAAACATAACGCTGAAAAAAACAAAGCTAAAAAACACGTCTAATACAACGGTGAGTGAAGAACCTGTTAAAAACTCACGAATGCTATCTAACTCTTTTACACGAGCGACAGTATCACCAACACGTCGGGCATTAAAGTACGCAATGGGGAGCGATAACATGTGTTTATATAACTTGCTACCTAATTCAACATCAACGCGGTTGGTGGTGTGTGAAAACACATAGGTTCGAAGCCCTGTTAAAACAACTTCAAAGGTAATAACAATAAAGAAGCCAACCGCTAAAACATCCAATGTTGTCATGCCTTTGTGTACAAGTACTTTATCAATCACCACTTGGAAGAATATAGGTGTTGCTAGTCCTACAAGTTGAATAAAAAATGAGGCTATAAATACATCAGAAAAATACGGTTTGTATTTAATAAGTGCAGGGATAAACCAAGAGAAACCAAATTTAGCGCTTTCGGTTAATAAACCATTACGTTTTGAGAGTAAGAGTAAGTCACCTGTCCAAAAGTCACTGAGTTCTTCATGAGTATGAGTAACAGGTTTACCTTGTTGTAAATCTTGAATAAGTACATCATCGTCAGTAATTTTGGCGATGATAAAGAAGTGGCCTTCTTTATGTCGAGCAATAGTGGGTAATGTTTCTGCCTTTAAATCTTTAACGGTATCAACAATAAATTTGGCTTTGAAACCTAAGCTTTTTGCGGCACGTATTAGGTTAATGTCGGCTAACGATTCATCTTCGTGTTGAAATTCTCGAAGTAACGCACTGGGCTCGGCTGGAATTTGGTGAAAACGGGCAATCAATGATAAACATTGAATACCCGAGTTAAAGTAACTCGACATCTTTTCCTTGATATTAAATATCATCCATAATTAATTGCCGGATATATTAATAGATAAGAGCTATGGTGTATAGATGAAAAAACATCCTTTCTTTTGGATATACTACTTATTTCTACTTATCTAATTAAAGCTAATGCCTTTAAGTTTTGCTATATTCAAAATTACTAAAAATAGGAATAAAAGTATTTAAGTCGGCATCAATTTGAAATGGTTAATTACTATCAAATAACACGCGATGTTGATGGTGTCCAAGTTCCGGTCCCTAACTGTGCTAAATGATTCATTCCTTGCTTTAACACTTTATCCCCCACGTTTCTTGAACTTTCAGGACGACTAATTAAATAGCCTTGAATATATACAACACCTAAAGATTTTAATAACTCTAGCTGTATTATTTCTTCAATACCTTCAGCAACAATTTTTAAATCTAAACGTTGAGAAAGCTCAACTATCGATTTTAATATTTTGCGGTATTTTTCGTTATGACTCGCTTCAGATACAAACATACGATCAATCTTCAACACATCTACAGGCAGTGTAGCTAAAACAGAAAGTGAACTAAAACCGGTACCAAAATCATCAATGGCAATAAAAACACCTTCTTTTCTGAGTTTTTCTAACTCCGAAATAATATTTTCTGAAATATCGATAAAGCATGACTCAGTTATTTCCAACATTAAAGAGCTTGGTGGTAGGCCTGTTTTATTGAGAGTTCCCATAACCCAATCATAAATGGGTCGATGTTTTAATTGTACGCCAGACACATTCACAGATATTTTAGTTTTAGTCATACCTGCATTATGCCAAGCAGCCATTTGACGACACGCTTCGATAAGGATCCAATCACCTAGCACCAAAATTTGATTTGAATCTTCGGCAATAGGAATAAACTCAGCCGGTGTAACAATACCTTCAATCGGATGCTGCCATCTAACTAATGCTTCAAAATAACTAATGACACAACCATCAACATGAATAATAGGTTGAAAAGCTAAAAAGAAGCTATTTGATGCTATACCTAACCTCATTTCTTCTAATAAATAATGATAACGTCTTAATTTACTGCCCATTTCTGGTGAGTAAATACGATAAATACCACGTCCTTCTTTTTTAGCTCGGTACATTGCAACATCTGCCATTTGCACAAGTGCTTCAGGACTATTAGCACTATCAGGATATGCAGCAATACCAATACTGGCACTAATCTTAATAAGCTTATTACCTAAAATAAAGTCGCGCTCTAACTCTTTTAATACATGTTTAGCTATATTTACGGCAATCTCTGGTTCTTCAATATTTTGAAGGAATAAAGTAAATTCGTCTCCGCCTAGTCGTGATAAGTTATATTCTTTATCTTCTTCGTTATCACTAAAATTTAAATTTTGGCTTCTTACAACACTTTTTAAACGTTCTGCTACCTGAATTAATACTTCATCTCCAAACGAATGCCCAAACGAGTCATTCACTTGTTTAAAGCCATCTAAATCGATAAATAATAAACCGCATCTTATTTTTGTTTCATCTGCAATAGAGATTTGTTCGTTAATATGTTCTAAAAATTTATGCCGGTTAATGAGCGATGTTAACTTATCGCAATACGCACTTTGTTCAGAGTTGGCTTGATAAATTCTTGCGTATTTAGTGAGATCTTCAATATAAATATTAAGTTGCGACAATGTTGAATATGATTTTTTTTCGGTGCTATTACTACCAAAAGTATCAATTAAATTTTTGGCTTGATCACACATTGGCATTAAAATTTTATCTAATTTTCTAGATTGATAATTAATTGCTACCGTAAAAACGACATACGATATAATGAAAAATGCAGAAATAGGAAATAATAACCCAAGCAAAACAATAAAAGTAAGATGTTGTAACGGTATAACTAATCCTGCATCTGTATTTAAAGAAATTAGTAGTTGGTTATTTTGTTTTTTTAGAGGAAGTAATAAAGCGCTACTGATAAGACTATCTATAGTATTTAAGGGGTCTGATTTTTTTAATGTAAAGGTTTCATTTGGATAATTAAAAAATGGTGAGTTAACCTCTTTAGCTAATTCAGTGACAAATAAAACATAAATAAATATAATAAAAATCACCGATAGCAATCCTAGCATCCTCCAAAACTTAGTTCTTACACTTGTCAAAGTAACATCCTTTCTGCTCGTCAGTAAATTTATAGGCGTTTCATTATTAAATTGTTCTATTTTAACCAGTAAAAATACTCAATTAATAGGTGAGGTTTTCGCACTAGTTGTACTTAATAACCACAAGCCAACTCTTAAAAAAACGTCCCCTACCTAATAAATAACTATATTTATTATTAATCAAGATAACACTCAAAGCGCTTGAACAATATCAAGCCAAAACAGCGCTTGTAATTATGCTTGTTCTAAATAGTGTTACCTCTTCACGTGTGTTTTGATAGGCCTAAAACTACACCTTAAATGACAACAAATATACACTCTCTTAATCGTATAACATATATATAAAAAGAATAACATAATGAAAATGACAATAAAAAGCAAAGACATAAATTTTTGATATTACAATATAGCGTCCCTTTCAACCTCAATATGCCAAATTTAGTGGGGATAAACTATAGCTGCCTGTATCTGTATTCTTGCCATATCAAAAACAGAACATATAGCTTCTTCATCGAGTAATATTGACAGTTCAGTACAAGCAATAACAGCAGGCGCTATTTGCTGATAATGCTTGATTAAAGCGTTATAGTTTTTTTTATCATGTTCTGTTTCTTGCCCTAGATAAGTGCGCTTTCGTATTTCATCAATTTGTTCGATATCCTCATTATTAGGCCTAATAACAAGAATGTTGCTTTGACTAAAATACTGCTCTAAACGAGATGATAATACGCTGTATTTTGAAGCGATTAGCGTAATAGTTTTTATTTTCTTAGCTTGTAAGCAACGTATGGTTTCAGTCACTGGATGTATAATTTCAATGCTAGAGAATAATGTAAGATCTACTTGCTCAATTGCTTCATGCAAGGTGATATTAGGTACTATTAGGGTATTAACTTTTGCATGAATGCATTGCTGAAGAGCTTCACTCACAAGGGGCTTAAGATAATCGAATTGGTCAGGTAAATAATTATTGATCACTGAAAAGTCGGCAGGAATCATTAACAAACTACAGGCCATTTTGGGATGGTTTGTCGTTTGATGAAAGATTTCTTCTTTATAAAAACTAACCGTGCGCTTACCTAATTCCATTAAGCCCACGTTACACAATGTTTCTGTCATTGTTGTTCTACTTTTTACTTAATATATAATCAGCAAAATAATTCTTTTTATCTGTCATTTTTTCACAAAGTTTTAGCTTAGTGCCTGTAATAATTTGATCAATAATGCTGTCGTTATATTTCCTAGAAATTTCAGTATGAATCTTTTCACCAGCACTAAATTGGTAAACTTTACCTGTTGCTTTAATTGCTACATTTTGGTCACTCTTACTTTTCAAATAACTTTTAGCAATGCCATCTTCTTCATCATATTCAGGCGCATGTTCAAACTCTTCAATATTAAATGTTGCCTCTAGCTCATTATTAATTCTATGTAATAAATTAATATTAAAGGCACGAGTAATTCCACTTTCGTCATTGTAAGCAGGCATAATTACCGAAGCAGGTTTAATTAAATCAACACCAAGTAACAATTTGTCACCCGTATTTAAATCATTGCTCAGTTTTTGTAAAAATTGTTGCGCTACATTGTCAGGCATATTACCTATATTAGAACCTAAAAAGAGAACCACTTTAGGGTGGTGGCTATTTTTTAACGAATGTAAACAATCAAAGTAATCACCATGTTGAGGTTTTATTGAGGTGTTTGGCAACTCAGTTGCAATACTGTCAGCTAATGTATCTACTGCATTTCTAGATATATCAATAGGGATATAATCATAACGGTAACCTTGTGCATTTAGGGCTGCTAATAGCTTTTTAGTTTTAGTTCCGTCACCGGCTCCTAACTCAATTAATTCAAAATGGCGTGTATGGTCTAACTCTAAGTGTTGTATCATCTGAGACGTTTGTTCTGTAAATATTTCTAGTTCAGCTCGAGTAAGATAATATTCAGGCATATTCATTATTTTAACGAATAATTCATCGCCTTGTTTATTATAAAAATATTTAGATGATAGCTTTTTTTCAGTACTGCTTAATCCTTCATCTACATCTTTTGCAAATTGTTCTATCATTACTTTATCTCTTTCTTTTTAAATAATGGCTTAGCTATTTATTTTCTGTTACCAGACGGATACCGGTATATTGCCACTGAAAACGTGGATGAAAAAAATTACGATACGTTGTTCGAGAATGTTTAGGTGAAGTAATACTAGAAGCTCCTCGCAATACCATTTGGTTAATCATAAATTTACCATTATATTCACCAACAGCCCCTTCGCTAACTTTAAAGCTAGGGTAAGGTAAATAAGCAGAAGACGTCCATTCCCAACGTTTCCCCCAATTGAAATGGCTACTTGCAACCTCCCATTCAAATTCAGTAGGTAAACGAGCTCCTTTCCAATGTGCGTACGCATTGGCTTCATAATAAGATACATGGCAAACCATTGCATCCAAATCTATGGCCTGTAAGCCTGCTAGAGTATAGTAAAACCACTCACCATTAATTTTATGCCAATATAGTGGATGCGTAATATTATTACTACGCACCCAAGACCAA
The DNA here is from genome assembly GCF_055808995.1 of Pseudocolwellia sp. G5-9. Classification (NCBI taxonomy): domain Bacteria; kingdom Pseudomonadati; phylum Pseudomonadota; class Gammaproteobacteria; order Alteromonadales; family Colwelliaceae; genus Pseudocolwellia; species Pseudocolwellia sp. G5-9. Next base: position 1,727,681 of record NZ_CM147893.1, read on the forward strand.
CCTTCATCTAGCCAATATGAAAACTTTTCATAACCTCCTGCTTCAATAAAAGCGATAAACTCTCTATTAGTCACTAATTTTGTTGATATATCGTAAGATTGTAAATAAACCTTATGTCGTCCTAGTTCATTGTCAAAACAGAAACTATCTCCTGTATGACCTATAGCATAAACACCTTCATCAATGCTAAGCCAATCATTTTCAGAGGCTATATTTTTATCCCCCACAAAAGCAGTATTTTCATCATAAACGGGAAAAGTAGGGTTATATGAAAGTGTGTACTTTAAATCGCTAAGGAGTAATTCTTGATGCTGTTGCTCATGTTGAATTCCTAAAGTGATGAGTTCGTGAATACGTACTTGTAATGCTTTATTCATTGTCACTAGGGCAACGTTTAATAACTGAGTAATATATGTATCTACATATTTTCTATATTCATAAACGCTAGCTACAGTGGGACGGGTCATAAGGCCTCTTTGACCACGCACTGCTCGTTCACCAACCCCTTGATAATAACTATTAAACAAAAAACTAAAATCAGTATCAAAAACAACGTAGCCTTCAAGGTATTTGTTTAGCAGCATTTCTTCAAAAAACCATGTCGTATGAGCTAAATGCCATTTAGGAGGGCTAGTAAAATCAGCAGATTGAGGAATATAGTCTTCAATATTCAATGGTTTACAAAGTAATTCCGTGTACTTTCTCGTGAGATTAAATTGTTCTAGTAACATAACCTGTGTCCGTAATTCGCAAGTATTAATAAAGAAAGGAAAATTGAATAGTTAACAATACAAACGACTATTATCTAATTTAAGATTTGGTGATATTATCTCGTGTTAACAGAGATTTAAAATTTGCCTGCGTTAACTAAATCTTTAGTCTCAGGAACGGGTTCTGAAGCATCCCAATGTTCGATAATTTTATCATTTGCATCGGTATCAAAAAAGTCCATCGTGATCCATTTAGCTTCACCGTGATTTAAGCTTTGGTAAGCATGAACAAATACATACTTGCCATCTTCAAATGTTCGAACAATATCAATACTGCGAACAGGGTTTCTTTCAATAAATGGCATAAAGAACTCAATAAACCCTTCTTTACCGTCACGTACACCCGTTGAATGTTGAGTGTATCTATCGCCGGTATATTTTTCGACAGCTTCTTTTACATGACCATCTCGAATACCTTCAAGGTAAAGTAATTTTGCATTTTGGATTTTTTGACTCATATATATCCTTATTTTATTAATGAAGTTTGTAGCATCTGCATTGATGCAAAAAAACAACTAATGCCTAGTTAATTAATTTATTATTCAAGCTGGTATATAATTAACCGTTATATTAAAGGCTGATAATTTCCATATATGCCCGAAAATTAACCAGCCTTTACTTGCTCTGTACTCAATTAATAAAAACTATTTTTTTGAATGGTATGCTTCTGACACTGCGTAACTGTTTTCAAACCAATTCCAGCTTTTCACTTTTCCATTTTCAACATGTACACGAACAGCCCAACTAAATTTACCGGTATCAACTCCACTGTTATTAGCAATGGCACTCATTGTTCCCATAAATACAGCTTGGTCACCATTTGAAAAACTATAATCAGTAGTCCAACTGGTTACTTTTAATCCTGCGCCAAACTTTGGTAAAAACTTATTCAATACAGTGTCCTTGCTTTTCCAATTACCTATCCAAGGAATTTGTTTATCACCTTCATTATGCCAAACAAAATCATCAGCCATTAATTTGTCTAATGTTGCCATATCACCACTTCCTGCAGCAGCAAGAAAAGCATTAGCTGTTTTTAATGTTTGAGCCGATTGCATATCAAGCGCTTTATCATTAGCGCTAGACGTTATTGTAAAAAAAGTTAAAAAAGAAGATATAAGCAGTATTGCAAACTTTTTGTTAATCATAGTTTTTCCTAATATAAGAGTTATTTGAGTTAATTTTTAAATTATACTTTTTATTATTCAACTTTAAGTAAATATAAAAAGTAATATGCTCGTTGAAACAACACCATAATATCTTATTATATTTATCTTCGAGCGTACTGACCTTTTGAGTATAAATTTTATTCAAATTAAACACGATTTAATTTAGGCGTTGTGATTGTGGCATAGTCATGCCATGTAAAAGAGCAACAACAACGAGTAAATCGCGTTTAAATAAACCTGTAAGGCAAGGCGAGTTTGGCATTTCTGCTGTGTTATCGTTTTTTTATGTAGAATAACGGCATATCAAAAACGAAGCCTTACATAATAACCTAACTAGCTGTAGCAAAAACATACCGCAAAGGTCAACTCGCGCTAATAATTTAACAATAAAATATGACAATATGATGTTATGAAAACAAAGAAAAAAGGAGGTGTAACTCAACCTTAAAATGGTAAATATCAAACATTATCTCTAAAATGACTAGGAGATATTTGTGTATGTCGCTTAAAAAATTTAGTGAAATTTGTGGTTTCTTTAAAACCTAGGTATTCAGCTAAGCTATCTATATCACATTGTTCAATCACCAATCGCCGCTTAGCTTCAAGAACAACATAACGATCTATATAAGATTTTGCAGTTACCCCACTTATTTTTTTACATAAAAGATTTAATGTCTTATAAGTGATCCCTAACTTATCCGCATAAAATCCAGCTTCTCTGGTGTCGTTATAATGACTCTCAATTATTTTTTGAAACGCAACAAACTTTTTAAGATGTGAACTAGGTAAGGTATAAGTTAAATTTTTTCTTTCCCTTGATAGTATCATTATCAAGGCACCAAATAGAGATATTATAATTTCAAGAAATGGATTAGCTTGACTGATTTCAACATTCAATTCATCGATTAATCGCATCGTACTTTGTTCCAAACTTTTATTTAAACTTATATGAGGAACAAAAGTCTTAGGCATAGTCGAACCTAAAGAAAATGGAATAGATAATTTACTATGTAAACGAGTAAGAAATAACTCTGTATAAATAATGACTTTACCTTTTAATTTATTAGAAAAATCAAATGCCTGTATTTGTCCCTTATTCACAAAAAGAACACTACCCGCTTGAAAATATGTTTTCTCAAAATCTATTAAGTGATAACCAGTTCCTTGTTCAATAACAATCAAAATATTAAAACCAAGTCTGTGTGGTAAATTAGGTCGAGTTTCCCATTGATTAGAGCGTTGTTGAAGAGTTTCTAATTCCACAACCTCCAATTCAAACGCATCAGACCTATAGTAAAATGACACTTCTGGCACATATTTAATTTTAGACTTTTGTTTAGAAAGCATATAGCTTTATCCTAAAGGTAATGAAACAAGAACTGATATACCCGTAGCCATTGAATATGCGGGGATAAAATAAAAACAAAGCTAGCCACACAATAATACGATTAGAGCCACTAACTATACCCGTAACCTTTAGCGTGTCTTAATATTAAAAGTAAAATCTTACACTTTGAATGGTAACGAGTATAGCTTTCGGTATAATAATCTTCATAATATGCATTAACTTAATATACCCACTGCCGAGACATTTTCATGACTGAAAGCACAAACGAAAAAACCTTTATTAAAGGTAAAGATCGCGACCTTGAATCATCTATTTCTACCATGCAAGAAAAGCTTGTTTCTTTCGGTTTTGATATTGTAGAAGCGTCATGGTTAAACCCGCTTGCTAATTGCTATTCTGTTCACATTAAAGATGCATCATGCGGATTAATGTTCACTAACGGTAAAGGTTCTTCCGCAAAGTCATGTTTAGCCAGTGCTTTAGGTGAGTATTTTGAGCGTTTAAGTTGTAATTACTTTTTTGCTGATTATTATTTAGGTGAAGAAATCTCGAATAGTGAGTTTGTTCACTACCCAAATGAAAAGTGGTTTTTCAGCGAAGACGATACCATTCCAGAAGGTATTCTTGACGAAGGTTTATGGGATTACTTTGATCCTAATAAAGAAATAACCGTTGATAAACTTTACGACATGAACTCAGGTAACGGTGAGCGTGGGATTTGCGCCCTACCTTATATAAGAGAGCGTGATCAAAAAGCTATTTATGTGCCTGTAAATGTTATTGGTAATGTGTTTGTTAGTAATGGTATGTCGGCAGGTAATACCCAAAACGAAGCGCGCGTACAAAGCTTGTCTGAAGTATTTGAACGCTACGTAAAAAATAAAATTATTGCAGAAGGTATTTGTTTACCTGAAGTACCTCTAGAAGTATTAGAGCGATTCCCAACTATTTTAGCCGATTGTAAAGAACTAGAAAGCCATGGTTTTCACTTACGTATTGCTGATGCATCCTTAGGTGGCTTATACCCGGTAATGAGCGTAACCTTAATTAACCCTAAAGACGGAAGTGTATTTGCGTCGTTTGGTGCTCATCCAAGTTTTGAAGTGGCATTAGAACGTACCGTAACTGAATTATTACAAGGTAGAAGTTTAGATCAATTAGACGTATTTCAACCGCCAAGTTTTGATGAAGACGAAATAGCCTCACCTCATAACATTGAATTACACTTTATTGATTCAAGTGGCTTTATTTCTTACGACTTTTTTAAAGAAACGCCTGATTACGAATTTGTTGATTGGGATTTTGACGCCGATACACAAAGCGAATATGACAACCTTGTAAAAATTATTCACGACATGGGTCACGACATATTGATATCTGACTATAACCATTTAGATGTATACGCTTGTCGTATATTAGTACCTGGTATGTCAGATATTTACCCTGTAGATGAAATTGTTTGGAACAACAATAACGACGGGGCCTTATTCAGAGAAGCCTTTTTAACATTAAAAGATGGTGATCCAGAGGAATGGCTAGAAATTTTAGACGCATTAGAGCAAGGCGGATACAACGACGCACTTGCTGCCGCAGAATTTATTGGTTTAGCGCCAGACGCTGGGACAACGTGGGCAGACTTCCGCTTGGGAGAGATGAAAGCTGTACTTGCACTAGCAGCACAGGATGAACAAGCACTTGATTGGGTTAACTGGGCATTACATTTAGACCAAAACAATGAAGAAAACACACGTAAATATCGTTGTTTACAAGCACTACTTGAAATAAAGTGGGATGAATCGCGTGACTATAGCCAATACATGACCTCTTTAGGATTAATGTACGGTAAAGAGCTTTCAGAGCGTTGTTTAGATATTGTTGAAGGTAAGATAGTATTTGATGGTTTACATTGCCCAGGCTTGAGCTTAGAAGGTTTTGAAACGCATCAAAAGCTACTTGAAGGATATAAAAAGCTGCAAGCTGCAAAAGTTAAAAACTGGAAGTAATAATTATATTTCAATCATAAAAAAAGACGCTAATTAGCGTCTTTTTTTGTTTCTGTCACCCTAATGAGGATGAATCAAACTAAATTAGCTTGGTCTACGTTCTGTACGACGAGGACGTTCTGCTGGTGCAGCTGAAGCATCAGAAACACTAATATCAATAGCTTGACGACGAATACGTACATTCTTCAATTGCTTAAACGACTTCTCAGGCATACCTTTAGGTAACTGAACAAAACTATGTTTTTCGTGTAAGTTAATTGCGCCAATATAGCTGCTATCAAGAGAAATTTCGTTAGCAATAGCACCAACAATATCGCCAGGCTTAGCGCCATGCTCTTTACCTACTTCTAGGCGGTATGTTTGCCAATCAACGTCTGTACGGTTTTCTTTCGCTTTACGAGGAGCTCTTTCACCACCACGACCAGCATCTCTTCCGCCACGACTATCTCTTGCGCCACGCTCATTTCTTCCACCACGGTCATTTCTAGCGCCACGATCATTTCTGTCGTTACGTTCACGAGTATCACGACGAGGCTTAGGATCTTCTTTTGGTTGTAACGGCTGGTTAATCTGTCTTTCAAATAATAATGCTGCCGCTAAGTCTGTCATTGAAAGCTCTGACTGTTCAGCCATTTGCTCAACAATTTCACGCATTGCTTTAATATCTCTATTAGCAACAACATCAGCTATTTTAGTACGAGTACGTTCAATACGTGCTTTACCAATATCTTCAATATTTGGTAACTCATAAGTATTGATTGTGCCAGACGTTAAACGTTCATAATGACGTAATGAATACATTTCACGAGGACGACAGAAAGCAATTGACATACCTTCACGACCAGCACGGCCTGTACGACCAATACGGTGAACGTAAGCTTCGTTATCACCTGGTAAATCGTAGTTAATAACTAAAGTAATACGAGGAATATCTAAACCACGAGCTACAACATCTGTTGCTACTAAGATTGAAGATTTACCTGATTTCATTTGATCAATAGTACGTTCGCGTTGTTGCTGGTTCATATCACCATTCAACGGAAGTGCTGGGTAACCTGCGCGTTCTAATTTTTCAGCAACATCTACAGTATCGTTACGAGTACGAACAAAAACAATCATTGCATCGTATTCAACACTTTCAGCAATACGTTCAAGTGCTGTAATTTTGCTAATGCCACTAACTTTCCAAGCAAACTGTTGGATGTTTGCTTTAGATTTTTTAACAGCTGCAATTTTAATATGTTCAGGATCTTTTAAGAAACGGTTAGCGACTTTACGAATTTGCGCAGGCATAGTCGCAGAGAATAACGCCATTTGCGTTTGCTTAGGTAAATGCTCAAGGATCCATTCAATGTCTTCTAAAAAGCCCATGTTTAACATTTCATCTGCTTCATCTAATACACAGAAAGAAAGGTTATCTAGTTTTAAGCTTTTACGACGTAAGTGATCCATTAAACGACCAGGAGTACCTACTACAACTTGTGCGCCACGCTCAAGTTGTTGAAATTGTGGTTGGTAAGATTGGCCACCATATAAAGTAGCAACCTTTAAACCTTTCATGTTTTTAGCAAATGTTTCAATAGCTGCGGCTACTTGAATTGCTAATTCACGCGTTGGTGCTAACACCATTAATTGAGGTTTTTTAATTGATGTATCAATTTTTGCTAAAGCAGGTAAGCCAAACGCAGCAGTTTTACCTGTACCAGTTTGCGCTTCACCTAAAACATCTTTACCCGCTAAAAGTGGCGGAATAGTTTGTGCTTGGATAGCAGTTGAAGATTCAAAACCTAAGGTTTTTAATGCAGATAATAAAGTTTCAGGCAAGCCTAAAGAGTCAAAGCTCACAGGAGCATCGTTAGTTGTTGTCATAATATTGTCTTCTCTTGGCAAGATTTGATTCAGGGAAAAAATATTTTAATCAAAGATCTCGCATACATATATACGAGGAAACCACCAGGAAGACTTAAGGCACAATCGGGATGCTAAATATGAACATTTAGCTAGGCAAGTCTATTGGGCGGATATACCCCACTCATTTCACATCAAGCATTGCTTATTGAAGTCAGCTTAAGTGAGGCGCGCATTATACAGACTATACAATTTTATACAAGATAAATATGAGTATTGTGTGTAAATAATAGACTTCTCTTTTATATTATTGAATATTTACTCTAACTTTTTACGTACTGACCTTACTCACCACCTTCTAACATATCAGCAAAAGAAGAAAGTTTTTCTAATGCTAAGCTATGCACTGTTTTTCTTGGATATCGTCCTAAACTATTCGCTTTTCCCGCAGTAACTCCTAGCAGTAATTCTAACGATTGATCAATATCTTCAACAGCATGTATAGCAAACACGCCTTCTTCTACCGCATTAATCACTTCATCAGACAGCATGAGGTTGATGACATTGGTGTGAGGAATGATAACCCCTTGTTTTCCAGTTAAACCTCGGTCTTTACATAAACGATAAAAGCCTTCTATTTTTTCATTCACGCCGCCAATAGACTGTACTTCACCGTGCTGATTAATTGAGCCTGTAATAGCAATCCCCTGATCAATAGGCAGTTGGGTAATTGATGAAATTAATGCGCACAATTCGGCCATTGAGGCACTATCACCATCAATATGGCCATACGATTGTTCAATCGCAATATTAGCTGAAATTGAAACAGGAAATTCTTGACCGTATTTATGCCCCAAATACCCCGTCAACAATAAAAATCCTTTTGAATGAATAGATTTTCCTAAATCGACTTCGCGTTCAATATCAGTAACACCTTGGCTACCAGCATACACAGTAGCGGTAATACGGGCAGGAGTACCAAAAACACTCTCACCAATTTCAAGTACAGTTAAACCATTTACTTTGCCCACTTGCTTACCTTGCGTGGTAATAAGTACTTGTCGTTCTTTAATTTCGCTCAACCATGTTTCACTAATACGTCCTGTTCTTCTTTCCTTAGCCGCAAGCGCTAACTTGATATGTTTAGCGGTAAGTTCACCTTCTTCTTTGAGCTTATTCCATAAATAATGAGCTTCATCTAATAAGTCGTTAGAATGAACGATATTAGCTGATATTTTATGTTGATGTTCTTCTCTTCTTAGCGCGTACTTTATCAGCTCCACAATGGCATCGTTTGATACCGTTGGATATTGATTTTTTTGTGCGCGTTGTCGAATTAAATTCGCATAGGCTATAAGGTTATCGTCGTTTTTATCAAGGTATCGATCAAAATCAGCAAGCACTCTAAACAGCTCGTTAAACTCTTGATCGTAAGCGTGCAAGGTGTAATAAATGTCAGCGTCGCCTAAAAGTATAATTTTTACTTTTAACGGAATTTTTTCAGGTTGAAGGCTATACGAACCAGGCTGAGAAAACTCAGAATATGGATTTTCTATAGTAACTTCTTGAGTTTTTATCGCTAATTTAAGGCGTGCCCACACTAATGGCTGGTTTAAAATTTTCTCAGCATCTAATAATAAATAACCACCATTAGCTTTATGTAGAGCGCCCGGTCGAATCAAACGATAACTCGTATAAGAACTGCCTTGAAAGCTAGCAAAATCAACATGCCCAAATAAGTTTTGATAAGTTGGATTTTGCTCATAAACAACAGGAGCGCCGCCATTCGCTTCTCGCGAAACTAATAAGTTAGGTAAAAAATGCTCTACCATAAGTTTGCGATTATCTTTGGCTTTTTGTTTTTCGTTATCTTCCCCTACTAAAATATCAAGTACCGTATCAACTACGTGCACTTTTACTTTAGATAAGTATTTTAAAACACCTAAGTTACTCGAAAACTCATGTTCTAACTCTTTTAATAAAGGCTGAATACTTTGAGCTGCAGTTTCATTTTTAAGCTTTTTAAGTTTATCAGTAGATAAACGTTTCCACTTAGGCAGTTCGATTAACTCTTCCGAGAGTAGGTTTTCTAACTCTGTTAACGACTGATAAAATGCGCTGCGCTTTTCTTCATCTAAGCTTGCTAGTTCGTTTTCACTTAACGGCTTTCCATCAACAACAGGAGAAAAACCAATCTCGCCGTTTTCTTCAAATAACATAACGTTGCACTTTAAAGCGGTTTCTTCAACTTTACTGATCGCTTCATCATACTGTTGGTTAAATTCACGATCGATTGCTGCTTTTTGACGCTGATAACTAGGGTTATCAAACAGCTCTGGAAATAATGCAATTAAATCATCAATAAAAGTATTAATACGAGCAACCAGTTGTTTGCCATCTCCCGGACTTAAATATAACTTATACGGGGCATGAGTATCATCAAAGTTATTGATATAACACCATTCTTCAGGCGTATTTTGATTTTTAGCTGACTCGGTAAGCATTTGTTTTATTAATGTTTGTCTACCCGTTCCATGCTCCCCCATTGCAAACACATTAAAACCAACTGAGTTCATGGCTAAACCAAATTCTAACGCTTCTTTAGCTCTTTCATGCCCAACAAAAGGCTGTTTGATTTTTTCAATATCGTCTGACTGAGTGAATAGAGATTCTGGTAATTGCGCCGTTAATTTTTGAGGTTTGACCAAGGTGGTAACGGTTTCTGATGTCATGAAGATCTCACTATAAAGGTTAGGAAAACAAGCACTTTGCTGGGAAAAAGCTATTTAAAGCCATAATAAAGGCATAGTGTACTCTTACATTAAGCTAGATAGCAAAGCACAGATTAAAAAATAAATATATTTATGGTGTTAAGCTTTTTCGACAAAAAGTCGTACCATTACATTTGATACAAGATGAGAGAATAGTGACGTGGTGTATTTGCTGTAAATGATGACAAGTTAAGCATTCTACTTCGCCAAAGCCAATATAGTCGCCTTCCTTGTACAAACCATCATGAACAAAGTCTTCTTGAAGTTCAGCCCATTCAACACGTGTTTGGTCAGTTACGCACGCAAGATTTTTCCAAAAAGTTTCTTTTAATAATTGAAGATATAAAGAATGTTGAATATCTGATTGTGACTGTTGATAAAACTCGATTAAATCTAACTTAAAGTTAGCGATAAATTGTTGGTACTTTTCTTCTGGAATACTTTCGGCAGATTTTACCCACTTTTTAGCTTCTTCTACTAATTCAACTACATGCGTAAGCTCATGTGATTTTAAATCATCAAACCAGCTTACTAAATCATTACCGCTAGTATGTGAATTATTGTGAGTGTTAGACTTTTTAGTCATATTATCCCCTTCAGCTAAACTGATAACAAAGTGACATACAGCTAATTTGAGTATAGACAATATTCCTAAAATACTTAAATTAGTTTATTTATAGTGTGTAGATAAGGTATTCTATAGGTATTAATTTATCCCCTTATATGATCAAGAATGCAATCAATAATTTCTTGAAAATAATAAGCAATTTTTTTGAATACCTGAGAAATCGTTAATGGAATCCATCTACAATCCCCAATCTATAGAAGCCGAAGTTCAACAACATTGGACCGAAAACAAAACATTTGCTGCAGTTGAAAAACCTGAGCAAGAAAAATTTTATTGTTTAGCCATGTTCCCTTACCCAAGTGGTAAATTACATATGGGCCATGTTCGTAACTATAGCTTAGGCGATGTTATTTCTCGATATCAGCGTATGCAAGGCAAAAACGTAATGCAACCTATGGGCTGGGATGCGTTTGGTTTACCTGCTGAAAATGCGGCAATCAAAAACAAATCAGCACCTGCTAAATGGACTTACCAAAACATTGACTACATGCGTAATCAATTAAAGTCGTTAGGTTTTGGTTACGATTGGGACCGCGAATTTGCTACCTGCGATAAAGACTACTACCGCTGGGAACAATGGTTTTTCACTAAACTTTACGAAAAAGGCTTAGTGTACAAAAAAAATGCTACTGTGAATTGGGATCCTGTTGATCAAACCGTTCTTGCTAACGAACAAGTTATTGATGGCAGAGGATGGCGTTCAGGTGCAATAGTTGAGCGTAAAGAAATCCCACAATGGTTTATTAAAATTACCGATTATGCTGAAGAGTTATTACAAGATTTAGATCAATTAACTGACTGGCCTGAACAAGTAAAAACTATGCAACGTAACTGGATTGGTCGCTCAGAAGGTGTTGAATTAACCTTTAATGTTGCCGATTCAAACGAAAGTTTTGATGTTTACACAACTCGCCCAGACACTTTAATGGGTGTAACGTATGTAGCCGTAGCTGCACAACACCCGCTAGCTTTAGAGGCGGCTAAAAATAACGCTGACGTTGCTGCGTTTATTGAAGGTTGTAAAACCAATAAAGCTACTGAAGCCGACATGGCAACAATGGAAAAGAAAGGTGTTGATCTTGGCTTAAAAGCTATTCACCCGATTACCGGTGAGTTAGTTCCTGTTTGGGCAGCAAATTTTGTATTAATGGATTATGGTTCAGGTGCTGTTATGTCGGTTCCTGGACACGACCAACGCGACTGGGAATTTGCTACTAAATATGGCTTAAACATTACGCAAGTGATTGCGGGTGCTGAAGGCGAAGATATTGCAACAGCTGCTATTACAGAAAAAAATACCTTAATTAACTCAGGTGAATTTGACGGATTAAACTTTGAAGAAGCTTTTAAAGCCATTTCAGATAAATTAATTGCTGAAAACAAAGGATCTATTAAAGTTAACTATCGTCTACGTGATTGGGGTGTTTCTCGTCAACGTTATTGGGGCACACCGATCCCAATGATCAACTTAGCTGATGGTACCTCTGTTGCTGTTCCTGAAGATCAGCTACCTGTAGAGTTACCTGTAGACGTAATTATGGATGGCGTAACATCGCCTATTAAAGACGACCCAACATGGGCTAAAACAACATACAATGGCGAAGACGCACTACGCGAAACCGATACATTTGATACCTTTATGGAATCGTCTTGGTATTACGCACGTTTTTGTTCATCTGACGATAAAACACAAATGCTTGATCCAGAAAAAGCAAACTATTGGTTACCTGTTGACCAATATGTTGGCGGTATTGAGCACGCTATTTTACATTTACTTTATGCGCGTTTTTTCCATAAATTATTACGAGATGTAGGCCTAGTTGATTGTGACGAACCTTTCAAAAAGTTACTCTGTCAAGGTATGGTATTAGCGGATACTTATTACCGTGAAGCTGAAAATGGCTCTCAAGACTGGATAGCACCAACAGACGTAGAAGTTGAACGTAACGAAAAAGGCCAAATAACAGCAGCTAAAAGTAAAATAGACGGTGAAGCGGTTATTTCAGCGGGCATGAGTAAAATGTCTAAATCTAAAAATAATGGTATTGACCCACAAGCAGTTATACAACAATACGGTGCTGATACCGTTCGTTTATTTATTATGTTTACTTCACCACCGGAGCAAACGTTAGAATGGTCTGACTCAGGGGTTGAAGGCGCACATAGATTCTTAAAACGTGTTTGGAAGCTTGCTTACGACTTTACTCAAGAAGAAGCTTTAACACCTGAACAAACACTAGCAAATGTGACATTAAATGCAGATCAAAAAGCATTACGTCGCGAATTACATAAAGCAATTGGTAAAGTAAGTGATGATATTGGTCGTCGTAATACCTTTAACACGGCAATTGCTGCGATTATGGAGTTAATGAACCATTTAACCAAAGCAAAATTAGATACGGTTGAAGATCGCGTTGTCATGCAAGAAGCCGTCAGAGCTGTTATTTTAATGCTTACTCCTATTGTTCCGCACTTAAGTCATCATGTTTGGAACATTATTGGCGATGGTAATGCTGTTGAAAATACACCATGGCCTGCCGTTGATGAAAGTGCCTTAGTTGAAGACAAAAAACTAATTATCGTACAAGTAAACGGTAAATTACGTGCAAAAATTACCGTTGCAGCCGATGCAACTAAAGAGCAAGTAGAAACAATAGGTTTTGCAGACGAAGTTGTCGCTCGATTTATTGAAGATAAAACGATACGTAAAGTGATATATGTTCCAGGTAAGTTATTAAATATAGTCGCTAACTAAAAACACATATCTATTGTAATTCAAGGGTAGAAATATTATTTCTACCCTTTTAATACTTAATTTTATTATTAAAAATTCATATCAACTCATTCGTAAAAGTTGGTAGAACAATCAGAGAAATGTAACATTGAAAATAAACGTTAAATCAAATAGCTGCACTTTATGGTTATGCTTAATTTTAACATTCGGCTTAATTCAAGGATGTGGATTTCAATTACGCGGCGATTATTTACTTTCTCCTCAATTACAAAACATCTATGTAAGCTCAGTTGATAAACATGGCGAGCTAACACGTTTAGTAAAGCAACATTTATTGTTTAATAAAATAAACATTACTCCGCAATTAACACAACAAACACCTGAATTACGTATTTTAAATGACACCTTAGATAGAAGAACCCTCTCGGTATTTTCTAATGGTCAGGTAGCAGAATACGAGCTTATTTATTCAGCTAAATATCAATTGATTTTTGAAGACCAAGAAGTCAGAGATTATGAAATTGAATTAAATAGAGATTATCAAGACGATCCTAATTTAGCGCTTGCAAAAAGTCGTGAGTTAACGCTAATGTTAAGTGAAATGCGTCAAGAAGCAGCAGATAAAATTTTAAGAAACTTATCAAGTTTAAAATTATAAGTTTTACTGTTTACGCTGTTCTAAATACCACACAAAGAAACTAAGCTATTCATTATGCGTATTTACCATAACAATTTGTCAGGTACACTTAATCAAGGCTTCAAACCTGTTTGGTTAATATTTGGTGATGAGCCATGGCAAAAAAATGATAGCTTAGCCACAATTAAAAACACTTACTTACAACAAGGCTTTGACGAGATTATTCGTTTTACTGCCGATGATAAGTTTGATTGGTCAAATGTCACTTATGAATACCAATCAATGAGTTTATTTTCCAGTCAACGTATTATCGAAATAGAAATAATATCCGGCAAGGTCAATGAAACCGCAAGTAAAGCACTCATAGCGTTAAGTGAACAATTTAATAACGATGTTATTTTAATTATTCATGGTGCAAAGCTTGATGCCGCCCAACAAAAAAAGAAATGGTTTAAAACCTTTGAAAACCTAGGTTGCTTTTTACCTTTATACGATATTGAAGGTAAACAACTCCACCAGTGGCTAAACCGCCAAATTAAGCAGCTTAATCTAAATATTCACCCTGATGTTCTTCCCTTGATGATTGAGCTATTTGAAGGTAATTTACTAGCTTTAGATCAAGAACTTCAAAAGCTTTCTATTTTGTTTGGTCAAAATCTAATAACAATACAAGACGCTGAAAAAATCATTATTAATCAGGCTAAATTTAATCCTTTTCAAGTGATTGATACCTTATTAATAGGCAATTTAAAAAAATGCGTTTCTATTCTTGATCAGCTTCAACATGAAGGGGCTCCAATAGGTCAATTAGTGTGGTTTATGCACAAAGAAATATCTCAATTAATTGCAATGCAAGAAAGGCTTAAACAAGGCGAATCAATCAACGATTTGTACAAGTTTTATCGTATATGGGATAAGAAAAAGCCCTTATATCAAAATGCCTTAAACAATATGAGTATGCATAATTTACAGCAGGGTTTAAGTCGATTAGCACAAGTTGATTTGATCAGTAAAACCGCCAGCGACTTTAATCCCTATTTGTTACTTTCAGATGTTTGTATCACCTTATATTTTGGGCAAACAACGTCAAACTTACCGTTAGATTACGAATATAGTTAATGAACACCTCAGAGAATATAAAAGATAAAGCACTAAAAATAGGCATTTTAGGTGGTACTTTCGATCCTATTCATAAAGGCCATATAGAGCCTGCTAAACAAGTCATCAAACAGTTTTCTCTCGACAAAGTCCTCGTAATTCCGGCGCATAAGCCACCTCATAAAAATAGTACAAATGCTTCAACAGAACATCGTGTAAACATGGCAAAACTGGTTTGTAAAAAAGAACCTTTTTTTGAGTTAGACATAAGAGAAATAAAACGCTCTACCCTATCGTACACAATAGATACGTTGAAAGAAATTAAAGCAGAATACCCCACAAGTGAACTGTATTTTATTATGGGAATGGATTCATTATTAAGCTTTACCACCTGGTATTTATGGCAAGAAATTCTGCAACAATGCCATTTAATTGTGAATACTAGGCCCGGTTACGATTTATCAACCATTAACAATGAAAGCAAAAAATTATTAGCTACACACCAATATTTATCTTCTTCTGCGGATATCACTACAGATAATAACGCAGTAAAAAAGTCAGGATATATTTTTTTACACAATTGTGACGACGTAAATATTTCATCCACTGAAATTAGAAAAAATCTAGTCAATAACCTTGACTGCTCACAATGGTTACCTAGCGATATTATTGAATATATTAACGCTAATCAGTTATATAGAAATAAATAGCCCATATTAAAAACAGACCATAGTTCTCTTTTATTCATCGAACGTGCTAATAACTACTCTAAATTATTAAGTAAGTTTTCGATTCAAGTAAAATGCACGCTTACCTAAGAATTTAAAAAGTGATATTATGTAGCTCATATATAACCATTAATAAAACCAAAGAGAACACACGTTGGAAAATACCGCACTTAAAGCCTTTGTTATTGAAAAACTAGAAGACATGAAAGGCCGAGATATTACCGTTTTAGATATATCAAAAAAATCAAGTTTTGCTGATTACATGATCGTATGTTCAGGCAACTCAAACAGACATGTAAAATCAATTGCCCAATCAGTTGCTATGGAATGTAGAGCTGAAGGTTTAGAACCTTTAGGCATTGAAGGAAATGATGTGGGCGAATGGTCACTCGTAGATCTAGGTGAAATTATCGTTCATGTTATGACTGACCCTACTCGAGATTTATACCAAATAGAACAATTATGGGAATAGTATAGTTTATTATGCGTATTACCCTTTACGCGGTAGGCAATAAAATGCCATCGTGGGTCACGGAAGGATTCAACGAGTATTGCCGAAGATTTCCGCGTGATATGTCATTTCATTTAGTTGAGATCCCTCCAGGTAAACGGGGGAAAAACGCAGATATTTCTCGTATTCTCGAAAAAGAAGGTGAACTAACCTTAGCGGCTATTCCAAAAGGAAACCGTATTGTTACCCTTGAAGTAGAAGGCAAACCTTGGACAACACCTCAATTAGCTCAACAACTTGAACGCTGGCACCACGACAGCAGAGATGTTGCGTTGCTTGTGGGTGGACCTGAAGGGCTAGCACCTGCTTGTATTCAAGCATCTGAACAAAAATGGTCTTTATCACCACTCACTTTACCTCACCCTATGGTAAGAATAGTTGTTGCTGAAAGTTTATACCGTGCGTGGAGCATTAATAACAACCATCCATACCACAGAGAATAACCTTAAGTGTCAGCACGTAAACGCATTTCTATAAAAAACCATACGGCAGAAGCTAACTTATTTGCACGTAGAGCTTTTATTTCATTTATCGGAATACTAATTATGTTGCTGATCTTATTCAGTAATATATATAGTCTTGAGGTTAATTCTTACGATAAATACCAAACAAAATCTAACTCTAATCGTATAAAGTTATTGCCTGTTGCTCCTAACCGCGGTCTTATATTTGATCGAAACGGCGTTTTATTAGCTGAAAACAAACCTATTTATAGTTTAGAAGTCATTCCTGAAGATGTTAAAAACATACAAGAAAAACTAACAGAAGTAAGTCAATTATTAGATATTAGCGCAGAAAAACAAGAAAAAGTTCTAAAGTCAATTCGTAGCAAACGACGTTTTAAACCTGTTGAAATACACTCTAGGTTGAGTGATCAACAAGTTGCAACTTTTTCGGTAAATCAACATAAATTCCCTGGTTTTTTTATTGATGCTCGATTAAAACGTTACTACCCATTTGGTGATTTAACGACACATTCAATAGGTTATGTGGCTAGAATAAACCAACGCGACAACATAAAACTTGAAGATCAGGGTAAAGCTGATAACTATGCTGCAACCCGTAATATAGGCAAATTGGGCTTAGAAAAATATTACGAAGACGTGCTACATGGCACCATTGGTCACCAAGAAGTAGAAATAAATAACCAAGGTAGAATAATAAGAACCCTAAGCTTTAATCCTCCTGTACCAGGAAAAGACATTACACTAAGTCTTGATATTGAATTACAAATGGTCGCTAAACGCGCCTTATCGGGAAAACGCGGTTCAATCGTTATTATGGATCCTCGCAATGGTGAAATACTCGCAATGTATTCAAACCCTAGCTACGACGGTAATTTATTTGTTCACGGCATTAGTAGTAAAAATTACAATAAATTAAGAAACTCTAAAGACTTACCTTTTATCAATAGAAGTACGCAAGGCCTATTTCCGCCAGCTTCAACCATAAAACCTCTTATCGCCTTAACAGGTCTAGAAGAGAAAATGATCACCCCAGAATATGAAATTTTTGATCCCGGCTTTTATCAACTTAAAGGTGTGAAAACCAAAAGGCGCGATTGGAAAAAATGGGGGCATGGTAAAGTCAATTTAACCAAATCTTTAGAAGAGTCTTGTAATGTGTATTACTACGACCTTGCCTTTAGATTAGGCATAACGCGTATAAGTAACATGATGGAAAAGTTTGGCTTTGGTGAGTATAGCGGTTTAGATATTCATGAAGAACGAAGCGGTACTATGCCAAGTATTGAATGGAAAAGAGCTAAATATAATCAACAATGGTATACCGGCGAAACGCTATCTGTGGGTATAGGGCAAAGTTATTGGACAGTAACCCCCATTCAACTCGTTAATGCAATTACAATTTTGGTCAATAAAGGTGAAGTAAAAATACCACATTTATTAAAATCAACGACCGAAACAACCAATATCATCATTGATAATAAAAAATCAGTGTCTACTGTCACTAAAGATGTCATTTACGAAGACAAACCCCCTATCATTATACAAGATCCTAAAAATTGGGATTTAGTATTAGATGCTTTACATAACACTGTTCAAAAATACGGAGCAACAGGTTATAACGCATTTAAAGGAACAACTTACGATGCAGCAGGTAAAACTGGTTCAGCGCAAGTTGCCAATATTAAACAAGATGAAAAATACGATGCTGAAACTACACAAGAGAATCAACGCGATAACGCTATGTTTATCTCTTTTGCTCCCTATGAGTCACCAGAAATAGTCGTAGCGGTTGCTATAGAAAACGTAGCAAAAGGTGGTGGTGCATCAAACGCAGCGCCAGTAGCAAGACAAATGATGGATCAGTATTTTGGTGACAGAGTGATTATCAGTAAAGATCCAAGTCGCCACCCACATCACACAAAAGTTTATGGTGAAAAAAACGTGAGTAACCACAAGTGAGAACAGCAGGCCAAGATCATCAAAGGCATAGAACCCTACTTCAACGTATTCATGTCGACCTTCCTCTATTAATTGGTATTGTATGCTTAATGATATTAGGCCTCTTTGTTGTATACAGTGCTGGTGGACAAGAATTAGATATTGTCATTAGACAATCTATTCGCTTAGGCATAGCCTTAGTCGTTATGTTAGTTGTAGCACAAATTCCACCTATGTCTTATCAAAAATGGGCTGTACCTATGTTTGTTTTAGGCTTAATGTTACTTGTGTCTGTACTCTTATTTGGACACATAGGTAAAGGTGCGCAACGCTGGTTAGACCTAGGTTTTATGAAATTTCAACCCTCTGAAATAATGAAACTTATTGTACCTATCACCATCGCTTGGTACGTAAGCCAATACGATCTACCAGCAAAAATATCTAATATCATTATCGCTTTTATTTTAGTACTTATGCCTACACTACTCATCGCTAAACAACCCGACTTAGGCACCTCTTTACTGATTGCTTGCTCAGGTATATTTGTTATATTTTTAGCAGGCGCTAGTTGGAAGTTAATTGGTGTTTGTGTGGGTTTAGCTTCAGGCTTTGCACCTATTTTATGGTTTTTCTTGATGGAAACTTATCAAAAGCAACGTGTATTAACCTTCTTAAATCCAGAACAAGATCCTTTAGGCAGTGGATACCATATTATTCAATCAAAAATAGCTATAGGTTCAGGAGGAATTCATGGCAAGGGTTGGTTACAAGGTACACAATCTCAACTGGAATTTTTACCTGAACGACATACCGACTTTATTTTTGCCGTATTTAGTGAAGAATTTGGTTTAATAGGCGTTTCTGCATTACTGGCCGTTTATCTAGCCATAGTTATACGAGGGCTTTACATTGCCATTAATGCTCAACAAGCCTTTACTAAATTGTTAGCGGGTAGTTTAACCTTAACTTTTTTCGTTTATGTTTTTGTTAATATTGGTATGGTTTCTGGTTTATTACCTGTTGTAGGTGTCCCCTTACCTCTTGTAAGCTACGGTGGTACATCTATGGTAACCCTAATGGCTGGGTTTGGCATGATCATGGCAATAAGCACCAATAAACGCGTACATGCATAATAAGTACAAATAAATAAACAAGGCTGAGTATGAGACACGAGAAATGGTTAGTTTTATTAATAATATTGATTAGTGCTTGTAGTACTCAAACAGGTCGATACCACCAGAAAGATGACAGCACCCCCACTCGAACACCTACAGCGGCTGAATTGTTAGATGCAGTACCCAGAAATGAAGCCCATAGTAGAGGTGGAAATAAAAATTACAATGTCAGAGGTAAAAACTATCAAGTTATAGAGTCTGCCAATAACTTTAAACAAACGGGTGTTGCTTCTTGGTATGGCAATAAATTTCATGGTCATTTAACATCAAATGGTGAAGTTTATAACATGTATAGCATGAGTGCTGCCCATAAAAACTTACCCCTGCCCACTTATGTAAAAGTAACAAACCACCTCAATAAAAAATCAGTGGTTGTTCGAGTAAACGACCGTGGTCCTTTTCATGAAAACAGAATTATAGATTTATCTTACAGTGCGGCCTACAAACTTGATATGCTAAAAAAAGGTACGGCAATCGTTACCATTGAAGCCATTAATACTGATCAAACTCTTGAGAAAAACACATCTCCCATCGGTTATATTCAAGTTTTTGCAACTCAGCATAAACATATAGCGATAGAAACATCTAATGCCTTAAAAAAACAATATACCTACAAAATTAGCACTCCATATCAAGACGGGGTTTATCGAGTAAAAATAGGCCCATTCATCAGTCAAATGAAACTTGAACAAGCACTCACTAAAATCAAACAAAGTGGGTATCCGAAAGCATTTAAAAGCTACATAGAATAGTCTAAGTTAAAGATAAATAACCGCAGCTCACATTATTATTTATCTTCAATTAACTTTATTTGGAGTAAATACCCTTTACCACTTAAGAGGCTATTTCAGAGCATCTTAAATGATAACGGGTATATAAAGCTAAAATTTAACCAGCGACTACCACTAAAAATAATAAAAATATCAATTCACTCTATATTTTTTGTATAAAATACACGAAAAGTAACAACTTCCTCCTTACTAGACCATAGTAATAAAGAATAATAATGCTATACTGCTGAAAAATATTTTGGCTTTTATAACAGTAGAATAAAGGAACATTATGCTTATTTTTATGACGAAGAAACTGCTTTCGTCACGCGCAAAAATCTTCACATTACTAGGTACATTATCTCTTAGCGCATTCTCCCCCGTACATGCAAATAATATTATTCCAGCTCCACCAACTGTAAACGCAAAAGCACATATATTGATCGACTTTACAACAGGTAAAGTTATCTCTGAAGAAAATGCTGACAGTTTATTAGCGCCTGCTAGTTTAACTAAAATGATGACAAGCTATATTATCGGTAAAGAATTAACCTCTGGTAATATAAAAAATACCGACAAAGTCACCATTAGTGAATCAGCTTGGGCAAAAAACTTCCCTGAATCATCTAAAATGTTTATTGAAGTAGGCACTGAAGTATCCGTAGAGCTACTTAACCAAGGCATTATTGTTGCGTCAGGTAACGATGCCTGTGTTGCCATGGCAGAACATATTGCAGGTAGCGAAAGCGCCTTTGCTGATTTAATGAATGCTCATGCAGAACAACTCGGTATGAACAGCAGTTACTTTGAAAACAGCCATGGCCTAGACAGCCAAGAACACAAAACTACAGCACGCGACATGGCCACTTTAGCCAAAGCTCTTATTAACGATGTACCTGAAGAATATAAAATATACAAACAAAAGTCTTTTACTTACAACAACATAAAACAATATAACCGTAACAGCTTGTTATGGGACAAAAGTATGAATGTTGACGGCTTAAAAACAGGACACACTTCACAAGCCGGTTACAGCTTAGTAACATCTGCAACTAAAGGCGATATGCGTTTAATCAGTGTGGTTATGGGTACCGAAAGCGAAAGAGCACGTAAAGTAGAAAGTAAAAAACTACTCAATTACGGCTTTAGATTTTTTGAAACTTATACACCATACAAAGCAGGCGAAAAATTTGTTACCAATCGCGTTTGGATGGGTGATGTTCCTGAAGTTGACTTAGGCATTATGGTAAGCACTCCAATTACCATTCCTCGCGGACAACGTAAAAATTTAGAAGCTAATTTTGAATTAAGTAAACAACTTACGGCACCTTTAGGTAAAGGCGAAGTCGTAGGTAAAGTATTTTTACAACTTAATGGCGAAGATATAGCAGAATATCCACTAGTAACCCTTCAAGAAATTAATGAAGGTAGTATGTTTAGTCGTTTAATGGACTACGTAAAGCTACAGTTTGCAGATCTACTTTAAACAAAATTAAATCTTATCGACTAAATTTGAAGGGATACGTTTAACGTATCCCTTTTTCATTTTCAGTAAACTAAAGTATTGTCGGTCTTGAGTTGAGCCAACTCTTATTTTATCTTTATAACAAGTAGTTAACTATCTCTTAAACCCAATTCAGGTTAAATAAATATTCGTTTTCGATCATCACTCTTTATTTTGAATAAAATATCTCATGAATGAAACAAGTATAAACTGTGTTTTCAGCTTTACAGTAGTAGCAGCTAAATTTCAAAAACATATCAGATGAGGTTAGCGCTAAAGCGCAAATTAGTGATAAAATAGTTTATATCACTATAATCTGAAAGTCCCTAGGTACAAAAATGCAAACTAAGTTTGATGAATTATTAGAGTTTCCTACCGTTTTAAACTTCAAAGTAATGGGTGTTGCTTGTGATGAGCTGCCAGATCTTATTATTGCTGAATTACAAAAACATACTCCGGATGATTATTCTCCCAAAATAAAACCTAGTTCGAAAGGAAACTATCATTCAGTTTCAATTGCGGTAACAGTAACAAGTAAAGATCATATTGAAACAATTTATAAAACACTTACTGCTATTGAAGAAGTACGTTACGTACTTTAATACGAATAATCGCACCATAAATATAAATCCTTATAAGCTGTACAATGTAATGTCATTTTTATTCTTTTATAATACGTTTAACACATCAGTCCGTTTACTATATACCAAGGCCAATGTATGAATGACTCCTTGATTGTTAGACAATTAAATCAAACGGATTACACAACCGTTTGGCATGCCATGCAGAGCTTTACGGATAATCGTAATGATGAAACATTAGATGAAATTTGGTTAGTTGAGCACCCTGCTGTTTTTACACAAGGACAAGCAGGTAAAGAAGAGCACATACTAAGTACAAGTAATATTCCTATTGTAAAAGTAGATCGTGGCGGGCAAGTAACTTACCACGGACCAGGACAGCAAGTTTTATACGTATTAATTAACCTTCGTAGAAGAAAAATGGGTGTAAGAAATCTTGTTACACTAATTGAAAATGCGATTATTGATTCACTTAATGACTATGGCATTACAGCAGTAGCAAAACCTGATGCTCCAGGCGTTTATATAGATAACAAAAAGGTAGCATCGTTAGGCTTAAGAGTAAGAAAAGGTTGTTCTTTTCACGGTTTAGCATTGAACGTTAACATGGATTTGTCACCATTTTTACTCATTAATCCATGTGGCTACGCAGGTTTAGAAATGGTTCAAACCTCTACCTTAAATGGACCAAAAAACGTATTAGAAGCAGGAGAGTCTTTAGTTAAGCATATAAGCACTCTTTTAAACTCAAACACTATTGTATATAAAACAGGGTTGGAAACATTAAATGACAACTAAATCATCACGTATAGAAGCTGGTACTAAACTGCGTGACGCCGATAAAATGGCGCATATCCCTATTAAAGTTGTTCCTTCTGAAAGAGAAACAATGTTACGTAAACCTGAATGGTTACGTATAAAATTACCAAGAACAACAGATCGTATCGACGCGATAAAGTCAGCTTTACGTAAACATGATTTACACTCAGTATGTGAAGAAGCCTCATGCCCTAACCTATCTGAATGTTTTAACCACGGTACAGCAACCTTTATGATTTTGGGTGATATTTGTACACGTCGTTGTCCGTTTTGTGATGTAGGTCACGGTCGTCCTTTAGCCGTAAATCAAGACGAACCTAAAAAACTAGCTCTTACCTTGAAAGACATGGCACTTAAATACGTAGTTATTACCTCAGTAGATAGAGATGATTTACGTGACGGCGGTGCACAACAATTTGCTGAATGTATTAAAGAAATTAGCGTACATTCTCCACACACCAAAGTTGAAATATTAGTTCCAGATTTTCGTGGTCGTATGGATAAAGCATTAGAAATACTGAACGCTCATCCTCCTCATACTTTCAACCATAATATGGAAACAGCACCACGCTTATATACCAAAGCTCGCCCAGGTGCCAACTACCAATGGTCATTAGATTTATTGAAGAAATTTGGCGAAGCTAATCCTACTGTTCCTACTAAATCAGGCCTTATGGTTGGTTTAGGTGAAACTAACGAAGAAATACTAGAAGTAATGCGTGATTTACGCGCTCATGGTGTAACCATGTTAACCATTGGTCAATACCTACAACCAAGTAAGCATCATTTACCAGTTGAACGTTACGTACACCCTGACGACTTTGACATGTTTCAAAGAGAAGCTATGAAAATGGGCTTTGACCACGCAGCCTGTGGCCCACTAGTTCGCTCTTCTTACCATGCTGATAAACAAGCTGCAGGTGAAGAAGTTAAGTAATTTCTATTACTTTTAACCTTGATAAAGGTGAACTGAATTCAGTTCACCTTTTTTATATCTATTTTTCGTTAACAACGACCTATTCCTAATACAATAATATATTTAGACGACTGTTTTTATTACATTAACCCCCAATCTTTTTGCTAAACGATTTAAATTTGCTCTATCCGTATTTAAACGTTTAGCGGCCATACTCCAACTCCCCTTTTCTTCAGTTAATACTTTACTGATCAACATCTTTTGAAATTCATCGACTTCATGCCGTAAGTTCATTGACGACTGAACAGAGCTTTCAGCTATTCTTTTCATTTTTTCTTGGAGAGTTGTTCTATTTTGATTAAAAAACTCATTACTTAAATTATCACAATCACTTAATGTTATTTTAACCACCGCTTTATTTTTTTGTTTAGCAAAAGCCTTTAAAGCGGCTCTGCTTAATAAATGTTCTAACTCACGAATATTACCCGGCCAATGATAAGCAGATAAATACTCAATAACATCTGGTGATGTTTTAAGTTGCTTAATACCTAATTTACGTTTCGTTTTTTCAATAAAGAATCCTGTTAATAAGGCAATATCCCCTACTCTTTCTCTTAGAGGTGGGACTTCAATTGGATACACATTTAAACGATGAAATAAATCGGCTCGAAAGTTTCCTTTTTCAACTTCATTTTGTAAATTACGATTAGTGGCTGCAATAATTCTTACATCTACAGTGATTAGTTTGTCTTGCCCTACTGCTTGAATTTCATTACTTTGAATAGCTCTAAGTAGCTTACTTTGTGCAGCTAAAGGTAACTCACCTACTTCATCCAAAAACAAAGTACCACCATCAGCAATAACAAACTTCCCTGCTCTATTTTTATCAGCTCCGGTAAAAGCGCCCTTAACATGACCAAATAACTCACTTTCGATTAAATTATCAGGTAATGCGGCACAATTAACATAAACAATAGGTAAAGTGTTTCGAGAAGATTGTTGATGAATGTCATGTGCCACTAGCTCTTTGCCTGAACCACTCTCACCTTGTATTAATACGTTGTAATGTGATGATGCCACAAGTGTTATTTCTTTCTTCAAATGTATCATTTTGGCGCTTTGGCCAATTAATTCATTTTGTTCAGAAACAACATTAGGTTGACTTAATGCAGCAACAACTTGGTTGGAATGATCAATATTTCGCTCTAACTGTTCAAGTGTTAAAGCAGTATTTAAACTCACTGAAGCCATTGCGGTGATCAATTCCAATGTACGTTCAGGAATGTTGTCAAAAAGTTCAGGAATTAAACTATCTAAAGTCAAAATACCAATTAATCGGTCTTCAAAGTGTAGCGGTATCCCCATACATGAATGAATAGGTAAATCGCCGTCATGAGCAATTAACAAACCATCATACGGATCGGGTAATGGGCAATTACTTGGAAACCTAACAAATTTTTCTGATTGGCAAATTTTAGTTAAACGCGGGTGTTCAGCTATAACAAAGCGTCTCCCTAGCGTGTCTTTACTTAACCCTTGTAGCGCTAAAGGCACCAAGTATTCACCTTTAACTGCAAGTACAGCAACGGCTTCGCAAGTAATAGCTTTTCTGATCGTCGATAACAAATTATCAAAACGATCATTACTAGTGAGACTTTTAGTTAAATTTAACGACAATTCAATAAGTGCCGCTGAAGAAATTTCATTCATAGCATCAATCATTTAAGTAAAACACAGTCCCAGTGTGTCAAATAAAAAACAAAAAGTCAAAAAGACACAAAAATCAAGGAGTCATTTTGACTCTTAAAATCAATAAAAAATACAAATAAAAACATAAACCTTTGAAATTAAAATATAAATAAAAGATGGCTCAACTATTGTAATGCTTAATTCATTACGTTTTTAACAATAATTTACCCATTTTTTAATTAGGCTTTATTTACCTTGTAGCAATGTAAATGAACTAATAGGTGGGCATTACATATTTAATCACTTAGGAGCCATTAATGTTAACTACCGAACATATTGCTGTTGTAAAAAGTACAATTCCTTTATTAGAAGCTGGCGGGCCAGCTATTACCGATCACTTTTATCGACGTATGTTTACTCATAATCCCGAATTACAAAATATTTTTAATATGAGTAACCAAAAAACAGGACGCCAGAAAACCGCTTTATTTGAAGCAATTTTAGCTTACGCTAAAAATATTGATAATTTAGCCGTACTAAAACATGCCGTTGAGCGCATTACACAAAAACATACGAGCTTTCATATTCAACCAGAGCATTATCAAATTGTAGGCTTGCATCTTATTGAAACCTTACGAGAGCTCCTGCCTGAACAATTTACTGAAGAAGTAGAGTCTGCGTGGACAGCTGCTTATGGCGTATTAGCTACCATATTTATTAACCGCGAAGAAGAGTTATACCGTGAACGCGAAGCAAGCTATGGCGGTTGGCGAGGCAAACGTGCTTTTTGTTTAGTGGATAAAACAGTGGAATCAGCCTTAGTTACAAGCTTCGTTTTTGAACCAATGGATCAACAACCTGTTCTTGATTATCAAGTAGGGCAATATATTGGAATAGAATTAACACCCTCAGGTAGTGAACATATAGAGATACGCCAATATTCTCTGTCCGATAAGCCAAATGGTAAAAGCTATCGTATTTCGGTAAAACGAGAGCTAGGTGAACAAAATGGTTTAATGTCTAATCACTTACACGACAACCTAAATGTTGGCGATTTAGTAGATTTACATGCACCAGCGGGTGACTTCTTTTTTGTGAATCGTGAAGCGCCAGTGGTTTTAATTTCTGCAGGTGTAGGTATCACTCCTATGCAAGCTATGTTAGAAAAACTGGCTGATGAAGATTACGACAATCAAATTCATTATATTCACGCTTGTGAAAACGAGGATCAACATTCATTCGCAAAGCGTACTCAAGATTTATGTCACAGCAAGGGCTGGTCTTACAATACTTGGTATAAAGAGCAAGCTATCGAAAAAGAAAATACTCATCATGGTTTTATTAATTTTAACCAAGTTGATCTACCGTTAAACGATGGTAATTTTTACTTATGCGGACCTGTTGGTTTTATGAAATTTGCTAAAACAGACTTGATGAAACTAGGTGTTTGTGAAGAGCGTATTCATTATGAAGTGTTTGGCCCTCACGCTTCATTGTAATATGAATTAATCTCAGGAAAACCTGTAGTTTCCCTGCTCATAGAGCCGACTAGAGCTCCCTCTAATCGGCTTCAATTTATGCTTAAATAGATTAACGACTTTTTTTAATCTAATAAAAAATCAAATAATTAAATCGGATTAAGTCTTTTTGTCTCGATCACTTACCTTAATAAATAAAGCGAGAATAGCACCAATAAATGCAGCAAGCATGGCCATATCAAAAGCAGTAGTTGAACCTGCACCATTTAACCAAAGCACACCCGCTAAATACGCACCTATTGCACCACCAATACCATAAACACCACCAATATATACGGCTTGACCTCTGTTTTGTTGACTAGGATCGAAATGTCGTTGTAAGAACTGTATTGACGCACTGTGATATAAACCAAAACTTGCGGCGTGTATTGCCTGAGATAGGATCATAACTAACATAGAGTCACCTAAATGCCCCATCAAAAACCAGCGAAAAGATGTTGTTATAAGGCTAAAGACTAAAATATTTTTAATACTAAAATGTTTAAATATTTTACCTGCATAAATAAAAATAGTGATTTCAGCAATAACCCCTAAAGAAATTAATATGCCTACGGCAAAACCGGGATATTGCAAGTCTCTTAAATACAAAGCAAAAAAACTATAATAAGGACCAAAACTTAATTGTAATAATAAACCCGCAATAAAAAACACAGCAAAATTTATATTGAAAAGTTTCCTTTTAATGGATGAGGTTTTGGTAATTTGAGACTGCTTAATTTTAGACTGTTTAATTAATAACGTAGATAAAAACAAACCCAATAAAATAATAAAACCTATGTAAGTAAAAGCTTCCGAACTAAATTGCTCAATGACTTCCCCTGCTACAACGGCAAAAAATATAAAACCAATACTTCCCCACAATCTAATACGTGCGTAAATTTTGGCACTTCGCCTGATAGAGTTAAGTGTCATAACTTCAAGCTGAGGTAAAATTGCGGTCCAAAATAGGCTGAAAGTTGCTAAACAAAAAACAACGGGCCAATAATCATTTAGCCAAAAAAGAAACGTAAAAAAAGCACAGGCTAAAAAAGCCCCTAACCTGATAATTCCTAGCTGCTGGCCTGTTTTATCAGCCAAAACAGCCCATAATGTAGGCCCAATAATTTTAGTTGCTGTAAAAATAGCAAGTATTTCTCCTATCTCCACAGACGAAAAATTTTTTCCATCTAAAAACAGTGGTAAAAAAGGAATGATCAAGCCAAGTAAGCCAAAATACCAAAAGTAGCTAAATGACGAACGTAAAAACAATGCAGACTTCATTTATTTTCCTAAGAACAATCACAATAACCAATTGACCATTTAGCTTCGTTTAAAATAAGTCTATTCATTAATGCGCTTGATATATACCCGTTACCACTCAAGCTGCGTATTTCAGAGCACTTGAGCGATATCAATTCAAGGCAATACTTTGTAATAATGGTCGTTCCCTTATAAAAAGCATTGTTGATGAAGTGATTTTGCTCAAGCGCTTCTCCGATGGGTCTAAAAACAATTTATGGGGCTTATTAACTTTAGTAAGGTTCCTACACGAATGTAGGACATTAGGGTAACGCAGGAACAGTTACCGAGAATAACCATGACGTAAACTTAATGCCTTGCATACATGGATGTATGTACTTAGATTTCGTCTGGAACATGAAATCTGTGCCTAAATTGTTTTTAGTTCCCACTGAAACCTGCATCTTGAATGATAACGGGTATAAATAACGCTTGAATGAGAAGCAAAAACATAAAAAAGTAAGCCAATATAAAGTAAAGTTTTATATCGGCTTATGATGATAAATTATACTATTCCCCTTAAAGGAATAGGATTAACTATTTTGATATATCAGGCGTTTCGCACATAACATCAGCATTTTGCGCTCTATTACGCATATAATGGTCCATTAACGTTAACGCCAGCATAGCTTCAGCAATAGGAACAGCTCGAATACCAACACACGGATCGTGTCTACCTTTAGTAATTAAGTCAGTAGACTCACCTTGTTTGTTAATGGTTTTACCACTAACACCAATGCTTGATGTAGGTTTAAGTGCAATATGTGCAACAATATTTTGACCTGAAGAAATACCGCCTAAAACACCACCAGCACTATTTTTGGCAAAGCCATTAGGCGTAAGTTCATCACGGTGTACAGAGCCTTTTTGATTAACTACTTCAAAGCCGTCACCAATTTCAACACCTTTAACGGCATTAATCCCCATTAGCGCATGAGCAATATCAGCATCTAATCGATCAAAAATTGGCTCACCTAAACCAACAGGCACATTTTCAGCAACAACCGTTAATTTGGCGCCAATAGAATCTTTTTGGCGCATAATGTCGCGTAAGTATTCATCAAGCTGTTCAAGTTTGTTGGCATCAGGGAAGAAAAACGGATTAGTTTCTACAATATCCCAATCGTACGTTTCCGCTTTTATATCAGCAATTTGTGTTACACAAGCACGAATAACAATACCGAGTTTTTCTTTTAAGAATTTTTTAGCAATAGAGCCTGCGGCCACTCGCATAGCAGTTTCACGAGCAGAAGAACGCCCGCCACCACGGTAATCACGAATACCGTATTTTTGCCAATAGGTATAATCAGCATGCCCAGGGCGAAAGCTTTCAGAGATATTGCCGTAATCTTGCGAACGCTGATCTTTATTTTTGATCACTAAGCCAATTGGCGTACCTGTTGTTTTACCTTCAAATACACCTGACATAATGGTAACTTCGTCATCTTCGCGACGAGCTGTAGTAAATCGAGATTGACCAGGTTTACGTCGATCTAAATCAACTTGCAGATCTTCTTCCGTTAAGGATAAACCAGGGGGGCAACCATCAATAATGGCGCCTAAACCTAAACCATGGCTCTCACCATAAGTGGTTACTGTAAATAATTTTCCGAACGTATTACCTGACATACTAAATTAACTACCTTTACTGAAAATAAAACTCAAAATAAATCTATACATTTTGTTTAAAAATGTCTGAAAATTCTTCTAATTGTGCTTTGGTTAACATAAACACACCATGACCACCATGTTCAAACGTTAGCCACTTAAACGGTACTTCGGGATATACTGATGCAACATGAATTTGTGAGTTACCTACCTCACAAATTAATATACCATTTTCTGATAGGTACGCTGCACTTTCCGCTAATATTTTTCTAACAATGTCTAACCCATCTTCGCCACATCCCAAGCCCATTTCAGGCTCATGTAAATACTCTTGCGGAAGGGAATCAACATCATCTTGATCAACATAAGGAGGATTAGTCACAATTAAATCATAAACTTGCCCTTCAACCCCAGAAAAAACGTCAGATTGAATTGGAATAACTTGTTCTGATAAACCATGATTTTCTATATTAATGTTGGCAACATTTAGCGCATCAATCGATAAATCAACAGCATCAACTTCAGCTTCAGGGAATGCATAAGCACATGCGATAGCGATACAACCGCTACCTGTACATAAATCTAAAATTCTATGAGGTACGCTGTTTTCATCAATTAAATTTACAAATCTATTTTCAATTAGCTCTCCTATAGGAGAACGAGGTACCAAAACACGTTGATCAACATAAAAGGGTAAATTGGCAAAAACGGCTTGATTAGTTAAATACGCAGCAGGGATTTCTTCAACAATACGTTTTTCAATAATCGATAATACGTTGTTTTTTTCGTCTGAGGTTAACTGACAAGAAAAAACTTGCTCAAATAAACTTTCAGGTAAATTTAGCGTAAACATAATTAATGAAATAGCTTCATCCCAAGCGTTATTTGTACCATGCCCAAAATAAAGATCTGCCTGATTAAATTGGCTTGTTGCAAACCGAACAAAATCGCCTGTTGTATTTAATTGTTCATTAATAGATGAAAAGTTCAACTCTTTCACATGTTTTCCTATAAGAGGCTTGTGATTACTGATAGATGTTTTTAAACTGACGACATGAAACTAAAAGACAGCTTAACGCCAGAAGAAAAACAACTATTCAAAGATGCTGTAGGTAAAGTAAAGCCTATTGTACAGGATAAAATTCAACCCTCAAAGAAAAGCACTAAAACCAAAAGAATTATTAAAGATAAAGAATCAAATAAACAAAATGCACAATTTTATTTTTCTGATGACTTTGAGCCGGATCTTAATCAGCAAGGACCATTAAAATATATACGTGAAGATGTGGACACATTTGAAGCTAAAAAATTACGCAGAGGTGATTACGCGCCGGATCTTATATTAGATTTGCATGGACTTGATCAGCAACAAGCTAAATTAGAAATTGCGTCTTTATTATTTGCCTGTCAAAAAGAGCATGCTCACTGTATTTGCATCATACATGGGCTAGGCTCTCGAGTACTCAAAAACAAAGTACCTCATTGGTTGGTACAACACCCTGATGTAATGGCATTTCATCAAGCACCATTAGAATGGGGGGGAAATGGCGCCATTTTAGCGCTAATTGAAATAGAAGATAAGTTTACTCTATAAAAACCAGCTAAACTTATCACAAATTAACACAGCTCATTTGGAGAAGTTAAACTTACCATATGCCCTTTCATACGTTTTGTATCGTAATCAATATGAGCAATTCCAGCGGTTTGAAAAATAGGCCCATTACCATCAACGGTTAACTCTGCCACCAAGTAACTAACTAATGGCATATGAGAAACGATAAGCAAGGTTTTGATCTTATCCGTAACACATACACCGTCTATATAATCATGCATTTGCTCAGCAGAGCCTGAAGGAGTAATAAAATCTAGCGTGGTAACTAATATATCGTCACCTAAATAACTAATTAACTCTTTTGTGGTTTCCTGAGCTCTGATAAATGGACTTACAATAATTTGATCGATAGAGATTTTTTCAGAATCTAGCCACTTAGCCATAACGTGAGCTTCTAACTTACCTTGAACCGTTAATCCACGAAGTGCGTCACTACTACCCGAAGTAAATGCTTGACCATGACGCATTATATAAACTTGCATAAATTATCCACGCATACTCAATGTATGCAACAGCTTTCCCAAATTGAGGCTATAGTAAAGCAATACAACTTTTTTTTATAACAACTGTTAAGAATATAATGGACTCATCTTATTCCATACGGTAATTTAAAAGCTAAAAATAGATTACAACACATCGCTTAGTTTTCGTGTGACGTATAAAAATACAACAAACTAAAGCGGGAGCCTCCTTTGAAAACAAGCCCTAATGATCATAAGCACTATTTAGCTATTACGTTAAATAACGGTTTACGTGTTTTATTAATAAATAATAATGAAACCAAAAAGTCTGCAGCGGCACTAGCTGTTAATGTTGGTCATTTCAGTGATCCTTGTGACAGGCAAGGCTTAGCTCACTTTTTAGAGCACATGTTATTTTTAGGAACTGAAAAATATCCTGATGGTAGTGAATATCAAAAATTTATTAGCCAACACGGCGGAAGCAATAATGCATGGACAGCAACAGAGCATACTTGTTACTTTTTAGATATTAATCATCAATTTTTTGAAGAAGCTTTAGACCGTTTTAGTCAATTTTTTACCTCTCCCCTTCTCTCTGAAGCATTTGTACAATCAGAAAGAGAAAATATTGATGCTGAATATAAATTAAAATTAAAAGATGATATTCGACGACTTTACGATGTGCATAAAGAAACCATCAATCAAGCGCACCCTTTTTCAAAGTTTTCTGTTGGAAATCACGAAACACTTGCTGATAGAAACAACAAAAGTATCCAACAAGAAATAAAAGCATTCTATAACAAGTATTATCAAGCAACAGCAATGACACTTGTTATTGAAGGCCCTCAATCACTTAGCGAGTTAAAAGTATTAGCTGAATCTAAATTTTCAAATATTCCCAACACTAAAAAACAGATCAATAAAATCAATTCCCCATTATATTTACCAGAGCATCAATCAACATTAATTAATGTAAGCCCAGTTAAAAACGATCATCAGTTAATTATTAGCTTTGCAATGCCAGCGATAGATGATTTATATAGAAATAAACCCGAATCAATTTTAGCTTACTTATTAGGGCATGAAGGTATAGGAAGTATTTATTCTTTATTAAAGAAAAAGCAATGGATAATAGGGTTAACGGCGGGTTCTGGAATTAATGGTTCGAACTTTAAAGATTTTAATATCAGCTTTCAGTTAACACCCATAGGTGAGAAATACATAAACGACATTGTCACAATTGTTTTTCAATATATTCAATTAATGAAAGAAAAACCTTTAGCTGGTTTTTATTATGAAGAAAAACAAACCTTAGCTAATATTGCTTTTCAGTATGCTGAAAAATTAAAACCGCTAGACTCCGTTTGTCAATTAGTCATCAACATGCAACATTATCCAGAAAATGACTACATTTTTGGTGATTACGCTATGGATGAATACCGCCAAGAAGAAGTGAACAATTTACTGCAATACTTATCTCCGAGTAATATGCGTCTTATTCATATAAGCAAAGAAAATACCTTTGATCAAACTAGTAAATGGTATGAAGTTCCTTATATGGTATCTAAAATTAACACTGAATTATTAAATCTTTGGGAAAATTGTCAAACTATCGACGCTTTATCACTTCCCGGTAAAAACCCTTACATAATTAAAAATCCGTCAGTATTATCAAATGAGCTTACCGAACAAGAAAAACAAAGTTTACCTTCAGTACCTACATGTATCGACAAAGAGAATGGTTATGAACTGTGGTTTAAACAAGATGCAACATTTAGTGTTCCAAAAGGTTACGTATATATCGGTATTGACTCGCCTATAATCATTCAATCAAATGAAAACATTGCAATGACTCGGTTATTTGTTGATCTATTTAGCGACTCTATTATAGAAAAACATTACGACGCAGAAATAGCAGGCATACAATATCATTTATATGCACATCAAGGAGGAATGACACTACAACTCTCAGGTTTTACTGACAAACAAAGTCATCTACTTACACGATTATTGGAAGACTTAAAACAAAGTGAATTTACTAAAGAGCAATTCTCTTTACTAAAAAAACAATTAATTCAACATTGGAAAAATACTGATACAAGTAAATCAATTTCACAACTTTTCTCTTTTTTAAGTTCATCAATTCAACCTAACAACCCAAGTAGCAAAGAATTAGCAAATACATTAACAAAAGTAACATTTGAGCAATTCACTCTATTTATCAATAATATTTTTGAACATGTTTCTGTAAAGTCATTAATACATGGAAATTGGCACAAAGAACACGCTAAAAATATAGGGAATATAATTAAAGAGTTTTTCATCAATAATATAGATAGAAAAAACAGCGTTAGTCCTTCAGTAATTACAATAAAAGATCAAGGTAGAATCACCTTTCCTATTGTATTACCGCAGCATGATCATGCCACAATCACCTATTACCCAATGCCAAATAAAGATTTACAGTCTGTAGCAAAAAGCATGTTAACCAGCCAATTGTTATCTCCTTTATTTTTCCAAGAAATGCGTACCGAAAAACAATATGGTTATTTAGTAGGTGTTAATTTTATTCCTATTAATAGATACCCCGGTATTGCTTTTTATATCCAGTCACCTAATACGGAATCTACACACTTATCAATAGCGATTGATACTTTTATTAATAACGCCTATGAAAATATTGAAGAAATGGAAACCGAACATTGGGAACATGTAAAACAGGGGCTTGCCAGTCAGTTATTAGAAAGAGACTCTAGTTTACGTATTAAAAGCCAGAGGTTTTGGGCTGCTATTTGTACCGATGAGTGTAATTTCAATCAAAAAAAACAACTCATCAAAGAAATTAATAAATTAACCTTACCTGAGATAAAAAGCTTTTTGAAAGAAACATTAAAAACAACAAACTCACCAGACAGAATTAATTTATTATCTTTTACAGACAAAGATCAATTAGAAAGTAGTCACTTAGAAAATAAAAACATTACAAATACTTTATATTTATTAAATAATTACGCAAGAAAACATTAAACCTGCCGATAACATTAATACATGGGTCAGTCTATTTATGTCACCTCCTTATATTATGCCAGCTCTAGTGAAGAGTTGACTTAATCACAGTCATGACTTTAAATAGCAGTGTGATACCAAAATAATTATAAAATCATAGTGATTACGCGTTTAAAATATGAATAATTTAGACGAGTTATTGTGATCATTTCTAAACGCATATACTTTCAAGGCTGTTGTAGTGTTTATTGTTTTAAGCCGTCTTTGGGCTACCCCATTAAAAAAAGTGATTTTTACTTTCTCATTATTTTTTGCGCTGTTAAGCTCAATAAATTACGTATTTGCTAATGAAAGCATTAGTGCCCCTCAATTAAAATTCAAATCATTAACAATCAAACAAGGTTTATCACAAAGTTATGTTTTCGATATAGTCGAAGATAAACAAGGCTTCATGTGGATAGCTACACAAGAAGGCCTCAATAGATACGATGGTAAAGAGTTTGTTCATTATAAAAATAATATATTAGACAAAAATTCAATTGCTAATAATTTTATACGAAAAGTTTTTATTGATAACACTGGCGTACTTTGGATAGGCACCCAAAATGGCTTAAGTCGATATAATGCTAACACCGATAATTTTGAAAACTTCTATCATGATAAAAACAATACAGCGACTCTCCAAGATAATATTATTTGGGATATATACCAAGATCAAGAAAATGTAATTTGGGTAACGACCGCATCAGGTATTCATTACTATACCGAAAAAGATAATAGTTTCAATCCAGTTAGAATTCGAAATCATGAGAAAAAACTTAAAGAAATCAAAGTTTTTTTTCAAGACAGCCAAAAAAACTATTGGTTAGGTACATACGAAAATGGCATTTATATCTTAGGTGAAGACTTAACAAACGCTATATCATTACAATCAGAAAACAAGTGGGGGTTATCGATTGATGCTAACAAGTTATCTGATATTACCGTAGTAGATAATGATTATTGGCTAGCTACAGACAAAGGAGTGTTTATAGTTGGTAAAGACTATAAGCTCAAAAAACATTTGACTACAGAGTCAAAAAACTCTCCTATTTCATCTAATATTATTAAATCAATTATTCAAAAAGATGATACTCAAGTTTGGATTGGAACACAAAACGGCTTAACAACCTTTAATTTGCATAATCAAACAACCGTTCAATATAAGGTAGACGAATCAAATAATTCTTTAGTAAATGATCTTATTCATAATTTATATAGAGATTCATCCAATAAAATATGGATATGTACGGATGGGGGGCTTAACACATTTTCTCCTATTTCGATGAGTTTTAAACATCACCTGTTTGATAATAAAGCAAAAAGTCAAATATTAGATGCTTTGGCTGAATTACCAAATGAAAATATACTTTTAGCTAGAGGTGATGGAGCTATATTTAGTTTCAATAAACAAGAAAGCCATAAACTTCCAATTCAACTTGAAGAAAGTATATTCAATATACTCAGTCAATCTTCCGACAATATTATTGTTTTAACCATTAATAACAACTTATTTGAATATAATTTAGTTAAAAACGCATTAACACCACACAAAAAATGGAAATCAAACTCTAATTACCCTTACGAAAGTAGTATTGTTTTAGCTAACAATGCTCTTTGGTACTTCAATAATGAGAACATACTCACTAGCTACGAATTATCAACACACGAATTTACTAAATATCAAACGAATATTAACAACCAAGCCTACCGCACCAAAATAACAAGCCTTTATTTAGATAAAGCTGAAGATGGAAATTTTATTTGGGCGACTTCAATAGATAATGAAATCGTAAAGTTTTCATTAGAAACAAAATTATTCACAAGCATTTATAATATACAAACCAATAATTACCTGATTAGTAACTCAAAAAGTTTAATAAAATCAGGTAAGTGGTTGTGGTTAGGTTCTTTTGATCAAGGCATTTTATTGTTTGACACCGAGACACAAGAATCTCAGGTATTTAACGAAAGTAATAAATTAACTAACAATACCATCAATGGTATGTTTGTTGATGATAAACATAATGCTTGGTTTAGTACCAACAAAGGTATTTCCTCAATTAATCCCTTTAAAAAAACAGCAATTAATTATGGTGAACAATTTGGTATTGAAGCAAATGAATTTATTAACGGTAGCATTTTATATTCATCTGAAAAGGTAGCCTACTTTGGCGGACTCAATGGATTTCATAGTGCTAATTTAAATGAAGTAACAAGTATAAAACAAAAAATACATCAGCCTATTATTACCAATTTATTAATCTCTAATAAAAAGGTTGATATTAAAGCTAAAACCGAAAATGATAATCAAATCAACCAATCAAAATTTACATTGGCCAGCCACTTAAATAATACAGACACACTGACCTTACAGCATGAACAATCACCATTTAGTTTAGAGTTTATCTCACCTAATGCTAAAATCTTGAATCAGATAGAATACCGATATCGTTTAAAAGGTTTAGAAACAAACTGGATTGAAACCGACGTTAATAACCGGAGGGCCACTTATACCAATTTAGACGCGGGTTCCTACGTATTTGAAGTTCAAGTTATAGACTTATTAAACCCAACAATAAGCCAAACTAAAACATTAAACATTACCATCATGCCCCCTTGGTGGTTATCTAAATCAGCTATTATCTTATATACCTTATTTACCCTTCTTTTGTTTGGCTATTTCATATTTCAATTAAGACAAAAACGTTTATCTCATCTTCAAATAGAACTCAGTGAAGAGCGCTTAAAGCTTTCGTTATGGGGAAGTGGTGATGAAATGTGGGATTGGAATATTAAAAGCGGTAAAATATTCCGTTCTAATATATGGGGAATATTAGAATTCCCTCAAGATGGAAAAAGAAACGTCGGTGCAGAACAAACCAATATACACCAGCACGATATTCCTAGAGTTAGAGAAGCCTTAGAAGCGCACTTTAACAAACAAACCGATCACTTTGAGGCAACCTACCGAGTAAAAGATAAAAACGAGCGATGGATTTGGGTGCTTGATAGAGGAAAAATCGTAGAGCGAGATGATACTGACTCTCCAACACGTATGACAGGTACCTTAAAAGATATTAGCCAAATAAAAAGAGCGGATGAACGATTAAAATTATTTGCAAAATGTATTGAAAATATATCTGATGCTGTTGTTATTTTTGATCGTCAATTTACAATTGTAGATGTAAACAAGGCCTATCAACGTATTACCCAAATCAATAAAGCGGATATGCTAGGTAAAAGCTTACGATTTGTACAATATCCAGAAAGCTTCACTCAAAACATCAAAAAACATCTCATTACACAAGGTGGTTGGCATGGTGAAATTGAAGATAAACACGCTAACGACGATATTTATATCATCGATTTAAATATCGACATCATTAAAGACGAAAACAATAATATTTCTCATTTTGTTGGTGTATTTTCAGATGTTACAGAGCGTAAAAGAAATGAAGCCGAATTAAGAAAACTGGCTAATTCTGACACCTTAACAGGATTACCTAATCGCTCTTATTTCCAAGCGAATCAAACACGATTAGTAAAAACTAAAGTCCCTCATGCTTTATTAGTTTTTGATCTAGATAATTTTAAAAAAATAAATGATTCAATGGGTCACGGTGTTGGCGATGCTTTATTATGTAAAGTTGCGCAACGCATTATTGCCTCAGGGAGAAAAAAAGATACTGTATATCGCCTTGGTGGTGACGAATTTAGTATCATTGTTGAAAACACCAATGATATTCACACCATAACCACTATAGCTAAAAACATACTTAAAACTATCGCTCAACCGATGAAATTAAAAAATCAGGAAGTGGTACTTTATAGCAGTATCGGTATTGTTTTATTTCCTGAAGATGGCGCTTCGTCACAAGAATTACTTAAAAATGCAGATACAGCGATGTATCACGCTAAAAATACAGGTGGTAATAAGTATCAATTTTTCAGTGAGTCTATGAACAAAAAAGCCGTAAAAAGACTCCAAATTGAAAACTTAATTCGTTATGGATTAAAAGAAGATTATTTCTCTGTATTTTATCAACCTAAAATAGAAATAAGCACAGGAAAAATTGCAGGTATGGAAGCGCTAGTTCGGTTTGAAACACCTTCAAAAGGGATCATCAGCCCTGTTGTTTTCATCCCTGTATCAGAAGAAACAGGCCAAATTATTGATATTGGTGAAATCGTTTTAAGAAAATCTTGTTTTGCCACTAAAAAATGGGTCGACTCAGGTCTCTTTGAAGGCAGGATAGCCGTAAACCTATCTGCTGTTCAATTTACCCAACCCAATTTGGTAGGCATGATTTCAGATATACTCAAAGAAAGTCAACTGCCTGCAAAACATCTAGAATTAGAAATAACAGAAGGAACTGTTATGGACTCACCACAACAAGCCATTGATACTATGTTACAAATAAGAGCTATGGGTATTCACTTATCATTAGATGACTTTGGTACGGGGTATTCTTCTTTAGCTTATCTAAAAAAATTCCCATTAAATACCTTAAAAATAGATAAAGCCTTTGTCGATGATATTGAAACATCAGAACAAGGAAGAAATATGGTAGCAACTATAGTAACAATCGCCCATAACTTAGGTTTACACGTTGTAGCAGAAGGGGTTGAAACCAACCAACAACTCAGTTTTTTATCGGGTTTACGTTGTGAACAACTTCAAGGTTATTTATACAGCAAACCTTTACCTGAAAATGATTTTCAAAAATATTTGCTGTCACATCAAATCACTAATAAATCGACTTCATTTAATAACTAGTCAGACTCATACTAATCCCCTCTTACTGCTCAAGATGCATATTCAGAATATTGACTGCAAACTATCTCACTAATTAATTGAACGGTATTACTCGCGTCAAAATTACGACTTATCACTTCACCATTTAATTGATGTCTTGCTATACAAGATGTAGAGCCAACATTTAATTAATGGCATGTATTTCGCTTTACTCATTATGCTAATAACAATAGCACTAATAATAATTAATAAACGAGGAAGAAACATGCTAAGTTCAATTATTTTATCACTAGTAATGGCACAACCAGCTCCAGTTGCAGATGTAAACCAAATCGAATTAAAAGAAGCTGCTCGCCGTGGTTACCGCATGCACGATACATTTTCTATCGATGAGGCTGCTCGTCGTGGATACCGCATGCACGATACATTTTCTATCGATGAAGCTGCTCGCCGTGGATACCGCATGCACGATACATTTTCTATCGATGAGGCTGCTCGTCGTGGATATCGCATGCACGATACATTT
Organism: Pseudocolwellia sp. G5-9; assembly: GCF_055808995.1. NCBI lineage: Bacteria > Pseudomonadati > Pseudomonadota > Gammaproteobacteria > Alteromonadales > Colwelliaceae > Pseudocolwellia > Pseudocolwellia sp. G5-9. Next base: position 1,768,612 of record NZ_CM147893.1, read on the forward strand.
TCTATAGAAAAAACGGCTCGTCGTGGCTATCGCATGTAGGAGGCAATATGATTTCAATTTTTAAAGCTTTATTCACTCAAAAACCAAAAGAAAAAACTATTGCTGATCGCATTGAGATTAAAGAAATGCCAGCAAATTCATGGTGGTCTTAATCATTGATTACTCATTATAAATAGCGTCACAGGGATGTTCGCCATTTTATTATTTATACTTATCTACTTTAATATTAAGCTCTAAATATCAAACTATTAAACCCAAACTTCTTATTTATTTTCATTCTCTTTTGCATACAAAACATTGGCCATATAAATGGACCAAACAGCATACCAGCTAGAGTCCAACGCTTATAACCTAAGCCACTTCTTAATGCCTGACAATAAAAAAAAGCCGCACAAACTATCCCAACAACGAATAAAAGAAACAACATAAATACAGCCAACCTCAAGAAGAAAATAGAGTATAAACTCTTAATATTTTATGGGTGCGAAATATAGCAATTATCAATCACTGCCTCAAGACAAAAGCTAGAACAAATTCAACTATCTATATACAAAAAAAAGAGGCATTAAATTACCTCTTTTATGGAAAAAACAGTCCTATAATGCGGCTATTTCTAACCTATCTGCTACTTTTTAAATAGACTTAATCAATGCTGCTCTTTATTCTCTTGTGCCATTTTGATCAAAGCTTCACATGGAGTATAACGCTCACCGTACTCTTGTGCCCAAAACTTTAATTTTTCAACAATATAATTCGCTCCTATTTTATTTATATATTGAAACGGACCACCTAAAAATGGAGGAAAACCAATACCAAATATAGCACCAATATCACCATCTCTAGTACTTCTTATAATTCCTTCATCTAAACATCGAGCAGCTTCGTTTAGCATTAAAAATACAGCGCGTTGACTAATAGTTTCATTTGATAATTTAGCGTTTTTAACAACCCCTAATAAAGCATAAATTGATTCATCTGCTTGTTTACCTGTTACTTTTTTTCCATAACTGTAAAAGCCCTTGTTTGATTTTTTACCTAAACGACCATCATCAATTAATTTATCAAACGCAGGAGGAGTGGCAAATCGATCACCTAACTCATTATATAAAATAGGACTGATTTTTGAACCAACATCAATACCTACTTCATCAAGTAGTTGTAATGGTCCAACAGGAAAACCAAATGACACTAATGCCTTATCTATGGTTTCAATAGCTTCACCTTCTAGCAGCATAAATGCAGCTTCATTTACATAAGGCGCTAAAATTCTATTCACATAAAACCCCGCTTTATCGGCTACAACAATAGGCGTTTTACCTTGTTTTTTAGCAAATTCAACGGTAGTAGAAATCGTTTGTTCTGAAGTGTTTGCATGAGGAATAATTTCTGCCAAAGGCATTTTATCTACTGGTGAAAAATAGTGTAGGCCAATAACATTTTCAGGCCTTTCGGCTTTTTCTGCTATTTTTCCAATAGGTAAACTTGAAGTATTACTCGCAAAAATAGTCTCTTCACTACAATTTAGTTCTACTTCTTTAACCATATTCTGTTTCAAATCTAAATCTTCAAATACAGCTTCAATCACCATATCGCAATGTTTAAAACCCGTATAATCAGTAGATCCTGTAATAGCTGAAAGCTGTTTTTGCATTTCGCTCGCACGAATAAATCGACGTTGAACTTTTTTATTCAATAGCTTGTAGGCATACTTAAGTGCGTAACTAATCCCTTTATGTGAAATATCTTTAATACGAACGGGAACATTCGCTTTAGTTGCTGTTACAAAGGCGATACCACCTCCCATCAGCCCACCGCCTAATACACCTACACTGTTAATTTTTTTAGGTTTAACACCCTTAACACCGTATTCTTTCTTCATTTCAGTTGTAGCAAAAAACAACTGACGTAACTGCCCTGAAATCTCACTCTTAGCTAATTCACCAAAATGATTAGCTTCTGTTTGATAGCCTTTAGCTGAAGCTTCTTGAACTCCCACTTTTACGCAATCAATAATCTTAAGGGGAGACGGATAATTCCCTTTTGTTTTAGACAAAACAGTTTTCTTAGCTTGACTAAAAATAATACTACGACCTAATGCATTGCCTTCTAACAACTTATCCATCAAAGATATTTTACGTGTTGTATTTAAATAGCGTGCGTTGACAGACAAAGACACCTTGTTAGATAAAATAATATCTTCAGCTGTTTTTATTAATATACTTTTAGGAACTACATGATCAACCAAGCCAGATTTTAATGCTTGAATTGGGCGTAAGTGTTTACCTGTTAGCATCATATCTAAAGCTTTTTGAATACCAACAAGTTTAGGTAAACGTTGCGTACCACCACCGCCAGGTAGCAAACCCAGCTGAACCTCAGGTAACCCTAAAGCCGTTTCAGCACTATCGCTACATACTCGTGCATGACAAGCCATAGCTAACTCTAAGCCACCACCTAAACATGCACCATTAATCGCCGCAACAATAGGGATAGATAAAGTTTCAATTTGTTCAAAAACCGCATGTGCTTGTCGAGACAAAGCTTTAGCTTCTTCTACAGACTCACAATTAGCAATCATTGTAACATCTGCACCAGCAACAAAAGAGCTTGGTTTACCGCTAAGCAGTACAATACCTTTAATTGAATCGTCAGCTTTTATTTCAGACAACACACCCACAACTTGTTCAGCAAATTCAGCTTTTAGCGTATTCATAGCATCGCCAATAACATCCATAACCAAGTGGGCAATACCGTTATCCTGTTTGATCAATGTGAATGTACTTTGAGGGTTTTCTTTAATTGCTGTTTTAGTCATTAGTCTGTCTCCACTATCATTGCTACGCCTAAACCACCTGCCGCACATGCCGTGGTTAAACCTGTTCCACCACCTCTTCTGTTTAATTCATTTAACGTTTGAACAATTAAACGTGTACCTGTGGCCGCAAACGGATGTCCATAAGCTAGCGAGCCTCCCATTACATTAAATTTGTCCATATCTATTTCACCTATCGCTTTATCTCTTCCTAAATGTTTTTGAGCAAATGATTGACTACCAAACATTTTCACGTTAGCTAAAGCTTGTGCAGCAAAAGCCTCATGCATTTCAATTAAGTCTAAATCTTTTAACTCCATGCCCGCTCTTGCGAGTGCAATAGGTGTTGAAAAACTCGGTCCCATCAACATATCTTCCCAAACATCAATGGCAGAAAAACCATAACTTTTAATATAACCTAACGGCTTATAACCTAGCTCTTTTGCTCTCCCCTCACGCATAAGTAAAATAGCAGAAGCGCCATCGGTTAACGGTGAGCTTGTTGCCGCTGTAACACTGCCATATTTACGATCAAATACAGGGCGTAATTTCGCGTAGCTTTCCAAAACAGAATTTTCACGAATACAATTATCTTTATCAATAAAGCCATTATAAGGTTCGCTATGAGCAACCATAACCTCACCAGCCAACTTCCCTTCAGCCCAAGATTGCGTGGCTAAAGTATGAGAACGATGAGCTAACGCGTCTTGCTCTTCTCTTGATATGGAATAAGTTTTTGCCATTTGCTCAGCCGTTTGCCCCATTGAAAGACCCGTTGAGTATTCAGCAACAGCAGGGGGAACAGGAAGCAGATCTTTAAAACCTAACCGTCTAATTAAGGCTAATTTTTGCCCTAGCGTTTTCGTTTTAGTTAAATCTAATAAGGTTTTTGCCAGATTTTTAGTGACCCCAACCGGCGCTACCGAAGTAGAATCAGCCCCCCCAGCAACGCCTACATCAATCATACCTGCCATAATAGACTCGGTAATATTTACGGCTGATTGAAAGCTTGTTGCACAGGCCCTCGATACACTGTAGGCATCGGTACGAACATTCATACCTGTACCTAAAACTATTTCGCGTGCAATGTTAGGAGCTTCAGGCATTTGAACCACTTGACCAAAAACTAACTGCTCAATAATATCAGGATCAATGTCATGCTTTTTAAGGAGTTCATTAACAACCATTTTACCTAAATCAACAGCAGGCACTCCATGAAATGCAGTTGCTTGTTTTGCAAATGGTGTACGTAGTCCAGCGACAACTGCGATACGCTCGCCACTTGATGTGACTAACTTAGTTTGTTTCATATTATTTCCCATTGATAGCGATTGGTATAAATTCTAGCCATAAAATCTTAAAACATCTTTTTATATTATTTAAAGCCAAGAGGTCCGACCTCTTAACTATTGATTTAATTCTAACCTTTTTTTTCAAATATTCAATAAATATAACGTCTCTTAATTTGTTTACGTTGTTAAATTTTTAAATATTAAATGAAAAACTTACTTACAAATTGAGACTAGCAGTTGTTTTCTAAATGATTAACCATATATCTGTACAAACTATGAGTGCTTTATCGTTAATTTTGCAAAAATCGTTAACATTAAAGCCTTTTAACCCCAAAACTAAGAACTAATTAAGTATTCGTTATGGCAATAGCACATTTCTCATCGTTAAAAGAACATTTATCTGAACAAATTATTGGACAAAAAGCATTAGTAGAAAACTTACTTATTGCTTTATTAGCTAATGGACATTTAATTGTTGAAGGTCCTCCAGGCTTAGCAAAAACTCGAGCAGTAAATGCGTTAGCAGATGGTTTAGAAGCAGACTTTCATCGTGTGCAATTTACTCCTGACTTATTGCCAGCAGATTTAACCGGTACCGATATTTATCGTCCTGAAGATGGAACCTTTGTATTTCAACCGGGCCCACTTTTTAGGAACTTAGTATTAGCAGATGAAATTAACCGTGCGCCAGCGAAAGTACAATCAGCTTTATTAGAAGCGATGGCGGAAGGACAAATAACTGTTGGTAGAAAAACGTATCCGCTACCTGAACTTTTTCTAGTTATGGCCACACAAAACCCTATCGAACAAGAAGGTACTTACCCTTTACCTGAAGCACAACTCGATAGATTTTTAATGCATCTTGAAATTGATTACCCCGATGCTGAAAGTGAGTTAGCTATTTTAAAACTGAATCGCGGCGAAGCCTTAAAAGAAGCTAAAAAAGCCATCAGTGTTATCTCGCAAGCCGATATTTTTTCAGCTCGCGACGAAGTCATGAAAATTCATATGGCGCCTAGTATTGAAAACTATATTGTTGATTTGATCATGGCAACTAGAGCACCTGAAAAATACGACGATAAATTAAAGCTTTGGTTAGCTTATGGCGCCAGCCCAAGGGCAACTATTGCTTTAGATCGATGTGCACGAGCCAGAGCATGGTTACATAACAGAGACTTTGTCAGCCCTGAAGATGTTCAAGCCGTATTTCATAACGTATTAAGACACCGAATTTTACTGACATACCAAGCTGAAGCTGAAGGTATAACCAGCAATCAATTACTTGATCATTTATTAAGTTTAGTTGCTGTTGCTTAGCCCCATTTATATAAAACAAGAAAAACATTATGTGGTTTAGTCAGAAAAAACAAAAAGTAACGCAACATAATACAACGCAAGTATTAGCGAATATACTCTCAAATGGTATTGATGTGTCAATTAATGAACTCATTCAATACCAAACGAAAACCTCACTAATTAATTTAGCCGCTCGAAAAGATCTACACGGTAAAATGTCAGGTAATTACCTTGCCCGAAGTAAAGGGCGTGGAATGGAATTTGATGAAGTAAGACACTATCAAACCGGCGACGATATTAGAGCTATTGATTGGCGAGTTACAGCGAGAACAGGCATAACCCATACAAAAGTATTTCGTGAAGAAGTAGAACGCCCCGTATTTATTGCAACCGACTTAAGCGACAACATGCTTTTTGGTAGTCAATTGTTATTTAAATCAGTTCAAGCATCACATTTAGCAGCATTGGTTGCATGGCATGCAAAAGAACGCGGCGACCGTATTGGCGGAATTGTGTTTAATCAGTATAAACATACGGAATTAAAGCCTCGCAGCCGCCAGCAAGGCGTTTTACATTACCTGTACTCGTTATCAAACATTCATCAAAACACCTCTGAAGCATTATTTAATAAGCACTCAGAGAATGGTATAAACGAAAATTCAGCCCAAAAATCTTTTGATGAAAACTGTGGACGAATAAGACAGCTATCTAAACCCGGAAGTTTAATTTATTTAATTACTGATGGTAATCATTTATCGCAAGAATCACTTAGGCACTTAACCAATATAAGTCGTCATTGTGAGCTCGTTGTATGCCTGATTAGTGATCCACTTGAAGTCGAACTTCCAAAAAGTGATAAAAAAATCAATGTAGCAGTAACTGATGGTAAGAAAAAACAGCAGCTATTAATTGGCGATAAAAACTTAGCTCAAAAATACAAACAGCAAGCAGAAGAATTAACCCAAAATAAAGAAGCATTACTCGCTAAAGCGGGTGCTCGTATTTTACATTTTTCTGCTGGTACAACCTTAGAAACTCAATTAAAAAATGGGATTACGTCGTGGACCCGTTAGCACAACTGCAAGATATTCAACTACCCGATAAAATACACAACTACCCAATTGCAATTGGTTGGTGGATTTTAGCTATTATTTGTATAGCGCTGCTCTTATTTATTAGTTTTAAAATAATTAAAAATAAAAAGCTAAAACACTCTCAGCAGCAAGCCATATCAAAACTTAGCTCTACCGAAACAACGATAGAAGAATGTGTTACGGTACTAAAATGGGCCGCTTTACAGTATTTTCCAAGAGAAAACATTGCAAATTTATACGGCGAAGGGTTTCATTTGTTTCTACAAAATACACTGCCATTACAGCATCAAGAAAAATTTAAAACATTAAGCGCCGACTCATTACAAAACATGTACCAAAAAAATAGCTCAGTTGAAGAGAATGATAATTTTCATCAAGCATCAATATATTGGCTGAAGCACGCATTACCTCCTAAGAACAATGTAGCTACTACAACAAATAGTTTAGCGACAAATGAAGCATTACCGGAGAGCAAATCATGATCCATTTTGAATGGCCATACCTATTTTTTGCTCTACCACTTCCCTTACTTATTTACTGGTTACCGTCAAAGAACAAATCAGAAGTTGTTCCTTTAAAGGTACCTGTATTACTCGAAGGTATGAATAGCGCTACCGCTACTACTTCAAATAAAAAAGCATCATTAATATTACTCTCTATTATTTGGATATTATTAGTGCTGGCATCTACTAGACCACAATGGCTGGGTGAAGCAGTAAATATTCCTTCGGAAGGTCGAGAAATGATGATAGCCGTTGACCTTTCAGGCAGTATGCAAGTTGAAGATATGTCATTAAACGGTCGAGCCGTGAATCGCCTTGATATGCTCAAAGTGCTATTAGGTGACTTTATTGAAAGAAGAACAGGCGATCGCCTAGGTTTAATTCTTTTTGGTGATGATGCTTACATGCAAACGCCCATGACTTTTGACCGTAAAACCGTACAACAAATGCTCGACGAAACAGTATTAGGCTTAGTAGGTCAACAAACAGCCATAGGTGACGCTATCGCTTTAGCAGTAAAGCGGTTTAACGAAGCAGAAGAATCTAACCGTGTTTTACTGCTACTTACCGATGGGCAAAATACCGCAGGAAAAATAACACCTGAAGAAGCATTAGAAATCGCTATTGCTAAAGATGTTACCATCTACTCAATTGGTATAGGGGCTGATGTTATGCTTCAACAGTCTATTTTTGGTACTCGACAAGTTAACCCTTCAAGCGACTTAGATGAAAAATCTCTTAAAAATATGGCCGAAAAAACAAATGGGCATTATTTTAGAGCGAGAAGCAGCGCTGATTTAGCACAAATTTATCAATTACTCGATACACTAGAACCCGTAGAACAAGACCAAAAACAAATGCGCCCTCTTAGCGCTTTATACTACTGGCCTTTAGGCATAGCACTGGCTTTATGCTTTATTTACTTAAGTTTAATAAATATTACTTCTCGCATATCAAATAGGAGTATCTAGCATGGCTGATTTCCACTTTATTCGTCCCTATTGGTTTTTAGCACTTATTGCGCTATTTATTGCCCTTTATTTATTAAAAAAAATGAGAATAAGCCAATCAGGTTGGCAAGGTTTATTACCTAAACATTTAGCTAATGTATTAATTAAAAACGCTCAAGAAAGTAAACCACTTTCATTAATTATACCTTTTATTATTGGGCTATTAGCCATTATCTCGATGGCAGGTCCTAGTTGGCAAAAACTTCCTCAACCTGTATACCAACTCGCTCGTGGCTCGGTATTGATCATGGATATGTCTTATTCAATGTATTCAACTGACTTATCACCCAACAGGCTAACGCGAGCACGTTATAAAGCGATAGATTTACTCGATAATATTAACGAAGGCGAGATGGGCCTAATAGCCTACGCTGGTGATGCTTTTATAATAAGCCCGTTAACGGAAGATATTAATAATATAAAACTATTACTCCCCTCTCTTTCTCCCGAACTTATGCCAGAGTTAGGAAGTGATCCTATGAGAGCACTCACTCTTGCCGATGAAATGTTAAAAAATGCAGGACATATAGACGGAGATATTTATTGGTTTACTGACGGTATTGAAAACAGCGAAATTCAAGATATTACCGAGTGGTCTAGAAACCATACCTATCGATTAAATATTTTAGGCGTAGGCACAAAAAACGGTGCGCCAATTAAATTAAGCAATGGCGAATTTATGAAAGACAACAATGGCGCTATCGTTGTTCCTAAATTAAAAGGTAATTCACTAAAAGGTTTAGCTGAACGCGGTAACGGCCAATACGTTAAATTACAAACTAACAGTGACGATATTAAAAAATTACTTAAAAATGCCAATAGTTTATCCGATAACAAAGAAACTGAGAAAAAGGAAAGCTCCAATACAGGAGACCAATGGGAAGAAGCTGGTCCTTATATTATTCTCATTATTTTACCCTTCGTATTAATGTATTTTAGACGAGGCCGATTACTCGCTTTATTTCCGCTAGCTATACTATTAACTCCTACAGACCAAGTCTACGCAGATGTTTGGGATGACTTATGGAAAACTAAAAATCAACAAGCACAAGCAAAGTTTGATCAAAAACAATACAAAGAAGCCGCAGAACAATTTAATGATCCGCTTTGGCAAGGCAGTGCTCAATACAAAGCTGGAAACTTTGAAGAAGCCTTAAAATCATTTCAACAAAGTGATACAGCCCAAGCCCTATACAACCAAGGCAATGCTTTAGCAAAATTGAATAAACTCGATGAAGCAATACAGCATTACGAAAAAGCACTCGAAAAAGATCCAAATCTTGAAAGTGCTAAAGCCAATAAAGCGTTGATCGAAAAACTAAAAGAACAGCAACAACAATCAGATCAAAATCAAAAAGGTGATAATCAAGAAGAAAAAGATGGCGATCAAGAGCAATCAGAACAAGAAAGCCAGAATAGTGAAAATAATCAAGATAATAACGAAAACAGTGAAAATCAGCAGCAAGGTGATCAACAAAATAGCCAGCAGCAAAACGACCAACAAAATGGTGAACAAGATGACTCGCAATCGCAAAATGAAGAAAGCGATGAAACAGATTCAGAGCAAACAGAAGAACAAAACCAATCTGAACAAAACGAATCTGAACAGGAGTCAGAAGAAAGCAAAAATAACGAGCAATCTCAAAGCGTAGCCGAACAAGAAGGTGAAAACGATTCAGAACAAACTGAAGAACAAAAAGCACAAGCAATTAGAACAGCTGAAAAACTCGCTCAAGAATCGGAACAAAAACATCAACAAATATTAAATAAAGTGACTGACGACCCTTACCAATTATTACGCAATAAAATGCAATTGGAATACAAAAAACGTCGTCAAAACAGAAGTAATTTAGGAGCAACTAAAAAGTGGTAATAAATTTTATTCGTTTAATAGCTTTATCAACATTAACAAGCTTATTACTTATTCAGTCAGCTTTTGCATTAACGCAAGTCACAGCTACAGTTGATAAAAATCCAGTAATGGAGAAAGAATCCTTTATTTTAGAAGTTACTGCTGATGACGATGTTGATACCAATGCATTAGATACGTCTCCCCTGCTGAAAGATTTTATTGTTGGGCGAACATCAGTAAGCTCACAAACCAGTATGGTTAATTTTAATACCACGCGCACAACAAAATGGACAACAGTTCTTATTGCTCGTACAGCAGGTAATTTTACTATTCCAGCGTTAACGGTAGAATCCTTATCTACCCGCCCTATCTCATTAGAAGTACTAAAAACAAGTAATCAAACAACGTCAGCTTCTCAAGATATTTTTATTACCACAGAGGTTTCATCAAAAGAAGTTTACGTACAAGAACAGCTCACCTTAACTATCAAGCTTCACTTTGCTGCAGAATTAAAACGTGGCAGCTTATCAGAACCGACTTTAGATGGCGCATCAATCACTCAAATAGGTAAAGATAAAGAAAGTGATACCATCATCAACGGTAAAAGATATCGCGTTATTGAACGAAATTATGCAATCAACCCACAAAACAGTGGTGAATTTATTATAAAAACACCAGTTTTTTCTGGTGAAATCATCTCACAAACAAATCGTAGAAGTAATTTTTTAAGCTTTGCTGACACTAAACCCGTCAGTGCGCTAGGCGAAGATATTAACTTAACAGTCAAACCTATTCCTGATAACTATCAAGGCTTTTGGTTACCTAGTGAAATACTCACCTTACACCAAGAATGGCAACCTAATAACGAAAGTTTCATGGTAGGCGAGCCAATAACAAGAACAGTAATATTGACGGCCGCAGGCCTATCTGAAGAGCAACTACCCAAAATTGAAATGAGTGTTCCATCAGGAATAAAAGTTTATCCTGATCAAGCCGAACTTCATACCGGTATGAATAACAACAAGTTGGTCAGCCAGAAAAAACAAAATTTTGCACTCGTTGCAAGTAAAGTAGGAACTTATCAGTTACCTGAAATTCGTATTCCTTGGTGGAATACCGTCACCAATAAAATGCAATATGCGGTTATTCCAGCAAAAAACATAACCATTACTCCTAATGAAGAAATGGCTAATGATAAACAAAATAACAACGTAACCAATAACACTGCACAAGCTATCCCTACAACGGTTAATGAAAATAAACCATTAGAAACTAAAACCGTTATAGTTAAAGAAGCCTCGTGGCTACAATGGCTATTTTTAGCCCTTTGGTTACTAACCTCCTTTGCTTGGTTAATCTCTTCATTTAATAAAAAGAAGAAAAACACTAAAACAATAAAAACAGTCACTCAAAATAGTTATAAAGCTTTACTTAATGCGTGTGACAAAAATAACGGAGAAGAAGCTCTACAACTTATTGTGCCATGGAGTATAGAGTTATTTTCTAATCCGAACATTTCAACATTAGAAGACGCGAAAAACATTATTAATCAAGCCGAATTTAACCAAGCAGTAGCTGATGTGCAACAATGCTTTTATGGTAAAACAGCGCAAAATTGGAATGGTAGTACATTAAAATCACTTATTGTCGATATCAATAAACACCCTAGTAACACTCAAAGCCAGACAATAACACTCAATCCGTAATACTCCCCCCTATCTTTTATCAATCCAAAAGATAGGGGTTCGCAAAATCACGCAAAAATGTCATAGTAGCCCCCAGCTATCCTTTGTTATCCCCGTTACCATTCAAGATACGTATTTCAAAATATCTTGATTAGTAACGGGTATAGAAACCACCTTATAAAATTATTTGAATGATAAAAAAACTATTTGGAAATAAAAAAGCTTCCTCTCAGGTCTCTTCTAACATGACTACTAAACAAGTTAGATACGAAGCACTCGTTAAAGCTCTTCATGCCGATATATATCGTTATGCATACTGGTTATGTCACGAAAAACAAGTCGCAGAAGACCTAGTGCAAGAAACCTTTTTACGTGCTTGGCGCGCTTTAGATTCGTTAAAAGATGAAAAAGCAGCTAAGTCTTGGCTGATCACTATTTTAAGACGTGAAAACGCTCGTCGTTTCGAACGAAAACGTTTCGATATGAGTGAATACGAAGAAGCCACGATAACAGATACCCAATCGATTAGTTCTGAGCAAGATATTGAAAATCATTGGTTACGTGAAAAGATTGGCTCACTTCCAGAAGAATACAGAGAACCTCTAGTTTTACAGGTGATAGGTGGTTTTAGCGGAGAAGAAATTGCAGGCCTTCTATCTTTAAACAAGAACACAGTAATGACACGCTTATTCAGAGCAAGAAATCAGCTGAAAGAAGCATTAGAAAAAGAACCAGAAGTACGAGGTACATACAATGGATGATTTGCAGTTTAGACGAAATATATACGCAGATCCTCAATGCGCAGACGAAGATATTATTAACGCAAAAGCGTCAGATCCTAGTAAACAAAAATTTGCTAGAGAAATAGAGCTATTGGATCAACAAATATTAAACGCACTTAAAGTGCCTGTTCCTGATGATATGGCGCAAAAACTTATTTTACGCCAAGCGCTCGATAGTCATCAGCAGCAAAAAAGAAAAAAAGAATTCATTTAGCTTTAGCGGCATCAGTAGCGTTTGCTATGGGATTAACCATTAACTTCATGCAATTTTCAAACGCTTATACAAATATGGGTGACTATGCGTTTGCACATACAGCTCATGAAGCTGAATATTTTTCGAATAATGACGAAGCCACAGTTACCCTAGCCTCATTAAACAAGAAAATGGCTTCGTTTCATGGTAATTTTTCAGACAAACTAGGTAACTTGATTTTTGCGGATTACTGTCGCTTTGATGGGATGAAAAGCTTACATTTAGTCTATAAAGGTGAAAACTCACCAGTTAACGTTTTTATTATCCCTAAAAGTGAGCATTTAGCCTTTATTAATAGTTTTTCTAATCAACAGCTAAACGGGAAGTCTCTACAGTTTAAAGAGGCTGATATTATTGTTGTAGGCGATAAAACCGAGTCATTACAAAAATGGCAGGAAAATATAAAATCGAATGTAACTTGGTCAATCTAATTTTTTGATTATTAGTTATAAAAAAGGTCAACAGCCCCTAGTCTCTCAATATTGATGTTTTTGTGTATAACAAGGCGAATTTAGGCATAAAAATATCTTGTTGAGTAACTTTGCTTATCCCGAGCTGAGGTTAATTATACAATTGAGTAAGCTATTATTAATAATATGACTTTTAAACAAAAAAAGTAAAAAAATTAATGAAATAAGTTACTAATTCAAATATATTCTTATTACTCGTTAAAATCTCTAAGTAAATCACTTTTTTACTTATTTTTTAATCTTCCTAGGCAAAATTTTGGATCTCAGTGTATAGTTTCTCTGTAGAGGAAAATTTTTCAGAGTAATTAGGACTAATAAATAGAATACTAGGAGTAATATGTATTTTTACGCGGCTAGACAGCCCATTTTGGATCTAAACAAAAAATTATATGCTTACGAATTACTTTTTCGAGATAGCATTGATAATGTTTTTCCTGATGTTGATGGTGATGAAGCAACCAGTAAAATGGTTGAAGCTAGCAAGTTCAATATGGGTATATCTGAATTCACTTCAAACAAACCAGCCTTTATTAATTTTACACTTGAAACATTAAGTAAGGGTTATCCTGAAATGTTAACTACTGATGAAGTAGTTGTTGAAATTTTAGAAACAATAAAACCAGGAAAACGCTTATTAGCCTTATGTAAAGATCTATACGAAAAAGGATATACACTCGCACTTGACGATTATCAACATCAAGCTGTTTGGGCGCACTTTTATCCTTATATAAAAATAATCAAAATAGATTGGCAAATATCCACTGTTGATGAAATTAAAGAAGTTATTAGCGCAATAGAAAAATTCCCTCATATAAAGTTACTGGCTGAAAAAGTAGAAACATATGAAGAATATAACCAAGCCGTAGAGTTAGGCTGTGAATTATTTCAAGGGTTCTTTTTTGCAAAACCTGAAATGATAAAAACAAAAACATTATCACCTTCACAAATGGCAATGGCAGAGCTCCTTTACGAAACATCAAAACCTGATTTAGATTTAGTCAATATTACCTCTGTTTTTGAGCGTGACGTAACACTGTCTTATAAACTCTTACGCTATGCTAACTCAGCTATTTTTAGAAGAAGAGCTGAAATATCTACCATTAAACAAGCTTTAGTAACCCTTGGATTAGTGGAGTTAAAACGATTTATAGGGTTAATGTTTACCGCAAACGTAAATCCAGATAAACCTTCTGAGTTAATTAATTCAGCGATGGCACGAGCTAAGTTTTGTGAACTTGCCGCTGAGAATATAAAACATAATTTAGACAGTTCAATAGCTTTCTTAACAGGTTTACTTTCATTGATAGATGCAATACTTGATGAAGACATTGAAAGTGTTTTAGCCAAGCTACCACTAGCCCAAGAAATTAAAGATACATTACTAACAAAGCAAGGCGATATGGCCCAATTAATTCAATTGGTTGAATTTATAGAACATGCTCAATGGGATGAATCTGCAGCCACAATGGAAAAGCTAGGATTAACAAAAGATCAAACGGTGGAATATTACAACCAAGCACTCTCTTGGGCTGATGAGCAAAGTTTATTGGCTAGTTAATATTAAAATCAAAGCATAAAATTATAAAAAAGGGCTCGTTAATTCATATTAACGAGCCCTTTTTTAATAGCTTAAAAATATCAAAGTCAATTTACTAAAAACTAACGGCAACTTATTGTTAAAGCATTTGTCTTAACGGGTTCAATCCTTATATTAGCTAAACCTAACGATACTTTACCTTGAGGCATTAACTTAAATGGAACCACTAAATCGCCCATTTTCATACCAGCTTTACTAAAGCAAGCTAAATCAATTGATACGGTTTCCCATGTATTCGGCGTTAATTGATTTAATGCCTCATTAATATCCATAGACGCACCACAGCTGCCCTCACCTTCGCACTCCATAGACAAAGCTAACCCTTGCGTAATTTTACCTGTAGTTCTCACCATAAATTTAAGTGCAGAACCTTGAGCTAAATCAGGTCGAAAATCTTCCCTGAAGCTACTTTTACTCGCAATCATAATACCTGCCTGTAGCGTTCCATCTAATTCAATTTGCATCGCATCTTCTTGAACAATACGATCTATCGTTCGGTATTTTAATCCCTCTAACGTATGTGAATTTGCATTCACTTCAACTTGCTTATTACCAGACAATAACCACAACAACCAAGGTTTGTGCATTGTTCCGGTGTATATTCCTCGAGTAATCGTTTCTGAAGTGTTCCACTCAAACGTTTCATTTAAATGATCAGCTAACACATTTTTATCGCCGTAGCTCAAACCAAAGCCATAGGGTAGTAACGGATCATAAATAGCATCATGCCTATTAACGGCTGTTTGATTAGGTAATTTAGGCCAAGAAAATGAAAGCTTCCCAGTAAAGTCATATTGAATATTATCGTCTGTTGACTTTAATATAACATCAGCAACCCCTTGCCCTTCTGAGCCCGGTAACCAAATAGCGACAAAAGCGTCTGAGGCGTTTATTTCTGCATTTACCCACATAGGTCTGCCACTAATAAATAACGCAACAACAGGTATTCCCTTTGATTGAAATGACTTCAGTAAGGCTAAGTCTTGTTTTTCACCTAACTGAAACTCAAGATTTGCTCTATCTCCATGGCCTTCTGCATAAGGATCTTCTCCAAAAACAACAACTGCAACATCGGGTTTTTGTGAATATTGCCCATCAATACTTAATGTAGTTGTGCCCCCCGCTGCTTTTACTTGCTCTGCAATTCCTTGATAAATAGAAGTTCCGCCTGGGAACTCAGCATTGGTATTTTGTGTACCTTGCCAAGTTACCGTCCAACCACCTGATTGTTTGGTAATATTATTGGCTCCGTCTCCTGCCACTAAAATATGTTGCTTAGGAGAAAGGGGTAAAATATTATTTTTATTTTTTAACAACACTAAAGACTGACGCACAGCATCTCGAGCTACCGCTCTATGCTCTTTCGCACCTATTAACTCTGTTTTTCCAGACAATGCTCTATTAGCTGGGCTAGGTTTATCAAATAAGCCTGCTCTTAATTTAACGCGTAAAATACGGCTAACCGCATCGTCAACACGAGAAACTAGAATTTCACCTGCTTTAACTTGAGCAATCGTATTTTCAAGCAAAGGCTTCCATGCAGAAGTAGGTACCATAAATATATCTAACCCTGCATTTACAGCTTGAGCACAACTTTCATTTGAGCAACCTTTGACTTGTCCGTGGCCATTCCAGTCACCCACAACAAAGCCGTCGAAGCCCATTTTTTCTTTTAAAACATCATTCAATAAATACTTGCTGCCATGATTTTTTTCACCGTGCCAACTATTAAAAGAAGCCATCACAGACTGAGACCCAGCAGATAATCCCCCCATATAACCTTGCGCGTGAAGTTTGAAAAGATCTTCTTCTGAATCAATATTATCACCTTGATCATCTCCGCCAACGGTTCCGCCATCACCTAAAAAATGTTTAACGGTACTAATAACCCGATTATCTCCTAGAAAGTCTTTATCCGCATGGCCTTGCAAACCTTTAACGATAGACGCAGCATATGTTTTCACTATGTCAGGATCTTCAGAATAACCTTCGTAAGTTCTTCCCCAACGATCATCACGTACTACAGCAACTGTTGGTGCAAACACCCAATCAATGCCCGTTACCATAACTTCTTTAGCTGTGATTGCAGCAATTTTTTCGATTAAATCAGGGTTATTAGCAGCACCTAAACCAATATTATGTGGAAACAAAGTAGCGCCAATAACATTGTTATGGCCGTGTACAGCATCAGTCCCCCACATGGTTGGAATATTAATACCATCTAAACTGTCATCTACTGACGCTTGATACATATCCTCTGCAAGCTTTATCCAATCATTTGGTGTTGAATGTTTGTTACCATTTGGGAAAGAGCCGCCGCCATTTAAATACGAACCAAAGCCATATTTACGCATATCGTCAACGGTAATATCTCTAATTTCAGGTTGTATCATCTGAGCAACTTTTTGCTCTAACGTCATACTATCCACTAAAGCTTTTACTTTACGCTCTAATTCAGGATCGGTTTTCACTTCGTATGCTAATTTTGGCCAAAGCTGATTGTTATTCTGTTCAAGCGCACCTTTAATCTGCTTTGATGATTGCTCTTCAATTTTGTTATGTTCAACGCTATTACACCCCTGAATAAGGAATAATAAGGTAAAACTTAACGCTAATGTTGAATTATATTTTTTCATAAAGAAACCCAGAATATTTAGAAAATATTATTGTGTTTATTCGCCTATTTATATAAATAGACGAACAAGCGCCATATAAATATTTTCTTTAAAAAACAGTTATTAATCGTTATAAATAAAAAGAAAAATAAAGACTTACTTCAAACTCAAACAAATAGTAAATAATTTGTAGATAGCGTATTAAATAAAACTTATTGACCTTTTAGGTATAAAACACTAACCTAAATGTAAGCGCTTTCATAGTGGTATTTTAAATAATAGCAATTTTGATAAATCGTTAAAATATTGAATCACTAATATTCAATAAAAATTACAGAACTAAATTCTTCTACTATTTCTTGGACGTAAAATGAGAAAACTATCTTTACCCGTAAATTCTAAAATGCTTACACCTTCGTTTACCTTTGGTGTAGCAACAGCTTCATTTCAAATAGAAGGAGGTATCGATTCAAGATTGCCCTGTATTTGGGACACATTCTGTGCAACCCCAAATAAAGTAGCTGACGGCTCTAATGGTGCAACCGCTTGCGATCATTATAATTTATGGGAAGATGATTTAGATTTAATTGAATCTTTAGGTGTAGATGCATACCGATTTTCAATTTCTTGGCCCAGAGTTATGCATAAAAATGGGGAATTAAATCAAGAAGGTGTTAATTATTACCTGAATATTTTAGAACGCTTAAAGCAAAAAAACATCAAAGCGTTTGTAACGCTATATCATTGGGATTTACCGCAACACCTTGAAGATAATGGCGGTTGGCTAAACCGTGAAACAGCTTTCGAATTTGCTGACTATACAGATAAAATAACACAAGCTATCGGCCATAAGGTTCACTCTTTTGCGACCCTAAACGAACCCTTTTGTAGTGCCTATTTAGGCTATGAAATTGGCGTACATGCCCCGGGTAAAATGGGGCAAGGGAACGGAAGAAAAGCAGCACATCATTTATTATTAGGCCATGGTTTAGCTATGGAAAAACTCAACAAAAACTGCCCTCATGCTCTTAACGGCATTGTACTTAATTTTACGCCTTGCTATCCCGCTAGCGAAAAAGAAGAAGATATTAAAGTGACTCAGTTCGCTGACGACTACTTTAATCAATGGTACGCAAAGCCAATATTTGATGGTGAATATCCGGAAATATTACACGAATTACCTGAAGAAAATCGTCCAGAAATATTAGCCGGAGACATGGAGATAATTTCTCATCCAATTGATTTCTTGGGTATTAATTTTTATACGCGTGCTATATACAAAGCTGACGACACTGAACATTTTATTCAATTAGCTCCACCATCACCTAGAACTGATATTGGTTGGGAAGTATATCCACAAGCACTCAACAAACTACTTACATCACTTAATGAAACCTATAAACTGCCACCTGTTTACATCACCGAAAACGGTGCTGCTATGGCTGATATAATGGAAAACGGCCAAGTAAATGATTTTGATAGAGTTAACTATTACCAACAACATTTAACCGTGGTAGATCAAGCAATTAAAAATGGTATCACCATTGACGGTTATTTTGCTTGGAGTTTAATGGATAATTTTGAATGGGCAGAAGGTTACTTAAAACGCTTTGGTATTGTTCATGTTGACTATGAAACACAAAAAAGAACCATTAAAGCTAGCGGACATGCCTTTAAATATTTGATATCTAATAGATAGTTAAAAAGTTAAATTATTATCCGTAATCAGATACGATGAAGTTAATATTCATCGTTTACCATAAACTAACAATAATAAGATAATCAATATGACCAAACTGCCATTCTATGAAAAAGTCGGTTACGCCATGGGAGATGCTGCTGCTAATTTAGTGTGGCGTGGAGCGTTAGCTTACTTAGCCGTATTTTATACCGACACGTTTGGAATCACCGCCGCCGCCGCCGCCATGCTATTTTTAGTGGTTAGATTATCTGACGGAGTTACGGATATTGTAATGGGCATGATCGCCGACAGAACAAACACGCGTTGGGGTAAATTTAGACCTTGGATTTTATGGTCTACTCCCGTTCTTGGCTTATTTATGGTGCTATGTTTTACCACACCGAACTTTAGCGATAATGGCAAACTAGTTTATGCCTACTTTACCTACATAGGTTTAACCTTAGCTTACACATTAAACAACGTGCCCTACTCTGCCTTGATGGGTGTGATGACAGACAGCGATACAGAAAGAACAAGCTTATCGGGCTTCAGATTTGCTGGAGCATTTTTAGGAGGCCTTTTAGTGATGGGATTTCTGCCTGATTTAGTCGCTTACTTTGGTAATGGCAACGATGCTCAAGGCTATCAATATACTATGTACGTATTTGCATCGTTACTTATTGCTTTAATGGTGATTACATTTGCAACAACAAAAGAGCGCGTAGAAGCTCCGGTTGATCCAAACTCTAATTTAAAAACAGAGCTTTGGGATTTAACCAAAAACCTACCTTTTATTATTTTACCCTTATTATCAATGACCTTATTTTTTTACTATCGCGAAATATACAGCGGTATATTCTTCGTTGTTGTAATGACAGCTATGGCTATTTTTATCAAAAAACTCGTCAAAAACACACCTGAAAACATGACAGGAACTCAGCGCGACATGGTTGATTTGTTAACCAACAAACCTTGGTTAATTCTTCTTGGTATGGGATTCTTAACTATGATGTTTAATGGCATAAAATACGGTGTAATCGCCTACTATTTTAAATACCATGTAGGTGACGAACTTATGGCAGGTCAGTACTTTGTTGCTTTGCTTATTGTTTCTATTTTAGGTGCTTTAGCCACAGAACACTTATCTAAATGGCTGGGTAAAAAGAAGGTATTTATTATCTCACTCATACTGAGCGGCCTTTTAACAGGCGCTTTTTATTGGGTACCACAAGGCAATGTTACCGCTATTTTTGTTTTAGGTTGTTCCGCTGAATTTTTCGCCGCTATGATGCCAACGTTATTTTTTACTATGCTAGGTGATTCAGCCGATTACTCTGAATGGAAAAACAAAAGAAGAGCCACTGGATTAATTTATTCCGCGGGTACTTTTGTACAAAAAACAGGTGGTGGTTTTGCCGGAGCGTTAGTATTAGTTGTACTGGCGAGTTACGGCTATAACGGTATGGATGCATCAACAATTGATCAGTCTTTACCTGGCATGCAATTATTAATGAGTTGGATCCCCGCCAGTTTTGCTTTTATTGCTGCAGGACTTATGGTTTTATATCCATTAACAAGTCAGCAAAATGCATTAATTGGTTCTGATCTAATGCAACGTAGAGTAGAAAACTAAAGAGATAAACTTTTTAGTCTACTGACCTCTTTAAGAAGAATCATGATAAAATATAAAAATTAATTTATAACCTATTTTTAACATGTCACCTAACGTAAAATAGACACTTAAATAACATTATTGTATAAAAATAGTTTACCCCGAACAGGGGTTAATAATAACAATGGATAATCATGGCAACTATTTACCAAGTTTCTGAACTTGCAGGTGTATCATTAGCAACCGTATCTCGTGTTTTAAATAAAAATACCCGCGTTAGTGATAAAACACGTGAGAAAGTTGAGAATGCCATGAATGAATTAGGCTATCGACCTAACTCTATCGCTCAATCTCTTGCATCCAATCGCTCAAACAGCGTTGGTATCCTTGTCGCTGAACTGCACGGCCCTATTTTTGGTCATATGATGGCAGGGGTAGAATCTGAATTAAGAGCTGCAGGTAAACACGTTATTATTACCACCGGTCACAGTGAAGAAGAAAAAGAAAAAGACGGTATAGAATTTTTACTCAGTAGAAATTGCGATGCACTTGTTTTGCATGTTGAGGCTGTTTCAGATGAGTTCTTAATCGAATTAAGTAAAGGTAAAGTACCTGTTTATTTAATGAGCCGTTACGTAAATGAACTAAAAGATCACTGCATTAGTATAGATAACCGCTTAGGTGGTTATTTAGCAACTCAAGCCGTTTTAGCGCAAGGTCACACCGAGATTGCGTACATTACAGGTCACCAATATAAAGCCGACTCTGTTAATCGTCTTATTGGCCATAAAAAAGCATTAGCTGAAAAAAATATAACTTTTGATGAAAACCTATTTTTTGTGGGCGACTACAAAGAAACAGGCGGAAGCGCAGGATTAAAACACTTTATTGATAATAAACGATCATTTTCAGCTTTAGTTTGCGCCAACGATGAAATGGCATCAGGTGCCATGAAATATGCACGAGAGCATGGTTATGAACTCCCTGAAGACTTATCAATAATGGGCTTTGATAATGTTATTTTTGCTAACTATTTATATCCTAAATTAACCACCATTGATAATCCCGTAAACGAGATGGGAAAGATGGCGGCTAAGTTAGTCCTTAAAACCGTGTATAACCAGAAAAATATTGAGATTCAAAATATCTTTGAACCTAAAGTTATTATGCGTAAGTCTGTTATTAAATATAAATAACACTCATTAAAGTGATGTATCCCCCTTCAGTGCACGGCATCTGAGCAGTTCATTGTCAAAAATATATTTTTATCAAGCCTTATTCAATTTAACCTGACTCCTACATGAATGTAACGCATGACGTTGAACGCAAGATCTGTTATTGCGACCAATCACAATAACCAATTGATCATTTATCTTATCTCACAGGATGTTTTAGCTTACATGGAGGCTTCCCATTTACACCTACATAAGCTCGATAAAACGAAGAATAATCCCCAAAGCCTACATCTAATGCAGCATTCAACAGCGATAAATTTGGTTTAGATCTAATAGCGGCTTCAATCGCATTGAGCCGTAATTGAGTCCTATAAGCCGTCATTGTTACCCCTACTTCACGCTTAAACACTTGACCTAAATGAGTATTACTCGCCCCAGCTTGATCCGCTACTTGTGCAATAGTTAATGTTAGATCATTTCGCATTAGCCTTAATGCTCTTGCAACTGCAGGGTGTGCAGTTAAAGTTGTAGTATGCTGAGCTTGCTTCCAATGCTGATGCATACGATACAACCACCAACCTAGCCCAATATTTAGTGCATCCGCATCATGAGTATTAATTAATATATCCGACAAAGATACCAATTCATCTAAAGCTACTTCAGATAAACGTCGTGGTATATGAGAAGAGTCTCCATATTCCTCTGGGTGTAAGGGAGGAGACATTAATAACGATGGTGAAATTGCTGCAACAATCATATCAGCGTCATCATCCTCTTTTACCAAAAAATGTGCATCTGCCGCCCGCGCTAAAAGCAAAGTACCTCGACCTAAAACAATCAATTCACCATTGATAAAATACTGTATCTGCCCAGTCAGACCAATAAAAATATTTAATTCTGGAATACGTCTAGGGGCAGGATCAAATAATCGTCTAGTGCTACGTCGCCATATACGACCTCGCTCATCAGGTGCTAAGAGAGGAATTAATGGAGGCGGATTATTAATCAACAGATATTCCTTATATAGAAAAACGCAATGATATACATGTAAAACGCAAATAATACGGGGTTATTCTCTGATATTGTACACTTAAAAGCAATATAACCAATATAACTAAACAAAACCAAATTTAAGGAAAACTAAAATGTCAGATATCGCCACTCAGTTTGCCGAAAATGGCTTTTACCATGCTAAAGGTTTATTCAACGCAGCTGAAGTTAGTGTACTTGAGAAAGATTTTGAACAAATTGTTACACAACTAAATAACAGTAATGAAAACATCGACGCTACATGGAACGGAACAGAAACCAGACGTATAGCGTCTAAAAACGATACCATCTTGCATACTCATAATGTACAAAAGTATTCACGCAACTGGCTCGATGCATTCTTACACTCAAAATTCTTACATGTCGCTGAGCAAATATTAGGAAATGATATTATATTGCATCACTCTAAGCTGTTTCAAAAACCATCTGAAAATGGTTCTCCTTTCCCAATGCATCAAGACTGGTCATATTTCCCTACAGTCAAAGACACCATGATCGCAGGCATTATACATGTGAGCAATGCTACTGATGAGATGGGTTGCTTAAGAGTTTATCCTGGCTCCCATAAACTGGGAAGGATCGAAGGATCGAATGGCCGTCAGCCTAATAAGATTCTGGATCAATATCCTATTAAAAATGCTCAAGTGATTGAAGCCGAACCTGGTGACGTCGTTTTTTTCCACTACTTCACATTACATGGCTCCATGCCCAATCGCTCGAATAAAGTACGTAAAACTGTTCTTTGTCAACTTTATAATGGAGCTGATCATGTTGAACCAGAGAACAACCACCCCAACGAACGACTGGTGCTGCAAGGATGGAACCATCATATTTCTCGAGATGAAGCAGGCTACAAACTGTAAAGCAACTTCATAAAAACTCTTTAATTTTTCGTTGAAGATAGTGCTATTTTAATCAAAATTACCAGAGCCAGTTGACCTTTACGGTATGTTTTTACAACCGCTAGTTTGGCCTTTATACCAAGCTAGCATTACCTTACAGGTTTGTTTAAACAAAATTCATACCCAAAAGTTCAAAAACCTCTAGCATCTAACTTATATTGATTGCGATAGGGTTATCTTCAACATTTAAGCTTTCAAGTGATTAATAATGTCAACAATAAAAAATGCTATTACCCCTCCACATAACCTTACATCTGAATCAATAATTAACCCACACGGTATGATAGTTGGTGAAGGCAAATTTAAATATCGAATAAACACCAATTGGGGAAAACTTGATCCAGCAAAAATACCTGTGGAAAATTGTCACGACATCACCCTAGATTCAAAAGACCGAGTTATTATGGTGACTGATAATATTCAAAACAATTTTATTATTTACAACAAAAATGGAGAGTTACTCGAGCATTTTGGTACCGAATTCCCTGGCGCGCATGCCATAAAAATTGTTCACGAAAATTCTGAAGATTTTATGTATATTGTTGATAGCGGCTGGAAGTTAAATAGAAACTGGGATGGAGTAACAACTGGCAAGCCTGACTCCCCTTACAACAAAGTTATTGGCCAATCAGGCTTCATTGCCAAATTAAATATGCAAGGCGATATAATATTCACTATTGGTCACCCGCAAACTATTGGAATATATACACCAGACATGCCGTTTAAGCCAACTGATATAGCAATAGCCCCTAATGGGGACATATATATTACTGACGGATACGGCTCCGATTACCTTATACAATACGATAGTCAGGGGCGATATATTCACCATTGGGGTGGTCACGATAATACAGATACTCACTTAAACTTATCAAATACACATGGAATCAATATCGATTTACGAAATCCATTAGATCCCCACCTAGTGGTTAGCTCTAGAGCTGAACGAGCATTAAAATTATTTTCATTAAATGGTGAATATCGTAAAACTATTTCTGTACCAGGAGCATGGATTGGAGGTCCTGTTTTCAAAGGTGAATATTTTTATGCCCCCGTTTGTTGGTCTGATGTTGACGGTAAAAAAACTGATAATTCAGGGTTTATTTCTATTTTTGATAAAAATAATCAAGTAATAGCTAATATTGGTGGTGAAAAGCCAATATATATAAACGGCGAACTACAGCCAATGAAAAGCACCAAGGATATATTTCATCATTGCCATGGAGTGTGTGTAGATGATGATGGAAACTTATATGTTAGTCAGTGGAAGGCAAATCATACATATCCGATTAAACTAGAAAAAATATAATTCATAATGATTTAACCTGAACTCGCTTAATAAATGCTTCTCTAGCAGCTATTTTTTATATTTCAATTTGTTAAGCATCTCTTAAACCGAGTTCAGGTTAATTAAATGCTGTTGATCTTTACAATAAAAAAGTAAACAACATTTGGGGCAGTTATGATGATTTAACATAACGCTCCCAAATGTGAGATTTATATTAACAGTAGATAACTAGAAATTACTGCCTAGGCTCAACCATAATAACTCTAAAGTCATTCACATTGGTATGTGTTGGGCCTGTAATAATTAAATCATTCAGCGCTTCAAAAAAATGAAAACTATCATTCTTCATTAAATAATACTCAAGCGACAACCCTTTCTCTTGTGCTCGTTCTAACGTAGCTTCATCAATAAAAGCACCAGCAACATCTTTATTTCCGTCAACGCCGTCTGTATCACACGCTAACGCTGATATTCCTTTAGCACCCTTTAATTCTTTAGCTAACGCAAGCATGTATTGTTGATTAGGTCCGCCATCCCCAGATTCTTTATCTAAAGTAACCGTAAGCTCTCCACCTGAAAAAAACAATGTGGGTTCATTCAACGTTTGCGCTTCTAAAGCGATTTTTGCATGTTCTGCGGCGACTTTATTCGCATCACCCACTTCATCATAATTAAGAACTTTAATTTTCCATTTCGACAAATCAACACTCGCAATCGCTTTATCAATAGACTGTCGAGCATTAGCCATAATAGTAAAATTTTTAATAAGCTCTGGAGATATTGACTGATCAGAAATGCTTTCTTTAGCGGGTTCAGCAAGCAGCGCCTTTTCGACTGAAGCAATAGGCTCCCAATGGTATTTCCTTAATACACTAAGAGCTTGTTCACCTGTAGTAGAATCTTTGACCGTAGGACCCGAAGCTATAGTTGCAGGATCATCGCCTACTACGTCAGAAATAATTAAGGTATAAAACTCGCCTTTAATGGCTTGAGCTAGCTTGCCACCTTTTATTTGAGACAGTTGTTTGCGCACACAATTAATTTCGTCAATAGAAGCTCCAGAGCCTAATAAAAACTTATTTAATTGCATTTTTTCTGCAAAACTAACACCTTCAATAGGTAATGAAAGTAAAGCAGAACCTCCGCCTGAAATTAAAAAAACGACTGGTACATCTTTAGGTACGCTCTGAGCTAAAGCTAAAATTTCTTTACCTGCGTTAATACTCCCTTCATCAGGAATAGGATGACCTGCCGTTAATATTTTAATACGACCAATACTTGAGTTATTGGTATAGCCATGGCGAGTAACAACCGTTCCATAACATTTTTCTCCAAAGAACTCGTGCATAGTATTAGCCATATCCACAGCGGCTTTTCCTGCTCCTATTACACATAAACCGTTACTGGCATCTATATTTTCAAGATGTTTTGGCATACATACCGACGGTAGACTTTCGTTTACTGCGATTTCAAATAAATTTTGTAAGAATTTTTTAGTTTTCATTGTATTACACACATAAAATAAAAAACAAAGGACCTTTCGATCCTCTGTTAAAAGCTAACTAAATAACAGCGGGATTGATAAACAAATAGCGATCATCACAAAAAAGTAAGCCACTAAAATAACGATATCTTTTTTTGTTAAAATAGCAGGAGTATCAGCTAAAGAAGTTAATGATGGGTTATAAGCCATACGCTCTGTTTTATTAAAAAGTAAAATTCCATATGCAACAACACAAGTCACAATTAACCCAACCAAGTTCCACCAAAACCAAAACAATTCAGGCACGCATAACCAGAGGAAAATATTAAATGCTACCCCCGAAAGAAGTCCAATATTAATCTGTAAAGCACATAAACGTTTATCAAAAACAGCCAATAAGAAAATGGCTAAAATAGGTCCATAAAAAACAGAGCCCACTTTATTTATAGCTTCAATCACGGTTGCGGCGATATCACCTGCATACAGAGAAAGTGTTAAAGTAACCACTCCCCATATAATCGACGTATATTTCGCGTATTTCATATACGTTTCATCGTCAGGCTTCTTACCAGAAATACGACAATAATCCTCTACCGTAACCGCTGATAATGAATTAATAGTTGAACTTAATGACGACATTGCCGCAGCTAAAATAGCCACAATTAAAATACCTATCATGCCATGAGGAAGATAGTTAATAATAAACACAGGCATCATCATATCGCTTTTATCTTGCGGTATTAACTCAGCAAAACTTGCATCAGTTAAAGCTAACGTACCAATAATTAAGCCTGAAAAACAATAAAGTAAAGTAACAGGAAAGCGTAAAAAGCCATTCG
Organism: Pseudocolwellia sp. G5-9; assembly: GCF_055808995.1. NCBI lineage: Bacteria > Pseudomonadati > Pseudomonadota > Gammaproteobacteria > Alteromonadales > Colwelliaceae > Pseudocolwellia > Pseudocolwellia sp. G5-9. Next base: position 1,795,903 of record NZ_CM147893.1, read on the forward strand.
CCATCATCATTTTTTTAAGTTGGCTGGGATCTTTTGCCGAAAGTGCACGTTGGGTTTGAGTTTGGTCACAACCGTAATAAGAGGCATACAAAACGATACCGCCGAATACCATAGGTAAAAAACCAAAGCCATCACCTTCCACACCATAGGATGAGAAATTAATCGCCTGTAAACGAGATTGATCTACGTTTTCCAATAAACTACTAATACCACCGAGATGACTTAAGCCAAAATAGATACAAGCAACCGTACCTAATACGATAATAATCATTTGAATCGCATCACCATATACAACGGCTTTCATTCCACCCTGAAGTGAATATAACAGAGTGATAACACCTACCAATACAATAGACTGCCATAATGTTATGCCCATAGTAGCAATAAGAATAAGTGACACAGCATAAATCATGATACCGGTAGAAAAAGCACGGCTAAATTGAAAAACAAAACTGATAACCAATCGGGAAGAACGCCCAAACCGTTGCTCTAGATAGTCGTAAATACTAACAACCCCCGAACGATACAAAACGGGTAATACAGTAGATAAAACCAAAATCATAGCTAGTGGAACAGCTAATTCGTAAGACAACCACTGCATTCCACCACCTTCTCGAAGTCCAACAAACGCAGGTGCAGATACAAAACTAATCGCCGAAAGTTGTGTTGCCATTACTGACAACGTTAGAGGCTTCCAGCCTAGTGTTCTACCACCTAAGAAATAATCAGATTTAGTTGATTGTCCCCTAAGTTTGAATCCCATATAAACAAGTAGGAAAAGATAAACAGCAATAATGCCATAATCAAGAATATTCATTGAAGTAACAGCCTTAGCCCAAATTTAGTGATTTAAGCAAGAATAAAATATAGTTATATGCTTTTACGCTGTGTAAATTACATCGGGTATTTTTTACATAACGTATAACTTTATGAAAAAGGCAATACTTTTATTGGTATTGCCTTTTATTGGTATAACTTAATATTGATTAAAAGTCATATCTTGCTGTAATACTAACTCTACGAGGTAACACAGGACGGCCAACGAAGAATTCACCACCATTTACTTGACTATTACCTTGTCGTGGAGACCCTTCAGAAATACCTTCACTATCAAATAAATTCCAAACCCCTAAACCTAAACGGATTTGTTGTTCATTCATAAGCTCCCATGTATAACCTAATTCTAGTGTTGAAATAGTATGACTGTCTAATACAACACTATTACTGTCGTTAGCAAAAGCTTCGCCAAAATAGCTAAATGCTATACGAGCATCAACTGCGCCGTTATTATATGCAAAGCCAATATTACCTGATAAATCTGGCTGTCTACTTGGTTCTTTACCGTCGTTATTTCCTTCTGCAAATTGAGCATCTTGATAAGTTAAGTTACCATCAATAATAAACTCATCAGAAATATTCCATCGAGCAATAACTTCAACACCCGTTGTTTCAGTTGATAGCGTTGTTACTGTTTCAACAATCTCACCATTAAGGCCATTTTCAAACGTAACGCCACGTCGATTATCTAAATTCGCCATAAATATTGATGCATCAATATATAAATCATCAGGAAAATACTTAATACCTAAAGTTGCTAAGGTAATATCTTCACCCTCGTAACTTTGCGGCTCACCATTTTCATTAAATTGAATACTTCTTAATTGCGGGAAGAAATACCCTTTTGAAGCATTACCATAAAGGTTAATGTCATCATCTAATTTATATAAAGCGGCTACTGAAAATGCAGCTTCTGTAGTACTAACTTCACCGTATAAAAACTGCCCATTACCAGTAGTATTAACTTGTAAATTTGGTGCTAAACTTGGGTCATCATTTACAACAACACTTGTACTGCCTTCTGATTTTTGAGTTCCTTCAGAACGTTCAATCCTCATACCCACGTCAAACGCCCAATCATCATTTTCCATTTGATCGGTAATATATAATGCAGTACGGGTATTAGTAAGTTGCTTATTGGTATAACCAATTCCTGGCCCAACAACACCATTTTTAGAATATTGAACTACATTTCCTGCACCATCTGTAAATGATAGATCAACTAAACGAGCATTTTTACCATCACTAAAATCAGCTAAATAACTTGAAGTTATATTATAATCCATTTGTTCAGCATGAATAAAAAACGTACCTATATTTAACGTATGCTCAAACCCACCGCCTTCTAAAGTACCAGTAAGGTTAAATTCAGTACTGAAAAAACTACCATCACGTTGGCGATCTAATAACCTATTACCAAATAATAACGTATCATTAGGTACAGCTTTGCCTGTTTCAGACCATGTATAGCTAGGTGTACCATATAAATCTGTTAAAGATTGTTTAGTACCATCACCATTCACATCAAAACCATGAGCTGCATTATCGGCATAACCTGCTAACGGCTCTGGAGAATTAGCAATACCATCACCATCTAAAAAGAGGTTAAATTGATGGTCATAATCAGCTCCTTTTGCTTTAGCATTTAATGTCCAGCTATCATTTAAGTCTTTTTCAAACTCAATAGCAATTGAGCCACCAATTGTAGAAACACCATTTCTAATAGGTGATTCATAAGTACCATCTGCTGTTGGATAAGATAACTCAGCAGCAGAAACTGTTTGACCTACATAAACGGTACCACCATCATTACCTGTTAACCTTTCTCTGCTCTCTCCATCAAGAGGTAATGGTAAGAAAAACTGTACTTGATCATCGATCATTTGACCTGATATTTTGAAAAAACCATCATCAAATTCTTTAAGAATGTTACCGCGTAATTGATAACCTTTGGTAGGTAAGCCTGAATCTAATGGCCCTTCGTCGTATCTATAATATCCAGACATAGCATAATATAGATTATCTTGGCTTGATAATGGTCCGCTAGTATAAAAATCGGTTCTTAAACGACCATCTTCTGCAATTTCTACTTGAACGGTACTTTCTGGATCATCTGATCCCGTTTTAGAAATATAGTTAATAATACCAACTACAGAGCCAGGTCCAAATAAGTTAGAGACACCACCGCCAACAAATTCAACACGTTCGATACCTATATCTGCACGATAATAAACATCTTGTGCTGAAGATGTTAGTCCAGACTGAAATGTTGGCATACCATCAAAATTTAAAGGTGTAAATTGAAATTGCCCGCCAGAAGGTAAGCCTCGAACAAAAGCGTTAGTTGCAACTTCACCACCACCGCCTTCAACTTTTATTCCCGGAACACTCATTAGCATATCAGCTTGGCTACTAAAACCTTTACGAGCCATATCTTCATTACTAAACCATGTAGTTTTTGCTGGAGTATCAGCTTCAGTACGCTGTACGCTTGAACCTGTTACAAGAATAACTTCAGTATTTTCTGCTGCTTTTTTCTTGTCTGCAGACACTTCTTCTGCAGCCCACGTAAATGTAGATGATGTAGCTAAAGCAACCATAATAACTTTAGATAATATATTTAATTTCATTTCTTACTTCCCCGTATAACATGTTGATATTTAATTGTTTTAAAATTCATGTCCAGTTATTAATAAACAAAATGTTTGCAGTTAACTCAATTTAATATAGTTCATTTCACGATAAATTCTATCTTAGATTTTAGTTAACCTATTTTTTGCTTGTTTACTAATTACTCACTACAGTAAAACATATAGTTTTTTTCATTTCAACCCAAAATAGGTTTTATTTATCTTGATATCGAGTTCGATTTAATGATTTAATACCCATAACGAGTTATTTATATTTAGAGAGAGTATAAAAATGACAGATAAAAATGCATTAATAGAGCAAGCAAAAAATATTTTAAAACGGAACGATGTAGACGGTTACACAGTGCCTACACATGACTTATATCCCTTTCAGTGGAATTGGGATGCCGCTATTACCGCCTTAGGATGGATGAAATTTGATGAAAGCCGTGCATGGCTAGAAATAGAAATGCTATTAAAAGGTCAATGGGATAATGGCATGGTGCCACATATTATTTTTCATAAGCCTGTAGATACCTATTTCCCAGGACCAGATGTTTGGGGGGTTAAAAATGAGATCCCAACAACGGCAATATCACAACCTCCTGTACTTGTTAGTATAGTTAAAATTATGGTTGAGCAAGCAACTGACAAAGCCCTAGCTGAAAGCAAGTTAGCTGAAATGTTACCTAAACTTATTGCCTATCATCAATGGTGGTACAACGACCGAGATCCCGAAAACACAGGCCTTGTTGTGAGCTATCATCCATGGGAATCGGGTATGGATAACAGCCCAGCTTGGGATGAAAGTTTAGCTGCCGTACCTCCGGTAAACTATACCTATAAACGTAAAGATCTCGATCATGTTGATTCAGACGAACGACCTCATGCAGAACAGTATGACCGCTACCTTTACCTTGTTGATTTTTTCAAAGAATCAAACTTTGACAGTGAAATCATTTATAAAAATTGTCCATATAAAGTCAATGACTTAGGTATCATTACAATACTACACAAAGCCACTAAAGATCTTATTTCTCTTTGTAAAAAATCAAACTCAAACGAGCAAGAAGTGACTTGGTTTAATGAGCAATTGGCATTAACAGAAAAAGGGATTAATACCCTTTGGAGCAATGAACATAACAGCTTCTTGAATAAAGATGTTATCACTCAAAAATTATCTCCTGTGTTAACCACCGGAACCATGCTCGTTATTTATGCTGAACTTGCTTCAACCGAACAAATGAATGTTCTGAAGCCTTTATTAAATGACTGGTTAAACGAAACTAAATATTGTATGTCTTCAACCTATGCTAAATGTGAAGCGTTTGAGCCACAAAGATATTGGCGCGGTCCAGTATGGTTACATATTAACTGGATGATCGCATTAGGCGCTGACAGCTATGGCTTAACCGAAGAAAGCGCACAATTAAAAGCAGAATCAGAAGAGCTATTAGTAGAGTTTGGTTACTTCGAATATTTCAATAGTAAAACAGGTGTAGGCTGTGGCGGTGACGATTTTTCGTGGACTGCAGCAATCGCATTACATTGGTTTTTATAAAGTATAAAGAGAGATAGACTAATGAAATCAGTCATTTGTTTTGGTGAAGCCCTTATCGATTTTTTAAATACTAATCGATTTGAAGAAAAGCCTTTATGGTTAAATGAGTTTCGACAATACCCCGGCGGCGCGCCAGCAAATGTTGCTGTAGCCATAGCAAGGTTAGGTGGAACATCTTTATTTGCAGGACAAGTAGGTAAAGACAGTTTCGGTGATTTTTTAGAGCAAGCACTTACTTGTTATCAAGTAGACACTCGATTAATGAGCCGTCACCCCACTGCAAAAACAGCACTTGCGTTTGTTACACTCGATGAAGAAGGTGATAGAAGTTTTACCTTTTTCAGAGAAGCTACAGCTGACTTATTGTTTAAACCTTCTCAAGTAGATGAAAACTGGTTTACTCACTCTTCTATCTTTCATTTTTGTAGTAATACGTTAACCAATGCAGATATTACCGAAACCACACAATTTGCAGTAACTATGGCGAAAACAAAAGGACTAACCATTAGTTTCGATGTTAATTTACGCCATAATTTATGGCTAAATGAATCGGTAAACATTGAACGTGTTAATGCCTTAGCTGAACAGGCTCATGTATTAAAATACTCAAAAGACGAATTAGATTTCCTCGCCCAAGGAAAGCAAAAAGCTTATATCAACAAATTAATCACCCAAGGTGTAATGCTGGTGCTTGTAACTGATGGCCCTGATACCATTCATTACTATAGTAGTACTTGTGCTGGAACGGTTAATCCACCATGTGTAAATGCTGTAGATACTACCGCAGGTGGGGATGCCTTTATTGGCGGCTTTTTATTTGGTTTAAACAAAATTAGCCAAACAAGCTCAACTAAACAACATCTAACTTCAGTAAACTCAATCATTCCTTTAATCAACTTTGCAGCAGCTTGTGGTGCGCATGCCGTTACTAAACCCGGCGCATTCCCAGCACTCCCAATATTTGATGATGTATCTTCAAGTTGGCAATTAAACTCATTCGATAATAAATCGTAAATAAAAAGGCCGAATATGAATTTTTATAGCTCTGAATTTTTAACACAACATAGCCAATCTATTCTTGATTTTTATGACAATAGTGTTGTTGATCAAACTGGCGGTTATTATCAAAATTTTTATGATAATGGCGAAGTTTTTAATGGGGGTTTTCGCCAATTAGTCAGTAGTACACGTATTATTGTTAACTATGCTATGGCAGGAATAGCCTTTAATAAACCAGAATACTTTACGATTGCAAAGCATGGTCTTGATTACCTAGAACAAATACATTGGCAAGAAAAAAGCCAAACCTATGCATGGACTTTAGAAAATCATCAGCCTCTTGATATGACACAACAAGCCTATGGTTACGCATTTGTTTTATTAGCCTATGCCGCTGCTAAAAAAGCCAATATTATAACAACCGATGAGCCATTATTAAAAACTTATCAGTTATTAGAGCAACGCTTTTGGCAACCTGAATTTGGTTTATACGCCGATGAAATTAACATGCATGGAGAGCTGAATGACTATCGTGGCCAAAATGCCAATATGCATTTATGTGAAGCTATGATTGCCGCTTATGAAGCAACCCATAATAATTTATTTTTAGACAGAGCTTTTCTCATTGCTGAAAATATAGCTCAACGTCAAGCAAGTTATACCAATGGTTTAATTTGGGAGCATTATAAAACCGACTTTTCTCCTGATTGGGAATACAACAAAAATGATCCTAAAAACTTATATCGTCCTTGGGGATTTCAGCCAGGTCATCAAACCGAATGGACAAAGCTATTATTAATGCTTAACCGTCACAAACCGACTGCTTGGTTAGTTGACACAGCAAAAGTATTATTCGATAAAGCGATGGATGTTGCATGGGATGAAACTCACGGCGGACTTATTTACGGTTTTGATCCTCAAGGAAATTGGTGCGACGACGACAAATACTTTTGGGTACAAGCAGAAAGCTTTGCCGCTGCCGCCATGTTACATAAAGCAACAGGTGAAGAAATCTATTTAACTCATTACAATAAACTGTGGCAATATAGCTGGGATCACATGATCGATCATACCTATGGCGCATGGTTTAGAGTGTTAACGCGTGATAATAAAAAAATGTCTGATGAAAAAAGTAGCGCTGGTGCAAAATGCGACTACCACACGTTAGGCGCTTGTTTAGAAGTATTAAGAACAATAACACCCTAATGTTAAAAATACTTGTTATCTCAATATGCGTGTTACCTAAAGCACGCATATTAATAATTCAGTAGATAACAATATCTGATTAAACAAAACAAACCACCAAAGGTTTTAACTTATTCTAAAAAAGATGTTTTAATAACTGCCTGTTACATAATATAAATTTTGGTTACTTGAATGCTAGCGTACAATGATAAAGGTTTACTTAGGTCTGGCTTTACTCTAGGCAAAGGAGATAAGCTTTTTCAACATAATGAGCGTGCAATATTAAAGCACGTTTTTTGGAATAAAAATGTCACCCAAAGCCAAATAGCAGAAGTGACTAAAATACCACAACAAACCATGTCTCGTATGGTTAAATCTCTTATTGATCTAGGCGCATTAAATCAAACTGATACCATCAGCTCTTCATCTCGCGGTAAACCAGGTACGAACTTAGAACCTAATCCTAATTACGCATATACCTTTGGTCTTTCTATTTTATTAAATGCAATAGCCATTACCGTGATGAACTTTAAAGGTGAAGTGGTAGGTACACAATTAATAGAAATGGAAGACATGAGTATAAAACACGTATTAAAAAACGTGAGTCTATTAATTGATGAATTATCGTTAAAGTATGAAATTCCGTATGAACGCATATTAGGTATGGGCGTAGGAATATCAGGATTTTTTAGTTCTATGGATGGAAAAATGAACACTCACCATGCATTAGAAGAATGGGCGCAAATTAACATAGCCAAAATAGTAGCAGATACTTTTAACCTACCTACATGGGTAGTGAACGATGGTACAGGCGCTGCTGCAGGAGAAGGTATTGTAGGAAAAGGCAAAGAATATAAAAACTTTGTTTACTTATTTATTTCTTCGGCTTTTGGTGGTGGGTTAATTAACAATCTCGATATACTAAAAGGCACATATGGTAATGCTGGAGAGATAGGTGACATGCTGCCTCCTAAACTCTATAGCCACCCTAACTTAGAACTATTTCGCCGTATTTTACTTAAAAATGGCATTGAGATGCCGTCTATTTATAGCTTAAACGAAACTTACGATCCCCAATGGCCAGGTGTAGATGAATGGATATATAAAGTACAAGACTCGTTTGATCTAGTTGCAACCTGTAGCTCTGCCCTATTAGATACTCAAGCCATTATTATTGGTGGGCATATCCCGAAACAACTCGCTGAAAAAATAATTCCCCGCATTGATGTTTATGCTCAGTTTCGTCGCGGAGAAAAAAGACCGCAACCTAAAATTGTATGTGCCGAAGTTGTTACTAACCCTGTAGCTGTAGGTGCTGCAACACTCCCATTACGTGATTGGTGTTTTTAAGTTAAACAACCCGCATTCGGGTTAAATAAGATCAGTTTTCCTAAATAATCCTGGGGGCAAACCAATTGATTTTTTGAAACGTTTTGAAAAATTAAAAACATCTTTGTAACCCACTTGTTCCGCTATTTGTTCAATTGACCACGTGGTATTTTTTAATAAATACTTTGCCCGCTCCATACGTAAAAAGATCAAATGCTGGATAGGACTCCTCGTAAAATGTTTTTGAAATAGTCGATATAAATGTGGCGATGAGTAATGAATAATCTTCCCCATATCTTCAACAGTCCAATTGAAATGAAGTTTTTTTTCAATATCTCGTATAAGTTGAGCAAGTTTTTGATGATCAGATGCACCTAAAGACTCTGCACATAAGGTTTCGTCTAAATAGTATTCAAGCTGTTTAACTGAAGGCTGTCGTAAAATACTGGAACGTTCGTAATAAATAAAACTTAATATATGAAAAATTTGCCTACCGCTTTCACACAATGCGACCGAAGGTCTATTCTCACATAACGTTCTCCAATGTAAGCAATCGTTTAAATCAAACCATACCATCGAAAAACTTTCACACTGTAACTCTATTAAAAAAGGTTTATGAGCAGGAAGCGTAACTAAATGGCCTTTATCAATGGTTTGTTGACCTTTTTCAGTGTGTAGCTCTAATGAACCATCAACAACATAAAAGATGGTATGGCACATAGGATCTGCCCTACCCACACAATACTTACCTGATAAAAATGAAACGCCACACAACTTAATTTCAAGCTTGTCTAACTCAGGCACTTTATTACACTCAACAAAGCGTTCATTGCATTCTGGGCCAATTTCTAATACATCTAACCATTCGGCCATACATGCTCCTTTTTCGAACAATGATAGTTTTGGATAAATATAAGATAGATTCCCCCATAAAACAATAATCCATTACATATTAAAATAGCATCAGTAGTTAGTTAACCCACTAACAAGTTTTTACTTAGTAAGATATATTTTTATTTGAGGAGTCACTTATGACCAACATTGAAATCTTAGGATTTACATCAGCATTTTTAACAACATTTTCTTTTCTTCCTCAAGCAATACAAGTGATAAAAACACGTGATACTGCATCGTTGTCTTTAGCTATGTATAGTATTTTTACGGTAGGTGTTGGTTTTTGGTTAGTATATGGAATAATTAAAGAAGACAGTGCCATGATAGTTGCTAACATGATCACTTTTATTTTATCTTCTATAATATTATCAATAAAAGTATATAACGATTTACAGGTTAAACGTCATACAGAGCCCTTGACTGAATCTATATAATGATCACAGATTAAGGTAATAACCTTATGTTTATTACCTTAATTAACCCCTTCTAACCATACTATTCATTTTCTATTCATCACGTACAAGTCACAAAACTAAAAAACTCCCCCACTAAATTTAAGTTATTCATTTTTTGTGCAAATTAAAAAATAGATACTATAGTTTTTAATAATTAGGAATAAATAACCTAACGCGGTTTAAAATTTTTTAATAAATTGAAATACGTAATATTCTTTCAACTGATGATCTAACTTGATAATTTTTCTTACTTCAAAAAAATTTCGCGTCCGTAGCGGGTCTATTGCAAATAAATTTAACGATGAAGTTAGCAAAATAGTTACTAGAAAACATTTATTAAACCGAGCTGAGATTTAATAGTACTAACCTTCTACTATAGTTAATAAGGAATTTACATGACGATAAAGACTCGCCTAATGGCAATACTTATTGCCATTATCATCTTACTACTTGGCGGCATTGCTGCGGAAAACATAGCAAGCCACAAAAATACAATTCAAACAAAAAGTAGTACAACTCGTTACCTTTCCTATCTACTTGCCGATGAGTTTCGTCAAACATCAATGGATCTTACGAGACTTTGCCGTACTTTCGTCGCAACCGGTAACAATGAATACTGGGAAGCTTACTGGGATATTGTTAAATGGCGAAATGGTGATATTGAAAGACCTGAATATGTGGATGTAAATTTATACCGAGGAAAAAAGAAAAAACAAAGTGACATCATGAAAGAATTAAACTTTTCTCGTGCTGAATTCGCCTTACTAGACGAAGCAAGTAAAAATTCCAATGGATTAATAGAAACAGAAACACAAGCAATGGAATCAATAAAGGCAGGTAAAATTGTAACAGGCCCATTTAAAGCTTTACCTAACGAAACTGTTAACGATTTTGCATTACGTATCGTTTTTAACAAAGCCTATCATCAAGAAGTAAATAATATAATGGCACCTGTCGATAAGTTTTTCTCTAATCTTGATCATCGAACTTCAACTGAATTGAAAAATTCTCAACAGGAAGCTGCTTTTTGGCTAAATATCAGCTTAAGCATTCGAATACTTATCGCGCTTCTAGTGATCGCATTAATGTTTTTTATCATTCAAACATTATTCAAGCCTCTAAAACACGCTACTTCTGCTATGTTAAATATTGGCGAAGGTGATGGTGATTTAAGTAAACGTTTAGATGAAAGTGGTAAAGATGAACTATCTTCTTTGGCTCGTGGTTTCAATTTATTCGCTAACCATATTCAACAAGTTGTAATAGAACTACGCGACGCTATTAATGATATTTCAGCATCTTCCTCTCAATTAAGTTCTACGGTAACTCAAACTGACCAAGCAATTTCAGAGCAAAAAAATGGTATCGAAAAATTATTAAAATCTCTAGAAGACATATTACCTGCCGTTCAAGAAATTGCGACAAATGCCTCTCAAGGTGTTGAGTTAGCAAAAGAATCCAATCACGCTGCAGCAGAAGGATTAAAAGTTGTTGATCAGGCTATCAATAATATTAACTTGTTAGATACCGATATAGAGAATGCCTCCGATGTAATAGACACATTAGCAACCGACACAGATAACATTGGCTCGGTATTAGATGTTATACGAGGCATTGCAGACCAAACTAATTTATTGGCATTAAACGCCGCGATTGAAGCGGCAAGAGCTGGTGAACAAGGCCGAGGATTTGCCGTTGTCGCTGATGAAGTTCGTACCTTAGCCCAAAGAACCCAAGACTCTACATCTGAAATTCAATCAATGATTGAAAAGCTACAGGTAGGCGCTAAACAAGCCGTTGAAGTGATGTTAGAAAGTAAAAACCGCACCGCAGCCTGCGTCAGTAATACAAGAGATACTGGCGATTCACTAGGAAAAATAACAGAGTCTGTCGCATCTATAATGCATATCAATACGCAAATAGCTTCTGCTACTGAAAAGCAGAACAACACAATAGATGAAATAAAAAGTAATGTAGACAATATTAACCAACATATTGAACAAACAGCTCAAGGCTCAAGAGAAACCGCAAATAATAGTCAATATACGAGTCAATTATCTGGAAAAATCAAAATACTCGTTGATCAATTTAAAACGTCATAAGCTACAAAACTTAAGCTTTGTCCATATCACTTCGAACTGTTTGAAGTGATATGGAGTATCAATAAAGATTGAATCACCTAAAGCAACTTATAAAAATATCTCCACCCTATAATATTCAACGAAAATCAAAAAAACTTCCTTTCAAAAGTGGCAAAAATTTCAAATGTAACTAAGACTTAGAGTAATACGCATATCAATCACGAAGTGCTTAACAAAAAATTAAAAACAATGAAGTAATAGCAGCTAAATTAAGGTCTGCAGATCTATTTGATACAAAATAAAACTGCCAACTACAACGTACATGAACTTATTCCCCTAAAGATAAGTTTATTAGCAAATAGCTATAACTCCTTCACGGTAGAATTAGAATTAGGAATGAAAAAGGTTAGTTATTTGAAATCACGCCAACAGTCTATTAAAAGCAACATTCAAAGCGTGGTGTTAAGAGCATTAATGCTCTGTTTACTATTAGTTTTTATTGCCGTTTTAACTGTTGAGTACCTCAATACAGACACCATCTTTCGCCAAAACATTAAAAACATATCATCTTTAGTCGCCAAGTATAGCGCTCCTACTTTGATCTTTGATGATGAACAAGAAGCAAACAATACTTTAAAAATTTTAGAAATAGACGATAGAATAATAAAAGCTCAAATCAATAAAAAAAATGGACAAACATTAGCTGAAAAAACTTTTTTACCTAAAAAAAACTTACGTAGTGCCTATGTTGTAAACGTAGATATTATAGAAGACGAAGTAAAATTAGGCGTACTAACATTGTGGGTTGACTTATCTGCTCAGCAATTCAATCTCATCAAAATATTTTTTATTTTACTTTTATTAAGCTTATTAAGTTTATTTATTGCGTTTATTCTTAGTAAACAACTCCCCTCACCAATTACACTCGCTATTTCAAGTGTTGTTAATATTTTTAAAGAAATCCGAAAAACACAAAATTTCGGTCGACGAGTTGAAAGTTCCAATATATCGGAAATGAATACCATTATTGATGGTTTAAATGCCATGTTAGAACAACTTAATAGTAGAGATTATCAACTCCAACGACATAAAGAAAAATTAGAAATAGCGTTAAAAAGTAGTGGCGAAGGTATTTGGGAATTTGATCCTAGATTAAAAATAATCACCAGCGATCACACAACTCAACTCATTATAAAAAATACTGAAAACAACACCTTTACCGATAAAAAATCAACACATTACGAACACCATTACATTACATGGTTAAAGCGTTTTTATCGAGAAGATAGAGCAGCCATTTACAACAATATTAAAAATTTACTGCAAGGAAGTATCAGCGGATTTAAAATTGAATGTCGAATAAAGCTTACCGAAAACTCTTTTCATTGGGTTAATATTCATGGCTTATTATCTTATGATCAAACAGGTTATCCCGCGAGTATAATAGGTACTATTGTTGATGTGCACGAACAAAGAAAAGCACTACAAGAAAGCCAACTACTCTCTGCTATATTTCAACAAACGCAAGATCCTGTTGTTGTTATAAATTCAAATTTTATTATTCAAGCAGCTAATAATGCTTTTAGTAAACACACACATATTAAACCTCAAGGACAACACCTAGAGCAATTTTTCGATAAAAAATATCACGACAGATACTTTTTTGATCGTATCAAAAATTCAATATTAAAAAAGCAGACTTGGGAAGGAGAGCTGCGCTTTCTAACAGCTAACAAGGAAGAACGACCTATATGGCTATCTCTTGTTCCTGTCAGTAAAGGTGAAAATATCAATTATTTAGGAACTTTTTCAAAATTAACTCAACGTCAAAGTATAGAAGATGAATTACGCTATTTAGCCCACTACGACAGTTTAACCGACCTGCCTAATAGGCGTATGTTTAACGACCGCCTAAATCAATGTTTAAAAGCATCTAAACGAAACAAATATAATTTCGCCATTGTTTTTATCGACGTAGATGACTTTAAAAATATTAATGATACTTTAGGTCATAAAGTGGGTGACGAAATATTAATTGCTTTCGCTAAAGCCTTAAAAATTCCCTTACGAAATGTTGATACCGTGTCACGCCTAGGTGGAGACGAGTTCGTTGTTTTATTAGAACAATGCGGACTTAGAGAGCAAGTTGCAGCGGTAACCGAACGACTATTAGATGAAATATCAAAACCACTTTTACTGCAAGGCCATAAACTTAACCCTACATCAAGTATTGGTGTCGCATACTATCCTGACGACGGACGTACTGCTGAAGAGCTCATGATAAATGCTGATTTAGCCATGTATAGAGCTAAAAAAGATAAAAAGTTACCTTATCGTTTTTTCAAAAAAGAATGGGGAAAAATTGCAGAAAGACAATCAAAGCTCCGTTACGCCCTTGCAACAGCCATTGAGCACAATGAGCTATTTATTACATTACAGCCCAAGTTTGATCTGCAAACACTACAAATAGAATCTGCAGAAGCACTGCTGCGTTGGGTACACCCTGAATATGGTTTTATATCACCAGTAGAATTTATTCCGTTAGCTGAAGATAGTGGTTTTATTGAAGAGATTGGTAACTGGGTCTTACATCAAGTAGCGGCTATTTTAGAACGTTGGAAAGAAACAAATCTATCTCACATCAGTATTGCTGTTAATGTTTCAGCAGTTCAGTTTGATGAAGACAAGCTCCTTAAAGAATTAAAAATATTAATAAATTGTTATGATTTCCCTATCGACAAGTTAGAACTAGAATTAACTGAATCTATCTTATTAAAATCTGAATCTAAAGCCACTGAAATACTTAATCAGATTAAAAATATGGGTTTTGTTATATCTATTGATGATTTTGGAACAGGTTATTCATCCCTTCAATATTTAAGTAAGTTCCCTGTGCAAGCACTGAAAATAGATCGTAGCTTTATAATTAATTTTGAAAATGATCCAAGAAATAACACCATAGTTAAAGCCATTATAGCTATGGCTCAAGGGCTTGAAATGAAAGTAATCGCTGAAGGCGTAGAAAACCTGAACCAATTGCAGCTGTTGGCCAAAATGGGAGCCAATATCGGCCAAGGCTATTGGTGTTCAGAGCCTATAAAAATAGTTAAATTTGAAGTATTTGTTCAAGAATGGAGTATAAAAATACTCGATAAAAATTTAAAGACTAATTAAGGAATACAACCTTACCTGTGCATTTATTTTCCCTGTTCTAACAATTTTAATACCCGTTACCACAAATAATAGCTGTTTTAGCTATTATTTTTTAGCAACATTGTATGAGCAAAATCGTGATATATTTTATATTTAAAGTAACATATTTACAAATAAACAGGTGTTATAGTGAATATAGATTATTTGACAATAAAAAATAACAAGGTCTTACATGATCCCAAAAACACATAGAACGCTATCAACACTGTTCATATTGTTCTTATACAGTATATCTATGCTGGCTCAGGCAAAATCAATTGAAGACTTCAACTTCAATTGGAAGTTTACCCTAGAAAAACAACAAGCTGCCCACCAATACACTTTTGATGACAGCACATGGTTCCCCGTCAGATTACCACACGATTGGGCTGTTGCATTACCCTACACTAATGAAAATGCAGCAGCGAGTACAGGCTTTAAAGCAGGTGGAATTGGCTGGTATCGTAAAACATTCAACTTACCTAAATCAGACAAAAATAAAAAAATATGGGTTGAGTTTGATGGTATTTATAACAACTCGGCTATTTGGCTTAATGGTCACTATATTGGTGGCAGACCTTATGGCTATTCCAGTTTTCAAGTAAATTTATCCCAATACGCCAACTACGGTGACAAAGCTAACGTTATCACTGTAAAAGTGGATCGTACCGCATATGCAGATTCACGATGGTACACTGGGTCAGGTATATACAGAAATGTACGTCTAGTTAAAACCGAGCCTGTATATATACCACAGTGGGGTATGCAAGTTACAACCCCTGAGGTTTCCTCGAAAACAGCAAAAGTAAGCATAAATACCCAGATTATTGCCAATAAATATCAAGGCGAACATGCTAAATTAAAAATTGAGTTATTCGACCAAAAAGGTAAAAAAGTTGCTCAAGATAAAGAGTCGTTTGATCTAAGTCATGAGAATAAAATCACTCAAACTCTTACAGTAAAAAAACCTCAATTATGGTCGTTAGAAACACCTCATCTTTACACAGCGAAAGCTACTGTTTATGTTGATGGCGACAAAACAGAAGCAGATATAACTACCTTTGGTATTAGAACCATCAAGTTTGATAGCAATAAAGGGTTTTTCTTAAATGGTGTTAACACAAAACTTAAAGGTGTTAACTTACATCACGATGCTGGTGCAGTAGGTGCGGCTGTTCATAAATCTATTTGGCGTTCTCGATTAGAAAAACTGAAAAGTATTGGTGTAAATGCTTTACGATTATCACATAACCCTCATAACCCAGGGTTACTTGAATTAGCTGATGAAATGGGATTTTTAGTGAACGCTGAAGCCTTTGATGATTGGGATAGAGCTAAAGAAAAAAGCAAAGTGCATGTTGGCGATAATAAAGCGAAAGGAGATTCTGTAATATCATACAGCAAACATTTTAATGAATGGGCTGAACGTGATTTAAAAGATCTTGTTCGTCGAGATTTTAACCATCCGTCTATCATAATGTGGAGTATAGGAAACGAAGTAGAATGGACTTATCCTTATTATAGAAAATCAGCATCTTATGAAGAAGACGGTACAACATATTTTACAGACGCTGCTGACTTTAACCCTTCGCGTATAAAGAAAAAAATTAAGAAATACAACCCTGACAAAATTGACAATTTACCTATCATTGCAAAAATGCTGTCTGGTTTTGTTAAAGAAATAGATACAACCCGTCCAATTACCGCAGGACTAGTTCTTCCATCAGTTGGCTTTGCAACAGGTTATGCCGACGCTTTAGACTTAGTTGGCTTTAATTACCGCGCACCTTCTTATGAAGCGGCTCATAAAATGTATCCCAATAAAGTTATTTATGGATCTGAAAATTGGGGGACATTATCAGAATGGCTGAATGTAAAAGATAAAGATTATATGTCTGGTATTTTTATATGGACAGGTTTTGCTTACAAAGGTGAAGCTGGTCCCTTACCTAAAATGGGATTAGAAATATCTCTGTTTGATTATGTAGGCAATAAAACACCCAGAGGACATTTTTTCGAAACTTTATGGGGTAATAAACCCAAAATATTTTTAGGTACTACATCGGCTAAAGAGTCTGAATTTTCTTATTCAAACGATAATGGATGGATATTTACAAAACGTAAAATACCTGAACATTTATGGCAAGGACTTCGTCGTTGGGAGTGGTTTGATATTTATGAAATGTGGAAGTACAAAACAAATGAAAACATTGTTGTACAAAGTTATACCAATACAGAATCAGCCGAATTATTTTTAAACGGAAAGTCTCTTGGCCGTAAACAACTTAAAGACTTTGATGATCAAATTATAAAATGGATGGTGCCCTATCAAGCAGGCGAGCTAAAAGTTGTTGGGTATAACAGCGGTAAAGCAGTAACTCAAAGTATTTTAAATACTCATGGTAAACTTGCTTCCATTGAACTTAATGCTGAAAAACAAAGCTTAACTGCAGATCAATACGATACAACCTATATTCATGCTACTTTGTTAGATAAAAACGGCAACCTATTGTCTGATGCCGAAATTGACATAAAGTTTACAGTTGAAGGCAACGCTAAAATAGCAGCTGTAGATAACGGATGGGAAAATAATATTCAAGATGTATTAACTGATCATGTTATTACCCATAAAGGCAAAGCGGCACTATTGTTACAAGCACAAGATAAAGCAAGCCAAGTAAAAGTGTATGCAACAGCTAACGGCGTAAAATCTAAGCCTATTTTGATTAACCTAAACTAGGCTTAATTAAGGTCTGTTGACCTTTCATGTTTAAATTTTGTTCGGATTAAAGGCTTGTTAGTCGCGGCGCAAGGGAACTAGCATAATTGTTCTATGTAAATTCCTTGCAACAATGAACAAGAAGCATTTAAACGACCTCATAGGACAGAAAAATCAACAAACCTTAATTTCCTTCAAGATAAAAGTAAAACGATAAAAAACCTACTTTAGCAGAGTTAAAGTAGGTTTTTTAATTACATACCTTAGGAAAGTATAAAGAATATTCGTTAAACCCTGTAAAATAATATAAACTCCTTCCCTTATTTTTAATCGCCTCTGTTTATGTATCGAGTAAATTAGCGTTTACTTGCAAGGTTTACTGTTATGCTTTTTCGTATTATCTTTATTTTTTATTGCCTTATCTTTATCCCTTTATCTTACGGGAAAGATTTTACTGAAGTTAGAAAAAAGTTTTCAAAAACAGTCGCCAGCGAATTAAAAAAACATAACATTCCTGGTGCCGCCTATGTCATTATTCAAAACAATAAAGTCGTTGCGTTAGAAACCTTTGGTTATACAGATAAAAGTAAATCAAAAAAAATAAACGCCGATACAGTTTTTAGATTAGCATCAGTTTCAAAACCTTTTGCAGCAACAATTACCACCATGCTAGCGCAAGAAAAGCGCTTAAACTTATCAGATCCTATTACCCAATATATTCCTAACTTTGTACTTGCTAAAAAAAACGCATCTAAAAAAATTCAAATTAAACACCTATTAAGTCATTCAAGTGGTTTAATGCCTAACGCTTACGACAACTTATTACATGAAAACTGGAATATGCAAAAAATCATAGGCAGATTTGATCGCGTAAGCCCTATTTGCCAACCTGGAATATGCTACGGATATCAAAATATTGCCTACGGTTTTTTACAGTTTGCTATAGAAAATAGTCAACCTAAAAGCTACGCAACGCTATTACAAGAACGTATATTTACCCCTTTAAAAATGGATAATGCTTCAGTAGGTATTGATAACTTTTTAAACAATAAAAATATAGCAAAACCACACGTACTTATTAGAAGTAAAAGAACCGGTAAAAAAGATAAAAACGGAAGATACATCAAGCAAAACGTATGGCATCCCGTAAAAGTACAACCTGACTATTACAAAGTTGCGCCAGCAGCCGGAGTTAACGCTAGCATCACAGATTTAGCTAAATGGTTAAATGCTAATATGGGTAATAATCCTGATATTTTATCACCCAACTTACTTAACGAATTAACAACACCCAGAATAAAAACCAAAAAAGATTTAAGACGTAGATACTGGAAAGAAAGCCTTAAAGATGCCTATTACGGCTATGGATGGCGTATTTACCAATTAGACAAAAGCTCCATAATTTACCATTCTGGCTGGGTACAAGGCTATCGCGCAGATATTGGCTACTCGCCTGAACTTGGGATAGGTTTTGCTATGCTAATGAATGCAGAATCTAACTTAATCAATAAGTTGTCTCACGATTTTTGGAAAGCAGTTCAGCAGTAAAACAACGACCTTTTGACTTAACTCGGCTCAACAACAGACATTAAAGCAAGGTTACGTCCTTCAAGATCTTCGAAAAACACCATCCACTCTTCAGATCCATCATCATGTTTATGGATCATATGGGGTGCATTAACAAATTTAACTCCTAGCGTGGTTAATGTTTCGTATGAAAAATGTATATCAGAAACCCTGAGGTACAAAATTGATTCAACGGTATTAACGTCTTCACTCTCAGACAGCATTAATCGAACGCCCCCTAAATCAAAAAAAGCTAATTTTCCAAAGGTATACAAATGAGCTAGCCCTAAAACATCACGATACCAAGCCTCTGATTTTTTAATGTTTTTAACGGTTCTGGCCGTTTGCCCTAAAGCTAAAATACTATGTTGGTTATTCATATTTTCTCCTTGGATTATCAGTAAACTCTCTTTAGGTACTCCCACCCAACACATTAAAGCTTTACGGTTTTTTAAACCTAATTTAGCTATTGCATTTGCAACGTGATATTTCACTCCGTCTAAACTAATCTTTTCAAGATCAGCAATTTGCTGATTGGTTAAGCCATGGCGAACAGCATTAGCTGTTCGCCATTCAGCAAGAGTGAGAATATCTTTATGTGGCGGTCGACCGCGTAATTTTTTCATATGAATAGATTAGCTTATTAAAAGTTTATTTACCCTCCCCTTTTTTAACCTTTTTATTCCTATAAATAACACAGAGTAATAACACTAACATTGACATATTCATATTATTGAAACAAACTCATTAGACCAGTTGTTTTTTATTTAGGAATAAAGATAAATGTCGTATAAACCTTCCAAAAGTCTCATGCTAAAATTGTGGAAAATATTCGGTGGTTTCACTATAGGACGGTGGATTGTAGGTAAGGCTTTATGCTTTACAGCTCCTTATTTTGGTACGATTAAACCTAAGTTAATTATTGTAAAACCGGGTCATGTAGAACTTACCATTAAAAAACGTAGGGCTGTTTATAATCATTTAAAATCAGTTCATGCCATTGCCATGTGTAATGCTGCTGAACTTTCTGCAGGTGTTTGTATAGACATATCTTTAAGCGATGATCTACGCTGGATACCTATTGGTATGACGGTTCAATACTTGAAAATTGCCAAAACAGACTTACGCATAATTTGTAAAATAGATAGGTTTGATTGGGAGAAAGCCGAAGATGTCGTGCTACCTGTTGATGTTTATGATACGGAACACAACAAGGTTTTTCATGCTGATATTACTATGCGAATTTCACCAAAACCATCACAACCATAAATGAAAAAGGTAATAACATTCTCTGCTATTACCTTTTCATAATTAACCTATAGCCATAAAGGTTTTAATCAAAAATGGCTCCTCCTGTATTATGACTCTCTCTACTTGTTGCCAACTCTTTAGTAACTTTTTGAACCGTCATAAAATTAAGAGTTTTTAATGTCTCTATTATTTCTAAATCAACATTTTTATTGCTGTTAAGTACAGATAATAACGGCGTTATAAACGATTCCATATGCTGCGTAAATAAAGACAAGGTTTGTGTTAATTCAGCGTTATCTGGCTTTTCAACATTTACTTGTAACTTTAAACTAGACAGTGTTTCGTTCAATGTGTCTAAACTACCAGACTGAGACTGTTGCAGTACTTGGCTAATTTGATTCAATCCCTTTTGCAATAATGATATTTGGCTCGCAATAGCAGCCATTGGATTGTCGTTATTACCTAAGTTTTGATGACGAACAAAATCATCTTTTATGATTTTCCAGCGCTCTGCTTGCTCACTAGTTTGGTTATTACGAAGTTCAGCTAATTTAAGTAGATTTTCTTCAGCACCTATTGTTAATGTTTGAGCTTCACCTCGGTAATGATCTGCAATCAGTTGTTCAACTTCTTCGTCAGTCATCACAGGTACAATTTTTTCTACCATTTTATTCATGTTTCGGTAGCTACCTTGTAACTTAAAGGGTGGCTCGGTTCTGTATTTGTCGTCTTGGGCAGCAGATGCAATATATTGTTCATTCGCTTTTAAAACGGTTTCTTGAACCTTGCGAATACGCTTAATAACCGCAACAATTTCATTCACTTCGGCTTGTGAATAACTATGTTTAAGATCCGTTGCAGCAACCGGTTCTCCATCTGCCATTTTAACTAAATTATACAAGTCATCCATATCGCGTGTAGCAAGTGGCGCAATGTAAGAGTTACTGGTTAAGCTATTTTCAATAAAACTTAAAGAAAACTCATGTTCACGACCACTTAGCGTATCACCCAAATTATAAATATCAGCACGGTTAGCTAACATGTCTGGAATACTAAATGCTTCGCCTGACTCGGTATACGGATTACCCGCCATAACAACTGCAAACTTTTTACCACGCATGTCGTAGGTTTTACTTTCGCCATTCCACACACCATCTACCCGTCTTGAACCATCACAAAGAGAAATAAATTTTTGTAAAAACTCAGGATTAGTATGTTGAATATCATCAAGGTACAACATAACGTTGTTACCCATTTCAAAGGCTAAGTTGATTTTTTCTACTTCATTCTTTGCCGTTGAGTTATTTGCCTGCGCGGGATCAAGCGATAATTGGTCGTGTCCAATAGACGGACAGTTAATTTTAACAAAGGTCATACCCAGCTTACTGGCTACGTATTCGATTAATGTTGTTTTACCGTAACCCGGAGGAGAAATAAGTAATAATAACCCCATTAAATCTGAACGTTTGTTATTACCTGCAGCACCAATTTGTTTAGCTAAGTTAGTACCTATTATTGGAAAATACACATCGTTAATCAGTTTATTTCGTACAAAAGAAGATAACGCTCTAGGTTTGAACTCTTCAAGTTGTAGTCGTTTACGCTGTTTTTCTAATACCTGTTGTTTGGTTTGATGAAACTGCTTAAATGCAGGTACATGTTCATACGTAAATTTACGTAACTTTGTGATAAATTCTTGATAGTTAATTTTTAATTTTCGATCATTAATCTGTTTATGCTGACCCAATAAGCCTTCTACAATACAATAGGTTTTAGCCGCAGAAGTATAAAACTCACTGTGCTGCTCTAACGTCATCAACATAGAAGCTTCAATTAATACATCTAAATGAATGTCTAATTTTTGATGATGAGCAAAAGCTTGTAACCACGCTAAATGGAGTTGATATTTTTGTTCTAAAGTTGAACAGCCTGATAGCGCGCTTTCAATTTGCTGTTCTAAGCTCTTATGTTTAAGTTGTGATTTTAGTTGTTTAACTAGATCTACACTTTCTTCTTTTATAACAAACTTTTGTTCAGCTAAAGCAAGCTCTTGAATAAGATACGTTGCTGATAAGACCGTGTCGCCGTTTAACCAAGGTTGCTCTTTAATATAGGTAGTTAATACACTTGACAATTCATCCGTTAGCTGTTGCCTAAGCTGATTATCGCCGAAGGTTTCTTCCATTAAGTGTAAGTTATGACAACGCTGTACTAAGTCTTTACGTTGGTTATCTTCTAATTTTGTTGAAAAGAAAAACACAGCGAGTTTTCTCTCTAACGCGGGGTAAGCTAATAGGCCTATAGATTCTCGTAACGATAATAGCTGTGTTAAAATTAAAGCGGCATCGGCGTCATGTACACCTTTATCATAACCTTCTTGATAGCGTGGCTCTGCCGCTTTTCTAATAAACTCTACTAATTGATTATTTTTTACCGCGTCTTTTAAGTGATCAATTTGAGTTTTACCAGACAATTCAGCTTCAAATAATAAGCTAGCGGCTAAGTATTCACCTCGGTATACATCACCACATTCAGAAATAAGTTCTTGCTGCCATAAATATTCAGTACCCGCAAATAGTTCAGCGTCTAGGTTTTCAAAATACTCACTGCCACTAATGTGTAATACCATTGCCTTGTCACGTGGCAATAAGGTTAGTTCTAGTTTTTGCTTATTAACCGAGAACTGATGTTCGCCTATTTTAACTAAGCTACCGTCGGCTGAATAAATATCGGTTTTATCTCTAAGAGCTCTTATGCCTTGTTCTTTAGCATTTTTTAGCTGAGCATCAATGTCATCAGCTCTAACATTGTCATCAAGTTCTCTTAATTGCTCTATCAGTTGTCTTAACTTAGACACCATAGGGTCGCCAGCAAAATAACTATTGAGCTTGTCTTGATCATTAAAACCTTGGCTACGACGAATAACACCTTCGATAATACGCTGTGCCGCTGTCATTAAATTAAGACAACGACGCTGCTGAGAATCCATAAGCTGTTGTTTATGTTGCTCGAAGTTATCGTAAATTTCGTCTCGTTTAGCGAGGATCTCAGTATAAAACTCCTCATAATCGCTAAATTGACTTTCTAAGTCTTCAAGCTGAATAAGTATTTGAGAGAGTTGTTGATCGCAAGATTGCGGTGTATCACTCGCATTTAAGCCACTGGTAACACTTTGGCTTAGTAGTTTAAATCTGGCACCAAATTCGGCTCTAGCCTCTTCACTGCCTACACTTTTTGCGGCTAAATCTGCGTTCGCTTTAACACGATTAATTTGACTAAATACACCTGATATATCTTCGAGTATACGTGTGCGCTGCCTGCTGTCTTCAATATCTAAAGACAGCATGGTGCGATTAAGTAATTCTAAACCTTGAATAAGCTCTTCAATGGCTAAACGTATAGGTTTTAATGCGGTGATTGACTCACTATCTGTAATCGCTGCTTCTAATTCTGCGATGGTAGTTTGGTAAGGGGTAAGTGCATTATCTTGCTGTAAAAAATCAGCCGTTGCTTGGCTAAGTCCTTTAGTGAGTTCGTCTAAAGTAACTTCCATGGTGTTAATTTCATCTACGTCAACATAACGTAATTCTTTATGAGAAATTAACTCGCCTTTAAATTGTGCTAACTCAGATAAATTATCAACAAATTGCTTAGCGTTATTAAAGCGATTTAATTGGAGATTTTTGGTTAACTCAGTAAGCTTATTTCGAGCTTCTGACATAACGGCATCAGAGCTTGCTTTAATGCTAACGACTTTTTCAAACTCATCTAATACGAGTTCTGAAGTCGTAACAACTTGTTTGATCAGATCATTTAGAGTCGATAAGCTTGTATCATTCAACCAATGATATTTATCAAAAAGCTGCTTAGATTCTTTAACTAAATCGTTAAAATGATGCTCGCTAGGCGCTTCAATAGAAATTAATTTAACAACGCTATATAAATCAGACACGCCTCTAACAAGTTCAGGATTACCTATTTTGCCAAAAAAACTTGTGTCGGTAGGTTGGTTGCTCGCATATTCTTCGGTACAAAATGGGGTTTGCCATATTTGCATAGCATGCACACGCGAAGGTTCAGATTCTGCACTAAAAACTACAGCCCTTCCATTATCGTACAAGCTTTGACCGTGACCATAAATAGGGTTTTGTAATGTTCTCGTGATCAGGTTATAGCCAAATAAAGCATACTGACCTGCATTAGGTTCATAAAATATATAAAGAAAATCTTCACCGTTGGGTGATTTAACTACACGGTGCAGTTGAAGATCTTCAGCATTGTCTTCAAAACTCTTATGTTCTCCATTTTGCAGATAGTATCCACCAGGAAAAATAATACCGTGATCTTCAGGTAATTGAATACACGCATGTGCGATTGCGTCTTGGCGTAATACAGTTTTGGTTTTGCAGTTAAAAATTAAATGTCGGGTTTGCTCTTCACGGTAGGGCTTTATTTTTAATAAAATAAGTTCGCCCACTTTAGCGTAGCGAATATCCGCATCGTCTAAAGATTGGTGTTCATCATCAACAGGCTCTGAATATATACCTTGCCCTGCTTCGGTATTATTTTCTACTTTAAGGGTAAGTGACCCGCCCATGGTTTCAACAAAAAGCATATCAAATAAATTAAAGTGCGGATGCTTACCTTGCTCTTGTTGTTCTCGTGATACTTTATGCCATTCAAAATCAAAATTTTCTGGCTGTTTTATATCTCTTTCACCACGGTTATCAATGTAAGTGACTTTATAATCTGGGTCGATCCCCCAGCGAAAAACACGTATGTCATCAATACGCTCACCAATTTGAAATATTGCAAAAACTTTGCTGCCTTGACGGTAAACATGAGATAAAAAGGTTTTTTTATAGTAGGTATATAGCTCATCAAAATCGCGAACAAATTCAGGATCATCAAGAAAGCTACCTTGTATTGGCAAGTCTACAATTTCAATCTCACCATTGTTATCTTGAAGTTGATGCAAACTAAATACATCAGAAATGGTGATATTACGTTGTAAACCTAAAAAAACGTTATACCCAAAAAGTAAGGTGTCTCCAATAGCCGCTATGTCTCTCGCAACACAATTATGCTCGGTTCTCACTCTTACACGAGCATCAACGTTCATATCAGTTGAGCCAAATGTTGAAATACGTTCATCATTTAACTGTTTTATTTGTGTATTAAGTTCACTACCTAAGGCGGATAGTCGGCGTTGTATTAGCTCGTATGAGCCACCTTCTGCAACGGCTTGATTGGTGACACTTTCCTTATTTGTCATTTAAGACTCCATGATGCTGTATGAAGCCTTTAATGGTAAAGGCTTCATCTATTTACTGAAAAAATTTACTTAACGTCTGAAGTATTTTGGCTACCTAAATTTAATAGCGCCGCCAAAGCACCTTTTTGTGTGTCATCAGCATTATTTAATGTTGATAACAGTTTAGACATATTGAAATTTTTCATGGTTTCACTTGTTTGTGCAGCACCTGATAACACACCACTCAAATCGTCCATAATATTACGATCACCATTTAAATGATCTTTAAGTAAGGTTTTTACTGTATCGCTTTCATTGACTAAACCATCGATAGATTTACCAACAGTAATAGACTTCATAAATTGATGTAGGAACTCACCGTCTCCTCCCATAATATTTATGTTAGCTTCGCTTAATGCTGTCGCTAAAACGCCTGCTTGTTTCTCAGCTAAATCTACGCTGTTGTCTAGTCTAGCTAAGGTAAGTTCTCGCTCTTGATTTAAGCGTAAACCAAAAGTTTCAAACTCACGTGCTTGTTCAGACATTGCGTTAAGCACTTCTTGCTTCTCACGTAAGCCAGCTGCTTCAGCAAATGCTTTTTCTTGAATACCTTTCGCCTCGGCGGTTAGTTTTAACTCAAGCGCTTTAGCTTCAGCTTCACCTTGTCTTTCATGTGCATCGGCTTGTGCTAGCGTTATTTGTGCTTCTGCTAACCCTTGTGATGCAGCTTCAGCTTGGTGCCCTTCTGCTAATATTTTTTTAGACTCAGACTGCTTGCTGGCAGTTTTTAATTCAGCTTCAGCAATAGTTTGCATTTTTCTTGCGGTATGCTCTGCGGCTTGCTCTTGTGCTTTAGCTGATTCAATATCTTTCACTAAAGCTTCTTCGGCTTCACCTTTCGCTTTAATCACTTTTTCATCTTTCTGGCGATTAGCTTCAGACACTACACGTAAATCTTTAATACGCTCTTCTTCTTCTGCAACGCTTTTATCTACCATAATTCGTTCTCTTTGAACTTCGGCGATGTTTTTGCGCTCAACCTCTAACGCTTTTTCTTTATCAATGCGTAGCGTTTCCACTTCTTTTTCACGGTCAATTGACTCAATTTGACGTGCTCGTGTTACTTTTTCTTCTTCGATTGCAACGGCTCTGAAGCGATTTTGTTCTGCAATATCAGCCTCACGTTGTTTATTTTCTTCGGCAACGGCAATTATTTGTTCAGTGCCGATTCTTGCTTGTTCAGACTTACAACGCTCTTCTTCAACAATTTTTGCAGTTTCGGCTTCTTCGCGCGCTTTTACTGAAGCTATTTCTCTAGTTTGTTTAGCTTGCGAATCAGCTAATTGTCGTTCTAACTCTAAGCTTTTTTCTTCTGCTTCAATATTTTGACGTTTAATACGAATTTCTTCTTGGCGTTTTAAGTCATTCGTTTGTACACTTTGTTGAGCCGTAAGCTCAGTTATACGTCGAATACCTTCTGAATCCATTATATTATTAGGGTCTAAATCACTAATTGATGTTTGCTCTAAAAAGTCGATTGCAACATCTTCAAGTACGTAACCAGATAAGTCTTGACCGATCACTTCTTTAATCTTGTCTCTAAACCTATCGCGCTGGGTAAATAGTTCGGTAAAGTTAAGTTGTTTACCTACGGTTTTAAGGGCTTCTGAAAACTTAGCTTCGAATAATTCTTGTAATGTTTCAGGGTAAGATGAACGTTCACAACCTACCTGTTTCGCAACTCGTAAAATGTCTTCTTTGGTTTCGTTTACTCGAATATAAAACGTAATAATAATATCGGCGCGAATGTTGTCTTGACAGATCAAACCTGAGCGCCCTTTACGTTCAAGCATCATACGCTTGGTTGAAATATCCATAATTTCTTTTTTATGAATAATAGGAATAACCAAGCCGCCTGTGGTGCTTATTTCAGGCTCTGCTCGCAATTTGTTAATAATTAACGCCTGCCCTTGTTCTACTTTGTTATAAAACTTTGCGACCATGATTAACAATGAAAAGACGAAAAGAGCGCCAATTCCGATAGCTAAATAAAGTGGTTCCATTACCATGTGTTTTTCCTCTTATTTAAAACATAGCCACACTATTGGCGGCCAAATAGATTGTAATTTTGTAAAATGAATAAGTTAGTGAGAGTAAGGTGCAACAATATAAGTGTGGCTGTCTTTTAGGTACTCAATTACGAGTACTTCATCCCCCTTTTTTAGCGTGTGCTGCGGATCACAGCGTACATCAAAGAGTATTTCGGCCCCCTCGTTAAATAAACGTGCTTGGCCAAAGCTGTCGCTTACGGTACTTGTAGCTATAATGGCATTTTTACCAACTAGATGATGACTTGTCGTAGTTTCAACGCTTGTAAACATGCCCTTTATAGGACGAAGAATGACCGCAGCAATGGGAAGTGATATTGCAAAAACAATAACATCAGTTATAGCCCCCATCACGTAATATAACCAACCGTCAGGTAACCAAGTAAGTAGGTATAATTGAAGATAAAAACTGATCAACCAACAAATAAGAACAATAATGCTGATCACAAGTGTAAAAGGCACGCCAGTTAAACCAAAAGTAAGCATTAAGCCGGTGAGTCCACCAATAGAAATTTCAGGATCCAGATCTATATCAAGTTCAGCATCACCTGAAAAGCCTAAATCGACAAGTCCCAACATACCTACAAGCCAATACACGACCACAACACCTAGTAGGGTTGAATATATAACAGTGGGGAATTGTGAAGCGACTTGAAGCAGTTGTTCCATATTTCATCCTTAAAATAAATAACATAACGCTTATATGTTTTGTTATTTTGAAATTTGATTTTGTGTAGATTAATCATACCCATTTGACATAATATGTCAAATGGGTATGATGACTAACATCTTTTATTGGGATAAATTATCATATAGCTTAGTTAAAATCATTTAATAAAATATTCATAGGTAAATTATTTGATTCATTTATCTAGTGGCATGTATTAACCAATAATTATATGATTAGTCTAAACATTTCAACATAAAATAACGTTAATAAGGATTTTAAATGAGAGGCGCAGGTGGTACTTCAGGTGGATTAGGACACTTTTTTATTGGCCTAATTATGATGTGTGGTGGCTTTTATATGTTATTAAATGCAATCACTGTAACGTCAAGTTTTGGCATGGGCATGCGGTTATATGGCTTTTCAGCGGGTGGTGGAAGCTTTAATGTAACGAGCGGTATGATCATGATCCCTTTTATTTTTGGTGTGGGTTTAATTTTTTATAACAGTAAAAATATTTTAGGTTGGGTGTTATCTGTAGGCTCGATAACCGCGTTAATTTTTGGTGTTATCTCTTCTATTCGTTTTTCTTTTAGAACCATGAGCTCATTTGATCTTATCGTTATATTGGTTTTAGCTGTCGGCGGCTTAGGTTTGTTTTTACGTTCTTTAAAAACATTAGATCAAAAATATCCTGATCAAAAATAAAACGATTAAATAAAGAGGAATTTTTCAAAATAACATAGGTATAAAAACAGGCCGTTGCCCCTAAGGTACACCATAGAATAGCGAATACCAGTTGATCGATTTATTATTCAAAAGGTATTCGTGATTTTTTAGAATTGAAAGAATAACTACTTTATCCCTCCCCTATCTGGCGCTAAAAGCGAGAGTAAACTAAAAACTTACAATATAGTAACTTATATATTTTAAGTTACAATTTTTGCTTGTAATGTTTCATCTGCTATTTATATGCTATGTTAAAATCCTTGTCTTTAAAATAAATTACATTTTATTTCAATCTGATTCTAACGAAGGACTAATAGCAATGACGTTAAAACTTAATATTAATGGCGTTAAAAAAAACGTGGATGTTAGTGATGACACTCCCTTATTATGGGTTATACGTGATGAACTCAAGCTTACGGGAACAAAATTTGGCTGCGGTGTAGCTCAGTGTGGAGCTTGTACTGTACACATTGATGGGCAACCACAACGTTCATGTGTATTTCCAGCTAAATCCGCTGAAAATATGGAAATAACCACGATTGAGTCTGTATCAGGTAAAGAAGCTCAAGCGATTCAAGCGGCATGGCAAGAGTTAGATGTTCCACAATGCGGTTATTGTCAATCAGGACAAATTATGAGTGCTGTTGGCGTATTAAAAAACACCCCTAAACCAACAGACAACGATATTGACGCAGGCATGTCAGGTAACTTATGTCGTTGTGCTACTTATGTGCGCATTCGTAAGGCTATTCATTTAGCAGCTGAAAAATTAGAGGGATAAAAAATGTCAGATTCTATTAAAGAAATATCTAAATCACGTCGTCGCTTTTTAAAAGGTAGTGCTGCCAGTCTAGTTATCAGCATGCATCTCCCTATGTTACTTTCCAATCGTGCTATAGCAAATATAAAAGAAACAAAATTGACTGCGAATGCATTCATTAAAATTTCAGAAGATAATACCGTTACCGTATTAATAAAGCATATCGAAGTAGGACAAGGCGCATTTACAGGTTTAGCATCTTTAGCCGCAGATGAAATGGATGCTAGTTGGTCACAAATACGTGCTGAACATGCACCTGCTAATATAAAACTTTATGCTAACTTGTCTTTTGGAGTTCAAGGTACAGGTGGTTCAACTGGACTTGCCAATAGTTATATGACTATGCGTAAAGCTGGCGCAACAGCAAAGCAGTGGCTCATAAATGCAGCAGCCAAAAAATGGCAAGTTAATGCTAATGAAATATCCGTACAAAACGGTATTGTTAGCCACCCTTCTGGAAAACAAGCCAGCTTTGGTGATTTAGTCGCTATAGCAGCAACCCTTTCGGCTCCTACAGAAGAGCCTAAGTTAAAAAATGCCAACCAATTTACATTCATTGGTAAAGAGTTACCTAGGTTAGATACCAAAGGAAAAACAACAGGTAGTAGCATATATGGTTTAGATATCCATAAACCTAATATGATAACGGCAGTTGTCGCTCATCCTCCAGCTTTTGGTGCAACAGTTGCTTCATTCGATGCAACTGAAGCAAAAAAAATTGAAGGCGTGAAAGATGTTAAGGCGATTCCATTTGGTATTGTGGTATATGCAAACAGTACCTACAACGCTATTAAAGGTCGTAGAGCCTTAAAAATAGAATGGGACTATAGCAAAGCTGAAACCCGTACGAGTAAAGAACTATTCAAAACATTTAGTACAACGGTATCTAAGCCAGGTATTCAAGTAACCAAAAAAGGTAACGCTGAAGCGGCAGTAACTCAGGCTGATAAAAAACTTGAGATTGAACTATCTTTTCCTTATTTAGCTCATGCGGCAATGGAACCATTAAATGCGGTAATGCAATTTAAACGTGGAAAAGTTACGGCTTGGTTTGGTAGTCAAATCCCCACTTTAGATCAAGGCACTATTGCAAAAGTATTTGGTATAGAACCAAGTAAAGTTGATATTCAAACACAAATCACTGGTGGGAGCTTTGGCCGCCGTACTCAACCTGACGGAAGTTTTGCAGCAGAAGCGGCTTATGTAACAAAAATGGCTGACGAAGGTGTGCCCGTAAAATTAGTTTGGACAAGAGAAGACGACATTCAAGGTGGACATTACCGCGCGATGTCAGTACATAAGATGGCTGGTGCACTAGACGAAAAAGGTAAAATAATAGGATGGAAACATAGCATTGCGGTTCAATCTATTAGAAAAAATAGTCCTTTTGAAGCACAAATTAAAAACGGTATAGATGAAAGCTCTGTTGAGGGAGCTGAACACATACCATACGCTTTACCCAACATAGATGTGCAACTGCACAACATGGAAACTGGCGTCCCCGTACTTTGGTGGCGTTCGGTAGGTCACTCCCACACGGGTTATGCCGTTGAAACAGCGATTGACTTATTATTAGATATGGCAGAAAAAGATCCTATCAAAGGTCGCCTTGAGTTGATGGAAGAAAACTCAAGAGAAGCACAAGTACTAAAACATGTTGCTAACATGGCAGAAAAGTCAGGACCTGTACCTAAAGGACGAGCCAGAGGTGTTGCTGTAGTAGAGTCTTTTGGCAGTTATGTAGCTGAAATAGCTGAAATTTCAAAAGATAACAACGGCATGCCTAAAGTACATCACGTTTGGTGTGCGGTTGACTGCGGAATTGCCGTCAATCCCGATATTGTTAAAGCTCAAATGCAAGGTGGCATAGGTTTTGGTTTAGATGCTGCGCTTCATGGCGAAATAATTTTAGGTGAGAAAGGAAAAGTAGAACAAAGTAATTTCCATAATTATACAGCCTTACGAATAACAGAAATGCCAGAAATTGATATAGAGATATTACCATCAGACGCCGCACCTACAGGTGTTGGTGAACCAGGCACACCACCAATAGCACCAGCCGTATCTAATGCGTGGCGCCGTTTAACCGGACAATATGTTACTACACTTCCCTTCAGTAAAGGAACAAAGCTAACTTAGCAACAAATGGGATAGGCGCTTAATCTGCCGTCTATCCCTTTATTAATATACCTTCACTTATCACGTCTCAAGCAATATGGTGTTTTTACATTTATACAGCTATAGTTTTAATTTAAAATTCACTTTTTATACGAAGAATAAATGGTCAAATACACAGCTTAATCGTTCCAGACTGAACCTAAGCACCTACGTCCTGTAGGCGAGGCATTTATTTTAATAAGGAGTGTTCTAATTTCTAAATAAATAACGATGCAATTGGTATTAAACATATGAAAATCATCTTTTAAGCAAGAATATACTATATTCTTAGAGGAATAGTTTACTGTAATGAAAAACTATGAATTAAAGCTTAATACAACTCGATGGGTGTTACTCGCAGTAACAATCGCCATGGGTTTATTTGCAATTTTAGACCTATCTATTTTACCAACGCCCCTACACGATGAGTACATAACAAGCCGATTTTTGATTCAAGTTCCAACAATGATAGCCCTTCTGTTATCTTCATACTTTGACCACTTTAAAAAGCACCGACATAAGCTTTATTTTGTTGTATTAACGACCCTTTCTCTATCGAATATTTGGTTTATAAAACAAGCATGGGTGATAGACATGTTTAGTTTTCCTTATGATGGGCTACTCATTTATTCTGTGTTTGCCTTTTTTGTACTTCGGTTAGATTTTAAACTATCAATTTTATATGTACTGTTGTGCTTTTTAGCTTTGGCCAAACTATTAACTTTATATCCAATTTATGCTGACCTTAACTCAATTTACTTAGGTTTTTATTCTATTGTAAGTTTAATTTGTTTAGTGGGATTATATACCACTGAAAACTCTTTCAAGCGGGCTGAAGAACTAACAAATAAGCTTGAAGAGCAAAGTCAAACAGACCAACTATCAGGCTTACTTAATCGAAGAGCTTATGAAAAAGAAGCATTAAAGTGTTTTACATCTGATGATAAGAATAAGCCAGTCTCTATATTTTTAATCGACATCGACGACTTTAAAAAATTTAATGACAAGTTTGGACACCTCGAAGGTGATGTCATCATTAAAACGCAAGCAGATATATTAAAAGAAGTATTTAAAAGAGACCAGGATATTGTTGGTCGTTATGGCGGAGAAGAATTTATTGTTATAGCACCAAATACCCCTATTACTGAAGCTGAAAAAATGGCAGCTCAAGTAAATAATTTATGGCAAAAGTTTAATCAGGAAAATGAAAAATATAGTGATCTTTCTTGTTCAATTGGCTTGGTTAACCTCAAAGATTTGTCAATTAATTGCGATTTAAAATCATTTATTTTACAAGCAGACAAAGCCCTTTATCTTGCAAAAAACAGTGGTAAAAATTGTTATAAATCGACTGATTATTCGATATCAGAATAATGCTATATTTTTTCATTTCCTTACACAACATCTATACCGTTACCATTCAAGAGGCTATTTCAGAGCGCTTGAATGGTAACGGGTATATAACTATTATCGCATTTTAAGGCATAAATTGAGACCATAAAATAAGACAATTACTCTTGATTTAGTTTTTATTCTAAAATTAGACTACAGTTAGTGATGGCTATAAAATTTAAATATTGTATAAAATAGCCAATACCAGTGCAAAAACTGATATAAATAAAAAACGTTTAGTGATATTACTTTTTATTTGCTGAGTATAATTCGAAATTTAACAATCTTTGTTAGGATACAAAGTTATATAAAATGGATTTTTAAATAGTGCTCTTTTTAAATCCCTCTTATATTCCCCATAATTCTACAATATAAAACTTTTGTTTATATTTCTTATACTACCTTTTAAGTCATTGATAACTTAATGTAAGTTTATCAAAAACATGGAATGGAATATAAAATGAATAAACAACCTGTCATTCACCCTATTAGTAAAAACTTTGAAAAACTAAACCAAGATATCTTTGAAACCATGTTCAAGTTATTTGAGCATATAGGTGTCTATTGGAAAAACATGGATAACTCGACCCCCTATCGATCAGAGCTCTATGTTTTTATGCAAAACCGAATAAATTTATACCCCATTTATCAAGAATATTATAAAACAGCTTACACCACGATTAATCAAATGATTTTAGAAGTAGGAGCTGAAAATTGTTACGAAATAATATTTACGGATCCTTACGCTAACCTCCCTCCTGTAGATTCAAATTTATCTATTGTTAGACAAAAAGTATCAAACGAATTTATTGATTTTCAACTCTCTATTGGTGGATTTAAATCCTTTGGCGCTAAAAATTATCCTGGATATATTGGCGGAGCTTTTATCCCTGGAGAAGCAGTACCTTACCGAACTATGGAGAATAACAATGAAATATGATCTAGTTATAATAGGCTCTGGGATCGCTGCTACAGCTCTTTCCCATAAGGTATTAGAAAAAAATAAAAATGCATCTATTTTAATGTTAGAAGCTGGACAAAAAGTAAAAATGCAAGATGCAGCCCTTTGGCAAGATTACATTGTAAGCGGCAAACTACCCTACTCTAAATTTAATGATCAAGCATACCCAGAAAGAGATATACCAGGACAAAATCAAAATATTGGAGCAACCGTAGTTCCATTAGCGGGGTCAAGAGTAATGACATATGGAGGATCAACAATACATTGGGGTGGTTGGTCTTTCCGTTTAAAGCCTGAAGATTTTTTAATGAAAACCAATACCAACACAAGTATTGATTGGCCCATTGATTACGAGACTCTAGAGCCTTATTACGGACAGGCTGAACACTATATTGGCGTTTCTGGAGATTCAAAGAACTTAAATCCACCACGCTCCACACCTTATCCATTTCCTGCGTTTCCATTCACATTTGAAGACAGCAGCATAGCTTCAGCAATAAAATCTCTTAATATGGACTTTTCAAATGTACCTATTGCAAGACACGGTATATTAAGTAGCTCAACGTTCAACGCACCTTGTAAAACAACCGGTACATGTAAATATTGTCCTTTTGGTGCTAGGTACGCTGCCACGAATTTTTTAAATCATATGAGTGATGAAAAAGATTACCCTAATTTAGAAATTCGAATTAACAGCATAGTTAATACCATTGATATGGATACTAAACAAAGAGCAAAAGGAGTGACTTATTTTGATAAAACAACTAAAAAAACTATGAGTGTATCCGCTAAAATAGTAATTGTGGCTGGTGGAGCTATCGAATCTCCTAAATTATTACAACGTTCAACATCTGACTTTTGGATAAATGGAATAGGTAATGATGAAGGAAATGTTGGTCGCTACTTTGTTACTCACCCTTACTTTATTTTTAGCGCCAATATCGCAGAAAATAAATCCCTTAAACAACCAGAAATGAACTTCCCTACACTTTGTAGTCGTCACTACGACAATGAATTTGAACAAAAAAAAGGAAAATTTATATTAATACACCCACCTAGTTCACCTCAAATTGATATTGCCACTTTAATGAAAAACGGTAATACGCGAGAAGAAATTGAAGAAAGTATTAGAGGTTCAAACACGGTTCAAATACACGGAATGGTGGAAATATTTAGCGAATATAAGAACAACATAACTAACTTACCAGGAGCCAAAAACCAAATAGGTCTACCTCAAACCATTGTAGATTATTCTCAATCGCCAGAATTTAACGATCGTATGACTTATATTCAATCCAAAGTTGAAGAGATTTTTAAAAAAATGGATGCAAAAATACAAGGAAAACCAACAATTTCATGGCGAGCGGATCATTCTGCATGTACTTGTAGAATGAGTGAAGACCCCAAAAAAGGTGTTACAGATAAAAACATGAAAATACATGGCGTTGATAATATATATGTTTGCTCAAATGCTGCATTTACCTCTACGGGTGCAATCAACCCCACATTAACATTAACCGCTTTATCTTTAAGGCTTGGCGATCATATAAACACACAACTGGAGGCGTTAGATCATGAATGATTTACAACTTCGCAAACAAGAGTTAATTGATAATTTGCATAAAGCACTGGAATTAGAGTTATCAACTATACCGCCTTATTTAACTGCACTTTTAAGTATTAAGCCAAATACTAATAAAAAGTCTGCCGCACTTATTCATAGTGTAGCCATGGAAGAAATGTTACATATGCTTCTCGTGTGTAACTTAATAGCGAGTATAGGTGGCAAAGTAACCTTTAATAAAAAAAACGTTCCCACTTACCCTCTTACATTAGAATTTAAGGGGGAAAAATTTAAAGACCGTGAATTTGAGATTAACTTAGAAAAATTCAGCGAATCGGCAATTGACACATTTTTAAAAATAGAAATGCCGACTGAATTTATTGGTCGTAAAAAAAGTATGCTGCGTTCATCAGAAATGGAAATTCCGGGTATTACCATTGGTGCATTTTATGAACAGCTAAAGCACCAACTCAATGAAGCGTGTGATGTATTTTCTGAACCAGAAGTCTTTAGCGGAGATCCTGCCAATCAACTCGGTGAGAACTTTTATTGGAAAGGCGATGGCGAGCCAATTAAAGTAGTAGATTTAGCATCAGCCCATAAAGCAATAGACCTAATAATAACCCAAGGTGAAGGTTGCTCAGATTCAATTTTTGATTTAGACACTAAATACTTTAATCAAAGAGCAGATATAGCACATTACTTTAAATTTAATGAAATAAAGCACCATAGATCATATCAAGAAACGGATACACCAACAGAGCCACCTACTGGTGAAGCCTTTGATGTTAATTATCACCAAGCTTATCCATTATTAAAAAACCCAACAACACAAAGTTATGAAAACAGCCCTGTACTATCAAGCTTAAACAAGCAATTTAATAGCAACTATTCAGTTATGCTGTATCAAATTGCTGAAGCGTTTAATGGCTCACCTAATGTGTTGTACACAGCAATAAATAATGGCATGAGAAGCTTAAGCCCTATTGCACTGCAAATGATGGAAATACCCGTTCCTAACCATGAAAACTACCGTGGCACCCCCTCCTTCGAATGGATAGAACCCGAATTTGATAAAAAGAGTCAGGTTCAAGAAATATCACTTATTTCAAAATGGCAATTATTAGATGGCTGCCCTCCTGAGTTATATCAAGAGCTAAACAACCTAGCTAATAAAGTAAAAGAAGAAGCTGGCACATTGATGTACTTAGTACATCTACAATCGGAAAAGCCGCTTAATCAGGAGAGTAAACCTATAATACCCGAGCCTTCAGAAATCCCCTTAACACAACAAACCGAAGTTATATTTATAGAAATATATAAAGATGCTCAAGCTTTTAGTGATCATGTAACAGGTGAAATTTTTAATACATTCAAAGATAAATATTTTAAATATTTCAAGCCTGATCCAATAACAAAAGGCTGGCCATTAACCAAAACAGAATTTTTAACTCGTAGATCTGGTTTTATTAAAAACGGAATTTGAGCATTTCCAAAACACAATTTTAGAAATAGCCTAAAATAATAGAAAAGGGTAATAACATCGCTGTTGTTACCCTTTTTAATATTCTTTACTTTTTGCAATCATTAAAATACTAGCTATTTTCAGACATCGTATTAATGGTATATACACATTAAAACAAATTAAAATTACAACTTATCTTAGGCTATCTAATAATAAATTCAGACTTATAAAAACCTGTGTTGTATTATTAGACGCCTTTATTAAAGAGAGTAAACTAACATTGTTTTTAATCATTAGATTACCCCGTTTAGACGGTATCTAGATTACTTATTTTGACACTTTTGAACTAAATACTTTCTTAACAATATAAAAACACCTAAAGCAAATAATGCGATTGCAGGAGACTCAGGAACCTCCTGTGCGGCAATTGATTCACCTAAAAAGTTTTGCACATCTAAGTAATCTAAGCTGGTATTTATTGGCGAATTAGTATCCATCAACGCAGTAAAACTAGCAGTACCTAATTTGAATGAGGTACTTAACTCGTTTTGCCAGTCATCTAAAAACTCAACTTGTAACGTTAACGGTGAAAACCCAAAATCGTCAAAAGCATCGGTATAGGTACTATTATTGAAAACGTTATTATCAAAAATAAAACCATCAAAAGCTAAATCAGCGTCATTGAATGATAAATCGAATTCCAACCAATATGTTTCTGAATTTATTGAATTAACAAAAACATCCATCGTAACTATATCATCTTTGTTATATGTAACTTCATCAAAATCAACAATGATTAATGATGCCGTACTAGCCCATGAAACAAAGAGTGAAATCACGGCAAGGCTTTTTATTAAATTTAACATTATTGAACTCCACAACGGCTATATGTACATAAGTTAACTAAGTAACGACTGTCTTGACGATTAATCACACCATCATTATTTAAGTCATATACTTGATGTAAATTATGAGTGCCTCGTAATGCAGAGGTAAATGCTCTGACATCCATAGTATCAACATCTTGATCACCGTCTAAGTCACCTAAAACACCTATGTTCTTATCAAACGGTAAGTGATCAATCTCATCATTAACACCATCGTTATCATCATCTGAATCAATAAGGTCACCTAAATCATCATTATCAAAGTCGTTATCAATAGTTAATCTTGCAATGCCTTTATCGTATGTTTTGCCATCAGAAGCCGTGAATTGTGCATATAAGAAATAAAAGTTTCCTTCAGGAAGCTCGCTGTTAGCTTTTGCTCCCGCCAACGGAATAGAGAGTGTTGAAGTCGCGGTTTGTTCTCCAATAACGCTACCGTCAATTACCACTATATCGTTCACCAAACTCCAATCAGAACGAAGTTCGCGTAAAAATACTTTTAAACCGCCAACACCATCTGTAACAAGGTTACCAGTCCCCGCTTCAACATTAACTTTTACCTGCATAGGTTTAGTCGTTAAATGCGTTGTATTACGGTACTTTGCGTCATCATCAAATGAAAGAGATGGTTCTACCGGTGTAGGTTCTGGCTCAACACTTACACAACCTTCACATAACAATTTAAAAGTACGTACGTAGTCATATGATGTAGTACGTTGCTCTTCTGTACCAGCTTTAACCATTCCACCATCTTCTGGCACTTCATTCCAGTCATAGGTTTCTATTGCCATTTGAATCCACATTTCCTGATCAAATGCAATGGGATGCACTATGCTGTAAACAAGCTGACCATCTAAGTAAAAGTCGATTTCATTCTGTGATTTCCAGTGAGCGCCATAGATATAATAACGTTCAGTTGTTTTCTTGCCAGCTGGCACCATTGTAGAATTTTGTCGTCTGTTTTCGTCATTACAACTTGTTTGACGATGAAACATATTTGAATGATAAATATGTTCCCAATCCATTGCCCAACTGTGAGTCAAACCTTCGTTAACTTTACCGATAGTTTCTTGGATATCAATCTCGAACATTGTCTTACAATCACTATTTTTACTCATTAACCAAAACGTTGATGACATTTCTGTTTGGTTAGCTTTCATTTTGGCTTCGTAGTAATAAGATACACCGTCCTTAGGTGCGCTTGTTGGGAAAATAGAACGAATTATTGCGCCTTTATATTTAAAGTAGGCTTGTTTAAAGTTTCCATTTGCATCTTTATAAGGAGTATCTAACCATTGCGGACCACCTTCTAATTCATCAACGGTAATTTTTAAGTTGCCGTCATTAACGCTAACCGTATCTGTAGTAAATAAACCTGGTGCTCTACCTGTCCATAACCAACCGTTTCCTACTGGCTCTACTTGCCATTTATCAGCATTAATATTAGCACCTTCAAATTCGTCAGACATGTTATCGATTTTCAGCCAATTCATACCTGGAAAAGCCGGTGTTTGTACCCCTTGGAAAAACGGAACGTCAGTTATTGCACCAACACTAGCGTTTCTTGGCGCTGAATCTATTTCATCACTCGCACCATCATTATCGTCATCTGTATCAATTGAATCGACAATACTGTCACCATCAAAATCACTATCGATATTAATATTTGCGATACTACTGTTATAAACATTTCCATTTGATGAACCAAATTCAGCAAATAAGAAATAGAAATTTCCGTCAGGAAGTTGATTGCTTGGTACTAAACCATTTAACGGAATCAGAATATTTGAAACGGCTGTTTGCTTACCAATTACACTATCATCGAAAACTACAGTGTCTTTTACTAGCTGCCAATTAGATTTTAATTCGCGTAAATAAACTTTAAGACCACCTTTAGTATTATTTACAATATTGCCAGCACCCGCTTCAACATCAATAGTTACGTTAAGTGAACCTGTATTAGCATAAGTGCTAGTTTTTATATGATCACTTCCTTGAATAGTCAAAGAAGGAGCGACTTGTGCAGCTTCTATGTTTATACCGGCTACATTTACTGTGTAAGCATTTCCATCTGAAGAGAAAAACTTTACAAATAGGAAGTAAAAGTGCCCATCAGGAAGGTTTGCTGTTGCTGTTAATCCTTGTAAAGGGATCTCAACATTTGAAGTGCCACTCGTTTTGCCTATTGCTGATGCATCTGAAACAATTGTGTCTTTCACTACAGACCAATTTGAACGAAGTTCTCTTAAAAAATATTTAACTCCTCCTAATTGGTTCGTAACCGTGTTGTTATCACCAGCATGATAATTCACACTTACAGGTAAAACGCTATTGGTTTGATATACGTTTTGCGTATATTGTGTTGCATTGTCAAAAGTTACCGAAGCTGCAGTTTGAGCATTACTCTCAAACGGGAGCCACGACAAAACGACGGTCAAAAATATTCCGAACATTGTTATTGTTTTATTCATTATATTTACCCTATTAATTGATCACTAAATAAACCTAAATTAAGGTATTTATTAGAAATCAAATATTGATTTTTTAATCTAGTGTTCTTGTTACTTAGTTTGTTATAAAAATTTGTAACATTAGCCACTGCATAGAAACGTAATAAAAATATAATATTTTTCTTTAGTCATAACCATGGAACTCATTAATTGAAAGCTCCAAAATAGACCAAAGATAAAATCCCCGATTTATCAGCGTTACCTTCATAAATTCCTCGACTTTACTTCCCTATAGGAGTTAATAGTTAAGGATAATTACTCTTAAATACTATATTTTTAGGTTTCTTTAAATCAATTCATTTACTTACTTTTAACATGTAAGCCAATGTTTTAACTTACGTTTACTAACAGTAAAGTTTGGTAATGGAAGGTAAGGACTCTTTGGCTTACGTAATTTAACGTTAAACACGTAGAAACAGTTTTAAAATGAATAAATAAGTAACTCTTACTATAAAAAAACACTGAGCAAACATTCATATGTCAGTTTAGCTCGAATTAAAAGA
Source organism: Pseudocolwellia sp. G5-9 (assembly GCF_055808995.1). Lineage (NCBI taxonomy): Bacteria > Pseudomonadati > Pseudomonadota > Gammaproteobacteria > Alteromonadales > Colwelliaceae > Pseudocolwellia > Pseudocolwellia sp. G5-9. The sequence goes on from NZ_CM147893.1 coordinate 1,837,619, forward strand.
ACCCTTTAAGATTAATAGGTTTCAAAGGTTCTGAATATTTTGTTAAATTTGTTGTGTTTTTTAACAGAATTGTTTTTAACAGATGCTAAAAGGCCAGTGATTTCTAAAAAAAACACTGCATAATTAAGTGAAGCCTATCTTATTGAATCTAAGCGACATCACGTTAAGAGATGATCAGCTAATCATTATTATTCCAGATTGCATTTGCATCTACTTTATCAATACTCAAAATTTTGGAATTTAGGTGTGAATGATTAAAACTAGCGACTTCAAAAAGTATTTCGAAATTAGTTAAAGATTTATCTGATACATTTGCTGAATCAACATCTAAATTAAGAGAAGATAAATTTTTTGGATTTGTTATGAATTGGGAAACAGACATAATAGCAGCATCAGTAAATCCAGATATTATGTACAATACATTACCTGTCGCTCCCTGATATTTCGAAAAAAGACCATAATCAGTATAGCCTGAATAAAATGGTGGAATTAATTTATAGTTTTTACCTGTTTTCTTATTTATAAAATTAAACTGTGCGCTTAAATCGTAATTTGACCCCTGATAAAAGCCATATAACTGGTCAAAATCTACAAATTTACCTATATACACAATGTTATAATTATTGATCTCTTCAGCAGATAAATCTGATGACATTTTTACTTTATAAAGCTCCTTGTTTTGAATAATAGGTACTATGTCAGCCAACGCAATTACTGCACCTTTTGGTGCAAATTTTTTATTGGGTAGGTTCTGAAAATTTAATTCAGGTTTTTCCTTAAGAAATGTCATTAACTCAGTTGTACCATTCACAAAATGATTTCTCATTAAGCTTTCTATTTTTTTAGGTGAGTTATCTACAACCTTATAGAAAAATGAATCACCAATAACAATAAGCGTTTTTTTGTTATTTTCGTTTAAGTCTTTCCATATAGGGTGATTTTGTATAACCATTTCAGGATCATTATTTAGATAATCGTTATTAATAATCACGAATATATTCAATAATAGGGATAATGAAAAAATAACACCTAACGTCCAAATTAATGGTGAACTATTTAATTGATACTTTGGCTGAGGAATATTTAATAGAGAGTTTTCGACAACATCTATGTTCGCTAAGTCAGCTGATTGTGATTCAGTTTTAAAAAAGGTTAATTCATACTTCCCATGAGGTATGGTTAGTTGAAAGCGTTCATTTTCACCTTCATTTACATAATATCTTTCTAATTTTTTTCTTAAGTTTGAAATGTAAACTCTGACTGAAGCGTCGTCGGAAGGATTATATTCATCCCCTTTATTAAATACTGCTTTAGCAATCATCACTTCGCTAGGCGGCGAAGACGTTTCTGATTCTGCTGCTATTTGCGCTACCGTATTGTCTACAAGGTAATTAAGTAATGCTATATATTTGTCTGAACGACCGAAAGACTGGCTATCCTTTATCCGTTCTAGCTGAACAAGTAACTCTTCCTTTTGAGGAAAGAACTTTTTTTGCTTCATTAATCACCCCTTATTTTGTATATAAATTAACAATATCATATTCAATAGAAATAAGTCACTGCATGTTTATTTAGCAGAAGGGCGAACTTCAAGTTAAGTTAAAACTGTTCTAAATTTTTAGTGAAAAATACTGGAGAAATATAGGAATTGAAGTTAAAAATCTAAAGTAAAAAAGGATAATAACATCACTATTATTATCCTTTTTTTTATCATTCTTTTTTCACAATCAGTACAATATTAGTGGTTTTCAGACACCATATTTACCGTGTATTTTGGAATTTCAACAACAAGATCAATATCACCAACAATGGCTTGGCAACCTAAACGAGAATCAGGTTCTAAACCCCATGCTCTATCTAGCATGTCTTCTTCAAGCTCGTCGCTTTCTGCAATAGAGTCGAAACCTTCACGAATAATAATATGACATGTTGTACATGCACATACTTTTTCACAAGCGTGTTCAATACCTATGTCGTTTTTTAGCGCAACATTCAGTACACTTTCGCCTGGTTCTGCATCTAATACAGCACCGTCTGGGCAAAGTTCTTCGTTAGGTAAAAATATAATTTTTGGCATGTTACTAAACCTCGTCTACTGAATGGCCTGCTAATGCTGTTTTGATGGATGAATCCATGCGTCTTTCAGCGAAAATAGCAGTACTTTCGTTTAATTTGTCGATAGCCGATTCAATATCATCAGCTACATCTGATTGTATAATTTTATTTAATGCTGTAATAGCTTCGTTAATAACATTCGCTTCATCTTCGCTTAATAAGTTGCCATCTGCAGCTAAGGCCGATTGAACAGACTCTATTACGCGCGCTGCTTCAACTTGTTGCTCTTTTACCATACGTGCTTCTATGTCTTGTTTAGCATTGCTCATAGAAGCTTTTAGCATAGAAGCAATTTGATGCTCTTCTAATCCGAATGAAGGTTTAACTTCGATACGTGATTCTACGCCCGTAGATTTCTCCATAGCTGACACTTCGAGTAAACCGTCGGCATCAACTTTAAAGGTTACACGAATATGCGCCGCGCCAGCAGTCATTGCTGGAATACCACGTAATTCAAAGCGCGCTAATGATCTACAGTCTTCAACTAATTCACGTTCACCTTGTAAAACATGAACAGCCATAGCCGTTTGTCCGTCTTTAAAAGTGGTAAATTCTTGTGCTTTGGCTACAGGAATTGTGGTGTTTCGTGGAATAACTTTTTCAACCAAACCGCCCATGGTTTCTAAACCAAGCGATAGTGGAATTACGTCAAGTAATAACATGTCGCTATCAGGTTTATTACCCGCAAGTATATCCGCTTGAATTGCAGCGCCTACGGCAACAACTTTGTCAGGGTCGATTGAAGTAAGAGGCGTTTTCTTGAAGTATTTTTCTACTTCTTCACGCACTAGCGGTACTCTTGTAGAACCACCAACCATAACCACTTCTAGTACTTCTTCTGTTGTTATATCAGCATCTTTCAATGTACGTTTACAAGCTCGTAGTGTTTTATTTACTAGGCTTGAAATTAAGCTATTAAAAGTTTCTTTGGTTAAAATACCTTGCCATTTTTCACCGTTCTCTAATACTAAGTTGATCTCGGTTGAGTCATTTTGGCTTAATTGTTCTTTAGCATTACAGGCTTGTTGAGAAAGCTGACGCTCTAATTTACGTGATAAAGGTCGTGTAAGCTGTGCTTGTTCAATAAGGTGATCAACAAGTGTTACGTCGAAATCATCGCCACCTAACGCGGCATCGCCACCTGTAGATAAAACTTCAAATACGCCTTTATTTAAACGTAATACTGAAATATCAAAGGTTCCACCGCCTAAGTCGTAAACAGCAATAACGCCTTGTTGCTTACCTTCATGTTTAGTATCTAACCCATAAGCAACAGCCGCCGCAGTTGGTTCGTTTAATAAACGTAATACATTAACATTAGCTAACTTGGCTGCATCTTTAGTGCTTTGGCGTTGTGCATCATCAAAATGAGCAGGTACGGTAATAACGACACCTTTAAGCTCTCCACCTAATGCATTTTCAGCACGGGCAACTAAGGTTTTAAGAATTTCAGCTGACGCTTGAACCGGATTTATCGGCCCGCGACGTGTGTTAATTTCAGGATGGTTTTCGTCACCACAAAAATCGTAAGGTAAAGATGGATATTTAGATTGAATATCACTCAACGAACGACCAATTAAACGTTTTGCAGAAACAATAGTATTTTCAGGATCGTTAACAGAAAACGCTTTTGCTGCGTTCCCTACTAAAATATTGTCGGCTTGGTAGCTAACAATTGACGGTAGAATGTCTATACCCTGTTCGTCTTGTAGAGTTTCAGCTAAGCCACTTTTTACGCTAGCCACAAGTGAGTTTGTTGTACCCAAATCAATACCTGCTGCTAGATTATGTTCATGGGGTACTGTACTTTGTCCAGGTTCTGCAATTTGTAATAAAGCCATAGGGGATCTTTTAATTAATCATCTAATAGAGAGTCTTCGAGACGATCTAACTCTATATGAAGTTTTTGATAAAATTTAAGTTTGCGTAAATTGTCACACGCTAGCGTATTCGATTCTGGTGAGTTTTCATTTAACTGAGCTTGCATCATTTTAAAGAGCTGTTCGTATTCAGTGTCTAATGTTTCAGTTGCACTAAATATTTCAGCTTCTATGTCATCGGATCCTTTGATCTCAGATAACATTTCGCGTAATTCCATTTGATGCATTAAAAAAGCGGTATCACCAAATGATGCTTGTTCATTTGGCATTTCAGTTCCGCGCTGCGTTAATATATAAGTCGCTCGAGTAAGCGGATTTTTTAATGTTTGATATGCATCATTGATCATTGACGACTTTTGAACAGCAAGTAATTGCTCTTGTGAAGATGCACTAGCAAAACGGTCTGGATGAACCGTTTTTTGTAATGATTGATATACTTCAGCTAATTTTGTTGTATCGAGATCAAAGTGGTCTTCTAAACCAAATAATTGAAAGTAATTCACTATAAATCCAGTATTAATACAATAAATTAAACGTTGAAGCTTTCGCCACAACCACACTCACCTTTTGCATTAGGATTGGTGAACTTGAAACCTTCGTTTAGTCCTTCTTTAATGAAATCTAGCTCGATACCACTTAAGTAAACTAAGCTTTTAGCATCAATAATGATATTCACACCATTAATGCTAAAGAGTTCATCGTCTTCGTTAAGGTCGTCTACAAACTCAAGTACATATGCTAAGCCAGAACAACCTGTAGTTTTTATACCTAAACGTAAGCCAAGACCTTTGCCTCGGTTAACCATGAACGATTTTACTCGTTCAGTGGCTGCAGGAGTCATTGTAACACTCATACTAATAACCTCTTTTACTAAACTTTTTTACTGCGGTAATCTGCAATCGCTGCTTTGATAGCGTCTTCAGCTAAAATTGAACAGTGAATTTTTACTGGCGGTAATGCTAATTCTTCAGCAATAGCTGTGTTTTTGATTTCGCCAGCTTCGTCGATAGACTTGCCTTTAACCCATTCAGTTACTAATGAGCTTGAAGCAATAGCAGAACCACAACCGTATGTTTTGAATTTTGCATCTTCAATAATACCGTCTGCAGAAATTTTAAGTTGTAACTTCATTACGTCACCACATGCTGGTGCGCCAACCATACCGGTTGCTACATTTGGATCATTTTTATCCATTGAGCCAACGTTACGTGGGTTTTCATAATGATCGATTACTTTTTCGCTATAAGCCATGATATTTCTCCTAAGTTGTTTAAGTGACTTATTATTCGCCTCTTACAGGCATGAAAATAAATAATAAGTCTGTAAACAATACTTGTTTAATAGGTGCTAACTAGTGAGCAGCCCATTCGATTGAATCTAAATCAATACCATCTTGGAACATTTCCCAAAGTGGTGACATGTCACGTAAGTGACCAATAGATTGTTGAATGATGTTAATTGCGTGGTCAATTTCTTCTTCGGTAGTAAAACGACCAAAGCTGAAACGAATTGAACTATGCGCCATTTCATCATTTAAACCTAAAGCACGTAATACGTACGAAGGCTCTAAACTTGCTGATGTACATGCTGAACCTGAAGATACGGCTAAGTCTTTAAGTGCCATAATTAATGATTCGCCTTCAACAAAGTTGAAGCTTACATTTAAATTACCAGGGTAGCGTTTGTCTGCATCACCATTAATGAAAACTTGTTCCATTGAGCTAATACCAGCCCAAAGACGATCTCTCATTTTCGTTACGTGAATACGGTCTTGCTCTAATTCTTCTTTAGCAATTCTAAATGCTTCGCCCATTCCCACAATTTGATGAGTAGCTAAAGTACCAGAACGCATACCACGTTCATGACCACCGCCGTGTGTTTGAGCTTCTAAACGAACACGTGGTTTACGGCTAACATACAATGCGCCAATACCTTTAGGCCCGTATATTTTATGTGCTGAGAATGACATAAGGTCAACTTTCAGGTTTTCCATATCGATAGCAATTTTACCTGCACTTTGTGCGGCATCAACATGGAAAATAATCTTTTTAGCACGACACATTTCGCCAATTTCAGCGATGTCTTGAATTACACCAATTTCGTTGTTTACATGCATGATGCTTACAACAATAGTGTCTTCACGAATCGCGTCATTTAGCTTATTTAAATCAATTAAACCGTTTGATTCAGGATCTAAATAAGTAACTTCAAAACCTTGGCGTTCTAATTCTCTACATGTATCTAAAACAGCTTTGTGCTCAGTTTTACATGTAATGATGTGCTTACCTTTTTTCGAATAAAAGTTAGCTGCACCTTTAATCGCTAGGTTGTTTGATTCTGTCGCGCCTGATGTAAATACAATTTCACGAGGATCGGCGTTAATTAAATCAGCAATTTGGTTACGAGCAATGTCTACTGCTTCTTCAGCCTGCCAACCAAACTTGTGTGAACGAGACGCAGGGTTACCGTAAAAACCATCAGTAGTCATATACTGCATCATTTTTTCAGCAACACGCTTATCTACAGGTGTTGTTGCTGAATAATCAAAATAAATAGGAAGCTTCATAAGCTAACTCTCTCCAACTTTGTAGATCGGCAAATATTATTGCAAATCAGGTAAAATGCTTTGGGTTGTAATTAAAATATTATTTGAATGAGTGCTTTCACGCTTTTGTTTATGCATGTCGTCTTGGCGTTGTGAAACCATTTTAACGTTTCTTTCCTCAACGAGCTCTGAAAGCGAAATATTCTGTAAAAAATCTTCTATGCGTACGCTTAAATCTTCCCATAATGAATGGGTTAAACATTGGTTACCACCTTGGCAGTTACCTTGTCCGGAACATTTAGTTGCATTAATGCTTTCATCAACCGCAAAAATAACGTCTGCTACAGCAATTTGAGCTGAACATCTACCTAAGCGATAACCACCACCAGGACCTCGCACGCTATTAACCAAACCATGTTTACGTAAACGCGAGAATAGCTGTTCTAAATACGACAATGAAATACCTTGTCGTTCAGATATGTCAGCTAATGATACAGGACCTGAAATGGCATGAATGGCAACATCAAGCATTGCGGTAACCGCATAACGCCCTTTTGAAGTCAGTTTCATTATGTTCTCCTGTATTTTTGCTGCGCATTTTACATAACCATGTAAAATAATCAACTATATAACCAAGTAATTTAGTCAAGTATTTTACGCGAGATAAAAATAGAGTCAACATAAATACCTGAGTATTTTACTCAAGTATTTATGTTTAGCATAATGGCTTACCCCAAATTAGGGTTAACTAATATTATATTTCAGGATCGAAGGCAGTAACGATAGATTCTCTACGTTTTGCAGCTTCTTTTTCGTCTTCAACAAATTCACCAACACGTAATTCAGGTAACGATTGCTGACAAACATTACCCCCGAGTTGATTCACTTCTTTACATAAATCTTCTACTTTGGTGTCCATTAAATGCATGTGATCTAATAAACGTCCTATCGCTTTCGCGACAGGATCTGGATTATCGCCAGAGACAGCATAAGCATCGAAGCCAAATTTTTGCGCTGTTTTTTCTCGTTCAGACATTTCTGCTTCAGACTTCTTAATATTAACAATGCGGGCTGGTATACCAACCGCGGTTGCATTATCGGGTAAGTCTTTTACAACAACAGAGTTAGAGCCCACTTTGCCACCATGACCAATAGTAATAGGCCCTAAAACTTTAGCTCCAGCTCCAATAACAACGTTATTACCTAGTGTAGGGTGGCGCTTACCTGCATTCCAACTTGTACCACCTAAGGTAACACCGTGATATAACGTACAATCTTCACCAATTTCGGCGGTTTCACCAATCACAACACCCATACCATGATCAATAAAGAAACGTCTACCTAATGTTGCGCCCGGATGAATTTCAACACCCGTTAGCCAACGAGAAAAAGTTGATAATAAGCGAGCTATAAGTTTCCAATCAGCTTTCCATAACTTATGACTTACCCTATGTATCCATATCGCATGCATGCCAGGGTAATTAGTTAAAACTTCAAACGAATTACGCGCTGCGGGATCTCTATCAAAGACGCTTTTAATGTCTTCTCTAATACGGCTAAACATATTTTATCCTTTACTCTTAATGCTTTTTATCAATTAGGCTTTATTTTTTGCTGCGCGTTCTACTGACGCTAACATACCGCGTAACATTTTAACTTCTTTGTTATCGGGTCTTGCACGATTTAATAAGCGTCTTAATTTTGTCATCACTAAACCTGGATGGCTTGGCACAATAAATCCTGTTGCTTTTAAAGCATCCTCGAAATGTTGATATAAACGTTCAGTTTCTTCTAATACTGGGTACTCTTCATCTTCTTCAACATTTGTTGCTTTAACTAAAACATTATTATGCTTTTGGTTTTCAAGCGCTAAATAGCTCATACGAACTTCATAACTTAGTGTTTGAACCGCCATAGCTAAGTTCAATGAGCTGTATTCAGGATTTGCAGGTATCTGTACATGAAAGTGACACAGTTGTAGTTCATCGTTTGTTAAACCACTACTTTCACGACCAAAGACAAGAGCTACAGGAAAGTTATGTGCTTCTTCAATCAGCTTTTCACCACAACCTCTTGGTTCTAACATTGGCCATGGTAATGTTCTTGAACGCGCACTTGTACCTACAACTAAACCACAGTCAGTAATAGCTTCTTCTAGTGTGCTAACCACTTTAGCATTGGCTAAAACATCTGATGCACCTGCAGATAAAGCTTGAGCTTGACCATTTGGCATCTCAATCGGGTCAACTAAAACGAGTTGACTTAACCCCATTGTTTTCATTGCTCGAGCGGCAGAACCAATATTTCGACAATCTGACGTGTTCACTAAAACAATACGTACGTTATCTAACAAACTTCCTAAAGAAGGATCTAACATTATTTTTTACTCTCAAAATTTGGGGTAATTTATATAAAATTAAAGACCGTGATTTATTCTTTTTAACTTCACAAATGATAGATAGTGAAAATCTGAATATAAATTATCTATCTAGACGTCTAAAACTATAAAATAATTTTATCACAGAACCTTTCACTTGTACTGAGAAAAATCATCTTGTTTCATCCCTTTGATTAGCGCAAAACAATCTGATTTATGTCGTTAAATTATAATTAACACGGTATTGCTCAACATAAAATTCCGCGCCAGTGAATTTTGGTCGCCATCTAGTATTTATTTTGCTATACTTCGCGCCGCTTGATTTTCGCTCTGCGTTCAAGTTTCTCGTTCTTTTAAAATGCTGTTTATAAAATAAGGTAGTTGTTATGCATCCTATGCTTAATATCGCTATACGTGCGTCTCGTGTGGCTGGAAAAGTAGTTGTTCGTGCTTTTGAACAAGTTGATAAAATTGAAGTTCAATCTAAAGGCACAAATGATTTTGTGACTAACATTGATGTAAGCGCTGAAGAAGCTATTATTGAAACGATTCGTAAGTCTTACCCTGATCACACAATTATTGGTGAAGAAAGCGGTATATTAAAAGGTAAAGACGATGACTACCAATGGATTATTGACCCGCTTGATGGCACAGCTAATTTTATAAAAGGCATTCCTCACTTTGCAGTTTCTATCGCATTAAAAGTAAAAGGTAAGTTAGACCAAGCAGTAATATACGATCCTATTCGTGGAGAGTTATTTACAGCAAGCCGCGGTAAAGGCGCACAACTAAACAACTTTAAAATTAGAGTTAAAGCAAATAAAGAACTAGGCGGCACTGTACTAGCGACTGGTTTCCCGTTTAAATGTAAGCAACACACAGATGCTTACTTAAATATTTTTAAATCATTATTTATGAAAACAGCAGACATACGTCGTGCAGGCTCTCCAGCACTCGATTTAGCTTATGTAGCTGCTGGCCGTATTGATGGTTTTTTCGAAATTGGTTTAAAACCATGGAATTCAGCTGCTGGTGAATTATTAGTGATTGAAGCCGGCGGATTAGTAACAGACTTTACGGGTGGTCATAATCACACATCGTCAGGCAATATTGTTGCTGCTAGCCCAAGATTAGCAAAAGAAATTTTACAAGACATGCGTCCTCAATTAGGTGAAGCATTAAATAAATAATTTACCTTATTGATTAAAGAACGAGTAAAAAGACACAAAAAAAGGCTAAAGAAGATATTCTTCTTTAGCCTTTTTTCTGTTTAAATTTAAGTGCTATACCGAGTTGTTCAATATGTTATTTAAATTGATATGAGTGATATTTATTTTTACTCATTTAACATCGCTAATTGCATTTCTGCACTTTGCTCACGCTTAACGTATTGATACCATTGTTCCGCTGTTTTTGCCGACTCTTTTAACTTTTGGGCATCAGCAAATGCAGTTAAAGACGCATCAAACTTCTTTAAGTTAAAGTTAGACATGCCAATCACTAAATGCATGTTCCCTAAACGATCGACCCCACCACGTTTAATGGCTTTTTTAGCTGACGCTATTGCAAGATCCCACTTTTCTAAATTCAAGTACGATTGTGCTAAGAAAGCGTCAAACTTACCTGTTTCTGCAATTTCAGAAGCTTTAACTAATACAGGAATAGCTTTTTCGTCATTTTTAGCAGAAATATAAGATTGAGCCAGCATATCTAAATACTTTTCTTCTGCTGCTACTTGTCCTTTATCTATAGCAGTAGAAAGTAGTTTAGCGGCTTTATATGGTACGCCATGAAAACGATACAATTGCACTAAAGTAATAATATCTTGTGATGAAGTAACGTAACCGGCTTGATATGCACTTTCCATAACCGCAAGTTGTTTTTCTTCTTCACCTATTTCACCGTACATACCACTTAACTGTATCCAATATTTAGGTTTATCGTGAAAACGCACTAAATCTTCAATCACCTTTACAACATTTTCAGGTTGCTTAAGTTCATAGTAATTTGCACGTTGTAAAATAAACCAGTTTTCTTTAGGCACTTCGTCTTTAGAAAGAGAAAGTTCAACGGCTTCATTTACATATTTTAGTGAATTTTTGTAATCTTTATTTTGGTAATAGATTTGTGCAAATAATACTTGTTGTGTACTGGTTAACGGCTTAGCGTTAATTTTTTTCCACTGTCCTAAATACTTTAACGATTGATTATAATCTTGTTGCTGCATAGATAATTGCGCTAAAGAATATAAAGTTGATGTACGTAAAGTAAGAGGAATCGCTTCTTCAGCGATAACTTTTTCAAAGCTTTCAATAGCTAAAGGTAAGTTGTCACTACCGTAATACATAAAACCATAAAAGTTCCATAACATGGCTTGCTCGTAGCTATTTAAACTACTAATGCGATCTTTTACTTCGTCGAGAACTTCTAGCCCTTCTTTCTTGTTGCCTTCATCAGCCAGCTTTTGTGCACGAGCTAATTGCGAATAAACACGATTACGCATGGCGGGGACTTTAACAGTTTCAGTACTTTGCGCTTTTTCTTCTGCCTGCGCTACCGCTCCACCAAGTTCATTGGGTATGAAACTCGCCGTACTAAAAAGTACTGCTGCTGAAATTAAAGATAATGATAATTTTTTAATCATAATGTCTCCTAACCGTCTATTTGGAACGATATTTTATTTTGTACGCCAGCGACTTCCATAGCGACACCGTCAACAACGCGCGGCTTGTATTTAAATTTAAGTGCTGCGTCCATTGCTGCTTGGTCAAAAATGCTTTCTGGGTTTGATTCAACCACTTTAGCGTCTCGCACTGAGCCATTTTTAGTTACAACAAACTCTACAATTACGTAACCTTCAATACCTCTTGATTGTGCTCTTCGTGGATAAATAGGCGCCACTTTAACAATAGGTAAATAATCTCCATCACCTGTATCTAAACTTAACCCACCGCCTAAAGCCGTATCCGCTTGTACATTGGCTGCAAAACTTGTACTTACTGCATCGGCATTAGGGTTAGCTTGTTGCATTTGTGGTTGCTCCATTGGTGGTGGAGGCGTTTTAGGTTTAGCCGGCTTTTGTGGTTTACGTTCTTTCTTAGTTACGTCTTGCTCTTTCTTTAATCGAATAAAGTCTAGTACGTTACCTCTTGGTGCTTCGGTTAATGCATTGTTACCGCCAGAAATAAGCGCCTGCATTCCCCACAGTAAAGCAAAGGTAACAACAACAGCGAAAGATAAGCCAAATAAATAACGGCCACTTTTATTCATCATGGTTAGGCCTCTTGCGCCGCAATTGAAACATCGTAAACACCAGCTGCACGAGCTGAATCCATTACTTTTATTAATACGTCTGTTGTTGCTTTTTTATCGGCTTGAATAACCACCGTACCTTGTGGATTTTCAGCTTTTAAACGTTCTATGTTGGCTTGTACAGCACGAACATCTACACGACGTTTATTGATCCAAATTTCACCTTTGTCACTGATGGCAACTAATATATTTGCTCGTTCTTTTTTAACGGCGGTTGCTGCTTCAGGTCGGTTTACTTCAATGCCGGCTTCTTTTACAAATGAAGCGGTTACAATGAAGAAAATTAATAGAATAAAAACAACATCTAGCATAGGCGTCATGTTAATTTCTTCTGCTTCTTCTTGCTCTTGCAATACTTGTGATAATTGAGAACGCATCTTTTTACCTTACTGTAAACTTTTTATGTAAATCTCCTTGAGATCATTACCAAGGAGTATTCATTATTTCCTACGGCTTGAATTAATTCAGCCAAGTAGAGTTAAAATTTTTAAATTAATGAGCCAATGGCAAACTATCTTCAAGCTGTTGAGTTCTGCGTTTGATCTTGCGTTGTAACCAAGTAACAACAAAAACACCCGATAATGAACCCACCATGCCAGCCATTGTTGGAATAGTTGCTCTTGAAACACCTGACGCCATAGAGCGTGCATTACCACTACCCGAAATAGCCATAACATCAAATACTTCAATCATGCCAGTTACTGTTCCTAATAATCCTAATAACGGACATAAAACCACTAAACTTTGAATAAGCGCGACATTTTGCTTTAGCATTTCAGTCACTCTTGAAACATTGGCTATTTTAATTTGTTCAGCACTCCATGAGCTTTTATCTGTTCTTTTTTCCCAACGTTGAACTATGTCGGCTTTTACGTATTTATAGCTACGTAAAAAGAAATACATGCGTTCAAATATTAAGAGCCACATCAAACAAATAACAAAAGCGATAACGGTGAGCACTTGCCCACCTGTATCAAGAAACTCACGAATGCTATTCATCATTTCGATGAATAAAATCATGATTTACGCTCCTTTACCTGTATTTTCATCTTCAAAACGCTCAGCAAGAATACCAGCACTTTGATGTTGTAAAATATTAATAATGCCACGGCTACGCGTGTTTAAGATGGTAGAAATAAATACCATTGGAATAGCAACAACCAAACCTAATACCGTGGTAACAAGTGCTTGCGAAATACCGCCAGCCATAAGTTTAGGGTCGCCTGTACCAAATAACGTGATTGCTTGGAAGGTGTTGATCATACCCACAACTGTACCCAGTAAGCCGATAAGTGGCGCAACAACGGAAATAATTTTAATAAAAGTTAAGCGTGTAGTAAGTACCGGAACTTCTTGCAGTATACGTTCAGAAAGCTTGAGCTCTAACGTTTCAGCATCTGAACTCTTGTTTTCGTCTTTAACTAACATAACGCGACCAAGTGGGTTGTTTTTAGACGCTGTAGTGTTTTTAAGTTGGCTGTTAACTTTACCACCAATAATGGTTAATGAGATAAAACGCTCTACACCAATGAGTAAACCAATTAAGCCTATCGCTAAAATCACATAACCCACTGAACCACCTTGGTCTACGCGCTCTTGAAGGTTCGGAGCTTGTACAAGTAAACCTAAAATTGAACCACCTGTTGGGTCTAAAGCAAAAGGTACAACGCCTGATGTATTAGATGTTAATTCTGCTGCGCTTGCTAAATACCGATCTGAAGGTTGTCTCATTAATTCAACAACACTACCTGTTTCGTCTACATATTCTAAGTATTTGCCATCAGAAATTAAGTTAAAACCGCCCACTCGAACAACATCTGTTTTTAATTTTTCGCCGTTTGCTGTAACCACTTCACGACTAAATTTATGTACTTTACCGCTTTGCGTCATTTCACGTTGTAGTTCAAACCACAGGCGTTCAATTTCTTCGATTGAGGCTAATTTTGAAGAAGATCCCATGCTTTGAGCAAAATCATCTAAAAACACGCCACGGTCTGCTATTTGAGCCGAAATTACAGAGGTTTGAAATTTACTTCTTGTATCACCAGCAACTTGCTGAAGTACACCAAACAGCTCTTTTAATTCACCCATGCGTTTCGTTAACGCTTCTGATTTATTTGCTAATTCAATTTCGTTATCTTGAAATGTTGCTTCTAATTCAGCACTTACCTTGACTTCATTATCACGTATATTTTTAGCTTGTTTAAGTAAGTTTTCTTGCTCTGACTTTTTAGCATTAAACTCAGCCTCACGTGCTGTATTTTGTTTGGTTTGAGCAATTTTACCTTGTTCAAGTTGCTTTAATAATTCATCTAATGATGAAGCATCCTGAGCACTTGCGCTTGTTGTTATACTTGTAACTGATAGAGCTAATACAACCAGTGAAAAAAGTTGGCTTAATTTTTTCATTTTATAATTCCTATTACCGTACTTATTCGGCTGAGTTTTGCGCTACTGGCACAATGATTAAATCTGGGGCAAGCTGTTTACGTGCAATGCGTAAACCCTTATTGATGTTTGAACGATATTCTGCAGGAAGATCATCCCAAGACTTAGTCTCGTTATTCCATAAACCTAATTTTTGACCATCACGTGTTTGATACACTAAACTCACACGACCAATACGTAAAAAGTCTACGTCACGTTCGCTGCCATCAATTGTTAATAAACCGTTGTAAGCTTCAATAGTACGACCATATTCAACTTCAACTTGGTAAGCTTCTAATACACGACGAAATTTTTCAGATACTGAAACGTCAGCGCGTTCCATCATTTTCTTTAAACCTTCAATTCGTTCGCTACGCTCAGTCGGTAAAAACTGAACATCTAAACCAACAAAAGCTTCTAATGTATCTATCATACGTGCCATAAGTGGTGAGATTTGACGTTCGATAATACTCACTTGTTCCATTGAAACTGCTAGCTGAGTTAATTCTTTTAGCTGATTATCAATTTGAGTATTCATTTGTTGGTTGTAAACGCGTAAACCATCAACTTCTTTATTCACGGTTTTAAATTGTTGAAGTTTGGTTTGAATTTGTTCGCTAATATTATCTACACGACGTTGTGATTTATTTGCAGACTGGTTGATTTTTTTGCCAGCATCTACCACTTGTGATAAGGGTTCATCGTCAGCTGGAGCGGCATTTACAAGTGTAGGTAGGCTTAGTGCACTTGCACTTAAAAGCAAACTTGCTTTAGCCAAAGTAGACAATTTCATATTAAAACCTTTTGTTGAAATTCAATAGTGTTAAACGCTTTTAGCAAAACGCCTATTCAATATACTGCTATAATTGGGCACATTTTAAAGGCCAAATATGACAACTTGGTTTCACGAATATTGCATATTTGTTACATGACAGTTAGGTGACATTTTTTTTACAGGAAAGGTTTTATTAACAAAGCGTTAATCGTTATAAGGTTATATTTAAAGATTTGAGATAGTGTTCATCATCACTTTCCCCTAAAATGCGGTAACGTAAATCAGTAATAAATTAGATCACCCAACATGAGTTACCTTTAAACCTACTGTTATGAATAAACTGTCAAAAATATTCGTTTTAGGATTACCTCGAACAGGTACAACGAGCATTTGTTCTACTCTACTCTCTCTTAACTATTGCGTAGCTCATACTGCTTATACTCAAACAACGTTCGATAAAGCTAACGCGATAGCAGACACTCCTATTTTTAATGACTACAAAGCTTTACATCAACATTACCCTAACAGTAAGTTTATTTATTTAACGCGCGATGCCCAAAAGTGGCTCCCTTCAATAAAACAGCTTTTATTACGTATGTATAACAATGTAGTACGAGATGATGGTGGGTTTAACCCCATAATTAAGCGTTGTTATACTGAAATATTTTCCCCTTTTACCTTAGATAATATTAATAACGATGATTTCTTATTAACTTGCTACAACACGCATAAAGCCGCAGTTACTCAGTATTTTGAACAACAAGGCCACCCTGTGCTATTTATTGATATATCTAAACAAGGTGATTATCAAAAGCTATTAACGTTTTTGAATAAAGAGGATAACGATCCTAATACTTCAAACTCAGATTTTCCTGTACTTAATCAGGGCGGGAAAGTCACTGCATGGAAAGATTTAAAACATCCGCTTAAAGTTGATTCAACTAAAAATGGCCGTTGCTCTACCCTAAACCATATTCAATAAATATTAAGGACTTATACACACCATGATCATTACCCATAGCCAACACGATATTGCTACCCCAACAGGTGATATGCGCACTTATATTTATCAGCCTGAAGAACAAGGTAACTATCCTTGTGTTATTTTCTATTCAGAAATATTTCAACAAACAGCCCCTATAGCACGTAGCGCAGCTATTATGGCAAGCCATGGTTTTATTGTATTAGTGCCTGAGGTTTTTCATGAACTAAACCCTATTGGTACTGTATTAGGGTACGATGATGCAGGTAAAGACAAAGGCAATGAAGATAAGTGGGCAAAACTTTTAGAGCATCACGACTCAGACACTCAAGCATTAGTAAACTTCGCTCAAACACTTGATAATTTTTCAGGCAAGGTTGGTGCAATGGGCGTGTGTATTGGTGGTCATTTAGCTTATAGGGCGGCATTAAATAACAATATTTTAGCGGCGGCGTGTTTATATCCTACCGACATTCATTCAAACACATTACCTTGTAATAAAGGTAACGACTCATTAACGAGAACACCCGATATTAAAGGTGAACTATTAATGATTTTTGGTAAACAAGATCCTCATGTACCAGATGAAGGACGAATGAAAATTCATCAACATTTATTAACAAGTAAAAACACATTTACTTGGCATGAGTTTAACGCACAACATGCGTTTATGCGTGACGAAGGTGAACGTTACGATGCTGCTTTAGCCATAAAAGTTTACTTAATGGCTGTCGAGTTATTTAAACGAAAACTCACTTAAATCATTCATAATTTGTCATAAAAAGCGTACATAAAAAAACCCGACATTACTTTGTAATATCGGGTTTTAAATTTTTAAGGTTTACTTAATTAATAACGAAAGCGTTATTAATTACTGACCTTTAACTTCAGATAAACCGTTAAAGATAGCTTTATCACCTAAAAATTCTTCAATTCGTAATAATTGGTTGTACTTAGAAACACGATCAGAACGACATAAAGAACCTGTCTTAATTTGACCTGCAGCAGTACCAACCGCTAAATCAGCGATAGTTGCATCTTCTGTTTCACCTGAACGATGAGAGATAACAGCAGTAAAACCAGCATCTTTAGCCATTTTAATAGCCGCTAATGTTTCAGTTAAAGAACCAATTTGGTTAAACTTGATTAAGATAGAGTTACCAATACCTTGCTCAATACCACGAGCTAAAATCTTAGTGTTTGTAACGAATAAATCATCACCAACGATTTGGATTTTGTCGCCAAGTAATTTAGTTTGGTAAGCAAAACCATCCCAATCTGACTCGTCTAAACCATCTTCGATAGAAACAATAGGGTATTGCTCACAAAGTGTTGCTAAGAAATCAGAGAATTCGTTAGCTGTAAATTGCTTGCCTTCACCTTTAAGATCGTAAATACCTTTGTCTGCATCGTAAAATTCAGAAGCAGCACAATCCATTGCTAAAGTAACATCTTTACCTAATTCGTAACCAGCAGCAGATACAGCTTCTTTGATTACCGCTAAAGCATCAGCATTTGAAGCTAAATCAGGAGCAAAACCACCTTCATCACCAACAGCTGTATTTAAACCTTTTGCTGATAATACTTTTTTAAGTGCATGGAATATTTCAGCACCCATACGTAAAGCTTCGCGGAAGTTAGGAGCGCCAACAGGTTGTATCATAAACTCTTGAATATCAACGTTGTTATCAGCATGTTCACCACCATTGATGATGTTCATCATAGGTAATGGTAAAGAGTAAACACCTGGAGTACCGTTTAGGTCAGCAATATGTTCAAACAATTGAACGTTTTTAGCATTAGCAGCCGCTTTAGCTACAGCTAAAGAAACAGCAAGAATAGCGTTAGCACCAAATTTTTCTTTGTTTTCTGTGCCATCTAAGTCGATCATGATTTGATCAACTTTTGCTTGTTCTAAAGCACTTTGACCTAATAAAGCAGGAGCAATACTGTCATTTACTGCCGCTACTGCTTTTAAAACACCTTTACCTAAATAACGAGCTTTATCACCATCACGTAACTCTAAAGCTTCGCGTGAACCAGTAGATGCGCCAGAAGGAGCAGCAGCTCTACCCCAAGCACCTGATTCTAAATAAACATCAGCTTCAACAGTTGGGTTACCACGAGAATCCATGATTTCACGAGCAATAATCTTACTAATATTCGACATTTTTCATCCTATTTTATTAAAAAGCCGCTCGGTATTTATATACAGCGAGCTTATAAATACTATTAACGACAACATTCATACTAATTATATCTAATTGAATATTTTTTTTTAGAACATTCAATTATTTTAAATACCCTAAATAACAATTTTAAATAAAAAACCGCAGCTCAAGGCTACGGTTTTAATATTATGATTGTTTATTTTTTTGATGCTCAAATGAAGCAGCAACAAAACTTTCAAATAAAGGGTGTCCATCACGAGGTGTAGAATTAAACTCAGGATGGAACTGCCCTGCTATAAACCAAGGATGGTTTGGTATTTCAATAACTTCTACTAATGTTTTATCTGTAGAAAGACCTGAAAATACTAAACCAGCTTGACTTAATTTATCTCTATAGTTGTTATTTACTTCATAACGATGACGATGTCTTTCATAAATTGTGTCGCTACCATACACTTCATGCACTTTAGTATTTGGCGTTAAATGACACAATTGAGAACCCACACGCATAGTACCACCTAAATCAGAATCTTCGTGACGGTATTCCACTTGCCCTTCTTCATCTAGCCATTCATTAATTAAACCAACAACTGGGGCCGATGTTTCTGGATTAAACTCTGTACTGTGTGCGTCAGTTAAACCAGCAACATTACGAGCATAATCGATAAGAGCAACTTGCATACCTAAACAAATACCTAAGTAAGGGATTTTGTTTTCACGGGCATATTTTGCCGCTAATATTTTACCTTCAACACCACGTTCACCAAAGCCACCAGGAACAAGAATCGCATCAAGTTCTTCAAGAATATCAGCACCTTTACTCTCTACATTTTGAGAATCAACGTATTGAATATTTACTTTAACTTGATTTTTAAGTCCTGCATGTTTAAGGGCTTCGTTTACTGATTTGTAGGCATCAGGTAATTCTATGTATTTACCCACCATACCTATAGTCACTTCACCTTTTGGATTAGCTTCTTGATAAAGTACTTGTTCCCATTCACTTAAATCAGCTTCAGGTACGTCTAATCCAAAACGTTTAACCACTAATTCATCGGTGCCTTGCGCTTTTAATAAAGCAGGTACTTTATAAATACTGTCAACATCACGCATTGATACAACAGCTTTTTCTTCTACGTTGGTAAATAACGAAATTTTTGCACGTTCATTGGCAGGAATAGCTTGTTCGCTACGACAAACTAAAATGTCAGGAAAAATCCCAATTGAACGTAATTCTTTAACAGAATGCTGTGTTGGCTTAGTTTTAATTTCGCCTGCAGCGGCTATATATGGCACAAGAGTTAAATGCATAAACATAGCGCGTTCACGGCCTAACTCAACACCTAACTGACGAATAGCTTCTAAGAAAGGTTGTGATTCAATATCACCTACTGTACCGCCAATTTCAACCATAGCAATATCGTAACCTTCAGCCCCCTCAATAACGCGACGTTTAATGTCGTTAGTTATGTGAGGTATAACTTGTATGGTTGCACCTAAAAACTCACCTTTACGTTCACGCGCAAGAATATCTTGATAAATACGGCCTGTGGTAAAGTTGTTACGTTTAGTCATTTTGGTACGAATAAAACGCTCATAATGACCTAAATCAAGATCGGTTTCAGCACCATCTTCTGTAACAAATACTTCGCCATGCTGAATCGGACTCATTGTACCTGGGTCAACATTAATATAAGGATCAAGTTTAAGCATAGTGACATTAAGGCCACGGGCTTCAAGAATTGCAGCTAATGATGCAGCAGCAATACCTTTTCCAAGAGACGATACAACGCCACCTGTTACAAAAATATATCTAGTTGTCATGTGATACCAAAGTCAGAATAAGCAGAATTTTGCGTTAAATTGATAAACTGTTTAGTGAAACAATTCAATCTAACAGGACGGGAAAGCATTATACTTAACTTACCCTTAAACGACAATATATTAGATAGGTTGATCTTTGATTTTTACATTTAAATAACCTAAATATAAAACGCGAAAGCATTATTTGAAATTAAGGCTATAATTATGAAGTGTTTTTGCGCAAACAAGCATAAAAAACAGTTATGCACCCAATAAAAAAGACTATAGGTAATAATGTTGACTTTATTATAAATCAACATCATTAACATAAGGAATTCATGTGAATATACTCTTAGTCGACGATGATGAAGTCGATAGAAAGCTAATTAAAAGAGCGCTTACAAATGACGTGAATGTTAGTAACTTATGCGAGGTTTCTTCGGCTATTCAAGGCCTTAAACTTGCTGAAGATGGTAATTTTGATGTTTTATTACTTGACTATATGATGCCTGAGATAGATGGCATTGAAATGGTAATAGAAATTAGAAATAGACCAAACTTAGGCGAAACAGCCATTATAATGATGAGCTCATCTGAAGATGAAGAATTAGCCTTAGCCTGTTTACATGCTGGTGCTCAAGACTTTATTACCAAAAAAGAAATAACCTCATCCAAATTAAAACGTTCAATTCTTCAAGCTAAAAAACGCTTTGAGATGGAAAAAAAGCTTCATGATAGTTTTTGCCAAGTAAGAGAATTAGCTGAAAAAGATTCGCTAACGGGGCTTTCAAATAGATACCATTTTGAAGATGCACTGAATGTTTCAATTAATAATAACAAAAGATCTTCAGATATTATCGCTTTACTCTTTTTAGATCTTGATCACTTCAAAAATATAAATGATACCTATGGTCATGAAATGGGTGATTTGTTTCTCAAAGAAGTCGCCCGACGTACAAATGAATGTTTACGTGGAAACGAATTATTTGCTCGCTTAGGCGGTGATGAATTCGCTATTTTATTAACCGGATTAAAAAATGATCATGATGCCACAACAGTAGCTAGGCGAATTATAAAAACACTTGGAAACCCTGTAGAAATTAATAATAACCAACTACAATGTGGCGTTAGTATCGGAATAGCCTTGTATCCAAGTGATGCTGATTCAGCAGAAACCCTTAAAAAATATGCTGATATTGCAATGTATCGAGCCAAAAAAGAAGGTCGTAATCAACTTTGTTATTTTGAACCTTTAATGCAACAGCAGTTTTCACGTAACTTTCAAATTGAAACTGAACTCAAAAAATCAATCAAAAATAATGGTTTTGAATTACATTACCAACCCGTAATTAGTACTTCCCATAAAGAAATCATAGGTGTAGAAGCATTGATTAGGTGGCCTGACTGCCCCTTTATATGTTACCCAGATGAATTTATACCCGTTGCGGAACAATCTCGTATTATAGAAGAAATTGGTAAGTGGGTATTAGACACGGCCGTTAAACAACTTTCTATTTGGCAATCTAGTTTTGGTAATGAGTTCACAATGGCTGTGAATATTTCAGCCATCCAATTAGAAAACAACAGACTTGTTCCTACCATTGAGGGTGTACTAAAAACCTATAACGTTCCCGCTAAATCTTTAATACTAGAACTGACAGAAACCGCATTGTTTGTTCAAGATGAGAGTAACCACATACAAATCAATCAACTTTGTGATCTTGGTTGTAAATTAGCTTTAGATGACTTTGGTACCGGATTTTCTTCACTTTCTCATTTAGTCAATTTCCCAATTAACACGGTTAAATTAGATAAATCATTATTACCAACATCAAACGATGAGGTAAGGCACTTATCTATAGTAAAAGGCATTACAAAAATGGTGAACACCATTGGGCTACATATTATTGCGGAAGGTGTTGAAACAGAATATCAATATGAGCTGTGTAAAAGATTAGAGATAAGTGAATTACAAGGTTACTTTTTTGATAAGCCGATGCCTGCAAACGAATTAGAAAAGAAATGGTTACTCTCAAACCCTAATCAAGTTTAATTAACCTGAATTTGAGTTAATTAAAAACTTATCACCTATGCCCATAGAAACGTGGGCATTCCTTCTAAAAACAATGTATTTTATATAAACACTCTATTTTTACAAAGTAAACCTTAACGTCAAGATACCTGTGATCAATTTAAATTATATTAAAATATCCTTGGCAAGAAGAGAAAGTTTGATTTTATATTTTCCAAAAGAGCTTAATGATGACAGATACCGTAAATATTTTTTATGTAGAAGATAGCAAGGATGAAGTGGAGTTAATGTCTTTATACCTCAACAGGTATAATCTACAGCCCAAAATAGTGCTGCATGTAGCCGACACCGTTGATGAAGCCAAACAAATATTTAATTTAGAAAAGTTTTCTATGGCGTTAATTGACTGGAATTTACCTGACGGTACTGGTGATGAAATTGCTATGTATATACGTAATCAAACTCAATCTTTCCCCATTATATTTTTAAGTAGCTTAGTCACCGATACTCTTATTAATCAAGCAAAAGCATATACACCTGAAAATTTTTTAGAGAAAGGTTATAACAAAAAGTTCATTGAAGAAATTTATGCCATTTTAAAAAGATAACATTAAACCTCACTGACTAACTTTGGCACAGCTATATCCTTTTTACATTCCGTTATATTTTTAGGCCACGTAAAATAGAATGTACTTCCCTTTCCTATTTCTGACTCTACTGATACATAACCACCATAGTACTTTACAATTTTTTTAATTATAGCGAGTCCCATTCCACTTCCTTCAACATCATCACGAGGCTTTAGTGTTTTAAACATTTTAAAAATATTAATGTGATTATTATGGCTAATTCCTGGACCATCATCTTCAATGAAGAATTTATAATAGACATCCTCTTCATCACAGCTTACGGTTATATTGCCGTTATTTTTGTCATGATGTTTAATGGCATTATTTAATAAATTACGAAGCACTTGTTCAAATGGAGCACTAACCGTTAAAAAGTCAGGAAGGTTTCCTTTAATATGTAATTGAAAGCCCTTAGGTGGGGCGATAAGAGCAAATAAATCTTCAATTAACTCATTACAATGAATGTGGGTTAGCTTGTATTCTTGCCGATTAGCACGGGAATAATCCAACAAATCATTCAACAATGAATCTAAACGCTGAACTCGAGAACGCATTAATCTGATGTTTTCAGGTACTTCATCTAAATTTCCTTCTTCAACATCTTCAGCTACCCAATTTGCCAGTTGATCAATTCCGCGTAAAGGCGCTTTTAAATCATGGGAAGCGATATAAGCAAATTCATCTAGCTCTTTATTTGATCGCGCTAAATCTTTTGCTTGTTCTTCAGCATTATTTTTCGCCACTTTAGCTTCAATCATTAATGCCGAAAGCGTTTTACGCTGCTGAGTTAATTCTTCAACATGCTCGTTAAGCTGAATGTTTTTCTGCTCTAGCAGCTTTGTTCTTTCTTCTACTGTTGCTTCTAATTGATTATTTTGGTCCTTTAACTGCTTACTCAACTTTTTAATGTGTTGAGAACGGTAAACAACAACTTGCAAACCGTATATACATAAAGCTAACAACACACTTATCGTGATACCAGAAATTAACACCCCATAAACAATAGCGGGCGATTCAATGCTACGCAATAAGTCCTTATTAAGCGAAACCTCCAACTGCCAACGGCGATCAGGAATAGTTACATCAAAAGTAAAAGCTGTACTTTCATTCCCGTTGCCATACAAAATCCCTCCATTATCACTTTCTACATCGAGCAATGTTAAAATCAAACCTTCTTTATCTGCTTTTTCTCTAACATTTTCCATTAAGTTATTAATGCGAAACACGCCTGTTGCATAACCAATAAGGAAATTAGAGCGTTCCGCTTCTGTAGTCACAGATACGTTAGTTCGATAAACAGGGGCTATCATTAAAAAACCATAAGAGTCTTCGTTTTCTTGTACAAGATTTATTTTAGACGTAGCTGTTATTTGCCCTGTATTTTTAGCTTTTTGTAAAGAAACTCTACGAATACTATTACTACTTAAATCAAAACCTTGAGCAGCTTGGTTGATATCATAAGGACTAATAAAGGTAACGGGGGTATAGTAAGGTTTGTTGCTACTAACAATTAACTTACCTGTTTCTGTCCGTTCAGTAATATTAAAATTAGGATGTTTAATTTGAATATTGGCTTCAAAAATTTTTCTATCTTCTGCAGCAATATAAGGAACCCAGCTTAGTGCCTGAATATAATGACGCTTTTCAATATTGACTACGTCCATATAACGATCAAAATTATCTTGAGAAAGATTATCTTGGCTTGAACTATAAAATGCCTGTAATGCTTGTAAATCATTAACAGACATATCAATAGCATCTTGAAAACGAATTGAAACTTGTTGAGCAATATTTTTAAGTTTAAGATAACTTTGTTTTTTTAATTGCTCGCCCACTTGTATTGATAAGTAATAAGTACTACAAACTCCCATACAACCAATAATAATAGAAAAAAACAAAGCTCTAATTAATAATTTACTCATTATGTTAATAGCTCAAACGGTTAATATTATGCTTACATTTCAAATTGCTGAACAATGCTTCTAATTTCCTTTCTTTCCAATATATAATCAATACACCTTATTAATAATGCTTTAGATAAGTCATTTTTTTTAATAGAGTCATTAATTTCATTCATTAAAAATTCATTATCCATTGTTGACTCTTCTTGGCCAGATAACAAAATAACCGGTACATCAATTTTTTGAGACTTTAATGCTCGGGAAAAGTCTTCAGCTGTATTACCGCCAAGTTGATAATCCAGTAAGCAAACGTCTATATCCTTTTGTTGTAATATTGCAATGGCTTCATCGATACCTGAAGATTCAATTATTTGATATTCACGCTCATTAACGTCTTTTAAATAGCGCTTAATTATTTTGCGATCAATAACATCATCGTCAATAACAAGCACCGTTATGTTTTGGTTTTTTTCGATACGGTGGTGTAAACGCTCTGAACGACTAATTAACAAACTTTTAAATTGCTCTTGTGCTTGAGTTAAAGCATTTTCAACAAATTTCAAACGAGAAATATTTGTAATCGTAATTAACACGCCTTGTTTTACTTCGTGAGTATGTTCATCAAGGGTGTGAGGCATTATTTTTAATAGAACGGCTTGTCCTGATTTAGTCAGTATATCTCTTTCAATACTGATGTTTTTACTACGAACAATAGCAATTTGGATGAAAAACTCACTGTAATCTAATTGGTGCGTAATATCTTGTATAGGATGACCAATATCGCTTGGTCTTAAATTAAAGTAATGAGTAGATTGTAACGTATATTTTCGGATGGCTAATTGCTCATCTAAAAAAACGATACCAATATCAATAGAGTTGATCACATTATCAAGATCTGTGTTGGCTTCAGTTAATTGAGTAATTTTTTCTTGGTATTCATTATTTACGGTATACAACTCTTTATTAACTAATTGTAATTCGCTATTCGTTGTTTCTAACTTTTCTATTGCTAATTTTAAACACTCAAGCTCTTTGTTAGGCTCACCTTTCAAAACATCATTTCTTTTTTGAGTTGTTTCTTCTGTTTCAGCAGATGCATGATATGAGCTTTTCAATGTTTGTGATGACTTGTCCATTAAAGATCCACTTAAATTTTATTTATCATTTATAGCTAAATTATCAACTTGCTATAGTAGCGAGTGCGGCAGCATTAAGGAGTAACGATTGAGTATCAGTTTTCGTTAATGGTCGATTAAAGTAATATCCTTGATGGGTATAACAATCGTTGGCAATCAACCAATCTTTTGTTTGTGCGTTTTCAACACCTTCAGCAATAACACCTAAATTTAACATTTTACATAACCCTATAATCGCTTTAACAATTTTAGCTGTATCATCATCAGATAAAACATCTTTAATAAAGCTACGATCTATTTTTATGTAATCTAACGGCATTCTTCTTAATAAATTTAAAGATGAGTATCCTGTACCAAAATCATCTAGAGCAATTAAAAAGCCAGCTTTTTGAAGTTTTTTCAAATTTTTGCCCGCAATAGTAGGATCTTCAATAAAAGCGGTTTCAGTAACCTCTAGAGTAAACCACGTCGGTGATATATCTTTACTGGCAAATAAGGTAATAACTTGATCAGAAAAATCGTGGAAGTGTAACTGCTTAGCAGACAGATTTATCGCGATCCTTTGAGGTTGCTTAATAAGCCCTACTTTAACCCATTGACTCACCGTTTTGATAGCTTCATAAAATAACCACAATGAGAATTCATAGATTAAGTTATTATCTTCAACAAGTTTAATAAATGTATCAGGACCTATATGACCTAAAATATCATTATTCCATCGCGAAAGTACCTCAAATCCTGATATTTTATTTGAATTAATGTTTACTTGTGGTTGAAATACAATGGTAAATTCATTTTTTGATGGGTTATTTAAACTTTCACGAAGCCTGTTTAGCATAGTGATATTATGTTCAAGCTGACTATCATAAAAATAAAATTGATTTCGCCCTAATTCTTTCGCTTTATATAAGGCTAAATCCGCTTTATTTAACATATCTGTTGGAGTATGAAGCATCTTATCTTCATCGGTCATTGCAATACCAATACTACAAGACATAGCTATAGGATGCTCATCTACTGTAAAGGGTAAGTGCACAGCATTCACAATTTTTTGAGCGATTGAAGCAAGCACATGAATTGTTTTTATATCAGTAAAAATAATAGCAAACTCATCTCCTCCCAGACGAGCAATGGTATCTTCATTTCTTACCGTTGATGCCAAGCGTGAAGCCACTTCTTGAATAACTTTGTCGCCAACAGGGTGGCCTAAGGTATCATTAATATTTTTAAACTTATCTAAATCTAAAAACATCAATGCCGTAATACCATGCCGACTAGAACGCGACAATGCTACCGCTAATCGGTCATTAAAAAAGCTCCGATTAGACAAGCCCGTTAAATGATCATAATTAGCCATTTTTTCTAATTTTTCTGCATGGAGATAACTCTCTGAAATGTCATGCAAGGTCAATATAAAACCAGTTAACTCACATTTATCATTAAATAAACCAATGGCATTAATAGACACCCATAAATTAGATTGATCAATTCTTTTTAATTGTATTTCTCCTGTATAGTTTTTGGCGTAAAAAGTGACTCTTTGTATAGTAGGTAATATTTCTTGAATGTCAGATTGATGTAAACAAGAGAGCCAACCTTGCTCTTTTGAGTCTTTAATATGTTGTCCTGTATATCGTCCCCATGTTTCATTTACATAAGAACACCGCCAATGCTTATCTAGTTGTAAAATAGCCATAGGAACAACACTGGTTAAGGCATTAAATCGTTGTAAACTCGAAAAATAATCTTGTGCTGTAATTTCCGCATCATATTTTTCGTTCAGCATTACCCCAAAACATTGAGTGCCTAAATATTCTATTTCAAACAACTGAATATCAACCTTAACTGATTGGTAAGAATTGTGTTCAAACTTAACATCACACCACTGTTCTTTATTTAAGTGTCCAAGAAAGCCATATTTATTAATTGTATTAAGTAAAGCTGTTGCAACGCTCGGTATAGATTTTTCGAGTAGCTTATCCATAGTAGGCCAGCCACGTTCAATATTTGAATGAAATAATTTCTGTGAAGCCGAGTTAGCTTTCAATACTTTGAATTCGTCATTAAATATAAACGTTGGGTGAAAAGTGTTTTTTAATAAAGACTCTACAGCTTTTCTATCATTACCTATGTTTGTTTGGGGGAGTTTAACGGGGTAAAGTTCAGTGCCTTTGATTGAATGTTCGAACGACTTTAAAGAAGAGGCAACGAGTGATGTAATATCAGGTAATTTTTGAGTGACTTTAGATAGCTTCACATTAACTAATAAAATTACGGCGTAAATCCCTAACTCGTCCTTAATAGGAATATAGCGTATATTATTGATATTTTTGTTATTTAATACATTTGAATTGTGAAGGTTACTGTTTTTATCAAAAAATAGTGTTTCTCCTGTACAAGCTTGCTCAAAGAAGTTTCGTTCTAAATGGCGAGTTAATTTAATAACATCTTTTTCAGGTAAATCGAGAGAATTAATAACAACCTTTGTTTCTAAATGCACAAAGTTCGGTTTTACTGTAGTACTGACCACAAAACCCAAAGCAAACTCCGCATTGTTTAATTCAACAAATGCTTCAATACATTCTTTAAAAATATAATGGCTTATACTATTCATACTTAGATTTTCAACCTAATTTCATCCTTGGATAACATAAAACATAGCGCTAAAGTTAAAGCGCTTCTCTGTATTTTAAAGTTAATTACTTACATATTAGTGTATATCAGTGAAAAAGCGAGAAAGTAGAGCTTTTCATTACAATTTATTTGAATACGCATTTTTAGCTCGTCATAACTATTTATAAGCTTGTAAAGAAAATGAATAACCACTTAACTTTCATGATTTAAAGAGGACATACTTATAAATAAAAATCATATACTTACAGCTTTAAATCACAACTAAAAGTTAATGAATTATAAATAATTAAAGTCGACGCTAGAGTTAAATAGAGTATTACTGGAAAATAAATAATAAAAAGCTAAAATGTAACTCTTTATTTTTTAGGTACGATCATGAAAAACACCCAACTACACTCTGTTTTCACTGCAATTGACGATATTAATTCCGAAGATCCTAATACCACAATTGTTAACGGAAAAACTCAACCTAAAGAATTATTATATGGTCAGTACATGAGTGCATGTATTAATCAATATTGGCCAGAAGCCAATGAACTATTACAAATAGCGGTTCGTGCACAACATATCAAACGCTGGCACCTAAAACGAACTGAATTTGATGTGGGTAAAGCAGGTTATTTAAAATGGCGAATTGAGCAAGGTAAGTTTCACGCAGAATTAACTAAAAATATTATGATTGAACATGGATATTCTGAAGAAGATGCAGAAACTACGGCCAAGCTATTACGCAAAGAAAAAATCAAATCAAACCCTGATACTCAAACTTTAGAAGATGTTGCTTGTTTGGTGTTTTTACAGCATTACTTTGATGAGTTTGCAGCAAAACATACCGAAGAAAAAATCATTCGAATATTACAACTTACGTGGCGAAAAATGTCAGACCAAGGGCATGAAATAGCGCTTAAGCTAACACTACCTGAACATTTAGCCGCTTTAGTAGGTAAAGCCTTAGCATAATTTTTGTATTTAGATTGCAAACTAACAAACTCTAGACTATTTATTTGCTTGCTCGTTTAGCAATAGGTAGTCTATAAACGAAAATGGCTGGCCCTATCATTAGAACAATAACTAAAACCTTTAACCATATATTGCCCAGCATGTAACACGACCACGCCCCAGCTAACGCCATAGAACATAAAGAAATCATTTTAGACTTTTGCGATATAGATCGTGAATCTTGCCAATCTTTGATCAACTGACCAAACAATTTACTGTTTAATAATTTGTTATGAAAATAAGGTGACGACTTTGCAAAGCACCCTGCTGCTACCAACAAAAATGGCGTTGTCGGTAGCAATGGCAAAACAGCGCCTAAAATAGCTAAAAAAACAAATATACAGCCAGTGCTTTTTAAAAGAAAATTTTGAATAGATAACCTCATATCTCATCAATAAATCTATACCTTTAAGTATAGCTAAAAAGAAAGCCGCTTCAATAGCTCCGTTTGTTATAATCAACTAAGCTTATCGTTCTGTATTCCAACTAAATAAATAAGAACCTAAAATTAAAAACAATGAACACATAGCTACCAAGCACCATATGTGAAAACTAATATCAGCCAAACTAGCCCCTTCCGTAATAATTTTACGTGCTCCTGTCACAATATGAGTTAAAGGCAAGAAATTAGAAAACATTTGAATCGCACTTGGCGCTCCTTCTAAGCTAAACCAAACACCTGATAATAACATCATAGGCCATGAGGTTAAGTTTAATAAACCACCAATGAGCTCTTCACTTTTACTCCTGCTCGCCACTAAAAGTCCCAAGGTTATTAAGCTAAAAGCACCTAAAGCGCCAATAATAAAAAGATCTAAATAGCTACCTAACATGTAAAAATCGAAAAAAACGTTACAACCAATATAAACAACACTCGACATAAACATAACAATAAACAATCGCGATACAAGTTGGGCTGACACAAATTCAAAAGCGGATAAAGGAGTTGCCTTCAAGCGTTTTAACACTGAGTTTTTTCTGTACCTAACAATAACGTAGCCAACACCAAACAAGCAGCTAAACATCATATTCATACCTAAAATACCAGGTAAAACCCAATCAACATATCTAATAGGCTTTCCTTGTGTAGTTAAACGCTGATAGTTTGTATGTTCACTTTGAAATATTTTTTCCACTAAATAGCTATTAGGCGCACCTTCATTTACCCAATATTTCTTTAGGGTAAAATCTACTAAAAAATCAATTCCATGATGCTCAAGTTTAGTGGTAGCTAACGCCACATCGTTATAGTTAACAAAGTCTATGTGTTTGGTTTTAATAAAGTTTGATTGTGCTGTAGGTAAATTAATCACCCCTACTTTATAAACACCACGACCATCTCCTGAAAAAACAAACGACAAGCCCGCGAGCATTAATACAGGAAAAAGTAAATTCCATCCTAAAGAAGATCTGTCTCTAAAGAACTCAAGATTACGGGCCTTTACTACGGCTAAAAATCGCTTAAAATTCATCAATTAATCCCTCAAAGAATAGCCCGTTAGTTTTAAAAACAAATCATCTAAATTAGCTGACTTCACATGTAATCCTTCTAATGAAACGTTATTCTCAATTAATAGCGTTAAAGTTTTTTCCACATGTTGTGTCGTTATTTCGACTCTATCGCCTTGTACTTCACCATCAAACTTATCAATTAACTCAACACTGAGGTGTATTGCAGGCAAGTAAATAAAAATGCTTTCAAAGTGCTTATTTAATAGGGTTTCAGGTGTACCCGATTCAATAATTTTACCGTGATCCATAATTACCACTTCATCACACAGCTGTTCGGCTTCGTCCATATAATGCGTGGTTAAAATAATGGTTTTATCTTCTGCTTTAATATTTTTAATAAGTTGCCAAAAGTTACGTCGTGCTTGTGGATCTAAACCTGTAGTTGGTTCGTCGAGGAAAATAATTTCAGGATCATTAATCAAAGCAAGTGCTAGCAATAATCGTTGCCTTTGCCCCCCCGAAAGTAATCGATTATTTTTATTTAAAAATTCACTTAAATCGCACAACTCAATAAGTTTATTTTGAGGTACCGTTTTATCATAAAAAGCAGCAAATAAATTTAATGTTTCTTTTACTGTTAAAAAATCTTGTAGTGCAGTATTTTGAAATTGAATACCTATTTGTTGAGAAATAGACGGGTCAACGTCCTTGCCGTTATAAAGGACATTGCCTTTAGTAGCGGGAATAATACCTTCCATTATTTCAATCGTGGTTGTTTTTCCTGCTCCATTAGGACCCAACAGTCCAAAACAATGACCTTTTTTTATTGAAAAACTCACATCGTCCACAGCATTCAATTCACCATACTGTTTTACTAAGCTTTCAACTTTTATCACTTCCTGCATATTTTTTCCTGTTGTCAAACCACAAACGAGTTATATAAAAACAAAATATCTTATTTGCTCTGCTTTTGATAATAGCTTTGTGTAAATTGAATTAAATGATTATTAAATGCTTTTTTACCTGTAAATCCATAAGATTCAGCTAGGTTTGAAATTTCTTTCCGTTGGAATATTTTACTAATAATAGGGGCCATAGCGGGATCAAAAGGCATTATCATTTGATGCTGTAACCATTTATGTAAATGATAAACACAAACACTATATTGACGTTTTTTAGTAAAAAAATCTTCTATAGCTTTTAAATCTGAGTTATTCAATATAGGCAAAGAAGATAATGGACAATACGTCATAATTTGCCAAACAAGATCTGGCATCAGCTCTTTATATTGCTCAGCTAATAAGTAGTCAAAACTCTGATAAAAACTATTTTCAATTTTATCGAGGTATTCACTGTGTTGTTGATTAATGACTTTTAAGAGTAACGCCGAATGTTCACCGCTGGCTTTATCTTTAGTAAAACCTATGCGAGCAATTTTATAGTCTTGCTTTTGCCAAAAGTTAAGTAGAGATTTATTTGCACCAAAACTTGTTCCAACAAAGTCTACTTTCGTTTGTTTAGCATATTCTTCAATACGCGATAAAAACACACTACCTAAACCTTTCTCTTGTAGCTCTGGCACAATAGCAATACGCATAACTCTTAAATATGAATAGTTAAAACTACTCTCTTCACCGCAATGCGTGAGCAATGATTGTGGAATAAACTGATCTTTTAAACGTCTTTGATTCGTCTGAATTAACCCTTTTAATTGTTCATTTGCATTTGAACCTTCTTTTAATAATAAGGCGACACCCAGTAATTGCTTTTTATACGACAGAGTCACTAAAGTAATGTTGTTGTTATCAAGCAATAATCTAAGGTCGTTGGGCGACGTTTGATAATGTGCGGTAACCAGCACTGCAAAAACTTGCTCTAAAAGTAACTCGTTCAACATTAAAGCCTCTGTACTTACCTGTTCAAACTCAAGAGTTCTTTGCTCATTAATATTTGAAGATAACAACTGCGGCAATGAAAAATTTTCAGGTAACGGTGGCACCTCAGCATTCAACAAACAAAGTTCATAAATAAAAGTTTCAACAGGATCATTTTCTGCCCACCTAATTGGCTGACTAATATTTAAGGTTTTACCTTCAGGATATTTTTGTACGACATGCTTTTGAAATTTTAATGTAAAACTTCTGCCTGCTCCCTCGTATCCATGAACCGTACTAGCAAAAACCATTCGATGATGTTTCGCCAATAATTGATTTAAAAAATACAAAGGTATCGAAGCGGCTTCATCCACTAAAACTAAATTAAACACAGTTTTAGTTTTTATTAATTCATCTACAGCAATAAATTGTACATAACCGTTTTTATGCTCTAATTGGTTGGCATCCATACGAGTTTTATTTTTTTGCGCTAAACTTTTTGCTAGCTGCATAAAAAACACATCTAAAGATTTTCTATGAGTCGCCGTAATAGCTATCCTTAATTCAGACTTTGTATTATCTAATAAGTGAGCACATGCTATAGCTAAAGCTGATGACTTACCTCTTCCTCGATCGGCTGTTAATATTAAAGGCCTATTTCTATGACCTTTTACCACTTGGATAATATGTTTGACTGCAATGAATTGTTCTTCAGTTACGCAGTTCATTGCTATAGGATATTTTTTGAAAACAGTTGGATGAGTTACTGATTTTGGTATAAAGCTGTTTTCTATATTTAAACGACTTGAATCAACTTCTTTTATAATTTTAAAGGTCGAATCATTAAATATTTTATTAGCCAAACGTTGATTGAAGAAGCTATTTTTAAAAAAGCTTGAGTCCTCTATCTTGTTAGGTAAAACGATAAAAAGAACACCTCCCGCAACCAAGGTTCCAGATAAGGCAGCCAAAGCATCTACATTAAGCTCTTCACTATAAAAAACGACAAAATGACTTTCTGTGCCTAGCTGATTTCTATACGTTTGTTTATTTACATTGCCCCGTTTTAAATTATCGCTGTAAATATACCAACGTTTAGTTTGCTTATCTTTTTCCTCTTCAACAAAAGGATATGAATCAATTTTTTTAAGTAACGAATTAGCCCATTGCTCACTTCCTTGTAAAATAACTAGCTGCCTCTTAAAACAATTAAAAGCATTTATAGATACGTTATTTATCCACGAAGAAAAGTTGGTTAGAGTCATTTATGTACATCTAGAATATTAAATCAACATTTAGTTTATCAAGCTATTAAAAATATCTAAACAAACATAAATAAATTATTGATATTCAAATTTGAAAAGTTATAATTTTTTACCTATGTTCAAAGTATAAAGTTGTAAAAATTTAGGTGTTATATGAGTGATGATCTAGATAGTAGTGATGAAATAGATAGCATTGACGAAAGTGATTATGATAAAGATCTAGCAAAAGGAACAAAAGCAGAGCGTAACAGCAAAGTAAGAAGACGTATCGACGACCTTTTAGAAAGAAAACGCTTGAAAGAATTATTAGACGATAGCGATGATTGGGAGTTATAAAAAGCAAAATACACTATATAATCAATACCTTTAACCCCCCTTATTATTTTTATTATCCTTAGTATCTAAAGCTGATAAAATAGTAAAAAATCATTTGAATTAACTTAATGAATTTACTCGAAAAACTAAAATGTTTACTCACCTTTGGTCAAGGGGTCGCTCTACCTTTACCTGATATTTCTTCAGAAACCGATCCATTAGCATTATTTGAGCAGTGGTTTAACGATGCCCAAAAATCGGGAATATTGTTACCTGAATCTATGTCGATCAGTACTTGTGATACAAACGGTCAGCCACGTTCTAGAATGGTATTACTTAAAGAATATAATGCTGATGGTTTTGTTTTTTATACAAACTATGGCAGCAGTA
Source organism: Pseudocolwellia sp. G5-9 (assembly GCF_055808995.1). Lineage (NCBI taxonomy): Bacteria > Pseudomonadati > Pseudomonadota > Gammaproteobacteria > Alteromonadales > Colwelliaceae > Pseudocolwellia > Pseudocolwellia sp. G5-9. The sequence continues at coordinate 1,872,633 of NZ_CM147893.1, forward strand.
AAAGCCAAGAATTAGAAGCAAATAATAAAATATCACTGCTCTTTCATTGGAATGTTTTACAACGCCAAATTCGTATAGAGGGTGAAGTATCAAAAACATCGGCCGAGCAATCTAAACGGTATTTCCATAGCCGAGATAGGGGTAGCCAAATTGGTGCTTGGGCGTCTAAACAAAGTACTAAGTTAATATCTTCTGATGAGTTAAAAGAACGTGAAGCTTATTATAAGAAGAAGTTCGCAGGTTTAGCTGAAATTCCTTACCCTGAGTTTTGGGGTGGTTGGAATGTTAAACCTACTTATATTGAATTCTGGCAAGGTAGAGCGAGTAGATTGCATGATAGGATCTGCTTTGAAAAAAATGACAATGCATGGACTCACTTCAAACGTCACCCATAGCAATTTGAATTTATTACACACATAATAAAAAACTAAGATAATAATCTTAGGGCAATAAAAAACGCAAACAGTAATGTTTGCGTTTTTTGTTTTATAACACGTTAATAATTCTTTAACGCTTAGTTGCTTTAACCGCCAACTAAGGCTAATAAAATCCCCGCAGCAACTGCAGAACCTAGTACACCAGCAACATTTGGTCCCATAGCATGCATTAACAAGAAGTTATGCGGATTAGCTTCTAAGCCAACCTTATTTGCTACACGAGCCGCCATAGGTACAGCAGAAACACCTGCAGCACCAATTAAGGGGTTGATAGGGTCTTTACTCACTTTATTCATAAACTTAGCCATCAGTACACCTGATGCAGTACCAATTGAGAATGCAACAGCACCTAAGCCTAAAATACCTAAGGTTTCCACGTTTAAAAACGCATGAGCACTTAATTTAGAACCAACACCTAAACCTAAAAATATCGTCGTAATGTTAATTAATTCGTTTTGAGCTGTTGTACTTAAACGATCAACAACACCCGATTCACGCATTAAGTTACCTAAACAGAACATACCAACCAACGGAGTAGCTGACGGTAAAAAGAATATTGTCATTAGCAACACACCTAATGGGAATATAATTTTTTCTATCTTAGTAACATGGCGAAGTTGAGCCATTTCAATTTTACGTTCATCAACACTGGTTAAAGCGCGCATAATTGGTGGTTGAATAATAGGAACAAGCGCCATGTATGAATACGCGGCAACAGCGATAGCCCCCAATAATTCAGGCGCTAGCTTAGAAGCTAAAAATATTGCTGTAGGCCCATCGGCACCACCAATAATCGCAATAGCAGAAGCGTCTTTCAGTGTAAATTCAATACCTGGGATCGCATTTAAAGCAATAGCACCAAATAAAGTAGCAAATATACCAAACTGAGCAGCAGCACCTAAAAACAACATTTTAGGGTTAGCAATAAGCGCCCCAAAGTCTGTCATGGCACCTACCCCCATAAATATAATGAGAGGGAATATACCCGTATCAATACCTGCGTAGTAGATATAATGTAATAATCCACCCACTTCTGAAAAACCAGCAACAGGAATATTCGTTAATATTGCACCGAATCCCATAGGAAGTAACAATAAAGGTTCAAAATTGCGAGCAATGGCTAAATACAATAAGCCACAACCCACCAGCATCATTACCACTTGGCCAACTTCAAAGTTAGCTAAGCCAGTAGACAACCATAATGTATGTAATGCTTCCATTATTTCACCTATGTCAAACTTAGTAAGGTGTCGCCAACTGTTACAGAGTCACCCTCTCTAACGTGTACAGCAACAATTTCACCTGCGCTTACAGCACGAATTTCTGTTTCCATTTTCATTGCTTCCATCACAATAACAACTTCACCAGCTTCAACCGTTTCACCTTCATTCACTAACACTTTAAAAATGTTACCTGCTAATGGTGCATTTAGTGTTTCTGCAGCACTAACCGACGTTGACTGCTTAAGCATTTCACCACCGGGAGCATGTGAAACACTTTCAAGGCTTCCACCTGGAGCAACAACAACATCATAAACTTTACCGTCTACGCTTACCGCATAATTCTCAGTAGGCTTATCTTCTTTCGATGCTGGAGCAGAAGCTTTAGCTGATTCTTTAGTAGGAACCGGTTCAAAAGCAGATGGATTGTTACGGTTTTCTAAAAACTTCAAACCAATTTGCGGGAATAATGCATAAGTTAATACATCATCAATTTCATCATCAGCTAGCGTGATTGACTTCTCTTTCGCTAAATTAGATAACTCAATTGATAAAGCGTCCATTTCTGGTTCAATTAAATCAGCAGGACGACATGTAATGGCTTCAGTACCATCAAGTACTTTAGCTTGTAGCTCAGCATCAACAGGAGAAGCAGTAGCGCCATATTCGCCTTTTAAGATACCAGCAGTTTCTTTTGTAATAGACTTATAACGTTCGCCTGTAAGTACGTTTAGTACGGCTTGTGTTCCAACAATTTGAGATGTAGGAGTAACTAAAGGAATATTACCTAAGTCTTTACGTACACGAGGGATCTCTTTTAATACTTCATCAAATTTATCTGATGCGCCTTGCTCTTTTAATTGGCTTTCCATGTTAGTTAACATGCCACCAGGTACTTGAGCTAGGAGAATACGAGCATCTACACCTTTTAAGCTACCTTCAAATTTTGCATACTTTTCACGTACGTCTCTAAAATATGCAGCTACTTCAGCCATTTTAACTACGTCTAAGCCTGAATCACGTGGCGTACCATCAACAATAGATGCGATAGTTTCTGTTGGTGAATGCCCATATGTTTGGCTCATTGAAGAAATTGAAGTATCAATTACATCAATACCCGCATCAATTGCTTTCATGTGTGTTGCAACACTTAAGCCTGTTGTAGCATGACAATGTAATGAAATAGGTAAAGCTACTGTTTCTTTTAATTTACCAATTAACTCAGCTGCAAAGTAAGGTTTGAGTAATCCAGACATATCTTTAATACATAAAGAGTGAGCGCCCATATCTTCTAACTTTTTGGCCATAGTTAACCAGCCTTCAAGCGTATGAACAGGGCTTTCGGTATAACTTAATGTTCCTTGAGCATGTGCTCCAACTTTAACCGCAGCTTTAATTGATGTTTCTAAGTTACGAACATCATTCATAGCATCAAAAATACGGAAAACGTCAACACCATTTACGTGTGCACGCTCTACAAATTTTTCTACTACGTCATCAGCATAATGGCGGTAACCTAAAATGTTTTGTCCACGAAATAACATTTGTTGTTTCGTTTTAGGCATCGCTTTTTTCAGGGCACGAATACGCTCCCAAGGATCTTCACCTAAATAACGAATACATGAGTCGAAAGTTGCTCCACCCCATGACTCGATTGACCAATACCCAATTTCATCTAATGTAGAAGCAATGGGTAGCATATCTTCAAGGCGTAATCTTGTCGCTAATAGTGATTGATGACCGTCACGTAGAACGACCTCAGTGATACCTAAAGGCTTTGACATGAATATGCTCCTATCTATTTTTAATTATGTTGACTACGATATTTTGAAACAGCCGAAGATATAGCAGCAACTACACTTGGCGAAACACTATCTGTAGACTTGTTCGAAGCTTTATTAGCTCTCGATGATTTAGTTTGAGGTATAGCATCCGGATATTTAATTGCTAACTTAGCTAATACAGCGTTAATAAACACTACCAATAAACCAAGAAATGCAAAAACAAAAACCATACCAGCAAGCATTAATGTGCCTGCTTCAATAAATAATTCGTTTAGATGTTCCATTTTATAACCTCAGGTCACTCTAAAGATAATTAGAATAATCACTCCAATAACTAAAAACAAATTGTTTTTTCTATTTTCAGAAAAATAACATTTAGTCAATAGCATAAAATACTTAATATTCACTATTATTGATAATTATTCAGAACATAGTATTACAAAAAACAAATTGTATACAATTTAGCGTCAACAGAAACAAGAGCTATAGAGGATAATTTTATTTTTGTATACAATATACATAAGACGTATCTGTAATCATAATTATTCATATTTATGTGAATAAAATTTACTATATAAACGATGTTTTTCGTATTAAGTGTTCATTAAATATGATTAATCAATCAGAAAAGAATAACCTAACTTACTGTAATAATTTTAGGCTTAGCTATGACATGCAACCAATACAACTTATCTGCTCGTATCAGTCATTAAATATTAAATAGGATAACTTTATTATTTTTATGAGCGCTATATAAGCTAATCAACTTAACATTAACCCCAACTCGGGTTAATAAATGTTAGAGAATGAATTAAAACTCTTATTTATCAAAAAATTAATATGTATCGTTGTTTCCCTAAGTTATATTAACCTCTCAACATTGATATTTTTCTGTATAGAAGGGATTTTTCTATCTATATAGCTGACGATTAGTAATAAATTCAACGAAGTTAGGCGTAAAAATAGCTTGTTGAGTAACTTTGCTTATCCCGAAGTAAGGTTAACATTATTAACTTCATAAATTTTAGGCGAAAAAAAACCAGTCATAAGACTGGTTTTCTTTTTAAAGTGGCGGACGCGGCAGGAGTCGAACCTGCGACCGCCTGGTTCGTAGCCAGGTACTCTATCCAGCTGAGCTACGCGTCCGCAATAAACTTGTTTTGTATCTACGTTAAAAGATAAATGTTCACCGTATTCTCGGTCTTTTATGTTTAGCCACTTAAAAGAAAAGTGGCGGACGCGGCAGGAGTCGAACCTGCGACCGCCTGGTTCGTAGCCAGGTACTCTATCCAGCTGAGCTACGCGTCCGTAATAAACTTTTTTTATATCTACGTTAAAAGATATTTTCTTCACAACCATTATAAATAATGGCGGAGAGGGAGGGATTCGAACCCTCGATCCGGGATAAACCAGATACTCCCTTAGCAGGGGAGCGCCTTCGGCCACTCGGCCACCTCTCCAATGGACGCGAATATTAATAGATATAAAAAATAAGTCAAACGTTTTTTGTAGATTTATTTCTGTTTGGTGAGATTTCAGGCAAGACGTTTAATTTTCAGCCATAAATATACAAAAAGCCGACAACAGCCGGCTTTTAAGATTTATCAGAATTAACTATCTGTTTGCTCTGCGTTGCCTTTTTCAGATTGAATTCTCATATAAATTTCTTCTCGGTGTACTGAAATTTCTTTTGGGGCATTTACACCTATTCTTACTTGGTTGCCTTTAACACCTAAAACAGTAACGGTAACTTCGTCACCAATCATAAGAGTTTCGCCTACACGACGCGTTAATATTAACATATTGATTTCCTTTTTATTTAATTCGGGATCCACTAAAGATTTATAAGCTAGTAATAAATTTAAATTTAGTCTAAAAATTATAATAAAGCACTATATCTATTCAAAAAACTTTAAATTTTTTCTAAAAAAGCATTTTAATATTTAAATACCACTAATATATCCAAATATTAATAACAAAATTAAAGCAACAGTAAGTACATATATTATTATTGTGTATATTAACAAGCTTATCGTTGCAATAAACACCAAAATTTCTATTTTTTGTATAATATTTTATAAACGTCTTAAAAATAGTTGTAGCAAACACACCAAATAAATGTAATTGACTATCATGTAGAGTAAAACTCCAACTCTAAGTTGAACAATTTATAATTCCAATTACTCTAAGTTCCCATTGAGTATGAATGGTACTAAGTATTAGGATAATACTCTTTTATACCTCTCCTCTCCCCTTATAACTTTAACTATAAATATAATAAAAGTTATAATCACACCTAAGCAACTGATAACAAACAAAAAAAATAAAAAAATAAATACTATTACTAAATATTACAAAGATAATTCCATCTAATTATTACAAAAGTTATACATTTGAAAAACGTCAAAAAAAAACAATAAAACACAAATAAATCAGCAACATAAAATATAAATAAACTCTGGTATCAATAATGCTATACAACATCTAATTAACAATGTGGATGTACGCTATGTCTCTAGATACAAATACTCGACAAGAAAAAGACTTACTTGGTATGGCTAACGTTCCAGCTAATGCCTTGTATGGCATTCAAACGCACCGAGCAATTGAAAACTTCACTTTAAGTGGTGTTCCTATTAATCACTTTCCTGAAATGATTAAGGCACTCGCTATGGTAAAACAAGCTTGTGCTATAGCAAATAATCAACTTGGTTTATTACCCACTGAAAAGTTCAACGCGATAGTAGTCGCTTGCGAAGATTTAAAACAAGGTAAGAATCATGATTCTTTTCTTGTTGATATGATCCAAGGCGGTGCTGGTACTTCCACCAATATGAATGCAAATGAAGTTATTGCTAACCTTGCTCTTAAAAACCTTGGTCATTCATTAGCAGATTACAAATACCTTCACCCAAATGATGATGTTAATCTTTCACAATCAACGAATGATGTTTATCCAACAGCAGTACGCTTATCTATTTTAATGAGCCACGGTGCCTTAGTGGAGTCGCTAAAGTCATTACGAAACGCTATGACAGTTAAAGCTAACGAGTTCACTCATGTAATTAAAATGGGTAGAACGCAATTACAAGACGCTGTACCTATGTCGTTAGGTCAAGAGTTTCAATCTTTCGCTTCCACTTTAACTGAAGATGTAGATCGAATAGCTCACTTATCTGAGTTATTAACAGAAATCAACTTAGGTGGTACGGCAATTGGTACTGGCATCAATGCTCACCACGAATTTGGCGAAATATCAGTTAAAGCATTACGTGAATTATCAGGTTTCCCTATGGTATTAGCCAGTGACTTAATCGAAGCAAGTTCGGACATGGGTGCCTTCGTATTGTTTTCGAGCATGTTGAAACGTCTGTCGATCAAACTATCAAAAATTGCCAACGACTTACGTTTATTAAGTATGGGACCTCGCGCAGGTTTAGGTGAAATAAATTTACCGGCACAACAACCGGGTAGCTCTATTATGCCTGGCAAGATTAATCCCGTTATTCCAGAAGCAGTATCCCAAGTAGCTTACAAAATAATTGGTCATGACTTATCAGTCACTATGGCTGCAGAGGCTGGTCAATTACAGCTAAACGCTATGGAACCTTTAATTGCTTATAGCGTACTAGATTCTATTGCTCTACTTACAAGAGCAATGCATATGTTTGAGCATAAATGTATCAGCGGTATTACAGCCAATGAAGAACATTGCCGTGCTCAAGTTAACAATAGTATTGGCATTATTACCGCTGTGAGTCCGTATATTGGCTACGAAAATGCTTCTCGCATTGCAAAACTAGCCTTAAATAGTGGTAAAGCCGTTTTAGATATAGTGAGAGAAGAAGCTCTTCTTAGCGAAGATAGATTACTTGAAATAACCGATATAAAAAACCTTATAAACCCAGTAGTAAAATAATCTTTAATTAATATAAAAAAAAAGGAAGATAAAAATGACAAACACAATAACTCCCCCCAACAGTGCATCTAAAAAGATGCCTTTATGGTTAAAAATACTCGTAGGCATGATTGCCGGTATTATTGCAGGTTCTTTACTAGGAACCGATGCAGAATTACTTAAACCGATAGGATCACTATTTATCAGTGCGATAAAAATGTTGATAGTTCCTCTTATCTTCTGTTCATTAATTGTAGGTGTTACCTCGATACAAGACACTTCAAAAATGAGTCGTATAGGCATAAAGTCAATGGCTATATATCTTTGTACTACAGCGGTAGCCATTTCTATTGGTCTAGCACTTGGAACTTTTTTCGAACCAGGTGCAGGCTTAAATATGGTAGCAACTACAGTTACTGAGGCAAAAACGGCTCCAAGTATAATTGATACATTAGTTGGTTTGGTTCCTAAAAATCCAGTAGGAGCATTAGCAGCAGGTAATATTCTACAAATTATTGTATTTGCGCTTGGTTTAGGTATAGCACTAAACTTATCAGGCGAAAAAGCTAAGCCAGCCATTAAAGTTTTCGAAAGCTTAGCTGAAGCAATGTATAAGATGACTGAACTTGTTATGAAATTTGCTCCTTACGGTGTTTTTGCATTAATGGCATGGGTATCTGGTAAGTACGGCTTAGATATTCTATTACCATTAATTAAAGTTATTGCGCTAGTTTATATTGGCTCTATCCTCCATGTATTATTCTTAGGTGGTGGCTTAGTTGGCCTAATGGCTAAACTTAACCCTACACGTTTTTATAAAGGCATAATTGAAGCACAAATCATTGCATTTACCACCACAAGTAGCTCAGGAACATTACCCGCTAGTATAAAGTGTGCAACTCAAAACTTGGGTGTATCACGTAGTATTTCAAGCTTTGTTTTACCTATGGGCGCTACCATCAACATGGACGGTACTGCACTTTACCAAGGCGTATTAGCACTATTTATTGCTCAAGCTTTTGGTGTTGACCTATCAACCGCTGATTACTTAACAATTATTGCTACAGCAACATTAGCTTCTATTGGTACTGCAGGTGTACCAGGTGCAGGACTTATCATGTTATCACTTGTTCTTAGTACCGTAGGTTTACCGCTTGAAGGGATTGCTATTGTAGCCGGTATTGACCGTATTCTCGATATGGCTCGCACTACTGTAAACGTAACAGGTGACATCATGGTTACCTTGTTAATAGGCAAGAGTGAAAATGAACTTGATCTAGATATATACAACGGTACAGGGACTAATAAGCCTCCCCTAGAGACTAAGTAATTAAAACTAACTTACAACTTAATAATTAAAAAAATAACTATAATAATAGGAACAACATAATGTTAAATAAATCCTTATATTTGTCGTTAGTGTCAGCTGCACTAGCAACAATTAGCCCAGCACAAGCAGATGTTTCAGTTAACGGTGTTGATGCAGTTAAGCTTTTTGGTGATATGCGATTACGCTTTGAACGTACTGATGGCGACACTATTGATACAACAAGTCGTGCGCGTTTACGCGCTCGTTTTGGAATTAAATATGCGGTTAATGATGATTGGTCTGCAGTAATGCGCTTTAGAACAACATCAAGTGCACATGATTCAACTCACCAAACGTTTGGCATTACAGATACTAGTGACAATGACGACTTCGGTCTTGATAAAGCGTACATGACATACAAAGGTATAGAAAATGCAACAATAGTTATTGGTAAAGCATCACCTGTATTTATGCACTCTTCAGAATTATTATTCCGAGATGATATTGCGCTTGAAGGTATCCAAGGAAGTTGGAGTAATAATGGATTTAGCGTTAATGCTGGCCACATTATTCTTGAAGAAAACAAAGATAATGGTGATGGTAAACGAGATGCTAGCTGGCAACAGTTACAAGGTGTTTATGAGGGTAAAATTAACAACGTTAAATACAAATTAGGCCTAGGTAAGTTATTTGTATCAGCTTCAGATAGTGCCTATTCTAGCGCAGAATCAGGACTTCATGCAGATCAAGCTGGCGATGTTATGACAATGAATGCTGACTTTAGAATGGGAGCTTTTCGTTTAGCTGCCGATTATTACACCAGCGATGCCGATAGTGAAGATACAGCTTATACAGTACACGCTCGATACCAAATGAATGATGTGATCGGTATGCGTTTCTATGTGATCCATACCGAAGCTTATGCCCTACCAATGAATGGGGCGTTTACACAAACAAATACTCCGGGTTCATACACCAACATTAAAGGCACTCGTTTACAGTTCGATTATAAAGTAGCGGACAATCTCAATGCTGACTTAAGATGGTATAGTGTTGATAATATTAACGAAAGCCTTCCAACCAACAACGCTGGTCGTGACCGCTTTCAAGTTAATTTAAATATGAAATTCTAACAATTATTCTATAATGCATAAATTAAAGCGACATAAAGGTTTATAAATGTCGCTTTACACCATTCAAAGCTAACGCATCTACTTTACTAATACTCAAAACATTATAATTTAGTACTCACTCACTTTATAACATAGTAATATTATTAAACTTATGATTTTTATTCATCGATTATTAAGCTTTTCTCAAAAGAACAAAAGCTACCTGAATCAAAAGGAATAACCACATTGTTTTCATACCGCCAAGCGCTATATCATCTTATTGATATCATACTAAAGAGCCTGATGATATGTAGTATTGGGGGATTTTTCGTATATGCTGATGAACAACCGATTAAAACAATTATTATTGGTGGCGATTATAGTTATCCGCCCTACGAGTTTGTTGATAAAGATGGTAAAAGCACTGGCTACAATGTCGAGTTAAGCCAAGAAATTGCCGAAGTAATGAACCTAAAGATAAAAATAAAGCTCGGTAAATGGTCAGATATTAGAGCACGATTCGATGAAGGTGAAATTGATATTATGCAAGGAATGTCTGCCACTAAAGAACGTGTAAACCTTTATGAATTTAGCCCTCATACTTTTGTTAATCAATCAATCTTTTCTCGCGATAATAGCTCAAATATTAATTCACTTAATGATTTAGAAAATCATGAAGTTATTGTGCAGCACAACGGCTCAGTTTATGACATGCTCAATAATTTAAACGTAAATATTAAAATCATTTCAGTTGAAAGTCACGCCGACGCTTTACGCTTATTATCTTCAGGTAAACATGACTATGCGATGGTATCTAACCTTCCTGGGCTCTACATTGTTCGAGAACTTGGCCTATCAAATATAAAACCAATATTTAATATCGAAGGGATAAGTAAATACGGCTACGCAGTGAAAAAAGGAGATGAGGTATTACTTTCACAATTCGCTCAAGGGTTAGCCATTTTAAAAAATACGGGCCGGCAACAAGCACTATACGATAAATGGTTTGGTGTTTCACAACGAACAGCTTGGTCAGAGTTTGGGTTAATTGCCGCGGCTATTGCCGTAATGCTGCTATTTATAAGTACTGCCGTTGTTATTTGGAATAAAGCGCTACGTAAAAAAGTTGAAAGCAGAACCCAAGAACTCAAAGCTCAGCAACTACAGTTATTACACGCCGATAAAATGACATCCTTAGGGGTTTTAGTCTCTGGTGTTGCCCATGAAATCAATAACCCTTGCAGTATTCTAACGCTCAATTTTCCATTTATAAAAGAGGTGTTTGAGCAGATTTCTGAAATTTTAGACGAGTACGAAACAGATGATCTCACCATTGCAGGTGTAAAATACAATAGACTAAAAGAAGTACTCCCAGAAACACTAGAAGACATGCATTTAGCCAGCGGTAAAATCCGAGGGATTGTAGAAGATTTAAAACATTTTGCACTTAAAGACGACGCAACGGTTAGTTTAACCGAATCACTAGATATTAATACGTTAGTTAAAGTATCAATTCGCCTAGTGGCCAACCAAATCAAAAACTCCACAGATAGTTTTGAGGTTAACTTTAGTAATAACATCCCAAATTTTAAAGGTGCAGGACAACGAATTGAACAAGTTATTATTAATTTAATTCTTAATGCCTGCCAAGCATTAACCAATAAAACTCAAAAAATCATCGTAACAACTTATTTTGATATAAAACGACAGCATGTGGTATTAACTGTTACTGACCACGGGGTTGGTATAAAAGAAAGTGATTTAAATAAATTAACAGATCCTTTTTATACCAGCAAACGTAAACAAGGAGGTACAGGTTTAGGCTTATCGATTTCTGCAGGGATCATAAGAGATCACCAAGGAATATTAAATTTTAGCTCCACGGAAGGTAAACACACTAAAGTAAAATTATCACTGCCATTATCCCATCAAAAGAGTAAGTTATGAGCACGAATCTATATCCTAATTTTCAAGTATTAATTTGTGACGATGATACTAGTTTTTTACGTAGCATATCTTTCGCCATAGAGCGCTACAGCGGGATCAATAATATTATCCAATGCAGTGATAGTCGAGAAGTACTGACTCATTTAAATACTGGTAACATTAGAGTAGTTTTACTTGATTTAAATATGCCACATATAACCGGAGATGAGCTACTTCCTCAAATCATTGAACTACATCCACATGTTTCAGTGATTATTATTAGTGGTATCAATCAAGTAAAATCAGCAGTGCAATGCATTAAATTAGGGGCCTATGATTATCATATAAAAACTGAAGAACCAGAACGTTTAAGTAGTAGTATTCTTCGTGTAATTAGGTTTCAAGAGTTAAGTATAGAAAATAACGCTATGCGTGGCTGTTTACTTAACAATCAAAAAGATTTACACCCTGCTTTTGCAAAAATAATTAGTATTAATAAACAAATGATCTCCATATTCCAATATATTGAATCACTTTCTAATAGCCGACAACCTATACTCATCACGGGAGAAAGTGGGGTGGGTAAAGAGTTAATTGCACAAGCAATTCATCAGACAAGTGGTTGTAGTGGAGAGTTGGTATGTGTAAATGTTGCAGGGTTAGACGACCACTTATTTTCAGACACTTTATTCGGCCATAAACGAGGTGCATTTACAGGCGCGGAACAAGCAAGAAAAGGAATGATTGAACGAGCTTCTGACGGCACGTTATTTCTCGATGAAATTGGCGATTTAAGTTTAGCTTCTCAAGTTAAATTATTGCGTTTATTACAAGAAAACGAATATTACCCCGTAGGAAGTGATACACCAAGACGTACCAATGCACGGATAATTTCAGCAACTCATCAAAATCTTCACATAAAAAAAGAACAAGGGCTATTTCGTAACGATTTATTTTACCGCCTTAAGATCCATCATGTTGATATTCCCCCACTTAGACAACGTAAAGAAGATATCAGACTCCTACTTGAACATTTTTTAACTCAAGCAGCTAACGAATTCAATAAAACTGTTGCTACTATACCCAAAGAGCTCATTCTGTTATTAGAAAATTATGTCTTTCCGGGTAATATTAGAGAGTTACGAGCTATGGCCTTTGATGCAATGAGCACGCACCAATCGGGGGTTTTATCGATGAAAACATTTAAAGTAGTTATTGATTCAATACCAGAGGCTGATAAATTAACTCAACCCGAGTCATTTTTTGTTACCTCATCAACGTTACCTACTCTTAAACATTCAGCCGAATTATTAGTTGATGAGGCAATGAAGCGATCTAATGGAAATCAATCATTAGCAGCACGGTTACTTGGAATATCTCAGCCCGCTCTCAGTAAAAGATTAAAAAAAACATTAGATAATTAATATCAATCGCAATAACACATTGATCATTTAATCATTAGAATAACTAGGGGCTGTTGAACTTTCATGTTTAAATTTCGTTCGAATTAAATGTTTATTGCTCGCGGCGCAAGGTATGTAACATAGTTGTTCTATATAAATTCCTTAACAATGAGCTGAAGTATTTAAATGGATCCGTAGGACTGCATTTATTAGCCATTTCTACGACGTTATAGCCTATTAGAGTATAATAACGGTGAAACATATGATTTGCCTTGTATAACAGACTAATACACTGCTGAAAAAACATTCAGAAAAGTTCAACAGCCCCTAGTTAACCTGAACTCGGCTTAACAAATTCTTCTCTAGCAGCTATTTTTCCTAATTTATGCGTTAAATTTACTTGCAATAGACCAACTATTGACGCGAAATTTGCCTTGAATTAAGAAAAAATATCAAGCTAGAGGAACAATAAAACTATTTTTTTTCTTATATTTCATTTTGTTAAGCATCTCTTAAACCAAGTTCAGGTTAGTTATTTGAATGCCTCGCCTACAGGGAGTAGGTGCTTAGGTTCAGTCTAGAACGATGAACCTGTGTATTTGACCATTTATTCTTCGTATAAAATAGGTAAATTCATTAATGTGTTTGGTATAATACGAACAGAAATAACAATATTAAAAAGCACCAAAAGGTGCTTTTTAATAAAATAGAACAATACATCAAATAAACTTAAGCTTTTACGGCTTTCTTAGCTTTAGGCTTCGCTTTAGCCTTTACGGCTTTCTTTTTAGCTTCTTCAACCCATTTATTATCAATGTACTTTGCCGTCCACCCTGTTGCTTTACCGTCAACTTCAGTCATAACATACTGCTCTTTAGTTTTACGGCTAAATCGAACAACAGCTAAATTCCCATCAGGGTCTTTGACTGGAGCATCAGCTAAATAATAAAATTTAGATGATATTCTATCTCTGAACCTCAGAAGCTCTTCTACTTTAGGCGCTCTAGTTTCACGTGATTTAGGAAAAGTATTCGCGGCTAAAAATATTCCAGCAGCGCCATCTCTTAGAACAAAATGTGCATCAGATTTTTCACAAGGTAACTCAGGTAATTGTACTGGGTCTTCTTTCGGCGGCGCAGCTTCACCGCTTGCTAAAAGCTTACGTGTATTTTTACATTCGCTATTTGTACAATCAAAGTACTTACCAAATCGACCTGATTTGAGTTCCATCTCAGATTCACAACGATCACATTCTAAAATAGGCCCTTCATAGCCTTTTATTTTAAATTCGCCCTTTTCAACTTCAATACCATCACATACTGGGTTATTACCACAGACATGTAATTTTCGAGTTTCATCGATAAGATAACTGTCCATTGCTGTATTACATTTTTTACAGCGATGCATAGCTCTTAGCGCTTCAGTTTCTTGATCTTCAGCTAAAACACTTACGGCTTCTTCACCCGGAGTCAGGTTCATTGTTGTTGTACAACGCTCCTTCGGAGGTAAAGCATAACCCGAACAACCTAAGAAAACTCCGGTTGAAGCGGTTCTAATCCCCATTTTACGCCCACACGTTGGACACTCAATATCAGTTAAAACAGGTTCGTTGTTTCTCATGCCACCTTCTTCTGTTGGCATGTCAGCTACACTTAACTGTTTAGTGAAGTTACTATAAAAATTATTTAGAACATCTTTCCAATTCGCTTTACCACCTGCAACCTCATCAAGCTCTTGTTCCATATTTGCAGTGAAGTCATAACTCATTAGGTTAACAAAACTTTCAGATAAACTGTCGGTAACGATTTCACCCATTTTTTCAGCATAGAAACGTTTTTTATCTAAACGCACATAACCACGATCTTGAATAGTAGAAATAATCGATGCATAAGTAGAGGGTCGGCCAATAGAACGTTTTTCTAATTCTTTAACCAGTGAAGCTTCACCAAAACGTGCTGGTGGTTTAGTAAAATGCTGAGAAGGATTAAGCTGTTCAAGCGTTAGCACTTCACCTACCGATAAATCAGGTAAATGTTT
Organism: Pseudocolwellia sp. G5-9; assembly: GCF_055808995.1. Lineage (NCBI taxonomy): Bacteria > Pseudomonadati > Pseudomonadota > Gammaproteobacteria > Alteromonadales > Colwelliaceae > Pseudocolwellia > Pseudocolwellia sp. G5-9. Next base: position 1,887,759 of record NZ_CM147893.1, read on the forward strand.
ATCATCACCTTTAGACAACTGAGGGTGAACACGTGTCCAACCATCAAATTGCATGACACGACCTTTAGCTTTCAAATCAAATCTTTCGGCACCTATAGTCAGCGTACTAACCGTATATCTTGCCGCTGTCATTTGACATGCAACAAACTGACGCCAAATTAAGTCGTAAAGTTTTTTAGCATCGGCTTCAATACCTTCCATAAAGGCAGATTCCATCTTCACATTTGATGGACGTATCGCTTCATGGGCCTCTTGTGCATTACTTTTACTACTATATAATTTCGCTTTCTCTGGTAAATAATTTTCACCAAACGTATCAGCTATGTAGCCTCTACACATTTCAACAGCATCTTTACTTAAGTTGGTCGAATCAGTACGCATATAAGTAATATGACCTGCTTCATATAAACGCTGAGCCAAGCCCATAGTACGTTTAACACCAAAACCTAATTTAGTACTTGCCGCTTGCTGTAATGTAGAGGTAATAAATGGAGCTGACGGTGTACTTTTTGACGGTTTATCTTCACGTTTATCAACCGTATAAGTCGCGTCTTTTAAAACAGATAAGGCTTTATCTGTATCTGCCTTATTTGTCGGTTTAAATGCTTTTTTATTTTCATGGGTTACATCTAGTTCAAAATCTAACCCTGTATTTGTTTTAGTATCTGCGGTAATTTCCCAAAACTCTTCAGGAACAAACGCTTTAATTTCACGTTCTTTTTCTACAACTAACTTAACCGCAACTGATTGAACGCGCCCTGCGGAAAGACCACGAGCAACTTTCTTCCACAGTAAGGGGCTTACCATAAAACCAACAACGCGGTCTAAAAATCGACGAGCTTGTTGAGCATTAACACCCGGCATACTTAATTCGCCAGGTGTTGAAAAAGCTTGCTGTATTGCGTTTTCTGTTATTTCATTAAAAACAACACGTTTAAACTTGTCATCATCACCACCAATTATCTCTTTTAAATGCCACGCGATTGCTTCTCCCTCGCGGTCCAAATCGGTTGCGAGATAGATAGTATCTGCGGTACTGGCTAATTTAGTGAGTTCAGTAACAACTTTTTCTTTACCTGGAAGTATTTGATAGTTAGCTTCCCAATCTTTATCTGGGTTAATCCCCATTCGATTAACTAAAGCTTCTTTATCTCTTTTTTCTTTATATTTAGCTTTGGCTGCTGGTGTCATTTTACGAACTTCGGCAGGAGATTTTGCAGGAACTTTTTTACCAGTACTTCCATGGGGTAAATCACGTACATGACCTACACTAGATTTTACAATAAAGTCTTTACCAAGGTATTTGTTAATTGTCTTCGCTTTGGCTGGTGATTCGACAATTACCAGAGATTTTCCCATATGATTTTACATTCCTAGTCACTAATTGAACTAAATCAATTAGATATTATATAGAGTTTAAACTGTTCAATAATTAGGCGAGCAACCAATATATGAGAACAATTCACAATAAAATTGATGATTTAAGTGCTATTTACTATTAGATATATCTGCAATTATACAAAGTAACAAGCAAATATTTTGATTATATTCGCCTGCATTAATGCTTTTAGCTATAATGCTTGAGTAATTTCTGGCGTAATCATAATCGACTTTTATAAAAAAAATAAGGGCAAATGAAAATAATCATTAATTAATTTTCTTTTACAGCCCTTAAAAAACAATGAACCGCTGCATTCCTCCATAATTATTACTTTTATATATTTATCATTAACACAACATAGTGAGATCTCACATGACCACATCATGGCTAAATTTAAAAAATAAATTTACGCATTGTTTATGTCCTCCAGGAAACGGAGTTTTTACAGTAAACACGGCTAAAGAAAGAAAAGAAAAGCTACATCAATCACTTTTTGGACAAACTGAAAATATTGAACAACTATGGGCATCATCTTTAGATAATTTACCTTCTTCATCTAACGCTGTTATTTTAGGTATAGCTTCAGATTGTGGTGGCGGCATATTAAGGGGAGCAAATTGGGGACCTTTATTTGTTCGTTCAACGTTATTAGAACAATACAGTGGATTAAGTGCTTATGATTTAGGTGATGTGAGAGTTATTCCGCACTTATTACACGATAAGTACTTAAATGAGGCCACCATTTCAAATTGCCGAAAAGCATTATATAAAGATGAAAACAGTGAATATCCTGTTAGCCCTTTAACAATAACAGAAGATGTATTACACGATTTTTATGCTGAATTTCCTAAAAAAGGGATATTTGGTATTGGTGGCGATCATTCAGTGAGTTATCCGCTCACTAAAGCCTATTTACAAGCTAAAAAGAAACAAGGTATACGTGCTGCAATAATTCATTTTGATGCCCACACAGACCTATTAGTGGAACGCTTAGGGATAGATCTCTGTTTTGGCTCATGGTGTACACACATACTTGACGATTTACATGACCATAGTCATTTAATTCAAGTGGGCATTCGCTCAAGTGGAAAACCAAAGTCTCATTGGGAAAATACCTTTGGCGTAAAACAACATTGGTCTCATGAAATAAAAGAAAATGGTGTTGAAAGTATCATTGAAAATATTTTAAAACAGCTAAAAGATGAAAACATTGATGAGTTATACGTAAGTTTTGATATTGACGCACTTGATGCATCAATTGCATCAGCTACAGGCACTCCTGAACCTGATGGCATGGATATGAAAGATACAATGCTGATACTACGTTCATTAGGTCAAAAGTATCCGATTACTGGTGCTGACATGATGGAAATAGCTCCATTTACCGATAGCTCAGGTTTAGGTGAAGAAAGCAGAAACAAAACATTAACAGCCTGTGCTGAGATATCTGCATTTTTGATTGAAGAGATGTCGAAAACCTAATTTATAACTTTTTAAGGCTATATTTAGAACAATAAAAAAGCTCCTTGAGGAGCTTTTTTATTCATCCCTATTTTATCTTAATTAGCAGTATTACAATTATTTACATAGCCAAAGGGGCTATTTAAACCAATACCAGCAGTAGGCGGAGTAACATCTTCATCCAGAATATCTTCAGCCGATGTCGATAATGTAAATGTTGTCTTAGTTTGGCTTTCGGTGCCATTAACTTTCGCTGAAACAATTAAGTCTATATCAGCCCAACTACCACTACTTTGAGGATATCGAATATCAATAATGGCTTTACCTTGATCATCAGTTACAATGTTACCTAAAGCACCAACTACATTACCAGGAGTTAATGCCCCGTTACCATTAGTATCTTCCCCTGCATCCAATATACCATTAATATTTCCATCTTCATTGGCGCATGCAAAACTTCCATCATAACCTGTTAAATTTCCATCAACATCAAAAGTCAAATTACTCGCAGTAATCCAGCGTACAAAAGTTCCACCTATATCATAAAGTCTTATCCAACTACCTTTATAATAAGTTTTAGGAACAGCAGATACAGTCAATTCAACATTTTCAACAGGAGTAGAATCAACATCTGTAACAAATACACTAAACTGCTTGTTATAATTGGTAATATCTATTTCTTCAATGGTATTCCCCGTACCTAAAGTAATGAATAACTCTCTATCAGCTACTGTTAATGTAACCGTATCACTTACATTGGTTGTACCTATTGTATCCCTTACAACTGCTTTAATAGAAACAGCGTTTTGAGCTGATACTGCATTTGATGTATACACTGTAGAAGCATTACCGTTACTATCGGTTGTTGCACTAGCAGGAAAAATTGAACCGCCGTTAGTATCAGTTAGAGTAAAATCAATTTGCTTATTTTTAACCAAATTACCTGTAGGATCTTTAACTACGACTGAAATTGTAGATTTTTGCCCATTAGGTCCAATTGAATTTGGTGAAGCTTGTGCTACTACTCTTTCAGCTGTTTCGGCAACAAATTCAAACTCTAATTGATTATTTAAAGCAATATCACCATCGACCCCACTAAAGGTGACTAACGATTTACCTGCATTATTAGAAGTTAAGGTTGTTGATACTTTACCGTCAACAGTTGTTGCTGAGGTTGAAGACAAGTCACCTCTTGTTGCGGTAAAGCTAACTAGAGTACCATCAGGAACTAAGACACCATTTCGAGACCATGTTAATGTTAATGTCGCTGTTTTTGATAGCAACACATCAGGGATCGCACTTAAGTCTTGAGTGCTTAAGTTAATATTTGTACCGTTACCATCATTAAATGAAGAGAACAAAAAGGAATCAGCTTGAACGGCTACATTTTGAGTTGCTATAGCACCTAAAGCACTTGCTACAATGCTATTAACTCCTCCTGTTGTACCAACAACGGAAACTGTTGCCTGACCAGTAAAGTCAGTTGTTACAGATTCCGGAATTGTAATCCCTGCAGCTGTACTTCCATTTGAACTATTACTCGTTGATAACATAACTAAAGTATTAGCAATTCCCTTACCATCGGAATCAAGTACTCTTACAATAAAGTTATTTGAATCGTTAATAGCTAAAGAAGAAGATCCAGTTAGCTGGATACTAGTTCCTACAACTTGAACATCAACAGAGTCAGAAAATTGTGCCGTTGTTGCTGTAGTATGTATAATACGATTAGTCGGTTCATTACTTGTTTTTAGCGTTGCTGTTGCCTTACCATCAGCGCCTGTCAATGCTTTAACGACTTCAATCTGTCCAGAAGTTGCAGCAAATGTTACTAGTACATTTTCTAATAAGTTATTGTTCGCATCTTTTGCTATAGCTGAAAGAGTAACCTCTTGTGCACCACTCGATGCAATTTGTTGGCTACTTGCAAATAAAGAGATATTAGATACATCAGGTGTTGTACCTGTATTAGCGTCACCAGCACTATTAAAAGAAAGTGTTGCAATAACCTCTTCATCTACAGCTAAAATTGTCGCACTAACTTGCCCTGCACCAGCTGTTCCACCGGCATTAAGTGTCATAGTAGCAATCCCATCAGCGTCGGTTACACTAGTACCGAAGGTAGGAGTAAAATTAGCTAAAACGTCTGCGCCCTCGCTTAATGTAAAAGTAACAAGTACATTTTGCTCTGGTTCACCATTTTTTAGAACCGTAGCATTAATAGTTGCGGGGCTGGCATCTGATATATTTTGATCTGATATAGTCAAAGACATTGTAATAACATCTTTATCCTCTGGGTCTTCTGGATCTGGAGTTGTAGTTCCAAACCCCCCTTCACCACCTCCACAGGCCACTAACGTAAAAAGTAGTATGATTAAACTAAAGCGTTGAAGTAGCGCCATAAAAAGCATCTCCCTGGTAAATTTTTATTATCAACTTTGCCATCTTAACTGAAAAATCACAAAAAGGTCACTACCTTATTAAAAAAACTGACAATTGTTGCCTTTTTAATAATAACTTTTACTGTTAATCTTACAAATTAAACTCTAAATATAAGAAGTAATTCTAAATTATGACAAATAAACCTTCTTCAAGCCTTACTACACGCATCGTTATTGCAATGGTTGCCGGTATTTCAGTGGGCGCGTTCTTGCAGTGGTTAATGCCTGATCAATCAGACGTAGTTGTTCCTCTTTATTTGTTTGACCTATCCATTAGAGGAGTATTGGTTGACGGAGTATTTGAAGTGGTTGGCAAAATATTTGTTGCCAGCTTACAAATGCTTGTGGTTCCTTTAGTCTTTGTTTCACTTATTTGTGGTACATGCTCACTAAAAGATACAACAAAACTGGGTCGAATTGGTGGTAAAGCCATCGCGTTGTATTTAATAACTACAGCCGTTGCTATTAGTTTTGCTATGTCGTTAGCTTTATTTATAAACCCAGGTGAAGGCGTTAACATGGTGGCTAACACAACATTTGAGAGTCGAGAAGCGCCATCACTTGCTCAAGTACTCATTCAAATGTTTCCAAGCAATCCTTTTGAAGCTTTTGCTCAAGGTAATATGCTACAAGTTATCGTATTTGCATTACTTTTTGGTATTTCCATTGCATTATCGGGTAAAGCAGGTGAAAGAGTAGCAAGTCTATTTGAAGACTTCAGTGTCGTTATAATGCGCTTAGTTACCGTATTAATGAACATTGCACCATACGGTGTTTTCTGTTTATTAGCCGGATTGTTTACTGACGTTTCAATAGAAACCTTTGGTAATTTAATTAAATACTTCTTAGTGGTTTTTGTTGCTTTAATTTTACACGCGACGGTAACCTACCCTGTTTTACTGAAATTATTAACGGGATTAAATCCGCTTATTTTCTTAAGAAAAATGCGTAATACAGCTATTTTTGCTTTTTCAACATCAAGCAGTAATGCAACGCTTCCTATTACCATGGAAACTGTTACTAAGAAGATGGGCGTTAAAAACTCTATCGCTTCTTTTACTGTGCCTTTAGGGGCAACAATAAATATGGATGGCACGGCTATTATGCAAGGTGTGGCCACAGTATTTATTGCACAAGTCTTTAATGTAGATTTAACCCTTTCTGATTATTTGATGGTTATTCTTACCGCAACATTAGCGTCTATAGGCACAGCTGGCGTACCAGGTGTAGGATTAATTATGCTTGCCATGGTACTTGATCAAGTCGGTTTACCTGTTGAAGGTATTGGCTTAATTATAGGTGTTGATAGATTATTAGATATGACTAGAACAGCTGTAAATGTTACAGGTGATAGCATGGTTACTTTAATTGTAGGTAAATCTGAAAATCAATTTGATGAAGAGGTATATAAAGATCTTAATGCAGGTCAACAAATTGAGGATATTGATTTTAGTGATTTAAAACATAATTAATCTACATTTTAATAAACCGATACTTATCAGCTACGACAACTATTATACAAATAAAAAGGGAGATAACTTAATTAAGTTATCTCCCTTTCTTTTAAAGATATTTTTACAGCGTTTATTCGTTAATACCCAATAATTCAACTTCAAATATTAGAGTAGAAGCAGGTGTTATTTTTCCTGCGGAGCGGTCGCCGTAAGCTAAATATGATGGTATAAAGAATTTAAATTTATCACCTACTACCATTAACTGAACACCTTCAGTCCAACCTTTTATCACTTGATTTAAACCAAAGCTTATTGGTTGATTACGATCTACAGAGCTGTCAAATACTGTCCCATTTAGTAAAGTGCCATGATAGTGTACTTTTACTTTGTCAGAACTTTTGGGGTGTATAGTACCCTCACCTTTGTTTAATACTAAGTATTGTAAACCAGAGTCTGTTTCAATAACGCCTTCTACATTTCTATTATTATTTAAAAAAGTCTCGCCTTCTTGCTTATTTAAACTCGCAGCTTCTTTATTGGTATTAGAGCGAAAATAAAGTAAAACAACAATCACTAGAATAACAACAACTACAATAACTTTACCCATAATTTAATATTTACCTTTAATGTATTTTTTGAAATTTTATCTATATAAATCTGATATATAACGTTTAGCTGAATCGCTCCATAAAAGTCGTGTTTTACTCGCGTTATCCGATATTTCTTTATATTTTTTAGGCTCTTTAAGACATAAAAATAATGTGTTTTTAAAGCAACTAATCATATTCGTTGCTTGGTTAAACTGTGTATCACCATCAAATAAAAAACCATTTTCATGATCTTTTATTGTATCGGTTAAACCGCCTACACTATGAGCGATACAAGGTTGCCCCGCACGCATAGATAACATTTGGCTAATACCACATGGCTCAAAAGAGCTTGGCATCATAAACAAATCGCCCATGTTATAAATAGCTTCAGATAAGGTTTCAGAATAGCCTTTTAAAAAGATGAAGTTTGAATTTCTCCCTGCGGTTTTAGTTAAAAACTGCTCAAACCCAGCATCACCACTGCCTAATAAAAGAAAAATTCCTTTATCGCCTAATTCGTTCAATATGTGCTGTAATGCTGATTGACCATCTGCCATTTGCTGTTGTAACAATAATACTTTTTGATTGGTAATTCGACCAACAGACGTCATGATGAAAGGACGTTTAGCTATTTTTTTAGAGGTTAACTTGCCTAATCTTGTCGATGCAATTAAATGAGCACTCGCTAAAACAGCTTGGTTACCTGCCCACTTTAGGACCTCATTTTCGCATAAAGAAAAGAAGTGATTTAATGATAACGGTTTACGCTTCGAGTCATCGTATTCACAACCATTTAAAATACCAAACAGACGGTTTTCATTCGAAGCTCTTTGCAAATCATTTTCTAGTCCTTCACCACCAAAAAAACCTTGTTCATAGTTACTTGGTTTAACAATTTCTTTCGTATAATTAGGTGATACCGCATGAACTTTATCGCATAAATTAATAGCAGCCCTCATAGGGTTAAAGCAGTGAAGGTAGTTAGGGTCATTAATCACATTTACATCATAATTTAAATGTGGAAACCAAGTTTGCAACGAAGATTCATCATTCGATAACGGGCGAATACCTTGTAATGCAAGGTTGTGAATCGTGTAGGTTGTTCTTATATGTTTTAAATCTTGATATTGAGGATCGTACGCTCGTAAAACAGATAAAACAGCCGTATGCCAATCATGTAGGTGTAATACATCTACATGCCCAAAGATATGATCTATTATTGCCTGCCCTACCGCAGCATTAAATAAAGCAAATTTAGTTGCATCGGTAGCGAAAGGTCGATTATTAGGATCATCACAATAAACACTTCCAACACCGCAACTTGAAAATAAAGGGTGATGAGCTATCCATTGAGTTACGTTTTCATTACTGTTTGTAACAGCAAATTTATAAAAACTAACTTCTTGCGATTCTCCCGCAAACATCACAGTAACACTTTGTATAAATTCTGCTTTGTCTACTTCATGTAATATTCCATAATTTGGCATAACAACGTTTACTTGTTCGCCTTCGGCAGCTAATGCTTTAGGCATATCTCTTACAACATCGCCAATACCGCCAACTTTTCCGCCGGGTAATGCGTCATTTTCAGCCGACACCATTAATATATTCATGAATCACCTTTTGAAAGCAATGAATAATCACTCGCTTTTAGCCAGTGATTAAAAATTTGAATTTTATTTTAAAGAATAGAAACACATTTTAGGTTTATTTGAAATTAAATTAAAACCTAAAATGTGGCTTGTACAGGGTTTTACGTTTTTTGAATTTCAAATATTACCGTTGATAAAGGAGGTATAGAAACCTCTATATAATGATCTCTGCCATTATATTTCCCCACTTGAGATTCAATAATAGGAGTGTTCTTTACATTACTACCACCATAAATAACGTTATCTGAGTTTAAACGTTCAATATAGTGCCCTTTGTTTGGTACGCCTATTTTGTACCCCTCATAGGTTGAAGGAGTCATATTAACCATTACAAGTACTAGCGCTTCACCTTTTATGCTTTTACGTAAATAAACGAGTATTGATTCTGAAGCGTTCTCTGAAATCACCCATTCAAAACCATTACCATCACAGTCTAATTCATGTAAAGCCGGTGTCGTTTTATAAAGTGCATTCAAATCCCTTACTAAGGTTTGAACACCTTTATGTGGTTCATATTCAAGCAGATGCCAATCTAAACTTTGGTCGTGGTTCCACTCATCACGTTGTGCAAACTCACAGCCCATAAAGAGAAGTTTTTTACCTGGATGTGTCCACATAAAACCATAATATGCGCGTAAATTAGCAAATTTCTGCCAATCATCACCTGGCATTTTTTGTAATAAAGAACCTTTACCATGAACCACTTCATCATGGCTTAACGGCAATATAAAGTTTTCACTAAAACCATAAACCAGTCCAAAAGTTAGCTCATTATGATGATGTTGACGATAAATGGGATCTCTTTCCATATACTTTAAAGTATCGTTCATCCAGCCCATGTTCCACTTAAAACCAAAACCTAAGCCGTTTTCACTTACTGGTTTTGAAACACCTGGCCAAGCGGTAGATTCTTCAGCCACCATCATAATGCCAGGGTAGTTAAAGTAAGCTCTACTATTTACTTGTCTCAATAATTCGATTGCTTCTAAATTTTCTCTACCACCATGAATATTAGGTACCCACTCATCAGCTTCTCGGCTGTAATCGAGATATAACATAGAAGCAACAGCATCCACTCTCAATCCATCAATATGGAATTGATCTAACCAATAAAGCGCATTACTAATAAGGTAACTAACAACTTCTGCTCGCCCATAATTGTATATCAATGTTTTCCAATCAGGATGAAAGCCTTTACGTAAGTCTTCATGTTCGTAAAGACTACTTCCATCAAACTTTCCTAAACCATGCATATCTGTTGGAAAATGCCCTGGCACCCAATCAAGCAATACGGCAATATTTTGTTTATGACAACAATCAACAAAGTATTTAAAGTCTTCAGGTGAGCCAAATCGACAAGTAGGAGAAAACATTCCAATAGGTTGATACCCCCAAGAACCATCAAAAGGATATTCACTTACAGGCATCATTTGTATATGAGTAAATCCCATATAAGCAACGTAAGGTACTAATTGCTCCGCTAAATCTCGATAAGTTAAATATTCGTTATATTCACCACCAGTGCGTCGCCAAGAACCTAAATGAACTTCATAAATAGAAACAGGACCATGGTATTGATCAATATCCGTGGATCTTTTTTCCATCCACTCGTTATCTTTCCATTGATAAAGGCTTTTATTCACTGTTACCGAAGCATTCTGTGGTGCATGCTGCATTTGAAACGCATAAGGATCAGCTTTTAAAGGTAAAACTTCTCCAAATTTACCTACAATCTCATATTTATAATTAACATCGCCTTTAACACTTGGGATAAAAATATCCCATACTCCGCCACCGGGATGCTTGCGCATGACGTGACAACGGCCATCCCAAAAATTAAAGTCGCCCACCACTGAGACTCTTTTAGCATCAGGAGCCCATACGGCAAAATTAGTACCTTCTACACCATCAACTTCTTTAGAATGAGCCCCCATCCATCGATAAGCTTGCTCATGTGTCCCTTCACCAAATAAGTAAAGATCATCATTTTCGAGTAAAGAAGGAAAACGATAAGGGTCCTCTATTAGCAACTCAGATGATTCATAGGTCACTTTAAGTTGATAATTCAAGCTATTTTCGGTGCTATCTATATAACCTTCAAATAAACCAGAATGCTCTATTATTGATAAAGAAAAAATTGTTTCTTGGCTAACTTTATTAATAACATCAACAGCTAATGCAGTAGGCAAAAAACTTCTAATGATTAATCCACTTTTATCAGGATGACGATGTATTCCTAAAACAGAAAATACATCCTCGTGCTTACCTGAAACTAAGGCGTTAATTTCTTGTTGACTCAAAATACTCAACGCTTCTTTATTCATTTAGCTTACCTCTGATGTGTTAATCATGACTTATTGCTGCGATCATATCTCGTGTTACTAATACAACACCTTTTGCTGTTACCCTAAGGCCATTTGCTCTATCAGCATCATGATCAATACCAATTTCCATACCATCAGGAATAACACAACTTCTATCAATAATCGCTTTTGAAATTTTACAATTTCGTCCAATAATAGCGCCAGGTAAAATAACCGCGTCTTTGATTTCGCAGAAAGAATTAATTCTTACTTTTGAAAATAACAATGACCTTTTAACCGTTGAGCCCGACACAATAACACCACCAGAAACGGTTGAATCAACAGCCATTCCTCTTCTACCATCTTCATCAAAAACGAATTTAGCTGGGGCTGTTTGCTCTTGATAAGTCCAAATAGGCCAGCTTTCATCATACATATCAAGCTGAGGTTCAGGGCTGACAAGTTCCATGTTAGCTTCCCAAAAAGAATCTAACGTACCAACATCGCGCCAATAAGGTTGTTTTTCGCCATTAGGATCACGAAATGGAAAGGCAAAAACCTTATGCGATTCAATAATTTTAGGAATAATATCGTTACCAAAATCTCCACTTGATGAATCTTGTGCTGCATCTTTTGCGAGTTCATCAAATAAAAACTGTGTATTAAAAACATAATTTCCCATCGAAGCTAAAGTCATCCCTGGCTTACCAGGCACTTCTGATGGATGTTCTGGTTTTTCATCAAAACGGCATACACGGCTATTTTCATCAACCGTCATAACACCAAAAGATCCAGCAGCTTCTTCCACAGGCACTTCAACACAACACACGGTCATATCAGCGCCAGTTTCAACATGTTTAGCAAGCAACTCACCATAATCCATACGGTAAACATGATCGCCTGATAAGATCATGACATATTTAGGTAATTCGTGACGGATAATATCAATATTTTGAAAAACAGCATCAGCCGTACCTGAGTACCAACCATCACCTTTTCGCTGTGATGCGGGAAGTATTTCTACTGATTCACCTAATTCTTTTTTAAAGTGTCCCCATGCTCGATTTACATGACGTATTAATGAATGGGATTTATATTGTGTTGCTATACCAACACGACGAATACCCGAATTAATACAATTTGATAAAGGAAAATCTATGATACGGAATTTGCCACCAAAAAAAGTAGCTGGTTTTGCTCGCCAATCTGTAAGCTCATGCAGTCTTGAACCTCTCCCCCCTGCTAAAATTAATGCGTAAGTGTCTCGAGTTAAGTTACTAATATATCGATTTTCATATGTGGGCATAAAGCCTCCTTATATCGTATTAATTACCGTAAGCTATTTTTTTGTATTGTTATATTTAAAGCTTCCAAATTTCATCTCGATACTGCTTGATCGTACGATCACTCGAAAATTTACCACTTCCCGTAGTATTGATGATACTCATTTGAGTCCATTTTTCCTTGTTCTTAAAAACACAATCTACTTGACGTTGAGCTTCATAGTAAGAATCAAAATCGTAAGCGGTTAACCACATATCGTCGTGACTACGGATTGAATTGATAATTGAATCGAATATGCCAGGTTCAAATAAATTGAAATGTCCGCTCTCTAGTAGCTTCATAACAGCAGACAAATGAGGTGAGTTATTAATAATTTCGTTAGGATTATAGTTAGCTCGTATATCTTTTATTTCATGTGTTTGAGCACCAAATAAAAAAAAGTTTTCTTCGCCAACTTCTTCTCTTATTTCAATATTTGCGCCATCAAGCGTTCCTATAGTTAATGCGCCATTCATCATAAACTTCATGTTTCCGGTGCCAGAGGCTTCTTTGCCTGCGGTAGATATTTGCTCAGACAAATCAGTCGCTGGGCAAATAACTTCCATTGCCGTAACATTGTAATTAGGAATAAAAGCCACTCTTAAATATTGCGATACTTTAGGGTCTAAATTAATTGTGTCTGCAACATTATTAATTAATTTAATAATTTGCTTCGCCATAACATACCCCGGCGCAGCCTTTCCACCAATAAGTACGCATCTAGGCGCTAAGTGTTCTGTATCACCATTTCTTATTTGTTCATATAAACCAATAACATGTAAAACATTCAAAAGCTGACGTTTGTATTCATGTATGCGCTTTACTTGAACATCAAACATCATATTTACATCAAATTTAACACCTGTATTTTTTTCAACAAATTCAACCAGCGCTTGTTTATTTTGAGTTTTACATGCTTGCCATTGCTGCTGAAAAGCCTCATCACTTGCATATTGTTTAAGTTGCTTTATATGTGAAAAGTCAGCTACCCAATCTTCACGTATTTTACTACTAATAAGCGCTGATAACGGTTTATTACAATGAGACAACCAACGTCTCGGTGTTACACCGTTAGTTTTATTATTAAATTTTTCAGGCCATAATTGATAAAATTGATTGAATAAGCCTTCTTTTAATAATTGCGTATGTAAAGCAGCCACACCATTAACTGAATAACTACCCACAATAGCTAAATGCGCCATTCTTATTTGAGGTTCGTGGCCTTCTTCAATGAGTGATAAAGAACGTTGCTTATCCATATCACCCGGCCAAGAAACGGCAACGTACTGTAAAAAACGTGCATTAATTTCATAAATAATTTCTAAAATGCGAGGAAGCAAATTTTCAAATATTCGAACGGGCCACTTTTCCAAAGCTTCAGGTAACAAAGTATGATTAGTGTACGCCATGGTATTCGATGTAATATGCCAAGCTTTGTCCCATGATAATGAATAGTCATCCATTAATATGCGCATAAGCTCTGCCACAGCAATACTTGGATGTGTGTCGTTCAGTTGAAATGATTGCTTATCAATAAATTGCTCAAAACTATCACCAAACAATTCAACATAATTATTTACGGTATCTTGCAATGAAGCCGAAGACAGGAAGTACTGTTGACGTAACCTTAATTCTTTACCATTTTCGCTGGTATCATTAGGGTAAAGCACCATGCTAATTTGTTCAGCTAAGTTTTTTGTTGCAACCGCTTCTGTATAACCTCCAGCATTAAATTCATCTAAATCGAATTCGTCTGTTGCTTCAGATTTCCATAACCTTAATGTATTTACTATGCCATTTTTATAACCAGGGATAGGCATATCATAAGGTACAGCTAGCACGTCATGGGTGTTATTCCATTGTCGAAGTTGATTACCGTTACGTTCAGTAATCACATCAACTTGCCCAAAAAATTTAACTCTAATAGCCTTATCTGGAACAGCAATTTCCCATGGGTTACCTTCTCGTAGCCAACTATCAGGATGCTCTACTTGCTCTCCATTTTTAATTTGTTGGTTAAACATGCCGTACTCGTAACGAATACCATAACCAATAACAGGTAAAGTTAAACTTGCACAACTATCTAAAAAGCATGCTGCAAGGCGACCTAAACCGCCATTTCCTAAACCTGCGTCGTGCTCTGCCGTTTCAACTTCTTCTAACGCACAGCAATAACCTTTTAACGACTCCCGTACCGTCTCATCTAAGTCAAGATTAAGTACGGTATTGTTTAGGGTTCGCCCCATAAGAAACTCTAATGATAAATAGGCAACTGAACGTTCTTCAACTCTGTTAGCTCGAGTTTCTCGCCATTGAGCAACTAATCTATCTCTAATCGTTATTGCTAAAGCATTGTATAAATAAAGGTGAGAATCATTAACCTTGTCTCGACCTAGAGTAAAATAAAAATGTCGAGATAAGTCATCAGCAAAAGTGTTGTTGTCCATTAAAACACTGTCATCTAACGACGTTATTTGGCAAAAATCATCTGTGTTATTCACTAGGCTCAGATCCCTTATTCTCATTAGACAAAACAATTGTTGTACGTGGTTGAAGTGTTATTGCTCTTTGCGCTGGTAATTTAGGAATTTCGTTGTTTATTGCACTTGACGAGGTGTCTACCATCACATCCCAATATTCAACGTTATTTATTTCAGGTAAAACAAACTCAACAGGCTCTGCGCCGGCATGAAATATACAAAATACAGATGATGCATTATCTGTTTTTCCTTGAACTAAATAGCCAACAGTAGACGCATGGTGAGAGTGCCAGTTTTCTTTATGCATAATATTACCTGAACAGTGATACCAAGTAATATCCACATCAGATTTAGGATCATCTTTATGAATAAATCGATGATAAGCCAACATAGGGAAACGCTTTCTTAATTCAGACAAACGCGCTAACAAAGCGGACAATTCGCTAGCATATAAAGCATCCTCTTGCCAATTTAGCCAATTAATTTCGTTGTCTTGGCAATAAGCATTATTATTACCTTGTTGGGTACGCCCTATTTCATCGCCAGCTAATACCATAGGCACGCCTTGCGACAGCATAATCGTAGACAACATGTTTTTAATTTGCTTTAAGCGTAATGCAAGTATTTCAGCATTATCAGTAGTGCCTTCTACGCCGTAATTTTTAGACAAGTTTTCAGAATGACCATCACGGTTTTCTTCGCCGTTGCGTTCATTATGTCGCTGCTCATAACTCACTAAATCATGCAATGTGTAACCATCATGGCTCGTTAAAAAATTAATGCTTGCATAAGGTTGACGTCCATGATGTTCAAAAACATCGCTCGAACCATGAATTCTTCGTGCAAATTCAGGTAAGAGGCCTTTATCACCACGCCAAAAGCGTCTTATAGAATCTCTGTATTTATCATTCCACTCTGACCAAGGTGCTGGAAATCCACCTAACTGATATCCACCAGGACCAATATCCCAAGGTTCAGCAATAACTTTTACGGTGTTAAGTAATGGGTCTTGTAAAATTGCATCTAAGAAACCACTGTTTTTATCAAAACCATGAGGTTCACGGCCTAAAATAGTCGCTAAATCAAACCTGAAACCGTCAACCCCCATCACTTCAACCCAGTAACGTAAACTATCCATGACCATTTGGAGCACTCTTGGGTGGCTTAAGTTCACCGTATTACCACAACCTGTATCATTAATGTAATAACGAGGTTCAGATGGATTTAATCGATAATAAGAGGCGTTATCTATTCCTCTAAAGCTCAGTGTTGGGCCTAAAGCATTACCTTCTGCGGTGTGGTTATATACAACATCTATTAATACTTCAAAACCAGCTTGATGCAATTCATCAACCATGCGTTGAAATTCAAAAACTTGGTCGGTACTTAAATAATCTGAATGAGGAACAAAAAATGAAATACTGTTATATCCCCAATAATTACTCAGATCTTTATCATGTAAAAACTTTTCAGAAAGAAATTGCTGTACAGGTAATAACTCAATGGTTGTAATACCAATAGCACGATAGTGTGCAATCATTGATGGGTGACTAATACCTAAAAAAGAACCTTGTAATTCAGGAGGAACTTTTGAATTTAACTGTGTAAGGCCTTTAACATGCCCTTCATATATCACAGTATTTTGCCATGAAACAGGCACACGTTGTATTTGAGGTTTTGTAGGATCTATCACTACTGATTTAAGCATAACATCAGCATTGTCCCTGTCATCAAACGACAGATCTAGGTCAGGAGAATCCGCTTTATAGCCTAAATGACGATCAGACCAAGTAAACTTGCCTTTCAACGCTCTAGCGTAAGGGTCTAATAATAATTTATGATGGTTGAAACGGTGTCCCGCTTCAGGGTGATAAGCTCCATACACACGGTATCCATAAACTAATCCGGCTTTTGCACCTTTTAAGTAACCATGCCAAACATGATGTTCACAAGAAGGTAAAACGAATCGCATTAACTCTTGATGACCCAACTCATCAAAAACACACAATTCAACTTTTTCAGCATTAGCTGAAAAAAGAGAGAAGTTCACACCTGAATCATTAACTGACGTACCTAATGGGTAGGCACGACCAGACTCCATACTATATTGTTCCATTAATCACCTTTATTCTTTTTACTTAAAACAAAACGACTACACAACACGAAGGTAATTAATATTAACATGGTTAAATTCAACCAATGTCTTCTCTAAACCATATACCTATTACAAAACAGCTACAAATTAAAAATACATTAAAAACGTTTTATGTCTAAAAACTTTTTCTTATATAAATATGAGGAATAACAAAGGTAGTTGTTACCGATCAAACAAAGGCAACAACACACCAAAATAACCAGTTGATTTATAATGAAGTTATACTATGGGCGTGTTGATACAACACTATCTTCTGAACCAAATGAATTAGGTATATATTGATCCGCTTGATAATCATTTTCCCACTCAGCACCATTTAATAAATACTTAAATTGGAACTGACCGTCTTTAGGTAGCCTAACTTTTGTACGAAATGCTTTTTCTTTTTTACTAAATTTCATTTCAAGTGGTTGCCAATCAGTAAATTCTGCCACTAAAGCGACAGACTCAACGCCATCTCGACTAAACTCAAAGGTTATTTCTGCTTCATCTTTTGTTTTAAAAAACTTCTTAGTTAACATCTTTGTTCTCCATGCTTAATAAATAGTATTCACACCTTCTAACTATATTGTAATAATTTTATGACAATTCAATTACATTTATTTGGTCTTATTTAAGCCAAAAGAGGTGTTTATAGCTTTTATAAAAATAGTTACTTGATGTGAAAAATAATGAATAGCCATAAAGCCGACTCTCCACTATTCTATTTTATAGGCTTAAACGGATAAGCTTGCAAATATGATCTGTATAAAAAGCCTATAAGTGATAAAAAATCATCTATATTTTCTTTAATAATTAATAAATTTGTAGCAATAGTTATTTTATTCATTTTTTCTGACACTTTGGTTTCTCAGTTTAATGTCGGTATATTCACCAACAATCAAGATAAAAATAAAACTAACGATATCAAAGACTAGAAAAAAACACCTATAAAAAAGTAAATATATGTTGAAAAAAAAACAATAATAAATTAGCTTAATGTAAGCGCTTCCAAATACAAATACCTAATATATAAAATTGAATTATTATTTAATTGTACAAAATAAAATGTAAGCGCTTACAAATTAAAGAAATGATTGCAAAATCTAGGGGAAATAATGAGACATAATAAATTTAATAAAACAAAGCTGGCTACCAGTTTATCTATCGTTTTAAGCGCTACAGCAATATCACCTTTATCTTTTGCCTACGCAGAAGAAGCAAATAAAGATGAAGTAGAAATAATTCAAGTAACAGGTATGCGCTCAAGCATTAAAGAATCAACAGCACTAAAAAGAGATGCTAGCGGCGTTGTAGATGCTATTTCAGCTGAAGATATTGGGAAGTTCCCAGACACCAACTTAGCTGAATCATTACAACGAATTACAGGAGTTTCAATTGATAGAGCAAGTGGAGAAGGAAGTAAAATAACAGTACGTGGTTTTGGTCCTGACTACAACATGGTTACCCTTAATGGTCGTACTATGCCTGCATCTAGCTTACCTGATGGTGGCAGCGTAGCCAACTCTCGTGCATTCGACTTTTCAAACTTAGCTGCTGATGCGGTTAAATCTGTTTCTGTTTATAAAACAGGTAGAGGTAATATTGCTACAGGAGGTATTGGCGCAACGGTTGATATAGTAACAGCTAAACCGTTAGATAACCCTGGAATGCAAGTGAGTGTTGGAGCCAAAGCTTTAATGGATACAACTAATAGAGTTGGTGACGACGTAACTCCTGAATTATCAGGACTATTTAGTTGGACTGATGATGAAGAAGTTTTTGGTGCATCTTTAAGTTTTAATGCAAAAGAACGTCATAGTTCAGCGTCTGGAGCATTTGTTAATGAATGGCGAACAAGCGCCTATGATGGCACAATTCCGCAAGCCGCTGATAACATTATCTTAAGCGGTCAGCCTGAAATCGGACAGTTTTATTCAATGCCTTCCGATTTACGCTACTACATTACAGATGAAGAACGTGAAAGAACAAACGCTCAATTAACCCTACAATTTAGACCAATAGAAACTTTAACCACAACCTTAGATTACACTTATTCCAAACAAGATATTTTTCAAGCTAGGGCTGAACAATCTATTTGGATGGATACCTATAAATCAAACTTAGGCTTTGACGGGGAAACCGTTAAAACTCCAGTAGATTACAATGAAGATAGAGGTAATCAGGCACCTCGCGATTTAGGATTAGCTTTACAAGAATTAAATCAAGTTAATGAAAATAGTTCGATTGGTTTAAATATAAGTTACGACGTAAACGATAATTTTAATATTACTTTTGATGGACATAAGTCTAGTGCAGAAAGTACGCCTGATGCTGATTATGGCTCTTGGTTAAATACAGGATTAGGCGCTAACATTTCAGCAGGTCAAGGAGTCGACTTTACGAATGACTTCCCTACTATGTATATTAATTTTGATGACTGTAACGCAGAACGAGGACTCAATTGTAATGGTGTTCTTGACCAAGACGATGTTGGTACATCAATTTTAGATATGAGAGTTGCCTCACAAAAATCAGATATTGATCAATTTCGTTTAATGGGTACGTATGAATTTGAAGAAGGCAGTATTGAATTTGGTGTTGAATCTCGTTCAATGGAAAGTCACTCAACTCAAAGTTTAACTCGCCATACCATGGGTAACTGGGGAATAGAGAATCCAGGTGAATTACCAGACAACTTTTTAACGCTTATAGATTTTACTAGTGAAATCAGTGATTTTGATAAATCAGGTGCTTTCAACCAAGGATTTACTGGTAGCGCCTCTCAAGTAGCTGCTTGGGCAGCGGGTGAATATGGATTCGACTTTGTTGCTGATGGTGCTTTAGCTACAGATAGAACCATTAAAGAAGACGTTACTTCAGCATACTTTCAATTAGATTTATCAGGTGAATTAGCCGGTCGCCCATTTAATATTGCAGCAGGCGTTCGATTTGAAAGTACAGATATCACATCATCGGCTAATGTATCACTGCCTAATGCTGTTGCATGGGAAGGAAATAACGACTTTAACGTAAGGTTCGGTGAAGGAAAACAAGACTTTTCAACTGATGCTAGTTATACGCATTTATTACCAAGTTTTGATTTTGACATAGAAGTGCTTGATAACGTAATCACGCGCCTATCTTTTAGTAAAACTATTGCTCGCCCTACTTATGATCAACTAAGTGCTGCGGCATCAGATGTTAGTGGCCCAAGTGGACCAACAACATTAGCAGGTGTTCAATTAGGAACAGCCTCTAACGGTAACCCTGAACTCGTTCCCCTTGAATCTGACAATTTTGATATATCAGCCGAATGGTATTTTGAAGAAACAAGTTATGTCTCAATTGGCTACTATGAAAAACGTGTGAATAATTTTGCCGGTCGTCAACCTGTTATAGAGAACGTATATGGACTACGTGATGCAACCGCAGGTCCTCGTGCACAAGCCGCAGAAGCTGCGTTAATAGCTTTAGGCGAAGAAATTACTGATACAAACCTTTTTGCAATGGTTGCTGCAACAGAAAATAATGTAGATTTTTACTCAAGAAGTGCTGAAAGCTTTGAGGTTGACTACGATGTTTTACCCAATGCTGATGACCCATTGATGGATTTTACAGTCACTAAATTTGTAAATAACAAAGAAGCAAAAATTGACGGTTTTGAAATTGCCGTACAACATTTCTTTGGCGAATCTGGTTTTGGTATACAGGCCAACTATACAACAGTAAACGGTGATATCGGTTTTGATAACAATGGTGATCCATCCGTAACACAATTCGCCCTTGTTGGATTAAGTGACACAGCTAACCTAATTGCAATGTATGAAAACGATGATTTTCAAGCGCGTATTGCTTATAACTGGCGTGATAAATTCTTAAATACCCAAGCTCAATATATTAACGAGCCGGGTTATACTGAAGAGTATGCTCAAGTTGACTTTAATGTTGCATACCAAGTTAACGAAGAATTATCTGTCTTCATAGAAGGTATAAATATTACGGGTGAAGATACTAGAACTCATGGTCGTACAAAAGTACAACTATGGAAGTTAGCAGAACAAGGTGCACGTTTTGCTTTAGGTGCTCGTTATACTTTTTAAGCATTCTCTTTAACAGCAACTTATACCAAGTTACTTAGCGAGAATTAAAAGACTTATAGACACAGATGTTTAGTGCCAAGCTGAATCTAAACATCCGTGTCCGTGTAGATGTTATTGATTAAAGAAAATAGTTATTTAGGGTAACTGCTCTTGCATCCCCCTAAATAACCCTATAAATAGAGTAAATAGTTTTGTTTGGTATAAGGCTGTTTATCTTTCAGGGTTAAATTTTCAAGGCTCCAAAGAACTGCAATTTATAGGGATTATCATATGTTCGAGTAGCTAGTTACACGTCACATACTCACCCTATCTAAATATCACTCAACTTGCGGTAAAAGTAACTTCGAAAGTTCAATAGACCCTATTCAAATTGGTATAAAAACGGTTTAATGTAGAGCAACTACATAGCTTGTTATCTTGAAAAACAATCGAGAGACAAGGCTAAAATTAATAAACTCTAGCGATACCTATTTATTAACTTCATTGGTATAAAGCTCATTAATTGTATTTACCAAAATGTTCATAAGCATTAATCGAGGTATATTTTGCAACAAAAAAACATTAAAAACGTAGTTATTGCAGGTGGCGGCACAGCAGGTTGGATGGCTGCGGCAGCTATATCAAAACTGATAGGTAAAAATTTAAACATTACATTAATCGAATCTGATGAAATAGGCACAGTGGGCGTTGGTGAAGCAACGATCCCTCCCATTAAAACCTTCCATAAATTACTCAATATAAATGAACAAGAATTTATGCGAGAAACTCACGCCACTTTCAAATTAGGTATTAGCTTTAAAAACTGGGGAGAGATAAATGATGAATACATTCATTCATTTGGAGCAACAGGAAAAGAATGCTGGGCAGGAGAATTCCATCATTTTTGGTTACAAGGACGACAAAAAGGTTTAACAAAAGAATTTGGCGACTATTGCTTTGAACTACAAGCAGCCAAAGCCAATAAATTTGGCTTATCCAAACAAACACCGATTAATTATGCCTATCATTTAGATGCGACCCTCTATGCAAAGTATTTACGAAAGTTCAGTGAAAATTTAGGTGTTAAGCGTATTGAAGGTAAAATCAATAAAGTTAACAAACACTCCGATACGGGCTTTATTTCGTCTTTAACGCTAGATTCTAAACAAATCATCGAAGGTGATTTATTTATAGACTGTACAGGCTTTAAAGGATTACTCATTGAGCAAGCTCTGCATACTGGTTACGATGATTGGTCACATTGGTTACCATGCGATAGCGCCATTGCAGTTCAAACAAAATCTGTAGAACCAGCCATTCCATATACCAGATCTATTGCTAGAAATAGTGGTTGGCAATGGAAAATACCTTTACAACATAGAGTTGGCAATGGCTTAGTTTATTGTAGTAAATACATATCTGACGAAGCCGCGACTAAAGAATTATTAGCGAATATTGAAGGCGAAACCATTACAACACCAAGAACAATAAAATTTAAAACAGGACGCCGACGTAAAGGCTGGAATAAAAACTGTGTAGCTTTAGGCCTTTCTAGTGGCTTTATCGAACCATTAGAGTCAACCAGTATTCATTTAATTATGTCTGGTATCATTCGTTTATTACGCTTATTTCCGTTCCAAGGAATTGAACAAACAATGATAAACGAATACAACAGCAAACTCACTTCAGAACTCAATGCTGTTAGAGACTTTATTATTTTGCACTACCACGTAAACAAACGATCTAATAGTGAGTTTTGGCAGCATTGCCAAAATATGGAAATACCAGACTCTTTAGCACATAAAATTCAACTATTTAAATCATCGGGACGAGTGTTTTTAGATGACGGTGACATTTTCCGTGTAGATTCATGGACACAAGTGATGCTTGGGCAAGGTTTAATGCCAACACAACATCATCAAATTGCAGATATCATGTCAGACGATGAATTAAAGAACTTTCTTAACAGTTTGAAGCAATCGATTGATAACGCAGTAACCAAACTCCCGCAGCATCATGATTTCATTAACCAGTATTGTAAATCAGACCTAGCTTAGTGATTTTAAGTAACTCCCTAATAAACAGGTATTAAATAATATTAATTTTCAAACGTAAAAAAGGAGACAAACGTCTCCTTTTTAATAGCTATAAAACCAATTTATTCAGTATACTAGCTTGGGAAAATTCGATTTTTTTGCCACAAGTTACTAAAAATACGATCTACCGACATAGACGCCGCTTTAGAAAATTTTTCAGCTAAGCCTTTTTTAACAACGTATTTAATCGAGATAACTTTATTCGACTTATTCGCCAGTTGCAGATAGTCATCACTTGTTTGAATATCATCAACTAAACCTAACTCTTTAGCCTTTATGCCAAACCAATGTTCACCTGTTGCCACTTTGCCTATTTCAAGACTTGGACGATGATCTGACACAAACCCTTTAAAAAGTTGATGAGTTTCTTCTAACTCTTCATTGAACTTTTCACGACCTTTATCGGTGTTTTCACCAAACATAGTTACCGTACGTTTAAATTCGCCCGCGGTAAACTGTTCGTAATCAATATCGTTTTTCTTTAATAACTTATTAAAGTTTGGTACTTGCGCAATAACGCCAATAGACCCCACAATCGCAAACGGAGCAGATATAATTTTGTTAGCTACACATGCCATCATATAACCACCACTCGCTGCAACTTTGTCTACAGACACCGTTAACGGTATATTATGTTGGCGAATACGATCAAGTTGAGACGATGCTAAACCATAACCATGCACCATACCGCCACCACTTTCTAATCGAACAAATACTTCATCTTTTGGTGTAGCTACAGATAACACTGCAGTAATTTCTTCACGTAAAGAAGACACTTCTTTAGCGTCTATACTGCCTTTAAAATCAAGTACAAATACACGAGTTTCTTGCTCTACTTCACCACTTTTTACTGATTTTTTATCTGCTTTTGCGGTTTCTTTAGCTTGTTTTTTTTCTTCTTTTTCTTTTTGTTTAATTTGTTCTTTAGTTAATAGATGTTGCATAACATCATGCTCTACATCATCAAAGTGCTCAGATAAATCGGTAATTTCTAATTCACCTTTTTTAGTGCCCTGCTTAATAGCTGACGATGCAATTACCGCAACAATAGCGATAATTGCCAAAACAAAAGTAAGTGTTTTGGCAAAAAATAATCCGTACTCGTACAAAAATTCCAAGCTTATTCTCCTAAGCGTAAACCGCTTTAACTTTATTTATATTTAACTAACACCAAACGGATTAATCAAGTTGGTATAAATATGGGGATAAAAATGTAAAAAAAAAGCCCTTAAAAAGGACTTTCTCTCTCAAAGATCTTCATTATAAATGAAGTTTCTCCATTATTGTACAACTGCAGTATTTGTTACGTTAATCAATTGTCCTTTGCTTGCAAAAAAAGCAACAATTTGAGACTGCATTTCTAGCGTCGCGGCTCCTGTTAACATAGCGTCTGGAGCTTCAGGCCTAACACTAGGATCTAAAATAGAACTATGATGACCATTTAAAAATCTAACTACACCAGAACCTGCATTTGTTGTACTTACACTAGGCAATCCCAATAAAGCCACAGCACCTTCAGTACCACCAATTGGAGATGTTGATACCCTATTAGGTATAACTTGATCTGAAAGGTTTGTTCCACCATCACCCACTACTTCAATTAAATGAGTCGGGGTTTGAGTTACAGCCATTTGTGCTGCGTAGTTAATGGGGTCGCCAGAACCTACAATTGTTTGAGCAGCAAAAACAAACTGTGAGAATATTTCATTAAGACCCGCTTGTTGCTCCGCAGTTAAATTAGCATAAAATAATCGATAAGCTCCAACTAACTCAGCTTCTGTAGGGTTTGTGTATTGGCTAACCACAAAATTTTGAAAATCTTCAGATTGAGCAAAAGCTAAGTTAGATTTAATTACATCTTCAAAAGCGCCTGACTCTAATAAGAAATTAGCCACCATAATACCTGGCATAGCTAAAGAGTTAGACGCTATTTTAAACATAGGATCTAAAGCTGGATTAATTGGCGCATTAGCAAGAGCAACAAAATTAATACCTGTTATCGCTCCTAATGAATGCCCTAAATAATGAACTTCAGACGTATCAAGGTTTACACCTACTGTTGCGTTCAACCCTAAGCGTAAACCTAATGTATCAGCCGTACTTTGACGTAAATTATCACGCGTAGTTAACAAGCTCGCTAAGTTCATATAATGAGTTGCAGATACTGTAGAAGCATTAATTTCATCACCTGGTTTAGTTGGGTCTAAATCAAATCCTCGGCTACCATGTAGTGGGTGATCGATTGCAATTGTTGCGAAACCAAATGTTGATAAAATACCTGTTATCGCCAGCATATCTTCTTTTTTAGACGTAATACCGTGCTGAAGAATAACAACAGGCCAACCATTCTCTGGTGTTTCTAAAGCAGGTAAACCGTAATTCGCTCTGACCGCATCAGTAACAGGTGATAATTTAGGTGTAGTCATTTGAACATCAATATCTCCCGGATGAGAAATATAAGGGATATCACTCTCGCCTTGTGGCATAGGTACAGGGTTAAACTTTGTTAAGTTTCGCTCCGTATCCAGAGGTAAAGCACTGCTTAAATCTCTTAAACCAACCGCCATACAAAAACCGTCATTTTCACTTAGAGGCTCTACTGGAATTGCAGCTGGATTTTGTGCTGCTAAACCAGCAATCATAGCGCCAGAATCACATCGAGCTTGCCACCAAGAATTAACAGGGGCTTTAGGATTTGCTACACTAGGAATGGGTAAATAATACGGAAGTGTTACATTACCAGTATGATAGTTAGCCGTAGAATATAAAGCTTGTAATGATTCAGATAATACTCTGCCTTGCGATAAAAACACATCATTCACCGTAGCTCCCGATGGATTAATAGTAATAACAGGAGGTAAACCACCAGCAGCTAAATTTGCCGCCATTAAACCTTTAATTGTATTTAATACTTTCGTTGTTGATTGTGTGGTCATCGCCATAGTGTAAATTAACGAATCAGCTTCAACGCCTTCGCTTATTACAGCTTTTTCAAAACTATTAATAACAGCTTGTAAACCTAATTGAGCTTCAGAGCCTAATGGCTTTGTATTAATATCTTGGCGAACTGATTCATAGGTTGTGGAACCGGCGACGGCTTTACCATTAGTATCTTTAAGAGAGTTAGTTAGAGCAAGTAAATAAGTTGTCTCTGCTTTTAGCGGACTTAATGGCACAACAGCAATACTGTCACCTGATTTTTGTGCAATAAAATCAACACCAAATGTTAACTCACCAACTATTTTACATGCCAGTCCACGAGTAACATCGGTACACTCAGGATCATTTAAATCGCCCCCCATTGTTGCTTCAAAAAGCTTAATAGAATTCGCGACCGAATCGCCATCAAGAGAAGTACCTGCAGGAAAATCAACACTTAAAAGAAATGGATTAACAGTAGACCAGCCATCTAAAGCGCTTAACGCAACAGAAGGATCGCTTTCATCGGTAGGATCATCAACGGGTATATTCAATGTGCCATCTGTGGTTCCTTGAAATAACAAATCATTCGGTACTGATAAAATGCCATTTGAAGGATCAAATACAATCCGTGCCGAAGCCGTTACTGTAGAGTTATTTTTTTCTACGTTCTGTTGTACGTCATTAATCGTTTCACTATCGCATGCAGATAAGCCTAATAGACTTGCAATAGACATACTTAATATTACTTTTCTCATCATATCTCCCCAGATTAATTCTTTCCTAATACAAAGTTGTAGTCGTTTTAGTGAATTTTGCCTAATATTTATGACTAAAACACAACTCGTTAGACCAGTCAAACTTACCTTAAGAATTTGCTTTGTGCTAGTTGTTTTTTAAAATAACGACGGGTTTATTGAATTTTTATAACTTTTTACTCGTTTGTTTGCTCTGCTCAGAGTAGAATTCCCCCCATATTTTTTACGGCTTTCTAATGATTATGTTTGATTTTAAATGTGGAGCTAGTGCGCTAGCCAATAAAGTTATTTTAGTTACCGGTGCAGGAGATGGCATCGGTAAACAAGCAGCACTTACTTATGCAAATTTAGGTGCAACCGTTATCTTGTTAGGTAAAACAACTAAAAAATTAGAAGATGTTTACGATTTAATTGTAGAACAAAATTCGCCACAACCCGCAATTGTTCCTTTAGACTTAAAAGGCGCAACTAAGCAAAACTACATAGATATGGTTTCAACAATCCAAGAACAGTTTGGTCGACTTGATGGTGCCTTACTTAACGCCGCTATATTAGGAGAGTTAACACCATTTACACAAATTCACGAACAGGTATGGGCAGACATAATGCAAGTGAATGTAAATGCGCAATATTTACTTTCACAAGCACTTTTACCTTTACTGCAAAGTACTAAAAATTCTTCGTTAGTATTTACCACCTCAGGTGTAGGCAATAAAGGCAAGGCTTATTGGGGAGCTTACAGTATTTCTAAATTTGCTACCGAAGGTATGATGCAAGTTATTGCAGATGAATATGACACAACCTCAGTACGTACTAATGCCATTAACCCAGGCGCGACAAATACAAACATGAGATCTATCGCTTACCCTGGAGAAAATACTGAAGACTTAGCTTCTCCATCAGACATAATGCCAGCTTATGTTTATTTAATGAGTGACGAAAGTACAGATATAAATGGACAAATTATTAACGCACAAGCTACGTCAAATTAATTTTTGAATTAAGCACTTATTACCTCTGTCCAAAAAAATATTTAATTAGGGCCTGTTTGATATTTCTTACGTCGTTATAGTGATTTTATGTGGAACGCCACACATCAATCACTATAACTCTTATAAAAATCAAACAGACTGCTACAAAAACATACCTGCAAGTTCAACAGCCCCTCATAATACCTTCAAAGCGTATTACTAATTAAATTATCCTTATATTACTAATCTAGTAACGACAACAATTAAGTAAAAAACACTTAATGTAGGTATCCTCAAGGTTCGCACCTTTTTAAAATAAAAAATTAATAAATAAACATAATGATTTGAATAAACTGATTGCAGAGGTAGAATTGCATTACTCATGACAATTATGCCAACAGGCATTGTTAAGCTGTTTAGCAGAAGGTAGTAATACGTTTATGGATCATTTTGAACAGTTAGGTGTAGGTAGAGCATCTACAACCATCGAAATTAAAAAAGCCTATCGTAAGCTTGCAAATAAATATCATCCCGATAGAAACGATAGCGCAGAAGCAAAAGAAAAGTTTCAATTAATTCAGCAAGCGTATGATGTTATTTCTGACCCGAAAAAACGCGCGTTATACTTAAAAAGCAACTATACCGTAATAACAGATCCCCGAGAAATTGCTGATTCTTTTTGGCACAGTGCATTAAGTTAAGCTTCTCTACTAGGAAAAAAAATGCAAACTGAAACAAGTATACCTGACTATTTAACCGCTGACTTTTCTATGTATTTAGAAAACATGAACTCATTAGCTGATCCTGAAAACCCTGATTTATTATCAAATTATCTATCTAATTTATTCGAACAATTAACACAAATGCCTTTATTATTTAATGGCATGGTTGATCAACTTGCTATGGCTATATCAACCAAAGTAAGAATAAACAGTAAAAGCTTAGCAGCATTACCACTTTCGCAAGAACCTACATGGGAAGAAGTAAAACCTTTTGTGGGTGTTCATGCTGATGCAAGAGCTTGTATTACTGAAATAATGACTCACGCAGAACAAGACTTAAAAACAGCGATTTTACTTATTCATTTTTATAACAGCTACGATTCAAAACCTTTAAAAGCTGAAGACGAAGATGATGACCAGCACGATAATTATGACGATAATGACTACGATGAAAACTACTAATATTTGTCATTAACCATTAAATAAAACGAAAAACATATAAGTATTAAGGAATAATCTTGACTAAAAATGCATTAATTCTAGCGACCGACATTATTGAACAAGCACAACACAGCGGTAGACGCGCTGGCACCTCTTTAGAAGCTATAGCTTCTGAACAGGGCGATGCAACTATGTTAGCCGTATTAACAGAAATGGATATTTTAACTGTCGCTAAAATTGTTCGTGAGCACGACGCAACCATCCCTTCTATTGCAACTTGGTTAATGGATGCTGAATCAATTAAGCAATTATTAAATGTAGAACCCTCTTATTGGCAAAATATGGATGAAGACACCGTATTTTGTGCACAAACCGAAGCTCACAGCTTATTAACTCAGATATTTTTATCTTCAGACGACGAAGAGAAACAGCTAGAAGTACTTAAAGCCATAGTTGAAGACGATTTTGGTCTTCTATATTTGTCACTACCTTTTGTGGGTCATGACTTTTCTGAATTAGAAGAAGATGAAGAGCAAACATCGGGCAGTGTAGAAGAATTGTTAATGAAAATAAAAACGTTAAGCGAAGAAGCCTACCGTGAAGTAATGGTAGTAAGTACCAACGGCACACTCGACAACATTGAAAATGCATTAAAACAAAATGCTAATAAACAAAGAGTTACTGCTGTTGAAATGGATACCGACGATATGTTTGCGCCACTTTAGTTTTAGTAGCATACCGTATTTACTTATATACAAAACGTTATTTTCAGTAAGAATTGATTAGGATCCATCGATGACCGATTCATCAGTAAGCATTGCAGAATTAAGAAATCACCCTTTCCTACTTTTAGTATTAAAAGACGGAGAAAATGAAGGCTATTTTACGCCAGAATTTATGCACAAAACCAAACAACAATTATCTGATATGTCGTTAAGAATAGCCTCAGACAACTTATCAATAATTTATGCCGACCAAATAAGAAAAGGTTGTGAAATTGTACTTGGTATGTGTAATTTAGGTTTATTAGAGCTTTGCGATAACGACACCGAAAAAGCTAAACAAATTATTCAAACCGAAAGCATTGTGTACTGCTTTAGAGCCGGTTGGGCTAAATACGCCGAACTGAAAAAAATATCGCCTTCATACTTTGAAGAAATATCTATCACAAGTTATGCCCAAGCTATTAACGACACATCAGATATTAGAGCAATGCATAACGTATTAGAAAAAACTGGCCAACAAAGTGCCATGCTATTTAATATCTATAAAAGTATTGCCTCAGTTTACAGCGCAAATACCATTCTTGTAGATAATGACGAAGAAATTTTACAGTTTGAAATACAAAAATTTCTTAATTCAGCGATTACCCTATTACTCATAGATACTGATAAAAAGAAATACACCAATAGTTTATACGAAGAATTAATCACCTATCTCACCACTACAGAAAAAGACGAAATATTTGATAAAGTTGAAACGGCTATAGCCAAAATTAGCCAACAACTTCCGTTATCAGCAAGAGAATACCTACAAGATAAAGGTTTATTAGAATTTACCGATTTAAAAGGCTTAATTGAGCAACAACTCGATATTGAAGTGTTTATTCCTGACATATTAGAACTGCCCATCAGCGTTATTAATGAATTACATGACGACTTTGACGGTGGTTACGACTTCCATGCTGATGACGATGAAGATCTTGCTTATTTAATACCTGATGGTAAATAATAATCAAGATAGACTTCAGCTAAGTAAATTTTTTATACCCGTTATCATTCAAGATGCGTATTTCAGAGCATCTTGAATGATAACGGGTATATAACACCTATATAACGGCACTATTATCGATTTTGTTCAGCCAGAAAACGAACTAACATCAGCGTTAGGTTTTCGCGACGAGACTTATCTGGCCACACGGCGTAATACCCCATTGGTTTAAGTTCCCACTCAGGTAAAACATGCACAAACTCACCAGACTTAATCTGCTCTTCAACCAAATGCTCAGGTAAAATTGTCAGACCTAAATCTTGACTGGCAAAATACAATAACGCATTCGCACTATTCACACTAACACGAGCGTTTTCAGAGATGCTAACCTTCTCACCTGAAGGCGAAGTAAAATCAACCGTGCTCGACCGCATTTCAAAGCGCACCCAATCCCACATTTTCAAATCAGATGGGTGCTTAGGAGTTGCACGATTTTTTACATATTCTTTGCTTGCAACAAGAAATCGTTTACTTTCACCAAGTTTGCGAGACATCATCGAGCTATCTTCCAACCAACCTACCCGAATACTAAGATCTAAACCTTCATTAATAATATCTACCCTTTGATCTGTATAACTTAAAGAGAGAGATACTTTAGGATGTTGCCGAGCAAACTCAGCTATTCCGCTAGAGATAATAGAAGATGTTAGAAACGCAGGAAGTGATATTTTTAGTTTTCCTATATGCTTTTGCGAAAGCGTTTGTAGTTCATTTAATCCCGCTTCAGCATTCCTTGTTATTTCTACTACATGCGCATAAAAATTACGCCCCTCGTTAGTAAGAAAAAGCTTGCGTGTTGTTCTATTCAGCAAAGTAACGTCAAGATATTTTTCAAGATCAGATACTGTTTGGCTCACTCGTGATGGCGCCAAACCAAGGTTTTTAGCCGCTTTACGGAATGATCCTTCATCAACCACCATGGCAAAAACAGCCATATGTCTTAGGTAATTTATCATAGTTCTGTTTATCGGAATTATAAAATACAATTATTCTATATATTAAGCACAATAAGTAAAGGATATAATTGCTTCAGATTTATTAACATGAAGTCTGTCAGAAGAGAAACTCTGGCAAACAATAAAAATATCAATGGGAAATATTATGAATAGTTATAAAAAATTAATTTTAGCTACAACAGTAGCTTTGGCTATACCGTCAATAGCTCAAGCAGAAGGTTTTTACGTAACGGGTCAAATAGGTGTAAGTGAGCAAGCAAACGACTCTAAACCTTATGGTAACAATATCGCCATTGATCCAGACTTCCCAGGAAAATTTGATAGCGATGGCGGCACTGTTGGAGGCATAGGTATTGGTTACACATTCAACGACCAATATCGTATTGAAGGCCGTATTGGCTACCGTGATAGTAGCTTTAACGACAGACAAATAGGAACGGGTGCACGTGCAGGCGAAGAATATATTCTTAATGGCGAAATAGAAAGCACAACCTACACAATAGAAGGCTTTTATGACTTCTCAAATAATACGGATTTTACTCCTTATATTAAAGCAGGTTTAGGTATATCTGATAATAGTTACTCTGCTCGTTTAGGTGGCGCAGGTGTAGCAGCCTTTGATGCATTTGATGGAGCCGCTGATGGTTACTACGATGCTTATGCTGATGATGATTCCACTGAATTTTCTTGGAATGTAGGCTTTGGTGGTAACTATCAATTATCCGAAACAATCTCTTTATATGGCGAATATCAATATGCTTCATTCGGTGATGTAAAATCAGGGCAAGACTCATTCACTGATGGTTTTAAAATTGACGATACCGCAGCTCATGAAGTTATGGTGGGTATTCGTATTAAACTTTAAGTATTTTTTATTAAAAGATTCAAACTAAATTAACTCACTATAGGAAAACAAAAAATGAATAATAAATTAATTTTAAAAATGTTTGTCGTTATAAGCTTTATTGTCTCTGCTGGTACACAAGTAAACGCAAATGATATGAAAGACCAATCGCAAAATACACTTGCTACAGCACAAGCATTTTTAGAAGCTGCGGGTTCAGGTAATGGCGATAAACTCAATGAACTAATGGCTGACGACTTTGTTTGGCATAACGAAGGTGACAAAACAATTCCTTGGATTGGCAACTGGGAAGGAAAAGAAACCGTATTTAAAAAGTTTATGCCTAGCTTTGGTGCGGGTTTAAAAGTTACAAGCTGGACAACAGATTATAGTTTTTCTAATGGTGAACAAGCTGTTTTCATGGGAACAATGAGCGCAATTGCTACTAACACAGGCGTAGATACAGGCGTATTTAGCTGGGCTGTTCGCGTTAATGTAGTTGACGGAAAAGTTAAAAGCTGGAATTGGTTTGAAAATAGCTATGCCGTTTCTAAAGCTTATCACGCGAAAACAACTAAATAACAAAGCCGATATAGCTAGTGAAGATATATTTATTTACTTTTGATACCCCACGTATTTCAGGTAAATATTCTATTGTTATCAACGTTAGATAAATAAATATATTTTTCGCTAGTATTGTTTTTTATATTCTTTCCCCGCTATTCAACATATAGCCGTGTAGCTGGTATTTAACCTTACAATGAGAAATAACATGAAAAAATTAATGCTTATATTTATCTTCGCTTTTACATTTTTCAGCACTGGCGCTAATGCAGCTGATAACAAAAAACCTGAACACCTGCTCGATGGAAGTTCTATGAATTATTATTATCAAACAGGTAATGGAATTCATATGGAGTTTTATGACGGTATGCTTAAATATGAATGGATCACAGGTTCAAGAAAAGGCAATAGCAATAAAGATTTAGCGTATCAGTCACGTAAAATCGGACCTAAAATGTACATTGTTAGCTGGTTAGAAGAAGCTCACCCCGATTACGTTACACTTATTTTTAACTTTGATAGTGGCGTTATGTACTCTTCAGGTATCGCACGTTTTGGCTCAAAGAATCAATTCATAGTATTCGATGGCGGTATTATCGAAGATTTAAAGTTAATTGAAAAGTAACACCCATTTTATTATTAAATTATACAAATAAAAATTGCCATAAATAAGGCATTTATTTAACAACCCCCTAAATTCATAAATAACTAAACGGAAAAATCATGTCAAAAAAATACAACTTACTATCGGTTGCAGCTCTACTAACTACCGCTGCAATATCATCACAAGCACATGCAGGAGATTGGTACATATCTGCAAATGCTGGCTATTCAGACCCATCATCAAAAGTATTTAACGATGGTACAAATGGCCCTGGAACACCTAAAAGCTCAATAGACTCAGATATGAGATACGGTATTGCTGTAGGCTTTGAAGTATTACCAGCGCTAAAGGTTGAACTAGAATATTCACTTGCCAGCTATGATACTGACGCTAACCTTGCATTAGGTAATGACTCTAGAGCTTTAGATAACTTTGCAATTGATGCAAACCTTGATGTTGATTTACTTACACTAAACGTATCTTACGAGTTTAAAAACACATCTCAATTTACTCCATTTATTAAAGGTGGTGTTGGCTCTTCATTTTACGATGCATCTGGCGACCTTTTTGTAGGAAGTTTTGGTGGAAGCGATTTTGGTGGATTCTTACCTAGAACTTTCGAATATGAAGGAGATGGTAACGAGTTTGCTTATTTTGTTGGGGCTGGCGTTGCTATGGAAGTTTCAAATCAAGTAGAAGTAACACTAGAATATCGTTACAGCGACTTAGGTGAAGTGGCTACCGGTTATGATGAGAACGGCGATCGTCTTCAAACTAATTTAGACACAAACGACATTCAATTAGGACTACGATACAGTTTTTAATAAAATCTGCATCACAGTTATTTAAAAGTAAAGATGCAAGCGTTATATATTTCAAACCAATGTATAAAGTAACGCTTGCCTACCTCTTTCATTAGTTTCGAGTCACTTTATACCTCCTTAAACAAGGTCTCCTTGAGGAAGAAAAATGTCATTCAACAAACAATATATTGTTCCACGAATTTTAATTGCCCTTATGGCTCTCGCTATGGCGGCTGCAACAATCCCTGCATATACTAATCCCACATTTAACCCTGGACTAGCTGATTTGGTTGGTAACGCTCTTTCACTTGGTGAAACAGCGGGCGCATTCCTTGGTCGACAGTTAACGTTAATTATCATAGCCCTTATTGGTGCTGTTATAGGAAAACGTGACCTCGTGATGATCGGTGGTTTTGGTATGATGTTTATGAACGGTCACGATGCGATTTTCATGGGTTTAATGGACGGCCCAATGGCAGCAGCAATTGGAGGGCTTATTTTTTCGATTATAGCTGCAGTAGCCATTTTCCTAGTTTGGCGTACACCAGCAGATAATTAATCCCCTAAGTCGAGTAAGATAAACTCTCTTGTATTGAACACACAACTTATTAATAACAATCGCAGGATTACTGTCACAGACCCCTTACCAATCAAGATGTCTATCTCTGAATACATATTGAATGATAAGGGGTATATATGTGGTTATATAATCAATAAAGATAACCCACTAATAACCCTATTGATTTTCTTTTAATTCAACGTAGAATGTAAATACATTTTGTTATTTCCCTATAAAGGTTTTACATGGAAGTTACGACAACACGATTAAAATCAACTATTGCTCTATTGATTATCAGCTTAAGTTTCTTTATTGGTAGCCAAGTCTGGGCTCAAGCCATATCGCTTGATCAAGCAAAAGCACAGTTAGTAAGTAAATTCGCTAAGTTTATTGATTGGCCTGACGAAAACGAGCAACCTAAATTTATCATTGGTGTTTATGATGATATGGAAAAATATATCTATTTTAGTGATTATTTTGAAAACAAAGGCGTTAAAGGTAAAGATATTGAAGTACGTTTAGTTAAAACATTTAGAGAAGCCAAAGACGCTAATATTTTATATATTGCTTCAGGTAAAAGAAATATTTTAACTTCTGCGAATAATACGCTTAGTAACTCCCATGTTCTAATTATTACTGAAGACCATAAAGATGTTAAAAACACAATGATCGATATTTCTTACGATAAAGAAGAATCAAGTATTGTGTTTAAAGTTAACCAAGAAAATATTACAGATAAAGAATTAATATTTCCTGAATTATCTACTTTCTTAGATAAAAACAATAATACAAACGAAGAAATATTAACATTGGGTCCTACTGCAATTTTAAAGCAAAAGCATAGAAATGAATTACTAGCACTGCAAAAGAAAATAGAACAGCAAGAAAAATCATTAAATCAACTCAATACAAAATTAGAGTTAGGTGAAGAAAATTTAAAAAAATATAGCTTAGTTTTACAAAAAACTACCAAACGTTTAAATAATGCTGAAAAAGAAAGTGATACAAAAAGCCAAGAAATAAACTCTAAAGAACAAAAATTAAAAGAGTTAGAAAAAAAATTACAAGTTCAGATCTCACAGTCAAAAGAGAATAAACAAGAGTCGCCTGTTACCGAAAATACCTTGCTACTTGAAGAACAAGACAAATTAATAACAGAGTTAAGCGAAAAGCTGATACAACAAAAGAAAGTTTCAAATAACAATGCAACTAAATTAGCCAATATAACTAAAGAAAATAAAGCCCTAAGTCACTTTGAATTGTTGTTTTATATCTTTGCCGTTATGACCGTAATTGCTCTGCTTAGCGCATTTGTCATCTGGAAAAAAGCTAAGAACTTGGCCACACAAACCACATCAGAACCTAATAGTGCAAGCAATACATTATTATCCACTCGGGAAGGTCAACTTATAAGGTCAGAAAACTTTGCAGCTTTAGGTTATGTCGCCACCGATATTACCTATGCTGTTAACTTATACTTACTTGATTTAGAGACTGAACTTAAATCAAATAAAGATTTAAAAAGCCTTAATATTTTACAGCCCGTAATTACATTATTAGACAACTTTAACCTAATAGCCGCAGATCAAGATGACACTGAAATTCAGAGTTTTGATGTTATAGCCTATATGCAAAAAATGTTGATGCTTTATGATTTTGAATTTAAACAGGCCGATATTAGTTATAGTTACTTAGGTGAAGAAGCATTAAAAATCAAATCAATACCAAGTTATATTGCAGTAATATTAATCAACCTAATAAATAACTCTTTAAAACACGGTTTTGATAATGAAGGTAATGGTAAAATAACGTTAGAAGCCAAAAAAACAGGTAACGGTGTTAAAATCACGTATTCTGATGATGGCATAGGAATGAATAAAGCTACTTTAGAACAAGTATTTATACCTTTTTTTACTACACGTAAAGAGCGCGGCTATGTGGGTGTAGGTATGAGCACCACCTACGACATAGTTAAAAATAAATTAGCGGGTGATATAAAAATAGAGAGTAAAGAAGGTAAAGGAACAACCGTTATAATTACGCTACCGTAAGTTTTACATATCAATCTTTATAATTAATAACTTATGTCGCTTTAGAAAACGAATAAAATTCTGTTTACTAAAGCGATATAGGTTACATGATACAACTCATCAAATTAAATAAACCTACTCGACACTCAATGTTTTTATTAGAGTGAAAGCTCCTCTTATATCCCCTACATTAAAGCCTATTGCTTTGTCTTCAGGATATAATGCTTTTACTTTATCGTGAACGTCGTTAGAGAGTTTTGTGCCATGGCATGTCAAGCATAAGCCAGCTGTTGGTATTGGTTTCATGTAACGATAAACCGATTTATCGCCACTTTTAATGACTTCAGAGTACTCCATATTCTTCAGGTCTTCCCCTGCTTTTTTTCGCTTTTCAAATTGTTGTAAAACTGAAGTTTCCCATTCATCTGCAATGTTGTTCTCATTTCTCACTCTCAAAGAAGTTCGACCTATATTCCAAGGTGATACAGATGAGTTTTTGTCAGCAATAGGCTTTGCCTGCACATTACAAACCTCTAATGCCTTTAGCGGTCCCTCAGTTTGCATTGCCGTTTTTAATACCTTTTTTAAATCACTTCCAAAAGATTTTACTAAAGAACGTGCTTGCTGAAGCTCTTGATTAGGGAGTGTCTCAATAGCTGCAGCCAAAAAAGGTAATGATATGAGCGTACCAGCGAAAAGTAGCTTTGTAGTTATTGACTTCATTTTTTACCTCATTGCTAACGTGTTTATCTATATTTTGTTTATATTAAAATCATGTACTTAAAAATAATTGAGTAGCTTTTGATAATAATTATTCGTGTTAATCAGTTCATTATGACTGCCTTGGGCAATAACTTTTCCTTGTTCCATCACTATTATTTTGTCCATTTTTTCAAGCATAAAGGGTTTATGAGTGATCAAAAGTAAACTTTTTTGTTGCTGCTCAACATGCGTTAATAAACTATTCATCACTATTTTTTCGTTATTTCTGTCAAGGCCTTTTGTAGGTTCATCTAACACTAAAATTTGCGCCGAGCGAATGAATACTTGCGCCATTTGTAATCGTTGAATTTGGCCACCCGATAAACCTATACCTGTAGAACCTAACCAGGTATTAAAACCATTAGGTAAACTCTCAATGAATTCGAGTAAGTTAACTTGCTTGCAAGCATTACGCATTTCTTCGTTAGTCACATCATGTTTAGCTAAACGTAAATTATCAGCGATACTCGCATCAAAAATATGACCTTGCTGACTCATTAAAGCGATATTTTCGCGTAATGATGCTTGTTTTAATTGACTTAATTCATGATCCGCAATAGAAATTGAACCTGTATTTACACCATTTTCTGTTGGCCAAAACCCCATCAGCAAATTAACTAAGGTTGACTTACCTGCGCCACTCGCACCAACAATAGCGACTTTATCAGCCATTTTTATGGAGAGTGTTATATCCGTTAAACTCGCTTTGGTTTGCTCAGGATAATAAAAAGTAAATTTATCAAATTGAATATCCCCTTGTTGCACTTCTCGGCTTCCTACATCAATGGGTTTATCTTTATCTATAATGGCAAAAAGTCTGGCTGCACTAGCTAAGCTTTGTGGCAGTAGTTGTAATGCAAGTGGCATGCTGCTTACGGTTTCAAAGCTAACCAGTACAAGTAAAATAATGGCAACTAACGATTTACTATCAATCTCACCCGTAGCAAGTTTTGGCAATAAAATGAATAAACAGGCTAACGCCGATAAATGTATAAACAAAAAGATCAGTGCATTTAAAGCGGCATTAATTTTTACTAATTTGTAACGAATATCATAATACTGCTGCGTAATACTAGCGATAGAACGCTGATAACTAATAGCCACTTGATACACTAATAAGGTTTTAACAGCACTAATACCATTAACTAATGTTTCTGTTAGGTGGCTTTCTAAACGTGTTTTTTCTTTTGCTAGTTTTTTAGAAGAGAAATAACTCATCATGGGTAAAACAATAGCGACAATCAACAAAGCGCTAAGCATGAACCAAGCAACCGTTATTGAAAATAATGCCAAAGCATAACAAACAATGGGTACTGAAATGAGGGCAACAAATATAGGTAACAACACCCGTAAATAAAAGTTATCTAAGTTGTCTATGTCTTGCTGTAATCGAGCTAGCAAGTCGCCAGATCTTAAATCCATTTGATAATAAGGCAACAATGGCTCTAGCTGTTGATAAAAATAATGGCGCATATGAGCTAATGCATTAAAAGTAGCTCTATGGGTTAACATTCTTTCGGCGTAACGCCCTGCGGTTCGCACTATTGCTAAAAATCGTATTATCGCTGCAGGCGTAAAGTAGTTAACGGTTATGCCTGTTATACCACCAATCGCCATCAAGGTAATAAACCAACCCGAAATAGCAAGTAAACTAATATTAGCTAATACTGTAATTACAGATAAAAGCGCCCCCAATAACATTAAAGGTAGCTGCGGTTTAAGAAGTTTAATTAAACGGAAAAATATCTTCATATATTAATCTGCTTAGCGTAATAGTTATTTTGAGCGAACAACTCTTGGTGCGTACCTGACTCAATAATTTGGCCTTGTTCAAGTACAATAATATTTTTTGCGTTTATAACCGTATGTAAGCGATGCGCAATAACAATAACAAGATGATCTTTAGCATAAGCATTAATTGACTCAGTAATGATCTGTTCAGTTTGCTGATCTAAATGGCTTGTAGGTTCATCTAAAATAAGTACATCAGGTTGATGATAAAAAACCCGCGCTAATGCGAGCCGTTGTAATTGTCCTCCAGAAAGACCAGCGCCAGACTCACCGACTTGGGTTTCTATACCATTTTCAAGGCTTGATAAATACTCAGCTAAACCCGCTTTAGTAAGTGCTTCATGCACTAAGTCATTATCATAGGTTTCTGACAAAGCGACATTAAAGGCTAATGATCCATGAAACATTTCAGCTTGTTGAGCAATCCAGCCGCAATGTTGTAACCAAGCATCACGATTATCTGATGTTAAAGGAACATGGTTAATAAGCACTTGGCCTGAGTTAGGTTGTACAAAGCCTAATACCATATCAATTAAAGTTGATTTTCCCGAACCACTGTCACCAATAACCGCATATAAACCTTGATCCGCAAAGCTGGTATTTATATTAGTTAAAGCATTCGTGCGATCTGGATAGGCGAAATTGGCTTGCGCTATATCAATAGTAAAAGGTGAACAGAATTCTTGACTGTTATTTTGTTGAGCTTGAGATTTTGTTTGTGCTTGATTAAGAACCTCAACAAGATCCTCAGCAGCAGTAACACCGGCCATTTTTGCGTGATATTGCGTACCTAACTGTCTAAAAGGTAAATAGAACTCGGGCGCTAATAGCAAAACCCATAAGGCAAATACATAATCAACATCGCCGTAATACAAACGAAAACCGAGTACAACAGCAACTAATGCAATAGAAATAGAAGCAAGAAACTCTAAAACAAATGACGAAAGAAATGCTATTTTTAGAATTCCCATGGTTTCGTCACCATAATCATCACTAATGGTTTTAACAGCAGCTATTTCTCTGCGCGAGGCATTGAATATTTTAAGCTGAGTTAAACCTTGAATAATATCAAGAAAATGACTACTCATACGCTGAAGCTTAGTCCAATGTTCTTGGTTTAAACGTTGTGCTTTATGACCGATTAAAATCATAAAAAACGGCACCATAGGCGCAGTAAATAATAAAATTAATCCCGATTGCCAATCGATAGGAAATACGGCAATCAATATAGCGAAAGGAATAACCGCACAATAAGCGATTACCGGTAGGTATCCAGCAAAGTAGTCTTCTAACGAATCGATTCCTTGATTAAGTAAACTGGCTAATTTTGCACTACCTTTAGTTTGCGTATAACTAGGCCCTAATTGAAACAAGCGATGCAATAAACGTGAACGAATATTAGCTTTAATCAACATAGCGCCACGGTGGCTATAACATTCGCTAAAATAACCAAATACAGCACGAATAAAAATAACAGCCACTAATACAAAGCTAACTTGAGTAAGCGTAAATGTTGGTTCTTCTTCGCTCGTAAATATAACAATATCAATTAAATAAGCTAATATTGCCGTTTGTAGGATCATTAACAAACCACTTAATGATCCTAATGCTATCGCTCGACTTAATCTGCCATGGGCATGTTTTTTTTGAGCTTTGAGCCAGCCATTAACTTGTTTCTTTTGTTGTTCAGTTTTCTCTTTCATTTAACTCACTTTATTCTCTGCTATCACTGAACGCTGGCTCGTTTTCTAACGTAAAAAAAACGATAGAATTAATCGTCGTTATTTTGATCATCAGCCACGTTATCTACATGCTGCTCCATCTCATACCACATGACATTAATGATCCCAAAAGACACGGCAAGTAAAACACCTAAAATCCAACTAAAATACCACATACATAATTCCTCTAAACTGACTTAATATATTCTGAGCTAATACGCGGTGTGATTATTTTGCTCAATTTCTTCAATCGTAACGGTACGCCACATTTTTCGGTAACACCAAAAGGTGTAACCTAAAATAATTGGTGTAAAAACAGCAACAACCATTAACATTAAACCTAAGGTACCTTCACTTGATACAGTATCCCACATCAATAAGCTATGATTCGGTTGGCTGCTTGAAGGCATAACAAATGGGAACATAGCGATACCTGCCGTTAAAATAACGCCCGCAATTGTTAACGAACTAGCCAATAAAGCTGTAGTTTTTACTGAGGTACTTTTATTTTTGATACCTAATAGAAAAGCAGCGACTAATGGCATAAATACACCGGTAAACGGCACTAGCCACAATATTGGGTTTTCAACAAAGTTTGTTAACCAAACACCAGAACCAGTACTGACTTCTTTAGTGGTTGGCTGCGCTTGTCCCATAGTATCGATAGTACTAACAACTGAGTAACCATCAACACTTTGCCAAACCATAACACCAGCAAGAGCAAACGTAATCGCTAAAACCACAGCTACAACACGACCAATATTGGCTGAGCGCTGTGCGACATCAGCATCTGTTCTTAGCACCAACCAAGTCGAGCCATGTAGCAACATCATACATACACTTATGACACCCGTTAATAATGTGAAAGGCGTAAACAAAGCAAAAAATGATCCTGTGTAAGTTACTCGCATTAATGAATCGAATCCAAAAGGTACACCTTGTAATAAGTTACCAAAGGCAACACCAAATACTAACG
This sequence comes from Pseudocolwellia sp. G5-9, assembly GCF_055808995.1. Taxonomy (NCBI): domain Bacteria; kingdom Pseudomonadati; phylum Pseudomonadota; class Gammaproteobacteria; order Alteromonadales; family Colwelliaceae; genus Pseudocolwellia; species Pseudocolwellia sp. G5-9. The sequence goes on from NZ_CM147893.1 coordinate 1,930,347, forward strand.
GCGGCACCATCGAGCCGACAAACAAAGCTTTATCCCAGTTAGTACGCCATTTGTCAGACTCTATTTTACTGCGATAGTCGAATGCTAACGGTCTTAAAAACAAACTAAAAAGTGTTAGCATCATCGCAAAATAAAATCCGCTAAACGCTGTGGCATACACTAAGGGCCAAGCAGCAAAAAGTGATGCACCTGCAGTAATAAGCCATACTTGGTTTCCGTCCCAATGAGCGCCTACCGTGTTAATAACCACACGACTTTCAACATCTTTTTTGGCAACAAACGGAAGCAAACCACCTACTCCCATATCCATACCATCAGTTACGGCAAAACCGATAAAAAGAAAGCCGATCAGACCCCACCATATAAATTTTAATGTTTCGTAATCAAACATATATTGCTCCTTAAGAATTCTGACTGCGAAGACCAGACGTTAACTCTGGTGTTTTTTCAAAATGATAACGCCCTGTATGTAATGAACTAGGACCTAATCGAGCAAACTTAACCATTAAATACATTTCGATAATAAATAAAATGGTATAAACAACAATAAAGGCAATAAGAGAAAACAGTACATCGCCAACCGCTAGATCTGAAGTCGACAAAAAGGTCGGTAATACTTCACTAATCGCCCAAGGTTGACGACCAAACTCAGCCACAAACCAGCCTGTTTCTATGGCTATCCATGGCAGTGGTAAAGCAAACAGTAATGATTTTAATAACCAAGGTTTAGTCTCTATTTCACGACGAGCATTAAAGTAAAAAGCTAAAACAAAAAGTAATAACATTACTACACCACAACCAACCATTACTCTAAATGCCCAAAACACAGGAGCAACTGGCGGAGTAGAGTCTTTAACCGCCTGTTGAATTTGTTCTTCGGTGGCATCAACTACATTATTGGTATAGCGTTTAAGTAAAAGTCCGTAACCTAAGTCATGTTTAGTCTCATTAAAGCGAGCAATGTTTTCAGGCGTTTCTTCACCATTACGTAACTTAGTTAAATATTCATAAGCGATCATGCCATTACGAATACGAGGTTCATGGGCTTTTTGTAAGTCACGTAAACCAATCACTTTTTCATCTAAAGAACGAGTCGCAATAATTCCCAAAACATAAGGTATTTTTACCGCATAATCGGTTTCCATCGTTTCATCGTTTGGTAAACCGACTAAAGTAAATGCAGCGGGGGCAGGCTCTGTATGATATTCGGCTTCAATTGCAGCAAGTTTTACCTTTTGTACTTCTCCTGTTTCATATCCAGACTCATCACCTAGTAAAATAACCGATAAAATGGCTGCTAAACCAAAACCGGCAGCAACCGAAAAAGAACGTTTAGCAAAAGCTACATCTCGGCCTTTCAGTAAGTAATAACTACTAATACTTAAAACAAACATTGACCCAGCAACATAGCCACCAGCAACGGTATGAATAAATTTAACCTGAGCAACAGGGTTAAAAATAATTTCACTAAAGCTCACTAACTCCATGCGCATGGTCATGTAATTAAATTCACTACCAATAGGGTTTTGCATCCAACCATTGGCGATTAATATCCATAACGCAGACAAGTTAGTGCCTAATGCCATTAGGAAAGTCCCTATTAAGTGCTGTCGTTTACTTAAGCGATCCCAACCTAAAAAGAACATACCCACAAAGGTAGATTCAAGGAAAAAAGCCATCAAGCCTTCAATGGCTAATGGCGCACCAAAAACATCACCCACATAATGAGAGTAATATGACCAGTTGGTACCAAACTCAAACTCCATCGTGAGGCCAGTAGCCACACCAATGGCAAAGTTAATACCAAATAACTTGCCCCAAAACTTGGTCATGTCACGATAAATTTCGCGGCCAGTCATCACGTAAACCGACTCCATGATGAACAAAATCCAAGTTAAACCTAAAGTTAGTGGTACAAACAAAAAATGAAATAATGCCGTAACAGCAAACTGCCACCGCGATAGTTCTACTAGGGTTTCACTTATCATACTCATTACTCTCGTTATTGCTCTTTTGTGTTAAAAAACATATTACTATGGCTTGAGCTAGCTTTGGTTTCTATCTAACTAATCATTGATTGAAATCAATAGTTTTTCAAATTCTCTTTTTAAATAAAATTAATGCTCTTATTAATCGATAAAAATAAGGTTCAACAACTTTATTCAGCAGCTCAGTATTTTCTGTACTTCATTAATTAACTACTTAAAAAGCAACAAAGATGCCACAAGACAAAACAAAATTAAAACCTATAAAAAACAGTTTATTAACACTTACAATAAGAATATTTCAGATAAAAACCTTTCAATAGAGACATAAATGACATTAAATAAAAACATCAAAGTCATAAATGTCACAAACAAGCAGGTAATCGTGGTAAATCAAACCATTCAAGCAATAATAGAATCAATTGAAAAACCAGCGATTACCAGTAAAAAAGGCTTAGTTTGTATGGCAAATGGCGGCACCCTATTTTTAGATGAAATTGGCGATATCCCCTTAAACTTACAAGTAAAGTTATTACGATTACTGGAAACAGGATATTACCGACGAGTTGGCAGTACTGAAAAGCAAAAAGCCAATTTTAGGCTAATTTGTGCAAGCCATAAGAACATAGAAGAAATGGTAGAACAAGGAGAGTTTAGAGAAGATTTATATTATCGAATTGACGCTTTTCCTATTCACTTACCCACATTAAAAGAAAGAAAAACCGATATTCCATTACTCGCCGAACATTTATTACTAAAAAGTGAATTTCCAACTAAAAAGTTTTCACCCGAGGCATTAAACGCATTAACCCTTTATCATTACCCCGGCAATGTACGAGAGCTTAAAAACATTGTTCAACGCAGTGCTTTACTGAGTGATGATGATTTAATTACTATTGAATCATTACCACAAAAAATTATTGTCTTAAATCAAACACAAAACAGTACTACAAACCTCATCTCAAATGAAAAAAAACACATTACTGACTTGCTTAAACAATACGGTAACCAACCTAAAGTTATTGCTGAAAAATTAGAAATAAGTGTGAGAACGCTATACAGAAAGTTACAAAAGCACGAGTTAAATATAAAAAATTAATTATTAATAGAAGATAACCGTAAGCATAGGAATTCGTTCAGATTGATTTAGGAAAGTTAAGTAACACTGAGTTAATTAAGTTATATACCCGTTACCAATCAAGATACGTATTTCAGAATACTTAAGCGATATTACTTCTTCGATGGCTCTAAAAACAATTTATACCAAACACATTAATGAATTGACCTATTTTATACGACGAATAAATGGTCAAATACATAGGTTCATCGTTCCAGACTGAACCTAAGCACATACTTCCTGTAGGTGAGACATTTATTTTAATAACGAGTTGTTTTAATAATTAAATAAATCACGATGTCATTGGCCATTGCGATTAGTATTAAACCTTACACTGACTTTGCCGCTTTATATTCTGAATGCATAAAACCCCATACGGAGAGAATACCCACAGCAGAAATTAAAATTAACATATTCATAAAGCTAGACCAGCCACCGGCACTATCAGCTAATCTACCGCCAACAAAGCCAAATGTAGCACTTGCAGCAAAACCAAAAGCATCAATTAAACACACGAGTTTCGCGCTATGTGGTCCGCCATATTCAATAGAGAATATTGACATAGGTAAGTAATAAGCCGGTGATATTGAAAAAGCGAATAAGAAAATAGCCGTTAGCGCCACCAAATAATTAACTTCGTTACTAAAAGCAAACCAAGATAAATACTTCAACGTTAGTACACTCAGTAAACTAATAGTTAACGCTATGGTTAGAACGGTTCTAATGCCCTTTTTGGAGAAGCGATCATAAAACGCGATAGAAGCTAATAGCCCACCTAAAGAACCTATTGGGAATATAGTAGAAGCCATTGCAGCTTGCGAAGGTGTTAGCTTGTAGCTTTCCATCAAGTAAACCGCTACAAAATCTAAAAATGCCATCATACAAGTTAGCATCATCAACATGATCACCACTAACCAAACTCGTGGGCTTTTAGCAAAAGCGAGCATTCCACCCATCATGCTAGTGCCTTCCAGCGGATGATTGTACTTATTATCAAGGGCTTGTTTTGATGCTAAGGCTAGTTCAATTTCTTCAGGACTTGCATTAGTGTTGTCATTTTCACCTTCATTATCTTTAAAGAAATTAGGGTTTTCAGGCTTTTCTTTTAAGAAAATATAACACCCTAAAAATATAACCAAAGCAAAAACAGCAGCGATAATGGCCACTGTTCGCCAATGCATAAAGCTTAATAACCAACCAAAAAATAAAGTAGCAAGTACAACACTAAAACGCGAACTGGTTGATAAAATACTCCATACTCTTCCGTAATGATGAGGATGATACCAATCGCCTACTAACTTAGTCATACCCGGCCAGCCAGCTGATTTAGTAAGGTAAAGTAAAAAGGCAAATACTGAAAATACCATCACATTAGGTGAAAACCCAAAGGCAATAATAAATAACGCAGTAAGTAACACACCAGCTAAAAAGGTAAAACGTCCGCCAATTTTATCAGCAAGAGGTCCCCAAATAAGTTTTCCCACCAGAGCACCTAAAGTACCGTATGCGGCAAAGTCCCCTAAGTTTGTTTTTGTTAAGCCCAAAGTCTCATCAGCAAGCATAGCAGGGCTGAGAATGGTGATCATTTGTCGACAGATCATCATGGCGGCATAACCCAAATACATATAGATAAGGATGTTTAATTGTTTAGGAGGTCTACTAGACATAATTTCTCGTTGAACGCTGTAATATAGTTTCTGACGCTGCTATAAAACTCTGGTTCTGTTGGTGTGAATTAACATTAACTGTACATGCACTATGATATTCAATTGTTTACGTAAAACTGACGTATATACTCATAGCTCAATTCAATTAAATTCTTATTTTTATATTTTTACTTAAAGCCGTTCTGGAAAGTTACTAAAAACACCATCAACACCTAAAGCTTTCACTTTAGCAATGTCATCGTATTCATTAACTGTCCAAACATATACTTTCAAACCTTTTTCATGTGCATCATTTACAAAATCTTGATTAATAAAATCTAAGCTCAAATTAACAGAATCTGCTTGAAGTTGAACAGCACATTCACTATACGAAAGTGGAACACCTTCAATTAATGCTCCAATCGATATTTCAGGATAATGCTGTTTAAACTTACTTAATTCGTGATGATCAAATGAAGAAACCATAAAGTCACTTTCAGCCCAGCCTTTCGTTTTTATATATTTTTTAATAACTTGGATAGTGGCTAATGCAGTGTCTTTACCTTTTAGCTCAACGTTCACGATAACTTTCTTATCTATAACGTCTAAAACTTCCTCAAGAGTGGGTACAAGTTCACCTTTACCCGCATCAAGAACTCTTAACTCGGCAAAGGTTTTATCTTCTGTATAACCTTTACCATTTGTCGTTCTATCAACTTTATCATCGTGCATAACAATAACTTCACCTGTTTTGCACACATAAACATCTAACTCTATAGCATCTACATTTAACGCCAATGCTTTTATAAAAGACCGAATGGTATTTTCAGGCTCATGCCCCATTGCGCCACGATGGCCTATTTTTAAAACGTTTTTATCCAAAATTCAATTCTCATTATTCTTTAATAATTACTTTCAACACGAACAATAAAGTAAATAAAAGCCTTTCATTTCAATCTAAGTTTAGCATTAAGCTTCTCTATATTGGTAAATATCTTAACAACACTTCTTTCTGTATCGTAGAAAATTCGGCATTATTCCCGCAATACAACCACAAAACAAGAACTTTCACACAAACTTAATAAGCAAAGCAATAAGTTCATCGGTTTTACCACAAAGTTAGAGAACGAATAATTTTTCACAAATAAACCGCTTGAAACTGCCCCCTTATTTGCTTCATTTGTTATAATCCCCCAAACGATCATTCAAACGGTTCCTTTGAGATCGTAAAAAACAGGTTAAGTAACTACGTTTCTTCTACCTATACTCTGTATATTTTTAATATATAAGTATGTTGTTACAGAACAATTAAGGCAAAACTTAAAGACAAAGTATCTAACAGTAAATTTCGAAGCTAATGGCCATTGAAAGTTATTTTATGGTTTGCTGCTAAGGGGAAAATATCGCTGTTGAAGAAGCTCTGTCTTAAATGAGTACTTAATATTTTTAGGAACAATAAATACAAAGGATACATATGTCTCACATAAAAAGACCTACTAAAACAGTATTAACTGTAGCAGTAGCGCTTGCATTGAGTAATGGTGCAATTCAGGCTCAAGAAAATAATGTAGAAAAAAAGAAGCTGACAGTGATCGCCAACTCGAAAGAATAATTGTTACATCAACCCGCCGCTCTGAAAACCAACAAGAAGTTCCACTTGCTGTTCAAGCAATGAGCGGTCAAAAGCTCCAAGAACTTGGTATTGATAGTTTTGAAGATTACGTTGCTTTACTTCCAGGTGTTAGTTCAGAAGGTCAAGGTCCGGGTAAACAAGAAACTTATATCCGTGGTGTTTCTGCAGGACGTGCAGATGTCAGGCTTGCAGGTATCGGCGGCGAACCAAGTGTAGCTTTTTACCTTGATGAGGCCCCTATCACAACACCAGGCCGTAATATTGATTTATATGCCGTAGATCTACAACGAGTAGAAGTATTAAAAGGCCCCCAAGGTACATTATTTGGTGCTAGTTCACAGGCCGGTACTGTACGTCTTATTTCTAACAAACCAGATTTAACTGACTTCAGAGCTGGTGGCGAATTAGGTATATCGTCAACGAAGAGTGGTGGCATCAGTAATAAAACAGAAGGCTTCGTTAACATTCCTCTTGTAGAAGACGTATTTGCAATCAGACTTGCGGGTTATAGCTCAACTGATGCCGGTTTTATTGATAACCAGCTTGCAACCACTAAGATACCACTAACAAACCCAGGCTTAGGTGGAACCGTTCCTTCATCTCGATTAGAAGTAACTAACGGCATATATGCAAAAGACGATTACAACGAAGCAACCTACAGTGGCATGAGAGCCAGTGCGTTATGGCAAATCAACAACGAATGGGATTTGTTAGTACAACATACAAGCCAGCAACTTGATATTGAAGGTTCTTTTGAATATGACCCATCAATCAGTACAGATGATGACTTAAACGTAACGACCTTTTCACCTGTTGAAGGTGACGATGAAGTTAACCTAACACAATGGACTGTGAATGGTATGCTTGGTGATCTTGAAGTGATCTACAACGGTTCATATACTGACCGTACCTATCAAGGTAATACTGATTACACAGCTTACATCGAAGTAGGCCCTTACGTACCTTATTATACTTGTGCCTCTGGTTACGATGAATGTTTTAGCCCAGTAATGACCACATCAGAGCAATTTGAAACTAAACGTTCTGTTCATGAGATCCGTGTTTCTACTAATGCTGAAGATCGTTTAAGAGCTATTGGTGGGGTTTTCTATGATGATCAACAACTTAACAGCTTAACTGATTTTAACTATGCCGGTTCTGTTCAAGCAGGTTTTTCACCAAACTTTCCTATACCAGGTGCCTTTACTAATACAGACGGCAGTGCTCGCCCTGCAGGTGTAACTTATTTCAATGATTACCAATCAGATCGTGAAGAAGTCTCCGTATTTGGTGAAATAGCTTACGACGTGACTGACGATGTAACGGTAACTCTCGGCGCTAGACATTATGAAATTGAAATAGGACTTAAAGGCCAATCTCCTTTCGGACAAAAAGCAGCGGGACCAGAAGCTGATGCAGGAACCAATGTAGATAAAAACCTTGCCGGCAAAACGCCAGCAACGTTATCAGGAACCATTTACAAAGGTAATATCCGTTGGAAAATGGATGAGAATACAATGTTCTATGCAACCTACTCTGAAGGCTTCCGAGGTGGTGGATTCAACCGTACGTTTGGCACTGGAGACATTCCTGCGACTTTTGATACTGATGATGTAGTGAGTATAGAATTAGGTTGGAAAACAACTTGGTTAGACAATACTTTACGTTTTAACGGTGCAATATATAATGCTGACTTCACTGATCTTCAACAAGGTGTTCTTGATCTAAGTATAGCTAAAAGCTCATTTTTTGATAATGTTGGCTCAGCCGAAATTAACGGCCTTGAATTTGAACTAAATTGGACCGCTAACGACTACTTAGATCTATTCGGTTCATTCAGTTATATTGATTCTGAATTAACAGATATACCAGATACGCTTATTAATATTGCTCCTGTAGGTTCAAATCTACCTTACGCTCCTGAAACGGAAGGTGTAATTGGCGCTCGTATCTACCAAGAAGCCGATGATTTTTCTGTTGTTTATCAAGCTGTTTTCAAATGGACAGATTCACGCTTCAACAGTTTAGTTGCTGATGACCGTGTTGAGTTACCATCTTATAATCAACTTAACTTATCAGCGAGTATAAGCAAAGACGACTGGAGAGCAACTTTCTTCATCGATAATGCGACAGACTCGTTAGGTCAAGTAGCTGCTGGTTCTGCGGATAACGTGTTCAGAGTCTCTCCAACTAGACCACGTACTATTGGTTTTAGAGTAAGTTACGACTATTAACATTTAAAAATTATGTAAGGTTGGCGTGTAAAATCGCCAACCTTTTTTAATTTTTGCTTATATAAAACATTCAACACACAATACACCTGATATTCACTGGACATTACTTTGCCTGAACAATTAAATACTCAACAACCTGAACAGATTATTAAAAAGTCTCAGCAATTGATCCAAAAAGGTCAACTTAATGAAGCCGCTGAAAATCTTAATAATATGCTTAATGAACATCCAGAACATATTGAAGGTATTTATTGTCTTGCGGTGTGTCAGCGCAAACAAAAAAAATATAACGAATCTATGGATAACCTTAACCAAGTACTGGTCAAAGTTCCCGAGCATGCAAGAGCGTATCAAGAACAAGGTTATATTTATAAAGCCTTAGGCGAAACCTCAAAAGCTATTGCTGTTTTTGATAAAGCCGTCACTTTAAACCCTGCCTTATTTGGAAGTTGGCGTGTGTTGGCTAATGAGCCTAGTTATTCAAAAAAGCTTGAAGCTAAAAAACATTTTGATTGGCTATCTAGCTTACCGCCTGAATTAGTTTCTGTTTCAAGCTTAATTTATCAAAAACATTTACACAAAGCTGAATGGCTATGCCGTCACTTTTTAAAAGATAACCCGCATCACCCCGAAGCAATGCGCTTATTAGCGGAGTTAGGTTCAAAATTCCAAGTGTTTGACGATGCTGAATTCTTATTAGCAAGCTGTCTTGAGTTTGAACCAAAATATCACAGAGCACGTTTAGACTATGTTAATGTTTTGCATAAACGTCAAAAGTTTAATAAAGCATTAGAACAAGCAAAAATCCTTTTAGCGGCAGATCCTAATAATTCGAATTTCAAAATAGCATTAGGTAATGCCCAACAAGCAACAGGCGATTTTGCTGCGGCTATAGATACTTTTGAAACAGTTTTACAAAGTAATCCAAACAATCACTCCATTCACTTAACACTAGGGCATGCCCTTAAAACTATGGGCCGAGTTGAAGATGCTATCACTGTTTATCGAAATGCCTATACTAGCAAGCCTGATTTTGGCGATGCATTTTGGAGTTTAGCTAACCTAAAAACTTACCGATTTACTGAAGAAGAACGCCAACAAATGCGAGAACAAGAGGCAAGTTCTGAAATTTCAGTAAATGATAGAGTTCACTTTTGTTTCGCTATAGGAAAAGACCTAGAAGACAGAAAAGAATTCGATGAAGCGTTCACTTTTTATCATAGAGGCAACAAGCTAAAAAATGAGCTAGACAAATTTGATAGCAAAAGTCTTGATACCTTATTTGATATTCAAAAAAGCGACTTCGATGCAGACTTTTTTGAACGTAATAAAGAAGCTGGTTGCCAAGCGCCAGATCCTATATTTATTGTTGGGCTACCACGTGCAGGCTCAACCTTATTAGAACAAATTCTCTCGTCACACTCACAAGTAGATGGCACTATGGAATTAGCCAATATCATAGGTTTAGCTCATCGTTTAGGTGGACGAAAGTTAAAACAAGAAATACCTAAATACCCAGGTATTCTTAAAAAAATATCAGCTGAAGACATCAAAAAAATGGGTGACCTTTATATTGAAGAAACTCAACATCATCGCCAAGGTGGAATGTTTTTTATTGATAAAATGCCAAACAACTTTCGGCATATCGCCCTAATACATTTAATTTTACCTAACGCCAAAATTATAGACGCAAGACGCCATCCAATGTCTTGTTGCTTTAGTGGTTTCAAACAGTTATTTGGTGAAGGACAACAGTTCTCTTATGATCTTGAAGATATTGGACATTATTACCAAAGTTATGTCGATATTATGGAGCATTGGGACAAAGAGTTACCCGGTAAAATATTACGTGTTCAGTACGAAGATGTAGTTGCCGATTTAGAAACTCAAGTACGTCGTATACTCGATTATTGTGGATTGCCTTTTGAGCAAGCTTGTATCGATTTTCATACCAACAAACGTGCCGTACGTACACCAAGCTCTGAGCAAGTTCGACAACCTATTTATCAAAGTGGTTTAGAGCAATGGCGCAATTATGAAGCACATCTTGGACCTTTGAAAAAAGCACTTAAACAAGCAGACTAACTCTCATACATTTACCTGAAATTCGGTTAGAGTAAATTAATAACCTTGCCATCAAAAAAACTTAAAAAGTAAACTTTAACCAAAAAGCTTCACATACAAAAAGCCTAACTAAATGGAGCATGTTCATCGTTAGGCTTTTATTTATATATTCGTTTTCTTATATACCCGTTATCATTCAAGATACAGGTTTCAGTGGGAACTAAAAACAATTTAGGCACAGATTTCACGTTCCAAACGAAATCTAAGGTCTACATCCATGTATGCAAGGCATTAAGTTTACGTCATGGTTATTCTCGGTAACTGCTCCTGCGTTACCCTAATATCCTAAATCCGTGTAGGAACCTGACTAAAATTAATAAGCCCCATAAATTGTTTTTAGACCCATCGAAGAAGCGTTTGAGCAAAATCACTTCATCAACAATGCTTTTTATAAGGGAACGACCATTATTACAAAGCATTGCCTTGAATTGATATCGCTCAAGTGCTCTGAAATAGCCTCTTGATTGGTAACGGGTATAAAACTAATCTTCTACGCGAACACCCCAAACATCATGTTCATCCGCATGAATAATTTGGACCCAAATAAGGTCGCCCGGCTCGGCATCGTAATCGTCAGACAAAAAGACTTTACCGTCTATTTCAGGTGCATCCATGTATGAACGACCGACAATACCTAAGCTGTCTATTTCATCAACAAGAATAAGGTATTCTTGACCAATACGCGCTTGTAATTTTGCAGAGCTTATTCTGGCTTGTACTTCCATAAAGCGTTGTAAGCGTTCTTCCATCACGTCGTCAGAAACATGATCAGGTAACGCGTTTGCCGTAGCGCCTTCAACTGGCGAGTATTTAAAACAACCCACTCGGTCTAGCTGGGCTTCTTCTAAAAAGTCTAACAACTCTTCAAACTCTTCTTCAGTTTCACCCGGAAAACCAACAATAAAAGTTGAACGAATCACTAATTCAGGACAAATTTCACGCCACTTTTTAATACGCTCTAATACACGGTCAGAGCTACCAGGACGCTTCATTAATTTAAGAATACGTTTGTTAGCGTGTTGAAATGGAATATCTAAATAAGGCAGTATTTTACCTTCAGCCATTAATGGAATGATTTTATCTACATGCGGATAAGGATAAACATAATGTAAGCGGATCCAAACGCCCTGCTTCGCTAGCTCTTCACACAATTGTTGCATGTGAGTTTTAACGGGCATGCCATCCCAAAAATCTGTTTTATGCTTAACATCAACACCGTAAGCAGAAGTATCTTGCGAAATAACTAATAACTCTTTAACGCCAGCATTCACTAAACGTTTTGCTTCACCTAATACATCACCCACTGGACGCGAGTCTAAATCACCACGCATCGACGGAATAATACAGAAAGTACAACGGTGGTTACAGCCTTCCGATATTTTTAAATACGCGTAATGCTTAGGCGTTAACTTAACACCTTGAGGCGGCACTAAATCGATAAAGGGATTATGAACAGGCTTAGCAACATGTTGATGAACTTGTGTTAACACTTCGTCGTAAGCATGCGGACCAGTAACACCTAAAACATTAGGATGTAACTCAATAATTTCGTCTTTTTTCGCACCTAAACAACCGGTAACTAACACTTTGCCGTTTTCAGCAAGCGCTTCGCCAATGGTATCAAGCGACTCTTGCACCGCTGAATCAATAAAACCACAGGTATTTACAATCACCATTTCAGCATCAGCGTAAGAGTTAACCACATCGTAACCCTCAGTACGAAGCTGAGTAAGTATACGCTCGCTATCGACTAAGTTTTTAGGGCAACCTAAACTCACAAAACCAATTTTAGCGGCTTTAGCTGGCTGTTGAGCGTTAGCTTGTTCTTCAATCATTTTAGATGGAATGTTTAACGTAGTGGTTTGGCTTTCAGCCGAGTTACTACTTTTTTTAGATGCTTGCGGGTCGAATTGTTCTACGGTCATATTGTGCTCTGTTGCTTTAACTGGCTTTGAACCAATCGGTTAAAGCGTTATAAATAGGTGTTAACAGCCTAAATTAAGGTTTTAAAAAGGCTGTTGTTTAATGCGTGGGATTATACAGCAATGTTTTGTTGGGTGGTAACAATTGCAAATGTTAATAAAAGCAGAATAAAAAGTTAACAGAGGTTTTTCGAACTAATTAAATGTCTATTTCTTTTACAATCTATATTTATTTAAAACACAAAATAAAAAACAACTTATTGATTTTAAATGATTTTTAAAATCCGGCATGTTAAATGCTTAGATTTGTATACAATATAAAAAATCTAATATACATTATTAATTCAATAGAGTTTTAAATGAAGGAAATACTATGTACATAAAATACTTAAAAGCAGCTTTTGCAGGATTAATCTTATCTGTAAGTGGAATTGCAAATGCAAGCATTATAACTTATACAGACTCTCAAACCTTTAGTGGCAATTTGAATTTTCCAAATGTAATTACATTCAATTTTGCAACGCCTACTTTTGCACCTGTAACAGGGGCTACGTTAATAACGACCTCTATGGGCGATTGGTCATACGAAGGAGTTGCAGGAGCATTGAGTTCTTCAGAATCTCTGAGTGTTTCATTAGATGGAAACCTTATATCAAATGACCTTTTCCATTTAAATGCTAATCTTGACGCGTTAAGTCCCACAAAGAACGATAATTCACAAGCTATATTTCAAACCATATTTATACCTCAAGTGTTATTATCTTCCCTTGTCATTGATGGTACATTATCTTTAGTTTATACACCAAGAACAGAGGTGAATGTATCTAGCTCTTCAAGCTTTCTAACTGCTCAGATATCTTATGACTATACCGATGATGTAGCTTCTGTCCCTGAACCTTCTACTCTTGCTATATTCGCATTAGGCATTATGGGTTTAGCATCACGTAAGTTTAAAAAATCATAATCTGATTTCCTAGTATACGAAGCACCATTTATTGGTGCTTTTTTATTGCCTGAAATTCTCTAAACTCTTAAGTGAAGAAAAGCTCAACCGCAAGCGATTGAGCTTTTATTAAATCGTGATTTTATTTAGACATTTTACCCAACGTTAATAGGTATTATTGACTATTCAAATATGTTTCAACCGCTTCTGCTCGACTTTCTGCATGTTCGTTAAGTTGTTCAATCGCTTGATAAAAGTTATTACTACTGTTCAAAAATGAGAATCCTGAAAGTTCTGTAGTCGCATAAGGCTCTACTAATGAGGAGTAATCGCTATATATGCCTTGAATACTATTGGTTTCGAAGGCATCGCCAATAACGTATTGCAGGTAATTGTTGTAGCGTGCTTTATAAGTTTCATCAGCATACAGTTTTGCAATTAACGGCCAACTACTTGATTCAAGGTTAGAGAAATCAAGCGCTAATGAGCCCCCCATTTTTCCGTCTTGTAATGCTTCATTGTTATCCCATGGGATCCATGTAAGTTTTGATGTTTCAGGGTTGTTGTAAAGATAATAGTTATGTGGCATTCGACCATAGGTATCCCAATTTTGAATAATACCCGTTACGGCTAAGTATTTTAAAAACCCATCAACATCAAATACTGCTTCTAAATTAGTTCGCCAAGTTGCTGGATCACTTAATCGTGTTTCATCATGCAGAGCATCAAATAATGCAATAATATCTGACCAGTCTTCGTCATCTTCATTGGTTTTCTTTTCAAAGTTCTCTGTATTAAAGCTACCTTCAACAAAGTTTGCTCCGCCGTCTTCTGGCTTATATAAGTTACCATCATCATTAACAAATTGGGTTTCAAGAACTGTGCTGTCTATTTCTTCAACAAGGGTATATAAACCGAAGTATTCTGGACCATTACCATGGTCAATATATAAAGCGTAAAAGGCGGTATTAGACACGGCTATGCCTGCACGTTTATAAACATCTGCGGCAACTTTTTCACGTAATAGCGATTGATCGTCGTAGTTGTTTTTCAAACTAAATTTTTTAAAACCGTAAAATCGTTGATTGTCTATTTGCGGGTAATCATCTTCAAATTCGTCAAAGTCTAATTTGAATGACAGCTTAAGTATGCCTTGTTGCCAGCTGGTTTGTAATGATGAGTTTCCTTTGAAGCGAATACCTACTCGGTACCATTGCTTATCGTTATAATATACATCTGAAGGAACAAAAATAGGATCTTCATCTTGATCGCTTAATCCGCCAGCGGGGCTTGCTGTACGTTGACCAAATTCACCATACAAGTCTGTCATGTTATCTAACATACTTTGCCAGCGCTCTGGTGTTACCACGAAATCGAAACGTTTAACTTGTGTGTTATCGAATACCTCATCAAAATCTGGATCTGCACTTTTGCTATGAGTAGCATCGGTCCAGTCGGTTGTTTCAAAATCTGTATCTGTAATTTCATTTGAATCATTATCAGAAGGTTCTTCTATAACAATTTCTTCTTCAACTATCTCAGTTTCAGTATTATCACTGCCGCAACCCGATATGATGAAAAATAAGCTTAAGGTAGTTAATAGAAGAAGCTGCTTTAACTTCTGACTTTTGTTATTACTCGATATATGGCTAAACATATAAAAATCCTTACATTATTTTATGTTGCTTTAATTGATAAAATTCTATCGAAATAATGTGCAACAACTGTGTAAGGAATGAGGAAGTTTATTAGATAAGTGTATTTTAGGTGCTTTTATCTAAGTGGTTAATTGTGATTAACTTTTACTATTAACATATTTAGCTTAAAACAAGGAGGGTTTGATGATGCTAAATTTCCGTAGTTATTCCCTTGTAAAAATAATGCTCTACTAAGTAAAACTTAGTGATGAAGTCGCGTTTCATAACAAAACACGACTACTATCCATTCGAATAAATTTGCTTGACACTTTTTAGCTTATATTCCTGATTTTATATTGGCAAAGTACTCATTCCAACTTTGATGTTCTCTACCTGCGGCTTGTTTAAAATGACTCAAATTATTAGCTTTACCCTCACGAATACCCTCATAGATACCTGCAATCACTGTACCCATAAATTCACCTAACTCGCTAATACGTTCCTTACGATACTCTTCTACAGTCATAGACTTAAAGACTAGATCAGTACCAAAAGCAGTATTCATATACTCAGCAAGTTGAGACTGTGTTATCGCTTCGCCGTGCAAGTTGTAAACTTGTCCGTTATGCCGATCTTCAGTCAACATACGGGCATATGCATAAGCTAATTCAGCACGATTTGTGTAACCACATTTACCATTGTCGGCACAATTAAAAATACCTCCAGATTTTTTATAGTTTTCAATATATTCAATATCAGGTTCTATATAAATCCCATTGCGGCCAATAACCCACTCTAGCCCACTTTCTTGTATATCTTTTTCGGTTTGCCTGTTGCTTTGAATAACAGGAGAAAAAGCAGTACCTTCTTCGGCACCTTGTACGCTTGTATAAACAATTTTTTTTACTCCTGCATTTTTAGCAGCCTGAATAACATTGCGGTGTTGTTGAATACGTTTGTCTGGTGCGTCTATGCCAGACACTACTAATAGGGTATCAATCATTTGTAAAGACTGTTCTAATTCATCTGCATTATTGTAATCGCCTGGGCGAATTTCAATACCTAAATGTTCAGCCTTTTCAGGAGTACGCGCAAGGCCAATGACATTATCTTTTGAGATCAAAGCAATACAAGCTTTAATAATTGCAGCTCCGAGTTGTCCACTGGCAGCAGTAACAGCTATCTTCATATTATTAGTCCTTTTGGTTATAAGCTAAACTAACCAGTATTAGCTTTTAAGTGGTGAATTTTCATACCAATATAAATAATCAATTGATCATTTAGACTCGTTTAAAATAGGTCAATTCATTAATGCATTTGGTATAACCTAGATTACATAAAACAATACTAAAATTACCATTATGAATATAGGTTAATATTGCCAATAAAATGGTACAAAGCGAACGGAATGAATAGAGTCTGCTGCTCTTTCTAGCATGACTTTTGTTTAAGTTAACGATTGGAGTTATAAGTCTGCGTATAACTCTAAGGGTAGTCCGTCTGGATCAGAAAAAAAGGTGTATTTTCTGTTAGTGTATTCATCTATACGAATGGGCTCTACAGGTATGTTTTTTGATATGAGGTGAGCTGATGTTGCTTCAACCGAGTCAACACAAAAAGCAAGGTGTCTTAAACCTAAAGCTTCAGGAAAGCTTGGTCGTGCAGGTGAATTGGGAAACGAAAACAACTCAATTTGTCCTCCGTTTGGCAATTTTAAATCAAGCTTAAATGAATCTCGGGCTGCACGATAGTTTTCTGCAATAATTTCTAAACCTAATATTTTGGTATAAAAATGTTTAGATTTCTCGTAGTTAGAACAAATAATCGCTGCATGGTGAATTGATTTAAGCACTTGTATTTCCTAGCTGTTCACCTTTGATTTCAATTTCAACTTTATTTCGACCTAAGTCTTTGGCCCTATAAAGGGCTTTATCTACTCGATGAAATAAACTTTCAATGGTATCGCCTTTACCATATTCAGTTACCCCAAAACTGCAGGTAATAAATAAGTCAGGCTCAATTTCATACTGACTGATCAACATGCGCAATTTTTCGCTCACCATAATGGCATGTTTAAGTGCTCGACAAGGAAGAATGAGCACAAACTCTTCTCCACCCCAGCGTGCAAAAAAATCTATGCCTCGAATATTATCAGATACAAGTTGAGTCATTTTCCTTAAAACATTATCACCTGCTTTATGGCCTAAGGTGTCGTTAACACGTTTAAAAAAGTCGATATCAAAAATAACTAATGCCAGTGGATGGCTATAACGGTCAGCACGTGATATTTCTTTTTTGAGGTCTGCTTCAAATTTCTTACGATTGGCGATGCCTGTTAAAGGATCTGTATTTGAAATACGCTCTACTTCAATCATTTTTTCTTTGAGTTCTTTATTCGCTTTTTCAAGCTCTTCTGCTTTTATTCTGATGATGTTTTCTAAGGTTACATTGCCTGCTTTCAAGAGTTGATTTTTCTTAAAAAGTTCTTCCTGAGCTATTTTTTGTTCGTTAATATCTTGGTGCGCACCAATCATCCGCGCAATAGTTCCGTCTTGATTATACACAATGACTTTTGCTCTATCAGCTATCCATAAATAGCTACCATTAGATTTTTTACAACGATACTCTATTGAATATTGATTGATTTTTCCTGTTGTGACTAATTCAAAGGTAGCCATTACACTTTCATAATCATCAGGATGAATGATGTTTTCCCACGTAAAAACATCTTTATTTAAAATACCAACTTCGTAGCCAAGCATTCGAAACCAGCTAGGGCTTCGTTCAACGTGTCCGGTATTTCGATTCCAATCCCATGTTCCTTCGACGATTATGTCTAAGATGTTATTTAATGTGTTATCTGCATCTTCCGTGACTTGATGTTCATAAGTTTTTATCATAGATGAGATTTTTAAACTTTAAAGATATAAATACAGCATACTATAAAATGATCACCTAAACCGATTCATATGAGCAAATATTTTAACTTCTTATATTTTACATTAAGTTATCAAGTAGTTGTTGGGCGTCTAGCTGTTGTTGTGGATCACCATTGGCCACTACATCTAATAAAATAACTTCAGCATTTTCTTTGTCGTCTATTTCGATATAAACCTTGGCTAGATCTAATTTGGCTTCCATTCCGCTGTCATCATCCCCATCATCTAAATTTAAGTCACCACTAAATTCAGGGAATTCATTTAAACCAACATCAATATTAGTTTTATCGTATGGTTCTTCTAAACTATTACCTTCAAAACTGTCTGATAATAATGAATCTACAGAAATAAAATCTTCTTTCGATGTATTGGTAGACTCATTAAATGCCTGATCAATTAAGTCGTCTCCAATGTCTAATTCCATATCAAAGTCATCACTTAATTCAAACTCTTCAACTTCTCTTGACGCATTTTCTTCTTCTATATTTGACAATAACTCATCAAAATCTAGATTATCTAATTCTTGTATATCTTCTAATTCGTTAGCTTCTGTTGTGGTTACTTTTTCTGTTTCATCATCAGCTAATAGATCGGCTAATACATTACTGTCACTAAAATCCGGCGATAACTCTATTGGCTCATTTGATTCAAAATCATCACTTTCGTTTAATAAATTACTTAACGCAGCTTCATCAAAGTCGCTTTCCATTGCTTTTAATGTTTCTTCATCAATCGCACTTGATGTATCTTCTACTTCTTCAACCTCACTAATTTCATTATTAGATGGCTGAGGGCTTAGCTCATCAATTAAGCTATCAATATCAAGTTCGTCACCAATATCAAGCTCATCATCAAGACCTAATTCATCATTAGTATCAAGTTCGTCACTTTGTTCTTTTTCAGCGTCTGCAATTAATTGGTCTATATCTAATTCATCACTTAAATCATCTGAGCTATCATCTTGCTCTACTACCAAAGCCTCATTTTCAGGTGTATCTTCTTGCGAATGAATATCACTAAAATCAAAGTTTAAGAAAGGTGCAGCACTTTCTTGTGTAAAGTTGTTAATTAAGGCTTTATTATCTGCTTCAGGGTTTGAGTCTGTATCTAAAGACTCTTGTTCTGAAATATCTTTAAGTATTTCATCAACTTCTGAATCTGAATTTAAAAGTTCATCTATGTCATCTGAACTTGATATTTCAATATTTTCTTCTTCAGATAAACTTTCTAAAAATGAATCCAAATCATCTGAATCCTTTAATTCTTCTGACGAACTCGATTGAGATATTTCCTCATCTTCATCTGAAATAGACGCCATTAGCGCGTCTATGTCGTCTGGATCGGTTAAATCGCCCGACATATCTTCTTCTGATTCTGGTGTTGCTTCTGGTTCAGGGCTTGGTTCAAGTGCAGAAACTGACGCCATTAATGCGTCTATGTCGTCTGGATCGGTTAAGTCGCCCGACATATCTTCTTCTGATTCTGGTGTTGCTTCTGGTTTAGGGCTTGGCTCAGATTCAGGTTCAGGTTCAGGCGCAGAAACTGACGCCATTAGTGCGTCTATATCGTCTGGATCGGTCAAGTCGCCCGACATATCTTCTTCTGGCTCAGCTGAAGCTTCTGTTTCAGGACTTGGTTCAGGTTCAGGTGCAGAAACTGACGCCATTAATGCATCTATGTCGTCTGGATCGGTTAAGTCGCCCGACATATCTTCTTCTGGCTCTGGTGTTGCTTCTGGTTCAGGGCTTGACTCTGGCGCAGAAACTGACGCCATTAATGCGTCTATGTCGTCTGGATCTGTTAAATCGCCCGACATGTCTTCTTCTGGCTCTGGTGCTGCTGGCTCAGGGCTTGGCTCTGGCTCTGAAACTGACGCCATTAATGCGTCTATGTCGTCTGGATCAGTTAGGTCGCCCGACATATCTTCTTCTGGCTCTGGTGTTGCTTCTGGTTCAGGGCTTGACTCTGGCGCAGAAACTGACGCCATTAATGCGTCTATGTCGTCTGGATCTGTTAAATCGCCCGACATATCTTCTTCTGACTCTGGTGCTGCTGGCTCAGGGCTTGGATCTGGCTCTGAAACTGACGCCATTAGCCCATCTATGTCGTCTGGATCAGTTAGGTCGCCCGACATATCTTCTTCTGGCTCTGGTGCTGCTTCTGGTTCAGGTTCTGGACTAACAGAGAAATCTTCTAGTTCATCAGTCCCCCCCAGTAGATCATCAATACTATCTTCCTCAGGTTCATCTTCTTTGGAAGACTCTAGAGGATCGTCATCATCAAAACCCGCTAATAAAGCATCTAAATCGTCTTGCCCTAATTCGCCGCCTTCAAGCACTTCTCCAGCTAACGAGATATCTTCTAAGTCATCTATTTCATCATCTAAATGTATTACATCATCGTTAGATAAATCATCAGAAAACAAGTCATCATCACCATCTTCAGCTAAATCGATAGCAAGCTCATCATCTAAAGATAATTCGTCATCTAATGAAAGCTCATCATCCAACGTTAGCTCATCTTCAACTTTTTCCTCAACTGGAGGTTTTTCTTCAGTTTTAACTTCAGCTGGCGGCTCTACTTCTTTGGCAATAACTTTTTCTTCTTCAGGCTCATCTTTTGATTTTCTTTTAAGTAGAAACCAAATAATGCTCCCAACGAGTAAGCCCATGAATATGGCAGAAAGAGTAATATAAAACCAAGCGCTTGCTAAAATTTTTGATATTAAGGTATTATTTTTTTCTTTATTTTCTTGCTCAAGACGTAAGGCTTTTTCTTCTGCAGCATTGGCTTTGTCTATTAAGGCTTGTTGCAAAGCTAACATGTCATCCATTTGAAGCTTAATTTCTTTACTTTTAGCAACTTCATCTTGCATAACATCTAGTTGCTCATTAAATGAAGAAAGTTTATTTCTTAATCCTTCGTTTTCTTTAAGTAAGGCTTGTAAACCGTCAATAGAGTCAAGAACATCTTGTTGAATGGTTGATAAACGTTGAGTTTGATCGTTTCCGAAGGTTTGCAGCTGTTCGTTTATTTCTACTTTAGCAGCATCTAAATCTTTCTTTTTAACTGATAATTCTTCTGGTTTAATAACTTTTTTAGGTTTCGATTTAACAACTTTCTTTTCCCAGTTTTTATCATCATTACTAGATTTTTTTTGAGCGGCTTCTTTATCTACTGATCGCATTTCATCAATAGAAGGAATTTTTAGATAAGCACCTGTAACGAGGTGATTGAAATTATTGTCAACAAACGCTTGGGGGTTGCGCATGTATAAAGACTGCATCACTTGATAAACAGATAAACTGTTTTCAGGCCTTACTTTTAAAGCTATGTTCCATAAAGTATCTTGCGCAGTAATAGGACCATATTGCTCATATCGAAAAACATCTGACGATTTTGGCCCTTTAATACGTATACCTGCTTCTTCAGCCGCAACTGTAGAAGCAGTGAAAACAGTAAACATAATAATCTGCCACAGGCACAGACGTAAAAATTGTTGCATTACAACATTCCTATTTATTATTAATGGAGCCAATAACTTGTCACATAAAGATCAGATAAAACAAAGCAAAGTTTATTCCAACTCATTACATAATACTAGGGGCTGCTCTTTAACTGCCCAGAAATTGCTATAGGGGTATCTAATTTTATCTTTACTATATCGGTAATTTCTTGTTTTTCTATAGTTTTATTTAAGAAATGTAGCATTATTCTCATAAAAAAACCCACTATTAGAAGCTAATAATGGGTTTAAGGTATATCCGATGATAAATTATTAAATTAAGATAAGTGATCTTTTATTAATAGTTCGGCAATTTGAATACTGTTTGTTGCAGCACCTTTACGCGTATTGTCGGCAACAATCCACATGTTTATGCCGCAGTTGTGGCTAATATCTTCACGTACACGACCAACAAATGTAGCATCTTTACCGCTAGCTTCGCCAATTTGAGTTGGGAAGTCTTCATCGTTACGACAAAGTACAACACCTTCAGCTTTTTCTAATAAGTCTTTAACTTCTTCAGCTGAAATAGGTGAGTTAGTTTCAATATGAAGCGCTTCACCATGCCCAAAAAACACTGGAACACGAACAGCAGTAGGATTAACTAGAATATTGTCGTCGCCGAAAATTTTCTTAGTTTCCCAAACCATTTTCATTTCTTCTTTGGTGTAGCCATTTTCTAAAAACACGTCAATTTGTGGAATAACGTTAAACGCTATTTGACGAGAGAAGTTTTTAGACTCAACAGGCTTACCACTTAACAAATCAGCTGTTTGTTTAGCTAACTCGTCCATTGATTCTTTACCGCCACCTGATACAGATTGGTATGTACACACGTTAATACGTGAGATACCCACTGCGTCTTGAATGGGTTTTAATGCAACTAACATTTGAATAGTTGAACAGTTAGGATTAGCAATAATATTACGGTTACGGTATTCACCTAATGCTTGAGGGTTAACTTCAGGCACAATTAGTGGAATATCGTCTTCGTAACGAAACTCTGATGTGTTATCGATTACAATACAACCTGCTTCGCCAGCGATTGGTGCAAATTTAGCTGAGGTAGCGCCACCTGCTGAAAAGAAACCAATTTGTGCTTGGCTAAAGTCAAAGTTATCTGCATTTAAAACTTCAATACTTTCACCTTTAAATTCAATAAATTCACCAGCAGAGCGTGCACTTGCTAATGGGTATAATTTATTAATTGGAAAGTCTCGTTGTTCAAGAATTTCAATAATGGTTTTGCCTACTAAGCCTGTTGCGCCAAGTACGCAAACATCAAATTTCTGTGCCATGGTCCTCTCTCTTTTTTAATTAACTATTTGCTAAAGCCAAGACGATGCGGCACATCTTCATTGGCTTGATGATTCATAGAAACGGTAACTGCCGAAAACTCCCTGCGAGCAGGGTATGTTTTTCGAATGTGATCGAATCCTTTGGTGTTTATTTGCTGGCGAAATATTCCATCATCGCGCCTTACATCGTAAACCATTTTTACTAGCTGGTTTAGTAATATTTCATCAAAGTCTTGTTTTATTTCAACCGCGTTAATTGACGCACTAGGTAATAAGTCTTTAAGTACTTTTTCTACGGGAATATTGAGCTGTTTACATAATGCCTGATAGAGCATTTCTGTGCCACGAGCTTTTCCTTCTAAGCTATAACCAGCAATGTGTGCGCTGGCTATTTCTGCATATTCAATTAACGGATGTAGTAAGTTAGGTTCGCCTTCCCACACATCGAGTATTAATTTAGTTTTCATACCATTTTGTTTAAGAGACAGTAATGCTTTATTGTCTATAACTTCACCACGACAAGCATTTATTAATATTTGCTCATCTGTTAACTGACTTAAGCGATCTGAATTTAATAAATGATAGGTTGGATGCTCGCCGGTTTCTGTAAGCGGTACGTGAAGAGAAATCACATCACAAGCTAGCGCTTCATCTAAGGATACAAAGTTTCTCGTATCATTTGGGTTATCAGCTAACACAGGATCACACATTACATAATTAATACCTAATGCGGTAAGCTTTTCGCTTAACCGAGTACCTGTATTTCCTGCGCCTACAATGCCAACATTAAGTGAAAACAAATCAATTAAATAACGTTCACTCATTACAACTAATGCACTTAACACATATTCAGCCACTGAAATTGCGTTACAACCAGGAGCTGAAGTAAAAAATACATCACGACTTTTTAAATAAGCTTGATCGATGTGATCAACGCCTATAGTTGCAGTACCTACAAATTGCAGTGATTTATTATTAGCCAGTAAAGCTTCATTAACTTTCGTAATAGAGCGCACTAATAAAATATCAGCATTTTCTACCATATCAGCAGTTAGTTCACGCCCTGCAAAGGGGTAAAGAATACCTAAATCGCCAAAAAATTCTTTGGCGAAAGGCATGTTTTCATCGTGGTATATATTCATAATACTTTAAAATGGAATATTTTAGTGTAATAACACTATTTTACCCTACAAAACAAAAAACCACTAAAGCTATCTTTAGTGGTTTTAAATTTAATTACTATTACACTTGTTTATTTGTAACTAGCGTATGTTATTACACCTTAACTTTCTGAACGATGTTGCGTTCAATCAAGGTTATTTATATTTTTGCATCACTAATGTTGCATTAGTTCCGCCAAAACCAAAGCTATTCGACATAGCAAGGTTAATTTCAGCATCACGAGCTTCAGTAACAATATCTAAACCTTCAGCTTTTTCGTCTAATGTATTGACGTTAATTGAAGGAGCAACAAAGTTGTTTTCCATCATTAATAGAGTATAGATAGCTTCATGAACACCAGCTGCACCTAGTGCATGCCCTGTCATTGCTTTTGTTGCTGAAATAGCTGGAGAATCTTTACCAAATACTTCTTGAATAGCGCCAAGCTCTTTAACATCACCTACTGGTGTTGAAGTACCGTGGGTGTTTAAGTAATCTACTTTACCTTCTACGCCCTGCATTGCTTGTTGCATACAACGTATAGCGCCTTCACCACTTGGAGCTACCATATCGTAACCGTCTGATGTTGCACCGTAACCAACAATTTCAGCATAAATATGCGCGCCACGTGCTAATGCATGTTCAAGTTCTTCAACAACTAACATACCGCCGCCACCAGAAATAACAAAACCATCGCGGTCTGCATCGTAAGTACGAGAAGCCGTTTCAGGAGCATCGTTATATTTAGATGATAATGCGCCCATGCCGTCAAACATCATAGCTAATGACCAATGAACTTCTTCACCACCGCCAGCAAATACAATATCTTGTTTGCCTAGTTGAATAAGCTCAGCAGCATGACCAATACAATGAGAACTTGTTGCACAAGCTGAACTCATTGAATAGTTAACACCTAAAATTTTAAATGGTGTTGCTAAACAAGCTGAAACCGTACTCGACATTGTTTTAGGTACAGCATAAGGGCCAACACGTTTTACGCCTTTTTCACGTAAAACATCAGCACTTTTAACAACGTTTTCTGATGATGCACCACCAGAACCAGCTACGATACCTGTACGAAAGTTAGATACTTGCTCAGGTGTTAATTTTGCGTCGTCAATAGCTTGCTGCATAGCAATATAAGAATAACCTGCTGCATCACCCATAAAGCGCATAGCTTTACGATCAATATGTTCAGCAACGTTAATGGTTGGCATGCCCCAAACTTGGCTGCGTAAACCTACTTCAGCAAAACTCTCTGAACGAGAGATACCTGAACGCCCTGTTTTTAAAGACGCTAAAACTTCTTCGCTATTGTTGCCAATGCTTGACACAATGCCTAATCCAGTGATTACTACACGTTTCATTTATATAACCATTCAAAAATTTAAAAATTCGAGCATATCATACAGATAATTACCCGCCATCTGGTCTGCTCAGTGTACACCTGTACACTGATTTCTTCAATTCAATATCAATTACATTTTAAAAAAGATAAAATGTTGTTGAACTGTTCATTTACTAACATAAGATTTTATACCTAGTGAGCTCAAAAACTTCTCTTATATTTCAAGATAATGGCGCGCCTTACTCCACTCATTTTGACGACATTTATTTTGATAGTAAAACCGGTTGCGACCAAAGTAAAACCGTTTTTATACAAGCTAATAATATTGTAGAACGACTAAAAAATAATGATAGTTTATTTACTATTGCTGAAACCGGCTTCGGCACAGGATTAAATTTTTTATTAACGTTAGAAGCTTATAAAGAAAGCGTTTTATCTACTTATTCAGATGTTCTAAGCACTGAAAATAAAAAAACTGAAGAAAAAAACACACATAAACTTCATTTTATTAGTGTTGAAAAATTTCCATTAAGCAAAAACCAACTCACTCAGTCACTCCAGTTATTTCCTGATCTTGCTGAGTTTTACCAACCTTTTCTTGAGCAATATCCTGATGATATTGAAACAGTAACAAACAAGTTACTATCATTTAGCTTCTATGATGGAAGTGTATCTTTATCTCTTTATTTAGGTGACGCTACCGAAACTTATACAGCGTTAAAATCGCCAAAACAAGGCTTAGTAGACGCTTGGTATTTAGATGGTTTTTCACCAAGAAAAAATACAGAAATGTGGAGCCTTGAGTTATTTGAACAAGTTGCTCGCTTAGCCAAGGAACAATCGACATTATCTACTTTTACTATTGCTGGTTTTGTTAGACGCCAGCTAATAGATGTGGGGTTTCGATTACAAAAAATAGAAACGTCAGGACTCAAAAAAGAAGTATTACGCGCGGTTTACCAACAAACAAAATTGATAGGAAAAGGTTATCAATCACGCCCTCGCATTACTAAACCACAACACGTTGCTATTATAGGTGGTGGCATTGCTTCAGCATGTGCAGCTTATTATTTAACAACACAAGGTGTAAAAGTAACCTTATATTGTAAAGACAATACGGTTGCCCAAGGTGCATCAAGTAATGCTATAGGAGCACTGTTTCCTCTACTGCATCAGCAACGAGATGATATTAGCGAATTTTACGAAACCGCATATTGGCGTGCTCTACATTTATATCATTCATTATTAAAGCAAGGTTTTCATTTTTCACATCAATGGTGTGGATTATTAGAAATATCTTACAAAGACGCCCTTAAAAAACGCCAAACTTTATTTGAAGAAATACAAGCGTGGCCTAAAACACTCATTCATTCAGTTACTGCTGAACAAGCAAGTCAACTAAGTAACTTACCTTTACAGCATGGTGGTTTATTTATGCCATCAGCCGGTTGGATTGCCCCACAAGAGTTGGTATCAGCTTTACTAAATGCAGCTAAATCGACCAACAGGTTAAGAGTAGAAAATAGTATAAAAGTTGAGTCGTTAACACAAAAGGCGGATCAGTCATGGATACTCAATACTGATAAGGGTAGTGTTAAAAAACAGCTGAAAGAAAGTATTGTTATTGTATGCGGTGGCGCTGACTCTATTCACATGAACACCATTAACCAGCTACCTTTAACTTCAGTTAGAGGACAAATAACAAGTATGAAAACCGATAATAGTATTGGTAAACTTTCAACGGTTATTTGCCATAAAGGTTACTTAACCCCTGCACATAAAAATATTCATTGTATCGGCGCAACCTTTGATAAAAATAGCTTTGATATTACAGCAAATCAGCAAGGCGATGAATATAACCTCAGCATGTTAAACCAATGTTTACCTGAATTAACTAACTGGAGCATAAACGACGTAGCGTCAGCAAAAGCAAGGTTAAGATGTATGACACCAGATCACTTACCTATGGTAGGCGCCATGCCAAATATTGAAGCGCATACAGCAACTTATGCCCATTTACGTAAAGACAAGAATTGGAAGTTTTATCAGGCCGCTCCTACTATCAATAATTTATATGTGTTAACGGGCTTAGGTGCTAGAGGTTTATGTAGCGCACCACTTGCAGCTGAAATTTTAGCCGCAGATATTTGCGGAACACCTTACCCTATAGATAGTAAAATGTTATTTAATCTGTCACCGAATCGTTTTGTGATAAGAGATTTAATTAAACGAAAAATATAAGTCCATTAACTCGAAGAAATAAAAAAGCATCGGCAGTATTAAATACTATCGATGCTTTATTTTTTTTGCATGTATTGTATAAAAAATAAATGCTTACCAGTTTTCAACGCCTTTCATATCAGGTAGTTGATGTGCAATACCTTTGTGGCAATCAATACACGTTTTTTCACCTGAAGCTAGCGCGTCAGAATGCATTTTAACACTGCGATTTCCTTGCTCTGAAAAGTCCATGTATTCAAAGTTATGGCAGTTACGACACTCAAGCGAGTCGTTATCTTTCATGCGCTTCCATTCACGCTCTGCTAGTGCTCTACGGTGTTCTGTAAATTTCTCTCGTGTATCAATCATACCCGTTAACATACCCCATACTTCTTTACTGGCGGCAATTTTACGTACAATTTTATGTGTCCATTTTTTAGGAACATGACAATCTGGGCAAGTAGCACGAACACCCGAACGGTTAGCATAATGAATAGTTTCTTTGTACTCTTCGTATACGTTGTCTTCCATTTCATGACAACTGATACAAAACTCTTCAGTGTTAGTTATTTCTAAGGCGGTGTTAAATCCCCCCCAAAAAATGACACCACCTGCAAAACCAAGCGCTAAGATAACCCATAAAGCGGCACTACTTGGAGATTTCAAATACTGCCATATTTGTTTAAATTTTGATTGTTGAGACATATGACCTCCTACATTCCGTAATTAATTGTTGGTTAATGACTCAACGGGTTTAAAAGTATTTTCAACTAAAGGTCTAACGTCTGCTTGCGTAACATGACATTGAGAGCAAAAGTAACGACGAGGCGATACATCACTGAGTACCTTGCCATCACGAGTTTCAAAGTGAGTTAAACTTACTTTGGTTGCTCCTGTTTCTGCTGCATATTTCCAACCATGACATGTTAAACACTTGTTACTGTTTAAATCTATACGATACCCACGTGTTTGATGTGGAATAACAGGTGGTTGATGCACATAATTACGTGCTATTGGATTTTTGTCTTTTATCACACGTTTAAACGGATCTGCTTTACGTGTTTCGTCTAAGCTAGCTGCGCCTCTAATCGTATCTAAAGAACCTGTATTTACGGTTACTTTCTCCTGAGATAAAACAGCAAAAGAAAGACCTAGTATGGTGACGATAATTATTAATAATTTCATGTTTTCCTCCACCTTAATTGGTGTAAGTTTAATTTAAACCTTGCTAACTTTTACTGCACACTTTTTGTAATCCGTTTGTTTTGACAAAGGATCGGTGGCATCAAGGGTTAACTTATTTACAAGCTGCTTTGCATCAAACCAAGGCATAAAAACAAGCCCTTTTGGTGGTCTATTTCTTCCTCGCGTTTCAACACGCGATTTAACTTCTCCACGTCGAGATTCAATCAGTACTTGATCTCCTCGGCGTAAACCGCGTTCTTTCGCATCGTCTGGATGAATAAATAACACAGCATCAGGAAAGGCTTTATGTAATTCAGGTACACGATTTGTCATAGAACCTGAATGCCAATGCTCTAAAACACGCCCGGTACTTAACCAAAGATCAAACTCCTCATCTGGTGATTCAGCTGCAGGTTCATAAGGTAAGGCAAAAATAATCGCTTTTTTGTCAGACTTACCATAAAACTGAACTTCACTTCCTTTTTCTACATAAGGATCGTGCCCTTCTCTGTAACGCCATTTAGTTTCTTTACCATCAACAACAGGCCACCTTAAACCGCGCTCCTCATGGTAACGGTCAAAAGGAGCTAAATCATGTCCATGACCTCGACCAAATTCGGCATACTCTTCAAATAAGCCTTTTTGGATATAAAAACCAAATTCATCACCCTCAAAGTTTAAATCGCCTTTAGATTCACTCATCGGAAATTTATTCACATTGCCATTAGCATATAAAACATCAAATAATGTTTTTCCGCGTACTGATGGCATTTTTGCAATTAACTCTTCTGGCCATACTTCTTCCACTTTAAAGCGTTTTGAAAATTCAACTAATTGCCATAAGTCTGAGCGAGCATCGCCCGGTGCTTTAACTTGCTGATGCCAAAACTGAGTACGACGTTCCGCATTGCCGTAAGCGCCTTCTTTTTCAACCCACATAGCTGTAGGTAAAATTAAATCTGCCGCTTGTGCTGTAACCGTTGGGTAAGGATCAGAAACCACAATAAAGTTTTCAGGATTGCGGTAACCCGGAAATGCCTCTTCTGTTATATTGGCCGCCGCTTGCATATTGTTATTACACATTACCCAATACGCATTCAGCTTACCGTCTTTTAACATACGGTTTTGTAATACCGCATGGTAGCCAGGTTTAGGAGGAATAGTACCTTCGGGTAGTTTCCAAATTTTTTCCGCTATGGCTCTATGTTTAGGATTATTTACCACAAGATCAGCGGGTAATCTGTGTGAAAACGTTCCAACTTCTCGCGCTGTTCCACAAGCAGAAGGCTGCCCAGTTAAAGAAAACGGACTGTTACCCGGTTCAGATATTTTTCCTGTTAATAAATGGATGTTGTAAATTAAGTTATTTGCCCAAACACCTCGGGTATGTTGGTTAAATCCCATCGTCCAAAATGATGTAACTTTCACTTTAGGGTCAGCATATAGCTTAGCCATTTCAAGTAAATTAGCTTCAGGAACACCTGATATTTTAGACGTATATTCAACACTATATGTACTAACAAACTTAGCGTACTCTTCAAAGCTCATTGGCATTGAAGCACCACTGCCCGCATTTTTAGCTGACTTTTCTAAAGGATGAGTTGGGCGTAATCCATAACCGATATCAGTGACACCTTCACGAATGTTTACATGTTTCTTTAAAAACTCTTTATCAACAGCATCATTTTGAATAATGTAATTTGCAATAAAGTTTAAGATGGCTAGATCTGTTTGAGGTATGAACACCATACCGTTATCTGCAAGTTCAAAACTACGGTGCTTGTATGTTGATAATACATTGACTTTTACGTGTGGTGCGCTTAATCGACGATCTGTTAAACGTGACCATAAAATAGGATGCATTTCGGCCATATTTGAACCCCAAAGCACAAAAGCATCGGCATTCTCTAGATCATCGTAACATCCCATAGGCTCATCCATACCAAAGGTACGCATAAATCCACCTACTGCAGATGCCATACAGTGACGTGCATTTGGGTCAATATTATTGCTAAGAAAACCCGCTTTCATTAATTTTGACGCGGCATACCCTTCCCAAACAGTCCACTGACCAGAACCAAACATACCTACAGACGTTGGGCCTTTCTTTTTAATAGCCGCTTTAAATTTTTCAGCCATTACATCAAAAGCTTTATCCCAGCTTACTGGAGCAAAATCACCTTCTTTGTCGTATTTACCATTTGTCATTCTTAACAATGGCTGAGTTAGGCGATCTTTACCGTACATAATTTTTGATAAAAAATAGCCTTTAATACAGTTTAGGCCTTTATTCACTTCGGCTTCAGGATCACCTTGCGTAGCAACCACTTTGCCTTCTTGAGTTCCTACTAAAACGCTACAACCTGTTCCACAAAAACGACAGGGAGCTTTATCCCATTTGATTGTGGTATCTGACGATTTAGTCATAAGGTTTGATGCTGAACTTGGTATTGCCACACCGGCAGCAACAGCAGTTGCAGCAATAGCATTTGCTTTAATAAAGTCTCTTCTTGTTACTTTCATGATTTTACCTCTTGGTGTTGTGGCAATCCGGCATCGTTATGATGAAAAATTAAAGAAGAAGAAATAACACCATTCACTAATCCCATGTCTGTAATAATGTCTATTAATTTACTCTTTTTAGGATTAGTGATAACTTCCTCGATCGTAACAACCATGTTGCCGGTATTACCGGTTACATGTACCTCTGCTCCAGGAAACTGACCCAATTCCTTTGCAACAGCAGATACTTTAGAGGGATGAGCTACAAACATAACTCCTGCTATATTTACTGGAGTTTCTTCTAATAAATTGATCAAAATATTCGATCCTTATTTTTATTTGTATTTTCGCTTACACAAAAAATACAAGATAATTGTTTATTTTAGTGGTTTTGCACCGATAATTTTTAACGCCAGCATTGATACACCAGCCGTTGCAATAAAACCCATCAAGAAAATAATAGGCATAGATGAATAACCTAAAATATTCCAAATTAAAGATTCAAGAGCGCTCATAAGCTTCTCCAATTGTGTTTAAAAATTCATTTTTGGGTGATAATTCAATAGCCGTTTGTGGACATACAGCAACACATGCTCCACAGCCATTACAGCTATCTAAAGAAATTTGAGGTTGAGGAGTTGACTGATTAATATAAGTAAATGAAATAGCTTCGGTTTCACAGTTATCTTGACAACTTAGGCAATACACTTGTTTTTTTGCTAAACAATTAGCCTTAATTTCAATCGCTAAATCCCAAGGTTTTTCACTTTCAACTTGAGTAAAAATAGGCTCTTTACATGCTTCTACACATTTATTACAAAACGTGCACTCGCCTTTATTAAAGTCAATTTCAGGAAAACCACCATCTCCTTTTACAATAATTTTTTCTGGGCAAACATTTATACATTCCTCGCATTGAGTGCAATTATCTGTAAAAACTTTTTCATTAATAACATAAGGTAAGCGTATAGCTGGCTTACTGTTTTTTTTAGTTACATTAAAAAAATTTCGTCTGGCGAGATCAACCATTACACACCTAAAAGAATGACTTACGCATATCTACATGATTATAGATATTTAACTTTGGTACATAAGCTGAACAATACATTACTACCTTTAAAATAAAGTTGATTTAGGTCAACTTTGTTTAGCTTGTATAAAAAGATTCTTTTTATACAAAATTTAACAAACGAAAAGCTATTTTATATTTAAATACATAAACTCACTTATAAACATCATTTTGTTGACAATTAACCATACATATTTCAAGATTGAGTTAACAAAATTACAAAACATCAATTTAATCACTTCTACAAGAACCTATTTCGGAGCAACATTTTGAGAGTAATAACCACATTAATTCTAATAAGCATAATGTTTGGCTTTACCGCTAAAGCAGAGACCCCTCCGCGGGAAGTAGATTTCAATTTTAATTGGAAATTTACCCTAGTTGACTCCACTGAATTACCTGAGAAGTTACCCCTTAATGATAAGGAATGGCGTAACTTGCGCTTACCTCACGATTGGAGTGTTGAAGCATCTTTCTCTGAATCGTTAGAAGGCGCTACAGGATATTTACCAGGGGGAGTTGGCATATATCAAAAGCACTTTAAAACAACCGCTGATTTAGCTAACGAAAAAGTTTTTGTGATGTTTGATGGCGTATACAACAATGCCACTTTTTGGCTTAACGGTAAGAAGCTAGGTCATAACCCTTATGGTTATTCTCCTATTAACTTCGATTTAAGTGATAAATTAACGACTAACGGTAGCGACAATATATTAACCGTACATGTTGATCATTCACGTTATGGTGATAGCCGCTGGTATACCGGTAGCGGTATTTATAGAAATGTAAAACTCGTTACCGTCAACAAATTACATATTCCTATTTGGGGAACTTTTGTAACAACGCCTGAAGTATCAGCCGAACAAGCTAAAGTGAATATAAAAATCGATGTTGAGAACAAACACAGCTCAACAAATCGTTTTCAATTAACAACTCAAATCATTGATAATAAAGGTAACATTGTTGCTACAAGTACGAAAAAAGAGCGCTTAAAATCAAACAAAAAAGATACCTATACAGCCAAATTCACTATTGATAACCCTAAATTGTGGGATATTGATAAACCTAATATGTACTCTGCAGTAACAACATTATCTATTGAAGGTAAAAATGTAGATACCTACACAACTCCATTTGGTATTCGTAGCATTGCTTTTATTCCTAAGAAAGGCTTTTTTCTTAACGGAAAATCAACTTTAGTTAAAGGTGTTTCTTTACACCATGACGGCGGCTTAGTCGGTGCGGCAGTACCAAAAGAAGTATGGCGTAGACGCCTTGCCTCACTAAAAGATGCTGGATTGAATGCAATAAGAACAACGCATAACCCATTTTCTCAAGAATTTTTAGACTTATGTGATGAGATGGGCATATTAGTTCAAAACGAATTTTTTGATGAATTTGATTACGCTAAAGACAAACGTCTTAACTACCATGAACGCCACGATGACAATATTACCAAAGGTTACGTTGAACATTTTCAACAATGGGCAAAAAGCGACTTAACACGTACTATGCTTCGTGATCGAAATCACCCCAGTGTATTTATGTGGAGTATAGGTAATGAAATTGAATGGACTTATGTACATTACCGTTACGTTACTGGATTTTGGAGTGACTTAGATGATCCAATGAAAATGGATGGCAGCTTTTGGGGATCCGCTCCTAAATTTACACCCAAAGAGCTAAAGAAACGATACGATGAATCTACCAAAGGTGAGCATGTTCTTGCTGATACTGCTGTTAAGTTAAATAAATGGGTAAAAGAACTTGATACAACGCGCCCTACAACAGCTAACTTTATTTTACCCCAAGTAAGTCATGTAAGTGGATATGCTGATGCAGTAGATATCGCAGGATACAGTTACCGCAACAGTGTTATTCCTTGGGCACAAACTCACTTTCCTGACAAACAAGTGACTATTAATGAAAATCCAGGTAGTTGGGATGATTGGAAACAAGTACTGCAATTTCCTGGTGTATTTAGCCAATTTATGTGGACAGGTATTGACTACATGGGCGAAAGACACAAAAAATGGCCAGCTAAAAGTGGCTGGGGCGACATGCTTAATTTAGCTGGTTTTAAAGTGCAAGGTTGGAATTACTTTAAAAGTGTTTGGGTTAATGAACCACATATTTCATTAGGGACTTTACCTTTATCTGAATCAGGTTTTGAAGCTGAACCACTATCAGGATTGGCTGTAGCTAAAGATCAAGCAAGTTACAAATGGCGTAATTCTAATATGCATTGGAATTACAAGAAAGGCGAACCTGTACTTGTTGAAGTGACCTCAAATCACTCTATTGTTGAGCTACTACTCAACGGTGAATCACTTGGGTTCCGCAGTATGTCTGAATCGCCTGATAGAATTTTCCGCTGGGTTGTTCCATATCAATCAGGTGTGCTAACAGCAAGAGCCGGTTTTAAAGGCCAAGAAATTGCAGCCAAGCTTGAAACCGCAGGAAGAGCAGTAGGTTTTACTTTAACAGCAGATAAAACCACATTAACGGCAGATGGCTACGATTTAGCACATTTAGTGGTTCAGCTTATTGATTCAAAAGGCCGCCCAGTAAAAACCGATAATACTAAAGTCACTTTTAGTGTTGACGGTGATGCTAGATGGTTAGGTGTAGATTCTGGAGTTCCTGAGAATATACAAGACTTTCAATTAAAAAGCATAGTAACAGCTAAAGGACGAACTCTTGCTATCGTACAATCAAATACTGTAGCAAATAGAGTAACGATTACCGCTACAGCTAAAGGCTTTAAGCCACAATCAATTAGTTTAAACTTACAAAAGTAACTCATAGAAAACAGGTTGGTTTTATATAAAACCAACCTGTTTTCTCACTTATTTATATCCACTTCTAGATAACTTCTAAAAAAACACACATTTCCGACATATTGTTACTGCCCTTCGGCCGACTTTTCGCTATAATATCGCGCTCTTAATTTCATCTATTTTCATTTATATCTAACAATAGGTAATTTGCATGTCGGTACAACAGCAGGAAGTCGATTTACGTCGTACCTTCGCTATCATTTCTCATCCTGATGCGGGTAAAACAACCATTACTGAAAAAGTATTACTTTTTGGTCAAGCTTTACAAAAAGCGGGAACCGTAAAAGGTAAAAAATCAGGTCAACACGCAAAATCTGATTGGATGGAAATGGAAAAAGATCGTGGTATTTCAATTACTACCTCAGTAATGCAGTTTCCTTATAATAAATGTCTAGTTAATTTACTTGATACTCCCGGCCATGAAGATTTCTCGGAAGATACCTATAGAACATTAACCGCAGTAGACTCTTGCTTAATGGTAATTGATGTTGCAAAAGGTGTTGAAGCCCGAACCATTAAATTGATGGAAGTTACTCGCTTACGTGATACACCTATTATTACCTTCATGAACAAAATGGACCGCGATGTACGTGATCCTATGGAAGTTATGGATGAAGTTGAAGACGTATTAAAAATTAAGTGTGCGCCTATTACTTGGCCAATTGGCATGGGTAAAGAATTTAAGGGCGTGTACAACCTGTTAACTAACGAAACCTTTCTGTATCAAACGGGCCAAGGTCATACTATTCAAGAAAAACGAGTAATAAAAGGCTTAGATAACCCTGAACTTGATAAAGCAATTGGTAACTATGCTGATGATTTACGTGAAGAACTTGAACTTGTTCAGGGTGCATCGCACGAATTTAATTTAGAAGAATTTTTAAAAGGTGATCTAACCCCTGTATTTTTTGGTACAGCATTAGGTAACTTTGGTGTTGACCACATGCTAGATGGTTTAACCAAGTGGGCACCAAAACCCTTACCACGTTTAACGTCAACTCGTGAAGTTAAAGCTGAAGAAGATAAATTCTCAGGCTTTGTATTTAAAATACAAGCCAACATGGACCCTAAACATCGTGACCGTATTGCCTTCATGCGTATTTGCTCAGGTAAATATGAAAAAGGCATGAAAATGAGACAAGTACGTATTGGCAAAGATGTAAAAATTGCCGATGCGGTAACCTTTATGGCAGGTGACAGATCAAACGTTGAAGAAGCTTACGCAGGCGATATTATCGGTTTACATAACCACGGTAGTATTCAAATAGGTGATACCTTTACCGCTGGTGAAGACATGAAATTTAGCGGTATTCCAAACTTTGCACCTGAAATGTTCCGCCGTATTCGCTTACGTGATCCGCTTAAAATGAAACAACTTCAAAAAGGCTTAATACAGCTTTCTGAAGAAGGTGCTGTACAAGTATTTAGACCATTAAATTCAAACGACTTAATTGTAGGCGCTGTAGGTGTACTACAATTTGAGGTGGTTGTTCAACGTTTACGCACAGAGTACAAAGTTGAGGCTATATACGAGCCAATTAGTGTTGCAACAGCTCGTTGGTGTACATGTGATAACGAACGCACGTTAGAGCAGTTTAAAAAGAAAGCTTACGACAACTTAGCGTTAGATGGTGGCGATAACTTAACCTATATTGCTCCGACTATGGTTAACTTGAGTTTGGCGCAAGAGCGAGCGCCGGATATTGTATTCCATAAGACACGTGAACACTAAATTGGTGTTGTAGATAGTATTTTATCGGCATTATTTTATTATTTTTATTCGTCACTTAGTAAACTAAGCTCCTCATAAAAATAATAAAATGCTTTGATAAAAAACTATCTACTTAACCAAATAAAATTATTTACGAGCTGCGTTTTTTAGCAGTGATGGTTTTAAGTTTGTTTATATAAACAAAGATAAAACCGAACAACAATAACAGAGCTTATTAAAATGAATATTAAGAACTTACTTGCTGACATCGTTTCTACTGCAATGCTTTCTGCAGGTTTACCTGAAGGTACTAACCCTGCAATTAGTCTTTCAACTAAACCACAATTTGGTGATTACCAAGCAAATGGTGTAATGGGCGCAGCTAAAAAACTAAAAACTAATCCACGCGAATTAGCGACTCAAGTTGTAGCCGTGTTAGAGCCAGAATTAGTGGCGAAAGGTATTGCTGAAAAAATTGAATTAGCAGGCCCTGGCTTTATTAATATTCATTTAGATAAAAAATGGTTAAGTGAGCAATTAGTTAATAGTTCAAGTGATATAAATTTAGGTGTAACCCAACGTGGTTCACTACCTAACGAAAAAGCTCAAACCGTTGTTGTTGATTATTCAGCGCCAAACCTTGCTAAAGAAATGCACGTAGGCCATTTACGTTCAACCATTATTGGTGACGCGGTTGTACGAGCTTTAGAGTTTCGTGGCGACAAAGTTATTCGTCAAAACCACATGGGCGATTGGGGTACACAATTTGGTATGTTACTCGCTCATTTAAGTGACAAACTAGCCTCTGATGAAGTGGCTGAAACCGCTCTTGCCGATTTAGAAAACTTTTACCGTGAAGCAAAAGTAAGATTTGATAACGAAGATGGTTTTGCTGACAGAGCGCGCGACTACGTTGTTAAGCTGCAAGGTGGCGATGCTGATTGTGCTGTACTTTGGCAACAATTTATCGATATATCTATCGCACACAGTGAAGACATTTATAAAAAATTAAATGTAACCCTTACCCGTGACGACATTATGGGCGAAAGTGCTTACAACCCAGATCTTCCTAAAGTTATTGATGAGTTAATGGCTCAAAATATTGCTGTTGAAGATCAAGGCGCTAAAGTTGTATTTATTGATGAGATGGCAAATAAAGACGGCGAACCTTCTGTATTTATTGTTCAAAAATCAGGTGGTGGTTACTTATACGCAACAACTGATTTGTCAGCCTGTCGATACCGTAGCGGTGAATTAGCAGCAGATCGCATTATTATATTTACCGATGCTCGCCAAGCGCTTCACTTTAAACAAGTAGAAATTGTTGCACGCAAAGCAGGTTTTTTACCTGAGCATGTTGGTTATGATCATTGCCCGTTTGGTATGATGATGGGTGACGACGGAAAACCATTTAAAACCCGTACGGGCGGTACAATAAAACTAGCTGAATTACTTGATGAAGCCGTAGTACGCGCATCCGCTTTAATTAAAGAAAAGAATCCTGATTTTTCCGATGAGTTATTATCTGAAATTTCTGAAAAAGTAGGTATTGGCGCAGTTAAGTTTGCTGACTTATCAAAAAACAGAACCAGCGATTACATCTTTAACTGGAAAACCATGCTAAGTTTTGAAGGCGCTACAGCACCTTATTTACAATATGCGTATTCTCGTATTCAAAGTATATTTACTAAAGCTGGGATTTCAGCTGAACAATTAGATTACTCACAATTACAGCTTATAGAGTTACAAGAAAAAGCGTTAGCGATGAAATTATTACAACTTGAAGAAGTGATCGACTCAGTAATTTCTGAGTGTACACCTAACTTACTTTGTAATTATTTATATGAGTTAGCGAGTTTATACATGAGCTTTTACGAAGCTTGCCCTATTCTTAAAGACGATATCAGTGAAGAAGTGAAAAAATCTCGCTTAGCATTATGTGCTCTCGTCTCTAAAACCCTAAATAAAGGATTAGATATTTTAGGTATTGAAGTTATGGAAAGAATGTAGCAAATCACCTTATAAGGCGCTTCATGAAAATCTTGTTGATAGATACACAGCAACACGTATTAGATGTAATAAAACCAGCATTTAATACAAGTAAAGATGAAATTACTCATGTTACTAATTTAGCTATTTTGCAAAAACTACTACAACAAACAAAGTTTGATGTAGTAGTTACTCCCTCTTTACTTGGTAAAATAAATGGTGACGAATTACTAAGAACCTTAGCAAACAGCTTTCCGCATATGGTTCGTGTGCAAGTCATTAATCACGAACATAACACCACACAACATGCTCATTTTAATTTTACTCAACCACTTAATTTAGCTGCTATAAAAACTAAATTGAGTCAAAGTCAGCAACATAGTCAAGCCATTACCAAAGATCTGATTATTAAAGCAGTAGCAGGTATAAAAACATTACCTAGCCCGCCTAAAGTGTATATGCAATTAAACCATGCGTTAAAAGATGCTAAGACTGACTCACAAAAAATAGCCGAGATAATTCTTCAAGATCCAGGATTAACAGCTAAAGTATTACATTTTGCTAATAGCTCCTTAATGTCGAAAGGTAAAAATATTACCAGTATCAATGACGCTATTACTAAAATGGGTGTTGATACTCTTTGTTGTATAGTAATGACCGCAGAGTTATTTACTTATTCACCAGATATTCCCAATTTTTCATTAGAAAAAGAGCAATTACATAGCTTTGCTACTGCTAAATTAGCAGCCTCTATTGTGAAACCTGAATTAAAACAACAAGCTATGATAGCTGGGTTATTACACGCTATTGGTAAAGTCGTACTTTATGAAATAAAGCCTAATTTAACAGAAAAGTTTTTTCAACTTCGTAACCCAAAAGAAGATAACACTCCTCTTGAATTCAAAGTTTTTGGAACAGATCATTGTCATGTAGGCGGATACCTATTGCATACATGGAGCTTTTCTTATTCATTAATTGAAGCGGTTATTTTACACCGCAGTCCTGACAAATTATTAAAGTCGTCATTTGGTGTAGCGCAAGCCGTTTATTTAGCGAATACATTATTAAAAGAACGCGAACCTGATGCTGCTTTTATTAAACATTATAAAATGGAAGCTGTGCTAGATAAGATTAAACAAAGAGCAAATAAATTACGTTAAACACTAAAGGGAACGTTATGCTATTAACTGATAGCCACTGCCATATAGATTTTGATAACTTTACAAATGAGTTAATCTTACTTTTAGAGCAGTGCTATCTTCAAGGCATTCATCGAATAATTGTGCCATCTATTGCCCCTAAAAATTGGCAGAAAGTTTTAGAGCTATCAACATATAATAAATCAATCTCCTCGCCCTCTTGTTCAATCATTTCAAACAAAAATAATAATCAACAATCACACGCTAAATCATGTCAGCTATTTCCATGCTTGGGCATTCACCCATGGTTTTTAAATGATTTAGATGAAAGCGCGTTAGCACAACTTACTTCGCAAGTAGCGAAACATTCAGACAAGATAGTTGCGATTGGTGAAACCGGCATCGATAAAGTTATCGCACAAAATCATAATAACTTAGATAAACAAATAGCCTTTTTTGAGCATCAACTCTCGTTAAGTAACCAATATAACTTACCGATAATAGTGCATCATAGACGCTCTCACGACACTATTACCACACTATTAAAAAAACATCAGCCTAAAGCCGGTGGGGTAATTCATGCTTTTTCAGGCAGCTATCAAGAGGCGAAAAATTATATAGACTTAGGTTTT
Source organism: Pseudocolwellia sp. G5-9 (assembly GCF_055808995.1). Lineage (NCBI taxonomy): Bacteria > Pseudomonadati > Pseudomonadota > Gammaproteobacteria > Alteromonadales > Colwelliaceae > Pseudocolwellia > Pseudocolwellia sp. G5-9. The sequence goes on from NZ_CM147893.1 coordinate 1,971,126, forward strand.
AAATTAGGAGTGGGTGGCACTATTACTTATGAGCGTGCTCAGAAAACAATTAAGGCGATTAAAAAGCTACCACTAGAAAGTTTATTATTAGAAACCGACGCACCAAGCATGCCATTACAAGGCCATCAGGGAGAAGACAATTCTCCCTTACGACTTATCAATATAGTAAAATGTTTAGCTGAAATAAGATCCGAAAGTGTCGATGAAATGGCTCAAGCCATTGAAAAAAACATTGATAATTTATTTTTCAGCAGAGAGTCTGAAACCTTGGCGACTAAAACGATTTAAACCTCGAGTAAGTAAAAAACCAATACACACTGCAATTATCATCATTAAACGTAACAGGGCGTGATTATCGTAACTCGTGGTATCTAAATCATCCGTAAAATAGTTTTTCTTCACGGTTATACGCATAAAACCAATAAGTTTATCTGTTCTAATCTCTTGGATAAAAGGAATATTCTCATCACTTTTATTACTTTTATTTAAGGTAATACCGTAAACATCTTTTATACTAGCGCTATTACGTGAAGACGCGATTGTTTTTCCGGTTTCATCATATATATGCGCATCATAAATCCACTTAGCGTCTGCTACACCATCGACATATTTTTGTAATTCGTCATTATTATCAATAAGCTGTAAAGACAAAACACCAGTAATAGCCTGCTCTAAATGTTGTTCCGCTAAAATATAAAAATGATCATGTATCGCTTTTTCAGAACGATAATTACTTGTTACCCATAAATTAAGTAAAACAATAATCAAAACAATCGCTATAGCTAATTGCATTAATTTATTATAAATAGATGATAATTTAGGGTATAAAGGCAGATTAGATGTTTCCATAATCCTCTATGATATTTGCTTTGCTATGGATACACTATAGAGGGTTCTTGGTGTATTTAAAATATCTATAGAACATCTTTTTAATGATGAGTACGATTAAGTTTAATTATTGCGTTATTAACTGCTGAATAATTAAACTTAATCGTATTCAAATATACAAATAAACTTACCTCAATCATAGTAGGCTTTAAAGTGACTAATAACGTACACAACTTTATTCTAGAAAAAATTAATACACTTCCACTTTCACAAGTAATATTACCCACTCAAGCGCCAGAGTTATTCCCTTTTAGTGTTGTTTTATCAACAAGTACCTTTACTATAGATTCGAACTGCCAATGTGAGGAGTCTCTTAAGGAAGATTCGCAACAAATAAATACAGTAACCAATGTAAATTCAAGAATTGAGCTTGTTGTATTCAGTGATATTTCTCTCGCCCTACTTTCACAACTTACACAAACTTGCGATATTTCATTAACGGCATTAACCGCTATTAACCATAGAAATAACCTAATAAGTTATCGCTTTGCTATCACAACAGCTGAGCTAAGCCTATCTAGACAAAAGCTGATTACTTTTGCTGAAAATAACAACATAGAAGCCGCTATTTTATTTAATGCGCCTAAGTTAAACGTTCCTGGCTTATTAGTAATGGACATGGATTCAACCACAATAAAAATTGAATGTATTGACGAAATAGCGACATTAGCTGGCGTAGGTGAACAAGTATCAGCCGTTACAGAACTAGCTATGCAAGGGAAATTAGACTTTTCTGAAAGCCTATATCAGCGTGTAGCAACTTTAGAAAATTCTTCAGAACAAATACTTGCCGACGTAGCTAAAAATATTCCGTTAATGGAAGGCTTAGAAACATTAATTGCTGAATTGAAAAAGCACCAATGGCGTGTAGCAATAGCCTCTGGTGGTTTTACTTATTTTGCAGATCACTTAAAAGACATGTTGTCATTAGATGCGGCTTACGCAAATACATTAGAAATTATTGATGGAAAACTTACCGGTAAAGTACTTGGAAATGTAGTCGACGCACAAGTGAAAGCTGATTGCTTATTAAAATTAAGTGACGAGTATAACATTCCTCATCAACAAACTGTTGCTATGGGTGATGGTGCTAACGATTTAGTTATGATGGAAGCAGCTAACTTAGGTGTAGCATTTCATGCTAAGTCAATCGTAAAAGCAAAAGCCGATACCGCAATTAATACATCTGGCTTAGACTGTATGATTCATTGGCTAGCATAAATAAATGAACAATTTAACACATTGATATTCCTTATCAATGTGTTAAATACTTACACTCCAAGCTTAACTCTTAACAGTGTTTCTTTCGTAATGTCTACAATTTGAACCACCCCTGAAACATTCCATATATTTTGCTCTATTTGCTTGCCTCTATGTATCGCATAAGAACTAATGTAACCCAGTTCAGGGCTTAAATATTCCATATCAGGTGCATCAGTTCTAGATAACTTTAATTGTAAACATAAAAAGTCACCTGTTTTTAAAGCATTTTTTATAAACATATCTTGTAATTTAATTGTACCTAAATCAGTAGATAGTTTTGTGATGACTGAGTTTTCAACAAGCTCTACACCCGGTTTTATTGCAACATACAATATAGTAGTAATAGGCGTATCTGAAGCATGCATCTTTTTAAGACTAATCATTAAATCGTTAGTTGCGTGTAGATGATTTAATAACGGGTATAAATTATATGTATTTTTTTTATCACTTATTTGGCGCATAAATGATAGTAACTTTCCGTTTGCTTGCCCACTAGCAATCGCTTCAATTTTATATCGGCTACCACTTGTTTGAACAATTAAGTTAGGAATATCAAGTACACTACTATAAATATTACGAAGCGGTTTAGCTAAACTTGGCACCATCAAAGCATATTCGTCAGGCGTTAATTTATCTTTGTTTTTATCTATTAGGGCTTTAAAAAAAGTTCTTCCAATATGTTTATGTTTTTCAACATAAACCCTAAGGTTAATGATTGTTTTTTTCTTATTAACTCTAACCACTTCATAAGGCAAAGCTTTTAAATCAAATGCCGAGGTAACTTTTTGTAATTCCGGAAAAGATAAATAAACAATGTCACCTTTATTTAGTGCTACATCATTTTCAAATTCTATTTTAAGACCTGAAGCCGAAAAATCGAGAGACTTTGCTGGCCATTTAAGGTTTTGGCATGTTACATCAACAGACGTTCTATATTTAAATCGGGCTTCTTGTCGGTGGTCTTTATAATGAATACCCAATTCTTCTATATAGATAGGCGCAATGGAGCGTTTATGACCAAATGCTTTAATTCGAGATGGCTCAATATTATCAAAATTGTATTCTCTGTATGTCTTGGTTAAATATTCATCGGTAATATCGTTAACAACCACTAAACAAGATAAGGCATCAATTTTTGCTAAGTTTTCATTACTTACAGGTAAGTTTAAATATTTATTTTTTGCAACAAGAGATTCAGACAAGGTAAAAAAGGAATTCGCTTTTTCTTTATTAATTCCTTTAATTGATAAAGTACTAATAGCAAAATGAGATTTATTAGCGGCAAAACCTAAAAATTGACTCATAAAGCTTGAATCAGCTTTTAACTGAATTTCATCAGCAGTATAAAAGTAGTATTTATCTTGGCTTTTATGGATAAAGCTATAAACCAAAAGATGATTACCCATAACAGCAACTTTCTTTAAGCGCTGAATTCGTTCAGCAGAGAGTAAAAAGTTAAGCGTAGAATGCTTATCTTCATCTTGCCAATATTGGAAAACATTCTGATTATTGGGGCAAGTTAGAGCATATTTAGGTAAAAAACCTTCCTCTTCTTTTCCAAGAAAAACAGGTAATTCATTCAGCTTAGGTAAAACATATTGTTCAAAGTTACGAGCTTGTAAGGCACTAATAGTATTGTCTAAATTAATTTTATAACGTCTTTTGTTACCTTGTATAAAACCTTCTAAAAACTGTTTAAAACCGTCTCTAAAATTTTCATTTGGGTAAACACGTTTCACACCAACAAGCTGAATATTATCAATTAATTGTATATTCTTTACTTCATATTCAAAAACATCATTTGAGCCAAACTCAAATTCTTCTTCTAAGCCTAAAAAGCGTATGGCAATTATTTTACCTGTGATAAGTTTTTCAATGCTAGGGATCCTAAACTTACAACCATTAACGCTAATATCAGAGCTATTACACTTAATTGCTTTACCATCTAAAGTAACTGATAGCACAATTGAGAAGTTCATTCTTTCTTCTTTGCGATTCAAATAATCGCCGAATTTAAATAATTGTGCAGGGTATTGTGTTTTTTCAAACACTTTTTGAGCAGGCTTTTTATTAATTTGAAGGGCTTTAATACCCGCTTTCTCTTTTTGGTATATAACTCTAAAATTATTTTCTGTATTGGTTACCGCTTCATAAACACCAAATGTATACTTTCCATAAAATGCTAGGTTTTCTTCAAAAACTTTAATGGCAATATCATCTAAAAAATGAGATCGACCTTCGTTTTCATAGACTTTACACTCACCATCAACATGACCTCGTAAATCAACTAATCGAGTACATGGGCCAGCCAAACGTTTTAATTCCATTTTTAAGAGGAAACGTTCAGTTTTTGGAAGATGAGATACTTTCGCAGTAAATTTAGTCTCAAAATCCTTATTTAGAACTTGACCACGAAACTCATCAATTATTTTTTGGTACTTAGCAAGATTATTAGTCATTCAAGTTTGTATATCAGTTAAAAAGAGGTAACAATTCAGTATATTTAGTCATATACAAAATACTCATGTAATTGTATATCACAAAACAATTATCAAAACACAGCAATTTTCATGCCTCTAGAAGATTAAAATCATTAACTGTTAATGTTTTTGCTCAAGCGCTTGTTTGCTGGGCTTAAAAAAACTTATAGCATTATTAATTATTACTCCTAAGGTTTGTCATAAATTTGACCTTTTTTGATAAATTTAATATTGCATACATTATTTATACGATAAAAATTTATAACAATATAAATCACTTATCAAACAATACGTTTAAAAATAGGTAAAACCATATGGCAAAACCGTCAAAAATTGAATTTGTGTGTACCGATTGCGGAATGAATCATCCTCGTTGGCAAGGTCAATGTAAGTGTGGAGCATGGAATACACTCACCGAAATGAAACTTCCCACAAGTCAGGTTAAAAAAGCGACTGGCAATAGCGGCGGTTATGCCGGTGGTATAGGTGGCGGTTCAAAAAAAATAAATGAAATAGACTCTGTTGAAGCTGAAAAACAACTTACGGGTATAGGAGAACTTGATCGAGTGTTATGTGGTGGTGTTACTACTGGCTCTGTCAATATTATATCAGGCGACCCCGGCGCAGGAAAAACCACACTACTTTCAGATTTAGTTGCTCGCATGTCTGAAACAACCGCTTCCCTTTACTGTACGGCTGAAGAATCACTTTCTCAGTTTAAAAATAGAGTAAATCGTTTAAAGTTGAATTATAACGAAGATAACCTTTACTTGCTGTCTGAAACAAGTGTTGAATCAATTATTGCAGAACTTGATTCAAAAAAAATAAAGTTTGCTGTTATCGACTCCATTCAAGCGGTAGTTACCGATAACGCCAATGGTAGCCCAGGTTCACCTTCTCAAGTAAAAGGTGCTGCGCAATTACTTACCCAATATTGTAAGCAAAATAATGTCACCATGTTTCTTATCGCTCATGTAAATAAAAACAATGAAATTGCAGGCCCGCAAACCTTAGTTCATATTGTTGATGCGTTATTACATATTGATACCAACGACGGCCAAATACGTACACTCAGAGCCAACAAAAACCGTTTTGGTGATATAGACACTGTAGGTATTTTTAGAATGTGTGAAAAAGGTATGCTCAGTGTTGATAACCCTAGCGAGATTTTTCTCTCAGGATCTACTACCGAATCACCCGGCTCGGCAATTACCTGCATTAGAAAAGGTAACCGAAATATTTTATTAGAAATACAATGTTTAACGACAGAAACTGAAGCAGAGTTTCCGCAAAGAGTATGCGTAGGATTAAACATGAACCGTATAAAAATGCTCACGGGGATATTACGTAAACATACAAAAACAAAGATTTTTCATGATACCTTTTTTAATATCGTGGGTGGTTTAAAAATAGATGAATCTGAAACCTGTATTGATCTTGCGCTAGTTACCGCACTACTGAGCAGTTTAAATGATTTTATTATCCCGCGCACAACTTGCATTATGGGTGAGCTAAGTCTAAACGGTGATGTACGCCCTATTGATAGCGGCGTTCCTCGCGTAAAAGAAGCCGCCCAACATGGTTTTTCTCAAATAATTATTCCGTTTAGAAATTATCATAAGTCTATGGAAGGTTTAGGAGCGACCATTTCTGCAGTTAAAACCATTCATGAGTTACTCGCGATAATTAAATAATCACTTATTTGTAGACCCAAGGTCAAAAAAGGCTACTTAACAGTAGCCTTTCAACTTATCACTTAATATTAAACCTATTACTCAGGTTCATAATCTAAGTTAGCCGATAACCAACGCTCAGCTTGCGGCATAGTCATCTCTTTTCTTATAGCGTAATCCTCTACTTGGTCTTTCGCTACTTTAGCTACAGCAAAGTACTTAGCTTCTGGGTGAGCAAAATACCAGCCACTTACGGCAGCACCTGGCCACATTGCGTAGCTAGACGTTAACTCCATACCAATGTTATTTTCAACATCAAGTAACTTCCACAACAAGCCTTTTTCAGTATGTTCAGGGCATGCTGGGTAACCAGGAGCAGGACGAATACCTTGATATTTTTCACGAATTAAATCATCGTTTTCTAGATTTTCGTCTTTAGCATAACCCCAGTATTCTTTACGGATTTTTTCATGTAAATATTCTGCGGTCGCTTCTGCTAATCTATCGGCTACAGCTTTAGCCATTATGCTATTGTAATCGTCATGATTCGCATCAAAGGCTTTTACAATTTCTTCAACGCCAAAACCTGCTGATACAGCAAAGGCACCAACATAATCTTTAATGCCTGACGCTTCATCTGCAACATAATCAGATAAACAGCGGTTAAACTGCCCTGCGGGTTTTTTACTTTGTTGACGTAATTGATGTAAGCGTTCTAATTTAGTGGTTCTGGTATCATCAGTAAAAAGGATCAAATCATCATTTTCACGATGAGCAGGAAATAAACCAAATACCGCTTTACCTTTTAGTTTTCCATTACCTATCACATCATCCAACAAGGCATTTGCATCATCAAACAACTTAGTTGCTTCTTCACCTACCACTTCATGTTTAAGGATCAATGGGTATTTACCCGATAGTTGCCAAGTCATAAAGAATGGCGTCCAATCGATGTACTTTCTCACAATCGATAAATCAATATCATCTAATACTGTTACGCCTAACTTTTTAGGTGTCGTTGGCGTGTAATCATCAAAACTTATTGGAACAGCATTTTTACGAGCATCTTGTAATGAAATGAGCGTAGAACGAGGACCTTTTTTATAATGACGTTCTCTTACACGTACATATTCTTCTTTTTGACGCTCCATAAATGCTGGGCGAAGTTCATCAGACAACAAGGCACTTACTACAGAAACCGAGCGCGATGCATTAGGCACATAAACAACAGGATGATCATATTGAGGTTCAATTTTAACCGCTGTATGTGCTTTAGATGTTGTTGCACCACCTATTAACAGAGGTAAATTAAAATCTAGTCGCTTCATTTCTTTAGCAACATGTACCATTTCATCAAGTGATGGCGTAATAAGACCTGACAAACCAATAATGTCGCACTTTTCTTCTTTTGCTACTTGAAGAATTTTCTCTGTTGAAACCATAACGCCAAGGTCAACAATATCGTAGTTATTACATTGTAAAACTACGCCTACAATATTTTTACCTATATCATGTACGTCGCCTTTTACCGTTGCTAATAGCACTTTACCATTAGACTTAACTTCGGTTTTTTCGGCTTCAATAAACGGATTTAAGTGAGCTACAGCCTGCTTCATTACACGCGCAGATTTAACCACTTGCGGTAAAAACATTTCACCGGCACCAAATAAATCACCAACTACGTTCATGCCGTCCATTAACGGACCTTCAATGACATCTAGTGGGCGAGCTGCAATTAAACGCGCCGCTTCGGTATCTTCAATAATAAATTCGTTAATACCTTTAACCAACGAATGTTCTAAACGTTTATTTATAGGCAATTCGCGCCATGTTAAATCAGCTTTATTATTCGCTTTGCCGCCTTGCCCTCGATAACCTTCAGCTAAATCTAATAAGCGCTCAGTAGCTCCGTCATCACTGTTCTGAATAACGTCTTCAACAGCTTTTAATAAATCTTTCGGGATATCTGAATAAATAGCTAACTGACCCGCATTTACAATTCCCATGTCCATACCATTTTTAATGGCGTGATATAAAAATACGGCATGAATCGCTTCACGTACTGGGTTATTACCACGAAATGAAAATGAAACGTTCGATACACCACCTGAAATCATGGCGTACGGTAGGTTGTCTTTAATATCTTTTACGGCTTCAATAAAATCAACGGCATAATTGTTATGTTCTTCAATACCGGTAGCTACAGCAAAAATATTAGGATCAAAAATGATATCTTCTGCTGGGAAGCCAATCTCATCGACTAATATATGGTAAGCACGATGACAAATTTCGTATTTACGCTCACGAGTATCTGCTTGACCTACTTCATCAAAAGCCATAACAATAACGGCTGCGCCATAACGACGTAACAATTCAGCTTGTTTGCGGAAGATATCTTCTCCCTCTTTCATACTGATAGAGTTAACAATACCTTTACCTTGAATACATTTTAAGCCTTCTTCTATGATGTCCCACTTAGAGGAATCGATCATAATTGGTACTTTGGCGATATCGGGCTCACCGGCAATTAAATTCAAAAAGCGAACCATCGCGGATTTTGAATCCAACATGCCTTCATCCATGTTGATATCGATGATTTGCGCGCCGTTTTCTACTTGTTGTAGAGCTACTGCGATAGCTTCATCAAACTTCGCTTCAGTAATTAAACGTTTAAATACAGCAGAACCGGTAACGTTAGTTCGTTCACCTACGTTAACAAATAGGCTATCACCATTAATCGTTAAGGCTTCTAATCCAGATAAGCGGCAAGCGACTTCGCGTGGCTTAATTTCGCGAGGTGTTATACCCGCAACTGAATCAGCCATACCTTTAATATGTTCAGGTGTTGTACCACAACAACCACCAATAATATTTAAAAAGCCAGATTCAGCCCATTCACTTACGTGTGAATTCATGTCCTCTACTGTGAAGTCGTATTCACCAAATGCATTAGGTAAACCCGCATTAGGGTGAGCAGATACAGCAGTGTCTGATATACGACTTAATTCTTGTACGTATTCACGTAATTCAACCGGCCCTAAAGCACAGTTCAAACCAAATGATATAGGTTTAGCGTGACGTAAAGAGTTATAAAATGCTTCAGTTGTTTGCCCTGATAATGTACGACCTGATGCATCGGTAATCGTACCGGAGATCATTACGGGGTATCGCACACCGAGCTCTTCAAATACACATTCAACCGCAAATATTGCGGCTTTGGCATTTAACGTATCAAATATAGTTTCAATCAAGATCAGATCTGAACCACCTTCAATTAATGCTTTAGTTGATTCAATATAGGCGTCTTTTAATTCGTCAAAAGTTACATTTCGAAAAGCAGGATCATTTACATCAGGAGATATTGAACAAGTACGGTTTGTTGGCCCTAAAACACCAGCAACAAAACGTGGTTTCTCTGGGTTTTTAGCCGTAAACTCATCAGCTGCTTGGCGAGCAATTTGTGCAGCAACCAAGTTAATTTCAGCGCTGTACTCTTGCATATCGTAATCAGCCATAGCAATAGTTGTGGCATTAAACGTATTGGTTTCGAGTATGTCTGCGCCAGCAGCTAAATATTCGGTATGTATTGCTTTAATAATATCGGGCTGAGTAAGCACCAACATATCATTATTGCCTTTTACATCAGAATGCCAATCGGCAAAACGATCACCTCGATAGTCTTGTTCTTCAAACTTGTATGCTTGGATCATAGTTCCCATAGCACCATCAAGTATTAAAATATTTTTACGAAGTTGTTGTTCAAATGTTTCAAAACTGGCTGACTTTTGCATCATTTTTTCCGATAAAAGGTCGTTAATAACAATCTCATGAATGAAACTGGTATAAATGTATTTACTATAAAAAGAACCTTGGTTCTATTTAATCATTAGGGTTAATAGCTTTTATGTTATTTGCATCTAATTTGTATGGGGTAATTTGATAAACGTAGTAGTTAAGCCAATTAGTAAATAACAAACTACCATGACTACGCCACGTACTACTCACCTCGTTTTCAGGATTATTATCAGGGTAATAATTTTCCGGTATAGCAGGCTTTCCTCCTGCATTTATGTCGCGCATAAATTCCTCATGTAAGGTTTCAGCGTCGTACTCCGGATGACCTGTTAAATAGACCTGTTTTTTATTTTTACTGGCAGCAACATACACACCGGCTTGCTCCGATTCGGCAATAATTTTGAGACCTTCTATAGATAAATAATCTTCTCTATCTATGTAGCCATAACGAGAATGAGGTACTTTAAATAAGTCTTCAAAACCACGCGTGAGCGGTTCTTTTATATCATTAGGTTTATGAGTAAAAACGCCTGAAAGCTTTTGCTTTCTTAAATGCCTTTGCAAACCATAATGATAGTATAAAGCAGCATGAGCTCCCCAACACGAAAACATAGTAGAAGTTACGTTGTCTTCGGCCCAATCAAATACTTCACAAATTTTATCCCAAAAAGTCACTTGATCATAATCCATTAAAGCTAATGGAGCCCCTGTAACAATTAACCCATCGTACTGTTTATGCTTAATATCATCAAATAAACAATAAAAATTTTCTAAGTGCTCTTTAGGTGTATTTTTCGATTCGTTGGCATGAATACGTACAAACTCAATATTAATTTGTAGTGGTGTATTCGATAACATTCTTAATATTTGTACTTCTGTCTCAATTTTATTGGGCATTAAATTGAGTATTGCCACTTGCATTGGGCGAATTTCTTGACGGGCAGCTCTATTCTCAGACATAACGAAAATATTTTCATTATTCAAAATAGATAAAGCAGGCAATTGATCAGGAATTTTAATGGGCATAAGACTCAACCTATAGAATATACAAAATTTAGCTTGAATGATTATAGCATTTTTCATTATGGCTATGTCAACATCTAAACGTATAGACGTCTAAACAGATTGTAATATTTTCTAACTTAAAAAATATAATGACATAAGTTTTAAAAATACCCGCTGAATTTAATATTAAGCTTTATAAATTTAGATCAAAAAAAATCTCGGACATGCCGAGATTTTAGTGAAAACGATTGCTGATTATTCAGCAGCTTCTTCTACTTTTTCAGTTTTTTCACTCTCAGGTACTTTCTTAGTTAAAAGTTCTGCGCGTAAACGTGAATCTAATTCTTTAGCTATTGCCGGATTTTCAGCTAGATATTTTGTTGAGTTAGCTTTACCTTGACCAATTTTATCGCCATTGTAGCTATACCAAGCACCAGCTTTTTCAACCATGTTATGCTTAACACCTAGGTCAATTAACTCGCCTAAGCTGTTAATACCTTCGCCATATAAAATTTGAAATTCAACTTGTTTAAACGGAGGAGCTATTTTATTTTTAACAACTTTAACACGTGTTTCGTTACCGACAATTTCATCGCCATTTTTAACAGCACCAATACGACGAATATCTAATCTTACTGAAGCATAAAACTTTAATGCGTTACCACCCGTTGTGGTTTCTGGAGAACCAAACATTACACCAATCTTCATACGAATTTGGTTAATAAAAATCATCATGGTATTTGATTGTTTAAGGTTACCTGTAAGTTTACGCATTGCTTGAGATAACATTCTTGCTTGAAGACCCATATGCGAGTCGCCCATGTCACCTTCAATTTCAGCTTTAGGTGTAAGAGCTGCAACAGAATCGACAACAATTACGTCAACAGCACCTGAACGCGTTAACATGTCACAAATTTCTAAAGCTTGTTCACCCGTATCAGGTTGAGATACTAATAATTCATTAATATTTACACCTAGTTTACCTGCGTAAATTGGGTCAAGTGCATGCTCGGCATCAACAAAAGCACAAATTTTTCCATTACGCTGAGCTTCCGCGATAACTTCTAATGTTAAGGTTGTTTTACCACTAGACTCTGGTCCGTATATCTCTACAACACGGCCTAATGGTAAACCGCCAGCACCTAGTGCGATATCTAATCCTAACGAACCTGTAGAGATTGTTTCTACATCCATACTACGGTTATCACCCAACTTCATTATTGAGCCTTTACCAAATTGACGTTCTATTTGACTTAACGCAGCAGAAAGTGCTTTTTCTTTATTCTCGTTCATTATTTATTGCTCCAAGATGATTTAGGTGCTTAATTCATTTTAATGAAACAAGTATACTGTATAGTCGTACAGTATCAAGTTTTTTATTAATTTATTTTTTATACTGGAAAATAAATCAATAACAAGACTTGCTATCCATTGAAAAATAACAATTTTATATTAATTAGTAACTTTTTAAAAAAATTTAAAAAAAAGTTACTCTTTTAATTTCTATTAGTTTTATACAGTAAATTATATTAATGCGTACAGTTATAATTTTAATTGAGTTACTCCCCAATAATCGCTACTTTTAGTTGTTAATTTCCAGCCTTTTTTGATAAGTACTTTTCGAATAAAGCGATTAATTAGCCCATGCCCAAAAACAACTATTTTTTCTTCTTTTTCAGCTAATCGAATTAAAGTAAGTGCCGCTCTTATAGAGCGTATTTTAGATTGTTTATAAGTTTCAAAGTGCCCTTTAAACCGAAGTAACCAAAAAATACGACAGCTATAAAGCCAAACCACTGTAGGTAAATATAAGGGAAGTTTATAACGTGGTAATTCCATTTCTCTTAATGTTTGATCTATTAATTCAGGTGATTTTCCGGTAAATATATGTGCTGAATGCAGTGCTCTTTTAAGATCACTTGATACAACAAAGTGAGACTTGTAGTCTTGAACATGTTGATAGTTGGGCCTACTGTTATTTGATATTTCGGATAGGTGGTATTGCCTTACCCATTTGACATAGCTGATAGCATTCATCATGCTGTTAACTGCAGCGACAGGCTTACCATGCCTAATTAAAACGATTTCCATATCTTCCTTATCCTAGTTTTTTATAAAACCATAAAAACAGCCGCTAATACCGTCATACCAATAACCCACCACCTATATTGTTTATTGGGTATTCTTTTAACAATAAATACCCCCGCATATGCGCCTAATGCGATAAACGGTAAGCTTATGATATTCAATAAGAATGAATCTATAGTGATGGTTTCCCATACAAAAATATGAAATGGTACTTTGAATAAATTTACCGCTAAAAAGAAACAAGCAGCTGTTCCTATAAATTCATTTTTGGGTAATCTCATACTTAATAAGTATAAGGCCATTACCACTCCAGCTAAGTTCCCCACCATGGTCGTTATACCGCCTAATAGCCCCATTAAAATAGCGAACCACATATAATCAGGCACATTTACGCGTTTATTTTGCTCTTGCCAAATCATTAGGGCCAAACTACCAAATAAAATAATCCCCATAAGTTGACGAAATATTTGATCATCAACATATTCTCCTATCAAGGTACCAATAATTACTCCTATAGCAGCCCAAGGAAATAGCTTTTTTAAATAGTACCAATTAGCGCTACGGTGATAATAAAAAACACCAAAAATATCGGCCATAACTAATAGAGGTAACATAATGCCTGTTGATTCTTTACCACCAAAGTTTAACGCGAGTAAAGGCACGGCAAACATTGAAATACCGCTAACACCTGTTTTAGCCATACCAATAAAAAAAGCCACAAGAAATAACAGTAATAAAGCGTTATAAGAGAGTTCGTAAGAAAAGAGAGACAACATTTAGGAATATTTTCCAATTGTGGTTTAAATTAAAGAAATAAAAAAGGATAGGTTTTAAAGAGAATTGAGTTCTCCTGCCTATCCTTATTATGCTAACGAATATTGTACGTTACTTACATAATATCAATGGTTTTTTCTCGTTTTTCAGCAAACCATAAATAAAACACGGGTAATATAAATAATGTGAACACAGTACCAATTAACATACCGGCTACTAATATAATACCAATACTGTTACGTGCTTCTGCGCCAGCACCTGTTACAAATACTAATGGGAGATGCCCAAAAACAGTTGCCGCCGTTGTCATCATAATAGGTCTTAATCGTGTTATAGCCGCTTCGGTTACCGCTTCTAATTTTGTTTTACCTTGTTCTTGAACATGGTTAGCAAATTCAACGATCAAAATACCATTTTTAGCAATTAAGCCCACCAAGGTGATTAAGCCTATTTGTGAATAAATATTGATTGTTGTTAACTCAATAAAAGGTAAAAGCAATGCGCCTGATAAAGCTAAAGGTACACAACCAAATAACACCACTAACGGATCTCTAAAACTATTAAACTGAATCGCTAAAATGAAAAATACAATAATAGATGAAACCCCTAATACGCTCATTAACGTACTACCTTCAGATCTAATTTGGCGAGACTCACCCGCGTAATCTAATCGATATGATTTAGGTAATATATCAGCAGCCGCTTTTTCCAATGTAGCTAATGCTGCTTCTTTACTTACCCCTGGTAAAACACCGCCAAAGATTTTAATAGAGTTTTGCTGATTAAATGTGGTGAGTTGTCTAGGACCAATCAACCATTTAATTTTAGCAAAGCTAGAAACAGTCACTAAACTGTTACTTGGCGTTTTAATGGTTAAACTTAAAATATCTTCTGGGTTAGCTCTTACCTTATTATTTACCATAGGAATAACTTGATAAGCTTTGCCGTTTGAATCAAATCGATTAACGTAGTTACTTGATAAAAAAACACTTAGCTGTTGATTTATGTCTGCAAAGCTAAGCCCTAAATCAGAAATTTTTTGTCTATCTATACTGAGTTCCATTTGTGGTAAATCAATCTTCAAATCAGTATCAGCAAATAAAAACTGTCCGCTGGCAAAAGCTGCACCAACCAATTTATCGGTATAGCCTTTCATGGTTTCGTAAGAATCAGGCGATTTGATCACCAACTCAACATCAAATTGCCCTGCTGTTGGTAATGATGGAGGTAATATAGGAAGTGAATCTAACCCCGAGTTCCCGACTAAATTCATATAAACCATAGGAACAAGATCTTCAGCACTTTCTTTACGTTCATCAGGTTTTACAAAGTTTAAGCCACCAAAGCCACCACTTTTAAAAACCACTTGCCAAATAGCTTCACTGTTAGGAATAGTTAATAATTTATCTACCATTTTAATAGTATGTTCTATGTTATACGCCATAGACGATTCTGGTGGTGATTGAATAATAACCACTACCATACTTTGATCTTCAATGGGGGCTAACTCTTTAGCAGAATATAAATAAAAGGGTACGGTAAGCATTGCAACAATGGCAGCGACTAAAACAATTTGAGTTTTAATCGTAAAAACGAAATCTAACAATTTTGCATAGGCACGCTGAATACGGAAAAATATAGCGTTTACATATTTGGTCATGCTGCCCTCTTTTCCGTCAGACGGAGAGATATGGGCACTCATAATAGGCGACAAAGTTACAGCTACAATACCCGAGAACAACACAGCAATTGCTAATGTAAAGGCAAACTCTTTAAACAACATACCCGTTAAACCTGATAAAAAACCAATCGGTGCATATACCGCAGCCAAGGTTAATGTCATAGATATAATAGGTACAAGTAATTGTCTTGAACTTTGTAGAGCCGCTTCAGTACGGGTTTTACCATCTCGCATATAGCGCGCAACGTTTTCAACAACAACAATCGCGTCATCTACCACTAATCCCACAGATAGAACAATGGCAAGTACAGTTAATAGGTTTAATGAAAAACCCATTAACGACATAGTCCAAATAGCACCTAAAATTGAAATTGGAATAGTAATTAATGGCACTAATGCACTTCTAAACGATCCCATTAAGGCTAAAACCACTAAACCCACAATGGTGATTGTTTCAAATAAGGTGATAATTATTTCTTTCAGTGAGTCACGCATATACAGCGTGCCGTCGTAAGCAAACTCAATATCAATACCATCTGGTAATGTTTTATTTATTTCTTCTACGGATTGATAAAGTGCATCTCCAATTGAAATTTCATTAGCTCCTGGTAAAGGCCAAACTGAAATATAAATGGTGTTGGTGTTATTGATTCTTGCCGTAACATTCGCTTCTTCTGCTCCTAAAGAAATATTCGCTATATCTTTTAAATAAATAACGTCGTCATTAATTTTTGTTACCACCAAGTCTTCGAATTCTTTAACGCTAGATAACTGAGAGTTAGTCACAATATCAATTTGCTGACGATCGTTTTGGCTGTATCCCAAAGTTGCTATGGTGTTGTTAGCTCTTAAAGCGTTAAAAACATCAACGGTGCTTAGCTTGTAGGCGGCGATACGTTCAGGATTTAAATTTACGCGCATGGCAATTTTTCGACCGCCTTCGAGTTCAACCTTCTGTACTCCATCAATGCTGGTAAGAGCTGGAAGTACCTGTCTTGTTAAGTAGTCACTTAACATAGAAGGATTGTTTTTATTTGAATTAACGTTTAAATAAAAAGCCGCAAAAGATCGATCAGCACGAACAACAGACACCACAGGGTCTTGTGCTCCTTCAGGCAACTCAAAGCGAATTTGACTCAACTTAGTGTTAATTTCGGCTAAAGCTTTTGTACTGTCTTCATTCAAATTTAAATGAACGGTAACCGTACTACTTCCCGCTGTTGTTGTTGAATCAACATAATCAACACCTGGTATTGTAGAAGATACACGCTCAATAGGATCAGTAATAAAGCCCTTAACAACTTTAGCTGAAGCGCCTGTGTAATAAGTATTAATGACTAACGATGAGCTTTCCATTTGCGGAAACTGAATAACAGGTATATCAAACGCGGCCCATATGCCCGATAAACAAATCACTAACGACAAAACAATAGACAATACGGGTTTACGAACAAACATATCCATTATGCTGGCTTTATTGTACTCAAGTGTGGCCATAATATTCCTTATTGTTCAGCAGTTGGGGCAGCTTTTGCGATAAAAACCTTCATACCGTCACGAAGTTTAAAAGCACCAAGAGTCGCTATGGTTTGCCCTTCTTCTAAACCATTTTTCAATACAACGTCTGTTTCATTTTTCAGCGCTATCGTCACTTGTTTACGCTTAGCACGATAACTACCTTGCCCACCTTCTTCTGGTGTTAGTATGAATACGTAATCACCAAATTGGTCATGAGTTAACGCTACATCAGGAATACTAATGCGGTTTTCAACATCACTGATAGGAGCGACTACATTCACTAATGAATTCGGTTTAATGGCATTATTTTTCACACTAAACTGCGCTCTATATGTTAAATGACGAGATTGTGAAGTCAGTACAGGTTCTACCGCAATAATATTGGCAGATAATGCTAAACCATTTGAACTGTTAATCATGACTGTTTCATTAATAGCAAGTTCAGAAAACGACTGAGGCAATGAAAACTCAACCCATAAATGATCAGTTACACCAACTAAATCAGCTATTTGACTATTACTATCTAAATATTGGCCTTGTGTTAAATTATGTAAGCCAACAACAGCATCAAAAGGCGCGGTAATGGTCTTTTTTTCAATTTTAGTATTAAGAGACATAACTTCAGATGTTGCGATAGCGAGGTCAGATGTCGCTTTATCAACTAATTCAGCACTAATCTCATTACGAGAAACAAGATTTTTATAACGCTTTAATGTTTGCTCAGACAAAGTAACACGCGCTTTAGCCGCAATTAAACTGGCCTCTTCGTTACTGGTATCAAGTGTTAATAGCGTTTTACCTTTTTTAACAATTTCTCCAGAAGTTAAAAATAATCCAGTGATTTTCCCAGCAAGTTCGTTTTTTAATATTAACTGCTGTGGTGCTTTAATGTTCCCTGTAACTTGAACGGTGTTTTGAAACACACTCATTTTAGTTTCAGTGGCTTCAACAGTTGCAGCAGGCTCAAAATCACCAGCAGATGCACCGCCACTAGGCGACATTAAATATTGCTTGTATGAATACAAACCAAGCAATACCAATGCAATAACAATAAGAGTAATTATCCACACTTTAATTTTCACTGAGCTTCCCTAATTTTAATTTTAATTTTAATACGCTTTATTGTACTTTAACTATAAGTTATTTTAATAAAATAAAACGCTGTAATATGATAAAAACACGATAAATTACCACTTACTTTGTTATTAAAAGCACCTCATTTAATAAGTACAAATTTATAAATGTAGTTTTAAACAAGTTTTTTTAAACGCCCAAACACACGTAAAACAACAACATAAATACAATATCATTGTTAACAATAGTAACAAATGAAACTTAAGATATAAGCCTTTTATTTAACAACCAACTTTATTTTTTAAAAAGAATAAAGCTACCATGGATAACTATAAATATTTATCAAAAATTTAAAATACTCCTTTCAACTAAAGTAGGCAGAAAACCAGAAAAGTTAAAAAGTAGAAGTTGCTTGAACTCCAGAGCAATGGTGCTTCTCGAGTTCAAACATATTAATTTACAGACTAACATCAAACACCAAACTAACATTTTCTCATGAAACAAATCGGACCTTTCAAAAAAATATTTACATTTAATTCATTGCTTTAATTGAAAAAATATATAAATATAGCCCTATTGCCATCAAGTAGTTTGAAAAAAAAGTGCTATTTAAAAAATTACAAACTTCTCGTAACAAACCATTAACCTTATTAATCATTACTTCAAATGATTTGATTATTAATAAAATTAATTTAAATCTATCTAACAGTGAAACGCTGCTTATTCATGCCAAAAACAGTATAGAAGCTGTTGCAATTCTTCGTTCAAAAAATATTGATGCTGTTATTACTGAAGTCGCTATTGGACAAGTAGATGGTTGGAAATTAACTCGATTAATTCGCTCTGGCATATTATCCGAAAACGCTGACATTCCCGTTATATTAATTACTGAAAATCATAGTGAACGTATTGCTGAAACAACCGCAAAAATATTTGATATAAATAAGGTGGTTTCATTTCAAGAAATTGACTTACTTTCAAGTATTGTTCAAGAAGCGATAACAGGAAAAGATAATTTAAACCAAAAAACTAAAATATTAGTAATTGAAGACACCTCCGATACAGCTCAGCTCATTGAACGCATGTTAAGACATAATTATGACATTGAGTTAGCTGAAAACGGCTTGATTGGTTTACAAAAATTCAAAAATAAATCATACGACATTGTACTTTTAGACATTATGATGCCGGGAATGTCTGGCGATGAAGTGTTAGATCACATTATAACAATGGCACCAAGTCAAACGGTTATAGCAATGACAGCACACGGCAATGCTGATTTAGCCGAATTAATGCTAAAAAAAGGGGCTTCTGATTACATTCAAAAACCTTTCAAAGCTGAACAATTAAGAAAGGTGTGTAGTATTGCCGAGAAACGCGAAGATTTTATTATAGCTAATGAACAGTTTTCGACTAAAGCGCAAGCCCTAAGACAAGAACAAGAAAAATTTGAGTCATTATCAAAAGTTCATTACAGAATATTAAATAGCCTAAATAATATTGTTATAGAGCTAACAGCTGAAGGTATTATATCTTTCTTAAACAGTGCGTGGCATCAAACTACAGGTTATTTAATATCTGAAAGTATAGGAAAACATCTTACTGATTATGTTCATGAATCAAGTGATAAAATAAAACCGTTTTTAAATGAAACCTATCAAACATTAGTGCAAGGCAAACAAGAAAAAGAAATAATAGAGTTTACTTTAAAAACATCATCTAACTCATTTTTTTGGTGTGAATTAACACTTTCATCTTATTACGATGAACACCATCAATTCATGGGTATATCTGGCACTATTGATGATATTTCATTAAGAAAAAAAGCAGAAGAAAAATTACAACACGTCGCTTTACACGATACGCTAACAGGTATACATAATCGCTATTACTTTGATGACGTACTGGTTAATATTGCTAAAGCAACGGCCCGCTCTAACACTGTAAACTCGTTACTCTACGTAGATTTAGATCATTTCAAAATAATTAATGATTCACAAGGTCACCAGCAAGGCGATTTGGTTTTAAAAGAAATCTCACACTTACTGTCTGAAAGAGTAAGAGGAAGCGATTACTTATGCCGAATTGGTGGTGATGAATTTGCTATTATTCTGCAAAACACGAATGTAAAAGAAGCACAAAAATTAGCTCAACAAATTTGTAAAACTATAGAAGAAGCCAGTTTTCGTTTTGGTGACAAAGTTTATAAAGTCAGTTGTAGTATAGGTATTTCAGCCATTGACGGTAAAGCTTTATCAAGCGACATTTATTTACAACAAGCTGATATAGCCATGTTTGTCGCTAAAGATAATGGACGAAACCGAGTTCATACTTTTACCCAAGAAGACAAACTGACAGATGAAATTAAACAAAGTTTTGAATGGGCCCAAAAACTACAAAAAGCGCTCAGTGAAGACAATATAGTATTACACTTCCAACCAATTATTGATGTAAAAACGCGTAAAACAGAATGCTATGAAGCCCTAGTACGACTTATTGTTGACGATCAGCTCGTTTATCCTGACAAATTCATACACCACCTCGAAAAAGCAGGTGATATGAATATACTCGATCGCCATGTAATAGATAAAGCCATGAAACTAGTGCATGAATACGATCTATTAGAAAAAGTTGCCATTAACTTATCTGCTCAAGCCTTTAGCGATGATCGCTTAGTTTTATATATAGAAGAACGATTATCTCAATACAACATTAAACCTTCACAAATTATTTTTGAGCTCACCGAAAGCGCTAGCTTATCAAATATTACCGGTACTCAACGCCTAGTAAACCGCTTAAATGAAATTGGTTGTAGCTTTGCTATTGATGACTTTGGCACGGGTTTTAGTACTTTTACTTACTTAAAACAAATTCCGGCAGAGCATGTTAAAATTGACGGTTCTTTTGTAAAAGACATGCTAAAAGATTCAACAGATGCGGCACTAGTAAAAGCAATCAACGAAACGGCGAAAGCACTCAATAAAAAAACAATCGCTGAATTTGTAGAAAATGAAGCAACTCTAATAAAATTGAATGAATTAGGCGTTGATTTTGCACAAGGTTATCATATTGCCAAACCCAAATGCATCAAGGAAATATATCAAGATAAATTAAATTAACTTAACAGCAACAAGCACTAAAATTTAATCAAGAAATTGTTCTATTACATTTAATTTTTATGAGGCTAATTTTTAGCTCTATAAATAATTGTCGTATTTTAATAGTAAGTTTAACTGAGAAAATTATGAGTCACCAAAATTTAGTAGCGCCTCAAGAACATGCATTTGATTATGCAGACCTAATCATTACATACCTTAAAGAACTCAAAATTGACTGTGTTTTTGGGGTACCTGGAGGCGCAATTGAACCCTTTATAAATGCTTTAGCACGTTCAGAAAGAAATGGCGGGCCTAAACTTGTTATCGCTAGGCATGAGTGTGCTGCTGCATTTATGGCAGATGGTTATTTTAGAGAAACAGGTAAATTAGGTGTTGTATGCTCAACAACAGGCCCAGGTGCAACAAACCTTATAACCGGAGTTGCCTCAGCCTCTGTTGATAAATCATCAATGCTTGTAATTACAGCACAAACAGCTTTACCCAAGTTTGGTAAACGTTCTTTACAAGACTCCAGCGAAACAGCCATTGATACCGTTAGTATATTCAGAAACTGTACAAAATATAACGCATTAGTTTCCCACGAACTACAACTAGAAAGTAAATTAATATCAGCCCTAATGGAAACATACCAAACTCCACGAGGCCCTGTTCATATAAGTATTCCTTCAGATGTTTTGCGTATGCCTTACGGGCATGAAAATCCAAATGTTCATATCAATTACTTAATGAATAAAGCCTCTTTAGAAGACACAATTGCCGTAGAGCAACTGATTGAAGAAATTATCAAAGTAAATAAAATTGTTATATATGTTGGACATAGTTGCGCTGGCGCATACCAGCAAATTGAAGCATTAGCTGAAACCATTAATGCCCCTTTTGTGTCTGGGCCCATGGGGAAAAGATGGGTAAATGAAAAGCACCCTCTTTACTACGGTGTATACGGTTATGCTGGTCATAGTTCTGCGCGTGAGCTTTTTAAAAATGATGATATTGAACTCATTCTTGCTTTTGGCACCTCAATTACTGAAACAGGTATTGGTGGCTTAAGTAGTGACTTATTAAACGAGAAACTTATTCATATTGACTCTTCTGTTGATAGCTTCAGTCGCTCTCCTATGGCGAAACTTCATGTATGTGGCCACCTGAAAGGCATTGTAAATAGATTATTAAATAAAATATCTCAACAAAGCTGGCGAAGAACTTGGGAAGGTATAGAACTAGAATGCAATAAAAATGTATTAGGTGGGTATGCAGAACTGATTGACGAACATAAATGTATATCTAATGACATTCCCATCAAACCACAACGACTCATGGGTTACCTATCCACACAACTACCCGAAGATACACGTTTTTTTATTGATGCAGGAAATATTTGGGCTTGGGCAACACACTATTTAACGACTTCAAACAATTCAGGTTGCTATCGTATCGCCATGGGGTTTGGCAGTATGGCTTGGTCAATGGGCGCTGTAATTGGTTCTGCTATGGCATCTCCCGACAAGCCTCATGTATGTTTAATTGGTGATGGTGCTTGGCAAATGAGCTCTCACGAAATAGGCGTAGCGGTTGATAATAAACTCCCTATACTTTTTATCGTACTTAATGATAGTGCTTACGGCATGGTTAAATTTGGTCAAAGAATGAGTAATGCCGAGCAAGTGGGCTGGAAGTTGAACCAAGTTGATTTTGCTTTACTCGCTCAAGCTCAAGGGGCTGACGGTTATATATTTGAATCACCACAAGAGCTAATGGCTTTAGATATTCACGCTGTTTTTAATAAAAACGTGCCCACCGTTTTAGATATAAGAATAGATAGTAACGAAATCCCTCCGATGATGGATCGCGTAAAAAGCTTGCAAGAAGGCGCTGTTTTCCTCACAGGAAATGATGATATTACTTAAAGATTTAAAATAATGTACTTCACTAAAATTATCATGTATAAATTTGATATTGTTAATTTTATTCTATTTTTTAACATCAGGAAGCTGTACTGTTTATGAAATTGATCACCCTTTCTTTATTAGCTGCATTTTCAGTAGTCCCCAATGTATTTGCGCAAGGTTATGACCTAGAAGAGAACGATGATTATTTTGTAGATTTTTACGGCAGTGAAGAGTTGGTTGAAATAGCAACAGGAATAAAAACACAAATATATAAAGCCCCTGCTGTCGCCAGTGTATTTACCAGTCAACAAATTAAAAATATGGGGGCTACTGATATAGATGAAGTATTAGAAGCAGTACCTGGTTTACATGTATCTAGAAACGCTGTTGGTTACAACCCTATTTATAGCTTCAGAGGCGTACATAGTTCCTATAATTCTCAAGTGTTAATGTTGGTTAATGGTATTCCAATCACTAATAACTTTGTAGGAGATAGAGGCCAAGTTTGGGGTGGAATGCCTGTTGAAGCCATAGCGCGTATAGAAGTTATTCGCGGGCCCGGCTCTGCTATATATGGCGCTGATGCATTTTCGGGTGTTATTAACATCATAACGAAAAATGCTGACAATATTCAAAAAAACGAAATTTCGGTTAGGTTAGGCACTAATTCAACAAATGATGCTTGGTTCAATATATCAGGCCAACAGCAAGACCTAAAATATTCAGCGATAGTTGAATACCATAAAACAGATGGATCCGATAAAGTTATAGAACAAGATGCGCAAACCTTATTAGATAATGTATTTAATACTAATGTCAGCAATGCCCCAGGGAAATTAAATTTAAGCACCGAAAACATCGATATAAGAACAGAAATTAATTATTTAGATTTTACCTTAAGAGCTGGTTACCAATTAAGAAATAACACAGGTGTTGGTACAGGCTTAGGGGAAGCATTGGACCCAGATGCTCAACAAGAAAGTAAGCGTTATAATATAGATATCAATTACGTCAAATACTTAACTGATAATTGGCAGTTAAATGCGCAAGCAAGCTACTTCAACACATCCCAACAAGTTAAAAATAATTATTTAATTTACCCCAAAGGCGCAGATATTGGATTAGGGGCTCCCTTTAAAGACGGGGTGATTGGTAACCCCGAAAATTGGGAACAGCAAAGTAGAGTAAATATATCTTCAATTTATAATGGTATTGAAAAACATACACTAACATTAGGTGTCGGGTATTTTTATAGCGACCTATACCGAACACAAGAAACTAAAAATTTTGCATTAGGACCTAATGGTGAATTTATCATCCCTAATAGCCCATTAGTTGACGTATCTGATACTCCTTACGTTTTTTTACGTGAAACAGATCGAACCAATAAATATATATTTGTTCAAGATTTATGGAGTATTGCCAATGATTGGGAATTAACCGCAGGAATTAGATATGACAACTATTCTGATTTTGGGAATACAACTAATCCTCGATTAGCTTTAGTGTGGTCTACCAACTTAAACCTATCTACAAAACTTCTCTATGGCAAAGCTTTTAGAGCTCCTTCCTATGCTGATATAGGGAATATTAATAACCCCGTTGCTTTAGGTAATCCTGATTTAAAACCTGAAGTTATTGAAACCACCGAACTCGCTTTTGACTATCACCCAGGCTCAGGTTTTGGCGCTATTTTAAGTTTTTACTACTATGAATGGGATAATATCATCCAATATATTCCTAATCAAAATGGTAATACAGCTCAAAATTTTGGTACACAAATAGCGTATGGTAGCGAATTAGAAATTAACTGGAAACTTACCAATAGCATTAGTATTTCAGCCAATTACTCTATTTCTAAAGCAGAAAACAAGAATACTAATACCAAAGTTGCTAATGTACCTGAACAGCAAATGTTCACTCAAATTAATTGGAATATCAGCGATACTCTTCTACTGAATATGAAAAATAATTTTGTCAAAAACAGGTTACGCAGCTTTGACGATCCCCGTGATGATATTTCTGATTATTGGACGAGTGATATCAGTATGCGTTGGAAAAGTGACGATACCCCTATTGAGCTAGCCATAATTGCTAAAAACATTTTCGATAAAGACGCTAGAGAGCCTTCATTTAATAATGGCTCAACTGTAAACATTCCAAACGACCTTCCTTTATCTGAACGTTATTTACATACTGAACTTAGGTACACATTCTAATGAAATCATCTTTTAGTGACGTAAAATCTCGTGGTGAACAATTTTCTGTAAAAATAGAAACTAAAATCACCCTAGAGCAACCACCTGAACACAATCCATATTTAGTTGATAAACAATTTATACATGGATACGACCATTTAGATCTATTAGAAAACTGTAACTTTGCTGATGTTATTTTTTTGCTCCTTAGAGGAGAGCTTCCCTCAAAGGAGCAGAGTATATTGTTTAACAAACTGGCTATCGCACTAATTAACCCAGGTGTACGTCACCCTGCGGCTCAAGCCAGCATTATTGCAGGTGTAGGAAAATCAGATACTGTAAATATCCTTCCTATTTCCTTAGGTATTTATGGTGGTACATTTGATGGTGCTGGTGAAATAGAAGCCACTATTCGTTTATTTAGAAAATATGCTAGAAAACCCGCGGAAGAAGTAAAAGAAGAAGCTTTACAAGAAAAAATCCCCAGTATTACTCAACATTATGGTGATGCTGATACTTATGCTAATACGCTTCTTGAAAAGCTAGTGCCTTATGCCAACGATGGAAAAGTATTTTCTTGGTTATACCAACTACAATCTCTTATATATAATGAAAATATAGGCATAACTAAAGCCAGTATATGTGCAGCAATATTAGCAGACTTAGGCTTTCAACCACGCCAAGGCGCCTCTGTAATGCAACTATTCGCAGCCCCTGGGTTATTAGCGCACGGCTTAGAATATAGCAACAAGCCCTTAACTTCTATGGTATTTGAAACTGATGAAGCCTACACAATTGAGAAATTACATAATGAATAATTATCAAGACTGGGAATATTATCATGGCCGTATAGTAAGCGCGCGAGGTGGTTGGAAACTAGGGGAAGGTGTTCAATGTTGTGGTTACGACATGATGGAAGACCTTGTTGGTAAAACTAGCTATATGCAAGTGGTAATATTGAACGCAACTGGACGTCTTCCCTCTAAAGCATTGGCTGATTGGATTGAAGCAATACATATTTGTTTGAGTTGGCCAGACCCTAGAATATGGTGTAACAGAATTGGAGCCTTAGCAGGAAGCGCGAGAACAACTTCAGTTGCAGCATCCACTTTAGGTGTATTAGCGGCAGACTCTAAATCATATGGTATAAAACCTCTTATTAGCGGAGTTAAATTTATTCAACGAGCGTATCAAGAAATAACAAAAGGATTATCCATTGATGACTTCATAACAAATGAAGTAAAGAAAAATGGTGGAAAACCATATTTAATGGGCTATATAAGACCTATAGCTAAAGGTGATGAGCGCATACCCGCTATGGAAAAGGTAACTAAAGATTTGAACTTTAGTATTGGGGAGCACCTTTCATTAGCCTATAAAATAGAAGAGCAGCTGAACAAAAGGTTTGAGGAAACCATGAATGTAAATGGTTATGTTTCCGCTTTTTTATCAGATCAAGGTTACAGCCCTCAAGAAGTCTACCGAATTTTTTCCTCTGTTGTTATTAGCGGTGTTACCGCGTGCTATACCGACACTAAAGAGAGAATTAAAGGCGGTTTCTCTCCTTTAAAAACTGAAGATGTTACCTATACAGGTAAAGCATTTAGAACTGTCACATAATACGAATATGTGTGTACCTACTCGATAACTTGGGTAGGTAACTTAACAACAAACACAGACCCTTTACCTAACTCACTTTCTACTCTTATAGTACCATCAATGAGTTCAACAAAACCTTTTGAAATGGCTAACCCAAGCCCTGTTCCACTAAACTTTCTAGATTGACTAGAGTCTACTTGGCGAAACTCTTCAAAAATATAGATTTGCTGTTCTTTCGTTAGCCCTATGCCTGAATCTTTTACAGTAAATTCGATGAAATCTTTAGAACTACTTACAGTGAAGGTTATTTCGCCATTTTCAGTAAATTTACAGGCGTTACTCAATAAATTAATAAGTACCTGTTCAACTTTTTCTTTGTCTGTTTGAAGCGTGCTGACCTTTTGGTTTTGAACAATTAAAAATGTATTATTGTTGCTCAATGCTAAAGGTGAAATGGTATCACTAATCGTTAAAATTAATGCTTCAAGGTCTACTTCTGAAATACTTACATCAACTTTACCTGATTCAACTTTAGCTAAATTCAACAAGCTATTAATCATATTGAGCAATCGTTGAGAGTTTTTAGCGATACGGTCCATATCATCAATTAACTCAAACTGCCCTTCCAGCTCTAATTCTTCTGTAACTAGCTCTCCATACCCGATAATAGATTGAATGGGTGTACGTAATTCATGACTCATGTTCGCGATAAATTCAGATTTATGACGACTTGCCGTCAGTGCTGCATCTCGGGCTTCAATTAATTCAGACGTTCTTACTTTGACTTCGCTTTCAAGCCTATCTCTATGAAGCTTTATATCGTTTTCTTGTTTTTTCAATACTCTCATCATGCTATTAAAGGCATGCGCCATGCTTTTAATTTCTTTAGCACCCGTATTTTCAGCAAACACATATTCCCCCGTAGTTTCAGCTAGCTGCATGGTTACAGCTAAATTACGTAGAGGTATGAATAATTTTACTAATCCAAAATGTAAAACAATACTCAAAATAACGATTGAGATTAAACCAACTAAAGCAATAAGAAGTGTAACTTGGGTTTGCGCCTCAATTAGGTGAGATTTACTATAAAGAACTTCTGCATAGCCGATAACTTCATTAGCAACTTGGGTCTGCTCAAAACCAAGTTCACTACTTTCATCATCATTATTTTCTATTTTTATAAGTATAGGAGAAGTTATAAACCAGAAATCATCGGTTTCAACTGAAATATTACTACTAAGTAAATGAGAATGTCCCGCTTGAATACTTTCAGGAAATTCACCTCGGCTAATAAATGGTTCGTAATTGTCTGACAAAATACGCGCTGCAGAAACTGACTCAAAACCTTGCACTTGCTCCATAGCTTCTTGAGCATTTTGTTCTGAACCGGATAAAACAGAAAATACCGCTTGTTTCGCTAATCCATCAGTTATTTGCATCGCATTTTTTAGCATTAATTGGCGGTATTGTTGATTAACCCCAGACGACGTTACCCAACTCAGTACAAAGATCATTAAGGTAATAGCAATAACGATGAAAATGATAACTTGCGCTTTTATACTGCGCTCAGATAATTTTGACGGTTTCACGTTATCCATATAGCCTACTTAGGAAAAATCAAAGCAAAGTCTGATACGACACTAGGTTGGTAGTTATAACCTAAGTGAGCAGCAGTACGTAAGTTTACCGCAAGTTGAATAGTATTTAATGGTTTAACCACAGCCGACTTCTTATTGCTTTTTAAGGTTTGCATCAAGGTAACGAGTTGCTTACCTAAGTTTTCATTATCTGGCAGTGCAGAAAATAATGCACCTCGTTTGGCATGAGTTGGTTTACTCGAAAAAACGACAATTTTCTTCTCCCAAGCTTTTTCGAGTATTGTGGGCACAATAATTTTTTCATTAGCCGTTATAGGATCTAAAGGCAGCCAAATGGCGATATTTTCTGTTTTAGTTTTTTCAAATAAATCATTGTATGTTTGAACTGCCATTTTCAAATCATCTACATGAATAGCTTTTAATGTTAATCCTTTATTTTTGGCTTCTTCTTTTGCTTCTTCAATCAACCAAGCAGAAGACTTGCTATATACAACGTTTATTACTTTTATTTGGGGAGCTAATTCATTTAGAGAGTTAAACAATGCACTAGGTGAAGCCATCAAACTAACACCTGATAAATGATTAGCTATTAAGGGTAAGGCGCCTATTACTACAGATTTGTCTTGATAGATTTCTTTAGCAATACTCATTCCGCGTTTACCAAGAGCAATAACTTGTTTTGTTGAAATGTTTTTTGAAACTTGCTGACTATCAAAGGTACGAGAGAGTTTTAATGTAATAATTTCACCTTTAAATTCTGCTCTAACCCCCTCAATTATTTGAGAAAATATCTTATCGTAAGGAGCGTTTACATCAGGGTATATTACAGTAACTTTATTTACTTCATCACTAAACGAATAACTACTCAGAAAGAGTAATGATAATAAGATACAATAAATAAATATGTTTTTTGTATAAGTCATTAAATCTCTAGCACTAATTAAAAAATATTAATTCGCATTTCCATAAGATGAAGGTACGTTTTTTCAATGAAAAAGTCCTTTTAATACCTAAACACTTCCAGCAGTAAGTATATAATAATACTCTTATTATCTTACTATATAACCTCCGTTCGCGTTAAGTTATTTTGCTTATTAATAATATTTAATCCCCGATCAAGAGTATATTGTCCTCGTTGGGTCAATAATGAGTCTTAACAAACTATTTTACTCATTTTCTAATGATAAGTTTTTATTCTTAATCACTATACCTGTTACCACTCAAGAGGCTATTTCAGAGTGCTTGAGCGATATCAATTCAAGGCAATGCTTTGTAATAATGGTTACTCCCTTATAAAAAGCATTAACGAAGAAGTGATTTTGCTCAAGCGCTTCTTCGATGGGTCTAAAAACAATTTATGCTACGTTATTAATTTTAGTCAGGTTCCTACATGGATGTAGACCTTAGATTTTGTTTGGAACGTAAAATATGTGCCTAAATTGTTTTTAGTTCCCACTGAAACCTGCATCTTGAATGGTTACGGGTATATAAGTTTTGATAGTTTTTCAACTTGTGCCAATTCTTCTAATGTTAATTCTCCATATCCTTTAGGGTAAGGCCAACCATATCCCCATCTAAAACTTGTGGGTAAATAGGGAGTACCTCCAACTCTTACCCCTGATAACATCAACATTGCAATTTTAGGCTTGCCAACTTTAGTGACACAGCGCTTTAATTCAAGATCAGATGCCATACGTTGATCAAAAGTGCCACCTTTCCAATAATCAAAATCATGTTTTTCACAACATGCTAACCAAAGCTTCTGCTGTTTCAAAGTTCCATCCGGAAAAGCACTGCAACCATCACTTGTAAAAGGCTTTAACGTATCAGCGCCAGCACTTAAAAAGCTCATCAAGGTAAGAAGTATATAGATATATTTCATTTTTTTACTCTAAAAACAAAAACGCTTTTTAGTTTACCTAAAAAGCGTTTTATATAAGATTTTTTTCTAATAAAAATTATATTATTAAAGTTCAGACAATGCCTTAATAATATCAGCCGATTCCATACGAACTTTATAATCTGTTTGTGCTGTCATAGCTCTCACTATTCCTTTAGTGTCAATAACAAAGGTACCAGGCACTGGTAATGCCGTACGACCTTCCCCATTAAAGTCTTCTAAATCTAAACCATGCTTTTTGTATAATTCAACCAAGGCCTTAGGAACTTCAAAATACAATTTGTAGTCTTTCATAACTTGATAGTCTAAATCGCTTAACACTTCAAACGGGTAACCTTCTTTCTTAAATTGCGCTTCTGATTTATCAGGTGTTTGAGGAGTAATAGTAACTAGTTGTGCATTATATTTTTCAAACTCGGGTAAGTTCTCTTTTAATGAACGCAACTGCATATTACAGTATGGGCACCATGCTCCACGGTAAAACACTAAAACGACAGGACCTTTAGCTAATGCACCTTCTAAAGTAATGTTTTCACCTTGTGAGTTTTTTAAAGAAAAGCTTGGGGCTTTTTCTCCTACTTGAATACCCGGATTAGGCAATGCTTTTGCTAGGTTATCGCTAGCATCTTGCATCATTTGTTTTTCTTCCGAAGTCCAAGAAGATTTTTTCTTTTTCATCTTTTCTATTTTTTCATCAATAGACTTTTTATAACTTGCTGTATCTTGATATGCTTGAGCACTAAACACAGACAAGATTAAAGATAAAATAAGTAATGAACGCATTTTGTTCCCTTTTATTTTTAGTAAATTTTTTAATATTCATGAATAATTTTATTCATTCTGATCCTCAACAAAACTAAGCTAATACGGCTAAGCATTAATTCTCACTTGCACATACTACATATCATCAGTATCCTACGCGATTTTTTAAACGTAGGTACAGCATATGATCGGTTTTGATTACGGCACATCAAATTGCGCAGTGGGCGTAATGCAAAACGGTGTTCCATCTATATTATCTTTAAACGAACACGGAAAATATGTTGCCTCTACTTTATATGCACCAAGCAGAGAAGTTATTGTAAGTTGGCTTCTCAAACAGTTGACCGAAGAAGAGCAAGTATTATTTCAAGCACAGCGTAAAGTTCAACTACAAAAGAGTAACAGTGTTTTACGAGAGTTAAAACAAGATGGCATTTCATCTGACTTGTTTTTTGGTCAACAAGCATTACAGGCTTATTTAGCCGACCCCGAAGAAGGTTATTACATTAAGTCACCTAAATCCTTTTTAGGAGCAAGTGGCTTATATCCTCAGCAAGTACAATTATTTGAAGATATTGTTGCCGCTATGATGGCAAATATAAAAAACTTAACGGAACAATCATTAGGTAGAGAAATAACTCAAACAGTTATTGGTCGTCCTATTAACTTTCAAGGCTTAAAAGGCGAAGAAAGCAACCAACAAGCGATCACCGTATTAACTAATGCAGCTAAACGTGTAGGATTTAAAGATGTAGAGTTTCAATATGAGCCTGTTGCCGCTGGTTTTGAATTTGAATCGACTTTAAGTAAAGAAACTAAAGTGCTTGTTGTTGATATAGGCGGTGGAACAACTGATTGCTCAATGCTATTGATGGGACCAAACTTATGTGATCTCGATAATAGGACTCATCATTTACTTGGGCATTGCGGTGAACGCATTGGCGGTAACGACTTTGATATTGGTTTAGCATTAACGGGAATAATGCCCGAGTTAGGACTTAAAAGTTTTTTGAAGTCTGGCAAACCTATGCCAGTAAACTCCTTTTACCAAGCACTGGCTATTAATAAAATTAATGAACAAAGTGAATTTTACAGTAGTGAAAATCAACGTTTCCTTAAAGAATTAATACGTGATGCACAACAGCCAGAGCTAATAAGTAGACTACTTAAAGTACAACAAGAAAAACTCAGTTATCGACTCGTTAATGGTGCAGAACAGGCTAAAATTGGTTTAACTGATTATGACGAACATACGATTGAGCTTACTGACTTAGATAATTCGTTAAAAAGCATAGTAACTAAAGACACATTACTTGCAGGCATAGCCCGCGAACTAAAAGGTATTGCTCATTTAATGCATGAAGCGGTAGCCCAATCAGGCCATCAACCCGACGTAATATTTGTTACAGGTGGTACCGCACAGTCTCCTGTACTTAATGAATTTTTCAAGAAGCAATTTAAAGATACGCCCATAGTATTAGGTGATAATTTTGGTAGTGTAACGGCAGGATTAACTCGATGGGCCAATAAAATTTTTTAATTATACGAAAAGGATTAATAACTTGAATAACTCCGTTGAAATTCTCCAACTAGGTAATCCTGTTCTAGCTCAAATAGCACCGTCTGTTGAAAACATACTATCTGACACCACTCAACAGACCATTGATATAATGCTAACCACAGTAGCTAAAGCAGGAGGTGTAGGTATTGCAGCACCTCAAATCAATATTAGCCAACGTATATTTATTATGTGTTCAAAGCCCAACAAACGCTATCCTGAAGCTCCGCTTATGGAACCAACCGCTATTATTAATCCAGAAATATTAACTACCAGCAAAGAACAAGAAAAAGATTGGGAGGGCTGTTTAAGCGTGCCATCAATAAGAGGCTTAGTTCCTCGGTATAAAATCATTAACGTTAGCTATTTTGACCTAAAGGGAAATAAGCATAATAAAGAATTAACTGGCTTTTTAGCGCGTATTTTTCAGCACGAAATGGATCATTTAGATGGATTAACTTTTATTGACAGAGTGGAATCAGTTAAAGACTTATGTAGCGAAACCGAGTGGTATAAACAATATGTGGATATCAACTCAAAATAAATAATAAAGGTGAATTAAAACGAAAGGGAGCACTTTACCCCCCCTTCGTTTTAATTAATTTTTATACTATTTTCAACCTAAATATTTATCTAAAAACTCTGAGATTAATTTCATCGCGTCTTGCCTATTGACCGCGTCATCTAAATTATGAGTTCCATATTCATACACTTGAATCTCAACATCTTTTTTCGAATGTTTCAATGCATCATACATGTCTTTAGATTGATAATAACTAACAACGGTATCTACCTTTCCGTGAATTAATAGTACGGGAGTTTTAAACTCTTTAGCATGATTGACGGGAGATAACCTTTCAAAGGCAGCTTCATCTTCAGTAACTGCATTATCTATATAGTTCCTATTCCCCCATTTTTTCCAATCAGCTAAAGTCAGTTCCATATTTGCGGTTCCTGCAATGCTTACAATACACTTAAACAGATCTGGAGTTTGATATCCTGCCGTGAGTGCTGCATACCCACCATAGCTAGCGCCAACAATACATGCTTTATCAGTATTAGCCCTTTTACTTTGCTTCAACCAATTAAATGCATCAATCAAGTCGGTTTGCATTTTACCGCCCCACTCGTGATAACCAGCCGTACGATACGCATTACCATATCCAGTAGAGCCTCTATAATTAACCTGAAGTACAGCATATCCTTTGCTCGCAAACATTTGTACAAACGGATCAAAATATTGACTATCTCTTGCAAAAGGACCACCATGTGGAAATAAAACAACAGGGGGATTTGTAACATTATCAGGTAAAGTTAAATATCCATGGAGTTTTAGACCATCCCTTGCTACAAAATCAATAGGCTGAACACTTGCTAATTTAGCATTTTCTAAATCAGGGTATTGCGAATACCATACGCTTAGTTTTTTCTTAACTTTATCATAAGTAAAAAACTTACCTGGTGATTTATCGCTAACGGCATAAATCAAATACCTTGTTTTACTTTCGCTCCAATCATAAAGGTTTGCTTTTAAATTGTTTTTTTCAAAAATCTGACTAATTTGTAAAGCTAACTGATTACTGTTTTCATCAAAATAAACACGCTTTATAAAATTATTATTATATGTAAACCCTATTAATTTTTTAATATTTCCAGATCGTTTTATTATTGGCCCAGATACATCTAAGTTTTCAGGAGCTTCAGCAATTAATGTATATTCGGATGTTTTAATATTAAAACGCCAAAGGGCTTTTTTATTGAACTTATAATCAGACAATACAATAATAGAATCTTTTTCTGGTTCAAACAATATTGGTTCAAACGTCTCTGTCTTGTAGGCCTCATAAGATTTAACCATTAGCCAATCAGAATTTACATCTTTACGAACATATATATACCTTGTCTTTTTTTTATAATTATCATCAACCCCAATGCCCAATAACACCTCGCCTGAAGGAGTTACTCCCCATGAAACTATTCGATTTTTGTTAGGTATATATTTTTCAAACTCGCCATTTGTAACGTTTACTTTAAATATTGAAGAGTAGTTATTATCTCTAGGATCTCTTATTGTCACTAAAATATGCTTTTCATCATTATGCAATAAGCTTAATAAATCAGGACTGTTTCGATAAAAATCTTGTTTCTTTTTACTTTTTGATCTTTTTCTTAATTCAAAAACATCACTACCATCTAAGTTTGCTGAATATAAATGATTCGTTCTAACTCGAACATTCCAGTCATCGATATATAATGGTTGTGACACTTCAATAAGTAGCCTTTCATTATTTGCCCAATTAAGTTGATGTAAGCGATATTTTTTGGCTCCTAATTGTAATACGACCTTCATTTTACTTTTATCATCAAAAGGAAAAATAGCAACTTGTGTATTTTCTCCTTGATTGAGTATTACCGCAATATTTTTACCATCTGGAGATATTGTAGGAATTTCAACCATAGGCATTTGATTAAAATATTCTAATGGAACACTAGCATTTTTAGCCATTAAAACAGGGGATAAAAAGAGACAGAAAAAGAAAGGGAATAAATTTTTGAACATAAATAACATCCTTGTTTTTATAGAAATAAATATGTATCGAATACTCAGCTATAAATGTAAATAAATCAAGTTAAGGCCATTAAAATTAATAAGTATTTTATAATTGACACGTAACATTTCACATTTATTTTACAACCGACCAAGTGGTCTGTTAACATAGGTTTAAGTTGTACTCGATATTCGTATACATTTTAAATGTAAATTAGGTTGTAAATATGAGAGACGCAGAGCAAACCAGACAAAAAATATTAGATGTTAGCGCTGATGAAATTCATAAACATGGTTTCACCGCTACAAGTTTGTCAGTAATTTTAAACAGATGTGAAATATCTAAAGGTGCTTTATATCACCATTTTGCTAATAAAATGGAATTAGGGTATGCCGTATTTGAAGAAATATATACACCAATGTTTTTAAACACTTGGTTACCCGCTGTAAACAACGAAGATCCTATTGAAGGTCTTTGTGCGTTTTTCAGTGAAATGAGTGTAAATATGAGCTGCGATGAATTGATATGTGGTTGCCCACTTAACAATTTATGCCAAGAAATGGCTGGGGTTGATGAAGGTTTCAGACTACGAATTTTAGATCTGCAACTACAGCTTAATCAACTTATTTCAGATAGTTTACGTAAAATAGAAAAACAACTTCGAAATGATATTGACTATAGTCAGGTCTCTTACTTTATCGTTTCTACCTTTCATGGTTCAACCAGTTTAAGTAAAAGCTCGCGAAATAAAGAGTTATTTGAACATGTTATGAACGAGCTATGTAAATACCTAAGAAACTTAAAACACAGTTAACGTTATTTAAACCTTAGTATCTATAACATAAAAATATATACAAATTACTTTTTATTACTAGCAGACCGAGCGGTCGGTATGCTAGTATTACTACAATATAAATTTACCGTTATTAAGGCGCATCCATGAAAAACTTAATTTCTATTTTCTCATTTGTTTTTACACTATTTATTAGTGCCTCTGTTTTATCTGCTGAAGTTTCTCCATATAAAGTAATAGAAAGTGTCGGTAATAATTTATTTACGCGCATTGCTAATAACCAGCAAGAAATTGAGAAGTTCCCAGATCTAATGAGAAACATTGTTGATGAAGAACTTATGCCTCATATCGATTATAAATATGCTGCTTATAAGATTTTAGGTAAAAACTTAAGATCTACATCTAAAGAGCAACGAGAAGATTTTGTAGTTTCTATACGTCAATATTTAATACGCACTTATGCTAATGCTTTAACGCAGTATAAAAACCAAAAAGTTATTTTTGAGAAAGAAAAAAGTACTGAAGGTCAAAAAATAGTTTCTGTTGGCACACAAATTATTGATGGTAACCGTCCTACTATTGATATTAATTTTAAGTTACGTAAAAACCCAAAAACACTTGAATGGAAAGCATACGACATGGTTGTTGAAGGAATTTCATTACTTTCAAGTAAGCAAGCAGAGTTAAGTCAACGCATTGCTAAAGAAGGTATTGAGCAAGTTACATTAGAACTAGCTTCAATAACTAAATAACCTTAACTCGGTTTAAGAGATGTTTAACAAATTGAAATATATATAACAAAAAATATTTTTATTGAGCCTCTAGCTTGATAGTTTTTCTTGATTCAAGGCAAATTTCGCGTCAATAGCTGGTCTATTGCAAGTAAATTTAACGCAGAAATTAGGAAAAATAGCTGCTAGAGAAGCATTTGTTAAGCCAAGTTCAGGTTAAATATCAATTCAGAGTTTCCCTATTAAGAATTCATTGTTCGCTGTAATTCTTGGTCCCCATTAAGTTTTTAATGGGGATTTTTTTATCTCTTATTTTTATACCAATCGCATTAATGATTAGAAAAATCATCACCTTTTGCCATTCTGTCGTACAAAATAACATTTACAGTTGCCGCTAAGTTCATACAACCATTAGTGGGTATATAAATAGTTTCTCGACAAAAATCAGTAATGTGTTTTTTTAACGTGCCATCTTCTGGGCCAAAAATGTAAAAAGCTCTAGGTGGATGTTTATAGTTAACTAGCGATTTAGCCCCTTCAACCAATTCAACGGCTACTGGCACACAATCTAATGGAATGGTATTTTTTAAGTCTTCAACACCAATTAATGGAATGTCTAAATGAACTTTATTTTTATCGGTGTAAAACGCTTTAGCTAAATCGTATCGTTTACCTGTGTAATAAACCGAATGTACACCGTAACAACCTGAAGCTCGCATCACTGATCCTACGTTCTCTGGTGATTTAGGATTAAATAATCCAATGCATGCGTATCCTTTTTTACTCATTTTAAACAACTCATTTTATTTATTAATTTACTAGCCAACTTAGAACGGCGAGATTATACCTATTTTTGATTCTGAAAACATGTAAGCCACATAGATAGTTGTTAATATAAAACATATAATGCTGCTAAGTTTTAAGCTAAATAATTTATTATGACTACGCCATTAAAATACCTTTCTGCATACTCACCTGAGATTAAAGATAAAATTCAAATAATGTTGAATGAGAACACGTTAAAAACGTTTTTACTCAATAAATACCCTACCCCTCATACGATTTATAATGATAAAGCCTTGAGGGAATATGTAATGAATATAAAAAATCAATATTTGAAAAAATCGAATCCTTTAAGTCAAATAAAGTACGATGATAAAATTCACGTGATTAATAATGCGTTAGGATTACATACTTATGTGTCTAGGGTACAAGGTAGCAAGCTAAAAAGTAAAAATGAGTTAAGAGTTGGTAGTATGTTTAAAGTCGCTCCAGAGCCTTTTTTACAAATGATAGTGGTGCATGAATTAGCACACTTAAAAGAAAAAAATCATGATAAGCCGTTTTATAAGCTCTGCGAGCACATGTTGCCTAATTATCATCAATTAGAATTTGAATTACGCGTATATTTAACTCAGCTTGAATTGAAAGGCCCTGTGTATGGTGAGTAAGCTATGTTTATGTTGATTTAAATAACAATAGTTTATCGGTTAAAAATATTTTTTACTTCATCAGCCGTTAATTCGCGGCTTTCGCCAGCTTGTAAATTTTCATCTAATAACAAACTCCCTATTTTACTGCGATGTAACGCCATAACTTGATTTTGAAAACGGCCAAACATGCGCTTAATTTGATGATACTTTCCTTCCATTAAAATAACTCGAGCAATATAGTCAGATTCAATAGTGAGTTCAGCGGGTTCTGTTGTTATATCTTCATAGCCAAAATACATACCTTGTTTAAAAGCCTCAATGTAATCGCTTGTTAATTTGTTTTTTAAGGTAACATGATACACTTTAGGTACTTTACTGTTGGGTAATGTTAAACGTTCAGACCAACTACTGTCGTTAGTTAAGAGCATTAAACCTGAAGTATTGAGATCTAAACGACCAACAATATGTAGATCTTCTTTAAATGAAAAAGATAATAAGTCGATTACCGTTTTATGAAGCTTATCTTTAGTCGCACTTACCACACCTATAGGCTTATTCAGCATAATGTAGGATGGTTTATAATCTTGTAAGACCTTATCGCTAACTTTTATAAACGAGAACTTATTTATTTGGAGGGCCGCATCAGTAATAACAACCCCATCTACTTCAACTTTATTCTGCGCTAAAAGCAGCTTAACGTCTCGTTTATTAATAGCTAATGCGGAGCTTATAAATTTATCAACCCTGCTTTTTTCCATTACCTTTCTTTACTCTACTGTAGGTTCTAGTTGTCATTACAACAAATAATATCAGTATCAAAAGTAAATCGCATAACTCTGACACTTAAAAACACATAGCTAATATCCAATTAATGCATTAACTCGATGAATGAACCTTGACAAATTTTAGAAACTGTAAGACTATATAGACGTCTAAACGTCTATAAAAGAATTTAACTTGTGAAAACAGAATCTGAATTAAAAGCACGATACAACGATATTCACCGAGGTGTTTATTTTATTGGTACAACTCCTCCTAAAAGTGACACACCAC
The DNA here is from genome assembly GCF_055808995.1 of Pseudocolwellia sp. G5-9. NCBI lineage: Bacteria > Pseudomonadati > Pseudomonadota > Gammaproteobacteria > Alteromonadales > Colwelliaceae > Pseudocolwellia > Pseudocolwellia sp. G5-9. Next base: position 2,010,544 of record NZ_CM147893.1, read on the forward strand.
TTGAAGAAGTTGAAAGCATAGCAAATAAATTATTAGAGCGTGTAAGCGATATAGATTTTGATGGTTTAATTGTATACGACATTCAAGATGAAAACTCACGCACGAATAAACCACGACCGTTTCCTTTTAAATCGACCCATGATCCTCGATTATATTCATCACTGTTAAACAAAAAGTCTAATCGCCCAGTGATTACTTATAAAAGTGTTGTTCAATCAAACGCTGACGACTTTAATTTGTGGGCAAGTGAAGCTTGGGAAAAATATGGCGTTAAAGATATCGTGTTAGTGGGCAGTCCATCTAAAAACAACACGATATCTCTTTCTTTAAAAAATGCTTACAACACACTAGTTTGCAATGAAAATAATTTTTTTATTGGTGGTGTAACCATAGCTGAACGCCACGTAAGTAAAGGTAATGAACACCAAAGATTAATTGAGAAACACCAACAAGGTTGTAACTTTTTTATCTCACAAGCGATTTATAACCCACAAGCAACAATTGATATGCTGACTCGCTATGCCATTGAATGTAAAGAGCAAGGCTTAAAACCACAGCGTTTAATATTGACTTTTTCACCTTGTGGTAGTCAAAAAACGTTAGAATTTATTGATTGGTTAGGTGTAAGTGTTCCTGAGGCAACAAGTTTGCGTATACTAAATGCTAACAACTCGTTATATGAATCTATCCGTATTTGTTCAAACAGTTTACAGCAAATTTTAGATGCTATATTACCTTACGACTTACCTTTAGGCTTAAATATTGAAAGTTTAACCAATCGTAAAGAAGAGATTGATGGCTCAATTCTGCTTTATAAACTATTACGCTCAAAAATGGAAAACTACTTAGCTAAAAAAGAACTTAATCTATTAATTAGCAAAGTTTAATCTGTAACAATTAATTTTCATATCGGCTACCGAGCGATTAAATCATAAGGACTTATTTTGGATAAAATACTTATTTATGTTCATGATCCTATGTGTAGCTGGTGCTGGGGATTTGAACCCGTTAGAAAGAAACTTTTTAACAGTTTACCGCCTGCAATTATCATTAAGCGATTTGTTGGCGGCTTGGCTTCAGACTCTCATGATCCTATGCCAAAACAAATGCAAACTATGCTACAAAACACATGGCGTAAAATAGAACAGACAATTCCTGGTACTGAATTTAATTATGATTTTTGGACTAATTGTCAGCCAAGACGTTCAACTTACCCTTCAAACCGTGCTGTTATTGCTGCTCGCCAGCAAAGCTCTGAATACGATGAATTAATAACACACCGCATTCAACAGGCTTATTACACTGAAGCTAAAAACCCATCAGATGAAAGTACTTTAATTGAATTAGCCAAAGAAATAGGATTAAACGTAGAACAATTTACTCAAGACATTCAGTCAGAAAAAATCGATGAATTATTCCAACAAGAGCTAAACTACACACGAAAGTTAGGTATGAATAGTTTCCCAAGCTTAGCGTATCAAGTAGGTAATAAAGCGTATTCTATACAGTTAGACTACAATAATATGGAAAGCATGTTAGACCAAATCAAACAAATTGATCAATTAAGCTAATATCGATTTATTAGTGAGGTTGATATAGCTTATCTGCTTATTATAAAGCACAAGGAGTTACTTTGAAGCTAATAATGAAAACTGAATTTGATAATCTTAGATTAAATACAGATCATCAATATGACGTAGATAACAATGGCGACAAGCATGTAGTCAAGATATATTGCAATAACCAACTTATCGCAAAAAAAATCAAACTTAAAAAGTCGATCCGCTTTTTTGGTGCAGAGGGTTATCAAAAGCATTTAACTGATACTGAAGAGTAACCTCCCTATTTACAGCGAATAAAAACAATTGAAGCCTAGCTGCTAAGTTGAAAGTAGGCTTCTCAATCCGTCTAAACTTCCTATATATACCAATCGCAATAACCAATTGATCATTTATACTCGTCTAAAATAGCTCAATTCATTAACGCGTTTGGTATTATATATTTTTAAATTCTATTTTTTTAACATAGATTTTAAATCAGCAAATGGATTATAAGTGGCTTGTTCTTGCTGGCTATCGCCCGGTTTAACTTCAGTACTATAATTCGCATGATCTGTGTATTTAGCATGTTCATTATCATGGCAATAGATACATAAGAGCTCCCAATTAGAACCATCATTAGGATTGTTGGTGTGGTCGTGATCGATATGATGAACCGTTAATTCTCTAATATTAGAATATTCAAATTCTCGAGCACAACGTCCACAAACCCAAGGATATAATTTTAATGCTCTATCTCTGTAGCCTTTTTCTTGGCTTTTATAATTAGCACTAGTGCCGTATCTATCTGAGGACATACTCTACTCTCTTATTTCTTTTTATGATTTCTTCTCACACCAATTAATGCAAAGTCATCATCTTTATAAGTCTTTAAGGGGATTATATAACTACCTAATGAAAAACAAACAATTAATTTGGTGTTAATTGACGTAATAAATATAGAGACTCTTCAAGCGACACATATAAAAAAGCCCACTTAAAATTAATTAAGCAGGCTGTTATTAATAAAAATTGTTAGACATGATGAAATTACATATTCGGATAATTTGGTCCACCCGTACCTTCTGGTGTTACCCAAGTAATGTTTTGACTTGGATCTTTAATATCACAGGTTTTACAGTGAATACAGTTTTGTGAATTAATAACAAACTTATCACCTTCACTTGTCGATTCAATTTCGTAAACGCCAGCAGGACAATAACGCTGTGCGGGCTCTGCATATTTAGCTAAGTTTACACTAATAGGAATACTGGCATCGGCAAGTTTTAAATGGCATGGTTGCTCTTCAGCATGATTGGTATTTGATATAAATACCGAAGATAGTTTATCAAAACTAAGTACGTTATCAGGCTTAGGGTAATTAATTACCGGTGCATCCGCCGCAAGTTTAAGTTGCGCATGATCTAAAGAATCGTCTTTAAAGTTAAAAGGTAATTTACCGCCAAAAAAGTTTTGATCAATTGTGTTATACGCACCACCTACAAAGGTACCAAACTTATGCATAACAGGGCCAAAATTACGCGTTTTATAAAGTTCGTCGTATAACCACGAAGCTTTAATTTTATCAGTAAACGAGGTAAGGTCTTTTCCGCCTTCATCGCCTGCTGAAATGGCCTCAAAAATAGCTTCGGCGGCAAGCATACCTGATTTCATAGCGGTATGATTACCTTTGATTTTAGCGTAATTAATTGTTCCAGCATCGCAACCAACAAGTAAGCCACCCGGCATTGTCATTTTAGGTAAAGAATTCAAACCACCTTTTGCCATAGCACGAGCACCGTAAGATACGCGTTTACCACCTGCTAAATATTGACTAATTTGGGGATGATGCTTATAACGCTGAAATTCATCAAATGGACTTAAATGTGGATTGCTGTAACTTAAATCAATAATCAAACCAACAAACACTTGATTATTTTCTGCATGATATAAGTAGCCACCGCCGTTAGTATCTGACTCTAAAGGCCAACCAGCACTATGTATCACTAAACCTTCTTGGTGTTTTTCTGGTGCTATATCCCAAATTTCTTTAAAACCAATACCATAATGCTGAGGTGAAGAATCAGCATCTAAACCAAACTTAGCAATCAATTCTTTACCTAAATGTCCGCGACAACCTTCAGCAAAAACGGTATATTTCGCGCGTAATTCCATACCCGGCTCAAATGAATCTTTAGGGTTACCTTCTGCATCTAACCCCATATCCCCCGTAATAATCCCTGCTACGCTATTATCATCATTATAAATAACTTCTTGAGCTGGAAATCCAGGAAAAATTTCAACACCTAATTGCTCTGCTTGTTCTGCTAACCAACGACATATATTGCCCATACTTACAATAAAGTTACCTTCGTTATGCATTGTTTTAGGCACAGCAATGTTAGGTAATTTAATAGCTTTTTCTTCACCAGTGAAATAGTAAATATCATCACCTGTTACAGCTGTGTTTAATGGTGCGCCTTTTTCTTTCCAATCGGGAAATAATTCATTCATCGCTGTAGGTTCGAATACAGCACCAGACAGAATATGAGCGCCAACCTCAGAGCCTTTCTCTACGACGCACACCATTAATTCTTGTTCATTTTTTTGTGCAAGTTGCATAAGTTGACATGCTGTAGCTAAACCTGATGGCCCTGCTCCAACAATTACAACATCAAACTCCATAGATTCACGTTCCATAATATCCCCCTGAAAAAATAGACAATCAAATTATTTCAAACACTCGTTTGATTTTCAAACACCTGTTTGATAATATCAACAATTATAGATAAATGGTATGTAAATACTATCTTGTAATGAAATATTTACTGAGAAAGTTTTTTATCGCTTAGTTTACATTGCGTGATTTACACAATATAGCTAAGCTTCGCTTACTCTACACAGCTAATTTTTCAAACAATCTTTGTATTAGCGACTAAGATTAAACATAGAAAAATTTAAATACTTAATAATTACAAACAACATGCACCATCAGAGGCTACGATGAAAATATTAGTACCTATAAAACGTGTAATTGATTACAACGTAAAAGTTCGCGTTAAAGCAGACCATTCAGATGTTGATCTTGCTAACGTAAAAATGTCACTTAACCCTTTTTGTGAGATTGCAGTAGAAGAAGCTGTTCGTCTTAAAGAGGCTGGAACAGCAACTGAAATTGTAGTGGTTTCTATTGGCAATAAATCTTGCCAAGAACAACTCAGAACCGCATTAGCGCTGGGTGCTGATCGTGCAATACATATTGATACTGAAGAAAAATTAGAATCAATCAATGTTGCTAAGTTACTTCAAAAAATCGTTGAAGAAGAACAACCTCAATTAGTTATTTTAGGTAAACAGTCTATTGATAGCGACAATAACCAAACAGGCCAAATGCTTGCAGCCCTAACAGGTATGGCACAAGGTACATTTGCTTCAAACGTTGTTGTTGAAGGTGATAAAGTTAATGTTACTCGTGAAGTAGACAGCGGTTTACAAACCGTTGCGTTAAATTTACCTGCAATTGTAACAACTGACCTTCGTTTAAATGAACCACGCTATGCTAAATTGCCAGACATAATGAAAGCTAAGCGTAAGCCTTTAGATGTTAAAGCTGCAGCTGATTTTGGTATTAACTTAACACCTCGCAGTAATGTTATTAAGGTAACTCCACCAGCAGAGCGTCAAGCAGGTATTGTTGTTAGTAGTATTGATGAATTAATTGAAAAATTAAAAAATGAAGCGAAGGTGATCTCATGAGTATTCTAGTATTTGCAGAGCATGATAACAAAAGCTTAAAAGCAGACACTTTAAAAACTGTAGCGGCCGCTCAAGCCATTGGTGGCGATATTCATATACTTGTTGCTGGCTCAAATTGTGCTGATGTTGCAACTGAAGCAGCAAAAGTAAATGGCGTAAGTAAAGTTTTAGTTGCTGATAATGCCGCTTATGAACACCAACTAGCAGAAAACATTAGTTTACTTGTAACCGAACTTGCTACTGATTATGACTACATTTTAGCAACAGCATTAACAACGGGTAAAAACTTTATGCCTCGCGTTGCTGCTTTATTAGATGTCGCTCAAATTTCAGATATTATTGCTGTTGAGAGTGCTGATACTTTTGTACGACCTATCTATGCTGGTAACGCTATTGCTACAGTGCAAAGCTTAGACAGTAAAAAAATAATCACTGTTAGATCTACAGGTTTCGATCCTGTTGCTACCGACGGTAATGCTGAAGTAGTTGCTATTGATTCAGTTCAAGATGCAGCTATTTCATCACACGTTAGTGACGAAATATCTAAATCAGAACGTCCAGATTTAGGTGCGGCTAACATCGTTATTTCTGGAGGTCGCGGTATGCAAAATGGTGAAAACTTTGCATTGCTTGAAGGTATTGCTGATAAACTAGGAGCCGCTATTGGTGCTTCTCGTGCTGCTGTTGATGCAGGCTTTGTACCTAACGACATGCAAGTTGGGCAAACAGGTAAAATTGTTGCTCCTAACTTATACATAGCTGTTGGTATTTCTGGTGCTATTCAGCATTTAGCAGGCATGAAAGACTCTAAAATTATTGTTGCTATTAACAAAGATCCTGAAGCTCCTATTTTCCAAGTAGCAGATTATGGTTTAGTGGCAGACTTATTTGATGCTTTACCGGAATTAGAAAGTAAACTATAAAATTTATTATTCTCGCCGTATAATAAAGCCACTAATATGTGGCTTTTTTTATATTTAAAAATCAATAACTAGGTATTTATGAACGACAATAACTCAACTTTGGTCTACTCTACTGATAGCGGAAGGATTAAAGAACAAGATAAAAGCAATACAATTACCCCGTCAGATGGTTTTGCAAAAGTAAGGCGTGAAACCAAAGGACGTAAAGGAAAAGGTGTAATTACTATTTCAGGTTTGGGTCTTGATACTGCTGCATTAAAAGATCTTGCGAAAAAATTAAAGAAAACCTGTGGGACCGGTGGTAGTGTTGTTGGCGAAGTTATTGAAGTTCAAGGCGACAAAAGGGATACTATCAAGCAAGTACTTGAAAAAAATGGTTTTAAGGTTAAATTTGTTGGTGGTTAAATAGCACTAATAAATTGTGTTCATTTAAAGGAAAAACATGACAACAATGAATCCGAGTGACATCTCTATTTTAGTAGTAGAGCCATCAGATACTCAACGAAAAATAATTACCAATGAGCTGAAAAAGCAAGGTGTTACTGAATTATCATCAGCAAAAACAGTAAGCGAAGCATTAAGTATTGTTGAGCGTCATTCCTACGACTTAATTACTAGTGCTATGTATTTTGATGACGGTACTGCATTAGATCTTCTCAAAAAAATCCGAGCAAACGATAAGATTTCTGATACCGCTTTTATGCTAGTAAGTAGCGAACATAAGAGAGAGAGTTTAGAAGAATTTAAACAGTCTGGAGTTATTGCATTACTTCCTAAACCTTTTACCCACGATCATCTCGCAGCAGCGATTAATACAACGATTGATTTATTATCTGTTGATGAGTTAGAACTAGAACATTTTGATGTTCACGAAATTAGAGTATTACTTGTGGATGACAGTCGTTTAGCCCGTAATCACATTAAACGCGTGCTAAACAACCTAGGTATGATGAAAGTAACTGAAGCTGTAGATGGTCAACAAGCAATAAACTTGTTACAAGACAATATGTTTGACCTCATCGTAACTGATTATAATATGCCAGAGGTAGATGGAAGAGAATTAACCCGTTATGTTCGTGAACAAAGCCAACAATCACACTTACCTATTTTAATGGTAACCAGTGAAAGTAATGATACTCACCTTGCTAACATTGAACAAGATGGCGTCAATGCACTTTGTGACAAACCCTTTGAGCCTCAAGTGGTTAAGCAGATTTTATATAAACTTCTTGAGCATTAAGCTCCCTAGTTTCAATAGCTTGATTCATTATTACCTTATTAATAACTAATTTATTAATAAGGTATAAATTAGCTTTTCAATATCCCATATTTTTTAACTTTCTCGCTATTTTATTATGGAATACTTCTAATCGTTGAGCTAACAAACGCGTAGTAGAAAACTCAAGATAAAGATTAATGAGTAAATTACACTCAAAGTTTTCTTTTTCATATTCCCAATTACCATAAGAAATAAGCATATCAGTAGGGTTAGTATATATACCACCTCAAGATGCTCGTTTCAGGACGACTGAATGGATCATGATCAAGGCGCATATTTTTATTAATGGTTACTCCCTTAAAAACAGATGGAACAATGATCATGGTTTCCTCATCCGTCTCTGAAAGTCTGTTTTATAAACGTTTTACACGGTGTTATTGATTTCGAGAATGTTCCGACATGTATGTACTTAGATTTTGTTTAGAACGTCAAATCTGTGCCTAAAGACGTTTCTAATTACAGCTGAATCCTACATCTTGAAGTGGTTTGGGTATAGACGATCTAATACCTGACTTAAAAGAAGCTTTATATAAAGTGATACTTATAATAAAAGTGTAGGATAACAACTAAACACTTCAAGATAAGTAGTCTATTACTTATTCAAAGTAACTTATTATCCAGCCACTTTAGTTAAAGCAGCTTTCACTTCATGTTTTATCTTATCTAGTGCATTATTATCATATGCAATTGCAGGAAATGCTCCCCATACAGGCTTAGGCCAAGCGATATCATCATTAAATCTCACAATATGATGAACATGCAACTGAGGACAAATATTACCAATAGCAGCAACATTAAGCTTGGTCCCTTTAAACATTGCCATTAACACTTCGCTTAATAAACTCGATTCATTTAAAAATTGAATTTGTTTTTCCCATTCAAGCTCATAAATATCTAAAACATCATTTATTTTAGGTACTAAAATAAACCATGGATATTGGCTGTCATTCATAAGCAATACCTTACATAATGGAAATTCATAAACTTCAATACAATCTTTAGCTAACATTTCGTGAAGTTGAAAATCAGTATTCATCTTACTTTCCTATCTTTTATTTTTACGACCGCGACCACGCGCTAATTTTTTAGCTTCTCTAGCTGCTATTTTATCTTCTTCGACTTTATCAAAATGAATAATTTCTTTTTCTACCATTTCAGGTGATTCGAAGGTTATTGCCCCCAGTGTTTTATCGCGAATCTCATTAATTAAAATAGCAGATGCTTTATGGAAGTCTATGTGACCACCACTTTTCATACATCCTCTAACACGACCAATTTCTTCTAATAGTTCAATTTCTGTATCAGGTAAAATATCTAACTTATAACGTTCCCGTAATCTTTCAGGATATGCTTCAAGTAAGTACTCTGCAGCAAAACAAGCGATATCATCATGATCAAAAGCAGTATCTTTAACCGCACTAGTAATTGCTAAACGGTAACCGCTATTTTCATTTACAATTTTGGGCCACAACATACCGGGTGTATCATAAAGATATAATCCTTCTTCAAGTTTAATTCTTTGCTGACCTTTAGTAACTGCGGGCTCATTCCCTACTTTAGCTTTAGCTTTACCCACTAAAGTATTAAGCAATGTAGATTTACCTACATTCGGGATCCCCATAATAACAGCATTAATTTGCTTACCTGTTTCATCTTTATTTGGTGCTAGCTTACGAATTAACGCTGGTAGAGTTTTAGCAACACTTGGATTATCGGTAGTTAAAGCGATAGCTTTTACATTTTGTTGAGCTTCTAAATAGTCTAACCACATTTGTGTTTTAACAGGATCGGCAAGATCGGATTTATTTAATATTTTAATTAATGGCTTATCACCTCTTATCTCAGTGATCATAGGGTTTTCACTACTGAAAGGTAAACGTGCGTCACACACCTCAATAACCACATCAATCTGAGGAAGAATGTCTTTTATTTCTCTTTGAGCTTTATGCATGTGCCCAGGAAACCAATTAATCGCCATTTTATTAAATTTTCATGAAGTATAATTATTTATATTTTATCAAAATTCAGTCAACACAACATTACTTTTAAAAAATAGAACAGTGAGTTTACCCTATTTTATGACAAATTAGACTTACGATACTCTTCGTACTATATTTATAAAAAACTTATAAAGGAAATGACTATGAGCCGAAGAGATCACAAACATGAGATAGAGCAAAGCGAAGTAGATATGACACCAATGTTAGACATTGTGTTCATAATGCTGATATTTTTTATTGTAACTACATCATTTGTTAAAGAAGAAGGGATACTCGTTAATCGACCAGAAACTTCAAAATCACCTAAGAGTAATGATCCAATAATACTAGTTAAGATAAATGAAACAGGGCTAATCACATTTAACGGAAAACTTGTCGACATAGAAAGACTACCCGCACGTATCGAAAATTTTTTAGCAAAAAGCCAAACAAAGAGTGCGGTAGTAATACCTAGCGATGAAACTTCTCATGAAAATGTAGTTAAAGTACTTGATCAAATCAGAAATTTTAATCAATTAACCATATCTATTGGTAAGTAATACCAATTAGTCTAATTATGTGATCTAATGTCATTTATTTACTCATAATAAATGACATTGAACACTCATAGCTCACAAGAATTAAAAATACTCTCCAACAAAGTAAAAGATCATCGAATGAGACTGCGCTTGCTAGCCGTTTCGCACTTTAAATCGGGTAAGAATAGATCAGAAGTTGCTAGAACACTTAATATAAGTAGAAGAATTGTTAATGATTGGGTTGCGAACTACATCAGCGAAGGTTTACTTGGTCTTGAGAGTAAAAAACCTACAGGGCGATCTAGCTATCTTACAGAGCAAGATAAAGAAATATTGAGTCAATATATAAAGGCTCAATGCCAATCCGATATGGGTGGACGACTAACGGGTGAGTGTATCCAACTATATATCAACGCTAATTTTGATGTTGATTATCATCCCAACGCCATTTATAAGTTATTAAAATCAATGGGATTTAGCTGGATAACAAGTCGCTCTCGACACCCAAAACAGTCTGATGAAGTACAAGAAGATTTTAAAAAAATTCGAAAGTGAAATGATCCGCACGATCCCATGGAATGTGAGGCTTAAAGAGATAGATGTGTGGTTCCAAGACGAAGCACGTTTTGGACAGCAAAATACAACGACAAGGCTCTGGGCAGAGAAAGGAACAAGACCGAGAGCCGTTAGGCAACAACAGTTTGAATACGCTTACCTTTTTGGTGCTGTTTGCCCATCAACAGGCGCAACTGAGGCACTGATTTCTCCAGTAATGAACATGGATGTAATGGAACAACATTTGGCTTTAATTTCTCAAAAAACTCAAGAAGGACGACATGCGGTGATCGTTGTCGATGGTGCTGCATGGCACCAAGTTTACCTTGCTGATAAATTTAGCAACGTAACGATCATTAAGTTATACCAATTAGTCTAATTATATGATCTAATGTCATTTATTTACTCATAATAAATCACATTGAACACTCATAGCTCACAAGAATTAAAAATACTCTCCAACAAAGTAAAAGATCATCGAATGAGGCTACGCTTGCTAGCCGTTTCACACTTTAAATCGGGTAAGAATAGATCAGAAGTTGCTAGAACACTTAATATAAGTAGAAGAATTGTTAATGATTGGGTTGCGAACTACATCAGCAAAGGTTTACTTGGTCTTGAGAGTAAAAAACCTACAGGGCGACCTAGCTATCTTACAGAGCAAGATAAAGAAATATTGAGTCAATATATAAAGGCTCAATGCCAATCCGATATGGGTGGACGACTAACGGGTGAGTGTATCCGACTATATATCAACGCTAATTTTGATGTTGATTATCATCCCAACGCCATTTATAAGTTATTAAAATCAATGGGATTTAGCTGGATAACAAGTCGCTCACGACACCCAAAACAGTCTGATGAAGTACAAGAAGATTTTAAAAAAAATTCGAAAGTGAAATGATCCGCACGCTCCCATGGAATGTGAGGCTTAAAGAGATAGATGTGTGGTTCCAAGACGAAGCACGTTTTGGACAGCAAAATACAACGACAAGGCTCTGGGCAGAGAAAGGAACAAGACCGAGAGCCGTTAGGCAACAACAGTTTGAATACGCTTACCTTTTTGGTGCTGTTTGCCCATCAACAGGCGCAACTGAGGCACTGATTTCTCCAGTAATGAACATGGATGTAATGGAACAACATTTGGCTTTAATTTCTCAAAAAACTCAAGAAGGACGACATGCGGTGATCGTTGTCGATGGTGCTGCATGGCACCAAGCTTACCTTGCTGATAAATTTAACAACGTAACGATCATTAAGTTATACCAATTAGTCTAATTATATGATCTAATGTCATTTATTTACTCATAATAAATCACATTGAACACTCATAGCTCACAAGAATTAAAAATACTCTCCAACAAAGTAAAAGATCATCGAATGAGGCTACGCTTGCTAGCCGTTTCACACTTTAAATCGGGTAAGAATAGATCAGAAGTTGCTAGAACACTTAATATAAGTAGAAGAATTGTTAATGATTGGGTTGCGAACTACATCAGCAAAGGTTTACTTGGTCTTGAGAGTAAAAAACCTACAGGGCGACCTAGCTATCTTACAGAGCAAGATAAAGAAATATTGAGTCAATATATAAAGGCTCAATGCCAATCCGATATGGGTGGACGACTAACGGGTGAGTGTATCCGACTATATATCAACGCTAATTTTGATGTTGATTATCATCCCAACGCCATTTATAAGTTATTAAAATCAATGGGATTTAGCTGGATAACAAGTCGCTCACGACACCCAAAACAGTCTGATGAAGTACAAGAAGATTTTAAAAAAAATTCGAAAGTGAAATGATCCGCACGCTCCCATGGAATGTGAGGCTTAAAGAGATAGATGTGTGGTTCCAAGACGAAGCACGTTTTGGACAGCAAAATACAACGACAAGGCTCTGGGCAGAGAAAGGAACAAGACCGAGAGCCGTTAGGCAACAACAGTTTGAATACGCTTACCTTTTTGGTGCTGTTTGCCCATCAACAGGCGCAACTGAGGCACTGATTTCTCCAGTAATGAACATGGATGTAATGGAACAACATTTGGCTTTAATTTCTCAAAAAACTCAAGAAGGACGACATGCGGTGATCGTTGTCGATGGTGCTGCATGGCACCAAGCTTACCTTGCTGATAAATTTAACAACGTAACGATCATTAAGTTACCACCGTATTCACCCGAGTTGAATCCAATAGAGCAAGTTTGGAGTTGGTTGCGCCAACATCATTTAGCGAATAGGTGCTTTCAAGGCTATGATGACATCCTCGATGCTTGCTCTGATGCATGGAACTCATTTGTGAGTGATGCAAAGCGGGTCATGAAAATGTGTAGTAGAGATTGGATTAAGGTGGGAAAAACTTAAGATGGAATGGTATAAAAACAATGTATGTTCGACCTTGGAACGACTGCTGCAATGTTTAACACCAGACAGCAAAAAGCCCAACTCTTTCGAGTCGGGCTTTTCTTAATGAGAAGCCTAGCAATGTCCTACTCTCACATGGGAACTCCCACACTACCATCGGCGCTAATGCATTTCACTTCTGAGTTCGGAATGGGATCAGGTGGGTCTACATCGCTATTGTCGCTAGACAAAAAAGGTCAATCTTGAAAGCCTTTCAACAAAAAATTATTTTCATTGAACTATAAATACGTTTTAATCTCTTATTCGCACATGTGTACGTGTCACTCATAGAGTGTGTCAAACTTCATACAAAACTATTTAGGTGTTGTATGGTTAAGCCTCACGGGCAATTAGTATCAGTTAGCTCAAGGCCTCACAACCCTTACACACCTGACCTATCAACGTTGTAGTCTCCAACGACCCTTTAGGGAGCTTAAAGCTCCAGTGAGAACTCATCTCAAAGCCTGTTTCCCGCTTAGATGCTTTCAGCGGTTATCAGTTCCGAACGTAGCTACCGGGCAATGCTATTGGCATAACAACCCGAACACCAGCGGTTCGTCCACTCCGGTCCTCTCGTACTAGGAGCAGCCCTCTTCAATTCTCAAACGCCCACGGCAGATAGGGACCGAACTGTCTCACGACGTTCTAAACCCAGCTCGCGTACCACTTTAAATGGCGAACAGCCATACCCTTGGGACCGACTTCAGCCCCAGGATGTGATGAGCCGACATCGAGGTGCCAAACACCGCCGTCGATATGAACTCTTGGGCGGTATCAGCCTGTTATCCCCGGAGTACCTTTTATCCGTTGAGCGATGGCCCTTCCATACAGAACCACCGGATCACTATGACCTACTTTCGTACCTGCTCGACGTGTCTGTCTCGCAGTTAAGCTGGCTTATGCCATTGCACTAACCGTACGATGTCCGACCGTACTTAGCCAACCTTCGTGCTCCTCCGTTACTCTTTGGGAGGAGACCGCCCCAGTCAAACTACCCACCAGACAGTGTCCCCAAGCCCGATGAGGGCCCTAGGTTAGAACATCACGCATACAAGGGTGGTATTTCAAGGTTGGCTCCAACACATCTGGCGACGCATCTTCAAAGCCTCCCACCTATCCTACACATGTAGGAGCAATGTTCACTGTCAAGCTATAGTAAAGGTTCACGGGGTCTTTCCGTCTAGCCGCGGGTATACGGCATCTTAACCGCAATTTCAATTTCACTGAGTCTCGGGTGGAGACAGTGTGGCCATGATTACGCCATTCGTGCAGGTCGGAACTTACCCGACAAGGAATTTCGCTACCTTAGGACCGTTATAGTTACGGCCGCCGTTTACCGGGGCTTCGATCATGAGCTTCGCAGAGCTAACCCAATCAATTAACCTTCCGGCACCGGGCAGGCGTCACACCGTATACGTCATCTTTCGATTTTGCACAGTGCTGTGTTTTTAATAAACAGTTCCAGCCACCTGGTTACTTCGACTCTCCTGTGCTTACTCCGCAAGGGATTCACACCAGAGAGCGTACCTTCTCCCGAAGTTACGGTACTATTTTGCCTAGTTCCTTCACCCGAGTTCTCTCAAGCGCCTTAGTATTCTCTACCTAACCACCTGTGTCGGTTTGGGGTACGGTTCCTATATATCTGAAGCTTAGAAGCTTTTCCTGGAAGCATGGCATCAATGACTTCATCTCCGTAGAGACTCGTCTCGACTCTCAGTGTTAACAGCAACCCGGATTTACCTAAGTCACCCACCTACAGTCTTTCACACGGACTACCAACGCCGTGCTCACCTAGCCTACTCCGTCCCTCCTTCGCAATATATAGAAGTACAGAAATATTAATCTGTTTCCCATCGACTACGCGTTTCCGCCTCGCCTTAGGGGCCGACTTACCCTGCCCTGATTAACATGGGACAGGAAACCTTGGTCTTTCGGCGGGGGAGTTTTTCACTCCCCTTATCGTTACTCATGTCAGCATTCGCACTTCTGATACCTCCAGCATGCTTTACAACACACCTTCAACGGCTTACAGAACGCTCCCCTACCACTTGAACCTAAGTTCAAATCCGCAGCTTCGGTGACTAGTTTAGCCCCGTTACATCTTCCGCGCAGACCGACTCGACTAGTGAGCTATTACGCTTTCTTTAAAGGATGGCTGCTTCTAAGCCAACCTCCTAGCTGTCTATGCCTTTCCACATCGTTTCCCACTTAACTAGTACTTTGGGACCTTAGCTGGCGGTCTGGGTTGTTTCCCTCTTCACAACGGACGTTAGCACCCGCAGTGTGTCTCCCGCATATCACTCATTGGTATTCGGAGTTTGCAAAGGGTTGGTAAGTCGGGATGACCCCCTAGCCTTAACAGTGCTCTACCCCCAATGGTGTTCGTGCGAGGCTCTACCTAAATAGATTTCGGGGAGAACCAGCTATCTCCCGGCTTGATTAGCCTTTCACTCCGACCCACAAGTCATCACCGCATTTTTCAACATACGTGTGTTCGGTCCTCCAGTTGATGTTACTCAACCTTCAACCTGCCCATGGGTAGATCGCCGGGTTTCGGGTCTATACCTTGCAACTAAACGCGCAGTTAACACTCGCTTTCGCTACGGCTCCCCTATTCGGTTAACCTTGCTACAAAATATAAGTCGCTGACCCATTATACAAAAGGTACGCAGTCACCCGACTAAATCGGGCTCCCACTGCTTGTACGTATGCGGTTTCAGGTTCTATTTCACTCCCCTCACAGGGGTTCTTTTCGCCTTTCCCTCACGGTACTGGTTCACTATCGGTCAGTTAGGAGTATTTAGCCTTGGAGGATGGTCCCCCCATGTTCAGTCAACGTTTCACGTGTGCCGACCTACTCGATTTCATGGTAAGTTTATTTTCGTGTACGGGGCTATCACCCTGTATCGCTCTACTTTCCAGTAGATTCCACTAACTTACAAACCACTTAAGGGCTAATTCGCGTTCGCTCGCCGCTACTAACGAAATCTCAGTTGATTTCTTTTCCTCGGGGTACTTAGATGTTTCAGTTCTCCCGGTTCGCCTCGCTACCCTATGTATTCAGGTAGCGATACCCGCCTTACGACGGGTGGGTTTCCCCATTCGGATATCTTTGGCTATAACGGTTTTTATCACCTCACCAAAGCTTTTCGCAGATTAACACGTCCTTCATCGCCTCTAACTGCCAAGGCATCCACCACATACGCTTAGTCACTTAACCATACAACCCTAAATAGTCTCGAAAGAATATTAAGTACACCGTGGTGACTAAACCACAGTAATTGTAAAGTCTGACATTTTCACGCACACATTGTGTGTCTTGAATAAGAGTTGATATATTCTTACGAATATATCGGGTTGATAGCGTCTCCGAGGAGGAGCCACTATCACCATCATCACTTCCCGATAAAAGAAGTAACAATAGCTTGGTATTTATACGTTACAAACAACAGCGCGACACCGTTGAGTGCTATATAAATACCGGTATTTATATCAGCTTTCCAGATTGTTAAAGAACTTAATCTCAGCACGCATTCGGCTAAAATTTTGGTTTGACCTCCACGGATGGAGGAAAACCCGAGAAACGTACGGAACGTTTCCGGTAAAAAACCAAACTTAATGTGTTCACTTAGAACAAGTTAAGTTTGGTCTCTTTCTTTTGAAGAAAAAGTGGTGGAGCTAAGCAGGATCGAACTGCTGACCTCCTGCGTGCAAGGCAGGCGCTCTCCCAGCTGAGCTATAGCCCCATATTTTTTATGAGGTGTGCACTTCTTCTATTTCGTTATCAGGCAATTTGTGTGAACACTCTTGGTACAGGATGTACCTGTGTCGATTAGCCACGGATGGCAAATAATCGACCTAAATAAATCTTATACCCATTAAAACGTTTTACTTCAAGATAAGGAGGTGATCCAACCCCAGGTTCCCCTAGGGTTACCTTGTTACGACTTCACCCCAGTCATGAATCACAAAGTGGTGACCGTCCTCCCGAAGGTTAAACTAGCCACTTCTTTTGCAACCCACTCCCATGGTGTGACGGGCGGTGTGTACAAGGCCCGGGAACGTATTCACCGTAGCATTCTGATCTACGATTACTAGCGATTCCGACTTCATGGAGTCGAGTTGCAGACTCCAATCCGGACTACGACAAGCTTTGTGGGATTCGCTCCACCTCGCGGTATTGCTGCCCTCTGTACTTGCCATTGTAGCACGTGTGTAGCCCATCCCGTAAGGGCCATGATGACTTGACGTCGTCCCCACCTTCCTCCGGTTTATCACCGGCAGTCTCCTTAGAGTTCTCGCCATTACGCGCTAGCAAATAAGGATAGGGGTTGCGCTCGTTGCGGGACTTAACCCAACATTTCACAACACGAGCTGACGACAGCCATGCAGCACCTGTCACTACTTTCCCGAAGGCACGAAACCATCTCTGGTAACTTAGTAGGATGTCAAGGGATGGTAAGGTTCTTCGCGTTGCATCGAATTAAACCACATGCTCCACCGCTTGTGCGGGCCCCCGTCAATTCATTTGAGTTTTAACCTTGCGGCCGTACTCCCCAGGCGGTCAACTTAGCGCGTTAGCTACGCCACCCACAGATCAAGTCTACAGACGGCTAGTTGACATCGTTTACGGCGTGGACTACCAGGGTATCTAATCCTGTTTGCTCCCCACGCTTTCGTGCCTCAGTGTCAGTATTTGTCCAGGTAGCCGCCTTCGCCACTGATGTTCCTTCCAATCTCTACGCATTTCACCGCTACACTGGAAATTCCACTACCCTCTACAATACTCTAGCTTGCCAGTTCAAAATGCAGTTCCCAGGTTGAGCCCGGGGCTTTCACATCTTGCTTAACAAACCACCTACGCACGCTTTACGCCCAGTAATTCCGATTAACGCTTGCACCCCTCGTATTACCGCGGCTGCTGGCACGAAGTTAGCCGGTGCTTCTTCTGCGAGTAACGTCACAGATGCAGAGTATTAGTCTACACCCTTTCCTCCTCGCTGAAAGTGCTTTACAACCCGAAGGCCTTCTTCACACACGCGGCATGGCTGCATCAGGCTTTCGCCCATTGTGCAATATTCCCCACTGCTGCCTCCCGTAGGAGTCTGGGCCGTGTCTCAGTCCCAGTGTGGCTGATCATCCTCTCAAACCAGCTAGAGATCGTCGCCTTGGTAAGCCTTTACCTTACCAACTAGCTAATCTCACTTGGGCTAATCAAATGGCGAAAGGTTCCGAAGAATCCCCTCCTTTGGTCCGTAGACATTATGCGGTATTAGCAGTCGTTTCCAACTGTTGTCCCCCACCATTAGGCATATTCCCAAGCATTACTCACCCGTCCGCCGCTCGACGCCGAATAGCAAGCTATTCTCGTTTCCGCTCGACTTGCATGTGTTAAGCCTGCCGCCAGCGTTCAATCTGAGCCATGATCAAACTCTTCAATTATAAATCGTTTGTGCATCTTGCGATGCTGCTCAATGAATTCTGTCGTGTTACCAACCGAAGTCAGTAACTACATAAAACGTACAATCTAATCAAAGATTAAATTATACTTTTTTGTGTGACATCAACATAAGCTGTTTTACGTCTTTTCTATTTATTAAGTAGTAAACTACCTAACGCATAAAACCGACTATGTAAAATCAATCTTAATGTGAGTGTTCACACAAATTGCATGATAACTAATTTTTAAAGAAAGGCTTCTTTTTATAAAAGAAGCAAGAGGTTAATCGCATTCGTTAAGCTCTTTTGCTGCAGGCCTTGCCTAAAGCGAGATGCGCATTCTACGCGCCTCAGTTTTGATGTCAACAACTTTTTGAAATTCTTTTTAAAAGATTTTAAAAGTTATCTTTCGTTTAATTCGTCAATTAAGCCTAACTAAACCTATCAAAACGTCCACTTCGCTGTCCTTATTCTGTGAACTCAGTATTTCCTATACTTACCTTCTCTGGGTTTCCCTGAAGAAGTGGAGCGCATTTTAGAGATTTTTGAGGTGACGTCAACACTTATTTTGAAAAAACTTTCTGTTTGTTGGATTTTCACACAGACGTTGGTTTTATTGTGTTATTTACCAACATTTAGTGTATTTAAAGAGCTATTTATCAGTGGTATACATGACTTGATATACGTTAACTGTTTTCTTTTTTTTATGTTAACGGCTGTCTTTTTTTAATGTTAACGGCTGATTATATGTACTTTGATGGTTTAACCTTAAATAATAGAGCCGAATCTAAACCTTAAATGTTTTAATTAATATTTACCTGTTTAGAATCTCTAGCAGTAAAAAATAAAAACACTATTGATAAAGACTAAAAAAAGTCCCCCCATCCAAAGTAACTTCTTGTTCATTAATACCGTTATAATCTATTTATCAGAGGACTCTTTTTCAACTTCATCTGCGCACTCTTTGAAGTCTGCATCTTTATCATCACCAACAACATGTTCTAATTTAAGCTTCCTTACTCCACGAATTGTAGTAAATGGGCCAGAAAAAGCGTAAATAACAAATATAATCAGTAATACATTTTCAGGACTAGAAGCAACGATGATAAAAGCGAGGACTATGAGTAGTACAACTACAAAATTAACTCTACCTTTCCAGTCAACATCTTTAAAACTACTATATCTAAAGTTACTCACCATTAATAACCCCGTCACAATAGTAATAACCCCCATTAAATAACCATAATCATTACCAACGACTTGATAAGATGTTCCTACCCACACTATACTAGCTACTACACCCGCTGCTGCTGGGCTCGCTAATCCTTGAAAATATCGTTTGTCTGCCACACCAACCTGTGTGTTAAATCGAGCTAACCTTAATGCGGCACTCGCTACAAAAACAAAAGCAGCTAGCCAACCAAACTTTCCAAAATCAGCTAAAGCCCAGTTATAAACAACTAACCCGGGGGCTATTCCAAATGAAACCATATCAGCCATGCTGTCGTATTCAGCTCCAAACTCACTTTGTGTATTTGTCATTCTAGCAACACGACCATCTAAACCATCGAAAACCATTGCCACGAATATTGCGATAGCCGCACTTTCAAAATGTCCATTCATTGAAGAAACAATTGCAAAAAAGCCAAAAAATAAGCCAGCTGTTGTTAATAGATTTGGAAGAAGGTAAATCCCTTTATTTGGATTTTTTCCATTTGAAGAATTTTGTGTCATTTTAAAGCCGTTCTTTTATACGAAATGTTTACGTGAATTTAGCATAACTATAATTAACTACGATAGCGTATTTGAGTTTATTCAGGTAAAAAGCTATAAAATGTTTGAATAATAAGTAGGTATTGTTATAAATTCATATATTAAATAACTTAAGTTAGTAGATAAGCCATATAATTTACTAAAATAAGCTTAAAAAAATAAAGAGTTTTTAAAATGAAATGTTTATCAAAAGTCTTATTACTTGCTTTTAGTTTCAATGTCATTGCTGATGATGTAGTTATATATAGATGGGTAGATGAAAACAATGTGGCTCACTTCAGCCAAAACCAGCCCAAAACTGGTGACTTTACTGAAATAGTAATGGCTAAATCTAATATTCCAAATATAAAAAATAACACCTCACCTTCAGAATCTAATGTAGCCTCATTAGAAAAAGATAAAAAAGAAGAACAAACATCAAAAAACAAACTACTTGATACTGCAGGAAAGTGTGAAGAAGCTAAAAATAACTTAGCAACACTAACCGACTTTTCTCGTGTACGCTTTGTTGATGCTAATGGTGAAACTCAAATTTTAGATGAAGAAAAACAAGCGGAACAAATAGCAATTAATAAAAAACGAATTGAAGTTTACTGTACTAACTCATCCAACAAGAAATAATAAAATAGCTCCTATAATAAAAAATATATTATAGGAGCAAATATTTTAATTAAATTTAAATACTAACTTATCTTGTTCTAGTGCTATACGGATAGAACTATCAGGTGTAACTTCACCTGACAAGAGAGCCTGAGCCAGTGGATTTTCAATTTCTTGTTGAATAACTCTTTTTAAAGGCCTCGCACCAAATAAATGGTCAAAGCCTACCTTACCTATATAATGTAACGCCTCATCAGAGATAGTTAATGTTATATCTTTATCTTTTAAACGCTTAGCCAATGATTGAATTTGTATTCCTGCAATTTTCTCAATTTGGCTTGTTTCTAACGAATGAAAAACAACTGACTCATCAATACGATTTACAAACTCGGGTTTAAAGTACTGATGGACTTCTTCCATTACTTGACTTTTCATTAATTCATATTGCTTTTCGGAGCTTAATTTCTGTATAACATCAGAGCCAATATTAGAGGTCATAATAATAACGGTATTCTTAAAGTCGACAGTCCTGCCTTGCCCATCAGTTAACCGCCCGTCATCGAGTACTTGTAATAAGATATTAAACACATCGTTATGTGCTTTTTCAATTTCATCTAACAAAATAACTGAATAAGGTTTACGACGAACAGCTTCAGTTAAATACCCTCCTTCTTCATACCCTACATAACCTGGAGGAGCCCCTATTAAGCGAGCAACAGAATGTTTCTCCATAAACTCTGACATATCTATTCTTATTAAAGAATCTTCACTATCAAACAAAAAGTTAGCTAAAGCCTTAGTTAATTCAGTTTTGCCTACACCTGTAGGACCTAAAAATAAGAATGATCCTATCGGCTGATTTGGATCTGCTAATCCTGCTCTTGATCTTCTTATTGCATTAGAAACTGATGAAACCGCTTCATTTTGTCCTATAACGTTTTGATGGAGACTCTCTTCCATGTTTAACAGTTTATCGCGTTCACCTTGTAACATTTTAGATACAGGGATCCCTGTTGCTTTACTCAGAACGTCTGCAATTTCAGTTTCCGTGACTTTATTTTTTAATAATGTCATTTCTTGCATTTCCGCCTGGCTTGCTAAATCAAGTTGTCTCTCTAACTCAGGAATTGTACCATGGTGCAATTCAGACATTTTATTTAAATCGCCAGCACGTGTTGCAGCTTCAAGAGAAAGTCTGGCTTGCTCTAAATCTGTTTTTATAGCTTGTGTTCCGTGTAACGCAGCTTTTTCGGTAGTCCATACTTCATCTAATTCATCATATTGCGTTTGCATTATTGATATTTCTTGTACAATGTTTTCTAAACGCTTTACTGAAGCTGCATCTGACTCTTTGACTAACGCCCTTTCTTCTAATTTCAATTGAATGAGTCTACGTTCTAATCGATCTAAATCTTCTGGTTTTGAATCCATTTGCAAACGAATACTTGAAGCAGCCTCATCTATTAAGTCGATTGCTTTATCGGGTAATTGGCGGTCGCTAATATATCGATAAGATAAAGTAGCAGCTGCAACAATAGCAGGATCAGTAATTTCAACATTATGGTGTAATTCGTAACGCTCTTTTAAACCGCGCAGTATGGCAATAGTGTCTTCAACACTAGGCTCATCCACTAACACTTTTTGAAAACGGCGCTCTAAAGCAGCATCTTTTTCAATGTATTGACGGTACTCATCCAGTGTTGTTGCTCCTACACAGTGTAAATCACCTCGAGCTAATGCGGGTTTAAGCATATTACCAGCGTCCATAGCACCGTCAGATTTACCAGCACCTACCATGGTATGTAGTTCATCAATAAAAAGGATAACCTGCCCTTCTTCTTTAGCTAGCTCGTTTAATACTGCTTTTAAACGTTCTTCAAATTCGCCTCTATATTTAGCTCCTGCAACTAAAGCTCCCATATCTAAAGATAAAACTCTTTTATTTCTGATACCTTCTGGTACGGCATTATCAATAATTCGTTGTGCTAAACCTTCAACGATAGCCGTTTTACCTACGCCTGGCTCACCAATGAGTACAGGATTATTTTTAGTTCGGCGTTGCAAAACTTGTATTGTTCTTCTTATTTCATCATCTCGACCAATAACGGGATCAAGTTTTCCTTGCTCAGCTCTTTCTGTTAGATCTACGGTATATTTATTTAACGCTTGTCGAACATCTTCCGCATTTTGATTATCAACCGATTCTCCACCTCTTACGTGCTCTATAGCTTGATCAATTCTCGTTTTATTAGCCCCAAGCGAGGTTAATATTTTGCCTAAAGCGCCTTTATCTTCAATAGCAGCCAAAACAAAAACGTCCGACGATATAAATTTATCACCCAATTTTTGGGCATATTTATCACATAAATTGAACATATTAGCCATTGATGGTGAAAGCTGAAGATCGCCACCTGTTCCTGTAACTTGTGCTAAATTAGCAAGTGCTGCATCTATTTGGTTACGTAGACTATGAACATTAACGCCTGCACTTTTTAATAAAGGAATGACGCTACTATTATTTTGATTTAATAAAGCCATCATTAAATGAAGAGGTTCAATAAATTGATGATCTTTACCTAAAGCAAGTGACTGAGCATCAGAAATAGCTTCTTGAAATGTTTGAGTAAATCGATCTAAGCGCATGGCACACCTTTGTAAATAAAGTAATTGAACAAAATAAACTTCAATGGAATCTCTAATCTCACAACGAATATAAATCGTTTCAATGATTATAAGTTTCTATACCCTATTAATAAGGGCAAATAGGAATATTTCAATCAAATTCAAACGAACTATTGATCAAGAACAATAATGTAGTTTAATTAAACTAAGCTCGACAAATAATAGTAGCCATACGGCCAGTTTTATTATCACGTCGGTATGAATAGTAGTTGTCTTTCATAGAAAAGGTGCAATGTGGTAGCGAATAAATATGATTAACACCTAAGTGTTTAAGTTGAATCTCAGCTATAAGTTGTAAATTAGCTAAATACTTATTTTTATGTTCTTGAGGATCCACAGATGTAAAAGCACGAGAAAATTCATTATGTTGATCCATAAAAATACCATAAACATCTTCCCCTACTTCAAACTTTTCAGGCCCAATACAAGGGCCTAACCAAACATAAAGCTCATTCGCTGGTGTTTTCATTTTTTGAATAGTGTGTTGGATGATATTTTTTGAAAGAGGTTTCCAGCCACCATGAATAGCGGCTATATCACTACCATCTAATGATGAAATTATAATAGGTAAACAATCCGCCGTCATAATAGCAAGCGCTATATGACGTTGCTGAGTAGTTGAAGCATCAGCGATATGTGGTTCAGATTCTTGCTTGATAACTTCTACATTATTACCGTGAACTTGATCTAACCATTGAATAGAGGTGTTAGCAGGTAAATAGTCAAGTAAAAGCCGTCTATGACTTAAGACTATATTTTCTTCATCTCCAACATGTAGTCCTAAATTAAAATTTCCGTATGCTGATAAATATTCTAATTGGTTTGGATGATGAATAGTTGTAGTAAAGGCCACTACATTTTGTACTGGCCAAATCACATGGTTAAAAAATGAATTAGTACGGTTCAATAGAATGTAGCTTTGTATCTTCTCGTAACAGATCTGTTAATTTCACCATATCTGCAGGAACATCAGCATGCCACGTCATTTGTTCGCCTGTAATAGGATGAAACAAAGATAACATAGCAGCATGTAATGCTTGTCGATGAAAACCTCTTAACATATCACGTAATGCTTCGGTGGCATTTTTAGGAGGTCTAGGTCTTCCACCATAAACAGGATCACCAACTAGTGGATGTGTTATATGAGCCATATGTACTCTAATTTGATGAGTTCGACCTGTTTCCAAACGTAAACGCAACCTTGTATGAAGTCTAAACTTTTCCATGACTCTATAATGAGTTACTGAAGGTCTACCTGAAAAAGTAACAGCCATATGTGTGCGCTTAGTTGAATGTCTACCAATAGGTTGATCAACAACTCCGCCAGCAGTCATAATTCCAGTGGCGATTGCTTCATATTCACGTGTTATTTCTCTAGCTTGTAACGACTCAACTAAATTTGTTTGCGCTGCAATAGTTTTAGCAACAACCATTAATCCCGTAGTGTCTTTATCTAAACGATGAACAATCCCTGCTCTAGGAACAATTTCAACTTGTGGACAATAATGTAACAAAGCGTTTAATACGGTACCATCAGGATTACCTGCTCCGGGATGAACAACAAAACCAGCTGGTTTATTAATAACTAAAATATCATCATCTTCGTAAACAATATTTAATGGTAAATCTTGAGCTTCAAACCTTTCTTCGGCTTCAATTTCAGTATCAATGGAAATATTTTCCCCACCATACATTTTCTCTCTAGCCACTTGTATTACTTGGTTATTTACACAAACATGTCCGGCTAAAATCCAGTCTTTTAACCTTGTTCTTGAATAATCAGGAAACATTTCTGCAATTGTTTGGTCCAAACGTTTACCTAAACAAGATTCAGGGACTATACCATTGTGTTGAATTTTTTCGGCCATTAAGTTCTCTTTAATTTTACCAAGCAAACTAAATAAGTTTTAGTGCTGTGCAAGGAATGTTTGCTAGGTTAGAATGCTTGGAATATTTTACCTGTTTGTGTGATGGGATGAAACCAACTTCATTAAATAAATATGAATGTTGCCTTTATTGAGGTAATCATGTTTCACTTAAATGAATCCACATTAACTTTAGTTAAACCAACGTTGTGATTTTTAAATCTATGGAAAAAATATCAATAAAAGTACTACTGACCGCACTTAGTTTAAGTTTAATAGGGTGTTCTTCATCTGATAATGTCAATATTGACAATGTACCTAACAAGTCAGCCCAAACTTTATTTTCAGACGCGCGTAAAGCGCTCGATGATGGCTTATTTCAAAAAGCTATTCAATTACTATCAGCAATAGACGCCCGTTTTCCATTTGGGCCAATATCTCATCAAGTACAAATAGATTTAATTTACGCTTATTACAAAAGTGGTAATGCAGATCAAGGGATAGCGTTAGCAGATAGATTTTTAAAATTAAACCCTACACACCCTAATGTTGATTATGTTTACTATATGAAAGCATTAATTAATTTATCAACAGAAGAAAATTTATTTCAAGATCTGGTAGGAATTGACCGTGCAGATCGAGACCCTACGGCATCTAGAGATGCTTTCGACGGGTTTAAGAGAATAATTACAGACTTTCCTGAAAGTCGATATGCTGCCGACTCTAGAAAACGTATGATTGATATAAAAGATCGATTAGCTCGATATGAATTATCTGTTGCACATTTTTATTTAAAAAGAGACGCATGGGCTTCTGCTGCCAATAGAGGGAGATACATCATTGAATACTATTCTCCAAGTGAGCATGTTGAAGAAGCATTAGAAGTTATGATTGAATGTTACGATAAACTAGGACTGGAAGATCTTAAGAATAACGCTAAACAAGTTTTAGCTGCCAACTTCCCTGATAATAGATTATTAAAATAAGATAAATTATCAAAGCACTAATTCAATGTTAGTGCTTTGATATATTTCAGTCTTTCACTTATATAGCTGACGCGTCTTCTTCGCCTGTTCGTATACGGATAATACGCTCTACATCAGTTACGAATATTTTACCGTCACCAATTTTTCCTGTTTGCGCTGTTGACATTATTGCCTCAATGCAACGTTCTACATCTTCAGAAGCAATAATAAGTTCAATTTTTACTTTTGGTAAGAAATCGACCATATACTCAGCTCCACGATAAAGCTCAGTATGTCCTTTTTGACGACCAAAGCCTTTAACTTCAGAAACCGTCATACCCGTAACACCTATTTCACCTAATGCTTCTCTCACATCGTCTAATTTAAACGGTTTAATAATCGCTTCTATTTTCTTCATCATCGGTTCCATTTTCAAAAAGTTAAATTCATTGTACACAATTCACAACATCAATCAAAAAATTCAATAAATAGCGTATTCTTAATGCTAATAGTGTTAAAAATTTTGATACACTTACCTTATTATCTACCGAAGAATATAATCCTTCAAATAAAATAAACATTTAATTACCGTTAAGGAAAGTACATGGATCCTCAATTCATTATTAACGAAATGAAAGTTTTACCCGCTATTGATACTCAATATGAAATTACCCGCCGAGTAGATTTTATAAAACAACAGTTAATTAACTCTGGATTAAAAACTTTAGTGCTTGGTATTAGCGGTGGAGTTGATTCATCAACATGCGGAAAATTAGCCCAGTTAGCTGTAGATGAACTTAATACTGAAAACGAAGGTAATAACTATCAATTTGTCGCAATCAGATTACCTTACGATATTCAAGCAGATGAAGAAGACGCGCAACTTGCATTAAGCTTTATTAAACCATCGCATAGTATTTGTACTAACATTTTAAATGGTGCAAACGGCATACATGAAGAAACACTCAAAGCATTATCAGACAATAACCTCTTAAATGCTTCAGACGCACAAAAAGACTTTTCAAAAGGTAATGTAAAAGCACGAACTAGGATGGTAATGCAGTATAACGTAGCTGGCATATTAGGTGGTTTAGTACTAGGAACAGACCATTCAGCTGAAAATATTACTGGTTTTTTTACTAAGTGGGGTGATGGTGCCTGTGATTTAGCCCCTCTATTTGGATTATCTAAACGTCAAGTTCGACAAGTTGCGCAAACTTTAGGAGCACCAACACAATTAATAGAAAAAGCACCAACAGCGGATTTAGAAGAATTATCTCCAGGTAAAAAAGATGAAGATGCATTAGGGGTATCATACGATCAACTAGATGATTTTTTAGAAGGAAAACTTACCGACTCAAAAATAGAAGAGATGATCATTAATATCTATTTAAAAACTCAACATAAACGAGCCGCAATACCAACAATTTACAACTAGTTTACATTTTCATATAAAAAATATACTATCTGTATTGTTTTATAATTGTTCATTAAACCAACAAAAAATATAAACGACTAAGGATAGTTGAAATGAATAAACACTACGGCTTTACATTACTTGAATTACTCACATCAATGACCATTTTGATGTTACTCCTCACTATAGGCATGCCATCAATGGCGAATTTCACGGTTAAAATGCGAGTTGACCGTGAAATATCTAGCTTACATAAAATGTTAGTATTTACTAAAAACACCGCGGTTAACTCTAATACCTATATCACGATTTGCCCACTAAACAATTCAAATGTTTGTACTACTAATTGGCACTTAACGTTAAGTGTATTTAGTGATCATAACAAGAATAAAAAATTTGAACCTTCAAAAGATGAGTTTATTCTAAAAATAAAAGAACCTATTGATAAGAATGATAAGCTTCAATATGGTAAAGATAGAACAGCTTTAGTATATGGTCCTACAGGACATTTAGCTATATGGGGAGGTAATGCAACCTTCAAATATTGCCCCAAAGACGATAAAGATAAAAATAGAGGTCTTATCGTTTCTCGAGCTGGACGGGTTTATGAAACCTCAAATTATAAAAATGATGGTTTAGACAGAAACAGAAGTGGTAACTTAATTGTTTGTAAATAGGTTAAACTCATAGCTAGATAGGTTATCAGTAAAATGTTATAAATAGGTCTTTGCTGTTGATAAATGAGATCTTATGCGTACTAAAATAATAAACATTAAACAAAAAGCTTTTACACTGGTTGAGCTTTTAGTTGGTATAGCTGTTATTAGTATAGTAGCAATGATTGCCTTACCAAGTTTAAATACATTTGTTGTTAATATGCGGGTAGACAACCAAATTACAGAATTACATCGCCTGTTGCTTATAGCAAGAAACGCTTCTGTGAATTCAGGTCAAAACGTTGTTATTTGCCCTCTAGTTGCTAATACATGCACAAATGATTGGACTAAGGAAATTAGCGTTTTTATAAATACTAGTAACGATAGCAGCTTAGACTTACCTTCAGACGAAATAATAAGAGTAAAGTCAGCATTGAATAATAATGATAAATTTCAATACTCCGGTGGTGCATTCTTAACTTACAATGCATTGGGCAATCTAACAACAAGTACTGCTGGAGATACATTTAGTTATTGCCCTAATGGCGTTACTGATGCATCTCGAGGAATTATAATCTCAGCTTCCGGTAGAGCCTATATTAGCCAAGATAATAACAATGATGGAGTTGACGAGGATCGCGATAATAATACAATCACCTGTATATAATTTGTGGCTTAAAACCTAATTTGATATTTATTACTTTTTTGGAGGATTATCAACTTAATATTATTGTTTTTGCGTTTATTAAAAACAAACTATAACGAATTCTTATTCGATGCTCGCCCTGGGATTATTAAATAGTTTAAGTTAAGAGCTAGCTTTTCAAAAGTCTAACTCTTAACTTTAATTTTCCCCCAACGTTTAGGTGAAATTTAACACAATTACATTAAAATATATAATGAACCTCTTACATTGATATTTTTATCCTTGGGTTTTAGATTCTTCATCTAATTTATTTGCGATTTCATCGTTGAACTTCTTGTCTATTTCAACACATTGATTAACTCTGTATATTTTATTTTTAGAAGGTATATTAAGAAGATCAGCCTCAAATGTACCTCGTAATTTTATTGGTAAGTCATAATGATAATGAATATCCCTTACTCCTCCCATATATAAAATGTCACATTTTAGGGAAACCTTTTTAAGGTTTTTAAAATGATTTTTATTATCTGATGTATTACTCAAAGCTATATTTGAGATAATTACAAAAAAGAATAATACTATTAGCTTATTAAATGATTTCATATTATTTTTCCCAACATGTAGCTGTTTTAGCTGTTTTTTGACCTGTTTCAGATATATTTAATGTCGTACAATCGTTGTCCCTTGTAGCTTGCGCCCCTCTTGCCGTAGCTGTTAACGTATAAGTAGTATTTGTTTGTGCTGAAGTATCAATACTGTAATTACCTGATTCAGTAATAAAAGGATCTGCAGGTAAACCTAAAAGCTTCATATCTGCAGTATACCTTCGGGTATCAACAAAATATTGTTCCATCTTATTTGCTATACGCAATAATTCTCTTTGGGCCTCACTACGATTAGATTGACTAACATACTCAACATAAGATGGATAAGCGACAGCTCCTAATATCCCAACAATAGCTACGGCAATCAATAGCTCGATCAAAGTCATTCCTATTTGATTTTTAATTATCATTATAGCTACTCTGTTATATATTGATAAGTACGATATATTGATGGCCCAACGCCAGTATTAATAACTCCTGGATTAGTTCCCTCACCTTCTCCGCTACCAGTCAGAAGTCTTATCGTAGGACTGTCTGAACCGGGTGGAGATCCTGGAGGTACGCTAGTTACATCAACATGAGGAATATAAGGCGTAGGAGTATCGGGCATAGTTGTGGTTGTGACTATTTTTTTCCAACTGAAAAACTTTGTACCTTTGTATAAATCTACAGCATATAATGCACCTTCACCATTTACCAAAGAACACGAATTAGTTCCAGCTGGAGTAAAAGAAGTAAAATAAGCAACGCCTTTAAGAACTATAGCTCCTGCAGTACTTTTTTCTCCTGCAGATTCGTAGTTATAGCGCCAACCAGATTTTTGACTTACAATTAGATCAAGTGCTTTAATATCAGCGGTTGTAGTTAGAGAACCATATGGGTCAGAAGTAAAATCAGCTAAGTCATTATATGTTATTACAGTAGGAATATCTTTAGCAGGTGCAACGGCCCCAGCCACAAAAGATTGAGTAATAATATTTTCATCTTGGATCATAAAAAACTCATCATTTGTATCTGTTGATGAAGGGGTTGATCTATCCCCACTTCCCAATAATACAGCCTCATATGGCGTTTCCTTACTGGTAATAATAGTTGTTGTACCTATTGTGCTTTCATAAGTATCAGTAAAAAATGTTCTTACAATAGAGGGAGCATCAAAAAAGCGTCTATCATCTACATTTGTCGTTCCACCTAACTCAGCTAATTTAAAAGCGGTCCAAGGAGTAGTGCTACTAAAAGGATTATCACCAGGCATATCGATTCTAAATACATTTCCCCCAGTATCACCAGTGTACAACCTATCGACTAAACCATCACCATCACTATCTAATATACCAATACGTGAAGGGATACTATCAGTAAAACCAGTAAACTGTGTATTCTTACCTGTAGTAGCTGCTGGTGTTACACTCCATAATAAAGCACCTGACTCAGCATCTATCATATATATACCTCGGCCTACGCTATCAGGAGTACCAGGTCCAGTAATATCTTTTGCAATAGAGTAACCAGCGCCAAATATTAATACAGGTTTTGCTTTTCCACCTGAGATATTTAATGCTGAATAAGTGACTTGAGGTTGAGACCATGTTTGACCTAATTCTTTAAAGTCACCAGTATTTGCTTTAATTTCCCACATAAGCTTAGGAGTATCAGGATCTGTTATATCTAAAGCATAATATGAAGATCCACCTCTTCGTAATCCAAAAAAGATCCATGCTTTATCTCCAGTCGAACTGATTGAACCGTCTAAATCAGCATCAATTAAATGTGTAGTTATGCGCCCATCAATTCCATATACTTTACTGGAAGCAGGTAAATTATCGCGTAATGTTTTTATTTCTGGAAAAAATTTCTGAGGCATAAATGCCCATGATTCATCAACAGTAGCTCCACTGTCTTTAAACATATGTAATACACCAGAATTAGTTCCAACAAGAATACGAATATCAGGATTAGACTTACTACCGCCATAATTAACCGTAACAGGTTTTGAATGTAACGGATCACCAAACAAATCAGGTCGGTAATCATCTTTATCACCGTCTTTATCTGCATCATCAACATCAAGACCTAAAGCCCAATTTAAATATTCTTTCGCTTCAATAGTATCTGTAACTCCCATTAAAGACTGTACATTAACCGCACTTCCTGCCGCAGTTTCAAGGTTGTCATATGTTAACGATGTCAGTATATTTG
The DNA here is from genome assembly GCF_055808995.1 of Pseudocolwellia sp. G5-9. Lineage (NCBI taxonomy): Bacteria > Pseudomonadati > Pseudomonadota > Gammaproteobacteria > Alteromonadales > Colwelliaceae > Pseudocolwellia > Pseudocolwellia sp. G5-9. The sequence continues at coordinate 2,042,359 of NZ_CM147893.1, forward strand.
ATGTGCCAATATCACTATATACCTTTCTTGAATTTTTAGTTTTAGCACTAAACATACCAACAACGCCTCCAGCATTTACATTGTTACCATCTGGTGTTGCTGAACTTTGCCAGTAAGTTTTAGCGGTATCGATGATACTACCTGAAGCATCTACTGCTGAATTACCTTCCCTATCAACCTGTTTATCATCTTTAATTTTTAATTTTTTAAGATTGCCTTTCCATCTAGCACCATTATTAGGAATAAACATCCCATAATAAGCCGAATCAAGGGACTCAGTTCTATCAAAACTATTAGTAGCAACTGATGGAGCTGTAAAAGTAGTATTTACAGCTAAAATTGAACTCAAGGCCTTTTGTAAAGCTGAACCTAATTTAGTAGGGTCTGTCGCATCATAATATTCGCCCCCTCCTTTAGTTGCTGCTGCTTCTAATAATTTAGTTGCAGCACTTGCTCCTTCACTAAAGCCTACGGTATACAAAGTTGCTATTTGAGTTCCGGGGAGGCTAGCATTAATATCATTGCTATGAACATATTCAGCAAGTGCTGGTAAATAGTTATTATCAACATCTACCGCTGTTGAAGAAGGTGTAGCTCCCGCGTGTAATGCTTTAACCAAGCCATCTGATGCTTTATCATTTGTGGGTTCACCATCTGTAATTAAAATCACAAAAACTTCATTACTACAACCTTTATATGGTGCGATATAGTTTCCACCACTTTCAATGCTCTTGTCTCGATCTGGCAAGGTCTTATTATGGTATTTTACACCATTAAAGCCATTTTCATCTTGTGAACCATATTTAACAGGCAAGCCTGCAAAATAGCGATAAGCTTCATAATAAGACTCACACAAAGGTGTCCAGCCAGAAGCATGTAAATCATTTTCAATTATAGAAAGTAATGACTTTTTGGCTGTAGCCGTCATTTCTTGTATACCAAAAGCAATTCTTCCGCCATGAGAATTACTTTGATTACTATCGGAATACCTATTAAAATTATAAACTTCAAGACCAAATTGAACTGATGGGATTGAGTCAATTAAATTTGTTAAGGTTCGCTGAGCAATTGCAATTCTTGTCGTATTTGTAGTACCTATATCAGCACCATTACTATACTTTGTGCCTTGCTCCCATCTTAGGTAGTTATCAGTATAAATAGTAACAACATCCCCTCCCCATGAAGCATCTACTTTAGTAATATCCGTATCGTAATATACGGGGGAAGCAACAGTTCCTAAACCATCAATTGGGTATCCAAATGTAACACTACCGTTGACTTTATTACTATTATGTTCAACCGTTGTACTATTTTTTATGTGCTCTAAATCTAGGCTAATATCATCTTCACAATCAATTATCGAAATGGATGTTCCATCACTATCAGGAATATCTTGCCAACTGCCAGAGTTACCTTGAAATGTATATTCTTTTATACGACCAGTATAAAAGCCAACTTTATTAAGTCGAGAAACAGCGGTAGAACAATTATTAATACTTGCCAAAAATCGTCTTTTTTCAGTTGGAGAATCAACAGAAGGTAAAGATGTTGGTGTCCCTACGACATAGTACAAATATTTATCGCCTTTACCAGAATATGACCCAAGAGTTTTATATGTTTTAGCTGGGTTATAAGGTGTTTTAATTGTTTGAGATCCCGTCATACTACCTGAAGTATCAACAATTAATAATACTTGTGGTTTTGTTTGGGCACGTAAATTAGCATTCCCTACATATAATTCTATATCTTCGCTATAGGCATATAAGGAACTAAATATTAAGGCCGATAATAAAATATATTTTTTCATATTAATATCCTAGTGATAATTCTTGAGCAATGCCGGCATTAACTTGAATGACATGGTTATTGTTTCTTCCATATGTTCTACTAACCACAACATTTGACATTCGACACTGAGCGTCTGAAGATGCGGGTTTAACACGTGGGCAAGATGGCGCAAGAGAAAGTAGATTGTCTGGCGATGCTATAGCTGTAGTTATCGAAGGTTTTGTCACGGATAATATAGGTGTAGGGGTATTCAGTTCCACAAATATATTTGGTCCATTAACTCGACGTTGTTCATTAAAAATAATCCTATCCATTTCACTAATAGTTTCTTGTGTAACTATTGATTTTTCTTGACTTGCACCTGCCATTTTAACATCCGTTGTCGTATTTTGCATTAGTGCCGCAGCAACGGCAGTTAAAGCAACTAAAAAAACAAGGGATACAATTAAAACTACGCCAGATTGATTAAATTTTTTTATTGCCATTCGGTTATCCCTTGATTATATAATGTAACAGTTGAACTAAATAATAAACGCCTAAAATTATCGCCACCCGCATTAAATACAGTATCCCCCATTTGATATGTATTATTATTCTCATAATTAGGGTCTGCTCTAATAGATCTAACTAAAACATAAAATTTTACAGCTAAAATTTTTGTATTATTAGTATTATCCCAATAATCTCCAATCATATCAGCTGGTGCCATATAACCATTAACGACGTCATCCCCATCAGTATCTACACCAAACATATAATGAACACGTTCAATACCTTCAACTAATAAGTTAAAAGATATTGGTGTAGCTGTATTTTGTAATCGCCCTTGCATCAACACAGGAACAAAATTAGCGGTAGTGCCAATGCGATCATTTCGAATATAATAAATATGATGCTGATATTCCCAAATGCGTGAATTGTTACTAACAAAAGGAATTGCCGCGGCGCTTCCTGGAAATAAAGTAGCTTGAGTATAACCTGCGTTCAAATAATAACGTTCATTATCAATCGCTCCTGGTAAAATGGGACGAGCGAGTACTCTTTTTATTTGCAAAACATCTGAACCAGGTACTGCATTATTTATACAGCCACCAAGTATAGTCGCAGCTGTTACATTAGCAGCCCAAAGCGTTCTAAAATGAAAAAGATTACCTTGTGGAAAGCTGCTATTATTTTGTCCTCCTCCTATACAATCGCCAATGACAGGTGGGAGATCTACCCCTGAATATACATCAGACGAAAAACTTAATTGTAAATCTCCCCAAAAATTTTGTCGTAGTAAGTCATCAGTTAATATAGTAACAGCAAAACGTCCATTTTCTTGCAGCTCTCCTATGCTTGAAGTTTCTTGCGTGGTGGTTTTCATTCCTACAAAAACACTTAACACCCCGCCAATCAATACTAACCCTATAGCTAAAGCTACAAAAATTTCTAAAAGTGTAAATCCATTTTGTTTTTTAATCATATAAGCCTCTAAAAAATAAATGCATCTACGACAATTTGTCTACGTTTAGTACTTGTAGTACCACATCCGCTTCCAAATGTTGTATTAAATTTAGCACCGTCTGATGTTTCTTCCCGCCCTTCCCAACTAATAGCAACTGAGACAGCATTATTTACATGTTCAATACAGGCAACAACACCAGTTAAGCCACCATTACCTTTCGATAAATTTTGTACATCTTCGCCAATTAAGCTTTGTTCCCACTCGTACAAGTCGTTAGCTGTTAGTTCAGCGGCGTTGCATAAAGCTGTTGGTGTATCACAACGGACTGCTGGTGCAGTAAGAGGAGTAACACCATAAGTACCGTTATAACCATCAAGTACATTGAGTCCCACGGTTGCATCATTTCCTCGCATACGTTCAATAATATTTTGCGCTAAAGAAGAAGCCATAGAACGCTGCATAGCATCAAAACTTCCTTTTTTGGCAGAAGCTTGCATAGCTACAGCGCCTAAGATTCCTGTAGATAAAATAAATAAGGCTACAAGAACTTCAATTAAAGTCATCCCCATAAAAGAAGTTTTTTTAAACCGACACTGTTTATAGGGTCGTGAATTATAAAGCCGCAAAATTATTCTCCTTGAGAATCAAAAATTTTATATTACTAAAATACTGAAAAGTTATACGGATATTGAAAGGGGACTTTGATAGCGGCAATAGTGCGCCAAAGCTTTTAATTACATTGATTAAAAGCTTTAAAAGAAGATCATATGTGTTAAAAATCACTAATGTGAACCGCATTAACTCATACCTTAATATCCATATTTAAGCAGCATTCCATTATATGCCATGTGATGACTACTTACAATTTATACAATAAAAACCTAGACTTATATTACATACAATATACACAAGCCCATTTCATGTTTAATTTTTAAACAGCTTAAGATTAACGCAATTCGAGTGGAACTGCAAACACTGTATTTTCTTCCCTACCTGGGTACTCTACAACCTCTTTACCACCATAACTTTTTAATCTTTCAATGACCTGATTAACCAAAATTTCAGGAGCGGACGCTCCAGCAGTTACACCTACTTTATTAATGTTGTCTATCCAACTTGGAATTATGTCTTCAGCTGTATCAATTAAATAAGAGGTAGTGCCTATTTTTTCAGCAAGCTCTCTGAGTCTATTAGAATTAGAGCTATTTTTTGCACCAACTACCAAAAGTAGATCAACTTGATTAGCTATTGAGCGAACCGCGTCTTGACGATTTTGTGTTGCGTAACAAATATCATCTTTACGAGGACCTTGTATATTTTTATATTTCTTTTGTAGAGCGTCAATAACATCACTTGTATCATCTACCGATAACGTTGTTTGACTGCAAAAATAAAGTTCGTCCGGATTTTTGACGTTTAGTTTTTCAACATCACAAGCAGATTCAACTAAGTAAATACCGCCAGTTTTACTTTCATATTGACCCATTGTACCTTCCACTTCAGGGTGTCCAGCATGACCAATAAGAATACATTCAACATTTTTACGGCTTGCGCGAGAAACTTCCATATGTACTTTTGTCACTAATGGACATGTTGCATCAAAAACCTTTAAACCACGATCTTTAGCTTTATTGCGAACAGCTTTAGAAACACCATGAGCACTAAAAATAACAGTACTATCATCTGGAATTTCATCTAATTCATCAACAAAAACAGCACCACGTTCTTTTAAGCCATTAACAACAAACTTATTATGAACAACTTCATGACGTACATAGATAGGAGCATCGAATAAGTCTAATGCTCTATCGACAATACTAATTGCTCTGTCAACACCAGCACAAAAACCTCTAGGGTTCGCTAAAATAATTTCCATTGGTATTCTCTAATTGTTCGTATCTATTGAATTTCTACTACGTCAATAACAAAAGTGACTGCTTGACCAGCTAATGGGTGATTAAAATCGACAGTAACAGATGAGCCTGAAACGTCGGTGATCATACCCGGTAATTCACCACCAGGCTGTGTAAACGTAATAATATTACCTACTTTAGCTGGTGTTTCACTGTCAAACTTTGTGATATCAACATAATGGATATTATCAGGGTTTTTATCACCAAATGCGTCTATAGACTGAAGTGTAAACTCTTTAGATTCTCCAACTTTTAAACCCAGTAGATTCGCTTCAAATGCTGGAGAAATGCTTTGATCACCCATAATTATTTTAGCAGGTTTATTATTTACTTTTGTGCTATCTGCTGCAGAACCATCAGCAAGCTTCATTGTTATATGTACAATTATTTGAGAACTTTCATTAATAACTTTAGTCATGATTTGCCTTTTATACTACTAAATATTTCTGCTACTTTTTGCTCGTAGTGCTGTCTTTATCGCTATTTTTAAATGAATCAAAAATCATTAAAGCTGCACCTATAAAAATCATAGAGTCTGCAACATTAAATGCTGGCCAATGATTATTACCAATATAAAAATCTAGAAAATCGATAACATAACCAAATAGCACTCTATCAATTAAGTTTCCTAAAGCGCCACTTAATAATAAAGCAAAAGCAATACTTAATAGCTTTTTATCTTTAGGGGTTTTGGCTAACCAAATAATAAACACAATACTGGCTATAGCTGCTATCGCGGTAAAAAACCACCTTTGCCATCCACCTTGATCAGCTAAAAAACTAAAGGCCGCTCCTAAATTATGTACATAAGTAATACTAAAAAAAGAAAGTACTTGAATTGATTCATAAAGCTCCATAGAACCAACAACTTGATGCTTAGTAATTTGATCTACAACCAAACACAACAGAGTTAACCACAACCAACTTAACCCTGTATTCATTACATTTTTTATCATTGAAAACTTAAACCTTATTAAATGATTAAAGGTGTATAAATATAAAATAAGCGTAAATTAATAAATAATATACGCTTATCTCTCTTCTATATTTAACCACGTTGCGTACTGTTAAATACTATAAATTATGTAAGTAAATACAAAAGTTTTATGCAAACTTACGCTCTTCACCTAAACCATCTACGTTAGTTACACAACGACCACATAACTCAGGATGAGCTTCTATTTGACCAACATCGTCAGTAAAGTGCCAACAACGATCACATTTACTACCTGACGCTGGAGTAACCGATAACCATAATCCTTCAACATCTGTTTCTATCATTCCTTCAGGTGCTGAAGTTACAAGTTCAACGGTTGCTGCAGAAGTAATTAAAACAAAGCGTAATTCTTCTTCTAATTGTTTTAATTTATTCACAATGTTTTCGGTGGCATAAATAGTTACTGCGGCTTCAAGAGCTTTACCTACTTTTTTATCTTTACGTGCAGCTTCTAAAGCTTTGTTAACTTCTGTTTTAATTAATAAAATTTCAGCCCAATAATCATCACCTAAACGTGAATTTTCAGGTAACTTAGCTAAACCATCAAACCAAACATCAGTAAATACAAATTCATCTCTTACGGTATTAGCTGGTGTTGGTAAAGCTTGCCAGATTTCTTGAGCTGTAAAAGATAAAATAGGAGCCATCCAACGAGTCATAGCTTCTGCAATTAAATACATAGCTGTTTGACATGAACGACGAGCCAAGCTATCGCCTTTAGCTGTGTACTGTCTATCCTTAATAATATCAAGGTAGAAACCACCTAATTCAGTTGTACAGAAGTTCATTAGCTTATGTACAACAACATGAAATTCATATTCTTTATAAGCTTTTTCAATATCTTCTTGAAGTTGTGCAGCCTGCCCTACTACCCAACGATCTAAAGCAACCATGTCATCTAAAGCAACAGAGTGTTCTTTTGGCTCAAAACCATTTAGGTTCGCTAATAAGAAACGTGACGTATTACGAATTCGTCTATACGCATCAGCTTGGCGCTTAAATATTTCATCCGATACTGTAATTTCTTGCGTATAGTTTACTGAAGCTACCCACAATCTTAAAATATCAGCACCTAACTTACCGGTAATTTGCGAGGGTGTTATAACATTCCCTAACGACTTAGACATTTTGTGACCATTAACATCAACAGTGAAACCGTGCGTTAATACTTCACGATAAGGTGCTTTACCTGTCATTGCTACTGAAGACATCATAGAAGACATAAACCAACCTCTATGTTGATCTGAACCTTCTAGATATAAATCAGCTATATCATCAAACTCTTCGCGTGCATCAATAACAGTTGAATGTGTTGTACCAGAATCGAACCAAACATCTAATGTATCTGGTACTTTTACAAAATCATTCGCGTCGTCACCAATCAGTTCTTTAGCTTCTAAATCAAACCATGCTTGGATACCTGACTTTTCTACTTTTAGTGCAACTTCTTCGATTAGTTCAATACTACGAGGATGTAATGCGCCAGTATCTTTATGAATAAATAGCGCAATAGGCACACCCCATGTACGTTGGCGAGAAATGCACCAATCAGGACGTCCTTCTACCATAGATTCAATACGGCTTTGGCCCCAATCAGGGATCCATTTTGTTTTTGCTATTTCACCTAAAGACTCTTTGCGTAGTCCTTTCTTATCCATACTAATAAACCACTGAGGTGTAGCACGGAAAATTATTGGAGTTTTATGTCTCCAACAATGCGGATAAGAATGCTCCATTGCATGGTGATGTAATAAAGCGCCTTTTTCTGTTAGTACTTCAACTACAGAAGCATTGGCTTTAAATACGTGTTGTCCAGCAAATAAAGGAGTATCTTCAAGATAAACACCATTTGCTCCAACAGGGTTATAAATTTCTAAATTGTATTGTTTACTTACATTGAAATCGTCTACACCATGACCACCCGCTGTATGAACACACCCTGTACCTGAATCAGTTGTAACATGGTCACCACATACTACAGGAACAACAATGTCATAAAATGGATGTTGTAATGAAACTAAATCAAGGTCTGAACCTTTACAAAATCCTAGTGCATGATATTTACTAATACCGTATCTATCCATACACGACTGTACAAGATCAGTAGCTAAAATTAATCTTTGTTTACCTGAATCTGTTTCGCATTGTACTAATGAGTATTCAACTTCAGGGTGAACAGAAACAGCACGGTTAGCTGGTAAAGTCCAAGGAGTAGTTGTCCAGATAACAATAGATATATCACCTTCACCTACATGATTTTCAGGGTGTGAAAATTTATCGGCAACACTCGCATCTTCAACTAAAAATTTAACGTCTATCGCAGGAGATTGCTTATCTTTATATTCAACTTCAGCTTCAGCTAAGGCTGAACCACAATCTGTACACCAATGAACAGGTTTAAAACCTTGTTGTAAATGTCCATTTTCAGCTATTTTGCCTAAAGCTCGAATAATGTTAGCTTCAGTACCAAAATCCATCGTTAAATAAGGCTTGTCCCAATCAGCGAAAACACCTAAACGTTTAAAGTCTTCTTTTTGACCATTAACTTGCTTAACAGCATATTCACGACATTTTTCTCTAAATTGAGCTGCTGTGACTTTATGACCGGGTTTACCTACTTTTTTCTCAACCATTAACTCAATAGGTAAGCCATGACAGTCCCAACCTGGCACATAAGGAGAATTGAAATCAGATAGCGTTTTAGATTTAACAATAATGTCTTTTAAAATTTTATTTACTGAGTGTCCTAAATGAATATCACCATTTGCATAAGGAGGTCCGTCATGCAAAATAAATGATTTTTTACCTTTTTTAGCTGCACGAATTTTACCGTACAAGTCTTTTTCGGCCCATTCTTTTAACATATTAGGTTCACGGTTTGCCATATTCCCTTTCATTGGAAATGAAGTATCCGGCAAATTCAAGGTATGCTTATAGTCACTCATTTAAATTTATATCCACTCGTATTTTAGTTAACGCCCAATCATTACGTTGCAGCAGTTAATATTAAAAATTTAATAATATGTTGCGATTCACTCTATGTACTTAACTCAGCCACGTATTGAGACGCTAGTGCGCTATCAATCGTTATTTGATTTGTTAAGGCAGAAAGAGAATCAAATTTCATTTCTTTTCTTAATTTTTTCAGTAACACCACTTCAATTGTTTGACCATATAGATCAGAGTCAAAATCAAAAATGTGTACTTCAAGCTGTTGTCTTATACCTGAAACTGTAGGTCTCGACCCTATATTGGCAACACCAAAAAACAACCCGACATTCGTTTTTACTTTAACAACATATACCCCATTTACAGGTGATACACGCCTTTTCAATTTTACATTAGCCGTAGGAAAACCTAACTGACGCCCTCTTTTGTCACCATGAAAAACTCGACCTATTATAGAATAAGGCCTACCAAGCATAACTTCTGCTTGTTCTAAATTATCGGCTTCAAGTGCTTGGCGAATTTCAGTACTACTGATCCTTTGATCTAATATTTTGTAACTTGCCGTATCAGACACATTAAAGTGAGATGTTTTTCCAGCCTTACGTAACATTTCATAATTACCTTTTCGATTTTTACCAAATCGAAAATCGTCGCCTACAATCAAACTTTTAATGCCTAATTTGTTAACTAGCAACTCCTTAATGAAGTTCTCAGCTGACTGTGTTGCAAATTTAGCATTAAAATTAACACAAATTAAACGCTCCACACCTAACGACTTTAATAATGTATATTTATCCCTTAGCCTACATAATCTCGCTGGTGCAGTCTCTGGAGAGAATAATTCTTGAGGCTGAGGTTCAAAAACCATAACCGCAGCTGCACAGTTAAGCTCTTTCGCTTGTTTAATTAACGCATGTATAACTTGCTTATGTCCTAAATGAACGCCATCAAAATTCCCTATCGTTAGCACGCAGCCATGATGTTCTGGTTGTATATTATGAATACCGCGTATTAACTGCATTTATTAAGGAAACCTTTTTTACTAAACTTTTGCTAGACTTTATTTATATTCAAGGAAAAACCGACGAATTATATATTACTCAACCATAAGAATCAGCACCTGAACGCAATTTCATCAAATTTATTTACGATTAGCTGTAGTTAACCTATAGCTAAGTATGCACTTTAATATCCTTCGTTCTTATACCCAATACAACAATAGATATAAAATAACTGCTCACTCCTAACCCGATACACATACCAAGCTGAATAAGTTGTTCTAATTTAGTCATACTTAACCATTCTATGAACGGAGGCGAAATAACATAAACCACTCCCCCCATAATTCCAGCTGAAATCATAATACGGGCCATAAACCACCACGCACATTTAGTTAAGCTAAAGACATCTTGTTTTTTTAATCCACGATACAACAGAAACGCATTTAATGAGGCTGACATGGTTGTAGCTATAGCTAACCCCACATATCCAAAGAAAGGTGCCAACATTACATTAAATGCCATGTTAGCTACCATAGCTTTAATACCAATAATTACTGGAGTTTTAGTATCTTGTCTTGCGTAATAAGCAGGAGCTAAAATTTTAATAAACATAAAGCTTATTAGTCCTGATAAATAAGCAAAAAGTGCATATGATACATTCATTACAGTTTGTTCAGAAAATTCTCCTCGCATAAACAAAACCATTACAATAGGCTGAGCCAACACCATTAAGCCAGCCAAAGCAGGCCAGCCAAATAAAGACACTATTTTAAGTCCCCACTCAACCGTACTTTTAAATTCTTGTGAATTTTGTTTGGCGTGTAATTTAGATAAACTAGGCAAAATTACCGTTGCTATGCCAATACCAAATAACCCCAAAGGAAACTCTAAAAGTCTATCCGCATAATATAACCAACTAATCGATCCTGTAACTAATACACTCGCTATTAATGTATCAAGCAATAGATTGATTTGTGTAACCGACACGCCAAATAATGCAGGTACAATCAATTTTCTAATTTTAGTTACACCTTCAGCTTTCCATGCCCACTTAGGCTTAACTAAAGCTCCAGCTTGTATTAAAAAAGGTATTTGAAATAAAAATTGAACAACACCGCCTATAAATACGCCAATAGCAAGTGCATAAGCAGGGTTAGGCATCGACGAAGAAAGAAATAAAGCACAACAGATAATACAAACATTAAGTAAAACAGGCGTAAAAGACGAAACAGCAAACTTGCCAACAGTATTCAAAATCGCCCCAGCTAAAGCTGTAAAACTTACAAAAAACAAATAAGGAAACGTAATTTTCAATAAAATTGAAGCTAATTCAAATTGTTCAGCTTTAGGTCCATCATGTAACCAATCCCAAAACCAGCCAAAGCCAAACAAAATAACAAATACAGGAGATGCAATCACACCAACAAGTGTAACTAAAGTAACTAAAACGCCTAAAGTACCTGACACTTGTGCGATAAGTTGCCGTGTTTCAAGCCCCAATTTATCGCCGTCTTTTGCATGATATTCGCTTAAAACAGGTACAAAGGCTTGAGCAAAAGCACCTTCGGCAAATAATCTCCGTAAAAAGTTAGGGATCTTATTTGCAAAAAAGAATACGTCTGCCGCAACACCAGCCCCCATAACATTTGCAATAACAACATCTCTTATTAAACCTAACACTCGAGAAACGAGTGTCATAATGCTAACAATCAATCCTGATTTTATGAGTTTTTTACTCAAAATTTATTTCCTACACCGCGATTTATAATAATTCAAGGTAAGTACTTATTATGCGTTTTTTTAATAAGCAGAAACAAGCGTTTAAATTAACTTAAACACCTATTTCAAAAAGTATATGGTAAAATAGGTATTCACCCCTTTCGTTTAGTTTTCAATTTAAACCTAAATATTAAAAATTAAAGCGAAAGGGTTTGACAAACGCCTTTAAAACAGGCATATTTCGTCGCCTTAAATCTAGGCAATATTTATTCAATTTTAGGAGTTCACCTTGGCTAACTCAAAGTCTGCTAAGAAGCGCGCAGTACAATCTGAAAAGCGCCGTCAACACAATGCAAGCCGTCGCTCAATGATGCGCACATTACTTAAAAAAGTAATTGGTGCTATCGAAGCCGGTGACAAAGATACAGCAACTAAAGAATTTGCTGCTGCAACACCAATTTTAGATCGTTACGCAAGTAAAGGTCTTATCCATAAAAATAAAGCTGCTCGTAGCAAAAGTCGTTTAAACGCTGCTATTAAAGCTCTTTAATTTTTATAAAGACTTTAAAAAACCGACATTTGTCGGTTTTTTTATATCTAAAATTTACTTATCTTACGCAAAGTAAAAGTTATAATTTAAAGAGCAATAGTTAGCTAGACAAAGCTTAGTAATAAAAAAGGAAGCTAAAAAGCTCCCTTTCAAATTTATATATTTAAATTAAAAGTTAAATACTATTAGGTCTATAAGCTGATTGTTCAAAATAAGAAAAAACGGTTTCAAATGCGCTTTCTTGATATTGCTTTAAACCAGTATCCCTAAAGTCTATATCAACCTGACTTTTCGCCAATGACTTTTTAACAGCACTACCCGCAATAATTTCAACAGGCAAGTCTTGAATAAGTTGGATAGCAGCTTCTAATTTAAAACCAACAGGTCCACCAGAAAACTTTCCTTTTAATGCTCGACCACGAATAACCACTTTATCAACTTTATAATCTTCCATTAACTTAGCAAATGTAAATTGGAAAGCTCGTACTTGTTCAGCATCCCCTGCATCTGCGATTGCTATTTTCTGTACTCGTATACTTGGAATATCATACAATCCATTTTCTCGCGACATAATACAAACAATCGCGTCATTACCTTTTAATTCAACACCACATATCTTCATGTAAAAAAACCTCATTTATCTAATGAGGTCATTATAAAGTACTTTTCCTTTTGGTGCAGTTTCTTATACAAAAATATAGAGTCAAAGAAATAGGTAAATAAACTCATCTTCAATTTAACTTAAATAGTTAACCTCAACTCGGGTTAATGAATGTTAGATAATGAATTAAAATTCTTATTTATCAAAACTTTAATCTGTATCGTTGTTTTCCTAAGTTATATTAGTCTCTCAACATTGATATTTTTGTGTATAACAAGGCGAATTTTTCTATCTAATAGCTAGCTATTAGTAATAAATTCAACGAAGTTAGGCATAAAAATAGCTTGTTGAGTAACTTTGCTTATCCCGAGCTGAGGTTAGTTAATATATTGATGTCTTCAAGTTGTTCAATTTCCTCTTTTAGTTTTTCTTCTAACTGATCAATTTTAGCAACAGCATTGCATAAGCTTGTCGCACGTTTTTCAATTTCTGCCCCACGAGCTTCCATCTCAGTTTCTATTTTCTTGCCAAACATTTCCATTTTAGCATCAAAAGAATCCACACCTTCACTAGAAAACAGTAACTCTTGCCCTAAAGCAATCATAATGCTCCCAATAGATTTTTGAACAGTTTGTTCTACTACACTTTCAATTCTTTTTTCAAAATTTTCACCGAAAAAGTCATCTCCAACAAAACCATCTTCGTCAAAATGAACCGTTTTATTAGCAGAAAAATTTTGATCAATTTCATAACTAATCGCCTCAAAGTGACCTGTTAAATCGTGACTTAATGAATTATCTGGCCCTAACAATTCAGTAAATGCCAAATTAACACCATCAGAAGCTAAGGTAATAGCATCTGTAGCTAAAACCTTTATTTGTGGTAACAGCGCACGTATTTCATTAGAGTAACTAGAAACGAGTTTTTGCTGACTTGTGTTTAATGATATTTCTTTATTATTAACGATAAGTATATTGTCATTAACTATTTTATATAAAGGCTCCTTTTTGTATGAAAACTCAATTTCCGCTGGAGAAATACGAACACCGCCTTTTACGTCAAAATCACAAGTATCGTTACCAAAAGAAGAGCCATGAGCAAAAACATTAGAACTTACTAAAATAATACCTGTTAATAATATTTTCATAATTTAATACCTAATAATATCGTTAGAATTAACCAGAACATTACAAGTCTAATGCCAAAAATTAAATTAAGTATTTTCAACATGTTAGTTTAATTAAATTTATAAAAACAAAAAAACAACACATGCCTTAGCGTAATACACTAAAATATAGCTATTTTAATCAATTCGTTTTTACTATTTTATGTGCTTAATAGGTAAACAGTAGAAGTATTATTTAATGGAAAGAATAAAGATGGGATAAGCGCTAAATTTAAATAGAGGAGTAGTATAAAATGAACAAGCAGACATAAAAAAGGCAAGAATAATCTTGCCTCTTATACGCTTTATTAATAACCGAACGAATCGGCAATTAAATTAAAGTGCTTGAATGTTTTCTGCTTGAGGACCTTTTTGTCCTTGAGTAACAGTAAACTGAACTTTTTGACCTTCAGCTAAAGTTTTGAAACCGTCGCCAGAGATAGCACTAAAGTGTGCAAACACGTCTGGACCTGATTCTTGCTCAATAAAACCAAAACCTTTAGATTCATTAAACCATTTTACTGTACCAGTAGTAGTAGACATTGTATATCCTATTCTTTTTAAGAGTAATTTTTTTGCCCCAACATTAGGGCGGTGTTGCTGGAAGTGAAGCTATTACTTATTAAACAGGACGAGCTACTAAATATAACATCGAAACGGCGTACATAAATATAGGTATTACTTTCAAGCTAAAAACATTCTAGCTGAATAATATGGTTAGTCAAGTAGTTTTGTTTATATATACCCGTTATCATTCAAGATGCAGGTTTCAGTGGGAACTAAAAACAATTTAGGCACAGATTTCATATTCCAGACGAAATCTAAGGTCTACATCCATGTATGCAAGGCATTAAGTTTACGTCATGGTTATTCTCGGTAACTGCTCCTGCGTTACCCTAATGTCCTACATCCATGTAGGAACCTGACTAGAGTTAATAACGAAACATAAATTGTTTTTAGACCCATCAAAGAAGCGCTTGAGCAAAATCACTTCATCAACAATGCTTTTTATAAGGGAGCAACCATTATTACAAAGCATTGCCTTGAATTGATATCGCTCAAACACTCTGAAATAGCCTCTTGATTGGTAACGGGTATAAAAATAAGCGACTTACTATTCGTTGTAATGTATTGGCTAATAGTCAGTCTATTTAGCGTACTACTTTTGTGCGATTATTTTTATCTCGGCTATTTACAATTAATTCATCTCCTATCTGAAAATCATTTAACTTCACCATTCGATCGTATAACACTACATTTACAGTTGCAGCTAAATTCATACAGCCAACAGTTGGTATATAAACAGTTGCATCAGCTTTATTAATAATGGATTGAGATATAGTGCCGTCTTCAGGCCCGAACACATAAATCGCGTTACTAGGATGTTTGAAGTATGGCAGAGGAATAGCCCCTTCGACTAAATCAACACAAACTACTTTCATACCATTAGACATAGCTTCGGTTACTTCATCTACAGCGATTAAAGGTATTTTATCTTTTATGTTTTTAGTATCAGTATTAAATTTTGCCGCATGTTCGTAACGTTTTCCGGTATAATAAACTTTATCTACTTGATAACATCCTGCAGCACGCATTACTGCACCTACATTGGTAGGACTCTTCGGGTTTATTAACCCAACCTCTACTTTATAACTTAATTCTAAATTGCTCATGAACTACAACAGACTATTAAACATTGTGGAGCATTATAAAGAATTAATTTTTCTAATAAACTAAATCACAGCTTTAGATCTAGTTATCAATTATTTTTATATTTTTCAGCTCATACATCTATTAACTTTACAGGTATTTTTTATATGGTAGATGATTTATAATTTTCGTTAATATAGAGATACTCTCTGTATTTTCTATTCATTTTTTACACATTAAGGATTATTCGTGAATAAATTAGCCTCTTTCGTTATTATTATTTTATTATTTTGTGGCGGCGCATTATGGTTTTTAGCAAGCGGCTCACTAGATGACTTTATTAAACAACAAATAGAAAGCCAAGGAAGTAAAATTACTAACCAGACAGTACTGGTTAAAAATGTTGAGATGAAGCTGGTAAAAGGTTCTGGTGCTATAAATGGCTTTAGTTTAAGTAATCCAAAACAATACAAGTATCCATATGCTTTTTCTTTTGAAACTGTTTTATTAGATATTAATATTAAAAGCCTAACTGAAGACCCTATCGTTATTGATGAAATTAGAATTAATAACCCACAGGCTTTTGTTGAACTAACCCAAAATGGTAGTGCCAATTTATCAGACATATTAGATGATATAGAAAAAAACCTTCCAAAAAACGAAGAAGAAGTTCAACAACCTGAGAGCTCATCACAAAAAGAACCTAACATTCGCGTAAGTAAACTTATTCTAGCTGGCACAAATCTATCGCTAGATTTATCAGCGTTAGGTAATAAAGAGCACCAAATTACCCTACCAGACATTAACTTAACAAATATAGGCGGAGATAATGGCTTACCAGCGAGTTTGTTAGGTGCAGAAATAGCAAAACAAGCTTTATCTTCAATATGGAAACAAGCTAAAACTGAACAAAAACGAAAAATTAAAGATAAAATTAAAAACAAACTAAAAGAAAAAGCATTAGATAAATTAGGCAACTTTTTAAATTAATAACAAAATCTTTTTATTAACGTTATGATAAGTTTAATAGTATGATAAAAATAAGAACAAATAAAAGGGATTAAATATGTCAAATTCAAGCAATATATTACCGAAATCCATCGGTATATTAGCCTTACTTACTACCTCAACAATGGCAACTCAATTTGAAGTAACTCCTTACGTAGGGAGTATGTCTAGTTCCGATTTAACTGTTCCAAATACGAGTACTTCTATATCTGTTGATAGTGCAACCCACTTTGGGGTTGGTGTAGCTTGGCAAGAATCACCTAATGGACAAGGACAAATACTTGTAAATTATGCAAGCCATGACTTTAAGTTTGGTGAAGATAATCAAACAAGTTCTGTTGACGTATTGTATGCTCATTTTAGTGGTGTAGCGCTATTCAGACAAAAAGGCTACATAACAACAGTATCCGTAGGTTTAGGTGCCGCACGCTTTAGTGGTGATGGAGGAAGTGAAATATCACCTTCTTTTACAGCTGCTATAGGCACTCGATATGAAATATCTAAAGAAGCAGCTATAGTAACTGAATTAAGAGGTTATGCTAGTTTAATGCAAGATGGTGAGACTTTATTTTGTAAAACTGATATTTGTGCGGCAGAATACGACGATACCCCATGGATAGACACAAGTGTTTCTATCGGATTTTCTTATAAATTTTAATTCTTAATCAATCACTTTTAACGAATTAACATACATAGCAGTAATATCTTCGATAAAATTCTGAGTAGGTCGTTCAATAATACGACCTATCTCTTTCTCCTCTATAAAAACAACAAACGTTGGCGTATATTTTATACTGTTATTTTTAGCTAAATATTGAGGATCTTTCTTATCAATATCTAAAGCAATAAGTTGAAATGTCACATTTTGATTATTATCTAAAATAGAAAGTATTCTAGGCACCTCTCTTTGACTATCGTGACACCAAGTCCCAAAATATATATCAATATGTAAGTTGCTCGGCCAATCCTTAATCTGTAGTTTTTCTTTTTCTGTCACTGAAAAAGCCTGATAACCTTCGTTAAATAACACTTCATTCATCAATAAGTTATCTTTAGTGATCACGCCAGAAACAATATTATCTGATGTTGAGGCTCCACTAGTACAAGAGGCTACCAACATAAAACCTATTAACATAATAACTTTTGAAGTATGGCAAAAACCTAGCATATTGTTTACCTATTGAAGATTAACCCAAATGTTATTTCTTTAATTCATTTGCTTTAAGTAACATAGATTTACTTTCTTTTAAAAAAGCGCCCGCATAATCTCCAAACCAATCGGAGACCTGATTAAACATATTAACGAAAGACTCTTTGTCTCCTGTTTCTACATCTTCAAGTAACTCTAAAAATCGATAAGCAAAACGTTTCATCATATCAATATTATCCGAATTAGAAAAAATAATATCGCTATACAACACAGGGCTTTGCGCAAACAAACGTCCTACCATAATAAGTTCTAATCGATAAATAGGCGAACTCATTTCCACTAACTGCGCTATGTCAGCGCCTTCTGTCATTAAATGATATCCATAAGCGATAGTTGAAAAATGTCTCATAACTTGTACCATAGCCATAGCTTGGTCATGAGCGGCTGCCTCTACAGCATATATTTTGGCACCCCAAATTTTTATTTGTTCTAGAAGCCATTGATAGCTTTCAGGAGAGCGCCCTTCACACGCAATAACGGTTTGTTTTACTAAGCTGGTAACATCAGGCCCAAACATTGGGTGTAAACCAACAACAGGACCTTTATGCACTTTAAGCATTTCGTATAAAGGTGATTCTTTTACGCTAGTAACATCAGCTAAAATACATTCTTCTGGCAAGTCGTTAAGCTTTTGAATAATAGATGTTGTTAAACGAATAGGTACTGCAACAATAACAACACTTGCACCACTCAATATGTTGGTGCTGTTAGGCCAGTCTTCTTGCTCTATAACTTCTACCTGGTAATTAGAACGAGTAAATAAGTCGACAAAAATTTTGCCTAATTGCCCCCTCCCACCTATTACAACAATTTTTTTACAGGTAGGATTTACACATAAATAACCACTCGCATCTTGACTAAGGTACGAATCGCTCATTAAACGACGGAGCACATCCTCAATAACATCGGGGTTTAAGCCAGCATCTTGCGCTTGTTGCCTACGTTTAGAAAGTAAGGCTTCTTCACGCTCAGGAGCATAAATAGGCATACCTACTTCACTTTTAAGCTCACCAACCTTAGTGGTAACCGTACGTCGCTTTTTTAATAAATCAACTAACTGACAATCAATATCATCAATTTCATCTCTTAATACTGCAAGCTTTTGATCAAATACTATTTTTTCCATTGGTGTCTCATCAATGTACGGTTAATATTTTAAATATAAAATTTATTAAGCAATACGTGCTTTTAAAACAGTTTGTAATTTTTCATCTGCTGTTGATATCAATTCTTTTGTTGTGGCTAAATCAATACAAGCGTCAGTTATAGAAACACCATAAGCACGTTCAGCAATAGGAATACTATCGCTCTGGTTACCTGCGTTCAGGTGACTTTCAAGCATAATACCAATAATTGACTTATTACCATCAACTATTTGATCAAAAACATCATTTGCGACGATTGGCTGACGTGAATAATCTTTGCTTGAATTACCGTGAGAACAATCCACAACAATGCCGGGCTCTAAACCATGATTAGCTAATTCTTGTTCACATAAAGCAACATCTTCAGCGCCATAATTAGGTTTTTTACCGCCACGTAAAATAACATGTCCATCTGGGTTGCCTGATGTTTTAATCAACGCCACTTGGCCTTGTGTATTAATACCCATAAAGCGATGTGATGATGCTGCTGATTGCATTGCATTAATGGCTACATCTAAACTACCTTTAGTGCCATTTTTGAAACCAATTGGCATAGACAAGCCTGAAGCCATTTCTCTATGAGTTTGAGATTCAGTTGTTCTTGCACCAATTGCAGACCAACTAAATAACTCAGCTAAATATTGTGGGCTAATAGGATCTAATGCTTCAGTTGCTAAAGGTAGTCCTAATTCAGTTAAGTAAATGAGTAACTCTCTTGCCTTTCTTAAGCCTGATTCAACATCGAATGATCCATCCATATGAGGATCATTAATTAAACCTTTCCAACCAACTGTTGTTCTTGGTTTTTCAAAGTAGACTCTCATTACTATGTATAATGTGTCTTTATATTCTTCATGAAGTTTTTTAAGTTCGCGAGCATATTCTTTTGCTGCATCAACATCATGCACAGAACATGGACCACTAATAATTAATAAACGGCTATCTTTTTTATGAATGATATCAGCAATAACATTTCTTGCTTGCTGTACAAACACTCGACCCGCTTCAGGTAAAGGCAATTCATCTCTTAAAGCTTGAGGAGTAATAAGTACTTCTTCAGCATTTACATGAATATCGTTTAAACGACTTTTTTTAATTTCTGTATTTATTTCTTGTGTCATAACTCTCGCCTTATCATAGGTAATTAAATAAGAATAAATCAATTAGTCATACTCAAATGTAATAGTAAAAAGCCAGAATAGTTATAAAATCAATCAAAACCCTTACAAATACAAACTGTAAACTTTTATTTACTCAATTTGTATTAAATATTTTACACATATTTTATGGTCAGGTACATAGAACAAACAAAAAAAAAGCACCTAAAAGGTGCTTATTCATTACAAAACTGTAAAGATTTTATTATTCACCATGAATAATTCGCTTATCTATTAGGTTTTCTACTACAGTAGGGTCCGCTAATGTAGATGTATCACCTAATGTATCAAGATCATTTTCTGCTATTTTACGTAAAATTCTTCTCATAATTTTACCTGAGCGGGTTTTGGGTAATCCCGGCGCATATTGAATATAATCAGGCTTTGCAAAACGTCCAAGCTCATTTGCGACAAACTCTGTAAGTTCTCCGATGAGCTCATTTGATTCTGTCGCATTTTTCATTAAAGAAACATATGCATAAATCCCCTGCCCTTTAATTTCATGCGGGTAACCCACAACTGCAGCTTCAGCTACAGCAGGATGAAGTACTAGCGCACTTTCAATTTCAGCAGTACCTAATCGATGACCTGATACATTAAGCACATCGTCTACTCGCCCTGTTATCCAGTAATAACCATCTTTATCACGTTTAGCACCATCACCTGTAAAGTAATTTCCGGGGTATTGCCCTAAATAGGTATCATAAAAACGTTTATGATCACCATAAACACTTCTTAATTGTCCGGGCCAACTACCTGTCATCACAAGTAAACCACTATTTTCACCTTCTAATGTATTTGCTTCTTTATCAAAAAGAGCAGGTTTAACACCAAAAAACGGCTTACCTGCTGCACCCGGTTTCATATCCACAGCACCAGGTAAGGAAGTAATTAAAATTCCGCCAGTTTCTGTTTGCCACCAAGTATCAACAATCGGACAAGTAGACTTACCCACGACTTCATAATACCAATGCCAAGCTTCTGGATTAATTGGCTCGCCTACCGTACCTAATAATCGTAACGATGAAAGATCGGCCTTTTCAACTAGATCATCACCTACACTCATTAATGCTCTAATCGCAGTAGGAGCGGTATAAAAAATATTAACTTTATGTTTTTCACATACTTGCCAAAATCGACCAGCATCTGGATAAGTAGGAATTCCTTCAAACATCAATGTGGTTGCACCATTTGCTAATGGCCCATAAAAAATATAAGAATGTCCTGTGATCCAACCAGCGTCTGCTGTACACCAATATATTTCGCCATCTTTGTAATCAAAAACATATTTGTGTGTCATGGCAGCATATAACAAATAACCACCGCAAGTATGAAGTACTCCTTTTGGTGTTCCTGTTGAACCTGATGTATATAAAATGAAGAGAGGATCTTCAGCATCCATGATTTCTGGCTGACACGTAGCAGGTAGGTTCTTTATTTCTGTGGCGTAATCTACATCAATACGATTATTCCACGTAATTTCTCCACCGGTACGCTTAACAACAATAACGGAATGTACATTTGGGCATTCTGTTATGGCTGCATCGACGTTTGACTTCAATGGAATTGCTCTACCACCACGTAAGCTCTCATCTGCCGTTATGACCACTTTACAGTCGGCATCTTGAATACGTGCTTTAATTGATTCCGTTGAAAAACCACCAAAGACTACAGAGTGCACAGCACCAATTCTTGCACAAGCTAACATCGCATAGCTCACTTCGGGGATCATAGGCATATAAATACAAACTCTATCGCCTTTTTTAACGCCTCTGGCTTTTAATAAATTAGCAAAACGACATACATGATCATGCAGTTGTTGATAACTAATGTGGTCATCTTCACTTGGATCGTCACCTTCAAAAATAATCGCGGTATCGTTAGCTTTAGTGGCTAAATGTCGATCGATACAATTATAAGAAACATTTAATTTACCACCTGAAAACCACTTTATATCGGCCGTTTTTAAATCAACATCAGATACGCTATCCCAAGGTTGGTACCAATCTAAAAATTTTTCTGCTTGCTCTGCCCAAAAAACATCAGGTTGTTCAATAGATTGCTTATACATTTCGTTGTAAGTTGCGCTATCAATATGGGTGTGCTGTTTAGCACTTTCTAAGATAGGGTAAATAGCTTTCAGTTCTTGCATGTGCATACCTTTATTTTTTAATTTTAATGCTGAAATTTTTTAGTATCACAAAGCTTATATGAAAAGGAAGGAAAAGGTAACGGGTATATATTGATATTATAAAATGATGAGTTATAAAAACAAAAAACCTGTGTAGTTTCCTACACAGGTTTTATTCAAGCTAATAGATAATTTTTTAACTACTAAAAAATTACTTTTTACCCAATTTTTCTTTGATACGTGCAGAGCGACCTGAACGTTCACGAAGATAGTAAAGTTTAGCTTGACGAACATCACCGCGACGTTTGATTTCAATTGAATCAACGATAGGGCTATGTGTCTGGAATACACGTTCTACACCAACACCGTTAGATATTTTACGAACAGTGAATGCAGAGTTGATGCCACGGTTTTTTATAGCAATAACTACGCCTTCAAATGCTTGTAGACGAGATTTATCACCTTCTGTAACTTTTACTTGTACAACAACAGTATCACCTGGTGAATATGCTGGTACATCTTTTTTCATTTGCTCAGCTTCAAGCTGTTTAATAATATTACTCATAATACCTTCTTCCTAGGGTTCACAGTCATCAACAATTTTTTCACCACTTTTAATTAAAAGTAAGTGTTTTTCTTGTTCCGCTGTCAGAGCTAGGTTAGTTAATAGTTCTGGTCTTCTGTTCCACGTTCTTTCCAAAGACTTAAATTGACGCCACTGTTCAATGCGCTTGTGATCACCACTTAACAACACTTTTGGTACTGATTTTTCTCCCAAAGAAGAGGTATTCAATACTTCTGGCCTTGTGTAATGTGGACAATCTAATAAACCTTCAGAAAATGAATCCTGTTCGGCTGATTGTTCGTGTCCTAATACACCAGGTACAAAGCGTGCTATAGCATCGATTACATTCATGGCAGGTAATTCTCCACCACTTAACACGTAATCACCAACAGACCATTCTTCGTCGATATCCGACTCAATTAGTCTCTCGTCTATGCCTTCATAACGTCCTGCTATAAATATCAGTCGGTCATGTTGTGATAATTCGCGTACGCCAGCTTGATCTAATTTACGTCCTTGCGGAGATAAATAAATAACCTTTGCCTTCTCTTTATGAGAAGTACCATCAACATCTGCTGCAGCGCGTGCAGCAATAATGGCATCTCGTAATGGTTGAACCATCATCAGCATTCCTGGACCACCGCCGTAAGGTCGATCGTCAACAGTGCGATGTTTATCATGCGTAAAATCACGAGGATTCCACGTATGAAAGTCAATCAAACCATTACGAATTGCTCGGCCTGTTACTCCATACTTAGTGATAGCATCAAACATTTCTGGAAAAAGGCTTATCACCCCTATCCATAATTTGCAGTTACTCACAAGTTAAAAACCTGGATCCCAGTCAACACAAATTTGTTTATTTTCCAAACTAACTGACTCTACAACTTGCTCAAATAAGTAAGGGATTAACCTTTCTTTTTTGCCAAATCCGTCATTTAGATTAGCTTTTACAACAAGTACGTCGTTAGCGCCCGTCTCCATAACATCAGAAACTCTACCAAGGTTATAACCTTCAGTAGTCACAACAGTCATACCAATTAAGTCACGCCAATAAAACTCCCCTTCAGGTAGTTCAGGTAGCGCTTTTTCATTAACAATTATTTCAGATCCTACATATGCTTGCGCAATATCTCGGTCATCAACATTTGCAACTTTGACAATAAGTGAATTACTGTGTCGACGCCAATCAGTTATTTCCACTAATTGCGTTTTATTCCCTAATTTTAAAGACCAAGGAAAATAGTCTAAAATGGCTTCTTGGTCATCAGTAAATGAATGGATTTTCAACCAACCTTTGATACCGTAAACAGCGCCTACTTTACCTAAGATGATTTCTTTACCTAATTCTTCCACAATCGACTCCTAAAACCTTCTAAGTATAATTAAGCTGCTACTTGAGCATCTTTAACTAACTTAGCTACACGATCAGATAAACCAGCACCTTGACCAACCCAATGGTTGATACGATCTAGATCTAAGCGTAATTTCTCAGCTTGACCTTGTGCTGTTGGGTTGAAGAAACCAACTTTCTCGATGAAACGACCATCGCGAGAGTTACGGCTATCTGCAACTACAACCTGATAAAATGGACGCTTTTTAGCGCCACCACGAGCTAAACGAATGGTAACCATATCGCCCTCTATTATATTAAGTGTTAAAACGGATTTTCCAGACACTTCCGCCACCATATGTGACAGAAAAGCTCGCGTATTCTACGCTTTTGAATAGAAAATGCAAACGATATCTAGCTTGAAAGTAAAAACTTGCTGATAAATGAACTGTGAACGATTTATATACCCGTTATCGCTCAAGCACTCTAAAATAGCCTCTTGATTGGTAACAGGTATATATCAGCAAATATGGGCAATTAACCTTTTTAAGTGCTAATTCTTTTATATTGACGGTATTCAGGGTTCCAAAAATTACGATCAATTTTTGCCAATAACATTTCGTCATTTATTTCTAATGCTAGACCCTGCTTGTAAGCCACTTTAGCCACAGCAAAGGCTATTTTTTTACTAAGCTGTGCAATAGAAGTTAAAGGCGGCAACAATTCGCCTTTTCCTGTATTGGCTAAAGGAGATTCATTAGCTAACATTTCACTGGCTACCATTAACATTTCATCAGTTACTCGACTAATATTTGCAGCAACAACACCTAAACCTAAACCTGGGAATATATAGCTATTATTACATTGAGGGATTGGGTAAGTTTTCCCTTGAAAATTGACCGGGTTAAAAGGGCTACCTGTAGCAATAATTACTTCACCATCACACCATTCAATAACATCAATAGGTTTTGCTTCAACTTGTTTTATAGGGTTACTTAATGGAAAAATAATAGGTAAGCCACAATGTGACTTCATTGTTTTTATAAGTTCTTCAGTAAATAAACCTGCAACACCAGAAACACCGATTAATACATCGGGTTTTGCATTATTTACAACGTCTAATAATGAAGGGATTTCATTATTTATATCCCAATCACTTATGTTAGATAAAGACTGACAAAGCATACTTTGAAAATCTCTTAAACCTTCCATGCCTTCTATTAACAACCCTGAACGATCAACCATATAGATTTGACTTCGAGCTTGTTCAGGTGAAGCTCCTTCACTGATCATTTGAGTTATTATTTGTTCTGCAATACCACAACCTGCAGAGCCAGAACCAACAAAAACGACCTTTTGTTCGGAAAGTTTAGCGCCTTTTGCTCTACAAGCAGCAAGCAAAGAGCCTACTGTTACACAAGCAGTTCCTTGAATATCATCATTAAAACAACATATTTCGTCACGATATTTCGTTAACAATGGCATCGCATTAGGTTGGGCAAAGTCTTCAAATTGAAGTAATACATGCGGCCAACGACGCTTAACCGCAGTTATAAACATATCAACAAATTCATTATATTCTGCTTGCCCTATACGTTTATGGCGGCGCCCCATATACATAGGATCAGCTAATAGCTTTTCATTATTTGTTCCAACATCAAGCATTACAGGCAATGTATAAGCAGGGCTAATACCACCACACGCGGTATACAATGAAAGCTTACCAATAGGTATTCCCATACCACCAATACCTTGGTCACCTAAACCTAAAATTCTTTCGCCGTCAGTTACTACGATAACTTTAACTTTATTTTTAGTTGCATTACGCAGAATATCGTCCATGTTATGACGCTCTTCGTAAGAGATAAATAAACCTCTTGAGCTTCTATATATATCTGAAAATTGCTCACACGCATCACCTACTGTAGGTGTATAAATAATAGGCATCATTTCAGCTAAATGAGCTTGAACAAGCTTATAAAATAATGTTTCGTTATTGTCGTGAATCGCTCTTAAATAAATGTGTTTATTTAAATCTTCATCAAAACTTTTGTATTGCATATAAGCACGTTCAACTTGTTCATCAATAGTTTCGTAGCGCGGCGGTAAAAGCCCTGTTAAATTAAAGTTTACACGTTCTTCAGAAGTAAAAGCGCTACCTTTATTCAATAAAGGGGTTTCTAATAACGAAGGTCCTGCATAAGGTATATATAATGGATGTTTTTTGTTGTTGGTCATAATAATTTAGTAACTTTTATAGTTTTATATAGCTATGTGAATAATGAATATTCACGAGTTTCGTGCAGGCTAACACAAGTCTTATTAAAGATTAATAAAACTTGTTGTAAAACCAGAAAATAATAGAAAAATTAATCAACTTCTGACAGCCATGCTAATTGAATGGCTTCCAACACCCTTTCGCCGCAATGTTCTGGATCATCATCAAAGTTTTCTAAAGCTAAAACCCATTGACTTAATTGTGTAAAATTAAGTTTCATAGGATCGGCATCAGGGTGTTCTTCCATGAGGTCTAGTGCTATATCTAACGAATCTGTCCAACGGTATCCCATATTTCCACCTTACTTATTAGAAATTTATTAACAAATGAAACCACAATGCATCGGCAAGTAGCATTAATATCAACCATAAAAGAATCATTCGTGCTTTTTTACAATACTGGCATTGCGTATGCCACCAAGCAAACCAATTTTTTTTCATTATTTTCAAACATCAACATTCTACTAATTGTTATTATAACAGTTACAGTTAAATAATAAGCTAAGGTTTGAATATTATGTCTACTATTGAATTTTCATTACAACAAAAAGAACAAATAATCATTAAATTACAAAAATATTTTTTGAAAGAATTAGACAGTGAATTGGAGCAATTTGATGCCGATTTTCTTTTAGACTTTATAGCTAAAGAAATGGGTGTTTTCTTCTATAATAAAGGGCTGTACGACGCTCAAGCAATTTTAAATGAAAAACTAGACACCATATCAGACGCTATTTATGAAATTGAGCAACCCATTCCATAATACCTACTTAACAAAACCTTTAAATAAAAATTGATTTGAGGCAAATATTCCTCCCTTGATCAGGAGTACACTGAATGAAAATAAACAATAACGTAGACTACTATGCTTCAAATTACCGATCCTGAAAAAGAGCAAAAAACGCTCCCATTATTAAGATTAGGCTTTCGCCCTTTTTTCTTATTTGGTTCTGTTTTTTCGGTTGTAGCCATGATTTTATGGTTATTCATGTTGAAAGGTAGCCTATCGCTATCACCATTAGGTGGAATGCAGTGGTGGCACATTCATGAAATGACCTTTGGTTTTGGCTGTGCGATTACTGTAGGTTTCTTACTAACAGCCGTTCAAACATGGACGGGGATTAAAGGAGTACAAGGCACTCCATTACTCTTATTATTTATTTTATGGATGCTTGGGCGAGTTTTTGTTTTATTTCCTCATATTTTAGGGGGTTCTTTATCATCAATAATAGATATAAGCTTCCTCCCAATATCCGCTTATATGCTAGGCAAGCCTATTATTGCGATAAAACAATATCGAAACTTATTTTTCGTTCCCTTATTATTATTGTTTACTCTCGCTAATATAACGATGCACTTATCTTTAAGTTACCCAGAAACATTCTCGTATCAACTATCAAGTTATACAGGCATCATATTGATTGTATTGTTGATGTCGGTTATATCAGGTCGAGTTGTCCCTATGTTTACTGCGAATGGTACTAAAACACCTAAAGCGGATCCTTCTCCTGTTTTAGATAAATTAACAAATATTCCGTTAGCTCTTGCGATGTTTATGTTGTTGCTTCATCCGCTAATAACTTTTAATACCTTAGTCTTTGGTAGTTTGTTAACTTTTTCTGGCATATTTCAAACGCTTCGTTGGTTGAAATGGAAACCTTACCGAACACTTAACGTTCCTTTAGTTTGGGCCCTTCACAGTGGATTAATGTTTATTTCTTTTGGACTAATTTTATTAGGACTAAGCTACATACTCATTGAATTACCAAGTAATCACATTTGGCACTTAATCACTATTGGAGGAATTGGTGGACTTATAATCGCAATGATAACACGTGTTTCATTAGGTCATACTGGAAGACCATTAATAGCTCCTAAAACAATACCACTCGCTTATTTTCTTATAATTGTTGCAACTATAATAAGAGTATTTGCTCCGTGGATATGGCCTGAAAGTACCGTAATATTTATTGATATAAGTGGTTTTTTATGGATTTTGTCCTTTACGCTTTTTATCTATCATTATATGCCAATCCTTCTATCCGCTAGAGCAGATAATAAATCAGGGTAAATTGTTCAATACGGATATTTAATCCCTAAGTCTATTGAGAATATAACGGCGACTCCGTATGCTAATAATCAAATAACATACGGAATAGCCTTCAAATGTACGCAGTTTTTCTTGATAAAAAAACCTTCAACGCCTCTAGTTCAACAGTAAATATAAGCAAACAAGTCAATAAACTTGTTTGTTACGATACAACAGCAACAGAATATATTATTGAGCGGTGTATAAACGCAGATATTATCATTACCAATAAAGTTGTTTTATCTGAAAGTACTTTAGAGCAACTACCTCAACTTAAATTAATTTGCATCACAGCAACAGGAACAAACAATGTAGACTTAAAAGCCGCAGCTCGACTAAACATTGCTGTAACTAATGTTGCTGGTTATGCAAAGCAATCAGTTGCTCAATATGTATTTGCACAAATACTTGAGTACTATAATCAAACTACGCATCACCACCATAATGTAGAAAATGGTTTATGGTCTAAAAGCGATACCTTTTGTGTATTAGGGAATCCAATAACTGAAATAGCTAACAAAACATTAGGTATTATTGGTTATGGTGACTTAGGAGAGAGCGTTGAAAAAATAGCATTAGCGTTTGGTATGAACATCCTTATCGCTGAGCGTAATGATGCTAAACATATTAGAGAAAACAGACATTCTTTTGAATATGTATGTAAACATGCTGATATTATCAGCTTACATTGTCCACACGTTCCAAGTACTGAACACCTAATTAATACGCATTCGCTTACGCTAATGAAACCTTCTGCGATGTTAATTAATACAGCAAGAGGCGCTATAATAGACAACTCTGCCCTGCTTTATGCATTAAATAATAAAACGATTGCTTATGCAGTTTTAGATGTACTTGACTGTGAGCCTCCACCATCTAACCACATATTATTGAACAACCCTCCTGAAAATTTAAAAGTTACAGCACATATTGCTTGGGCAAGTAATGAAGCACAATCACGACTATTAGATTTAGTTGCACAAAACATAAAAGCCTTTATTAATAATAAACGAGTAAATCGTGTAGATTAGCCCTAACAAAAACCCGCTAATTTGTTAAAAGGTTCTTTATATTCATGGACTTTTAACGAAATGACTTTTATTCTTATTAATAAGCGAAATTATTGTATTCCATTAGGGTATTTCTAACATGAAAACACTTTTTACCTCTTTACTGTTACTCAGTTTATTTATTCTTACGGGGTGCAATGGTAGCTCTGGCGAAAATGAGGAAGTTGTTAGCGGCTCTGATGTCGTAGTTTCAAATCTAACACTTACCAGTTTAAATAAAGAACTTGAATCACAACAGAGCTTTGAAAGTAACTCATCTATCACACTGCAAGCAAAGGTATTAGATCAAAATGGTGACGCTGTTAGTGGTAAACGTGTCAATTTCACTGTTGATTTAGGAAGCCTATCGGTTCCTTCAAAACTAACCGACAGCTCTGGTATTGCAGAAGTTTCTATTTCAAATAACTTAGCAAGCTTAAGTGCAGGTACAGCATCTGCAACTATTGATGATTTATCCGCCAGTATTGATTATGAATATATAAGCAGCTCTTCAGAAGTTATTTCATCAGCCTCCTTAAGTGTTCAAATGCTAGTGAATGGAGCTTTAACCAATAGATTTAAAGCGGATGAAAGTGCTCAAGTTATAGCAACTCTTCTTGATGAAAATGGAGACCCTTTTAGTAATCAACTTATTAATATAAGTGCTGATGTTGGTGAATTAACCTCAACGACTGCATTAACAACCGTAAGTGGCAATGCCTCTTTCTCTATAACAGGAGGCACTTCTTTAGGTGCTGGTGTTATTACACTTTCTTTAGCCGATGATACGAGCGTTAATAGCCACTTAAATTATGAGATAGTTTCTGCAGACGCCACCATAGAAGATAATGTTCGCTTAGGTTATTTCAACGATAGTAATGAGTTTATTGAAGGCAAAATTAAATTATCTATCAGTGATAACACTATCAGTGCAGGTGGAACTTTAGGGGTTTCAGTTGTACTGGTAGATAGTCAAAACCAAAGGATTAATACTCCCACACCTATATCTTTTTCATCTAACTGTGTATCAAATGAAAATGCCGTTATCGATACTACCGTATTTAGTATTAAAGGCAGTGCCAGTGCCACATATGAGGATATTAAATGTGCCGGTATAAATGGTACTGAAGATGTAATTGTCGCTACAGTTACAACAAACGGTATAACAAGTACAGCTTCTGAAACTATCGACATTACAGGTGAACAACTTGGTTCTATTGAATTTTTATCTGCGTTGCCTAACTCTATTGTATTAAAAGGCAGTGGTGGTCAAGAAACCTCTATTTTAACTTTTGTCGTAAAAAGCGCTTTAGGTAATGTTGTTGCTCAACAAGAAGTTAATTTTACTTTAGATACAATCGTTGGTGGTATTAGCTTAGGTCGAGTGTCAGGTCTAACTAATAGCCAAGGGCAAATCACCACACAGGTATTATCTGGAACGGTTCCTACAACGGCGAGCGTTACAGCAAAAGCGACTAGAATTATTGATGGTGAAGAAGTATCAATTCAAACTCAATCAAAAGAATTAAGTATAAACACAGGGTTAGCAGAACAAAGTTCGATTACCATTGCTCCCAGCATTATCAATCCAGAAGCCAGCACTACAGGTGCGACATCACAAATTTCAGTTTGGCTAGCTGACAGCTTTAATAATCCTGTGCCTGATGGAACTCCTGCTAACTTTACAACTGAAGGTGGCACCATAGAAAGTCAATGTTTAACTGTAAATGGTACTTGTTCAGTTGAATGGCGTGCTACAGAGCCTTATTTAGATGATCATCGTTCAACTATTCTGGTTACTGCCGATGGACATGAAACGTTTTACGATACGAACGGTAATAACACCTTTGACGATGACGATGGTTTAGCTATAACTGATCCTAATGTATCTTCGGGGTTAGGTAGACGCGCACCTGAAGCTTCAGGCTTTATCGATATGTCTGAAGCATGGCGTGACGATAATGAAAACGGCGTTAAAGATGATAACGAAACCAAGTTTTTTGATGCCGATGGCGATGGGGATTTCTCTGATGCTGATGAAATGTTTAATGGTCCACAATGCGAAGGGAGTTTATGTAATTCAAGTGCCAAAATAGCTACCATCCGTAAAGCATTTGTTTTAATAATGTCTGATGCTAATAATCCCATTTATGAATTAACAGGCAACGGACAAACTTATGCGAGCAATAGCCAAGCTGATGTTCAAATAGAACCAATTGCTGATGGTGAATCACGCTCTTTTAACTTTAAATTTGCCGATAGTGCTATGCAAACACTACCTAAAGATAGTGTTATTTCAGTAGAGTTTACTGGTGGGACAATCAATGGTACTACAAACTACACAGTAGGTAACACTCGTAGTGCGGGATTTAAATCTATCGACTTTATCTTAAAAAATGAACTTGATGGTGAACCAGAACTAGCTACCTTATCAATTACTATTTCAACACCAGGAACGGGTAATAAAATATACTTTAGCCAATTAATTTCAATGCTTTAATATAGTTGATAAATTAACTTAATGAACACAAAAAAGGCGAATAATGATATTCGCCTTTACTTTATCTATTTATCTTTAAACTTACCTAAACATTTTCTTTAAAAAAGATCCCTTTTTATGTTCACTGGTTGTGCTTGCTAACGGTAAATTCATACACGGTTCAGGCAATGGTTCAAATGAAGATAAGGTTGGAAACTTCAAATCTTCATGCTTATATTCAAAGTCACCTAACGCTGGATTGAAACGATAGCCAATACTCCATTGATCAATATTTTGAGATACCTGATTAATGGCATTAATAATATAATCAACTTCTTCATCTAACATCGTTGGGTGAAAAGAAGCTCTAATCCAGCCGGGCTTTTCAGCATAATCACCTGAATCAATTTGTTGAGTAATTTTATCCGATGTATCATGATCAACATTTAATAAAATATGACCATAAGTTCCTGCACAAGAGCACCCACCTCGTGTTTGCACACCAAACTTATCATTTAATAATCTCACCACTAAATTGTAATGAGCATTAGGAATGTAAAAAGAAACAATAGCCAACCTATCTTTAATACTAGGTTCTAACATAACGACACGATCATTTTTGGCTAATGCATCCATCACCTTCTCAGTAATCTCAGTTTCACGCTTAGCTATATTTTCTACTCCCATAGCGTCTTTCAATTGAATCGCTAACGCTGTTTTTATACATTGTAAAAATCCGGGAGTGCCACCATCTTCACGTACTTCAATATTACTAAAAAAACTATGTGCGCCCCATGGATTTGTCCACGTAACCGTTCCACCACCGGGATGATCCGGTACTTTATTTTTGTACAGCTGTTTATTAAAAATTAAGACTCCAGAGCTACCCGGCCCGCCTAAAAATTTATGCGGTGAGAAAAAAATAGCATCTAAACATTGTTTAGAATTTGATGGGTGCATATCAATATCAACATAGGGAGCTGAAGCAGCAAAATCGACAAAACAAAAACCATTATATTCGTGCATTTTTTCTGCTAATTGATAATAAGGAGTTTTAATGCCAGTTACATTTGAACAAGCAGAGAACGAACCTATTTTTACTTTGCGTGCACTGTACTGCTGTAATAAAGCGTCTAAATGCTCAATAGAAGGTAAGCCGTTCTCATCAGGATTAACGATTTCAAGTGTTACATCACATTCATACCACGATGTTTGATTAGAATGATGTTCCATATGAGTAATAAAAATAACAGGCTTGTCTTGCTCATCAAAAGACACTTGGTTTTGCATTCTTTCAGGAATTCGTAACCCTAAAATACGTTGAAACTTATTTACTACATCGGTCATCCCCGCACCCGATGTAATTAAAATGTCGTTATCACAAGCATTTACATGTTTTTTAATAATGCCTTGAGCCTCATGATAAGCATGAGTCATGGCACTACCTGTTAAGTTGGTTTCAGTATGAGTGTTAGCAACATAAGGTCCTAAAGTATGGGTAATGTAATCTTCGATTGGTTGATACAAGCGTCCACTTGCCGTCCAATCTGCATAAATAATATCAAGATCAGTCCCATGGATACGATGAGATAACTCAGTTCCAATGACGTGCTTTCTAAAAGGTAAAAAATAATTTTCGAGTGACATGAGCGTACAACCATCAAATAAACATTATGTAAATTCTAACAAATAAGAGATTAACAGCAATTAAAAACCACGTAACCAACAAAACTCGCAATTTAAATCTAAAAATAAAAACAAATAACATTTTAAATTCTAATAAGACAGAATAAATATTAAATAATAAAAACGATATTCTATGAATTATCAATAACTGAAATAACGTTTCTAGAACAAGCTATTTAAGAGAGAAAGAGGAGGAAAAAATTAAGATATTCTAAAAAAGAAAGTGAATGAGAGATGGTATATACCATCTCACTAGTTAATGATAAATTAATACGGAACTTTAATGATTAATGATTGAATCAAACAACTGCACAGTAACAAGGTCGCCCGCTTGTAAGTTGCTCTGCTCTGCGGGTAAAACAATATAACAATTCGCTTTTGCTAAACTGGTTAATACACCAGAACCTTGATTACCCGTACTGGTAACTAGCATTTCACCTTTATTATTTGTGCTTAGAATACCTCTCTGAAAATCCATTCTACCAGGTGCTTTTCGAATATCCGTAAGCGTTTTTACTGTCAATTTTACAGGTGCCGCATTGATGCAATTTTGCATTTTAGCTAAAGCAGGAACCGCCAGCATATGCGCCGTTACCGTCGCTGATACAGGATTACCCGGTAAGCCAAAAAACACACTATTGGGTAATTTTCCAAAAGCAAAAGGCTTACCAGGCTTCATAGCTATTTTCCAAAAACTAATATCACCAAGTTCATCCAGTACCTCTTTTGTATAATCAGCATCACCTACTGACACACCACCAGAAGAAAAAATAGCGTCTGCCTCTTTATCGGCTTTTATAAATGCATCGGCAATAGCTGCTTTATCATCTTTAATAACACCTAATTTCAATACATTAATATTCATTTTTTCGAGCATTGCTGCAAGAGTAAAACTGTTACTCTCAAAAATATCGCCTTCGGTTAATGCTTCCCCCGGCAATTTAAGTTCATCACCTGTAGAAATAAGCGCAACCGTGAGTTTTCTAAATACAGTAACCGTTGGAACACCTAAAGACGCTAAAACACCAACATCGATAGCTGATAATTTTCTTCCTTTTTCAAACACCACCTGATCTTGCTTAATATCTTCGCCTGCATACCTAACATGACTGCCCGCTTTTTTTGGTTCTAAAAACTGAACCATTTGAACCTGTTTTTCTATATCATCAGCTACTAGGCAATTTTCTTGCATTTCAACGGTATCGCAACCTTTAGGCATTTTTGCCCCTGTCATAATACGAATGCATTCCCCTGTTAAACATTCACCTTGAAAAGGTTCGCCAGCCATAGAACGCCCAGCAAGCTTTAATTTGTCTGATGTTTCTAAGCTACTATGAGCAAAAGCATATCCATCCATCGCTGAATTATGGTGAGGCGGAACATTTAACGGACTCGTTATAGGTTGTGAAACAACTCGACCCACAGCCTCTTCAATTAAAACCTGTTCTGTTTCCTGTACTGATGAAACATTAGCTAACATATTTGTTAAGGCTTGTTCAAAAGGCAATAAGCCTGGCGCTGAGCAACAATCAACCATAGTATTTATTCTCTTTTAAGTTTCTTATTTTATTGAAAACACATGCAATTTTATTTAGATAAAATCTGTCTACTCTATAACGCTAATACTATCAGGTGTTAAACATATAGCGACTTGATGTGAATCAATATTTAGTTTTGAAATTGTATTACTATGGTAAACCAAAATTAAGGTATAGTAACTGGGCTGTTGACCTTTCAAATATGTTTTTTTGCAACAATAAATTTGATTTTTAGATAAAGCATAGTTATTGATATGTAGTTATTCACCACGCAATCGCTATAACCTAATATAAATATCAAACGTATACTGCCAATATGATTAACATTTGAAAGGTCAAAGCCTCAAAAAAATTATTATTCGCCGAGCTATTGTAGCTACCCCAGCCTATTTGATTGGAATGTTACCTTAGCCGTGGTTATTCAACTAACCGCCAGGGTTTGCATGGAAACGTGTATGCCTCCCGACATTGGAAAGGTGAGATGTTAACAGACAACTTTGGTCGCAAGTTTTATTACTTGCGCCTATCAATTACCGACGTGTGTAACTTTAGTTGCAACTATTGTTTGCCTGATGGTTATCAATGCGATCAGCCGCGCGATTTTTTATCGCTGCCTGAAATAAAACGCATTGCTAAAGGTTTTGCGCAATTAGGCACTGAAAAAATACGAGTTACGGGGGGGAGCCCTCACTCCGTAAAGACTTGCCCGATATCATTGCTGCTTGTAAAGAAACAGAAGGTATTAAGCAAGTTGCCATAACAACCAATGGATATAAGCTCCCTGAACATTTACCTAGTTGGTTAGATGCGGGGATTGATGCGATTAATATTAGTATTGATAGCTTAGACCCTAGACAATTTCATAGCATTACAGGTCACGATAAATTACCTCATATACTGAAAGGTATTGATATGGCCTTGGCAAGTGGCCAACCTACGGTAAAAGTAAATACCGTACTTATGCGTGAATACAATGGCTACGACATTCAAACGTTTTTAGATTGGCTTAAAGATACGCCCATTACATTACGCTTTATTGAGCTAATGCAAACAGGTGATAACAAAACGTTTTTTGATGCGCAACATGTACAAGGTTCACGTATTCGTCAAAATTTAATTTTAGACGGATGGTTACCTGCCATTAGAGATAGATCATCTGGCCCTGCTCAAGAATTTTATCATCCTGATTATGCCGGCCGTATTGGTTTGATCATGCCTTACAGCAAAGATTTTTGTTCAACCTGTAATCGATTAAGAGTGAGCTCTCACGGTAAGTTACATTTATGTTTATTTACTGAAGAAGGTTTATCACTAAAAGACCATATTCAACATGATGATGTAGAGCCATTAAAGCAACATATTATTGAAATGATGGGAGACAAAAAAGCCACTCACTTCTTACATGAAAAGCTAACAGGTGCTACCACTAATTTAGCTATGCTAGGCGGCTAGTTTATGATCATAGTACCCAACACTAAAAACAACCAACCTAAACCAAAAAACCAATGCTTAGGTGTAGTATTAGCAGGTGGTTTGTCTTCTCGTATGGGAGTAGACAAAGCGAGCTTACTTCGAAATGAAGTGAGCATGCTAAGTTATAGTAAGCAGTTACTTACTGAAATAGGCTTAAATAACATAGTCATTAGCGGTGAACCTTCATGTGCAACAGCTCAAGATGTGATTATTGCAGATAAATATGCAGAGATGGGACCGATAGGAGGCATTGCCAGTGTTATTGAAAAACATCAACCTAGTGCTCTCTTTATTCTCCCTGTCGATTTACCTTTAATCACGGCAGACGCATTACAAAAGTTAAAACAAATTGGTGAGTTAAGCCAACAAGCTTGTTTTTATAACGACAATTATTTACCTCTGTATTTGCCGGTAAATGCACATACAGAAAACTTCTTGAAGAGTGCATTCAGTCAACAAGCTAATTCACTAGATAAAAGTAAAACGTCTACAGCTAAAAGTGGCCCTTCTATCCGTGCTTTACTTAAACAAGTGCCGCATAAAG
The DNA here is from genome assembly GCF_055808995.1 of Pseudocolwellia sp. G5-9. NCBI lineage: Bacteria > Pseudomonadati > Pseudomonadota > Gammaproteobacteria > Alteromonadales > Colwelliaceae > Pseudocolwellia > Pseudocolwellia sp. G5-9. Next base: position 2,079,823 of record NZ_CM147893.1, read on the forward strand.
CTATTGCTATTGAAACACCCTCAAGTTTATTAAATACCAATACACCTGAAGAATGGGCTACAGCACAAAAAAGTTTTACTCAGCTAAGCTTGTCTCAGCAAAAAAATACACATGTAAAATATTCAAAAAACAACTTATTAAATTCTAGGAAATAACTATGTCTAAGCATGAAAAAAGTGCCTTTATTCCTTTATCTATTGCTGTGTTAACGGTTTCAGATACACGTGATGAATCTACCGACACCTCGGGCCAAACGTTGGTTGAACGAGTGACATCAGCAGGACATAACCTTGCCGCTAAAAAAATCGTAAAAGACGATGTATACCAATTGCGTTCAGTGGTATCTCAGTGGATAGCAGACGATAGCATTCACGCTATTATTACTACAGGCGGCACAGGCTTTACCGAACGAGATAATACACCTGAAGCTTTATTACCTTTATTTGATAAAAACGTTGAAGGCTTTGGCGAAATATTTCGTGCTATTTCACTCACTGAAATTGGCACATCAACCATTCAGTCACGCGCCTTTGGTGGCATAGCCAATAAAACCGTTATTTTATGTGTACCGGGTTCAACCAATGCGTGTAAAACAGCGTGGGACAAATTAATTGCGGAGCAACTTGATGCAAGCCATCGTCCTTGTAATTTTGTACCTCATTTAAACATATCAGCAGAACAATGTGAGACTCGCCAGTAATGACAGATAACCCTTCACAATCAGTATCGCTAAGCCATATTAATCAAAAAGGCGAAGCTAACATGGTAGACGTTACCGAAAAAGCGCTTACCTCTCGCACCGCAACGGCTCAAGGCAGAATAACCATGTCGGCGGCTACGTTAACTTTGATCACTCAAGGCGAAAATAAAAAAGGTGATGTTTTTTCAGTTGCTCGTATTGCTGGTATTCAAGCCGCTAAAAAATGCAGTGACTTAATTCCTTTGTGTCACCCTCTTATGCTGACAAAAGTTAAAGTCGACTTTGATATTGATGAACAAAACAACCAAGTCATCGTTAATAGCCTGTGCCGTTTAACAGGCCAAACGGGCGTTGAAATAGAAGCATTAACCGCTGTTTCAGTGGCTTGCTTAACCTTATTTGATATGTGTAAAGCTGCCGATCCTTTTATGGAAATTCACGGCATTAAAGTATTAACAAAAGAAGGTGGAAAATCAGGAAGTTGGGAAGCTAAAGCCGAAATAGCGAATCAAACAGCTAAACAGGATAACTTATGATCAAAGTCAGCTTTTTTGCCGCATTAAGAGAACAACTCAATTGCAATGAAACACAGCTTAACGTATCTGAACCTATTACAGTAGAACAAGCAAGAGTGTTATTGGTTGAGTCGCACCCCGAATGGGAACAACATCTAAAAAACAACTCGCTTTTAACAGCAGTAAACCACGACCTTGTGGATGATAATTTTATTGTAAAGCCAAATGACGAGTTAGCATTTTTCCCACCCGTTACTGGCGGTTAAGTCTATGTTAAAAACTAATACAAACATCCACTTAAATGATCGTATTGTTATTCAAACTCAAGATTTCAGCCTAAGTGAAGAAGTTAACTTATTAGAAGAAAACAATAACGAAGACGGTGCCGTGGTTACCTTCTGTGGTCGTGTAAGAAATAACAATTTAGGATTAGATGTAAAAGGATTGACCCTTGAGCATTACCCTGGAATGACAGAAAAATCATTACAGAAAATTGTACTTACCGCCCGCAAAAAATGGGAGCTAGGCCGAGTAACCGTTATCCATCGTGTGGGTAAACTATTCATTGGCGAACAAATTGTATTTGTTGGGGTTACCAGTAAACATCGCGGTAATGCCTTTGCTGCAAACGAATTTATTATGGATTTCCTCAAAGTAAAAGCTCCTTTTTGGAAAAAAGAACTCACCTCAGAAGGTGAAAAATGGTTAGACGCAAAGTCGTCAGACACCAATAAAGCACAAGAGTGGTAACATGAGTAAGTGGCTACGTACCTTATATAAAAGCACTCTATGTATGAGTATTTTTATTTGTTTTTTCACAGCAACAACAAGCTACGCTAAAAGCAAACCGCTACGAGTTGCCGTATCATCAAACTTTGCTCCGGTATTAACTCAACTTGCCCCAGCTATTTTTAATGAAACTAATATAACGATCGACATAATCAGTGGTTCTTCAGGTACTCTTTACCAGCAAATAATTCATGGGGCGCCTTACGACATGTTTTTATCTGCTGATGACATTCACCCACAGAGATTAGCGTCTGAATCGTTTATTGTAAAAAATAGCCTGCAAACTTATGCCGTAGGCCAACTCGCATTTTGGTCTGCCGATAAAAGCTTTAACCCTCAGCAAAGCCTCCCTAATTTATTGAATGAATATCTTATTAATTCATCAAAAATAGCAATAGCTAATCCTAATACGGCACCTTACGGGCAGCGTGCTTTAGAAACCTTAAACTCATTAGACTTATGGGAAAAATTTAAAGATAAAACCATTACTGGCATTAACGTCAATCAAACGTTTCAACAAATTAGAAGCCACGCTGTAACTGCTGGATTTATTGCATTAAGCCAATTAAAACTGAATAACTTACACGGAATTGTTGTACCTGAAGACCTTTATTCTCCTATAAAACAACAACTGGTTATTTTAAAAAATAGTAAAAAAATAGCAGATGCTAAAAAATTAGCGCTATTTATTCAAACACCGGCTATTCAAAAAATCATTGCGAGTTACGGTTACAAAGCAGCAAGCTTATGATAGAAAATTCTTTATTCGAAAATAGCGATTTAATCGCTTTATTCACCACATTAAAAATGGCCTTTGTCACCACGATTATACTCATGGTAATAGGTACACCATTAGCGTGGTATTTAGCAAAAATGAAGAGCCGCTATAAAATTGCCATTGAAGCCATTATTGCCTTACCTATTGTACTACCGCCTACCGTATTAGGCTTTTATTTACTTATTGCCTTTTCGCCACAACATTTACCTGGGCAGCTTTGGCAAAGTATTACAGGCCAACAACTTGCTTTTAGTTTTAGTGCTATTGTTATAGGTTCTATTTTTTATTCATTACCTTTTGTTGTTCAGCCCTTACAAAAAGCCTTTGAACAGTTAGGCGACGATGTTCTTGAAGCAGGTGCTATGCTAGGAGCTAATGCGCTCGATAGATTTTTTACACTTGTACTACCTATCACTAAAGCCAGCTTTATTACCGCAGCCAGTTTAGGTTTTGCTCATACAGTCGGTGAATTTGGTATTGTGCTTATGATAGGTGGCAACATATCAGGTGAAACTAAAGTGCTCTCTATTGCCTTATTTGAACATGTTGAAGCCTTTAATTACGCTAAAGCCCATTTACTTGCCGGTAGTTTACTTATAGGTTCTTTCGTTGTGCTGGGGCTTATTTATTTATTAAATTATTCTAAGCCCACTACGGTACATACTAAAAACGAAGTAAATAACTAATGAATAATATATTGAAGGAGCTTAGCTTCAATTTTAATAGCCAGTTTGATGGTTTTGCTCTATCGGTAAAGCAAACACTTCCAACGAAAGGTATTACAGGTATTTTTGGCCATTCAGGTTCAGGTAAGTCTACCCTGCTTCGGCTTATATCTGGTTTAGAAAATTCAACAACAGGTCAACTATCCTTAAATGGGAACGTTTTATTCGACTCAGATCATAAATTAAATATCAAGCCCGAAAAAAGACGCATAGGTTTAGTATTTCAAGACTCTCGTTTATTTCCGCATTTAAATGTACAACAAAACTTAGCATATGCGCATAAACGTTGTTTGCATAAGCAACTCAACATCGATGATATTATTGATTTAACACAGCTAACACCTTTACTTCACAAAAAGGTTACCTTGTTATCTGGTGGTGAGAAACAAAGAGTTGCAATAGCAAGAGCCGTATTGTCAGAACCCGAGTTGTTATTATTAGATGAGCCATTAAGCGCGTTAGACAATCAAAATAAAGCCTTGATGATCACCCTATTACTCAATGTTCAACGTACTTTAAATATTCCTATGTTATACGTAAGTCATAGCTTAGCTGAATTACAACAAATTGCAGATAACTTACTTGTGATGAAACAAGGTAACATTCAACACTTCGGGCCAATTCACCAAATTATTCATACTTTAAATAACACTAAAGAAACGCTACAACAAACCAGCTTATCGTTAATAGTGAAAGAGCATTTACCTGAATACGGCTTAACGTCTTTACAGCTAACAACCGATATCGTTATATATTTACCATTACAATCTAACACTACCAGTACTAACGCTGTTAATGATAAAACCTTAACGCCGAAAAAAACACGCTGTTATATAGCCGCTAGCGATATTAGTATTAGCCGACACGAAGCAACAGACTCTTCAATTGTTAATCATTTTCAAGCTAAAATATTGAATATACAACCACAAAATAACACCGTATTAATTACCTTAACTTGCGCAGAGCAAGTATTTTATTCTTCTATTAGTTTATGGTCTGCAGAACGTTTATCGCTAAGCCTGCATGATCTCGTTTATATTCAATTTAAAGCCAGTGCAGTGCACAGCTTAGCGGATATTGGAGAGCTTTAACGTGCTTACTCAAAAAGAACAACTCAGGTATAGCCGGCAAATCATGCTAAAAAACATAGGGGAAGAAGGCCAAATAGCCCTTCGCAATGCCAATGTGATGATTGTGGGTATGGGAGGCTTAGGCAATCCTGTTTCTCTTTATTTAGCCGCGGCAGGCATTGGCACATTATTTATAGCCGATGGCGATACGGTTGATATTACCAACCTACAAAGACAAATATTATTTACCGAAAACGATATTGATCAAAACAAAGCTGATACCGCCGCTGAAAAACTTCAGCAGCATAACAGCGATGTAACAATTGAAGTGATTGATGAAATGCTGGATAACGAATTATGCGACTATTATGTTCCTAAAATGGATGTAGTGATTGATTGTAGCGACAACATTCAAACACGCTATTTGGTTAATCAATATTGCGTTACTCATAAAGTCCCTTTAATTGTAGGTGCTGCCACTGGGTTTGATGGCCAACAACTCGTTGTAGATCCTCGTAATGACGAAAGCGCTTGTTATCAGTGCTTATTTCCAGAAAGTAAAAAAGCACCTGAAAACAACTGCCAAACTATAGGTATTGTTGGGCCAGTATTAGCTATTGTGGCCGGTATGCAATCATTACAAGCTATAAAGTTACTGACAGGCAATACAATACACATTAATCAGCTAAATTTGTTTGATGGTTTATCGAACCAATGGCAACAATTTAAAATAAAAAAACAAAGCAATTGTAAAGTCTGTGGTAACTAAACAAGAAAAAGCCCTTAGCTTAATGTAATAAGTTAAGGGCTTAATTCGTTTTAAAATTAATGTTTTGTTACGACAAGTTAGTTATTTAAATAATCCAGTGCTTCTATCGGAAACCGCTTCTCTCCATCCTCCTAACCATTCCGATCTAGCGTTGATACTCTGGTAAGGACATTTTTCCTTTGCTTTGCCATTAAGGCCTGCTTGATAACCGTTAGCATGTGCTCTTCCTAAACGATCCCTTTTTTGTCTTCTCATGAACTACACCTCTTAACCATTTGATAATAAAAATAAAATAATATATCTAGCGGTCGAAACTTAACTTCAGTCGACAATTAATTCTCGACCAAACCTAGTTAGAATGCAAGAGGATAAAGGTTACAAATGGGCGCAAAAAATGCTTAAAACAAGAATAAAAAACGGCTCAAAAAAACTAAAAATGACTTTTATATTACAAAACAGCTTCTTAATAAAAGTGTAATATTCCAATAGGCAATAATAATAAAATTAATATAAACATTTGGTTTATAAAAACTCATTTTTCAATTAAAAAATCGCACACAAATTAACTTGTATAATAACTATCTAGTGTATTAATAAATGTTGCGAGCATATCTTGCGGTAAATTATTAATACCTGCTGCACCTGCTCTACCACCACCGGTTGGAAACTGAATGCATACTTCATCAGCACCTTGCTTGTTATTTAAAGGGGCTCTAACACTTACGGTATAAGTATTATCTGCGTTCAATGTAATAACAGCATGGGCTTTATTTGGCGACTGGTTAGCTAAGTCATTACCAAAAACACCACTAACACGCCTAGCCCAAGGTTCATCGTCTAACTGAACCACTTTACTTATGTCGCTATCAGCCAGTACCTTCGCAGTTAAGGCTTTTTGCATATCGGCTTGATAGGCTTTTTCTAATTGGTGGAATATAGAACCTTCTTCCTTAATTAACGTAAGAGGATCAGGGTAAGCTAACAAGGCTTTATAAAGATCCGCTGGATGAAAATGTAAATCATCAACATCACGCCCATAGCCGTTGTAGTTAATGTAAATACCAAGGGCTTTTAGCTGTTCTTGCTGGCCTTTAGATAAACCGACACTTTCAGCTAATGTAATAGCCGATTGAGTCATGTTATCGCCAAAAGCAGCAGCAACAGCCCAATTCACGTATGCGCCTTTTAAATAGTCATTAACAAGTAAACTGGTGCAAGTATTCGCATCGGTATTAATTAAGGTAGTTAAATGTTCTGAACGAGGAATATCGCCAGCACGATGATGATCAATATAAAACACTTCCGTATTATTTTCTAAATGTAACTTAAGCGCTTCAACGTTCTTTTCAAGAGAAATATCAAGCACGGTAATAGAATCAGCAGCGGTAACATCAACTTGTTTTAATAAGCTAATATCGCGTTTAACACCTGTTATTAACGTGGATTCTTTCGGCTGGGCTAATCGTAATTGAACCAGTGCAATAATGCCGTCTGCGTCACCATTAAATACATCAAAATGCATGAATTTTCTTCCTCTTTCTACCAAGCTTTTATTTAAGCAAACAAGCTTACTGAATAAATTGATTATCAATTAAATGTTGCACGATTTGCTCAGCACATTCTTTAATTGATTTTTCATCAGTTTTCACATGAATTTCTGGAGCACTTGGCACATCGTAAGTTGAATCTATTCCCGTAAAGTCTTTAATTTCACCTGCGCGGGCTTTTTTATATAAGCCTTTAGGATCACGCTGTTCACACACGGCAATAGGCGTATCAATATAAACTTCCATAAACTCACCTTGCTCAAGCATCTCACGCGCCATCGTTCTATCAGCAGCAAAGGGTGAAATAAAAGCAGTTGAAACAATTAAACCCGAATCAACAAACAGTTTAGCGACTTGGCTAATACGGCGAATATTTTCAACACGGTCTTCATCACTAAAACCTAAATCACCATTTAAACCATGACGAACATTATCACCATCAAGTAAATAACTGTGGCATCCTCGCTCAAATAATAAGGCATCAACGGCATTAGCAACGGTAGACTTACCAGAACCACTTAAGCCTGTGTACCATAGTAAGCATGGTTTTTGATTTTTTTGCGCTGAACGCTGCTCTTTAGTGATATTTTGTTCGTGCCAAACGGTATTTTCTGTTTTCATCATTCTTCTCTATATTCTATGTAGATATTTAGTCTAATCATTGCGCTTAAGTCGCTTTAAAAAGGAAATACCCAAGGTAACATGGCTAATACAACCACACTATATGTAATAGAAACGGGTAAACCAAATTTTACAAAATCAGTTAATGTATATTCACCTGCGTTGTACACCATAATATTGGTTTGATAGCCATATGGACTCATAAAACTGCCGCTTGCCGCAAAAGCTACTGCCATAACAAAAGGTAACGGACTTACACCTAACCCGACACTCATGCTGTAAGCAATAGGAAACACTAAAGCAGCTGCCGCAGTATTGGTAATAATTTCGGTTAATAACAAGGTGATAATAAAAACTAAAATCAGTGCGACATAATGGCTTTGACCTTGTAACAAGCCTTCTATGCCATTGGCTAATAGACTAATAACACCACTATTTTCTAACGACTTCGCCAAAGTTAACGCGCCAAGTACTATCATCCATATTTCTAATGGGAAGCGACGTTTTATTTCGTTTACTGTTAAACAGCCCGTGAAAATAAGTAAGGCAATATAAAAAATCAAACACGTTACTAACGATACAGGCGTAAGTGCTGATGCTGCTATTGTAACTAAAAAACCACCAACCGTTAAAGAATCACGCCAGCCACTCAACATATTTTCTGGTTGATGGCCTGACAAAATATAAAAGTTTTTTGATAAGTTGGTGCGAGAACTAAAGTCGCTACCTACGGCTAAAATTAGAAAGTCGCCCGATTGAAGAGTAATTTCACCTAGCTTACCTGATAAGGTAGAGCCTTCTCTTCTTATCGCCACAACAGCAGCGTCGAATCGTGCTCTAAAGCCTGCGCTTTTTAATGTTTTACCTATTACGGCTGAATCAGGTTTTATTAAAACTTCGGTTAAGTTTTCACGTAGTAAACCATCTTGTTCTGCAAATAGCGTTAAGCCGTCAAACTGCTGAAGAGTTAATACTTTAGATATATCACCACTAAAAATAAGCTTATCTTTGGCTTGCACCACTTCATCAGGACTTACAGGAGAAAGTAATCGTCCATTACGTACTAGCTCAACTAAAAATAACGAGTCTAAATTTCTTAAACCATTTTCTTCAATGCTTTTTCCTACCAGTTTTGATTCTAAGCTAACTCTGGCTTCAACTAAGTATTCGTTGGTTGAAAGCTCTTGCAGCTCCATATCAGGTAAAGTATTAATACGTAAAAAAATCACCAGTAAACATACAGATAAGGCACACACACCAATAATAGTAAAATCGAAAAAACCTAAACTCTCATGACCTTGATCAATCAACATACTGTTTACGATCAAGTTAGTAGATGTTCCTACTAAAGTTAATGTGCCACCTAAAATTGCAGCAAAAGATAAAGGAATTAACAACTTACCGGGGTTAACCACTTTGTTATTTTTAATAGTGGAAATAAGCGAAGCAACAACAGCCGTATTACTCATTAATGCTGACGATAACGCCGTACCAATTAAGGTTTTAACTGAAGAAGCAAATGGAGAACCACTGATCATAGAAGTCGATAAGCGGCGTAATACACTGGTTCGTTCGAAGGTAAAAGAACATAAAACCAATAAAATGAGAGTGACTAACCCCGGATTAACCGCATTAGCAAGAATGTCTTCATAAGAAACAAAAGATACACCTAAACACACCAGCATAGTTGCAGAGAATACGCGTTCAGGTACATGTTGAAACTTTACTAGGCCGGCAAAGGTTGCTATAAAAATAGCAACCATTAACCATTGAGATACGTCCATTAAAAAGAGCCTTTGGTGTATAAATTATAATAATTCATAGAGTCTAGCTCTTTAAAAGGGCTATTTAGATTTTAAAATATCTCGAGCACCCCAATGAGGGAAGTGTTTACGAACCAATGTATTAAATTCGATTTCGAACTCTGAATAGGTTTTTGCATCTTTAGCATCAATCGCATGATTAATCATACCCGCACCTACCGTGATATTACTTAAACGGTCGATAATAATAAATGCGCCAGATGTCTTGTTGTCGTTGTAAGCATCAAAATGTAACGCTTCTTCCAACTCAAAGTTTACTGAACCAATTTCGTTTAATGCCAGTTGGTCAACATCAATTTTTTTCATGTTGTTTACATCGATACGATGTTCAACATTAATCGCATGCCCTGCTGTCATTTTACTACCATGTTTAATGTAGTAATCACGACCCGGTTCAAGCTCGTCTTCATGCATCCATACCACTGTGGTATTAATTTCTTTAGACGTGATCGGTAAGTTATCTTTCTTAACAATTAACTCACCACGGCTGATATCAATTTCAGTGTCTAATGTTAGTGTAACCGCCATGCCTTTATCAGCACGCTCAATTTCACCTTCAAAAGTAACAATAGACTTAACGGTACTTTCTTTACCTGATGGTAAGGTAACAATTGAATCACCAACACGTACATGTCCTGATGCCACCGTCCCCGCAAAACCACGGAAGTCTAAGTTAGGACGGTTTACATATTGCACTTGAAATCTGAACTGAGTAAAGCTTTCATCACCATCAACTTTAATGGTATTTAATAGCTTCATCATAGTAGCGCCTGGGTACCAAGGCATGTTTACACTTTCGTCTACTACGTTGTCGCCGTTTAACGCTGAAATAGGGACAAAACGAACATCTTCAAACGCTAAATCGTCAGCAAATTCACGATATTCTTTTTTGATTTCTTGGTAACGGTCTTGGCTATAATCAACCAAATCCATTTTGTTCACAGCAATTAATACATGCTTAATACCTAATAATGAACAAATAAATGAATGGCGACGTGTTTGTACTTGTACACCATGACGCGCATCAATCAATATAATCGCTAAATCACATGTTGAAGCACCCGTTGCCATGTTACGTGTATATTGCTCATGGCCCGGAGTATCTGCAATAATAAACTTACGCTTATCTGTAGCAAAATAACGGTAAGCAACATCAATAGTAATACCTTGTTCGCGCTCTGATTGCAGACCGTCAACTAATAAAGCTAAATCAACAGCTTCGCCGGTAGTACCTGACTTTTTGCTGTCTTTTTCGATGGCAGCTAATTGATCTTCAAAGATCATTTTTGAATCGTGTAGTAAACGACCAATTAAAGTACTTTTACCATCATCAACGCTACCACATGTAAAGAAACGCACCATTTCTTTGTTTTCATGCTGTTTTAAATAAGCTTCAATATCTGTTTCAAGTAAGCCTGTGTTTGGACTCATGATTGTTCCTTTCGAAATATATGTGACGCGCTTATGCTGTCACCTAATTTACGTTTAATTTTTACTGTATTGCTAGGTGTTCTAGGCAATACGAATAATGTTATCTTTACGAATAAAAGAGTTATTTAGAAATAACCTTCCATTTTCTTCTTCTCCATTGAACCAGATGAATCATGGTCAATTACACGCCCTTGGCGCTCAGAAGTTTTTGTTAATAACATTTCTTGAATAATTTCAGGCAAAGTTGTCGCGTCAGACTCAACAGCCCCTGTAAGTGGGTAACAACCTAATGTACGAAAACGTACATTTTTCATTTGTATCTCTTCGCCTTCTTCAATCGGCATACGATCATCATCCACCATAATTAATGTACCATCGCGTTCAACAACAGGACGTACAGCAGATAGGTATAAAGGAACAATTTTGATGCTTTCTAGATAGATATATTGCCAAATGTCTAATTCTGTCCAGTTAGATAATGGGAAAACACGAATACTTTCACCTTTATTTACTTTACCGTTGTAGATATTCCACAACTCTGGACGTTGGCTTTTTGGATCCCAACGGTGATTTTTATCACGGAAAGAGTAAACACGTTCTTTAGCGCGAGATTTTTCTTCATCACGACGAGCACCACCAAAAGCAGCATCAAAACCATATTTATCAAGGGCTTGTTTTAAGCCTTGAGTTTTCATAATATCGGTATGTTTAGCACTACCATGAGTAAATGGGCCAACACCGGCGTCAATCCCTTCTTGGTTTTTATGTACTAATAATTCAAAGCCATATTCTTTAGCCATTTCATCACGAAAGGCGATCATTTCTTTAAACTTCCACGTAGTATCTACATGTAATAAAGGAAATGGAATTTTACCCGGAGCAAAAGCTTTACGAGCAAGGTGTAATAATACAGCTGAATCTTTACCTACGGAATAAAGCATAACAGGGTTATCAAACTCTGCCGCAACTTCGCGCATAATGTGGATTGATTCAGCTTCAAGTTTCTGTAAGTGAGTTAAATTCATCGCTGTAATACTAACTTTTAGTAAAATATAAGTGCGATTATAATGACACAGCTAAGTCAACACTTCCATATAAGAAATGACTTGGTTAGACGAAATAAGAATAAATAAAATTAGAAAGATTGGTGTGTAATAAAAAAGACCTATAACAAACGTTATAGGCCTTTACATTTATAAAGAAGGATTTAAGTTTTTCTATTAACAAACAAGTTGCTTTACGTAAGCTCTAAATTCTTCAGCTATTTCAGGATGGCGTAAACCATACTCAATATTCGCTTTCATATAACCTAGTTTAGAACCACAATCATGTGATTTACCTGTCATATGAAATGCTTCAACGGTTTCTTTTTCCATCAATGCATCTATTGCATCAGTTAACTGAATTTCGTCACCGGCACCTGGACGTGTAATAGCCAGTAGGTTCCAAATTTCAGCTGATAATACATAACGACCTACAACGGCTAAATTAGATGGCGCATCTTCAACATCAGGTTTTTCAACAACTGCCGTCATAGCTTTTGACTCGCCGGCAACTAACTCTTCGCCACCGCAATCAACTACACCGTAGTTTTTTACTTGATCCATAGGTACTGGCTCAACCATAATTTGGCTATGTCCTACTTCGTCAAATCGCGCAAGCATTGCAGCTAAGTTTTCTGTTTTTAGATTAGCGGTAGTTTCATCTAAAATGACATCAGGTAACACAACAACAAAAGGTTCATTGCCTATAATTGGGCGAGCTTTTAATACCGCATGACCTAAACCTTTTGCTTCGCCTTGGCGTACATGTAAAATCGTAATACCTTTAGGGCAAATAGCTTGAATTTCTTCAAGTAGCTGGCGCTTAACACGTTTTTCTAAGGTTGTTTCTAATTCAAACGATTTATCAAAATGGTTTTCAATCGCGTTTTTTGATGAATGAGTTACCAACACAATTTCTTTGATACCTGCGGCAATACATTCATTCACAATGTATTGAATGAGAGGCTTATCAACTATAGGCAGCATTTCTTTTGGTATTGCTTTAGTGGCAGGTAACATACGAGTTCCTAGACCGGCAACTGGAATTACTGCTTTTTTAATTTTGTTAGTCATCAATTTTCCTTATTGTCTTCGCTTTTTTTAAACTGTTTATTAATCATAACGTTATGTTTTATAAATTACTTACGTACCAAGTCATAGCTTTTTCAATACCTGACTGAATACGATATTCAGGATCGTATCCTAATAAGCTATTGGCTTTACCTATATCAGCTTGAGAATGCCGAACGTCTCCAGCTCTAAACTCTCGGTAAACCGGCGATTTTTCATAGCTAATATCATTTGTTTTTAAGGCATTTTTTAAACTATCAAATAAAATATTTAGTGTTGTTCTATCGCCAACAGCTACGTTGTATACATTGTTTTTAGCTTCATCATTTGAGGTAGCGGCTAAAATATTCGCTTGTACTGCGTTTTCAATAAAACAAAAATCTCGACTAGTTTCGCCATCACCATTAATAAATACATCCTCATTATTAAACATGGCCGATGTCCACTTAGGAATAACGGCAGCGTAAGCACCATCAGGATCTTGTCTTTTACCAAATACATTAAAGTAACGTAAACCTATAGTATTTAAACCATAGGTTTTAAAAAACACATCAGCATAAAGTTCATTAACGTATTTAGTTACGGCATAAGGTGATAATGGATTACCAATATTTTCTTCAATTTTAGGCAGTGCCGGATGATCTCCATAAGTAGAACTAGATGCAGCATAAACAAATGTTTCAACTTTAGCTTCTTTTGCTGCAACCAGCATGTTTAAGAAGCCAGTCACATTTGCTGAGTTTGTCATAATAGGATCAACAATCGAACGGGGTACAGAACCTAAAGCAGCCTGATGTAGAATATAATTAACATCGGTTACAGCTTTATGACAGTCTTCTAAGTTTCGAATGTCACCTTCAATAAAAGAAAATTTAGCCCACTGCTCTGTTGATACTTGAGCTTGAACTTCATCTAAGTTCTTTTGGTGGCCTGTAGCAAAGTTATCTAAGCCGACAACTTCTTGATTTAATAAAAGTAATGTTTCAATTAAGTTAGAACCAATAAAACCTGCACAGCCAGTCACAAGCCATTTTTTAGAATTATTTTTTAAGTTGTCTTGAATTTCTTGATATCGATTCATTGAATGTTCCATTTATGGATGAGAGATAATTTTATTATAATAGAGATATGAACCACCTAAATACAAAAACAGTATAACATTAATAAGTGAAGGATTTTAAGCCTCAAAAGCTATAGCTGAATAAATTTCAGGTCTTATAAAAATAATCAGTATCTAAAAAAGAAAAAACCAAACGTTTACATGAGTAAAGGTTTGGTTTATGTTTTTGATGTTTAGATTTGTTAAATACCGTTTATAAGCGGATATCCGAAAAATCCATGTCTAACATATATTTTAAATCATAAATAATATGCTCGGTTTTCATCAGTGCTTTAATATCACTATTGCTCATTGCTTTAAACTGATTATGTGCCACGGCAAAAATAACAGCATCGTAATTACCTGCCTTTGGCTCAGAGATAAGATCAACATTATATTCATGTTTTGCATCTTCAGGATTTACCCAAGGATCGTAAACATCTACATTCATTTGGTATTCAGCAAGCTCAGATAAAATATCCACAACTTTAGTATTTCGAACATCAGGACAATTTTCTTTAAATGTTAGCCCCATTACTAATACATTTGCACCATTCACTTGTAACTTACGCTTGATCATTGTTTTAGTTAATTGAGAAACAACGTATTCAGCCATACCATCATTAATTCGACGACCAGCAAGAATAACTTCTGGATTATAACCAATAGATTGAGCTTTATGCGTTAAGTAATATGGATCAACACCAATACAATGTCCGCCAACTAACCCAGGACGAAATGGTAAAAAGTTCCATTTAGTGCCTGCCGCTTTTAATACTTCTTCGGTATCAATACCTAATTTATTAAAAATTACAGCGAGTTCGTTAATAAGAGCGATATTCAAATCACGCTGAGTGTTTTCAATTACTTTTGCCGCTTCTGCCACTTTAATAGATGAAGCTTTATAAGTACCCGCAGTAATAATTGAACCATAAAGCTGATCAATAAACTCTGCTATTTCAGGCGTTGAACCTGATGTTACTTTTAGAATATTAGTAACACGATGCTCTTTATCACCCGGATTAATTCGCTCGGGGCTATAACCAGCAAAAAAATCTTTGTTAAAAATGAAGTCTGAATGCTTTTCTATCTCAGGGATACAAACTTCTTCCGTTGCACCGGGGTAAACCGTTGACTCATAAACAACGATATCATTTTTAGAAATGACTTTTGCCAGCATTGCGCTTGCTTTCACTAAAGGTGTTAAATCAGGTTGTTTGTGTTTATCGATAGGTGTTGGTACCGTAACAATATAAACGTTACAGCTTTTTAGGTCTTCTACATTACACGAATAGCTAATATGCTTTGATTCTGCTAATTCTTCAGAAGAAACTTCTAGCGTGAAATCATGCCCTGATTGTAATTCTGTAATGCGTTTTTCATGTATATCAAAACCGACCGTTTGATACTTTTTACCAAATTCAACAGCTAAAGGTAAACCTACATAACCTAAACCAATGATACCAATTTTTACATCGTTTAATGATTGCGACATTACTATGCAAACCCGTTCGTTAAAATTTCAAATAATTATTCTTATCTTACTATTAAACAATAAACAAAATAAACCTATAACGTAAATAATACTCGTACGACTAATTTATTGTTATCTCTAATATAAAAAAATTTTACATATCAAATATTTTATACTTTATATTAGTTCTGTATTTATAAACTCAATGCCTGCTAAGTATTATAGAAAATCATGTACTTTTAGAGTTATTGAGCTTTATATATAAACAGTTCAACTGATTTATTTGCTTTGTGTGGTATTTTTTAAATAAAGTCAATTTCACACGGTTTAATGATTAACTTTCTTTAGAAAAAATCAAACGATAATACAACAATAAAAAAGGTAATGTGAATGGAACAATCATCACAAGATACAAAATTTTTCGGCCATCCTACTGGGTTAACAACGCTATTCTTTACAGAAATGTGGGAAAGGATGAGTTATTACGGTATGCGCGCCTTACTTGTTCTCTTTATGACAGCTACCCTGCAAGAGGGCGGATTGGCATTAACCGTAGCAACAGCTGGTGCGATTTATGGTTTGTATACAGGTAGCGTTTATTTTATGGGGCTTCCCGGCGGTTGGATTGCCGACAGGTTACTAGGGGGGCAAAAAACCGTTTGGTATGGCGGTATAATTATCACCATAGGGCATATAGTACTTGCCCTACCTAACGATAAAACGTTTTTTGTTGGTTTAATACTCGTTATTTTAGGTACTGGATTATTAAAACCGAATATTGGCGCTATGGTAGGCCAGCTATATTCATCAAAAGACAGACGCAGAGATGCAGGTTATGCTATTTACTATATGGGCATTAATTTAGGTTCTTTCTTTGGCTATATTATATGTGGCTACTTAGCAACCAATATGGGATGGCACTGGGGCTTTGGTGCTGCTGCTGTTGGTATGGGCTTAGGCTTAATACAATATAAGTTAACATCTCCAAAGCTAAATGGTGCGGGCCTTGTCCCCCCATCTCCTTTATCACCCAAAGGAGCCAAAACGGCCTGGCTAGTTATCGTTGGCTTTTTAATTACGGTAGCCGTTATTACAACACTTGTTTTTCAAGGAAAAATTATAATTAACGCGGTTGTTTTAGCTCAATACACGGCGATTACGTTCTCTGCTATTTTTGTATTATATTACGCTGCTATTTATATGTTTGGAAAACTCTCTAAAAGCGAAACACTCAGGTTAACCGCATTATTATTAGTATGTGTTGCTTCCGCTTGTTTTTGGTCTGGATTTGAGCAAGCTGGCTCATCACTTAACCTATTTGCAAGAGACTACACAGATAGAATGATAGGTAGTTTTGAAATCCCTCCTGCATGGATGGGTTCTGCTAATGCCTTTTTCATTATTATTTTATCTCCCTTTTTTGCTGCTTTGTGGATGAAACTAGGCCAAAAATTAGTAACTCCTGCTTATGGCCTTAAATGTGCTATTGGTTTAATCATTATGGCAAGTGGCTTTCTTATTATGTTTTTTGCCGCGCAATACGCAGCATCAGGATTAAAAGTAGCCCCGTATTGGCTTATAGCAACTTATTTTCTACATACCGTGGGTGAATTAATTCTTAGCCCCACCGCATTAAGTGCGGTTAGTAAATTATCACCTAAGCGTTTTGCAGGGCAAATGATGGGCGTATTTGTATTGACCTACTCTATTGGTAATATTATTTCAGGTTTACTAGCTGGAAGTTTCGATCCAAATAACGTTGAACAAATGCCATCACTGTATATTCAAATTAGTTTATTTAGTATCGGTATAGGTATCGTAATTTTATTGCTTAGCCTTAAAACTCGATTTTGGGAATTACTCGCAGAGCAAGAAGGTAAAGAAGAAAAAAGCTCGCCTCAAGTAGCCTAGCCAATAAATTTCCTCTAACATATGCTCGTATGTTAGAGGACTCCCTCCTCTATAGAAGCAAAGTTAAAGCAACAATACAGGTGATGTTATTTTGAATAGCAGAATAGAGCTAAGAAAAACGATTAGAGAAAAACGATCATCATTAACTCAGCAAGAACAAGCTAATGCTGCAGCACAACTACTTAATCAATTAACGTCTCATACCAGCATACTTTCAGCACAACACATTGCTATTTATTTAGCTAACGATGGTGAGCTGAATACCTCTGCTTTTATTGATTGGTGTTGGAAACACAATAAGCAGGTATATTTACCGGTAATTCACCCTTTCAGTAAAGGCCATTTGTTATTTTTAGAATACACGCCAACGACCCCTATGCTTAAAAACCGCTTTGGAATTTTAGAACCTAAACTCGATGTTCGTCTTATTCAGCTAATACATAACATAGATATTATTTTTACCCCCTTAGTTGCCTTTGATAAATCAGGTGCTCGCTTAGGTATGGGCGGTGGGTTTTATGATAGAACGTTACAAAAATGGTTTGAGCACTATAAAACCAATAAAAACGCACGCCCTTATCCAATAGGTTTAGCACATGATTGCCAGCTTGTTGATTCTGTTCCTGTTGAAGATTGGGACATTCCTATTCCTAACATTATAACCCCCAGCCAAAACTACTCATTTAAATAAATATCCAACGCTAGCCGCTCAACCTATCGCTTTCATTACGATAGTTGGTGTATAATTACGCGCATAAAAAATGTTCATTATCCACGCTATGTTGCTTCAATAAAATTCAGCACTAGAGTGATACTTTGTTTGCTCATATATAAGTTTAAGGCTCATCATGACACAAGACGATATGAAAAAATCTGCGGCAATTAAAGCTCTAGATTTCATTAAAGATGACACGATTGTAGGTGTTGGAACAGGTTCCACAGTTAACCACTTTATTGATGCTTTAGCGACGATAAAAGATCGTATTACTGGCGCTGTTTCAAGTTCTGAAGAGTCAACCAAACGTCTTCAAGCACACGGCATTGAGGTTTTTGATTTAAATAACGTTGACGGTATTGATGTGTATGTAGATGGTGCTGATGAAATTAATTCACACATGCATATGATCAAAGGTGGCGGTGCAGCACTCACACGAGAAAAAATTGTTGCAGCCGTAGCAAAAACCTTTATATGTATTGCAGACAGTTCAAAACAAGTCAGAGTTTTAGGAACATTTCCATTACCTGTTGAAGTTATTCCTATGGCCAGAAGTTATGTTGCTAGAGAAATAGTTAAATTAGGCGGTGATCCTGTATACAGAACAGGTGTAGTAACCGATAACGGAAACGTAATTCTCGATGTATATAACTTAGACATAATTGATCCAATCACATTAGAGAAAGACCTTAATGCCTTGGTAGGCGTTGTAACTAATGGCCTGTTTGCTAATAGAGGTGCCGACACACTTATTATTGGTACACCTGAAGGCGCAAAAATAATAAATTAGTGCTTTAGAGTTTAAGCACTATATGCTAGTTTATACATACATTTGGACATCTAAACGTCCATAACTTTAAATTTTGTTAGCCACTGGCTAAACCCATTCATTAAGAGAATTTAAATATCATGAGTACTAATTCACTCGCTAAAGAAAAAATTAAAATTTTATTGTTAGAAGGTGTTCACGAAAGCGCACTTGAAGAACTAAAGTCACAAGGTTATAACAATATAGAATATTTAAAAACGTCTTTGTCGGAAGAAGATTTAATAAAAAAAATTGCTAATGTTCACTTTATTGGTATTCGTTCACGTACTAACCTTAATGAAAAAGTACTTAGCCACGCTAAGAAACTTGTTGCTGTTGGCTGTTTTTGTATTGGTACTAACCAAGTAGATATCAAAGCAGCCCAATCATTAGGTATCCCAGTATTTAACGCACCTTTCTCAAATACTCGTTCAGTTGCTGAATTAGTATTAGGTGAAACCTTATTATTACTTCGTGGTATTCCTGAAAAAAGTGCTAAAGCACACCGAGGTGAGTGGGATAAATCAGCTGCGGGTTCATTTGAAGCTCGTGGAAAAACACTCGGTATTATTGGTTACGGCCATATCGGTATGCAGTTAGGTGTTCTTGCTGAAACTGTTGGTATGAAAGTTAAATTTTATGATGTAGAAACTAAATTACCATTAGGTAATGCAAGCCAAACACCATCATTACGCGCATTACTGCAAGAATGTGAAGTTATTAGCTTACACGTTCCTGAAAACCCGCAAACTAAAAACATGTTTGGTGCTGAAGAAATTGCTAACATGAAAGATGGCGCTATATTAATTAACGCATCTCGCGGTACAGTCGTTGATATAGATGCACTAGCTGACGCATTAGCAAGTAAAAAGCTATCTGGCGCTGCTATCGATGTATTTCCTGTTGAACCTAAAGGTAATGATGAAGAGTTTGTTTCACCATTACGTGCTTTCGATAATGTTATTTTAACACCACACATTGGTGGTAGTACAAAAGAAGCACAAGAAAATATTGGTTTAGAAGTAGCAAGTAAACTTGCTAAGTATTCTGATAATGGTTCAACTTTATCAGCAGTTAACTTCCCTGAGGTATCATTACCAAGCCATGGTGGTAAAGGTACAAGCAGGCTATTACACATACATCACAACCAACCAGGTATATTAAATAAAATTAACTTAGCATTTGCTAAATTAAATATTAATATTGCCGCTCAATATTTACAAACAGACGATAAAATTGGTTACGTTGTTATAGATATTGAAACAGAAGATAGCGTATTAGCGCTTAAAGAATTAAAGAAAATTGAAGGTACGGTTAAAGCTAGAATTCTTCACTAAAAGCAATTTATTAGATACAAAAAAGGTAGACATAATGTCTACCTTTTTTATTGCTTATTTTTTATGGAATATTGAGGCCTATAAACCATCAATCGTTTAAAAGATAAAATGCATACATGCAAGTGCCATAAACCCTGCAACTACATCATCAATCATAATACCAAAGCCGCCGTGTACGTACTTATCTAAATAAGAAATAGGCCAAGGCTTTACAATATCAAATATACGAAACAGTACAAAACCAACAAGAATACTTTGCCAGCTAATAGGTACTAAAAACATAGTGATTAAATAACCAGCTATCTCATCCCAAACAATAGCCCCATGATCGTGTACACCAACATCTTCAGCCGTTTTACCGCAAATATAAATACCAGCGATGCACACAACGAATACGGCCAAGAAATAAAATAAAGGCGTAAATAAAGTAAATAAAAGAAAAACAGGAATAGCAGCTAATGTACCAAATGTACCAGGAGCTTTAGGGCTTAAACCACTACCAAAACCCAATGCTAGAAAATGAATAGGATTTGATAACGTAAACTTAACCACGGCCTTATTCATATTTACGGTTCAGACTTAGAAAAATGTTCAAAACCATTAACGCTCATTGTCACATTTTCACCATCTAAAACAGTTGTAATTTTTTCAGTTCCGTTTAACTGCCCAATACAAGTAGTTGGAATACCTATGTTTGCCAAAGCTGTTGCCATCCCTACTTTATTGTCTTCAGGTACAGTAAAAAGTAACTCGTAATCATCACCACCCGATAGTGCTAGTTCTATAGCTTTGTCTCTACCGAGAGTTTCACGCATTACCGTCGAGATAGGAATATTCTCTAAGTTAAGCTTAGCTCCAACTTTTGAGGCTTTACAAATATGCCCTAAATCTGAAATAAGCCCGTCAGATATATCAATTGCTGAAGTAGCGTAATCTCTTAACGCCTGTCCAGCTAAAACTCGAGGTCTAGGGTAGTCTAATTGCTCAAAAACTTTACCTTTATCAGCATCGACAAGATCAACTTTACCTTGTAGGTTTTTTATTGCTAATGCAGCATCACCCAATTCACCCGTTACGTAAAGCCAATCACCAGCTTTAGCATTTGAACGCGTGATATATTTATCTTTGGGTGTTAATCCTTGAGCGGTAACCGTAATGCTCAAAGGCCCTTGAGTAGTGTCTCCACCAATAAGCTGAACATTATAAAATTCACATAACTCAAAAATACCAGCACAAAACTCTGACAACCATTGTTCATCAACTTCAGGTAATGTTAATGCTAACGAGATCCATGTAGGCTCTGCGCCCATTGCCGCTAAATCAGATAAATTAACCGCAATAGCTTTATGGCCAATAGCTTTTGGTGATGTATTTTCAGGAAAATGAACACCAGCCACTAAAGTATCTGTAGTTACAGCAATAAGCTGATGTTCTGCCGGAGCTAACAAGGCACAGTCATCACCAATACCTAAAATAACATCTTTGCGTTTAACTATTTGCTCTGAGAAATAATGCTTAATTAAATCAAATTCTTTCATAGGGGAATATTCAGTTTTGATTATTTGATGTGTCACAAAAACACATCAAATAATTGAGTAGGCTTAAAGTGTGTTGATTAAAACTACAGAAAGTAGACTTTACTCACTAAGCTTCTTTACGGATTAGTTTAACGGCCTTATCTAAAACACCATTAACAAACTTGTGGCTGTCATCTGCTGCAAAAGATTTAGCAAGTTCAATGGCTTCATTGATCACAACTTTGTATGGCACATCTAAACATTCCTTTAATTCAAAAATAGCCACTCTGAGAACCGCTTTTTCAACATGGTCAACATCATCTATAGGTCTATCAACATGAGGAGCTATAAGTAAATCTAACTCGCTGGCTGATGATGTTACACCACGAAATAATTGCTGAAAAAATGGAATGTCAAAACGGCGAGCAGCGTTGTCCACTAAAAAATTAGCTTCGATATCGTTAACAGCATTTTGACTTAATTGCCAAGAATAAACAGCTTGTACGGCTAATTCTCTGGCTTTTCTTCTAGGTGATGGCTTCACAGGTACATCCAAATATAAAATTAAAACTTATTATAACTAACGCAAACGAGTATAAGATTTGAAAACTTATAACAACTCTAAAACATTAATCATTTCTAAAGCACTTAAAGCTGCTTCAGCGCCTTTATTACCCACTTTGAGGCCAGCTCTATCAATAGCTTGCTCAATAGTGTCGGTAGTAATAACACCAAAGGCTACAGGAATAGTAAACTCCATTGCCACTTGCGCTAAACCTTTATTACACTCGCCAGCTACAAAATCAAAATGCGGCGTACCACCACGAATAACCGCACCAATAGCGATAATAGCGTCGAAACCACCTTTTTGAGCAACACGCTTAGCTGCTACAGGTAACTCATACGCACCAGGAACACGAATAACTGTAATATCGCTGTCTGCAACGTTACCATGACGTTTAAGTGCATCAACTGCACCTTCTAATAAACTCTCAACAACAAAACTGTTAAAACGAGAAACAACAATGGCAACTTTTTTGCCCTTAGCATCGAAATTAGCTTCAATTACATTCATGGAAATAACCTCTCGGTAAAAAATTGACGCGATTCTATCAAAAAATGGAGGATTTAGGTACTCGTTTATCCTCAAATATAAAATTAGTAGTGTTTATTATTTTAAATTCAAATACTAAATTTATTTATTCTTAAGAAACATAATTTTTTTTACTGGCGACACATGAAATGAAACAAGTTAAAATAAGAATAAGTTAAACTTATCACTAGATAAATAAAGCAATGAAAGAAACGATAGTAATAACAAGTAATGCGTATTTTCCAAATATTGGTGGAGTAGAAAACTCCTTAAAGTATCTAGCAGAAAGTTACATCAACTTAGGGTATAACGTCATTATTGCTATTAGCGATGTTTCAAATAAAAATCATATTTTACCTCATAAAGAAATTATCGATAACGTAACTATTTACAGATATAACTCATACTCCCAAACTAAATATGCACATAAGTATTTCAAAGGAATTAGAGCATTATTCAATGCATATGCTTTACTTAAATATATCAAACAGAATAACAATGTTATATTAACAATAAGTCGTTTTCATACGACAACAGTACTCGCAAAATTATGTAAATTATCTAATGTTATTTATTTAGTTCCTGGCGTAGTAATTAATCAAAATAACAATAAAAACTTAATAAGCAATACTGGTTTAGCAAAAATAAAATTAAACATATCAAAAATATTACACCATAACATTCAAAAAATGGCTTTAAAGTATTCCGATCAAGTTATAGTCTTTAGTGAGAACATGTCTACTCAAATATCACAAATAATTCCCTCACTGAAACATATACCTATTGTAAAACCTGGAGTAGATCCAGAGCGATTCATTCCTGTTCAAAACAAAATATCACTAAAAGAAAAGTTTAGTATTCCTACAGATAAAATAATATTACTAACAGTAGGGCGATTTGTTAAAGCAAAAGGGTTTGAAATGGTTATAGATGCATTACTTAACTTACCAAAATGCCATCTTGTGATGGTAGGAGATGGTGAAAACTACACATCAATCAAGCAACAAATAACAAATAATAAATTAGAAGATAAAATCACGTTAACGGGTCCGCAAAGCGATACCGCACCATACTACCAGTTGGCGGATATATTTGTAATGTCTTCTACTTATGAACCTCTTGGACAAACCATCCTTGAAGCTCTATCTACTGGTTTACCTATAGTAGCCTTTAAAGGATCAAAAATTACTACCGCGACACAAGAGCTATTAAGTGAAAAAGAAGCTCTTTATACTGATTCTGTAAACGAAGCAGGAATTACAAAATGTATAAGGTTATTAATCGATGAACCATCCTTAAGGAATTCAATGTCAAATAATAGTCGTAGGATAGCAATTGATAGATTTTCTTGGAATAAATTAGGTGCTCAAATTTTAAAGTATAAGAAAAAATGAGTTTTATCATACCTAAAAAAATCCCGTTATTTTCACTGTTTTTTTTCCTTGTTATTATCTTACTACCTGTTGTAGATAACTTAACGGGAGCGCTTTTTAAACTAAAAATAACGTCTGAAAATACTATAGGCTCCCCTTCACAAATAGCTAGATTTATTTTATTTGCTCTTGTAATCTTGATGTTAGATAGAGCAAAATTTCGTTCTTCACTTAAAATCATTATCTACGCAATGTGTTATCTTTTTTTAACTGAAGTATTCATTGCATGCTTCCATATGAACTTAAAAGCGTTTATCTCTGGCATTATTTTCTCTATAAAAATTCTATTTTCACTGAGTTGTTATTATTATGTGGCTAATTGGATTAATTACGATAGAACACGGACAATTTACGTAATAAAGCAACTAATAAATTACGGCACCATCGTTTCATTATTGGTATTAACTGCATACTTTTCTGGCTTTCATATTTCAAATTACCAAATAGGTATAGCAACAAGAGGATTATTTATATCAGGGAACGGGTTGGGTGTAGTTTTGGGTGTAAGTACTATATTACTTATATGCTTTAATGATAAAATAACACTAAGAAAATTTTTTCATATAGTGCTTTTAATTATAACTACAGCATTATTAGGTACAAAAGCTAGCCTAGTATTTTTATTAATAGCCTTAATATTATTAGCATACAAATTATCTAAGCAATCACCAATAATATCAGCAGTGGCCATTACTATATTAGCTATTTATTTATTACCTACACTTATCAGCGTAGTTAGCAGTGTATTTGAGAATATAATATTCAAATTTAATAGTATAGATAACAAAATGCACTTTATAGCAAGTTCCAGAGATACATTTATTCGGGATGCCTTTACAGAGCTTAACACAAATGGCCTTTATTCATTTAGAGTGTTATTTGGAGGAGGAGCATACTACGCTTATACTGACTTCAGCTCCGGAGCATTATTATTACGAAAAACTTTAGAAAACGATTTATTTGAACTATTTTTCTCATACGGTATTATTACTGTCTTAATTTACGTATCTGTTTATTTTTTCGCGCTTAAAAAGAGTTTGCATAAGAAGGAGTTTGCAATAGCACTCACAATGAGTTTAGCTTTCTTTCATTCGATCACCGTTGGGCATGTATTGTTTAATGGTACATCAGCCATAACTTATGTTTTATGCCTTGCGATAGCGACAAAAGGTTCTAAAGTAAATAACCATGACTTCTAAATTAAGCGCTGTAATTCCCCTTTTTAATAAATCACAATATATAAAAAGAGCAATAGAGTCTATTTTAAATCAAAATCACCCCGTTGATGAAATAATTATTGTGGATGATGGCTCAACTGATAATAGTGTAGAAATAGTTAACTCAATTAAAAGTAATAAATTAAAAATAATTTCACAGAAAAACCAAGGCGTATCTTCTGCTAGAAATAATGGAATAAAAAATGCTTCAAATGAATACGTATTATTAATTGATGCTGATGATATTTGGTTACCACATTTCACTACAGAAATCATCAAATTGATAAAAGCCTATCCAACAGCAGGAATGTTTGCTACTGCTTATTCATTTATAAAATTCAAAAAAATCACACCCGCAAACTTACGTTTTGTTCCTAAAGATTCGGGCCTCATTCAAAACTACTTTTTATCTTGTATAAAAGCTGATCTTCCTGTTACGGCATCATCAGTTGCGATAAAAAAAGAAGCATTCTATCAAGTTGGAGGTTTTATCCAAGGTATGGCTATGGGAGAAGATCAATTATTATGGTCGCGAATTGCATACAAATACCCTATTGCGTTTAGCAATACTATTAGTGTTTACTATGATATTTCTATTGCAAATAGTGCATGTAAAACACATATTATAACAAGCTTAGCCCCCCATATTTCATACTGGACTGAAGACTTAAAGAATGAAGAAGTACCTAATAACTTCCGTAATAGCTTAAAGCAGTTATTGCACTTTAGCGCTTTATATTGCGTTAAAAACAACTTAAAAGTAAACAATAAGAAACAAGCTAGAAAAATTCTCTTTAATGAACCAACATTACTTAAAGACAGTTACTGGTTTATTAGTATATTTCTTACATTTTTACCATATTTTATTATTAAAAGAATATTTTAATGCACCCTTTATTAGCCATTGTAAAAAAAACTCCAAACATTCAAAGAGAATTACTTAAAAGTATTCATAACAAAGATTACTCTTGTAAAGCAATTTCATTTATTAACCCATTTTCCTATCAATTGTTAAGGAATAAAAAAGACTCATATAAAAATATTGACCACTATCACAGCGATGCAATAATCTCTAGCTGGGTATTTAAAAAATTACTCAATCAAGATACTCCAAGAGTCAGTTTTGACTACGGTTCTTTTGCCAAATATTTTTTTGAAACAGCAGAAGAAAACCAATTAAAGATTTTTATTTTAGGAAGTAAAGAAAGTGAATTAAAAGGCGCTATAACACAATTTAAAAAATATTATCCTAAGTTAAATATTTGTGGATATCATAATGGTTATTTTGATGACGACAATAAAATATTAGAATATATAAAATTAAGCAAAGCCAACTATGTTATTTGTGGTCTTGGTACACCTAAACAAGATGAATTTGCACAATTAATAAAACAAAGTTTACCCCTACAAATAAAACAAATATATACTTGCGGAGGCTTTCTGCACCAAAGTAAAAATAAAGTAAACTACTACCCAAGAGTTATTAATAAATACAATTTACGTTGGTTATACCGTATGTTTAAAGAACCTAAAGTAGCAAAAAGGCTGGCAACTCAATACCCTATGTTTTGTTTTTTTGTTTTATTCGACCATTTAAAAAAACAATAAGTTCAATTTTGATATTCTCAATTTATTAAATATTATTCAAGGGTACATAAAAGCCACTAAAGATCATTAAAAGAGTTACCTCTAATACCAACTGTGAATATGATCTTTGATCAGCGTATTTTAATCTCTACATACTCACAAGTTTGTTTTATCAGCCCTAGACTTTCAGCCCACATTACCAATAAATAAACGATAGCAATACTTCGTTACCCAAATAAAATGGTAATTATTTTATATTTGATATGCATACCATTACAATATTCCACACCTATATAATAAACATAACTACTAGCCGAAAGCTATACAGTTTAAAGTCTAAGGGGTAAACCAATTCCTTCAAACGAATCAATTAGATTTTAAAAGATATCTTATAGAAAAAAATATAAAGCAGAGAATACCGCCTATAAAACCGCCCAAAACAGTAATCAAAGCACGTTTAGGAGAAGACTTTTCTTCTGGAAAAATAGCAGGATCAATAACTTTAAAAATGTATTCGTTGCGTGCCTTTGCTAAAGTTAACGATTTTATTTGCTCTTCGATAAGAGAATAATAAACGTTACGAATACCTGCGTTTCTTTCTAACTCCAATTGATGCTGCAAAAAAGCAATTTGTTTTTCCCCTCTACTTAAATCATCTTGGCGTAGTTCATTGTTTAAAGTTTTAATTAGCTTAGACAGCAATAATTGAGCATCATTGGGATTAAGTGACGTAAAACTAATTTTAGTGACTCTATTAGTTGTATCCATATCAACAGTCAAAGACGACTTTACAAGTTCATGGATTTCTAGATCAGTTGGATAGTAGCTAATAGGCTTATCTGCGCGCTGTAACCACACACCGTTTTCTTTGTCATACTTATCTTCATAATAAACATACTTATCTGTGGTAATATCCCACTTTTTTACAGCAAATAACTTTACCTCAAGTTTATTAAACTTAACAAAATCAACTAAAAATCTACGTGATTTTAATATTTGTAATGCTACAAGCTTATTTTTTTTTGAGTTACCTACATTAATACCAGCTAAGCTTGCTAGCCCCCCAAGTTGGCCGGACATACCATCCAATCCACTGGTCTCGTCATCTGCTTCTGTTAATAAAATTTCTGATGTATATTGGTTTGGTAAGTCGATTGATATGTAAGCAAAAACACCTGCTACAACAAAACCAATAACTAAAAACCATTTCCATTTTGATACTAGATAAGCAATAAGTCTACCCAAATCAAATAAATTACTCTCGTGTTCTGAAATATTGTTCATCAACAACCTTTGTTATCTAACGTTTAACTTTAGTGAATATATTATCTTTCATTAACTTACTCTATTCTACGTTACTCTGATAAAAATAATTATAAAATTAACGTAATATTACTTTTTCTGTAATTCATTTTAAAAATAGAAAAATATAGCTTTAGTATTCATTAGGCAGACTGTATTTAATAATACAATATAAAAAAACAATAAAAACGATTCTTATTAAATGTTTTTTATGATCAATACCACCGATATATTTTGAAAAATATATCGGTGCATAAAAGGATAACAATAATTGTGAACCAATCATTGCTAAAGCAAATGCTTCTAATGTCTTAAAAGGAAAAGCCAAACATAGTACAACTACGGATAACATTGCAGATATAAGGTTCCATCTAAACTCAATATTACTCACACCTTGTGATTGTGCTAGTACGCCAAATAAACTACCTATAGGCCTTAGCAAGCCAACCAACAATAGAGTTGTATATATTTCAAATGAATATATATAATCTTGACCAAAAAACTGCGGAATTAAATAGTAAAGTGCAATGGTTAAAATCAAATAGACAATCATATTAAGAAGTAATATAGCTTGACTGGCTTGATTAAAAATTAGTTTAGTGCCTTTAACTGAAGTTTGAACTTTAGCAAGTCTAGGTAGAGCCAGCTTGGAAGTTATTGGGGCTATTAACTTTGTTGGTTGCATAATAAACTCTTTAGCTAATGAATAAACACCGAGAGCTTCAATCCCTAACCACTTTCCGATAATTAATTGATCTAATTGTGTACGTAATTGATTAATTATTTGAGACCCCATCTGAAAAAAACCGAACCTAAGTGCAGGCTTGATTATATTTTTATCAAACGAAAAAGAAGGATGCCACTCTACAGGAGATATAAACAGAATGAGTAATAACTTAACAGCTGAACCAATCAATACGGCATAAAGATAGCCAAACAAAGACATATTTAAATAATAAACAAAATAAAGAACAAAACATAATAATATTACTTTTGAAATAATTTCAATTTTAGCAAGTAAATCACTCTGCAACATTTTTATAAAATGTGCTTGATACTGCGATGTTGCACCAATGATAATAAAGTTAAAAGCTACAATTTGAAGACCTTTTGTAATATTATCTGATACATAAAAAACACCAATAGGAATCGATAAAAAAAAGACAATAATAGTTGCTAAACAACCTAAAGCTAAATTAATACTAAATAGTGTAGATTCTTCTTTTTTACTTATGGATTGTCTATGAATAAAATAGCTAGACAAACCTAAATCCTGCAAAGAAAAAGCAAAGAAAAGCACTATATTAATAATAGCTAATTCACCTAAAACCCCTACATCCTCAGATTGCGATAGAAGTATTAATACAATTATCTGACTAAGCGCACTTATACCTGTTGAACCAAAAATCCATATTGCTTCTTTTTTAATGCTCATAAACTGATGTTGCTATCTCTTTAAGGTCTTTATATAAGGACTTTTGGTTAAATTTTTCAGCAATTGTATTCAATGCGTTAGCTCTTATTTGAGCGATATCAATTTGGTCATCATTAATTACCTTAGCTAAAATCTCACATAATTGTCTTGGCGAAGATTCCGATGCTAAAAAGCCTGAACAACCATCTTTAATAAGCTCAGGGATGCCACTATGAACAGTTGACACAACAATAATCCCCATAGCCATAGCTTCCATTAAAGCAACAGGAATCCCCTCCATATCACCATTTTTTGCTGTTATTGAAGGTAATAAAAAAACATCTGCTTCGTTTAAGTAATTTTTTACCGTTTCCTGCGATTGAAAACCAGTTAACTCTATATCACTTTCTAAATTCAAATTATTAATATGTTCTTTCAGTTTTTCTTCAAGCTCTCCGCCACCTACAATTTTATAATTAAATTCAACTCCCCTTTGTTTCAACAAATACATTGCTGACACAGCATCAAACAAGCCTTTTTTCTCCACAAAGCGAGCCACAGTAATAATTGATAAAGGTAAATTTAATGGTTTCTTTAAATCTCTACTTGAAAAATCGTCAAGGTTTATTCCCATTCTATTAATATAAATTTTATGAGCAGGGCACCCCATCTCAATTAAACGTATTTTCCATAACTCACTTATAGGTAACATTACATCACCTTTTATGAACAATTGAGCATATTCATTCTGAAAGTTATTCAAGACATCTTTTACTGATATATCAGCTCCATGAAAAACAGTCATTAACTTACCCTCTAATAAGCCAAGAGTTTTAAGATGATTTGCAATAACTCCTACAACACCGAAATGGGCAACGATAACATCGGTTTTGATTGACGATTTAATAGATGCTGTAACTGAAGGCAAGAGAAGTGACTTACTCATTTTACCAAATTTTTTAAAATTTAAAGAATGAATAATACGTTTTGTTAATAAACACTTAATTATTGAGCTACAACGCTGAAATATACAATAAATTTTTGAATCTTGATTTTTTTCTGTTATTAGATAACGAGTTTTAGCCAGTAAGTCATGTTTTATAAGCTCCTTGGCTTCTAACGCTTTCGAAGACCCTCTTCTTAAAGCGAGTACTTCCACTTCAAGACCTAAGTCTATTAAACCATTAATTTGATTTATTATAAAAGTTTCGGACTGTACTGGAAATTCACCTAAAAAAAAAGTTACTTTCATTTATTAAGGTCTCTAATATCAGATATTACAGATGTTACCATTTTATGGGCGCGATATTTTTCTGCATCAACAAAAGGTTTAAGCCCCCCCCTTTTTTCATCAACATTGCTTAAGACTGTATTGATAGTATTACTGAGAGAACCATCAAACAGACTTTGTATTTCTTTTGAATACTCACTCAAACCTAATTGTTGCATTATTCCTTCTGATTTATGCTCATAATTTAAAGCAATTGCGGGAGTATTAAAATTCATCGAAATAATAGCGCTATGCAAGCGAGTACCAATAGTAAGCTTACAATATGAAAGGAAATGGCCAAGTTGAACATCATTAAGCTCGTCCATCACTACCGTATACCCCAATTTCGACTTAACTTTTCGCCCAACATTGAGAGCTACCATACGGTCATCTTTATGATAACTATCAATACCTGTACATGTTGACACTGCTACGACTTGATACCCTTTAGCAATAAGTTCATCTACAAGTTGAGAAAAAGCAGTTTCATAATCATGCTGACTTACGTTTAAACGTTTGTCAAAAGGAGCAAGTTCTCTTAATGTTATTGCTACTGTAGGCGCCTGATTAACCAAACTAAGTAAGTCTCTCGGTATATAAACAGGAGAAGTATCAACTAACCAAGCAGTATCTGCACCTTTATGCACTTTAGAAACAGGTATTCGAGCCTCTTCCATTAAAGATAAACTAACTGGCTCTCTCAGCGAGAGTAAATTAACTCGTCCAAAAACAGCTTTTGCTAAAGCATTAAATTCAGAAATTTGAAATGGTCCAACGGAGTGTCCAACCATATACAATGGCTTTTCAGCAATAAGTGCACATAAAGCGTGCTCGAATTGCGCACAACCATATAAATCAACAAAAAAAGATCCCCCAACCTGAATCACAGCATCATATTTCTTTAAATCTTTTATGTGTTGCTGGATATGATGCGGTAGTTTCCCCTTCCACCAACCTTCAAGCGTCAAAAAAAGTAACTTAGGCAACAATTTTTGGCTAAACTTTTTCCAAATTCTATCTAGCCTACCGCCTCGTTTTTTATGATATAAATAAAGAAGATCAGAGTGTAATGTTTCACCTATTAGGTAAGATGAACTTATTGGATAACGTGTAATTGCATCAATTTCAATATTAGGCTCAATTCCTCTTAAACTAGAACATAAGCCACGTAATATTGCACCATCCCCTCTGTTCCCACAGGTATGATTACCAACTAATAATATTTTCATTTTATTTTTCGTTTTAATACTTGTTTTTGTTATTGACCAAACACCAGTTATTTATTAGATATATAACACCTAAAATGGAATGTTAATCAACAATGAGTTACTTCGAGTTATCAAGAGGGAAACTATATAAATCTAAGATTTTATCTCTAAATTCATCTACTTCATTTACATCCGTTACAATTCTTGTGGTAATTAGCATCATAAGCTCTGTACGAGCATATGAGTCTCCATTCGTACCAAATAGTTTCCCTAAAATAGGAAGAGAGCTTAAAAAAGGAACGTTTTTACTAGTGTCATTTAATGTTTCTTGGATAAGTCCACCTAAAGCAACGGTCTGGCCATCAGCACTAAAAACATTTGTTTGTATTGAACGACTATTAATAGATGGTGTTAATGAATCACCAGTAGGACTACTAGAAGACATTGATATCTCTAGATTGATTAAGCCTTTAGCATTTATAGTTGGCGTTATTGCAACTTGAATACCTGTCGTTATGTATTGGACAGAATTAGTTACTCTATCTGTATCACTCGTACTTGTTTGAGTAATTGTAGGTACCTGGCTACCCGAGTTGATTGTCGCACTTTCACCATCTTTTACTATAAAAAAGGGTTTTGATAAAACTTTTATATTTTGTTTTGACTTTAAAAAATTTAAAGCAACTCTCCAATCCCCATCAATTCCAACTAAATTTAAAGCACCTGAACTCAGCAAACTTCCGGTTAATGATGTTGGTAAAACATTAGTTGATCCATCTTCAGTTTGCCCTTTCGAATCATAAAACCAATCAACACCAGAAGAAATACCATCTGAAAGTGTAACTTCAGCTATTGCTATATCCAGAATAACTTGTCCTGGTAGCAAATCAAGTTTCTGCAATAATTGTAGTACTTTTCTATACCTTTCAGATGTAGTATAAAATACTAAAGCATTCTGTGTTTCATCAACTGTCATAGATGAAGTAGATCGACTTGATGATGCTCCTGAATTGCTCTTCGCGTCAGCTTTAATAACTGAATTTTCTGAAGATTGTGCATCATTTAAAATAGAATTTATTATAGGCGATAAAGAAGTTTGTAAATCATTGGCTTTATTGAATAGTGGTCTGTAAACAAAGAACTGAGGTTCATTACCAGCAACGGCAACATCAAGTTTCTGACTCCATAACTCAACTCTTTCTACAGCATCAAGGCTAACAGCATAGACAACTATAGCCCCTAAGCGAGGCATAGTAACAAAAGTTATATCCTTATCATTACCAACTTCAAAGCCATCGTTTTGTAATAGTTCAGCTAATTGTTTAACCAAGTCATCAGGGCTAATATAAGCAAGATCAATCAATCTAATTTCTTTACCCGATGAGCTAGGGACATCAAGCATACGAAGAACTCTCATAACTTCATGTATTTCTTTTTGTGCTCCCTCTGCCATCACTATTTTTCGCTTACCATCAATTTGAACTTTCACACCTGTAAGCTTTGTAATAACACTAGAAAGACTGGAACTATTTGTATATACATAAGGAATAATTTGTACTATTTCACCTGTAGTATCAGGCACATCCCCATCTAAACGCCCTATTCCTACGGATGCTGTTTTATAACGTTTATTTTTTGCTTTCTTTTGAAAATAAATAATATTGTCTTTTCTTAATAAGGCAATATCATTTTCTGCAAGTAATTGCTCTGACGTAGAATAAAGTACATCTTTATCAACAGGATCACTTAGGTTTAAAGAAACTTTATTAGTATCACTTTGTAATTGAGTAGATATGACATAATTTAAATTCAGTAACTCATCAAAAACATAATGAATAAACTCAACAACAGTCATACCATCAACACTTATAGTTACTTGTTCCGTATTTTCAAATATTGGAGGTGTTTTATCGTTTGTTTCCAAAACGCCAAAACCAGCTATATTATCAACTTTTTCAGTAGGTTTTTTCTGTTCAATTTTAGCTTTCTCAATCTCAAGTTTATTTTCTACAAATTGATTTCTTTCTTCGGCTGATTTAGCAACAATTGATTCTTTAATACTTAAAGAATCAGGCTTGATCATGTCAACTTTTTCTTGAGGTATTGAGCTACAAGCATTTAACACCAAAGACAATGCAACTATTGGTAGATGATACTTAATGGATTTATTACTTAATGTCATTTTCTAGTCTATTTTGGTTGATTTCTTTGGGATGAAATAATTTAATCGTGTATTCTTCTTTATCTTTTTCTAATATCAATAACTTATTGTTAATTGACTTAATTAAAAAGCCTTTCACTATAGTGCCTTCCGTTACAGATATTCGTTTAGTTTCATTTGGTGTAACAATGTCTAACAATGTATTTAAACGCCCGCCAATACGAGATTGAGCTACAATTTTCACATTGACATTTTCTAGTGCCAACAACAAAGCATCAGTATCTACAAATGAATCAACTTCAAAACCAAACATTTTGAGTAAAGGTATTAATAAATCACTTGCTTCATTATTACTATCCATAGAAATAAAAACTTGCTCATCTTTATTCGTAGAATAAGACGGTTTACTCTCAAAAAAAGAAAAAAATAGATTAATAACAAGAAATAAAACTCCCACTATTATACCTACCCCCACAGATAACAACGTTTCTTTTTTTATTTTATTCACTTTTCATTCTTATTAATCGTTGTAAACCATGCTCTCAAGTATATCTGAACAACTAGGTCTTCTTTATTCTTGCCCTGACTACGAATAAGCTTCAATTGTTCTAAAAAAACATATGGAGATTTAGATTCCAGTTTTAAGACAGCCGCCATAACATCTTTAGCCAATCCTGACATATAAAACACACCTGTAACATAGGCAACATCGTCAGTGACATACTCTTCGAACTCAACACGCTGATTATAAACTTTTATTTCCTCTTTTTTTATTGTATCAATAAGTGAAAACCAGAGTGTGTTTGCTTTATCCCCCGATTTTACAGTGGGTAGATTTTCAATAAAGAGAGAAAAATTAGCTTGATATTTAACAAGCTCATCTCGAATCAACAACTCATTTTCAATAACCTGTTTTTGTTTACTTTCAAAAACCTTAAGCCTAGATATATCACTTTCAGTCTCGTTCACCCAATCATTCCACGGTAAAAGTAAAAACTTAATTAAAACAAGTGATGCCAATATAACTAAAGTAGTTTTTTGCTTATTCATTGAACTAACTCTTTAGCTTTATCTTGATAATGAGTAATATTCTCATCAAAAAGTAATTTTATAAAAAATCGTTCGCCTCCACCCTTCAGGCTTGTCGGAGGAGAATTAAATTCTACCTGATTAAAACCATGAATGTTAGAAAGTGTAGTCAATAAGTTAGCCGCATTATTACATGTTCCACGTAATTGCATCTCAGATGAATAAATATCAATTATTGAAAATTCTAAACCATTATCCTTAGTGGTTAAGCTAGATAATATGTTTAATAGCTGCGCTTTAGATAACTGCAATTTTATCGATGTATTTATTTTTTTTACATCTTTTGTTATTTTTTTTAATTGATTTGAAAATGCTAATGAATCAACAGCAGCCTTTTTTGATTCAGTAATTTCGTTTGTAATATAATCATGGCGCCAAGAAATGAATGCAGACTTACCAATAATAAAAGTTAACAAGGCCATAAGAAATACTGTAGCAAAATAACGTCCTAAATACCCCTTTTTAGTAACAATTCCTTTAATCCCTTCATTAACCTGCGCGATCAGATCAATAAATTTTAATGAATTAAATTGCTCAAATATGACTTCAATATTATTTTGTTCAATCACATCTGCGTCTTTAATCATTGCAGTGGAAAACATGTCTAGGTTCTCCCTTTCCACAGGTAATGAAGAATAGTTTTCCCCATCATTTTTTATTAACAATTCATTACTGACTGATGTATCGCAAACTTCAACGTTATTTTCTTTGGTATTGATTAATAAGGCAGATAAGTCGAGTTTTGATAGGTAAACCCCCGTTTTTCCGAACAAGTACCTATAATAAGGTAGTGTTTCAGGAAGTAAACGCCATAGATTATAGGACTTAACTTTAGAAACAATAGCCTCTGGAAAACAGCAATATAATACCGTAGTTCTTTTATTTGATAAATTAACTATATAAGCATATGTATTACCATCTACAGGAGAAATATAATCTATCTCTGATTGTACGATTTTACGTACTTCAAGGAGGTTAGTTGTAGGATAATGGACAATACGTTCCCAATATAAGCTCCGCCCTATATAACATGTAGAAAAAGCAAAGCGAACAGCATCAATTAAGTTGTGTTTTTTAAACTTTTCTTGTGATTTTTCATCCCGTTTATTAAATAAACGGAACAAGCCATTAGGCTCCAACAATAAATATCGACTACTCAAGCGACAACCTTTTAAATAATGTTCAAAACAAGCCTAAGTGCTTAATTTTCTCGTTCCTGCCAACGACTAATAACAAAAGGGCGATGTTCCCCAAAGCGCTTTAACAAATGCAGTATCTTACTCGATTTAGCTTGCCCATAGCTAGTACTAACTTTAATGATCCAATTTCCTGTTGGATAATTATTAGTTGTTAGGATCCCTTTTTTTCGGTTCTCATTTCTTTCTTTAAGAATAAGTTCGGCATCATAATCAGTATTAAAAATAGATAACAAATCATTAGGTGCATAACCAGGGGTATTAGCCCCTACACCAAATAACATCAAATTTTTATCTATTGCTAGGGACTCAAGGCGTTTAACATCTACTTTCTCAAATAAAGTAATATCTTTAAGTGCTTGCAAATTTTGATTTAGTGGGTAACCAAACACACCATATTCAAATGCTTCTGCACCATTTATTCGTTTAAACCCATCAATGTCTTGCCAATCTAAAAGCACATCAATAAAGCGATAAATTTCACTTTCTGGCCAATTCAAGTGCTTAAGATATTTTATAAAACGTGTTTGCTCAAGAGGATTTATTGAAATAAGCCCTCCCATATCTTGAATAGACACATTAGAGTCTTGATACAAAAAAGGAATTCCTTGTAAATTAATTCCTTCCGGTAAATCAAACAATGAAAAATCAGTATTGTCTCCCATAATCGCATAAGGTGTTGTTTGAGTAACATATATGAGATTGTTTATATCCGTAATAAGTTTACGTTCAGCAGACATAAAGTCTTTTGCAATAGTTATTCTCTCCACATGTTGCTTTGTTTTCACTATCATCAAAGCAGCAACACTCGCTAATATAGCAGCAATAAAAAGCACTATAATCAATGCTGCCCCACTCGATTTATTCTTCATTATTAGAACTATTAACATTAAATTGTAAGGGGTCTGCATCAGCAATATGAAACCATAGCTGTTTAGGCTGGTAAGGCAAAACCTTTTCACTATAAGTAAACGTTATTTTAATATATTGAGGAAGTAACCCTAACTTTGTTGCATCCCATGTTTCAGCCCACACTTTTTTATTACTTAAACCATTAGAGGGTGCTGCAGCCCCTTCATAAAGCGCATTCAATGAGGACCATCCAAAATAATCAAATTTTACTTTTTCCACATTAGTTATCAATACTCTAGGTCTCTCGCATTCAGACTTGATACTCTTTACTGGAAAGTTTTGTTTATTATTGTACTCACAATAAACAAGATCGGTCATATCCAATGACGTTCTTCTCGTTGTAACGGATATGCGAGTAGGTTGTTTATCAAAATCAATAGAGTTTAACGTGATCCCAGTAAAACCATCGCTATTCCCCAAGAAGAATGGTTTAGACTCTTTTAGGTTGATTGCACTTTCAGGCAAGTAATAATGATGTAGGCCTTTTATAGAGCTCCTTATTTTTATTATTCTCATAGTATCTTGCATAACTTGTTCACTATTAATTGTACGAGATCCTATCGACATAAAAAACTTAAATGCAGAGGATGCAATTAATAAAACTGCCGCAAAAATAGTTGCGGCGATAAGAGCTTCTAATAGACTAAAACCCTGTTGATGCTGCCGTTGCATCAACGGTAAGTTGAGTGATCTCAAAGGACTTTTCCGGATATTGTTTAAGGTGATAACTAACTCTATATAATGAAATATTATTAAAGGCCAAATACTGTTCGGCCGAATTTAACTCTGGATCAAAAGAACTTATTACAGGCGCCTCTTTAATGAGTTTAGCTTCCCATATTAGCTGATAATCACTTATTTCAAAGTTTCCTGAAAAAATTTTCTGATCTAAAGAATAAGAAAGATAATCAAAAAAGAATTGCTCGTTGAGTAATAATGCATAGTCAGCCAAATTTTGACGTTGGTAATGATTTAACGTTCTATGAACTCCTGATACAGTACCTATTGCTGCAAATAAAATAACAGAAGCGATCATCACTTCTATTAAAGTCATCCCTGAATTTATTTTTAGCCATTTATATCGAATTCTATTCTGGAATAACATTATTGAGTATTATCCTCAGATTCACTATATTCTACATCTACAGTTTTTATTGGTTCATTACCCTCAAACAAAGCAAAAGTAGTTAACTTATTTTCAGGACTTTTAACTAACTTTATATTATAACTTCCTATCCAACGACCATTATTAATTACCAAGTGTGTTTCTTCAAAAATAAAAAATTCACTTTCTATTTCTCTTAAAATATTAATTTCTTCTGTAGCTAAGGGGTTAACTTGTGAAAATACAACGGTATTATCTTTAAATATTATATCTATTGTACTTGCTGAAAAAAAACTTCTTTCAACGCTCAACTCAGCAATAGCTTTTATTTTTTCTAGCTCTGTTTTTGCCTGAGCACGCTTAACAATTGAAAACATATCTGGCGCTACCAAACTTGACGTTAGCCCTAATATAACCATCACAACTAATAACTCAATTAAAGTAAAACCAGGATTTCTAGAATATATAATCAAATTATAGAACTCGTTTATAATGAAATATCATTAACAGAAACGATACTTAATAACATAACAACAACAACACCGCCAACGATGCCCCCCATTATTAAGATTAATAATGGCTCTAACAATGAAGTAAGTTTAATCATCCATGATTCAAAGTCGGTTTTTGCTCGACGAGTTACTTCAGCAAAAGAACTATCAAGTGTGCCACTTTGTTCCCCAACCTTAATTAGTGATAAAGAGATCCTATCTAAAAAGTAGCTTGATGAAAGACTTTCAGCTAAAGGTGCTCCATTATCAACTTTAACTTTAGCCAGTTCTAATTGCTGTTTATTTACTACTGAATTTAATGTTTTTATACTTAAAGATAGTGAATCAGATAAACTCAAACCACTTTGTAATGTTAGACTCATGGCCGAAGAAAAACGAATTTGCTCAGCCTTATCAATCATAGTTCCTAAAAATGGGATAACTGAAATCCATTGCATTAATAATTGCCTAGTTTTATCTTGTCGCCACAATGCAACAAGTACCAACACACCCCCTCCCATCAATAAAAAAATAAGTAAATTATTTTGACTTACAAAACGACTGCTATCTAGCAACCACTGAGTGTAAGCTGGCAATTCTTTTGCTGAGGTAAAAACGCTTTCCATATTAGGTATAACAAAATTAAAAATAGCAAATATGGCACTTAGGCATACCATAAAAATAATCATAGGGTACGTTAACGCTTGTATAGTTTTACTTTTTAGATCGCGCTGGAAAGCTAAATTATCTGACAAACTACGAAACACGGTTGGCAATGTACCAGTGTTTTCGGCGATATTTGTCATTTCAAGATACAGAACATCAAATAATTCAGGATATTTATACAGAGCCTGATATAAACTAGTACCAGCTTGTACATCAGTATATATTTCGTGCCATACTTTACCTAATGCTTGCGATGGCGCTGTATCAACAAGTACTTCAAGTGCATCATTTATTTTTAATCCATTCTCTAATAAAGTTGCTAACTGATTAGTAGATTGCTCAATATCGGATGCACTCGCTTTTTTTTCAAAACTTAAAAAACTAGTTGACGATTCTAGCTCTAAAGATACAACAACTAATGATTGTTTCTTTAAAACTGACCTAGCAGACTTTTCGTCAACCGCAAACAGATAATCAGCAACCTTATCACCTGAAGCGGTGAGTGCTTTATATTTATACTTTTGGCTCATCCTGCAACTCTCAGCACTTCTTCTAAAGTAGTTTGCCCTTTAATCGCCTTTAAATAACCATCTTGTTTCAAAGTCCGTAAATTATTTCTTTTCATATATTCAGCTGCTTCATGAAAAAAAGTTTCCCCTTTTGGTAATTGCTTTATTTCATTATCACAGGGTAAATATTCTAGTAGCGCGACCCTACCTTGAAAACCTGTATGACCACATTTATCACATCCCACAACGTTTTTTAATTCAATGTTATCGACGTGATATTGGTTAGCTAATGTAATTAAATCATATTGATTTGCCAGTGCAGAAATTTCATCTACTGATTTTATTTGAGCACAGTCACATAATTTTCGTACTAAACGTTGTGCTAAAATTGACACCAATGCAGCGTTAAGCAAATACTCTTGTACGCCTAAATCAAGTAAACGTGTATAAGCAGTAGCAGCATCATTTGTATGAACAGTACTAAATACCAAATGACCAGTTAAAGCAGACTGTAAAGCTATTCTTGCTGTTTCATTATCTCTAATTTCACCAACCATAATAACATCGGGATCTTGTCGAACAATACTGCGTAACCCTTTAGCAAAATCAAACCCAATTTCATTATTTATTTGAACCTGATTAATGCCTTCTAATTGATATTCAATTGGATCTTCTAAGGTTATAATTTTTACTTCAGGTCTATTAAGTTGATTAAGATATGAATACAAACTAGTAGTTTTACCTGAACCTGTAGGTCCGGTCATTAAAATAACACCTGCTGTTTTTTTCAAATCCGCTTGAACACGTTCAGCTAAATCACTCTCATAACCTAATGTTGCTAAATCATATTGTACTGAACTTTTAATAAGAAAGCGCATAACCATACTTTCGCCAACACCTAGAGGAAGAGAAGAACAACGAATATCTAAATCAACATTATTCGCTCGAGTTTCAATTTTTCCATCTTGCGGGCGTCTTTTTTCAGCTATATCCATACCTGAAAGAATTTTAATACGAGATATAACAGCTA
Source organism: Pseudocolwellia sp. G5-9 (assembly GCF_055808995.1). Taxonomy (NCBI): domain Bacteria; kingdom Pseudomonadati; phylum Pseudomonadota; class Gammaproteobacteria; order Alteromonadales; family Colwelliaceae; genus Pseudocolwellia; species Pseudocolwellia sp. G5-9. The sequence continues at coordinate 2,121,249 of NZ_CM147893.1, forward strand.
ACTGTAAATTTTGTGGGATTGCGTCTGCTTCATGAAGTATACCATCAACACGATAACGCGCTCGGTATCGTTCAGCTACGGGCTCAATATGTAAATCCGATGCACCTAGCTTGACCCCCTCTGCAACAAGATTATTTACAAATGAAACTGTAGGAGCTCCTTGGGCCAATTCTTTTAAGCGCTCTATTTCACCTTCACCCACATACTGCTGACCTACTTGGCTTTGTTGAGCTATATTGAAGTTTATTTCATATTTCTCTTTAAGTAATGCAATCTGTTTACCTGTACAAAAAGCATACTTAATTTTCAAAGGTAATAAACGCAAATAATCAATTAACGACCACTGCTCTGTATCACTTATAGCAATTAAGATAGTATCTTCAAATAAATTTATTGGTACAGCATTAGATTGCAATAAAAACTCACTGTTAATAACAGGTAATAACTTAGCAATATTTTCAGGGGCTAATACCTCTGTGTCGTTTGCTAGAACACTACCTTGGTATAACGTGGAGTAAATATGAGGTAATTGTTTTTCATCTAACACACCCATTGAAATTAAAGTACGCTCTAAGGTTGTACTTAAACTTTTTTGTAATTTTTTAGCTTCAGCTATTTTTTCATTGCTAATACCTAACACTTCAGTTAGGTGCTCAGTAATACTAGTAGGTAATATCACTGGCTTCATCGCTACCGCCTTCTTTTCCATCACTGCCATAACTAATCAAATCGTATTCGCCATTATCGCCAGGAAACTTATAATAATAGGGATTACCCCAAGGATCATTAGGTATTTCTTTTGGTAAATAAGGACCTTGCCAGCTTGGGTCATCTGATGCTCTAAGCTTACTTAATTCATTTGGGTAAGTGCCTAAATCAAGACGATACATATCAAGAGATGTAGAAAACAATTCCATTTGTGTTTTAGCTGTTCCTTGTTTAGAAGAACCAATTTTACCAAACATTTTTGGGGCAACTAAAGAAGCTAGCAACCCTAAAATAACCATAACAATTAATAATTCAACTAGCGTAAAACCCCTACTGTTTTTTTTCTTAAAACACTTAAGTGTTAAACTTCTTACACTACGTTTAGACAACATAGAAAAACAACTCCAATCAAAATTTCATATTACAAATAAGCTTGCTTGCTCTTGTTTGAGTATACACAATAAAGAACAAGCGATATATTAGAACAATCTAATCCCATAGATTAATCTGTAACATTTCCTAATGCTTCAAATTCAGCAATAGCTTTACCAAAGTTTTCTACTGACTGTGCGCCTGTTATGATTTTCCAATCAACTACCTCTCCATCTTTTTGCAAACCTATAGCAAATGAAGGGGTTTGATTAACACCAATAACTTGTGCAATTTTCATATCATTATTTATTTGTGCAGCCGTAGCTGGAGATTCTACACACTGGTTGAATTTGTCGGCGTCTAAACCCATCGCTGTAGTAAATTCATCCATAGCATCTTTATTAAAGGCCTTACCTTTTGCAAATAACCACGATTTTGCTTGCTTATAATCACCAGACTCTCTAGCACATTCTAAAGCAAATGCTGCCACAGCTGCATTTTTATGAAGCTGTACAATTGGATAATTTTTTCCTACAAAACGCAATTTGCCCGTATCAATATATTGTTTTTCTAAATCAGGTAAAACATTGTCATGAAATTTTTTACAAAATGGACAATGTAAATCGGTAAATTCAACCAAAACTACTTTTGCGCTTTCATTACCTATACTCGCACTATTCCCTATCGTTAGAACGGGCTGCTTCTTAGTTGACCCCATACCTAACTTTTTAGCAATTGCTTTTTGATTACGGCCTAAAATAGAAAGTTGTTTCGCTAACTGTTGAACTTGAGATTGCAATAACGTTATCTGTTGCTCTTGTGTAGGCTTAATCTTTGGTTGAGGTTGTTTTTCATCAACAGCAAAACTCATAAAACTGACTAATGAAAAAGCCAACGTAGCAACAGTAAAAACAGCTGTACAATATGAACGCATAATTTTCCTTGGTATATTAAATTAATTTAAATCAAATAAAAAAGCCTCCGTAAGGAGGCTTTAAATTAGTAGTACTTACTTATATTAACAACTTACTATATAAAATAATTCGTTAACTAAAGTAATAATTACTGAGACCAATCGTTTTGGTCAAGAACAGGCATTACGCGGTCAACACCACCAACGATTTTCTGAACTGATACACCGTGAACTTTGTTCTTAGGTGCAGTAACAGTGAATGTCATTGTATGACGAGCACCAGTACCAACATAACCATCAGCTACAGCAGCAGCTAATAAGTCTTCAGTTTTAAATACGTTAGAAGCTTTATTTGCAATTTGTCCTAAGTTAACATTTTTAGTTTCGTTAGAAGACTCATCAAAAATGTCCATAAAGATTGTTGCTTCAGTTGTATGCTCACTCGTAATACGTACAAAACCACCATCAAGTTTAGTGTAAGTATATGGAACTTTTAATACAGCACCGTTAACACCAACTTCGAATGGAGTAGGAGTTTGACAACCAACTTTATCTAATAAGTCTTCGTCTTTAAAGTTCATGCTCCAAGTTGTTTTAACTTCATAGTTGAAGTCCATAACTTCTTCGTCAGCATTCATTAAACGTGCTACAGCATAAATATCACTAGTTTCGTCTGAACGGAAAATATCGTTCGCATCAATAGTGTAAGTAGTAGGAGTTTCAGTTAATGTAATTAAGTCATCAACAGCAGAAGTTTCTTCAATGTCAAGAAGAATAATATCATCATCAACACCAACAGCTAAGTGATCAGCTTCACCTGCGTCTAATACAGTACCATTACCAATATCTAGTTGACCATTTTGACCAATGTTAGCTAGGAAAGATAATGTAACACCATCACCTAAACCAGAAGTCGCACTTGCCATAACGGTAATTTCGTCATCAGCATCCATATCTACAGCAGCATCTAATGTATCGTATGCGTTTGTAAATTGAGCTTCCCAGTATGCAGTTGGGTTTATAGCGCCATCTTTAGCAACAACTTGACCAACCCAATCACCACCAACTTTAGAAACAACAAATTGTTGACGGAAAGAAGGATCTTCAGCATCTACTAATATTTCGTTAGTATCTTGTGCGTTTGCAACAATAGCAAACTGCTCGCTGATGTTTAAAATTTCTTGAGGTTCAGCTGAAACAGCACCCGCAATTGATTGACCAGCATCAGAAAGCGCTTTAGTTGCAGCAATTGTTACTTTAGGTGTAATAGTACATGTTTCATCATTAGCAATGTGTAAATGAATACCTTCAATCAAAGTACCATCAGTATTATCACCAGCAGTTACGCTTTTTGAAGATAATAATAAACGACTACCAGCAGGGATAGGGTCATTACCTACGATGAAAGTAATATCGCTTGTATTGTTAAAGCTACCATCAGAAGTTGCTACTGTTTCAAAAGTAGTACCATTATCTAATACTAAAAAGATTTGGTTAGCGTTGTCTTCACCAAAGTCAGCACCAGTAATTTTCATTGATACACGTGCAGAAGCACTTAATTGACTTGTTGGAATATATACAATGTGATGACGAGGATCTGCAGCACCTAAGTTTTCTAAGTCAACATCTAAATCACCCGTTAATTCCCAAGCGATTTTAGCGTTTACTGTTGCAGCTAAATCAGTTGTAGATGCACCAGTACGGTCCTCTTCAGCTATACAAGAAGCTGGAGTATATAATTCTTCATGTGCTGTTACTAAACCAGCAGCAGGGCCACCAGCTGCAACACGATATACTTCAAAACAAGCTTCTGTACCAGCAAATGCAGAAGTAGATGCTAAAACACCGGCAACTGCTAATGGTAATGCTGCTAAATTAAATTTTTTCATTCTAAGTTTACTCCATTTATATATTTTAAGCCTTTAATTACTTATATGTAACGTTAAAGACTTGTGAACACGTGTTCTTTTAAAACTATATTAGTTTTCTATCATTGTATTTATATTTTGCTATTAATTAATTGTTTCAATTCGTTCAGCCATAACAAATAAATAAAGAAATTTATTGGCATGCCCTCCCTCATTTATCAATTAAGCATCACTGCATCATAACTACTAACTAAATGCTCAATTAAATTACAATGAGTGTGAAATTTAATGATTACTTGGCCTATTGTCAATAAGTTAATACAAAAAAGTGCTTATTAGTGTCAATAAACCGTGCTTTACAAGCAAGCGTATAAAATTCAAGCAAAAAATATCAATTCTATAACAAACCTATAACAATAAGTCTGCTTGCGTATTTAACGTAATATATCATTATTTTATTACGTTATTATTTAAGCGCTCTTACTAATTTCCATGAATGTTGAATAGCAAACGAATATAATAAAAATAAAGCTATAAAACAATGTAACATTATCGACTCAGGAACTGAAGCAACTTCTCCTATAATACCAATTAATGCACATAATATAGCTAAGACGCATATTGTCCAAAGCGCTTGACGAGAAGAAAGTCCTAACCTTAAAAAAATATGATGAAGGTGGCCATTATCAGCCTTAAAAGGAGATACTCCTTTCCTAATTCTTCGGATCATAATGGCAAACATATCCATAATAGGAATAGCTATTATCCATAGTGCAGTAACAGGCCTAAAAGCAGCTTCTTGTGTTGCGGTATGCTGAGTACCAAGCGTTAATAACCATATAACGGTTAATCCCATAAACATGCTACCAGCATCCCCCATAAAGATTTTTTTCCCTCTGGGATTACGTGTACTTACGTTATAAAACAGGTAAGGAATAATGGCCACCACAATAATAAGTGGTAGTAACACATCTCGTTGGGTATCGGCGAGAAGAGTCAAAATTGCAATTGATGAAATAGATACAATACTCATTGAACCAGCCAAACCATCTATTCCATCAATCATGTTAAAAGCGTTTATAGCAGTAATACAAGCAAGCATGGTGAATATAATTCCATACATACCGATATTAATATCCCCCAACATGAAGAGTTCACCAAGATTGCTGATGTATATCCCCCCACCAAAAACCATGATCGCGCCGACTAGGCTTTGAAAGATCATACGGGGCGCTACACTTAAATCATATATATCATCCATTGTGCCTATAAACACAAGAAGTGCTGATGAAATTAGGTATAGATTTAAAAGTTGACTCTGCTCTACAAACAAAGATGAAGCAATAAGTACGCCTGTAAATATTGATATTCCTCCAATAAGAGGAATAGCGCCATCATGATTTTTTCTATCTGAAGGATAGTCTATCAGGCCAATTTGCGGTGCTAGCGGAAGCAATACTTTAATAGTAAAAATAGATGAAAAAAAAGCTACGCATAAAGCAGGTATTATAAATAACATTTAATGTATACCAGTTAAAAAAATTAAAATGACATTAGTCAGAAGTATTTCAACGTCATGACTAAATTGAATGTGCATAGTATATCTCGGTTTACATACTTTGCACATAAGCGTTACATTCTATTACATAAATATTTACAGTCCAGCTACTGCGGCCAGTGCAACAACTGCTTGATACACAATTTGAGTAGCTGTTTGCCATAAAGTCAAATCATCCATAAAGTAAGAATCTAAAGGCACTACAATAGTATCGCCTGGCTGTAATTGACTGCTGTTAGAAGCAAACCAATTACTATCATTTGGTATCTCTACAGCCCCATTAGCTTTTATAATATATATTCTCTCTTGATCAGCTTGCTTTTTAGCACCACCACTTAACTTTATATAATCAAATGCGGTTAAACCTTTTTCATATAGATGAGATGTTGCTATTTGAACTTGTCCCACAACATTAATTGTATTTTGCTTCGGTGATACATACAAAGCGTCGCCGTTTTCTAAAAAGATATCAAAAGAATTACCTGAAAGCATTTTTTCAATGTCAACAACTAAGCGTCCTACAGGCTCAACTTTAGTAAGATCCGCCAATAATAAGTTGGCTTGCTCATAATCTAAAATTTGACTACCTTCTCTTTGAGATAAAGATTTAGAAGCAATTTCATTTCGTAAATTTTGCGATACATCAATTAAATTTTGTAATTCAACTTGTTTTAGTTTTTCGCGCGTAAAGAGTGACGATTTAATATCTGCATACTCAGTAAAGCCACCCGCCCTTTCAATTAATTTAGCAAGAGTTTCACCTCTTCTAACGGTATAACGCCCTGGAAATTTAAACTCTCCAAGTAACTCTACGGTTTGATCTTTTTGCCATGCAGGTATGTGATTTATGTTTAAGCGGTCTTTACTCTTTAAACTAAGACCTTTTTCTGAACGAGATAGGACATCTTGTAAATTAACATTAATGAGTGTTTTATTTGCAGTTTTATTGTTTACTTCAAATCGTGATAATTCGGCCTTTTGTAAAAAAGCAGATTCTAACAAGCCACCAGCAGCCTTAATTAAATCAACTACAGTTCCATTATTGGCTAAAGGATAGGTACCAGGATATTTTACGGCTCCATCAATAACAACCAGTTTTAATGGTTGGTTTAATGAGGCTTGTCTTTTAAGTTGTTTAATTACTGGGGCTAATAATCTTTGCCTTGAAAAGAAACTTATCTCGTTAGGTTTTAGTTCTTGCTCAATATTTTTTTCTTTAAGATCTTTTAATGATTTCTTAGTAGCATTGTAAGTTTCTTCTGCTTTATCTTCTTCTTTAAATGGGTTTATAGGCTCAGCATTTTCACCATATTGTTCCCAAAACAAATTATCTTCGTAGCTTTTAATTAACACTTCTTTTTCTTTTTCTAGAAGCTCATTTTCCGTCAACAAGAATTCATCTAAATTGGTAAGTTCTTGACTATTTCTCTCAATATTTGAAAACACTAGTATTTTATCTAAAGGTTTTAATTCAACATTATCTGCAGACATTTTTTCTGACAAAGCATTGGCAATACTAAACTGTACAATTTCAATATCACGAGAGTTATTTAGCTGCCTGACAATGATGCTATAAGTTAAATCAGCATTTTCAAGTAAGTATGAGGAAATATTTGGCAATAAATCTGATACTTTTTGCTTCGGTTTCCATTGATAATTCCCCGGCCTTGAAACAGCTCCTATAATAGATACACTATCCTCAAAATTGCTAGATGTAGCCATTACACGAATATAATCTCCAGCTCTAGCTTTTTTAGCAAGGTTATTAGCAATTGATAAATCGACATTGATAATAGAACGTAAATTACGATTATTATAACGTTCAACAATAGTTGATGAAGGGTAGGCTGAAGGTAACATTCCCCCTGCCATGGTTAAGATAGAATCAAAGCTTTCTTCTTTTTTTAACTCGTAAATTGCAGGCCTTTTCACTTCACCATCAATTGAAACTCTATTTCCAACAGGCGGAATAAAAATAACATCTCCAGATTTGAGTAAAACATCGTTGCTTGAATCACCATTTATTAGTAAGTCGTATAAATCAAGAGAAGATATCAGTTTACCTGCTCTTTTTAATTGTATATTACGTAAAGAACCTATATCACTGATACCACCAGCCGAAAAAATAGCGTGCGTAATACTGGATAAGGAACTAAGTAGGTAATTACCGGGCTTAAAAGCTTCACCTAATACAAAAACCCGAATAGATCGCAATTCAGCTAATGTTATAACAACATCAACACCTAAAATTTTATTTTGAATTTCATTTTTTAAGTATTTTTTTACTTCTTTAAAAGTCATACCTACAACTTTGAATGCCCCTAGTTCAGGAAAAACCACTTCTCCTTCTCTAGATACAGCAAGTTCGTAATCATTATTTTCTTTACCAAACATTTGTACGCTAAGTACATCTCCCGTTCCGATAGTATAATTATCTGGTATTGCAATATCGATTGAAGGTGCGAAAGTTAATGGTGCATTAGCAAATACATCATAACCAAAAGGTTTTAACTCACCTTCATCTTCTTCAGCGAGTTCTTCCTCTGATAATCCAATTGGATTACCCATTTCATCAAACTGAGTACCTCTAGGGTAATATTGCTGTAAATTTTTTGTTTCTTCATCATTTGGATTGTTTTTTTTAATTTGAGATTGAATTGTACTTAAGTCAATCCCCATAGTTGATGCTAATGACTTTTGCTGCGCCGGAGAAAGCTTTTTAAATTGCTCTAACTGTTGCGGTGATATATTACTAGGTAGCTGTGCTGAAAGGGTGATAAAGGAAAAAAGTGATAAAAACACTGTGGATAATAGTGTTGATTTATAAGAAAATAATGTCATTAAAAAGCTAATCCTAGAGCAAAAAAATAATATAGATACCATAAATTAGGTATAAACCTTTAGTGATGTGAAGTCTATCATCTAAAGGCTTAACCATAAAGTAGCTTAGAACGTTATTATATAACTCTAAACGTCAAATAAAGCCTTATTTATTCGTTTTAGTCTATTTCATCTAAATATGCTTCAAGTTCAGCTTCGTCAGCCGCATTAACTTCAATAGGTGGATTACCATCATAAACTTTAAACTTTAAGTTTTGAAAATAAGCATTTTTTACAAATTCATAAGAATCTATAGATTCATCAATCAGTTTTTCTTGCTGCGATAATGAAGCTCTTTGCTCTAGCCCAACAACAGCCATTCTTACAATATTGGGCCAAAAGTCTATGGCAGCTAACGGCCAATAATATTTATCAACATAGTCCCCAACCTCTTCTCTTACCGAAGATGGACCTAAGCCAGGAACAACAATATAAGGCCCATCACCTACGCCATAGCTACCTAATACTTCGCCAAATTCTTCTTGTTTTCTGGCCCAACCAAAGTCACTCGCTGGGTCAAAAAAGCCGAATAAGCCAATAGTAGAATTTAGTAAAAATCGACCTGTACTTACGGCTGCGTCAGAAAACTTGGCTTGTAGTAAGTTATTAATAATTGCAGAAGGTTCGTTAAGATTAAGCGCCATATTATAAACGCCTACTCTTAAATCGGTAGGAACATACTCGGCATAAGCTGAAGATGCAGGCCTTGCTACATATTTGTCAGCGTAATCCCACGTAAAGGTCCAAAAAGGTCTATTAATTGATTCCAAAGGGTCTTTAGGATCACTATTATTAGTAGACGGAGTCGAAGAACACCCCGTTAAAGCTAGAAAACAAACAATAAAGAAAGTTATAAAGGATTTTTCTGATCGATTAATCATGCGACTATTCACTGTTCCATAGGTTAAATAGAAATCTATATCGTGTAGTTATAGAAATTTCATATAAAATTATTTTAACACGATGCACATTCAATAATCACAGTTTTTATAAGTAAAAATGTTAAATATTGTAAGAAGTTGAACGTTAGGAAGGGTTTTTCTTTTGATGAATAGCAATGAGAATATCGGCTTCTGCTCTAGGAATATCACACTCTTTGATCAATTCTGCGGCATCAGCACCAAGTTCAATCATTTTGAATGCCCTGCTATATAATTTATCTTCAGGTTGTTGTGATTGTACTTGTTGTAATTTTACAATGTCTCCTTGAAGGTTTTTGATACGATGTTCTAACTGTTTAGATACTTGATTTAATTCAGTATATTTTACTTTGTTTTGTTTAACAGATTCCGCTAACGTTTTATCTATTTGTATAAATAATGTTTGTAACTGATTAACAAGTAATTCATTAGATGAAATGTTTGTTTCAGTTAAACGAATTTGTTTTTTTAGTGATCGCAGAGATATAAATAACATTAATATGAGACATAACATTAATGTTATTACAACAAATAGCACTATCAACTCAGGAGTATTAAACATGTTGATTAACAGTAATTAAAACTGTTTTAACTCATCCCATTCATCATCAGAAAGTAACTTATTTAAATCCACTAAAATAAGAAGCTCTCCTTCTCTATTTGAAACACCTTGAATGAATTTTGCACTTTCATCATTACCTACATTTGGAGCAACATCTATATCAGATGCACGTAAATATACAACTTCAGCTACGCTATCAACCAAAATACCAATAACCTGTTTTTCTGATTCAATAATCACAACACGAGTATTATCTGTTATTTCACTTGACTCTAATCCAAATCTTGAACGTGTATCAATTACAGTAACCACATTTCCACGTAAATTAATGATGCCTAATACATATAATGGCGCGCCTGGGACAGGTGCAATTTCACTGTATCGCAAAACTTCTTGTACTTGCATTACATTAATACCGTAAGTTTCACTGTCTAATTTAAAAGTAACCCATTGTAAAACTTCATCATCATTAGCTTTATCTGGATTCTCTTTACGTCTTTCGTCAGACATTTAACACTCCTCAATTTATAATATTTTAATATAATTAAAACAAGCACTTATATTTGTTGCACATCGATACCATTATTCAACAATTGAATTAATGATTCTACTTCTAACAGAGCACACATTCTGTTTTTAACTAATCCTGCCAACCAAGGCCGTTTAGAAGAAGAATTTAACCATTTTACATCTTCAGGCATTAATGTAACGGTATCTACTAAGGTTTCGGCCAGTAATCCCCAACGACTATTACTCAACATAATAACATATTGATAATTTAGCGCGTTTTTAAGCTCTTCATTGTATTTCTCTGGCATTACCCAAAGAGCAGTATCCACCACATTAATTTTTTCTTCTCTATGGATCATAACACCTTCAAACCATTTGGGTTTCCCCATTAAGCTGGTTATTTTATTTACGTTATGAATCCCCCCTAACTCTACTAAAGGTACAGCTACCGTTAACCCAGCTACATCAAAAAACATAGCTTGAAAGCTTTTATCACGATAACTCTTATCAATACTTGTAGTATTATGCTCCGCTGAATATTCTTTTATTTCTACAACTGTATCAACTGGTTGTTTATTTAATTCAGGTACTAATTCTTTATTATGGCTAATAATTTCATTATCGGCAGATTTATTTGAAACTATAGTATCTAGTACAGCCTCTTCATTACGTTCAGCTACACTAATTTTTTGAAAAAGCTTGTTTAGCTTTTCAGTTTCTACTGCCTTTTTTTCAATGAAGTCATCGGTGTCTTCTGTTAACAGCTCTGATAAGTAATTTTTCATCAATTTCTTACTAGCGGTTAATGATTTATCCATTAAGATATCAAACCTTTTTGTTCTTCTATTAAAGAGTATAATAGCTTCTTATATGCTGTTACGCCTCTTGAACTACTTAAATAATCAGATGGAACTTTACGAGCTTGGCTTGCATTCCTAAAATTTGTATCGATTGGAATAACACCAGACCATACTTTTCCAAAATATATATCTTGAAGTTTTCTATAGGTTATTAATGATGCTTTTGTGCGTTTATCAAACATAGTCGGTACAATTGTATATTTAAAAGGCTCCGCCTGTTCACCTTGCATAATTTCTAACGTATTAATCATTCGTTCTAAACCTTTTAACGCAAGAAACTCGGTTTGAACAGGTACTATAATTCGATCTGACGCAGCAAGTGCATTTACCATTAAAACGCCTAAAATAGGTGGACAATCAATTAAAACATAATCGTATTCACTTTCTATTAATTTAATCGCTTTTTTAAGAACTAGCCCCATTCCCCCTTTACTGCCTAAAGCACGATCTAATGTCGCTAGCCCCATTGTTGCAGGAAGAATATCTATATTATTATATTGAGTAGGACATAAACTTTGTAAGATCTGTTCTTTTGTTGACGACTGAATAAATAAATTATAGACGCTTAAATCTAATTCTTCCGATTCAATGCCAAAATAATAACTTAATGATGCATGTGGATCAGTATCAACTAATAACACACGAAAACCTTGATCAGCCAATAAGCCTCCCAACGTAATCGTAGACGTAGTTTTACCAACCCCGCCTTTTTGATTTGCTAAAGTCCAAACTACCAATTAAGCTTCCTATAAAGTTATTAATGCTCATTGAATATATCTAACCTCAAACGGGCTAAATATTTTATTTCAAATCAAAAACTTTTAATATTGCAGAAGAGATCTTATCTAATGGCAATTCTGCACCAGACAAACCGGCATTTACCACAGCTTGCGGCATACCATAAACAACACATGACTCTTCATCTTGAGACCAGATTGTAGCCCCTTTATTTTTTAATAAACGACAGCCATCTTTTCCGTCAGAGCCCATACCCGTTAATATAATAGCCAAAACATTTTCACCGAAAACTTTGGCTGCAGAAGCAAAAGTAACATCTACGCTCGGTTTAAAAGCAACTCTTTCTGAAAGGTCATCTATTATCTTTAGTTTAGCTTTAGAATTTGTTCCATCAATTACCATTTGTTTTCCACCTGGTGCTACATAAGCATTGCCTGGTTTTAATTCGTCGCCGATAGCCGCTTCTTTCACATTAACGTTGCATAAATTATTTAATCGATTAGCAAAAGCTTTAGTAAATGATGCTGGCATATGTTGAATGATAAGAATTGGAACAGGAAAGTTTGCAGGTAATTGAGCAAGTACTTTTTGAAGTGCTATAGGACCACCGGTTGAGGTACCTATTGTTAGTAATTTATATTCTTGGGATGTTTTTTTTATTGCTACACTATTTTTTTGTGTAACATCAATTAATTCTCTTGTTGTTGTTTTGTTAGATACTATTTCTCTATGGTTTGATTTTACTTGTATTCTAGATTTTTTACGCGCTAATTGAATCACACGTTCACGCAATACCATTCCAGCATCTGATGTGCTTTTAGCTATTTCGGAGAATTTTTTTGGTAGAAAATCTAACGCCCCTGCATCAAGGGCATCAAGTGTTATTTTAGCTCCTTCATGAGTCAGAGAAGAAAACATAATAATTGACGTTGGTGAATGTTTCATTATCTGTTTTACCGCGTCAATACCGTTTAATTGCGGCATTTCAATATCCATGGTAATAACATCAGGTTTAAGTAGTTTAGCCTTTTCTACAGCTTCTACACCATTTACAGCAACATCAACAACATTTAGGTTGGGATCAGCATTTAAAATATCGGCTACTCGACGTCTAAAAAAGCTGGAATCATCAACTACTAATACCTTATATGGCATTAACTATCTCTTTATCTTGTACGTAATTTTTTATGAACACTAGATTTCTTAGCGTAATATTTAAGCAGGTTAGGAACATCAACAATTAATGCTATGCCACCATCACTCGTGATTGTAGCTCCTGCCATACCGGGAGTTCCGTGTAATAAACGGTCGAGGGGTTTAATAACAACTTCTTCTTGTCCAATTAAACTGTCAACAACAAAACCAACTTGCTGGCTCCCTACTTGTACAATAACTACATGCCCTGTATCTCTTGGTTTTTCAACATAATCTCGAACTAACCATTGATCAAGATAAAATAATGGAATGGCTTTATCTCTAACAATAATAGTTAATTGACCATCAACTATATTAGTACTCGTTAAATCTAAATGAAATATTTCATTTACACCCGCTAATGGCAAAGCGAATGTTTGTTTGCCAATAATAACCATAAGAGTAGGCAATATGGCTAAAGTCAGTGGAACTTTAATTTCAAGTACAGTACCAATACCTAATTCAGAATCTATATTAACAGTACCGTTTAATTGCGTAATTTTGGTTTTTACAACATCCATTCCTACACCACGACCAGAAACTTCTGAAATTTCGGTTTTGGTTGAAAATCCCGGTGCAAAAATCAAATTAAAAGCTTCACTATCCGACATACGAGCCGCGGCATCTGCATCTAATACACCACGCTCTATAGCAATTTCTTTCAATTTTTCAGCATTCATTCCAGCACCATCATCTCGAATGGTAAGAAGAATATGATCACCTTCTTGTGAAGCTGAAAGTATTACGGTTCCTTCTCTTTCTTTACCTTTTGATTCTCGAACATCAGGATCTTCAATACCGTGATCAACTGAGTTTCGCACTAAATGCACCAATGGGTCAGCAAGAGCTTCAACTAAATTTTTATCTAAATCAGTTTCTTCACCTTCAAGAATAAGTTTAATTTCTTTATTTAAGCTTCGAGCTAAATCACGTACAACCCGAGGAAAGCGGCCAAAAACCTTTTTAATAGGCTGCATACGCGTTTTCATTACAGCGCCTTGTAAATCAGTTGTCACAGCATCGAGATTAGAAACAGCTTTGGTTAAATCTTCATCTTCTTTGGTCATTCCTAAACTAGTTAAACGATTACGAACTAGTACTAGTTCACCCACCATATTCATGATTTGATCGAGTCGCTTAGTATCCACTCGAACGGTTGTTTCACCTTGTGAAGCAGTAGCTTGAGGTGCTTTTTTCTCAGGTGTTGATGGTTTGCTCGCGGGTGCTGCTTTTACGGCGGCTACAGGAGCAGGTTTAGGCGTTGCAGGTGGTGGTGTTACTTGTTGAGGCTGAGTATTAGTTGTTGCATTTTGTGGCCCTTTTCCTTGGCCATGAAGTTCATCTAATAAATTTTCAAATTCGTCATCATTGATTTCGTTAGGATTACTTTTAGCTTCGGCCTTATTAACTTCTGGAGAAAAAGCACCTTGCCCATGTAAATCATCAAGTAAGCTTTCGAACTCATCATCTGTAATTTCATTACTATTATTATTTGATACATTAGTAGGCGTAGCCGGAGGTGTTACAGAACCGCCGCCATGTAATTCATCTAATAATTTTTCAAATTCGTCTTCAGACATTTCATCTGATGAACTTGAAGATACAGGAGCTGCAGGCTCCTCGACTACCGTTGCAACAGGAACGTCTTCAGATTCTGGTACACTTAAACGATGTAATTCAGCTATTAATTCAGGGGCAGCGGGTACGAGAGGCTCTCCTCCTTGAACTAAAGCAAACATTTCATTGATTGAATCTGTTGCCTGCAGAATAACATCCATTAAATCAGAGGTAACCGTTCTTTTATTAGTTCTTAAGAGGTCAAATATATTTTCAGCGCCATGACAAACATCCACAAGCTCTGTTAACGATAAAAAGCCTGCTCCGCCTTTTACAGTATGAAATCCGCGAAATATTGCATTTAATAAATCAGCATTATCGGGGTCATTTTCAAGCTCTACTAATTGTTCAGATAAAGCTTCGAGAATTTCACCTGCTTCAATTAAAAAATCTTGTAAAATCTCTTCATCTTGCTCAAACGACATTTAGCAACTCCTTAAAACCCTAAACTTGATAAAAGATCGTCAACATCGTCTTGATCTGAAACAACGTCATCACGCTCTTTACTATTTACAATCGGACCTTCAACCAAATTTTCACCCACTGAAGGTTTAGCTTTATTTTGAATTGAGTCTGAAGACATGCCAAATGCGGTTAGCATTCCAATCAAACCATCTTCAACTTCCCTTACTAAATCAATAACTTTACGAATAACTTGGCCTGTTAAGTCTTGAAAGTCTTGCGCCATCAAGACATCAGTCATTAATATACGAATTTTATCTGTTTCACTTCCTGTTGATTTTAATAACAAATCAATATCTAAACATAACTGTTTAAACTCAGGTAATTCTAATTTATTTTGTATAAGTTTTGTCCATAAAGGATTAACCACTTCGACTCTATTTTGTAATGACTCAAGCACAGGAAAAATAGATTCAACTGCATCCATTGTTTTGTTTGCAGCTTCTTCCGTTCGTTCTATAACATAGTTAAGTCGTTCTTTAGCATCAGGTATATCAGCTTTTGCTAAATCAGTGAGTCGAGAGTCAACTTGAAAATTATTCAAAGAATCATGTAACTGACGGGTTAATTTACCTATTTCAGCAAACAGCTCTGTATTGATTGGACTTTGAATATCTGCAACCAATTCATCAGCCTTGTCTTGCTGATCTGTTTCTAAATATTCAACCAACAATTTAGCTTGTTCTAATGAAACATGTACTTTAGGCAAACTACTCATGCAAAATATCCTTTATTTATTTAGGTATTAAAGAAAGATTTTCAATTAACCTAAGCGTTCGAATATTTTATCGAGTTTAGTTTTTAACGTTGCAGCAGTGAAAGGTTTTACAATATAGCCATTTACACCCGCTTGAGCGGCCATAACTATTTGCTCTTTTTTCGCTTCAGCTGTCACCATTAAAACAGGAATATGGGATAAACTAGCGTCTGCTCGAATAGCTTTTAATAAATCTATTCCTTGCATACCAGGCATATTCCAATCGGTTACAACAAAATCAAACTCTCCTGACTGAAGCATAGGTAAAGCGGTGCTACCATCATCAGCTTCTTGAATGTTAGTAAAACCTAAATCGCGTAACAAGTTTTTCACTATTCGTCTCATCGTTGAAAAATCATCAACTACAAGAACTTTCATATTTTTATCCAAGGCACCCTCCGGTGAGAACATTCAAAAATTTTAAATTACTTATTATTCTACTTAACTTTGCCAAGAATGCATACGAGCTTTTAAACGATGCATAGCTTGACTGTGAATTTGACTTACTCTTGACTCGCTTACATCAAGAACTTGTCCTATCTCGCGTAAATTAAGTTCTTCATCATAATACAATGAAAGTACTAAACTTTCTCGTTCAGGTAAAGTAGAAATACATTCACTTAACGCTCTTTTAAAAACAATCTCTTCAATTTGATTATAGGGCTCGTCACTTATTGATTTATTTTCTAAATTCAAAGCGTCTTCACTAACACCTAAATCATCTATTCCGATTATTTTCCCAGAACTTACATCATTAAGAATATGATGGTATTCATTTAAAGAAATATCAAGTTTATCTGCTACTTCCTTGTCAGTTACATCTCTTCCTAACTCTGACTCTAACTCTTTTATCGCATCACTCACCATACGACTATTCTTATGAACAGAGCGAGGAGTCCAGTCTCCACGTCGAATTTCATCCAACATGGAACCTCTAATTCTTATCCCTGCAAATGTTTCAAAGCTTGCGCCTTTTGTATGGTCAAAGTTATTTGATGCTTCGAGTAGACCGATCATTCCTGATTGAATAAGATCATCTACAAGTACACTTGCAGGTAATCTTGCAAGTAAATGGTAGGCTATACGTTTAACTAAAACAGTATATTGTTCTATTAAAACAGATTTATCTGTTTGAGTACTGTAGGCATCTGCTTTTCCCAAACTATATACTCGCGATAATTAGCATATTAATGTTCTAATAATTGTTCAATAAAGAACTCTAAATGGCCTGAAGGTTGGTGAGGAATTGGCCATTTCATGATATTTTTTGCTAAGTTTTTAAAACCTATTGAAGCGGGTGAATTAGGAAATGCTTCAATAATTGCTTTTTGCTTACGACCTGATTTACGTATGTTTTCATCAAATGGCACAACGCCAACAAGTTCTAAGCCTACATCTAAAAATCTATCACTTACTTTGGCTAGTTTTTCAAATAATTGCTGCCCTTCGTTAGGGCTTCGTACCATGTTAGCAACAACCTTAAATTTAAATACATCATGATCACGACTTAATAATTTCATTAACGCGTAACAATCGGTAATTGACGTTGGCTCATCACATACTACTAACATAATATCTTGTGAGGCTCGACAGAAGCTCAATACCATGTCGGAGATCCCTGCTGCGGTATCAACAATAAGAATATCGAACTCTGTTTGCATATCACTAAAGGCTCGAATTAATCCTGCATGCTCACTAGGTGTTAAATCAACCATAGATTGAGTACCTGAAGTGGCTGGAATAATTTTAATTCCTGCAGGGCCTTCGATGATAATATCGTCTAATTCACATTCACCAGACAACACATGAGAAAGGTTACGTTGAACACGTAGACCTAACATAACATCAACATTGGCAAGCCCTAAATCTGCATCTAGAACAAGTACTTTTTTACCCAGTTGAGCTAATGCTATAGATGTGTTTAAAGACACGTTAGTTTTACCTACGCCACCTTTACCACCTGATACTGCAATAACTTTAATTTGTTGTAAATCTTGCATCTTACGTAAACCACTCGCTTGGTCTATCATTTAAATCTTCTCGTCACTGACACATACACTATTTTCGAAAAGATGTTGCTAAGTAAATACATTATAGCTTAGTACATCTTAACTCGTGAAGTTATAAGCGGTTTTTATCAATGTTATTCAATTTAACTAATTTAATTAGTTTAAGCTAGCTTGTTTTGCTAAACATATTCAATTTATGCTGCACTTGCTTCTTTTTTAGGCATTGGTCGCCATGTACTAGTGTGTTGGTGGTTTATTCGACTACTCATTTTGTCTGCTAAGGCAACTAATTTTTCAGCATTTGCTACCTTAATATCTTCAGGAACTCGTTGTCCATCGGTAAGGTAACCGATAGGTAATCCGTTTTGAATAGCGGTAGAAATAATTTCACCAATACTAATACTCTCATCCAGTTTAGTATAGATACAGCCAGCTAATGGAATTTTTTTAAATCTTTCTACATTTTCTTGCATAACACGCTGCTGAGTATTGGCTGATAACACAAGATAATTACGAATTCTCACACGTGCATTGGCAATTAAATCTGTTAAATGCTGTGCTAAGCGCATGTCTCTCTGTCCCATACCCGCAGTATCAATTAATATAAGTTTCTTTTGTCCAAACTGCTGTAGTAATGAGTCTAATGCTTGTGCATCGTTAGCCAACTTAACTTGGCAACCAATAATACGTCCGTAAGTGGTTAATTGTTCAAAACCACCGATCCTAAAACTATCAGTAGAAATTAATACTACTTCATCAGCACCATGAATTTGTGCAAACCTTGCAGCTAATTTAGCAATAGTGGTAGTTTTACCTACACCTGTTGGACCCACTAAAGAAATAACACCGCCATGATGAATAATATCGTTATTGGTTGTATTTAGTTGCTGTGCTATAAATTTTTTCGCCTGCTCCCAAGCATCTTGTTCATTTTGTTGAGGAGGAATAAAACCAGCTATTTGATCTGCCATATGGTCTGTTAATCCCAAAGCAACTAGCTTGTTTATGAGCAATGCTTTTTGAGGGTTCTTTTGTGCCATATCTTGCCACATTAAACCCGACAACTGATGTTCTAAAAGGTGTCTAATGGTATGCATTTCTTTTTTCATTGTTTCAAATTCATTTGAATTATCATGAGAAAAAGAAGTTACCGAAGGATCATTAAAAACGTCTGTATCATTTGTTTCATCATTAACGATAGCAGCGTCCTTTTGTAATGACGGCATTGAGGAAGTATTTGATTGTTCTATATTTTGTTCTGCGTTTCTTTGCTGAGTCGAGTGTTGTAAACGGTCAGTGAAATTTTTAAATTGTAATTCAATATCATTGCTTGAAGATGTTTTTTCTCTTGAGCTATTATCGTGAGACTCCGCTTGAGCTTCTTGTTGAACTTTACGATTCAACAAGGCTGATAAACTATCAACAGGTGCTGCTCCAATGTCTACACTTTCTTCTACATGTTGAGTTTTGGTTGCAGAACGTCCACTTAAACTCACAACATCATTACTTAAATCTTGAGGATTATTATTTGTTACTGATGCTTCTGGAGCAATACTCTCTTTGGCTTGTGATGGGTAATAGTCAATAGCCGCCATAATTTCGACGCCCTCCACAACCTTTTTATTCGACATAATAACGGCATCCGCACCTAGCTCTTCTTTAATTTGCGCTAATGCAGTCTTCATATCTGCGGCAACAAAACGTCTAATTTTCACTATGGACCCCTTATTTATCTATTATCGCGAGCGAATAATGCTATGTATTACCTATCGCGCTTATAATCTTGATTTGTTTATCGTCTGGTATTTCTTGATAAGAAATAACTCTTAACCCTGGAATTGTATATTTAACAAACTTAGCTAATACCGTTCGTAATATACCTGAGGTTAATAGAACTGGCGTGTCTCCTGCCATTTCTTGTTGTTGAGCGCCTTCCATTAATGAAGTTTGTAATCGCTCAGCCAAACCAGGTTCAATTCCAGCGCCGTCATCTCCAGCCATTTGCATAGACTGGTGCAACATCTGTTCCAACTCTGGTGACAATGTTATGACAGGTACTTCATTAGCTGGCCCTACAAGCTCTTGTACTATAAATTTACGGAGTGTGATCCTAACAGCCGCAGTAAGAACTTCAGGATCTTGGCTTCTAGGTCCATATTCAACAAGTGTTTGCACAATACTACGCATGTCTCTTACCGGCACACCTTCGTTCATTAAGTTTTGTAAAACTTTAACCAAACAACCAAGGGTTAGTGTGTCAGGAATAAAGCCTTCAACTAATTTAGGATAAGACTTAGCAAGTATGTCTAATAGGTTTTGAACCTCTTCATGTCCTAATAATTGAGCCGCGTTATTGGTCAAAATTTGACTTAAATGGGTCGCTAAAACTGTTGCGCAATCAACAACGGTATAACCTAAAGATTGTGCGTATTCTCTTTGTGATTGATTAATCCAAACAGCATCTAAACCAAAGGCTGGATCTTTAGTCGGCGTGCCTTCTAAATTACCAAATACTTGTCCGGGATTAATGGCAAGTTCGTGATCATGTCTTATTTCTGCCTCACCAACGGTTACACCCATTAATGAAATTTGATAAGTGTTAGGGTCTAAATCTAAATTATCGCGTATATGAACAGCAGGAACTAAAAAGCCAAACTCTTGAGATAACTTTTTACGCACCCCTTTAATTCTATTTAATAATTCGCCGCCTTGTGCTTTATCTACCAATGGAATTAAGCGATACCCTATTTCTAAGCCAATAATATCTACGTGATTTACGTCATCCCAACCTAAATCTTTTACTTCTGATTCTATTTGCTGACTTTCAATTTCGGCTGCTTTTTCTTTTTCAACAATATCAGCTGCATTTTTCTTTTTCAGCTTAGCCCCAAAAAACGCTCCCGCAAGAATAATTACAGCAAAAGTTAAAAAAGCTACATGAGGCATTCCAGGAATGACGCCCATAATAAACATAACGCCACCAGCAATATAAAGCGATTTCTCTTGGCCTAGTTGAGAGCTAACTTGCTCTCCCATGTCTTGAGAGGTGTTTTGTCTAGTAACGACAATTGCGGTACCTACCGATAATAATAACCCTGGAATTTGTGCAACTAAGCCATCACCAATAGTTAATAGAGTATAAATTTCAACAGCACTATCAAAAGATAAGTCGTGCTGAACCATGCCGATAACTAAGCCACCAATAATATTAATTAATAAAATGAGAATACCGGCTATTGCATCCCCTTTTACAAACTTACTGGCACCATCCATTGAACCATAAAAATCAGCTTCACTTGTTACTTCAACACGTCGCTCTCTTGCTTGTTCAGCTGTTATAAAACCGGCATTTAAATCAGCATCAATTGCCATTTGTTTACCAGGCATCGCGTCTAAGGTAAATCGAGCGGTAACCTCTGAAATACGTCCAGCACCTTTAGTAACAACCATAAAATTGATAATAATTAGGATTAAAAACACCACTAAACCAACAGCATAATTACCGCCAATAACAACAGAACCAAACGCTTCTATAACTTTACCTGCAGCATCGGGGCCTTCATGGCCTTCAAGTAGAACAATACGCGTACTCGCAACATTCAAAGCCAACCTTAAAATAGTTGCAATAAGTAGTACCGCGGGGAAAGAGCCAAACTCTAATGGTTTTAAGGTATAAACCGTAATTAACAGCACAATAAGGGATAGCGCGATATTAAAAGAAAAAAGCACATCTAATAAAATAGCTGGCATAGGTAAAATAACCATACCTAGCGCTGCCATCACTAAAAACGGCGTACCAATACCTTTTAATTGGCTAAATCGAAGTTGCTTTGCTTGAGTTATTGCTGATGAAAATTGCATCTAAAGGCTGCTAATTAATTGACACATACTAGTGTCAGAGCAATATCCAGACCAAATTTAGGGTTAAATTGTTATTTAAGAAAAAATAGCAAAAACTAATATTTGAACTCATCTGGAATAGGGAGGTTTTTGGCTAAAGCTTTAGGTCGTTTACTTTTTCCTTTTTTATGTTCATTTAATTGATAAACAAATGCTAATACTTGAGCGACGGCAGCAAACAATTCTTCGGGGATATCTTTATTGACTTCAGCAGTATAATAAAGGGAGCGAGCGAGTGCGGGTGACTGTATAATTTCTACTTGATGTTCTTTAGCTATAGTGCGAATGTGCATAGCCATTTCATCTATCCCTTTTGCCACTAGCTGCGGAGCTCCGCCTGAAGAACCGTCATATTTTAACGCGATGGAATAATGAGTTGGGTTAGTAATAACTACATCTGAATCAGGCACGTCTTGCATCATTCGACGTTGCGACATTTCGTATTGAACACGTCTGATACGCCCTTTGATTTCGGGGCTACCCTCAGAATTTTTAAATTCGTCTTTAATCTCTTGTTTTGTCATTTTTAACTGTCGATTATGTTCCCATGTTTGATAAGGGGCATCGATAGCAGCAATAATACCAATAGACAAAGCTAACACTAAAAACATCCACAATAGCATGTCTGTAGCATGCTCAAAATTAATGGGAATAGCTTCTAAACTTAAGCCTAATATTTGATCGAATAGACTCGTTAGTAGAAGAAAGGCAACAATGAACACAACAAAAAACTTGAGTAATGATTTAATTAGTTCAACTAAAGCTTTAACCCCGAACATTCTTTTAAAGCCAGCAATAGGTGACATTTTACTTAACTTAGGTGCCATAGCCTCTGCCGAAAAGCTTATACCTCCTAACATAGTATTACCGATAAAAGCAGCTAACATGATAATAAAGAAAATCCATAAAAGCGGAGCAATAATGTCGGATACCGTACCTTGGGCAACATTAAATAAGGCATGAATATCTAAAGCTTCTTTTCGTGATAAGCTAAAAAAACGGGTCATAATATGCGACAGTGACTCCACTAAAGAGCTGCCTACCATCATGATCGCCACAGCGCTTCCTACTAATACAAACATTGTACCTAGGTCTTTAGAACGTGCTATTTGGCCTTTTTTTCTCGCTTCAGAAAGCTTTTTGGCCGTGGGTTCTTCGGTTTTTTCACCACTATCAGACTCAGCCATTATGCAGCCTTACAGCCAATTAAATAACAAGAGAACTCAAGCGCCCTTTGCCATTGTATTTGAAAATGTGTGAAAAAGTTCCCCATGGTTAGCCACATAATAAGTAGGCCTGCACACATGGTAATAGGAAAACCAATAGAGAAAATATTCAATTGAGGAGCGGCGCGTGTCATAACACCAAAAGAAAAGTTAATAAGTAACATAGCGGTTAATGGCGCAATAGATAAAGATAATGCTGTAGCAAACATCCAACCTCCCCATTCAACCAACTCCCTAAACTTTGTACTATCAAAATCGTTAGAGCCGATAGGAAGCGTATCAAAACTTGTGACTACAAACTGTAAATAAGCTAAATGCCCATCCATCACCCAAAAAAGTAGCGAAGATAATATAAGAAAAAATTGACCAACAGCAGGTACATTCATACCACTGGCAGGATCGACTAAAGACGCAAAACCCAAACCTGTTTGCATGGCTATAATTTGTCCCGCTAGAATAAACGTATTGATCACAAGCGTGGTAACAAACCCCAGCATAATGCCGATAATAATTTGCTTAGCAATTAATAAAGCCGTTGCGAGGGAAAATATATTACCTACATTTGATGGAGGTATAGCAGGCATTACAGCAACAGTAACAACAACACATAAACCTAGTTTAATTGATGACGGAATAGTTTTAGAACCAAAACCAATCATACTCATAATTAATGCAGAAATACGCGTAAAAGGCAGAATAAAATCAGCAATAAATTGGTTAATTACTGCGTCGGTAAATTCCATTAGCTGAACACGCCATTAGCTAACAACACTGGGAATACTACCTATTAATCGAATAGTAAAATCCATGAGCTGTCGTACCAACCAGTGCCCACCAAAAATTAAAGCAAGCAAAGTAACAATCAGGCGAGGTAAAAAACTTAATGTTTGTTCGTTAATTGAAGTCGCCGCTTGAAAAACCGCAACCACTAACCCTATAAGTAAACTAGGAATAATAACCGCACTTACTAATATAATAACCAGAAATAAAGCATCGCTGAGGATGTCTACAAAGACCTCTGGATTCATTAGCCGGCTCCCATCCCATAGCTGGTTGCAATAGTACCAATGACTAAATTCCAACCATCTACTAATACAAAGAGCATCAATTTAAAAGGTAAAGAAACAATCATGGGCGATAACATCATCATCCCCATCGCCATTAATATACTGGCCACCACTAAATCGATGATCAAAAAAGGAATAAATAACATAAAGCCTATTTGAAAGGCGGTTTTTAGTTCGCTGATGACAAATGCAGGCACGATAACCGTCATAGGTAAATCAGTAGGTTCATCTACTTGTTCAATGCCCGCCATACTTGCTAAGGTGTCTAGATCTTTTATACGTGTTTGCTCAAGCATAAAAGCTCGCAATGGAACTTTTGCTCTGTCTATCGCTTCAACGGATGTTAATTGGTCTTGCAAGTAAGGTTGAATAGCGCGCGCGTTAATTTCGTTATATACCGGAGTCATAATAAATAGGGTCATAAACAAGGTTAAACCTACAACCACTTGATTAGATGGTGTTTGCTGCAACCCAATGGCTTGACGCAATATAGCCATAACAACAAGAATACGAGTAAAAGATGTCATCATAATAACCGCCGCAGGAATAAAGCTGAGGGCGGTCATAAAAATAAGGATTTGGAGGGTTACTGAATATTCTTGCGAACCATCTGGATTAGTAGTGAGTTTTAATGCTGACATACTTAAGTCTTCAGCATAACTAACACCGCTAAAAGCAAACATAGATAAAAGAATAAACACCAAGATAGGCAAACGCTGTTTAACAGTGTTTATGATTGCTTTGAGCTCTTTATTTCTCACGTTACTTACCATAGGTTTAATCATTTTTTTTGATGCTTTTTTTTAGCATATTAACAACGGATTTATCAAAAAATTCAGTTGCACTTTTACCTGTTTCTAGCGGTTTATCTAACGTATCTAAAAGTGTAATTTGATTTGCAGTAACACCTAATACCAATTGTTTATCTGCAACTTGTACCACAACAACACGCTCTTTAGTTCCTAAATGTACACTGGTAACAACTTTCAATCCCTGATTGTTACCTTGAGCGGTAATTTGAAATTTCTTTAAAAGGTAAGCACTTGCAATAACTACCAATAACACAAGAAATAACGATAAGATCATAGTGACTGGATCGGTACTCGCCGTCACATGTTTACCTACTTGTACGGTTTTTTCTTCTGCAAAACTTGTAGAAGAAAAAAATGCGCCAACAAAAAACCAAAATGTTTGCATTAATAATCCATTATTTAAGTTTTTTAATTCGCTCAATTTGACTAATAACATCGGTTAAACGAATACCAAATTTGTCATTAACCACAACAACTTCACCGTGAGCAATTAAGGTTCCATTTACCATCACATCAAGTGCTTCACCTGCCACACGATCTAACTCTACAACAGAACCTTGATTTAACTGTAGTAAATTACGAATACTAATATTACTACGCCCTACTTCCATAGAAATAGTCACAGGAATATCTAAAATGGCATCAAGTTTACGCTTTTCATCTCCAGTTATTGGAGCGTCAGCTTCTAATTCGTCTAACTCAACGGGTTGCGCATCAGCCGCTTCGGCTTCTGCTTGCTCTTCCATTGCCTCATCCCACATGCCTAAATCTTCATTGTCATCGCTCATCGCCATTGACCTCTATCATATTTTTATTTAATTCTATTTATCTACAACACATTGGTATTCATTTATGTGTATAGCTAATATTCTAAATCATCTTCCAAAAGATGAAGTTCGGCATCACTGTCTAAGCGTTTACCGCCTTTAGTTAAAATAGTAAGTTCATTTTTAACTGATTCTGGACGTTTAATTTTTTCTTCTATTTTTAAAGCTAAGTGGTCGCGACTACGACCTAATTTAGCTCTAAAACTTGGTAAACTTTCAACTAATACGGTGACATGCTCTGGCATATCGATAGGAATAATATCACCAGCTTCGAGTTCCATTATTTGTGATAAAGGTAATTCTACTTCTATGAATTTTGTTGATATACCAATTGGAACATCCATGATTTCATCACGTAATGCTTTAGACCAACGCATATCAGTGTCTTCTTTATCACTTTGAACACCTGCATCTAATAATTCTCGAATAGGCTCAAGCATTGAATAAGGCAACGCTACGTGAAAATCACCTCCACCACCATCAAGCTCAATATGAAATGAACTAATAACAACGACTTCGGTAGGGCTAACAATATTTGCCATTGAAGGGTTAACTTCTGAATCTAAATATTCAAACGAAACATCCATTACCGGCGACCAAGCTTCTTTATAATCTTCGAAGATTAATTTAAGTAGCATTTGAATAATACGACGCTCAGTAGGGGTAAACTCTCGCCCTTCAATTTTTGCATGGTAACGACCGTCGCCACCAAAAAAGTTGTCTACTAAAATGAAAACTAACCGAGCTTCCATGGTGATTAGCGCTGTACCTTTTAACGGACGAAATCGAACCATATTCAAACTTGTAGGTACAAATAAGGTGTGAACATATTCACCAAACTTGATCATTTGAATACCGTTAATTGAAACTTCAGCCGTTCGACGCATCATATTAAACAAACTAATACGCATATGCCGAGCAAAACGTTCATTCACCATTTCAAGTGTAGGCATACGCCCACGAACAATTCTATCTTGTGATGAAAAATCGTAGTCAGACATGCCATCAACGTCGGCACTGTCTTCTACTAATTCTTCTTCTTCAACGTCATCAACACCATGTAATAGCGCATCAATTTCATCTTGCGATAATAAATCACTCACTCAATAGTCTCTTTATTAGTTATCATATTTATTGTTATTTATATTTTATCTGGCGCATTATAACGAGATGTAAGATTACTGCATTACAAAACCCGTAAATAACACTTCTTCTACAATTTTCTTATCTTCTATATCCATTAATACTTTTTGAATTTCAGACAAGGTTTTTTGTTTTAATGACACTTTACCTGCACTCGTAGCTAAATCGTCCGCATTTGACTGAGAGAAAACTGCCAATAATGTACTTTCAATTAATGGTATGTGTTTTTTAGCGGTTTCTTCATCGTCACCACCTCGAACTAAAAGCTGAGCGCGTATTTCAACAAATCGATCGCGTGCCGCACCAGGTACATTAAATCTAAACGGCCTAGGCATAGGAACATAGATTGCTGTTCCCATTTCTGCTGTTGCAGGGCCTTCTTCAGAAGTTGCACCTTTACTTTCTCCACTATCGAGTGCTGCTTCTACCTCTGCGGCTGTAGGTTCGTCACTTCCTCCCATAAAGAAAAAAGCCCCAGCACCAACTGCTGCTAAAATAACAACGGCAGCAATAATGATGATCATTTTCTTTTTGCCACCACCTGAATTATCTAGTTCTAACTCTTCTTCTTTACCATCAGCCATTTCAATTCCTTAAGCTTATATACAACAATGGCTTAACTATAGCCTTGAATGGCAGCCTAGCCAATGTGTTTTATTCATTTAAGCGTAGTAATCAATGCCTGTTGATGAAGCTTTAATCACTTTTGATTGTTGTGCGCTTATAGACTGCTCTAAAGAGCCTTCTTCTTGTTGCTCAAATTGGCCATTTGAACCTTGACTATTTTGCTCTTGCATAGACGATTGGTTCGATTGTTGTTTAACATTTGCGCCACCAACATCAACACCACTATCTGCCATCATATGTCTTAATTTATCCATGTTTTGTTCAAGAGCTTCTTTAGCTTGTTGATTTTGTACTACAAAATTCACTACAGCTTGTTCGCTTTGTAAATTAATACGTACTTGCATACGGCCTAATTCTGGAGGGTCTAATTGAATATCAACTTGCTGTATTTTTTGATTAATCATCACCATCACTTTATCTTTTACTGCATCGGTAAAATCTTTACGCATAATAGATATAGTTTCAGCTTGTTGAATAATTGCCGTTTTTTGCGTTTGAGCTAAATCTGCAGATATATTTTGCATCGTATTTTCAAACGAAAGCTCATGTTCAATAAATCGCTCTTCTCCTTGAGAAATATGATTAACATCTCTTTGAGATAGGGTATCAAATAAAGGATTAATACCTGAATTTAATTTAGCGTTGCTATTCAGAGGCTTTGATTCATTATTCATTATTTCATCAACAACACTCTCTTCTGTACTTTCAGTTTCCGTTTGTAGTTCAGACTCTATAGTTGCAGCAGACGATTGAGCAGTACTTTTATTTTGCTCAACTTGACTTTTTTCACCTATGATATTTTTAATCGCATTATTTTTTGTGCTAATAATAGAATCATCACCAGATGCTGTATCAATAAATTCTTCTGATAATTCACTTGAGGCTTGAATATTTTTACTTTCCTTCTCGTTATTATCGATTTTATTGGTATCTTTGGGTAGTGTTTGAAATTTTGATTGTGCAATAACTTGATCGGGGTTAGTGCCCGCTTTTTCAGCAGCAGTAACTACATTAAGATTTTTTTCAATGACATTATCTACCAGTTCAGGCTTTGGATGAGCGGCGTTATTTACGGTCCCATTTTTACTATCTGATACATTTTCAGATTTCCCGTTTACCTTTGCGTCTAGTATTGCGGGTCCTTCTTTTTCTATACTAATACTGTTTTCTTCAACCAGTGTTTTGGCAACACCTGATTGAACTAACATTTCAGGTGATACCTTTTTATCTATGTTTTCTGCACTATCATTACTATCTACTTCACCTTCGATGCCTTTAACATCAGCTTCTGCACTATTTTTAACAGATGTTTCAAAGGTATTTTTAAATGATGTGTTAGTGCTTTCTGTTTCTTTAGACTTAAGTAGTGCTTTTACTTTTTGTAGAATATCTGAATCTTCTGTTTCTACTTGGCTAGATACAGATTGTGCTATCAGTGTTTTATCTGTTTTGAGTGTGTTTGCATCTTCTTTCGCTTCAGGTGAATCCCCTACATTTTTATTAGGTGCATTAGCAGAATTTCTCTCTTTATTAATATTAGAAATATTCGACACTGCCTCATCCGTAGCCATTTCACTACTTGCACTTACTGTATTGTTTTGAGTATTCAATACTTTTTCAGAAGCATTTAAAAAAGATAATAATTGATCTGGTTGAGTAGTGGCTTGCTCTTTTGATGATTGAGTACTTTCGGGATCAACAACTTCAGTTTCTGAAAGGTTTTTATCTTGTTCTTCATTTTTTGTTTTAGCGGTTAATTCAGTATCAGTACTATTCTTGCTTTGTATTTCTTCACTTTTATCTTCACTTGCGTAGTTGTTAATCTCATTTTCTCCATGAGATTTTTCATTGGCACATGAATGCTCCTCATTTTTGCCGTTTGTTGTAACACTGTTGCCGCTTTGAGCTTGCCCTTTATGTTTTTCCATTACATCAGAAAACAGTAAAGAACTTTCTTTACTTGAATCGTCAAAGCTACCACTTAACGCTTTTTTATCAGTAGGTTGAGTCGATTCTAGTGTTAACAAAGTCATATTAGACATAAATATTCCTGCAAAAAATTTGCTTCCATTACCTTTTATTTAATAGGTATAAAAGGAGCTACTTTAAAATTAAAGCAAAACATGTTCCATACTGATATAAATCATTACCTTTTTCGTCGAACAAATTGCTGAGTGGCTATTTCATCAAACATTTTTTGTTCTCTTTTGTTTTCAATTGAAGCTAATACTTTTAATTTTTTGTCTCTTAATAACTCAACCGCCTGTACCTTTTGTCTTTGTGCTAACCATTCTTGTTTACGCTTTTTCACCATAGCTTGGGCTTGGTTTAACGCTATTTGAACTTGTTCTGACGCATTATCTAGTTTTTTAATAAAAGCATGGAAGTGACTAAATGTATGACTATCAATTCCCTCAAGCGAACGCTGGTTCAGTCGTTTCATGTACTCCAGTCGATATTCACTTACGCTATCTAAACGTTGTAAATTTTGTTGGTATTCAAATTCAGCTTCTCTTAAATTTTTAGCTGCCGTATTTTCATTTGTTTGCTCGTATTTATATAAAGTGTTTAGTTGCTTCATCGGCATAGAAAACCTCCTTTAAAAAATAGAGATAGCACAATAAGGTCATCATTACGCATGAGTTTATTGGCCTTGCTGAGCATGGGCTTGTGCCGCAGATATAATCTCTTGTAGCTGACTTAAGCTTTGTTCGTATGGAATAACTTCTGATATTTTTTGCTGTAAAAAGAAATTAATAACCGGCAGTAAGGTAATAGATTGATCAATACGCGGATCACTACCTTTACTGTAAGCACCAATAGAAATAAGATCTTTGTTTTGTTGATACAAGGAATAAACTTGTTTTAATTGCTGGGCAAGTTGTTGATGTTCTGGGCCTGTTACCATAGGCATTACACGACTAATTGAGGCTTCAATATCTACCGCAGGGTAATGCCCTGAATCAGCTAAATCGCGTGAGAGTACAATATGCCCATCGAGTATTGCTCGAGCTGCATCAGCAATAGGATCTTGTAAATCGTCACCTTCTGTTAATACGGTAAAGAAGGCTGTAATTGAACCTTGTCCTTCGCCACCATTACCTGCTCGTTCAACCAATTGTGGTAATTTAGAAAATACTGAAGGTGGATAACCTTTAGTTGCCGGTGGTTCACCTACAGCCAGCGCAATTTCACGTTGAGCTTGGGCGTAACGAGTAATAGAGTCGATAAGTAATAAAACATTCAATCCTTGATCACGAAAATACTCACTAATTTGTACGGCCGTTTCACAACCTTTTAGTCGCATTAATGGCGAGTTATCGGCAGGGGCCGCGACAACTACAGCTCGTTTCCGCCCTTCTTCCCCCAGTATTTCTTCAATAAATTCTTTGACTTCTCGACCACGTTCACCAATAAGTCCTACTACAATAACGTCAGCTGTTGTACCTTTGGTCATCATACCCAAGAGAACACTTTTACCTACGCCTGAGCCAGCAAAAAGCCCCATACGTTGGCCCGTACCAACGGTTAAAAAGCTATTGATTGATCGAACACCAACATCTAAGGGTTCAGTTATCGCTCGTCGAGATAAGGGATTAATAGGTTTACCACTGTATTGATAGGTATCGAGATTTTTAATAGGCCCTTTACCATCAATAGGTTTACCCACACCGTCAATAACACGGCCAAGTAACTCCATTGAAAAAGGTAGTTTAGCTTTTGTCGCTAAAGGGACAACACGTGCGCCAGGTAAAACACCTTGTAGGCTTTCTTCTGGCATGAGATAGGTTTTTTCTTGCTCGAAACCAACCACTTCAGCAATTAAATCGCCTTGTGATGTTTCAACTAAACATTGGCTACCTACGGGGGCTTTAACACCTACGGCTTCTAAGGTTAAACCCACAACACGCACTAATCGACCCGCCACTGATGTTTTGTGAGGATGGATCATGGTTTCGCAATTTTTAAGTCTTTCGGTGATGCGGTTATAGTCAAGCATAATAGTTTTTTGACGTTATGACCTTTTACTTACTGATGTAATGCATCCTGCAAAAATGATTCCAATACGTCTTTCATGCGGGACTTAATACTTAAGTCGATATTAGATGTGCTGTTTTCTATTTGGCAGCTTCCTCTTTCTAGCTGAGGTGCCGCAAGTAATTTCCAACCTTGTTCAATAATATAGTCTGCGCCAAATTGCTCTTCGACTATTTTTATATCTTCAGGATGAACTAATATTTGTGTTTGGGCTTCTTGGCTAGGAAGCATTTTTATCCCTTCGCCTATTGCTGCGGTAATAATGTCTGGATTAATTTTTGCTTCTTGTAGCGTAATGGCTTGGGTAAGTTGTACGACTAAATGTAATAGCTGTTCTTCTACATTTTTTTCAACATCAGCTAATGGTGTATGCAGTTGTTGAACTAGGGTTTGCCATTCTTGCGCTAGGTTATCAATGGTTTCTTTACCTTCGCTAAGTCCTGTTGCAACACCTTCTTCATGACCTGTCTTTAGCCCTTCTTCATGGCCTGAACTTTTCCCTTCATCATAACCTTTAGCAAAACCTTCTTCTTTACCTTGATTAAAGCCCTCTTCGTGCGCCGCTTGACGTATTTCTTCAATATCTTCTGCGGTTAATGGTGTCGGCTCTTCAATCTCAGTTTCTTCAGGTGGTTCATATTTCCAACTACTCTTTTTACCTAAAGCATTGGTTTTGCCATCGTCAACTTGTTGTGCTTGTTCAACATTAGGAATAGACCAAAGATCAGACTCTACTTCAGAAGAACCTTTTACAATTTTTTGGCTCATTATAAGAACTCATCTCCACCGCCTGCACCACCCAGCATGATTTCGCCTGCATCAGACAGTTTTCTCGCTACAGCAAGAATTTCTTTTTGTGCGGCTTCTACTTCTGTAATGCGCACAGGTCCCATGGCTTCTAGATCATCCGCCATCATTTCAGCAGCACGTTTAGACATGTTAGCCATAATTTTTTCTTTAAGAGCATCGTCGGCGCCTTTAATGGCTTTCATTAATGCATCTTGCTGAACATCACGTAGGATCGCTTGAATACCTCTATCATCAACATCTGCAAGGTTTTCAAATACAAACATAAGATCTTGAATTTGTTGACTCATTTCTTCGTCGTGTTCGCGAATTGCGTCCATTAACGCGCCTTCGATATTGGTATCTAAATAGTTCATAATATCGGCCGCAGCTTTTAAGCCACCCATTTTCGCCGATTGTGCCCCTGCTTGTCCGGCAAACTGTTTTTCCATAATTTCGTTTAATTCTTGTAATGCAGCTGGTTGCACTTCTTCTAAATTAGCAATACGCATGGTTAAATCTAAACGAACTTTGTCAGCAAATTGACTTAATATTTCAGCCGATTGATCCGGCTCTAAATAAGATAATACGATGGTTTGAATTTGTGGATGCTCATTACGAATAATGTTGGCTACTTGTTTAGAGTCCATCCATTTTAATGAATCTAAACCTTTAGCGCCGCCGCCCATAACAATTTGGTCAATTAAATTGCCCGCTTTGTCTTCACCCAATGCCGCTGTTAATGCTTTACGTACAAACTCTTCACTTTGGAAACCTATGGTACTAAAGTTTTGAATTTCGTTAATAAACAGCTTATGTACTGCGGTAATTTTTTGTTGTGTAAAGTCTTGCATGGCAGCCATGCTAGTACCTACTTGCTGAACTTGCTTGGGCTCTAAGTGTTTTAAAATTTGCGCAGCATCTTCTTCAGACAAGCTCAGTAGCAAAATAGCTGCTTTTTCTGTGCCGTCTAATTTGTCAACATCAAACCCCGCAGGGGCGCTAGCCATAGGTGCTAGCCCTTGATTTTCATCACTCATCTTCGCTTAACCAACTTTTAACTACTTGAGAGGATAATTCAGGTTCATTTGCTACAAGAGCCCGAACAGCTTTTAATATGTCTTCATCACGATGTAAATCTGGTAGCTGCAAGCTTCCGTCTGGCGCAAAACCTACAGCGCCAGCATCAAATTCCGTGGTTAACATATCCATAGTTTCATCACCTAAATCAATATGACTATCAAGTGATTTGTCACCGTAATCGTCTGGTGTTTGGTCTGGATAAATTAAACGTTTCAACATTGGACGAACTACAGCCATTATTAATACGATAATAACCAATGCGCCAAGAACCAATTTCAAGGTTTTCATAAACCAAGGTTGAAGATAAATAGGCACTTCTTTTTCAACAATTGCAGCTTCGCGAGAAAACGGTAACGAAATAACTTCTAATACGTCGCCTCGCTGTAAGTCAAAACCCACACTACCTTGTAATAAGCGACGAATATTTGCTATTTCAGCTTCAGCTCTTGGTACATAAGACACAACAGGAGCCGTAGTAGCAGCTTCTTCGCCATCGGCACCTTCAGGTGCTGGTGTAGCAGGCGCGGTTGAGGTTAAATAATCTAACGCTACCGAAACACTCACACGACGAATAACACCCGTTTGTTGTTTAGTATGGCTGATAGCTTCATCTAATTCATAGTTTTTCGTTGATTCTAAATGATTACGGCTTGGCATTGCTCTTTTTTGCTCGCCGCCTGTCGCATTTTCAGGAATATCTGAATCTAATGGTGGCTGGTTTGATAGTGCACCCGGTATACCGCCTAACATGCCACCTATAGTTTTATCTTCAACTTTCATTTCACTACGTAAAGCAGGTAAATCAGAATTATAACGGCGTTGAGTTTCTTCGGTATTGGTAAAGTCCATCGTTACATCAACTTGCGCTGTGTAATTACCTAAACCCACAACAGGAATAAGGATTGAATCTATTTTTTCCATATATTCTGATTCACGTTTTTGTTCTATTTCAAATTCTTTACGTGAACGAGATGAAAGCGAACTTTGTGAACCTGAATTTAATAAACGACCATTTTGATCAGTAACAGTTACTTTGTTGGGTTGCATGCCTTGAACAGCTGAAGCGACAATATCGACTACAGCATCAACTTTTTCTTCCGATAATTGGCGGCCTTTTTGTAAGGTAAGTACCACAGTTGCGGAAGGAGACTTTACGCGTTTTGCGAAAATATTATCTTTTGGAATAGCTAATAAAACTTTAGCTCTTGCAATAGTTTGTAGCTCTTCAATGGTTCGAGCTAGTTGTTGTTCACGAGAATGTTTAAGTCGTTCACTTTCAAGACGTTGGCTTACACCAAAGCCCATGTCTTGCATAATAATTTCGTTACCTTCTTTTTTCTCGTAGGTTAAACCTTCACGAGCAAGTAACATTTTAACATTTTGATATTCGTCTGTAGGTACTGAAATAGTGTTGTTTTCTTGAAGGTAATCGACTTTATTCGCATCAAGAAAATCCATTGTTTTAATAAGTTGTTCGGTAGGAAGCTTAGTGATCACTCGATATTCAGCTTGGTTCGCCCACATGATCACAAATATAGCGATAACTAAACAAATAGCTAATGCCATAATTAGGGTTAATTGTCTTAGCACATCTACATTGCCAAGAGCAGATGAGAAACCTGACTTTTGTTCTTCAGATATGCTATCTGAACCGTCGTCAGTTACGACCATACCTGTATTATCAACTGTATCAGACACTTAATTTCTCCGAGAATTTTGGAAAGTTACAAACAAAAAGTCATACCTAAACAGGCATATTCATAATTTCTTTATAAGCTTCTACAAATTTATTACGTACTTGAACCGTTGCATCAAATGCCACACTTGCTTTAGATGCAGAAATCATGGTTTGCGCAAGCGTTACGCTAGAGTCACCTAATTCAAAAGCTTGACGCTGGGCCCCTGCGGTTTGTTGAAGATCGTTAACAGTATTAACGGCGTCTTTTAATAAACTTCCAAAATCGCTACCTGACTTATTTACTGACGGTATTGCATTATCAGATGAAACGGCTTGCGTATTATGGTTCATTGCCTCTAAAGACATGCTTTGCATTTGTGCAAATAAGGAATTTGATTTGATATCCATAGCAATCTCGCTTGTGTCAATTTCTTGATGTTTATATTGTTATTATGGATAAAGCAATCATGATGCCAAGGTAAGCGAACGTATAAGAGATTAAAATAAAAACTTTAAAATCAAAAGCTTGAAAGTGACTTAATTAGAAGGAATATAGATTATGCTTATATATAACAAAAAGCCCAGCATTGTTAGACTGGGCTTTAAGAAACTTAAGCAGGTATTTGAATACCTGAATCTCGCATTCTGGCTATTTTATAGCGTAAAGTTCTCGGGCTTATACCCAAACGTTCAGCTACATTTTTACGGCTACCTTGGCATGCGTTTAAGGTATCTAAAATAATTTGATGTTCTTGAATTTTTAACTCGTTACCGAGTTTGTCTTCAGAAAGCGTTTGAGTTTCATTTGTACTTGGGAGCGTTGTTGTTTCAAATTGTTCAATAAGTAAGTCGCTCGCATCAATCACATTATTACTATATAAAATAAGTGCTCTTTGAATAACATTATCGAGCTCTCTTACATTACCTGGCCAATCATAGGCAATTAATTTACTACGAGCTGCTGTGGTAAATTCTGGGATCATGTCTGAATTTTTTTGCACAATACGTTCAACTAAATGTTTTGCTAGAGGTAAAATATCATCTCGTCTTTGCGCAAGAGCTTTCCAAGTAAGAGGAAATACATTTAATCGATAATATAAATCTTCTCTAAATACACCTTCAGCTACGGCTTGTTGTAGATCTCGGTTACTGGTTGCAATCACTCTTACATCTAATTTAATGGTTTTACGGCCACCTAATCGCTCAACTTCTCGCTCTTGTAAAACACGTAAAATTTTAGCTTGTAAGCCTAAATCCATTTCGGTAATTTCGTCTAGTAGTATTGTACCACCCTGAGCTTGTTCAAATTTCCCCGGAGATGCTTGAATAGCTCCCGTAAATGCGCCTTTTTCGTAACCAAATAAGGTAGCTTCTAACATATTTTCAGGAATAGCGGCGCAATTTATAGCCACAAAAGGCGCTTCTGCACGATCTGAATTGTAATGAACATACTGAGCAAGTACTTCTTTGCCTGAACCACTAGGTCCTAGCACCATAACTGACGCTTCGGTTGCCGCAACTTTTTTCGCAAGAGATAGTAATTCAATACTTTTAGGATCAGCGACCACAGGTTCAAACATATTAGTTATTTCAAGAGGTACGTATTGATTCACCATATTCAATAGCACTTCGGGTGAAAAAGGCTTTGCCATATAATTACTAGCACCATCTTTCATTGCTTGTACAGCATCATCAATAGTGCCATAGGCTGTCATAATTAATACAGGCATTTGAGGAAGATTATTTTTGATACTTTTAAGAAGAGATAAACCAGACATCCCTCCCATTTGTACATCACTTACCACTAAATCAACTTTATGATTTTTTAGTAATAATAATGCTGCTTCACCAGATTCAGCTTCTATACACTGAAATCCCGCGAGTAGTAATGTATCAACTAAAGCTTCTCTTAAACCTGCGTCGTCTTCAACAACTAAAATTTTACTTGTTTTCATTAGCATTCTCCATAGGTGAGGCATGAAAGTTCGCTACTGATGAATATTCGTTCGAGGCTGCACTCGTTGGCGTTGAATCGTTATTAGCTGACGGATTAAATGTTGTTTCGAGTAAAGGGATGTGAATACAAAAATGTGCTCCCTCTCCCGCTTGACTCAATAGTTTAACGTCGCCTTGGTGCGCATTAACTACAGATTTAACAACAGCTAAACCTAAACCCGTGCCTTGAGAGCGTGATGTGTAAAAGGGTTCAAATATTTTATCTGCTAATTCTTTATCTATACCTTTACCGTTATCTCGTACACTGATAAGCGCATAGCCGTCTTTACAGTAAGAAGACAACTCAACTTTAGCGCCTTCTTTAATAACTTGAATGCTATTGAGTACTAAGTTTTGAATAGCGCCTGTAAGAGCACTTTTATTACCTAGTATTTGGCAGTCGTCTTCACATAGCGAAAATGTTATTTCGGCATTTTCTTTTTTAATAATGGCATCAATTGATTGAACCGAACTAGATAAAAGTTCATTAATAGATAAAGGTTCTACAACCTGTTGTTTACCACTTTTAGCGAAAAGCAGCATGTCGTTAACTTGTTGTTCTAAATCACTTAACCTTGTCATTAGCTTATCTTGAAAGTTTTCTCGTGATTCGTTAGTTAACTTTTTATTTTGTAAATTTGCACCATACAACATAGCAGCTGAAAGCGGTGTTCTAATTTGATGTGCTAATGTTGATACCATTCTCCCTAAAGAAGAAAGACGTTGTAATTGGCCTAATTTGTCTTGCAGTAAACGAGTTTCGGTTAAATCGGTGATCATAATGAGTTGCCCCGGCTGATCGCCTAGCGCAGTAATTTCTAATTTAACTCTTCGACCGTCCTTTAAAGACACTTCATGCCAATCGTCTGCTCTTGGTTTAAAAGAGCGTTTGATCACATCAAACCATGGTTGACCTAAAATAGGTTCATCAAGTAATTGACGAGCGACATCATTAATTTTTACAACAACACCATTGCCATCAAGAATGATCATTCCTGTTGGCATAACATCAATAACTTGGTTCAATTGTTGAATTTTTTCTTTTAATGAATTTATTTCATTTAAATTAGAATGCAGAGTTACATTTGCAGAAGGGCCTACCGCATTGTAAGAAAAAGCGGTTTGATCAAATGTATTATTGATATTGGAAACGGTTGAAGCTGCATATGTCATAATTCATCACTCAATTATTGATAACACATACAACAAAGCATTTACCATGCCAAACAAAAAATCATTAATTTTCAATAAATTAAAACGTAATAACATTAAAAACGGATATTCTAAATGGGTCAATTTTTTGGCTAAAAGCAAAGATTAATAGCTTTTTATTAAGACATTAATAAGATGGGCGTAGCTAAAAGACAATAAAAAAGGATATCAATACAATATCCTTTTTCTTCTGATAAATTGTAAAGTTAGCTTTTTTGTAAACTGTATTTACGCATTTTCTCAACAAGTGTTGTTCTACGCATACCTAAAGTTTCAGCAGCTCTAGCAACGACCCAATCGTTTAGTTCTAAAGCTTGAGTCACCAAGGAAACTTCAAGATCAGCTAAATAATCTTTAAGGTTAAAACCTTCAGATGGTAATACTAGAGTTTCTGTAAAGTCAGGTTCAGGTGTTTGAATCTCTTCTTCATCACCGTCATCATCGCCATAATCAAAGCCTGAAAACAGGTCATTAATGGCATCGCGCTCTTGTAATTCTTCTGGGTAGTCTTGTTGGTATTCGTCAACTTCAATATGTCGATACTTAATAGGAAGCTGACCAACATTAACAACTTGCTCGTTGTACATTATGATCATACGTTCAATTAAGTTAGATAGCTCACGTACATTACCTGCCCATTTATGTTCTTTTAAAGACTCTATCGCCTTTTCGGTAAAACGAACACTATGACCTTGTTCAGCAGTAAAACGAGAGATTAATTCTTTCATTAATAAGGGAATATCCTCTTTACGTTCTCGTAACGCAGGGGTTTCAATGGGAAATACATTTAATCGGTAATATAAGTCTTCACGAAATTCGTTGGTTTTTATCATTTCTTCTAAATGCTGATGGGTTGCTGCAATAATACGTACATCAGCTTTAATACTTTTACTCCCCCCTACTCGTTCAAAGGTACGCTCTTGCAGAACACGTAACAATTTAACTTGCATAGGCTGTGGCATATCACCAATTTCATCTAAAAATAGTGTTCCGCCTTCTGCCATTTCAAAGCGCCCTTTACGGGTAGAAATAGCGCCAGTAAAAGCACCTTTTTCATGTCCAAATAACTCACTTTCTAACAAGTCTGGTGGAATAGCGCCACAGTTAACGGGTACAAAAGGCCCTTTAGTACGATCAGACAAGTTATGTATATTACGTGCAACAACCTCTTTACCTGTACCTGATTCACCTAAAATTAATACATTTGCCTCAGTACTTGCTACTTGCTCAATTAAAAATCGTACTTGTTGCATTGGCTCACTAGCGCCCACCAATGAACGAAAAAGTACATTAGGGCAATTACCACTACGTTTATTAGGTAAATTATTGTGGTAATGATGACTATGATGGATCATTTCGGTTAGCTGCCCATAATTTAATGGGAGCGTTAATTCACCAATAACGTTGTTGTAGCCAGCAATGAGCGCTTTATCGATAAGATCATGGTAAATAAATGGGCAAGCAGGATGAGATTTAATAATGGCCTGTAAATGTTCTGATATTTCACCACATAATATTACGGTGAGAATATTAGGTACATCAACCAAGTGTTGAACTATTTCATCTTCAGGAAAAACATAAAAATGCTCTCCCACAAATGCTAATACAGTTTCTATTTGACTTCGTCTTGCCGGATCATTATCGACAACTAGAATATGTTTCTGTCCTTGCATAATTCCCTGATGATGAATATTTGTTTTTCTATGCTTTAATCATAACTTGCTTAAGTGAATAATCAATAAAAAATTGACGCTTATTAGCCATTTATTTGACATCGTTTAAAATTCAATCACTTAAGCTAGATTGGAGCGTCATTATTTGCTATTGCTAGGCTTTCAGGCGTACCAATATCACGCATATATCCTTTATTTTCCCAACCATTAACTTGGTTAATAAGGTATGGCATTAAATGGTAACTAATATCTGACTCATCATTTGCAAGTGTACTTAACATACCGTTAACACGCTTATCAAATAAATACACGGCGGCATTAGCTAAATTAGATGGCGGCTTTTTAACTTTTTCATGAAAAGCAACAACACAATTAGCGTCATCAAGTTCAACTATGCCACAACTTTGAGGGGAGTCTGTTTTAAATAACATTAAGGTTCCCAAACAGTTTTCTTTGCGTTGCTTAAAACTTGCGATAAAACTTGTCCAATCGCAAATACAGAGGTTGTCTGCATGGGCAATTAATACATCGCTATCACACCAAAATGCTTTTGTAGCCTTTAAAGTACCTAATGTACCGAGCAGTTCTTCTTCATGAAATGTGGTTATTTGATCTTTAAAAGGAGAATTTTCAATAAATTGGTTAACTTTCTCGGGTAAGTAGTGTGTATTAATTAAAAATTCAGAAAAGCCCGCTTTAGATAATTGCTCTAACCATATTTGCAACAAAGGTGTTTGATTAATAGAAACCAAACATTTAGGTATATTGTTAGTAATAGGCTTTAAACGTGTACCAAAACCTGCGGAAAGTAAAATAGCTTTTTTAATAGGTGATACTTTAGTTGCGTTACTCATGTTAATTGCTCTAACGCTTGCATCAATTCTTTAAACTCAAGCGGTGTATTACCCACGCGAGATACTTGGCATGCCGCGGCAACAGAACCAATTAAAGCCGACGTCCATAAATCGCCACCACTCACCAAAGCCATCGCAGTAGCCGCTAACATACAATCGCCAGCGCCAGCAGGATCTATAGGGTTACTCGCTAATGCTGGTATTTTATCGTTGTTCCAATGATGTACTGCACCCTTTTCGGTTCTGTGTAATAGTGCCCCTTCATCAGCAAGGGTAACGATAATATTAGGGCATTGCATTTTTTGATGCAGTTTATCAGCAAGAACAACTAAACCGTCTCGCGTATTGTTAAGGGCAACACGTATTTCACGTTCAGTAGGCGTGATTAAATCGACGTTTTTAAAACGCGCAATATCCCCCACCTGTGATGAGGTTTGGCTATCTGCAGATACCATAACATTATGCTTGTTACATAAAGCAATAATGCCATCAACTAATGGTTGAGGTAAAATTCCGTAGTTAAAATCTGAAAAAATAACTAAATCTGTTTGAGAAATTTCTTCTGCGAGTTGTGTCATTATCGCTTCTTGAATATCTATACCAATATCATGCTCACGAAAGTCATTCACTCTGAGTAAGGTTTTATTACCCACACGGTAACGGCGTTTTTTTGTGGTTGGCCTTGTATCATCAACAAAAGTTCGAGCTTTAAGCTGATACTCGCGCATTTTCTCGTAACCATAAATGGCCGCTTTATCTTCACCAAGGACAGTATAAAACGATACATTTTTCGCGCCTAAGCCTTTAGCATGTGCAGAGGTAATACCTGCACCTCCTAAAAAGAGCTTTTTCTCGTCGGGCGTTACAACAATAGTAGGATCTTCTTGCGACATACCTACAGCGTTACACTGCATATATTCATCAATAATGGTATCGCCAATGACTAATATATTAAGCTTCGAAAAATTTGCCATAACCCGCTCAATATCAGCCTTGTTAATATGATGGCGGCTCATATAATTGCTTAGTTTACTGACGTTTAATACGGGTTGTTCGGTTTGACGATTAAAAACAGAAGACGATTTTACATGAGTATAACCTGAGCTAAATATTAGCTTACCACCAAAGGTTTCTATCGCCTTTTGCTCAGGGTTAAGTTTGTCTTCGTACTCTTTACCTTTTACAACAACATGAGGCTTCAATTTTTCAATAAGTGTTGTGGCTGAATCGTAATTAATAAAACAATAATCAACAAAGGCTAACGACGCGACAATATCTGAACGGTGAGTAGCATCGTTATAATCGGTTTGAGTTAATAATTCATCTGCATTTACTCCAACAACCAGAGTATTACCGCATTCTTTAGCAAAGCGAAGCAAGCGGATATGGCCGGGATGAAGAATGTTAAAATCGCCGGTGACTAAGACTATTTTACCAAGTGATTTTCGAATAGACTCAATATCTTTAAATAAAACAGTCATTAAATAGACTCTTCCCTATATTAAATTTTCAAAATGTATTAATGCGCGTGTAATCTTTCTTTGTTCAAGATCAGTTAAAGCTTGGTTAATATCCATTAACGAATATTCATTCGATAATAACTTCTCTACAGGTAAAGTATATTTATTAATAATATCTACAATAAACGGAATATCTTTATCTGGTTTAGAGGCGCCCCCCCAACTACCTTCAATTTGCTTTCCACAAATAAGATCAAAAGGATCAAGTTGAATGGTTTCACCTGATGGCGGATGAGAAGCAAAAATGCATTTTCCTCCTCCTTTTTTAACTAATGAAAACGCAGCTTCAATTGTTGATGTTTTTCCTGCCGCTTCCACGATATAGTCAATACCTTCAGGGAAGTCAATTAAAAACTGTGCACGTCCTTGCTCACCTACTTCATAGCAATGAGTGGCTCCTAGCTCTTTGGCTAGTATTAACTTACTTTCTTCAATATCAAAAGCAATAACGTGACTCGGTTCAAAATGCTTTAAAGCTAATAATGCACTTAAGCCAATTCCACCTAAACCATATACACCAACAGACTTTCCAATTTTTGGTTTTAGCTGATTTAATACAATGCCAGCGCCTGTAGGTAATGCACAACCCAAAAGAACCGCTGTTTTTTTGTTTATACCTTTAGGTAGCTTAACCAAACGGTTTTCAGATACTACGGCATAGTTTGAAAATGTAGTTACAGCACCTGCATTAATCTCTCGTTCATTATGCAAATATTTACAACCACCAGCATCGATACCTTCTGACTTTATCCAGCCTAATATAACGTCATCACCGACACTAATTTTCTGAACTTTTTCGCCTACAGCGACAACCCTACCAACACCTTCATGCCCTAACATATGAGGGAGAAATTTATCTTCGCCTCGCCTGCCTTGTACTTCCATAAGCTGGCTATGACATACGCCTGAATAATCAAGTTTTATCAATACCTGTCCTTTTCGTAAAGTTGGTATGGTAATGTTTTCACAAAGAGTTAGGGGCTGGTTAATTTGTTCTAATATAGCGGCAGTTATTTTCATTTTTATCGCATTTTTAAGTATTGTTGAGGTTAAGATCAGGCACTAATAAAGTTGCTTCTAAACTGACTCTTGTTTTATCTGATTTATTTTCCATACCACGATGAATTAATCCATCATGAAAAACAATGAAATCACCAGATTGTGTAGGTACATCATAGATGCTTAATTGCGATACATCTTCATCAAATTTTGGTTTAGCAATACCGGTGTGATCGACTTCTCCATGATATTTCCAATCGTTTTTAAGATGGGAACCCGGAATAACACACAAACCGCTTTTATTTTTTACCACATGAATGGCTATCCAAATCTTTAAGCGCCTCATACCTTCAGGCATAGTCCCGTGACCTAAATCCCAAAACCATTTATCGGCATGATAATCACCAATATCTGAATTTCCAGGGCGAACAATTCGCCAATACATTTCCTGCCAACCGCAACCTTCTTCAGTAGCTACAGCTTGAATATCGAGACGCTCTTTCAAGGTTTGAAAAAAAGGTAATGCTAATATTGTTTCAAAAGCATTGGGCCCTAATATACGTACATTTTTCGGCCACATTTTTCGATGTTCAACTTTATCAGAAAGTTCATGATAATTTGACATATCAGTGTGATAAAAATGCTTAACTTCTTTAGGTGCTAACATTAACAAACGTGCTAAATATTGATCTCGGATAAACGCACGCAAAATTTTTAATTCACCTTCTGACATAGCACCAACAAAAAATCCTTGGTCTTGCTCAATATTATTAATAGCTACTTCATAATGATTAACACGCATACTAATTTCCTTTGCCATATACTGCAGATAATAATTCAGTAAAGCTTTGATTATTTAATTTTAACTCAGAAGAACTAATAGCATTTAATGAACCAAAAAGTACTGGTGTAATACCTTTTG
Source organism: Pseudocolwellia sp. G5-9 (assembly GCF_055808995.1). Taxonomy (NCBI): domain Bacteria; kingdom Pseudomonadati; phylum Pseudomonadota; class Gammaproteobacteria; order Alteromonadales; family Colwelliaceae; genus Pseudocolwellia; species Pseudocolwellia sp. G5-9. Next base: position 2,165,539 of record NZ_CM147893.1, read on the forward strand.
AAGTAGCAGAAATTTTAATTATTTCTGCCTTTAAATCTAAATAAGATAAGAGTAATTCGGCCATTTTTGCATAAGATAAATCTTCAGCCCCCGATAACTGATAAATGCCTGATTTTTTCTCCTCGCAAATAGCGATTAAAGTATCAACGACATAATTTAAGGAAATAGGAGCTGCACAATAATCATCAAAAAGAATGATATTTTGCTGTGTTTTCGCTTTATCAACAATGCCATCAAATAAAGCGTAACCTTTACCTACTACTTTAGTTAAACGTAAGATTGCGGTATTTAATTTATTCTCGGTAATAAATGTTTCTACTTGTACCTTTTGCTGACCATATAACGTAGTTGCTGAATAATCACTTTGCCATTCAATAAATGGAGTTTGATGATTGAATACTTGAGAGCTAGAAAGAAAAATAGAAAATACACCTAATGCATTTAATTTCGATAGTAATAATACCGTATGATTCACATTAACCAAGGTAGAGAAATGCGGCTGTTTAATACACGCAGCGTTACTTGTCATTCCAGCGCAAAATATCACTGTATTAATATCTTTTATTTTAATATTTTCAATTAAGAAATCCATACTGTCTATATTAGCTAAATCGAAATACCAATTTCCCCCCTTTTGCTTTCGACTTGTTGTATAAACATTAACTTCTGCATTAGGTAAAGCAGTTTGACACGCTGAAGCAATAAAACCATCACCACCAATAATTAAAATATTATTCATAATTTGCCGTTGAGATATAAAGTTTAGTGATTTTATTTAAGTTTCAGCATTACTTAAATTCAAGGTTTAGTTAACAACTGTTTTTCATCATCATTTAATGCGTAATAGTCATCACCTAAGCTGCCAATCACACTACTTGTTAAACGAGTGTAATAACCTGCTTTTAAGTTTTTAGTTAACGGATGAAAACTGTTTTTTATTCTAAAATCGATTGCCCATCGAGTCATATGACTTTGATTAGCTTTTTGACCATGAATAAGCCCAAGTGTAAAACCCAGTCCGGAACCAAAAGGGAGAGAAATACAAGTTAATTTAGACTCGTCTAAGCCTACAATTTTTTTAGGCGCATATAAGAAACCCATTTGATTTTTTGGTGTACCACGAACAACATCTTCTCGGTTAAATTGCTCAAGTTCACTATCAGGAATAAGGTGACTTTGCGGAATAACATTTAAACCACAACCTTCAACCTGATCCACTAAAGGTAATGAAAGTGATACTTCATAAGCGGAATTACCATAATGCGTATCTCGGTGAATTCCGATGTTGTCTGTAAAAACACCTGGCCTTGCAATACGTAAATATAAATTAGTTTGGACATCTAAATCTTGTCCAAAAATACTTGTAAAAAAATCAAGGTTATCTTGTACAAAATATCGGTGTTTTTTATCGTTATTCAATTGCGTAAATACAGCAAACTGAAACTCATCATGCTGCTCATTTGTTAACTCAATGTCATGATAATTTTCTAACGATGTAAATTTTTTACCAAAGCTATCTCGTGCAATACGCTCACAAGTACTTTTAATTTCCTGTAAAAACTCAAGGTTATCAAAACAGTAAGTAAAATAACCTTGCTGCTTAAAACGATCAATATCAATCATAACTAAAATGGCCCTTTAAAATATTCTCCAGGAATATCATGATGTCCTTGACGAATGAGATGTTGATAAAGATCACCTATCGTTCCACTTTTTACTATTTTATGTGCTTTCTCTGCAATTTCTTTGGCACCAAAATAATATTCTTTAGTTAAAGCGTAACTTGTTGGCTCAGGAATATCAGGCATAGCTAAACGTACTGGTGCGCACTTTAATAAAGAAAAATAGTTTTCAGATACATAGCTAACAATTTCACTGGCAACAGAGCCTGTAGTAGCACCACTATCTAACACTAATAAGCGTCCTGTTTTTGCAACAGACGTACTAATGGTTTCCCAATCAATAGGCTTAATAGAGCGTAGATCAATAAGCTCAGCAGAAATACCCTGTTTTTTTAATGCCTCGACAGCGTTAATCGCTTCAATCGTTAAATATGACATTGAAACAATCGTAATATCACTCCCTTCTTTAACTACTCTTGCTTTATGCATAGGTAAATAGTCAGGGTGTTCAGTTACATTGTCTGCAACTACCCCCTGTTGATTATGCAACCAACGATGCTCTAAAAATATAACGGGGTTATTGTCAAAAACACTCTCTAACAACATGCTTTTTGCATCTTGCGGTGTAGTCGGCATTAACACTTTTAAACCAGGAATATGAGCAAATAATGCTTGTAAGTTTTGTGCATGTGTTGGACCTTGCCCCCAGCCTCGGCCAATTAATAACCGAATAGTTAAAGGAACACTACGTTGCCCGTTAAACATATATTGCCATTTAGCGGCATTATTAATTAATTGATCAAGTGCTAATAAAAAGAAGTCTAAACGTTGATGAACCATTACGGGCCGCATGCCAGCAAGCGCAGCGCCAATGCCTATACCCGTCATTGCATTTTCAGCCGTTGGCATATCAAAAATACGTTCTGGGTAGGCTTCAACAAGATCTTTAGTGGTGCCAAAAATACGACCTGGGTCGTCGATACCTAAACCATAACAAAACACATCATTAGACTGTTCCATCGCACTAAATAACGCTTGATTAATGGCTTGTGTATAAGGGATTACTTTTAAGTTATTCATAATGCCCCTCATTATAAACGTAATGAGCCAATGTATTGTTATCTGGAAATGGTGATTTCTCAGCAAATTCAAACACTTGAGATATTTGCTCTTTAATATTAGCTCTTAATCTTGTCATTTTTTCAATAGAAAATATGTCTTGCTCAACTAACCAGTTTTCAAAACGTGAAATAGGTTCTTTTGCCTGCCAAGATAAAAACTCTTCTTCACTACGATAGCCAATATGATTATCATAATTTGGCCCGCAGTGCTCACGCCAGCGATAAGTATCAAGCTCAACAAAGCAAGGGCCGTTCCCCTTTTTTATATTGGCAATTATTTGCTTAAATAGTTGATAGTTAGCAGTCACATCATTACCGTCACCATGGTAGCTATCTAAACCGATAGCTTGCGCTAATTGATGAATTTTACGATTTTTGGGTTGGCGTTTATCTAAGCTGGTATACACTGAATATAAATTATTTTCACACACGAATAATACGGGTAGCTTTTGTAGTACGGCGAAGTTAGCAGCTTCATAAAACGCGCCTTCTTCTGTAGCGCCATCACCTAAATAAACAACGGTAACATTTTTTTCATTACGCATTTTTTGGCTCAAGGCTAAACCAACCCCTAACGGAATAGTATTACCAACTATAGCGGTTGAACCTTTAAAACCAACACTTTCGTCAATCAAATGCATTGAACCACCGCGACCACCACTGCAACCTGTCGCTTTACCATAAATTTCAGCTAACATTGCTTTAGCACTACCACCTTTACCAAGGTAATGAGCATGCGCTCTATGGGTAGAAACCGCATAATCTTGATTCGACAATAAAGGTGATAGCGCTGCAGGTGCACCTTCCTGCCCAATAGATAAATGAGTTGGGCAACGCATTTTACCTTCGCTATATTTATCAGCAATTGCTTCTTCAAGATCTCGTATTAAATAAAGTTTATTTAAAATAGTTAGGCAATGCTCAGGGCTCATTACTAAATCTGTCATAAATTACCTTATGGGATAAACCAGTAAAAATCGCCAGTGTAATCAACCTTTTTGAAAAAGGCCTGCCATTCATCAACATGCATAATCGTTTTTGCTGTTAAATTCCAAGCATACATACGTTCTTTTTCTTCATCATTACGATAAGCATCAACTGTGATAAATGCTCTACCTTTACTCACTCGCATAATTTCTTGTAAAGCAATAGCGCAATCATCTAATTCGAGGTTATGAACGGTGTTGATACTAAAAACGGCATCAAAACTGTTATCTTCATAAGGTAGTTTTATCGCGTTACCCACTTGTAATTGTTCTTTTACTTCTTCTTTCGCGTTAGCAATAGCATATTCTGAAATATCTAGTCCTTGTACTGCAATACCCGGTACAAGTTCAGTAAAGTCATACAACATAAAGCCTTTAGCACAACCAACATCTAAAATTTTACTACTTGGAGATAATTGAAAATGTTGAACAAAGTCAGGAATAACAGGTTGCCAAAAGCGCGAAAAATACTTAAAGCCACCATAACCATATAAACGGTCACCATCAAAAAAATCTTTACCAAATTGACGAGCGATAGCACGCATTTCTTCAGTCAAAGCATCTTGTCTTGCATGCGGATCTCGTTTGCTTTGAGGGTAATTACGTAATAAATCAATTTCCATTTTATAAATTATGCCTTATGAATATAATCAAGGGGTTGCTGCTGTAGTACAGCAATATTTTCTTGCGCCCACTTTATGGTGCGGCTAATACCAGTGTCGAGACTAATACTATCTTGCCAACCAAGTTCATTTCTTATTTTGCTCGTATTTAATAAATAAGCCGCATCTTTACCTTTACGATCGTCACTAACTTCGCAAACTTGATTAAAGTCTGCCGACATATTTTGGCAAATTAATTCAACTAATTCTCGAATAGTTACCGTTGACGGTGTCGCAATATGATAACAATCGCCAAGTCTACCTCGCTCGGCAATTAAATGAGTTGCTGCTGACACATCATCAATATGAATAAATGAGCGTTCTGAATGACCTCCGCCATGTAATGATAATTTTTTGCCTAATAGGATATATAGAATGGTTCTAGGAACAATACGGTAAAGTTGCTGCCCTTCACCATAAACATTTGCAGCACGAGTGCTAATAACGGGGAACTGATGCACATTAAAAAAAGTTTTTAAACTCATATCAGCTGCTGCCCTAGAAACAGCATAAGGTGTACTCGGGTTAAATACTTGTGATTCGTCAATATACCCAGTACAACTTCCGTATACTTCAGGCGTTGTAATATGAATATAGCGGTCTAAGTAGTCTTTATGCCTAAGCATATTATGCAGCTTAATCATCGATACAGCATTAGTCATAAACCAATGTTCTGGAAAGTCCCAGCTTTGCCCAACCATACTTTGCGCAGCAAAATTATAGATATGACTGGGTTTTAACTTATCTAATAATATCTCTATTTCTGGTAAATGATGATTAACATCAAGTTGAAAAAAGTTAACTTGGTTTTTACTGTTCGCCCACGAATATGGCAATAATGCAGCAACAGGTGCTGCTGAACGACTAATACCAATAACTTGGTACCCCTGCTCTAATAAATATTTACAATAACTAGCACCTGAAAACGAGTTACTACCAATGACACAAACGGTCTTATTCATAAAGTACCCTAATAATTTTTATTTAACACATAAAGCGAATAAATAATGAGCCATGGGATAAAAACCAGTATGAACAACTTCATCATTCATCGAAAATAAAAACACATGCTTAAAATGCTGCTCTAATAACGTTTTAAAGTCATTACCTGATTTACAGTTAACATGCCCTTCAATACTTTGTGGTGATGCATAATGTTGAGATTCAAGCGAAGGTATACCAATAATAGCTACCCCATTATCATGGGTTGATTGGTTTAAATGTTTAAGTATGCCATGTTCATACTCAGGTAAAATGTGTTCAAAAACATCTAAACAATAAACCGCATCGTGCTTTGTTACAGTTGGCCCAGATAAAATATCGTGTACTTGAGCATTTTTTTGCCAATCATAACGTGCATTTTGTTGTACTTTTTCAATAAAAACAGGATCAAAATCGCTCACTGTAAGCTGTTCAACAGAATCAGCTACAATGTGAGAACCAAAAGCATCAGCACAACCAACTTCTAATACTCGAGCCTTTCCCGCTAGCATTTTTGCGACAAATTTATAGCGGGATAAAACAAAAACTACACGTTTAGGATCATCTTGCCATACTTGGTTGGTCATAAAGCCAAGTTTAGTTTCAGGGTATTCAAATAGAGTATTGTATTGAGCTTCTTTTGTATCTTTTTGCATATTAACTCTCTGTTAAATATGTATTTTATTAACGAACAACACTTAAATATTGTTGACCTCGCCCAAACCACTTTCGAAACAAAGATAAGTCACAATCGAAGTCACCATTTTTTAATAAAGGAATAGCGGCTATAAAATTATTGATAGCTAATGATGTTTCTATCATATTTTCACCAATTAATTTGTCTATGCTTTTAAGCACAAGAATAAAATTGTCTAAATCTTTTTCTAAACAAGATGTTCTATATACATTATGTATTTGCATTGCTTTATCGCAGAGTCTTAATAATTCTTGCGATTGAGATTGCTCAAAGGCAATTTTAGGCGTTACTCGATAATCAATTAAATAAGGAGACCACTCTGTATAACTTTGAAGTATGGTATTTTTATTACCTGAATGGCTTTCTTTATACCAACGCCAGTCTTGAATAAATTTTGGCGAACAGCCAAGTACATTAAATTCATCAGGTAATGCAACTAGAGCCTCTTCTAATGAAAAAAGACTGTTTTCAGTCCAAGAATGAATTATATTATCTAAAACCCAATCTTTATGGTGTCGGCTCATTCCCGATAGGCTATTTAGATCTTCCTTAAAAAATAATGTAAGGTAATCGAATAAAGGCTCATCATCGATAAATTTTTGCTTAAATAAAGGTAATAATATTCGTCGACAGATTTCAGCTAGATAACTAACAGAACTAACCGTTGTAAAGACACAAATGCCATTGGGTTTTAAAGCAGATAATACATTGTTAAGAAATTTAGCAGGGTCCTTTTGCCCAGGAATCAAACCTTCACATAACACTAAATCAAATTGTTCGGGAAATGAATATGATGATACATCGGCTTGAATAATTGATGCACTATTACCATATTCACCATTATCTATTCTTTTTTGAATATTGCTGACAGCCGCATTGGCGCCATCAACAAAAGAAATACTTTTAGGAGACCAGGAAGCTAAATGAAGCGCATTATCTCCAGATCCCGGACCTATTTCTAACAAAGTCCTACTTTTAATGACTAATTGTGTAATACCTAGACTCAGAAAAAGAGCATTGCGTTGAGCAAAATGTAATGCAGATCCGGCACCATGTTGGTGAACGGGTATTGAGTTTAATTCATCATAGAAATCAAGAAATGCACGATCTGACATAAAGAGTCCTACCCTAAAAATTCATGTAATAAACGCATTAACATATGACCTACCACTAGTTGTAAATCTTCTGAAATCTGCATATCGTCAATTTCAAAATGGATAGGTAAATCTAGAATTTCTTTCGCTTTTCCGCCCGAAAATCCAAGAACTCCCGCAGTAAACACTCCCTTAGTTTTAGCACTTTCTATAGCTTTTATAATATTAGCTGAGTTACCACTACCTGAGAGTACTAATAATAAGTCACCTACGTTTGCTTTTACATCCAACTGATGTGAAAAAATAGCATTGTAACCCACATCATTTGCCAAACAAGTAATAACTGAGGCATTAGCTGATAATGCCTCTACCTTTAATGAATTTTTATTTTTAGGGCTAACCCCATATAGAAAATCGTTCGCTAAATGTTGGGCATTTCCAGCACTACCACCGTTACCGCAAATATATAAGTTACCGCCGTTGTTAATTAAAGTTAATAATTTATCAGCTAATAGCTCAACGTCTTGCCAGTTGGTATTTGAGAGCAAGGCCGTTAACTTGCTTGCATAGTTTGCACAGGTAAATTTTTTCATAAGACTGTCTTTTGCATCCACTTTAAATTATACCAACGATCTTCGTCTAATAACTTCCCTTGATGATAGGCTTCAATCATTTCTTCAATAGCAATTCTGACATTCTTTTTAGGTTTAAAACCTGTTGCCAATAGCTTATCTGAATTTACTCGGTATGAACGCGGATCATTAGAGGGCGTAACAACAACTTCAGCATCTATTTTCTCTTTAATAATTGCAGCAATCTCACCCACCGTTATGTTTTCGAAACCGGCATTGTATACGCCAGTTACTTGCGGGTTTTCTAATAAAAACAAATACAAATCAGTTATATCGTCGATATGGATATTAGGCCGAGCTTGTTCACCACCAAATACCGTAATACGTCCATTTTTAAGTGCTTGCATGGTTAACATATTAACCGCGACATCAAGTCTTTGGCGGGGTGATAAACCACAAACAGTTGCTGGCCTAACTATTTGTACAACCATATCGTCTGAATAACTTAACAATACACGTTCAGATACCATTTTAGTTTTGTTGTACTCAGATATTGGTTCTAATGAAAGTTCTTCCGTGACATTCTCTTCATCTTTTATGCCATATACACTGCCTGACGATGCATAAATAAAATGCTTAATGCCTTCTCGTTTAGCTCTGTCAGCTAATTGCATTGTAGCTAAAGCACTTGTTTCCCATGTTAATTTAGGATCTAAATCACCACAGGGGTCATTAGCAATTGAAGCTAAATGAATAATAATATCAACTCCATCAAGCGGAATGGATGGCGTATCAATCACGCTACCTTTTACAACAGTTAAATTGGTATGTTCAGGTAAGAAGTTACCAAACCACTGGGTATCAAAAGCAATAACTTTATGCCCTGCACTTAGTAATTTAGGAACTAAAATACTCCCCTTATAACCCGTTGCACCAGTTACTAATATTTTTTTTATATTCATAATTAACTAATTTATTAAAATAATTCAGGATATTGTGACAAAAAGCTGTCACAGACTAAAGAAGAAGAGTCTTTAAAAACAAAATCTGTAGGTAAACGTTCTATATATTTCTTTTGTAGAGGAGTTACTTCATTCAAAAACTCTCCATCAACTATTTGCTTTTCAAATTCATTAACGGCGGATAAAATTTCCTCAGGTGTATTCTCAACATATTGATAGCCATACTTACTTAATTTTTTTCCGTTAAAACACAATAAAATTGTTTCATTACTGTCCTCACTCAATACCTTACCTTTACAGACATCAATTAAATTCACTTCTTCGTTATTATGAAATAAATGCTTGGGTATAAACCTAGTATTTCTTGAATATTGAGGATTAAATGGAGTGGAATTTATTAATAAAATAGGTACGTCGAACAAGGCTGCCACACTAAATGGACCGGAAAGAGCGCCAATATAAAAGTAACATTGACTTATTAAAAGTAATTCAAAAAAGTCACCATATTCTTCATCTCTATCTAAACATAAATCTAAATAGTTTTCTGAGAGTATATTTAACTGCTGGTTTGACCCATTGCCAATTCGAACAACTTTATAGCCCTTATCAATCAACACTTCTACTGCTTTTTGATAATTAGCAATATTCGCGTCTCTATAGTCATGATAAGAAAAGTCAGCGTTTCTTGATATCTTACCTAAATAGTCGCTGTCTCTAACATGTAAACAGACTATTTTATCTGATTTTGATAATCCATAATGACCTAGGAGCTCCCATCCTTGAGCTATATCAGCTGGAGCAAGTTGTAATACAGAAGAATAATTATTATATATACGTATTAATTCTTGATTACCTTTAGTAACAATATTTTCATTTGTATTTCCTCTCATTACAGAATGTATATCATAAGGAAACTGAATAAAAAAAACCTCATCTAATAATTGAGCTCGAGTTGAATAAAAATCAAACCAAACTTTACTTTCAATAATATGAACATTATTTTTCAATAAATTATATAAGGCTGTGTTTGCAGGTGTTATTCCATTAGATATAAATACATAAAGACAATCATCTTCATGTACTTCATTTTTTTGACGACGCAACCATGGTTCTATTTCAACAGCTAAATGACCAATTCTATTTAGAGTTAATATGTTAATTTTTAATTTAATATACTTAGGATTGATATCTGCTAGTGTTTTATTAAATAGGTACTGACATTCTTCATCTTTAGGATCAATACTTAGTGCATAAGCTAATGCTATCAAAGCATCGGCCACCATATTTTTAGACATATAGGCTTTATATAATAATAAATACCCCGTAACGTCAGAGCTACGCATATTTACATAATGATGTAATAAATTAAAATCTAAGATTTCTTCTTGCTGTGCGTCTAAAACTTGTAGTTTCCATAATAGGTATTCTGAATTATTGGGATCTTTTTTGAGTAAAGTGTTGATTACAGGTAATAATGTATCGTATTTACCCATTTCTTGATGAATCCTAACATGTTCCACTAACTGCTGAATACTTGGGCTCTTTTGCATTTTTATACCTTTAGTATGATTTTAGTAACATTCTAATAATAATCAGATAAACTCTATCTAACGATTAAAATTTTGACGCTTTTCTATAGTAAAGTATTCAAGCTAATATTATGCCAATAGTCATTAAATCTTAGACTATTGGCATAATATTAGCTTTATACTAGTTTAATAGACACAGTAATATAATTTTGACAAACAAAACATAAGTAGACCAACTTACCCACATCATTTACAAAATATAGGCTTTAAAAATGACATCAAGCGAAGACGTGCTATCTGAACAATTTCAAATAAGTCGCTACAATGAAAAGTATTTACACTCCGTAAATAGAAAATTATTTGAAAGAGAAAGTTCATCTTCTATGTTTGAAAGACAATTTGGTGAAAAACTTCAAAAAGAAGAAAAGCTATACATTATATTGGGAACCGACTCAGGTTTATTACCCACTTATTTGCTACAAAATAAAACACCTAAAAATACACGGTATTTATTTATAGAACTCCCTTATATCATTGACAAAATAAAAGAAAACATTCCAACTAATTACGATAAAGATACTTTTCAATTTACCACGTTAGATCAATGGCAAAAAACAGCAGAAGCATTTGAGATCAATGTTTATATTTATAAAGATAGTATCGAATATATAAAATCTTTTTCGGCTATTGATTCATTTTTAATAGATTATCACTCAACCAATTTAAAAATGATTAAAGAGTTAGAAACAATATTCTTTTTCACTCGAGCATTGGTGGGAGTTTTCCCATTCATGACACGACAATTAGTGAATATTACTGAGAATAAAAATTCATTAACCTTATTAAACAATTTATTTAAAGGTAAAACCTGTGTAATTCTTGGTGGTGGGCCTTCTCTTGATGACGACATAGAATGGATAAAAGAGAACCAAGAAAATTTAGTCATTATCGCAGTATCACGTGTTTCTAAAACATTATTAAAAAATAATATAACCCCACATATGGTGGTATGTGTTGACCCTTACGATGTCAGCTTTGATGTGAGTAAAGAGCTTTTATTAATGTCAAAAGAAGTACTTTTTATTAATGCTAACTGTGTAACATCACCGTTGTTATCACAATGGTCTGGCCGTAATGTTTGTATTGGCGCAAGGTTTCCTTGGAAAGAAGAGTCAGATGAAAACTGCAGCATAGTAGGTGGCCCCACAGTAACTAATACCGCTCTAAAAGCCGCAATAGAGATGGGCTTCGCTAATATTTTATTAACGGGTGTAGACTTATGTTATGCGTCATCAGGTGTTACTCATGCAAAAGACAGTAATGAAGCTAAAGTTGGTCCTACACTTGGGCAACCCGGTATATGGGTACCAACATATGCAGGTGATAAAGCAGAAACACAAATAGCATTCGACAATGCGATATCAGCCCTTTCTAAGCAGGCAAAATCAGCCTTAGACATGGGGGTAACCATATATAACCTTTCAGCGAATGCCGCTGTTGCAGAATATATTGATCATATTCCTACATCAGCACTTTCATTTGAGAATGAAGCAAATAACGCATGGGAAATCATCAATAATGCTCTTCCTCCTATGAGTAAAGATGCCATTCAAGAAGATAATAATTTTGTATTAACGAAAGTTAGTAAAATATTAAAAGATATAAAACAGATCAAAATTCTCGCAAAAGAAGCACTTGAATGTAATGAAAAAATATTTTCGATAAAAGGTAAAGAAAGTGAGAATTTTAAATACAAATTGCGAATGGATAAAATAGAAATAGAGCTTGATAAAAAATATAAAAAATCATCGGCTTTTGTTAAAAATTTTGGCCTAGATAAATTTATTAAGTCAGTACAAACATCTCATGAGGATTGGTCTGATGATCAAGTAAAAAATACTGGCCAAATATATTATCAAGCGTATGTAGACTCAAGCACAACACTTATTAAACATTTAGAAGAGACTGTAAATCGAATAAAAAGTAGAAAAGAAGAAGAAAAAGCATCACCTGATATTACTAAACTCTTTGAACAATGGGAAAAAGATAAGCACTTTGGGCGAGTAAAAGTATGGCAAATAAAACACCCTGAACATACCAATATACTAGAAAATAACTTCCCTGAAGAATTAGAACGTTTTAATACAAAGTTTCAAGATATTCTAAGTGATGAAGAATCGCAGCATATGAAAAAAATGAAGCTACAGTCATCTTTAGATGGTGTAAAACGTAAAATTATTATTTTATTTAATCAAAAAAATATTGATGCCTTAAATGTGTTGACTCACAGTTTGAAGCTATACGATAAAAATAATCATCAAGCACAAGAGCTTTACATAAATGCAGAGGCTTACTTAGCGATTTTACGACAAGATCATCAGTCTGCTTTAAGTTATTTTGATCAGCTAGATTCAGACACATTTTCAGAGGATGAATTACAGCAAATAGCTTTTTTAGGTATAAATTTATCTTTATATGAAAAAACATCTTGGGCATTAGAAAAGCTATCTAGCATCTCACCTAAATTTACCCCTCAATATGGAAAAGTATTATATTTACTAGGTGAATACGATAAATCAATTAATGTGTATAGCCAATATTTAGAAGACTTCCCTGAAGATTTAATAACATGGTTAGCACTTGGTAAAGTATATATAAAAATTAATGCTATCGAATCAGCACAATTAGCCTTCAAACATGTTTTAGCTAAAGAGCCAAACAATATTAATGCCCGTGAATTATTACAAAGCATAACGGATCTAACACAGTAAAATCAGAATAGAGGTTACCTTGTGGAAGCCTCTTATTTTTCTATCTAGGTATAAATCAATTCTCGTTAGTCAACTTAAGAATAGTATTTAGTAACGTATCGTACTCAACGGGTTTAGCCATATGTAAGTTCATGCCTGCGGCAAGAGAGCTTTCTCTATCTTCTTTTCGGGCGTGAGCTGTCATGGCTATAATAGGTAAATCAATAAACTGCTTTTGTTGCCTAATGAGTTTTGTTGCGGTTAAACCATCCATTACAGGCATTTGTATATCCATCAGAACAATATGAATAACGTTTTTCTCAAGTAAATCGAGAGCCACTTGACCATTTTCAGCAATTATAACTTCTGCTTTCATACTAATTAAAAGCTCTTTTGCAACGAGTTGGTTAACTAAGTTATCTTCAACCAATAAAACAACAAGGCCTTTTAAGTTTTCACTTTTTTGTAAAATAGTTGAAGGTTCTGTTTTATTTAAACGTGATATAGATTGCCCAATAGCACTCAACATATACCGATACAGAGGCTGTTCTTGTAAAATATATGGCACAGTAAGTTGCTCTAAAATAGGTTCGTGTACACTTATGTTGTACCCTTTAGTTTGGCAAATACAAAGTAACTGAATATATTGTTGAGACTCACTTTTAAGAAGGTCGAGTAAATTAACTTCAGCTGCTAATAGCACAACGTTATCATTTTTAGCCAACGTTTTAATTTCGTCTAACTTTGATATTTCGAGGTATTTCCAGCCAACTGTTTCAATGGCTTCAAGTAATGTATCAGGTAAATTAATTCCTAAATTACACAGTGTTAACGGCTTAGTTATTGAATCATCGATCTTGTTGTTATTTAACTCAAAAGGTAATTCTATTGTAAACTCACACCCTTGGTTTAACTCACTTTCAAATGAAATATTACCATCAAGTAATTGTACAATTTGCTGACAAATAGATAAGCCTAAACCTGAGCCGCCATACTGTCTAGTCATCGAATCATCGGCTTGCTTAAATGCTTCAAACAAATGAGATTGTTTATCAAGTGCAATGCCAATACCTGTATCTTTTATTTTAAAACAGATAATCGCATTTTTTGAACTTTGATTAAGCACCTCTACCGATATACTGATTTTTCCTTCTTGAGTAAATTTAACCGAATTTTGTAATAGATTGGTTAATACCTGCACTAAACGCATTTCATCGGTATTAACAAATTGAGGAACATTAGGATGAACATCAACAAAAATATGTAATTGTTTTTTATTGATCTGCCCTAGGTTGAGCATTATCGCTTTGTTAATAATAGCATCTAGACTTGCTCTTTCTTTCACTAATGTCATTTCACCTGACTCTATTTTTGCAAGATCAAGTAGCTGGTCAACTAAATATAAAAGTGATTTAGATGCACCATAAGCGTTATCAATATGCTGACGTTGATTATTGGTTAAAATAGAACGACCTAATAAGGTGATCATTCCTTGTATAGCGTTAATAGGCGTACGAATTTCATGACTCATATTGGCTAAGAATTGGCTTTTCGCTTTGTTAGCAAACTCAGCTTGGTTTTTGGTATTTTCTAACGCAGCTTGAATAGCGTATTGCGTGGTTACGTCACGAATAACATCAATAGTGCCAACTTCTATCCCTGTATCGCTATGAATATTCGTACAGTAAATATCATAAGTACTATTTTTAGTGTGAACAACACGTTGTAGGCCTTCTTTTACATTTTTAGACGTACTTAATTTGGTTAGCTCGGCACCTAATTCATTACGAATAATTTCATTCGCCTTAAAGCCTAAAACTTCGTCACGACTTTTTTCTATAAAATCACCAAACGTATCGTTAAAACCTACAATATTACCGTCTATATCATTAAAAATAATATATTCAGGTATAGCATTCATTACCGATTTTAATAAAGCGTAATCACGTTTATGCTGAACAACCTTCTCTTGTAATTCTTGAGTTTTTTCATTAACTCGCGTATCTAATAACAAGTTTTGATCCGTTAAGCGCTGTAATAAGCTTCTGTTTTGCCCGAAAATATTTTCTACTACTTGAAACCAGCGTAACCAATCAGCTGTTGGTTTAATTTTACCCGGATCACCTTGTGCACAATATTCAATATGACTAATAAAACGTTTAGTTGGTTTAACAAATGTGCGATGTGTTATCCAATAAATCAAGGCAAAAAATATAACTAAACCCGCAAATAAAATAATGAAAACGACACAGTAATGCTTTAAAAGAGGTTCACGAAAATCTTGATAAGACTGATATTTAATGACAGTCCAACCATTAATAGGCAACGTTTGTTTTTGTACAAGCCAATCGCCTATTTCTTGGTAAACCGTGAAAGAATTAACATCATTCTGAGTTAATGACGACAAACTTGCAGGAACAACACTTTTCCATTTTTCTATATTGTTAACCGCCAGACCGCCTAGCTTATGATGAATTAACACATTATTATTACGATCAAGTACTACAACCCCCTCCTTTTCTTTTGTTATAGGCGAAAATTGCTTTTGTAAACGAGCTAAGCTTATATCAACGTATAAGATCCCCGCCATATCAACTTTGTTAAAAATACCTATACCTAATGACGCATTTAGGCCCGAACCAGCAGAACCAACATAAGGCGCAGACCAAACAATTTCTTGTTTATCTAAACCGTTTTTTAATATTTTTTGCGTGTGCTCCCCCGCTAATAAAACATCACTATACTGCCAACTATTACGATTAATTGAGGGGTAAATACTTACAAATCGCTTTTTAGATACGTAATAAAACCATACGGCTTCTTCGTTAGCTTGTTTAGTGGCGACAAAAGCGGGTGTTAACATGTTTGACATGGCTAACTCAGCTTTATGGGCTTTATCTAAAGAACTAATATCACCAATACCGGTAATATTATTTCTTACATAGTCTTTGTGGTCTATCACATCATAGTGTCGATGTTTAATGTAATAATGTTCGCCGTCTTGAGTCAGCTTTGGCGTTTTGGTAACAAGATCATCAGGATATTTTAAGAAATAATTAGCAAATTTTTGAATACTCAACAAAGCTTCAGTATTAGCAACCAATGCATTATCAAGCTGTTTAACTTGCTGAGTTAAATCTTTAATTTCAATTTTTTTATGCTCAGATAAGTCTGAAAAATATCGATAGGTAATAAAGGAAAAAATAGATAAGGTAATAAGTGAAAAAACAACAATTATAGTTATATTGTATTGACTAAAAACTTTATTCCCCCCCCTCACTTGAAACACTAATTAAGCCCACCTGAACATTATGAAAATTATAGTTTATATCAAGCAATATTATATACCCATACCACTTCAAGAAGCGAGTTTCAGGTCGTTTGAGAAAGTCACAATAAACGAACAATTTTTATGGTTGTACTATTAAAAATAAATGTAACTATGTATATGTTTTACTTATCACGATAACAGCATGATTTAATAGAGATAATATCTAAAACATTAATTTGTTAACTATCGAATAATCAATAAAAAGCACCTACACACATAATGACACAAGCCTAGCAAATTGCACCAACAAAACAATATAGCGCACCAAAATAAAGCATAATAAACAACAACAAGCACACCTGTGGTGCACACAGAAGCACATAACAGGGAATAAAAAACATAACAATTTGTTTTAAAACAACAAATAAAAATGGCCTATTTTGTGCAGACACCCCACTCGACTTAAATAAAAAATTCAAAATTTCTAATAATGATAAAGTTGTAGGAACAAAACACTATGCGTCAATTACTTACTTTAATTTTTCTATGTTTACCTTCATTAGCATTTGCGAGTGAAGGTGAATTAAATGGAGCAAATACAGCGTGGATTTTAACATCTACGGCACTTGTTTTATTAATGACCTTACCTGGTCTTGCCTTATTTTACGGTGGTTTGGTTCGTAAAAAGAATGTTTTATCTATTTTAATGCAATGTTTTGCCATAGGTTCATTATCTTCAATTTTATGGCTTTTAGTGGGTTACAGTCTTGCCTTTAGTGAAGGTAATGGCTTTATTGGCGATTTTAGTAAAGTGTTTATGATGGGCATAACAAAAGAAAGCTTATCAGGTGATATTCCTGAAAGCTTATTCATGTTATTTCAAATGACATTTGCCGTTATAACACCAGCCCTTATTATTGGTGGCTTTGCTGAACGCATGAAGTTTTCTGCTGTATTAATTTTTAGTGGTTTATGGTTATTAGCTGTTTATGCACCCGTTACTCATTGGGTATGGGGCGGCGGCTGGTTAAGTAAAATGGGCGTATTCGATTTTGCTGGTGGTATTGTTGTTCATATTACTGCGGGTACAGCAGCATTAGTTGCGGCACTTGTTTTAGGCCCTCGCAGAGGTTTTGGTACCACGCCATTATTACCACATAACTTAACCATGACAGTAACAGGCGCAGGTATGTTATGGGTTGGTTGGTTTGGTTTTAACGGTGGTAGTGCTTTAGCGGCTAACGGTGACGCTTCAATGGCTATGTTAGTTACTCATATTTCTGCAGCCGCAGGTACATTGACTTGGGCATTTATTGAATGGAAAAAGTTTGGTAAAGCAAGTGTTATCGGTGCTGTTACAGGTATGGTAGCAGGTTTAGGTACCATTACTCCTGCATCAGGTTTTGTTGGGCCTGGCGGGGCATTAATTATCGGTATTTCCGCGGGTTTTGTTTGTTACTATTCTACTGTATATATTAAACAAAAATTAAAAATTGATGACTCGTTAGATGTTTTTCCTGTGCATGGTGTTGGCGGCATTTTAGGGACATTTTTAGCCGGTGTTTTATCAGCAACAAGCTTAGGCGTATTTAGTGGTTTTGGGTTTGCTGAAGGTATAACAACCATGAGCGAGCAAGTTTTTGTTCAGTTAACCGGTATTGTTTCAACCCTTGCTTATACTGCTATCGTTACATACGTTTTACTTAAAATTGTTGGTTTAATGACAGGCGGTTTACGTATTGATGAAGAAGGCGAAGAAAGCGGTTTAGACTTAGTAGATCATGACGAGTCTGGTTATAACCTATAAATTTTAATATTTATCGTACACCCTAAAATAACAAGATGGAAAACGCCATCACTTGCGGCTTTGAATTTTATAATAATTAAATTCAAAGCCGTTTTTATTTCATTTATTTATAAAAAAGAACTATCATATTTAAATTTTAATAATTTGAATATAATAGGTGCTTACATGAAGTTTCAAGGTCGGCTGTTAACTGGCAGTATGCTATTAATTGCGCTTACTACCGCAGGTTGTGTTACGGCAGTAAAAAATCAACAAACAACGGCAGCTGTCCCCTCTGCTACTAGTGCTTACCATAGTAATGTTGGCGTGGTAAAAGATTGGGAAAACCCTGCGATTGTGTCAATTAATCGCCTACCTACCCGTGCCAACCCTTATTCTTATACTAATACCGCCGACGCGTTAACAATAAACCGTGACAAGGCTTTGATGTTAAGCCTAAATGGTCAGTGGAAATATCGTTATCAACCAGACGATGAAATGATTGATCATAACTTTATTGCCGCCGATTTTAACGCTGCAAGCTGGTCAACTATTCCAGTGCCATCAAGCATTGAACTTTTTGGTTTGGGTATTCCTTATTACACGAATACTCAATTACCTTTTTATTCTAGTCATGACACGCCGTTACCTGATACTTCACCGTTAATTACCAACGCAAATCCAGTAACTGCTTATATTCGTGAGTTTGAATTGCCTGAGAACTTTACCGGCAACGATATTATTTTACATTTTGGTGGTGTTTCTTCGGCTTTTTATGTGTGGATAAATGGCACTAAAGTAGGTTATAGCCAAGGCAGCCGTTTACCGGCAGAGTTTGATATAACGCCATTTTTGAAAGCAGGTAAAAACAAATTGGCTTTACAAGTCATGCGTTGGAGCGACGGCAGTTATCTTGAAGGCCAAGATATGTGGAAACTCAGTGGGATTCATCGCGAAGTTTTATTATTGGCGAGACCCAAAGTAGCTATTCGTGATTATTTTGCCAAACCTAAATTAGCCGCCGATTATCAAAGTGCAAGCTTACAAATTAGACCGTTTTTAACTATGTCTAATAACTCAGCTTTAAAAGGTTGGAGTTTAGAAGCGCAGTTGTTCGATCAAAATAATCAACAAGTAACAGCCCAAACCATTGCCGCTGATCAAGTAATGGAAGGTTACCCGCAACGTGAAGTTATTCAATTTGATTTACTTAACCTAAAAGTAAAACAACCTAAGTTGTGGTCAGCAGAAGCGCCCAATTTATATAAATTAGTACTGCAATTAAAAGACGATAAAGGCCAAGTGATTGAAGCTAAAAGTAACCAAGTGGGTTTTCGTGATGTACGTATAGACAAAGCTTCTGGCAAGTTATTAGTAAATGGTCAAAGCATAAAAATTATGGGCGTAAACCGCCATGACCATAACGCACTTCGTGGTAAAGCATTAAAACGTGAAGATATTTTGCACGACGTATTGTTAATGAAACAATTTAATATTAACGCTATTCGTACTTCACATTACCCTAATGATCCTTATTTGTTAGAACTAGCCGACCAATACGGCTTATACATAATGGATGAAGCGAATGTTGAAAGTCACTTTTTTGGTGGCCAAATGTCTAACCAGCCACAATGGTTAGCAGCTATTATGGACCGTGTTGTACGTATGGTTGAACGTGATAAAAACCATGCTTCTATTATTTCATGGTCGTTGGGTAATGAATCAGGTATGGGGCCAGCGCATGCTGCTGCCGCAGGTTGGATCCACGATTATGACAGCAGTCGTTTTGTTCATTATGAAGGTGCACAAGGTCAGCCTGAACACCCAGATTTTATTCAACCGCCACGTGGCTGGTATTGGGTGCCAGAAAAACTTGATAATCTTGGTCGTTTAACACCTATGGCTAACCCAACAGATCCAACGTATGTTGATGTGATCAGTCGTATGTACCCAAGTGTTGAGCATTTACGAGGTTTAGCCGACAGCCCTTATATTAAACGTCCTATTTTAATGTGTGAATACGACCATGCTATGGGTAACTCGTTAGGTAATATGGACGAGTTTTGGGATTTAATTTGGGCTCGTGATAACTTAATTGGTGGTTACATTTGGGATTGGATGGATCAAGGTTTAGAACATAAAACCGCTGACGGCGTTAAGTTTTTAGCTTACGGTGGCGACTTTGGTGACACCCCTAATTCAAAAGCGTTTAACCAAAATGGTATTATTGATTCATACGGTAATGCGACGCCAGAATTATGGCAAGCCAAGTATATTTTCCAACCAGTAAAAATTAGCGCGGTAAATATTGCGGCAGGTAAAATTAAAATCACCAGTCGTTTATTCCATACCAATGTTAATCAATACCAGCTTAAGTACGAATTGTTAGAAGACGGCAAGGTTATTCATGCTGGCGAATTAGCAACACCGTCAATTGCTCCTCGCGCGAGTAAAACCTTAATGCTACCGTTAATTAAACGTGGTTATTTACCGCATAAGCAATATTGGCTAAATGTTACCTTACATAGCAAAACAGACAAGCCTTGGGCCAAAGCAGGTTTTGAAGTGGCCAAAGAACAGTTTTTGTTAAAAGACAAACAAATTCCAGTAACGGCGAAAGCGTTTAATTATTTACCGCAGCAAGCGTTAAACCTTGATAACAATGCCGCGCAAATTAACATTAGCAATAGCCATGTTAAATGGATAATTAATAAAAATACTGGTTTGTTAGAACAGTTTACTTACCAAAATAATCCTATTTTGACGACGCCTTTAGCACTGAACTTTTGGCGTCCACAAACCGATAACGACAAAGGCGGTTGGAGAACAGCAACGAATGGCATGCAAATATGGCGCGACTTACCGGCTAATTTTACAGTAAAAGCGGTAAACGTTGTGAGTAACAGCGCGGAAAAAATCGTATTAGAAAGCCAATTGGCGTTCCAAGATAAAGTACAAGTAGTACAAACGTTAGCGTTTTATGCCAATGCCACGGTAAAAGTATCGTTTAACATTATTGCCGACTCAACTATGCCTGAAATGTTACGCATTGGTAGCCAAGTTGGTATTAACAAAGATTACCAGCAAGTTAACTATCTTGGTCGCGGGCCATTTGAAAACTATCGTGACCGTAATTCAGGTGCAAAAGTAGGCCACTACCAAGCAACGGTTGACTCATTACATACTAGCTACATGGTGCCACAAGAAAATGGCAACCATACCGATGTTAGCTGGTGGCAATTAACCAATAAGCAAGGTAATGGCGTAAAAGTGATTGGCGAGCAGGCATTAAGCATGTCGGTATGGGCGTGGGATCAGCAGCAACTTGATCAAGCGTTACATACTTATGATTTACCTGCTTCTACCCAGAACACCCTAAATATTGATTTAATACAAGCAGGTGTTGGTGGCACCGATTCATGGTCAAGCTTAGCAGCGCCACTTGATGCTTATCGTGTAAAAGCGGGTAACTACCAATATGGTTATTGGTTAGTACCCGTTACAGCTAAATAAAAAATTCGTTTAGTTGTAATACCAAACGCATTAATGAATTGACCTATTTTATACGAAGAATAAATGGTCAATTTATGATTCAAATCGGTATAAATTATCTCTATTAAAAAAGGCATAGCGTTTTAGCGCTATGCCTTTTTATTTAGCCTTGCTGTACAAAATTTACATAGTTTTTAGACTATTTAACATCAACTCGGGTTAATGAATGTTAGATAATGAATTAAAATTATTATTTATCAAAACCTTAACCTGTACCGTTGTTTTCCTAAGTTATATTAGTCTCTCAACATTGATATTTTTGTGTATAACAAGGCGAATTTTTCTATCTAATAGCTAGCTATTAGTAATAAATTCAACGAAGTTAGGCATAAAAATAGCTTGTTGAGTAACTTTGCTTATCCCGAGCTGAGGTTATTTAATTTCGTATACGTTAGTACTACCGCTTACTTCATTACCTACGATCAATAATGCTTCACCTGTTGGGCTTTTATCTGCAGGAACAAACTTCATTCCTTCAGGGCCTACGTCGCCAGCTTCCGTTGATTCAGTTGGATCTTTAGTAAAGTCACGGTTAATAACGTATTCGATAAACTGCACACCATTAGGGTTGGTAATGTCGTACATCATAATACCGCCAACACGTTCTAAGCCTACAAATGCGTAAGTTCTACCGTTTACTTCACCTACAGTAAGCGCTTCAGGTTCAGCACCTTTAGCTGAAGAGCGATCATTCTTTTTATCGTCTGCTTCTTTGTCGTTTGAAGCATTAAAGAACTCACCTACTCTACCTGCTGTAATTTTGGCAATGTCTGAGCCTGAATCAAATACTAACTCGCCTGACTCTGTCCAAATACTGAATGAGCGTGCGCCGTAACTTTGTAGTTTTGTTACTGTACCCGTTACTTTGTTTAGTGCGTTTACGGTAGTTATTTTTAAACGACCTAGCGCTTCGTCTGTAATTTTTTCTGTTATTTCAGCACTAAAGTTATCGGCTATTTCAGCAACATTGGTTGGAATTGGTGCAACAAAATCACCGTAAGAACCATTAACAGTTAAGTCTTCAACTCTAAATTCTTCAAGATACGAAAAACACGTTTCGTTTTCTAGGTTAAGTAAACCTTTTGTTGCACACATAGTGGGTGTATCACCATCAAAACAAGCTTCTTGAGTAGCGTCCCAATTTAGCCCTTCAGCTTCGCAACTAACTTGTGTTTCAAAGTCATTGTTAAGCTCGCCAGATATATATTCGCGTGCATCACCTTCGTTAGCGGTAACAATATAGTTAACACCATTTACCGCGTAACTTGCGATAGTGTCGGGTTGATATGTACCAACAACATTGTCCCAAGTAGTGATGTTAATACGGCCTTTACCGTTGTGGTGTTTAGTGCCTGAAACTTCAGCGTCTTTATCTTTGTCTGATACATCTAAAGCATTTTCTGCTTGGCTATAATCTTTATTACCCAAAGCAATAATACGGCTAATTTTACTTGTAGTTAAATCAACTAAAGCTATTGCGTTGTTTTCTTGCAAAGAAACATAAGCCATCGAGCTATCGTCTGCAAAAGCTACGTATTCAGGTTCTAAGTCTTGAGCAACTGTTGATGGTGTTCCACCAAAAGCGCCACCAAAAATACGTACACTCTCAGGTAATTCATTGGCTCTGCTACCACCAGCATTAAAGTCAGTAAAACTTAAAATAGTGGCTGATGCTGCAGGAGATTGGTCAGTAATATTAATAAGTGCGATTGAACCTTCAGGATCTGACAAGTAATCGCCGCTTGGCTCACCTTCACACGCGACCACAAGCTTAGTGCCGTCTGGTGAAAATTGAACGTTATCAGGTAACGCACCTACGGCAACTTGGCTTAAGTAAGTTGCCGCGCCTGTTGTTGCATCTAACTGATAAAAAGCAACCATGCCGTTGGCTTGTTTATTGTCATGCTCTACCGCAACCGCTAATAAGTTACCGTGAACAGCAACACTATTTATACCACCAGATTCTGTAATATTCGCACTTACATCAATTGATGCGTCTTTTGTTAAGTTAGTCGCTGTTAAAGGTGCAACTAACGTTTCAGAGCTTGAAATACCTGATAATATATCGACTTGGCTCGATTTAGCGTTAATCACATAAACACGTTTACTTTCTGAATGAAAAGCAACAATTTCAGCGGCACTTTCACCCAAAATGTTAGATTGATAACGTGCAATCATATTCATTGCCGGCTTTTTGATTGACGTAGCCGCCGACATAAATTTGTCTGCAATATTTAACACTAATGCTTGTGTTGCATCACCAAAAATACCGAAGTCGTTGTCGTTAATCAGCAATACATGTTCATTGTCTAATACTGCGATACCTTCAATTTTTGTTGGTGCTGTCATACCTGCAGGCATGTCGGTTAAGGTATTAAAAACTAATTCTTTACTGACCGCTTTCGCGTTATGAGAAGCTAAGTCGTACACTTGTTCTAAGGTTTTTTCTTCTTCAGATTCGTTATTTGCCACTGTACCTGTAGCAATAGCTTCACCTAAAATATTATCGCCTGTAGTTAAGTTAACACGATAGAATTTAGTAACACCGCTAATACGCTCAAGTATCACTAACTCATCGTTACCTACCGCCACCATTTCTGAAATTTTAACGTCGCTTTGCTTTTTACCTTGATCACCTGTGTTATTAAGGCCAGCATAAGAAGAAGCTCGATCCATGTTATAAACATATTCGCCTTCAACCGAGGTAATATTCCCGTCGGTAAGTGCTAGCTTAAATAAACGCACATGGCTTGATGTTTTATAAGCGTTAGCATCTGGAAAGGCTAACGGGCTTTGCATAATAAAATATAATGATTTTTCGTCTTCAGATAACGCGATAGACTCAATGCCACGGTTAAGTTTACGATGTTTTAATGCATCAGGTAATAAACCTTCAACAGGATAACCCGCATTATCTAAATCAGTTGCTACGGTTTCAGGCACAACACGTTTTAAAATAGTACCATCTACATCAACATGAACTAATGAGGGTCCGTATTCGTCAGTTAACCAAAAAGTACCGTCTTTTAGGCGCACTATCGCTTCAGTATCTAAACCTGCGTTATCGTAATCGATTAATTCACCATCAGTACCAATCGATGTTTCAGAATCAGTTACCGTTAAATTATTAGTAATACCTGAAATATTTTCGCCAAGGGTATTTTTAAGAGGTAGCTCTTCTAAAACTTCATAACCATAAGCGCCACTTTCTGCTTTAGTTAATTTTATTTTGTAGATCGTTGGAGTGAAATCAGGTTGCGGGAATACTTTATCGCCACCAGGCATACAAAAATCTTCAATGCCAAACACGGCGTTAGTATCTGAACATTTAATATTCGGACCACGGTCAGTAATGGTATAAAAAACATTGCTGTCGTCACCAGCTCGGTGATAAGCACCTGAACCAAAACCTACATCTAATGCTAACGGTGCAGATGAAACGCCACCTTTGGTAAACACTACATCGCCTAGCGATTTAGTTAATGTTAGAGAGCCTTCGGTTAGGGTAACTTTTTCTGCGGGTGGTGTAGCCGGTGTTTCAATTACGGGGCTATCGTTACTATCATTACATGCGGTTAATAAAGCACTGCAAACGGCAATGCTAACAAGTTTTTTATACATTTTGTTAAGATCCTCAATTTAATTACTTAAAGGATCTCATTGTTTTATGACCATTATGTGACTAACAGATTAAGCTATTTTTACACAAACTTTATTGTTAATTATTAAAAACTTAAACAAATAAAGCCGATATAATTCAAAAATTATTTATGCGCTAAAAAAGGAAATACCCTCTCTCTAATCGCTTGTTTTTGACGTTTTTTATACTCGTCGTGAGACGCTAAACCTTCTCTGGTATCTAAAAAGCTTTTACGATCCATTAATTGTATTTCAAAAGGGAAAAAGAAAGACATATTAAAACCATTTTCTTGCCTTATTTTAATACGATGGCGGCAGGTTATTTGAACAGATTGGTAACTTACTCCACTGAAGGGATTTTTTTCTGTCTGTGTAGTTGAAATGCTTTTTGGGGCTAAGTGTATGGATTCCATTTCATGGCGTATTTCGTCGGTTGACATACCTCGTTTCAAACACTTATCTATCCATTCTAAATCAAGTAAATTATTACGCGAGCGAGACGGTTTAAGGTTCGCATAAGTAATAACATGATTAACTCTTAAATAGGCTAACACATCTAAAACATCGGCACGGTGCTCAGTTATAAAGCGTATACCTATCCAATCAAAAATATCAGCTGAAACATTTTCAGCTTTATGTAATAGCTTTAAAGCAACTGAACGGCGAGATTTCGCTTCTCGAAACTCTATATCATCAAGTTTAATATTTCCTAAAAAACAACCTTTGTCATTACGAATAATATGTTGAGAAAAACGATTGAAAATTTGTTCTCTTATAGGATTATGATAAATGTCGTTGAGATAAGAATGACTATGCGACAAGGTATGAATAACACGTAATATGGCAGCACTCCAAGGTGCTAATGCACGTTCTCCATGGCCTGATGCACTAATTAAGTATTTTCTAATATCTTGTTCTTTTAACAGTACTTCAGGTATTACTTCATTGTCTAATAAAAGTTCTTCTTGAATAAGTTCAATCGCTTCCTTACGTAAACTCTCTAATTCAAGAACATCCATCGCATCTTCAAGATCAAAGCCATAACTTTCTAAAAAGTTTTGGGCTTCTTGTTCACCATGAATATGCATGCGTTTTTGATCGATAAAAGATGAGCCATTTAATGCCGCCCTAACAGAAGTACTACGCCAAGGATTTATGTTCATTATTTGATATCCATACGCTTATCAGGTAAATATTTTATCTGATAAGCGTAGCTCAATCTTTTGTTTTTAGCGATACAAAAAAAAGGTAATTATCATTGAATACATTGAAATTTAATGACGGTGATGATCAGGTGAAATATTATCGCCTTGGCTATTGTAAAAGCCTTTTGGTGTGTGGTCGATAAAACCTAAGTTGATCATTTTAACTAAAAAAGGATCTGACTCATTATCGCCTATATCCGAATAATCAGTACTTTGATATTGATAGTGTTTAGCAAAAAACTGGTTAACATTATCTAACGACGATTCAACATTATTCAACTGCCAAGTTTTACTATAATTGTTCTGTGTCACCTGTAATATTTTCACTAAGTTTAATTGTGGTAACCAAGTTAAATGAACCTTGATACCTTCTTTCGTTAACTGATATTCTTCTTGCTGATAACAGCCACTACCCGCTTTAGTTATAAAGCTCATTTCTTTAATTTGTGTGGGCGTAATTAATTGATATTTGGTTTGCCAATTAACTTTTCTTTTAAGCTCGGTAGGCTGATATTCAATAGAGCGTTTCTGTTCTTCAAAATAACGATTTAATGCTACTTGATTATTAGGGTATTTAACCCAAACATCCGTTACATTGTTATGTGGATAAACATAAGCCACTTGATTTTTATTACGTACTAAATCTAACTGCGTTTTGTGATTGCCAGCAGAACCTTTGGTTTTAATATTGCTTTCAGTTTCAATCATGTAATGAGCTTCTATAATATTAGCGTTTATATCACAGGTTTCTGCACTTACGTTTAATGACAATGCTAAAGTAAATACCGTTGTAATTTTTATCGTGTTAGCAATAATATTTTTATACATAGTTTTTCACAAAGTGCTTTTCAGCACATAAATTAAGTTAGAGGGAATAAAATAAAAACAAAAGGTTGAAGTAAATCTCCAACCTTTTGTGGTTTAGCAGAAATGTCGCAATGCTTATTCCATAGCGGCTTCAGCGTTTTGAACTAAGTTACCTGCGTAATCCATTACATGGAAAATCAAACTTTGTTCGTTAGTACCTGTTACCAAATGCGCGCCTGGTCCCATGGCATATACACCTACATCTTCACCTGCATGTGTTTCTGAACTTAATGGAACAAGAGCTTCTTGATGATAGCCTGATGACGTTGTATCAACTGCAGTTAAGTCTTGACGACCCACAGCAATATCTAAACTATAACCAGCATCTGCATCGGTTTCAGTCATTAAGTTTCTGAAACCATTACCATTGGTATAACCTACAGTGGTATATGGCATACCATCGGCTGCTTTAGTCGGTTCGGTTTTCCCAACTTCAACAACTTTACCTAATATAGGATTACCGCGTTTAGGGTAGCCAGCAATGGTGAATACATGACTGTGATCAGCCGTTACAATAATAAGCGTTTCTTCAGGGTTGGTATTTTTAACTGCTTCTTCAATCGCTTTAGCAAATTCAATCGTATCAGTTAATGCGTTGTAAGCACTGCCCGCATGATGACCGTGGTCAATTCGACCCGATTCAACCGTTAAGAAAAAGCCTTTTTCGTTGTTGTCTAAAATATCAATCGCTTTGCTTGTCATTTCAGATAATGAAGGTTCGCCAGCAATATCATTTTTACGGTCAGCTTCATATTGCATATGAGATTCGTTAAATAAACCAAATACACGTTCAGTTGAATTTGCATTTAATGCTGCAAAACCAGCTTTATCCATAACATAGTTGCCACTTGGGTAAGTCGCTTTCCATTCAGCGGTTAAGTCGCGACCATCAGTTCGGTCACCTTCAACAGCGCTGACTGCATCCATACTGTTAAATGCGGCATCTTTCGGTAAGAAATGACGACGACCACCACCTAGTACCACCTCAAGACCATCTACATTAAGGCCAGTAAACTTAGCTTCTAAATTTGCTTCAAAGTTAACAAGTTGCGACGCTATATCTTCACAACCTGCAGTTACTGCATCAGCAGGCATATCTGAAACATCTTCCCAGTTTCGGTCCGCTGATTTAGCGTAAGTTGCTGCTGGCGTTGCATGAGTAATACGTGCAGTAGAAATAAGGCCTGTCGATTTACCTGCGATTTCAGCTAACTCTAATGCGGTGACTAATTCGTTACCTGAAACCGTATTACATTTACCACGTTCAATCGCCTCAGAAACACCAATAACACCTACATCAGTTTTAACACCAGAGATCATTGCTGTCATTGTGCCGGCAGAATCAGGTGTTTGAGAGTCAACATTGTAAGTTTTAGCAAAGCCAGTAAACGGGAATTTATCAAAGCTTAGCTCGTGCTCTTCACCCATTTTACCCATTTGTTGTCCCGCTAAAATACGCGCTGCAGTTATGGTTGAAATCCCCATGCCGTCACCTACAAATAAGATCACGTTTTTCGCTTTACCACGGGTGTTTTCAATGTTTTCACTCTGCATTTTGGCTGTTTTAACTTGCGCTGCGCCAGCAGTATACCAAGGACTTGATACCGTTTTAGTTACTGCTTTACCAGTAGCTTCAGTTATAGCAGCAGTACATACATATTGTGTAGAATCTACTTCGCTCTCATCTAACATGCTGTTGCTGTTGTTGTCTAAACCTGAGTCTATTTGAACGCCGCCGTTGGCACAGTTTGCATTACCTATAGCAAGTTGCGTTTGTTTAACTAAGCTGTTTAAACCGTTTGCGCCATTGGCACCATTTTTACCGTCATCACTGTTACATCCTGTTAATGCTACAAGCACAGATAATGAGACTAATTTTAAAGATTTCATTGTGTTTGCCTTATTGATTAGGAATTAAGTTAAGTGATTGGTTAATTAAGTGAAATACAACACTTTGCTCTACAGTACCTTGAGCTAAATGAGCACCAGGCCCCATTGCATGTAATGAAATATCTTCACCTGCATGAGTTTCAGAACCTAATGGTACGAGGGCTTCTTGATGGAAACCTGATGTCGTTGTATCAACTGTGGTTAAGTCATGACGACCTGCTGAATCTGCTTCGCTATACGTTGCATCTGCGTCAGTTTCATTTACCAAATTTCTAAAACCTAAACCGTTGGTATAGCCTAAAGTTGTATACGGCATTCCGTCTGAAGCTTTTGCAGGTTCAGTGCTACCTACTGAAACTACTTTACCTAAAATTGGGTTACCACGTTTTGGATAACCAGCAATGGTAAATACGTGGCTATGATCGGCTGTTACAAGAATAAGTGTTTCTTCAGGGTTGGTTGAATCAACGGCAGCCTGAACAGCTTTGGCAAATTCAATGGTGTCGGTTAACGCGTTATAGGCACTACCAGCATGATGACCATGGTCAATACGACCTGACTCAACCACTAATAAAAAGCCTTTATCGTTATTGTCTAAAATATCAATCGCTTTAGCGGTAAGTTCAGTTAACGATGGTTCACCTGCTATATCGTTCGCACGGTCAGCTTCATATTGCATATGAGATTCGTTAAATAAACCAAATACACGTTCAGTTGTAGCTGCATCAATCGCGTTAAAGCCGGCTTGGTCAATTACATATTTACCGTTAGGGTAAGTGGCTTGCCATTCTGCCGTTAAATCGCGACTATCTGTACGATCACCTTCTACTGCGCTAGACGCATCGGCACTGTTAAACGTGGCATCTTTTGGCAAGAAGTGACGACGACCACCGCCCATAACCACTTCTAAACCATCAACATTTACACCTGGAAAACGCATTTCTAGGTTTTTCTCAAAATTAACTAATTGAGAGGCAATATCTTCACAGCCTGCAGTAACCGCAGCTTCTGGCATATCTGAAATATCTTCCCAGTTACGGTCTGCCGATTTAGCATAAGTAGCTGCTGGCGTTGCATGAGTAATACGTGCTGTTGAAATAACACCCGTAGATAATCCTTTTATCTCAGCAACTTCAATCGCGGTAATTAACTCATTACCTTTTGCTGTATCACAATTACCACGTTCAACGTCGGCATCAACACCAATAACACCAACATCGGTTTTAACACCTGAAATCATTGCGGTCATAGTACCTGCTGAATCAGGTGTTTGAGCATCAACGTTATAGGTTTTAACTTGAGCTGAATAAGGAAAAGTTTCAAAGCTTAAGTAACCTTCTTCGCCTGAATTTCCTTTTATTTGCCCGTCAAGAATACGTGCAGCCGTTAATGTAGATATGCCCATACCATCACCAACAAACAAAATAACGTTTTTTGCTTTATCGCGCTTAGTTTGTTTAGTTTTATTGATTACGGTTTGTTTTGCTTCGCTATACCAAATACTGTCTTTTTGTACTGCTGGAAGTACATCAGCTGTTGCAACAGCAGACAATAACATTGATGATAAAGCTGATACTGAAACCCAAGATGAGTTCATCGCTTATTCCTTTTCAAAAATTATAAAAGAGTTAAAAGTTGGTTAACTTTTTAGACAGAAAGAGGATAAGAAAGAAATGTGACAAATCAGTAACGATAATATGAAGCTGACATAACACTTTTATTGCAGAAAAAAGACATAGAAAGAACAAATGAAAAAAACAACGACACATTTAAATACTTTGGCTATTACAAAATCATCATTTGGATTATTAAGTTCTGGTGAGGAAGCTCATTTATTCTCCTTAACCAATAATAAAAACACGCAAATTTGTATTACAAATTATGGTGGAGCCATTGTTTCTATAAATACTCCCGGCAACAAAGGTGATCTTGCCGACATAGTACTTGGCTATGATTCTATTGAAGGGTATGAAAATGACTCGGATTATTTAGGTGCAATTGTTGGCAGATACGCTGGTAGGATAAAAGAAGGTATTGTTACTTTAGATGAACAAATAATGACACTTTCATTAAACCATGAAAATAGCCAGTTACATGGTGGAAAACAAGGCCTAAATAAACAACTATGGCAAGCTGAAATAGAAACATCACCTGAACAAGTATCGTTAACGCTCAAACACACTTCACCAGATGGTCATAACGGTTTTACAGGAAAAGTTCAGTTTTGTGTTAAATACACACTAAATAATAACAACGAATTAACGGTTGAATATTTTGCACACACCAATAAAACCACGATTATTAATTTAACTCAGCACAGTTATTTTAATTTAGCAGGACACGATCAAGGCAGTATTTTAAACCATCAAGTACAGTTAAATGCAGATTATTTTCTGCCAATGAATAATCAAGCCTATCCAACAGGCGAAAAATTAAAGGTAAAAAACACGCCACATGATTTTACTGCGCTCACCTCTTTATCATCAGTTATAGACGTATCAAACGAGCAAATCAAAATAGCAAAAGGCTACGATAATTATTGGTTAGTTAATGCCTCTGATACGATTCAAACCTTAGATGATTATGCCGCCAAAATAGTAGAACCTATGTCAGGAAGAAAACTTACACTCTATACCGACCAACCGAGTGTTATTTTATATACAGGGAATTACTTAAATATGGGCTTAGATGGTAGCCAACAAGGTAAAAAAGGTAACGTTTATCAAGCTCAACATGGGTTATGTATAGAGCCACAGTGCGCATTTGATCATTCAATATCTAATGCTAGCTATAAACCTTTTTCAAGCTGTATATTAAAACCAGAACAGCCTTTTTACAGTAAGAGCATTTATGTGTTTGATGTAATAATTCCGCGATAAATTTTATAACAATATATACCCGTTACCACTCAAGAGGCTATTTCAGAGTATCTTGAATGGTAACGGGTATAACTTAAAGCTAATCTCATCTTCCTTCCCTATTTATCCCACCTTGTATTTTTATTCTTTTTTATACGATAAATATTCATTAATTTTAGAGTTTCATTGCCAAACTCTGCAGATATAGGTTAAATTTAAATCACTTATTTATTCAAACATTTTCATTACCACTATTTTAACAACATTTAAAATTAAAGGCTCACAACACTGATGAAGCCAACAAGGAACATAAATGAAACCTAATGTTAAACCAGCAAACCCAAACTTCTCTTCAGGCCCTTGTACTAAACGCCCCGGTTACAATCTTAGTTCGCTAAATACTGACAGTTTAGGCCGCTCTCACCGTAGTAGCATAGGTAAAGAACGTTTAAAAAAAGCCATTGATGAAACCTCACGATTATTGAATTTACCCCAAGGTTATAAAGTAGGCATAGTACCGGGTTCAGACACTGGTGCTATGGAAATGGCGATGTGGTCGTTATTAGGTCAACGTCCTGTAGATGTTTTTGCGTGGGAATCTTTTGGCTCTGGCTGGGTAACCGATGTTGTTAATCAACTAAAACTTGAAGATGCAAATGCATATATTGCTGAATATGGTCAACTGCCTGATTTTACAAAAGCTAACCCTGAGCACGATACTATTTTTACATGGAATGGCACCACTTCAGGCGTAAAAGTTAATAATGCCGATTGGATAAGTGACGACCGTACAGGCCTAACGATTTGTGATGCCACAAGTGCCGTTTTTGCTATGAACATTGATTGGCCAAAAATTGATGTTGCTACCTTTAGCTGGCAAAAAGTACTTGGCGGTGAAGGCGCACACGGCATGTTGGTTTTAAGCCCTAGAGCAGTTGAACGTCTTGAATCATATACGCCTGCATGGCCATTACCTAAGGTATTTCGTTTAACAAGCAAAGGGCAATTAATTGATGGTATTTTCAAAGGAGCTACGATTAATACACCTTCGCTATTATGTGTTGAGGATTACCTTGATGCTTTATCTTGGATTGAAAGCATTGGCGGCTTACCCGCTGCTATTGAGAAAAGTGAAGAAAACTTAAAAGTTTTAGCTGCATATGTTGCAGAAAACACTTGGATCGACTTTTTAGCGCAAAGCCCTGAAATATGTTCTAACACCAGTGTTTGTTTTCAATTAAAAGCAAGCGATGAACAAATTAAAACCATGATCAAACTATTAGCAGATGAACAAGTTGCTTTTGATATTGGGGCATACAAAGATGCTCCTTCAGGTTTACGTATATGGTGTGGAGCAACGGTTGAAAAATCAGACCTAATAGCTTTACTCCCTTGGTTAACTTGGGCTTACCAGCAAGCTACAGCATAACTGATAAAGGCGTTAGTAATTATTATTACTAACGCCTTTTTCTTTAAGTACAACAAACATCATTGATATTTTTCCATAATAATAATTTAAGAGTAACTCATGAAGAAAATCAGAACATACAACAACATTGCAGTAAAAGGTTTAGATAAATTTCCACAAAACAGCTATCAAGTATCTTCAACGTGTGAAGAGCCCGATGCTATTTTATTACGTAGTCATAAATTACATAATGAAACATTACCCAGCTCAGTTTTAGCTATTGCTCGCGCGGGTGCTGGTGTTAATAACCTCCCCGTGAGCGATTACACTCCGCAAGGTATCGTGGTATTTAATACCCCTGGCGCCAATTCAAATGCGGTAAAAGAATTAGTATTAGCCAGCTTGTTATTAGGTTCTCGCGGTATCACTCAAAGTATGAGCTATGTTGATTCGCTCGCCTCAGAAACAGACCCCGTTGAACTACACAAAAAAGTTGAAGCGGGTAAAAAACAATATGGCGGTAGCGAACTAGAAGGTAAAACATTAGGTGTAGTAGGTTTAGGCGCTATTGGCGCCAAAATTGCCAACTTAGCATTAAATTTAGGTATGAATGTTATAGGTTATGATCCTAAATTAAGTGTTGAGGCTGCATGGCAATTATCATCTAATGTTACTCGCGCTGAAAATCTAAACTCTTTATTAGCACGCTCTGATTTTATTACTTTGCATGTACCTGTTATTCCTCCAACGTTAGGCTTTATCAATGAAGACGCATTATCTGCCATTAAAGAAGGTGCACAACTGATTAACTTAGCACGTGGTGAATTAGTGGATGAAAAAGCGGTTATTGACGCGTTAGATTCAGGAAAACTTAAGCGTTATATTGCCGACTTCCCTAGTGAAGCATTAATTGCCCACGAAAAAGTTATATTATTTCCTCACCTTGGTGCCAGTACTGTTGAAGCCGAAGAAAATTGTGCTGTAATGGGCGCTAACCAATTAATCGATTTTCTTGATAATGGTAATATTGTTAACTCGGTTAACTTTCCCACTATATCAATGGAGCGTACTAAGGGTTACCGAGTTACTTTTGCTAACGACAATGTACCCAAAGTATTAGGCACCGTTTTAAACTTACTTGCCGATTTAAATATTAACGTATTTGATATGATGAATAAAAGTCGTGATGAAATTGCTTATACCATTTTAGATATTGAGCAAGAACCGACACCCGCTTTAATTGAGAAAATTTCAAACGTTGAGCATGTTTTTCACGTAAGAAGTGTTTAGATCAGGTTTGATTTTTGATAATAAAAAAAGGCTATAACTTGATATAAAGTTATAGCCCTTTAATTATATTTCTGATTATCGAATTTTAACGACCGCCGAACATTCCACCCATTCCGCCGCCACCGCCTGGAGGCATCATACCTTTCATGCTACGCATCATTTTTTGCATACCGCCTTTGCCAGACATTTTCTTCATCATTTTTTGCATTTGGGTAAATTGTTTAAGTAACTTATTCACGTCTTGAATTTGTGTACCTGAACCTAAAGCTATACGACGTTTACGCGAGCCTTTAATAATTTCAGGACGTTGGCGTTCACCTGGAGTCATAGAGTTGATCATAGCTTCCATACGGATCGTTATTTTATCATCCATTTGGCCTTTGATTTGCTCAGACATATTACCCATACCCGGTAATTTATCCATTAAGCCCATCATGCCGCCCATATTTTGCATTTGTTTAAGTTGATCACGAAAATCTTCTAAATCAAACCCTTTACCTGACTTCACTTTTTTAGCTAATCGTTCAGCCTGTTTTCTATCAACTTTTTGTTCTACTTCTTCAATAAGAGATAAAACATCACCCATACCTAAAATACGAGAAGCAATACGATCAGGATGGAAAGGTTCTAAAGCGTCAGTTTTTTCACCAACACCCATAAATTTAATGGGTTTACCAGTAATATGACGAATAGATAAAGCTGCACCACCGCGTGCATCACCATCGGTTTTCGTTAAAATAACACCTGTTAATGGTAATGCATCACCAAATGCTTTTGCAGTATTCGCAGCATCTTGACCTGTCATCGCATCAACAGTAAATAAAGTTTCTACTGGGTTAATAGCAGCATGAAGATCTTGAATTTCAGTCATCATGCTTTCATCAACGTGCAAACGACCCGCGGTATCAACAATGACTACATCAAAAAAGTTAAGTTTTGCATGTGCAATGGCCGCATTACCTATATCAATAGGCTTTTGAGAAATATCACTCGGGAAAAATTCAACATTAACTTCTTTTGCTAACGTTTCAAGCTGCTTGATTGCCGCAGGTCGGTATACATCGGCACTTACGACTAATACTTTTTTCTTTTCACGTTCTGTTAAAAATTTAGCCAATTTAGCAACAGAGGTTGTTTTACCCGCACCTTGTAAGCCAGCCATTAACACAACAGCAGGAGGAACAGCTTTTAAATCAAGCCCTTCATTTACTTCCCCCATGGCTTGTTCAAGTTCAGATTGAACTATTTTTACAAACACTTGCCCCGGAGTTAGGCTTTTAGAAACGTCTTGCCCTACTGCGCGTTCTTTAACTTTATTAATAAACTCTTTAATAACAGGAAGCGCTACATCAGCTTCAAGAAGTGCCATACGCACTTCACGTAACGTATCTTTTATATTATCGTCAGTTAAACGGCCACGGCCACTGATATTTTTGAGTGATTTGGTTAATCGATCGGAAAGATTTTCAAACATGAAGAACTCTATATATTACGGATACCACAAATTACTTGGTATTATACCTGTTGAACAAATAAGCGAAAGTATAAAATTCTTTGCGCTAAAATTTGTACCCTTTATTTTGAGGGAAATCATTAAAAATTTAATTTAAACCGTTATTCAATCATTAACTATGGCGTAGCAAAATCAATCTGATAGAATCGAC
The DNA here is from genome assembly GCF_055808995.1 of Pseudocolwellia sp. G5-9. Taxonomy (NCBI): domain Bacteria; kingdom Pseudomonadati; phylum Pseudomonadota; class Gammaproteobacteria; order Alteromonadales; family Colwelliaceae; genus Pseudocolwellia; species Pseudocolwellia sp. G5-9. The sequence goes on from NZ_CM147893.1 coordinate 2,201,945, forward strand.
GTTATAGGAATAGTTCTTATTTACTTTTATAGTTCTGTAATAAGTGTGGAGCACTTTGTGAGTTTACCTGATATTTTATCAATAACAGCATCCGTAAGTTACTTACTAGCAGCTGTTATTACTATAACAACCCTATTTACACCTAAAGGCCCAAACATAGTATTGGTATTATTTTTAGGTTGCTTAGGTATTATTACTCATGCACTCAGCAGTAGTAGCCACTTAATATATTCACCAGACGTTATTAACTTTAGCTTACCTAATGTTGTTTCTTTAGTAAGTTTATTAATTACATTAAGTATTTCAGCTGTTGCCATTAAATTTAAAGTTAATTTATTATTACCCGTTGTTTATAGTTTTGCGGGCTTTTGGCAACTTGTTTTATTTTTAATTCCTGAAGGCCACGAAATTCCAATAATTTCAAACAAAATAAGTGTTATTAGCCATGTAAGTTTATCGTTAATTGCTTACTGTATATTAGTTATTGCGACCTTATACGCATTTCAGGTTTCTTATATAAACTACAAATTAAAACAAAAAAAATTACAAGCGGTAAACCATTTACCTCCATTAATGCAAGTTGAAGGTCAGCTATTTACCTTACTAGCAATGGGAACTTTGTGTTTAAGTATAAGCTTACTTGTAGGCTTCATATTTTTAGAAAATTTCTTTTCGGCACAAAACGGCCATAAAATGGTATTTTCTTTTCTTGCTCTCATCACTTATATTGTGATTTTATGGGGTCACTTTAAACAAGGCTGGAGAGGCCACAAAGTGCTCGTTTTAACCATTATCGCGACATTTTTATTAACATTAGCCTATTTTGGTAGCAGATTTGTGAAAGAGTTTATATTACAATAAGACACAAATAACTGCGGGTTGTAATCAACTAACAGCTTAGTTAACCAACACCCGTATTTTTTAACAAACATAGGATCCACTTTTTGGATAACATATCAACGGAAACACTCTTTGTTATATTGGGTGTTTTGATACTCGTTTCAGCATACTTTTCTAGCTCTGAAACAGGCATGATGTCTATTAACAGATATCGTCTACGACACTTAGAAAATCAAAAGCACAAAGGTGCTATGCGTGTTAGTAAGTTACTAGCAACGCCTGATAAACTTATTGGGCTCATATTAATAGGTAACAACCTCGTTAATATTTTTGCCTCATTAATCGCTGGTATAATTGCTGAACGTTTATATGGTGATGCAGGTATTTTTTATGCCGGACTACTTTTAACCTTTGTTATATTAATTTTTGCAGAAGTTACCCCTAAAACTCTTGCAGCTTTGTACCCTGAAAAAGTCGCCTTCCCAAGCTCAATCTTACTTAATATATTATTAAAATTATTATACCCATTTGTTTTAGCGGTTAACTGGCTAACCAACGGTATTTTAAAAATTATTGGCGTAAGCTCAGAGCAAAGAGAGCATCATACGTTAAGCTCTGACGAACTTAAAACAGTGGTGAACGAAGCGGGGGCATTGTTACCAAAACGCGACCAAAGCATGCTGGTAAGCATATTAGAATTAGAAAAAATTACCGTTGAAGATATCATGATCCCCAGAAGTGAATTACAAGGTATTGATATTAATGACGATTGGAAAGTTATTCAAAAACAGTTAACCCAAGCAAATCACACCAGAGTCTTGTTATATAGAGATTCTATTGATGACGTTGTGGGTTATATTCACATGCGAGACGCACTCAAATTACTGTCTAAAAATCAGTTTACTAAAGCTACTTTAGTAAGAGCCGTAAGAGAGCTTTATTTCATTCCTGAAGGTACAACACTTAATGTACAGCTATTAAAGTTTCAGCATGCTAAAGAGCGTTTAGGCTTAGTTGTAGACGAGTATGGCGACATTCAAGGCTTAGTTACTTTAGAAGATATTCTTGAAGAAATAGTAGGCGACTTTACAACAACTATGACACCCGCCACCAGTGAAGAAGTTAACTTACAACCTGATGGAAGTTACCTCGTTGATGGTAGTGCAAACATTCGAGATATTAATAAAGAAATGTCTTGGAATTTTGCATCAGACGGCCCAAAAACCCTTAACGGCCTGATCATAGAACATTTAGAAGATATTCCAGAAGCTAATTTAAGCGTAAGAGTTTCAGGTTACCCTGTTGAGATTATTGATGTAAGCGACAACATGATTAAAACAGTACGCATACTGCCTGAGTTTTATCAGGAAATAAAAGAGACTGAAGAATAACGCCTTTCTAATAATATATTGTATTTAACCTCAACTCGGGTTAATGAATGTTAGATAATGAATTAAAATTATTATTTATCAAAACCTTAACCTGTACCGTTGTTTTCCTAAGTTATATTAGTCTCTCAACATTGATATTTTTGTGTATAACAAGGTGAATTTTTCTATCTAATAGCTAGCTATTAGTAATAAATTCAACGAAGTTAGGCATAAAAATAGCTTGTTGAGTAACTTTGCTTATCCCGAGCTGAGGTTATTTACTAATACCAATTAAAATCGTGCATTCAATTGGTATTAGTTTTTTAGCAGCCTAAATCTTGCTATTCAAATATTAACTTAGATATTTAATTACTTAAACTAAACAGGTTAACAGTAATAAATAATATTCGCTAAGCTGCTCTAATACATTTATACAGTATATATCACATTTTTCGAGTATAGACTCTACACTAAGATGCTCAATATACTAAATACAAAAAAGCCGCTTAATGAATAATCCATTAAGCGGCTTTTAAATCAGACATTACTTATACAATCTCACTAATGAGATTGAAGGGTAATATTATTCTGCTTCGTTATTTACAATAAGTATTTCAACTCTTCGGTTAGCTGCACGACCTTCTACACTGTCGTTGCTTGCTACAGGTTTAGATTTACCGTAACCCGTTGATTCAACTCTACCGCTTTCAACTTGACCCACTTCACTTAAGAAATTAGCCACTTTATTACCACGTTCTGTCGATAATTTTAAGTTGATTTCGTCGCTACCTCTGTTATCTGTATGTCCTGAAACAACGATATTTGAGTTAGGAAACGCTGAAATTGCTTTTGTTATTTTATTTAATAAAGCAAAGTTAGATGCATCTATTTCACTGTTACCCGATTTAAACGAGAAACCATGAGCACGAATAAGTACATTATCTCCTTGGCGATATACATCAGCTTCTTGTTGATTAAATAACGATTGAACACCTTTAAATTTAGCGGTAATTGCATCATTACGACGTTTTTCACTTTCAGCTTTCTCTTGTGCTGCTGCTAATGCTTGCTCTTTTTCTTGCGCTATTTTCATTTCTCGTTCTTTGGCTTGAGACATAGCAACATTCATTTCAGCTTGTGCTGCTGCAAGTGCTAACTCTTTTTCCTTAGCTATTTGCATATTTCGTTCTTGCGCTTCTGTCATAGCAACCGTTACGTTGTCTTTTTCTGAAACAAGGCGTTGTATTTTGCTATTAAGCCCTTTAACCATGACTTTGTTAGAATCATCAAACGCGACTTGTTGCTCAATTGGAGAAACAATACGTGTAACTTGTTCTTGATACCATAGTACTTTATCTTCTTCTTCATAGTCTGATTGACGGAAATGCGTAATAACCTCAGCAATACCAACAGCACGCTCTACATTCCAAATAGCTCGTTGGGCATGAGCATTCGCTTTTTCAGTTTCTCTGCGATCAGCATCTAAGGTATTTAATGCTAATTGGTAATCTTCTTGAGCTAATTTCATAGTGCGTGGAGCTAAATCGTCAACGTCTTTCTTTTTAGCATTTTCAATCGCCACTTTAGCTGCATCTACAATGTTCACTTTAATAGAGGCTAATTCGATTGCTGCATATGCACGCATGGTTTCAGTACGCTCTTCTTTTGCTTCTTGTACGTCGCCATTTTCAATTAACTTAGTTAATTTAAGTAGCTGTTTCTCTGCTTTTGCAAAGGCTTCAGGGCTAGCAGCTGAGGCTTTACTTTTAATAGCTTTAGCACGAACAGATAACACTTCTTCAAGTACGTCTCTGTTTAACATTTCAGTTTTTTTAGCTAAGGCTAATTGTTTTAAACCTTCTTTAGCTTTTTCCAATGCTTTTGGATCGTCTGCTTTAGCAAGTTTCATTGCTTCGCTATACAGTTCGTTTGCTTTGGCGAAAGACTTTGGAGATAAAACATCTAGCTCGCTATCAAGCTCATTGGCTAACTGTGCTTTTAATGTAGACACAGGTAAATATTTTTGTATTGCCTGATCTTCTTTTAGTGATGGCTTACTAGCACAACCAGCAAAAGTTAAACAAACAGTAAGAAACACAATGTAATTTTTCATTTAGGATTTATCCCTATTAAGCAATTTAATATGCAATGCAATTAAATATATTGAACACTAAATTAATATTTAGAGCATTTTTTAATCGTCGGTCCAAAACCATTGGGCTTAGGTCGCGATCGTGGCAAGTATAGTCGATAAAAAAATAAATACATAATATTTATTCATAAAATAATTACATTAAATTTACATAAAATTAACAACCGTATTGTTGAAAATTTTACCACTTTAAGTTCAACGAGTTACCTTAATATCCTGAAAGTCTTGATAAGTATTCTCCCCTCCTGATCAGATAATGTTTTCAGTATTTGAGCTAATCTCGCTTAAAAATAGTTATAAATATTTTTTATCTCTTGGCTGAAAAAGTTTCGAATTGTTAGTAAATTTTCTGTTGAGTTCAACATTAACTATTCAACATTATATTAGGCTCAATATAGTGAAATTTAGATACATAACTCAGGCGAGTAAGTTATTTATTTTTAAAGAAAAAGCTATTATTTGTGGATAATACCTACATTAGAACAAGTTAACAACAGACTTATCCACAGGTAATTTTTTGTGTGATAATTTTCCACAATTTCTGTGGATAACAAAAGCAAGGCCAGTAGATTTCTGACTTCAGATTTTGCAAACGATTTTTTGCAATTTTATGAAGTTTTTTTAACAATTGTTTTTGTCATTTATTTGGCGCTCATTTACGATAAATTAATCAATAAAATGATGCAATTGGCAAGAAATATGCGTAATAAGAATAATGCCAATAGTTTCTAATCTTGGCATTATTTAGGGTCTATTGATTTTTTCTTATTATTTTTGCAGCAGTTTATTAGCCTTTTATACAAGGCAGAGCTTATGTTTCGTCGTTGTTCTACTCTAATAGGCGATAACCTAGTATAAATAGTTAATAAACGCTGTCCTACGGAGCCGTTTAAATACTTATTAGTCATTGTTGCAAGGAATTTACATAGAACAACTAGGCTACCCTCCTTGCGCCGCGATCAACAAGCATTTAATGCGAATTAATCAACTCGAAAACAAGCGTGACCACCAACCTTGGTTAAACGAGGCTTCGCATTTTTTCAATTGAGCACTATAGCGTTTAGCGCGCTTTTCTACTTTACGAGAAACAGCCATTAGCCATTTCTTTTTATAATAACTTTTACGCTTAAAACCTCCCCAGCCCTCATGATAGTTAAGGTACTGATTGTAAGCATCCCATTTTGAGGTTTTATTCAGCTTTTGAGATTTATAAATAAACCAGCCCATAAAGTCCATCGCATCATCAAAGTCATCACGATCGGCACCGCTATTGCCCGTTTCTTTCATGTAATCGTTCCACGTCATGGTTTTAGCTTGCGAATAGCCATAAGCAGAACTTACACGACCAATAGGAATAAAGCCCAGAAAATAATCCATAGGAGGAATAGCATCATGTTTAAATGAGCTTTCTTGATACATCATGCTCATAGGTACATGAATAGGCACCCCCCATTTATCTTTGGCTTTTTTAGCAGCAAAGTACCAATCAGTATTCTGTTCAAAGATGCTGCATATATTTTCAGGATTCTTGGGGGGTAATGTAGAACAAGAAACTAACGAGAATAGAATAAAAATAATAAAAATATGTTTAATAGACAAATGTACAACCCTAATAATGTCTTTTCCCTAGAAATAAAGTTTAGCATTAAGTTGAATGGAACATCTAACAAAGTTCCATTTCAACAGGTTTGTTATTGTTGTTATTAAATATTCTCCTCTAATTTCCATCGTATTTCTCTGTTACTATTCAAGAGAGTAATTAATAAATACTAAAACGATAAATACAATGAGCAAAGAATTTACCCCTGAAGATACCCATATTATAAAAGAAATCATGCAATATCGCCGAGATGTTCGTGGTAACCGTTTTACTGATAAAAACGTACCGAGTGAGGTAATTGATCAAATATTAGAAGCCGCTTTGTATGCGCCTTCGGTTGGCTATTCACAACCTTGGCAGTTTATTGTTATTGATGATCAAAACATAAAGCAAAAAGTGTTTAACTCTTTTACCGAAGAAAACAATCACGCAAAAACGCTTTTTTCCGGTAAAAAAAAGCAAAGCTATGCCCAATTAAAACTTGAAGGAATACTTGAATCTCCTATTAATATTGCAGTTTTTTATCAACCATCAGAAAAAACTATATTAGGGCAAACCAGTATGAGCGACATGGGAAGGTTTAGCGTTGTTTGTGCAATTCAAAATATGTGGTTAATGGCACGTTCACTTAATGTAGGTGTAGGTTGGGTGAGTATTGTGGATCCTAAAAAAGTAAAGGCAGCTGTAAATGCACCAAAAAATAGTGAGCTTATTGCTTATTTATGTGTGGGTTATGTCAATGAGTTTTTGGATGAACCTGAATTGAAAACTAAAAAGTGGGAAGAAGAAAAACACAAAGAAGATATTATTTTTAAAAATACCTTTAAATAACATCACTCAAATAAAAATCAAAAATAAAATGAACTTTTTATATTTAAACCACTCATACCTTTGAAATATGTATTTCCCACATAGTATTTCACTTTTACGCATTTACTTTTGTAAATGCGTTTTTTTTGCTTAAAAAAACATAAACAACTGTTTATAAATAAATTTTAACGAGAAAAGTAATCAACTAAAAACTGATCAAAGTCTACTGTATCTGCCTCTTCAATTGCTCGCTGATCTTTATGTGATTTATTTACACTATCAATGAATTCTTGCTCGCTAAACATATTATATTCTTGTGCTAATAAATCATCTCTATATGTTTGTGCCATAGACAGAGCAATTTGGGTTAAACTTTTATTTTGATTTACTAACAAATCAATAACTTTAGCTGAAGGGGTTAACTCAGGCTGATTAATTTTGTCGAGTTCATCAGACAGCACTTGTTGATATTTAGACGTGTTATTTGCTTTATCCAATAATTTGGCAATAGGTAACATTTCATCAAAAATACTGTTACCCCATTGCTTAATAGACTTAAGTTCACCTTCGTCCTGTAAACGTAACTCTGGATCTCGCCCTCTTAGTACAATTTCATCCATGTTTTCTTCATAAATATTTTGCTGTTCACAGTTTAATTCACCGTGTTCAGTTAACGCACAATAGGTTAAAAATATATCTAAAAAGTAAACTTGTTCTAAGCTAACACCCGTGGATACAAATGGGTTTACATCAAGAGCTCTTACTTCAATATATTCTACACCACGCCTCTTTAACGCTTCAGACGGTTTCTCGCCCGCTTTAGCCACTCTTTTAGGTCGAATAGGTGCATACAGTTCATTTTCAATTTGTAAAACATTGCTATTAAGTTGTTGGTATTTTCCGTCAACTTTTATGCCTATTTTTGCAAATTCGTCAGACGCTAAATTAATCGCGTTTTTAACACCCTCAACATAACCATCTATATGGTTATAACAAATGTGTAAAGAAGACTGCTCATGATTGGTATAACCTAAATCACTCATTCTTAAAGACGTTGCATGTTCTAAATACAAATAACCTTTAGGCGATTTTTTAAAAGGTAAAACCTGCGGTTTATTTTGTAGAAATGAACTACAAATACTGGGTGAACTACCGTATAAATAGGGGATCAACCAACAAAAACGTTTGTAGTTTCGCAATAAAGAAAAGTAACGCTCTGAAACAAATTCATCTCGAGGTTGCGTATCTTTAAGTGTACTTTGTAATACATTCCAAAATGAGTCAGGAAAAGAAAAATTAAAATGAATGCCTGAAATAACTTGCATCATACTACCGTATCGGTTTTTTAAACCTTGGCGATAAACGGTTTTCATTTTACCTATGTTTGACGAGCCGTATTGAGCTAAAGGAATTTTATTCGCATCATCAACAAAACAAGGCATACTCATTGGCCACAAAAGTTCACCATCAATTTGGCTTAAGGTAAATTTTTGTATATCTTGCAATTGCGCAATTACATCTTCAGGACTTTTATTAACAGGAGTAATAAACTCTAATAACGTTTCAGAGTAATCTGTTGTTATATAGGGGTTAGTTAAAGCTGAACCTAAATTATAAGCATGAGGTTTTTCTGATAACTTACCTTCAGCTAGTACACGTAGGGCTTCACGTTCTATACCCCTTCCAAAACCAGTTAAAGAAGATATATTAGCTTCTTCATTAAAAACAGAAAGATACTCAGTTAAAGATAATTTCAAAATAATTCCTATGCGTTGTACGCAAGAGTTGATAGAACCTATTTATGGCCTAAAAAACATATTTCAATCCCATTCAGTATTTAAATAGCCAATAAGATTGTGTGAATTCCTTGGCAATATTACTACATTAAATACGTAGCGTGTTATTAGAGTTTACTATTAGAGGCGCTTTATTGAATTGCAATTTATTGTCTATACAGTAAAGTTGCCTATCCAGTAAATTGACTTAAAACCTTAAAGGTCTATCGAAAAATGCAAGATAGCGCACTAAGCTTACTTCCCCCTTTAATTGCAATTATTATTGCCGTATGGAAAAGGAACGCCCTAATCGCATTGTTATGTGGGCTAATGTTTACTTTTCTGATGATAAACCACTTCAATCCATTAACTATGCTCACCGACAGTGCTCTAGGCATAGTGGGTGTGTTTAGTTCAACTGGAAATAGTTATATTGTCGCTTTCAGTTTATTAATAGGCGCGTTAGTTACCTTGATGAATCAATCTGGTGCGGTAAATGGGTTTATTGAAAGTTTAGCCAAACTCAATCTGGTTAAAAATAAAAGACAAGCCGCTATGCTACCTACCATAATTGGCACCAGCATTTTTACTGATACTAATTTAAGTATGTTTACCGCAGGCATGGCAAGCCAAAAATTATTTGATACCCATAAACTTAGCCGTGCAAGACTGGCCTATTTACTTGATTCAACCTGTGCACCCGTCAGTATTCTTTTGTTAATAAACGGTTGGGGAGCTTATGTTTTAGGGCTATTAGATGGTTATAACTTTAACGATCCTGTTGGCATTCTTATTGGTACAATTGGCTATAACTTTTACGCTATTATTGCTTTAGCTTTAGCTTATTACACCGCATTTTCAGGTAAAGCTTATGGTTCATTACGCTTAGCTAAACCGATAACGCAAGAACAAAATAGTGAAGAATTGATCACTAAAACTGCGCCAGCTATGGTTATGTGGTTTCCTTTATTAACATTATTAGTCACCACCCTAGGTTTACTCTGGTTTACGGGTAATGGAGACATTCGCCAAGGTTCAGGCTCATTTTCCGTCTTTTGGGCAATAATAAGTGCTTTAGTATGTTTAACCCTATTCATTTTAAGTTATAAACTTTTATCGGTTACCGAAATTTTGGCTGGCATAGTAACAGGCACTAAAAAAATGTTACCTGCTGTTGGCGTGTTAGTTTTATCTTTCGCTTTTGGTAGTGCTATAAAATTATTAGGTACAGGGCTTTATGTTAGCCAACTCATTAATGTGGAATTTCCTTTATTTTTAATGGCCCCTATTTTATTTATTGCTGCAGCAATTATGGCTTTTGCTACTGGAACCTCGTGGGGAACTTTTGCCATTTTAGTACCCATTGCTGTACCTGTAGCTCAGCAAAGTGGCTTACCTATTGAGTTTATGGTGGCCGCTGTTTTAGGTGGTGGTGTATTTGGAGATCACGCTTCTCCTATCTCCGACACAACCGTAGTTGCCTCTATCGCCAGTGGTTGCGATCATTTCGAACACGTTAAAACCCAATTACCCTACACGCTATTTGGCGGAGTGATCACTATTGTGATTTATACGTTAATCGGATTGAGTTACTAATTTATGGAAACAACATTCGATATAATTGACGAGCAACCCGACTTTATTGTGGTAAATAAACCTGCAAATACCAACTTTCATGATGAAGGTGAAATAGGCTCAGGTTTTTTTAATGAAGTTAAGCTGTCACTTAGTCCTACAAGCGAGTTATACCCAGTACACCGTTTAGATAAAATGACGTCAGGCATGCTTATTTTTGCCAAAAATAATGAAACAGCAAAAACCTTCCAACAATTATTTGAACAACACCACATTCAAAAATATTATCTCGCTCTCAGTGATAAAAAACCGAAAAAGAAACAAGGCCTAATTAAAGGCGACATGACTAAAAGTCGCCGTAGCGCATGGAAACTACTAAGAAGCCAAGAAAACCCAGCCATCAGTCAATTTATGTCTTACAGCATAGGTAATGGTATAAGGCTTTATTTAGTTAAACCTCATTCAGGAAAAACACATCAAATAAGAGTTGCACTAAGCAGCATAGGTTCACCTATAATTGGCGATACCTTATACGGAGGGAGTAGCACTACAGATAATCCTATGTTCGACAGAGGGTACCTACATGCCTACGCCTTACAATTTACTTTAAATAATATTCAGTACGAATATATACAAGCCCCTAGCTCTGGCGAGCTATTTTTGTCAGCTGAATTTTCAGAACAACTCAAACAAATAGAATTACCTTGGCTTTTACCTTGGCCTAGAGTGTAACGGCTATAGCTTTAAGACAAACTTCCCATTTTCGATTGAAAATACTCTAAAAACATTCGTGTTTTAAAAGCAATACTTCTACTTTGATACAAAACAGTAAGCTGTAATGCCACTGGATCGTGGCTTAGTTTCAGCCTTTTAACATTCAGTAAATGTCCTTGCGATTGGCACAAGTAATCAGGAAGTTTTGCAATACCTAAGTGTTGCGATGTTGCCTCTAACCTCATTTGTGGACTGGATAAAATAACTTTTTCATGCACAGAAATAAGTTGAATTTTATTATTCTCCCTAAACAACCACTGTTCGTTGTTATTCGATGTTATACACTTTTCATTTTGGAGATCTTCAGGCGTGTGTATATGATCAACCGATTCATTAACACCTGAATAAATAGATTGTGGAAAACTTAATAACTGCTTACCTACCCAACTCGAATGGGCTAAATCGGTTTCATGTAAAACAAAAATCAAATCATAGTAATAATTTTCTTCAGGAAATTCAGAACTGTAATGACTGCAATGCACCACAATATCAGGATATATTTTCGCGAAGTCGGTAATAATTTGACTAATAATCTGACTAAAAAATTCTATAGGCAGCAAAATATTCAACCGACCTTTAGGTGATGTATTAAGCTCGTGAATATCGTTTTCAATACTACTTAGCGCTTCTAAATGAGGCTTGCAAGAACGATAAAGTAACAAGCCACTTTCGGTTAACTCTTGCTTACGCGTAGTACGAATAAGCAATTGATAACCCAGTTCAGCTTCTAAATTAGCTAATCTTCGGCTTAATTTTGATTTAGGCACGCCCATAGTTCGGGCTGCTTGCGTTAAAGAGCCTGAATCAATAATGGTAGAAAAGAAAATAAGATCATCTAAATTAAGCACAAAGTTTGTCTCATATATAGAACAATAGATTCTATTAAACCATCTATTAAGTTAAATGAAAACCACCTAGAATAGCTCTTCAATAAATAAAGACCTTATTAACATTAAAAGAGAAGTAAATAATGAGCAATGTAACAGTAATTAAAGCTGAAGATTTTGAACAAGAAGTAACGGCACACAAAGGTGCAGTATTAGTAGACTTTTTTGCTGAGTGGTGTGGACCTTGTAAAATGATTGCACCATTACTTGATCAAGTATCTGAAGAAAATAGCGAATTGAAAATCGTAAAAATTGATGCAGACCATGCACAAGAGTTAATGACTAAGTTTGGCATCAGAGGCATCCCTACTTTATTACTATTTAAAGATGGCGAATTAAGTGCAACTAAAGTTGGCGCATTATCTTTAACACAGTTAAAAGAGTTTGTTGCTTAATTAGCACTTATTTAACCTATTCACCATAGGTAAAGATCAGAAAAGCCTGTAATGATATCACTATCATTACGGGCTTTTTTATAAGCGAATATTCTACAAATTTGGTATCTAAAGCGAATGTAAAAACACCATAGCAATGGCCGTTGGACAAACTACCTTGGTGTAAACAGGCCAAACCTTCCAGAAAAAACTCTCTTCAATTGACTCGTTACCTTGCTTAATTTCGTCTAGCAGCGAATTACGTTGCCATATCCAACCCACAAATACACAACAAAGCATAGCTACAATTGGCTGTCCGTATTTAGTAGACAAGGTAATTACTAAGCCAAACAAGCTCTCGAAATTAGCCATAATAATAACGCTCAGTAAAAAAATACCAATACCAATAGTAATAGAAGCTTTTTTACGTTCTATATTATGTCGCTCTACCGCATAAGAAACTGGCCCTTCAAGCATTGAGATAGAAGATGTTAGCGCCGCAATCGTCATTAAAGCAAAAAAGCCGATAGCAACAAACAGCCCTACTCCACCCATGCTTTCAAATAAACTAGGTAGTACGGTAAATACCAAGGTATCTTCTGATAATAAACTGCCGTCAGCAGCAAATATTTCTACACCTTGTGCTTGAGCCACATACATAGCAGGAATAATTAATAAACCCGCTAAAAAAGCGATTGATACATCAATTAACGTAACCTGTGCACCTAAGCTCACCATATTTTCTTTTTTAGAAATGTAAGAGCCGTAGATCACCATAACACTCGTACCTAAAGATAAAGAGAAAAAAGCTTGCCCTAAAGCACTTAACAATAGCGTGGGTTCAAAAATACGGGAGAAATCAGGATTAAGGTAAGCTTCTAAGCCTTCGCTAGCCCCCTCTAAAGTAAGCACATAGCCGATTAAAACAAGCAGCAAAGTAAGCATTAATGGCATTAATCGTTTAGACCACTTTTCAATACCCTCTTCAACACCACGAGAAATAATAAAAATAGTTAAACTAACAAATATTGCCGTAAAAATGAGGTTTCGTTCGAAGGAAAAAGCCACCAGCCAATGAGCACTTTCTACACTACCTATTAATTTAGCCACAGGTTCAGCGGTATGAGCAATCATCCAACCTGCAACTATCCCGTAAAAGCTTAAAATTAATGCTGCACATATAACGCCAGCAAAACCTACAACAAAAGCAAAGCGTTTTTGAAATAAGCTTTTAGACATTTTTTGAAGTGAAGTAACCGCATTAGCTTGCCCATAACGACCAATTAATATTTCGGCCATAAATGCAGGATAGGCTAAACAAAATGCTAACACCAAATACATAAGTACAAAGGCAGCACCACCATTACTGGCTGTTTGCGTAGGAAAGCCCCAAATATTGCCTAAACCAACCGCAGAACCTGCAGCCGCCATAATAAAACCTAGTCGCGAACTAAATCCGCCTCTACTTCCAGCCATGAACATCTATCTTTTTTATTAGGATCATAACGGAGTAATTTACTTAATGTATTCGCAAAACAACAGTATTAATTTAATAAACCCGTGTTTAGGTTGAAGATTGCACAATTTTAAGTGTAAAGATTTTAGTACCGGTGAGTTGACATAAAATAGATAAATAAAGGAATAATATTAAAAAGAAGATAAAGAAAGCCTCTTTATTTTCATTCATACATATGAAGATAAAGAGGCTCATATAAACAACGACAACTTAGTCTCTAAAGTTATTAAACTGAAATGATTGCTCTAAATCAGCTTCGCGCACAAGTTGCATAACTTGTTGTAAATCATCGCGCTTTTTACCGGTAACACGTACTTGCTCGCCTTGAATAGCGGCTTGTACTTTTAACTTACTGTCTTTAATTAATTTAACCACTTTTTTCGCTACGGGTTGTTCAATACCTTCTTGAAAAGAAAGGGTTTGAGTAACGGTTTTGCCTGAAAACTCAGCTTTAGACACAGTAAGTGCTTTAGCATCAATATTACGTTTAGCCAGATTACCTCGTAACATGGTAACTAACTGTTGTAATTGCATTTCTGCTTCTGCTTTAATGATAACGGTTGGTTTTTTCCATTCAATACTTGCTGTAACACCTCTAAAATCAAAACGAGTTTCTAGCTCTTTTTTAGTGTTGTTGGTTGCATTAAGTACTTCTTCCATATTAATTTCAGAAACGATATCCATTGATGGCATAATTTTTCTCTTTTTAAAACAAAATACGATAGGCAAATAATAACAGTCTGATACTCGATAACCAATATTAAGCTGATAATAATGCTGAATATTTGCCTACATTTAAACGAATATACGTTGGAATAGGCTTATTCCATCATGTTATGATGAGGGTAAATCTTCTCCCTTTGTTGTTAACTTTATGAAATATCTCCATCACTTACTTTTTTTCCTTGTTATATTGGTGTCTGTGGTGATGCTAACTATTTCAAATGAAGTACGAGAAGTCGTTTTTCAATTGACTAAAATTGATACTATTGGCCATTTTATTGGTTTTTTCTGCTTAACATGGATTTTAAATAGTTTATTTAAATTACCTTTGTTTAATTTAGCTATTTGTTTGGTTTTATATTCAGGACTTACTGAAATCGGTCAGTATTATTTAGGCTTTAGAAATGGTGAATTTAGAGATTTTATTGCTGACGTTATTGGTATTGGAACCTTCGTTATTATTAAATGGATGGTAGTGGTTTACGGTAGAAAAGAAACGATATGACCAGCGTTTCGGCTTCAGTGACCACTCAACCGACAACCAATGTAATGATTGTCGGTTCTGGAGCTATTGGTTTATTATGGTATAGCCATTTTTATTTATGTAGCAACAAAGCTGTTAACTGTTTTTTATATCAGTCCCCTACTCGAAAAACCTTACAACGTTCCATTTTATTTACCTCGCTAAGTAATCAAAAAACAACCTTTCCAAGTAAAGTGATCACTAGCAGCAACGAGCATGCAATAGATATTATTTTAGTGTGTGTTAAAAGCTATCAACTCAATCAAGCCATTGCTGACATACACCCTTTTATTACAGCTAATACTCTCGTAATAACGACTCATAACGGTTTAGGGGCTCTAAATACTGAATCTGCACAGTTTTTACAAAACAATAATGTATTCGACTTACTTACCACGCACGGTTGCTTAAAACTTTCTGATAATGAGATAGTTCATACGGGTGCAGGTATTTCTCATCTAGGCCGAAAATTTGGGAAAGAAAGTCCGTTACTTGAAACAAAAACAACACAGTTACTACATTCGGTATTACCTGATGTTATTTGGTGTGACGATATATTATCGAAACAATGGTTAAAGTTAGCGATTAACTGTGTAATAAACCCATTAACAGCCTTATACGATATTAAAAATGGCGATCTAATTCACGAGAAGTTTGAGAATACAATCAACCAACTAATAGATGAAATAGTAGTTATAGCCCATTTAAAAAACATAAGTTTGAATAAAGAAAGCTTAAAAGAAACCGTATATTTAGTTGCGCAAAATACCGCAAAAAATAGTTCGTCAATGCGATGTGATGTACAGCAAGGTAGGCAAACAGAAGTGGAATATATTAATGGTTATATTCACCGATTAGGGCAAGAATTGAATATTCCTACCCCAAAAAACACTGAGCTATATCAAAGGGTGTTAGCCTTATAGCTCAGTAATGATGAATGTAAATTACGGACGGTAAACTTTAACATTGGTAAAGCCATTATCTAATAAATACAAGGCTTGCAGCTTACTCATAACACCTTGGTCGCAATAAAGAAAATAGTCTTTGTCTTTCGCTAAATCGCCAAATTTTGTCGCCAGTTTATAAAATGGAATGTGAATAACTTCTACTTTATCTAATTCTAGCGGGTTATTGTCTTCTTCTTCAGGGCTTCTAATATCAACAACAATGGCGCTTTCATCAAGTTGGTCGACCATTTCTACCGCTTTAATTTCAGCTTCTGTTTCTGTAGCAATATCACGAATATCATATAAACGAGTATTCTTTACTACGTCGTCTAAAATATCAAAATCGAAGTTACTTTCTTCCTGTTCAATTTTAGATAACACCGCTTTAACCGTAGGTTTGTTTGAGATAACACCACAGTATTCAGGAATCGTTTTAGAGAAGTCTTCAGTACCTATTTGACGAGCAATATCGATAATGTCTTGTTTATCGTAAGCTGTTAATGGCCTTAGAATTAAGGTCTCGGTTACACGATCAATCACATTTAAGTTGGTTAGCGTTTGGCTAGAAACCTGCCCTAATGCTTCACCAGTAACTAACGCTTGTATTTTAGCGCGTGCTGCCACTTTTTCTGCTGCACGCATCATCATACGTTTTAGAATAACGCCCATTTGACCGTTTTCTACTTTCTCTAAAATTTCAGCCACTACAGGTTCAAAATCAATAGCAAAAAACTTAACTTTATGAGACGCACCAAACTTGTTCCATAAATAGTAACTGACTTGCTTAACACCAATTTCGTGAGCTGAACCACCTAAGTTAAAGAAACAATAATGAGTACGAGCACCCTTTTTGATCATTTGATAACTGGCAACCGCTGAGTCAAACCCCCCCGACATAAGCGATAATACGTCTTCTTGCGTGGCAATTGGAAAACCACCTAAACCTTTATGACGTTCAGTAACAATAAACAGTTTTTCATTTTTAATTTCTAAATGAATAGTAACGTCTGGCTTACTTAATTTTACTTTAGCTGACTCAACCGCTTGATTTAAGCCGCCACCAACATATTGCTCAACTTGAATAGATTTAAAGTCGTGGTTACCCGTACGTTTTACGCGAACACAAAAGGTTTTGTTTTCAATCGTTTTGGCATGTAAAGCAATTGTTTTTTCGTAAATGCTATGCAAATCAGTAAAATCTGTTTGCTCAACCTCTAAAAACATCGGAATACCAGGAACGCATTTCAGGGTTTCAATCACCTTTTTACGATTTTCTGGAGAATCGTTAGGTGTGTTTACTTCAATGTTGTCCCACGTCATACGGGCAGTAATTTGTTCGTCTACACGACGAAGCACAGTTTTAAGATTAGATTCTAATATTTTAGTAAAACGCTTACGTACAGGCCTACTTTTAATGGTGATTTCAGACTGCAACTTTACAATAAATTTCATGGACGCTAATACCTAACAAATGTACTTCAAAAATAATGGCGCGAATTATACACGATAAATAAGGCTATTTAGGATAATTTTTTCTCATGAAGGTAATCTCAACCTTACTGGATGTAAGCGAGGTATATACCTGTTACCAATCAAGGTACGTATTTCAGAGTGTATCTTGAATGGTAAAGGGTATATGTTATTGAATAATAGACACTGGCTCTGTTTCTTTTGCTTTACCTTGATTAATCGCAATTTCAACACGGCGATTTTTACGTCGATTAAGTGCATTATTATTAGGCACTAAAGGTTGAGCATCGGCATGGCCAGCAACCACTAATCGGCTTTGATCAAAGTCAGGCACTTTTATAATTTCATGGGCTATTGCTACCGCTCGCTTACTTGATAAATCCCAATTTGACGTAAATAACTCAGAGCTAATACCTTGGTTATCGGTATGGCCTGATATCATTATTTCTCCAGGTATAGTCATTAACAGCTCACCTATTTCTCGAATAATAGGTCTGAACTGCGGTTGTAAAAAAGCTGAACCAGATGGAAACGAGCCGTTTTCACGAATACGAATAATAACTTGTTGCCCTAAAGATTCTAACTCTATGGCACCATCTTGAATTTGCTTGTCTAGCTGGTCGGCTATTTTCTTTATTAATTCATTAACTTGTTCTTGAGAGGCCTTTTGTTCATCTTCTGCGGATTGCTTAACTTCTTGAGCAGCTTGCTCGTTAGCCGTACTTTGAGACTGGCCACCACGCTGTGTGCCACGTTGTTCTTGACGCCCCCCCGCAGATGTTTCATCACCCGCCTGAAACTCTAGCATTTGCTGAGTCATTTCTACGGTTTGTTGTTGAATAACTTCAATTGGCGTGGGTTCAGGCTTACCCGGTCTAAATTCTTGAGCAATAATACTGGTGCCTTTAGGGATATCTTTTACTTCAATTTTATTTTGTACACCAAAGGCAAACTTCATTGAGCCAGCGATTTGCTTAAATTTCAAAACATCCATTTCAGAAAAAGATAATAGCAACACGAAAAAGCACATTAGCAATGACATTAAATCAGCGAACGTTCCCATCCAAGCAGGCAGACCTGGGGGCGGACATTTACATTCTTCTTCCATTCTAGCCTCCCCTATTCTTCATTTGTGTCGATGGTTCGCTTACCTTCAGCTAAATAATTTTTTAACAGCCCTTCAATAACGCGTGGGTTTTGACCATCTTGAATACCCAATACAGCATCTAAAATAAGTTGCTGATTCATTTTTTCTTCATCGAGTCTTAGTTTTAATTTATTCGCGATAGGAATAGCAATTACGTTTGCTAAAAAAGCACCATAGAGAGTCGTTAAAAGTGCAACCGCCATTGCCGGACCGATAGCTTTAGGATCATCCATGTTTGATAACATAGCAACCAAACCAATTAATGTACCTATCATTCCCATAGCGGGAGCAACATCGGCAATGGCCATCATCATACCTATGCCTCTTTCATGGCGCTCGCTGGTAAGTGTGATATCTTTTTGCATGGTACCGCGGACTACATCGGCATCATGCCCATCTACCAACATATCAACGCCTTTTTGCATAAAAGCATTGGTAATTTCAGCTTCTTCTAATGCTAAAAAACCACCTTTACGAGCTGCGTCTGCCATTTCAACAGATTTTTCAATTAGCTCTTCTGGCTTTTCAATTTTAAAGAGGAAGGCTTTACCACATATTTTACCTATACCGAAAAACTGCCCCATATTATAATTTGATAATACAACGAATAAAGATCCACAAAACACGATCAATATAGACTGAGTATCAACAAACATGCTGATATCACCACCTAAAATCATCGCCATTACAATAAAACCTATGGCGCCAACCATTCCAAGAAGCGTAGCTAAATCCACAAAATTCTCCTGTTCACATGCTTTCGTTGTACTTCATAAAATAATAATACATTAACGATTTGGGTTACGCGAATACTAATAGCTTTATTATCGCCCGCAATGTCAATAACTTAAGTTCTTTTCATTAAAAGATAACAATCAATTAATAAATCGACGCTAATTGACCAAAATGTTAAGCTAAGGTACCTTTGCGCCCATCTATTAAATGTAGCAGTAAAAAATAATGGCTAGAAAAAAAATTGAAAATTTAAGCTTTGAAGAATCACTCAATGAACTTGAAGAAATTGTTCAAGACTTAGAGCAAGGAGAGCTTAGTTTAGAAGACTCGATGAGCCTTTTTGAAAGAGGTTTACATCTCAGTCAGGCTAGCCAAAATAAGCTTCAAGACGCTGAACAAAAAATTCAAATATTGATTGATAAAAACAATCCTGATGAAGGGTTAGCAACATTTAAATTAACACAGGAAGACAGCTAAGTGAGTCAACTTCCTCAATTAGATGAATACCAGCAACGTGTTAATCAATTTCTTACCCATAAATTAGATCAGTTAGCGTGTAACGATGAGCGCTTATTAGAAGCCATGCGTTATGGCTTATTAATAGGTGGTAAACGCATGCGACCTTATTTAGCTTATATTACCGGTATAAGTGTTGGCGCTAAGTTAGAAGATATTGATGGCGTAGCTGCCGCGTTAGAATGTATTCATGCATATTCGTTATTGCATGACGATTTACCTGCAATGGACGACGACGATTTAAGACGTGGCAACCCCACATGCCATAAAGCCTTTGACGAAGCGACTGCAATATTAGCTGGCGATGCTTTACAAACACTCGCGTTTGATATTTTAGCTAATCATCGTTTTTCAGAACCACTACAAAATAAACGTATTGGTTTTGTGCAACAATTGGTTAAAGCTTCAGGTTATCAAGGTATGTGTGGCGGACAAGCATTAGATTTAGCCGCAACAGACAAATCTATTTCGTTAGAAGCACTGCAACATTTACATTCATTAAAAACAGGCGCTTTAATTGAAGCTTCTGTACTTATGGCAGCTGATTGCAGTAACAGTGTTTCTAATAAAGACAAAGAACAATTAAAACTTTTTGCACAACTTGTTGGTTTAGCTTATCAAGTAAGAGATGATATTATTGATATTACCTCAAGCGAAGAAGAGCTAGGAAAACCAGCGGGTTCAGACCTAGCAGCCAACAAAAGTACCTACCCAGCCTTACTCGGCTTAGAAGGTGCGCAACAAAAAGCTGACAACTTATACCAACAAGCGCTTCAAGCTTTGTCTACTTTACCTTACAATACCCACAGTTTAGCTGAATTTGCCACTTTTATAGTAAAACGCACCAGCTAGTTACCCGATATACATTAATAAGAATAATCAATAAACATGACAATTGATCTGAATGACTACCCTCTTTTATCTAATATCAATACACCTGATGATTTACGATTATTAGGTAAAGATAAACTCACTCAAGTGAGTAAAGAACTGCGTCGATACTTACTCAGCTCAGTTAGTAAAAGCAGTGGTCACTTTGCTTCAGGCCTTGGAACAATAGAGCTCACCGTTGCGCTGCATTTTGTTTATAACACTCCTTTTGATCAACTCATCTGGGATGTAGGTCATCAAGCTTATCCTCATAAAATATTAACAGGTCGACGCGATCAGCTTCATACCATTCGACAAAAAGATGGTTTACATCCGTTCCCGTGGAGAGAAGAAAGCGAATACGATGTGTTAAGTGTCGGTCATTCGAGTACTTCAATATCTGCTGCGCTTGGTATGGCGGTAGCTGCTGAGAAAGAAGCCAAAAACAGAAAAGTGGTTGCGGTAATTGGCGATGGCGCAATGACTGCAGGCATGGCGTTTGAAGCATTAAACCACGGCGGCGATATTAATAAAGATATGCTCGTTGTATTAAACGACAACGAAATGTCGATCTCAGAAAACGTAGGTGCATTAAATAATCATTTAGCGAAAATGTTATCAGGTAGCATATATACTGGTCTTCGTGAAGGTAGTAAACGCATACTAAAAGGCATTCCACCGATTAAAGAATTAGCTAGCCGAGCAGAAGAACATATTAAAGGTATGGTGGTTCCTAGCACCTTTTTTGAAGAGCTTGGTTTTAATTATATTGGCCCAATCGACGGGCACGATGTTAAAGGTTTAGTTGATACCATTAGCAATATGCGTAATTTAAAAGGACCTCAACTTTTACATATAGCGACTACAAAAGGTAAAGGCTACGAAGCCGCAGAGCAAGATCCAATAAAATATCACGCGGTTCCTAAATTTAACCCTGAAGAAACTACGCTGCCAACCAGTAAACCAAGCTTACCGACTTATTCTAAAATTTTTGGTCATTGGCTATGTAATACGGCCGAAATAGACGAAAAATTAGCAGCGATAACACCAGCAATGCGTGAAGGTTCAGGCATGGTTGAGTTTAGCCAACGTTTTCCAGAACAATATTACGATGTTGCCATTGCTGAACAACATGCAGTAACGTTTGCTGCTGGTTTAGCGATTGGTGGTTATCATCCTGTTGTGGCTATTTATTCAAGCTTTTTACAGCGTGGTTACGATCAACTGATCCATGATGTAGCGATTCAAAACTTACCTGTTTTATTTGCTATTGACCGTGCAGGTATTGTGGGCGCCGACGGCCCTACGCATCAAGGCGCATTCGATTTAAGCTTTTTAAGATGTATACCTAATATGGTTGTAATGGCCCCTTCAGACGAACGTGAATGTCAATTAATGCTCACTACAGGCTACCAACACAATGGTCCTGCAGCAGTTAGATATCCTAGAGGTTCTGGCACTGGTGCCGAGACACCACAAATTTCAGAAACGTTAGAAATTGGTAAAGGCCTAATAAAACAGCAAGGTAAAGATATTGCTATTTTAAGTTTTGGTACCTTGTTACATGAAGCAAAAATAGCCGCTGACTCTCTAAACGCAACCTTAGTTGATATGAGATTTATTAAACCTTTAGATGAATCTTTAATTGCACAAATAGCCAGCACGCATTCTTGTATTGTAACCCTTGAAGATAATGCGATAGCAGGTGGCGCAGGTTCAGGCGTAAATGAGTACATACTTAGTAAAGGTATAGCGATAAAAGTATTAAATATTGGCTTACCTGATGTGTTTATTAAGCACGGCACTCAAGAAGAAATACATAAAGAGCTAGGGTTAGATAGCGAAGGGATATTAAGTAAAATTAACAAATTCGTTAGTTAACTCCCCTCAATTAAAGATTAATCATCTTATAATCAAACATAAAAACGAGCTATAACAGCTCGTTTTTTATTTATACCGTTTTTATTTATACCATATAGTGGCAAGTATAATGTAGCAAGAATACGATACTTTTAGTGCGTTTATTGTGAGTTTTAACATCATAAAGGTCATATTATGATTGTTTGAGTATGAATTGGATAAATGGCAAGTATCATTTTAATCATGCCCTTTCTCTAATAAAAATTAATTTCAAACAATAAGGAAAGAGCTGTTTACTAAAACCAGCCTCAACATTTAATATGAATAAATTTATCCCCCTTTGTTTACTAACGTTCGCTTTTTCTGCGTCTGCCGCAGATTGGAGTGAGTACCCTGTTCCGGCCAAGCTTGATAAAGGTCAAACTTGGCAATTAGATCCACTTTCAGACGATTTTAATTACAATGCTCCAGCAAAAGGAAAAAGTAACGAGTTTTTTAGTCGCTGGAAAGAGGGTTACATTGGAGCATGGTCTGGGCCCGGCAAAACCGTTTGGGAGCCTCTGCATTCGTCGGTAAAAGACGGTAAACTCGTTTTAATAGCAAGTCGCGTACCTCTTGACTACCCTGAAAAAGAAAAAGCTGGTGGGGTTTTTGCTGGAAGTATCACATCAAAAAAATCCGTTCTCTATCCAATATTTATGGAAGCCAGAGTCAAATTTAGTAATACCGTATTAGCATCAGACTTTTGGCTACTGAGCCAAGATTCAACACAAGAAATTGATATTATCGAGCACTACGCTGGTGATGGTGTAGATATTGACGGTGATGGTGTTATTGATAATGACAACAGTTATTTTGCGAAAAAATTACATATAAGTAACCATATGTTTATCCGTAAGCCTTTTACTGATTACCAACCTTCAGATAAAAATGGAGTATTTGGTACTTATTATTGGGAAGAAAGCAGAAAAAATTGGCGTGATGATTATGTGCGAATAGGTACATATTGGAAGTCTCCCAACCATATTGAGTACTTTGTTAATGGTAAATGGGTACGTACAATTACCAATACGGGTTATTCATTTGTGAACCCCAAAGGTAAAGTAGAAACTTACCAAACTGATTTTAATCCTATGGACAAGTTTAATTACAATCATGGTAAGGGCTTAGATAAACCAATGCGCGTTATTTTAAATATTGAAGATCAAGATTGGCGTAATAAAAGAGGGTTAACACCTACAGATGCTGACTTGTTAGATGATAGTAAAAATAACTACATTATTGATTGGGTACGTTTTTATAAACCTATTAGTCAATAACGGCTAGCGCTAATATACCATTGAATACAAGCAACGAATATCGTCTGTCGTTGGATCAAAAGGCAAAGTAAGACAATTAATAGATTAAAAACTCCCCAATATAATAGCTATATTGGGGAGTCTAGTTAATGACACTTATCAAGCACTAAATTCTGCACTTTTCACTGTCATAGGTATATCAAAAGATATTAGAACTTAGCGCGTACACCAACTGTGTAACGACGATCCGCTTCTGTATATTTCCAAGCTCCACCTAATTCAGATAAGTAGATAGAAGGTTCACCTGTTAAGTTAGTGGCGTTAGCTACTACCGTAAAGTGTTCGTTAATATCCCAACTTGCTGAGAAATCTAACTGGCCTCTATCGTCGCGGTAGTTATTACCATAAACCGTACCTTCTTCAGAAATACCACCCGTAGCATTAATGTTCTCTACACGTTTTTCGTTTTCTGTATCTAAGAAGCTATCACGGTAGTTATACGCTAAACGGGTTGAAACGCCTTCATATTCCCAGAACAACTGTAAGTTATATGTATTTTTAGAAATATCTAATAATGGGTTACCATTTGGTTGCTCACTGTCAGCATATGTGTAGTTTGCACTAACACCTAAACCAGACCAAGCATCAGGAAGAGAAGTAAAAAATTGCTGATAGCCTATTTCAAACCCTTGAACTTTACCGTTTTCACCATTGGTATCTTTCGTTGTATCAATACCAGTGTTTCCTGAAGCTCTTAGCGCATCAACAAAAGCAAAACCGTCAGCATCTACTGGGAAGTCTGTACTATCAGAGAAAACTAGGTTGTCTTGTGATACGCCTGCTGTAGTTAACTGACACACCTGATTCCATTGCGTCACGTTTTGGCCAACAGTAGAAGCATCTGCCACACAACTGCTTTCGTTACTTAAGAAAGATTCAACATCTTTGTAGAATACTGCGAAAGACACCATGTTGCCTTCGCCAAAATAATGCTCTACTGATAAATCAAACTGAGTTGCACGGAAAGGTTCTAAATCGATAGCACCTTGAGTCGCCCCCGTTATATCGTTATTAATATCAAATGCCGGACTTAATTCATTGAAGTTAGCACGACGCATTACTTTAGCTGCAGCAAAACGAAATAGAGTTTCGTCTGAGTAGTTATATGTTACGTTTAAGCTAGGTAAAAAGTCGCTGTAATCATTTTCGCCTGTTACTTTTTCACTATCAAGATATACGCTTGATTCAAGATCTGTTGTTACATATCTACCACCAACAATCGCGGTAATATCATCAAAATCTAAATGCGCTGATACATAAATTGCTGCTGTATCTTCAGTAACCTCTCTGTAAGCACTGTCTTGAAATTTCAAGTTGTCGGCTAAACTACCCGTTGTTGCTAAATTAGTACCTACCAATAGTTGCTGTAATTCATTAAATACATTTGCAGGGTTAGATAATCCGTTATAAGTCGCGAAAGTTAACAAATCATTTTGGCCTGTATGCCCTAATTGATCGAAAGAGTTATCGTGGCTCATGGTGGTAAAACTACCAGCAAACTGGTCGTTGTAATCGTCAATCCATAATGTAGCTAAAGAACCGTCTGAATCATTTTTAGCATTTTTGTAAATATCTTTAATTTCAACTTTATATTGCTCATATTCGTATTCACGTTTTGTTGCACGAACACCTGCCTTTAATGTAGACACCCACTCTAAACCTAGTGGTTCAGTTATTGCGATATCAAAACGTACAGCTGTTTCATCGTTATTCGTTATTTTTTCTTCACTTTTAAAAGTACGTAACGCTAAGTTATCAGGGCTAGTAAATGCCGTAGGATCTGAGTGAATAATACTTGGAAGTTTATTACCTGATTGAGAAAAAGCACCGTCATAAAGGTGATTTACAAGATCTGTACCACCGCTAGCTTCAAACGTACTTTTTTCAATAGGTCGTAAAGTAAATTCTGAATCAGGTCTAATACTTTCTGACGATGCTACAGCAACTTCACCCGATATTTTCACGTCATCAGCAATATTCCACTCAGCACCTAGTGCATGTGAAAAAGACTTAGTTTCGCGGAAATCACTGTAAGTTTTAGGAATAGCAAAGTCGTTTGTAAGAGTATAGTTATTTACACCATTAGCATCTTGCGTCGTATTTTCATCTGTAGATAAAGAGCCAACAACACCAAGAATTGAGTTACCATTTTGCTCACCAGAACGCTTAGTTGTGTTTAAATCAAGGTAGATCATACCGTCATTCGATTTAGGCGCCCACTGAAGTGATAAATTTAAAGCTGTACGTTCACGTTTTTCTACGTATTGTTCAACACTATGCTCATCTCTAACAATTGCATTACCGCTTGGAGTGTTGCCGTCTTGACCATTAATTTGAATGTCTTGCGGCTTAACACGGCTAGAGGTTTCATCTTGACGAATTTCGCGATCTTGATATGAAAGCATAGCTAAAGCACCAAAAGTACCTGCATCACCTAAGTCCCAGTTATTACCAATTGAACCACTGAAAATAGGTGCAATGTTTTCAGTTTTATCTGCATACTCAGCATCTAAAGACATAGCGCCAGTGAGCTTTTCTAACTCTAATGGACGAACGGTTTTAAGGCTTACTGTGCCGCCTAGCGCACCTTCAATCATGTCTGCAGTAGGAGATTTAACAACTTCTACCGCTTTTAAGAAACTTGATGGAAAATCTTGAAGGCTTACACCGTCGCGTGAATCACCGATAGTTGAACGACCATTTAATTCAACACGGTTTTGAGGTAGACCACGGATTGAAACGCTATCGCCCACACCAAAATCAGTGTTAATTGATACACCAGTAATACGCTGTAATGCTTCAGCAATGTTGTTATCTGGTAACTTACCAATATCTTCAGCAACAATAGCGTCTACAATACGACCATCAGTACGCTTAAGTAGAGAGGCAGCTTTCATACTACCTAACATGCCCCTTACTTCGATAACTTCAATCGCCTCAGCTTCGCTTGCATCTTGAGTGTTAGCTTCTTCTGCTGCATAAGCAGGCATTGCTAGCATGGCAACTAAGGCAGAACTATATAGAGCTGATTTATTACTTAAACGGTTACGTTGTAATGCTGAACTTATTTTATTTAATTGAATTGTCATCTTTTCCCCTAAACCTTACATGATGTTCATTTTTTATTTGAGCTTACCAATTTAACAATTATCATCAGCTCAAAAACTAAACTAAATCTAACCAACAAAACAATCATTGTCAACCATTTTGGTAAACCAATTAAAAATAAAAAACGAAAATAGTCTTTACCAATAGGTAGAATCAATTTAGTTATCTCTGTAAGTGGTGATATGTAAAGGAATAATATTTAAAATCCAAGTGACAGCTAACATAATTAATTAAACTATTAGTAACAGTAGCGAGTGAAGGAATTAATCAAATAAACAGATTAATAACAAACTTCTTTCGTTTTCAGTACTTGTACTATCTATTATAAATAATAGAACACTTTTATTATTTTGCTAACAACAATAAAAAAATAATAAAAACAACAACTAGAAACACAAATTATAAATATAAATTAAAATATATAGATGGTATTTAAATTAAAATTAACTTAATTAAATTTATTCAATATTAGGAAGGAGATAAGATTAAGCTCACCTTAACATAATGATATTTTTTTCAATGAACATGTAAATTCATAATATAAACACCATAACTGGTAATACCAAAGAAGGATAAAATACAAAATTGGCATTACCAATAAATAAAACCTCATAAAATAATAAGAGAATAAATAGAATATTAGAATCACATAAAGCGCTTAGCGTAATAAAGAAGAGAGGTAATGAGCAGGTTACTCAACCGTGGCAGGAAACTTATTTACCCGTTTAAAATGCCTATTGCTACATCTTAAACGGATAGTTAATTGTAATTCAGGTTAATTAGACAATTAGTATCTATTTAAACAATTTAAATCTTCAAACGTTTGAAGTAACCTTTGAACCATACTGTCTTCACCTTTGCGTAACCAAGTACGAGGATCATAAAAGGGTTTATTGGGCTTGTCGTCCCCTGTAGGATTACCTATTTGCTTACCTAGATAACGCTTTTTCTCGTTATAGTAATTCAGTATTCCTTGCCAAGTAGCCCATTGAGTATCGGTGTCTATATTCATTTTTACTGTACCGTAAGAAATAGCTTCTTTGATATCATCTACGTCAGATCCTGAACCACCATGAAAAACAAAGTTCAATGGTCTAGCTGGCAATGCAAACTTTTCAGATACATAACTTTGCGAATTTTTTAAGATCATTGGCGAGAGCGTTACATTACCCGGCTTATAAACACCGTGCACATTACCAAATGAAGCCGCTATGATAAAATTTGGGCTGATTTTTATCAGTCTTTCATAAGCATATGCGACATCTTCAGGCTGGGTATAAAGCTTAGCGCTATCAATATCGGTATTATCAACACCATCTTCTTCGCCACCAGTACAACCTAGTTCAATTTCTAGCGTCATATTAATTTTACTCATACGCTCTAAATAACGAGCACATGTTTCAATATTTTCTTCTAAAGATTCAGCCGATAAGTCAACCATATGAGAACTAAAAAGAGGTTTACCTGTTTTTTTAAAGTGTTCCTCTCCTTCAGTGAGTAATGCATCAATCCACGGTAGTAAATTTTTTGCAGCATGATCCGTATTCAATATAACAGGTACGTCATAATGCTTAGCGGCTAAATGTATATAGTGAGCTCCAGCTATTGCTCCTTGAGTAGACGCGTCCATTGCTGAAAGATTTGCACCTTTACCAATAAAAAAAGCAGCGCCCGAATGTGATAGCTGAATAATAACCGGTGATTTTACTTTTTTAGCGGCTTCTAAAGTTGCGTTAATGGAATGATTACCAATAACATTAACTGCTGGATAAGCAAACTGATTGTCTTTAGCAAAGTTATAGAGATCTCTGACACTTTGCCCTGTTGCTACTCCCACTGACACCCTATTAGATAATGTATTCATAAGCTTTGTTTATCATCCTATTGAAGAGCATTTTTACAAGCTGATGTAATTAAATCCCACTGCTGTGATTCAACCCAAGCAGCTGGTGCCACCCAAGTTCCGCCTACCGCAAAGACATTACTCAAATTAAGGTAATCCGCTTTGTTGTCTGCGTTAATACCACCTGTAGGGCAAAAACTTACTGACTTAAATACAGAGCCCATTGCTTTTAAAAACGGCGCACCACCAGACAGTGATGCTGGAAATAGTTTTAATTCACTATAACCAAATTCTGTTGCTAGTAAAATATCTGCAGATGTAGAAACACCGGGTAATACAGGTACAGAACAGTTTTCAAGCGCATTAAGTAATGTCGGCGAACTTGCTGGTGTAATAATAAAATCAGAACCGACGCTTAAAGCGTTATCTAAAATAATAGCATTTAATACAGTTCCTGCACCTACCAATAATTCTGGTAACTCTTTTTTGATCTGTTTAATAATATCTAACGATGCATCAGTACGTAAAACCACTTCCACTAAGTGAATGCCAGCTTCGTGCATAGCTCTTGCTATATTAACGCCTTGCTCTACCGTATCTGCTTGAATAATAGGCAATAGTGTTTGGTTTCCCATGAGTGATGAGAATGTTTTCATGTTTTTTTCCTTTAATTAGATAGATTCGAATACCATTCTTATACAGTTGAAATAGTGATGGTTTATCAATG
Source organism: Pseudocolwellia sp. G5-9 (assembly GCF_055808995.1). NCBI lineage: Bacteria > Pseudomonadati > Pseudomonadota > Gammaproteobacteria > Alteromonadales > Colwelliaceae > Pseudocolwellia > Pseudocolwellia sp. G5-9. The sequence continues at coordinate 2,231,445 of NZ_CM147893.1, forward strand.
AGTTTTAGGTTGTAAGTTACTTAATAATTGATAGTAGCTCTTGATCAATAAAGGTTTGAAAGGCCTTTGAATCGACAATGGCTCCCTTATGTTGAATAACAACAGCGGCTGACGCAGATGCTAACTTAATGGCATCAATCGTATTTATCCCAGAAGAACATGCTCCCAGAAAGACACCATTAAAAGAATCCCCTGCAGACGTTGTATCGACCACATCTTCTACAGGTGTTATTTCAATATTTTGTATTATTTTATTTTTAACACACACAACGCCTTTTTCACCGTTTTTAATAACCAGTTCATCAAGTGCATATGGCTTACAAAATTCGATAACATCTTCTGCGGTTGTTAAATTATAGAGCTGCTTAAAGTCGTCTATACCCGGTAATGCAATATTACTTAAGGTGAACGCTTTATTAAATTGCTGCTGAGCTTCTTCAACAGACTCCCACATTCTCGCTCTATAATTAGGGTCAAACACTATATTGAGCCCAGCCACTTTTAATTGCTCAACCATTAGCCAAAACTTTGGACGATCTTCGGGTTTAATAACCGCTAAAGAAATACCAGAAAAAAAGAACACGTCTCCATGTAACATCTTTTCTGTTTCTGAAGCGTCAATAAATTTCATTACATCGCGAGCGGCCGAGTTTTCACGCCAGTAGGTAAATGTTCTTTCACCTTCGCTATCGGTTTTAATTGAATAGAGGCCTGCTATTTTATCATTTGATCGATAGACGAAATCGGTTGCGATATTTTGCTGCGAAAAATACTCAACCATATTAGAGCTCAGTTCGTCTGTACCTACCGCAGTAATTAAATTCACCTGCATTTCAGAAAACACACGTTTGAGATAAACAGCCGTATTAAATACATCGCCAGCAAACGATTGCTTTAATGTTTGCGGTAATTGATTGTTAGGTGAAACATTAAGTAGCTCCACCATACACTCACCAAATAGGAAAATTTTTTTCACTCACCTACTTCCTTTTTAAAGGTTCTATTTTTGGAATAAGAACCCAAACAGATAGCATCGCAATTACCGCTAAAGAAGCACCAATAACAAATGCAGGCGTATAGTTTCCGTCAGCCGTTAAAATAGGTACTAAAGCCGTTAACCCGAGTGCTCCCAATTTTGCAGCCATACCTGCAAAGCCAGACAATGTTCCTACGGCTTTTTTACCATAAAGATCACTTGGTAGTGTTTGCACATTACCAATTGCAGTTTGAAAACCAAATAAGATAACTGCCATAATAATTACCGCAGTTGTTGGTCCGCCAGGGTTTGCCATAGCTAACAAAGCAGGCAACATAATCAAACAACCTAAAGTAATGGTTAACTTACGTGTTTTGTCGGTACTCCAACCAGCTTGTAAGCGATTTTGTGCAAGTAAACCACCAAACCAAGCACCAACCATGGCTCCTACATACGGAACCCAACCATAGATACCGATAGATTTAACGTCCATTGCATAAACTTCGTTAAGATAAATAGGGATCCAGAAAACAAACAGCCACCAAATAGGATCAATCGCTGCAGAGGCAATTATTACGCCCCAGCTTTGTTTACGTGAAAGTAATTCTTTAGTTGATGGGTTATATTCTTCTTCATCTGTAGCTGCACTATCATCAACGTCGCAACTTCTTTGACCTGTTAAAATGTACTCACGTTCTTCGTCAGTGATCCAAGGATGAGATTTAGGTGGCGCTTTCACTAAAATGATCCAAGGTATAAGCCATAATAAACCCGCTACACCAATCACAACAAAAACCATTTGCCAGCTAAAATAAACCGTTAGATAAGCAATTAAAGGAATAGCCACAATACCGCCAATAGCAGCACCTGAGTTAAAGATACCTTGAGCTAAAGCACGTTCTTTAGTTGGAAACCAATCAGCGTTACTTTTGGCTGCACCGGGCCAGTTACCTGCTTCTGCCACACCTAATATTGCACGGAAAATACTAAAGCTCAGTACACCTTGTGCAAAAGCATGAGCAGCCGTAGCTAAAGACCAAACACCAATAGATAAAACAAAACCTAAACGTGTACCAACCCAATCAAATATTTTTCCGAAAATGGCTTGGCCGAAAGCATAAGATAAAATAAAAACAATAGAGATATTTGCATAAATTTGTTTACGCTCTAAAGCCGATTCATCAGGGAAAAGGTCTTCTACTATATCAGGCCAAAGAACGGCAAGCGCAGAACGATCTATGTAGTTAATAACGGTAGCTAATGCAATTAATGCAATAACCCACCAACGTAAATTTTTCATTTTCATTAGCTGCTTTCCTTATTATGAATATGGTCAAAAGTACCTTCTTCGACAAAGTCTTCACGAGCAGGACTAAAAGTATCAATTAAAATACCACCTGTAGGACACGTTGCACCGTGATCAGCATGTGGAGGGATCATACAACTGTCACCTGCTTTTAATATTTTAGTTACACCATCAATATTAAAATGAAATTCACCTTCAACCACGTAAGTCACTTGCGAATGTCTATGCGCATGGTTGTAACCTATAGCGCCTTTTTCAAACCAAATTTTTACCGCCATTAATTCGTGGTTATAGCCCAACATTTGACGCTTTAAACCACCGCCTATGTCTTCAATTACTGCTTCATTACCTAGGGTAAAATGTTCACTTTGACTCATGTGGTGCTCCTACTACTTATTAATTTCGAACAGTTTAAAATGGCCAGTAAATTCAAAAGATTTACCGTTATAAGAAAATTTATTACGTGTTGCGCTATCTGCTTGTTGGCTATTAAAAACCAGTATGTAATTCACTTGGTTGTCAAAACTAAAAGCGACAATATCTAACCCGTTAATTTTTTTGTGTTGTAATGTTTTGAGCTTGCTCGTTGCATCTATAGTGAATTCTTTTGACGGGTTATATTCACCATGAGGTTCAAATACACTGACAAAACTATGTTTTTTAGTATTATTTACGCGAGCAATAAATGCATTTTCGTTACGTAAATTAAAGTTAGGATCGTTAGCGCCTAACTGGGTAAATAACATCTCTGACTTACCATCAACTAACGAAGTTTGCGTATAGAAACGTCCGTTATCTTCATTCAACCAAGTGATTTTAGCTAAGCCCGCTTTGGGTGAAGACTGAGCTTTTAACCACATGTGCTGATAACCATTATTTTTACCGAGTGCGGAAATACTTTCGGTTTTGGTGCCTAGTTCAAAATTGGTTTCAATTAAGTGACCTTTGTAATGTACAGGTAAATCTAACTGGTGCGCTTTATCACTGCTTACATCAAATACATCAACCACTAACGACTGATTTAATTTAGGTAAGTTGATCAACGCTAAAGTACGTTTGAGTTCAACGCCTTCATAAGCGGTATCAATTTTTGCTGACGATATTTTTACTTTATCGTTCACGTCAAAGAAAATAACCTCTGGATGATTAGCATTACCCACTGTTACATCGCTGTTAAAGTGCGATGTTTGATCTACCACTACCGTGTTATGAGCAATAGTATGCTTTGCATAGCTGTCGTTTTCAGGTAAGTAACGCCCACCAAATTTGGCTTCAACATTTAAGAAGCGAGCAGCACCGTAATCCGATACGATTTCTTGTTGGCGATCGTAAAACTGCCAAGTTAATTTATCAAAATGACCATGTCCTAAACCTTGAGCGGCAGGTTTAAATAATAACGCTTGTTCGCCTTCCACATTTTGGCGCATAACAACCAAAGCACCTTGCTTACCATTATTACCGTCGCCAAAAGCTACAGATTTAAATTGATAAGGTGTTGCTAAACCTTGATCTATCGCGTTAGCGACTTTTAAGCCATCGCCCGTTAAAACAATTTGATCTTGCTGTTTGGCAATATCTAATAAACCTGCATCTTTCGTTAGTCCGTATGCGATAGTTACGCCATTCACTAATTCGATAGTGTCGATGCCTTTACTTTTTATCGCATCGTTAATTGGAAAGAATAATTTGTTGTAGCTCAGCTGAATCGTGGTATCTATCGCTTTTAATAAAATACCATCGCGATATTCGAATATTTTACGTTCAGGTTCATTCGTTTGAATTGCTTTTGCAAAAGTAACAAAAGGCATTAAGGCATAACGTTGATAATATGGTCCTTCGTTGTAATAACCTTGAGGTGAAAACAATTCATCAAGTTGTTTCATAAAGCCGCCTTTACCTGATTTTTCTAAATCGTAAAGTGCTTGTTCAACCCATTCTTGCTCACCTAAAACATAACCTGTCATGCCTACAGCAGCGGTTGTCCAAGTACCATGATTATGAACTTTATTAAAAGTAGCCGGCGACTCTACCGATAAAAATCTTACGATAGGACGAAATAAACCGGTTTCAATTGTGTTTTTTTCAGCGGTGTTCAGCGAAGCTAAAATAAGGTCGTAAGCTTGGCTGGTATACACTAACCAAACGGCTTCATTTAAACTTTGCCAAAATAGTTTACCCGGGTTTTGTTTGCCTATTTTTCTTTTAGGATGAGGAGGTAAAGTAGGATACAAGTCAGCGTAAGCAAGTAGCATATCGCGAACATAGTCAGCATATTTTGCTTCACCTGTTAATTGGTAAATAACGCCAGCATCGTACATAACTTTGTAGTTTTTCTTATGACGTTCGTGGGTATAACCACCACCACCATCTTTTGGTACAGGTACGGTAATCACTTGCTGTAATTGTTGATCTACCCATGCTTTATTCGCTAGGTAAGCGTCTTTAAATTTACCTTGTTGATGAATGGCAGCTTTCATTGCAACAACATCATCAGCATTAATCACCAATGTAGGATGCGATTTAGCTGATACAGCCGTTGACGATAAACATAACGCCGCAAATACTAAAACAGAGCGTATTAAAACTTTAGTTACACCACTCGGTAATAAAGCCGCTAATAAGGTAATCGAATACCTCTGTGTTAAGGATTGTGTTGTCATCATTAAAGTACCTTATTGCCTTGTAAAATTGCCGTATGTGGACCTTTAACTCGTAATTCCACGATAATAGGTTCGGCTGTTTTATTTAGAGTGTTATTTGTTATATGTGTAACAGGCTCCCCTACGGTATGCTCAACATTAATTAAGGCGCTATCAATAAAGGTATTACCTTCAAGGTTAGTTACTTGCACCCCATGTAACTGCAGTGCAGATTTCGACTTGTTGCGTTTACCCTTACCTACATTAGTTATCATGTTGTTTTTGAAAAGTATATGTGGACCAAAAGTACTTTCGTCTGAACCGCCGCGATATAAGTTAACCAAAGTACCTTCAACATTTTTAAAGGTGTTGTTCTTCACATTTAAATATTCTGCGTTATAAATACCTAAATCATCGGTTTCTTTATTTAATCTAAAAATGTCACCCGTAATATTTTCAAAAACATTACTTTGAACATCTATTGATAAAGCGAATGCTCTGCTACCTGAATCAAAAAAGTGAAATGAATGGTTAATATCGAGATCTTTAATCACGCTATTTTTCATGGCAAAGCGATAGTTTTTAAACATGCCCCATTTAGCCGTTCTCACAAAAGTATTGCCCGAGTAATCAGCACTGTTTTTACCACTAACAACAATACCGTCGATACTTAAACTGCCACCATTATTAATTTCAAATAACGTTGAGCGACTAAAATCTACTAGCACCTTATGTTGATTTTTAGCTTTAATTGAAAGCGTTTTATCGAGTTTAATAATTTTTTCTACGCTATAGCTGCCATTTTCTAAAACTAAAGTATCGCCTGACTGAGCTTGCTCAACGGCTTGATATAACGACTCACCGCCCGCTTTAACCGTAGTTATTTTACCTGTACCAAAAGCAACTTCAGGTTCAGTTTTTTTATACCACGTAGGGCCAGTTTGATCTTTTAGCGTGGGTTGCAAGTCTTTCGAAACCCCTGCAGAGCTAGCTGAATAATTACTTGGGTATAACAAGCCGTTAGCAGCTCGCTTTAACACAACATTTTTTTCTGATATACCTGACGTAATTTTATTATTTTTCAATTTATTAGAAATATTATCGGTAAAAGTAATACCGCTAATATCGTCAAATACAGAAAATGGCGCTTTGTTGTTTTCATTAACAAACAGGTTGTTTTTAATGGTACTTTTGATAGGAACAGCTGTACGCTCTGCATCACTACCTGCGGCTAAATGAACATGGTCAACATTAATCAATGTGTTATTGGCTATTTGTGCATTAACCACTTGATGATAACGATTAATACTTGAGTTAGGCACACCATTCATTACCGTTAAACCACTACCAAAACGGTAGCCAGTTAAACCTTCTAAATAATTATTTTGCACAACTTGGTCACGGTTAATCACTCTAATACCGCCGGTATGGTCAACACCATTACCAAAAAATACGTTGTTTTTAATAATGTTTCCATTTCCGTGGCGAAGCGTTAACGTGCCACGTGATTCAAAAAAGGTGTTATTAAGAATGCTATTTTTACCCGATTTAACTGAAATAATTTCAACTTCGCCGTTACAACGATCAAAGTAGTTATTCTCAACCGTAGTAAATGAGTGAGTTAATGAATGATGACTGGTACCAATTCTTAATGTTTCGCCACCGTTTGAACCAAAGATAGGACGAGGGCCAAAATAGTTATGATCTATTCTATGATGATTTTGTTGGCTTTCTTCTGTAGTTAAACGCACAGCAACCGTAACGCCTTTATTACGTTTACCCACTAAATGGTTGTGGTCGAAACGATTATATTGACCATAAATACCGACCCAATAATCTGATTCAAATCGGTCTGGGTTACTGTAATTGTCAATCACCACTTCCGTTACACGAGAATAATAAGCAAGATCTTCTTTGTTACGTCTAAACGAAATCACTTCACTACTTGGCGTAAAACCATTTTTAAATACCAAGCCAGATACAACTAAATATTTACCGGCTAAACGTAAGTTAGAAGCCCCCGATAAAATAACCTGCCCTTTAGTTTCAGCTTTAAGAGTTACTGGAGAGTTTTCAGTGCCCATAGCTTTAAACACTATTTCAAAGTCTTGCCAAACACCGTTAGCAAGTATAACCGTGTCACCTGCTTTTAAATCTTTAGCGGCAGCAAAATATTCTTTTTGATTTTTCACTAATATTTCATTACGACTTTGTGTGTTGTCAGCCCCACATGATGCAATAAGTAAAGTGGTTAATATAAAAACACATAAACGAGTAAACGTTAGCTTTTTATTATGATTGTTCATTAATAACTCTCTTGTAATTTAGCAAGTATCCAAATTAATTTTCGCTTTAGTGGCGTGATTCGTTGGATAAGTAATGCATGAATTCTTCAGTAACGCTTCTAGTAATGAAAAGGTTTACTGAAAAAATGGAGTTCTACTGAATAAAACAAGATAGAACTCCTTTATTTCTAATTAGTTAGATAATAGTAGAGTTTTCCTCTATTAGTTAACCTAGGTTTCAGTAAAGTTGCACCAAACAATGCACCTTTATTTATTGTATTTATACGGCTTGCTTTTAACGCTGAACTTATTTTATTTAACTTATTTTTGTTCCTGCTCATGTGATCCCCCCAGATTGTATTTTTAAGTTTTAATTGCTTTTAATTTTTTCTTAAAATTTTAGTTATTTTAACAGCCTGCTAAATCTAACCAATCACCACACCAATTGTCAACCATTTTGTTATACCAATTAAATTAAAAATACTGTACACTTTATTACCAAAGAGATTTAAATAAAGACAAACCACATTAATACCAAAGCATAAACATAATTTAAAATCGAAAAAATATAATGTCTTTGCTATGGGTTTTGTAAATAGATACTATATAAACACTGTATTTAGTATTGCTAAAAAATTAAGGGAAAGAAAAATGAAGAATCGTCGATTATTTTGGCGTATCGTCGAGAATATAGAGGCTTCTATCGATAAAGGTGATTTTACACCTGGAAGTCGACTTCCTCCTGAGCGGGAACTTGCAGAAAGATTTGATGTAAGTAGACCGACTATTCGCGAAGCCATAATAGCACTTGAAGTGCGAGAGAAGGTTGAAGTTAAAACTGGCTCAGGCGTATACGTGTTACAAACTGCAACTCAAAACCATAAAAATCAAAACATCAGTGCATTTGAATTAACACAAGCAAGAGCATTGGTTGAAGGTGAAGTGGCAGCTTTAGCGGCAACCGGTATCACTGACGATGAATTAGAGGCTTTGCATAAAACTCTGGTTATGATGGAAAACCCTAAAGACGCGAACAGCATTGAAGAAGCCGACAAAATGTTTCATAACATTATTGCAGGCGCAACACGTAATGGTGCGATGATATTATCTGTTAACAACTTATGGGCGTTGCGAGAATCAACAAATGAAATTATTGACGATTACAAAAGCGTTTGTAGTACAGACAACAACCTTACGTTAACTGAACACACAGCCATTTATAACGCATTGAAAGAAAAAAATGCGACTAAAGCTCGCTTAGCCATGCATCAACATTTCAATCGCTTAATTAATGCTTTATTTGATGCCGTTGAAACCAGAGCATTAGAAGAAGTTAAAAGAAAAAATAGTGAAAAAAGAGGTTTATACTCTTTAGAAAGCTTAATTAAATAAACGTTAAAACCAGAAGGTTAACCAAACAAGGTTAGATAAATCAGTTATTTACTAACCTAACACCTAGTATTTGTGCTCAAAAACTTACCTTCAAAGCTAAAAATCTGTTTTTAAACTTCCAAAAAAAAGGCCTCAAAAAGAGGCCAATGAGCACTATAATTTATCACTGAGTATTGCCCGCTAGTTGTTCTAAAATATAACAACTAGCAGGCATTATCCGATCACTTCTCTAGTTTAAGGAAGTAATCAAAAATCTCTGGAACATTCCCTCTACCCATATCAGCATCACATGCTGCTTGTAGGTTTGCAGAGGTACCTTCAGCAATTTGAGAGCGTGTACCTAAATCACGGACCATTTCAAGGAAATAGCCTAAATCTTTATTCGCATTACCAATCGAGAAGCCTAGATCACTTACACCATCAACAGCGTAGTTTTTACAAAATTGCATAAAAGGTGAACTCGACGGGCCTGACGACATAATTTCAAAAAGTTGTTGGCGATCAACCCCCGCTTGTTCTGCTATAGCAAAGGCTTGCGACATAGCTGCTACGGTTGTCATTCCCATAAAGTTGTTAATTAACTTAGTTGTATGACCTGAACCTAGTGCACCAAGATAAAATACGTTTTCGCCTTGTTGCTCTAATACCGGTTTAACTTTATTAAAAGTTTCTATATCGCCAGCGGCCATAATGTTAAGTAAACCATCTTTAGCGTGAGCTGGTGTACGCCCTAATGGCGCGTCAATCATTCCTGCGCCTTTAGCCGCAAGGTCTGCACCAATTTTACGTGTAGAAGCCGGAATAGAAGTACCAAAGTCTACTAATACAGAACCTTCTGACATGCCCGCTAATACGCCGTTATCGCCGTAAACTACCATTTCAACTACTTTCGACGTAGTCAGTGCAAGCATTACAATGTCGCTTTTCTCAGCTAATTCTTTACCTGAAGTAACTTCAGTGGCATTACCACGAGCAATTACCGTTGCAACAGCATCTTTATTAAGATCCATTACATTAACTTGAAAACCACGTTTTTGCAGATTTTCAACCATGTTGCCGCCCATTAGGCCAAGCCCGATGAAACCTATGATAGGTTTTGTCATATCTAACTCCTAAATATATTGGTGTTGTTTGTCTAAGTCTAAAATCGCTAACGCCACGTTGGACGTAATATTTTCTTTATAAAAGAAAAATTCACTTAAAACTCAGATTAATGTCTGAATAAATAACCCATTGCACTAATGCTTTGTGAATCAGCTTTATAGGGAAGCACCATTGATAAGAGTGCATGTAAAATTCCGCTATAAATCCAGATTTAATAAGTTTGAGTACAAATACTAATCTCGCTCTAACCTAACTGACCATAAAAGCTAAATAAAAAACACATCTGTATATTTATTAGCCTCACTAAACACTTTAAAAATTCTAATATTAAGTGTTCTTCAGTTTTACAAAAGATATTACCAGCTAAGCAATACTAACCAACAATAAAATAAGTGTCAACCAATTTATGATTTATTGTAATACCAATAACAATTACCTATAGAAAAAAAACATTACCAATAATATTTACCTTAATAGAAATAAGGAAAACGGGATTAAATAAGAAATGAGAAGTGAATAAATAAAAATTCATAAAAAAAGCTTCAATATTGAAGCTTTTTTTATGGTAGGAATAGAGTATAAAGGTTATTCAAGAACGTATTGGCTAATTAAACGATTAAAACCAACAATATCGAAACTACCTTTAATTTCGAAATTAACTTGGCCTAATTCACTGATATATAATTGTATTTCGCAATCTAAATCTAACGTGCCTGAAGTCTCAATAGAGAATGCATTAATTTTGCTGTAAGGAAGAGAGGTATAATCAACTTTAGATCCTGTAATACCTTGCACGTTGGCTGAAATTACACGTTTATTGGTGAATACCACTTGATCTCTAATACTTTTGAACGTGGCAAAAATCGTTTCGTCGTTAATTAAAAAGGCATGAAAGTCTTCTCTCGCATCTTCATTATCAATTCGCTTTAGTTTAAATACAGATGAATTTTTAAAATCGATCATAAATAATTCCTTTTTCGAGGCTGTTGTCAGAGATAGTTACCTTAACCTGAAGATTTTCAATGCACAACGAATTTACTGTCATGTTTTCAAACGTTAAACAGCTCCATTTTCATAAATTGTAAAAAACTGATCGCGATTTGTAAGTTGTACTTACATTATTACAACACTTTGTAAGTATTAATAATTAACGAACATCATAAAATAATCGAATCAAAATACTTATAGGAACTAATAATGAAAGCTGTATTCACCATGATATTTGTAACAACATTAGCGGCATGTTCTTCAACAGCCATAATCCCTGAAGCTAATAGCGTAAGATTAACCCATAATGAACCTGGGCAAGAATGCGCATTTTTAGGAGATATTACAGGTAGCCAAGGCGATTTTTTTACGGGCTCCTTTACCTCTAATGCTGATTTAGAAACAGGGGCACGTAACGATCTAAAAAATAAAGCCATGATGCTTGGCGGTGACACTATTTATATTTTAACGCAAAGAGCTGGTCAAACAGGCCATTATGATGATGGATTTGGCGGCGGAAGCCAACAAACCAACGTAACATTATCTGGTAATGTTTATAAGTGCCGTAAGGAATAACCGTGATCATTTCTAAATAGTTGAATGGTTGAATGGTTGAATGGTTGAAGGCTCTAATTTACACAGAGACAAATAAAAAACGCTACCTCAGTAGCGTTTTTAAGTTACATCACTTAATACTTATTAAGCTTACTCAGCAATATATTCAACCACTTCTAAACCAAAGCCTGATAAAGAGTGATATTTACTTTGCGAGCTTAATAAACGCATTTTACTTACGCCTAAATTAGATAAAATTTGTGAACCTACCCCAACATTACGTGAACCCACATGACGTTTAACTTCTTTAACCTGTTCGCCAGCGTCTTGTTTTGCGTATTTTTCAACTTGCGCGATCAATGTTTCTGTTGATTCATGCTTACCTAGCAATACTAAAACACCACCTTCATCAGCGATTCTTTTTAACGCATCAGCCATTGGCCATTGTGAAACACTTTCGCGCTCGCTAAATAATAAATCTCTAAAAGTATTCTCAAGATGTACACGTACTAAAGTTGGCTCATCAGCTTTAATTTCACCTTTTGTTAAAGCAAAATGTGCCTGTCCGTCAATCGTATCTTTAAATACAGTTAAGTCAAACTCACCAAAAGCTGTAGGTAATTTACATGAAGTTACACGTTCTATTGTAGTTTCGTTAGCATTACGGTATTCAATTAAGTCTGCAATGGTGCCCATTTTTATACCGTGCTTTTCAGCAATAACTTCTAAGTCTGGGCGACGCGCCATAGTGCCGTCTTCATTTAATACTTCCACAATAACTGCTGCAGGTTCTAAGCCAGCTAATCGAGCTAAATCAACAGCAGCTTCAGTATGACCAGCTCGATTTAAAACGCCGCCATCTTTCGCCATTAACGGAAAGATATGCCCTGGTTGAACAATACTTAAATGGCTAGCATTCGGTCCTACTGCCGCTAAAACTGTTTTTGCTCTGTCTGCTGCTGAGATACCCGTTGTTACACCTTCAGCCGCTTCAATTGATACAGTAAAGTTTGTGCTAAATTGTGCGTTGTTGTTGTCTACCATTAACGGTAGCTTTAACTGTTTACACTTTTCTACAGACATAGGCATACAGATCAAACCACGACCATGAGTGGCCATGAAGTTGATTGCTTCAGGTGTTACCTTTTCAGCAGCCATAATGAAGTCGCCTTCATTTTCACGGTCTTCATCATCCATTAAAATAACCATTTTACCCTGAGCTATATCATCGATAATCTCTTGTGGGGTATTTAATTTCATATTTACCTCTTTATTTGATAAAACCATTGCGTGCTAATAGTTCATGCGTAACACCTGATTGTTGGTTATTTTCAGCTGTTTTGTGTGTTAGCAATCTTTCGATATACCGTGCTATCAAATCAACCTCTAAATTCACTTTAGCGCCCACTTGATAACTGCTAATAATTGTTTGTTCAGTAGTATGCGGCACGATAGTTAATCTAAATTTATTATCCGATAAACTATTTACCGTTAAGCTTGTGCCGTCAATAGTTACAGAACCTTTCTCGGCAACATATCCGGCTAAATCATTAGGCATTGATACCCAATAATGAATGCTATTACCATCATGTTCAACTGCTACTATTTCAGACAAAGCATCAACATGCCCTGAAACCATATGCCCACCAAAACGCGTAGTGGGTAACATAGCTTTTTCTAAGTTAACCTTTTGACCACTTTTATAATGAGCAAAGCCAGTACGCGCTAAGGTTTCGTTAGAAACATCAGCACTAAAGCTGTTTGTGCTAAAATCAACAACCGTTAAACAAATGCCATTAGTGGCGATTGAGTCACCTAATTTTACATCGTGCATATCAAGCTGACCGGTTAACACCGTAATACGCGCACCTTGAGCATTGATTTGAATAGTACCTATTTGGCCTACGGCTTCTATAATTCCTGTAAACATGAATAACTCTTGTTAATTATGTATCGTTAAATTGATTATTTAAGTTAATTTTTAGCTATTTTTGCTGTTATACGTATATCTTTTCCAACCATGCGTACATCTGAAAACGTTAGTTTTTTCGCTTGCGATAATGTTTCAATGTTAGGCATGTTAAGTAAACTTTTACCGTCTGCTCCCATCAATTTAGGCGCTTGAAAAAGAATAAGTTCATCTACTAAATTCTGCTCAACAAAAGCCCCTGTTAATTTAGCGCCAGATTCAATAAGTACATCATTAAAGCCACGTTCACCTAAAATAGATAAAACAGCTTTAAGATCTAACTTGTTTGACGTTAAACCTTGCGCATAAGGAACGCTTATATGTTCTACAAAATATGGCCACTTATGGCTATTTTCAATGTTATGAGTAAATATAATTACAGGAGATTCTGTTTTAAAAAGATCTAATTCTGGCGACAATCTATTTTGAGAGTCGATAATAACGCGAATGGGTTGTCGTAAAGTATTTTCACTATAGGTATTTTTAAGCTCGCCGAGCTCATTCCAGCGAACATTCATTTTTGCATTATCAAATAATACAGAATCAGCACCGGAAATAACCGCACAACTTTGTGCACGTAAGCGCTGTACGTTTTGTCTCGCTTCAGGCGATGTTATCCATTTACTTTCACCACTTGCCATAGCTGTTTTGCCATCAATACTCGCCGCTAATTTACAACGAACATAAGGCAGCTTAGTGGTCATTAGCTGAATAAAACCAACATTTAACGCTTTTGCTTCTTGCTCTAATAAGCCATGTTGCGTAGTAATACCCGCGCTTTCAAGCATTTTAAGACCATTCCCCGACACTTGAGGATTAGGATCTACCATGGCAGCTATTACATATTTAACACCTGCTTTAATTAAACCTTCAGCGCAAGGTGGCGTTCGACCATAATGGCTACAAGGCTCAAGCGTTACATAAGCTGTAGCACCTTTAGCTAAACTGCCCGCTTGTTTAAGTGCGTTAACTTCCGCATGCCCAAGGCCTGCTTTAACATGATAACCTTCGCCCACAATTTCATTGTTTTTTACCAATACACAACCCACTCTGGGGTTAGGCGAGGTCGTATAGTGAGCACGCTTAGCTAGCGATAATGCTCGCTGCATATACTGATAATCTTGCTTTGAAAATGATGTCATAAACTTTAATATAAACTCAGGTTAGCTACTTTTTTCATCACCTAAACGGGCAATTTCTTCACCAAATTCTTTAATATCTTCAAACGAACGATAAACCGAAGCAAAGCGAACATAAGCCACTTTATCTAAATATTTTAGCTGTTCCATAATGGTATTACCTAGCATTTCGCTAGAAATTTCGCGTTCGCCTGTTGCGCGTAATGTCGATTTAACTCTATTGATAGCAAGCTCAACATTTTCAACACTTACCGGTCTTTTTTCTAATGCTCGTACTAAACCATTACGCATTTTGTCTTCATTAAACGGTTCTCTTGAACCATCTCGCTTAATGATTTTTGGCATAACAAGTTCAGCTATTTCAAACGTTGTGTATCGTTCGCTACAAGCTAAACATTCACGTCTTCTTCTAACTTGATGTCCATCAGCGACTAATCTTGAATCAATAACTTTAGTCTCTGTTTCAGAGCAAAAAGGACAATGCATGGTGTGATCCTATAACTGATGTTAAACCATTTTATTTAATAAAATAAAAATGGCCGCTAATGCGGCCATTCTATTCGATATTAATAATTCAAACTACTGTTTAAAAAATTAACCGTAAACAGGGAAACGAGAACAAAGCTCTTTAACTTTACCTTGAACCGCTGTAATAGTTGCTTCATTAGTAATATCGTCAAGAATATCACAAATCCAGCTTGTTAATTCTTTAGTCTCTTCAACACCAAAACCACGACGTGTAATTGCTGGTGTACCTAAACGTAAACCTGAAGTTACAAACGGTGAACGTGGATCATTTGGTACTGAGTTTTTGTTTACGGTGATATGTGCTTTACCTAATGCAGCATCGGCATCTTTACCGGTAATGTCTTTATCAATAAGGTCAAGTAACAATAAATGGTTTTCAGTGCTATTTGATACAACTTTATAACCACGATCTTGAAGTACTGACACCATAGTTTTAGCGTTATCTAAAACAGCTTGCTGATACGTTTTAAATTCTGGCTGTAAAGCTTCTTTAAATGCTACTGCTTTTGCGGCAATAACGTGCATTAAAGGACCACCTTGGCCACCTGGGAATACAGCACTGTTTAATTTTTTATAGATGTCTTCATCATCACACGCAGAAACAATTAAACCGCCACGTGGGCCAGCTAATGTTTTATGTGTAGTTGTTGAAACTACATGAGCATGTGGAACTGGGTTAGGGTATAAACCAGCAGCAACTAAACCTGCAACGTGAGCCATATCTACGAAGAAATATGCGCCAACTTTATCTGCAATTTTACGCATGCGAGCCCAGTCAACAATACCTGAAAATGCTGAGAAACCACCAATGATCATTTCTGGTTTATGTTCTACCGCTAAACGCTCTAATTCTACGTAATCAATATCACCGGTTTCTGGATCTAAACCGTATTGAAAAGCTTCATACGACTTACCAGAAAAGTTTACGTGTGAACCATGCGTTAAATGACCACCATGAGCTAAGCTCATACCTAATACTTTACCGCCTGGAGTAACTAATGCTTGGAATACTGCAGCGTTTGCTTGTGAACCAGCATGTGGTTGAACGTTAGCATATGTTGCACCAAAAAGTTCTTTAGCGCGATCAATAGCTAATTGCTCAGCTACATCTACGTATTCACAACCACCGTAATAACGCTTACCTGGGTAACCTTCAGCATATTTATTCGTTAATTGTGAACCTTGAGCTTCAAGTACACGAGGGCTACAGTAGTTTTCTGAAGCGATAAGCTCGATGTGCTCTTCTTGGCGAACAGTTTCTTTAGTGATTGCTTCATACAATTCAGCATCGAAATCTGCGATATTCATATCACGTTTAAGCATGTAAAATCCTCAAGTAGTCAGCCAATAACTCTACGTAGGCTGTGGGGTATAATTCAATAAAAAATCAATAAAATTTATGGGCAGTATTTTGCCTGAAACTAGCTATTTTGTACATGCTAAAACAAACAAATGTTAGTCGATTTAGTAATCTAATATATCCTATAGATCCTAGTAACGTCTAAAAAACAACAAACCACAATAAAACAAAATATAATACGGAATAAAAATTAAATCAACGAATTTAATTTCACTTATACATAAAACAAATACATATTATAAAAATAACGACTTATTTGATTGAGCACAATACAGGAAAAAAGACGTTAACTTAACGCTAAAACTACTTTTTCAGATTTTAATCGTAGCGAAAGTATGATCACTAGTGCAGCGGTTAATCCAATAGTCACTAAGGCTGTACCTGCAAAGGCTGCCCAGTTAATCGGAATACCTTTAAATAAATCGTCCATTAATAAAGATTGCCCAGAAACAGGTAACCAATCTAACCATTGAGGTTTATCATCAATAAACATAAGAGCAACAGGGATCATCGCGGGTAACATGATAATCATACTGACGGTTGATTGTGCTTCTTTAAAACTCTTTGCCTGAAAGGAAACAAATAGCTGTAAAGCTGAAGCAAAGAAACTAATCGGTAATAACAATAAAATTAAAAATAACACCATGATAAAGTCGAGGTTAAATGTTGCGCCAATTTTAGTTAAATCGACAAAGCTGACTGAAAAAGACGTGAGCACTAACGTTAACGTAACACCAATTATAGAGATAGTACTGGCACAACAAAGCTTAGCGGCAACTATTTTAAAGGTGCTTACCGGTTGGCAAAGTAGCATTTCAAGTACATTACGTTCTCTCTCGCCAGCACTTGAGTCAATAGCGACGGAAAGGCCCGACATAAAAGCAGCCATTAATACATACAAGCCCAACATTAAAGAAATAAACATAGCATTACTGCTTGGCTGTGCAGTATCTTGATCGTTAATTTTTATAGGTCGTAAAATACGTGGGTCTATCCCTCTAACAATTAACCGCTTGGCACCTATACTTTGTGCATATTGATTAATTTGATTTTTAATTCGTCTGATAGGCGCATTCAATGCTTTTTCACTAAAATCAGCACGTAAATTGATGGTAATAACCCGCCCTTCTTCCATATATTCAGCAAAATTTTCTGGAATAATGAGTTCAATATTACGCTCTGTCCAAAGGTTTTTGATATCTTCTGGTGCGTCGGTTAATGGGTAAATATTATTTTGCTTAAGTTGTTTAATTAACTTAGGTGCGAAACTTTCGCCTGTTACATTTAAATAAACAGGCGGCGTTGCCACCATTTCTTTGATCATGGTTTTTGACAATACTAAAATCATAACAGGTGCGAGCATAGCCATGGTCATGGCAACCATAAGCGCACGCTTATCGCGAAAGGCTTCTTTAAATTCTTTTATTAATAACGCTTTAAACTGAATCATGCGGCAACCCCTTCGTCAGATCCTATTAATTTAACAAAGGCATCTTCTAATAATGCTTCGCCCGCTAAGTCACATAGCTCAGTAGGTGTTCCTTGTGCGGCTAGTTTGCCGTTAGCTACAATAATGACGCGATCACATAAAGCAGCGACTTCTTGCATAACATGAGACGAAAATAATATGCAGTGACCTTTGTCTCTAAACTTAGCTAAGTGATTACGTAAAACACGAGTACTCATTACATCTAAACCACGAGTTGGCTCATCTAAAACAAAGTTTTGTGGTTGGTGAACTAAAGCTTGCGCTAGGGTAACTTTCATTCGCTGACCTTGAGAAAAACCCTGAGTTTTACGGTGTGCGAGTTCTTCCATTTCAAGATCTTTAATAATGTCTTCAATCGCTTGATGTTTAACTGCGCCTTGCAAACCATGAATACTTGCAAAATAATCTATTTGCTCGTAAGCGGTTAGTCGTTCATATAATCCAAATTTATCAGGAAAAATACCTAACTTAGCACGAGCTTCAATAGGTGACTTGGTAACCTGTATCCCATCAATAGTAGCGGAGCCAGAATCCGCTTTTAATAAACCATATAATGTACGTAAACAGGTGGTTTTTCCTGCTCCGTTAGGTCCTAAAATTCCAGTAATTTCGCCATCTTTTGCGGTAAAAGACAAACCGTTTAAGGCGATGACTTGTTTCTTTTTAGCGCCTAAAAAAGATTTATGTAAATCATTAACTTCAATCATAATTATTTCCTTATATGCTGCCGTTTAGGCTTGTCATAAATGACTCAGCAGGTATATCTAACAAACACGTTTGATCCACTTTTTTAGGATCTAAATGTTGTAAAAATTCATTAATCATTGCTACACCACAAGCGGAAGAAGCCACAATATGCGCACTGTTTTTTGAAATAATATGATGGCTATTAGGTAAAGTACTCGCTGACTTTTCGCCATTGCTTGGCGGTGTAACGGGATCTAAATCACCCGACAATATTAAGGTAGGAATATTAGCCACTACGGGCTTGTAAAAAGCTTCATCAACCTGATATTTTGGCCATACATCACAAGCTGTTTTAAAAATAGCGTGGCTACTACCACCATCAAAACTATTGTTGCTGTCTTTAACGCGCATATCATGGGTAATTCTTGGCATATCTTCATTACATACAATATTAAACGTTAGTCCCACGTACATGTTTATAGCACCTTCTCCTGCAGAAATAATTCCTACTAATGGCTGGTAGTTTTCCAGAAAGGCTTGATGAATAATTAAAGGCACTATAGTGCGAGTTTCTGTACTGTAAAGTTGCTTAAATAGCGTATTGATGAATTTTCCTTTACTTAATTTAAAAGGCGTTTTAGTGCCTAATCGAGGATGACTTATAGATAAAGCAACCACTTCGTTAGATAAACGCTTAATAACAGTTTCAAACTCTTCTTTTAAATTAGGGTAGGCTTTATTACAGGTTTCTTCATTAGCGCAATGTTCAAGCAATAAGTTAAATGATCGCTCTGAGCTCAAACCAAATAAACCGATAGGTACTTCAATCGGCCCTACGCTATCTAACACAACACTTTTAATATTTTCGGGAAATAAACGCATATAAGTAAGCGCCGCTCTTGTTCCATAAGAGCCACCATAAAGATTCATTTGCTTGTAACCTAATGCTTCTCTTACTGCATCAAAATCACGGATTGCATTTTCTGAGTTGTATTGGCTTAGCTCGTTAGTTTCTTTTAATTTTGTAATACAATCTAGCGTTTCTTGTTCAGAAAACTCTTCAGGAATCATGCTATATAAATTCCCTTTGGTAGCTTCATCACACAACATGGGTTGAGATAAACCAGTACCTCGTTGATCAATTAAAATAATGTCGCGTGTTTTTCTAATTTCTACAAAGCTTCGACGTATATGTGCTGCTAATTCAACAGCTGCTTGACCTGGCCCCCCGGCAAGAAACATAAGTGGCGCATTATTTTTTGAGCTATCAATCGCTGGTAACACAGCATAATTAATGGAAATATTTTTGCCTTCAGGCTTATTGTAGTTCTCGGGGACATTTAAAGTGCCACATTTTACTTGCGAGCGAATACCATCAATGTGGCAGTTTTCAACAGCAGAGTTTTCTTCATTCGCCAACGCAGCATTAGCTGTAATACTTAACAAAAATGAAAATAGAACGAATCTTGTTTTCTTCATTACTTTCCCTTGTAAAAATTTTAAATTTGGTGTCTATTAAAATAAATTATTTGACTAAAAAATCTCATGAATACTTATATGGATATAACAGTTTATTACCTTAATTCTTTTACTTACAATGGCTCAGGCGGTAACCCAGCAGGTGTTGTATTAAATGCAGATAATCTAACACCGCAGCAAATGCAGTATATTGCCACACAAGTGGGATACTCTGAAACCGCTTTTGTATCAGCGGATGTTGAATGCGACTTTAATGTTCGATTTTTTACTCCGAATCATGAAGTTGATTTTTGTGGACACGCGACTTTAGCAACATTTTCATTATTGTTCGAAAAACAGATCATTGAAGCGCAAGAGTATACTCAACAAACTAAAGCGGGAAAGTTAAAGGTAAAAGTGGCCACTGATACCTTAGTGAATATGGAACAAACACTCCCGCAATATTTAGGTGTAGTTGAAAGCAAAGAAGTAGCTGAGTTATTAAATATTTCTGAAACGTTATTTGCTACGACTAATCTACCTTGTGAAATTATTTCAACGGGCTTAGCTGATGTAATAATACCTGTACCCTTTGGAACTTTAGATTCAATAGTGCCTGATTTAGATAAAATATCGCGTTTTAGTGAAAAATATAATGCGATTGGCATTCACCTGTTTGAGTTATCTCCAGCCCAAAAAAATATCTCAGAAAGTAATTCAAATAGTTTAACAGCCAGCTGTCGAAACTTTGCACCTTTATTTGGTATTCCTGAAGAGTCTGCTACGGGTAGCGCTTGTGGTGCTCTCGCCTGTTATTTAGATAAGTATAAGGTTATAGATGGCCAACACTACACGTTTGAGCAAGGTAGAATAATGGAGTCGCCTTCTTTACTGAAAGCTTCAATCTTTAAACGTGATAGTATAATTACGAAAGTAGAAGTGAGTGGTTTTGCTTATTTATTTGATTGTAAAAAGATAAAATACCCTAGGATCTGTTGATCTATCAAGATTGTTTTTTCAGCCCCCTGAAAGATCAACAAACCTAGTTAAAAGCATAATTAAAATGATGATATAAAGCTTTTTATACGTTTGGCATTAGCTCCAAGATCTGTTCCACCAATACGAGAAATGGATCGTAGATCTATCTTACTTCCTGTATCCGTTGCTTGAATACGAATAGCTACATCGTCTTTAAAACCCCAGAGTAAACTGGTATCAACTGCTTCAATCATTCCTTGCTTAATATCTTTAGCAACAATTTCCCAGCCTAATTTTATCGCCGTATCAATAGCTTTATTAAACGCTTGCTCTGTGTTCAAGATGCTTACAATGGGTTGTAGTTCTGGATAAACTTTTTGTTGTAACGGAGCTAATTTTTCGCTGTCGTATTCTAGTGGATTAGTTCCTTCGCCACGCAAGGCTAAAATGGCTTTAAATTGAGGTAAATTAACCGTGTCAGTACTTACCTGATGTAAAAAAGGTAAAGACTTAGCTTTAGCCGCTTGCATTGATAAACCAACAGCCGGTATAGCTAATAAAATAGCGACTATAGCACTACTTTTAAGCACACGTTGTTGCTTTGTAAAAAACGCAAATAAACCAATTACTATCGCTATTACCAGCACAACAATACTAGCATACCCTGTAAATTGAATGATTTTAAAAGACGTTCCCATGCCCCATAATTGCAAACGATAAGCAATAACGGCAAGAGGAAAACCCAGTAACAAAGGAATAGTTAAAAACTTACAAATAGTTATAATTTTTTTAATGAACATCATGTTGCCTTAAGATCGGTATTAATAGAAGCCCATATATTTAGCAGGCATGTGGATAATTGTACTACGAAGTATATCTAGACCTTAGAATGGCTTACATTATTTCATTGCTCAACTTCGGTTTCAAAAGTGAAAAAATAATATCCACTTAATATTCAAAGCTGTGTTCAAGTACGCTGTAGCGTTGATCATTTATTGATTTTAGGTATGAAATTTTAGCTTAGCTCACTTTTATCAATGTATTTAGTTCTAACGGTTAAATCGTTTTCTTTTCTAACTTGACTAAAGACGGCCATTAAATCTTTTATGCGATTATCTAAATCTTTAATCACGACGTAGCTTATAACTATAACTAAAAAACTTATAATAAAAATAACATCAGCGCTTAACATTAACGAGCTATTCGCTGAATTTTTAATATATCAGTTAGTTTCATTACTGATATATTTAGTTTGTTTTCAACTTGTTTAACTGCTTTATTCTATCTGTTGCTTGTTCGAACCAGTAGCTTGCATCAATACCAAATTTCCCCGTTGCTGACTTTTCCATTGCAACTTTTCGTAGTTTTTCAACTTCAAGTACAGCAGGTTGTTGCATAGCATTGGTAAATATTGATAAAACAAATACTGTTATTTAATTAAAAAATAACTGTGGTAAGATGTCGGCGCTTTTAAGGTGTTTTTTACTCTTATTTATTAGAGGAAAAACTTAAAGGGGAATATGGTGCAAGACATGGTTAGTTTTATTAACAACCACTTAATTCCATAACTGTTCCCGCAACTGTAAAGAGAGTTTAGTGACGGTTAAAATAACATCACTAAACACTTAAGTCAGAACACCTGCCTTAATCGCCTTTAGTGAACGTGCGGGTAACGCGAAAAACTAAGAATATCTCTCATATAATTATGAGTGACTTCTTATGATGTGTCCTTGTATTTCCTAAAATTGTATTCGCTATGTTTTATTCGCTATTATGGTTAAGGCACATATGTCACCCTTTGTTCTACAAGCAAATAATGTTACTTGGTCTGCAAACCCAAAAAAGGTTATTCAAGGTATTCACCTACAAATAAAAGCAAGTGAAACCGTTGCTATCGTTGGCCCCAATGGCGCAGGAAAAACCTCTCTTCTTAAATGTTTATACGGCGAATATTCAGATTATTCTGGTAATATTTATTTGCATGGCAAGCCCCTTAAAAACCTTAATAATAAAGATATAGCCAAAAAAGTCGCTGTGGTTAGCCAACATTCAGAGTCTGCATTCAACTTAACTGTTTTAGATATTGTAGGTATGGGGCTTATCCCTCATAAAGGATTGTTTGACATAAATACAGATGCCGACAAACACAATATTGAACAAGCGTTAATCAAGGTTGATCTGATAAAAAAACAGCATCAATTATTTAGTACTTTATCAGGCGGTGAGCAGCAGCGAGTATTAATTGCTAGAGCTATTGTACAAGCGCCTGATATTTTGATTATGGATGAACCTACGAATCATCTTGATATGTACTATCAGCATCAAATATTAATGTTAGCCAAGTCCCTCAACATAACCTTATTGATCACTATTCATGATCTTAATTTAGCCGCCCAATATTGCGATAGAGTGCTCATGTTAAACAACGGTCAACTTGTAGCAGATGACACACCTGAAAGTGTATTTACCGCCGAAAACTTAACTGATGTATTTAAACTAGAATGCGCTATTGATAAAAACCCTTTCACTCAAAAAACAAGAATTACCTTTGCTGGTATAAACAACCAAGTAAATGACGAATCAAAGTGGCTACAATCATGAAAAATCACTTATTAACAAAAAAGCTACCGTACAAATATTCGCTCTTGTTAATTGTTAGCCTCGTTGTTATCACGTTATTGTCTTCTATTGGGTTTGGTGTTGTTGAATTAAACCATAAAGCAGTATGGCAATGTGTAACTCAAGGGTGTGAAAAAGGTATTTACGATACCATTTTATGGGAAATACGCTTTCCGAGGGTATTGCTTGGTTTTATCGCGGGCTTTGGTTTAGCTTTAGCAGGCGCTTTAATGCAAAACGTGACACGTAACCCACTTGCCGACCCGTATTTATTTGGTATTGTTTCTGGAGCAGGCTTAGGGGCAACTTTAACTCAGTTTTTACCGGTATCAATGCAGCTTGTTTCGTTACCTTTTGCCTCTTTTTTAGGGTCTTTATTAGCGGTTGGACTTATTTTAATTGTGATATATCAAAATAATTGGCGTCGCATTGAGCACTTACTGTTAGCAGGCGTAGCGGTTTCCTTCTTATTAAGTTCTTTAACCACCTTTATTCTTTACAGCGGTGATGCTTTTTCAAGTAACCGCGTTATTTTTTGGCTCATGGGCAGTTTAGCCAGAGCAGACACCAACGCTCTACTGTTGATATCCCCCGTAATTATTATTGCTACGCTTATTGCACTTTTATTAGGACGCCAGCTTGATGCGCTATTACTCAGTGACGACAGCGCTCGCACCTTAGGAGTAAAAGTTGAACGCTTGCGTGTTATTACCCTTATTTTATGTGCTGCAATAACAGCCGTTATTGTGTCTTATTGTGGCGGCATTAGCTTTATTGGTTTGATGATCCCACATATTGTTAGGCCTTTTGTGGGCATTACCAGCGCTAAATTATTTATAGCCGTAGGCTTAGTTGGTGGCTGTTTTTTAGTGTGGGTAGATGTTGTTGCGCGTACGGCATTAGGCGGACAAGAAATACCAATAGGTGTTATTACTTCAGCGATGGGCAGTTTGTTTTTCTTAGCCCTATTACGAAAAATGTAAGCGAGATTTTTTATGGAAATAAAAGCGTTAAATCTTGAATTTGAAAGTAAAATTCAAGATAAAATCAATCAAAAAACCAAACCTGTTGGCTCTTTAGGCTTATTAGAAAGCACGGCTTTACAGCTTGCGCTTATTCAAAGTAATAAAAGCAATAAGCTTATTTCACATATTTCAATTAACAAACCTACTGCCTTAGTTTTTGCTGGAGATCACGGTATTAGTGAAGAAAGTGTTTCAATTGCACCAAGTTGTGTAACTCGCCAAATGGTACAAAATTTTATCGCTGGCGGCGCCGCAATTAACTGTTTTTGTAAGGTAAACAATATTGATTTTAAAGTCGTTGATGCTGGCATTATAGACCCCATTACCGATAGTTCATCTCGATTAATTAACATGAGATTAGGGGCTGGTACAAAGAACTTTGTACATGAATCAGCAATGACGATGGAACAAGTTGAACTTGGTCTTAGCTATGGTGAACAAGTGGTAGCGCCCATCATTAAAAATGGCTCTAACCTACTTATATTAGGCGAAATGGGAATTGGCAATACCAGTTCAGCTACGGCAATTACAGCTCGTTTAACCCATTCAGATGTTGATCTTTGCGTAGGTGTAGGCACAGGCATAACCGCAGAGCAACTTTTTAAAAAGAAAACGCTTATTGAAAAAGCCCTCGCACGTTTTGATTCAGACGAACCTTTAACGGTTCTAAAAGAAGTGGGTGGATTTGAAATAGTTGAAATAACAGGCGCAATTTTAGCGGCAGCACAAGCCGGAATTTGTATACTAATTGACGGTTTTATCCTAAGTACAGCAGCACTAGTTGCCTGTAAAATAAATTCTAATGTAAGAGATTATTTAATTTTCGCTCATGAATCTCATGAATTTGGTCATCAACTATTATTGCGCCATTTAAAAGCCAAACCTTTACTAAATTTAGGTTTACGTCTAGGTGAAGGAACGGGGGCAGCAGTCGCATTACCGTTATTAACGGCAGCAGCTGCTTTTTACAATAATATGGCAAGTTTTGAAGATGCAGGTGTAACCGTTTGAGCATACAAAAGAGTTATATACCCGTTACCATTCAAGATGCAGGTTTCAGTGGAACTAAAAACAATTTAGACACAGATTTCATGTTCCAGACGAAATCTAAGTACATACATCCATGTATGCAAGGCATTAAATTTACGTCATGGTTATTCTCGGTAACTGCTCCTGCGTTACCCTAATGTCCTACATCCGTGTAGGAACCTGACTAAAGTTAATAACGCAGTATAAA
This sequence comes from Pseudocolwellia sp. G5-9, assembly GCF_055808995.1. Classification (NCBI taxonomy): domain Bacteria; kingdom Pseudomonadati; phylum Pseudomonadota; class Gammaproteobacteria; order Alteromonadales; family Colwelliaceae; genus Pseudocolwellia; species Pseudocolwellia sp. G5-9. Next base: position 2,257,178 of record NZ_CM147893.1, read on the forward strand.
TTGTTTTTAGACCCATCGAAGAAGCGCTTGAGCAAAATCACTTCGTCGTTAATACTTTTGATAAGGGTACACCATTATGGCAAAGCATTGCCTTGAATTGATATCGCTCAAGTGCTCTGAAATACGCATCTTGATTGGTAACGGGTATACAAGCAACAATAAATATAGACGGTATTTAAAGCGTCAGCTTAACTTATGTTACTTAGCGCTGAGCTTTTTTACTCGTATACCTGTACCACAAAGCATGTATTACAGCCCCGCGCTTTTAAATAAGTCTGGCCGTTATTTTTCTTTAATAGGGCTTTTATTAGCAGGTATTTTAAGCTTACTTTTTAGCCTTATTTCTCCCTTATTTCCTCATACTATTAGCATCGCGTTACTGGTTGTTTTTAGCTTACTGCTCACTGGTGCTTTTCATGAAGATGGTTTAGCAGACATGGCCGATGGTATTGGCGGTGGTATGACAGTAGAAAAACGTTTAACCATAATGAAAGACAGCCGCATAGGCACCTATGGCGCAGCAACTTTATTTATGGCTTTAGCGCTAAAGCTATTGGTATTAATAGAACTTGCTCAACTAGCGTATTTAATTCCTTCATTATTTTTGGGGTATGCCTTATCAAGAGCGGTTGCGGCTAGTTTAATATATGACTTACCTTATGTAGCTGATACCGATACCAGTAAAAGCAAACCTTTAGCGAATAAGCAAAGCCCCTTTGAATTAAGATTACTTTTTATTGTTGGCCTTGCCCCTTTGGTGTTTTTTTCAATAACTACAGTCTTATTGTTAATACTCACGCTTTTTATTTTTAGAGCGGGTTTTAAACAATGGTTAATAAAACGAATAGGGGGTTATACTGGCGATTGCTTAGGTGCTTGCCAACAATTAAGTGAATTACTTATCTACCTAGTAATACTTGCTAGTTTTCCCCTCTTTGCTCAGGCATAACCTTTATGCAAAAAGGCACTATGCAAACCACCACAATCTATTTATTACGCCATGGAAAAGTGAGCGGGCCTGCTGCCTTATATGGTCAAACAGATATAGGTGTAACTGATGAGGTAAATACGAAAATATTAACTGAATTAAATCAATTACAACAAAATTTAATCAACAAAATTAGCCATGTAGTAACGTCTCCCCTTCAGCGTTGTCAAAACGTTGCTCAACAATTTGCTAAAAATAACAAGTTACCAATAAACGTTAACACGTGTTTTCAAGAAATGAACTTTGGTCAATTAGATGGCATTTCATTTGATGATATTAGAGACTCAGAAAACAGTAAAAAAACTTGGCTACAGTTGGAAGATTTTTGGCGTGAACCAGACGCGTTTCCTCTGCCTAAAGCTGAATTGTTATCAAGCTTTTATCAAAGAGTTGAACACTCATGGTGTGAACTATTAACATCACACGCAGGGAAAAGCATATTACTCGTGTGCCACGGTGGTGTTATACGTATGATTTTGGCTCTCTTACTCAATATTGAATATCATAATAAAGCACTCTTTAGTCAGTTAACCATTAAAAATAGTAGTATTACATTGGTTAAAAATCTTACTGATATAAGCTCAAGTACACCCGCTGCTACTCAGCATAGTAATGTAATAACAATTTCTACACCTTTAAAAGCGATATCGCAGAACCCTGAAGAATTTGAATAAAAAGAAATAGAGGAATAACACATGATTGATGACGAGAAGAAAAAAGAAAATCATAAAAAACGCCAGCAAAAATTGAAAGAAAAAGTAGACGAGCGTATTGCCGCTGCTACAGAAGACAAAGGTCTACTACTGGTAATTACCGGCAATGGTAAAGGCAAATCGACTTCTGGTTTTGGCATGATCACTCGTTCTGTGGGTCATGGATTAAGTGCTGGTATTATTCAGTTTATTAAAGGTACATGGGAATGTGGCGAGCTTAATTTATTAAAACAACATGGCGTAAAGCACCACACAATGAAGACAGGTTTTACGTGGGAAACACAAAATAAAGAAGCCGATACAGCAGCAGCTCAATTAGCTTGGGCTGAAGCGAAAAAGCTCCTCACCGATGAAAGTGTTCATATTGTATTACTCGACGAATTAACCTACATGGTGACTTACGGTTATATTGATTTAGAAGAAGTGTTAAGCGTATTAGCAAATAGACCGTCAATGCAGCACGTTATTATTACAGGTAGGGCTTGTCATAGAAAAATAATCGAAGTAGCCGATACCGTGTCTGAAGTGCAATCTATCAAACATGCTTTCGATAGCGGCATAAGAGTTCAAAAAGGTGTAGATTGGTAATGTTCATGCAGCTTCAACGTAAAATTTTCGCTTTTGTACTTGCCGCACTCGCAAGTACATCTACTATGTTATATGCCAATGACTCTAGCGCCATTGATAACGTAGATAACAATAAAAGTGAGTTTAAAAAACAACGAATTATCACCTTAGCCCCACACCTAATAGAGATGCTTTTTAGCTTAGGTATAGGCGATCGTGTCATAGCAACTACCGAGCATTCCGACTTTCCTGAAGCCGCAAATAATGTTCCTCGTATTGGGAATTATGCTCGCTTAAAAATAGAAAAAATACTCGCCTATGAACCCGATTTAATTATTGCCTGGCGCACGGGAAACCCTTTAGATGATTTAGACAGACTCAAAAAGTTAGGATTAAATGTTGTATATTCAGATCCTAAAAACTTAGAAGATGTTGCAACTGAGTTACGCTTATTAGGTAAATTAACAGGAACCAATAACCGTGCTGAAGAACTAGCAAGCCAATATGAATTGGACCTGAAAAATTTACGTAAAACTTTCGCCAATAAACCACCTATAACCGTATTTTACGAACTTTGGTCGAATCCATTAACCACAGTGAGTAATAATTCGTGGCCGCAACAACACCTTAATGTTTGTGGGGCAACAAACCCTTTTGTAGAAAGCATAACTGACTATCCACAAGTAGGTTTAGAGCAAGTGGCAATCGCTAAACCACAATTAATTATTCAACCTATATCGAATGGACACGCAACTCCCGATGCTGTTAATTGGTTACAGTGGAACGACATACCCGCCGCAAAACATAAACAATTAATAACCCCTAATTCAGATAAATTACACAGAATGACACCAAGATTGCTAGGTGAATTAGAAAAGCTTTGTATCAGTATCGACGATTCGAGAAATTATTACCTAAGCATAAAGTAAGTAACTCTTCGACTGAAAATATAAGCGTAAACTTGTTATAAATTTTAATACATTTACGCTTAATTCACCCTATACAATACAAGGCATTAACTTTCATAAAAAAATTAAAGTTTCCTGCTAATGTTTATCAATATAACTGCTAGAATAATAATTAAATACGACTCGAATTATTGAACTTCATGATCAAAATTATTTTATCTCTTCTTATATTCTCTTTATCTCATATTGCTTTTGCAGAAGAAGAATCTGAGCCGCTTCCTCCCTTAGATCCAAAATATATGGGGATTCATGGCATGAAGCTTTTCAACAAAGGTCCCAGCGTATTTGCTTCTCATATGCTGACTTTAAAAGAGCCTAATAATATACAAATTCTTTATAAACTAGATATTAACGAACTGTCTTTACTGCAATTGGTTAAAGACGCTGATTTGGTTACCCTTAAGCCTGAAGCATTTAATTTGGAACGCTTAATGCGTGGTGAACAAGTAGAAGTCAATGCTGATATATATATGGGAAACTATAAAAAAGACGGCATGCTAACCTACAAAAACATGAAGATAATATTTGATAAACAACTCTTTGTAAAAGTAATCGACAAACCGGAAGAATCAAATAAAAGACAAAAATACGATATAGTACAACTTCGTAATAATGAAAGAATTTTAATCCACCAAATTCAACAGCCTCCAAGTTATGAACACCTTATTTATCTTTCAGATGATGTAAATTGTGTAACTAACTTCACGGCATCTTCAGCCGTTCCAAAAGAAAATGAGATCCACTACAAGCTTACTTATTGTGGTGCAATGAAACCTCTTTATTATAATGCAGAAGATTTTGCGCAATAGGCCTATTGTGCACTTATTTGAACTACCACGAAGATAAAGCAGGCATAGTAAATTTCTCACCTCGAAAATTTAACACTACTTTTTGAGGGAGAATTTCTACTAAGATCAATTCTCTAGCAATCGTATCGCCTTCATAGCGATCTCTACCATTTACCTTTACCCAGCCTTGACCATCACTAGCATAAATATGTTGTTCAAACTGTAATTGCGGAATACCGTTTTGTACCCACAAAGGCATTTTTTCGATAGGGTCTATCTCTTGGTCTCTTTCATCAATGTTATTAGTATATTCGTTAGTATTATTCGTATCGTCTTCATTATTTAGCGCTTTTTTAAACTGATTCAATAACTCTTCTGATACACCTTCAACCTGAGTAAGTTCGATATCTTTAGTCTGAACTTCTTGTTTAACTTGCTTAGCCTCAACAGGCGCTTGTTGGGCAATCACTTTAGGTGCTGGCGTACTTTCTTTTTCGGTAATAGGTAATTCAACTTCTTCCTGCTTTTGCTGCGCACTAGCATCTACCGGCAATACTTCATTCGTTTTTTTATCTGCTATTGAGTTCGTTATTTCATCAATTTGAGTATCAACGTTATTAACTACAACCTTTGATGTGCTCTCAATTTGGTTCGACGATTTAACATCATTAAGAGCTTTTTCAGCGGCATCAGTAATAGCTAATGGTTGTAAGGTATTATTCTGAGTTTGATAGCTACCAAAAAAATAGGCTCCAGCAGAAATAACACCTACCGATAAAACGATTAGCGCTATTTTAATTGTAGGGTTTTGCCACCAAGATGTAACCTCATAATCATCTCCAAGCGCTTCATGAGCAGACAACAACACAATGCGTTTATTAACTACGGCAATATTACTGCTATAAGCATTAATGAGAGAACGTTCGCACACTAAATTAATTAAACGAGGAATACCGCCGCAAATTTTATGGATAGTATTTATAGCCGACACTGAGAACAGCGATCTAATGCCCTCTGCAATAGATAAGCGATGTTTTATATACTGCGCGACTTCTTGCTTATTAAGAGGGAGTAAATGGTACCTAGCGGTTATACGTTGTGCTAATTGACGAAGGTCTCTTCTTTTTAATAGAGTTTGTAATTCAGGCTGACCAATAAGAATGACTTGTAATAGCTTTTTAGTATTTGTTTCTAAGTTAGTTAATAATCGTAATTGCTCAAGTACTTCAGGTTGCAAGTGTTGAGCTTCGTCAATAATTAATAAAGTATTAGTATTTTCTTTATGGTTTTTTAATAATTTTTCTTGAATTTTATCCGTTAAGGTTTTTAACGTAGCACCTGTTTTACGGTAACGAATTTTTAATTCATCGCAAATAGTCGCCAGTAATTCGTGACTTGATAGCGTAGGATTAAGTATAAAAGCCGCTTGAGTATTTTCAGGTAAGCGCTCCATTAAACAACGGCTCACGGTTGTTTTTCCTGTTCCTACCTCACCTGTTAACAGCACAAAGCCACCAGCATCACCTAAACCGTAGGTTAAATGCGCAAGTGCTTCACGATGACGATCACTCATAAATAAATATTGAGGATCAGGAGCAATAGAAAATGGCTTTTCTTTTAAGCCGAAATAAGCGGTATACATATCAACAACTTCATAAAAAATAACACCATGAAACTAACCTTTACCTTACCAGATGTCAAAACACTATTTTCTTTTATGATAAACTTAAATTGTAATAATTTAATCGGATGTATAAATGGAAAACCCAGTATCACAAATCACCAGCTACTTAGTGGGCGGTGCAGTTAGAGATAAACTACTCAACAGAAAAAGCTACGATCACGATTACGTTGTCGTAGGCTCAAGCGTTGAACAAATGTTGTCGTTAGGTTTTTCACAAGTTGGTAAAGATTTTCCTGTATTTTTACATCCAAAAACAAAAGAAGAATATGCGTTAGCACGTACCGAAAAAAAAGTAGATGCTGGCTATACGGGATTTGCTTGTGATGCTTCCGAATTTGTAACCATTGAAGAAGACTTACTCAGACGAGACTTAACTATTAACGCCATGGCATTAAAACCAAACGGTGAAATAATAGATCCTTATAATGGTCAAGCAGACCTTAAAAATAGAATATTTAGACATGTCTCCGATGCCTTTATTGAAGATCCATTAAGAGTATTGAGAGTGGCTCGCTTTGCTGCGCGTTACCATAGCTATGGATTTACTATTGCCGAAGAAACCATGGCCTTGATGACACAAATATCTCAAAGCAACGAGCTACAATCTTTAAGTAGCGAACGCATATTTACAGAACTCAATAAAAGCCTACTTGAAGAGCACCCTGAAGTATTCTTCGAAACCCTAAAAGCCTGTGGTGCATTAAAGGTTCTATTACCTGAAATTGACACACTTTGGGGAATTCCTAACCCTGCACTATGGCACCCTGAAATATGCTCTGGCATTCATACTATGATGGTTTTACAACAAGCAGTAAAGCTATCAAAAAAACCTGAAGTACGCTTTGCTGCATTGTGTCATGATCTAGGCAAAGGCAATACACCTGAACCCGAATGGCCAAGCCATAGAGGACATGAAAAATCGGGCTTACCTTTAGTAAAAAATGTTTGTGATCGTTTAAGAGCACCTAATTCATATCAAACATTAGCCCTTAAGGTGTGCGAATACCACCTACATTGCCATAAAGCCTTTGAGTTAAAGCCTAGTACTATATTAAGGTTATTTAATGCCTTAGACGTGTGGAGAAAACCTGAGGAATTTAACGACTTTATTTTAGCGTGCACCGCTGATATGCGCGGCAGAACAGGATTTGAAGATAAAGATTATCCACAAGCAGATTATTTACACCAATGCCTTAAAGCTGCAAATACCGTAACGGCAAAAGTGTTTGTTGAACAGGGCTTGAAAGGTAAGGAAATAAAAGAAGCGATAGAAAAAGCAAGATTAGACGCGATTAAAAATATAAAACAGATTGTTCCGCTACCAGAAAATAAATAACCCGAATTCAGGATGATTATTTTCGTAATCTACTGATTTATAAATAAAAGGTGACAAATACTATTCAAGTGACACACTTATTATTTACTCATGTTGAAATTTATTAACTCCCTAACCGAATGAATTATTCAAATCAGTATAACCTCAGTTCAGCTAAATTATTTTTGATCCAATAAATCGAACATGGCTTTTAATTCATGTTCGTATGGTGTCCAATCAGGTATCGATCTTTTTTGAATTCCTTTACGTAGTTGTGTATCACTGAGCGTTTTTATTACCCGCTTTTTTGAAGAAAAATTTAAACAATCTTTTTCAAAAGCCAGTCCGCAATATGCTAACACTTGTGTTATCTCATTTTCAGGTGAATTAACCAGATCCTCATATTCAATATCGTACACTTCTTTAGGTAACACGCTTTTCCAATGTAACATCACCTTTTGATAGAGTTGATGATACTGACCAATTTCGGTTTGCGAACAAAAATTCGGTTCTAATGCTCCAAAATTATTTTTAAAAATAGACCAAGACACATCTCGTGGGTCTCTTTTTATATGAATAATTTTAGCCTGTGGCAAGAGTAATTTAATTAACCCAATAAATTGATAATTAGCCGGCATTTTATCAATAACAAATTTATGATCCCCACCGGAAATTTCTTTCAGTTTTGTCAAATAATGTAAAGCTAAAGACAGACATTGTTCTTTTGTTAAAGATTGGCAACCTAACGGAAACCCTTCACTAGTTACCTGTGTAATAGCGTTTACAAGATCATCCCCAATATGTGGGATCTCACCCGCGCTAACAATATCGTTATGCCCTATCAGCATTTGTTCAAGCAATGTAGAACCAGATCTTGGCTGACCTACAATAAAAATAGGCGTAATATTTATATGAGAGGTTAAAACAGTACTTGCTGGTGATATATTTGAAAATGATTGAATAACCGAGGAAGTAAAAGCCTTCAGTAATAGATCAATAGAAGGTTTCATATCACTAACAGAAAAATTAATTAATTGTTTTTGTAGGCGGTTGGCTTCTTTGTAATGGTAAAAAGCTTGAGTGTATTTTTTACTTAAATGGAATAAATCACCAAAGCTATAATTCAATAAAACCTTATCATGAACTAATAAATCACCTTCTCTTAGAAGATTTTCATACTGCGTAATTAATGGATTAAAAGGGCTACCCGCACCTATTTTTTTTATTCTCACTAATAATGAAAAAGCAGGTATATTTTCTTGATCAATTGTTAATATTTGATTTAAAAACTGCTCACTTTTATCTAGGTTGCCACTTTCACAATAATAAACACTTAAAGCATATAGCACTTTTATTGAGTGAGAACTTAGTTGATAAGCACTTAGTAATGCTTGCTCTGTTTTATCGAAGCGCGTTAATGCTGAACATGCTTGAGCTAATGAAAGATAAACATCAGGTATCTTCGCATTAATATGTAAACATCGAACAAATAAATCGTAAGCTCGCTGATAACTATTTTGAGCTAAAGCAACTTTACCTAAACCCCACATTGCCTCAATATTGTTAATGTTTTCCTTTAATAAACGTTTATACATCTGCTCTGCTGATGAAAAGTCTTGTATTTTAAGGTAATGTTCTGCTCTTTCTATTGTCATCTATTAAATTAATCCAAAATCAACTATAAAAAAACCACATCAATTGATGTGGTTTTTTACAAACAAAATTATAACTTAAAAGTTATAAGATGCTTTTACGTAGTAGAAACCACCGTTAAAGCCAAATGGAGAGGTTTCATAATATTTGCCCCCCCAATTGTTGTTATCACCAGACCAATCAATTTTTTCTGCTTCTTGGTCAAAAATGTTTTGAGCCCCTAAAGAAACAGTAATATCGTCATTTACAAAGTAACTCACTTCAACATCAACAGTTACTGCAGCATCACCTTCTTTGATAGTGGCATCATAATCAACATGAACACCTTGATATTTGCCGTAGTAGTTTACACGAGTAAACATACTAATCATTTCCCAACCTTGAGACCATGTAAATGTTCCTCTATGGTTCGGTAAATCATTTTCTAAACGAGATACTTTGAAATCACCCGTAATTTCAGGAGAAAACTTATCAACTTCAGTTTCATTCCAGTTATAAGCTAATGCAAACGTTGTATCACCATCGAGCAATGAAGTTGAGTAGTTCGCTACAAAATCAACCCCTTGAGTGGTTGTATCAAAATCATTAGTAAAGAAACTCACTTGTTGAATAGAGTCAACATTGGGTACACCTGCCGCTTTTAATACGTCTTTATCATTATCGTCTAAATTATATTTAGCTGATTGAGAAATACGATCTTCAACTTGGATGTTATAGTAATCTAATGTGAAATAGAAACCATTAATATCCCATACAGCACCAAAAGCATAACTTTCAGACTCTTCAGGTGTGAGCTCTGTTGCGCCTAATTGGATCGCTACTGGGTTTGTCGGTGGTAGTAGGGCTGAGTCGCTTAACACACCATCACTTAAGTTTGTTTGTACATTTGAATAGTTAGCTTGACCAACTGTAGGCGCTCGGAAACCTGTACTTAATGAGCCTCGAAGTGAGAACTCATCAGTAATATTGTACTGAGCTGTTAACTTGTAATTTGTTGTATCACCAAATGAGCTGTAATCTTCATAGCGTAAAGCTGCGCCCATTAAGAAATTTTCAGTAAATTGTGCTTCAACATCAACATATAAAGCATAATTTTGACGAGAGAATTTACCGGCGGCAGAAGGTTTAAAACCAGGAAAACCATTTGAACCAATACCAAAACCTTGAGAAGTTAATGGACCCGCTTCAAAAGCCGCGACATCACCTGAAGTCACTTCAAATGACTCTGAATGCCATTCGTAACCCCCAGCAACAATTAATGGAGACTCCATACCTGCTTCAAATTCTTTCACTAAATCAATGTTAAATGATTTTTCTAATTGAGTATGTTTACCCGGACTAAAGTCACGCGGAGTGACAGGACCTAAAGAAGCATTAAGCGTATCATAGATAACATAAGTGGATTCGTTGAAACCAACTGAGCCGCTTACATCATATTTAAGTGTATCGCTTATCTCACCACGAGTCCCCATAGTAATAGCTGTATCAACGATGTTACCACCGAAGTTAGGTGTAAAACCACCTGGTAACATTTCATTAAATGCGAAACAGTTTTGACCAACGGCTGTATTATCATCCGCAATTAAAGCGTAATCACTTTGTGTTAACACATTACTACTGGTGACATTAACTGTAGGACAAGCAATACCATTATCAAGCCCATCTAAATCAGCAATAAGAATGTTAGGTTGATAGTTTTCATCTTGAACGCCATTAACTATATCACCATTGATTTTACCATCACCATTGGTATCTACGCCGTCTGTATCACCATTACTATATACACCACTACGAGTATGTGGGTTACGGTAGTAAAAACCACCTTTAATGTTACGTTCAGAGAAGTTACCAAACATGTAAGCTTCTTTACCATTTCCTAAATCTAGACCAAAGTTACCAAAAACAGTCAGATCATCTTCTACTTCAGGAGAGCCCCAAACTTGAGCTAAACTATCAACATCCGTGTTACCGGCTTCGATTAAGGCGGCGGCATCAGCACGCTGTACACTTCGGCTTGTAGCATCAGCGGTTTTATATTGAAAACTTAAATTAGCAAAGCCATTGGCAGATAATGGTAAGCCTATGTTACCGGACACTTCTGTAGTATCGCCATCTCCTTCGTAGTATGAACCATGACGCACCGTAAGGTTTCCACCCTCATCATCATCTTTTAAAACAAAGTTCATTACACCCGCAATAGCATCTGAGCCGTATTGTGCCGCAGCACCATCTCGTAATACTTCAACTTGCTTTAACGCAGCACTTGGAATAACAGAAATATCTGGACCTTGTGCACCATCATTAATACCACCACCTAATAAGGCAATAACAGAGGCACGATGACGACGTTTGCCGTTAACTAGGATTAATGTACTGTCAGATGAAAGACCACGTAAGTTAGCGGGTTTTACTAAACTAGCCGCATCTGAGATAGGATTTTCATGAACGTTAAAAGAAGGAACGGTTCCTTTAATAAGGTCTAGCATATTAGTGTTACCTGCTTTACCTAATTCGTCAGCTCCAATTAAATCAACGGGAACGGGTGAATCATTTACTGAGCGGGGCGCACCACGTGAGCCTACTACAGCGATACGTTCAACTTTTTCTTCTTTTGCGCCGGTTTCATTCTCAGCAGCAGAAACAGTGGTTGTTCCTAGAGCAACACTCACAGCAAGCGCTAACGTAGTATTACGAAATTTTATAGACATATTTTTCCCTTATTAAATTTGAAGACTAATTCTTATTATTGAATTTTTAATTATTTTTATGTAAACAACTTGTAAAAAGCTTAATTATTTATAGGACAGGAAGTATTGCTTTACAAGTGTTCAAAAATTTTCTTTTTCTTGTTTTCTCTCCAAAAAAACAACATTAACGAAAATGTTTATTTTTTTGTGAAAAATAAAAGACAAAAAAATAAAAATAAAAACAAACAAATACAATTAATTAAGAAAATTAACGAATAAAAAACTAATAAGGGTTTCGTACTATAACCTAGTTAACAAAGAAAAAAATGTAACACTCCCTAGACATAATAATGAAAAAATTTCATGTATAAATAAAGAAACTGGTTAAACATTAGACACATTTAACCTTGAAAATAAATTAAAAAAATTAATAGAACGTATATTTTTTTTATTCACCTTAAAGATAAATGAATATAAAATCACATATTTAGAATAAAAAAACAAAAGAGTTATAGCTTATATCATTTAACTATCAGGCTAAGTTGTCGTATAAAGCTTTGATGATATTGCAAACCTACTCTTTATTTTTTATTTAAGTTTTCACCTTTATACCTATTACAATTCAATATGTAAGTTTCAGTGAGAACTAAAAACAATTTAGGCACAAATTTAACTTTCCAAACGAAACATAAGTACATACATTTATGCATGCAAGGCATTAAGTTTATTCCATGGTACGCCCTGGATAAATTATGTTGGTCCCCCCTTAATTGGTCACGGGTATATAAAGCACTCAAATAAAAAACGACAATTGATCTTTTTATTATCTAAACAACAAAAGTTACAATTAAATATTCACATAGCGTGTGATAAAAGATAAAGTCTATCTAAATATTAGGTAAGTAGAAATTCTAACGAGGAATACTCATGGAACTTAATCAATGGGTTGATGAATTATTTGAAGTATTTGACGAAGATAAAGACGGTGTTATTAGCCGTAGTGAATTTGTTGAGTTAATTGACGTATTATTACAAGACAAAGGAATTAGAATGTGTGAAACCATTTTCCATCGTTTTGATAAAAATCACGATAATTCCATCTCCAAAAGCGAACTTAAAGACATGGTGATAGAACTAGCGCTTTAATACTATATTTAATGAATGTCACACTTCATTTTACAACATAGAGTGACATTCATTTTTTAGCAGCTATTTCTCAGCGGCGATTACGCTAATTTCAACAAGTAGTACATCTCTTGCCATTTTAGCTTCAACACAGGCTCTTGCTGGAGCATGCCCTTCTGGTACCCAAGCATCCCATACAGCATTCATTTCTTGAAAGTCAGACATTTTATTAAGATAAATAGTGGCTGATAATATATGCTCTCGTGAGCTACCCGCAGCAATTAATAACTCGTCAACTTTATCAAGCATGGTTTGAGTCTGCTCTGTAATCCCTTTTGTCGCATCAGCACAGACTTGCCCACATAAATAAATAGTACCGTTATTCTTTACAATACGGCTCATACGTTGTTTTGTTTCAATTCTTTCTATTGTCATTTTTATCACTCTTCTAATTTATTCTTGTCAGAAGAAAACCCCAATGCTTTTCAACAATGAGGTTTTATCAAATATACAGCTTAAGCGTTGTTTAAACGACGATGTAATTTATTAGTTCAAGGAAATCGCACGGAGCTGACGCTAGTCAGTGAGTACGTTTGACGATGAAGTTATATACCCGTTGCCAATCAAGATGCGCATTTCAGAGCACTTGAGCGATATCAATTCAAGGCAATACTTTGTAATAATGGTCGTTCCCTTATAAAAAGTATTAACGAAGAAGTGATTTTGCTCAAGCGCTTCTTCGATGGGCCTAAAAACAATTTATGCTGCGTTATTAACTTTAGTCAGGGAATAACCATTACTGAAACTTAATACCTTGCCTAAATTGTTTTTAGTTCCCACTGAAACCTGCATCTTGAATGGTAACGGGTATATATTACAGCAAGTTAAAACATCGCTTAATAAATTATTCCCACTCGATTGTCGCAGGCGGCTTCCCCGATATATCGTAAACCACACGAGAAATACCATCTATCTCGTTAATAATACGATTAGAAACCAAACCTAAAAAGTCGTAAGGTAGTGGTGCCCAAATAGCCGTCATAAAATCAATAGTTTCAACCGCTCTTAAGCTAACAACCCAATCGTACTTACGACCATCGCCCATAACGCCAACAGAACGTACAGGTAAGAAAACAGTGAAGGCTTGGCTTACTTTGTTATATAGGTCATGCTTGTGAAGTTCTTCAATAAAAATATGGTCTGCACGACGTAATAAGTCACAATATTCTTTCTTTACTTCACCTAGAACACGTACACCTAGTCCAGGACCTGGGAAAGGATGACGATAAAGCATGTCGTATGGCAAACCAAGTTCTAAACCAATTTTACGTACTTCATCTTTAAATAATTCACGTAAAGGCTCTACTAAGCCTAGCTTCATGTAATCAGGTAAACCACCTACGTTATGGTGAGATTTTATAACGTGTGCTTTACCTGTAGCTGATGCTGCAGACTCAATAACGTCAGGGTAAATAGTACCTTGCGCTAACCACTTTGCGTTTTCTAATTTATTTGACTCTTCTTCAAAAACGTCAACAAACACATTACCAATAATTTTACGTTTTTTCTCTGGATCATTTTCGCCCGCTAAACGGTCTAAGAAACGATCTTCGGCATCAATTTTAATAATATTTAAACCAAAATGATCACCAAACATTTCCATAACTTGTTCGCCTTCGTTTAAACGAAGTAAACCATTATCAACAAAAACACATGTTAACTTGTCACCAATAGCACGGTGTAACAACATGGCAACAACTGAAGAATCAACACCACCTGATAAACCAAGAATAACTTCGTCATCACCTATTTGCTCTTTCATTTTGGCGATTGCATCTTCAATAATAGAAGCGGAAGTCCAAAGTTTTTCACACTGACAAATATCAAGTACAAAATGCTCTAAAATGCGTAAACCTTGTTTGGTATGAGTAACTTCTGGATGAAATTGAACACCATAAAATTGCTTATCTTCATTCGCCATTGCCGCGTATTTACAACTTGGCGTTTGTGCAACCGTTACGAAACCTTCAGGTATTGCTGAAACTTTATCCCCATGACTCATCCATACGTCTAACAATGCATTACCTGCATCATTCACACTATCTTCAATATTTTTAAATAAAGCAGACTCAGTGATCACTTCAACGGCAGCGTAACCAAATTCTTTATGTTCAGAACTTTCTACTCCCCCACCTAGTTGCTCAGCCATAGTTTGCATGCCGTAACAAACACCTAAAACAGGTACGCCAGCGCTAAACACATACTCAGGAGCGCGAGGTGAATTATGTTCAGTGACACTTTCTGGGCCACCAGCAAGAATAATACCAGTAGGATTGAAACCTTTAATTTGCTCTTCAGATACATCCCAAGCCCATAGTTCACAATAAACACCTATTTCACGTACGCGACGTGCGATTAGTTGAGTGTATTGTGATCCAAAATCTAAAATTAGTATGCGGTGATCATGAATGTCTTTACTCATGGTTCTCTCTCATATTTAACGGCTCTAACTTTGTTTTAATCTAGAGCGATATATTTAAAGTAAAAAGGCTGAAATAATTAATATTTACTTCAGCCTAATATTATTTCTGTTTCAATATTTTGAGAAATAGTTTTGATTGATAACGAAGAAGAAACACGAAGCTTACGAATGTAAGTGAGTATTTCTGATAAAGTTATCAGCAAAAATATAAATCAAAATTAGCCCATGCGGTAATTAGGCGCTTCTTTAGTGATGGTCACATCATGTACGTGCGACTCGCCCATACCTGCTGACGTTATTTTCATAAACTCAGGTTTAGTGCGCATGGTTTCAATATCTTTTGAACCTGTTAATCCCATAGATGAACGTAAACCGCCCATTTGCTGATGAATAATTGCCGCTACAGGGCCTTTATAAGCAACGCGACCTTCAATACCTTCTGGCACTAACTTATCAGCTTCACCATCAGATTTTTGGAAGTAACGATCGCTTGAACCTTCTTTTTGGTTCATTGCGCCTAAAGATCCCATACCGCGATATGATTTATAATAACGACCTTGATACAGCTCCACTTCACCTGGAGACTCTTCAGTACCAGCAAACATGCTGCCTACCATTACACAATGAGCACCAGCAACAAGTGCTTTAGCTATATCACCTGAAAAACGAATGCCACCATCAGCAATAACAGGAATTCCTGTACCTTTTAGCGCTTCAACTGCATTTGAAATAGCTGTTAATTGTGGAACACCAACACCTGTTACAATACGCGTTGTACAAATAGAACCTGGGCCAATGCCCACTTTAACAGCATCGACACCAGCATCGGCTAACGCTTTAGCACCTGCGCCGGTTGCTACGTTACCCGCAATAATTTGTAAATCTGGATACTTAGCACGAGTTTCAGCTACGCGATCAAGAACGCCTTGAGAATGTCCGTGAGAGGTATCAATCAGTAGTACATCAACACCCGCTTCAACCAATGCATCTATACGTTCATCAGTACCTGCACCTACGCCAACCGCAGCACCTACACGTAAACGGCCTAGCTCATCTTTACATGCGTTAGGTTTGCTTTCTGCTTTTTGATAATCTTTTACTGTAATTAACCCTTTAAGCTTAAACGCATTATCAACCATCAATATTTTTTCAATACGATTTACGTGCATTAAACCTAAAATCTCTTCGCGTTCAGCACCTTCTTTCACAGTGATCAGCTTGTCTTTTACTGTCATTAATTCAGAAACTTGTAAAGAAAGGTCTGTTTCAAAACGTAAATCACGCCCCGTGATAATACCCACTAAGTTATTATCTTTATCAACTACAGGAAAACCTGAAAATCCAAGTTTATCAGCAAGTTTCATTACTTTTGCAATAGGTTCATCTGGAAATACAGTAACGGGATCTGAAACAATACCACTTTCAAATTTCTTAACTTTAGAAACATTTTTGGCTTGTTCTTTAATTGTCATATTCTTATGAATAAAGCCTACGCCACCTTCTTGTGCAAGCGTAATAGCTAAAGGAGCCTCAGTAACTGTATCCATTGAAGCTGAAATCATAGGTACATTAAGGTTTATTTTACGAGTTAATTTAGTTTTTAAATCAGCCGTATGGGGAAGTACCGTAGAGTGGGCAGGTACAAGTAGAACATCGTCAAAAGTTAACGCTTCTTGGGCAATTCTTAGCATCACAATATCTCACTAATAAGGGGTGATCAGGAGTAAATATTGCGGCAGAATTTTAACCGTTTTCATCGTCAAGGTAAACTTAAATTTTAGTAAAAACCAAAATAAATTCCCTTTAAAACAATTAACCGCTATATAATACGATTTCCTTCCGAATAAAACGAAATTTTAACGAATACAAAAATGAATCAGCATATTTTACAAGTTAGCGAATTAACCAAAAAAGTACGTTTTATATTAGAAAGCGAATTAAACACGGTTTGGTTATGCGGTGAAGTTTCTAATTTTATTGCTGCAAGTTCTGGACATTGGTATTTGTCGTTAAAAGACAGTAAATCGCAAGTAAAGTGTGCGATGTTCAAAGGTAATAACCGTAAAGTTAGATTATCGTCTGGCTTACCTAAAAATGGTCAACAAGTACTGGTAAGAGCAAAAGTTTCTTTATATGAACCAAGAGGGGACTTTCAACTTATAATTGAACAACTTGACGATGCAGGAGAAGGAATTTTACGGCAACAATTTGATCAACTTAAAAATAAGCTTAACGCTGAAGGTTTATTTAACCCTTTAATTAAAAAAGAAATTCCTAAAAATATTAATACTGTTGGTATTGTTACCTCACCTACTGGTGCTGCTGTAAAAGATATACTCACTGTATTAAAACGACGAAATCCGTTACTTAATGTAATTATATACCCTGCCCTAGTGCAAGGTAATGAAGCAAAATTCGAAATTGAGCAAGCCATTAATACCGCAAACTACAGAAAAGAATGTGATGTAATAATTGTCGGGAGAGGTGGCGGCTCATTAGAAGACTTATGGAGTTTTAATGAAGAAAATGTAGTGCGGGCGATTTATAACAGTAAAATACCAGTAATTAGTGCTGTAGGCCATGAAATTGATACTACACTTTCAGACTACGCTGCCGATCTTAGAGCTCCTACGCCTTCTGCTGCTGCAGAATTAGTCTCTTCAAACCTTGAAGATAAATTACAAAAGCTTGCTGCTTTTAATCAAAGAATACGCCAAGTTAATCAACGCAATTTACTTAATAAAAAAAATAAACTGAGTAACATTCAGCATAGATTATCTTTATTACATCCTGCTCAAAAATTAACAGTACAACAACAAAAGTTTGATGAGTTAAGTTTTAGGCTTAATCACAACTTACAACAATTGAAAACGCGATTATCACTGCAATCAACACAACTTAGTAAAAGATTATTATTACAATCCCCTCTTAAAACGATTCAACATAATCAACAAAAAGTTAATGCATTAGAAGTAAGATTAATCAACGCGATACAAGCAACTAACAAAAATAAACAAAGACTATTCAAACATACTATTGAGCAGTTACATTTAGTGAGTCCACTAGCAACCATAGCACGCGGCTATAGTGTGACTAAAAGTATAAAAGGAAAAGTTATTACAAGTATTGAACAAGCTCATATTGATGAAAACATTTCAGTACAAGTAAATGATGGGTTTATTTCAGCGAAAATAATAGAATTAAATAAACTTAAAGAAAAGTGATCGCTTTACAAATCAGCAACAACAGCGTGTTGCACTAACTTTATAACATCGTCTTTACTTTCTTCAGCAAATTTAACACCTAAAGAAACACCTTCAACTTGAGACTTAATATTACAAACATTGGCTGATAAGTTTATATTTTTCATACCTTGAAAGTCTTCAACAATAAGGCTAATGTTTTTATCTGAAACTAAAGTTAATGATTCACCATTACTGACGTTAATTTGGCAACCATGTGCTGAAATATTACGTACTGAGGCTTTCCAATATTCATTGTCTACTTTTATCTTCACATCAATATCAACATCAATTCTGAGTGAGGAACGTAAGCTTTGAAGTGTTACTTTTTTAGGAAAATCTAATACAATAATACGCGAAGGTATCTGCAAGGTTTGCTTAACCTTAGAAATAAAGGCAACAACAGAGCCTTCATGCCCTTCAATTAATCCACGAACGGTAATTGCTGAGCCTTGAGTAATATATTTAGAAAAGCTCCCTAATTTACTTGAGTCGGGATATTGAACAAGCGTATATTTTTTAGGTAAATAACCAATAAATATCGTTCTAAATTTTGCACGCTGCCCAGCAGGAGTTGCAATATCTAATGACACCGTTGTACCAGGTAAAAGCAAAGCTAAATGATTACTTAACCTGTTTGATGTATCTATTTCTTTTGCACTCACGCTTTAGCCTTGCAATGAATAATTAAATAATATTAATTACAGTAGCTAAATCAGTGGTTAAAAGCAATATAACTGGATTATTAGCCATAAAAAAAGTAGCTCTTTAAGCTACTTTTTCTTGTTTTGAATGAATCACTTAAAAGCCATTAATCTTTCTTATAACCTTGTGTTGCTCTAGCAAGTTTCTTTTGCTCGGTATAAGTTAACTTCTTCTTACCTGCAAACGGATTACTTGTTTCTCTAAATTCAATTCTTATAGGTGTGCCCATTATTTTTAATGATTTACGGTAATAGTTCATTAAATAGCGTTTATAAGATGGCGGTAACTTTTTAGCTAAATTACCATGAATAACAATAATAGGTGGATTATAACCGCCTGCATGTGCGTATTTTAATTTAATACGGCGTCCTTGATGCATAGGAGGTTGATGATCAAATACCGCCATATCTAATATTTTAGTGACCATTGACGTTGAAATACGTTTAGTTGCTGAAATAAAAGCTTCTTCAACAGACTCATATAAATGCCCAACACCAGTACCATGAAGAGCTGATATAAAGTGGATACGTGCGAAATCGATAAAGCCTAAGCGTCTATCTAATTCAGTTTTTATGCGATCTTTTACGTGATCGTCTAAACCATCCCATTTATTAACAGCAAGTACTAAAGAACGACCTGATTCCAAGATAAAACCAAGCAGGCTTAAATCTTGATCAGTGATCCCTTCTTGCGCATCTATTATTAATAAACATACATTCGAGTCTTCAATAGCTCTTAACGTTTTGATAACAGAGAATTTTTCAACTATATCAGTAACATTTTTACGACGTCTGATACCTGCAGTATCAATTAACGTGTACTCACGGCCGTCATGTTCCATTGGAATATATACACTGTCGCGTGTTGTACCTGGCATGTCATAAACAACAACACGTTCTTCGCCTAAAATGCGATTCGTTAACGTTGATTTACCCACATTAGGCTTACCAATAATGGCCAGCTTAATACGATCATTTTCTTCTGGAGCAGCATCAATTTTTTCTTGATCTGATAACTCGCTTTCCATATCGCCATCAAATTCGTCATTTTCTTCTGCTTTAGGTGCTGATAATGCTTCAATATGCGGTGTTAATGCTAACGTTAATAGCTGAGTAACACCTCTACCATGAGCCGCAGCAATTTGATGAACCGTATCACCTAAACCTAAAGAATAGAAATCGGCAACGGCTGAATCAGCGTCAATTCCGTCGACTTTATTGGCAACCAGAAATATTTTTTTATCTTGCTTACGTAAATACGTTGCAATACCTTGATCTGCCGAAGTTAAACCCGCTCTCGCATCAACCATAAAAAGTACGGCATCAGCTTCTGCAATGGCCATTAATGACTGCTCAGCCATTAATGCATCAATTCCTTCTTCATCTCCTTGAATACCGCCAGTATCAATAACGATAAACGGGTGCTCTTCAACTTCTGCCTTACCATATTGGCGATCACGGGTTAATCCCGGATAATCGGCAACAAGTGCATCTCGACTACGAGTAAGACGATTAAATAGCGTTGATTTACCTACATTAGGACGACCAACAAGCGCTACAACTGGAAGCATGAATACCTCGATTTAAAAAGAATGATAAGTTTTGTGCTAATGCCAAAACTCAATATATATTTATGTTTTTTAAAAATAAACAACGGCTCCAACACGTTATGTGAGGAGCCGTTATTAATTTAAATTGTTAAAGTGACTTAAGGTGTTTTAATTGCCTGAAGATCACCATTACGTGCTTGTGAATAAATAATACCATCTTGAACAGTAGGCGTTACATGAACACCACTTGAGTCTATATGATGACGAGCTACAAACTCTCCCGTAGTACTATCTAGCCAATGTAAGTAACCTTCGTAGTCACCTACAACAATGTAACTTCCCACTTCAACAGGGCCAGTTACATCACGATTTGTTAAAGCAAGTTGGCTCCACTTCTCAGTACCATTTAATCGATCAACAGCATACACATGCCCTTTAATATCGGTTAAATAAATATTATTAGTGCTAACTAACAAATCAGTATAAGACGAATATTGACGTTCCCATACTATTTGACCAGTTCTTAGTTCAAGCGCAACTAAATTCCCTCTTGATGAGATAGTATAAATCTTATCACCAAATACTGCTGGAGATGAATCTACATCAATAACACGTTCAAATTCTGTAGAGCCTGTTGGTTCTCCAACTGGAGCTGACCAACCTTGTTGACCGTTTTCTAAAATATAAACAGATATGTTACCGTCAGGAGTACCAATAAATACACCACCTGATGAAATAGTAGGAGCACTAATACCACGTAAAGTTAATGCTGGGGTATCTTGGTCTATTTTCCAAAGCTCTTCACCTGTAGCAGCATTATAAGCTTTCATAACACCTGATGAACTGTTAACAACCAGTATACCTGCATCAATAGCTGGTGCTGATAAAACTTCACCTTTAATGGTTGATTGCCAATCTAACTTACCCGTTGCAGCGTCAAGTGCGTAAATTTTACCGTTTTCGCTACCTAAAAATATTTTGTTAATACCGGCAACTGGCCCACCGCTAATTAATGCTGGTTTATTACTTTCAAAAAAACCACTTTCGCCATCAATATCACTTAAATTAACAGACCAAATTTCTTTACCTGTTTTAGGCTCTATCGCAGTTACTTCACCTTCACGACTACTAGTAAATAATTTATCGTAAGCAATCACAGGAGCAATGCGAGAAAAATACTTTCCGGCTCCGCCGACGTTTTCTTGCCATAAAACTTCAGGTTCAAATTGTTGGTTAATTTCTTCTAAATCAACAGGTAAACTTTCATCGATATCATCGGTAGATGAACATGCTGAAATACCTAGCGCGATTAAACAAACAACAGCTATTTTCTTTTTTAAACTATTTTTATCAAAAATTAACACATCAAGGTCCACTTATTTAGTCATTAAACATATTGAGCTTTAGCTTCAGACAACTGAATTCGAAAAAAAGTCACTCAATATGTTATTTTTTCACATTATTTTAAATGTTTATTTTAAAACAATATTTTCCGCTAAATCATCTAACTTCATTTGAAGTGATTGACTTGCATTACCTGGCGTTGCCGCAATAGCTTCTTGGTACGAAGTACGTGCTAAATCTTTCTTATCTTGTAATAAATAAGCATCACCTTTTATTTCTTCAATTGAAGACTTAAACGATTTTGGTAATGGTGCCGCCAATGTGCTTAATGCCGCATCAACTTTATCTAATTGAATTTGAACTCTTGCTAAACGCAGTGTGGCAATAGCTTTCATGCCTTCGTCTTTAGAAGACTCGATAGCCGTAGTTAAATACTTTTCAACTTGAGTCCAATCTTTATGAGTTGCAGCCTTTTTAGCTAGCGTTAAAGCGGTTAAAGTTGCATAACTTGAATCTTTGTTGTCAGCAATAAACTTTTCGCCAGCAGCAATAAATCCGTCAGGTTTAGTTTCTGATGATTCAACTAATGTTTGATAAGCATCTGATACAGCTAACTGTTTCTCTAATTCTGCTTCTTTATAAAAGTTAAAACCCACAAAACCTGATAAACCAATAACTAAACCAGCAATAATGGCATTACCATTTTTTTTCCAGTAGCTTTTAATTGCATCAACTTGCTGTTCTTCTGTTTCGTAAATTTCCACGTTTTTCCCTTATATTAATTTTTTTAATAAGCTTGGCACTTGCTCTAATAACACGGTTTCTTGGTCGTGTTGGCCGCGCAAATATTTAACTGTTACTTTTTGTTCTGCTAATTCGTTCTCGCCTATAATAAGGGCGATTTGAGCACCTGACTTATCAGCACGCTTCATTTGTTTTTTCATGTTTCCGCCACCACAATGGTTTTGTAATCTACATTCTGGTACAAGATTACGCCATTGCTCAGCGAGTTGAATTGATTTTAATTCAACTTCTTCACCTAACATAATAAGGTAAGCGTCTACTTGAGGTCGAACATTGTTAACTTTTTCTAAGCTCGTTAACATTAACACTAATCTTTCTATACCTAAGGCAAAACCAAATCCAGGGGTTGCTTTACCACCAAGTTGCTCAACTAAACCATCGTAACGGCCGCCAGCACAAACAGTACCTTGTGAGCCTAAGCTTGTTGTTACCCATTCAAACACAGTACGGTTGTAATAATCTAAACCACGTACTAAGCGGTCATTTATTACATAGCTAATGCCTGCAGCGTCTAAACGACGACAAACCTCTTCAAAGTGTGTTTTAGATTCTTCACCAAAATAATCTGATAATTTAGGTGCGCCTACTAAGGCTTCTTGAACAGCTGGGTTTTTACTGTCTAATACACGTAAAGGATTACTATGCATTCTACGCTTGCTGTCTTCGTCTAACTGATCTTCTCGTTCAGTTAAAAAAGCAACTAATGCGTCTCGGTATTCTGCTCGCTCTAGATTAGAACCTAAAGAATTAAGCTCTAATGTTACATGTTCACTAATACCTAGCTCACGCCATAAGCGTGATGAAAGTGTAATAATTTCGGCATCAATATCAGGTGTTGCTAAACCAAAAGCTTCAATACCAAACTGATGAAACTGTCGGTAACGACCTTTCTGTGGGCGTTCATGTCTAAACATGGGTCCCATGTACCATAAACGTTGTTCTTGGTTATATAGCAAACCATGTTGATTTGCTGCTCTAACACAAGAAGCCGTTCCTTCAGGTCTTAGTGTTAAACTATCACCATTTCGATCATCGAACGTGTACATTTCTTTTTCAACAATATCAGTTACTTCACCGATAGAACGTTTAAAAAGCGCAGTAGATTCTACAACAGGCATACGTATTTCAGCAAAACCATAATTGCTAGCAACACGTCTTAATACAGTTTCAACCATTTGCCATATATTGGTTTCAGATGGTAGACAATCGTTCATGCCTCTTATTGCTTGAATTGCTTTACTCACTAATGTACTTCTCTCTACAAAATCAGAATGGTTAAAATGCTGCGCGCATTATAGGCGCATTACAGCTAAACGTAAATAAGGCCTTGAATAGACCTTATTAATAGTACGGTATTAATCAATTTCTTTTACGTCGATACTATTTGCTTTATCCAGCAACTTGGCTTTAGCACGAATACGAGTTTCAAGTTGATCAACTAAATTAGTATTATCAAACCGTTCTTTTTGTCTAATACCATCAAGGTAATAGCCACTTTTTTTACTGCTACCTGTTAAACCTAAATCGGATACTATTGCTTCACCAGGGCCATTTACGATACAGCCAATAATTGAAACATCCATGGGTGTCATAATATCTTCAATACGCTGCTCTAATGCGTTAACAGTGGCAATAACATCAAATTCTTGACGAGAACAACTTGGGCAAGCAATTAAATTAATACCACGGCTACGTAATTTAAGTGATTTTAGAATATCAAAACCGACTTTAATTTCTTCAATAGGATCTGCAGCTAAAGATACACGCAGAGTATCGCCTATTCCTTCAGCGAGTAATAAACCTAAACCAACAGACGATTTTACAGAACCAGAACGTAAGCCACCTGCTTCTGTAATACCTAAATGTAATGGGTTATCTATTTGCTTGGCCAGTAATCGATAAGCACCCACTGCTAAAAATACATCGGAAGCTTTAACACTCACTTTAAATTGATCAAAGTTCAAACGGTCTAGAATATCGACATGACGCATTGCTGATTCAAGTAATGCTTCAGGTGTTGGCTCGCTATACCTTTCTTGAATGTCTTTTTCTAAAGAACCACCATTAACACCAATACGAATGGGAATATTATGATCTCGAGCCGATTCTACAACTGCTCTAACGCGATCTTCTCTGCCAATATTACCGGGATTTATTCTTAAACAGTCAGCGCCGTATTCAGCTACTTTCAACGCGATGCGATAATCAAAATGGATATCTGTAACTAGAGGAACATTCACTTGTTTTTTAATTTCTTTGAAAGCTTCTGCTGCGTCCATTGTAGGAACACTAACACGCACAATATCTGCACCAACAGCTTCTAATGCTTTGATCTGAGCAACTGTAGCGGCAACATCTGTTGTTAGTGTGTTTGTCATTGACTGAACCGTAATCGGCGCATCGCCACCTACTGGAACATTCCCCACCATGATTTGGCGAGATTTACGTCTGATAATAGGAGATTCTTTAAACATAGTTATTCTTTCAGTTATTAATTACTGGCATTTATGATTGTGAAAGCAAGGGCAACTCAAATTTAGCAATATGCCCCTGAGGGAAAGTAGACATATCAATACTTTCACCATTAAAATTAATTTGTACTAGTTCAGGTTTACCTATGGTTATATTTAAAGGCGCTTTTGCTTCTATGGTCATCACGTAACCTGATTTTTTTATACCCCAAGCGATCCTTTCGCCTAATGCATCGTGAATATTAACCCAGCAGTCACCAGAAAAAGTAAATATAACTTTCGAGAGTGTAATCTCGTCTGATTCAGTTGAAGTGACCGCTTTAGCATCAACACTTTCCAGTGATGCATTTTGTTCTAGGTTGTCAATATTAGAAGTATCAAGCTCGTTCTCTATTTCAGAGTTGCCTACTGCAGAAGCAACTGACTCGGTAGTAGATAATTCTTCGCTTGAAGAAGTGGTTTCAACAACTTCTTCTATATCAGTACTGTTTGTCGTATTTTTTATTAGAGTCTCAGAGCTAACAGCTGCTTTAGGTTCAGCTTCTTTGTCATCTTGTAACCACCACATCACCGTTAAGCCAATAAAAACAGTAAGGATCAAATAGGTGATCCACATTAGCATACTGTTTTCAGCTTTTTTCATTGTGCCACGAGAAAAGCTCTGCATTTTTGTACTGTGTACTTCTAGAATATTCAGTTTTTCGTAATACGCGATAATATCGCTAACAGGAAGATTAACTAATTTAGCGTAATTTTTTATATAGCCTCGGTTATAAGTATCTGGCAAAGTTTGGTCGAAAATATCGGCTTCAATATTTTTCACTAATGCAACTCGAATATTTAAGCTACTGGCAACATCATCAATACTTAAGCCTTTTTTAATTCTAGCCTCAGCTAACATACTACCGGGGCCACTCACTTCTACTTGTACTTCAGTTTCTTCTACTTCGGGTAATTTTTTACTCATGTAAGTAAGCTCATTAATGTTTAAGTGCTTTTTTAGGATCAGCCAAATAGATAACATCTCCAATCTTTAAAATTTTTGACCGTTTAAATCCATTCCAGCGTTCAATTTGCTGCATTTTAATATTATATCGTTTAGATATAGAGAATAAACTATCCCCTTTTACAATCACATGAATCGGCAAAGTTAACATTTCATTACCATCATCATCGATTAAAGAACTTGCTAATACATCATCTTTTTCTAATGTATCTAAAAGCTTTTTAGCTTTCTTTTCAATTTTTTTCTCATCTGTTTTCACCTCATTTGAGGTAGTTCCAACTTCTTGTGTGGTTTTACTCACATTTTTAGCTTTATCATTAAGCGCTACAATATCAGTTTTAATTTTTGCTGTTACAGTCGTTGCTTGTGTTTCAGCCGCGGCAACCTCTTTTTTTACAGGTTTAACCGTTTTATTTCTTTCGTCATTCAAAGACTTAATAGCTGTTTTTCTTTGTGCTGATAATGAAATACCTGATTTTTTATTAGGCGATAATACCATTACGCGCTTTTTAGGTTTATCACTATTGCTTTTGTTCACTAATAAGAATTCAGATGCTAAATCATCCGCTTCAATATGCTGTAATCCATTTAAAATATATTGTTTAGCTTCATACGAATTTGGAAACATTTTAACCAATAGACTGGCATAGTTTTTTGCAATGCTTCGGTTATTCATTTTTTCGTAAACTTTATAAGCTAAACCAAGAGCGTCAGGCGTAAAACGTCTTGTTGATTTTTCGTAACGCCTTAAATAAGCAACAGCTTCATCGTATTTTCCCATCACATATTGTAAACGTAACATTTGAAATAATGATGATGCGCTACCTGGGCTATGAGAAATTGATTTAGCTAAATACATTTCTGCTTTTTCAAAACGTTTATCTTCAAGCTGACATAACGCTAAGTTTTCATAGCTTTGGGAAACTAACAAATAACTAGGTACAGCAATAGCTTTTAGCATGTATTTTTCTGATTCGTCGTATCTTTCACGCTTACAAAGAAATACACCGTAATTATTTAACGTATCAGCGTCATCGGCATCTAATGAAAGCGCGTGCTCAAATGCCGCTATTGCCTGCTCTGGTTCATCTACTACATCGTAATAATGAGCAAAAGCGGTATAAACTTGAGTTAAGTTAGGCGAAAATCTTTTTGCTTTTTCTAAATTGAGTTTTGCCTGCGTGGTATTTCCCATATTTAAATACCCCATACCTAATGAAATACGTGTTAACGCAATATCGTCATCGGTTGAAGTACGTTCAGTCACTGGGTTTTCAGCATTATTTTCGTAATTCTGTGTAACGCAAGCAGAGAGTAAAGATGATAATACACCTACCGTTATTATTTGGTAAATTTTAGGCATGTAGGTAAGATCCCTTTAATTGAGAATTATTTGCATACGCATCATAACTATATCAGACAACTTTTACTGTTATTTCTTCTATTTTTGCTTGTTTTTTTTCTTCATTTAATACTGTACGCTTAGTTCTATCTAAAACATCACCAGCTAATTGTCCACAAGCCGCATCAATATCATCACCACGAGTACGACGTGTAATAACCGTTAAACCATAACTTTGTAGTACTTTATCAAAACGATCTATGCGTGAATTACTTGATCTTTTATATGGAGAACCAGGGTAAGGATTGAAAGGTATCAAGTTGATTTTGCTTGGTAAGTCTTTTAAAGCAATCGCTAATTCATGCGCTTGTTCTGTACTATCGTTTACATGATCTAACATTACATATTCAATCGTGGCTTGTTTATTTGCTTTTGAACCTTCTATATAGCGACCTGCCGCTACTAAGAACTCTTCTAGTGGATATTTTTTATTAATGGGTACTAATTCATCTCGTAACTTATTATTTGGCGCATGAATTGAAATAGCTAAAGCACAATCAATTTTTTCTTTTAGCATGTCTAATGCGGGTACAACACCTGAAGTACTCACTGTTACTCTACGTTTAGATAAACCATAACCTAAATCGTTCAGCATAGTATCTAATGCTGGGATCAGGTTTTTCATATTTAATAAAGGTTCACCCATGCCCATCATTACAATATTTGTGATAGGTCTTTTACCTGCGATACGTGTTGCGCCAATATCGTTAGCTACACGCCAAACTTGACCAATAATTTCAGCCATAGATAAGTTACGATTAAAACCTTGTTGCGCAGTTGCACAAAAAGTACATTCAAGCGCACAACCTACTTGTGAAGAAACACATAAAGTAGCACGATCGTTTTCAGGTATCCAAACGGTTTCTACTTCTTGGCCGCCTTCAAGTCTTAATGAATATTTTATCGTGCCATCTTTAGAGACTTGTTTTTCTGAAATAACAGGTGCAACAATTTCAGCCCTACGTTGAAGTTTTTCACGCAGTTTTTTATTGATATTTGTCATCTGCTCGAAATCATCATAACCAAAGTGATAGATCCACTTCATTAATTGATCGGCTCGAAAGGGTTTTTCACCTAGCGATGCTAAAAACTCACGCATCATTTGATGGTCCAAATTAAGTAGGTTTACTTTTTTAATAGACTCAGACGGTGTTTCGGCCACTTCACTCATGATAAATAAATCTCAGAAATACATTTAATAGGTAAAGTAACTTTCTTATTAATAAAGAAAATTACTTCATAAGGTTTAACGATATAACACCGTTAAAATTTTAATATTGAGTATTCTAATAAAAAACACTCAATATTGAAATTTTTACGTAATACCAATAGGCAAGACTATCGTAAAAAACAAAAGGATTTTACCGAGTATTCAGTAAAATCCTTTCATCATACATTTATATTATGCTCTGTTATTATAAATAACAGTTAATATTAACGAGTACGAGGGCAAATCTCATCGTCAGAGAAGAAATAAGCAATTTCACGAGCCGCAGATTCTAAAGCATCAGAACCGTGACATGCGTTTTCGTCAATCGAATCAGCATAATCAGCACGTAAAGTACCCGCTAATGCTTCTGCTGGGTTAGTTGCACCCATAACTTCACGGTTTTTTAATACAGCGTTTTCGCCTTCTAACACTTGAACCATTACTGGGCCAGATGTCATAAATTCAACTAAAGCACCAAAAAATGGACGTTCGCTATGTTCAGCGTAAAAGCCTTCAGCTTTTTCTTTAGATAAGTGAACCATTTTTGAAGCAACAATTTTTAAGCCTGCAGTTTCAAAACGGTTATATATTTGACCAATAACATTTTTTGCTACTGCATCTGGTTTTACAATTGAAAAAGTACGTTCGATAGCCATGAGAGCCCTCTGTAATAATTAAGTAAGTATAATTTTTGCGCGAGATTATAGACGAATTATAAGGAAAAAACTAACACTATCCGATGAATAAAGGACTTATTTCTCAAGGCCTCACAATAACTGAATGTTTATAACAAATGCTTAAATAACTATTCAATTAAAAACAGCCGATAGTAGTTTACTCAATAAAACTACATATCTAATATTTGTTTAATATCTGCAGTTATTTGATCGATATCCTTCACGTCGGCAGGAGCAATAAATATAGTATCGTCGCCAGCCAAGGTACCTAAAATACCAGCTGACTCGCCCATGCTGTCTAACATTCTAGAAATGAGTGGTGCTCCACCAATACCTGTTTTTACGATAATTTGTACACCGTTATTTTTAACACTAATAACAACTGACTGTATGGCTTGTTTCGTGCGAGGCACAGCTAATTCATCAGGTAAAATATAAACCACTTGGCTCGATGCATTTCTCATTTTTACAGCGCCTAACTTAGACAACAAACGAGAAATTTTAGCTTGAGACATGTTATCAAAGCCATGTTTAGCAAGACCTTCAGCCAATTGACTTTGCGAACCATAACATTGATCTTTTAACAAACCTTTAAAAGTTTGAATTAAGGCGGATTCATTTTTTTTACGGTTACTTAGCATATTAACTCTATGATTTACGGGTTATAGAAGACATTTTATTATAATCTCAAAAAATGATAATAGATATGTCATTTATGTGTATTAATACCAAATTGAATAACTATTTGCATAACGAGTTCGTTAATAAATATTACAATATGATAATTCATAGTGACTATCAACTAACAAAAAGCTTGAATACCCGTTTGAGCTCTACCTAAAATAAGTGCGTGAATATCGTGCGTCCCTTCATAAGTGTTAACCGTTTCAAGGTTCATCATATGGCGAATAATATGAAACTCGTCACTAATACCGTTAGCGCCTAGCATGTCTCTCGCTGTGCGGGCTATATCTAAAGCTTTACCACAAGAGTTACGCTTAATTAAAGAAATAGCTTCAGGTGCTAATTCTGATGAGTCCATCAATCTACCGGCTTGTAAACAAGCTAGTAAGGCCATGGTTATTTCTGTTTGCATATCAGCGAGCTTCTTTTGAACCAATTGAGTAGCCGCTAGCGGTTTATTAAATTGTTTGCGATCTAATACGTACTGCCTTGCGCCATGCCAACAAAATTCGGCTGCACCTAAAGCTCCCCAAGCGATGCCAAAACGCGCTTTGTTTAAACATCCAAAAGGTCCTGACAAGCCTTTGGCATGAGGTAATAGAGCATCTTCATTCACAAATACGTTGTCCATTACCACTTCCCCCGTAATAGACGCTCTGAGTGAAAACTTACCTTTAATTGCAGGTGCAGATAACCCCTCTAGACCTTTATCTAGAATAAAACCTTTAATCACACCTTCAAGCTTTGCCCAAACAATAAAAACATCAGCAACAGGTGCATTGGTTATCCACATTTTATTACCTGTAATGCGATAACCACCTTCAACTTTAACAGCTTTAGTTAACATACTTGCAGGATCAGATCCTGAATTAGGTTCAGTTAAACCAAAACAACCAATATATTCACCCGTTGCTAATTTAGGTAAATACTTGAGTTTTTGCTCTTCGCTGCCGTAAGTATAAATAGGATGCATAACCAAAGAAGATTGCACACTCATAGCACTTCTGTAGCCACTATCTACACGTTCTATTTCACGGGCGATTAAACCATAACTTACATAATTAATATTAGAACCGCCATATTGTTCAGGTAATGTAGCGCCCAGCAATCCTAATTCGCCAAGCTCTTTCATAATATTGGTATCAAAATGCTCATTACGATTAGCTTCAAGAACTCGAGGTTGTAATTTTTCTTGGCAATATTGATAGGCGCTATCTCTAATGAGGCGCTCTTCTTCGCTTAATAAAGACTCAAGCAGTAATGGATCTTCCCAATTAAAAGAAAGTTTCTTGTGAAAATTATCAGACATGAAAACGCACTCGGATTATAGATAGATAAGGCTATTGTATTGAAAAAAAGAGCGGAGTAAAAATAGTAATATATTGTAGTAACTATAATGTTTGGCTATAAATCTTTACAGCTTTTGTACAACAGAAAATGATTTAACGAATTATTACATTTATCTACAAAGAACCAACAAATAGCTAACGGATTTAAACACGATTCTCATCAACAATATGCTCAATTAATGACATCACTTATTATTTGAGAATCTTATGTTTACTCATAAATCGTCCCAACATAAATTAACCTTATCATCACTAATAATTTTAGGGTCAATCATCACAACTCCAACTTACGCTTTTACTCCTGAAAATAGTATTGATGAAAATTTAAAAGATAGAAACCCTGAGGTTATTACGATTGAAGGGAGAAGAAACCAAGCTTTAACAGAACTAACGCCTGAAACTGAAAAACTACTTAGCATCGCAGGACTTGATCACGATCCGCTAAGTGCCGTTTATTCAATGCCTGGTGTTGTTTACGCGGGGGGGGATGACGGCGGAGCACCCGCAATTAGAGGCTCATCTCCAGACGATAACGCTTTTTATATTGATGACTTACCTTCAGGTTATATTTTTCATTTGTTTGGCGACAGTATATTTAACGAAAATGTTGTACGAGACTTCAGCCTAAAACCAGCTGCTTTTGATAGCCATTATGGTAATGCAACAGGTGGTGTATTTGATGTGAAACTCCGTGATCCACGTAATCAAGATATATCAACAACCTTAGATATGAGTTTACTCAAAGCCAGCGCAATGATCGAAGGAGGCATTGCTGATGATCATGCTTTTTACTTAGCTTATCGCAGAAGTTTAATTCATTTATTTCTACCTGAAGGTGAAGAAGACGAAGGTTACACCATATTTAAAGCGCCAGTGAGTGATGATTATCAAGGGAAATACCAATGGCTAATTGGTGACAAGCACAAACTAACATTTACCATAACAGGCGCCAGTGATGTAGGAGGTATTAATATATCTGCGGCTTCTGAAGCCGGCCGAGTTGATCCTGATTCAATTGGCGACTTAAAAATAAAAACTCAGTTTGATAGCCAAAGTGCTTCGTGGCAATACTATGGCGACAATCAAAAAATAATGCATTTTACTGTTGGCCATACCACCGAAAAAGAAAAGCAATCCTTTGGCCAAGGTCAATTTATTAATATTGATTCTGAAATTTACAATGCTAGATTTCTTTATCAAATTGACTGGTTTGAATCACATAAATTGATTACAGGCGTCGACTTTAAACAAGAAGATACCAAATACTCTTACGATGCTATTCCTTATTACTGTACAGATCATGACAGCGATTGCGAAAGCCGAAAAGGTGATCGCATTCAAGATGCTGACGCCTTAACTAACAAAAACATTGCGGCATATATACATGACCAATGGACAATCACCGACAGCTTAATGTTAGATATAGGCTTACGAGCTGAGCATGACGACTACACCGACCAAAAGTTTATACACCCAAGAGTTGCGCTACATTGGTATGCTACTAACAACTTAACTGTTAACACAAAAGTGGGCACCTATAGTCGTTTTCCAGACATAGACACGGCATTACGCAAAATAGGTAACCCCCAAATTAAATCGCCTAAAGCGACACATTACGCTTTAGGGTTTGAATACAACTTAAACGGCATTTGGCAAACCTCTTTAGACTTATACTACAAAGACTTAAGCGACATGGCTCGCTCAACCGACGAAGGTGAAATTAACGAATACCTTCATTACACAAATGACTTATCAGGAAGTGCTAAAGGTATAGAGTGGGTTGTAAGGCGTGAAAAACAAAATGGCTGGTATGGCTGGGCATCTATTAGCTGGTCGAAAAGTGATAGAACTGATGACATTACGGATATTACCACCGAATACTACTTAGATACCCCCTTACTAGCTAACTTAGTAGCAAATTATGAGCTAAACGAACGTTGGGATTTTGGCGTAAAATTAAGTATTAGAAGCGGTCAAAAGTACACCCCCATTATAGGGTTATACGAAAACCCTGACTATGACGGGCATTATTTACCACAATACGGCGAGCTCAATTCAAAAACCTTACCTGTTTATCATCGTTTAGACTTACAAGCTAATTACAAAACTAGCTACTTTGGCAATAAAGCTGAGTGGAGCTTTGCTATGCTAAATGCGCTAGGCAGCGATAATATATCAGGCTATTACTACGCGCCAGACGGCACCGAAACCTTAACCGACTACACCATAGAAGGTGAAAAAGGTATGGAGATGTTTCCATCAATTGGCTTAAAAATGCAGTTTTAACTCGATAAAACTAAATGAACCTGCATTTTCAGGTTCATATAATGAGCTGAGCTATTTCTTACAATTTTTAAACACTTTAACAAAAGGTCTTACCTGCACAATGCTCACTACATTTGCTAACATGGAGAAAAAGTAAAACAAAAAAGATAAACATGAAACTCACTAAAAATTTGTTGTATAAAATAAAACTCACATTAGGAAAAGCCGTGTTAGTGGCGCTGTGCTTTTTTCCTCAGTTAAGTTTTGCGGTGGAACAACAGCTAGACAAAGAAACAACCTTGTTTAACCAAACATTTAGCTGGCAAGTAATGATGGGGCTTTCTGTTTATTCGAGCCACAGTCCATTAAAAGATGTTAAGCAAGAAGACGTCGTTGATTACATGTCGTTATCGATAATGATTGACCTTTATTACAAAGGCTTCTTTATTCAATCGAACCATCGTCGTTCAGTTGCTATTACTCAAGGAGCAGAGGTTGGCTACCAGTTACATGTCGACAATGATTGGTCTGTAGATATTTTAACTAAAACATATATTACTGGTTACGACCCCGATATTTTAATAGAAAAGAAAAATCAAAGTATACCCACACTTGAAGGATTAAAAGAAAGAGAAATAGGTGATGCAATAGCACTTCGTTACTCACGTTTTAATGACGATTCTATTTTCTCGATAGATTTTGCCAACCTAACCCATTGGAGTAAGGCTAACGGTTGGTTAATTGACGTATATTACAACGAAGTATATATCTATAAAAATTGGGATATTTATATTGGTGGCGGTGTTACCTATTATTCCAATCAGGTAATGGATTATTATTACGGCATTAAAGAAGAAGAAGTAACAAACGCCAGAGCCTATTATGATCCGAACACCGGCTTTAAAGGAACATTTGAAGTTTACGCTCAATACCCTATTTCAAAAAAATGGTCTTTTAGTGCGGGTGTAACTCAAACCTATTACTCCAATACAATTGGTAAAAGCCCATTAATTGATAGGCAAAATATTACTCAATTTCTGCTTGGGGTAATATATGTATTTTAAGTTAAGCAATGGAGCTGCTTTTCCGCCCATTATATTAATAATGTGTTTATTGCCAAAGGTAAGTTTTGCACAACAGCAACAAGGTATTGTTTTTCAAATAAAGCCCGCTATGTGCGTCGCTTTAAACCAAGGCAGAACCTGTTATGCACAAGTAAAAATACAGTGGAGTACATTACATAATGACAACTTTTGTATTGTACAAAAACAATCAACACAACCTCAACAAACCATAAAGTGTTGGAAAAATAGCAAAGGTAATTCATTTTCGTTTGAATTTGAATCAAGTGAATCACTCACTTACCAATTAATAAATAACAATAATGAACCACTTGCAGAAGCAACAGTAGACGTAAGCTGGGTTCATAAAAAATCACCTCGTAAACGCAGATGGCGATTGTTTTAGGAGTACAAGATGACTACACAAAATAACATATTGCTGGTCGAAGACGACATAACCTTAGCCAATTGGGTGTCTGAATATTTAGTAGAACAAGGTTTTAATGTTCAACATGTTGACCGAGGCGACTTAGTCATGAACGAATTAAAAAACTACAACGCCGACATTGTATTATTAGACGTAATGTTACCCGGATTAAATGGTATTGAAGTCTGCCGTTTAATTCGCGAAAACTCACAAATCCCTATTATTATGTTAACAGCACGTGCTGACGAATTTGATGAAGTTATCGGCTTAGAAGCCGGCGCAAACGACTATGTTATTAAACCAGTAAGACCACGCGCCCTACTCGCACGTATCACCAGCGCATTAAAAAACAATCATGCGCCTATTCAACAAACCAATGAAATACAACATGGCTGCTTACTCATTAACGAAGATGCCAAACGTGTTATCTATCAAGGCAAAGAGATTGAATTATCCACCAGTTTGTTTTCATTTTTGTTGTTTTTAGCCACTCATGCGGGTCAAGTAGTTGATAGAGATTCAGTCTTTAAAGCACTAAAAGGCAGAGAATACGACGGACAAGATCGCCGTTTCGACGTTATGCTCTCAACCCTACGTAAACTCTTTAATGATGATCCTCAAAAACCGAAAAAATTTAAAACCGTATGGGGCAAAGGCTACTTATTTGTGTCTGACGCTTGGGCTGAAGAAAATTAATGAGACGTTTATACATCAGCATTGTTTTTGCAGTGCTTGGCTCGTTATTTATTATTAGCTGGGGCCTAGACGCTCTGGTTGAAGAACATGCCGATTATGAAGACAGCAGCGATATTGTTATTTATAAAAAATTGATCGAAGGCATAAGTCAGCAGCTTAACCTAATACCTCACAACCAACTATCTAGTGAAGTTAAAAAATTCAGTCAATATTACCAAATAGATATTTCTTTAGAACAAGCGAGTAACGTCGCTTTGCCTGAGTCTTTATCAGTACAGCTATCACAAACAGGCGGTTTATTATTAGCGTCAGAAAGTAATCCCTATTTATTAAGAAAGCTACACGCGCACCCCGATGCATTAATTGAAATTCATCTACCAACCGATCCAATAGAGAGCCAAAACGTAGATATTATTCTTACCTCTATTTTATATTTAGGTGTGTGTAGCATTATTATTTTATGGCTGTTTCCGTTAACTCGTCGACTATTTATTCTTACTTCTGTGGCAGAGAAAATAGGCGAAGGTAACTTAGAGCTTCGTATATCTTCTAGTAAATACTCGTATATTCGCTCTTTTGAAAATAGCTTCAACCAAATGGCAGCAAAAATAGAAAAACTCGTGAACGACAACCAAATACTCGCTCGAAGTTTATCTCACGACATAAGAACCCCAATGTCGTGTTTACGCTTTGGCGTAGAAGCTGCGCTAGACGCGAAAAGTCTTGAGAAAAAAGACATTTACATAAACCGCATGGAAGCTGAAATCACGCGGATGGAAGACATGACCTCAGCGTTTTTAGAATATGCTGGCATGGAACGAAAAGCGTTTAATCTCAAAAAAGAAACCGTTGATATTAACGATTTTTTACAAAACGTAACCGACGAACTGCAATCACTGGCTCAGCAATATAATATTGCATTAATTTATCATAAAACCTCAAAACCCATAACCGCCTTAATTGACGAATACTGGTGCCAACGAGCCATACAAAACTTGGTTGGCAATGCTGTTCAGTACGCGTCTAAAAGTGTTCATATAAGCATAATAAGCAGCTCAAATTTACTCACTATTAATATAGAAGACGACGGTAAAGGTATACCTGAAAACAAACTCGATGTTATATTTGATCCTTTCGTAAAACTTGATACCAATCGCTCAAGAGAAAATGGCCACTTTGGATTAGGTTTAGCTATTTGTGCGAAAGTTATGGATTGGCATCAAGGTAAAATTGTAGCTAAAAATTCAACACAGTACGGAGGCGCTAGTTTTAGCTTATCGTTTCCTTTAAAAAAATAATCATACATAGAGCTTATGCCAAATACACACGAACACCTAACGAACAGCAAACTAAGCGACAGCATAAAAAAAACACTCACGCACATATTGCCTTTGTATAATTGCTCATTAAATACCAGCAAAATCACTTGTATTGGTAATGGTTTAATTAACGATACATTTTTGGTTGAATCGTCAGACACCTGTTTTGTATTACAACGCATTAATACGCATGTATTTCCACAACCTCAATCTATCGTTGAAAACGCTGAATTAATTCATCAGCATTTACAGCAAAAAACACAAAATAAATCTTACCCGTTCAACAGTATTGGACACGTTAAAAACATTCATCAAAACGCACTTACTTGTTATGAAAATAGCGATAAAAAAGAATATTGGCGCGCACTTGATTACATTTCCAACTCAGTCACTATTGAAGCGATTGAAACTACACAGCAAGCTGAACTTATGGCCAATGCTTTCGCTCAATTTACAACAACGCTAAGTGATTTAGACGCACGAAAACTTAACGAAACCATTCCAAACTTTCATAATATAAATACCCGACTGCAACAACTAAACACTGCATTAAATGCATGTTCTAATAGTGATTCAGATAAAAAGAAAGCGCAGAGAATACAAGAAAGCCAAACGTTAATTTCTTTTATTGAACATCAAAAAGCGTTTGTAAAGCAAGTAAACGAACTGAGTACTCACTTACCTTTAAGGGTAACTCACAACGATACAAAAATTAACAACCTGCTATTTTCACATATTACTCTGCAACCCGTAGCGGTAATTGATTTAGATACCTGTATGCCTGGTTTTTTAATGAATGACTTTGGTGATTTAGTTAGAACATGCTGCCCTAACATTGATGAGAACAGCACTGATTTACATAGCATGACTATTCGAATGGATATATTTAAAGCTATTGCGCGCGGCTACCTTACTGCATTTAACAACAACCTTTCTACACACGAAAAAGAAAGCTTAGTGGTTGGCTCACAACTCATCCCTTTTATGCTGGCTATACGGTTTTTAACTGACTATATAAACGGTAATGTTTACTTTCAAACAGCCTATGCCGAACAAAATTTAGATCGTGCTAAAAACCAATTTCATATCTTTGCACTGTTGCAGGAGAAACATAACGAGTTGTTTGAAATAGTGAATGCCATGTGAGTTATTTGTTATTACACAAATTCTCCTTTCCTATTATTTTTTCAAATCAACTCATTTAACACTTTTACTGGAACAGAGTGATCCCTAATATAAAACAATGCGTATAACACAACAGAGCCTCAACTTTATTTGCTGTTAAGTGTTATATTATGAATACACCTTGGAACTATAACTCAGCGCCAGCTGAAATCATTTTAAGAAATTCAACAATGGATCCTGATGAACAACAGCAATTAAAAGGCTGGCTATACGATATAGCTACCGATAGAGATAAAGCTGCATTTACTGCGCTATTCTCTTGGTTTGCGCCCAAAATAATTAGATTTGGCATACAAAAGCTGAATACCGAAAGTGCAGCCAACGAGCTTTTACAAGAAACCATGAGTAATATTTGGAGAAAAGCTCACCTTTTTGATGGCGACAAAGGTCAAGCAACCACTTGGGTTTACAGCATTATGCGTAACTTATCGTTTGATATGTTAAGAAAAGTCAGATCAAACCGAGAAGACACACTTAGTGATGATATTTGGCCAATAGCAGAAGCTGAACTTGTAGAAGACAATATTTTTGATGATCACCTTATGAGCTCACACATTCTCAAACACATTAATACACTACCTGAAGCGCAAAAAGAAATTGTGAACGGTTTATATTTTCAAGACTTATCACAAGAACAATTGGCGACCAAACTCGCCATTCCAGTAGGAACCGTAAAGTCGAGATTAAGGCTAGCTTTGGTTAAATTAAAACAACAAATAGGAGAATCGAAATGATCACTCATCATCCAACACACGAACTCCTTAGTGCTTTTGTTGAAGGCGAATTACCTGCATCATTAAGCGCAGCAATTGCTGTGCATGCCGAGCTGTGTGAGGTTTGTGCGAAAAACATTCAGCACCTTACAGAAGAGTCTGCCGCTAACTTTTTTTCACCTGACGCTAAAACTTACAACAGTTATTCAGATAAGCCTACTACTAATACAGCAGCTACAGATGAGCTGAGTTATGAATTTATGATTGATTCAATCACTGAAGATGAATCAATTGCTGAACTTGTTGTGCAAGAGCCCCTAGAAATTGAAATTAAAGGCTCTACTTATCAATTACCTACCGCACTTCGATCTATGTCGATGATGGGATGGCAAAAAATGGGCAAATTAAGCCGAGCACGACTAAACTTAAATGAAGGTGCGCTACATTCAAGCTTATTGCATATAGACAAAGACGGTGGAGTTCCTTCGCACACTCATAAAGGCTTTGAACTAACCCTATTGCTTGAAGGTAGCTTTGAAGACGAAATGGGCACTTACGTTAAAGGCGACTTTATTTGGTTAACCGATAAAAACACCCACACACCACATACAGCAGAGGGCTGTTTATGCTACACCGTAGCTGATGATGCATTACAGTTTACCCAAGGCTTAAGTAAGTTACTAAACCCTATTGGCGCTTTTATTTATTAACTTTTGTAAAGGAACACCATGAAAGAACCCCTTAATAAACCAGTAATAGGTATGAGTGCTTGCGTTCATGGTGAACCTGTTCGTTATGATACAGGCCATAAAAAATCTGACTTTTGCATGAATGAATTAAGCAAACATGTAGATTTTAAAACTTATTGCCCTGAAGTTGCTATTGGTTTACCTATTCCTCGTCCAACCATTCGACAAATTATAAAAGACGATATCATTACTGTTAGCCAACCAGACGGTTCAGGCGATGTAACAAAAGCCTTAACGGAATATGGACAAAAAACAGCAAAAACTTTTGACTCACTCAGTGGTTTTATTTTTTGTCAAAAAAGCCCAAGCTGCGGTATGGAACGTGTAAAAATTTGGTATGACCATGGAAAAGGCTGCAAACACGATGGTGTAGGTTTTTTCGCTAGAGAAGTCATGAAAGCTAATCCATTGCTACCTTGTGAAGAAAATGGCCGTTTAAATGATATGCCATTGCGTGAAAATTTTATCATTCGTATTTTTACTTATCGCCATTGGCAAGATCTTATCGCTTCAGGCCTTACAAAACATAAACTCATCAAGTTTCATAGCGAACATAAATATTTGGTGATGAGCCATCATATCGATAGCTATAAAGCATTAGGTCAACTTTTAGCAAGAGCTGATTTACCGTTAGAAGAACAAGCCGATTTGTATATTGCTGGATTAATGACAGCATTGAAAAAACTGTCAAACAGAAGAAGCCATGCTAATACCTTAATGCATTTACAAGGCTACTTTAAAAAGCACTTAGACAAATCTCAAAAACAAGAATTGGTTGAAAAAATACATCAATACCGAGAAGGTATTTTACCTTTGTTAGTACCACTCACTTTAATTAATCATTATTTAAGAGAGCACACAGAGGAGTATTTATCTGCACAAGTGTATTTATCTCCTTATCCTGATGATTTAAAACTTAGGTACGGGTTTTAGAACTGATGTAATTTGACACTTAATACTTTATGTTGATAAACACGCTGAATAAGCTTAGTTTCAACATAAAGTATTAAGTTTTATAACACCAATAATTAAGTTTGAGATAATGCTGAAACGGTATTAGATATATTAGCGGCCCCACTCTTAATATCATCCATCACCTCTGCAACTTCAGATATTTGCACTTTACCTTTCTCTACAAAATCTGAAACTGAATTCATCCCTTCTTGAACACTAGTCGTGATAGACTGATTATTAAGCACTACACTTTCAATTTCGCTTGTTGATTGACTAGTGCGAGAAGCCAATTGTCGTACCTCATCAGCTACTACAGCAAAACCTCTTCCTTGCTCTCCAGCTCTTGCGGCTTCAATAGCGGCATTAAGTGCTAATAAATTAGTTTGGTCTGCTATACTTTTAATCGTTAATACTATGGCTTGTATGTTCTCAGACTGCTCACTAAGCTTAGCTATTTGCTCGGTAGTAATTTTAGCTTTTTCAGAGATTTCATTTGACAATTTAACTGATGAATCAAGTAACTCGCTGGCATGTTCTGTTATTTTAACCGTTTCAAGTGATATATTATGTGCCATATTAGATGCGTCGCGAACAGCAAATTCTTTTTCAACATTCGCAGTAA
This sequence comes from Pseudocolwellia sp. G5-9, assembly GCF_055808995.1. NCBI lineage: Bacteria > Pseudomonadati > Pseudomonadota > Gammaproteobacteria > Alteromonadales > Colwelliaceae > Pseudocolwellia > Pseudocolwellia sp. G5-9. The sequence goes on from NZ_CM147893.1 coordinate 2,298,582, forward strand.
TATTATGAGCAAACTTAATAACTTTAATCACATCACCATTGCTATCAATAATAGGATTGTAGGTTGCTTCAAGCCAGATAGGAGTTCCGTATTTATCTTTTCGTAAAAATTGACCACTTTTAAACTCCCCGCTTTTCAAATCATCCCAAAAATTTGGGTTTTCTTCGTAGAACTGACTTTCGCAGAATATTTTATGATGTTTACCTTTAATTTCACTTAAGTCATATCTAACAGCATCTGTGAAGTTTTGGTTTGCTTTAAGTATGTATCCATCGGGAGTAAATTCAATGATGGCTTGTGATTTATCTAAAGAACTTAGTACTTGCTCTGTCGCTAATGCTGCTAATTTTTCCGCGGTAACATCAGAAGCAATTTTCATTATTTTCACAACGTTATTATTTACTATAACAGGAAAATAAGTCGCCTCTAACCAAATAACATCACCTTGTTTATTTCGACGTTCAAACGTTCCATTGTTTGTTTTTCCTGCACGTAAATCTTCCCAAAAGTTTTTATAAGCCTTACTCGATACATAGTTAGACTCACACATTACTGAGTGATGTGCCCCAATAACTTCATTCTTTTTATACCCGGCGATATTGAGAAAAAGTTTGTTCACATCAAGAATATTACCTTCAGGTGAAAACTCGATAGTAGCAACCCCATGCTTAATAGCAGCAATTGTCGATTGAGCTTCTACTAGTTGGTCTTTGCAATTTTTTAATTCTTCTTTAATTTTTTGATTAAACATATGGACTCGTTTATTAAACTAATTATTTGATTAAAAATATCCATATAGCTTAACCACATTAAATAAGAGCTAAACAATAAAAGCACACAAACTGATCTTATTGTTGATTTCTCACGTATTACCTTAGCTAGAGGTATTAAAAATGAACACACATTCTATTGTATATTTAATTTCTTTTATGAAATCAAAATAAGCACAATTAAATATATACCCGTTATCATTCAATATGTAAATATAATGTTAACACTCTCTTGTATAGTAATAAATATAACAAAAGTATTTTCTTATATTTCACAACGGGTATAGACAATAAGTATAGATAATAAAAAATAAATTAACCTACTACTCAGTCACCAATAAAATAACTTAATAGTATTAATAATGATTATACCTTTTAATATTATTAAGTTAGGTACATAAACTATGAACGTTATTTGGTTTAGAAAAGATTTACGTATTTACGACAACCCAGCCCTTACACAAGCTATAACAGATAAGCGCTGTAAAGCTGTATATATTTCAACGCCCCTGCAGTGGCAACAGCATGATATGGCACCGATTCAAGCTGACTTTATTGAACGCCATCTCAACTTACTGGCAGAACAATTATCTGAATTAGGCATAACCTTAGATTATATTGAATCTACTGACTATAACGACCAAATATCACAATTATTAAGCTATTGTGAACAGCACAATATTGACAATATATATGCCAACAGCGAAGTTGAAATAAACGAACAAAACAGAGATAACAAATTACAACAAGCTATTAGTAACACAGATCTATCGCTACATCTTTTTGAAGCTGACGTTATTGTAGAAAAAGGTAAAGTACTTAACGGTGATAAAGCCATGTACAAGGTGTTTACTCCTTTTAAAAATAACTGGGCTGATCAGTTAGCTAAGCATTCTTTTACAATGAGCTATCCACCAAAAGTCATGAATACGGTAACCAAGCCACCAATAGTTACGCTGGCGAAAATAACATTAAATACTCCTAAAGTTTGTTCAAAAAAATGGCCATTAGTGTCTGACGTATTGGATCAGATTATTCCCAGTTTTATTGAAGATAAACATGACGAATACAAAGAATACCGTGACTTCCCTGCGCTAAAAGGTACTTCTGGGCTATCGCCTTATTTAGCGATTGGAGCCATTAGCGCTAAAGCCTTACTGTTTAACGTATTACAAAAACACCCTCACCTATTAGAAAATCCAAAAGCAGATAAATTTTGTTGGGTAAATGAACTCGCATGGCGTGATTTTTATAAGCACTTGCTGTTTCATTTTCCGCAATTATGTAAGCATAAAAACTTTCAAACTAAGTACGACCACTTATTATGGCGTAATACTCCGCAACACTTTCAAGCGTGGTGTGAAGGACGCACAGGTTATCCGTTAGTTGATGCAGCAATGAAACAATTAGTGACCACAGGTTGGATGCACAATCGATTACGTATGGTAGTTGCCAGCTTTTTAACAAAGCATTTATTAATTGATTGGCGTTTGGGCGAAAGATTTTTTATGCAAAACTTAATAGACGGCGACTTTTCAGCAAATAATGGCGGCTGGCAATGGGCAGCTAGCGCGGGGTGTGATACTCAACCCTATTTCAGAATATTTAACCCCATTAGGCAGAGTGAACGCTTTGATCCAGATGGCAGTTTTATTAAGAAATATATACCTGAGTTGAGTGATGTACCTGCAAAACATATACATTTTCCTCATAAGTATCTCGCGAGTATTGGAGCAACACAGTCTTACCCTGAACCTATTGTTGATCATAAAACAGCAAGATTAGACGCTTTAGATTTTTACAAAGTCTAAATCCCCCCAATTAGGATTAAATAATACTAACTGGCTAAGGTAAAAGAAGCTGATAAATTATTCATCTTTTTTTACCTGCATTGTATATACCCGTTATCATTCAAGATGCAGGTTTCAGTGGGAACTAAAAACAATTTAGGCTAGGCATTAAGTTTACGTCATGGTTATTCCCTTACTAAAATTAATAACGCAGCATAAATTGTTTTTAGACCCATCGAAGAAGCGTTTGAGCAAAATCACTTCATCAACAATGCTTTTTATAAGGGAACGACCATTATTACAAAGCATTGCCTTGAATTGATATCGCTCAAGCGCTCTGAAATACGCATCTTGATTGGTAACGGGTATATACCCGTTATCATTCAACAATATATACACTTCCTGTTGTCCATTTTTCAAGTAACCCTTGCCAATAACCAACATCCCAGTTGTATTTTTCACCTAAATCTATCGCTTTTTCTATATATCTAATAACTTCTCTAAAGTTTCTATTTTCACGATTTTTATGAGAAACAGATAGTAAAAAATAGTATTCAGGGTTATTTATTTGGCTGTCTTCCAGCTCCGTCAAATAAACTATTGCACCAGGAATATCATGTAAACTAGAGTCTATGGCTAATAATTTAAGTGCTGTTGCTTGTAATTTTGCAGCTTGATGATCTTGTTTTATCGCTGATTCAAACCAAAACAATGCTTTCTTTTCATCTTGCTGTACCCATGGACTATGCAAGAGAATAGTTGCCAGTAAATATTCAGCTTTAGCTAAACCATATTTACTGGCTTGTGATATCCAATGTATACCTTGTTGTATATCTGTTTGCTCACGGTACAGCTTGGCACCATATTCATATTGAGCGAAAGGATGACCTTGCTCTGCAAGATTCTTTAAGCGTTGTTCGGCTTCACCTTTTTCTTGTTCTAGCCAAGTAAAGGTACATAGCATCATAGCGTATTGATATTGATCATTAAATTGGTTGCTTTTTTTAAGTTTTTTCGCATGCCGTCTAACACGATCAAAGAGTAATTCGTTCTCTTCCTTCATTCTAAATTTGGAATAAAATGCAGAACCAATATAACTACGATTTAAAAAATTAATACGATTTTCTTTAAAATTAGGTGCTGGAAATGTTGAAAAAACAAAGGTTTCTAAAATCGTTCTAGAGTAACCGATTTCTTGTACTTTTCTTACGTTTCTAATTGAACCGTCTGGGCCTACATCATAATCAACGATTAAAAAAGGAACTTTTCTGGCCATAGTGTTGGTTGGTCGTTGAAAAGCAGGATTAGAATCCTCCTCAGCAAAAGGATCATCTTCATCAATAAAAAAGGGATCATTTTCTCCTGCATCATCTGCTATATTGCTTTCAAAATTAGTATCAAAACTATCTAATATAAGTTCAAAATCTTGGTAATTAACTTCTAATTTTCCAGCACCACCAAAAGTTACTTTTTCATTTAATAACTCTTGATTCAATAAAGGAAAGTACCGTTGATTAATAACAGACTTACCCAAGTTTTGTTTAAGTGATGTTAATAATTTTTGACTTTGTTCTTGTGATTTTTTGGATAATAGCTGGTAGATTTTGTCGGAAACTTGCTGAGCATCATTAAAGTTATATTCTGCAGCCAGAGAGAACCATATATACGAACTAATAGGATCTTTAACAACATCTAACCCTTGGTGATAAATAGTGCCTAATTGATAAAATGCGTGTGGACTACCTAACTTTACTGAAGCCGAATAAGCCTTTCTTGCTTCTTGATATTGCTTTTGTTTGAATAATTTATCCGCTTCAAAAATATTTGTGCCGAATACTGTCATGGGACTGAAAGCTAATATAGTAAAGAGAAATAAAGTGTATTGGGTTAATTTACACATTAGATAAGTCAAATCCTTTGTTTGGAGGGAGATAATTTATTTTAGAGATTAAAATGGCATAATTCGGGACGGTTTAAATATAATAATCGGCTAAGTTTTTTACCCTATAAATATAAGGATGGTTTAAGCTATAAACCATCCTTCATATTATTTACTATATTCGTTTATTTTTAAGCTATGTAATAAGGTGCATCTAAAATAGCTATATAAAAAGAGTATATAGCTATTTAAAGTACAATAATTATTCTTCTTCTACTTTGTAGAAACGAATATTATCAATATACCACTCCAAGTTTTCTATTAGTGCACTTCCGTTATTTGCAAACAATACTATTTGGTATAATTTTTTACGTCCACTAATGGTAAATTCATGCTTTTTCAGAGCATTAACCGAAGTACCTAACCCTCCCCACAATACCTTTGCAGATGTTTGTCCTTTATTAAAATATGCATCATCAGCACTTTTAGGACCTTGGGCATCGATACCTTCATACCATAACCTTACGTGACCATTATTATTCAATAAGCTTGATATCATGGTTGTACGGTATTCTAAAATATAAGTAGTATCTTTACCAAACTCACCTATCAATTTAGGTGCATTAGGGTTTTCAACAGGCTCTCCATTTGCATCAACTTCATCATTATCGAAAAATCGTAGTGCAATACCCGCTTGTCTAAATTTAAGAATGTTTGAACCAGTTACTTTTAAATCATAATTACCGTCAAGTGGATTAACTGAATTAATTTCAATAGCATCACTTTGTGGTGTAGGATTTCCACCTAAAACTTGTCCATATGTTTGCCAATCGCCAACCTCTTCAAAAACGCCAGATTCAAAGTCAGAATTATGCAATTTAACTAGACTTGGGTCACCAATGACTTCTACTTGTAAAAATTGTACAAATTCCTGTGCATCAGTAATCACTCCGATTAAAGCCGAACCTACGTTAACACCCGCAGTTATTACACCATTTTCATCAACAGTCAGTAGATTTTCATCAGAAGATATAAATCGAACCGCGCTATTTGAAGAAGAAGTATCAACACCTGCTTGAAATAAAACTTCAACATTTAACGCAGCGCTCGTTTTTTCTTCTATCGAGAACTGAGTTATTGGTTCATTAGCACCATTTAAAAATTGAGCACCTATCGCTTGACTAGTAGTGTCAACTACATTCACAACACGTGTAACAGAAACAGGTTTTTCTGGAGACAAGGTTGAAATTGTAACCGTAGCAGTTCCTTCAGAAATAGGTTTTGCAAGACCTGTTTCAGCGTCCACTTCAAGAACAGCAGGATTATCACTAATATATGTAGCTCTTTTTATTGATGCATTATCAGGTAAAACGCCAAGGTTATAAAATTGAAAGAAAGGTAAAGAAAGCGGAACTTCAAACTGAGGTGAATGAGATGCCGTTATGCTTTCTGCAACATGTTCTTTTGCAATAATTTTAATTTCAACATTTCGTGCAACACTAACAGGAAGAACTTCTGTAATCGTTTCAGCTTCGCTCTCTCCTTCAGTTTCGCCCACTGTTTCAACTTCTTCTAATGCAAAATTATCAATATTGTAAGTACAGGTGTAAATTATTTCCTCTGGGCCATCTACAGTATACTTTACTTGGTTTTCCCATACTGAAGGATCAATTTCCATAAAATTGGCTCGCATAAATAAGCCACCTTCTGGAATTAATATCTCCTTACCTTCTTCATCAACCTTATTTTCTCCTGTTTCAGGATCAAGCTGACATACAACATTAGTGACAAAGCCTTGCTTACCTTGTAAGTCAATATTTTCTAATAAGTCTATACGTGCAATAGGATCTTCTTCTATAAACTGAATATAAAGTGTTGTATCGCCATTGTCATTTGAAGGAACAATAGCTTTTGGGCTGAGCCCTTCGTTATTATCACTGTCACTGCCACATGCACCTAACAAGACAGATATAGCTAATAAAGAAATGATTTTAGATTTCATAAATAAGTACCTAATTTATCGTGATTGCCCGAACTTTGCATCGGGCTATCTTATATTTTGAATTTATTTTTATTAAGAATACGATTTTAAAAGTTCAAACGTAAGCTAAGTCTATAATGTCTACCAGTACGGTACTCTGTACGAGTAAAACTAGTATCTACTGACGAATCAGTCATAGGGTTACCTTGTTTGTAAACATATTGTTCACGCTCCCCTGACTCATTAATTCGATCAAGTTTCACTTTATCTGCAGTTAAGAACGTACGTACTTTAGTATCAGTTAAATTCAACCCATCAAAACGAAATGAAAGATTTTTATTAAACTTGTAATTAATTGCTAAATCTAAGCTTTCTTTAGCGTCTTGCCACTCTAAGTAATCTGAAAATTGTCGACCAACAAATTGAACTGAGTTATAACGATGCGTTAATCGTACAGAATGTCCTGATTTTTCCCAGTATAGTGAGGTATTTAATGTATGTTGCGGGGTAAACGCTTGCGGTACTGATGAAACATCGCTATCTCCCGTAATTGTAAGTGTTCCTGGATTTGAACTAGATTTAGCATAGGTATAGTTAACATTTGAACCTAAACCAGATAAGAGTCCCGGTAAAAAGTCATACGTTTGACGATATGTAAACTCTATCCCTTCAACTTTAGCTTTAGCACCATTGAGTTTATATTCTAAATTAACGATGGCACATTGATTAATCCATTCAGATGGATTCTCCCAAGTTAAGTTAGTAATACGGTCTGGATGACACATTCGCTGATCGCCTTCCATACCTATTGAATCTAGCGTTTCTCCAGGTCTAAGCTTATCTGCTTCGGCTTTAGCGCTTTCTGATTCAACAATTGGAATAATAAAATCTTCAAGAGTTAACGTTTCAATATCAAGATTTCTTCTAATATCAGTTACATAAACATCAGTATTAATTTTATCAACATAATCTTTAATATCTTTCTTAAAGTAAGATAATGATAACTGACTACTTTTATTAAAGTACCATTCTAAAGATAAATCTAAATTGGTAGATACCATCGCATCTAATTCAGCATCACTTGCGTTTCTGATATTATGCTGGTCTGACTGTTCTGTTTCTCTGAATGTGAAACCACCTCTAACATCCTCAAACTTAGGTCTAGCCATTGTTTGTGAAACGGCAAAACGACCAATCAAATCTTCCTTAATTAGGTAGTTCAAGTTAAAACTAGGAAGTAAGTTAGTATAGGTATGCTTAAGGGTTGCATCATATTGTCTAGCTTGATTTCCAGTTACAGCAGCTGTTGAAAGATCTGAGTGTATGTCTGGTCTAGTCAAAGGTGAGCTATTACTTGTCCATGGGTTAGCTAAAGTAGCAAAGTTTTGATCAACACATTTAAGTGAGCTATTTGGATCAATTGAATATTGAGCTTCAACAAAATCGCCAGCAACTAACGGATCACCACCTCTAACCACATCGGTATAGATAACACCGCCGTCAAAAGCTTTCTTATCAGGTAATATAATTGGATTTCCATTAGCATCATATCTATTAACGACCTGAAAAGTACCATCAAATGAATCTCTCCATTCCACAGGGTTGCCTGCAGGCCCTTGATCAATACGTACTACTTGGCTATATTCATCAGGAGAAGAAGCTTGGAATGAACTACATTCATCAGCACCACCACCAAATAATCCTGCATCTCTTAATTCATGCCAAGTCCACATATTTGGACTACCATGATAATTAACGGCTGTTTGATCTCGTAATACTTCAACTTCAGTTCTTACATAACGTAAACCAATATCACCCGTTAAACGTCCATCCATAAATGAGAAGTCTGCTTTAGCGTATAGTGAACTTGTTTCCTGTTCAACATCAGCGCGAGTAGTGTTTTCAGGCACCCATAATAAATTTTCAAAACGAATATCTTCACCATCATAATATTCTTCATATAATCTAACGGCTGCTTTTTGAGTATCAATTAAATACCAACCATTTAACATATCGCTAGAATAAGCTGAGTTAGTACCGACTAATCCTTCCATAAATCCATCAGGAACAAAAGGCTGTTCACGAGCAACATCAGCAATAGGAATTTGCGAGAAAACTTGCCAAGTATCTACAGGGGTCAATTGCTTAAAGTTACCATTTTCATCAACTTGTGATGTGTCAAAATGTTGTGTGGTAGCGTTAGTAACTTGATACCATTGTGATTCAAACTCTTTAACTCGTTGAGCCCATTTACCACCAAACTCAATCTGGTTAATGTTTTCATGATCAAGATCCCAATCAAAATCTAAATATATAGATTTATTTGTATCTTTAGTACTTCGATTCGTACGGGTGATTTGCTGTACCGTATTAGCATAAGGGTCTGTTGGGGAATAACCACCAAATGCACTAGCAGAACTACCTGCTACGCCATCAGGTTGTGCACCTAATGTTAAATCAGGTGGAACAACAACCATTTGGCATCGACCTAAAGTACAATCGTATCCATTAGGTATGATCTGATCTGATGGTATTTCAAATTTTTGATTGTTGGTTAATCGTCGAGTACTAATACCTAGCGTGTTGCCTGAACCGGGTAATAAATCTAAATCGGTTTTAGAAAGCCCCGCTGATAAATCCATTCTAAAATTATCAGTAAAATAATGACTTAAAGATAATGTTGCTACTTTGTTCTTTGTTTCATTAATACTAACAGATTCGTTATTTCGACCAAATGATTGACGGTTTAAAAATTTAACAAATCTTTTATTATTTGGATCAAGTGTCCACCAATCTTCTTGAGGATCTAATACTCTATCACCGCCGTCTGAACCTGGAGTGGGATCGTAATAGTTATCTCCATCAACGTTACCTGTACTCTCATCTATATCGCGTACATAGCCACTAGCATACAAAGGGCTCATCATTAATTCTTGATTATTAGTATGCACAGTTTGGTTGAATGCACTTAAACTTAACTTAATTTCAGTGTCTTCAGCAGGTACATACTGAAAAACCGCATTGAGTGAGTCTCGGTCTCGTGTATTTTGAAACATTTGATATTTCATTTCTTTGTATACCATACCACCAACACCAGCACTGTTATCACTGCCATCAGTGGTAGAGTAACGCCCGCCTTGTGCAAAAATTTCTTCTGGGGAGGTTTGGAATTGATCGCGTCTTATATCTTGTGTTTCTGTTGTTCCGGTGATCATTGCAGCAAAATTATCGGTAAATTTATGAGAAAAAGTACCCGATATTTTATTATTATCTTTTTCTGAAAATTCATTGTATCTATATTGAACTTCAAGCTGACGTCTATCTTTATCAAAGCTAAGTGGGCTTGGGGTTTTTAATACAACATTCGCGCCCAAAGCTCCTTCATCTTGATCTGCGCTAGATGTTTTGTATACTTGAATTGAAGCGAGTATATCTGATGAGAAACCACTCAAATCTACAGCTGATGAACCATCATTACTCGTTAACTGAACACCATTTAAACTAATATTATTAAAGCTGGCTTCAGTTCCTCGAACTGAAATACGAGTTCCTTCTCCATCTTCTGTTTGAATAGAAACCCCTGTAACTCTTGATAATGCATCAGCAATGTTTTGATCTGTATTTTTACCTATATCTTCAGCAAAAATAGAGTCAACAATACCTGATGAGTTACGTTTATCTGAAATAGATCTCAGAATACTCCCTCTATAACCAGTTACTTCAATTACCTCTACAACATCTTTTTTGTCTTTAGCCTTCTCATCTTTGACTTCATTTTCAGCAGCGTATGAGACACCACTCACTACAAATAATGATGCTATTGCTAGCGACAATGGTTTTAATTTGAATTGATTGACCACTTCGTAACCCCTTTATTTTATTATTTTATAGAAAATACGTTCACAGATTGAAGCTGCTAAAAAGTAACTAATATTTTCTTTATTTTATTTGATTTGAACAAAGCTTACTTTTATTTAAACTCATTCCATTAATGAAAATTGAAAATCATAAACAGTAGCCAACATCATAAACAAACCAGAAACCGTACAGTAATTGTACATTGAAACATACTAACACCCTCAAAAAGAAAACAATAGGTATTTTTTATTTAAAAAACGAAAATTAAATATGATTTTATCTTGTTGGTGATTATATGATTAGAGATCTATCAAGTGCTCTAAAATATGCCTATTAACGAGTTAAATATTTAGAGATATATTCCTAGCTGCTTATTTGATAATGGTTATTTCCTAATAAATATGATCCTAAAACGTATTCGCTTCGTAATAATAGAGTAGCCGTACTATTGTTTATTAAAACAAGAAAATAACTTAAGGATAAAAAGGTATTTATGAGTGATATAACTTCAAATTTACTTAATGATATAAATACACCTGATTGGTTGGTTCAATTTCAGGTGGTATATCAGAGCTTGTCTAAAGACGACTTAAATTCATTAACTCTGGTTTACCATGAAAATATCGTATTTGAAGATCCACTACATAGAGTTGAAGGGTTGCACAACCTAATAACTTATTTTGAAAATTTATACACTAATGTAATTAGCTGCACCTTCGAAATAAATCATTTTATTCATACCTTTGACGAAGCCGCTATATATTGGGAAATGCGATACCAGCATCCAAAACTTAATGCAGCTAAAGTCATATCTGTATCAGGGCACTCTCGTTTAAAAACCATGAATAACAAAATAATTTATCACCGAGATTATCTCGATGTTGGTGCTATGTTATATGAACATGTTCCATTACTAGGCAGTGTTATTGGTTTATTGAAGAAAAGAATAAACAAATGAAAACTATACTGATCACCGGAGCGTCTTCAGGAATAGGAGCTGCAACCGCACTACTTTACGCGCAAAAAGGTTTTACTGTTTTTGCCGGTGGGCGTAATCAGCAACGTCTTAATGAGCTCTCAAAGCAACATGAGAATATTACAACATTCTCTTGCGACTTAACCAGCAAAGCAAACATACAAAACATTGCACTAAGCTTCCCAAGTTTAGACATATTACTGCTAAATGCTGGTGGCTGTGAATATATTGATGATGCTGTAAATTTTGATGGCGATTTATTTGCCCGCGTTATTCGCGATAATTTGATTTCAATAGGCTATTGCTTAGATGTTTGGTTAAAACTCATTAAACCCAACGGACAACTTGCAATAACCAGCTCATGCGCAAGTTTTTTACCTTTACCGCGAGCTGAAGCCTACGGCGCATCAAAAGCGGCTTTGAACTATTTAGCTAAAACATTAGCTATTGATTTAACCCCACAAAAAATAAATGTCAGTGTGATCAACCCTGGGTTTGTTGAAACTCAATTAACCAATAAGAATACCTTTAGCATGCCTTGCATTATTACTTCTGATGCTGCTGCTCAATATATTTTTAAAGGTTTATCCCGTAAGCGTTCAGAAATCAACTTCCCTAAACGCTTTACGTACTTATTAAAACTACTCTCTTTGCTACCATTTTTTATATGGAAATTCCTTGCAAAAAAAATGGTAAAAGGACAATAAAATTATGAAAAATATCGCTATTATTGGCTCTGGCATATCAGGCTTAACCTGTGCTTATTTACTTAATAGAAAACACAGGGTTACCGTATTTGAAAAAAACAATTATATCGGTGGACATACTGCCACTAAAGACATTGTACTTAATAATAAGTCATACGCTATAGATACCGGATTTATTGTATGTAACGATAAAACCTACCCTAATTTTCTTAAATTATTAAAGCAACTTAAGGTTGATTTACAGCCTACAGAAATGAGCTTTAGTGTATTCAATAAACAGTCAAATTTAGAATACAACGGCCATACACTAAACAGCTTATTTGCTCAACGTAGTAATATTTTCAGCATTAAATTTTGGCGTCTAATTAAAGCGATTGTTCGTTTTAATAAACGCTGTAAGGCACTCTATCTAGAAGATAATATTAATAAAAGTGTAACTTTAGGTGATTTTTTAAAACAACATAATTTTTCTGATTACTTTAAGCAAAACTACATTTTACCTATGGGAGCTGCAATATGGTCTACCAGCTTAATAGAAATGGAAGCTTTCCCACTACATTTTTTTATTCGCTTCTTTCATAATCATGGTTTATTAAATATTACCGATCGCCCGCAATGGTATGTGATACCTGGAGGTTCAAGAGAATACATAAAACCATTAACCGAATCATTAGCTGATTGTATTAAACTTAATATTCATATTCGCCATGTAATTCGTCATAAAAACAATATAGAAATAGTTTTTGAAGATGGTACTACAAGACTTTTTGACGAAGTGGTTTTTGCTTGCCATTCAGATCAAGCATTGGGGTTATTAAAAGCACCAACAAAATCTGAAATAAATATACTCGGGAATATCTCCTATAGCGGCAATGAAGTGGTATTACACACTGATACTAATTTGTTACCCAAGCGTAAATTAGCATGGGCCAGTTGGAATTATTTGTTAGACAACACCAGTACAAAGGAACAATTAACTCGTCCGTCTTGTGTTACTTACAACATGAATATTTTACAAGGTTTAAGCGATACTGATGAAACATTCTGTGTAACACTCAACCAAACAGATAAAATTGATCCTAGTAAAATTATCGACATTTTTGTTTATCATCACCCTATTTTTAACCAACAAAGTTTAGATGCCCAATATAGGCGACATGAAATTTGTGGACAAAACCACACCCACTTTGCCGGAGCCTATTGGCGAAATGGATTTCATGAAGATGGTGTGGTGAGTGCACTTGTTGTTGCTAAACGATTCGGAATTGGACTTTAACTGTGCAACCTACTGCAGAAATAAAAAAATGTGAAAGCGGCATCTATCAAGGTGTTGTTTCACATAAACGCTTTTCGCCTAAACATCATGAGTTTTCGTATCAACTATCTATGTTGGGTATTGTAGTAGACGAACTTGATCAAATAACCAATCAACACTCTTTGTTTGGCACTCAATGGTTTAACCCTATTCGATTTAATGAAAAAGATTACATAAAAAGTGAACTAGGTACGTTAAAGCAACGTATAGCAAATAAAGTAAGTCGTTTAGGCGGTGAATGGGACGGACATAAAGTTTTAATGATTGCCCAATGTCGCTGTTTAGGTTTGTATTTTAGCCCAATTAACTTTTATTACTGTTTTGATAAAAATGAACAATGTTTATTTATGTTGGCAGAGGTAAGCAATACTCCTTGGAATGAAAGACATTATTACCTTGTAAATTTAACCGTAGCATCAGAATGTAAAACAAAGAATAAATTAAAAATAACTAAAAAAGAATTTCATGTTTCACCCTTTATGGAATTAAACATGAATTATCACTGGCGTATCAGTCATCCGTCAGAAAAAATATTAGTTAATATTCAAAATTTTACACCCAACAACAGTGAAAAAGTATTCGAGGTAAATATGAAGCTAAACAAACAGCCTCTTAAATCACTCACACTAATAAAGTCATGGTTATGCTTACCTTTTACTATAGTAAAGATTGTAACGTTAATTTATTGGCAGGCTCTACAGCTATTTATTAAAAAAATACCGATTGTAGACAAAGAAAAGCATTAATTTGAGGTAATTATGGAACAAACAAATCATTTAGTACTAAATAACAAACTCAGCTGGTTTGAACAAAAATGCAGAACGCTTGTTTTAAATACTCTCAATAATATGAATGATGCTTGTATTGAAATACATGAAAATTCTTACAGTGAGATATGCGGCGATCCAAAAGCCTCATTAAAAGCCCATATGCAAATTCACGATGCCTCAATTTATGCAGACATCGTAAAAGGCGGCAGTATAGCGGCAGCTGAAGGTTATTTATCACAAAAATGGACATCAACAGACTTAACGCAATTAGTGCGTGTTTTAGCTCGTAATCAAAAAGCGCTTGATAGTGTTGAAAACCAAAGCAGTTGGCTAAACACACTACAAAATAAACTACTTAATTTTAAAAACGCCAATACATTGGGTGGTTCAAAGAAAAACATTCTTGCTCATTACGATTTAGGTAATGATCTTTATACACGCTTCCTTGACCCAGAAATGATGTATTCATGCGCACTTTATTCCGATGAACATACCACATTAGATCAGGCACAAAGGCTAAAGTTAAAAAGCATATGCGATAAATTAGACTTAACAAGCGAAGATCATTTAATTGAAATAGGCACGGGCTGGGGCGGTTTAGCTATTTATGCAGCAACCCACTATGGCTGCAAGGTAACCACCACCACTATTTCAGATGCACAATTTGACTACGCCAAAGAGCGAGTTAATAAGCTAGGATTAAATAAGAAAATCACCTTATTGAAAAAAGATTACCGCTTACTTGAAGGTCAATACGACAAACTTGTTTCAATAGAAATGATTGAAGCCGTTGGACACGACTTTATGGGTGAATTTTTTAAGCAGTGTAATAACTTACTCAAACCCAACGGTAAAATGCTTATACAAGCTATAACCATTGCTGATCAACGTTACGATAATTATCGGAAAAGCACCGACTTTATCCAAAAGTATATATTTCCTGGTGGTTGCTTACCTTCTATAGCCGTAATAAGTGATCATATAGCCCTATCTACCGACATGATGATAGATAACATAACGGATATGGGCTTACATTACGCAAGAACACTAAGTGATTGGCGCAAAAACTTTGATAAAAATTGGGCTAATATTCAACCTTTTGGTTTCGATGATCAATTTAAACGTTTATGGCATTACTATTTTGCTTACTGTGAAGGCGCTTTTATTGAAAGGGTTATAAGCACACATCATATTGTTGCACGCAAACCTGAATATAAAGATGTGAATGATGAGACTATTCTCACTTATTAATTTTATTACCTTTCAGCTTTGTTGGTTTGTATCTGCAACATATCAACAAAGCGGAATATTAATAATCATTGCCTTACTGTGTACTCATTTTACATTAAGTCCCAAAAAAATAGCCGACATTGAAATACTTCCTATTGCTTTAATAGGTATAACCGTTGATCAGTTATTAATTGCAATACAAATAATACAACTGCCTGAAAATTCTGTGTCACCTTTCATAATACCCGTTTGGCTGATGTTTTTATGGTGCGCTTTTGCTTGGTGTTTAAATCATAGCTTACAATGGTTAATTAACTTATCAACAACGAAAGTAACCGTTATTGGCGCGATTTTTGGGTCGTTAAGCTATTACGTTGCTTTACAGCTAAATGTATTTAACAGTGTTTTATCACCTCTATATTTTGCACTGGTTATGGCATTTATTTGGGCCTTACTACTGCCACTATTTACACATATGCACCGCTATATTTTCAAGTAACAGTTAATTTAGCTGCAAAAGAGTTTTATAAACAAGGTAAACACAATGCGTTATATATTATTGATTATAATTATTTTTTCGACTACAACGTATGCTGAGCAACTAACTGACTACGACATAAAAGTTGCAGCTAATGCTGCTAACGTTAATACCGACTCATCATTACTGTCTTCATTAAACAAAATAGGTGAAGGGCAAATGAAAGTACTTTTTTGGAAAGTCTACAAAGCTGAATTTTATACATCAGGAAGCGTTTACCAAGAACAAACATACCCAAAAGCACTAAAACTTACCTACCAAAGAGATATAGAGCAAAAAGAATTTATTGATGCAACAAAAGATCAATGGAATAAATTAAATGCTCACTTCAACGAAAGAATAATTTCTGAAACACTAGAAGCTCAATGGGTAACACAACTCAAAGATATTTTTCCTAATATTACAGAAAAAGATGTGATCCTTTTTATTTTAACTGAACAAAAACAAGCTCACTTTTATCTTAAAACCTTCGATAACAATAAAAATCAATATAACGAAACCTACCAAGTATTAGGCACAATAAAAGACACCAATTTCGGTGATTACTTCCTGTCTATATGGTTATCTGAACACACCACAGAGCCAAAATTAAGAAAACAACTTATTGAAAATAAAAAATAATCAGGCGTACTGATTAACTTACCTATCACCCATATCATCAATAAAAGAAGCGAGATAAACGAATGAATCAATTAATAAAAAGCTCGGTATTGTTAATCTTGTTGTTCTGCGTAACGTCTTGTTCGTCACCCAAAATAGAAGATTACAAAAACACCACACCTGATTTAGTGTTAGAAGATTTTTTTAATGGAAAGTTAGTTGCTTACGGTATAGTACTTGATCGTAGCGGTAAGCTTTCTCGTCGATTTACCGTTAAACTTGAAGCCTATTGGGATAATAACAAAGGTACGATTAATGAATGGTTTGTGTTCGATGATGGTGAAAAATCAACAAGAACTTGGCAATTAATTAAACAAAAAGACAATATATATACCGGAACCGCAAACGACGTAGTAGGAACAGCAAAAGGACAAACAAATGGTTCCGCACTTTATTGGCAATATGACTTATTAATCACTGTTGATGGAAGTGAATATCAAGTTACCTTAGATGATTGGATGTATTTAATAGATAACAAACGATTATTTAACAAAACCGATATTATAAAATATGGTTTAAAGGTAGGCGAAATCATTCTTTACATCGAGCAACTTTAATTGACAACAACGTAAGCTTTACATAAGATTTACACAATATTAACACTAAAAATTTTCTTCAGTGTAAGATTCAGTGTAGTATTAACGATAACTATTATTATTAAAATACTTTAGCAGCTAATCCATTGATGAAAAATTTTATTGTATACTTAATTACCAGCTCAATATTACTATTTGGCGGCTTTAAAACAGTTTACGCAGTAGAAAAACAAGACTGGGTTTATGTTGTTGCTAATGGCGATAGCCTTTGGAATATCACCTCAAAATTCCTTAAAAAAATAGACTATTACACACAGCTACAAAAATTAAATAACATAAAATATCCTAAAAGAATTCAACCAGGTAGTGTCATTCGCATTCCAATGGAATGGATAAAACACACACCAGCCTCTGCCAAGATATCTTTTATACAAGGTGAAAGCTTACTCGTTAGAAATAAAAAATTAAGTCCCCTTACTGTATCTACTAGTTTAATTTTAGGTGATGAAATTCGCACCTCAGATAAAGGCAGTGCAACCGTTGTATTTGCCGACGGTAGTGAAATGGTATTATTTAAAAACACAATTATTGCTTTTGACCATTTATCGTCGTACGGAAAAACCGGCATGGTGGATACGCGCGTTAGCGTAATTCAAGGTAAAGTAGAAACTAACGCAAAGAAAAATAAAGGCCCTGGTTCTCGCTTAGATATTTCAACACCCTCTGCAATTAGCTCAGTTAGAGGAACCATGTACCGCGTATCTAATACTCAAAAAAACATATCAACCGTTGAAGTTATCGAAGGAACAGTGGCTGTTGCTGGAGAAAAATCAAACAATTCTATAAAAGTCGCCACAGGACAAGGTACACGCATAGAAAAAGGAACAGAGCCTACTAAACCCGTTCCGTTATTATCACCTCCTAACATATTAACCACGCAAACATTTTTCGAACAAGCACCTATAGTAAAATGGGATAGTATCGATAAAGCTCAGCGATATAATATTCAAGTTTCACCACAAAAAGATTTTAAAAGTATTGTCTGGGGGCAACTAACTACAGAGACCTCAATTGTATTACCTGAACTTAATGATTCCATGTACTACTATCGCATTACGGCTATTGACTCATTAGGCATTGAAGGTAAGCCTGCCTATAAAAATTTCACGTTAAACTTATCACCTAGAGCACCTCAATTAAAAAATACACCTGAACGTATATTAGGTAATAACGCATCATCTATACTTAGCTGGGAAAACTCTCAAGATCCCGTTGACCGTTACAAAATAGAAATAGCCAAAGATGAAAAGTTTACTCAGCTAGTATTAAATAAAAGCATGACTGGCAATCAATTAGCTCTGCCGAATAACTTAGAGTTTGATCATTATTATTGGAGAGTATCTTCTATTACTGATACCGATAAAGGTCCTGCTTCAGCTCCATTAATGTTTAATTGGACAACAACAATAGAAACACCTAACTGCAATGCCGTTGCCTCATCAGGTATTGTTGATATTTCTTGGAAAACAATAAAAAACGATCGCACTATAATCATTGAAACAGCTCAAAATGATCAATTTACTCAAGGCTTAAAAACTTATCAAATAAGCTCTGAAAAAAATCATATTCAACACACTACAAACGATGAATTATTTGTTCGATGTAAAATAACCGCATCATTAAACGATTCCACACTAGAAAGCCCGTGGAGTAAAACTCAACATGCAACTCAAATAGATAAAGGCATAATGTCTCTATTTGGCCTAATATTGTTAATCATATTAATATGAGTTTAGCTGTTGGCACTCAACCAATGAACTCGCCAACAACTTGGCGCAACAACAAGTTGCGTCTCACTATATTTTTATTAGGTATTTTAGTTTTATTTACAAATGAATTTAATAAATTAGATACCTTGATTTATGATTGGTTATTAACTAAAAATCCTCCCGTTGTTGAAAAAAATACCGTTATTATTGCGATAGACGATAAAAGCATCGGTGAGATTGGTCGTTGGCCTTGGTCAAGAGATGTCCATGCAACGCTGCTCAACACCTTAGAAACATCAAAGGCTAAGGCAATAGGTTTCGATATACTCTTTACCGAGCCAGACAAAGAACATCCTATTCGAGACACTAACTTTGCTAACGCAATAGAAAGAAACAATACGGTAGTTTTAGCTGTAGCTCCCCTTGCTCCACAAAAGAATATTACTTCAGAGCTTTTACCCTTTTCAATTTTAGCGGATAAAAGTGCAGGTCTTGGACATGTAGACTTAGAAGTCGACAACGATGGGCTTGTTAGATCTGTGTATCTATTTGCTGGATGGAAAGAATCAAAATGGCCAAGTTTTTCTTTAGCGCTAGCAAGGCTAGCTGAACCCAATAAAACGTTTGAAACCACAACACTTACTGTTGGCAACTATTGGACAAGACGTCAGCCTATTCTAATTCCTTATACAAGTACTTCAGGCTCAGTCCCCATTTATTCTTATATTGACGTGTTAAACAAAACGATTGATGTTAATACGTTTAAAAACAAAGTTATTCTAGTAGGTATAACCGCCACAGGGCTAAGTGAAAGATTTACAACACCTTTCTCATCAAACCATCAAAACATGGCAGGTGTCGAGATCAATGCACATATTGTTAACGGTCTAATTAACAAAAAATTTATATTAAAAACAGAGCCTTGGTTAAGTCATTCAATTAAATTTATTATTATATTACTAAGTCTTTTATGTACTTATTTTATCGCCAACTTATGGTTAATTCCGGGACTGATTGCCCAAGTGTTATTCAGTGTGGCCATCAGTGCTTTCTTATTATTTGGCTTCAATTTATGGTTTGAACCAGCATTAATGATTATTGCTCAAATACTTATTTATTGTTTAGCCTCATTTATTCACACTAAAAACAATCACAAAACCATAGCCGTATTGGAAAAACATATTGGTTACGATCCCGTTACCTTACTTCCCACTCAGCAGCAACTAAAAAAGAATATTGTAAAAGCACTTAGACAATCTAACGGTAGTTTGAATTTCGCTATTGTTGTCATTAATTTAGGTAAATTTAAAGATGTTAATGAGCTACTAGGATTTAAAGCAGGTGATCACTTATTAAATATTGCATCTACTCGTATTAATACCTGTATAGATCATAAACACGAATGTGCAAGATACAGTGGTCCAGAATTCACCATATTTTTTAAAGATATATTAAACAAAGAACAGCTAAGTCTATATTGCGATGCATTATACGATCTTCTCGGTAAACCTTATCAAATACAAAATGAAAGATTTATATTGCCTATTAGTATTGGTGCTAGCTTCTACCCGGAGCATGCCAATAAAATAGACGATCTATTTGACACCGCTATTACCGCCATGCAAAAAGCTAAAAAGCAAACAGATCGAGGGATTTGTTATTATGATCAAACAATCAAACTCGATATTATTGAACATAATAAACTCATTAATGATCTTCATAACGCATTAAGCAGAGATGAACTTGAAATCTATTACCAACCTCAAGTTACAGCTAAAAACAGTAAAATAATTGGTGTTGAGGCACTTGTTCGATGGAATCATCCTCAACGTGGGCTTATCCAGCCGGATGACTTTATCCCTATGGCAGAAAGCACAGGGTTAATTATTCCGATTGGAAATTGGATACTACAAACAGCATGTCTTCATTTAAAATCTTGGCATAATGCAGGCCACCGTCACTTAAAATTAGCCGTTAATTTATCTACTGTTCAGTTTTCTACTCCTGATCTTATAGAACAAGTATCATATGCACTGAATAATGCACAGTTATCTGCTAACGACCTTGAATTAGAACTTACAGAAAGCTGTTTAATGAAAGATATGGATAGAGCAATAGATATACTTACCAAGCTAAAGGGTATGGGAATTAGATTATCTATAGATGACTTCGGTACAGGCTATTCCTCATTAAGCTATTTAAAACAATTCCCTATCGACAGAATAAAAATAGATCGATTATTTGTAAGTGAGCTAGACACAAGTGTCGATGCAAAAGAAATTACTCTTGCTATCATATCGATGGCCCATTCATTGAAAATGTCGGTTATAGCTGAAGGCGTAGAAACCGTTGAGCAACAAAATTTTCTCGACACAAATAATTGTGAAGAACTACAAGGGTTTTACTTTAGTAAGCCAATCACACAAAGCGACCTAATAAAATTACTAAGTACATCTCCCCTTCACAAAGAATGCTAATTTCAACCTCTATAAAATTCGGGCAAAAAAAAGCGCAAATACAAAAGTAAATGCGCTATAAATAAACATGAAACACTAAGGGAATTAAGGTCTCTATTAAGTAAGAACATGCAATACACATTTAGTTCAAAAATTTTTGTACAATTTTATCTTCTTTTTATAGTCCTATTTAACACCATAAAATTCAGACAAAAAAAAAGCGCAAATACAAAAGTAAATGCGCTATAAATAAACATGAAACACTAAGGGAATTAAGGTCTCTATTAAGTAAGAACATGCAATACACATTTAGTTCAAAAATTTTTGTACAATTTTATCTTCTTTTTATAGTCCTATTTAACACCATAAAATTCAGACAAAAAAAAAGCGCAAATACAAAAGTAAATGCGCTATAAATAAACATGAAACACTAAGGGAAATAAACTTTACATTAAATAAGAACGCTCGAATTCAAATAAGTTCAAAAATTTTTGAACAATTTTTATCTTCTTTTTATAACCCTACTTAGCTCCGTAAAAATCAGGCAAAAAAAAGCGCAAATACAAAAGTAAATACGCTATAAATAAACATGAAACACTAAGGGAATTAAGGTCTCTATTAAGTAAGAACATGCAATACACATTTAGTTCAAAAATTTTTGAACAATTTTTATCTTCTTTTTATAACCCTACTTAGCTCCGTAAAAATCAAACAAAAAAAAGCGCAAATACAAAAGTAAATGCGCTATAAATAAACATGAAACACTAAGGGAATTAAAGTCTCTATTAAGTAGAACATGCAATACATATTTAGTTCAAAAATTTCTGATCAATTTTTTATCTTCTTTTTATAGCTCTATTTAACACCATAAAATTCAGACAAAAAAAAGCGCAAATACAAAAGTAAATGCGCTATAAATAAACATGAAACACTAAGGGAAATAAACTTCACATTAAGTAAGAACGATCTAATTCAAATAAGTTCAAAAAATAATGAATTAACTTTAATTTGTAGAAATATTCAATTTTTTTGTGAAACGGGTAGTAAGAGTATTTAACTTATCGATACACAAAGGTTTGCTATATAAATACCCTTGTAGTTGATAACACCCTTGTTCAATAAGAAAATCAGCCTGAAGTTGAGTTTCCACCCCTTCACAGCAAACCCTTAAATTTAGCTGTTTAGCCATTTCAATAATAGTTTTAGTGATTGTAGTAGCATCATCAGAAATGCCCACATCATCTATAAACTGCTTATCAATTTTTAGTGTATTAATAGGTATCTTAGTTAAGTAGCTTAATGATGAATATCCCGTACCAAAATCATCTAACGCAACGGTTGACCCCATATTGGTTATTTGTGTAAAAAAAGCATTAGCTTGTTCAAAGTTTTCTAAATAAGCAGATTCCGTCACCTCAAACTCAATACATTCAGGTAAAACATCATATTTAATAAAGAGCTGCTGAATAAACTCAAGTAAGCCTTCACCTCTAATATCATGAGCCGATAAATTAACAGACACTACAGTATCTATATTAAACAATGCATATATTTTGGGTAAGTCTTTACAAAGTTGTTCTAACACCCAATGAGTTATCGGTATTATTTTACCAGTCTGCTCAGCTATAGAAATAAATTCATCCGGTGGAACCGTACCTAAAGGACCTTTATGCCAACGAATAAGAGCTTCAAAGCCAACAACTTTTTCTTGTGGTGATAACTTACATTGATAATACAATTCAAATTCATTGTTGTTAATGGCTGAAATTATAGAGTTTGCAATAAATAGCTCACGTTTATTATTATCCTTCATTTCTTGAGTAAAAAAGGTATAACGACCTCTTCCTCGATCTTTAGAACAATACATAGCTATATCGGCATGATGAACAAAATCACCTACATCAAAATCAGCATCTATAGCGCTTGCTATACCGCAGCTTGCTCCCACATGAATTTTCCAGCCATCAATTAAAAAAGCATTATTGAGTTCTTCCACAATATCTCTAGCAATATTTTTAACCTTTAAGTAACTGGTTTTTTTGTCCATTAATACTAAAAACTCGTCACCTGAAAGCCTAGAGATAAAACTTTTTTTTGCTGTTGATTTTTGTAATCTATTTTTAACTTCTATTAATAACTTATCTCCCGCATCATGCCCATAAGTATCATTAACCGCTTTAAAACCATCTAAATCGATATAAATTAAAAAAAGATTATTATCTTCTCGCTGCGCATCTGCTAATTCTTTTTTTACTTTTTGCATAAAATGCTGACGATTAGACAAACCAGTTAAACTGTCGAAATTAGCTAACTTTTCCATTGCATACTGTTGTTGCTTCAACTGCATCGTATATTCGGCATTAATTTGTGTTTCTTTATTTATAGCCTGCATCATTGAGTTAACATTATGGCTTAAGCTAGCGACCTCCGTTTTTCCTTCCACATCAACTCTTAAAGAATAATCTTTTGTATTTTCTATTTTTTTTGCGAGTAAAGAAAGGCGAGTAAGGGGAGAAAGTAGTTTGTTGTGAAGCCACAAGGAAAATAGAATAACAATAGCCAAAACAGCTAATATAATAGGAAGCGCTTGTTTTAATAGACTAAGTTTACTTCTATCTAAGGGGCCTTGATAGTCATTAATAATTAATAAATAACCTAGAGGCAAATGTTTATCGCCAATATATTTAAATGAAATAAGTTCTTCTTTATTGGTAGATATACCAAATGGGATAGTATTTAAATTATATTTATTAAAATAATATTTTATATCTTCTGAAGGTATATTAGCTTTACCTATATAAGTTTCAACAGGCGTGAATTCAGGGGTTAGTACTGCTGCAAATTTAACGTTTTCATAATGGTCTAAACGCAATAAAACCGTTGTAATATAAAATACATCTCGTGTATCTCCTATCAAAGGAACTAGGTCATTGGTTATATTTTCAGATAAACCATCAAGATCACTTTTTACGAATTTTTGATAAAGATTTTCATGCTCAAATATCGATACAACAAGCACACTAAAACTAACAGTAATAATGGTAAAAATAGTTAATGTTGCTAATGTTGATTTTACACTTTGAAAAATCATTTTTTCCTACTTATCAGAGAGAATTGTATTGCCCTCTTCTCTAGTTACTAAAAATAAAGCTAATTTTCTAGAACCTTTCGTTCCTTCGAAATGTTTTTTGTTAAAATTGTACATATTATACACAGCAAAAATATGACTAAACTCACTTCCCTGAAGAAAAACCAAGCTTAATTTTAAATATGCCGTAAAATCATCCATATACTAACAAAAATCATCAATTAAAGTTGAATTAATACTCACAAAAACACAGATTTTTTTGTTAGACTGTTACCACATTATACAAAGTTAAAAGTACCCCCAAGTGTCTGTATTTAGTCCTTCATCTCAGTTCAAATATATTTGGTTAATTATTATTCTAATAACACCTTATAAAACATATGCAACCACTGATAAAGTTAACATATCTGGCTTTGCCCGATTAGTTGGTGGGTACCTCGATGAGAGTTCTGCTGAATATCAAGGTTATGACAATAGTCTAACTTTTTCTCCTGATAGTTTACTCGGTATTAAAGGTGAATACAGATACAACGACAAACTATCTTTTGTTGCTCAAGGTATATTTACTGAAAGTAGTTTACGTAAATCAGGTTTTGATTGGCTCTATGTATCTTATAAACCCTCAACAGATTGGCAATTTGACTTTGGTCGTTATCGCACACCTTTTTTTGAATACAGTGAAGTAATTAATGTAGGCTTTGCTTATCCTTGGGTTATTCCTCCACAAACCACCTATGTAAATGCTTTATTTGCCTCTATTGATGGTGCTAGAGCCACCTATTTATTCAATATAGATAAGTTTAATTTTTCACTGAGCGCTTTTGGTGGTCAGTTTGACAGTAATGTATTTAATGTAGAAAACAGTACAACTGTTGATAGTGATTTACTGACCGGTATTAACCTGCGAATGAATACAGAAAACTTTAAAACTAGAATAAGTTACGTGACTGGAAATTTCAATTTAGAAATCAATGACTTGCCAAGACTTCAAAATATACTCAAATCATATCATTTCGATAAAACTGCAAATGAATTAGAAATAAAAGGCGATATAGATATTTATCAATTTAGCGCTGCTTATGAAACCTTAAATTATTTTGCACTAACTGAAGCGACCTTAATTGCAGGTGATTCAAAATTGATCGCTAACATAGAAAGTTATAACTTAACTTTAGGTTTATTTCACAATAACTTTACCTATTATGGATCAGCCTCAAAATTAAGAACAACAAATAGTAACGTCGAGAATCAAGTTCCTCTGGGCGTATCTCCTGAATTAACAGTATTAAATAATCTAATAGAAAAATTACTTAACGGTAGGCTCAATGAAGATGTAGACATTACAAGCATTGGTGTTAGATGGGACATAAAATCTAATTTAGCATTTAAAGCAGAAATAGATTTGATTAAAGGGAAAGATGGTCAACGTTCTACTTTTAGTAGAATAGATAAGTCTAACTTTAATAATTATTCTACCTTATATTTATTTAGTATCGATTGGTTATTTTAATGAGTAAATGGCTCGTATTTTCGATAATTTTTAGCCTATTGCTATTTTCTCAATTTGCTTTCGCAAATAAAAATAGCACAGAGGTTATTATTGTTAAAAATATTGAAAACCCAATAAAATCCATTACAAAAAGCCAGCTACGTAATGTATTTTTAGGGAGAAATACGATTATGTTTGAACCTGTTATTCCTCCTGTGGAAACTATTACTCGTATTATTTTTAATACAAAAATAATTGGCTTAAATGAATCTAGAATACAGTCGTTTTACGCTCAAATGCGTTTTTCAGGTAGAGCTAGGCCACCAAAAGAGCTTCCAACAACGGAGGCCTTACTACATTATATATCAACAACCCCAACTGCTATTACTTACGTTCCTCAAGGAACAAAACTACCTGAAAACGTTGAAATTATTTACACTATTGTTATTTAAGTAATAAAATAATCACACTGTTTTATTTGTCTCATTCACTATTTTACCCACATAATTTATACCCGTTACCAATCAAGATGTGTATTTCAGAGTGCTTGAGCGATATCAATTCAAGGCAGTGCTTTGTAATAATGGTCGTTCCCTTATAAAAACGCTAACGAAAAAGTGATTTTGCTCAAGCGCTTCTTCGATAGGTCTAAAAACAATTTATGCTTCGTTATTAACTTTAGTAAGGTTCTTACATGGATGTAGACCTTAGATTTCGTTTGGAACGTGAAACCTGTGCCTAAATTGTTTTTAATTCCCACTGAAACCTGCATATTGAATGGTACGGGTATATATCCTTTAAAAAAACTTAACCGAATTTTGTTCTTCATCAAAAAAAACAATCGTAATGATATTGGTTCTTATTTGTATTACATTTGTTTGTTGTATAGAATACCTGCAATTAAGCAATACAAAACTAATTGAAATCATGAACCTCATAAAATTTGAGGTTACTTCTTCAGTTGATGTAGTTATTAAAATTTATTTTGGTGAATTATGAATATTAAAAAAAGTGCACTTAGCTTAGCAATTATCTCTTCGTTATTATTAACCGCATGTGGCGGTTCAGGTAGTGATACATCAACGCCTAAAGTAGAAGAGAATACAGCTCCTACAAACATCACATTAAGCAATATGGCTGTTACTGAAAATAGCATGGCTGCGGTATTAGGTAACTTATCAGCAGTAGATGCTAACACTGGTGACACTTTCACCTTTTCAGTTTCAGATGAAAGATTTACTGTTTCAGGTAATGAATTAGCGCTTGCTGAAGGCGTAGTTCTCGATTTTGAAGTAGAACCAACAATTGAAATAGAAGTAACCGTAACTGATTCAGGTTCAAAAACATTCACGAAATCATTAACCATTGCAGTAACAGACGTATTAGACACTTATACATTTGATAGCAAGTTTATAACTGGCGAATCAAGTGTTTCATATAGCGGTCAAATAGCTCGTCATACCTTAATTGCCGAATTAAACCACTACATTGGTAATCAATTAAAAGCAGACTTAGACGACGGTACATTACTTACTAGAGAAGCAGTTAAAACTAAACTAAACAGTTTTTACCAAACATCCGCGGAACAATACGACAACTTCCCTATTACTTTTATGGCCGATACAAAACAAAAATTTCTTGCTGATATTTCAGGAAGCCTTAAAAATTTAAGTGGTAAAATTGCAGGTAATGACTCTGGTCAGCATAAAGATTGGAA
The DNA here is from genome assembly GCF_055808995.1 of Pseudocolwellia sp. G5-9. Taxonomy (NCBI): domain Bacteria; kingdom Pseudomonadati; phylum Pseudomonadota; class Gammaproteobacteria; order Alteromonadales; family Colwelliaceae; genus Pseudocolwellia; species Pseudocolwellia sp. G5-9. Next base: position 2,326,111 of record NZ_CM147893.1, read on the forward strand.
TACAAATTTTTCTGGTTGGGGCGCTACAGGGTCAACCACACCAGAAGGATTAATTGGTATTTTCTTTGATCAACTTGCAGATAATGCTGAACAACATATTAACGGTATTGTTCGTCAATCTGTTACTAATGAAGCCATAACAGATATTTATTTAAATACTAACGGAACAGATCTTAAGCAATTAATTCAAAAATTCTTATTAATGGCAGTAACTTACTCTCAAGGTACTGACGATTATTTAGATAACGCTGATGCCGGTAAAGGCTTAAATTCTGACTTTATGCAAGACGGCTCTAAAGCATATTCAGTTTTAGAACATCAGTTTGATGAAGGCTACGGATACTTTGGTGCTTCACGTGAATACTTAGCCTATAACGATAATGAATTATCGGGTAAAGCAGGCGAAGGTGATAGAGCTGATTGGAACAATAACCATGATACGAATGCTGATGGTGAATTTGATCTGACCTCTGAAGTTAACTTTGGTAATTCTGTAAACGCAGCAAAACGTGACCGCGGTACAGTCGGTAATACAATGCCAACTGATTACACTAAACAAGTGATGGAAGCCTTTATTGAAGGTCGTAAAATAATTAACGATAATGCTGGCGTTGCATTAACTACAGAGCAATTTACTGCTTTATTAGCACAACGCGACATTATTGTAGACGGTTGGGAACGAGCTATTGCATCAACAGTTGTTCATTATATTAATGACACTCATGCAGATTTAGCTAATGTAGGTACTTCAGAGTTTAACTTTACTGATACGGCTAAACACTTTTCTGAATTAAAAGGTTTTGCATTGGGTTTACAGTTTAACCCCTATTCAAAAATAACAGACGAGCAGTTTGCTGAACTTCACACATTAATTGGTGACAAGCCGGTATTAGAAAGTACTGATATTGCGGCATACCAAGAAAAACTAATAATGGCTCGTGGTATTATTGCTAGCGCATTATCATTTGATGCTGAGAATGTGGAAAACTGGTAGTCTAATGCTGCAATTATTTATGCCCAAATAATGGGTATAATTTACAGGGTTAATAATATTATTAAGCATGGAGCTTAAGCTAGAAATAGCTTGAGCTTTGTTCGTATTTAAGGGTCCAAATAAGTGTTACATACAAAAGCAAAATTACTCTCTGTTGTCGTTAGTACAGCATTACTTTTAACGGCGTGTAATCAAGATGTTAGCAGTTCACAAGGTGAAGACTTTAACAGAGGAAGTGGCGGAGAAAACACCAATACTGATTTTAATCAATTAACCCTAATTACTAGCCTTACAGATAATGTTATTTCTCCAACGTTTGAAGCATTTAAAGTTGAAGCAAAAAAACAGCAAGAGCTGGTCGCTAGTTATTGTAGTAGCGAATATAGCTTTGCTGAGAGCACCATAGAACAATCAGCTTTAGAGCAAACAAAAAATAACGCTAAAGAACAATGGCGTGCCACTATGAATATTTGGCAACAAGCTGAATTAATGCAATTAGGCCCGCTATTAGAAGATGATAACTTATTACGAAACAATATTTATTCTTGGCCAACAGTAAGTACCTGCGGCGTTGATTTTGATGTCATGTTTTTTAAAGATGGTACCGTAAATGGGCAACCTTACGACATCAGATTTCGAACAGTTTCAAGAAAAGGGCTAGACGCCTTAGAATACTTACTTTTTAATGAAAACCTAGAACATAGCTGTGAAACCAGTGCTGCGCCTACAGGCTGGAATAACCTTACCAATACCGAACGTAAAACTACCCGTTGCGACTTTGCAGTAGAAGTAGCTAAAGACATAGTAAACAACGCTGATATTTTATTAACACAATGGAATACTGCACAAGGTTATGCAACTCAGTTAAAACAAGCAGGAACCTCAAATAGCCTATTTACTACCGAACACGATGCAGTAAATGCTATTAGCGACGCACTTTTTTATATTGATTCATTTACTAAAGATGAAAAATTAGCGATTCCTCTTGGCTTACTTGCAAACAAATGTGGTTCAAGCGCTTGCCCTGAAGATGTGGAATCACCGTACAGTAACCACTCACTTACCAACATTAAAAATAACTTATTAGCCTTTCAGAAATTTTTTACGGGTAGCGAAACAAGCATTGGATTTAACGATTATTTAGTTGATGTAGGTAGCACAATCACCGCAACAGAAATACAAAAAAATATCACCAAAGCATTAGCCTCAATTGAGAAAATTAACTCAAGCTTAGCTGACACATTAGAAAACGAACCAGATCAAGTTGAACAAATACATACCGACGTAAAAGGTATAACGGATCAGTTAAAAGCAGACTTCATTACCAGTTTAGCCTTAGAACTCCCTGCAACCTCAGCGGGAGATAACGACTAATGACATTTTCTCTTAATAAATATCAAGATAAATCTATAAACATGATTTCAAATAAAACGTCAAATACGAACTCATTTACTAAAGTAGCCTTATCAATTGCACTATCACTTGCAGTTGCCTCAACAGCATTTGCAGAAGAAACTAATACGCAAATAGCAGCAAAAAGTGCCGCTACCGAATTAATCGAGAAGTTACAAATTATCGGCCACAGCGATAAATTACGTAAAGAAGCGGGTTCAGCAACTTTAATTGGCGAAGTAGAATTAGAAAAGTTCAAATTTACCGATATCAACCGAATTTTGTATAGCGTACCAGGCGTAAATATTAGAGAAGAAGATGGTTATGGCTTACGCCCTAACATTGGTTTTAGAGGCGTAACACCTGAACGTAGTAAAAAAATCACGGTCATGGAAGATGGTGTTTTAATCGGCCCAGCCCCCTACTCTGCCCCCGCTGCTTATTATTTCCCTATGATGAGTAAAATGACCTCATTAGAAGTCTTTAAAGGTCCTGCGGCAATCAAATACGGCCCTAACACGGTTGCTGGTGCTTTAAACATGACAACCCGCGCTATTCCTAAAGCTAGTGAAGGGAGTATAAATATTGCTGCAGGTAGCGATGGTTTTAAAAAGGCATCTGGCTATTACGGCAACACCAATGGCAACTTTGGTTACTTGCTTGAGCTAAACCACTTACAAGCAGACGGTTTTAAAGAACTTGATAGTGCTGATGGCAAAAGTAAAGATACAGGCTTTAAGAAAAACGACGCCATGTTAAAGCTTCAATACGATTTAAGTTCAGATAACAACTTACAACTTATTGAATTAAAACTCGCAACAGCTAATGAAAAATCGAACGAAACGTATTTAGGTTTAACCGATGCCGATTTCGCTAAAAATCCTAACAGACGTTATGTTGCCAGCCAAAACGATTTAATGGACTGGGATCATCAGCAAATACAACTTACTCATTTGTTTTCTAATGATAACTTTGATGTAACCACGCGCTTATATCGTAATGATTTTGAACGTTCGTGGAACAAAATTAACGGTTTTAAAGATGGAGCGACGAGCCAAGACTTACAAACCATTTTAGCTCAACCTGAAAACTACGATCCTTTATATCAAATACTGACAGGCGTACGTGATACACAGCGCGAATCAGAAAAAATAATTTTAGGGGATAATGCCCGTAAATATTATTCTCAAGGTATTCAATCAGAATTAAACACAACGTTTACTCTTTTTGATTTAAACCATAAGTTAACTGCTGGTATTCGCTTTCATCAAGATCAAATTGAACGAAACCACACTGAAGATGCATTTTTCATGCGTTCTCAACAACTTGTTAGCGATGGTTCCGATACGCTAAAAACAACAACTAATATTGAAGAAACCAACGCACTAGCTGTATTTATGCAAGACACTATTAGCTTAAATCAACTTGATTTAAGCTTTGGTTTGCGTGGTGAATACTTTGATTCTTTATATCAAAACAAAGCCCCTAATCAAGAAAAAGATTGGTTAGAAAAAAGCTCGCATATTTGGTTACCAAGTATCAGCGGTTTTTATACTATTAACGACAACTTAGGGTTTCTATTCGGTATTCATGAAGGATTTGTACCAACCAGTCCACAAGAAAGTCCAGAGATAGAAATTGAAAACAGTGTTAATTATGAGTTAGGTGGTCGATATAACAACGGCAATACTAAATTTGAATTAGTCGCTTTTTATAACGACATTAAAAACTTAAAAGAAGGTTGTACCTTTTCAACCGCTTCAAGGTGTAGCAATAGTTTAGATGCCGAGTTTAATGGCGGTAAAGTTGAAGTATACGGTGTTGAACTATCAACAAGTCACAATGTGTCATTAAATAATGGCTGGGAAGTCCCTCTTTCATTGGTTTACACGTATACCTCGTCAGAATTTAAAACAAGTTTTACTTCAGACTTTCCTATGTGGGGCGAAATTACCGCTGGTGACGACCTCCCTTATTTACCTGAAAATCAATTAACCGCAAACATTGGGTTAATTGCCAATAAATGGGAAATTAACGCGATTGTTCGTTATATAGATGAAATGAAAGAAGCTTCAGGCGAAGGTGTTTTATTATCTGGCGTTACAACCTCAAGCTATACCATTGCAGATTTATCAGCAAGTTACAGCCTTGAGCAATACGGTAAACTTTATCTCAAACTAGACAACTTATTTGATAAACAAGAAATTGTGAGCAGACGCCCTTATGGAGCTCGCCCTAGCAAACCTCAACAATTACAAATAGGTTATCAATACAGTTTTTAAGCTGTGTTAGAAAATGACTATTATTGATTTTTTTACGAGTAACTTAGCAGAACTTGCTTCATACATTAATGACGCAAATAAACGCCTTTATTGGGTTTATTTAGCGTCTGCTATTGTATTCGCGATACCTGTTTATTATTTACAAACGAAAAAACAAAAAGTCCTCAATAGTGCTAACGACAAAAGCACTATTGAAAACACCAGTAAAACAGATACTAAACCTAGCAATTTTTTTACCTTTTTATTCCCTAAAAAAGTCTATTTAGCTCAATCGTCGCGTATCGACTACCAATTACTTATTGTTAATAAATTTATTAAAGCCGCGCTATTTCCGCTCATTATTTTTACCATGGCGCCTATCGCGTTATCACTATCATCAGCACTAGAAAGTATTTTAGGTACTCGAGATTTTTTACCTTGGTCTTCCACCACGATCGTTGCTATTTTTACCTTATTACTTTTTTTAGTTGACGACTTTTCGCGTTTCTTTCTACATTACTTACTACACAAAATTCCTTTTTTATGGGAGTTTCACAAAGTACATCACTCAGCTACAGTACTAACACCTTTTACTATTTATCGCTCGCACCCCATAGAAAACTACCTGTACGCTTGTAGAATGGCGTTAACTCAAGGTGTTGTTGTGGGTATTTGTTATTATTATTTTGGCCCTACATTAAAAATGGCAGACATTTTAGGGGCTAATGTGTTTATCTTTTTGTTTAACTTTTTGGGCTCAAATTTACGCCATTCACACATTTGGCTTAGCTTTGGAAACCCTATTGAAAATTGGATAATAAGCCCAGCTCAACATCAAATTCATCACAGCACCAACCCCAAACATTTTGATAAAAACTTTGGTACGGCTTTAGCAATATGGGACAGAATGTTTGGCTCTCATATTACAGCGAAAGGCGAACAAGTTTTGTCCTATGGTGTAAGTAAACACACCCCCGATCACTCCTCTCTTATTAAAGTTTATTTCTCTCCTTTTAAAGCACTCTTTAAAAAATAATTAAGCAAAACTTCAACTGACCTTAAGTTTCATTTATTACCTTTATCGCACGATATGCCAACACAGTAAGTATTCGGTTGAAAATATTATTGATAGAGGCATACCTAAAACCCATAAAAAGTAATTCGTATATCTTCTCTCATTTATCAATAATAAATTCACTTCATAAATGTTATGTTATAACATAACACGGTATTCACTTAAAAATTAAAAAAAGGGACGGTAATGCAAAAAGACATGATTGTATCCTCATCGCTAAGTGTTCGCTTTGAGCAGCAAACAGTACTTGATGAAGTTAACTTTAAAGTAGGACAAGGGGAAGTGTTTGCCCTACTAGGTGGAAACGGTGCAGGAAAATCAACCACACTTAAAACCTTTTTAGGCACGGTTTCTCCAACAAGTGGCTCAGCTACCGTGATGGGAATGTCGGTTGCAACAGATATCGACTTAATTAGAAGAAAAGTTGCTTACTTACCAGAATCAGTGATGCTTTACGGCCACTTAACAGGCGTAGAAAACATTGAGTATTTTCTGGCATTAGCAGATATCAAAAAATCTGAATCTGAAATCGAACAAGCTTTATTGCGCGTAGCATTACAGAAAAGTGCTTGGCATAGAGCAATGTCAAATTACTCAAAAGGTATGCGCCAAAAAACAGCGATAGCACTGGCTTTGCTTCGTGATGCGCCTGTACTGTTTCTTGATGAGCCAACATCAGGCTTAGATCCTAACGCCATTGATGAATTCAACCAACTTATTACTACCTTAGCATCAGAGGGTTCAACGATCTTTATGGTAACCCATGATGTTTATGGTGCGTGTCAAATTGCCCACCGAATAGGTTTGTTAAATAACGGAAAAATTGTCGGTATGTTTGAACGTGGCAATAATACTCATATCGATACTGAAGAAGTGCATGCAGCCTTTTCAGCGAGAAATAAACAATGAAAGTCATCAATCAAGTAACACGCGATGAATGGCGCTTTTGGCATCGCACTAAATTAGCAGCCACCATTCTGGTTATAGGTACATTATTAACCATTGTTTCCGCCATAGTGAACACAATAGAAATAGAGCATGCTGCGCATGAACGCGAGCACCTACAGCAAACGTCTGAAGCGCAATTTTTAGAACAACCCGACCGTCATCCACACCGTATGGTGCATTATGGTCATTATGTATTTCGTACCCCTTCGCCACTTAGCATTATTGAACCTGGGGTAGATGCATTCACGGGTACTTCTATCTTCCTTGAAGGGCATAGACAAAACAGCGCAATGTTTTCTGATCAACGTCAAGCATCGGGAATGACAAGGTTTAGCAGCTTAACACCTAGTTTTTTATTACAAGTGCTGGTACCACTTTTTATTATTTTGATTGGCTACGCCAGCGTTACCCGAGAAAAAGAAGCAGGTACACTCCATATAATAATCACCCAAGGAGCTAATTTATGGCACTTATTATTAGGTAAATACCTTGCATTAGTCAGTAGCGGATTACTCATGTTGCTGCCTTTAGTGATTGCCGCGATTTGGGCGACATTCACAGGTGAGTCATTACTGGTAACAAGCAGTTTTGTTATTGGCTACGTACTTTATATTTTAGTGTGGAGTGGTATTGTTTTAACCGTATCAGCGCTAAGTAATAAGAATGGTGTAAGTTTCGCCACCTTAGTGGGTTTATGGATTGTTTTTTGTATTTTAATACCTCGAATTGGTAGTTCTAGCGCTGCAGCCATTGCGCCTTCACTAGGTAAATTAGAATCTGACTTTGCCGTAGTAGAAGAATTACGAAAATTAGGTGACGGACACAATGCTGCCGATCCCGCATTTGAGCAACTCAAGAAAAACCTATTCAAAAAATATAATGTCGACAAAGTAGAAGACTTACCCATTAACTTTCGCGGTACCGTTGCCCAATACTCAGAGGCAAAACTTACCAAAGTACTCAATAAATTTGCCGAACAACGTATGCAAGAAGAGCTTTCGCAAGCCAAAATAGCTCGACAATTTGGCTGGTTAACCCCAACAACAGCAATACGTTCTTTTTCAATGATCATTGCAGGAACAAGCTTGGAAACCCACCATAGATTTCTTCGTGAAGCAGAAGATTTGAGATTCGACTTTGTTCAATCTCTCAATAAAGTCCATCAAGATAACTTAAATTATCAAGCGGATATGAATCGCCATAAAGATAATAAAGCTGCGCGTGTTAATGCTGATAACTGGCAAGTATTGTCTTCGTTTTCTTTCCAGCCTGACACCGCAACAACAAGGTTGTCACGCAGTGTTCATTATATTTTTCAATTAATTTTTTGGGCAGCCTTAGTATGTTTTTCCTTACGGTTTGCCGTTAGGAGAATAAGCTAATGACTTTATTTTCAAATATCGGTAGAGAAGCCAAATTCCTCGCTAAACAGCGATATATTTTAGTATTGCTGAGCATTGTTTTTTTGTTGTCTGTGTTTGCAGTATGGTCTGGCATCAGCGAAACTCGCTCTCAAATAAGTACTATTGAAAGGCTTATTGAAAAAGATACTATCGATCGCGACAGCGTACTTGCCAAACAAAAAGATTATGGCAGTGCCGCCTACTATAGCTTTAATTTAACCTACTCTTCTCCGTCAGATATCGCTTTTGCGGCGATGGGACAACGCGATATCTATCCGTGGAAACACCGTATTCGTATGCTTGCCATCGAAGGGCAAATATATGAAACCGACGCAGATAACCCCGAGTTATCATTTTTAGGACGATTTGACTTTGCGTTTATTGCCAGTGTTTTGTTGCCACTATTTGTTATCTTGTTGCTGCATGACTTGCGTTCAGCCGAGCGTGAAGCCGGTCGTTACGATCTACTCATTACTACCGCGAGTAAACAACAAAATCTTTGGCTATCAAGAGCTATGGTTTTATGTTCAGCGCTTGCCATTGCGCTACTTGTGCCTTTTCTTATAGGCGCTTTAGTTACGCAAGCACCTTTAATATCAGTTGGCTTTATGGCACTTGTTGTTATAGCGCATTTACTGTTTTGGATGTTATTAGCCTTATTGTTTACGGCGAGTAAAGTTGCCGCTAAGCAAAGCTCAGCACAAACCGCTTCCGTGTTACTTGCAATATGGCTTGTTGTCACTGTGCTTATTCCTGTTGGTAGCGATATGGCCATTGATGACATGGTAGAAAGCCCGAACGGTGGTCAAATAGTACTAACACAACGAGAAGCCGTAAATGATGCTTGGGATCTTCCATTTAATGCTACTTGGGAGGAATTTTTAGCAACACACCCTCAATGGAAAGACAAAACTCAAATGGGCGAATCTTTCGAATGGAAATGGTACTACGCCTTTCAGCAAGTTGGTGATCAAAAAGCAGAAGCACTATCAAAAGCATACCGCGCTGCAACGTTAGAAAAAAACACGCTAGCACAACGCTTTGCCTTAATATCTCCGCCTATGCTGACGCAAAGATTGATGTCTGCCATCGCAGAAACAGATACAAACGCAGCCATAAAATATGAGCTAGCAATACGTGAATACCATAAAGCATTACGCCAATTTTATTATCCGCTAATGTTTAACGAAGCAGAATTTACGCTCGAAAACATGTCTGGTTTACCTAAGTTTTCAAACACAAAAACATAATTAAAGCCTAAAAAGGAAAGAATTAACATGAAATGCCCCCCTTTCAATCGACAGATAAAACCGTTAAGTCTGTGTATCTGTGTTGCATTATCATTGCCATTAACCGCTCAAGGCGCTGATGTAAAAAAAACAATAAAAGAGGATGTTGAACGCATCGAAGTAACGGGGTTACGCCAAGCTTATCGCGGAAATGTGCCAACAAAAGATCTACCGCAATCTATCGCTACAATACCTTTTGAAACGTTGGAACTTGCTGGTATTACTAACCTACAAAGCTCACTTGAATTAGTAAGCGGTGTAACAAGGCAAAATGATTTCGGCGGTTTGTGGGATATGTTTGCAATTCGTGGCTTTGCCGGCGATGAAAACTTACCTTCAGCTTATTTGATTAATGGCTTTAGCGCAGGGCGAGGCTTTAGTGGAAACCGTGATATTTCTAATGTTGAATTAATCGAGGTGCTTAAAGGCCCAAGCTCTGCACTTTATGGACGAGGAGAACCCGGAGGTACAGTTAACATTACCACGAAAAAGCCACAGTTTAATCAAGAAGGCTATATCAAGCTAACTGCGGGTAGTTTTAACACTTATCGCACTGAAGGTGATTTCACCACAGGATTAACTGATGATCTTGCTTTCAGAATCAATGGAGCCTATGAAGATGCTGAAAGCTACCGAGATACCGTCACCAAGAAAAAGACAGTCCTTACACCATCATTTCTCTATAAATTAAGTAATGACACACTCATAAGCTATGAACTGGAATATTTAAACCAAGAAGCCGATATGGATCGCGGTGTTGTGTTTGTTGAAGGTAAAACATTCTCAGATTCAAATTTTTATGGCGAACCTGCTGATGGACCAGTAGAAATTAAAGCCATAGGCCATCAACTAGAATTTCAGCATGATTTATCTGACGACTGGGCAATTAATGCAGGTTTAAGCTATCGAACATCCTCTTTTGAAGGCAGTGTTTCAGAACCGCGTTGGTATGATGCCGATAGTAACTCTATTATTCGCCAACGTCGTTACCGCGACTTCGATGCTGAAGATCTTTCTGGTCGCTTCGAATTGAGTGGTTCAAGCAAGTTATTCGGTTTAGAACACAACCTACTGATTGGTGCTGATGCTTATGATTATGAATTAGATCGCACAATTTTACGCTATCGCCATAATACCGCACTAGCAGATAGCCCAGAGAGTGATTCATCGTATTATGCAATCGACTACGATAATCCAGTGTATCGAGATACTCTTCCTAACATGATTGATAATACTTCTGATCTTGAAGAGCAAAGTGGTCAAGGGATCTACCTACAAGATCAAATTAACCTGTCAGCTGATTGGAAGGTCATGTTTGGCATGCGATACGACAATTTTGATCAAGACATCACCAATAGATTAACAAACAACACTAAAATCAGCGTGTCTAAATCTTACTTTAATCCTCGTTTTGGTCTAGTTTATGAAGTATCAGATGAAACACGTATTTACGCTAACTACTCAGAAGGTGCTCGTCCTAACTCAGGTGTAGATGCCAATGGAAAGGGTCACAATCCTGAAGAAAGTAAATCTTATGAAATTGGTTTTAAATGGGATCTTCCTACGCAAGGCTTCAGCGGTACAGCAGCAATATTCACAACAGAAAAGTCTAACATTCTAGCCAGTAGCCCTAATGGTGATGGCTCTACTGAAGCGTTAGGTGCAGCCGAAAGTGAGGGCGTTGAGCTTGATATGTCTTATAAGCTAGCACCTAATACCGTTGCTTCAATGTCATACGCTTATGTTGACGCGCAAAACTCAAAAGAAATAAAATTATGGGATTTTTATGTCATAGAAGAAGGTGCTCGTTTAGGTAACGTACCTGAACACAGCGGTAGCATTATGCTTCGTCATTTTACTGAAATTGCAAATTATGAAGGTAGCGTCGGCTTAACCATTCAATACGTTGGTACTCAATTAGGTGACTTTCTTGAGCAAGACTATGAACTACCTAGCTACACACTAGTAAACTTATTTGCCAACGCAACCTTAACCGACAATTTAGATTTGACCATCAACATCGATAATCTACTTGGTGAAGAGTATTACGCTAATTCGTATTTTGAAGAATGGACAATGCCCGGCGCGCCGCGATCAATTAAGGCGAGTGTGAAATATTCATTTTAATAAAAACTCTTCGTTCGTTTTATTTAAGTCGGCGTAATAATACGCCGACGTTCACAACACGATTAGATTGGTTTGTATTGAAAAACGAAGTATTACAAAACTTATATCGATAATAATAAGATAATAATATCAGACAACACTAGGTGCTTTAATCATTTCCTATGCACATGTTAAAAACTTTACCTTATGCCAACACCACGACAAATGTGGTTGTTCAACTAGTGAAAGTTAGCAAAGTAACCAACCTTCTCTTACCCTTCCACTCAAACAAGTTAATCTAGGCTAATTATCTGTTTAGGCTAAGTCTATCTTAAGTTTGCTTCAATAAAATAAAAACACTGAGTAAAAGGTGTTTTACCAGTAACGTCAGACAGCAATGTAAACAGCGTTGAATTTCGTATTACCACTAAACATTCATTTTAAGACTTATACAATGACAAACATTATTCGTTATTTTAAACAGATCCAATTAACCACTAACCAATTGTTATTAATTACTTGCAGTTATATTGCGCTGATATTAAACCTGCCATTTTTAATCAAAGTTTCAACAGCTATTACCTCATTAAATAATTACAATATTTGGTTTTTATTATCACTCCCTATTTTTTTACTGTGTTTAATCCTTATAATTCAAGGGCTAGTAGCCTTTCGGTGGATAACTAAATGCGTTTTAATATTAACGGTTGTATGTGCTGCTTTAATTTTTTATGCAACTGTTACCTATGGTATTGTTTTCGATTATGGCATGGTACAAAACACGGTTGAAACAGATACCGCCGAAGCCCTTTCTTATGTAAATATTTACGCTATTGTTTTTTTTCTCATATTTGCGGTTATTCCAGCTTGGTTAATTTACACCGTTCAATTAACGTATAAACCTTTTGTAAAAGAGTTACTGGCTCGTATAAAGCTACTCAGTGTAAGCCTAATGGTTACCGTTATTATTGGTTGTCTATTTTCTTCTAACTACGCTTCTGTCGGGCGAAACAACAAAGATCTTATTAGCTATATAACACCTTATAAAATGTTTGATGCTTCATTCAAGTTTGTTAGAAATCATTACTTTTACCCACCACTTAAATTTCAGGTATTAGATACAACACCATCCATTGAACGAACCAACCATAAAAAACATGTAACAGTTTTAGTGTTAGGAGAAACCGCTCGTTCAACAAGTTTTTCCTTAAACGGTTATAAAAAAGAAACCAATAAATATACGGATAAATTAGGTGTTGTGTCGTTTTCTAACGTGACATCTTGCGGTACAGCTACTGCTGTTTCAGTACCATGCATGTTTTCAAGACTCAATAAAAACAATTACGATAAACGCAGAGCCATATCGCAACAAAATGTGATTGATATTGTACGATTAGCTGGAGCTGACGTGCTATGGATAAGCAACAATAACGGTAGCTGTAAAGGCGTTTGTACTCGAGTTCCATCTGAACAAATACCAACAGATAAAAGCAACCCTTTATGTGATGGCGAATATTGTTACGACGAAGCTTTACTTCAACCACTACGAAAAAAGCTGAATAACTTAACCAATGAAAATACTTTAATTGTGCTCCATATGATTGGCTCCCATGGCCCCACGTATTTCAAAAGATACCCAAAAAATAAACGAGTATTTACTCCAGACTGCCAGCGAAGCGACATTCAAAATTGCACGCATGAACAGTTGGTTAATAGTTACGATAATACAATCGCTTATACCGACTATGTGCTTTCACAGGTGATAGCTGAAATAGATACGTTGGCAGTAGCTGAAAATGTTGAAACGTCTATGTTATACGTTTCTGATCATGGTGAGTCGTTAGGTGAAAAAGGTGCTTATTTACATGGTTTACCTTACGCATTTGCGCCTGATGAACAAACTCATGTTCCTATGATTTACTGGAATGATGACAAACAAACAGACTTCAGCCTAAATTGTCTTGATGGAATATCTCAACAAGCGCTTAATCACGATAATATTTTTGATACTGTACTGAGCATGATGTCTATTAGAACTAAAACTTATCATCCTAACAACGACCCTTTTATACATTGTAAATCGCAAATAGCTATTGCACGAACGACTGTTACTAACAAATTAAATCAAGAGAGAATAAACTAGTGTTTGATAATAAAAACAAGCCAAAAGGCTTAAAACGCATATATCTTGCCTCGTTAAATTCTTTTAGAGCATTTAAATGGTTATATCAAAACGAATCAGCTTTTAAGCAAGAAATACTCCTACTGATTGCAGCTATACCCGCCACATTTTTTTTTAATATTAGCTATAAAGAACAAGTTGTTTTAATTTTATCTATCCTCTTTATTATTTTTACTGAGGTCATAAATACAGCGATTGAAGCAGTTGTAGATCGAGTTGGATTAGAAATACATCACCTATCAGGATTAGCGAAAGACTTAGGATCTGCGGCAGTTTTTATTAGTATGATAATCGCGGCAAGCATTTGGGCGGTGATATTACTATAAGTCCTTAATCTTGATATTTCTGCTCTTTTTTCCAAGCTAAATATCAGTTTCAGTTAAGTAATCCTTAAGTTTCGTTATTTAAAGTAAGCATTGTGTTTTATTTAAAGATATTCAATACAATGCTTACTACTGCTTTTTACTTAATACGTCCTTTTTTACTGTTTACCTTGTTACTAGTTTTTACCTTGTTTATTTCTAGACTGGGCTTAGGACTCTGGCAGTTTGACCGTTTTGACACCATTCAATCTTTTATCACGCTTTTATTAAGTGGTATCAGAATCGATTTAAGTACTATCGGTTACCTGTTAATTATTCCGGCCATTATTCATCCTTGGGTAATGGCGCTGTTCAAAAAAAACTACCTGTGGTTAAAAATACTTAACGTAATATTTTTTGTAATATTTATTAGTATTTTATTTTTTGAACTAGCGACGCCAGCCTTTATTATTGAATACGGGTTTCGTCCTAACCGCTTGTTTATAGAATATTTAGCATACCCTAACGAAGTAATGAAAATGCTTATTAATGGGCATTCAATCACATTAATTATTGTGTTCGTTTTGCTTATACTGCCTTGTAAAATTTGTTTAAAAGTATTTACCAATATCCTTGCACAAAAAAATAATCCTACGCAAAATAACATCGCCTCATCAGCTATTTCGTTTGTTGTATTGTTATTAGTATTATTTTCATTTGCTCGTGGTACTTTTGGTCATAGGCCTATAAATCCTTCTTTCGTTTATTACTCAACAGACCCATTAATCAACTCGTTAACACTTAACTCTATGTACAGTGTGGCTCATGCCTTTAAACAACTTGGAGACGAGAAAAATGCAGCTAAAATGTATGGAAAAATGGAGCAATCTAAAGCTATAGAAATAATTAGACATGAAACCGGGCTAGCAACTAATACTTTTAAATCTTCCGATCAGCCCTCATTAAATACCCGTTTACCGGTTTATCAAGGTAAACCCAAAAACCTTGTTATTATTCTTGAAGAAAGCTTAGGCGCACAATTTGTCTCTTCTTTAGGTGGGCTCCCACTTACACCAGAGTTAGATAAACTCAGCAATAATGCTTGGGCCTTTAAAAACTTGTATGCCACAGGTACTCGCTCGGTTAGAGGCATTGAAGCGGTTATTACCGGATTTACTCCAACCCCTGCTAGAGCTGTTGTAAAATTAGATCAATCTCAAAGTAACTTTTTTACCATTGCTAATTTATTAAAAGCTAACAATTACGCGACACAATTTATTTATGGTGGTGAAAGCCATTTTGATAATATGAAAAGCTTCTTCTTAGGTAATGGTTTTACCGATATCGTTGACTTTAACGATATAGAAAAACCTAAATTTGTTGGTTCGTGGGGAGCAAGTGATGAAGACTTATTTAACCAAGCCGACATTGAATTGAATAAATTACATCAATCAAATAAGCCCTTTTTTAGTTTTATCTTCTCATCAAGTAATCACGACCCTTTTGAAATACCAGACAATGTTGTTACCCCAATAAAATATACTGAAGATCAAAAAGAACACTACAACGCAAAAGAATTATCTCGCCATAAAGCTATTCAATATGCTGACTATGCCTTAGGAAAATTTATAGCCAAAGCCAAAACACAAGCTTATTGGCAAGACACGGTTTTTTTAATTGTGGCAGATCATGACGCAAGAGCATTAGGTAATGATTTAGTGCCTATTAAAAACTTTCATATTCCTGGCGTTATACTCAACTCAGGTAAAAACGCAAGAATGGACGAAAGAGTGATAAGTCAAATAGATTTAGCGCCCACTCTGCTTTCGTTAATAGGCATTGAAAATACATCACCTATGTTAGGCCATGATCTTAACCAAAAAGAAGCATCAGGAAGAGCCATGATGCAATACGCTGATAACTTTGCCTATATGAAAAACAATGAAGTGACGATTTTACAACCACAAAAAAAACCAATGAATTTTTTATACGATTCAGAGAGTAAAAAACTCACCAACACAAAAGACAATATATTACTCGCAGAAATAGCTCTAGCCCATGTATTATGGGGTTGTTTAGCGTATGAAAACCAATGGTATAAATTTGAAAATACACAAATACTTACCAACAATTGAAAATAAATACGAAATTCTATTGGAAAGCCATCGAATGCACCCTATATAATAGAAAGTAACTCAACAATAAAAGCATTAAGATGTTAAAACTTTTATATTCGCTATCATTATTAATTATCTCAAGTCTCTCATTATCTAATGAGCGAATTGATGTTGACCTAAATAATGCAAGCAATATTAATGTTCAATTTAATTTAGACACGCCTCCAGAAGACGAGCATGAATTAGATATAAAAGCTAAACCGCCTTTATTCTATTTAGGTTTACACGCATTACCTAAAACTAACGAAAAACCAGTTTCTACACAGAGTAACTCCCTCCTTCTTAATTATATTTTAACTTTTAAACAACAACGCGCTCCTCCTCTATATTCCTAAATTTTTGTTTTATAAAAATTAGACTTATTAATACGTTTAAAAATTATTTGTTTTAACCACAAATAATGCAATTAAGTGATGTTAATGATCTCAACAATAATTTTTATAATCTCACCTAAAAAAATACAAATTTTTAGCTAATAAGCTGTTGTTTTAAAAATAAAAAAGCAATTTCGATACAACATAACTGTTTCTCGATTGCTGATTTTAAAAAGATTATTAAGGAATACCTCATGAAAAAATTAACATTACATAACTTAGAGTTAGTTGACGAAATTATATCTCCCGATCAATTCATCGAAATGACATTACTTTCACCCGCGACTGATTTTTTTACTGACTTTAAAAAACATAAAGCATTAGTGATTGAAGCAAATACTTTAGCCACTGACGCATTAAAGTTAATGCAAAAATCTCATGTACAAATGGAAATTGTGGTATCTGAAAATTCAAAATTTTTAGGCGTAATAAGTACTAAAGAGTTAACAGAGCGCCACATAATGCAAAAAGTATTCAACGGAGCAATAAGAGAAGAAATCACCGTTGAAGATATGATGATACCTCGTAATGATTTACATGCATTTTCTTATAGCGATATTAAGAAATCGAATATTAATAATGTAATCAATACGCTAAAAAATTACGGGTTACGTCATTGTTTAGTAATAGATAAAGAAAATCACCATATCAGAGGCGTAATTTCATCAAGCGATATAGCACGCAAGTTACAGCTACCTATTGAAATTAATACCGCGACTTCTTTTAGTCGTATCTTTGAAAAGGTTCAAGCTGTTATGTAATACCCATTACTATTAACGTATATCCGTTAACAACTAAGAAGAGGTGCCAATAATATTCGCACCTCTTTTGTTATATACCGCACTATTTTTATTAACTAACACTATTGTAAAAACTACTGGAACCCCGATGCTAGAATACATCCTTATTTTCATTGCCTTACTTGCACTGTTAAGTATTGTTTTTGAAGAAGTTACTCATATCAACAAAGCAACTACCACACTTTTTTTAGGCTGTATTTCATGGCTTATTTTATTTATGAATGCCGCACCGGGTCACGATAAACTTATCACTCACCAGCTCAACGAAAACCTTTTAGAAATAGCCGTACTATGGCTGTTTCTTATGTCTACCATGACCTTTGTCGCCTATTTAAATGCCAAAGGTATTATACAAATGGCGGTTCAGCGTTTATTTCCCGCTGAAATTTCCGCTAAAGCCTTAATGTTTCTTGTGGCTATATTTTCTTTAGTTCTTTCTGCAATTTGCGACAACGTAACCGCAACCTTAGTTTCATTAACATTATTAGAATCTTTTAACTTACCTAAAAAAACTAAGCTTAGAATGGCAATTTTAATTGTATTCGCGGTTAACTCAGGCGGTGTAGCGCTTATAACAGGTGACGTTACTACACTAATGATATTTTTAGATGGCCATGTAAAAATGTCGCAATTATTTCTCTTACTTTTACCTTCTTTAGCCAGTGTCATGTTTTTAGCCGCTTTACTATCAAAAGGAGCCAGAGGAAAAGTGATTACTGAATCTATTCCTAATAACTACGAACGCGTTGATATTTATATCGCTGTTATATTTTTTGGCACAATAGTAATGACCATGCTAATGAATGTTCTGTATGGCATTCCACCTGTACTTACCTTTTTAACAGGCTTATCACTCATGTTTTTAATCGGCAGAATTTATAGAAACGATGCCGAAGAAACCCAAATATTAGAATACATACGTAAAATAGAATACGACACTTTATTGTTTTTCTTAGGAATTTTATTACTTGTTGGTATGTTAAAAGAAATTGGAATATTAACCCTTGTTGCTCAAATATATGCCAACTTCGATCCTAATATATCAAGCTATTTCGCAGGTATTGGTTCAGCATTATTAGACAACGTACCTTTAACCGCGGCCTTATTAAAAGCAACACCTGTACTTAATACTCCACAATGGTTAGCATTAACATATGCAGTGGGTGTAGGTGGTTCGTTACTGGTTATAGGATCTGCCGCGGGTATTATTGCCATGAGCAAAATGAAAGAAATTACGTTTATGTCTTACATGCGCTACATTCCAGCATTACTTGCCGCCTATACTTTAGGTTATGTATTAACGATACTATTGGCTAATTACTTTTTTAATTAATATCAGGTAAAGCATTGATAAATAAGTTACCCCAGTGGATAAAACACAGCGCATTTATTTTAGCCCTCGTTGCAGGGTGCATAAATGCGATAGGTTTATTGGGTTTTGAACACCAATCGGTATCTCATGTTTCAGGTACCGTTACACTGGTAGGAACCACTTGGGTTAATGGCTCAACACACGCCTCGCTACAATTATTAGGTATATTAATATCGTTTCTTTTAGGTGCAAGTTTGTCTGGTTTTATTGTGCATTCAAGCACCCTTAAAATAGGACGCAATTATGATGTTTGCTTAGTTGCAGAATCTATATTGATATTTATCGCATACTTCTTATTAACCAATCATTCTTTTTACGGACTATTTGCCGCCACAGCAGCATGTGGCGTTCAAAATGCTCTTGCCACAAGTTATAGCGGAGCTATTATACGCTCAACGCATTTAACCGGTATCTTTACAGATTTAGGACTTATGTTAGGTTCAGCCCTGAAAGGAAAACCATTCGACAAAGGTAAAGCAAAACTATTTATTTTTATTATTTTAGGATTTGTTTTAGGTGGAACCTTAGGAACTTACTTATTCGCTTATTTTGAGTTTTCTGCGCTGTTATTTCCCGCCGTTATTTGTTTACTGCTCGCGGCTATTTATCATTTCACCATTAAGCACACAGTAAATGCAAAAGTGTAGATAATCCAAAGTTGGGTTAGGTAAGATAAAAGCAGTGTCAACCTCATTAGTCGGTTATTACTGAGAAGTATCCGTAACAACCCGTAACTTGAGATACATTAACACTCACAAATTAACCCATTAAAAATTAAGTACTTAATAACCATTCTATAAGTATAAATCACTAATAAGTCTCAGTAATATTCAATAAGAGTTTATTTTGGAAATATTACTGTTTCTAATTCATTGAAATTATGGAATATTAAGCAATAATAAATTAATTTTATGAGACGGACATTAGTGAGAAGTCTCAATAATGAGCTGTTAGCAACCTAAAAGGGTTTGAGTGTGAATCTAAATTCTAAGCAGAGAAAAGTATTTGTTCTAGGGCTATTTTTAATTATTGGTATTTGCTTATTTCCGCCTTGGATTCAAACTTTTTCGAACAAAAGTACCTATTCAGAATCTCCGCTGGGATACAGTTTTATTGCAGAACCTCCAAGTCCTATATCTTTTAAACGCCAATACGGTGTTAAAATTGATATTGAGCGTTTAATTCTACAACTTATAGCTGTAATGGCTGTAAGCGGTATTGGTATAATAGCATCCAGAGAGAAAGCATCTAACAAGAAAATCAACAACACGTAACAGTTGGCTACGCTTCGCTACATGATTTTAGTCAACCATGACTTAGCCTGTTATTTGGGCTTTTATATTTAAGGACGAATATGAGTACCTCTATCCATACAGTTGATGCCCGTGGACACATAATACTTGAAACTATGCGAGACTATTTTGGAGCTACGCCAGATGTAATGCTTCGTGAAATACAAAATATGGTAGCCACAACTATCGACGTACTTAAAGACAAAGGAATCAAATACCAGGAATTACGAACAGCATTGGTTCCTAGAACAGATAGAATTGAAGCAGGTTTTATTTTTAACACACAAGATATAGTGTCTTATGGATATGGGAATGAGGTAATGAAGCAATTGTTGCCACTCTTGAATCCTAAATCAAATTATAGCATTCAGTGCGGGGACTTAGTTGGAGAGGATCAAGAATTCATATTTTCGACTCTCCAAGAATTTCTGTTACTTTCAAGAAACTTAGATTTTGTTCATGGTAGCGCCCTGTATTGCGTTTACATAAACAATTTAACTGAAGCAGGTTTAGAACGAATAAATAAATCTCTTTCTAGCTTTAAATCATATGTGGGCTATATTCCGTGTACATTCTCATCGAGAGCAAGAGTTTATTTATCCACAATACTCGTGAATAGTTTCCTAAAGCATGGCAATAAAGTGATTATGGGGCATGAGGATGATCGATCCAATAAAGAAAATATAAATATAAAAGGTTATCCATTCGAAGACTTTGGAATGGATGTATTTAGTCTCCAGTCAGTTTATTTTGACGTATTTTTAAGTTACAAAATTGAAAGACCTGTCTTTAAAGGCTTTGAATCAGATACTGAACTTTCATTGAACGCAATATCCTCTCAGATACTACCAATAGATAAATTTAATGTAGAAATTGAAGAAGCAAAGCATGGATATTTAAAATCTGATAAGTGCGGCAAGCTTGAGAAAGCAGGCATTGAAGCTTTAAGTAAAGATGAACTTTCCAACCTGATCCGTTCAAAAATATCTGAAAGCTATATATATAATTTGTCATATTCATCAGAGTATGATGTATCAAAGTTTAACATTATGCTCGAAATTCCGAGGTTGGACGGTGGATATCCAACAAGAGTAGTGGCGGCTCTTGAATATAAACCAAAAGACCAACTATTACGTGTAATTACTATGCACTAAAAACATACAAATCACTATAGTTAAATCCCCCACCTTTATTTAGAACATCAGAACATCAAGGGGTCAGCTAACTTAGAACATCAAGGGGTCAGCTAACTTGATTTTCGTTTTTACTACTAACGATTAGATTACAAGCACTTACCACATCAGCTCGGTAAGACTCTATAATTTCAGCTAGCTCTTTATCTGATTTAGCTAAAAACTCAGCGGAACATCTTGCTCTAACATGCCTTAAAGGTAAATGATCCGTATCTGATGAAATTACGCTAAAAACATGAAATTCAGTATTCCAACATTGACCATATTTTTTATTTCCAATTCGACAAAGACTTATAACTGTATTTAAGTAATCATCATCACTTTGAAGTAATTTAGTAGCAAGCTTTATAGCGTCTTCTGACATTTAATTAACACCAAACTTTAGAAACGTATAATGTCTCAATAAGAGACAAATGATAGTTAGTTAAAATAAGCGACAAAGGAATAAAAACCAACTGTTATTTATCCTTTTGAATGACCTGTATTGCTATTTTTATGACTCCTATAGTAGCAACCCCAACTATGCTGCGAATGTTTTTAGTACATCACTAATACAATTAACTGCTGATGCTAGAAGTCATTTGGTGGATCTAGCTATAGCCACTCCCACCCTTTCATTAAAAATATAATAACGCTATAGCACTTCCTCTAGCTATTGGCGTTTGCTCTAAAAGCTGAAACCTTGGTTAAATAATAAATAGCAGGCAGTACGAGTAAAGTAAGTACTACAGCGCTTGCCATACCACCTACCATAGGCGCGGCAATTCGGCTCATAACTTCTGATCCCGTGCCTGTGCCATATAGAATAGGTAATAAGCCAACAATGATTGCTACTGCCGTCATCATTACGGGTCGAACACGCATGCCTGCACCGTCTAATACCGCTTTGGCTAAATCCGTTTCGTTAGGCTCTCTACCTTCCGCAACACAATGCTCTTTCATTGCTTTAAGTGATTGATTTAAATAAACCAGCATAATCACACCTATTTCAACGGCAACACCTGCTAGTGCTATAAAGCCAACACCTACCGCGACAGAAAAATTAAAACCTTGTAGGTACATTAACCAAATACTGCCAACCATGGCTAACGGTAAGGTCCCCATAATAATGGCAACTTCAGTAAAATTTCTAAAATTTAAGTAAAGCAGCACAATAATAATGGCAAGCGTTAATGGCACAACGTAAGTGAGTTTTTCTTTGGCGCGTAACATGTACTCATACTGACCTGCCCAAGCAATAGAATATCCTGCTGGCAGAACAAGTTGGTCGGCCACAATTTTTTGCGCGTCAACCACATAAGAGCCTACATCAACGCCTTCAATATCTACAAGTACCCAGCCATTAATACGCGCATTTTCACTCTTAATACCCGGAGGTCCATCTTCAATAATAATATTAGCAACGTCTGCTAATAAAATATTCATGCCATTTGGCGCAACAATAGGTAAGCGCGATAACGCTTCAGGTGAGTTCCGGTAGTCTTGTGGATAACGTAAATTCACCGGATAACGCTCTTGCCCTTCAACCGTTTGTGTTACGTTCATACCACCAATAGCTGATGAAACAATTTGTTGTACGTCAGCAATATTTAGCCCATATCTCGCGGCTTTTTCTCTTTGAATATCTACTTTTATATATCGACCGCCAGCAACACGCTCAGAATAAACAGAAGCGGTGCCACTTACATTCATTAATATTTTTTCAAGTTGCTTTCCAATATCTTGAATTACCTCAAGATCAGCACCTGCTACTTTTATACCTACAGGCGTTTTAATGCCGGTTGCTAGCATATCAATTCGGGTTTTAATCGGCATTACCCAAGCATTAGTAACACCGGGGAGCTTCACTAAGTCATCAAGCTCTTTTCTTAAACTTTGCGTTGTTACACCTGCGCGCCATTCAGATTTAGGCTTAAATTGAATAATGGTTTCAATCATGGTTAATGGCGCTGGATCTGTTGCTGTTTCTGCTCGGCCTATTTTGCCAAATACCGTATCAACCTCAGGCACTGTTTTAATCAGCCTATCAGTTTGTTGCAACAACTCTCTGGCTTTACCAATAGAAATACCGGGATAAGTGGTTGGCATGTACATTAAGTCGCCTTCATCAAGTGGCGGAATAAACTCACTGCCTATTTTGTTTACAGGCCAAAAACCAACAATAGTCACTAAAAGCGCAATAACAAGGGTAAATTTAGGGAATTTGAGTACTAAATTTAACGCGGGTAAATATATCGTTGTTAATAATTTATTCACCGGATTTTTATGCTCAGCTAATACTTTACCTCGAATGAAATACCCCATAAGTACAGGCACTAAAGTAATCGCTAAAGCCGCTGAAGCCGCCATGGCATAAGTTTTAGTAAAAGCTAAAGGCGAGAACATGCGCCCTTCTTGTGCTTCTAACGTAAATACTGGCACAAAAGATACGGTAATAATGAGGAGTGAGAAAAACAATGCGGGCCCCACTTCGCTGGCTGACTCTGCTACAACCTGCCATCGGTTTTCTTTAGTAAGCGGTGTTTTTTCCATGTGTTTGTGCATGTTTTCAATCATGACTATTGCGCCGTCGATCATAGCGCCTATGGCAATAGCAATACCACCAAGCGACATGATGTTGGCGTTAATTCCCTGTATATGCATAACAATAAATGCGGTAAGTATGCCTACAGGTAAACTAATAATAGCGACTAACGATGAACGAACATGAAACAGAAATACGATACAAACTAGCGCGACAACAATAAATTCTTCTAGCAACTTATGCCAAAGATTACTCACCGCTTCACCTATGAGTTTAGAGCGATCGTAAACCGTCACTATTTCAACGCCGTCAGGTAAACCTTTTTGCAATAATGTAAGTTTAGCTTTAACACCATCAATGGTTTTTTGAGCATTTTCGCCGTATCGCATAACAACAATACCGCCCACTACTTCACCCTCACCATTAAGTTCTGCAATGCCTCGGCGCATTTGTGGACCTGTTCCTACTTGAGCAACGTCTTTTATACTTAACGGTGTACCTTGCTCGGTAAGCCCTAGCGGTATAGCTTCAATATCTTCAATACTTTTAATGTAGCCTGTTGTGGTTACCATGTATTCGGCTTCAGCCATTTCAACCACTGATGCGCCTGTTTCTTGGTTCCCCCTTTTTAACGCCATTTGAACGTGGCTTAGCGGAATGTTATAGGCTCTTAGTTTGTTAGGATCTACCTGTACTTGGTATTGCTTTACCATACCGCCTATAGCAGCAACTTCAGACACTCCTGCAACTGTTTGTAATTCATATTTTAAAAACCAATCTTGCAGGCTACGCAATTCGCTAATATCTAAATTACCGGTTTTATCGATAAGTGAATAAAGATACACCCAACCCACACCGGTAGCATCTGGTCCTAATTGCGGACGAGCACTTTCTGGTAAAGATGGAGCCACTTGGCTTAAATATTCCAATACTCGGCTTCGCGCCCAATATAAGTCTGTAGCTTCATCGAAAATAACGTAAACAAAGGAATCACCAAAAAAGGAAAAACCACGCACAGTTACTGCTCCGGGTACTGATAACATAGCCGTAGTTAATGGATACGTGACTTGGTCTTGAACCACCTGTGGCGACTGCCCTGTATAGCTTGTTTTTATAATAACTTGCACGTCAGACAAATCAGGTAAAGCATCAACTGGCGTATTTTTAAGTGAATATAAGCCTCCACCAATTAATATCAGCGTTGCTAAAATAACAAGAAAACGATTGCCGATAGACCATCTAATAATAGCTTCAATCATGTTAATTTATCCCTACCTTAATGACTTAAATGGTCTGGTTCTGATTCAACTTCGGCTTTACCCATAATATGAATAACGGTTATTTCATTGCCACCTTCATCTGTTTTTCTCACCTCAAAATGTAATGATTGTCCTGCCTGTAGCGTATCTACGTTTATGCTATCTGCAAGGTCAAAGTTCATTGTCATTTCGGGCCAGTCCCAAGCTTCTACAGGTCTGTGAGTTATATTAATCATACCTGCGTCTTTCATCACATTATTGACTTCACCCTGTATCCAAACCGAAGTTGGCATTTCTTCATGAGTCATACGTTTAAAGTCTGAATTTTTACTCGACTCTGAATCAATTAAAAATTGTGCTGATGTTACTACCACATCATCTTCATTAAGCCCGTTAAGTATTTCAATGCTTTCTTGATCAACTCGTCCAATCATCACCTCAATGGATTTAAACTGACCGTCGCCTAATGCAAGTACCACACGGTTTTGTTTACCTGTACGTATAACCGCTTCTTTAGGAACTAAAAGTGTATTTTCAACACCATTGGCATGTATAACCACTTGAGCAAACATATTAGGTTTTAGCTCAAGGTTTTTATTATCAAACCTTAAACGAACGCGCAGCGTACGACTTTTCGCATTTAATGTGGGATAAACGTAATCAATTTCTCCCATCCATTCTTTACCGGGTAAATAATCTAAGGTCATCGAAACCGTTAAACCTGCTTTGATTAAAGCCGTATCTCTTTCAAAAACGTCAGCTTCAACCCACACTTGATTGAGCTGAGCAATACTCATTAAGGTTTTTGCGGGATTAACATAAGCACCTTCTCTTATGTTTAATGCTTGAAGTACACCTGATTGTGGAGCATAAAAAGTAACATTTTGTGTTAACGCTCGCGTTTTCTCTAATGAGTTAATAAGGTTAGGTGAAATCTGTAATGTTTCTAATCTCGCTTTTGCCGCTTTGATTAAGGCTGTGTTATTTCGCTTTAAAGCAATCAAAAACTCTTCTTGGGCGTTTACCAATTGTGGCGAATACAAGGTATACAAGGGCTGCCCTTTTTCTACGGTATTACCTGTTGCTTTAACAAAAAGTTTTTCAACCCAACCATCTACACGTGGAGCTATATGCACCAAGCTATCTTCATTGTATTTAACATAACCGACTGTTGAAATTTCGGTATGCATTCGCTTAACTTCAACGGAAGCGGTTCTTACACCAAGGTTGTTAATTACGTGCGGAGCTACTTTTACCGCACCGGGGCCAAAATCGTCTGAAGACTCATCTTCTGCATAGACAGGAACAAGATCCATTCCCATAGCTGATTTTCCCGGCTTGTCTCTGCGGTAATTAGCGTCCATAGGCGCAACCCAATAAAGAGGTTCTTTTTCTGCTGACTGCATGGCTTCACTGTTATTTTCAGGTGACATTGATGGTTGAAAAAGACTAAGTGCGCCAGCTCCTAAAGCAACACCAACGATTAAAGTTATAAAAGTTTTAGTATATGACGACATGGTTATTCTCCAGACATTGAGTTGTTAACTGTTTCAGAAGCAATGTCTGATTGAGTAAAAAAGTAATTAATGCGCGTAACCGTTTTTAACGCGTCAATATCAATATTAAGTGCGGAAATTTTTGTATTAAGTTCGGTGATTCTTGCTCGAACCACTTCTGAAAAATCGCCATCATCGTTGGTATAGGCACTAAGCGCGACTTCAGCTTGTTCATGTGTTTGGGTTATTAGTTGAGTTGAATAAAGGGTTTGGCGTTCTGACAAACGTTTTAGTTGTCTCACTTCTTTTTCGATATTGCTGATCATCATTTTAGTGAGCAGTAGTTTGTCTGTTTTAATCGCTTCAGACTGAGCAATAGACGCTGCGACTTCTTTATCTTGGCGGTTTTCAGTAAACAATGGCACGTCAAACGTTACTCCAACAGAGAATAAATCAGCGCGGTCAATACCTGACGGCATATCGTCTCGGTAGGCGTAACTTGCATTAACACCCCACTGAGGTTTGTATTGTTGGTTAGCTAAATCAACGTCTTTTTTAGCGGCTTGTTGTGATAAGTTAATAACCAACAAAGAAGGATGATTAACTAGCGCTTGAGCTAATTTATTTCGGGAAAATGGAAGTTCTTTAAGTAAAGCAGCGTTATTTAAACGAATAACAGGTAATGTATTTGAAACTTTAAATGTTGCGGCTTGTTCGTCAAAATTAATGGCATAATTTGAATCGCTCTCATCGTAACTATGTAACCATTCGTTTAGCTGGGCGATTAACGATTCAAACTTTTGATATTGCACGCTTAAACGATCTTCTAGCTGTATTAACTCAAGCTGTGCACGAATAACATCTTGTTGTCTTGTTTTGCCAACCCCTGTTGAATAACTCGCTTTAACCACATCAGCCATTTGTTCAAATAGCCCTTTGTCGTGATTAATTAATTCAATGGTTTTTTGAGCAAGGTAAGCATCTAGCCATAGTTGCGAAACTTGGGCTTTCAACTTAGCTTTTCTGTCTTCGCGTAACAACGGAAATTTATGCGACTCAACCTTCAATTTTGATTGCCTGATCGCTAAAGAATCTCCTCGTGGAAACATTTGACTAACGCCCACTTTCAGCTGAGTCATGGCTTCTTGATCAAGATCCCAAGTATCTGTTGGAGTATTCAACAAACTTAATGACACTTGAGGATCAGGGAGTGTTCCCGCGGCAATACTTTTAAGTTGAATAGCCGATTGTTTTAACTTGTTTCCATGGAGCCAAGGATCGTTATTTTGAGCCTTTTCAATAGCATCATTCAATGAAATCACTTGTTCAGCATTTACGCTTGATACTGATAAGTTTAATAACACACCAAGTAAAACCATGGTTATTTTTGATGTATAACCAAAAGAATTTACAGCTACTGATTCAAATAAGAAGCGAGATTTATTTACAAACATTTTACCCTCCAGAATATCTGGAATAAGCTTTAGTACGCGTGAACAACACTAAAACGATTAATAAAGAATTGAGTTATACGCTTAGTTAATCAATATGATTATTAGCGGTATATGTGCAGTCAAATTTTAGATGCACTGATCCTGTATTAGGTAATAATTGGAGGGCGGTAAAGGGATTTACTATAAGAAATGGGGGTTACAGAATTGAAAAAGTTAATCGCTTCTGAAGATTCTTCAATTTTAAATAAAGAATATTCTGAGTGAAAAACTGAAACCGATGAACATGCTTGAGTTGGGCAATCACAATCAGTGTCGCAGCAGTCGATGTTAGCACTAGATTGTTCACCCATCATGCTATGGTCCATATTACTCATATCGTCCATTGAAGAGTGGTCCATCATCATTGATTTATTATGATCACAATCCATCATATTGCATGGCATAGCCGTATACGCCAGCGCTTGACCAATAAAGGTCAGCAACATAGTCGTAATAACTAATACTTTTGCAAATGATTTCAATAGAACATTCTCAAGATAACAATCTCTTTTAAAGTACATTTTAGATGTATAAAAGTAAAGCGTTTTAAAAGACTGCAGGGATATACGATGCAATTTAAAAGGGTAAATTATCTTTTAAATACAATAACTAAAACACATAAAAGATAAAGTGACAATTATTACCTAAGGTATTTCATGGAAACAAAACTCAAGCAGCACCGAGTACAATTTAGGTATTGCTTAAGTTCATAAAAACTGAAAACTATAACTAACACGCGCTTAAATGTTATAAATTTTCTTCCGCAAACGATGCTAAACGGCTACGAACTACTCCATTTAAGTGCACGGTTGTACTACCTGGGAAGTTTTTAAAACGTTCAACAATGTAAGTTAAACCTGATGTTACTGCGGTTAAGTAATTACTGTCTATTTGCGCTAAGTTACCTGAACACACTAACTTAGTCCCCTCACCACAACGAGTAATAATAGTTTTTAACTGTGACGCGGTTAAATTCTGACACTCATCAAGTAATACAATGGCATTTTGAATACTGCGACCGCGCATAAAGTTAACGGATTTAAATTGAATATTTGCCTTATCCATAATGTAATTTAAACTGCCATTCATGTTCTCGTCACTCTTATGCAGTACTTCTAATGAGTCTGTAATAGCTGATAACCACGGAGCCATTTTTTCTTCTTCCGTACCGGGTAAAAACCCGATAGATTCAGCTATCTCTGGCGTACTTCGGGTAACAATAATTTTATCGTATAAACCTCTTTCAACTACTTGTTCTAATGCCGACGCTAAGGCTAAAAGGGTTTTAAGGTATTATAAATTCAAAATAGATACACCGACCGACCGATTAAGTGTTATTATTTGCAATCATTTATCTGAAAGTCGATACAATTTTAAGGTATACCTAAGCTAGTCCTATGAATGACAATAAAAATAAAAGCATCCTCAACATCGACAATACAATTTTTCAAAGCTTAGCCCCAAAAGGCAGCTTTTTACAACATTGTTTAATCAATTCTAAATGGGATGATGAAAACGAAAAAACCTCATCTCTAGCGCATTATAATTTACGATTAGCGATATCAAAATTGCTACAGCTAATAAATACTGATGAAGAAGATCACCAAGCACTAATCCATTTATTAGTGAGTAAACCAGAGACTGTAACCATCAAAGATCTAATCCAAGGTTACAAGTCAGTTGATCTAGCATTAGTAAACAGCTTTCCTTTGAGCAGAGCCAAAAGCTACAGCACCGCAGTCAGAAACTTTTTCAATTCATTCAGTGCTCCCATAGAAAATGGTTTTAATGCATCAGAATTAACATATGAAACACTATTATCAACAAATGTAGACTTTAAGAAAAATCCCAACATCGATCTTTTTGCCATTGATGTAAAAAATAAGATTAAGTTTACCGTTATTGATCCCGACACTTTGCCAAATCTATTTGTTAAAGACTCGGTTTTACACGATCTTCTGATCAATTTAGAAAACGCTTCAAAAGAACAGCCATTTGAATACTCCGTCATCGCAGGCTTTAAAAATGTGTTACGCGAAATTGACAAGTGGCCTGAAAATTCTCAGATAAAAATACTACTCAACAGCCCATTAAACGAATTAACGCTAAATACAATTATCGATTCGCTAATCGATTTTGAGAAAAACTTACATAAGGCTTTACCAAATAGAAAGTTGAATCAGCCAAGTACACTGTTTAGACAGAAGCTCTTTGAGCATGGGCTAACTGCTCCTGAACTAAATAAAGCGAAAGACCTCTTCAAAACCAACTTTAACAAAGCTGGTCAGTTAAAATTTAAGCCACGCTTCATAATACAGTGTGAAAACAATGAGCATATTGTAGATTCATTTCAACTACCATTAGTTCTGCCGTTGGAGAGTGTGGGCGAGGATTGTTTTAGTCAGTTCGAAAAAATATCAGAAACCAGCCCTGCCGATACGGACAGCGTAACTGACCTAATAGAAATCTTGATACTGCTTCAGCAAGGGGGATATAGTGATGGGAGATTACTATTTGCTAAAAAGCCCGAAGACTTGATTACTTATAATGTTTCCAAGGGCTTAATCGATCTAGAGTTATTAATCACCGAACACTTCCCAAACAATAAGCAAGAAAAGCTGCAACTCATTCGTGACTTTCTGAACCTATGCGAAACCCCAACTCAAAGTGGAAGGTTACTAAAAGATTTTGAGATTGATTCGACTATTAATCCAAAAGAAAAAATTAATACAATGGCTTTTCAAGGTTATTCCAAAGCTAACGGTAAAAAGAATGATATCACCGTAAAATTTAACCTGACCAAGCTAAAACCTTTGTTGAAATTAAACAGTGTCTTAGTCACAGCTTTGAATAAATTACAAACGCACACAGCGACTACACCAATGCCTGCCACATCTTTATCTGACATAGAGCGGACTTTGGGCTATATCGTAGATACATCACTAGAGTCAGCACAAATAAAGCATATCCTTACCAACCCACTGTCTGAATTAGAACAGCGAGATTTCAGGTTAGGTTTTGCTCAGCTTGAAGACATCATCGATGAGATGGATATACAATTAAAGGCACTTAGAAGCCAAGGTCTACGTACATTCTTAAGTAATCATGCTGGTAAAATCAACGGCTTGATTGATATAAAAAACTGTGGTTTTAAATCTAGATTTAGCGCATCTGACGAAATGAATGCTCAAAAGCTAATTGAGCCTGTTGATGAGAATGGTGATGTATTACCCAGCCCTATTCAAAATCAACAACAATCGCTATCAGAGTTAAGAAAAAATGTACAAGAGTACTTTGAAAAGCCAATTAACCAGATACTAAATTCGTGTAAGAAAGAAGTTGAATGCTATAAGCAGCTTGTATCTACTTTTAACACTTACACGAAAAAAGACGAAAATGGGGTTCACATCAAAAATATCCCAGAAGAAGTTACTGCTTTAGTTAAAAACAATCAAGTTGAGGGAGGTAGAGGAATTCTAAAGTCACAAGCGAGTGCCATTAGAAAAGAATTTACAAATGAAGTTGTGATGGGTGCTTACCTTCGGCATCAACTATCCATTGGAACAACAAGCACAACCTACTGCTCTCAAAAATCTGAGTTAATCCCAACTTATGTGAAACATTGGTTTCCTAACTCAAGTACAGGTATGAGAGACTTCTTTTGGTCAGGCATATTTTTACCAAAAAACATTCTTCTTGTGTGCTTTATCAGATTAGCTATTAGAACCACTTGGAATAAAGATGTAATAGCTACGTTGACTCGTGCAAATTTGCCAGAGCAAATACCAGAAGGACCTTTTGTACTTGCTGGGTTCAAAGAAAAAGTAGGTAAAGAGGCTACGCCCGTTACGATTGAGCCACATGAAAAAGAAATTCGTGAGGTGATCAGCTTTCTTATCCAACATCATGACAACATGGTGCGAATGGGCTTTAAGCAAGAGAGTATTTGGGATACTCCGGGTTCGACAAAACTAAATTTCCTATCGGCAAGTATTTTAGACAGGCTACGCGATCACTATACCCTTCCTTATTTTCGGATGGAGTTATTAGCCAAACATCAAATGAATCTAAGAAAAGGTATCGACGGTAGCTTAGTAAATTCACAACGTGAACGAAATCATGCAACCAGTAGAGTAACTTCTGCTTATCTAACGCACCCTATCGCCGTGATTGAATATGAAGCCAACAATGCAGACTTCCAGCGAAAATTTGAAACAACCGTTCAGTTTAGACATAAAGAAGCATCTATAGAGAAATACGGCTTAGATCGTAGCAACATTGACGAGGATTTGATCGTAGCACCAGCAGAGCATAAAGAAGAATTGCCTGAATGGTTTATTTTAGCAGACGGCTCATCATGCACAGACATCTTCGCTGCTGTTGATAAATCTAAACAGGATAGTATCTGTAAAGGTCGAAAGTGCCATTCAGGAGAAGGTTGCGAGTTCAATCGCGTTGAATTGGGTGTTGATGAATTTGTACGAACCCTGCGACATCAGGCTTATTACATAGCACGTGGAGAGGTGCTGTTGGCAAAGCATGGTAGAGAATATTTTGATGAGTATATTGCACCTGACATGCGATTTACGTTTGGTTTGGTGAAGTATGTAGAGTTATCCAATCCTCTAATGTTCAAAGAAGCTAAAGGGAGATTAGAAAATGAACAGTAATCTTAAGTACCAATTCTTAGAAGATATAAAGCCGGAAGACATACTGGAAGAGCATGATGATCTGCTTTTAGAAAATGCAAAACTGTTGCAAGTTACAGATGAAAAGCTCTCTATTGAAGGTACTGTTTTACATTATCACGCAAAGATAACTGGCGCTAAAGCCAATGAAACGGTGCTACAAAAAGGCTCTGTAGATCTGCGAGATATATGGGTTCCCGGTGCTGCGGGGTGGCAGCACCCAGTGCCTATATTGGTTTACCCTGACTATGCCAAGGCACTTGTTGAAATCATCGATATCTATGCAAACAGAGCTAAACATACGCCGACATTTGTAAAAACAGGGGTAATGTCGCAAGTTAACGTTGCAGCGCAATTCATTGAATATATGTGCTTACATGGTCATCTCGTACTAAATGGAGTAAATCAAAAGCAAATCGATAAGATGAAAGTAACGCTCAAAGAAGGTGGTATTCCAGCAACGCTGGCCTTGCATGACCGAGTTAATTCATTTGTCGATTTGTTAATCGAGAATGACGAACTAGAGCCATTTTTAATCAAAGACGGTAATACCGAAAACTCTAAAGTAACGAGTATAAGAGTACCTAAAATTGCCCAATGTATCGGTGCGGTTAGTCTTGAAAATCAAGTTCCAACTAGTGTTTACCAAAGAGTAACAGAACACCTAAAATCAAAGGGAGTTAAAGTCGGTGCTCGTTTAGCATCCAAAGGCGCATCTTCACCTTCTCAACCAGCCGTTAAATCTTTGAATAACTGGTTTGGTACTTGGAATAGGTTTGCAAAACTAGATAACGAAGATCGGATGCAGTTTATTCCTTTTCCTAACCCTAACCAGCTTTCTAAAAAGCTAGGTAAAGTAGCTGGTCGCACAAAAAACTTGGATTTAGAACATGTTGTTGATCTATTGGGCGGTTCACACCTTTGGGTATACGAATATTCATCCAAAATAATTTCATTAGTAAATGAAATTACCAACTTAAAAAATCAATACCTTGATGAAGGGCTTCGCCATCGAACACTGACTGAAGGTAGATTTCCAGAATTTTTAGTTAGCTCAAAAAAAGTTAAAGAGCTTGAAAAGCTGCTTGGCATTGAAATCCATAAATCGAGTTTAACTGCTTCAGATAAAGAATCAGAGGCGTTCTCTGTAACCGAGGTAATCACGTTATTGATGACCGCATGTTATGTCATATTGCAAACTTACAACGCAAGAAGACAAGCAGAAATCCAGCACCCTCTCATCGGTATTACAGAAGAGTTCTTCCGTTGCAAAGATAAAAAGTTCAATTGGTATCAAGCCTGCTTTTATAACGAGAAAAATGGTGAGCGCCGCTGGTACACAACTAATAACGGTAGTACCAAAGCAATTCAATGCTTAATTAAATTGAAAAAAGCATGGGGGGCTGTTGATGTTGACGGCTTGTTTAATGTGCCAACCTTTAGAATTGATGAACAAGATAACTTCAAACACTATAAATATCATTTTAATAAGGGAAAAGATTCAAAGATCACTGGCAACGCCTTCTTAAAAATGATGCTAGGTGATGCAGAAGTGGATATGAAAAGCCACCCATTCAGACGTATCTATGCCGTTATTTACCATTATCAGTACAAAAACGCAGACTTACTAGCATTATGTCACCAGCTAGGACATGTTGATCCCGATGAAACAACTGTGTATGTGACGGAGCCTGCCGCTAGAGAAACGCATGAGCAACTTCATCATAAAACCAAGCTGACTCGAAATGAGAGAGCTGAATCTACCATTGCGATTAAAGAAGAAAACAAAGCACTAGATAAAATAATTGCTGAAGTAGGTGTTGAAACAACGGCAAAAGATATTCTGGCTCTACTTATGGGCACCGAAGAAATGGCAGGTAAATATACTTCTTATTTGAAAAAGGTTTACCGAGTTTTACAAAAGAGTGTCAGATTCAACAACTATACCAAAGACAAGTACGGTAAAGGCTTTAGCGAATTACCTGACGAAGAAAAAAGTAATGAAATGGCTCAAGTGCTGGATGCTAGAGGCCACAAACACAAACCTAAACCACATGCTACTTGCCATAAAAAAGAGGGAGAAGCTAAAAAGCATAAGGCACCTTGTGAACCATCTGTGTGTAAAGGCTGTGCATACCAAGAAGTAAAACGAACCCAGCTTAATATTATGAAAGAAGACTTAATCGCGCTAAAGGCAGTCCAAGCTGATTATTTGACGCTCCCTGTTGAACGTATGCGAGCTAAGGAACAAAGCGCTAATTTAGAGATTTTAATTGAAAGCCATGAACGCACAATGAAAAGAAGTAAGAGTATTTTCCAAGCGGAGCAACCTAATGGCTAAGACAAAACAAACCCAAGATCCCCAACAAAAAGAAGCTTTTGAGCGCATTGAAAGAAAAGTGGAAATACTTGAAAAGTGGGCAAGCGAGGGAATCCCCTTTGTATTAGTTAATGGTAACAAACAGGTTGATGACAAAGGAAAATATGTCCTTGAATTCTTCCCTACCAGCCCTACAGGGCTTAGAAAGTGGAACGGTAAACAAAATAGTAAGGATGTTGTTAAGCAATATGATATTCCGACATATACAACATCTGCAAAGTCTCTGGATGCAATACCTACGAGCTTAAAGCTAAGAATTTATGGCGATAAAAATAAACTAAACATTTGGGAAAGACTGAAGTTTAAGGCCAAGCTGCAAGCCAACACTAAAGAAAAGAACGCCCTGCAAGAGCTAGAGGAAGAGCTTAAAGTATCTAAAGTTAATCACCAAGGGCTAGCAAACGAATTAATTGAACTTAGAGTGACTAACAAATACTTGGAAGAAGAGAACTGCACGTTAGAAAACCAGATTGAAAGTATACGTTTGTCTATAAAATCCCAGCTTGATCTGAAGAAAAAATTACTTAAGCAGTCTGAGCTAAAAAGTAAGAAACTCAGTATCGAAAATACAAAGCTGAAAAAGCTTTTAGACGAACATGGTATCGGCTACGAAAATGCTGACGAGAGCACCTCTATTATTGATTTTTCGGGGAAGTAAATAATGGTGAATAAGCGCAGAAAATCTTCTCAGGATATCGGTAAACAGAATGCTAAAAAGATAGCTGATTGGGTAAATACTTCGCCTGTTATCCCTTTGTATCAAGGTCGGGTTAACAAGACTCAAATTTTCAAGATGCATAATGTGCCTAAATCAACCCTAGATACGAATGAAGATCTACAAAAATTATTTGATCCTGATGGTCCAATAGAGAAGCTAGTTCGAAAACAAAAAGGGCTTGAGATTGAGCTGTCTAATGATGTTGAAGAAGAAAATTCAGTAAAAGAAAATCTAGAAAATACGGTTTCAAATAGTGAGCTTGAATTGAAAGTTAAGGCATTAGAGACACAGCTTAACTCTATTCAATTAGATCTGGCTTCAGAAGAGTTTTTGTTGGCAACAGGTCGGTATATTCCAAAACTTTACTTGGATGATGGTGACGTGTCATGCAAATAAGCAATATATCGTTTCACGAAGATGTTAAGCAATTAACAGGCGTAGTCACTTTAGTTCGGCACCATACACAAGATAAACGTGGTATTTCATCTATTTTTTTATTAAAGGTTGCACGTGAAAAAATAATCGTGAAGGCTGAATTCGGTGCAATCACCTCAATCCCACAAACAGGAGAAATCTGGAGGGCGACTGGTGATTATTTCTTTGATAAAGAGTATGGCTCACAGTTTGTTGTTAATGAGGCTTCAAAGCAGCACCCCAGCGCAGAAATTACAACAGATGTTCTTTGTGATTTTCTTATCTACAACGCCCATTTCGTCGGGATAAATAGCTATTGGGCGAAGAAACTTAAGCTCGCTTTTGGTGAAGATTTATTAGCTGTTTTACAAAGTTACTCAGCTAAAAAGTTATCTAACTGTAAAAAGCTAAAAATCTCACCAGTTATGGCCCAAAATCTTTGTGATGGTTGGGCTAAAGCTGTTGGTGAAACTGAATTAAATCTATTTTTTGAACGACACGATTTACCAGTTGAGTATGTTGAAGCGACTCGTCAGCTATTAGGACATGACGCAAGTAGCCTGATAAAAAAGAATCCATATCTGCTCTATCCTATAACCTCTGTAAATGCTGCAAAGCGGAGATGGAAATCACTAGACAAAAAATTAAGAGTTAATTTTGATATCAATTTGAACGATAAGCGTAGAGCGATTTCATTTATTGAATCACTACTCTATTCAGCACTAAGCAATAACGGTGATATGGCATTACCTGCTGATGAAGTCAAAACTGAGCTGATTGAAGCGGGAATTGAGCTAGAACTTGATGAAGTTGAAGACTGTGCTTTTCAGACGCTTTGTTTCAACAAACAAAATAACACTATACAAATTTTAGGTCATCAGGCGATTGAGAAGGCAATAAATGCATTATTTCACAGGCGTTTATCTAAGATAAAGCAGCTATTTGATAGGAGTTCATTGGCGTTTGGCGAAACGTTATCAGTACTAGAAAACAATAATATTGAGCTAAATCCTCTCCAGTTACAGGCATTAGGTAATGCCTTTAATCAGCCTGTTTCTTTTATTGTCGGGGAAGCTGGAACAGGAAAGTCTTTGCTATCCCAGATCATCATTGATGTATGCCTTAATAATGGTATTAACGTTTGGAAAGTTAATTCAGTTGTTCGTAATGAAGATAATATACTGCCTAATTTAAAGGGAGAATCTATTAATCGCTTCATTTCACAGGCAAAAAAGCGAAACCTAAAAGGCGCATTGTCTGAGGCACTTATCCTGATAGAAAATTCAAATTCAGTTGATATGTTAACGCTGTATAAACTTTTAAAGGTTATTCCTCTTAACGTTCACATTTGCTTTATTGGCGATAAATTTAAATTACCCCCTATAGGTCCGGGATCGTTTTTCAAACAGGCTGTTGAATTAAAAGATGAAGCCCTAACAGAGTTAATTGAAGTGAACGGTGCCGAGTCCCAGTCTGATATCCAACGGCTGTATAGCTCTTTAATTGGTGGCGCTGCATCATCAGTA
Source organism: Pseudocolwellia sp. G5-9 (assembly GCF_055808995.1). NCBI lineage: Bacteria > Pseudomonadati > Pseudomonadota > Gammaproteobacteria > Alteromonadales > Colwelliaceae > Pseudocolwellia > Pseudocolwellia sp. G5-9. Next base: position 2,363,769 of record NZ_CM147893.1, read on the forward strand.
TTTGATGCTATTCCTGCATTTGACGTGTCAGAAGAACAAAGCCTAAGTATTTACCATACTGAAGATAAATCTCACGAGATGCTTAGTACCGTTGCGACCAATATTTGGTTTGAATTGACTTCAATGTTAAGTGATGTACCTAAGATCATTTGCTCTAGTCCTCAATTGTGCGATGGCATAAATTCCCAAATTCAACGGGTTCGTTTTGATCGGAAAAAAGTAGCAAAGCTAGAAATTGGAGAATCTATTTTCTACGCGGGGGAGCCAATTATTTTTGCCAAACCTAATAAATTTGTCGATGTACCAGTTGGCACATTAGCAGACATTGTAGAAGTTTACGAAAAGCCTGTCGTTGCATATGGACGTGAGTGTTGGATGAAGATAGACATTGGCGGTGATTGTATCGATTTGTCATTAAATGATATTGAAAGTATTGCACTTTGTTATGTAATTACGGCTCAGAAGGTTCAGGGTAATCAATTTAATCATTCTTTAGTTATTTTGGATAATTTCTATTTGATTGATAAATCATGGCTTTACACATGTATAAACGCATCTAGAGAGTCGATGTTATTTATCGGCAATAGGAGTCAATTAGTCAATGCGGTTGATGCCTCAGAGTTTAGCGCTAAGAGACATTGTGGCGTTCCGCTTAAATTGGAGGTTTCAGATGAGTAACGGTATTACTGAAACAAAGATACGCTATGATCGTCAAGACCACTATGTTTACCAAGATATCAACGGAGAGGTCCTTTGGGGGCCTACTGACTTTCTAATCAATCTTGATAGAGATCCTAAGACCAAGCGCACTTATCGAAAGGCTATCAGACGATTATTTAAATTCTTAAACTCTGGCAAACATAAAATAAGCTGGCTTGAAATGAACGACTCACGCATGAGGGAGTTTAGGGCATTCTGTTTAAAAGCAACAAAAGCAGATTCTCGCTACAGAGGTAATGAAAACGTTGCCAAGCAAACGGTCAACAGTGATTTTTTGATGCCAATCTATAACTTTTATCATTGGGTACAAAAGCAAGGTACATATCACCCAAATATTCTTGGTTTTGATCCGGCCAATAAGTTTTCATATCAAATAACATCATCATTATTATTGAAAGAAATCGCCGTATCTAGAAATGAAAAGCCAAATAATAATTCACTTTATCCAGAATTATTTAGAGATTGTGATACGAGAAGCCGAAACAGAAAAGATGCAAGTGAGTATGAGCTAGAAGAACTAAATAATTACATAGTTAATGAATATCAGGGCTATGAGCGAGCGTCACTACTCTTAATTGCACAGATCATGAATGAAACGGGTAGCCGCCCGATTTCAGTTAGTAGCTATCGTAGACTTCAATTTTCTAAAGAAATCATCGAAAAAGAGTTCTTCCTCAACAAGCAAGATAGTTTATCAATTGTTCCAAAGCTGGCTAAGCAAGGAAATACTATGCCAGTGAGCTTTAGATTCTCAACAGTGCTCGCTGTCAGGAATTTCGTTGAGAATGATTTGGAAGAGTTTCTCACCAACATTGATACTGGCAACTACGATGGTCATTTGTTCATAGACCCCAACAACTTTAAACCATTAACGGCGGAAAATATCAGCAAGCTCTTCAGTGAAATCACCACAGAACTTGGCTGGCCTAAAGGTAAATCGATATACTCATTACGTCATAAATTTTCAGGCGATAGCCTTGATAAGCATTTGGACGCTGCAATAGAGCTAGGCTTTAGTGCTAATGAAACCGCAATTGCACTTCAGATGGAAAAAGAGATGACCCATCGTAGCTCCGGCTCTCTAGAAGACTATATTTCGAGTCGTAAAAGAACGATGCAACAAACTGAATCTTTTAAGAAGTCATTAAAAATTAGTGAACTAGAATCAGATAAAACTCGCCTTGAGTTAGAAAGGCAAAAAGCGATAGAAAGCGCAGAGCAAAAAGATGCAGAGAATCAGGCACTGTTATTAGAAATTCAAAAGCTACAAAGCCAACTAAAAGACGGCGATATTAATTAGTAAATATCTGAATCGGGGATCTCAAGATCTCCTAGATCACCAACCTGCGAATAAAAAGGATGAGTCTCAAATGTATATATTTTATCATCGGACTCGTTATCTTTCGAAACGGCATAGTCAAAGCTTGTAGTGTCGGATTCTAACGAGTCGAGAACGTCACTAAGTTTTGGGTACTTGAATTCAAGTTTCCTATTCATCGTAAACCTCTATAGTTCGCCCTGAGTAATTATAGTATAGAATGAGGGTCATAGACTCTCCCGTTCAGCAAATGCTAAGAAGTGGTGCTTACGATTGAGTTTTTGAAAAAGTAACCTTTGAGAGGTTACTTTTCAAAGGAGTACAAAATAGTAACCGTTGAAAGGTTACTACTTGGCGGCAAACTAAATCTATAGTAGATCTCAATTCTAGTTTTGGTGTTACTTTGAATACGCAAGCTTAAGACTATAATCAGTGAAAATAAAAAATCCACACACGCTCAAACAAGCTTTAGCAAATATGAAGCTCGAAAACTTGTCTCCATCTCCTGAAGTTAGTGTACTTCTGCAACAAGCATTAGTGGATGAGAACATTGACACAGATGACATAAGAAGCCTATTACGTGCTGCTCACCTAACTGATGAAGAATGTTAGTACACTGAATATCAATCGACTCGGTGAGCAATTACAAAACCGTGACCAATAATAATTGAGAGAATTATTTCTTCAACATTAAGGGCAATTTTGAATATTGGTATAATGACACTTATTAATTGAAGAGCCTGTTTATGAAAACCATAGGTAAACTTGCTAAAGAGCTTAACATTAGCGTTGAAACAATCCGTTTTTATGAGCGTCAAGGTCTGATAGAGCAGCCTTTAAAACCAGAATCTGGTTACCGAATGTATGGCGATGCCCTTGTCAATCAACTCAAATTTATTCTGAAAGCTAAAGCATTAGGGTTTACGCTGAAAGAAATTGAATCACTGATGTCACTCAGCGGAAATTGCGCAGATATAGAGTCGATGGGGTTGCAAAAGCTGCAACTCATACGAGATAAGATCGATGATTTACAGCGATTAGAGAACGTGATTCAAGATATGACAGATTCTTGCAAGGCCAATCAAGACCCAAAAACCTGCCCCATTATAAATTCACTTAAATAGCTATTGACCCCGTACTTATGTACGGAGTTTATACTACCTTAAAAATTGAGGTAGATAGTTATGATCAATAAAATTCTAGATAAAGTAGGTTCTGGTGGCGTTTGGCTAGCCGCCCTTAGCTGCACAGCATGTTTTCCGGCACTCGGCTCATTGGCATCCGCTCTTGGGTTAGGTTTTCTTTCACATTTTGAAGGGATAGCGGTGAACACCTTATTGCCATTATTTGCTTCACTAGCGTTGTTAGTTAATTTCTATAATTGGTATCAACATCGAGATTCATTGAGAGGCGTTTTAAGTGTCATTGGCCCAATTGCAGTATTGCTGACCCTGTATCCTTTATGGCAATACGACTGGAGCACTTACTTATTTTACTTTGGGATCATTTGGATGGTCGTAATGTCTATTTTAGATATTGTTAAGCCCATTAAGGAACCAGTATGCAAGGTATAGAACTAGAATCTAAAATCACTTGCCCCGAATGTGGATTTAGCAAGGTGGAAACCATGCTAACAAACGCTTGTCAGTGGTATTACGAATGCGAAAGCTGTAAAGCACTGCTTAAACCGTTAAAAGGTGATTGTTGCGTTTATTGCTCTTACGGAACAGTTAAATGCCCTCCTATTCAAAAAGGGACGACCTGTTGTTCAAAAAACGAATTGTGAAGATTCCATATTAGCCAATAAATAGATAGACTGAGTACAATAATTACATCTATTTGAGGTGACAATTGGGGCTTATAGTACAAGGAAATGTCGTTAAAGTTGATCACGATAATAAAGAGTGGTTGAAAACCAGACCTCAAGGAAATCCAACCAAAGAAGAGATAGGCGGCCTAACAATTTATTCTTTGTTTAAGAGATTATTAGCTTCGGCTAAATCAAGAAGAAAGCACCGTAAGATCCCCGGTGATAACTGTCCAATAATCTACGCATTAAAAGGCAAAGATAACCTTACTACTGATATTACCAGCATTAAACTACTCAGAGAAAGCTATAGTGTTATTGTTAACAGTTTTCAAGCTGAAGAGCCTAATGGCTATGACCTGATTATCTCGATGCCCTCTTCACACAATATTAGCCGCCTTATTGGCAAGCGTTTAGCAAATATTTTTACTGCGCATCACTCATCCGACTTTTTACGTAAGTTGACTATTGAAGAAGCTCTTGCACTATTAGATAGAGCTGATATCAGCGTGGAAGAGCATAAAACATTATCACATAGGCTGAGAAAGCAATTGACCGAGAAAGGATTTCAAGGCGATTTTTCTTTAAAAGGAATTCCCGTTCCATACAGAAGTGAATTTCCTCCGTTATGCTTGAATAACACTACAGTGGTTAATAACGAGCCTCAACGAATTCTATTAGTAGATGATCTTCTTGCCACTGGTACTACATTGAAAACAGCACATGATCTGGTAAAATCCTGTTACCCGCACGCAGTAGTGCATGGTGCGAGTCTAATCAGCTCATCTGCTAAATGATCTTGACGAATACGTCAATTAACATCATAATTGTAAATATAGAGTGTGCTTGAGTCTCCCCGCTCTTAAAATCCAGACGAGACCCGCGTAGGCACCTTGCTGAAGGTCGGTTCGTAAAGGACGAGTATTTGGCAGGTTAGGCAGCGGCTAACCCTTCAACTCTTTGTTGTCGTATTAGTAACTTTAGGAGAGCTTTTTGCTCTCCTTTGTTCTTTCTGGGATTTGATATTTAATTAGACCCCGATTCCTTCTGCGCTGACTTTTATTCCATTTATTGTTACGCTTCTCGTTATATACCTTGCTCCGTCAAAATGCTTCAATTCAGTAAATCTAGTCTCTCGGAGATATACATCGATGACATTACGAGGGTTGGAAAGATCAACACTGTTTTGACCATTTGATTCAGTAAAAGAGCTTTCATAATAGCCATTTTGGTAAAACTCAATTGACCCCCAACACCCAGATAGTACCTTCTTAAAAGTATATAAATCGTAAAGGCAGATTCCGTTGTGGAGTGTAATGCAGTCAAGGGAACCAATATTATGAACGACAATTGGTTTTAGATTTAAAATTTCATCTTTAGTTAAGCCATTTTCAATTAGGTACTCCCTTGCTGAGCTGGAGTTATTGACGACTTCATCTAACCTTTCAAGTTGAAGTATTCCCGTATTAAGCTTTTTGTCTTCCTGCCCGATAAGCTTGAACCACGATTTCAAACCAGCTTCCGTATCTGTAGTAACATGTTTTAGCTGAACCGCGTATACGATATTGATTGATTTATCTCGAATGAAAAAATCAACATCTAGTCTTAAATCAGGGTAGTCAGACGAATCAAATTTATCAGGCTTTAGTTCAAATTCGAGAACATCAAGGTGATTACATTTTATCAAATCATCGAGTAAAAAACGGGTTTGCTCTTTTTCAAGTAATGAGTGCCAATCAGGTCCTTGCTTTTTCAAAGCAAAATATTCCATCTGTTGGATTAGGCCACGTACCAATTTCAGTGGCCCCAAAACTAGTCCTCCATTTCTAATATCAAAGAGCCTATCTTCTGGTTTGTTCTTTTTCTGAAATTCCTTGATCAGCTCATAAGTTCTCAATAGTCCTTTTCTCTCTGGGTATTGACGGATCATTCGTTTAACCTCGCCCTTACTTAAAGGTTTTTCAGATTTATCGATCTCCTTTCTTTGAACAACATTTACCAAGAAAATTACCAGATCTGCGATTTCATGAAATAGTTCCAACGTTCTACTGCCTAAGCCTAATCGCCAGTGCTGAGGAATAATTGAGAGTACTCTGGCATGTAGACCTTGAATTGAGTCTGTCATAGGCTCATCATTTTGGTAAGTCGCAACAGCGAAGCTTGCGATAGCATTTGTTGCTGCTTTTAGGGATAAAAACTCTAATGAATCGCCAAACCAAATTGGAGTGAAAAGTTCCGGCTCAATCTGTTTAAACAAAAATGAACCATCTTGTTGTACCTCCAACTTTAATGTTCCTGAGGTTAGCAAAGCAAAATGCTGCACAATCCAAGCAATATCTAAGATTTCTGATACTAATTCAGTATCTAACTCTCCATTATTCAATAAAATCTGTTGATCATTAATAAGTTCAGCAACATTCATATTAACGTTACATACGTGGTTATCAATACCAATTGAAGTTAGCGTTAAAGGTGTGTCATCTTGAAATTCCGATTGAACATTTACGTAATTCGTCGTTTGATCAGAAATAACATCCTTAATCCTTTTATACCCTTCTACATCTTTGGAAGAAAAATCCATATAATTAGCAAGCTTGAGTTGTGATTTGTTGAGCAAATCAATTAACTGTTCGGCTGGTTTGTGACCTTCGAACATCTTATTTAACCGAGGAATGTTTGCGGGATTGGCAAAATATTTATGAGGAAAACTCAACATAGAAAAAGCGGCTTTCATGGCTCGTTGATCTTGGGTGTTAATTAAAGGCACTGACATAACGACTATATGTATTCCTTACTGGTGTTAACAAATTCTATGTGGTTCTATTGCTGAACAGGTTTAGATTGAAGAGATTTAACAGCATTGTGATTAAATACAGATGATGTTACTCCGTCAAAATATGCACATTGGTGGCTGTTACACGCTATTGAATAGCCAGTATATTTTTCAACCACCCCTTTATTAACTTCGACTAATAGTTCATCAACCGCAACCTGATTATTCTTGATCTTTTCCATATATTGCTCGGCATTTTCTTTGCCTACATGTTCAGCCGCAATAAGCACCAGTATTACAGAAAGATAAAAAAACACTCCAGCACAAACATACCAAAACACTTTTGCTGAAAATTCTGCAAAGTCTTCTAATGCAGGATGTAGTTCAATTTTATTGGGTTCTTTATTGAATGCATTTCTTAGCTTTGAAAATGCTGGTTCGACAAAATTGGAGCGTTTCGCTATTTCGATAACCAAAATAGCTAAATATGCCGTAATCAGTACGCCAGAAGCGCATAATAAAACAAAGCTAATATTAGGAGCGGTTAAATTAGCAAAGGCAAAAAAGCCCTGATAAAAGATCCTATCAATTGACAATGGAAATTGCGTTTCTTCTATGCCAAACGTTTTGAGAAAACTTAAATGATACATCAACCCAAGCGCATATAATGCCGCTAAAATCAGGCTAATGATCACTGACGCATGATTTAAAAGTCCTTTCATGTTACCTCTGGTTTTCAGGCTCTGTTTTCGGATGTTCACGGTGATCATCAGGCAACTCTTCAAGTAAATCATCACTGTAAAAATCGAAGATCATCTCACCAGTAGTTTGTCGCTCAGTCCAATAGCGCCCTTTTAGCCTACGCTTAGGGTTTTCAATAATGGACAAGACACATGCGCCATCATGGGGGTTACTCCTATGCGACAAACTAGCTCGTGGTCTACTCGTATAGCTGTATGTAAGCTCTTTTTGCTGACGCTGTTCGTCAATTAAAAAACCTTCTACATAAGAGTCACTCTGCATTTCAGAAGTTCGAACAACATATGATGTTGAGAAAAATGTCTGTTTAACGGTGAGCATTGCAGGTATAGGAGCTATTTTATTACCTGTAGCTTCGTCTACCCAGCTAGAATATACATAACCAACCCACGTACCGTTTAGATCGGGAAATGGTACTAGCCACCCCCTAAATATTTTAAACTTCCACCCCCATTTGACAAAAATAGCTATAAGCAATAAATCAGCACTAACAACTTTAGGTACAAGGCTAAAAAAATCTTTAGCTAAAGATAGGTTCAGCCCACTAATCCAAGCAAAACCAAACCAGATAAGCGCTGATACTCCAATTAAAACGTAAATGGTGCTTTTGAGTACTATATTTTTCATTATTCGTACCCAACATAATTCCATGCCGCAACTAACAACTTACGGGCCTGCTGTTTTGTCCATTTTTGATTGGAACCAAATAAATATTTTAACTCACTAACTTCACCCCATTCATCAGACGATTCTTTTCCCAATTCTGCGTACAGATATACTATCGCGTTGCGTAAAACGTCATAAAAAGTAGTGTAATTGAAATATTCATTTGGCACGTTCCAGATCAAACACTCACATAAAAATCCCGGAATGCCTTTAGCATCCTCAATTCCATTTGCGGCCATTTCATTCGTTAATTTTTTAAAGACACGGACAGTTCGCTTATATTTTCTTGAAGTAAGTGTATTTTTACTAACACCGTTTTCGTAATGTTGTTCAGGCCAATTGATGATTTTTTTACCATCGTCAGAAAATTGTTGGACACCTGTAATATAGCTTCCATTAGTTTTAAATCGCCTGTGTTCCATAAATGGTGCAACATCTGCTTCAACTCTATAAGTGTTAGCTTTGATATCAAAGGCTTTGCTTCCCCGTGTTACCGCCGCCCTACCAAACTTGTCAACTAATGCCTTTTCTATGTCATCTTTGAAGTCATCAAAGCTATAAGATGCAGCAACATAGCCAAACGAATCTCTGTTATACCCTTTAGGGTAATGTCCAAAAAAGACATCCGAGCAAACAATCCCGACATCAACGTCAGAATCGGCCTGTACATTTACTTTATTTCGATAAGATCCCTGCAAAAAAACATTAATCGACTTGCTCTTAAGTTTTTCGGATGATTCTATTGCACTTTTAATCATACTAATGGCATTTTCGCAGCGCACTCGCTCTGTTTTTCCCGGACCTGTTGACCAGTCTTTAAACTTGTGTTCCCAATTTGATGTACCCAAGGCTTTAGCTGCGGAATTATTAAAAGACATATGTCCCCCTTCTGCGCTCGAAAGCGCAGGTAATAGTTGCAATTATTTACTATCTTGCTTTATTTGATTGAGATAGTACTGACGCAGCGAAAGACTTAGTCTCATCACTATATTTGCTACTTTTTAATACCTCAGAAGCTTTTGTTTCCATCTCACTACTAGTCTGGTTGCTTGAACTTGACTGGCTTAATACAGATGCTGCAAGCGACTTTTGCACTTGCGATGCAGATGGGTCGTTTAATGTGGACGCTGCTTTTGACGCTAACGCCTTTGAGGATTGCTTAGAATTAGTCATTTAAACTACTCCGTAAAAAATTAATAAGAATTTGGGCATCAAACATCAAGCAAAATGCCCTAGTTTTAGCTAGCTGTTATTCAGCAGGAACCAAAAGAGGCCAAGCCTTACAACCATATTTTCGAGCATCTAATAGTTGTTTTGACTTGGGATCTTTACGATATCTGCGAAAAATCAACTTCATGCCCTTAGGAACACGGATCTTCTTTTTCTTATCGGCCATCGCCAACTCCTTAAAGTTTTAAAGAGAGGCTAAAGGTTGAAATTAATTACGAAATAGACTAAATTTAGCCGCGCTTGGAACGTAAAAAATTCCTTAGATGTGCCTCTCAAGTATGGTTCATCTTTGCCTGATCTTGCTGGTAACTCGATCAGGCAGTCCTTTCCTTGATAAGCTTTTTTGACTTTCATAAACCTAATGATTCAATCTAATGTACAACAAAGCTAGACCATCAAAATAAATTTTGATGGTCTAATTATACATATTCGAACAAAAGGATCAAAGTTTTTTTTGATGGTCTATTTAATTGCGTAATATTTGAATTCAACACCGCCAGTTTCTGACTTATCTTCTACACGAAGTAAGAAGCCATCTTCATATAGCGATTTTAGTTTTGTACTAGCGTTATTCACTTTAAAACCAAGGTATTCAGCAACATCACTTGCACTTGAAATACCATTCTTATAAACGAAATCAAATATAGGTTTATTAGTTTTTGAAGGACTGCCGACTTTGTCCATTTTGATATGATCATAATGATCGCCATTATAAAAAGGCATCGGCTGATTTAAACTCAAGACGGGAGCAAGAATGTTAAGTCTTAACATTTCTTTTTCTGCATCTATAAGACAAATTCCTTTTTCTTTTCTGTAATGCTTTGCCAAACGAACAAGACCTTCTCTAGCAAAAGATGCGTCAAATACAACATCTTTAATAGAGATATAGAAAATTCTATATTCTGGTTTTTTGTCGATAAAAAAAACAAGCTCGTTAAAAACTTGCTTGCCTTCATCGTCCCCGATCCCTGTCAAAGAATTCTTTTCAAAAATTCTTACGAGACTTATAACATTTTCATTCTGTTTCATATTTTATATTGAAGCAGATAACTCTACATTTTGTCAAACTATTTGTTAAATGGTACAGCAAAAGAAATGAATGTGCCTGTGAGTTCTAGTAACTGCTCACTAATCATTAGGGAATCGATTAAATTAGGTTTGTCTGCGACTTTGAAAAAGTGGTAGTAGGTTTCAGATAGTCTAATGTGCATATCAGAATTCGTTAATTTTGCATGATGAAAACAAGTACAAAGGCCATTACCACCTTGATCGCCTTCTTTACTTGAAATACCTTTAGTCAACATTTCCAATATAAGTTCAACATCAGAGTACCCTGTATAGGCAGCATTATGGCTTGCTAAGCTAGGCTTAAGTGACTCAAGTAATCCGATCCCACTGTCACAAACCACAATTTCAGCTCTATTTTTATATATTTGTAATGCTGCCAATCCATTTAATTCCGTCTGGCTATGTTCGCAAACGTTTCTAGTTAGTTCACTAAATAGAGAAAAAAACTGAATATAGAGTTCGCTACGCTGTTCTTCAGTAATATTGGGGATCTTATCAGTAATTTTTGCTGCCAGCTTTTTAGGTAACGATTTATCGTGTACAGAACCAGATATTTTATTAATAGAAATATATGAGTTGCCAGATTTTTTGATCCTACTGACTTTATTGATTCCATTTGGAGATTTAAGTTTTACGCCATCAGAAAGGCATTCAAAAAAACCCATCGTCTCACAGTAGCCAAGTAATTTATTAGTTTTTCCAGAAAAATCTAATGTTACTTTCACGCCTTTATGATCAAGCTGGTTGGCTACATTAATCAAGCGTATTAAGGTGTTTATTGGTGCATTTGCTCTGGCTTGAATAACTATAGTTAGAGCTTTTTTATTGGTGAAAATCTTGTCTTTAACTTCAACTAGGAGCTTCTCAAGATCGTAACCAGAAACCCAACCAGATTTTTTTTCCGTTTTAAATTGAATTGTTGCAGCCATTTATTTTAATTCTTATTCCTTTATTTATTGTAAATGGGGCGAATATCCATATTTTCAATGTGGTCACACTGTTTTTTTGTAACTAGGCATTTTAAATTATTAGATAAAGTTTCTATCACCAGCGCTTCATTAACTTCCCACTCAATAGCTAAGTAATCAATCACTAAGTTTACATTTGATGGAAATAATACATTGCCATTGAATCTTGCAAATGGGCCGTCAGTTTCCAATAGGACCTTATCCTGCGGTAGCCATGAAATTACTTTTTTAGCTCTGGAAGAGTTAATCATACTAGGACCAATGGAGAAGTAACACCCTAGCTCAACGGCTTCAAGAACTTGTTTCTTTGTACCTAAAAACCAGTGGAGGATTGAAGTACCAGCTTTTGGGTGCAACCCTAGTTGTTTGAGTACTTCCCCTGTAGCGTTTAGACTATGAATAGTAAGTATCTTGTCCTCGAACATTTCACACTTTTTTAGAATATGTGTAAAAACCTCTAATTGATCATCAAAATGATCTTTAAAGCCCTTCGAACCGTCGAGACCAATTTCACCTATGTATCTAGTTCTTCCTACTAACTGGTCAAACAACGTAAGTTCATTTTTTCTTAAATGCGCTAATTGTGGGTGTAGACCTAGCGCAGTTTTGCATTTGTTTATACCTTTGGTTAGATTCACAGTGCCTTCAAAAGCAGAAGGCACTGTTGTTACGGATAATACGTAGTATCCACTTTGCTGTATGTCATTTAAAACCAGCTCGTGATCGGGATATAAATCAACATGACAATGAAGATCCATCATGATTTAAATTCATCTTTAATAAACGCTTCAACTTCAGCTAGACCACGTTTAATCGTTGACTCCAGCTTTTCACGCTTGTCCAATTCTTGAGGTATCGGCCCCGACATTCGTAGCCAAGAACGATAATTATCAGTCTGTTTCAACCTAATAATGGCTGTTTGAACCGCTTGTAGATCATCTCGCGTATCTTTTTCTTTGATAAGCCCTCTCAACCGCTTTGTCTTGTATGGCGCATCTTCCTTAAATCCTGCATGAAAAACTGACGCTCTTCGAATTAGACAAGGCACACAATGCCCACACTGTTTATGTTCTCTGTGCCAATGACTGCATGATACGCTCAAGGGAACTGCTTTTTTAATTGCATCTTGATCAACGCATTCAGCTAACATTTCACCTTTGGTTTTAAATTGATAAGGGTTTACAAATTTTACATGGAACCCAGTATCTCTAAGCAAAGATTCAAGCCTGTTCAGAAAGTTTGGGTGAGTAGTTCTAGTACTATGGCTACCAATCCGTCTTCTGGTTAGCGGTGGATTTATTGAAATATAGCCATTCTCAGGGACGACAATAGTCTCAATACTGCTATCGCAATTAGCATTTCTTAAGGCTGATATACCAAGTACCGCCATAGCTAGGAAGTTGAAGCTTCTTCCCCTCATGCTAATGTCAGTTTTACCTTCTAAATGTTTTATTATATGAGGAGACATTGAATAGGCCAATTCGCCGAATGGCGGGGATAATAATTGCTTAATATCTTCCTGTTTAGCGCCATCACCACGATAAGCGTGACTAACCAAAAGCGGTTTTAAGTCTGACTTTCCGTTTAAAATGTCAATTGCACCAACTGCGCTATCAAGGCCACCAGAAAAAAGGCAGACTGAATTAAGTCCTATTAGTGATTTTGCTTTTGCTTTCGCTTGCTCACTTTTTTTAGGAGCAGGCATCGGCATAGTTGTTTTTTCAAACGTAAATTGCCATTGATCGCCTGTAAGAAAGTTAAGCAATGAGCTAAGTTCAGGTTCAACAGTATTCCACATATCCTCATCTGTAACAGGAACATGCAAATGCATTTTTCTAGCCCATGCATTTTCTGCATTATCCCTCAATTCAAATGTATCAGCGGCAGTAACGGCGGTTGCAATTGTTATGAGATCTATTGCATCAGCATCTACATGCAATCCTAAATCACGAACTGTTTGTAGTAGTTGTTTTGACACTAAGCTGTGCTTAGTGATGTCATTTTGATGCGTGTGAAACATTTGGACAGGATGACAATCATCAGAAAAGTCAGGCAAGTTATCAGGGTCATGGTTAAAATAAAAATTAGTCATCAAAGCTCTCCCATTCATCCACTGTCATTGCAATTGCATCAGCTTGAATTTTAGTAATATTTTCCTTGCTAATAGTACTAGGGTTGCCATTAGTTACTTTGTCTAACTGCTCTTGTGTGATCACTTTTATTAATTCCCTTAATTCAACTTCCATTTGATGATGCTTGCTTGCAGGCTCAACATGAAACCAAGCTCTGCCCATGCCTTCAACCACATCTTGAAAAATAAGATCTGTTAAATAACAGCCTATGGCTTCTTGAATAACTTCGTCAGTAAAACTGTTTGGGTCAAATTCTTCTGTATCGGGGAGTGCTTCTTCTAGTGCGTAATCCAACGCAACTCTGACAGCATCCGAATCGGCATTATCAGGCGCTAAATGGCTAGCAATTTTGTCAATTGCTTGGTCAGTCGATAACCCAGTTAAGTCACCTAATGACAAGCTTTGATTATTAACCGTTACGGTGTCGCCACGCATGACACCAAGCAATCCAGAACCAGCCGTTATACCGCTTGCTAGTCTCCGGCTTGTGCTTTTACCTCCGCCAGAGCCTTTTCTAGAGTAACTTTTTAATGAACGCCTTAGATCTGAGGTTGAGCCACCTGTTTGAGCGTATTTACCAAATGCTCTTCTGGCACTGGCAAACCTATTTGGAGGCGGCGTTGTTGTTGGCGAATCACCAATTTCTTGTTGAACCTTGTCATTGTCAATATCATTGCTATTGTCATTCTGATCATCAGCTTGATTATTATCAGAGCCAGTTTGATCATCCCCATCAGTACCTGATGCAGGTTCTATTGTGACGGGGTCTCCTTGCTCTGCCCACGATGGAATGAGTGGACTTCTATTATTCGGTCCCGTTGACGACGCTGAAGTACCCATATTACTTAGTTCCCTCTAGTTCTTTTAAAATTGGATTAAGCCATCTTTGACGAGGCAAGCTTTTTAAGAATGTAAAAAGACTTAAGCAACATTTATCATCCTGCTTGGCAAGTAGCACAGCTCCATAAATGCCTGTTGGTCTTTCGGTCCAATCACCAATCAACTTAAAGTTTTCAATCAAACCATCCATGACTGACATGTATTCTTCCTTAGGAGTTGCGGTAATCGCAGTAGAGTTAACGCCACTGACCCTTACCTTTTGCTTCATTAATTCTTCTACTAGTTTTTGAGCTGCTCCCGACATGACCGCATTAACAGCGCCCATTGGAATGCTTTCTCGACTCAGATATGCCGCTGGGGTTAAATCCATCTCAGTAAACATTGGAGGCAATTTTGACCATTTATCAATAAAAGCTAGGTCTAGCTTCCACTCTTCAGGTAACTTTATTTCGTCAAATTCAACTTCTGGATTTTCGAGATCCGCTAATACTTTTGGATATCCGTTTTCCTTATCAATTAATTCATAAAGCTTATTGGTAGCCTGAGTGCCTAAGCACCTCTCAAAAATTACCAGCTTAGTGATAGTTTTTTCATCTAGCTGCATTCCTCGACGGTGAGCGGTTTTCTTTCTCATCTTTACTTGGTTCAGTAATCGCTTAACTATGCGAGGGTTACCGTTAATGTTTGTGGATTCAGCTAATAGTGGAGCTAACTGTTCAGCTACTACAAATTTACTTCTGAGTTCGGAATGCTTTTCAATCGTGTGATCTTGAAGTAGCTCGTCAACGGTAATTTGTGGTTGTTTCCACGACAGCCTTAATGATTCTTCAAGGGCACATCTTATCGTTTCTAACTGAGCATCGGTAACGCCGTGATCTTGGGCGGTAAGCATCATTAAGTATGCCCTTATTTCAAGAACTCCGGGTCTTGGTACATGCACAGGAATTTGAATAAGCTTGTCTAAATAATCAGTTTGATGTCGTTGAGATGCACCTTTGTGATATTCCGGCACCGCCAAGCGGATCATGTCCTCATCGGCAGCAATTACAAATGCGGTATTTGGTAAAAATAGAAATAACCTGATCGCCTCAAGTGTTGAAATCGCATTAAATGGAGAGCAGCGATCTAAATTATCGACATAGACAATAAGTGGCTTATCAAACTCCTTTAACAGATCAGAATATGCTTTTCGGAATTCTTTAATTTCTTTAGGAGGTGAAAATGATTTCTTATCTTTGATCAAACCTTTGTTTTTCTTCGCGACATCCTTAGCGCCATCGACAGCACCTTTTACATCACCAATATCCAATTCACCATCGTCGCCACCACTGAATAGCCCCATAAACTTCTGTATACCACCCATAGTTGGTATACCAGCTAATGCCGCACCGCCATCCATTAGTAGCCCCATCAGCCTGATCTTATCTATACGTCCAGCAAACTCTTTTGCTTTTGCACTTAGATTTTTATCATCTGCTGCTTTTTTAACTAAAGTAGATGCGATTGTTTCTAATAGCGCAGCTTTAGCATCATCGTACCCTTGGAAAGTCCATGCATCGAAATGCACTTGGATATATTCTTGTTCATCAGTTTCCAAAGATGCTTTGGTAAGTTCAAGAATAGTCGATTTTCCAGCGCCCCAATCACCAAAGACACCTATGCTAATCGGCATTAATTCCTTTTCAGTTATAAGATCTTTAATCGACTCAGCCGTTTCATTAAAATTTAAAAAATCAATTTTTGATTCTTTATCAGACCACATAACATCTCCTTTTATTTGTTATTTTGCTGTTCCATTCTTGCAATTGTTCGGTGAACCGTAGGGCGGCTAACAGAATATTTCTTAGCTAATGCAGAAATCGATTCACCCTTTATTTTATCTTTATATAATTCTTTCGCTTGCTTGTCTGACAATGCAGGCAATCTGCCCATGTGTTTGCCTTTAGCTTTAGCTTCTTCACGACCTTCTGCGGTTCTGGCTTTTATAAGATCCCGCTCAAGTTGAGCGAATACTCCACATAGGTTGATCATGGCGGTGGCAAACGGATTATCATTTTTGGTATTGAGAGAACCGTCAATAATATTTAAACAAGCACCTTTTTTGTGGATACTTTCAATTGCCTCAAGAATAGACTTTAATGATCGGCCCAGTCGATCAAGGCGGGTAACAATAACTTCATCACCTTCCCTGATAAAATCGATGAGTTCCTTTAGCTTTTCTTCATTTCTAACTGAAGCACCAGACTGTTTGCCTTGAAATATTTTTTCACAGCCATGAGCGTCCAACTTGGACAATTGAACATTCAAATCTTGTTCTTTAGTTGAAACTCTTGCAAAACCAACTTTCATATGTACGAAACCTGTAACTTTCGTACACCTTAACAATTAAGTGAACGAAAGTCCACAAAATACATTTCGTTCATGAACGAAACTAAATACTATCTTTAGTTTAACATCCGTTACTTTTATTTATACTTTTTAATAATCAGGCAAATAGTAAGCATCATTGAATCCACCTTAACGCGCTACTCAGGTCACTAAAGTGTTCAGTATTATTAATAGAGCATCCCGGAAACTCGGTTATATCTATTTGAACAACTTTTGACTTATCTCCAACAATAGCTTTCCTCGCTGAAGTCACTCCAGTAGAGCGTATTTGCATTGCTATTGGCTCTACGTTACAGCAACTACTAACAACTACACCTTTAAAACAAGATAGATCCAAAATAAAATTAACAGGCTGGTTGACCGAAGATAGCTCATCGGTAATCTCTTCCAAATATTGGTTTATTCCACTAACGGTTAATTCACCAATTAACTCTATAATTAGTGTACTGCCCAACCATTGCTTCAAATAATGACCTTGAGATAATTCCACTAAAATTAACCTTCTCTTGCTAACTTGATTGCATATTATAGATTTTAGCGATCAGCCAGCCAGTGATCCCCATCAATAACGCCCACAAAAAACCACCAATAAATACCCCTATAAAGGACATATGCCAGCCCATACTTTTCCAATCCGTATGTAACATGTTTCCAGTCATACTGGACATCATATCTGGCATCACCATAACCAGAACTGAACACACAACCCAAACAATGCCAAAGGCGGCGGCACAAGCCAACGCAAAAGCTTTTTCATTAAGTTTCATCGTTATTCTCCTGTGGTGGCTTTCGCCACCACCTTATTAGTCTTCAAGTTCCACCATATCTTTCGCCGCGATGTCACCAGATAGGAGTTTTACCGTTGCGAAGTGATCATTCACAATTTTAGTAATTTGAACAGTCCCTACTTTTTCAATGGTGTACGGGTCATCACCTTCACCCGGCGCAATTTCCTCATGGAATCTAATAACACTGTATTTTTGTCCAACCTCTGCACCATGTTTGGCACCAATACAAATCAGAGTTCGATCAGTAGACTGCTCAACCACTTGGCCCCTCATCATATTTTTGTGATAAAACGCAGTATTGGAACAACCCGCTAAAAAGATACCGAACACAAATAACAGAAGAATTTTAATATTGGATGTTTTCATCATTTTTTCCTCATCTAACTTATTAACTGAGCAAGCTCTTTGGAAGCTTACTTATTTTTCCGGCTTGCACCCGGAGGAACTTTGTGACAACTCCACGGTTTATGAGCGGCGTTGTCTTTAACATTCTGATCAACAAATTTGTAGTAACTTTCTTTAGTGTGCGTCCACCAATCATCATGAACATCGGCACCATGTTTGCGAATAACTTCCTCAATCCCATCAAGGTTTATATTTGCCGCATCATAGGCAAGGTGTATTTCACCTTCTTTGATGTTGTAACTGACTTCATCTATACCAAAAAGCTGATCAATTTCTTTTACTAACTTGTCACTGTTTTCTTCTGTGACATTACTTAGCCTTAAATTTCGAACAACTAAATTCTGCTCTCTAACGCCAACTCTATGATCTAAATCGCTCATAATTTATCTCCTAATGTGAGTGCGAGTGTTGTTGTTTTTTGTCTTTCATTTCTGCCATTTTGTCTTTCATTTGTGGCATCATGTTTTCCATCATTTCCAGATGATGTTCAGCCATCTTGATTTGCTTATGCATTGGCATTGCTTCCATGTTTTTGTGCATGGATTGCATCATCTTCATCATTGAGCGGTGATGTTCAGCCATCATCTGCTTTTGCTTTTCAGGATCTTTTTCAGCTTTTATGGCATGGACTTCCTTTTTCATTTCCATCATTTTTGAATGCATTTTTCCCATGTTCTCATGCGACATTGCCATGCCTTGATGCATATCCGATTTGTTCTCACCTTCATGTTTATGCTCATTGTTTTGAGCAAATAAACTTGTGGCCGCCAATAGTGAGCTGACAAATAAAATTGATTTACCTAACGTTTTCATGATTTTTACCTTCTATGTTCTTATTAAAATTTGGGACCCAACTTGGTGTCGATTCCATATACCTGTGGTACTCAGAGCCAAACTCAGCAATCGCTTGTGCTTCTTCGCGTTTCGCTAGCTTGACGTAAACAACGACTAAGATCGGAAACATCGCAAGTGTTGGGATTGTCGGCCACTGCAATAAAAAGCCGAACATGATTAGAATGAAAGCTACGTACTGTGGGTGGCGACACCTTGCATACCACCCTGTAGTAGCCAATTGATGGTGTTTTTGCGCGTGATGTAATACGTTCCATGCTGAAGACAACATAAAGAAACCTGCAACAATAAACGCCATACTTGCTATATGAAATGGGTCCCAATGGGCATCACCTTCAAAACCAAAGAAAGTATGTAACAAGTGCCCATTTTCATGCGCAAAGAAGTTTACTTCTGGATAGGTCTCAGTAAGCCACCCCGATAGAAAATAGATAGTTAAAGGAAAGCCATACATTTCAGTAAATAGGGCAACAATAAAGGCGGAGAACGCTCCAAGGCTTCGCCAATCAGTCGATGTTTTTGGTTTGACAAAACTAAAGGCAAAAAAGATAAAAATTGCTGAGTTCAGTATCACCATTGACCATAGACCATAATCATATGTCTCATTCATCACTGTTCTCCTTTTTATGAGATCCTTTTCGTCCTTCTTCTAAACCTTGTATGTAGCCGTCACGATAGGCAGCATTTTTATCCGTGAGTTCTTGAAAGCTCTCTTCCTTTTTCTCATCAGGCGCATGTGAATGATCGTGACCATGTTTGCCATGACTGCCATGCATAAATACGTGCATCAACGGGCATAGCAATAAAATTAAATAAGGAAGAAATTGCAGTACATGCTGTCCATGTTCAAAGATTAAAAAATAGGTGGCTGCGGCAATAAGCACCAATGCAGCCCAACCCGTGGGTGTTGACCAAAATTTAGGGTGCTCATTTTTCATGTTGGCCTCCTATTGACCGTAAATCTTCTGCTAAAGCTTCAGACTTAGAATTTATCCAGTAGAGATTATCCACAGGAGAGACGCTAACTAATCCTTCTCCTTCAACGTTGGTATGCGCTGCATCAAGCAAAACTTCAGCAACATGTTCTGCATCGTCGAAGGCGACGTAAATGGTCATCACTATATGTGCTGATAAGTGATTTCTATTGTAGGTATCAGCATATACGCCTCTGCCCATCGCTTTATGGATAGTAAAGCCTTTATAGCCATGTGAAAGTAGCGCCTCTTCTACTCGCGCTAATACCATTTCATCAAAAATGGCTGTCACTTTTTTCATGTTCATAAACCCTCCTAAACAACCTTTAAGACACCGCGATACATTTGCATCTGACAATGAAACTCATGCTCTCCCGGTGATAAGTTCAATAAGGTAATTTGAGTAATTTCATTTAATTTAAGCTGCTCGCTTATCTCCAATGATGGAATAAGCATTGTTTCAGCGCAGGATGATTGATCTTTGCGCATAAACTTCAGAGTGACAGGTTGACTAGCAGACACTTGGATTGAGGATGGTGAATACACGCCATCTCTCACTTCAATGAGTACCTCATTATCTTGAACAATTGTTTTATTGGGTTTGTATAGCCAAAACCACCAAACAATCAGTGCGATTAACACTAAGCCTAATAAGTTAATTACCATCATCGTGTTTCTCCTTAATGCTTACTTTCTATGAGTTTTGGGCTTTAAAAAAGCGAAGTCGATTTGCATTTGACACTACAGTCAGTGACGAAAACGCCATTGCAGCACCTGCAATTACAGGGCTAAGCAGAATGCCAAAGAAGGGATATAGAATCCCCGCAGCAAAAGGAATCCCGGCTACGTTATAGACAAACGCGCCAAACAAGTTTTGTTTGATATTTCGTAAAGTGGCTTTGCTTACCGCTATGGCATCAGCAAGGCCATGAAGTGAACCACGCATTAGGGTAATGTCAGCACTTTCGATTGCTACATCAGTCCCTGTGCCTATGGCGAAACCAACATCGGCTAACGCTAGTGCAGGGGCATCGTTAATGCCATCTCCTGTCATACCAACAGTTTCGCCGTTGTCTTGTAGCTCTTTAACTTTGTTGGCTTTGTCTTCTGGCAGCACTTCAGCAAGAAACTCACTAATACCCGCTTTTTTGGCAACAGCGGCGGCGGTTTCCTTGTTATCGCCCGTTAGCATGATGACGCGAATCCCATTGGTTTGAAGCCGTTTAATCGCGGAGATTGAGTCTGACTTGATTGGGTCTGAGACAGCAATAATTGCGGCCAGCTCACCATTAACAGCAAAATACATTGGTGTTTTGGCTTCTTTTGCTAAAGACTGTGCTTGTCCAACAAAGCCAGTAAGGTCAATGCCTTTTAACTGCATTAATTTATC
This sequence comes from Pseudocolwellia sp. G5-9, assembly GCF_055808995.1. Taxonomy (NCBI): domain Bacteria; kingdom Pseudomonadati; phylum Pseudomonadota; class Gammaproteobacteria; order Alteromonadales; family Colwelliaceae; genus Pseudocolwellia; species Pseudocolwellia sp. G5-9. The sequence continues at coordinate 2,384,847 of NZ_CM147893.1, forward strand.
GTTACCGAAAAGCAGGGCTTTGTTGTTGCAGCTTGCTTCTACACCGAAACCCGTAATGGCGTTAAACGATTCAATTTTTAGTAACTCAATATCCTTATCTAATGCACTTTCAACAATCGCTTGCGCTAAAGGGTGCTCTGAGCCGCTTTCTAAACTTGCTGCAAGCTGTAGTACGTCTTTTTCGTCAGTAGCTTTTGCTAAAACAATATCGGTTACCTTAGGTGCCCCTTCAGTAATAGTGCCCGTTTTATCTAAAATCATGGCAGTGATTTTAGAGGCGGTTTGCAGTGCTTCACCGTTTCGAATAAGCACTCCGGCTTCTGCTGCTTTTCCTACTCCGACCATCACCGACATAGGCGTTGCTAAGCCCAAAGCACATGGGCAGGCAATAATGAGTACGGTAGTTGCTGATACGATGGCAAAAGCAATTGCTGGCTCAGGTCCAAAGTTAAGCCATGCTAGCGCACTTAACACAGAGATGATCATCACGACAGGCACGAAAAAAGCTGAAATAACATCGGCCAAGCGGCCAATCGGCGGTTTTGAATTTTGTGCTCGTTTCACCATATTGATGATCTGCGCAAGTGCCGTGTCTTTGCCAACGCGTGTGGCTCTAAATAAAATCATGCCTGATTTGTTCAAAGTACCAGCGACAACCTCATCTTCTTCGGCTTTTTCAACAGGCATAGGTTCGCCTGTCAGCATGGATTCATCAATAGAGGTGTGTCCTTCCAATACCACACCATCGACGGGAATTTTTTCACCCGGTTTTACCTTCACAATATCATTCAGCAAAACCTGCTCAATACCAATCTGAACCTCTTTATTATCACGAACTACGGTTGCCGTTTTGGCTTGCAAGCCGATAAGACGTTTAATGGCCTCAGAGGTTTTGCCTCTGGCTTTTATTTCTAATGCTAGACCTAAATCAATTAAGCCAATGATCATGGCGGTAGCTTCAAAATAAACATGCCGTGCCATCAATGGAACGGCTTCAGGTGCAAACACGACAACCATCGAATACAGCCAAGCTGTACCTGTTCCCAAAGCTATTAGGGTGTCCATATTAGCGGAGTGGTTTTTAAAGCTTTTCCAAGCGCCAACATAAAAATGCTTACCTGAAAAATACATAACACCAAAAGTTAAAATGCCTACAACCAGCCAAGACATGCGTTCAAGATTTGTTTCAACCGTCATTTCTCCAACCACAATGCTGTAGATCATCAAAGGAACGCCGAGTGAAAGGGCAATAAACGTATCGCGCATTAGCTTTTTGTAATACGCCCAATCAGCCGCCTCTTTCTCATCAAGCGCATCTGTTGCCGAGCTATCATCAATTGGCTTCGCGTTATACCCCACAGACTCAACAGCTTTGATCAATTCTTCTGTCTTAGCTGTCCCAGAAACTGTTACAGTCCTATCAGCAAAATTCATTTCCGCACTGACTACACCAAGAGTTGTCTTTAACGCCCCTTCAATTTTGCCTACACAGCTAGCACACCCAGCTCCTTCAATGATGAGCTGTTGGTTATGTGATACTTTCTCCAACGTATTCTCCTTACTTTTACACGAAGAGGATTGAGCTTTTGCCTGACAGCAACAGCCTGATTCGGTTTCTATATTTGTATTAGTAGTCACCATTTTTCCTCCTATGCCTTTTTAATTTGTTCAAAGTTTTCGATGAGATGACAAACCATGTTTGCAGTCGGTGCTTTGTCTTCCATTTCTTCCCATTGAGAAAGAGCTGAAGACATTTTTCCTCGAAGTGCCAACATTGCTTGAAACTGTTTTTCTGTTTCTTCAAGCCGCTCTTTGATAAGGCTTCTGACTAATGGGCACGCACTTTTACCATCTTCAGATTCATTAAGAATTTGCTTGATATCAGCAACGGAAAAACCAAGGCTTCTGGCACTTAAAATGAATTTAAGTCTCGATACCTCTTTATTCGAGTATGACTTGTAGCCGTTCACTGACTTAGCAGGTTTTAACAGTCCCAATCGCGTGTAATAGCGCACCGTATCAGCAGTCGTTCCAAGGCTTTTTGCCAGCTCTGTTACTTTCATATTTACTCCTTAGTTTTTCACCTAAGTTTGTACTCTCACCTACAGCATAGACCTGTGCCTAAGACACAGGTCAAGCGCTTCCTTATGATTTAATGTACTCAGCTATCGCTTTTATCTGTTGCTCGTTTAGCGGCATTTTAGGCATAGGAGAAGATGAGTTATTAAACTGAGGGTTTTGGAGCTTCTTAATAAAGAAGCCGATCCCTTTGCTTTTAATCGTTTCATCTAACGCTGGGCCAACAGTGCCACCATCACCTTTCAATGAATGGCAGCCTTGGCAACCAAATTGAGTAAACAATTGCTTTCCATCAGGCGCTATCATCTTTTCTGGCGCTACTTTTTTTGCCAAAGGTACGCTTTGGCTAGTTAGTTCCAAAAATTCAAGAACAGCTTGCGTTTCTTTACCTGTTAAATGCGCCTTTTCTCGCATATGCGGCATAATGACTTTCCATTCAGGCATAGAAAATTCATGAACAGCACGAGCGTTATGGCATCTTGCACAGTTGTTATTGATCACTTCTGCACCTGATATTTTCTCTTCGGCATAAATGCTAAAAGCAGACAAAAGAGATAAACTGATAACCAGTAATATTTGTATAATTGATTTCATTTGAGTATCCCCCTTAAAAGCCATAGCTGTATTGAATAGCAAAGCGCTTATCATCTTCACCATCATGAACGGTGGTATCTTCATATGTCGCCTTAATGACGGCTCGACTGTCTAACCAATAATTAACTCCATAAGCCCAACGCTCCGCTTCGTTAATTTTATTGGTCTCAGCATATTCAACGACGAAATCTGTTCCCTGCAATACATTGAACATTTTTCCAGCCATAAAGGTTGCTTGGAGATACCAGCCATTGCGGTCAAATGTGATCACTTTGTTTTCTTCATGTTCATCTTCTTCGAAGGCATCGGTTTCAGTTTTGATGTATTCCCCTCTGACAATGTAATGGTTACCAATCCAGTTGATATCAAAGCCAGTTGCTGTAAATCCTAGCTCTTCATCATCATCATATTTTGCCGTGTAATAGGAAGCGCCAACCTCAATGCCCGGAAGAAAGGCATACGCAATACGACCCCCAAATGCTTTGTCAGAGTTGTTATCCGCACTCGTTGCTTCAAACGCTAGTTCAGGAAGTTCCAAAGCGTGATCATCAACTTCTTCATGCTCGTCTTCCTCTTCAGCATGTTCATCGACAACCTCTTCTTCGTGTTCATCCTGCACAGGCTCTTCATCATGGGCATCATCTTCATCGTCATGTGGAGCCTCGGCAGCAAGCCCGTTTGTCATGTATACATCAAAGAAAATTTTCTGATTTTTACCCAAAGGAATTATGTGTTGAATGCCAACACCAATATCACTCATCACAGGCAGTAAACCTTGCATGGGTTGATAGCCACCATGACCTCCTAACCCGCCATAAATACCGGGAGAGAACGCTGAGCGATTAATCCAGCTAGGATGTAGATTCGGCCCATACTGGCCAAATGGGAGTAGAAATTTACCTGCGGTAAAAGTAGTTGTATCTGAAAGGAAATAATGAATATCAGCGTATTCAAGCTCGACTTCAGTTTCCCCATTTTCATCGACTGAGATTTCAGTTTCAGCTTCTATATGCATTTTGTCATTGAGACTAAACAAGAAAATAGGTACAAATCGCGCACTGAATGCACTTGTATCCATCAATTTACTGTCTTTGTATTTTACGTCTCCATACCCCGCTAACGCGAAGCGACTATTATTTTGTTGTTCATTCGCTAAGAGATGTCCACTCGCAACAGCGGTAGCTATTGCAAATGGCAATAATTTGAGCATGTTCATCATGCCTCCCAAAAATATTGTGCTAATTGTTCAAAACAGTTGGTTATTTAAACCAATGAATAAATCGTTCTATTTTTGATGGGACTGGCGAAAAAAAAGACGCACTGATCCCGTGATTAGCCAATAATTGGGGGACGATAAGGTAAGAGATGGATGCCAGAGGCTGGCGGGGGTATCCGTTGAATAATTAAGTCTAAGTTAATACTGATGTTACTTTCTTCTTCCTCTTGCACAAGATAGGCATTTAAATGAAAGCTTGCACAAAATCCACCTTCGCAGCAAAGACAATCACCCGCTTTACATTTTTCACACTCTTCATCGGCATGATTGTGTTTAGAATCTTGCAAATTTTCAGTGTGATGGTGGGTATTGTCATGCATTGTTTGATGGTGCATATTTTTGCTTGGTTGCATAATATGCGTATCGGAAGAGTCCTTATGATGTTCTTCACAATTCATTGGTTTAGCAGTAGCAAAGCCATGCTGCGTAAGCAACACGGTAATCACCACTATTTTAAACCACTTGAAAAGTCTAAACATTTTAATTCCTTCTATAACAACATTAACACTAACAGCTTATGCAAATATTTCAATGATCTTGGTCAAAGTTTGAACTAAAACCTACGTTCTAACCTAGCCCTTAAAGCCAGCTTCAAAACATTTTGTACACACTTTTAATATATGAATTACTCTAGTACTGCCGAGTTTACTAACTCCATTCTACTTTTAATAAGAACAGCAAAACCTCCATTGATAGCCACACTAATCAACGCTTGATCTTCAAAAATAATGCCGCCTAGCTTGTAGTCATGTTTGAAATCGGTCACCTCTAATTGGCTGACAATAACAAGCTCTCCTTTCAATTTTACTAAGATGCCAAAATGCCCATATTGACGTACTGCTTGCCTAAATTGTTGAGTGTCATTGCGCCACGACATTATTCTTCTTTCTATACTAGGATGCTTCCAATAAGTAGCTAACAGTTCTTGTTGTGGCGTAGCGCTCTCATAGATAGTTTCGAGAGCATTTAATAAGGTTTGCAGTAAAGATTCCGCTAGCAAGCTTGACTTCACCATTAAGGAGGAGATGGATTCATTTTCTACAACTTCAAATTGCTCTTGGAGCAAGATATCTCCACCATCGAGCACATCCGTGAGTTTATGTATACTAACGCCTGCAAATTCTGGTAGTTCAACTAAATATGTTAGTGGAGTAGGGCCTCTTCCTTTAGGTAAAAGCGTGGGGTGAATATTGAAAGCATATTTTACATCTGTTATCGGCAGTCTATATCCATAGTCAGCAACGACAAAAAGAGTCACTCCAGATTTTATATGCTCATCAAGCTCTTCTTTCGTCGGTTTTAATGAACGTGTCATGATTTTATGTGTATCACAAATTTGTTTAACGAAACTTGCGTTTTCTAATGGTTCATTGGTAAAGACGACTTCAACACTTAAGCCTTGCTTAATCAATAATGCTAAACAGTTTGAAAATAGATTGTTTCCAAAATAGACGACTTTCATATTCAATTTATCCATTCTATAGCGCTAAAACCAGCAAAAAGTAACGGTTGATGAAGCAGATAAATCAGTAAAGAGTGTTGACTAAGCGATGTCACATAAGGGGATATTGCTTTTTGATTGGCTGGACCCAAACCAAAAATTCTGAAATGTGTAGCCCAGATACCAAGCAAGGGCAAGGCTAGCCAAGGAAACGGAGTAACTAAGTCACTAGGATGTTTTGAAATATAATCTTCAATATAGTTAAAAGGCCAATTCCAAGGTATCTCTAAAACTATATATGCTGTAAAAGTAAGCATAGATAATAGCAAAGCAAGTTTAGGTCTTCCGACCAACCATACTAACAATACTGTTGCGACTGCAATAAAGTGTAAAACACCAAAGTAAATCCAATGCTCAGGGAAAGTAATAAGTGACGATAAGGTCACTAAGAACGCCGCGCTAGATATCTTAAATAGCCGCCAACACAACTTCTTCGGTGATATACCACCTTCGTAGGAATAAACCAAACTGGCACCAACCGAGAATAAAAACAAGCTTACAATTATTGCTCTTAACTCTTTCCAGAAAAAACCATTAGGTATGTCTGTTGTAACATAGCCAAAATGGTTTAAATCCCAGACAAGATGAAAAGCCACCATCAATGTAATTGCGGTAGCTCTCATCAAGTCAATGTAACTATTTCTTTGCACGATTTCGACTAGAAGAATGGCTGTGTAACACCTTCCACTCACCATCTACTTTCTTAAATAGAAACGTTTGAAACCCTGTTTTATCGAAGGTTTTACCTGATTTTCTCACCTCTCCCTTTACCGCTGTATCGGCAAGTGCCCAAGCAAACTCATCTTCAATATGAATTTGGATATTGGAGAAATCCAAGTTCAAGAAAACCAATGCGTCTTTTTCTGGTTCAACGTGGTGCTCTACTAAATCGTTAAGTCCAACATTTTGACCGCCCGATTCAAAATACCTTGCTCCTTTAAAATCAAGAAAGTGCTTGAGAAAAGGCTTACCATCGCCATTTTCCCAACCATATTTAATTTGATGAATGATGTGAGTAATTTGCTTTTCGTCATTCATGTGGCTTTTATCATGTGCATTTGCAAAAAAAGTCAACATACTCAACATCGTTATTGCGATATATTTAGTCATTTGTTGTTCTCCGTTGTTTGACTATTAATTTAATGTGACCAATGAATGTGCTTGATTTTCCATTCACCGTTTTGCTTTTCGAGAACCATTGTTTCCATGCCTTGATAATCACGCTCTTTGCCTTTGTATGTACCTTGAGTGTGGCTACGTGAAGCAGATATAGCGGTGTTTCCAAGTACCGTCACTTGGTGTTCTAGTGTTTTGATCTTCACAGAAGCAAGATATTTCATATCCGACAGCATATGGTGATGGGCGTATTCATCAGCACTTCTTTCAACACGGCCTCCCTCGTAGATGGTCACATCATCAGCCAACTGTGCTCTTGCTAGATCCTTATTACCCGTTTCTAGTGCTTGATGAAATGCCAAAACAACTTTTGCGGCAGGGGTATCTATACCTTTAAACAAACCGTTGTCTTTGTTCTTATCACCATGAGCGTTTGCTGCGAAGCTAAACGTCATTAATAAAACGAGTAATATATTTATTGTTTTCATTTTTATTTTCTCTTTTAAGTTTTAATTTGCAGGGCCAACAACACTAGTAAGTCCAGCCGTTACAGATAAAATGGCAAAAGCTACTACCATTTCTATCGAGATAGATTTAGATAGTGCTTCTCTGCCATCGTTATTTTTAAGTTGTGGGACGAGTTTTAATTTATGCTTAGCTGCGATGCCCAATATCGAAGTCACGAGAGCTAATTTAAGTAACAGTGTTTGCCCATAGCTTGAACTAAACAGTTCTTCAACATTTCCGACTAATTGAAAAGCTAACCAAAGGCCAGCAATTAACAATAGACTCACCGCGATACTTGCTTGCCTTCCAAACTTGTCCATCAATGAGTAGAGCTGCTCATAGTCCGGTTCATGGCAAGCTTGTTTAAGTGGAAACAACGCTCCAAACCACCAAGCCATAACAAGCACATGGAGCATCAACAATACTTTTTCGAACACTCCTAGTTCAGATACATGACCGAACAAGCTAAATGTGTAGGAAAGTAGTACAAGGCTAAGCCCTAACGAGCTTTGTTTTATGCTGTTGCTCAGCGCAACAGATTTGAATTTAAGGTGTGACGTTATCGCGAATATAGCTAGAACTAATCCAAGACCTCTAAGTAAAGTTCCATCACCGACAGATGAGTCCCAAATAATAGCCAACATATCGGGGTCCAACGCCCCTTGAATGCCTTCTTCTGCCATCGCACCAGTACTAGCGAAGAACCAAACACCATTAGCAATCAAAGCGACGAAAATCGAAGCTCTTATCCATTTTAGGTTCGCTATTACCGAATTGTTATGAGATTCGTTGTGCTCAAAAATTTGCCTGAAAAATGTATAACCAGCAATACAGGCAAAGCCGACGTAAAATACAATTTTTGACAGTACAATGACTGTATTCCAGATATACATTTCCATAGCAATCACTCCATTAGACTAGTGAACCATAAAGCCAAAGCTATCTTTCATTTTATGCCCGTCTTTACCTAAGAAAGTCACATCAACTATATAGTTCGCAGGTGTTAGCTTCGGTAGTTTCCATGTAAATTCAGTGTGTGCTTCTTTAGTAGGTTTAAAGCCAAACTTAACCTTTTCACCTTTTTTGTTTTTCAATGCAATTTTGACTACACGAACCTCTTTACTAAATGCCAACCTTAACTCTTCTGGAGTCTTCATTAGCATTGCATTATCAGCAGGCACGCTTTTTTCAAGATGCACATGCGCGAAAACCGCACTACTAAAAACAACGCTGATTACGGTTAAAAATTTAATTAATGTTTTCATATTTACCTCTGTTTAATTTATGAATTAACGACTAAATTTGTCTTTGAAAATTTGATTGCTGGGTATACCAACATCAGTAATTATCCTTTCTAGCTCATTCATCATTGCTTCAGGACCACATAAATAAAACTCTGTTGAAAAGGCTTCTATTCCTTTAACCAAATGAGTCAATAGCACATGCTGCACATAGCCTGAGTGTCCTTCCCATTGTTCTGAAGGGTTAGAAAGTGTAGGAATATAAGAAAAGTTTTTATGCTGCTCACTCAATGAGTTCAACTCTTCGCGGTATAGCAAATGTTCTTCAGTTCGCGCACCATAGATGAGTGTCATATCACCTTGAAAATGGTGCTTTTTCAACTGTTCAAAAATAATGGATCTCAGTGGGGCAAGTCCTGATCCAGCACCAATAAAAATGCGAGGAACCTTTTTATTTGAAGTAGCGTAAAAATCAGAAAAAGGACCTTTTGCGATTATCGTTTCACCCACTTGTAGTGAACCTAAATAGCTTGAACCTATACCTGCTCTAAAACCATCCTTAGCAGTTTGCCAGCGGATATTAAACGTTAACTCATCTGATTCCTCGTCAAAGTTAACTAATGAGTAGTGACGAGTTACACCGTCATGAGAAAACCTTCCATGAGAGTAACTTTCCCAGTATTTTTCATAGTTCTCTGGCATATCATCTGGGCGTAAACTATTCATCCCTGCTGGCACTTCAAATTGCATATATGCACCAGCTTTAAACGCCAATCGTTTTCCTGATTTCACTTTAAATTTCACTTCCTTGATAAAAGGAGTAATGAAGTTAGTCGCAACAACAACCAGCTCATGATTTTCAATATTGCGATCCGTATTAACTTCAATCGAGCTAATTTCAGAGAACCGATGCTGACACCCTAACCGATAACCTTCTTTTAGCTGCTCATCTGATAAATGTTCCTGCTCAGAAAGTGTGATAGGTAATTGAGTTGAACTTAAGAACATGCATTTGCCACATGTACCGCCTCCACCACAACTTGACGGAAGGTAAACATGTGAACTCGCTAGTCCTGCTAATACCGTTGAGCTGCCAACTGCTGAGATGTCAGTAATTGTATTTTCATTGGAAAAAGTCACAGCCACTTTTTGCTTGTTGCTACTCCAAACAGGCTTCAGAAAACCGTTTTGATATTGCTGTATCAGCCAAGTTACGCCAGTAACTGAAAGTAATAGCGTTGAAAAAGCAAATGTAATGATCAACCAATGGTTAAACCCTCCATAGTTGCCATAGTCCATAAAGTGAAGCTTCATCATCAGATCTTTCAATCTGAAATCATCATTGGCATGGCGAAGCACTTGGCCTGTAATACTATCTAAATAAATAGTTGTATTATTCTCATCCTCAACGACAACTTGCCACATAGGATTTTGTTGCCTTACGTGATTAGAAAATGGGGGCTGAGATAACACTGGTGTAGTTAGCTTGCCCTCACCTGAATAGGAGTTTTTTGCCAAAGTTAGTACTTGTTCTTCAGACAGGTTAAATGGCTCTCCTGTTAAAGCATCAAATAGCTTTGAGTGACGTTCTTGGTAGCTATGCTGGCCCTTCTCGAACACAAAATGATAGTAAGGCTGATGTAAAATCCATATAAGTTTTACTTCTTGAGGTGCTTCACTAGTAATGTCTTTAATAGGGATAAATCTAAAGTCTGTAATGTTACCTTCATGATGAGAATGAACTCTAAGCTCATTACCACTGGCTTTACTGTGATCCATCAAATTGAAGTAAAGACCCGTTCCCAACCAAATAAGCAGTTGTAAACCAACAAATAAAGAAAGCCACTTGTGTAACGTTGTATTCAACTTAAATAGTCGCATCAAATGACTCCCTTTTTATTTGGGGAAAGCACTCGATAATAAGTCAATACTGCGCCAGTAATTGCTCCCATTAGACCTAGAGTTGCGACCAAGAACAAAAACCAGTTAGATACGTTTTCTCCATCATCGTAATCCATAATATGAAAACGCCACATCCAATCAAACAACCTCCAGAAATCATGTCGCTTGGCAACAAGTGCGCCTGTTTGTTGACTGATATAAAATGTCGGTGTGGCGAATTGGTCAAAAGTTACTCTCCAAACGGGTAAGTGTCTTGGCGACAACTCAGCAGGCATATTTTTCGCTGACTTAATCAACCTTATGTTGTCGATCTCATGATCCAGCGCATAGTAATATTGCGCGATTTCTTTAGCCTTGATTTCATCTACAAGGGCCTGAACAGCCCCTGTTTTAGCATCAATTGCTACTTTCCCCTGTTCTCCATTAATAAAAGAATACAAGGGACGGCCCATGCTTTGGGTAAGCGAGACTTGGCTAGCTTGAGGGTAATCCGCAGCTAGCTTTGCAATGGAGTAATCCACACTAGCTAAATCTATTTTGGCTTCCTCGCTCTTAGCCAAGGTTTCGCCGTGTATATAGTGAATATCCATAGTCACCATATACACACCAGTAATAGACCAGAACAGAAATTGTATTCCGACAAATGCCATAAGCCATTTGTGATATTTTCTAACTCTGCTAAGCATTATTCTCTAGATCCAAGTTAGAAAGCCCTTTGTTAAAGGCATTTACTTCAGGCTTTTTAACGATTGAGTAAATCGCAGGAAGTACAATAAGAGTGAGCAGCACAGCACTTGTCATTCCGCCTACCATAGGTGCAGCAATACGACTCATAACCTCTGAGCCAGTTCCCGTACCATATAAAATAGGCATTAAGCCGATAATGATTGTGGCTACCGTCATCATTACTGGGCGCACACGTAAGCCAGCGCCGTGCAATAATGCATCTTGATATGTATCATCAGAGATAGGTTCAGCTCGCTCTTCGGCTTTTTCCTTCAGTTCAGCAAGCGCTTGGTTGAGATAGACCAGCATTATCACACCAATCTCAACCGCTACACCAGCCAGAGCAATAAAGCCGACACCAACAGCTACTGAGAAGTTGAACCCTTCTAAATACATCAACCATAAGCCACCGATCATCGCCATTGGCAAGGTCACTATGATGATCGCAACCTCACTAAACGCTCTGAAATTCAAATAAAGCAAAATAACAATTATGGCGAGCGTCAATGGAACAACATAAGTTAGCTTGGCCTTCGCTCTTTCCATATATTCATATTGGCCAGCCCACGTAATTGAATATCCTGCTGGTAATATTAGGTTGTTGGCTAAGTGTTTTTTTGCACTTTCAACATAAGTACCAACATCAACGCCCTCTATATCAATGAATGTCCAGCCATTAATACGAGCATTTTCGCTTTTAATCCCCGGAGGACCTACTTCTACTTTTATTTCAGCTACGTCACCTAAAGCGATACGTTGCCCATTAGGAGTGACAACGGGTAATCGTGATAACTGTTCCGGAGAGTCTCGATAATCTTGTGGGTATCGCAAGTTGACAGGGTAACGCTCTTGCCCTTCAATAGTTTGAGTGACATTCATCCCTCCAATAGCAGTTGACACTACTTGCTGCACGTCATCGATATTTAATCCAAAACGGCTTGCCTTTTCACGCGAAATATCAACTTTAATATATCGTCCACCTGCAACTCGTTCAGAATAAACTGAAGCTGTCCCTGTCACCTCTGGTAACAATTGCTCTATTTGTTGCCCTATCTCTTGAATCGTATTTAAATCAGCTCCTGCTACTTTAATACCTACTGGCGTTTTAATACCTGTTGCCAACATATCAATACGAGTTTTGATTGGCATAACCCAAGCATTCGTCAAGCCCGGAAACTTAACCAACTTATCAAACTCAGCTTTTAGAGATTCTGTTGTAACTCCCTCACGCCACTCTTCTTGAGGCTTCAACTGAATGAAGGTCTCAATCATAGTTAAAGGCGCGGGATCAGTTGCAGTTTCAGCTCGTCCAACTTTACCGAAAACAGTTTCAACTTCTGGCACTGTTTTAATTAGCTTGTCTGTCTGCTGTAGAATTTCTCTTGCCTTACCAATAGAAATTCCCGGATAGGTGGTCGGCATATACATAAGATCGCCTTCGTCTAAAGGAGGTATAAATTCACTACCGATTTTATCGACAGGCCAAAAACCAACAATCGTCACTAATATTGCTGCTACTATTGTCGATTTAGGAAACTTCATAACTTGCTTTAAAACAGGCATGTAGATAGCAATTAGCAGTCTGTTTAAAGGGTTTTTCTTTTCTGAAACAATTTTTCCTCGAATAAAATACCCCATTAAAACAGGCACTAATGTTATCGCTAAGCCTGCTGATGCGGCCATTGCATATGTTTTTGTGTAAGCAAGAGGAGAGAACATTCTTCCTTCTTGCGCTTCCAAAATAAATACAGGCAAGAATGAGACTGTAATGATGAGCAAACTAAAAAATAGTGCAGGACCTACTTCACTTGCAGCTTTCGAGACTATTTGCCAACGATTTTCATCTGTTAGTGGTGTTTTCTCCATATGCTTATGCATATTTTCAATCATCACGATCGCACCATCTGTCATCGCGCCAATAGCAATAGCAATGCCACCTAATGACATAATGTTGGCATTAATTCCTTGCATGTGCATGATGATAAATGACGCTAAGATGCCAATAGGTAAAGTAACAACTGCTACAATCGATGAGCGTAAATGAAATAGAAATGCAACACATACAATTGCAACGACCGCAAGCTCTTCGAGTAATTTACCCCAAAGATTTTCTACCGCCTCTCCAATTAGGCCAGAACGGTCATAAACCGTGACTATTTCAACTCCTTCAGGCAGCCCTTTTTTTAACTCTTCTAATTTAGCTTTAACACCATCAATTGTTTTTTGTGCGTTTTCGCCAAAGCGCATAACAACAACACCACCAACGACTTCTCCTTCACCATTTAGTTCAGCGATGCCTCGCCTCATTTGTGGACCTAGGTTGACTTCCGCCACATCGCCAATGGTAAGCGGGGTTCCTTGTGCGTTAACACCAAGAGGGATCAACTCTATGTCGGAAATACATTTGATATAGCCAGTTGCGGTAACCATGTACTCTGCTTCCGCCATTTCAACAACTGAGGCACCTGTTTCTTGGTTACCACGTTTAAGTGCCATTTGAATGTGACTAAGTGGTATACCGTAGGCTCTTAATTTATCGGGATCGACTTGTATTTGATATTGTTTAACCATGCCGCCAACAGCAGCAACCTCAGAAACTCCGGGTACAGTTTGCAATTCATATTTTAAGAACCAATCTTGAATACTACGCAATTGGCTAATATCCAAGCTGCCCGTTTTGTCAACAAGGGAATATAAATAAACCCATCCAACGCCTGTGGCGTCAGGTCCTAGTTGTGGACGTGCGGTAGCGGGTAGCGAAGGGGCTACTTGACTTAAATATTCAAGTACTCTGCTCCTTGCCCAATATAAATCGGTGTCTTCATCAAAGATGACATAAACAAAGGAGTCTCCAAAAAATGAATATCCCCGAACAGTAACAGCCCCCGGAACTGACAGCATTGCTGTTGTTAAAGGGTAAGTAACTTGATCTTGCACTACTTGTGGTGCCTGACCGGGATAATTCGTCTTAATTATCACTTGAACATCAGAAAGATCTGGTAATGCATCAACTGGTGTATTTTTAATTGAGAATAACCCACCACCAATCAAAATTAAGGTAGCTAAGATGACGAAAAAGCGATTACCTATCGACCACCTAATAATTGATTCAATCATTATTTATCTCCTAACTTAATGATTTGAATGGTCAACAGCACTTTTTGGTTCATGCTTATGTTGCTCATCTGATTCAAGAGAGATTTCAGTGATAACCAAATTATCTTTCACCTCGAAAGTGAAAATGACGTTATCACCAACGTTGAAATCAACTATTTCTATTTTGTCCGCGACGATAAAATCCATCGTCGCAGCAGGTCTATCCCATTTACCTATTGGGCCTCGGCTAATATTTAGAATCCGTGTATCAATATCAATCGTATTGATTAGACCTGATACTGTTGCAAAAGATACTTCTTCACTCATATCAGCAGACTCACTCATGATATGAACTCCAGTAATTTCATATCCACCATCTTCGGTTTTACTCACCTCAAAATGTAAAGATTGACCAGACTTTAAAGAGTCAATATCGACTTTTTCAGCCACAGTAAAATCCATAACCATCTCAGGCCAATCCCAAGCTTCAGCAGGGCCGTGACTGATATTAACCATGCGGTGCCCAGCCATAACACTATTAACATCACCTTGCATCCAAACAGAGTTCGGTACTTCATCATGAGTCATTCGTTTAAAGTCAGAGCTTTTACTTGATTCAGAATCAATCAAGAATTGAGCTGATGTCACCACAACATCATCTTCATTTAAGCCGTCTAATATTTCGATGCTGTCGATATCAACCCGGCCAATAGTCACTTCAATAGATTTAAATTGCCCATCACCTAACGCAAGTACTACTCTGTCTTGTTTACCTGTTCTAATAACGGCTTCTTTAGGCACGAGTATGGTGCTATCAGCTTGATTAGCGTGAATAGAGACTTGTGCAAACATGTTTGGTTTTAATTGATAGTCTGGGTTGTCAAACTTCAGTCTCACTCTGAGTGTGCGTGTTTTACTGTTCAATGTTGGATAGACATAATCAACGACACCTGCCCAGTCCTCACCGGGTAAATAGTCAAGTGTCATTGATACAGGAAGTCCCTCTTTAATTAAGGCTGCGTCACGTTCAAACACTTCTGCTTCAACCCAAACTTGATCTAGCTGACCAATGCTTAATAAGGTGTTTCCCGGCTTTACATAAAAACCTTCTCTAACCTTCAAACCATCAACAACACCTGCCTGAGGGGAGTAGAAGGTGATGGTTTGCTGAACCTTTCGTGTCTTTTCAAGTTTTTGAATAAAGTCTGCCGAAAGCTGTAACGCTTTAAGCCGATCTTTGGCCGCCGCAATTAAAGAACTATTATCGCGCTTTATAGCTATTAATAGTTCTTCTTGCGCGTTAACTAGCTGAGGAGAATATAGTGTATATAGAGGCTGCCCTTTCTCTACAGGATTACCTGCGGCTTTGACGTAGAGCCTTTCTATCCAACCATCTACACGTGGATGGATGTGAATTAGCTTATCTTCATCATATTGAACGTAACCTACGGTTGAGATTTCAGTATGCATATTTTTAAGCTCAACAGGAGCAGTGCGAACCCCAAGATTATTCACTACATGAGGCGCGATTTTTACGGCTCCGGGGCCAAAGTCATCACCAGATGATCCTTCTTCATACACAGGAATTAAATCCATACCCATAGGCGACTTACCGGGCTTGTCCCGGCGGTAATTAGAATCCATCGGTGCAACCCAATACAGCGGTTTTTTCTCTCCTGATGTAGCTTCATTGCCATTACCGCTTGAACCTGTACCTTGATATAAACTTAATGCTCCAGCACCTAGTGCTGCCCCAATGATGATGGCAATAATTGTTTTTGTATTCGTTGACATTATTTTTCTCCAAATTGCTGATTGGATAAGTGCTGATTCATTCTGTGCGAAGTGTGCATTGGCTTATGCTCAGCATTTGAGTTAGTTTGAGAGTACGAAAAGAAATAGTTGATGCGAGCAACTGTTTTAAGTGCGTCAACATCAATTTTTAAGGCTGATATTCTGGCATTCAATTCTGCGATTCTTGCTCGAACAACTTCGGCAAAATCACCATCATCATTGGTGTAGGCCGTCAATGATGCTTCCGCTTGGTCATGAGTTTGTTTGAGAAGTTGTTTTTGATAAATAGACTGCCTGTCAGATAAACGTTTAAGCTGTCTAAGCTCCTTTTCCACCGCACTGATCATTTGTTTTGTTAGCAATAATTTCTCGGTTTTTACAGCTTCTGAATCAGCAATAGAAGCTGCAACTTGCTTATCTTGCCTATTCTCAGTGAACAACGGCAAATCAAACGTTACCCCAACAGAAAATAGGTCAGCTCGACTATCACCAGACGGCATATTGTCACGATAGGCATAGCTCGCATTAACCCCCCATTGCGGCTCATATTGCTGTTTAGCCAATTCAACACCTTTTTCTGAAGCTTTGCGTTTCACATCAATTGCAAGTATTGCTGGATGATTAGCAAGTTCCTGAGCCAATAGATTTCTTGAGTAATTAGATGCTTTTAGGACTGTTGGATTATTCAATCGAATCGAAGGCAATTCTTTTGAGACGCTAAACTCTAGTGGTTGCGCGTCAAAGTTGAATGATTCATTCAATCGGTCAGCATCGTAAATATGAAGCCACTCATTAAGGCGAGCGATTGTCGTTTCTAGTTTCTGCTTTTGCGAAGTTAATCTGTCATCTAACTGTACGATTTCCAATTGAGCACGAATAACATCTTGCTGTCTGGTTTTACCAACAACGTTTGAGTAGCTAGCTTTAGCCACTTCCGCCATCTGCTCAAAAAGCGCCCAATCTGCTTCAATCAATTTAATGGTTTGTTGGGCTAAGTACGCTTCTAACCAAAGCTGTGACACTTGGCTTTTCAACTTCGCTTTACGATCCTCTCGTAGCAATGGAAATTTCGTGGACTCGATTTTTAACTGGTCTTGTTTGATCTCTAGACTATCTCCTCTCGGAAACATTTGAGAAACACCAACCTTTAGCTGAGTCATTCCTTCCTGATCTAAATCCCAAGTATCTGTTGGTAAATTCATTATCCCTAGCGATACTTTCGGATCAGGTAAAGTACCTGAAGCGATACTTCTATTTTCAACCGCAGTTTGTTTCAATCGGCTACCATGAAGCCAAGGGTCATTTTGCTGAGCTAAGGTTATAGCTTGTTCAAGTGTCACTACATTCTCAGCTTGAGCTGAAAATACAGATAAGCCGAGTATTAGTGCAGTTGAAAGTGAAGTAAGGTTTGAAGGGTTCAATTTCATTAGAATTGCTCCTCGTATGTCTTAACTTTTGCATAGACTTTGCTCGTTCCATCTTTAAATAGAATTAACACGTTGTATGGCATAAAGCGGTCACCGACTTCCATACCGGGAGAGCCAACTGGCATTGCTGGAACTGAAAGCCCAATCGCATTGGGATGTTCTTCTGATAAGAACTGCTGAATAAATTTAGCGGGTACATGACCTTCAAAGGCAAATCCATTTCTGCTCACTGCCGTGTGACAGGAGCGGTAATTAGGCTTAATACCATACTTAGTTTTGATATTGCCGATGTTTCGGAAATCTTTGGAATGCGCAACGACCCCTTCGTTTTCAATATGAGTTATCCATTTTTTACAGCACCCACAAGTAGGGGTTTTATAAACGATTAACTCCAAAGGTGTTACGTCGTGATTGTCTATATGGTTATGTTCATTAGCGTTTGCAAACGCAGATGAAAGCAGCATTACAACTGCTATTTTTAAATACTTATTGATCATTTTTGCCCCCAGACATCGCTGGAAAATATCTATAGCGCTGCGACGCTATATTGACTAACAGAAAAATTAATTACATGTGCGCGAAATTTGGACGCACTAATCCTGTATTAGGCAAAAATCGGTGGACGATAAAGAGAGGTTGAAATTGAATGAGGTTGATTAAATTGCAGATCAGCTACAGATTCACTCAATAATTGAATATCTGTCGAATCAATACTGGAATTTAGGACTGTCGTAGATGAACAAGCATTTGCCGGACAAACACATTCAACATCACAACAATCTTCTGATTGACCATTGCTGCTTTTATTCATTTCACCATGATTCATTCCTTCATGATGACTCATCTTGGAATGATCCATGTTCATGTGTGACTCGTGAGAACCTGATGACATTTCACAAGACATAGCAGAATACGCAAATGCTTGCCCTACAAAGGCAACCAGCATAAGCGTTATTACTAAGACTTTTGAAAATGCTTTAGACATAGAATTCTCTTACAAATACACAATTCCAATACTAATGTAAATTTTCGACTAAGTAAATTGATACTGTGTAAACATTTATGAATATTTGATTATCGTCAGTTTTTTCAAAGGGGTACATGTAGCATTCATAATCTCATTTGACGGTTAGTAGTCAAAAGTTATACCAGTGCACATGGTTGATACATCTCTAATTCTGACTCGTTTATCTTGTAAATGCATATACATCCCCGTCAAAGGTATTGATATACAGCGAAGGAGTATGCTCGCTTATTGATAAACAATACGTCCTTAATGACATTAATTTAATGTCTCGTAGACTCAAAATGGTCACGTTAGGTGCTCACGATACTAGCGATAAATCGCTATTGTTAGTTGAGAGAGTTTGCCGGGGAACTCAAATCTGTTCGTGTGGGTAAGAAAATAACTATTAATTAGCCTGTATCAATAATCAAGGTGAGTTAAAAAAGAGTCTTTTATACATCACTTTAGCTATCTAATGACTTAATTATCCCACACCCTTCAATGGTATTATCAGAATTACACGTACTAGCCATTTGTTGTAATTCGTTTTTTAAGGCTTTTAATTCTTTTATGCGTTTATTAACTAAATCTAATTGCTGTTTAATCAGTTCATTTACACTTGAACAACTTTCTTCTGGTTTATTTTTTAGGTCGATAAGACGTTTGATATCAATCAGAGAGATATCGAGACTGCGACAATGTTTTACGAATTCTAATTGCTTCAAAGCGGTAACGTCATACAATCTGAAGTTACCTTCTGTCCGCTCAGGCTCAGAAAGTAATCCTTCTTTTTCATAGTATCTAATAGTTTGTATAGAACAACCGGATGTTTTCGATAATTCACCTATTTTCATAATATTTTCTTTTAAACTTGACCCTATAGTTACTATAGGTTTTACACTTGAATTATACAAGTAAGGCGGAGTTAAAAAATGAGCGGTTGTGGCTGTGAAGTAGAATTAAAAGATGACCAACAAAAAACAGTGCTTTATTGGCTTTTAGCTATAAATGCCACGATGTTTGTATTTGAAATTGGTTTAGGTTGGTTATCTGAATCAACCGCATTAATTGCTGATTCGTTAGATATGCTAGCTGATGCTATCGTCTATGCCATTGCCTTATATGCCGTGGGGAAGTCAATCCAACATAAAGCTAATGCAGCATTAGTAAGTGGTTATTTCCAATTGGGGTTAGGGGTTCTAATTCTTCTCGATATAGCTAGGCGACTAGTTGGAGAAAGTGAGCCTCATTCTTGGTTTATGATTTGAGTTGGTTCTGTGGCTTTAATCGCTAATGTCATTTGTTTGATGCTTATACGAAAACACAACAATGATGAAGTGCATATGAGGGCTAGCTGGATATTTTCAGCTAATGATGTGATCGCAAACCTTGGTGTCGTACTTGCTGGCATACTTGTCATGGTGCTAGAACAACGCTGGCCTGATATTGTTATTGGTAGCATCATTTCAATGTTAATTCTTCGAGGTGCTTACATGATATTAACGGATGCCAAACAAGAATTAGTATCGGCTCAATATACATCTGAAGTATCAGATAAAAATAAACAATCAACCTGCTGCAATTCAAAGTAAGGAAGCTCTTATGAATCAAGAATATCTTAAAAAAACTGAGATAGTTAATTTTGAACACCCCACTATCCAATCATTAATAACAGAGCGAAAATGGCATGAACTTGATGACTACAACAAGATTGGCACTGCTTATCAGTTTGTAAAAGACGAAATACTATTTGGCTATAACGAAAGCGACGATATTTCCGCAAGTGAAGTTTTATCTGACGGATACGGGCAATGTAACACTAAGGGCAACCTTTTAATGGCCTTATTACGTGGATTAAGAATTCAGTGCCGATTTCACGGGTTTACAATAGATCAGCAATTACAAAAAGGAGCTATTCCTACCTATGTCTTTTGGTTAGCGCCCAAATACATTATTCACAGTTGGGTTGAAGTTTACTTTGAAGGACGTTGGATCAACTTAGAGGGCTTTATTTTAGACAATCAATATCTCACTTCAATACAGCAAAAGTTTAATCAAATAAAAGACAATTTCTGTGGTTATGGTGTTGCAACAAAATGTTTTTCATCACCAGATACAGATTGGCGCGGAACCGACACATATATTCAAAAAGAAGGGATTCACGACGACTTTGGACTTTATAATTCCCCTGATGAGTTTTATCTTGAAAAAGGCACTAATTTGTCTGGAGTCAAACGCTGGATGTATCAAAAAGTGATCCGCCACCTAATAAATTTCAATGTCACTAATCTAAGAAAAAATAAAGCGCTGGAGGTACAAAATGCATAGTCATAGTCATAGTCATCAACATGGAACAGACGACAGGATTGGTTGGGCATTTTTTCTGAATGTTACCTTTACGATCATCGAATTTATTGGTGGTTGGCTCACCAACAGTACCGCTATTATGGCTGATGCGGTGCATGACTTAGGAGATAGTTTATCGATTGGCTTTGCATGGATATTAAGTCGTTTTTCAAACAAAGCAGCGCCAGATAAATACAGCTATGGTTACCGCCGACTTACACTGTTCGGGGCATTGGTAAATGGCGTTGTATTAGTAATTGGCTCAATTTGGGTGTTGTTTGAAGCAATTCCAAGGCTAACCAACCCTGAAATGCCTGTAGTTGAAGGAATGTTAGGGCTTGCGATACTCGGTGTTGCCGTAAATGGATATGCCGTTTTCAAATTAAAAGCTGGGGAAACTTTAAACGAAAAAGTACTAACTTGGCATTTACTTGAAGATGTTCTGGGTTGGGTTGCAGTTCTTATTGTTTCAATCGTATTATTATTTGTAGAATTACCAATATTAGACCCACTGTTATCAATTGGCTTTACATTATTTATCTTGTTCAATGTTTTCAGAAATCTAAAATCTACACTTGTCTTGTTTCTTCAAGCCGCACCGGATGAACAAACTCAACAAAGTATCAAACAATCTCTTATTAAATTACCTGAAGTTAATGACGTTCATCATATACACTTTTGGTCATTAGATGGAGAGAGTCATGTATTAACGGCGCACTTGGAGTTAGCTCAAGATTTAGATATAGATAAACTTATCGAGCTTAAACAAGAAATATCGATAGAGCTTTCATCATATAATTTGTCACATACAACAATTGAATTTGAATTCCCTAATGAAAATTGTCGAGATACAATGTCTAAACTTTAAGCTTTCCGTCCTTTAGCCTTAAAAAAGCAGCTTAATTTTAATAGCGAATTAAGCTGCTAGGCTTTACTTATATATCATTTGAAAGTTGCTTACTACTACCTGAGCCATGTACCCATTGGTATAAAACTGGCAATACAAATAAAGTTAAAATGGTCGAAGATATGATGCCTCCGATGACCACGGTAGCAAGTGGACGTTGCACCTCTGCACCAATGCCTGTGTTTAAAGCCATTGGTATAAAACCTAAACTTGCCACTAGGGCTGTCATCAATATTGGTCTAAGACGAACAATAGCTCCCTCTACAATAGCTAAATAAAGATCGCCTTTTTCGTGCCATAAATCGCGAATAAAAGCCAACATAACTAAGCCGTTTAAAACAGCTACTCCTGACAGTGCAATAAAGCCAACACCTGCTGAAATTGAAAGAGGCATATCTCGAAAATAGAGCGAAAATACCCCGCCAGTTAAAGCCAAAGGCACACCACTAAAAATGATCAAGGCATCTTTAATCGAACCAAAAGCAATAACTAAAATACCCAATATAACAACCAATGTAATAGGCACAACCAGACTCAGTCGCTTACTTGCCGACTCAAGTTGCTCAAATGTACCTCCATAATCAAGCCAATAGCCTGCTGGAACTTCACCCTCACTACTTATTTTGGCCTTAACTTCCTTCACAAAACTTCCTAAGTCCCTGCCACGAACATTAACGGTAACTACAACTCTGCGTTTTCCATTTTCTCGGCTAATTTGTGCTGGCAATGACTCCGATTTGAGTAATGCAACTTCTTCAAGAGGTACATAATTACCGTTGCCAAGCGGAAGTGGTAATGACTTCAACCATTCAATATCCATTCTGATTAGTTCAGGGAGGCGCACCACTAATTCGAATCTGCGATCACCTTCATATATAATTCCGGCTGACTCTCCTCCTATTGCAGCCGCTACCCAATCTTGAAGCTGAGTTACATTTAACCCGTACCTTCCCAAAGATTCTCTTTTAGGAAGAATTGATAACGATGGTATTCCTGTAACTTGCTCCATACGTGCATCGGCAGCTCCATCAACTGTTTTGACAATATTGAGTATATCGTTAGCAGTAAATAACAATTGATCCAAATCATCCCCGAATACCTTTATACCTAGATCTGCTCGAACACCAGAAATCAACTCATTAAAACGCATCTGGATTGGTTGAGTAAATTCATAATTATTTCCGGGAATACTTTTTAATGCCTCTTCCATTTCTTCAACAAGTTCACTCTTCGCCTTTGTTGGTTCGCTCCACTCACTTCGAGGTTTTAAGATGACAAAAATATCAGCAATGCTCGGTGGCATTGGATCTGTCGCCACTTCAGGCGTCCCTATTCTAGAAAAGACTTTATCAACTTCAGTAAAAGCTTTTATTCTCTGTTCTAATACTTCCTGCATTTCAACAGACTGATCTAGACTGGTTGATGGTATTCTTAAAGCCTGCACGGTTATATCGCCTTCATTTAACTGCGGGACAAACTCTGTACCCAGCGTTGTCGCTATCCACAGGCTATACCCCATTAAAGCAATTGATATTGATACAATGACCCAACGAAATTTTAATGCCAGAATTAATAGCGGCTTGTACAAAGATTTTGTAGAACTGATCACAACACTTTCTTTTTCACTAATCTTACCTTTCATAAACACTGCTACAGCAGCAGGTACGATAGTAACTGACAAGATCATTGCTGAAATTAAGGCCATAACTACTGTTGCAGCCATTGGGTGGAACATCTTACCTTCTACACCTGTGAGCGTGAAAATAGGTATATAAACCACTGTGATAATGGCAACACCAAATAAACTGGGGCGTATAACTTCAGAGGTCGCTTCGAAAACGGTATTGAGTCGTTCTCTTAAATCTTGCCTATGCCCATTGTGTTGAGCTTCAGCAAGACGACGAACTGAGTTTTCGACGATAATGACGGCACCATCGACGATTAAGCCAAAATCCAATGCCCCTAAACTCATCAAATTTGCAGAGACGCCTGTTTTTACCATACCTGTTATTGTCATCAACATTGATAAAGGTATTACCGCCGCAGTAATAAGGGCAGCACGTAAATTCCCCAATAATAGGAATAGAACTACAACGACTAAAAGCGCCCCTTCAACAAGGTTTTTTGTCACTGTTGCAATTGCCTTATCAACGAGCGTTGTACGATTATAAACAGGCTCTGCTATTACACCTTTAGGAAGAGATGTTTGAATTTGTTTAAGCTTATTTTCAACTTCCAATGCAACTGTGCGAGAATTTTCGCCAATCAACATCATAGTGGTGCCCAAAACGGTTTCAATGCCGTTTTGAGTTGCGGCCCCAGTTCTAAGCTCTTTACCAATGGCGACACTGGCAACATCACTAATTTTTACAGGAATGCCATTATCTTTTTTAACAACAACATTGAGAATTTCATCAATCTTAGCAAGTTGACCTACAGAACGAACAAGCACTTGTTCCCCATTTTGCTCTATATAACCCGCTCCACGGTTATCGTTATTATTTCGCAACGCGTTAGACAAGTCTTCAAAGCTTATTTGATGATACAACAACTTCTCAGGGCTTGGAGTGATATGATATTGCTTGTTATATCCTCCAATACTATTGACTTCAATGACCCCTTTAACTTGGGCCAATTGAGGCTTTATGATCCAGTCTTGTATTTCTCTTAATGCTATGGCCGTATATTCTTTACCATTAGGCATTCTTGCATCAGGTGAAGCTTGCACGGTATACATAAAAATTTCGCCAAGCCCTGTCGAAATCGGCCCCATTTCAGGTTCCAATCCATTAGGGAGAGCACTTTTAATCGCCCCTAATCTGGCATTGATTAAATTTCTTGCGAAGTAAATGTCAGTCCCTTCCTCAAAGATGACAGTCACTTGAGACAAGCCATATCTTGACAGAGATCGAGTGTGAGAAAGCTTTGGCAACCCAGCCAATGCTGTTTCTATCGGAAACGTTATCCGTTGTTCAGCCTCTAAAGGGGAATAACCGGGGGCAGACGTGTTAATTTGTACTTGCACGTTGGTAATGTCAGGAACTGCATCAATAGGGAGTTTTTGATAGCTCCATAAGCCAACACTAACAATGACAAACAGCATACTTAATATTAGATAGCGCCTATTTATAGCTAGACGCAAAATTGATTCAATCATCTTACGTCTCCTAATCGTCGTCTTCTACTTCAGATTTTAAAATATCCGCTTTAATCAAAAAGCTATTTTTACTTACATACTCAGAACCTTGTACAAGTCCATCGATAACTTCTATGTAATTTTTGTCTGAACGGCCCAATATTAACGGTGTAAATTCGTATTCTTCACCTTCTTTAACAAATACACCTAGCTGCCCACCTAGTTCTTGTAATGCAAGCTTTTCGATTGCTAGGTCAACGTCGAATTGATTTGTCGTAATATATCCTTTTAACAGTTGGCCTGAAGAAAGGTTAAATTTTGTATTATCTAAAAGTGCTCGAACAAAGACGAATGGCTGATCTTTAGTTGGAATAATATTGGTTACTGTTGAGGTGATTGCCTCCCCATTAAATTCAATTTCGATTTCTTGACCGACCTCAACTTTATTAAAATGAGTAGCAAAAACTCTAAATTCCGCCCACAGCGTATCGATATTGGCTATTTCAAATAAAATTCGTTGTTGTGTTGTTGCTCCAACATTCCCATTTCTTTGTATAACTAAACCTGATACCGGAGACCTTACCTCGTAGGTATTTAAACTTTCATTCGATTCAATAACAGCTAGAAGATCTCCTTTTTTTACCTTATCTCCAATAGTGTAATTAATCGTCTTTATAACGCCATTGTATCTAGCGTTTATCTGATACAGTTGCTCTACCCCTATGGTTGTCTTACCATAAACAGAAATTTCTTGATTAAGTCTTCTAGGTGATAACCTAGTTGTTTCTATGCCTACTTTTTCCGACATCTCGTTTTTTATTTTACTTATACTCTCTTCGGAGTCCTCATCACTTGCCCAAACCAATTGAGACAGCGACGAAATCCCTACAAAAATAAATAATGCAATTAAATAGTTTTTCATTTTTTTTCCTAAGTAATTCGATTATCGGTCGAATTAAAAATCAATTTTTAAATTAAAGTGATAACGCTTCATTCGTTAATTTTTCAATCTCGGCCCCGTAAAACAAAGCAGCTGAAGCAGCATCAATCAGCGTGCGACGAGCGTTTAGTAGTTCTTGTCTAGCTGATACATAGTCAAGATAGCCATTACGACCTTTTTGATAAGCAATTTGGGTATCATCTAGTGCCTGATCTAACATTGGAATTACCGACTGTCTTAGTGCATTTGTCGTCAAAATAGCTTGCTGCCTATTCGAGTATGCTCGCAGCAAATGATTTCTAAGCTTTAATTTCGTTACATCTTTTTCAATGGCAACTTGATCACGCTCAGCTAAGGCACTCGCGATTGCTCCTGAGTTTCGCTTGTCAGCAAATAACGGTAGGCTAAAGCCTGCGACTAAGGCAGTATCATTACTTTCTTGAGAGCGTCTAACCCCTACAGACCACTGAATATTGGCAGTTGACTCAGTTCTGGCTAAACGCAACTCAGCTTCCTTAAGTCGCTCCTCATTGGCGTAAATTTGAATGGCAGGATTTGTTTCTAACTTTGCAAAAAGCGTCTCAAAATCACTATCATTTCCAAATTGAAATAAATCACCTGTTACCTTCGAGAAGTTCAGCGTTGATTCTCCCCAAAAAGCGGCTAAAGACAGCCTTAAATATTCTAGGCGTTTCTTTTCTGATTGAGAGGTTAGCTTAGCTTGGGCAATCGCTGCCCTCGCTCGCTTTACCTCAGCATTAGGGGTTGCTCCTGCACGATTACGTTCATCAACAATATTGAATGCTTCTTGAGCTAGGCTTAACGCATTATCGGCTAATAAGACTCTTTCTTGTGAGGCGAGCACTTCGATAAATTGTTGAGTAACTTGAGCTATCAAATTTAACGCCTCAACTTCCGTTTTAGCATTCAACAGCTTTTTAGAATTAGAAATAAGTCCAATTCTTGCAGAACGCTTATCTCCCATTTCAATCACGGAAGAAAGAGCAATCGTTAATTCAGCACTATCAAATTTATTGAAATCACCTGAACCTACAAAGTTCTCAGCTTCTACTTCAAGCTCAAATGCCGGATTTAAGCTTGCTGTTTGTTCTTGTCCAATTAAAGCTTGTTGCTTGAAATCAAATATTTTTAACTCTGGATTTTGCTTGAGTGTCCAACGTATTGCCTCTTGTAGATTAAGCTCCTTTTCAAAAGCGTTAACATTAAATGTTAAAAGCGAAATCATTAAGCACGCAAAATATTTATACCGAGGTGTTATACACCTCACCTTAGCTACCTTTCGGTGCGGTGATACATTAAGTCTCATGTATACTTTCCTATTAATTTTATTCTATAAAACTGTGGGAGTAGAAGATGGCTCTACCTAATTCTTGGGGGAATCTAAGCTAGTTTTGGTGGTCGAAATGGCAAGGATATATAACCTTTTTGCTCGCTAGAAACTATGGTCTCAGCAAAAGGAAAATCAATCACTTGGTTAGGCTCGGAAGGCACATCTGTATATATGAATAATTGGCAACAACAAAAATTGCACTCATCTACTAACGAGCTGCTATTCTGGAGCTGAGTAAGCTCCGTAGCTTCTGTTGATTGCTCTAAAACATAAGAAGAATTTATTGGCGAAAAAAAGAAAGATCATCAAAATCATTCGGCGAACAAATCACAGAATGTGCTGCAATTAATAACAGCATCACATATGTTAAATATGTTGTGTAACTAGGTAAGCGTAGAAAGGTCATTTCAGGTCTAACATGCTTTAATCAATCTAACTGTCCCTAATACAGTAGGGATAGCATCTTGTTCATAAACGTTGACAAACCCCGCTTCTACTATCAATGACGGGAGGTATCCATCAACATTATCTTTTGTCGTTTTAAAACCATCTAAACATTGAACTATTAAGAATAATGCTCGTTGTAAAATGGAGGTCGGCTTGCCCCAATCAGCAATGTACAATACCCCGCTCGGTTTGAGCGCTCTACGAATTTCTTTTAGTGTTGCTATTTTATCTAAACGAGTAAGGTGGTGAAAAAACAAACTCGAAACAGCTATATCATAAGAGTTTTCACCAAAAGGCATATCTTGACCAAAACCTTGTATCAGCGAAATATTAAGTACTTTCTCACTGAGTTTTTTTCGAAGAATATCTAATGCTGTTTGGTCAGCATCCAAGCCTGTCACCTTAAAATGAGGAAAATTTTCAGCAATTGTTTTCGTTAATGTTCCTGTACCACAGCCCACATCTAGCAGTTCATTTCCTTTGGTTTGAGCTATTTTCTTCACAATTAAACTTTTAAAAAATTTTTCTCGTGTAGTAATTGCAACGATTCTGTCATAGTAACGAGTCAACCAGTGAAAACGTAACGGAGGTATATAAGGTGTATTTTTTTTCATTGTAAATTTCCCTGTCTTGATACTGAATACGTTGCTTTCAAACAGTCATGAATAATGGCTATTAGTACTTTAACTGTAGAATTCGGCGTGCGCCGTTCAATACAACAAGGGAAATTATTAACCCGATAACTAAGTCTGGATAACGGCTATCTGTCAGCGTCACGAGAAGGCCAGCTAAGATAACACCAACATTTGCAATAACGTCGTTGGCTGAAAATATCCAACTCGCTTTCATATGAGCACCATCTTCTTTATTTCTATAAATTAAAAACAAACAAGCTACGTTAGCAATTAGTGCAACCCCACCAAATATCATCATCAACGATGAAATCGGTTCACTCCCATAAATAAAACGTCGAATTACCTCACTTAAAGCTCCAAGCGCTAAAATAACCTGCAATAATCCAGATATATGTGCTGCCCTTAATTTCAGGCTAACTGTCTTACCAACAGCATATATAGCTAGTCCATACACAGCAGCATCCGCAAACATATCCAAAGAATCCGCAATGAGTCCGGCAGATTGAGCAATAACTCCGGCGACCACTTCAACAAAAAACATAACTCCGTTAATCAATAACAGCCATCTAAGTGCTGACATTTCACTTGCTTTGTTTGATTGATCTAACTTTCTCGCTCTTGCAGCTTCTTTACTGCAACTTTCACTTGTTGATTCTAGTGAAGCACCTAAATTGAGAGATTGCAGTTTGTTAGTAATCTCATCCAAATTGTCATCATGGAAAACTTTAACTAACCGACTGGGGATATCAAACTGCAACCCAATAGTTGTGCTAATTCCTTCTATAGCCAGTCGAATTAAACGCTCCTCAGAAGGACAATCCATTTGGGAAACCTTAAAAGTACTGACAAACTTTCCGCCAAAATCATCTGAATCGATGTGGTTATTATTCAGGTCATTGCTAGCTGGAGAGGACTGACATTGCCCAGAGCATTTTTCTGACATAAAATCTTTCCATTAAATATTTTGCACTAGTGTAAACTCTATACCAACTATAGAGTCAAGAATCTTTATCTAACAATAGATTTATAAAAAGTAATTGTTTGAACTTGACTGAAATCACTAGCTCCACAGAAAACTATATGCTAACGTTTATATGTTATATTCCCATTAGGTAGTCACTTTGAACTTGGCTGTTGCGCTTAAATTACTGTTAATAGTTTCGATTGTGTTGCAATCGATAACTGCTGTCGCGTCTGCAACTTCACAAAGCCACCAAATAGATATTGAACACATACAAACCCAACATGATCACCAAAGTGATTTTAAAATTTTTGACGACAATTCAGATGAAAAAGCAGGCCACGACATCAAAGATTGTCATCATTGTGGTCATTGTAGCGGCAGCCACTTATCTTGGATATTAATTAGCAATTCAAATAGTGCAACAAAGTTATATAACAACAACCTAATACCTTATCAATTCGATCAAACAAAAGAATTTTTAGACGCTATATTACGCCCTCCTATTTCTTAAATTTCTAAATTTATATCCGTCCATTTATCGATTAAAAATCGGTAAATGAGAGATGATTAATACTTAAAATTTAAGAAGTCTTATGTATAAATATATAAAAAATACAGGCACTTGCCTGTCATTCTGCCTGCTTGTAAGTATTTCATATGCCGCTTACAGCAAGCAAAAAAGTGAGTCGTGGTTAGACACACAAATAAATAAAGATCCCGAAATAATTGAAGCAAGAGAGTTGTTAATCGCAAGCAATCATCATGCAAAAAGCTTAACTCAGGCAATATATAACCCTGAGCTTGACGCAAGTTTTGAGAAAGAAGGTGATTTTAATAACTATTCAATCGGTTTGAGTCAGACCATTGATTTTTGGGATAAACGCTCTGCCAATACGTCAATTGGCGAGATAACTCTTTATGCCAGCCAGCAGCACTTATTGAATTTAATCGATTCAAAAAAGGCCGATGCGTTAATTGCTTTGACAAATTGGCAATCAGCGAAAGATACTGCACAGCTATCTACGGAGAGAGAAAGTCAACTGCAAACCTTACTTAGTATTGTGGAAGACAAACAAAAGGCGGGAATACTTGAGCCTCTAGATGCTGAGCTGGTTTACTTAAACTTGTCTCAAGTTTTTAGTGAAATAGCTGAATATCAAATAGAGCTAAAAAATGCTGAGGTTAAAGTTAAAGAGCTGCTGCCTGATTGGACACCAGAGTTAGCCAGTAAAATCTCTATTGATTTCGATGTTGAAAACTATTCATACAAAGCTGAATGGATTGAACAACACCCCCAAGTACAATTGGCTAAAGCAAAATGGAAAGAGCAACAAGCTAAAGCACAACTAACAACCATAGAGAATAAAGCTAATCCCACCATAGGGGTTAGCGCAGGAAAAAATAGTGACGATAATATCGTTGGCTTAACATTCTCTATGCCTTTGAATATCAGAAATAACTATTCCGATGCTACTAAAGCGGCATATTCAGAAGCCGTTGCTGCGGAAGCTTATTTCCAATCCATTTATCGAAAACGCTCTTTTGAAGCTCAGGCCAACTATGAATCCCTCATGATCAGTAAAAAATACTATCAGCGATGGCAAAACCTTATGCAAAACCGAATTGATAATAGCGCGAGGTTGCTAAACGCTCGTTGGGAGGCTGGAGACATCAATACTTCAGACTATCTAATAGCGTTGAGCCAAAGAGCTAATGGATTGCACTCAGGCATTCAACTAGAAAAACAATTTAGACTCTCTGAAATAGCCTTCATTTGGAGCATGGGTCAATTATCTAAGTTCAAGATTTAATTAGTTAAAACGGCAATTAGAAATCTTAAACTTTAAAAGAATATAGGTAAAAAAATGAATACATTATTTAGCAAAAAAATATTAGCAATACTAATTAGTGGACTTTTTTTAGGTGGGACATTAAGCGGTGAAGTGTATGCTCTACAAGTAAATACAATTGACCCTGTAACAGCAAAACCCAAAGAACATAAACACTCGGAAAGTGAAGAAAATCATGTAGAAGAAGGCCATCAGGAAAATGAAGGCAACCATTCTGAAAAAGACACAGAACATGACGAACATGGTCACGACCAAGAGAGCAAAAATAAAGAAACTGAAGAGGAACATGAAGAAGGTATTACTCTAAGCCCTCAAAAAATGTCACTAGCCAATATTAAAGTTCAAAGCATAAGACCTGATTATCAATTCAGTACAATCTATGCGCCCGGAGAGGTCAAAGTAGATGGTTATAGCAGCTATGTCGTTTCTCCCCGTACCGAGTCAGTGATAATAAGCAGACATACTGCACTCGGTGAACACGTAGAAAAAGGACAAAAGCTGGTCACCCTATTTAGTGAAGCAATGGCTCAAGCTCAAGCTGACTACTTGATTGCGTCAACTGAATGGCAGCGAGTAAAGAAATTAGGCAACAAAACAGTAAGTGAAAGTCGTTTACTTCAGGCTCAAACCACATTTAACGCCACATACGGAAAACTTATCGCACTAGGGTTAACTGAAAAAGCGATAAAAGACATATCAAATAAAGACATAACTTCGTTTGGCCAATATTCGCTAGTAGCTCAGCGAGAAGGAGTAGTTTTACAAGATGACTTCACCCAAGGCCAACGAGTCGATGCGGGTGATACTATCATGCTTTTGGCAGATGAAAATAAGCTGTGGGTGGAAGCTAAAGTATCACCCAACAAAAAGCTCAATCTATCAATCAACTCTCCGGCAATAGTTAAATTAGAAGGAGAGGATTATAAGGCAAAAGTTATTCAGGAAGCCCACACGATTGATCCCATCACTAGAACTCGAATCATTCGCCTAAGTGTTAATAATGCAGATGACAATCTCCATTCAGGCATGTTTGTTAAAGTATATTTTCAATTTGCCACTGAACAAAAAGTTATGGCCGTTCCAGAAGAAGCGCTAATTAGAAGTGCGGACGGAGATTGGACCGTATTTGTTGAGGATCATCCCGGTGAATTCAAAGCGACAGAGGTTGAGTTAGGTCGTTCTCTAGGTAATTTCAGAGAAATATTTGGTTTAGAAAGTGGTACTCGTGTGGTCACTCAAGGAGCGTTTTTTGTTGCTTCTGAAATAGCTAAAGGCGGATTTGATCCGCATAACCATTAAGGAGAGCCGCTATGTTTAATAAAATTATAGATTGGTCTGTAAACAACCGACTCCTTATTTTGATTGCCTTATTTGCCACTATTGTTGGCGCAATAATGGTGATCCCAAAACTGAACTTGGATGCTTTCCCTGATGTGACTAATGTTCAAGTCGCGGTTAATACAGAAGCGCCGGGGCTTGCCGCAGAAGAAGTAGAACAACTCATCACTTATCCGATTGAAGCGGTCATGTATGCGTTACCTGATGTTGAACAAGTACGTTCAATTTCCAAAACGGGGCTGTCTGGCGTTACTGTCGTTTTTAAAGAAGGGACTGATATCTATTTTGCACGGCAGCTCGTCTTTGAACGGCTTCAAGCTGCAAAAGAGTTGATACCTGACGGTGTAGGTACGCCTGAAATGGGACCAAATACGTCAGGGTTAGGTCAAGTATTTCAATACTTGCTCGTGTCAGATAAAGACGCAGGATATGACTCAATGGCACTCAGAAGCCTCAATGATTGGATAATCAAATTGCTAATTATGCCAGTTGATGGTGTCACAGATGTCTTATCTTTCGGAGGTAATGTTAGGCAATATCAAGTGAACATAGCTCCCTCTAAGCTCCTTGCATATGGATTGTCGCAAGAAGATATCGTTAATGCACTTGATAGTAACAATGCCAACGTTGGCGGTTGGTATATGAACCGAGGACAAGAGCAGCTTGTTATTCGAGGAACGGGTTGGTTCGAAAGTGGTGAAGCAGGCATTAGCAACATTAAGCAAGTACCTGTAAAAACCGTAGATGGTACTGTTGTGACGGTTTCTGATGTCGCCAAAGTTGAACTAGGTAGTGAAATTCGACAAGGTGCGGTCACTATGACCCGTAAAACGTCCGAAGGAAAAGTTGAAAACCTAGGTGAAGTTGTATCAGGCATTGTACTCAAGCGTATGGGTTCCAATACAAAAGCAACCATTGATGGTATTAATGCACGAATTCCACTAATCAATCAGGCATTACCTAAAGGTGTTCGATTCGAACCCTTCTATGATCAAGCTGATTTAATCGAACAAGCTGTCAGTACTGTAGTCAATGCACTAGCACTTGCCTTTATCTTTATTTGTATCGTGCTTGCCCTGTTCTTAATGAATTTAAGAGCAACGTTTCTTGTTCTTATTTCCATTCCAATATCGGTAGGTATTGCATTAATGATCATGGCTTGGTGGGGAATTTCTGCCAATCTTATGTCACTAGGTGGCATTGCCGTAGCTATTGGTATGCTTGTGGACGGCTCAGTGGTCATGGTTGAAAATATGTTTAAACATTTAAACCACCCTGATTCAACACACCAACAAAGTGTAGAAGCACGTGTTCCTAGTGATGATACTGATCCCTTTGCAATAGAAAAAGATGATCATGGTATCGAGTTGCGGCTAAAACAAGCAGGCAAAGAAGTGGCTCGCCCAGTATTTTTTGCTGCTTCTGTCATTTTAGTCGTGTTCTTGCCTTTGTTTAGCTTTGAAGGCGTCGAAGCAAAATTATTCCAGCCAATGGCAATTAGTATTATTTTAGCCATCATTTCAGCTATTGTTGTTGCCTTGTTTATCGTACCAGCACTCGCCACTTTCATGTTCAAAAAAGGCATAAAAGAAAGAGAAAGCTTTGTCGTTAAACCTTTAGATAAGCTATATAAAAAGGGGCTTAAGTTTGCACTTAAACGTACCAAGTTAATTGTTGTTACCTCGCTAATTATGGTTGTTTCGGCTTTTTCAATTATACCTTACATAGGTACTGAATTCGTTCCAGAGCTAGAAGAAGGAACAATTAACTTAAGAGCAACTCTTGCTCCTTCTTCTAGTTTAGATACTGCATTGATGGTTTCACCTATATTAGAAGAAAAGTTGATGGCATTTCCTGAAGTTACTTATGCGCTAAGCCGTATCGGGCGACCTGATATTGGCGGCGATCCTGAACCAGTTAATAACATCGAGATTTATATCGGACTTAAACCTGTATCCGAGTGGACCAGTGCTTCAAACCGTTATGAACTGCAAAACAAAATGGAACAATCGCTTGAAGAGTTTCCGGGACTTTTACTGAACTTTTCTCAACCAATTGCCACCCGTGTAGATGAGTTACTATCTGGTGTAAAAGCACAACTAGCGATAAAGCTGTTTGGGCCAGACCTCAATCAATTGGCAGTTAAAGGGCAAGAAATAGAATCGGCAATTAAAGAAGTTGAAGGCGCTAGAGATGTTGCGCTTGAACAAATAGCTGGTGAAGCTCAATTAGTTGTAAAGCCAAACAGACAAGAGCTTTCACGTTTTGGCCTATCGGTCGGTGATATAATGGAAGTGATACGAGATGGTATAGGTGGAGTTGAAGCAGGACAAATCATCAACGGGAATGAGCGTTATGATATATATGTGCGTTTAGAAAAAGAATATCGTAGTAATAAAGAAGCTATTTCTGATATTCGCATTCAGTCTCCAACAGGGGCTTGGGTTCGTCTTGGTGATGTTGCAACAATCTCTTTTGCGTCAGGCCCTCCGCAAGTGAGAAGAGATGATGTGCAACGACGTGTTGTTATCCAAGCCAACGTACAGAATCGAGATATGGGCAGTGTTGTTGCCGATATCAGACAAGTAATCGCCGAGAAAGTCGATTTACCTGCTGGCTACTCTGTTGCCATTGGTGGTCAATTTGAAAGTCAACAACGAGCACAACAACGGTTAGCTATAGTGGTTCCTTTATCTTTGGCGCTAATTGCTCTTTTGCTTTACTTCGCATTTGGCTCAGTTGGTCAAGCCATGTTGATTTTAGTTAATGTCCCATTAGCTGTTATCGGCGGTGTTTTCTCCTTATATTTCTCTGGGCAATACTTGTCCGTGCCAAGCTCCGTTGGCTTCATTAC
This sequence comes from Pseudocolwellia sp. G5-9, assembly GCF_055808995.1. Taxonomy (NCBI): domain Bacteria; kingdom Pseudomonadati; phylum Pseudomonadota; class Gammaproteobacteria; order Alteromonadales; family Colwelliaceae; genus Pseudocolwellia; species Pseudocolwellia sp. G5-9. The sequence goes on from NZ_CM147893.1 coordinate 2,419,880, forward strand.
ACTATTTGGTGTTGCAGTGTTAAATGGTGTGGTTATGGTTGAAAGTATAAACCAGCGAATTAGAGATGGCTTAGAAGTCACTGATGCTGTTTTTGAAGGAGCAACTTCTCGTTTGAGACCTGTTCTTATGACAGCAATAACATCTGCATTAGGTTTAATACCGATGTTAATGTCAAATGGTGTAGGAGCTGAAATACAACGACCACTGGCAAGTGTTATAGTTGGTGGTTTGATAACAGCAACATTACTCACATTGTTTGTTTTGCCTGTTTTATATCGCTGGTTCTCCAAAAAGAAAATTGAGGAGTTATCCCGCTAATTCAATTTTCATCAATTGTGAAGCTTCCGAATCAAGGAATATGAATTGGAAGCTTCGCTTTATTGCTATCACTAAAAAGCTAGCTATTACGTAAAATTACTAATCTGATCGAATATTGAATTTGTTGAAGTCATTCTAGACTCCTTATTTTCGTTATTTAATGACTTTTATGTTGAGACTTAAGTTGCTCTCTCATTTCTAAAACTCGATCTGCCGAATAAGCTCCTGCTCTCATAACAACCAATTCAACAAACGAAATATCAATTAACTTGTGGTCAACATCAATCACATAGTAACTCCCATTATGTGTGGTTATTTCTAGTTTATCCTCGACAGCAGTTTTGCTAATAATCTTTGAAGTTACTATTTGCTCAAATGGCCGAAATCTGAATGTTTCATCGTCAATAACCACCCCTGATAAAAACTCGCCAATAAATGATTTTTCAAATTCTTTATAGTCATAGACTGAGACTATGTAGGCATCCTTTAAAAATGTTTTATCCATGTGTTACTCCCTACTAATAGCTAGCAGGGAGCATATCTCGCAACTCTAATAACTCATTTGGAGAATACATACACTCATGCATTAAATTGAACTCAAATACATTTACATCAAACTCTTTTGGTTCAGCATCTAAGGTATAAAAGTCAGCACCAAAAGTTCGGAACTCAAGGCCATTGATTTCGATAACTTTTGTTGTGAACAAAACTTCTCCCTTTTTACCGCAATCACTATCTTCAGCAAATGTGGCGTAAAGCACCTGTTCAACTTTTTCCTCTGTATCAGATTGAATTGAGATAAGTGTGGCGTTAGTCAGTTTGATTTTTGGTCTCATGCTTTCGCTTCCTTGTTATCCTCAATGCTAAACGGGCGAAAAAAACTTAGATATTTAACCCCATCGACTTCTAGTAAATTCTTGTCAGCATCAAAATGTGACAGAACACTAGATTGATACAACGAAATGTATTTTTCATAATCTATGGTGTTAAAAAAATTGGTATCAACGCGACGGGCATAGAAAATTAAGCTCTGCTGGTCTATACGAATAGTAAACTTTTGATCTCCATCTACGTTTTTGACCTGTAGACATAAATCGGGTTTGTGCCAATCAGATACATAGGAAGGAACCAGTGGGAAGCCATAAACCAAATAACGCATGCCCTCGATTTTGAAGGTTGTTGGACTGAACTGAGTCTTGCTTACTTTGCAGCTGTTGAATAGTTCGAGTGTCAACATCAGCCAATGTTCATGTTTCGAAAAGCTATTTCCGTCGGATATACAGCCTTCGAATTCACCATCATGGTTTACATGATTGATGTACATGTATTTTTTAATGTTATCCAAGGAAAGCTTTTCAAACGGAAACTTTGAAGCGATGAGCCTGAAATAACAACCATGAACTTTTAAATCTGCATATTGAACTATCAACGGATCATCAAAGGCATCAAAGTATGGTCGCCACTCTAAGCGGAAGTCAGCTCCTGTATTTACAATAAACTTGGAATCTTCAGGTAACCCTAATACTTGGTATATCACTGAAACTAACTCTAAAGTTTCGATATCTACCAGCATCAAGCTTTCAATTTCAGATGCCATTGAGGTGATTTCCTGATGAAGTGATTCAATGATTTCCGAATCATCGTATTCATTGATCATCAAGTATTTAAATGATTCGTGTTCTAGAATTGAATTAAGATTGTGGGTATCAAAAGCTTCATGCAGACGCTCATGCGCTTGTGTAAAGTGAGCACAGCTATAGACACCTCTACTCCAAAGTCCTTGTGCATATAAATCTGGTAACTCAAAAAGTAATGCGAAGTCTTTAGCTTGTTTATTTAACTTATTTTTTAATTGATATAGCGAGATCATTTAGTTCTCCAAACAATACTGCAAAAGAACAATGGCCTACAAACACATTGTTTATTTGACTATTTGAATCACTAATTTTTACGGATGCTCCGCTTCACTGTTCACGTTTTTCAAGTGGAAAAACATGCGTAGGCGTAGGCTGTCCGTTCAGCCTTCATCATATAATATCGCCAAAAAACAAAATGACAACTTACGTATTTGTACAATCTTAGGTAGATATTTTGAGTTTGAACTGCTCAAAGCTAAGCCCAAATAGGGATATAACCATTTCCTCATCTATATTGGAGCCGGGAAATTTTTTTTCAAAATTTCCGATGATGCTATCTAGGTGGCTAGCCAATATTTTTACTAAAAATATTTCCGAGTTTGGTGATAGAGCAGATAGTGCTATCAATGAGTTGTCAAAGGATTCAGCTTTTATTTTTACTAGTAAATCGCTGTAACTGTCACAGCCATACAGACAAATAGCAACCCCTTCTTGGGCTTGTCCAAGGGGAATTGATAACTTTTTTGACAACCTCTTTGCCTGACGCTTTATATTACTTATAAGCGCTTCTGATTCAAAAGACATACGCACACCAAAACATAACAACTAAGGTCCACAGCACCTAAGTCATTACATCTTCAATGTATGATTAATCTTTTAAACCCAGAGTAAATCCATTTCGTCCGCAAGTGTGGAAACTGGCTTCTCTGAAAAGCCACTACAATAAGCAGTGGCTATTGTCGCAATATTATAAGTAAATGTGAATTGTAGTTTGATGTCTACATGTTCTTTTCAGTGAACTCAGCTAAGCTACTACGCTCTACTTCATCAAAAATTAGAACAGACCCTTTCTCATAGTTTCTATACACATTAACAGCCGCACTTGCACCAGACGAAGCAGGTGTTACAAACTTATCATCAATCTGGGCAAGGTTACCAAGTACAATTGTACGACAATTTTTACCTCCCCTACTAAGCATCCCTTTAATTTGAGCGCGTGTCATATTTTGAGCTTCATCAATGATTAAAACAGCATCGTCTATTGAACGGCCTCGAAAGTAAGCCATACTAGTAAATTCTATATTGGCTTTTTCGATCACATGCTCAACTGTTGCATGAATATTTGTTTCATGATTATCATCTGAATGCATTGAAATTAATGCATCGGTAATGCCTGCCAGAAGAGGCATCGATTTTTCAGTTAAATCCCCCGGAAGAAATCCGGGATCGTCGTCCATGAAGTCTCTAGAGCGTACCACAACGATTTTTTTGTACTTTTTCAACTCCAATACTTGATGCAGCGCCGAAGCAACTGCCAAAAAAGTTTTTCCGGAGCCAGCAGGGCCAAGGATAATATTTAAGTCATAGTAAGGGTCTGTTAATTGGCTTAAAGCTACCGCTTGACGCTGATTTTTTGGCAATATGCCCCATACCTTTTCTTGCTTACGAGGCAATAACTTTGTGTATACCTCAGTATCAGTCACTTCTGAAATCCGGCCAATGTGTCCGGCTTCATCGTACCAATACATGTTTGGCTGAACTTCATCGTTGAACAAGCTGATTGGGAATGTATAAACCTCTCCTGAGACTTTGAAATCTTTATCTGATTCAATTCGATCAAAAAGATCACCTTCAAAGGCTTGTACGCCTGTATAAAGCAAATCTATATCTGCGATTTGATTATCAACGGATACATCTTCAGCCATAACACCAACAGTTCGAGCTTTTAATCGCATATTGATGTCGCGGCTAACGATGGTAACGTCTTTATCTAACTCTTTCTGAAGATGGAGTGCATAGTTAATTATTCTATTGTCAGCATCGCTACCTATCGTGTGCTTTAATTCTTTTGCCATGTCCAATTGAGTATCAATACCAATGAACAACTTGCCTCTTTTAGCTGTTTCAGTAGAAGGCAGTGGAATACCTGCTTCCATTTCTTCTGCACTGTGCCCATTAATTATGTCTTCAAGCATACGAATACATACACGAGCATCAGCACTTACCGATTTATTGGTTCTTTCTTTTAAATTATCTAACTCTTCTAAAACTGTTAGACAGATGTATACATCTTCACTGTAAGCGAGCAATGACTTTGGATCATGAACTAGTGCCGATGTATCTAATACTCTTGGGTTTCTGTGTTCACTTAGATTATTCATTTTAGTTCTCCTTTGAGAACGATTTTCATTAATTAGCATTTTAGATTTACCTTAGGTTTATTATTTTTGTTTGTGCCTTCTTGCAGGTTAAATCCGTTATTTATATTTATTGATTAATGGTTCTGTTCTTTAAGTCACACTTAATGACATGTTAGAGAGATTAGATCTGAGCTTGTTATAAATACTCAATTTCTTCAGTAAGAATAAGGTCTGTAGATAGGTCTGCACAAATATTGGAAAAAAGCTTGCAGTAATACCTGTTTTACCACTCCCTGCTGCGCCTGTTAAAATAACTAAATCAATGGTGGGATCTAGCAAAGCATCCATTGCCATACCTTGATAGATGTTTTTAGGATTAATTCCCCACGCTTGTTTAGCCATTAAACGTTCATAAGATAAATCAGCAATGGCGAGTCTTCCTTCATCCCAACCCGTTATTTTACCTGCAAAGTGTTGGCTATCATCTAAAATATATTCGTTCATATAGCTATTAGGTAAAACATCTCTGTTGACGTAATGAGTGGTATTTCTTCCCTCACTTTCGCTATCGCATTCATCAATATGCTGCCAAAAATCACCTTCAAACTTATGGTAACCTTTTGATAAAAATTGAATATCGTCAATAAGTTGATCTGTTCTATAATCTTCAACGTGCGCTAATCCGGCTCCTTTAGCTTTAAGTCGCATGTTGATGTCTTTTGTTACCAGTACAACTTTTTTCTTTGGATTTTCTTTCTGAATATGTAAAGCGGCATTAATAATACGATTATCATTTTCATTAAACGACAACGTACCTGCGGTTTGTTTTAAGGTGTAATCATTAAAAATAGATAAATGACCACTAGGATGTTCAGGATCATTTTCAGGTAACTTAACACCTGAAAGAACTTCTTCAGGCGATGCATCAACTAAGGAATCTTCTAGCGCTCTTATGGCAACTCGTGCATCTCTGCTCACATCTCTCTTTCGATCTTTTATGGAATCAAGTTCTTCTAATACCGTCATAGGGACAATAACGTCGTGTTCTTTGAAAGATAAAAAAGCGAGAGGTTCGTGGAGTAATATATTGGTATCTAAGATATAAATAATTTTATGTTCATTCATATAGGCATCCTTAGTTTAGGCACTAGGTATAATTTAATTGAGGAGGAAAACATAAATACGATTTCACTCAAATGCTTTGCCAAGCTATGTATCGATATTTTTTGATAAAATGATCCTCTACGTTAATGAATACTACATCGAATCATAAGAGTATCTAAGCTTTATTACGATTATATGAAGTCATGTAGAGCATACTGCTTCATATTTTTTTAACTCTTATAAACTAAATATAGACCATATTGAGAGATTTATTGTTGATTTATTAAGATCTTAAAATCAATATTTTATAATTAATATTACTCGACTTTGTGCGGTTAAATATAAAGCAATAAAAGTTCATTTATTAAACTAAACTCTATTATCTTTACTATTATTACAAAAAAGAGAAAGCATTGACCTGTATGAGTTATACCCATTTAAAAACAATTTACCGAAAATATTTTAAGTAAACAGCCATGTTTTTATATAAAAATTATATGACTAACTAAATTCTTTCTCTTTTTAGCACTTTTTTAATGACCCATTTTACGAAAAACGTTACTATAGCGCCCGTTTTTCAAGCCCTATTACCTTATAAAGCTAAATTTTAAAAGTTGGAGTTGTTATGTCGTTTCACCCTGGTCAACGTTGGATAAGTGATGGTGAGTCAAATCAAGGACTTGGTACTGTTACTACTGTTGAACACAGATTTGTAAGTATTGTTTTTACCGCTACTGGAGAGTCAAGACAATACGCAATAGCGAACGCTCCGCTTACACGCGTTATATTTAATGAAGGCGACACTATTCCTAGCCATGAAGGTTGGACGTTGGTTGTTGAATCGCTTGAAGATATTAACCATTTAATTACTTATCACGGTACTCGACAAGATACAGGTGAAAAAGCCTCGATAAAAGAAGTGATGATCGATCACTTTTTAAAATTCAATAAACCTCATGACCGTTTATTAAATGGCCAAGTAGATCGTTTAGATTGGTTCCAGCTTCGTAAAGACAGCCTAAAACATCAGCATACTCAGCAACAATCAGAACTTATGGGCCTAAGTGGTGGCCGAGTGAGTTTAATTCCTCATCAGTTATATATAGCTGAAGAAGTAGGAAGTCGATTTGCTCCACGTGTTTTATTAGCTGATGAAGTTGGTTTAGGTAAAACCATTGAAGCGGGTTTGATCATTCATCAACAGCTGGTAAGTGGCCGCGCACAACGCATTCTTATTATTGTGCCTGAATCACTCATGCATCAATGGTTGGTTGAAATGCTACGTCGCTTCAACTTACCTTTTAGTATTTTTGATAATGAACGCTGTGTAGAAAGCTCAAGTTCAGAAGATGGCGCTAACCCATTTAGCTCTGAACAATTAGTATTAGTAAACTTAAACTTTATTACTGAAAATCCAAAATGGTATGAAGCACTTATTGCCGAAGACTGGGATTTAATGGTAGTTGATGAAGCTCATCATTTAAATTGGACACAAGACGCTCCAAGTATTGAATATCAATGTATTGAGCAATTAGCACAAGTAATACCTGGTGTATTATTACTTACGGCAACACCTGATCAATTAGGCCATGAAAGTCACTTTGCTCGTTTACGCTTACTCGATCCTGATCGTTTCTTTGATTATCAAAAATTTATTGCTGAAGAAGAAAACTACACTCAAGTAGCTGATGCCGCCAATACACTTGTAGCAGGTGAGCGACTAACTCAAACACAATTAGATACACTGACTGACTTATTAAAAGAGTCAGACATTAGCTCGCAATTAGCGATTATTAATGAAGACGACAGCGAAGCCGACGAAGCCCGCCAGCAAGTGCTTGCGCAATTATTAGACCGTCACGGCACAGGTCGTATTTTATTTAGAAACTCGCGTAATACCATTAAGGGCTTTCCTGAACGACAATTATTACCTACGCCTTTAGCAATGCCAGAGCAATATCAAACCATTATTAATGATTTGTTATTAAGTGATAGTGTTGACAATTTACGTGAGCTTTCACAAAGTAAATTCGTATTTACTCCAGAAATATTATTTGGTTTAGAGCAGCATGATAATTGGTATGACGTTGATCCAAGAGTTGATTACTTAATCAATTTATTAGACAGCTTAGGTAAAGAAAAACTACTTGTTATTTGTGCACACGCGCAAACGGCTATCGATTTAGAAACCGCGCTTCGTGTTAAAGAAGGCATACGTGCTGCAGTATTCCATGAAGGTTTAAGTATTTTTGAACGTGATAAAGCCGCGGCTTACTTCGCACAAGACGAAGACAGTGCGCAGTTATTATTATGTTCTGAAATTGGTAGTGAAGGTCGTAACTTCCAATTTGCTCATCACATGGTGTTGTTCGATTTACCAAATAACCCTGATTTACTTGAACAACGTATCGGACGTTTAGATCGTATAGGTCAAAACCAAACAATACGTATTCATGTACCTTACTTTGAAGATTCACCGCAAAGTTTATTATTTAATTGGTATCACCAAGGTCTTAATGCTTTTGAACATACTTGTGTTACTGGCCATGCAATATTTAAAGAATTTGGTGCTAAATTACAAAACTTAGCTTTATCTGCTCAATGGCAATCAGACGAGTCTGCTCAGCTTATTGAAGCAAGCCAACAAAAACATTTGATCATTAAAAAAGAATTAGAAAGCGGTAGAGATAAACTACTTGAACTTCATTCTTCAGGCCAAGGTAAAGCCCTTGAATTAGTGAAGAAAATAGAAAAACTAGATGAACAAATTGAATTACCTCAATTTATGTTTCAAGTACTTGATGTGTTTGGTATTCAGCAAGACGATAAAGCCGATAACTCTATCGCATTGCAACCGTCTGAACATATGTTGAACAGCAACTTCCCTTGTTTACCTGAAGATGGAACAACGATTACGTTTAACCGCGACACGGCACTAGTTTCTGAAAACTATCAATTACTGACTTGGGATCATCCTATGGTACGTGGTGCTATGGACTTAGTGCTTTCTGACGAAATTGGTAATTCGTGTATTGGTTTATTAAAAAATCCAGCGCTACCTGTAGGAACTTTCTTTGTTGAATGTTTATTTACCGTTGAAGCAACAGCGCCAAGCAACTTACAATTAGGCCGTTACTTACCTACCACACCAATACGTGTATTAGTGGATAAAAATGGTAACAACCTTGCTGATAAAGTGGGTGAAGAAGTGCTTGATCAACAACTTAGCCCAACCAAAAAACAAGTAGCCCTTCAGTTAGTTAAGGCGTTAAAACAGCAAATTACACCACTGGTGACTAAAGCTGAAGCACATGCCGAAACCAGTGTTGCTAGTATCCAACAAAATGCGCTTGATACCATGCGAAACAATTTAGATAAAGAACATGCTCGATTAGCCGCGTTAGCGAAAATTAATCCGAGTGTTCGACAAGAAGAAGTAGATTTTATTCAGCTACAAAAATCTGAGCTTGAAAGCTATATCAACAAAGCACAGTTGAAGTTTGAAGCGATAAGACTGATTGTTGTAACTCATTAATGAGTGCTAACCCTGACTTTGTCTATCAACCGCCACTCGATCCCTATTTACACATAGTTTATAGGGATAACGACCTTATTGTTTTAAACAAAGGTAGCGGACTGTTAACCGTTCCGGGGCGATTACCTGAACACAAAGACTGTTTAGAAAACAGAGTAGCGCGGGTATTACCTAGCGCTACTGTTGTGCATAGGTTAGATATGGCAACGTCTGGCATCATCATCATGGCGCTAAACAAACCTACCCATGTCGCTATTAGCCAACAATTTGAAAAACGTAAAACCAAGAAAAAATATATCGCTAGAGTATTTGGCCGTGTAAAAGAAGCCCAAGGCTCTGTCGACCAGCCGCTTATTTGCGATTGGCCTAACCGCCCTAAGCAAATGATTGATCACAAAAGAGGCAAACCCTCTTTAACTCATTACAAAGTGCTCAGTTATGGCGACAATTCAACCTTAGTTGAACTAACACCTATTACAGGTCGCTCGCATCAATTAAGAGTTCATATGCTTTCAATAGGTCACCCTATTTTAGGAGACCGACTTTATGCTCATACTGAAGCTCTCGCGATGGCTAACCGACTAAATTTACACGCTCAAATGCTAAGTATTTCTCATCCCGTAACGCATGAAGAAATGACTTTTTTAGCTGATTGCCCGTTTGAGTAGCCCTCTTTATATACCCGTTATCATTCAAGATGCAGGTTTCAGTGGGAACTAAAAACAATTTAGGCACAGATTTCATGTTCCAGACGAAATCTAAGTACATACATCCATGTATGCAAGGCATTAAGTTTACGTCATGGTTATTCCCTTACTAAAGTTAATAACGAAGCATAAATTGTTTTTAGACCCATCGAAGAAGCGCTTGAGCAAAATCACTTCTTCGTTAATGCTTTTTATAAGGGAACAACCATTATTACAAAGCACTGCCTTGAATTGATATCGCTCAAGCGCTCTGAAAAACGCATCTTGATCGGTAACGGGTATATGCTTTAAGCTATAGTTTTATATTCATCTAAGTTTATTTATCTCATTTTTTATTAAACAATCATCTAAGCAAGTCGATACATACTTATACCTGCTCATTTTGTAGGTATAAGTAAACCTCTTCACTTTAGGAATTCATGTTGTTGCGTATTTTATTTATTACTGCCCTTTTCTATTTAATACCTAATATACTTGGGTATAACCACGCACAAGCGTATTTTTATTTTGCCGAGGAAGAAGAAGCCGCTGAACCAGAAAAGGTTGATGAAGATAAAAAGCAGCCCTCAAAAAGTATTCAACGTAGTGATATAAAAATAGTAAAACCCGTCAGTTCATTCGAACAACAAAAACAAGATCTCACCCATTATTTATCCGGTAGTAAAACTCAATCAATTAAAGCGGGCGATAGCGAATATATTATTATTGAAGAAAGCAGTTCAACACAAAACAATAAAGGCGTGGCGATTTTAATACCTGATTGGCAACAAGGCGTAGCAAATCCAAAAGCCATGAATTTTTTACGAAAAAATCTTCCCGATGCAGGCTGGTCTACAATCAGTGTGCAATCACCTAATAAGCCAATGAACTACCCTTCGGTAGCATTAACAAAAGAAGAAAGAATAGAACAAAATAAAGCGGCGCTTATGCCCTATCAAAATGAATTAAAAAGCTTAGTCACCGCAGTAATGGAAAAAGCTAAAAATTACCCCGGTATTTTTTTGGTGATCACAGAAGGAAGCCAAGCAGCGATACTGATAGATCTTTATAAAAACAACCAAGATTTATTACCCGCAGCACTGATTACATTAAGTGCAGGCATGTATTCTGAATTAGAAAACGATACTTTTGCGAAAAACATAGCGATGTCTGAGTTGCCTGTTTTAGACTTGATACTAAAAAAAGACCGTAATAGCGTGCTAGAAAATGCCATGTTAAGAAAGAAATACGCTACAAAGGAATTGAAAGTTTATTATCGCCAAAAATATCTACACAATATGGTTCCGGGCTATTACCCAGAACAAACATTATTAACTGAAGTTAATGGCTGGTTAAAAACAATCGGTTGGTAATTTATTCAGAATAAAAATATTCTCCTCCTAACCTCTTGCTTTAGTCACCGCTTCATATGCTGATTGAATATCTTGTGTTTTTTGTTTAGCCATTTCCATCATTTCAGGAGGTAAACCTTTTGCCATCAGCTTATCAGGATGATGTTGAGACATGAGTTTACGGTAAGCTTTTTTAATTTCTTGTTCGCTCATTTCAGGCGTACAACCCAGTGCTTTATAGGCATTGCTAAGTTGTACCTTTGATGATTGTGGAGATCTATTGCCTTGTTGATTAAATTGGTCACCCGCAATAATCATTTCCAGCAAGCGATCTAAATCTCGGGTAGAAAAGCCTAAAATTTTAGCTATTTGGTGCAGCGCTTCACGCTCTTCCTGATCTAATGTGCCATCAGCAAAAGCCACTTGAATTTGAATTTCTAAAAACATCAGCAGTAAGTCATGACGCTTACCGCATTTGTGAGTAAAGTCATCCAATCGTTCTTTTAAAGGAAAACCGACAACTTTTCCGTCTCTAAAGGCGTCTTGAGCTTGTTGCCTAATATCGCCCGTTAAGCCCAATTTATCCATGTAAGCAGTAGCAAAGGCGATTTCTTGAGGAGTAACTCTACCATTAGCTTTAGCAACATATCCCATAACAGAAAAAGTTGTAGAGAAAAAAGCTTGTTGCCGCTCTGCATCTGTAAAACTTTGACCTGCCAAGTTATTAAAATTAAACCCACGTCCTTTATCAAAGCTATGACCGATCCAAACGCCTAGCAAAGCACCAAAAATATTTTTACTCAGCATGAAGCCAAATAAACCACCTAAAATTTTTCCCCAAACTTTCATGTTACTTTTACTACTCTAATTATGTGTTTATGTTTAACAAGATATCGTATTGTTAAGTTCATTTAATCGTTCTGGTGTGCCTACATCAGTCCATTGACCTTTCAATATAGTACCAGAAAGCTCTAAGTTTTCCGCGGTTTCTCTCAATAATGGCCCTAATGGCAATACATTTTCATTGGTATAAGCGGTAAAAAATTCAGGTCGATATAAAGCAATACCACTAAAAGTGAAAGACTGCTGCTGTTGGTGCTGATTAGCTTCACTTGTAAGATTATGTACTTTATTACTTTTGTTTAGCTCAGAAGCCTCTTCCGCAAATAAAAAATCACCTTTTATATTATGCTCTGGATTAGCGACCAGCCAAATATTAGCTAAGCAGTCTGATGGTAATAAAGGAATATGTGTAAAATCAAAGTCGGTATACACATCTCCATTTACGACTAAAAAAGGAGCATTAGGTTCATCTTTTTCTACTAATAATGGTAAGGCTTTAATAATACCGCCTGCAGTTTCTAAAGCCCCTTGTGTTTCTCGACTATAATGTATTGAAACTCCCCATTTGCTACCGTCTTGTAAGTACTCTTCAATTTTATCACCTAACCAAGCATGGTTAATAACAATATCGGTAATACCCGCTTGCGCAAGCTTAACAATATGATGCTCAATTAAGGGCATGCCTGCTACTTTCAATAAGGGTTTAGGGCAATCATCTGTTAACGGACGCATTCGCTCACCACGTCCTGCGGCTAATATCATCGCTTTCATGAATGATTATCCTTACTTTTTACTTTATTTTCTAACCGCGGTATTACTTTATGTAATACCAAATCATGTATAAAACTCAACTCTGGATACTTAGCACTAATATCAACAATATAAGATAAAGTTAACGGAATATCTTTTAAGTAACCGTTTTTGTGATCTCGATGATATAAACGAGCAAAAATACCACTGGCTTTTACATGGCGTTGCATTCCCATTAAGTCAAACCAACGAAGCCATTGCTCTTGTGTAACATCAGGATATTTATTATCGACATCTATTAATTGGCAGAAGTAATAAAAGAGGTCTTTTACTTTTGCATCAGGCCACCTTACATAACAATCTCTAAGTAGCGACACGATATCGTAAGTAATAGGGCCAAAAACAGCATCTTGAAAATCAATAACACCTAACGCTATCTCACTTTCGGTGGTATCTGCAGCCTCTTGTTCAGAGTTTATTAGCATCAAGTTACGACTATGGTAATCTCTATGCATTATCACTTGAGGCTGTTCAAGGGCGTTATCTACTAAGACTTTAAAACAAGATCGCAGCTGCGCTTTTTCTTCCTCATTAAGTGTAATGTTTAAATGTACACCTAATAACCATTCTGTAAAAATATGGCACTCTACATTAACAAAGTTGGCATCGTATTGAGGTAATGAGTAATTTTGAGGTAATTGTGCATTCGCTATTTTTGGTAAAAGCTTTATAGCGGTTTGATACGAATATTCCATATTCTCAAGCGTTAATAAGTCACTAAAAAGCTCATCACCAAAGTCACTTAAACACAAAAAACCTAATTCTAAATCTGAAAATATAATCTCGGGAACGTTAATAACTTGTTGTAATACTTTTTGAATTTCAACAAACGCAAGATTATTCGACATTGCAGGAATGGCATCAACAGCAATATAAGACTTATTGTTAATATTAAACCGATAATATTTTCTAAAACCCGCATCGCCGGTTAGTGAATGTAATTTTATTGAATTAATATCAAAATTGTTACATAGCCATATATTCAGTTGTACTAATCTTGATGGGTTCAATATTGCTACTCGCTTTAATTAACTGACAAAGAATATTTTATTTTACTATGATTTAAATTAGGGAAATACATAAAAGCCCTATATTATTGCAATATTTAACGTTAAAATGCGCGAAAATTTAATTTCTCCTTATAAAATTAAAAGCAAATTATAATTAAAGCTAATTTCCGGAATATAAATGCCTTTTCCCAAAACCATTACATTGCTTTTTTTAAGTTTATTCAGCGCAAAATACGCAGCTGCAAACGATAACTTTACTGCATATCAACAATGTCCTATTCCTAGTTACGCTAAATTAGCGACAGAAGAAATACCTAGTGATGTAAAATCAATAACCATTACATCTCAACATGCCAAAATTGAACAAAATCAATATGCTAAATTTACCGGTGGTGTTACTTTATTTACCCCTTCGGAAACTATTATTGCTGATGAATTAGAATTAAATAGACAAGATTTATTAGTTAATGCACAAGGTAATATTCACTTTCAAAATGATGGTATTGACGTATTTGCGTCTCAGCTTAATGCAAGTAAAGCTTTAGGTAGTACAACCTTAAGTGATACCTCGTATCAATTAATATCAAATGCGGGCCATGGTTCAGCAAAATCTATTTCGGTTAATCAGCTAGGCGTACTTTCCTTAATCGACTCGTCTTTTACTACCTGCTTTGGAGAAACGCCTGATTGGAATATTCAAGCAAGTGAATTAAGAATTAATGCCGCCGAACAACAATTAGAAGCATACCATGCTCGATTTAAAGTATTTGATGTGCCTGTATTTTATATCCCTTACTTTACTATGCCTATTGGCACTGAACGCCATTCAGGTGTTTTATTTCCAAGCATGAAATCTTCAAGTAAGTCTGGCTTTGAAATGGAGATCCCTTATTACATCAATATAGCTGAAAATATGGATGCAACATTAACACCTCGCTTTATGTCTGAGCGCGGTACACAGTTAAATACAGAATTCAGGTACTTATTCGGCCAGCAATCAGGCAAGCTTGATATTGAATATTTAAATAGAGATCATAATTTAACTCAAAATGACGATGCTCGTTATTTAGCACGTATTCAGCATGTGGGTACTTTTTCAGACCGTTTTCGCGCTTATGTTGACTACACAACCATTAGTGATGATAACTATTTAGTGGATTTAAATAGCGATCAATATAACTCAAACGATGCTTACCTGTATCAAATAGGTGAACTCTCTTATTTTGGCGATACTTGGAGTGCAAAAGTTCAACTACAAGATTTTGAAATTTTAGGTAATTACACACCTAGTTATCAAACAGAACCTCATATTGAGCTGAGTAAAACTCATCGCCTTCCTTTCGGTAATGCAATGTTTAACATGTATTCTGAAATGACTCGATTCACCACTGACGAAATAAATTTACCAACAGCTGAGCGTTATCATTTTGAAGCAGGGTTTACTTTACCTATATCTCGCCCTGCTTGGTTTATCAATTCAGAACTTAAATTATTACAAACCACTTACAGACAAGATAATATCCCTGTAGGCAGCTTACTCAAAGAAAAAGTCAATCGCACTTTACCTAAAGTGAGAATACACGGCGGGATGAACTTTGATAAATTAATTACTTTTAAAGATAAAACTTACACGCAAACACTAACACCACAATTACAATATTTGTATATACCCAATAAAGATCAAACAAGTATTGGTTTATACGACACAACTACACTACAAGATGATTTCAACGGATTATTTAGAGATAAAAGGTTTAGTGGGTTAGATAGAATTGCACAAGCAAATCAATATTCTGTGGGGGTTACAACACGTATATTAGATCCCGAAAATCAAGAGCGCTTAAGAGTGAGTCTTGGCCGCATTATGTACTTAAATAGCAAAAGTGATAATGAAGATCTTAGCTCATCTCAAAATATTGCTGTTGCTGAATCAGCCTTAGCAACAGAAGTCTATTTAAGAATTAATGATGTCTGGCAATTTACCAGTGATATTCAATACAATACAGAAAACAGCACAACGAATAAGAGCCAAAGTAAAATAGATTATCAATTTAGTAAAAATCAAACAATTCAATTGAACCATCGCTATACTCGTAATGTCTCAGGTAATAGACTTGAGACATTGTCGCTGTTAAGTAATGTGAATTTAGGTTCCAACTGGCAATTAGTAGGCCGTGTAACTCAAGACATTCAAAACAAACGCAGTTTAGAAAGCTATTTAGGTATGCAATACACAAGCTGTTGCTGGGGTATTCAATTCTCTTTTCATCGAAACATCAACACAACAATTGATGAAGAACAGAACAACCTAGTAAGCAACAATGATAGCCGTGATGCATTTGATAGCGGATTTAAGTTTAAATTTGTATATAATGGCGTGGGCGATAAACAAGCATCAGATAGTATATCGGACATGTTTAACTCAAGTATATTTGGCTATAAACGCCCTTACTTTCTCAATAATTAAAAGAATTCAACTGAATATGAAAAATACATTATCAGCATTAACCTTTATTACAACCTGTTTATTAAGTAGTACATTTCATGCTAATGCCAAGGAAGTAGAACTTGATCGAGTAGCCGCTATAGTCAATAAAGGCGTTGTTTTAGAGTCTGATGTAAAAAGCTTAATAGAAAATATTAAATCTCAATCAGCTAGAAACAATCAAAGCCTTCCCTCAGACAAAGCTTTACGTACGCAAGTTATTGATAAATTAATTAATACCGAATTAATTTTGCAAATAGGTGAACGTATGGGGCTACAAATTAGTGATGCTGAACTTGATCAAACGTTAACGAATATGGCAAAAGAAAATAAATTAACGTTAGAACAATTTCGTAAAACGATCATCGACAGTGGTTTAGATTATGAAGTTTATCGTGAAAATATCAGAAATGAAATTATTACAGGTGAAGTAAAACGCGCAGGCGTTGGACGTAGAATTTACGTATCCCCCCAAGAAATCAATAACTTAATGGGTTTAATGAAAGAGCAAACCAATAATAATATTGAATATCACTTAGGGCACATATTAATTGCTTTTCAGGGCGAACCTGACCAAGCACAAATTACGTCAGAGAAAAAACGAGCTGAAAAAGTTATTGAACTACTTAATAGTGGTAGCGACTTTACTAAAATAGCGATTGCATCGTCAGGTGACTCAACAGCCCTAGACGGCGGTGACCTTGGCTGGAAAGGGATAAACGAAATGCCTACATTATTTTCAGAGCTTGTAGATGGCAAAGAAAAAGGTACGGTTTTAGGACCTATTCGTACAGGTTTAGGCTTCAGTATTGTAAAAATATTAGACATTCGCGGTAAAGAAATTGTTGAAGTTGAAGAAGTAAAAGCCAGACATATTCTGATCAAACCTTCAGTGATCATGAGTGAAGCTAAAGCAGAAGCCACATTACAAGGGCTTTTAGATAAGATTGCCGCAGGAGAAGCTGACTTTGCAGAATTAGCTAAAGAATACTCTGAAGGTCCAACTTCAGTACGTGGCGGTGATTTAGGCTGGTCAGATCCTAAAAATTACGACCCTGCTTTTAGTGACGCTTTAGCCGCTCTTAAAATCGATGAATACAGCAAGCCTTTCCGTTCATCTTTTGGTTGGCATATTGCTCAGTTAACGGGCCGTAGAACACAAGACGCTACCGATGAAACAAACACGCGCAAAGCTCATAATATTATTTACAACAGAAAATTTGGTATGGAAAGCGCTCGTTGGATGAAAGAAACACGCGACGAAGCTTATATAGAAATTCTGGATAGAGGAAATCAATAATGGTACATCGCATAGCGATTACTCCAGGTGAACCAGCAGGAATAGGTCCTGATTTAGCAATAGCTATCGCTCAAAAGGCATGGCCAGTTGAATTAGTAGCCGTTGCTTCACCACAGCTTTTACAAGAAAGAGCAGCTTTACTTAACTTGCCTCTAAAGCTAATAACTTATGATCAGGAAAAACCGGCGCAACCATCACAGCCTGGTACTTTATCGATTTTACCTGTTGAATTAGCAGAAAACTGTATTGCTGGTGAACTTAACCAAGCAAATGGCGCTTATGTTGTTGAGACATTAAGAGTTGCCTGCGAAAAAAACATGAAAGGTGAATTTGACGCCGTTGTTACAGGTCCTGTACATAAAGGCTTAATTAACCAATCAGGCATCGCGTTTAGTGGCCATACTGAATATTTTGCACATCAAGCAAACTGTTCTGATGTAGTGATGATGCTAGCAACTGAAGGTTTACGTGTAGCATTAGTAACAACTCATATACCTTTAGCTTATGTATCAAAAGCAATTACCAGTGAAAGGCTTCATCGCGTTACCACTATTTTACATCACGATTTAGTTAACAAATTTGGTATAGAAAAACCTGTTATTTATGTTTGTGGTATAAATCCTCATGCAGGAGAAGGCGGTCATTTAGGCAAAGAAGAAATTGAAGTAATGACCCCAACATTAGATATTTTAAGAGCTGAAGGTATCAATGTAATAGGCCCATTGCCTGCTGACACCATCTTCCAAGAAAAGTACTTAAAAGAAGCCGACGCCATATTAAGTATGTATCATGATCAAGGCCTTCCGGTACTAAAATATAAAGGCTTTGGCTCATCGGTAAATATAACATTAGGCTTACCTTTTATTCGCACATCTGTTGATCACGGTACCGCAACAGATTTAGCCGGTAAAAATTTAGCCGATGCTGGAAGTATGATAGAAGCATTAAAAACAGCCATCGAATTAGCGAATAATCAATAATGAATTCAAGTACACATTTAGGCCATCAAGCAAAAAAAAGATTTGGTCAAAATTTTCTTAATAATGAAGTGGTTATTGAAAAAATTGTTGACGCTATTAATCCAGAGCCTAATGAAAATTTGGTAGAAATTGGCCCAGGATTAGGCGCATTAACAGAGCCCGTTGTAGAGCGTGCTGGAAACTTATCTGTTGTTGAATTAGATAGAGATCTTGCTCACCGTTTAAGACATCATCCCTTTTTAGCTCCTAAACTAACTATTTATGAAGAAGATGCCCTTAAATTTGATTTTTCAAGTTTAATAAAAGAAGGCCAGCCTTTAAGAATATTTGGTAACTTACCCTATAATATTTCTACTCCCCTTATTTTTCATTTATTAACGTTTAAAGATAACGTTCAAGACATGCACTTTATGCTTCAAAAAGAAGTAGTAGAGCGCATGGCGTCGGGTGAAAACAGTAAGTCTTTTGGTCGACTATCAATAATGACACAGTACCAATGCCAAGTAATACCTGTAATGGAAATTGGCCCTGAACACTTTACGCCGGCACCTAAAGTTGATTCAGCTATTGTTAGACTAGTACCTCATAAAGTCATTAAAAATCCAGTTAAAGACATTAAACTATTAAATACGGTTTGTTTAACAGCGTTTAACCAACGTAGAAAAACAGTCAGAAATAGTTTTAAAAAATTAATACCTGTAGAGATTTTGCAAGAACTGAACATTGATCCTACTTTAAGGCCTGAAAATTTAGCTGTTGATGATTTTATTAAATTAGCTAACTACCTTTATGATAATCCAGTTGAAATAAAATAATCTATGACTAACATGAAAAATGCGCTTGAGACAATAACGGTACAAACACAATTTATACCCGACCAATCAGATCCAGAAAACTTACGCTTTATATTTAGTTACACAATTACAATTACCAACAATACAGATAAAGCTTTTCAAGTGTTAACTCGCTATTGGTTAATTACTGATGCAAACGGCGAAACAACGACTGTTGAAGGAGAAGGTATCGTCGGCGAAAAACCTCATATTATCCCTGGCACAAGTTACACCTATACAAGTGGTTGTTTACTTAAAACCCCATTAGGGACTATGCAAGGCTATTATCAAGTTATTGATGATCAACAAAATACAAGCATTATCGATATTCCTGTATTTCAATTAGCTCTACCAAATATCATTCACTAATATGGCTATTTATTTTGTTGGAGATATTCAAGGATGTTTCTCTGAGTTATCTCTTTTACTTAAACAAGTAGAATTTAATAAAAACAAAGATGAACTTTGGGTAGCCGGTGACATGGTTGCACGTGGTACACAATCCCTTGAAACCCTCAGATTTCTTATATCGCTGGGTTCATCAGCTAAAGTCGTATTAGGCAATCACGATTTACATTTACTGGCCACCTATCACAAACTTAAAAAAGTAAAAGAACGCGACCATTTAACCGATGTACTCAATGCTCCTGATGTTGACAACATAATGAATTGGCTAGCCAGTCAACCTCTGATACAAAAATTGCCTAACGAAGAAGTCTATATGTCGCATGCAGGACTTTCTCCACAGTGGTCAGTTAAAGTGGCTTTAAAACAAGCGCAAAAAGCACATAAGCTTATAAAGTCTAAAAAAAGAATTGAATGGCTGAGTAAAATGTATGGTGAACATCCTAATAATTGGAAAAAAGCCAAAACAGACGTAGAAAAATTTCGTTACACTATAAACGCATTAACTCGTATGCGCTTTTGTCATGAAGATGGTTCATTAGATTTTGACTGTAAAAACACACCCAATAGTGCTCCAAAGCATTTAAAACCTTGGTTTACTCTGTCGGATCAATTAAAAGATGTACAATGGATTTTTGGTCACTGGGCGGCGCTAATGGGTGAATGTTCAAATTGTAATGTGTATGCGCTTGATACAGGCTGTGTTTGGGGAAGTCATTTAACCTTACTTCGTTGGCACGACAAAACCATATTTACACAAACATATGTACCCAAAAAAAATAAATTTCTTTAAATTCCCTTTACTATTATACATATTAGTTGAATTCACTCGTGAATACGGTAGAGTAATTGACTATAAGATAAATATTAGTCTAAGTACTAATTTTTTCTCAATCCGAGTCGATAATAACAATAATATTTAGATGTAACTTTATCAGGTGATATATATGAATTTAACCGTCGCGATAAAAATAATTGGTGGTTTTACCATTATTTCTATTTTCTTAATAGCAACAAGTCTTATCTCTTTAAATAATTTAGATACCATCCACTCTTCAACAACAGAACAAAATGAAGTTGCGATTCCTACATTAAAAGGTAGTAATAGGTTAGCTAATAAATTATCAAAAATTGGTAATTTAACATTAAAAGGCTATTACTTAACCGAGTTAACGCCATTATCTAATGAATTGGCTAGACTTAATACTACAGAAGCCGAATTTACTAACGAGCTAAATGATCTCAAAACCGTTGTAAAATCCAAACAAACACTTTTAGATAACTTAGAAAAAGTTGATGAATTATACGAAGCTCTACTAAAAGATGTGACTAGCGTATATACCAATAGAAAAATATCCATTGAGCAAAAAGCACTTTTAACAGAAAGAGTAGACTCTTTAGAAGAAAAAGCAGACGACTCTGTTACCATGTTACTTGATTTAGCAGACCACGATCTTGCAGATACTAAGTTACAGCGTGCTGTTACTTTAGGCGAAACGATTGAAACACGTTTTAATGGTATTGTTAGTTCTTCTTTTGAGTATAGAGACACAATTAATGCAACAACTGTCAATATAATTGAAAAAGAAATATCAAGTAACCTTTCTGAAATTAACACCTCTATTATTGAAATTCAAAACGAGCTTAACCAACTAGGCTTAACCGAGATATCGAACGACCTGTCTACTTCTCTTGTTGATATTTACGCGCTTATTTCTGGCAATAACAGTATTTTTAATAATAAAAAATTACAAATACAAGCTTTAGAAAATGCAACAAAAAGCTTAGCTTCTGCTGAATATGAAATTGATACCGTTAATGAGATTTTAACGAATCAAGTTAAACTTGCTGATGAAACTACATACAAAGCAGGTCAATCTGTAGAGCAAGCAGTTTCGGACGGTAATACACAAACTATCATTATCATGATTATATCTATTATATCTGCCTTGGGTATTGCTTGGGCAACACTCATTAGTATTACTCGCCCACTCAGTAAAGTTAACGAAATGCTTAATGTTGTTGCTTCAGGCGATTTATCTAAAAAGCTTGATGAATCAGGCCACGATGAATTTGCTCAGCTTGCTAAAAACTGTAATTTATTAATAGATAGTTTACGTACCCTAATCCAAGGTATCGTAAGTCGTTCAACTCAATTGGCTACAGCAGCAGAACAAACTTCAGCTGTTACAGCACAGGGTAGTGCAGCGATTGAAGAACAAAGAGCACAAGTTGAACAAGCAGCCTCAGCAACAACAGAAATGAGTAGTACTTCACAAAGTGTATTAACAAGCGCTAATGATGCTTTAAATGAAATTAAACAAGCAGACGATGAAGCTGAACGCGTAAAAGTTATTTCAGAACGAAATCGCCACACGATTGAAACATTAGCAAGTGAAGTAGAAGATGCTTCTCAAGTAATTAATCAGTTACAACAAGATAGCGCTTCAATTGGTGGTATTCTTGACGTGATTAGAGGCATAGCAGACCAAACTAACCTATTAGCATTAAATGCTGCTATTGAAGCCGCACGAGCAGGCGAACATGGTCGAGGCTTTGCTGTTGTTGCTGATGAAGTTCGTACACTTGCAAGTAGAACACAAGAATCAACTCAAGAAATTCAAACCATGATCACTGCCCTTCAAACAGGGGCTGAAAAAGCAGTATCAGTTATGGATACGGGTAAAATGCAAGCGTCTAATTGTGTAAAACAAAGTGAAGAAGCTGATAAAGCTTTAGAAATTATTACACATGCCGTACACGAAGCTTATGATCGCTCATCTCAAATTGCGACAGCTGCCGGAGAACAAAGCACGGTAGCACATGAAATAAGCAGTAATTTAGAATCTATCGTTGCGATTGCAGAACAAACAACCGAAGGCTCTAAACAAACAGCTGAATCAAGCAATGAAGTGGCTAAACTTGCAGAAGAATTACAGCAATCAGTACAAGAGTTTAAGTTGTAAGAAACGCTCAACAATAATTAGACAATAAAAAACCGCTAAATCAGCGGTTTTTTATTGTCTAATAAAGCAGGGTTAGTATTAGCTTTTTTCATACACACAAAAATCTAAATTATATTGATTTTTTTCATCGGCTAAAAATTTATTACTAACAACTTTTTTCCAAACATTTTCATCATAAAATGGAAATTGAGTATCTCCCTCAATATCCGCCTCTATATGAGTAATATACAAACGATGTGCCGCAGGTAAACAGTGTTGGTATATTGCACCACCACCTATCACCATAACCTCTTCAATTCCCTCTACTAAGCCTAACGCAGCATCAACTGTAGTTACAATATCAACGCCTTCAGCTTTATAATTAATATCACGAGAGATAACAATATTACGTCGACCCGGTAAGGGCCGCCCTATCGATTCATAAGTTTTACGTCCCATGATCACCGGTTTACCTAAGGTTGTTTTTTTAAAGTAAGCAAGATCAGCCGGTAAATGCCAAGGCATATCATTGTCTTTGCCAATAATACGATTATTAGCAGTAGCAACTATCATAGAAAGTATGGTCATATTAGGATTCTGTATTAAGTAAATTATAAGTAACTTGAATTTAAGTTAATAAAAAAGGTGCCTGTATTACTACTTATGCACCTTTATTAAGTGATAGATTAAAATAACTATTTACGATATTCCACTTCAACATCGTATTCGTCTTCATCCCAATCTTCATCGTCTAAGTCGTCATCTAAATCAGACATCGCATCTTCATGATACGTATCCCACTTAAATTCTACCGACTTACCATCAATAATTTCTTCTTCAACTTCTTTTGGTAATGCATCGATAAAATCCATTACATTATAACAAAGCTTTTCAGTCCCTGTTTTGTTAAAAGCAGAGATACTCTGAACATCACCTTCCCATGCTAAACCTTCAAGAATTCTATCAGTAACTTCTTTAGCTTCTTCTTCTAATAATAAATCTAATTTATTAAAAACTATCCATCTAGGTTTACTGGCTAACTTTGGAGAATGACGTTCCAGCTCGCTAATAATAGTTTTTGCATTCTCAAGTGGATCTGAACCGTCAGCAGGTAGTACATCAATAACATGGAGTAATATACGACAACGCTCTAAATGCTTTAAGAACTGTGTTCCTAAACCAGCACCTTCTGCAGCACCTTCAATTAATCCAGGAATATCAGCAATAACAAAACTACGCTGAGTATCTAATCGTACTACACCTAAATTTGGTACTAACGTAGTAAATGGGTAATCAGCTACTTTAGGTTTCGCTGCAGATACGCTACGGATCAAAGTTGACTTACCTGCATTAGGCAGTCCTAATAACCCAACGTCTGCTAATAAAAGCAACTCAAGTTGTAGGTTTCTAATTTCACCTGGTGTTCCATCAGTTTTTTGACGAGGAGCTCTGTTAGTACTACTTTTAAATCGAGTATTACCTAAACCATGCCAACCACCTTTAGCCACTAATAACTTTTGGCCATGAGTGGTTAAATCTCCAATTTGCTCGCCCGTATCCATATCAATAGTACGAGTTCCTACGGGAACCTTAAGCTCTAAAGCAGGAGAACCTTTACCTGTACAATCTCGGCTACGTCCATTTTCTCCACGTTTTGCTCTATGAAAACGTTCAAAGCGGTAATCAATTAGTGTATTTAAATTTTCATCTGCTACTAAATAAACATCACCGCCGTCTCCGCCGTCGCCGCCATTAGGGCCACCAAATTCGATATATTTTTCTTTTCGAAAGCTAACGCAGCCGTTTCCGCCGTCTCCAGCTTCAACTCTAATTTCAACTTCATCAACGAATTTCATTTCAGTTAGGCACTCCAAGTGATGCTTAGTTATATCTATTATACTCATTGCAATAATCAATTCACTATTTAGTGAGTAATCATTCAATGTGCATTATACCAATCGCAATAACCAATTGATCATTTATACTCGTCTAAATGATCAATTGATTAATACGTTTGGTATTATAAGCTATTTTCATTGCTTACAATATTTTATACAAAAAAAAACCCGCTAGCTGCGGGTTTTAGAACAATTTTGATTGTTATTAAATAAAACTACTCAGCAACAATACTTACAAATTTACGGCTCTTAGGACCTTTAACTTCAAACTGAACTTTACCGTCAGTTAAAGCAAATAATGTATGGTCTTTGCCGATACCCATGTTAGTACCTGGGTGAAATTTAGTTCCACGTTGACGAACAATGATGTTACCAGCCAAAATTGATTCACCACCGAAACGTTTAACACCTAGGCGTTTAGCTTCTGAATCGCGACCGTTACGTGTACTACCTGCAGCCTTTTTATGTGCCATGTTATAGTGCTCCTATTAGCCGTTAATACCAGTAATTTTCACTTCAGTGAACCATTGACGATGGCCCGCTTGCTTACGTGAATGTTTACGACGTTTAAATTTAACAATTTTAACTTTATCAGCGCGGCCTTGAGATACGATCTCAGCCACAACTTTACCACCAGCAATGTAAGGTGCACCTACATTAATAGCTTCGCCATCGGCGATCATTAAAACATTTTCAAACTCAACTGAAGAACCAACTTCAAGTTCAAGTTTTTCCAGACGAAGGGTTTGACCTTCGGTTACACGATGCTGCTTACCACCGCTTTGGAATACCGCGTACATAGCTACTCCGAACTGCGCCATCATTTAGTATGACGCTTAATTTTTAAAATATAGGGCGCGAATTCTACTCGAAGAAACCTATAAGGGCAAGCATAAAAGCGATCATTTTTAATTATTTTCTATTAGGTGTAAAAGAGTCAACATTGTGCGCTTCATTCTATCGTAAGATCGTGTAAACTCATCCACAATCTCGCATAAATTTTATCACGAAAAACAGGTTACTTTCTACGCTTTATGGATCTCAAAAACATACAACAACTTGCCCATGATGATATGTCATTGGTTAATGACCTAATTTACTCACAGCTTCAATCAGACGTTGCTTTAATTAATCAATTAGGTATTTATATTGTGAACGGTGGCGGTAAGCGTATGCGCCCAATGTTAACCGTTTTAGCTGCAAAAGCATTAGGTTATGATAGAAATGAACATATTTCTATTGCTGCCATTATTGAATTTATACATACAGCTACCCTATTGCATGATGACGTGGTAGATGAGTCTAATATGCGTAGAGGACGTGAAACAGCCAATGCATTATTTGGGAATAGTGCTAGCGTACTCGTGGGTGATTTTTTATATACACGTTCTTTTCAAATGATGACAAAACTCAATAATATGAGAATTATGGATATTTTGTCTGACGCTACAAATATTGTTGCTGAAGGCGAAGTGTTACAATTAATGAATTGTAACGATCCTGATACAACTGAAGAAAGTTACTTAGAAGTTATTTATTGTAAAACTGCAAAATTGTTTGAAGCTGCCACTCGTTTAGCTGCTGTAGTATCAGAACAGTCTGAAGAAATAGAGCTTGCAATGCTTAATTACGGCAAGCACTTAGGTACTGCTTTTCAACTTGTTGACGATATTATGGACTATACCGCTGACTCGAAAGAAATGGGAAAAAATGTAGGTGACGATTTATCGGAAGGCAAGCCTACACTACCACTACTTTATGCTATGCAACAGGGTTCTGAAGTCCAAAAACAGTTAATTAAAGATGCTATAGAGCACGGTAATGGCATGGATAACCTAGAAGCGATTCTTACCGCCATGAAAGAAACAGGCTCAATAGAATACACGCAGAAAAAAGCGGAAGAAGAAGCCGATAAAGCTATAACTTCGTTACACTTGCTTCCTGATTCACAATACAAACAAGCATTAATTGAACTTGCTCATGTTGCAGCTAATAGAAGTAGTTAATTAGTCTTTTGCCTTTACCTATCAGAGTCTGTTGTGCGCCATCATCAGACTCTGTAATTTTCATGCTTTAATGACACTCTTTAGGAAATAAGTTTTCTACTCCATTAAGCTTTCTATCATGGGCACCTATCGAGAAATCACTTACGTAATATCTATTGGGTTTGAGCCAATTAACCTCAACCCTACCATCACCAACAATAATATCTGTTAGTTTTTTTCTAAGCGCTATAGCCACTTTTTCATATGCTTTATCATAAGCGACATTATTTTGTTCGTTCGTATCACAATGTAAGTCATAAAGTGCCATTTCTACTTGTTCTGCTGAAGCAGAATATACCCACTTGATATTTTCACCAGGTTCATAGCCATGCCCAGGAAAACCATTTTCTTTACGTACTCTCATTGAAAAAGCAAATCGCTCTGCTCTAAGGTACGCTCTAGGAGTATTAAAAACATTAAGTTCACCAATAACATAATCCCTTTTAAGTTCTTTATCGCGAATAATTTGAGCTAAATCAAAGCCATCTAAATGCTTTCCTTCTGCGGCTAAATCAATCCCTGCTGCGCCTAATAAAGTTGGAGCTATGTCAACGTATTCAGTGAACTGATTAAATACGTGCCCTTGAGGAAAACGCTTTTTAGTTGAATCTACCGCAATAATAATACCTTGATTAGAAGTGTTCCATGGTGAAAATTTCGCTTCTATACCTTGCTCACCTAACTGCCATCCATGATCTCCAACCGTTAATAAGATTAAATACTCTTGATCTAATTTCTTATTATATTCCTTAAAAGATTCAACTGCTTGTCCAATTAAATAGTCTCCATATGCACAAAAAGCATAATAATCAGCAATAGCTTGTTGTTTCTCTTCAGGTGTTAATTCATCTGTTTTTAAACGATTAAATACGGTCCTTAATTGTGGAGGTAATTTCTTCAATTCATCGCGGCTAAAATCAGGTACATCGTAATGTTTATTTTTAAACTTATCGCGGAATGATTTTGGCGGTAATACTGGTGTATGAGGAAAATGAAATCCCAAGTTAACCATCAAAGGTTTAGATGTATTTGGCCCAGACAACTTTTTATTATAATCGGTTTGATAAGACTGATTTTGATTACTTAGATATTGTTGAAACGACTTTAAAATATAGCCGTCCAATGTTTCACCAGCAGGTTTAGAGCTAACACCACCAATAATAAGCGTTTCTTGAGAACGAGTATAAGATCGTAGAATATCGAGTTCTTTATCAATGGCGGATGTTGATGAATCAAAACCTTTATTAACCGGTAGATTAACAACACGTTCTTCAGGGAAAATAAAACGCTCTGTTTTTCCTATATGTTTCCATTCTTTATCAAAGTGATCAATTTTCACAAAATCTGTTAAGTTATTGTGAGCAAGATCATTTTTCATATCCACTACCGTGTCGTAAAAACCTAAACTATTCCATGTATTACCATTTTTATATTCATAAATTCGAACACCTTGCTTGCCGAATAATGCCGTTTGATAGCCTTTATCACGTAATGCCACAGGAATAGGTTTAGTCATTAAATCATGCTGATCATGTGTTCGTTCAAAACCAAAGCGACCGCTATGATGTGGGTACAATCCCATGATCATTGAACTACGAGATGGCGCACATGCTGGCGAGTTATTGTAGGCATGAGTAAACATAACGCCCTCTTGCGCAAGCTTGTCAATATTTGGCGATTCTACATATCCTAATGCACTCGCATTTTCTCCACGTTGATCACGATTGAAAGCAGCAATTGAATCAGCACGCTGATCATCAGTAATAATCCAGAGAATATTAGGCTGTTTAGTTACTTTTTTTAACGCTGGCAAGTTAGCTTTTATTGGACTAGCTAATTGACTATCCGTAGAAGCATTGGTCTGACACCCTTGTATCAATAAAATTGTAGCTAGACATGACCATGTTGTTAATCTCTTGAACATTTTAGTTCCTATTTATTACTAACTATTTAAACTAGTTTGGTATTATTTCAGCAGGAATATCCGCCTTTTTATCATCGGCACCTTTAGAAAAGTCACTAAAATGATAAACATTTGCTTGTGACCAATCAGCTTCTATTCGACCATCACCCAATACAATATTGCCTAATTTATTTCTAAACCATTTAGCAAGGGCTTGATATTCTTTATTATCAGCAACATTATTTCTTTCAAGAGGATCGTATTTTAAGTCATATAAAGCCAATTCCACTTTTTCATTTGGCGCAGTTAACCCCCATTTAATATCTTTACCTAACTGCTCAGATCTAAGGTTGTTATTGTTATGTGGACGGGTTCGCATAGAAAAGCGGAAGCGGTCTGTATGCATGTATGCGCGCGGACCATAAACAAGATTAATTTCACCTAAAATATAGTCTCTTTTAATTTTGCCATTCATTACATCAACAAGGTTAACGCCATCTAAATAATCGAATTGATTATCAGCGGTATTAACACCAGCAGCATTTAAAATCGTAGGAGAAAAATCTACAAACTCAACTAAGTCATGATTAACCTGATGCGATGGAATAAGATTTTTATTAGAAGAAACAACAATTGCAGCATTGTTAACTGATTGTACCCAAGGACCAAATTTAGCTTCAATACCTTGCTCACCTAGATGCCAACCATGGTCACCTACCGTGAAAATAATTAAATATTCTTGATTATTATCAATGCTGTATTTTTTGAACGTTTCAATAGCATCACCCATTAAGTAATCGCCATAAGCACAAAAAGCATAATAATCTTGAATAGCTTTTTGTTTTTCTTCATCAGTAAAACTATCAACCTTCATCGTTTTATAAAGTTGTAGTAACTGCGGAGGTAACTTGCCGAGCTCTGCTTTTTTATCAAAATCAGGAATATTGTAAACTTTGTCTTTAAAACGATCTCGAAATGATTTTGGTGGTAATACTGGCGTATGAGGTAAATGAAAACCTAAGTTGATAAATTGTGGCTTTGAAGTATCTGCCCCTTGTGCCTTTTCGCCCCAGCTAGTTTTAAATATCTGATTGGGATTCTCTAAATAATTTTTCATCTCTTTAACGATATAACCATCAACCGTTTCACCTGCTGGCTTAGGGTTAACACCAGACAAGATTAATTCTTTATTACCGCCACGTGTATAAGAACGAATTAAGCTAAACTCTTTATCTGATTGATTTTTCCCTGCAATATCTTCTTTTGTTAATGGCCCTTCTTGGCGTTTTAAATAATACGACCTTTTATCACCATTAGCGTACAAAATATTTTCTGTATAGCCTGTAATTTCGTTCTTCTCATTGTACCCAGCTTTAGTATATATATCCCCAAAGCCATTTTTTTGAATGTCATGCTTAAAATGAATTTTATAATCAAATAACTTAGCATCATGAAAACCTTGGCCAGGGCCCCATTTGTATATATAGCTATCCACCTTTCCAAAAGAAGAGGTCGAATAACCACTACTTCTCATTGTTTGAGACACAGTAGGCTTAACAAAATCAGGTTCTTGATGAGTTAATTCAAAAGCATAATGACCATTTCTAAATGGGTACCTTCCTGAATGTATGGATCCCCGTGATGGACCACAAGCAGGCGAATTGTTAAATGCCTGAGTAAACAACACGCCTTCCGCTGCAAGTTTGTCAGCATTTGGGGATTCAACATAACCTAATGGACTATTTTTACTACCATAAACAGCTTGATTGTAAGCCGAAATAGAGTCTGGTCGTTGGTCGTCAGTTATAATCCAAAGAATATTAGGTTTTTTTTCAGTTGTTAGTTCTTGTGGTGAAGAACCAAGTTCAACAGAACAAGCGGTCAATGCTATACACGTACTTATAAAAAATATTATTAAAACTTTTTTGATCATTATTATGTCTCTATAAAGAACAATATACGTAAAGGTGACTCATCTAATTCAGGCTCTCACCATGTTAACGTTAACATGGTGAGAATTTACAATACTTAACAGACAAATACAATGCGTAATTTGATAGCCTAAACCCGAATAATAGAGAAGTAAAAAATGAATATAAAAAGAAATTTACACTATTTTAATTTCACTTGGATTAATTTAAAAAACAAAGACACTAAAATAACTTTGTATTAAATACATCAATAATAGAAGCGAAATAAATTTAAAAAAGAATAAAAAAAACCAGTCATTGACTGGTTTTTCATAAAGAAATTAACTTACATTTTTAATAATGTTAGCCATTGATAAAATCAATACCTTCTTTAATGTCACTCTTAAGTGTATCAAGCATATCTTCTTTCGCTTTTTGCTCAAATGCACTTAATT
Source organism: Pseudocolwellia sp. G5-9 (assembly GCF_055808995.1). Lineage (NCBI taxonomy): Bacteria > Pseudomonadati > Pseudomonadota > Gammaproteobacteria > Alteromonadales > Colwelliaceae > Pseudocolwellia > Pseudocolwellia sp. G5-9. Next base: position 2,450,695 of record NZ_CM147893.1, read on the forward strand.
CACCGTAAGGTAATAATTCAACAACGCCGTTAGGACCTAAGCGTACAGGTTGAGCAAAGTATTGTGCATCTTCGCCATTACCTTCAACGTATGCATAATCTACAACGTCTTCGCCTTGGATACCTTTCACTAAAGACATACAAAAACGAGCAGCAGCAGCACCCATAGATAAAGTAGCAGAACCACCACCAGCTTTAGCATTCACAACTTCAGTGCCTGCATTTTGAATGCGAGGAGTTAATGCTGCAACTTCTTCATCAGTGAAAGTAGCACCTTCAACTTGTGAAAGTAGAGGTAAAATAGTAGTACCTGAATGGCCACCAATTACTGGAACTTTAACATCAGCAACATTTAAGCCTTTAAGTTCAGCAACAAACGCTTCACTACGAATAACATCTAGTGTTGTAATACCAAATACACGATTTTTATCGTAAGTACCTGCGGCTTTAAATACTTCAGCAACAATTGGCACAGTACCATTTACTGGGTTAGTAATAATACCCACTAATGCTTTAGGGCAGTTTGCAACTATACCTTCAGCTAATGTTTTAATAATACCTGCGTTTACTGCAAATAAATCAGAGCGATCCATACCTGGCTTACGTGGCATACCTGCTGGAATTAATACAATATCAGCTTTAGTTAATGCATCACCTAAAGCGTCAGCACCAAAACCTTCAACTTTAACTGCTGTTGGGATATGGCTTAGATCAACCGCTACACCTGGAACAACTGGTGCAACATCATATAAAGATAATTCAGAACCCGCTGGTAATTGAGTTTTTAATAATAAAGATAACGCTTGGCCAATACCGCCAGCAGCGCCTAGAACAGCAACTTTCATGTGGTGTCTCCGTTATTTGAGTAAATACGTAAATACTGATGCACGAAAGATATAGTATTGGTCATAAAAAAACAATTATTATTAAGAAATATACGATATAGCTTATAGTTTAATGACGTTTTTATTAAAAACACATATACTAATATGTTTATTCAGGTAAGTTGTTGTTATAACACTTAACAACCTTTAATTTACTCAATTTCAGAATAATAAATCATGGCGGAACAATTGAAACAAGAAGCGTTAATACAAGCCTTTAAAGAACTACTTAAACAAGAACAGTTTGCCTCTCAAGGTGAAATTGTTGATGCACTAAAGGCCCAAGATTTTGATAATATTAGTCAATCAAAAATTTCAAGAATGCTCAGTAAATTTGGTGCAGTAAGAACTCGTAATGCACGCCAAGAAATGGTTTATTGTTTACCGGCTGAATTAGGTGTGCCAACAGCTAAAAGCCCTCTAAAACAACTTGTATTAGATATTGAACATAATGATGTAATGATTATTATACGAACGAGTCCTGGTGCTGCTCAGTTAATTGCGCGTTTATTAGATAGCTTAAGTAAAAGTGATGGCGTATTAGGAACTATTGCCGGAGATGACACAATATTTATAGCGCCAACCAATGTGACTACTATTAAAAAAACCATTGCCAAATTAAAAACATTATTCTCGAAGAACTTACCTTAATAATTAAAAAACATCTTCACTCATGTTTAAATTGCATAACGATAAATAGTTATGCATATCTGAGCTGAAGTTCTTATTTTAGTAAAATTAATCAGCCAATTTTTCCAGAAAACTTAAGCTTGGAGCAAAAAAAGCAGCCCCTGTTTCAGCTTGTGTATATTTAAGCATGTGATCAAAGTGACCATCTTCATCGCCAAAAATCATACTTTTCAACATCATTTCAAAAGGTTTTGGCGATTGACAATAAGATACAAAAAATAGCCCTTGATGTTTGATATCTCCGTACGGCATGCTTTGTCTTAATATTTCGATACTATTACCATTATCATCTTTTAAACCTGTGCGTTTAATATGAGAAGTCGGTAACTTGTTTTCTGTACTGTATTCTTCATTGTCTATTTTGGTTCGAGAAAAAACATCTTCTTGTGCTTTAACCTCTAAAGTATTCCATAAATTTAAGTTATGACGATAACGCTGAATGTGTAAATAACTTCCACCTGAAAAGTTTTCATCGTCAGCCTCGCTTACTAGAGCAATTTCCCTTCTATGTTGACCTCTCGGGTTTTCAGTGCCGTCAACAAAGCCAGTTAAGTCTCTTCCGTCAAGAAAACGAAAAGCTCGTACTTGTTCCACTAATTCAACACTGTCATCTAATAAAGCACACACTTTAGTGCTAACAATGTGATTTACATCTAATCTGTCACTTCTAATTTCTATATAAAGATCATAATTATTTGCCGGAGCAATACGATCTTCACAAGCCATTAAGGGAAAATTAGTCAGTTCTTTAGGGCGAGCTTTAGAATAAAACTCATCCCAATAACCCGCACCAATAGCAAAAACACCAATAAGATTAGCCTCAGAAAACCGGTCTGCGTATTTATCAAGTAAAGCAGGCAATCTTGATAATGCTTGACGTAAATGATCGTTTTTATCATCTAAAACATTAAACAGTAAATAACTCCCATGCAAATTAGGTTCTGCACAAATACCAAATTGCTCTCTAGCCATAAAATCTTATTCACCTATTTCATTACTTTGTTTTAACAAAGTTTTATTATTTATTATACCACCTCAAACTGTGAGTTTCTGCGCATTACAGCTGACATAGATATATGTTTAATTATAATTTTATTGTAGACAAAATAACTGTGTTGTCTTCTTTATGATACCAATCATTATAAACTAATTGTAATTCCTTTACGTGCAAAACACCTAAGTCTAATTTTCTAAATTGTTCTAATAACTGAATAAATTCTTTCATCTGCTCTAATTTATGTCGAAAACGAATGGCTGTACTATGTGCAGTATCAATTTTATAACGTTCATCTATTGTATTAAACAAGCCTGATTGAGCAAATATCTTACGCAGGTTATTTCTTAAGTATAATAGTGAATCATCCAACGGAAAGCCTTGAAGCATAATACAAGATGAAGATGCAGTTATTCCTTTAAAGCGAACTTCAAATGGTTTTATACCCACCACAGACTCAGATATTAGCGACTTGTATTGATTAATATTTATTTGTTCTATTGTGAAGTTCTCGTTACACGAAATCAAAGATAAAACAGTTAAATGCAACTCGTTTTCTGAATAATAATATTGCTTTGGTTCTATACATTTTAATTTTTCAAAAAGCTGATTAATCTCAACACCTAAGTCTGATGAAAACTTAGCAATAACGGTGATCCCTTTCCTATTATCGTAATTTGAATAAAGATTAGGATCTATATCTACACCTTGATCTGCAAAATGCGCTTGTGATGTTTCCCACATCGCATTGTATTTTTTCTCTAACATATCCATAAAAAAACGATTCGCCTCGTTATACTTACCACCGATACTATTGATTAAGTTATATCACTTTTATTATTGTGAAATAAAAAAAAGCAGCCCTAGGGCTGCTTTGGAAAGTGTTATTAAAATTACACGTTATTGTCCGCGTGTAAACTCTGGGTATGCTTCCATACCACAGTCAGATTTATCAACCCCTTCATATTCTTCTTCTTCTGTTACACGAATACCCATAACCATTTTCAATACAAACCAAACAATGAAACTTGTTACAAATACCCAAATAAAGATAGTAGCAGCACCAATTAACTGACCACTGAATGAAGAACCATCGTTAGTTACCGGCACTAATAATAAACCGAATAAACCAACCACACCGTGAACAGAGATAGCACCTACAGGATCATCAATCTTAACTTTATCTAAAGCAAGAATAGATAACACTACGATAACACCAGCGATAGCACCGAAAATTGTTGCTTGTAATGGTGTAGGTGTAGAAGGTTCAGCAGTAATAGCAACTAGACCTGCTAATGCACCGTTTAAACACATAGTTAAATCAGCTTTCTTAAATAAGATTTTAGCAAATAATAATGCAGCAATTGCACCTGCAGCAGCAGCAGCGTTAGTATTTAAAAAGACCATAGCTACTGAGTTTGCGCTTGCAATATCACCCAGTTTTAATACAGAACCACCGTTAAAACCAAACCAGCCCATCCATAAAATAAATGTACCTAATGTAGCCATTGGTAAGTTAGCACCTGGAATAGCGTTTACTTTACCGTCAGCAGTATATTTGCCTTTACGAGCACCAAGTAAAAGAACACCTGCTAAAGCAGCAGCAGCACCCGCCATGTGAACAATACCCGAACCAGCAAAATCAGAGAAACCTAAGTCACCTAAAGTGTATAAACCAAATACAGATTCACCGTTCCAAGTCCAGCTACCTTCCATAGGGTAGATAAAACCAGTTAAAACAACAGTAAATGCTAGGAAAGCCCAAAGCTTCATACGTTCAGCAACAGCACCAGATACAATTGACATTGCAGTAGCAACAAATACTACTTGGAAGAAAAAGTCAGACGCATTTGCGTATACTGAACCGCCATCAAAACCAGCTTCAGCAGATTCAGCTAACACAGTTGAGACTAAAGCATCAGCATTCGCAGCACCATCTAGTTCAATTCCACTTAAAAATACACCACCACCATACATAATGTCGTAACCAATGACTAAATACATAATGCAAGATATAGAATACAAGGCTATATTTTTAGTTAAAATTTCAGCTGTATTTTTAGCTCTTACTAAACCAGCTTCTAACATAGAGAAACCAGCTGCCATCCACATAACCAATGCACCACATACTAAAAAGTAAAAAGTGTCCATTGCATATTGAAGTTGAAAAATATTTTGTTCCATTATGACTTACCCCTTAAAGTGCTTCAGCATCGTTTTCGCCAGTACGAATACGTACAGCTTGTTCTAAGTTGTAAACGAAAATTTTACCATCGCCAATTTTACCGGTATAAGCGGCTTTAGTGATCACTTCAACCAAGCGATCAACTATATCGTCATTTACAGCAACTTCTAATTTCACTTTAGGTAAGAAATCTACTTGATATTCAGCGCCGCGATAAAGTTCTGTATGCCCTTTCTGACGACCAAAACCTTTAACTTCACTTACGGTAAGACCTTCAACACCTATTTCAGATATCGCTTCGCGAACATCGTCAAGCTTAAAAGGCTTTATAATTGCATTAACTATTTTCATGTATGTACCCCTATTTTTGTTTAATAAGTACTATACAAATCACATGCCAAAGAATTAATCATATAAAAAACATATAGATAGTGGGTTTTGTGGATTTACATCTTTAATTATTGCACCAAAAACACACACACTAAGGGCAAGTTGACATAAGTTGGTGCACATAAATAAAGGATTGTAAAAAAGTAGAAAAAGTGAACATTTAGAGGAAGTTTAATAAAGAAGATTGTAACCTATACCTCTACTATTCAAGGTATAGATCCCTATTAGAACTAAAAGTATTATCAAAAGAAGTATTCAGCTATCACTTTTAATAAACAAATGCAGAGCCTGGCGATAAAATCGATAAAATACTTAATCGCTCGATATTACAAAAATGATTAGCCGCAACAATCATTTTTGGAGAAACATTTAAATCAGTTAAAATATCTTTTTTTATCAATGAAGAGGGTTTATGAGTTTTACATTGATAATTTAATAGCATGACACGCTTAGATAAATACAACAGTTTAGCTTCAACAGTGGCATGTTCAACATCATATTCATCTTGACTACGTATAGGCTCAATTAAGCTATAAGGTAATTGCCATTGTTTAAGTAATTCACCACTACATTGCCCATAGGTAAAATCAATAATGCTCTGTTGTTTATCCCATGGAAATTCAGAAGTAGTAATCGAGTTACATGCCTTAATTTTACTTGGCATACTTTGATGAACAGCTAATTCACCAATATTATGTAATAAACCTAATATGAATAAGCGCTCAGCATTAATCACATTTAATTCTACACCTAAAAATTTGATGATTAACGCACAATCCACCGCTTGTTCCCAAAAATTATCTAAATACTCAGGAGCTGCAGAAATAGATTTAAACGCATCAGTTGTAAAGTAAGCGATAACTAAGTTATATACTTCTGTTATACCTAGTACTAACACAGCTTTTGAAATGGTTTCGATCTTACCGGGGTAATTAAAAAAAGAACTGTTAGCTAATTTAAGAATGGTTATCGAGAGTGTAGGATCTAAAATAATAATCTCGGCAATATCATCAATGGTCGATGAGTCATTATCAATTAATTCTTTAATACGAGTAAATGAATCAGAAAGAACAAAAACCTCTTCAGCATTTTCTGCACATTCAAATGCATTCATCACACTATCTCCAAAATGACTAAGATTAAACAACCAGTAACTAAATTGTAGTAGAAAACGTGAGTAAATCACAGCTAACTTATTAATAGAATAAAGGTTAACTCCACTTAATACTAATATGATAAGAAGTAAACTTTCTCATATTTATAACACCTTTATCAAAAATAAGGTATTGCCCTTTAATTCCTAGCAAAACTCCCGACACTACAGGTGTTTTATCAAAATTAAATGAGCTGATTTTTTCTAAATATTCCTGCACGGGGTAATGTAGTTCGACAACCTCACTTTCTAATGATTCAACGGCATCTTCACCATATTTTAAGGCAATATCAGCCAGCTTTTGAGCTATTTTAGGTTTTAACTCTTCAGCTTTAGCTTTTAGATCTATTTTTTCAGGCGAACCTTTTAACATTGCCCGCCAGTTAGTTTTATCAGCAACAAACTCAGAAAGTGCAACTTCTACTAACCCTGATTGAATTCTAGAAGCCACTTTAAATATAGGTAAGGCCTGTATTGCACCTTGATCAATCCACCGAGTTGGTATTTGTGTGTGCCTTGTAATTCCTACTTTCAAACCTGAACTATTTGCTAAATAAACATAATGAGGAACAAAACAGTTTTTGGTACCCCATTCAGGTTCACGGCAAGTGCCTAAATGATGATGACAGGTTTCTGGTTTCATAATACACATATCGCATTGCGCTAGTTTTTGCATACACGGATAACAAAAACCTTGTGAATAACTCTTTTTGGTCTTTCTACCACAATGACTGCAATTAATAGTACCAACATGTTCAAGTGTAATATGTTTACCAATAAGTTCATTCAAAGGAATACTTTGCTCACCAATAGGTAATTGATATTGAATATTTCCTTGAGAATCGAGCTGTGCGGTGAGTTTACTTAATGAACCTATTTCGGATGTGAACATGAATAAAACCTAAAATTAATGATAAATGGATAAACTATTAACGATAAAGAGAGAAGAAAACGTTTATCTAGGACTGTTGCACAGTATACTATGAAAATATCAGACAAACCGCTAACGTTTATAAGGAATAATACTTAAAACGTTACCCCACTAAAAAGTTAACATGTCCTCTAATTGGTACGTATATTTTGTAAGATGCTCTGATAACAGTCTCTATACTGGTATAACCACAGATCTACAGCGACGAATAGATGAGCATAATCATTCAAATAAATTAGGCGCAAAATATACACGTGTACGCCGTCCTGTTGAATTAGTTTATTGGGAGCAACAGCTTGATAGAAAAACAGCAAGTCAGAGAGAATACCAACTTAAACAATTAAAAAAAGCAGCTAAAGAGAATTTAATTGCAATGCAGGATAAAAAAGATAACATATAGTGTTACACGTGTACGCTGAATCTCTCTATTTTATTAACATTCCCCTAATAAACTTCTCTTTTAGTTTTCGATTTTTTAGTTTTACAGTGGTAGAATGCCCCCGTTTTTTACACCCGTAAATTAAATATATTAAAAGTGAAAATAACCTACTATGTTTCTTGATGATTTCTATAACACTTCAAACAACAAAATAAACTTCACGCGCATACAAGCAAGTAATTTTGCTAAAAAAATTGCAGATGACTTTAACCCTTTGCATGATATTGACGCGAAAAGATTTTGTGTACCAGGCGACTTATTATTTTCACTCGTGCTTGCAAAATCAGGTTTGTTTCAACAAATGGATTTTACCTTTTCAGGCATGGTATCAGATGGTGTTCATTTAAACTTTCCAAATGATATTAACGGTGAAGCGAGTATTTCAGACGATAACAATAAAGAATATATGCATGTTAAAACGTCTGGTAACTCAACCAAAAATGAGAAAACGATTGAAGCTCTGATCAGAGCTTATGTAGAGTTTTCTGGCCATACCTTCCCTCATATTTTAGTCAAATTAATGGCTGAAAATAACGTAATGATTAATCCTGCTCGCCCTATGGTGATGTATGAGAGTATGTCTATTCAGCTAGAAAACATTGACTTTACTACTGTTAAGCTAATCGAATCCACGTCAAAACTTACTATTGACGGTAAACGTGGCAATGCTTGTTTAGCCTTTGATCTACTATCTGATGGTGTTACTGTGGGTCATGGTAAAAAACACATGTTGTTAAGCGGATTGCGTGAATACTGCCAAGAAACCATTGATGTTATCGTTAACGACTTTAACAACACCAAAGCAGCTTATATTAAATAGCCAGACATAAAGCGCTAACAAAGATCCATTGTTAGCGTTTTTTATATTTAAAGAGCTTAGCTATTAAAGCATCGAATTTAACCGCACCATTTCTCATCCACCGCTGACAGCGCCTCAACCACACTTTAGCCCATATATACTCCAAGCTCAAAATAGCTAAACCTATGGGTAAAAATAAAAAAGCGGGTCCAGGCAGCAGAATAAAAATAGCACCTATTAGTACTAAGCTCCCACCAATTAAATTAATAAGCCAATACTTGATCTGTTTTTGCATCTATTCGCTATCCTTAATATTTACTCACTATGAAGTAATAGCAAACTTAAGGCCATAAATTTAAATCTTATTAATCAATAGATTAAAAAAAACATAACGCTCAACATTTAAATAAAACAATAATATTTAGTGAGATTAACTACTGGATAGTTAATTTTTATATTGTTGTTCAAACTTATTCTGCTGAGCTGTTTTATCTTCCATGCAAAAAGCAAATACTTGGGTTGTTTTTGGCCTAGCACACTTTTTAGGCCGCTTATAAAACGTAAGCCATTGTAATTGCTTATCTCCTGTGTACTTACCTTTGATCACAATATTTCGGTTTGAAGAGAAAACACTCGGCGCATCATTAGAAGGTTTAGTTGGGTTTTGTGATAATTTTATTGTTTTCTTTTTAGAAGGACTTTTAGTTTTATTTGTTTTTTTCTTTTTACTTTTCGGTTTTAATTTATTGTTTTCGCAATCCCACCATTTTTCTCGAGCTTTATCTTCTTTTTTTCGTAAACTAATACTGCTTTTTAATGAGTGTCCCTGTCGCTGTTGGGATTGAACATTATGATATTTTTTTAATAACTCAGCGCATTCTTTCTTGGCTGCATGTGATTGAAATGACGTTATAAAGATAACAACTAATAAATAAATCCTTTTCATTTTAGCTCCTTTTTACACTTATATTTGTGTATTTTTTATACTTCAATCATATTTAAAACTATTGTACAGTACAACATAATTTAACCATTTTAATTAAGAACAGGACGTTCGATATGAAATACTTCACAATACTTATTCTTCTCTTCACCTCTTTATGTGTTGCTTATGAAACGCCTCCAGCAATACAACTCGCAACCCAGTACAACTTAAAACACGATATTAAGCAGTATTGGATCAGTGAAAAGCTTGATGGCATAAGAGGATATTGAAACGGCTCAGAATTACTAACTAAAAAGGGTAATCTATTACATACACCTAAATGGTTTACCGCTAATTGGCCGACTTATCCTATTGATGGTGAACTATGGATAGGCAGACATAAATTTGAGCAAACCATTTCTTGTGTTAAGCAACAAAAGTCTAATGCATGTTGGAAAAACATCCGTTTTATGGTTTTTGATTTACCCCAAAGTAAAAGGACATTCTCGCAAAGAATTGATGAAATAAAAGCATCGGTAGAAAAAGTTAACTCGCCTTACTTTCAAGCAATTTCACAATTTAAATTATCATCAATCACGCAACTCAATCAAAAACTCGAGGATATTGTTAAACACAAAGGTGAAGGGCTTATGCTCCATTATCAAAATGCCCTTTATACCGTTGGACGCACAAATAATATAATGAAATTAAAACCCTACCAAGATGCTGAAGCTATAGTGTTAAAACACATTACCGGCAAAGGAAAGTATCAAGGCATGTTAGGTGCTATTCAAGTTAAAACACTTGACGGTATTACCTTTAAGATAGGTTCTGGTTTTAGTGATAAAGAAAGAAAAACCCCACCTCCCATTGGCTCTATAATTACCTTTAAATATATTGGTAAAACTCAAAAGGGTGTGCCAAAATTCGCGAGTTTTTTACGTATTAGAGAGCAAGTACAATAATGGAATTACATCTGTGGTTATCTTTCGTCGTTATTTGCTTATTAGGTGCTTTATCTCCAGGTCCAAGCTTAGCTTTAGTTATCAAAAACACTGTAAATGGTGGTGTGGCTAAAGGTTATGCAACGTCTATAAGTCATGGCTTAGGTGTTGCACTATACGCTGCAATAACAGCTACTGGCGTAGCGGTCATTATTGTAAATACCCCTCTGTTGTTTACCCTGATCCAATACGCCGGTGCGGCATTCTTATTATATTTAGGGGTAAAGTCTCTACTCAGTAAAAAATCAGAGTTAACACAATTTGAACAGAGTACGGTTCCGGCCAGCACAATAAACGGTTGGCGAGACGGTTTTTTAATTGCCTTTTTAAACCCTAAACTGGCTATATTTTTTATTGCACTGTTTAGTCAGTTTTTAAATAGCGATTCAAGCGAGCAACAAAAAGTCATCATGACCCTTACTGTAGGGACGCTAGACGCCTTATGGTACTGCTTTGTAACCCTGCTATTATCTAAAGGAAATATTATCAACAAACTTAAAGAAAATAGTCACATTGTAGATAAAGTTACAGGCTGCTTTTTAATTGCTCTCGCTGTTAGAGTTGTTATTAACTAACCTCAACTCGGGTTAATGAATGTTAGCGAATGAATTAAAATTATTATTTATCAAAAACTTAATATGTATCGTTGTTTTCCTAAGCTATATTAGCTTCTCAACATTGATATTTTTGTGTATAACAAGGCGAATTTTTCTATCTAATAGCTGGCTATTAGTAATAAATTCAACGAAGTTAGACGTAAAAATAGCTTGTTGAGTAACTTTACTTATCCCGAGCTGAGGTTAACTAATTAAAACAGTATTAAAGTCTTGGGCTGTATTTAAATAAGAGTACTTTTAGACCTTTACCTTGATGCGCTTCTTTAAAAACTTCTGGTGATTCTATTTTATGAACAAATGTACAATCAGGGCATTCTCTTGCAACTTCAGCTAATAAAAATTCTTCGGCTAAGCTAGGCGAATTCAAACATAAAATAACATCGCCTTCAGGTGACATTAACTGTGGAATTCTTCTAATAATTTTACTGTAATCTCTTTCAATATCGACACTACCTTTTTGAAACGAAGGTGGATCACAGATAAGTAACTCATAAGGCCCATGCTTTTTCAGTCGGCCGTAAGACTTAAATATATCAACACCTTCAAACTTAACATTCGAGGTATCTTGCGAGTTTAATCTATGGTTATCTCGCCCTTTTGAAAGAGGAGACTTACTAATATCAACATTAACGACTTTTTTAGCTTCACCGGCTATAGCAGCCACAGAAAAAGCACAAGTATATGAAAACAAGTTAAGTACATTTTTGTTTTTAGCAAACTTTCTCACCCAATCTCGACCATTTTTCATATCAAGAAAAAGTCCGGTATTTTGAGACTTACCAAATTCAATATTGTATTTAAGGCCTGACTCTACAACAACAGTATGAGATATCTCTTTTCCCCACAATACTTCTGTTGGCGCAAATTTCTCATATCTATGCTGTACTTGAATTGATTCACATAGCGGCACTAATTGCTCTAATGCGTTTACTTGCTTTTCGAACCACTCTTGTTCAACTGCTTGATATAAAGTAATAAGAACAACAGGAGGCAACCAATCAACATTAACATGTGCTAATTCAGGATAAGCGTGCCCTCTACCATGAAATAAACGTTGGCATTCATCAAAGTTAGTCGCTGTAATATATTCAATCATGGGTTCCACACGTAGTTTTATCAAAAAGCAGACAATAAAAAAGCCGTATGATACGGCTTTTTTGTATTTTTGAGGATAAATATCTTAAATTAAAAAATCTAGAACAGATTATATCCAAAGAATTTTTGAGCAATAGTATTTAAGAAAATACCCAAAACAATAACAGGAATAAAGGTACCTAACGAAAAGTTAACATATTTCTCAACCCACGATCCCATATATCCTTCACTACCTATAGCAAGCTCTTCTGACAAGTTATGCTTTTTCCAACGGTAACTTACAAAAATACAAAGCAAGAATCCATTTAACGGTAAAATAGTGTCATAAAAAATATCGTAAATCACATCAAAGAAAGAATTAGTTTTACCTGCATAATCAACAAATTCAGTAAAAAATGAAACCATTCCAAAAGAAAGCGTAGCGAAAACAGTCAAAATTCCCGCAGTCATCAATAAGGTTGATAATGCTTTTTTACGTGTTTGGCCTTTTTCAGTAATAAGGTAAGAAACTGGAACTTCTATAATAGAAACTAATGAGGTTATAGCAGCAAAAAACACTAATAAAAAGAAGGAAGCCGCCACTATGCTTGCGCCAATGTAACCGATGGAAGTTTGCAGCGCTAAAAATATTTTAGGTAAAAAAGTAAAAATTAATGAAACAGAACTATCACTTAAATCAGCAGGATTTATTGCGGGATCAAATGAGAAGATAGCCGGTAAAATCATTAAACCTGCCGTAAATGCTACTGCAGTATCGGTAATGGCGACTAATTTAGCGGAATTAGCAATATTGGTATCACGATTAATATACGAGCCATAAGTAATTAAAATCCCCATTCCAAGCGATAATGAAAAGAAAGCTTGAGATAGTGCACCGTTAATTACACTCGGTGTAATTTTAGTAAAATCAGGGATAATAAAAAACTTAACTCCTGCCATCGCATTATCTAAAGTTAATACAAATATCACCATAAGTATTAGCATGATAAACAAAGCTGGCATCATAATCTTTGCTGCTTTTTCAATCCCGTCTTTTACACCGGCAACTAAAATAAAGTTAATTATTAACGCAACAACAGCCATAACCCCAAATAAATATGGGCTATTGATAAACTCACCAAAGCCTTGTTCACTGGCTAAGTAATCTAAATTACCTGTTAAAGTTAGAGCAAGATAACCAAATAACCACACAGTAATTACCATGTAAAAAACGGCGATCATAAAAGGAGTTAATACACCAATAAAACCTGCGGCCCCCCATAATTTATCATTATTGGTTAGTGCTTTATAAGCTCCTACAGGCTGCTTCCCTGTTTTACGGCCTACGGCCATTTCAGCAATCATTACAGGCAAACAAATAATAAATATAAAGAGTCCATAAACGAGTAAAAACGCCCCTCCACCGTTTTTTGCTGCATTTACAGGAAAACCAACCAAGTTACCAATACCTACTGCGGAACCTGCTGCAGCTAATATAAATCCAAGTCGGGAACTAAAGTGTTCTTTTTGTGTGCTCATAGATGTCCTTGATTATATTTTTTTTAGGGCATAAATATTGTTGTAAGTTATGTAATACCAATCGTTCAACAAACTGGCCTAAGCATTTAATATGCTTATTTTCGATGCTAGCAAGAATTTATTTTCCTGTCTTGTTTTCAATTAAAGTAAAATTCAAACAAGTGTATAAATTTCGGTCCAGTTTCTATTCTTGTATATTTTACTTACGAGTAAAAAATTTTACATTCATTATGTTAAGAATGTTTTCTGCTTCTTTACTGGCAAAAGAAGCCGCGTCAATCAAATCTTCTGACGATATTTTTAAAGCACGACACAAGTTTTCATCAATGGTGTCGTCATAAGAAAACTCATCTGGATGACTATCAACCAAAGCTAATCTAGCTGCTAAATACAATACTTTTACATCTTTATTAATTTCATTAGAACTCGCTTGGTTGTAATGACGAATAGGTAAAATGATTTTTTCAGGTATCTGCCAAATTTTTAAAAGTTCAGCCGAAACATCAGTATAAGTAAAACCTAAACGTTCTTTTTGTAAATCCCAAGGTAAACGTTCTGCTGAATATTGTTCACACTCTTGAGCAAGTTCAGGTGATATTGTTGCTACAATTAATTCACCAAAATTTTGTAAAAGTCCCGCAACAAATAAGCGTTCGATATCTCTAATACCTGATTTAATGGCTAAGTTTTTAGTGGCTAAACCACAAAAAACGCTCATTCGCCAAAAACGTTTCAAATCGATTGCTTGGTTAGAAAAGTGTTTAAAAGCTGTTGCCGCAACATCCACTAACATCATATTGTAAATAGCTTGCGTACCTATGATCGTAATAGCTCGCGAAATAGTGCTAATTTCACCGGGAAAGCTATAAATTGCGCTATTCGCAATTTGTAACAGCCTTGATGTTAATGAAGGGTCAACACTAATTAAGTTTGCAAAATCTTCAATAGTTGAACTTTCATCTTCCATTAATGATTTTATTTTGAAGCAAGTATCTGGTAAGGCAAAAGAACCGTTCGCCTGTGTTGCGTAGTCATGTGCATTCATAGTTTTATATCTTTAAAAATTAACTTAAATACAGTGTAACTCGAAGTTTTTAAACATAAAGATAAAAATCAAAAAAACACCTGTTTACTTAAATACAATTAAACACTAATAGGCACACCTTGATCATTTTTCACGTGCTCCATTACAACATAAGTATGGGTTTGTGAAACTGCCGGTAATTCAACAATTAAACCTAAAACCTCCCGATATGCGGCCATATTTTCAAAACGAAGTTTTAATAAATAATCAAAACCTCCTGCTACCATATGACATTCCGCAACTTCTTTAATTTTAACCACCTCTTCTTTAAAGCGATTAAAAACATCTGAAGTTGTTCTATCTAAGGTAACCTGAATGAAAGCTGACATACCATAATTGAGTTTTGCTGAATTTAAAAAAGCACCATACCTTTCAATATACCCCTCATTTTCTAACTTTTTAACTCGATCTAAGCAAGGACTTGGACTTAAATTAACATTTTTAGCTAATTCAAGATTCGAAATACGCCCATTCTTTTGTAGGGTATTAAGAATAGTTAAATCAATACGGTCTAATGTTCTATTTTTGGGTGAATTATTCACTAAAACCTCACTTCAGCATTTATTATTGCATATATAACATTTTACCAAATAAAATATGGCATAAAACAAAAATAAGCTAGCACATTCTGAATAAAAAACTCTAATATCAGTTTTATTAACTATTCATTTATTGGTGACTTATGCTTTTTAACGGCTCTTTACAAACAAATAACTCATTACGTCAAAAAATTAGAGATCATTATCGTGCTGATGAAAACTCAACACTACAAACCTTATTACCTATCGCAGAAATTAGTGTTGATAAAAAATCAAAAGCTTGGGAATTCTCTCGCCAATTAGTGATTAATATTAGAAAAGATCAAAAAGGTAAAGGCGGTGTAGACGCACTATTAAACGAATTTTCATTATCTAGCGATGAAGGTGTTGTATTAATGTGTTTAGCTGAAGCCCTACTACGCGTGCCAGATAAAGACACAATTGACTCACTCATTAGAGATAAACTGATTAAAGGCGATTGGAGCTCACACATTGGTAACAGTGATTCATTATTTGTAAATGCTTCATCATGGGGGCTTTTATTTACCGGGAAAATCGTTAATTATTCAGATTCTGACGAAACCGTTATCAAGCCCAAAAGCCAGCTCAATTTACTTAAAAGAACTGTCGGCCGATTAGGCGAACCTGTCATTCGTCAAGCCGTAAAGTATGCCATGAAAGTTATGGGGACCCAATTTGTAATGGGTCACAAAATATCTGAGGCAATAGAAAGAGCAAAAGAAACTGAGTCTAAAGGTTATACCTATTCCTACGATATGTTAGGTGAAGGCGCAAGAACCATGGAAGATGCCCAACGATATTTTGATAGTTACCAATCAGCCATTGAAGCCATAGGTAAAGCAGCAAATAACAAAGGTCCAATGAAAAGCCCTGGTATTTCAATTAAACTTTCAGCAATTCACCCACGTTATGAATTATCTCATCGTCAACGTGTAATTGATGAGTTAGTTCCTAAATTACGTACTTTAGCTCTTGCCGCTATGAAATACGACATAGGTTTTACGGTAGATGCTGAAGAAGCAAACCGTTTAGATTTTTCATTAGATATTATTGAAGCTGTTTACAGTGATAGTGCTTTTGATGGCTGGGATGGTTTTGGTATGGCAGTACAAGCTTATCAAAAACGTAGTTTATATGTTATTGAATGGATAAGAGAATTAACGCAAAAACTGAATAGAAAAATGATGATCCGCCTAGTAAAAGGTGCTTACTGGGACAGTGAGATAAAAGATACACAAGTAGAGGGTTATAACGACTTTCCTGTATTTACTCAAAAAGCGGCAACCGACGTATCTTACCAAGCGTGTGCGAAAAAATTATTAGAATATAGAGATACTATTTACCCTCAATTCGCTACTCATAATGCCTATACCGTTGCGACTATTATTGAAATAGCTGAAAACAATTCAGGGTTCGAATTTCAACGCTTACATGGCATGGGTGAATCTTTATACGATCAAGTGGTTACAAACAAAAAGATCCCCTGTCGTGTTTATGCACCTGTAGGTAAACATTCTGACTTGCTTGCTTATTTAGTGCGCCGTTTATTAGAAAATGGCGCTAATAGCTCATTTGTTAACAACATTGTTGATGAAAAAATTCCCGTTGAATCATTATTGTCAGATCCTGTTGAAACCGTTCAACAGTGGGATAATGCTTACAATGAAAATATCCCTCAGTCGATTAATATTTATCAAACTGAAAGCAAAGCTGGGCGAATAAATTCTAAAGGTATTGATTTAACAGACATTGATGATCTTATTCAAATGCGAGATAACTTGCTTACTCAGGTTACTCAACAAGCTCAAAAAGTAACACAACAAGCATCATCTATAACTGAGAATACCCATGCGGTGACTAACCCCGCCAATATAGATGAAATTGTTGGATATATTACTCACCTCGATGAAGCAGGAATGAAATCAGCTATAGATCGCGCTGAATTAGCTTTTAATACTTGGTCTCAAACCCAAGTTAATGAAAGAGCGGATATTTTATTAAAAACAGCCGATGCGTTAGAAGCCAATCGTGATGAATTAATCGCCTTGTGTATTAAGGAAGCTGGGAAAACAGTTCCAGATAGCGTATCAGAAATAAGAGAAGCTGTAGATTTTTGCCGCTATTATGCAGCGCGTGCAACTGAGATGTTTGAAAAAGGTGATATACAACCCAAAGGTATAGCACTTTGTATTAGCCCTTGGAACTTCCCGCTTGCGATCTTTTTAGGCCAAGTATCAGCAGCCATAGTTGCTGGTAATACTGTTATAGCTAAACCTGCAGAACAAACGAGTTTAATTGCTTTAAGAACAATTGAAATTATGCAGCAATGTGGTTTACCTAAAGGTGTAGTTGAAATTGTAATAGCTCAAGGTAGTGTTGTTGGTCAACACATAGTGCCTGATGAACGTATTAAAGTGATTATGTTTACAGGTTCAACAGAAACTGGAAATTGGATCTCACAAAAATTAGCCGAACGCGATTCAGAACAAATACCACTGATTGCCGAAACCGGCGGACAAAACTGCATGATTGTTGACTCTACCGCTTTACCTGAACAAGTAGTAGATGACGTAATTGCTTCTGGCTTTCAAAGTGCAGGGCAACGCTGCTCGGCCCTTCGTGTACTTTTTGTACAAGAAGACATTGCCGATAAACTCATCAATATGATCAAAGGCGCAATGAAAGAATTACATATTGGAGATCCCAGCTATTTGTCGACTGATATTGGCCCTGTAATTGATAAAAAAGCGCACAATGCACTAACTATGCATGTGGAATATTTGAAAAATCAATCCGCGTTACATTATGTTTGCGATACGCAACACCTTGACGAATATAACAATTACTTCTTTGCACCTAGACTATATGAAATTAGTAATCTATCGCTTCTTAAAAAAGAGGTTTTTGGTCCTATTGTTCATGTTATTCGTTATAAATCTAAACATCTTGAGCAAGTTATCGACCAAATTAACGATACAGGTTTTGGCTTAACTATGGGTATTCACACGCGTATTGAAGAAAGAAGCCAATACCTAGCAGCACGTTCAAAAGCAGGTAATGTTTATATTAACCGTAATATGATAGGTGCCGTTGTTGGTGTTCAACCATTTGGTGGTAGAGGTTTATCAGGAACAGGTCCTAAAGCAGGCGGACCACACTATTTAACAAGCTTAGTGGAAAATAAATCTGACAACGACTTATCTAAAAAGGCTAAAAACACTCAAACAGTAAGCGATACTTTTACGACAAATCTTAGTGCAACAACTGAGCAAACGACTCAAGCCCAAAGCTTGCTCTCTAACGCGAAAGTTATTGAACTAGAATGGAGCTTCACTCCATTGTCTCAACGCATTTCAATTATTAGACAATCACTCGCTCACCTTGCTTCAAACGATTCGGGTTTCAATGCAAATACAGCTGAAGTAAGCGCTTGTTTAACTACAATAAGAGCTATATTGATCCGTATTGAAAAAACACTAAAAAATCCAACTATTTTGCCAGGACCAACAGGTGAATCTAACGTATTACATTTAGAGTCGCGAGGAGTTTTAATTCACCCAATTTGTGAAGACAGTTACCTTGAGTTCTATTTAACATCAATGCTTTCAGCAATAGCCTGTGGCAACTGCGTGATTGTTGCTAATAGCTCTTCAAAAAATAAAACCGTTGAAGACATTATCGATGCGCTAATAAAATCGGGGCTACCTAATGGTGTTATTCAGTCTACCAATCTAAACACCTTACCTGCGTTGTTACAGGATAATCGTATAAGTGGTGCTGTTATTATGCCTAATAGTAGTTTACTGAATTACGTTAAAAAGACGATTGCGGCGAGAAAAGGAGCCATTTTACCTGTGTTATCAACACAAGATTATGTTTCATTATTTCAAAAGATGATGACTGAAAAAACAGTCACGATTGATACTACCGCTGCAGGAGGAAATGCATCACTGATGACAATGTAAATAAAGTTAAATAAGTTATAGGTGCACTGCAGCTGAACAATACGTTAGCTGCAGTGCTACACAGGCTAGCACCTGTCAATATTTGTATTAATTATTTTTAAAAGACTCTAATAAAACGTATTCAGCATCACTTGCTTTCATGGGTTTAGAAAAATAATAACCTTGACCAAACTTACAATCCATTTTTTTCAGGATTTCAGCATCTTCAAAACTCTCAATCCCTTCTCCAACAGTAGCCATACCTAAATTTATTGCTAAATCAATAATCGTTTTAATAATAGCTTGATGACTTACATGGTCATGCACGTTAGTGATAAATGAACGATCTATTTTTAAGACGTCAATAGGAAATAAATGTAGGTAACTTAAACTCGAATAGCCTGTGCCAAAATCATCAAGAAGAATTTTAACACCAAGATCTTTAAGTGCTTTCATATTTTCTAAAACGACATCGCTATTATTCAATAATGCGCGCTCTGTTAATTCAATACGTAAATGTTTTGACGCAATACCTACTTTTTCTAGTATGTTTGCAATTTCCTCTGCTAACGATAGTCTAAAAAAGTGATCACAGTAAAGGTTACAACTAATGTATAAATCTTTACAACCAAATTGATTTTGCCATTTTTTTAACTGTAAACATGACTTTTCTAATATTTGTAAATCTATCGCCATCACTAAATTACGTTCTTCCGCTAACGGAATAAAATCATTAGGATATACAAACCCTCTTTTACCGCTTTCCCATCGAGCTAGAGCTTCAAACCCCTTTATTTTTCCTGTGTCCAATTGCACTATAGGTTGGTAATAAGGTGTAAATTCTTTGGCTTCAATTGCATCACGAATGTCGGCTTCCAGTGTTAATGCATTTTGAATATTACTGTGCATACTTGAATCAAAAACTTCATACCGGCCTCTTCCCTTTTCTTTAGCATGATACATAGCAGTATCTGCGTCACGTAGCATAATATCTGCGGTATCGTAACGTTCGTTATTAAATAACACACCAATACTCGTTCCTATATAAACAGGGTGATCATCAATAACAAAAGGGCTAGATAAAAATTTAGTTATTCTGCCAGCAACTTCGTGGGCTCTCTGTTCAGACTCTAAATCTTCAATAAGAATAACAAACTCATCACCACCAAAACGAGCCACCGTATCTTTAGTGCGAACCATGTTAACCAGTTCATTGGCAACAATTTTAAGTAATTTATCACCAGCATGATGTCCTAAACTATCATTTACGACTTTAAAGCGATCTAAATCTAAAAATAAAATAGCAAATAATCGTTCAGGGAAGCGTTTACTTGAGGCTATCGCATGGTTTAGCAAGTCAATAAAAATAATTCTATTGGCTAACCCCGTTAAGTTGTCATGTGAAGCGGTATGGGTAAGTTGTTGTTCAGCGAGTTTACGTTGCGCAATTTCTTCCTCTAACGCAAGTGTTCTAATTTTAACTTGTTGTTCTAAAACATCATGGCTTTGACGTTCTATGGTAATAAGATCTCGTCGCCTAATAGCTGAAGAAATATGATGAGAAACAAAATTTAATAATTCAGCATCTTGTTCGGTGTACACAATTTTATTTTGATAACTTTGAATAACCATTGCTCCTAATACATTACCAGAATGTATTAAAGGAACACCCAGCCAAGTTGTTGTATTTCGGTTAAAGTCATCAATTTCCCCTTGCTCATAAAGCGCTTCAATATCTTTATGACTAAGGAATAACATTTCTCCTTTTCGTATCACCAATTCAGTTAAATAATTCGACATGACTCTAGGTTGAAAATCAGTATTTGCATCATTCGCCAGTTGATCCGAGTAATAAACAAAAGTTAATAAATTCGATTCTGTGGAATGCTTTGCAATATAAAAATTAGCCGTATTAATTAACTGCCCAACAATATTATGTACTTTAGAATAAAAATCTGAGATATCGAGCTTAATATCACTGGTTAATTCTGAAATTTTAAATAATGATTCTTGTAATAAATCGGATTTTTCACGATCCCTTATATGTTGCATCAATTCACTGGTACGCGCATCAACCGCTTTATTTAACATTTCAAAATTTTGTAGGCAATTAATTCCTGACATCACTTGTTGAGCAACAAAGCTTAAGATATCTAATTGAGATTCATCATATATCGTATGTTCATCGCGACTTTCTATTGCAATTACGCCCGTAACATAACCTTCTTTAACTAAAGGAACCCCCAACCATTGCTGTGTATCATTATTGATTAAATTAGCTTGGTTCGAATCTATAAGTTGCTTTATTTTATCTTGATCCGCTAACAAAGGCTGTTTAGTTTTTAAAACATAGCTGATGAGAGAATCTTTGTATTTCTCAGCGGCAACAGGACGATTAGGATAAATAGTTTTTTCGTCAACCCAATAAGGGAATTCTATTGTTTGAAAAGTAGGTTCAAAAATCGCAACACAAATGTTATCTGCTGTAGCAAAAGACTTTATAATCAGGTGAATTTGTTTTAAAAAAAGCGGAAGTTGGTTAATTTCACTCGACAACTGATTGATTTTACATAGCACATCATGACGACGTTCTAATTGTTGGTATTTATCACGCAGCTTAATAGCTTCTTTAACAAGCTCTTTTTCAGAGTCTCGTAAATCATCTAAATTTTCTGAAGATAAATCCATTAATCAACTTACTATAAAATAAAATATATGTTTATTTTGACCTTAAATAGGATAAATATCCACCTTGTTGTTTTAAAACCGAAAAAACTCGATTAAAAAAAATTAATGTACGTGAATAACTACGTAATCACTATATGCTCTAGAGTTAAATTTAAGTAAAAATTTTAACCTGTGAAAGCACATGATATATTTAATAAATTCATTCTTAATATCTCAACCTTTGTTGTGAGATGCATACTCTAAGGAAAATAAATGAATGTTCAAGTGGTCGACTACCTAGCTGAAAATGCTCCTCAAAAATTTGTTGAAAGCTTACATAACACAGGTTTTGGTGTACTTATAAATCATCCTATTAAGCAAGAGTTAGTCGAATCAATTTATAGAAATTGGCAAGATTTTTTTAATTCTGAAGAAAAAGAACATTATGCTTTTGATCCTGAAAAACAAGATGGTTTTTTTTCAAGCGAAATTTCTGAAACCGCTAAAGGCCATGCAAAAAAAGATATTAAAGAATACTTTCATATTTATCCGTGGGGAAGAATTCCGCCATCACTAAAAGAAGAGATATTACATTACTATCAATTAACTTCCACTTTAGCTGAAGAATTACTCGACTGGGTTGAAAAACATAGCCCTGAAGATGTTGCCAAACATTATTCAGAGCCTTTATCAAATATGATAAAAAACACACCTAATACTCTATTACGTGTATTACATTACCCTCCGTTTGAAGGCAAAGAAGAAGCGGGGGCTATTCGTGCGGCTGCACACGAAGATATTAATTTACTCACCATTTTACCTGCCGCAAATGAACCAGGCTTACAAGTTCAAGGGACTGATGATCAATGGGTTGATGTGCCTTCTGACTTTGGGCATTTAATTATTAATATTGGTGATATGTTACAAGAAGCGTCTGGTGGTTACTTTCCTTCGACAAGTCACCGAGTTATTAATCCAACGGGTAGCAGTAAGTCAAAATCTAGAGTGTCTTTACCCTTATTTCTTCACCCAAGAAGTGAAGTTGTATTATCTGAAAAACACACACAAGAAAGTTACCTATTAGAACGATTAAAAGAATTAGGCGTAAAATAGCTACAACTCAGCATACAAAAAAGCCATCATAATTCGATGGCTTTTTCATACATCACTATCAATCACCTAATCAACAGACGTATTTTCAGTTAACGCTTTATTAAGTGGTGTTAAAGGTTTCTCATCTATTTCTTTATGTTTACGACGAGTAAATAAAGCACGAATATCTTCAATAATAATATAAAGAATCGGTATCAATATTAGCGTAACCACTGTCGCGAATAACACACCAAACGATAAAGAAACCGCCATAGGTATTACAATTTGAGCTTGCATACTTTTCTCAAAAAACACAATCGGCACTAGCCCTATAAAAGTGGTTAGCGAGGTTAATAGTATGGCTCTAAAGCGTTTACTACCTGCGTGCATTACCGCATCGTGTAAACGAATCCCCTGTTTTCTTGAGTTATTAACATAATCCACCATCACCAGCGAATCGTTAATAACAACACCTGCTGCGGCAATAATACCAAATACAGATAATGTACTAAGCTGCATACCCAGTAATAAATGCCCAATAATAGAACCGACAATGCCAAAAGGAATAACGGTCATGATCATTAACGGCTGTGAATATGAACGAAGTGGTACAGCTAACAACGAAAATATAACCATTAATGAAATTACAGAGTCACGTAATTGAGTATTGGCACTTTCCATTTCTTCTTGAACTTTACCTGATATTTCACTTTGAACGGCAGGATACTTTCTTAAAAGTTCAGGAATAAAATTATCACGAATATCGTTTGCGACTTTAAAAGGTTCTACTTGTTCAGCATCAACACTTGCCCAAACATTTATCGTTCTATTCCCATTTTCACGACGAATACGCGTAACACCTTCAGTTAATTTTATATCGGCCAATTCAGAAAGCGGCAGTTCGGCACCATTCGGTGCTTGGATCATCACCTCACTTACATGACCAATAGAACTACGTTGTTCTAGCGGATAACGTAACATCACTTTAACTTCTTCAGTATCACGTAAAATACGTTGAGCTTCTAATCCGTAAAAGCTATACCCTACTTGAGAAGCGATATCTGCCACAGTAAAACCAAGGCTATAGGCAAGTGGTTTCAGTTCAAATTGCACTTCTTTAGCGCTGGTTTGGCGGCTATCGTTAACGTCTCCAACCCCTTTCAAGGTTTTTAATTTTTTCGAGAGTTCTTTAGCTGCTAATAGTAGTTGTGGATCATTTTGACTTTCTAGTCTGAAAGCAATATCGCCATCTTCACGACCATTACCAAACAAGTTATCAGAAATGGTTAATGACTTAACTCCAGGAAAGTTAGGAATAGCCTTGCGCCACCTATCTGCCAATGCGAAAGTGTCCATGACACGTTCAGTCGGGTCTACAAGTTTAACGGTCATTTCACTTTCTACTCGTCCTTGCAACCTCACTTCAACATCAGCAATCATTCTTTTACCAAATTCTTTTTCTATTTGGTCGTCAACATCTTGAAGTATGTTTTGAATATTCAATACCGTAGCAAGTGTATGTTTTTCAGCACTATCAATATTCATTTCTACTTTAATACGCGGAAAGTCGTGCGGTATTTTAGGTTGCCCAATAAACTTGATAACGCCGCCACTAAATAGTCCTGCGCTTATCAGCAATATACTCATAAAAAACATAAACACGGCGTAACGATAAGTTATACACACCTGAAGCGCAGGCGTATAATAATTATTGATAAAATTCTTTAATGCGCCATCTACAGCTCTACGTAATCGATCTAGAGGGTTTTTAGGGTTGAACACTTTAGGTTTCATTTGCGCTAAATGTGCGGGCAAAATCAACTTAGATTCTATTAATGAAAATATTAAGCAAAAAATAACAACAAAACCTATCGCCTTACCAAAGGCAGATGAAGGCCCGTCATCTAAAACAAAAGGTACAAATGCCGCAATAGTAGTTAATACACCAAAAGTTGCAGGCATCGCTACGCGTTGTACACCACGTATTACACTTTCAATACTATGACCTTTTGCTTCAATTTCATCATGGGCGCTTTCTCCCATCACAATGGCATCATCAACCACAATGCCTAACACTAAAATAAAGGCAAACAAGCTCACTACATTGATAGTTACATCAATAAACTCCGCAGGCATTACTAGCAAAGTACCTAAGAAACAAACAGGTAATCCCATCATTACCCAAAAAGCTAAACGTACACGTAAAAAAACAGCCAAAATTAAGAAAACTAATATGGCGCCACTTTTCATGTTGTCGAGCATCATATTCAAGCGACCTTCAAGGTAGTAAGTTAAATCTACCCATGTTTCCATATGAATATTTGCAGGAAGAACCTTTGATTTTTCAGCGACGTATTTTTTAACCACGTCAGCTACATCAGTAATACTTTGATTATCAGCAGCACCAATAAAAAAGGTTGTAGAGTTTTGACCATTAAATTTAGAGTATTGAAGACCTTCTTCAAAACCATCATTAATGGTGGCAATATCACCTAAAAGAATTTTAGTTCCGTCATTCAGTGTAACCACGGGGATTTGTTCGAACTCGTATCCTCTGTAAGCTTGCTCTTCAACACGTAAGTTTATGTAACCATTTTCAGCTCTTATTTGCCCAGCCGACATATTGCGTGAACTGCTACGAATAGCTTGGGCTACTTGATTAAAATTGAGTCCATATTCTCGAAGTTTATCTTTACTCACTTCTACCGATATTTCGTAACCAAGACCACTATAAAATTCAGAAATATTCACTTGAGGTAACTGCTGAATTTCATCATGTATATTACGACCTAATTCTTTAAGTTCAGCATTACTGACATCACCATAAAGACTGATATACATAACTTCTTGTCTATATTTAATTCGCTCAACAGTTGGCCTTTCCATGCCATCAGGAAAACTTGGAATTGAATCGATTTGTGATTTTACTTCGTCTAAAACTATTTGAGGATCATAACTTTCATCAACACGAAAATAACCACTCGATGAATTTCGGTTTGAATAAGTAATTACGCGATCAAGGCCTTGAACGGTTTCCAGAGCCTCTTCAATTTTAATGGTAATACCTTCTTCAACTTCTTGCGGTGCAGCTCCAGGATATGGCGCTCGAAACTCAATCCAGTTTATTTTTACTTGAGGAAACATTTGTTTATTAATGGTTAAGGCTGTTAAAAAACCTCCCACTAAAATGAAAATCATTAATAAATTGGCAGCCACCGGATTACGGGCAAACCAAGCTATAATTCCTTTATTTGTTGTATCGTTACTTGAATCGCTAACGGCTGCACTATCCGTTTTAGTGTTATCCATAATTAATCCTTAACACTCGCTATTTGTGTTTCAGTTTCATCACTTTTTTCTTCTAATTCACTTTTATTAGCGGGCAAAGCCAGTTTCATTCCATCAATAGGGTAATCAAGCGCTGATACAATCATTTGATCTCCTGACTTTAAGCCACTAGAAATAATAACGTTAGAGCCTTCTTGGCGAATAATATCCACCACTGCAAAATGTAATTTTGACTCATTATCTAAAATGGCCACTCGACCATTTTTAACTAAATAACGAGGAACTGAAGTGGCTTGAGCAATTTTTTGTCCAATAATATTAGCATTCACATATGATCCGAATCTAAGCGGTAAAGTGTTTTCGTTATTAGACGTTAATAAATAAGGGTCTTGAATTTCTGCAACCAAATAACTCATACGACTCGTTGTATCAATAACTCCTTCGCTTCTGTTAATTTGAGCCGTCCATTCTTTAGTCGCGCCAGAATAAGTTCCTTCAAGTAAAACGGTTGAATTAACGCCATTCCCATCTAAAAACTGCAATTGGTTATCAGCAACAGGTAAACGAATTTGAGCAACATCTGTACCTAAAAGCTTACCTACTTGAGTTCCTGTTCCAACAAATGAGCCTAAACCAACCATTCGGCTTTCAATCATTGAATCATACGGCGCTCGAATCTCTGTACGTTCTAAATTTCGTTTAGCTCTAAGAATTGAAGCTTGTGCTGATTTAACTCGTGCAATTTCTTGCGCCAATTGTGGCTTACGTAAACTAAGTTCAGTTGGTGAAGTATCGGTAATACTTTTCCAATCACTTTCAGCCACCTTACCTTGTGCCCGCTCTTGTTCTAACGAAGCTCTTGCCGATGCCATATCTGCTTCTGCGTCAATGAGTGCAGCTTGATAATCATTTGGATCAATACGTGCAAGTAACTGCCCTTTTTTAACAAAACCACCACGTATAAAGGTAGGAGATAACTCAACAATTTGTCCGCTTACTTGCGCAACCATTTCTGTTTCATATTTAGGTTTTACAATACCGTATGATTCTACTTTTAGCGTCATTGGCGACACAGTAACTTCTTCAACAGCAACGATAGGGATATTTTCTACTTCAGGTTTTTCTTCTGGTGGCTTTTTTAGGTTTTTAAAAACAACAAAAAGTATGGCACCTATAAGAATAATTAAGATAGGTAATATGATTTGTTTTTTCCGTGTCACAGTGTAACCCTCTTGTAAATACCCCTCTTGTCTGCTTATAAAAACAGCGTTTAAAGGGTGAATAACATTTTTTAATTGTGAATATAATAACTAATTTTTACATACAAAAACTAATTTTGTTGCAAATACTTGTTACAAATTTCAAGCCGATAATTATCAAAACCTCATATTAAAAAATAATAAAATAAAAGCATTAAAAAACAATAAACTAAGTTATAAATAACGAATATATTATGATTAACACGATATAACTTAAAAATAAAAACTAGTGAATTAGACTACTTTGTTAATTTTTACGCTAATTATTAACGATATACTTACTGCTAAATACGATGTATAGCCGCAACAAGGATCTAAAATGATTGATAAAATTAATGCTTTTTTCAAAAAATTAAATACGCCATTTCAAGATACTGATAAAACTGAACTTTCTTTAGAAATAGCGTGTACGGTACTTTTATGTGAAGTAATGAAAGCTGATGGGATTCTACAAGAAGAAGAACAGATATCACTCAAAGCTTTTATTGCAAAACAATTCCAGCTTCAAAATAGTCAAATAGACGAAATAGTGAAAACAGCTTTAACTTTAAGCGACAACGCTACTGATTTTTACCAATTTACTCGTAAAGTAAACGAGCATTACACCATTGAACAACGCATGGAGATTGTAGGCTATTTATGGAGACTTGCTTATATTGATGGCGAACTTGCAACGTTAGAAGAACATATTATTCGTAAAATTGCTGACTTATTACATTTAAGACACAGCGAATATATTCAAACAAAGTTAGCAAATACTCCCTCATCTTAAGCTGATGATGTATCATACCCGTAACCATTCAAGATGCAGGTTTCAGTGGGAACTAAAAACAATTTAGGCACAGATTTCATGTTCCAGACGAAATCTAAGTACATACATCCATGTATGCAAGGCATTAAATTTCAGTAATGGTTATTCCCTTACTAAAATTAATAACGCGGCATAAATTATTTTTAGACCCATCGAAGAAGCGCTTGAGCAAAATCACTTCTTCGTTAATGCTTTTTATAAGGGAACGACCATTATTACAAAGCATTGCCTTGAATTGATATCGCTCAAGCACTCTGAAATAACCTCTTGATTGGTAACGGGTATAAGTACCCAACAACGTATTTAATTATTTTAATAAAATACAACTTCTTATTATTTCTAGAAAACGGCGAACATAAATGGCTGACTTAGGTAAATTTAATACACTTTCTGTAATTACAGTAAATGACACAGGGGCATATTTAAATGCCGATGACTTAGGTGAAGTACTGTTACCTAATCGTTTAATGCCCGAAGGTTGCACTACAGGTTCACAAGTAAGTGTCTTTTTATATAAAGATTCAGCCGATAGAGTTGCCGCAACCACTCAACAACCTTTAGGTGAAGTTGATCAGTTTGTTTCGTTAAAGGTTTCAGCTATTAATAAAATGGGCGCTTTTTTAGACTGGGGGCTGCCTAAAGAATTACTTGTTCCATACAACGAACAACATACTGAAATGGAAATAGGTAAATATTACCTCGTGCGTATTTATTTAGACTTACGTACAGAACGTATTGTTGCCTCAAGCAAGTTAGATAAATTTATTGATATATGGCCTGCTGACTATCAAAAATGGGACAAGGTTGAGCTTATTATTGGTGGTAAAACAGATTTAGGTTTTAAAGCTATTATTAATAATTTACATTGGGGTTTATTGTACGATAACGAAATTTTTCAGCCATTAAGAATTGGTAAAAAAATTACCGGTTATATCAAACAAGTACGTGAAGATGAACGTATTGATTTAAGCTTATCTCGTCCTGGCGAAGGCAAAGTAAAAGACTTTAGCCAAAAGCTTTTAGATTATATTGCTGAGCATAATGGTATAAGCCCGTTACACGATAAAAGCGCCCCTGAAGACATTCAAAAAGCATTGGGCGTCAGTAAAAAAACCTTTAAAGCAACCGTAGGTAATTTACTTAAAAAAGGTAAAGTAAAAATTACACCTGAAGGCATAACCCTTATTTAAATAGACCCCTAGTAACTGAAATAGACATAAATAATGACAGAACAAGTAACCGATACAGCAAGCACATCACAAAAAGTGGTAGAAGTTATTAATCCCGCTAATTTATTAAAAAATGAAATAGATCAAATGGCGCATATTTATCAAATCGTCATTGATTTCTTTACGAATTATAGCTTCCAAATAGTGGGCGCTATCATCATTTTTATTATCGGCTATATTTTAGCGGGTAAAGTAGCAGGCATGCTTTTACGCGTGTGCGAACGTCATAATCTTGATGTAACACTAAGCCGTTTTATTGCGAATAGTAGCCGTATGATACTTGTACTCATGATTGCTATTATCGCCTTAGGTAAATTAGGTATAAGTGTTACACCATTTATAGCCGCTATTGGTGCTGTGTCTTTAGGTGCAGGATTAGCGTTACAAGGTTTACTATCAAATTATGCAGCTGGGTTTAATATTATTATTACGCGCCCTTTTGTAGTTGGCGATACCATTATTGTAAAAGGTGTTACAGGCGTTGTTAAAGAAGTACTGCTCGCGCATACCATTATTTATGATGAAGATAATGTAAGAATAACGATCCCTAACAAACATATTGTAGGCGAAATATTACAAAACTCGCTTCATGATTCGTTATTAGAATTAAACGTAGGCATTGCCTATAGCGAAAATCCTATTGAAGTTATTGAGTTACTAAATAAAGTCATTTTATCTACAGGTGTCGTGAGTGAAACACGTGAACCACAAATAGGGATTGATGAATTTGCCGATAGCGCTATTAATATTTCTATTCGTTTATGGACACCTACAGTCAACTTATACACAGCCAAGTTTACCGCTTACAAAGCTATTTACTTAGCCCTTGATGAAGCTAACATTCAAATACCGTTCCCACAACGCGATGTTCATATGATTCAACCTGAAACTAAGGTTTAAGGCTTACCTAAAGTTGTTTTGTATTAAAATAATTCATTAAAAAAGGCGCTTTGGCGTAATGCCGATCAGTTAAGAAATGTTTAACGATCCATTGACCGATCTTCTGGTTAGTATATAAAGGCTTCTGAATTTATTCAGGAGCCTTTTCTTTTGCAACTCTCTACCGCCTTATCACAAGTTTCACAAAATAGTTTTACTGAATTTACAGGATTAAGTGAATTATTAGACCCAAGCATCGTTGATGAAGCGTTGGCTCAGTCAGGTATTGCGACCATAAGGAAGCGCAAGCTTCCTATGGAGCAAATGGTGTGGGCTGTTATTGGTATGGCTTTATTTCGTAAAATGTCTATCCGCCAATTAGTTAATCAGCTTGATATCATTCTACCTAACGGTGACCCCTATGTTGCACCTAGTGCCGTAACACAAGCAAGAAAGAAACTTGGTCATAAAGCAATAGAATCTATTTTTAATAAAACACAATCGCTATGGCATGAGGAGTCTACTCACCCAACATGGTGTGGGTTGACACTATTAGGTGTTGATGGCGTTGTATGGCGAACACCTGACTCAAAAGAAAATAATGAATATTTTGCACGTACAGGAAACTCTCATGGCAAGGCAAGTTACCCCCAAGTGCGCATGGTATGCCAGATGGAATTAACAAGTCATTTATTAACACAAAGTGCTTTTGATAGTGTTGATATTAACGAAATGAAATTAGCTGGCTCGCTAGTTGAAACAACACCAGATCATAGCTTGACACTATTTGATAGAGGCTTCTACTCGCTTGGATTACTTTATCGTTGGCAATCCACGGGAATATCACGTCATTGGCTGATACCGCTAAAAAAGAACGTACAATATGACATTGTTCGTTCATTAGGACGCCAAGATAAAATAGTTCGTTTAACCGCCTGTCCCCAAGCACGAAAGAAGTTTCCTGAATTACCTGAATCAATTGAAGCTCGATTAGTATCGAGAAAGGTTAATGGTAAAGCGTGCGAAGTGTTAACGTCTATGACGGATGCAATGAAGTTTCCTGTCGCTGATATTGTCGATTTATACGGACATCGGTGGGAGATAGAACTTGGTTTTAGAGAAATGAAGCAGTC
This sequence comes from Pseudocolwellia sp. G5-9, assembly GCF_055808995.1. Taxonomy (NCBI): domain Bacteria; kingdom Pseudomonadati; phylum Pseudomonadota; class Gammaproteobacteria; order Alteromonadales; family Colwelliaceae; genus Pseudocolwellia; species Pseudocolwellia sp. G5-9. The sequence continues at coordinate 2,482,264 of NZ_CM147893.1, forward strand.
ACTACTTGATAGCCAATTTACCTTGCGTAGTAATCAACCTGAGCTTATAAAACAAGAGTTGTGGGGGATATTACTCGCTTATAATCTGATCCGTTATCAAATGGTATTAATGGCGAAGTCACTCGATTCAATACATCCAAACCAATTAAGTTTTCATGGTGCTTCAATGCACATAATTTATCAACTGACTATGTTGCCATTTTGTTCGCCAGGAAATGTGTCAAAATTTGTTATGGATATAACCAAAAGTGCCAAACAGTTTGTATTGCCAGCACGTAGAGAGCGGAGTTATCCGCGAGAATTGAAGTGTTCTAAGAATAGGTACCCTGTTAAAAAAAGAAATGCCGCTCACCTTAAGTGAACGGCATTACGCTTTGGCGCCTTTTTGTTATCTATAACTCAAGTTAATCGTATTACTGAGTTCCACCAACTGTCATTTCATCAACCTTTAATGTAGGTTGACCAACACCAACGGGTATACTTTGTCCGTCTTTACCACACACACCAACACCTGCATCAATAGCTAAGTCATTACCTACCATACTCACTTTCTTCATAGCTTCTGGTCCACTACCTATTAACGTTGCGCCTTTAACAGGAGAAGTAATTTCACCATTTTCAATTAAGTAAGCTTCTGAGCTGGTAAATACAAATTTACCTGAAGTAATATCTACTTGTCCGCCAGCAAAGTGTGGTGCATAAATCCCTCTTTTAACTGACTTAATAATATCTTTTGGATCATGCTCTCCGGCAAGCATATAAGTATTTGTCATTCTAGGCATAGGTAAGTGAGCGTATGACTCTCTTCGTCCGTTACCAGTAGGTTTAACACCCATGAGTGATGCATTATGCTTGTCTTGCATGTAACCTTTTAAAATGCCCTTTTCAATAAGCACATTATACTGACCTGGTGTACCCTCATCATCTATGTTGATAGATCCACGGCGATTAGCCATCGTGCCATCATCAACAATAGTACAATGCTCAGATGCTACTTTCTGTCCTACTTTGCCAGAAAATGCTGACGATCCTTTACGGTTAAAATCACCTTCTAAACCATGACCAACTGCTTCATGTAATAATACGCCCGGCCAACCTGCACCTAATACCACAGGGAAGTTTCCAGCTGGTGCTTCTAATGCTACAAGGTTAACTAAAGCTTGGCGTACGGCTTCTTCAGCATAATTTAAGTATCTAGCTTGTTTCCCTTCCACTTCAAAAAAGTAGCTATAATCGGTTCTTGCTCCGCCGCCAGAACTTGCTCGTTCGCGCTTACCGTTGTCTTCAACCAACACAGAGCAGTTAAGACGAATTAATGGGCGAATATCGGTTGCATAAGTACCGTCTGTTGCTGCAACAAGAATTTTTTCAAACACACCAGACAAGCTAACAATAACTTGTTTTACACGTTGGTCAATTGAACGCGCATGGGCTTCAACTTCGTGCAATAAATTGATTTTTTGCTCTTGCCCTAAGCTATCTAAAGGATCTACACCTAGATAAATTTCAGGTTGAGTTTGACGGCTAAAGGCTTTTACTGAGCCGCTTTGTTCTGCTTTAGTAATGCCTTTTGCGGCATCAGCTGCTTTTGTAAGAGCAGCGGGTGAAATATCATCAGAATAAGCAAAACCTGTTTTTTCACCTGAAATAGCTCTAACACCTACACCACGCTCTATATTGTAAGAACCTTCTTTTACAATACCGTCTTCTAACATCCAAGATTCGTGTCGACTTGATTGAAAGTATAAATCGGCAAAATCAACGTTTCGTTGCACCATGTTATGTAATGTTTGATTTAAAAAATCGGTGTCTATTTGGCTATCTGCCAAGAGCTCGCGCTCAATATTATTCATATGGGGTCAACTTAGATGTAAATTTATTATGTTCGGTTACTGGCATAGCTTGTCGCACTTTTGCCAGCGCTTCTGGTGAATAGGTTGTGGTAATTACGCCCTCACCATCAGGTGCACACGCTTGAATTTCACCCCAAGGTGAAATAATCATACTGTGCCCCCATGTTTCTCTTCCGTTTTCATGTGTACCTTGCTGACCTGCAGCAATAATATACACTTGATTTTCAATTGCTCTCGCTTGTAACAAGGCTTGCCAATGTGCTTTACCTGTAGTGGCAGTAAAAGCACTCGGCACAGTAATAATATCAGCGCCCAGTAATCTTAATTGGCGATATAATTCAGGAAAACGTAAATCATAGCAAATACTTAAACCAATATTAGCGTTTTTAGTTGCAGCAATGCTTAGTTTATCACCACCTTGAGTATGTGTTGACTCTAAATATTGCTTTTGACCATCGCTAACTTTCGCATCAAATAAATGGATTTTATCGTAACGTTGAATAAGCTCTCCTTCTGGAGAAAAGACCAAACAAGAGTTAGTGAATTTTTCGCTACTGCTGTTTTGCTTTTTGTTGTCCGAAATATCATTATCAACTAGCAGGGGTAAACTGCCAGCAACAAGACAAACATGATATTTTTTAGCTAAAGCTGATAAGCCATTTACGGCAAAGTTACTAATGTGATTTTCTTTAGCAAGGTTTAATTGATCTTTCTCTGTACCACCAAAAAACAAACAACATTCAGGTAATACCACAATATGCTCATCTGACTCAGGTAAGGCTTTAAGAAAAGCGTCAATTGTATTTAAATTATTTTCTACATTAGGTTTGGAGCATAACTGTATAGCTGACAAACTAACCATCTATTTCACTCTTTTTTGGTAATTCGCTCGATTCGGAATTGTTGTTTTGTGTTTCACTTGTAGGAGTAACGATAACATCTTCAACTATTTGAGGTGGTGTTGTTTTTCCAACACTGATATTGCGAGTTTTACGATTTACGTCTTTAAAAATAGGTTGAGACATGTTGCCTGTTAATTCAAAGTTCATTTCGTAATACACTTTTGAGGTGATCACTTCTTCAAGCGCAATACCCGCTAAAAATGCAACAGGGTTTAATGTAGCTATCCACGCAAGCGCTGGTAAGCTGGAAGTAACATTAGGTTTATAAGACATACGAAGATCAAGTAACTCTTTGCCTAAATCGGTATTTCCTTTAACTTCTAAATCTCCTGCTGCACCTTTCATAAACAAATTGTCGGTATACATAATACCGTCTTTGAGCTGAAAATCCCCGCTAATACTGCTGTAGAACATACCATCAGAAAAAATATCTCTAAAATCGAAGCTTAGTTTTCGTACCAATGATTGCAAACTCAATACCGAGAAAACCCTTGCTTGATCAGGTACTTCCGCTAAATAGCCATCGTCTAATTTTGCATTAAACTGGCCATTTAATTTGGCAACATCAAACTCGTAAGGACTTGCTTGCCAATTAAAAGCAAACTCGCTACGTAAACCACTGTCTTTAATTGTTGGAGTATAGCCAAGCTTTTCGGTTTCTTGTTCAAGATCTTTTGTATCAATAAAACCAGTAAAGCTACTTGTATCTATACCGTTTTTTTGACTCCAAGCCCCGTTTAACTCGATAGCAAATTTATCTCTTGATGCCTCAAATTTATTCAATAAAATTTGGTTTTCGCTATTTCGCTCAATAGCAAAGCTCACTTTGCCTAAATCTATATTATCAATAATACAGCTACCACACTGAAGCATCAGTGGAGGTAATTGTGTATACATTTTTTGGTTAAATAAATTGGCGTCTTGTTGCTCTGCTTGCAGTGTATCTTCAGAAGTTAGACTAGCTGCATCAAGGTTATCATCAGGTTCTTCTTTAGTGAGTTTAGCTAAGTGAATAAAGTCAGCATTTACCTCTATGCCTTTTTCAGCTATATCATTATGAATAGTGACCTGAGTTCTGACTTCTTTAGAATTAATATCGAGTAACCAAGACGTTTCATTACTATCTAAGTTAAAAATCATACTAGATAAAGAATAATCACCGTAAAGTAACGAACCTATTTCCCCTCTTATGCGCTCAGGTTTTTCTAATAAAGGCACTTTTTGAGGTTTACTATTATCGCTAACAGTATTCGCTACATTACCGGTTAATTTAATATCATCAGATGTATTAATCGATTCTATAATGTCAAAAATAAAAGGTTGCCACTCCTCAACATCAGCTTGAGCTAACTTAGTCGTGATATGAAAACCTTGAGTAGGTAAAAGCATTTCTTCAGCACCTAATACTAAATGCGCCTTTGAAAAAGAAATATTGTCATGATTAAGTACACCATAAAACTGCAACTGTTCGCCAACTGAAGCATTAATCGTCGTATTATATGTTTGACCTGTTACATGAGTTTTTAGCGCAAGCACTTCCCCTGCTTTTTTTGTATAAGGCGAAGGTAAATTAAGTTCTGTTTTATCTAAAGTTGAATTAATATCCAAATCATAAGTAAACCCACCTTCATGGTACATGTTTAGCGATAACAAGCCTTGCCACGCCAAATTACCCGAACCATATTCCTGCAAGACTTCAGGTAATTGTTTTAACCATTCTTTACTTTCCCAATTAGCTTCAAGACTAATATTGGTATCAAAAAACATAGCTTTATCTTTTGCATTAACGTCTAACTTTAAAGGCATACCACGCCACAACAAGGTTACGTTGTCAGCATTTATTTTATCGTTGTTATAGGCTAACTGGCCATTAACTTGAGTAAATAACATATTAGGTGTTTGTAAGTTAACGGTATTGTTTTTGAATTTAACCGTCCCTTTTGCCACCGCATTTTCAGGTTTATTTAAAGGTAAATCTAATGAAAACTCTCCTGAAATAGGTTTACTTATTACTAGTCGGTTTAAAGTATTGCCTACCGTTTTCTTAAGGGGACTTTTATTCATTAAACGAGTCACTAACCCCGGATTTGTTTGATTAAACGCGGCCTTTACCTTTAATACTTGTTCGTGTGATAAATCTTCAATTTGGGCTGTTACGCCTTTAACATCAATCCCATCTAAATCCCCTTTACGACCTGTAATGAGCATACTGTTATTATTAAAAGTTAGATTGGCATTAAAGTTTTTAATTGCGGGCCAGTAAGGATCAAACTTAAACTCGGCCTCACTTAATTCAGCATCTACATTAAAAACACCTTCATTGTTTTTAAAAGGAAACTTATTAAGAGGACCATTAAATAGCACTTGCGCTTGATCAATCTTGCCATTAACAATTGCTCCATTAAGATAATTAACTAAATCTTCTCCCATTAAAATATTCGGAAAATAATGATTCGCTAATTCAGCTTTACCATTAATAATACTGGCTAAAAGCGACATTTTGGTGTCTTCTTCTGGGGTTTTATCAACACTTATAGCCGCTGATAATGTTAGTTCATCTGAGGAAAACTCAATATTATCACTTTCTAGGTTCCATGCTCCTTCCCCAAAGTTAAACATTAAGTCGGTAGAAAGTACGCTATAAGGAATAGGTTTAATAAAATGTTCAGCAAAATCAAGTGCACCATTTTCAGACAGTAAACTCAGCTGAGTAGTATTGTTTTTAAAAACAAGTTCGCCATTTATATTTGAAACACCAGGAATTCCAACAAAGGGATGAGTCGTTATTCCTTTAATGTCTGCGACAACAGCTTGATTATTTTTTGACACCTGTAAAAATAGATCTTTAATAACGCCTACAGGGCTTGTTTGTTCTAATAATTGAGCAACATTTTTGTCGCTAGTAAATAAGGGCGCAATATCAGTTAACCCTTCGATACTCAAATCACTGATATAACCGCTTAAAATACCAGATACTTTTGAAAATTGAAGTTGAGTAGGTTGCCAAGACTTTTTATTAGTAATAAAAGTTAACGGGCTAGAAAGAATATTAAAGGCTTTCAAACCTTTATTATCTTGCTCTTTAACAAAGCGCGTTAATATTTGCCCTTGGTTAACACTAAAAAATTGATGCTGCTTACTATGAGTCCAACTGATTTCGTTATTGCCTAACGACACTTGTAATTCTGTAGGGAATCCATTATCAATGGTTAACCATCCATCAAAATTAATAGCTGAATGCGTGTCTTTATTATCGATAGCAAAAATAGTATCTAACCAAGGTGTTATATTTAACTGATTCGCTTGTAAGTACACTTGCCCATCAAGTTCTTCAATTTCGTCACCATGTAGATCTAATATCACTTTAATATTGTTAGAGGTTAGTCCATCAACAATAACGTAGCCTTTACCTCTATGGCTATCGCCTTCGTTTAGCCAATCAAGTTGATTGATAAGTAACAATTTTTCCGTTTGACTGGTTTGAAAAACAATTTGGCTATTCAATAAAGAAAATCTACCGATCCTATCTAAAAAGATTTCGGCTATTCGAGCAACAAGGGGAGCATCTTTATCTTCGTTTTTTGTTTTTGCTGAAGTGTTAAAATTTTTAATAAAAACTTGAGCACCATCGAGGGTTACATCTTGGGTGATAATTCGACCTTTAGCTAGGCTTTGCCAAAAATCTAAATGCACATGAATTTTATCGATGAAGATATCTGTAGACTGGGTTTCGAGCAGACTGACTTGTTTTATTACGATAGACGGACCCAGTTTTTCCCAGTCCATACTAAGTTCACCAATGGTTATTTGGCTATCATTAGTGGTGTTAATTAAATTTTGAACGTGCTCTCTATAATTATGTGCATAAGGTAATAACAAGCGAAAAGCACTAATTAATACAGCAAAAAGCACCAACAAAATGGCAATGCTTTTATAAACTCTGTTTAACCAACGGTTAATGACGCGAGAAGTACTCATTAATTTTTACAATATCACTTATTAATTAAATCATTATATACCCGTAACCATTCAAGATGCAGGTTTCAGTGGGAACTAAAAACAATTTAGGCGAGGCATTAAGTTTATGTCATGGTTATTCCCTTACTAAAGTTAATAACGCTGCATACATTGTTTTTAGACCCATCGAAGAAGCACTTGAGCAAAATCACTTCTTCGTTAATGCTTTTTATAAGGGAGCGACCATTATTACAAAGCATTGCCTTGAATTGATATCGCTCAAGTGCTCTGAAATAGCCTCTTGATTGGTAACGGGTATAAACCTGAACGTGTAACGGATTAATTCATTTCAATTAACCCAAAAACCTACATCATCACAACATCAAACTGTTCTTGATTATACATAAGTTCTGTTTGTATTTTAATGTCTTTACCAATAAAGACTTCAAGCTCAGCTAAATTATGATATTCATCATTAATTAACGCTTCGCTTACCGCTTTAGATGCATAAACAATAAATTTATCCGCATCATGCGCTCTGTTGACTCGCACTATTTCTCGTAATATTTCATAACATACACTTTCGCATGTTTTTAAATGACCACGTCCTGCACATACGGAACATTCGCCACATAAAATATGTTCAAGGCTTTCTCGTGTTCGCTTACGGGTCATTTCAACTAGGCCTAAAGCAGAAAAGCCACTGATGCTAAACTTAACGTTATCTTTCGCCATGGCGTGTTCTAAACTTGTTAATACACGACGTTGATGGTCTTTATCATTCATGTCGATAAAATCAACAATAATAATGCCACCTAAGTTTCTTAATCGTAACTGTCTTGCTATAGATTGCGTTGCTTCAATGTTGGTATTAAATATTGTTTCTTCGAGATTACGATGCCCTACAAAAGCTCCTGTATTAATATCAATTGTAGTCATAGCTTCAGTTTGATCAATAATTAAATAACCACCTGACTTCAAGTTGATTCTACGATGCAGCGCTCTTTGTATTTCGTTTTCAACATCAAACAGATCAAAAATAGGACGTTCGCCTGGATAGTACTCAAGTCCATGACTCAAATTAGGTGCAAACTCTTCAGTAAATTCAACAACTTGATCATAGGTTAATTTTGAATCAATGCGAATGCGCTCAAGATCAGTTCCAACAAAGTCTCTTAACACTCTAAAAATCAATGATAAATCTTGATATATTGCGGTTTTAGTTACTTTTCTTTTTTTTCTTTTTATAACTTTAGACCATACTCTACGTAAAAATTCAGCATCTTGCTTTAATTCTTGTTCGTCGGCACCTTCGGCAGCCGTTCTGACAATAAAACCATGCTCTTCATCGCAAAATGGCGAAATGATACGTTTTAGTCGGTTACGTTCTTTATCATCTTCAATACGTTGTGAAATACCAGCACGAGCAGCATTAGGCATTAAAACTAAATAGCGTGCAGCTATGGTAATATCTGTGGTTAATCTTGCCCCTTTCGTACCTAAAGGATCTTTCACCACTTGTACCATTAAATATTGACCTTCTCGTACTAAGGTTCGAATGTCAGGCACTTGATCATTTGACGAATCTTTTGTCGATTCATCTTCATTGAGAATAAGTTTAGAGTTAATATCGGAAGCATGAAGAAAAGCAGCTTTGTCTAAGCTAATGTCAACAAAAGCGGCTTGCATACCAGGTAATACTCTGATGATTTTTCCTAGGTAAATGTTACCCACAATGCCACGTTTTGCTTCGCGCTCTACATGCACTTCTTGTAGTGTGCCATTCTCAATTAACGCAACCCGAGTTTCGCTAGGTGTTACATTAACCAGTAATTCACCGCTCATAAATTTTCCTTCGAGTTAAGTTGTATTGGCGTATTAACCCCAAATTTTGAAAGTAATTGCGCAGTCTCGAACAAAGGTAAACCAACAACGGCTGAATAACTACCCATTATTTTAGTTACAAACTGCCCTGCAATTCCTTGAATACCGTAAGAACCTGCTTTATCTTGAGGTTCGCCCGTTTCCCAGTATCGCGTGATTTCGTCTAATGTAAGTGTTTTAAATGTAACTTCTGTTGTCACGACTTCAGATAAAACTCTATCTTTATCTATTACCGCTATAGATGTTAACACTTGATGAGTCTGTCCAGATAACATTTGCAGCTGAGCTATGCATTCATCGAGGTTAGCGGGCTTGCCTAAAATACAATGGTTATAAACCACACTAGTATCGGAACCAAGTACAACGACATCATTATTTTGAGGTGCCCCAATAGAGTGATACGTAACTTGTGCCTTTTCAATCGCTAATCTTTGTACGTAATCAACCGCACTTTCATTTTCTTTAATATCTTCATTGATATTGGCAGGTTTACAGGAAAAGACATAACCAATTTGAGCAAGTAACTCTTGCCTACGGGGCGATTGTGAAGCTAAAACCAAAGATAATGTCATAAAAATGCTTTTTTAATATAGGATTATTTAATTTGAAAATGCCGACGTATTTTTCTTAATAATAGCAATGCCCAAGGCCACAAAATAATAGTGGTAATTACAGGGTATAAATAACTAGGTAAAAACACCACGTCGCTTATAAAGCGCTGCATCCAAAAGACAAGCAAATGATATAAAGCGGCAAGTACTCCAACAATAATAGATTGTTGCCAAATAGAAAAGTTTCTAATTTTCTGAAAGTTTTCAGCAATAATAAAAACAGATATAGCTAAGGCTGCAGCATGCACACCCAATATAGAACCTAACAATACATCGAGTATGAAACCAATAACCCATGCAGTAATAACATTAACACGAGACGGTAATGCCAAACACCAGTAAATTAACACCACTAAAACCCAATCAGGTCGAAAAGCATCAACACTTAATGGCATAGGAATAATGGTTGCTATTAACGCTAACAATAAGGTTAATAAAATAATAATACCATTATGAGCTAACACTATTGTTGCTCCTCTTCATGAACAATAGGCTTAACATTCTTTGTGTTGGGCCATAAGAGTAACAAATAGCGTAAACGATCTATTTTTGCTACAGGTTCACTAATTACTTGAGCAAAAGCTCTTGATTCATCTTGATTAACTTTCAATATGGTTGAAACAGGATAACCTTCAGGGTATTTACCACCTAAACCTGAAGTCACTAGTACATCTCCAGGTACAACATCAGTACTATGCGGAACAAAGTTATTCACGAGCCTATCTATTTGCCCAGTACCTGTGGCAATCATTCTGATACCATTACGACTTACTCTTACTGGCACAGCATGAGTAACATCAGTAATCAAAATAACTCGACTACTTATTGTACCTACATGTTGAATTTGTCCTACAATACCTTGGTCATCTAAAACTGCTTGCCCTTCATAAACGCCATCATTCGCGCCTCTGTTAATCACTATTTGGTGAGTATAAGGATCACTATCAACAGCGATAACTTCTGCTACCATCTTCTTCGTTTCTTCACGTAAAGGAGAGGATAATAAAGAGCGTAGTCGATTATTTTCTTTTTCCAGATCAGAAAGATGCATTAACTGTTCGTGTAAAAGCAATTCATTAACTTTATAACTTTGATTTTGTTCGATTAAATCTTGGCGTGAGGTAAGGTTTTCAGCCGTCCAAATCATCATTCGTTTTGGTGCTGTCGCTAAGTACTGTAGTGGGCTTACAAAAGATTGAAGGTAGCCTCGAGCGGTTTCAAAACTGCCTATATGGTGGTCAAAAAAAATTAAAAGCACAGAACAAAACAGCACCAACAAGAGTCGGTGCTGTGCAGACGGGCCGTGTTTAAATATTGGGCTCATAAATATAGCTTTATTATTATCTAATGCTGCTTAATATTAAGGGGCTAGAATAATATAAATATTATTCGTAAGAAAATAAATCACCGCCGTGCATATCAATCATTTCTAATGCTTTTCCGCCGCCACGTGCAACACATGTTAGAGGATCATCAGCAACAACCACAGGAATACCTGTTTCTTCCATTAACAAACGGTCTAGATCTTTTAATAAAGCCCCGCCGCCTGTTAGTACCATACCTCTTTCTGAGATATCTGATGCTAATTCAGGTGGTGATTGCTCTAAGGCAACCATAATAGCACTTACAATTCCTGTTAAAGGCTCTTGTAGTGCTTCTAAAATTTCATTGCTGTTTAAGGTAAAACTACGTGGAACGCCTTCAGCTAAGTTGCGGCCTCTAACTTCTATTTCAATTAACTCTTCACCTGGGTAAGCTGAGCCAATTTCGTGTTTAATGCGCTCAGCCGTTGCTTCACCAATTAAGCTACCAAAATTACGACGTACGTAGTTGATAATAGCTTCATCAAATTTATCACCACCAATACGAACTGACGATGAATAAACAACACCATTTAGAGAAATAATACCAACTTCTGTCGTACCACCACCTATATCAACAACCATAGAGCCAGTAGCTTCTGATACAGGCATACCCGCACCAATTGCCGCAGCCATAGGTTCGTCGATTAAATACACTTCACGAGCACCAGCGCCTTCTGCTGACTCTTTAATTGCTCTACGCTCAACTTGTGTTGAACCACATGGAACACAAACCAGAACTCTTGGGCTTGGACGTAAAAAGTTATTACTGTGAATTTGTTTTATAAAATATTGCAACATCTTTTCAGTTACAAAGAAATTTGCAATAACTCCGTCTTTCATTGGACGAATAGCTTCTATATTACCAGGTGTTCTTCCTAGCATTTGTTTTGCAGCAGCACCTACTGCAGCAACACTTTTTGATCCACCGGATCTATCTTGTCTAATCGCAACAACTGACGGCTCGTTTAGCACGATGCCCTGATCTTTAACATATATCAGCGTGTTAGCTGTTCCCAGGTCTATTGATAAATCATTAGAAAACATGCCGCGTAATTTTTTAAACATACGATGAAAATGTCCTTTACAAATCGCATAAGAAAATACTTATGCCGTATTTACGTTTGTATTTTTAAACTCATATAAACATAAACAAATAGAATTAAATTTTTAGCTGCTAATCATACCGCAGTATAAGAGAAAGTGTCTTACCTTTTGTGAAAAAAACAGTATATTTTTACTTTTTTATAATATTTAAAAAGAGCTAGAGCTAAAACGGTAAAGATGATGTTTAAAAAGAGGAAGATAGTTACTATTTTTCACATCACATGTTAGATAAATCAAATTAGGTTAAATAATTGTTTTATGATTAGAACGATTAAAACCCAAATTAATTCATACTTTTCGCTTGTACTTCAACGACTCTAGAAGTCACCTCACCGTTGATTTCACATTGTCCTGTGCTGGTGATAGTAAAATAACTTACATTGTCATGTTTTACTTCTAAACAATCAACTTCCACTGAGCAGTAATCTAAACCTTCAATATTAGCCAAAGAAAAAGTATCGCCGATAGTACACATAGTACTATCTAGTCCAGTATTTAATGGAAAAAGTTGTTGTAATTTCCGTTGTGCACCTGTTTGTGCAGCATTATAGGCTCGAGTACCTAGCACTTCATAAGCGTAAGTTTCTTCATTAGTCGTCATCATTCTAAGTAAAGCGGCTCCAAGTAAAGACATAACCACTAAAATAAAAATAGCTAGAACGAGTGAGCTACCTTTCTGTGTATTTTTAGCTATTAAAAATTTTTGTTTAAGGAGCATTAGGAATATGAACCTCACTATTGAAAACAACAACTTCTTCGTTTTTGTTAAATCTTAACTTGATTAACGCTGTCGCATTTCTAAATTGGGTTGCTTGCGATACCTTAAAAGGAAAGTCATTACCTGAAAAATTCGTGGGGGTATAAGATAAATCTTCAGCCATTAATACACCGTCATCCCTAAATACAGCTATAGCACTGCTTAAATTATTTTGATCATTAGGATTGTCACCAACAAAACGTTTTAATTCATCTCCCTGTACACAATAACTCACTTTTGTATCAATAAAATATAATCTAGCTGTTGGTGAATCCGTAGGAAATGAAACATCATTAGTAAAGTTGATATCCCATCGGTTATTTGTTGGCGGAGTAACATGCGTAGTATTGTCGATAGTCGCATTTTCTAATGTTCTTATTCTTATATTTTGATATACATGATTGAGGCTAGTAGGATAAACCGCTACGCGATAATCAACTAAACCATTTAAAGCACTTGTATTAAAATCAACAACTGACAATGTTTTAGCTGTTTCATTTTCACTTTCCGTTGGAATATCTAAATAATTGGCTGTTGTTAAAATAGGAACATACTCAATACATTGAATATTAGTCAGATTGCCCGATTGATCTGTTAACGTAACTCTCACACTATTAGGTAAAGCAGTTCTTAATTCTCTATTTAATCGCTCTATCGCAAATCGGGCAGTAGCAACAATTTCAGAACGGTTTTTTACATCTACAAATATTTGAGAGCCTAACTTGAGGAAGCCGCTGATCCCTACCGATAATATGCCTAATAAAACAATAACAATAACTAATTCTACAAGCGTAAAACCTTTATCACCTTTATTGCTTAATAAGTACTTCATTAAAAGTTAGCCTTGTAACTTGCAAACGTTACCGATTCACCCTCAGCACTCGTAACAGTAACTTGGATCAACTTTGCGATGTTGTTCGTTGTATCGCACACACCGTCATAGTTACTATCGTTACAAACAAAAACATTCACACTAAAACCTATATATAACGAATCTAAATCTGCATCGTTATTATCATTAAGTGAATCTTCAACAATGGAATAATTATTATAGTCATCAACATCATTGTATAAGCTTCTATTGGTTTCTCCAGCATCAGAACCTAGGTCATTATTAGCAGTACACGTATCGATAGCGCCGTCTAAATCAGTATCTTTCCCCTCACCGCAACGATTCATTCCGCCCATCATATCTGAGTGTTCATCAAAAGCTTTACCCATAATTTCATTCATCATCGCTTGCCCTAGTTCTGCGGCTCTAACTTGATGAATTTGAACCGCACTTTGCGTTGCGGTAGGTAATATCATGGTAAAAATAATAGAAAAAGATAATGATAGAACCACAATACCAATAACAAGTTCTATTAAAGTAAAGCCTGAAGCTTTGCGATTAAATAGCATGAATATAACCTTGTGATTCGATTCTAACGGTAAGCGTATCACTACCTATAATTGTTATATTACAAGGGGGACTACAATTAGCAGGTATGCCATTTGAGTCGAAAATAAAAGAGTTACCCGTCATTCCTGATGTTACAAAAGTCACGTTATGATCTTCATCAATTTTAACGTCTAAATCATTTAAGGCTTGGTCATTGGCGTTTTTTTTGTTAACAGCGCAACTTCCTCCTACTGTCAAAAGTTTTGTTGAGACAATGACGGTATGACAAGCATTTCCTCCCACACTGGTTTGCTGCATCGCTCGTAATTGAATACTACGTAAAGTGGCAATAACTTCAGCTTGATAGGTATGCTCTTCAAAACCATCTGAACCGAACATTTTAGGGGCAACGGTAACAGCTAAAATACCCATAAGAACAATAACCAGCACCAACTCAATTATTGTAAAACCTCGCCCAGCTTTATAACTAAAGCTAGCTAAATGTTTACTTTTTAGTAGAGAATGCGTTTTATTATTCATTATAAAAGAGTACTTCAGTAGTTTTTAAAACACTATTAGTAGAATAGTACATAAATTATCATTTAAGATCAGCTAACTAATTTATTGTGTATCAACAGATAAAAAAAATGGAGAGCTAAAGCTCTCCATTATAAGATTGATTTTATCAAAAATTAACAACCATCTGGAATTACATCAATCACTGGTTTTATGTTAGAAGAGGAGCTTTCGTTATATATAACATAACAATTTTTAGCAATCGCTTGAGCAGTTGTTAAATCAGATGCTTCACGTGGGTACCATACAACAACACCATCAGTTCCTGTCGTTCCACTAGTGGCAATTGCAAATGGAGAAGTTGAAGTTACAACATCAACATCTAATATTTCTCCCCATGTAGCAGCTTCATTATTTGGCCAACCATTAGTTACACCAACATTATTAGTACCACCATTAACATTTAGATCTGCTTGTCCTACTTTCTCTCCTGCAATTAAAGCTTTAGCGTGAACAAGAGTAGTTGCACTTTCAACAGAAGCTCTAACAGCCTGAAAAGTAGAAGCTTTTGCATCACCCGTTAAATCAATAAATTTAGGTGCTGCGGTCGCGGCTAAAATACCTAAAATAACAATAACAACCACTAATTCAATGAGTGTAAAACCTTTTTGAGTATTCAGAGGTGATTTATTAATTTTTTTCATAAGATTACCTAAAGTTAATGTGCTAAATAAGGGTTAAATGTTTATATAAACTATAATTTGACTCGTTGCTGGTCGGTAAGTAAAGCTATTACCTACGCCTGTTAATGTGCCTGTTGGTGCAAGAAAGTCACCTGATGCATTTTTGTTTAACGTTTCTTTTAAAAAGTAATGACATAATGTAGTCGCTCCAGAACCTGAAGTCGTAGTGTAATAATCCATACCATTGGTATTGTTTAATACACTAATATCACTCGTTAACCCTGGTGGTTGTTGTAAAATACTATTCCATATATCAACACAATTACTTGCACCAAACCCACCACCTAAAGTTGCTCCATCATTATCACCTGTTAAAGATGCAACAATATAACCACCACGAATACCGTTGGCTTTATTTTCAGTGGTTAATAATACATCCGTGCCGTCATAATCAATAACGTTTCTATTAGTTGCGTCTGTAGGGCGTGCTTCGGCTTCCCATTGTGCACGCGCAAGGGATACACCTGTTGCAAACCCACCAGCCATACCTTCAATATTAGCTTGTTTTGCTTGGTCAGTTAAATTAATAAATTTTGGAATAGCGGTGACCGCTAAAAAACCCAAAATAACAACCACTATCACTAATTCTATTAGCGTAAAACCCGACTGTTTTCTCATAACAACACCATAACTTTCAAGATTATATTAATTGTAACAAGCATTTAGTTACAACACTACGTTACCTTAAAGTGAAACACTCTTACTTTCAACAACAAATAGTTTAAGGGTTAACGTTTTTTAATGATATTTGGCTTACTTTGCCATTTTCTGAACTGTATTCAAAATATTCACCTGACGGTAATTCAAAACGACAAACACGACCAACAACAATGTTGGCTGTTCTTATCTCCACTGCTGACACCGGGGAGTTCATAAAGTACATAGGCCCCATAATGACAGTTTTCCAAATATTGGCACAAGCATTTTCATTGTCTAAAGTATCAATCCAGCCACGTCGATTAACATGTATACGCTGGTTTTCTTGAGATAGCGATAAAACGATGTAATCAGGCTGTTTATCCATAAACCACTGTGCGTGCACTGCTGTAACTTTAGTAGAAAAATTTTGGGCTAAACGACTATAAGCAACCTCAGTAAATTTTTCTTCTTGCTTAAAAAACGAAACTATAAAACTCATCATTAATAGCGCTAATACTAAAACTATTATCACCATTTCAACTAATGATCTTTCTTTTTTATCAGACGCCTTAGGATTAAACATAACGTATAATTCAATTATTCGTTAATAAATTCATTATTATTTACCTTGAAATGCGGACATCATGTCCCACATTGGCGTGAAAATACCTAATGCTAATATAAGCACCATACCCGCAACAATTGATATCATTATAGGTTCAATTTTAGCGGTTAAATTACCTAGCTCGTAATCTACTTCACGTTCGTAGTATTCACCCACCTCTTCTAATAGTTCGTCAACTCTTCCCGTTTCTTCACCTACAGCCACCATTTGTAATACTAGAGAAGTAAACAACTTACTGGCCACTGCTGATCTAAGTAAGCTTTCACCACTTTCAATAGACTTCCGCATAGTGAGAATTTTTTCTTTCATGTAACTGTTATCAACGGCATCTGAAACTAAGTTTAGCCCCGATGTCATCGGTACACCTGCTCTTAATACTATAGCAAAGCTGTGGGAAAACCTTGAAAGAATAGAACGCTCAATAATACTGCCAACTATAGGTAAGTTCACTTTTCTTTTATCCCACCAATAGCGCCCTTTATCGGTTCTAACGTAATTACGTATAGCAAAGAAAGCAAATACACAACCAATCAACATATGAGGCCAAAACTCTAAGAAAAAATTTGAACTCGCAATAAGTATTTTAGTCGCTGCTGGTAAATCGGCACCTAATTTTGTAAACATATCAGCAAAGGTTGGAACAACAAATATGTTCAATATAACCATAGCGATAACGATAGCGCCAAGTACAAAAGATGGATAACGTAACGCTGTTTTTATTCGTTTTCGAGTTTCTTGTTCTCGGTCAAAATAACTCGCTAATTTAGCAAAAGCATCGTCTAATTTACCGGTATTTTCACCTACATGTATTAAAGAAACAAACAAAGGAGGAAATATTTTAGGGTACTGATTTAGCGCGGTTGATAGTGTATAACCACCTTCTAACTGACTTGAAACCCCAATCAAGGCTTCTTTTAATTTAACTGATGTCGTTGACTCAGCCATACCATTAATAGCTCGTAATATAGGTACGCCAGAACGCATTAGTGCATACATTTGACGACAAAAAATAATCAAGTCGTCTAATGTAACTAGAGCAAAACCTAACAGCTCGTTAATATCTATTTGAGCTAAATTGCTGTCTTTTTGATCACCTTTTAACGCTTCAATAGAAATGGGTATAATTTGTTGGCGAGAAAGTTGCTCTGCTGCCGCAGCCGAATTACTAGCTTCTAACTTTCCTTTAATTTGAGAGCCTTTGGTATCTCGTCCAATATAACTATACGCTGCCATTTTATTTATTACCCTGTAACGTCAACCGTTTCAACTAAGCGGAGTACTTCTTCTATACTTGTAATACCTTGAGTAGCATAATCAAATGCCGCTACGGCTAATGGCCTAAATGTAGGGTTAGCTTTGGCAAGCTTAGCAAACTCTTCAGGATCATCTCTTTTAAGTGCCGCCATCATGCCTTCATTCATTTCAAGTAATTCAAAAACACCAATTCGGCCTTTATATCCTGTATATTGACATGTTTGACAACCTTTACCTTGCTTAAATCGATGCGATGTTATCCCTTCACCCATCAAGTTTGTTAACCACAATTTTTCTTGGCTATTCGGTTCATGATCTATTGCACAACTCCCACAAACTTTTCTTACAAGTCGCTGAGCAATAACAGCCCTGAGCGAGCTACCTACTAAAAATCCAGCAGCCCCCATATCAATTAAACGAAGTGCACTCGTTATAGCGTCATTGGTATGTAGTGTTGATAACACCAAATGCCCCGTTAATGCGCCTCGTAAACCAATTTCAACCGTTTCTTTATCACGCATCTCACCAATCATAATAATATCGGGATCTTGACGTAATGCCGTTCTTAGCACTGAGGAAAAGGTAAGATTAATTTTACTGTTTACTTGAACTTGATTAACCCGTGGTAAACGATATTCGACAGGATCTTCTGCGGTAATAATTTTTTTGCTTGATTGATTTAATTCACTTAACGCTGCATATAAAGTCGTTGTTTTACCACTACCTGTAGGTCCTGTAACCAAAACCATACCATGTGGACGACTAATTTGATGGCGTATTCTTGCCACTAAATCGCTAGGCATACCTGTTTCATCTAAGGTAAGTAAGCCTTCAGTTTGATCAAGTAAACGCATAACAACAGATTCGCCATGCTGAACGGGCATGGTTGACATACGAACATCTACATTATGTCCACTAATTTGCAAATTAAAACGACCATCTTGAGGTAAGCGCTTTTCAGAAATATCTAGCCCTGCCATTAGCTTTAAACGTAACACCATAGCCGATGCAATTTTATTTTCTTTAAGAATATTTTCTTGTAAAACACCATCAATACGCTGACGAATACGGAGTTGATTTTCATCAGGTTCTATATGTATATCTGAAGCGCGCATTTGAATGGCATCTTCGAATACTGATTGTAATAATTTACCAACGGTTGCATCACCGCCCTCATCGCCAAATGAAGAGCCCAAGTCAAAATCAGCCGTTTGGTCGTATTCTTCTTCTAATTGACTTGCAAAAGACTCTATATCCGCTGTTTTTCGATACAAACCATCAAAAGCCTCAAAGAGTTGCGACTCCATAACAACAGCAAGTTTTAACTGCTTAGGGGCAAGCATTTGCTCAAGTTGATCTAAGCCGCCTAAGTCAGCAGGATCACTCATGCCAATAAGAACAGCATCACCTTGGTCTTCAATTATTAATGCTCTTAGGCGCCTTGCATGTACTTCAGGTAATAATGAGGCCACTTCTGAAGGTATGCGCCTTTGGCTAATATCAAGAAATGGCACACCAAGTTGTTGAGCTAAAAATTCGAGTAATTGCCTTTCACCAATATAGCCTAGCTCGATTAGCGTATCACCTAGCTTGCGTCCTGTAGATTTTTGACTATTTAATGCCTGCATTAACTGTTCGTTAGTTACAATGTGTTCATGCACTAACAAATCACCTAACCGCATTTTTAATTTAGGTGCTGCCATTATTATTCTCCTAACTCTGTCATTCTTTGTCTGATAAATTGCGCTGAATTACTAGATAAGCTTCCTTTAGACAAAGCCATTCTATATGCTGTTTTTGCTTCTTCAAATTGGCTATTTCGATCTAGAGCTACAGCTAATCCCATCCACCACTTACCTTTATAGTCTTCTATAGTGGTAAGTTGCTTATAAGCTAAAATAACACTGTTTACGTTTCCTAAAGATTGCGCAGTATTGGCTAATAACAGTTGATACTCTACGTTCTGTACAGTAGAAAAGTCATTTAATACATTAAATGCTTCTTTGCTGTTATTTTGACTAATTAAAATTCTGGCTTTCATCAGCCTGAAATCAATATCGTCAGGGTATATGTTCATGCCTTGTGATAATAAATTTAGTGCAGGCCTATAAAGTCTACGACCAAACCATAAAGCGGCTAATTGCTTGCGTGCGCCTTTATTTTCAGGCTGAATAAGTAAAATATCTTCAAACAAGCGCTCCGCTATAGGTATTTCATTATCAATTATAGCTCGTTCAGCTTTTTTCAGTTTATTTTGTACAACACGTTCGGGCGATAATTTACTTCTAGAAATACTAAGAGATGATTTTATTTCTGGTTCTTGAGTTACTTCAGCTTTCAAGTTTTCTTCTAAAATCTCAGGTTCCATCATATCATCAAGTGGTGTAACTACCGTATTGCTGTATTCCACAGTTTGCAGGTTTTGAGCTTGTTGACTACTTACTTTAGTTATCGTCTTAGGTTGTTCAATATTATTTTCGTGGACTAATATGAGTTGCTTATTTGTTACCGGACTTATAACTTTAATGGATTGTTGTTGCTCAGTAATTTGATGAATTGTAGGTGTGTTTTCTTTTTTAAATTCTGATATTGCTTCGACGGGCTGATTTTCTAATATTTGCTTAGTATTAACAGGTGTTTCAATTGTTGATTGATCATTCGAAGCATTTGTATTAGAAGAGTTATTACTCGTCACATTTACAGATGTTTTAAGCGCTTTATTTTCAGAATACAAATTCCATGTATAAATGCCCAATACATTAACAACAATAATAAGAAGAGCAATAAGCGCTATTTTAATAGCAGATAAGGGCTTATTATTTCCATAGCTAGTATCAAAGCGACTATTACCTGTCGATTGCTCATTTCGTTGTTCAAGCTCTTTTAGCATTTGATTAATAACACTCATCCTTGGAAACTCCAATAGAAATAAGCACCAACGAACAAAGTAACTAAAATGACACTTGTAAAAATCCATCGAAAATCAATTATGGGTAATTGTGTATCTTCGGTGTCTTTTATTGCGGCTTTTAAATGGCTTGTATTAATTTGAAAGTGTCCTTGACCATATGTGAGCATAAGCATTTTGTGGCATAAAATATTAACTAATCTTGGAATACCTTGAGTTGCTTTGGATATTTTTTTACAAAGACTAGTGTTAAATAATAAGGCACCTTTATAACCCGCTGTTTTTAAACGATGTTCAATGTAACGCTCAACTTCAGTGCTTGTCATTGCCCTTAACTTATAAGAAAAGGTGATCCGTTGCCTTAGTTGACGAAAATTAGTTTGGCTCAATCGTTCATCTAGTTCTGGTTGTGCGAACAACACAACCTGTAAAAGCTTTCTTGTTTCTGTTTCAAGGTTGGTAAATAATCGAAGAGCCTCTAAACTTTCTTCAGGTAAAGCTTGCGCTTCATCTAATATAAGTACAACCGAACGACCTTCTTTGTGTAAATCAATGAGCTTTTGTTGAATACGCTGTGTCAGTAGCTGAACCGACATTCGTTGTGCTTGTTTTACACCTAGTTCAATAGCTACAGCCCTTCTTAATTCATCTGGCTTTAAATAGGGGTTGGGAATATAAGCAGTAACAAAGTGTTTAGGTATTTCGTTTAATAATTTTCGGCATAACAAAGTTTTCCCTGTACCAACTTCACCAATGACTTTAATGAAACCCTCACCTGTTTGCAAAGCCGTAATCAGCACTGCTAAAGCCTCGTTATGAGGCTCTAGTCCTAAAAAAAAATGCGTATTTGGTGTCAGCGTAAAAGGTAATTCGCGTAAGCCAAAGTGGTACAAGTACATTTTTACTGTTCGCTAGTTGTGTTTTCAACTTCTTCAGGAAACCATTGCTTTAATAATGCTCTTGCGTCTTGTAATTGTGTTTTCCAGGTATTTTGATCAACAACAATCGGCTTAAGCATGATAATAAGTTCTTTCTTTTGGGTACTTTCCGTTTTACTTTTAAACAACTCACCAAATAAAGGAATGTCACCAAGTAGCGGGGTTTTAGATTCTTGATCAACCTTACGAGATTCAATCAAACCACCAATAACAACTATCTCTCCCGACTTAGCGCGAATAATGGTATCTGATTCACGAACGCTACTTTGCGCTAATGGTAATGAAAAGTTTTCATCGCCTAAACGTATCGTTTTAGTTTGCTCGTCGGTAATAGTAACTGACGGATGAACATGTAAAATAACTTCTCCATTTTTATCTATTTGCGCGGTAACATCTAATGCAATCCCAGAGAAAAAAGGCGTTAATTGAATTTCAGGAGTTGTTGTAGTTGCGGTGCCTGTAGTAGTAGTACTTGAAATTTCAGTAACAAAATACTCATCTTCACCTACTTTAATTACAGCTTTTTGATTATTTGTTGCTGTAATTCTAGGACTAGATAATATTTGGACATTACCTTGTGTCGAAAGTAAATCTATAACACCTGAAAAATCAGCATTTTTAAAACTAAGACCGGTTAATCCTCCCACAGATGCCGAAATAACATTACCCACAAGATTTCCTGTAGTTTGAAAATTAATATCTGTAGAGCCAACATGACCTAAAACATTTTCCCACTTAACCCCTTGTTGATAATCATCGTTAAGCGTAACTTCCATTATTTTTGCTTCAATAATAACTTGTCTACGTAAATGTTCTTGTGAATCAGATAAGAATTTTCTAACTGATGCTATTTCATTGGGTAATGCGCGTACGGTAACCAAGCCCGCTTGAGGAGAAACAATAACAGAGCGACCTTCACCACCTTCAGCCTTAACACCAATTAAAGAAGATAAATTTTCTTTTAATTCTTCCCAATAGTTAGATTCATTACTTGTGTAGATATTTGTGCCGCTACTACCATTACTGTTCTGGCTATTTTGATCATTATTATTTTGATTATTTGAATTACCAGAGTTTCGATTAGAGCTACCACTCGAGCGATTTCCTGAAGACCCTCCAGAATTTGGATCGTTTTCTGATACACCACCAGAATTAACCCGAGTGCTAGAAGATCCCCCTCGCTTAACAAAAAGGTAATCTAAAGGAATAGTTTCAGTACGCATACCTGCCGCATACACTTGAATAACATTTCCTTGGCGACGGATATCATAACCATACAATTCTGCTATAACATTAAGAGTTTCTTGAATAGTTACCTCTTTTAAATTCAATGTTATAGAGCCAGATACATCTGGATGTACTGCAATACTATAAGAAGAGTCTTCTACCAAGGCAGCAAAAAAGTCTTGCGCTTTTACATCACTAGCAGCAATTTCTAATCGCTTTTCAGCCAATAAACCATTTTTAGCCGTTTGTATGCTTTGTTGCATTAATTCTTGTTGAACAGCGTTAGGTAATTGAGTTAACGGCTTAGGAGTTTTGGGTTTTGTTGATTCTTCAATGGCTTTATCTAACTCATTATTAACAACTGTTGGTTGGTCAGGCACCGTTTGACAACCCACTACAGCGAGAGATAAAAAAGAAATTACACAGCTATTTATTAGACTCAATTTTGATAGTTTCATATGATTATTTCTTTTCATTATTATTTAGTTACAACATTAGAAAACATAGACAGCTTTAAACGTTCGTCGTCAGATCGTAATATAACACTTGAGGAGTTTACTGTGATTAACTCATGCTCTCCAATATAATCACCTACTTTCATAAGCTTACCACTTATAATTGCAGATTTATTTTTACTACTATAGATAATGGTTTCAAGCACTAGGCCCTTTTTAATATTTTCAATGCCTGCACTATTCGATATTGACAATGGTTTTGTAGGATCAACATCTTGCGCATAGTTATGAAGAGAAAATACCGATAACAATATGATTAATATAAATTTATACACCAATAAATTCCTCATTAGTACTTAAACTATACATCTCAATTTCTAATTCGCCCAATGGATATTTTTTAATTTTATATCTAAAATCTTTCCAAAAAAACTTCCATGGCATAGCCTCTAATTGTGATAAATAGTCACGTAATTGAAAATATTTACCCGTTAATTTTAATCGAATACCATGCTGGTATAGGTTTATATTCCCTTCAACTGTATCGGTGCTAGCTAATTTAGGTTCTTCTTTTGTATTTTTTTCATCATCGGCTAAATCTCCCTCTTCTCCCATTAAAGGCCTAGCACCTAGTAATTCGAATGAGATAAGTGAAACGCCTTTTTGAACTTTAAGCATATCAATCAATGCAAATCTCATTTGAATAGGATCAATGAGTTCTGAAGTTAATAACAATAGTTTATCGTCTATCTGTTTTAGCTGTTTCTCGTAAGCAGATATTTGTGTATTTAATGCTACATTAGGATCTTTAGCTAAAGCCTCTTCATAAATTGAAATAGAAGATCGAATCGATTTATTTTCTATTACTAGACTCGCTGATTGTTCTTTAATATTTTGGGTTTTTGCTAAGCTCGGATCAAGAAACAAGCTAAACGAAATAAAAACAACCGCAACTAATCCCGTAATTAAAATTAAGTATTGCTCTCTAGAACTGATATTTTGAAACTTATCTGAATACTCTTGCCATTTACTCATAAGAAAAGTCCTCAAGATTCACTTTAGAACTTACAGCAAATTGAATTTGTTGTTTTTCGTTTTCTTGCATAACAAAATTAATAAACTTTTTACCCGATAAAAAAGTAGAATTTTCAAAGCCAGCCAACCAAGAAGGAACTGCTTGAGGATTTTTAGTAACACCAGCAAAGGTCATATCGTCGTTATTAATTTGTACAATAGACAAACTAATACCTTTATGATGATTTTCAGATAATTCGGTCATTGATTGAGCAAAACCTGCAACCCGAGTTTTACTGGTATCGGTGAGTTCTGCATGCAATTGTGTTTTATTATTTAAAATTAACGCGAGTAAATCTATTTTTTCTTTCAGTCTATTATTCGGTTTATGAGCTTCTAGCTCATTTTCTAACTGAACGAGTTTTTCATTTAAAGCTATTTTTTCATTGTTCAATTGAGTAAAACGTTTATTTTCCTGTACAAGTTGATTTTGGCTTAGAATAATCCACGATAACATCGCTAAAAGAATTACGCCCCAAACAATAATCACTCTTTTTAAAGACCATAGTGGTTTTACTGGCGTTAGTTCAGGCTGCAATAAATTTATACTATGCTTACCTACCACTACCTCTGTCATACACTTACCCCCATGTTAGGTAACATAGAAGCACCAACCGCACATGGAAAATTACGATATTGTTCAAAACCTTCAGGCATTGATAAAAGATTTACAGGCACATTGGTATTTTCTGAAATTTTACGAACTAAAAAGGCTTCAGTTGCCATAGGAATAATGACCTGAATTTCTTTAATTGGTGCTTGTTTTAATTGTCGTTCAAAATAATCTGTTGAGCGTTGTATTTCTAGGCTCAACATATCTATCGAACCCATAGTTAACTCTTCTTCAGTTTTTTGTGATATTTGAGATAAGCCTCGAATACGACGCTGAAAAAAGATCTTACCTTGCTTAATAATAAGAATTAATAATTCTTCATTAGCATGCTGACAAACAAGTAAAATAGCTAATTCACTTTCTGGTATTAATTGAGCAAAAGCAAACTCTACCGTTGTAATTAATGCAATATCTAATTGCTTTTCACTCATATTTTCAACGATCGCTCTTAACTCAGTTAAGTCAGCACACACTACATTGATTTTTTCTACATTCATCGACAATTGAGGCACATCAAAATAATCAACCACCATATTGTCGGGTTTAAATGGTACTAGATCTTTCACTTGCCATTTTAATGCCGCATTAATTTCTGTATCAGGCACCTTGGGTTTATCTACTTGTACGATTTGATACTGACTCGAGGATAAAACAATATGACACAAGCCTTTCCCATTAACATTATCAGCTAATTTAGCAATAGATGCTGAGGTATTCGGTTTGGTGATTTTTTGACAATCTGGAGAGGCATTTATAGGTCGATAACAATAAGATAACGAGTCAGGCTGTAAACTCACACCAATAATGTCATTCGATTTTTTTTTAGAAAACAGTTTATTAATTTTAGGTATAAGTGACATATGTCTATTTTATTGTTTATTTATAACGAATTACCTAAATTCCATTATCCTCTATTAGTAAATTGACGCAAGTTTTTAATCAAAAATTTGTGTCTCTGTAAATAAGAATAATTAAAAGATAATTTACATGTAATTCAAAGAACTTACATTAACTGTAACGTAAATTCATCAAACAACCAGATATTTAATGAATAAAATTTAGATTTATACCAAACGCATTAATGAATTATCTATTTTGTACAGAGGAAATTACCACAGACAAGAGTTGGATACATACTTTTTTGTAGGCAATAAAAAACGCCGTATTATCAATTAATAATACGGCGTTTAAAAATTTATAACTAAATAATTAGTCTAAATTTATGCTTCAGCGATAACAACAACTTTGATGTTAGTATCAACATCATTGTGTAAGTGAATAACGATATCGAATTCACCTGTTTCACGGATAGCACCTAATGGTAAACGTACTTCAGCTTTAGTCACTTCAACACCAGCTTCAGTAATTGCATTAGCGATATCACGAGTACCAATTGAACCGAATAATTTACCTTCGTCACCCGCTTTTGATGCGATAGTAACTTCAGCTAATTCAGCTAATTTAGTAGCACGAGCTTCAGCTGCTGCTAAAGTTTTTGCTAATTGAGCTTCTAATTCAGCACGACGAGCTTCAAAGTGCTCAACGTTAGCCGCAGATGCAAATACAGCCTTACCTTTTGGTAATAAGTAGTTACGTGCATAGCCAGACTTAACTGACACCTTGTCACCAAGGCCGCCTAATTTGGCGATTTTATCAAGAAGGATTACTTCCATTTTCAAAACCCCTTATTAGGTTACTTATGTAAATCTGTATATGGTAACAATGCTAAATAACGAGCACGCTTGATCGCACGACCAAGTTGACGTTGATATTTAGCAGCTGTACCAGTAATACGGCTAGGAACGATTTTACCACTTTCAGTGATATAGTTTTTTAGTGTTGCAATATCTTTATAATCGATAGAAACAGCACCTTCTGCAGTAAAACGGCAGAACTTACGACGTCTAAAAAAACGAGACATGGATTTCTCCTAATTAATCATTTCAATCTGTTGAGCATGTAATACAAGAAGTGGATTACCATTTCTCGATTCGTGCCGGTTGATAAAACCAGTCACTTTTACATTACAGCCCTCAGTTAAATCACGAGTTAAGTTTTGTGACATATCACCTGTTGCTACTACTTGTATTCGAACAAACGCTTGTCTGTTCATGCCTGCTTCATTTTGAATAGAATGATGATCTATTGAAAACTGACAATGCTGAATACCCGCTGGGCTTGTTGATATTTTAGGTCGTTTAATAACCGTTCCTACCAACACAAGGCAATTCTCTGCTAAAGAGATTGTCACTGTTACTTATTCTTCGCCTGCAACTTCTTCAGCTGGAGCTTCTTCAGCAGCAGCTTTAGGCGCTTCTTCAGCAACATCTTTCTTAACTTCACGACGTTCTTCAGAAACAGCCATAACTGAAGCTTCAGTTACTGCATCTTTAGTACGCATGATCATGTTACGAATAATAACATCGTTGTAACGGAAAGAAGTTTCTAGTTCATCAATAACTGATTGAGGCGCTTCAATGTTAATTAAAACATAGTGTGCTTTGTGCAGTTTATTAATTGGGTATGCTAATTGGCGACGGCCCCAGTCTTCAAGACGGTGGATTTTGCCTTCAGCAGCATTGATCAAGTCAGTATAACGCTGGATCATGCCAGGTACTTGTTCACTCTGATCAGGGTGAACCATAAATACGATTTCGTAATGACGCATTACGAGCTCCCTACGGTTGTAGCCTCTTATCTGGCTCAGCCAACACCAGTGTTGAGACAAGGAACAAAAAGTTCTAGCTGAATTAAGGTCGCGTAGTGTAGATAAAATCGACATCAAAGGCAAGCGTTGATTGTAGGGTGGACTAAGGGGATTTTTTAAACTGTTATGGTTGTAAGTTTCAATAAATTATCTAAGACATTTACATATTCTGAACCTAGGTATAAACAAATACATTTTAACCTTTAAAATCAAAACATTGAATCAAACACAAGATGTAAAAAAAGAGCAATTAAAGCTCTTTTAAAAATGATGCTATAAAAATTATAACCGCAAAGGTATTTAATTTTTATTTAACCGCTGCCTAACTATTTCAAATAAACAAATACCTGTTGCTACTGAAACATTTAAACTTGAAACACTACCAGCCATGGGTAACTTAACTATTTGATCGCAATTTTCGCGCGTTAAACGGCGCATGCCTTTCCCTTCAGCGCCCATAACAAGAGCCATTGGGCCTTCAAACTTAACATCGTACAAATTGGTATCGGTTTCGCCAGCAGTACCTACAATCCAAACACCTAAATCTTGTAACTGTTTCATGGTTCGAGATAAGTTAGTTACTTGTACAAGAGGAACTGTATCTGCAGCACCTACAGCTACTTTTCTCACTGTTGCCGTGATGCGTGCAGCATTGTCTTTAGGTACAATTATCGCGTGTACACCTGCAGCGTCAGCATTACGCAAGCAAGCACCTAAGTTGTGTGGATCGGTTACACCATCCAGTATTAAGAAAAAAGGTAATTCTTCTTTTTTATTAGCCGCTGCAACTATGTCATCAAGATCAGATTCTGTATATATCTTGCCTGCTTTTACACGGGCTAATACACCTTGGTGTTGCTCACCTTCACTTTTCTCATCGAGTACTTTTCGATTCACTAATTGTGTTGGTATACCGTACTTTCTTGCTAAATTAATAATAGGTTTTAAACGTTCGTCTTCTCGACCTTTTAAAAACCACAATTCAACAAATAATTCAGGTGCTCTCTTTAACATTGAATTAATGGCATGAATGCCAAATACTACTTCGTCTTGCTTTGCCATGTTAGTTACTTATCTATTTATGTTTCAAATTTGTTTTAGCTATCTAATTAATGAGATAACTATTTAGCTTTTAAGCGTGCATTCTTTCCTGGGCGCGGCTTTTTCACTTTTTTCTTTTTAGACTTCGCTTTTGGTTTTGTTTTTTCAGATGATACCGCCCCAGCTTTTGCTTTAGGCCCTTTTTTCACGACTTTGTCACTCGCACTATTCTTTTTAATACCTTTGCGAGGAGAACGTGTACGTCGTTGATCTTTTTCGTCAACAACAACTCCGTCAATCATCAAGTCTATTTTTTTCTCGTCTAAGTTAACTGCTGCAACTTTAACTTCAATTGCATCACCTACTTTGTATTTAGTTCCGGTATTTTCACCCGTTAAACACAATCTGACTTCGTCGAATCGATAATAATCACGACCTAATGAGTTAATATGAATTAAACCTTCAATACCTAAATTAGCGAGTCTTACAAATAAACCAAAGTTAGTAACGGTTGAGATAACACCATTAAAACTATCACCAATATGATCTTGCATAAACTCACACTTCAGCCAGTCAGATACATCTCTTGTTGCATCGTCAGCTCTGCGCTCTGTCATAGAGCAATGTTCGCCAAGCTCGATAACTTGTTCCGATGTGTATGTATACTCACCATCGTTAGCGCCAGTTAATTTCTTATCTGCTTGCTTCTCTAAAATAGCTTTAATAACACGATGCACTACAAGATCAGGATAACGACGAATAGGTGAAGTAAAGTGACTATATGACTCAAGTGCTAAACCAAAATGACCTAAGTTATCACTTTGATACACGGCTTGTTTCATTGACCTTAACAGCATGGTTTGAATCAGCTCTTGATCGGGCCGGTCAGCAATACGTTTTAATATTTGGCCATAATCAGCAGGTGTTGGCTCTTCTTTTGCTGGAGTTTCAATACCTAACTCTCGTATATAGGTAACAAAATTATTGTATTTATCGCCACTTGGCTTTTCATGTACTCTGAATAAACCGTGAGCTTTATGCTTTTCAATAAACTTAGCAGTAGAAACGTTCGCTAAGATCATACATTCTTCAATAATTTTATGTGCGTCGTTACGTACGAGTGATTCGATAGAAGCGATTTTCTTATCAGCATTAAAAATGAATTTTGATTCTTCTGTTTCAAACGCAATAGCACCACGTTTTAAGCGTGAATCATTTAATGCTTGATACATGCTGTTTAAGTTTTCTAAATCAGGTACTAATGCTGCATATTCAGCTTTAAGTGCTTCGTCACCATCAAGAATGGCTGCCACTTTTGTATAAGTGAAACGTGCATGAGAACGCATTACAGCTGAGTAGAATGTTGAATCGACTAACTCACCTTGAGCATCAATCGACATCTCACATACCATACACAAACGATCTACATTTGGGTTTAAAGAACATAAACCATTAGAAAGTTTTTCAGGCAGCATAGGAATAACTTGGCTTGGGAAGTAAACAGAGTTACCTCTTGATATCGCTTCGTCATCTAACGCTGTTTTGTCTCGAACATAGTAGCTCACATCGGCTATAGCAACCCATAGTGTCCAACCACCCTTTTCGTTAGGGCGACAATACACTGCGTCATCAAAATCTCGAGCGTCTTCACCATCTATAGTAACTAGTGGTAAATCTCTCAAATCTTTCCTGCATGCTTTAGGCGCTTCTTCTACTTCATCAGAAAGAACACTGACTTCTTCCATAACCTCTGCAGAAAATTGATGGGGTAAGTCATGCTCTCTTAAGGCAATTTCAATTTCCATACCTGGGGCCATATGCTCGCCAAGTACTTCAACCACTTTACCTACAGCATTTGCACGTTTAGAAGGTCGCTGTGTTACCTCAACAACCACTACTTGACCGTGCCTAGCTCCCATACGTTCACTAGGTTCGATTAATATATCTATTTTAATTCGAGCATCATCTGGCTTCATATAAACAATGTGTTTTTCAACGAACAATCGCCCAACAATGCCGCTCTTTCTCGGTTGAATAACATCAAGTATACGAACTTCTTTGCGACCTTTACGGTCAGTTCTATCAACTAAAATAGCTTCTACAATATCGCCATGAATAACGCGCTTCATTTCATGAGCTGAGATGTATAAATCTTTACCCGGCTTTTCTCCTGAAGCAACATCAGGAATAAAGAAGCCAAAACCATCTCTATGGCCGCTCACTCTACCCGTTAGTACACTATTTTTAGGTGCAATCGCGTATTGCTTAAATTTATTAAATATTATCTGTCCACTGGTTTCCATTGCACGTAAACGTCGCTTCAAACCTACTTTGTTATTTTCATCGGTGTAGTTAAAGGTTTTGAGTAGTGCATTGAAAGTGGGCGGGATAGGAGCATCTTGAATTACAGATAAAATAAGCTCTCGGCTTGCGACCGGTTGTTCGTATTTTTCTGCTTCACGTTTTGAAAAAGGGTCTTTTAAAGTCACAGTATAAGTTCAATAATATTTTTGTTTATTATACGCAATTGCCCTAAATTAAGCGAATTAATGAGCATTAATTTCGCTTTCAACATAAAACCACACTATAAATCAATATTCGGTAACTTTTGCCGCATTAATCACTCGTTCTGGCATTTTATCGGCAAGTTTTAGTAGTAACATAGATATTTGTTTATGCTCTTTTTTATCGTCTGTAACGGCATGATGAAGTTGAGAATAAAGTGCGGGAAAATCTAACGGACTGCCAAAGCCTTGGTCATATATTTGCGCTAATCGAATTTGAGCTTTTAAGTTTTTTAGGGTTGCAGCTTCTTTTAGGTAACGAATCGCTTTATCTACATCCACC
Organism: Pseudocolwellia sp. G5-9; assembly: GCF_055808995.1. Lineage (NCBI taxonomy): Bacteria > Pseudomonadati > Pseudomonadota > Gammaproteobacteria > Alteromonadales > Colwelliaceae > Pseudocolwellia > Pseudocolwellia sp. G5-9. The sequence goes on from NZ_CM147893.1 coordinate 2,513,664, forward strand.
TGAACAAACTTTCCTACATGGTAATATCGGCCGAGTTGTTCAAGCCCTTCAGCTAAACCTTGGTCAGCAGCTTCTTGCATGTAGTAAAGTCCTAATTCAACGTCTTTTTTCACACAAACACCATAAGCCAGCATATCTCCCCATAAAAACTGGTAAGAAGGCATTTTTGATTTAATCGCCCTCGCTTCAATGTCTTGTACAAGCTGACAATCATCTAAAACAACTTGCCCTAAATGTTTATTTTCTTTAATTAGATCTAATAATTCATTATCCGTATATATTTGTACCACTTTTAATGTTTCAGCAGACGACAGAAAAGAAATAAATATGAAAAACAACAGTGAGAAAAAAGATAACTTCATAAGACAACCTATTAATATTTAAAAGTAGTATGACTTAGGTCAAACATTATGTTTATTATCGACCATTAAACAAAAATATTGAGCATACTAGTAAAACTTTATTTAACTATTACAACTAACAAAGCAATTTTAATACCATAAAATGGCCATTGAATGCTTGCACAATAGTTAGGTTCATATAACAATGTTCCTTTAAAGTATTTTTAAAAGAGTTAATTAAATGTCTGAACTAGAACAATTAATTGAAAATTCTAAAGCTAATGAAGCTATTTCTAAAAAACTATTTGAAATTGAAACAGAAGTTTTAACGTCAAATTCTAGTGATGAATTGCTACAACGTTTATTAAACTCTATCAAAACTAAATTCAATTTAACCAATATCCGTTTGTTGTTAGTTGACCCTACACCTATCTCATTTCTTATTAATGAAAATATAAAATCATATTGGTATCAACAAAACACAACCAGCGTTACTCACAACCAATTAAAAAAATATCACCTCAACAATCAACCTTTCTTAACTGACAATATTCAAGAGTTGTTAGTAAACTTTTCTCAAGAAACATTAGGTTCAGGACAATCTTTTGCGCTAACGCCTTTAATTCTTGAGAATAAGCTTTTTGGTAGCCTACTATTTACTGATATAGATAAAACACGCTTTACCCCAAGTTTAGGTACCTTTCATTTAGAACAACTCGCGGTAAAAGTAAGTTTATGTTTATCAAATGTATTGGCTAGAGAACAGTTAGAATATATTGCCAATTACGATAGGTTAACAGGCGTTGCTAATCGTAGATTAATGGAAGCATCAATTACTGAAGAGTTAATTAGGCAACAACGATATGGTGTTTCATTTGCCGTACTTTTTATTGATTGTAATAAATTTAAGAAAATTAATGATACCTATGGTCATGATTGTGGTGATCAAGTACTCATTTATGTTGCTCAACAACTTAAACACTTAATTAGAGAAAATGACCGTTGCTTTCGCTATGCAGGAGACGAGTTTGTCGTAACATTAGCAAGTCAAAACTATAATGAAGCATTGATGGCCGCTAAAAGGCTCTGTCAGCATTTTATCGACAACCCTATGCCATACGAAAATAAACTTTTACCTATTACAATAAGCTGTGGAGCAGCAGTCAGTGACGGTGAATCAAGTATGAATGAGTTATTAAAAAAAGCTGATCAGCAACTTTATATGAATAAGAAAATGAGTGAATTTGAAGCGGAGTAAATAACGTAATCAATAAATATCAGGTTCAACTTAAAAACAATAAACACTTTTAAATTGAACCCTACTCAAACTAAAAAAATCCCAACCACCTAATGGCTAAAGTCAACGCCAGATTGAGCCGCAAAGTAAGCAAACATAGTATAAATTGCAGTGTTATGCTTTAACGCTTTAGCATCTACCTTATCTAGCGTATCGTTTTCTGTGTGATGATAATCAAAATACAAGCTACCATCAGGCGCAAAATTTACACTAGGCATACCTGCTTCACTCATTAAACTCATATCAGATTGTGCTTTAGCTGTATTCGTTTTACTCACACCAACACCTAAAGGCTTAAGGTACTGTGCAAATTCATGTAACGCTGGCAGTGATTTTTTACCCACACCAGTTCTCATTTCATAAATAGGACCTACGCCAAAATCCCATTCAGCGCCAATAACATGGCCTGTCATATCACTTTTACGCTTTTCAACATACGTTTTTGCGCCAACTAATCCTATTTCTTCAGCCGCAAATAAAATAACGCGAATAGTACGCTTAGGTTTAACCGCTAATTGTGCAATATGATGCACTGTTGCCATCATCATACCGACACCAATACCATCATCAACAGCGCCTGTTCCAACATCCCAACTATCAAGGTGAGCACCAAGCGTTACATATTCATTTGGAAATTCACTACCCGTTAATTCACCAATAACGTTAGCTGTTTTGGCTACCACCTTAGGATCGCTATGAGAGGTTAGTTTTAAGAAAAATTCTACATCATCAGAACGTTTTAATTGATTAAGTAACATATCGGCGTCTGGATTTGAAATACTTGCTGCGGGTATTGCTTTACCACCTTCGTCATAACGTACAGACCCCGTATGAGCTAAACGATTGTTGTCTGTACCAATTGAGCGGATAATAATAGCTGAAGCGCCTTTTTTAGCGGCAACTGCTGCACCATTTTTACGTGCTGCCACTGCGGGTCCATATCCTTTACCATCAATATGTCTTTCCATACGGTATGAGATAAAAACAACTTTACCAGTTAAGCTATTATCTGCGGCAGCTTCTAAATCTTTGAATGTATTAAAGTGAGCTATTTTACCTTTAATACCCTTATCACCGGTACCTACGCTACCACCTAAGGCAATTGCAACGACTTTATGCGGATAAGGAGCAATAACTTTCGCTTCTACTTCTCCTCTATGCCAATAGGTTGCTGTTACATCTTCAGTCCACACTTTATCAAAACCGAGTGTTTTCATTTTATTAACAGCCCAAATTATTGATTTTTTATCGCCTTCAGATCCAACTAAGCGATGACCTACTTCGGTTGTTAAAGATTCAATTAAGTTATACGACAAATCAGACGTTAATGCCGTTTCTTGCAACGCCATGAGTTGCTTTTGTTCGTTAGTATTAAGCACATCAGCACTTACCGCTGTACTCAACAAAGTAATTGAAAACAGCCCTATTTTTAATAAATTATTAAACATTGAAGTTCCTAAACGTTAATTATATACCCGTTACCACTCAAGAGGCTATTTCAGAGTGCTTGAGCGATATCAATTCAAGGCAATGCTTTGCAATAATGGTCGTTTCCTTATAAAAAGCATTAACGACGAAGTGATTTTGCTCAAGCGCTTCTCCGATGGCTCTAAAAACAATTTATGCTTCGTTATTAACTTTAGTCAGGTTCCTACACGGATGTAGGACATTAGGGTAACGCAGGAGCAGTTACCGAGAATAACCATGACGTAAACTTAATGCCTTGCCTAAATTGTTTTTAGTTCCCACTGAAACCTGCATCTTGAATGATAACGGGTATAATTCTACAGTATTCATAATAACTAGACGACATGCAAACGTGTTGAACGAACAAAAGGGGCAATTAAACGCAGAAAAAATATTGAAGAGTAATGAGGTAAACTTTATTTTCAGTTTAGATAAAAGTTTACCTAAACTGAAAATAATACTGAAAAAGTCATGGTATTAGATAGAAAAAGAAGAACCACAGCCACACGTTGTAGTTGCATTAGGATTATTAACTAAGAATCGACTACCTTCTAAGCCTTCAACATAATCAACTTCACCGTCAACTAAATACTGAATACTCATTGGGTCAACTACCATAGTGACGCCTTTTTTCTCAATAGTCATATCCCCTTCATTTACTTTTTCGTCAAAAGTAAATCCATATTGAAAACCTGAACAGCCACCACCTGTTACATAAACACGTAACTTAAGCTCTGGATTTTCTTCTTCAGAAATTAAAGCAAGTACTTTGGTTGCTGCTGCGTCTGAAAATTTGATTGGTAATTCTGGGCTAGACATAATTCTCTACTTGATACATTGAAACTGTGGGTGATTATCTTAAACTTGACTGTTTTAGTCAAGTATTATAGGGATCGATTTAGCGAAACGACCTAATTTAATATTCCATTTATAACTTTCTTCTAAGCGGTGGTATTTCTGCCAACGCCCTTTCGGTAAAGTAATGATAATATTTATTTTTTCTGGCGAGAAATCTTCTGGCAAAGAGAATACACCTTCAAGCACTTGAAAAAACTTAAAACTAAAAGAAAGATCTTTCTGAGTGAGTTCTGATATATCGCTCAGGTTTAACACGATGGTTTTATTTTCCAAACTGCCTGAAATTTTAATATCAACAAAACCTTTGGCATATCTTTTTTGTAATAACTGGTGAACTAAAAATACTCTAAAATTATATCGATTTTCTGTTTCGGTTTTTGACACAATAAAGTCATCAAGCACAACACCATCAGCTTGCTTTTCAGGGGCCATAATTTTTTCATAAAAAGCCAATTCTTTTTTCAGCTGATAATGTTCATTTTCCACATCTTTAAGTAAAGCTAATGACCTTTTAGCCGCCATCTTTTCCACTTCTAATTCAGCTTCTAAGGTATTTATTCTTTTTATTTGTTCCGCTTCTTGTTTATACAAAAGCTCTAATCTTTTTTTATGATAAGATAAAGCTTGTGATTGATACCCATGAAAATAATTACCAATTCGATAACCAACAAAAATACACGTGATTATCAAGGTCATCAACAATAACGATGAACGAAAGACACCTAATTTATGCACAAAAGCATTAAGATTTATTTTTGCTAACCAATTCATTTAAAAAGTATTAATATGTTAAACATTATAAGGAACTATTTTTACATCATATGCTGTTAATGAATCTTTTACTAAGATTACTTTATCAATGCATATTAATGTAAATAACAACTACCGCTTTATGATTTATTAATAATGATATTATTTTCATTAAAAAAACGTTTATCGCTCCCAATAACCTCTTGGCAACTTTGCATGCTCGCAACTATAGGTGGCGCACTATCAGCGCTACTTATTGTTGGCTTTACAATCACAACAGACGCTTTACAGCTACTATATTTAAGCGAAAAGGACAACTATAACAGCTTAAGTAAAGCAAGTCGTTTCATAATGCCTATAATTGGCGCGATAATTATATTATTAGTTTCTTGGGTTACTGGGTATAAATACTTACGTACCGGCATCCCCTTTGTTTTGCACCGTTTAAAAGTCGCTTACGGTGAAATCCCCCTACGTAATACTATCAACCAATTTATTGGTAGTGCCGTTGCTTTAGCTTCAGGGTTTTCTGTAGGGCGCGAAGGCCCCGCTATCCACCTTGGCGCCGCATTTAGTAGCTATTTAGGTACATTATTAAAATTACCTCATAACAGTATTCGTACCTTATGTGCTTGTGGAATTGCAGCAGCAATTTCAGCAAGTTTTAATACACCACTTGCGGCCGTTATTTTTGTTATGGAGGTTATCCTTCGCGAATACAAAGTTCATATATTCATTCCTATAATGATGGCATCTCTTGTCGGCTCTATGATCACCAGTAGCACTTTAGGCCCAGCTCATGAATTAGAATATTTTAATAATATCGCCTTGGAGTTCGCACATTACCCTGTACTCATTGTATTTGCTATTGCAATTGGTATTGTGGCTTTTGTTTTTAATCGCTACTTAGTTTTAATTATTAAACACTCAGAAAAATTTCACATTGTTAAGCGCCTACTTTTAGCCGCAATAATTACGGGTGCTCTCAGCTATGTTATTCCTCAAGCAGTAGGCACCAATATAAATGCTATTAGCTTTTCTCTTGGAGAAAACTCTTCTCTAGTTCTCATTACGGGTTTGTTAGTTGCTAAAATAGTGATGACAATATCAGCGTTAGGTTTAGGGATACCAGGAGGCGCTATTGGCCCTATTTTAGGTATAGGGGCAATAGCTGGAAGTTGCGCCGCAATAATAGTGCAATTATATTTCCCCGAAGCTCATTTAACTAATGACTTAGCTTTAATGGGAATGGCAGGCATGATGGCTGCAACATTAAATGCGCCATTAGCCGCATTAATTACGGTTGTTGAGCTATCAAATCAATTAGAAATTATTGTACCGGCTATGGTAGTGATTGGAACTGCATGTGTAATCTCTGGACAATTTTTTGGTAATCGCTCTTTATTTGTCATGCAGCTTGAAGTTCAAAATCTGACTTACCGCAAACCTCCCTTAGAAAAGTCATTACAGCGCATCGGTGTTTTAGGATTAATGAACGAACATTTCACCATTAGTCACAAACTTTCAGAACAAGAAAAAGCAGAACATTTAGAGCAAGCCAACGAGTACGGTTTACTATTAGATAGAATTGATAATAACAACGCAGAAAATAGCTTATATTATTGGCTTCAAAGAGATGATTCAGACCCTAACAGTCAAGTAATTACTAATCACCTATTACTACCATTACATGCGCAATCAACTCTAGTAGAAGCCTATTTACTCTTGGTTAAAAAACGTAAAGGTGGTGTTTATATTTATGGTGAGAATATAGACGACGTTTTAGGAGTTATTACTTTTGAACAAATAAGACGCTTTTTAATTGAAGGAAAAATACGTTAATGACAACTTTATTATGGCTAAAGGCTTTTCATGTTGCTTTTATGACAGCATGGTTTGCTGGTGTATTTTATTTACCACGCCTTTTTGTAAATCATGCTGAAACACAATCAAAAGAAGTGGCTGAACACTTAAAAGGAATGGAAAAGAGATTACTCTATTTTATCACTCCTTTTGCTTTTCTCACTATCGGCTTAGGGATTGCGTTAATTAATTATTATGGAATAGATTGGTTTATTGCTTCCAAATGGCTGCACGTAAAACTTAGCTTAGTAATTTTAGTAGTTATTTATCACATATATTGTTTTAAGTTAGTTAACGACTTTCAAAATGATAAAAATACAAAGTCAGGCCGTTTTTATCGCTTGTTTAACGAATTACCTGTTTTCGCCTTATTTGGTATTATTATTCTTGCCTATGTGAAACCTTTTTAGTTCAAAAGCGGGACACGATTACCGTAATTTTCGTTATCTTCAATAGTCTTTTATGCTATATTCCCGCTCGTTCTTAATGAATGTACAAGCAAGCGCTCCTTACAAAACCAACTACATTTAGGTATATCAACATGATGAAATTTGAAGGAAGTCATATACTTTCTGTATCACAATTTGATCGCGATGCCATCTCTCGCATTTTAGAAATATCTTCTCTTATGGCGCCTTATGCTATGAGAAAAAAGCGTTGTACCGTGCTCGACGGGGCTATTTTAAATAACTTATTTTTTGAACCAAGCACACGTACTCGTGTAAGTTTTGGTGCGGCATTTAATTTATTAGGTGGTTTTGTTAGAGAAACTGTTGGTGAAGAAAACTCATCATTAAGCAAAGGCGAATCGCTATTTGACACCGCGAGAGTTATTAGCGGTTATTCCGATGTTATTGCCATGCGCCACCCTAAAATGCATTCGGTTGAAGAATTCGCACAAGGCAGTAGTGTTCCTGTAATCAATGGTGGTGACGGAGCAAATGAACACCCAACGCAAGCCTTACTTGACTTATTCACTATCAAGTCTGAAATGGCTCCGTTTAACAAAAATTTAGACAATTTAAATATTACCCTAATGGGTGATTTAAAACATGGCAGAACCGTGCATTCTTTATCTAAACTCTTAAGCTTATACAATAATGTAAAAGTGACTATGATATCGCCAGATGCTTTAAAAATGCCAGACAGTGTAATATCTACATTGACGAATGCGGGTCATGAAGTTATTCAAACAGACAAAATAGAAGGCAATCTCGCGTGCGATGTTATTTATCAAACACGTATTCAACAAGAGCGTTTTGCCAGTAAAGATGAGGCTGATTTATACCGAGGCCACTTTAGTTTAAATAAAGAAATTTATCTTCAGTATTGCAAAGAAAATACGGTAATTATGCACCCTCTACCAAGAGATTCTCGCCCTGATGCAAACGAACTTGATAACGACCTCAATGATCTAAACAACCTCGCCATTTTCAGACAAGCACAAAACGGTGTATTAGTGCGTATGGCGCTTTTTGCACTAACACTTGGTGTTGAAAATAACCTGACCAAATTTGAAAAGCCAGTGACTTGGCATACAGCGAAATAAATATTGGAACGACAAAATGAATAAATCTGAACAACTTTTTGAAAACGCACAACACATTATTCCTGGTGGCGTTAACTCTCCTGTAAGAGCTTTTAACGGCGTAGGCGGCACACCCTGTTTTATTAAACGCGCAGACGGCGCCTATATTTACGATGCCGACGATAATGCCTACATTGATTACGTAGGCTCATGGGGACCTATGATTTTAGGTCATAATCACCCTGCTATTTTAGAAGCTGTTATTTCAACAGCAAAAAATGGTTTAAGTTTTGGCGCCCCAACCGAACTTGAAATTACCATGGCTGAAAAAGTTAAAGAACTTGTGCCATCAATGGAAAAGCTTCGTATGGTAAGTTCAGGCACAGAAGCAACCATGAGCGCTATACGTTTAGCTCGTGGTTATACAGGCCGAGATAAAATATTAAAGTTTGAAGGTTGTTATCACGGTCATGCCGACTCGTTACTCGTTAAAGCGGGTTCTGGTGCATTAACCATGGGTGTACCTAACTCTCCTGGTATACCTGCTGATTTTGCTAAACATACACTGACCGTTAGCTTTAATAATATTGAAGAAGTAAAAGCAATTTTTACTGAATATAAAGACGAAATCGCCTGTATTATTGTGGAACCCGTGGCAGGAAACATGAACTGCATTCCTCCTGTAGAAGGATTTCTTGAAGGTTTAAGAGAAGTTTGCGATCAACACAACAGTGTCTTAATTTTTGATGAAGTTATGACTGGATTCAGAGTTGCACTCGGCGGTGCTCAAGCTCATTATAATATTGTTCCTGATCTTACAACGTTAGGTAAAGTTATTGGTGGCGGCATGCCTGTTGGCGCCTTTGGTGGTAAAACAGAAATAATGGATTATATCGCTCCTGTAGGCCCAGTTTATCAAGCAGGCACCCTATCAGGTAACCCAATAGCGATGGCAGCAGGTTTAGCGTCGTTAACTGAATTGTCTCAGGGCAATAAACACCAACAGTTATCTGAAGGCACTAAAAAACTAGCCCTTGGATTAAAAGCGATGGCTGAAAAAAATAATATTGCACTAAGCGTAAACTACGTAGGCGGCATGTTTGGATTTTTCTTTACTGATGCAAAGGAAACCATTACAACTTATGCGCAAGCAACGGCATGTGATAGCGAAAGATTTCAAAAATTCTTCCATTTAATGTTAAAAGAAGGTGTTTACTTAGCGCCATCAGCCTTTGAAACGGGCTTTTTATCAACGGCTCATACTGATGACATTATTGATAAAACATTAGCTGCAGCTGATAAGTGTTTTGCTCAATTATAATGAGAATTAATACCTGTCATTCGTGATATTGGTACGGCTCTCCTCAAAATAAAAAAGGTAGATATGCATAACATATCTACCTTTTTTATTAGCTAATTAATGTAATTGTTATAACTTGAACGATGCTTTTCAATCATCCGATAAATTTGATTTAGCTTTTAAGCTTTCCATTTCATGTGTAAGCCAACTATGCGCTTCTTGCCAGCCCATCTCTAATCCAGAAAATATTTTAACATTCCAATCATCAACTTTTCTTAATTCAATCAGCTTTTCAATTTCGGTTTTATTATTTTGATTATAATAAACAAACGCAATCGCTTTTAATTGTTCATGCGAGGCCATAGTTAACTTAGCCTCAAATGTCATTTCAAATTGGTGAATATTGTTAATCAATAACGCGAAACAACTCGTCATCGCCTCCTTCAAAACCTGATGGCTTTCTTCAACCATTTCTAAGGTTAGTTCGATACCATCATCAATAACCACTTCAATAATATTGTTTGGTAATACGGTAAGATATGCAAAATCTAAGCGTTGTTTCATATTTACCTCTGCGTGACTTTATTTTACGTCAACTTATAATCTGTATGAAATATGTAATAAATATAGCTTCCTGTGCTGAAGGTTTAGCTAACGCTTTACGTTAATTAAACCCTATAAAACATAAATAAATACGCGAAAAACTCATTTAATTTTCTATTCACAATTACTAACATAGAAATATCATAGGAGCAAAATGTATAAAGATCCGATATTGATGCTTAATTGTTAGAGTAAATTTTTTAAAACAGCGAGTTATATTTCCTCTTGTAATATAACACCCTATAAATAACTTATTATTAACAAATTGTATACAATTAAACAACAGCATTTAACATAAAAATTTGAATAAAATTTTTCTAATTCCCAAACAATTTATCCAGCCATGAGCGTTTTTTAGATGATGGACGAGTACACGTTTCCAGTTTTTGAAGATAGTTGCTATTCGCTGGCAAAGATATTGTTTCACTACAGTTATCTGATACAGCATTACCCGTTTCTTTTTCAAAAGTTACAAGCTCAATTCTGTCAGGCGGATTTAAGTGCTTATTGCTAACACCTTGTTTATTCATATAGTCAGCAAATAAAACCAAAGCTCCGCTGCTTCCTGTTAGCTTGGTCGGTTTATTATCATCTAAGCCAACCCAAGACGTAACAAGGTGTTGATTATCAAAACCAACAAACCAGCTGTCTCGTTGATCATTTGTTGTACCTGTTTTACCTAAAATCTCTTTACCTTTAAGGCGCCAAGTTAAGGATTTAGCTGTACCCTGTTTAGTTACTTTAGATAATGCATAATCAAGTAAGTAAGAGGCTTGCGACGAAAACAATTGTGTATCTACCGCTTCAAACTCCCATAACGTTACGTCTTGAGAAGAAATAATACGCGTAATAGCATGACCTTGCTTGCTAAAACCATTAGATGCAATAGGCAAGTAAAACTGGTTCACTTCTACTGGCGACATATTAATTGAGCCTAATAACATAGAAGGCCGTACGGTAATATCTTTATCAAATCCTAATACATGTAAAGTATCAGCAATATTAGTTAAGCCAATCGCCATACCTAAATTAACGGTAGGAATATTTAATGACTCAACCAGAGCATCAATTAAATTAACTTTTGTGCGATACTTGCCATCGTAGTTTTTAGGACTCCATTGTGTGCCTTCATCAGAAGTAAGTGTGATTGGTTTATCTTCTAATACCGTCGCTAAAGAATACTGTTCATAGCGTTCTAACGCCGCTAGATAAATGGCAGGCTTTACTAAAGAACCAATAGGTCTATTCGAATTTATCGCTCGGTTAAAACCGGCATAACCACTTTTTTTACCACCGACAATAGCTTTTATTTCACCCGATTTTATATCACTTACCACCATGGCGGCTTGTAGCTCTCCAGTAGTATCAAGTTTAGGGAGCCGCTCTTCCACTGTTTGTTCTAACAACTGTTGGCTATAATAAGAAAAACCAGTAAATACAGAAATACCTGACTTTTGATCGTATTCGGTCATCAATTCAGCAAGCTCTTGCTTAACCAACTGCACATAACTTGGAAATTTTTGACGAGAAAACCTGCGTGCTTCTCTAACCGTTAATGGCGATTCTATCGCTTTAACAAATTCAGGTTTTGTTAGAAACTCTTTTTCAAACATCAACTTTAAAACTAAATCGCGTCGAGCTTTTGTTTTATTAGGTTTACGCCATGGATCGTAATAACTCGGCCCTTTAACAATTCCTACCAACATAGCCATTTGTTCTGGGGTTAATTGTTCAATACGTTGGCCAAAATAAAACTCAGCGGCTAAACCAAAGCCATGAATTGCATTAGCGTAGTTTTGCCCCAAATACACTTCATTTATATAAGCCTCTAACAAAAGATCTTTGCTGTAGCGATACTCTAAAATTAACGACATTATGGCTTCATTTGCTTTGCGCCATAAGGTTTTATCTCGGGTTAAAAACATATTTTTAACCAACTGCTGCGTAAGTGTACTGCCCCCTTGAACCGTTCTACCCGCTAAAATATTACTGTAAAGTGCTCTTAATATACCTAACGGAGAAATACCTTTATGAAAATAAAAATTGCGGTCTTCAACTAATAGCAAGGTATCAAGCAATAACACCGGCACATCGCCTATAGGAGTAAGTACACGGTCTTCTTTACTTGAAGGTAAAATACGGTCCATTAATATAGGCTCCATTCGAACCAAACTTACCGACTGATTATCTATGTAAATTTTACTTACGCGACCATTACTTACATCAATTTGAACCTTATTTGCCGCCTGCATGTCATTATCAAAACTAAAAGCTCGACGATAAACCACAATACGTGAGCCCGACATAGCATATTCGCCAGCCTTAGTTACTTTACTCACTCGCTTATAGCCAGAAAACTGTAGTGATGAAGATAAAACCACTAAATTGATCGCTTGTGAACGTTTAAACGGTTCAGCTTTGCCATACACTTGAATAGGTACTTCCCAGCGTTGGCCTTCAAACTTGTTTCTTACTTTTCCATCAAGATAAATGCTATAAATCACAAGAAAAAACACAAGAATAAATAGCACTTTAGCAAACGTAATTGCGCCCCAAACTAGCACTCGCCTCGTTTTTGAAACGTTATTTTTTGCTTCAGATGTTGGTGATGATTCTGGTGTTTTATCTTTAGCTTTTTTTACAGACATAAATAGTTTGAATTACATGGTTATTTTTGGAGAAACTTAATATTCGCATTATATACATAACCCTCATCAAATGTAGTAAATTCTAGCCCTGACAATTGCTATACAGGTATAATAATCACGTTTATTATATTAATTGGAAACCCTATGTCAGCTTTCAACCTACTCGTTATTCTCGGCTCTACCGCTTCAGGTAAAACTAAACTTGCAGTGGATCTTGCTCGTTTACTTAATGGCGAAGTGATGTCGGCTGACTCAAGACAAGTATACAAAGGTCTTGATATTGGCAGCGGGAAAGATCTTCAAGAGTATCAAGAAATTCCCTATCATTTAATTGATATTGTAGAGCCGGGTTACGAATATAATATTTTTGATTTTCAACGCGACTTTATTCGCGCGTTTGAAGATATAACTAACAGAAATAAACTGCCTATTTTAGCGGGGGGATCAGCTTTATATGTTGATTCAATAATTAAAGGATACCGATTAGTTGAAGTACCTGAAAATCCTGAATTACGCGCAGAACTCGCAAATCAAAACCATGACATTTTAGTTGAACGACTCAAAACACTAAAACCTAACCTGCATAACACCACTGATTTAATTGATACTCAACGATTAATAAGAGCCATTGAAATTGCTGAAGGTGAAAAAAGCACACCTGAAAATATTGCTTACTTTCCCAAATTAACACCTTTTATTACCGCGATTAATTGGGAAAGAGAAATAGTTAAACAAAGAATAACTCTCCGCTTAAAAGAACGATTAGAACAAGGATTGATTGAAGAAGTAGAACGACTTCATCAACAAGGCGTATCGTGGGAAACATTAAACTTTTATGGTTTAGAATACCGTTTTGTGGCGCAATATCTACAAGGTCAACTCACCAAAAACGACATGTTTCAAAAGCTCAACAGCGCCATTCATTTATTCTCTAAGAAACAAGCTACATGGTTAAGACGATTAGAAAAAAATGGCACTAAAATTCATTGGCTTGATGGTAATCAACCAATCCTTGAGCAAGCCATGAAGAAAATAGCGCAAGCGACTTAAACTCACTTAGCTCAAATCTTCATCCTTCATCATGTGTCGTTTCGTTTGGCGTGTTGCCTTTGCATTCGCTGGGTCATCAGGCCAGAAATGGCGTGGATATTGCGATTTCATATCCTTTTGAACCGCCTTGTAACTCCCCTGCCAAAAAGCAGCTAAATCTTGAGTTACTTGAATAGGCCTTTTTGCTGGAGATAGAATTTCTAGCAATAGCGGAATACTATTCTGACCGCCTTGCTCGTTATTATCGGTGCCTATTGATGGCGTAACTGTTAAACCGTAAAGCTCTTGCATCGGCATAGACACAATGGGCGAACGCTCATCCGTATAGCGAATAGCACAACGCCTTTTTGTTGGGCCAATAAAATATTCAGGTGCGGCTTTCACTAAGGTTTGTTGCTGTTGATAGCTTAATAAGGATAAAAACATTTCAGAAAAGTCACATTTATCTAACTGTTTTTTACTTTTAATGTCGCCAACAAAAGGTAAAAACCAGGTATCTATATTTGCCAACAAATTAGCTTCATCACTACTTGGTAAATCTATCGCCTTACTGTGTAAAGTTAACCAACGCCATCTTAATAAAAGTGCTTGATCTTTCTCTTTTAAAGGCAAAAAACTTAAACCTTGTTTAGTTAATTCTTTTGCCCATAATTGCGCAACTAACTCGCTATTTAATTGTTCAGGGGAAGCTCGTTCATCAATCACTAAGGCGTTTATTTTAGTTAACTTTTGCGCTGTAATACGATCGACCTTGGCGTTGTAGGCCGTATCGATTTCAGTACTGGTTTGCACAATATTCCAATCGATAAGCTGTTCAATATCAACAGGTGCCGCAAGCTGGACTATTAACCCTTTTTGCCCAGCTCGAGATTCTCCAGTTCTCATTTGAACTTCGCTTACTTGAGCCGCAACAATATAAGTTTCTCCCAAGAGAGCATCGTCTTGATTTATAGTGATACCTTTTCCGGCTGTTGTTAGATACTCGCCTGTTTGCTGGTTGCTAGTCCCTTTGTTGCCGCTCTGGGTAATATCGTCATAACGATATTTAGCAACACGTTCAGGGTACGCTAAGGCAAGTAATACGCCAGTGTAATGAACGGGGAATTGGCTGCGTGCTTTTACGCTGCTACTAAATTTTTTAGCGAGTTGATCCGCTTGTTTAAATACTTGATGCGCAACATGACCACGAACTTTCTCATGTAATAACGCATCAATTCTATGGGTTAAATTACAATCAAAGCGACTTTGTTCGCGGGTAAATACATCTCGCTCTTCTAACAATACAGCAATTAAACACGCTAAAGATAATAGGCCTTTAACGCCATGCTTTTGTTCTAACGACTTTGCCATAATAATCATATGAGCAAAACGTGGATGAGATGCCACAACAGCAACCGCTTTACCGTGAGAAGTTAACTGATTTTGATCCGTAACAATATTTAACGAACGTAGCTCTTGCCAAGCTTGTTGTTCTTTAATTTCTGTGGGTAATTCAATTAGTGGTAAGTCAGATAGTTTAGTTACTCCCCAACGCGCAGCTTCAATTACAAAAGGTAATAAATCAGCCTGCTGAATTTCACTTTTACTGTTTTCATCGCGTCGGCTAAAGTCTTCTTGGCTGTATAAACGTAAACACTTACCTGCACTTAAACGCCCAGCACGGCCAGCTCGTTGTATAGCTGAAGCTTTTGAAATAACTTGTTGCTGTAATTTATTGGTTAAGGTTTTAGGATCATAAATGGCTGTTTTTTCGAAGCCACAATCAATCACTAAGGTTACACCTTCAATGGTTAAACTGGTTTCAGCAATATTAGTCGCCAATACCAATTTACGTTCGCCATTCGCTGATGGAGCAATCGCTTTTTGTTGTTCAGAGATAGAAAGCTCTCCATATAATGGACACAATTGAATAGCAGAATTGATGAGCTTATCGGCTAAGTTTTGACACAAGTATTTAATATCGGCAACACCCGGTAAAAACACAAGAATAGAACCATCATGTTCAACGGCTTGTTGTGCAATAACTTTTAAGGCATGTTCGCGCCATTGATTCGCTACTGAGTAATGTTGTTGTAAACGTTTTGAAGTTACATTGGGTACATACTCAACATCTACCGGAAAACTTCGTCCTTCACTCGCGAGTGTAATCGCATCAGGTAGCTTTTGTGTTAATGATTTAATCGCCAGCGTTGCCGACATAATTACTAGTTGTAAATCTTCTCTTAAAGCCTGCTGAACATCTCTTGCCAAAGCATAAGCGAGATCACCATGCAATGAACGCTCGTGAAACTCATCTAATATAACTAAACCACAATCACTCAGTTCAGCATCGTTTTGAATAATTTGCGTTAAAATACCTTCGGTTATCACTTCTAATCGTGTACTCCTGGAAACTTTCGATTCATTCTTTAATCGATAACCAATAGTTTGCCCTACAGGTTCGCCAATTTGCTGACTTAAATAACAGGCAATATTTTTAGCGGCGACGCGACGAGGCTGTAATAAATAGATTTTTTTATTTTTATATTGCGCTAACGACAACAACCACAAAGGCAAACGTGTTGATTTACCCGCACCAGGAGGAGCCGTTAATATCAAAGTATTATGTTGTTTTAAAGCAGAAAGAAATTCATCTTTAATCGCATCTATCGGAAAGTATTGGGTCATAAAAGTACAGCTAAAATAACGTTAAGGGCGTTATATCCTATTTAACCTAAGTTCTAGATAAGTCATTCTACCTGACATAGCCCTTAACGTCTTACATCTTGTTTAAGTAGAGCTTTAGATCATTTTTAATGACAAATTCTTGCTCATAATATTAAATTTTTATGAAACTTTATAATTTTAAGTTTGCTGTCATCTTAGTGTTGTGATCACTCGTTACTATTCGCCCGATTTTTCTAGTTGTTAGCGAGTGAATACCAATGAATAAAGTGGTACATAAAGCCCCATTGTTTTTTATTAATTCCTATTTGAAAGAATCAGCACCTAAATCAAATACAACTTATACACAAAATAACAATGTAACTCACCACCAAACTATCGATAAACTTTTTCGTAATCACTGGCGTGATGTTTGTCGCTTATTACATAAGTGTTATGGCTCAGGGCCACCTGAACCTGAAGATGTTGCCCAAGAAGCTTTTAGTCGATTTGCTCAAATGAAAGACACTTCTGAGGTACAAGATCCAAAAGCTTATATCATTAAAATAGCCATAAATATCACTTTAAAATCGATTGGCCAATTAACTAAGAATCGTAATTTTTTGGCTGAGCAACTTCAGCTCAATGAAGATCAGTTAGATGATGTGTGCCCTGAAACAATTTTACAAAATGAGCAACGCATTGCAGCTTTACAAAAAGGCACTGAGCAACTCACTGAAAAACAGCGCGATATTCTGATGCGAGTGCGTATTAAAGGACAAACCTATGTTCAAATATCTGCAGATACTGGCTGGAGCTTAGCCGATATTAGTCGTCAATTAAACTCAGCAATGGCAATTTTAGAAAGTGTCGATACCGATGCCCAATTTACACATACAAACACCAAAACACACTTAAACAAAACCAATTGTCGTACTGCCTACTAATTTCTTAAGAGTTGAATACATGAAGCAACAAAACCCAAACGCCAAAGGCGAACTAATTATTTTGCACCCTTCTAATAGTTCGACTAGTGATACGCCACAAGCACAAGCCAGAACTTGGTTAGCTTATTTTTATTCTGGTGATATAAGCCAAGAAAAACGTGAGCAATTTGTACAATGGCTAAACCACAAGAATGAAAATCGTCAAGCATTTAAACACTCACACCAAGTTTGGCAAACTATTGGCATGACAGACTCAGCTGTCGATTGGTTACAAAATCACGCAGATGAAGAGCAGGATCGAAGCAACAAAAACTTTTTCACTAAATCAGCCATGTATATTAGTGCTATGGCTTCATGTGTCGCGTTAATTGCAATATTCACTTTATTTCGTAATACCGCGCCCACCATCATTGCAACACCTGAAGTCGCATTTAACTCGCCCATTGGAGAAAACTCTTCATTCACTTTAGATGACGGCTCTAAAGTCACATTATCAGGTGGTTCCAGCATCCTTGTAGCCATTAACCAAGAAGAACGCAAAGTAAAACTGGAACAAGGCAGTGCTTATTTTGATGTAGCTCATGATCCATCACGCGTTTTTTCAGTAACCGCGCAGCAAACTCAAGTACGGGTAAGAGGAACCGCCTTTGAAGTTAAACAAGGAACGAATAACGCAATAAAAGTTTCAGTTGAGCGAGGTTTAGTGGACGTAGCTGATTTACCAGAGCAAGGAACAAAGGATGAACAAGTACAGCGCTTAACTGCTCATCAGCAAATACGGGCGAACATTCATGGCGAATTTACCTCTGCTGTTTCTCCCTTTGACCCTGAAGCTGAATTTTCTTGGTTAAACGAGCGCCTAATATACGATAACGTGCCATTACAAAGTGTCATCATGGATATTAATCGATACGCCAGTAAACCTGTGGTTATATTAAATGACAGTATTAATAACCTACCTATAACCGCTTCTTTTACTTTCAAGCAAATAGATCAAATGCTGGCTGGTTTAGCTGCCGCGTATTCAATTACCTTTATTGAAGAAGAAAATCGTAATGTGCTCACAAAGTAATCTATACATCTCAATTGTAAAAAAATTAACAAGCTTAATTTCGAGAAAAAATAATTTTATCGCTTTATTTTAGTTCAATAAATAAAACAAGGTAACAAACTGAATTTAAAAGATTTAAACAACAAAAAATGAACTATCAAATATTAAGCTTTTATTAAACAACCTATTTTCATGAAAAAAATTTTAACTCTATGACTCTTGTAGCGAACCCACATTAATTAACTTGGAAAATACAAAATGAAAACATTGAGTCGTTCTATCAAGTTCGCTTTATTTGGTGGAGCTGTTGCCACTTTGGCACCTGTTCATGTTCTAGCACAACAAACTGAAATCAATATTGCTATTCAGCCATTAGGCCAAGCATTAAATCAACTGTCTCAACAAACAGGTACAGTGATTATTGCACCGAGTCGTCTTGTTAGTAATAAACAAGCGGTTGCCACTACAGGTAAATTATCAACAATTAAAGCAGTTGAACAATTATTACAAGGTAGCGGATTAAAAGCTCACGAAGAGCCAAGCGGTGCCATTGTTATTAAAAAAATAGAAACAAGTTCGTTAACACAAAATAAGCGCGCTCCAAACTATCAAGCACCAATGGATGAGATTGTAGTAACCGCATTAAAACGAGACAGTAGTTTACAAGACGCACCTGTAGCAATTTCAGTATTAGGTGGTGAAGAGTTAAAAGCCCAAGGTGTTACAGATTTTACAGACTTGATTGATAGCTTGTCGGGCATTTCAATCAACTCAGCTTTTGGTGGCCCTGAAAACAGCTTTATTACCATTCGTGGTATTGGTGGAGCAGACGATTATAAACCCAATGGTAATCCTTCAGTTGCTTTACATGTAGATGGTATTTACCAAACATCTAACGCTTATTTAAGCATGCCACTTTTTGATTTAGCGCGTATCGAAGTATTAAAAGGTCCTCAAGGAACACTTTATGGACGCAATACAACAGCGGGCTCAATTAACGCTATAACAAACGCTCCAGGTGAGGAAGTTAATGGTTATGCTGATATTGAATATGGTTCTTACGATTACGTATCAGGAAGCGCAGCCATTGGCGGACCAGTATCTGACAACTTAGGTATTCGTGTTGCTGTTTTAATGAAGCAAGGCGGTGGGTTTATGGACGGAGCAGGTGCCGGTAACTTTGCTGGTTTTGTTCCTGAAGGTGGTGAAGGAATCGTTCCTCCGGTAGCAGATCCAGGTAAACGTGATGGCTTTGGCGATGCTGATTTATTCGCTTTTAGAGGTACAGCGGTTTATGACTTTGATGATGTAACCTCGTTAACGCTTCATTATTTTTCTAGCCAAGACCGTGGCGATACTCGCCAGTACGACCGTATTGCTTTTAGTGAAGATAACCCATCACGCAACGCAGGTGAAAACAACGACCCATACGAGTTTTATACTAGCGAATATTACTCACACGAAATTGATGTAAGTGGTTTTTCTGGTGACTTTAGCCGCCAGCTTAATCCTAATTTAAACCTAGATGTATTATTTGCTATGCAGAGTAGTGAACGCAATGTAAGTGGAAATGGTGACGGTACTTCGTTCCCTCGATACCAATACAATTTCGACGACAAACTCGACCAAAAGTCATTAGAAATTCGTTTAAGTGATGCAACCGGTGGTGATTTTGACTGGATAGCCGGAGCATTTTTTATTAGTGATTCAGTAGACTTTACCAGCAACTGGACAAGCTACGCTGTATTGTCGGAATATAGCTCTCCTTATAATCAACGTCGAGGCAGTGTTGCTACTTTTGCCAATGTAGATTGGAACATATCAAACGACTTAGTGATTAGCGGTGGTTTACGTTATACCAAAGACACAGCTAAATTCAGCGGTAAAAATATTGACTCAGATCCTTGGGGATTATCTAAATTTGAATCAACATTTAATACTCAAGCCAATTTTTCATGGGATCGTGAGTTTGATGACAGCAACGTTTCAGGAAAACTAGCTGTTCAGTACTTCTTAAACGATAACTTAAACGTATTTGCGTCAGTAAGTACTGCATATCGTGGTGGCGGATTCGATGGCACCTCTATCTTCTCAGAAGAAGAAACTTACTCTTTTGATTCTGAAGAAGTACTCGCTTATGAAGCTGGCTTACGTTACGTCACTGAAAACCTGAATCTAACATTCGACGTATTCTCTTATGATTTTGAAGAGCTACAAGCAACAGCTCGTTTAGCAAATGATACTAACGGTAGAACCAATGTTGGTGAAGCCACAGTTCAAGGTGCTGAAGCTTCAATCGCTGTAACCTTGCTAGAAACTAACAATCATAAAATAAGCTTAAATACCGCGGGTACATACCTAGATACTGAAATCACCGAATTTAGCTCAAACCGAGTGAATGATGTGATTAATACCATAGGTGATCCGTTACCAGGTTCGCCTGAATGGAGTCAAACAGCATCACTTAGCTACCAAACATCGTTAGCTAACAATACGCTAGTTGATGCCCGCCTTAACTATAGCTATCACGGTAAAGAGTCAAATCGTTTAAATGCAGGTGAAGGTAACACAGCACCTTCATACTCATTATTAGGTTTACGAGTAGATGTAACCTTTAACAATGGTTTGAATGTATATGCTTATGGTCGCAATATTACTGACGAAGTTTATTTTCTTGAACTAAACGATGGTGCTCGCTTAGTTGGCGCACCAGCTACATTTGGTGGCGGAGTAAGTTACGCGTTTTAAGTCATATAAAACAAACTAGGCACAACTTTAAAGTGCCTAGTTTTACCTTTTCATTACCCATGAAACTGCATTTAATTTAAGAATGCCAATTCAATGAAGTGGGAATGTAATATTTAAGATCTACATTGCTTATCTAGATCTTAACTTTTAACGTTTAGGAAATACCAATGAAAACATTTTGGATAATCTCTACATATCTACTTGTTATCTTTTCAGCTACGGTTCATAGCCATTCAGAAAAAGCAGCTATCACCCCATATTTTGATGCTTCTTCTTGGCCTGATCGCATCGTAGTTACAGCCACTGAAACACCCTACAATAGTTTTTCAGTTACTTGGCGAACAGACACTAGTGTAAATGAGCCTCTAGCTGAAATTGTAAAAAATACCGCTGATGCTCGCTTTGATATTAATGCGCAGTCATTTACTGCAAATACGGAAAACACACCACTACGTTATGGCTTCAATAAGCCTCAAACGACAAAATTTAGTTATCCTGCCAATGCAGAACTCAATCCTGTTAACTATCACTCCATAACCTTTAAAGGGTTAGAACCCGATACAGAATATAATTATCGCGTCAGTGGTAAGTCTGGCCACTGGTCTCCTTGGCAAAGAATAAAAACTTCCGCTGAAACACCAAGCGATGACTTTGAATTTCTCTATTTTGGCGATGCCCAAAACGGTATTTATTCGCACTGGCCTCTGGTATTAAAACGCGCTTGGCAACAATCTCCAAAAGCTGAATTTGCCATATACGCAGGCGATTTAGTTAACGAGGGAGCTAACGATCATCAATGGTCGAATTGGTTTAATGCCGGTCAATTTATTCATAGCATGTTACCGGCTATTGTCGTTCCGGGTAATCATGAATACGACTGGAAGATACAAAACAATAATGAAAAACAGTGGGCGCTTTCTGACCTTTGGCAAAAACAGTTTACTCTACCAGCAGTTGCCACTTTACCTATCGAATTGTCTGAAACCGTTTATAGCGCTAGCTACCCTGATTTAGATATTTTTGTTGTAGATTCAGAAGCTTTAGGTAGCCAAGAATTATTACAAGCACAGGCCAAATGGCTTGATGAAAAATTACAAAGCAGCAAAGCTAAGTGGCATATAGTAACTATGCACCACCCCATTTTTTCAAATTGCGGTATGCCTTTAAATACTGCAGGCCAAGATGAACCGGAAATTAGAAACGCCTTTTTACCCGTTTTGCTCAAACATAATGTCGATTTAGTATTACAAGGTCATGATCATAGCTATTCAAGAGGCAGCATAGGCACTAATAAAGACATAAATCTGATCGCTAGTCCTAATACAGCGAAAAAAGTAAAGTCGGTATTTATCACTTCGATAGCAGGGCCTAAAACCTATCCGCAAAAATTGACTCTTTGGCAAGAATACAAAAAGTATGGGGTAACTCTAGAAAGAACCGGAGAAAATACACCTACATATCAAGTTATTAAAAAAACAAAGAATCAACTGATTTATCAATCCTTTACAACAGACGGAAAACTATACGACAGTTTTAAGCTAAAGAAAAATGGCACAGGAGAAAAAACCTTAAAGGTTGAAGATAACTTACCGGAACAACGCACTTTTAAAAATACCGGTACTTATCAAAGTCATCATGATTTAGGAGAATAATGTAGCGAAATGATCATGATAGGTAGAAATTCATAATTCTAAAATTTTAACAATCGACTCAATTGGTTAACCTCTCACGACAAACTCATTACTTAGCATACTATGTGATTTCAAAGGTTAACCTATGAGCTTAAAGCTAGATCAATATTCAGCTTTGACTTCAATAAATTTCCCCATCAATAATCTAGATAAAAACTTTCATTACCATGGCCCTTAAGGCAGAATCGTTAACCTCTTTCAGTAAGCATCAAAAAATATGACCCAAAAAATATCATTACGTAAAGCCACATTAATTAAACGTTATAAGCGTTTTCTTGCTGATGTAATTTTAGAAAACGGTGAAGAAACTACCATGCATGTTGCAAATACAGGCGCTATGAGCGGTTGTGGTAGCCCAGGTGATACTGTTTGGTATAGCACGTCTGAAAACAAAAAAAGAAAATATCCCTTTAGCTGGGAGTTAACAGAAAAAGCTAATGGCGATCTTATATGCGTTAACACTCACCAAGCCAATGTGTTTGTACAGACAGCCATAGAAAAAAATGAGATCCCAGCTTTAGTTGGCTTTTCAGCGCTAAAAAGAGAAGTAAAATACGGCGAAGAAAACAGTAAAATTGATATTTTATTAACTTACACAGACAAACCTGATCACTACGTTGAAATAAAAAGCGCAACCCTATTAGAAGATGGGCAAGGTTATTTTCCCGATACTACAACAGTGCGCGGACAAAAACACTTAACAGAGCTAACAACAGTTGCAGCAAACGGTGAAAGAGCTGTTCTTATTTTTGCGGTAATGCATTCAGGTATCAAATCGGTGTTACCGGCAAAACACCTAGATGCAAAATATGCTGAGTTATTTGAACAAGCTAAACACAATGGCGTAACAATAATTGAATATCATGTACCTTTACTTGATTTTTATGAGTTTAATTAAGCTAATATCCCAAAAACACAAGATATTTACGATTAAATAAATAACAACATAGTGAATATTATTAGAATTTTTGAATAAACATCAAATTTCGTTTAAACCCCGTTTATATGGTATAAAAGGTGAAAAAGATTGACTCTGCACAGTAAAGGCTGCTACAAGGTCATGTTAAAAATTAGCTACAAGTATACAGTTTTCAACTTTTCTACCTTAAGTGTTTGATTAAATAAAATTATTTTTATTTTTTAGATAAAAACCTTGTTTTTACGCAAGTGAAACACCATATAGTTGGGATATTTAATGCCTACGAATAGGCAGTAATAATTTAAGTTGTTGTGAACTAATGCAAGTATTATTCACTTCAATATAAAGTTAAGTCGCATTAGGAGATAAAGCATGCCAAACAGCGCAAATAAAGCATTAGGAATTCTGGCATTAGCTGGCGTAAAGCCATACCAAGAAGAACCTAACGAAGAGTACATGGGTACGCCCCAACTTAAGCATTTTAAATTAATTTTAGAAGCTTGGCGTTCTCAATTGCGTCAAGAGGTCGATCGTACCGTTACTCACATGCAAGATGAAGCTGCGAACTTCCCTGATCCTGTAGATCGCGCAGCTCAAGAAGAAGAATTCAGTTTAGAACTACGTACACGTGACCGTGAACGTAAGCTTATTAAAAAAATTGAAAAAACATTACAACTAATTGAAGAAGACGATTTTGGTTTTTGTAAATCTTGTGGTATTGAGATTGGCATTCGCCGTTTAGAAGCTCGTCCTACTGCTGATTTATGTATTGAATGTAAAACCCTTCAAGAAATAAAAGAACGTCAAATGGCAGGCTAATCCCTGCTTAATTACTTGAAATATAGTTTGGTTTACTTATGGTAAATCTTGACAATAAACGACCACAGTCATTATATCGTGGTCGTTTTGCTCCTTCCCCCTCTGGTTTACTTCATTTTGGTTCTTTAGTTACTGCTCTTGCGAGTTATTTAGACGCAAAACATAATAACGGCACTTGGCTTGTACGTATTGAAGATATTGATCCACCAAGAGAA
The DNA here is from genome assembly GCF_055808995.1 of Pseudocolwellia sp. G5-9. NCBI lineage: Bacteria > Pseudomonadati > Pseudomonadota > Gammaproteobacteria > Alteromonadales > Colwelliaceae > Pseudocolwellia > Pseudocolwellia sp. G5-9. The sequence goes on from NZ_CM147893.1 coordinate 2,538,402, forward strand.
TTGGCAGGTGCGAGTAGTGAAATTTTAAAAACCCTCGAGTCTTATGGATTACATTGGGACGAGAGTGTTTTATATCAAAGCCAACAAACACAAATTTATCATCAAACCCTAAACCAACTCGCAAAAAATCAACTTATTTATTACTGCCAATGTACTCGAGCACAAATTAAAAAGTTTGGCGGAATATATCCTTCAATTTGTAAAACCTTAAATTTACCTTCATTGAATAATGCCACTCGTCTTATAAACAATGCAGGTGTTTATGAATTTAACGATACAATTCAAGGTTTAATTACTGGCGATAAAAAAGTTGCGGCAGAAGATTTTACATTAGTAAGAAAAGACGGCTTATTTGCTTATCAATTAGCCGTAGTGGTTGACGACATTTTTCAAAACATTACCCATGTAGTAAGAGGCTGTGATTTATTAGAGCCCACTTTACGGCAATTAAGTTTTTTCGAAATATTAAATACTCAGGCGCCTATTTATAGTCATATTCCATTAGCGGTAACTAAAGAAGGCTATAAATTAAGTAAACAAAATAAAGCTCCAGCGATTAACAATCAAAAACCTCAACCCGCACTAATTTCCGCATTGCATTATTTAGGGCAAAATCCACCTGAAGAACTTAGGTTTGAATCAGTAGAAAACATTATAAGTTGGGCAATAAGTCATTGGTCGATGAGTAAAATCACCCAAAAGCAAGAAATAGTTATACAATAAGCGACTGAATGTTGGAAAATACACTGTTTTCATTCTATTTTTAAACACTGTGTTATATCATTAGCACTATAATCAAGAACTCAAATTTAATTATTTCCTTTATCCACTTTCTAAGGCCTGCACTATCAAAAGCGTTATCAATTTATGCAAACGAGTACTTAAAAAAAGTACGACTAAAAAATCTAAAACACCGCAAATAACAAAGCCGGTAGTATTAACGAGAGATCAGCATCCGGTATCACGCAAGCTGATGAGTACTAATGCCCTAAAGGTTCTGTATAGATTAAATAGTGGTGGTTACGATGCATACCTAGTCGGTGGTGGTGTTCGCGACATATTATTAGGTGTTATTCCAAAAGATTTCGATATTGTCACTAATGCTACGCCTGAAGAAATTAAGGGGTTATTTAGAAACTGTCGTTTGATCGGTCGTCGATTTAGATTAGCTCACATTGTTTTTGGCCGTGAAATTATAGAAGTTGCCACTTTTAGAGGACATCACGATTCGACTAAAGACGACAAAGCTTCCAAAGTGTCTAAGCAAAGTGACGAAGGTATGCTGCTTCGCGATAATATTTACGGTTCTATTGATGAAGATGCAGAGCGTAGAGATTTCACTATAAACGCACTTTATTATTCTGCTAAAGACTTTACCGTTCACGACTTTGCCAATGGTATTGCGGATATAAACGCGAAACAAATTAGATTAATTGGCGATCCAGAAACACGCTACCGAGAAGATCCGGTTCGCATGTTAAGAGCAATACGTTTTGCTACAAAACTTAATATGGAAATAAGTGCTGAAACGAAAGCGCCTATAAAAGCATTAGGTTCATTATTAGACAATATTCCTCCGGCTAGAATGTTTGAAGAGTTTTTAAAATTATTCATGTCAGGTAAAGCCGAAGCAAACTTCGAACTTTTGAGAGAATATGATTTATTTCAATATTTTTTCCCGTTAGTTGATCAAATACTGAATCAAAACTCTGAACCTTATTTATACCCGTTTATCAAGCAAGCATTAAAGAACACAGATAAACGCGTTAATAACGACCAAAGAGTTACCCCTGCATTTTTATTTGCAGCCATGCTTTGGTATCCATTACAAAAGCAAATAAAACAATTAAATGCAACCGCACAACTTACTCCACAAGATGCCTTTTTTGCTTGTATGAGCGAGATTATGGCTGAGCAACAACGTAGCATTGCTATACCTAAACGCTTCCAAGCAGTAATGAAAGATATTTTAATCCTGCAAGATAAGTTGTCTCGTAGAGAAGGCAAAAAGGCTTATAAAACTTTTGAACACCTTAAGTTTAGAGCCGGATACGACTTTTTAGTTTTACGTGCAGAAATAGAAGCAGCAAATTTAGATAAGTCGAATGGCCTGTCTGACTTAGAAGAATTAGCAAAATGGTGGACAGACTTTCAGGTTACTCCTCCAGAAACAAGAGAGCTGATGATAAAAAGCGTTATACATAACCGTTCAACGGCTAAGCGTTCACCTAGAAAAAAACGTAAACCTAGAATTAAAACAACAGAAAACTCATAAATGGTTACAGTTTACATTGGCTTAGGCAGTAATTTAGAAAACCCTAAGCAGCAAATTATAAATGCAGTAAAAGCAATAAAATCGATAGAAAGCACGGTGATGTCGGGTATTTCCTCTCTTTATTATAGTCGTCCTATGGGTCCTCAAGATCAACCTGATTATATGAATGCCGTTGCTGAGTTAACCACCACATTATCTCCACTTGCTTTACTTGATGAGCTTCAAAAAATTGAAAACCAAGCAGGCCGTGTAAGAAAGGATGATCGATGGGGACCACGTATTTTAGACCTCGACATACTTTTATTTGGTAATAGCATAATAGATTCAGAACGATTAACTGTTCCTCATTACGGACTAAAAAATAGAGAATTTGTACTATTACCTCTTCACGAAATAGCCCCAAAACTATGTCTTCCTGACGGCGACAGTATTGAAAATCTGAGCCAGAACATTCCTGCAAACGGGCTAAAAATCCATAGTCAATTAAGCTAATATTGTCTTAATTGTTCACTACTTATTTTACTGGAAAATCTTATGGCTAAGATCACAACTTCAACCTTGATCAAAATGAAACAGCAAGGCGAAAAAATTTCAACAATTACCGCTTACGATGCAAGTTTTGCTAAATTATTTGACCAAGCAGGTATTCACGCTATTTTAATAGGTGACTCACTAGGCATGGTTTTACAAGGCGAAGACGATACTCTACCGGTAAGCATTGACGATATGGCCTACCATACTAAATGTGTGCGTAATGGCGTTGAAAACACGCTTGTTATTGCCGACATGCCCTTTATGAGTTACGCCACAACCGAGCAAACTTATATAAACGCAACTAAACTTATGCAAGCGGGTGCTAGCATGGTTAAAATTGAAGGCGGAAGCTGGTTAGTTGACACCATTAAAGGTTTAGTTGAACGTGGTATTCCTGTTTGTGCTCATTTAGGCTTAACACCTCAATCAGTGAACGTGTTCGGTGGCTTTAGAGTACAAGGTCGTGATAAAACAAAAGCATTAGAAATGATTGAACACGCCAAACAATTAGAACAGGCAGGTGCGCAATTATTAGTATTAGAATGTATACCTGACAGCTTAGGTAAAGCGATTACGGAAGCCGTTACTATTCCAACTATAGGCATTGGCGCTGGTAAAGGTACTGATGGACAAATACTGGTAATGCACGATGCTTTAGGAATCTCATGTAGTTATATGCCTAAATTTTCGAGAAACTTTTTAATCGATACTGGCGACATAAAGAAAGCGATAGAGCTTTATATTAAAGAAGTATCTTTAGGTAACTTCCCTGGTCAAGAACACATTTTCGAATAGTTTGGGACTATAATGAAAACAGTTGATAACATAAATGATTTACGCCAAATAATTACAGATTGGCGTCAACAAGGTTTAAAAATTGGCTTTGTGCCAACTATGGGTAATTTACATGCTGGTCATATTTCCTTAGTGACTGAAGCTCATAAACATGCAGACAAAATTGTTGCTAGCATATTCATTAATCCAATGCAGTTTGGTGAAAACGAAGATGTTGATAGCTACCCAAGAACCATGAACGCTGATAAGCAAAAGCTTGAAGCAGAAGGTACTGACTTATTATTTACACCAACCCCTGAAATTATTTACCCTAAAGGGCTAGATAAACAAACCTACGTTGAAGTACCTAATGTATCTGAAGGTTATTGTGGTGAAAGCCGCCCTGGCCATTTTAGAGGTGTTTCAACCGTAGTGTGTAAGCTGTTCAACTTAGTACAACCAGACATTGCTTGTTTTGGTTTAAAAGATTATCAACAAGTACAAGTTATTGAAACTATGGTAGATGATTTATCAATGCCCATTGAGATTATTCCTGTTGATACGGTTAGAGAAGCTTCTGGTTTAGCATTAAGTTCTAGAAACGGTTATTTAACTGAAGAAGAGCTTAAAATAGCCCCCGCATTAAGCCAAAATATTCAATGGCTAGCTAATAAATTAAAAACCGATAATGACTTTATTGGTTTAGCTAAAACAGCTGCGTCGTATATAGATAATGCAGGATTAAAAACTGATTACATTCATGTTTGCCATGCAAAAACATTACAACCCGCCAGTGAAGATGATACAGATATTGTTATATTAGCCGCCGCTTTTTGTGGTAAAGCACGCCTAATAGACAACTTAAGATTTTCTTTAAAATCAGCGTAATACTCAAAAATTAAATAATTAAAATAAAAAAGCAGAAGTTTAAATAACTTCTGCTTTTTTATTTTCTTAAATATTACCTATTCTCTTAGTTTAATTAGCCTATATACCCGTAACCATTCAAGATGCAGGTTTCAGTGGGAACTAAAAACAATTTAGGCACAGATTTCACGTTCCAAACGAAATCTAAGTACATACATCCATGTATGCAAGGCATTAAGTTTACGTCATGGTTATTCCCTTACTAAAGTTAATAACGCAGCATAAATTGTTTTTAGACCCATCGAAGAAGCGCTTGAGCAAAATCACTTCGTCGTTAATGCTTTTTATAAGGGAACGACCATTATTACAAAGCATTGCCTTGAATTGATATCGCTCAAGTGCTCTGAAATACGCATCTTGATTGGTAACGGGTATATACACAAAGGAAAAATAAACAGATCCTAGTGAAATTGGTATTATTCGTAAGAACGAGTAGACCACTCAAGTTCATATTCTAATTCTTCAATTTTTTTATTCGCCTCAAGCAGCTGTTGCTCTATTAACGCATAATTTATTTGTTCATTGGCTACCGATTGCATTGCGACGCTGTTATTAAATTGTTCCATAAATCACCACCTAATATAATTGTAACTAGGACTGTATTATTACAGTATGGATTACATAAATCAACAAATAAAACACCAAAACGAAATAAAGTCGAAACATAATCGAAACAACTTCGTAAGACAAAAGTTAAACATTGAATGTGTAAATAACAAAAACAAAAAGACAATACCAGTAATATATTGTCTTTAAAGGATTTTAGGTTTATTTAGATAGGAGATGGAAATAAATAATTAATGGATATACAAAATCAACCACAAATACTATGTAACTCAGGAAGAAAGGTTACACTTTCATTTGCTAGAACAGCTTGTTCTTCAAGAATACTGTGCAATATTTTATTTGATGTGAGCGGATTTGCTAGTACCACTCTAAAAACCAAAATTTTCTTACCCTGATAGCGAGATACTTCTATACGTGTTCTTGAAACAAACGACTTACCATTTTCACGCTGACGTTTTTGAACAAACTTAGTTAACTTATCTAACAGATCATTTATTTTATCTTGCTGCTCAAGTGTTGCTGTAGCAAGATATTGTTGAATAATTTTAGGTACATAACGATAGGTTAACAAGCAAAGTTCAGGTCGTGTTATGAGCTCGAAATCATCATGTTCATCAATGGTATTAGCAAAATAATTAGCCTTTTCAATACTATGATTAATCAATAATTCATAACCTGGACGGCTAATAATATGTAAACTAGCATACACAAGCATAGCCATACCAGGACGTGAACCTTCAAGCGTATGACTACCTAAATCTTTAGATCCCTTACGAATGATATATTCAGCATGATGCTCAATAGAAGCAACAGCTTTAGGGTTTTTAAAAACAACCAACCCTGCCCCCATAGGAATATACATTTGCTTATGGGCATCAATAGTTACTGAGTCTGCACGCTCTATACCGCTAAGGATCTTACGGTATTTATTTGATAATAACGTGGCTCCACCCCATGCAGCATCAACATGAAAGTTACAAGAAAACTCTTGTGCAATATCAGCCATATCATTGAGAGGATCAACGTTACCAGTTTCTGTGGTACCTGCCACTCCAACAATACTAAGTACTTTAATATTTTTATTCGCGAGTTCTTGGCATTTTTCACGTAGTTTTACACAGTCAATTTTATTGTATTCATCGGTCGGAATTCTGATTACGCTTTCTTCACCAATACCTAAAATATCTGCTGATTTTTTGAGAGAGTAATGGCCACGATCTGAAACCAAAATGGCTAAGCCTTTATAAGCATAGTGGGTAAGCGCATTAAATAAACCTTCTTTTGCAACCCCTTTAAAATTACCATCAGGCTTTAAAAGGTTATTTCGAGCAACCCAAAGCGCGGTAATATTAGCAACAGTACCACCAGAACAAAAAGCGCCTAAAGAATGATTTGGGCTATGCATCCATTGCTCATAAAAAGATTCATCGTCTTGATAAACTAAACGATGCATCATACCTAACACTTGGCGTTCGAGCGGTGTAAATGCTTTAGATGTTTCAACTTTTACAAGGTTTTGATTTAATCCCACCATTAATTTAGACAATGGCAAAATAAAATAAGGTAAAGCTGAAGTCATATGCCCTATGAAACTAGGGCTTGACGTATGAACTGATTGAGAAACCAACTTATCTAATAAATGACGCATATGATCAGAAACAAAGCTAGGCTCTTCAGGAATAGTAGAACCAGCAAAATCTTTCTCAATATCGGTTAACGCTTGATTGGTTGCCACAATGTGGTTACCAAGAAAACCAGCAAGGTTTTGAGACATTTCTTTTTCAATAGCACCTAATGTTGAATCAGGGGCTTCAGGAATAGTAAAAATGCGGTGTAGAGATTTGTGAGTTGCTTTAGCTTTGCGCTTATTCGCTGTCATACTTATCACTTATTCTAAATATAACCTGAACTCTGGTTAATATAAGTTTGATTCTTTATTATTGCGGCACTTTAATAAATATTAACCTAAAAGTCTCTACTTTTTATAAGTGAGCTTTACGTTAAACCGCTAGATATGTACATAAAACTTAACTCTACAATCAAAACACAAATAAGAGAATAGAGGAAAACTTGTTTTTTTATCTTGCTAATCATACCGGATCCTATTTTTTATTATGAATAAGTAAATAGAATTCAAATATCGCACCAAAAATAACTAACTGATATTATTAAATAAAATATAATTGTTATTTCATAGAATATAAAAAATTGTTAATTTCGCCAATAAATGTAACTTTTCACAACGATATGAGTATAGAACAAAAATCAAAATGTAATAACAAATGGAAACATTCTTTTGTCATTACTTTATTTTAATGGTTAGTTGAAAACATTCTTGACCGCTTGCACGATATTTAGCTTCAAAAGGAGTTAATGGTTCACTGTCATCAACCGTAGCAAATTTTCCAGTTAAGTTTAAAAGAGATACAGCAAAATTAAATTCTTCTAAATATAAACGCCAATTGCTACGTAAGATCATGGTATCCCCTATTTTAAGCATATCAGGAAATACCGCACTACCGTGCCAACGACGTTGCACATGTTTAGATTTAGGCCAAGGGTTTGGATACAACACATAATGCTGAGTAACAGGCCATTTAGCTGCCAATACCAAACGATAAAAATCGTTCAAATCAGCTCGAATTAAATAGAAGTTATCAACCTTCTGACAACTGTCTTCGTTAACCAACTCATCAACATTGCGGTTGATACGATTAGCCGACTTATCTACCCCTATAACTAAAGCCTTGGGGTTTCGTTTTGCCAGCAATCGCGTACTTTGTCCAACACCACAGCAAGAATCTAAAATGATCTCACCATCAAATGCTTGCACCACTTTATCTATTTCATCGAAAGCGTCTTGTGTATGTTGTTGATACGGTTTTTTAAATGGATGTTTTATATGTTTTAAAACAATCTCTTCAAGCTTTTCATGAATACCGTTTTGATTAGTAACAATTGCTTTAGAGTCGCCCATTTTTTCTATTTGTTCTTTCATTAACTTCGCCATTTATTAACTTCGTAAGCCTACGCCTTTTGTAATTAACACCATAGCAATAGTAAATAAGCTAACAATAAAAATACCTAATACGGAAAAAGCTAAAGTTAAACTCACATCAGATATACCTAAAAAACCATATCTAAACGCATTTACCATATAAACAATAGGATTAACTTGTGATACGCCCTGCCAAAATTCAGGTAACAAGCTAATAGAATAAAATACCCCACCTAAGTAAGTTAAAGGAGTTAAAACAAAGGTAGGGATAATTGAAATATCATCAAAACTCCCGGCAAATATTGCGTTAATTAAACCACCTAAAGAAAACGTGGCTGATGTTAAACAAACGGTTGCAATAATAATCCAAATATTATGAATTTGAATATCAACAAATAATAACGAAATTAGCGTAACAATAAGGCCAACTAAGATACCGCGTATCATGCCGCCACCTACATAACCAGCAACAATAACCCAATTAGGTACAGGGGCTACTAGCATCTCTTCAACATTACGCTGCCATTTAGCACTAAAAAAAGATGACGCGACATTGGAGTAAGAATTAGTAATAACACTCATCATGATCAAACCTGGAACAATAAACGACATATAATCAAAGCCGCCCATTTCACCTATTCTTGATCCAATTAATTCGCCAAAAATAACAAAATATAAACTAATGGTTATTGCCGGTGGTACAAGTGTTTGTACCCATATGCGCATAAAACGGTGAACTTCTTTATATAAAATACTTTTTAACGCAATAAAGTTAACAGACGAACTCATGTTATTGCTCCTGTGTTTCTGTTTGAGGTTTTTTACCTATCAAGCTGACAAACAGCTCTTCTAAACGGTTACTTTTATTGCGCATACTTTTAACATTAATATTTAACGCAGATAATTGACTAAACACTTCGTTAATCGTTTGAGATTTATCAACGTCAACTTCTAACGTGTGTTCTCCCACTAATCGGCTGTTAAAGTCTTTAAGATCGATAGCTGCATTATCACCTAAGCTTTTAGCATCTAAATCGAGAATAAAAGTTTCAACATTTAACGTGGCTAATAATGATTTCATATCGGTATTTTTTACAATAATACCTTTATCAATAATCGCGATGTTTCTACATAGCATTTCAGCTTCTTCAAGGTAATGCGTGGTTAAAATAATCGTAATACCTTGTTGATTTAACTCTCTTAAAAACTCCCACATTGAACGGCGTAACTCAATATCTACGCCTGCTGTGGGTTCATCTAATATCAATACTTTAGGTTCATGCATTAAAGCGCGAGCGATCATCAAACGCCTTTTCATACCGCCAGACAACATACGAGATGCGTCGTTACGTTTATCCCAAAGCTCTAACTTTTTTAAATATTTTTCAGTTCTTTCGTGTGCTGTTTTACGATCAACACCATAATAACCCGCTTGATTAACCAAAATAGTGGTTAATGTTTCAAACATATTAAAGTTAAACTCTTGTGGTACTAAACCTAAATAACTTTTAGCGGCTTCTAGCTCTGTATCAATACTTTCACCAAAAACTTTCACCGTGCCCGATGATTTATTTACTAAGGAGGTAATAACCCCTATCGTTGTAGATTTGCCGGCACCATTAGGCCCAAGTAAAGCAAAAAAATCACCTTCATCAACCGTTAAATCAATGCCTTTAAGTGCTTCAAATCCGCCTTTGTATACTTTTTTCAAGTTAGATATTTCTAACGCTTTACGCATAATTTAATCCTGATTAAGTCCTGATTACCGATAATGATGATGCTATAGATGAGGGGGTTATTGGATTTTTCAATGATCATTTTAGAATATAAAATACAAAGAGTATCCAACTTACAATAAGTAAAAGCCAAGGAATTAGTACCTTACTTGTTACTTTGTTTAACTTTGTTGATTCATTTGCGTTTTCTTCACGATTATCTTCCGTAGCACTTTTAGCTTTAAGCTGCTGTTTTCGCTGTTTATCGCGTTCTCGCGCTTTTACTTTTTGCTGCTTCTTATATTCACTAATGCCTTTTTCGATACCTTGTGCAATAAGCTTGGTTTGCTCTTTAGTTTGCCCTGGCTTTTGAATAGATTTAGCCACTTTAAGTGCATCTTGTTGTGTTTCTTTGGAAGCTGTTTGATTCATAAATAGTTATCGTAAAATTGAAGAAAAATTATCGCGAATAATTAAACTATTATACTGATTTATCCAGTAAATACTTGTAGGATATCGCCTATACAACAGAATATTAATTAAAATCATTAAAGAGACAATGCATGAGCAACTTATCTACTGCAACTACACAAATTACACAAATGTTAACTATGCAAGATGCAATGAATTCTCGCGTTAGCGAAACGTGGAGAGATAATAACTACGAATGGTATCGCGCAATCTGGGTTGAATGTGCTGAAATGCTTGATCACCACGGTTGGAAATGGTGGAAACATCAAGAGATTGACGTACCTCAAGTACAATTAGAATTAGTCGATATTTTTCACTTTGGTTTAAGCCTACGCTTAATGACAGGCGCTTCAGTAGAAAGTATTACAGCTGAATTAGCTCAAGAGTTAACAGAAAAAACATCTGAAACAGATTTTAAAATAGCATTAGAAAATTTAGCCTCTGCGGCGGTTTCAAATAAAGCGTTTGATGCTGTTGCGCTTGCTGATTGTATGCGATTAATGAATATGGATTTAAACGAATTATTTCGCCAATACGTAGGTAAAAACACCTTAAACTTTTTCCGCCAAGATCATGGCTACAAAGAAGGCACATACATTAAAATATGGAATGGCGAGGAAGACAATGAAGTATTAGCCAATATTGTCACTACCCTTGATCCAAGCGCCGCTGACTTTCAACAACAATTATATGCAGCATTAGAAGCCAAATACCCTAAATAAACTGCATACAAATAAAAGAAAAAGCCAATCGTTAACTAGATTCACGATTGGCTTTTTCGTTTCTAAAAACTGTTAATTACTATTAAGTGAAATAAATGTAAAGTTTCACCACAATTTATTTTTTTTAGCCTAAAGTCTAATAAATACTTTCCTGAAAACCGTTTATACTGAATACGAGATATTTCTAAGGAACTCTATTATGATTCAGCCAGAAAAAATAATAATAGCTGATGATCATCCTTTATTTAGACAAGCTTTATTGGGGACATTAAAGTCAAAATTTATTACTACAGGTTGGTTAGAGGCACAAACGATCCCTGAACTCGAACAATTACTCACTAATCATAGTGACTGTGATTTGCTTCTACTTGATTTAAACATACCTGGCGCACATGGTTTTAACACCTTAATTCATGTAAGAACTCATTATCCACAAATACCTGTGGTTATTGTTTCAGCTCACGAAGATCAAGATACCATTAGTAAATCTATGGAGTATGGTGCAGCAGGTTTTATTCCTAAATCGACACCTATTGACCTTATTTTTACAGCAATACAGCAAGTTTTATTGGGTAATGTTTGGGTACCAGAAGCTTTTGAAGCCTCAGAAAATGATGATACGAGCATTGATATCTCTGAGCGTGTTGCCAGCTTAACCCAACAACAATATAAAATTTTATTAATGTTTGCCCAAGGCATGTTAAATAAGCAAATAGCGTATGATTTACATGTATCTGAAGCAACAATTAAAGCACATGCTACCGCTATTTTTCGTAAGTTAAATGTACGTAATCGTACGCAGGCAGTTATTGCTATTGGACAATTAGATATTCCAGAACTTAATTTAGATTAAGATCAGTTGACCCAGCTATAACCTCTAAGATAAATAATTATTTTGTAGGTTTTTTGATAACTTAGCACTCATCATTGCACGCAATGCTGCTGGTTTTACCAACTTTCTCATAAATCCTACATCCGCTTCAGCAGCCTTCAGGTCAACATCGCTTTCAGTGGCAGCAGTAATTAATATAGCAGGTAAATAATGCTGACATTGTTCACGTAACATTGCGATTAAGGTTAGTCCGTCTTCGTTATTGTTTAGTTGGTAATCCACTAATAATAATTGTATAACCTCCCCCTCCTTAGTAAATATTTTTTGTGCTGATGCATATGAATCAGCGGTTAGTACATGACAGTGCCAAGCTTCTAAAAGCGCCACCATTCCGGCTAATACGTCAGGGTCGTTATCAATACATAATACGGTTACATCTTTAAAGCCTGAGCTAACAATAGGGGCACTAATTTTTTTAGCATGCCCTTTAACTGCCTGAGCAACAGTCAATGTAAATTTACAACCTTGATTAACCTTCGATTGAAGCAATAATGTGTGTCCTAACAATTGTGCAAGACTTTGCGTTATATTTAAACCTAATCCTAAACCTTGATTAGGTTTTGTTGTTGCCGTATCCAATTGCGTAAATTGCTCAAAAACCAATATTTGTTTATCTTCAGGGATCCCAGGGCCATTATCTAACACTTGAATTTTTACCTCGCCTTTTACCACTCTAGCACCAAGCAGTACTTTACCTGAACTGGCATACCTGAAAGCATTGCCAATCAGGTTTTGCAATATACGTCGTAATAATCGCTTATCTGACTTTATCCATACTGAAGTAGAAACCACCCTAAAATCTACCTCAGCCTCTACCGCTGAAGCTGAAAATTCTTTTGCTAAATTATCAAATAACTCCTTCACTGAAAAAGTCTCTATTTGAGGTTTAATATTGCCACTTTCAATACGTGCAATTTCACTTAAATCAGACAACAAATCGCTAGCTACTTTTAATGAGTGATCAATATTATTAACTTGACGCTCTTGTAATTCATTAAGGTTTTTCTGGTCGGCCAGTGCTGAAGTAAAAAGCCTAGCAGCTTCTAATGGTTGCATTAAATCATGACTACAAGCCTTTAAATACTGACTTTTATTAACATGTGCTTGCTCAGCTTTATATCGAGCATTTGCTAAATCTTGATTGGCTTCTTCAAGCTTTTGAGTACGTTCTTGTACAATAGTTTCTAGATCTTGATTTGCCTCTTTTAATACCTGTTCGGCTTTTCTGTATGCTGTTACATCAGAAAACATCATGACAAAACCACCGTCAGGCAAAGGATTCCCCTCTATACGAATAGCTTGCCCATTATTGTATTGTCGTTCCGTTGAGTGAGGACTCCCCTGACGTAAATATTCGAGTCGTTTCGTTACTTCTTTATTTACATTACCCGTACCAAACAAACCTCGCTTAGCGTTATAGCGCAGTAAACTTTCTATAGGGCAACCTACGTAAACTAACTCTTCAGGGTAATTAAAAAAGTCGATATATTTTTTATTCCATGCCATTAGTTTTAAATCAGCATCAATCACTGAAAAGCCTTCACTGGCATTTTCTATCGCACTTTGTAATAAATTTTGGCTGTATTTTTGTCTATGGTTTGATGCTTCTTCAACTAACACCGTTAACTCATCAAGTGCGATATCGCGCCCTTCTAGCGCTGAATAAAGTACTAATCTGGCTGAAGATGCTCCCATAACACTGGCTAACGTATTTTCAGTATGTTCCAGCAATAGTTGATTATAGGTGTTATTGCCTACCTTCTTTTGAAGAGTTTTCTGCTGAAATTCACTAAAACTATGACTGGCTTTAGGTTCACCTACAAAACGTGAAACTAACAGTTCTAACTCACGAAAATCAAGATGACGATATTTTTGTGAGGTTAATACTTTAGGAGATTGCCATTCTAAAAATATGGATGCTTGCACACGTTCTTGCACACTTTGTCGGCTCACTTGCGACAAACTCCAAATCACAAATATATTAACCACTAAACTCAAAAGGGTTGCCATACTACTAGCCGGAATAATACCGTCAGAAAAAGGCGGAATATATAAACCAAATTGCGGTAAAAAGTTAAACATTAGCCACAACATAAAGCCAACTAATATACCGGCATACACTCCAGTTAATGTAGCCCGTCGCCAATAAAAGGCAGCAACCAATGCAGGCGTTAGCTGCGCAAAAGCGCCAAAAGCAACTTCACCTAATGAAGATAAAGTTTCTGACGGCAACATTAACGAAACACCAAAGCCTAGCAATATAACGCTAAAAACTAAAAATTTTCGGATATGAAGTAAGCGTAATCTGAAGCTGTCGTAATCAACATGACTTGATTTTTTAGTGCCATATAAATGAGGGAAAACAATTTCGTTACTCAACATGGTACTTAAAGCAATTGCAGCAATAATCACCATAGAGCTCGCAGACGAAATAGCACCAAGAAAAGTTAATAACGTTAGCCAAGTTTGATCTTTTAAGCTGGGTAAAAACAGTACGTAAGCGTCTGAAGGTACGCTATCACCTAATAATAATTGTCCCGCTAAACCTAATGGGATAGCAAAAACGGCAAATACAAATAAATATAAAGGAAATAAACGTCGGCTAAGATAGATGTTTTTTTCTTCTTTTAACTCTACCACCATCACTTGAAACTGGCGTGGTAAAGACAAAAAAGCCGCCATCGTAATCACTAACATAGCAAGCACTGACGCAATACTCGGTAAGCTGAATTGTTCTTCTAACTTAATAGTTACACTGGTTTGCTCCCATAAATCAGCAGGTGAATCGAAGAGGAAAAAGATAGTAAATAAACCAACAGCTAAAAATGCAAACAACTTAACTAACGACTCGAACGCTATCGCCAGCATAATACCTGGATGACGTTCAGTCACATCAATATTTCTAATACCAAATACTATGGTAAACCCCGCTAACACTAAGCTAATCGCTAAACCTAATTGCCAATCATTAAAGTTTTGTTCAGCTTGTAATTGTGTAAACGAATAAACAATAGCTTTTAACTGTAAAGCGATATACGGCATGGTGCCAACTAAAGCAACTAGAGTAACTAAAACAGCGAGCTTATGAGATTTACCATAACGAGCCGCCAACAAATCAGCAATAGAGGTTAAATTTAACTTTAAACTAACGCGAATAATGCGTTGTATAAAAGGCCAAGCAAAAAAGAAGAGAAAAATAGGACCTAAATAAATAGGTAAATGAGAAAATATATTATTGGCGGTTTGCCCTGTTGTTCCTAAAAAACTCCACGAAGTACAATAAACCCCAAGTGTTAAAGCGTAAATACTTGATTGGTAACGTTCAAGAAGTTTGTTGCGATATTTGTCTCCAACGTAAGCAATTAAAAATAATAAGCAAATGTAAAAAAAGCTTAATGTTGTTAATTGCCAATTGGGAAACATAGGTATTCTCTTGTAATTATCGGGGTAATATGTTTTTTAAACGCGTTCTAATCTTAATTGATTTAAAACCTTAATCTACTTTACTCGTTGTTACTACATCAGGGTATGTTTTGTATCAAAGTTCATCCGTTATTTAACGGTATGCGTTGTAAATTCACTAATGTATTGACCACCTTTAATATTAGCAATTAAGCGTAGCTTATATTGCGCACCTTGAGTTGATACAAGTTGGTGTAGTGCAGTAGAGCTTTTCCAATAATAAGCACTATCAAGCATACCTAGCGGATAAACGGTAACTTCTTCATTTTCACTCACCAAAAACAAGGTTGCGCTATCAAGCGGAAAAGTTGAATTAACCGTAGTAATTCCTTCTTCATCATAAATATTTACTTCAAATTCACCCGATTTCAAAATACAACTTTTGTTAATAACATCGCAATTACCTGTTGGCTCTAGTTGAAAAACACGTGTTTTTTCTGCTTGATTTTCAATGTATAAGTCAGAAGCAATATATCCGCCTAAAATAAGGAAAGGGGCAACTAATAAAGCAAGTTTAGTGTGTTTATTCATAAAATAATAATGCTCTTTATTTGAATATTAAAAGATTAAAAAGTTAAAAAATAAAAGGCTAGACGATAATATCGCCTAGCCTCATTTTAGCCTGAAACATTAGTGATCGTGTGCAGTTTCAATTTTACCATAAGGGCTACGGAAGTTATCAACCATATCCTGGATATGAGTTGGAGCTGGACCAGTAAATCTTACCACGATAAATGCTACCGCGAAGTTTACAAGAGCGCCAACAGCACCAAACGCATTAGGTGAAATACCGAAGAACCAATCTGGGCCCATATCACCTAAGAACGACGTACCCGGAATAAACATGATGCCTTTATGTTGGAATACATACAACATAGTTACACCGATACCAGAACACATCCCCCATACAGCAGCAGTACCACTCATTTTCTTAGCGAATATACCCATCATTAATGCAGGGAATATTGACGAGGCAGCCAAACCGAATGCTAAGGCGACGGTTCCGGCGGCGAAGCCAGGAGGATGCAGCCCGAGATAACCGGAGATCAGAATAGCAATTGTCATTACAATCCGCCCCGCGAGTAACTCGTTTTTATCAGACAAGTCTGGTGTTAACACCCCTTTCATTAAATCATGGGAGATAGAGGAGGATATCGCCAACAATAAACCTGCGGCGGTTGATAGTGCGGCAGCTAAACCACCAGCAGCGACTAGTGCAATAACCCAATTAGGTAAGTTAGCAATAGCTGGGTTAGCAAGTACCATAATGTCGCGGTCAACTTTAACCATTTCATTCTTTTCAGCGTCTGCTACATAAGTAATTTTGCCATCGCCGTTTTTATCTTCAAACTTCAATAAGCCCGTTGTTTCCCAATCTTTAAACCATTGTGGACGTGCTTCGTATTCAAGGTTTTGACCCGCAGCAGGTTCAATAGTATTCATTAGGTTTAAACGCGCCATTGCACCAACAGCTGGAGCAACTGTGTAAAGTAATGCGATAAATACTAACGCATAACCGGCTGATGAACGTGCAGCTTGCACAGACGGAACCGTGAAGAAACGCATGATTACATGAGGTAAACCCGCAGTACCGATCATTAACGACATAGTATAGGCGAACATGTTTAACGTGCCGCCCATGTTGTCAGTGGTGTATTCTTTAAAGCCTAAATCAGTAACAACCATATCAAGTTTATCAAGTAAATAAACACCACTACCGTCAGCAAGTGTAGAACCTAAACCTAATTGTGGAATGGGGTTACCTGTTAATTGTAATGAGATAAATACAGCAGGAATGGTATAAGCAAAAATTAATACACAGTATTGAGCAATCTGCGTGTAAGTAATACCTTTCATACCACCTAGTACCGCGTATACCCAAACTACAGCCATACCTATACCTAAGCCCAAGCCGTAATCAACTTCTAAAAAGCGAGAGAAAGCAACACCTACACCTTTCATTTGACCAATGATATAAGTTAACGAAGCGATAATTAAACAAATTACAGCAACAATACGTGCTGTTTTTGAGTAGTAACGATCTGAAATAAATTCTGGAACCGTAAACTTACCGTGCTTACGCATGTAAGGAGCTAAAAGCATGGCGAGTAATACATAACCGCCCGTCCAGCCCATTAAAAATACTGAACCACCGTACCCTAAAAAAGCAATTAAACCTGCCATTGAAATAAACGACGCGGCGCTCATCCAATCGGCACCAATTGCCATACCATTTTGTAACGGTGTTATGTCTCCCCCTGCAACATAAAAATCACTGGTAGAACCCGCTCGCGCCCACCAAGCAATAGCAAAATATAAAGCAAATGAGCCAAATACAGCGATATAGGTATATAGTTTTAACTCATCCATTACGACTCCTCCACCTTATATTTTTTATCAAGAGCATTCATTTTTGATGAATACCAAAAAACTAAAGCAACAAATGTATAAATTGATCCTTGTTGTGCAAACCAAAAACCTAGTTTGTATCCGCCTAATCGAAATTCATTTAACTGTTCGACAAGTAATATGCCCAAACCAAATGAGACGACAAACCAAATAACAAGACTAATAAATATTAAGCGCAGATTTTCCTGCCAATATGTAGTTTCACCTTCCATCATTTTCTCCTAGCGATTGAGCGTTTATTATTTTTGTACGCTTAGTTAACAGCTTATGTATGTTGAGAAAGGTCAAAGATTCATAATTAGCTCCTAATGAGTAACTCATTAAAGTCAGGTGAATACTAAGCCTATCTATGTTCAACACTAACAAGCTTTTTTCAATTGGAGTATTACACTTTAGTCTAAACCCTATGGATTACTGTTGGTGAGCGGATACCAATAAAACTCATTTATTGCCTAATACTGCGCTGCATGGCTAATAGACACGCTGATTTGCTTAATAAAAATAGACTTAAATACAAATGGAATTATTTGATAGGAAATAAAATATGAACAACAAATTAGCCGACATAGGGAGGTTGAGTTAAAAATGAAAGCTAAGAGCAGCCCCTCTAATTCAAAATAAGGGACTGTGAATCTTAATTTATGAAAATGTGATTAGGGCAATATTCGGTACCATTATTTGATAATCCACCGCCATCGCAATACTCAAGGCTGTAATATTTACAATCGAAAAAGCAAACACTTGTCGTGCCCAGCCAATAATATCAATATCACGGCGATAACCGCGTAATGCCATTAATAACCACCAAAAACTCGTGGTACAAGCAACCGCCATAAATGCCATTCCTGTATAACCACCAATTGGCAGCAACATTACAACTAGCGCGTAAATAGCAATGTAAAGTACGATATGACGTTTGGCTTTATCAATTCCCTTTGCCACAGGTAACACGGGAATATTAGCTGCCTGATAATCTTTAAAACGAAAAATAGCAATCGCATAAGAGTGTGGCATTTGCCATAAACTAAACATAACTAATAATATTAAAGCTTCCATATCAAATTGCCCCGTTACCGCACAGTAACCAACAACAGGCGGCACAGCACCAGATAAACTACCAATAAGCGTACCGTAAATAGAATGTCGTTTCATGTATAGACTATAAACTCCAACATAAATAACATATCCAAATAGGGCAAAAAATACCGCAGCTGATGTGGTATAAGCCATCAGTAAACCAAAACCGATTATCCCCAACACAATCCCGTAACATAAAGCCGTCATCCCAGATATTTCGCCAGTTACTGTCCCCCTCTTACGAGTACGCGCCATTTTAATATCGATATCTCTATCAATCACATTATTAATGACGCAACCCGAGGCAATCACAAAGGATAAACCTAATAAAGTAGCCACCATTAGCCATGTGTCGATCTCACCACGAGAAGCCAGTAAAAATCCCCCCGTAACACTAATAAGGTTCCCCATAATTATGCCGGGTTTGGTTACACTCCAATAACAACGAAACATCTTTAACCTCTTATTTACCAATGTATTAACAAGCATCGACCTTGCAAATATATTTTTATCGCAAGGTATATACCCGTAACCAATCAAGAGGCTATTTCAGAGCACTTGAATGGTTATGAGTATATTATCCATTAAATTAATACATCATCATTGCGTTTGATTCGTATATGATCCAAACCGATAAGCCAACGACCATAACAATAATCAAGGCACTGAATAAAAATGAAAAGCTACTTGCTCTCCCATCTTCAGTTATAAAATTAAGATGTAAAAAGTATTTTAAATGCACTCCAATTTGAACAATAGCTAAAGTTACAATACTCCATAGCGTTGTCATCTTCGAAAAGTCGCCACTCATTACCATATAAAATGGAATAGCCGTTAAAATCACAGATAAAACAAACCCAATGAGGTAAGTTTTTACACTACCGTGTGATGCGCTATGGTGTGCTTCATCATGGTGTATTTCGTTATAGCTCATTACATTGCTCCCATTAAATAAACAACAGTAAATACACAAATCCACACAATATCTAAGAAGTGCCAAAATAGGCTTAAGCAACTTAAACGCGTTACTGTTGCTTTGCCTAAGCCACGTTTAGAAACTTCTATCATCATTATGGTCATCCAAATTAGACCTGCTGTTACATGTAAGCCATGTAAGCCAACTAATGAGAAAAAAGAGGTTAAAAAAGCGCTTTGTTGCGGGCCATTCCCATGTACAATTAGGTGATGAAACTCGTACACTTCCATACCAATAAACACCGCACCTAAACAAAAAGTAATCACTAACCACATTAAGGTTAACGCTTTCTTTTGCCCTTGAGCGGCAATCATGGCAAAACCAAAAGTAATACTACTCACCAGTAATGCGGCTGTTTCTACTGCCACAAAATCGAGTTCAAAAATATCTTTGCCCGAAACACCACCCGCAGTATTCATAAACAACACAGCATAAGTAGCAAAAAATGAAGCAAACAATAAACAATCCGTCATGAGGTATAACCAAAAACCAAAAACGGTGTCACCAGAGGTATCATGGTGTTCATCATGAGTGAGTGACTGTGATTCGCCACTTACTATATTTACAATCTTTAAATCTGCAGCAAGTGTACTCATGCTTTTACTCCTTCACGACCACTTAAGTTATAGGCTTTTTCTGTTTCAGCTATCTCTTCAGGTTGCACATAATAATCAACATCATTGCAGTAACAACGTTTAATAAAAATACCAATAGCACTCACAAAGCCAACAATAGCTAACCACCATATATTCCAAATCATCGCAAAACAAAAAGCTGTTAAAGCCGCACCCATGAATACTCCTGCAGATGTATTTTTAGGCATATGAATTGCGCTATAGCTTTCTTTAGATTGGTAGGCTTGCCCTTTTTCTTTCATCTCAGTCCACATATCAATATCATCAACATGTGGAATTTGTGCGAAGTTATAAGCCTGTGGCGGTGACGATGTTGCCCATTCAAGGGTATGACCATTCCAAGGATCACCTGTTTTATCATCAAGCGCTTCACGATCTCTAAAGCTCACGTACAATTGAATAACTTGGCAAATAATACCGAACATAATGATCACTGCACCACCTGCTGCAATGTATAACCAAATATTCCAATCAGGGTTATTGGTTTGATTTAAACGACGTGTCATGCCTAAGAAGCCCAATACGTAAAGCGGCATAAACGCAACAAAAAAGCCAATAATCCAGAACCAGAAAGAGGCTTTCCCCCAACGTTCATTAAGTTTAAAACCCATTGCTTTAGGGAACCAGAATGCGAAACCAGCCAAGTAGCCAAATACAGCACCACCAATTATGGTGTTATGGAAATGCGCGATTAAGAACAAACTATTATGTAAAACATAATCAGCACCAGGAATTGCTAACAGTACACCAGTCATACCGCCTACGGTGAAAGTCACCATAAAACCTAATGTCCATAATACTGGGGCTGAAATACGTAATCGACCTCGATAAATAGTAAATAGCCAGTTAAATAGTTTCACACCAGTGGGTACGGCTATCACCATAGTCATCACACCAAAAAAGGCATTCACATTAGCGCTCGAACCCATGGTAAAGAAATGATGTAACCAAACAATAAAACCTAAAATTGAAATAGCGCCACTTGCATAAATCATTGATTTATAACCAAACAAACGTTTACCAGTGAAAGTAGAAATAACTTCAGAAAAAATTCCAAAAGCAGGTAAAACTAAAATATATACCTCAGGATGGCCCCATGCCCAAAACAAGTTGATATACATCATGGCATTACCGCCACCATCATTAGTAAAGAAGTGAAAACCAAGATAACGATCCAGCGTTAACATCGCCAATACAGCAGTTAAAATAGGGAAGGACGCAGCGATTAAAATGTTGGCCCAAGTACATGTCCAAGTAAAAATAGGCATTTTCATCAAGGTCATACCTGGCGCTCGCATTTTAAATACAGTCACTAAAAAGTTAACTGCCGTTAATAACGTACCAAGTCCAGATATTTGTAAGGCCCAAATATAATAATCGACACCAACCCCAGGGCTAAAAGAAAGCTCCGAAAGTGGTGGATAAGCAACCCAACCTGTTTTAGCAAACTCACCAAAAACAAGTGATATATTAATTAAAATGGCGCCACTGGCTGTTAACCAAAAGCTTAAATTATTTAAAAATGGAAAAGCAACATCACGCGCGCCAATTTGTAATGGCAGAACAATGTTCATTAAACCAATCATAAATGGCATCGCCATAAAAATAATCATGATAACGCCATGAGCGGTAAAGATTTGATCATAATGCTCTGGTGGTAAGTAACCTGCGGCACCATTAGTAGCCAGCGCTAATTGCGAACGCATCATAATAGCATCACTAAAACCACGGAATAACATGATTAACGCAAGTAATATGTACATAACACCTAAACGTTTATGATCAACAGAGGTGATCCAATCGCGCCACAATACTCCCCATTTTTTATACTTGGTAATTAACCCGAAAATAATAAGTCCGATTAATATAATGCCCGTTATAGTCACCATAAGAATCGGCTCATGGAATGGAATGGAATCTAAAGATAATTTGCCTAAAAATGACATTGTTATTCCTCGCCTTGAGTAAGAGATGATGTTGAATGTGCAGGCATTGCCATTGAATCCATTGATTGATGAGATATAGCTTTATGAGATTTAGATTCATGTGAAGTTAGCGCTTTAGGCATACCTTTCATCCCCGACATATCCTCCATATATTTCATCATAACGGTATGAAATAACCCTTCATCGACATCGCCATAATAAGTTACAGGATTATTTTTACTGGCTTTAGCTAGTTCGTAATAATTCTCTTTCGTTAATTTGTTGCCATGCGCTTTAATATTACTGACCCATTTATCGAAGTCTGCCTGAGTAGGTGTTGCAATAGCATCGAACTTCATTCCAGAGAAACCAGCACCACTATAATTTGCCGAAAACCCCTCAAAAGTACCGGCTTCATTAGCAATCAAATGCAACTTGGTTTGCATTCCAGCCATGGAATAAATTTGACTACCTAATTGCGGAATGAAAAACGAGTTCATTGTGCTTTCAGAGGTGATTTTATATTCCACAGGCACATTCGCTGGAAAAACCAATTCATTCACCGTTGCAATACCTTGCTCAGGATAAATAAATAACCACTTCCAGTTTAATGACACCACCTCAACAGTCAGATGCTTACCTTTACCTTCAATAGGTTTATAAGGATCCAAGCTATGCGTAGATTGCCAGGTAATCACACCTAAAATAACAACAATTACAATAGGAACAGCCCAAACAACAGCTTCAATTTTGCTGGAGTGAGCCCATTTTGGAGCATAAATTTCATGAGTTTGTGTGTCTCTGTATTTCCATGCGAAATATACAGTCATCACAATAACGGGGATCACGACAAGTAACATAAGCACAGTTGCTATGATGATTAAGTTTTTTTCATCAATGCCTATTTGTCCTTTTGGATCGAGTATTCCACCTTTACAGCCAGACAATGTCAGTACTGTACTAGCGATAGCAATATTACAAAAGTTTCGAATTAACAATGGACTATCCTATTAATACCCATTCACATAACAAGCAATCAGAACAGCTCATTACAATGAGCAATTCTTAATCTTTAATTAAGTAAATTGATATAACCTAAATTTAAAAATGTGTTGTTTTTAAATTTAAAAAAAAACAACAAGTTATAAAAAATTTTCAAATAAATCCCATCATTAACTACAAAGGTTAATGATTAAAAAAATAGAAAATTTAATTAGGTTGAGTAAATCGCAATAACACGAATATCAAAGTAAAGATATGCAGAAACTAAACAGCTAAGTGTCAGTTTGCGATTAACCCTTTATTTGAGGAGGGGCACGAGATCCATGAGGACTAAAAAAAATAAAAGATTGTAAGATTTCGCAGAAAGCAAAAACCGTTTTACGTAATACAATCCCAGCACGACGTGCGGGGAAAAATAAAAAGACTAACCAGCATAAACCAATGAGTAATTGGCTCGGCATTAATGAACTACCAAAAAAACTGACTATATTAACGAGAAGCGACTCAGATAAAGCCTCATCATTTAATAAGTGAGTTAATTCGTTAATATTTTCAAAAAAAATATTAAAAAACATCAAAGTAGAAATAAGCAAAATTGAAAAGGCAGATATTAATTTATCTTCAACAACAATTGAACGCATACTAAAACGTAATCCACTGCTCGTAGATTCCGATTTTCCTTGCAGATAATGTTGTAAACTCAAACGAGAAAACCTTAATGATTAGATAACCAGCCAAATATAATTCGTTCTATCGCATTCGTTAATGATTTTACACAATAAAGAACAATAAAAACGATGATAATGCAGTAAGCATAAAATTTGCTGCGATATTATAGCAAAGTCATTTTCAACAACAAGTAAAATAACCACCTTCAATACAAATAAATAAACGCCAAATTGGCGATAATATTGATGAAAATTGCTTTATCCAAAATACTAGGGTCTGTTGATCTTTCTACATCGTTATAGTGATTTTATGTGGAACGACCACACATCCATCACTATGTCTCGTATAAAAATAAAATCAAACAGACTGCTGCAAATCATATCTTAAAGGTCAACAGACCCTAATAAGAGCTTTGTACTATACAAACAAAGCTTTTTTCAATTGGAGTATTACACTTTAGTCTAAAGCGGGTGGATTATTGTTGACTACGTAGAGCTACTGCCCTAAAACATAGGTAACGTTATCTAGGATAGTATAATATGAGCAACGAACTCGCCGATATTTGCGGATTTATTAAAGCGATACCGCCCTTTGACTTACTACCTGACACTCAGTTAGAGATGGTCGTAAAAGAAATAGATATTTGTTATTTACGCAAGCAAGAAGACATAACACCCGATACGTTAGACACTGAAACCTTATTCGTTATAAGAAAAGGCGCTTTAAGTTATTACTCAGCCAGCAATGAACTACTCGGTATGTTTAGCGAAAGTGATATTTGTACGCTTTACTGCCATTCTCAAACCAGTATAAATATAAGACTATGCAGTAAAGAAGATACGTTATTGTATGCATTGTCATATCCTGTATTACAAGAAATGTTGCATGCGTTTCCTGATGTTATTGCTTTTTTTGAGCAAAGTGCCGAACAGCGTTTACACAAAAAAATGAGCCGAGTTAATGAAGACGCTATTATTTCTTCATCATTAACAAATACCCCTATAACACACTTTTATCACACGCCAGTGGCTAGTATTTCTCATAAAAGTACCATTCAACAAGCCGCAATTAAAATGACAGATCTCGGCTACTCTTGCTTGATCGTTTTAGATAACGACAATTTTATTGGCATAGTGACCGATAAAGATATTCGTCGGCGCTGTGTTGCTCAAGGGCTACCTTTTAGCCAACCTATTACCGATATTATTACCCAAAACCCAATCACTATTGATATAAATAGCAATGCCTACGACGCGTTAATGGTTATGACAAGTAAACATATCCATCACTTACCCGTAACCAATAAAGGCCAACTTGAAGGCATGGTAACCGTGACCGACTTAATGAATTACGAAGGCCAAAACGCCGTTAACTTAACCAGTATTATTCATAAAGCGACTACCGTAAGTGAACTGGCTAAAATAAGTAAAATGCTACCTAAACTACAAATACGTATGGCTAAACTAGGTACAACATCCGATCATGTGGGTAAAAGTATTAGTGCTATTACCATGGCTTTTACTATTCGTTTAATTGAAATGGCTGAAAAACTATTAGGTCCTCCTCCTGTTCCTTATGCATGGTTAGCGGCAGGTTCGCAAGCACGCCAAGAACAATTTGCTCATTCAGATCAAGACAATGCTTTGATCATTTCAGACAACATGAAGCACGAAGACGAATTCTGGTTTTTTGACTTAGCCACTTTTGTTTCTGATGGCTTAGCCGCCTGTGGCTTTATTTATTGCCCTGGCGATATAATGGCTACCAACCCAAAATGGCGGCAACCTCAAAAAATATGGCATCGTTATTTCGACAAATGGGTAAACACACCAAGTTCAGAAGCCTTATTAAACGCCAGCGTTTTTTTTGATTTAACCACAGTGTATGGCGATGCGTCGTTATTAGAAAGCGTGCGTAATAGCATGTTAGAACAAACCAAACGCAGCACCCTATTTATCGCTCATTTATCAAAAAATGCCTTAAGATTAAAACCACCTCTAGGTTTTTTTAGAGACTTTGTTTTAAAACATGACGGAGAAAATAAATCGGTACTTGATCTTAAACATAACGGCATAGCGCCTATTGTTGACCTTGCTAGAATTTATGCGTTAGCAGAAGGCGTTAGTGCAACAAACACCATAGAACGATTAAAAAAAGTAGCCGGTTCACGGTCATTAACAAAAGAATCTGCGGCAAACCTAATTGATGCTTACGAATTTATTTCTATGCTACGTATGCAAAACCAATCAACACGAATGCAAAATAACAAAAAACCTAATAACTTATTGCCACCCAAAGCGTTATCTAAATTAGAAAGAGAGCATCTTAAAGACGCATTTAAAGTCATAAAAACCATGCAAGACGTTAGACAAACGTCATATTAGGGGCTTGAGTTAATGATTTTCAACAACATATTTGGCTATGAAGCAAAAAGAAAACGCCTATTAAAACGCACGCCTGCAGGACCTTTGCATGATTTTTTATCTGTCCCCTTTCCTGATGAAAAACAATTATTTGTAGACACCCCTATTTTATCCGTCGACTTTGAAACAACCGGTTTACATACTAAAAAAGATAAATTATTAAGTGTTGGTTTTGTCGATTTATTTGCTAATAAAATTCCACTAAAAAGTAGTTATCATCAAATAGTTCGCAGCAAAGGTCGATTAAAATCAGACAATGTCACTATTCATCAAATTACCGATAGCCAAAAGGATCAAGGTGAGCCACTTAGAGTGGTTGTTGAAACATTATTAAAAGCACTTACAGGTAAAGTCATGTTGGTACACTTTGCCAGAATTGAACGTGAATTTTTACAACAAGCTTGCATAAACCTTTATGGCATCGCCCCCGTGTTTCCAATGATAGACACCTTAATGGTGGCAAAAAAACGATTAGATAACCGAGACGTTGCTTACGATCCTTCCACCTTACGTTTATCGGCATTACGATATCAATATCAACTACCTGAACACTATGCACATAATGCCTTAAACGATGCTATAGCCACTGCTGAACTACTTATGGCACAAGTTAATGCTATGGCAAGCCCCAATAAAGTAACACTGTCTGACCTATTACTTTAAACCCCCTAATTGATTTGCTATTAGACTAAAGTCATAGCCCCTTTTATGAAATTGTAGACTTAGGTCTAATATTCAATTGCCAAAGAAATGTTTAGTTTATTGGGTAATTTCAAACTATTCATTAGCTAAAATTTTAGCGGTAAAGGGGCAACTCATGAACGAGTTAAATAAATCTGACATTTTTTATCCAAGTGAAGAAGTTATCGCTCAAGCAAACGTAAGCGATTACGAAGCTATGTATAACTATTCAATTAACGATCGTGAAGGCTTTTGGGCTGAACAAGCAGAAACCCTAGACTGGTATAAAAAATGGGACAGCGTATTAGACGACAGCAACGCGCCTTTTTATAAATGGTTTGATGGCGGAGAAATAAACATTGTACATAACGCTGTAGACCGCCATCTTGAAAATGCTAACCGCAACAAAATGGCCATTATCTGGGAAGGCGAAAACGGCCAAGTACGTAACTATTCATACAATGGTTTAAACCGCGAAGTTTGTCAGTTTGCCAATGTATTAAAAAGTATGGGTGTAGAAAAAGGCGACATCGTCACTATCTATATGCCACAAATTCCAGAGCTTATTTTTGCTATGCTTGCTTGTGCCAAAATTGGCGCTATCCATTCAGTAGTTTATGGAGGATTTAGTACCGATGCTCTGGCATCTCGTATTGACGATGCTCATTCTCGCGTATTAATTACGGCTGATGGAGGCTGGCGCCGAGGTAAACAAATCAATCTTAAAAGCATTGCTAACGATGCAATGGAACGTACCCCATCAATTGAAGTATGTATTTGTGTAAAAAATAACAAACTTGATGTAGAAATGGAGCCTTCTCGCGATTTTTGGTTGCACGACTTACAAGCCTTACCTATCGCTAGCCCTAAATGTGAAACAGAAAAAACCTCAGCTGAAGATCCACTCTTTATCCTGTACACATCAGGCACAACAGGTAAACCTAAAGGTATGCAACACACTCATGGTGGTTACGCTGTTTATACCTCTACTACCCATCGCATGGCCTTTGATATAAAACCTCAAGATCGTTGGTGGTGTGCTGCAGATCCAGGTTGGATCACAGGTCATAGTTACATTGTGTATGGTCCATTAATTAATGGCGCAACCATCATGTTATACGAAGGAGCACCAAACTATCCTTACCCGAATCGTTGGTGGCAAATTGTTGAAAAATACGGCATCAATATTTTATATACATCACCAACAGCCATCCGTGGTTTGATGCGCTTTGGTGAGCGCTGGCCACAAAAACACGATCTATCAAGCTTACGTTTATTAGGTAGTGTGGGCGAACCCATTAACCCTGAAGCATGGCGCTGGTATCACCATGTTATTGGTCAAGACAAATGTCCTATTATTGATACTTGGTGGCAAACCGAAACAGGTGGTTTCATGATTTGTCCACTACCTATTACCCCTCTTAAACCGGGCTCTGCAACCAAACCTTTCTTTGGTAACGAAATATCAGTAATGGACGACGACGGTAATGAAGTTGCACCTAATGAAGAAGGTAAACTTATTATAAAAAACCCGTGGCCAGGTATGGCACGAACCATATTTAAAGATGATCAACGATATGCAGATTTGTACTGGACCCAAAAAGAAAATGGCGAATGGCATTACCTTGCGGGTGACAGCGCAAAAATAGATGAAGACGGCTATATCTGGGTTATTGGTCGAATGGACGAAGTACTCAAAGTCAGTGGCTACCGTTTAGGCACGTCTGAAATTGAAAGTGCTTTAGTGAGTCATCCAAAAGTTACCGAAGCAGCAGCCATTGGCCTACCGCACGAGCTAAAAGGTAACGCTATTCATACCTACGTAATTTTGCAAGAAGGTGTAATCGGTGATCAAGCCCTTGAACAAGAACTACGCGACCATGTTGGCACCGAAATGGGGAAAATCGCCATGCCTGAATGTGTCAAATTTATCGATTCTTTACCTAAAACACGCTCAGGTAAAATTATGCGTAGAGTTTTAAAAGCTCGTGCATTAGGACAAGACGAAGGTGATTTAAGTACCTTAGAAGAATAATTAATTAAACTGAGCACACCATGTGGAGCACTAGCTCCACATAAAACATAAACAGCAATACCTTTAAAATACAAAACATTACACATTATATAAATTAGCCAAAAGATACTAAGCATCGTCTTTAACGCTAAATAAGGGGATAAAATGTTCAACGTAAATAAAGTATTAATCATGAGTGGTTTATTAGCTATAACCAGCAGTGCAAATGCAAGTTATGAAATAAAAACAGGCGAAAATAGTAAGCTTATTTTTGGCGGTTATATCAAAGTAGATACGCGATATACTGATGGTAATATTCAAGCTACTGATTACTGGTATGGCGGTGGTACCGTATTGGCAGAAGATAGTTCTAATTTTGGTATTTCAGCAAACGAAACCCGTATTAATACGAAATATGTACACGGCGATGTTACCGGCTTTATTGAAATGGACTTTTACGGCAACGGTGTATCAGGTGGTGGTAATGAAATTATTTCTAACTCATCAAAACCACGCTTACGCCACGCGTTCATAAAATACAAAAACATTTTAGTTGGCCAATACTGGACAACATTTCAAAACACCAGCTCTTTAGCTGAAGCTGCTGACTTTGCTGGCCCTTTAGTTGCTTCTGCATTTATTCGCCAAGGACAAATTCGTTACACCATGGGTGGATTACAAGTTGCAATTGAAAACCCAGAAACCTACGGCGGTAATAACATTACCCAAGGTGGCACAGCAAATGATGGCACACCTGACGTTATCGCTAAATACACCTTCTCAGGTGACTGGGGTAATGTATCGGTGTCTGGTGTTGCTCGCCAGCTAGAATCAGCTACAGGTAATACCGAATCAGCATTAGGCTACGGGGTTGCGGGTCGTATAAACACCTATGGTAAAGACGATTTCCGCTTTCAACTTCATGGCGGTAATGTAGGTCGTTATGTAGGTGTAACCGCATCAACAGACATGGTGGGAGAAGAAGTAGAAGATACGACCTCGATTATGGTTGCTTATCGTCATTTCTGGACAGAAGACACACGTAGCTCAGTTTTTTATGGTAACACCACTACAGACGAGTCTGACCGTGATAGAACTCATTGGGGAGTTAATGTATTTAAAGACTACACCAAAGAGCTTTCTTTTGGCTTAGAGGTAGGTAATTTTGAAATGGAAGAACTAGATGCCGACTCAAATTACTTCCAGTTTTCAGCCAAATATACGTTGTAGTTAACGTTGTAATTAACAAATTAAGATAAAAAGTAAATTTATCTGCTCGTTTACTTAGCCAACCTCTTGATAGAGTTGTTTTTGGGAAGCTAACGCTTCCCTTTTTTTATTCTTTAATTTTTAATAAGTTGAACCGACTGAAATACCGAAAACCGTATCAATAGAATCACCACTAAGATACGTTTTAGCGTGAAATCCAATATTTACAATATCTGTATCTTTTACTAAACCTACTTTTAAAAATACACCGCCATCAACATCAATATCTTCAGAATAGCAGTCATCACAAAACCCAATTGAGCGTTCAGAATACACCATAAAATCAGCACCAAGTTGTCCATAAATAGCGACATCACTTGCTTCACCAAAAAAATGAATACGTCCTATCGCCGCACCTAATAAAACGCCGCTAGCATCTGAGGTTTCATTTGATTTATCGCCTCTATTTCCAAATCCTTTACCGACAACTTCTTGGCTAAATTCCCAATTATCATCATAGGCAAGGTAGCTTGCCGACAGAGTTGTTATCCAATTACTTTTAATATAATCAACATCAACACTAAATCCTAACGCTGAATCTTCAATGCCGTAAAACCTTACATTATTATCAAAATTTGTTTGATTAACTGAAATGCTCCATTCCCATTGGTTATCTACTACATAGATATTTTCTGCCTCGGTTACAATTTCTGTTTCTTCAAAAGCATGTAGTTGAAAAGATAAAACGAGTGATAAAGCAGCAATGATTTTTTTCATGAAAAGTCCTTTTATATTAAATATTAAGAAGCCTAGAGATATTTTCACAACAATATAAATTAAATGCCCTTTATTAGCAAAACAACAAGCTACTTTTTGGCATAAATAGTGCTTTAGTCAATACATAAAATAAACCGTCAAACATTTGAATTCTTGGAGAAGCTTATGGAATTAATATTATTTGCCATGGTAAGCCTTGTTGTTATTGTTGCCCTACTCGCTAGTCGATTAAATGATAATAGCTTTCCTTTTCCATTTGATCGTAAAAGTGCCATTTTTACGCCAGCCGAAAAAAACTTTCAAAACTTAGTTGAACAAGCCATGGGCTCAGATTACCGCGTACTTAATCGCGTTAAACTGTCTGATATTTTAACTATTCGAAATGGTGTATCGAGTAAAGCAAGTCAAGCAGCAGCTAAAAATGCTGACAAAAAATATTTAGACTTTGTTCTTTGTGACCGAAACTCAATGAAGCTTTTAGGTGCGATAGACTTAGTTGATACTCAAGGCAAAGGCTATAAAATTAAAAAAGACTGGTTTGTAAGTGGTGCGCTAGAAGCCGCTTCAATTCCTCATTTAAGGATTAAAGTAAAAGCCAATTACACCGTTGAAGAAATACGTTCATGCATCAACACACGTTTAATTGGTACACCTCAACCCGAGCCTAAAATGAAAGGCAGTGTGATCCCAGCCCCGATGGTACGCGTAAGATCTAAAAACACAGCAGGTGTATTAACTCCAGCGGCTGCTCGCTCTCAATTAGAAGCCATAAACAAACCTAAGTCAGCAAGACAAATACCCGCTCCCAACGTAGCTGCTTTACCTCACTAACTTTTTATATACCCGTTACCACTCAAGATGCGTATTTCAAAATCTTAAATGGTAACGGGTATAGATAACAACTCACCTGCTAAGTTGTTATCGCTATTTACCTGCTTGTATCTAATCTTCTCCCTTAAAAATACTCCCTGCTTTTCCTTAACATTACCGCTATAATTGCCCCAATATTTCGAAAAAATTAACGGAAACATCTAATGAAAGCAGGAATTATTGGCGCAATGGAGCCTGAAGTTGCCATTTTAAAAAGTAAGCTCGAAAACTGTGTAACCACTGAACACGCAAGTTATACATTCTACGAAGGTTCATTAAACGGTAACGATGTGGTTATTGTACAGTCAGGTATAGGTAAAGTTGCTGCAGCATTAGCCACGGCTTTTTTAATTGATAAATTCAAACCTGATTATATCGTCAATACGGGTTCTGCAGGTGGTTTTGAGCAGTCATTAAAAGTGGGCGACATTGTAATAAGTAACGAAGTTAGATATCACGATGTAGATGTTACTGCGTTTGGCTACGAAGTAGGTCAATTACCTTCTAACCCTCCGGCTTATATACCTCATACTACGCTAGTAGAAGCAGCGCAAGAAGGCGTAGAAGCACTAAGTTCAACATTAGAGACCCCCATACAAACCTTATTGGGTTTAATTACAACGGGTGATACTTTTATGACGGCGGAAAACGATATAGCTAAAGCGCGTAAAAACTTTCCAACCATGGCAGCCGTTGAAATGGAAGGTGCTGCTATAGCGCATACCTGTCATCAACTAAACGTTCCTTTTGTTGTTATTCGTTCAATGTCAGATATTGCAGGTAAAGAGTCTCCTTCGTCATTTGAAGCTTACTTAGAAACCGCATCAATCAACTCGTCTCAACTTGTTTTAAATATGCTAAACGTATTAAAAAATAAGTCATTAACTTAAATAAATAGATCGTATACATGAATCATTTTTTACTAGACAATCCTTTTGTTTATCCCCTAACAATATTTGTTGTGGTTGTTCTAGTAAAAATATGCCTCTCCATATTCTTTATTAAAGAACCCATGCACCTCTTTCGTTTTTTTTGCATTCAGTTCGCAAAAAAAGTGAATAATCAAAACAACAACGCAAACCAGCAAAAAATAGCTGGATTAATGGCAACATTAATCACCCTATCGCCTTTACTGATTATTCTCTGGTTATTTGAAAGTTTCATTGAAGTAGACTGGCTTTGGCAAGGATTTTTATTATATTTTGCTTTAGGATCCTTCGGTTTAACTCGCACCTCACTTAAAACAGCTAAAGCCTTGGTAGCCAAAAACACTTACGACGCTAAACAATTCATTGCACCTGTTACATTAAGAAACACCGACAAATTATCTTCTTTAGGTATAACCAAAACCTGCATTGAAATGCAGTTATTACAAACCATTCAACAATGTTTTACTGTAGCTTTTTTATATTTTTTATTAGGGCCTTATGTCGCATTAGCTTTCAGGTTACTACTCGAAATGCACTACAGTTGGAATATAAAACAGCCGCAATATAAAGCCTTTGGAGCCTTTGTAAATAAGTGTGTTCATTTATTGCAATGGTTACCTACTCGACTTTTTGTTTTCTTTTTTATGTTAGGCACTTTAGGGCAAAACTTTATTTTATTTTGGCGACTGATCACAAAACATTTCTTCGCCCTTAATAACTCAATTGCGGTTTACGCGCTAGCACTTGCTATAGGTAAAAAACTCGGTGGTGTTGCCATGTATAACGACACTAAGGTTAGGCGTTTAAGTTTTAACGACAGTGCATTAGAGCCAGAACCTAGTGATATTATTTATGCAACAAAACGTATTAACCAAGTACTTTATTTTTCGTTTTTATCTATTGTTTTTTCAATCACACTTTACTTAATTTTGACCATAAAAATTTAGGCTTTGGCTGATAACAAACCGTTAAAATTAAGATTAAAAAACGTACCTAGAATAAAAGCAATTATTACAATACACTTGTTCAACTCAACGATGTTATTTGTGCTTATTACTATTTTCTTATACAGCAACATGGATGAGCAACTTACCAAACCCACTGAAGTTTGTGAGAAAAAACAAACATGGAGATTAAGTAACCTCAGCTCGGGATAAGCAAAGTTACTCAACAAGCTATTTTTATGCCTAATATAACTTAGGAAAACAACGATACAGATTAAGATTTTGATAAATAAGAATTTTAATTCATTATCTAACATTCATTAACCCGAGTTGAGGTTAAGTAACCTGAACTCGGGTTAAGTAATCTCTTATAACAAAAATCATAGGATAGATAAGGTATAAAAATGAAAAAACTGATTATTAGTTGTTTATCAACCGCAGTTATCATAGGTTGTGTTTCAACTAAAAAAGAGTCACAAGTGACAACTGTTGATCTTCAACCTAATGTTGTTTCAGACAATTTTCAGCCGTCAAACTGGCAATTAGCATGGCATGATGAATTTGACTACGTTGGTGAAAGTGGTGCCAAAGAATTGGATAAACGCTGGGATGCTCACCACGGACCAAGCCATCATATTCTTTCTAGCCGCTGGCGTGAGAATGTTGAAGTAAATGAGGGCGCTTTATATCTTGTTAATCGTAAAGAAAAACGCGCTGGACAAGAATGGACATCAGGCA
This sequence comes from Pseudocolwellia sp. G5-9, assembly GCF_055808995.1. Lineage (NCBI taxonomy): Bacteria > Pseudomonadati > Pseudomonadota > Gammaproteobacteria > Alteromonadales > Colwelliaceae > Pseudocolwellia > Pseudocolwellia sp. G5-9. The sequence goes on from NZ_CM147893.1 coordinate 2,573,017, forward strand.
GTATTCGTACGAAAGAACAATTTAGTTACGGATATTATGAAGCACGATATAAATATGCCGCATCAAATGGTACGAATAACTCTTTCTGGTTAATGTCATATCCGCTGGGATCACAACCACCAAAAGGTAAGTTGTTTGAAATAGATATTAATGAAGGCCATTACCCCAATGAGGTGAATACCAATATTCATAATTGGAGCGATATTACGGTAAATGAAAAGGGTAAAAAAACACATCCATCTGATTCACGAACCTCTACTTACGGTGCAAAACATAAATATAATTATCCATTAGAAATTCCTGTTACTACTTCAAAAATACGCTTCAGTTCTAATAATTTTAAACCTTTTCATATCCGCGATTTTAATGTTTTTGGCACCCATTCATCAGCAACAGCCACAAGTAATTTATCACAAAGTAAAGACCTAAAATTAACAGGCTCAAAATCTAACAATTTACATAACTTGTTAGATAACAATATTAACAGCAGTTGGGTATCACAAACTGAAGGTGAAAAATGGTTTGAGCTTGAATGGAAAACACCGAAAACTATTTCTGAAATCGAGTTTATCAATGGTTGGTTGTATAAAGGTAAAAGTTGGTCTGGCTTAATTACCGATTTTAAAGTTCAATATGAAACACCCAACGGTTGGCGAGATATTGCGACTTTAGATATTACAAAATCAATTAACTTTGCTGAGCAATATCACACTTACGGTTTAGAGTGGAATGAAGATGAATTGATATTCTATTTTGATGGAGAAGAAATTCGTCGCGAGAAAAACGAAATAGCTCACAGCTTAACACCTATTTGGTTAAGCCTTGCCATTATTAAATGGGATGGTCCTGTAACAGATAAAATAGATGGAACCAGTATGAAAGTAGATTATGTTAGGTACTTTAAACCTAGCAAATAGCTTTACTATTCAAAAAACAATATTAAAGCCTGCACCATTTAGCAGGCTTTTTCTTTTTTATCTGCTATTATTTTAATCACAATTTATACCATAAAAAGCTAAGGTCTATTAAACTTTATAGGTATTAAATCAATCGCTTTCCATCGGAGCACTTATGTTTATTAAAAAATTATTATCCTTCGCTTTATTTAGCCTGCTGTCATTGAACGTATTTGCAGAGCAAACAGCTACAATTTCTCAAGCTGAACTTGTGAAATTATTAACGCAACCAAACGACTCTAGTTTTATTGTATTAGATGTAAGAACACCACAAGAATTTAACGAAGGACATATCAAAAATGCGATTAACATCAGCCACAATACCGTTAAAGATAACTTGTCTGTTTTAGATAAATACAAAGATAAAATGGTGGTTGTACATTGTCGTTCAGGTAAAAGAGCACTAATCGCTGAGCATGTACTGAAAGAAAATGGTTTTTCGAATCTTCGTCACCTTGATGGCGACATGTTAGGTTGGGTTGACGCTAAGTTACCTTTAGTTAAAGAGTAACCTAGCCCCTAAATTATATATCCAAACAACCAAACTTCGTTGCATAATACGCGCTTAAAAACATTAAAATGCGTAGCTTATTCCTACATTTAAGGTGCTTGATTTTAAGTCATTCATTTTATGATATTGCAAACCAGCATTCATACCAATTCCCATATCCCAACGATATTCCCAACCGGCTTCTAACATAAAGCCAACGCCATCTTCATCAGCAATTTTCTCTTTGTTTAACTCAATCTCATAGTTGTAATAACTTAAACCTGCTTTAGCATATAACTTGTTACGTTTTGATAAAGACAAGTCAGTTTTTAATGCAACCACTACAGCATTTAATTCAAGATCATCTGCTGCTAAATCAAACAAGTCGTGTCTGTCATCGTCAGAATAACATTCCCACTCACCCGACCTTTTTTTACAATCCCAATCCGCATCAGTGCCACCTAACAAACCCACTTCTACTGAATAAAAAGGTGCGAATTTGTAATTGTAAAATAAATAAGATGTGCCGTAAGCCTCTCCCTCTTCACCTTTATATTCCATATTACCACCACCGAGTTGAATACCTACACTGTGAGGTGTTTTAGTTTCAGCAAATACTGCTGTAGAAATGGTTAACGCTATAATGCTTGTTGCTAATGAAGTGAATAGTTTCATGTTTAATCCTTGTAAAATCATATTTATTTAAGATGAAACTATTATCGAGGATTAGTTCAAACTAAGCTGTTTGAGAAGTGTTTTCAAACTGTTTGAAAATGTAATAAATTGATAAAAAGATAAACACTCATATTAAACTTTGTAAGTATGACCGTTTTGAGAACTTCAATCAGCAATACCGCCATTAAACTTACGCTGAAATACATTTATTAGTGTATCAAACCCGTTAAATACTCAGTTCAAAAGCATAAATTAAATTCATCTAATTATTTTTTAATTTATATTACAATATGTTAACCATATTTTTTATAGGGAATTTTATCAATTAATTGGTGATTGATTTAAAGTGTGCCACACTACTATATATCTTAGCTCTCCGTATTTATTTAATATGAAACTTAGAAAACTCATCATTTACATGCTATTTCATCTAACATGTTGCTACACAACATACGCTGTAGCTGAAGATAAAAAACTTATTATACTAGCCAGTAATAACATTGAAACGATTAGCCTTGAAGCTATCAGTAACTTGTATACTTTTAGACAAAAATTGATGCCTAATAGCGAAAGAGTACAGCTGACCTCCTTACCCCTTAATTCAGAAGATACGATAGACTTTACACAAAAGTTTTTTAATTATTACCCATACCAATTAAAGCGTATTTGGGATCAGGCTATTTTTTCAGGTAAAGCAAGAAGGCCGAAGTCATTTGATAATGCAGAAGACCTATTATCTTTTATAAAAAATAATGATAACGCCATTGGTTATTTGATTATTAAAACCTCAGAACTGACACAATTAAAGGAGATGTATAATGTTATTGCGATTATTGGTTAACATTGTTTTTCTTCTGTTTTGCGTTAATGCTACAGGTAAAACTACAGATGATATTTATATTAATGCTTATGTAGGCATAGGTTATGTTTATGAATCAGATAACAATTTTATTCATTCAGAAAAAGATAGTAATAAATTAATTGAAAGTGCGTTAAATCTAACCTACGAATACAGCAATAATATTTCGTTTGCAGGACAAGTAGCTTATCGTGAATTTGGTGAATACTTTACGGATAAAACACTAAGAATTGACTACGCTAATTTAAACTATACCGATAGCTTTATTAGCGACTCTGAACAGTCGCTATCAATTGGTCGCATAAAGATACCCAGTGGTGTGTATAACTCGTCGCGAGACACACCCATTACACGTCCTAGTATTATTATGCCTCAATCAGCCTATTTAGATTTATTTCGTAATCTTTGGCTCAGTACTGACGGTGTAATGTTATCTTCTTCACACCAACTAACACAGGGCATCATTAATTTAACAGCAGGTTACGGTAAATTATATATTGATGATAATTTCAATGATGTTACTTTAGGTTCTGAAACTTCAGGTGATTGGGTAGAAGGTAACATAACAGTATTTGATCTACGTTATAATTCAGGCGACCTCTTATTTGGTCTTTCATATAATCATGTTCATCCTGAATACCTGAAAGTCTCTAGCGATACATTACCTATTTACCCTATAGGAAATAAAATACCTTCTATAAGTAATGGAGATGTAGAAGTAAGTACTTACGTTGCATTTATCCAGTACAACATAAATCGATTCGAGATAACGAGCGAATATACATATCGAGATGTTGTTGTTTCTGGTTTTACTCCAACCCCGCCTAATAGCCGCCCAATGGAAGGTTATTACGCACAACTAAAATATGCAGCAACTTCATCACTCAACCTTATGTTAAGACATGAGAAATTTTATCGCTTTGCTGAAAGCAAAAATGGCTTAGAAACACTAATAGGCATAGATCCAGCGTGGTATAATAATGCGACAACTTCCTCAGTAGGTTTTAATTACAATATTGACGAACATTGGAGTGTTATTGCAGATATACATTATGTAGAAGGCTCGGGGTGGCTTCCTCCTTTTTCATATCAAGTACCTGAATCCGTGGAGAAAAAGCACTGGACACTGGCTGCTTTTGAAGTTGTTTATGTATTTTAGTTTGATATTATAAATGTATATAAAAATAGATTATTGAAGGGCTAAATATTGAAAGGATTGTTCAAAGGGCTATTATTTAAATCCGTTACCGTATTTTTTTCAATTGCTTTGGCTACCTTTTATTTAAGCTATTTATATACGAATTACAGCCAAGAAATTGGTATTAAGAATGAACTTAATCACATAAAAAGCCAAGTTGACCAAGCGTTAAATGTATTACTTCACCAAAGAGTTGAACAATTAACATCTCTTGCTGAAGAAATGTTTTTATTAAAAGAAAATAGTACTAAGCAAACAAAAAGTTCGTTAGACCATTTAAAAAATATATGGCCAAAAGTAAAAATTAATCGTTCGCTTACCAGCCTTTATCTTGATTCAGAAAAAGAGTTATTACTTGGCAAACCTCTACCTGAATTTTTAATACAACAAGGGATGAAAGCCAGACAAAACCTGCAACCTTTTCATCAAATTTATTGTGGTTTGTCTTGCGAAATTGCAATATCTATTCCTATTTATATTCATGGTAAAACAGCCTCTCTCACCCTAACTTCAGAACTATTACCTGCAATTGTTTATGCCAGCGAATCTTTAGATCTTGATATTGGCCTTATTAACCAGACAGAATTATTTAAAAACAATGATATAAGTCAAACCTATCCTTTTGAAATATTAACAAACATCAAAGATAACGCGCCGATAATCAATCAAATGGCGAAGCAGAAAAAGGAGTTAGCAACACTTAAAACGGGTTACCTTTATCATAACGAAGTAACAGATAAAAACATTTACTTTTGGGGGAAAGCTTTTGGCGAAAAAGGCAATGAAGCCACTTTTATTTTCCTAAAAGATGTAACTCTCACTATGCACAAGTATCAAACTCAAAAAAAGAGCATACTATTTCACAGTGCTGCTATTTCATTTGGTATCATCATTGTTATTGTTATGTTAGTTTTTTTCCCTTTAAAAAGATTACACCTATTAACCGATGTGATTGAAGCCATTGGAGTTAAAAATTATAATCAAGCGAAAAAAATATTAGGAGACCTTAAAAGCTCAAACAGTAATGATGAATTAAGCACCTTATCATTCGCTATGAATAAAGCGCTACACCGTATTGAAGGTTACGAAAAAAAAATAGTCGCCAACCAAAAAGCATTTAAACAGCAAGCCACTGTAGATAGCCTCACAAAACTTTTAAATAGAAATGCTTTCATTCAAAATTTAACAGAATTACAAGAAGACCCACAACATAATGAAATTGCATTAGCCCTTATTGACTTAGACGGATTTAAACCCGTAAACGACAACCTAGGCCATGAAGCTGGCGATGATGTATTAAAACAAGTAGGTCAACGGCTAAATAACATTTCTATCGATAAGGTGGTTGCATACCGTTTAGGTGGCGACGAGTTTGTTGTGAGCATTGAAAACATAGCCAACAAACAACGTTTATATGACCAATTACTATCACTATTTAATGATAACTTTATTGTTAGCGGTACAACCATAAAAATAACGGCGAGTATTGGTATTGCAATAGGTCATTTATCAACATCATCCCATAGTGAATTACTTCGCCAAGCTGATATTGCAATGTACGAAGCTAAAAAACTCGGTAAAAATCGATTCTGCGTATTTGAATCTTCGATGATGGAGTATTCAAATTTACGTTTTACCATAACTAATGACTTTATAAGCTCCCTTAAAAATGGCGATATTTATCTTAATTTTCAGCCCATTATTGATCTGAAAACACAAAAAATAATGAAGTTAGAAGCACTGTCTCGCTGGAATCATTCACAAGTTGGTTTTATCAGACCCGATATTTTTGTTTCCATCATTGAGGGAACCTCTTATATTCAAGACTTAAGTTACTGGCTTATTAGGCAATGTATATTACAACTTGTTGAACTGAGAAATGGCGGCTTTGACGATATTATTATTTCAATAAATATCAGTGCCGCACAAATTTCTGATGATAACTCAATAGGATTTATTAAAAATGAATGTGATAAGCACACTGTGCCTTATCATTTAATCGAATTAGAAATAACAGAAACCTCACTAATTTCCAACTTTAAAGCCGCTAAAGACTGGATTAGTAATGCCCAAAACATAGGTTTTAAAGTATCTATTGATGATTTTGGTACCGGTTACTCATCACTATCCTATTTAACGCTTTTTCCTTTTAATACAGTAAAAATAGATCGTTCTTTAATTAAAAATATTCCTGAAGATTTAAACCAACAAAAAATAGCTAAATCGATTATTAGAATGCTACAAGAGCTTGAAGTTGACGTGGTTGTTGAAGGTGTTGAACATGAAGCTCAGTTTGATGTAATTAAAAAATTAGGCGCAGATATGGTACAAGGTTATTATTTCTCAAGACCATTAAACAAGAAAAGTTTAAATAAGGTTTTAGATGATTATAAAACTAACCAATGCATATTTCCTCCTTGTAAAGATTAAATTCAACGAGTAATACATTTTAGGTTTTACTTTATTCGTTTTACATAAAGTTAATACATGTAATAACTAAACAATCATAGTTTAAAAACGATGATTGTTTAGTATGAAGTAAGTAACCTGAACTTAGATAAGTAATAAAAATCTAAGTAAATGTGTTTTCAATAACCACTTGGTTTAAAGGTAACTGCCCGCCCCTTGGAAAAGCCGGTTTTTCAGCTTTACCAATCGCCACAAACATACTAATCACATGGTCTTCAGGTAACTTGATTAATTCAGCGACCTTATTAAAATCAAAACCATCCATAGGGACCGAGTCATATCCCATAGCTTTTGCACTCAGCATTAAAGTTTGTGCTGCCATACCACAAGACCTCATGGCTTCGTCACGCTGAACACTGTCTTTACCTTGATAATATTGCTCAATCATAGGCAATAAAAATTGCTGTGTTTCTACGGGCGCATTTACCCAATAACGTTCAGGTTGCTTTTTCCAAGCATTTAAATCAGCGCAAAGCACAATAAGTACCGACGCATCAGTCACTTGAGCTTGATCCCAAGCAGCAGCTCTTAACTGTTCACGCAAGGCTTTATCTTTTACCACCACAAACCGCCAATTTTGTATGTTATAGGCAGTTGGCGACAAAACAGCTAACGACAATAATTGCTCTAATTCATGATCAGGTATTTGATAATCTTTTTGATAATGTTTAATTGAACGTCGTGCAGTAATTGCTTCTAATGTATTCATAATAAAATCCTCATACTAAGTTGGACTTATTATCTACTATTGCAACCTTCAAGATAATAACTAAAATATAACAATATCTTTTGCATAAAGTGCAACAATAAAAATTCAATCTAAGTAGCTCATTCTCATGTTTAACAAATTAAAAATATTTGCCAAGGTTATTGAATGTGGAAACTTCTCAAAAGCAGCAAAAGCCCTTAATACCACTACCTCTTCCGTGTCTCGTCATATTGATGCATTAGAACGAGAATTAGAAATAACACTGCTAAACCGCAGTACTCGCCATATAGGTTTAACCGAAGCAGGTGAAAAGCTACTAGATAGATCTAAAAAGCTCATTGCTGATTTTGACGACACCATTAACATTATTAAACCCACAACAAGTGAACCTGAAGGGCATTTAAAAATATCGGTATTCGAAAGCTTTGGTCGACTTTGTATTTGCCCGTTGTTACCAAAATTTTTAGCTAAATACCCAAAAATTAGCATAGATATCGCGTTAGAAAATAAAATGACTAATTTGTACCGTGATGAAATTGATTTAGCCATACGCATTGGCGAACCAGAAGACTCAAGTTTGATCATGAAAAAGCTGGTAAATAACCGCGTGGTTATTTGTGCGACCCCAACATATTTTGAAACTCACACCTCACCTAAATCTCCTAACGACTTAACTAGTCATAATTGTTTAACGGTAAAAACTAACAATCATGGCAGGTTTTGGTATTTTAAAAAAGCAAAGCAATGGTTAAAAATCCCTATTGCTGGCAACTTAGTATCGCAAGGAGGATCTCCCTTATTAATAGCCGGAAAGCAAGGCGCTGGAATTTTATTATTATCACATTGGATGGTAAAAAATGAATTAGAACAGAACGAACTGATTGAAGTACTCGCCGACTGGCAAGCATCTTTGTATGAAAGTGGAAATGGTAATATTTATGCGGTTTTCAAAAGTAACAAATACATGAAACCCGCATTAAGAACGTTTATTGATTATATTGTAGAAGAGTTATCAGGAATGTAAGCTCACGCTAAGCTTCAATACCCCAGCCATCGTTATAACCGTTAAACTTCGTAGCTATTTGCTCAAACTGCGCTTCTTGAGCCACAATAGCATCGTAGATAGGTGTTATGTTTATTGAACAGTCTAAATCCCAAACATTAGGTGTTTCGTCAGGATGAATATCGCACGTAATGTCTGGTGCTACTTCAGCAAGATGAGCAGCCATCGCTTCTGCATCTTCTTTTTGTGCAAATAATTGAAAAAAAACAACGTTATGCACAATCGTTAAATCAATACCTGCTTCCTGCATTTCTGCCAATACTTGGCCTGTTTCATCGTTTGGAAAGGTCATGGTGCTACAAAGCTCTATAAAATATGGCTATCGCCTGAAATAATTAAAAGCATTATAAACGCCAATATTTTAAATGGATATAAAACTCATCAATTAATGATCAAAGTTACTCCACGGTAACCAATGTAAACCTAAGCGTAAGCTATTAACTATTTGTGCTTCGCTGTTTGAATGATATCCGTAAACACGCAGTCCAAAAATATGAAGCATAATACTTGCGGCTCTTTGATTAGCTTCATCTTCGCTATAAATGGTTGCAAGCTGCTCCGCATATATACCTTCAATAGTTGCTAAATAGTTTGAAATATATTCTCTCAAATCGCTTTGTTCATCTAACTCGAGTTGGCTTTTTAATAAAAAACAACTGCAATAACCAGCTTGTGCTGACTCTTCTACAAACGAAAGCAAAATCTCACAAATGGTTTGTTCAACACCTTGTTTTTGATTAAATTTATCCTTTAAGTTATCGATTGAACTTTGAGCATAAAAATCAATAGACTCTTTAAATAAACCTTCTTTGTTACCAAAAGCTAAATAAACACTCCCAGGTTTTAAGCCGGTTACTTCAAACAAAGCCTGCATCGACGTTGCACTATAACCTACTCGCCAAAAAAGAGATGTGGCTTTATCTAAAACGCTTTGTCGATCAAATTGTATTTTTGCCATGTTCCAAGTTACTCACACTTTGCACTATGAAGAGCATATTACAATAAATTGAATATTTGTTCAAAAACAACTTGAACGATCATTCAAAAGATGATTGAATGAACATTCAAGATGAATTAACGCTTAGGATCAATCATGTCTTTAACTGAAACAATTAACGAATATAAAGTGGGCTTTAAAGAAAAAGCACCAAAAAATGTACAAGAACTTATGCAGCAAGCTACACAAGCACTTGCTGACTCAGGTATTACTTTAAAATCACCTAAAACAAACGACACTATGCCAGCATTTACTTTACCTAATGCTCAAGGCGATAACGTTTCATTATCAAGTTTATTAGAAAGTGGCCCAGTGGTTGTTACTTTTTATCGTGGTGGCTGGTGTCCGTACTGCAACTTTGAATTACGTGAATATCAAAAATCATTAGCAGAAATAAAAGCATTAGGCGCAACCTTAGTTGCTATTACTCCTGAACTACCTGATGCATCGCTTACAACCTCAGAAAAAAATGAGCTAGAGTTTGAAGTACTAACAGACGTAAATGCAGAATACGCAAAAAGCTTAGGCTTAGTGTTCTCTCTACCTGAAGCATTAAGACCTATTTATTTATCATTTGGTATTGATGTAGAAGCACACAATGGTGAAGGTCAATTCGATTTACCACTGGCTGCAACGTTTGTAATAGCAAAAGACGGCACAATAGCCAGCGCTTTTGTTGATGCAGACTACACAGCAAGACAAGAACCAAGCGACGTAATAAACACGTTAAAAAGTTTGTAAGCTTACTAACTAAAACTAAACAAGGCGCGGCAATAGCGCCTTTTTTTGTGTTTGATGATGTATAACTATCACCGTGAACAAAATTTGACAATCTAAAATCATTTTTTGTATTCGCATACTTTGTCAGATAAAGTAATGACGTTTATTTAAAGGAATAAAATAAAGAATATATATGCTCTCAGTAACCTACCCTCAAATATTAGCTTTAGTCGAAAGTTTTCCTATTGGTATAATGCCTGTGTGGTTAAATGTCGATAATATTCCAAAGCTAGTTGTAAAAGCTCCAAAAGAGGCTATTTTAGCAGCCAAGTTAGATAAAGGATTTAGTATTTATACGGTACCGTTAAACAGCAACGGAATCCTGACATATGCTTTAATATCGGCATTTTTTGATGATGCTGATGAACCTTTAGTTATTTATACACCTATGTTTAAAGAGCCTGGTGTAGAAACCCTTAAGGATACTATTCTTACTAAAAAGTTAGATGTTTATTTTTTTGATGACTTAAATCGAGAATTACTTGGTTATAAGGCAACTTTAGAATGTGATCCGATAACACAAAAATTTATCAAAGATACTCCGCTAGCACCATTTAGTAATGAAACTGCAAAAATTCTACATACAAAAATGAGTAATTGGTTTGGTCGTAGGACTGAAAAAGACGACTCATTAGCAATCAAAGTAACGTTTAATGAAGCATTATTCACAGAAGATTTGTTTATTCAAGATATGAGACCTGAAAATCACAGCTATCAAGGGAGTAATTCAAGTAGCTATAGCCAACTAGTTAGAGATGAGCCGGGAGAGTTTCAAGAACGAGATATAGCCCAATCACTCCGTAGAATATTTCGATCTAATTGTATCTATTTAAATCCATTACGAGTTCAAGATAAAGAAGAAATTGCTGACTTATTAGTAATCACAAATAAAAATATTCTCTTTATCCAAGCAAAGGATAGTCCAAATATAGAGCGGGTATTGAAAAACTCAATATCTCGAAAAAAATCGACTACTCAAAAATCACTAAAAAAGGCTTGTAAACAATCTAAAGGCGCTATTAAGTATGCTAAATCAACTTCTTCAATGAAGATGATTATAGGAGGAGATGAAAAAAGTATTTCACTGGAAGGCCGAGAGATAAGAGTCTTGATTGTTGTTAAAGAGCTATTTAATGATGAATATCCAGTTTATAGTGAAATCCTTTTAGCATTAGCCAACGAGATTAGGACTCCCTGTATTGCAATTGACTATAATGAACTATTGATGTGGACATCAAATTTAGAAAGTGAAAATGCATTTTATTCAACTTTTGATCAAGTTTTTATTCGTGGAGTTAAAGATGGTAAATTCACAAGATTACCTCGTGGACTCATATAAATACCTGGATATTAAAATAGGTTAGTTGATTAACTATCTTTTGACTAATAGTTAATACTCCAATAAATAACACTAGATTATTAGTTCATAGTTAATGACAGCAAAACAATAAAAATTAGCCTTCATAAAAATAATAATTACAGTTTTTAGCTTTTCATGTCTATCTAGACGTTATTCAATTAAAGTCGGATACTCACCCAAAATTCAACGCACAACCCTGTAAAAACTGCTGAATCTTTTTCTCTTTATAAAGGTCGCCTTTATTGGGCTGATTTTGAGCGAGATGAGGAAATAAGCGCTGCTTTTAAGAATTCATCGTGGCTAGGTAAAGACGATACGGGTTCATGCTTTGCGTGTTTAACTTTAGCCAACATCTCGTTTAACGCGGCTTCTGAAACACTGTTTGCTATAGGGTGATAGTCTTTAGGTATTATGCCCTGCCCTACCATAACTTGTAACCAAGAACTGTCTTGAAAAAGACCCTCTTGCTCTTTAAATAATCGACCATTTTCTGCAAACAATTCAATTTTATGAGCTAGGCTGTCAGGTACATTCATCGTTCTCATGTCTTGCCAAAAACGACTGTCGGTACGTTGATTAACGTGGTAATGCAAAATAATAAAGTCTCGAACTTGTTCAAACTCTACTTTTGATTGCTTGTTGTATTCACTCACTAAAACATCGCTAATTCCTTGATGTGGAAACAAGTGTATTAAACGCGTAATAGCTGATTGAATAAGGTGAATGCTAGTTGATTCAAGCGGCTCTAAAAAGCCACTTGATAAACCGATAGCGACTACGTTTTTATTCCATTGCTGGCGTCTGCGCCCGGTGTTAAAACGTAATAACTTAGGATCAGCTAAAGGTTTAGTGTCTAAATTAGCAAGCAGTAAGTCTTGCGCCTGTTGGTCGCTATAATAACGGCTGCTATACACTAAGCCATTGCCGTTACGATGCTGTAAAGGTATGCGCCATTGCCAACCAGCAGAATGTGCAATTGAGCGAGTGTAAGGTAAGGTGCTTTCTAAGCGTTCTGAGGGAACAGCAATAGCGCGATCGCACTGTAACCAATGACTCCAATCTTCGTAACCGGTAGCAAGTTTTTCTTGAATCAATAAACCTTTAAAGCCTGAACAATCAATAAATAAGTCGCCTGCTATTTGGCGGCCGTCGGTTAGCTGTAATGCTTGAATATAACCTGACTCTTGGCACTGTTGCACATGCTGAACCATGCCTTCAGTTCTTTTTACGCCTACTTTTTCGCTAAACTTTCTTAAAAACTGAGCATATAATCCTGCGTCAAAGTGATACGCGTATGGCATGTCGTAAATAGGATCTTGGCTGTTTATTTTGGCGAACTTGCCCGCTTCAGCGCACAGGTAATTTAAATCGTATTGCCACAGATGTTGGTCGTTTTCTAATTGATTAACGCGCTTTAATAAATGATGAAATTGGCAAAAAGCTAAACTGCGATTAGCAGCACCAAAGGTGTGGTAATAACTGTCACCTTGGCTTTTCCAGTTTTCAAATTTAATAGCAAGCTTGATGGTGGCTTTGGTTTCACGTAGAAACTCAGCCTCATCAATGCCTAACACACTGTTAAAAAGTTTAATGGGTGGAATAGTCGCTTCACCAACGCCTACCGTACCTATTTGTTCTGACTCAACTAATTCAATTTCAACAGCACCAATAAGCCTTTTAATCATAGCTGCCGACATCCAACCCGCTGTGCCACCACCTAAAATTACAACTTTTTTGATTACTTTATCCACTTTATTGCCCACTCGTTATTGATTTATAAAAAAACAAAACATATTCAGGTAAAAAAAAACCTGCCAGTTAATCTGACAGGTTTTATTTTACTTGCTAACTACATAACAATGCATACGGCTTAAAATTTATAATGCATGCCTAACTGATAAGTAGCACCAAAGCTCTGATACTGATTAATATTGCCGTTTGCATCAAGTTGAACGGTATCTTCACCTGTAATGTTTTGCCCAGAGAAGAATAAACTTAAACCTTCAAGCTGTTCAAAACCACCTTTACCAAAGTCATAACCTACTTGTGCATCCCAAAGTTCTGCACCCTCATCATCAATTTGTGTAAGAGCTAAACTTAAACCACGAGTTTCTGTTGCGAAACGGTCACGTTTAGTACCAGTAATACGGGCTTCAAAGCCGTTCATTTCATAATACCCAGTAAAAGAGTAACTTTCCTTAGAAAGACCTGGAACATCCGTACCGTCTTCAAATTCACCATCAATAAATGTTGCACTACCAGTAAAGCCAAAGCCTTCTAACATGTCGTCTATTAAACGAAGAGGAACACTTGCTTGTATTTCATATCCACGTACAAATCCAGTTAACCCATCTTCACGAAATGTTGTAGCACCTGTGAATTGAACAGGAGGTAATGGACCATCAGCAATACCATCATTATCTAAGTCATGTTCACCATTTGATTGGTGGTATCCTGGGACATAAAATTCACTAAAGTCAGTTGCGACGATACCGTTACGATGCCAGTTAGTTAAATCTTTATAATAAAAGCTTGTTGCAAAAAAACCATCATCTGCAAAGTAGTATTCAAAAGATAAATCAAATTGATTAGCTTCTAATGGTTTTAATTTTGCGTTCCCTGAAGACCCCGACCAAGGGCTTCGATCAATTTGATTACTCAGTACAAAACTATTGTTGAAATTGAATGACACTTGATTGTTTGAACGCATATCATCTAATCGAGCTCTACTCATAACTTTTGACGCGGCTGTACGAATAAATACGTCTTCTGCAATTTCAAAACTTAAGTTAAGTGTAGGTAATACATCAGTATAAGTATCTCCATCAATCACTTCAGAAGAAACTACAGTAGTATCTTGACCAATATAAACATCATATCCAGCAGATTGCTGATCTACGTCTATAACTTGAAGTCCAAAGTTACCAGTAACGTATACATCACCAATTTCACCTTCAATATCTAACTTAACAAATGCCGTTATAATTTCTTCTTTAACAGTCCAACTAGTACCTAAACGATCTGTTTGAAGCTCTGAGGCATCGTGAGCTGTATAAAATCCATTTTCAAACAATGAAATAGCGTTATAAGCTAGTATTCCGTTAATACCAATAAAGTCTAAATTTGCTACACCTAAAGGATTGTCAATTGGAGCTGATGCAGGCCAATTAGGAGCCGTTAGGTAATACCCTGTATTAGAACGTGTTTTTTCGCGGTCTGAAAAGTTTACGCCAGCAGATATACCTTTCACATATTCGTAATCAAGTACACCTTGTACTTCTAAACGAAGACTATTTAATTTCTCGTCAGTAATCGGTTTGTTTATAAAACCATCTTGGGCATGATTAAAGTTTAAGTTGTCATCAACAAATCTATCTGCGATTGGTGCCAGACCACCACCCCACGCTTGTGGGCCAGCTAATTGAATAACACTAGGATCAGTCAAATCTACGCCTGATATACTTGGGTGGTCGCTAAACATTACACCTTTAGATGTCATTTCCCATGAACGAGCGGCTAAAGGACGTCCATCAATACCAGCACGACCAACGCCCGAATATGATTCCATATTCGTTATAGAACGCTCTACATCACCTGTTGAAAAGTCAGCAATACCAATCCAGTTATCAGAAATTTGGTACTCTAAGTTAAGCCCAAATGTTGTTAGCTTAGCATCGGTGTTGTTTACATCGTTACGAACAATAGAGTGGAAACCGTCTGTATAACCTGAAGTCACAACACCGTTTTCTACACCTGTAATGTTGTAATCGCCAGTGCCCCATTCAGCCATACCTTCTTCAATACCACGACGATTATCTTCCTCTTGGAAATCTATATACAATGCATCAAACTGAAATTTTAAATCATTGCTTGGTGCCCATTCAATAACTGCTGCAATAGAATCACGTTTCAGTAATCCCGAACGTACATATGAATCATGTCCACCTAATACAACGGTACCAGCTGGAACATCAACAGTATCAGTAGCTCTTCGCGCTGAATCAGTATTTACATTCGCGTAACCCCATGAACGAAATTGCTCTTCTTGAGCCGGAGATTCTATAGAGGAAATAACCAACGCGACACCTAATGTATCGTCAGCAAACTTTTCAACCATGTTGAATGCTAATTTATGACCTTTATTGTCATAATCTGGATTAGCTGAATCCATAGAGTTTTTTTCAAATACAGCATTAATTGCCATAGACTCTTCTGTAACTAACGGACTTACTGTTTGTAAGTCGATGCTACCACCAATACCCTGAGTAATCATTCCTGCCACAGGTGTTTTAGCGACTATAAGATTGGTAATAATTTCTGCTGGATATAAATCGAATTCAACACCGCGGTTTTCACCCATTCCGAGTAATTCACGGCCGTTTAATGTAGTACCAATGTAGTTTTCGTTAAAACCACGAATAGAAAGGCCACTTACACGCCCGTTACGGCGTTCACCTGTAACACCAGGTAAACGAGCTAAGGATTCTGCGATACTTGTCGATGGTAATTTACCAATATCTTCTGCTGAAATAGCTTCTACGATAGAGCTAGAGCTCATTTTAATTGCTTGAGATTTTATTAAGCTGCCTCGAATACCGGTAACTTGAATAACTTCTACTTCTTTTTCTACCGCTTTTTCTGTTTCTGCCGCATATGTTGGGCTGCTTAGTGCAACAAGTCCCGTTGACAATATAGCTAACGCAACTTTACTTGGTTTAAAATTTAACATAATTATTTATCTCCCCCATTCGTCCCTGCTTTAATTATTGTCAGTATTCCTTAACTGATGCATTAAGTGTATGTTCATGATCCGCGCTTTTCATCGGATGAAACTAATATAGAGTGCTGTTTTACCGATGAACATATGCTGCATACGTATTCATACACGGAGAGAATTTTGGCTTTTGCATAACTTATCTATACAAAAAATGATGGATAGATCATAATAGCTTAAGTAATTAGACACAAAAAAACCACCAACAAAATTATTTATTTTTCTTTTAAAAACAATAATTAAAAATAAAATCAACGTATAAAATATTGGCAATAATTTATACGTTTTTAAACTGTGAATTTAAAAAGCTTAATCCATCTTCACCTATAAATCCCAGTGTTGAATACGTATGTATTGGTATGTTTAAAAACCCAAAAACAAGTAAATTTAGCTCATCTATAATGTAACGACCTGAATTGGGTATACGGATGAATAATGGTTAAATTGATCACCACGGTATTGTGCTTGTTGCTAATATTATCTTGCCAAAAAAATAACAACATACCTGCCACAGTTAATATTTCACTTGCAGAGGCTTCAACGATACCATCAGACTATTCAAGCCACTGGATATCTCCAAATCTTATTTTAATACCTAAAATCAACGCGTTATTTAGTTATAAACTCGGTGTTTTAAATGATGAAAAAATAGAATATATCCCTTTAAGCAAGATTGCAGTACCAGAGTCGGTAATAGCAAAACATCCCCATTTAGCGTCTTTTCAAGGCCTTTCGTTTGTTAATAAAGCCAATATAAACCAAGCAAAAATAAAGCAGTGGTTAAAGGCACCGCTTGCTGTATTGGCTTTTGACTCAAAATCAAAACTTGTACATAAGGCTTATGTACAAACAGGCGTGTTACTTGATGTTTTATATACCTCATCAGAAAACGATGCTAACGAAGTGACTGACTTAGGTGCTACACTTTCACACACAAAAACCACATTCAAAATTTGGGCGCCTACAGCCAAATCCGTAGAATTACTGCTATTTAATGATGATAAATCACCTTATAAAACCGAAAAAATTAACCTAATCGAAGATAAAATTTCAGGTATATGGTTTGCTACCGTAAATGAAGACTTAACAGAAAAGTTCTATCAATATACCCTAAATGTATTTCATCCCAAAACCAATAAACAGGAGCAAATTACCACAACAGATCCGTATTCTTTAAGCCTTTCAACAAATAGCGAATATTCTCAAGTAGTTAACTTAAATGCCGCTAATACCAAACCTACACATTGGGAGTTACAGCAAGATGTTGTTATTGGCGCTCCGGAAAACAATATTTTTTATGAAACTCATATTCGCGATTTTAGTGCTTCTGATAAAGCCATTACAAATAAAGCGATTAGAGGTAAGTACATAGCATTTACCCTTGATGACTCTTTTGGTATTCAGCATTTAAAAGCTCTAAACGCCGCAGGTATTAACAACATTCATTTACTGCCAACGTTCGATATTGGCACCGTAAACGAAAACAGTAACGAAGTGATCAGTTTAGATAACAGCCTAGCTGAAGCTTGTAAAAAAACATCAATAATGGCTATTTGTGAAATTGATGCCGATAAAAGCATGAGTATTGGCAGCTATTTAACAACACTGTCACCTTCCAGCGATAAAGCCCAAGCTATTGTTTCAGCATTGAGAGAATACGACAATTACAATTGGGGTTACGACCCATTTCATTACACGGTTCCTGAAGGAAGCTACGCCTTAAACCCTGATGGTGTTAGCCGTATTATTGAGTTTAGAGAAATGGTGCAAAGCATTCATAACCTTGGCTTTAGAGTAATTATGGACGTAGTTTATAACCATACCCATAAAGCAGGATTAGCGCCTACTTCCGTACTCGACAAAATAGTACCTAACTACTATCAACGTTTACATCCGTACACCGGTGAAATAGAGCAATCTACCTGTTGCGACAATACCGCAACTGAACGAACAATGATGGCAAAGTTGATGACAGATTCGTTAGTTGTATGGGCAAGAGACTATAAAATAGATGGCTTTCGGTTTGATTTAATGGCGCATCAACCCAAAGCTTTAATGCTAGCCGCAAGAGAAGCCGTTAAAACAGTTGACCCTGATACTTATTTTTATGGTGAAGGTTGGAATTTTGGTGAAGTTGCGAATAATCAACAATTTGTACAAGCCAGCCAGCTTGAACTAGCAGGCACTGAAATAGGCACTTTTACCGATAGATTACGTGATGCTGTTCGCGGTGGCGCCTTTAACGCCGTTGGTGAAGGACACAGAAAAAGTCAAGGAATTGGCAACGGCCTTGCTAGCATTCCTAACGAGTTACAAACTAACGACCTTGCACAATACTATGTAATGATGGACCAACTCCGAATTGGTTTAGCGGGCAATTTAGCAAACTATCCTCTTATTAATCGCCATGGAGATACAGTTATTGGGAAAGATATTCCTTACGGAGATCAACCCACAGGCTACGCTTTAGATCCTGCCGACACCATTAATTACGTTTCTAAACACGATAATCAAGCCTTATGGGACAACAACCAATATCGTATCGCCTACCATGTTTCAACTGATGATCGCGTTCGTATGCAACTACAAAGTCTTTCATTTACTATATTAGCGCAAGGCATACCCTTTTTGCATATGGGCAGTGAGTTACTCAGATCAAAATCATTTTTACGCGATAGTTACGATTATAGTGACTGGTTTAACCGTGTAGATTTTAGTAAAGCAACAAACTTTTATAATGTTGGACTGCCACCAAAAGACAAAGATGAAGAAAATTGGAGCATGATCACCCAGCTATTAAAACAAAACGATGGTAAAGATCACGTATCAGCTAAGCATATTAAATTTAGTGCTAACGTATTTATGGATTTTATTAAACTGAGAATGAGCACGCCATTATTTAGATTAACCTCTGCACATGACATTATCGATAGGTTAACTTTTCATAATACCGGTAAAGAGCAAAAAATTGGCTTAGTGGTAATGCAAATTTCAGATGATGATAACCCTGTTCAGCTAGACGAAAACATTAATAACCTTATGGTAGTTTTCAATACAAACTCAACTGAGCAATTCGTTCCTTTTGAAGCAGCAAACACCTATCAACTTCACCCTATTCAACAGAGTGGTGCTGACAAAGCAGTGAAACAAAGTCGTTCAAATACCAATGGTTTTTATGTACCAGCATTAACAACTGCTGTGTTTATTAATTAACCTCAGCTCGGGATAAGCAAAGTTACTCAACAAGCTATTTTTATGCCTAACTTCGTTGAATTTATTACTAATAGCCAGCTATTAGATAGAAAAATTAGCCTTGTTATACACAAAAATATCAATGTTGAGAGACTAATATAACTTAGGAAAACAACGATACAGATTAAGGTTTTGATAAATAAGATTTTTAATTCATTATCTAACATTCATTAACCCGAGTTGAGGTTAATTAACTGTAGGTTTTAATATGAAATGGGTAGCTTTATTTTTTTCAACGCTAAAGGGATACTTTACAGCTGAGTAAACTGGCGTATTAAGTTGTGATAAACGTTATGTAGGTTATCTAACTCTGTTCTTGAGGTTTTACCTTCTTGAATAAGCGTTTGAATAGTTTGATCTAGCTGATACAAATTTTGACGTATGCTCGATTCTGAGATCATACTTTGCATCCAAGTAATCGCAGCTACGCGCTGGCCTTTAGTTACAGCGGTTACTTTATGTAAACTGCTTGACGGATAAACAACGGCATAACCTGCAGGAAGCTTGATTGATTGTTGACCAAATTCAGTAGAAATAATGAGTTCGCCGCCTTCGTATTCATCAGGCTCACTTAAAAATGTGGTCATTGATATGTCGCTACGAATTACTTCATTAGTATCTGGAATTCGCATTACTGCGGCATCTACATGATAACCATACTCTTCAGTTTCACTATAACGATTAAAACAAGGTGGAAATATTTTGTGAGGTAAAGCAGCTGATACCAGTTTGGGTGTTTCGCCAATGCGCGACAATAGCTGATTAGCTAATTGACGCACATGAGTATTACTGGCATCAGCTTGATTGTTATTTTTTACCGAAGCTGCCATTCCCATAGCTGTTTTACTACCGTCGTTCCAAGGAGCGTTGGCGAGTATCTCTCTATAAGTATTTACTTCTTCAGTTGATAAAATTTTATCAATAACAATCATTTATTTTCTCTAAATTAAAATTCGTATGTTGCTGTTAGTTTAGTATTAGCAGCATTACCAAGATACATAAACGAACCAGAGCGATATGCTGCAGTGTAGTATGTTTCATCGAATGCATTACCAATATTTAATCTAAACGTTAACGCTTCAGTGGCATAGTAGTTAGCAAATAAGTTAACAACTTGGTAGCTAGGAACAACAATGCTGTATTGGTTGTTAACAAAATCGTAACCAGCAGCAGTATCAGGTTGACCAGCATACATTTCGCTTTGGTAAGCGTAATCACCACCTACTACAAATGAGTCGTTTATTTCATAACGTAACTGTAAGTAAACACTCTTTTCAGCAAAGTTACTTAATGCTAAACCAACATTACTATTCTCTGTAGGATCTGCAATTTCTGGATATTCAGTATAAGAGTCTGTTACTTCAGAATCCATAATTGTTGCAGAAAATTGTACGCTTAATGCATCAGTAATGTTACCAACTAAACCTACTTCAATACCTTTTACTTTGTTTTCACCCGTATTTAATGAACCTAGAGCAGAATAGTCATCTTCACCTAAGCTTTCCATTACGTCAGATTTAGTAATTTGGAAAATTGACGCTGAAAGTAAGTAATTGTCATCAATCATTACTTTAGTACCAATTTCAAAGTTTTGTACACGCTCTGGTTTTGAATCTTTTACTTGTGAAGGGTCACCACAGATACCACCGTAACCACAGTTTGCACCTAAGTCTGACTCGCCACCGTTAATGTTAGTT
Organism: Pseudocolwellia sp. G5-9; assembly: GCF_055808995.1. Lineage (NCBI taxonomy): Bacteria > Pseudomonadati > Pseudomonadota > Gammaproteobacteria > Alteromonadales > Colwelliaceae > Pseudocolwellia > Pseudocolwellia sp. G5-9. Next base: position 2,594,296 of record NZ_CM147893.1, read on the forward strand.
GCAGTACTGTAGTTTACATAAACGTTAACATCTTCAGAGAAGTCGTAAATTACGCCGATGTTACCATTGTACATAGTGTCTGAATAAACATAAGGAGTTGCAACACCATCACTTATCGTTTGACCATCAAAATCAAAGCTATCAGCTCTAAGTCCGTAATATACGTCAAGTTTATTAGTTACATGTAAAGTATCGATCATATAGAAAGAAACCGTTTCAATATCGTTAATTGAATCAAGACCTTTATCTTCGTATGTTCTACCCATTACTTGATTAATGTTTTCTATGAAATCACCTGCACCATCAACAATACAGAAACTATCAGATGCCCCACGACGACCATTTGTTACACAATTAGTTGCGTTTGAGTAACCTAGGTTATACGCACCGTTTTTAACTGTTTCATCTGTATATTCAAAACCAAAAACAAAGTTATTCTCTAAACCAAATAGTTCAGTGTTTAAAAGTAAGTTGAACTGAGTGCTAACATAATGAACATCTTGGTAACCATTATGAGAACTTAAAGATACAGTCTCTGCACCTGGAGCAACTGGGTCAGAATCCGCACGCGAAGTGCCACTTGCACCTGTAGTAATGTAACCATTACTTGTTTCGCCATAACGCGTTGCATTGTAGATTGAAACATTATCGTTTACTTCATATTCAGTTCTTAACGTAAATGTTTTTACTTTAGATTTTAAGAAATCTTCGTCTTGAGCATAAACAGGAATATCTTCAACAGGTTCACGCGTATCACGATTAAAGTAGCTACCTAAGTCAGAAATATCTTCAGCGTCTAAATAGTAACCATCAGCAATAAACGATAAGTTAGCTGTTGGTAAATATACACCTGATAATTGCACACCATTTCGTTCACTTGATGCACCTTCACGACCTGGCTTATCTTTATCTGATGTTAATGCATTAATACGAACAGCAGAGTTTTCAGAAAGTGGTAAGTTATAATCTAACGTTACACGTTGGTATTCATCTGTACCTAAACCTGCATCTACACGACCAAAGTTATAGTTTACAGAAGCTTTTTTAGTAACACTGTTTACAGCACCACCAGAAGAACCACGACCAGCAAATGTTGAGCTTGGACCTTTAGTAATTTCAACACGTTCAGTGGCGAAACTTTCACGCGTGCTCATACCTGGATCACGTAAACCATCAACAAACACATCACTACGCGCTTCGTGACCACGAATAATGTAACGGTCACCAAACGCATTACCGTTCTCACCTGTACCTAATGTAATACCCGCTTGTGCTGATAAAATATCTTTAAGGTCAGTTTTACCTGCTTCTAACAATTGATCTTGTGTTAATACCGTGATCATTTGAGGCGTGTCGACAAGTGGTAGCGTACGGCGTAAATCACCTGACTCATCGTGTAAATAAACTGAAGTTCTTACTCCGTGAACTTCCATTAATTCAATCGCTTTTTTAGACTGATTTAATTCACATTTAGTTGATCCATCATCTTTACAATTATCCTTAACATCTTCTGCGTATAAACTACCGCTAGAAAAAACGAGTGCAGCTGTAATTGCTTGAGCACCTAGCGTTAATTTATTATTTTGGTTTGCTTTCATGATTTGAGAGATCCTGTATTTCATTAATGTTTTATTTTTAATTGCGCGCATTTTAGAGCAACATTAATCTAAATGCAAACCAATATCATTTAGATTGTAGTAATTATTTATTTATATAAGCGATTTTTAAAAAAAATATATTAATGGGTCTATACAACTCTATGTATATCAAACGAAAGGCTGATGAAGGAGCGTTAATTAATGAATAAATTGTGGTAATAAATAATGCTAAATACGTTAATGAATTCAGCTATTTTATAGGGAGAATAAAGGATAGTAACGATGTGGTTGGTCATTAAAGCGGCTATAAATGACTAACTGGTTAATGTGAGTAAAATAAGAAGTAATATCTAAACCTTACCTCTTATTTTATTCTACTCACTTTTTATTATGTAACTTCTAGATTTGTATTCGGTAGGTCATTGTTCGTAATTGAATCATTAATTAACACAAGAATGTATCCGTTACCGCGTATACTTTTAATGGTAGCGCTGTTATTTAAAGTACGTAGCTTGCGCCTAATATTAGAAATATGCATATTAATACTTTGGCTACAATACAAGACATTACGTTTAAAAACACTCTGTGCTATGTCTTCTCGAGAAACAATTTCACCATGATTCGTCATTAATAGATTCAATAAATCAAATTCTATCCCTGTTGTTACAACTAAATTGCCGTGATAATAAAGTTCACGTTTATCACGGCATAATAGAAAAGGTTGTAACTGCAGTTGATTTTTTCCACCTATTATCAGGTCAAGCTGTTTTCGTCGAAAAAAAGCTTCAATTCGCGTTAATATTTCCTCTTTATGAAGACTTCTTCTTAAACAGTTATCAGCCCCAGCTTTAAATATCACTAAGGCATCTTCTTTCACGCCATCAATCAAGGCCCATATAACTAGAGGTGTTTTTTTCCGAATATACTTAATTACATCAACTAAGTAGTCACTTGATTTCTGTATATCAATAAAAATCAAATCAAACGAATTAGCCATCACCTGTTTAGCTAGTTCAACCAATGAAGAACAGTGAATTAACTCGGTGTACCTTGCTTTTAAACAATGAAACAATATTGACTGCTCTCGCGTTTCATCAGTTATATTATCGCTTAAAATCAAGATACGTTTATGAAAATTCATAGTTACTAAACCTATATTAATTACTGTTCAGCAAATGTAGCTCGGTAACCTGAAGGCGTAGAGTCATCATTTTCTAACACTAAAAATTGAGGTTTAGAGTCTTCATTTAACACAACTTCAAAACTAGTTAAAATCAATTCACTTGTATCATCTTGTGCAACGACATACACAGTATACGTATTATTTAATAAGGTAATTGAACCTGAAAGGCCATAAGAAACAAGTTGACTATTAGGAGTAGAACTAATCATTTCATTATTTCTTACGAAATACACCTTCACAAAACTAAAGTCATCTGATTCGATGAAATTAATAGTCGTTATTTTATGATCATAAATATTACTAACATTTGTATTATTAATTGCTAACGAATGAATAGAAACTTCAACCTCATCAACAATACCATCGTTATTTTCATCAACGTCACCGTCACCGTCATCATCAACATTCGTTTCTTGTAAATAAAAGAATACTGTTTTATCCGAGTTTTCTGGCAAGGTTAATAAATGATTTTCAATAATAACGCTGTTCGTTTCAGGAGTTGTTAGCGATATGCTGTAGTCTCCATTTTCTTGTACAAGCTCTTCACTAAACGTACCGTAAGAAAAAGAATTGATAGTGGCCGAGTGAGTAAGGTTTTCAATGTGAAATATTAAATCACCTTGATAATCAGGTAATAAATCATGCGTTTTAATTGCGTTAAATGCTTTAAAAGTACTTTGAGTATTTACATCAATATATTCTGTAATAGAAGAGTTAGAGATCAAATCAACAACATAAGGAGAACCGTTGTCTGTAGTACTTTTTCTTATTGAAAGAATGTATTGAGATGGAAAAGCAAAGTCGATTTCGTCTGATTCAAATACCACTTCATTAGTATCAGTATCAACCAAATACATAATGTAAGAATCTTGATCAAACTTTTGATTATCTAGCAACGCTTTATAACTAACTTGCCCTACTAATACAGCTTCGTTGAAGGTTTCATCGTCTTTAGAGAAATACATACTAATATCTTTATCACTTTCAAACATATTCAACACTTGTATGTTAAATAAATCATCATCGATATCATCTTCATCGTCAATTACAGCAACGTCATAAGAGAGTAATTCAGGCGCATTAACATCACCATTCAACACTAATAATTTCGTTGACTCTTCAATAATGTTTACATTTCCTTCTAATAAAATTTCTAAGTCATCCCTAGATTTTCCATCATCATTTTGAAAAGCGATTTCATAAGCATAATTTCCAGTGTCAACACTTGAAATACCACTTAAAGACTTAAAACTAACACCTGAGTATGTTTTTTCATAAGCATCTTCATCTTCATCGGTTAAGTCTTCATCAATCGTTAAATATATAGCCGGAGAATTAGCCGACAAGTTATAAAATCTTAAATTACCAATTGTATCCTCTTCATCACTTGAACCACATGCAGAAAGTAAAATTACACTTATAAAAACGATAGACACTGAGTGAAACCAAGACCTAACACTCAAATTAAAACTTTTTTCTATATTCATTAATAAACCTTATAAAATAGCAACAAAACAACGAATGGATAGCTAAAACGACATACTTTTAGCTTAACGACGTAGACGTTATTAATATCTTTTAAGTTCTTTGTAAAAGTAAAAATTTATAATTCTTTACTTTTATTTACATAATAAACAGGCCTTAAAAAACAGTAATTTTGTTTAAAATCAACAAATTAAAATAGTTGCACACGTTGTAAATAAATTTCACATTAATGTAAAAATTTATTTCATTGAGTTATGCTAGCTACCTATCAATTGTTGCTATGACTTTTCATGAATGTGATTAAAATTTGATGAAAAAAAAAGATAATTTACTGAAAATCAAATACAACTAGAGCGTGTTATTTGCTTTAACTCAAAGAGAACCTAATTGAATGATTGAAGAAAAACCTAAATAACATGAGGGTTATTATCCAACGAATACACTTACCTAACGCCTTTATCGATACTTGCTCCATTTTTCCTGTTAGCCGCTATTTTCTTCTGCAATAAGGTTAAACCTTCTTCTTGTAAATACTGATAAAACAGCTCAGCCAATACTGTTTGGTTTCTGTTTTTGGTGCGCGCTAAATACCAATGGCTTTGTATTGGAAAATGCTCAACATCTAATCGAGCTAAGCTCACCTCTTGCATATAGTCTAAGGTGTGACTACTTAAAATAGACAAACCTAAATCAGAAGCTACTGAATGCTTAATGGCTTCGTTACTTTCAATAGTCATTTTAGCTTTAAGCTTTAACTTATGGAGTTTGCAAAAGTCGTCAATACAACGTCGTGTACTTGACCCTAATTCCCGCAATAAAAAAGGATAATGAGACAATCGATTTAAACTAATAGGCATTTTTTGCGTTAATTCGTGATTAACTGGCGCAACAACCACTAGCGGGTTATCTAGAAAAGGTTCGGCTATTAAATTGTCTGAATCTGGGCATTGGCTAAATACGTAATAATCATCTTTATTTTGATTAAAGCGTTGAATGATTTTTTGACGATTACCTACATTTAATTCAACATCAATTAGCGGATAACGCTTACAAAATTGCCCCAGTAAAATAGGTAAGAAGTATTTAGCGGTAGACACTACCCCCAGCTTTAAAACACCTGATTTTATCCCTTTTAAGTTATCTAATTCAATTTGTAGCTTATTCAAGCCAAAAAACATTTCGCGTGCTGTGCTCAAGGCCGCTTCGCCCGCTTCAGTCAACTCAATACTTCGGCCATTAACGTGATACAACTGCAACTCAAGCACTTCAGTTAAGTTTTTTAATTGAATAGATACCGAAGGCTGAGATATATGCAAGGCTTCAGCAACTTTAGAAATATTTTTATGTTCGGCTAACGCTAAAAATATTTGCAGTTGGCGCAATGTGGGCATTCTATTCGACATAATATTCCTTAAAAAGGTTTTACACCCAAAAGTATAGACATATGTATATACTTTCAATAAAAATTATATATTTTTTATTATTAATAAAGCAAATTATGATACGCCTACATTTATATTAATGAATAGTTTTTACGGTTATGGCTCAATTTCTCCCTGACATATTAGCCTTCTTTTTTATAACAGCATTCATAGCACAACGTTTTTCAGTTGACTTAAGGCTACCTGATGCCGCTTACCAACTAATCACTTATATTCTATTAATAACGATTGGTTTAAAAGGCGGGCAAGCAATTTCGTCAAACGCGAGTTTAACGTTAATAGGAGAAAGTAGCTTAGTTATAGTCATGGGGTTGGTTATAACATTCGCCGCATTAATGTTTATTAAAATCGGTTCAAAATTAAATAAAAATGATTCTGTAACACTCGCGGCTCATTATGGTTCAGTGAGTGTGGGTACTTTTGCTGTAGCAGTAAGCTTTCTAGAAATGCAAGGTATTAGCTATGAACTAACCCTTAACTTATTTGTTGCTTTACTTGAATTACCCGCAATTATTCTGGGTTTATATTTACTCAGCGACAAGCAACATAAATTAGATGTTAAAACGATATTAGCTCACAAAAGCTTAGTGTTAATTGTAATAGGTATGCTGATTGGTACTTTATATGGCGATATTTCTCAGCCTATGACAAACAATTTAAAGCCTATGTTTAGCGTAATGCTAGCCTTATATTTAGTGCATATGGGCGCATTAGCAGGTAGCAAAATTTCAGATATTGGCCCAAATAAATATTTCATTATTTGCTTTGGGATCGCAATGCCTATAATTGGCGCAAGTATTGCGTTATTTGTGGCATGGCTAATTGGTTTAAGTCATGGTGGTGCCGCTTTATTAACAGTATTGGGTGCAAGTGCCTCATACATTGCAGTACCAGCAGTGTTTGAGCAAGCCCACCCTGAAGCCAATGTTGCTCAGGCTTTATTTGCTTCACTGGCTATTAGCTTTAGTTTCAACGTTATTTGGGGCATCGAGCTTTATACTGGTGCAGCCAAATATATAACAAATATATAAATTAAATTCTTATTCATCGCTGTATAAATTAAAATTTTTTTAAAGGAGCTGGTATGTTAGAAAACATTCAACAAAATGTGCGCGAATTAGGTACATTACTAGGACAAACCATAGCTGATGAGCAAGGCGCTCAATGGCTTGAAAATATTGAAAAAATGCGACTGCAAGGTCGAGACATAACCGCGGGTGATGCCAGTATAGTTGAGCAATTACAACAAACTATTTCAAACTGCTCAGAAGCTGACTTATTAATTTATGCCCGAGCTTTTAGCCAATTTTTAAATTTAGCGAATGTGGCTGAGCAACAGTACACCACTAGCCCACAAGGGTTAGATGAGCTAGATCATGCACATCCGCTAGAAGATTTAAAAGAAAAGCTTGGCAACGTATCGGCTGAAAAATTTACCCAAGCGTTAGAAAAGCTTCACATAGAGTTGGTATTAACTGCGCACCCTACCGAAGTTAATCGCAGAACCTTTATTCATAAATATAATCAAATTGCTCATGAACTTGATCATAATAACAACGCGTCGTCTCCTCGTATTACTGAGCTAGTAGAACAAGCTTGGTACACAGATGAAATTCGCCAGCAACGCCCTACTCCGTTAGACGAATCGCGTTGGGGTTTAAACACTATTGCTAATAGTTTTTGGTTTGCTGTGCCTCAGTTTTTAAAAGAGTTAAACCAATTAAGCCAAGACTTAACCCAAAAAGACTTACCTATTGATTACAACCCAATCACTATGGCGAGTTGGATGGCGGGCGACAGAGACGGCAACCCATTTGTTACCGCTAAATTAAGTGAACAAGCTTTACTGAATGCTAGGCTAACGGCAGCAAAACTTTACCTTATTGATTTTGAACGCTTATATTTAGAGCTTTCAATGCGTAAAGCATCAGAAGAATTACTTGAAGCAGACGTAAATGGTGTAGGACCTTACCGTACTCAGTTAAAACACGTTATCGAATTATTAAAACTGAGTATCGAGCAGCTAAACAAAGGCGAAACTCAAGGTATTCTAAATAGCTCTGATCAACTTAGATTACCTCTCATTGCTTGTCGCGATAGCTTATTGTCTGTTGGCTTAAAAAACGTAGCCAACTCTTTAGTTGTAGACATGATACGTAAAGTAAATTGTTTTGGTATTTCTCTGGTTAGGTTAGATATTCGCCAACACAGCGAGCGCCATGAAGCTGCTGTTGCAGAAATAACCCAAGCATTAAACATGGGCGACTTTGCAGCATGGGATGAGAAAAAGCGTCAAGCCTTTTTAGTTGACGAGATACAAAACCCTCGCCCATTACTTCCTAAAAAACAGTGGTCTGCCGATACTCAAGAAGTGTTAGACACTTACGCGATGATTGCATCACAACCTGCTGAGTTATTTGGTATTTATATTATTTCAATGGCGAGTCAAGTTAGTGATATTTTAACGGTAAATTTATTACTAAAAGCTTCTGGCGTAAGCTGGAAAATGCCAATAGCACCATTATTTGAAACGTTAGAAGATTTAAATAATGCGCCAGCAGTAATGGCCGAGCTATTTACATTAGAGAGCTATAAAGAATATTGTGAACAACAACATCACGTAATGATAGGTTACAGTGATTCAGCTAAAGACGCAGGTGTATTGGCAGCAACTTGGGGGCAATACCAATGTCAAGAAAAGCTGGTTGAAGTATTTGCAGAAAAAGACATTAAGCTAAAATTATTTCATGGCCGTGGCGGCACAATTGGCCGTGGCGGCGGACCTGCACATGCCGCTATTGCCTCGCAACCTCCAGGTTCTTTAGATGGTGGTTTACGTGTTACTGAACAAGGTGAAACCATACGTTATAAGTTTGGCTTACCTAACTTAGCAACTCGTAGCTTGCATTTGTATGCATCAGCTATTTTAGAATGTTTAGTAACACCACCACCTGCGCCAACGGCAGAATGGCGAAAGCTAATGGACGAAATGGCAAACGATAGCTGTGATATTTATCGCTCTTATGTACAAACCAATAAAAACTTTGTTAAATACTTTAGACAAGCAACGCCAGAGCAAGAGCTAGCGTCATTGCCTTTAGGTTCACGTCCTAGTAAACGTAAATCAGACGGCGGCATAGAGTCACTTCGCGCAATTCCTTGGATATTTGCATGGAGTCAAAATCGTCTTGTTGTACCTAGCTGGTTAGGTTTAGGTGGCGCTATAGAAAAAGCCTATCAAGATAATTCAAGCGTAATTCACGACATGTTAGAAAGCTGGCCTTACTTTAAGTCGCGTATTTCGCTTACCGAAATGCTTTATACCAAGTCTGACGAACAAGTTTCAGCCTTATATGATGAGGCACTTGTTGACGATGACTTGAAATACATGGGTGCAGAGTTACGTGAACAACTTGCTGCCGATAAAAAAACATTATTGAATTTATTAGCACAAGATACATTGCTGCAAAACGATCAATGGAATTTCAGCTCGTTTGAATTACGTAGAGGTTATTTAGCGCCGTTACATTTAATACAAATAGAAGCATTGAAACGTTTACGCCAACAACCTGAACATCCTGATAACGAACAGTTATTGATGGTAACGATGGCGGGCATAGCAACAGGTATGAGAAATACAGGTTAATATTGGATTAACCCAATTTGAATAATCAATTGTTTAGCCTAGAGCTACATTAATGAATCAAATGGGTGTAAATGTACTATATTACAGGGAAGTAATATTGTTTTTTGTAGGAATATATAATGGAAGAAGCACCAATCAATGGTGATCAAAGAGAAAAATTAGTTAATGCTGGAAAAATGAATTTTGTTCATTGGTTAATTGTCGCTATTTCTGTCGCTTTAACCTTCACAGCATGGCACTTCACAAAATCACAGTTAAATCAAAAGCTTGAGTTGAAATTCCAAAGATATGCTGAACAAGCAATTGATTTAGTCAAAGAAAGAATGGGGTTATACGAAAATGCCCTTTGGGGAGGTGTAGCCTATATTGACGCCACAAATACAGACATTACACATACCGACTGGCTAACTTATGCCAACAGTTTAAAAATTGATACTACTTACCCCGGCATCAATGGCATAGGTATCATCTATAATGTACAAGCAAACCAGTTTAATAGTTACATGGAAAAACAACGCGATCTTAGGCCCAATTATAAAGTTCACCCTAGTCATAACGAATCGGAATATTGGCCAATAACTTATATTGAGCCTGTTGAGCACAATAAAAAAGCTGTTGGCCTTGATATCGCTTTTGAAATTAATCGATATTCATCTATTAAAAAAGCACGTGATTCAGGTAAGGCTCAACTAACAGGGCCGATCATCTTAGTGCAAGATGATAAACAAACACCCGGTTTTTTGTTTTATACGCCCTTTTATAAAAATGGCCAAAAACCAGAAACAACGGCAGCTAGAAGAGACACTATTGTAGGCGTTGTTTATGCTCCTTTTATTATGAAAAAACTCATGCTAGGAACTTTAGCGAAACAAAACAGACATGTAAGTATTAGAATAAGTGATAACGATAGTTTACTTTTTGACGATAATACCTATGGAACTTCTAACGATTATGATCCTAATCCTTTATTTTCAAAAAAAGTGGATACTTATTTATATGGTCGAGTATGGACATTTGATATTCAATCAAATATCGACTTCAGAGAAGAGTCTAACGCAGATCAGTCTTTTTTCATTTTAATTGGTGGTTTAACTGTTGATGCATTTTTACTTGGGGTTTTTATTTTTCTCACAAGAGCTAATAGAAAAGCATTAGCCTACGCAGATAAAATGACTACGGTATTACAAGATAAAACTCAAGATTTAGTGAAATCTAATCGCGATTTAGAAAAATTTTCTTACGTTGCTTCACACGACCTCAAATCCCCCCTTAATTCAATTAAACAATTGGCTCATTGGATTAATGAAGATTGCGGAGAAATATTACCTAAAGAATCGCAAAAACATTTAAATATGCTCATACTACGTTGTGATCGGATGATGAAGCTATTGACTGATTTGCTTGATTACTCTCGAATTAATCGTACCGAATTTAAAAAAGAACGTGTCAATTTATACGATATGAATCAAGATATAATATCTTTAGTGGATATTCCTTTAGGGTTTACTTGCACCGCTCCAGATGTTGAAATTAATATTCCAGCTTCCCCATTAGAAATAGTACTGAGAAATTTAATTTCTAATGCAATAAAACATCATGACAAAGACAGCGGTAAAATCAGTATATTATATAATAGTAATAGCGACTCACACATTATTAGCGTAGAAGATGATGGTCCTGGTATTCCAGCCGAGTTTCATGACCAAGTCATGCTAATGTTTCAAACCCTAAAGCCAAGAGATAAAGTAGAAGGCAGTGGAATGGGGTTAGCTATGGTGAAACAAATAGTAGAACATTATGGTGGCAATATAAGCATAGTTTCAGACGGTAAACACGGAACAAAATTCGTTATAAAATGGAAAAAATAAGATCAATTCCCCCTATACAGTTAATTAAATTTTGGAGCTCTAATGACATCATCAAAACCCAGTGACGTAACATTATTTTTAATCGAAGACGACGATGTTGATGCAATGACAATAGAACGAAGCTTTATTAAACAACGTATTGCGAACCCTATTATTAGAGCTTATGACGGTATTGAAGCTTTAGAGTTATTACGAAACAATACCGTTCCTCGCCCTATGGTGATATTGCTCGATTTACAAATGCCACGTATGGGCGGAATAGAGTTTTTAAAAGAATTACGTGCTGATGAAGCTTTGTCTGATCTTGTGGTATTTGTTTTAACAACATCTAAATCTGAAAGCGATGTTGAGCAAAGCTATCACCAACACATAGCTGGTTATTTTACAAAAGGTGAAGTAGGAGAGAAATTACTAGGCGTTGTTAATACATTAGATAGTTATTGGAAGATAGTACATCTTCCTGAGTAAACGACACGTTGATTTTTACTCATTCATTTAGCGGTTAAAAATCAAAACTTTTAATAATAAAATACTCCGGCCAAGTTTCTCTCACTTGGCTTTCCCATTGTTTATCGTTTTCACCATTTGGCAGTTTTCGTAACCAATATTTAGCCCACTTACTCACGCTTTTTCCTGATTTACTCAACTTTAATGGAGAGAATCGGCATTCGTAGTTACAGCCATTATATTCAACCATTTGATGATTTTTAGTTCGTCGGTATAAAGCCATTAACTTAGCGCTAATAATTTCTGCTTCTGTAAAAGCGATTAGTCCTTTGTTTTTTAAATCATTTAAAATGGCTGCTTTTTTTATACAAATCTCGTTATGGGCATCTATATGAGGGGTATATACCATGCCAGACAAGCCATAAATAGATTGTAGCTCTCTAACCGCAAGTGCTTTTAGAGGCTTTAATGTTTCGTTAATTTCATTTAAATCATTAATGGAATACATGTATACCTCCTTAAAAAACTAACTTGCCAGATAAATATTTTAACGTTCAAACGTTAAAATATGTCCTTTAAATTCATGCTCTAGGTAATCGGTATGAACAGGTTTTTTATGGGAAGAGGTAAAACCAAATTCAATCATTTTGGTACTTAATTTACTCTTACGCCCTCTACCCGGATCAACAAGAATAACTTCACATTTAGGCTTTGAATGGTTTTCAATGAAATTGGCTAATAAGTCAATGTGGCTATCTTCATAAAGTAAATCGCTACCAATAATTAAATCGAAAAGACCCAGTTTGTCTATTTTACTTGTCCAATCAACTTGCTCAAATGAAATGTCGCTATCACCATTAAGTAGGGTGTTTCTTTGTAAAAAAGTTTTAACTTCAGGATGGTAATCGGTTGCAGTTATATCAGCACATTGTTTATTCAATAACAAACTAGATAAAGCCATACCACAGCCTATCTCTAATATACGTTTTGACTGTGTTTTGTAATCAACAATATAATGCGCAAGTACCAAACTCGATGGCCAAATAACACCAAAAATAGGCCATGAAGCAGACGATATACCTAATTTTTCAGCAACACCAACAGGATCATGAAACTCTTGTTTATCACGTAAGGTACACAGGTGAATATCTGTTTTACCAAATTCGACGGTTTGGTAGCATAAGCGGAGGTTTGTAATTAGCTTGCCTCAATAATTGAGCGCTGAGCCAATTATCAAGGATAGTGACAAAACGAAGGTATGTATTCTGTTAGATTACAGCAGTGAGCAATAAAGACAATATATTTGCATAATTATAAAACTTTAAGCGCTATTTTCAGTTATTTACTAATAATGCTTGTTTATTATTTGTTCGTACTATAGACTCTCCTCCGTTCAAGTGCTGTATTATCATAAAAAAGAAAACTTCACTCGAATTTAATAAATATCTTATTGCTCTGCCTTTCCTTGACCACGTCAGTTATCTTTAGATTTTTTTACTTAGTTATTGTTTTATCTTCAACGAATTATTTCCTGTAAATCTTTATATTTGAACCAAAACAATAATAACACTTTGTTTATATTAGGTACTTTTACCAATACAAACGCTTATATTAGAGTTTTATAATGTCTTATACATATAACGGACAACAGATCCGTGTAATGCAACCAGTGCATTCAATTTCTGTTAATCAAAACCGAGTTGCGATCAAAGATGATCACGGATTAAGTTATGTTACTTTTTCAAATTCATCTGACTTTAAACAATTTCTTTCTTGGTTATCTCAAAGCTAGTATTTAAGTAACTCGAATTCGTGATAATTACCTTGAATTGATATCGCTCAAGTGCTCTGAAATAGCTTCTTGATTGGTAACGGGTATATAAATAATAAGCGATTTCAACAATAACGCATCTGAGTTTGAAACAGACCTCTGTATCAAACTCAGATTAACAATATTGACTAACTTACAATGACAGAAAATACAGATACAGGAATATCTTCCTCTGTTTTTTCAAATTGAAAAGTTAAACTCTGCGCTTTAATTGACTGTTCAAAGGTTATTTTATTAACCGTTTGATAATTTCCAACCACCTCGTGAAGTAAAGTTCCGTCTTCTTTTAATATTTTATAGTTTGCAACACAAAACGGTATCCGTTGCTCTGGATGACCCATTAAAGAAGATTCAAGTGGATGATCAAAGTCGCTATCAAAATGAATAACAACTGAGTTAATCTCTTTTTCTTCAGACCACTTAAGTGCCAACGTTGGATTACGATCATTAATATCAGCAACCCAAGCATTACTGCTAAACCAAGGTCTTGTGTAGCCATTAATAATATTCGCGGCTGAAAAGTCTTGTATGGCTGGCGTGATTTCTAGCGCAAGGTTTTTTCCACCAGGACGTCTTTCAGGGATCCAAAATTCAAACTCGTCTACACCCAGATCTTTATCTACCGTTTGTTTACCGTTATTAGATACCGCTTTGTTAGTACCATTAAATACTGAAACAACACCTGTTATTCTTTCATTTGAGTATTCAACTTCTATATTTTCGTTTTTCAGTAGGCACATAAATGCATAGTGAGAATCAAGAAGCGTGGCGTCAAAATCAAGCGTCACTTTATGTTCACCTTCTGTTAGCGCAATTTCCTTTTCGGCTAAAGTCACATTAGGCGTGTAGTTTTCTTGTTTATCGCTCACTCGTAATTGGCTAACTAAGGTTGTATTACATTTCGCTTTAACATTAATCGTAAAGGTATATTTAACATTGGCTGTAAGCGGCAATAATTGTGCGGCACTAATGACTAAGGGTTTAAATTCGCCGTTTGACTTTATGTGAGTTAAAGACAATTCACTACTTGCTGATATTTCAGCTGAACTAGCAATATTATTACTTTTTACTAGAGGTATATGAGGAATAAAGTGGCCTATTTCATTGAGCTCTTGTTGAAGTTTCCCTAAGCTAGGCTGCGCTAATAAGTCTTGAGGTAATAAGTTATCTTTAATACACAAAGCTGCTGCTGCACCAACGACTTGTCCGCCATGACCTGAAGTTGCCATAACGCGCGTTGAACCAAAAGCGATATGTGAAGCACTGATAATACGGCCAGCGATAAATAAGTTATCAATACCTTGGCTCATAAAACAACCTAATGGTATTTGATAAATACCTTTAGCATGGTATTGCTCACAAGGACTTTCATCACTAAACACACCTCCACTTGGGTGAAGGTCAATCGCCCATCCGCCATAAGAAATAGCGTCTTCGTGAGATCTTTGTTCAACTATATCTTTTTGGGTTAGCATTTTATGGCCGATAAAACGTCTGCTTTCACGCTTACCGGGAATTGTTCCTACCCACTCTAGCGATAAGTTTTCTACACCATCAAATTTACCGCTGTTTTTTATGTGATCCCAAATCATGTAAACAACAGACCATAAAGCCCATTTTATTTCTTCGGTTCCATGAATAGTGTCTTCTGTTCCACCGTATTCTATCCACCATAAACGAATACCGTCTTCACCTTTATTAACACGTGATAAACGTTCTTCAGAAATTTTGGTATTTTTAGCATACTCAGGTGGTATAAAGTCGACAGGCTTTCCTACGTCTTTACTGTAGAAAAACAAGGTGTGACCCAATAACTCTGTTTGTTCTTCATCAGGAGCCATTTTTTCATCAAATTCATTTTTAGATTCAGCGCCAATAACAAATGGTGCTCCTGACATAAAACCTAAAATACCGTCACCTGAAGCATCACAAAACAATGGCGCGTCGATTAAATATTCTGTGCTGTTTTGTGAACAAAAAGCTTTAACCGATTTTATTTTAGTCGCACTCGACTTTGTTGCATCATAAACGGCAGTATTAAGTAACAAGGTTATGTTTTTTTCTGCTTTAACTTTATCAAGTAAAATGGTGTCAAAAATAACCGTGTTACCTTCTTTATTTTTATAAAGGTTTTCAATTAAAAGCTCATCAATAATGCCGCCTTCTCTTGACCAGCGGTTATTATTACCTAAATGAGAAGTTGCGCCTAAAATCCAAACACGAATCTCGCTTGATGCACATCCGCCTAATACAGGGCGATCTTGAACTAAACATACTTTAATACCTGAACGCGCTGCATTTATGGCACAACAAACCCCCGCCATTCCTCCACCAACAACAACTAATTCGCTTTGCAAAGAAACTTGTTTATTTTTACGAGAACCGGACTCTAAAGCCATTCTTAACATAGTGGTAAGCTCCTAATATTTGTAATTTTTTTGGCAATTGATTAAAAAGATTTTCATATAACTAACAGGCTTAAGAATAACCCTTCTCGTCAATCAATATATTGCTGACATGGATCTAGTACTTAGATTTCGTTGAAAACGCGAAACCTTTGCCTAAAAACATTTATTGTTCCAGCTCTGTTCTCTACCTTGAAATGGTATAAGAGTTAAAATAACAAACGCATTATGTATCTATAATAGATACCACTCAAGTTTTAAATAAATATAAATAATTAAATTAAGAATAGCTACCTTAATATATACCCGTTACCACTCAAGATACGTATTTCAGAGCACTTGAGCGATATCAATTCAAGACAATGCTTTGTAATAATGGTCGTTCCCTTATAAAAAGCATTAACGAAGAAGTGATTTTGCTCAAGCGCTTCTTCGATGGGTCTAAAAATAGGTAAATTATAAAGTGCACTAAGCGCTAAAATACGAAACCCCTTGCATTCAATTGAACCATAGCTTTATTAGATATAAAATATGATTTATACCCTCCCTATTCTCTTACACACATAAAATAAGGATTTGGCATGACACGCTCTGTACCCTCAGTCGTTAATAATGAAAAGCTTGGTAAATACGGTAGTCAATTAAACCAAGGTCTTATTCATGGAATAGAAGCGTTGCAAGGTATTGCCTCTAGCGATCACCCTTTGGGGAGTCGAGAACTATCTAGGATATTAGGATTAGATATTACTAAAGTTAATCGTATGCTCAGAACTTTGGCGTACCTTGGCTTAGTAAGACAAACCCCTGATAGAAAATATACCTCTGGTCCAGGCATGCACGTTCTAGCGGCGCAAAGTTTATACGCTACTGGCTATGTTAGACATGCCATTAAGCCATTAGAGTCATTAAAAGAGTTAGGTTTAATTGTTGCTATGGGCGTTTTATGGCAAGACAAGGTGACGTATTTATATCACGCTCTACCTGGTATGGATTCTGTTGATGCTATGGGCAGATTAAGTTATTACCCTGCAACATTAAGTGGTGTGGGTTTATCTTTATTATCTGAATTAGACGATAACGAAATATCTCATTTATACGAAGGTAAAAATATTGATGGGTTTGATGACTTTGATTTACTAATGGAGAAAATAACCGAAATAAGAACACTGGGTTACGCAAGAGTAGAAACAACAGGCTCCTCTCTTAAAACCAGTAAAACTTATACTCTTGCAGTAAATTTAGGACAACCCGTATATAGCGCCATTGCCTTGTCGGGCTGGTTACCCGAAGCGTCTACAGAAGAACTTATTGCCGTGTTAAACGAAAAAGCAAAAGAAATTGAACAAACTAAATAACCAGAGTTCAGGTTAAATAATATTTTAGGCAAAAAAAAAGCGTTTACCTAAAAAAGTAAACGCACTATAAACACATGAAACACTAAGGGAGTAAAGTCTCTCGTATAGTAAGAGCACTTAATTGCAGTAAAGTTCCTTTTTTGTGAAAAAAACTTCATTTTTTATTTAAAATAACATAGCTCTTTCCTACCAAATAACAATAAAATATTGTAAATCAAATAAATAAAGATATTAATTTCACCAATAATTAATATTAACCCTGATTAAAATTTATATTAATTATATATTCAAGCTAATAAGAATAGATGGTGTTACACTGACAAGCTTATTTTTATTTCCCTTCTCTTTTAAGGTAAGCAGCTTTACTGTTTATCGATCTTTGGTTGTGATTCGTAATGTTTGTATTCATTTGTTTAGAACAACTTTTGAGTCTAATAGATCTTCAGATTATAAATTTAAAATAAAACATTAAAGCAGTTAAAAATAATACCTAAAGCATTAATAAATTGCGCCAACTTATATGAAGAATAAATGGTCAATCGGTTATTGTGATTAGTATAAGATCCCATTTAATATTTTAGGGTTAAACAATTTCAAGCGATTGTCGTAATGGTGATAACAACAATGGCTTTTTTAAAACTCACCATAAGATAAAGAAAATACAATATGAGTAAAGGTATAGTTAAGTGGTTCAACGCCGATAAAGGTTTCGGTTTTATTACACCAGAAGACGGTAGTAAAGATCTTTTTGTTCATCATTCAGAAATCCAATCGGGTGGCGAATATGCAACATTAGCTGACGGTCAAGCGGTTGAATTTGAAGTTGGACAAGGTCAGAAAGGACCATGTGCTAACAAAGTAAGCGCTGTATAATTACTAGCTAACTTATTCATTTGAGCGGGTTATTTCTTTTAATATAAAAAAATAGCTTTAGCTCAAATATTAACACTAAAAAATGTACACTCGTATAATCCCCCCCTTCATTACTCGTGTTTAAATGTTAAATCCCCACTACCTTATATTAAGTTAACTAACATCTCCTCCGTTCTACCGACCTTTATCGATTAATAGCTAACCTCAGCTCGGGATAAGCAAAGTTACTCAACAAGCTATTTTTATGTCTAACTTCGTTGAATTTATTACTAATAGCCAGCTATTAGATAGAAAAATTCGCCTTGTTATACACAAAAACATCAATGTTGAGAGACTAATATAGCTTAAGAAAATAACGATATATATTAAATTGTTGTTAAGTAATAGTTTTAATTCATTCGCTAACATTCATTAACCCGAGTTGAGGTTAGCTAAATTTTAAGCAAAAAAAAGCGTTTACTTAAAAAAGTAAACGCACTATAAAACATGAAATACTAAGGGGAAATAAAAGTCTCTCGTATAGTAAGAGCATAACAATTCAATTAAGTTCATTTCTTTTTAAATTATTTTTAATTAACAACCTGTATTAACCGTTGTTAATACAGGTTCACCTAAAGCTTTCCAGTGATATTCAAAATAACAGTTAGTGGCTTTAACTTCATCTTGAGTGGGTTGGTCTTTAGAAAGTACATTTCTCGGAGCAGCCGCAACAGCATAACTACCATTTAATACATAAATACGGTATGCCCAATCGTTAACATTCAGGCCAGCTCCTTCGAATATTTCAGGGGGCGAAGTATAATCAGCAGAAAAACTAGTTGCTGTCGCCATTGCTGCCCACGGCTGATAATTACTGCCTTTTACACCTGAAAACTCAACTACATCCTCAAAACTGCTTCTTGATGTAATTGTTTTAGTTTTAAATAAAGAAACTGAAGATTTAATTGCTCCTACAGCACCTTTTATAATAGCGGTATTAGCATCTGATGTTAGATTAATAAATTTAGGGAATGCTGTAACAGACAAGATACCTAAAATAACAATAACAACAACGAGCTCAATTAAAGTAAAACCTGTATTATCCGATGGCAATAAATTACTTTTTATTGTATTCATTAATATCTTCTCTTTTTAAAAGCCACTATTTTCCCTATTCAAATAATAGCTTATATACCCGTTATCATTCAACATACTGTTCCACTGAAAGCTAAAAACACCTTTATACCCAAAGAATATCGCTATTTGTGATCCTCCATACTAAACTAAATTCATAATAATCATTAAAAATAATGTTTTTGGGACTGAATGTGTTAGGTAAATACAAATTAGGTTTACGATTTAAGGTGGCTTTTGCGTTAAATACGTTGTTATTTATATCTTTATTTACAACAGGTTACACTAGCTATCAACAGTCACAAAAAATTGCCGAAAATAAAGCGATTGAAGTACAACAAAGCCAACTAAAACTACTCAAACTTAAAATAAAATCAGCATTAAATGAACATCAAAATATTTTAATGTCGTTACGTGATACACCTCCAATACAAGCAATTATTGATGCTATTAACAATAACGGTACAGACTCTAAAAGTAATGAATCTTTAAAAGTATGGCAGCAGCGGCTTAATACCATATTTTTTTCCTTTGTAAATAATCACTCACAATATCTTCAAATTCGTTATATAAAAAGTAACGGTGAAGAATTAGTGAGGGTGGAAAGAAAAGCCAATAATCGCATTAACATCGCAAGCCAGGGTGAATTACAAAACAAATCGACTGAAAAATACGTTGTGGAAACCATAAAAATGCTTCCTGGGCAGGTTTATTATTCTGATGTAAACCTCAATAAAGAATACGGTAAAATTCAAATCCCGCATGTTCCTGTACTACGTATAGCCACGCCTGTGCACAATGCTTTAGGAGAAGTTAAAGCACTAGTAATCATTAACCTATCTACAGACGTATTATTCAATAATGTGGTTTCAACTGACCACGGCATACGTAGCTATATTGTGGATCAATCGGGAAATTACATTAAGCATAAAGATAAAAGTAAATCATTTGCTAAAGAACAAGGGCTTGATTACAACTTTTACGATGTAGAACCACAATGGGCAGAGCAAACAAAAAACAATGAAGAATTAATGCAATTAGCTAAAAATTCAACTGAACTTTTTGGTTTTCAGAAAATATTCTTTGCTCCTTATGATCATGACCGATATTGGCTATTAGCGATACACATTCCCGAAGAGATTGTTTTTTCTGAAATCAAGCAAGCGCTTGATCGTATGATACTTATACATATATTTATTGCTATTTTATCTGTAATCCTTATTTTCTGGTTTGTCTCCAAAAAAATTCTCTACCCTATATTAACGTTAGCCAGTAGCGCAAAAAAATTACATCACGGTGATTTATCAATACGCCTTGATCCTAAGTCAGTAAAAGATGAATTTAGATTACTATATTATTTAATGAACAACTTTGCTGAAAACCAACAAAACAGTACCTTAAAATTAGAGCAAAAAATTGCCGCGCAAAACAAAAGACTCTCTGCGGTTATTGATAATGTAGTAGATGCTATTATTACCATTGATGCCTATGGAAAAATAGAATCATTTAATCGCGCAGCCACAACTATTTTTGGTTACTCTGAAGATGAAGTAATAGGCAAAAATGTAAAGATGCTTATGCCTGATCCCTATCAAAAAGAACATGACGGTTATCTTGCACACCATAATAAAACTGGTGAAAAGAAAATCATAGGTATTGGTCGTGAAGTCACAGGCAAAAGAAAAAACAATAGTACTTTCCCCATGGAATTAGCAGTTAGTGAAGTTTCATTAGATGATACTAAGTACTTTGTTGGTATTGTGCGAGATATCACTGAACGTAAGCGCATTGAGCTTATGCAAAAAGAATTTATTTCTACTGTAAGTCATGAACTACGCACCCCACTAACCTCAATCAGTGGTTCACTCGGCTTAATGCTTGGCGGTGTAACGGGTGAGTTACCTGAGAAAGCCAAAGAACTACTGGTTATTGCTAATAATAATAGCGAAAATTTAATACACCTGATTAACGATATTTTAGATATTGAAAAAATGTCAGCGGGAAAAATGTCATTTGATCTAAATGTAACCGATATAACTCCCGTAATTCTCAATGCAATTGAAGCGAATAAAGGTTACGGAGAAAAACTGAATGTATCATTTACATTCAGTTCAACACTTACAGCTCCATTGATGGTCAATATTGATGAAAAGCGTATTGAGCAAGTTATGTCTAATTTACTCTCAAATGCTGCCAAGTATTCACCGACTCATGAAGTGGTAACGATTACGCTAGAAGTTATTGCAGATGAAGTGCATATTTCAGTACATGATCAAGGAAAAGGCATACCCAAAGCATTTAGAACACATATATTCGATAAGTTTTCACAAGCCGATAGCTCAGACACTCGCCAAAAAGGTGGCACTGGATTAGGACTACACATCACTAAAGCCATTGTTAATGAACATAATGGACGAATTGATTTTAGCTGTGATAAAGGTAATGGGACAACGTTTAGATTCACGCTTCCTGTATACAAAGAAGCACCGCTAATGGCTGATAACAATGAAATTATAAATCAAAAAGCATTAATTTTGATTATTGAAGACAATATCGATATTGCTCGCCTATTAAGCATGATGATCAAAGATGCAGGCTATAATTGTCACCATGCTTATGACTATCAACAAGCAAAAGACCTCATCGCGACCAATCAATACGATGCAGTCACCTTAGATCTTATTATTCCGGGTGGCAACGGGCTTACCCTATTGAAAGAGCTACGCAGTAAAGAAGAAACAAGACAGTTACCCGTTATTATCGTTGCGTCACCTAATGAAGATAGCGATAAAGTTAAAGCAGGCGACAGTATAGAACTTGTAGATTGGCTAGAAAAACCAATACAACCTGAGCAATTGGTTAAATCAATTCGAACAAGTTTAGCCATTGAAAAACAACAAAAACATCATATTTTACATGTTGAAGATAATTCAGATATCATCACAATTGTGAACTCTCTACTGATCGATAATTATCAAATAAAACAAGCACCAACTTTAGCTGAAGCAAAGCAATTAATTGCACAAGAAAAGTTCGATTTAATATTACTTGATATAGGCTTACCTGACGGTTCAGGCTTAGACTTATTACACCAGTTAAATGATAACGATAAAAATATTCCTGTGGTGATCTTTTCTGCTCATGATATTCCAGTAAATATTGCTCGTCAGGTTGTAGCAACATTGACTAAATCTAAAACAGACAACAATAAGCTTATTCAAAAAATACATGCTGTTATTCACAGAAAACATGAAAAACATGAAAAACATGAAAAGTTGAACTAGGATTAATAACTATGCAAGAACTTATTCGAATTCTTTATGCTGAAGATCAAGTCGATATCCAACAAGTGGCTACGCTAGCACTGGAAACTGTCGGTGGTTTAACCCTAAAAACATGTAACACGGGTTTAGAAGCTGTTGATGCTATTCACCCTTTTAAGCCACAGTTACTTCTTTTTGATGTAATGATGCCCGATATGGATGGTCCAACGGCTTTAGCAAGAATTCGTGAAATTGATCAATATAAAAATATCCCAGCCATTTTTATGACAGCTAAAGTACAGAGTAAAGAAATACAAAACTATCTTGATATGGGCGCACTTGCTGTTATAGCAAAACCTTTTGATCCTATGACTCTTGCCAATCAAATTAAAGAAATATGGCAACGGAACCAGCAATTACATGACACCTAACAACACAATAGACATCCAAGCTGAACTTGAGCAATTAAAATTATCATTTATAGATAAAATTCCTGCTTATGTTACTGAAATTAAAGATGTTTGGCATTCATTAAAATTATCACCTCAAAATCATGAACAGGCTGAGTTATTGCACCGTTTAGCTCATACATTAACGGGTACTGCAGCCACCTTTGAACTAGAGTCCTTAGCTATAGCCGCTAGAGAAATAGAGCAGTTACTACGAAACTTTTCTTCTCCTCCTTCTACAAAACTTCCTGTAAAAGAAATAGAAATCGTACTTAAAAAACTCTGTGATGCCTCAGCATTAGTAGATAAAAACGCAGTATCTAACCAACCTGTTTATGTTACAGCAGAAGGTCAACCAATAAGCGTTATTCCTAATGACAGCAATAACCTTATTTATATTATTGATGAGGACAAATACTTCACTCACACTATAAAGTTACAAATACAAGCTTTTGGTTATCAGGTAGAAACGTTTAACTGTATAAATTTATTTAAACACGCACTCAAACATCAAGACCCTACAGCGGTGATCATGGATGCAATGTTTGATAACACTAAAACAGCAGGCATTGATTATATAGCTGAAATTAATAGTGAGCGTGAAATACCTCTACAAACCATTTTTATTACAGAGAGTAATGATCTAAAAACACGTTTAAGTGCAGTACGCGCCAATGGCTTTGCTTATTTTACCAAACCCGTACTAATAACATCATTAGTAAGTGCACTCGACAAGATCAGTTATAAAGTGCAAGAGAGTCCTTACCGAGTATTAATCGTTGATGATTCACCAACACAAACTGAATACGCCGCGCTAACATTGCAACAAGCAGGCATGAAAACTCGCGAAGTAAACGATCCCTTTCTATTACTAGATGCATTAAATGAGTTTTCACCTGATATTATCCTCATGGATATATACATGCCTAAATGTACGGGAATTGAATTAAGCCAAGTGATACGCCAAATGGAAAACTATATGAGTACGCCTATCATGTTTGTGTCTTCTGAAGATAATTTAGGCAAAAAACTCGGGGCGTTAAGCATAGGTGGCGATGACTTTTTGACAAAACCCGTTAAACCTTGGCATTTAGTTTCAGTTGTTTCTAACCGAGCACTACGCGCACGATTAATGCGAAGACTTGCTGAAACCGATGGCCTCACAGGGTTACTCAATCATACTAAAAGTAAAGAGTGTTTAAAAAATGAGTTAGATCGAGCAAAACGCGATAACACTCCCCTTTCTTTTGCCATGTTAGATTTAGATTTTTTTAAAACAATTAATGACAATTATGGGCACCCCGCTGGTGATCGCGTATTAAAAAGCATCTCAAATATATTTAAACAACGTTTACGTAAATACGATATTGTTGGCCGTTATGGCGGTGAAGAATTTATTGTTATTTTACCTAATACTGACGCAAAAACAGCAGAAGCTATTATTAATACTTTAAGAACACGTTTCAGTGAACTTACCCATTACAGTAAAGATAAAGAATTTCAATGTACTTTTAGTGGGGGAATTGCTGCTTTTCCTGATTTTGATAGCGAAAAATCGATTAGTAACGCAGCAGACCAAGCCCTTTATCAAGCAAAACAAATAGGACGAAATCAGGTAGTCATAGCAAAGAAAAAAGAATGAATTAACCTGAGTTCTGGAAGGTAAAGCGCTCATTCTAATAAGAATTGATAAGGTACAAATACCTTCCCTTTATTTCATTGTTAACCTTATTTTTATGCTTTATATAATGTAAAAACGCCTATAACAATAAAACCAATACCTGCAGCATAATGAAGGTATTTTTCATTAATATACTCTGACATTAAACTCCCCGCTAAAACACCAATAGCTGAAGCCACAATTAAAGCTGCTGATGCTGCCAAAAATACCGTATATTTACTCACTTCTTTATCTGCTGCAAAAAGCATTGTCGCTAATTGAGTTTTATCACCAAGCTCGGCAATAAACACCGATGCAAAAATTGTTAAAAATATCTTCCAATCCATACCTAAATAAAACCTGTAAAATTAAAATCGCAATAATACCAGTTTTTCGCATGAGTTGATCTGTTTTATACAAAAGCTCATTTGTATATTAAGCGCCAGCAGACCACTAGCGCACAATATTTGTTATGAAAAATAAAGAACAAGTATTACCGAATTAAATGTAAAAAGTGTCTATGTTTGTGGTATTGGTCAATAATATTGTCGATCACTGCCGTTTTCGACCATCCCATAATATCGTAGTCTTGACCACCTTCAACTAAATGAACTTCAACACGGTAATAACTTTGTTCGTCGTCATCGTCTTCAGTAACAAAATCAGGTTGCGAATATTTTCGAGCAACAACACGATAAATAAATTCTTGTTCCTCACCGTGATCAACAATCAGGCTCAAACCATCGTTATCTGAAATTTTTACATTAATTTGGCTTTCTTGTAATTCCTTAGTTACTAGTTCAAAAGCAGGTAATACCGTCTGGTTAATAAATTTATTCGCGTTAGCTTTGTTTGGAAAATCAACAATATTTTTTAATCGCATTCGCCAGTTATCATCACCTCCACCACTAGACTGAGGCAGCGTTGTTACGAGTTGGCTTTCTTGTTTAAAGGCTTCCACCCTCAGTGCTTTAATCAGGCCAATAATGGCAAGTATTAGCACAATAGCAAAAGGTAAAGCGCTTGCGATTGTCATGGTTTGTAAAGCATTAAGACCACCCACTAATAATAATATGGCAGCAACCACACCAATACCCACAGCCCAATAAACTCGTTGCCATAATGGCGTGTCATTTTTACCATACGAACACAGCATATCAACAACCATAGCGCCAGAATCACATGACGTGACAAAAAATATCACGATCATTAACACACTAAGAAAAGACAATACGGAGGTAAAAGGGAAGTTTTCAAGGAAAACAAATAACGCGACTGATGAATCTTTACTGACCATGTCACCTAAAGCGACAACGCCTTGGTTATACACTAAATCAATAGCGCTATTTCCAAAAATAGTCATCCATAATAAGGTAAACAATGTGGGTATAAACATAACCCCTAAAATAAATTCTCTAATCGTACGGCCGCGAGATATTCTGGCAATAAATAATCCTACAAAAGGCGCCCATGCAAGCCACCAGCCCCAATAAAATATTGTCCATCCTCCTATCCAATTTGTTTTCTTGTAAGCAAAAAGGTTAAAAGTGTTATGCACAATATCCGATAAATAATCGCCCACATTTTGTAAATAGGCTTGTAATAAAAATACCGTTGGACCTAATACAAAAATGAGTACTAACAAACCTACAGCTAAAGCCATGTTAGTTTCAGAGAGTATTTTAATACCTTTATCTAATCCTGTAGCAACCGAGGCCACCGCAAGTGCAGTTATCACACACATAATAATGATTTGATTGGTTACTGAAACATCGATATCAAACAAATAACTAAAACCAGCATTAACTTGTGACGCTCCTAAACCAAGCGAAGTTGCAACACCAAACACCGTACTAACTACAGCAAAAACATCCACTAAATGACCTGGCCATTGATAAATTCGCTCCCCTATTAAAGGATATAACGCCGAACGTAAGGTTAAAGGTAAATTATGTCGAAAACTAAAGTAGGCCAGCACCAAAGCTACAATGGTATATATAGCCCATGCATGAAGACCCCAATGGAAAAAAGTCATCTTCATAGCTTCTTGAACAGCTTCAACCGTACCCGCTTCAGCCGTAGGTGGAGACAAAAAATGCATTAAAGGTTCAGCGACCCCAAAAAACATTAAACCTATTCCCATACCTGCTGCAAAAAGCATAGAAAGCCAAGTAACTAATGAGTAATCAGGTAATGAATGATCTGGCCCTAATCGAATATCTCCATAACGAGAAAAACCTAAAAAAATCACAAAAAAGAAAATGAAGGCCACGGTAAAAACATAAAACCAGCTGCCATTATCAACAATACTGGTTTGCATAAGTGCAAATAAACTTTGTGCTTCTTTAGGTAGTACAACGGTATAAAGCAAAAGCGCGACAATAATGAATGAGGCACTAAAAAACACAGTTTTATTTAGTTGACTCTTAACAGATGTAGACAATACTTTCCCCTAAAATTAATTTGTATTGATATCACATTGATTAATAACAATCTGTAAATAATAACACATATTGCAAGCTCTCAAAATACAACAAAGTATAAAAACAAGAAGAAATAAGCTAATAACATATACTTATTAAAAACAGATTATTACATGTTAAGCTATAATAGAGCTCAAATATAATTAGCACTCTAATCATATCAGCTCGAATTATTATTAAAACATTAAGGGATAATCAATATGAAACTTACTAAGCTGCATTGCGCTGTCTTAACTGCTTTAGCAGCATCAGGTAATATCTATGCAGAAGAGGCAAAAAAACAACCCAAAGCACAAATAGAGACGATTGAAGTTACTGCTACAAAACGCTCAGAATCTATCCAAGCCGTTCCTGTTACCGTGACCGCATTAACAGGCGATAGCCTAGAAAAATTAGGTGTGGCTAACTTTGACGAATACGTAGAGTTTTTACCTAATGTAATTTTTCAGGGCACAGGCCCTGGACAAAACGAAATATACATTCGTGGTGCAGCAACATCACAAACCAATATTGCCGTTTCATCCGTTCAAGCCTTACAACCTTCTGTGGCTTTTTATTTAGATGAACAACCCGTTTCAATGCAAGGCCGTAACTTAGATGTTTACGCCACCGATGTTCAACGAGTAGAAGTTTTACCGGGGCCACAAGGCACACTTTTTGGTGCAAGCTCTCAATCAGGCACGGTACGTTTAATTACCAACAAACCTACTCATGACGGTTTTGCTGCTGGTTTTGATACAGGCGTTAGCTCTACCAAAGGTGGCGATATGAGCAACTCGGTTGAAGCATATTTTAATATGTCTTTAAGCGACTCTGTTGCAGTACGTGTTGCCGCTTATAATGATCACCAAGGTGGTTGGATCGACAACATTTTAAATGTACCTGGCCAAGGTGGGTATCAAGGTAGTGCCGTTGTTATTAGTAGAATTTCAGGCGGCGCTTTAGCCGATCCAGAAAATACACCAGTAACGGCACCCAAAAATGATGCATTAGTTGAAGACAACTTTAATACAGCAAACTATGCAGGCGCACGCTTTGGTTTATCGTATTTAATTAATAACGAATGGGAACTACTTGTTCAGCATACTCAACAGTCTTTAGATACTGAAGGTGTGTTTGCGTACGATCCAAACCTTGAAGGTGAAACATCAACCAATCGCTTTATACCAGAAAATAACAATGATGATTTTGGTTTAACCACATGGACATTAGAAGGTCGTCTTGACCATCTTGATATTGTTTACACCGGCGGTTATTTAGATAGAGACATCAACTCAACTATTGATTACACCGGCTATACTAATGGTGGTTCATTTTCGGCATATTATGTGTGTAATTACGCTGGCGTACCTGCAGGCGAACAATCATGTGCTGATCCAACTAAATTCTATAAAGAGCAAACAAACACATCGCGAACGACTCATGAGCTGCGTTTAAATACTTCAGCTGAAAACCGCTGGAGACTTACTGCGGGTGTTTTTTACGACTCACAAGAATTATCAACCGTTGGCCAATTTAATATTGCCAATACCAGCCTAGACGGTGCTTACGATTTTACTAATTTACAAACAAAGCTTAAAGGTAATGACGGTATAAACAGTGACGGTTTTAATACTCCTTTCTCATCTGAAATTAGCTTTGTTAATGATGTAACTCATATCATAGACCAAGTAGCTGTATTTGGTCAGTTAGAGTTTGATATAACAGACACAGTTACAGCTGGCTTGGGTGCACGTTGGTATCAAATTGAAGATTCGTTTAAAGGTGCAACCTCAACGGTTGATGTAAGTAGTCGATTAAAAGCCTTTGGTGATGGTAGCGACGCGGCATTAACAGAATACTTTGCAACCACCACTACATCAGCAAGCGAAGTGGCAGCCATTAAAGCAGCAGTTGCTAGTGGCCAATTAGAAACTGACCTACTTGATGCTGATGGCACGTTAACGGTAGACGATATCATTATTAAAGCCTCAATTGATTGGAAAGTATCAAACGACATCATGATTTTTGCATCATACTCTGAAGGTTTTAGACCTCCAGTTACCAACCGTGTAGGCGGCGGTAAAGCTAAAAATCCCGAAGGAGCTTTTGAAAGCTTTCACATTCCGGTTTATTCAACAACAGATAGTTTAGACAATTATGAGTTAGGTTTTAAATCAACCTTATTCGACCAAGCCTTACGATTTAACGCAACAGCCTATTATTCAAAAATATCTGATTTACAAACATCACGATACGACCCAACCAATATCAGCTTTTTAGTATTTACTGATAACGTAGGCGATGCTGAAATTAAAGGGATTGACGGTGACTTCAGCTGGGTAGCAAGTGATAACTTAATTATATCAGGTGCATTTAGTGTTATTGATACCGAGTTAACTTCAGTAAACGATGAACTTGCAGGTATTGCGCCAGCAGTAGGTAGCAGATTACCTTACTCCGCTGAGTTTTCTGGTAACTTACAAGCACAGTACTTTTACCCACTAAAAGGCGACTTAACAGGTTATGTTAACGGTTCAATTAGTTATACCGGCGAACGCTTAGCCAGCATGACAATGGACGCTTATGTAAACGAAGACGCCACGCGAGAAATTTACGGCACAGGTTCTGGCTTAAAGATTGAAAAAGAAGCCGATGTTTATGCTGGTGTTAATTACAAAGACAGCAATGGTAACACTTTTGCTGGTGGTCGTTACATACAAGAAAGCTACGTACTAGCCAACTTAAGCTTTGGTGTAACCAACGACGAATGGAAAGCAGAGCTCTTTATCGATAACGTAACAGATGAACACGCTACGTTATATATTGATACACAGCAGTTTACGCCAAAAGTGGTATCGAATAGACCTCGTACCATCGGCTTTAGATTTTCTTACGATTTTTATTAAATCTTAGAAAGCTTGTAAGTTAAAAATTGCCGCTTGAGAAATATATCCATATCACCTCAAGCGGCTTTTTATTACTAAAATAAGTTATAACAAGTAAAATAAGCAAAGTATTTCATTATTCATTATATTTCGTGGAGTTAAATCGTTGAACAACACATCACCTCTCTCATTTGAAGCGCAGTTAAAATCAATTCAACAGTTAATTCAAACCGCAAAATTTAATGATGCCATCAAACAAAGTAAACAATTGCTTGAACAAACCTCGAATCAGGAAGAGCAGGCTGAACTGTGGTATTTACTAGCCGTAGCCCAACGTTATAGTAAAGATTATTCCAACGCCTTAATCAGTATTACTGAATTACTAAAATGCAACAATACACACAGCAGAGCGCACCAAGAGCAAGGCTATAATCACCTCGCATTAAATCATTCTGAACAAGCAAAAAATTCATTTGAAAAAGCCGTAGAACTTAACCCGAGCTTAGTCGCTAGTTGGCAAGAATTAATTGAAATTTACCGAGATACAAATCAACCACAAAATGTACAAAAAGCAGCCAATCATTTAGCTAAATTAAAAAGCTTACCGCCAGCGTTACTGGCAGTAACCGAGTTTATGCATGAAGGTAAACTCCTAAAAGCAGAACAAGTTTGCCGACATTTTTTACAAAATAACAAACATCATGTGGATGGTATGTGCATGCTGGCTGAAATAGGCATAGAACTTAAAATATACGACGATGCCGAGTTTCTTCTCGCCAGTGCGATTGAAATAGCACCTACTCATATTAACGCTAGATCTCAATACCTCAATTTACTTATTCGTTTAGGTAAATACAAAATGGCGGAACAGCAGGTAAATACCTTACTTGCAAAGCAGCCAGATAACTTAAGTTATAACATTGCTAAAGCAAGTGTTTTAACAGGTTTAGGGGAAATAGAAGAAGCCATCGCCTTATTTGAAAAAATTATAAGTAAAGACGATAAAATTGCTGGCTTACATTTACAACTAGGCCACGCACTAAAAGCCAAAGGCGATATAAAGAAAGCGGTGCAAGCTTACCAAAAAGCTTATCAAATCAACCCCAATTACGGTGATGCCTATTGGAGTTTAGCCAATACTAAAACCTATCGTTTTAGTGATGAAGAAATTGCGCAAATGCAGGCTAAGCGAGAAGATGAAAGTTTAGCAATAATCGATAAAGTACAATTACATTTTGCCACGGGTAAAGCCTTTGAAGACAAAAAAGATTTCCCACAAGCATTTCAAGCTTACCAGCAAGGCAACCAATTACAACGATCCAACAATGGCTTCGACATCAATAAAATTGAACAACAAGTAGATGAACAAATTAAATATTGCACTGCTGAGCTTTTTGAAAAATACGCACATATAGGGTTCGACACCCCCGATCCTATTTTTATTGTGGGCTTACCTCGTGCAGGCTCTACCTTACTTGAACAAATATTAGCATCGCATAGCCAAGTAGACGGTACCATGGAGCTACATAATATTTTAGGCTTAGCCTCTCGTTTGCGTGGTCGTGTTCAAACTAAAGATAATCAAGAAAGTCCATACCCTAAAAATTTACACGAAATAAACAGTGATTACTTTAAACGTTTCGGCCAACAGTTTATTGATGAAACACGTGTGTATCGAGATAACGCGCCGTTCTTTATCGATAAAATGCCTAATAACTTTCTCCATTTAGGCCTGATCAAACTGATTTTACCTAATGCAAAAATTATTGACGCCAGACGCTCACCAATGGCCTGTTGTTTTAGTGGTTTTAAACAGTTATTTGCCGAAGGGCAAGACTTTAGCTACAGCCTTGAAGACATAGGTCGTTACTATCAAGCGTATTTAAAATTAATGGCACATTGGAAACAAGTACTCCCCAACTTTATTTTAACGGTAAATCATGAAGATGTAGTCGAAGACTTAGATAAAGAAGTTCACAGAATGCTTGATTTTTGTGGTTTAGCATTTGAGCAATCCTGTATCGATTTTCATAAAACTCAACGCGCAATTAAAACCCCTAGTTCAGAGCAAGTTCGCCAACCTATTTATAAAAGTGCAACAGAACAATGGCGCTACTTTGAAGAATATTTAACGCCTTTGAAAAAAGTACTCAATGTATAATACCAATCGCTTATTGCGTTTGGTATAACGAAACAGTTGCTATTTAATTAACTCATTACTTTAATGAATAAAACACAAACCCATCAACAAGATAAGTCTGTTCCCCCCTCTAAAATAGAGTAAACATACAATATAAAAACTAACTAAAATCACATCTAAAATATGCAAAAAATAGGTTCTAGGTCTACTATAAAAGTAACGTAACTGCCCATTTCCTCTATTATGAAGAATAAGAAGAAAAATAATAATTTAGTAGCTGAGAAAACTATTGTAAATGATCCACTGCATCAGTTGTTTGATGCAGTGGATGCTATTTCAGTGCAAGGATATGACGAAGAAAGACGAGTTATCTATTGGAATATAGGTAGTCAATTACTTTATGGCTACTCTAAAGAAGAAGCTTTAGGGGCTAAGATAGAAGAACTTATTATTCCTAAGGCAATGTGTGAATTGGTTATTAATGCGCACAAGAATTGGGTAAAAAATGACATAGAAATTCCCGCTTCAGAAATTACCCTTTGTAATAAAAGCGGCGAAGATGTGAATGTTTTTTCAAGCCATGTCATGCTTACTAATCAATACAATAAAAAACAAATGTATTGTATTGATATTAATTTAACTGATATTAGAGACGCTCAAGCTCAAGCTGAGTTTAAAGAACATATGCTTGAGGCTGTATTTGAGGCAACACCTGATTTATTTTTCTTGATGGAAGAAAGTGGAACCATCATTGATTATCATGCAAGTAATAAAAAAAACCTATACGCTTCACCACAACAATTTATAGGTCAACCTATAATAGATGTATTACCTAAAGAAGTTGCTAGTAAATTTCAATTTCATATTGAGCAAGTATTAAAACAAGAAGGTATATCAAGTTTTGAATATGAGTTAAAAATGCCTCATGGCTTAGTCTACTTTGAAGCAAGAATTAGCCACCTGCCAGAATATCAACAAGTAGTAACCATTGTTCGTGATATTACAGAGCAACACAAATCTTCTGAAATTATTCGTCAACATGCCTATTTTGATGCATTAACCTCATTACCTAATCGCTTTTTAGCCCTAGACCGTTTATCACAAATGCTTAATGAAGCCGAAAGGAACAATGAAAAAACAGCTGTGTTTTTTCTAGATTTAGACGATTTCAAAAAAGTTAACGATTCATTAGGTCATGAAGTAGGCGATAAACTGCTCATAGAGTCAGCCCACAGATTAAAACAAGCGATACGAAAAGAAGACACGGTTGGTCGCTTAGGTGGTGATGAATTTATTGTATTATTACGAGGTTTAACTGACGATAATAATGCGTTAGTTATTGCTGAAACTTTACTTGATACCTTTAGAGAACCTTTTCAAATTGATGGTAGAGAATTAATTTTAACATTAAGTATCGGTATTGCTATCTATCCTGATAATGGCTGTTGTGCCTCTGATTTGCTACGCAATGCAGATACCGCTATGTACCAAGCTAAAGCTTTAGGGCGTAATTCACATTCGTTTTTTACTAAAGAAATGAATGTAACCATGATACGTCGCTTTGAAATTGAAGAACAAATGCGTGGCGCATTAGAGCGCAATGAATTTGAAGTTTATTATCAACCGCAATTCGATGTTAAAAGTAAAAAAATTGTAGCCGCCGAAGCCTTACTTCGCTGGCATAACAATACTTTAGGCAATGTAACGCCAGATGAATTTATTCCAATTGCTGAACATACTGGCTTAATAGTACCTATTGGACAATATGTTGTTAAGCAAGCATTAAACTTTTTAAGTCACTGGCAAATTGTTGATCAAAAAAAATATACTATCGCGGTTAATTTATCTCCTCGACAGTTCAGAGATAAAGAGTTACTCAACATTATTAAACAATCATTAAAAGACGCGAATGTTCATGCTAATAGTCTCGAATTTGAAATTACAGAAGGCGTGCTAATGACAGGCCAATCTTACATCGATGAGGCATTGGTTGAACTTAATAAATTAGGAACTAAATTATCCATGGATGACTTTGGTACTGGCTATTCATCATTAAGTTATTTAAGACAATACGCTTTTGACGTAATAAAAATAGACCGCTCATTTATTCATGATATAACTATTAACAAAGAAGATCGTGTTCTAGTAAAAGCAACAATAGCAATGGCACATAGCTTAGGTTTAGTTGTTGTTGCTGAAGGAGTAGAAATGCATGAGCAACTAACCATATTAGATGAGTTGGGATGTGACTACGTACAAGGATATTATTTTAGTAAACCAGTACCTGCTCAACAACTTCTAGCATTATCGGCCCACTATAAATTACCTAGCTAACATCACGGTATCAATCTCAGATTAACCATTTAATACACAAAAGTTTCTCATTTAAATCAAAAATCCCCCGTTACTCTTTCTCATTAACCTTAAATCATTCGTCAGCTAACACCTCTTTTTTACTGCAAAACATTTCTTCATTGATAAAAACGCCTTGCGAAGTGTTATGTTATAACATAACATTTATACGAATTGTTATATTATAACACTTATAAACGAGGAATCATGAAAAAACTATCCAAAATCATCAGCGTGCTACTTGCCGTTTCAGCAAGTGCAGAGCTAAACGCTGAACAAATTCAAGGCGTCATCAAAAACAGTCAAGGCCAAGCTGTTTCAGGGGCTACCGTTAAAATAATGGGAACGAATAATACGTCTGTCACCAATGAGAAAGGCCTATTTACCTTAGAAGTACAACCAGGACGTTATGAACTGCACGTTGTTGCAGACAATTTTGTTCATAGAAATGTCGACGTAAATGTTAACGAAAATAAACAAGCTAACGTAAGTGTATCTCTTGATAAATCAGCCATTGAAATTATAGATATTCATGCAACCCCCTTTCATAGCTCAAACATTGAATCAGCTTTACCTATTACTGTATTACACGGTGAAAATTTACGCATGCGTCAAGAAAACACACTGGGTGATAGCCTAAGCAAAGAAGTAGGCGTACATAGTAATTTTCATGGTGGTGTAGCCAGTACGCCTATAATTCGTGGCCTAGACGGACCTCGAGTATTAGTGACTCAAAATGGTTTAGATGCTGGTGATGCATCACGTATCGGTCCTGATCATGCGGTATCTACCGAAACATCCACTTCAGAACGCATTGAAGTTTTACGCGGACCAGCCACCTTATTTTATGGGAGCGGAGCTATCGGCGGTGTGGTTAACCTTGTTGATGAAAGAGTGCCTCGTAGTATAGACACCAAAGGAGAGTGGCTGGTTGAGCACAATAGTAATAACGAACAATCTTTAGCGTCAGGCTCGTTCAATAGTGGCATAGGTAATGTTGCTGTACATGCCGATGCTTTTTACCGTGATAGCGAAAACTACCAAATACCTGAAAAAAACAGCATCGACGAAGTAGAAAATTCAGCCGCAGAATCAAGTGGTTTTACTCTTGGTACTAGCTATTTACTCGACAATGGTTTTGTCGGTATGTCTTATCAAACTTTAGATCAAGAATATGGTATTCCAGGGCATAGCCATGGCGATGAAAACATAGAAGTACTTGCAGATTTAAAACAAAAACGTTGGCAATTATTAAGTGAATTAAATTTTGATAATAAATATATCAAATCGGTTAACACTAAGGTGGCGTATACCGATTACCTACATAGTGAACTAGAAGTTGGTGTTGTTGGTACAACATTCGACAATGAAACCATAGAAGCACGCACCGAAATATTACACCAAAACATTTGGGATTGGCGTGGCGGTTTAAGTATCCACTATAAACAAAGTGACTTTACTGCTGTAGGTGAAGAAGCATTTACTCCACCATCAAAAACTGACTCAATTGCATTAGCGTTAATGGAAGAGCGTCATTTTGGCGAAGTATTATTACAGCTTGGTGCACGTATTGAGCGTACCGAAATTAGCGCAGCAACCGTGCATTTACCCGAAGTTGAACTATTACATGAGTTAAGTGAAGAAGATCCTCATGCCGGACACAATCATGGTTCTGAAGAAATCACGCGTAACTTTAATGTTAAACATGTATTTACACCCGTCAGCCTTTCAGCAGGTTTAGTATGGGACTTTAGTGATAGCTACAATCTAGCCTTATCATTATCGCATTCTCAAAGAGCCCCTTCAGCCTCTGAACTCTTATCTTTTGGCCCTCATATCGGTACAGGTTCATATGAAGTAGGCGCACTATTTTCATTACAAACACCTAACGGAGAAACACCTTATTTTGATTTAAATCATCAAGCTTTAAAAATGGAAACAGCTAACAACATTGATTTGAGTTTACGTAAATTCAAAGGCGATTTTGGCTTTATTCTTAATGCTTTTTACAACCAAATAGACGATTACTATTACGAGCAAGCTACGGGTTTATATACCGAAAGTGCACATGAGCATGAACACGACCATGCAGAAGAGGCGGAAGAAGAAAGCACCTTACCTCTATTCATTTTCACAGCACAAGATGTCACTTTATATGGTTTTGAAGCACAAGCCGTTTGGCAAGTTACTGACGAATTTTCATGGAAAATTCAAGGCGATATTATTCGATCAAGTTTAGATACAGGTGGAGACTTACCACGTACACCACCCGCACGAATCGCCACCGAGTTTAGCTATCAAGGAGAAAACCTTTCTGCTGACTTATTTATCAATAATTACTTCAAGCAAACACATACCGCAGCACTAGAAAGCCCAACTGATGGTTACGTGATGGTTGATGCCAATGTTAATTACCATTTTAGTTTAGGCCAGCACGACCTCGCTGTTTATTTAAAAGGTAAAAACTTAACCGATGAATACGCACAAGTGCACACCTCATTCTTAAAAGACTTAACACCATTGGCAGGCCGCTCTTTTGCTATTGGCATTCGTGGCACATTTTAATTTTTATTCGATCTACGGATCTACCCCATTTAACCAAGGAATATCATGAAAAAGTTTACTCTAAATACCTTAGCCTTAGTTTGTGCAGCAACTTTAGTAGGTTGTGGCGATGCTGAAACAAATATTGTCGAATTACCACCAACAGTAATAGACGATACTGATGATCATAACGAAGAAATAGGAAAAGGTCGTTTAGCTATTGCAGAAGCAGACCAAGCCGTTGTTCATATTTTTAATTTAGAAGACAACAGCTTAGTTGAAACTATAACGCTAACCAACCCTGCTGAATATTTGTACGCAAGTCCAGAAAACCGTTATGCGGTAGCTGTACAACGTTCATTTGATACAGTTGAATTTATCGATGGTGGTTTATGGCAAGAACTCCATGGCGATCATTACGACCAACACACTGATGAGCCTGTATTAACAAGTTTTACTTTGCACGACGTAAAACCAACTCACTACGTGCCACGTGGTGATAAAACCGTAATATTTTTTGATGGTAATAAAGATACCGGTGCTAACGCTAGCTTGAGTGTATTAAGTGATCAAAGTATCAGTGCAGAAAAAACAATTGCAGACCATGATTTTGATACTTATATGCACGGCACAGCAGAAATTCGCGGCGATTATGTTTTAACAACATTACGCGACAGTAATACTGAGAGCAGCTTGCCAGAACACATTAGCTTACTAGAATTACATAATGATCACTTTCATCAAGAGCAAACCTTTGAAACGGCATGTCCCGCTTTACATGGCAGCTTTCAAAATGAAACACACATCGCCTTTGCCTGTGGTGACGGTGTTTTAGCAATTGAACAACAAGGTAATGTTTTTACCGACTATAAAATTCCTAATCCAGCAGGTTTAGCTGAAGGCGTACGTATTGGCTCGTTAAAAGGTAGCGCAGAAAGCAATGTAATGATTGGCACCGCTTCCTCTGACTTCTATCTAATTGATTTAGCAGCACAAGATATCACTCAGTTTAACTGGCAATCAGAAGACGATTTAACCTCTGTCACATATGCTTTTGATGGTCACAATGAACACCTATTAATACTTGATAATAACGGGTATTTAAATGTATTCCCTGCTGAAGATAACTGGCAATTAGAAGAACGATTTAAAGTATTTGATAACTTAGCCGTAGGTGCACAACCTTCAATTATCGCCTCTAAAGCCAATGAGTTAATATATATTATCAACGAACAAAAAGTCACAACCCTTGATTTACATGAAGGTGAAATAATAAACAGCTTTGAATTAAACTTTACTCCAGGCAGCGCAACATGGCTTGGTATAGCTGGAGAGGAAGAGCATAATCACTAGTTATATACCCGTTATCATTCATCCATGTAGGAACCTGACTAAAGTTAATAACGAAGCATAAATTTTAGACCCATCGAAGAAGCGCTTGAGTGGTGACGGGTATAACAATGAATTAGAGTCGTATCGGAGCTGGCTTTCCCTGCCAGCTCTTTAACTAGAGCGTGTTGACCATACATTCACTCGTTAACGTCAACCTACAACTCTCTCACCCAAATATTTTTGAAGCTAATTTCACCATCGTGATCTTGTAACAATATAGGTTTACAGCCATGAGCATTGAAGTATTTCGCTTTACCATTGTACATAGTTGTCCCTTGTATTTCGAAATGTTCTTGTACCAATACACCATTATGTAACACGGTAATATATGCCGCTTTAGTTAATTCGCCGGCCTGATCAAACTGAGGTGCACGGTAAATAATATCGTAAATATTCCACTCACCACTAGGTGATAACGCATCAACCAAAGGAGCCGATTGCTTATAAATAGAACCTGACTGACCATTTACATAAACTTTAGTGTTATACGTGTCGAGTATTTGAACCTCATACCGCCCTTGTATTTTAATACCGCTATTAGCGTGCTTGGGAGCATCTTTACGTCGCTCACTCGCTATAGGAGCACGCCACTCTACATGCAACTGCATGTCACAAAAACTTTGCTTTGTAATAATAGACCCACTTTTCGGCTTGATCGTTAAGCTGTCGTTTTTGTAAATCCAATTAACTGATTTGCCATTTGTATGCTGCCAATGTTTGTTTACATCGCTTGCTTGTTGAAGCAAAGGGATAGCATCTGATGGAATAGGTTTTACCTGTATTTTTTTAGGTATAGGTTCCCAAATTTCAGTTAATTTAGGATCTGGCTTATTTGCATATGCACCTGTAGCCGTAATGAATCCCACTAAAATAAGACTGGCTTTACTGATATTTTGAGTTTTATTAATCATTATTATTTACTTCTTTTAAATGTAGTTATTTGAGGTAACTTATTTACATTGTATCTGAGTATATCTCCCATGAGAGGACGACTCTTACTATCGTTTAAGCCACTTAAATTGATGGTGTATAACTGACCTGCTAATAAATTCGGGATGATAACTTTTATGCTTTTTTTATCTTTAGCTAAGCTGATATTGCCCTCATTAACTTTTTGTAGGTCGACTTTCTCTGAGCCATATGCCGCGTGATAATGGTAACTGTGCCGAGTGATCTCTATTTGTGGAGGTATATTAACCAGTGTTTGATTAAAGCTAATTTCAAAACCGTCGTGTAATAATTTAACTTGGTTAACAATAAAAATGTCTTTCGGCTTTTTGCTAATTTTCAGTAAGCCTTCATCGCCCGCCCAACCTAAATGCACTTTACCTACCCACAAACTGCCATCGGGAGAGAAATCTAATCGGAAGTTACCAATACCAAGTTCATCACCGCTAATAAAAGGAATGAGCGTACCTTGCATCGCGCCGCCAGTTGGATCAGGTAAAAAGCGGATCAAATTATTAATATTCATATCTCCGACTATTAATTCGCCTTCAGGTAAGCCAAAGAGTTCAGGTTTAATCGTCGACAACGGTTGAGTGGGCGAATTTGCTAATTCACCTTGTGGAAATAAGCCCGCTGCGGGTTTACGTATTTTGAGTAAGTCATCTGTTGTCACGTCTTGATGTTTTATTTTCCAATCTTTCAACCAATGTAACGAGGCAGGATGACCAGCAAAGTCACCTTTGTTTATTTGATGGAGTGGGCTTGTACCAATCCAGTCACCTTGATTATCGGTAACCCAAAGTTTATCTTGCGGATCAATATGTATACCGGCTGGAGAACGAAAACCAGATGCATAAGGTTCAGCTGTGCCATCGGGTGATATTTTTATTACCCAGCCACGATAAGGCACACAAGAAAACATGCGCGTAACGTTTTTTCTATAACCAGCTAACCACGCTTTAAAGTCATGCCATTCACGCATTTTATCTTCTGGGGGACACATGTCGCTATATTCACCGCGAATATATTCATTGATACCATTAAAGTTAGAGGCAATATTAAGCGAGATATAATAATTCCCTTTGCTATCGACCGCTGGTCCAAAGGCAAATTCATGGTAATTACCCGTCATACCAAAATCACTGTAAAGAGTTTGATAAAGATCGGCTTTTCCATCGTTGTTTTTATCAACTAGGCGAGTAAGCTCCGGCTTTTGCATCACCACAAAACTGTTATCGCTGTCTTGAACAATTCCTAATGGCTGATCTAAACCTGTCGCAAAGGTTTTCCATGTTTGTTTTTTAGGGTGATACAAAACCAAATCGCCACTGATAGTCGTCAAGGCAATTCTGCCGTCTTTTAATGCACTTAGACCACTGATTTGTGGGTCTATCGTCTTTGGATATTCAACTCGTTCAATATCATAATAATCTAACCATGTGTTTTTTTCGGCGTAAACGGTTGAGCTAAGTGTTAACCCTAAAGTTAATAAGCTTGTTAATATTCTCATGGTAATACTACCTCAACACTAAAGTCTGCAGCTTCTGCTGCCGTTAAATGTAAACTGTTGTTCATTAAGCGCCCATGGCTAGCAATAATTTGGCTTGATGAGCTTTCTTGACTTTTATGGGATAAATTTAGGCTGATCGGCTCGCTCTCTTTTGTCATTCCGCTAATTTGAAAGCTGCGTTTAAAACTGTTGGTTTTTGAGCCTATCGTGATTTTTTCTTTTACTTTAATCTTGCCTATTTGGTAATAAAACTCTGGGTAGCCTCCGATCAATTCATAACCTTTAAAGTTAACGGCTTGTCCTTCAGCAAAAGAAAAGCCTGTATTATCGTTTTCTCTGTATAAAATTTGTTTGCTATTTTTTTCTCGGTTTTTCTCACCATGAAATGGCGCAAACGTAGGAAATGCATAGCGCACTTTACCAATATAACTATCCCATACGATTGAGACTTTAGGGGTTAAACTCACGACAATTGATGCTGGACTGGTAAAAGGTAAAACGCCTCGAGTAACATAGGGGAATTTTCGTTCTGGGCGTTTAAAAGGTGGAAATTTAGGTTTATCTTGCTTTTCTTTAACATGTTCGCTGACGGTTAGTATGTACTCGTGTATTTGACTAATAACCCTT
This sequence comes from Pseudocolwellia sp. G5-9, assembly GCF_055808995.1. Classification (NCBI taxonomy): domain Bacteria; kingdom Pseudomonadati; phylum Pseudomonadota; class Gammaproteobacteria; order Alteromonadales; family Colwelliaceae; genus Pseudocolwellia; species Pseudocolwellia sp. G5-9. The sequence goes on from NZ_CM147893.1 coordinate 2,635,777, forward strand.
TCGCTTAAATGTCCCATTGGCGGCATTTGAATCGTGTCAGGATTTTTTTTACCTGGAGATTTTACCCACGCTAAAAAAGCCTTATTATTATCTTCTGGATAATTATCTCTAATGTAAACTAAAGAGGGCCCAGTGCTAAATCTATCTAGCGCATGACAGGCTTTACAGTTTTCATCAAATGCTAATTTACCTTCATCAATAGCCAATACATTTGTTGAAATGAGGCCACTTGATATCAACAATACAGTGTGAAACAAAACCGACTTACTTTTAAAATACATAATTTACTCTTAAAACTGTTAAAGCTCAGTGAAATTCAATAGACTAGCTAATTACTAGCAAGGTACATGCAAATTTCTATCTTTTTTGTTACATGTTTTTTCGTAACACGCTAACTAAGCAACAGACTAAAAGCTTACACTCCTTGCTTAAATAAATAAGTAAAAACTGACACTTAACCGTAACCTGGACAGTTAACTTAACTGTTATATAACATGAATATTCAAAAAAAATCAGCTGACAACCCTAGTAAAAGTGCCATTATCGAGCAACTTGAACGCATAAAGCGCAGCAAGCTATTTGAACGTTCTAAAATTAATTGTAAATTACTAAGTTTCTTGGTGAACTACCATTTGAATTCGTTAGAAAATAATGACGATGCTAAAGCCCCAAAAGAATTTGAAATAGCGATGGGAGCTTTAGATAAAGCGAACGATTTCAACCCCGCTGAAGATGCTTCAATTCGAGTTTATATTTCAAATTTGCGTAAAAAATTAGAAACCTATTATCAAACAGAAGGCACAAACGAAGCGTTTCAGATTAGCATTCCAACAGGCGCTTATGGGTTAGAATTTAATTGGGTATCAAAGCAAGAACCCCCCATTAAAAACAACAAGAAAAATGTTAAAAATAATTATTTTTTGATTGCTGCAATTACGCTATCGGTGTTACTTAACTTAGTTTTAGTTGCAAGTTATTTATTAGAAAAGCGTGTTACCAAACCAGAAAAAAATACAGAAATCAGTCAGTTTAAAAGCCTTAAGCAACACGCCCTTTGGCAACCTTTGCTTTCAAACCCAAAAGCCACCTTAATTGTGATTGGCGATCTATACATGCTAACTGAACTAGATCCTCAAACTCAGCTCCTTAGAGCTATACGTGAATTTGGTATCAATTCCGACCTTCAATTTGAAGATTATTTAAATAAACATCCAGAAAAGCGCACCAAAATAAATAAAGCATCAAGCGCCTTTTTACTTAAGAATAGTGTGTACGCGCTGCAGCATATACTCCCTTTGTTTACAGAGGAGTCACCAGCCACTATCCGATTGGCCTCTGAGCTGACCGCAAGTGATTTACGTGACTACAATATTGTTTATCTGGGGTTATATAAATCACTTGGGTTATTAGACTCTTATTTAGAAGGCTCCAATTTTCAAATTAAAGCAGCCCCCCCTTCGCTTAAACACAACAGCTCGGGGCGAGTTTACAGTGTTACTGGTGATTTAGAGCAAGAATATACGGACTATGGTACTTTTGCCCAGTTTTCAGGGCCAAGCGGTAACCTCTTTTACATTTTCGCTGGTTTTTCCGATGCCTCAGTTATTCAGATGGCTAAATATTTAACCAATCAAACACGATTGTCATCTAACGAGTTTAAACAGCATTTCGAGTCATTGGGAAATGCTAATTCCAATTTTGAGCTAATATTTTCCGCATCCAGTTTTAATAGAACAGACCTAGATTCAAACCTAGTTGATACCGGCTTATTAGATATTAAATCTATTTGGGCAATGCCGAAATAATATTGATATTTCCACACAAGCTGGAATTATAAATAACTTTAGGCATGTACTGATTGGCGATAAAAGCTTACGAATAGGACAATCATTCGTCTCGTTTAATTAACTGTATTTTAAACACAAAAAAGCCCCAGTATCTCTACTGAGGCTTTCCGTATTTCTAGATTTAGTGAGCTGACCGTAAGCCGGGTTTTGTCTAGGACAATCATTCGTCTAGGCCTTAAATCACTCTAAGGCTCAAGCAACCTACCCGGTTTCAACGCGAGCCACGCCATATGAAACCCTATTTGGTCTTGCTCCGGGTGGAGTTTACCCTGCAACCAACTGTTACCAGTGGTCCGGTGCGCTCTTACCGCACCCTTTCAGCCTTACCTGTTCCGCAAGCGGTCATCGGCGGTCTTCTCTCTGCTGCACTTGTCGTCGGCTTGCGCCGCCCAGGCGTTACCTGGCACCCTGCTCATTGGAGCCCGGACTTTCCTCCCCTCTACCCGTATACCTAATGTCGAAACATGAAATACAACGATAAAGCAGCGATTGTCTGGTCAACTCGCGCCGCATTCTACAGTAAAGCGTCGCTATCACCAATAACAAAATAGTTTATTTACGCTTAGTCCTTTAACGACAAAACAATATCGTAAAGTGCATTTTTCTTCACACCATAAATTTCTGCCGTTATGGCGCATGCTGTTTTAGGTTTCATTTCTTTTAACAAAAGCTTTAAGGTATCAATAACTTTAGGAGATATCGCATTAGGGTCAACTTTATACCCTTCAATAATTAATACCATTTCACCTTTTAATTGATTTGGGTCTTCACTCAACCATGCTAGTAAATTTTCAGCTGTATCTGAATAAATCGTTTCAAACGTTTTAGTTAACTCGCGCGCAATAACAACATAACGCTCTCCACCTAAAACAGTCACAATGTCTGATACGGTATCAATCGCTCGTCTGGGTGCATCATAAAACACCATGGTTCGTTCTTCATTCGCTAGCTCTGATAATGTTGCTTGTCGAGCACCTGATTTAGACGGTAAAAAACCTTCAAATGAAAATCTGTCTGTAGGTAAGCCAGCTACAGACAAGGCTGCAATAGCCGCACATGCTCCAGGAATAGGAGATACTTTTAATTTTTGCTGACGACAGTACCTAACTAGATGAAAGCCTGGGTCACTGATCAGGGGGGTACCTGCATCAGAAACAAGCGCAATACTTTTTCCTTCAGATAACAAATTGCCAATATGCTCTTGTCGTTGACGTTCGTTATGATCATGCATCGACATAGTTCTATTTTTAATACTATACGCCGACAATAACTTTTGTGTATGACGGGTATCTTCACATGCGATTAAATCTACTTGGCTAAGAATATCTAAAGCTCGTTGAGAAATATCGGCTAAGTTGCCAATTGGAGTGGCTACAATATACAAAGTGCCTGCGTCGATAGATGTTTGCATGTAATATGTTCGCTTTAGTTGAGACTAACGTGGATGACGTTTATTATAAGGGTATATTATAAAGCATGGATTGATGATAAGTGACCCAAACAACATTATATTTTTTTTCAAAGCGGATTTTATCAGTTTTTATAACCGTGCTGATAGTTTCAAGTTGTGCTACACCTAAAAAAGTAAGCAAATCAACTCAGCCAGTTACGGTAAATAAAATATCAGAAGTAACTGAACAAACGGTTGCGGCTAGCGATTATTTACGCCAAGCAGAAAAGACATCCCCACAAGCAGCTATAGCGTTAATGCTAAAAGCAGCTAACACCTATATTACCGAGAAAAACCCAGTAAAATCGTTATGGCTAGCGGGCGAACTCCACAAGTTACCTTTGAGTGACTCACAAAACTTTGAAACGCTTTTAGTAAAAACAGAAAGCTTACTCGCTTTAAATAAATTTAAAGATGCAGAAGAACAGCTATTACTTGCAAGCAAGCTTATAGACGAAAATCAAATCGCAGCTAACTACCAATATTACCGCTTAGCTTCTCTTATCGAAAAAAATAAAAACAACCCTATTCGTTCAAACTCTGCGGCTTTACTTGCCTTTAGTTTAAACAATAATGTAGTTACCGATGACATAATGAATTTATGGAGCAACTTAAGCACTCTATCTAGCTGGGAATTACAGCAACTAAAAAAACAGCAACTTCCTTATTTTGATGGCTGGTTAGATTTAATTACCAAAGCGAATAAATGGGGAGACAACAAATTTATACTCGATCAACAAATAGTTAAATTTCAATCAAAATTCCCTAATCACCCTGCAAACTTTATTGCTGAGCAACTACTACTTGTAAGTGAAATTGAGGCCCCTTTAATTAAAAATATTGCCGTATTACTCCCTCTTTCAGGGCAACACAAAAGTATTGGTGAAATAATTCAACAAGGTGTTTTAGCTGCATACACAAATAACGACATTAGCTTAACTTTTATTGATACCAACAAGCTAGACTTCACTACACTCGGTTTACGTTTTACTGACGAAGAAATAGATCATGTTATTGGGCCTATTCTCAAGCCCAACGTAGATCAATATATTGCACAACCCGATATTGAACTTCCTTCATTATTATTGAATATTCCCACCTTAGACATTTTGGGTGCGAATCACTTTGCCTTTTCAATGAAAAGAGAAGACGAAGCGATTCAAGCCGCAACGGTACTATCAAACAAACACTACAAACACCCTGTATTATTTTCAACACAAGATAATGTTAGTAGAAAAATAGCGACCTCGTTTGCAAATAAATGGCAGTCTTTAACAGGTACTATGCTTGAGGTTGTAATACTTGAAGCGAATGAAAACATGCAAAAGTCACTCAAAATCAGTTTAGACGTTGATGTTAGTAAAGCTCGAATTAGAAACCTTGAAGCGCAAATAAGACAAAAAATAGAAACTGAAAATCGTAACAGACGTGATATCGACATGATTTTTATTGCCGCGCCCACTACGCATACACGCTTAATAAAACCGTTTATTGATGTGAACACTAGTACTTATTCAAACACTATACCTATGTTTGCAAGCTCATTAAGCTATGACGGTTCAAACGACGACGCAGAGATCAGGGATTTAGTAGGGTTAACTTTTTCAGAAATCCCTTGGCTTCTAGATAGCCCATGGCAAAATAAAGAAGCCAACATAACAAGTCAAAACTTATGGCCTAATCGCTCTGAAAGCTTACAACGAATTTATGCGTTAGGTTACGATAGCTTATTTGTTATATCTAAGCTAAAACAACTAAAAGAACTCCCATATTTAAGACATTATGGACAAACAGGAGAGTTAAAAATGGGAGCCGATAATATTATTTCGCGAAGCCTTCTCTGGGGACAATATACTAATGGAACAGTTAAAGAAGTGGATATGGAATAAAAAGCAAACCACTACAGATACAGGTAGAATAACGGAAGATTTTGCATCTCAATATTTAATTTTACAAAATTTAACATTATTGGATCAAAATTTTCATAGCAAGTACGGTGAGATTGATCTTATTATGCTTGATAACAACATGTATGTGTTTGTAGAAGTAAAATATCGCAAAAATAATCAGTTTGGTGGGAGCTTAGTTGCAGTAAGCCATAGCAAACAACAAAAATTACGCCTTTGTGCTAAATATTACCTGCAACAAAAGCAATTAAATGAATATAATACACCTTGTAGATTCGATATAGTCGCATTAGAAGGTGACATAAAAAACCCTAATATTAACTGGCTTAAAAATGCCTTTTAACACCTACGGAACTTAATAACGCCATGTTAGAAAGAATAAAAAGTAACTTTACACAAAGTATTCAAACAAAAATTGCAGCGAGTGAAGTGCTTGCAGGGCCTATTGAACAAGCAAGTACAATTATGGTTCAAAGCCTTTTGGCTGGTAACAAGATCCTTTCTTGTGGTAATGGTGGTTCAGCAGGCGATGCACAACACTTTTCAGCTGAATTGCTTAACCGATACGAAACTGAACGTCCTCCCTTACCAGCCATAGCATTATCTACTGACACATCAACATTAACATCAATAGCAAATGACTATCATTACGATGAAGTATTCTCAAAGCAGCTAAGAGCATTAGGAAATAGTGGTGATGTATTATTAGCTATTTCAACCAGCGGTAACTCTCGTAATGTCATTAAAGCAATAGAAGTTGCCGTGTCTAAAGATATTCCTATTATCGCACTTACAGGTAAAGACGGTGGCGATATAGCAGGTTTATTGGGTGAAAACGATGTTGAAATACGTGTTCCTTCAGCACGAACAGCACGTATTCAAGAAGTACATTTATTAGTTATACATTGTCTATGTGACATTATAGATACAACGTTATTTCCACAAGCGGAAGATTAATATGCAATTTAAACAAACCTTACTCGTATTAACTTGTATAGGTGTTTTACAAGGCTGCGCTGCGGCCGCCATCGTTGCTGTTGTTGGTGGTGCAAGTGTTGCCGCTGACAACAGAACTTTAGGTAAACAAATTGATGATCAACGCATTGAGCTTGTTGCCCACAACGAGCTCACTAAACTTACCGAGGTGCATGAGCACACTAATATTCAAGTTGTTAGCGTGAATGGCAGCGTATTAGCCGTAGGCCAATCACCTAATACAAGATTACGTGATTTAGCCATGCAAACGTTAAGTAACATTAATGGCGTTTTAAAAGTTCATAACCAAATAAGAATTGGTAACACCGTTTCTGCAACAACAAAAAGTAACGACTTATGGCTAACGTCTAAAGTAAAGGCTGCTCTGCTTGCTAATGAAAAAATAAGTGCTGCAGATGTTAAAGTCGTCACAGAAAACGGGGAAGTATTTTTGATGGGGTTATTACCAGAAAATCATGCCGATATCGCCGTTAATGTTGCACGTAATATCAGTGGTGTAAGCAGAGTATATAAAATGTTTGAATATTTATAGCTGCCTTTCATAATTTTTAGACACAAAAAAAGCAAGCGAGTAGCTTGCTTTTTTATTACGCATAAATAGACTATTTAATGACTTTTAGCGTAGCGCCACCTTTCGGCTTAGCTTTAGATGAAGTGTTCTGCGTAGAATTATCAACACTTTTTAGCGTTGTTCTTGGCTCTTCTTCTACATGAACTGGATGCTCAATAGGTAATGATGTACCTGCACCCGTTTCTTTCGCATAAATGGCACCTATTGCACCGTAAGGCACAACAATATGCTCAAGCTTACCACCAAATCTAGCACTAAACTCAATAGCTTCTTTGCCTAATGAAATAACACCTATAGCACCACCAGATATATTAAGTACTATTTGGCCGTCAGTAACGTAACCCATAGGAACCAATACACCGTAAACGTTTACGTCTACCATGATATAAGGTGTTAATTCATTATCAGAAATCCAATCATAATAAGCCTTAACGATATAAGGCTTATTAGATGTCATTTTAACGTCAGACACTATACTGGATTTCCAAAGCGTAATTCACGCTCAGACTCAGTTAAAGATGCTTGGAAAGATTCACGTTCAAATACTTTTAACATGTATGTTTTCAATTCTTTTGAACCTTGACCGTCAAGTTCAATACCTAAAACAGGTAATCTCCATAATAACGGAGCTAAGTAACAATCCACTAAGCTAAACTCTTCGCTCATAAAATATGGCGCTTCATTTAAAATAGGAGCAACACTTAATAAGCTTTCTTTAAGTTCTTGGCGTGCTTTAGTCGCCGCTTCAGCAGGACCATTATAAATAGTTTTAGCTAAGCTATACCAATCTTGCTCAACTCTATGCATCATTAAACGGCTTCTACCACGAGAAACAGGATAAACAGGCATTAATGGTGGATGAGGAAAACGCTCATCTAAATATTCAATAATAATACTTGCTTCATATAACGCTAATTCTCTATCAATAAGCGTAGGAACAGTACCGTATGGATTTAGGTCTAATAAGTCTTCCGGCAGATTTGCCAAATCAACTAGGTGTATGTCAACGCCAACACCTTTTTCTGCTAATACGATGCGTGTTTGATGACTATACATATCATCAGCATGTGAATATAAATTCATAACAGAGCGTTTGTTTGCAGTTACGGCCATTTTGACTCCCAAAATTCTATAAATAAAAACTAACAAAGGGGGCACAAAGCCCCCAATCAAGAAAGATACAATACACAGCTATTAACTAGTGTACATCTCTCCAATATTCTTTCTTCAATAAGTACGCAAAGATCAAGAAGATAAATAGAAAACCGATAACCCAGTAACCTAAGCTCTTACGCTCAAGTTTGTTTGGTTCAGCAGTATATTCTAAAAAGTTGGTTAAATCTCGAACAAAAGCATCATACTCTTCTTCCGTCATTGATCCACCTTTTGCTTCACTTAGCTCACCATGTTCATTAACGGTACGAACACCTTGCAAACCTTGTAAAACATGTGGCATACCAACATCAGGGAATACCTTATTATTTACACCAAACGGACGATTTTCATCAACATAAAAAGAACGTAAATAAGTATAAATATATTCCGGACTTCTAAAACGAGCTTCTAATGTTAAATCAGGCGGTGTGCTACCAAACCATGCTGCAGCATCTTTTGCTGGCATCGTATTTAAAATATGGTCGCCTGCTTTTTCACCGGTAGGCATCCACTTTTTAACACCTTCAGCTTCATCAATACCTAAGTCTTTAAAGGTACGATTATAACGTTGGTACTGTAACTGGTGACAGCCTAAACAATAATTTAAGTAAGACTCAAAACCACGCTTAAGTGATTCTTTATCTGACAAATCATTCTCTGGTTTATCTAAATGTAAGCTAGGGCCTGAAGCTATAGCTAGCATAGGAAAAATTGCTAATAAAGCTAAAATAAACTTTTTCATTATCCTGTTACCCTCTCTGGAACTGGCTTAGTTTTCTCACCCTTACTATAAAACCATAAGAAGATGAAGAAACCAAAATAGCCTAAAGTTGCAAGTCTACCAATTAGGTTAGCTAGATCAGAAGCTGGCATAGTACCTAAAACACCTAACGCAACAAAACAAATTGCAAATTGAGTTAAGTTTAAAAGATGTAGTTTACTACGGTAGCGGAATGAACGAACAACACCACGGTCAAACCAAGGTAAAGCGAATAGCATACCAATTGCAGCAAACATCGCAATCATCCCTAATAACTTATCAGGAATAACACGTAGTACTGTGTAGAAAGGTCCAAAGTACCAAACAGGAGCAATATGCTCAGGAGTTTTTAAACCATTAGCAGGCGTAAAGTTTGGCGGCTCAAGGAAATATCCACCACCTTCAGGGAAGAAAAACATTACCCAAGAAAATAAAATCAAGAAAATAACAACCGCTACTAAATCTTTAACCGTGTAGTAAGGGTGGAAAGGTATCGCATCAACAATATCGTACTTCTTAGTGTACTGTTCATGGAAAGTAAATTTAGATAATTCTTCAGGTTTCACACTTCCTTTTGGTTTCTTAATATCAGAACCATCAGGGTTGTTAGAACCTACTTCATGTAATGCTAAAATATGTAAGAACACAAGGATTACAAGAACAAGTGGTAAAGCGATAACGTGTAATGCGAAGAAACGGTTTAACGTAGCACCAGAGATAACATAGTCACCTTTGATCCAAATGGTTAAGTCTTCTCCAATACCAGGAATAGCACCGAATAGTGAAATAATTACCTGAGCGCCCCAGTAACTCATATTACCCCAAGGTAATAAATACCCCATGAAAGCTTCAGCCATTAATACTAAGTAAATTAGCATGCCGAAGATCCATAGTAATTCACGTGGTTTCTGGTAAGAACCATACATAACACCACGGAACATATGTAAATAAATGACAATGAAGAAAGCTGAAGCACCTGTAGAATGCATATAACGTAGCAACCAACCGTAGTCGACGTCACGCATAATATATTCAACAGAAGCAAAAGCACCATCGCCTGATGGTTCGTAATTCATTGTTAACCAAACACCTGTAAGTATTTGGTTGACTAAAACAACTGTCGCTAAAATACCAAACACATACCAAAAGTTGAAATTTTTAGGTGCTGGGTATTGGATAGCATGTTTATTCATGGCATCCATGAATGGTAAACGTTTCTCGATCCAAGCCATAAAGCTATTCATTATGCTTCTCCTGGTGCAACACCAATAAGTAAGGTGTCTTCAGTTGGGAAAGAGTGATCAGGAACTACCAAGTTTAACGGTGCAGGAACGCCTTGGAATACTCGACCAGCCATATCAAATTTAGAACCATGACACGGACAGAAAAAGCCGTCTTTAACACCAGAAACAAACTCTTCAAAATCACCTTTATGATGAGTAGGAGCACAACCTAAATGAGTACAAACACCTAAAGCTACCATAAACTCAGGTTTAATTGAGCGAGTAGCATTTGTGGCGTATGCAGGTTGTTGAGCTTCACTTGACTCAGGATCTCGTAACTGATCGTTATGATTAGGTAAAGCATTTATAATTTCATCAGTACGACGAATAATATAAACAGGCTTGCCGCGCCATTCAGCACGGATCATTTGGCCTAACTCGATTTTACTTACATTAACTTCAACCGGAGCACCAGCAGCTTTCGCTCTAGCACTTGGGTTCCACGAGCCAATGAAAGGCACAGCTACACCAACTACGCCTACACCACCAACTACAGAAGTAGCAGCAGTTAAAAAGCGTCGTCGGCCGTTATTAACGGGAACATTGCTCATTCAGAATCTCCAATTAGTATTCAATTACTACAACGATAATTTTTATTATTTCAACAAAAATTTAATCTCGGTTGTTTAATTAAACTAGCGACAAAAAAATTTTTACGATCATAAAGAAATCAGTGTTTTTTTACAAGGTAAATCAACAGTTATAGCCAATCAATTTACTTTTTTAGTGCTTTATTGTTAATGGTTCTTATTCAAAGGCAAGAGTGGTTTTTATAGAAGAAAAAAAAGCCTTAAAATTAGGTATAAAAAAACCAGCATAAGCTGGTTTTTTGAATATAACGTATAGGTAAATATTAACGTTTTGAAAATTGTGGCTTTTTACGAGCCTTGTGTAGACCAACTTTCTTACGTTCAACTTTACGAGCATCACGAGTAACGAAACCAGCTTTACGTAATTCACCACGTAAAGTTTCATCGAACTCCATTAATGCACGAGTAATACCGTGACGAATTGCGCCCGCTTGACCAGAAATACCACCGCCTACAACAGAGATATTGAAGTCAAACTTCTCAAGCATTTCTACTAATTCTAATGGTTGACGAACAACCATACGAGCCGTTTCACGACCAAAGTAAACAGAAATGTCACGCTTGTTAATTGTAATTGCACCGTTACCAGCTTTCATAAACACACGAGCAGTTGAGCTCTTGCGACGACCAGTACCGTAATATTGATTATCAGCCATTGCTTACAGCTCCAAAAGTTGTGGTTGTTGTGCAGTATGTTTGTGCTCAGCACCAGCATACACTTTAAGCTTGCGGTACATTTCACGACCTAAAGGACCTTTAGGTAACATACCTTTAACCGCTAATTCGATAACACGCTCAGGAGCTTTTTCAATTAGTTGTTCAAAACTAATTTGCTTTAAGCCACCAACATATTCAGTATGCGAGTAGTAAATTTTACCTTTCGCTTTGTTACCAGTTACACGTACTTTCTCAGCATTGATAACAACGATGTAATCACCTGTATCAACATGAGGAGTATATTCTGGCTTGTGCTTTCCGCGTAAACGGCTAGCAATTTCAGTAGCGATACGACCTAAAGTTTTATCTTCGGCGTCCACTAAGAACCATTCGCGTACAACGCTCTCTGGTTTAGCTACAAAAGTTTTCATTAAGAAACCCAATTATATAAATGTTACTTTAAATAGTGATTAAAAAATTCAATCACTGGTTAAAAGACTACGCTGTACCCCTTCGAGTATCGAGTCCGTGCCTGATATTCAAAAACACCAGGCCTTTGTAACGCAGGGAGCGCGGATTATACAGAAGTTTGTTAAGAATAAAAAGGTTATTTTTTAAACTTTTCCATAATTTACGGAATATGTTCACTCGCCAGATACGTTTGAGACTGCATCTCTTGTAATCGACTCAAACAACGTTTGAATTCAAAGCTTAAGCGTTCGCCACTATATAACTCTTCTAAAGCAACTTCGGCAGAGATGATCAGCTTAACGTTTCTTTCATAAAACTCATCTACAAGCGCAATAAAGCGTCTTGTTGTATCGTCGTGATCTGTTGTCATTTGCGTAACATTAGCCATTAATACGGTATGATATAGCTTACTAATTTCCATATAGTCACCTTGGCTACGCGCACTTTCACATAAAACTGAAAATTCAAAATGAATTACACCTTCAGATTCTTGTACTGTAGCTAAGTCGCGATGATTAATATTCACATGTTTACCCATCACTCCATCTTCACATGATAGCTGTTTAAAATATTGATTTAAGTTAATCGCCGCTTGTTCATCTAACGGACAGTGATAAATTTCTGCTTGCTCTAACGTTCTTAAGCGATAATCAACGCCACTATCAACATTCACAATTTCACAATGTTCATTAATTAAATCAATAGCAGGAATAAATCGAGCCCGTTGCAAACCATTTCGATATAAATCGTCAGGCACAATATTAGAGGTTGCAACTAAAATAACTTTTCTTGCAAAAAGCTCTTCAAATAAAGTACCTAAAATCATGGCATCAGTAATGTCTGATACAAAAAACTCATCAAAACAAATAATGCATGTTTCTTTTGAAAAACGTTCAGCTATTACTTTGAGGGGATCAGATTGGCCATGAAGTGTTTTTAACTCTTCATGTACACGATGCATAAAACGATGAAAATGAACTCGCATTTTGTTGTTAAAAGGTAAGCAATCGTAAAAAGTGTCTACTAAATAGGTTTTACCACGCCCTACACCGCCCCAAAAATATAAACCTTTAATGGTTACTGGTTTTTGTTTGCTATAGGTCTTTTTCCAACCACTTAATACTTTTTTAAAGCCAGAAACAGGGATCGGCTTATTTTGTAAATCTTCAAATAACCGTTGTAAGCAATTTACCGCATGTTCTTGTGCAGCGTCATATTGAAATCCTTCTTGCTTCAAATCTGCGTTATATTTTTCTATAGGGGAGCTTTTTATCATACAATGGCCATTCATTATTACTAATATTGCTTTTAAGACATATTTTTAGCTAAAAATGCTTGAAAATTAATTTTTAGTAAACATATTCAATATATAAAGAAAGATCAGTATAACAAGGCAAAACAATAATTTTAAACTAATCTCACAACTTTCGTGATGAGGGTAACGTTTAAATTTTCATTTCATTTATCTAAGGTAGTTTTTGTATGACAGTTATAATCGGTTTAGCAATTTTTATTGGTGGTGCAATACTAGGATTTATTTTAAATAAAACCATGAGCAACACTTCACAAGAAAACAAAGAATTAACCAACAAAGTAAACCAAAGCGAACAAGCCTTAGAACAATACAAAGCTAATGTAGCTGAACACCTCGAAAGCTCAGCAAAATTACTTGAGCAAATGCACTCAACATGCAAAGACGCTATGGTGCAAATGGCACAAAGTACTAAGTTATTACAAGAAGCCACTCCAGAAGAGTCTTCTGCAATGCCTTTTTTCTCACAAGAAACACAAGAACAATTAGCCCAAACAGTGCAATTAAGGCATAAAGAATCAGCTCGTAGAAGCGATGTAGAAATTACTGAAGCCCCCCTTGATTACTCAGGTAATCCAAGCGGTTTGTTTGAAGATAAAACACAAAGTGTTACAAATCCTGAACAGAATAAAAAGGAACTTAGTTAGATAATAATTACTCTGACTGTACATATTTTTTATTTAATATTTCATTTAATATTTTAGGAGCTATTCGATATATGAAAAAACTTTCTCTTATTATTAGTACTGCTTTGCTTTCAAGCTCTATCGCGTTAACAGCCTTGCCTGCAAACGCAAACTTACCCTTTGCTGTTAGTGGAGAAGCGTTACCCAGTCTTGCACCTATGCTTGAAGGAGTAACACCAGCTGTTGTACTTATTTCAGTAAAAGGCACACATGAAGTAAAAAACAATGTACCTGAAGCATTCAAATTTTTCTTTGGTAAACCCGGAGGAAGAGGAGCCCCACAACATGAGCAAGAATTTAGAGGGTTAGGTTCTGGCGTTATAATTGACGCAAGTGAAGGTTACATAGTAACCAACAATCACGTTATTTCAGAAGCCGATGAAATTATTGTTACCTTAAAAGATGGTCGCCAATTAGAAGCTAAAAAAATTGGTAGTGATGAATACAGCGACATTGCTCTTTTACAAATAGACCACAAAGATTTAACTGAAATAAAGCTAGCCAATTCAGACAACATTCGCGTAGGTGACTTTGCCATAGCCATAGGTAGCCCATTCGGACTAGGTCAAACGGTAACATCGGGTATTGTTAGTGCACTAGGTCGTACGGGTTTAAACAGCGAAAACTATGAAGACTTCATTCAAACCGATGCTGCAATCAACAGTGGTAACTCGGGTGGCGCATTGGTAAACCTTAGAGGCGAACTGATTGGTATTAACACCGCTATTTTAGGTCCAAGTGGTGGCAACGTTGGTATCGGCTTTGCAATACCTAGCTCAATGGTTAATAACCTAGTAAGCCAAATTATTGAATTTGGTGAAGTTCGCCGTGGCATGTTGGGTGTACAAGGTCGAAGTGTAACCAGCGACATTGCCAAAGCAATGGAACTAGAAACCAACCAAGGTGGTTTTGTTGAGCAAGTAACTCCAGGTTCAGCTGCTGAAGAAGCAGGCATTAAAGCCGGCGACGTTATTACTAAAGTAAATGGCCAAATGGTTAAATCATTTAGCGAATTACGTGGAAAAATTGGTTCTATCGGCGCAGGTAAAAAAGTAAAAATTACCGTAGTACGTAAAGACGGTAAAGAAAAAACCTACAAAGTTACCCTTAAAAAGTCTGAAACCGCAAATGTTGAAGCTGAAAGTATCCACCGTATGCTAGAAGGTGCTGAATTAGAAAACAGCACAAACGGTAAAGGTGTAGACATTGCAGAAGTTGAGAAAAACAGCCCTGCAGCTATTGCCGGATTACGTTCAGGCGACATGATTATTGGTGTTAACCGCCTACGTGTTACCAACATTGCAGAGCTAAGAGCTATTCTGAAAAAACAAGATAGCGTATTTGCTTTAAACATTATTAGAGGTAACTCAAGCTTATACTTGATGATCCGTTAATAACGTTAGTAGCGGTTAGTACCTAAAACTGCCAACATTAAAAAAGGAGCCTCGGCTCCTTTTTTGTTTCACACAACAACATAAAAATAAATTGTGTTATTAAATAATTTTACATCAGCTTACTTATGGTAAGGCTTACTTAAACGATGAACCGACTCAATAAAGTGACCCGCATGTTCAGGGTTTACATCTGGGTGTATGCCATGCCCTAAATTAAATACATGACCTGTACCACCATTACCAAAGCCAGCTAAAATCTTAGCAACTTCTTCCTCAATACGCTCAACCGGAGCATAAAGCATTGAAGGATCCATATTACCTTGTAAAGCAACCTTATCGCCTATTCTCGCTTTCGCTGATTCAATATCAATAGTCCAATCTAAACCAACACCATCACAACCTGTAGCAGCAATATCTTCTAACCACATACCGCCATTTTTAGTAAATAATGTAACAGGAACTTGTCGACCGTCAGCATAACGCGTTAAACCATCAACAATTTTAGCCATATATTGTAAAGAGAAATCTTTATAATCACGAGGAGACAACACACCGCCCCACGTGTCAAATACCATTACAGATTGAGCACCCGCAGCAATTTGAGCATTCAAATAACTAATAACAGAATCAGCTAACTTATCTAACAATAGGTGTAATGATTGCGGGTCTGAAAACATCATTTTTTTGATTTTAGTAAAAGCTTTAGAACTTCCACCTTCAATCATATAAGTTGCTAATGTCCATGGGCTACCCGAAAAGCCAATCAACGGCACACTACCGTTTAATTCTTTTCTAATAGTACGTACGGCATTCATTACATAACCTAATTCATCTTCCGGATCGGGCACGCCAATTTTTTCTATATCAGCTCTACAGGTAATGGGACGTTCAAACTTAGGACCTTCGCCCGTTTCAAAATATAAACCTAAACCCATAGCATCAGGAATAGTTAAAATATCACTAAATAAAATAGCCGCATCTAATTTAAATCGACGAAGCGGTTGAATAGTTACTTCACATGCTAACTCGGCATTACGACAAACCGACATAAAATCACCAGCACCTTTACGCACTTCTCTGTATTCAGGTAAATAACGTCCAGCTTGCCTCATCATCCATACGGGAGTGTAATCTACTGGTTGGCGTAATAATGCACGTAAATAATTGTCGTTTTGTAATTCAGTCATCAAAGAAATTCTCTATTATTAAGTGCTAATATTCTAACACTACAATTTTTTTTCTTCTATATTCACAATAAAAACAAATCATAATTTACGTTATTGACCTAACTGGTTTTTTATTAAACGGCTGTAATTATTGAAATTAATTAATTAACAATAATTTAACGAATAAAAAACGCACCAATGTACGAAAATAGTCGTGGTGTATATACTCTATTAAAGTTGTTGCATAGCCTAGATCCCTTTGCTATAAATTGTTCCGTGCTAACAAATAACAACAATAAATAGTAACAAATAATAACAATAATAAAGTAGTATCAATAATAAGAAGCTTGATTTACAAGCCAATACAGCGAGCATTTATGGCCTTACCTTTGGTAAGGCCTTTTTATTTGTAACAGCTTATTTTTAACGTTGAAAAATAAAATCAGTAATCACTTTTTATTGTAAAAAGGTGAGAAAATAGCATAAACAAAACATTTAATTCTATCTAAATATCACGTATTAAATTTCCAATATGTTAATAAGAATTAACATAAACTAAAAGGTTCAATTTTACTTCACCCTCGTGTTTACAAAAACAAGAAACATCGACACGTCTTAGTCTCATGTCGATACCGTAAACATGACGACTAAAATTAGAATTCTGATCACAAACTTAACTTTACAACTTACATACACTTCCACACAAAAGCCTCCAAACTTATATCAACAGTAAAATCATCTCTATTGATCCTCTCACAATACTTATTCTCGAATTTAAAAAGGCTGCGTGCTACATTAGCTTTTTGATTAACACACTATTTACCTTAAGGAATTATATAATGCGTACATGGAGTATGTTTTTCGCTTTATTTTGTATATTGCTTACCAGTTGCGCCAGCATTAGCCCTATTAAAACCCCTGAAGTAAGCTTGCTGAGTATTGAACCGTCTAAAACAAAAGGGTTTTCTCAATACTTTACGTTAAAGTTATTAGTGACTAACCCTAACAGTTTTGATTTAGCGATTGATGACGTGATGTTTAACTTAACTGTGGCAGATAAAAAGGTGATGACGGGTTCGTCTAGCTCAGTACCTTTATTAAAAGCCAATAGTGAAACAGCTGTTGCGTTAAGTGCCAATGTCGGTTTATTTGATTTACTCAAGTTGCTGGCTTATTTTAGCGAACATCATCAGCAAGAAATACGCTACAACTTAGCGACTACAATCGACCCAAGTGGTTTTATTCCGTTAACAGTGAATCGTGAAGGCGTGTTAAGCGATGAGTTGTTGTCAGGCATTAAACGAGCTAAAAAAAGATAGGTAAGCTTTGTTTAACCGCTAATCTTCATCTGAATCGTATTCGATAAACTCGATAGTTCTACCTTGCGAAGTGATAAATTCTGTTATCACTTCGTCATTTTCTTTATTCAACCTTAATACACCAATACCACTACCGTTAAATAAATGCCTATTAGTTTTGGTGTTTGGTTTTCGGACACGTATTTTCATGCGTCTACGTTTAGTAAACCAGTTAAGTGGCGAGTAAGTTGAATACAGTACTTTGTTTAGTTTTTCTAATACCGTGAGTAAAGTATCAGGAAAAGTATTTTTAATGCCGCTGCAGGTTACTTGTATTATTTTAGCGCTGTTTTTTCTGAATCGGTGAGTTACTTCGTATACAAACGAATAATGTACATCGCCTGATAAAATAATAAAGTTAGGTGGTGTTTTAGGGTTTCGGAATATGTTTAATATTACATTGGCAGTACCTGAGTGGGCCATCCAGTTTTCAGCATCAACCGCTAGTGGCTTGCCACATAAGGTAAATATACGTTGTACGGTTTCAATAAGCTTTACGCCGTAAATAGGCGCAGGAGAAACTACAATAACACTCGGTTCTTTTATAAGTTCTTGCTGAAAGTCTGACAGTGTTTCCCAATCCATTAATCCTGAAGGTTTGTTCTCATTACTTTCTGATCGCCAGCGTTGTGTGCGTGTGTCTAACACTACAATTTTAGGTGTGGTGTTTAGGTTGTAGTTCCACTGTTCAAAATCAAATAAAGCGTCTATTAATTCGGTTTTATGCTCACGTTTTTTAGAGCTAAAGTATTGCGTTTGATTTGTCAGCAGGTCTGTAAATTTATCGGGCGCGTTGCCCCAACCTTGGCATAACCAATAGCCGATAAGGGCGTTCCCAATAATTTGTTTAGCAAATGGGTTAGTGTAAGCGGCCTCTTCCCAGCCACGCGTTAGGTTCCAATCATCGGTAATGTCGTGATCATCAAATATCATATATACCGGTACATGCGCCATTGCCCTTCTTACTTCGTACAGTCCTTGATGAAAATCTGTGATCACCTCAAGCTCTTTGCTATAAACCGCTTGTAGTGCTTGCGATAAATTAGGCGGCGGTGTGGCTAACTTTACTTTTTCCCATAGTTCTGGCGACCACGTTAACAAATACATCGCCATAACTTCTGATAAGGTCATTAAATGATTGTTTACATGTACTGAAGTAAAAATGAGCTGTATTTTTTCACCAAACAGTGTGCGCTTTGTATATGTGGGTAAAAGATGTTGTCGTTGATAATAACAATGCTGATGTTTAAACAATGATTCGCTATTAGTTACTGTGCCCTTATTTAGCTCGGCATCTAACTCAAACTCTTCGTTGTACAAACCTAACATCTCGATAACTTGATGAATAGCGTTAAGTGTTGGCCCAGCCACATCGTCGGCATAGATTTGATCGCCCGACATAATGAGCATTGAAGGTCTATTATCAACGTCAGACGCTTGTAAAACACAATCAACTTGTTTTAAACCGTCTTCACTTTTGTAATGGGGTTTTCTACAAGAACCATGTAAAAGGTTTTCAATGCTTGGCTTAATAACCAAGTGAGGCAGCTTTTGATCTGGGTATAACAAATGAGATAACTCGGTAATACTTTCTGTTTTACCGTTAAGTGCCGAAGTTATAATGTCGTACGATAACAAGGTGTTTTCTGGAAAAGCATATTCAGAACAATGTTCTTCAGCCACTATAGTAATTAAGTTAATAAATGCTGATTCACCTATTTGGATTTGCTGTAACTGGCTAGCATTTACTTTTTTATTGGGGGTTGTACTCGTTGATTCTGTTTTAGATGAATCTGTTTTTGAAGCGCTTAGTTTAGTTTCAAGTAATAACTGGTGTGAGTGTTCACTTACACCTTCAACATTCTCTGTTTTTACTTCATTACTACGATACAGCTTAAACTTAAAATCGTAAGCTTGCGTGGTTACCAACCAAAAGTTAAGCTGCGATACATTACAATGTCGTACAACAGGGCCAGCGATAATTGAAGAGTTCAATTGCGTAGGTTCAGTAGTTAAAGGTTCTGGTATAGAAGAAGCAGCCAAGTTATTCACTTTGTAAAATTTAGTTCATCATATAAGGTTAACTTTAGCTATATTACGTTCGATATAAATTTTGTCTACGTAAGCTAACGGTTTTCTTGTAATATTTAATCCATTAACTGTTCTCAATTAAGATCGTAAAGGAATATACCCCATGCAAGTTCGTTCAAAAATCAACTTACCTGTAACACTAGTATTAAGTTTTTTCTTATTATTTACTCAACAGGCTTTTGCGTTAGGTAAAGTTGGCCATAAAGTTATTTGTCAGGTGGCTTTCGATCATTTGTCGCCTAGTACACAGGGTAGAGTTAATGCTTTATTAGAAGAACTACCCAAGCATGATCAAAAGCTGATTAATAAGTACAATTATAAAAGTGCAAATTCTGCTATTTCATTTGCAGACACATGTACTTGGGCTGATGCGATTAAAAAAGACAAGTCTTACGACAAATACAAAAAATGGCATTACGTGAATGTGGCCCGAAATCAAACCAAGGTTACGCCTGAAACTTGCCAAACAAACTGTGTTACTTCAGCCGTAACACTACATACAAAACAGTTAAAAGAACTACCTACCTCGTGGAGAAAGCTACAAGCCCTTATGTTTTTAGGCCATTGGCTTGGCGATATTCATCAGCCTATGCATGTTAACTTTGCGAGTGATATGGGCGGTAATCGCACTAAAATTTCAATCGAACATGCTAAATGTAATAACATGCATTGGTTATGGGATGAATGTTTACTGTATCCAAAATCAAAGGCAAATAATGCAGCGCTATTTACGCGCTTACATAATAGCTTGTCTAACCAATGGGAAAAGTCGCCTATTGCTACATGGCAAAAAGATTCGGTTTATACATGGGCAACTGAATCGTTAACCATTACTCGTTTACCGAGTGTTTTATATTGCGCCATAGATGAAAATAACTATTGTACAGCGACAACTAAAGGCACTATAAAGTTACCTAATAATTATCAACAAAAGCATAAAATAATATTAGAAACTAGAATGTTACAAGCCTCTGCTCGCTTAGTGAATGTATTAGAACAATCTTTGTAATAAAGATTGTTCCTCTATTCACTCATCTGATCAGATGTTATTTTGTTGCTTTTTTCAACTATGTGAACAATGCTTACTTTTCTATGGCAATAGTTAAGGACGAAGTATGCAAATTAAAACAGAGATTATTAATCAGGTTTTGGAGCTAAATGAGCAAACAATTAATAACTGGCTATTAGAAAGACATAAAGTACTAATAGCATATTGTGACCTCGCTGGACTTACTCCTAATGAACAAAATGAGGGCGCGTTACCACAAAGCTTTTACATTAAACATTTTTGTCAAATATTGATGGACTACATTTCAGCGGGCCATTTTGATATTTTTGAGAAAATAATAAGCGCGTATCAGTATTCCGCTTACGACAGCTCTCCTTATTTACATGAAATTTATCCTAAAATACTTGTATCAACTGATTTAGCCTTACAGTTTAACGATAAATACGCCGAAACCATTCTAGAAGAACACCTGAATGCGTTTGACGACAATTTATCACTTTTAGGTAAACATTTAGAACAACGGTTTGAATTAGAAGACAGTCTTTTACAAAGTGCTTCAAGAAGCTAAATATCAATAAAGCATGTATTAATGCATTTGGTATAAAATAAGTAAAAGCGCACAAAAAAACGAGCTATTAAAGCTCGTTTTTTATTGTAGAACATAATCTTAAAGCATTATGTTTACACTACAGAATTACTCACCTACTTGCGCTGGAGCTTCTGCTTTTTGAATTTCTAATAATTCAATTTCAAATTCTAATACTGAGTTACCAGGAATACGTGGAGGGCTACCTGCTGGTCCGTATGCTAAGTCTGACGGAATAGTAAATTTGTATTTAGAACCTACAGTCATTAATTGTACGCCTTCAGTCCAACCTGGAATTACACGGTTTAATGGGAATACAGCTGGTTCGCCACGGTCGTATGAACTATCAAACTGTTCGCCATTAATTAACGTACCTTTGTAATGAACTTTTACAGTATCTGTAGCTGCTGGCTTATCGCCTTCACCTTCAGTGATTACGCTGTATTGAATACCTGATTCAGTAACCATTACGCCTTCTTTTTTAGCGTTGGCTTCTAAGTAAGCCACACCTTCAGCTTTGCTTGCTTCAGCTTCTTTAGTTGCAAGTTCTTGCTGTTTAGCTTTCATCTGTTGATCTAAGCCCATCAAAATAGTTTGAATTTCTTCTTTTTCTATTTGAGATTTACCCGCTAAGCTATCAGTAAAACCTTTTAAGATAATTTCTTGGTCTAACGTAACACCCATTTTAGTTTGTTCTTCAAGGTTACGATCCATGTACATACCAATTGAAGCACCTAAGCTGTACGCTTGTTTTTGTACATCAGTATCAAGTACTAATTCTTTTTCTACAGGTGCCTTTTCTTGACAACCCATTACAGCAACAAGTGCAACAGCGACTAAAGTCGGTTTAAAAAATCTCATGTATTTCTCCATATACTTGTCCAGTGGGGATTAATCCTTCAAGACAACGTTTTTAGTTATGTATTGTTAATCATTGCGGCTTATACTAACCATAAATACCGACAGTGAAAAGTATTAATATTTTGTATAAATGTAACAGATGGTATCTATCGACGATATTGATAATGATATTGAGTGCCTGCCAACCAAATTCAAGTACACCTATTGAACGTTGGCAACATTCAGTTGAAGGTGCTTATGCGGCAAATATTTCAAATAATGGTCAATATAGCGCGGTATCTTCTATTCATCATGGTATTAGTTTATGGGACTTAGAAAAAAACGCATTAAAGTTTAACTGGTCTCAGCAACAAGACAGTGCCGACAATTTAGTACTGGCTATCGATATTGCAAACGACAATCGCTATGTATTAACAGCAAGTAGCAAAAACTTTGCTTTATGGAATATAACTAATGGTCAGTCTGAAGGTTATTGGCAAGTACGAGACTCCACCATAAGAGATATCGCCCTATCAAATAACGGTGAACACGTACTTGTAGGAAAAACTAACGGTACAGTTTTACATGTAACGATTGATTCAGGTAGACGATTAGAATTTTTAGGCCATACAGAAAAAGTAAACTCTGTTGATATGCTACCCAATGGCAGAATAGCACTTTCGGGCGCGAACGATTTTGTTGCTTATGTATGGGACACTTTGTCAGGCCAAGTTATTTATCGTTTTAATCACCCAAGTAGAGTCACCAAAGTGGCTTTAGATCCTAAAGGTAGATATGCCTTTACTGCAGACAGTAAAAAAGACGCTAATATTTGGGATTTAAAAACAGGGAAGCTCATCAGTCAATTACAATATACCAATAGACAAGAAGTATTTAGCTCCATTCAGTTTTCTGACGATGGCACTCAATTACTCACCGGAGCACCTTCGCGTAAAGTCAGTTTATGGGATATAAAAACCGGTAAACGTAAAGAAAGTTGGCATGTAACACCAAGAGATGACATTAGACCTGCCGGCGCAGTTGTTTACAGCGTCGCTTTTCGGGATAATAGCCACATTATTACTGAAAGCTCTTCTGGATATGCCGAATTATGGCAAATAAAATAATTATGCCTGAAACAAATTTAGAACAACGTATTGAAGCATTAGAATCACGTAACGCTTTTCAAGACGACGTAATTGAACAACTCAATGACGAGATAACCGTTCATCAATCACAAATAGCTGAATTACAGCACCAATTAACCTTAATTGCTGCTCGTATTAAAGATTCTTCTGCTCCTCAACAATCTGGCGAACAAGACATTGAGCCACCGCCACCTCATTATTAGTAGAGCTTAATCTTGCTTGAACACACCTATAACCTGTTCATAAGGTCTAACTTCTTTGGCAACTTGCTCTTCTGGTTGTGTCATGGTTTCGCCACAAGTAACACACGTTACTTTTTCAACACCTTGTTCTTTCGTTAAAGACAAGGTGTCCATAGCTTTACACTTTGGACAAATTGCACCCGCAATAAAACGTTTTTTCAAAATAGAAACTCTTTTATTAAATTAAGTTTATTCAAGACACGTATTTTACCTTGAATAACACCTATAGGAAAAGCGACAATACCCATCTTAACTTTAAAGAAGGAATAATACATTGATTACTGCCAACGATTTGGGCTTAGACCGAGGTACAAAAAACCTCATTGCAGGGTCTAGCTTTACTATTCATCCTAATCATAAAGTAGGATTAGTTGGTGCGAATGGATGTGGTAAGTCTTCTTTATTTGCAGCATTGCTTGGCGATCTTCAACCGGATACTGGTGATTTGTCTATGCCAAGTAGTTGGAGCATAGCTACCGTAAAACAAGACACGCCTGCTTTAGAACAGTCTGCCCTTGATTACGTAATGGATGGCGATAAAGAATTTCGTCAGCTTGAAGCAAAATTAGAACAAGCACGAGCAGACGATAACGGTGCACTTGAAGCTACCATTATTAACCAAATAGATACCATTAACGGTTACAGCTTACCCGCAAGAGCTGGGGAGTTATTACACGGTTTAGGTTTTTTACAGCCACAACTGGCAAACCCAGTAAAAGCCTTTTCAGGTGGTTGGCGAATGCGTTTAAACTTAGCGCAAGCCTTGATCAGCCGAGCGGATCTGTTATTACTTGATGAACCCACTAACCATTTAGATTTAGACGCAGTCATTTGGTTACAGCGTTGGCTAAAACGTTTTACTGGCACCTTAGTACTTATTTCTCATGATCGTGATTTTCTTGATGATGTTATTGGCCAAATACTTCATATAGAACACAAACAAGCTAAACTATACGCTGGTAACTACACCGCTTTTGAAAGACAACGTGCCGAGCATTTAGCCCAGCAAGATGCTCAATACCAAAAGCAACAAAAAGAAGTGGCTCACCTTACCTCGTTTGTAGATCGCTTTAGAGCAAAAGCCAGTAAAGCCAAACAAGCACAAAGTCGCTTAAAACGATTACAAAAATTACCTGATTTAGCGCCAGCACATGTAGACAGCCAATTTACGTTTAGCTTCGAAAAGCCTGATAGCTTGCCTTACCCGTTACTTTCATTAACAGATAGTGACTGTGGTTATAATCAAGAAACCATTATTTTAAGCTCAGTAAATATGACCTTAGTACCAGGTAGCCGTATAGGATTATTAGGGCGAAACGGTGCAGGTAAGTCAACGTTAATCAAATCTTTAGCAGGCGAACTTGCGCTAATGCAAGGCGAACGTTACTGCGCACAAGAACTTAAAGTCGGTTATTTTTCGCAGCATCAGCTTGAACAATTACATATGGCTAGCTCGGCTATCGATCACATATTACGTGCTAAACCTGAAAAAACATTATTAGAAGCTCGCTCGTTTTTAGGACGTTTTGGTTTTAGTGGCGATCAAGCTTTGGATTCTGTTGGTACTATGTCAGGCGGTGAAAAAGCACGCTTAGTGTTAGCGCTTATCGTATTAGAAAAGCCACAATTACTATTACTTGATGAACCCACCAACCATTTAGATTTAGAAATGCGTCAAGCCTTAGTGCTTGCACTGCAAGACTTTGATGGCGCTATTATATTAATTGCCCATGACAGGTATTTGCTTGAGTCGTGTGTTGACGAATTTTATATCGTTGCCAATAATGCTGTGCAAGATTTTGACGGCGATATTGATGATTACCAACAATGGCTAAACGACGAAAAAAAGCTCACCCTTAAAAATGCTAAAACAAACACAAGTAACAGTGATAACGATTCAAGCGTTGATAAAAAACAACAGCGCAGAGAACAAGCTGAACTAAGAAAAAAAGCAGCACCACTAAAAAAACAAGCCGATAAATTTGAAAAAAAGGTTACACAGTTTCAAGCTGAATTAGACGAGGTTGAAGCCATATTAGCCGACCCTGATATTTACCAAGCTGAACATAAAGCACGTTTAAATGAACTCATTAAAAAACAAGCCCATTTAAAATCTGAAATTGAAGAAAACGAAATGCAATGGCTTGACTTAGAAGAACAAATTGAAGCAGTTATGTCAGATATACCGGAATAGATGACTTAAAAAATGTCACAAGATTAATGTCAATATTGTTGCTACACTGTAATTAATACGTAAAATCAATAATACATTAACCATAATGGTTCATTTAACTATTTATTGTATATAAACTTTATAAGTATATGCACATAAATAAGGAGTAAATAATGAAAACGCGCTCACTACTATGTATCTTTTTCAGTTTAGCCACCAGTTTTTCAGCTTTTAGTTATGATGGCGATTTAGAATTAGGTATTTTTCAATTAAACCGCGGAGAATTTAAAGCGGCAATAAAAGAATTTGAACCTCTTGTAAAAGAAGGTTACTCGCCTGCACAGTATCAAATGGCATTAATTTACCAAAACGGTTACGGCGTTCAAAAAAACGCAACCAAAGCATTTGAATTATTTTCGTTAGCGGCTTCACAAAACTACCCTGATGCGCTATTTAGCCTTGCTCTTATGTATTCAGCAGGTGAAGGTGTAACTAAAGATTTAAAAACCGCATTTACGTTAACTGAAAAAGCCGCGAATAAAGATCTAGCAAGAGCTCAGTTTAATTTAGGCGTTATGTATTACAACGGCGAAGGTGTAAGCCGCGATTACTTAAAAGCTTCTCGTTGGTATGAAAAAGCCGCAGACCAGAACTATGCTTTAGCACAATTTAACTTAGCATTAATGTACTTTGAAGGTAAAGGCGTACCTAAAAGTAACGAAAAATCATATCTTTGGAATATTATCGCTTATCGAAATGGTTATGCTTTAGCGAAAAAAAGCTTAGAAATGGATGAACGTAATTTAGGTTCAGACGCAATTAAAGAAATAAGAGAAGAAGCCGAAACTATACGTGCACAAATTGTGAGACGTGAAGAAATAAAAGCTAAAATAGCCAATCAAAAAGCTTATTAAAGATTCGTTTTATTACCCGTAACCATTCATACGCATATTGATTGGTTACGAGTATAATTAAAAGACTCTTGATCTACATCATCATATAAACCAGTTGCGTTAGTTAAAATGTGTTTAAGCTTTTAACTAACGAGAGGTTCTTATGAACGTTTTCAGCCTATTATTGAGTGACCCTGTTGCCGTATATTCACTTGTTGGCCTACTGATTTTATTCGGTATTTGTGGATTTTATGTTTTCTATTTCATGAAAAAAATTCATGATAATGGATGAATTTACACTAACTCTATTAATCAACAAGCAAACTACACGAATCAATTGAGGAGAGCTTAACTTCTCTCCTTAGTTTAAATGACCTCAAATCTATTGCGTAAATTCATTCCCTCTTACATATCATAAAAACTAAATAACCTAAACTCGGTTTAATAAATACTTCTCTAGCAGCTATTTTTCCTAACTTCTGCGTTAAATTTACTTGCAATAGACTACTATTGACGCGAAATTTGCCTTAAATTAAGAAAAACTAGCAAGCTAGAGGCTCAATAAAACTATTTTTTCTTGTATTTCAATACATTAAGAGTCTCTTAAACCAAGTTTAGGTTAAATACAGTTTTCGCTGCTGTTTTTCATTACAATAACGTAACTTTGTTCAACCCGTGCTATTTCATGTTTCAATCGAGTAACTTCAAACCTGCTAAATGGTTATCAAACCCTCATGTACAAACGATGCTGGCTAAATATCTTAATCGTAAAGAGATGACCTCAACGGTTAATGAAGTACTTGAGTTACCTGATGGCGACTTCGTTGATTTAGCATGGACAGAAATACCACAGGCCAATAACACTAAGCCTATTATTGTTTTATTACATGGCTTGCAGGGCTCGCAGCACAGTCATTATATAAAAAGTATGTTTAAGGCAATTAAACAACAAGGCTGGATTGCGGTGTTAATTCATTTTCGGGGTTGTGGTAGCAAACCTAACCGATTAGCACATTCGTATCACTCGGGTTATACCTGCGATATTCATTATTTTTCTGAACAACTAAGAACACGTTATCAACAATGTAAATTAGCTATTGTTGGTTATTCATTAGGAGGTAATGTATTAACTAAATATTTAGCTGAAGCTGAAAACTCTCCTTATGTTTGCGCTACCGTTATTTGTGCACCATTACATTTAGCGAGTTGCAGCGCAAAAATCAATAAAGGCTCTTCTAAAATATATCAAAAGTATTTGATTGATATGTTAAAACACAGCACCGAAGAAAAAATTAAACTAGGTCTCATTAAACATATTTCGTTAAACGCGCTAAAACAACTAAAAACAATGCGTGACTTTGATAATAGCGTAACAGCCCCATTAAATGGCTTTACCAGCGCAGAACATTACTACAATGAGTCGAGCGGCATTAACGTACTCAGTGCGATAACTCAACCTTGTTTAATTATTCACGCAGAAGACGATCCTTTTTTATCTCATGAACATATTACCCATATAGACTCTTTGCCAGAAAACATAACATTCGAAGTTTCAACTCATGGCGGACATGTTGGTTTTCTTTCAAGTAACACAGCTCACAAAGGCTTTAAACCTATATATTGGTTAGAGACTAGAGTTCCCAAATTTTTACAGGACTATTTATGATTATTCCCTTTAAAGACTTAAATTCAGAAACATTATTTAGCATTATTAAAGAATTTGTTTTACGAGAAGGTACAGAGTACGGCGCTGAAGATGTTTCTATTGAAGAAAAAGTAGAACAAGTACGTAAACAGTTAACATTAGGCACTGCAGTTTTGGTGTATTCAGAGCTTCATGAAACAGTGAATATAATACCTGCAGATCAATTTGAAGAAGAAAAAGAAGAGTTAGAGTAGCTCTTCTTCATTATTAGGGGGATAGTAATTAATCGCGACGAGCCGAATGAGGTTTTACTATTTTATCCCAAGGAATATCAGCAGAGCCTAATGACATAAAGTCAGGATTAAGTAGACTGTCTCTTTTGTTATAACTTAATGGAATAAATTCACTGTCGATAATTGAGCCACCCGCTTGCTCTAAAATGCAATGGCTTGCCCCCGTATCCCATTCACCAGTTGGTCCAATGCGTAAATAACAATCGGCTAAACCTTCTGCTATTAATGCATTTTTTAACGAACAACTTCCTAATGGCACATACTCATAGTCAAATTCATTATTAAGGTATTGCCCCATTAAATTTAACTTTTGTCTTCGGCTAACCGCAACCTTTATCGGACGGTTATCGTCGTATTCAGCCACCTGAATTTTAGTGGTACCTTCCGATGTTTCTTTAAACGCACCTACACCACTTTGTGCGTAGTAGGTCATATTATGATCGGGCGCATGTATAACACCAATACTTGGCCAACCATTTTCAACTAAAGCCACATTTACCGCAAAATCGCCACTGGCTAAAATAAATTCGCCAGTGCCATCAATAGGATCTAACAACCAATATTGTTTCCACTGACTACGCTGCTCAAGTGTTAACGCACCTATTTCTTCAGAAATAATAGGAATATTAGGGGTACGTTTTTGCAACTCAGCCATTAACACATCGTTAGCGGCTATATCAGCGCTAGTTACGGGGCTATTATCTTCCTTAATTTCAGAGGTGTAATCTCCGTTTTGGTAATGTTTAGTTACTTCTACACCTGCTTTTTTCGCGCTTTCTATTGCGATAGAAAGAAGTTCTTCGTTATTCATGGGATCCACTTAAATAATCTTTTACTAACATAAGTGCTGCGATGCTTCGTGCCTCGTTAAAATCGGGTTGAGCAAGTAACGACTTATATTCACTGAGTTTCCAAGGTACTACGTCTAGTTCTTCTGGTTCATCACCTTCTAAACGTTCTTCATAAAGGTGAGTTGCGATAAAAATGTTCATACTTGCTGCAAAAAAACCGGGTGCCATTGCAACTTTTTTAATTTCGGTAAGATCTTCACTGCCAAAACCTATTTCTTCTTTTAGCTCTCGGTTTGCAGCTACTTCAGGGCTTTCTCCTGGGTCAATCAACCCTTTAGGAAAACCAAGCTCATAAGTATGTGTACCTGCACAATACTCACGTACCAACAATACGGTATCTTCATCTTGCATAGCGACTATCATAACAGCCCCTCTGCCAGCACCTTGCATGCGCTCGTACTGTCTTTTGACACCATTACTAAAGGTAAGTTCTAGCTGTTCAATTGAGAATAATCGACTTTTTGCGACCAATTTTCGGTCATCAATAGTGGGGAGCTTTTTTCCCATTGTAATAAGTACCTTACTCGATAGCGCTAATTCATTTAGAATAGCATGATAACTTTATATATAATCCTATAATAAACGGGTTATTAGGAAAAAATCTATGCTTGATTGGTCAAATATTTCAACTGTTTTACTGGATATGGATGGCACCATACTCGATCTTCATTTTGACAATCATTTTTGGCTTCATCATTTACCGCTTCGATATAGCGAATCGGCTCAAATAAGTATAGACGAAGCTAAGCATAAATTAACCTGCCATTATAAAAAAGTTGAAGGAACAATAGATTGGTATTGTTTAGACTACTGGGCTGAACAAACACAATTATCTATTACTGACTTAAAAAAAGAGGTTCAACACCTTATAAAATTACGCGAGGATGCTCATCACTTTTTAGTTGCTTTAAAAGAAACCGGCAGAAACGTTGTACTTGTAACAAATGCTCATCCAGATAGCTTAGCGCTTAAAATAGAACGCACTCAATTAGATAAGTACTTTAATACCTTATATTCAACTCATGAGTTTGGTGTAACAAAAGAGTCGCAATTATTATGGCAAAGGTTACAAGCTAAAGAAGGCTTTGAATTAAGTAACACTTTATTTGTTGACGATAGTTTACCTATATTAAAATCGGCCCAACAATATGGTATTCAACATCTATTGGCGATTGCCAATCCTGATAGTAAACAACCTGAAAAAGTGATCACTGAGTTTCCTGCTATCACAAACTATGATGTACTTTTACATGATATAAAAGCACATCCATTTTTGAATAAACCTAATAACTAAAAGTTAAGCTTATACCTACCTCTATTATCAGGTGAACCAAGGAAAGGTAAAGCTTCATTTAATACAGTAGGAAACTTACTACCCGGCTCTAAATAACCACTCCCCGAAATACGTTCAGGCGAATGAATATAAGCGCTAAAAGTTAAGCCTAAATTATTTTTAGGATCAATGGTGAATTTAGCGATCCCCTTTTCACATTCAAGTTTACCGCTTAACGTACCAAAATTAATTTTTTCATCTAATGCTTTTATACTTGCTGTATCCCACGTAACGGTACCATTTAATTGCTGACAAAGTGGTTTACCCATTACAAAGGTTTCAATATTTACATCAATAAATTTTTGTGCGGTTAATGGAATAGGTAATGTTAATTGTTGAGCAATGTCATTCGCTGCAACTAAAGCATGTCCATTACTTACTTCAATATCACCAAATAAATGACTTAAGCTTACTTTACCTTCAGGCCCGTTAACTAAAGCTCCACCAAAAGTTGCATCAACACTTGGGTTAAACATTAAGAGTGAAAGCAAGCTAACTTCAATATTTACGTCATTAATACTATAACCGTCTACAATAATACGTTTGATACTTCCTTGCCAAATAGAGCCTTTAACACCTTGCAAGGCAATGTTTTTAGGCAATGATATTTGATTAACAACCCACTGAGCCGGCGTTTGCGACACCATAAAAAATAGGTAAACTAAAATAAAAACTGCCGTACCTATAAACCATTTTTTCATTAACTTCTTCCTAATTGCAATCGTCTTACTTTAACAACGCCTGCTTTTTGTGCGTGAGTAATATCTATAGATTTTACTGTTACACCTTCTTTATCTGATAGTTTTTCTAACCATGTAAGTAAGTTGTTAAAGGGAACTTCATCAATCCATACTTGTAAATCGTCACCTTGTGGCTGCATACGAGCTATCGTAATTTGGCTGCGCCCTGCTGTTTTATTAACAATACTTGATAAACTTGCATTACGATTGTGCGACTTTCCTGCACCTACTGCACTTTTGTATTTAGCTGTGCCTTCGTGCACTAAGGTTAATAGTTTTTGTTGACGCTCTACTTTCTTAGTCGCTAAATCAATATTTTTATTTAAAGGGGCCCAAATAGCGCTATATAAAATAAAAAATAATACAACGCTCGCCATAGCAATAACTAATCTTTGCTCGCGAATATTCAGTTGTAACCAACGTTCTTTCATTATCGACTCCCTTTAGCAGAAATAGTAAATGAACCAGAAACTTGATCATCTAAGTTATTCTGCGCACCTTGAGATACACTCAAGTCTTGTTTTTCTAAAGCAAGTTTAAACTTTTCAAATGACTGATAATTAGTCGATACCGCTTGAACTCTTAATTCATTTCTTTTCGCGTCAAACTTCATTGACTCTGGTTTTAATACAGTAACTTCGCTAAATGCAGGCTCTACTTTATTAAGCATAACTAAAAAATCACCTTGAGATGATGCTGTTCCACCTACTTCAGATAATTTACGATTAAGCTGGGATTTAATGGTTGAGATACGCACTTTTTTTGTTAAAGGAAAAGCGTCTTTATATACCTGTATAATTTCTTTTTCTATCGCTGCCGTTTGATTATTTAATTTAATTAACTCAGCACCTTTTAAAGCAACATTGGTTACTAAAGCGATAGCTGCAATTCCTGCTACCCATAACCAAGTACTGTAGTTAGCTGAACGCTTTTCTTTAACTTGAAATTCGCCTTGTAGCAAATTAACTAATTTAGTATCAACATGCTGAGCAAGTAAAGCTAACGGAAGCTCTTCAGGCATGGCGTTAACGTCAATATTTAACGTTTCAGGTAAAGTAGCATAAGCGTTAATAGATATGTTTATTGGATCTTCGTTCTCATCATCAACTTGCTCTAATTCGCTTGCATCTAACTCTTTTGTTTTGGTATTAACCCATTGCTGACTTATGAGCGCCCAGACGTTAGCTTCAACCACTAAACCTTGCCATATCCCTTGTCTAAGAAGGATTTGGTTGTTTAACGTGATTGCACTCCATTGACCCTCAGTAAATGGCATAGCGAGTACGTCAGGAATTAAGGTTTTACATTTGATGTCGGCTTGGCTTAACCATGTTTTCCAACGTATAAGCTGTTCACGATCAACTGCAGCCGTAAAACAATTATTATCGTCTTTATCTTTGCTGACGTTGCCATAAGCAAAAAACAGCGACTCTACATCTTGCGCAAGATCATCTTCAAGCATATAAGGAGCAGCTGCTTGCATTGCTCGTGTCGATTTAGCCGGTACTTTTAAACGTTTTAGAGCAATAGCACTGGCAGGCACAAAACCAACAACTTTACGTTGTTCTGCTTTTTCCGTTAAATGTGTTAAGTCGCTAGCATGATGTAAATCACCACTGGCAATAACTTCGTGTTGTTGATCCGACCATATCAACCATTGAATGGGATCATGCTCTTGGCTACCCAGTCGAATAAATAGAGTTTCTGACATTAGTCACGTCCTATGGTGCGGCTAATAATATTAATTTGATTATTTTTTTCAACTTTCATAATACTGTTTAAAAAGAAATAACTATCGTTAAAGGTTGTTTTAGTTTTCAGTTTAAAATATTCGCTATCAACAACCAGCTGATCTTTTTGTTCTTGGGTTAACTTATGTTTAGCTATTTGCGGTAATAAAAACACATCGTCAACTTTTTTATACCCTTCATCACCACGCCCTGAAATAATTTCTTCAGCTTCGCTACTCGATATATCAAATAAAGCTGACAGTATTTCAGAATGATCGGCGTTTATCGTATTCACATTAATTTTATGTAAGTTAGAGTTAGGTATTACACATACATAAGGCTTCAATTCTTCTATTGCCTCTAAGGTAAAATGCTCAACTACACGTAGCTCGTTAAAACTACCTAAAAAGTTATTAGCAGACAAATAAGGATACTCTTTTGATGAGTATTCGCTGTCTTCAGCTCCACCACTATTTGTAACTATGCCATTCTCGTCTACCCAATCGGTTAAGGCAGACACCATATCTTTAGCTTCAAAACTACTTACGTTTTCAATGCCAATAGCCAATATAAGCCTTTCAAGTGCTTCAGCAGGCAAGTTTTTACCACTACTAACATTGGTTGGTGAAGGCGATGTTGCAACACTATCCGTTATGCGTAACGCATTTAAATTGAAACAAGACTGTAGATCTGTAATTTCACCCGTTATTTCGCCATATTCTACTGGGTAGGTATTTTCACCTTGTGCCCATAGTTGCCCTAAATGAGTAACGCTTTCGTCACCATCAAACGACATAATAAGTACGCGTTTTGCAAAAGCTTCAGCTCCCATAGCTAACCAATAAGCTTGTTGGTTAGCTTCTATATTGGCGCTACGTTGAAGCTGGAGTTGGAGTTTGGCTGTCATTTGCGTAGCAAGTATTGCCGCAAGAGCAACCACTAGCATAACCGTAATAAGCGCCACACCTCGATGACACGATATTTTTTTCATGTCATTCTCAATTAACTTTTTCTTTCTGTAGAACACCAGCGACTAAAAACTTACGTTTGATTAACCCAAACTCTTTGGTATCAAGTTCTACCGCTATTGCCAAAGGTAAGTCGCTGCCTTCGTATGTTTTTTTCCATTGTTTACCGTCATAAAACTCGAAACTAATATCGTTAACACCTGTTAATAATTTTCTTATTTTAGGTTCTTCACCTAAGGTTGCGTCAACAAAGTTAAAATGAACACGCTCTAATGTTTCTTCATTGACTTGGTAGGCCACTGATTGCATATCACCACGAGGTAATAGTAAACCGGGATTTGACCAACCACCTCGAACAAAACCAATTGCTTGCGATGTAGATTCAAATGCATTGCTGTCGGTATGAATAAAATCTTTTAATGGTTCGTCACCATCCATTCGTACACTACGCCTTGATATTTGTAAAAAATCACGTTCTATCAAAAGAAAAGCTCGTTGAATGTCGTTCATGTTATTTAATCTAACGGTAGATTTTTCTTCACTGGTAATAACGGTGTCAAACAGGCTAAAACTGGCTAAGCTAATAATAGCGAAAATAGAGATAGCAATTAATACTTCAAGTAAGGTAAAGCCTTTTTGCTTGGTATTGCTATATCTAGTCACTATTTACGTTCCTTAGCGACATAAGTTGTTAAGCTTGAAAGTGAAAATTTATCTGCTTGGTTTAGTCGAACTTCAATAGAGACTTCACTCATATTTTGGTCGGTAGTTTTAGCGACTTTTTGTATCCAAAACCATTCGCGACCAGCAAGTTCAACTTTACCTTTTTTGTTATTTCTTAATGGCCAACTTGTGTCTAACCTTGCTTCAACCAGCTGATTTGATGCTACCCAACTTGCCATCATTTTAGTTTCTAAGTGACTCAAGTTTCTAAAATGTGTTTCGGTACTTGACACTAAAGCAACTCCTGCAATAGCAAAAACAGCCATTGCAAGCATCACTTCTATTAAAGTAAATCCTTTATTTTTCAGTTTTGTATATTGTTGAAAATTCCATTCTTTACTCATCAAAGATTGGTCCTTCAATGGTTAATGGTGTGCTATACAAGCCACTAACCAGATAGCTTGTTGCTATGTAAGCATCGTAAGTTTCTGTAAATTTAAAACGAAGTGTAAAAGGCGTTAAGTCTCCACCTGACAAAATATACACCTGCGGAAGTAGTTTCTTTTCTTCTTCAAGTTCAGATCCTGAAAAAGACAAATCACTCTCTTCTTCTTCACGTAAAACATTGATAAGAGCAGGTTCATCTAAAGGTAGGTCATCTAACTCCAAAACTAATTCCATGTCTTCAGGTAAAGCGTGAGGTGCTAGTAATTTATTTCCTGATGCTGGGGCCCATTTTTCACCGTCAAAGCCTAAGAATTGATAAGTGTTATCTTCTGTATCAATAACAAGACCCAATTCAACATTATTTAACATTGAATATTCAGCAGCCATGTTGAATATTGCACTAAATCGCTGACTTTCTTTTTCTAGTAATTTTTCGGGTTCATTACCACCAAAACTAAATTGTACAACAGAAGCCATTAAGCCAATTAAAACAATAACAACCATAACTTCAATTAACGTAAAGCCTTTTAACAAAGGCTTATTCGGTAATTTTTTAGTATGCTGGCACATAGGCAAAATGACTTGGGTTAGTTTATTGGTAATCAGCTAAGTTCCAGTTACCAATATCATCTTCAGTACCGGCTTCACCGTCTGGTCCCATTGAAAATATATCGTACTTACCATTTTCACCTGGATTTAATAATTGATACTCGTTGCCCCACGGATCTTTTGGAAGACGTTTGATATAACCTTCTTCTGGAAAACGGCGCGGTAAAGGCTCAATATCAGTTTCAGTTGTTAAAGCTTCTAGGCCTTGTTCTGTTGTTGGGAAATTGTAATTATCTAATTTGTACATGCTTAAAGACGTTTCCAGTGCATTAACGTCTGATACTGCTTTTTGCATATTAGCTCGGTCTTGGCTGCCAATTAAGTTAGGTACAACCATGCTGGCTAATACGCCCAATATTACAATAACAACCATAACTTCTAATAACGTAAAGCCTTTGGTTTTAGTGATAACTTTTGATGAATTTTGAAACGTTTTCATTTGATCTTTCCTGATTTAAGTCTGTAATAATTCGATTAAATAAGAGCTACTTAGTTCAACTACCTATTAAAGTATTTAACTGTAATATGGGTTGTAATATCGCCATAACAATGAACAAAACAACACCTGCCATTGTTATCATTAATATAGGCTCGAAAGCTTTAAGTGAAATACTCATTAAGGCTTCAAACTCTCTATCTTGGTTATCTGCGGCTCTGCCTAGCATATGTTCTAGCTGACCACTTTTTTCTCCACTGGCGATCATATGAAGCATCATAGGCGGAAATAATTTTGTTTGCTCTAAAGAAACCCGTAAACTGGTGCCTTCTCTTACTTTGTCTGCGGCTTCTTTAACTTTTTGTTTAATGTATAAGTTATCAAGTACTTCCCCCGAAATGGTCATACTTTCTAATAAGGGTACGGCACTTGCGGTTAAAATACTTAACGTTCGCGCAAATCGTGCAGTATTTACCCCTTTAGCAACTTTACCTATACCGGGAATTTTAATAAGCCGTTCATGGGTATTAAACCTAAACTTAGGTTTTTGCATTAATCGTGAAAAACCAACAATAAGCCCCATAATTAGCAACACAATAAACAAACCATAAGATTTTAAAAAGTCGCTACTAGCAATCAAAAATTGTGTTGTTGCTGGTAAATT
The DNA here is from genome assembly GCF_055808995.1 of Pseudocolwellia sp. G5-9. NCBI lineage: Bacteria > Pseudomonadati > Pseudomonadota > Gammaproteobacteria > Alteromonadales > Colwelliaceae > Pseudocolwellia > Pseudocolwellia sp. G5-9. The sequence continues at coordinate 2,672,741 of NZ_CM147893.1, forward strand.
AGCGCCCATGTGTTCAAATTGCCCGACAATTTTAGGTACTACGGCAGTCAGTAAAATCGCCACAACACCTACAGCAACTACCGTCATAATAACGGGATAAACCAGTGCTTGGATCATTTCTGAACGTAATTTTTGACGTTGCTCGGTGTAATCAGCTAATCGATTAAGTACTTTGTCTAAATGTCCTGATTTTTCACCTGCAGCAACCATAGCACGGAATAAATGATTAAATATGTGAGGGTATTCAGACATACTTTCGGCTAAACCATAACCTTCGGTGACCTTGGTTCGTACCGCCATGATCATACTTTTCAAGCTGTTTTTGTCACACTGTTCAGCTACGGCAATCAAAGACTCTTCTAACGGAAGGCCTGATTCAACCAGTGTAGCAAGTTGACGCGTTATTAAGGCAAGTTCTGACGCTGAGACCTTTTTACTAGCGCCAAACTTACCTTTGCTTGACGACTTTTTGTTTCTTTGTAAGCTAGGGCTAACCTCTGTGGGCATTAAACCTTGATCACGTAATAAACTTCTAACGTGTCTTGCGGTATCGCCTTCTATAACACCTTTTTTAGTTTTACCTCGGCTATCAACGGCTTGATAATCAAATGCTGCCATATACTATGTTTACCTTATCCTTCTCTGGTAACACGTAAAACTTCTTCAAGTGTTGTTATACCTAACATCACTTTATTAAAGCCGTCGCGTCTTATGCTTCGAGTGCTTTTACGGATAAATTTCTCAATAGCCTGCTCTCCTTGGCCATTATGAATAAGTTCTCTTACGGTATCGTCTACGTATAACAATTCGTGAATACCTGTTCGGCCTTTATAGCCTTTAAAATTACACTCACCACAGCCTTTTGCTCTATAAATAGGTTGAGTATTGTTATCAGGTAGATCAAGTAATTTTTGTTCTTCGATGTCAGGTAAATGACTTTCACGACAATGCGGACATAAGGTACGCACTAATCGTTGCGCTAATACACCCAATAAACTTGAAGATAAAAGGAAAGGTTCAACCCCCATATCTTCCATACGCGTAACAGCACCTGCGGCTGTATTGGTATGCAGTGTAGATAAAACAAGGTGACCGGTTAAACTGGCTTGTACTGATATTTGCGCGGTTTCTAAGTCGCGAATTTCACCTACCATAACTACATCAGGATCTTGTCTTAAAATAGCTCGTAAACCTCGGGCGAAGGTCATGTCTACTTTAGTATTAACTTGTGTTTGCCCTATTCCTTCAATGGCAAATTCAATAGGATCTTCAACCGTTAGAATATTACGTTCTTTACTGTCAATTTGTGATAAACCAGCATAAAGCGTGGTACTTTTACCTGAACCCGTAGGGCCGGTAACTAGGATAATACCGTGTGGTTTTTCAATTATTTTTGAAAAGCTCTCGCGCGTATCTTCTGCCATCCCTAAATCTTTTAGGTTTAAGCGAGCTGCATTTTTATCTAACAAACGTAAAACTACACGTTCTCCATGTCCCGTAGGCATAGTAGATACACGTACATCTACCGCACGACCACCAATTCTTAATGAAATACGGCCATCTTGCGGAATACGTTTTTCTGCGATATCAAGCTTCGCCATAACTTTAATACGAGAAACTAGCAGAGAAGCGAGTTTTTTATTAGGTTTTAAAACTTCGCGTAAAACGCCATCAACTCTAAAGCGAATTAACAAAGCATTTTCAAACGTTTCGATATGAATATCTGACGCACTTTCTTTGATCGCTTCACTTAACATAGCGTTGATCAGCTTGATGATTGGTGCATCATCTTCGTTTTCAAGTAAATCTTCACTTTCCGTCATTTCATCAGCAAGAGAATATAAGTTAACTTCGTTACCTATATCTTCCATCATCTGTTTTGCTTCCGATGAATCTCTTTGGTATGCGACAGTTAACGCTAATTCAAACTGACTAGAGCTTTCTACTTGAATGCTAAAAGGCGCTTTAAGTACTCGGCGTACTTCTAATAAAATTTCGGCATCGACATTTTCTAAACAATGTAAAACATAGCCTTTTTCTTTTTGAGAAATAAGTACGCTATGTCGTTTAGCAAAGCCAAAGGGAAGCTGGTGTTGCTCAAGAATATGCTCAACATCAGCTTCATCTGCAATTAACGCAGCTTGTGTATCAAGTTCGCTCATTACTATTGTTCTTGCTTTGTGTTAGATGTATCTATGATATCGATAGGACCAACTTCTTTATTATTCATGTATTCATCAAAAGAAGGTGGTAATTCAAGTTCGTCATTCCACTTAGGTAGTAAAGGTAATTTAGAGTCATCCATTAGTTCTAAACCTTCTTCTTGCTTACGCATTTCATCAGCACGAATATAGTTATATTTATCTTTACTAATTTTACTCATCGACTCGCCATCACGAATAATGGTGGCCTTTAAAAACACCATTAAATTACGTTTACGCTTAGTATTACTGGTTGATTTAAATAATGCTCCTATAATAGGAATATCACCTAACAGTGGTACTTTTTGTTCGCTTTCTTGCACATCTTCATCAATCAAACCACCAAGTACGATAGTGCTGCCACTATCCGCCATTATGGTTGTTTTAATTTCACGTTTGTTAATAGCAATATCGACACCTGTTGCACCACTTACTGATGATACTTCTTGCTCTATAGTAAGCTGTACTGCATTACCTTCATTAACTTGTGGGGTTACTTTTAGTTTTATACCTACTTCTTGACGGTCAACCGTTTGAAATGGATTAGCATTATTACTACCTGTTGCAGAACCAGTAATAATTGGAATTTCTTGTCCCACTAAAAAGTAAGCTTCTTCGTTATCCAGCGTGGTTATACTGGGTGTTGACAATATGTTTGAGTTGGTATCAGAGCTTACCGCTTGTAACACGGCTCCAATGTCACCTCTTAAAAAGCCTGTAACTAAACCACTGGCTGAACCTAAGACTTGGCCAAGAACGCTGTAATCCCCAACAATATCAGGTTGATCAGGATTAACGGTGGTAGTGCCATCACTGTTAGTAACAGTTGAACCTTTCTCTCCGTCTGTTGGTTCAGCAGCCAATATACCTGCAGCAACTTGCCCTAAAGGTGCTGGACCATTAGTAAACTGCGTAAAGCCAGCTTGAGGTGAAAACCATTGAATACCTAAATTAATACCGTCAGCTTCAAATACCTCAACAATAATAGCTTCAACATGTACTTGTGCTCGGCGTATATCTAGTTGACGAATAACGGCTTCTAACGAGCGAAGCATATCGGGTTCTGCGGTAATAACAAGCGTGTTTGTATCATCATGAGCATCAATACTGACTTCACGACTTTGACTACCACGGGAAGACGTTTTAGACGTGGTTTTTGTTTCAGATTCTATTGACTTACTAACACCTTGAAGTACTTTAACTAGGTCTTCAGCTTTAGCATATTTCAAATAATAAACACGGGTATTACCATTAGATTCAAGTTCGCTATCTAAGCGTGATATAAGTTTTGCAATACGTTTACGTGCTTGAGACTCACCACTAACAATGACACTATTGGTTCTATCGTCAGCAACAATTTTAGGAATTAAAAACGTGGGTGTACCTGGCTTACCCTGTTCGTTTTTATTCATGGCTTCAATAATACGTACCATTTCACCTGCTGAAGCATATTGAAGTTTAATAATTTGTACATCTTGATCACCGGCTCTATCAACACGCTCAATAACTTGTACTAAACGATTAACGGTAGCAGCAGTACCGGTTAATAAAATAACATTGGCTGGATCGTAGTTAACTACGTTACCACCACCTGACTGATCAGATAATTGGCGTAATAAAGGTACTAACTCACGAACGGTTACGTTTTTTACTTCAACAACCCGTGTAACCATAATATCGCCAACACCTGGATTTTCATCACCAACAACCGGTATAGATGCTGTTTTAGCGTCTTTATTACGAATAATCTTTATTATATTGTTTTCCATTTCAACCGCTGAAAAACCATAAACTTCTATAACATTAAGGAAAACCTGATAATACTGTTCTTCCGTTAACGAATCGTAACTGCGAAGGTTAACCTTTCCCCTAACATTAGGATCTACGATCATGGTTTTATTGAGGTTTTTACCAACAATATTAATAAACTCTGTTATTTCAGTATTTTTAAAATTTGGTGAGTACTTAGCGGCTTGCACTTGCGAGCAAAAAAGTAAAATATTGAATAAAATAGCAGTAGTAAATAAAGTGATAACTCTTTTATACCAAGGCGCAGTAGAAGTCTTGCGCATGAAAAATACCTCATTTGTCATTTATATATCGTCCATTAATACTATTAGTCAATACTATTATCAATACTGAAAAGAATTTCTGTTATGTCACCGTTTCTATCAAGTAGAAGCGATACTTCCCGTTCTTGTTTTAACGCTCTTAGTGCCTGAGCAGCCTCAGATGGCTGGCTTAAGTCGTAACCATTCATTTGAATAGCAACATCACCACTTTTTAAACCTGAAGATTTAAAAAACTCAGGATTTTTTCCTGGCATTAACTGATAACCCACAATTTGTCCATTAGCTCGTTTAGGGCCAATCTTTAAATAGTCGGTAATTTTCCCTGGGTCTTCACTAATGTCATCTCTTAGTGCTTGTGCCTGTTTAGTTAACTCAGCGTTGTCACGTTGGTCTACACGTTGTGGACTATTACTTGGCAGTAAAGGACCACTAATAGTGGTTTTTTCTTTTCTTTTACTTACCTTTATTGGTTTTTTTGATTCGTTATAATCAAAACCATCAAGCATTAAGGTTTCTAATCGACCAGAATGCCTTATATGAACTCTGTCGTTAAAAACACCTTTTAGAACGGCTCGCGTGCCATTAATGGTTTCATCAATCACGTAAATTTCTTGAGCGCCATTATTTTCAATAATTGCCGCAGATCTATCTTCTTGGCTACTAGGAACAACTCCTGTTAGAGTTAAATTTAAACTCGTTTCAGGTGCATCTTCTACCTCTTCAGCTTCTTCAACAGTGGTTGATTCATTATAAAGACCAAATAAATTAAGAGAATGAATACCTGACAAGCTGATGCTTCGAGTAGCGGACTTACTTTGAGTGACATTTCCATTACCGACACTTTGATTATTTTGAGGTAAGTCATCCAAAAATAACCAAGTGATTTTAGCTAATAAATAGGCAATATAAATGAATAAGACTAAACTTATAAGTTTAGCTATTTTAGCGTGAGGTAGCTTTAAAAGTGTTTCCGCGATAGGCGAAAAACGTTGGGATAACTGCATTATATTTTTACGTTATTGGTAACTTCAATTAGCATGCACACGATAATACGTCAGCAAAGCGCTTGCAACAAGCCATCTACACACATTGTAACGATTATTTAATAGCAACATGAACAAAATAAGGTGTTCAATACGCAAAAAGTAGCGAAAAAATTAGCGTTATGATACCTTGCGCGCATTAAAAATAGGGGGTCTATATTATTATGAATAAAAATAATAAAACACAAGAAAATTTATCCGCTCGATTAGATAAATGGCTGTGGGCAGCCCGATTTTATAAAACACGAGCAATAGCTAAACAAATGATTGATGGTGGTAAGGTTTTCTATAACGGCCAAAGAACAAAATCGAGTAAAGCCGTAAATATTGGTGATATTATTAGAGTAAGACAAGGCCATGAAGAAAAAGAAGTACTCGTTATTGCTATTGCAGAAACAAGAAAAGACGCAACTTTTGCTCAAACCCTCTATAACGAAACGAAAGAAAGTATAGAAGTAAGAGAAAAAAATAGCTTAGCTCGACAACAAGGTATTTTATTAAGTCCTGCCAGCGATACTAAGCCAGATAAAAAGCAGCGCCGTAAGTTAAGAGAATTTAAAGAGAGGATATAAACAATGACCATAAATGCAGATGTTCTAAATCGTTACTTATTTGATGACATGCATGTTCGTGGCGAACTTGTGCAACTAAGTAAAACATATCAAGACATTGTTGCCCTCCACGACTATCCAAAAGGTGTAAGTGAGTTATTAGGTGAGCTTGTTGCTGCGACTTGTTTACTAACGGCCACCTTAAAATTTGATGGAGAAATAGCCGTTCAACTGCAAGGCAATGGCCCCGTTGGTTACTTAGCAGTAAACGGTAATCATAATCAAGAAATGCGCGCAATTGCTCGCTCGTTCGACGACGCTACAGGATCAGGCCTAAAAGAACTTATTGGTAAAGGTACGATGGTAATTACCATTCGCCCTACTGATGGTGAACCTTATCAAGGTGTGGTTGCTTTAGAAAAAGATACTTTAGCGGAGTGTTTAGCTCATTATTTTGAAGTGTCTGAACAAATACCAACAAAAATCTGGTTATTTATCGACGAAGTCAATAAACAGATTGCTGGTAGCTTAGTTCAGCTATTACCTGATGCTGACACCAAAGAAAATCAATTAGCTGATTTCGAACATTTATGCCAGCTAACCAATACGATTAAGTCTGAAGAAATATTTACACTCAATGCCGAAGATTTATTGTATCGTTTATATCATCAAGAAAACGTAAGATTATTTGAACCACAAGCGGTTACATATAAGTGCACTTGCTCAGAAGAAAAATGCTTAAATGCTATTGCTCAAGTTGAACCAGTAGAGCTTAAAAGTATTATTGAAGAGCAAGGCAAAGTATCGATGACCTGTGATTACTGCCGAACCACTTACGATTTTGATGAAAAAAAATTAGCCTTGTTTTTAAGTGATGAGCAACAAAGTCATTAATTTGCATTTATTAAAACAAAAACGGGCTGAATATTATCCAGCCCGTTTTTTATATTTATTAGTAGTTATTATTAGAAATGTATCACTGCACCAGCAAATACACCTTTAAAATCAAGCGCTGAATGTAAATCGTCTAAGTCTTCTATTTCAAGTTGAACCGCTCGGTAACCTAAAGTTAAGTTTACATCTACAGCTAAGTTTTCTATCAACTCATAGCTTATACCGACTTGAAAATCGTAAAGAGAGTTGTCATCAAAAGACAAAAAGTTACCTTCACCAAACACGTTAAATCCCGTCCAAGGTAAACCAACATTAGTGTATGCATAAAGCATTGGAACAATACCTGACGCACCTAACCTAGATGAACTTGAACCTTGGCTTAATACAATATCGGTATCAAAGTCTCGGCCAGTTAAACCAAAATCAATAGAGATTAAATCATTATCAAATATTTCATAATATAGCGTGTAATCTGTATAGGTTAAATCAAACGTAGTACTTACTTCGCCATTATAATTTACATCTTGAAACTCAAAGTTAGATAATGTTGTAGCACCATCAGTATCAAGGGTTGTACGAGCTATTTTAATATTGGGTATAAGTGGTAATGGATGTTCAAAAGCAGCATAAAAACTGCCTTGTTCTTGATCAGCTAAATTAAAATCTGCTTGGCTATTATCATTATCACCAAAAGTACCTGATGCTTCGGTTGCCCAAATTTGCCCACCAACGTATAAACCTAATAATGTATCTGCTTGAGCTGACGTTGATAGCACAGCAGAAATAGCTGTCGCTAAAAGTATTTTTTTCATGTTATCCCTTATTATCCTTGGCTTAATAAATCGTTTAAATCAATGAGTGCAGCATTCGCTCGAGAAATGTAGTTAGCCATAACTAATGAGTGATTAGCTAAAACACCAAAGCCACTACCGTTTAATACCATAGGGCTCCAAATAGCTTCTTGGCTAGCCTCTAATTCTCTTATTATTTGTTGTAAACTAACACGAGCATTTTTCTTTTCGAGCACATCGTTAAAATCAATTTCTACCGCTTTTAAAAAATGAAGTAGTGCCCAACAAGCACCTCGAGCTTCGTAAAATTCATTATCAATCGTCCACCAACTTGTTTTTAATTCAACATTAGACGCTGAAAAAGTTGACTGTTGCGCTACACTATCTCCGGCTAAATCAACATTTACTTGCTCACGGCCAACACTTGCACTTAAACGTTGTGAATAACTGCCTAAACGCTTGGTTACTTCACTTATCCAATCGCGCAAGTTATCTGCTCTTGCATAAAATTGAGCTGACTGACTATTTACTTCAGTTAATGCTGTACGATATTTATATAACTCAACCAATGCTTTACCGTACTCGCCTTCTGCACTTGGCATAGCCCAACTTTTGCTGTCTATATTAAATTGTGGTTGAGCGACTTTCAAATATTCATTTTCAATAGATTGAGATTGAGAGCGACTAAACTCTTGGCGCATAACTAACGCCATATCACGTACCATTTCTAATGCACCAAACTCCCAAGACGGAATATTGTCTAAAAATACTGATGGCGGAAGTGCATCGTTTGATAAGTAACCACCAGGTTTTGTTAATAAGGTTTCTGTTACTTTAATTAAAGCAGTTGTGGTTGTATAACCTACGACCGGTGCAACGTTTTCAGCTTTAGCTGCTTTGGTTACTTCTTCTTTAATGTCAAAAGTATCTGGTTCAAAACTCCAGTACACCCCTAATAAATATAAAACGAAAGCAACACCTAAAAACAACGCTATAAACGTTTTGCTAGAAAACTTGGTTATCATGAACAGCTCCTGATACTGGTGATGAATCATAACGATATACCACTAAAAATAGAGTATACACTGGTTAAATAATGATTATTGAATATACACCTCTGTATTTCAGGTATACATTTTCCATATAAAATACTAAGGTTATTGTACTCTAATTTTTACTAAGCTAGAACAAAATGGATAACTTAATTATAACGAACGAAAACCGTAATATTTTAACTATTACAATGAATCGTTTCGACAAAAAAAATGCATTAACCTCTAACATGTATCGCCAACTTGCTACAGCGTTATCTCATTCAAATACAACAAAGAGTATTCATTGTGTAGTAATACAAGGAGATGAAAACTGCTTTTGCGCTGGCAACGATTTACAAGACTTTTTAGAACACCCCGATGATTTTGCTGCCCTTGATTTTATAGCGGCTTTAAATGCACTGAACAAACCTTTAATTGCTGCTGTGGCAGGCCATGCTGTGGGTATTGGTACAACCTTGTTACTACATTGTGACATGGTATTTGCGGCTAACAATAGTAAATTCAAGCTTCCTTTCACCCAATTAGGTTTATGTCCTGAAGCGGGTTCAAGTTCATTGCTGCCAGCTAAAATTGGTCATGTACGTGCATTTGAATTACTGGTTTTAGGTAAAACATTTAACGCTGAACAAGCTTATGATTACGGCCTAATTAATGAAATATGTGATCCACAAGTATTACTTTCTTTAGCTCAAGAAGCTGCACATGCTATTTCAGCCTTACCTACCGATGCGGTTTTAACCAGTAAAAGGCTCATCAAAAAAGAACATTCTTCATTAGAAAACGCAATAATAGAAGAAGGTGATGAATTTAAACGACTTATGAAAAGTGAAGATTGTAAGAACATACTGTCACAATTTTTTAAGTAATCGCCCTTTATTTAAAACACTAAAAAGAAAGGCCATATTAAATGATATGGCTTATCTCCACTCACATTAAGAATGTACTTCTCTATCACCTTTGTTGTCTCTTGCCATTAACCAAACCACAAATGCAACCAATAAAATAGGCCAAAACACGCCCACCATAAACATTACAGCAGCACCTACCCCTAATAAAACAATAAATATAATGGTTCCAAAAACACTCAAAATAATAGCTAAAGCTGCTACAACTAATAAAACAATAACTAATGCAGATACACTTATCGCTTGTATAGGTTCTATTAATTTATCGTGCATATAAATATCGACATCGAGCAACTCTACAAGACTAGTACCCAGCACATAAGTTAAAAATAATGTGGCAACGATAGCTAATAATAGTGATTTAAAAAAAGACATGACAAACTCCCTAATTTCAATAAAAGCATAACTTAACTATTAATAGCTTAACGATTAGGAATAAGTAACGCCGCTACAACATAAGCAACACCCACTACCACAGGAAAAACAAACATAGAAACAACCGCGGCTAACCGCACACCAAAGCGAGGCAAACCATAGTATCTTGCTAAACCACCACATACACCTGACAATTTTTTATGTACGTTATCTTTATAAAGTGTTCTTTTAATTAAATATTCTTGTTCGTATTTCATTATTATCTCCTACAGGCCACTTAACGTAAGCCGATCACCTTGTTAAACGTATACATCAGCCCTGCACTTATAAAAAAGATCATTGCAGGACCAAAACAAATAACAAAAAACATATTCCCAAACATCACAAGCTTCCTTTAAATCAAGTTCAGTTTTAGCCGTTAACTACCTTCTTTTTAAGTTGATCTAATTCATCTTCTATGCGAGCTTGTGCTTCTAGTTCTCTGAACTCGCTTTCTAAGTTTTTAGGTTGAGATAAATCGTAGGCTTCTACTTGTGCTTCAACGCGATCTATTTTTTGTTGGAAGCGTTCAAAACGTGTAATGGCTTCATCAATATTGTGTACAACAGCTTGTGTACGAACTTTTAACCTCACTTCTGCAGACTGCTGACGTAACACATAAGACTGTTGCTTACGTTTGGCTTCAGTTAGTTTTTCTTGTAAGCGATTACCATCATCTTGCACCGCCAGCAAAAACTCATCTAATTTAGCCATATCATCCGTTAAATGAGTTAATTGCTCAGTCGCTTTATGTTTTTCTTTCAAAGCTAATTTGGCTAAATCTTCTCGGTCTTTTTGAATCGCAATTTCAGCTTTGTTATTCCAACCAGCGATACTTTTTTCAACAGTAATAATGTTACGTTGAACTACTTTTTTCTCTGCAATATATTTTGCCGCATTTGCTCGAACTTCACCTAAAGTTTCGTCCATTTCTTGAATGATAAGTTTGATCATTTTTTCTGGATCTTCAGCCTTATCTAACATGCTATTAATATTTGCATTAATAATATCGGTAAACCTTGTAAATAAACCCATGCTTTTATCTCCTATTGTATAAATATGCATTAAATAATTAGCTAAAACCACAACACATTGCGTTGCGCTTCGTTATTACTACAAAGTGTTATTACAAGGTATGTGCCAACTTACAAAAAACACATAACCAACTATTTATTAAAGATTTATTTAAAAAATCAAAACACAAACCATAAAGACATATTATGTCTAAAATTATTTTTTAGTTAAAATAACCATAAAATTAGTTAAATTGACCACAGAGTAAAATCATAAAAGGGAGAGACTAAAGTAATTTAAAAAAGGAAGGTAAAAACAAAAAAGGCCACAATAATTGCAGCCTCATATATACCCGTTATCACTCAAGACGCGTATTTCAGAGCATCTTGAATGGTAACGGGTATAAACAACATCACGAATAAAAATTAGTTACCCACATCACTATCAATAGACACATAGGAATAAGCTTCAAACAACGATTTACTATCAGCTCCTTGCTTACCCGAACAATCACTTAAATGACGCCTAAACTGCCTAGCCCCCGGTAAACCGTTACATAACCCCAACATATGTCGAATTACATGCCATGCTCTACCACCTTCAGCAACATAACGGTCTATATACTCAGCCATATTTTCGAGTACTTCAAGTCTGCTCAATATAGGTGTTTGAGATTGCCATAGCGTTTGATCTACATTACTCAAAAAATAAGGCGATTGATAAATTTCGCGCCCGATCATAACGCCATCAACATGTTCTAAATGAGTTTGAGCTTCTTCTAACGACTTAATACCGCCATTAATAGAAATGGCTACGTTAGAAAAGTCAGACTTAATTTGATAGACACGCTCGTAATCTAATGGCGGTACATCTCTATTTTGTTTAGGGCTTAAACCACTTAACCAAGCTTTACGGGCATGAATAATAAAATGCTCGCATCCCGCTTGCGAAACCGTATCAATAAATTGATGCAAAAACTCGTAACTGTCTTGATCGTCAATACCAATACGAGATTTAACCGTAACAGGAATGTTTACTTGAGCTTGCATGCTTGAAACACACTCAGCAACTAAAGCAGGTTCTCCCATTAAACAGGCACCAAAACGGCCATTTTGAACACGGTCTGACGGACAACCTACGTTAATGTTAATTTCATCGTAACCTAACTGCTCAGCTTTAATAGCACACTCAACCATAGCTTTAGGATCGCTACCACCCAACTGTAGCACAACAGGGTGTTCCGCATCGTTATACGAAAGGTAGTCACCTTTTCCGAAGATAATCGCCCCAGTAGTCACCATTTCGGTATACAAAACCGTATGTTTTGACATAACACGATAAAAATAACGGCAGTGACGATCAGTCCAATCGAGCATGGGTGCAACAGATAAACGATGACTTATTGAATTAACTGGTTTTGTTGGGTTTGCTGGGCTAGACACTTAAAAACACCTTAAACAAATACTGTATAAATAAACATGAATTACCTTCAATTACCCTGAGTTTCAATATACAGTACACCATATGTACACCATAAAAAGTAGGATTAGAGATGGCCTCATTTACAATTACAAAAAGAGCTAAAGTAAACGGCGACTTTAGTTATCGTTGTGCGATTGTAGTTAAAAAAAACAGCGCGATTATACACCGAGAATCAAAAACATTCCGTAAAAAAGAATTAGCGCGTACTTATGGTAAGAGACGTATAGAAGAAATTGAAAATAATGAACTAGGTATTAGAAAAACAGTGTCATTAAGTACGTTACTTGATCTCTATATTGAAGATATTCATTTATGGGATAAAACAGGACGAACAAAACGATACGTTATTCAAATGCTAAGAGATTGTGAAATAGCAAAGATTCAAAGTAACAGACTAAAAACTAGTGATTTAATACAACATTGTAAGTTACGACTGAATGCAGGAGCCAAACCAGCAACAATTTATCATGATGTTTGTTATTTACGTGCAGTTATGAAAAAAGCACAGCCAGTATTTGATATTGATGCTAACGAAATTATATTCAATGAAGCTATACCTACTCTAATTGATATGGGATTAATCGGTAAGAGTGACCGACGAACTAGACGACCTACACTTATAGAACTAGACAAACTTAAAGAAGGTTTAGCGCTTAGACAAAATCAAAAACCTAACGGTAATGTAAGAATCCCATACTTAGACATTTTAGAATTTAGTATATTAACTTGTATGCGTATTGGTGAAGTATGTAAATTAAAATGGGTAGATTTAAACGAAGAACATAAAACAATTATTGTTCGTGATAGAAAAGATCCAAGGAAGAAAGAAGGTAATCATATGATCGCACCTTTGCTTGGTGGTTCATTCGATATAGTAATAAAGCAAAATAAAGCAAATGAATTAATATTTCCGTACAATTCAAGAAGCGTCACCGCTGGATTTCAACGTGTAAGAAATGAATTAGGTATAGAAGATTTAAGGTATCATGATTTAAGGCGAGAAGGTGCAAGTCGTTTATTTGAACAAGGCTACTCCATCGAAGAAGTAGCCCAAGTTACTGGCCACAGAAATTTGAATGTTTTATGGCAAGTTTATACTCAATTATTTCCGCATAAGCTACATTATAAATTTAAATAACAAAAAAGGTTACACTAAAACCTTCACTACCATTAAAAGGATAATAAATGGAAAAATCTACAGAAAAAAATAAAAAATGCATACAAATATTACTAGTAATTAGAAGCGTAACATTTCTAATAGCATCTTCTACATTAGTTATAGCACACCTTGCATGGTGTATACTTTATTTTAAAGACCTAGGTAACCTTACACTTGAAATACCAAAATTCTTAATTTTTATAAATCCAACTTTATATGTACTACTAATAGTATTTATAAATTTAATGTGCCTGTTATTTACTTTCTACGAACTATCTTATTTTCTCCACCTCGCAGACAACAAAATAAAGTCAAAAGTAAAAATGATAGTAGCTGCAGGAATAGTAATAATTTCTGTTTTAGGAGGCTTATTAGCTTACGCATTACCAACGGTAGGTATATTACTTACCCTACTAGCATTGGTTCTATCATATATACTCGATATAAAAATAAAAAAAAGTGAGTCTAAATAAAACCTTTACCCCCGTATTACTAAACGGGGGCCTATTAAAATCAAAGACTTACTAACGCACTTCGTTTGTTCAACAACGTTCTTTAACGACGAAGAGAAATCGTTAAAGCTGCGATTGTTCTCTATTTAATCTTATTAATAGGTATAAAAAAAACGAGCAGACGGTAAACCGCTTGCTCGCTTTCGTTGTCGTTGCTCAGGCTTCGCCCTCCGCCTCAGTGCTCTCGCGCTGGTTTACTTTGACTTTATTATTTAAATCAAACTTACATTAGGTGCAGCAGTCTGTTGAAGCCCATCATCATGTGTTTCAATCTTATTAGGTTCACAAAAAATATAGTTACTTACAGACTCGTACCGAAGCTCTAAGAGACATTCACTTTTATAAAAAATCTTATATCCCATCTTTTTAAAGAAATCAGAATCAACCGTAAATTGTTGCTCACCTGAATACATAGTAAATACATAATCACGCTCTACCCTATTATGGTCATATATAACGGTACTAATGCCATTCACATAAATAGAAGTAACACCGAAATGCTTTATTAAAGAACGGCTAGACGTAAACATAGTCTCAAAACTATCATGACGGAAAGAAATAGGATCACGTTTATCAGGAACTTCTTTACCAGATTTAGCAACTTGCTTTTGACTCTCAGGTACTTTCGATAACGCTTTCTTATCTTTGACCTCTTGAACAGATGAATTTTTAAGAGTCTCTTTAGGAGCGTCAGCGCTTGTTTTATCGAGTATAAAATAAAATAGATAAACAAAAACGGCGAGAACAGCAATAAAGCCGAATATAACAGTACTCGTAAAAGGCGATTGACCAGCGCCAGACTTAGTGCTTTTTCCAGTTGCGGTTGATTTATAAAGTTTAAAGACATCGAGAGGAACCTTTTTATATGAAGTTATATCGTTTTTTCCAACCGTAATACCGTTAGATTTTGGTGAATGCTCTAGTATTCTAGGTCGTCGTTTAAAGTACGGTAACGGCATTGCATCTTTGCTCACATGCGCATAAGCCACTTCGCACACAGAGCGAACAAACGTAGACACCTCTTTAATATCAGGCGTAGCGATTAAAATATCCCAGTTGTAATGACGGTGACGCATAAAACATTCACGTAATGTTCTTGGATAACGTAAATAATCACGTTCATCAAAAAGGGATTCGCCTATATCATCAAGATAGTCTTCAATGTTAATAGAACCTTTTATGGCCCTTTGTTCTTGGTGGTATATCTCTTTAAATTCATTTGGTAAATGCTCATCAAAAGCCCCTTCCTGAACATAATCATAATCTGATGCTTTGAACGATTTATCGTTTGGATAGATGTCTTGTATTTCATCTAAGAAAATTAACGCCCCAATCGGTAACCAATGATAAAAATTACGCATTAACGTCATACCTAAATCATTACCTATTGAGATACGTAATAATCTAGCGGTATTAGGAAAAATCTCATCTAATTCCTTTTGTATAACCTCAAGTGTTTTTATACCTTGTAAATTGGTAACAACAACACGGCCAGCACGTAAAGCCGGTACTATTTCAAACCACATGGCCGTTGATGATTTATAAGAACCTGGAGCACCATGAAATATTTTAGTCGCCATTAGTTAAACCCCGAGTAAACAAGTCGTGTAACCCAAGCTTCAACTACTAAGGTTAATGCTTCAAAAAATCGTAAATCAACGGCCAGTTGTTTCATATCCTGAGGCAATGCAGAAATCGCGCTATTAATAAAAGATGAAATATCTATCATGCTTAAAAAAGTTAACGCGACCTCATGAGAGAACTTCAAAGATTCATACATAGCAAAAAACTGAAGTTTTAAGTAAAACGAAGTCACCCAAACAAAGAAGTTATTTATAAGCTCAGGTATTGTTACAAAGATAAAATTATTAATATCGGCAAGGATATTCGAGACAAACGTAAAGAAGCCTGACAGGCCATCAACTGAGCCGCTTGTAACCTCTTGAGCCAATACAGAAAACGAAAAAAGACAACAAACTACAATGATTAATCTCATACTTTAATCCCCGACAGCACTATCGTTAAAGCCATTAAAGATGCTAAAAAATAAATAATATTAGCGAGTCCGCCAAAATGTTGAGTAATACGCGAAATAGAAATGTCATGTTGCCCCCATTGACCTAAATCAAGATTACGAGACTCATAACCGCTAGAAGAAGCATTAAACGTAAATTTCCCTTTTATAACGTCATGAAAAGTTGAGTTTTCACGTTTAATAAGCTCTTTATAATTACCGACCGCTATATCATTGTTTAAAATCGATTCAGCAGTAAAGAAGCCGTTATAAGCTTCAGAATTAGAAACACTCGAAGAAAAATTATAAGGTGATTTAATATAACCAAAACCGTCATTAATAGAGTCAGCAACCGCTTGCAGATTCAACACAGAGCCATCTTGTCCATTAACACCAACAGCCCCATCTTTACCGTCTACACCATCACGGCCATTTTCAATCGAGCTACTAGATTCACCGCAAATAACTTGTGTTACGTGACTGGTTGATGTTGTTGTATAACAACCTTCTCCATCTGCCCCATCTACACCGTCTTTTCCGTCAACGCCATCAACACCATCTTTTCCATCAACTCCGTCAATTCCATCTGTCCCATCTACACCGTCTGAAGTATCAACGGCCTGTATAGCAACCTCTAACATTGAAATTTGTTGGTCCTGTAACGTGTTATCCTGAGTTAATAAACTTATCTCCTGATTGTTACGAACCACATCATTAACAACCATATTCATGGATTGGTCTAAAAAAGAAAGATCATCAAATAAATCTGAAATGTTATTTTCATTAGACTGCACTTGTTGAAGAACAAGGGGATCAACAACACCATCTTTACCGTCTTTTCCATCTGTGCCATTAATTCCATCGACACCATTTATTCCATCTGTTCCATCAACACCATTGGTTCCATTTGTTCCATCAACACCGTCTTTTCCATTTATTCCATTAGCGCCATTGAGACCATTCAAACCATCAGTCCCATTTACACCATCAGTACCATCAGTACCATTAGTACCGTTTTCTCCATCTTCACCATCGATTCCATCAATACCGTCTTTTCCATCAGCACCATCTTGACCCGCTTGTCCTTGTAACCCCCTATCACCTTTCAAGGTAGATGTTAATATTGCTTCATCAGGTAACTGACTGATATCAGAAATAGACCCCGTATCTTCAAAGCTACCGCAGGAATGGACCCAATTAGCAACATTGGTAAACTCAAATTGACTGACATATCCAGAGGGGCATCCCTGAGAAGCAAAAGCAAGACAAGAATCAGAAGAGTTGCAATCTAAACCACAAACCATACCTATCTCTGAAGACATATAACAATCAGAAGATATATTAAAAGAAGCAGAGAAAACCCTTAAATCTCCATTAGGTCGACGATACGTCGCTTTAACTAAATCTGGATAACTTATTTGAAATTCCCCCGTTAACACATAACCATCTAAGTTATGAAATAAACCTGCACATGATTCAAAATCAGTACAAGTTGCCCCTGTAGGGATTTGAGGTTGAAGACCACTTCTTACACTAAAAGCCGCATAACTAGAAAATGAAGCGGTAAAAAAGATAATAATAAAAATTAATGATTTCATAGGAAAAACCTTAAAAAAAAGGAGGCTTAAAAAGCCCCCTATTTTGATAACAACTATATTACGAGGCTCTAATACCCGATGTGAATCCCTCGAACATTGCGTAATACAACGCACAAGCTAAAAATATAGTTGTCACCATTACTTTTTAAACCAGCCCGTTAAGGCGTTAACACCAAAACCAAGAATTGCTATACCGATAACCGCTAAAATTACCGCTGTTACGTTTGCTGAACCTTCAGTCGAAGCCGTTGCAATTTCAGTTGTATAATCAGCCGCAAAAGCACCACCAGAAACAAGAGCAGTAGTAACTGCTGAGGCAACAAAAGTGCGACCTTTTTTAATCATATTGATAGTTTTTGACATAATAATTTCCCCTTCAGGAATGATTTTAAATTAAGATTTACCGAACCAGCGAACAATACGTCCGCCAAAGTGTGACGTTAAAAAAGCCATAATTAGCGCTAATTCAACTATTGCAAATAACTCTGCATCAAAAGCAAAAAGCTTATTGAGAGTTACTTCCAAATTTCCAGACGAGGCGCTTGCCCCGCCAATTAATGCTTCAAAATCGGGCTTTGTGAGTATTATCATTCCAGTACATTGCTCTACTGAAGTGCTTGTTAATCCCACTGTCCCATCGTTAAGTTCTCTTGCACAAAATGCTGCATTTGCGGTTTGCGAAATAACGAGCAAAAGAAAGATAATGATTAAAAAATACAACGCCCTAAATTGAATTAATTTAAATCCGTTCATGACGTAATACTCAGTAATTTATCTTTAACCCGTACATCATATTCATGGCATATAGGGCAACATGAAAAATCGTTCAAAATAGCCAGAAATTCAGGAAAACCAACCCAGTTACATGAGGTACATTCAAAAGCCACATTGTCTAAAACGCGCTCTGTTATGTTCATTGGTTTGTTATGAATAACGACTATTTGAACCATGCGTTAAGCGACCTTTGATTGTTCTAATACAGATAAAACGGCGTTTCTATCGGTATAGATACTTTGAAAGTTACCTAACTGAACGGGTAGCTCTACAATGGCAAAATGATTGTCGTTAAGTGATTTCATAAAGGCAGAATCTTTTTCTTTTTCTGCTGATATACGAACGTTATTTACAAACGGTCTAACACCGCCGTAACCATCACTTCCGTATGTTTCAATACCTATTTCAGTAAAGTTAGTTGTCTTTTCTTCACCGTTAGCATTTGTATATTTGCGAACGGTAGGTCGAACGCCTAGTAACTTGCCACGTAAAATAATTCCAGTTTCCATTTGATTAACCTCTCATTTAAATTGATTGTGTTTGTTCTAAAAATTGTTGTTCTGTTATGGGTATAAGTAGCCGTTTAGGGAAAGCTTCCTTGCTCAATGGATTTTTGATACCAACTAAAAATTTATCGACTATTTCACTGTCAGACATATCGCATAAATGGCGCATCATGTTGATAGCTTTACGCGTTGAAACAACTTGATTCTCAATGATTTTTTCAACCGTCATAAGTGCTTTTTTAACCACTGTTTTTATGACTGATTGCTCTTCATTTAAAAAATGAAGGGCTGGATAAGCACCTGCTAAAAATTCACTGGGTTTAATCATTGTTTCTAATGGGATCACACGTTGACTTGAATGCAGTTCAAGTTCCCAGCGAACCCATTTATCTTTTGGGTCCCCCATCTGTATGCCTTTTTCATATACACGAAGAAGTTTTCCAGATTCACGACTGCCTACATATAAGGTTCTTCCCTTGTCAGGAACGAATGCAAATTGGCGTTTGTATGTTTGTTTCATGGCTTTGCATAAGTGGCCTGATTCAACATACATGTAAGAAGAAGGACGTCCGCCACAATTAAAAGCGCCTTGTTCAGCTAATCTTTTAGCTGATTTAATAGAACGAGTACCTGAAAAATCGTCATAGGCTAAATCGATACGGGTAATTTTGATTTCTGGAATATGCTGTATTTCTTGATACAGTCTTTGAAAGTCTATGGCTTCACAGCCCGTTCCCATGAATGACACGTAACAGCCGAGGTTTTTACCGCCCCAACAAATAACACCCGCTTGTTCTCCTTCAGCAAATATATTGGCTGAGTAGGTGTAATTAAAACGACCTGATGGATTGTTTTTGATGGTCCACATGTAGTTGTTTTTTGAAAAGACTTTGTTAAGTAAACAAACGAAACGTTCTGACTCTCCACAACACAGTGTGTCGAGCATGTTAACGCCAATGTTCTCTAATAAATTGTTTAATCGGTCACCGTATTTTTTTGAGGTATCGACTTCGAGTTCGCCTTTAAACATTTGGCGCAGTTCGTAACGTGCAGCGACTTCATTTTCTGCTAGTCTAAAACTTTCAGAACTCAGCCCTTTAAATTTACGCTCGTTGTATTCACGCGTAATACCTTCAGCGGTTTCTTTGTAGCTTTCTAGAATGTCGTTATATGCAACATGGTTAAATGTTTCAGCCGCAGCTAAGTCGATGTTCTTTTTTATTTCTAAATTAGACAGTTTACGTAGTAGTGCATTACCTTGAATTTCTTCTATGTCGCTCTTTTTGATGCAAGCGCCAACTTTAGCGAGTTGTTTTATATGGAGAAGTTCTTGCGGTGACCAGGTAAGTGATAACGCATCAACTTTACAAAAAAGTGCTTTTTTATTGTTCATCAAACACCCCTTGTTCATAAAGTTGTTGCCAATTTTCATCTGTTACTTCAATTAAGTTGAAGTCTTCACCGTAGATAGGTTGAAGAAATGAGATTAATGACATTAGATTTGTAAAGTGGTGCACTTGGCCTTTGTGTTGAATACACACATCGCCCCATTGCTCTACTTGAAAATAAATGTCTTTGATTGTCATAGTTAGGCCAAGTTAACTCGTTGCCATTGGTGACTAGCTTCTGCATATTGCTTGTCGATATAATTTGCTAAGTCTTCTACTTTTATAAATACTGGTGAACGCTCTGACTTAATTAGGCTAAAAGTAGGCACGGGGAAATCTTCACCTTTGATTTTTTGTTTAGCTGTTTTAACCGTGATACCAAAGAATTCTTGGCATACATCTTTTAGCTCAATCACAGGAGATTCAAAGCGTGCCAAAAGTGCAAAATTTGTATTCATATGTCACCTATGTGATTATTCAGGGTTAAAGCAATTCAAAGCGATTAGAGTCGACACAAGGTTCGATAAATGGAACCTGTGACAATCATAAATCCATATATGGAACCATGTCAAATGAATTATGGCAAAAAAATAAAAATCCTCCGTGAATCAATGAATAAAACTCAAGCCGAATTTTCAGAAATTACTGGCATATCATTGAGTACATTGAAAAAAATCGAAGGAGGGTTCTCTAACGTTGGTGTTTCAGTAATTGATAAAATAATTACCACACCAACCCTTGAAGAACATGTTTTATGGTTTATGACTGGAAAAGGAAATCTAGAGGTGGAACCAACAAAAAATGTCATAGAAGGCCATATAAAATTACCTTTTTATGAAGTAAAAGCATCAGCTGGTGAAGGATTATTAGTTGAAGCTGAAGAACAAACACACTTAATAAGCTTTGAGCCAAAATGGCTAAATAAAGAAATAGGTGTAAACCCAAATGATGTATTTTTGATGTTAGTTGACGGTGACAGCATGTACCCAACATTAAAGAACGGTGCCATGATAATGGTAAATAAACACTTTAATGGCTTGAATGATGGGATTTATGTAATAAGACATGACAATAATTTACTAGTCAAAAGATTACAGGTCTTACCTAAAGGTATTATAAAGGTGAAATCAGATAACCATATGTACGAGCCTTGGGAAATAAATAAAGAAGACATTAATGGAACAGATATAGAGTTAATTGGCCGAGTTGTTTGGTCAGGTCAAAGAATGTAGGAAGTGCCTAAGTGTTATACAACGGTATTGTTATTATATAAATTCCAATTCATTGCATTGCTAGGATAAAACATGACACAATACACTGTATAAATTAACATAACTTTTAGAGAGTAAAATGGACGCTTCAAAAGAAGATATAATTAATAAAAATATCGAAACGGAATTTGACATAAGTAATAAAGATGCTATTGATTGGTTAAAATCTCAAGATGATAACTCTATAAACCTCTTTATAACCGACCCTCCTTATGAATCTCTAGAAAAGCACAGAAAAATTGGAACTACAACAAGATTAAAAAAAAGTAAATCATCAAGCAACCAATGGTTTGAGATATTTCCAAACTCTAGATTTGAAGAACTTTTCAAAGAAGTCTATCGTGTTTTAGCTAAAAATAGCCACTTCTATCTCTTTTGCGATCAAGAAACAGCATTTATAGCAAAACCAATTGCTGAAAACGCTGGTTTTAAATTTTGGAAACCAATTATTTGGGACAAAATGGCTATTGGGATGGGTTATCATTATAGAGCAAGATATGAATTTATTTTATTTTTTGAAAAAGGAAAGCGTAAGTTAAATGACTTATCGATACCGGACATACTTCAAGAAAAAAGAATTTGGCGTGGTTATCCAACAGAAAAACCGACAAACCTAGCTAAGACATTAATAATACAAAGCTCTGAAGAAGGCGATGTTGTAGCTGATGCTTTTTGTGGAGCGGGATTTGTAGGTTGTGCTTCAGCCGAATTAAAACGAAATTTTAAAGGTAACGATTTAAGTGCTAAAGCTGTTGAAATAACTAACCAAAGATTAAATAAAATTAAAAATCCTATTTAAACTCCTTAAAGTTTCTAACCCAAGACTTTAAGGTTTGAGCTCTTCTTTTAGCTGTTCCTTCACTCAAACCATTACAAAATTGAATAAGGAAATCAGTGGCTGATTCCCCATTTATATCTAACAAGTCTTTAACTCCCTGATTAAGCATCCAAATACTTCCACACTCTGTATGCATAAATTGGGTTTTGATTATACTTACAAAATCCTTATTTGACGAACTTACAGCATCTAAACCAAGTGGTGTTAACTTTGAATAATCATGCACTAAAGCAAGTAACTCACATGCATCTCGATAATAACTGACTTGTCTTTGATGGACTCCGAGATCGCTAGCAGTAACAAAACCTTTATTCTTTGTTAAAGTTAAAAAAAGCCTGAGAGTTTCAAAATTATCAGCTTGAGGCACCATGCTACTATCTAGATAAGTACCAAGCCTATCATCAACAATATCAATGAGCTCATATACATATGCCTCAGTTAATTCAATAATAATGTCTGTAGATTCTTCATCAATTAATTGAATAGTTAATCTATGCGAGAGAACCTCGTCAAACAATCTTTTTACTAACCTTAAATCAAGCTCTTTTTCATCAATAGCATGAATGAAATCATCTTTATTGGAAAGCCTATTTAGTATCTCATGAACCTCTTCTTTATCAGTATCTTTATTTTGAACCTCAACACGGTATATAAAAGAACCTGGGATAGCATCGTGTAGCAATATTTTTGAAGGAATATCATGTTTTTTCCAAACATTTTTACAAAAATAACCAAAACTATCATTTGCCCCGTTAAGAATAGACGAATCAATTGCTTTACTATTTGGCTTATTAATTCTTATTTTATGAGTATGCTTTCGTCTATTATCATAATTAATATTTTCATGTATAAAAACATCCAGATTCGGCCACTGATAAGGTAAATCTTTCACTAAACATAAAGATTCTTTTGCTGGAGAGTCATCAAATGGCTCCATATACAAAATCGCTTTATAATTTTTATTTTGAATAAGTGCGCTGACAATTGGAATATCTTTATTTTCCAATTTCCTTACTTTTTCTTCAGAAATAGGGGCAAAAATCCACAATTCATTACTTTCATCAACACCTAAGTCATAACAAAAGAATAATTGATCATTCTCATTATATGCAGTAAAAATTAAAGGCTGTTCATAGAAACTATATACATTGTGATAGTACAAATCTCCATAAATTGAAGACGTTTTGAAAAGTAAATCAGATTTCTTACTCATAATACTTCAAACCCATCAGGGAAAACATTTTGATAAAACCAAACAGTAACATGAGTTTTAGAGTCTTTTTCTCCAACTCCCATATCTCTAGTTATAGCTCCTTTAGCCACTTTTTTCGAACCAAATTTATTTGGATTACCTTTAATAACACTAACCAGTTTAGATTTATCCAAAGAAAATGAAGTGCCGTAATAACCCGCGGAATCTCTAAATTTAGACTGTTTGATCATATGAGATTGTAAAGGGTCTTTATTGCTAGGCACGAAATCATCTCTTAAAGGAGGATTATTTCCTACCATTCTATAAAGTTCTATATTTATAGGTGCCGCTTTTTCACTAGGAACTTGAATATGAGTAGGGTAATCACTGGGGAATTTTTTATTTACCACTTAATATCTTCCATGACAATTTTACTTCTTTGATAACCGCGATTCTAATGAAAAAATGTCCAAATTTCAATAAAATGATTAAATAGTATAAAGTTTAAACAATTAAAGCTTGACTCAGCAGGTAAAAAATAGAGGAAGTACGCCTATTGTACACCTAGCAGTGCATCAAGCCTTTGTTTTCAAATAAGTCAGTCCAATCGAGCATGGGTGCAACGGAAAGTTTATGAGAAATCATAAAGCATTAAAACCTTTCAAATACGCAATAAGTTAGTTATTAGTGATAACTGCTAAAATTTGCGCGAATTATACGGGGTTTATATACGCCACACAAAATAAATGAAAATTTAATACACATTTATTCATTTGTACTTTACTCATTTAGTTCAGCTGTTAGTGATTGACTCTTCATCCTGTTAAAAACTTACGATCTAAAGTAATAACTTAAATCAATATTTTAGAAAAATCACACTTGGGCATTAGCTTGATATCTATTTACTGGGTAACGTTCAAAATCTTCCCAGTAATGTATGCCGCCAATCATCTCCTTAACAGCAAAGCCTAGAGCAGATATTTTTTTAGCCGCTTTTGTTGCTCCGTTACAACCAGGTCCCCAGCAATAAACAACAAATATCGTATTTTTAGGATACTTCGCGAAAGATTCAGCTGTTATCTGTGCATGAGGCATACTGATGGCTGTAATAGCATGGCTTTTATCAAAAGCTTCTTTAGAACGCACATCAAGTAATAAATAGTCATTAGCGCCTGCTTTTATATCTGCGTACACATCAGAGCAATCAGTTTCAAAACTTAATTTGTTAGAAAAAAATGTAT
Organism: Pseudocolwellia sp. G5-9; assembly: GCF_055808995.1. NCBI lineage: Bacteria > Pseudomonadati > Pseudomonadota > Gammaproteobacteria > Alteromonadales > Colwelliaceae > Pseudocolwellia > Pseudocolwellia sp. G5-9. Next base: position 2,697,656 of record NZ_CM147893.1, read on the forward strand.
TAGCAACTTTGCTATTCGCGGGTGAAAATTCAAGCACATTAGATGATGAAGGCATAATTAATTTCCTTTATTTGTTACTTTAATAGGCGATTTAAAATCGTAAGTGGTTTTCGATATATACACGTAATCATTCAAGATGCGGGTTTCAGTGGGAACTTGATTGGTTACGGCTATAAAGTAAAACGATTCACAAAACTTCGCTATTCATAAAATATGAAGTGAGTATTCATGATTTATGAATGCTATTAAAAGTCTATTTTAGGTATAGTGCAAAGGTTAAAAAACAAGTTAATAGTTTAACTTTCTCGCTTTTATTAATACGAAGAGACATGCATGGAATTTTATCATTTACGCTCATTTGTTGTTGTTGCAAAAACAGGTAATCTTACCGCCGCAGCTAAACAGTTATGTACAACACCGCCAGCAATTAGTGCTCATATTAAAAGTCTTGAAGAAGAATTAAAAACACCTTTATTTGATCGTTCAAGTAAAGGTATGGCCCTTACCGAGAAAGGTAAACTACTATTACCTAAAGCTGAAAAAACTTTAAATTCGGCTATTGATATGGTTAATTTAGCGGTAGAAAATCAAAGTGAAATAATAGGCGAATTTAAACTCTCGATTAATCAATCACCTAATCTGCTCAATTTACCCCTTTTATTAGAAAACATAACGGAAAACTGCCAAGGCATTCATTTAAATATTGAAACGCTTTCTAGCGGAGCTGCTTTATCCGCATTGCAAAGCAATATCATTGACGGTGCATATATTTATGGTGAAGTTCCTAATGAGCTATTTGCATTGCCTATCAAACAGCAAAATATTACAACTATTGCTCCGGCTACCACGCTTTTAACTCATGAAAGCTTGATCACTGATTTAGCACAAGCCCCTTGGATAACGATGGGAAAATACTGTCCCTTTGATGACAAATTAAAATCTACACTAAAACAGTTTACTACCGCAAATATAAATACAAGTAGCGACGAAACAAGATTACAACTAGTAAAAGCAGGTTATGGTCTGAGCTTTTTAGAATACGATGAAGCACAAGAAGCTGAAAGGTTACAATACGTAAAACGACTCCCGCAATTAGATTTTGAGATCCCGTTATTTTTTGCGATTAATAAAAACAGATCAGATGAACCCGTTATTAAAGCTGTATTACAAGAAATAAAAATACTTTGGAATATTAAACTGTAAACACTGACAACAATAAACAACATACTTCCCAGCGAGTGTCAGAATATTTTACACAATAAAAAAGCACCATAAATATGGTGCTTTTATTAGAGATATTTATTTAAAATTAAATAAACATTAATTTATTAACATAATAAATTAAGCAGATTTTTTAGCTTTACGGCTTAAAGCAAAACCAGCAAGACCTAAACCAAAAATAGCTAAAGAACCAGTTTCTGGAACAGAAGTTGTTACTTTATCAGTGAAGTTATATGTAACATTTAAAATAGCAGAAGCCGAAGTATTAACGTTAACATCAACATTACCGCCACCACCAGCTACAGCATAACCACCGAAAGTACCTAAACCTACTGTAGAAACAGTACCAGCACCGATAAAGTTTAAGAAATCAGCATTTGAAGCGTCGATAGTAATGTTCATCATATCAGAACCAGTTAAACCTAAACCGGCATACTCATCTGCACCACCAGCTCCTGGGATATCTGTATCACCTGAATCATCAGCAGCTAAAGCTTGAAACCCTGTATCAGCTGATAAAGCAATGTTAAGTGCGCCTAAGCCTAAAAATGAACCAATAGTATCAACAGATACAGTACCACGTGCTGTAGTTGCTGAAACATTGTCATTATCTAAAATCATGTCTGATAACATAGCTGCAGAAAAAGAGATATCTACGGTATTAAGTGTACCCATGCTGCTGTCGAATTGTGATACTGTTAATGTATCAAACCAATCGGTAGTTGAAGAAATGTGGTTATCTGAATAAGAAATTACACCAGCTTGTGCTAATGGAGATAATGCGACAACAGCAACAGCCGATAATAATTTTTTCTTAAAATTTTTCATTTTTATTCCTTTCGTTTTAATAAAAGCTGTTCTTATTATGAACAGCCATACTGAATTAATTTAGTTTGTTCGACTCGTTACTCAAACAACACACAAAGAGTTAACAAAATGTTAATACAACTAACATTTCCGAACACAAACGCAGTCAGCAAGCTAAATGCCAACTTTATAACACATTGAATTAAAACAAATAAAACAACTTGTTAATATAATGTTAAATAAACCTGTAAATTTTAATGACACAAAAACCTTTAAGAAACAACATATTGAATACATTATTTAATATATACGATCACCATCCTCATTAATATTAACAAATATTTAACATAATTCTAGCGACATAGCTGCAACAATTCCTCCTGATCGCTTTTTGATAAATATTTACCTAGCAATTCTATTGAAAACATCGAAATTTCGATGTTCATTTATTAAAAATTCATACATTTTGTATGACTAAGGTTATAAATTGAATTGCAATAGTGGCGAATTCATCTAGACGCATAGGATCACTATGATAAACTTGAAGAGTCATTTACCCTGAATAATGAAAAATATGCTTACTGAAAAACTATTAGAACAAGCGAAACACGTTTGCCAAACTCGTGGAGCTAGATTTACCCCAGCGCGTGAACAAGTATTTAAAATTCTTGCTCAACATGATGGCGCAATAGGTGCTTATGATTTATTAGATCAATTAAAGAAAGTTGACGCTTCAGCTAAACCCGCCACTATATATAGAGCATTAGATTTTTTGGGTAAACAAGGCTTTGTTCATAAAATTGAATCTATTAATTCATTTGTTATGTGTCATCACTTCAGTGAATGTAGTCACCCAGTTCAGTTACTTATTTGTGACATTTGTGGATACGTTGAAGAAATTCAATCAAATGACTTAGACTCGTCACTAAGAATAATGGCCGATACGCATGGATTTTCAATTAGCCATCAAATTGTTGAAGCACACGGTACCTGTAAAAATTGTCAATAATGGCTCCCAATTAATCACTTTGTAACTCCAATTTGACAATTGATCTGCTATTAATCTTATCTTTATGTATTCTTATCGCATACTTATAGCTACCCCTTAACGGACTGAAGCAGGTTATGTTATAAAGCTATGAAGAATAAAAAACATATTAAAAATGCATAATGGGAATATTATGAAATACACGCTAAAACTTATACTCAGCTCTGCGGTAGTTTGTTTATGTATCGCAACATCAAATACTGTATTAGCTAAGAGTACAATTAACGATGACAAATTTCGTCAATTAGAAGAAATCCTGCCTACCCCAAACATTTATCGAACAGCTTCTGGCGCTCCAGGCCATAAATATTGGCAACAAGAAGTTGATTATGAAATAGAAATAAAATTAGATGATAAAACGCAGCAATTAACAGGCAGCGAAACACTAAACTACAAAAACAACTCTCCCGACACGCTACGCTATATTTGGTTACAACTCGATCAAAATAGAATGGGAAGAGCCTCAGATTTTAAGTTAACGCGTACCGCCCCCGCTAAAAAAATAACTTACAGTGGCTTCCGAAATGTCATTGAAACGGAAACGTTTGATGGCGGAAACCGTATTTTAAAAGTAACGGACAAAAGCAATAAAGCATTACCGTATACTATTAGCGGCACCATGATGCGTATTGACCTAGACAAGCCACTCAGAACAGGCGCAAATATAGAATTTAATATTGAATGGACATACACCTTACAAGAACAAAAAGTATTGGGTGGCCGTTCAGGCTATGAGTATTTTAAAGAAGACGATAACTACCTATACGAAGTGGCAAGCTGGTTTCCTAGAGCTGTAGCATATTACGATGCAGTCGGTTGGCAAAATAAGCAATTTTTAGGTAACGGCGAATTTACTTTAGAATTTGGTGATTATGATGTGAAAATCACCGTACCTGCCGATCATATTGTTGCTTCAACAGGTGAACTACAAAACCCTAAAAATGTTTTAACCAAAACACAACGCCAACGTTTAGACAAAGCAAAAACAGCCAAAAAACCTGTTTTAATCGTAACGCCAGATGAAGCCTTAGAGAATGAGAAATCTCGTTCTAGCAAAGAAAAAACATGGCACTTCAAAGCTGAAAATGTAAGAGATTTTGCATTTGCGTCAAGCCGTAAATTTATTTGGGACGCACAAGGATATAAAAAAGGTGCTACTGACACTATGGCCATGTCTTTCTACCCAAATGAAGGTAACCCTTTATGGGAAAGATATTCTACTGAAGCCATTATCCATACGATGGAGCAATACAATAAATATACTTTTGCATATCCTTACCCTGTTTCTATCTCAGTAAACGGCCCTGTAGGTGGTATGGAGTATCCGATGATCACCTTCAATGGCCCTCGCCCAACACTTGACAAAAAAACAGGTGAAAAAACCTATTCACGCCGAACTAAGTACGGCTTAATTGGTGTAATTATCCATGAAGTGGGTCATAACTACTTTCCTATGATCATTAACTCTGACGAACGCCAATGGACATGGATGGATGAAGGTTTAAATACTTTCGTACAATTTTTAGCTGAACAATCATGGGAAGAAAACTATCCTTCGCGTCGAGGTCACGCTGCAGATATTACTGAGTATATGAAAAGTAACAACCAAGTACCGATTATGACCAACTCAGAGTCTATTTTACAGTTTGGTAATAATGCTTACGGTAAGCCTGCTACAGCATTAAATATATTACGTGAAACTATTATGGGCCGTGAATTATTTGACTTTGCATTCAGAGAATATGCTCAACGTTGGATGTTTAAACGCCCTACCCCAGCCGATTTTTTCAGAACAATGGAAGATGCTTCAGCCGTTGATTTAGATTGGTTCTGGCGTGGTTGGTTTTACACTACAGATCATGTTGATATTGCGTTAGGCGACATTCATTTATACCGTCCAAATAGCCAAAATCCAGATACTGAAGAAGCATGGGAACGTGCATTAGAAAACGAAAAACCCGAGTTTATTTCAAACTTACGTAATAAAGGTCAGTGGTTACGTACTCAAGATAAACCTGAGCTATTAGATTTTTATAACGAACATGACAAATTTACCGCAACAAATGCTGATCGTAATAAATATAATAGTGCTAATAAAAAACTAGAAGATTGGGAAAAAACCTTATTAACCAATGAAAGTAACTTCTACATTATCGATTTTAATAATATTGGCGGTTTAGTTATGCCGATATTATTAGAAGTCACTTATGCTGATAACAGCAAAGAAAACATTAGAATTCCGGCTGAAATTTGGCGTAAAAATAGCAGTAAAGTATCAAAGTTACTGATTAGAGATAAAGAGATAACAGCCATTGCCGTTGATCCAAACTGGGAAACAGCAGATGTAAATGTAAATAACAATTACTGGCCTGCACGCCCTATAAAATCTCGCTTTGATTTATACAAACGCAAAAAAGAAGACATGATGCGTGACTATAATAAAAAACTAAAGTCTCTTGACGAAAAAGAGTCAGATACCGATGCGGCTGATGAAGATAAGTAATTAATGATTAAGCACTTATTTAAATCAATTATTATATTACTGTTTTGGGGAGTAGCAGCAACCGCTGCTGCTCATAGTTATTTTTTTGGAATTACAGATTTAACACTAAATGAATCGTCTAAAAAAATCGAAATAATTCATCAGTTTACTGCTCACGATTTTGAAAATGCTATTTCAGAACTTAAACAAATAAATTTTTCTCCTGAACATAAACAGTACGAAGCCTTTATACAAGAATATGTAGAAAAACACTTCACCTTGAGCTTTGCAAACCAAGAACTTAAATTAAATTTTATTGGCATTGAAGTTAAACGAGGAAATATATTTATCTACCAAGAAGTTGGTTTTAAAAATTATTTACCCGGATTATTGGTAAAAAATGACTTACTCGTTAATACTTATCCTAAACAAATAAATACTTTAAATTTTCAAGATAGTACAATAGAAGGAAGTTTAACTTTTACCGCCTCACAAACAATCGTGAAAATTGATGGTATTAAATAGCAAGTACTGATTTACATTTATGCGTTTTCCATGCAAAATCAGTACTAGAGAATTCAATTAAGGCCTTGGAAACATTCATGAATGTAGAGTTTATCAACCCGTTTTTGTCATCAATGCTTAACGTTATGTCAACAATGGCACAAATGGATTTAACCCCAGAAAAGCCCATTTTAAAGAAAAGCAACATCGCTATGGGTGATGTTTCTGGATTAATCGGCATGGTGAGTGAGCAAACTAAAGGCTCTCTCTCAATAACTTTTCAAGCTGGATTAGCCCTCGCTACTATGAAAAACATGGTGGGCGAAGCACCTGACGAAATTAATGACGAAATTACTGATTTGGTCGGTGAAATTACCAATATGGTTACTGGCGGCGCTAAACGCATGCTGAGTGAAAAAGGCTTCGAGTTTGATATGGCTACACCAGTAGTAGTTTCAGGTAAAGATCATACTATCAGCCATAAAGCTGACGGACCTATTGTGATCATTCCATTATCATCTCCTTTAGGTAAAGCTTTTATAGAATTCAGTTTCGATAAATAATCTTTGCTAAATCCAAAAACCTCATTTTTCAATGGGGTTTTTTAATACCTAAAATTTAGCAATGCCAACAGAAAGGTTTTATATCATGTGGCAACAAATTGAGTTTTCATTAAAAGCTAGAAAACGTGGGTTTCATTTAATAACAGACGAAGTTATTACCCACTTACCTGAAATTTCAGCAATTGATATTGGTGTTATCCACTTATTTATTAAACACTCTTCCGCTTCTTTAACATTAAACGAAAATGCAGATCCGACAGTACGATCTGATATGGAAAAACACTTTAATGTTATGGTGCCGGAAAATGCTCCGTACTATCAGCATACTTATGAGGGTAGCGACGATATGCCTGCTCATATAAAAACGAGTCTTCTGGGAAATAACATTACGATCCCTATTACTGCTGGAAGGCTTAACATGGGAATATGGCAAGGAATATATTTAGGCGAGCACAGAAACTATGCAAGCTCTAGAGAGGTAGTAGCGACTATTCAAGGTGAATAAACATAATAATGACCTTAAAAAATAGTACGGCTATTTTTTGATAGTGATATGTACTCTTCTACTGATATTACACAAAAGCTCGTAAGGAATGGTAGTCGCATATTTAGCAACTCGTTCAATAGGTAAATCAGCTCCCCATAGCGTGGCTTCATCACCGACTTTATCTTTTAAGTCTCCGCCTAAATCTACCGTGATCATATCCATAGACACTCTTCCTACTAAAGGTACTATTCTGCCGTTTACATAGACAGGCGTACCATTTTCAGCATGACGAGGATAACCATCACCATAACCTATAGCGATAACAGCAATATGAGTTGGTTGATTGCTTGTCCAAGTACTTCCGTAACCTACAGAGTCGCCTTTGGCTATTTTTCGAATAGAGATAATACTCGATTTTAGTGTCATAACTGGCTGTAGCGCTTTTTTTTCATTACTTAAGGTTAGCATAGGCGATACACCATACAACATTAAACCAGGCCTAACCCAATCAAAATGCGTTTCAGGCCACGCGCATATACCTGCAGAGTTAGCTAAAGAACATTCATTTTTATTTTCACGGCCGAGTCTAGTAAGCTGCTGAAATAAGTTAAGCTGAATGGCGGTTGTTTTATCATTTACATCATCAGCACAGCCTAAATGACTCATTAAAACAATGCCTTTTTGAACATTTTTACATTGCTCTAATGTTTGATAAAAAGTCGTTAAGTCATTAGGGGCAATACCTAATCGATGCATTCCTGTATCAATTTTCAGCCAAACCTTAATAGGAGTATCAATACTGGCGTGTGTTATTGCATTAAGCTGTTCTTTATTATGAATAATAGTGTCTAGGTTATATTCAGATAATAAAAAAAGCTCATCCGGTGAAAAGAAACCTTCTAATAAAACGATTGGCTGAACTATTCCTGCTTTACGCAAGGCAATAGCTTCGCCAATACGTGCAACACCAAAGGCATCAGCTTGCGGCAAAGCTTGTGCTATGCGCTCTAAACCATGTCCATAGGCATTCGCCTTTAATACAGCTAACACTTTACTGTTAGGCGCATAGGATTTAATGGTTTGATAGTTATTAGCAAGCGCTTGGAAATCAATAATCGCCGTCGCGGTACGTATACTCATTAATTATTCACTACACAAAAAGAGTTAATCTTCTTCAAGTACATGAGAACCCGCATAGTTATCAAAACGAGAGAATTGACCTTGGAAAGTCAGCGGTACACGGCCAATTGGGCCGTTACGTTGCTTACCAATAATAATTTCTGCCATACCTTTAAATTCAGAATCGTCGTGATATACCTCGTCACGATAAATAAACATGATCAAATCGGCATCTTGCTCTATTGAACCTGATTCACGTAAATCGGAGTTGATCGGGCGTTTATCTGAACGCTGCTCCAAGCTACGGTTTAGCTGAGATAGTGCAACAACCGGTACTTCTAATTCTTTCGCTAGTGCTTTTAGCGAGCGTGAAATTTCAGCAATTTCTAAAGTACGATTATCTGAAAACTGAGGTGCGCGCATCAACTGAAGGTAATCAATCATGATCATACTAATACCACCATGATCACGATGAATACGTCTTGCTCTTGAACGAACTTCAGTAGGTGTTAAACCTGCGGCGTCATCAATGTACATTTTACCTTTTTCCATGAGTAATCCCATGGTAGAAGAAAGTCGAGCCCAATCTTCATCTTGTAATTGACCGGTACGAATTTTAGTTTGGTCAATACGGCCTAAAGACGCCAGCATCCTCATCATTATTTGATCAGCAGGCATCTCTAAACTAAATATAAGTGCAGGCTTGTCTGATGTCATTGCTGCATTTTCGGCCAAGTTCATCGCGAAGGTTGTTTTACCCATAGATGGACGTGCCGCAATAATGATCAAATCTGATTTTTGTAAGCCAGCAGTCATTTTATCTAAATCGGCAAAACCTGTAGAAACACCTGTAACACCATTCGTTGGCGATGAACACAACTTCTCAATACGATCTACCGTTTTCTCTAGTACAGAATTAAGTGATGCAGGACCTTCAGATTTATTGGTTCTTTTCTCTGCAATAGCAAATACTTTGGTTTCAGCAAAATCAAGTAAGTCAGCACTTGTACGACCTTGAGTGTCATAACCAGCTTCAGCGATTTCATTGGCAACGCTGATCATCTCACGCGTTACGGCTCGCTCTCTTACAATTTCAGCGTAAGCAACAATGTTGGCAGCACTTGGCGTGTTTTTCATCATTTCAGCAAGATAAACAAAACCGCCAGCAGCATCTAATTTTTGATCGTTTTCTAAGCTTTCAGACAGGGTAATTAAATCTACAGGTTCGCCTAGCTCAATCAACACGGCAATACATTCAAAAACAATACGATGAGAGCGGCTATAAAAATCTTCGGCAACCACCTTTTCACTCACTCTATCCCAAGTATCATTGTCTAGTAACAAACCACCTAAAACAGACTGCTCCGCTTCTAACGAATGAGGGGGAACCTTTAGCTCGTCCATTTGAGTATCAGTTTTAAATTTTCTGTCTTTAAAAAATTTATCGGGCTTACGATCGGCCATTTACGTACCTTGCTGAATGAGGGAATGGGTAAAATTGAATGGGGACTAATGTAGCAGAAATAGATAAAAAGAAGAATAAAAGAAAGCCAACATTAACGAAAATATAGCCTATATTTTAAAAGCTAAACTTAAATTGCGAACATAAAAAAAGCGCACAAGGCGCTTTTTTCAATAATGTTATCTTTAAAGAAGATTTACTTCTTAGAAAGAGCACCAAAACGTTTGTTGAATTTATCAACACGACCACCAGTTTCAGCAGCTTTTTGCTTACCAGTGTAGAATGGGTGACACTCTGAACATACGTCTAAGTAAAGATCTTTACCTACTGTTGAACGAGTTGTAATAACATTACCACAAGAACAAGTTGCCTTGAACTCTGCATAATTAGGATGAATACCGTCTTTCATGGGGGTTACCTCTGTAAGGCCGTATCGCCACTTGATCAGTCAAATTGCTGCCAAGCACCATACGAGTTAAATAATTTGGAGGCGCATAGTAATTTAATTAATGCTATTAAGCAATATATATTGGCGTAAAAACCACCAAATTTAATGAGTTTTTACTTATTTTATCTTTAATCACTTTTATCGTGTTTTCAAACTTGGCAAGTTAACGTTTAAACGTCAAAATAAGTCATCATTCATTTATAAGTTGTAACAAGTGACGCAATCAGGAAATCCTCTTTTTGTACAAATAGCTATTCCCGTTCCTTTGCGACAATTGTTTACTTATGTTGTTCCACCTAACTTATTAGACAAACCGCTTAAAATTGGTGAACGTGTGGCGGTTTCCTTTGGACCAAGACAAGTTATTGGCGTTGTATTGTCAGTGAGCGAACAAACCGAACTACCACTGAACAAGCTCAAAAACATTACCAGCCGAGTCGTTGATAATTTTCATTTTGATGCGCCACTATTACAATTTTTACAGCGCTGTGCTGACTACTATCACCACCCTATAGGTGATGTTTTGCAACAAGCCCTACCGGTACTTTTACGACAAGTAAAACAACCTGACGTATCACTTCCTCTCATTTGGGTATCGGCTAAAAATATCGATCGCACTTTATTAGAAAAGTTGAAAACTAAAGCGGCTAAACAATACGCTTTACATCAATTAATTGATAAACACTTGTCAATTACATGGGCAGAGTTACGTACCTTAGGTTATACAAAGTCGCAGTTAACCGCATTAGAAACAAAAGGTTTTATTGAACAAGAAGAGAGACAGCCAACCCTATTTAAATGGACTGAATCTTCATTAAATAGCGAGAACAAACTTACTTTGTCTACTGAGCAAGCGGTTGTATTGTCAGCCATTGAACAAACCAACGAGTGTTTTTCTTGCCACTTAATTGATGGTATTACAGGTAGTGGTAAAACCGAAGTTTACTTACAAGCCATGGAAACAATATTGGCAGCCAATAAACAAGTACTTGTGCTTGTACCTGAAATAGGCCTAACTCCGCAAACCCTTAACCGTTTTGAACAGCGTTTTAATGTGCCGACTTGTTTGCATCATTCTGGCTTAAATAATAATGAAAGATTACAAACATGGCTTGAAGCGCAACGCGGTAGTTCAGCTATTGTAATAGGTACCCGCTCTGCTATTTTCACCCCCTTGCATCAACTCGGTATGATTATTATTGATGAAGAACACGACGGCTCGTTCAAGCAACAAGACAGCTTTAGATATAATGCTCGAGACATGGCTATTTTAAGAGCCCGCCAGCTAGACATTCCTATTATATTAGGCAGTGCGACACCTAGCCTAGAGTCTTTGCATAATGCACTTTCAGGTAAATATCATTACCATCAATTACTCAATCGGGCGGGTAATAGTAGTACATCGAAAATTCACTTGATCAACATTGCTCAACATCAAATGGAACATGGTTTATCCGACACTTTAAAAAGTGAAATTAAGAAAACCATTGAGCGAGGCGAACAAGTATTAATATTTTTAAACCGTAGAGGTTACGCGCCAGCCATTAATTGCCAAGAATGCCATTGGATCCCTGAATGCAAACGTTGTAATAAACCATATACCTTGCATCAAAGTAAACAACTACTCATGTGTCATCATTGCGGTAGTCAAAGACGTGTACCCGCGCAATGTGATAGTTGTGGTAGTGTTCGTATCAAACCTTTAGGACAAGGTACTGAACAGCTTGAACAACGCATTAGTGAGCTGTTTCCAGACGCAAGTAGTGTCAGAATAGATAGAGACAGCACACGAAAAAAAGGAGAGCTAGCCAAGTTACTGCAAGAGGTCACAGAAAAGAAACATCAAATATTATTAGGCACTCAAATGCTCGCTAAAGGACATCACTTTCCTGATGTTACCTTAGTTGCGATGCTGGATATTGATGGAGCACTGTTCAGTTTCGATTTCAGAGCTGCAGAACACATGGCCCAATTACTGGTTCAGGTGGCTGGTCGAGCAGGTAGGGAAAGTAAGCCAGGGAAAGTATTAGTACAAACCGCTTATCCCGAGCACCCATTATTACAAGATCTTGTTAATAATGGTTATAAACACTTTGCAGAATATGCGTTGACTGAACGTAAGCAAGCTTATTTACCTCCATTTGGTTTTCAAGCACTATTTAGAGCCGAAGCAAATTACCCTTCTTACCCTGATAAATTTTTACGTGAAATATGTGCGACTTCATACGAAGGATGTGAACTTGCTGGTCCCTTACCTGCAGCAATGGAAAAGCGAGGTGGTAAATATCGCTTTCATCTTATTGTGCAATCAAAAACCCGTAAGCATTTACATCAAGCCATTTACCAAATGTTACAATTGATCCCAAACAACGAATGGCAGTCAAAAGTACGTTGGTCTGTCGACATAGATCCAATAGATTTAAGTTGGTAACAACACCACTACTTAGTTGAAAATTCACTCTGATCTTATCTTGTATAAATGATATGAATAAAAACAGTATCATTTATTAACAAGTTCGTTAAAATTACTTCTTATTTTTTCCTGTAAAATTAGTTTCCCATGGCACATCAAGATTACGTTTCTCGCCCACGCAATACAAAAAAGAGTCCTTACAAAAAGGGCTCTAAAGAACTACCTAAAGGTTTACCGGTAAAAGTTAAACTTATCGGCTTATTTACCCTAATTATTATTTGTGCTTTCACGTATTTTTTATGGAGCATTAAAGATAATGATACTTCTCCACAAGAGACTACGGCACCTTTAGTAGAAGAAAAAGCTAAAGCGGAAACAAGCTTACCTACTCCTCCAAAAGAAAAATGGGCTTACCGCAAAGAGTTAGAAGACAAAAAAATTGAAGTAGGCCAATATGATGTAAAAAAAGGTGGCCCATATAAAATGCAATGTGCATCTTTAAGAACCCTTAAACAAGCTGAAGTACTAAAGGCCCAAATAGCCTTTGTGGGACTTTCTGCACAAATAAGTAAATCAGTGGGTTCTAACGGTACTTATTATAAAGTTTTTCTTGGTCCGTATGAAAAAAAACGTGATGCAGAAAAAGACAAACACAAACTAAAAAACAACAAAATTAATTATTGTCAAATTTGGTTATGGAAATAATTACACTCCTATCCTTGAAAACCCCACCTAGCACCCCTACTTATTGAACATACACATACATTAAATACCGGCATACATAAGTATGCTGGTTAATCTATTAGGGGTTAATGTGACTACTATCGTTTCAGTAAGACGCAATGGCAAAGTAGCTATTGCTGGTGATGGCCAAGTATCGCTTGGCAATACCGTAATGAAAGGAAACGCTCGCAAAGTTCGACGTTTATACAATGATAAAGTGCTAGCAGGTTTTGCCGGTGGCACTGCTGATGCATTTACTTTATTTGAACGCTTTGAAAGTAAACTAGAGCAACACCAAGGCCATTTAACAAAAGCTGCGGTAGAGCTCGCTAAAGATTGGCGAAGTGACCGTGCTTTAAGAAAGCTTGAAGCGCTTTTAGTCGTGGCTGATGAAACAGCATCATTAATCATTACCGGTAACGGCGACGTTGTTCAGCCTGAGCACGATCTCGTTGCTATTGGTAGTGGTGGTAATTTTGCTCAAGCAGCGGCAACCGCACTATTTGAAAATACCGACTTATCAGCCAGAGAAATTGTTGAAAAATCGCTAAAAATAGCGGGCGATATTTGTGTATTTACCAATCATCAACATACCATTGATGAGTTATAAATTATCAGTTTTAAGGAATTAGCATGTCGAACATGACACCTCGTGAAATTGTTTCCGAATTAGATAGCCACATAGTTGGTCAAAGTGACGCCAAAAGAGCCGTTGCTATAGCCTTACGTAACCGATGGCGTCGTATGCAACTTAATGAAGAGTTGCGCGCAGAAGTAACCCCTAAAAATATTTTAATGATTGGACCTACAGGTGTAGGTAAAACAGAAATTGCACGTAGGCTTGCAAAACTTGCTAACGCCCCATTTATTAAAGTAGAAGCGACTAAATTTACTGAAGTAGGTTATGTCGGTAAAGAAGTTGAAAGTATTATTCGTGATCTTGCCGATATGGCAATTAAGTTAACGAAAGAACAAGAAATGGCTCGCGTTAAACATTTAGCTGAAGAAGCAGCAGAAGAACGTATTTTAGATGTGCTTATCCCTAATCCTCGCGACTCTTTCGGTAATGAAGAAGAAACTAACAATTCAAGTACTCGCCAAGTATTTCGTAAGAAATTACGTGAAGGACAGCTTGACGATAAAGAAATTGAATTAGACTTAGCAGCACCACAAATGGGTGTTGAAATTATGGCTCCTCCTGGCATGGAAGAGATGACGTCGCAATTGCAAAACATGTTTCAAGGCATGTCTAACGACAAAACCAAAAAACGTAAATTAACTATTAAAAAAGCCTTTAAAATACTTCAAGAAGAAGAAGCGGCCAAAATAGTTAATCAAGACGATATCAAACAAAAAGCGATTGAGTCTGTTGAACAAAACGGTATCGTATTTATTGATGAAATAGATAAAATCTGTAAGCGTGGAGACTCTTCAGGCCCTGACGTTTCTCGCGAAGGTGTTCAACGTGACTTATTACCTTTAGTAGAAGGCTCAACAGTAAGCACTAAGCATGGCATGATCAAAACAGATCACATCTTGTTTATTGCTTCTGGCGCATTCCAAATGTGTAAACCTTCAGACCTAATTCCTGAGTTACAAGGGCGTTTACCTATTCGTGTAGAACTCAAAGCATTAACCACGCAAGACTTTGTTCGTATATTAACAGAGCCAAATGCATCGCTTACTGAGCAATATATCGCATTAATGGCTACTGAAGGATTAACGATTGAGTTTACTGAAGACGGCATAAGCGCATTAGCAAACGCAGCTTGGCAAGTTAACGAAAGTACAGAAAATATTGGCGCACGTCGTTTACACACTATGATGGAACGACTTGTTGAAGAAGTTTCATTTAATGCTGACGAACGTTCAGGTGAAACCATCAAGATTGATAGTACTTACGTAGAAAACACCTTAACTGAGTTAGTGAAAAACGAAGACTTAAGTCGTTTTATTTTATAACTTAATAAACCATAAGAGAGAAATTTGATCACTTAAATTTCTCTCTTATTTATTCATAGTGGGATTAGTAAGATGTCAAACATATCAAAATTTGTACTTAAGGCTAATCAAAAAGCATTAAACATCGTATTCAACGATATACCACCTCAACAAAATAAAACCCTTTCATTAAATTATGAATATTTACGAATATTCTCGCCTACAGAATGTCATAAAGCTAATTCACCTAAAAGTACCACAACTATCCCTAACGTATACCATAAAAAAAATGTCCGCATTATTTCGATAGAGCCTTTAGGAAAACATGGTCATAGATTTAGCTTTGATGATGGCTTTAACGACATTTATTCTGATAACGAATTACTTCTTTTATCAAACGATTTTGAATCTAACTGGTCGCAATATACTACAAGTTTATCAAGCACTAACAGTAGAGAAGAGTCTATTAACTTCAAACCAATAACCTAAAAGTGCTTAAATGCCCCTTCTTTAAAAAATAGATAGTTGAACCTTATCTCAAGCTAGTTATACTAAAGCTTCTTAGGAAACTTGTTACATAACGC
The DNA here is from genome assembly GCF_055808995.1 of Pseudocolwellia sp. G5-9. Classification (NCBI taxonomy): domain Bacteria; kingdom Pseudomonadati; phylum Pseudomonadota; class Gammaproteobacteria; order Alteromonadales; family Colwelliaceae; genus Pseudocolwellia; species Pseudocolwellia sp. G5-9. The sequence continues at coordinate 2,713,458 of NZ_CM147893.1, forward strand.
TAGGAAACACCCATGGAATATAATACTACCGAGCTATGCTCTATCTATACTGATTTAGTTGATGTAGTCGACCCTATATTTAGTAACTATGGTGGACGTCATTCTTTCGGCGGAAAAGTAGTTACAATAAAGTGTTTCGAAAATAATGGCTTAATAGCTAAACTTGCTGCCACAGATGGTGAAGGCAAAGTTATGGTTATTGATGGCGGTGGTTCAACCCGCAGAGCGCTACTTAATATTAATATTATTGAAGCAGCTGCAGAAAATGGTTGGGAAGGCATTATTTGTTATGGAAGTGTATGCGATGTAGATGCTTTAGAAGAAGTTGACATTGGTATACAAAGCTTAGTTTCTATCCCCGTAGGCGCATCAACAAGCGAAGCCGGTGAAAATGATTTAGCCATTAATTTCGGTGGTGTCACCTTCTTACCTGATGATTATTTATATGCTGACAATACTGGCATCATCCTCTCTCCAGATCCATTAGATATTAGTTAATCTTAACAATTTAACATTTGAAAATTACATTAGTTTGCCATAATAATTTTATTGTTATGGCAAACTAAATAACCTTTTTTCACTTTAAGCTGGGTTATACAAGCCATTCCACGTGGTAACCCAAGTATCTATTTTATCGGTTGTAACGCCCTTATCTACCACATCTCCTTGTGCAAGTTCACCGCCAATTAAAGTAAATGCTTGTTCTGTTAATTTATCGTTTATTGACGTACCAATTAGGGGTAAATTCATTTTCTGAGTTAAATCGACAAGTGCTGTAATAATCGCCTTTTCAGAGTCATCATCGGTTCTCCCTATATGTTCACAATCAATTTTCACCTGATGAACAGCCATTTTCCTTATATAACGAAGTGACTCATAACTTCCTGAAAAGTCGGAAATTCCTATATTTATATTTAATGATTTGAGCTCATCAATAATTGTCTTTGCTCTAACGCCGGCAGAAAGCACAACCTCTTCGGGTAACTCTATAATTAAATATTTAGCAGGCACATTATATGTTGCTATTTGTTTTTCTATAAAACTCACTAAATCAGGTTCTAATAAATACTGACTCCATAATTTAATAGAAACAGTTTCATAATTTGAAACTCTCTGTAGTTTTAAAATCAGCTTAAATGCTCGTGTGATCATTTGCTTGGTTAATAAATATATTTCACCGCTATGTTCAGCTATATCAATAAAATCTTGGAAAGTAAGAGGAACATTATCAGTATTATGCCATTGTACTAATAACTCAAACCCTACCAGCTTTCGGTCTCTTAATCGTGTTTGAGGTTGTACATACCAATAAAGATTATCTTCGATAATATCGTTTTTCAAACGCTCCATTTGTAATAAATGACGTTCAGTATAAATCACTTCATCTTTATTAAAATAACTTAAAGGAAGCTGCTTATTTTCTGATGAAAGTAATGCATCTTCAGCATGGGCAATTACCTGAGATAAGCCATTTCCTTGCTCACCTAAAAAAGAAATACCGAAAGTTAATTCGAAGTTTAATGAAAAACTCTTAAAACTCATCGCATCAGGGACCGCAAGCATTAATTCTTGGCAAAGCTGTTCGACTAGGTCATTCTCATAGGTGTCATTCTCTTTTAATTGTAAAGCAACTAAAAAATGCAACCCTTGTAAACGCGCAACACGGATAGGCTCATTACGACTATTAAAATTAATGAGACGGTCATTGTTTTCGACACTTTTTTGTAAGCAGTAAGCGAGCTGGAGAAGTAGTATGTCTGAGTTATGATGACCCAATATTTTATTTACTTGTTTAAAGTTGATAGGCTTAAATACAATAATGGCAAGATTAGTATTTTTTTGATTTTTTAATAACTTATTTATAACTTGAACTGCTTCTTGCTGAGAAGGTAAATTAGTCGAAACATCTTTTGGTGTTTTAGCCAAGCCCATTTGTGCTAACCCTAACCTTCCCCCATGCTCAGCATTTTCTTTATTAATTTTTTTGATTACTTTCCAAGAATTTATAAGTAATAATATTGCATAAGACCCCACACTGTTTATGATGAACCATTGCGTATCAATTTCGCCATAAACCCATAAAAACACCGCAACAGAAAAATAAAAAGCAGGCCCCCATTGCATTACAATTTCATGCATAAAAGTAGCTAAATTTTCGCAAGCATACTTAATTTTAACGGCAATTAACGCAAGCACAATTCCACTCGCCACAACCCACAGAATATAACCATTTGTATTAGAGTAAAAACAAATAACTGCTATGTATGTTGCCGCTAAAATCAAGACCATAGCATGACTAATTATTGCTATATTTATTGGCGAATCAATGTGTTTGTGTGACTTACTAAAATAGAGAAACACAAGATATAACATCGAAAAAGTTAAAGGTATTGTTATGCCCGCTTGCCCGTAAAAGGCCACAAAATATAATATCCCCATCAAACTAAATGTTTGCAAAATAAAAAAACGTAATTTAAAAGCGAGTTTAGATTTATACAACAATGCGATCAGTGTTACAGGGAAACTTAATCCCAAAATAAAAGCTAAACTTATTGTTGTAAAAGTTGAGACCGATGTTGCAGAAAAAGCAGGAAAAGACATAAAAAAAAGAATACCTAGGAATAGACCTAAGCTGGTTTGAGAAAAACGCTGAATAAAAAAGTCCATATTTATACTCTGTTCACAAGGAATAAAATATATAATTTCTAATCAAAAACGATAGAAAAAACCACAATTAATACAATAATTAGATTAGAACTTAGCGACTCATTTGTACAGGTTTAAATCACAACGTCCCTTTCATTAATACTATTAATGGGTTACATCAAACTAACAATCAAGTTGTGCGAGTTGTTCTATACTCAAGAAGCGCCTATTTTGCATAGTAGTGGCTATAAATATTAACTCACTAAACCAGTACAAAACCAATGCCTAAGATAAGCACTACAGACCATATTACCCATGTAAAGTCGCTCACTTTCGTATTCGTTTTCCTATAACTACTCATACCCACATTAAGCAGAACATAAAAACCAACACTGACAAAAATAATAAGAAGATGAGTAACAATCGTTTTAATTTCTAGGTTTTTATCCACTAAAAAGACTAGCCCTTTATTCGTTACAAAAAAAAGGTCGAGTAGAGAAACGTGTGTTAATAACACAACAAACAAATAAAATGTTTTGTTTTTGAACCATGTCATAAGTTATTAAAATACTGTAGGTTAATTGGAAATTATTGAATTTATATTTAAGTCTTTACTACAACTAAATATACTAATACTGGTGAAATTTTATCATAAACAGTTAACTAATGATTCTCTAACCATATTAATAAATCATCATGTTGAAAAGTGTAATTTAGTTTTTGTCTTATTTTACTTGATATGATTTTTTTACTTAACTGAAGTGAGTCACTTTTTTTAAGGTCAGGCTCTAAAAACTCTGGTTTAGAATAGCCAATAGCCTGAGCCGCCTTTTCATAGTAATCACGCTTATAAACATGCGTATAACTAGAACCATTATAAATAGCGGTATGATAAGGTTGATTAATTAAGCCAAGTAATAAACCTACGGCATCTTGCTGATGAATAAGATTAGTGATTGCGTTAGGGTCTGATAATTTCCTACCATCTTTTAAAAATTTACCTGGGTGCCTCTCTGGCCCCACTAAACCCGAAAACCTTAGAACAATAGTTTCGCCTTGAAACTCCATAGCTTGCTGTTCAGCTTGATGGATAATTTCTGTTTTTTCTGAAGAGAGTTCTAACTCAGCATTTTCATCTACATCACCAGTTAAACCATTATAAATGGCAGTAGAGCTGATCATAATAAGTTGCTTTACACTGCCTGCTTGTGCAAGTTGCACAATATGCTTTATTTTATCCGGATAATCTGTTTTACCTTGACGGATCATAGGAGGTATAGCGATGATCAAACAAGACTGTTGGAATAGAGATAACTTAAAATCATCTGCTGTTGGTTTGATATTAGATAAAGTAAAACATTCAACTTGAGCACCTAGTTCTGATAAAGCGGCTGCCTTTTCTTGATGCTGAGTAGAAACAACGACCGAATACTGCAGATTCACTAACTCACGTGTTAACGCTTTACCTAACCAGCCACATCCGATAATACTCGCACTGTTTTTTGTCATTCGTTTGACTCGTTTTATACAGAATTTGAACTTAAGTTAAATAACTAGCAGGTTAACCTAAAAGTAACAGGACCATCATTCAATAAGCTCACTTTCATATCGGCACCAAAAATACCTGTAGGTACTTTAAACCCTAAAGATCTTAAGTTTTCACAAAAGCTTTCATACAAGCCATTACTTATTTCAGCTGGTGCAGCATGAGTAAAACTTGGTCTCATACCTCTTGATGTATCAGCAGCTAAGGTAAATTGAGAGACAACTAAAATTTCTCCTTCAACTTGTTTTACGTTAAGGTTCATTTTACCTTGTTCATCTTCAAAAACACGATAACCAGCAACTCTTTCAGCTAAACGCTTTGCCTTTGCTTCACAATCTGTTGGCTCAACTGCCACAAACACTAATAACCCTTTGCCTATTTCACCGGTAATTTTATCATCTACGGTAACGCTGGCTTGCGACACTCTTTGTAATAACGCAATCATATAATTATTTACTTTGTTTTTTCATTTAAAAATTCAGCCATGGTGTCTGTCGCTTTACAAAAAGCGTCTATGGTTTGTCTTTCAAAACCACTATGACCAGCACAAGGCAGAACATGAAGATGTGCATTATCCCATTGGTCAGCAACTTTTTGAGCAATATATAATTGGCATACCATGTCATATCGACCATGTATCAAAATAGCGGGAATATCCTTAATTTTATAAAGGTTATTCAAAATATAATTCTCTTGTATAAAAGCATTTTGAATAAAGTAATGACTTGATATTTTAGCCATGCATAGTGCTTGATGAGCATCTTCTACCTGTAGCATACCAATATGGTGATGCTCTAAACTAGAAAGCCTTAATTCCCATAAGTACCAATCTTTACTGGCTGAAATAGCTGCAATTTCATTTTCTGAATGCAGTTTTTTATGATAATAAGCAAGCGGGTCACACTGCTCATCTTCTGTCATATGTTCAATAAATTCATTGTAGTATTCAGGAAAAAAACGTTGTGCTCCTGCAGGCCTATACAACCAATCATACTCAGCTTGCGTCCCTAAAAATATACCTCTTAATATAAAACCTAGTACATTTTCGGGATGAGCAATACCGTAAACCATAGCGAGTGTACTTCCCCATGAACCGCCACTAATGAGCCATTTAGTGACGTTTAAGTGTTCTCTTATTTTTTCTATATCATTAACCAAGGCTTGAGTATTATTATTGTTAATACTGGGAGCTGGTTTAGATTGCCCGCAGCCTCGTTGATCAAACAAAATGATACGATAAAGATTAGGATCAAAATAACGCCGATGATTTTCACTCGTTCCGCCACCTGGACCACCATGCAAATACAACACAGGTATGCCATCAGGATTGCCTGATTGCTCCAGATACAATTGATGACCATCTCCTACTTCTAACCATTCTTGCTTATAGTCAGTTATTTTAGGGAAAAGTGTTCTAGACATAATTCACCTCACATTATTTATTATTTTGTTCTACTTGTTCATCACTAAAATCCTGTAAAGCTACCGTTAAAACAGCCCCAACCAAGGTAACTAGCCAAGAAAGATAGACCCACAAAAATAAGATAGGAATGGTACCCAATGCTCCGTAAATAGCTTGATATGAAGGTAATTGAGTTACATAAAATGCAAAACCTTTTTTAGCAAACTCAAATAAAATGGCTGCAGTTACGGCACCAGTTAATGCATATTTAAAAACTACCATTTTGTTCGGAACAATCATATATAAAACTAAAAATCCGCCAGCTGAAGCCAGTAAAGGTAATAATCTTAAAAAAATGTTAGCAACTCCGTATACATCATAATCACCTAAAGACACCAACGACGCAATATACGAGGTAACAACAATGCTGCCACCAGCAAGAATTGGCCCTAATGTTAGCACCATCCAATACATTGAAAATGAAGTGACGATTCGTCTAGGTTTATTCACGTTCCATATCCGATTAAACGTTTTATCTATAGCTGAAATAAGCAGTAAAGCGAATAAGAAAAGAAAGGAAACAGCAATAGCTGACATTTTAGAAGCATTATCAACAAAGCCTGTAAGATGATGTTGAACAACATCGCCAGAAGTTGGCACGAAGTTATTATAAATAACCCCTTCTACAACCTCTTTAATATCTGAAAATATAGGAAAGGCCGTCATGATAGATAACATAACCACCATAAGGGGCACTAGCGACATTAAAGTAACATAAGACAAATAACCAGCAACAACGTGTATTTGTTCATATTTCACTCTTTTAAATAGGTAAATAGCGAATTTTGCGATTGTTTTCCAATGTGCGTAATTTCTTACTTTTTCGTAAAAATTCATATTTTCACAATTCGATTTTTAAAAAGTCCATCAATAATAGTATGATAGACTTATTCTTAGTAACACGAAACGAAATTATACCAAGCCTGTAAGTTTTTAATGTGTGGCGAGCTGTAAATACAAATAAAGATAAACGACTTTTCTGTATAAATGGTTATAATTTAGTAAATCAATATATCTATTTAACGAGGTTTAATTATGTCAGATCAAGGTTCGGGCGGTAATGTTTTAGCTGCCATTTGTAATATATTCATTCCCGGCTTAGGGCAATTAGTACAAGGCAGAATATTAGCAGCCATCTTATTTTTTGTATTTACTACAGCAGCTTGGGCAACGACAATCATACTTATAGGGTGGGTATTAGGACCTGTTATGCATTTATGGGCAATTATTGATGCGGCAAGATATAGATCATCTGAATAGATGTTATTTTAGTATGGTAATGGCTTAAGTTTTACTTCTGAAAGCTTTAAGCCATAATTACCCAACACGTTTCTCTGAATACAAAGGCGTAACTTTATTAACCCCTTCCCTGTCCTCATCAATAAAAGTTTTATAAAGCTCTGTTAGCTCTCTTTGTTCTTTCATATTGGCTCCGTTAGATACCATTTTTTCAAAAAGTAAATTCAATCTTGTCATTTCTATTTTTTTCATATTATCAACCTACCTTAGCCTATTAATAAAACAGTTAATTCTATTAATAAATTTATAAAAGCTAAGTTAAGTGTAGTTCGGTTTATAGTTTCAGCCAGTCATAAAAAGAGACTATCAGCACATTAATTCCATAATATATAGGTGAATTTAATTAACTTATTTAAAGAAAAACAGTATAAACAAGTGTTTATATCTGTATAAAAATAAAACATTGTCAGTTGAATTTTATTGCTTACATTTTTTTAAGAGATGTCGCACACACTTGGCTGTTATCACTTACTCAGAAAGCAATAGGGCTTTTATACCCATACCTTAATTTTTATACAATATCTCTTAAGAGTATTAGAATGTGTAGACCTTTGCGGTATATTTGTACAACAAATTTATACCCAAAAGGTCAACATGCTCTCGTGAGATAATTTAATGAACTTGGTATTACCTGTTCTATTATTAAAGACAAAAAAAAGCCATCGCTATTAGCAATGGCTTTTACAATAAATATTTTAAAAACTATTTAGCTGAACGACCTTCACGTTTACGCTCATTCTCTTTCAAGAACTTTTTACGTATACGAATGCTATCAGGTGTTACTTCAACAAGTTCGTCATTATCAATAAACTCTAGAGCTTGCTCTAAAGACATGATAATAGGTGGCGTTAATGTTTGCGCTTCATCTGTACCAGAAGAACGAACGTTAGTTAATTGCTTACCTTTTAACGCGTTAACTGTTAAGTCATTATCACGGCTATGAATACCAATGATTTGACCTTCATAAACATCTACACCATGACCGATAAATAAACGTCCACGAGATTGTAAGTTAAATAATGCGTTAGTTAATGCTTTACCAGTAGCGTTAGCGATAATTACACCATTCAAGCGCTGACCGATTTCACCACCTTTATGAGGTCCGTACTCTAGGAAAGTATGGTAGATCAAACCAGAACCCGACGTTAATGTCATAAATTCAGTTTGGAAACCAATTAAACCACGGCTTGGCATAATAAAGTCCATACGAATACGACCTTTACCATCTGGTGCCATATCAGTTAATTCAGCTTTACGAACCCCCATTTTCTCCATGATAGGACCTTGATGCGCTTCTTCAACATCGATAGTCACTGACTCATAAGGCTCTTCAAGTTGACCGTCTACTTCACGGATAATAACTTCAGGACGTGAAACAGCTAATTCATAGCCTTCACGACGCATGTTTTCAATTAATATACCTAAGTGAAGTTCACCACGGCCTGATACTTTAAACTTATCAGCATCATCTAATTGTTCAACACGTAAAGCAACGTTATGAATAAGCTCTTTATCTAAACGCTCTTTGATATTACGTGACGTAACAAACTTACCTTCTTGGCCACAGAATGGTGAAGTGTTTACTTGGAACGTCATGTTGATAGTAGGTTCATCAACAGATAATGGCGGTAATGCAACAACTTCATTTGGACAACAAATGGTATCTGAAATTTTAAGTTCACCCAAACCGGTAATAGCAATAATATCACCAGCATGAGCTATTTCACTTTCGTGACGCTCTAAACCTAAGTAACCAAAAACTTTACCTACTTTGCCGTTATGTAATTTACCGTTAGCACCTTCAACAGTAACTTGTTGATTAGGTTTAACAGAACCACGCGTAATACGACCAACACCGATAACACCTAAATAAGAGCTGTAATCAAGTTGAGAAATCTGCATTTGGAATGCGCCATCCGCATCAGCATTTGGAGCCGGTACTTCGTCGATTATTGTTTGGAATAAAGGAGTCATATCTTCGCCAACAACATCTTCTTCTAAAGAAGACCAACCGTTAATTGCTGAAGCATAAACCACTTTAAAATCTAACTGATCGTCCGTTGCACCTAAGTTATCAAATAAATCAAAAACTTGATCCATAACCCATTCAGGGCGAGCACCAGGCTTATCAATTTTGTTAATAACAACAATTGGTTTTAAACCTTGAGCAAACGCTTTTTTAGTTACAAAACGAGTTTGTGGCATTGGACCTTCTTGCGCATCTACAATAAGAAGCACAGAATCAACCATTGACATAACACGTTCAACTTCACCGCCAAAATCAGCATGACCAGGAGTATCTACGATGTTTACTCGGTATTCTCCCCAGTTAATTGCTGTATTCTTCGCTAAGATGGTGATACCGCGTTCTTTTTCGATATCGTTTGAGTCCATCGTACGTTCTTCTAGACCGCTTCTTGCGTCTAACGTACCTGATTGACTTAATAATTTATCGACTAGGGTAGTTTTACCATGGTCAACGTGGGCGATGATCGCAACATTACGTAATTTCTCTAACACAGGCTTCTTTGCTCAATAGGCTATAATTGGGCGCGAATTATACAGCACAGATGAACATAAATATAGTCGAATAACGTGAAATATAATTTTCTATTCCTCGAATAAATAATCACATTATGCTAATGTTTACGCGTTCTCTTGAGCAGGCTTAATGCGACGCACCAAAAAAGAGCAACAATAACACCAAAATGGTGCAAAATAACATTTTAGACGAACTTAAACCATTGTATATCAAAGACTTAAATTTGGCATGGTTTTAGCTTCAGCTATAATAAAGTAAATACACTGTGTTTATAATTTTCACAAAACATATATCTCTGGAGACTATCAATGTCACAAGCAGTTTTAGATTTAATTAAAGAAAACGATGTTAAATTCGTTGATTTACGTTTTACCGACTCAAAAGGTAAAGAGCAACACGTTTCTATTCCTCATCATCAAGTAGATGCTGACTTTTTTGAAGATGGTAAAATGTTCGATGGTTCATCTATTCAAGGCTGGAAAGGTATCAACGAATCAGACATGGTTATGATGCCTGACGCTGAATCAGCTGTTCTTGACCCATTTACAGAAACACCTACATTAAACATTCGTTGTGACATTTTAGAGCCTGCAACAATGCAAGGTTATAGTCGTGATCCTCGTTCAGTAGCTCATCGCGCTGAAGAGTATATGCGTTCTACTGGTATTGCAGACACTGTTTTAATTGGTCCAGAGCCTGAATTCTTCCTTTTTGATGATGTTCGTTTCCATACAGATATGAGCGGTTCATTCTACAAAATTGATGATAAAGAAGCCGCTTGGAACTCTGGTACTGAATATGAAGAAGGTAACATGGGTCACCGACCTGGTGTTAAAGGCGGTTACTTCCCAGTATCTCCAGTAGATTCATCACAAGATATTCGTTCAGCTATGTGTTTAGTAATGGAAGAAATGGGCTTAGTTGTTGAAGCACATCACCATGAAGTAGCTACTGCTGGTCAAAACGAAATTGCTTGTCGTTTTAATACGTTAGTTAAAAAAGCTGATGAAGTACAAATTTACAAGTATGTTGTTCATAACGTTGCTCACGCATACGGAAAAACAGCTACATTTATGCCTAAGCCTTTAGTAGGTGATAACGGTTCTGGTATGCATGTGCATCAATCTCTTGCTAAAGATGGTGTTAACTTATTCTCTGGTGATAAATACGGCGGATTATCTGAATTAGCTATTTACTACATTGGTGGTATCATCAAGCACGCTAAAGCGCTTAATGCATTTACTAACCCATCAACTAACTCATACAAACGTTTAGTGCCTCATTTTGAAGCACCTGTTATGCTTGCATACTCTGCACGTAACCGTTCAGCTTCTATCCGTATTCCAATTGTTCCATCTCCAAAAGCGGTACGTATCGAAGCTCGTTTCCCAGATCCTGCAGCTAACCCTTATTTAGCATTCTCTGCTTTATTAATGGCGGGCCTTGACGGAATTAAAAATAAAATTCACCCTGGTGACGCTATGGATAAAGATCTATATGACTTACCAGCTGAAGAAGCAGCACAAATTCCACAAGTTGCGACTTCTCTAGGAGATGCATTAGACGCGCTTGAAGCTGATAATGAATTTTTAACTGCTGGTGGCGTTATGGATATCGACATGATTAACGCTTACATAGATTTAAAACGTGAAGAAGTTTCTTTACTAAATATGACAACTCACCCAGTTGAGTTTGATATGTACTACAGTGTTTAATTAGCTTTTTTGTCTAATTAATTAAAAAGCCCACTCAGGTGGGCTTTTTTTGTGGTAATAATCTGATATTTTGCTAGATTATATAAGTATTTAGAAATTGGACGTTACTCATTGTATATTTTAAAAGTATTTGTTTTATTCCTGTTAATCTTATCATTGCTTACCCCAGTGTATGCAACCTCAGCCAAAGTATATGTATGGCGAGATGAAACGGGTGTATTAGTCTTTTCTGACAGCCCAAAACCTGGTGCGGAAGAAATAGAAATCAATTCAGAGAATCAAAACATTTCACCTTCAATAGATACATCAATTCTAGATATTAAACCCAAGAAAATTGAAGATAAATTTGAAGTTGAGATTATCAGGCCTACCAACAATTCAACTATTCGAGACAATACTGGCTCTGTACATGTATCAGGAAGAATAATACCTGTATTCAAACAAGGTTTAACCATTCAACTTATTATCGACGATACCCCTTATAAAGCACCTCAAACTCACTCAATGTTTGCATTACGAGATATAGAACGTGGCGAGCATCAAATAAAATTAGTTCTATTAAACGCAAAAGGCAAGGTTATTGCATCATCAAAACCAGTCACCTTTTATATGCACCGCGCGTCAGTCATTAAAGCTAAATAACTTTTAAATAAAGTAATATTGCTTCATTTTAGATAAACTGACAATGGCAGCGCACCAACTCAGTGCATTCAGAGTTAATTTAAATGTTAAGTAATAATTTTGAAATTCAGCAAAACAAAAAAAACTTCCAGCAAGTACTGCCTGTACATATGGTAACAGCTGTTATGCTTCTCGATCAGCATTTAGTTATTCAATATATTAATCCCGCAGCCGAAGCAATATTAATAAAAAGTTTAAATACCTTATATAACCAATCAATAGAAGATGTGTTTAGAAGCACCTCGATTAAAAAAGAACGTTTCACACAACTATTATCCTCTGGGCAAGAGTTTAATGATGGTGATGTTATCTTAGAGTTCTTAGATCAATCACAAATAACCATAGAATTAACAGCATCTTCTATCGAATTTAATAATGCTCCTCATATTTTATTAGAATTTAAGCAAATTGATCAGCAAAAGCAGATCAGTGCTGAAGCATTTCAACAACAACAATGGGAGTCTGCAAGAGATCTTATTCGAGGTCTAGCACATGAAATTAAAAATCCTTTAGGAGGTTTAAGAGGTGCAGCTCAATTGCTCGATAATGATTTAAAAGGTGAACAAAAAGAATACACCGCCATGATTATTGAGCAAGCAGATAGATTAACTAACCTTGTGGATCGACTTTTAGGTCCAAATCAACTACCTAATATTACAAAACAAAATATTCATGTAGTTTTAGAAAAAGTTAGTCAGCTTGTTAATTTTAATAACCCGAAGGGAATAAAACTTTGCAAAGACTATGATCCATCAATACCTGACATTGAATTTGACGAAGATAAAATACAACAAGCCATTCTTAATATTGTTAATAACGCGATTCAAGCAATAGAAAGTGATAACACAATTTTACTTAAAACTAGAGTGGCTAGTAATCAAATAATTAATGGTAAGCGCATTAAGTTGGGTGTGCAAATAAGCATAATAGATGATGGCCCAGGTATACCAAACGATATACAAGACACCCTTTTTTATCCTATGGTTTCTGGCAGAAATAACGGTACCGGACTCGGCTTATCGATTTGCCAAACTCTTATCCATCAGCATCAAGGTAAATTACTTTGTACTAGCCAACCCGGCAAAACTGAATTTACCATTTTATTACCCATTCATGGAGACAACGCATAATGAACACTGAACAGATTTGGATTGTAGATGACGATAGTTCAATACGATGGGTGTTAGAAAAAGCGTTTAATAAAGCAAACTTATCAGCCGCTTCTTTTGATAATGCAAAAGACTTACTTACTGCATTAGATCATTCTCAACCCGAAATTATTATTTCCGACATTAGAATGCCAGGTATTGATGGTATGGCGCTTTTAAGCCAAATTAATGCAGACCATCCCAATATACCTGTCATCATAATGACAGCTCATTCTGATTTAGATAGTGCCGTTAATGCGTATCAAGGGGGGGCATTCGAATATCTTCCTAAACCCTTTGATATTGATGAAGCAATTTCTTTGAGTAAGCGTGCTTTAACTCATGCTCGTGAACAAAATGCCAAAAATAGCCAAAAAGACTCTTCGGTTTTATCTGTAGGAATAATTGGCGAAGCACCTTCAATGCAAGAAGTATTTAGAGCAATCGGTCGCCTATCAAGATCTAGCATCAGCGTTCTTATTAATGGTGAATCAGGAACAGGAAAAGAGCTTGTGGCCCATGCCTTACATACTCATAGCCCTAGATCAAAAGGTCCGTTCATTCCACTTAACATGGCCGCAATACCCAAAGACCTTATTGAGTCTGAATTATTTGGCCATGAAAAAGGAGCCTTTACAGGCGCTAACTCAATTCGACAAGGACGATTTGAGCAAGCACATAATGGTACCTTATTCTTAGACGAAATTGGTGATATGCCGTTAGATATCCAAACTCGTTTATTACGTGTACTAGCTGATGGACAGTTTTATCGTGTTGGTGGGCACTCACCAATACAAGTTGATGTAAGGATTATCGCAGCAACACATCAAAATTTAGAAGATCAAGTAGCAAAAAATGAATTTCGAGAAGATCTGTTTCACCGCTTAAACGTTATAAGAATACACCTACCAAGTTTAAGAGAAAGAAAAGAAGATATTGCACAGCTAGCTTCACATTTTTTAATGCAGGCAGCAAACGAACTAAGCGTAGATCCTAAATCGTTACATAAAGATGCAGAACAGTTTCTTAAGCGTTGCGATTGGCCAGGTAATGTAAGACAGTTAGAGAATTTATGTCGCTTTTTAACCGTTATGGCTAGTGGACAAGAAATACTTATTGAAGACCTACCAGACGAATTAAGTAATAAAAAAGATTCAGCAAGTACTGTTTCCTCAAGCTGGCAACATGCCTTTAGCTTATGGATGGATGAACAATTGAAAACAGGGAATGCTAATATACTAGATACTGCTTTGCCTGAATTTGAAAAAATAGCCTTAGAGCGCGCGCTTCAGTTTACCCAAGGTCATAAGCAAGATGCATCTAAAAAACTAGGTTGGGGACGTAATACACTAACCAGAAAGTTAAAAGACCTAGACCTTAACTAATAGCTAAGAATGACACTCATCATCGGCGCATTGTTTACAACTATTACATAATTTTAAATTTATAACATGCGCCGCAACAATTAAAGATGCACCTAATATAATAAAGTATGGCTCTAGCTCTTCAGAAAAATTATGTTTTATCCAATAAATCCCAACCCCAAGAAATAAAAGATAAAAAGGATAAAGACGCTTGTGATATTTTTTAAAACCTGAAAATAAAGCAAATGAGCCTAAAATAGCTGTCATAATTAAAAAAACATGTTCCCATGTATGATCAGCCAAAAAACTTAAGCCTAATAGAGGCAAAGCAGGCAGTAATACTGGGAGTAAAATGCAATGTAATGCACATAAACTAGTAGCAGTTATACCTATACGATCTAACATTTGTTGTCACTCAATCAAAATATCTTTATTAATATGAGATAATATCACAATTGATATGTTATAACATATCTTTATTAAGCTCTATCGACAGTAAATGTTATTACCTCATCAATCGATTTTTTATCTAAAGCCAACATTAACAACCTATCAACCCCTAAAGCTACTCCTGAACAACTTGGTAGGCCAACTTTTAAAGCTTCAATAAAACGAGGGTCTATGGACTTTTGTTCTAAACCTATATTTTCTCTATAAATATTATCTTTATTAAAACGTTGTAACTGCTCAATATGGTCGGTGAGTTCACAAAACCCATTTACAAGCTCAATACCTTTAAAATAACACTCAAAGCGCTCAGCAACTCTTTCATCAACTTTATTTTTTCGCGCTAAAGAAGCTTGGGATAATGGAAAGTTATAGATAAAAATTGGCTTATACTTGCCTATATTTGGCTCAATTAACTCAGCCATAATAAACTGCAATAAAACATCTATCTCATTCTCATTAACTAACCAATCACTCATTATATTGGCATTAAGAATTAGAGTCTTAAGCTCTTTAACGCTTGTATTAAGTGGATCAACATTAACATTATTAATAAATAGGTTTTGATAAGAAATTATTTCAGGTTCTTCGCAATGAAGTGTTTTTTTTAAAAGGTCTGAAACCTCTTTAATTAAATCTTCCTGTGTAAAGCCTAAACGATACCATTCTAAGATAGTAAACTCAGGATTATGATAACGCCCCTTACCTTCATGCCTAAACGCTTTAGATATTTGATAAATAGATTGATAACCAGATGCTAATAACCTTTTCATACAATATTCGGGGGAAGTCTGAAAATACATCTTCCTAAAATATTGGGGGCCACTATCAGAAAAGTAATTGAATTGTGTTTTAAATGCTTCTAGGTGTATATCTGTTACCGTAAATTGACCCAATAAAGGAGTCTCAACTTCAATTACATCGAGCTCATAAAAAAAAGCTCTAATCTTATTTAAAATATTAGCTTTTTTCTTAGCATCTTCCCAACTTAATGTAGCTTGCCAATCCATATACATATTCTCTTAAATAGATATTTAATAACACTTATACTAAACAGATAAATTAACATCGGATATTGATAACTTTTATTGAATGAAATAAACCAATACTTCGTTAAGTAAAAATTAGAACTGAAGATTTGTACAAACCTTTGTATTGAGCAATTTAATAGTGGAACTGCCATCAAACAATAAAACAAACTGTGTGGAGATATATTTTATCAAACACACAAGAAAAGGCTAGCAATGTCCTGCTGACATATAGAATATACTAATGTCGTCGCGCGCGCATAAATATACAGGAACAAACTCATATAAGAGAAAGCAACGCTACACACTTTCGACCTTGGAACGACTGCTGCAATGTTTAACACCAGACAGCAAAAAGCCCGACTCTTTCGAATCGGGCTTTTCTTAATGAGAAGCCTAGCAATGTCCTACTCTCACATGGGAACTCCCACACTACCATCGGCGCTAATGCATTTCACTTCTGAGTTCGGAATGGGATCAGGTGGGTCTACATCGCTATTGTCGCTAGACAAAAAAGGTCAATCTTGAAAGCCTTTCAACAAAAAATTATTTTCATTGAACTATAAATACGTTTTAATCTCTTATTCGCACATGTGTACGTGTCACTCATAGAGTGTGTCAAACTTCATACAAAACTATTTAGGTGTTGTATGGTTAAGCCTCACGGGCAATTAGTATCAGTTAGCTCAAGGCCTCACAACCCTTACACACCTGACCTATCAACGTTGTAGTCTCCAACGACCCTTTAGGGAGCTTAAAGCTCCAGTGAGAACTCATCTCAAAGCCTGTTTCCCGCTTAGATGCTTTCAGCGGTTATCAGTTCCGAACGTAGCTACCGGGCAATGCTATTGGCATAACAACCCGAACACCAGCGGTTCGTCCACTCCGGTCCTCTCGTACTAGGAGCAGCCCTCTTCAATTCTCAAACGCCCACGGCAGATAGGGACCGAACTGTCTCACGACGTTCTAAACCCAGCTCGCGTACCACTTTAAATGGCGAACAGCCATACCCTTGGGACCGACTTCAGCCCCAGGATGTGATGAGCCGACATCGAGGTGCCAAACACCGCCGTCGATATGAACTCTTGGGCGGTATCAGCCTGTTATCCCCGGAGTACCTTTTATCCGTTGAGCGATGGCCCTTCCATACAGAACCACCGGATCACTATGACCTACTTTCGTACCTGCTCGACGTGTCTGTCTCGCAGTTAAGCTGGCTTATGCCATTGCACTAACCGTACGATGTCCGACCGTACTTAGCCAACCTTCGTGCTCCTCCGTTACTCTTTGGGAGGAGACCGCCCCAGTCAAACTACCCACCAGACAGTGTCCCCAAGCCCGATGAGGGCCCTAGGTTAGAACATCACGCATACAAGGGTGGTATTTCAAGGTTGGCTCCAACACATCTGGCGACGCATCTTCAAAGCCTCCCACCTATCCTACACATGTAGGAGCAATGTTCACTGTCAAGCTATAGTAAAGGTTCACGGGGTCTTTCCGTCTAGCCGCGGGTATACGGCATCTTAACCGCAATTTCAATTTCACTGAGTCTCGGGTGGAGACAGTGTGGCCATGATTACGCCATTCGTGCAGGTCGGAACTTACCCGACAAGGAATTTCGCTACCTTAGGACCGTTATAGTTACGGCCGCCGTTTACCGGGGCTTCGATCATGAGCTTCGCAGAGCTAACCCAATCAATTAACCTTCCGGCACCGGGCAGGCGTCACACCGTATACGTCATCTTTCGATTTTGCACAGTGCTGTGTTTTTAATAAACAGTTCCAGCCACCTGGTTACTTCGACTCTCCTGTGCTTACTCCGCAAGGGATTCACACCAGAGAGCGTACCTTCTCCCGAAGTTACGGTACTATTTTGCCTAGTTCCTTCACCCGAGTTCTCTCAAGCGCCTTAGTATTCTCTACCTAACCACCTGTGTCGGTTTGGGGTACGGTTCCTATATATCTGAAGCTTAGAAGCTTTTCCTGGAAGCATGGCATCAATGACTTCATCTCCGTAGAGACTCGTCTCGACTCTCAGTGTTAACAGCAACCCGGATTTACCTAAGTCACCCACCTACAATCTTTCACACGGACTACCAACGCCGTGCTCACCTAGCCTACTCCGTCCCTCCTTCGCAATATATAGAAGTACAGAAATATTAATCTGTTTCCCATCGACTACGCGTTTCCGCCTCGCCTTAGGGGCCGACTTACCCTGCCCTGATTAACATGGGACAGGAAACCTTGGTCTTTCGGCGGGGGAGTTTTTCACTCCCCTTATCGTTACTCATGTCAGCATTCGCACTTCTGATACCTCCAGCATGCTTTACAACACACCTTCAACGGCTTACAGAACGCTCCCCTACCACTTGAACCTAAGTTCAAATCCGCAGCTTCGGTGACTAGTTTAGCCCCGTTACATCTTCCGCGCAGACCGACTCGACTAGTGAGCTATTACGCTTTCTTTAAAGGATGGCTGCTTCTAAGCCAACCTCCTAGCTGTCTATGCCTTTCCACATCGTTTCCCACTTAACTAGTACTTTGGGACCTTAGCTGGCGGTCTGGGTTGTTTCCCTCTTCACAACGGACGTTAGCACCCGTAGTGTGTCTCCCGCATATCACTCATTGGTATTCGGAGTTTGCAAAGGGTTGGTAAGTCGGGATGACCCCCTAGCCTTAACAGTGCTCTACCCCCAATGGTGTTCGTGCGAGGCTCTACCTAAATAGATTTCGGGGAGAACCAGCTATCTCCCGGCTTGATTAGCCTTTCACTCCGACCCACAAGTCATCACCGCATTTTTCAACATACGTGTGTTCGGTCCTCCAGTTGATGTTACTCAACCTTCAACCTGCCCATGGGTAGATCGCCGGGTTTCGGGTCTATACCTTGCAACTAAACGCGCAGTTAACACTCGCTTTCGCTACGGCTCCCCTATTCGGTTAACCTTGCTACAAAATATAAGTCGCTGACCCATTATACAAAAGGTACGCAGTCACCCGACTAAATCGGGCTCCCACTGCTTGTACGTATGCGGTTTCAGGTTCTATTTCACTCCCCTCACAGGGGTTCTTTTCGCCTTTCCCTCACGGTACTGGTTCACTATCGGTCAGTTAGGAGTATTTAGCCTTGGAGGATGGTCCCCCCATGTTCAGTCAACGTTTCACGTGTGCCGACCTACTCGATTTCATGGTAAGTTTATTTTCGTGTACGGGGCTATCACCCTGTATCGCTCTACTTTCCAGTAGATTCCACTAACTTACAAACCACTTAAGGGCTAATTCGCGTTCGCTCGCCGCTACTAACGAAATCTCGGTTGATTTCTTTTCCTCGGGGTACTTAGATGTTTCAGTTCTCCCGGTTCGCCTCGCTACCCTATGTATTCAGGTAGCGATACCCGCCTTACGACGGGTGGGTTTCCCCATTCGGATATCTTTGGCTATAACGGTTTTTATCACCTCACCAAAGCTTTTCGCAGATTAACACGTCCTTCATCGCCTCTAACTGCCAAGGCATCCACCACATACGCTTAGTCACTTAACCATACAACCCTAAATAGTCTCGAAAGAATATTAAGTACACCGTGGTGACTAAACCACAGTAATTGTAAAGTCTGACATTTTCACGCACACATTGTGTGTCTTGAATAAGAGTTGATATATTCTTACGAATATATCGGGTTGATAGCGTCTCCGAGGAGGAGCCACTATCACCATCATCACTTCCCGATAAAAGAAGTAACAATAGCTTGGTATTTATACGTTACAAACAACAGCGCGACACCGTTGAGTGCTATATAAATACCGGTATTTATATCAGCTTTCCAGATTGTTAAAGAACTTAATCTCAGCACGCATTCGGCTAAAATTTTGGTTTGACCTCCACGGATGGAGGAAAATCCGAGAAACGTACGGAACGTTTCCGGTAAAAAACCAAATCTAAACTATCTCGTTAAACGTTGAGATACGTTAAATTTGGTCTCTATTCTTTCTTTGAAGAAGTGGTGGAGCTAAGCAGGATCGAACTGCTGACCTCCTGCGTGCAAGGCAGGCGCTCTCCCAGCTGAGCTATAGCCCCATATTTTATGAGGTGTGCACTTCTTCTATTTCGTTATCAGGCAATTTGTGTGAACACTCTGAAATAGCTTTACAGCTATTCCCATTAAAACGTTTTACTTCAAGATAAGGAGGTGATCCAACCCCAGGTTCCCCTAGGGTTACCTTGTTACGACTTCACCCCAGTCATGAATCACAAAGTGGTGACCGTCCTCCCGAAGGTTAAACTAGCCACTTCTTTTGCAACCCACTCCCATGGTGTGACGGGCGGTGTGTACAAGGCCCGGGAACGTATTCACCGTAGCATTCTGATCTACGATTACTAGCGATTCCGACTTCATGGAGTCGAGTTGCAGACTCCAATCCGGACTACGACAAGCTTTGTGGGATTCGCTCCACCTCGCGGTATTGCTGCCCTCTGTACTTGCCATTGTAGCACGTGTGTAGCCCATCCCGTAAGGGCCATGATGACTTGACGTCGTCCCCACCTTCCTCCGGTTTATCACCGGCAGTCTCCTTAGAGTTCTCGCCATTACGCGCTAGCAAATAAGGATAGGGGTTGCGCTCGTTGCGGGACTTAACCCAACATTTCACAACACGAGCTGACGACAGCCATGCAGCACCTGTCACTACTTTCCCGAAGGCACGAAACCATCTCTGGTAACTTAGTAGGATGTCAAGGGATGGTAAGGTTCTTCGCGTTGCATCGAATTAAACCACATGCTCCACCGCTTGTGCGGGCCCCCGTCAATTCATTTGAGTTTTAACCTTGCGGCCGTACTCCCCAGGCGGTCAACTTAGCGCGTTAGCTACGCCACCCACAGATCAAGTCTACAGACGGCTAGTTGACATCGTTTACGGCGTGGACTACCAGGGTATCTAATCCTGTTTGCTCCCCACGCTTTCGTGCCTCAGTGTCAGTATTTGTCCAGGTAGCCGCCTTCGCCACTGATGTTCCTTCCAATCTCTACGCATTTCACCGCTACACTGGAAATTCCACTACCCTCTACAATACTCTAGCTTGCCAGTTCAAAATGCAGTTCCCAGGTTGAGCCCGGGGCTTTCACATCTTGCTTAACAAACCACCTACGCACGCTTTACGCCCAGTAATTCCGATTAACGCTTGCACCCCTCGTATTACCGCGGCTGCTGGCACGAAGTTAGCCGGTGCTTCTTCTGCGAGTAACGTCACAGATGCAGAGTATTAGTCTACACCCTTTCCTCCTCGCTGAAAGTGCTTTACAACCCGAAGGCCTTCTTCACACACGCGGCATGGCTGCATCAGGCTTTCGCCCATTGTGCAATATTCCCCACTGCTGCCTCCCGTAGGAGTCTGGGCCGTGTCTCAGTCCCAGTGTGGCTGATCATCCTCTCAAACCAGCTAGAGATCGTCGCCTTGGTAAGCCTTTACCTTACCAACTAGCTAATCTCACTTGGGCTAATCAAATGGCGAAAGGTTCCGAAGAATCCCCTCCTTTGGTCCGTAGACGTTATGCGGTATTAGCAGTCGTTTCCAACTGTTGTCCCCCACCATTAGGCATATTCCCAAGCATTACTCACCCGTCCGCCGCTCGACGCCGAATAGCAAGCTATTCTCGTTTCCGCTCGACTTGCATGTGTTAAGCCTGCCGCCAGCGTTCAATCTGAGCCATGATCAAACTCTTCAATTATAAATCGTTTGTGCATCTTGCGATGCTGCTCAATGAATTCTGTCGTGTTACTAACCGAAGTCAGTAACTACATAAAACGTACAATCTAATCAAAGATTAAATTATACTTTTTTGTGTGACATCAACATAAGCTGTTTTACGTCTTTCTTATTACCTAAGTAATAAAACCGACTATGTAAAATCAATCTTAATGTGAGTGTTCACACAAATTGCATGATAACTAATTTTTAAAGAAAGGCTTCTTTTTATAAAAGAAGCAAGAGGTTAATCGCATTCGTTAAGCTCTTGTGCTGCAGGCCTTGCCTGAAGCGAGATGCGCATTCTACGCGTCTCAGTTTTGATGTCAACAACTTTTTGAAATTCTTTTTAAAAGATTTTAAAAGTTATCTTTCGTTTAATTCGTCAATTAAGCCTAACTAAACCTATCAAAACGTCCACTTCGCTGTCCTTATTCAGTGAACTTAGTATTTCCTATACTTACCTTCTCTGGGTTTCCCTGAAGAAGTGGAGCGCATTCTAACGATCTTTTCTGTCCACGCAAGCTTTTTTTGTTCTTTTTTCTCTTTTTTCGTTTGTTTGATTGTTTTGTGGACATTTTGATGACTATTCATGCTAGTAGCCCTTATAAATAGCCTTTATTATAAGGATCCTTTGTCATTTGATTCCTTTAACTTATTTTTATAGATAATTCTTCCTATATACGTATTTAATTTAATTGAATAAAAATGACACTATATAGTTGCACATTAGAAAAAGCTGGGTAACATGGAATTGCTTTTATATTTTAAATAATAATAATTAGGTATTCATAATGAAATCTCCTCAAGTATCAACAGTAATTATCGCACTAGTTTTTGCGGGTTTAGCATTTTTTCTTTTTAGTTTAATCGAACCTACTCAAACCAATGTTGCCATTGCTATATTCATCGCTGCTTTTGTAGCACCTTTAATAGGTATTAATGACTCATCTGAAAGCTCAGCTTCTGATGACGTTAAAACCCTTTATGTAGGAAACCTTCCTTATAGAGCTAATGAAGCATCTGTTAGAGAATTATTCTCTACTATTGGACAGGTTCATTCAGTTCGTTTAATGAAAGATAAACACACAGGTAAAAGACGTGGTTTCGGTTTTGTTGAAATGTCGGCTAATGATACTGATAAAGCAGTAGAAGCATTAAATGATAAAGAGTTTCAACAACGTACTTTGAAGGTTAGGGAAGCTAAAGAGCGCCCTGAAAAAGAAATAGAATAATGTTCAATTCGCCTACTTATTTCATAATTATAAAATAAGTAGGCGAATTATTTTATTCTAGTTATTTAAATGTATTTTCATATTAAAATTTTTCTTTATATTTATTCCCCGTTTACTTCTTTAATTCAGCTAATTATTAGATCCCATACTCACTAGCATCTATTTAAAACTAGACAAAATGTTCACTCGCGCTAAAATCTGCGCTCATTTTAAAATCATCTTTAAAGGCAAGCCATGTTTAGTCATATAAATCCCAGTAACTATCTTCAACAATTAGAGGATAAAAAAAATGACATAGCTCGTTTGTTTTCTAATTATGATTTACCTACTTTTGATATTTTTGAATCTGAACCAATAAATTATCGTTACAGAGCTGAGTTTAGAATTTGGCACGAAGGCGATGATCTTTATTACATTATGTTCGATAGTGAAACCAAGCAGAAATACAAAGTTGAATACTTCCCTGTAGCATCAAAGCTCATTAATAAGTGCATGTCGCAATTGTTGGTTGAAATAAAAAACAATGAGCTATTAAGACAACGTTTATTTCAAGTTGATTTCTTATCAAGTAAAAGTGGTGAAGTACTCATTAGCCTCCTCTATCACAAACAGCTCAGTGATGAATGGCAAGTTGAAGCAGAACAACTTATAGAAAAATTATCTATCATTGCTCCAGTGAATATTATTGGCCGAGCCAGAAAACAAAAAGTAGTACTTCACAAAGATTATTTGATGGAAAAACTCACCGTTGGCGATAAATCCTATGTTTATCATCAAGTCGAAAACAGTTTTACTCAACCCAATGCGTCAGTTAATGAAAAAATGTTGTTATGGGCTCAGCAAGCAACTCTTAACTCTGAAGGTGATTTAATTGAACTTTATTGCGGTAATGGTAATTTTAGTATTGCTTTAGCGCAAAACTTCGAGCGTGTATTGGGTACTGAAATAGCAAAGTCTTCCGTAAAGTCGGCACAGATAAATATTGCTGAAAACAACATTGATAATATTAATATTGTAAGAATGTCGAGTGAAGAATTCAGCCAAGCGATGAATAACGAACGTAAGTTTAGGCGATTAGAAGGTTTCGATTTAACTGCTTATAATTACGACACGGTATTAGTAGATCCACCAAGAGCAGGATTAGATCCTGAAAGTCTTGAGTTGATTAGTCGATTTAATCAGATTATTTATATTTCATGTAATCCTCATACATTACATGAAAACTTATCTCACCTAGTTAAAACACATAAAATTGAACAATTCGCTTTATTTGATCAATTTCCTTATACCGATCATGTAGAAACAGGGGTAATTCTTTCGAAGATTTAACTTCTATCGTTTTAACAAATCAACTCGGCCATTAAATTCAGTAGCTCCTTTAGCAATAAAACGTAGCTGCTGAATAGTTTGATTAGCCAGTTGCCCATAATCTTTAGCGTCAATATCTAGCGCATCTGAACCCGCACTGAATACAATCGTTACAGCTGCATTGGCTTGTAAATAAGCTACTTCAGCATCGAGTTGATTCGCTTGTTGTAAGTAATCACATAACTCCATAGTAAAATAACGTATCTCTCTATTTACGGCGGCCCTAAAAGCTGGTGATGTACCTGAGCGTTCACGTAATAGTAATCTGAAAATATTTCCGTTATTTTCAATAAATTCCATAAAGGTAATAACAGAAATTTGAATAACAGACCCTCCTTTTTCAATACGCTGACGCGCTTGTCGCATTAATTGTCTTAGGGTTAGGCCCGCTTCATCAACAAGTGTTAAACCCAATTCATCCATATCAGTAAAATGACGATAAAAAGACGTAGGCGCTAATCCAGCTTCTTTAGCGACTTCTCTTAAGCTTAAGCTTGAAAAGCTTTTCTCACTACTTAATTGACCTAATGCAGCATCAATTAGTTGACGACGTGTCTTTTCTTTTTGCTGGGCACGAATACCACTCATGAAAAATAACCTAAAAATGTAGATAGTTTCTGATTATAATACTATTAAACCTTATCTAATATACATATTCCACTTGACGAATGTTTAGCGATGAATAAAAATGGTGTACACGCGTACGCTGAAATTCATTACAATTGCTTGGAACACTTCATGAATAAACCACCAATAATATGGTTAAACGTTTCTGTTTTTATCATTACTTTTTTAGTTGCAGCAATTGCGGTGCCCTATAGAGCGATTACACATGGCTTCGATTCAACAGAAATCACATTAACAATTCTTTGTTTTATTTATTGCGGAATGTCTATTACTGCTGGTTATCATAGATTATGGTCTCATAGGACTTATCAAGCCCATTGGAGTTTACGTTTTATTTTTGCAATAGGCGGAGCATTTGCCTTACAAAATAGTATTTTGCATTGGTCTTCTGATCATCGAGTACACCATAAACATGTAGATAATAACGATGTAGATCCTTACTCGGCTAAAAAAGGTTTTTGGTATTCACACATTGGCTGGATGATAAGACGATACCACCCACAACGCTACGCTGATTACACTAATGTACGTGATTTACAAAAAGATAAGATCGTGATGTGGCAACACAAAAACTACCTACTGCTATCTATTCTAACTAACTTTGGTATCCCTCTTCTAATTGGCTTTATTCATGGTGATATTATTAATGCACTATTACTCGTTGGTGTTTTACGATTAGTATTAAACCATCACACCACTTTTTTTATCAACTCGTTAGCCCACATATGGGGTAAACAAACTTACACTGATAAAAATACAGCGCGAGATAATGGCATTTTAGCTTTCTTTACTTTTGGTGAAGGCTATCATAATTATCATCATATTTTCGAAAATGACTATAGAAATGGGATCAGATGGTGGGATTTTGACCCAACTAAGTGGTTAATCAAATTTAGTGAATATGTAGGTTTAGCTTCTAAGTTAAGAGAGACCCCTGAAGAAAAAATAGAAAAAGCGCGATTAGCTATGGTACTTCAAAAAAGCCAGCTAAAACTTAAATCTCACCCTAATGCTGAGCAACTACTAGCAACATTGCAAAATGAATACGATCTACTAATATCAAAAATTAATGCCTTTTATGAAGCAAGAAAAAAACTCATTGCAGCGCAACGAAGCAATTTAATTAAAAATGTTGAAGACTCTGAACTGTTTGCGCAATACAAAGAATTAAAAAACCATTTAGCCAAGCAAAAACAAGATTGGCATGGATTTTTAGCTGAACTAGCTTAAATATTGCCACTAAGATTACTCAAAGGGTTTGATTGATTATCACTTAATAATCAGACAAGCCCATAATAAGTGATTTTAGCCAATAAAACACACAAGGCAAATCATGAAACTGCTACTTTTATTACTTCTAAGTTTCCAATGTGTTGCTAACGACAGTGCTAAAAGTCCTCACTATATATATTTAACCACTCATGCAGAAACTCAACACAAAAAGATAAACCCTCCCCTTTCTGGATGTGGCCGTTTAAGAGCCCTACAACTATCTACATTATTGAGCTATTCCAATATTGAAAATATTTATAGCACAACTCGTTTAAGTGCGATGGAAACAGCAAACCCTATCGCTAGAAGCTATAAAATCCCTATAAAAATATTCACAGAAAATTTACTCGACAGTTTAGCTATTAGAGTAATAAAAGATGATAAGAATGTATTGATTGTTGCTGATAGCGATACAATTAAATTTCTTGCAGAATTTATTAGTAAACAAGAACTATCGAGTTCACACAAAAATAATCAGCACCTGCTATATCAAATTATGCTTTTAGATGAACACAAAATTTTAACTATATTAAAACAGCCGTTAGAATGCTAAGCGCTACATCGAAAGACTAGTTTTTACGCTCCATTATTTATTGTATGGATAGTTTTATGTTACGCTTTAATAAAGCCTAATTAGACTATAATCTTTTGAAATTTATCTCATCTTTAAAATATGTTATTCACTCCGCATTTTACGGTGTGGTTATTGCTATTGCTCTCATATTATTATTTCCACATTTACGTGATACCACTTTTTCTGGTATTGAATTATTTAATCCACCAGATCCCATTATCCAGCCGTTGTCTTATGCTAAAGCTGTTCAAAATGCAGGTCCTGCCGTTGTAAACATTTATTCAGAAGAGATACAAACATCTCAAGGATATGGAAGGAAAAGCTCAAGAAGTATTAGTTTAGGCTCAGGCGTTATCATGGATAGTGCCGGTTATATTCTTACAAATTATCACGTTGTTCAAAACGCTAATTCAATTATTGTTTTATTACAAACAGGACAATCCTTATCAGCTGAACTTATCGGCTTTGATATTTTTACCGATTTAGCAGTATTGAAAGTCAATGCGATTAATTTACCCGTAATTCCACAGCGTGAAGGTTTAATATCACGAGCAGGCGATGTTGTTTTAGCCATTGGTAATCCTTTAAATTTAGGGCAAACCATTACTCAAGGCATTATTAGTGCAACAGGAAGAACAGGTGGCGGCTTAAGTATTACAAGCTACTTAGAGTTTTTACAAATGGATGCGGCGATTAATGACGGCAACTCAGGTGGAGCGTTAATTAATACTAATGGTGAATTAGTAGGTATTAACTCCCGTAAATTTATTGATGACAAACATAATATTCAGGGAATATTTTTTGCTGTTCCCTATAAATTAGCCCATAAGGTAATGCAAAAAATTATAGCTACCGGTAGAGTAACCCGTGGTTGGTTAGGTATATCAACTAATTCAGTTAATAGCGCAAATAGTAAAGGGATCGTGATTGACGCTGTTGAAGTAAATAGTCCCGCTCAAAAATCAGGACTAAAAATAGGTGATACTATTTATCAGATTGAAGATGAGATAATCACCACTGTTGCACAAGCACTTGATTTAGTAGCAGAAACAACGCCTGGAGATAAATTAGTATTTAAAATATTCCGTAAAAACAAATTATTGGAAATTTCGATTACTATTGAAGAGAAACTAGCAGATTAAACCTGTTTTATGATGTCATTCCACCTAGATAATAAGTGGAATGACATGAATATATATTGCGCAGTGATTAAACGCGGATCCGTTTAATATCAGCACCTAGTTTTGTTAATTTATCTTCTATATGTTGATAACCACGATCAATATGATAAATTCTATCAACTTGCGTTTCAGTAATTGCAACCAAACCAGCAATCACCAAACTTGCCGATGCTCTTAAGTCTGTAGCCATAACTTGTGCGCCAGTTAAGGTATCAACTCCCCGACTGATAGCAACATTACCTTCTAATGAAATATCTGCACCCATCCTTTGTAATTCAGGAACATGCATAAAACGATTTTCAAAAATAGTTTCAGTCGTTGTTGCCATACCTTCAGCAATAACGTTTAAAGTAACAAACTGTGCTTGCATATCGGTAGGAAATGCAGGATGAGGTGCTGTACGGATATTGACAGCTTTAGGCCTTTTATCCATAGTTAACTCAATCCAATCAATCCCCGTCTCAACGACAGCACCCGCTTCTTGAAGTTTACTTATAACGGCATCTAACGCTTTAGGATCTGTGTTCAAACATTTTACTTTCCCTTGAGTTACCGCTGCAGCCACTAAAAACGTCCCTGTTTCAATACGATCTGGCATTACGGAATACTCTGAACCTGTTAATTCAGCTACGCCTTCAATAACTAATGTGTCAGCACCGGCACCTGTTACTTTAGCTCCCATAGAGTTTAAACAATTAGCTAAATCTACAATTTCAGGCTCTCTAGCAGCATTTTCAATAATAGTTGTACCTTCAGCTAATGCTGCAGCCATCATTAAATTTTCAGTTCCTGTAACACTAACCGTATCCATGAAAATAGTAGCGCCAGATAAACGGCCCGAATTTTTCGCATTAATGTAGCCATTTTCTACTTTAATGTCGGCCCCCATTAATTTTAATCCATGAATGTGTAAATTAATGGGCCTAGCACCAATAGCACAACCACCGGGTAAAGAAACTTCAGCATGACCAAATCGAGCAAGTAAAGGACCAAGCACTAAGATAGATGCCCTCATAGTTTTTACTAATTCATAAGAGGCTTTACAGTGATCAATCGTACTTGCGTCAATCATTATCGAATTATCACTAATCCATTGGGCTTTAGCACCTAACTGATTCAGTAATTTAATGGTTGTTTCAATATCATTCAATTTTGGAACATTATGAAAAGTTACGGGTGTTTTTGACAATAATGCAGACATTAAAATAGGTAATGCTGCATTCTTAGCACCAGAAATAACTACTTCGCCACGTAGTGGATTACCACCGTTTATTTTAAATGCGTCCAATGTTTTCTTCTTTTAAGATTAAATTTATAGAGGGAGGTTAAACATTTTTTCACGCTTCCATTCAGTCGTGGTAAATGTTTTTATAGTTACTGCGTGTATAGCACCTTCTTTAATAGCATTTGATAAAGGCGAATAAATAGTTTGTTGTTTTTTTACTCGGCTTAATTCACCAAGAAAATCAGCAACCGCAATAACTTTACATTGAGAGCCGTCAAATTTCACATGTAGTTCATCAAGTTTAACAGCATCATTAATTAATTTTTCTATATCTGAATTTTCCACAGGATTACCTTAAGTATGTAACTAACTTAGTGTTAGTTACATTTTTATTAAATTTTGGTTGGAAGGAATAAATCAACCGCGCTTAGCTTTGCTAATTTTAACAAATCTTGCGGTATATTGTGAAAACTTATTTCAGACTTTGTTTTTTTTGCTTCTTCAACTAAACGTAAAAGCCAAGCTAAACCAGCCGTATCAGCTTTTACAATACCACCTAAGTCAACAACCAAACTTTTGTTATGAAAGGTATCAACGGTTTTATTCTCAAAAGCGATATCAATAGTATTCATTGAAAGTTCACCTTTAAAAACCGCAGTATCTTGTTCATATATCCAATCGATTGTTGCCATTAATGGTCACCATCTTTGAAAACAATATCTCTATTACTTTTTTCTTTTAGCATTTCAGTAACGTGAGGTAAGCCTTTTTGGCGAATAATACTAGATAGCTCTGCTTGTTTGCTATCTAGCAAACTAACACCTTCAGCTACCATGTCATACGCTCTCCAATCATTCGTTTTATTGTTTTTACGCACTCTAAAAGAAATGTTAATAGGATCTCGTCCCGGTTCAATAACTGCAGTATCAACCGAAACGATCTTTTCATTAGTTAATGTTTTTGGTGGTTCAAAAGTTACTTTTTGCTGTTTATACAAGGTGAATACTTGTGCGTATGAAGTAATTAAATAATCTCTAAAAACAGGAACAAATGCTTTACGTTCTTTATCAGTAGTTTGCTTAAAGTTTTGAGCCCCAATGACTTTATATGCCGAATATTTATAATCAATATATGGCATCAATTCTTCACTCACTATAGTTTTTAGCAAATTTGGCGTTTCTTGAATAGCCGACTGCTCATTAGCAAAACGTTTAAATGTTTTTTTAGCGACTTTTTCTATCATCAAGTATGGATCTTTTTTATCAATACGCTCGCTTGATGACGGCTGACTATAAACTGTCGTAAGTTCTTGAGACAATTTTGGTGCTTCGTTCGCCATTAAAGACGTTGTAATTGATAATGGTAATACCGTTAATAATACTTTAATCATAATAAACCTACCTTATTAAGGTTAATCGTTTCCTTGACTGAATAAAAACTGCCCAATAAGCTCTTCGAGTACTAAAGCAGGTTTAGTATCTTCAATAAAGTCACCTGATTGTAATGTGCCCACTGATTCGTCCATAAATCCAGGTAATAACCCAATATATTGCTCTCCTAATAAACCAGCCGTTAAAATAGAAACGGAAGTTGCTTCAGAAAAATTGTTATACTGGGCATCAATATCTAACGTAACAACGGGTGTGTAATCTTGGGCATCTAAAGCAATATTACTTACTCGACCAACAAGTACACCACCTACTTTTATAGGTGAGCGAACCTTTAAACCACCTATATTGTCAAACTTGGCATACAGCTGGTAAGTTTCCCCACTACCTGAAATTCCACTATCTGCAACCTTTAATGACAACATCAATAAAGCGGCAATACCAAGAGCTGCAAAAAGCCCAACCATTAATTCAATTTTTTTAGACAACATGTCTTTCACCAACCAATAATAAAATTTAAATACGTTATGTATACTATGACGAAAACTACTTAGTAAACATTAATGCGGTTAATACAAAATCTAATGCTAAAACGAGTAATGACGACTGTACAACGGTTTGCGTTGTTGCTTTAGCTATACCTTCTGACGTAGGTATACATTCATACCCTTTATAAACAGCAATCCATGTTACAACAAAAGCAAAACATAAACTTTTTATAACACCGTTCATAATGTCTTTACTAAAGTCCACTTGTGATTGCATAACAGACCAAAAAGTACCGCCATCTACACCAAGCCAATCAACACCTACAAGGTGTGCACCTAAAATACCAACAGCTGAAAAAATAGCGGCTAATAAAGGTAAACTAATAAAACCTGCCCAAAATCTTGGAGCTATCACTCGTCTTAAAGGATCAATAGCCATCATTTCTAAACTAGAAAGCTGTTCAGTTGCTTTCATCAAGCCTATTTCAGCGGTTAAAGCTGACCCCGCTCTACCCGCAAATAAAAGGGCCGCAACTACAGGACCTAATTCTCTTAATAAAGAAAGTGCCACCATAGGCCCTAAGCTAGCTTCAGCACCATAGCCAACAAGTATAGTGTAACCTTGCAAAGCCAGCACCATGCCAATAAATAAACCCGACACCATCACAATAATTAATGATTGTACTCCTACCGCATAGAGTTGGTTAATCAATAATGGTGTTCCCTTTCTAACATTAGGAACATGAACCAAAGCTGAACCAAGCAACATAATGGCTTTACCCAAACCAATTAATCGATTGATAACTTTACGGCCAAGTAATTGAATAAAATTCATTTTCAAACTCCTTTGCCTATTAATTCATCGTGATAAGAAGGTGCAGCATAATGAAATGGCACGGGCCCATCTGATTCACCTTTAATGAATTGTTGAACTAAAGGAGACGTTTGCGCTGAAATTTCTTCCGGTGTTCCTTGCCCAATAATTTTTTGTTCGGCAATAATATAAATATAATCAGCAATACTCATCACTTCAGGTACATCATGTGAAACAACCACAGAAGTTAGCCCTAAAGCATCATTTAAAGCGCTAATTAATCGAACAATTACTCCCATTGAGATAGGATCTTGACCCGCAAAAGGTTCGTCATAAAGTATTAATTCTGGATCTAACGCTATAGCACGCGCCAAAGCAGCTCTTCGTGCCATGCCACCTGATAATTCGTTAGGGTTCAAATGACGAGCGCCGCGTAAGCCAACAGCTTCCAACTTCATTAATACTATTTTTTCGATCAGTTTTTCAGATAAATTAGTGTGTTCGCGAATAGGGAAAGCGATATTGTCGTAAACAGACATATCGGTAAAAAGCGCACCACTTTGAAAAAGCATACTCATGCTTTTACGTAACTCATATAAGTCATTGCGAGCAAGCTTTGGTATATCTTGCCCTTTAAACATAATACTGCCTGACTGCGGTTTTAATTGCCCGCCAATCAATCTTAATAAAGTTGTTTTACCAATTCCACTTGGCCCCATGATAGCCGTAACTTTTCCCTTAGGAATGGATAAGCTAATGTCATTATAAATTACACGTTCATCACGCTTAAAAGACATATTTTTAATATCAACAAGATTATCTGGCATATTATTAAAGGACATCACTGTAAATTAGTTTAAGTACGAAAGAATTCTAACCCAGCACGTGAAATACTTCATTAGAAATTAGTGATTAAATGTGTTCAAAGAACGTTAGGAAACGTCTATAAGTGTAAGAAATTGTAAGAACCTCTTAGCTAAGTTTTTAAATGCATGCTTTATTATCATCATATTCCTCGCTATTTAGTTAAAAATTGATTAATCAATGAGCATAATTAAAATTTTTCTGTAGGTTTTGATAAAACTTCTTTTTATTTTGTCCTCAACCAGCGACAATTTACCTTAACTGATGGGAGTCGTTAATGTTCATTCAAGTTTTAATTTTACTGGTAGCACTTGTAGTTTTGGTATGGAGTGCTGATAAATTTGTATTTGGTGCCTCTTCACTTGCGAGAAATTTAGGTATTTCTCCAATGATAATAGGTTTAACTATAGTTGCCATGGGGTCATCAGCTCCTGAAATGATGGTTGCCGCAACAGCTTCACTACAAGACAATCCTAATACAGCTATTGGCAATGCGATAGGCTCTAACATAACCAACATAGCCCTTGTTTTAGGTATTACGGCATTGCTTCAACCATTAACGGTTTCTTCAAGCACCGTAAAACGTGAAATCCCACTTATTTTAGCTGTTACAGCATTAGCCTATTGGATGCTGTCAGATTATCACTTTAGCTTTACTGAAGGCTTAATTCTTATTATCGGTTTTTTTGCCTACATAATTGCACTACTGGTTATTACATTAAGAAGAGCTAAAACAGCGCCAGTAGATGACCCTTTAATTTTAGGTGCTGAAAGTGATGTTCCTGAACCAGTTAGCACTGGCATGTCTGTACTTTGGTTAGTTGTTGGCATGATACTCCTCCCTTTAAGCGCCTCTTATTTAATAGATTCAGCTGAGTTTATTGCACGCTCTTTTGGAATAAGTGACTTAGTCATTGGTTTAACAATTGTGGCTATTGGTACTAGTTTGCCAGAACTTGCAGCGAGTATTGCTAGTATCATTAAAAAAGAGGATGATTTAGCTTTAGGTAATATCATAGGATCGAATATATTTAACATCTTGGCTGTATTATCATTAACTGGATTGATAGCGCCGGGCGATATTGATGAAAAGGCAGCGACGCGTGATGCGCCTATTATGTTAGGAGTGACTTTACTGCTCTTTGTTATTTGTTTTACTCGTAAGTTAGGTAATTTCAGAATCACTCGTCTCAAAGGCTTACTTTTACTGGGTATTTTCATTGCGTATCAAATATTACTTTTCTCGCCATTGAAATAAATTAACGAGACGACATCCATGAAACAATTTAAACAACTGGCTCTCAATGTTATTGATATTGAAAAACAAGCCATCGAAGATATTAAACAATATATAAACGATGATTTTGAATTAGCTTGTCAGTTAATGTTTAACTGTACAGGACGAGTTATTGTTATTGGTATGGGAAAATCTGGCCATATTGGTGGGAAAATAGCAGCGACATTAGCCAGTACAGGAACACCCGCTTTTTTTGTTCACCCTGGTGAAGCAAGTCATGGTGATTTAGGCATGATCAGACAAGATGATGTTGTGTTAACCATATCTAACTCAGGCGAAACCGCTGAAGTTTTATCTATAGTTCCCGTAATTAAACGCATGGGCAGCAAGTTAATTGCCATGACAGGTAATGCAAATTCAACGTTAGCTGATATAGCTGACACTCACATTTGTATTAAAGTTTCTCAAGAGGCTTGTCCTTTAGGATTAACGCCTACATCAAGTACCACTGCCACTTTAGTTATGGGAGATGCATTAGCTGTAGCCTTACTCAACGCGAGAGGTTTTACTGCTGACGATTTTGCATTATCTCACCCTGGTGGTAGCTTAGGTAAAAGATTATTACTACGATTATCTGATGTAATGCATAGCAATGAGCGCGTACCGGTAGTACAAAGTACGGCAAAAATTAAAGATGCACTCGTTGAAATGTCATTAAAAGGTTTAGGAATGACGGCTATTGTTGATGACAACAAATTGGTTGGATTATTTACTGACGGCGATTTACGTAGAATCTTAGATCAAAAAGTAGATATTCATCAAGATGAGATAACAAGTGTAATGACGAAGGATCCTACAGTCGCACCTCCCGATATGCTAGCCGCTGAAGCATTAAAAATAATGGAAGACAAAAAAATTAATGGTCTTATTATTGTTAACGAAAACAATACTCCTATTGGTGCGATGAATATGCACGACCTTCTGAAATCGGGGATCATATAAATGAACACACTTTACGGACATGTCGAACAAATCATTCTAGACAAAGCCAAACAAATAAAACTTTTTATTTGTGATATCGACGGGGTATTTTCAGATGGACGAATATATTTAGGAAATAATGGCGAAGAGCTAAAAGCTTTCCATACCAAAGACGGTTATGGCATAAAAGCATTAGGTGCAAGCGGAGTTGATGTTGCAGTAATTACTGGCCGACAATCAAATATTGTACAAACAAGAATGACGGCTCTCAATGTAAAATATATTATTCAGGGCCAAGAAAATAAATTACCCGCATTAAAAGAAATATTAACCCAAATGAATTGTGCGCCTGAACAAGTCGCTTATATTGGTGATGACATGCCTGACTATGAATGTATGGCTTATGTTGGCTTAAGTATTGCCGTAAATGATGCTCATCCTCAAATATTACAACTTGCTCATTACACCACCTATACCAAAGGTGGTTTTGGTGCAGTACGAGAAGTGTGCGATTTAATTATGCAAACTCAAGGGACACTTGAACATGCAACTGGCGCTAGTATATGACTCGGCTATATAGCTTAGCTTTTTTTGCTTTATTATTAGCTGGTATTGCATACGGCTTAGTTGAGTGGTTGCAATCCAAAGAACAAATAACTGAAAATGTTGCTACTGAATTAACACCTGATTTTATTGCCGAATCGTTAAAAAGTAACACATTTAATAATAAAGGCGGGCTAAGCCATATAATTGATGCTCAAAGAATGGAGCACTATTCAGATATAGAAGTTACACACTTTGAGTTTCCAAGCTTAACGATATATCCAGAAAATAAAAATGTTCCATGGAAAGTCAGTTCAAAAGAAGGCACACTGTTTAAGAACAACCGTGTAAGCTTAAAAAACCGAGTAAAAATAGAAGCTACTGATCCTGATAGCTTGATACAAGAAATTCATGGTAAATCAATAGAATTAGATTTAAATACAAATATTATTAGTTCAGAACAAGCTATCGTCGTTTTAGGTAATGGCTTTACTATGTATGGCTCTGGGCTAATTGTTGATATTAACACCAAACAGATGACACTAACCGAACATGTGCAAACTATTTTCAAAAAAATTAAAAAGTAGCTTACTACTGCTTTTACTATCGTCATTAGCAAGCACGAGTGCTTTAGCTAAAAAAATTGATTTAAATCAAGAGCTAAGTATTGACGCCAGCCGTCAGTCAGCTGATCTTAAAAACAAAATATTCAGCTACATCGATAATGTTGTTATTAAACAAGGTACATTGATCATCAAAGCTGATTTAGTGCAAGTACTTACAGACACAACAACAGGTGAAAAAACCTATATAGCAAAAGGTAAGCCTGCAACCTTTGAACAAACATTAGAAGACGGTAAACCTATTAATCTTCAAGCTAATGAAATCAGATATGAACCGTCTTTAAATACCGTAACCATATCTGGGCAAGCGTTACTGAAACAAGATGGTAGCGAAGTAAGCGGTAGTAAAATTACCTATAACTCAGAAACAGAATACGTAAATGCTGAAAGTAATAAAAACGATAAAGTAAAAACAGTTATTCAGCCCAAAGAAAAAACAAAACCCACTTTATCTCAGGACATTCAATAAGTCATGACTACCTCAACGTTAATCGCAAAAGGTTTAGCTAAATCTTACAAAGGTCGTAAGGTTGTAAAAAATGTAGGGTTAAAGGTCAACGCTGGTCAAATCGTAGGTTTACTAGGGCCTAATGGTGCAGGAAAAACCACTTCTTTTTATATGATAGTCGGCCTTGTTCCTAACGATGAAGGCTCTATTGTTCTTAACGATGAAGACGTCACCTTATTACCTATGCACGAACGCGCTAGAAAAGGTATTGGATATCTGCCACAAGAAGCTTCAATTTTTAGAAAGCTAAGTGTATACGATAACATTATGGCCATCTTACAAACTCAAAAAGGCCTTAATGAAATCGAACGAGAAGAAAGATTAGAGCACTTATTGGAAGAATTTAATATTGGTCATATTAAAGATAATTTAGGTATGAGCTTATCTGGTGGTGAACGCCGCAGAGTCGAAATAGCCAGAGCACTTGCCGCAGACCCAAAATTTATATTATTAGATGAACCGTTTGCCGGCGTAGATCCTATTTCTGTTGGCGACATAAAAAAAATTATTATTCACTTAAAGCAACGTGGTATAGGTATATTAATTACAGACCATAATGTTCGAGAAACACTCGATGTTTGCGAGCATGCGTATATTGTAAGTCATGGTGAACTGATCGCTGAAGGGACCTCTGAAGAAATACTTTCCAATCAGCATGTAAGAGATGTATACCTTGGTGAACAATTTACGCTATAGTTATCTATAAGCAGTCAACAATATTTATATTGTTTTATCGTTTTGTATTATTAATGAATAGGATAAAAAATACGTAGATGCGCCCTTCTTTACAACTCCGTATCGGACAACATCTAACGATGACACCGCAGTTACAACAAGCCATCAAGCTGTTGCAACTCTCTACGTTGGATTTACAACAAGAAATTCAAGAGGCATTGGAGAGTAATCCTTTGCTAGAAGTTGATGAAAGTCCTTCTAATACCCAAGATGAATCAGTCAATAATTTAGAAGATGCATTTTCCGCAAATGCGACAAAAGAAATAGATTCAAAAAAAACAGACGGCACTGAAGACTCTTCCCCAACTATAGATGAAATGACAACCACAGAAGCCATGGGAAACACAGATATTCCTGAAGAGTTAAACATGGATACTACGTGGGACGAAAGCTACAGTGCTGGCGTATCAAACACAGGTAGCATTAGCTCTCCTTCTGAAGATTATACCTACCAAGGCGAAACTAAAGACTCGCTGCAAGATCACCTTTTATGGCAAATGGAATTAACACCTTTTAGTGACACAGACAAAACCATTGCAATAGCGATTATTGAAGCCATAGATGAATCTGGATATTTAACCGTTTCCTGTGAAGATATTTTAGACTGTGTTGGCATTGAAGGTGTTGAACTCGATGAAATACAAGCAGTACTAAAAAGAATTAACGTATTTGATCCTGTAGGTGTAGGGGCTCGTTCAGTCTCTGATTGTTTATTGATTCAACTGAATCAATTTGAACTAACAACGCCTTGGTTAAAAGAAGCCAAGCAAGTTGTTAAAGATTATATCGATCTACTAGGTAGTAGAGATTATCGTCAGTTAATGCGTAAAACACGCTTAAAAGAAGATCAATTACGTGAAGTCCTTCGCTTAATTCAATCATTAGATCCTCGTCCTGGTGACAGCGTAGTTAAAAGTGACGATCAATATGTTATTCCTGACGTATCCGTTGAAAA
Source organism: Pseudocolwellia sp. G5-9 (assembly GCF_055808995.1). Lineage (NCBI taxonomy): Bacteria > Pseudomonadati > Pseudomonadota > Gammaproteobacteria > Alteromonadales > Colwelliaceae > Pseudocolwellia > Pseudocolwellia sp. G5-9. Next base: position 2,751,694 of record NZ_CM147893.1, read on the forward strand.
GAAAAATGGTCGTTGGGTTGTTGAGTTAAATCCAGATACCGCGCCTAAGTTGTCTGTTAACCAACAATATGCAGCAATGACACGTACCATGAAGTCAACAAACGATACACTATTAAAAGTGTCTAATTGTATTGTTCAGCGCCAGCAAGGCTTTTTTGAGCATGGCCCTGAATCTATGCGACCTATGGTTTTAAACGATATAGCCGAAGCCGTTGAAATGCATGAATCTACTATTTCACGTGTAACAACACAAAAATATATGCATACACCAAGAGGTATATTTGAACTTAAATACTTCTTCTCCAGCCATGTTAGTACCGAAAATGGTGGCGATTGCTCCTCAACAGCAATCAGAGAGCTTATCAAAAAACTTGTCGCCGCAGAAATTCCTGCCAAACCATTAAGTGATAATAAAATGGCAGAAATACTCGCCGAGCAAGGTATACAAGTGGCTCGTCGAACCGTAGCAAAATATAGAGAATCGTTGTCCATTCCACCATCAAACCAACGAAAAAGTTTAATTTAATTTTTCAAATATCACTAAAAGAGGGTTTAACTTATGCAAATCAATTTAACTGGTCATCATGTAGAAATCACAAACTCTTTACGCGAATACGTTAATACGAAATTTTCAAAATTAGAACGTCATTTTGATCAGATCAATAATGTTCATGTTGTGTTAACCATTGAAAAATCAAATCAAATAGCTGAATCTACTGTTCATTTAAAGGGAACAGAAGTACATGCTACAGCAGAAAACCATGATATGTATGCCTCAATTGACGCTTTAATCGATAAACTAGATCGTCAAATATTAAAACACAAAGGCAAAACAACCCACCATTAACCTATAAAAAACAGGCTTTAGTAGTAATTATGACTTTGCAAGATATCTTAATGCCAGATTGCACATTTTGTGCAGTATCTGGCTCTAGCAAAAAGCGCGTTCTCGATAAAATTTGTACCATAGCAGCAGATAAAATTGTTGAACATAGTGCATACGAATTACTCGAAAGCCTAATCGCAAGAGAAAAACTAGGATCAACAGGAATAGGCAACGGTATTGCTATTCCTCATGGTCGTTTACCTAATGCAAAATCAGTTGTAGCAATTATTGTAACTACCGATATACCTGTAGATTTTGACGCAATCGACAACAAGCCTGTTGATATTTTTATTGCGTTATTCGTTCCCGAAGACGCTTGTAAAGAACATTTAACCACTTTGCAGAGTATTGCTAAGCTATTCAGTGATAAGCAAATAGCAAAACAAGTGCGTAAATGCCAAAGCAATGAAGCTTTGTATAATCTTATTCAAGAAAATAGAAATTAGTCGTTATAAAAAGGAACGAACAGTTCAATGAAGTTAATCATAGTAAGTGGACGTTCTGGTTCAGGAAAGTCTGTCGCATTAAGAGTGTTAGAAGATCTAGGTTATTATTGTGTCGACAATATTCCAGTTAATTTACTACCGGCACTAACACATACCGTTATCAATGATTATGAAAATGTCGCAGTGAGCATTGACGTACGTAATTTACCTAACAACCCTCAAGATGTTTCTGAAATATTAGACTATCTCCCTAGTACTGTTGATTTAAATATTTTATACCTAGATGCTGATGACAGTGATTTAATTAGACGATTCAGTGAAACAAGAAGGTTACATCCTCTCATTAAGCAAAATATAGCTCTCGATCAGGCTATCGCCTTGGAAAAAAAATTATTAGAACCAATATCTACCCGTACAGGTTTATACATTAATACCAGCCAACTATCGCCTCACCAACTTGCAGATTTAGTAAGAGAGCGTATTTTGGGTAAAAAGTCTGGCTCTATGGTGGTTGTATTTGAATCATTTGGTTTTAAGCATGGCGTACCGCAAGATGCTGATTATGTGTTTGATGCACGCTTTCTTCCTAATCCCTTTTGGGATAAAGAATTAAAAGCCTATACAGGATTAGATCAACCGGTAAAAGACTATTTATCAAGCCAACCCATAGTCACTAAATTTATATGGCAGATTAATAGTTTTATGATGACCTGGTTACCTCACTTAGAACGTAACAACCGAAGTTATGTTACCATTGCTATTGGCTGTACTGGCGGAAAGCACCGTTCAGTCTACATAGCTGAGCTTCTAGCAAATAATTTAAGAAAAGAACGCGAAGATGTTCAATCACGACACAGAGACATCACCATAGCAAGTACCTAAGGGTGGCGTAGATATAAGGTTATCCCATGAAAAAATGTGAAAAAACCCTAGTTATAACTAATAAACTTGGCTTACATGCCCGCGCGGCAACAAAACTGGCACAGTTATGTCAAAAATTTAATACCTCAGTAACTGTTTCTTTAGATGATAACTCTGCTGATGCAAGTAGTATTATGGGGTTAATGCTATTAGCTGGTAGCCAAGGTAAAACCGTTACAGTTGTAACGGAAGGTGTTGATGCGGAAGAAGCAATAAAAAGTATTTGCCAATTGTTTTCTGACAAATTTGACGAAGAAGAATAACCGCGTTGTAAGTTCTCTATCACAACATTCACTAGAAAAAAGCTGAAAAAACAATTAAGTTAAGTTAAACTAACTGTCATAAGTACCCCCAAATATTGTCATACTCAATACAGATAATGTGTACTATTTAGCGTTACTCATAAATGATACCAAGTTAATTAATTGGCCACTTAGCCATTTATGATTCAACTTGATATAACACAACATCAATTATTACGAGTTCTTTTTCAGTAGAATTCAAAGTATGAAGTAAACATAATCCGCCTAAGAAGCTAAATGAAGGGTTTTATGCCAGAAATTGCAGAACAAGAATATAACCAACAAAAACTCCTAGAAGTTAATGCCGCACTCGGTAGCGGTATGTTTGTTTACGTTCGAAAGTTACTGCAAAACATGCCCTCTTATGACTTAGCTTTAATTTTAGAGTCATCTCCTCCTAAAAGTCGTACTGTTTTATGGCAACTTATCGATCCCGACAATCATGGGGATGTTCTAGAAGAACTAAATGAAGAAGTTCGTAAAGGCATTCTAAAAAGTATGCATCCTGAAAAGCTCGCAGCTGTTGCTGAGGGCATGGATGTAGATGATTTAGCGGAAGTACTAAGAACATTACCCGATAGCGCCTATCAAAGCGTATTAAACTCAATGGACTCTCAAGACAGAAGTCGTGTGGAGCAAGCATTATCATACGAGGAGGATACTGCTGGCGGTATTATGAATACCGACACCATTACCATTCGTCCTGATGTGTCGGTAGATGTGGTATTAAGGTATTTACGTTTAAAAGGTAAGCTACCTGAGTCTACCGATTCTTTTTATGTGGTGGACAGGTCTGATAAATTTATCGGTTCAGTGTCTCTAGCCGCAATAGTAACAGCAAAGCCAGATGTTATAACATCAACCCTTATCGACAAAGACATAGAAGCGATTTCAGTTAACATGCCTGAAAATGAAGTTGCTCAATTATTTGAAAGGTATGACTGGTTTTCTGCACCCGTTATTGATGATAACGGACATTTACTAGGTCGTATTACTATAGATGACGTTATCGATATAATTCGTGAAGAAGCTGAGCACTCTATGATGAGTATGGCGGGTTTAGATGACGAAGCCGATACTTTCGCTCCCGTATTAAAAAGTACGCAACAACGTTCTATCTGGCTAGGTGTTAACTTAATCACGGCGTTACTCGCAGTAGCCGTTACCAGTATGTTTGAAGGATTATTTGAACAACTTGCTATTTTAGCCGTACTTAACTCTCTTGTACCTAGTATGGGCGGAGTTGCAGGAAATCAAACATTAACGCTTGTCATACGCGGTATGGCACTAGGACATGTCGGTGAAAGTAACTCTAAAACCTTATTATTAAAAGAGCTTGCTGTTGGTTTTCTTAATGGCCTCATTTGGGCGCTACTCATTGCGAGTGTTGTCGCTATATGGAAACAAGACTTTACTTTAGGTGCTGTTATCGCCTTTGCTATGTTAATGAATATGACAGCAGCAGGAATAGCTGGCGTATCAGTACCATTATTACTTAAACGTATGAATATTGATCCTGCCTTAGCGGGTAGCGTAATATTAACCACAGTAACAGATGTAGTAGGTATATTTGCCTTTTTAGGCACAGCGACCTTACTTTTAACTTAGTTAACCTGAACTTTGGTTAAGCTACTTTACTCAATAACGCTATTTAAGCGCCTATCTGCGTTGTTTTTACTTCCAATAAACCAGTTATTGTTATTGATACGCAAACACGCCTTGATATACTCTTAAATTCCTCACTGAGCTTAATTGTCTTATAAAAACTCAAGGTATACCAAGTGCTTTTTATAAATATTTATTATAAATCAAAATATTATAAAACCCGTTAACCAAAGTTCAGGTTAGTTATAAAAAACGCCCATTACCTTAGTAGTGAGCGTTTTTAATGATAATGAAAAGTCATTGAGTATTAATTCACTCAAGTTCGGATTAATTAATTTCCAGCAACCTGCATTTCATTCATTAATAAAGAGCCTGTACGGATACTTCCTCTCATATCAACATCATCACCTACAGCGATTAAACCTTTAAACATATCTTGCAAGTTACCCGCTATCGTCACTTCAGAAACAGGAAAAGCTATCTCGCCATTTTCTACCCAAAAGCCTGCAGCACCACGCGAATAATCACCATTTACAACATTCACACCTTGGCCCATAAGCTCAGTAACTAAAAAGCCTGTACCAAGCTTTTTCAACATTTGATCAAAATTACCACCTCGACCTTCGCCTTCGGCATTTAATACCCAATTATGAATGCCTCCCGCATGCCCTGTGGTTTCTAAACCAAGTTTTCGAGCTGAATATGTGGTTAATAAATATGTTTCTAAACAGCCTTTAGTAATAATTTCTCTATCAATAGTTTTAACACCTTCACTATCAAACGAGCTACTGGCTAACGCCCCTTTAATATGAGGTCGTTCACTGATATTTAAAAAATCAGGGAATACCGACTTACCCACACAATCTAACAAAAATGACGATTTTCGATATAAGTTACCACCGCTAATAGCTGCAATAAAGTGGCCAAAAATAGTATTAGCAATATCCGCTCTAAACATTACAGGCACTTTACCCGTAGGTAGTTTTTGTGGATTTAATCTTGATAATGTTTCAATCGCAGCTTGTTTACCTACGGTTGCAGCAGCATCTAACAGATCAAACTTTCTATTCACTGTATAAGCGTAATCACGTTGCATATCGTCACCTTCACCAGCGATCATTACGCAGCTTAAACTGTGTCGAGTACTCGGATACCCCACTAGCTGTCCATGTGTATTACCATATACTTTAAAACCTTCAAATGTATCTAAACTTGCTCCATCTGAATTTGTAATACGCTTATCGTAAGCTAATGCACTTTCTTCACACGCCTTGGCTATTTCAATGGCTTGATCAGTATTCATTGCTTTAGGGTGATATAAATCTAAGTTTTCTGGCTCCATGGCAAGTAAAGACTTTTCAGCTAAACCAGAACAATCATCAATAGAGGTATACTTAGCAATATTTACCGCTGCTTGCACAGCTTGCTGTAATGCTCCTTCCGAAAGGTCTGCAGTTGACGCGCTACCTTTACGGCCTCCAATATATACTGTTAGCCCTAAAGCACCATCATTGGTAAATTCGACCGTTTCTACTTCGCCCATACGAGTACCAACACTTAAGCCTTGTTGTCTGCTCATCGCAACTTCAGCAGAATCAACACCGAGTGACTCAGCTAATTCTAATACTTTAGATACGCGATCTTTTACTTGTTCAAGTTGGCTAATAATACCGTTTGATTCTGTCATGGTTAAATTTAAGTCTCTAATATATTTAGTGGTTGATGAAATACTTACAATAAGCTTGCCTACTATTTTGTAGATTATCTATTTTTGGATTACCTAGGTGTAGTATACTATTGCTAATTTCAATTATATTAACAAACATTATGCCCCAGTCTGCTAACGATATCGACGAATTAGATGAAGATTTAAAAAGTAAATCTGAAATAAAACGTGAAATGCACAAATTACAAGATTTTGGACAAAAATTAGTAGAAATGTCTAAACATCAACGTAGTCGTCTACCCTTAACTGAAGAGCTAAAAGACGCTATGATTCTGGCAGACAAAATTCTCAACAAGCATGAGGCATTACGTAGACACATTCGGCATATTGCAAAAATATTGGCCGAAACAGATCTGGAACCTATTCATCAAGCTATGGATGTTATGGCAAATAAACATCAACAAGAAGCGGTTAAGCATACTCGATTAGAAGCGCTAAGAAATGAGCTAATTGAGGGCGGTAATGAATCTATCGAGTCTTTACTTGCTGAACATCCTACAATGGAAAGACAAAAGCTTCGTCAGCTAGTACGTCAAGCAACTAAAGAAGCAAAAGCAGAAAAGCCCGCGAAATATTTTAAAGAGTTAATCGCTTACCTCAAAGCTAACATCACTTTTTAGTCATTACACTCCACAAGCTTACATTGCTACATTGAATGATCAGTTATACCTATTTTATTATTGAGATTGGTATAACCGCTTACTCAGTAGAACAAGGGCAATCCCTCCTAGCACCATTATTGTCGATATTTGTAAGCGGGTTGTCATGACTTCATTCATAAATAAAACACCACCTAAAGTTGCGATAACGGGTACTAAAAGCTGAAGTACTGCAGCTTTAGTTGTTGTTAAACCTGTTAAAGCACTATACCAAATAGCATATCCTATTCCCGACATGACAGCGCCAGATAAAACAGCAAGTAAAATACCGCGATGAGAATACTCTGTAGTAAAAATAGTAAGTAGCGTCAACACAAGAACAAACGGGATAGTACGGAAAAAATTATAACAAGTATCCATTAGAGGAGACTTTGACCCCTTACCGATTAAAGTGTAACCCGCCCAAGCAATGCCAGATAACATCATTAAAATAAAGCCAATCAAAGAAGGTGTCGTTAAATCCGGATAAATAAGATAAATAAAGCCAATACAAGCTAAGCCTAAACCACACCATTCTGCTTTTAGTAATTTATGCTTAGTAAGTAAAACAGATAAAACCATACATATTTGAACAGAACCAAACAAAATAAGTGCCCCCGTTCCAGTATCTAAATATCCATAAGCATAAGAAAATGAAAGCGCATAAACAAATAACAAAACACTACCTAACCAGCTACCTTTAGCCAACTTAGAACTAATTCCATTTCCTTGTTTATCGGTACTTTTCTCTTCTTTTTGACGATATTGCTGAAAAATCAAGATCAGGTAAAGAGCAATGCTGCCAGATAAAAGGCGAATAATAGTAAACCCTGCGGGATCAATATAGTCTTGGCCTAATGCTATGCGACAAAGAACTGAATTAGCAGCAAACGCCACTAAAGAGAGTAAGGTTAATATAAAAACCATTATACAATCGTTATCTTATTTTTATTAATCATAGATATAGGTAGACCTGTTCAGAATGAATTAACTTACAAAGTAAAATAACGAGTAAACACTTTATACAATTCAGTACCTTGATTTACGCTTGCTGATGCAAAGTGCAATATGGGTAATACATCGTAATCTAAGGTGATTTTATGTAACGGCTCACCATCACCGTAATTATCCATACGTAAAATTTGAGCTAAAGGCTTTCCTGCTGGTAATGGTGTTCCAAATTCAGCAAGATAATCGACCATTCCTCCCATGGGAGAATAGTAAGCTTTATAATCTTTTAAATAGCATGCGTAACGTTTTATACTTTCTGGTTTTAATGACGGATTTTCAATCACATTTTTACTTTGTAGGTAAGTTAAAATACTTAAGGCATCTTGATAAGCTTCCGCTAAATCTATTTGCTCTTGAGAACCAAGCTCTACAGTAAAACTTTCTTTAACGCACGTTTTCGAGCTTATTGAAAAAGTATTTCCTGCGTTATTCAGTGCTTCTTGTAGTGTCCACCACGAACAAAATGTCGCCTCATCTAATGCGCCGCTAAAAACATTTGGGATCAATATGGTATGAGGAATATTAAAATACGATGCACTTTCTTGCGCATATTCAGGGCAATATAAGTGTTTACTAGAAATGGGCCCTGTATGTAAATCTAAAACAATATCTGCTTGATGGGCGAGTTGCTGTAACTGGTAAGCAATTCTTTGCCCTGTTGTAAGACCAAACTCGTTGTTTTGAAGTTTTTTATCAATACTATCGATAAGTTGTTGTTTGAATGCGGCTTGAATATCAGACGGTTGTGCATTTTTATATTGTTCAACAAAAGGAGCAATGATACTTTCATCAAAATAATACATGCGATTCCAATTCACTCCCGTAATAGGATCAAATCGGCCTAACGTATATTCACCATTTTTATGATTACAACCTACAGGGTTTGCGTAAGGAACAAAGGTGATGTCACCATTAACTTTTGTATCTTTTAAAATTTCAAGCAATTGAAATATAACTGCATTGCCTTGAACTTCAGCGCCATGCATATTGGCTTGAATATACACGCTAGGAAAACCTTCACGACCTTTAATTCTATATACTGGAACGGTTAATTGCGCACCGCTTGCCATCTCACCAACGTGCATGACTTCTTTAGAAATGTTATTCAACTCACTACCCGTAATAAACGATTACATCTAGCTCGCTAATATAGCATCTTCTATTTGCACTAATCTATCCTGTCCCCAACAACTTACTTCCTTATATTTAAAACAAGGAACACCCCATAAGCCCATATTATTTAATGTAAGATGGTTATTGTCTGACCATAGTTGCCAGTCGTTATCTTTGCCATATTCGATAGCATCTTCATAACTAATACCGGCCTGAGCACAAATTTTCTTTATATTTTTATCTAGAGATAAATCAAGTTCTTCTACGAATACCGCTTCAAAAGCAGCTTCAATAAATTCGTACGACTTATTGTTTTTCTCTGCAAACACAAAAATTTTATATATGTTTATAACCCCTTCTTTGAGTGGATTAACATAACCTTTAAAAGAAATATTTAATTTTTTTGCCTCTCTTGCAGCATCTAACAGCATATATCGCTGCTTATACTCTGGCATTACAACACCTCTCATACTCATAGGAACTAAAGGTTTTATCACAAGAGGAACTTGATATTTATCGCTTAACTTCTTTGCTTGTATTAATCCTATATAAGCAAACGGACTATTTATAGAAATATAAGCTTCAAGGGTAGTTTCTAAGGACTTTACTGACTTATTATCAAATAATTGTAAGGTGTTTTTGTCATAGATAACTGTTTCATTTTCTTTAGACAATCCCTTATCATTTAAAAGAAACTCTAAGTGTTCTAAACGATCTATTCCTAAAAACCATTCGCCACAAAAAAATATTGAACCAGTAGCATGGCTTCCTCTTCTAAAAAGCCTCCGCTGGTTATTTATTTGTGCAGTGATCACTGGAGTCGATAAAGGAAAATGATCTGTATAATTATCTAACCACGTATCATTAAAAACCGTTAACGCATCTTGTACGTTTTTTACAGTTAACAACCACGTTTGCTGCCCTGTTACTAACGCTTTTACTGTTGGGAATGATTTAACGCTAGATAAAGCATATTTACTGGCAATATAATTCGCATCTTTGAGCGCCCATTGTTTTACTAAGGGTATATTTACTTCAGAACTCGGCGTGGTTTCTGCAACTAAATATAATTTAAACGTTAAATTAAATCGCTTTTCGATATCTGCAAGCACTTGCACCAGCATAAAACTATGCGGATCGTTTAATGACAGATACACATCTGCTATAGGTTTATTACCAAAAAATAAAGGGAGATTATAAAATCTGTAGGTTAAAAATGACCGACGCATATGACTTTGTAACCAATGTACTTTCATCCATGCTTTTAATTTGCTAAAAATAAGTTACTCCATAACTGTCGATCAATAATATAATGTTATTTTAACGTTAAAAAAATGTAAATAAAATGTTTTTTTCAATTAGCAATTGATCAACCCATTAGGATCAGGCTAATGATTACAGTAGAATGCACGATAATTATATAGTCGTATCAGTGAACCCGTATGTCTTCAAATAATGTAAACCAAATTTTATCAAGAAATATTAATAGCCTAGAGGCCATCCAACCTTTATTTATCAACCTAAAGCATGATGGTTTTATTCAAGAATATTTATTGCATTTCCCTCAAGCTAGTCTTTCTTGCTATAACACAAATTTTGAAGATTATTCCTTACATCTACACAACAAAAATATTCACTGTTCATTTTCAGCTAATTATCAAACAGAAAAAAAACACGATTTAGTTATTATCGCATTTCCCAAGAGTAAAGCAGAGCTAAACTTTACTTTAAGTATGATTGCTCACGCAACAACGCCAAATACGAAAATAATTATAGTTGGTGAAAACAAAAGTGGCATAAAATCACTTGAAAAGGTGGCTGAAAAAACCTTAGTTAATTGTCAAAAATTTGATTCTGCGCGGCACTGCTTGCTGTTTGCTGCTAGTCTCGCAACTATCCCTCCTTTTAAACTAGATGACTGGTATAGTTATTACGACGTTGATATAAACAAAGTCCAAATAAAAGTTGCAGCATTACCTGGTGTGTTCAGCCACAAAGGTTTAGATAAAGGTACTCGAGTGTTACTAGAACACCTACCCACAATTAAAAGCGGAGATATGCTAGATTTTGGTTGTGGTGCAGGAGTTATAGCAAACTTTATCGGGAAAAAGTATCCAGAGGTAAAACTCAACTTATTAGACGTAAATGCGCTCGCACTGGAATCATCACACAAAACACTAAAATTAAATAATTTATCCGGTAACGTATTTGCTTCTAATAGCTTATCCGAAGTAAAAAATAAATATGACGTTGTTGTGTCAAACCCTCCTTTTCATCAAGGCGTTACGACTAATTATCAAGCTACGGAAAGTTTTTTAAGTGGTATCAAACAATATTTACGTAATAATGCTCATGTTTTCATTGTGGCTAACAGCTTTCTCAAATATGAACCTATCATGCAAAAGACTATCGGTAAAACATCACGCTTACTCTCCGAAAAAGGTTTTACAATATATAAATGTGGAGCCTGATATTTCTCAAAATATTTTATTAATGGCATTGAGCATACACTCGTTAAGATTAAGTAATTAAAATACGATAAAATAAACACTTAACGACACTAGACATATAAGATAAATACTTTTATTTAAAAAATATCTTAATATTAATGTAGCTAATTAATGCAAAATGTAAAATTTGTGTTAACTTAAATAGTATAGAGGATGGTTAGATTATTTCTTAGCCAATATAAATATATTTTTATATTTTATACACCTATAGCAGCATTGTGTTTTAGCTCAGGGTTATATAACATAATATACAATCGGCTAGTTAACCAATAATAAACATACTGATTCTCGATTTATAGCTTTTATTACCTATAAGTACGTGGAATTAACCTGGACGAAATCAAATGCAAAAAACTCATATACTTATCGTAGAAGACGAAGAAGTTACACGATTTAGCCTACGAAATTTATTTGAAGCAGAAGGTTATCTTGTATCTGAAGCAACAGATGGCGAAAGCATGGATCAACAGCTACAACAGCATGCTATTAATCTCGTTATTATGGATATAAACCTCCCTGGGAAAAATGGCTTACTACTCGCTAGAGAATTAGCAAGTAATCGTGATATGGGCTTGATATTTTTAACTGGCCGAGATAGCGATATAGATAAAATACTTGGATTAGAAATTGGTGCAGATGATTATTTAACCAAACCATTTAATCCACGAGAACTCACTATAAGAGCTAGAAATATCTTAAGTCGCATTTCAAGTACGAGTTCTGAATCAGACAATGCGGTTATTACCTTTAATCAATGGACACTAGATGGCAATTCAAGAAAAATGACTTCGCCAAAGGGTGATGTTATTGCCATACCAAGAGGTGAATATAGAGCGTTACACCTTCTCATTGAAAATGCAGGTCAAATAGTAACAAGACAACAATTAATTAAAGAAATGACAGGCCGAGATTTACGTTCTAATGACCGAACAGTTGATGTAACAATCCGACGTCTTCGTAAACATTTTGAATCTATAGAAGGTTCTACTGAATTAATCAATACCATTCATGGTGAAGGATATAGATTCATTGGCACCGTTGATTAATTAAAATCAGAGAATGGTTAAAAGCATCTACGATGCTTTACTTAACCATTCTCTAAATTCATTGTAAGCATTCGTATTCAATTCATTTAATTCTTCTAAATACATTTTTTTAGTCGCTTCAACTTCTTCACTTTTCTCAATAGCAGCCAATTTCTTGTGTACAAGTAGCAGACCTACACTTCCTGCAGCTCCTTTCATCTTATGGCAACTCTCTTGCCAAAGCTTTTGTTTTTCAGAAACCACTGTATCTGAAATTTCTTCAATATAAATAGCGGACTGACCTATATAAAGATCTAGCATCTGTTGAACAACAGATTTACCTAAATTATCAATATAACCTTGTAACAAACTTAAATCTAAGTGCTCAGTTTGATTCACTTTTATTCCTTTTTATTTGATCTACTTTTAATAAAAACTATTGTACCAAGCCAGTAAAAAAAGTTATACGAACATTTACTTTTATCATCGATAACCAGCATAAATATTGATTTTAAATGAGCTTTCCGTCAGAATAGCCGCGATTTAGATATGGGCGCAGTATTCCATTATTACTTATTGTTCTACACGATAAATTTTTAGTTCTTTATCCATATTAAAAATACGATAAACTCTGTGCCTTGAATTTTAATGCTTAAGTAACCACATAATAAGCCATTACAACATTTAGCTATAAATAGCGGAGTATAAATGCCAACATCAATGCCTGATATTGCCAATCACACTACAGCACAAACTGAAGGTACTTTAGATTGGGTAGGTATGAGCAATATCGAGATGCCTATTGTAGTCGCATCGAAAAACGAATCGGAACGTATGGTTTCGGCACATGTTGACGCATTTGTTAATCTTAAAGAGCCAAAAGCTAAAGGTATACACATGTCTCGTTTATACCTTCAATTAGACGATTTATCGAATAATGGCGTACTGGATCATCAAAGTTTAGTCACACTACTTGATGGTTTTATCAGTAGCCATCAAGATTTGAGTGATAATGCCAAGGTGCAATTCAACTTTGACTATCATTTGCGTAGAAAGTCACTGATCAGTGGCAAGCAAGGCTGGAAAGCCTACCCGGTTACCATTACAGGTCGAGTAAATAAAGGTAAACTAACTGTAGAGTTAAGCATAGATATAAGATATTCATCTACATGCCCATGTTCTGCGGCACTTGCTAGACAGCTGATTCAAAAAGCATTTTCGGATAAATTTAGCTCACAAGAGCAAATAGATTTAGAAGACGTACATGCTTGGTTAGGGACAACAGAAGGTGTTGTTGCTACACCACATAGTCAACGCTCTGTTGCTGAAATTAAAGTACTACTAAATAATGAATCACAAGAATTTCCGATCACATATTTAGTCGATCTTGTTGAAGGCGCCTTAAAAACTCCTGTACAAGCTGCAGTAAAACGTGAAGACGAACAAGAGTTTGCTCGCTTAAACGGTCAAAACTTAATGTTTTGTGAAGATGCAGCTCGTCGATTACAACATGCGATGAACCAAACAACTAACATTGATGATTTTTGGCTGAAAATAAACCATTTAGAATCTTTACATGCTCATGATGCTGTTAGCATTACGACTAAAGGTATTCCAAACGGTTACCAAGCTTAATTATGTTGAAAAGCAAAGTAGTTTCTTTAAATAAAAAACCACTTTGCTTACTTTAAATCAAAAAGCATAAATCATCTTAAATTACATTAACTTAACTCTGCATCAACAAATAAACATCTTTCTTTTTATTCAATACATTCAATTAAAGTGAATAAAAGCCCAATAAAAACTGAATATATAAGCTATAACCTATAACCAAAACGACTATGTAATAAATTTACATACAATTGAAGAATATAACTAAAAAATGTACCAAACTGCTCATTTATCCTTCTTATCACTCCATAAATAACTAAAAAAATAAAATAAAAGTACAATATATTCATATAGATACATAAATGTAAGTAAGTTACGAGCAAATACTCTATTTTTATTGACCTTTTTATAAAAAGTGTTTAATCTAGCGGGTTCCTCTTGGCTAAAAAATAGGGTGTTTATGCATTTTTTACATAACTTTATTCTTTTTTTTAATTCCTGTATTGCCAAGACGATATAATAATTAGGAGAGACAACATGCAGCTTTATGATCCCAACTTCCAAAAAGACAATTGTGGATTTGGTTTAATCGCTCATCAACATGGTGAAACGAGCCATAAGCTCATTAAAACCGCTATTCATGCTTTAGACCGTATGCAACACCGTGGTGGCATCGCTGCCGACGGTAAAACAGGCGACGGTTGTGGTTTATTAATGCAAAAACCCGATTCATTTTTTCGCGCTATTGCCGAAGAAAACAATTGGCAATTAGGTCGTAAGTACGCGGTAGGGATGATCTTTTTAAATCCCGATCCAATCGAGGCTGCTCTTTCTAAAAGGATTTTCGAAGAAGAATTATCAAGAGAAACACTAACATTAGTTGGCTGGAGAGAGGTTCCTACTGATAAATCAATTTTAGGTGAAATTGCTGCAGGAAATTTACCGGCTATTGAACAAGTATTTGTTGATGCTCCTCCAGGATGGCGTAATCGCGATCTAGAGCGTCGTCTATACATGGCGCGTCGTCGTGCTGAAAAACGTATTACTGATGAACGTTTTTATGTTGCAAGCTTATCTTGCTCTGTAATAATCTACAAAGGCTTAGTCATGCCTGTAGATTTACCAAATTTTTACTTAGACTTAGCTGATATTCGCTTACAAAGCGCGATCTGTGTATTCCATCAACGTTTTTCTACAAATACATCTCCACAGTGGCATCTAGCGCAACCTTTCCGCTTTTTAGCTCACAATGGCGAAATTAATACCATTAAAGGTAACAGACAGTGGAGTCGCGCGCGTACCTACCGCTTCCAATCACCTTTGTTACCCGATTTACAAGATGCTGCACCATTTGTTAATGAAAGTGGTTCTGACTCTTCATCATTAGATAACATGCTTGAGCTATTTTTAGCCGGTGGCATGGATTTATACCGTGCAATGCGCTTGCTTATGCCTCCTGCGTGGCAAAATAGCCCTTGTATGGATGATGACCTAAAAGCATTTTATGAATTTAACTCAATGCACATGGAACCATGGGACGGCCCTGCTGGGGTTGTTATGACTAACGGTCGTCATGTTGCTTGTAACCTAGATAGAAATGGCTTACGTCCTGCTCGTTACGTTATTACACGTAATGGCTTCATTACACTAGCTTCTGAAGTAGGTATTTGGGATTACGGCGAAGATGAAGTGGTAGAGAAAGGACGTGTAGGTCCTGGAGAAATGCTTGCTATAGATACCTATACAGGTAAAGTATTCAATTCTGCCGCGATCGATAATGAATTAAAAGTACGTCACCCATACAGAGAATGGTTAGATAGTAATATTCGCCGCTTAGTACCATTTGGTGAATTAGCGGGTGATCTCATTGGTAAACGTGCTTTTGACGATAAAGAAATATCTACATACCATAAATTATTCAACTATAGCTATGAAGAAATTCATCAAGTAGTTAAAACAATGGCTGAAAATGGTCAAGAAGCGACGGGTTCTATGGGTGATGATACACCTATGGCTGTATTATCTAGTCAATCACGTTCTTTGTATGATTATTTCCGTCAACAATTCGCGCAAGTCACAAACCCTCCTATTGATCCATTACGTGAACGTTACGTTATGTCTTTAGGTACATGTATTGGTCGCGAGCATAACGTTTTCAATGAAACAACAGGTCATGCTGACCGTATTTTATTTGAAACGCCGGTCCTTATGTACACAGGTTTAAAGCAATTACGTGAACTGGATCCTGAACATTATAAAAGCCATACAATAGCTTTAAACTATGATCAAACAGAAGGCTTAGAAGCTGCTATAATTCGTGTATGTAACGAAGCTGTTGATTTAGTACGCAACCAAAACACGGTTATTTTAATATTATCTGACCGTAAAATTGCAAAAGGTAAGTTACCTATTCCTGCGGCTATGGCTGTAGGTGCTGTACAAAAACGTTTAGTAGATGAACAACTACGTTGTGATTCTAATATGGTTGTTGAAACAGGCTCTGTACGTGACTCACATCAATTCGCTGTACTTCTTGGTTTAGGCGCTACAGCAATTTATCCATACTTAGCTTATGAAACTATTGAACAACTTGTTGAACAAGGTCAAATTGATCTTCCAGTTCGAGAAGCTGTTGTTAGCTACCGTAATGGTATTGACAAAGGTTTGTTAAAAATACTCTCTAAAATGGGTATTTCAACGATAGCAAGTTACCGCTGTGCAGGTTTATTTGAAGTTATCGGCTTAAACGATAACATCATGAAACTTTGTTTCCCTGAGTTACCTAGTCGTCTTCAAGGTGCAGATTTTGAAGATATTGAACAAGACAACATTAACTTAGCCCGTAAAGCATTTTTACCACATCAAAAACTACCTCATGGCGGTTTATTAAAGTATGTACATAATGGTGAATACCATGCGTATAACCCTGATGTTGTAAGTACTTTACAAAAAGCAGTTCGTTCGGGTGAATATTCTGATTATCGCATATACGCCGATACGGTAAATAATCGCCCTGTTGCTATGTTACGTGATCTTCTTGCATTAAAAGATGATACACAAAGTATTGATATTAGCCGTGTTGAACCTGATAGCGAAATGTTTAAACGTTTTGATAGTGCTGCTATGTCTATTGGTGCATTAAGTCCTGAAGCTCATGAAGCTTTAGCGATTGCAATGAACCGCTTAGGTGGTTATTCAAACTCAGGTGAAGGTGGTGAAGACGAACGACGTTTTGGTACAGTGAAAAACTCACGTATCAAACAAATCGCTTCAGGTCGCTTTGGGGTTACTCCACATTACTTAGTAAATGCTGACGTACTACAAATCAAAGTAGCGCAAGGTGCTAAACCAGGTGAAGGTGGTCAATTACCTGGTGATAAAGTATCACCATTAATTGCTAAATTAAGATTCTCGGTTCCAGGTGTAACATTAATCTCACCTCCTCCGCATCATGATATTTACTCAATTGAAGATTTAGCTCAGCTAATTTTCGATTTAAAACAAGTTAACCCTAAAGCTGTTGTATCCGTTAAGTTAGTATCTGGCCCAGGTGTTGGAACTATTGCTTCTGGTGTAGCTAAAGCTTACGCAGACTTTATTACTATTTCAGGTTATGACGGTGGTACAGCTGCAAGTCCATTAACCTCTGTAAAATATGCAGGTTGTCCGTGGGAGCTAGGCTTAGCTGAAGCTCATCAATCACTTGTTTCAAATGGTTTACGTCATAAAGTACGCTTACAAGTTGATGGCGGTTTAAAAACTGGTATCGATATTGTTAAAGCTGCTATTTTAGGTGCTGAAAGCTTTGGTTTCGGTACAGCTCCTATGATAACGTTAGGATGTAAATTCTTACGTATATGTCATTTAAATAACTGTGCAACAGGTGTTGCAACACAAGATGACGTGCTTAGAGAGCAGTTCTTTAAAGGTTTACCTGATCAAGTAATGAATTACTTTAAATTTATTGCACACGACGTACGTGAAATTTTAGCTAAACTAGGTGTTGAAAGCTTAACAGATATTATTGGTAGAACAGATTTATTAGTACCTTTAGCGGGCATTACAGCTAAACAGCAGAAACTGGACTTATCTCCAATTATTGCGCCTGTTATTGCTGGTCCTAATACAGCTCAATACAAAACGGAAGATAACGTGGCGTATGACGAAGGTAAGCTTAACCAAGAAATGTTAGCTGCAGCTTCAGATGCTATAGCACATAGCACAGGTGGAGAATATAGATTTACTATTCAAAATACTGATCGCTCTGTGGGTGCCTCTTTATCTGGTGAAATCGCTCGTCATCATGGCGATCAAGGTATGGCTGCCTCACCAATTAAGATTAGTTTATCAGGTACGGCTGGGCAAAGCTTTGGTGTATGGAATGCTGGCGGTTTAGAGCTTTCATTAACGGGTGATGCAAACGACTATGTAGGTAAAGGCATGGCTGGTGGTAAGTTAACTGTTAAACCACCAAAAGGTGTTGCTTACCTTTCACACGAAACCATGATTATGGGTAACACCTGTTTATATGGTGCAACAGGCGGTAAATTATACGCATGTGGACGCGCTGGTGAACGATTTGGTGTTCGTAACTCTGGTTGTCATGCTGTTGTTGAAGGTACAGGTGATCATACTTGTGAATACATGACAGGTGGTGTTGTTACCGTACTTGGCAACGTAGGTGTAAACTTTGGTGCAGGTATGACTGGTGGTTTCGCTTATGTACTTGATGAAGCAAACGATTTAGATATTCGCTTAAATAAAGAGTCTATCGAAATGTTATCTATTGATAATGATGATCTAACCATTCATCAAGAGCACTTACGTGGCATTATCAGTCAGCACGTTGAAGAAACAGGCAGTATTCGTGCACAAGAAATTCTAGCTAATTTTGATGCATTTGCGCCATTATTTAAATTAGTTAAACCAAAAGCTACTGATGTGAAAACTTTATTGGGTCATCGTAGCCGTTCATCTGCAGAACTTCGCGTTCAAGCACAGTAATCTGAACGCGAATTGAGGAAGAAACAGAATGAGTAAAAATGTTTATCAATTTATCGACGTTAAACGTATCGATCCGCCGAAAAAGAAAATCGAAGATCGTAAAATTAACTTCGTTGAAATTTATCAGCCACTAGGTACTGAACAAAGTGCCGGCCAAGCTGACCGTTGTTTAGATTGTGGTAACCCATATTGTGAATGGAAATGTCCAGTTCATAATTATATCCCACAATGGCTAGAGCTAGTCACTGAAGGTAAGATTTTTGAAGCGGCTGACTTATGTCACCAAACTAATAGCTTACCTGAAATGTGTGGACGTGTTTGTCCACAAGATAGATTATGTGAGTCGGCTTGTACACTAAATGAAGACTTTGGCGCTGTAACCATTGGTAATATTGAAAAATATATTACTGACACCGCATTTGCCCAAGGTTGGAGACCTGATTTATCAGGTGTTGAAAAGCTAGGTAAGAAAGTGGCTATTATTGGCGCAGGCCCTGCTGGGCTTTCATGTGCAGATGTATTAACACGTAATGGTATTGACGCTGTAGTTTACGATAAGCACGCTGAAATTGGCGGTTTATTAACTTTTGGTATCCCTTCATTCAAATTAGAAAAAGAGGTTATCAAAAAACGTCGTGAAATTTTTGAAGGTATGGGAATCGAATTCAAATTAAATGTTAACGTTGGTGTTGATATTACATTTGAATCATTAAGCGAAGAGTACGATGCAGTATTTTTAGCTTTAGGTACATACACGGATATGACTGGTGGCTTCGAAAACGAAGGCGCTACAGGTGTTTACAACGCATTAGATTTTTTAATTGGCAATACTCAAAACTTAATGGGTATTACTGAAAATGCAAAACCTTATGTTAGCTTTGATAAGAAAAAAGTGATTGTGCTTGGTGGTGGTGATACTGCGATGGACTGTGTACGTACATCAGTACGTCAAGGTGCTACAGAAGTTACCTGTGCATACCGCCGTGATGAAGCCAACATGCCAGGCTCTCCACGTGAAGTACAAAATGCTAAAGAAGAAGGTGTAAACTTTGCCTTTAACATTCAGCCTTTAGATATTGCTACTGATGCTAACGGTAATGCTTGTGGTGTTAAATTTGTTAAAACTCAACTAGGCGCTCCTGATGCTAACGGCAGACGTAACCCTGAGCCTATTGAAGGTTCTGAGTTTGTAATGGAAGCTGATGCTGTTGTTATAGCATTTGGTTTCTTACCAAGTCCTCCGCAATGGATGAAAGATGCAGGTGTAGAACTTGACTCTAGAGGTCGTGTTGTCGCTGTTGAAAATAGTAATTTTGCGCTACAAACAAGTAAAGAAAACATCTTTGCTGGTGGTGATATGGTATTAGGTTCAGACCTAGTTGTTACTGCTGTAGATCAAGGCAGAAAAGCAGCTTTAGGTATACTTGATTACGTATGTAATTAAATAAAACCTCACAATATTTAAAAAGCCTAAGTAACTCTGTTGCTTAGGCTTTTTTAGTTATTAGCCAAAGAATACGAACTTCATTAATCATTACTACGAATTGAAACCATCAAAAATGTAGCTCTGTAATAATAAAAAAGCTCAATATAAATATTGAGCTTGCCAAATTAAAGCTATTTTATTTATAGAGAAACAATTAAAGCTTAGATTCCATTTTTGCTTTTTCGGCTTCTTTCTTTGATTTTTCTTTCTTGGCTTTAGCGGCGTCTTTTTTCGATTTAGCCTTATCTTTCATCTTTGCTTTTTTATCACTCATTGAAGACTTAGCTTTATCTTTTTTTGATTTTGCTTTATCTGTCAAATCAGCTTTAGCACTTTTACTTTTAGACGTTGCCGCATCTTTTTTAGATGTAGCTTTTTTCTCAAGTGTACTTTTGCCTTTCGCCGCTCGACAATGTGCCGCAACCGAAGCACCATCTTTACGTTTATAACCTTTTACCCAACTACATGATGAACTACTTGAACAAGCAGACGCAGACATCCCCTTACAATCTGCCGCATTTGCTGAAGTTAGCGTTAAACCAAAGCCAATTACAACAGCTATTAAACCTTTCATTATTCCTTTCATAATATTCTCCTGTTATATGAATGTTAAACGCACATTAGCAACTATTGAATGAGTTATTTTATTTGTCTGGCAAATGTGCGTTAACAAAAATATAACATTAGGGTATGAAAAATCAACAATTACTTATATTTAAGTAAAAAAAAGCTTGAATGCGTAACATTCAAGCTTAAATATTAAGTGACGTTTATAAAACTAAAACATATCTTCAAATGGGTTTTGATGAGGTAACTCTATCTCTAATTCAAAACTCGGTATGTTCATACTTTCTTTCGTCATCACAATATCGCTTTCTTCAATCATGCCATTACCAAAACGATAGATTAGATCAAATTCGCCATTATCAGCTTTTTCTTGATAAACTTTTTGTGCCTGAGTTACTTTTTCTGTTTTATCAATATAAGCTTTAAATACCTCAGTACCATAACGTTTTTCTAACATTGATAAGGTCACAGATGGCGAAAATAATGTTGCTGTCGCATTATTACCACCAAAACCTTTAGAGTTTATAAAAGCAATATCCATAGCACCACAATCCCAATGCTCTGTAGTAATTTTTAAATGCTCGTCGTATACATCATCAGCTACAGCATCGATAGTGTTAATACCTGGCATAATATGATGAGCAAATATTCCTAACGCCATAGTAAATTGGTCTCCACTTGCAGGTGCTATGGTGTGTCCTACATAAGCTTTTGGTGCAGCTATTGGCCAATCATTAATATCAAAGGTTTTAGCAATACGATCATAAATTAACGATTCGGTCACTCTGTTCTGTGGTGTACTTGAACCGTGAGCTAAAATAAAACTACGCTTTTGTACTGACTCGTCACCTAAAACACTATTCGCTAATGCCACTGATTTAGCCATAGTAATATAATTACCAGGTCCAGGAGCTGTGATGGACTTTTTAACGCCATCAGCATTAATAAATACATCAGCAACAGAACCTAAAGGTTTAGCACCTAACTCAATCGCTAAAGCATCATCCATCAATACAAAAAAGTGTGCAGCTTCACCAATGGTAAATCCACAGTTTTGGCCAAACGGACGACTAGTACGACGGTGATCGGCTTCACCTTCTGTAATGCCATCAAGCTTTTTCAAACCTTCTTCATTAGCTAAGGCGCTCATGTTACCAAAGCCTTCAATAATTTCAGGCGTGATTGGACTTTCACTACTACCTACAATAGCAACACGAATACGGCCTGCTTTCATGTCTTGAATAGCATTTCGTAAGTTATATAAAAAACTAGCACAAGCGCCTGTTGCTGTTGATGTAGTACCAACAGAACCTGTTACATAAGCGTTGATGAAATCAGACGACATACTATTTAAACCAAGCGCTAAATTTTTAGTTGTAACGCGTTCACCATTTAAACGGTTTTTCATCATTCCGCCTAAACCTTCAGCCTGCATTTGACCAAAACCTGAACTTGAATAAGTCCCCACTAAATCAGGGCTTATTTTGGCAATAATTTCATCCCACGAAAAACCCGTTGAATGAATAGCATCTGCAGCACCAAAAATAGTGGTTTGTAAACCACGAGGCTGATAACGGCTATTGTATAAGTTAGCCGGCTCAAAACCTGTCGGTAACTGACCAGCCGCTTTAATTGGGTTATTGCGAACAGTATCGTGTTTTACTTCAAGCTCGCCTTCAATTTCAACACGTACTTTTTTATCTTCTAATTCAGTGACTTTCCATGCGCTAGGTAAAGGTACAGGTAAGTCTCTTTTACGCATTTCAAAACAAATAGCATTATCTGCTTGCTGCATGGTAATTTTTTGATGCCAATGCGTTGCATCAGGATCAAAATGATTTTTCTCAATTTTTCGGATCAAAGTGCCATCAAGTATCTGTTGCCCAAAGACTTTTTCAACGTCTTGCTTAGCAACAATATTACCTTCTGAATCAACTAAACTGCCATTATCAGCTTTGACTAAATTCATTAACGTGGCTAAGCCAACGAAAGTTTCTTGTCTTGCTTCTGCATTTAATTTATCAATAACAATACGGCGAAATCCTTGATGAAAAGATGAGCGACCCGAAGCATTAATGCCACCCATGCCAACAATAAGAGGTAAAGCAGTCATAACAAACCTTAAAATAATGATCTAAAAATTGAATTAATTCATTCTACGACTAATTTTAAAACAAAAACATACATATAAAGCCAAAAATAGTGTAATAATAGCCAAAACATTATAACAGGTACATTTAACCTTATGAGCCATAAAAAGATAAGAAAAGTTAAAGTTGCTCTAATGCTCTATGACCATATGCTATCTACAAGTGTAAGTTTACCTGTAGAAATGTTACGAGCAGGTGAAGCTTTTGCTTTACGTAAAAATAAATTAGCGAAACGCTTATCTATTGAAATGGTAGGAGAAGATTTGTCCCCCGTGATCACTCGAGCATTAATAAAACTCCAGCCTGATTTTAATATTGAATTAGCCAGTAAGCCTGATTTTATTTTTATACCCAGCTTATGGCGAAACCCAAGGCCTTTGTTAAAAAAATACCCTAAGATGATTTCATGGTTAAAAAACATGTGGCAAAAAGGAGCGACTTTAGTAGGTGGAGGAACAGGCGTTTGTTTTATGGCAGAGTCAGGGGTGTTAAATAATCACCCTGCAACGACCCATTGGCATTATGTGGAACAATTTAAACGTGATTATCCTAAGGTTACGTTAAAACCGGACTTTTTTATTACGCAGTCGGATCGTATGTATTGTGCAGCGAGTTTAAATGCCTTAGCGGATATTGTTGTACATATTATTCACCAAACCTACGGCGAAGAAGCGGCACAGCATGTAGAGCGAAACTTCTCTCATGAAATAAGAAAACCTTACGAAGAGCAACGTTATTTAGAAGGGGGAGTAGACCGACACCCAGATGAGTTAATCACGCAAATTCAATTTTGGATGCGCACTAATTTGTCATCAACCCTTTCTATTAACAAACTGGCAAATAAGTTTAGTATTAGCCAAAGAACATTCACACGCAGGTTTAAGGCGGCTACAGGTGATACACCTTTAGAATACTGGAAAAAGGTAAGGCTAGAAACAGCACAAGAGTTATTAGCCTCAAGTAATTTATCTATGCAAGAAGTAGCATTTCAAATTGGTTTTCATGATCAGGCAAATTTAACACGCTTGTTTAAACAAACCTTAAAAATTACACCCAGAACATACCGAGCAACAGTGAGGAAGAAGTTATTTACGCAGCAGTAAAATCGGTTAACAAAATTCTGCTTCCAGAAATCCAATCAACTT
The DNA here is from genome assembly GCF_055808995.1 of Pseudocolwellia sp. G5-9. Taxonomy (NCBI): domain Bacteria; kingdom Pseudomonadati; phylum Pseudomonadota; class Gammaproteobacteria; order Alteromonadales; family Colwelliaceae; genus Pseudocolwellia; species Pseudocolwellia sp. G5-9. The sequence goes on from NZ_CM147893.1 coordinate 2,775,840, forward strand.
AACAACCGCTGGGTTTGCAATACTATAGAAAATAGTTTGCGATTCTCTTCGAGTTTTTACCAAACCATCGTTACGTAATCTGGCTAAATGCTGAGATAAACTCGACTGACTTAAATCAATAAAACTATTAAGTTCAGTTACCGACATTTCTTTTTCACCTAAATGGCAAAGAATAAGTAATCGGTTTTCATTACTCATCGATTTTAGTAATTCTGCAACCTGCGTTGCTTTTGTTCGCATTTCTGCAATATCAATTGTGGGTATTGGCAAAAGTTAACTCTTAAAATATTTTTAGTGCAATAATTTTTGATATTACATTAGGAAGTGCTAATATAAAAGTACATTAGCATTTACTAATATACATAAAGGTCCATTTTGTTCTATTCCCGCGTTTTACAATTAGCCATAACTAAACCTAAATGGGTGTACTCTGTAGTAATAGCTATGGTCATTTTAAGCTTACTTATGATGCCAAGTTTGCAAATTGATACAGATCCTGAAAACATGTTGAGCAAAGAAGCTCCAGCACGCGTTTTCCATAATCAAACAAAAAGTAACTTCCTTATTAAAGATATGATTGTGGTGGGTATTGTCAGTAAAAGCAATATTTTCACCCCTGAATCGTTGCAAGTGGTAGACAAGTTAACTCACGAAATATTGAGTATCGACGGTGTAATAAAAGAAGATTTATTGTCGTTAAGTGTCGTAGACAATATTACGCAAGAAAGCTCCAACATAACCGATAGCTCAGCAAGCGTTATTCGTTTTGAATATTTAATGAAACAAGCGCCAGCTACATTACAAGCCAGTAAAAATATACAAGATGCTGTACAGCGTTTACCTATGCTGAAAAACACGCTGATATCTGGTGACAATAAAGCCATAGCAATTTATGTTCCTATCAAAGCAAAAGATTTAAGCTACCCTATCGCTGAAAAAATAAGAGCTTTTACTGCCACTTACACAACCGACTTAAATTTTCACATAACAGGCTTACCTATTGCCGAAGATCAATTTGGTTATGAAATGTTCGTACAAATGGGCGTAGCAGCACCGTTAGCGGGTTTAGCCATATTTGCTTTACTCTGGTACTTTTTCAGAAACATTCCTTTGATTATTGCCCCGATGATTGTCGCGATGGCAACTGTAATTATTATAATGGGCTCGCTTATTGGTTTTGGCTTTACTGTGCATATTATGTCTTCCATGATTGCCATATTTCTGATGCCTATTGCCGTTGTTGACTCGGTTCATATTCTCTCAGAATTTGCCGATCGCTTTAAAAAAGGAGATAACGCAAATGACGTAGTAGCCCAAGTAATGAGCCACTTATATACGCCTATGCTATTTACTTCGGTTACCTCAGCCGTAGGTTTTTACTCACTTATTTTAACGCCTATTCCACCGGTAAAAATATTTGGTGCTTTTATTGGTACAGGTATATTGCTGGCTTTTGTTTTAACCATTACCTTTATTCCTGCTTATATTTCTCGATTAAAACCCGAAACATTAGAAAAATTACAAGTGGCTATTATTCGCTTAGAAGCAAAAGGAACACTCTCTTCGTTTCTGACTAAATTAGGTGCTTTTTCAGTATCAAAAAGTAAATTTATTTTAGTCACTTTTGTCGCGTTATTTGCTGTAAGTATTCAAGGTATTACACGCATTGAAATTAACGACAATCCTGTCAATTGGTTTAAATCGGATCATGAAATACGTATTGCGGATAAAGTATTAAATGAACATTTTGCAGGTACCTACGACGCATGGTTAGTATTTACTAATACCAAAAAGACGTCAGAAAAGTCATACGAAAAATTTACACAAATACTCTCTACTATCTCAAATGAGTCTGACGAAGCAAAGGCTCTTCAACAATTTGTAAAACAATGGCACGACTCATCTCAACAACAAGCATTTTTCAGCCAAGAATTACTCATGTTAATAGACGACTTAAGTTTTTCTGTTGATGAAGCAGCTCAAAACAAAGTAGAACAATTAATTACGCTAACCGATGCAGAGTTCAATCAAAGTAAAGTGTTTTTAGATCCGAGTCTACTTGCATGGATGAGTACGTTACAAAACGAATTACTACAAACTGAACTCGTAGGAAAAGTAAATGGCTTAACGGATATTGTAAAAACAGTAAACCGAGAACTAAACTCGGGCGAAGCGAGCGACTTTGTTATTCCACAAAGCGCTAATGGTGTTGCTCAAACGTTATTACAATATCAATCATCTCATCGTCCACAAGACTTATGGCACTTTGTAACTAAAGACTATCAACAATCTTTATTATGGTTACAAATGACCAGCGGAGACAATCAACACACCACCAAAGTGGTTAATTGGGTTAAGCAATACATTGATAAAAACCCACTCCCAGCAGGCATCAATTATCAATGGGCAGGAAAGTCTTATCTCAATATAGTGTGGCAAGACGCCATGGTAAACGGCATGATCGACAGCTTAATTTCATCATTCGTGATTGTATTTTTAATGATGGTATTATTATTTAGATCCCTTAAATATGGTATTTTAGCCATGTTACCTCTTACCTTTACTATCACCATGATTTATGGGCTCATTGGCTGGACAGGTAAAGCGTACGATATGCCTATCGCCGTATTATCAGCACTTACCTTAGGGCTTTCTATCGACTTTGCTATTCACTTTTTACAAAGAGTTAGAGAGCTAGAAAAAGAAACGCAAAGTTTATCAGCCGCATTAACCTTGATGTTTAACGAACCCGCTAGAGCCATTTCGCGTAATGCAATTGTTATAGCCATAGGGTTTACTCCATTATTACTTTCGCCTTTAATGCCCTATATTACCGTTGGCGTGTTTTTAGCAAGTATTATGGCGCTATCAGCTTTAGTCACTTTAGTCTTATTACCCACATTAATGACGCTGTTTTCTTCTGAAAGCATTGCCATTAATAGCAAAAAGGATAATTAACATGAAACCATCTTATTCATTATTTTCATCTAAGGTTTTATTTACCCCGTTATTACTTTTATTCTCTTTCAGCTTGTATAGCGTAAGTACTAATGCCGCTGATGCTGAAATGGATGTGAATAACATTATTGCTAAGGCTAATAGTGTGTCGTATTACAACGCTGACGATGGTAAAGCTCAAGCTCGTATGATTATTGTAGACGCTCAAAGCAATAAACAAATGCGACAATTTACAATTTTACGTAAAGACCAAAAAGAGTTGGGCGATCAAAACATGTTGGTAATTTTTTCTCGGCCTACCGATGTAGAAGGTACCGTTTTTAGCGTGAATAAAAAAATTAATGACGACGACGATCGTTGGTTATATCTACCCGCATTAGACTTAGTTAAACGTATATCAGCAGGCGACAAACGAACGTCGTTTGTAGGCTCGCATTTTCTTTACGAAGATGTTTCAGGCAGAAACCCAAAAGAAGACACCTTTACGTTAGTGAAAACAACCGATAAGTATTATGTTATTAAGGCAATACCTAACGATCCAAACAGTGTTGAATTTGCCCATTATGAAATAAAAATAGATAAGACGACGTTTCTTCCCGTTGAAGTAAATTATTACAATAGTAACAACGAAAACACGCGTCGAATGGAAGTACTAAAAACAGAACTTATTGACGGTTTTACTACTGTGTTACATTCTAAAATCACACAACTATCGGATGGTAGTTACACCGAAATGCAATTTAGAAAAGTAGAGTACAATTTAGGCTTTCCTGATAGCATATTTTCAGAGCGTAGTTTACGTAACCCTCCTAAAGCATGGCTACAATAAGCATGTTAAAACATTTTAAATATTCTCGTTACGCCCGAAAACTACTGGGTTTGTTAATATTATGCTCCTACCCTCTTCACGCTGCACAAAACAGTACAGATGATTGGGCTGACGATGGTTGGGGCGATGATGAAGCCGTATCGCCATGGAAAATATCAGGCTTTATTGAGGGGGCTTATGGGCGTTTCACTCAAAACCAAACACAAATAAATACATTAAGTGAAAGCGAAAACCTTTATTCAAACTCGCGCTCCAATAGTCCTCTTGAAGAAGTAAGAGCAAGAATAAATGTTAATTATTCCACCTTACATTTCGATATAACCGCAAAAGGAGAGCTATTGTTTGATCAGGTACTTAACAAAAATAAGCTCTTAGTGCGTGAACTTAATATTCAAGCAAGCCCTTTCGATTTTCTTGATATAAAAATAGGTAAACAAGTCCTCACTTGGGGAACAGCCGACTACTTATTTATTAACGACTTATTTCCTAAAGATTGGCAGTCATTTTTTTCAGGGCGAGACGACGAGTACCTAAAAGCTCCGTCTAACAGTGTTAAAACCTCTTGGTTTATAAACGGCTATACCTTAGATGTTGTGTGGACTCCTGAATTTACCGAAGACAACTTTATTCGCGGTGAGCGTTTCTCATTTTATTCGCCGCAATTACAACAGCAAATTGCACCTGAGAATTTTACTTATCAAGAACCCAACGATGAACAATGGTTTACTCGCTTATCTACCACGCAACAAGGTGTTGAATATGCGCTATACGGCTACAAAGGAAGATGGACCACGCCTGAAGGAATAAACTCAAGTCAACTCCCCTACTTTCCTAAAATGAACTCAGTAGGCGCCAGCATTAGAGCACCTTTGTACAAAGGACTTTTTAACGCGGAAATTGTTAACTACAACAGCATAGAAAATACTGAAGCCTATCACTCAAACACGTACTTTGTCCCCCATAGCCAACAACGCTTTTTAATCGGTTACGAAACTGAATTAATAAAAAACGTAACGCTAAATACTCAATATTACGTAGAACACACTAAAAATTATGCACAGCTCGCTAGCTCGTATGCCTACCCCGAACAACTAAAAGACAGAAATAGGCAACTATTCACGGCAAGATTAACCATACGCGCCTTACAACAAACCTTGGTGTATTCTATTTTTACCTTTTATTCGCCTACCGATCACGACGGGTATTTAAAATCATCGATAAGTTACAGGCAAAACGACCATTGGTTATACAGTGTGGGAGCAAATGTGTTTTGGGGGAAAGAAGATTTTACTTTTTTTGGACAACATCAAAAAAATTCAAACATTTGGGCAAAGGTTAGGTATCAGTTTTAACTGATAATACCTAAGATAATACGGATCAATGATGATTAATATAACAGCCACAAACAAAAAAGCTCACATAACGTGAGCTTTCATATCTATTCTACACAACTTAGCTTATTTAGACGCTCTAGATACGTAATCACCTGTTCTTGTATCAACTTTTACTACTTCACCTATTTGAACAAATAAAGGTACACGAATAACAGCGCCAGTAGATAATGTAGCGGGTTTACCACCAGTACCTGCCGTATCACCTTTCAAACCAGGATCAGTTTCAGTAATTTCAAGCTCCACAAAATTAGGTGGTACTACCGAAATAGGCGAATTGTTCCATAATGTTATAGTACAAAGATCAGCTTCAACTAACCATTTAGTCGCATCGGCTACGGCTTTTTCGTCAGCAGCAACTTGCTCAAATGTTTCATTGTTCATGAAATGCCAAAACTCACCGTCTGTATATAAGTAAGCAAGTTCTATATCCATTACATCTGCGCCTTCTACTGAATCGCCAGATTTAAATGTTTTTTCAAGTACTTTACCTGAAACAAGTTTACGGATTTTTACACGGTTGAATGCTTGGCCTTTACCCGGTTTAACAATTTCGTTTTCAAGAATGTTACAAGGTTCGTCATCAAGCATGATTTTAAGACCAGCTTTAAATTGGTTTGTGCTGTAATTAGCCATGATAATTGTGCTCTATATGAATGCTGAGATTTTTAATGCTGCAAATAATACTCTTTATGGCACTCTTTTTCACGGCATTTTGCCTGCTTTTTAACTAATTGTTTTATTTAATGGGTTTTTACGGCTGCTCCCCCTGCAACGAGAGGCAAATTAATTAGCACCATTTTATTTCTTTCATCTAAGGCCTCGTTGCTTTGTGTAAAGCATAAGACTAAAATTAGCGCGCTAACTACAATCAAATCAAACAATAAACCACACCAACAAGGGCAAGCTATTTTGTCGCGAATAAATACTCAAGTAAGCAGTCTAGCTAATACTGAAATTAATATGACAGATACCACGCCTAACACTTGGCAAAAAGAATTAGCCAATGTAGTAACTGATCCGAAAGAGCTACTTGAGCTGCTAGATATTGACCCAAATAACTACCTTCAACATTTTAAAGCAAGGCAGTTATTTCCCGTTAGAGTACCGCGCCCTTTTATTAAAAAAATGAAAAAAGGCGATATTAACGATCCCCTATTAAAGCAAGTAATGCCATTACATAGTGAATTTGTGATCACAGATGGTTTTACGACAGACCCCCTTGAAGAACACGACACAGTTGCAAAAGGCTTATTGCACAAATACAAACATAGAGTGTTAATGATTGTAAAAGCAGGCTGTGCCATTAATTGTAGATATTGTTTTAGACGGCATTTTCCTTACCAAGACAACAGCCCAAGTAAAGCTGACTGGCAAGAGGCGCTCTCTTATATTGCTAAGCACGATGAAATTAACGAAGTTATATTTAGTGGCGGCGACCCTTTAATGGCTAATGACGACCATTTAGCTTGGTTAATAACACAAATAGAAGTAATACCTCATGTTTCTCGCCTTAGGATCCATACTCGCTTGCCTGTTGTTATACCGCAACGTATTACGTCAGCATTTGTGTCGCAATTACAAAATAGTCGTTTAAAAACAACCGTAGTGCTACACATTAATCACCCTAACGAAATAAACCAAGAACTTGCAGATGCATTAGAGCCTTTAAGAGCTGCACGTATTCCTTTGTTTAATCAAAGTGTTTTATTAAAAGCCATTAATGATGAAGCAAAGATATTAGCAAGTTTAAGTGAAAAACTTTTTGATACAGGTATTCAGCCTTATTACTTACACATGTTTGATAAAGTACAAGGTGTAGCGCACTTTGAAGTAGAAGAACAAACGGCCATTAATATTGTTAACGAAACTATGGCAATATTACCGGGATTTTTAATGCCTAAATTAGTAAGAGAAATTGCTGGCGAAGCTAACAAAACCCCTATTAATTTGACATAATAGCCGCAAAATATATGCACATTGTCCAAATCAGCTAACGATATGAGTTTGCGGTTTGGCTATCTAAATAAAAGAGCTTTAATTTATGACCAACGCTGTAAACCAACAATTACTTGATAATATTTCACTTGTGTTAAAAAAATCGTTAGCGGCAGATGCTACCTTAGCGGATTTAAGAGAAAAGAAACAAGCGGGCTTTGAAGCTGTATTTAAAAAAGAAGCGGGCTTTAAATCTAGCGCTAATACTTTTCAACCTTATGTTGAAGAGTTAGCCGATGATTTTATGTTGTGGCAAAAAAATAACGACCAAACCTTATTAATTAGTATTGTTAAAAAAATAGAGCAGTTATTTATTGTATTAGGAAATTTTGAACAAGCACACCAACAAACCCATTAATAAAGAAGAGCTCTTTTAGAGTTTACCATACCATTTCAATACACGAGTTATATACCCGTTACCAATCAAGAGGCTATTTCAGAGCGCTTGAGTGATATGGGTAGAGCTATTTAAACTCTAACTTTTAATCTGAACAAAGTTCATAATCAAAAGCTCAATAGTCACTTCTATTTTTAACTGATTATTTTTCATTATTTTTTTGAATAAGAGCAGAGAAATGCTCAGTAGGCATAGGTCGCCCTAATAAATAACCTTGCCCATAATCACAATGATATTTATGTAAAAAATCTAGTTGTGCTTCTGTTTCTATACCTTCAGCAACAACCTTAATGCTTAATTTTTTAGCCATTAATAATATTGTTTCTATTAATGTTTCTGCGGAAGGTTCTTTACCAATAGCATCTACAAAGCTACGATCTATTTTAATAATATCTACAGGAAATTTAATTAAATAACTCAATGAAGAATAACCTGTACCAAAGTCGTCAATCGCAATTTTTATTCCATACCCTTTTAATATATTTAATACATTAAGGGCTTTGTCGGAATCATTTGTTAATAAGCGCTCTGTTATTTCGATAGTAATATCTAATTGTTGACTTAACTGGTGAATAGAAGCCATCCAACTATCTAGCGCTTTATCTTTAGTATGGAAAATTCGAGGAGAGATGTTAATTGTCAATCCAACATTATGACCTTGTTGATTAATAGTAATAAGTTCTCGAGCTGAATATTCTAACATTGCAAGATCAAGTTTATTAATCAAGCCTGACTCTTCTGCTAGATCTATAAATTCAGACGGGGATATGAAAGTACCATCACTTTGCTGCCATCTTGCTAACGACTCACATTTACACACATGATTTGTTTGCAAATCGATTATAGGCTGGAAGTAAGGTTTTATTTCTTTCTCTTCTATAGCAATAATAAGATCATTCAGTAAATTATGACGGTATTCTGACTTAACTTGCATTTCTCTAGTGTAAAATTGACAACCATTTCTTCCACTATTTTTAACTTCATACATGGCCTGATCTGCTTTTTGAATCAAAGCATCTGCACTAGTCGTATCATCTGGATATAAAGCTATACCAATACTTGCACTACAGTGTAGTAATTTGTCATCAAGCTCATAACTTTGCTGCATGGCTTCATGTATTTTATCACTAACCTTCAATGCATCAGAATACAAATGAATATCAGCGAGAATAACACCAAATTCATCACCACTTAAACGCGATACCGTATCGTAATTACGCACACAATGACTAATACGTTCTGCAGCTGCAACTAATAATTTATCTCCCATTTGATGACCATGATTATCATTAATCGGTTTAAATCTATCTAAATCAATAAAGAGTACGGCAACTTTATTATCTTTTCTTTTTGCAGTTTCCATCGCATTAACCAAACGATCGTTAAATAAAATACGATTAGGTAAATTAGTTAAAGCATCATATGTTGCTTGGCGTTCTATAAGTTTAGCACTGAGTACTTTATCAGTTACATCTTGCATAGTTCCTGTTACTACACTTTCACCTTCTTCCTCTGACACGCTCACAATAACCCTAAGCCAAATCTTAGCGCCTTTGACTTGGTTTAATTGTAAATCAAGTTCAAAAGATTCATTTGAAAGCCCAGCTTGTTCTATTTTATCTTTCCATACATTAAAAGCTTCAGCATCAAAGAAACCGGCAATATCGTCCAAACTTCTTGGACAATAGTCTAATGGCTTACCTAATAAACTAGACGATTGTTTAGACCATTCTAAAAACATTAAATGTTTATCTAACTTCCAGCCACCAATTTTTGCAACTTGACCAACATTCTCAAGTAGTTGTTGATTCGTTAAAATTGTCGTTTGAAGATGATGTTTTTCTTTTTGTTGACGTATACGAACTATGGAAAAAATACAAATAATTAAGGCAGATATAACCAATACCATTCTAAATATAGTAACGTTGGTTGCGCCATGCCCTATCATTTCATTCGGTGTTGCTGCTAAGTGCCAAGTACCAGCACCAACATTAATTGCCGTTTGAATAACATCAGGATCATTAAACGTGGCTTCGTCACCAAAAAATACAGGGCCATATTTACCATTAGTATCAAAACTACGTATCGCTAAATTAAAATGTTTTACGCTGGCTAATATACCTGACTGCATATACAACTTATCAGCATCAAGTGGCGCTGAAATAATTCCCCATAATCTTCTATTCTCACCATTTCCGGTATAAATAGGCGCTCGTCCAATAAATGCGGTACCACCTCTAACTAATTGAATTGGTCCTACAACCATTAATTGTCCTGTCTTTATAACTTTTAACACGGAATCTTTGAGTTCAGGAACTTTTAGATATTCGAGACCAATCACCTTGTCAACATCCTCTAAGGGATAAATATAGTTAACAACAAGGTCTTTAGCGGCCCCAATACTTACTAGCATGGGTTCTTTTCTATATATTTCTTGTGCGTAATTACTAAAATCTTCATAGGTTAGATCTGGCTCTGCAGAGATATAAGCTGCAAAGCCACTAAGCATTGATAAATTGGTTTGTAATTCGCCTTCCACTTTGGCGCTAATAGAACTGAGTTGACGGAACAAATTAAGCTTAGTGTGCTGCTTATGCTCATTCTCTAACACTTTGACAATTTGTATATCAATAATATAAGACAATAATAAAATACATATAATATTAAATATAATGTTTTGTTTATGCCAAGAAATGTAAGTTGCTACTAACAAAATGATGAGTAGAACAAACATCCAGATATTGGTTGATAAGTTATTTTTTTTATCTTGTGAATCGAAAAAAAACTCCTCTTTCACAAGATAAGAATGCACGAGACCCAATTCGCGCATTTTATCATTCATGGTAATCCAACGATTTGGATCTGTATCACCAATCTTTTGTTGCGGGTAGTTAATTAAATCATCAATTAAGTTGGCATAGGCCATATTATATTTGTAGTTATCTGCATAGTTGAAAACATATCTAGGCAGTTTATCCGTAATTTTTTTAGCTATTTCTTCTTTATGCTGCAGTGCATAATGCCAACCTTTGATTGAAGCTGAAACAAAGTTAGCAACAAGCTCAGGATCCCGTTGTATGAGTTGTTGTGAGGTAAATAATGTATCTCCATAGAAATTAATTCCAAAGTCGGCAGGATCTAATTTATTAAGCTTTACCCCCCTTTCCTCAGCTTCATACGTGGCAGAAATATCGTAAGTAACAATAGCATCAACTTCATTTTTTATTAAAGCATCAACGGTATTGTCTGAATGAACAAAATTGATTTTTTCAAGATCAAATCCTTGCGTCATAAAAACAGCTTCTATTTCTGCTTTAGTTGTTCCACTAACGGGAATTCCTATGCGTAATTTTGCTAATTGTGAAAGGTTATCAATAGATGTGTCTGTTAAGGAAAATATAGCGGTTTGGCTTCGTTGAAAAAAAGAAGCTAACACAACTAAATCTAACCCCTTATCTTTTGAGGTTAAAATATCTAATCCACCAACAGCAAAATGGGCATTGCCGTTTTGTATTTCGTCTACCGGAAAAACTAAGGTGCCATCAGGGCGACTAATAGGGCGGATATCTACATCAATATCAAGGTCTTTGTAATATCCTTGCCAGAGTGCGGCATAATAGCCTGCAAACTGAAATTCGTGTTCCCATTTAAGTTGTAACACAACTTTATCTGCGCAAAATGCTTTTGAAACCATGCAACAGACAATAATAATTCCAAAAAATATTTTTTGCATTGAAGAAATTAAGTCATTTGGTATTTTGATTAAGCCTAGCAGAGTTTAGCTTTATTTTCTTTATAGCTGTTTTAAATATCTTAAATTAATCGACTAAAAATTCGTTGCGAATAATATTTAATCACTTTAAGATTTATCCATAAATGTATCTGCAAACCACTTATCTAGCATGACCTTTTCATAGCTCAGGCTTTTATTTTGATAACGCGAAAAAGATCCCATAAATACCATGTCTTTTAAATTAATTTCTCCTGACTGAGCAACCGACTTATCAGCATTCACTAATTGATACGAAAACTCTATACGAGGAAAATATATATCACGAATTACGCGAATTCTGTCCATGGTATCAAAACGCACGTCGCCAGCTAGATCAACATCTATTACTTTGATTTTAAGTATTTGTCCTTCTGGTAATTTTTCAGTCAATTTAGCAAAATGCTTTTCAAAGCTATTAAATATTCTTGCTTCAAATCGTGATTGACTTTCTGAACCTGCACGTATATCAGTATATTTATCTGGATTTTCCCATATAACTTCTGATTCACCTGCTGCAACATTCCATGTAATAACAAGCAATAAAAATGTTGCTACAGACACATTTAATACATTGGATATTTTCATATTGCCTCCTATTTTATTAATTTATAAATATACAGCATGTCTTATTTTGGCTACGAATCGAATCATAACTTTGTTAATATTTGTTACGAATAATATTTTAAGAAGATACAACCTACTACAGCTCACCTTCTATTTGACATATATTTTGTTTACACACGCTGTTTACGTTTTGATTGAACGAAGCACACACATTGCTATTATCAATGCCCTTGCCTTTTTCTTTTTTTAAAGCTTTTTTCACTAAAGAAGCACCTATAGTATTTACAGCAACAAAACAATTAAGATCCGGTTCTTTAGTATTCACTAAAACACATTGCTGTGATGTTGCACAGGTGAGATTTTTGATAATAACGCTTTTAAAATAATTAAGTTTATTTTCTTGTTCTTGCTGCTTATCAACCAAAGTTAATATTGCTTTAGAGGTGTTTTTATCAGAAGAGTTCAATTGTTTTTGTTGATCTAACTTTTGCTTTAATGCTGTAGTCGCTACTTCATTTTCCTTTAGCAAATATCCTAGACTTAATAAAACAATAACAAAGCCTAAACATACGATACCCATAACCGTTAACCATTTGTACATAATGTTCTCCTTTTTCAAAAAACAGATTATGGCGTAAATAATAATTTAAACTTATACAAATAAGAAATTTTTCAATAAGGTTGATACAATTATTTTATGATAAACAATGCCATTAAAAACCAAGCCTTTTTAGCTTTAAAAGCAACCATAAATGCTTATTATCCACTGTCTGATTCAACGTGGAATACATTCATTAAATTTTGCGAGTATAAAAGCATAGAGAAAAATGAAGCTTTATACCCAAGTGGACAAGTACCCCAGTCTTTCGCTTTTGTATATCAAGGTCTTTTTCGGGCTTTTAATATGGACAATAAGGGAAACGAATACAATAAAACCTTTTTTTATGAAAGGTGTTTTCCAGGTTCAATGACAGCTTTACTCACTGATTCTCCAACGACTATTACTATTGAGGCATTAGAACCTTCAATTATTATTACCATTAATTTTAAACAATACCGTCAACTACTATTAACCAGTGAAGACTTAAAATTATTCCAAATTTATTATTTAGAAAAAAACTGGCTATTAACAAAAGATGCGCGTGAAAACGAGATAATTCAAGAAGACGCGACCCAGCGTTATCAAAAGTTTTTACAAGAGTTTCCTGAACTAAGTCAACGATTAGCTCAATATCATATTGCGTCACACTTAGGTATTACACCAACACAGCTGAGTAGAATTCGAAAAAGTAATAAAACCTAAATTATCAACCTATGTAAATGCCTTAAAAAAATAACCAAGATAAAATCTAGTCACCTTACATAGCCACCTTAAACACAATGAATAACTTATTATTAATTGCAGCACTCGCTATTTTAGCAGGTGCGGCAATTGCGCTTCAATCAGCGTTAAATACACAATTGGGTATGCTATTAAACAGTCCGTTAATGGCGAGTAGTATTGCTTTTATACTAAGTGGGATATTTTCTTTTTCAACTTTATTATTATTAAACAACCCGTCAATATCATTCACAAATGCAGAAACAGTTCCTTTATATTTATGGTTTACAGGGAGTATATTTAGTGCTTTTGGCGTGAGTATGTTTTTTTATTTAGCTCCCAAAATAGGGCTTGGTTCTTTAATGTCGTACGCCTTAGGAGGGCAAATAGTTATGGCTATAATCATTAGTCATTTTGGCTGGTTTAATTTACCTATTAAGCCTTTATCAACCATAAAGGTTTTGGGTGTTATTACGCTAATTATGAGTATTACCATGATCAATTACGAACACTAACTTCTTATAAATAAAAACAGGTTCATCATGTCATTTAATAAAAACACCAAAACTTACCTCGAAGAATTAGAGCTAACTTTTGATAAACCCGATCTCAACTTTTTAAATAAACTACAAAGCGCTCATGTCGCTAAATATAGCTTTAATAATCTCGCGGTATTGTTAGGCCAAAACATAAAAATAGACAGCAAGAGTGTCTTTAACAAAATAGTCACTGAAGGCCGAGGTGGTTACTGTTTTGAACACAACAAACTGGTGTATGACACGCTGCAAGATCTCGGTTACAACGTACGTCTATTATTAGCAAAAGTTGTAAGTGACGTGGAACAAGAAGCACCAAGAACTCATCGTATAACCTTAGTTAACCTAAAAGGTGAACACTATATTGTAGATGCCGGTTTTGGTCCTTTTGGCTCGACTTATCCTATCAAACTGTCGTTAGATGAAGTGCAATCTCAAGGTTTTTATCATTACCGTGTTCAACAAGCTAAAACTAACGAATATAGCTTTGAAATAGAAAAAGAAGAGGGATTTTCCACCCTTTACTGTTTTAACTTAAATGAATATACCGAGGCAGATTGTAAAGTAAGCAACTTCTATTCATACCAATACCCTGAAGCAGTATTTGTGAATAACTTAGTGGTGTGTAACAAACTTGAAAAAGACATCCATTCATTACGTAACGGCCTATTTTTTCATATTACAAAAAGTGAAAAAGTAGAGGTTAAAATAACAAGCCCGTCTCTTTTGCAAAAAACGTTACTCAAATACTTCGCTTTAAATTTAACGATTGATGATTGCTCTTATTTGTTTAAAAAGTATATACAGGTATATACCGATGCCACTTAAAAGTGTTAGTTATAATACGTTTGAGCGGATCATGGCTAGTTTATAAAAGTCGTAAATAATAAAATGCTAAGAAGACAGTATTAGCCACTTTAGATGACACACATTTTATTGTCGCTCTCTCATAATAAACAAGGTAAGTATTCCTGCAATGAGTCCCCACAATACAGAGCTAATACCTAACATCATGAGATCTGACGCGGTAACAAGGAAGGTGATCATAGACGCTTCAACATACTTAGTGTCAGATAGAGATTGCTGAATACTATTCGATATGGTGGTAAATAATGCAATTCCTGCTAAAGCAAAAATTAATGACGAAGGAAATGTAGAAAAAACACCAATTAAATATCCTGAAAAAATCCCCATCAAAATATGAAAAACACCGCCAGCCATAGCTGCCCAATAACGCTTTTGCGGATCTTTATCTATTTCTTCGGTCATACAAATAGCCGCAGTTATCGCCGCTAAATTTAACGCATAACCACCAAAAGGTGCAGTGACTAAATTAGTCGCTCCCGTTACCGTTAGTGTTGCTGAAACTGGTGCTTTATAACCGTGCGCTTTTAACACGGCAATACCCGGTAAATTTTGTGCAGCCATGGTAACAATAAATAAAGGAATACCCACACTTAGTATGCCTTCCATAGATAATTGAGGAGCAGTATAAGAAAATTCAGCTACTGTAAATTGTGTATGACTTGGCAATATTAACCCTGTTTGCCACGCAACCAATACACCTACCGCTAAAACAAATATCATTGAATATTTTGGAAAAAAGCGTTTACTAACAAGGTATACCATAAACATAGAAAAAATAAGAAAAGGCGCTTCGTTCATATGATTAAACACACCAATACCAAAGTTAACTAGCACGCCAGCCAGCATAGCCGTTGCGAGTTGAAAAGGAATTTTATTCATTAACTTTTCAAACCAACCGGTAACACCGCAAAGTAAAATAAGTACCGCTGAAAACATAAAGCCAGCTATAGCCTCATTAATACTAACACCTTGGGCATTACTAATGAGTAATGCAGCCCCTGGAGTTGACCAAGCAATAAGAATAGGAATACGGTAAAAAAAGGATAACCCTATTGAAGTGATACCCAATGAAAGCCCCAACACCAGCAGCCAACTCGCAGCAAGGTTAGCATCACCACCCAAATTAATAACCGTTTGGTAAATGAGAGCAATAGTGCTCGCAAAACCAATAAGTACAGCAACAAACCCTGCAATAACAGAATTTAATACTCGATTGACTAACAAAGTGCTGCCTCCCATAATAATATCTTTATGTATTGTTTATAACATTGTGCGCAATAGCGCACAAGGAGAATTAAGATCAGCCTTCCACATAACATTATCGGTCTTCAATTAAAGTCTGCACGAAGTAACAAAAGTTGGAGCCTAGACACTACCAGTAAACATACAGGTGTATCAAAGGCAATGCTAGGACAAATAGAACGCGGAGAGTCTAGCCCAACGGTAAGTAAATTGTGGGAAATAGCAAATGGTTTTGAGTTACCACTGACTTATTTTTTCGGTGAATTAGCCACAAACAATACCCTGCCTGAAAAGCTTATTACCGAACAAAGTATCGCTATTGCAACCTTGTTTCCGTTTGATCCTAAAACCAAAAGTGAAATTTTTTTACTTACATTAGAACCCTTACATCAACATATGTCGGTACCGCATAATACAGGTGTAATAGAGCATCTCATCGTCATTGAAGGTGAAATGGAATATTGCATTAACAACCAATGGCATCATTTAAAACAAGGTGAGTTTGTTAAGTTTAATGCTGATGTAGAACATGGCTATCGTAACCTTTCGGATAAAAAAACCACTTTTCATAATATGATTTTTTATACGGGTGAAGAAAAATTTTAAGCAATATCGTTATAATCAGACACAAAAAAGCCAGTAAAATTACTGGCTTTAGTGGATAAGTTACTTACAGCTAAACGGTAAAATAGAGCTTATTTTACCGTAACTTTTGCAAACTTACGCTTACCTATTTGAAACACAGCACACGTGCCTACTTCAACGGCAAGTTTGTTATCTACAATTTTTTCACCGTCAATTTTTGCTGCGCCTTGTTTGATCATACGCATCGCTTCAGACGTACTTGCTGCTAACCCAGCGTCTTTAAATAAATTAGCGATAGCAATACTTCCATCTTCAGCCGTTACGTCTACTTCAGGAATTTCATCTGGCATTGCACCTTTTTGGAAACGATTAATAAACTCTTGATGAGCGGCTTCTGCTGCACTCTCATCATGAAAACGAGTGATTAATTCTTTCGCTAACGTAATTTTAATATCGCGAGGGTTAGTACCGTTTTCAATATCGGTTTTAAACGCTTCAATTTCAGCTATTGGCCTAAAGCTTAATAAATCAAAGTAACGCCACATGAGTACATCAGAAATAGACATAACTTTACCAAACATTTCTGTAGGGCTGTCTGTAATACCAATATAGTTATTTAATGATTTAGACATTTTTTGAACGCCGTCTAAACCTTCTAATAACGGCATCATTAATACAGTTTGCGGACGTTGCCCTTCAGACTTTTGTAATTCACGACCCATTAATAAATTGAATTTTTGATCAGTACCGCCTAATTCCACGTCAGATTCTAAAGCAACAGAATCCCAACCTTGTACTAACGGATACATAAATTCATGTATAGCTATTGCTTGGCCGCCAGCATAACGCTTTTTAAAATCGTCACGTTCCATCATGCGAGCAACAGTTTGACGAGAAGCCAGCTTTAACATACCAGCCGCACCTAACTTATCCATCCACGTAGAGTTAAAAGCTACGGTCGTTTTAGCAGGGTCTAAAATTTTAAACACTTGCTCTTTATACGTTTCAGCGTTTGATAACACATCTTCTTTCGTTAACGGCTTACGAGTAACATTTTTACCCGTTGGGTCGCCAATCATGCCAGTAAAGTCACCTATTAAAAAAATAACTTCGTGTCCAAGCTGTTGAAATTGACGCAACTTATTAATAAGAACCGTATGGCCTAAATGCAAATCTGGTGCTGTAGGATCAAAACCCGCTTTAATTTTTAAAGGTTTACCTTTCTTTAATTTTGCAAGTAATTCATCTTCTAGCAAGATTTCTTCTGCACCGCGTTTAATTTCGGCAAACGCTTGGCTGACATCAGTCATTAATGGCTCCAATTGGGATAATTTGTAAGATTTTATAGGCGAATTCTACTGCACTTTTTGCTTAGGATAAAACCCTATAGCTGTTGTATTTGCTTTTTTTTGTTATAGTTAGTAGTTCGCCAAAACATAAAACCTATACAATAGAAGTTAAACCATTGAATATCATAAAGAATTACTTTTTAGAGTTGCCTAAAAAACATCAAATTATAATTAGCGTATGTACTGCTATATTCATGGTATTGCTAATTTTGCCTTCAGAAAAGGCTAAAGCCGGTCGTCAATCTCAGGAAACCGCATTAGAAATAGGTAAAAGATATCAATTAACTGTGCCCGAATCAGGCGTGCCTGTATTAAATGAAACAATTGTTGATTCAAATGACGATTCTCTCGATTCAACCAAAACAGATGAACCTATTAATAACCAAGAACCTGAAACGCTTATTGAAGATGCTAGCGAAACTTATACATGGGATACCGCTAAAGTAAAAAGTGGTGACTCTTTAGCTAAAATTCTTAAACGTTTAGGCTATAGCGCACGTACAACCTATGAGCTGAGTATTGCTGAAGGTAAAGATACAAAATTACTTAAAAGATTAAATATAGGCGACATACTCCATATTGCGAAAGACGATACAGGTAAACTTGTTGCCCTTACTTACCCGCTGACTAAAACAGATACCCTATTTGTTAATTGGATAGACGAACAATATCAATCTCATATTGAAACAAAAACCGTTGAAATTAGAGAAACGACAGCGCACGGCATTATCAAATCTAATTTTTGGAGTGCAGGTATTGCTGCTGGTTTAGACGATGCACAAATCATAAACCTAGCAAATATTTTTGGTTGGGATATCGATTTTGCTTTAGATATAAGATCGGGTGACAGTTTTCACGTAGTGTATGAAAATAAATATGTGGATGGCGAATTTATTGGTGCTGGTAAAATATTAGCCGCTGAATTTATTAACCAAGATGAGCCTTTTCAAGCAATACGCTTTAGCGATGGCGAATATTACTCTGCTACAGGTAAAAGTATGCGTAAGGCTTTTTTACGCGCGCCAGTTAATTTCAGATACATAAGTTCTAACTTTAACCCTAAACGCTTCCACCCTATTCAAAAAAGAGTAAAACCACATAACGGTACAGACTATCGAGCAAAAACAGGTACACCTGTTGTTGCTGCTGGTAACGGAAAAGTAACCCATTCAACTTATAATAAATACAATGGTAACTATGTATTTATTCAACACGGTAACGGTATTGTGACTAAGTACCTACATTTTTCAAAACGCGCAGTTAAAGCAGGGCAACGCGTTAAGCAAGGACAAGTTATTGGATATGTGGGATCAACGGGTATGTCTCAGGCTCCCCATTTACATTACGAATTTTTACTTAATGGCGTACACCGTAACCCTAGAACAGTAAAATTACCGAATGCCAATCCATTAGATAAAAAATATAAAGCAGAATTTACTGCTTTAGCTGCACGACGTATGGCTGAACTTGATGGTTCTCGCCAAGCCATGTTAACGATGCAAAAAGCTGATTCTAAATCGTAATGACTGTAAACCAAAGTCAGCTATATATTGGTATTATGTCTGGTACAAGTGCTGACGGTATAGATTTAGCTTTAGTTGACTTTTCTACAGGAAAGCCTGATCTTATTGCAAGCTATTACCAAGCGTATAACGAAACAACCTACCAAAAAATTACTGAGCTTTATCAACCTAATGGTAATGAAATAGATAAAGCTTTTACTTTAGATGTGTTGTTAGCCAAACAGTTTGCACAAGCTATCAACCAGTTTGTTTCACAAGAAAATATAGATATAAACACAATTGCCGCTATTGGTAACCATGGGCAAACCATCAGGCACAGACCAAGTATCACCTCAGAAATAGCCGCTCCTTTTACATTACAAATAGGTTGTAACCAAACCTTAGCTACATTAACAGGCATAAAAGTTATTGGTGACTTTAGAACCAAAGACATGGTGTTAGGTGGTCAAGGAGCGCCTCTCGTTCCAGCTTTTCATAAAGCCTTGTTTCCTAACGAGCCACAAGATGTTTTTGTTATAAACATTGGTGGTATTGCTAATGTGACCTTTCTCCCGGTAGATAAAAGCAAATCTATACTCGGCTTTGATACGGGCCCTGGAAATGCGTTAATCGACGATTGGTATAAAACTCACAAACAAGGAAGGTTCGACAATAATGGCGAATGGGCACAATCAGGTAACGTTAATACCGCGCTTTTAAATCACTTTCTAAAGGACGATTATCTCACATTGTCTGCCCCCAAAAGTACAGGCAGAGAGTATTTTAATATGGACTGGGTTAATACAAATATCGATCAGTTTTTACAAAGTTCCGCATCAAATTCAACACAAAGAAAGCAGCTACTAGCTGAAGATATTCAAGCTACATTAACGGCATTAACTGCACAAACTATAACCGATCAAGTACAATTATTAAGTACGAAAGCTAACGTATACTTATGCGGCGGCGGCACCCTAAACACATACCTATTTAATATTATAAAACAAAGACTTAGCAATTTTAACGTTGCCAGTAGCGACACCATTAATATAAACAGTGATGCATTAGAAGCTTCTGCTTTTGCTTGGTTTGCTTATGCTTTTGATAAAAAAATTACAGGCAACATTCCAGCTGTAACAGGGGCTAGAAAAGAAGCCATTTTGGGTGTTAAATATCAACCTTAAAAAAGCTAGATATAAAAATTTTTCTCTCTATAATGATCTGTCCCTGTTCGAAAAACAAACGCACATTGCGGCTAGATTGAACTATTATTATTACTCACAATCTAAATGTGTACCTTTAGCAATTAATGATAATTAAGGTTAAGGAGAGACAATGCAATTTAACGATATTCATATTGGAATGAAATGCGGGAGCAAGAAAGGTAGCGGTACGGTTACTTGGATTGATGGTTCAACACGCAGAATTTACATGGCCGATACAAATAATAATAAAAATTTTGAAGTTGATTTTGAAGAGTTAATTGACGATCCCCAAGCTCATAATCGAGAAGATACATACTATTAATTTTAAATAGTTTTCAGCAAAACCGATGCTATTTATAAAATAACTATAATGCCCTTAAGTGTTTGTAAATCACCTAAGGGCATTTTATTTTTTATCTCTCATATAACAACATCCCTATATTCCTTAAAAATATTTAAAATACATTCTAATTATTTCGCATAACTTTAGAATATATGCTCTAATCGCGCTACCAAAAATAGACCTCACTATTTAGGACTATTTTTTCTTATAAAACGCATCTACTTAGAGTTAATTAAAATGGTTGAATATCTTCTTATTTCTTTCGCTATCCTTGCTTTATTAAGTATTGTTTTTGAAGAAATAACACACATAAACAAAGCTAAAACAACATTGTTTTTTGGATGTATTTCATGGATAGCATTATTCATCAATGCACAACCTGGAGAACATTCACTACTTAACCATCAACTCGAAGAAAATCTATTAGAAATAGCGGTATTATGGTTATTCTTAATGTCTACAATGACCTTTGTTGCATATTTAAATGCAAAAGGCGTAATACAAACAGCGGTGCAAAAGCTATTTCCAGCTAAGTTATCTAAACGTAGGTTAATGCTATTGGTTGCCCTGTTCTCATTAGTTTTGTCAGCAATTTGCGACAATGTAACCGCAACCTTAGTTACCCTAACCTTATTACAGTCTTTCGATTTAGATAAAAAAACCAAACTTAAAATGGCTGTGTTAACTATTTTCGCTGTGAACTCAGGTGGTGTTTCGTTAATCACTGGTGATGTTACTACCTTGATGATATTTTTAGATGGTCACTTACAAATTTCTGAATTACTTATATTGCTTGTTCCTGCAGTAGCGAGTGTTTTCTTTTTAACGATTATTCTTTCTTTTGGAACTAAAGGTCAAGCCTCCATAGAGCCTTGTGAACGAAGCTATGAGCGAGTTGACATTATGATTGCTGCTATCTTTTTTAGTACCATTGTATTAACCATGGTACTGAATATATTCTTTAAAATACCACCTGTTTTAACCTTTATGGGAGGGCTTTCTATTATGTTTTTAGTAGGAAGAACATACAGAACCGATACTGAAGAAACAGAAATATTAGATTACGTACGTAAAATAGAATACGACACTTTATTGTTCTTTTTAGGTATTTTATTAATTGTTGGTATGTTGAAAGAAATTGGTGTTTTAGAATTAATTACTGAAATTTACAGCAAATTTGATCCTAATGTTTCAAGCTTTTTAGCCGGTATTGGTTCTGCTTTACTTGATAATGTACCTTTAACTGCCGCGTTATTAAAAGCAGAACCGACGTTAACAACACCTGAATGGTTAGGCCTAACTTATGCGGTAGGAGTAGGTGGCTCATTGCTAGTTATTGGTTCTGCAGCAGGTATTATCGCCATGAGTAAAATGAAAGAAATTACCTTTTTGTCATACTCTAAATATATCCCCGCTTTATTTTTAGCTTACGCTTTTGGATATGTAGTAACGATAGGATTAGCGCAATATATCTATTAAGCGATTAAGTGAACTAATAGCTTTCACTCTAAGGGTTAATCATTATTTATATAAATAATGATTAACTCACTCGATATTAAACAAAAATTTCGCCAACCATGTAGCCTACAGCGGTTCCAGTTAAAACCACGCGTTCAGCTTTAACTTCACATAATACAGTTCCACCTCTTTTTGAAACTTGTGCGCCTGTGAGTTTAGACTTTGCTAATTCTTTCTCCCAATATGGAGCAAGCTCGCAATGAGCTGAACCTGTAACGGGATCTTCATTCACTCTTAATTTTGGAAAAAAGCTACGGCTAACAAAATCTGTATTATTTCCAGCTGCTGTTACAACCACACCTCGTAGATCCAGATCTAACCATTTTGAAAAATCAGGGGTAAGTTTGCGTACCTCTTCTTCATTGTTTAACACAACAATATAATCAAAAGCGGCCATAACCTGTTTAGGTAAAATATTAACGCCTAAACCTTTTAATAATGCTGATGGAGCCTTTACTGTTTGAGGCATTGAGGCGGGAAAATTCATACTAAAGCCCTGAGCATTTTTACTGACCACTAACTCGCCACTTTTCGTAATAAAAGTTACTTCTGGTTTGATAAACCCCAAATACTCATAAAGCACATACGCTGTAGATAAAGTCGCATGGCCACATAAATCAACCTCTTCCATTGGCGTAAACCAACGTAGGTGAATTGATTGTTCTGACATGACAAAAAAAGCCGTTTCAGATAAATTGTTCTCTTCCGCTATTTTTTGTAGTAGCTCGTCATCTAGCCATTCAGTTAACGGGCAAACAGCCGCAGGATTGCCTTCAAAAACATTCGATGCAAAAGCATCAACTTGATAAATTTTAAATTTCATAAAAGTTTATTCATTCGCTTATTTACTAATACCAAGTAGAATAATAAAAACTACCTTCTAAAGACACCTAAGTCACAATAGTTTTATTATTGTTATGCGCTAATATCAATAAGTTTCTATTTACCTTGGATAAAACATCTATAATAACTAATCACTTAATTCTTCGTTAACTATAATTACTAAGGCCACAACCATGAATACTAAAATATATAAAAGAGTGCTCTCACTCACCGATGATTTATTAGCGGCTGCCCAAGAAGAAAACCAAACAAAATTTGATGGCCATTATTTAGAATTAAAACAACTATGCGAAGAACACGACAATACTGATAAAGATCACCCTGTACAATGGGAAACCCTCGGCGATTTTACTGACGATTTAGCGCTGGCAGTTACTATTTATGAACGCGCCTTATTAAAAGCTGAAGCGATTAATTCTAAAGATTTTCGATCATCGATCAGCTTTTCAATTGCCACTTTAAAAATAGAATTGGGTGACAAAACAGGCGCTATAGAACATTTAGAAAAAGCAAAAATTAGTTGTAATAAAATTGTAGATAAAGAATTAAAAGCTGAGATTCATGATTTACTGGAAGAATTAAAAAATTCATAAACAGAAAACCCAATAATTATACTAAAATCCAAAAAGTACTTGGTTCAAGCTTTGGTACCTTAATGGCCACATCAATGATAGCTGCAGGTAAATTAATTAAAGGTCAAGAATCGATTAAGGTAACAGAGGTTCCTAAATTACTACAGGCAGCACTCGATGCAATGATGAGCCGTGGTGGCGCTAGTTTAGGCGATAAAATGGTATTGTATTCTATCAGCGCGATGATTGTATCAATGGACAAAGCGCAAACGAATGATGCGATGCTAGATACAGGTATTCAAGCTGCTAATGAAGCATTAGCTGAATTTAATGGTAAGATCAATAAAATTGGTCGTGCACGTATCTTCGGTGAGCGCACTATTGGGATGGATGATCCTGGTATGGTTGCGATTGTTAGAATGTTAGACTGCCTTAAAAACGCTTAAACGACTTACATCAACATATTGTTTTAAAAAAGGTGAGCATTAGCTCACCTTTTCTTTACATTCTATAAATATTCCTAAAACGGTATATCATCATCAAAATCAATCGTCGGCTCTTGAGGGTTTACCTTAGGTGCTGACTGATGATTTTGCTGCTGAAAGCCACCTTGATGTGCTGGCTGTTGTTGCTGAAACCCACCTTGTGGAGCAGCTGGTGCTTGTTGCTGCTGGTAACCACCTTGTGGAGCAGCTGGTGCTTGTTGTTGCTGGAAACCACCTTGTGGCGCAGCTGGTGCTTGTTGTTGCTGATAACCACCTTGTGATGCAGCTGGTGCTTGTTGTTGCTGGAAACCACCTTGCGGTGCTGCTGGCGCTTGTTGTTGGAAACCGCCTTGAGAAGCTCCGCCACCTTGGCCACGCGAATCTAACATTTGCATTACGCCGTTAAAACCTTGTACAACAACTTCAGTTTTATACTGATCTTGGCCTTGTTGGTTTTGCCATTTACGCGTTTGTAATTGACCTTCAATATAAACCTTAGAACCTTTTTTCAGGTATTCGCCAGCAACTTCAGCTAACTTTCCAAATAGAGATACACTATGCCATTCAGTTTTTTCTTTTGGTTCGCCTGTTTGCTTATCTTTCCAGCTTTCAGATGTTGCTATTGTTATGTTAGCAACAGCACTACCGTTAGGTAAAAAACGAACTTCAGGATCTTGGCCTAAATTTCCAAGAATAATAACTTTGTTAACTCCGCGACTGGCCATGTGTAAATCCTATAATCTGCAGTAATAATTGTCACTGATGACCTCCTATTTAACGTTATAGTTTGAGGAATCACCCGTGTTTAAAAATGGGAAATGATTTTACCACGAATATAAATTATTGCTGATATTTTAAAGATTATTTTTTACTTAATACCCGTTTTATTATTTATTTTAGCTATTTTACGCCAAGTACAACTTGTCAATTATAAAGTATATACTTTACTAACCACTTGTTATAGTTAGTAAATAACTAAAAATAATTGGTAATTTTAATGAATACAAATAATCAAATAATTAATAGTTTTTGTACAAAACTTTAAACATTATTTTCTGCATATATATGAGGCTTCATTTCTTGAATAATGTTTTCAGGGATCGGTTGAGTTTTTTGCTTTGTGTAACAAAAATGCACCATTACTGCGGTGCCTGACGCGCATTTTGCACCGTTTTGCCACAGCTCTTGGTAAATATTAAAAGAAGAGCTTCCTATACGGCCAATATACGTTTTTACTTCCATTTCGCTGCCATAATGCATTTGGGCATGAAACGTTACATCAATTTTAGCTAAAATTAAGTTCCACTTTTTAGGGTTTAGATCTGGAATAAACAATTTAAAAACAGGGTCTCTAGCACCTTCAAACCAAATGGGTACGTTAGTATTGTTAATATGCCCTAATGCATCAGTATCGGTAAACCTTGGAGAAAAAGTTTCACTAAACATAATCTACTACCTTAAAACAAACTGACGTTAACGTTAACGTCATATTTTTTATTTTACAAGTAATATTTAATTACAAAAATTTCTTTAGTAGGCGATGAATTTGAGTCAGACGAATTTTTTTAATTAATTTTTTAGGTTTTTTTGCATAATCGGCTATTTGATCTAATTCACTATAGTGATTAAGTATTTGAGTATGCTCAAAAATGAGTTCTGTTTCTTTTTTAAGATCAAGCATTAACGTTTTATTTTCATCATCTAAAAACAAGCCATTCTCTAAATCTAACGACCATGCTCTAGGGTTTAAGTTATTGCCTGTGAGTAAATGATAACGTTCGTCAGATACTATACCCTTTAAATGAAAACTATTACTCTCATGTTTCCATAGTCTTACGGTAAGCAGATCTACATCAATAAATTTTTGCCAGCGTTTAACAAATCTCAGTAATAACATTTCGTATAAATATGGCACGATACCAATAGTCGTGAAGTTTTTTTCTTCTGGAATATAAAAATCATTCGCTGTTTTGTCACCAATAACTAGGGTGATTTTCACACCTCTTTTTAATGCATTAATAATGTCTTTTTTAAGGGGTTTAGGTAAATTAAAGTATGGAGTAAAAATCAGTAAAGATGACTGACTTTTTTGGATCATTCTTCTGATTTTTCGATTCAATCCATTTCGTAAGGGGCCACAAGCAACTAAGGGTTTAATAATTACGTTTTGGCGAGTTTTACACTGAGATAAACGGTAAGAAGATCGTTTGATAAGTGATTTTAATTTAGCAACATTTTGCTTGCTATACGTTGTAATTTCACCACGATTAAGTAATGGGCATAAGTCAGATTCTATAAAGCTAAAATCTAAATAATCACAAAAGCTATTAGCCAAAGGTTTAGCATTGATTAGGTAGTATCGGTCAAGTCTGTATTTTTCATCTTGATGTAAATAAATATTGTTAATACTAGCACCGGTATAAAAAACAGCATCGTCAAACACCATGCCTTTTAAATGCAATACACCTAATAATTCTTTACTTTTTACAGGAACACCATAAATATCGATAGTATTTGTGTATTGTTCTGCAAGCTTTAAATATAGACTACGGTTACCTAAACTGCCTTTTTCACCAATTAAACCACGCTGAGCACGATGAAAGTCAACAAATACTTTTACTTCTAGTTTAGGATTAATCGATTTAGCTTTATAAAGCGCATGAAGCACTTCTCTTCCGGCTTCATCATCTTGTAGATAGAGGGCGGTAATATAAATTCGACGCTTAGCTCGGATAATTAAATCAAGTAATGCTTGCTTGTATTGTTTGGCTGAGAAAAAAGCTTGAATATCTACATTTGAGTTGTCAATTGACGACAATAATTCCATTAACTACCTTATACATTTAGAACTAAATAACGGCGTAAGAGTTATTATAACGTAATTTAATTCTAAATGACTAAAAGACAGTGCTTTAAATTAATTTAGTAACAATTATATCAATGACGCTAACTCTGCCGCTTGCCTAATGGCCCTTTTGGCGTCAAGTTCTGCTGCAACATTAGCCCCACCAATTAAGTGTACATTTGCTTGTGCATCCACAAGGGTTTGATATAAAGCTCGTTCGGGTTGCTGCCCTGCACAAATAATAACGTGATCGACTTCTAGTAATTTTTCTTCACCATTAACGCTGATCAACAAACCTTTATCGTTTACTTCTTTATAGGTAACACCTGGGATCATATGTACATTATTTTTTTGTAATGTGGCTCTATGTATCCAACCTGTTGTTTTGCCTAAGCCGGCGCCAACCTTAGTTTCCTTACGTTGTAAAAGATAAATTTCACGTTCAGTTTTATGTGCTTCAGCTTTAGGAAGTAGCGCCCCTGCTCCTTGGTAGCTTTTATCAACCCCCCAGTTTTTCATCCAAGCATCAGCATCGTTTGTTAACGACTTTTCTTCCGCTAAATAACACGCGACATCAAACCCGATACCACCCGCACCGATAATAGCGACTTTATTCCCGATAACCTCTTTGTCTCTTAATACATTCAAGTAACTTTTAACTTTAGGGTGTTCGAAACCTTTAAGATCGAGCTTTCTAGGAATAATACCTGTGGCGAGTACTACGTCATCAAAACCTTCATCGAGTAAAGCTTGTGCACTCACTTCTGTTGATAACTTTACGGTTACCTCATGCTTTTTAAGTTGCTCGTTAAAGTATCTTAACGTTTCGTAAAACTCTTCTTTACCCGGCACTTGTTTAGCAAAGTTAAATTGCCCACCAATCTCGATCGCTTTATCAAACAAGGTTACGTTATGGCCTCGTTGGGCGGTATATACACTAAAAGCGAGTCCTGCTGGACCTGCGCCCACGACAGCAATATTTTTAGGTTTAACCACTTTATTAAAATGTAATTCAGTTTCATAACAAGCAACAGGATTAACTAAACACGACGCTCTTTTCTGCTTAAAAACATGATCTAAACAAGCTTGGTTACAACCAATACAGGTATTAATTTGATTACTTTGGTTCGCAGCCGCTTTTTGTACAAATTCAGGATCTGCTAAGAAAGGTCTCGCCATTGACACCATATCAGCGTGACCATTAGCTAATACATCTTCAGCAACTTCAGGGGTGTTTATTCGATTAGTAGTAATAAGAGGAATAGTTACCTCTTGTTTCATACGCTGAGTTATCCACGTAAATGCCGCTCGTGGTACAGATGTGGCAATAGTAGGTACACGTGCTTCGTGCCAGCCAATACCTGTATTAATTAGGGTAGCACCTGCGGCTTCAATGGCTTTAGCCATAGTAACAACATCTTCCCAGCTATTACCGCCTTCAACCAAATCAAGCATCGACAAACGGAAAATAATAATGAATTCTTTACCTACTTTTTCGCGAACTGCTTTTACTGTTTCTACAGCAAAGCGCATTCGATTTTCAATGCTGCCACCCCATTCATCGGTACGTTTATTTACACGTATACATGAAAACTGGTTAATTAAATAACCTTCAGATCCCATAATTTCAACACCATCGTAACCCGCTTTTTGAGCAAGCTTTGTTGAATGGGCAAAGTCTTTAATTGTGCTTTTTATTTGTCGAACTGACATGGCCGACGGTGTAAACGGATTAATAGCTGACTTAACTTTACTCGATGAAACACTAAATGGATGATAAGCATATCGCCCAGCATGTAATAACTGAACACATATTTTCGTATCGTATTTATGTACCGCTGATGTGATTTTTTTATGTTTATTTACATGCCAAAACTTACTTAACTCACTGCCTAATGGAGCAAGCCGCCCTCTTATATTAGGACTTATACCTCCCGTAACAATTAAACCAACACCACCTTTAGCTCGTGCTTCATAAAATGCTGCGAGTTTATCAAAGCCATCTTTTTCTTCTTCAAGGCCTGTATGCATGGAGCCCATTAGCACTCTATTAGCTAAAGTTGTAAAACCTAAATCTAAAGGTGTGAGTAAATGTTTATAAGGAGAAGCTTGATTCATAATAATTCGCTATTTCGTATATAAAAGTGAGTGTACAAAAAACCACAATGGTCCAACCAGTTGACATAAATTAGAGCTTGTTAAGGTAAAACTCAAGTTTTATTTACATATAATAAGGTATAACCATTAATCACATAATATGCAAAGCGGCACGAAGGCTGGTCAAATCAATAGGACAAACTTTCAGAGAACACTATTGTTATAGGGTATAGTTAAGGGATGATGTGATAAAATTAACAAAAGAAAACAACTAACACTAAAATGCCTCAATGAATAAAAAAAATATTATCCAACACGTATTACAACATTTATCTACAGAGCTAAAAACAACAGAACTAGCAGCTAACAATGCCCATTTGGCAGCAATAGATGATCAATCCATTGCTGAAACACAATATGATACTGTCGCGATCGAAGCGGGTTATTTAGCTGAAGGGCAATCTAAACGTGTAGATGAAATTAAAAACTCTATTGCGCTATTTGAACAATTTTACGCTCGGGAGTTAAAAAGTTCACCTACGATTGTTATAGGCTCTTTGGTTCAATTAGAAAAAGCGATAACAAACAATAACTGGCTTTTTATTGCGCCTGCCGCAGGTGGGTTTAGATGTGTAGTTGAAGAGAATAATATTACTGTGATCACGCCTCATTCCCCAATGGGACAAGCGTTAATTAATAAAGAAGTTGATGATGAAGTATCTTTATTAATTAACGGGCTAACAACAACTGAAAATATAGATTACATTCACTCAATTATTTAACTTTAGTTTTGTTGGGGGTTCAGCAAAGCTTTAATACTTAAAATATCGGCAAGCTTTTCATCAATTTTTAAATATGCTACCGATTCTTGATACACTAAAGTCGCTTCTAATACACCCGGCATATTAATTAAGTGCTCTGCAACTTCATCGGCTTGTTCTTCACTTTGCAGCGAAGTAGTAAAACTAAAGCTTTTCGATTTTTTAAGAGGCTTCATCCCTAACGTTACAACACACCATAATAAACACAAAATAGACATCACTAAGAAAATAGATTGCTCGCCAAATTTGCTAGCAATTACGCCACCTAAAACACCACCAGCAAAAGCACCTAAAAATTGGCTACTTGAATAAATCCCCATCACACTACCTTTCACTCCAGCAGGCGCTAGACGAGAAAGCATTGAGGGCATTGTTGCTTCTAAGTAATTAAAAGCGGTGAAAAACATCACCACTAAAATAACTAACGACCAAAAACCAAGAGGTAAATACCATAACAGTAATAGAGACAAAGCAAGAAGCAGCACAGCACTCGTAAACATTTGTTTTTCTTTTTGCTTTTTCATAGCAAAAATCATAAAAGGCACCATTAAGAAAAATGATCCTAATAAAGCGGGTAAGTATAGTTTCCAATGCTGCTCTAACGCTAAACCGCTGGCAACAAATTGTTTAGGTAAAGTAATAAAACAAGCCGTTAATGCCATATGAAGAATAAATATACCTGCATTTAAACGGCTAAGTTGAGGATGTTTTATTAATGTTAAAATTTGATCGGGTAACGCTATACTGTCGCCTTTTGGTGCTTTATTCACAGTATAAGGCACCATAAATTGGATCATTACCATAGCAAATACGGTTAATATTGCTGTTAACCAAAACAAGCCACTCAAACCAAATGATTGCGCCACTATTGGTCCTAAAATCATAGCTGCAGTAAATGACAAACCAATAAACATACCTATAGTTGCCATAACCTTAGGACGCTGCTCTTCACGGGTAATATCAGCGGCTAATGCTAAAATAGCGCTGGCTATTGCGCCTGTTCCCTGTAAGGCTCGACCAAAAACCACACCATAAATCGTGTCAGACATGGCCGCAACAACACTTCCCATCAGAAACACAACCAAACCAGCTAATATAATGGGTTTACGGCCATATTTATCAGACAAAATGCCCATCGGAATTTGTAGCATAGCTTGTGTGAGTCCATAAGCGCCAATCGCCAAACCTATCCAAATAGGGCTATAACCTGCGAGTTGCTGACCATAAATAGCAAATACAGGTAATATCATAAACAAACCAAGCATGCGTAGCCCAAATACAGTGGCTAATGAAAACGCTGCTTTTTTTTCAGTATTATTTAAACCTGTGGCACTCATTTACACTTCTTATGTCAGTTTTATCTACGCTAATTAAGAGCGTTATAGTATCACGACTCCACAATGAACAAAATCATATTTAATGTGATCTTAGGGCAGTTTTTGTGCGATAATTGTTGGTTACAAATCCATACGGAACCGTTATGAGAAATATAGAAGTTAGAGGGGCTCGTACCCATAATCTAAAAAATATTAGTTTAGATATTCCTCGCGAAAAGCTCGTTGTTATTACCGGCCTCTCAGGCTCAGGAAAATCATCATTAGCGTTTGATACTTTATATGCCGAAGGTCAACGTAGATATGTAGAGTCTTTATCGGCTTATGCGCGCCAATTTTTATCTTTAATGGAAAAGCCTGATGTTGATCATATAGAAGGGTTATCTCCAGCGATTTCTATTGAGCAAAAATCAACATCTCATAACCCACGATCAACCGTTGGAACTATTACTGAAATATACGATTACTTACGTTTATTGTATGCCCGCGTTGGTGAGCCTCGTTGTCCTACACATAACGAACCGCTTGCTGCTCAAACGGTTTCACAAATGGTAGATAAAGTACTTTCTTTAGAAGAAGGTACAAAGGTCATGGTATTAGCGCCGGTATTGCAAGGCCGCAAAGGTGAACACCTTAAATTACTCGATAATTTAGCGGCCCAAGGTTACATCCGTGCTCGCATCGATGGTGAAGTATATGATTTATCCGATCCGCCAACATTAGAGTTACATAAAAAACACACCATTGAAGTTGTGGTGGATCGCTTAAAAGTAAGAGAAGACATTCAACTACGTTTATCTGAATCTTTTGAAACGGCACTAGCGTTAACCGCTGGTACAGCAAAAGTTGCTTTTATGGATGAACCCAATAAAGAAGAATTGTTGTTTTCAGCTAACTTTGCTTGCCCACATTGTGGTTACAGTATGCAAGAGCTTGAACCAAGACTATTCTCTTTCAACAACCCTGCAGGTGCTTGTCAAACCTGTGATGGTTTAGGTAACCAACAATTTTTCGATGAAAATCGTGTTATTGCTAACCCAGAGTTAAGTCTTGCTGGCGGTGCTATTCGCGGTTGGGACAAACGTAATTTTTATTATTTTCAAATGCTACAAGCATTAGCAGATCATTTTGATTTTGCTTTAGACAAACCATTTAATGAATTAGATAAAAAGCATCAAGAAATAATTTTACGTGGAAGTGGCAAACAAGAAATAGAATTTAAATACATGAACGACCGTGGCGATATTGTTATCCGAAATCATCCGTTCGAAGGTATTTTAAATAACATGGACCGACGCTATCGTGAAACTGAATCGAATGCCGTACGTGATGAATTATCTAAATATTTAAATAGCCAACATTGTCCTGACTGTAACGGGAGTCGACTACGTTTAGAAGCACGTAACGTTTTTGTTAATGAAACTGCCCTACCAGAAGTCGCTGAATACGCGATTGCTGACGCATTAACTTTTTTCCAAGAATTAAATTTACCCGGTCAAAAGGGCCAAATTGCTGAAAAAATTCTTAAAGAAATTATCGATCGATTAGGATTTTTAGTTAACGTAGGTTTAAATTATCTTAACCTTTCTCGTGCTGCGGGTACTTTGTCAGGTGGTGAGGCTCAACGCATTCGTTTAGCAAGTCAAATAGGCGCTGGTTTAGTGGGCGTTATGTATGTACTTGATGAACCTTCAATTGGTTTACATCAACGAGATAACGAACGACTACTTAAGACTTTAATTCATCTTAGAGATCTCGGTAATACGGTGATCGTAGTTGAGCATGACGAAGATGCCATTAGAGAAGCCGACCATGTAATTGATATTGGCCCCGGTGCTGGTGTTCATGGCGGTCAGATAATTGCCGAAGGTACAGTAGACGACATATTAGCGTGTGAAGACTCACTTACTGGTAAATACTTATCTGGCAGAGAACGTATTGAAATACCGAAACAACGCATACCTTTTGATAAAGACAATGTAGTTAAATTAATAGGCGCAACAGGTAACAACTTAAAGAATGTAAATTTAACCATTCCAAACGGCTTGATGACTTGTGTAACAGGTGTTTCTGGCTCAGGTAAATCAACGTTAATTAATGATACTTTATACAAACTTGCTCACATTGAATTAAACGGCGCAACCACTCAAGAACCTTCACCTTATAAAGAAATTATTGGTTTAGACTTGCTCGATAAAGTTATCGATATAGATCAAAGCCCAATAGGTAGAACACCACGTTCAAACCCTGCTACTTATACAGGAATATTTACAGCAGTAAGAGACATCTTTGCTGCTACACAAGAAGCAAGATCTCGTGGTTATAAGCCAGGACGATTCAGCTTTAATGTTAAAGGTGGCCGTTGTGAAGCTTGTCAAGGTGACGGGCTGATCAAAGTAGAAATGCATTTTCTTCCTGATGTTTACGTACCTTGTGACGATTGTAAGAGTCAGCGCTACAACCGTGAAACCTTAGAAGTTAAATACAAAGGTAAGAATATTCATGAAGTATTGGATATGACTATCGAAGATGCTTTTGAGTTTTTTAATGCGATACCTGCTGTTAAACGTAAATTAAAAACCTTACTTGATGTAGGTTTAAGTTATATAAAACTTGGACAATCTGCCACTACACTTTCCGGTGGTGAAGCGCAACGCGTTAAGCTCGCTAAAGAATTATCTAAGCGTGATACAGGTAAAACTCTTTATATATTAGATGAACCAACAACTGGCCTGCATTTCCACGATATTAAACAATTACTACAAGTTATCCATCGCCTACGTGATCAAGGTAATACTATTGTTGTTATTGAACATAATTTAGATGTTGTGAAAACAGCCGATTGGGTTATCGACCTAGGTCCTGAAGGTGGTTCAGGCGGAGGTGAAATTTTAGTGTGTGGTACGCCTGAAGAAGTCGCCGAACACAAAACATCTCATACTGCAGGATTTCTTAAAACCTTACTTAAACAATAAGTTAACTAGCTGTAATTACTAAATTTTAAAGCCTATTATTTTTTCTTAATCGATATAAATAATAGGCTTTTGATATTTCAATTTCATTTAAAAATATTTAGTGGATCGTTCAAAACCTTCAAGCCTTTATACAAATTTCAGCTAATTGAGTTGAATCACTATAGCTAACTCAAAACCATCCAGTTAAGATAAGAACAACCTTTACAATGATCTAAAGAAATAATAATTATATGACTTCAAAAACAAACGCCCTGATCTATTTTTTAGCTTTTTCTAGTGGTTTTAGCATTATGGGCATTGAACTGTTAGGCGGAAGAATTCTCGCGCCATTCTTTGGTAGTAGCGTTCATATTTGGGGGAGTATTATTACCGTATTTATGTTGAGTTTATCATTCGGCTATTTAATTGGCGGTAAGCTTTCTACAAAAAATGCGTCCTTAACACGTTATGGATTAATCTTCCTTTTCGCGAGTATCACAGTTCTTCCTATCGTTTTTTTCTCCCAAGAAATTATGGAATTTATTTTTAATCATGTTGAAGACAGTCGATACGGCTCATTACTCGCTTCAATGGTATTATTTTTTATCCCTACAATAATTCTTGGCATGATCTCACCTTATTCCGTAAGATTACTAGTAACCGATAGTGAAAAAAGTGGGCAAGTTGCTGGTATTTTATATTTTGTCAGCACACTTGGCAGCGCATTAGGCACAATTATTACTTCCTTTTACATGGTACTCGCCTTTAATGTAAACGACATTATTTTAGGCTTTAGTTTAACCCTAGGTTTATTGGGCTTGCTAGCTATAGCTCTACATAAAAGTGCTTTTAAAAATCATATGAAAGTTTCGTCATCTGTTATTTAATAAAACAAAAAATAGAGAATACTATGTTCAAATATTTAAGCCTTATCGTATTAATATTATTACCCTTTACGAGTTTTTCAAAAGTCATTCATAGTGAACGATCGCTATACCGTAATATCATTGTTG
This sequence comes from Pseudocolwellia sp. G5-9, assembly GCF_055808995.1. NCBI lineage: Bacteria > Pseudomonadati > Pseudomonadota > Gammaproteobacteria > Alteromonadales > Colwelliaceae > Pseudocolwellia > Pseudocolwellia sp. G5-9. The sequence goes on from NZ_CM147893.1 coordinate 2,811,181, forward strand.
ATGAAAACGGAAATAAACGCTGTTTAAAATTCAATACTAAAAGTAGTAAAACTAATCAAAGTTGTATATTTAAAGATGATCCACAAAAGCTCGTTTTTAACTATGCCAAACTCGTGTTTTCAAGTTTATTGATGATAGATGATCCTAAAAAAGTATTAATTATTGGCCTAGGTGGCGGAACACTTTCTAATACCATACATCAACTTTATCCCGATGCTTATATTGATAATATTGAAATAGATCCCGCTGTAACTAATGTTGCTAGAGAATATTTCAGCTTTTTTGAAAACGATAAAATAACAGCAACTACTCAAGATGGGCGTATATTTATCAAACGAGCAAAATTAAAAAAACAAAAATACGATTGGATAATTTTAGATGCTTTTAATGGTGACTATATTCCTGAACATTTGTTAACAAAGGAATTTTTTGAAGAAACAAAAAATATCTTATCCCCTAACGGAATAATTTCAGCCAATACCTTCTCTATTAGTAAATTATATTTTCACGAATCTGCGACTTACTACGATGTATTTGGAGACTTTATTAATGTAAGTAATAAAAAGAACAGTAATAGAATAATACTGGCTGGCTATACCGAACAACCAAGTGATGAAGTTATAAAAGCTAGAGTAGAAAAACTCTATCCATTACTCAAACCCTTTGATATAGATATTAGAGAAATAAGAAGTAATATGATATCTACTAAAGACAATATTGATTGGCCTGAAGATACTAAAGTACTAACAGATCAATATTCTCCTGCTAACTTACTTAATTTATAAACAAAATTTCATATTCATTTAATCAAAGATCAAAAAATAAATATTAGGCCTTCATTAGCCGAAGGTCTAATAGAGAATTTACCTTTCAAGTTTTAAACTGGTTATTATCTATCCAACAAGGTAAGAACCATGAGCTATCAAGAAGAATATAATCTATCAAGTAATGATCCTACTGCTTTCTGGAAAAAACAAGCTGACGATATACAGTGGATTAAAAAACCAAAAATAATATTGTCAAAAAATAATGATGGCAATTACCAATGGTTTGAAGATGGCAAACTCAATACTTCTTATCTCGCTTTGGATTATCATATAGAACAAGGCAACGGACATACGCTTGCTTTAATCTACGACTCACCGGTTACCAATACCAAACAACAATTTACCTATAATGAGCTAAAACACGAAGTTGCTAAATTTGCATCTGTACTAAAAAATAAAAATATAAAAAAAGGTGATCGTGTTTTAATTTACATGCCCATGATCCCTCAAGCTGCCATAGCTATGTTAGCTTGCGCAAGAATAGGCGCTATTCATTCGGTTGTGTTTGGTGGCTTTGCGCCACATGAATTAGCCATCAGGATAGATGATGCGCAACCTAAAGTTATTATTTCTGCTAGTTGCGGTGTAGAAATTACCAAAGTTATTCCTTATAAGCCTATGATCGATAAAGCAATTGACTTAGCTGACTTCAAACCCACTTCTTGCATCATTTTTCAACGGGACTTAATCGAGGCTAACTTAATTGATGGCAGAGACTACTCATGGTCTAAGTTAATGGAAAATGCAATAGAAGCCGAACCTGTAGCAGTAAATGCCACTGATCCTCTCTATATTCTCTACACATCGGGAACAACAGGTAAACCTAAAGGTGTTGTGCGCGATAATGGCTCACATGCCGTTGCAATGAAATACAGTATGAAAGCTATATACGATATTAATAAAGGCGAAGTATTTTGGGCTGCTTCAGATGTAGGCTGGGTTGTTGGACATTCATATATCGTCTACGCACCATTAATAGCGGGCTGTACAACCGTTCTTTTTGAAGGTAAACCAGTATTCACTCCTGATGCTGGAACATTCTGGCGAGTTTGCGAAGAATATAAGGTAAAAGCATTATTTAGCGCTCCAACGGCTTTCAGAGCAATATGTAAAGAAGACCCTAATGCTGACCTCATTCACCAATATGATTTATCTAAATTAGAACGCTTATATCTAGCTGGAGAACGTTTAGACCCCGCCACTTACGAATGGTTAAAAAATAAAACTAAACTACCTGTAATTGACCATTGGTGGCAAACCGAAACAGGCTGGGCAATAGCTTCAATCCCTTATGGTATAGAACAAAAAACAACTAAATCAGGGTCAGCTGGATTAGCAACTCCTGGATATAATATAAAAGTAGTTGATGGTTCAGGTAATGAATTAACGAAAGGCGAAGAAGGAAATATAGCGATTAAATTACCTTTACCTCCTGGCTGTTTATCAACTATTTGGAAAAATGCAGATAGATTTAAAGATGGCTATCTAAAGGCTTTCCCTGGTTATTATGTTACAGGCGATAGTGGTTATATAGATAGCGAAAATTATTTATACATTATGGGTCGCACAGACGACATTATTAACGTTGCAGGTCATAGAATGTCGACTGGAGAGATGGAAGAAGTCATCTCAAATCATTTTGCGATTGCAGAATGTGCAGTTATTGGAGGCCATTGTCCTATAAAAGGTCAAATTCCTACTGCATTAGTGGTAGTTAAAAATAATATTAGTTTATCTAACGCTGATCTAGAACTAGAGCTAAAACAAGCAATACGAGAACAAATTGGGCCTATCGCAAGCCTAAAAGCAGTGTATATAGTGGAACGATTACCTAAAACAAGATCGGGAAAAATATTAAGAAAAACCATAAGACAAATTGTCGATGGCGAAGAATATCAAATGCCTTCAACCATCGATGATCCTAATGTCTTAGACGAGTTGCAACTATTATTAAGCGCGGCATAAACATAATATTTTAAACTGAATTTAACAATGACAGTGGATGTCAGGTTATTTTTTTAACGATAACTTATTACGCGTTTGAGACTTTTTAGAAGAAGCTGATTTCTTAGAAGTAAATTTTAGTGCTTTGGTATCTACTTTAGTCATTATTTTGGTTTCATCTTCGACTTTAAAATCAGCTTTAGGAGCTGAAGTATCTCTAGCCGTTTTCGATGATCCAGCCACTGCAGAATTAATCTCATTCATTTCAGATGTTGAAAGATAACGCCATTCACCACTTTTAAGATCACCTAATTCAACACTCATAATACGAGAACGTTTAAGAGTTTGAACTTCGTAATCTAAATATTCACACATGCGGCGAATTTGTCTGTTCAATCCTTGGGTTAGTATGATTTTAAATACATACTTACTCACTACAGTGACAATACAAGGTTTACTTATAGTACCCAGTATAGGAACACCTTTAGACATTCGTTCAATAAACCTCTCACTGATAGGTTTATCAACACTCACAATATATTCTTTGTCGTGAGCATTCTCTGCTCTTAAAATTTTGTTAACTATATCTCCGTCACTTGTCAGAAATATCAAACCCTCTGAAGGTTTATCTAAACGCCCGATAGGGAAAATTCTTTTTTTATGACCAATAGCATCAATAATGTTGCCACGAACATGAGATTCAGTAGTACAAGTAATTCCAACAGGTTTATTATAAGCAATATAGATACGGTCAGATTTATTTTTAGCAACTTGTTCAACGATATGGCCATTTACACGAACTTCGTCATGAGAGGCAACCTTGGTACCTAATTCAGGTATTTTTCCATTGATAGTTACACGACCTTTCTCGATAAGTTTATCCGCCTCTCGTCTTGAACAGAAACCAGAATCACTAATATATTTATTGAGGCGCTTTAGATCTTCAGACACAAACAAACCTTTAAGAAAAAAATCAAAAACATATTATACATCAGTTACAACATAAGTAGAGAAAGTTATATACACGTTACCAATCAAGCGCTTCTTCGATGGGCCTAAAAACAATGTATGTTCGACCTTGGAACGACTGCTGCAATGTTTAACACCAGACAGCAAAAAGCCCGACTCTTTCGAATCGGGCTTTTCTTAATGAGAAGCCTAGCAATGTCCTACTCTCACATGGGAACTCCCACACTACCATCGGCGCTAATGCATTTCACTTCTGAGTTCGGAATGGGATCAGGTGGGTCTACATCGCTATTGTCGCTAGACAAAAAAGGTCAATCTTGAAAGCCTTTCAACAAAAATTATTTTCATTGAACTATAAATACGTTTTAATCTCTTATTCGCACATGTGTACGTGTCACTCATAGAGTGTGTCAAACTTCATACAAAACTATTTAGGTGTTGTATGGTTAAGCCTCACGGGCAATTAGTATCAGTTAGCTCAAGGCCTCACAACCCTTACACACCTGACCTATCAACGTTGTAGTCTCCAACGACCCTTTAGGGAGCTTAAAGCTCCAGTGAGAACTCATCTCAAAGCCTGTTTCCCGCTTAGATGCTTTCAGCGGTTATCAGTTCCGAACGTAGCTACCGGGCAATGCTATTGGCATAACAACCCGAACACCAGCGGTTCGTCCACTCCGGTCCTCTCGTACTAGGAGCAGCCCTCTTCAATTCTCAAACGCCCACGGCAGATAGGGACCGAACTGTCTCACGACGTTCTAAACCCAGCTCGCGTACCACTTTAAATGGCGAACAGCCATACCCTTGGGACCGACTTCAGCCCCAGGATGTGATGAGCCGACATCGAGGTGCCAAACACCGCCGTCGATATGAACTCTTGGGCGGTATCAGCCTGTTATCCCCGGAGTACCTTTTATCCGTTGAGCGATGGCCCTTCCATACAGAACCACCGGATCACTATGACCTACTTTCGTACCTGCTCGACGTGTCTGTCTCGCAGTTAAGCTGGCTTATGCCATTGCACTAACCGTACGATGTCCGACCGTACTTAGCCAACCTTCGTGCTCCTCCGTTACTCTTTGGGAGGAGACCGCCCCAGTCAAACTACCCACCAGACAGTGTCCCCAAGCCCGATGAGGGCCCTAGGTTAGAACATCACGCATACAAGGGTGGTATTTCAAGGTTGGCTCCAACACATCTGGCGACGCATCTTCAAAGCCTCCCACCTATCCTACACATGTAGGAGCAATGTTCACTGTCAAGCTATAGTAAAGGTTCACGGGGTCTTTCCGTCTAGCCGCGGGTATACGGCATCTTAACCGCAATTTCAATTTCACTGAGTCTCGGGTGGAGACAGTGTGGCCATGATTACGCCATTCGTGCAGGTCGGAACTTACCCGACAAGGAATTTCGCTACCTTAGGACCGTTATAGTTACGGCCGCCGTTTACCGGGGCTTCGATCATGAGCTTCGCAGAGCTAACCCAATCAATTAACCTTCCGGCACCGGGCAGGCGTCACACCGTATACGTCATCTTTCGATTTTGCACAGTGCTGTGTTTTTAATAAACAGTTCCAGCCACCTGGTTACTTCGACTCTCCTGTGCTTACTCCGCAAGGGATTCACACCAGAGAGCGTACCTTCTCCCGAAGTTACGGTACTATTTTGCCTAGTTCCTTCACCCGAGTTCTCTCAAGCGCCTTAGTATTCTCTACCTAACCACCTGTGTCGGTTTGGGGTACGGTTCCTATATATCTGAAGCTTAGAAGCTTTTCCTGGAAGCATGGCATCAATGACTTCATCTCCGTAGAGACTCGTCTCGACTCTCAGTGTTAACAGCAACCCGGATTTACCTAAGTCACCCACCTACAATCTTTCACACGGACTACCAACGCCGTGCTCACCTAGCCTACTCCGTCCCTCCTTCGCAATATATAGAAGTACAGAAATATTAATCTGTTTCCCATCGACTACGCGTTTCCGCCTCGCCTTAGGGGCCGACTTACCCTGCCCTGATTAACATGGGACAGGAAACCTTGGTCTTTCGGCGGGGGAGTTTTTCACTCCCCTTATCGTTACTCATGTCAGCATTCGCACTTCTGATACCTCCAGCATGCTTTACAACACACCTTCAACGGCTTACAGAACGCTCCCCTACCACTTGAACCTAAGTTCAAATCCGCAGCTTCGGTGACTAGTTTAGCCCCGTTACATCTTCCGCGCAGACCGACTCGACTAGTGAGCTATTACGCTTTCTTTAAAGGATGGCTGCTTCTAAGCCAACCTCCTAGCTGTCTATGCCTTTCCACATCGTTTCCCACTTAACTAGTACTTTGGGACCTTAGCTGGCGGTCTGGGTTGTTTCCCTCTTCACAACGGACGTTAGCACCCGTAGTGTGTCTCCCGCATATCACTCATTGGTATTCGGAGTTTGCAAAGGGTTGGTAAGTCGGGATGACCCCCTAGCCTTAACAGTGCTCTACCCCCAATGGTGTTCGTGCGAGGCTCTACCTAAATAGATTTCGGGGAGAACCAGCTATCTCCCGGCTTGATTAGCCTTTCACTCCGACCCACAAGTCATCACCGCATTTTTCAACATACGTGTGTTCGGTCCTCCAGTTGATGTTACTCAACCTTCAACCTGCCCATGGGTAGATCGCCGGGTTTCGGGTCTATACCTTGCAACTAAACGCGCAGTTAACACTCGCTTTCGCTACGGCTCCCCTATTCGGTTAACCTTGCTACAAAATATAAGTCGCTGACCCATTATACAAAAGGTACGCAGTCACCCGACTAAATCGGGCTCCCACTGCTTGTACGTATGCGGTTTCAGGTTCTATTTCACTCCCCTCACAGGGGTTCTTTTCGCCTTTCCCTCACGGTACTGGTTCACTATCGGTCAGTTAGGAGTATTTAGCCTTGGAGGATGGTCCCCCCATGTTCAGTCAACGTTTCACGTGTGCCGACCTACTCGATTTCATGGTAAGTTTATTTTCGTGTACGGGGCTATCACCCTGTATCGCTCTACTTTCCAGTAGATTCCACTAACTTACAAACCACTTAAGGGCTAATTCGCGTTCGCTCGCCGCTACTAACGAAATCTCGGTTGATTTCTTTTCCTCGGGGTACTTAGATGTTTCAGTTCTCCCGGTTCGCCTCGCTACCCTATGTATTCAGGTAGCGATACCCGCCTTACGACGGGTGGGTTTCCCCATTCGGATATCTTTGGCTATAACGGTTTTTATCACCTCACCAAAGCTTTTCGCAGATTAACACGTCCTTCATCGCCTCTAACTGCCAAGGCATCCACCACATACGCTTAGTCACTTAACCATACAACCCTAAATAGTCTCGAAAGAATATTAAGTACACCGTGGTGACTAAACCACAGTAATTGTAAAGTCTGACATTTTCACGCACACATTGTGTGTCTTGAATAAGAGTTGATATATTCTTACGAATATATCGGGTTGATAGCGTCTCCGAGGAGGAGCCACTATCACCATCATCACTTCCCGATAAAAGAAGTAACAATAGCTTGGTATTTATACGTTACAAACAACAGCGCGACACCGTTGAATGCTATATAAATACCGGTATTTATATCAGCTTTCCAGATTGTTAAAGAACTTAATCTCAGCACGCATTCGGCTAAAATTTTGGTTTGACCTCCACGGATGGAGGAAAATCCGAGAAACGTACGGAACGTTTCCGGTAAAAAACCAAATCTAAACCATCTCGTTAAACGTTGAGATACGTTAAATTTGGTCTCTATTCTTTCTTTGAAGAAGTATCCTACTGTAATTTACATTTTCACAAGGCCTTTAATGATGACGTTTAATCTTCTTTAAACGCTTTGTTAAATAACGCAGTAGAAATTTAAATTGGTAGGTCTGGGCAGACTTGAACTGCCGACCTCACCCTTATCAGGGGTGCGCTCTAACCAGCTGAGCTACAGACCTATTGTATAGAATCCAAAGCTAGATGTTGGACTTCTTCTTTTTTGTTATCAGGCAATTTGTGTGAACACTCTTGGTACAGGATGTACCTGTGTCGATTAGCCACGGATGGCAAATAATCGACCTAAATAAATCTTATACCCATTAAAACGTTTTACTTCAAGATAAGGAGGTGATCCAACCCCAGGTTCCCCTAGGGTTACCTTGTTACGACTTCACCCCAGTCATGAATCACAAAGTGGTGACCGTCCTCCCGAAGGTTAAACTAGCCACTTCTTTTGCAACCCACTCCCATGGTGTGACGGGCGGTGTGTACAAGGCCCGGGAACGTATTCACCGTAGCATTCTGATCTACGATTACTAGCGATTCCGACTTCATGGAGTCGAGTTGCAGACTCCAATCCGGACTACGACAAGCTTTGTGGGATTCGCTCCACCTCGCGGTATTGCTGCCCTCTGTACTTGCCATTGTAGCACGTGTGTAGCCCATCCCGTAAGGGCCATGATGACTTGACGTCGTCCCCACCTTCCTCCGGTTTATCACCGGCAGTCTCCTTAGAGTTCTCGCCATTACGCGCTAGCAAATAAGGATAGGGGTTGCGCTCGTTGCGGGACTTAACCCAACATTTCACAACACGAGCTGACGACAGCCATGCAGCACCTGTCACTACTTTCCCGAAGGCACGAAACCATCTCTGGTAACTTAGTAGGATGTCAAGGGATGGTAAGGTTCTTCGCGTTGCATCGAATTAAACCACATGCTCCACCGCTTGTGCGGGCCCCCGTCAATTCATTTGAGTTTTAACCTTGCGGCCGTACTCCCCAGGCGGTCAACTTAGCGCGTTAGCTACGCCACCCACAGATCAAGTCTACAGACGGCTAGTTGACATCGTTTACGGCGTGGACTACCAGGGTATCTAATCCTGTTTGCTCCCCACGCTTTCGTGCCTCAGTGTCAGTATTTGTCCAGGTAGCCGCCTTCGCCACTGATGTTCCTTCCAATCTCTACGCATTTCACCGCTACACTGGAAATTCCACTACCCTCTACAATACTCTAGCTTGCCAGTTCAAAATGCAGTTCCCAGGTTGAGCCCGGGGCTTTCACATCTTGCTTAACAAACCACCTACGCACGCTTTACGCCCAGTAATTCCGATTAACGCTTGCACCCCTCGTATTACCGCGGCTGCTGGCACGAAGTTAGCCGGTGCTTCTTCTGCGAGTAACGTCACAGATGCAGAGTATTAGTCTACACCCTTTCCTCCTCGCTGAAAGTGCTTTACAACCCGAAGGCCTTCTTCACACACGCGGCATGGCTGCATCAGGCTTTCGCCCATTGTGCAATATTCCCCACTGCTGCCTCCCGTAGGAGTCTGGGCCGTGTCTCAGTCCCAGTGTGGCTGATCATCCTCTCAAACCAGCTAGAGATCGTCGCCTTGGTAAGCCTTTACCTTACCAACTAGCTAATCTCACTTGGGCTAATCAAATGGCGAAAGGTTCCGAAGAATCCCCTCCTTTGGTCCGTAGACGTTATGCGGTATTAGCAGTCGTTTCCAACTGTTGTCCCCCACCATTAGGCATATTCCCAAGCATTACTCACCCGTCCGCCGCTCGACGCCGAATAGCAAGCTATTCTCGTTTCCGCTCGACTTGCATGTGTTAAGCCTGCCGCCAGCGTTCAATCTGAGCCATGATCAAACTCTTCAATTATAAATCGTTTGTGCATCTTGCGATGCTGCTCAATGAATTCTGTCGTGTTACTAACCGAAGTCAGTAACTACATAAAACGTACAATCTAATCAAAGATTAAATTATACTTTTTTGTGTGACATCAACATAAGCTGTTTTACGTCTTTCTTATTACCTAAGTAATAAAACCGACTATGTAAAATCAATCTTAATGTGAGTGTTCACACAAATTGCATGATAACTAATTTTTAAAGAAAGGCTTCTTTTTATAAAAGAAGCAAGAGGTTAATCGCATTCGTTAAGCTCTTGTGCTGCAGGCCTTGCCTGAAGCGAGATGCGCATTCTACGCGTCTCAGTTTTGATGTCAACAACTTTTTGAAATTCTTTTTAAAAGATTTTAAAAGTTATCTTTCGTTTAATTCGTCAATTAAGCCTAACTAAACCTATCAAAACGTCCACTTCGCTGTCCTTATTCTGTGAACTCAGTATTTCCTATACTTACCTTCTCTGGGTTTCCCTGAAGAAGTGGAGCGCATTCTAACGATCTTTTCTGTCCACGCAAGCTTTTTTTGTTCTTTTTTCTCTTTTTTCGTTTGTTTGATTTATATTTGAACTATTTGATTATTTATGAGACTAACCTTGTAGGATCTTTGATTATCCTGTAAATTTTATGGTGTAGATAATCTGAAAGTTTTACGAAAAAATAATGGAATGTTTATTTAGCTTTAGGTTCATTTATAGTGTTATTCACATAGTTAATAGGCATTAATAATGAAATATGTTTTTATTTTATCGTTGTTCAGTTTTATTAGTATAAGTAGTTTCGCCAAGGAAGACGTATCATCAAAACAAGAATTGTTTATAACTCAATTAATAAATCAACAAACTAAGCAGCAAATATCGCTTCGAAAAAGTATAAGTTCAATTTTAACCCGTTACCCTGAACAAATAGATAAAGTATTAAGCTCTGCTTTAACTCTTCACCCAGCAGAATACAAACAGATTATGTTAGGTGCTTTAGATGCTGAACCTGTAAATGCTTGTAATGTGGTTGAGCATTTTTTAAACAAAGATATTGCATCAAGTACTGAGTTAGTAAAAATAGTGGTAGAAGCTGAGCCAGCTTATGCGCAAGAAATATTAAATACAGCTGCGTTGCATGATCCTGACAATTTAGAACAACTTGTTAGAGTTACAATTCAAACAGAGCCCCTTCATCCTAGAGCTATTTTGTCAAATACAATGACTAGCTTTCCTGATCGAATGGTTGATGTTTTATCTGGCTTAATAAAAGCAATCCCTGAAAAAGTATCTAAATGGGTTTCTTATACCTTCCTATTATTCCCTGATAGCGGAGAGCAAATTGTTTCAACTGCTGTAAGTTCTACAAATGAAAGCCATAACCAAGCAATTGTTAACGCTGCTGTAAATGCCGGCTTAGATAAAGATTTAGCTTTCTCTGCTGCTGTTGATGGCGGAGCACCTATTGAATCGTTAGCACAGCAAAAATAGATACCTATATAGTACAACTCAATATGAAAACATAAAAAAGCCAAGAATTATTCTTAATGCCGATCAGTTAAGAAATGTTTAACGATCCATTGACCGATCTTCTGGTTAGTATATAAAGGCTTCTGAATTTATTCAGGAGCCTTTTCTTTTGCAACTCTCTACTGCCTTATCACAAGTTTCACAAAATAGTTTTACTGAATTTACAGGATTAAGTGAATTATTAGACCCAAGCATCGTTGATGAAGCGTTGGCTCAGTCAGGTATTGCGACCATAAGGAAGCGCAAGCTTCCTATGGAGCAAATGGTGTGGGCTGTTATTGGTATGGCTTTATTTCGTAAAATGTCTATCCGCCAATTAGTTAATCAGCTTGATATCATTCTACCTAACGGTGACCCCTATGTTGCACCTAGTGCCGTAACACAAGCAAGAAAGAAACTTGGTCATAAAGCAATAGAATCTATTTTTAATAAAACACAATCGCTATGGCATGAGGAGTCTACTCACCCCACATGGTGTGGATTGACACTATTAGGTGTTGATGGCGTTGTATGGCGAACACCTGACTCAAAAGAAAATAATGAATATTTTGCACGTACAGGAAACTCTCATGGCAAGGCAAGTTACCCCCAAGTGCGCATGGTATGCCAGATGGAATTAACAAGTCATTTATTAACACAAAGTGCTTTTGATAGTGTTGATATTAACGAAATGAAATTAGCTGGCTCGCTAGTTGAAACAACACCAGATCATAGCTTGACACTATTTGATAGAGGCTTCTACTCGCTTGGATTACTTTATCGTTGGCAATCCACGAGAATATCACGTCATTGGCTGATACCGCTAAAAAAGAACGTACAATATGACATTGTTCGTTCATTAGGACGCCAAGATAAAATAGTTCGTTTAACCGCCTGTCCCCAAGCACGAAAGAAGTTTCCTGAATTACCTGAATCAATTGAAGCTCGATTAGTATCGAGAAAGGTTAATGGTAAAGCGTGCGAAGTGTTAACGTCTATGACGGATGCAATGAAGTTTCCTGTCGCTGATATTGTCGATTTATACGGACATCGGTGGGAAATAGAACTTGGTTTTAGAGAAATGAAGCAGTCACTACTTGATAGCCAATTTACCTTGCGTAGTAATCAACCTGAGCTTATAAAACAAGAGTTGTGGGGGATATTACTCGCTTATAATCTGATCCGTTATCAAATGGTATTAATGGCGAAGTCACTCGATTCAATACATCCAAACCAATTAAGTTTTCATGGTGCTTCAATGCACATAATTTATCAACTGACTATGTTGCCATTTTGTTCGCCAGGAAATGTGTCAAAATTTGTTATGGATATAACCAAAAGTGCCAAACAGTTTGTATTGCCAGCACGTAGAGAGCGGAGTTATCCGCGAGAATTGAAGTGTTCTAAGAATAGGTACCCTGTTAAAAAAAGAAATGCCGCTCACCTTAAGTGAACGGCATTAAGAATTATTCTTGGCTTTTTAATTTTTGATCACTTATTGCTATAGCTAATTGAGTAAATATTAACCTAACCGTTTTGTTCTCTTTCAATAGCACGGTAAGCAATGTCAGTTCTGAATTGAACATCTTTCCACGAGATTTGATTTAATAACGTGTAAGCTTTCTCTTGTGCTTCAGTTACTGTATTACCTAAAGCAGTTGCACATAATACACGTCCACCATTAGTCACTACATTACCATCAACTAAAGATGTACCTGCATGAAAAGTTTTTGCATCGTCAGCTTTGTTAACCTCTAAACCTGAGATCACATCACCTTTATTATAACTTGCTGGATATCCACCTGCGGCAAGAACAACACCTACAGCCGCTCGTTCATCAAAAGAAATAGTCGCTGTATCTAATTTACCATTACATGCCAGTATACATAATTCGGCAAGATCTGATTGTAAGCGCATCATGATAGGTTGAGTTTCGGGATCACCAAAACGACAATTATATTCAATAACATTAGGAGTGCCATTTGCATCAATCATCAAACCTGCATATAAAAAACCTGTATATGGAGCACCTTCTTTTGCCATACCCTCAACGGTTGGATAAATAACTTCATTCATAATTCGATTATGAATTTCAGGCGTTACCACTGGCGCTGGAGAATAAGCTCCCATACCACCTGTGTTTGGACCTTTATCTTCATTGTAGGCACGTTTATGATCTTGGCTAGTAGCAAATGCTAATACATTTTTACCATCAACCATTACGATGAAACTTGCTTCTTCACCTTCTAAAAACTCTTCAATAACAACTCTATGTCCAGCATCACCAAAAGCATTACCCGCTAACATATCTTTGATAGCGTCTTCTGCTTCTTCTAATGTTAAAGCAACGATTACACCTTTACCTGCTGCTAAACCATCCGCTTTTACAACAATTGGAGCGCCCTGCTTTCTAACATAAGCTAAAGCAGGTTCAATTTCGGTGAAATTTTCGTAATAGCCTGTTGGAATATTGTTACGTGCAAGGAAATCTTTAGTAAATGCTTTAGAACCTTCTAATTGCGCCGCTTTTGCACTTGGACCAAAGATTGTTAAACCTTCCGCTTGAAAAGCATCTACTACACCATCAACCAAAGGTTGTTCTGGACCAACAATAGTTAAAGCAATATTATTTTTTTTAGCAAAAGCAACTAAACCAGCTGTGTTGTCAGAAGAAATGTTAATGTTTTCTAATTTATCTTCTGTTGCTGTTCCTGCATTACCTGGAGCCACAAATACTTTTTCTATATTTGCTGATTGTGCCGTTTTCCACGCTAATGCATGTTCACGACCACCACTACCTATTACTAAAACATTCATTTACTCTTATTTCCTAGTGTTTAAAAAAATTAACTAAGTGGCACTATAATTTAGTACCACTTAAAATATGTTAATTTATTTTATAAATTTTAAAGTCATGCGATCGCTTTCGCCAATCGCTAAATATTTTTCTTTATCTTCATCACCCAATCTTAATACGGGCGGTAAAGTCCAAACTCCCTTAGGATGCTTGGCTGAATCTTTTGGATTTGCGTTAATATCGCTACTATCAGCTAAAGTGAAACCTGCTTCTAATGCTAATTTTACCGCTAATGCTTCAGGAAAGTAACCGCTGCCCATATTTTCTGAAAAGTTTTGATTTTCAGGCATACGATGTTCAACTACACCAAGTACACCACCTTTTTTTAACGCGGTATAAGCATCTTTAAAAACCTGTAAAGTACCGTCTTCTTTCCAGTTATGTAAATTACGGAAAGTAAGTACTAAATCAGCAGTACCTTTCGGTGCTAATGTACTTGCTTTTCTTGGTACAAAATTAGTTAATTCAACTTCGCTGTAAATATCATTACTTGCTAATTTTTGCTCTAGTTTTTTACGCGAATTACTATAGTAGTTATCTTCACCCGTATCAGGGTAATGAGCACCATATAGTTTACCCTTACCTTTTAAGGCAGGCGCTAAAATTTCAGTGTACCAACCACCACCAGGAGTAATTTCAACTACCGTCATTGATGAATTAAAACCAAAAAACTCTAAGGTTTCTTTTGGATGGCGATATATGTCACGTGCTTTATTTTTATCTGAACGTTGATCACTCGCAATGGCTTGCGTTAATTGAGAAGGTTCTGGAGTTGCTGATGCACAAGCTGTTAATAAACTTGTTGAAATGATTGAAGCAGTGAGTAATTTTGTAAGTGTTGTCATTATTATTATCTTCCGTTAACTAAAAGTTAAATATAAAAATTAGTTATAACAGACTTTAATGAATATGAGCAGTACATTAAATACTAACTCATTGATTAAAAATAATATTTAATCTTTATAAAATTGTAAAAAAATATATCATGTAAAACATGCTATTTTTCAACTTTATTGAAAGCAAAGCAGTATGTTAATACTGCTTTGCTAAACAATGCTTACAGCTTAGTGTCTAAAGTGACGCATGCCTGTAAATACCATTGCGATACCGTGCTCATCTGCAGCAGCGATAACTTCGTCATCACGCATTGAACCACCCGGTTGGATCACAGCGGTAATACCTGCTTCAGCTGCGGCATCTAAACCATCGCGGAATGGGAAAAATGCATCAGATGCCATAACAGAACCTTTTACTTCTAAGTTCTCATCAGCTGCTTTAATACCTGCTACTTTAGCAGAATATACGCGACTCATTTGGCCTGCACCAACACCAATAGT
Source organism: Pseudocolwellia sp. G5-9 (assembly GCF_055808995.1). NCBI lineage: Bacteria > Pseudomonadati > Pseudomonadota > Gammaproteobacteria > Alteromonadales > Colwelliaceae > Pseudocolwellia > Pseudocolwellia sp. G5-9. Next base: position 2,826,291 of record NZ_CM147893.1, read on the forward strand.
TGAGCTGTTTTTAACGTAAACAATAGCGTTAGATTTAACAAATTTTGCTACTTTCCAGCAAAATTGTAGATCACGCATTTCGTCTTCTGTTGGTTGACGCTTAGTAACAACTTTTAAGTCGCTCGCTGCAACACGTCCTTGATCTCTATCTTGAACTAGCAAGCCACCGTTAACACGTTTGTAATCAACACCCGTAGTTTTAGTATCCCATTGACCACATTCTAATAAACGAACGTTAGGTTTAGCAGCAACAATTTGAGCGGCTGCTTCAGAAATACTTGGAGCGATAATGACTTCAACAAATTGGCGAGAAACAATAGCTTCTGCTGTGTCAGCGTCTAATTCGCGGTTAAATGCGATAATGCCACCAAAAGCTGATGTAGGATCAGTAACATAAGCGCCTTCATATGCAGCTAAAAGGTTATCACCAATAGCAACACCACAAGGGTTTGCATGTTTAACAATAACACAGGCAGGCTCGTCAAATTCTTTAACACATTCTAATGCTGCATCGGTATCAGCAATATTGTTGTATGAAAGTGCTTTACCTTGAATTTGGTTTGCTGTTGAAACTGATGCTTCTTCAGGATTTGCTTCAACATAAAAAGCAGCATCTTGATGTGAGTTTTCACCGTAGCGTAAATCTTGTTTTTTAATAAACTGACTATTTACAGTACGTGGGAATTTATTGCGGTTTGAAAATGAAACATCTTTGTCGTCTGAATTATACGCTGGTAACATTTTACCAAAGTAATTTGCGATCATTCCATCGTAAGCTGCAGTATGTTCATAAGCGGCAATCGCTAAATCAAAACGTGTTTGATACGTTAATGAATCATTGTTTGCATCCATTTCAGCTAAAACACGTGCATAATCTTGAGCATTAACAACAATAGTTACATCTTTATGGTTTTTAGCTGCTGCACGAACCATTGTAGGACCGCCAATATCGATATTTTCGATAGCGTTTTCTAAACTACAATTCTCATCACTTACTGCATCAGCAAAAGGATAAAGGTTTACTACAACAATATCGATAGCACTAATATCGTTTTCAGCCATAACTGTTTCATCAATTCCACGACGAGCTAAAATGCCACCATGAACTTTTGGATGAAGTGTTTTTACACGACCGTCCATAATTTCAGGATGTCCTGTGTAATTTGAAACTTCAGTAACTTGGATGCCATTATCTGCTAATAGCTTTGCAGTTCCGCCTGTTGATAAAATATCAACACCTTTACCTGCTAAACTTCTAGCGAAATCTACAATACCTGTTTTGTCAGACACACTTAATAGTGCGCGTTTTATTGGGCGAGGGGTGTCCATTGCTGTTTTGTTTACCTTTAATAGGGTAACTATATAACGAGAGTATTAATGAAATCGTTTAGTTACATGTTACTCAAAATAAAATTTAAAATCGTTTGAAGTAAAATAAAAAAGCACCCGAGGGTGCTTTTTAGTGGCAGGCTAAACCTGCCATAATTTTTAATTCATGCCGTATTTTTTTAACTTCTTACGTAAAGTACCACGATTGATACCTAGTAAGTTTGCAGCACGTGTTTGGTTACCGCGAGTATATTGCATTACTTCTTCAAGCATTGGCGCTTCAATTTCAGATAGTACAAGGTCGTACATATCATCAACATCATTTCCGTTTAACTGAGACAGATAATTTTTGATCGCTATTTTAGCTTGTGTACGTAAAGGCGATGCCTTTGTCTGAGTTTGTAAATCACCAGTAATAAATGGAGAGGAAATATTTTGTTCAAACATAAAGTTGAGACTCTTTCTAAGTTAAATTATCAAAATACATATTCAATGATGAGAGCTGTTCATTTACAGACTCTAAACCATTAAAAATAGAACGAAACTGTTTATCTGGGTCGCGCGTCTGCATATACCAAGATACGTGTTTACGAGCAAATCTTACGCCCATAAAATCACCGTAAAAATTGTGTAAATCATTTACATGCTCGATAATCACCGAACGTACCTCATCCATTGAGGGAGCCGGCAAATGCTGGCCCGTAACCAAGAAATGATTAATTTCTCGAAATATCCAAGGATTTCCTTGAGCACCTCGGCCAACCATAATTGCATCGGCATTGGTGTATTCTAGTACTTGCTTAGCTTTTTCAACTGTCGTGATATCACCATTTGCAACTACAGGAATAGAAACAGAAGCCTTAATTGCCTTAATGGTGTCGTATTCCGCATCACCTTTATAAAAGTCGTTACGAGTACGTCCATGAACAGCCAATGATTGAATACCATGTTGTTCAGCAATTTTTGCTATTTCTATTCCGTTACGAGTATCTTCACACCAACCAGTGCGAATTTTTAGCGTTACTGGAACATCAACGGCTTGGACAACAGATTTAATAATTTGTTCTACCAAGTTTGGTTCTTTCAATAACGCTGAACCCGCTAATTTTTTATTTACCTTTTTAGCTGGGCATCCCATATTAATATCAATAATTTGGGCGCCGTTATCAGCATTAACTTTTGCCGCATGTGCCAGTTCTTCAGGATCCGAACCTGCAATTTGCACTGAACGAATACCTGTTTCACTATTACTTACCAGCCGACGTTTAGACTTTTCGGTATCCCATACTTTAGGGTTTGCTGACACCATTTCTGATACCGCTAACCCTGCTCCCATTTGACAACATAATTGCCTAAAAGGTTGATCAGTAATCCCCGCCATTGGCGCTAAAATTACATTGTTTGATAATTGGTATGGACCTATCTTCACGTTGCTGCTTTTTTGAGCTACTCGTCAAAAGGGCGCTAAGTTTACGCGTTTTTTTTACGATTGGAAAGGATATAAATTGAACAAAATAGACTTTTTTTTGTGTTTTTATTATTGACTTTTTGTAAAGCGCTGATGTGAGTAGTTTTCGTACAATATACAAACAAAAACTACTCACTAATTTATTTTATTTGGTTTTATTTTTTAGTGCCTGATAAACGAACCCACTCTTCTTTTACTTCCACAGGATCCATTTTGCACCATTGACCATATATTTCTTGAAGTGTTTGCGCTTGATCTTCTAATACACCTGATAAAGCAATCAGGCCATTTTCACCGACAAATTCAATAATAGTAGGCGCTAATTCACGTAGTGGACCCGCTAAAATATTTGCCACTACCACATCAGCTTTGAACTCAGGTTGATCTTTAGGTAAATACAATTCAAGCCTGTCTTCAACGTTATTACGTTTAGCGTTGGCTAAACTTGCTTGTAAAGCTTGTGGATCAATATCAATACCAATCACTTTACTTGCACCAAGTTTTAAAGCAGCAAGCGATAAAATGCCAGAACCACAACCAAAGTCGACAACAGTTTTTCCTGCTAAGTCTAAACTATCAAGCCATGTTAAACATAAAGCGGTTGTAGGGTGAGTACCTGTACCAAAAGCAAGGCCAGGATCTAACATAACATTAACGGCTTCAGGCTCAGGAACTTCTCGCCAGCTTGGACAAATCCATAAACGTTGACCAAATTTCATCGGATGAAAGTTATCCATCCATTCTCTTTCCCAATCTTTATCTTCAAGCTGTTCAAGTTTATATTTCAACGCTTCCTTATCAGGGTGTATGCTCTTTAAGTAAGCAACCACTTTATCCATGTCATGACTTGCTTCAAACAAGCCCATAACAACAGTGTTATTCCAATAGATAACCTCATCGCCGGGTAAAGGCTCATAAATAGGCGTATCTTTCTCATCAATAAAAGTAACGGCTTGTGCCCCACATGCACTTAACCAGTCACTATATTTTTCAGCTGTTTCTTCATTAGCATTTAATCTAAGCTGTACCCAAGGCATCTTAACTCTCAACTTTTATTTGTTGTTTAACTATTTTATATAGTTTAACACCCAAAGGTTAATACCAATACCAGCATCTGTTAAAGTAGTGAAAAAAATAGGAAACTAACATGTTAGATTTATTACCTGATTTATATGACCTATACCCTGAGCAATTGCATCTATCAGCGCCACTATTTAATAACTACGGAGCTAACACGATATTTTTTGGTGAAATAGTCACGGTAAGCTGCTTTAACGACAACTCAAAAGTAAAAGAATTGGTAGCCACCAATGGTATAGGTAAAGTGATGGTGGTTGATGGTAAAGCAAGTTTAACTAACGCTCTACTCGGTGACATGTTAGCAGAACAAGCCGTTAATAATGGCTGGCAAGGTATAGTTATTAACGGATGTATAAGAGATGCTGGCACTATAGCCACTCTACCGTTAGGCGTTAAAGCTTTAGGTTGTAATCCTATTAAAACTGACAAGTTAGGCCTTGGTGAAATTAACATTCCTGTTAGTTTTGCTGATACGCTATTTACCCCCGGCTATTATATTTACGGCGATGCTAACGGATTAGCCGTAAGCAAACATTTATTAACCCTATAAGATATGACTTATAAATTTTTTGAGTAACCCATGAAATACTTTCCTATATTTTTAGACGCAAAGCACATTAACGCCATAGTGATTGGCGGAGGCGATGTTGCAGCTCGTAAAATTGAATTACTGTTGAAAACAACAACTCGCATTACAGTTATGTCTGAACAACTATCGATTAGTGTTGAACGCTTAGTTAACACTCACCAACTTACATGGTTACAACACAACTATCGCGATGGATATTTAAAAAATTGTAACTTAGTTATTGCGGCAACAGACAATACCCAAGTAAACCAAGATGTCGCTAAGGAAGCCTTTGAACTAAAACTATTAACGAATGTGGTTGATCAACCTGAACTTTGTACTTATATAACGCCAGCGATTATAGATCGTGATCCCATGTTAATTGCTATGTCGAGCTCAGGTAGTGCACCAATATTATTAAGAATGTTACGTGAACAAATAGAAAAAACATTACCCGATGGGTACGGCAAGCTTGCTGATTTTTCACTTAAGTTTAGAGATCATGTAAAAGCACGTGTTAAAGGCATAAGAAATAGAAGAACATTCTGGGAAAACACTTTAAGAGGTTCTATAGGCCAGCTAATTTTAAGTGACGAAAGTAAAGAAGCCGAACAACAGCTCATCGCAAGCTTGAAAGAAAAAATAGCGCCTCCCAAAGGCGAAATAGTCTTTATTCACACCCTTAACGGTGACCCCGATAATTTAACGTTAAAAGCACATAGAGAATTACAATTTGCAGACGCTGTTTTTTATGATGAAACGGTGAATATTACGTTAATAGAATATGTTAGGCGTGATGCCGACAAATATCCGCAAGATATTGCAACATCCGTATTAATTAACTTTCAACATGCTTTAGATTTAGCAGAACAAGGACAAAAAGTGATTTATTTATTATCTGGACATCACCCACTACCTAAAAACAAAGCCTTATTACAAAGTAACATCACCTATAAAGAACTCAACTGCGGTAGTTAAGCCCAATAGATTTACATTTTTTTAACAAAAGTAAATCGATATATAACAATATATACTTTAAAGTGTTAAAATTAGTCTGTCGTTTAATATTAAAGGGAATACCTATGTTCGATCTTAAAAAAATTATTTCTGCTGCTATTTGTGCAGCTTCTGTTTTAGCTCTTTCTGCATGTAGTGAAGATGCATCTAAAACTGAACCTAAAAAAGCTGAAGCTTCTTTAACTGAAAGTGCTACAGATGCTAGTTCATCTGCAATGGATTCAGTAAAAGAAGTAAGTTCTGAAGTTATGGAATCAGCTAAAGAAGCAGGTGCTGAGGTTATGGAATCAGCTAAAGAAGCTGGTACTGAAGCATTAGAAGCAGGCTCTGACGCTATGGAATCGGCTAAAGAAGCTGGTTCTGAAGCTATGGATTCAGCTAAAGAAAAAGGTGCTGACTTAATGGACAGCGCTAAAGATAAAGCTGCTGAAGCGAAAGCAAAAGCTAAGGAAATGATGTCTGACGAAGGTTAATCTTCTTCAACATATAAAAAAACGGACTCAGGTCCGTTTTTTTTATAGTTAAAAACTTACCTTTTTATTAAAGCTGCTATCTGGAGATCCACTAAAAACAGTTTAGACACAGATTTTACATTTCAAGCACAATATAAATACAGACATCCATGTATGCAAGGCATTAAGTTTACGCCATGGTTATTCTCGGTAACTGCTCCTGCATTACCCTAATACCCTACATCCTGTAGGAAGCGGACTAAAGTATGCATTCTTTTTAGAGCCATCGAAGAAGCGCACCTTGATTGGTAACGATGAAATGGTCTCCTCCTAACGGCATCACAATGTGCCAAACTTAGTGTTGAAAATAAAGTTAACAGAAGAAGAGACCATTATGAATATTACAACAGTAGGTTTAGATATAGCAAAAAATGTTTTTCATTTTATCGGCTGTAATCAAGCAGGGAAAATAGTTAAAAAGAAAATGTTAAAAAGACGAGACGTGCTGGTATATTTTTCTCAATTACCGCCTTGCCTTGTTGCCTTGTTGCCTTGTTGCCATGGAAGCGTGTTCAGGTGCACATTATTGGACAAGAGAAATAACAAAATTAGGGCATAACGTGAAACAAATAGCCCCGCAACACGTTAAAGCTTTTTTAAGAGGTAATAAAAATGATTACAACGATGCCTTAGCTATTTGTGAAGCGTCGATGAAACCAGAAATGCGCTTTGTCAGCCCAAAAACACAAGAGCAGCAAGATATTCAAGCTTTGCATGTGTTAAGGAAGAAATGTGAACGAGACAGAACAGCAAACAGTAATGAAATTAGAGGTTTATTATCCGAATATGGTGTGGTGCTCCCGATAGGAATAAACCATGTATATAAAATGCTCCCTGAATTATTTGATAAAGAAAAAGAAAATAATTTAAGTGTGCTATTTAAAGAATTATTAGCACAACATTACCAAAAACTGACGGAATTAAGAGAGCACTTAACTTATTATACGAAAAAGATAAAAGTGTTAAGTAAAAGTGAAGAATGTCAGCGCTTGCAAAGCATTCCAGGGTTTGGTCCGATTGTATCGAGTGCTTTCTATCAACACGTAGGAAATGGAGCCGCCTATAAAAATGGACGTTGTGTTTCAGCTTCCATAGGGCTTGTACCCAAACAGCATAGCACGGGAGGAAAAGAGCGTTTACAAGGAATAAGTAAACGTGGAAATGCATATTTACGAACGTTATTAGTGCATGGAGCACGTTCAGTAGTCAGCAAGAACGAGGGTAAGAAAACGCCGTTAGCTAATTGGATAAGAAGGTTGGTCCTCACACAAGGGAAAAATAAAGCGACGGTAGCCTTAGCAAATAAATTAGCGCGTATAGGTTGGGTGATATTAAAAAAGGGAGGTTGTTATGATGGAGAGCTCGCCAGCTTCACTAACAACACTTGAATTAAATAAAAGTAATAAGTAGTAAAAGTTCAACCCTAAGAATTGCTAAATAAAGTGATAAAAATGACAAACAGGTCAAACCGACCTATTGAAAACCTGATATACCCGTAGGAATTTAATTCCGAGGTCACGATAAGGACAATAGGTGCGAAGTTCATTAAGGCTATGAGTAACAAAACACTTAATAAGCCGAATATACGGACGCAAATCTATCCCTGTCATATTATCAATTTATACTTGCAATATTGGAGGAGACCATATACGGGTATACATTAACGAATGGCCGTTACAAAAAGTTGCACCGTTACGTTATAATAATTAAACATTCGTTTTTCTGAAAACAATCAGCGTTTAATATGCCTCAATCAGATCCTTGCTTTATTACTTTCACCCATTCAATTGAAAGTTATTCATTACCAGAACGCTTTACCTTCCCTTTTTATTATCAACCACACCCTTTATGTGAATTAGCAGCAAAAGAGCTACAACATTATTTAAGTACTCAAAACGAATGGCTGCACAACTTTGGCTTAACCGATGATAAAAATAATGCATCGGGCAAAATGTTTGGCATTTTATTGGTTAAAAACACACAAAAAGAAATAGGTTACTTAACAGCGTTTTCAGGCAAGCTTTGTGGCGAATATACGATAGGTCGTTTTGTGCCTTCAGTACCTGAAACCAAACAACTTGCCAGTCAACCTAACGACAGATCGGGTAAAGAATTTTATGAACAATTCGATGTTGAACAAATTGAGATAAATAAACTTACAACACAACTAACCCTGTTAGAAAGTAATCCACAGTTAACTCTTTTACAAAATGAGTTACTTGCTGTTGGTTTAGCTTTTCAAAAAGAGTTAACAAAGCATCAAGAAATAATGGCTGTAAATAGGAAAAACAGAAAAGAGCAGAGAATAAAGGCTGAGCAAGCACTCGATAACGAAAGTTTAACGCCTTTGTTTAATCAACTTGCTAAAGAAAGCGTACACGATAAAAACCAGTTAAAAATACTAAAGCATAATTGGCAGCAAAAGATAGACAACGTTCAACAACAATTAAACACGCTTGAACATGAAATTGCACAGCTTAAAAATGAGAGACAAAACCGCTCATCTATTTTACAAAATCAATTATTTCAGCAATACCAATTACTGAATAAAAACGGTTGCAGTAAATCATTACAAGAAATTTTCAAACCTACACCACAACAAGTCCCACCTTCTGGTTCTGGCGATTGTGCTGCACCCAAATTAATCCAATACGCTTTTAAAAATAATTACAAAATATTAGCCATGGCAGAATTTTGGTGGGGTGTTTCACCTAAATCAGAAATTAGACAGCACAAAAATTATTATCCTGCTTGTTCAGGTAAATGCGAGCCTATTCTTAATTGGATGCTTGAAGGAATAGAACAAGATGAAAATCCCTTACTCGTAAACACTGTCGATAACAAACAACTCGACATTTTATATCAAGACGAAGTCATGGCGATTATAAACAAGCCACACGACATGTTATCGGTCCCCGGAAAGCACATTCAAGATTCTGTATATACTCGTATTAAGCAATTAATACCTTCAGCCAGTGGCCCTATTATTGTTCATCGTCTTGATATGTCGACTTCTGGCCTAATGGTTATTGCTTTAACTAAAAGAGCACATAAGCAATTACAAAAACAGTTTATTCAGCGAGAAGTGCATAAACGATATGTCGCTTTACTTGATGGGATCATTGAAACCGAAACGGGAGAAATAACCCTACCGCTAATGGGGGATTTTTATAACCGTCCTCGCCAGCTTGTATGTACTGAAATAGGAAAACCAGCTCACACAACATGGCAAGTTATTGGCTATACAAAAAACAATAAAACAAAAGTATATCTAAGCCCAAAAACCGGACGAACACATCAATTAAGAGTACACAGTGCTCACATATTAGGTTTAAACACACCTATTGTAGGTGATGATTTATATGGTACTACCGCGAATCGCTTACACCTACATGCAGAACAATTAACGCTAAAGCACCCATTAACAAAAAAAGAGCTAACGTTTCAATCAGCTCCTGATTTTTAGACTAAAAATAAGTGGTTATACAAAATATTAAAAAACGATTGAAACACCTCTATGACGTTTTCTATGTTCAGAAGCCGCAGTGAGCTTTCCATCACGTTGCAGTATTATTTGTACATCGCCAAAAGACTCTTGCTTGGTGTTGTAGCCCATTTGTTGTAACTCACCAATTACCTTTTTATCTATGCCGGCATAATGCACAATTTTATTTTTAGGCCATAGTTGATGGTGGAATCTCGCGCTATTGGCTGCATTTTCAGCCGTCATATTAAACTCAACCGCGTTCAGTATTGACTGATACACTGATGAAATAATGGTTGTACCGCCAGGCGATCCAGTAACTAACTCAACGTTACCTGCTTTTAATAAAATAGTAGGAGACATAGAAGACAACATACGCTTATGCGGCTGAACTTCGTTTGCTACGCCACCTAAAGCACCAAAAACATTAGCCACTCCAGGTTTTACACTAAAATCGTCCATCTCATCATTTAAAATAAACCCAGCGCCTTCAACAATAACACCACTACCAAATGTATAGTTGATGGTAGTAGTGTTAGAAATAGCATTACCCCATTTATCAACAATTGAAAAATGCGTAGTATCAGTGCTTTCTTTCAAGCCGGGTTTAATACTTTCTGTATTCGATATTTTGTCGAGTGTAATATCAGATGCGCGTTCAACTAAGTACGCTTGAGTCAGTAGTTTTGATTGAGGTACGTTGTAAAAGTCGGGATCACCTAAATATTCAGCTCTGTCAGCAAAAACACGTTTTCCTATTTCTGACAGTAAATGAACATACTGAGTAGAGTTATGTGTTAAAGGCTGATCTTGTTTTACTGCTTTCTGCTTTACCACATCAAACATAGTTAGCCATTGTAGTACCGCAATTCCACCTGAACTTGGCGGTGGTGCAGTAACCACTTCATAATCACGCCATTTTTTCTGTAGCGGTTTACGCCACTTTATACGGTAAGCGTCTAAATCTTCCTCAGTGATAATACCGCCGTGTTCTTTCATAAAAGCACTAATCGTTTTCGCCGTTTTTCCTTTATAAAAACCATCTCGACCATGTTTAGCAATGAGTTTTAAGGTGGCGGCAAGTTCAGGCTGTTTAAATATTTGACCTGTTTTAGCCTGTGAAAAATAACGTGAAAAATTCACATTAATTGCTTCTTTTTCAAAACTGTCAATTCTCCATTCAATAGCTTTACGCAAGGTAGGATGAACAATAAAGCCCTCCTCAGCTAACTTAATCGCGGGTGCTAATAATTCTTCCCACGATTTAGTTCCGTATTTTTTGTGAGCTTGCCACATACCTTCAACCGTACCGGGAACGCCTGACGATAAAATGCCATATAAAGATAAATGAAGGATTACATTTTTTTGCTCATCTAAATACATATCTTTATGAGCAGCAGCGGGAGCAGTTTCTCGATAATCTAAAAAGTCTGAAGTGCCATCTTTATATATGGTCATAAAGCCACCACCACCAATATTACCGGCTTCAGGTAAAGTTACCGCCAAAACAAATTGCGCAGCAATTGCAGCATCAATAGCATTACCACCATTTTGTAATATTTGTTTAGCTTCAGTTGCACTGTAGCTATCAGGCATAGCAACAGCCGATTGAGCAAAACCAGATCTTGATGCAATAAAACTTATTAAAGCAAAAACGATTATGTATATATTTTTCATGCCTACTCCATTCCATTACTTAACATTATTACTGAAGACTTTAGCATGTATATCAATATGAAAAACTACCCAAGCAGTTTTACTTAAAAAGCTTTCCTTTATGATGTAAAAGGATACGTACATTATAAATGTTCTCTATAATCTATTTAAATAATCATTATCCTCATAAACTCGCATTGCACCAAAACAATGCAATAAAGTAGATTTTAGGATGAAACTAAAGATAAACTTAAAATTTAAACACAACAAAAACGAATATAAAAACAAATAAATTCAATAACTTAATTTCGATTTTCGCCATTAAAAATCATCTGGCACAAGAGTTGTAAGACTTATATTACGTAAAATGGATGGATACTAAAGGTTATGCTTTCAGCTTTCATGAAAAAAAATTGGTTACCGGATGAATTCAAACTTTTAGTTGAAGAGAATTATTTACCCTTAGCAGAGCGAATATTTAAAGCTTATCAAGAGCAAGGGTCACCTTATTTTGTGGGTGTAAATGGCTGCCAAGGTAGCGGTAAATCAACACTTTCAGATTATTTAGCGCATTATTTATCAGGTACACATCAACTGAATGTTGTGGTGATGTCGCTTGATGATTTTTACTTATCAAGAACAGCCAGAAATAAACTGGCTCAAATCGTACACCCTTTATTAAAAACCCGTGGAGTTCCAGGAACACATAACACCGATTTACTTGAAAGCATACTAGCTAAAGTAAAAACGCGCCAAACTGATTTTTTGATTCCTCGCTTTAACAAAGTAACGGACGATCCTTATGATGAAAGCCAATGGCAACATATAGATAAGCCTATAGATATTCTTATTCTTGAAGGCTGGTGCTGGGGCGTTACTGCACAAACCACATCAGAACTAACCACTCCTATTAATAGTCTTGAAAAAGAAGAAGACAAACAAAGGGTGTGGCGCACCTATGTTAATGAACAATTACGTGCAAGCTACCAACCTCTATACGACTACATGAATTTTTGGGTGGCTTTACAAACCCCATCTTTCGATAGCGTGTATAAATGGCGCTTAGAGCAAGAACAAAAGTTAATTAAAACGCTTTCATCAACAAAACAAACAAACGTAATGAACGAAGCTCAAATTTTAAATTTTATTCAATATTTTCAACGTTTAACAACACATGGAATACAATCTTTGCCTTTAATCGCTAATACTATTTTTTATCTAAACGAAAACCGCTGTATTACCCAATGTGTTGAAAAGGACTAATTAACAATGAACAAACCCGTAATTATTTTTAGTGATTTAGACGGAACATTACTTGATCACTTCACCTATGAAAGTACTCCTGCTTTGCCTGTTATAAAACAGTTAAACGCAGCGAATATTCCTATTGTATTAACTACAAGTAAAACCTTAGCGGAAGTTCTTAAAATACAAGCAGATCTTAATATTAAAGCCCCACTGATCATTGAAAACGGTGCCGCTATTTTTATTCCTAAAAACACCTTTAGGATACAACCTAAAAACACACTAAGTATGGGGCAATATTGGGTTAAATCGTTTTGCTTACCACGCCAGCATTGGTTAGAAATTATTAAAGACGCGCCGGCAAAGTTTAAAGGCTTATACCAAGGCTTTTCTACATTAACGACTGAAGAGCTAGCTGAGCTTACTGGATTAAGTATAGCTAATACCGATCTAGCCAAAAATAGACAATACGGCGAGCCTATACACTGGCGTGGAGATGAAGAATCAAAACAAGACTTTATTAAATATCTTGAAAAATCAGGCGCTACCATACTTTTTGGCGGTCGTTTCTTTCACGTAAGCGGCAATAGTGATAAAGGCCAAGCCTTAACTTGGTTAACAGAGCATTACCAAAAAAATATAGGAGATGACACAATATCAACAATTGCATTGGGCGACGGTAAAAATGATATTGCCATGCTAGAGGCAGCAAGTATTGCCGTACAAATTCGATCCCCTGTGCATGAGTTTCCGGCACTAAATAAAACAGAAAACGTTATTCAAACACAAGAATATGGCCCAGCAGGTTGGGCTGAAGCAATACAGCATTTATTACCTGAACCGTTATCAAGCAATTCATTGTCTACAAAAATTTATAACTAATTAACCATAACCAAGAGGTATATCATGGCTGACTTTTATCAAAATGGCGTTGTAACTACATTACACAACTTAGCGCAAAGAACGACCGAGGATATGGAAACTGAATTAGAAGCATTCTCTAAAACTCGCCCACTTGGGCTACTTTTACCTTCACTTTTCTCAGAATTAGAGGGTAAAGCATTACCTGACATCATCAATAAAATAAAAGAGGTTAACTATCTATCACAAATTGTGATTGGATTAGACAGAGCAGACTTAGAGCAATACAAACATGCTTTATCTTTTTTTGGCCAATTACCACAACATCACAGAGTATTATGGAACGATGGCCCAAGATTAAAAGCCATTGATGCAAAACTACAAAAACTAGGCCTTGCCCCTAAAGAGTTAGGTAAAGGACGAAATGTTTGGTATTGCATGGGCTATATTCTTGCTTCAGGTAAAGCTGAATCAGTAGCCTTACATGACTGTGACATTCTTACTTATGAAAAAGACTTACTCACTCGACTACTTTATCCAGTAGCAAATCCAAACTTTAACTACTCTTTTTCAAAAGGCTTTTATGCCCGTGTTGCCGATGGAAAAATTAATGGTCGCGTATCAAGATTACTGGTTACTCCATTAATAAAAGCATTAAAGAAAACTGTGGGCCATTGTGATTACCTAGAATACATGGATAGCTTTTTATATCCATTAGCGGGAGAGTTTTCATTCCGTAAAGATGTATTAAAAGATATTCGTATCCCGAGTGATTGGGGTTTAGAAATTGGCGTACTTTCTGAAATGTACCGTAACTACTCGTCAAATCATGTTTGTCAGGTAGATATTGCGGCTACTTACGACCATAAGCATCAAGATTTATCGCTAGACAATACCAGCGGTGGTTTATCAAAAATGTCTATCGACATCAGTAAAGCTTTTATACGTAAGCTGGCTACTGAAGGTGAAACCTTTACCTCTGAAAAATTCAGAACACTTAAAGCCACCTACTACCGTATTGCTTTAGATTATGTTGAAACTTACCGCCACGACGCACAAATGAATGGCCTTAAACTCGACACGCATAACGAAGAAAAAGCAGTAGAAATGTTCGCTGAAAATATATTAGAAGCCGGTAATACCTTTTTAGAACAACCAATGGAAACACCTTTTATTCCGTCTTGGAATCGTGTTATTAGCGCTATGCCTGATATTTTATCGCAAATAAAAGAAGCAGTAGAAGAAGACTACAAAGAATTTAGCACTATTTTAGAAGAGGCTTAAATAATATGGTGACACACTATGAACAATTACTAGGTAAACTCAGTCAACAACTTGAATTTATTTATAAAGACATTAGCCTAACGCAATCGACAGACGACTTGGCAAAGCAAATCACAGAGTTAATGCGCTTGTCTGACGATTGTTCAGCTGTGGCGCCCTATACTAACCAGTGGTCAGAAGAAGATGTTATTTTAATTACTTACGGTGACAGTATAGTTAAAGATAACGAAGCACCACTAAAAACACTACGCCGTTTTATTAACGATAATATGAGCGACACTATAAACAGCGTTCATATATTACCGTTTTTTCCTTACAGCTCTGACGATGGATTTTCAATTATTGACTATTCAACCGTTAATCAATCACTTGGCGATTGGGAAGACATTAAGCTTATCGCAAAAGAGCGAAACTTAATGTCTGACCTAGTAATAAATCATTGCTCAAGTCGTAGTTTTTGGTTTGAAAACTTTATTAAAGGTGAAGGCGAAGGTCACGACTTTTTCTTTACTGCACCAGCAGACACAGACACCTCCGATGTAGTACGCCCTCGAACATCTCCATTATTTAGAGAAGTGAATACCGCTTCAGGTGAAAAGTCGGTGTGGTGTACTTTTAGTCACGATCAAGTAGATTTTGACTTTAGAAATCCAGAAGTACTAAAAGCTTTTGTTATTATTATTCGACAATATTTAGACATGGGCGTTAAAATTTTTAGATTTGATGCCATTGCTTTCTTATGGAAAATAGCAGGAACCCCTTGCATAAACTTACCAGAAACGCACGAAGTGGTTCGCTTACTTAGAACCTTAATAGAGCATGCTAGGCACGACGCTATCATCATTACAGAAACCAATATCCCCAACACCCAAAATTTAACGTATTTTGGTAATGCAAACGAAGCGCACGCTATATATAACTTTTCTTTACCACCTTTACTTATCAACACCTTATTAACAGGAAGTTGTTTATATTTAAAACGTTGGTTAATGAGCATGCCACCCGCACAAGATGGTACCACTTACTTTAATTTTATCGCCTCACATGACGGTGTAGGATTAAGACCCGTAGAAGGTTTATTAAGTGACGAAGAAACCCATGACTTAGTAAAAACCATTGAAGGTTTTGGTGGCAAAATATCTTGTAGAACCACAGAAGACGGTACGCAAAAACCTTACGAAATGAACATCTCTTTATTTGATGCTATGCAAGGCACAACTGAAGGTAAAGACGAATTTAATATGGTTCGTTTTATATGTGCTCATAGCATTATGTTTGCGCTAGAAGGTATTCCCGGTATATATATCCATGGTATGCTCGGTACACAAAATGACTATAAAAAGGTTGAAGATACAGGTAGTAATCGATCAATCAATCGTCATCGCTGGCAAGATGATTTACTTATTGATGCTCTGCAAGACACGGGTAAACATCACGGTGAAGTACTTACAACACTCAATAAATTATTAGCGATAAGAATAAAACAGCCAGCATTTCATCCCAATGCTACGCAATTTACTTTACATTTAGGCTTACAATTATTCGGTTTTTGGCGACAAAGCCAAGACAGAAAACAAAGTATTTTTTGTATCAGTAATATTACTGACAAACCTTTATCGCTACCATTAAGTGAACTTAACTTAATTGTAAATGAAAACTGGTTTGAATTAATTAGCGGTACAGAAGTCACCGACTTAACCGAAGAAATTGAATTAGCGCCATATCAAAGTGTTTGGATTGCTAATACACGCGGTAAATAAAAAGCAGCTCTTAAGGTTATTTATTGAATACTTAAAAAATCAATAAATAACCTTAACCATCTAAAATACACTTAAGAATAACTTAGTGTATTTTATACTTAATAATAAAGCAGTCGCTATTGCCAGCCCAGCTTCCAGCATTGGTTATCCTTTAAATCTCGCCAGTTAATGGAGTATTCATTTTTAGATATAACGGCTTCAATTTTACATTCAACAATACGTTGTTCATCATCAACATTTACCTTAGTAATCATAAAATGTTTTTCTCTATTTTCTACTTCAACTTTAGTCCACTTACTGTGTAATAAAGACTTAGGGCTTACTTTATTCATATTAAATATTCTCTTATGAGCTTAATTCTTGCCTTCATTTACGGCTTTAAACCAAGCAACGTTGATTCATGTAACTCCAGCATTATTTAAATACAATGGAGTGAATAGCCAATGAAAAATGACTACGTTGCTTTGCTGAAACTAAAAATCCAACATGGGTAATAACGTGTGCCTGTAATAATGGCGCACTCGTTATTGAGCGCCCCCTAAAAGACGCTTCAAAATCAGCTAATGTAAAACAATGTGTTTCTACAGTATTTACCTTCGTTTTAAACGCTATTTTATAGGCAAGGTTATAGCCCATCACTTTGCTTCGAATTCTTAGCTGGTAAGTATTACCATCTCCGACTATACGAACATGAATTGATTTTATATCTTTTGAAAGTGTAGATATTTTTGTAAATACACTGGTAAAGCCGCCATTGTTTTCAATTGAAATGGCGCCTGAAAAAACAGTAATTTTATTGCTTAGCATTACATGGCCTTGAGATAACCCGCCCATAACACCATCGTTAGTAACGTCCCAATCATTAAAGCTATGTTCTGTCATGATTTGTTGTAAACTCTTTTTCACTTTTTTCAATCAATAAATAAAATTCTTTTAGCGTTGCTTCTTCCTGATAATCAAACGAAAAACGATTATGAAAATATAAAGTCATCGTGAGATCTTTATAGCCGAGATAACAAGTGTATCCGTCAAAATCATACCAAGCAGAAAGCTTACCCAAATAAAACCGCCCCTCTCGGTTAATTCCAGTAGTGATTACGTGATTAAAAACATAAAGGTATTGAGATGTATTTATAGTAGGCATTGCAGACTCAGTTTAGCGTTTCAAATGAGTTCTACACAAAATATGTAGAAAATAAGTTTCAAAGATTAATACGTGTCAATGCTAAAAATAGTTCAGTCATACTATAAACACGTAACAAATGATGATCATGAACCAACAAATAGTGAGCTAAACTCAATGCTTAAACGTATGGTTAATTTATTACAGTAATAAATAACAGGACACTTACATGAGAATTTTTTTCTTAGCCCTTTTAGTACTAATAACAGGGTGTAGCAGTACTTATTCAAATCAACAAATTACAGGAAAAACATTTCCTTCAGTAATTGGACAAAACCTTGAAAAAAATAAGGTAAGTATTCCAGAAGATTTCAAAGGCGACTTCACTTTATTGCTTGTTGGTTATAAACAAAATTCACAATTTGATATTGATAGATGGCTGATCGGTTTAGACATGACAAAAACTAAAGTAGATGTTTATGAAATACCTACCATACAAGGCTTATTCCCACGTATGTTCAGTACTATGATTGATAACGGTATGCGCAAAGGTATCCCTAAAGAGCTATGGAAAGGCGTAGTTACCGTATATGAAGATGGTGAAAAGGTTCAAATATTTACGGGTAATGAAAATCCCAACAATGCCAGAGTATTATTGTTAGATAAAAATGGGATTATTGTATATTTTTATGATGAGGGTTTTTCCGTAGCTGCATTAAATCAGGTAAGAAGCTTTTTAGCGCCTTAATTTAAATAACCTGAATTCGGCTTAATAAAACTATTTCTTCTTATATTTTAATTCGTTAAGAATATCTTAAACCGAGTTCAGGTTAAATAAAGTAATACAGCAACACAAGGATGTGTTTGATGAAGTAATAACAGAATATACCCGTTACCACTCAAGAGGCTATTTTATAGCTCTTGGGCGATATTAATTCAAGGCAATACTTTGTAATAATGGTCGTCCCTTATAAAAAGGATTAACGAAGAAATGATTTTGCTCAAGCCTTTCTCCAACGGATCTAAAAACAATTTATGGGGCTTATTAACTTTAGTCAGCTTCCTATAGGATCTAAGATATTAGGGTAACGCAGGAGCAGTTAGCGTGAATAACCATAACGTAAACTTAATGCCTTGCATACATGGATGGACTTAGATTTTTTTTGGAACATAAAATTTGTGCTTAAATTGTTTTTAGTTCCCACTGCAACATGCATCTTGAATGATAACGGGTATATCTAAACTTTTATCTACTATCTAATGTGAATTTATCTCAACATTTAAGTGAACAAATGGTAATGTTTTTATGCTGTGACAACGACTATTTTATTTGCTTTTACTGCTTGGTTATTATCAACGGTAACTTCACATTAAAAATACGTTCACGTTAAATTTTTTGTTCTATCGTTTAAATGAAAAAACTAACTTGCTAGCATCCAAATAAAGAATATATTTAACTATTTATTGTAAATGCAACTGTGGGTTGACAAATTAACCTCCTGACTTGCTAGCCTGCAACTACCTAACTACCTAAGCTTACCGCTCAACAACAGATGAAGGAATGAACCTTATGATATTAGCGGATAAAATTATCAAATTAAGAAAACAGTTGGGTTGGTCGCAGGAAGAGCTGGCTGAGAAGATGGGTATTTCCAGACAATCAGTCTCTAAATGGGAAAGCGCAAACAGTATACCTGATATAAATAGAATCATTATGTTAGCGGATATTTTTGAGGTCTCAACAGACTTTCTATTAAAAGACGATATTGAAGAATTAGAACTTCTCAGTGAAAGTACAGAGCCGAGTACTATTCAAATTAATTTAGAACAATCATTGAAGTATGTTGAAAATAAGGTAGAAGTATCAGCATTAATTACTAAGGGTGTTGTGCTTTGTGTATGTTCAGTAATACCGCTACTTTTCTTTTTGGCAATGGCTGAAACAAATAGATTGAATATAACAAGTAATGTTGCAGCATGGATAGGCGTTGTAGGTGTATTAGTAATGATATCTATTGGAGTAAGTTTTTTTATTAGAACAAACCAATATGAGAGTGATATAGCTTCGATAGAAAATGAGACATTTGATTTAGCTTATGGCGTTCACAGTATTTTTAAAGACAAATTACAAAAATTCAGATCTACCTATAATCTAAAATTATCAATAGGTATATTTATATTCATATTCAGTTTTATGCCCTTAATGTTTGCCACTATGTTTTTCAATAGTTCTGATATTATTTTAATCATGCTAATTGTTTTGCTCCTCATGATAGCAACAGGAATATACATTGTGGCTCCTGTATCCGCTAAATATGATGCTTACAACAATATTTTGAAAGATAATAGCGCTAAAGAAAAAAGCAAACGTACAAAACGTGCAGAGAAACTTGCTGCATTCTACTGGCCTTTATTAGTCGCTATATATCTTGGCTGGAGCTTGTGGACTATGGCGTGGGGAATAACGTGGATTGTTTGGCCGGTGGGCGCTGTACTTTTTGCCGCACTGGTTGGATTAATGGAGTTATTGGATAAAGAAGAGTCTTGAAGCTTCATGGCTCTCTTGAAAGGCTTTGATTATTGTGAACTGTTCAGCAAGTCCGACATTAAGGAGTCGTAGCCTTTTTTAAAGTTTCCTTTCCATATTCAATACGAGCAATACGTTTTTTGAGTTCACGTATTTCAAGTTTTTTGGTGTTAATGGTGTTGCTTTACTCGTAATTCCATTACGTTCGCCTTTTAACTGTCAAACCTGCTTGCTGAGTAATAACTCACATTCATTGCTTGAGAAGCTTCAAGAACTAAATAACCTCAGCTCGGGATAAGCAAAGTTACTCAACAAGCTATTTTTATACCTAACTTCGTTGAATTTATTACTAATAGCCAGCTATTAGATAGAAAAATTCGCCTTGTTATACACAAAAATATCAATGTTGAGAGATTAATATAACTTAGGAAAACAACGATACAGATTAAGATTTTGATAAATAAGAATTTTAATTCATTATCTAACATTCATTAACCCGAGTTGAGGTTAAATAACCTTATCAATAATATATTTTTTGTATACTCGTTACCAATCACAATAACCCATTGGTCATTTATACTCGTTTAAATGACCAATGGCATCGTTATTTATTTAATAATTAATTCTCCTTATTAAAATAAATGCCTCGCCTACGGCGCGTAGGAACCTCTTTAAAATTAAATAAATATCATTTAGTAAGCACCCGCTGCATATGTTAATTCATAACTATGGCTGTAAATTTCAAGAATATTACCAAACGGGTCTTCCATATAAATCATGCGGTATGGTTTTTCATTGGGATAGTAGTAACGTGGTTTATCCATCCTTTTTTTACCGCCAGCAGCAACGATTTTCTCTACAAGATCTTCCAAATTTGGATCTTGTACACAAAAATGAAAAACACCTGTTTTCCAGTATTCAAAATTATTTTCTCGACTCTCTTGGTTTTTAAATTCAAAGAGTTCAACTCCTACTCTGTCACCTGTCGACATATGAGCAATTTTAAACTTGCCCCAGTTAGCGCCAAATACATCTGTACACATTTCGCCTATTGGGCTGTCATCTTCTTCAATAATGGTAGGTTTCATAATTAAGTACCAGCCCAGTACTTCGGTGTAAAATTTTACAGCTTCTTCGACACTAGGTACTGAGATACCGATATGTGAGAATGTTCGTGGGTATGCTTTACTCATAATAGCTTCCTTAATTAGTTTTGATATGCAAAGTTTACCCTTAATGATAGAGTATAAAAAATTATCAATATCAATAATTATAAGTACGTTTTGTAATGATAAATCCTAGCTGGCTTAAAACATTTTGCACCCTAGTAGATATAGGGCACTTTACCAAAACGGCTGAAGGGTTATTTATGACACAATCGGGTGTTAGTCAGCACATTAAAAAATTAGAACAACAACTTGATACGCCGCTACTTATTAGGGATGGAAAATCATTTTCATTAACCTCTGCGGGAGAAAAGCTGTATCAGCAAGGTAAATACTTACTCAATAGCTTAACTGAACTTGAAGCATCTATTAAATTAGATGAACCATTTTCAGGTACTGTAAAAATAGTTTCTCCTGGGAGCATAGGTTTAAAGTTATATCCCTACTTATTAAACATTCAACAGCAACACACAAGCTTAGTTATTGATTATACTTTTGGGCCTAACCGCGATATTGAAGAGAAAATAGCTGAGCGAAAAGTTGATATGGGTTTATTAACGCAGCTTAGCAAAACCCCAAATATAGTGTGTAAAAAAATAGCAGTAGAGCCCTTGGTTTTAGTTACCTCAAATAAGATAACCTCAATTAGTTGGCAGAAATTATTAGATTTAGGTTTTATTGTTCATCCTGATGCAGCTCATCATGCACAGTTACTATTAAGTAAAAATTTTGCTGCATTTGAACATATTGAACAATTTGAACGTAAAGGGTTCTCTAATCAAATAAGCTTGATTTTAGAACCCGTTAGCCGTGGGATCGGTTTTACAATTTTACCTTTACATGCAGTTAATGCTTTTCATAAACAACTTGATATTCGTATACATCAGCTTGAGCATTCTGTAGGTGAATCGTTATATCTTTGCCATAATCGACAATCTTTCGAAACTAAGCGAAATCACTATATAAAATCTATTATTTGCGAATTTATTAAAGAATGAAGTGATAATTATAAATGTACTAAAATTGACTGCTGATCTTCCTTACTCATATTACCTACCACTAACTTAAACGAATTATCAATCATGCGTTCAATTTCACCTTTCGGGATTGAGCCATCAAGAATAACCGTATTCCAATGGCGTTTATTCATATGGTATCCGGGAATAACCGAAGGAAATATATCGCGTAGCATAATTGCTTCTTCAGAGTCGCATTTTAAGTTAACGCAATAATGCCCTTCCATTTTGCTACCCACTTCTTTTTCAGTCCCCTTACCTAAAGAGAGTGTGGCAAACATTTTATGTTTTACGCGATAAACTTCTACATCATCACCAAATGGATGGTATAGAGCCGCTTCGGGTTTACTTAATAAATACTTTTTTACTTGCTCATTATTCACTTGTAACTCCTTTTGCAAAATTACTCTTAATACCAATTTATTAACGAAATTGGTATTAGGCACTTTAATAGCATCAATAGTAAGTCACTAGCGTTGGAATTGTTAATATATTTTTACCAAAACGTTTTAAACCAAGGTAAATACTCAAAAATACAAGCGTTATGACCGTCAAAATGATAAATGAATGTACGGGTGTTTGCACAAATGTAGCCACTTGGTATGTTGCTGCTGCTGATAAATAAGCCAAACTAAAACTCCACGAAGCGGCAAAAATAGCCCAACGTGTACCGACTTCATTCTTAATAGCTCCCATTGCTGCTGCACAAGGGGTATAAAGTAAAATAAAGAGTAAATAGCTAAATGCACCTATTTTACCCGCAAAAGCCGCTTGCATAATGGTGATTGTGCTTTCTTCTACGCCTTGCTCTTGAGCCGCAACATGTACATCAGAAACATCCCCAATATCGGTTCCAAGAGGATCATCGGCTTTAATTCCTTGCAAATTATCACTAATACTTGTTATTGCTTGCTGCCATAAATCGGTAAACGATTCTGGGCTTTCAGGATCGGTAGAAGGTGATGAATATAAACTATTAAACGTTGCCACTAACGCTTCTTTTGCAAATAGCCCTGTAATAATACCAACACTTGCTTGCCAGTTATCTTCTTTAACTCCCATTGGTGCTAACAACGGCGTTACAACTTGAGCACTTCGGCTTAATAGAGAGTCTTGCGTATCGTTATGACCAAATTCACCATCCGTTCCTAATGAATTAAAAAAGTTTAAAATACAAACCACAACTACAATGGTTTTACCTGCACCTAAAACAAAAGAGCGAGTTCTTTGCCATACTCGTTTGAATAAATATGACAATTTAGGCCATTCGTATAAAGGTAATTCCATAATGTTAATAGAATTACTCCCCATTAAAATGGTTTTTTTAAGCATCAAGCCTGTAAATAAAGCGGCAGCAATACCAATAAGATAAAGTAAAAAGACAATATTTTGACCTGAATCAGGAAAAAATGCGGCAGCAAATAAAGCATAAACCGGTAACCGCGCCCCACAAGACATAAACGGCGACATCATTACCGTGGTAATTCGTTCACGTTCGTTATCTAAAATACGCGCTGACATTACGGCAGGAACAGTACAACCAAACCCAACAATTAAGGGTACAAAAGCTTTACCGGGTAAACCAATTTTCTGCATAGCACTGTCTACTACAAAAGCAGCTCTGGCTAAATATCCGCTACTTTCTAATAAAGATAAGCCAATAAATAAACAAGCAATAACAGGGATAAAGGTGGCAACCGTTTGAATACCTAAACCAAGACCACCAATAATAGTTGTTAGCCAAGCAGGTAAATCGAAACTACTTAAAAAGTGAAGAGGATAATCTACAAATATTGCACCAGCTAAAATATCAAAAAAATCAATAAAGGCACTACCAACATTAATAGCAAACATGAACAATAAATACATCATGCCTAAAAAAAATGGCACACCAAGTACAGGATGCAACATCCAGCGGTCAACTTTATCACTAAAACTCGTGTTTTCTGTAGGTAATACCGTAACGTTAATTAATAACTCTTGAATAAAAGTATATCTTGCCTGCATAACAGCTAAAGCTTGTTTATCATTAGACTGGCACGATCCCCCATTAGAACAAGCTTTGCGCTCTAACGAGAGTGGAATATCTTTTTTATCTATTAATTCTTTAGCCAGCTCGTCAGGCAAGGTTAATACATGCTGCACTTGTCGCTTTTTAGGTAGATGTTGGAATACTTTTTTAAGTGCTCGCCCTGCATTTTTATCCGTACTATTTTCGCGAACTACCGGACAACCCAGTTGACTAGATAATTTATCTAAATCAATATTTTCAGCTTCTTTTCGATCACTTTTATTTAGCACTACCACCATAGGCAAGCCCAATTCAAGTAGCTGCGTTGTTAAATAAAGTTGGCGTTTAAGCTGAGTTACATCTACTACATTAATCAAACAATCAATGGATTGTTCTTTCAAAAAATTTTGAGTAATAGATAAATCTTGGCCTTGCTGATTACGCTGAGTAAGTGAACTAACGCCAGGTAAGTCAGTTAATAAGGTAGATTTCCCATTGAAATCGCACGTTTGTTGTTTTGATGCGACCGTTACACCAGTCCAATTACCGGTTTTTTGTTTCGCCCCAGTTAATGCATTAAATAATGTGCTTTTACCTGAATTGGCAAAACCCACTAATGCAAAGTTTTGTTCTATCATGTGTTTAATAACTCAATTTTTATTTGATTAGCAATATCACGTGGCAAACACATTTTTGTACCGTGTAAGTAAAAAGCAAGCGGACCATTAAAAGGTGCTTTATGCGCCAAAGAAATATTCGTTTTCAGGGCAAACCCCTGCTCAATAAGCTGCGCACTTAAAGTAAAATTATCAGGTAAAAAACAAATACGAGCTTGTTTATTAATGGGTAATTCAGATAGAGTCATATAAGCCACAAGTAAACGATAATAATTATCATTTGATAATACTAAAACGCAAGTAATGCTACAACTTAAAAAATAAATCCTTACAACTTATTTGAGCTAATCAACAATAAGCCATGTTGTACATCAAATAAAATCGTTATATTTAACGGGATAATGGATGACAATTAAATTTACAGTGGCACAATAGAAAAGAGATCAACGATAAGGATTATAAATGAAAGGTATTATCGCCTTACTACTTATAGCAACAAGCAGTATATGTAATGCAACAGAACAAGCAGAAGCTATTTTTAAACAACTTGCTCCTTCTTTATATCAAATTAGGTTAATTGACAAAGCTAGTGGTGAAAAGTCATCGATCGGTTCAGGTTTCCAAATTACAAGTGACGGTTTAATAGCAACCAATTATCATGTAATTTCAGGTTATGCACGTCACCCAAGTAAATACAGAATAGAGTATTTAGACAATAAGGGGAATAAAGGGGATCTCGAATTAAAAAGCGTAGAAGTTATTAACGATTTGGCTTTAGTAAAGCGTGACGTTTCTAGTGAAATGCCTTTCTTCGTTATTTCTGAATCAACCCCTACTAAAGGGGAAGAATTATTCTCGCTAGGTAATCCACACGATTTAGGCATGATAGTAGTACCGGGTACATACAACGGTTTAAAGAAAGAGTCGTTTAACGATCGCATTCATTTTACCGGCTCAGTAAACTCAGGTATGAGTGGCGGACCCGTTGTAAATGCTCAAACAGAAGTTGTAGGCATTAACGTGGCCACCTCTGGAAATCAAATTGGTTTTTTAGTACCACACGATAAACTAGTTACACTCTTTAATGCTTATAAAGTAGCGCCACCAGAAAATATAGAAAAACAAATGCTAGCGCAATTATCAACAAATCAAGAAAAGCTCATTTCAACAATACTCAACAGCGAATGGCAGCTAAAACAGCTTGGTGAAAGTTTGATCCCTACCGTTGATGTACCTTTTATTAAGTGTTGGGGTGACTCTAATGCCGATAAAGCAGATGCCCTTATTTTAACGGCTGTAGCTAACTGTACATTAGAAGAAAATACGTTCCTCTCCTCTAATTTTTTTACTGGTTTTTTAGAAATGGAATATAGATATATGCAGGCGAAAGAACTTAGTGAAACTAAGTTTTATACCTTGTACGAGCAACAAATTAAAAGAGCAGGCCCTGCAAATAAAGCAACAAAAGAAGATGTAACTGAGTTTCAGTGCCAACATGATATTGTAATGCCGACTCATAAAGGAATTAAAAACAAAACCATTTTTTGTACTAGAGCCTACAAAGATTTTTCTGGATTATTCGATATATTATATTTAGCCGCCTCTATTGATAAAAACGACCAAGCGTTATTGAGTCACTTTACGGTTGCCGGTGTTACTCAAGACTCAGCGATGAAGTTTACTAAGAAGTTTATGGAGTCTGTTACATGGAAATAATCATTGAAGAAATAAGTAAAGGCCACAAGCTAATTGGCAGACATAAGTTTTCTCAACCTTCTCTAAATATAGGCAGAGGTTACCAAAACGATATTATTATATCGGATCCTCATGTATGTGCTGATCATCTTAATTTCAATTTTGATGGCGAAGCATGGTTTGTATCTGACGCTGACACTATTAATGGAAGTTTTTTAGAAGACAGTAAACAGGTAATAAATAACCACAAGATTAAATCTGGTGATGTAATTTCATTAGGTAAGAGCCAAATACGTGTATTCTTTCCTAATCACCCTATTGAAGAAACTGCGACTTTTAGCCCATTTGAAAATTTAATTAATATCGCAAGGCACCCTGCAACCATAGCGTTTAGTATTGCATTATTTGCTTTTGTTACTGGTTTTATTTTTTACTTAAATAACGGCAAAGAAGTTACTTTTACACAATTGCTTGTTCCTGCCATAAGTATGACCTTGATGTTTGCTTTATGGCCTGCGGCTATTTCGGTTGTTTCACATTTAACAAAACATGATGCACGTATTACCAGCCAATTGGGTATTTGTTTTATCTTTTTCAATTTAATGTGGGTAAGTGACATTATTGAACGTTTTGTTCAGTTTAACGTATCAAGCCAATGGCCGTTAATGTGGCTAGTTTCAATTGTACCTATTGGCTTAGCTTTTTGTTTATTTTGGTTTAACTGTAGCATTGGTTTTCATACGACCGAACGCAGACGTATGGTTATTTCGATTGGACTAACTATTTTATTGTATGGCGGAACAGAATTAATTCAATTAAGTAAAAAGCCTGAGTTTAATCCGCGTCCGCAATACAACGCTACGCTAATGACGCCAAACTTTAATATAACATCTAGTTCAAGTGTTGATGAGTTTGTTGAAGATAGCACTAAGCTATTTGAAAAAGCGACTAAAGAGATAGATAAAGACTAAACAACGTTGCGAATTAGAAATTAAAAAGGCCACGTAAACTCAGTTTACGTGGCCTTTTTAATAAGCTTGAATAAAATCACTACGGGCGAGGAATAAAACCCACCGCTTCATAAACAGATTTAAGTACTGTTTGTGCATGTGCTGAAGCTTTTTCAGCCCCTTTACGCATAACCGAGTCTAAGAAGGCTTGGTCGTTTCTATACTGATGATACTTCTCTTGTATTGGCTCTAATAAAGCAACTACAGCCTCAGCAACATCGCCTTTTAAGTGACCATACATTTTATCAGTATATTCAGGTACTAAAGACTCAACGGTTTTACCTGTGCAGCAAGATAATAAAGATAGTAAGTTAGAAACACCTGGTTTTTCAGCAACGTCAAAATAAATATTCGCTTGTTCGTCAGAGTCAGTCATCGCTCGTTTGATTTTTTTCGCTACTTTTTTAGGTTCTTCAAGCAAGCCAATAAAATTGCTTGGATTGTTGTCTGATTTAGACATTTTTTTAGTCGGCTCTTGTAAGCTCATTACACGAGCACCAAATTCAGGAATGAATGGATCAGGTACTGTAAATATTTCACCGTGAATATTATTAAAGCGTGTTGCAATATCTCGCGCTAATTCTAAATGTTGTTTTTGATCATCGCCAACTGGCACTCTATCCGCTTTGTATAATAATATATCTGCAGCCATCAGTACTGGGTAAGTAAACAATCCTGAATTCATATGAGCTTCAGATTTTTGCGACTTATCTTTATACTGAGTCATTCTGTTTAACTCACCCATTTGAGTGTAACAATTAAGCACCCAACTCAGTTGTGCATGTTCTGGAACGTGCGATTGAATGAATATCGTGCTTTTATCAGGGTCAACGCCACAAGCTAAATATAACGCTAAGCCATCAAGGGTTGCTTTACGAAGTGCTTCAGGATCTGGACGAACAGTAATAGCATGTTGATTAACCAGCATATAAAAACATTCGTGGCTATCTTGCATATTAACCCACTGTTTTAAAGCCCCTAAATAATTACCAATAGTTAATTCACCTGACGGTTGGCAGCCACTTAATACAATAGGTTTACTCATGGTTTTCCTTTATTTATTCAATAATATTTATATTTACAAGTTATTACTTAACTGTTGATAACTCAGTTCGTAGTTCATCAATAGCTACTTTATAATCGGGTTGAGAGAAAATAGCGCTTCCAGCAACAAACATATCGGCACCCGCCGCTGCAATATCAGCAATGTTTTTGCTATTAACTCCACCATCTACTTCAAGCCTTATATCTCTACCGCTTTCAGTAATTTTTTGTTTAACGTGTTTAATTTTATCAATAGTAGTAGGTATAAATTTTTGCCCACCAAAACCAGGATTAACTGACATTAATAAAATAACGTCTACTTTATCCATAATATAATCTAAACAGTTTAAAGGCGTAGCTGGGTTTAACACTACACCGGCTTTACATCCTAAATCTTTTATTAACTGCAATGTTCTATCAACATGATCAGTTGCTTCTGGATGAAAAGTAATAATATCAGCTCCGGCTTTAACGAAAGCAGGAATTAAGCTATCAACTGGCTTAATCATTAAATGCACATCAATCGGTGCTTTAATACCAAATGTTCTTAATGCTTCACAAATCATTGGGCCAAAAGTTAAATTAGGAACAAAGTGATTATCCATAACATCAAAGTGGATCACATCTGCACCAGCATCTAATACTTCGGCAACATCATCGCCTAAACGCGCAAAGTCTGCCGATAGGATAGAGGGGGCAATTAAAAAAGACATAGATAAATCCTTCAAAGAAAATCAGCGCTACTTTATAACAAAGCTCATAATTTTTCCATTATTGATAATATTATTAATAAGTCTAGCTATTCCAATAATGTAATGGCTGTCATGAATACCTACAATCATCTTGAAGTAACAAAAGCTCACTTATGGTGCGCCATGCCACTATATCGCACCAAAAACGTTCACTTAGCAAATTATAATTGTATCAGACATAAAAATAAAACCATTAACACATTGATATTACTTACTTATTAACCAAATATAATATTTAGGCATTCATATTGCTTTGTAGTAAGTAAATAAAAACATTAGGGAACTAAACATGAAAAAAACACTTTTATCAATCGCACTTAGTGCAACAGTAGCAACTTCTGCATTTGTTTCTACACAAGCTTCAGCTGTTGAAGGTTTGTCTGCAAACGTTGCAGCGACTAACAATTACCTATGGCGTGGCCTTGAACAAACAGGTGGTTCAGCTGCTATTTCTGGCGGTATTGATTATGCTGCTGATTCTGGTTTTTACGTTGGTACTTGGGCGTCTAACGCTTCTTGGGGCGACATGAAAACTGAATTAGATTTTTATTTTGGCTTTGGTGGTGATATCAACGAAAATGTTTCGTACGATGTTGGGTATATTTATTATGCGTATCCAGATTCAGTTGCTGATGAAAATGATTTCTCAGAAATATATGCAAGCATATCTGCTGGTGGCTTTTCTTTTGGGGTTGCTGTATTAGCTGACTCAGAAGCTGGCGGAGACGGTGCTGAGTTTGGTGATTCTGTTTACGCTAATATTGATTACTCATTTGCTTTAGCAAGTGGTGCTGAAATAGCGTTACACGTGGGAGATTATAGTGGTGATTTTTCTACTGATTCTACAGACCTAGGTGTATCTATCAGCAAAGATGGCTTTACTTTAGGTGTTTCTAAAACTAGCTTTAGTGATGATAGCGGTCTTACTGATGAAGAAGATATGAAATTCTATGTCTCTTACGCGGTAGACTTTGATTTATAATCAAACTTCATAAGTCAAAAATAAATCAAAAAGCCTAAATAATTATTTAGGCTTTTTTTTCGCCTGCTTTTGCCCTATTCTAAAGTACCTAGATAAAAGGAATAACTTTATGAACATTAGTGAAAATAGTTTTAAAGATACCGCAAAAAGTGTAGGCGCAGCATTTCTAGGTGTTCAAAGTGAATCAAATAGAAAACGTGATTTTACTCAAGGTAAGTTTAGCCATTTTATTATAGCAGGTGTTATTGGAGTAGCTCTGTTTATAGGAGCCTTGTTATTAGTGGTATCATTTGTTTTACCTTAGCCTTTAATATCATTAGCTTTAGGTAAATGATATAAAGCGAGTAATTCAGACGCTTTTTTTCGTCCCCCACCTTTTTGGCTTATTGTACGAGCAACTTGGATAGATTTAATATTATTGGCGTGTTCGTAAATTTTTCTTGT
The DNA here is from genome assembly GCF_055808995.1 of Pseudocolwellia sp. G5-9. Classification (NCBI taxonomy): domain Bacteria; kingdom Pseudomonadati; phylum Pseudomonadota; class Gammaproteobacteria; order Alteromonadales; family Colwelliaceae; genus Pseudocolwellia; species Pseudocolwellia sp. G5-9. The sequence goes on from NZ_CM147893.1 coordinate 2,856,942, forward strand.
CCAGATAGTGTCGTGATTACTAATCAGTACGCTAGTATTTACTTTCTTAATGATTTCTTCTGCTGCATTTGCTAAATCAGCTTGTTCATCCAAACCAAAACCATTACCTGAATAACTAGTAAAACTTGCTGTAGTACTTAATGGTACGTATGGGGGATCACAATAAATCACATCATTGTTTTCAGCATTATCTATGATAGATCGATATCCTTGGCAGACAAACTTAGCTTTAGCTGACTTTTCTGAAAAGTATTCAAGCTCTTCACGCGGAAAATATGGCTTTTTATACTTACCAAAAGGCACATTATAACCACCAGACTTGTTATAACGACACAGGCCATTGTAGCCATGTCTATTCATATATAAAAACAAGAGAGAACGGTAATATGTATCGTTAGTGCTATTAAACTCTCTTCTTAAGTGATAGTAAGCTTCTGCAACATTATTTGATTGATTAAATAACCGAGAGGCATCTTCAATAAACTTTACAGGGGTGTGCTGTACAATTTTATAGAGGTTAATTAAATCAGTATTAATATCATTGAGAAGATATTCGTCATAATCACTATTTAAAAAAACAGAACCAGCTCCAACAAAAGGCTCAATTAGGCGTTTTCCATCTGGTAATATTTTATTGATGGTGTCAGACAGCGTGTATTTACCACCAGCCCATTTAAGAAACGCTCTATGTTTAATTTTCATCTAAATATTTTTTATAACTAACACTGTCTAAGTGGGCAGGATTGTAACTAATTATCTAGGTTGTTGTATAGGTTGATTTCATTATTCACCGCTTGAACTGACTTTATCCAAGGCCCTCTTTGGCGAAGAGCTTGAGGCAATTCATTTATCGCAGTTTTCGCTTCTGCATTAGTGTTATATATACGTGTCGTCACTATATGAGAAACAGCTCCTTTTAATCGTCTTGAGTAACCATAAAGCTCGCTGTTTTTATAAGTATTGAGAAATGATTTAAATCCTGTGATTTTTTCAAAACTGGCTAATTGAATTACGTAACCTTTAGTGCTCTTTTGATAATAATCCTTATCATCATGACTTTCGTTTTTTTTACTGTCCTTAACGGCTAGTGCTGTGTTTATAACGACTTGAGCTGCTTCTTGATCAACTAATTTCAAAGTTTTATTCGCTAATAGACCGGTTTTATCTTCATTAGGCTCACTTAAAGACTCATTAATTTGAGTTGCGGCAAGAGTTTCATCACTTACATTTTTATCACTATTCACTTCATTTATGTTTTCATGAGCATTTGCTATTAATAATTGAAAAACTTCTTTAGGCGTTGCAACAATAGGCTTTATATCTTTATTTAATGAATTTGTTTCTAGTTTAGGAAGTTTTACTTCAACAAATTCTTTTTTGTATTCGTCTATATTAAGCGGTTCAGCTTCTAGTTCATTAATTTCTGTTGTATTGCTCTCAAAAATATCTCTCTTTATAAAAGCAACACTCAAAATAGCGGCACCAATAAGTAACGCGATAAGTATTAAAAAAAACTTACTAAAACCCCAAGCTGAGTCTTTTTTCAATAATGATGAATTAAGACCGATGAGTTGCCCATTTTCAGCCAATAAAATTGATACTTTGTTATCAAATAAGTGTTTATTTTCAGAAAGATTAATTGCGGCCTGAACCCTACCTAATAATAATACATTAATCGTTTTATTAAGCTTTTTAGCTATTTCAGCTAATTGGCAAAGTTCATGGGTAAGTTGTAAGGAAAGAGATTCAGCATTAGCAATAACAATGGTTATTGCTTCATTTTTAGCTTCAGATAACTTAATTACGTTAACAGAGAGAGGTTGTTCTGGATCAAATAAAGTATTACCAAATAATTGCTCGATAATGCGACATCTAATTTGTATATCATTTAATTTAGAAGAGATTGAAACAAAAGCAGCATTGTGCTCTTTAGATAATGAACCAAGAAATTCATTGCCAACATTAGCATAAACATCTGGATCATTATCAATAACAAGTACTGCATGTTTAGAGAATCGTAAAATATAGTCTATGCGTGCGTTGACACTTATTGTTGTAACACTTTGACGTTCATCGAACGATTTTATTGTACTTTCAACTGAAGACATACCATTCTCTTAAACTATGTTCGCTAAACCGCGTTCATTATTACAGTATTTCTTTAAGAAGGTCCTCTGTAATATCATCACGGATCTCTGATTTACCAATGCCAGTTGGAATAATAAATCTTAACTTACCTGCTAAATTCTTTTTATCACGCTTCATATGACAAATAAATTCGTTAAAACCCATATTACTTGGTGCAGTTAATGGTAAGTTGAATGCTTCGATTAACGCTTCTACGCGTCGTAAATCTGACACTTCGAATACATTAAGCTTAACAGCTAATTTAGCAGCAAGTACCATACCAGTAGCTACAGCTTCACCGTGAAGCCACTTGCCGTAACCTTGATCTGCTTCAATTGCATGACCAAAGGTATGGCCTAAGTTTAAAAGGGCTCTTATACCACCTTCTTTTTCATCAGCCGAGACAATATCTGCTTTTAGCTGACAACAAGTTTCTATCATCTTACTTAAGGTTTTAGGTTCGCCAGATTTAATTTGGTCAATATTCTTTTCTAACCAAACAAAAAAGTCATAATCTCCCAAAATACCATACTTAATAACCTCAGCCATACCGGCATTAAATTCACGCTTAGGTAAGGTAGTTAAAGTATTTATATCAATAAAAACAGATGTGGGCTGATAAAAAGCACCTATCATATTTTTACCTAACGGATGATTAACCGCCGTTTTACCACCAACCGATGAATCAACCTGAGATAAAAGCGTTGTGGGTATCTGAATGAAATCGATGCCACGCTGATAACAAGCTGCAGCAAACCCTGTTATATCTCCAATTACACCGCCACCCAAGGCAATAAGAGTAGTATCTCTGCCATGTGCGCTCGATAATAAGTGAGACATAATCACGTCAAAATTAGCTAAGCTTTTTTGTGATTCGCCATCAGGAAGGATAACTTCATCAATATCAAAATCTTTTAAAGAATCTTTTAATAATGATAAATAAAGAGGTTGTACTACTGTATTAGATACAATACACACACGATTACCACGAATGTGATCAGACACAAGGCTACTAGAAGATAGTAGCCCTTTGTCTATATATATTGGATAACTACGTGTATCTAATTCAACATGAAGAATAGTCATGAGTTAAATACAACTTAGAAATCTAAGCGCTCCATAATTTTATGAGCAACCACTTTTGCACTTTGATCATCTGTTTGAACAATTACATCAGCAATCTCTTCATAAAGAGGATTACGTTTAACTGCTAGATTTTCAAGTACGTCACGTGGCTCTTCTTCAGTTTGAAGTAACGGACGTCGTCTATCACGTTGAGTACGAGCAACTTGTTTATCTATTGTTGTTTCTAAATATACAACAATACCACGTGCTGATAAGCGATTACGTACCTGAGCACTAATCACTGAACCACCACCAGTTGCTAAAACAATACCTTGCTTTTCAGTTAAATCTTCAATTACAGACTCTTCTCTTAGACGGAATCCCTCTTCACCTTCGAGATCAAAAACCCAAGCAATATCGGCACCTGTACGACGTTCAATTTCTTGATCTGAATCGTAAAAATCTAGGTGTAATCTATCTGCTAATTCTCTACCAATGGTACTTTTACCGGCGCCCATAGGGCCCACAAGGAAAATATTACGTTTCTCTGCCATTAGACTAACTTTAACTCATTAAATATCAATTATGTAAAATAGGGTATATCTGGAAACCCCCAACGAAAATTTCAAGGGCGCAATTATCGCAATTCTTCTATGTAAAATGCAAGTAAGTGAGGAGAAAAGTCCTCACTTACTTGAAAATAGTTAAAAACGCTCTGTTACTATGCGTGGAGTAACAAATATAAGTAACTCTTTTTTCTCACTAAAGTTGTTAGTATTTCTAAATAACCAACCAAAATAAGGAATATCACCAAGTACTGGTACTTTAGATACAGAATTAATGATAGATTGTTGGTAAATACCACCTAAAACAATGGTTTCACCGTTATTTACCAACACTTGTGTTCCTATACGCTGTGTATCTATGGCAGGAGCAAAACCATTAGTTACCTCAGATACCGTATCTTGAGTCACTCGTAAATCAAGTATTATACGATCGTCTGGTGTTATATGCGGGGTAACCGTTAAGCTTAACACTGCTTTTTTGAAAGACACTGCTGTAGCTCCACTTGAAGCAGCTTGTTGATATGGAATTTCAACACCTTGCTCAATATAAGCTTCTTTTTGATTGGACGTAGTAATACGCGGACTAGCAATAATTTCACCTTTGTTCTCTTTCTCTAATGCGCTTAACTCAAGATCTAAAATTGTACCATTGGCTAATCGAGCAACTTGAAAAGCAAGGCTACCTGCCGCACCACTAACAGGCATATTAACATTTAATCTTTGACCTATATCTGGAATTGCTCCTGTTCCTACTGGTGTTTGTGATAAGCCATTAGCATCATCAAGTCCATCTATTGTTCCTGATGTAGCATAATCACCACCTGCATCAGTAACTCCCCAACGTATTCCTAATTGTTCATTTAAATTATCTTTTACTGTAACCATACGAGCTTCAATCACCACTTGACGAACTGGGATATCTAACACGGTCACCATTCTTTTAATATCTTCAATACTTTTTGCTGTATCGCGTATTAATAAAGTATTTGTTCTTTCATCAACACTTACACTTCCGCGTTCAGATAAGATGCTATTATCATCCGTCTTAACTAAATCAGCTAATTCACTAGCCTTAGCGTAATTAACTTGTACGTATTCAGAATATAAAGGAGCTAACTCTTCTACTTGTTGTAAAGCCTGTAAATCTCGTGCTTCACGAGCAGCAAGTTCATCGCTAGGAGCAACCATTAAAATGTTACCTTCCATGCGCTTATCTAAGCCTTTAACTTTTAGTATAATATCTAACGCTTGGTCCCATGGAACACCATCAAGTCGTAAAGTAATATTGCCTGCAACAGTGTCACTTGTGACTAAGTTAAAACCATTATAATCAGCTATAATTTGTAGAACTGTTCTTACAGGAATATCTTGAAAGTTTAATGAAATCGCTTTACCTGTAAAATCATCACTATCCCCCAAGTAACCAGGAACTTTAACTTTCTCAGCAACCGTTAATGAAAATAAATTATTTAATTGCTGATGTTTAAAAGTAAATTCGCCATCAATATCTATAACTAAACGGGCATTTCTACCTTCTTTAAATGTTTCAATACCAGCTACTATAGTACCAAAGTCAGTTACATCTAATTGATATAAGAGATCTTCCGAAATATCAGTATTATGAAACTCGACATATAACTTACCTAATTTATCACTCACATCAACCGCCACCATACTATCAGCTAAATCGACTAAGATTTGGGCTTCATTACTTTGCCCTTTTCTAAAATCTATTGATTGAAAGTGATTAATAAAATCTTTACCTATATCAGGTAATTTAGACATTGATGAATTTTTCAGGTTTTTATTAAGAACTAATGAAAACTCATTATCAACTTGCGATACATCAAAAATTGATAGCTTATCCATATGGATTGATGCAACTACTTTTCCTGATAATTTCTGTACCGTAATATTTTTAATGCCAGCATGTTCAATAAGTGTATTTTCTAATTTCAAATCAAAATCTTCAGCACTGAATGTTATATCAATACTAGCGGGATTCATCATGGTTTTAACTTCTGGCTGAATATCAATTGACTCTGACAACTCAAAAGTAAGTTTAATTTCTTCATTTTGCATGGTGTTATAACTTACACCAGTTAAGCTTGAAGAAAACCCTAGGTTTGAGAACAAAAGTACAAATACTGAGAAGATAAATTTCATATTTAATGATTTATAGTTTAATAATTTATTTTTTTTCATTTTATTTAATAGCAACATTACTTCCTTTGCCCCTCTGAATCCGATTCCGACATTGTAATAACAGTATCTCTTTCTGCCCAACAACCTGCACCATCAGGGACTAATTCAACAACTGCAACATGTTTTTGGTTAACTTCTGTGATTTTTCCATTAAACAATCCAACATAACTACCTACAGAAACACGATGTAATGTAGCGTCGGATGCTTCAACTAAGCCCCATGTAATACCTAATTCACCTAGTGTACCACGCATAGTTAAATCACTAATTGCAAATTTTTCAAGTGGTTGCTTTCTCCGACGAGGATCAGGGCTCAAACAACCAGACATTTGTTGCATCTTTTCTTGAATAACTTCAGGCTGAGGTAAATCGAAAGGGCTACGTAAATCTTGAGCTTCGTAATCAAAGTGATTAAATACCCGAACTTCAGGCATAGGTTCAATATGAGTTTTTGTATTTGCTTGTACTGAAGCAATATGAGCTCTAATATCACTAGTATCATTAAAACAACCAGTCAAAACCAACGGTAGTAAAAAAATTAATTTTTTCATTCTTCTTCCGCCTCCCTATAACGATACGTTTTAGCTTGTAATTTGAGCGTTAAATCACCGGCCGTATCTTTAATAAAATTAATATCAAAATTATGTAAAGTTACGATTCTTGGTAAGCCTGCTATTTTACTCACAAAATTACCAAATTCATGATAATTACCTTGAACTTCAATATCGATAGGAAGCTCAATATAAATCTCTTTAGTAATTTCAGGCTGCCAATTTAATTTAGCAAAATTTAATCCACTTGTTGTACCAACAAAGGTTATATCATCTAATAAACCTGGTGTTTCATGACTTTCAGGTAAGCTTTTGAGCTGGTTTGCAAACAGTATTTCAGCTTGCTTCATTTGCTCTTGAAACAATTCTAAGTTTGCCGCTACGTGATACTTAGCTCTATATTCTTCTCTTAACGTTAATTCTTGAGCTTGTACGCTTTTGAGGGTGTCCATTTTATCACTAATTAAACCAACATAACCTAAAACTAACACCATCAAACCTATAAAAATAGTTAACACTATTTTAGGTAAAATGGGCCACTCGCCTATGTTATCAACTTCTAAATCATTAAACTGAGAAAAATCTAATTCCATATCTATTTTCCTCCTTGGATTGTATTTTCATCTGTTGATTTTAATCCCTGAATGAGTACTCTCATTTTAAAATCACTCAGTAATTTGCTTTCTGCATCGGTTGATGTAATTGATTCTAATACTGCATCAATAAACAAATCAGAACGTTCAATCTCTCTAATCATGTTGGCTAGATGATTGTTTGATTCACTTTTACCTACGAGCTCTAAAGTATTATCTTGCTTTTTAAGTTCAGTTAAATAGATACCATTAGGTACAACTTTAGCGATTTCATTAAGTACTTGCGTACCAACATTTCGGCTCCGTTGTAACTGCTCAACAACACTCATTCTTTGCTCTAATTCTTTTTTCTTTTCGTCGAGTGTTTTTATCTCAGCAATACGAATATCTAAAATTTGAATTTCATTTTTTAAGTATTGATTTCTGGTGTTTTGTCCGTCAATTTTTGCCTGATAGAATTGGCTAACAGCAAAAACTAGTGCAAAGGCAACAATAGCAACAAGGGCTAATATTGAAAAGTATTCTCTTTGTTTGGTTTTTTCCGCCTCTTCACGCCACGGAAGTAAATTTATATGTGCCATGAACTAAAACTCCTTAATGCGAGCCCAGTAGCAACCATAAACTTAGGCGCCATAGCTTCTAACTTATCCATATTAATATGTTCAGATTTTCGCATTTCTTTGAAAGGATTTGCTATAACGGTATGGATACCAAGCTCTTCTGTCAGTAAGTTTTCAATGCCTTCTACTGATGCGGTTCCTCCTGAAATTACCAAATAATCAACTTTGTCCTTTCCGCTTGAAGTTAAAAACATTTGAATAGCCCTACGAATTTGCTGCACTAATACGGTATGAAATGGGGCAAGCACTTCAAAAGTATAATTAGGTGGTAAGTCGTTACTTACTTTAGCAAATTCAGCTTCTTCGAAGGTTTTATTGTAATAAGACACAATTGAACGAGTGTATTGTTCTCCGCCAAATATTTGATCACGGCTATAAATATGACTTCCTGATTCAGTTACTGAAAACAGAGTCATTACCGAACCTATATCGACAATTGCAACTACTTTATTTTCAGCATCATCAGGCAATTGAGATAGAATTAAATCGTAAGGACGACTAATTGCATATGATTCAACATCAATAACCTTCGCTTGAAAGCCCCCATTTTCCAAGGCCGACACTCGAGCTTCTACAGATTCTGTTCGTGCGGCACTTAGAAGTACATTGACTTTACTCGGATCAGACTCATTAACCTCTAATGATTCAAAATCTAGGCTAACTTCATCTAAAGGGTAAGGAATTAAGCTATCGGCCTCAATTTCTATTTGGCTCGCTAATTCTTGTTCGGTAAGGTTTACGTCCATATAAATTAATTTCGTGATAACTGTTTGACCCGAAACAGCTGCGGCTGCATGAGTAACAGATGATGTAATTTTTTTTCTTATTTTAGCAATTACATTACCAACAGCTTCAATATCTTGAATTTCACGGTCAATTACAGCACCTCTTGGCATTGCTTCTTCTAACAGCGCCTCAAGTGTATAACCGTCACTTCCTTGATTAATTAACACAGCTTTAACGCTATGCGAACCAATATCAATCCCTACAATGAGTGATACTTTCTTTTTCCATAGACTGCTTAACATAACATCCTACTAAGTTATTTTTGTTATTCAAAATAATAAACATAAATACATTTATTACACTGTTTTACAGGATATACTAGTAATATTAAACGATTTTATTAATTTTATTGAGTATTTTTTATTGTGTTTTCTTTTAAAAACCTATTAAAACTAAGTTTTATAATTATTACCTTAGGCATTATATCACTCTCTGTGCTATATATTTCAATGCGTTCAGAGTTACCTAGCGTTAAAATTCTTAAAGAAATTCAATGGCAAACGCCAATGAAAATATTTAGTGCTGATAATAAACTAATTTCTCAGTTTGGCGAAAAAAAACGAATTCCATTAACTCTGGACCAAATTCCTCAAAAACTTATTCAAGCATTGCTAGCAACAGAAGATGACAGATTCTATTATCACTTTGGTGTAGATCCTATTGGTATGTCAAGAGCTGTTTTAGGTCAGCTAACCGGACAAAACAAAGGTGGTGCTAGCACCATTACTATGCAGGTAGCACGTAATTTCTTCTTAAGTTCTGAAATTACTTACACCCGTAAAATTCGTGAAATATTTTTAGCTTTTCATATTGAGAGCTTACTTTCAAAAGACGAAATCCTCACGTTATACTTAAATAAGATCCCCCTAGGCCATCGCTCTTTTGGGTTCGGCGCTGCAGCACAAGTTTATTATGGAAAAGATTTAAATGACCTAACCCTTGCTCAAATAGCTGTATTAGCTGGTTTACCTAAAGCACCGTCAAGTATTAACCCTATTCGATCTCCAGAAAAAGCCAAAGCTAGGCGAGGTGTCGTTTTAAGACGCATGTTAGATAATAATTATATAACTGATCAAGAATACGAAGAAGCTATAAATGCTCCTATTACAGGAAAAATGCATGGCGCAGAAATAGAATTAAGTGCCCCATACCTTGCTGAAATGGCGCACCAAGAAGTTTTAACTATGTATGGTAAAGACAATGCTTACTCTGCAGGCTATAAAGTATATACAACCGTTCCAAGTCACTTACAGATAGCTGCGCAAAAAGCGGTACTGAATAACTTATATGCTTACGATCAACGTCATGGATACCGAGGGCCTCTTTTAAGCTTACGACCCCACTTAAAAGAATATGCGATTAAAAATGAAGAAAACCCTATTGTTTCTACTACCGATTTACTCAATGAAAGTGAAATACAAAATGCTATTAATGAAGTGACTACCTACCAATCTTTAATTCCTGCTGTTGTTATTGAAGTACTAGAAAACTCTGTCAGTGTTCGTTTGGCTGATCAAAGTATTGTAGATATAGGTTGGGATGGGCTCTCTTGGGCCAGAGAATATATTACAGACAGTAAACAAGGGGTCGCTCCTCAATTTGCCTATCAAATTTTAACATACGGCGATGTCATCTTAGTTTCTAAAGATAATGAAGAATATCGTTTAAGCCAATTACCCGCTGCCAGCTCAGCTTTGGTTTCGTTATCACCAGACAACGGCGCTATTCAAGCTATTGTTGGCGGTTATAGTTTTAAGCAAAGTCAGTTCAACCGTGTCACTCAAGCCAAACGTCAAGTAGGGTCGAATATAAAACCTTTTATTTATTCTGCAGCTTTAGAACATGGATTAACCTTAGGTTCATTGATCAATGATGCCCCCATAAATCAATGGGATAAAAGTGGAGGAAGTGTATGGCGTCCATCAAATTCACCAGCCAGATATGATGGCCCTATTAGAGTGAGACTTGCACTTGCACAATCTAAAAACGTTGTAGCTGTTCGTCTTTTTAGGCAAACAGGAAAAGAAAATGTTATTAACCATTTACAATCTTTTGGCTTTGCAAGAGATGAAATACCAAACAATGAAACATTAGCATTAGGCTCGGCCTCTTTTACCCCATTAGAAATTGCAACAGGATATGCTGTTTTTGCCAACGGAGGATTTTTAATAGAGCCCTATTTTATTGAGCGTATAGAAGACTCCTTTGGCAACATTGTATTCCAAGCAAATCCAAAAATTGCATGTGATGAGAAATGTATAAAAAACAAAACAAACGAAATTACTGAACTGTCATCTACTGAGTCTAATGCTCATTTTTTTGACACAACTACAGATTCACCGGTTAATTTAGCTAACGAAAATAAACAAGCCCCCTTAAATATTGCTAATAGAGTATTAAATCCACAAAATGCTTTTCTTATTACCAACGCAATGAACTCTGTTATTTGGGGAGCAGATTGGAATACTAAACCTTTTTGGCAAGGTACAGGATGGCGCTCAAGAGCATTAAAAAGAAAAGATCTATCAGGAAAAACAGGCACCACTAACCAATCTAAAGATGCTTGGTTTAGTGGATTTTCGAGACGACTGGTAACTTCGGCATGGATAGGTTTTGATGATCCCTCTAAAGACTTAGGTAGAACAACATATAATAAAAATTTGCCAGATAATCAAATAACAGGCTCAGAAGCAGGTGCTAATTCAGCTCAGCCTGCTTGGAATTTATTCATGAAGGAAGCACTACCCTACTTTCCGTATGAGCAATTTATACAACCTGATAATATTGTTTCTGCTCGTATTGATAAAGCAACAGGGAAGCTTACGCACAAAACTGATAACTCAAGTGTTTTTGAATACTTTAAGAAAGGTACTTTGCCTAATGAATTTATCCCTCAAAACAATAGTTATGAGACAAATAAAAACACCACATCAACAATTGATAATATTTTTTGAAACATATAACGTAAGTCAACAAACGAAACTTCAAAAATAACAATCGAAATTTTTTATTATTAAGAGGGATTTTATTTCTCTTAATAATAAAAATCTGCAATAACAATAAAAACCATTAAAAATCAATAACTTTAAAATAACACAACCCTCCATTAAAAACACACCTTAGCTATTTATGAAAGGTACACTGAAAACTTTCACAACGAAACACTTTTTTCTTTCGTTTTTTATAAAACTCCATTAGAATAGTCCACAACGCACATTATTTTGAAACTTTTACTCTTGGAGAAACATAAAATGACAACTTCGGAAAATTCAATCGATCTATCGCAATATGGCATTAATAGTGTTGCTGAAATTGTTTACAATCCATCTTACGAAGTGTTGTTTGCCGAGGAAACAAAAAGTGATTTAACGGGGTTTGATAAAGGCGTTGTAACGGAGCTTGGTGCCGTTAACGTTGATACAGGAATATTTACAGGCAGATCACCAAAAGATAAATACATTGTTAGAGATGACGTAAGTCGTGACACGGTATGGTGGTCTGATCAAGGAAAAAATGATAACAACCCAATGAGCCAAAAGACATGGGATCATTTAAAAAACTTGGTAACATCTCAACTAACTGATCAAAAGCTTTATGTTGTAGACACATACTGTGGAGCCAACAAAGATACGCGTTTAAAGGTTCGCTTTATTACGGAAGTTGCATGGCAAGCTCACTTTGTAAAAAACATGTTCATTCGCCCCACAGAAAGTGAGTTAGCCAATTACGAGCCCGACTTTATTGTAATGAACGGAGCGAAAACAACGAATCCATTATGGAAAGAGCAAGGTTTAAACTCTGAAAATTTTGTTGCTTTTAATCTAACAGAAAAAATTCAGCTCATCGGTGGTACTTGGTACGGCGGTGAAATGAAAAAAGGCATGTTCTCTATGATGAACTACCTTTTACCCTTACAAGGTATTGCTTCAATGCACTGTAGCGCAAATGTAGGCTCAGAAGGTGACGTTGCTATATTTTTCGGTTTATCAGGTACAGGCAAAACAACACTTTCAACGGATCCGAAACGTGAGTTAATTGGTGACGACGAACACGGTTGGGATGATAATGGTGTTTTCAACTTTGAAGGTGGCTGTTATGCCAAAACCATCAACCTTAGTAAAGAAAATGAACCTGATATATACAATGCAATCAGACGTGATGCCTTATTAGAAAATGTAACGGTTGATGCTAACGGTAAAATAGATTTTGATGATAATTCAAAAACTGAAAACACACGTGTTTCGTACCCTATTTACCATATAGATAATATTGTTAAACCCGTATCAAAAGCAGGACATGCCAAAAAAGTTATCTTTTTAACGGCTGATGCATTTGGTGTTTTACCTCCTGTAGCAAAATTAACTCCAGAACAAACACAGTACTACTTTTTGTCAGGATTTACAGCAAAATTGGCAGGCACAGAGAGAGGAATAACAGAACCTACACCTACTTTCTCAAGTTGTTTTGGTGCTGCTTTTTTAAGTCTTCATCCTACTAAATATGCTGAAGTACTAAAAAACCGTATGCAAGCTGTAGGCGCTGAAGCTTACTTGGTAAACACCGGATGGAATGGCACAGGTAAACGTATTTCAATTAAAGATACTCGTGCAATTATTGATTCAATATTAGATGGCTCTATTGATAAAGCTGAAACATCAATTGTACCTTTATTTAATCTTGAAATCCCTAACACTTTACCAGGTGTTAATGAAGAAATATTAGATCCAAGAAATACTTATGATTCTGCTAATCAATGGAATGATAAAGCCCAAGATTTAGCCACAAGATTTGTTAATAACTTTGATAAGTTTACTGATAATGATAATGGGAAATCTTTAGTTGCAGCAGGCCCACAACTCTAAATAAAAAGCAGTATAGGTGAAAAACTTATACTGCTTTTTAATTTTAACCTATCAAATTTGGGTTAATTCATAGGTAAAGTCACCGTTGCTTTTAACCCACCATTCTCAACATTAGTTAATTCAACATGACCACCATGTGAATCAACGATACGTTTAATAATAGCTAACCCTAAACCACTACCTTCTCCTCCTCTAGCTGTATCTCCTTGAGTAAAAGGCTGAAATAAACGAGACATCTCTTGTTCTGGGATACCAGGCCCCTTATCTATTACAGAAAAAGAAACACATTTTTGTTTCGCTAGCTCATCAGTTTCAATAATAATATCGTCATCACTGTAACGAAGGGCATTTTGAATAAGATTCGCAACAACCCTTTTTATAGCAATGTAACGAATTGGAATAGGGGTAATACTTTTATCTGTATAAGAAATAACGCGATCAGATATTTTTTCTGCCTGTATCACTTCTTTTAAAAGCTCATTTAAATCGCTCATTTCAACAGCATCTTTTGTATCATGACGAATGTAATCAATAAATTGATCGATAATTTTATTCATGTCATCAATGTCGCTTTCAATCCCTTCTTTAAAGAATTCATCTTCAGCTGACATCATTTCTGTTGCTAATCGAATACGCGTTAGTGGGGTTCTTAAATCATGTGAAATACCCGCCATTAACAAATTACGATCATCTTCTAATTGTAATATTCCTTTAGACATGTGATTAAATGCTTGTGTAACAGCAACAATTTCAGTTGTTCCGTTTTCCTTTAAAGGCTCAGGAAAGTTACCTCGGCCGACTTCTTTAGCAGCATACTGCAATGCTTTTAAAGGCCTATTAAGTTGCCTAACAAACAACCAACCTCCAGCAACACTTAACACACCTAAAATAACGAGAACAACCAATAAAGGGTATAAATTTTCTTCTTCCAAACCTGTTAGCGGAATTTTAACCCACCAATTAGGTGATTGCGGAGGACGGATCCAAAACAAATATTCATCACCTTGAGAAATTCGAACTTCTGCTGGACCACCTAATAATAATGTCATTTCTTCAGAACGAAAAGGATAATAAATGGCGTGTTGTAAACCTAGCTTCATTGCCACTTTTTCACGATAAACCCCTATTCCAGTTTCTTTATGAAAAGCTTCTGCCATCGCGGGTCTTAATACAGGATCATCAATATCAATAAACACCGCTTTTACTTGTTTAGCTAACAGTTGGTTAACTTGTTGAGCATTGGGCTGGAGAATATATATAGCTATAGAAATGTAGGAAACAACCTGATTAACTAAAAGTAAAACACCAATGAGTAATACAGTTTGTCCAAATGCACTTCGTGGTAATACTTTCATAATAATGTTGTACCTAAATACGACTGCTGAGTTACATAATTTTATTCAGAAAATAAGATGGGTTATCTTCACAATTTGAAGGAATGAGTGAAAGGTTTCACTCATTCTTGATAGGTAAGTTAAGCTGTACCGGTTCCTTCGGGTACAAATACATAACCTAATCCCCAAACCGTTTGAATATAACGAGGTTTTGCAGGGTCTTCTTCAAGCATTCTTCTTAAGCGAGAAACTTGAACATCAATACTTCGCTCTAAAGCTGAATAATCTCTTCCACGAGCAAGATTCATTAATTTATCACGTGAAAGAGGCTCCCTTGGATGACTAATAAGTGCTTTTAAAACAGCAAATTCACCACTGGTTAAAGGCATACTTACGTCGCCTTTTAGCATTTCTCTTGTCGCTAAGTTAAGTTGGTATTCACCAAATGAAATGATATTTTCTTCAAGGCTTGGCGCACCAGGAGCTTCTTGAACTTTTCGTCTTAATACCGCTTTAATACGTGCTAAAAGCTCTCTAGGATTAAAGGGTTTAGGCATGTAATCGTCTGCACCTAACTCTAATCCAATGATACGATCAACTTCATCACCTTTAGCGGTAAGCATAACAATAGGAATATCATTATTGTTTTGGCGTAAACGACGACAAATAGATAAACCATCCTCACCCGGAAGCATTAAATCGAGTACTAATAAATGGAAATTTTCTCGCTCTAATAAACGGTCCATTTGCTCAGAGTTTGCCGCACTTCTCACCACATAACCTTGCTCAACAAGATAACGTTCAAGTAGTGCTCGAAGGCGCATATCATCATCAACAACTAAAATTTTTGGAGTTTCTTGACCCATTGGAGTGCTCTCTGTTTTTACTATAAGGTAAATATAAATGAAAAAGCGCTAAAGTTACAAAGCTCCTTTGTGACAATGCCTAGGCATTTGTTACAAATTATGAATAGCTCGTCAATTTTAGCGCTATAGAAGATTTAATCCCCTAAGTTTAAATTATATTTTTCGATTAAAGAGTATAAGGTTGGTCTGGTAACACCAAGCAGTTCAGCCGTTTTAGACATATTGGTTTCAGAAAGCGAATAGGCTTTCTTAATAGCGATAGATTCTGCTTGCTCACGAACCGTACGCAAATTGAGCGATAATTCAAATTCTGAATTTTCATGATCAAAAAAGCCTAAATCTATTGCAGTAACTTGAGTACCTGTACACATAATAACAGAGCTTTTTACTTTATTTTGCAACTCACGAATATTTCCTGGCCATCTATGGCTTTTAATGGCACTAAAACCGTCGTCAGAAAAACTTTTAACATTACTTTTATATTCTTGAGCATAACGTTGTAAAAAGTATTGAGCTAAAATAAGTACATCTTCATCTCTGTCTCTTAGTGGTGGAATATTTAACGTAATTTCACTCACACGGTAAAATAGATCTTCCCTAAAGGTTTTCTCTTTTACCATCTCTTCAAGATTCTGGTTAGTTGCACAAACCACTCTTACATCTACTGAAATTTCTTGTCGTCCACCTAAACGCTCTATTTGCTTTTCTTGTAAAAAACGTAAGAGTTTAGCTTGAAGATTAAAAGGCATATCACCAATTTCATCTAAAAATAGTGTTCCACCTTCAGCACATTCAATTTTACCTTTAGTGGTTTTGTGTGCGCCTGTAAAAGCACCTTTTTCAAAACCAAACAATTCACTTTCTAATAACGTTTCAGGGATTGATGCACAGTTAATAGCAACAAACGGCTTATCTTTTCTATCACTCGCTAAATGAACAGCATTTGCGGTAACTTCTTTACCTGTTCCACTTTCACCCAGTAATAAGGCAGTGATTTGCGTAGGTGCTATACGTTTCACCATAGTACGCAATCTATCTATAGCGGCACTATTACCAATAATACCTATATCGCTACCGGCTACAGAACGCATTAACCTGTTTTCTTCCTCAATGGCGGCAACACTAAATGCACGAGAAATAATCACGTTAATGACTTCTGATTCGATAGGCTTTTGATAAAAATCGTATGCGCCTGCTGATATAGCTTTTAACGCATTGGTTCGATCATCGTTACCCGTAATAACAATTACTTTAGTATGAGGAGCTATTGTGAGAATTTCTTGCAGAGCCGCTAAACCTTCAGAAGCATTCGCTTCATCGGGTGGTAAACCTAAATCTAAAGTGACAACTTTAGGTTCAAAGCGTCTTACTGCAGCAATAGCGCTTTCTCTATCCCCAGCTAAGACAACATCATAATCAGACAGACTCCACTTGAGCTGTTTTTGAATACCCTTGTCATCATCAATGATTAATAATTTTTCCATTTAGAAAGAACCCTTACTTTATACTTATTATTGTTCGCTTATCTTAAAGATGATGTAGCAGGTACATTGACAATAAATTTACTACCAACACCTTCCTCACTCTCGACTTTAATAACCCCTGAAATACTTTCTATAAATTGCTTAGCTTCATAAACACCTATGCCCATACCCGCATTACCTTTAGTTGTGTCAAAAGGTTTAAATAAGCGCTTTTCAATAAACGCTTTAGACATACCGCAACCATTATCTTCAATTATTATTTGAATGTCATTTGAAACACTTCTTAAAAAAACTTTTACCCAACCATTTTTATCAGTTGCTTCTTGAGCATTTTGAATTAAGTGATTTAGCACGGAAAATAAAACATCTTTGTCAGCAGTAACCATAAGATCGCCCACTGAAATATATTCTACTAATGGCTTTTTCACATTCCGTTGAGCAACAACTTGTTCTAATACAGTATTTACATTAACGGTATTACTTTTAACTTGAGCAACTTGCTTATTACGTAATTGCGATAATACTTTATCTAAACGTTCAGTGGCTGATTCTACCGTTTCGAAAACATCATCAACAAATTCGGGGTTATTTCTATGTTTCTCAGCATTATTAGTTATCAATGCTAGCTGAGCTTGTATGTTTTTTAAATCATGAACAAGAAAAGCAGACATACGATTAAAGGCATCAAATTGTTTTGATTCTGCAATTTTGTCGTTGGCCTCATGTAAAGATAAAACATTTCCCAATTGCTGGGAAATGGCAAAAAATAAATCACGATCTTCCCAATTGAATTGAGACAGCTCTTTATCTGTTGCTAAAACAAATAAACCATAAAACTCTTTGCCAATAAAAATAGGTACAACAACCGAAATATTTTTATCTTGCCATTGCAATAAATTAAGAGATAAATCAGGATAAATACTCGGTGCTTCTGAATATTCTTTTAAGTCTATAATCCAACCTTCACGTTTACAAAAATGACAGAGGTGAATTAATTGGGGAACAAATATATCTTCAAACTCTAAGCCTGATGAGTACTTAGTTTCGAATTGCGTATTGGTAATTTGTTTTACAATAGCTCCATACTGAGTTCCAGTTTTAGACATCATGATCTGGGTAGCCATTTGATAATTATTTTCAGCGTCGCTACTTTCAATTTTCCCAATCAAGTTTAGCCATTCATCTCTATATTCATATTTATTAGCAAAAAAGTTTTTCGCTATAAATACTTTAACATTTCTTCTCAATGTTTCTGTTGCTAGTAAAGTGATAAGAACAATACCACCTAAAACCAAAAACCCAACACTAAATACAGAGCCCCACTTGCCACCAAAATAACTTAATACATAACCAACAACCGCCATAATAATTAAATACACACCGGCAATCATTAGCATTGAGCTATAAAAAACAACATTACGGGATACAAAAATTCTTACAGAACCGTTTTTAATTCTTCGGGTGCTGATCATCAGCAAAGGAACAACAACAATCGCGATAAAGCCTCGGCTAAACCAAAAATTAAAATCGAGCCTTTGTACCATCATCGCTTGTGCGTAAAGCACAAAATCAAACAACGACACACTTGCAATCGCGATAACAAGAGGCCATATCGCCCATCGTACTTGAGAATTAGCACTGCGATAAAGTTGCTCTAATAAAACGAGTGTCCATAAATTGAGGACAATAAACAGTAAAAATAAATACTCATATGAAAAATGTAACGTATAGGTCAGCAACCAACAACTTGCCATTAGACCCGCCCAAATAAGGCTATATTTTTTTATATAAATATTGGAGAACAATCTTCGAAACGTGGTTTCTTCCGTATTACAAATGAGAACAAGAATAGACCAACAAGCTATTTTGACACCGTCGGCGACCATAACCCATTGTAAAGTAAATCCAAATTTTATTTGAAGAGCGGCAACAAGGTTGGCTGTAAGAGTAGAAATAGCACAAATGATAATACATCTAGCTAAAAGTGTATTATTTCGAGCAGCAAAGAGCAGTAAGGTAAAAATAACATATGAAAAGCTCGCAAAAGCGTAGCCTAAAAAACCAATTGAATCCATTACCAATCACCATGTATGTTTTTAACTAGTAGCGCACACATAAGCCCTTCTAATCACTAACAACATACTACCGTTAATATGTTACTTTTTCTACGTTTAGCATGTAATACACGATAATTTTTCGTTGATTAGTCAGTATTTTGGTAAGAAATGGCGCTCTCGGCAGGAATCGAACCTGCGACTTAGACTCCGGAGGTCCACGTGATATCCACTTCACCACGAGAGCTACATTTTGTAGGCTGCGATTCTAGTCAAAACCTCACTTCATTTCTAGTGTTAGCTTAAAATAAATACCACTACTTTGAAAAACAATACTCAAGCTTGCCTATCAATAAAACTTTACGTACATTGTATGCTTTGCACTATATCGTTTGAAGGTTCATGCTTAGTTCTCCTGCTAAAAATCATTTATGTAATACCGTACTACTTGGGAATTTAGTTGATAAACCCATTATTAGGTATCAGGCAAATCCCATTTTAGCTATCGCTGAATTTACTTTAGCAACCCACAGTAAATGGTTTGATAAAGCAACCAATCAATATAAAGAATGGACTCGCTACCATGTTATCAAAGTGATAGGTGAAGTTGTTGAGCGCTCACTGATACACGCACAAAAAGGCGATATCATTTTATTACAAGGGTACCTACTTAATAGTAAGAAATCAGGCCGAGAAATTATTCATGCGACTTATGCCCAAACTTACCCTAAAGGTTATGCTAAATCTCTTAATCAAATACACTGCAGTGGGCAAATTCACTCCTCTATTAAGTTTGTAACTACTGAGCACAATAAAGAACTTGCAGAGTTAACATTACTATTAAACTTTTTTGTGCACTCTTCTGTAACTCAAGAACTTAAAAATGTAGAAATTGAAAGACCTATTCACATATGGGGAAAACAAGCGTCTTACATTAATGAACAAGCAAAAATAGGAGATCATTTAGTTATTGAAGGTAAACTAAGTTATTTAAATAACTCAAATAAATCTCAATTAATTGATTGTCAGCAGGTGATATTGCTAAAATGAAGTAATCAATGGACTGTAAAACATAATTCTAGCTTTTACTCATTTATAAATGAAGATAATGAAGAAAAATAAAAACACATTTTATAATATAAAATATCTACTCATTGGTCTTTTGTTTTCAATGGGAATCAATCAAATTGCATTTAGCTCAACTCCATATGTTGTGGAGCCTTTTATTGATTTACCTAAACTAACAACAAACAATTTTTGGTTGTTACCCCTTACTAACACCACACGCAATAATCAACTCTTCTTTACTGATTCAACAGGGAAAATGTATCGCTCTAAAGGGCAAAAAATACAAGCTCAGCCTATTATTAATTTTTCAAAAAACTTAGAACAAAACAAAACCCGTATTTTTACTGCGGTCACATTACATCCTAATTTTCATTTAATGGATCAAACGGGATACAATGTAATTTACACGGCTCATACTGAACTTTACGATCCAACAAAGAAAAATAACCAACTGAGTAAAAAAGAATTAGAAGTACAACATACACACGATGCAGTTATTACTGAATGGCAACTTAGCAATGTTAATAAAGATCAAATAAATATTTCTCACAAAAGAGAAATACTCCGTATTGCAGCCACAGCGTCAAACAAAATTAATCAATTATCTTTTAATCCTTATTTAAAGTCTTGGAGTGATGACTTCGGTTACCTCTATTTTTCATTAACGCCGAATAAAGAGCTTAAAGATTTGCCTTTATATTCAGGCAGTATATTAAGAATTAACCCTGAAAAGTTTGGCTTACGCAATTACACCATCCCGCATAACAATCCATTTATTAAAAATACTAATATTCAAGATGAAATTATTATATTAGGCGTACAAAATATCAGTCAGTTTACTTGGTCTAAACAAACTAAAAATCAATTAATTGTTACCCATGCGTATAATCATGAACACTTAATATCTCTCACATCATTGGGCCAAGATTATTTGTTAACTCCTCCTAAAGATCCTTTATATCAAGATCAAAATGAAAACATTCATTTATCAAACGTGTATTACAAGGGAAGAGAACTCGATACATTATGGAACACAATATTATTTATATTACCTACAGAGAATGATTGGCAATTACATTCATTAAAAGTAAATAACCACTCGACAACAGCCCAACAGTCAGAAAAAGTGATTAGTTTTAACCAAGCAACTTTTCCTACAGCAAACCAACTGGTATTATTTATTGCGCACGAGAACGAGCTCTTTGTGTTTGATAAAACCCATTCTACTGTATATAAAATATTATCAAGTCTAGTACCAGAAACATCTTCAGCTACAGCTAAAAGAGTTGTAGCAGACGAAGAATCATCTTCAAATAGCTGGTTTTATATATTAATACTTTTAGCTCTGATCGGTATTGTTATATTTGTTATTAAAAATAAATACAATCAACTTTTTATAAAAACAAAATCAATGTTACGCAGTAATTTTGCGCGTTTTGAATTTAATACCGCAACAGACGAAGTATCATTATTCAAGCGCCACGAAAATACCGTTAGCAAAGTTATTTCTATCAAAGAAATTCTTTGTAGTGAAATACTGCTTAACGACATTGTCATCAATCAGGTAACACATACAGATGACACCGCTTTTAGTAACTCAATTGAAAACGCATTAAGAATTACTTTTGAACAAGAACATCGAGACAAGATGATTGACGATAAAGTAAGAAAAATCACATTAAAACTCACAACTACTGAAGACGAAGAATTTTCAATTTGCTCTTACCTAAGAGAAGGCAACCAAAGACTTACAAAAGAAAAATACCACACAGTTATTGAACACGTTATCGACTGGCAATGGTATATATCATCAAAAATAAATGTAAATCACATTGCCAATAGAGTAATTAAAACGCCAGTTCCACCAGCAATAAAACAAAGAATTAAAAGCAAAAAACCTACACCTAAACCAGACATACAAAATAAGATCAAAGAAAAAAGTGCCAGTCCAACATTCAACAAAAGCACTAAAAACACATCAAGTGGCAAAGTAAACACAAAATTACTCGATGCTTTAAACAAGTTGGTTCTTTTAAAAGAGCAAGGTTATTTGACTGAAGACGAATTCACTTTAGCCAAAAACAACTTATTAGAAAGCTTAAGCAACGATAGTTAAAAGAATAAGTAGATAACAATCAAACACATTCTATTAAAAAAAAATACGTTATGGTTGATTACTATAAGTACAATTGTTGCCTTGTATGCGCTACTTTCTATTACTTTATTTACTCAAGATTCGTTTCAGCACTATTTACTTTCATTTACACCTAATAATATTTACAGCACATTTATACTGCTTACTATGCTTGTGGGGCTTTCTTGTATTGGTGTACCTAGGCAAGTGATTGCCTTTACTTGTGGCTACTTCTTCAGTGTGATTTTAGGTGTGTTATACGCCACATTTACTGTGACTATAGCCGCTTACATAACCTATAAATTGGCTTCGATATTTCAACACAGTTATATTGCCACAAAATATAAAACCCAACTTATTCAACTCCATAATTTTTTATCTGTTAACACCTTTTCAAAAACACTCATAATTAGATTACTTCCAGTTGGCTCTAACTTTTTGACTAATATTTTAGCGGGCATAGCGAACGTACCACTATCACCTTATATTTTAGGGAGTTGTGTAGGTTTTATTCCACAAATGATAATTTTTTCATTAGCAGGTTCAGGGGTAAAACTAGCGGAGTCTACCCACATTATTGCGGCAGTCATTCTCTTTATTATTGCTAGCTTATTGGGGTGGCGATTACATAAAAGTAATAATACCAATTTGATTAAATAAATGATCTACTTTTTTATGAAAAAAAATGGATAAATATAAGGCACAAAATTTAGTAACTCGTTATTCTACTTATAAATTTTATAACGCTGTAGTTATTCATTTTAACCATTAAAAATGAGCTGTTAATTAATCAGCTTGATATAATCCCCATTAAATTAATCAATTCAGCACTTCGCTAATATTCAAAGATTAAAGACATAAAAAAAGAGCAACTAGTGCTCTTTTCTCTAAAATATATAAAACTTACATTACTTTAAAGTAAGTAAATAATTAACAAGTTTCGTATAATCTTCTTCAAAGTTATTTCTATCTAATGCCGAAGGGTTCACTTTATATTTCCCATTAACAATAACGGTTGGAACCGAATTTAAATACCCTTTCCCGTCAGGTCCTTTTTTTGATGAGAAGTAATCTTGATTCTTTTTCATTAATTTAGCTTGGCTATTTACTGAAAAACTAGACATTAACTTGTCAAATTTATCTCCATCAGCTCCATTTAATACGAAAATATTACGGATATCTTTCTCAGAAGTAATAACCGCACGCTGAATATGAATATAGTTAAAAATAGCGCCTACTAGTTTAGCTTCCATCTCCATTTGTTGAGCAACAACAATTGCTTTACTAAGTAACGCTTGAACTTTAGGAGAAGCTGCGCGCAAAAAATCCACATGATTTTTTTCAAATTTAGTACCTTCTGGAAGCGCTGCTTCAAGCTTAGTCATGATCGGTTCAAACTTGAAACAATGCGGACAATAAAATGAAAAATATTCGCGAACTTCAGATTTTTTAGAAACATTATCGTCAACAACAGTATAGTGCTCACCTGCTTTATAATCTGTCGAGCAAGCCATCAATGGCATACATAACATTACAATCAAACTTAAAATTTTCTTCATTATTACATCCTAATAAATGTGTTTTGCCAACATTGGCTACATTGGAATTAAACTTAAAGGCGGTTGTTGCAAAGCCGACATTTGCTCTTTAAGCATTAAAATTTGTTGTTCCCAGTACTTTTCGCTGTCAAACCATGGGAAATTTCGAGGGAATGCAGGGTCTTTCCATCGCTTACATAACCATGCCATATAATTAACAACACGCATAGTTCGTAATGATTCTATCAAAACAAGCTCACTTGTATCAAATGTAAAGAACTCTTCATACCCTGCTAAAAGTGTATCGAGTTGTAACAGTTGCTCATTACGGTCGCCTGAAAGCATCATCCACAAGTCTTGAATAGCTGGGCCTGTTTTACAGTCATCTAAATCAACAAAATGAGGACCTTTGTCGGTCCAAAATATATTTCCCGCATGGCAATCACCATGTAACCTAATTTGTTTTTTAGGTTTATATTGAGCGGCAGCCACTTCATTTACTTGTTCTAAAATAGTAAAAAATGGAAGATTTAATGACTTAGGTACAAACCCCGATGCTTGAATAATTTTACTTGCATCAAAAAGCATATCATCAACACTTAATGCAGGTCGTAACTCAAAGTTTTTTGTAGAAGATACCCCATGAATACGTGCAATAAAACGCCCCATCCATTCAAGTTGTTCTAAGTTATCTACTTCAAACGTTCGACCACCTCTACAAGGAGATACGGTAAAATAATAGCCCTGATAATTAAATAAAGTTTCACCATTAACGCATAAAGGCGGTACTAAAGGCAGCTCTTGGTTATCAAGTTCTAAAGCAAAGTTTAACTCTTCTCTTATTTGATTTTCGGTCCAACGCTCTGGGCGATAAAACTTAGTGACGTACTTAACAAGATTTTCATCATGAAATTGATAGACACGATTCTCATAACTATTTAAAGCAAGTAAGCCACTGTCTACCTTAAAGCCAACGCTTTCCAACCCATCTAAAATCAAGTCTGGGGAAAGCGAGGTAAAATCAAATACTGACATGTATTTCTCTATAAAAGCACTTCACGCAATAATAAACGTTAGTGCTTTAACATACTAGCTCTAGCGTTTATTAAAAAATCGGCTTTCATGCTCTAACTTAACATCGCTTTCAGGTTCAATTTGTTCAATAACAAATGTTATATCATTCATGTATGACTTTAATTCATATGGGTCTACAGAAATACTAATAGGTAATGTGTATACGCCCGCGCCAGCAACTTTAATAATTTGATCGCCATGCCATTTAGTATTTTCAATGCCCTTAACTGATAATTTATACGTATTGTTGGTTTGCGATTTATTTAATATCTTTAAGGTATATACATTCTCAATATCGCCATTAAAGTTTTCTTTCGATAATTCGTTTCTATCTCTAATAATATCTAAAGATACGGGAGAACGATTCACTATTTCTAAAACCAATAAACTTGACATAATCAATAGTACGCTGGCGTAACCAATGAGTTTTCCACGAACAAAGTGTACTTTCTTGCCTTGTAACTCATGTTCGGTTGCGTACCTAATAAGTCCTCTTTCATACTTCATGTTATCCATTACGCCATCACAGGCATCAACACAAGCACCACAATTTATACACTCATACTGTAGGCCATTTCGAATATCGATACCGGTAGGACATACCTGCACACATAAGTTACAATCTATACAATCACCTAAGCCTAGTTCTTTAGGATCTTGTTTTCTCCCTCTAGGACCTCGATTTTCCCCACGTTTAGCATCATAAGATACCGTCAAGGTATCTTTATCAAACATTGCTGACTGGAAGCGCGCATAAGGACACATATGTAAACACATGGTTTCACGCATCCAGCCCGCATTTCCGTATGTGGCAAAAGTGAAAAAGATAATAATACCGGCGAGTGTAAGTGAAGTATTGAGTGTAAATACATCAATCACAACCTCTCGCATTGGTGCAAAATATCCCACAAATGTCATAGCCGTAAATAAAGAAAACAACACCCAAGCCGTATGTTTTAAGGATTTACGCCAAAATTTATTAAAACTCATGGGTTGGCTATCAAGTTTTTTACGCTGATTGGCACTGCCCTCTATTTTTTCTTCGAACCAAATAAAGATAAAGGTCCATACAGTTTGCGGGCACATATAACCACACCAAACCCTACCTAAAAAGGCAGTCACAAAAAATAATAGAAATGCGCCAAGAATAAATAACCAGGCTAATAAAGTAAGATCTTGTGGCCATAGAGTTAGGCCCCATAAGGTAAAGCGCTGCAATTCAAGATCAAACAATACTGCTTGATGCCCGTTATATTGCAACCAAGGTAAACACGCAAAAAAAGCAAAGTAGACTAAATTCATGCGCTGTCGTAATTTTTGAAAAAAACCAGATACTTTTCGTACATATATCTGGTCACTTGGCTGATATGTTTCAACACCCTTAGGCTTGTGTATCTTGATATTTTTTACAGGAATTTGAACTAATTTTTTATTTTTTAACTCTTGCTCACTCACAAAAAACCCTTACTCAACAAAGCTGTTTTATTAAAAAAATTAAATAGGAAAGCAACAAATATAATATATTGTTGTTGAAAAATTGATTATCCTATAAATACGGCCCCATTATACGACAAGATATGAAAAATTTATTGATATTGATCGTCTCAGCAGCGCTATTTTTGCATTTTTACCCTCAACCTGAATTAACACAATGGTATAACGAGCAAAAAGAGTCTATGTTAGCAAGCTTTAATAATGCAACGGACACTAAAGTAAGGCTAAATGCCAAGAAAGTATTTAGCGATTTAGAGCTCTCTTTTAATCGTTTTTCACCTGAAGAAGTGGAATACGCGACACAAATAACGGCTAATAGAGATAATATTATTTCGTTTTACAAAGCATCTTGCGAGGCTTACAAACCTGATTATAATTTTCAAGCGGCAAACCAAAAAATTGTCTGTAAAACTATTGGTAAGTATCATAAATACTTTTAAATACCTTTATATAAAATGAGCAAAGTTGAAAAATTAACAATTTTGCTCATACATCTTGAATGATAACGGGTATATAAAAAACACTGAAGTACAATTATTTTAATCGCGTATTCATAGACATAAATATTTGATGGTGTAGTATCATTAAAGAAAAAGATTAATAGTTTTGCTACGAGATGTTTAAACATGGTTAACAAATGGAATAACGGATATTTCTTTAAACAAAGAGTTAACATACTCTTCGTAGTCGCTTTTTTTATTGTAAATTTATTCAGCATTAATCATGTAATAGCACATGAAAACACCTCCATTACTACACAACAAAATCAATTAATAAAAACTAATTCTCCCGCAACTTCAGACATTACTATTCAAGATCAAATAAATGAAATTTACCGTAATGCGAGTTATATCATTGGTGTTTTATGCTTCATCGTTATAATTATATTAGCCGTCTATTACCGAAAAATTCAAAGTAAAGAACAAATACGACAAAAAATTTCTGACGAATTAAAAATTGCAGAAAAAGCACGTAAGTTAGCTGAAGAGTCGGCTCAAGAAAAGCTCACCTTTTTAGCAAGAATGAGTCACGAAATAAGAACTCCAATGAATGGCGTTTTAGGTATGGCAGAAGCGCTAACTTATACAGAACTTAATAACCATCAACAAGAATTATTAGGTACGTTAAAAGATTCTGCAGGTAACTTACTAACATTATTAAATGATGTGCTCGACTTCTCAAAAATGGATGCAGGTAAATTAACCTTAGAATCAGTTCCCGTTAATTTACATCAGTTAAGTCGCAATATAACTAACAGCTTTAAACAGTTAATACCTGATGAACTTGAGCTCACCTATAACGTAGCAGATGATATTACTCACAACTATTTAACCGATCCCACACGTATATCACAAGTACTCAATAATTTGGTCAGTAATGCCATTAAGTTTACTGAAAAAGGTGCAGTTACACTCAATATTGATTTGCTCGAATCTAACACAGTAGATAATGACATTATCGATACCATTCGTATTTCAATTAAAGATACAGGTATTGGTATCCCTCTTAGTCATCAATCTTCTTTATTCAACCCTTTTAAACAAGCTGATGATGCGATTACACGTAAATATGGCGGTACAGGGTTAGGACTTAGTATTTGCCAAGAAATAGCCACAGCTATGGGAAGTCATATTGAGTTAGAGTCCACGGAAGGGGTTGGAAGCCATTTTTACTTCAACCTATCGCTTGTTCAGTCAGGTGTAGAAAGTGACACTGAAGACCGACGTAAAAATAAGCGCGTTATCAACCCACCTAACGACAATCGTTTTAAAAACTTACGTGTATTAGTAGCAGAAGATAATATTGTTAATTTAAAAGTACTTACTGCACAACTCGGGCGCTTAAATATACACCCTGATATTGCACAAGACGGCGACCAAGCATTGAAAATGCACAATAGCCTTGCGTACGACATTATTATTTCAGACTGCCACATGCCAATATTAGACGGGTTCGAACTTGCTTCTATTATTTCAAAGCAAGAAAATGTAAACCCCGTATGGATCATCGCAATAACGGCTGATGCGTTAGACGATGCCGCTGAAAAATGTATATCAGCTGGCTTTAACGATTACATGTCGAAACCTTGCCCGCAGGAAATGATCACCAACAAGCTCAACAACGCTTATCGACAATTAGTTAAAAATAATGATGATGCTGCTTCTGAAGATCTTTAATCGCTTTTACCGATTACGACAAGCTAATTTTATCGCTTTAATTAAAAACATAAACCTTGCACAATAGCTCCAAGTTAAACGATACCAAACGGATTCATTTGAATCCGACTCATTCACAATATTTATTACGGAGATACCCATGTTTACTAACAAAGAGAATCAAAACGTACCAAACGTAACATTTAAACTTAGAGCCAACGACGAATGGGCTGAACGTACATCAGATGAAATTTTCAATAATAAAACAGTCGTCGTGTTTTCATTACCCGGCGCATTTACACCAACTTGTTCATCTGCACATTTACCAGGCTACGACGAATTAGCCCCTAAATTTTTCGAAAACGGCGTAGACGAAATTATTTGTATGTCGGTTAACGACACCTTCGTTATGAACTCTTGGTCTGCAGATCAACACACCAAAAATATTAGTTTCATTCCTGACGGTAACGGTGATTTTACTGAAGCGATGGGATTATTAGTTGATAAGTCAGACATAGGTTTTGGCAAACGTAGTTGGAGATACGCTATGTTAGTTAAAAACGGCGTTATCGATAAAATGTTTATCGAACCTGAAGTACCTGGCGACCCGTTTGAAGTTTCAGACGCTGCGACTATGCTTAAATACATTAACCCTGAAGCTGTTTCGACTGACGAAGTAGCTATAATTAGCAAACCGGGTTGTCCATTTTGTGCTAAAGCGAAAGCTCTACTAGCAGAAAAAGGCCTACAGTATGAAGAATTAGAGTTAGGTAAAGATTTAAGCTTAGCTGCACTTAAAGCCATCACTGGCGCTACAGCAGTACCACAAATATTTATTAATGCTGAGCTGATTGGCGGAAGCGATAAATTAGAAGAGCACTTTAACGCTTAGTTTTTTCTAAAATATATACCCGTTATCATTCAGATGCAGGTATAAAACCAAAAAGCAGAACAACTATGTTCTGCTTTTTTATTTAACGGTAAAAATAATCCATATGATAAACTTACTTTAAAATCAATAACGAGACCCTCACTTGGATAATCAACCCTACAACCCATTGCACGGTATAACCCTAAAAGCTATTGTAGAACAACTAGTTGAACACTTTGGTTTTGAGGCGCTTGGCAAACAAATTAAAATTAAATGTTTTACCGATAACCCTAGTATCAAATCAAGTTTAACGTTTTTAAGAAAAACGCCATGGGCAAGAGAGAAAGTGGAAGAGTTATACATTAAAAATAAATCTCATTTTAATGAATAATCTAACATCACTAAAATCTGTTGTTTTCTTACAAAAAATGTAAAAATATGACCAATTAATCAACTTTCAACACTTAATAACGATAAACATGACTCAAACTAACCATTACATACTAACGTGGCAATGCCCAGATACTTCAGGCGTATTAGCCAAAGTTACTCAAAGCTTATTTGAGCATGGTGCTTTCATTACTGAAACATCTCAGTACAGTGACCCTTACAGCAACACCTTTTTTTCACGTATCGCTTTTGACGATCGTAATTTAACGGTGCCTATTGCAGAATTTAGATTAGCCATTGAAGAGCTAGCTAAGCCATTAAATATGGCGTATTCCCTGAGAGATAAAGACCGCTTTCCTAAAGTCGTTATTGCTGTGTCTCAATACGATCATTGCTTAGTGTCGTTATTAACAAAATCGAAAGCAGGCGTATTGCCCATTGATATTGTGGCTGTGGTATCTAATCATTTAGACTGTCAATCGCTAGTAGAATGGCATGGTATTCCATACCACTACCTGCCTGTAACAAAAGACACCAAAGCAGAGCAAGAAGCACAAATATTAAATATTATCAGTGAAACAAATTCAGAACTTTTAATACTCGCCAGATACATGCAAATTCTTTCAGACAATATGTGTGAAAAACTTCGTGGTAATGCCATTAATATTCATCATTCTTTCTTGCCAAGTTTTAAAGGCGCTAAACCTTATCATCAAGCCCACTCACGTGGCGTAAAAGTAATTGGTGCAACGGCACATTACGTAACCGCTGACTTAGATGAAGGTCCTATTATTGTACAAGAAGTTAAACCGATTAATCACACCTTCACCATAGAACAAATGGTACATTTAGGTCATGATTTAGAAGCGACAGCAATCTGTAAAGCCGTAAAAGAACATGCCGAACAACGTGTTTGTTTAAATGGCGATAAAACCGTTATTCTTACCTAACGAAATTCAAAAACGTCCAAGTTTCTGCTACATTGAAGCACCTTTTTCAATGTAGCGTAATTTTTCATGATCAACTATTCCATTTTCCCAATAAATATTAACAGCCACTTATTTTCAGTTTCTTTATCTTTTAACGCTGTTGCTAATCAACAATTTACCTTGTCATTACCTAGCTGGCTTCCAGGCAGTTACATGATCCGCGACTTTGCTAAAAACATTATTGAAATTAATGCTACAACAAGCGATAACAGCCCTTTTACCTTTATTAAAAACGACAAACAAACTTGGTTTATCACCTCAACAACGAATACCACAATAACCCTCAACTACACCGTATTCGCTTTCGATCTATCGGTTAGAACCGCCTATTTAGATACCCAACGTGGTTTTTTTAATGGCAGCTCAGTATTTTTACAAGTTGAAGAATTAGCTGAACAACCATGCGAATTGGAAATAAAAGCACCTGAAAGCATTAAAGACTGGAAAGTAGCGACAGGGCTCACCCGACATAACAGCACAAAAAAATATGAATTTGGTACTTACACGGCTGAAAACTACCAAGAGCTTATTGACGGCCCCGTAGCTATAGGTAACTTTAGCTGCAAAGAATTTGTGGTTGAAGGTGTAACTCATCACGCCGTGTTTACCAGCGAACACTATGGCGACTTAAACCGTTTAGCAGACGACTTAACCAAATTATGCCAACACCATATAAGTATGTTTGGTGAAGCACCTTTTAAAGAATATTGGTTTATTACTCATTTGCTTGCTAACGGATTTGGTGGCTTAGAACACAAAAACTCAACCATATTACAAGCAAGCCGCTTCGACTTACCTAATCCAAATAAACCTGACCAATTAACAGAAGAATACCGTACATTTTTAAGTTTATGTTCGCACGAATATTTTCATGCCTGGAATGTTTGCCGCATTAAACCTAAAGAGTTTATTCCTTATAATCTACAACAAGAAACACACACAACACAGCTTTGGGCATACGAAGGTATAACTTCTTATTACGACGATTTTTCACTGTATCGTACCGGACTTATCTCGTTTAACGACTACCTAAAAATACTCTCTAAAACGGCAACTCGTGTCTTTAGAGGCCAAGGCGAATTAAAGCAAAGTGTTGCTGATTCAAGCTTTGATACCTGGACCAAATTTTACAAACAAGGCCCAGATGCGGTAAATAATATTGTCAGTTATTACACTAAAGGTTCTTTAATCGCCCTGTGGTTAGATTTAACTATACGAGAAAAGTCTAACGGGCAATACAGTTTAGACAACTTGATGAAAGAGTTATGGATCCACTTTGGCCGAACCAATATAGGCACAAGTGAAGACGACTTTATCAATATAGCGAATGTATTATGTAATGCTGATATACGTGATGAATTTACCCAAATGCTACACAATGCAGAACGCGTAAACTTAGCACCTTTACTTAACAATGTAGGTATTGATTTTAGTGCTAGTAAATTTAGCAAACTCAATAGTTTAGAAACTTGCACAACAAATGAATATGTCCCCTTCATTGGTGCTCTTTATAGTGCTACACCATCAGGGCTAAAAGTAACACAAGTGGTAGAAAATAGCCCAGCAGCCGATGCTGGCTTAGCGGTAAATGACATCATAATCGCCGTAGATAGCATGCAAGCAACAGAAAAATCATTACAAAATATAGCTGAACATTTACCTAAAAATAGTAAAGTCACTTGTCATTACTTTAGAGATGATCAACTTATTGAAAATCCAATTACCTTTATAGACTCTCCTACATCCGCTATATCGATTACCGAAACAGATGCAGAACTCAGCCAAAAATGGCGTAATGTGCTAAGTGCATAAATGAATAACCTAAGTGCGAGTTAATTAAATGATTTCCTTTCATTGTGAATATTATAAAAGTCATGATATTCATAATGAAAGCTCTTATACCCGTAACCATTCAAGATGCAGGTTTCAGTGGTAACAGGTATAAATCCCACCTAAATGATGAATGTATCGTACTAGCTATCGCGGTTTAGCAATTAATCGAGTAAAATAGAACCATTAGACTTTAAATGAAGTATTCACATGTCACGCGTTAAAAAATCAAGAAAACCTGGTGTTGGTAGAAGAGAAGTTCTTTCAGAAGCCGATAAAAAGCTTATCGTACCAACAGCTAAAAAACCGAAAAAGAAAGTAGGTAAAGAAGCGGGTAATCGCCAAAAAGAAGCTTTTGAAAACAAGAATCAAAATCAAACAAACTCTGCGGCCAAAGATCCACGTTTAGGCAGCAAAAAATTAATTGATTTAACACCCAAAGATGCACCAAAGGTTATCGCTAATAAACCTAAAAAAGAAAAATCAGCCCCTATTGCTGCAATTAGAATGGTTGAGCCTGAAGCTTTACCCACAACGGCATTAGAAGACGAGTTATATGCCATTGAAGATGATCCGCAATTACAAACTATTCTTGCGCTACAAGAAGAAGATAAAGAGCTAACCGAAGAGCAAATTAACTACTTCAATGCGAAAATGGATCGTCATCAAGAGTTACGTGAATTACTTGGCTGGAATGATGAAGATGAAGACGAGCAAGACGAAGCAGAACGCTCTAGTGATGACGAAGACGACTTATGGGATTCTTTAGACAAAAGCGATTTGTCTAAATACGAATAGGAGTAACCATGCTTAAAGATTATTGGCTCTATATTGTTTTAGCTTTACTCATTATTGTTCCGCTTGCAATCTATGCTGGCATGCTGATGTCTCGCCTAAAAAAGCAAACAGCAGATCAAGCCATTGCCGAACAAGAAAAACAAGCGTCGTTAAAACAACACGACACTAAAATACTCAAAAGTGTTGTTATTATTGTAAGAGCCATGAAAGAAGAGCAATGCGACCTATCTGAAGGCTGTTGGCGTTTATCTGTGCTATTAGACTCGCTTAAATTAAGCAGCGAGTTAGAAAGCCTATTTCCTTCTGTTTATCAGCTATATAATGCTATTAAGCATATGCCTATTTTAGAAGAACGTAAAAAGCTGGCTAAACAAGAACGTATGAAACTTGATTTTGAACGTATGAAACTTGAAGCCGATTTAAAACCTAAAATTCAACAAGACGTTAATGAACTTCATCAGTACGCTAATGAAAGGCTTAGTGTTATTTCTGTGTAGTATGACGAACACAAAGAACAAAGCTTGAGTCAGATCAACTATTACTAATGTAGCAATTGATACAATCACACCTAATCAATACCGTAGAATACTTTAACGGTTCAATAATTTAGGTGTGATGTGATGCAGGTAAGTCAGTTTTTTAATGAAAAATTACTCAATAAATACAATACTGCGGGCCCAAGATATACCTCTTACCCTACTGCTTTAGAGTTTCACGACCAATTCACTCAATCTGACTTAATTCAAGCTATTGAACAATCTCCTAACAGAGAATTATCGCTATATATTCATATCCCGTTTTGCCATAGCCTTTGTTATTACTGCGGTTGTAACAAAGTCATTACTCGCCACAGAAGTAAAGCAGACACCTATTTAGAATACCTTGCCAAAGAAATTAGCTCGCGCGCCCCACTATTTGAAAACTACACAGTAAAACAACTGCATTGGGGCGGTGGTACACCTAGCTTCTTAACTCATGAACAAATGACAACCCTAGTAAGTTTACTCAAAGACAAATTCAATTTTGCTGACAAAGTAGAAATGAGTATTGAAATTGACCCTAGAGAAATAGAGCTAAACCTAGCAGAGCACTTATACAGCTTAGGCTTTAATCGATTAAGTATTGGCGTACAAGACATAGATGAAAAAGTACAGCAAACCATAAACCGAGTGCAGTCTACCGAGTTTATCGAGCAGTTTATTGCGCATGCAAAAGCCGTAGGTTTTAAATCAATTAACATTGATCTTATTTATGGCTTACCTCATCAAACTATAGAAACCTTTACCCGCACACTCGACAAAACCAAAGAAATGGACGTAGATCGTATTTCCCTGTTCAGTTACGCGCACATACCTAGCCGCTTTGCCGCACAACGCAAATTACGAGATGAATGGTTACCTAGTGTTACTGAAAAATTTTCCCTTATGCGTTTAGCCATCGAAAAGCTATGTGCCTATGGTTATGAATTTATCGGTATGGACCACTTTGCCAAGCCAGACGACGAACTTTCTATTGCACAAAAAGAAGGCAAGCTTCACAGAAACTTCCAAGGTTACACAACGAAAGGAAGCTGTGACTTATTAGGTTTAGGTGTTTCATCTATCAGCGGTATTGGCAATGTTTACAGCCAAAATGTTAAAGATTTAAAAACCTATTATCACGAAATAGAAACTAAAGAACACGCATTAGAAAAAGGCGTAGCGCTGACTCAAGACGATATAATTCGAGGAGAAGTTATACGAGAGTTAATGTGTAATTTATTTTTAGATAAAAATGCGCTTAGCCAAAAATATCACATTAACTTTAATGACTATTTTAAAGACGACTTACCCATGCTAACCACCTTTATTGAAGACGGTTTAGTAAATAATAATGAAGACTCTATTCGTATTGCGCCACAAGCCAGATTACTGGTACGTAATATTTGTATGTCGTTTGATATTTACATGAAAAAACACATTAACCAACAACGTTTTTCAAGAGTTATTTAGTATAAAACGGTAGAGGCTAAATTATTCCTCAATAACCCCCAAACTAAAATCACAACCGGCACTGGTAAATAGAAGTTCAGTGCCTTTTTCTGTTTCAACTTGCTGTGCAGCTTCAACCCACTGGTAATAAACATTTCGATGTACTTTGGCCTGTAAATTACGTCTTACGGTAATATACATTTCCCCTTTGTCGTCAAAGGTTAGAGCATGCGATTTATCTAAAACAAACTCATCATCTACATTAGTACAAACCAACATATTGGTTTGTTCCGCATCTTGCCATTCCCATTTAGTTAATACAAAAGGAGCTTGTTCAACCACTATTTTTACTTTTTCTACCGGAGTAACTAAAAAGTAATCGTTGTCCTCTTTTTTATAACCGATGCAAACAGCTTAACTAAAGCTAACCGTTTAAAAATAGTACCGTTATAAAACCAATCACCATTGGCTTTTATGACAATGTCGATTTCACCACAATAAGGCGGATCCCATAATTCAACAGGCGGTATTTTAGACGACTTACCATCAGCTAATTTTCCTAATTGCGACGTTATGTTTTCTAACGACATATCACTCCCCTTTGTGGATAACCTGAACTCTAGTCAGTTTTACGCTTTTCCTGCTTTGATATGGTGATCGGAAAAGGTTCTGTTTTATTTCCTGCATATAAAGACAAATGCGGAAAAGGTATTTCGATATCTTCAGCATCAAAAGCATTTTTAATTTGCTCGTACATACTATTTTTTAACTCTAAAAAGTTCTCTCTTTTTGCCCATACTGAAAACTGTAATGACAAAGAAGAATCTTCAAATCCTTGAAAAATATACAAGGGTTTAGGTTCTTCTAAACACAGCGGATTGGCTGAAGCGACTTTTTCTAAAATATCTTTTACTTTTTTAATGTTCTCTTTATAAGCCACACCTATCTTCATATCTAAACGTCGAATAGGAAACTTAGTCAGTGTAGTAAGTTCAGATTTAATTAACGACTCATTAGGTAATCGCACAAACAAGTTATCAAAGGTTCTAATTTTTACCGACAGCAAATCAATCGATAACACTTCGCCTACGGTACTACCTACCTTAATCACATCACCAATAACAAAAGAGCGTTCAGCCATTAAAAATATGCCACTAATAAAGTTTGATGCTGATGTTTGCGAAGCAAAACCTATCGCTACAGTTAATACACTCGCGGCACCTAACAGTAAACTTAAATTAAACCCTAATTCAAGCAAGGCTGAAAAAATAAAAAGTATAAACAGTAAATAATAAATTCCACGCTGGATTAACTGGCTGGTATGCGGCGTAAAAATTTTATTAATAAATTGCGCACTAAAACGGCTGACTAATTTAGCCACAATAAAGCCCACAATAAGCAAAGCGCTAGCACGAAAAAACTTAACCAGCATTTCACTATTAAAGAGTTCGTTCAGGTATATCCACATTTCATTCATAGTATTTCTCTAACTAAATATTGCACTAAACGCTCGTATTAATTGCCCATGACCTAAGTTAACTCTTGGCCCGTTAACTAAGATAGAATCAGGTTGAGGTGCACCTAGTTTTAATTTAGCAAAATCACCATCGTTTTCTCTAGTTAGCGTTACATTTTGTGTCCATAACTGGCCTGATGGCGTAGTAAATAATGAAAGCGATGGCACGGGTAAAGCTATCCTTTCAAAAATCAAATCGTTATCTGCTTTGTTTTCTATAAGTAAGGG
This sequence comes from Pseudocolwellia sp. G5-9, assembly GCF_055808995.1. Classification (NCBI taxonomy): domain Bacteria; kingdom Pseudomonadati; phylum Pseudomonadota; class Gammaproteobacteria; order Alteromonadales; family Colwelliaceae; genus Pseudocolwellia; species Pseudocolwellia sp. G5-9. Next base: position 2,894,111 of record NZ_CM147893.1, read on the forward strand.
AGTTACGGCTCGTTGCTCTCTGAAAGGAAGTTTATCAATATCTAAACGCCCAATGGTTTGACTGGCATAACACAGTTCACCTTCTCGGGTAGACGCACCAAACCAGGTATCAGACAAACGTTGTGTGGCAACCTCTTTAAGTAGAGTAACCATTTTATCTTTCACGCTTACTGTTAACCAAATAGGTGTGCTTAAATACATAACCACACTTGCACCAGGTACAATGGTAATCGGCGATTTAGGCCGACACACCACAGTTCTATCTGCCAAACTTGGTTTTATTTCTACCGTGTGAGTATTACCACTGGTTATGTGCCTACTAACATCGCTAAAGTCTTCAGGAGAAAACGATCCCTGCGTACGCGTAAATGTATTTTCAGGCGCTTCAGCATTAGCGTTATTATCTCGTTTAATGTGAACACACCATTCTTTATTTTTGTGTTCAACAGCGAGGGTAAAATTGGTACTTTCTAATAAAAAACTATTATTTTCTGGAATATCAACTATTCCCCACCATGGTGTATTTTGCATTTTTATTAACCTAAAAATCAGTTTACGTCAGCAATACTTCTTGTGGTTGCATACCTTTTAATAATAAACCAAAGATATCAGCCCCTGTAATAATACGTTTATTTTCAGCCCAAATAAGCAATACATCGCGCTCAATTACACCATCAAAAGACTGATCTACAGACTCGCTCATTTTCATTTTTATAATGGCATTATTTAACATTGTTGAATCGTCTGTGATAATTGTAGGACGATGACAGTATTTATAGGGATCAAACTTCTCAGGAGCTAAAAACGCATCACGCAAAAAGGCATCCGAATCTACCACAACCAAAGGGTCACCTTCTTCATTGGTTAACACGACCCAACGATGCCCTGATTTATTTAATAATTGTAGAAACTCATTATCTGGCCCTGAAGAAATATCAGGAATGATCGGTAAATCCATTTTAGTTGGCAACGCAATAATAGAATCAGGATCAATCAGCTCACCTTCTTCAGCGACTGAAATTTTATCAAGTTTAAAAAAGTTAAGGGCACCAATACCTTCAACATGGTTAATATCTGTTTCTTCAGCTTCAATATGCTTACGAATAATACTGCTCAATTCGCTTTCAGCTAAATACGTTATACCTTCTTTACCTAACCAAGCATCAAGTATTAATGCCGTAGGTTTAGCTACAGGGTAAAATAATATTTGATAAAACTTGATCACAGGAGATAGCATACTCCCCATTTTTAATGCGTTTCTTGAGAAATAAGCCTGTGGCGTAATTTCACCAATCACCGTTATTGCAATGGTCGAAAACATAAAGGCACTAATACCAGCAAGCACAGAATCAGACAATAACGTAAGCAACACGTTAATTCCTACGTTTCCCCACAAAATAGTGGTTAATAAAAAATTAGAATCGTTTCGTAAAGCTAAAACGTTTTTAGCGGCTTTGTTTCCTTTTGCTGATTCAACCTCAAGCTGTAATCGACTTAGCGAAAATAACGCTATATTTAACCCTGAAAAAATAGCAGATTGCGAAATACATAAGGCAATGGCAACCCAGCTGATAATATCTAAAGACATATGACACCGAATGAATAATATTGAGTATAAAGACTAATTTAGTAGTCTATAGAGTATACCTAGGTAAAGATAATTAATTATTTTGAACAAGCTAACAAAAATAACTCGTTAAACAAATCTCGTAATATCACTATATACTGTCATTTAATAATCCCATTATGTGTAACACTTTAAGAAAGAGAATCTGATGATTAAATGTATGCTTTTAAAAGCAGATAAAACCTGTATTTATGGTGCTGAAGAATTAATTGATACGTGGCGCGCAGACTCAAACACCTATTTATGGATAGATATTGATTCGCATGACAAAGAGCAAGAAAAACTATTATTACAAGAGCTTGGCTGTCATTCATTAGCAATAAAAGATGCTCAAAGAGACCGTCACCCCCCTAAAATAGAGCTGTTTAAAAATTATATCTTTATGCTTTACCGCGGTATTTATCAGCCAAAAGACGATTTATTATTTGATCATTTACAAATTAGTATGTTTGTTAGTAACAACGTATTAATTACCAGCCATGCAAAAGATTCTCTATCAATAAACAGTTTATTCAGTGCCGAAGGTGAAGGTTTTTTAGGTAAAAGCCCAATCACACTCGCTTTAAGAATTTTTCATTACAGTTGTGGTATTTATCTACAAAAATTATTTGAGTTTGAAGAAAAGCTAGAAGCGCTTGAAGATAAATTTCAACTCGGTGGCGATGATAAAATGATGCAAGAAATCACCTTGTATCAATCAAGACTAACCAAGCTCAAACGAACCTTTAGCTACCACAGTAATATTGGCGCTGAGCTAAAAATATTAGTTACCGATGAAACCACTATTATTAACCAAGCGGATCTACATACCGTTATTGATGTACATGAACGTATAGAGCGCTTATTAAGCTTGTCGCAAATGCATTACGATATTTGTAGCGATTTAATTAATGGCTATTTATCGGTAACTTCTCATCAACTAAATGCCACCATGCGAGTATTAACGGTGATCACCGCGATATTTATTCCATTAGGCTTTTTAGCTGGCCTTTACGGGATGAATTTTGAATACATACCTGAATTAAAAGTCACTCACGGATACTTTTATCTACTCGGTTTTATGGGCTTTTTAGCCACCAGTTTAATATTATTATTTAAGAAGAAAAAATGGCTTTAGATGTAAAAATACCCATCAAAATGAGCACTCGCAGCCAAGTTATTATCGTGTTGCTCAGCTTTGTTATTCTGGGTTTAGGATATTATTTTTCGACCATAAACTTACTAAATAAAGAATGGTTATCACGTTCAGGTAGTTTAGTGGTTGTACTTGGTATTATGTCGGGTTTCTCAGGTATTATTCAGGAACGCCTACTGATCAGCCGACTACAAATTAGAAAGCGCGTAGAGCTATTACAAAAAAAGCGTAAGCTTAGATTAATAAAGGCTGACAAAGACTTTATTGAAAAAGAATTAACCGATATTGAAGGGGATTTTACCGACCAAGCAAATAATTTGATGAACTCAATCAAATTTAATGTGGGTATTATTGAAGGCCTATTACTTATTTTTGGCACAATCATTTGGGGCTTTGGCGATATAATAATGATGGCGCTGCAACAGCTATAACGTTTATTAATGGTTACCGTAACATTTGCTACGGTAACCATTAAGTTACTTAACTTTTTGTCTCTTCGTATTTTATTAATTTCTTACTTAAAGCAATCCACAGCGGGCTAATAAGTAACGATAAAGCAATAACACAAATCGCTAACTGATAACCATATTGATTAATAATATTTGCTTGATTACCCACTGCCGCTAACACAAAACTGAACTCTCCTATTTGCGATAACAAAGCGCCAGCGTATAAACTTTCTTTCCACGAAAAATTAGAAATTTTCAAAATACCCGCATTAATAAAAGTATTGGTTATTAACGCCGCCAACACTAATGATATAACTTGAATCCAATTAGCCATTAAAAAATCAACATCAAGCATCATTCCCACCGAGATAAAAAACAATGCCACAAAAAGCACTTTTAACGGGTTCAAATTATGATGCACCCACTGCGTTTCTTTGGCTGCACCAATTAACATCCCACCAAGAAAAGCGCCTAAAGCAGTAGACAGTTCAAACCACGCCGTCAGCATAGACAAACCAAAACAAATACCTAAACCCGCAAATAACTGTAATTCATGATCATGCTTAAGCCACTTAGCTAACGGAATATGCACGACTTTTTTCACAATAATAAAAGCTAAAAGTATTGCCGCCACAATAGAGCCAAAAACTTGCTTGCCCATATGGGCACTTTCTACCGCGTCCGTTTTATATAAACCAATAATAATCAACATAGGAATAATCGCTAAATCTTGCGCAAGCAATATTCCTAATGCGCCTTGGCCAACTTTAGAATCTAACGTATTGCTGTCTTGTAGCAGTTTGATCACAATTGCCGTACTGCTTAAACTGATCACAAAACCAATTAAAATAACCCGTTCAATACCCCACTGAAAATACAAGCCGAGCATCCAAACAAAACCTACACTTAATGCTATTTGTAGCAGAGTACCAAAAATAGCCAGTTTCCAATTTTCTACTAACTTTTTAGCATCGGTTTCCATACCGACAAAAAACAATAAAAAAACAACACCCGCAGCCCCTAAACGACTAATACTATCGGTATCACTTACCAGTCCCATTCCCCATGGGCCAATCACAATACCCACAATTAAATAAGCAACAACATGAGGCTGATGCAATAATTTAAGAGCAAAACCTAGTGCGAGTACAATAAAAATAATACTCACCATTTGCGGCATAAAGGGATCTAAATGCATAATTATCCTGTAGTTAAACTGTATTATGGAAAATATAAAAACATGACAAACACTTGAAAAATGGTAAACAAATTAAATTATTACGATATACTCAAGTGAAAGTCCTTAAGGTGCAACTATATATGATAACAGAGCAATTAATTTGGTTTATTGATAGTCGGTTTTATTATCAAAACACGTCATTAGAGAAAGTTGTTCAACTTGCCCAAATTCATCAAAAACCTGTAAAAATTGTTATTGACGCAAGTGCACAATTAACAGGCCGCGGATATTGGCATTTATTAAATAACAAAGATACATTATCGCAAGAGTTATTAACTACAATAGAACAAAAACAACAGCAATTGCTTAAATTTTTCACCATGAATGCTATTAAAGTTGAAGTAACTATTAACCAATCAGCAAACTACTTTGCGGCTCTCAGTTCCACAATAAAAAACACAAGCAACAGCCTTGTTATTATAGAAGATAATATTTCAGCTAAACGTCACCCTATTTTTCAACAACTTACCGATATCAACGCACCTGTTTTACTATTAAATAAAAAAGCGTGGAAACATCCAGTCAACATACTTGCCGCAGTTGATCCATTACATGAACATGCTCGCCCAGGGAAAATAGACGACAACATCGTATTATTAACGCAACATTGGGCACAAAAATTAACGGCAAAATTAACCGTAGCTCATTGTTACTACGTTGCGTCAGTACTCACTAAATATAAAAATAAAATACTTGCAATGCATAACGACGGATTAGAAGTTTTTGCAAAAAAACTAAGACTCCAAAATGAACAATGCATATTGTTAGAAGGCATTCCAGAAGAAGCCTTAACCGCATACATACAGCACCATCATATTGATGTACTTGCTATGGGATTAGTGGCGAGAAATAAACTAGAACAATTGTGGATTGGCAGTACAACAACTGCACTATTAAGCGAACCACCTTGTGATGTATTACTGATTAAGCATTAAAAGTAATTAAATACGAATAAATTGTAGATTTATCTTGATATCAAACAGCAAAATACAATACAATCCTCGCGCCTTATCACTGGGCGCTTCAAGTAATATCAGTGGTGGCTATAGCTCAGTTGGTAGAGCCCCGGATTGTGATTCCGGTTGTCGAGGGTTCAAGTCCCTTTAGCCACCCCATTTTTTAAATCAAAATACTTTCATCACTTTCACTAAAATCTAAATATTCCGTTCACAAGTTCTTATATAACTTAATAAACGCTAAACATTAGTTACGTCAAAAAGTATTTCTTTCATTATTTAACCTCAACTCGGGTTAATGAATGTTAGCGAATGAATTAAAGTTATTATTTATCAAAAATTTAATATGTATCGTTGTTTTCCTAAGCTATATTAGCTTCTCAACATTGATATTTTTGTGTATAACAAGGCGAATTTTTCTATCTAATAGCTGGCTATTAGTAATAAATTCAACGAAGTTAGACGTAAAAATAGCTTGTTGAGTAACTTTGCTTATCCCGAGCTGAGGTTATTTAACTTTTGAAAAACTCACTAATAAAATAATGCCCACAACGGTAGATGCAAACATCATAGTTGCCATTGGCATTAATGTGCCGTTGTGTAATAACGTGGTTATCCAGCCGACTATTGAAGCAAATAAAAATTGTGATGTACCCAATACTGCATTAGCTGTACCGCTACCTGTTGGAAAATGATCCATATAACAAGACATAATATTAGCAACAATTAACCCTTGTGAACCTACAGAAAACATCACTAAACATACAACTACTGGCAATGGTGTATTGAATAAAAAAGCGGCAATAAATAGTGATAAGTTAGCAATAAATTGAATGCACACTCCAACTTTCAAAATTTTAACCGGTTGAGTTGTTTTTAATTTTTGAGCTGTTATACGATTAAATATCGCCATTACAATAATATTAGCACCAAAAAGAATGGGATAAATTTCTGGTTCTACTTCATAAAGGGTCATATAAACAAACGGAGATTCCGTTAAAAAAGCAAACATTGACGAAAAGCTTAAGGCACCAAAAAATAAAAAGCCAAGCGCTTCTTTATTTTTAAATACTACAATATATTGCTGACTAATTTTTTTAAGCGTGTTTAGCGTAAATTTACTGGTTTGTTGATTCGTCTCTTTAAACATTAGCGTATTTAATATTAACAATACCCCACCAAATACCGTTAAAAATAAAAAGATAGAACGCCAACCATAAAAATTATGTAAAACAGCACCTACAATAGGAGCAAGAACAGGTGCCGCCATCATAATTAAACCGATCAAAGCAAAAAGCCCCGCCGCTTTTGCACCATCATATGTATCTCTAACAATAGCACCAACAACAACTAAAGCCATGCCCGCACCAATAGCTTGTATAAACCTAAGCCACATAACTTGTTGAATATTAGTGCTGTAGTAAATAGCTAAGGAAGAAAATAAAAAAACAACAAGCCCTATTGTCGAAACAAATTTTCGTCCTTTAAAGTCAGAAATTGGCCCCCCAAACAACTGACCAAATGCAGTACCTAATAAAAAAATACCTAATGTTTGTTCTATCACATGCACATTAACACTAAGGCTTTCAGCCATGGCAGGTATTGCTGGTAAATAACTGTCTAATGAAAATGGTGTAATGCCGACCAAAAGTGCTAACAAAACAGCTAACCACTTATCTGACAGTATTTGTTTAGGAGATGATTTTTCTAATGACATGAAACCCACTTGATTATATAAAGATGATAATTAAAGCTAATGACGAAAAATGAAGAATACGACGTGATAAAAATAAGATGCATTATAAAAACAATATTGCATCGTTACTTCCCATCTGTACTACAATATGAAGGTTAATTATACCTTGAGTCCCAATGTAATGTAAGCAAGTAACTCTTTGTTTAATCAAAATCAAATTAAGGACAGTAATTTGTACCTTCTAAAAAAAGTTTCAAGAAACTGCATAATCTTGAGCGTGTTTTGTTCGATTTTCCTACCACATACATTATATGCGGCATCTTTTATTGAAAATAGCCGATGGTCTATTGATGCTTCCACTCGAATAACCCACAACGCAGATAAAAATAAAAATGCTTTTATGCATGTTATAGGGTTAGATTTTCATAGTATTTTTAGTAATGCGACACAAGACATAGGCACCCTTACCTTTCAACCTTATATTGTTAAGTTAAATAACGAACAAAAAGCACCGTTTATTTTTGATGATGGCAACGACACACAACTTACATGGCGTATTGCTAATTTTAACTATACGGGCTTAAGCCAAGGTAAATTCAATATTCGAGTGGGCCACTTTGAAGTACCTTTCGGTTTAGAGTACCAAATAGACACCAATGGCACCTTACGCCAACTCACAACAAGTGATCGCGGAATAAAAGCAGATTGGGGGGTATCAGTAAACGGAATTTTACCTAATTTAGAATATGAAATAGCGCTAACTCGCGGTTCTGGTAATGAAGTTAAAAGCACTGGCAATCCCCATATATTTTCAGGCCGTGTAGGCACCCTTGGTAATAAAAACCTAGTCGCAGGAATATCTTGGTTTACCGGTGATGTATTAGATGGAAATGGTATTACAAACCGCAAAAAAATAGGAATAGATGCTTCCTATTATTATTACCAATGGCAATTTATGTTTGAATCGTCTATTGGTAAAACAGCAGGAAACGATACACTCAATTCTTTTGCTGAAACACGATGGAAAAACCCACAAGAAAATCTTTCAAGCTATTTTCAATTAGGTTATCAAAACACTGAAACTAACCACGAGGTAAATAATAAAACCCACTCAACAAGTTATTGGTTAGTTGGTATTCAATGGCTAAGTTATCAAGGCTTTGACGTTAGTGCCCAATACAAAAACAAGTTAAAAGACACGCCAACAATAGACATTAGTCCTCTTTTAAGTGTACAACTTAGGTATAGAATGTAGTACTGAAAAAGATTTATAATACTATGCTTCAGGCAGCACAAATAAGTAAGTGAATTATGTCTCATAGAAAAAAGCTCTCCAAGAAGAAAATAGCGCTTGGACTCACCATTATCATTGTTATTTCTTACCATGTTTTACTTGCTTATGTTAATCATCAGTTAGAGCACAGAAAATATCTCGACACCTATCAAAATTGCAATAAAATTTGGTCTGCTCGCGGACTTTACAATCAGAGAAGCGAGCAAAATTCTTTGGTTAGTATGAGGCGAGCATTTGAACACGGAGCCATTGGTGCCGAAGTCGATTTTCATTTTGATGTAGATTTAGATCAATTTATTATTTCGCATGACCATCCTAAAAAAGATGCTAATGGGAAATATGTTTATCCCAAAAAGTCGGGAAAACTTTTAACATTGAAGCACTTTTTATCCGAGTTGGGTAAAGACAAATACTTTTGGTTAGACTATAAAAACCTAGATAAATTAAATGAAGAACAAACTCAGCAAGCAATCACCCGACTTTTAAGCATTACTAAATTAGATAATATTAAAGATCGTTTATATATTGAGGGTTCAAACCCCAGTATTTTATCGCAATATACAAATGCAGGTTTTAAAACAATTCTGGCAATATTTCCTTTAAAAGAAAATAATATATTAGCCTCTTTATCACTAAACATTTATAAAATCGGCTTCTCTTTTTATAACATTACAGCCATGGCAATGGGGTATGGTGAAATCGGAAATTCAACATATGGTGAAAAAGGTCAAAAAATTCTAGGTAATATTCCAATATTTATATTTCATGTACCAGTCCATATGGAAACAATTCAGCCACTAGTTAATAACAACAATGTGCGAGTTGCCTTAATAGGAAAAGATTTAAGTATCAATCGTTTTAATGTCAACACTTGTTATGATTGAGGGCAACCTCCCTTTAAAGAATAAGAACACCGAGCACTTTAATTTAGAGCGTGTTGACCTTTTGGATATAAATTTTATTTAAATTAAACGCGATTTAATTTAGGCGTTGGATTGTGGCATAGCCATTTTATGTAAATAGAGCAACAAGAATAAAGCTTTTCAAGACAGGCATAAACTTAAAAAACATCTACAATAGTATAAGGGCAAGTTGATACCTTTATAATTCAAGCTGATATTATCCTCTTTAAAGTTTACAACCTATATACGAAATCTAATGGCAGATATATTCATGAAAAATAAAATTAATGCCGTAATACTATTGTTGATCATTGAGGTATTTACTCTATCAACAGTTCATGCTGCCTTTTGTTCCTTAAGAGATCCCATCTCTGCTATCCAAATGATCTACGATCAAGGCTATCAATTTCGTTCTGTTGTCACTACCGTTACCGAAGAAGACCGCCAAACCGTTAGACAACAACTACCTTTTACGATTCATCAAAGTGAAGTGGGTAAACATACATTATATATACTTTATAAAGATGATAAGCATGTAGGTTTTTTACAAGCTCGGTCTGAATGGGCAAAATGGGGCTTAGTTGAAATTGCATGGGCAATGAATGTTGATAGAAGTATCAAAGGCTTTTATTTCCAACGCTGTCGTAGCCCCGAATGTAACGACAATACAATACAACGCATTAATAAGGTATTAAAAGGTAAAACACTCTCACAATTAAAAGTATTACTCAGTAAAAAGGGAGAAATGCTTTCACCAGAAGGAAAAAGGGCTTTTAGTCAAACTCCTCAACTTGCGTTATTAACGCTACGTTCAGCATTAAAAACACTCGCTATTACCGATATCAGCTGGAAAAAAGATATTGAACAAATTGCAGCTATTAATCATTAAAGAGCGCCCATGAGAATAAGAAGCTATCTCGCTTTACTTGTATTTTCATGCTTACTCGGTGCTTACACCTTAGAACAAGTATTAGGTTATTATTTTGATCATGTTCAAACGTTAGCTGAAAAATACAGCAAAAGTTTATTATGGGCTAAAGATCTTGAGCGTATTGAAAACAGTGCCGCTCAGTTCTTAGTATCAACCGATTTAGTCGTGGCGTCAGGCAACACCTATCTTATTTATGGCGCAAAAAACATGGGGTATTATCTCAGCAATGAGCTTGCCGCAATATCTACTGAAAATCACTTTAAACAGTTTGCTACTGAAATTAAACGATCGCTTGTCAATGTAGATAAAATTAATGACTACCTCGACATTGTTGGATCTATTCCCTTAGATCAACTCGAAACACGTTTAAGTACCTTACTCGAAGAATACGATCCTATCAGCTTAACTTTATCTGAAGATATTCAGTTGCTATTACAGGAAACAAATACCCTTATCACTCAAGAAGCCCTTAACCTCGAAACAGAAAAGCGCTTTATGAACAAAATTAGGTGGATCGCCCGAGGTATATTTTTCTTACTTATTGTCGCTTTATGGTGGTGGGCAAATAGCAAAATTTGCAAACCCCTTAATGGTTTAATTTATTCATCGCACCGCGCACTAGCAGGTGACGATTTTAAAGCCACCAACAATGCACCAACAGAAATTATAGAACTGAGTAATGATTTTAAACACTTAACACAAACGCTTTTTCATCAAGCATCTCACGACCCTTTAACTGAACTCCAAAACCGACGAGCATTTGAACGTAATTTAAATGAAATAATAAACGACAAAGCACACAACTACTTTTTATGTTTTATCGATTTAGATTATTTTAAAACCATTAACGACACCTGTGGCCATGCTGCAGGTGATGACATACTCGTAAGTGTGGCTCGAATATTAAAAAGCAACGTGCGGGCCTACGACACTGTAGCTAGATTAGGCGGTGATGAATTCGCCATTTTAATTAAAAATTGTGGTGTTGAAAAAACAATGCAAATTACCAATAACATTAAAGAAAATATTAATGATCTAAGCTACCACTGGGAAGGGGAAACCTTTAAATTGAGTGCCAGTATTGGTATTGCACCAAAAATAACTGAAAGTACAACAACCGACCTACTGCACTCTGCTGACGTAGCCTGTAGTTTAGCGAAAAATGCTGGCCGAAATACCATACATTTATTTGATATAAATAATAAAAATCCTTTAGATAAACGCCAAGATATGGTGCCTGTTCAACAAATACATAACGCGATAGACAACAACTTATTTGTATTATATAAACAAGACATTGCCCCCCTTCAAAACCAAACAACTGGAAAACACTTTGAAATTTTTCTGCGAATGAAAAATACGCAAAGTGAACTCGTTAACCCTGCAAGTTTTTTTCCAATTGCTGAACGTTATCAGTTATCTAGTCAAATAGACCACTGGATTGTTAATGCCGTATGTGATCATTTTATTCAGCATCATGAACAACTGGTCAATATTAATACAATAGCTATTAATCTATCTGGGCATTCTTTAATTGATACCGACTTAGAGCTTTTTATTTCAGAAAAAATGACGAATAACCCTTCAATTGCTGAAAAAATTTGCTTTGAAATACCTCAAGTAACTGCGATGGAAAATGTACAAAGAACTTGTTTATTTATAGAGAACATTAAAACGTCAGGTTGTAAGTTTGCCATAGAGACTCTTGGTAAAGGCCAATCTTTCCATACTTCTTTGATAGAGTTTCCAACCAATAAAATAAAAATTGATGGCTCCCTTATTAAAAATATGATGGAAAATCCACTTGATTACAGCGCCATTAAATCTATTTGTGCTGTGGCTAAAACAATGAACCAACAAGTGATCGCTAAACATATTGAAGATAAAAAAGTTGTTGATGCTTTAACTAAACTAGGCGTAGATTATGGGCAAGGTTATTACTTTGCAAAACCTGAGCCTTTAGCTTAAAACACAAAGATACTTAACCTGAACTTTGACTACTTCCCCTGATACAACTGTTCAAAATTAGGAATAGAGTTTTCCCATATAGGAATTTCTTTACCTAAGTAATCTTTTACAGCATCAAAAAACAAACGTGTTCTTACCGGTAAATCTCGATGAGGATATATTGCATACATCGGGCTATAGTCCATCAATTTAACGTCTGTTAAAAACGGTATAAGTAAACCCTCTTTAACTTCATTTTCAATAACAAAAGCAGGCGCTAAAACATAAGCCGTTCCCGATAATGCCTTCATTAATAGTACCTCCCCATCATTTGCCCTAAACGTACTTTTAGTTTTTAGTTCACATGCTTGGTTCTGTTCATTGTAGTAGCGAATACTCTCAACTCGAATCGATTGGCTCCAATAACTTGCCGCAGGATAGTCACCTAGCTCTTCTATTGAAGTGGGCATACCATAAGTTTCAATAAACTCTGGCGAAGCAAGGAGTATTAATCGATTACGGGCAATTTTACGGGCAATTAACGAAGAATCTTTAGGCTCGCCCATTCTAAAAGCCAAGTCAAATCCTTCAGCTACAACATCAACGAGCTGATCATCTAAATGTAATTCAATTTCTACTTGCGGGAAACGCTTTTGAAAGTCGTTAATTACTGGCTGTATAAATCGACGGCCAATAATACTCGACGAGGTTATTTTTAAAATACCTCTAGGCTCTTGATGGTAATTTTCAGCTAACCTAACGGTTTCTCCTAGCAGTTCTCTAAGTTGCTCTGCCTTCTTTACCATTTCGGCGCCAGCAGCCGTTAAAGAAAACGAACGTGTCGTTCTATTTAATAACCGAACACCTAACTCTTCTTCTAATCGACTGATTTGTTTAGATATAACAGAGCGATCAATATTGCGCGATGCTGCCGATTTAGCAAAAGATCCTCTTTCTATAACATCTAACAGCATAAGTAACCGACTGGTTGTATCCATAATTTATACCCTGCCTCAATCTTATTGGTGCAATTTTGGCACTAATAAATGTAAAAATATAGGCTTTTTATCTACAAGCTTGTTCCGTATGATCAGATCATTATTAAAGGAGTTCTAAAATGTTCAAATATATTCTTATTTCTACTGCATTCGTTTTAACCATTGCACTTTCGGGGTGTAGCGAAGAAGCCGCGCAAGCACAGGGGCAACGCCCTCTTCAATCTATTGATGTAGCTGAAGTATTAGTTAAACCAGTTCAAAACTGGCATACCTATACAACACGTATAGAATCACCTGAAGAAGTTGCATTGATGCCGAGGGTATCAGGTGTTATCAACCATATCGCTTTTAAAGAAGGCGACTCAGTTAAAGAAGGCGACTTATTATTTCAGCTGGATAACCGACCTTTTACTGCTGTTGTATCAAGCTTAGAAGCACAGGTTATGAGTGCGAAAGCTGCATTAGAGCAAGCTAAAAGCGAAGCAAAACGCGCAATTAGACTCGCCGAACGTAAAGCTATTTCAACAGAACAAGTAGAATCGCGTGAATCAACACTACGCCAGAGTGAAGCACAAGTTGCCGCATTAAACGCTCAACTTGAAGCCGCTATGCTTGATTTAGAATTCACCTCAATTCGTTCTCCAATTAACGGTGTTATATCTCGCGCTAATATCACTAAAGGCAATAATATTATTGCTGGCCAAAGCGTATTAACGTCTATTGTTTCAAACCAGCGCATGTATGCTTACTTTGACATAGACGAACGCACTTGGAACGAAGCTTTCAGCGACGTTACCGCAGAAACCAAGCAAAAAGTTGTTATGCAAAAAGTTGGGCAAAAAGAGTTTTCATATACTGGGTACATTAATTTTATTGATAACCGCATTAACCCATCTACAGGTACTTTACGTGTACGTGCCGTATTTGAAGACGTAGATCACCAATTACGTACGGGTTCTTTTGCTCGTATCAAAGTTGCTGCAAATGCCATTACTGAAAAAGTGATTGTTCCGGCTAGAGCCATTGGTACTGATTTAGAAAATAATTTTATCTTAGTTGTTGGTGCAGATAATGTTTTGCAATACCGACTTGTTGAAGTAGGCGAACGTTACGGAAAATTACGTGCTGTTACCTCTGGCTTATCTAAAGGCGATGTTATTGCTGTAAATGGCCCTGCTCGTGTAGGACCTGGTATGCCAATTAACCCAAATACGGTTACGATTGATAGTGAAGGTATTGCCTTTACGTTAAGTTCAATCGATACCGACAACTTAATTGCCAAGTACTAAGGGTTAAAAATGAAGTTTTCACATTTCTTTATAGAACGCCCTATTTTTGCGGCCATGCTATCACTTATTATTTTAATTGGTGGTGGTATATCCTTATTTCAGTTACCCATAAGTGAGTACCCTGAAGTCGTACCTCCAACCGTTGTTGTAACCGCTAATTATCCGGGAGCTAACCCTACGGTAATAGCCCAAACCGTTGCAACACCATTAGAGCAAGAAATTAACGGCATTGAAAACATGCTGTATATGTCTTCTCAAGCAACGGGCGATGGTCGTTTATCTTTAACGGTAACTTTTGCTTTAGGTACCGATTTAGACCGAGCACAAACCCAAGTACAAAACAGTGTAAACAGTGCTTTACCACGCTTGCCTGAAGAAGTACAAAGATTAGGTGTAGTCGCTGAAAAGTCGTCTCCAGATCTTACAATGGTTGTACATCTTTTTTCTCCTGAAAAAACGCATGACACAGCTTATTTAGCTAACTACGCTGACTTATATATAAAAGACCAAATTACACGTTTACCGGGTGTAGGTGACTTTAGACTTTTTGGTGGTAGCCAATATGCTATGCGTGTTTGGTTAAATCCTGACGCTCTATCTGCTCGATCTCTTACCGCAAATGATGTGTTAAGTGCACTACGTGAACAAAACCAACAAGTAGCCGCAGGTAGCTTAGGTGCTCAACCATCAGCAAACGACAACCAATTTCAAATTTTATTAAATGTAAAAGGTCGTTTAAGCAGCATTGAAGAATTTGAAGACGTAATTATAAAAATAGGTGAACAAGGTCAAATTACACGCCTTAAAGACGTTGCATCAGTAGAGCTAGGACAAAGCAGCTATTCGTTACGCGCATTACTTGATGGGCAACCAGCACTGGCTATGCCTGTATTCCAAAGACCAGGATCTAACGCAATAGAATTGTCTGATCAAGTGCGTGAAACCATGGCACGTTTATCTAAAAACTTTCCTGCAGGTGTGGAATACGACATTGTTTACGATCCTACAATATTTGTTCGTGGCTCAATCGACGCTGTAATAACGACATTACTTGAAGCCATAGTACTTGTTGTAATTGTTGTAATTCTATTTCTACAAACATGGCGCGCATCTATTATTCCTTTGATTGCTGTACCTATTTCACTTGTGGGTACCTTTGCCGTTATGCAATGGTTAGGTATTTCTGTTAATACTCTATCACTCTTTGGTTTAGTACTCGCCATAGGTATCGTGGTGGATGACGCTATTGTTGTTGTAGAAAACGTAGAACGAAATATTGAAAAAGGTTTAAGTCCACTTGAAGCAACACGTGTTGCAATGACAGAAGTAACAGGCCCTATTATTGCTATAGCTCTAGTACTTGGCGCTGTATTTATTCCTACAGCCTTTATTTCAGGTTTATCAGGACAATTTTATAAGCAATTTGCCTTAACTATTACTATTTCAACGTTTATTTCAGCCTTTAACTCGTTAACCTTATCGCCCGCATTGGCGGCTCTTTTATTAAAATCTCATGATAGTAAACCTGATAAATTAACACGTTTATTAAATATGTTATTTGGTAAATGGCTATTCGAACCTTTTAACCGTGTATTTGAACGTAGTGCAAAAGGTTACGAAAAGCTGGTTAAAAAACTTATTCGTATGAGCTTGATTGTAGGTATAGTTTACATTGCACTATTAGGTAGCACGATTACTTTGTTTAACCAAGTGCCGGGTGGGTTTATACCTCCACAAGACAAACAATACTTAGTTGCTATTGCACAATTGCCTGATGCCGCAAGTTTAGATCGCACTGAAGCCGTAGTTAAACAAATGGAGAAAATAGCGCTGCAAGTACCGGGTGTGGCTCATACTGTATCGTTTCCTGGTTTATCAATAAACGGCTTTGCTAATACACCAAATAGCGCAATTATCTTTACACCTTTAAAACCTTTCTCAGAAAGACAAGGCCCTGGTGAATCAGCTAAAGCAATAGCAGGAAGAATGAACAAAGAATTTATGGCGATTGATGAAGCATTTGTTGCGGTATTTCCACCACCACCCATTCGTGGTTTAGGTTCAACAGGGGGCTTTAAACTACAACTGGAAGATCAAGAAAACAAAGGCTTTGAAGTGTTATTTAACAACTTACAAGCGGTTATTAAAAAAGCAAATGCAGATCCCGCTTTAACGAGTATGTTTTCAAGCTTCCGTATTCAAGTGCCGCAAATGGATATTGATATTGACCGTGAACAAGCCTTAATACAGGGTATACCACTAAATGAAGTATTCGATACATTACAAGTTTATTTAGGTTCTGCTTATGTGAATGACTTCAATTTATTTGGTCGTACTTATCAAGTAAATGCACAAGCAGATGCTGAGTTTCGTCAAGATCCAGCACAAATATTAAATTTAAAAGTGCGTAATCGCCAAGGTAATATGGTACCACTCGGCTCAGTATTAACGGTAACACCAACGATAGGTCCAGATCGTGTAATGCACTATAACGGTTACCCAAGTGCAGAGCTTAACGGAAGTGCAGCTCAAGGATACAGCTCAGATCAAGCGCAATCAGCAATCGAACTTATTTTAGCTGACACCTTAGAACAAGGTATTAAATATGAATGGACTGACGTAACTTATCAGCAAATATTAGCCGGTAATACTATGGTTTACGTATTCCCACTGGTTGTACTCTTAGTATTTATGGTACTTGCTGCACAATATGAAAGTTTACGTTTACCACTCGCCATTATTTTAATTGTGCCTATGACAATATTCTCTGCGTTATTAGGTGTTTGGTTAGTAGGCTCAGACAACAACATCTTTACACAAATAGCATTAATTGTATTGGTTGCCTTAGCCTCCAAAAATGCCATTTTAATGGTGGAATTTGCTAAAGACCAACATGATAAAGGCTTATCAAATATTGATGCCATTATCGAAGCTTGTCGTATGCGTTTACGTCCTATATTGATGACATCTATTGCATTTACTGCGGGGGTTGTACCTTTAGTTTTAGCAACAGGCGCTGGTTCAGAAATGCGTCATGCTATGGGTAACGCAGTATTTTCAGGCATGATAGGCGTAACCATATTTGGACTTTTATTTACCCCAGTTTTTTATATGCTGCTAGCTAAAAGCACAAAGAAAAAGGTTGAAGAGTAAATCATGATAAAACATATGAAAAATAAAATAACTATTGCTGCTCTTGTTGTTACTTCAATAGTTGTGTCTGGTTGTGCTAGTAAAATTGACGAAGCACAACATCAGCAATTACTACAAAGCTTTGTGGAGCGAGCAAATATCGCTTCAGATTTGTCAGGGCATGATGAAACAAATTGGTGGTATCAATTAAATTCAGCTCAATTAAATGAACTGGTTAACGACTCTCTTGCAAAGAATTATGATTTAAAAACAAGTCAGTTACAGTTAAAAAGTGCTTTAGCTCTTTTAGGTGCCCAAAAAACAGAATACTTGCCTCAAGGTGGTTTTACCGTTTCAGCTAAGCGTACTAGCTTAGCTGACACCATAACTCGTCAATCGACTGCTAATTTAGGTATGGATTGGCAACTGGATTTATTTGGTAGAATAACAGCATTAGTAGACGCCGCTAATGCCTCTGCCATGAGTAAAGCAGAGCAGTTACGTTTACTTAAAATAGAAATCGTATCGGCTGTTGTAAAAGGTTATATAAATTACCAAGGCAATATACAAAAACAGCGAATTATTAACAATCAAATTGAAGCACTTAAACAAAGTATTGAAGTACTTAAAGTACGGGTAAATGAAGGTGTTGCTAGTGAACTTGATCTTAACAGAACCAAAGCTCAACTCAGCCAGCAGCAAGCGTTACTACCGGATATAAAATATGCTCAATATAGCGATTTATCAACTCTTGCTCTATTAACTGGTAGGCTAACTAACGAAATTTCTGTAAGTACACAGAATAATATACTCGCGAGTTCACTCACCGTAGAGATTGCTCAACCAAATAATGCAATAGCACTAAGACCTGATATAAATCAAGCCTTGTATAACTTTAGTCAGGCATACTCGTTAAGTGTATCAGCAAGCAAAGCTTTATTACCTAATATAAGTTTAAGTGGTTTTGCTGGAATTTTAGGATTAAATAACACACGATTAGTCGACACCCAACAACAGTGGCAAGTTAGCCCTCAAATTGAGTGGTCTTTATTAAGTTACCCTGCATTGCTAGCACAAAAAGAAGCACAGGAGTTTCTCAGTGAAGCCGCTTATAGCGAGTACCAACAAGTTGTACTGAAAGCGATCAATGAAAGTGAATTATCGCTGCAATTATTGGTAAAGCAAACAAACCAGCAAACATTTGCTAAAGAACGCTTTAAGCATGCAAATAATGCGTTCTTACAAGCACAAGCTATGTATCAAGAGGGACAAATCCCCTACTTAGAGTTGTTAGATGCACGACAGGATGTTTTAATAGCCGAAAAAAGTAATATTGACTCTGCCATATCATCGTTAATTGCAAAAGTAAGTACGTATCAAGCATTCAACGGTCATTGGAGTCATAAGTTAACTGTCGAACACTAGAGTTTTTTTATGCCGTCTAACAATGTAGTACAACTTGGCGATTTACCCAGCACAATGCAAGCTATTGTGCTGGAGCAACCCAATGAAGACATGAGCCTGTCTAAAATTAAGCTTCCATTACCTCAATGTGATGAAAACGAAATACTGGTAAAAGTTGAATCTGTTGGGCTAAACCCTTTAGATGCACAATTTGCTAAAACAGGTTTTTGCAAGTGGGAATATCCACATGTTTTAGGATTAGATGCTGTAGGCATTGTTGTACAAGCAAACAAAGGGTTATTTCCCAGTGTTGGCGATCGCGTTATGTGGCACTCAAGTTTGGCACAACAAGGAGTACTAAGTGAATACGCTAAAGTAGCAAATTACGCAGTATCTCTTATTCCAGAGGGTATATTGAGTAATACCGCTGCAACCATTCCCTGCTCAGGTATGTCAGCACTTATTGCTTTAGAGAAAATTCAGATCAGCGAAGGAGACACTGTTTTTATTGAAGCTGGTGCTGGTGCTGTTGGACAATTTGCCATTCAATTTGCCAAACAGCGCGGCGCAGACGTTTTTACAACCGCAGCAAAACATAATCATAAGTTAGTAAAAAAATTAGGTGCTGATGAAGTTTTTGATGCCCGCGACAAAAAACTCTGTGAAAAGATACGCGCTGTATTAGGTCCACAAGGGTTTGATGCCGTTATAGACACCATAGGTGGCGAAGCAACTGTAAGAAACATAGAGCTAATGCGCTTTTGTGGCCGTATAGCCTGTTTAAAAACCTTACCTGCTTTTGAGCCAGAACTTATGTTTAGAAAAGCGCCAAATATCAGTGTAGTATCTCTAGGTGGAGCATGGCTAGCAAATAGCCTGTGTGCACAACAACGTATGAGTTTTATGAGTAACTTATTATTAGAAAATGTCGCTAACGGTAATATTACCGTACCTGAAATATCAATCATCAACTTTGATACAGAAAGCATCTCTCATGCATTGCAAAAGCAACTTAGCGGTGGTTTTGTAGGTAAACAAATTGTAGAAATTATCTAAAATTAAGCATTTAATTTATTACGTGATAATCTTTAATTATACTAATACTACCCACGGTATAAGCCGTACCTTCTTCGATGATATTTAGTGGATCTCAAGATGTCTTTATTCCCAATAAAAACCAAGCACTGGCATCCATACAGGCACATTTAAATAACCATATATATACCCGTTATCATTCAAGATGCAGGTTTCAGTGGGAACTAAAAACAATTTAGGCACAGATTTCACGTTCCAAACGAAATCTAAGTACATACATCCATGTATGCAAGGCATTAAGTTTACGTCATGGTTATTCCCTGACTAAAGTTAATAACGAAGCATAAATTGTTTTTAGACCCATCGAAGAAGCGCTTGAGCAAAATCACTTCTTCGTTAGTGCTTTTTATAAGGGAACGACCATTATTGCAAAGCACTGCCTTGAATTGATATCGCTCAAGTGCTCTGAAATACGCATCTTGATTGGTAACGGGTATAAACACGGATTAGTGTTGCTTACAGAAATGAGAAATTTATTAGTGAGGTAGGTATTAGCTCGATTCAATGAACCGAGCTAAATTGATTGACTTATTCTTGTAAAGCTTCTTGTTCTGGGTACTTACCCAATGATAAAAACAAGAAAATAGACAGTACTAATAAACCTGCCGAAATCATTAAAATAGTGTCATATCCAAACTTATTTGCCACACCACCAAAGATAGGAGGAGCAATACCTGCGCTTACGGTGAAAAAAGCAAAAACACAGCCAAAAACAGAAGGATAGTGTTTTGAACCAAAATACTTACTTGTTAAGTAAGCTAATAAATCAAGCTCTGCTCCAGCAGCTAAACCTACTGTTAGCGCTATGATTAAAGCTACTACAGCTGAACTAGGTACATACACAAGTAACAAAATAGCGATAATAGGCATAGTGAAGAATAAGGCACCTACGGCTGGAGCCCAAAATTTGTCGACTAAAAATCCCGCAGCCATACGACCAAATATAATAGTTAACCCCATTATCGATGCAACTTGCGCAATTGTGCTGCCATCTAAATTCTTACTCAATAATATCGGTTTAAAGTTAGATAATAAGCCTACAACAACAAATACTGTAATAAACAGAACTGCACCTAATATCCAAAACTGTTTCTGCTTCATCGCTTCTGCGCGAGTCATCCCCCAACTAGGTTGTGAATTTTGCTCTGCTGTATCATTTTGCGCTTGAGTATTCGGTTTAAACAATGCAATAACTAGTGGTAGAGATAATACCAGCGCCCCCACACCTATAGCTTGATAAGCAGTACGCCATCCATATACCTCAACAATATAACTAGTTGCTTGTGGTAATATCAACGCGCCAATACCTGTACCCGTCATGGTAATACCTATGGCTTTACCTTTATGTTTTTTAAAATAATCGTTTAGTATGGTAGTCCAAATAACAGGTAATGAACCTGCACCTAGAATAGCTAATAAAGCAAAGCTTAAATACCAAAGTGGTAGAGAACCGGGATTAAAGGAAATAATAACATAACTAAGCGCATGCCCAATCAAGCCGACAATGCCCAATAACCGAACACCATATTTACCCGCTAAAGACCCCACAATAGGAGCACAAATTAATCCCATACACATCATCACGGTAAAACCAAGGAAAAACTGAGGTGTACTCCAACCAAACTCAGCTGTTACAGGGCCTACCAAAAAACCTTGAGAATAATTAGTTACTGTCACCAAACCACACATGGTGCCAAATGTCGCTGCTAATAGCGCCCCCCAACCTTTTTTAAATTCATCCATTATTGTATACACCTATTAATATTTATTTTTTTGAAGTATGTGTTAATAATTGTTCGTCAAAACATCGAATATCAATGAACGTTTAAGTATTATTATATTTAATTTATAACTAAATACTGAAAAGACAACCTAAAGCGACTAAGTGATAATGTGATGGTATATTCAAGTTAACAGAAAAAAATATACAGCGGTTATGAATATTGATCGATTCTCAAGTAAATTTGATCATCAATATTAGGGTTTGTTGAACTTTGTTGATTATTTTTTGCAAGGCATTAAGTTTACGTCATGGCTATTCTCGGTAACTGCTCCTGTGTTACCTAAATATAGGAATCTAACTAAAGTTAATAATAACAAACGCATCTATGAATTATTTTTAGCACTATCAATTAAGCACTGAACAAAATTACTTCCTTGATAACGAGTATATAACTGAAGTGTATTTAGCTTTAGTCATACAATACAGGCTCATTATTCAAGCTGTTGTCTAATTTTTGTTAATCCAATGGAAATTAATAGAGACAAAATAATATAAAGCACCTAAACTAGATTATAACTATTACAAACAAAGTCATTCATCATGAGAACTTTTATACAACTCATTAAAATTTGTTCCATTACTGCAGCCTTGTTTTTTTCTTTATCTAGCCAAGCAGGTGTTATTTCAGGATACAAGTGGGGAGATCCTACGCTAGGTACTTCAGGCGGTGAAGTTACTTGGAGTTTAATGGATGATGGTATTTCATGTTTAGGGACTTTTGAGCCAAACCCATGTACTACATCGGCTTTATCTAGTTTTATGCCGACAGGCTTTCTGACTGAAATCGAAAAAGCCTTTAGTTTATGGTCTTCTATAGCAGATATTACTTTTAAAATGATCACTGATGGTGGTGAACCTTTTGGAGCTCCTCCAGGAGCTGACATTCGTATTGGCGGCCACCTCTTCGATGGACCTTTAGGCGTTTTAGCACATGGTTATTACCCAACAGGTTCTAATGTTGCTGGAGATATCCACTTTGACACAGCAGAGGATTGGGGCATTAACAATTCAGGTTCCTTAGATCTTTTTACCGTTGCTGTTCATGAAATAGGTCATGCGATTGGTTTAGGTCATTCTCTAGATAGTTCAGCTGTAATGTATGCTTTTTATGGTGGCGCAATTAGTGATTTACATGCAGATGACATAACAACTGCACAAGCAATATACGGCCCAGCGTTGTTGGCTTCTGTACCAGAGCCAAGCTCACTCATTTTATTCATGTCTATGATAGGTTTGGTGTTAGTTAATCAACGTAAAAAAGTTAATTAACATCTCCCACAAAAAAAACAATTTATCGCTAAAGGCATATGTTAATAAAGTATGCCTTTTTATTGAGCCTCTAGCTTGTTAGTTTTTCTTAATTCAAGGAAAATTTCGCGTCAATACTCCTCTATTGCAAGTAAATTTAACGCAAAAGTTAGGAAAAATAGCTGCTAGAGAAGCATTTGTTAAGCCGAGTTCCGGTTAACTACCATTTTTACAAAATCTTACCTTAATTTTATTGAACTTAACTGTACAACTGATGTTCAATATAAAGACAACTTACTGTTATATTGTCATTTAAATGCCCTTTATGTTATCGGACAACAAATCATCTTCAACGGCCATCACTTTAATAAGGTCTACTTTATTATTTATCATTGTCGTTAGCTGCAACAGCTATGGTAAATCAGCAGCAAACATTAACTTTACCGAAACCGTGATCAGCGCTCCTTTTAAGCTTACCCATTCTGTTATGCCTATTAATATATTAAAAAATAAAGGTAAAGAGTTAATCACCTTTTCTATTGATGATTCAGGCGATCGATGGTTGATGGTTTATGCACTTAATGAACAAGCAACTTATACTGAATACTATAGAACGCCCCTGCCTAAAGATTTCTATAGTTTTGACATTTCAACTTTACAGGCAGAGCAACTGCAAACGCTTTATTTTTTATCAAGCAATAACATTTACTTATTGAACCAAGATCAAATAGACAAAAAGTCATCTTTCAAACCCATTCATGCTATTTCCTCAATGGCAAAAGGAAATAACGAGCAGTATTTAGCAAAAGGTAATTTTTTAACCCAATTAAATAACGATAAGTATGACGACATTTATATAGCTGATTTCAATCAAGTGCATGTATTGATACCAGAAGAACAAGGCTTTAAAACGTCAGTATTACCTATTCAACCTGAAACAGTTTTTACGCCACAAGAAATAACATACTTTAAAACTACCATACATTTTGGTGATGTAAATTTTGATAGCCTGCCCGATGTTATGTACATACAAAATGGACAGCTGATTTACTTTCTACAACAAGCAGATTTAACTATAAACCCTACTCCTCATTTTATTGCTATTAATAAGCTTATCAGTAGTATTGATTGGTGGAACAAGTTGGGTGCAGATGGTGAAAAACGCGATCAAAGTAACTTAAGTTACCGAAAAATAGAGCAACTTAAAGATATAAATAACGATAATATTATTGATATGGTGGTTAGGTTTACGCAAAGCGAAGGCGTTTTAAATAAAACCAACGACTACGAAGTTTACTTAGGCCAAAACATTGATAATAAACTTCACTTTTCAGAGCGCCCCGATAGCGCTATTAAAGCAGAAGGCACCTTAACAGACATACGATTTGTTGATATTAATAACGACAAAAAAGATGAAATTTTAGTGGCGGGATTTGATATTGGTTTATCTCAAATTATTGGGGCTTTGCTCTCTGGAAGCATTGATCAAGACGTTCATTTATTTTATATGGATGAAAACTTCCATTTTAATAAAAAGTCGAAAGTGAGCAAAGAAGTTCAACTAAATTTTAGCTTAAGCTCAGGTACAAGTGGCAACCCTGTAGTCACCTTATTAGATGTTAACGGAGACAAGTTACAAGACTTAATGCTGTCTGAAGACGACGATACTCTCAAAATTTACCTTGGTACTGACAACGCTCGTTTATTTGCTAAAAAGCCTCAAAAATACGAAACAGTTATACCTGATCAAGGAGAGATGTTAGCGACGAGTGATCTAAACAACGACGGTCAAGACGACATTTTAATAAAATATGGCAGAGCCGATGATAAAAAATACCACAATACTTTTCGTATTCTTATGTCTAATACCAACTAAATAAATTGAGCTATTACTAAAAATAGCTCAATAACATAATAGAAACTATGAATACTTACCTAAAGACTTCTCGCCAGTAAATAACCCTATCGTTACCGCGGTAAATACCAAATACAGCGTTAGCTTGTGGATTGAGTTGAGAACCATCTCCTTGCCAATCATATTGTAACCATGGCATAAGTATCGTCTCGTATTCTAGCTCAGCAGCTCCCCTATTACCTGCGCCTGGTGCACGTAAAACAAACTGAGTAGCCCCTTTAACAAGATCTTCAGAGGCTTTTGTTTTAACCGCCGTTGAACTAAACCCTGTTACTTTTAACTTACCTGAATCGACTGATGTACACTGATCATCTGTATTTACAATAAACTGTGTACCATCCCAATATTGAGCGAATAAGTTAATAGGTAAATCGCTTGTTTCTGGCCCAAAATTATCATTTAACGCTAAACGGCCATAACGAAGCCTGATTTGCGCAGGAGTTATAGATAAAGGTAATGATGTGGATGACTGATTTCCTGAGGTATCTGACACATTATCGCTATCTTTAACACTTTCAAGGGTAATAATATATTTAGAAGAAAATTCACCAATTTTTGAATTTGTATTTTTGGTATAAGTAAATTCATCATCTTTGTTAAAAGTATAAGTCAGAGAGCCGTGAATATCTTTATCAGCAGGGTCTTTAGAAATTGAAAGTGTACCTGCTAATGATGTTCTATCTACATCCACATTATTTATTAAATCAGCCCCTTTTTGGTCTTCATCAAGTAGTGGAAAAGTTCTCTTTATGTTGGTTTCAGAGGCCTTTAATTTTCTGTAATCAGTATGGGTATAGTTTTGAGTAATACCTCCATCCGCATTCATCGCATTAATAATGAGTTTTGGTGCAGACTGATAGGTAAATTTTTGTCCTGTATATGTAAAGTGTTGAGCACCAAGTTCGCAAGCATTTTCAAATGAACCGTTACCATTATTTGTATCTATTGATACATCAAAATGATCAGGTATAAAACGCCCTACATCGATCGCTCCACTTGACGGTATGCTTGTGTTTGCAATACCACCGTATTCAAAATCTTGAATATCGACTTTTAATAAACCAACCTCTGAATATTTTGCATCAGACTGTAACTGACCATTTTCAACTTTTAACACTATAGATTGGTAAGTAGTTGACGTTGTACTAGGGATTGCTGAGTTACTAGCACCAGAATCAAGGCTAAATTCACCATTAAAGGTATCGGTTCCCGTTGGCTCCACTCTTTGTACCGATAATTCCAGATTAGAAGAAGTATAGTTTTGAGTAATATAACTGTTATCAAAGTTAGACTGGGCTTTTGCATTATAAGCAGTCACATTAAATTTAAATGTTTTACCCGCGACTATTGTTGGAGTGCCTGAATTGGTATTGTTATTCAATGGCGTAGTATCAAGGTCTGATACTGCCGTTGTTATTCTTAACATTGCGGGGCTTACCCAAAAATTATTACTAACACCAATTAAATTAGCTCCTCCCACACCCTCACTGTACTTAGCATGTAATCGAATTTGCCCTGCATCGTCATATCTAGCATTTGGAATTATAGCTTTACCCTCATTATCAAAGGTTAACGCCACATTAGTGTAGTTGCCGTATTTTCCAATAGCGGCACTGTTAGTATAAAAAAACAGCCCCGCTGCGCCACTTGGTACCGAATTTTCTTGAGATAGACCTATATTCACCGTTTTATTATTAAAGGTGCTGACACAAGTACCATTGTTATTTTCAACGGCTTTAACATGTAAGCTCTTAGGAAAGACTTCTCCTGCTATCTGATTTTCAATCGGTGTATCGATATTATTGTTATATAAAAATTTCAATTCTGCGTCGTTAAACACCATATTACATGGCGTTGCGGCTTCACCACCAACACACTGAAAACCATTAATAGACGGGCTATTAACATCCGACGTTACCGATAATGCAACTGTTGCGAGTATTTTCTGATCAAAGCTTATTGTCGTTTTTTTAGTAAAAGTAAATGATGAACTAATCACGCCATCTATCAGGAAATTAACAGTTTTAGGTTCTTCATTAAGCCCTGATTCTGTACATAAAGCATCATTACAAGCTTTTATAGTGACGGTTTCAGCTTCACAGGTAAGCCCTAAGCCATCATGCTCTATTCGATAATGATCTGGAGTTATACTAATATCACATGGGTGAAGTACGTCCATATCATTTGCAATTGCAGAGGCGCTTTGCGCAATACGATACACGCGTAATTCATCGATAGTACCTTGAAAATATCGATCAGAATAAACCGTATTGTTGGTGCTATTAAAATCTGCGGCAACATATATGTTTTCGTCTAAATCGATAAGAACTCCTGCTACTGATGCTGAAGCGGCACTTACCCCATTAATATAAATATGTTGTTCACCATCTTTAAAAGTAAGAGCGATATGCGTCCATTGATTTAATGGTACAGCTGAACCACTAGTGAGTTGAGTATTTAGGTATTGCCACTGAATATTACCTGCACTGTTTAAGTAGATAGAAAAATCGTCGCTTTTACTAAAAATAGTACTCAAACTTGCATTATAAGATGTAGGGTTTACCCACGCTGATACGGTTATTTCGTTGAAATTACTTTGTGTGTCTGTATTAGGCGCTATAGCATATTGATCGTTTTCGTAACCGGTATAATAACAAGTACTCGTATTTGAGCCGATGTCACCGTCTTTTGCGCGTTCCGTATCGTTAAAAACAGGTGTATTTACGGGACTTAAATTAAAACCATTACCCGTTGAATCTTGCCAATTTTCTTCAAAATACCAAATACCCAGTAGTTCTTGATCAACGGTAAAATTATCAACGTTAAATACGCGTTCACCAGCGGTTGAATTATAATGCTGCCTAAACCTAAAGCGAACGCTTTCACCTTTGTAATCGGTTAGCGAGCGACTATAATTTTTATAAACAGCAGTATTATCATTTGTGCTAAAAGTTTTTAAGTAGGTCCATGTTGAAGACCCCGCCTTTTGTATTTGTAAATAAGCATAACCACCCAAGAGATTACTCTGATAGTCAAAGCTCACTTTAGGATTAACCGCACTTGCTGGAATAGGAATAAACCCATGCATATTGGCGTATTGTTCATAATGACGACGTTGATCTTCATCGTCAGGGTTATTATCTAAAAACCAATCGCCACTAGCTGCTGAACCTGTAACCGTATTTTGATCAGATATTTTCCAGTCATGCTGCGTATTCCAATGATCTCTACCATTGGTTGAAGCAGTCGATATATCTGTATCAAAGTTATTAAAATAAGGAAAAACATATTGCTCTTGAATAAGATCACCCAGCCTAAAGTTATCAACAACAAAAGCACGTTCACCAACAGTACTGTTCCAATACTGTCTAAAACGAATAATAACTTCGTCACCTTTGTATGCATCTAAATGCGCTTCAAACTTCACATATTCGTCATGATTTTTGTCTTCAACAAAGTTATACAAACCAATCCATCGAGTATCATTTTTACGACGAATCTCTAAATAAGATCCACCATCAAAATTATTTGCTTTATACCAAAAGCTTAATGTGGGTACTACGGCATCAGTTGGGATCTGAATATAATTAGCAAGAGTAATATAGTGCTGACGATGATTTTGCTGCTCTTCAAAGTTTGCATTGTTATCTATAAACCAATCCCCTTCGTAAGGGACATAATCAGTATCGTGGGCTTGTGATATCCCCCAATCACCATCATGAATAAAATCGGCACGCTCGGCTTCGGTTTCAAACGTATTTTCGTAAGGGTAACTTAAAGTAACTCTGTCATCGTCTCCAATTCTAAAATCATCAACCGTAAATACTCTTTCGCCTATGTCGGAATACCAATATTGACGGAATCGAATACGAATAGATTTACCTTTATAGGCGCTTAAATCGTAGTAATATTTAGTATATTCATCATGATTATATTGATCTGAAAAAGTAAAAAGGTGCTTCCAAGTACTTGAGCCTTTTTCTTGTATATA
This sequence comes from Pseudocolwellia sp. G5-9, assembly GCF_055808995.1. Taxonomy (NCBI): domain Bacteria; kingdom Pseudomonadati; phylum Pseudomonadota; class Gammaproteobacteria; order Alteromonadales; family Colwelliaceae; genus Pseudocolwellia; species Pseudocolwellia sp. G5-9. Next base: position 2,923,143 of record NZ_CM147893.1, read on the forward strand.
AACGTAAGCAAAGCCTCCGAACACATTAGCCTTGTACCAAAAACTTAACTGCGGGCTATTTGCATCAAGAGCAATGGGCACATAACCTAGCATTGAAGCAAAGAGTTCCCTATGGTTGGCTTGATCTTCATAATCGGCGTTATTATCTAAAAAATAACTACCATTTTTAGCTTTATAAACGGTGTCGTGCTCAGTAGATATATTCCAATCGCCTTGCAGATCCCAATGGTCTCTACCATTAATACTTGCGCTAGATGTTTCCGTTTCAAAATCATTAAAGTAAGGATATTCGTAATCAGGTAAATCAATTTCCCCTACTTTAAAATCATCTACACCAAATACCCGTGCGCCAGCAGTACCGTAATAATATTGTCTAAATCTAAAGCGTACTTTTTCGCCAGCATAGGCTGTTAGTGGTATTTCTTCTCGCATATAACCATCATGGTTATATATACTGGTGTAGGCGCGTAAGTAGGTCCAGTTATCATCACCTAATTTTTGAATATAAATATAAGGCTGACCATCAAATGTATTTAATAAATAGTTGAAGCTAACGACTACATTGCTGGTATCTGCGGGTAAAGGAATGTAACCAGACAATGTTGCATAGTGTTCTCTATGCGTTGCTTGATCTTCGTTATCGGCATTACCGTCTAAAAAGTAGCTGCCTGTTTTGGGATACCACTTAGTGTCATGAGTCGTTGTTACCGCCCAGTCACCTTCATTCTGCCATTCTTCTTGCTCGGCTGGTGTTTCAAAAGTATTAACATATGGATAAGGCAACTCGTCTTTAAGCTCACCAATAAATACGTTGTCAATTGAGAATACGCGCTGATGATTAGGCGCAGGACGTGTATCGGAATACCAATATTGTCTAAATCTAAAACGGACTTTCTTACCCGCGTAAGCTCCTAAAAAATATTCAAATTTAGTGTAAGGGGTATGATTAACCACTTCATTGAACGTCTTTAAATTTCGCCATGTATTTGAGCCGAACTCTTGAATTTGTACGTACCCCTGCCCACCAAATACTTTTGTGTTGTAATCAAAGCTAAGCATAGGATTTTCAGGTTTTGCTGGTAAAGTTACAAAACCATTCATGGTAGCGTAATGTTCTCGATGGTCTTTCTGATTTTCATTGTCGATATTGTTATCTAAAAAGTATTCACCACTTTCAGGTACGTAAACAGTATCATGCGCTTTTGAAACGCCCCAATCGCCAATATTATTCCATTGGTCTTGGCCATTAACGCTAGGTGTTGAAACGGGTGTTTCAAAGTCATTAAAATATGGATACCCGTAATCTTCCAGCGTAACTTCTTCAATTCTAAAATTATCGATAGCAAAAACGCGAGAACCCGTAGTTGAATAATGATACTGACGGAATCTAAAACGAACACTTTCACCACCATACGCCGCTAGAGATATTTCATCTTTGGTGTACCCAGTGCGGTTGAATTGCTCATTATAAGTTTTTAAATAGGTCCAATCACTTTGCCCCTGCTTTTGAATATAAATATAAAACTGACCATCAAAGGTATTTAGCAAGTAATCAAAACTTACCACAACATTGCTACTGTCTGCAGGAAGAGGAACATAACCAGACATTGCGGCGAAGTGCTCTCTATGATTAGCTTGATCTTCGTTATCAGCGTTATTATCTAAGAAATATGAGCCACTACTTGGATACCATCTAGAATCGTGTGCGCTAGATATATTCCAGTCACCATCAGGATACCACTGTGCTTGTTCTTCTGCCGTTTCAAAATCATTAGCATATGGGAAAGGCAGTGTTTCGGTTAATTCTCCAATAAAGAAATTATCTATTGGGAATACTCGCTGCCCAGGATCTGAATACCAATATTGCCTAAAGCGAAATCTAACTTTTTTCCCTAAATATCTCGATAAATTATATTCATATTTTGTATAAGGTGTATGGTTAAACTGATCGGTGAAGGTTTTTAAATAGGTCCAAGTGCTTGAGCCTTCTTCTTGAATTTGTAAATAGACTTGTCCATCAAAAATAGTCGATAAATAGTCAAAACTGATAATAGGATTAGCAGGCGCGGCAGGTAATTGAACAAATCCCTTCATCGTTGAATAATGCTCACGATGGTTGGCTTGATCTACATATTCAACATTATTGTCTAAAAAATAAGAGCCTTCTTTAGGTATATAATCACTATCGTGCGCTGTAGAAACACCCCAGTCACCAATATGTTGCCATTGGTCCTGCCCATTATCGGTAGGTGTTGATATTGGGGTTTCAAAATCATTGAAGTAAGGGTAAGCATATTCCTCTAAATTCGCTTGTTTAACCTGAAAATTATCTACGGTAAACACACGAGCTCCAGCATCAGAGTTCCAATACTGTCTAAACCTAAAACGTACTTTTTCGCCAGCGTATGCAGCTAACGATATCTCTTCTTGAGTGTAAGTTTTTCTATTAAATTGTTCTGTATATGTTTTTAAGGCTACCCAATTACTTTCTCCAAGTTTTTGAATATATAAGTATGCTTGCCCATTTTTAATACTTGCTAAAAAATCATAGCTAACAACAACATGACTACTGTCAGCCGGCAGCGGTATATAACCAGACATGGTTGCGTAGTGTTCTCGATGAAGCGCTTGATCTTCTTTGTCAGGATTATTATCTAAAAAATAATTTCCACTGCTAGGAAACCATTGACTATCATGGGCAGTAGAGATACCCCAATCACCATCAGGGTACCATTGTGATTTTTCGGCTACGGTTTCAAAGTCATTTGTGTAAGGGAAAGGAAGTTCGTCTGTGAGTTCACCAACAAAAATGTTATCAATAGAAAATGCTCGAGCATTTACATTATTGCTATTCCAATATTGCCTAAAACGAAAACGAACTTTTTTGCCTAAATAGTTTGATAAATGGTATTCATACTTTGTATGAGGACTATGATTCAATTGCTCATTAAAGGTTTTTAAATATGTCCATGTTGTAGAGCCATATTCTTGAATTTGTAAATAAACTTGCCCATCAAAAATATCAGATAAATAATCAAAGCTAATCATCGGATTAGCAGAGCCTGAAGGCAAAGTAATAAATCCATTCATGGTGACATAATGGTCGTGGTATTGTACTTGATTTTCATTGTTGTAATTATTATCTAAAAAATAACTGCCTTCGCTAGGAGACCATAATCCATCATGTGCTTGAGAGCTATTCCAGTTTCCTTCATAGTTAAAGTGCTCTCGCAAATTAGCGGTTTCAAAGCCGTTGGTGTATGGGTAACTGTAATCGTCTGATTGAAAATCACCAATACGAAAATCATCAACTACAAATAAGCGAGCACCTACTCCTGTATTATGATATTGGCGAAAACGAATTTGAACCGTTTGGCCTTTGTAGCTTTCTAAATTAACTTCACGCTTTGTGTATTCGTCATGATTATTTCTATCGGTATAGGTTTCTAACGTATCCCAATTAATGCCGTTTGTTGAGATCATGCTATAAATTTGGCCCGAAAATATGCCGGCTTTATAGTAGTAACTTAGTGTTGGCTGAACAGCATTAGTAGGAATATAAACGGGTTTATTCAAAGCAACGTAGTGATTACGGTGAAGTTCTTGGTCAACTTCTGACGGGTTATTATCTAGAAATTTTGAACCTGATCTAGCTTGCCAAGCGGTATGACCTGCACTACTTATTGCCCAGTCGTTATCAGGTGTCCATTCAGTGTTAGCGCCTTCAAAGTCGGTTTCGTATGGATAACTTAAACAACAATCGGGTGATTGAGCCGCTAATGCAGCTATTTCGGTAGGGGTAAGTACACCAGAATATATTCTAAAGTCGTCAATAGAACCGTCTAAATAATCATTACTACCTGTTCGTGTTCCTATACTCAGTGGCTGAGGATTAGAGCGAGCTGTTAGTGTTTCTGAACCGTTATTATCTAATACGCCATCAATGTATACCGACCACGTATTATCTGTTGCGCTTGTAACAACAGCAATATGCATCCAAGTGTTTGTAGCTGTAATGGCTGAGCTAGTACGAATACTATCATTAGTACCTGTTTTATTGATATCTAGGTACATAATATTGTCTGATTCCCAACGTATTTCCCAACCATCATCAAAGCCAAAAATACGTCTTCTAACAGGAGATTTTGGTGGAACTTTCAACCAAAAAGCAACTACACCATCAGCAGGAGGAATAAACGATGGTGAACGTACGCTGGTTTTATTGGCGCGGTTAAAGTCTAGGTAATAGTTAGGACCATTAGCAACCCACGTTGGGCTATTGAGCAATGTACCATTTCGACCATTACCACTAACGTCTGTCGTATTTTGATTAAGACCTTCAGAAAAGGTGTAGTGAAGTTGTAGGGTATAACAATTACTTGTATTTGGGGGCGAGCAAGCGGCTGCATTGGCTTGGCCACTGTATAAGGAAACGCTTATTAATATGAATACAAATAATTTCAACATCGTTAATTTAGCTTAACTCTCTTTGTGGTAAATAAACCGAATACTGTTTTCATAAACAATATCATATCCTATTATTATTGTTTTAACACTACGCCACGCTATTGCAATACTCTGTCTAAGTATAGGTTACTCATCACAATATCGGAGTTTTATGTAAAGTTATTGCAAAAGCTTAAATCTTATTCATAATCAACCCGTTCGTGTGTTATAGCCGTTACCATTCAAGAGGCTATTTCAGAGCGCTTGAATAGTAGCGGTTATATACAGCAAGAAAACAAAATTAAACGGAGTTTAGGTAGGTTGATGGAACATTATAGTTTTAAATTTTTTGTGCTTTATCTCACCTCTGTGTTTTTTATAGCTGGCTCCGCATTCGCGGCCAATGTATACAAATACAAAGATAGCGCAGGCAATTGGGTATATAGTGACAAACCACCAATTACAGATATAAAAGTAGAAACCACCCAATACACTGATACCGTAAAAAAACGCTCTCCGATAAAAATTCAAACACTTTACGATCAAGGCGTATATGAATTTGTAGTCGAGAATACCCTTTATGCGCCTATAGAAATTGAATTGACTTTTCTACACAATCAAGAAAAAAGTCGATATGTAATACCCGCTAGATTGAAAAAAATTATCTACTCAAATGTAGAACCCATGCCTAAATCCTCATATCGTTGGATAATAGGAGATCCATCTAAAGCTCCCGATAATTACAGCTATAAGCTTCCATTTTCATCAGGCTTACCTAAAAAGGTAACTCAATCATTTAATGGTCGTTTTTCTCATAATAAATCACCTAATAACTTTGCTGTAGATATTGCTATGCCAGTAGGTACATACATAACAGCAGCTCGTGATGGTACCGTGATTGAAATCAAAGATGATTACCACATGGGCGGGAAAACCGCTTATTTTTTAGATAAAGCCAACAAGATTACGATATTACATGACGACGGTACTTATGCCCTGTACGCACACATTTTATTAGGAACGGCTCAAGTAAAACTTGGTGATAAAGTTAAGGTAGGAGATGTTATTGCTCGTTCAGGTTCTTCTGGTTATTCAACGGGGCCTCACCTGCATTTTATTATTTATAAAAATGCAGGCTTTAATACGGTTTCTATTCCTTTTGTTTTTCAATCGGGCGGCCGAGCTGTTACTCCCAAACGAGGCATGATGCTGTAATATTCAGAGTAAGGTGACGCGAATTCATTAATGGGTTTATAAAACGTCTGTTAGCGCAAAACCTATTCCTAAACGCTGTTGAGAATGGTTATAGTCAATTAAACTTTCACCATAACCGTTTGTGTATTGAATGTAGCCCCGTAGCTTCCCCCATAAAGGAAAAGTTAACCCTAGCTCCATTCCACCATTGTGGGTATTAAAATTTTCATGCCCTTTAAAAGAGAATTCGTACTCTTCCCATTTGTACACGGTAGCTAACTGAAAATAGCCCATATAATCACTAATATCAGGGTTGTCGTCACCCTTGGGATCTAAATCAAACTCTTTATCACTTTCAGGAATTCGCCACCAAGGCTGAAAAGAGAACGCGAAATTATCTTTTTCAAATAAAAAATTGATGTAAGTTCTATTCCAACTACGAGATAAGCCCTGAGCTCTACCATTAGATTGATGTTCTAAACCCACAATAATTGCGGTATTACCATCAAAAGGGTGATATCTAAGTGGGCTTAAGTAAAAAACCTCGGGTTGATAATTAGTTTCTCTAAAAGGTTTAGATATACCATCTGAATATACTTGCCACCACGACTGCATAGTAAAACCAAAAAATATCCCATCATCACGCGTAAATATTTTTTGAGTATTTAACGGTACTTTAATACTGAGTTGAAATTTAGCTTCAGTATTAATTAAAGAGTCTCCCCAATCGTTTACCGTGTCATATACATCTTTATTAATATTATTGGTGTAGCTTACAGGTAATATGTAATTCATTTTATGAGGTGTTATTACATAAGGATCAAAGGCTGTACGTTTCTCACTAATAATTCTATTAGCGATCCGACCTTTTTTCATATGAGGAGGCGTAACCTCTTCCATGCTACAAATTTTCTTTATATCGTCATAGGTTAATGCTTTTTTAGCTGTTTTTATTGTACTTAAAATACACTCATCACTTACACTTTCAGCTAATAAGTCAAATGAAAATAAAGTTAAATAAACTAAAACGGAAAGTTGATAACATTTGTTTAATGGATAATATATCGAATGCATCTAAACACTTTTAAATGAAATGGCGAGATAGATATTGTAGTAGAAGCTTTTACACTAATAAAGGTGATATTTTAAATACGCTAACAACATAAACTAAAAATAGGAATTACCATGGGATTTAAAGTAGAAATCAACTCCATTCTCCGCTCTGACAACTACCCTGAATTAGTACTAGGGCAAACCTATCCATTTGAAAAACAAGGTAGCAGAATATTTTTTGATAGCATTCCTGTATGGCTAACGCGTAATGATTGGACCGCTCAAGCAGAAATCAGCATTATTAGCCAAACATTAGAAAACCATACCCTAAAAGGCACTTTTAGGGTGGATTATATTTATCAAGCACCTGAACAACTTGCAGTGACCAAAATGTTCGTGCGTATGTATGGTGGCTTAAGCGATCCCTATATTTACTTATTATCGTCTCAGCAAGAATACGACAACGCGTTAAGCCAAGGAACATTTATGCGAGACTCTATAAAGTCGGAAGGATTTATTCATGCCGCGCCTAAAGACCAATTAACGCGCATTGCTAATAAATATTACAAAGAAACAATCAACCCACTTATTTTAGTTGTTGATAAAAATAAAATAACCGCAGAAGTTAAATGGGAGCCCGCAACGGGTGGCCTATATCCTCACATTTATGGACCACTAAATGTCGACGCAATAAAAACCTCTCAACCTATTGCCCTTAAGAATAACGGAGAGTACCTTTTATAAAACATAATTAACGGCCGTTTTACGAGTAAAACAAACTTTTTAAACCATTGAAAAAAATCAATTTATTGATATTATGGGTATTACTAATGAAGTTGGTATAATAATAAAGTTAACCCAGTCGCTACAAGCTCAGGTTAAGCATCTAAAAGGACACATTTCATGGTGAAAAAGGAAAAGCTCATCTCCTTGCTTAGAGGGATTTTAAATGCGTCACCCGATCTAATTTTTGCAAAAGATACCTCATTTACCTACATAGCCTGTAATGATGCCTTTGGTGAACTTATACAAAAAAAGCCTGATGAAATTATTGGTTTCACCGATGAAGAGTTATTTAGCAATTCAGAACAAATCACTCGCTTAAGAGAAACTGATCAAAAAATAGTTTCTGAAAAAAAAATCATTCGCGTTGAAGAATGGGCCACCTACCCTGATGGAAGAAGAGTTCTCTTAGACACCTTAAAAACCCCTTTTTATGATCATGACGGTAACTTAATTGGCTTATTAGGGGTATGTAGAGACATCACCGAAAAGCTTGAAGCTGAACAAGCGCTACTTGCCGCAAAAGAAAAAGCTGAAACCGCAACTGCAGCTAAATCAGACTTTTTAGCGCGTATGAGTCATGAAATACGCACACCGATGAATGCGGTTATTGGTTTAAGTCATATTATTTTAAGAACAGATTTAACTCCTCAACAAAAAGATTATGTTGAAAAAATACTGTGCTCAGGAGAGTCGTTATTAAATTTAATTAACGATATTCTAGATTTCTCTAAAATTGAAGCGGGTAAATTATCTATCGAAGAAAGCCCCTTTGATTTACACGAATTAATTAATCGCTCTGTCAATTTAAGTGCTATGGCGGCTCATACTAAAGGTTTAGAGCTTATTACCGCAATAGATCCTGCTATACCAAATACTTTATCTGGCGACCCACTCAGGTTACAACAAATTATTGTTAACCTAATGAGTAATGCCGTTAAATTTACCGAGCAAGGCTCTGTATTTTTAAATATAACAATAAAAAAAATAACCGCCTCTCACCTAACGTTACAGTTTGCTGTTACCGACACCGGTATAGGCATGACAGAAAAGCAACAAGAAAACTTATTTGAATCATTCAATCAAGCTGACGATTCAATAACTAGAAAGTACGGTGGTACTGGTTTAGGGCTGGCAATATCTAAACAATTAACCGAATTAATGGGTGGCGATATTTGGTTAACAAGCCAAATGAATATGGGTAGTACCTTTTATTTCACCAGTGAAATGAAAATAGTTGATATGCCGTCATTACAAGCCATCAGAATTAAACAAGATTTTTCATATCTTAAAGTACTTATTGTAGATGACATGTCTCTCGCTAGAACCGTTCTAGCAAATACATTAGAAGAGTGTGGTATTTATGCAGAGCAATCGAATAATGGTTTTGACGCAATAAAAAAAGTGCAACAAGCCCACAATCAAGGACATCCCTTCGATCTCATACTCATGGATTGGCGAATGCCAAACATGGACGGAATTGAAACCTCTCAACGTATTGCTGAATTAGCACTTATCAATTCACCCCATATTTTAATGGTATCGGCTTACGATAAAGATGCCGCCAAATTTAAAGCAATAAATAACAATGTGGATATTCATCGCTTTCTTGAAAAACCCGTTAATCATCAAGCCTTGTATAGCGCATTAAATGATATTTGTTCAATTCAAACTCCACAAACAAACGCTCAACCTGCATATCAAGACGAGGTTGAAAACTTCTCAAATGCAACCATATTGCTTGTTGAAGATGATGCAATGAACCAACTAGTAGCAACCACCTTTTTGGCTGACACTAAGGCTACTGTAGAAATAGCAACCGATGGATTTGAAGCGATAGAAAAAATTAAAATAACGTCGTACGATTTGATTTTTATGGATATTCAAATGCCGATTATGGATGGATTAACCGCGACTCGATTTATTAGAGAAGAATTAAAATTAACAAACATTCCTATTATTGCAATGTCGGCCCACGCAATGGAACAAGACATTGAAAAAAGTAAAAACGTAGGTATGAACGAACACATAACAAAACCGATAGATCCCAAAAGTTTATTGAGCATGTTAAAAAAATACATCAAATAGAATTTGCTAAACCAGTAAATATATAACATAACTAAATAACAAACGGATTAATTAATGTTATTTGGATATTAGGGAAGGACAATCATGACTAGCGATAAGAAAATGATTTCTTTGCTAAAAGGAATTTTAAATGCGACCCCTGATCTTATCTTTGCAAAAGACACTTCATATACATACTTAGCCTGTAACCAAGCTTTTGCTAACTTTATTCAACGCCCCATTGATAAAGTTGAAGGATATAAAGACGATGATTTTTTCGATGAGCCATCCCTTATCAAAGGCTTTAGAGATGCTGATCAACAAATACTTGCCACTCAAGAAGTTATTCGTGTTGAAGAGTGGGTAACCTTCCCTAACGGCAATAGAGTATTACTCGATACCTTAAAGTCACCTTTTTATGACGACGACGGTAACTTGATGGGTTTGTTAGGTATCAGCAGAGATATTACCGATAGAATAAAACAAGAAAAACAGCTCATTGCCGCAAAAGAACAAGCAGAACATGCAACAGCTGCTAAGTCTGAATTTATTGCAAAAATGAGTCACGAAATACGCACACCAATGAACGCCATTATTGGTTTAAGCCAACTTACATTAAAAACCAACTTATCAAATGAACAACAAGATTACGCCGAAAAAATATTACATTCTGGCGAGGCGTTATTAGAGTTAATTAACGACATTTTAGATTTTTCTAAAATAGAAGCCGGTAAATTAACCATTGAAGAAATGCCTTTTTCATTAAGCGAAATTATAAATAATGTTATAGATTTAAACGCCATAAATGCCCATAAAAAAGGCTTAGAATTAGTCACCGATATTGACTCATTTATTCCTTTAGAATTGATGGGTGATCCCTTACGTTTACAACAAATACTAGTTAACCTTGTTAATAACTCAGTAAAATTCACTGAAACGGGAACCGTAAAAGTTTCAATTAACTTGAAAGATGAATCTGAAACACACGTTTTATTAGAGTGCTCAGTTATTGATACCGGTATTGGTATGTGTGCAGAACAACAAGAAAACCTTTTTGAGTCATTCTCTCAAGCAGACAATAGTGTTACACGAAAATACGGTGGAACAGGTCTGGGCCTTACCATTGCCAAAGAACTCACTGAACTTATGGGCGGTGAAATAAATCTCAAAAGCTCTCCAAACAACGGTTCTACCTTCACCTTTACTACACGGCTTAATAAATCAATAACAAACACATCTAAACTCAAAATATCTATTGATGATTTCAAACATTTAAAAGTTCTCATCGTAGACGATTCACCTATTGCTCGAGACGTGCTTGTTCAACTCCTATCAAATTGGTGCTTAAGTGTAGAAGAAGTTAGTAATGGGCAAGAAGCGATTGAAATAATAAAAAAATATCAACGAGATGACCAACCCTTTGATATTGTATTTATGGACTGGCGCATGCCAGAAATGGATGGCATTGAAACCTCTCAACGTATTGCGCAACTCAAACTTGAACATTCACCTCAAATACTCATGGTCAGCGCTTTTGACAAAGATGAAGCCAAATTAATCGCACAACAAAAACAAGTCAATATCCATCATTTTCTTGAAAAACCCGTAAATTCAAAAGCCTTATCAGCTTGTATCAATAATATATTACATAATAATACGCATCAATTTATCCCACAAAACACAGCGGATGAAGACATTCCAAATTTCTCTCAATATAAAATCTTAGTGGTAGAAGACAATGCTATTAATAGGCAAGTAGCCGCAGGATTATTACAAGAAACCATGGTGCAAATTGATATTGCTGAAAACGGACTTATTGCGTTAGAAAAAATTAAAACTAACCATTACGATTTAATATTGATGGATATTCAAATGCCCGAAATGGATGGGTTAACAGCTACACAAGAAATAAGAAACACCCTGAAACTAACATCACTGCCCATTATAGCGATGACCGCCCATGCGATGATTACAGATAAAGAAAATAGCATAAACGCGGGCATGAACGACCATATTACTAAACCATTATCACCAAAAAAGTTGTTTAATATTTTATTACAATATTTGAAAACTGTAGGTGCATCAAACTCCCCACAGCCACTTACAAAAGACAAAACAAATGAATTATTGATTGAACCCTTTAAATTTTCATCCGTTGCAAAAATTAACAAGATCCCCCAGTTAAAACCGGCTCAAGCCATTCAAAACATAGGAGGGAAAACCGAACTTTATTTGATGTTACTAACTGATTTTTATAAATATAATATAAACATTACAGAAAAAATAACGCAACAATTTAATAACAACCATTGGAATGAGCTAAGCAGAACTATTCATACATTAAAATCAAATACAGCTTATATTGGCGCCTATCAACTTGCTGCACTCTGTCATGATATTGAACAAGAAATAGCAGAAAAAAATAACGCTATTCCATCATTCAATACAATGATCAATGAACTAAGTTCACTGATGTTAGATTTAAAAGACACAGCGGATCCAATTCAAACCATTGAAAAACAAATGTTAACCACAACGAAACTCATTGAACACTTACACCATATAAAAACATTACTTGAAACTTCAAATGTTAGCGTAGAAGATGAATTACCCTTACTAGAAGTATTTAGCGAACAAAGCATGTTCGCACAAGACATCAACATGATTATTCAATGTATTACTGATGTTGAATACGAACAAGCCACCGTGCTTATTAATCAGATCTTGGCCCAAAAAAATGAATAATGAAAAACAAAAAATTCTGATTATTGATGACGATAAAAGTAACTTAAAGATATTAAGTTCAGTACTTCAAGATAGTGCTCAAATTATTTTAGCCATTAGTGGTCAACAAGGTTTAGCTAAGGCGGTAGATTTTCAACCCGACCTCATTTTGCTCGATGTTTTAATGCCTAATTTAAATGGCTTTGATTTGATCATACAATTAAAAAGCAACCCACTAATATCTTCTATTCCCGTTATTTTTATTACCGGTAAAAATGACAGCAACAGTGAAGAAAAAGGGCTTAGGCTAGGTGCTTGTGACTACATTTACAAACCCTTTAATGTAGACATACTCAAGGCACGTATCACATTACATTTACAGCTTTCTAAGCAACGAAAAACGTTAGAAAACCTTGCAAATGTTGATGCATTAACATCAATTGCCAATAGAAGATTATATGACCAAGTATTAGAAAGAGAGTGGAAAACAGCACTAAGAAATCAATCGCATCTGTCCATAATTATGATTGATATAGACCATTTTAAAAATTATAACGATCATTATGGTCATGCTGCCGGCGATAAAGTTTTAATACAAGTTGCCACAACCCTTAAAAAAAATCTCCTTCGACCAAGAGACTTTATTGCTCGCTATGGCGGTGAGGAGTTTATTATTATTCTCCCTGAGACCTCTGCTGACGGAGCACAACACATTGTTGAAGGGTGCAGAAAATCAATAGAAGACCTTCACATAAAACATGAAGACGCCATAACTCGAGACTATTTATCTATTAGTTTAGGCGCTAATTCAATTATCCCTTCACCTAAAAGTAATATAGAGCAATTTATAAAATCCGCTGACGACATGCTATATAAGGCTAAGGAACGAGGCAGAAATTGTATTGTTTGGAATGAGAGTTAAAATCAAAAAAAAAGCGAAACAGCATTAAACTGTTTCGCTTTCATCAAATGTTTAATCAGTTTTATAAAATATTAACTATAAAACTTTAGCGATAGAGTCAGCTAAGTAATCAACATTACTTGGCGAGATACCCGCAATGCTCATACGACTAGAACCCACCATATAAACACTGTATTCATCTTGTAAAAGTTGAACTTGCTCAGGAGTAATACCTAAGAAAGAGAACATACCTTTTTGGTTAGCAATAAAACTAAAATCTCTTGTTACGCCTTTTTCAATCAGCTTATCAACAATAACTTTACGGTTACCGTTAATGCGATTACGCATTTCAGCTAATTCAACATACCATTCTTGAGTTAACTCTTCTGAACCTAAAATGGTTTCAACAAGTGCAGCACCATGTGCTGGAGGCATAGAGTAAATAGTACGTGCTACACCTAACACTACCGATAATGCAATTTCAGTTGTTGCTGGTGTTTCACCAATAACAGTACAAGCCCCAATACGTTCACGGTATAAACCAAAGTTTTTAGAACATGAGCTACATAAAATCATGTTATCAACCGTATCAGCCATTAAGCGAACGCCGTAAGCATCTTCTTCTAAGCCGTCACCAAAACCTTGGTACGCCATATCAATTAACGGAGTAAAACCAACTTCTTTAGCAACTTGTGCTACTTGTTGCCACTGCTCTTGTGATAAATCCATACCTGATGGGTTATGACAACAAGCATGTAACAATACAAAATCGTCGGCTGATACATTTTTTAACGCGTTTAGCATAGCGTCAAAATCTAATGTTTTGTTTTCGTAATCGTAATATGGGTATTCAGCAATTTCTAAACCTGATGCAGTAAATACACCTTTATGGTTTGCCCAAGTAGGGTTTGAAAGCCAAATTTTAGCGTTTGATTTGCAACGAGCAATAAATTCGCCAGCTACACGTAAAGCACCAGTACCACCTGGAGTAGAAACAGTTTTAACACGGTTTTCATTAATAACTTTATGATCACCAAAAATAAGCGCTGTCATTCTTTCATTAAATAATGGAGAACCTGTGCCGCCAATGTAAGTTTTAGTCAATTCATTTTCTAAACGGAATTTTTCAGCTTTTTTAACACACTCTAAAATCGTGGTGTCACCAGCTTCGTTTTTATAAACACCTACACCCAAATCAATTTTTAGCGGATTTTCATCAGCGCGATACTTAATAGATAAACCTAAAATAGGATCTGCTGGCAAAGCTTCTAAGCGACCAAACATGGCTCAAATTACCTTCTTTACAAGTAGTGGGAAGTAACTAAATTATACAATTACAAATTAGCTAAAAATTATCCCAAAAAATTAGAACGCAAGGATACCTATAAAGACGTACAAATTAAAGAGGCATAGATTAAAAATGAACAAATTTACAACTATTTTTTCTCTCTAATGTACATAATACTGATAAGTATCCGTACAATATCATTTACTCCATTTAATAGGTTTGCGTTATCGCTGCAATCAATCCGATAATGCCACCAAAAACACCACCCCATACCACTAACCAGCCTAAGTGCTGCTTGATCATATTTTGAATAATCGTTTTAACCAATTGAGGTGTTAATTCGTTTAATCTTTTTTCGATAATATCGCTGACCTTATCACGCATATCATCAGACACACCTGAGTGTGAAAGCTCTTCATTTAATATTGCGCCAAATTCATCACTTTTAGCAATATCACTCATAGTAATTTTCATTTCTTCAATAAAGGGTTCGCGCAGAGGTTGTAATACTTCACTACCACCAACCATAGCTAACATAGATCCAAACGATGAGTTTTCGATAACCTTAATTAAGTTATCGAATGCTGGAGATAAATCCACTTTATTAATAATGGGAGACAGATCTATTACCGGTGATGACTGCTGATTGTTGGAAGATAAAAAACGCTGAATGTTTTCTTGTGTAAAAAACTGCTCCATCATTAATTCGCGAATGCCCAGTTTAAAATCTTCAAACCTAGCAGGAATAACACCCGAACCATAAAGGCCAGGTACTTTTTCAAATAGCATATGTATCGCTAACCAATTGGTAATAGCTCCAGATAAAGCAAAAATACCCACAGTAAACACAATATGATTATCAATAAAGTAGCCAGCTACCGTACATAAAAACGCAATTAAATTAACGACCAAACTTTTGTTCACAACAACTCCAAACACATTAAAAATAATTTAAATTAAGAACTTATATAATACCAATCATAGTAAAAAACACATAACAATTATCCATCAACTTCAATTGAGTTAACGGAGCTTCACAAATACATTGAGACCAATAACAGATTAGAAATCAAACATTGTGTATCGCAGTATTATTCTAACCACAATATTTTTTCATATAACCCTGCATCTGTTTTATATGCGATCTACTTTAATATTTATCTTAAAGTGGATCGCTATACTCACAAATTTACGTCAATTAAAATGTATTAATATTTAATTACATTTTCTTAGCTAATAATTATTTAAAACGGGCACATGTTAAGTTAGAATGATCGTTCATTCTAAAATAAAGAGTATTAATCTATGCAGTTTTACCGTATCGGTCTATTTTTTGTATCGGCCATTGTTGGTTCTATTGCTTTAACGGGTTGCGATAGCGCAGCAGAACAAGCTAAAGCGCCAGCTCCTCAAGCAGTCCCCGTTGGCGTAGTTACATTAAAAAGCCAAGCACTTACCCTTAAAAAAGAGCTCCCTGGTCGTATCAGCGCGTTTCAAATAGCTGAAATACGCCCTCAAGTTAGTGGCATTGTAGAATCACGTTTATTTATTGAAGGTAAACAAGTAGAGCAAGGCCAAGCGCTTTATCAAATTAACCCCGCTACATTTAAAGCTGAATTAGCAGCAAGTGAAGCCGCTGTAGCAAGAGCTCAAGCGAGTATTGCAAGCAGCAAATCTAAAGCGTCGCGTTACAGTGAATTACTAAAAATTAAAGCCGTAAGTCAACAAGACTTCGATGAAGCAGATGCTGCTTATAAGCAAGCAAACGCAGAATTATTAACGGCAAAAGCACAGCTACAAACAGCACAAATCAACCTTGATTATAGTCAAGTATCGTCGCCAATTAGTGGCCAAATAAGTAAATCAAATGTAACGGTTGGTGCTTTAGTTAATGCTAATCAAACAATGGCATTGGCGACAGTTACTCAACTAGATCCTATTTATGTTGATTTAACGCAATCGAGCAATGAACTAACAAAGCTTAAAAAATCTTTAGCTTCAGGTTTATTAAGTATTGATGCTGCAACTCAAAGTGATGTTGAACTTATTATGGAAGATGGCTCAATTTACTCTCATAAGGGTACTTTGCAGTTTTCAGAAGTGACCGTTGATCCAAGTACAGGTTCAGTCACGTTACGTGCAGAGTTTCCCAATCCAGAAAAACTGTTATTGCCAGGTATGTATGCACGCGCATCAATTGTTGAAGGTGTAAAAGCAAATGCTATTTTAGTACCGCAACGTGGCGTTAGCCGTAACTCTAAAGGCGAACCTACAGCAATGGTTGTTAGTAAAGAAAATACGGTTGAAAGTAGAGTTTTAAAAATTGATCGTTCAATTGGCGCTAATTGGTTAGTCACTAGTGGATTAAAAGAGGGCGATAGATTAATTGTTGAAGGTCTTCAAAAAATTCGTCCTGGTGCGCCTGTTCAAATTACTGAAGTTAATTCGTCAGCCACCAAAGCACAATAACGGAGAATCTGAATGTCACGATTTTTTATCGATAGACCTATATTTGCTTGGGTACTTGCTATTGTAGTTATGCTAGCAGGTGTTTTGGCAATTAATAGCTTGCCTATTGCGCAGTATCCTTCTATTGCACCGCCTGCTATTAGTATTACGGCTAACTATCCTGGAGCCTCAGCTCGAACGCTTGAAGATTCCGTTACTCAAGTAATCGAACAAAAAATGAAGGGGTTAGATGGCTTGTTGTATATGTCGTCTACTTCACAATCTAGTGGTTCTGCAACGCTTACTTTAACGTTTAGTGCTGATACTGATCCTGATATTGCACAGGTTCAAGTACAAAACAAACTAGCAACAGCAACGCCTCTTTTACCCGAAGAAGTACAAAGACAAGGCGTTGTAGTCGCTAAATCAGCTCGTAATTTTTTACTTGTCGTTGGTTTTGTATCACAAGACGGTAGTATGAATAATATCGATATTGGTGATTACGTTTCATCAAATGTACTAGATATTGTCTCGCGTGTTAATGGTGTTGGTGAAGCTCAGCTCTTTGGTTCTCAATATGCCATGCGCATTTGGTTAGATCCTGCAAAATTACAAAATTTTAAATTAACGCCTGCAGATATTAGTGCTACCATTAGTGCGCAAAATGCCCAAGTATCGGCTGGTCAACTTGGTGGTATGCCTTCAATTGCGGATCAACAACTTAATGCAACAGTTACAGCGCAAAGTCGTTTACAAACAGCTGAACAATTTGAAAATATTTCAGTTAAAACTAATAGTGATGGTTCAAACGTTCGCCTTAAAGATGTAGCCAGTGTTGAACTGGGTGGTGAAAACTACGGTGTAGTAGCTCGCTTCAATGGTCAGCCTGCATCGGGTTTAGGTATAAAACTGGCCAGTGGTGCTAATGCACTTGATACAGCCCAAGGCGTAAAAGATGCACTCAAAGAACTTGAACCATTTTTCCCTGAAGGTTTAGAAACGGTTATTCCTTACGATACAACGCCGTTTGTATCACTCTCTATTGAAAAAGTAATACATACACTCATCGAAGCGGTTGTTTTGGTGTTTGTAGTTATGTACCTATTTTTACAAAACTTCAGAGCAACACTAATTCCTACCATTGCTGTACCGGTTGTATTACTTGGAACATTTGCCATTTTATATACCTTTGGTTACTCCATTAATACCTTAACCATGTTTGCTATGGTACTAGCCATTGGCTTGCTAGTAGATGATGCGATTGTTGTTGTTGAAAACGTTGAACGCTTAATGAGTGAAGAAAAACTATCAGCACTTGAAGCTACACGTAAATCAATGGATGAAATTAAAGGTGCACTTGTAGGTATTGCTATGGTGCTTTCAGCGGTATTTATACCTATGGCATTCTTTAGTGGTTCTACTGGAGTTATCTATCGTCAATTCTCTATTACACTTGTTTCTGCAATGGGGCTTTCAGTATTAGTTGCGTTAATTTTAACCCCAGCGTTATGTGCAACATTACTAAAACCTAGTCATGTTCATAACAACAGTTCATTAATAGGTAAGTTCTTTTCTGGATTTAACCGTGGATTCGATAAAACAAATGCGGGAGCACAAAGCTTTGTTGGCCGTATGATTGCTCACTCTAAACGCTATTTACTTATTTATGGCATTATTGTTGGCGGTATGGTGTATGTATTTTCAAACTTGCCTACGGCTTTTTTACCTGACGAAGATCAAGGCATTTTGTTTAACCAAGTTATGTTGCCAGCGGGTTCAACAACACAACAAACATTAGAAGTGGTTAAAAAAGTAGAAAATCATTACCTGAACGATCAATCAGAAGCGGTTAAGGGTATTTTTACCGTAACAGGTTTTAGCTTTGCTGGTTCAGGGCAAAACTCAGCTATCGGCTTTGTTAGCTTAAAACACTGGGATGAACGTCAACGTGACGATTTATCTATTAATGCCGTTGCTGGAAAAGGCATGGGTTACTTTTCTACGATAAAAGAAGCCTTTGTCTTTGCCTTCCCACCACCTGCTATTGTTGAGCTAGGTACAGCTAACGGTTTTAATATGTTCTTACAAGACCGAGTGGGTCTTGGTCACGACAAATTATTAGCTGCACGAAACCAATTGTTAGGTTTGGCTAGTCAAAGTCCTATCTTGGCAGGTGTTCGTCCTAATGGTCAAGAAGACATGCCAGAGCTAAAACTTGATATTGATCTCCCTAAAGCTGAAGCATTGGGGGTATCACAAGCTAATATCAATAGTACACTTTCTACCGCATGGGGTAGTCGTTATGTTAATGACTTTATCGACCGTGGTCGTGTGAAAAAAGTATACCTACAAGGTAACGCAGAATCTCGTATGGTGCCAGAAGACCTTAATAAGTGGTACGTACGTAACAGTAATGGAGATATGGTGCCATTTTCTGCATTTGCTAGTTCATTTTGGTCGTATGGTTCACCTCGTTTAGAGCGCTATAACGGGTTTTCTTCTATGGAAATTCAAGGTAGTGCTGCACCAGGTTACAGTACAGGACAAGCAATGGATGAAATGGAACGTTTAGTGGCATTACTTCCAAAAGGTGTTGCTTCTGAATGGTCTGGAATATCGTATCAAGAGCGTTCAAGTGGCGGCCAAGCGCCATTACTTTATGGTTTATCTCTGCTGTTTGTATTTTTATGTTTAGCGGCGTTATATGAGAGTTGGTCTGTTCCGTTTGCGGTTATGCTGATTGTTCCTTTAGGCATATTTGGTGCAATTATGGCAGCGTTTGGTGGCGGATTATCAAACGATATTTACTTACAAGTAGGTTTATTAACTACTATAGGTTTAGCGTCTAAAAATGCCATATTGATTGTTGAATTTGCTATTCACCAAATGGAAGAAGGGCTTAGTGTTGTTGATGCCGCAATTGCAGCAGTTCGCTTGCGTTTACGCCCTATTTTAATGACATCAATGGCCTTTATTTGTGGTGTTATACCCCTTGCTATTGCCTCAAGTGCGGGATCTGGTGCGCAAAACGCATTAGGTATTTCAATTATAGGTGGAACGCTTGCATCCTCAATATTAGTAGTAATATTTGTACCTATGTTTTTTGTACTTGTTCGCCGAGTATTTCCAGGTAAACCGAAAAACTCTCCACAGGAGATCTTGAAATGAGTATAAAAACACTAAGTTTAAGCGCTATCACATTGGTTGTTTTAAGTGGTTGTCAATTAGCTCCTCAGCAACAAAAAATTGATTTACCTGTTCCTAATGCTTATTCATCAGATTCGGCTCAAGAGCAAATTACCCCCTTAAAGTGGGAGCAATTTTTCAAAGATGAAAAGTTAAAAACACTGATAACACAAAGCCTTGAATACAATAAAAACATGCAAATTGCTCTGCTTAATATACAGCGTGTGCGTGGTTTATATCAAATTGAAGATTCAGCGTTATATCCTTCATTTGATATAAACGGTTCAGGTAGTCGCCAACGCTTACCTGCTGATTTATCCGGCACAGGTAATGCACGTATTAATTCTCAATATGGCGCTACTGTGGGTATTACGTCTTACGAGTTAGATCTTTGGGGTAAAGTGCACAATCAGTCTGAACAAGCTTTGCAAACGCTATATTCAACAGAGCTTAGCCAATACAGCACACAAATATCATTGATAGCTGAACTGGCCAATGCATGGTTAAACTTTGCTACTGATCAGCAATTATTAACTCTAGCTCAAGAAACACTTACATCTCAGCAAGAATCATTATTGCTTACGCAAAAAAGCTTTGATTTAGGGGCAGCATCAAAAATTACGCTTGAGCAACTAAAAAGTACAGTAGCGGCGGCTAAGGTAGATATTGCTACTTATAATCGCTTAGTAAAGCGTGATAAAAATGCCCTAGATTTACTTGTAGGTAAATCGGTATCGAACGACTTACTCCCCAATAAATCACTCAGTTCATTGCTTGATTTACCTACAGTGCCTGTTGGCCTACCTTCAGAATTATTAACGCAACGTCCTGATATTAAAGCCGCCGAACATCAGTTATTAGCGGCAAATGCTAATATTGGCGTTGCACGTGCAGCCTTTTATCCAAGTATTAGCTTAACGGCCAATGCTGGTAGTGCTTCAAGTGACTTAGGTAACTTATTTAATTCAGGTTCTGGTACATGGAGCTTTGTGCCCACAGTAAGTTTACCCATTTTTAATATGGGTCGTAATCAAGCAAGGTTAGACGTAGCAAAAGCTGATCAACAAATTGCGCTTGTAACTTATCAACAAAAAGTGCAGCAAGCTTTTCGAGAAGTAGCCGATGCATTAGCCGACCGAGAAGGCTATCAAGAACAGCTAACTGCATTAAATATGTTACTGCAAAGTCGGCAATCAACATTCAATTTATCAAAAGCGCGTTACAACAACGGAGTTGATAGCTACCTACAAGTACTTGATGCTCAAAGAACTTGGTATAGCGCCCAACAACAGCAAATTTCAGGTCAACAAGCATTACTGGCCAGCCAAATTAGCTTATATAAAGTGCTCGGTGGTGGATGGGAACAGTCGGTAAAATAGGCCTTTAATACAGCAAATCATACCAATTTGATTAAATAAGTGATCTACCTTTTTATGAAGAAAAATTTATAAATATAAAGCATAAAATTTAATAACTCGTTATTCTACTTATAAATTTTATAACGAGTGAATTGCTCATTTTAACCATTAAAAATGAGCAATTAATCAACTTGGTATTCAATGCATTTATGTCGAACGAAAACGTTCGCTGAGGAGTTTCTTATGAAACCAAAAACGAAAAGACATACTGACCCAGCGTTAGCAGAAGCTCGTCGTAACCAAGTACTGACTGCTGCTGCAGATTGTTTTCGTCGTAAAGGTTTTCATGGTGCGGGTATGGCTGAAATATCAAAAACCGCGGGCATGAGTGCAGGCCATATTTATAATTACTTTGAAAGTAAAGAAGCAATTATAGAAAGTATTATTGAACAAGATATGCAAGAAATGTTTTCTATCTTTCAACAGTTTAAAGAGCAACCGGGAGATATTGTAACTGTACTACTTGATGGTTTAAACGTAGGTGTACAAAGGCACATGGACACAGAATCCTGTGCTGTAGATTTAGAAATGCTAGCCGAAGCAGGACGAAACGATAAAGTTGCTAACTTATTGCAAGTTGCAGATACTCAAGCTCGCGATAGAATGCGACAGTTACTTACAAGTGAACGTAGTATCATAAAAAATATCTCTGAAATTGAGCTAGAAAGTCGAATTAATGTTATTTTTTCGGTTATGGCAGGGTTACTCTTAAGAAAAACACTTTACCCTGAACTCACAGAAGAAATAGTATTAGTTGCACTACGCCCAACAATAAAAACGTTACTTCTACCGTTTGAGTAAAAAGATTAGATAAACAATGAAAACAAAATTAATTACCAAAGAAGGTTACCAAAACCTTCAAAACGAATTAGATACGTTATGGCGTAAAGAAAGGCCAGAAACCACGAGAAAAGTCTCGTGGGCAGCCAGCTTAGGTGATAGATCGGAAAACGCAGATTATCAATATAATAAGAAAAGATTAAGAGAGATTGATCGCAGAGTTCGTTTCTTAACAAAAACATTAGAAGATATAAAAGTTGTTGAATATCACCCCCAACAAGAGGGAAAAGTATTTTTTGGTGCTTGGGTTACACTTGAAAATGAAGACGGTGAAACGCTTAAATTTAGAATTGTAGGACCTGAAGAAATATATGGTCGACACGATTACATCTCTATTGATTCCCCCATGGCACGAGCTTGCTTAAAAAAAGAAGTAGATGATGATGTTACTGTTAAAACGCCAGCAGGTATTAAAGACTGGTTTGTTACCAAAATAGATTATTTACCTCCCTTAAAAGTTTAGCTCACAAGCATGCGCTGTTTTTTCACTAAAATACATAATACGCTTAAGGTGTCTTGTGTTTTTATCTTATTAATCGATTTAACTAAGTAACCTGCAAACCATTCTCACAAAAATCCGATACGTAACCTTAATAGTAGCATTGCCGAAATGAGGATATTTGATCAGGCATTAACCGCGCCTGAAATTACAGAACTGGCTTTATTGTAATCCAACGGCGCAATACCTAAAAATACGGTTCAGTACTATTTAACCTCAACTCAGGTTCATGAATGTTAGTTAATTAATTAAAATCTTTATTTATCTAACACTTAATCCGTATTGTTGTTTACCTAATATATATTAGGGCTTGTTGAGTAACTTTGCTTATCCCGAGTTGAGGTTATTTATCCAATACACATTTCTTTACTTTTGAGGCACCTTTTAAGTTGTTCTGCACTAAACAATTTTGCTACTTTACGCCTTTCCCTTTTTTATTTTCTTCAGGTTATTTATATGCATTTTAAAAAATCAATTCTCACATGTGTTTTCATCTCATTAGCTATGACGGGTTGCGCAACAACTAATCAAGAAAAAGGTGCAGCTATAGGCGCTGTTGCAGGAGCTATTTTAGGTAAATCAACCAGCAATCATAAAAATAAGCGTGCCGTTTGGGGTGCTGCCATTGGGGCACTTGCGGGTACAGCGATTGGTGGATATATGGACAAACAAGAGCAAGAATTTAGAGAAGAACTGTCAGGTTCAGGTATCGATGTAGTAAGAGAAGGTGATAACTTACGATTAATTATGCCTTCTAATATCACTTTTGCTTCAGGGCAGTCATATATTACATCAGGTTTTCATAACACCTTAGATGCTATTGTTCGTGTATTAGCTAAATACGAAAAAACATTACTAAGTATTGAAGGACACACTGACAGCGTTGGTTCAGTAGAATCAAATCAAAAGTTATCAGAAGAAAGAGCCGCAAGCGTCGCAGCTTATTTGGTTAATCAGAACATATTAGAGAGTCGTTTAAAAGTAAGTGGTTACGGTGAGAGCCAAGCTATTGCAAATAACGATAATGAACAAGGCCGAGCACTTAACCGAAGAGTTGAAATTCAAATAATACCTAATAAGGCATAAAATATATCAGCCCCCTACTTTTAAGCCTCAAATAAGCAACTTATTTGAGGCTATTATTTTTATTTTATCAATGCCATGCTTTAACTTATGCTCTTGTCACCGTTAATGCTATTGGTGCTCATTCTACCAAAGCATTAAAGTACTGTATTGAAGAATAAAGTGACATCCCCTACTTAAATAATCAATTAAGCGTTTGTTGTAAATCAGGAAAACTAACATAACCAGGGCATTTCTGTTTAAGCGAAACTAGCGTTTTATCAGCTTGTTCTTGCTGATTGCTATAACGTTGAATTAAAGCTAAATACACGGTTGCGCTCGCATCCAAATCTTCAAGCACTAAATCATCGGGTAAGTTTAAAGCAAATTTATATTGAGTAGGCGATAATTTATTAAGAATAAGACTATAAAACTGCTGATAAATTTTATCCGTTATGGTGATATTACCTCTAAGTTTATCTCTTTCTATAATTTTTAATCCATTGAGGTAAGCTTCAATCGCTTCATCATTTTGTTCAAGTTGTCGATAGGAGTTACCCAAATTCCCCCAAACTTGATGAATACCCCCAATATTAGTGCTATCCATCACTTTTATCGCAGCAGATCTAAACTCTCGAGAAGCTTCAAAGTTAGCGAGTTGATAATAAGCTTGTCCTAAAAACTCTTGTCCTAAATACGAGTTAGGTGCTAGATGATAAGCTTGCTGATAAGACGATAACGCTTCTTGCGTTTGGCCTTGGCACAGCTGCATTGAACCTAAATTAACATACGCCAGCTCGTTAGGGTTTAGCTGGCTGGCTTTTGTGAAGGCTATAATTGCCGCTTTACTATCTCCATTAAAATACTGAATGGTTCCCAAATTAAAATGATGCTTCCAGTAATCAGGCTCTATGTCTATCGCGCGTTGTGCAAAGGATGTCGCTTGAATTAAGGCATCAGGAAATTCAATAAGGTTTTGTCGATGAGCATCTAAATACGTCACACTAACACCTGACAGCGCGTCTATATTTTTAGGCCAATTTTGTAAAATACTATGATATTGATTGATAGCTTGTTCAACTCTACCGGAACGTCGCATCAAATTAGCCGAAGTTGCTAAGGCATAGTTGTTATCAGGCTTAAGTGCTAAGGCAATTTGGCAATGCTCATTGGCTTGCTCTAACTTTTGTTTTTCATTACCAGACCAACTTTCATCGATAAGCGACTCGCACATAGCAACATGTGCCTGAACAAAATCACTAAACGACGTGATCGCATTATCTAAAAGGGTTTGTGCTCTTTTTATGTTTAATTCAGACTGTTGATTGTCTAATAATTTACGCGCTTTTAAGTAGTTATCTTGCGCTAAAATAGAGGGATATAACTGGGCCTTATCGGCACCGTTAAGTGATAAATAAAAATATAAATTATTCAGCACGTTACTTGCTAGTTTTTGTGACTGTTGCTTTAACAAGGTATGAGTAGTTACATCAGTCCAAATAAGCCTTTCTTGATTTTTATAATATAAATAATACTGTAATCCAATATATCGACTTACCTCAGAAACCCTTATTGTTAACACAGAGTCTGATTGAAACTCTTGTGCAATATCGAAAGATCGATCTTGCTTAGATAATAAATTTTGATTAATTGTAATGGCTTTTATATTACTAGGAAGCTTCTGAATAATTCGCCGAGAGAGTCCTTTGGATAACACATTATCAACATCTATTAATAAACTTACTTGTCCTAAAGGCAATAATGCCGTTTTGTCCTTTTTGTTGCTTGAGACTGAAAAGGGTTTAAACAAAAAAATTCCAACAATGAATATAACGAAAAAAGTCGTAAAAATAATAGCGGGTAATATATAGTTGGTTTTGTTTAGTGGTTCGGTTTTAGTTGTTGTTTCTGTTTTAGCTGGATTGACGAGTTGTTCTTTTTGTTCAAATTCTTGCTGAGACAAATAAAGGGTATAAGGTTCTGCATCTAATGCGCTGGCAATTCGAGCTAAGGTATTTGGAGAAACGTTTTCTTCTCTAAAAACCCGATTAACTAAATCTTTCGGAATAGTTTCTAAATTTTCCAATTCCGCTATTTTATGGGCTAACGCAGTTTGAGTTTTTAACCCTATTTTATGTAAAGCAGCTTCAAGCTTTATTCTGGATGCTTTAACACCTCTTTTTCGAGTGCGCTTCTCCACTTAAATATTCCTTATATTTTAGGTATATATTTCCCGTTAACCTATCGTTATAACTCTTCTATTATTTAATAAATACAGCAATGAATTAACGAAAACAATGTCACCTATTGTTATATTTTATTTCTTATAGTCTTACACTTCAAATTTTACTTGTCTACATTTTAACCTCAGTTATCTCTCCTTAAATAACGTTAACTCTCGATTCTAAAATCCCTTTTATTTGACACAATAAACCTGAAAACAAAGGGGGTGTTGAGGTAATAACTCAATGATACTCATTGAATTATGGGTATATACCCATTCTATTTGAAGATGCAGGGGTCAGGTGGAACGGGTATACGTTATCAGAAATAAAATTCGATAGGAATGAATCACTATGGTCACTAAAAAACGGATATCATTAATTTTATCTACTTTAATTTGTACGGGCTTAACGGGGTGTATGAGTACTTCCCCTATACTGGGTGGCGGACAAGGTGGTGGAACAATTACAGGTTCAGCTGGCGGAGCAACTTCGCAAAACGCCAATACGCAATTAACAAAGTGTGACGAAGCTTTAGGCACGGTAACCGTGTTTGAAGACACTAGTTTACCTTGGTGGTCAACCTATCGTAGACGTGTACCTAATTTGGGTAGTACCAAACCTGTTATTCGTTTAATGCTACAACAGTCGGGTTGTTTTGTTGTAGTTGAACGTGGTGGTGCTATGGCAGCAATGCAACGAGAAAGAGCTTTGATGAATTCCGGTGAATCACGAAGTGGTAGTAACTTTGGTAAAGGTCAAATGGTGGCTGCCGACTTTACTTTGTCGCCATCAATTCAATTTGCAGAAAATAATACCAGTGGTATTAAATCTATTGCGGGATCATTTTTAGGACGTTTCGGTAATGTTGTTGCCGGAGGTTTCAAACAAAACGAAGCCGCAACCACATTATTATTAATAGAAAACAGATCAGGCGTGCAAGTCTCTTCGGCGGTGGGTAATGCAAAAAATTATGACTTCAGCTTTGCCGGTGGTTTATTTAGCGGGGGTGCTTTTGCTGGCGCTGGTGGATTTTCAAATACACCAGAAGGTAAAATCATCACAGCTTCTTTTGCCGACTCTTACAATCAAATGGTTAAAGCCTTACGTAATTATAAAGCACAATCGGTTCGTGGTGGCTTAGGTAAAGGTGGGCTTTTACAAGTAGGTGGCGATGATGATCCAATGCCACAAGCGACACAGCAAAGCTCTGGAGCAAGTTTACAGGTGGCACACACTGAAGTGGTTCACACAAAACCTGTAGTTGTACACACTCAAAGAAAAACTAAAGTCTATACAAATCAAGATGATATTCATATTGATGCCTATGACGAAGATGCATTAGAAGATTACTACAGAGCGTTAAAAAGTGCGGTAACCTTTATGTCGTCATTTGCTAATTTTACACCTGAGCAGTTAAAAGCTACGGGGAGTCAAAATATGTGGCCTGCTTGGTCTGGTATTGTTACTGGCCAACTTGAAACCTCTAAAATAGAACTTGAATCTTGGCCTTTAAGCGCCAAACAACAAGGTTGGAAAATTTTAGGTAAAAAAATTGAACAATATAATAAGCTCTTCAATAAACACAGAGCCTCTATTCTGAATAACAATCAGTTTGAAGAACAATTAAAAACCTCAATTCAGCATTTTGATTTAGTTACTAAAGAATCGTTATTTGGTTCTTAAAATAAAAGTATAATAGCGCCACTACTTACTTTGTGGCGCTATAAAAATAAAATAACAACAGCACTCCCCGAACTCATTAGCACTTTAAATACAAAATAGATCTTTCAACTGCCTAACGACACGCGTTATTATTCAAACTTACCAATACAAAATTTTTCATCTTGGGATTTAAGTTAAATGATATCTATTGCTGAGCAAATTGCTAAAGAGCTCAATGTTTCTCCTGTACAAATTAATGCTGCTATTACTTTATTAGACGACGGAGCAACAGTTCCCTTTATTGCTCGTTACAGAAAAGAGGCGACACAAGGACTAGACGACAATCACCTTCGCCATCTTAATCAACGTTTAACGTATATCCGCGATTTAAACGACCGTAGAAATGTCATTCTTAAAAACATTGAAGAGCAAGGTAAATTAACGCCAGCTTTATCTGATGCCTTAAACCAAGCAGATAACAAAACCCGCCTTGAAGATTTATATTTACCCTTTAGACCTAAACGTCGTACCAAAGGCCAAATAGCGATTGAAGCAGGTATAGAACCACTAGCAAATAAACTTTATAACGATTGGCGTTTAGTACCAGAAATAGAAGCCACCGCTTTTATTAACAGCAATGCTGGCTTTAATGATGAAAAAGAAGTGCTCGACGGCGCGATGTCTATTTTAATAGAACGCTTTGCTGAAGACGCAAACTTGCTACAAAAATTACGTAATCACTTATTAAAACAAGCGCACTTAACCAGTAAGGTTGTTAAAGCTAAAACACAAGAAGCCGCTAAATATAAAGATTACTTCGAACATTCAGAGCGCTTAAAATCAGTACCTTCTCATCGCATGTTAGCTATGCTGCGTGGTCGGGCTGAAGGTTTTTTAAAATTAGCCATTAATGTTGACCCACAGCAAGAAACATCAAGCTACTCAAGTGCAGAACAATTGATCACCGAACATTTTAATTTACGCTTAACAGGCCAAGCATGTGCAGAGTTTTTAACCAAAGTGGTTCACAACGCATGGAAAACCAAATTAAGTGTCAGTTTAGAAACTGAATTAATTGGTAACTTACGTGATCAAGCTGAAGTTGAAGCCATTAAAGTTTTTTCAACTAACTTAAGTGATTTATTAATGGCTGCGCCAGCAGGACCTAAAGTGACTTTAGGCCTTGATCCTGGCTTACGTACAGGTTGTAAAATTGCGGTAGTTGACGCTACAGGCAAGCTATTACATACCACCACTATTTTCCCTCATGCACCGCAAAATCACTGGGACAAGTCCGTTAGAACGCTAACCAACTTATGTCAGCAACATAAAGTAGAACTTATTGCGATAGGTAACGGTACAGCATCTCGCGAAAGCGATAAGCTGGCGGCTGAAGTGATCACAAATTTAGAAAAACTAAAACCAAATAAAGTCATTGTGAGTGAAGCCGGTGCATCAGTATATTCAGCGTCTGAATTTGCAGCAAAAGAATTTCCAGATTTAGATGTTTCAATACGTGGCGCAGTTTCAATTGCAAGGCGTTTACAAGATCCACTTGCTGAGCTCGTTAAAATTGACCCGAAAGCCATAGGTGTTGGGCAATATCAACATGACGTAAGCCAAAGTCAATTAAGTAGAACCCTAGATGAAGTAATAGAAGATTGTGTAAACTCGGTTGGCGTTGATTTAAATAGCGCCTCAGTTGCATTACTTACGCGAGTATCGGGGTTAACAAAAACCATGGCACAAAACGTAGTAGATTTTCGTGACCAGCATGGCCGTTTTAACAACCGACAAGAATTAAAAAAAGTAGCGCGTTTAGGTCCTAAAGCCTTCGAACAAGCCGCAGGTTTTCTCCGTATTGCAAATGGTAACAACCCCCTTGATCAATCAGGTGTCCATCCTGAAACTTACCCCGTAGTAGAAAAAATAATCGCACAACTAAACGCGAGCGTAAGCGATCTTTTAACCAATAGTGAGCAATTAAGTAACGTAAATATTGCCGAAGTTGTTACAGATGAATTTGGTGAAGTTACTGTTAAAGATATTATTAAAGAGCTTGAAAAACCCGGCCGAGATCCAAGACCTGAATTTAAAACCGCGACCTTTAAAGAAGGCGTGAACACCATTAACGATCTTGAAGTAGGTATGATTTTAGAAGGTGTTATATCGAACGTTGCTAATTTTGGTGCTTTTGTTGATTTAGGTGTGCATCAAGACGGCTTAGTACATATATCATCTTTAACCAATAAGTTTGTGAGTGACCCACGTGAAGTGGTAAAAGCTGGCGACATTGTTAAAGTTAAAGTAATAGAAGTGGATCCGCAACGTAAACGTATCAGCTTAACCATGCGCTTAGACGATACAATTGAGCAATCTCAACCCCCTAAAAAACAAGCTGATCGCAAACCTGCCGAACACAGAGCAAACAATAAACCAAACCACCCGAAAAAAGAACAACGAGCGCATAAACCTAAAGAAGCCAATAACGCGGTAATGGGTAATGCTTTTGCAGACGCTTTTGCCAAATTAAAGAAATAAAAGCGCCGCTATATATTGTGCTTTGTATTTTATGCAAAGCACAACATGTTACCAACGTTATGATACTTGCTATAAAACCTTATGATTGCTGAATTCAAACGCTCTTTTTCAAACATACCTCAACAAGCATGGGACGCGTTAAATACGTCGAACAATCCTTTTTTGTCGTATCATTTTTTTGAAGCATTAGAAGTAAGTGAATCAGCAAGTTTAACACGTGGCTGGCAACCCCATCATTTAACCATTCACCAAGATGACAAAGTAGAAGCGGTTTTACCCTTGTACCTTAAAACGCATTCTTGGGGAGAATACGTATTTGATTGGGATTGGGCGAGAGCTTATGAAGAGCACGACTTAGAATATTACCCTAAGTTAGTCAGTACCATTCCATTTACGCCCGTAAGCTCTAATAAAT
Source organism: Pseudocolwellia sp. G5-9 (assembly GCF_055808995.1). Classification (NCBI taxonomy): domain Bacteria; kingdom Pseudomonadati; phylum Pseudomonadota; class Gammaproteobacteria; order Alteromonadales; family Colwelliaceae; genus Pseudocolwellia; species Pseudocolwellia sp. G5-9. Next base: position 2,953,895 of record NZ_CM147893.1, read on the forward strand.
TAATATCGCAAACCCTTACTCATCGCGATATTTTACAACCCTTAAGCGACTACTGTAGCGAACACAACATTGCGAGTTGGCACTTACTTTTTTGCCCTAAAATAGAGAATATCCCAAGTGATGTATATGAACGTAATACCGTTCAATTTCATTGGTTTAATAAAAACTATAAGTCGTTTGATGAATATCTTTCAACCTTTACCGCTCGTAAAAGAAAGAACACACGTAAAGAGCGTGAATCAATAAAAAAGCAAAACATTAGTATACGGCAGGTAACAGGTGATCAAATAACTAAACAAGAACTCGACTTTTTTTATTTAACCTACCAACTCACCTATTTAAAACGACAACATACACCGCATTTAAGTTATGAATTTTTCGAGCGTATCTTTCAAACATTACCCGCAAATATCGTACTTTTTATTGCAAGTCATAATGATACCGACGTTGCTTGTGCATTGTTTTTTTATGACGAAAGTCATTTATATGGTCGCTATTGGGGCTCTACAGAATCGTTTTCTAATTTACATTTTGAATTGTGTTATTACCAAGGTATAGAGTTTTGCATTAAACATAATTTACAAAGCTTTAACCCCGGCACACAAGGCGAGCACAAAATTCAACGAGGCTTTGAACCTGTTATGACGTATTCATACCATTGGATCAAACATTCAGGATTTCAGCCCGCCATTAAAGATTTTTGCAAACGTGAACAAGCTCATATGGTAAATTACGCGCAGCAATGTGCTTTATCATTACCTTTCAAAAACAATCAGGATACTGGCAATGACCAATAAACCTTTTTCGCAAGCGTCTGAAAATAACAAACCCTACATCCTACCTATTTTACAGCAAGCATTTTCCACCGCTGATTCAGTGTTAGAAATTGGTTCAGGCACTGGGCAACATGCTGTATATTTTGCCAAACAGCTTGCTCATGTAAATTGGCAAACAAGTGATCTACCAGTAAATCATAATGGTATAAATCAATGGATAGCCGAATACCCCTCCAATAATTTACAGCCCCCTTTAGCACTTGATTTATCAAAGCCATGGCCAATTGAACATACAACAGCAATATACACCGCTAATACATTGCATATAGTCAGCTGGGAACTGGTAATCGCTTTTTTTGAAGGCGTAAAAAAGCACTTACTTCCTAAAGGTAAGCTCTGTATTTATGGCCCATTCAACTACCAAGGTAAATTTACTAGCGAAAGTAATGCTAACTTTGAGTTATGGTTAAAACAACAGAATGAATTGAGTGGGATACGCGATTTTGAAGCCGTTTTAACATTAGCTGAAAAGGCAGGGCTGACACTCGTTAAAGATCACGAAATGCCAGCAAATAATCGCTTATTAGAGTTTGTTAACCAATAGCTAACCAAGCCTTCGCTTTTTCAATGTCTTTATTGAGAAAGCGCTCGGTAGAAACACAAGAACGCAGCTGAAATAAACTAAATTTCCATTTTAACAAACGGCTATCGCTTACAATCGCTAAGCGGTTAATACCATTATATGGAGCAATGTATTGCTTAAATTGTTTCAATAATATCAGCAACGTCCATCCAGTTAACTCATTATTTAATTTTAAAACAATATTTACTTCAGGAAATTCTTTTAACATTGCTTCAAATATTGGAATAAACGCGTTGTTAAAATGTTCTTTGGTAAACGTTCCGTGTACTTGGGTAATAAGTGTATTATTTTTATGATGTATTTCTATCATATCACCTCCTTGTTAATGTGAAATGAAGTTTAGCTCAAATATCCATCAAGTGTTAATATTTTTTTAAATACAAAAATTAATCAAAACCTCCTTTTAAAATATACGCCATTTATCGTAAATAAATCACCACTAACAGATTTTCTCTTATAATATGCATTGATTATGCTAGCTTATCGGAAAAAATATTGAGCTTCGTATGTCTCAAATATAAGGCTATAACTATGTTAAAAAAAATTACTGTACTATTACTTATGTCTCTCCCCTCAACATCACTATTAGCAGCACAACTAAGCACTTCTGATTATCAAAAAGCTGAAAAGCAACTATCAAAATATACGGATAAGCTCGTTACTGGGACAGTAGAAAGTCCTTTTTGGCATAACAACCGTTTGTTTTATAAATCACGTACTAAAAAAGGTGAGCAATTTTTTGAAGTTAACCCTACAACAAAACAAAAAAAATTAGCCTTTGATCATAATAAATTATCGAAAGCGCTAGCTGTTATAACTGACGCTGAAGTAAACGCTTACGATCTACCATTTAGTACATTTACAGTAAGTCTTAACAATAAAATAGCCGTTAAAATAAAAGATAAAAACTATCTTTGTGATTTAGAAAATTACTTATGTGCACCTGATACTGATGCGAAAAAATCAAACGAAATGATTTCTCCAGACGGTAAATTGGCTGTTTTTATACGCGACTACAACTTATGGTCTCGTAATTTAAAAACCAATAAAGAAGTGCAACTAACCAAAGATGGTATTAAAGATTTTGGGTATGCAACAAATAACGCGGGTTGGATACGTAAAGATACGCCAGTAGTTAAATGGTCGCCTGACTCAACCAAATTAGCTACCTTTAAGCATGACAGTCGCAATGTCGGTGATATGGCGCTAGTATCAACAAACGTTGGACACCCTACAATAGATCAGTGGAAATACCCTTTACCCGGCGACGAACATATATTTGCCATACATCGTGTTGTTATTGATGTACAAAAGCAAAAAATCATTCCGTTAGATATGCCAGCAGATCCACATCGTTCATCAATTACCGATCACGTGGCAGGCAATAATGGTGAATTTCTTGATATAGATTGGGCACATAACAGCAAAAGCTTCGCCTTTATTTCTTCAAGCCGAGATCATAAAACCGCTACATTAAAAATTGCCAATGCAGAAAACGGACAAGTCAAAACCGTTTATTCAGAAACAGAAGACAGCTTTTTTGAATCAGGCGTTAGTGCCATCAGTTGGAAATACCTTGATAAAACCAATGAATTTATTTGGTTTTCTCAGCGTAGTAATTGGGGACATTTTTATCTAATTGATAGCAAAACAGGCAAAATTAAAAACCAAATAACCCAAGGTGACTGGACCGTTCTTGAATTGCTCAACGTAGATGAAAAAACAGATACATTATATTTTACTGGTGCAGGTCGTGAAGGTGGAGATCCTTATTTTAACTACCTTTATAGCATAAACAAAAACGGTAAAAACCTTACTTTACTAACTCCTGAGAAAAAACATCATCGTGTGACCATGAATGAAGATAGCACTTATTTTTTAGATCGCTTTTCGACCCCAGAACAAGCAGAAGTCAGCGTTGTACGTAAAACACAATCAAATGAAAAGTTTACGCTAGAGACTATGGATATTAGCCAACTTATTTCAACTGGCTGGGCTCCACCAACACCATTTATTGTTAAAGATCGCAACAACGAGCATAACATTTATGGTTTACTCTACAAACCAAGTCATTTTGATAAAAACAAAAGCTATCCTGTTGTTAACTATATTTATCCAGGACCACAAGTAGGAAGTATTCGAGGTCGCCATTTCAGAACCGCTAGAGGCGACAATCAGGCCTTAGCTGAACTAGGCTTTATCGTAGTAGAAATTGACGCTTTAGGTACACCTGGGCGTTCAAAAAGTTTTCATGAATTTTATTACGCCAACATGGGCGACAGTGGTTTGCCGGATCAAGTAGCAGCAATTAAACAGCTCGCTGAACAACACTCATGGATAGATATTGATCGTGTGGGAATTTGGGGACATTCAGGCGGTGGTTTTGCATCAACAAAAGCCATGTTCAGTTACCCTGATTTTTATAAAGTTGCCGTTTCAGAAGCGGGTAATCACGACAACCGTAACTATGCTGATGAATGGGGTGAAAAATACCACGGTTTATTAGTTAACAACGAAAACAAAACCACAAATTATGACAGCCAAGCCAATCAACTTTTTGCCGACAAACTTAAAGGTAAGCTCTTACTCGTGCACGGAACATTAGATACCAACGTTACACCATACAACACATTAATGGTGGTTGAAGCCCTGATAGAAGCTAACAAAGATTTTGACATGTTAATGTTACCCAATAGAGGTCATGGTTTTGCCCGAGAACCTTACATGGTACGTAAGCGTTGGGATTATTTTGTTACACATTTAATGGGAGCAACGCCTCCTAAAGAGTTTAACTTTAGTTCAACCGTAAAATAAAACCAGTTGTCAATAAAAAGGGAGTATCAACTCCCTTTCTTCCATACTTTCCTGCTTTACAGCGTAAATCTTACCCCACTAATTCATCTGTACAAAAAGAAAACAAAATGACGTTATTTTACACTTTTATACACTTGTAAGTATTATTCTACTTGTGCATAGTCTCTGATACTAATATGCTATCAAGCACTGTTTTTAACCTAGTTTTCATCATCAGAAAATACACTATAAAAGGAAACCACTGTTCATGTCTGAACAGGAAATAGAATTCAAGGGAACTAACTTCACCCTTTCCGTTATACGCATCGAAAAAAACGATTTAACGTTATTAGATTCCCAACTAAAAAATAAAATTGCGCAAGCGCCTCAGTTTTTCAAATGTGCTCCCGTTGTTGCTGATATTAGTGAAATTGAAACGTTTTTTGATTTTACAGCCCTCAAACAAATTATCGAAAATAATAATTTTGTACTTGTTGGTATATGCGGTCATACATCTCCTGAGCAAAAAAAAGCAGCACAAGATGCTGGCCTAGCCATAGTTAACAAAGGCTCTGCGCTACAAAATAAACGTACAGAAATTCAAAAAACACAACCAGAAGTACAAACTCCTGTTGAAACAACCGTTATTGAAAATACCCCAACAAAAATTATTAAAGGCCAAATTCGTTCTGGCCAACAAATTTATGCTAAAAATACAGACCTCATCATTATGGGCTCTGTAGGTAATGGGGCTGAAGTTATTGCTGATGGCAACATTCATGTATACGGGACTATCCGCGGTAGAGCTATTGCGGGTGCAAGCGGACAAAGCGAAAGTAAAATATTCTGTCAAAACTTACAAGCTGAACTGGTGTCTATTGCCGGTGTTTACATGCTAAACGAACAACTAACTGAGCATGCAAATTTACCGCAATGTATTCAAGTTGAAGATCAAAAAATTGTATTTAACCCATTAAATTAGAAAAACTAAGAAAGGAAAAATCATGGCTAAGGTTATCGTTGTGACCTCAGGTAAAGGCGGAGTTGGTAAAACAACTTCTAGTGCTGCAATAGGCACAGGTCTAGCTATAAAAGGCTTTAAAACCGTAATTATCGATTTTGATATTGGATTACGTAATTTAGATTTAATTATGGGTTGCGAACGTAGAGTAGTTTATGACTTTGTTAACGTGATTAAAGGTGAAGCAACACTTAATCAAGCCTTAATTAAAGACAAACGCACGCCAAATCTATCAATACTACCTGCGTCACAAACACGTGACAAAGACGCGCTAAATAAAGAAGGCGTTCAAAAAGTATTAGATGATCTTGCTGAAGCTGGCTTTGAATATATTGTATGCGACTCACCAGCAGGTATTGAAACGGGCGCAATTATGGCGCTTTATTTCGCTGACGAAGCCATAGTAACAACAAACCCTGAAGTATCATCAGTACGAGATTCAGACCGTATTTTAGGTATGTTAGCAAGCAAATCACAACGTGCAGAACAGGGCAAAGAGCCCGTTAAAGAACATCTATTATTAACACGCTACAACCCAGAGCGTGTAACACGTGGCGATATGCTAAGTGTAGAAGATGTATTAGACATTTTAGCAATTCCATTACTTGGCGTTATTCCTGAGTCACCTGCTGTATTAAAAGCATCTAACTCAGGTTCTCCTGTTATTCTAGATACTGAAAGTGATGCTGGCCTTGCATACGGAGACGCTGTAGATCGTTTAATTGGTGAAAAAGTTGAATTCCGTTTTATAGAAGAAGAAAAGAAAAGCTTACTGCGCCGCTTATTTGGAGGTTAAACATGTCTCTTTTAGATTATTTTCGAAGTAAAAAAACTACGCAAACCGCTCAAACAGCGAAAGAGCGACTTCAAATTATTGTTGCTCACGAGCGTGGACAACGTAATAGTCCTGATTATTTACCTGCAATGAAGCAAGATATTATTGATGTTATCCGTCGATATGTACCCATTGATTCAGATCAGGTCACGGTTAATCTAGACAATAAAAATGATAATTTAAGCGTATTAGAACTCAACATTACTTTACCTGACGATAAACGCTAAACATCGAACATTAAGTAAAGATTCTAATACCGTTAGAATGATTAAGGGGAGTTAACTCCCCTTTTTTATGCGCAAAATTGACTATAAAACATTCATTAAAAGTTGAGCCAGATCAATACACAATAACAATGGAGGAATACACTTAACATTAAAGAACAGCAAGTAAACAAGGATATATAATGACGTTACAAAAACATGATCTACACCACGAATTCCCTGAATACAGTAAAGAAATCCATCATTTAAAAATGACGAACAACCACTTCGCTAAACTCTTTAACGAATATCATGAACTCAATAATGAGGTTGTTAAAATTGAGCAAGGAGTCGAAAATACCTCTGATGAGTATTTAGACCAACAAAAAATCAAACGTTTAAGCTTAAAAGATGCGTTGTTTGCCATCATTAAAAAAGAGCAGGTCTCTGCTTAAATATCTTATTTAAAGAGGAGCCACCGTACTCCTCTTTACTTTAATTAACAGTATTTACTGACAAGTTTTATACAAAACATGCTCAAGTAAAGCGCTGTTTATATCCACTAAAGGATGATTAAACGTAATCCCCGTATTTTCCATTCCAATACGCTGCATAACTTTCTCTGATGGCTTATTTACCTTAGCCGTAAAAGATACCACTTCGGTAAGTTTTAACTCATTAAAAGCAAATTCAAGTGACTTTTTAGCAGCCTCTGTTGCATAGCCATTATGCCAATATTGACTATCGAAACGCCAACCAATTTCAACAGCGGGTGAAAACGGTAAGCATTCAGGTGTTTGTTTCAAACCCGTAAAACCAATAAATTGATTGCTCTGTTTTTCTTCAACCGCCCAAAAGCCCCAACCTTTCTCATCAATAAAACCAGCGAGTTTATTTGCTATAGCGTTACTCTCATCTTGAGTTAATAGCCGAGGGAAGTATTTCATCACCTTTGCACAGGCGTTCATTTGTGCAAAAGGCTTAAAATCGCTAGCGCGCCATTGCCTTAACAATAGTCTTTCGGTATGAAGTTCAATAGGATATAGCATACGTAAACTGAGTTTAAAAAATGTAGAAAGCCTTATCTAATAACAACTTAACTTATAACAATTAAGCAGCTATTAAATAAGACTCTTGGCCTTTATTCGAAAATTTAGCTTTACGTTGATATGCACCTTTACCTTTTTTAGGTTGAACAATTTGCTGTTTATAAAGTTTAGAAGTAACCATAGCAGCTAAAAAATTATCTTTGATAGTGCCTCGTCCTAACTCAACTTGAGCTTTATTGGTTTGTTTTTTACTTTTCATTTTATTTCTCTTTTAGTTTAAATTTAATACAAAAAATGCGCGCGTAGTAACCTCGGTTATTACGCGCGCATTCTAGGCGCATAGTTTTAAAAAAGCTATAATAATTTTTAACTATTAGATGTAAGCGAAAGCATCCGCAAACATGTTGTCTTTATTGACTCCGCGCGCAACAAAGTCATCTCTTACTACCCCTACCATTTCAAAGCGGCCAGCAAGATAAATATCGTAATCTTCTAGGTTTTTAATATCATTCATTACCACTTTATGAACCATACCTACTTTGCCAGTCCAGTCATCGTGTGGTGTTTCAACTACCGTATGAAACTCGCCTTCATTTAGCTTAGCGATAATGGCAGCTGATTCGTCTAATTCATAACAAGCACTAGGTTCACGAAGACCCCAATATACGACTACTTTTCTTGAAGACTGTTCTTGAGATAAGTACTCAAACATAGATTTGATATAAGAAAATCCTGTACCACCAGCAATTAATAATAAAGGTTTAGTACTTTCTTCACGTAATTGCGCATTACCCAGTGGTAATTCAACTGTGACTTCTTGATTATTTTTAATATGTTCGATCACTTGCATAGGGTAGCTATCTGCAGAAAAAGCACCTATTTGTAATTCAATCAATTCGTTATTTGGTGAACTTGCGATAGAAAAAGGTCGCTTGTCATCATCACTCAAGACAAAATTTAAATATTGCCCCGGCATAAAATTTACTGCTTGTTCAGGTTTTAACAAAACCTTATATACATAGGGAGTAAGTGCTTCTAATGAAGCGACCTGGCACTTAATTACATTCATTTGTTAAACCTTAACCACTTAAAATACTCATATCATTAATAATTTTTTTGATGAAATCAGTATAGAATCTATAAATAATGACCTTAGTCACTTATGTGTTTTTTTCTTCGTTTGTATCGCCGAATATATTTAGCTCATCCCATAAGCCATCAACTTCGTCTTTAATTGCTTCTGTCATCACGATAGGTTCTCCCCATTCGCGATTGGTTTCACCTGGCCATTTGTTGGTGGCATCTAATCCCATTTTAGAACCTAAACCAGAAACTGGAGAGGCAAAATCTAAATAGTCGATAGGTGTGTTTTCAATCAGCACGGTGTCACGGCTTGGATCCATGCGTGTAGTCATAGCCCAAATCACATCTTTCCAATCTCGCGCATTTATATCGTCGTCACACACAATAACAAATTTAGTGTACATAAATTGACGTAAGAATGACCAAACGCCCATCATGACACGCTTAGCATGACCCGCATATTGCTTCTTGATGGTTACTACAGCTAAACGATACGAACAGCCTTCTGGCGGTAAGTAAAAGTCTTGAATTTCAGGAAATTGCTTTTGTAAAATAGGCACAAATACTTCATTTAAAGCTACACCTAAAATAGCAGGCTCATCAGGCGGTCTACCTGTGTATGTACTATGGTAAATAGGATCTTTACGATGCGTAATATGTGTTACCGTAAATACTGGGAAATTGTCCACTTCATTGTAATAACCGGTGTGATCACCATAAGGACCTTCAGGCGCTATTTCATCAGGATCTAAATAGCCTTCCAATACAATTTCGGCAGTAGCAGGTACTTCTAAATTATTACTAATACATTTGGCTACTTCTGTTTTACTGCCTCGTAACAATCCAGCAAAAGCATATTCGGACAAGGTATCAGGTACTGGAGTTACTGCGCCTAAAATAGTAGCAGGATCAGCGCCTAAAGCGACAGATACAGGAAACTTTTCACCCGGATGTTCTTTTTTCCATTCTTGAAAATCTAATGCACCACCACGATGAGATAACCAACGCATAATTAGCTTATTTTTACCTAATAACTGCTGACGATAAATACCGAGGTTTTGGCGTTCCTTATGAGGGCCACGTGTAACTGTTAAACCCCACGTAATAAGTGGAGCAACATCGCCAGGCCAACAAGTTTGAATAGGTAAAGCTGTTAAGTCTACATCATCACCTTCAATAACAACTTGCTGACAAAGTGGCTTTTTAACCACTTTAACGGGCATATTTAATACTTGTTTATATACAGGTATTTTTGATAATGCGTCTCTAAAACCTTTTGGCGGTTCAGGCTCTTTTAGCATCGCCAACAACTTGCCCACATCTCTTAAAGCATTTACATCAGGTTGCCCCATAGCTAAAGCGACACGCTCTGGAGTACCAAAAAGGTTTGTTAATACGGGAATGGTATGACCCACAGGATTTTCAAATAATAGTGCCGGACCACCTAAGCGTAATGTTCTATCACTTATTTCGGTCATGGCTAATTCAGTCGATATCGGTTTAGATATACGTTTAAGTTGACCTATTTTTTCTAATTGCGCTATAAAGTCGCGCAAGTCACTGTATTTCATAGAAATAAACTTATAGTAAAGAGTGAGCTATTTAAAAACGAAAACGCCAGCATTGATTGCTGGCGTATTAACAAATGAATCAGTGTTATTTTCTTTTCATTGAATCGAAAAACTCATTATTTGTTTTGGTCATGGCCAGCTTATCAATCATAAACTCCATAGCATCAATCTCGCCCATTTCATGAACTATTTTGCGTAAAATCCACATTTTTTGTAGTTCATCAGGCTTAGTGAGTAATTCTTCACGACGAGTACCACTGCGGTTAAAGTGAATCGCTGGGAATACACGTTTTTCAGCAATTTTACGAGAAAGATGTAATTCCATATTACCCGTACCTTTAAACTCTTCGTAAATAACTTCGTCCATTTTAGAACCCGTATCTACAAGAGCAGTAGCGATAATAGTTAAACTACCACCTTCTTCAATTTTACGAGCCGCACCAAAAAATCGTTTCGGGCGATGTAATGCATTGGCATCAACACCACCAGTAAGGATTTTACCTGACGAAGGAATTACCGTGTTGTAAGCACGTGCTAAACGGGTAATTGAATCTAATAAAATAACAACGTCTTTTTTATGCTCAACTAAACGTTTAGCTTTTTCAATTACCATTTCGGCTACTTGAACGTGACGACTTGCTGGTTCATCAAAAGTAGAAGCGATAACTTCGCCTTTAACCAAGCGTTGCATTTCAGTTACTTCTTCCGGACGTTCATCAATAAGTAATACCATTAATTCGCAGTCAGGATTATTGTGGGCAATACTTTGCGCAATATTTTGTAATAAAAGCGTTTTACCTGCTTTAGGTGGAGCAACAATCAGTCCACGTTGACCTTTACCTATAGGTGAAGCTAAATCTAAAACTCGTGCTGTAATATCTTCTGTAGAACCATTACCACGTTCCATGGTTAAACGGCCGATAGGGTGGATAGGAGTTAGGTTTTCAAAAAGGATTTTATTGCGAGTGTTTTCAGGACGGTCAAAATTTACTTCGTTAACTTTTAAGAGGGCAAAATAACGTTCGCCGTCTTTGGGTGGTCGAATCTTTCCGTGGATACTATCACCTGTACGCATACTAAAGCGTCTAATTTGACTCGGTGATACATATATATCGTCTGGTCCAGCTAAGTACGATGAGTCAGCAGAACGTAAGAAACCAAATCCATCTTGTAGTATTTCTAGTACGCCACCGCCAAATATATCTTCACCACTTTTGGCATGTGATTTTAAAATAGCAAAAATAATATCTTGTTTACGAGTGCGAGCTAAGTGCTCTAATTTCATTGATTCGGCTAATTCAACCAATTCACTGATTGATTTTTCTTTAAGTTCGGTAAGATTCATATTAGGAGGTTCTTAAACTAGTTTTACGTTGTGATACACAATGTATTATGCGATAAACGATTGGGTTGGAGTTGTTAAGGTATTCTTGAAGAACAAATTTAGCACTATTTTGTAAATAGGTAAAGGAAGATCCTATTTATCGTTCTATTTTTTGAATATTATAGTAAAAAATTAAATATATCGTGCTTTTTATCACTTTAAAGACTTCAATACTATTTTTTATTAACCAACGAACCTGTTAAGCTAGCGCCATGAAAAAAACACACTTATCAGAAATAAAGTTCTCAGAACTTGATCTTGCGCCGCAAGTAATAGAAGGCCTCAATCAAATGGGGTTTGAATACTGCACATCCATTCAAGCTAAGTCCTTGCCTGTATTAGTAAAAGGTACTGACATTGCAGGCCAAGCACAAACAGGCGAAGGTAAAACTATTGCCTTTTTAGCGGCAACATTCCACACCTTACTCACTAAACCTAAACCTGAGCATAATCAGCCTCGTGCTTTGATCATGGCTCCAACACGTGAATTAGCCATACAAATACACCGAGATGCTATAGAAATGGCAAAAGCGAGTGGCTTAAAAGTAGCAGTTGTTTACGGTGGTGAAGGTTACGAATCACAACGCCAAGAATTAGAAAACGGAGTTGATATTCTTATTGGTACTTGTGGTCGTTTACTCGATTACTTAAAACAAGGGATATATAACTTAGGCAATATTGAAGTTATTGTACTTGATGAAGCAGATCGCATGTTTGATTTAGGCTTTATTAAAGATATCCGTTATATGTTCAATAAAATGCCTCCGGCAACTGAACGTTTAAGCATGCTATTTTCAGCAACACTTTCTTTTAGAGTAAAAGAATTAGCATTCGAACATATGAATGATCCTGTTAGCGTTGAAGTAGAACCTGATCAAAAAACCAATATTCGCATCTCTGAAGAGCTATTTTATCCTTCAAATGAAGATAAAATGCGATTATTACAAACTTTACTTGAAGAAGAGTGGCCAGAAAAAGCCATTATATTTGCGAATACAAAACACGTTTGTGAAAGATTACATGCGCACTTAGATGCTGATGGTATACGTGTTGGTTTATTAACAGGTGACGTACCGCAAAATAAACGCTTAAAAATTCTTGAGCGATTTACAAATGGGCAATTAGACGTGTTAGTTGCAACTGATGTTGCCGCGCGTGGTTTACATATACCACTAGTAACCCATGTTTTTAACTACGACTTACCTGACGATTGTGAAGATTATGTTCACCGCATAGGTAGAACTGGTAGAGCTGGAGCTTCAGGACAAGCGATTAGTTTTGCTTGTGAAGATTCAGTATTTAACTTACCCGCAATTGAAACTTATATAGAACATTCACTACCTGTAAGTAAATATGATCCAGAATCATTAATTACAGACTTTCCAACACCAAAACCAGTGATTCGTCGTCATAAACCGCATAATGGCGGTCAAAACAGAGGACGTTCACAATATAATAAAGCTCGTAGAAGTTAATTATTTATGACAATGTCTCCTTTATATGCCGTTCTTGATTTGGGTTCTAACAGTTTTCATATGTTAATAACCCGATTAGTTGCTAATAGTGTACAAACTGTAGATAAAGTTAAAAGAAAAGTACGTTTAGCATCAGGATTAAACCATAAAAATAAACTCAGTAACGAAGCTATGTTACGCGGTTTAGAATGTTTACATTTTTTTGCTGAACGCCTACAAGACATACCTCCTGATAATATTAGAATTGTTGCCACTGCGACGCTAAGGTTAGCAACTAACTCACAAGAATTTATTGATAAAGCAGAAAAAGTACTGGGCCGTAAAATTATAGTGCTCTCAGGCTTACAAGAAGCAGAGAATATTTATCTGGGTGTTGCTCATACAAGTGCGAGTGAAGACAAAAGACTGGTTTTAGATATAGGTGGGGCCAGCACAGAACTCATTGTTGGCAACGCGTTTGATGCCATTAAAGTGTCTAGCGTAAATATGGGCTGTGTTACATTTAACCAGCAATATTTTATTGGTGGCGAGCTATCAAAAAACAATATGGATAAAGCCAAAGAGGAAGCTAAGAAAATATTAGCGCCTTTAGCTGATGAATATAAAAATATTGGTTGGCAATCAGTTTTAAGTAGTTCAGGTATTATTCAAGCCCTCGCTGAAATTCTTAGAGCTAATCACCAACCCGCTATTATTGCCCTGTCTTTTTTATATTCTTTAGAGAGTGCATTAATTAATAGTAAAAATATTGATAATGTTTCTATTACTGGCTTAACCCTCGATAGACAACCGGTTTTTGCAAGTGGTTTAGCCATTCTTATTGCCGTATTCGAAGCTTTAGATATAACAGAGTTACAATTATCAAGCGGTGCACTACGCGAAGGATTATTGTACGAAATGCTCCCTAACATGCGCCAAATTAACATTAGACAGCGCACGGTAAACTCCCTTGCTGAACGATTTCACGTCGATAAAGAACATGCTTCTCGCGTATCAAAACAAGCACAAGTTATTTTTGATAGCTTTAGTGAACACTTGCCATTAAAAAAAGATAACAGCTTTAAGTTATTATTGGCGAGCTGCGCATTACATGAAATTGGTTTATTACTCGAATTTAAAAACCAACAAGAGCATGGCGCTTATATAATAAAAAATGCCGACTTACCCGGATTTGACCAAATTGATAAACAACTGCTCGCGACCTTTATCCAACTGCAAAAATCTAATATTGATTTGAGTAAGTTAAAAGAACAAACAGCCACGAACTACAAAAATGCGTGTTATTTATTGATTATATTGAGATTGGCGATTATTTTTTGTCAAAGACGAAATGACAATGAACTTCCAACTATCACCACCAATATTTGTAATCGAAATATCTCTCTGCGTTTACCGCAAAAATGGTTAAAGTCTCACCCGTTGATGATTGATGAATTAACACAAGAAAGCTTATATTTAGGGACTTTAGGCGTATCGTTAAGTTTATTAGATGATCTCAATTTAGAATAAAAAAAGAAGATTTTTGATGAAATAGGTATAGCACCTGTTTTATTATAAAATTAATAGCTATAACGCAAAAATCAAGTTGCTCTTTCGAGGAACTTGCTCTAGAAATTTATGTCATTTTCCGTTAGCGAATTTGAATCGCTGGGGCAGTATTAATTTCACCGTCAGATGATATAGTAGCGGCATTATTGTCACATAATAAAACTGCTGTACTACCATCTTGTTGTTCTCGAATGTAAGCCAGATCATAACCAAATTGAGTTAAGCTACTAGCAGCAAACTTTTGTGCTAATGATAACTTGTCCCATAGAGTAGATTGATCTTCTACACTTACTCTCCTTTCTAATAACGCCTCCCTTTCTAAAATCGCCTGCATAATTAACCTCTTTACGATAAAACAAGAAAAGTTTTTTCTTCACGTTCGCAACCGTACTCTAGATTAATTCGTTATGCAACTGTTTAAATTTCAAGCTAACAAGTAACTTACTCATTATTAACATTTTGTTAACAATGAGTATTTGTATGACGTCATTTAAATAAAAACTTATTATAAAATTTAAAAACACTACGTATAATCATTACATTATTTAAATATGGGTTTATAGATTATGGGTCAAGTATTAACAGAATTAGTCTCCTTACTCCAGCTAGAAAAAATTGAACACGGTATTTATAGAGGTCAATCTCAAGATCTCGGCTTTAAGGCCCTTTTTGGTGGTCAAGTTATGGGACAAGCCGTATCTGCAGCGCAGGAAACGGTTACAGAAGATAGAGTCATACATTCACTACATTCATACTTTTTAAGAGCAGGTGATGCAAATAAAGCCGTTGTTTACGAAGTAGAAAACCTACGAGATGGTAAGAGTTTTAACACCAGAAGAATTAAAGCAATTCAAAATGGTAAACCTATATTTTATATGACCGCATCATTTCAAGTGGCAGAGAAAGGGTTTGAACATCAAGATCTTATGCCAAGCGTGCCAGGACCTGATGACGTTAAGTCGTATAACGATTTTATTTTTGATCATCAAGAATACATACCTGAAAGTATTCGCGGGAAATTTTTAGCCGAGAAGCCCATCGAAGTTAGACCCGTGCAAGAATACAACTGGGTGCATCCAGAAAAGTCAGATCCACTTTGCCAAATGTGGATAAAAGCAAATGGTTCGTTGTCTGATGATCCACGCACACACTTTTGTATGCTAGCTTACTGTTCCGATTTCCAGTTTTTAACCACGTCTTTAATGCCTCATGCTGCTAGCCATTGGCACCCTAACTTTCAAATAGCTTCAGTTGATCACGCGATGTGGTTTCATCGCCCTTTTAAAATAGATGAATGGTTGCTGTATTCTACTGATAGCCCGTCGGCTTGTGGTGGAAGAGGTTTAGTGAAAGGACAAATCTATAATCAAAAAGGTGAGTTAGTTGCATCCACGATGCAAGAAGGTGTGATAAGACAACGCTAGTTGTCTCAGTGGTTACTTGTAAAATAATAAGTAACCACATTTATTTAACTTTAATCTTTATCGACAATTTTACGCCAGTCATTACCAGTAGGATGTTGAAAAATACGCAAGCCAAATAATGGTGCCATGGCAAAAATATGATCAAAAATATCCGCCTGAATAGCTTCGTATCTTGCCCAATTTTGATCATTACTAAAACAATAAAGCTCTAATGGAATACCCGATTCTGTTGAGGCTAATTGCCTGACCATACAAGTCATTTCACGATGTATTTTAGGATGTTGATTTAAGTAAGCTGTAATATAAGCTCTGAATGTACCAATATTCGTTAATTGTCTGCTGTTATTTATATCATTAGGGTCTAAGTTTAAAGCTAAACAAGCTTCACTAATTTCTGCTTTTTTTTCTGCTAAATATTGGGTCAATAACTTAATTTTAGCCAACGCTTCTAATTCATTGCTTTGATAAAATTTAACACTGCCAATATCGATAATAACGGAACGCTTAATACGTCGACCACCCGAATGTATCATACCTCGCCAATTTCTAAACGAACCACTAATCAGCGCATAAGTCGGAACTGTAGTTATCGTATTATCAAAGTTTTTTACTTTTACTGTATTCAGGCCTATTTCTAGTACATCACCATCGGCTCCATACGTTGGAAGTTCAATCCAGTCACCAGGCGCTACCATTTTATTCGCTGATATTTGAATACTAGCAACTAGCCCTTTAATGGTGTCTTGAAACACCAATAACAGTACGGCTGTTAATGCACCTAAGCCACTCAATAAGTAAAAAGGAGATTTACCTAAAATAAAAGAAATCGCTAAAATACTCGCAACTAAATAAACAATAAGTTTAATAACTTGTATCGAAGAGTTTAAGGGTAAATATCGCTCTCTCGCTGTTCGGGTGTATGAGCTTTTAATCACATTTAATAATGAATCAATACAACGAGCTACCTGAAAACTAATAGCTATTTTTGCAAAAGTTAAAAAGAAATGTCCGAGTAAACTTTCAGGATCTAAAAAATGAGGAGTTAAAAACCACAAAAATAAGAAAGGAGTTAATAGAGCAATACGAGAAAAAACATTATGCTCAAGCAATAAATCATCCAATGTATTTTTTGAATGCTCTACTATTTTATGGATCATCACCAACAACTGGTGCTTTGACAGATAATAACTGACGCCACACAAAATAAAAATAAGTGCCGTACCTACCCAAGCTGTTGCATAAGGAAGATATTCTACACCTACGTTTTGTTTAACCAACCAAGCACTTATCATTTCTATCATAAAACAACCTTGTTTAAATTTTGAATGATGATTTTATTTTTTATTTAACATGGAAAATGTTGTGTCTTTATCTTCCCACATTTGATTCACATATTTTTGAAAACTAATCTTAAACGCGCGATCATTAAAGTAATCACCCTTTAATTCTGACGCCACATCAGTTGTTTCAATGTTTACTCTGACTTCTTTCACATTACCACAAACAAAATCATAAAAGCTTGGAATACCATCAGGGTAAACAATAGTAATGTTAACTATTTTCGTTAAATGCTCGCCCATGGCATCAAGTACAAAACCAATACCGCCTGCTTTAGGTTTGAGTAAATGCTGGTAAGGTGATTTTTGTTTTTTATGTTTTGCAGAAGTAAATCGCGTACCTTCAATAAAACTCATGACACTAACTGGCTTATATTTAAACTTTTCACACGATTTACGCGTGGTTTTTATATCTTCACCTTTTAAATGAGGATTCTTTTTCAAAAAAGCTTGGCTATGTCTCTTCATAAACGGGAAATCAAGCGCCCACCATGCGATCCCTAAAAAAGGCACATAAATCAGTTCTTTTTTTAGGAAGAACTTTAAAAAAGGTATTTGTCCGTGAAGCACTCTTTGTAGAATTAATATGTCGACCCAACTTTGATGATTACATAACACTAAGTACCATTCACGCATACTTAAGCCATTCAACCCCTCAGTTTTAATGTCTACACGATAAAATAATTTTTGGTTCACCGTATTAATAGCAACCCAATTACTGGCCATTTGATCTAATAAATAACTGAAAAATGTACGCGAAATTTTAAGTGGAATAAGAGCTTTTAATAAAGAAAATATAATAATTGGGATCAACCAAAACAATGTATTAATTACATACATTAAGAAGGAAAAAACACAAATAATAATAGACGGTAAAAAATTTAACATAATCTTACTCTACGTAACCTTAAACATACTTTAACTAAACAAAATCAAATCAATCAATAAGCACTAATTTTAAGCACTTAGCCTTCAATATACTTTCTTTGAAGTGTATACACATTCAATCAAATAATAGTTTATATAATTTTCATGATTTTAACCAACAATAAAGGCTTTGAGAGTTATATTAACTTGTTGTAAAAACATTCAAATAAAAAATATCTACCCACTTTTGTTCTAAAAAATGAAATTTCATCACTATAAAACACTATCCTTAAAGGTTTTATCAACTAAAAGCATTAAAAATAGCTTTCTTGTCTAAAAATCCATAAAAAGTTCATTGCATATTTATAAGGATTTAGTCATTCTACACTAGGGGCAATTGATCTTGTTAAAAGGCTTTTAAGTTTAAAAGCTATGCTATGAAAGTCAATGGCTCCAAATACCAATTTGGGAGAACTAATGAAATTTAATCGCGCTGTAATTAAAGTTGGAAGTGCGCTAGTAGCACCTGATAATAAAGGCTGTAGCGGTAAGCACATACTTGCCATCGCCCGTTTTATCACGGAGTGTAATCTAGCAGGCAAAGAAATTATTCTAGTATCATCTGGTAGCGTAGCTGCTGGGCGTAAACTTATTCAGCATGGCTCTCCTGTTCCCTCTATTCCCGTAAAGCAAGCTATGGCTTCTGTTGGTCAAATGCAGATGATGGCGAACTGGCAACGTTTTTTTGATGTTCCTTGTAGCCAATTACTGATCACTCACGGTGATCTGAAAGACCGTGAACGCTACATCAATATTAAAAATACACTGCGTATTTTACTCGCCAATAATATTATCCCTATTGTTAATGAAAACGATACGGTGGCAACAGATGAATTAAAAGTGGGCGATAACGATAACCTAGCAGCATTAGTTGCATTGGTTAGTGAAGCAGATTGTTTATTTATATTAAGTGATATTGACGGGGTTTATGATAAAAATCCTAAAACTAATCCTGACGCAATCATGATCCCCGAAATTAAAGAAATAACACCTGAAATATATGCAATGGCAGGTAGTACCAATAATGTTATTGCAACTGGCGGAATGAAAACTAAAATTCAAGCGGCTGAAAAAGCAGTAGAAAACGGCATTGAAACTTACATTATTAATGGAAGTGACAGCACGGTTTTTGAAAAACTACTTAAAGGTGAGAACCCAGGTACACGTTTTGTTGCAAATCAGGCTGCCACAAAAGCTAAAAAGCACTGGCTCAAGCATACCTTAAAAAGTAATGGTCATGTTATGCTAGATAAAGGTGCAATAAACGCCGTTGTAAATAAAGGTGCTTCGCTTTTACCTTCAGGAATAAAAAGCATTTCCGGTGATTTTTCTGCAGGTGATTCTATCGATATTATAGATTGCGAATCAAAAAAAATTATAGCTAAAGGCATTTGCCAGTATGGCCATCGCGACTTATCGCGCATTCAAGGTAAAAACAGCGACCAAATAGAAGCTATTTTAGGCTTTCGTCCAAGTAAAGTCGTTATTCATCGAGACGATATGGTCGTTTTATCTAAGTAACTCGAAATAAAAATAAGTAACATACATTTTTGATTAATAGAATTGGTATTAAACAATGAACTCTTCAACAAATTTTAATATGGCTGAAATGGCTGCCCAAGCGAAGGTAGCAAGTAGAGCTGTAGCACAATTAACCACTACGCAAAAAAATCAATTATTAACAGCAATGGCAAGTGAGATTGAAGCACAAAGCCAATTTATTATTGATGAAAACCAAAAAGACATTGAAGCTGGCCGAGCTAAAGGCTTAAGTGAAGCAATGCTCGACAGGCTTTTATTAACGCCGCAACGTATTATTGATATTGCTGATGCTATTCGTGAAATAGTTACATTACAAGATCCTGTTGGCGATATTAGTAATCTATCGTTACGCCCTAATGGTATGCAAGTAGGAAAAATGCGTATTCCTTTAGGCGTTATCTCAATGATTTATGAAGCTCGCCCTAACGTAACCGCTGAATCTGCAGCCTTGTGTATTAAATCAGGTAATGCCGTTATTTTACGTGGTGGCTCAGAAGCCATTCATAGTAACTTAGCCTTAGCTAACTGCTTACATAAAACCATGGAAGCTAACAGCATTGATAAAAATATAGTGTCTGTTATTCCTGATACCAGCCGTGAAGTAATAGAGCAATTACTAAAACAGCGCGATACGATAGATTTAGTGATCCCTCGAGGTGGTGAAGGACTTATTCGTTACGTAACTGAAAATAGTCAAATACCTGTTATTCAACATTTTAAAGGGGTTTGTCATTTATTTATTGATAAGTTTGCCGATCTAAATAAAGCGACCAATATTTTAGTCAATGGTAAAACTCAGCGTCCTAGTGCTTGTAACTCAATTGAAACGGTTTTAGTTCATAAAGATATCGCCGAACAGTTTTTACCTTTAGCGGCTCAAGCTTTAAAGCCAGCCAATGTAAAAGTGCATGCTTGTGAACAAAGTATTAAATACTTCGATAATGCTGAACTTGCAACTGATGACGATTTCCATGCTGAGTACCTAGCACAAGAGGTAGCCATTAAAATTATTGACGGTTTCGACGCTGCGATTGATCATATAAATGAATACACTTCAGATCACACAGAAGTCATTGTTACCCAAGACACCAGCCGAAGCCAACAGTTCATCAGACAAATTAACTCGTCTGTCGTGATGGTAAATGCATCGTCACGTTTTTCAGACGGTGGGCAACTAGGTTTAGGTTCTGAGATTGGAATTTCTACGAGTAAACTTCATGCTTATGGACCTATGGGGCTTGCTTCCTTAACTACTGAAAAATTTGTGGTTTATGGCGATGGACAAGTACGAGATTAGTCGTCTTAGCCACAGTTAAATTAAGGAATTCCACTTTATATGAGAATGTTGATATCAACATTACAAAGCAGTTTGTTTATTGTATTTATTATCTTTTGCTTAAACGTTAATGCAGAAGATAATAAAGAACAGCTGCTTTCTCACGTAAAACAATACCAAAATCTTTTATTAGATAATAAGTTTGAAGATGCGGCAGTTGAAGCTGAAAAAGCTTACACCTTATCTCAAACCTTATTTAAACCAACTAGTGCTAATCATATCGCTATTTCTGAAGACTACGCGTTAATACTGTTACAAATAGAAAGATATAAGCAAGCTATTCCGTTATTACAGTCTCTTGTTAAAATAATAGCGCAAAAGTACAGCACACATGATGAAAAGCTGATCCCTTTACTAGGAGATTTAAAGCTCGCCACTCGAAATATTAACCCTGATCTCAGCCAAGAATATGCCATACGTCAGACACAATTGTATTTACGCTATAATAGTAATGAGTATGTAGATAGCTTAAAAAATCAATCATTACAGTCGACTCAACAAGCCAAAAACTTAGCTGACGATTTAACTAAAATCACAAAAAAAACTTATAAAATTATGGATGCTGGTCAATGGGATCTTATTTATAACGAAGACAGCGATTTTAATTTTAAACAATTAATTAAACAAATGGATATGGGCTACCGTTCAGCGCTGGGCTTTCTTATTTCATTTAATATTTTATCTAAACCGCCTGAAGAAAAACTAACCGCAGTATTCTTCAGCTCAAGAGCTGATTACAAAGCATATTTACATAGCCAAAAAAGTCACAATGCATCAGCAGCAGCTCAACTATCTACGGGAATTTATGCCCAACACCTCAACACACTTTTTTTATTCGACCATCAACTAACAAATAATCGAAAAAACAAATTCAGGGTGTTATCAACACTTCGTCATGAAATTGCCCATCAGCTCTTCTTTAATTTAGGTTTACAGAGTCGTTCAAAGAATGTTGAATATCCTCGTTGGTTAGGAGAAGGTCTTGCAACATCATTAGAATTTCACAATATAACTCAAATTTCTGGACCACAAACCTCAAACTATTCTTTTAGACGCTTGATTAAACTTAAAAAACAACTGAAAAAAGGGCCTTTAACGCCCATTTCTGACATTGTATCAATTCGAGCCGGATCTGAAGGAATAACCAGCAAAAACAATCCAGATATTTATGAATTAGGTGGCTTTCTTGTGCGATTTTTATATGAATATCATCCAGATGAACTTAGAGAATATATTAAATATTTAACTAAAACTCATCGCACTAAGCTCTCTATCCGATCGCCTATTTTTTATCGTTATTTTGGTGATCGAGAATCATTACAGCAGTCATTCGATAATTATATAGCTAATTTAATCAAGCAAATGGATGATAAACGCGCTAAATATTATAAAAACAAAAAAGCGATTGAGTAATAGCCTTATAGGCGACGGTAATACCGCAATCGTTCAAGCACAATTGAACCGGTATTTGGCAATATTCAGATTAATGAAGGTATGAACAAGTTTAATCTATTACCTTAAAACTCTCGGAGTTTTAGTATATCGCTTGACACTAAAATATCTGAAACGATATAGTTCAGCACTAATAGGAATCAAGGATGATTGTTAATTATTTCTTAGTTAACATAACCTCTTAAAATAATGGAATATAAAATGGATTTAGCCACGACAAGCCCGCAAAAAAATAGCCTTACCTTAGAAAAATTTGAAGAACATCTACATAAAGCGATTGATAAGCCAACCACAAACTTTCGCATGAGAAAAATAGGCCCTTCTAGGCAAGGAAAAAGAAGAGAAGTAAAAGTTCATAATGGCGCTCATAGAGCAACGTGGGCTAAAACAATCATATACCCGTAACCATTCAAGATGCAGGTTTCAGTGGGAACTAAAAACAATTTAGGCACAGATTTCACGTTCCAAACGAAATCTAAGGTCTACATCCATGTATGCAAGGCATTAAGTTTACGTCATGGTTATTCTCGGTAACTGCTCCTGCGTTACCCTAATGTCCTACATCCATGTAGGAACCTGACTAAAGTTAATAAGCCCCATAAATTGTTTTTAGACCCATCGAAGAAGCGCTTGAGCAAAATCACTTCTGCGTTAATGCTTTTTATAAGGGAACAACCATTATTACAAAGCATTGCCTTGAATTGATATTGCTCAAGTGCTCTGAAATATGCATCTTGAGTGGTAACGGGTATAAATATCCACTTAAGAACCATCAGCATTAATGTATTTCTTAACTTTAAACAAAATGATTTAAATCAGGCCGATTACAGTAAATTAAAAGCACTAGCTATGGCTGGTATTAAACAATATTGGTCTAACACCATAACGGTTGATGGAGTGCGTTTTAACGTAACCGTCAATGCTTTACATAAAAATAGCAGCGATGCTATTCCTGTTGATTTAAAAATAGAAGAAAGCCCTAACTATGCTAGGTCAATGAATCCAGCAATATTGGGGATAGATGCAAGCTTCATTTATCAAAAAGGTCAAAGTGCAAACCGTATTCCCGAAAAACAAATTGATGATGATTTTAAGTTAGTTTCAGCTCATGAATTTGGCCATTCAGTTTTAATGTACGTTGGCGGTATAACTTTATCTTGGGGGCACAAAGATTCTACTAACACGCTATTTCAAAATATAAAATCATCGACATCTGGATACCCTACGAGTGGGAAGCTTGATTTAATGAAATATTATGATCAGAAAAAACAAAAAGAACAAAAATTTCAGAGGGTTAATGACTCAGTCGCAATGGAAATAGATATTAAACGCTTAATATGGAGTTCAGAAATTGTATGGACAGCTTAAAAAATGGCTACAAATATTTACTGGTAATACTAACGGCTATACTACTCAGTGCTTGTTCAAATATTTACTGGGGAAATATTATAAATGAGACCAATGACGTTATTACGATAAAGCTTACTTTCGTAAACGAATACGGTAAGCATTTTTTGGAAATGAATCCAATTAGAACGAATGAAAATAGTATATGGGAATATGAACAATCATCACTGTTTACAGACAAAATGGATAAAGATTTATTTATGGTTGAGGCAACAAACAATACTGGTTGTACTATTATTTTTGACCGTAAAGCAATAGAGAAAAAAGTTGGGAAGAATAGACAAATAATAGTAATTACACCACAAGATTTTATCGATGCTTGTGACATAAAAGCGAACAAGACTAGCGTTAAATTAAAGAACTAAGCATAGGTGTCAATTTATTCAGGTATTGGGGCTTGAAGCCCGCTTTATCGTATAAGTAAACATTAAAGGCTTAATATGGAGTTCAGAAATTATATGGAAAGTTTAACTAATCTCTATAAATATATCCTAATGCTGTGTTTTCCTTTATTTCTCAGTGGCTGTTCAAATATTTATTGGGGGAGCGTTAAAAACACTACTAATGAGGTTGTGAAGGTAAAATTAATTTTTAAAAATGAATATGGGACTCACTATTTGGAATTACCTCCTTTAAAGCCAATGGGTCATGAGTTATGGGATTATGAGCAGTCTTCGTTAACTATTACCAAAATCGATAAAAATTTATTTGTTGTTGAAGCAACAAATAGTGAAGGATGCACTATTACTTTTGACCGTGCTGCAATAGATAAAAAAGTAGAAAACCATGAGTTAGAAGTTGTTATTACACCACAAGATTTTATCGATGCTTGTGGAACAAAAATAAACCAAGACTAGAGTTAAATTAAAGAACCAAGAACTAACGCCAGGTCCTGAGGAGAATCTTTCCTTTGGCTTCTTGCTGGCTATAATCGACTTTCCCCAAACAACATAGTAACAGCAGCCTGTATGATGATTTTGTTGGTGCTTTTAAAATACATAGGTGTTTTTTCAAAATAAAAGCTTAGGATATAATGGCTTAGTCTGGCCTCGAATTAACTATTAATACCACTTAATTCTCATTAAGGTGCGACACTAACGACGCAAGCCCTTTTCCTTTATTGAGTATTTTCCAAGCGATATATAATTGGCTTTCATGTAACGACTCTTTTAATGGAACAACAACAAGTTCACCAGCATCTAGTAAATGTTGAATACGTTCTATAGGTAAAAAACCTCCGCCCAACCCTGCTGTTATTGCTTTAATTTTTTGTTCAACTGTTGATACGTATAAGTGTTTACTTTGTTCAATAAACCCCGCAGTTGTTTTAGCTACAATACTTTTTGCGCTATCGTGCACAATAATCGTTCGGTAATTTATGAGGTCATCTTGTGATATTGGTGTTGTTATATTAGCTAACGCATGAGAATTATTAACACAAAAAAGCATATGTAATACAGTAAAAGGAATAGCCCTTATCCCTTTTTGAATTGGCACAGGAGCAGAAGCGCCAATCAATAAATCAACCTTATCATCAATTAATGCTTCCCAAGTTCCATTAAGTACCTCTTCTTGTATATCTAATTCTACATTTTTGTGATCATCTAAAAATTGTTTAAATACAGGTAATACCTTGTTGATATCAATAATAGAATCGATAGCGATACGGATTTTAGGCTCCCAGCCATTAGCGATTGTTTTTGTTTGTTCAGATATTTTGTTTATAGCGAGTAAAATATGGCGACCTTCCTCCAGTAAATATTTCCCTGCCGGTGTTAATACTGAGCGTCGCCCTTGCCGCTGAAATAAAGTAACATCAAGTTGCTCTTCTAACTTCTGCACAATATAAGACAAAGCCGAAGGAACTTTATTTAAGTGTTCTGCCGCAGAAGCGTAACTTCCGCGTTCAGCAATAGCATCTAATACCAATAAAGATTCAATAGAAATTGAAGGAGTATTCATCGAGTTAAAACCTAAAGTAATAGAGAACACCATATTGTTCAAAAATTTTGAACAAATCAAACAAATTATCGTAGTTATTTAAATAAATAATATTACTTACAATCTATTCACTGGCTAAATAGAACCTATTAACACTATTAAGAGCCGTTTTTACTTAACTAGAGAGAATAAGATTATGACAACTTCAATTATTAAAAAATTAGTAACATCTACGCCAACCAATAGCACATTACCTTTACGTTTAATTGCTGGCATTATTTTTAGTGCACATGGCGCGCAAAAATTATTTGCTTGGTTTGGTGGTTACGGCTTAGAAGGCACAGGCCAATGGATGGATTCTATTGGATTATCGCCAGGTTATTTTATGGCTTTAGGTGCAGGTAGTGCAGAGTTCTTTGGCGGACTTTTATTACTGTTAGGTTTATTTACCAGAGCATCTGGCGCGGTTTTAACATTTACCATGATTATTGCCATATTTAGTGTTCATTTTACCAATGGTTTATTTATGAGTAACAACGGTTACGAATTTGCCTTAGCTTTATTAGGAATGAGTTTAGCTTTAGCGATTCAAGGTGGCGGAAAATACGCTTTAGACAATATTATCGCTAAAAATCTGTAATTTATTCAATAAACTAGGAGAAAAGTTATGGGATTAATCGTTAACGGAAAATGGGTCGACCAATGGTACGACACAGAAGCAAGTAAAGGTGAGTTTGTGCGACAAGATAGCCGCTTTCGCCATCAAATATCGGCAGATCCAAGTAGCCAATATTATGCAGAAAAAGACAGATATCATTTATATGTATCTCTTGCTTGCCCATGGGCACATCGCACGCTTATTTTTAGAAAATTAAAGCAGTTAGAAGATATTATCTCAGTGAGTGTTGTTAAGCCTGAAATGCTAGATAACGGTTGGGAGTTTGGTGAAAAGGGTGATCCGCTATATCAATTAGATTATGCCTATCAGCTTTACCTAAAAGCCGCACCAGATTATCAAGGTAGAGTAACAGTCCCTATTTTGTGGGATAAAAAAACACAAACTATTGTTAATAACGAGTCGATTGAAATTATTAGAATGTTTAATACCGCGTTTAATGATTTAACAGGTAATAGCGATGATTATTACCCTGACTCTTTACAGGAACAAATTGAAACCGTAAATGAACGAATTTATCACACCGTGAATAACGGCGTTTACCGAGCTGGTTTTGCTACAACTCAAGCAGCGTATGAAGAAGCTTATTACGAATTGTTTGATAGCTTAGATTGGTTAGAACAACATTTATCGACAAACCGTTACCTTGTTGGTGAACATCTTACTGAAGCTGATTGGCGCTTATTTACAACGCTAGTTCGGTTTGACGCGGTATATCACGGACATTTTAAGTGTAATAAGCAAAAACTTAGCGAATATCACCATATTTATAATTACGTTAAAGCGTTATATCAAGTCAACGGTATTAAAGAAACAGTGGATTTGGAATATACCAAGCAACATTATTATGCGAGTCATAAAACTATTAACCCTACGCTTATTGTGCCTCTTGGCGGTATTTGTAACTTTGATGAAGCTCACGATCGCGATAGAAGTTATTAAGACATAAATTATATAGATAGGAGTAAACCATGATTAAACATTATCCTTTTAACCAGTTAGGTAAAGCTAATCATGGTTGGTTAAAAGCAAATTTTCACTTTAGCTTTGCTCATTATTACAACCCAAAACGAATGGGGTTTGGTGTACTACGTGTTGTTAATGATGATGCTATTAATGCAAATACAGGCTTTCCGGCGCATCCGCATAACAACATGGAAATTATCACCATAGTGCGCTCTGGCGCAATTCATCATCAAGACAGTGAAGGAAATAAAGGCATCACTCAAGCAGGCGAAGTACAAGTTATGAGTGCGGGTAGTGGTATTGTTCATTCAGAATATAACCGAACTAAAGATCCTTTAACTCTTTACCAAATATGGATACAGCCAAATAAGCAAAACGTAACACCGCGCTGGGACAGCAAGCTATTTCCAACAAACTATGTAACCAACACATTACCTTTATTGGTTTCAGGCTATGAAGAAGACAAAGATAACGCTTTGTTTATTCATCAAGAAGCTAGAATATTTGGTGGCAAAGTAAAACAGGGTATAAAGCTTACTCATAAAATAACTCATCAAGCTTATATATTAGCTTCAAAAGGGAATTTTGAATTAACCAACAGCGGCCACTTAACAGTTATGCAAAAGGGTGACGGAGCGGAAGTGACTCAAACGAAAGAAGTTACCATTACCGCAACAAGTGACTGTGAAATAGTCATTATTGATGTACCTAGCTAAGCTAAAGACTATTTACTTAAGCTTCTGCTACTCAAACAGTTAAAAAGCTCGAATACAAAATCTCTAGCTTTTTAACTGTTTATATTTATTACATATTATTTTTATAAAGCTCATTTATTTATTGCTATCAAGCGCTTAATCTGTAGAATTCGTGTTAATGATCTCTTATAAAGTCATAACGTGCTAAAAACTCCATTAACTAAATTATTGCTACTTAGCTTTATTTTACTCAGCCATTTATTCAGTATACTCATGCCTGCTAGCGCAGCGATGAATATGCATGCGTCGAATATGCAGGTTAATGATTTAGCACCTATTTGTAGTGGTAACGGTAAAATTAGATGGATCAAGTTATCTGAATATTACCAAACAGGAAAACTGACTTTTTTAGAAAAACCTTCTGTTAGTGATAAAACTGAACAAAATAATAATACGTGCCCAATATGCTCTATTTACACTCAATTAGATAACCTTTCTACAGGACTTGTTTCTGCTCATTCACTTACGCTAGACAACCAAACCTATCAAGCACGTTTTAATTTTTTACAGCATTTTACACAACGTAATACCTTAACACCTAGCTCTAGAGATCCTCCTTCCCTTATCTCAATTTAAACATTACATTTTATTTATTATTTTTAAGGGAAACTTATGTCTTTTTATACAAAAGCAGCTTGTGCTGTTGCTATTTCTTGTTTATCTGTAGCCGTTCAAGCCCATAATGGTGTTGATCATACAAAACAAACTAAACACCACGATAATCCTAAAGTATTACCGCAAACTCATGCGCCTATCGGGGTAATGGGTGATCATATGCATCAAGCAGGCGAATTTATGTTTTCGTATCGCTACATGGATATGGATATGTCGGGAAATTTACAAGGTAATGACGACATTTCATCAGATCAAATAGCGACCACAGTACCCAATAAATTTGCCAGCATGCCAATGATGCCACCAACGGTTCGCGTTGTTCCTCAAACCATGACCACCAAAATGCATATGCTCGGTTTTATGTATGCACCCACTAACGATTTAACTTTAATGTTAATGGTTAATTACCTTGAAAGAGACATGCTTTTATCAACCTATAAAGGCATGATGGGCACAAAGCAATTAGGTAACTTCAATACCGAAAGTGAAGGGCTAGGCGATACAAAGCTTGGCTTGCTTTATCGCTTACACGATAACGACACCCATCATTTTCATATGAATGTAAATTGGCAAATACCAACAGGTGATATTGATAAAACCGCGGAAGTATTAACGCCAATGAATATGCGTACTAACATGCGTATGCCTTATGCCATGCAACTAGGCTCAGGATCAAACATAGTAGAATTAGGTACTACATATAATGGCTATGTTAATAAAAGTAATTGGGGTGCCCAAATATTATATAGCACAGCCTTAGACACTAACGACGAAGGTTATCAAGTAGGTGATAAAATGCAGTTAACCGCTTGGTATGCACATCAACTAACCGATATATTGAGTAGTTCGTTACGTTTGCATTATATAAATACCGATGAAATAGACGGTATAGATAATAAAATAATGGCTCCCGTGGCTACAGCAAATCCTGAAAACTATGGTGGTGATTATATTAATGCTTCATTTGGCTTAAACACCGTATTTGCCAATAAACATCGTGTTTCGTTTGAGTATTCAGTTCCTTTAAAGCAAACCGTAAATGGTGTGCAGATGGAAATGGATAAAATGTTGACTGTGGGTTATCAAATTGCTTTTTAAGATAAAAAGTACGTAAACCGTGACTTAATAGAAGCCCGTAATTAACCTGAACTCGGGTTAAAAGATATTTAACGAAATTGAAATATAACAAAAAATATTTTTATTGAGTCTCTAGCTTGATAGTTTTTCTTAATTCAAGGCAAGTTTCGCGTCATTAGCTGGTCTATTGCAAGTAAATTTAACGCTGAAATTAGAAAAAATAGCTGCTAGAGCAGTATTTGTTAAGCCGAGTTTAGGTTAATTAATATTTACGATTTTTTTTTATTTCTTTTCTATACAAAAGAATATTCTGATAGAATTCCTAATCGGAAGAAAAATATACTATAAAAAAAGGAATAACACATGTCAGATACAGAAATAACACCTGAAACAGAAAATGCTTTTGAAGCACCTAAAGCTGATTTATCAACCCCCTCGACAGATAAACCTATTTTACAAATGAAACGTTTTTCAGCGTGGGGGGTTTTTGGGTTATCAATTATAACATTTGGTATATATCTTATTTATTGGATGTTTACTCGAGTTAATAAGATAAATACTCTATCTAAAGTAGCTAAAGCTAATGTTATAGGAATGTATATTTACATAGCTGCTAGCATCTTTTCTAATGTTGTATTATACGGTTTTACTTTGGTTAACGTTAGCCTTGCTCTATCGCTTATTTCATTGGTTGCATTTTATGTGGCTATATACTCCCTTAGAAGCGCTATAACAGAAGTGATAAACGAAGGAACTAAAGAGAAAGTAAAAATAGGTCCAATTAAAACATTTTTCTTTAATATCCTTTACTTCCAATACAAAATTAACGAAGCAATTGACAATCAAAGAGAATAATTTGAACTAGGTTATTCAACTTAATAAAAAAGAGCCTGATGGCTCTTTTTTTGTATCTCGTTTTCCATTTCTCAACACTAGTTTGTTTATTAATGGTATTGGGTTACAACAGCCCTGCATGTTTTACACTTAAATAGGTGTTAATCACTTGCGGTAATAAATGTTCGGGTTGGCTATTAACACAAATAATATTTTCTTTTCGGAGCCGGTTTAGGTTTTTACGATAAATATTTTGTAAATCAATAGCAGCGCAGTACCTATGGGCTTCGCTTAGCGTTTCAATATCAGCAGATACCGTTTCTGTTAAGGCAACATTTTCAATATTCACTAAAGCAACAAGATGGTGCCGCTGTAAGTTTTTCAGTGCAGGTAATAACTCTTCAATACTTTGATCGTTTAGCGTAGTTACCATCAAAACGAGCGCGCGTTTACTGCGTTTTTTTAGTAAATGGGTTACCGCTTGTTGGTAATCACTTGTGGTTTCATCAGGGTGCAAATCATAAAAATGGTTCATAACTCGAGATACATTCTGTGCGCCTTTAACCGCAGGTAACCAACGTTCTTTTTGATTAAAGCTTTGCATACTAAACCAATCACCTTGTTTTAAGACCGTGTGACTAAGCATAAGCAATGCGTTTAATGCCGCATCAAAATGTGAACCTATAGCGGTTTCTATATTCATTTTATTCCCCGCATCAAGCATCACCACAACATGCTGGTTTTGCTCTTCTTGATATTCTTTGGCAATAAGTTTTTGTCGTTTACTGGTAGCTTGCCAATCAATTTGCCTAATACTGTCGCCTTGACGAAATTCACGTAATTGATGAAATTCAGTGCCACCACCACGCTTTTTCATTTGCTTTAAACCATTAATTGGTTGGTTTTGCACACCGTTAAGACTTTGCTGTTTTAAACGCTCAAAATCAGGGTAAGTTTTAACGGTAATGGTATCGTTCACTAACCAATAGCTTTGCCATAATCGTGCTGGTGAAGTTAAGCAAAACTCGATAGGACCGACTATAGCTTGCCCTCGCTGCGTTGATTTTAATTTAAAACGCACAGTAGCTTTTTGATTCGCAAAGATATGAACAATGTTAGGTAAACCTGCCAATTGAAACTGTTGACCTACATGCTCTCTAATTGATAATGCATATTGGCTATTACTGTTATTCTCAATAATATATTCAATACTATGCCAGCGATTAAAGCTTAGTTTATTGCTTGCTAAACGGGTAATGCTTAACTGAGGAGGTTTTCTACTTTGACTAAAATCGACAATACAAAACAACGTAATTAAAAGTGCACATGCGTCGATAAAACTTAGATAGCTAGTTTCATCACTACCTAACGCTTTCACCGTAATAAACAGTGTAATTAAAACGCCTATAACTTTAATAAGCGTATAGGAGGGTTTAAAAGCTATTCGCTTCATACGCGAGGTGCTTCAATCGATTTTAGTAGATCGTCAATCGTTTGATCTTGAGTTATACCTTCCAACTCAACATCTGCCGATAAAATTAATCGATGTCTTAATACATTTTTAGCAACCACTTTTATATCGTCAGGTACAACAAAATCACGGCCATTCATTAATGCTGTTACTTTGGCTGCTTTAATTAAGTTGATACTTGCCCGTACACCTGCTCCATGAATGATGCCATGCCAGTTTCTAGTTTTAGTGACGATATCTACCGCGTAATGATAAATTTGTTCGTCTACCGTAACTTGAGTGGCTAATACTTTGATTTTTTCAATAACATCAGCATTCATTAATTGCGGTAAGTTATTAGTATTTAGCTCATGGCTTCGTTGTTCGGTATTTAATTTTAATAACGTTATTTCATCGTCTTTTAATGGATAATCTAAATTGACCTTCATCATAAAACGATCAAGCTCAGCTTCAGGAAGTGGGTAAGTACCTTCTTGATCTAATGGGTTTTGTGTTGCCAATACCATAAAAGGAGAGCTTAATAATTGGCTTTCACCATCAATCGTTATTTGCTGCTCTTGCATCACTTCTAATAACGCTGATTGTGTTTTTGCTGGCGCACGGTTAATTTCATCTGCCAATAACAAATTGGTGTGAGCAGGGCCTTTTTTAATAATAAATTCACCCGTTTTTAAATCATATAAGCTATGCCCAAGTACGTCAGAAGGCATAAGATCAGGTGTAAATTGCACACGCGAAAAGTCGACAGATAAACTTTGCGCTAAGGCTCTTACTAATAAGGTTTTTCCTAGTCCTGGCACACCTTCTAATAAAATATGACCGCCAGAAAATAATACCGTAAGTACATTTTCTATTATGGTGTCTTGGCCAATTAATACGCTAGCAATACTGCTTTTTAATTGAGTTACCTGATTAAAGGCTTCTTCGATAGTTAGTTCTGGTGTTGCTTCAATCACAATAAACTCCTTAGTTCTTTGAATAACTTAATAAACTTTATCCTTTTATTTTCATCTTCTGGTAATGGTTCGGATAAGAGTAAATGAATGTCTTGGCTGTTTTTTCCGGTTAACGAGCTGATTAAATCGGCTTGTTCATTCACGTTAAGTTGCTTGTATTTAGGTTGTCTTTTTTCAACCGCATTGGCGAGATCAATAAGTAGGGCGCTTTTAAGTACTTCATGGTGCTGGTATTTAAATAAATAATTACCCACGGCTTCAATATGTTTAGCAAATAAATTTTTTGAATGTTCCGAAGGTTCAATAGCAAGACCTAAACGCATACTCAATTGCCACATAAGTAATAAACTTAATACAGCAATTAGTACAATAACCTGCCAGCACCACTGCCATAACATCACTAACCAGCTAGTCGTTTGCGTACTAGGTAAATAAAAGAGTTGGTCATTAGAACCTATCAACCATAATAAATACTCTCCATGATCTAAATGCCTTAAACCATCATTTGAAATGGCGTTAATACTGGGTACAAAAGTGATAAAACCCTCATCAACCCCCTCTTCACAAATAAGCACTTCCTCGGTATTTTCTTGCAATACTTCAACACCACTACAGTTTTCAAACGTGTAACGATGGGCAATATATATTGAGAATGAGTCTTCTTTTTCAGTAATTATTCCATTAGATTTCGGCGTTGTAAGAATAGATTTTCGGTTAGCGACAAATTCCGCGTCTTTAACTGTTACCGGTGTTAACGCAATAACTGCGTTATTTTCTAACTTAAGCTGCTCTCGCCGTGACGACAAGGTATAAACCAAGTGCCCGCCTTTTTTGACCCAGTCAACTAACGCAGGAATAAGTTGTTCGTATTCAACAAGGGTTGCTTCATCAATCACTAACGTTGATGTTTTAGGTAAAGTAATATCACCTGCTTGTAAAAAAGATTCTTGCGTTGTCAGTTTCTTGAGCTTTTTTTGATAGGTTTCTAAAAATAAAGTGGCTGCAAGTAAAGGCTCTTCTCCTGCTTCTTGCGTTAAACCTATTTCTTCTTCAACCATGTTCCATTCAACAGTACTAATGAAATAAGCTAACGCTATAACCACAATAGCTAAGGTGCTAAATAACAATACCCGAGTTTTATTCATTTTGTGCTTGCTCCGGCTTCATGACTTTAAAAGCAGAAATCACGTCGTCAACTTGTTGCTGATTAACGTCTTTATGCGCCCAAGCTTGCTGGATCCACAAATGAAAAAGTTGTTGGTAGTTTTTATGTAATAACTGAGGTAAAGCTTTCAGTAATGCTATTTCGCATTCTTTTTCTGACATGGATTTGGTGATTAATACATTTGAAAAATTTTGAGCATAAATAAAAGAATACTTTAGCAAATACATTAATGCGGTTCGGTAGGCCTGTTTGTTATTAGCTTGTTGGGCGGCTTTAAGTAAATCTTTAGGCCCTTCACTATTATCAATACTACTCAAAAATGTTGGCAGATCTACTGTGCCCTCTATCGCTTTAGTGTTTCCTGCGCTAAATTTAAGCCATTTAAAGCCACCAGAACTGTACAACTTATATGCTATCCAAACGATTAGTGTCGCGACTAATAACCAAATTAAATATGCAATTACATTACTTATTACAGAAAGTCCTGAAAAAAAGCTTTTTAACCATTCAAAATCAAATTTAGGTTCCTCAGGATCAACCACAGGTTTCCATATATTTGTTTTTTCAATAAGTTGATGTTGTTCATAAATATCAACAACCTCTTTTCTTATTTTTATATTACGCTCATTTAACGGAGTTTCTTCATCAATATCTTCCACTTTTTCTTTATCAGCTTGCTCGGTTGTTACTTCCTGCGCTGATAATGGCGGTGTTGGTAAACTAAAACTCAATATCCCAATAACTAAAACAACAGCAATTTGACGAAAACGAGCAGCAATACCTTTAAAAGTTAGCTCTAAATCCCAACCTTCCATATCTATACGTGAATTTAAATAACCTAAAAATCCACCTGTTACGTAATACGGCGTAAGTAACATTATCGCCGCGATATAACAACAAGAATACAGTAACTCTAATTGGTAAAGAGCTGTTCCACTGGTAAAAAACTGATCATCAATTGAAACACCCTGAGGAATAAAATTATAAACAACCACCATCAAAAGGGTCGCAATAATCAGCTCAATATGCACACAAAATATTAACCAAAACATTTGCTTGTGATCATTTCTATTTAACAAAATATTTTTACGTTTTTTTCGCTCACTTCCTTGCAATAATTCAAGTTGTTCAATGGAGGCTAAATAAGATCTATAAGGACTCAATCGTCGGATGGTTAGCATAGATATAATATCTATTACTTTAAGTTTTTTGATCGACCAAATAGAAGACCAAGTACTCGTCGGCTGATAAAAGCTTCGCTTAGCTAGAAAATCTAATAGTGGGCGCTCCAATATAGGCTTCAACCACCAAATAATAAATGATGCCGTTGATACGCTAAAGATAACTGAAAACAAGATAGCAATAGGTAAGTATACACATATCACTATAAGCATTAATTGAATAAAATGATGTTTCACAACAAGTTGAGTTAAATCGAACACCTGCCATGCATTGCGCTGACGCGCATTAAAAAAGAGTTTAGTTATGTCCATATCTTGTCCCTCGATAAAACATCAACAAAACATAAAACCAGCAAACGGCTCCTGCCGAATATTTAAAAACATTGGGGATATCTAATGGCGACCAGAAAGCTTCAATAACAGCGGCAATCAATAACATGATAAAAGCCCCCACAATTAACGGGAGTACGCTACTTCCAGCCGTTTTAAGGGCATAAGCCCTAGAATATTGTTTTGGCATTAATAAACTAAAACCTATTTTGGCCCCCGCAGCTCCAGCAATAGCAATGGCGGTTAGTTCAAATGAGCCATGGGTAACAACAAACGAAAAAAAGGTACTTTCATAGCCAATATTAACAATATGGGCCGAAATAGCGCCAAAATAAAAGCTGTTAAACAGTAAAGGTAAAATCGCACCAACACCAAATAAAGCACCACCTCCAAACATTTGAAAGGCAATACCTATATTGTTATAAATATAAACACCAAACATTAAAACGGTTGATCCCGAACTTCTTTCTTTTGTTTGCACAGAGCCGGCAGGATCATACATTTTTTCTATGTCTTTAATGCTTTCCACATCAAGAAAATAATACACGGCATCAGGATCAAACCTCACCCAAAAATAAGCCAGCAAAGCTAGCCCATAAAAAGCACCAACCGATAACCAAAGGTAATAACGGTTTTCAAATAACGAACGAAAAAAATTCTGCTTAAAAAGCCGTAACAACGAACCAATTTTTATACCTTCACCTTGGTATAAAATACTTTGTCCGGTGGAAACAAACTCATTTAATTTAGCGATTAATGCGGGGGAATAGTGGCGAGTTCTTGCTGTTGCTAAATCATTACAAACTTGACGATACAGTACCGCAAATTCTGCTGGCATATCCTCTTCGCCGGCTGAATTTACTGATAACGCTTCAAACTGCTGCCAGCGTTTTTCATTTAGTTGAACAAATTGATTTTGTTTCATATTTTTTGGCCTAAATAGAAGTTGGCCATACTTTTTAATTTATTCGTTGCTGCTTCATCTTTTGCGTTCAACGCTTCACTCAATATATTAGCAAGCTCTTCTTGGCGAGCAGGAGAGAGTTTTTTACAGCGTTCTGAAAATTCAATTACAGCTTGTTGTTCATCAATGGCTAACTCTATTTTTGGTGGTTCTTCCTGACTTGTATTCTCACTATTCAGCAAAGTTCCTACGTTCTTTTCTTGATAAATAACGAGTGTACCTGCGCTCCAATCCCCAATACGCTTGTAACTTTTATTAAAGCTCATGGTGGCAATACCTAAGCAATAACCAAAAGGAAAAGCATCTGCGGGGCGCAGTAAATTTCGAATAATAATATTACTCAGCGTGGCGGGTAAACCATTGTCTTGAACAACTTTTAAATTGAATCTTTTTTTACCGGGAGTAGTGCCAGACTTTGCTTCAAAGGCTATATAGTAACCCCATGTAATAATAAAATAAGCAATAAGAATAAGCCCTTGGCCAGCATCTCCTAAAAAAGATAAGATGACAGCAACTAGGCCAAAAACGATAACTCGAATAAAAAAGTCGTAAAGGTAGGCACACGAACGAACAACAATACCTGCAGGCACAAGATTAATACTTACACCTTCAGGTAGTTTGATGAAAAACTTATTATCTAATCCTTGATACTGCATCATTATTATTTTTATCTTAAAACTATAAGTAATATCAATCTCTATAATAAATTGATATTAAGGGTTAGCAACCTTGCGTGGGAAATAAAGTAACACTTTGTTGTTAAATAATAAATGGTTAAAAATTTAACAAACAACTGCTCCTATTGTAGAAATAATTACAATACTACTCTTCAAAAATGTCTACGCGTGTTTATTTTACTTAAAATACTTCAATCTCTTCATCAACAACTACAACGCAAATACTGTCTTTATCTTTAATTTCGGGATGAGCATTAGTAACAATGCTATAAATCAGTTTATTTTTAGTGTTTTCGATAATAATAAAATAAGGGCGCCATGTGCTTTCAGCGTTTTTCTTTTCTTCACAAAAACTGAAAGTCATATTTCCGTCAAGAGTTATAAAGAAACTATAGCTATTACTTGATGGTTCAAAAGCTTGATCAACATAAAATAAAGCTTTAACGTCAATGCTATTACTAGATTCAGCAGTAATATGACCCTCAGCATTCAGTTCAAAACTATTATAGTTATAGCTATTAATAAGCTGAAATGTCTCGAATTGATTAATTCCGCTAAAATCTTGGTTTTCTTCGTCAAATATTGACTCTACTGAGTTTTCTTTTAACCAACCTGAAAAACTCATAAAGCTATCTGCATGTTTTATTTCATCAAAATAAGGCAGGTATAGTTCAGTCAGTGGTGTTTTTTCTAACGCTTTAAAGCCATTTAATACATCAACTGCATTACTTTTAACATAAGGGTATTGCGCAAAAGTAGGCATAATTATATGAAAGGTATAATCGCTATCATTTGTTATAGAAAAATAATCTCCAAACTCATTACTAACAGTGCGAATGTTATCGGTGATTTTGATGGCATATGCTATTTCAGGTTGAGCATCAGCAGTATTTTGATAATTAACATACTTAGGTGTTTCATTATCAATAGTTAACTGCAGTTCTATTTCCCAGCTATTGTTTAACGATAATCGCCATAAATCTTTTGCAGGATCGATAGAACGACTGGTAAAATTTGCTTCAAACTTTTGAATAAGAGAAGTATATAAATCATCGCGTATCAACCAATCTTCAGCAATAGTCGCAGAAAATTTATTCGTGGGAGTTATCGTTTCTAAGTAACAAAATACATTTAGCCACTCATCATTTTCGGTAATACCTGATAAACCTAGTTGCTCAATTAAGTCTGAAGTGTGAGCATTACTTGTTAAAGCAAGCTGCGCTAAGGTAATAAAATTAGCATAACTGTTAACGCCACTAATATTATCAAGTGCAAACATTTGTTGGCTTAATGCATTTAAGTCTTCAATACGATCCGTTAAATAAATTGGTTCTATTGATGTGCAGTTATCTGCTGTTTGTGAGCTTGTGTTTTGCGCTGCGAACAAAGAATGAGGCTCAAATTCAGGTACGACTTCTTCAGGGATTAGGATCTCCTGCTCATTTTGAATTTCTGGCGTATTTTCTTGATCACTTTGACAGGCAGACAAAGTAGTAATAATGATTAATGATAAAACGAGACGTAACATATTAACTTCCATGATATATAAAACGTATAGGTACAGAACCTAATGTATTAATGAGGTTGTATTATACCTGAGATGTTTTTAAAAACATTCAATTCTATGTGTTAATTTTGGTATTTTGGAAGAGCCTTTGATAAAAAGGGAGCATCAATAAAATCAATAACTCCCTTTTTAAAATTCAGCAGAATAAATTTTATGTATAACCTATTATCTACTTACTCAGCAATATAAGAACAACAGTAATCAACTAACGTTAATGCTTTAATTTCAAAAGATGAATGAGCGGGTACGTAAAAAGATCCGCCAGCGTTAATCGTTTGCCATTGAGTTTCACCCGGTAATAAAATTTCACAGTCGCCTGCAAGTATTTCCATTAGCTCTTTTTCTTCTGTACCAAATTTATATTCGCCAGCAACCATAATGCCTAAGGTTTTAAAAGTACCATCAGCAAAGGTTACTTTACGAGAAGTTACTTTACCGTCGAAATATACATTGGCTTCACGAGTAATGGTTACGTTATTAAATTCACTCATTTTCATTCTCTTCTATTTAATTTAAAAATATGATGATTTTAGTTTTACAAAAAATCATCATGGATTGAACACTATAATAATAACGCTGCAACACTAGCCACTATCGTCATTATTAAGACTAAAATCTTTAATGTTTTAGGTTTGATATCAATAGATAATCTAACCGAAACCACCGCGCCTAAAATACTACCTATGGCTAAATATATGCCTGCCATCCACGCGACTTGATCTCTATATATAAATACCCCTAGCGATACTGAAGTAAATAATAATGCCGCTACAATTTTTAATGCGTTTGCTTTTAATAAGTCGTACTTTAAAACACCCACAAAAACAGCGATTAATAAAAACCCAACACCCGCTTGAACAAAACCACCATAAAACCCTGCAATAAAGGTGGTAACAAAACCAAGTTTACTGTCTGAGCAGTTAACAATGCCATCACCTACATTGTTTGTATCGCTTTTAAAAACTACCCATAATGAGACTGCTACCATGGTTGCCAGTAATAAAGGCTTTAAAACATCTACATCTAAATAAGACGCTACAACAGATCCAAACAAACCACCGAGTAAAATAGGTACAAGAATGTTTTTAATTGAGGCTTTATCTAACTTGTCATGTTTATAGTAACCATGAGTGGCTGTTAATGATTGCATAAATATAGCAACACGGTTTGTCGCATTGGCTACATCGGCAGGTAAACCGATCATCATTAATGCAGGCAACGATAAATTGGATCCACCTCCAGCAAAGGTATTAATACCACCAGCTAAAAAGCCTATTACAATCAGTATTACCGCTTGTACTAAATCAACTGATTCAATCATTCCTGACACTCATACCTTTTTAAATAGGGGCTGGATAGTACAACAATCTATTTATTTACGACAATAAAAAAGCGGCTGTAGAATTATCTACATACCGCTTTTTCAGCAATCTATAAAAGGTTAATTAGCCTTCAACAATTTGCTTCATGTCTGTCATGTAGCCACGTAATTCTTTACCAATCGCTTCAACTTCATGGCTGCGAATTGCTTCGTTAACTTCAATTAAACGTTTGTTATCAACACCGTTAGATGTAGTTTTTAAGCCTTCACCTAATTCTTCTAACGTTAACTTAGCAGCATATTCTTCTAATAGAGGAACAGCAGCGTGTGAGAATAAGTAGTTACCGTACTCAGCTGTATCAGAAATAACAACGTTCATTTCGTATAACATGTTACGCGCAATAGTGTTCGCAATTAACGGAGTTTCGTGTAATGACTCATAGTATGCAGAAGCATTGATAATACCTGAATCAACCATAGCTTCAAACGCTAGTTCAACACCGGCTTTAACCATAGCAACTAAGAATATACCTTTGTCGTAGTATTCTTGCTCTGTAATTTCAGTATCACACTCAGGCGCTTTTTCAAAAGACGTTTCAGCCGTTTCTTCACGCCATTTTAATAAGTTAGCATCGCCGTTGTCCCAATCTGCCATCATACCAGCAGAGAAACGACCTTCGATAATGTCATCCATATGCTTTTGGAATAAAGGACGTAAAATTTCTTTTAATTCTAAAGACATATCAAACGCTTTAATTTTAGCTGGGTTTGATAAACGGTCCATCATGTTAGTGATGCCGCCATATTTTAAGCCTTCAGTAACGCCTTCAATACCGTATTGTAATAATTTACGTGCGTAACCTGCGTCAACACCTTGAGCCACTAATTGCTTATGACCTAAGATTGCTGCAGTTTGTAACATACCACAAAGAATCGTTTGCTCACCCATAAGGTCAGACTTAACTTCAGCGATGAAAGACGACTGTAAAACACCAGCACGGTCACCACCAGTTGCTGAAGCGTATGCTTTAGCGATTGCCCAACCGTTACCTTGAGGATCATTCTCAGGGTGAACAGCGATAAGTGTAGGAACACCAAAACCACGTTTGTATTCTTCACGTACTTCAGTACCCGGACATTTAGGAGCAACCATTACAACAGTAATGTCTTTACGAATTTGCATGCCTTCTTCAACGATGTTGAAACCGTGAGAATAAGCTAAAGAAGAACCTTCTTTCATTAATGGCATAACAGCTGTTACCGCTGAAGTATGTTGCTTATCAGGCGTAAGGTTTAATACTAAATCAGCAGTAGGAATTAACTCGTCGTATGTACCAACAGTAAAACCGTTTTCTGTAGCCCACTGCCATGATTGACGTTTTTCAGCAATTGCTGCTTCACGTAAAGCATAAGAAATGTTTAAGCCAGAATCGCGCATGTTTAAACCTTGGTTTAAACCTTGAGCACCACAACCAACAATTACAATGTTCCAACCTTTAAGGAAGTTACAACCGTCTGCGAATTCTTCACGCTTCATGAAACGACATTGACCTAATTGGTCTAGTTTTTCACGTAAGCTTAATGTATTAAAATAGTTAGCCATGTTTGCTCTCCTCAATCGACGTAAACATTATGTTTACTCGAGCACTATTGCATAGTGATAATAAATATAATTGTTAAATTTAATTAACAGATAAATTGTCAGTGTTTCTGACCATAATGCGATATTAAGCCATGACGCACGTTGCTTAA
Source organism: Pseudocolwellia sp. G5-9 (assembly GCF_055808995.1). Taxonomy (NCBI): domain Bacteria; kingdom Pseudomonadati; phylum Pseudomonadota; class Gammaproteobacteria; order Alteromonadales; family Colwelliaceae; genus Pseudocolwellia; species Pseudocolwellia sp. G5-9. The sequence continues at coordinate 2,995,949 of NZ_CM147893.1, forward strand.
AGTGATATATTTACACCAGAGTGTTGCGTTTTATGCAACACTCTTTCAATGTCATATTATTTTGAGGGTAAGATGGATATTAAATCGCTGAAAATGTTTAGCCATTTGGCTAAAAGTTTACACTTCGGTAAAACGGCTGAAGCCTATCATGTCAGTCCATCAACCCTGAGTCGCTCTATTCAGCGTATTGAAACTGAAATTGGCTGTGATGTTTTACACCGCGATAACCGCACAGTTGTGCTCACCGAAGCAGGTAAACAACTGCAAAATTATGCTGAACAACAAATTGAACAATGGCATTTACTCACCTTATCGTTAGAGCAAAAACAAACGACACTCAAAGGGAAAATTCATATTTACTGTTCAGTTACCGCGGCATACAGCCATTTACCGCCTTTACTTGATAAGTTTCGTGAACAAAATCCGTTAGTAGAAATTATGCTAACCACAGGTGATGCTTCCGACGCATTTGAGCAACTTGAACATCAAGCGGTTGATATTGCCATTGCGGCAAAGCCTGAAAGTCTCACGCGTATTTTCCATTTTGATCAAGTAGCTCGCATTCCGTTATCGATCATAGCCCCCACCATGAGCTGTAAAGTACAGCAGTTGCTTCAAGAAGATATTTTATCGTGGTCAAACATTCCAATTATCTTGCCCGAACATGGCCCAGCCCGTAAACGGTTTGAATATTGGTATCGTAAGAAACAACAAGGTAAGCCAAACATTTACGCAACGGTTTCAGGACATGAAGCCTTGGTGAGTATGGTCGCCTTAGGTTGTGGCGTGGGTATTGTGCCGCAAGTGGTTGTAGAGAATAGTCCGGTAAAAGACCGAGTACAATACTTGCCTAACGCGGGCGAGATTGAACCGTTCGAACTAGGCATATGTTGTTTAAATCAAAACAAAGAACAACCTCTGGTTAAAGCATTCTTTGATACTTTGCTGTAATACTTATTTCGTCAATCTAAACACTCACTTGTTGCGTTAAGTGTTTTATTATTCGGTCCATTGCTCGGTATGACAAGGCTTCTGTAATATGTGAATTATTAATATTTTCCATGCCTTCCATATCAGCTAACGTACGTGCTATTTTTAAAATTTTATGATGAGCTCTTGTCGACAGGCCTAACTTTTCAACAGCTAGCTCTAAAAATTCGTTATCTTGCGTATTTAATTTACAATACTGACGAACTTCTGCACTACCTAAATGTGCATTTGCAATGCCTTGGCGAGCTATTTGTATGTCTCGACACAAAACAACTCGCGCTCGAATCGTTTCGCTTGATTCACTTTTTTGTTCATTTTGAGCCCACATACCTCGTGGTAAACGCGCTACTTCAATTTGAATATCAATGCGATCTAAAAATGGACCTGATAAACGATTTAGGTAACGTAATACTTGTTCAGGTGTACTGCGATTATCGTTATAAAATCCTGTTGGGCTTGGGTTCATCGCCGCAATCAACTGAAATTTTGCTGGAAAGGTTTGCTTTTGCAGCGCTCTTGAAATACACACTTCGCCTGATTCCATAGGCTCTCTAAGCACATCTAAAACTTTTCTTTCAAATTCTGGCAGCTCATCTAAAAATAAAACACCATTGTGAGCTAAAGAGATTTCACCGGGTTGAGGTTGGCTACCTCCTCCGACTAATGCCGCTGACGATGCTGTGTGATGTGGCGCTCGAAAAGGCCTTGTTAGCCAAGAGCTATCATCAATATTTTGATGACATATCGATTGAATAGAAGCAGCTTCTAGCGCTTCTTTCTCTGTCATGGGTGGCAAAATACCGGGCAATCGACTGGCTAACATGGTTTTTCCTGTGCCCGGTGGCCCCACAAAAAGTAGATTATGAGCACCACTAGCAGCAATTTCTAATGCCCTTTTGGCTAATGGCTGGCCAATTACATCAGCCATATCGAGTGCAGCTTTTACTGATTGAGCACAAGCGAGCTCTTTTTCTTCAACCAAAGGTAATGTGATTTGACGAGAAAAATGGGGATAAAGCTGTGTTAAGTGATCTATCGCGTGAATTTTTGCTTGTTTAACCCAACTGGCTTGCTCTGCGTTTGCTTTAGGAATAATTAAAGTACGTTTACTTTCGCAGCTTGCCATCGCCATAGGGATTTCACCGATAATAGATCGTAACTCCCCCGACAACGATAACTCGCCAGCAAATTCATAATCAGATAAATCAACAGCTGGCAATTGCTCTGAAGCGGCAAGAATACCTATCGCGATAGGTAAATCAAAACGACCACCTTCTTTGGGTAAATCTGCTGGAGCTAAATTTATGGTGATTCTTTTGGCTGGAAACTCGTATCCACAATTGATAATAGCGCTACGAACGCGATCTTTAGATTCTCGAACCGAAGTTTCAGGCAAGCCAACAATATTAAAGGCGGGTAAACCATTAGCTAAATGTACTTCAACGGTCACCAAAGGTGATTCAAGACCAAAACGAGCACGGCTATAAACACAAGCAAGCGACATATAAAATCCTTTTTTATTATTCTGTTCTGATCCAGTTTACTCATTTAACAAAAAAGCAACAACAACTGTTTAATATTCACTCTTTCAATGTGTTTTTCATACGCATAAAAAAGGCTAGTTTAGAAACGGGTATATAACAGATCAACCAGTGTGTATTTCAAAAAGCTCTAATTAAAAGCTTGCTCAAAGCCAGTAAGCTATGGTACTAATTTAAATAGGCTGCTTTATTTCATAATGAAATGCATAAACAATTATTCAAGAAAATTAAATAAACATGCAAATACTAAACTCAGTGATTATTAACCTTCTCGTCGTGGTGATTATTAAATCGTCGCAGGGGTTTTCGTTGAGCTAAAATAAAGCAACATACAGATAAACAGACCCTCGCTTCGAAAGAACCGGGGGTCTTTATCGTTTTAGCGTTATCAATATAATGCTCATTAAACGTGAAATAACCTTTAATTCAAACTAACACTGGAGAATACTATTCAAACAATATTCACTTAAATTTATCTTATCGGATGAGTAAGTAAGACAATAATTCGATAGATAAAATATGTAAGTGAATACTATTTGAATAGATTAAAAAACATGGCTAGCGATCAAAAGCACACAGGTGGTTCATTATTATTTGCCGTTTTACAAGAACACGGTGTAAAACACGTATTTGGCTACCCTGGTGGTGCCATCATGCCTATTTATGATGCTTTGTATGATAGCGAAGTTGAACATTATTTATGTAGACATGAACAAGGTGCGGCATTTGCTGCGGTAGGTTATGCTCGTGCATCAGACAAAGTGGGGGTTTGTATGGCAACCTCAGGTCCTGGTGCTACTAACCTAATTACAGGTCTTGCTGATGCCTTAGCAGATTCAATTCCAATTGTAGCAATTACAGGCCAAGTACCTACCTCAGCAATGGGCTCAGATGCATTCCAAGAGATTGATGTATTTGGTTTATCGCTTGCGTGTACGAAACACTCTTTCCAAGTTACTGATATTAATGATTTAGCTTCTGTACTTCACCAAGCATTTGCTATCGCACTTGAAGGCCGTCAAGGTCCAGTTTTAGTTGATATCCCTAAGGATATTCAATTAGCTGAAATCAATTGTAGCCTAAATGATATATCGCAATTGCCAAATAAAGTAAAACTTCCTCCAGTAGATGTTACGAACGCAATCAGTTTATTAAGTAAAGCTAAAAAGCCTATTTTATACGTAGGTGGCGGTGTTGGTATGGCAAATGCCATTGATGAATTAAGAGAGTTTTGTAACAAAACAGGTATGCCATGTGTTTCAACCCTCAAAGGTTTAGGCGCGATTGATCCTGAAAACGATAATTACTTAGGCATGCTAGGTATGCATGGTACTAAGGCTTCTAACCTTGCTGTACAAGAGTCAGATTTATTGGTTGTTGTAGGAGCTCGTTTTGATGACCGTGTAACAGGTAAACTTGATGAGTTTGCACCTAATGCTAAAGTTATTCATTTTGATATTGATACCGCAGAAATCAACAAACGTCGTAAAGCTGATTCAGCGATATTAGGTGATTTAAAAATTAACCTACCCGCGTTAGCTATACCATTATCGATTACAAACTGGCAGAAACAATGTCAACAAAGTAAAGCTGATAATGGTTGGAGATACGATCACCCTGGCGAAAACATATACGCGCCAGCAGTATTAAAAGAAATTAGCGACACTATGCCTAAAAATACTTGTGTAACTACGGATGTTGGCCAGCACCAAATGTGGGCTGCACAACACATGTTATTTAACGACCCAAGCGACTTTTTAACCAGTGGTGGTATGGGCACAATGGGTTTTGGCTTACCTGCTGCTATTGGTGCACAAGTTAGTCGACCTACAGATTGTGTTATTGCTGTTTCGGGTGACGGTTCATTTATGATGAACGTACAAGAATTAGCAACCATTAAACGCTTCCAGTTACCCGTAAAAATATTACTCATCGATAACGCTAAGTTAGGTATGGTAAGACAATGGCAAGACTTGTTCTTTAACGGCCGTTTAAGTGAAACTGACTTATCAGATAACCCTGATTTTATTATGCTAGCTAATGCTTTTGATATTAAAGCAAAAGAAATTACTAAGAAAAGTGAAGTAAGTGCGGCAGTCGCTGAAATGTTAGATCACGATGGCGCTTACTTATTAAAAATTAAAATTGATGCAGAAGATAATGTTTGGCCACTAGTACCACCCAATACAGCCAACGACAAAATGATGGAGAGTATATAAGTGAATAATTACCAATTAACCATCACCGTTGATGACAAACAAGTGGTATTAGAGCGCATTTTACAAGTAACTCGCTACCGTGGATTTTTAATTGATGGTATTAGTGCAGATGTAAATACAGGCACCAATATAGGTACAATTCACTTAATGGTAAAAAGTGAACGACCTATTGAGTTATTAGTTGATCAAATTAATAAATTAATCGATATAAAAAGCGTCAGTGTTGACAATAATACGTAATAAATACTGAACGTTAATATTAACTCACTGCATAAGCATTACATCATTTAACAAGCTTATAAGAATAAATATAAACTTTAAAAATACTTTACGATAGATACAATTGGATACAAAACTATGCCTAAATTAAGATCTGCAACTTCGACTCAAGGCCGCAATATGGCTGGCGCTCGTGCGCTTTGGCGTGCAACTGGAATGACTGACGGTGATTTCGGAAAACCAATTATTGCTGTTGTTAACTCATTTACACAATTTGTACCGGGCCATGTACATTTAAAAGACATGGGACAACTCGTTGCTGGCGCTATTGAAGAAGCCGGTGGTGTTGCCAAAGAATTTAATACTATTGCCGTTGATGACGGTATTGCCATGGGTCACAGTGGCATGCTTTACAGCTTACCATCACGTGACTTAATTGCTGATTCAGTTGAATACATGGTTAATGCCCATTGTGCTGATGCTATGGTGTGTATTTCAAACTGCGACAAAATTACTCCGGGCATGTTAATGGCAGCAATGCGTTTAAACATCCCAGTAATTTTTGTTTCTGGTGGCCCAATGGAAGCAGGTAAAACTAAGCTTTCAGATCAAATCATCAAACTTGATTTAGTTGATGCCATGATCCAAGGTGCTGATCCAAAAGTATCTAACGAGCAATCTGATCAAGTAGAACGCTCAGCTTGTCCAACGTGTGGTTCTTGTTCAGGTATGTTCACAGCAAACTCAATGAACTGTTTAGCTGAAGCATTAGGTTTAGCTTTACCGGGTAACGGTTCAATGTTGGCAACCCATGCTGACCGTGAACAGTTATTCTTAAAAGCAGGTAAACAAATTGTTGAACTAACAAAACGTTATTACCAAGATAACGACGAATCTGCATTACCACGTAATATCGCTAACAAAGATTCGTTCTCAAACGCTATGTGTTTAGATATTGCTATGGGTGGATCAACCAATACTATCTTGCATTTATTGGCAACAGCACAAGAAGCTGAAATAGATTACACCATGGAAGACATGGATAAACTATCACGTGTGGTTCCACAGTTATGTAAAGTTGCACCGTCAACCCCTGAATATCATATGGAAGATGTGCATCGCGCTGGTGGTGTAATCGCAATTTTAGGTGAATTATCACGCGCTGGCTTACTTAAAACTGATGTACCAAATATTTTAGGTACTTCACTTGCTGATGTTATCGCTAAATACGATATTAAAATCACTGACGATGAAGACGTTAAAAAATTCTACCGCGCAGGCCCTGCAGGTATTCGCACCACTAAAGCCTTTAGCCAAGATTGTCGTTGGGATACGTTAGACGACGACAGAGCTAATGGTTGTATTCGCAGCATCGATCATGCCTTTTCAACAGAAGGTGGCTTAGCCGTACTTTCAGGCAATATTGCAGTAGATGGTTGTGTAGTTAAAACTGCAGGTGTTTCAGATGAAAACCTTATATTTACTGGCCCTGCACATATTTTTGAAAGCCAAGATGCTGCAGTAGCAGGTATTTTAGACGGCAAAGTGGTTGCAGGCGAAGTGGTTGTTATTCGTTACGAAGGCCCTAAAGGTGGTCCAGGTATGCAAGAAATGTTGTACCCAACCACTTACTTAAAATCTATGGGCTTAGGTAAAGCTTGTGCCTTATTAACTGATGGCCGTTTTTCTGGCGGTACTTCCGGTTTATCTATTGGTCACGTATCTCCAGAAGCTGCCAACGGCGGCACAATCGCATTAGTTGAGCAGGGTGATATCATTCATATCGATATCCCAACTCGTGAAATTACCTTACAAGTATCTGAAGAAGTACTTACTGCTCGTCGTGCTGCGATGGAAGCAAAGGGTAAAGGCGCTTGGAAACCAGAAAATCGTGTTCGTCCAATCAGCTACGCATTGAAAAACTACGCCATGTTAGCAACAAGTGCCGACAAAGGTGCAGTACGTAACAGAGCATTACTTGACGGAGAAGACTAATGACACAGGCATTTGCTAATAAAACCCAAAGTGAAATTGGCTTAGAATACCTACGCCGAATTTTATTAGCGCCTGTGTATGATATTGCTGTTGAAACTGATTTAACACCATTAACCAAGTTGTCGACTCGTTTAAATAACACTATTTATTTAAAACGCGAAGATCAGCAACCTGTTCATTCTTTTAAGTTGAGAGGCGCTTATAACAAGCTCTCTCATTTATCAGAAGAACAAAGTATTCATGGTGTTATTGCCGCTTCTGCAGGTAATCATGCTCAAGGCTTAGCACTTGCTGCGCATAAGCTAGGCATTAAAGCGACCATTGTCATGCCTATTACTACACCTGACATTAAAGTCGATAATGTTCGTCGTTTTGGTGCTGAAGTACGCTTGATCGGCAAAAGCTTTAACGAAGCTCAGCTAGCTTCACAACAATTTGCTATTGACGAGAAAAAAACAGTTATTCATCCTTTTGATGATCCTGACGTTATTGCAGGTCAAGGAACGGTTGCAAAAGAATTGTTACAACAACTGGCTAAAATAGATGTTGTTTTTATACCTGTTGGCGGCGGTGGCCTACTTGCAGGCATGGCGGTTTACTTAAAACAGTTAAAACCCAGTATCAAAGTCATTGCTGTTGAAGCAGAAGATTCAGCCTGTTTAAAAGTAGCAATGGAAGCAGGTGAACCGACTGACCTAGAACAAGTAGGATTATTTGCTGATGGTGTTGCTGTAAAACGTATTGGTGAGCATACTTTTAAGCTTATTCAGCAATATTGTGACGATGTTATTACGGTAACAACCGACGAAATATGCGCCTCAATAAAAGACATTTTTGAACAAACACGTGTAATCGCTGAACCCGCAGGGGCTTTATCGTTGGCCGGTATTACTAAATATTGTAAAACAAGCCAAGGAAACGAAAACTTAGTGGCCATTTTATCGGGCGCTAACATGAACTTTCATAGTTTACGTTATGTCTCTGAACGTTGTGAATTGGGTGAGCAAAAAGAGGCGGTTTTTGCTGTTGCAATCCCTGAAGAAAAAGGCAGTTTTAAAAACTTTTGCCAAGCGATTGGCGGTAAAGTAATTACCGAATTTAACTATCGTTATGTAGAGTCAGCACAAAGTAATACTCAAGCAAATGTATTTGTAGGTATTCGTTTAGGTGGAGAACCCGATGAACGCCAACAACTATCCACTGATTTAACCCAAAAAGGTTATAACGTTACTGATTTAACGGAAAACGAACTGGCTAAACTACACGTTCGATACATGATAGGGGGATTATCAACCCCCCCATTAGAAGAACGTATATTTAGGTTTGAATTTCCAGAATACCCAGGAGCACTTGAGAAATTTTTAGAAACCCTTGGTGAATTGTGGAATATCACCTTATTCCATTATCGTAATCATGGTGCAGCCTTTGGGCAAGTGCTTGCTGGCTTCTCAGTAACTAACGATAGCCAAGATGCTTTTTTTCAACATATAGAAGCTCTAGGTTATGAATGCCAAGAAGAAACTAACAACGAAGCGTATAAAGTTTTTTTAAGCTAAACGTCTATATCTATCAATTATTCAAGCCACTTTTAAGTGGCTTTTTTTTATTTAGGCTTTTGATTTATAGAAAGATTAGTTTATTGTATAGGGAAAAGAATAAGGACATTTCAAAATGCACGCAAACTCGGATAATAATCAAACCTCACCTCAAGAACAGCTCCCTCTACAGCCATTAGAAAAAAACAAACGTATTGATGCATTAGATATCCTTCGTGGCCTGTGTTTAATTGGTATTTTACTGATGAATATTGAATGGTTTAACCGTGCAATGATTTCATTAGGTGGCCAAGATACAACACTCACAGGCATAGATCACGCTGCTGGTTGGTTAGTTCGTTGTTTTGTTGAAGGTAAGTTTTATAAGTTATTTGCGCTTATTTTTGGCATGGGTTTCGCTGTTATGCTACTGCGTGCTAAAGAAATGGGTCGTCCATTTGGTGCATGGTTCTCTCGTCGTATGTTTGTACTTTTGCTCATAGGTATCGCCCACATGATATTTATATGGGGTGGCGATATTTTACATGACTATGCTTTCGCGGGCTTTATTCTATTGCTTTTAGTACGAAAGAAAAAATCACAAGAGCCAAAGTCTTATCTTAAATTAGCATTAACTTGGTTAATAGTGCCAATTTTTTTGACCAGTTTAGGAGGCATTATATTTGGTACTGTATTCAACGATGCAAAGTATCAAGAAATGTGGAAAAGTGAACTTGATATTTATACGCTTGTTGAGCAAAAATTTTCTAGTAAAAGTGAAATGGATAGTACTACATCAACAGAAATAGCTGATAAAGCAACTATTGAACTTTCCGAAAAAACTGAACATGTAGAACTGACAGATGAAGAAATAAAAGCAGAAACAATTGCTGATGCCTTGCAAGAGCGCAAAGATGCGCAAGCAGATATTGATAAAGAAAACAGAGCATTTACACAGGGCAGCTATTGGGAAGCAACTCAATATAGAATAAGTTTTTCTGGCGTTATGCTCATGTTTTCACCACTTATCACCTTAGCGGTACTGCTCCCAATATTCATTTTAGGTTTTTGGTTAGTTATTTCCAAAACAATCACTCAACACCAGCAACATCAAACTTTTTTCAAAACGTTAGCGCAAGTGGGTCTACTTGCAGGTATTCCGTTAAATGTTGCTAGCCTTTTAATTATTCAGCATCCTGCTACAAGCATCTCTTTTGTATTGCTAGGTGCAGGAGAAATACTCTTTTATATTGCGCAACTAACTCTGGCCGCAGGATATTTAGGGTTGGTAGTTTGTGCGTTGAATAAACAAAAATGGCAACGTATATTATCGGTATTTGCACCTATGGGACAAATGGCGTTAACTAACTACCTTATGCATTCAGTTATCTTAACCAGTGTTTTTTATGGCTATGCGGGTGGGCAATATGGTGAAATTTCACGTGCGCCACAAATGCTGCTTGTTTTTGGAATTATTACAGGCCAACTCGTTTTTTCAAAATGGTGGTTGAACCACTACCGCTTTGGCCCAATGGAATGGTTATGGCGCAGTTTAACCTATAAAAAAATACAACCGATGAAAGTATAAAAATTCAAGTTTAATTGCCAACATTTCATATCGTATATCTTGTGCAAAAAACACTTAAAAAATACTTAAAAAATACTTAAAGATGATATTATTACCTTAATTTTCAATATAAATATTATGCCAAAACAAGTGGAAAATTTTATTTAACCTGAACTTTGGTTAACGGGTTTTATAATGTTTTGATTTATAATAAATATTTATAAAAAGCACTTAGTATACCTTGAGTTTTTATAAGACAATTAAGCTCAGTGATGAAACTTAAGAGTATATCAAAGCATTTTTGCGTACCAATAACGGGTTATTGGAAGTAAAAAAAACGCAGATAGGCGCTTAAATAGCGTTACTGAGTAAAATAGCTTAACCAGAGTTCAGGTTATTTATTTACGTAAAAACATAGGATTATTGTGTCTCCCAAATTACTCGTTATTGAAGACAGTTCATCTATAGCCAAAGTTATTGAACGTATAGGGCTTTCGTTAGGCTACCAAGTTACTATTGCTAAATCGTTCGCACAAGTTAAAAGTATTCTTGCAACTAACCCCAAGTTTTTTGCTGCAACCGTGGATGTATCTTTACCTGATGCCCCTAATGGTGAAGCTATCCCTTATGTTTTACAACATAAAATACCGAGTATCGTGATGACAGGTAGAATGGATGATGCAACACGTAAAAAAATTCTTAACTTACCTGTTATTGACTACATAACTAAAGAAAATGCACAGGCTTATCATTACCTATTACGTGTTTTACACAATCAACTCACCAACAAAAACATTAGCGTTTTAGTCGTCGACGATTCCTTAACATCAAGAAATCATACCGCGCAACTATTAAAGCGTCGAAACTTTACTGTTCATATAGCCGTTGACGGTGCCAACGCCTTAAAAATATTACACAGCAACCCAGAAATTAAAATTGTTGTTACCGATCATGAAATGCCAGGCATGAGTGGTATTGAGCTTCTACAAAAAATAAGAAGGCAGTATTCAAATAATGAGCTTATTGTTATTGGTATTTCAGGTACCAGAAAAGATATTAATTCAGCCCGATTTATTAAAAATGGCGCAGACGACTTTTTACAAAAACCTTTATGTCCTGAAGAGTTTTATTGTCGCATTATGCAGCATATTGAAAAATTTCAATATTTAGAAAAGATTAAACTCGCTGCAAATCAAGACTACTTAACCGAGTTATTAAACCATAGACATTTTATGAGTACAGTAGGCGAAGCACTAGAATTTTCTTTAGATGATTTAAGTACAAATATTTTGGCTGTGATCGACATCGATAACTTTAAAAGCATTAACGAAAAACATGGTAGCGCCATGGGAGATAAAATATTAATTGAGTTATCTAAATTACTTAAACAACACTTTAAAGGTCAAGTTATCGCTCGATTAGGTGGTGATGAATTTGCGGTATTCATTTCAGCTGAAAGTGTCGAAAATGGCAAAGATCAATTACTTAATTTACAACAAGCCGTTAGCCAATTTAATGTGCAATTACAAGATGAACAAACACGTTTTAGCATTAGTATTGGAACAACAACGATGAACACAGAAAACTCACTTGAATCCCTCATTAAAATAGCGAACAACGCCTTAAAACAAGCGAAAAAAAAGGTCGTAACACGCTTATTTTAGAACAATAATTCACTAACGACTCAGTATTAATATAAAACTTCCATATAATGGATAGGACATCAGAAGCCATGAAACTATTGTTAATCGTTTATACCTTACTACTCACTTTTTCGGTTCATGCAGAAGAGGCACTACCTGAATTAAAAATCAATAAAATAGCTCCTAACACCTATCTATATAAATCTTTTCAAAACGTAGAAGGTTTTGGGTTAATGAGTTCAAATGGACTGGTTGTATTCCATGAGAAAAAAGCCTTTATTATTGATACGCCATGGTCTGAACAAGATACAAAAACATTAGTGCGTTGGATAGAAAAACAAGATTATAAACCTGCGGCGAGTATATCAACCCACTCGCATGAAGATCGCACAGCAGGTATTAAATGGCTTAATGAACAAAACATTCCAACCTATGCGTCTACATTAACTAACAAATTATTAGCCAAAAAAGAACAAACACCAGCAAGTCATTCATTTACAGGTCCTAATTTTCAGTTAGGAGATGGATTAATTGAAATATTTTATCCAGGCGGCGGCCATACAATAGATAACCTAGTCGTCTGGCTACCTAAATCTAAACTACTATTTGGTGGTTGCTTTGTTCGTAGTTTACAAACTCAGGGATTAGGCTATACAGGTGACGCCTCGATAGAACAATGGCCTTCTTCAGTCGATAAAGTACTATTAAAATATCCCCAAACTGAAATTGTTGTTCCTGGGCATGGTAAACTAGGCGATATAAACTTATTAACCCACACTAAACAATTAGCAGCAGCTAAAAACTAAGGAAAAAAAATGCGTATTTTTACATTAATAATCGGATTATTATTTACCCTGCCAAGCCTAGCAAATTGGCAATTAGTGAATGATAAGTCTCAATTTAATTTCGTAACAACCAAGAAAAACAGTGCCACAGAAGTTCATCAGTTTACTCAACTAAAAGGCGCTATATCACCTAAAGGTAAAGTTAATTTAACCATTGATTTAAGCAGCGTTGAAACCAACATCCCAATTCGAAATGAAAGAATGCAAAAATTTCTTTTTGAAACAAATTTGTTCCCTAAGGCAAGTTTTACCACGAGTATTGAAAACCAAACAATTGAACAACTAAGTGTTGGCGAAGTAGCACGTATCGAAGTAGCGGGTGAAATTGCATTGCATGGAGCAAAGCAAATGGTTAAAACCCAAGTACAAGTTATAAAATTAAGTAACAACAAGATACTCGTTAACAGTTTAAAACCGATTATTATTCAAGCAAACGATTTTAATTTAGTTGCAGGTGTAGAAAAACTAAAAGACTTAGCGGTATTACCTAGCATTAGCAACGCAGTACCGGTTACCTTTTCTCTGTATTTTACTCAATAGAAAAAATACTTTAATTATAAAGCCATAGCTTGCTAAGTAAGCTATGGTTATTCAACTAACACCAACCAAATTACTCAGCGAGTTTAGCTTCAATTTCAGTAAGCTTAGCTTCTAACTCAGTAAGTTTTGCTCTAGTTTTAATTAACACCTGTGTTTGCACATCAAACTCTTCACGCGTTACTACATCAAGCTCAGCTAATTTACGTTGTAAAACCGTTTTAGTTTTCTCTTCAAAATCGCTCGCTGCATTTTTTAATCCTGCTGGAATAGCATTTGATACTTGCTGAGCAATTTCTTCAATTTTTTTAGCATTAATCATTTTAAACTCTTAGCCTTATTTAACTTTAACTTAAGTTGCTTATTTTACTATTGTAAACATTTTTAACGATTGAGACTAAAAATATTCGGCTTATTTAAAAAATTTGTTATAAAATCGTCGCCTCTTTTGAATAGCCCCAGAAACCGTTAAAGATAATGAAACTAAACCCCGGACAAAATGAAGCTGTAAAATACGTAAGTGGACCTTGCTTAGTATTAGCAGGTGCTGGTAGTGGAAAAACAGGGGTTATCTGTAAAAAAATCGCCTACCTTATTGAAAAGTGTGGCTATAAAGCACGTAACATTGCCGCTGTTACCTTTACCAACAAAGCCGCCAAAGAGATGAAAGAGCGTGTCGGCAAATTGCTAGGTAAAGATTTAATCCGTGGTCTTACGGTTTCAACCTTTCATTCCCTCGGTTTAGATATTGTTAGAAAAGAAATAAAAACATTAGGCTACAAACCCGGTTTTACCTTATTTGACGATCAAGACACCTTAGCGCTATTAAAAGAACTAACACAAGATGAGTTTGGGGGCGATAAAGACTTACTCAGTAAATTACAGTCAATGATCTCAAATTGGAAAAACGAGCTACAACTGGCTGACGCAGCAATTAAAAGCGCAAGTGATGCCGACACCACCATGTATGCTGAATTCTATGCTGAATATCAAAAACATATGAAAGCCTATAACGCGTTAGACTTTGATGATCTGATTTTAATCCCTACGCTCTTATTAAGAAATTACCCTGAAGTACGTGAGCGCTGGCGTAAAAAAATTCAGTACATGTTGGTAGATGAATACCAAGACACCAACGCCAGCCAATACGAATTAGTTAAATTAATTGCTGGTGAAAAAGGCTTATTAACCGTAGTTGGCGACGACGACCAATCAATATACTCGTGGCGTGGCGCTAAACCACAAAATTTAGTGTTATTAGGGGAAGACTTCCCTGAGCTTAAGTTGATCAAATTAGAGCAAAATTATCGCTCTAGTGGCCGTATTCTTAAGTGTGCAAACATACTGATTGCGAATAATCCTCATGTATACGACAAAGCACTATTTAGTGAGCTTAATTACGGCGTTGAATTACGGGTTGTGCAAACCAAAAACGAAGAACACGAAGTTGAGCGTATTGTCGGTGAGCTGATCGGTCATCGTTTTTTAAATAAATCTAAATTTAAACATTACGCCATTTTATATCGCGGTAATCATCAATCTCGCTTACTTGAAAAAGCATTAATGACTAACCGTATTCCATACAAAATAAGTGGTGGAACATCATTCTTCTCAAGATCTGAAATTAAAGATATGATGGCGTACTTGCGTGTTTTAGTGAATCCTGACGACGACAACGCTTTTTTACGTATTGTAAACGTACCTCGACGCGAAATAGGACCAACAACCTTAGAAAAACTAGGTAGTTACGCCAACATGCGCCAAATTAGTATGTTTGCAGCTAGCTTCGAGCTTGGGCTAGAACAAACACTCACTGGCCGTGGTTTAGCGAGTGTACAACGCTTTACTCGTTGGATTGTTGAAACAGCCGATCATGCTGAACGAGGAGATACCGCAGCGGTTTTAAGATCTGCTGTACGAGAAATTAATTACGAAGATTGGTTATACGATTCTTCGCCAAGCGCTAAAGCAGCTGAAATGCGTATGAAAAACGTAACTCAACTCTTCAGCTGGGTTACACAAATGTTAGAAGGCGACGAAAACGAAGACCCTATGACATTACCGCAAGTAGTCACGCGTTTAACCTTGCGCGATATGATGGAACGCAGCGAAGACGAAGACGACTCAGACCAAGTGCAATTAATGACATTGCATGCATCAAAAGGACTAGAGTTTCCTTACGTATTTTTAATTGGTATGGAAGAAGGCTTACTACCTCACCAAACCAGTATGGATGAAGGTAATGTAGAAGAAGAACGAAGATTAGCTTACGTAGGTATTACTCGCGCGCAAAAAGAACTTATTTTTACTTACGCACGTGAACGTAGACAATTTGGTGAAGTCTCAAGAACAGAAGCGAGTCGCTTTTTACATGAATTACCGCAAGACGATTTAAGCTGGGAATTAACCCAAGCCAAAAAAAGTAACGAACAAAAACAGGCTACAGCCAAAATGGGTGTCGCTAACTTACGAGAAATGCTTAATAAGAATAAATAATATGAAAAAATACATACTCACTTTATTAACAACAGTTACCTTTTATAGTTTATCTATTACAGCTATGGCTGACAGTTCAGTGTGGAAAGTGTCGAAAGACAACGACCACGTATTTATTGGTGGTACTATTCATGTGTTACCTGAATCAGAATTTCCACTGCCTAAAGAATTTCTTGAAGCTTATAAAAATACCGACCTCATTGTATTAGAAGCCCAATTACCTGATCCTACAGATGCGGCAGCGCAACAAGCGATGCTCGCTCAAATGAGCTACAACGACGGCCAAACATTACAAAGCATATTAAAGCCTAATACCTTCAAATTATTAACCAATTACTTCGACAGCATTGGCAGTAATGTACATCAATTTACCAGTTTTAAACCTGGTTTTGTTATTTCAATAATGGCATTAATTGAATTACAAAAGGCTGATATCTCCGGCGAAGGTGTTGATGCTTATTTTGAAGAACTCGCCATAACAGATAAAAAAAGCATTCATTATTTAGAAACCGCTGAAATGCAATTTACCATGCTAAGCAATTTAGGTAAGGGATACGAAGACGACTTTATTAAAGCCAATTTAGAATTGAATTCTAGCTTTACTGATTTTTTCCAAGAAACCTTAGACGCATGGAGAGTGGGAGACGCCGTTAAGTTAGAAAATTTAATCAATATTGCCGCCATCGAATCAGATGCAAAATCTTACGACGCGCTATTTACTAGCCGAAATAAAAACTGGGTACCTAAAATAGAAGACTTATTTAAAAATAAAAACAAAGAGTTTATTCTAGTGGGTGCTGGTCATTTATTTGGTCAAGACGGCTTAATCGCACTATTAAAAAGTAAAGGCTATACCGTAGAACAAAAATCATCTTAACCACTGAAATAATAAATAAGCCTATAAAACACACTAGATCATAAGTTTTGGACAATAAGGTTAATAATAACAATAAAGTGTGACTGTTTTACGAAATATCACCCTGAATTGAATAAAACTTTTAACCAAGCTTCAAATTTCTTTACTTTTTCCCATTGAAAATTTTTGGGAGGAGCAACCAAAAATAATGAAATAGGGCTATTGGCTGAAAATTCAAATAAGTTAATCAGAGTACCTTCTTTAATACGCTCGAAAACTAAAGATTTACTTACAAAACACATACCTTGGCCTGCAATTGTTTTTTCAATTACAGGCACTGAATCTGTTGTTTGTAGGCTAATTTTAAAATCATCTACCGTGACTTTATACTGATTACAAAATAGTTCAAATGCGGGCTTTAAGTCGCTAGATATATCTAAAAGCATGGGTGTTTTTAATAGTATATCCATTGATGGAAAGGCATCTTCAAATAACAAGCTACTTGCCACAAGTAAAACTTCATCTTTTATAAGCTCTCTACTTTCCAAACCCTGATAAATACCTTTTCCTCTTCTGATTGCGATATCTACATTATTATCTTTAAAATCAACCAATTGATTACTTGGTGAAAACTGCAACATCATCTCAGGATACATTAATTGAAATTCATTGATTTTAGGAATGAGTATCAAAGACGTAAAAGAGTGCAAAGACGTTATTTTAAGGGTGTTTGGATCAGGCTCTGCAGACAGCAAGCTGATCCCTTGCGATATTTCACTAAAAGCTTTTTCAATAAACGGGAATAAACGTTTCCCTTCAGTACTTAACAAAGTTTGTTTACTGTCTCTAATAAATAACTGACATTTTAAATTTTCTTCCAGTAATCGAATTTGTTGGCTTACGGCCGCTTGAGTTACAAACAACTCTTGTGCTGCACCCTTAAAACTTTTATTACGCGCAGCTGCAAGAAAAAATGACAATGACTTGAGTGGAGGTAGCTTCATATTACTTTAGAAAAACTTAAGTGATGTTAAATTTATATCGTTTGTTTAACTCGAGTGCAAGGTTTAATTTACAAATGAAACTTACAACAAACACCGAGGTTATTATGTTAAAAAAAACTGTATTGATATTAAGTGTTTTAAGCACATCACTCGTTATAGGCATTCAGGCAAACGACGAAATACAATTGTATTCTGAAGCAGGTTATCCTTACAAAAATTTGATCAATAAGGCTAAAGCAGTAAAGATTTTATTTACTGAACAAGAAAATAGCATTGTTTGTCGAGTAGAAGTATCAGGAGACTCAAAAAATAAAACCACCGAGAAAGTGGTGGTTTCAAAAAAACAATTTGATCAAGCCCCGCTTGTGAGTTGTTTACCACGAACAGAGGCTAAAAAATTATTAACATTCGATTATCTTTAAAGGCTCAAGCTAATAGATGTATTCCATATACTGTTTTGGTAATGCATCTAAAGCTTTAATTTTAACATCTCGGTAGAACAACTCAGCACCTTCCGATTGTAATTGTAACTGCCCAGAATTTAATACTTCACCCATGGGATCTTTTGAATCTTGAATCGCCATAACCACTTCGCCATTAACGACAAATACAGCGTAATCATTTACCGCAAACAATTCTAATGTATTCCATTCGCCGTGAGCTTTATCAACTTCAGGAAAAGCACTCGCATAGCCCACACTCCCTAATTTACCTTTCACATCGTAAATTGGTCTCTTACCTACTGCTGGTTTACGAGAGCGAATTTTACCTTTTACAGAGCCTTGAGGATTACCTAACGGAATGTAATCGCCTAAGTCACTTTCTTGTACTTGAAATTCTTGACATAACTTCCATGTTTTCCAAAAAGCGCCATGTTCACCTTTACAATGAAATAACAAACCGCTATCGCGAATGGCTTTTTGTCGTGGCGCCCATTTTTTATCACCCCACTTCATTTGAAAGCTTAAATGGTAATTTTTATATTCAGCTTTAGTATTAATACCACCATAAATTTCACCACTAATATGCAAGACAGGCTGACCGTCTTGTTCAATCATGGTAAACACGCCTTTAACATCGTTATTTAAACCTAAAGCGAGGCTAGGATCGCCATGACTTACTTTATCCTCGGTGAATGTACCTTCAGGTAATCCTTTTACAGAAGTATGAGGTACACCAATCCAAACATCCCATTGCGACAGGTTACTATCTAGCAAAGGCTTCCATGTTTGCGTTAACTTTTTTGATTCATTATTTGATTGTTTTTCACTAGTAGATAAAAGACTACAGGCTGATAACAAGGTTACGAGAGTACCAAGAATGACTATTAAACTATTTTTATTTTTCATGGAGTTCATATATAAAATCGTATTTTCATCCTATTCTGCCTTTGATTACGCTAAAAAACAAGTAAGAAAAAGAAAACTCATATAATAAATAAATTATAAAAATCACTTATTATAAAATCATTAAAAAATACGTTAACGCTAACAAATAACAACATAAATAACTCACCTACTGGATTTGTTTTTCATATTTAAATAGTGTAATTTATAAACAGAATTTGAGATGTGATATTTTTTAGCCTTTAAAATAATATTTCTAAAATTATTTTTGTGACTCTACATTGAAAATCATACAACAAATAAAATTCATTAAAAATTTATTCTTTATAAACAAATCCCCCTATTTTTGAGGTTATTATGTATCAATATTTATGTAAAAAGAGGAATATTACAACATCCCTTATTTTATCGACTCTACTCTTTCCATGTTCAATCTATGCTAAAAATATCTATGTTGCTATTGATGGAAACGACAATAATGACGGTTCAATAAACTCGCCTTATTCTACTTTTGAACAAGCGAATGATGTACTTGAAGCCGGTGATAATTTAATTATTAAAGCGGGAACTTACCGTCAAACGTTACGTATAAATAAAAATGGTACTGAACAAAATAGAATAACAGTTAAAGCAGAAGAGGGATCAACAGTTGTAATTAGCGGTACTGAACCTGTTACTGGCTGGTCACAATTTCAAGACGATATATACCAAGCCAATATTACCATGAGTATTGACGAAGAATATCGCCAGCTTTATCACAACAGCAAATTAGTTGATATTGCTCGCTGGCCAAATAATACCGATGGTGATGTATTTACAATTGATGCTGCAGATGTATCAGCTAAAGGTACTGTATCGAGTGTATCTGCGCAAAATATACCTGATACCGACTTAAGTAATGGCTATATTTGGTATCTAGGTGCTCATTCAGGTACAAGTTGGACGAGAAAAATCACGAGTTCTACTGATAATTCTGTTTCTTTTACCGCTATAAATGATGCTGTATGGCCTTTTAACCCTCATGCACCGACCATTCTTCGCCATAATAATTATGGCCGATTCTTTGTTTTTGGAAAGTTAGCGCTATTAGACCACGCTAATGAATGGTTTTATGATCCTGCTCAAACAATGCTTTATTTACAAGCTTCAGATGGTTTAGAGCCCGTAGATAACACCGTAGAAATTTCAGCTCGTGAAAATACTATTATTTTAGATGGTGGATATATTACCGTGGAAGGCATAGAGGCTTTTGGCGGAAATGTTGTTATAAATGGTGCTAATAATACGATTAGGGAAAGTAAAATAACCTATGGATTACAACGTTTAGATGAATTGGATAATACAGACGCCCAAGTAGGTTCTGGCTCTATAACCGTTTATGGTCAGCATACTCGCATTGAAAACAATACGATCGAGCATGGTTCTTTAAATGGTATTTTTGTAGCTGGTTGGGGAGAAAATGGTAAATTCGTTCATATTGAAGGTAATATTATTCGTTATTTTGATACCTTAGGTATTCATGCTAGCCCAATCAGAGTAACAGCTTCAAACGCTACTATTATACGTAATACGTTATCAGATACTGGACGAGATGGCGTATTTTTACCTAGTCAAAATAGTGAGTTTGCCTATAACGATGTTTCCAAAGTAGGGTTAATTAATAATGACGGTGGTGTTTTTTACACCGTGGGAAATAATGATGATAAAAACACACGACTTCATCATAACTGGCTTCATGACTCGGCTGGCCCAGCCTATGCAGACGGACGTACCGCTGGTATTTACTTAGACAACAACAGCAAGGGCTATCAAGTAGATCATAATGTTGTATGGAATGTTACTTGGTCTGGTGTGCAGCTGAATTGGGAAAATAACAATAATAATATTTATCACAATACTTTTATTAATGTTGGTCAAGCTATGGGTGAATGGATAAACGGCCATACAAGAGAAAACAATCGCGTATGGAATAATTATGCTGACATTGGTGAATGGTTAATGGGTAATGCTTATGACTTAGATAGTAACGAAATAACAAGTGATGCGCAGTTAATAGCCCCTGAAAATTCAAACTTTATGCTATTAGACTCATCTATATTAATCGATAAAGCTCGTATTATTGATGGTTTTGATAAAGCTTATGCTGGCCCAAGTCCAGATATTGGAGCATACGAACTAGGTGGTATTAAATGGACTGCCGGTATCAATGCTATATTTGACGATTGTACTGAGTGTTCAAGTAATCCTAACAGCGAACCCGTTATTCAGCCACCAGTGGTAGAACCACCTGTAGTTGAACCTCCAGTCGTCGAACCTCCTGAAGAGCCCGTTGTAGTAGAACCACCAGTAACTCAGCCGATAGAGCAAAGCTCAGATGGTTCATCAGGTGGAAGTTTAGGCCTCTTTAGCTTATTAAGCTTATTCGGTTTATTATTGAGCCGTAGAAGAACAACAATATAACGCTATACAATTAGTATTAATCCCTATAATAGCTATTATAGGGATTTTTATGTCTACATAACCTAACTTTATTAAAAGACAGAACTACAAACTAAAAAAAATAGAAGCACTAATTAATATAGCGCTTAATCCAATAACAATCATAAGCCCTTTATGTTGGCGAGACTGTTGTTCTTTCAATAGTTCTATTAATTGTAAATGCTTATTATGGCTATCTTTTCCTGCGCGTAAATAGTCGTAAACTAAATCAGGAATTTCAGGAAGCTTTTCATTCCAAAAAGGAATGTTTTCTTTAATTTTTGCAAAAACAGCTTTTATGCCCATTTGCTCTTTTACCCAATTTTCTAAAAAGGGTTTTGCGGTTTGCCATAAGTCTAATTGCGGATATAACTGACGGCCTAAACCTTCAATGTACAGTAAGGTTTTTTGTAATAAAACGAGCTGCGGCTGTACTTCCATATTGAATCTACGTGCCGTACTAAATAAGTTTACTAGCACTTGCCCAAACGATATTTCAGCCAAAGGTTTATTAAAAATAGGCTCGCATACCGCTCTAATAGCAAACTCAAATTCATCAACACTGGTATTGCTAGGAACCCAGCCTGAATCTACGTGCAATTGTGCTACTTTTCGGTAATCGCGATTAAAAAAGGCAACAAAGTTTTCAGCTAAATAACGTTTATCTTCTTGGTTCAGTGTACCTACAATCCCGCAATCTATGGCAATCCATGTTGGATCTGCGGGGCTAGTTGCATCAACAAATACATTACCTGGGTGCATATCAGCATGAAAAAAACTGTCGCGAAATACTTGCGTGAAAAACACTTCAACACCGCGCTCAGCCAATAACTTCATATCTACGCCTAATGCGTGTAGCGTTTCAATTTCACCTACACCAATACCGTAAATACGCTCCATAACGAGTACATTTTTACTGCTGTATTCGCTATGAATTTCAGGTACATATAAAACATGGTCTTGTTCACGACCTTGTGAAAAATTATGTTTCAGCTGAATAGCGTTAGCCGCTTCACGATTTAAATCTAATTCATCTAAAATTGTTTTTTTGTATTCTTGTACTACTTCTTTAGGTCGTAGCCTTTTTCCGTCAGACAACCAGCGAGCAACAATACCCGCAAAAAGCGACATGACTTCTATATCAGCAATAATCACTTTTTCAATATCAGGGCGTAATACCTTAATAACGATATTCGTCTTGCCATGCTTTTCAGTATGTAACTTAGCTGTATGCACTTGCGCGATAGAAGCCGAAGCTAGTGGTTCGATATTAAATTCGCTGAAATGTTCGTTAAAAACATCTTCACCCATGGCATCAATTATTAGCTGTTTAGCTTTTTCACCATCAAACGGCACAACTTGATCTTGAAGAAGTGCTAATTCATCAGCAAAGTCGGGCGGAAGTAGATCGCGCCTCGTTGAAAGCATTTGTCCAAATTTAATAAAAACAGGACCTAGCGATTCAATAGCTAATCGAAACCTTAAGGCAACAGGCTTATCTTTATGTTTATTACCTAACCAAAATAAACTCACGCGGGCTAACTTTGCATACCAAGGCAGAGACTTTTTAGGTACGAGCTCGTCTAATCCATATTGCAGAAAAGTTTGAACAATTTTATAAAGGCGTAAGCTACTCACAAGAATCCTTGTTGCTGTTTACTGCAGGTTGTTTGCTGGGGCGATTTAATAGCGCTTTTTCAATGGCTAAAAACCTGTCGTTTACTGTTTCAGTGTGTATTTCTAATTCACTTACTTGTAAATTAAATGCCGCTATTTGGCTACTTGTAACCACTAAACGCTTTTCGTGTACTAACCACTCAGTTGAATCCGCTTGAATTTGCTTAACGGCAAAGCCCAGTTTATCGGCGAGTTTTTTACTTAACTGGGTTAATTTATAGGTTGGTATATCGCCAATGTGTTTGGCTAATTCGCTTTGCCAATCAATGTCTAATGTTTCAGCCATGTTGGCATATTGTTGGGCAATTTTAATGTCGCCAACAATATCTAGCTTGTCTTGTTTTATTAGCTCGGTTAACGATTGCTCGTTTTTTAAAGCCACTAAGGTTTTAACACTGGTATGAATGGCGCAATCAGGGTTTTCTCTTAACGAAGTTACCAATACCTTGCTGTTATTCACAATAAAACTTAACGGGAAGCCCAGCTCAGCCAAATGTACTACTAAGTTTTTTTGCTCTAGCGGATAAAGACTTTGCGTACCATTTAAGCTTAATACTAAAGCCTTATTAATAATAGCTTCAAGCGCTGAGCATAAAAGTTGCTGATGCAAGGTGGTATTGTTTGCCACTAAAACTTATAACCTTTATGCAGAGCTACAACGCCGCCAGTTAAGTTTTTATAAGTAGTTTGTTCAAAGCCCGCGTTATCCATCATTTCTTTTAATGTATCTTGGTCAGGATGCATACGAATAGACTCAGCTAAATACTGATAGCTATCACCGTCTTTAGCCACTAGCTCGCCCATTTTAGGTAAAATGTTAAACGAGTAAAAATCGTAGGCTTTACTAACAAGCTCTTGCTCTGGTTTTGAAAACTCTAATACCAATAAACGACCACCGGGTTTAAGTACGCGATACATAGAGCGTAATGCTTCGTCTTTATCAGTTACGTTACGTAAACCAAATGCAATAGTAATAATATCGAAGGTGTTGTCTTCAAAAGGTAGGTGTTGCGCGTTAGCTTGTACGTATTCAATGTTTTGTACTAAACCACGGTCACGTAATTTATCACGACCTACATTCAGCATTGAACTGTTGATATCAGCTAAAATAACTTGCCCATCTTTACCTACAAGTTGAGAGAATTTCGCTGTTAAGTCACCCGTACCACCAGCTAAATCAAGCACCTTGTTACCGGGGCGTACACCGCTGGCATCAATAGTAAATCGTTTCCATAATCGATGAATACCAAACGACATTAAATCGTTCATTACATCGTATTGTGCCGCCACAGAATGAAATACTCCGGCAACTTTAGATTCTTTCTCGCTTTTATCTACCGTTTGGTAACCAAAGTGAGTGCTGTTTTCTTGATTGTCTTGATCTTGAGGTGACATCTTAAATTCGCTTGTAGCAATAATTAGCCTTAGTTTAACTCACTTTGACTGAATTATTAATAGTAAGTTAACTACTTATTAAACCGAACTCAGGTTAGTTAAGTCATACCAAACACAATAGAATAAGTTTATCTATCTATTGAACCTTCATGATTTTCAGTAATCGTATTAATCATGGCTTGGTTTACGATTTGTTTACAACAACTATTTAATACAAGGACTACAAATGATACAAAAAATACTATGGATAAGCTTACCAATAGTGTTATCCGCTTGTTCTTCTCAACAACTTTACCAACATACACAAAAACAAGTAGAAATTAATTGTAATCACAAAGTAGGTGTTGAAAGAGAACAGTGTCTAGAAACAATCAACACAAAATCATACAAAGAATACGAAGCTGAGCGACAAGAGATAATTAACGGAAAGTAAATGAGTTACTTAACACTCACTTTCCCACCAATAATCTTAAAAGCGGGAACACCACGAATCAGTGTTTCTCGAGCAAAGGTGCTATCACATGAAGGGCAAATACAGCTTTCGTTGGTAAAATCTTGAGTAATACGTTCTTTAAAACATTTGAGCAAAGTACCTGTACCACCTTTACGATATTTATAAAGCTGACTACGGCACTTTGCACAATAAACATTAACAGTTTTTGTGGGGCCTTTTTTATTCGGCTTGGCCACTTTTCTCTACATTCAATTCTGCTAATGTTGCAGCCATATCTTCTGCTGCTGTGGCTGGTTTTATATCTTCGTCTATTTTTAAAATAGTGCCGTCTTTTCCAATATAAAAAGTAATGCGTTTTGCAAAACCTAGCATGTGTAACACATCGTAAGCTTCTGCAACCTCTTTAGTAGGATCACTTAGCATAGGAAAGTCGGCATTGGTTTTTTTAGCGAAGTCTCGGTTTGCATCTAATTCGTCAACACTTGCCATAAAGTATTCAGCGTTAAATGCTCTAACTAAATGCCCTTTTTCTACTAACGATTTACATTCAATAGTACAGCCGTGTGTATTTGCTCTTGGATACCAAGCTAATACTACATTGGTTTTACCCAAAAAATCTTTTAGATTATAAAAGTCGCCCGTTGTGGCTTGTAGGTTAAAGTTAGGTGCTTTATCACCCACTTTTAAGCTAGTTGCAGAGGCATTAAAAGTCATTGCACTAACAATAATGCCACTGAGTAGCGCTACTGTTTTGATTATATTTTTAAGCATTTGAGTATTTTTCCTTGTTAGCTAACCATCGGTTGATAAGTAAGACCGCTTGTTGCGGATATTTGTTCCATAATAAATACGCCTGTTGCTGAACGGTAGGAATAAGATGAGCATCCCTCACTAAATCCGCTATTTTTAATTCAGCTAAGCCTGTTTGTCGTGTTCCTAATAATTCACCTGGGCCACGTATTTGTAAATCTTTTTCGGCAATAACAAAACCATCGTTACTTTCTCGTAATACGGCTAAACGTTTTGTTGCGGTTTTAGACAAGGGAGTTTTGTACATTAACACACAATGTGAAGCTACAGCACCACGACCCACTCGGCCCCGTAGTTGATGTAGTTGAGCCAAACCTAAACGTTCAGGGTTTTCGATCACCATTAAACTTGAATTTGGTACATCTACACCCACCTCGATTACAGTGGTTGCCACTAACAAATGAAGTTCGCCCTGTTTAAACTGGTCCATTATTTCTTGCTTTTCAGCGGCTTTCATTCGCCCATGTACTAAGCCTATTTTTAATTCTGGTAGTTGTTCTTGTAAATACACAGCGGTGTCTTCAGCCGCTTGGCATTGCAGTACTTCAGATTCTTCAATAAGTGTACATACCCAATAAGCTTGACGGTTATCTTGAGTACAACCTTCTCGAATACGATCTATCACGGCATCTCGTCGGGAATCAGGTAAGGCAATGGTTGTAATAGGTGTTCTACCCGGTGGTAACTCGTCAATAACAGAAGTATCGAGATCAGCGTAAGCAGTCATCGCTAAGGTTCTAGGAATAGGGGTTGCCGTCATAATAAGCTGGTGCGGATATTTGTTATCAAACGCGCCTTTTTCTCGTAATGTTAAACGCTGATGAACACCAAATTTATGTTGTTCATCAATGATAATTAACACGAGATTTTTAAAAACAACGTCTTCTTGAAATAATGCATGGGTACCAATAACCAGCTGCATATTACCATTGGCCATGTTTTCTAATGCCAATCTACGGGCTTTTGCCTTGGTTTTACCCGCTAACCAACCGACTGAAATATTAAGTGGCGTAAACCATTTTTCGAAGTTAATGGCGTGTTGCTCTGCTAGTATTTCGGTAGGCGCCATTAAGGCAACCTGAAAGCCTTCACCTAGCGCGGTAAGTGCTGCTAAAGCGGCAACTAAGGTTTTACCTGATCCAACATCACCCTGTACTAAACGCATCATAGGCGTGCTATTGGCTAAGTCTGTACGTATTTCGTTTGCCACACGTGTTTGTGCATTTGTGGGTTCGAACGGTAAGCTCGCGAGAAATTGTTGATTTAGGCTTTCGTTTACGGTTAAAGGAAAAGCATTTTCTTTATCTACCGACTGCCTTAATTTAAGCATACTTAAATTATGGGCGATAAGTTCTTCTTTAATTAAGCGTATTTGTGCCGGATGTTTGCCTTCTTCAATTTGTGAAATAGACGTATCTGGTGGTGGTCGATGTAGTGTTTTTAACGCTTCAGTTAAGGTGTATGACGAATCAATAAATTCTGCTGGTAACAGTTCTTCCACTTGGCCGCGTTCTAATCGTATTAACGCTTGTTCGGTTAAATTACGCAACGATATTTGCCTTAAACCATCAGTAGTTGAATAAACCGGCGTTAGTGTTTCTTCAACGGGGGTAAGTTCTACATCGTTATCAAGTGGTTTATATTCAGGGTGAACTATTTCAAAACTGCGCGCGCCTCGACTAATTTCACCATAGCAACGAATGCTTGTACCAATGGCTAAACTGTTTTTTTGATTCGCTGTGAAATGGAAAAAGCGTAAGTTAATAACGCCTGTACCATCGCTCAACGTAACCATGAGCATACGGCGTTTGCCTTGAACGATTTGATTATCGGTTATTTCACCAATGATGTTGGTATGTGTACCCACCATAAGATCACGTATTGTAGTGATACGTGTCCGGTCTTCATAACGAAGAGGTAAATGAAATAATAAATCTTGAAGTGATTCGAGACCAAGCTTTTCTAGTTTAGACGCTAAACCTGGCCCCACACCTTTTAATACAGTGATAGGCGTTTGCGCTAAATTACTAATACCCAGCCGAGCTTGAGTCATAAACTAGCGTCCTGATGCAGGTGTATCCATGTTAATCGTCGATGTTTTGCCATGCGTCTTTTGTCATTTGCATTTTTTGCCACCAATCTTCAGAAGCGACTATTTGCCCTTCTTCGTCTATTTGTGGATAAGGTAAACCTTTACGTTTACAGGCTTCAGCAAAAATAGGATGTCCGCCTTCAAATAAAACACGTTGACGGCGCTCTTCAGATAATCGAGGCTTATCGTAAAGGCCTGCTAACTGGCGTTGACGTTGAGCTTCATACAAAACAACCGCATTGGCTACTGAAACGTTAAGCGATTGCACCATGCCTACCATAGGAATAACAATATCTTGGTCAGCGAGTTCTAACGCTTCTGGTGAAGCACCGAACTTCTCTTGACCTAAAATAATAGCCGTTGGCTTAGTATAATCAACGTCGCGGTAGTCTACCGCCGTGTCTGATAAGTTAGTAACTAACACTTGCATGTTTTGTCGTTTTAGCTCAGCAATCGCATCTTTGGTGTTTTTATGTCCGTGAACATCAACCCAGTTTTGACTACCTACAGCACTACCACCTGAAACACGCATTTTATCGCTTTTCCAAACAGCGTGAACATCGCTTATCCCAATAGCATCAGCGGTTCTTACCACTGCAGCTAAGTTATGGGTTTTATGTACGCCTTCCATACATACTGTTAGGTCGGGCTGCCTTTTATCTAACAAGGCTAAAATGCGTTGGTGTCTTTCTGGTGTCATGCTAATACTGGCTCAAAAGGTAAATTTAAGGTTCACTACGTTTGCTTATCGAGTGCTTGGTAATTCCATAATACCATCTATTTCTATTTCTACGTCTTTAGGTAACCTTGCTACCTGTACAGCTGCGCGTGCGGGATATGGGGCGTCGAAATATTCGCTCATTACTTCATTTACTACAGCAAAGTTTTCTAAATCTTGTAAGAAGATATTTACTTTAACCATGTCGTTTAAGTCGCCACCTGCTGCTTCACATACGCTTACTAGGTTTTTAAATACTTGATGTGCTTGCTCTGCAAAGCCGCCTTCAACTACGGTCATCGTTGCAGGTACTAGAGGAATTTGACCTGAAAGATATACGGTATTGTTTACTTTTACAGCTTGGCTGTATGTACCGATAGCACTTGGTGCTGCGTCTGTAGCGATAATTGTTTTCATAAGTTAATACTCTGTTTATTTCTTTGTTTAATATGTAATGAATGGGATATTTATTTGTTACGGATAACGCGTTGTACATCAACCATAACTTTTATTTTACGGATAATATCTGCGAGGTGTATTCGATCTCGACAGGTTATTTCCATGTCGATAGCATAAACGCCAGGTTCTTTTTCACCTGAGTTTAATGAATGTACATTTGAACCACGGCGCGCAATAACATTAGTTAATGCGGCTAGGGCGCCTTGATGATTGATAATTTCGATACGTAGTTTAGCAATAAAATCACGGTCTATTTCTGTATCCCATCTTACGGGGAATAAGCTTTTTTGCCCATGACCTTTAATATTACGGCATCCTTGTTGATGAATAATCAATCCTTTACCTGGACTTAAATACGCTAAAATACCATCGCCAGGAATAGGGCGACAACACTTACCGTAAGTAACTACCATGCCTTCTGTACCTTTTATCGGCATTTTAGTTTTTGTGGGCGCATTATTAGCACCATTTAATTCGTTTTCTTCTGTGAATTCATCGGTTAAGCGGCGGGCAATCACAATACTTAGCGAGTTACCTAAACCTATACTAACAAGTAATTCTTTAAAGGTTTCATAGCCACTTTCTTTAATAACTTGCTGAACTTTTTCTTCGGCAATATCTAATAACTTGGTTTTTCCTAAAGCATGGCTAAGTAATCTCAGGCCTAGCGTTTCTGAATCGCTTTGTTCTCTTGAGCGTAAATAAGCTCTAATTTGTAAACGTGCTTTAGAGGTAACAACAAAATTTAACCAAGTGGCATTTGGTCTGGCGGCTTGCGAGGTGATAACTTCAATGGTTTGGCCTGAATCAATAGGCTGACTTAATGGGTGAGGTTTACGGTCAACTTTTACACCTACACATGAATTACCCACATCGGTATGAACCGCATACGCAAAATCGACAGGGGTTGCTCCCATGGGGAGCTCGATAATACGCCCATCAGGAGTAAAAACATAAATTTCTTCAGGAAATAAATCTGATTTTACGTTTTCGATAAACTCAAATGAAGTACCTGCACTTTGCTGCAATTCAATTAAGCTTTGCATCCAACGTCGCGCTTTCATTTGCGCTGTAGTGCCCGTATCGTCGCCCGCTTGTTTGTATAACCAATGTGCTGCCACGCCTTTATCCGCCATTTGGTCCATGTCGCGGGTACGTATTTGAATTTCAACAGGAATACCATGAGGACCAATTAATGCGGTATGTAACGACTGATAACCGTTAGTTTTAGGAATAGCAATATAGTCTTTGAAGCGAGATTCTACCGGCTTAAATAAGTTATGTACTGCGCCTAATGCGCGATAACAATCATCTATTTTATCTTCAACGATAATTCGAAATGCGTAAACATCCATCACTTCGTTAAAAGATAACTCTTTGTTTAACATTTTTTGATAAATAGAATATAAGTGCTTTTCACGACCTTGCACTTCGGCTTTAATACCACTTTCTTCAAGTCTTGAAGCTATTTCTTTGAGAATATTATTGATAATTTCTTTACGATTACCACGTGCTTGCTTAACTGCTGATTTAAGCGCTCTTGAACGCATAGGGTATAAAGCTTCAAACCCTAAAGTTTCTAATTCGTTCTTAATGTCGTGAATACCCAAGCGGTTCGCTATTGGGGCGTATATTTCCAATGTTTCACGGGCGATGCGTCGACGTTTATCAGGTCTAAGTGACTCTAAAGTACGCATATTGTGAGTACGATCGGCTAATTTAATGAGAATTACGCGAATATCTTGCACCATAGCAAGGATCATTTTACGGAAGTTTTCCGCTTGCATTTGTTCTTTATTATCAAATTTTAGCTTATCTAATTTACTCACACCTTCAACTAACTCGGCAACCGTGTCGCCAAATAAATCAGCAAGTTCTTTTTTAGTGGTGCTGGTGTCTTCAATAACATCGTGCAATAACGCAGCCATGAGGGTTTCATGGTCTAAATTCATTTTAGCTAAATTAATCGCTACGGCGACAGGATGTGTAATGTAAGGTTCGCCACTTGAACGCATTTGTCCTTCATGTGCTTCTCGAGCAACAATATAAGCTTGTTTAAGCAAGTCTATTTGTACTTTCGACAAATAACTTGAGACAAGATCTTTTAATGGTTCAAAAAGATACACTCACAACACCTTAAAAAATAATACCAACCAAACTAAGTTGTTTGATAGAAATAATCTGAATAACAATACAAGTAAAACAAAGAACAACACATTTGAATATATAAAATAAGTTAAATTAACTTAAGAAGTGATGATACATTTTGCTTTACAGCTAATAAAATAAGAATACGTTGAATTACTAACAATGCCAACGTTTTACTTGATGAATGCTAAAAATTAAGCATTAAAAAACGCGTAATCATTGCAAACAATTTATTACGCGTTTTTGGGTGGCTTACCTTCACTATGTGAAAGCTACTGGTTATGACCACCTACAATTGCAGCTACTGCCGCTAGTTCAGCAGATTCTTGTTGTATTTGCTCGTGGTGATCTGAATGGTCCATTACTTCAGTAGTAATTAAACCCGCTTCAATTTCACGTAAAGCTAATACTGTTGGTTTATCATTTTCTCTATCAACCAAAGGTTCTTTACCGCCAGTTGCAATTTGACGAGCACGACGAGATGCAATAAGCACCAAGTCAAAACGATTACCGACTTTATCTACGGCATCTTCAACAGTTACGCGAGCCATTTGGTCACTCCAGCATTTAAAATTTCAAAAAATAGTCGGGTAGTTTACTCGATCATACGCCCACTACGCAAGCAACTTGGCGTGATTTAATCATTAAAAATAAATTAATTAATCTGATAGTAAATCATCAAAAAGCGTTTGATGAGTGATCACTTGTTGGCTACGTTTTAAGCGTTGGTTATTTACAATCGTTGTTAAGTCAACTACCGCCTGATCAAAATCATCGTTAACAATGATGTAATCAAACTCTTGATAATGTGAACATTCAGATTGCGCTTGTGCCATACGCTCGTTAATAACCTCTTGGCTATCTTGACCTCGACCTTGTAAACGCTTTTCTAATTCGCTTTTAGAAGGAGGACAAATAAAAATAGTGGTAACACTCGGCTTTTTCATTCGAACTTGTTGCGCGCCTTGCCAGTCGATATCGAGTAAAACATCAATACCTTTTGCCAGTTGTTCATCAATAGCTGCTTCGGACGTACCATAGTAATTACCAAAGACTTCAGCATGTTCATAAAATGCTTTTTTCTCAATTAACTTTTCAAACTCGACTTTAGAAACAAAATGATAATGCTGACCGTTCTCTTCACCAGGGCGAGCATTACGCGTAGTGTGCGATACAGAAACTTGCATTTCTCTTGTTGAATCTTGTTTAAGTAGTGCTTTGATTAAGCTTGATTTTCCTGCCCCACTTGGCGCAGATAGAATGAATAAATTACCCGGAGTAGTCACATGACACCTTACTAATATGAGTGATAGCACCTGAAAACGACACTATTTTTATGGCGTGATTATAGCGAGGAATTGTCTATTTTCCCATACGAATTACGAGTAACCTTCAATTTTATTGAGGATAAAAAAGAGTAAACAGCCTGTTTATAAAAATGTTAGGAAATCCTGTTATCTAGCTAACGCGACCTTAAATCCTTGTTGATTATGGTATAGCTCTTCTTTAAATACTTCCCAATCTAGAGGTTTAGATAATAAGTAACCTTGGTACTGAGAACAATTAAGTTTTTTAAGGTACTCAAGCTGATAAGGCTCTTCTACACCTTCAGCAATAACATTCAACTTATACAATTTAGCGAGCGATAAAATAACATCTATCATTAACCCTTCATTGTTATAGTTTGGATCAATTGCCCAAATAAAGCTTCTATCTATTTTAAGGGTATCTACTGGGAAATGCTGTAGCTGATTAAATGCGGTATAACCTGTACCAAAGTCATCTAAAGACAATTTGTAGCCCATTTTTTTAATACGTTGTAATAGCTTAATACTTTTATAACCGTGATCAACCAAACTTGTTTCTGTAATCTCAAATTCAATCATTGCTGGTGGAATATCATATTGCTTTGCTAGCGCTTCTATTTTATTTGGCAGCTCTTCATTTTTAAGCTCTAAAGATGAGATGTTAATCGCTAACAAAAATGGTCTAAGAGTAAGTTCCGGAATTAGTTTTTCCATGTACTGAAAACATGATTCGATTACAAACAGGTCAACTTCCGCCACTAAACCATATTCTTCCGCTATTCTTATGTATGCTTCAGGTCCAATGCTAGAAAGTAAAGGATGATGACTTCTAATAAGAGCTTCTGCACCTACAATTTGTGTAGCTGTTGAATCATAAATAGGCATGAAATTTAGATAAAACAACTTTTGAGCTAATGATTCTTTAATCGCTAGAGACACATCATTTTTATGACTAACTTTATCGGCTATAAATTGATTAAAATAACCGACTCTATTTTTCCCTTGTTTTTTCGCTTCAAACATTGCGATATCAGCATAGTTTAATAATGTATCAGGTGTCATCAGATAATCTTGCGTTGAAGCAACGCCTATACTTACTTGAGTATCTACTTTAACGTCATCAATAACAATCGGGGCTTTAAATTCATTTAGCAGCTTATCAGCAAATAATCGTACTTCAGATTCTAGTGCTATTCCTGAAATAATAACGACAAATTCATCTCCAGCTAGTCGCCCCACTTTTCCTTGCAAAATAAAAAAATCATCGGTAATAGCATGAGTAACAGATAAAAGTTTTTTACTGATAGAGATTAATAATTTATCTCCTATACCATGCCCATAATTGTCATTAACACGTTTAAAATCATCTATATCAATAAAATACAGAGCTAATAAAGCATGTTCATCAACATTTTTTAATTGCTGCTGTAACCATGAATTTATATTACGTCGATTATATATCCCCGTAAGATAATCAACATTAGCTTCTAGCGTGAGTGCTTGTCTATGACGTGTAATTGTATTCGCATATAGATAAGACATGATGATAGTCATGATCAACGGAAACGCTACCCGCGCAACAACATCGACCTCCATGGAATGCGAAGAGGCAAGTATGACTAAAACGGCAAGAATTGAGCTAGTTATTAGAGCAAATTTTACCGAGTAATTAAAAAATATTCCTATAATGAAAGGGAAAGCAAAGAAAAGACCTTTAATCCCCAAAAAGTAACAAGCATAAACAATAAAGAAAGAAATACTGAGAACCAAAGCATCAAGCTGCCAAGTTATTTTTCTTCTCAAGTGATTTTGAAATAAAAGAAACGCCGTTAAAATCACATTTACAAGAGAAATAAGGCCGATATCAAACATGCCATAACGTAAATGGTACACAGCATAAAAAGTGAAAGGACATAGGCCAAGCAATAAAAAGACAGATAAAAGTCTTGGTTTAATATAATGACCTGTATTTTTCTCTATCATATCTCGCTACTTCAATTTCCCGAGTTTATACGTATAGCTGATGTCCTTTACTTTAAGAATGGTATCCTTTAAACAATGTAAGTTGTTTGAAATTAAGCAATCTTTAAATAATTTTTAATAATATCAGCACCATTACTTGCCTGAATAGGTTTAAAAATAAAGCCTGATATTCCATAGCCTGCACATTCATCAATGAGTGTTTTATCAGTAACTGAAGATAACATCACAATAGGTACATCAAATCCGGCACTACGAATGTTTTGTAAAGCTTGATTACCATTTACTTCATTCATAACGACATCCATAAACATAAAATCAGGATTCTGCTCTTTAACCATAGTTAAGGCTGTTGAACCGTCATCAGCTTCAATCACATTATTATAGCCTAGCTTACCTAATATATTTTTCAAGGCTTTACGGATCATTGAACTATCATCAACCAGTAATATTTTTGCATCAGTAGGTAAATCTTTAGTATGCGGGTTAGCTACACCTGTGCTTTCTTCACGTTTAACACCTGCCGATTGATAAGTAACACTACGAACAAGTAAATTAAAATAATAACGACCAACACCTTCAACCGTAATAGGCACAGTAACCACTTCTTTAACACCTTCTAAATACTTAGACATATCATTAACATCGTTAACAAAATAAGGGCTAGAAAAGTTATATTCTAAGTTATAGCGGCTATGTAAATCTGTGGCACGGCCTACAATGGTATTTCCCCACTCGGCAAGTGCGTTACTTAACTCTTCGTTAATTTCTGTAAACTCATATTTTTCATTCAACATGTGTTCACAAACTGAATTACCAATAGCGACTGCCGTTTCTGGATAATGGTGCATCATAATAACGCCATCAAGATTGCCAGTTACATTTGAACAAACCGCGTAACCTTTAAAGCGAAAGTCATCAACATTGTCCATAAAGGTATCACCAGAAGAACCAGCTAAATTAGTCATAGCTTTTAAGCTAGCAATAGATTCTGTAATAAATGGGTATAAAATGACTTTATAAATTGTATCAACTGACGACATCTAATATTCTCTCTTTTGTTATTATTCATAGTTAGAATATTACAAATTACTAGAGGAATTAATCGTTTGCAAGACAATAATTTTGAGTTATTTTTGTAATAGGCTTTCACTAATTTCATAAAAAGAGGTTGCTGCATTAATTAGCGAATTTGCTGTCAAAGTAGGCACACCATAAACTTGAGTTTCTACCTGATACGTTTTGGCGACTTCATTTAACAACATATCAAAGTCTCCATCCCCAGAAAGTAAAACAACAGTATCCACTTCTGCTGCTATTTTCATTACATCTATTGTAATACCAACATCCCAATCACCTTTAGCAGAGCCGTCACTGCGTTGAATATAGGGTTTAAGCTTTACATTAAAGCCAATATGTTTAAGTGCCTTTTGAAATTTATGTTGCTGATCGTCACTGCGTTGAATGGCATAAGCATTGGCAACGACAATATCCCCCTGATAACTTAATTGTTCCCAAAACTTTCTATAATTAAACTGACGCTGGTAAGCATCTCTCGTGGTGTAATAAATATTTTGCACATCTACAAAAACTGCAATTTTTTTCATGTAGGATCCATTTAATGAAAATAAAATGATTAATACCAAGCGGTTTAATAAATTTACCTGATTGATATTATGTATAAGCAACAGCTCATCATACGACTTTTTAAGGACAAAAAAACAAGATGATGATAATATTACCGCACTAAATTATTGAGTACACCAGATGTCAGCACTACGTTCGTTATATCATTACTTATTAAAATTTCCCGTTAAACTATTCGTAAAATGTAAAGTTATCCCTGACAATTTAGCGGATCAAAAACAGATAGATCCAGAACAACCCATTTTTTATGTGGTTAGGTATCAGTCAACCAGCGATGTTTTAGCATTACAAAGCGCCTGTAAGAAACTCGATTTACCTAATCCATTAAAAAAAGTCACCATTAATGGCAAAAGCTTCCCTCGTGTGTTCTTTTTAGAAAAAACAAAATCGGTTCTCCCTTGGAAAGCTAAAGCAAAAACTAATGCCATTGAACAAGGCTTTAATATATTAACTGAGCATGAATTAGACGCTGAACTAAACGCTCAAATGATCCCCGTTAATATCACCTGGGGAAGAACGCCAACCAAAGAAAAAAATACAGCCAATGTCGGCACTGTTATTGCTGACGAAGAGTCACCAACTTGGTTACGTAAAATATTTATTGTTTTATTTACCGGTAGAGACACGCTAGCAAGATTCAGCGATCCATTACATTTTAGAGACGTTAAAGAAAAGCATGGCGATAACGAAGCAACAGCTCATAAATTAATACGTATTGCACGCTTTCATTTTTATCGTCAAACCATTTCAGTCACCGGCCCACGGTTAATGCACCGCCAGCAAATGTTTACGGCAATGTTTGCTAACCCTGCTATTAAAAAAATTATTGCTGACGAAGTTAAAAGTAAAAATATTTCTCAAGCTAAAGTTAAAAAACAAGCGTTAGAAATAATGGACGAGATCGCTGGCGACTATCGTGAATCGATGATCAGTGTAGGCACCCGCGTACTAACTTGGCTATGGAAACGCCTATACAAAAAAATTGAAGTTAGTAATGCCAACACCGTAAGAAATTTAGCACAAGAAGGGCATGAAATTATTTATGTGCCTTGTCATCGCAGCCATATGGATTACTTACTCCTTACCTACATTATTGCGCAAGAAGGCTTAGTAACTCCGCGTATTGCAGCAGGTATAAATCTTAACTTTTGGCCCGCAGGACCTATTTTTAGAAAAGCGGGAGCGTTTTTCATTCGCCGAAGTTTCAACGGTAATCGATTATATTCCACCATATTCAGAGAGTACTTAGGTTTACTTTTTGAACGGGGCTATTCAGTAAAATATTACTCGGAAGGTGGCCGAAGCCGCACAGGGCGATTACTACCAGCAAAAACCGGCATGCTAGCCATGACCATACAAAGCTTATTACGCGGTATAGATCGCCCATTAACTTTAGTACCTGTGTATATTGGCTACGAACATGTAATGGAAGTAGGTACATACCATAAAGAATTAAGTGGTAGCGAAAAGAAAAAAGAATCTTTTTTAGGTGTTTTTAAAGCCATAAAAAGCTTACGTAACTATGGTAAAGGTTATATTAATTTTGGCGAACCTATTAATATTAATAAATTTTTAACAGACGAAGTACCGGATTGGAAAAGTGCAATTAACCCACTAGATCCACAAAAACCTAAATGGTTAACACCCACAGTCAACCTATTAGCCGATAAAGTAATGACTAACATTAACCAATGTGCCGCATTAAATGGCGTTTCGTTAGTGGCCCTTATATTACATGCAACAGACAACAAAGCACTGTCAAAATCAGAATTAGAATCCCAATTAGATTTCTTTTTAATGCTACAGCGTTCAGCCCCTTACAGCACCGAATTAACGGTTCCGCCAGAGTCAGGTGCCGAATTATTAGCAGAAGTTATTGCTTTAAATAAAGTGACCGTAAATGAAGACAGCTTTGGTGAAATTATATCTTTAGACGAATCAGCAACGCTTGAAATGCGTTATTACCGTAATAATATTTTACACACTTACGTATTACATGCGTTTGTTTGTAGAGTATTAGAATGTAATGCGAAAGTCTCAACATCAACCATAGTGAAACAAGTTCAAATACTTCTGCAATTAATTAAGTCTGAGCTGTTTTTATGGGGTTCTGATGATGAAATGCGTACGAATATAGAAACCACGTTAAGCGTACTTTCTGAACTTAATATCGCACAGCAAAACGATAACGGTAATTGGTCGTTAATAGAAGATAATAACCTGCGCTCTAAAGCAAGAATATTAGCAGAATGTATTGATGAAACCATACAACGCCTTGCCATTATATGTTCACTGATTTACCGATTATCACCTATCGACAAAGCAAGCTTTGAAGAAAAAGTTGTTTCTATTGCTAAACGTTTATGTGTTTTAAACAATATTAGTGCGCCAGAGTTTATCGATAAAAAAGCTCAATCTATGCTGATCAGTTCAATGCAAAAACTTAAATACATTGATAGAAATGAAGACGGTCAACTCGTACCCACTGAATCGTTGAAACCTTTAAAAGATGTGATTATTAATTTAACTGATATTGAAGTACTGCAGAGTATTGCTAGATAACGGGTATATTTATAGGTGTTCTATAAAAATACCAATAAATACAACTAAGCCAACAAAATGATTATGTAAAAAAGCTTGAAAACACTTATCTCTTTCACGGTTTACAATCAAAAATTGTTGATATGTGAACAAGCCCGCACTAATCACTAAACATAATTGATACGGCCAACCAAAGGCCAGCATATCGCCTACCGTAAATAACAAAGCGAGCGTAATAAGCTGTAAAAGCAGAACGATGCGTTTGTCGAAAGATCCAAATATAATTGCGGTCGATTTCACACCAATTTTAAGATCATCGTCACGATCAACCATGGCATACATAGTATCGTAAGCAATCGTCCAACATAAATTAGCTGCAAACAATAACCAAGCAACTAAGGGGACTTCACCCGTTGAATCAGCAAATGCCATGATCATTCCCCAACTAAACGCGGCCCCTAAAAAGACTTGTGGAAAATGGGTAAAGCGTTTCATAAAAGGGTAAATAACAGCAAGAAACACTGCCACAAACGACAACATAATCGTATACGGCTGTAAGGTTAAAACTAAAATCAAGGCATTTAAAATCAAGAAGAAAAACAGAGTCAGTGCTTCAGTTGTTGTTATAGCGCCTGAAACTAACGGTCTATTTTCAGTACGTTTTACCTGACCATCAACTTTTCTATCGGCAAAGTCGTTTATCACGCAACCGGCACTACGCATAATAAAAACACCTAAAGTAAATACAACTAATAAGTGGTAACTAGGCATACCTTCTTGAGCAATCCACAGCGCCCAATAGGTTGGCCATAATAATAAATACGTCCCGATAGGTTTATCCATTCGAGTAATTAATTTAATGGCCTGCCACTTAGCTATAAATGCGTTCATATAATATCGGAATACTTTAATTATTGATTAAATGTTTTGGTAATGGTGCTGAAGCTAGCTCAATATCATAAGCGACAGATTCAGGTAAAAAAACCTCCGCCACCATAATAGGTTTGTTTTTTAAAACAAATACTGAACGTCGTCCCCACAAGGAACTCGTTTGAGATAAATTTAACGCATTTATTAATGGCGATAATGAACTAGACGCATTAAATGGGGCAACTTCAATGCACTTTCTGATCAAGTTAGGATGATTAAAAAGTACTTGCCCTAAAGATTGTTCACCTAATTCTGCTAATTTTTGTTCTTCGCCCGTTAAACTTTTTAATGGTAATAAACTGCGCGCAAAGACTTGTGGTTTGTCATCACAAAACAAAAGCACTTCACGTACTAGCACTTCTTCACCAGCAGCTATATCTTGATTAGCCTCAAGCTCACTACACGGTATAATTTGTTGGCCGAGTACTTCAACCCTAAAATGCTCACAATGGGTTTTTAAACGTGCCGTTAAAGAACTAGGATCAAGCAACCAATCTAATAATCCTTCATGTAAAGTATCATCAGAAGAATAGCTAGATGCAATGTTCCACTGTGTTTGAAGTGTTACTGGGAATAAATGTGAATGAAGGCTCATAGCAAAAAATATTGAATTAAAAAACGCTTTATCATATCAGGATTTACCACTTCATACCTAGTAGCTCAGTATTTAATTAAAACAGAATGAACAACTTAAACGCGCTAAATTGAATTATTTATTTAAAAAACATAGTAAAGCAGGTTAATCTATACTGTAATTAACCCTATTTGTATAAAGAGAGCCTTTCTGTAATGAAAAAGCTAATTTTAGCCCTTTGCTGCTTACTACCCTTTTCTCCGATTAAAGCGGCTGATTATGCATATTATGGCTTTGAGCCTTCTATTATCACCAATTACATCGCTGTAAAAAAGAAAATGGGCTACGTAAGAATTAGCGTTGAATTGATGATTGAGAACTCTTCAAACTTTGAAATAGTTGAACATCATGCGCCATTACTCCGCGACGCTATTATTACCATTATTGGTCAGCAGCCTGAATCTAAAATAAAGTCGATTAACGGCCGACATGAAATACAGCGATTATGCGAAGATAAAGTAAAAGAATTACTAAAAAAAGAAACCGGCGGAACGTTAATTAAAAAACTATTGTTTACCCAATGGTTAAGTGAATAAGTTTTTATTTGCATGATGCTAAAAAGAAAGGGTGATATTTACAAAAATATCACCCTTTTTATTAACCTTAGACTAAATTGATTGATTAACTTTTAGCGTATTTAATTTTAATCCAAGCTAAACCACAACCTGAAAGCAAGCCCAATAAATGTGCGGTATTTGCCATATTAACGGGTAGCACGTTGGCAAAACCTAACAACATAAAAAACAGTAAAAAGCCCACTATAGGTTTTGAAATAGTTAAGCCTTTCTCCGGCGCTAGCCAGTCATACCACCATACATAACCAAATAGTGCATACACCACGCCAGACAAACCACCAAAGCTGGGGCCTGACACAATAAACTGACCAACATTTGAAACTATAGCCGATACAAGAAATAGGTTAATTAACGCTCCTTTACCTAGCGTTCGTTCAATAGAGCCACCAATTTGCCACCACCACATCGTATTAAAAATAATATGAAGCCAAGTGAAGTGGAAAAAAGCAGGGCCAATAAGTCGGTAGGGTTGCTCTAATAAATTAGCCATATTTAAATGATTAAAAAAGCCGATTTTATTAAAAACGTCTCGCTGCCAACCGAGTTCACCTAAGATAAAAGTGAACCAACAAATAGCAAAAACAACTAAAGTAACAATACCTGCATGGCGAAAAAATTGCTCTTTAAATTGAGAAACTACAGAAGGCTCATTACTTTTAAGTTGAGACACTTCGGCATTATCCCAAGCAGCCTGTTGGTATTTAGGGTGATGCGGTTGCTTTATAAAGTCTTCAAAAATATCTTTGGCCTGATCTTGTTGATGAATATCACAATAAATAACAAAAGCATTATCTTCAGATTCAACTTGAGCTGATATGTTTTGACTTAATAAATAATTACAAAACAATAAAGCAATATTGTGATGATCTATTTTTACAAAAGCGCCTAATTCTATGGTCGCATCGGGGTTACTCATGAAGTGCTAACGTCGCTCGGATGCTCTAATTGCCATTGTGTAAAACCGCCGTCTAACGAATATACGTCTGTAAAATCTTGGCTTATTAAATATTGGGCTGCTTGTTGGCTAGAGTGACCGTGGTAACAACAAACAACAACAGGTGCGTCAAGATCCGCTTCGCGCATGAAATCAGCAAGGGTTTCGTTGGTTAACTCTATTGCGCCAGGAATATGCCCGTTTTTAAATGAATTAGGATCTCGAATATCAACAACAACGTAAGTTTTTTCGGCTAACGCTTGGTGTAGTTCACTTATCTGCATGTGCTTAAAATTCGTTGTACTGTCTGACACGTATATCACCTTCTCGTAAATAATTTAAATAATTATATGTGTTAACTCATTTGTTGATAAGAATAATATCATTGTTTAAAGGATTATTTAGAGAATTGTTCAAAAGGTATGAAGCCCAAAATTTTTACTTTGGGCTTTTTTAAAGGGATTAATTCCAATCTAAAATCACTTTGCCTGATAATCCCGATCTCATCACATCAAAACCTTGTTGAAATTCATCAATAGAATAGTGATGAGTAATAATTGGAGTAAGATCTAAACCTGACTGAATTAAACTGGCCATTTTGTACCACGTTTCAAACATTTCGCGACCATAAATACCCTTAATGGTAAGCCCTTTAAAAATAACTTTACTCCAATCAATCGCCATATCAGTACCTGGAATACCTAACATGGCAATTTTCCCACCGTTGTTCATGTTATTCAGCATATCGGTAAAGGCCATAGGCACGCCTGACATTTCCATGCCTACATCAAAGCCTTCGCTCATTCCTAATTCAGACATAACATCTGTTAACTTAGTTTTACTTACATCAA
Organism: Pseudocolwellia sp. G5-9; assembly: GCF_055808995.1. Classification (NCBI taxonomy): domain Bacteria; kingdom Pseudomonadati; phylum Pseudomonadota; class Gammaproteobacteria; order Alteromonadales; family Colwelliaceae; genus Pseudocolwellia; species Pseudocolwellia sp. G5-9. The sequence goes on from NZ_CM147893.1 coordinate 3,038,372, forward strand.
CGGCTCTTGTTGCGCCCATTTTTAACGCTAAGTCTAATCGGTAAGGGTTTACGTCAGTAACAACGACATGCCTTGCTCCTACGTGTTTAGCTACAGCTGCAGCCATAATTCCGATAGGTCCAGCACCTGTAATAAGTACATCTTCACCCACTAAATCAAACGATAATGCAGTATGAACAGCGTTACCAAAGGGGTCAAAAATAGCAGCTAAATCATCTGTAATTTCATCAGGTAATTTAAACGCGTTGTAAGCGGGTATCACTAGGTATTCAGCAAACGAGCCCGGTCTATTTACACCTACGCCAACAGTATTTCTACATAAATGTGTGCGCCCACCTCGGCAATTCCGACAATGACCACAAGTAATGTGCCCTTCGCCTGACACTCGGTCACCAATAGTAAAACCTTTAACTTCTTGCCCTATATCAACCACTTCACCAGCATATTCATGGCCCACTACCATAGGAACAGGTATGGTTTTTTGCGACCATTCGTCCCAGTTATAAATATGAATATCTGTGCCACAAATAGCTGTTTTATTAATTTTAATTAATAAATCGTTGTGTCCCATTTCAGGCTTAGGGCTGTCACCCATCCAAATACCGGGTTCTGCTTTTAATTTAATTAATGATTTCATGTTAACTCAACCTTTAACTAATAATATTCATTGATTGACCAATACGAATAAACGCGCCAATAGCATGATCTAATTGCTCTTTAGTGTGTGCTGCCGAAATTTGCGTTCGAATACGTGCTTGGCCTTCAGGCACAACAGGGAATGAAAAACCGATCACATAAATGCCTTCTTCTAACAGCTTATTAGCCATTTGTGTTGCTACAGCTGCATCACCTAACATTACAGGAATAATTGCGTGATCTGCACCACCACAAGTAAATCCTGCGGCTTCCATTTGTGTTCTAAAGTATTGAGAATTTTCGATAAGCTGCTTACGTAAAGCATCGCCACCTTTTAATAACTCAATCACTTTGATTGACGCATTCACAATAGCGGGCGCTAGCGAATTAGAAAACAAATAAGGACGTGAACGTTGGCGTAACCAGTCAATCACTTCTTTTTTACCTGATGTATAACCGCCTGAAGCTCCGCCCATGGCTTTACCCAAAGTACCGGTAATAATATCTACACGCCCCATTACATCACAAAACTCGTGGCTGCCTCGCCCTTGCTCGCCAACAAAACCTACTGCGTGAGAGTCATCAACCATCACTAAAGCATTATATTTATCAGCTAAATCACACACGGCTTTTAAATTAGCGATAACACCGTCCATTGAAAATACACCATCGGTGGCTATTAATTTAAATCTTGCGCCTGCGGCATCAGCATCTTTCAAGCATTGTTCTAATTCTTCAGCGTTATTATTGGCGTATCTAAAGCGTTTGGCTTTACATAAACGTACACCATCAATAATTGACGCATGGTTTAGCGCATCACTAATAATCGCATCTTCTGGGCCAAGTAACGTTTCAAATAAACCTGCATTTGCATCAAAACATGACGAATACAAAATAGTATCTTCCATGCCTAAAAATTCACTTAATTTTTGCTCAAGGGTTTTATGAATATCTTGCGTGCCGCAAATAAAGCGTACCGACGCCATACCAAAACCATGCTCGTCTAACCCTTCTTTTGCTGCTGCAATTAAGTCAGGGTGATTAGCCAAACCTAAGTAGTTGTTTGCACAAAAGTTAATCACCTTATCACCATTAGCTACGGCAATTGATGGTTGTTGAGCGGTAGTAATAACTCGTTCGGCTTTATATAAACCGTCAGTTTTTACTTGATCGATTTGGCTCGTAATATGTGAATAAAAAGGAGATGTACGCATGTGTTTAAACGCTCCGCTTGTTGTAAAAGTAATAGTTGTTATATTTTTATCGCTTATCTATTAATTGAATGTAGCGACTTTATTGGCCTTTTTGATTAAAAATACAGCCTCTTAATTTTCATTGTACGTTTTAACGCACAAAAAGAAAATAGCTAACGTTAGAAATAAAAATTTCACTGTAAACTTTTAAGACCATCCCCATATTTATACCCGTTACCAATCAAGAGACGATTTCAGAGTGCTTGAAGATAACGGGTATATATTCAAAAATACTAAACGCTATCATTGTAAAAGTGTTATTAGGTATACTTAGCGCACTGCTAGCAACGAGAATGTTTGTGAAATACTTTTTATCTTTACTCTTTTATCGCGTTTTATTCTTCTTATTACTGCCTGTATTGTTGCTAATATTAGTGGTTAGATCTAAAAATCACCCAGAATATCGCCAGCGATTATTTGAGCGCCTCGGATTTATTGATACAAAATTAAGCAAACATGGCATTGTTATTCATGCAGCAAGTGTCGGTGAAGTTATTGCCTTAAAAGCCTTTATCGAAAAATTACTCGCTAGCCAACCTAATACACCTGTAACTATTACCACCTTTACACCAACCGGCTCAGCACAAGTTAAAAAACTGTTTTCTGATCGAGTTCAGCATTGTTATTTACCCATAGATTCTTTTATTTGTACTTGGCTATTTTTATCACGCTTACAGCCCAAAGCTATGGTTTTTATGGAAACCGAGTTATGGCCAAATTTAATCAGCCAATGTAAAAACCGACAAACTAAATTGTTATTGGTAAACGGCCGTTTATCAACTAAATCAATGAAAAGTTATAAAAAATTAACGTGGTTAATATCACCTTGTTTACAAGCTTTTGATCAAATACTCACCCAAAGCCAAATCAATCAAAACAACTTTATGGCATTAGGCAGTAAGACATTAAACTGCGAGCTTTCGGGTAACTTAAAGTTTGATATATCAATTACACCAAGCATTACCAGCAAACAAGCCGAGTTAGCTGCGTTTATTGAAGGTAGACGTAAATTATGGGTTGTTGCCAGTACACACCCAGGTGATGAAGAAATTATTTTAAAAGCCTTTCAACCTCTGCATCAACAGTATCCAGAATTATTACTTGTGATTGTGCCTAGACACCCAGAACGTTTTGCTGACGTGGCACAATTAGCGATAAACAGCGGCTTTACTACATGTAAACGCAGTAAGAACACGCAAGTTAATGCAACAACTCATGTTTGGATATTAGATACCTTAGGTGAGCTAATGCCAATGTGCGCATTAGCGTCGATTGTTACTATGGGCGGAAGCTTTAGCACTATTGGCGGACATAATCCTTTAGAACCCGCCTTATTTAAAAAACCCGTGATAGTCGGCGCTAATATGAGCAATTTTACCGAAGTGATGCAGCAACTAATCGACGCCAAAGGCATAGTGCAACTTAACGGTATTAATAACGAAAAAGAGCTAGTTCATGCAATAACTGAGCTATTAAACGATAGCGATAAACAGCTAACTCTTGGTGACAATGCGTATAACGTTGTGCTACAAAACCAAGGAGCAAGTGACCGGTCACTTGCTCACTTGAATAGATTATTGGGTGGATAAGTTATTTAGGATTGGTTGATTAAACTTGTTACTTTATCGTCACCTCAGGCCGTGTGTTAGTGCGCTAGTCTGCTAACGCACAAGAGAAGTTAACCAACACACTGTAATCACCTATTATATCCTTGCTAGTAGCCAAAGGTATAATAGACGCCTTAGTACCAAATTTAACTTTAGCTGTAAGCAGTTGAGAGTTATAGCCATCCATTTCAAGCAGAGATGTGTACTGAGAAATAGCAGATTTACATCCACATTCCGACGTAGGTTTTAGTTGTTTATACGATAGACCTAACATCGGGATACCATCCCTATATATGACTTCTGAACGATCTATCGTAATACAATTTGATAGCTGGTTGTTTATTGATACTTTTGTATTTGAAGTCGCTTGCGAGCAAGCTGAAATTAAAAAAAGTAGTAATAAGCTATATTTTAGTCCCGCCATTTTTAGATACTCCTTTGATATAATTAACCTTTATGTTCAAGTGTTATTTTTTAGCTTCATCAGAGGTCAATGAAAACTGACTGGGACAAATATGTTTTGAGAAATAACAAATTAAATGAAATCTAATTTTGTTAATCAAACAATGAAAACCTTAAACACTAGCTTTCAACTCAGGATAAAAGTCTTCAACCACGAGGTTAATTTTAGCTTTAACCTCTTCAATCGTTAGTCTTTCCATTAAATCACTGCCTTTCGCTCTAACGCCCCAAGGTAGTTGTGTGTAAGGTTTACCTTTTTGCTCTTCAATCACTTGGTCGTAACAACTAACCACGTATTTTGGATATAAATACGGTCCTGTTCTGCGCGGGTTACTATGAGCATATAAGCCAACAACAGGCGTACCAACCGTTACCGACATATGCGCAGGGCCTGTATCTGGTGCTATGGTAATGTGTGCTAATTTTAAAACAGCGAGTAGTTGTTTAAGTGAGGTTTTACCAACTAAGTTGGTAAAAGAGGCGTTACTTTGTTTGCAAATATCTTCAGCGAGTTGTTTTTCCATCGCCGTTGGGCCACCGCATATAACAACACGAAAACCCACTTGTTGTAGATATTCAGCCGTTTGTGCATAGCCTGTTACATGCCAGTTTCGTTCTGCTTTACTGGCTGCAGGGCTAATAACAGCAACGGGTTTGTTATTTTCTTCAAATAACGTGTTGTGCGCCCACTGTTCGTCTTCTTCAGGTAATGGCATATTCCATACTGGCTCGCTTACCGTTAAACCTAATACTTGGGTAAATCCCATAAAACCATCGAGCACGTGTGGCTCGTTTTGCGGTGCAATTTTATAGTTGGTGAATATCCATTGACCCTCTTTTGCGCGTTTACTATCAAAGCCTATTTTTGTTTTGGCTGGAATACAGTAACTCGCTAAGCTGGCTCTTAGGGCAACTTGCATATGCAATAAAATATCAAAGTGCTGGCCTTTCATGTGATCGCGTAAATCAGAATAGCCTTTCAAACCAGCAGACTTGTCAAAAACAATAATTTCTACTTTCTCTAACCCTTTAAGTAAATTAGCTTCTACTTTACCGCACACCCAAGTGATTTGAGTATGTGGCCATTGTTTTTGAATATTTTGCACCGCTGCAACGGCATGACAAACATCACCGATGGCAGATAAACGTAAAACACATAAATTTTTTGGTGCAGCTAATTGACCCAGCATAAAGGATTCACCACAATAGACAGATTAAAGTAATATAATTGGTCTATTATCTTGAACCCTTCAACATTTGTAAAACCCTGTAGCAAAAAAGTTTGCGAAAACAACAATATATTTTGTGTTTATGATGAAAATGAAGTGGAAAACTTTTCTGAAGCCTTTCTTGATAGCAGCTACTGGCAAAAAAACAATCATATTGTAGGCACAGCTCAAGGCCGAGGAACTACTTGGTTTATTGAAGTTAATAATAAAAACTGGGTATTAAAACATTACTATCGTGGCGGCTTGATTGGTAAATTTAATAAAGATTCTTATTTATTTTCTACAAATGCTAACACCCGAGCGGCTAAAGAGTTTGAGTTATTAAATCAACTTTGCGACTTAAACTTACCGGCACCAAAACCCATTGCTTATCGTATTATCAATACCGGCTTGTTTTATAAAGCGGATATTTTGACTGAACGTGTGTGTAATGCTCAAGACTTAATATCGTTACTTATGAAACAATCGGTTAGTTCTAGTCTTTGGCAGCGTATTGGCAAAACCATCAAAAGCTTTCATGATCATAATGTTTATCATCACGATTTAAATATTCACAATATTTTAATTGATGACCAAGAAAAAGTATGGATTATCGACTTTGACCAAGGTGAAATTCGCTCTAGCTCTGGTAACTGGAAACAAGAGAATATGATCCGATTATTACGATCATTTAATAAAGAAAAAACAAAAGACGTTACGTTAAATTGGCAAGAAAGTGAGTGGAAATTGTTACTAGCAGGATATGAAAGCGAATAATTATGAAAAATCATTCGCTATATTTGGCATATTAAACCGCAGATAAACTTGCTTCTAAGCGCTTACGGTACATAGTACGAGCAGCTAAAAACTCTTCTTTAGCTGAATCGCTAATGTATGGATGAATAATGACTAAGATTTTCAACACGCCCTGATAAAAAACAGAGTCGTTAATTTCTTCTTCATTGTTTTGTGTTTGATAAAAGCTTAACCAAAACGTATTAACTAAACGTAGAATACTTACAATTTCAGGTAAGTCTTCATCGTCAAATTCCATCATGTCAGCTTGTTTTAACGAAAGTAGTAATTGGCTTACTCTGTCTGCAATAAAGCTTTGCACTTCAACATATTTGTCGTGCAACAAGGGATTTTTAGCCAATAAAACAGGAAGATTACTGTAGAAAAAACGAAATTTCATCATGGCCTGAAAAACCATATCCATGTAAAGAATAATAGCATCAAGTGGTTTTACGTCTGGGGATACTTCGGGCATACTTTCTAATAAAAGTGTGCGGGCATATTCTTCATAAATAGACAAAATAATGTCTTCTTTATTACGGAAGTGATAGTAGAGATTACCTGGACTTATACCGAGATCTGCCGCAATATGATTCGTTGTAACATTCCTTTCGCCGTTTTCATTAAATAGAGCGATGCTAGCCTGAATTATTTTATCACGAGTTTTCATTGATCCCACTTCTTTGTGTTTTTTTTGCTTACTGCCGATCAACCTATATTACTATCAAATTCAATAAGACTGAAAGGTTTTTCGAGTAAATACTTTAAGTTTTCTCTTTTTAAAATGCAATATCTTTAATAATGTCTTTTGAATTTAAAACGGTAGGCCATTACAATAGCTTTCACTACTTTTAATGAAGATTATTTTATGCCTATAAAAGCGATATATCCGGGAACATTTGATCCAGTAACGAATGGTCATACTGACTTAATTACACGTGCAAGTAATTTGTTTTCTGAAGTGGTAATTGCGGTGGCATCTAACCCAAGTAAAAAGCCTTGTTTTGATTTAGCTAAGCGCGTTGAAATGATACAACAAGTTACACAGCACTTACCTAATGTAACGGTGGTAGGCTTTACAGGACTATTGGTTGATTTTGCTAAACAACAAAATGCTTCTGTTTTAGTGAGAGGTTTACGTGCTGTTTCTGATTTTGAATATGAGTTTCAGCTTGCGAACATGAATAGACGTTTATCGCCTGATTTAGAGTCTGTATTTTTAACGCCTTCTGAAGAGAATAGCTTTATTTCGTCAACAATAGTGAAAGAGGTGGCTTTACATAATGGTGATGTGAGTAGTTTTGTACATCCGATAGTAAAAACGGCTTTAGATGAAGTACTAAAGCCTTAAACTAAACTGCCCAGCTTATTTTTTCTGGCAAGTAGGACAAAAAACTGAGCTTCGGTTGGACTGCCTTACTTCTTCTAATATGGTTTCACACACCATGCATTTTTTCCCTGCTCGGCCATACACTAAAAGTTGCTGAGCAAAATACCCAGGGCGCCCATCAGCTTGAGTAAAATCTTTTAAGGTTGTGCCGCCTTGTGCGATAGCTGCAGCAAGTACTTCTTTAATAATATCGGTTAGGGCGTTAAAACGTTTTTTCGATATACTTCCTGCAAGTGCTGTAGGTAATATCCCCGCTTTAAATAACGATTCGTTGGCATAAATATTACCTACGCCCACAACAATATGGCTATTCATTAGAAAGGTTTTGATGGGAACTTTACGGTTTCTCGACTTTTCAAACAGATAATCTGGGGTCAAATCATCACTTAATGGTTCAGGCCCCAATTTAGCCAGTAAACCTTGTTCATCAATATGTTGCTCAAACCATAATACCGCACCAAAACGTCTTGGATCGTTCAATCTTAATGCTTTGTTGTTACTTAACACTAAATCAAAATGATCGTGTTTAGCCACTTCGGTATTAGCATCAATAACACGGATCGTACCCGACATCCCTAAATGTAAAACTAGTGTGCCGTGCGAAAACTTAATTAATAAGTATTTAGAGCGACGCTCTACTGATTCAACTTTGCTGTTAACCATACTATGAACGCTATCAGGAATAGGCCAACGTAATTTAGCATTACGCACAATAACCTTGGTAACGGTTTGATCAAGTATATGAGGTGTAATGCCTTGTCGGCATACTTCTACTTCGGGTAATTCAGGCATAATTTAGAACCAAGTTAAGGAGATTAAGATGCATTGTGAGTATTCATTTTATCAACAAATGCTTGGGCAAAGCGCGTGGGTGATTCAGGATCCATATTAAAATACAGCGAAGGCTCTATCAGTTCGGCTTCCATTAAAGCGAAAGATGTTTGATCGCGTACGTAATCAAGCCGTGCATACAAAGGCATATTATGAATTTTAGCTATGGCCGCTAATGTGTTTTCAGCTTGGGTTAATAGCTCGGCTTCAGGTTCAACGGTAGTTAATCTGCCGCCATGCTCTTCTTGTACTCTAAAATCGTTGTTTTTTGGCGTTTTAAGGATTGTGTGACTCAACGTACCATTAAAATAAAACAACGAGAATTCGCCTTCCTTTATTACGCTTTCCATGAAGGGTTGAACCATAAATGATTCATTTTTAAATATGGCTGTTAATTCAGCTAAGTGGTTTTCAATATTGTTTTTAGTTAGCCAAAACGTATTATCGGCATTGGCAGAAATACGAGGTTTGATCACTAACTGATCAGTATTGAAATAATTAAAAAAACGGTTAACTGACGCAACAGAAATTTCGTTTTCCCACAGCGTAGGTACTATATTGATACGTATTTCTTCTAGGGCTTTTAAGTAAATTTTATCAATATTCCACTCAATAATTGATAAGCTATTTTCAAGGTGTGCCGATGAAGCTTCGATATTTGAGAGTACTTTTAAAAAAGCATCCGCATGATCTTGATAATCCCATGGCGAACGAATCACAACCGCATCGTATTTGTTCCAATCCACATTTTCTGCTTTCCATGAAATGGTATGAGTTTGCCAACCTAATTTTTGTAGCGGTTCGTCAATTAAGTGGTCGTAAACTTCAAAGTCATCTAAGCAGTCCATGGTTAAAATAACACAGTGCTGTTGAGGTGAACTCATGTTAATCCTCCCATTAATAGTTAAAGCTAGCATTATCGTTATACTGACAAAATTTCATTCGGTACAAGCTGAGAGAAAATAGCGAGAGGGAAAGATTTCCATACCTGTGTGGTGCGATTAAATATAAGGAGCTCTGTATCAGTGGCATATAGGTTTAACGTATAAGGTTCATCTTGCCCAGCAAGTTCTACTTTAACCACTAAAGCCATTTTTTCGTCGAGTAATGGAGGATGCTTAACGGTATCGCCTTCGCTATGTTTCCATGACCGCATCATTTGCTCTAGCCCTTGTTCATTTAGCGTAGCAGGGGTAGAACGCCATGTTTTTCCTATACGTTCAATCGTTACATTGGGATAAAAGGTTAACGTGAGAATAGTGGCATGTGCGCCAAATAACGTTGCTTGTTCCGTATTTGAGGTGCTTTCATCTTCAGAAAATATTTTATTGTTGGTGACATTAATTAATAAAATAAACGCCATTACTGCGAAGATAATAACGTTGTTCCAACCTGTACGAGATAATTTCATAGACTCTGATCAGTTAAATTGAAGAACAACAATAATACCGTAATTTAGGCAATAAAAAACCCAGCAAAAGCTGGGTTTTTAAATAAGCAGTTATCAATTACTTGATTTTTGCTTCTTTGTACATAACGTGCTGACGAATACGAGGATCAAACTTTTTGATCTCCATTTTCTCAGGCATAGTCTTTTTATTTTTATCTGTAGTATAAAAATGACCAGTACCAGCACTAGAAACTAAACGAATTTTATCACGCATGATGATTCCTTAAACTTTTTCGCCATTGGCACGAATATCAGTTAAAACTGCATCAATACCTTTTTTATCGATAATACGCATTCCTTTCGGAGTTAAACGTAATTTAACGAAACAATTTTCGCTTTCAACCCAAAAACGGTGAGTTTGAAGGTTAGGTAAAAAACGACGACGAGTCGCGTTTCTTGCGTGCGAACGGTTGTTTCCAACCATTGGCTTTTTGCCTGTTACTTGGCAAACTTTAGACATAATGAGTACTCCAATATTAATTTCAGCTCGAGCTATATTTCCCCAAGACCGTCGCCTCGGGATCCTGAAAAAGGTGGCATATTATAGAGAAACTGAAAAGTTATTGCTAGCTTTTCTAAAGATCCTATTGAAAAACTATTGAATATTCCTATTTTTCAATAAGTTAAAGGCTAAATTAAGAGGTAACAAACAGTACTACAATGTACTTTATGGTTTATTTACCATCGAATAGTATAAAAAACAGACTGACTCAGTCTATTTTAGATCCTAACAATTTGTGTATTTTTTCTTGTTGCGCTTTATTACACAATTCATCAATTAAAATGCGCAAAATATGAGATTTGGCTAACTTAGTCTCAATAGCTAATTCTGACAGTTGTGTAATAGCTTCTTCACTCAAGGTAAACGTTGCATGTCTAAAAGGCTTTTTGGTTTGGTTGGCTGCTGCTTGTTCTTGTTGGGCTTTTTTATCAGCTACATATTGCTGTGCAGCGAGAACTGCCTGAGTTAAATTTAATTGGTTGTTAATATCGCTACTAACAATTTCAGGTGCACCCTTTGCGTAATTTTCTGCGTCAGAAATAAATTCGTCTACAGTGAATTGTCTTTTTTTTGTATTACCGTCCTTGGACTTTTTAAGATCACTTAAACTCATGGGAGTTGTCCGGTTTCATTGCCATTAACTCTTCTGCAATTGAAATCATTTCTGCGGCGGCTTTGCCATCCGGATCAATTTCTAACACAGAAGACCCTTTTTCTTCACTATCGTCGTATACATTTCGGCTAAACGTAACAGCATTTAAAACATTTATACCGTACGAGCTACACACATCTTTAGCTTCTAATATACGCCCTGCTTGATTGGGTAACGAAGGACATTGGGTAATAACAAACGAAGCTAGCATTTTAGGATTAACCATTTTACATGTACTGAGCATATCTTCCATGTGCGGAACAGTTTTTAAATCGCGACGTTTTGGTCTTAACGGAATAATAACATGATCAGCTACCGACATTGCAGCACGTAAGGCGAGGTTGTCTTGACCACCACAGTCAACAATCACGTAATCGTAATGTTGATTCAGGCTTAATAAGTCGTTACGAATTTTTCCATAAAGTTGAATACAGTTAATGGCGGGTAAACTAGGATCAGTATTTCGGGCTTGTATCCAGTCAGACGTTGTTCGTTGCGGATCACAATCAACCATTAATACAATGGCTTCTTTATCTCTGGCAAAATAAACCGCCAAGTTTTGTGCAAGGCAACTTTTACCACTACCACCTTTTTCACCGCCTACTAATATCATCATTACCTGTTTCTCCTGCTATCACTTAATTAGTGATATGCACCAATTATAGTTCAAATTTTAACAAACATTGTTAACGTATTACTGCGCATTTTCGTCAAGGCGTAAAGCGATTTCAAACCAACCATTATCTTGTTTAATACAACGTATAACACGACCGTGCAGTTTTTGGCTATTAGGATTAGCCGCTTTAAAAATAACAACAGCTTGCGATTGTGGTTCAATGGCTTGATCGCAATCGATTTTTAAACCTCCTCGAGAAAAATCAAGACAAGCTATTTTCTTTTGTCGTTCTACACCAGCACTATCAGTCCAAACAATATCAACTAATTCTTTTTCCATATCTAACCGGAATGACTGTCGACGCTCTTCCTCGTTATTTGTAATATCAGACATATAGATTCCTTAATCCTATCTTTGATAATGTAAAACTAACTGTCATTAACCATAGTTGCAACTATTTTAACGGCTCAACTCGCCTTGTTCAGCAAAAGAGTAGCATTGATGACCGGCTATAATGATATGATCTAAAACCCTCACATCAATTAAATCTAATGCTTTTTCAAGACGACTCGTTATCTGTTTATCTGCGGTACTTGACTCTGCAATTCCAGAAGGATGATTATGGCTTAATATAACGGCTGCAGCCTGATTCTTTAAAGCATGTTCAACCACTATACGAGGATAAACGGCTGCCGCATCGATGGTGCCATAAAACAGTCTTTCAAATTTAATTACCTGGTGTTGATTATTTAAAAACAACACAGCAAACACTTCTCTGGTTTCGTTACGCAATTCGCTAATAAGGTAATTTTTAGTGGCTTGTGAAGAAGTTAATGCATAACCCTGTTGAAGCTGCTCAGCTAAGTGCCTTTTCGACATTTCTAAACAAGCTTGCAACTGTACGTATTTAGCCGTACCTAAACCTTTTCGGGTACAAAACTCTTCTTCAGACGCTTTGTATATGGCAGAAATGCTGCCGAAGCTCACTAATAACTGGCGAGCTAAATCAACCACATTACAGCCTTGTACTCCTGTTCTTAAAAATATTGCCAATAATTCAGCATCACTTAAACTTGCAGCGCCTTGATTTAATAATTTTTCTCTAGGTCTTTCTACACTTGGCCAATCCTTTAACATAATGACATCCTTGTATTGCGTATCGTAAATTCAATATTTATTTGTACAAAATTCATACATAAGTAGTTATACCAGTATTCCACTCAAAATTTCAATATGTTAGCAATTAGTGGTATCTTTAGCGTTATTGAATTTATATACGTGTAGTTAGAAAATGCTGAAAGGTAAAAATATTGTACTTGGCATAAGCGGTGGTATTGCAGCTTATAAAACCCCTGAATTAGTTCGTCGCTTAAAAGAGCAAGGTGCTAATATTAGAGTAGTAATGACCAACGGTGCTAAAGCCTTTATTACCCCATTAAGCCTACAAGCCGTTTCTGGCAATGCGGTTTCAGACAGTTTATTAGATACCCAAGCTGAACTTGCTATGGGACATATTGAATTAGCTAAATGGGCTGATTTAATTCTTATTGCACCAGCAACAGCCGACGTTATTGCACGTATTAGTCATGGCATGGCGAATGATTTACTTACTACTATCTGTTTAGCGAGCGACGCTCCTTTGGTTGTTGCGCCAGCGATGAATCAGCAAATGTGGCACGCACAAGCTACTCAAAACAACATAAGTATTTTAAAAGCTCGTAACGTAACACTTTGGGGACCAGGTGCAGGCGAACAAGCCTGTGGCGATATAGGTTTGGGCAGAATGCTTGATGTACCTGATTTAGTCAGCCTTGCTTGCGATTTTTATCAAAAGAATAAAACAAGTAATCTATTAGCGAATCAACATTGGGTGATCACTGCTGGCCCTACGCGTGAAGCAATTGATCCTGTTAGATATATTTCTAATCATAGCTCAGGAAAAATGGGCTATGCAATTGCTGACGCAGCACAAAAAGCAGGCGCTAAAGTCACGATTATTTCTGGCCCTGTAACCATTACTGCACCACAAGACTGCGAGGTAATAAAAGTTGAGAGCGCTAGAGATATGCATAAACACGCACTCGTATTAGCAGAAAAAGCCGATGTATTTATCGCATGTGCTGCCGTTGCCGATTACCGCGTTACTGAAGTTGCTAATCATAAAATTAAGAAAACCGCAGATAACGACAACCTAACTATTGAATTAGTGAAAAATCCAGACATTGTGGCTGACGTTGCAGCATTAGCTAATAAGCCTTATACCGTAGGTTTTGCTGCTGAAACACAAGACGTAGAGCAATACGCTAAAGCTAAACTAGCCCGAAAAAAATTAGATTTAATTTGTGCAAACAATGTGTCTTTACAAGGGCAAGGTTTTAATAGTGATGATAATTCGTTAACCTTATTTACGGCGAATAATGAAATACACTTACCACTTACCAGCAAAGCAAAACTAGCACAAACCTTAGTCGCTGAAATAGCTAAAAAGTACGTTAAATAACGTGCTTTATTTTTTAAAATAGTAAGTAACCACATACCCTACATTTATTAATTTAGATATGCTTACTGATTAATATGCCATTTTCAGGATAATAAATAACTTCCATATTAAAGTAGTTGAAAGCACCAACATAAAACCGTTAGAATTCACTTATTAATAATTAAAATAAATGAGAATTCTAGTGGCTGTAAATCCAAAAACCAATCGTAAACAGCAAATTTTAGAATGTTTAGCTAGTATGCTTGAAACTAGCCCAGGACAACGCATTACTACCGCTAAATTAGCCGCTGATGTAGGTGTTTCTGAAGCTGCTTTGTATCGTCACTTCCCATCAAAAGCGAGAATGTTTGAAGGGTTAATTGATTTTATAGAAGAGTCTATTTTCTCAAGAATAAATCTTATTTTAACGGATCATAAAGAGGCTTTAGTACGCTGCCATCATATTTTACATGTGCTGCTAGTCTTTGCTGAACGCAATCCGGGTATGTGCCGCATTTTAAGTGGCGATGCTTTAATGGGTGAGAACGAACGTTTACGCGCGCGTGTAAATCAGTTTTTTGAAAAACTAGAATCTCAATTCAAACAAGTATTAAGAGAACGTAAATTAAGAGAAGGTAAAGGTTTTACCATTAACGAACTTGCCTTAGCTAATATTATTGTTTCTTTTGCTGAAGGTAAAATCAGCCAATATGTAAGATCGAGCTTTGCTAAAAAACCAAGTGATGATTTTAACGAACAGTGGCAATTTTTAATGGCGAGCAAGTAAGCTAAGTTCAGGTTAAGTAAATAATTTTATCCAATCATAAGTATGATTGGATAAAATTATTTTACGATCTATTTATAGCTTTTTAACATGAGTGTTATTGTTAAAATTTATGCTGAAACCGTAGCTTGAATGGTCGCAGGGCTAGCAATAAATAATTCGAAAGGTAATGGCTCAGCTAATAAGCTTTCGTCTATTTCTACCTGCATAAAACCACTTGCTGTAAAAAATGCTTTTAGCTCTTCGTTTGCTATAGCTTCATTTTCAAGTGCTAGTTTTGTGTAATATTGCGTGTTTTCTTCACCATTACAAAACTCTAAATCAACAAATAAGTTCATCGCCATACTCATAACATTTAACGATTGAACTTTAGGGTAATGTAGAGCAATTTCATTCAATAAATACTTTGCTACACCTTGTTTTCTATAAGCCGGCTGTACACTTATTGCTTCAATCATAATATGTGTTTTTGCGTTAGTATCTGGCTTAACTAAAAGTTTTTCGCAATATTCTGCTATTAAATTTTGTTTTTTAAAATAAACACCTAATGGTAATTCCCAATCAGTAGCTTCTTGCTCATCAAGCATTGCAAAGCTTTTATCAGCATCGCGATGCTTATTAAGGGTTATAAGCTCTATTTCCGCTTTTGCGATCACATCGCCAGCGTCATTACTTACATTAATTTCTTGCGACAACTGCCAATCGTACGCGCCTTTTACCGTTGGTTTTTTAAAGGTTATTGATAAATTCATATGTGTTTAGCTAACATAAACGTTTTACGAAATGCTCGCTACCTTGATGGTCAAATGACGATTTTTAATAAGATGGTGCGTATTTTATGGGGTTTTCATTAGAATTCATACTGAATTAACGTAAAATGAAATTGAACAATTTATAAAAGGATTAATAATAGTAGATAAAGCCCCTCCAGCGTATTCATTTTTAAATCCACACTCATAAACAAATACGTTAACACCTATTTAGTCATTACATCCAAGATCTTCGACTTTCTTCTACTTGATATAAAAGCTCGTTGGTCATGTTATAACCTTGTTGTTCATTGATATACGGAATATTTACCGCACCTGATGCTAATACGATAGATAACGAACAAAGTTGGTGGCGTTTCATAAACACACTTTGAATAAATTTAGTCTGTTGTACTTTGTAGATAGGAAAGCAACAATAGTCGACGCCTAAAACTCCTTTACGCACATATAGAAAATATTTGTCTTGTGCATAACCCCAACGATACCAACGACAAAAGACTAATCCGCTCAATATTAAGTACGCTGGCACCAAATAATTTAGCAATGTGAACTTCCCTGTAGTAGCGGCGAAAAACGATAGCACTATAAACAATGGCGTTAAAATATAGCCGATATTGCGTAACAAAAATCGCTTACTAATACGCGTATAACTTAATGTTTCCATGGTATTATCAGGAAACACATCATTGATCAGCGTTTGGCATTCATCCGCAGTAATCGACGGCACCATAATTTTATTATTTAAGCCCCCAGGTTGAAAGTTTTGCCCGATCACATTGTTTTGTTCAAAGGTTAGATTAATACGATTAAGCAGTATGTCTAACCAATCTTGTTGCCTATACACCATTTGCAAGCGGGGTAATTTCATTGTTACTTCGTGCTTAGTTAATAACCCACTACGTCGAATATATCTGTCGCCTACTTTGCTCAAGGTGTAATTATAAAAAGTAATGATGGAACCCATGATTGAAAGCAGTACAATCGGTAATAAAATTAAAAAGGAAAGTGTTAGCGCCCATAAACTAATTTGCCACCAAGACTTATCTGCAAAAGTTAGCAGCTGCTCTATATCAATCCCTAAATTCTGAAAAAAGTTATCAACATAACGCCCTATATCATCTAAAAAAGGTGCTAAGCCCCCTAAAAATATCCATACTCTATTATTGGTTATTCCATGAATAATAAGGTCTTTGAGGGAACGCGTGTTTAATATGGTTTCATCTTGAGTGTCGTTTTCAACTATTTGTTCATTACTTTGCTCTACGTTTATTTCTGTAGGTTGAATATCATTTTGATCATGTGTGGTTAAAATTTCTTTTTTTAAAGCTTCGGCAAACGAGAGTTTTAATGCAACAATTTTAGCTTCCTGCTGGGCAGAGCCTGCGGTATCAAGTTCCAAGCAAGTGTAACCAAAAGGGCGGTAATAAATGGGTTGAACAAGTTTTACGTTTTGAATACGAGTAAAAGGTAAGTTGATATGCTTTTTAGAAAAAACACCTGATCGAATTTCAATATGTTCGTTAGCTAAACGGTATTGAAAAAAGTAAAAATTTAAAAATACAATCAAGCCAATAAAAATAACCACACCCAATAATGCAGGTAACCATATCCAAGGGGTATTAATAATATGCTTATAGCCAAAAATAACGGCTGGAATTAAAAAGAATAAATTACTGAAAAAGACATAAAGCAATTTTACGAAAAAATAACACATGGCAATAGGAGCAAGCCTTTGCCACGTTTGGGTTAAATTGTCATTAACGATATTATCTTTACCTTGTGATAACTCTGTATCTTTTTGCTTGTCTTGTTCAGGCGAACTTTCAATATTATCCATGATGAACAACATCTTTATGATCAAGTATAAATTGTCTAATAGACTCTGCAGTATCGACTTCTAATCCCGGAATTTCAAAAGTATGTGTCGCACCGCCAGCGCTAAATACCTGTATTTTAACCAATCCAAGTTTACGGTCTATAGGCCCACGCTTTAGCTCAACATGTTGAATACGTAATATAGGTTGGGTAACTGCTTTTTTAAATATAAGGCCTGATATGTAACTTAAATCTTGGTTTCTTAATGCGTAAAATTTTCGTTTATCAGCAAAAAAACCAAAGATAGTTTTACCTAAAAATATGAGTGCTAATATCACGCAAATAATTGGGACCGTTTTTACGGCGTTAGGAGATATAGGCATAAAACTTTGAACATGAACAAACAAGGCAATAATAAGCGCGAGTAGGATTAAAAGTATATTAATACCTAAATTAGCCATACGGTGCTTACTGGATATAGCAACAAGCTTAAGTTGTTCAATTTGAGGTAAAGATTGAACATTCACTTCATTGTTTTCAAAAGATATTTCATCTTCCACTCTACTTTCCTTAATGTTGCTTTAGGTTCAATTATTATATTTTTATCATACTACGATGACTATTAATAAGGGAATATGCACACCAGTAAATCAGATACAAAAAAGGCCAGTAATATACTGACCTTTCAATAACATCTGTAAGCGTTGATTAATGCAACCTAGCGTAAACCTGTGCTGCTTTTTCAAACTGCTCACGTTGTTGTAATATTTTAGCAAAAGCAATCAAGTCGACTTTGTCGTATTGAATCTCACCCAAGTTAACTAAGCTATTAAACGCTTTTTCGGCCATATCCCATTGTTTACTTGAAACGGCTAAATGAGCTAAACAACTTAACCATAAGCCATTTTGTGGATCTTTGTGTAAATGCTTTTGCACTACAGCAATAAGTTCATCCGCTGCTCTTAACGGTAAGCTGCGCATTTGTTGTAAAAAGGTTTTATCTGTTCCTTTTTTAACAACAGGCAGTAATATTTTATTTAATGGTTGTATTATATTTTGCTCTGCAAGTACTTTACAATAAGCCATAACAACAACTTCACGCTGTTTGACTTTACTTGGTAAGTTGTTCCAGTAACGAGAAAGTTCTTCCGCATTTTTTTCAAGAACTAGCTGGTTAAACGCCCCGTAAAAAGCTGTTTCTTCCCATTGTGTAATGGTTTGTTCTGTTATTGTTTTTTGCTTACGAGCCAGCACTAAAGATTCAACAGCAGCAATAAAACGTTTTTCAATTAACATTAAGTTGATGTCTAATGAGAGCAAACGAGCGTCGTGACCAATAAATTTATGATGTTCATCAATTAAAGCACGTGCTTTTTCAAAATCATTTTGTTCAATGTGCAATTTTATAGTCACAAGTACTGACTCTAAATTACCATTTTTGACATTGTTACCAATACTGTCTAATAACCCCAAATAGTGTTGCGTATTCGAACGTAATGCTTGTTTAGATGCAGCAGATGAGGCAAGTAAATATCCAACACGTTGTTGTTGAGCGGGTTCTGCACTTTTAGCAAATAAATGCTCAGCTTGTACGTAATCTTCTAAAATGTAGGCCGCTACTGCTTTTTCAAAATCTTTAACTCCACGACGTTTACTCGCAAAGGCCAATTTATTCCATGTACCTAAGCTGAACCTAAAACCCCCTCGTAAAAGAATAAAGAGTAAGATAAGAATAAGAAAAACAAATAAGATCCAAAACATTGCCGTGTACATAGTAAGTTCGTAAATCATGCCACCCATAGCAATAGAGATGTAGCCAGGATCGTCAATTAACATTGGCGCAAACGCGATAAAGGTAAAAAATATTAATAACAGAACACCGAGTTTTTTCATTACGCTGCCTCGCTTACTTTAGCTGCTTGTTCAGCGCTTTTTTCTATAACTTCGTCTTGTATATTTTTAGGTGAGTTATCGATAGTTTTAGGACTTTCTACGTTATTAGATTTAACTTCAGGTTGAATGTTTTTTTCTACATCTTTAATTTTTTCATTTACGTTTTCTTTTGTTTCATCAATCGTTTCTATCACTTCTTTTTTTAGTGACTTAACAGGCGGTTTAACCGACTGTTGATCCGCCAATACTTGTCTAATGGCTTTTAAAGAAACAAATTTATGATTTGTATTTACGGAAATTATTTTCCCTTTTAAGCTTTCGATTGACTCGATAAAGGCTTTGTTTTTTACATCATTTAAATCAAAGTATTGCGTTAACCACGCTTGCGCATCGTTTAACGATTTAATAAATATGTCATGCTTACCTTTACTTACGGCCCACTGTGCTACTTGTAGTTTAAGGTTTAAATTTTCTTTTAAATGCTGACGTTGCTCTGCAGGTAAAATAGGCTCTAATTCACCCACCTTGCTGTGTACTACAACAAACGTCTGCATGAATCTATCCCACGTTTTCGCCATATTTTCGCGCCAGTCAGATACATTTTCTGATAATGTAAAGCGGTCTGTATTTTCAGCTTCTCGAGCAACAGTCAAGGTAATTAAAGGTAACGACTGTACCTGTTCGCCTAACGCCATTAACGACAAAATGGTTTGTTCTGTTTCAAGCTTAGGTATTAATTTTAATGCTTCAATATCTTGATAAATAAGCTGACGAATAGGTAATATTTGAGGATCATTTAATTCAGTAATACGTGCATCAGCATCTTGTAATAAACCAATTGCTGCGGTTGTGTCTTTTTCTAACCATAAGGTACGGGCAGCAATTCGCACTAAGTATTCAGCTTCATGTACTAACCAATCGGTTGGTTGATTTTCACTAAACTTTTCAACCATTTGATTAAGCTTTTCAATATTTTCTTGTGTTTCTTGTTTCATGTTATTAGCTGAATCAGTAAATTGCATCGCAAGATTTTTTTCTTGAGCTTGCAAGGTTTTCATTATTTTTTCTTGCGCTAATAGATTGCTTTTCGCTGTATCACTTTTAACTTGTTGTAACTGAGAAATAATTTCTGTTTGCTGTTGAACATGCCAAAAATAAAGTAACACAACACCCACTACGGCAATTAAACCAATAAGAAAAGATAAAATAGCCAGTTTAGATATTTTTGATGGCGCTTCTGAGCGAGATTCTGGTTTCATAGTTTGTTTTGCTTGTTCTGAGGAAGATTTAGGTGATGGTGTTTTTGTTACTGTCTTTTTATCACTTACTGGCGGTTCAATCGCTTTGTCTGCTGAACCTTTGCTATCAGCTTTATCAATTTTGGTTTCTGATTCACTGCTTTTGATAGCGTCGGTGCTATTAGACATATTAACCGATACTTTAGTTTGAGGTACATTTGAAGATGAACTGTCAGCAGACTTTTGAGCAGATTTAGTAATAGTATTCGCCTTGCTGGCAGATTCTTTTGCATTATCACTATTTTTAGACGTTGGCTTATCGGTCATCATCTTATTCCATGTTATTTGTTACATCAGATGTTATTACTTTAGAAATAGCATTATCGTTAGCGCCGTTAGCATTAATTACATGCCGAAAACCTAAGGCCTTTGCATTTTGTGCAATACGCTCACTTGCTACCACCCAATAACAAGCGGTTTGCCAATATCCATCTGATCGATTAATTAATTGTACTATGTTTTGTAATATAGCGTCACTAGTTATCACCATACAATTAATATGGTGATTTCGCCAATGTTGTTCGATATTGCTGGGTAATTGTCGCCAAATGCGTTGATACGCTTCAAAATAGGTTACATTCGCGTTTCTAGCTTTAAGAGAGTCAGCCAAATGTTCACGTCCGCCATCTCCTCGTACAATAATGATGTCTTGGCCGGTAATATTTTGTAGTTCAGCGAAAGCCAGTAAACCTTCGCTAGTTTGAATTGTAGGAGATTTTGCTTCTACATTAATTGCTTTTAATGCTTGTGCGGTTGCAGTACCTACGGCAAAAAATTGTCGAGCAGGCCAAGATGACAGGGTATAAAGTTTATTTGCATAAGTAACGGCTGAAACACTAATAAAAATAACAATGGGCTGTTGAACTTGCCTTAATAGTTTGTGTAGTGTTTCTTGATTATCGTTACCTTGGTAATCAAACATAGGCTGACAAAGTGAATTGACACCAAGTTTGTCTAGCTTGTTAGCTAACACTCGCCCTTCATTTTCAGGACGAGTGATCAGTACATTAACGTTATTGATCGGCATATACCTGTTGTAATATTTTATCAGCACCTTGCGCTAATAATTTTTGCGCTAATGTATTACCTAACGTTTCAGCTTGTTCAATAGGACCGCGGATCTCGCTATGTAATATTGTGCTGCCATCAACAGCCCCAACTAAACCACGTAAATAAAGCACGGGTTCAGATGAGTTTTGCTCTAAAACAGCATAGCTCCCAATAGGTACTTGGCAACCACCTTCTAACGCTCTATTCATTGATCTTTCAGCGAGTACTCGAATACGCGTTTCTTTACATTCAAGTGGAGCAAGTAGCGCTTTAATCTTTTCGTCATCAGTTCTACATTCAATACCTACAGCACCTTGGCCATTAGCAGGTAGCATAAGTTCTGGCGCTATATATTCTTTTATGCGCTCTGGCATTTCTAATCTGATCAAGCCAGCTGCGGCAAGTATTATTGCGTCGTACTCACCATCATCTAATTTTTTCAAACGTGTATTCACGTTACCGCGTAAGTCTCTGATCACTAAATCAGGACGCATTGCTTTAATTTGACACTGTCGACGTAAACTTGAAGTACCGACAATAGCGCCAGCAGGTAACGATTCGAAATTGGTGATAGTATTTGAAACAAAAGCATCACGTGGATCTTCTCGTGGGCAAATAACTTCTAAACCAAGTCCTTCAGGAAATTCTACCGGAACATCTTTCATTGAGTGAACAGCAATATCAGCACGATCTTCTAACATAGCCACTTCAAGTTCTTTTACAAACAAGCCCTTACCACCGACTTTAGCTAAAGGTGTATCTAAAATAATGTCACCTTTGGTGGTCATAGGCACAAGTTCAACGGTAATATTTTCATGAAACTTTTCAAGTTGTGCTTTTACATACTCTGCTTGCCATAAAGCTAAGGCACTTTTGCGAGTTGCGATGCGTACAATATTATTGTTCATAGTTTGTTGCCTGATTTTTATATTTTGATGATCGTACTTATTTAATGTATATCTCCGTTACCAATCAAGGTGCATATTTCAGAGCATCTTGAATGGTTACGGATATGGATACCCCGAATTGAGGTTAATTAGCTTGTAATGAAATTTTAGCTTCAGCTTGCACGCTAACGGCTTCTGAAATAAATTGCCAAAATTCATCTCCACCGCGTTTATCTATCCATTGATCGTTTTCAAAATGAAAGTGATGACCATTAAATTTAGTGGCAACCCAAATTTCATGTAAAGGAGCTTGCTTATTAATGATAATTTTAGTGGTATTTTTAAATGTTAACGTGAGTAAACCACCAAAACCTTCATAATCAATATCGTGACCGCAATCTTCAATAGACTCTTCTACAGCCAGTAATAAATCTTCTGCTGCAATATTATATTCACTATCGTTCATTTATTGTCCTTTATACCTAATTTGGTAAATTATTTAAGATCGCTGTTATACCAATCTGATTATAAAACGTCTATCATGGGAAAAAAATCGAATTAATCAAATATGTGTAAACAAATTTCAATTATTTTGGTCTGTATTATCTCTTTGGTGGCAATTACGGGGTGCGGTATAAAAGGCCCTTTGTATCAAACACCATTAGAAAAGGTTGATCCTAATCCTCCTGAAAAGACCGAAATGAGTCAACAATAAAACAAATTTAAATATTAGCACTAGTAGAAGGTAGGAAACACCGGTGGACTTTTTTAATCGTAAAAATACATCTTTATATGCTGAAGACAGCAAAGTAACTGACATTGCAAATGCACATGGCACACCTTTATATATATATTCAAGAGCCACCATTGAAAGACATTGGAAAGCATTTGATAACGCCGCTGGTAGTCGTCCACACATTGTATGCTATGCCGTAAAAGCAAACAGTAACCTTGCCGTATTAAATGTAATGGCTCGATTAGGTTCAGGTTTTGATATTGTATCAAAAGGTGAATTAGCACGTGTTTTAGAAGCGGGCGGGGATCCTAAAAAAGTGGTATTTTCTGGTGTTGGTAAAACCTCTGATGAAATAGCGTACGCACTTGATAAAGGTATTTACTGTTTTAACGTTGAATCAGGCGCTGAGCTTGATCGCATTCAAAACGTAGCAAAATCACTCAATGTTGTTGCCCCAATTTCTTTACGTGTAAATCCAGACGTAGATGCCGGTACTCACCCTTATATTTCTACCGGATTAAAAGACAATAAGTTTGGTATTAATATTGATGATGCTGAAGCGTTTTACGTTTATGCGTCTAAGTTATCAAACATTGCAGTAAAAGGCGTTGATTGTCATATTGGTTCTCAAATCACAGAAGTTGCACCTTTTCTCGATGCATTAGATCGTGTATTAGCGCTAGTAGATAAATTAGCGGCGAAAGACATCAACTTATCGCATATTGATGTAGGTGGTGGATTAGGTGTTTGTTACGACGACGAAAAACCACCACATCCAGAACAATACGCAAAAGCCATTGCCGATAAATTAGAAGGTCGTGAAATAACGCTAATATTTGAACCGGGTCGCGCTATTATGGCGAATGCCGGCATATTAGTTACTGAAGTTGAGTTTTTAAAATCAAACGAAGAGTTAAATTTCGCTATTGTCGATGCAGCAATGAATGACTTAATCAGACCGTCATTATACTCAGCATGGCAAGCGATTATTCCTGTTGAACAAAGAGATACACCAACGAAAACTTATGACATAGTGGGTCCTATTTGTGAAACAGGTGATTTCTTAGGTAAAAAACGTGAGCTAGCGATTGAAGCAGGCGATTTACTCGCTATACGTTCATCAGGTGCTTATGGTTTTACCATGAGCTCTAACTACAACAGTCGACCTCGTGTGGCTGAAATTATGGTAGACGGTGAAGACGTTCATGTGGTCCGTAAACGCGAAACAATAGAACAACTTTGGCAAGGCGAATCATTGCTTCCTTAAGCATAAACAGTTCATTGAAAAAACAGAATTAGTAATGAGAATAATAAGTAAATGCTTGTAAATTTTTCAAAAATGCATGGTTTAGGTAACGATTTTTTAGTACTAGACAACGTTACCCAAAATGTTTATTTGTCGAACGAACAAATAAAACAACTTGCCGATCGTAACTTTGGTGTAGGCTTCGACCAACTTTTGGTTGTAGAGCCTCCTTACGACCCCGATTTAGACTTTCACTACCGTATATACAATGCAGATGGTAGTGAAGTAGGTCAATGTGGGAATGGCGCACGTTGTTTTGCTCGGTTTGTTAGATTAAAAAACTTAACCAATAAAAACAAAATTAAGGTTTCAACTCAATCAGGCAAAATGACCCTGTTTGTTGAACGCGACGGAAACGTTACGGTAAGCATGCCAGTACCACAATTTGAGCCAAACAAAATACCTTTTACGGCTCAAAAAGCTGAAGGCACTTATATTTTACGCTGCGACGACGAAACTGTTTTATGTGGTGCTGTTTCTATGGGTAACCCTCATTGTGTGATCACAGTTGATTCAGTTAAAGATGCTCCACTTGAAACATTAGGTAAAGCCCTTTCAGTTCATGAACGTTTTCCTGAAGACGTTAATGTAGGTTTTATGGAAGTGGTTTCACCTGAGTTTATAAAACTACGCGTTTATGAACGTGGTGCCGCAGAAACATTAGCCTGTGGCAGCGGCGCATGTGCAGCCGTAGTGATTGGACAAACACAAAAAAAATTAGCAAAAGAAGTTACTGTAGAATTACCCGGAGGCCAATTAAAAATATTTTGGAAAGGCCCGGGTAACCCTGTAAAAATGACAGGTCCTGCGGTTCATGTTTTTGATGGACAATTACATTTATGAGTTCAGATAAGAGTTCAAGCACTAATAATAAAATAACTAAGGCTAATTTAATGCAATCTGCAGAACTAATACTTTCAGATGATATTGTGGTGAGTTATTTACAAGACAATCCTGAAATTTTCGCACGACATCCTGAGTTATTAACCAGCATACGCCTTGCTGATCATCAACGAGGAACCGTTTCTTTAGTTGAGCGCCAGCAACAACAACTGAGATTAAAAATTCATTCGTTAGAAGATGAAATTACACAATTAATGTCTATTGCGAATAACAACGAGCAGCTGTTTTCATTGTATAGCGACTTATACCTTCGCTTACTTGATTGCACCTCGGCGAATGAATTACTGGATTGTTTATTTCAAGCAACGACAGAACTCTTATCGTTATCAAATTTAAAATTATGGTTAGCAAAACCAATAGCAGTTGAGCACCACAGCTTAATTAAAAATGACTGTGGCGGTATTATTCAAAATAGGCTAGGTAAAGACGACTACTATTTTGGACGCTTGCAGCAAAGCGAACAAGAACTCGTGTTTTCACAAGCAACTGAAGGTTCTGTAGTACTTGTGAAGTTAGAACACCAGAATGAAGTGTTAGGATTTTTAGCTATTAGCAGTGCTGATGCTGAACATTTTGATCCTAGAATGGACACATTGTTACTAAGCCAATTTAAAAAGCTAGTAGCCAAACTACTTAAGCAACATTTAACCTTTAAAGAAGTTTAATGAAATTTTATCGTCGACTAGCCCCTTTTAAAGCCATAAGTTTTGATTTAGACGATACGCTATATAGCAATCATCCCATCATGCAGGTAACAGGTAGTGCTATGGTTGCTTATTTTCAAAAAGAGTTACCTAAATTACTTGAAAATACTACCGATATACAAGCTGAGTACGACATCAATTTTTGGTCGCCATACAAAAATAAAGCCATCGCTTTTAACGCAGAGCTAACACACGATGTTTCAGCCTTAAGAATTGAAAGCTACTATTTGGGGTTGATTGATTTAGGTATAGCGAAAAAACAAGCTCGTCAAGCAGCAGAAAAAGCGTTAGCACATTTTGATTTTCACCGAAGCAACTTTAGCGTACCTAACAACATACATAACTTATTATCTGCACTTACTAAAAAATGGCCCTTAATTGCCATCAGTAATGGTAATGTAAACACCCATACTATTGAACTTAATCAATATTTTAGTGCGGTATATCATGCAGGTGGGCAAAGTTCAGGTAAGCAAAATAGACAAAAGCCGTGTTCAGATATGTTTGATAATGCTTGTAATCATTTAAACATACATCCTTCTGAGCTTTTGCATATAGGTGATTGTGGAAAGGCTGATATTTTAGGCGGTATATTAGCTGGCTGCCAAACCGCTTGGGTATCTAGTTTTAATGTAGGTAAACCTTTATCTATTTTGCCTCATCTTGAATTATCTGATGTAGAAGAACTACATCAATTTTTATTATAAAAAGCCTTACGCTTTTTTAACTTTATCAATAATTTGGTTTATCTATGGATGTTTCTCAATTACTCGACTCGTTAAACGAAAAACAGCGTGACGTTGTCGCTGCTCCGCTACAAAATATGCTGGTACTCGCGGGAGCTGGTAGTGGAAAAACGCGTGTACTCGTACAACGTATTGCTTGGCTTATGCAAGTTGAAAACGCATCGTCTCATAGTATTTTAGCGGTAACCTTTACCAATAAAGCCGCAGCCGAAATGCGCGCTAGAGTAGAACAAACGGTTGGTGGTAATACCCATGGTATGTGGATAGGTACTTTCCATGGTTTAGCTCACCGCTTATTGCGCATGCATTTTCAAGAAGCAAATTTACCGCAAACTTTTCAAGTGTTAGATTCTGACGATCAATTAAGATTAGTTAAACGTATTGTTCGTTCACTCAATATTGATGAAAAAAGATACCCACCTAAACAATTACAATGGTATATCAACGGCAAGAAAGATGAAGGTATTCGTCCCCAACACATTGAAGTGTACGACGATCCTACAGAGCAAACCTTTGTAAAAGTATACAAAGGCTATCAAGATGCTTGTAACTTATCAGGTTTAGTTGATTTTGCTGAATTATTACTAAGAGCTCACGAGCTTTGGCTTAACAACCCTGTATTATTAGAACATTACCAACAACGTTTTAAACACATTTTGGTAGACGAATTTCAAGATACTAACAGTATTCAATATGCTTGGTTAAATATTTTAGGTAAAACATCAAGTAAAGTGATGATAGTCGGTGATGATGATCAATCTATTTATGGCTGGCGTGGTGCAAAAATTGAAAACATTGAACGTTTTTTAAAAGACTTTGATAACGCTCAAACCATCAAACTTGAACAAAACTACCGCTCGACCGCTAATATACTAAATGCAGCCAACCAACTCATTTCAAATAACAACAATCGCTTAGGTAAAGACCTGTGGACTGAAGACGAGTCAGGCGAAAAAATATCTATTTATACTGCCTTTAACGAAATAGATGAAGCTCGCTTTATTGCAGGCAGAATTAAAGATTGGCAAAAAGAAAATGGGTCATTAAGCGATGTAGCCATTTTATATCGAAGTAACGCACAATCGCGTTTACTCGAGGAAGCCTTACTGCAAGGTGGTTTACCATACAGAATTTATGGTGGCCAACGTTTCTTCGAACGACAAGAAATTAAAGACGCACTTGCCTATATGCGGTTAATTAATAATAGAGACGATGATGCTGCTTTTGAGCGTATTATTAATACACCTACGCGAGGTATTGGTAATCAAAGTATTTCACTAATACGAGATGCCGCTAGAAGCCTGAATGTTACCTTATGGCAAGCTTGCCAACATATGATCAACAATCAAGATCTCAAAGGTAGAAGTGCAAAAGTTATTACTCACTTTGTTGAGCTTATTAATCAACTTGAAGATGACTCATGTAATTTAAATTTAGACCAACAAGCTAATTTTGTTATAAAAAATAGTGGTCTAAAAGCTATGTATCAAGCCGAAAAAGGCGAACGAGCAGAAGCACGAATTGAAAACTTAAATGAGCTAGTCACCGCTTGCCAAACCTTTGAAGTTGATCCTGAATTAGAAGAAGAGCAAACAAAACTGACTTCTTTTTTAACTCACGCAGCACTTGAATCAGGCGAATCTCAAGCTGATGAATATGAGTCAGCAGTGCAATTAATGACTATGCATTCAGCTAAAGGATTAGAATTTCCATTAGTGTTTATTGCCGGCTTAGAAGAAGGCATGTTTCCTTCTCAACAATCGGTTGAAGAAATAGGGCGCTTAGAAGAAGAAAGACGCTTATGTTACGTCGGTATGACTCGCGCTATGCAGAAGTTATACTTATGTCATGCAGAAAGCCGACGTTTATATGGTCAAGAAAAGTATCACAAACCGAGCCGATTCTTAAGAGAATTACCTAACGAATGTACAGAAGAAATACGCTTGCAAAATCAAGTATCTCGACCAGCAAGTACAGGTAAATTTTCAAACACCTTTACCACTGAAACCTTCGACAACACAGGATTTTCATTAGGCCAGTCTGTTATGCACGCAAAATTTGGTGAAGGTGTTGTACTTAACTATGAAGGTTCAGGTGCGCAAAGCCGTATACAAGTTAACTTTGCTGATGTAGGTAGTAAATGGTTAGTTGTCGCTTACGCAAATTTACAAGCGCTTTAAGTGAATATCAGCTTCGTATTAAGTTTATCTCTATTTATACCCGAAGCTGATATAGCTCAACCCACCATGTAAGTTCCGGTGCCAAACGCTATATGTTCACCTTTTTCATTATGCATTTCCATTCTAGCTACCGCGACTTTTGTACCACCTCTAATAATACGAGCAGTCACAATAAATTCTTTTCCTCTACCCGGTATCAAGTAGTCAGTTCTTAAATCAATAGTACCCAATTTACTTAAGCTGTCATGTACCATTTCAGGAGAGGTTAATTCTAACCCATCAAGAATATTAGCTGCAGCTACAACGCCTCCAGCTAAATCTAAAGCTGCCGCAGTAACGCCGCCATGCAAGATTTTTTGAATAGGATTACCAATGAGTTTATCTTGCCATAAAAATCTTACTTCCGATTGCTTACTATCAAACTGAGTAATATTAAGACCCAATAATTGATTAAAAGGCATTTTTTCATTCCAAAACTCTATTACTTGTAAAGCTATTGTTTTATTAACCATAAACTCATCTGACCTCTTGGTTTGTTATTTAGATTAGCAAATAAATCATGACGGAACAAAATAATTCTCTACCATTGGCTCCAGCTGCGTTAAAATACAATTCTTATCATTACACTGAAGAATAATGTTATCAACAACGCTGAACCGAGCATATCAACCTCTGTACTACTCGATACGTTAAAACATAATTTTGGTTATCAATCTTTTCGTCAAGGACAGGAAGATATTATCCAACAACTGTTTATGGGTAGAGATAGCCTTGTTTTAATGCCAACAGGTGGCGGAAAATCCATGTGCTACCAGTTACCAGCAATTTTATTACCCGGTGTAACTATTGTCATATCGCCTTTAATCGCCTTAATGAAAGATCAAGTTGATAGCTTAACGCTACAAGGAATTTCAGCCGCTTATATTAATTCAAGCTTAGATCAAACAACAATAACCCAAACAATGCAGGCTTTATATCAAGGAAAAATAAAACTCTTATACATAGCTCCTGAACGGTTAAATAGTTACTATTTTAGACAAGAGTTAATGCAACTTAACATTAGTTTATTTGCCATTGATGAAGCCCACTGTATTTCACAATGGGGACACGATTTTCGACCTGCCTACACAAAATTAAATACCATTAAACAAAGCTTCCCTTATGTGCCGGTTATGGCACTTACTGCAACAGCAGATGTAACTACACGAAAAGATATATTGGCTCAATTAGATTTAGTTAACCCTTATATTCATCTTGATAGTTTTGATCGTCCTAACATTCGCTTAACCATGGCCGAAAAGTATAACGGCGAACAACAGTTACTGGGCTATATCAAAAAACGACGTGATGAATGTGGCATTATTTATTGTAATAGCCGTTGGCAAGTTGAAAAAATTTCAAAGTATTTAGGTAATTCAGGTATTAATTGTGCGGCTTACCATGCAGGCATGGAAGTTGAAATAAGAAATACCGTCCAAGACTCTTTCGCTAAAGATAATATTCAAGTCGTTGTTGCCACCATAGCTTTTGGTTTAGGGATTAACAAATCAAACATCCGTTATGTTATTCATTTTGAACCACCTAAAACGCTAGAATCTTATTATCAAGAAATAGGTCGAGCTGGACGAGATGGGTTAGAAGCAGAAGCCTTGTTTTTGTATGACGCTAAAGACGTAGAACGCATCAAAAAGCGCATTAGTGAAGGCGAAAACGAACAAAGAGTCAATGTAGAGCTACAACGCTTTCAAGCCATGATTGGCTTCTTTGATGCTCAAACCTGCAGAAGACAAGTCGTTTTGAACTACTTTGCTGAATATACACAAAAACGCTGTGGAAACTGTGATATTTGTTTAGATCCTCCCAGTTTATTTGACGCTTCTATAGAGGCTCAAAAAGTACTTTCATGTGTTTATCGTATTCAACAGCAGGGCGATATAGAACATGTAATTGATGTATTAAGAGGTGAACACACGCTAGCCATTAAACAAAAACAACATGATCAAGTTTCCACCTTTGGTATAGGACAAGAAAAAGCACCTGGTTATTGGTTTTCAATTGTTAGGCAACTTATTCATTTAGGTTTTTTACAACAAGATATATCTCAACAATCAGCCCTTTGTTTAACTGAAGCATCAAGATCCGTATTAAAAGCTGAAGAACCACTTATGCTCGCTTCGCCAAGACTACAAAAAGCAAGTTATTGGAAAAGAGATAAACCTAATCAAACATACGACAGAGTATTGTTTGCTAAATTACGTTCACTGAGAAAAGAGATTGCCGACGCTGAAGATATTGCTCCTTTCATTGTATTTAGTGATGCTACACTCTCAGAATTAGCCAAAGCTAAACCTCTTAATTCTAGAGATATGCTAGCAATAAGTGGTATTGGTGATACTAAATTAGCAAGGTATGGCCAGCCATTTTTAGAACTGATCCAACAGCACAATAATTAGGATATAAAAAAAGCGCCAGAAGGCGCTTTTCATATTAATTGGTACACAAAGCTTATTTTAAACTTGCGTAGTATGCTGCAACGTTTTCAATATCAGCATCAGATAAACCCATAGCCATCGGAGCCATAACAGGATCTTTACGGTTGCCCGATTTAAAATCTTTTAATTGCTTAGCGATATAGGCTTCTTTTTGCCCAGCTAGGTTAGGGTACATAGGAACAGCAGAAACCCCCATAGCTCCGTGACAAGCTGCACACATAGCAGTTTTCGATTTACCAGCAGCAATATCACCCGCAAAGACAGGAGATGCCATTAGTGCTGTTAATGCAACAGCTATAGTCAATTTTTTCATATATTTATCTCTCTAAACTTAAGTATGTTGATATTATTACTTAGACTACATTGATTATAGAAAAAAATATATCGATTATCTTAAGTTTTTTAGAGTAAGATCTTTGTCAATATTGAATTTATCTATTTTAACCCTACAAAAATGAGGGATTTAATCAATGACTATTGCTCAAACTCTTAAAATATCGTCTGTTGAATTGGTTAATCAAGCCAGTTTGCAAATTACTTTTGTTGAGAGTTGGTATCAAGAAGATATCCCTCTATTAACCTCTTTAGTATTAAACTTTCTAAAAGATCATTATCTTATTGAAACAACACAAGGAGCTGATCGAGAATACACACGTTTTAAATGGCAAAATGATTATTTTTTGCTAAATTTTGAATGTTATAGTGAGTCATGCTGGATTGAAAACGAAACGACACCTAATATCCCATTATTAAACTTAATAAAAGAAAATATAGAAGCACGTTAACGATGGAAAAAATATTTATTAGTGCCTGTTTTATGGGCGAAAATGTTAGGTACGATGGAGGCCATCAAAGTTTAACTCATCAATCTATTGAAAAATGGAAAAAAGAAAATAGATTAATCAGTGGTTGCCCCGAATGTTTAGGAGGACTTCCTGTACCAAGAGAGCCTGCAGAAATTCAGCAAAAAGACCAAAAAATCATTACTATTCAAGGTGTAGATGTAACCGATAATTTTCATGATGGCGCATTAAAAACGCTATCTGTATGTCTGAAAAATAATATCAAATTCGCTTTATTAAAAGAATCTAGTCCTTCTTGCGGTAGCAATACTATTTATAATGGGGAGTTTTCTAATACCAAAATTATGGGGCAAGGGGTTACCACTCAACTTTTAACAAAACACAATATTACCGTATTTTCAGAAAAAACACTCGATGCATTAATAGATGCAATCAATGATAGCGAAACCTACTTTTAATAGCTGAATTAAGTACTAATGGAATTTCGAGTTTTATCGATAACAGCATTAACATTTTGAGAAACATTAAATTTATTAACACCTACTGAAATAGTCATTTGCGGTAAACGAACACCTGACTTACTGCTAATAAAGCGTAATTTACCAACACCTTCCCTGATTTTTTCACCAATTTCGTAGGCTATTTGGCTATCAACTTCGGGAAGTAAAACTAAAAACTCATCTCCACCGGTTCTAACAGGTAAACCGCTACCATCAACATAGCTTTCAATTTTATTGGCTATTTTTGAAAGTAAAACATCACCTATAAGTGTGCCAAAGCGTTGTGTTATTAGGCTATATTGGTCAACATTAATAACAATTGCAGCAACACTTTTATTCGGATCTTCTTTATACCAAGCTTCAATATGTTTCGACATGGCTTTACGATTATGTAAACCGGTAAGTGGATCTAAATATATCTCTTTTCTAACGTCCTCAAGCTCTGCTTGTAACTGATTACTATGTTGCTGTACTTTTTGTAATCGCTCTATTAAGCGCTGTTGTTGTGTTTTAAATTTGATAGTTGCTTTAGTTAAGTTGCTACAGGCGTGGGTTACCTTTTCCTTATTTCCTGATTTCAAATCATTTAAATTAGTATCTAATTCAGAAATAAAGCTATCTACAGAAGTTGCTGAGTCGTTTGCATTAGTCTGCACTAAGTCTATCAAACTGCCAAATTCAGCAAGCATGTCATCTCTAAATTTACTCTGCCCCAAAATAAATTGTTGATACACAGCTTCCATGTAAAAATTATCTAATTTTTTTCCTGTAGAGAGCTGATATTTGATGGCAGCAGAAAGAGCTTTATTCGTTTGCGCAACAAATTCATAACTAACAGCATAGTTTATAGGTGTAGCCGCTAAGTACCAAAGTTGTAACTGCTTTATTGCTTGCGACAATATGATATCTGCTTGTTTAATGGAATCCTGGTATTTCATTTCAGACCTTTTTATTATTCCAATGTTTGTACTCTTATTTTATAAATAGGAGTGCAAACATATTCTTGAGCATAAACAGAAAAAGTACCACTATTAATTCAATATATTTATAAAAATCCTTAAAAACGATAGAAAGATCGCGAAACTTATCGATAAAGACAATAGCTTAAACAAGTCATATTGCGTATTTAAATTTGCTGGAAATAGAATAAGCCTTTAAAAATTTAAGAGCCTTCCTTCAACCAATAAGCAACTTTTTTAGCAAAATAGGTCAAAATCCCATCGGCTCCAGCCCGCTTAAAGGCAAGAAGCCCTTCCATAACACAAGGCTTTTCAGCTAACCAACCGTTTTGAATAGCTGCTACATGCATAGCGTATTCACCACTCACTTGATATGCGTAGGTAGGCACTTGAAAATTATCTTTAACTCTACGAACAATATCTAAATAGGGCATTCCTGGTTTCACCATAACCATATCAGCACCTTCATGAATATCTTGTGCAACTTCATGTAGAGCTTCATCGCTATTGGCAGGGTCCATTTGATATGAATATTTATTGCCCCCTTTAATATTTCCCGCAGAACCGACAGCATCTCTAAACGGCCCATAGTAATTAGACGCATATTTAGCAGAATAAGCTAAAATTTTAGTATTCACAAAACCATTTTCTTCTAGCGCTTGGCGAATAGCGCCAACCCGACCGTCCATCATATCTGACGGAGCAACAATATCAGCACCAGCTTGGGCGTGTGATACCGCTTGTTTAACTAAAATGTCTTTGGTTATTTCATTCAGCACATAGCCATTGTCGTCAATAATTCCGTCTTGGCCATGTGTTGTAAATGGATCTAAGGCAACATCAGTGATAACACCTAAGCTTGGAAATTTTGCTTTTAAAGCTTTTACTGTTCTTTGTGCTAAACCGTCAGGATTATAAGCTTCTTCAGCCATTAGTGATTTAGCATTACTCGGTGTAACAGGAAATATTGCTATAGCAGGAATACCTAGATCAACAAGCTCTTGAGCTTCTTCAAGTAATAAATCAATACTCTTTCTTTCTACACCAGGCATTGAGCTAATAGCTTCTCTTTGGTTTTCGCCTTCTAAAACAAAAACAGGGTAAATTAAATCATTAACTGTTAATTGGTTTTCAGACATTAAACGTCGAGAAAAATCATCTGCTCGCATTCTACGTAAACGACGAGCAGGGTATTGACCAAATGTGTTATTCATTTTTTTAACCTTAATTAAGACTCTGTAGTACCAGTAAGTATTTTTTTCTGTACCTGATTACGGCCATTTTTCTTAGCACTGTATAATGCTTCATCTGCTGCAGCGAAAATATTTTCAGGGGTTATATCAGGCTGCTGCCAATAAGTACTAACGCCACAACTTATAGTCATAGGTATTTCTACTCGATCAAAAACGAAAATCTCTGATTCTATAGAATCTCGTAATGTCTCAGCTAACGACATTGCACCTTTAGTATCCGTTTCAGGTAATATTAAACAAAACTCTTCCCCCCCATAACGACACCCTAAATCAGTCACACGTCCCAAAGAAGCCTTGATTTTACCTGCAACCCATATTAAACATTGATCTCCAGCAATATGGCCATGATTATCATTTACCTTTTTAAAGTGATCAATATCAATAACCACTAGACTTAAAGGGGTTAAATTACGACGGCTACGACGATATTCAGCTAATACTTTTTGGTCGTAGTAACGACGATTATATAATCCCGTCAGTTCATCGAGTGTGTTCTTTTCAGCTAATTCTTTATTCGCACTCTCAAGCTCTTGTAGAGCTATATTTAACTCTAATGTGCGCTCTTGTACTCGACTCTCTAATTTTTCTTGGCTCTCTTCTTGTAGTGTTAATAACTCAGCTTGAGCTTTTTTAGACTTGTCTAAACTTGCCAGAGCCTTTTGTTCTGCTATTTGTTTATCTTGAATTTGATAATAATATCCTCGACTCAACATAAACACAGTAATACTGCCACTTAACCAAAATGAAATTGTATACAGGTAAGGGTATTGATGATAAATATCAATACTAAAACCAAAGAGAGCAACAACATTAAGTAATGCGAAAATAAATTGAATAAAAACAAAAAGGGTAAATAAAGTCGATAAACGCTGAGATTTTTGAATTAAATAAACACCAAATATAACTAATAAGGCACTAATAGATAATTCAATATATACACTAAGGTAAATGCTAATTTTTATTGGCAACATGAAGCAGACTGGTAGGTAAAACAATAATATCCAGCACGATGATTTAATTATCCAATAAGCTTTTGTGGCGTTTACCTTAGCTTTAAAAATAAGTACCGAAAACCACATAAGTATAAGTTTAGACACTATGACTAATATAGGTACATCAATGCCGTATAGCTGATAAAAATGAGTAGAAAAAACAGTAAGAGGAAATTCTAATAGAACAGAAAGTAACATTGCACTTGATAAGAAGTACCCTGACAACAAAAGAACAGTAACCTTACCATTAGCTAAATAGATAAATAGCATAGAAAAAGCTAACGCAAAAGCCGAGCCGATAGCTAAACCATCGGTAAAACAACGGCCTTCATGTGATAAATGAGTGTTTTCTACGTTATTTAGTAGATACGAATAAGCATTTAAATGTTCTTTAACATCAGCATAATGAAATCCAATAACACCCTCAGCCATATAAATAAAGAACACGGCAAGAATAAAGGCACAAAATAGGGCTGAAGTAAGTGCTAACTTTTGAATCATTAACTATTCCCTAACCCAAAGACGCGTTGTGCGTTTTTACTCGTATATTGAATAATATCTTGTTCGGAATAATCGGTTAATCTAGCTATTTCTTCTACAACATAGCGTAAATATTTTGGTTCATTCCTACTGCTTTTGGGTTTAGGTCGTATGGTTCGAGGCGTTAAATAAGGTGCATCCGTTTCTATCATTAATCTATTTAAAGGTATTTTATTAACAATATCTCGAAGACCTTGACCTCGTCGTTCGTCACATATCCAGCCAGTTATACCAATATACATATTCGCTTCTAAACATAAATTTAATTCTTCAGCTGTACCTGTAAAGCAATGAGAAACCATGTGAGGAACGTTGGAAAAATAAGGTGTAAGAATATCAAACCATTCTTTAAATGCATCTCTTTGATGCAGAAATAAAGGAAGCTGCAATTGTTGAGCTAATTTGACTTGTTCGTGAAACACTTTTTTTTGATTAGTTGGCGTTGAAAAATTACGATTGAAATCTAAGCCACATTCACCAATGGCTTTAACATTCGACTGACTAGCTAACGATTGTAATTGTTCTAAATAATCATGAGATACATTATCTGCGTCGTGCGGGTGTACGCCAGCAGTACAAGATAAATATAGGGGGTACTTTAAACAAAGCGCTAAAGCTTTTTGGCTTTCGAACACATTTGTACCTGTTACCAACAAATGCCTCACGCCACTTTCATTAGCTTGAGATATAACCTCATCTACGTCTTTATCAAAACGATTGTTGGTTAAATTCACACCTATATCAATCAAAAAAAATACCTGCTAGCAAACAAATGAAATTTCAATTTTATGCTCTGCTTTTTTATAGTAATCAATATCTCACTTCCTTGTAAGTACAATGATAATTATATTCATGTATATTATAGTTCAGTGTAAATAACACTATTTAATTATCGATTAAACTATTCTATTTGATCCACATCTTCTTCATCTTTATTTTCTTGATAATAAAAAGAGGCAATAAATACACCAAGCTCAAATAGTATCAGCATAGGTATAGCAAGCATCGTTTGAGAAATAATGTCAGGTGGAGTTAATAACATACCCACAATAAATGAACCAACAACAATATAAGGTCGTTTAGCCCTTAAACTATCAGGGGATGTAAAATTAGTCCAACACATTAAAATAATTGCTACAGGAATTTCAAAAGCCGCGCCGAAGGCAAAAAAGAGTTTAAGCACAAAATCTAAGTAACTACTTATATCAGTGGCTATGGTAACCCCTTCAGGTGCAACAGAACTAAAAAAAGCAAATACAACAGGAAACACAACAAAATAAGCAAAGGCAATACCACTATAAAATAATAAGGTACTTCCTAACATCAGAGGAGCAATTAATCTTTTTTCGTTTCGGTATAACCCTGGTGCAACAAAAGACCATATTTGAAATAAAATATAGGGCATTGCAATAAAAACAGACAAAACGATGACCAGTTTAAAAGGTGCAAATAAAGGTGATGCCACATCCGTTGCTATCATTTGAGTACCTATAGGCATAGTCGCTAATAAAGGCTCAGCAACATAATGATAAATATCTTGTGCAAAATAAATTAAACAACACAATATAACTAAAACCCCAATAAAAGATTTTAATAATCGTGAACGTAACTCTAAAAGATGGTCAAACAATGTGTAGTTATTAGGCGTATCACTCATTAGTTGTTCTTTTCGCTATGGATTCTGTAGGCTGATCAGCCTCTTCTGTTTTCACTTGATAAGGCTTATTAACCATATCTGCTGCATCTCGCAAGGTTTTTAATGATTCAGCTATTTCTGGCGATAAATTCTCCATGTTAGCTTCTTCGGCTTTTTTCAAGTTACTATGCAATTCATGAATGCGTAATTCCTCTGTCAGCTCGCTTTTTACATTCTCACTAATTCTACGCGCATTAGCGATCCAATTTCTAACGGTTCTAATCGCAACAGGTAACCGTTCAGGTCCTAAAACAATTAAAGCCAGTAATCCTATAAGTAAAAGCTCCCAGAATCCTATATCAAACATAATTAAGCTTGATCTTTTTCTTTTTGTGCTACGGTACTTTCAACAGTTGATTTATCTACAATTGAATCGGTATTCTCTGACTCAACAGTTTTTGCTGTATCATCGTCAGTCACTGCTTTTTTAAAACCTTTAACGGCAGAACCTAAATCGCCACCCAAATTACGTAACTTTTTTGTTCCGAATAACAATACAACAATTACAACAATAATTAATAATTGCCAAATACCTATATTACTCATGAAAAATCTCCTATTATTTAATTATAGTTATTATAAAGTTTTAGTTGTAAAAAGCACCTTTTCTCACACTAATTTTATGAGGTACAACAAGGTTTGTTTAAAAATTTATGTAAGCTTGTGTTTATAATTTTTAATTTAATGCCTTTTTACTGTTTTGGTGAAGAGGATAAAAAACAATACCCTACAGAAAACACTGAAAATACTCCTTGGATAAATGCATTTCATGACACAATTTCTGATTCAGTCTATCAATCGGCAGCATGGTTTGATGAATTTTTTACCGAAGAAGGAAACACTAAGCGGAATCCCAAAGTTAATGCAAAAATAAGACTCGAATGGCGCCCACGAAGTAGTGATTGGGCAGAAATAAAAGCTCGCTTTAGAATTAAAATGACACTGCCTCACTTTAAAGAAAAAGTAGATCTTATTTTATCTGATGACGATGAATCTGAACAAAACCAGTTACCATTAGAAACCACTCATATTCAACCCGAAGAAGAAAAGTTCTCAGCCGCACTTAGATATATGCACAAAAACGAAAAAAATAAATTTACAGATACAAGAATAGGTATTTCAGGTGGTGATATTTTTATTCGCAGTCGGCATAAACGCTTTATAAATTGGAGCGAACATAGCGCTTTTAAAATTGAGCCTTCAATATTTTATTTTTTAGATGAAGGCTTAGGTAGTCGACTCCTCCTAGAGTATAACTTTCAACAAAACCCTGAAACTCAGTACAGAATAAATTACAGCATAAAAGGCTCAGAATCTTTTAGTGGTATTCGTTGGAAGCATGGTCTTTATCAACTAAAACATTTAAACGAAAAAACAGCTTCCGTTACCTCATTGCAAGTAGAGGGAGAACGCAATGGCACTCGAGGATTTGTTGTTGATAATTATACGCTAAGCTACCGTTATCGATTTAATGCATATAAAAAATGGCTTTTCTTTGAAATTGAACCATTTTTAGAATGGCCTGAAATTAGGAACTACGATACAACACCTGGTATAGCGTTTAGAGTGGAGGGATATTTTTATAAAGGATAGTTAGTTACTTAACTAACCATTTATTACATTAACAATACTACTTTCTTCATTATCAATTCGGCAAGGACGATTAATATGATACCCCTGCCCAAACTCACAGCCTACATTTTTCAATTTTTCTAGCATCTCGGCACTTTCAATACCTTCGGCAACCAATCTGTAACCAAAATTACCGCCTAATTCGTGCAATGCTTTTACTAACGACAAGTTTTTGTTATCTAAATTTAATGTTTTAATAAAGCTTCTATCAAGTTTAATAAATTCAAATGGGTAA
Organism: Pseudocolwellia sp. G5-9; assembly: GCF_055808995.1. Classification (NCBI taxonomy): domain Bacteria; kingdom Pseudomonadati; phylum Pseudomonadota; class Gammaproteobacteria; order Alteromonadales; family Colwelliaceae; genus Pseudocolwellia; species Pseudocolwellia sp. G5-9. The sequence continues at coordinate 3,078,427 of NZ_CM147893.1, forward strand.
CCATGTAAAAAATTAAGTGATGACAAACCAGCACCATAGTCATCCAGCGCTAACTTAACACCAAATTCTTTAAGTTTTCTTAACCCTTTTAGGGCCAACTCTGTATGCTGTGAAAAAGCAGACTCTGTAAACTCTAAGATCAAACGTTGTGGCTCAACTGTATTTGCTTCGATCAAACTAATAAGTTTTGATAATTGATTTACTTGGGTTAAATGGCGTCCTGATAAGTTAACGCCAATAAAAATATTTTTATATTCAGACGATGCTTGCCAATGTTTAAGCTGAACACATACATCTTCTATTACCCACGCTTCTATGTCTAAAATCATCCCCGTTTCTTCAGCCATGAAAAGAAACTCACTAGGTGTCAATAACCCTTTCTCTGGGTGATTCCATCTAAGTAGCGCTTCAAAACCAATAGTTTTAGTATTTTCAAGATCTGAAATCTTTTGATAATGTAGTTCAAACTGACACTCTTTTATCGCAACTCTCAATTCTTGCTCTAATGTCATGCTCGCAATAAGTTGCTCTCGCATACTTTCATCAAAAAACACATAACGACCACAACCCAAACTTTTGGCTTGATACATTGCAGCATCTGCATCTCTCAAGATTTCATTCGAATCGTTATAATGATTTCCACACATGGCAATACCGATACTCGCATTAGAATGTACCGTGTGCCCTTCTAATTCAAAACCAGCAGATATTTTATTAATGATCCGCCCAGCAACTTCTTCTACGTCATCTTCAGATTGTAGTGAATCGAGTAAAATTACAAATTCATCACCACCTAATCGAGCCAAAATATCATTATCTCGCACACAATCTTGTAATCTAGCGGCAATCTCTACTAAAAATAAGTCACCTGCATGATGCCCAAGCGTATCGTTAATAATTTTAAAGCGATCTAAATCAATAAAAAGTACGGCAAACTGATGCGATGAGTGACGTTTTAAATGACGTAATGAATAACTTAATCGATCAGTTAACATAGCTCTATTGGGTAACTTAGTTAATGCATCATGATGAGCTTCATAATACAATTGAGCTTCAGCTTTTCTTCTTTCTTCAATTTGCATTCGTAAATTCAAATTTGTACTTTGTAATTCTTTTGTTCTTTCATTTATTGCTTGCTCTAGAGCTTCATTACTTTTTTGTATTTCGGCCTGAGATCTAATTCTAAGTATAGCAGTGGCAATATGTTGACTAACAAATTCAACCAGATCTAAATCACTTAATTGATAAGCGTTAACATCTTGATAGTGATGAACAGCAAAAACGCCAAAGGCGACGCCTTGATCAATTAACGGAGCCCCTAACCACGCTTTAGGTGTTTTATTTTTTAGCGAATTAATAGCATGAATATGATATTTCGCATTCCCATCCTCATCCAGTGTAATAATTTCAGAGCCTTTAACCAGTAACGGTTCTCCTATTTTAATCGCTAATTCAGTAAGACCATTCGAAAATTTTCTAGATTCAGCTACATATAAATATTCATCTTTGTAATAGGGAAAATCTATCCACTGATTATTTTGAGAAGTTAATGCGATATAAAAATTATTAGAGGGGATTAGAGCGGTTATTTCTTTATGTAATACTTGATAAAAGGAAGCTAGATCAGTTGTGGTTGCTGTGATCTCAGAAATAGCTAACAACGCTTTATGTATTTTTACTGCCTTTTGACGCTCAGCTATTTCTTTCTGTAATTTTTCATTGGTTTCGGTAAGTTTTTGGGTACGTTCAATAATGTTTTTTTCTAGCAGCTCACGACTTCTTACTCTATCGATTGCCGTCACTAAATGCTCAGCAATAAACTCAAGAAGTTGAGAGTCTCGGTCACCAAAAACAGTCTCATTATCGTAGCTTTGCAATGCAATAACACCAATAACCTGGTTACTCCGTTTTAAAGGAACACCTAGCCAACTCGTACAAATAGAATTATATAAAGATAAATTATATTCTTTACTTAACTCCTCTCTTTCTTGTGCATTACAACAGATAGATTTCGCTTGAGAAAACACTACACCGGTTAAACTATTTTTCCATTTATCCTTATCATGCCGAGTAAGAATACTTTTTTCACTTGGATTATGAGAATAGGCTAAAGATAAATTTTTGTGATGATTTAGTAGGGTAATATGAAAGCTATCGGTGATCAGGATCGTTTTGATAATAGCTTCTAGAGCAGAATAAAAAGAATTCATATCGGTAACAGAACTTGCTAACTCAGAAAGCTGTAAAAGTCCTGATTGTATAGTTCTAGCTTGACGATACTTTTTAAGTAAAGACTTTAACTTTGGTATCTGACGAGCCGCTAATACGTTTTCGTTTACACCCACTTGCATCAAAAATTACCTATGCTTATTAGTATTATAGTTAGGTTTAAATTTTTAAATATAAGGTAATTAAAATATTATAACGACCTTATTATCAATCTTTTTATAAACAAGAAAACCGACTACTGTCGGTTTTCTACTCACATCAGTGCTGACTAGGCAGCCATAGACGCTTTTAATTTATTTAATGCATTTTTTTCTAACTGACGAACACGTTCAGCTGATATTTGGTATTTATCTGCCAAATCTTGAAGTGTTGTTTTATCTTCAGTTAACCAACGTGTACGAATAATATGCTGGCTTCTATCGTCTAAACATACTAATGCATTACTAAGACGTTGATTGGCTTGATCACTCCAATCACTTGCTTCTACAGAGTCAGCTAAGTCAGACGATTTATCTTCTAAGTACTGCGCAGGAGAAAAACTCGCCGCACTAGCATTGTCATCATCATCTGTAGAAAGTTCAAATGCTTGATCTTGGTTGCTCATTCGAGATTCCATTTCAAGTACATCTTTTTTTGTAACGCCTAATGTTTCAGCTACATTTGAAACTTCTTCATTGCTGAACCAACCTAAACGCTTTTTATTTTTTCTTAAATTAAAAAACAATTTACGTTGAGCTTTCGTTGTAGCAACCTTAACAATTCTCCAGTTACGTAATACAAATTCATGTATTTCCGCTTTAATCCAATGAACAGCAAAAGACACGAGTCGTACGCCAACTTCAGGATTAAAACGTTTTACGGCTTTCATTAAGCCAACGTTACCTTCTTGAACAAGATCTGCTTGTGCTAAGCCATAACCAGCATAGCCTTTAGCAATATGTATAACAAAACGTAAGTGCGACATAATCAGTTCTTGAGCCGCTTGTAGGTCGTTTTCTGTATATAAACGAGTAGCTAATTCTTTCTCACGCTCAGCCGTTAACATAGGAATGCTATACGCAGATTGCATATAGGCTTCAATACTGCCACTTTGTGGGACAGTCAATGCTGTAGTTTGTATCGAATTACTCATTTACTTTCTCCGTATTACCTTACTTTCCTCGCGATTATAACATTCCTTTATTTATATCGCGACCATTTATAAATAACACATTAACTTAACTGGGATAGCGATACAACAGGCTATTACAATTTTTAAAAGCTAAAATGTATGAAATTGTTACTTTTTACAAAACTAACAATAATATGGCTGTTTTCGCCATACCTATAGTAAAGACCTAGAATAACAAGATAAAGTTACAGAGTAATTTCAAAAAAATAATATCGGTAATATTAATCAGCAGTGGGTTCTATTGTTTTAATATGTTTACGAACAGAAATATAGCTGCCTGAATAGCCCAGAATTATAGCGGATAATATTAATAATAGAATTTCAGAAGAGGTTAAACCTTCAAGTTTAAAGTTGCTGTGGTATAGGTGTGTTAGATTTTCTAGTGCATAAGATAAATACGTACCTAATACATACACACATAAACAAGCGACTAAACCACCTAATATACCGTACCAAATACCCGCGTATAAAAATGGGCGTTGAATAAAAGCGTCTGTAGCTCCTACAAGCTTCATAATAGCAATAGCGTCTTTCTGGTTTAAAATAGCTAAACGTATAGTGTTACCGATAATTAACACTACGGATAAACATAATAATAATGCTAAGCCTATTACGATATCTTCAATCAATTCAGCCATAGCTTGTAATCGAGTTAACCATTCTAAATCAAGTTTACCTTGTTCTACTTCTCTTTCTTGCTCTAATTTAAGCAGTAAGTCTCCGGCCGCTTCGGCCTGACTAGCACGTAGTGTAGGAGTAACTAAAACAGTAGCCGGTAGCGGGTTATCGTCTAAATATTCTAGCGCATCACCAAACCCTGAAAGCACTTTAAACTCAGCTAATGCCTGATCTGCTGAGACATATTTTACACTGGCAATATCAGGGTATAATGAAAGTCGTTGAACGAGTTGCTGAGCTGATTTTTCAGAAACTGAAAGCTTCAAAAATAAAGTAATTTCAGAAGCCGAATTCCACTGTTCTGTAACGGTTTTCGCATTTTTAACAAAAAGATGAAGTGTCGCAGGTAAAGTTAAGCTAATACCTAAAACTAAAATAGTCATTACTGAAGTAAAGGGCGTACGCCATAAATCACCTAAGCTTCCTATACCTTGTTGAACATGGCGGATAACCCAGCCAGCAAAACGTGCGGAAAAGCCTAATTTATTCGAAGGACGAGCAAAATGTTCGCTATCTTGCATCTTGGCTCCCTTTTGAATGTAAGCCTTCAATCAATCCGTCTGTGATCATTTTCCCTTGCTTCAAGGTTAAGGTTCTATATTTCATACGAGCGATTAAGCCTAAGTCATGAGTCGCAATAAGAACAGTTACACCTAAGTCATTAAACTCTTCAAAAAGCTTAATAATATCTAATGATAATTTAGGATCTAAGTTTCCTGTTGGCTCATCCGCCAGCAATATAGGAGGCTTATTAACAAGAGCTCTTGCTATACCAACTCGTTGCTGTTCTCCACCAGAAAGCATATTAGGGTAATATTTGAGTTTATTTTGTAGGTGTACTTTTTCTAAAGCCGCTTCAACTCGTTTACGCGTTTCTTTTAAACTACAACCTTCAATAATGAGAGGCAGTGCAACATTATCAAAAACAGTACGATCCATTAGCAGGTTATGATTTTGAAAAATCATACCGATATTACGACGAGCGTAAGGAATGTTGTTATACTTAATTTTTGAGAGATCTGTGTTATTAAGTTCAACAGTACCACTTGTGGCTTTTTCCATTAAACACATAAGTTTTAACAACGTACTTTTACCTGCGCCAGAGTGGCCCGTTAAAAAAGCCATCTCCCCTGATTCCACTTGAAAACTGACATCTTTAAGTGCAACAAATCCACCAGGGTAAACTTTACTTACATTATCAAAACGGATCATAAATTAGCAGTGTTAGCTCTGTTCGTTATCATGAGAAAATAAAGCATCAATAAAATCATCACCTTTAAAAGGTCTTAAGTCATCAATACCTTCTCCAACTCCTAAATAACGAATTGGAATATTATGTTTGTCTGCAATAGCGAATACCACACCACCTTTTGCAGTACCATCTAACTTAGTGAGTGTTAGCCCAGTTAATCCTACCGCTTTATCAAATAAGTTAGTTTGGCTTAATGCATTTTGTCCAGTGCCCGCATCCAGAGTTAGCATGACTTCATGAGGTGCATTTTCATCAAGTTTTTTCATCACACGAACAACTTTTTTCAGCTCTTCCATTAGGTGATCTTTATTTTGTAATCGACCTGCAGTATCAGCAATAAGTACATCAATACCTTTTGTTTTTGCTGAACTAATTGCATCAAATATTACAGACGCACTATCTGCGCCGGTATGTTGAGCAACAACAGGAATATCATTTCGCTCGCCCCATACTTGCAACTGTTCTACTGCGGCAGCCCTAAAAGTATCGCCAGCGGCTAACATAACCGATTTGCCTTCAGCTTGAAATTGTTTAGCAAGTTTACCAATTGTTGTTGTTTTACCTACCCCATTTACACCTACCATTAAGATAACGTAGGGGCCTTTACCTTCAGGAATAATAAGAGGTTGGTTTACAGGTTCAATAATTTTTTTAAGCTCAACTTTCAATAAGTCGTACAAAGCTTCTGCATCTTTTAATTGATTGCGAGATGCTGAAGCCGTTAAAGAATCTATAATTTTAGTGGTGGTGTCAACACCAACATCAGCAAGTAGTAAATGAGTTTCTAACTCTTCAAATAACTCGTCATCAATTTTTTTACCGCGGAATAAACTAAATATTCCACCACCTAAGTTTTGGCTGGTTTTTTTCAAACCTTGCTTTAAACGAGCAAAAAATCCGCGCTCTGGCTCTGGCTCTGGCTCTGGCTCTGGCTCTGGCTCTGGCTCTGGCTCTGGCTCTGGCTCTGGCTCTGGCTCTGGCTCTGGCTCTGGCTCTGGCTCTGGCTCTGGCTCTGGCTCTGGCTCTGGCTCTGGCTCTGGCTCTGGCAGGATAGTTTCGTTTTCTAGTGTAGTATTTACAATACTATTTTCATTATCTTCAAGTAATTTTTCATCTACTGGCGCTACGGGTTCAATTTCAGCAGACACTTCTTCTACTTGAGGCTTTTCTTCAATAGGTGTTTCTTGTTTTTCTTTATCTTGGCTACCAAAACCTAACCAAGAAAACATACCTTTCTTTTTTGACATAAAACTATTTCTTCTATGTGCCACACATATTGATGGCATTAATGCAATAAACAGGGATAATATTACCCACATAGTATCATTTAATATCACTGACATTAAAGATTGTTTCGGGTATTCCTTGATAAAACTAAGGTTTTATAAGTGTATACCTTATAAACAGTCATAATCAGCGACAACATCTTTCATGAATAAGCAAAAAATATCAAAAAGCTCATCTAAAGGAAGCATTAGAATTATCTCAGGTAAACATCGAGGTAGAAAACTCCCTGTATTAATGGCTGAAGGGCTAAGACCAACAACAGACAGAGTAAAAGAAACTGTTTTTAATTGGTTAATGCCTTATATGCATGAAAGTATATGTTTGGACTGTTTTGCGGGCTCTGGCGGTTTAGGTTTTGAAGCGCAGTCAAGGGGAGCTAAGGGTGTTACTCTTATTGAACTCAACAAAGCAGCAGCACAGCAATTAGAACAAAATAAAGCCTTATTGAAAGCCAACAATATAACCATTGAAAATACCAACACGTTAACTTTTTTAGAAAAGTGTTCAAAAAAGTTTTCAATTGTTTTTATTGACCCGCCTTTTCGTAAAGGGTTAATTGAGCAAACTATCGATTTGTTAAATAATAATCTACTTGAAACAAATGCCTTGATCTATATTGAAATGGAAAGTGAAGAAGAAATTCAATCGATACCCGGTAACTGGCAATTATTAAAAGAGAAAAAAGCAGGACAAGTCGCTTATCGTTTATATCAAACAATCTAGCTACTGCCCACTTAATTAATGAAACATTTATAACCTACTAAATTTATTGAGCGTTAGATGGGCGAAAATCATCCATTCTTTTCATAGCTGCGCCTTCATACTTACGAAGTAATTGCCACTTAGGGCGCTCTAAAGTTAATTCCCAAGAAAATAGTTTTTTGTACATTTCACGCACTCTATCAGGGTAGATTGACGCGAAGTCTTTCAATTCTGATGGATCATTTTCAATATTATAAAGTTCTGCTGGACGGTCAGGAAATCGAATTAATTTCCAATCACCGTCACGTATGGCACCACGATTTTCTTTTTTCCAATATAAGGTTTGATGCGGACGATCTTTAATTTGTTCATTGATATATGGCATTAAGTTTTCACCATCAATATTTTTTAAGTCTCCCTTATCGCCTTTAGCTACACTATAAAAAGTTGGTAATAAATCAAGCGTACTAACAGGGTAATTATAACTAGTTGCAGCTTTGATATGATGTGGCCATCGCATTATCATAGGTACTCGTATACCACCTTCAAGATGATTAGCTTTTGTACCACTTAGTGGTAAATTTACTGATGCATTTGTGTCTGAAGGACCACCATTATCGTTTGTATAAACCACTAAAGTATTATCTGCAATGCCTAAATCATCTAACTTTTTCAATACTCGACCAATTGCACGATCCATTGAAACTGTTAACGCTGCCGCAACTTTACGCTTACCCGATAGCTCGGGAAACAATTCCAAATCTTCAGGTTGCGCTTCTAATGGAGTATGTACAGCATTAAATGACAAAAATATAAAGAATGGTGAATCTTGGGTATTTTCAATTATTGATATAGCCTCATTGGCAAGAGCATCTGTTAAATACAGAGTTGATTCTTCAAATTGCTTAAAGTCACGCTCTAACTTATTCTCTAAACGGTCGAGAGGGTGTTTTTCGTTATATTCAAAATAACTTCTTGAGCCACCTCGAAAACCATAAAAAGAGTCAAAACCTCGTTTCAATGGATGAAATTTATCTGCGTTACCTTGATGCCATTTACCGATTATTGAGGTTTGATAATTTTGCTTTTTTAAATAATCAGCCACAGTCACCTCATTAACGTCAAGTCCCATTTCATCACCAGTCGTACCATTTTTACTCATATAACCTGGAACATTATTCTCTTCAAAACCAAATCGTTGTTGATACCGCCCTGTTAATAAGCCTGCACGTGATGGACCACACACAGCAGCCGACACATAGGCTTGTTTAAATAACATACCTTGTTTAGCTAATTTATCTAAATGAGGAGTTTTAAAGGTTTTACTGCCATGAAAACCAAAATCTGCATAGCCTGCATCGTCAGATAAAATAAACAAAATATTGGGTTTTTCTATTATTTTACTTTCAACCGCGCTTACGCTTGAAACATAACTAAAACAGTAAAATACAAAAAACAATGCGCTTAAGATAGGTTTACAAAAAAATGGTTTTTGCTGCGATAACATCATGAAGAACAGTAACTGTATAATTAATTGTTAACAGTATACTAATGTAAAAAATGCAATAACAAAAGATTAATAAAATATCCCGTTACCAATCAAGGTGCGTATTTCAGAGCGCTTGAGCGTTATTAACTTTAGTCAGGTTTCTACATGGGTGTAGGCACTAGGGCAACGTAGGAATCGTACCGATAATCACCATGACGTAAACTTAATGCCTTGCAAACAGACTGCTGCAAAAACATACCTGAAAGGTCAATAGACCCTAATTAGGTACCAATTTAAGATCGTGAAAATCGTAACTAAAATCGGTTAAATTCGATACGGCTTCCATAGTGGCATAACTAATGATCCCTTCAGGGGTTACTAAAAATCTTACAAAAGCATCTGCCTCTAACTTTCTATCATGCCAACGTGCAATAAAAGTATTATCTTTATAATGAATAAGCTCGCCTTTTAAAGCAGGTGTATTGCTAAACTGCATCAATAATTTATTATTGTTTAACGTGATTTTAATTTCGCCATACCATTTATCAAAATAGGTTCGGGCGTATTTTTTTAAAGAAAGTGGTGGATTAGAATGTTTCGCTAAATGCTCTTCAATTTTACTTAAACGTTTTTTATCTCGCTTTAACGCTCTGTTTTCTTGTTGATGGTAGTAATCGATCCAATCTTTTTCAGGTAGCTCTAAATAAGTTTCAAAAACCTCTCGATAAATAGCATTTAACGCAGCGCTCGATTGCTGGTTTGATAAAATAACAACACCTACGTTTTTTTCTGGTATTAAAGCGACTTTAGACATCATCCCCCGCATACTACCACTATGATGAACGAGTTTTACGCCCTGAAAGTCATTTAAAAACCAGCCTAAGCCATAAGCTGAAAAGTGTGTTTTGTCATGTTCAGTTGCTGCTTCAGAAACTGTACGTAATGTGTGTGGTTGCCACATTTTTTTGGCTTGATTTGATGTATATAGCAACTTAAAACGTGTTGTTTTTTGTGAATTTATCTTTCCTAAATTTAATAATGTTTTTAGCCAGAGCGACATATCATTCACTGTAGAGATAACAGAACCAGCGGATGAAAAACCTTCTAAATAATGACTTTTAGCCGCTATTAATTCTTTTTCTATAAATACATGAGGTGTAGCGATATCTTTTTGTTTATCGCCTAATTGTGAAAAACTAGCGAAAGAATTATACATACCTAATCCGCTGAACAAATTAGATTGAATAACATTGCTCCATGGTTTTCCTGTGATTTTTTCCACAACCTTACCTGCAACAATGTACATTAAGTTGTTATAGGAAAATTCTGTTCGGAAACTAGCAGCTTGAGGCAGGTATTTTAATTTATCCAAAACCTCTTTATTTGTGTATGTCGTCTTTGGCCATATTAATAAATCGCCAGCTCCCATACCTAATCCACTACGATGAGACAACAAATCAATTAAGGTAAAATCTTGAGTTACTGCATCGTTATACAATTGAAATTCAGGCAGAATATCTACGATTTTGGTTTGCCAAGAAACTTTATATTGATCAACCAACTGCGCTAATAGTGCAACCGTCATAGCTTTAGTGTTTGAAGCAATACCAAACAAGGTATCAGGCGTGACTTGATCTGATTTACCGTACTCTTTAACACCAAATCCTTGGCTGAATACTATTTGATTATTTTGCACAATAGCAACAGCAACACCAGGAACGTTAAATACATTCATGGCGTTAACAATAGCTTGTTCTACTTTCAGGTTTTTATTTGATAAAGCCGCCGCACAACCACAACAGCTATATAAGGATATGAGTAAGCAACTGAATAATGATAATAGTCTCATTTAGTCACCCTACACATTAAATGTTCCTAACCTAGGTTTTGATGATTAAATTTCTATGCCTAAATTAGATAAACCTTCTTCAAGAACGAGTGCTTTAGCATGTATACACGATTTTTTATTTTCTTGTGCAATGCTAATATAATTAAAAAGTTCTTGCTGGGTTGCAAGTTCCCACTCCATTAAAGGGTGCGAGTCAATATGCTCATCAGAAATAGCGTCTTCTTCCATCTCTTGGCTCAGTATTAACTCTACGTATTTTACTACGCTATTTTCAGACAGCTTACTAACATTCATACATCCATCAGAGTCTTTATCTTGCATTATTTGAAATAACGACACCATGGCCATACAAGCATCTAAAGCAGGATAAACACCAAAAAAGTCAAACGATTCCGGTTCAGGTATTTGCGGTTCTAACTTGGTTAGCTGTGCTTCATAGTTAATTTTACAGCGATTATTTTTATCTAACCACTGCCAAACAGTGTCAAGTTGATTACGTAGTACAGAATACTCACCAAACTCGGTAGCTTCTGAGAAAAGCTTATAATTAGGCAGCATACGTTCTAATAAGGCCGCACTAAATGCAATTTGTTGCCATTGGCTTAATGCATTAAAAGAAAGAGGTTTAGACAAAAGATTTTTCCATTACAGCATAATGAATAAGCATTAAAACTTATTCATTATTAGATTATTGTTGATTCAACTGCTTTTGAGCATATTCAAAGCGTAAACGGTACTCGCGTAACTTATCTTCTAACTCGCTGACTTGTTGATCTAACTTAGTATGTAGCTCTAAGTTCTCATCACGCAGATATTTAATGGTATCACGCGCTTTATTATACTCATTTTCTTGTTTTTCTTTATTTGCTTCAACCCGTTTTTGAATTTCTTGAGCATTGTTGTGTGTGCTTTCATATTTTTCTTTTAAGATTTTTATTTCTTGTTGATAACCTTCAATCGCTTTATCTGCTTTTTCATTGTTAACTAATAAGTCTTTATTTTTATCCGTTAACTCTGTTACATTTTTCTCTAACAAGTCGAGTTTATTACCTAATTCAGCTATTTGTTTTAACGATTCACTATCAGACTTAGCTGATTTTTCTGTTAACGTTTTATGAGCTTTAATTTGTTCTTCTAACGCTACTTTTTGAGTATTCAGTTGCTCTTCAAATGACTTAACCGCTTTTTGTTCTTGAGAAAGCGTTTTATTTAATTCAGCTAATACCAATTGATGAGATTTTTCTTTTTCTGCTACGGTTTGTTGTTGTTGAGATTTTTCTTTTTCTAAATCAGTAATAGTCTGAGTTAATTTATTAACGTCAGCTTTATTTTTTTCATTAGTAGAAGTTAGTGTTTCTAATTCGACTCTATGCTTATCAATGCTTTTCTTCAATGAGTCTATTTCTAATAAGTGTTTACTCTTTTGTTGGCCTTGTAATTGTCGTTCAACATTAAGTAAGTGTTCTGCCTCTTTTTTAGCATTCTCACTCATTGTGAGTTGCTTATGTAATTCTTCAAGTTTTTTCTGAAGTGATTCTGAATCTGCTTGAGTTTGTTGGGCTTTATTTTTTTCTGTTGATATTGAATTATTTAAGCTATCAATGGTTTGCGTTAATTCGGTTACTTTAGTCTGTAATACTTTACTTGAATCTTTCTCTGTAGCGATTAACTTTTCTAACTCGTTAATTTTATTAGTAAACCCTGAAATTTCTTTTTTATAACCCTCTATACTCTTTTGTTCTTGCGATAGTTTTTTCTCTACCGTTGAGCTTTCTTTAGATAATTGAGTAATATTTTCTTGTAGTAGTTTAGCGGCTTGTTTTTCACTTTGTAACGACGTTTCTATTTCTGTGTTTTTTTGCGTTAATATGTCGATTTCTTTATTAAGCTTGTCTATTACGTTTTTCTCATTACCTAAAGTTTTATCAATATCTGCAATAGATTGATTTAATGTTTTAACTTGAGTTTCTAATGTTTGTTTCTCTGACGTTTCTGCAGATAAGGATTTTTCTATCTTGGTAATTTTTTGTTTTAAATCGCTTATTTCTTTTTGGTATTGCTTAACTGTACGTTGTTCTTCAGATAATTGTTTATTTGAAGAGGCAGCCTGCTGACTATGTTCAGCTTTCAGATAATCTAGTTCACTGGTTATATTATTAAGTTGTAATGTGAGATCTGATATTTGATGATTCTGAACTTCTAATGTGGCAGCTTTAGCTTTGTCATTTTTAACTAATGAACTTTCGGCTGCTTCAAGCGTTTTAATTTTATTTAGTGATTCATCTAGCTGTTTTGTAGCATTAATTAAAGATTTTGATTTTTCTTCGTTTTCTGCGGTTAACTGTTTAAAAGCCTCAGTAAGCATAGACAACTCGGCAAGCTTCTCTTTTAATACTTGCTCTGTATCAGTGAGTTTTGCGGTGTTTAACTGATCACTATTCTTAATAGCTTCGTCGCGGCTAGCAACTTGCGTATTTAGCTCTGAAATAGTTTTTTTATATTCTTCAATTTCAGTCGTATTAGCTGAATTAACTTTTTTTAAGTCTGCTTCTAACTTTGTAAAGTCAGCTTTTAACGACTGATAAATCACATGGTTTTCTATTATTTCATTCGTAATTTCTGCAGGTTTAGCATACGTAGAAACAAATGCTGATACCTTATCTTCAATTTGAACGTAAATATCACCAGCAAGACTTTGAATTTGCTCCTCAATATCCAAAGGTGCTTTTGATTGCTGTGTCATATATCCCTCAATAGTTTATCCAAAACATTTACTTAAACTAACACAGGTCAATCAATGTGTTAATGAATAATTTTCAGAACTAATTGAGTTTAAATACCACGTTTAAAAATTTATTAAAAACATCACTTAATTTACCTTTATAAAAAAGTAGAGTTTTTTTATTTCAGGCAATAAAAAAGAGGCCTAAGCCCCTTTAAATATAACTATCTGTATTTTTTATTTTTTTTCTTCAGCAACAACCGGTGTAAATTTAATACCAGCAATTTTTTGTTCTGAACTACTTAAATTACGTAGTTGCGCTAAACGATTAACTTGAGCAATTGAACCTAACATTGCATGAATAGGGATAAATAAGCCACGTTTGTGGAAATCGACAACCTTTTCATCAGATAAATCTTGAAGTTTTGCTTCATTAATACCAAACAAACCTACTAATTTTTTAGTTTGATTGTTGCTAAAAGTAATATTAAGTTCTAACTCCATTAATAAGTTATTTTCTTCTAATTCTTTTATAAACTTATCTGTCATTATTTCACTTTCATATAAGCGACCTAATGAATCTTGTACATTTTTATAAAAATCAGTATCTTTACCGTCTGCATCAAAAAGAGCGTTTTCTTTATCTTCACCAACAAACGAGCTGTCTAAATCAATACAGGTAGTTAATGTTTTTTCTTTTTCTGGATCTAAACCTAAACCAAATGGCACCATAGAGATACCTTGTGGAACATAAATAGCGTCCCATTTATCTTCACTGTAATATAAATTTTCGCCAGCCTCTAAACCTAACATAACAACACTACGATAACGTGATGATTCAGGATCTTTTACCAAGATAACAGGGTAGCTAGTTGCTGCTTGTGCAAACTCTAACGCGTTAATAGGTGCAATGTGTTGATCTGCTACATGTGCTAAGTTACGCTGTGATGCTACTTTTAAATTTTTATGCTGATCGCTTCTTACTGGAACATTATTAGCCATTTTTATTTTCTCTTTTATTATCGCTACTGGTTATTTTATTCAAAGATAGCAGCATATATGAATTTCTTATAAGGTTATGGTGACAGCTATTCAAGCTTTCAATAGTAAATATTAAATAATCGCATTTTTTTTATCAATACTTAACTTTTGGTTATAGTTTATTAACTCATTTTAAATTAAGCGCTTGAAAATATGGATAAATATTTAATTACAATATATTGCTTTTATTTAGCTTTTTTAGGAGCTGTTTCTTTTTCGGTACAAGCTTTACCAAAAGTAAATATAGAACATAGCACTAATGCTCAAGGGGTACCAAGAATAAAGGTAACCAATGAAACTACAATAACCTTAGCTTGTTACATCGCTATTGATGGCCATAAAAAGAAGTTTATATTAGAGCCTTTTAAAGCATCAAAATGGTATTCAGCAGCAAGTAATTTATATAATCAAACAAACTTTAGTACTTGGTGTGACGCTCTAGAGTTTCATCCCGATTATAAAAAATATCGTGAATGATCCTCAAACAAAAAATTTTTAACTTATACATTTCAAATGAATGATTAATTGTATAAATATTTACGAATTTATATATGATAATGCCATTAAAAAACATTTCGATAACAAGGACTCGAATGAACTTTATATCTAAAAAAATAATACAATCAGCACTTGTCAGCTCTCTTATAATGCTAACAAGTTGTAAAACAACAGAAAATAACGCATCACCAATGGTAGAGACCAAAGAGCATTTTTTAATTGGTACTTACACTAAAGAGTCGAGTAAAGGTGTATATAAGGTAACATTAGACCCAACAACACAATCATTTACTAATGAAGGTGTAATTGCGACCGCTGAAAATCCTTCTTATTTAGCTCTATCAAAAAATCAATCAACATTGTTTGCAGCAACAGGAAGTACATCAGGCAGTGTAGATCGCCTTACTTGGAACAATGAGTTAGGACAATATAATTTAGCACAACAAATGAAAGATTTAGGCCAAGGTACTTGCCATATTTCATTAAACCCACAAGAAACTCAAATAGCTATAGCTAACTACGGCTCTGGTGACGTACATTTATTTAATGTTGATACACAAACACAAGAATTATCAAAAGCAGGTTACTTTAAAAATTCAGGTAAAGGACCAAGCTTGCGACAAGAAAAGCCACATATGCATTTTGTAACTTGGGATATTGCAGGTAAATTTTTATATTCAGTCGACTTAGGAACTGATGAAATAAAAGTTTTTAACTCAAATGATAAAACCTTCACTCCTTCTGTAGCTGCCAAGTTACCTGCTGGTGACGGCCCTCGACATATGATTTTTCATCCTACAAAACCTTGGGTATATGCGGTTAACGAGTTAACAAATACTATTGCTGTATTTACTCAAAATGAAGTAACAGGCAAGTTAACTCAAACTCAACACGTAGAAATTGCAGAAGGAAGAGGGGATAAAAACATTTCATCTGCGATAAAAATATCTAACGATGGCCAATACCTTTATGCTGCCGTGAGAGGTATTAATGAAATAGCTGTGTTAAAAATCAATGATGATGGAAAAGTTAAGTTTATTCAATCTCATACTACATTAGGTAACTGGCCAAGAGATATCACATTGTCGGCTAACCAAGATCACTTATTAATTGCTAATCAAAATTCTAATACCGTAACGGTTCTAAAGCGTGATGTGAAAACAGGCTTATTAACAAGTACTGATATGAAGTTAGATATTTCTATCCCTTCATATATAGGTGTATTTAAATAAGTTATCAAAAATCATTTAGTTACGATATAATTTACATTCGTGTATTTAAAATACAGTTATAACGGTTTCATTATAAAATTAGTCTATTTTAAGCAGTAGGGATGATCGATTTATAGTGATATCAGTTCATTTAAGGGATAAAAATGCAAAGTTTAAAAGTTATATTTTTTGCTTGTTTAATAGTAATAGTTTCAGGATGTAAAACTACAATTCCTATGCCAAGCTATTTAAATCAGCCTATTACTAACTATGGTAATAATGAAATAACTCAGCAACAAGTAGAGAAGTCAATTATACAAGCGGCAATTTTAAAAGGATGGAAACCAGTAAAAGTAGAAGAAGGAAAAATAAGAGCAACCTTGAATATTCGCAAACATCGCCTAGACATATTAATTACTTATGATAGCAAACTCGTATCAATTGAATATATTGACTCAGCCAATTTGAAATACAATGGTAAAGAAATTCATCGCCAGTATGCTAATTGGGTCAACAGTTTATTAAATACTATCAATTCTTTAGTTGTGGTTAATAACGACTAGCCTAATATTAGACAAAGATTTTAAGCTTATTTATAATGTTTAAATATCAAAAAAAAGCGACTATTCTTTATGAATATGTCGCTTTTTTTATCAAAATTTACAATAAATATTATAAAACATTCACGCTACTGTGCGCCAAGCTACCTAATAATGTTAACGCAAAATCACCATAGGTAAGTTTGTATTTTCCATCATTTTTAACGTATTACTACCTAAAAATACCTGAGCGATTTTAGAATGGGAGAATGCGCCCATCACCAACATTTCTATTTTATTTTCAGCTTTATAATTCATTAAAGCATCATAAATATTACCTTCTAAAAAGCTGGCTGTAACATTAAACCCACTTTCTATTAGTAAGTTTTTAGTTTGCTCAAATTTCTCAGCTAAAGTACTTTGCTTATTTTTTACTGTCACTAAATGACAAGTTAGGTTATGAAGTAATCCACCATCTATAATGCGCTTAACAGCTTTGTCAGCAGTTTCTCGTCCATCGTAAGCCAACATAAAGTTGCTAGGCTCTTTGAAGCCTTTATTAGCAATAAGTAAAGGCGTGTTAACCTGACGGATTATTTGTTCAATGTGCGAACCTAAAGCTTTAAAGTTTTTGCCGTGGTTTTCACCTGAACGACCAATAACAATAAAACGGGCATCAGCTTCAAGATCACAAATAGCTTCAGTGATATCACTATGGCGCTGAGTTTTATCAACTGAGCTACAGCCATTTTTAGTTGCTATTTCACAAGCCTGATCTAGCATTTCTTTACCTACCGTTAATGCTAGTTTGCTGCGCTGTTCATCTAATAAAGACATCTCTTCAAGTAAAGAGGAATGAGCACCTAAACCAATACTACCACTTAAGTTTTCTACTACAGATGTATTCACCTTTTCAATAGCATGTAAAAATAAGAGCGTTTTATTCAGTTTTTTGGCTGCCCAAATACCTGCGTTACATACATCATCCGCATAAGCCGAACTATCTACACATGTAATAATATTTTTCATGATTGTCTCCTAGTGTCCGGCCATTAATTTTTCAACTTCTTTCGGATCGTTATGTACACCAAACTTATCAACAATTGTTTCTGTTGCTTCACTCATACCAATAATTTCGACTTCTGCACCTTCACGCCTAAACTTAATAACAACTTTATCAAGTGTTGATACTGATGTTATATCCCAAAAATGTGCATTAGTTAAATCAATAACAACTTTAGTTACTGCTTCTTTAAAGTCAAACGACTCAACAAATTGCTCAGAGGAAGCAAAAAAGACTTGCCCAATAACTTGATAAGTACGAACGTCTTCACCGGTTTTTTCAGCTTTTACTACCATGAAACGCCCAATTTTATTGGCAAAGAATAAGGTTGCTAATAACACACCGACTAATACACCCATAGCTAAGTTATGCGTAGCAACTACCACTACAACGGTTGAGAGCATAACAATGCTGCTTGAAAGCGGGTTTTTCTTTAAATTAATAACTGATGTCCAAGAGAAAGTACCAATAGAAACCATGATCATTACGGCAACAAGTGCAGCCATAGGAATTTGCTTGATCCATTCATCCATAAACACCACCATGATGATCAAAAATAAACCAGCAACAAAAGTAGATAATCGGCCTCTACCACCTGATTTTACATTGATAATAGATTGACCAATCATGGCACAACCTGCCATACCGCCCATTAAGCCAGCACCAATGTTTGCAATACCTTGGCCTTTACACTCACGGTTTTTATCACTTTTTGTATCGGTTAAGTCATCAACAATCGTTGCTGTCATCATAGATTCAAGTAAACCAACTACAGCAAGCCCCACTGAATAAGGTAAAATAATCATTAATGTATTTAAGTTTAATGGTACGTCTGGCCATAAAAAGATAGGTAAAGTATCAGGTAATTCGCCCATATCACCAACAGTACGAATATCTAGCCCTACGGTCATAGCAACACCAGTTAATACAACAATACATACCAATGGAGATGGGATAGTTTTTCCAATAACAGGTAAGTACGGGAATAAATAAATAATACCAAGTCCTGCTGCTGTCATAGCATATACATGCCAAGTAACGTTTGTAAGCTCTGGTAATTGCGCCATAAAGATAAGAATAGCCAGTGCGTTTACAAAGCCAGTGACTACTGAGCTAGAAACAAACCGCATTAAACTACCCAGCTTTAAATAACCAGCAAATATTTGAAAAACACCTGTTAGCAAGGTTGCAGCAAGAAGATATTCAAGCCCATGCTCTTTCACCAAGGTTACCATTAACAATGCCATAGCACCTGTGGCCGCAGAGATCATTCCTGGGCGTCCACCAACAACAGCAATAATAACAGCGATACAGAATGATGCGTATAAACCTACTTTAGGGTCAACACCTGCAATAATAGAAAAAGCGATAGCTTCAGGGATCAAAGCCAACGCTACAACAATACCTGCGAGTAGATCGCCTCGAACATTAGAGAGCCAATCTAGTTTCATTTTTTCTAACATAAATAACCTTGTAATAAGTTTAACAAAACGCCTATGCGATATTTAGCCCAATATTATTAAGCTAAAATTTATTTAATGCTTTAACGCTTTTTAATTGTTTATTAATAATTCTGGCACTGACGCGCCCACCGAAAAACGGTATGAGGGTGCCACACTTAATTGAATGGCTTTGTATTAGGAATATTAGGGCGGCGTAACACGCAAAGCGATTTACCTTATATCAATGGAGAGTTATATAAGTATGCAACTAGCCCTATTTACGACTTAAATGGTTGTATTACTCACGCCAGAGATCAGATAATAAGTTAACCTAATCAGCCGATAATTATATCACATAATTTTTTTTAATTAATACCAAATATTACGAATAAAATGATATAACTTACTCAAAATATAGTGCCATAGATGTTCAGTTTAATTTATATGAAAACTCTATTAATATGTACGATTTTAATAACGCTTAATAACAAAAAACGATACGTTTAACGGTATCGTTTTTTAAATAATATGTATACAACATCAGGCTGAGTTATTGATTTAAATAAGTAATCCTCATTAACATTCAAGATGCGTATTCAAAGTGCATCTTGATGTAATAGACCTAATAGTAGATATAAAGACTTATTCAACAGTAACAGACTTTGCCAAGTTACGTGGCTGATCCACATCCGTACCTTTGATGATAGCTACATAGTAAGAAAGTAACTGTAATGGTAAGGTGTAAACGATTGGCGCAATAATATCGTCGCAATGAGGTACGTTAATTACTTTCATTGTTTCATCACTTTCAAACTTAGCATCTACGTCAGCAAACACATACATTAAGCCGCCACGCGCTCTGACTTCTTCTACGTTTGATTTTAATTTTTCAATTAAGTCATTTTTAGGCGCGACAACAATAACGGGCATTTCAGCATCTATTAACGCTAATGGACCATGTTTTAACTCACCCGCTGCATATGCTTCAGCATGAATATAAGAAATCTCTTTAAGCTTAAGAGCACCTTCCATTGCGATAGGGTATTGATCACCTCTACCTAAAAATAATGAATGATGTTTATCAGCAAAGTCTTCCGCTAAATCTTCAATAGAACTTGCTAGCGCAAGGACTTCTTCTAATTTGTTCGGTAATTTTTGCAATGAGCCTGTGATTTCAGCTTGAGTTTCTATACTCATACCATGATGTGAACCAATCGCTATAGTCATCATCAATAAACCCACTAACTGAGTTGTGAAAGCTTTCGTTGATGCTACGCCAATTTCGACGCCAGCTTTAGTCATAAAAGCTAAGTCTGATTCGCGTACTAATGACGAACCTGGTACGTTACAAATACTTAAACTTGATTGATAACCAATCTCTTTAGCTAAACGTAACGCTGCTAGTGTATCGGCAGTTTCACCAGATTGTGAGATAGTAACTAGTAATGCATTTTTTGGTACATGAGATTTACGGTATCTAAATTCACTCGCTATTTCGATATTACAAGAAACACCCGCTAATGACTCTAACCAGTAACGTGCCACCATACCTGAGTGATAACTGGTACCACAGGCGATGATTTGAACGTGTTCTATATTTTTAAATATTTCGTCTGCATTTTTGCCAAAAGCGTCTGTTTGAATAGTGTTTTCTGTAAAACGCCCCTCAAGGGTATTTCTTATTGCTGTTGGTTGTTCGTAAGTTTCTTTTAGCATGTAGTGACGATATTCACCTTTATCGCCAGCGTCGTGACATACTTCAGACTCTTTTGCTTCGCGTATAACTGGTTTTCCATCAACATCAAATACATTAACTTCAAAGCGTGTTATTTCAGCAACGTCACCTTCTTCTAAGAAAGCAAATCTACGAGTAACAGGTAATAATGCCATCATGTCTGATGCGATAAAGTTTTCACCCACACCGTAGCCTATTACTAAGGGGCTACCAGAACGAGCAACAACAACACGATCTTTATCATTAGTGTCTAATACAACTGTGCCATAAGCACCTTCAAGTTGCTTAACTGTTTTTTGAACAGCTTGAGTAAGGTTTTGTGATGTTTTAAGTTCATGATGTACTAAGTGGGCAATAACTTCAGTGTCTGTTTCAGAGACAAATACATAACCTAAACCCGACAATTGCGTTCTAAGTTCATCATGATTTTCTATGATTCCATTATGAACAACAGCAATGTTTTCGCTAGAAACGTGTGGATGTGCATTGATCTCGCTTGGAGCACCATGAGTAGCCCAGCGCGTATGAGCAATACCTGTACCACCCGTAAGAGGGTTAAGTTTAACCGCATCAGCTAACTCTTGTACTTTACCTAATCGACGAACGCGATTAATCTTGTTATCGCTAACAATTGCAACACCAGCAGAATCATAGCCTCGGTATTCTAAGCGTCGTAAACCTTCTACTAAAATATCTACTACATCACGCTGTGCAACTGCACCAACTATTCCACACATAACTCTTCCTTTACTTTAATTTCTCTATTCTTTAATTAACTATAATCAAGTTTAAGCCTTGATCTATAAGCTGTTTACGCTTTTCAAGCGATAAATCATCATCAGTTATTACTGTATGTATTTGATTTATTGGTATTTCTACATTGGGTATTTTTCTATTAAATTTATCTGATTCAACTAAAACAAAAACTTCTCTCGACACTTCTGCCATTACACGTGATAAGCCAATTAACTCGTTAAAGGTTGTTGTACCGCGATCTAAATCTATACCATCAGCACCGATGAATAGCTGATCAAAATCATAAGATCTTAAAGAGTTTTCAGCTACTTGACCTTGAAATGATTCAGAATGAGTATCCCAAGTTCCACCGGTCATCAATAATGTAGGTTCATTTTCTAATGTTTGTAGTTTATTCGCTATAGCTAAAGAGTTAGTCATAACCACTAACCCTTTCTTGTTATTTAATTCAGACACTAATGCTGACGTTGTGTGACCGCTATCAATAATAATTCGATTGTGATCTTTGATCATCATTGCAGCCTTTTGGGCAATCATTATCTTTCGCTGCGAAAGGTTCTCATCTTTATTGTCTGTTATCTCTTTCGGTAATGGTACTGCACCGCCATATCGACGAAGTAATAATCCGCTATTTTCTAATATAGCAAGATCTTTTCTAATCGTTACTTCTGATGTATCAAACCGTTTTGCTAATTCATCAACACCTACTTCTCCCTGTGAGTTAAGTAGAGTAATGATTGTATGTCGTCTTTGTTGGGTATTACGTTTTGACAAAAAGCATCTCCTAAGTTTCGATTCGAAAGGAATTATACCTTAAAGCGAAACAATATCAATAAAGCAAAAAAAAGAGCAACCGTATAGTTGCTCTTTTTTTATATAAAGGAAACTCTTTTTTAATGTATAGGTAAGTATTTATCTAAAAATTTGTCTAACTTTTTAAAAGTTTCTAGCCTATCTTCGTTGTTACTTAAATAATGATCTGCCCCTTCCACTTCAAGATAATCAACTATTTTATCTTCATCTATAAGTTCATCGTACATATATTCTGAATGTTTATAATCTACAACTCTGTCTTTAGATCCATGAATTAACAGTACTGGCGATTTGATTTTTTTTGCATGTTTTAAAGGTGAAGCATCCCATAATTTGTCATAATCGCTACCAATTTGTTTTTTTACAATATCATAATTCGTATACTTTCTATGTGACTTAACTAACTTTTCAATATCTGTAACGCCAGCAAAGCTTACGATACACTTGTATAATTCAGGAGTTTTAATTCCTCCCATTAAGGCCGCGTAACCACCATAACTAGCACCAACAATACAAACTTTATTTTTATCTGCAATGCCTTCGTGTATAAGCCAACGAGTTCCATCTTCCACATCATCTTGCATAGCTTGTCCCCATGAAGCAATACCTTGTTTCATAAAGTCATGCCCATAGCCTGATGACCCTCTAAAATTCATTTGAAAAACAGCATAGCCTTTATTAGCAAAAAATTGTGTCCAATAATCAAACCCGCCGCTGTCGTAACTTATTGGGCCACCATGAGGGAAAATAATAGTAGGTAGATTTTTTTCTTGTTTAATTTTTGGTAACGTTAAATATCCTTCTATAGTTAATCCATCTCGAGCTTGGTATTTTACTCTTTTCTTAGTTGCTAATAGCTCTGTTTCTAATTTAGGATATTTATAAGCAAGTACTTTAAGTGTTTTAGCTTTTTTGTCACCAATAAGGTATATACCAGGTTGATTATCGCTAGTTGCTAATAATATATACTTATTTCCGTCTGCACTTTTATCCAGTAATAAGTTATCCGTATCAGGTAACGCTTCATCAATCATTTTTACTAATTTTTTATACTCTTCATCCCAATACCTGTAACTAACACCAACTATTTCATTTGTTTCTTTAGATTTTCGTAAACGCCCATCAATATCGTAATTTTCATCATAAAAAACTAACTCTTTTTTTAATGTTTCATCATTTAAATTTACTTTGTAAATAGCATATTTGTCTTTATAAAGCGCTCTAATAAATAAAATATTATTATCTGCTCCAAATGCTAAGGGCCATACTTGGTTACTTGAAAATGCCTCAAACACCCAAAGATCTTTAAACTTACCTGTTGGCAGTTTTTCTTTTATTGTATATGTTGTTTCATCTCTATGTATTGCAATGCGTACCTTATGATTAGCATCTGTGATCCAATCAGTTACATTACCTTTTACATTTTGAATTTTTTTCCGTTTACCCTTATCTGAAATAGGTAAACGATAAACAGCTTCTCCTATACCATTTATAAAACCACCTAAAGACATGAGAATATGGTCTTTATCATTAGGTAATAAATCAATAACAGATGTTTGAACGTTTGGAATAAACTTCATTTTTTGATAGACAGATTTTGGAATTACTGGTGAAATTTTACCAGTATGAATATTTACTTTTAATAATCTAGTTTCAGTTGTAGGTGTTCTATATCTCTTGGCTGGAAACTTAGCTGTAACAAAAAGTGTCTCATTATTTGCCCAATAACTATTAGTTATAATGTACTTTTCGTTAGCGGAATAGACGAGTTGTTTATCTTCTTCCGTTTCGGTGTTGTACATCTTAATGAGTACGCCTTTATGTTTTTTCGTATTTACACGTAATGAATAAGCAATGTATTTTCCATTGGGTGCTAATCGAACATCACTAATATCAGGAATACTAACAATATCTTCAAGTGTTAACGCTTCTTGAGCTAATGACGCGCTACCTATAAATAATAGTAATGCTGTTATTAATTTTTTCATTCTACATCCTTGTACTTTATTATAATTATTTTTTAGTGGGACGCTGCCAACCATCTATATTACGTTGTTTACCACGAGCAACGGCTAGTTCATCATCCTTCACATCTTTTACTATAGTTGAACCAGCTGCCGTTGTTGCCATATTACCAATATTCACAGGCGCTACGATTGATGCATTTGAACCAATAAAAGCATTGTCACCGATAATGGTTTTAAATTTATTAACACCATCATAATTACAGGTAATTGTGCCTGCACCTATATTAGAGTTTTTACCTATTTCAGTATCACCTAAGTAAGATAAATGACCTGCTTTAGAGCCTTCACCTAATACAGTTTTTTTCATTTCAACAAAATTACCAATATGGGCATTTTGCTTTAATTCAGAACCTGGACGAATACGAGCAAAAGGACCAGCAGAAGCATTTTCGCCTATAATTGCGCCTTCAATAACTGAATTAGGTTTAATTTCTGCATTTTCACCAATAGTACTATCAATAATAATACAGTTTGCACCTATTCTTGCACCATCAGCTATTGTAACTTTACCTTCAAAAATACAATTCACATCTATTGTAATTTCTTGACCTACGGTTACTTCACCACGAATATCGATACGATTTGGGTCAAGTATACTTGCACCTGCAATCATCAATTCTTCTGCTTGACGATATTGAAAAGCTCTTTCAAGTGATGCTAATTGAACTCTGTTATTTGCACCTTCTACTTCTATTTCGCTATCAGGATGCGCTGTAGCTATTTTTTTACCTTCTTGATGAGCAGCAGCAATAATATCAGTAAGGTAATATTCGCCTTGAGCATTATCGTTTGATAAGTTTGCAAGCCATCTTTTTAAATCACCACCATTCGCTAGTAGAATTCCAGTGTTACACTCATTAATTAATAATTGCTCAGCGTTAGCATCTTTTTGTTCAACAATACCAACAACGGTGTTGTTATTACGCATTATACGACCGTAACCATTAGGATTACCTAAATGAACCGTTAACAATGACATACCGTTTTCAGGTTTAGCATCAATCAATCTATTTAAGGTAGAAACCTTTGTAAGTGGTACATCACCGTATAGTACTAATACATCTTCATCATTTTTTAAAAATGGTGATGCCATATCAACTGCATGTCCAGTACCTAATTGCTCTTTTTGTTCTACGAAAGTTAAGTCATCACCTTGTACTTTAGCTTTAAGTACATCGCCGCCAAACCCATAGACTACGTAGGTATTTTCAGCATTAACCTGCCTAGCAGCATCGATGACATGATTTACCATAGGTTTATTCGCTATAGGGTGTAACACTTTAGGTAAAGAAGATCGCATGCGAGTACCTTTACCTGCGGCTAAGATTACGACTGAAAGAGACATTTTTTTATTCCATTATCAGATTAAAGATGTATTGCTTGTCTATTGTAACTATTTTCCCATAAAAAAAGCGACCACTTACTTAACGTAAAGGTCGCCTTTTTGTATCACTAAAACTAAGTGTTAAAGTTTAAACTATTTTTTACTTGAAGCTTGGATAACACGTAATTGTGCTACTGCACGAGCTAATTCAGATGCAGCTTCTGCATAATCGACGTCTCCGCCATGATCATTTAAGTGCTTTTCTGCTCTTTCTTTAGCTTGTAATGCAGCTTCTTCGTCCAAATCATCACCACGTATAGCTACATCTGCTAATACAGTAACATTGTTTGGTTGAACCTCAAGCATACCGCCAGAAAGGTAAATAACTTCTTCGTCACCACCTTTCTTAACGATTCTTGCCATACCAGGTTTTAGTGAGGTCAGCAAAGGTGCGTGACCAGGCATAATACCTAATTCACCTTCGCTACCTGCTATCTGTAATGATTCTATGCTACCAGAGAATATGCTCTCTTCAGCACTTACTACATTAAGATTTACAGAAAGTATTGCCATGTTGACCTCCAAATGGGCGACTAAATAGACTTAGTAGTTTACTTAAGCAGTTAGTCGCCAGCCTTCATTACATGTTTTTAGCTTTTTCAGTTGCTTCTTCAATAGAACCAACCATGTAGAAAGCTTGCTCAGGTAAATCATCAAATTCACCAGCAAGTAATCCTTTAAAGCCACTGATAGTGTCTTTAAGTGATACGTACTTACCAGGAGAACCTGTGAATACTTCAGCAACGAAGAACGGTTGTGATAAGAAACGTTGAATCTTACGAGCACGGTTTACCGCAAGCTTGTCTTCTTCTGATAACTCATCCATACCTAAGATAGCAATGATATCTTTAAGTTCTTTATAACGTTGTAATGTAGATTGAACGCCACGAGCTGTTTCATAATGCTCAGCACCTACTACTAACGGATCTAATTGACGCGAAGTAGAATCTAGTGGATCGATTGCAGGGTAGATACCTTGCGAAGCGATGTCACGAGAAAGTACAACTGTTGCATCTAAGTGAGCAAAGGTTGTAGCTGGTGATGGATCGGTTAAATCATCTGCAGGTACGTATACCGCTTGGATTGAAGTGATTGAACCTTTCTTCGTAGACGTAATACGTTCTTGAAGAACACCCATTTCTTCAGCAAGTGTTGGTTGGTAACCAACGGCTGATGGCATACGACCTAACAATGCAGATACTTCTGTACCAGCAAGTGTATAACGGTAGATGTTATCTACGAAAAATAATACGTCACGACCTTCGTCACGGAATTTTTCAGCCATTGTTAAACCAGTAAACGCTACACGTAAACGGTTTCCTGGAGGCTCGTTCATTTGGCCGTAAACTAACGATACTTTATCAAGTACGTTAGAATCGTTCATTTCATGGTAGAAATCGTTACCTTCACGAGTACGCTCACCTACACCAGCAAATACTGAGTAGCCGCTATGCTCAATCGCGATGTTACGAATAAGTTCCATCATGTTAACGGTTTTACCAACACCAGCACCACCGAATAAACCAACTTTACCACCCTTAGCGAATGGACATACTAAATCGATTACTTTGATACCAGTTTCTAATAGTTCATTAGACATCGCTTGGTCAGCATAAGCTGGAGCCGCACGGTGAATTGACCATTTTTCTTCTTCGCCGATTGGGCCAGCTTCATCAATAGGCTCACCCAAAACGTTCATGATACGACCCAAAGTTGCAGTACCAACTGGAACTTGAATGTTATCACCTGTGTTTACTACGTTCAGACCACGACGCAAACCATCTGAAGAACCCATAGCGATAGTACGAACTACGCCACCACCAAGTTGCTGTTGTACTTCTAGTACTAAGCCACTAAGGTCACCTTCGGTTATATTTAATGCGTCATATACCTGAGGTACAGCATCTTGTGGGAATTCTACATCCACAACTGCGCCAATGATTTGGACGACTTTACCTGTACTCATGTTTAATCCTCTAATCTTGTGCTCTTATTTACTAATAAAATAAACAAAGAACCTTTGCTTATACCGCTGCCGCGCCAGCACAAATTTCACCCAATTCTTGAGTAATACTTGCTTGACGAGCTTTGTTATATACCAATTGTAAATCATCAATTAAGTCACCCGCATTATCTGTTGCAGCTTTCATTGCAAT
The DNA here is from genome assembly GCF_055808995.1 of Pseudocolwellia sp. G5-9. Taxonomy (NCBI): domain Bacteria; kingdom Pseudomonadati; phylum Pseudomonadota; class Gammaproteobacteria; order Alteromonadales; family Colwelliaceae; genus Pseudocolwellia; species Pseudocolwellia sp. G5-9. The sequence continues at coordinate 3,106,471 of NZ_CM147893.1, forward strand.
CATACGAGCGGCTTGTTCACATGCGAGGTTTTCAACCACACCTTGATATACTTGAGACTCTGTATAACGAACAAGTAGTTGTTCAAGCAAAGCTTGAGCATCTGGTTCGTATATATAATCCCAGCGATGCTTAATTGCGTCATCATCTGACTTAGGCAAAGGTAAAAGTTGATCGATTGTCGGTTTTTGCGTCATTGTATTAACAAACTTGTTATACACAACAAACAACTTATCTATATCACCATTATCATAGGCATTTAACATCACTTTCACACTACCAATTAAATCAGTAAGTGAAGGTTCGTCACCTAAACCTGAAATTTGTGAAGTGATTTTAGCACCCATATTGTTGAAAAATGCAGTAGCTTTAGAGCCAACAACTGCAAATTCAACTTCGGCGCCAGCTGCTTGCTGTTTACCAGCATCAGCAAGTACTTGTTTAAATAAATTAATATTTAAACCACCACACAAACCACGGTCTGTTGATACAACGATATAACCTACGCGCTTAACTTCGCGTTCAACCATATAAGGATGATTGAACTCTAAATTACCAAGCGCGATGTGACCGATCACATTTCGCATATTTTCAGCGTATGGACGAGATGCAGCCATGCTATCTTGCGCTCTGCGCATTTTACTAGCTGCAACCATTTCCATTGCGCTGGTGATCTTCTGTGTGTTTTTTACACTTCCGATCTTTGATTTAATCTCTTTACCACCAGCCATGACTAATTCTCCGCGAAAAGGTTAACTAAATTACCAAGTTTGAGTAGCTTTAAAAGCTTCAATTGCTTTAGCTAAACCAGCTTCGATATCTTTGTTATAGTCACCTTTTTCGTTGATAGTAGCCATAAGCTCAGCGTGATCACTGTTCACGTATGAACGAAGTGCATCTTCAAAATCAACTACTTTTTCAATAGCAACATCATTTAAATAGCCTTTTTCTGCGGCAAACAATGATACGGCTGTTTCAGCGATTGATAATGGGCTGTATTGCTTTTGCTTCATCAACTCAGTAACACGTTGTCCATGCTCTAATTGAGCACGAGTCGCGTCATCTAAATCAGATGCAAATTGAGCAAATGCGGCTAACTCAGCATATTGTGCTAATGCTAAACGGATACCACCACCAAGTTTCTTGATGATTTTCGTTTGAGCAGCACCACCAACACGTGATACAGAGATACCGGCGTTAACAGCAGGACGAATACCTGAGTTAAATAGGTTAGATTCTAAGAAGATCTGACCATCGGTAATTGAAATAACGTTTGTTGGTACGAATGCTGATACATCACCCGCTTGAGTTTCAATAATTGGTAATGCTGTTAAAGAACCTGTTTTGCCTTTAACTTCACCATTAGTGAATTTCTCAACGTAAGCTTCGTTTACACGAGCAGCACGTTCTAATAAGCGAGAGTGAAGATAGAAAACGTCACCTGGGTATGCTTCACGACCTGGCGGACGACGTAATAATAATGAAATTTGACGGTAAGCAACTGCTTGCTTTGACAAATCATCATATACGATTAACGCATCTTCACCGCGGTCACGGAAGTATTCACCCATAGTACAACCAGAGTAAGCTGATAAGTATTGTAATGCAGCAGCCTCAGAAGCACCGGCAACAACAACGATAGTATTATCTAACGCGCCGTGCTCTTCTAAAGAACGAACTAAGTTCGCAACAGTAGAGGCTTTTTGACCAATAGCTACATAAACACACTTAATGCCTGTGTTTTTCTGGTTGATGATTGCATCTAGTGCAATCGCTGATTTACCGATCTGGCGGTCACCAATGATAAGTTCACGTTGACCACGACCGATAGGAATCATTGCATCAATTGATTTAATACCTGTTTGTACAGGTTCATCAACAGATTTACGTTCGATAACACCTGGTGCCATTACTTCAACAGGAGAGAAACCATCGTTTTCGATAGGTCCTTTTCCGTCAATAGGTTCACCTAATGTGTTTACTACGCGGCCTAATAAGCCACGTCCTACTGGTACTTCCAAAATACGGCCAGTACTTTTAACTTTTACGCCTTCAGCTAGGTCCGCATATGGGCCCATAACTACCGCACCTACCGAATCTCGGTCTAGGTTTAACGCTATTGCGAAGCGGCTGCCAGGAAGTTCGATCATCTCACCTTGCATTACATCTGCAAGGCCATGGATGCGAATGATACCGTCAGTTACAGAAACGATAGTACCTTCGTTACGAGCTTCACTAACTACGTCAAACTTTTCAATACGATTTTTGATCAGTTCGGCGATTTCAGTGGAATTCAGTTGCATGCTCTGTCCCCGTTATGATTGCATTGTTGTTGCTAAGCGGCTCAATTTACCTCGTATTGAACCATCTATTACCATGTCACCAGCTTTAATTATTAAGCCAGAAACCACGTTCGCGTCTACAATACAATTGAGCTTTACTTTTCGAGCCAAACGCTTTTCAAGCGCGGCACTTAATGTAGTTACTTGATCCGCTACTAATTCAACAGCAGATGTTACATCCACAGTAACTTCTTTTTCATATTCAGCTTTTAAAATACTAAATTGAATAAGAACTTGTGGTAGTACCAACAAACGTTCATTTTCTGCCATTACTTTTATAAAGTTTTGGCCATTGCTATCGAGTTGATCTTCACAAACTTTTAAAAATAAGTCTGCAGCTTGATCAGAAGACACACCACCACTAAGGTAGTTTGTCATTGTTTCATTTTCAGAAACTTCTGCAGCAAATACTAACATAGATAACCAGTTATCAATGGTATTTGCTTCAACAGCAAAATCGAACGCTGCTTTAGCGTAGGGACGAGCAACGGTTGTCAATTCAGACATAAGCTCTATCCCTCTTAAAGTTCAGCTACAAGTTTATCTAAAATGTCGCTATGTGCAGCGGCATCGATTGAACGTTCAAGAATTTTCTCTGCGCCAGCTACAGCTAAAGCTGCAACTTGTTGACGAAGTTCTTCTTTTGCTTGATTACGTTCTGTTTCTATTTCTGCATGGCCTGACGCTAAGATTTTTTCTTTCTCAGCTTGGGCTTTAACTGCAGCTTCTTCTACCAATTGAGTTTCACGCTTCTTAGCTGCTTCAATAATGTCAGCAGCTTGAGCTTTCGCCTCTCTTAGTTGTGCTGTTGCTTTCTCTTGAGCAAGCTCAAGTTCTTTAGCAGCACGATCTGAAGCAGCAAGTCCGTCAGCGATAGTCGCTTGACGCGCTTCTATAGCACCAATAATTGGTGGCCATACAAACTTCATACAAAAAATTACGAATACGATAAATGCGATTAATTCACCAACTAAGGTCATATTAAGATTCATTTATGTATCTCCTATTCTAATTCGCGTAAATAACAACTTAAAAAAAATTAAGCACCAACTGCGAATAATAGGTATAAGCCGATAGCAACACCGATCATTGCGATAGCATCAATAAGACCTGCTACGATGAACATTTTTACTTGAAGTTGAGGTGCTAATTCAGGTTGACGTGCAGCAGACTCTAAGAATTTGCCACCTAGTAAACCAAAACCGATAGCGGTACCTAAAGCACCTAAACCGATTAGTAAAGCAACAGCGATATATAACATATTTATCTCCGATTATTTAAGTTAAAGTTTAAAGTTAAAAATTTGTTTTTACGGGCTTCCTGCCCTAAACCCTTCGGCCCGACTAGTGTCGTTCTAACTCAGTCCCGAAGAGTTAGTGATCTTCATGCGCAAGACTCAAATAAAGAATCGTTAGCATCATAAAAATAAACGCTTGTAATGGGATAACCAACAAGTGGAACGCTGCCCATAAAAAGTGTACTGGCAATTGGAATAAACCAATTGTCGCAATCAGTAAAAATATCAACTCACCTGCATATAAGTTACCAAATAAACGTAACGCTAATGATAATGGACGAGCTAATAAGGTAACCATTTCAAGAATAAAGTTCACTGGATATAAAGACCAATGTCCAAAAGGTTGAGTTGTTAATTCTTTAATGAATCCACCGACACCTTTTACTTTAATTGAATAGTAAATAATAAGAACAAACACACCTAATGCTAATGCAAAAGTCATATTTGGATCAGTTGTTGGTACAGCTTTCATATAATGAACACCAAACAACTCAAAAATACGTGGAATAAGGTCAACGGGTACCCAATCCATTGCGTTCATTAGTAATACCCAAACAAAAATAGTTAATGCTAAAGGCGCAATAACTGGATTTTTACCATGAAACGTACTTTTTACACTGTCGTCTACAAATTCTACTACCATTTCTACTGCACATTGCAGTTTTCCTGGTACGCCCGAGTTTGCTTTTTTAGCAACTGAACGGAAAATGTAAAGAAAAACTAAGCCTAAAAATATTGACCATCCTAGCGTATCTATGTGAACAGCCCAAAAGCCTTCGCCCACAGTAAGATTTTGCAAATGATGTTTAATATATTCTTGGCTGGTTATTTCAGCACCTGAAGCCATATTAAATTACCCTAATGATTAAAGTTTAAAAAAACTATGCCAATTATTGTTTATTAATAATTGGTTGTAGTAACGGCATAACCATTACTAAACAAAACATGCCAAATAAAGGAAGCGGCTCTATCACTAAAAACTTAAAGGCTAGTGAAAATAAAATTGCCGTTAATACCATCTTTATTTTTACACCGCTAAAAAAGGATTCAACCACTTTTTTAGCTGATCTTGCACCCGCATATCTAAATGCTTTAAGTGCAAATATTATGTTAGGTATAATTCCAATCAAACCACCAATTAACGCTGATTTGGCAGAATCTTGGTCCCAAATAATATAAATACTGACTGTAATACTTATTACAACAATAAAGGTAATTAGTATTTGTTTAAACGCTAATTTCAACCCAGGTTTAGCTAACTCGCTTTCTACAAAGAGATTCACTAAAAGCTCCGTACGAAAATATTCGTAAAACATATAGATGTTTAAAGTAAATACTTTAAACATTAAAAGTCTGCGCAAGTATACTTAATTGCGTTTTTAATGCAACAAAATAGGGCTACGTAAGCCCTATTATTGTGCGAATTATTTTATCTTTACTATCATTAATAGTTATATACTCATTTAAAGTCTTTATTGAGTATTAAATCGTGCCACTATTCCATCAAGTTCATCTAAATTAGTATAAGAAATTACAAGCTTACCTTTACCTTTTTTATTATGAGAAATTGAAACTTGTGAACCTATTTTTTCTGATAAGCTTTGTTCTAACGATTGTGTATCGGGATCTATTTCTTTAGCTTTAATTTCTTTTACAGGTTCTTGTAATTTTTTTATTAGTGCTTCAGTTTCTCTAACGGTTAATTCTTTAGCGACCACAATTCTCGCTGTGTTCGTTTGTTCATCATCAGAAAGACCAAGTAATGCTCGCGCATGACCCATTTCAAGATCACCATGTTCTAAAAATGTTTTAACTTCACTATTTAAGTTATTTAAACGTAATAAATTACTAACTGTTGTTCTTGATTTTCCAACAACATCTGCCACTTCTTGATGAGTTAATTCAAACTCAATTAAAAGTCTTTCTAACGCTATAGCTTCTTCCATAGCATTAAGATCTTCACGTTGAATATTTTCAATTAACGCCATAGCAACAGCAGATTCATCAGGGACATCTTTTACTAAACAAGGCACTAATTCTAAACCAGCAAGTTGTGCTGCTCTCCAACGTCTTTCACCCGCAATAATTTCATATTCTTCATGATCTGTTTGTCGAACCACAATAGGTTGAATAATTCCTTGCGATTTAATTGAATTTGATAATTCAATTAATGCTTCATCAGACATATCTTTACGCGGCTGATATTTACCGGTATGAAGTAATTCAATAGGAAGGTTTTGAAGTTCACTTGTTTGAGGATCTGATGATGAATTAGCAGATGAGTCCTTAGGTACCGATGTTAATAGGGCATCTAGACCACGGCCTAATCCTCTGCGTTTAGTTGGACTCATAGTTTTCCTTGAATGTTAACTTGTTACGGTTTCTTTGTTAGCTTTCTTTTCATTTTTACGTAATATTTCGCCGGCTAATGCTAAATAGGCTTTAGCGCCTGTAGACGATTTATCGTAATACATTGCTGGTGAACCAAAGCTTGGTGCTTCAGCTAAACGAACATTTCTTGGGATAACTGTTCTATACACTTTATCACCAAAATGTCGCTTAAGTTGTTCAGATACATCATTAGCTAATCTATTTCTTGGATCATACATGGTACGTAAAATACCTTCTATATGTAGATTTCCATTAACAACAGAAGTTAATTGAGAAATAGTATCCATTAATGCCGTTAAACCTTCTAATGCGTAGTATTCACATTGCATGGGTACTAAAACAGAATCTGCGGCAGTCATAGCATTTACAGTAAGCATATTTAATGATGGAGGGCAGTCTATTATAATAAACTCATAGTCATTTTTTACTTTAGCTAATGCTCTTTTTAATCGTTGTTCTCTTGAATAGACTTCCATTAATTTAATTTCTACTGCTGTTACGTCAGCATTTGCAGCAATTAAATGATAAAGACCTGTTGTTTCTGTAATAACAACTTCTTCAAAAGGTTTTTCATCTACAAGTAATTCGTAACATGTGGCAGGAGCATCATATTTATCGACACCACTTGCCATTGATGCATTACCTTGAGGATCAAGATCTATAAGTAATACTTTTCTTTTTGTAGCAGCCAAAGATGCAGCTAAATTTACTGAGGTTGTTGTTTTACCAACGCCTCCTTTTTGATTAGCTACTGCAATTATTTTTCCCACAAATCCCTCGAATTTCTCGGTTACAATATTTTATTGTATTTTAACTAATTCAATTAAGTGTCTTTCAGCATTTAACTGAGGAACAATTATAGTATGACTTTTTATCATTTTTACGTTAGTAGGTAAATTTTCAATTTCATCTGTTGGAAATTGTCCTTTTAAGGCTAGAAATTTTCCATGATCTTTCGATACTAAATGATCACACCAGGTAACCATATCATTAAGTGAAGAAAATGCTCTACTTAAAACACCATCAAATGGTTTTTCAGGTTGATATTTTTCTACTCTTGATTGAATTGGTGTAACATTTTTAAGGGATAGTTGATAAGTAACCTGTTTTAAAAAGGTAATACGCTTACCTAAACTATCTAATAAAACAAATTCTTTATCTGGATAAGCTATAGCTAATGGAATTCCTGGTAAACCGGGGCCTGTTCCTACATCTATAAAATATTGGCCCTCTAGTAAAGGGCCTATCATTAAACTGTCCATAATATGTTTAATAATCATATCTTGTGGATCACGAATGGAGGTTAGATTATAAGTTTTATTCCATTTATTTAATAATTCAACGTAATCAATAAGTAATTTAACTTGCTGATCAGTGAGCTGTAATTGTGTTTCTTTTAACAGTGTTTTTAATTTATCGGTTAACATTATTTAAATTACTAGCTCATATGGTTAAAGGTTAAGCTGATTTACGTAATAAACCATGCTTTTTTAGATAAACTAATAATAACGAAATTGCAGCGGGAGTAATACCTGAAATTCGCGAAGCTTTACCGATAGTTTCTGGTCGTGTATCTGTTAATTTTGCAATAACTTCATTTGATAGCCCAGAAATTTGTGAAAAATTAAAATCATTTGGTATTAATGTAAGTTCATGTTTTTTCTTTTTCGCTATATCTTCAAGTTGACGTTCAATATATCCAGCATATTTTATTTGAATTTCTACTTGTTCAGAAGCTTGAATATCTTCTAATTTAGGTCCTAAACTTTCAATACTCATAAGATCGCTATAATTAACTTCAGGACGACGTAATAAATCTTCTAAACTATTTTCTCTACTTATAGGTGTTTTTAATAAAGGATTAATATCATTTACTGCTGCATGATCTTTATGGATCCACGTTGATTTTAGACGTTGACGTTCTTGCTCTACATTTTCCATTTTTTCATTAAAACGTTTCCAACGAGCTTCATTTACTAAACCAAGCTTATAACCTTTTTCAGTTAAGCGGATATCAGCGTTATCTTCTCGAAGTAATAATCGATATTCTGCACGAGAAGTAAACATTCTGTAAGGTTCTTTAGTACCTAATGTTGCTAAGTCATCAATGAGTACACCCATGTATGCTTCATCACGACCTAAAATAAGTTCTTCTTTGCCTTGAACACGTGCTGCAGCATTTGTTGCTGCTATTAAGCCTTGAGCACCTGCTTCTTCATATCCTGTTGTTCCATTTATTTGGCCAGCAAAATATAGGTTATTAATAAATTTACTTTCAAGAGTCTGTTTTAAATCTCTAGGATCAAAATAATCATATTCAATAGCATAACCAGGTCTTGTAATGTGAGCATTTTCAAAACCTACAATTGATCTTACTAAGTCCATTTGTACGTCAAATGGTAAACTTGTTGAAATACCGTTAGGGTAAATTTCATGTGTTGTTAAACCTTCAGGTTCAACAAATATTTGATGAGAGTCTTTATCTGAAAAACGATGTATTTTATCTTCAATGGATGGACAATATCTTGGTCCAATACCTTCAATAACACCTGTGTACATTGGAGAGCGATCTAGACCTCCGCGAATGATGTCATGTGTTTTAATATTTGTATGTGTAATAAAACAAGAGATTTGTTCAGGATGTTGGGATCTATTTCCCATATAAGAAAATACGGGTCTAGGATCGTCACCTGGTTGTTCTTGCATTACTGAAAAGTTTAAGCTTCTAGCATCTAGTCTAGGAGGTGTTCCTGTTTTTAAACGATCGATCCTAAAGGGCATGTCTCTTAAGCTTTTAGCCAAGTTAACACTTGCAGGATCTCCAGCACGGCCACCTTGATAGTTATTTAAGCCAATATGTATTTGACCTGCTAAGAATGTTCCTACAGTTAAAACGACAGATTTAGCTTTAAACTTTAATCCCATTTGTGTTGAAACACCCACTACAACATCGTTTTCTAGAATAAGATCGTCACAAGGTTGTTGAAAAATAGTTAAGTTTTCGTGGTTCTCTAAAGTGTTTCTAACAAAAGATTTATACAATAATCTATCAGCTTGAGCTCTGGTTGCTCTTACTGCTGGGCCTTTACTCGCGTTTAAGGTTCTAAATTGGATTGCAGCATGATCTGTTGCAGTAGCCATTAATCCACCTAAAGCATCAATTTCTTTTACAAGATGACCTTTGCCAATACCACCAATTGCTGGGTTACATGACATTTGTCCTAAAGTGTCAATATTATGAGTTAACAATAATGTCTTACAACCCATACGTGCAGCAGCTAAACAAGCTTCTGTTCCGGCGTGTCCACCGCCAACAACAATCACGTCATAAGTTTCTTGATACCACATAAATTTTTTAACCTTTAGATTAATGATCTTTTCAAATTAGGGAGCGTATTTTAGCTTGTTTTTGAGGGGAGGGGAATGATCAAATACCGAAAAAGATCTTAGTATGATCTTCTTAAATATATATAAGATCTTTTTAAAGATCTTGTTGTTATTACTTATTAAGGATCCTTTTTTCTGTTGATAAGTCCTTTTATAGATTTTATTTCAATTACTTAGGCTACTATAAAGCTTGTTTACAACCTTGGATCATTTAACTTTAAACCTATGATCAAAAAGGCCTGTTATCCACAAGGAGAATAAATTTTATTTATATACACTGAATAATAATAAGAAAATAATAGCTTAATCACAGAGTTATACACATTACATGTTTTATTTTTGTAATTCTGTGAATAACTTCTTAGTAAGATCATTACAATAGATCTTTATTTTCAGTAATCCAGCATTGAGCAAGATCTTCTGGATCTATATCTTGTGACATATCTAATAGCTTTATTGTCGCTATTCTTATACAACCCTTTGAATTTAATAGTTTATCTATATTTTTAGCAGCTAAGCAATAAGTATCATAATTACGATCACCAACCCCTATGATCATATAATTAATACTTGTTAGATCCTGTGTGCAGTTTTCAAGATCTAAAACAAATTTTTGAATATTATCAGGGTAATCTCCAGCACCGTGAGTTGAAGTGCAAATGAGCCAATTTGTGTTTTTATTTTCTATTTCTTCAAAATTAGGTGTTAAATGCAGCTGAGTTTGATGTCCTAAAGCGTTTAATTGTTCTTCACAAGCTTCAGCTACGTACTCAGTTCCACCTAACATACTGCCAACAATAATTTGATATGAATTCATATTTATCTCATAAATAAGTGATTTTTACTCGTTGTTAATTGTGCTATTTACCTATACAGAATGATGAAAATATTTCTGTTAGTAAGTCATCATTAGTAAATTCACCTGTTATTTGGTTAAGTTCTTCTTGGCAAAACCTTAATTCTTCGGCGAGTATTTCACCTGCAACATAAGATTCAAGTTGTTCTAATCCAATTTCTAAATGATGATGTGCTTTCTCTAATGCAGATAAATGTCTACGACGAGCCATAAAGCCGCCTTCAGTACTTCCTTGGTAGCCCATAATCTCTTTTAAATGTTCTTTTAGTACATCTACACCGTCACCATTTTTAGCTGATAATGTAATGGTAGGCGTATTGTTTGGGTTTGAGTATCCTGTTTGAGCTTTACTAATGTCTGCTTTATTGCGAATAACGGTTAAACCTATTTTTTCAGGTAATTTAGCAAAAAATTCTGGCCATTGCTGTTTAGGATCCTCATCAATATTTAGTGATGAATCCACCATAAGTAATACACGATCAGCTTGGTTGATTTCGTTCCATGCACGCTCAATACCTATTTGTTCTACTTTATCTGTGCTTTCTCGTAGTCCAGCGGTATCAATAATATGCAATGGCATACCATCAATATGGATTTGCTCCGATAACACGTCGCGGGTTGTACCTGCTATATCTGTTACGATTGCGCTTTCTTTACCACTAAGGGAGTTGAGTAGGCTTGATTTACCAGCATTAGGTCTACCTGCAATAACAACACGCATACCTTCTCTAATAATGGCACCTTGCTGTGCTTGTTTACGTACATCAATTACTTGGGTAATGATACTTTTAAGCTTATCGACGACTTTTTTATCAGCGAGAAAATCAATTTCTTCCTCTGGAAAGTCTATCGCTGCTTCTACGTACATTCTTAAATGAATTGTATCTTCAACCAGTTGATTAATAAGTTTAGAGAAGTCACCTTGAAGAGAGTTAAGTGCGCATTTAGCCGCTTGTTCTGAACTTGAATTGATTAAATCAGCAATGGCTTCTGCTTGTGTTAAATCTAACTTATCGTTTAAAAATGCTTGTTCACTAAATTCACCTGGGTTTGCCATTCTGACTTTAGGCAAGGATAAAATTTCTTTGAGTAGCATATCTAATATTACAGGGCCACCGTGTCCTTGAAATTCAATAATATCTTCACCAGTAAATGAATTAGGGCCTTTAAAATATAATGCTATGCCTTGATCTAAAGTTTCACCCTTTAAGTTTTTAAATGGAAGATATTCAGCTTTTCTAAGTTCAGGTACTTTACTTAAAATAGCTTTAGCTACATTTTGTACCTCTGGACCAGATACTCTGATAATGCCAACTCCACCTCTACCTGGTGCAGTAGCTTGTGCTGCAATGGTTTCTTTGGCTAGATTAGATAAACTTAATTCACTCATTTATTACTCGATTTAACGCTTTCATTTTGTGCGTATTATAACCCTAAAGTATTTAAATATGCATGATGTGAATTATTATGTGGAAGGGGATGTAGAAATTATTGATGAAAAAAAGGTGACCTGAGTCACCTTTATTTACTTGCTTACTAAATTTATTCTTTAGCTTTCGCTTTTTCTAATCCTGAAAATATTATTTTCATTTGTGCTATTGATATTAAGTTACTTATAAACCAATAAAGCACTAAACCTGATGGGAACCATGCCATGAATACTGAGAAGGCGACAGGCATGTATTGCATTATTTTTTGTTGCATTGGATCTTGTATTGTCATAGGTTGCATCTTTTGCATTACAAACATACTGATACCCATAAGTACAGGTAATACGTAGTAAGGATCCATTGCTGATAAATCTTGTATCCATAACATGAAAGGTGCATGACGTAATTCAACACTTTCTAAAAATACCCAATACAAAGCTAAGAATATAGGCATTTGAATAAGTAAAGGTAAGCAACCACCAGCTGGGTTTACTTTTTCTTTACGGTACATTTCCATTGTGGCTTGAGACATTTTTTGTCTATCATCACCAAAACGTTCTTTTAATTGAGTCATTTTAGGCGCTAAAGCACGCATTTTAGCCATAGAGGTATACTGCGCTTTTGTTAGCGGGTACATAGCACCTTTAACTATTAAGGTAATTACTATAATAGCTAAGCCCCAGTTTGATACAATAGATTGAATTTGTATTAGTAACCAGAACAATGCTTTACTGATCATCCATAAAAACCCGTAGTCAATTGTAAGATCTAAGTTTGGAGCTATTGTTTCAAGTACGTCTTGATCTTTTGGTCCTACATATAAAATAGCAGACGTTGTTGCTTGACTATTTGGTTGTATTGAAATTACAGGTGCTTTGTAGCCAATTACTGCATCTTGATTTGAAGTGTATGTAGTATAAATCTGATTTAAATCGTCTTTATTTGGTATCCATGATGATACAAAGTAATGTTCTGACATTGCAATCCAACCACCTATGGTTGAAAGAGATAACTTCTTCTCTGCTATATCATCAAAACCATACTTTTCGTATCTTTCATCTGTTGTAGAATATGCGGCACCATTATATGTTGGCATAAGTGCTGAGCCGCTTTCTACTAACGTTGATTGTTTTAGTTGAGCATACATTTGCACACTAGCGACAGCTGCAGTGTTATTTTTAATGATGTATTCAACATTAACGCTATAGCTTGCTTTATTAAAGGTGAAGCGTTTGGTTACAGCTAATCCATCAGAGGTTACAAAGTTTAAATCAACAGCTATTGAATCTTTATCTGCTAGTTCATACGTTGTCGCTTGAGTTTGATAAATTGGACGACCTTTAATAACACGATCTATACCTTGTTCACCAATTAATCCACTTTGTGCTACATATTTTTTTGGACCATTTTGCATTAATGTAAATGGAATTCCATTACCTTGTTCGGTATTAAATTCTAATAATTTAGCTTCAACAATATCACCACCACGAGTATCAATTTTTATTGCTAAAACATCTGTATTTACAGATACAAGCTGTTTAACAGGATTAATTGATTCTTGAATTACGGCGCTATTAGTGGATGATTCGGGAATATATTCGCCGTTAGCATTTTGAATAGTATTAGTTTGTACTTGTGCTGGTTGTTCAATTACTGGGGCATTATCTTTTTGCCATTCAGTAAATAATAAATAGGTAACAACCATTAGCGCAATAAACAAAAAACTGCGTTGAGATTCCATAATGAATTATTTCTCTTTTTTTGATAGTGGCACGGGATCAGATCCTCCCGCATTAAGTGGGTGGCATTTTAGTATACGTTTGCTCGCTAACCAACAACCTTTTAACACTCCAAAGCGATTAATTGCTTCAATAGCATAAAAAGAACATGTTGGATTAAATCTACAATTGTTGCCCAATAAAGGACTTAGCAAGCGTTGGTAAGCTTTTATTATATAAATTACTGTACTTTGTGGCGCTGAATTATTTTTCGCCATATTTTTTCTAATTGTTGATTAATTTCTTTGTTGTCTAGTTTATCAGTACCTGATTTTACCATAACAACTATATCTATATGGGGGAGGTTGTGCTGATTTAAACGAAAACTTTCTCGAATTACTCGTTTAATTCTATTTCTTTGAACAGCTAACTTAACTCTTTTTTTAGCTATAGCTAAACCCAAACGATTAAGTTTATTAGAATTTTGGATGACAAGAATTGTTATATGACTAGAACCAAAACGTAATGGTTTAGTAAATACTGATTGGAATTGACCGGGAGTCAACAAACGTGACTCCCGATTAAATTCATAAGTAACCATGGTAGTTACTCGAACTCTATTTGATAAATCAAAAAAGAGATTATGCGCTTAAGCTTGCACGGCCTTTAGCACGACGACGTGCAATAACTGCACGACCGTTCTTAGTTGCCATACGAGCACGAAAGCCGTGGTTGCGTTTACGCTTTAATACACTAGGTTGAAATGTTCTTTTCATTACGCTAATCCGTCGGTTGTTGTTGCCCTGGCAAGTCGCCTTAAAATGAGCACACTGGTCTAAAAAAGAGGCAGAATTATATACAGATTAATTGTAGGCGTCAACATGAAGTATAGGTATTTTTAAAAAGGATCCTTGACTGATCTTCAGTATAAAACTTTAAGTATCCACAGTTTCATCACATATAAACTTTTTTACTGATTAATGTTGGCTAATTCAATGTGATTATTGCGCGGTTTTAGTATCAAAATATTATTATTATTTAATTATTAATTCAATAATAATCAATTTGTTAAGTATATTTTATTGCTGTTTATTAATTTATTGTAAATGTCAATATTGAACTTGTGGATAACTACGTAGATAATGCTACTAATAGATAATAATTTTAATAGTTTTACGTCATTTTATTTTGCTCTACTTTTTATTTATAGTAAAAAAATAAACTTGGCATCTTAGGAGTTTTGGTTGGATCAATCACATTGGCAACGTTGTCTGTCTATCTTACAAGAAGAATTGCCTGCTCAACAATTTAGTATGTGGATTCGCCCACTTCAATGCATTATAGATAACAATGTTGTAACGCTGTTTGCACCTAATCGATTTGTATTAGATTGGGTAAGAGATAAATATTTAAATCGTTTAAACGAACTTGTTGCATTAAACGATCCTACAAACCCGCCTATGTTACGCTTTGATGTGGGTAGTATTCCTGTAAATAACGCAGATCAAGTGGTGAGTAAAGTACCTACACCACAATCTAATACAGTGAAAAAATCTAAAACACCGTCTGAATCTACCTTACCTAAAACAGCAAACGTTCGCGATAAATATACTTTCGATAATTTTGTAGAAGGTAAATCAAATCAATTAGCTAGAGCCGCAGCTTCTCAAGTAGCAGATAATCCAGGTTCAGCTTATAATCCATTATTTATTTATGGTGGTACAGGCTTAGGTAAAACACATTTATTGCATGCTGTTGGTAATGGTATTTTAGCTAATAATCCTGATGCAAAAATAGCTTATATGCACTCTGAACGTTTTGTTCAAGATATGGTTCGTGCTTTACAAAATAATGAAATGGAAAAATTTAAGCAATTTTACCGTTCAGTTGATGCGTTATTGATTGATGATATTCAATTTTTTGTTGGTAAAGATCGTACTCAAGAAGAGTTTTTTCATACCTTTAATGCATTACTTGAAGGTAATCAGCAAATTATTTTAACGAGTGACCGTTACCCTAAAGAAGTTGATGTTGAAGATCGACTTAAATCTCGTTTTGGTTGGGGCCTTACTATTGCAATTGAACCGCCTGAATTAGAAACGCGTGTTGCTATATTAAAACGCAAAGCAGAAGAGAGTAATATTAATTTAGCAGACGAAGTTGCTTTTTTTATAGCTAAACGTCTTCGATCTAATGTACGTGAACTCGAAGGTGCTTTGAATAGAGTTGTGGCAAACGCTAATTTTACGGGTAGAGCTATAACAATAGACTTTGTTCGTGAGGCTTTACGTGATTTACTTGCACTTCAAGATAAACTTGTCACAATTGATAACATACAAAGAACAGTCGCTGAATATTATAAAATTAAAGTTTCAGATTTGTTATCTAAAAGGCGTAATAGATCGGTTGCTCGTCCAAGACAAATTGCTATGGCACTTTCTAAAGAACTGACAAATCATAGCTTACCTGAGATTGGTGATGCTTTCGGCGGAAGAGATCATACAACTGTTTTACATGCATGTCGTAAAGTTAAATCTTTAAGAGAAGAAACTCATGACATAAAAGAAGATTATTCAAACTTGATAAGAACACTTTCATCTTAATTAGTTAATTAAAATTTTTATAGGTATAAAAATGAAGTTTTCAATAAATAGGGAATCACTTTTAAAACCGTTGTTACTTGTTTCTGGCGCTGTTGAAAGAAAAAGTACATTACCCATTTTAAGTAATGTATTGTTGGAGGTTAGTGGGCAATCACTTACTCTAACAGCTACAGATTTAGAGCTTGAAATGGTTTCTTATGCTCAAATTGATAACCACGCACAAGATGCTAAAGTTACAATTCCTGCTCGAAAACTTTTAGACATTTGTAAAAGCTTACCAGATGATTCACTTTTAGAGTTCGAATTAGAAAATGAAATTATTAAAATTTCAACAGGCCGAAGTAAATATTCACTTTCCACTTTATCCGCTGATGATTTTCCAAATATTGAAGAATGGCAGGGTGATGTAGAATTTCAATTATTAAAATCAGAATTTTTGAGATTGATCGAAAGTACGCATTTTTCAATGGCTAATCAAGATGTTCGTTATTACTTAAATGGAATGTCGATTGAAACTGAAGGTAATGAAATACGTTCTGTTGCAACAGACGGTCACCGTTTAGCAATATGTAAAATTTCAAACGACACTTTATCTTTACCTACCAGACAAGTCATAGTACCTCGTAAAGGTATTTTAGAAATAATCAGATTACTTGATCCGTTAGAAGAAACAGTAAAAGTATTTTTAGGTTCAAATCATATTCGTATTATTGATACAGAATTTTCATTTACGAGTAAGTTAGTTGATGGTCGTTTCCCTGATTATAGAAGAGTGTTACCACGTAATGGTGATAAAATTTTACAAACTAGCCGTGAAGAAATGAGACAAGTTTTATCTCGTGCAGCTATTCTATCTAATGAAAAATTTAGAGGCGTAAGACTTAATTTTTCAAGCACTGAACTTAAAATTACGGCAAATAACCCTGAGCAAGAACAAGCTGAAGAAGTTGTTGAAATTGACTTTCCATTTGAAGATGTTGAAGTAGGGTTTAACGTAAGTTATGTGTTAGATGTACTTAATGCAATAAAAGATACAAATGTTAAATTTACCCTTGCTGATGCGAATAGCAGTGTAGTTATTGAAGGTGCTGATACTGGTGAAGCAACGTATGTTGTTATGCCTATGCGTTTGTAATGAGTGTAGTTCGATTAATTACTAGTAATTTTCGTAATATTGAACAATGTAAAACAGATTTACATCCATATTTAAATTTTTTGATAGGTGATAATGGAAGTGGAAAAAGTAGTTTTTTAGAAGCTATTTTTTTTCTGGGGCATGGTAAATCTTTTAGAACTACAAAAGTTGAAAATTTAGTATCATTTAATCAGTCTACTTTTGTTGTTAGTGTTAAAGATGATTTAGACACACAAATAGGCATTTCTAGAAATTTTATTTCTAATCAGACAGAAATTAAAATTAACGGTGAAAGGCATAATAAACTATCTGAACTTGCCAAAAATATTGCTGTTCAGATTATTACTCCAGAAAGTTTTAAATTATTTTTTGGTGGACCTAAAGAGAGAAGACGATTTGTTGATTTAGGATTGTTTCACGTGGAACAATCATTTTCTACAGAATGGAAAGAATTTAGTCGTATACTAAAACAAAGGAATGCCTATCTAAGATCGGGTCATAATTTAGAAGGTATTAAATATTGGGATGAGGTTTTTTGTATTCATTCAAATAATGTTTCCGAATTAAGAGTTAAATATATAAACAGTTTTAAAGAAGAGTTTGCTATATGGGCTCAGTTATTATTACCCAATATATATAAGAATATAGAAATACAATATTTTCAGGGTTGGAGACAAAATACTAAACTTGAAGATGTTTTACAAAGTAATCGTACACGTGAAATTGCACTAGGATATTCAATTTCAGGAACTCATAAGTTTGATGTACGTTTTCTTATGCAAAAACAACCAATAGAAAATCAACTTTCTAGAGGACAACAAAAGTTGTTTTTACTCGCTTTAACTTTTGCTCAAGCAAAACTTATAGAAAAAGTAAAACGAGTAAAACCAATTTTATTGATAGATGATGTTGGGGCAGAGCTAGATTCTCAATCAAGAACTGTTTTGAACGAAGCCATCAATCAACTAAATTGCCAAGTAATTATTACAGCAATAGATAAAGTCGCGATTGAACCTTTGGTTCCTGATGACCTTAATTACAAAATGTTTCACGTGAAACATGGTAAAATTTTTGAAATGAGTGAAATAGGCTAATAGCTATGACAATAGAAAATGAATATGATTCGGCCAGTATAAAAGTACTAAAAGGTCTAGATGCAGTTCGTAAAAGACCTGGTATGTATATAGGTGATACAGATGATGGATCTGGATTACATCATATGGTATTTGAAGTTTTAGATAACTCAATTGATGAAGCATTAGCAGGTCATTGTAGTGAAATTGTAGTAAGAATACATTTAGACGGTTCAGTATCTGTAAGAGATGATGGTCGTGGTATTCCTACTGAATTACATCCTGAAGAAGGAGTATCTGCAGCTGAAGTTATTATGACGGTATTACATGCCGGTGGTAAGTTTGGCGGTGATGATTCAGGTTATAAAGTTTCTGGTGGTTTACATGGTGTTGGTATTTCGGTTGTAAATGCACTTAGTGATAAATTAAAACTTAACATCCGTCGAGCAGGTAAACTTTATGAGCAAACTTATCATCATGGTGAGCCTGAAGCTCCATTAGCTGAAATTGGTGTTAGTGATAAAACAGGAACAGAAGTAAGGTTTTGGCCAAGCTCAAAAACATTCTCTGATGTTCTATTTCATTATGACTTACTCGTTAAGCGTATACGTGAACTTTCATTTCTTAACTCAGGTGTATCAATAAAATTAATTGATGACAGAGAAGAAGGTAAAGAAGATCACTTCCATTTTGAAGGTGGTATTCAAGCATTTGTTGATTACTTAAATACCAATAAAACACCTGTAAATGAAGAAATATTTTATTTTGATTTAGCTAAAGACGATGGAATTATTGTAGAAGTTGCTATGCAATGGAACGATGGATTCCAAGAAAACATTCATTGTTTTACTAACAATATTCCACAACGCGATGGTGGTACTCACTTAAGTGGTTTTAGAACAGCATTAACCAGAACATTAAATAGCTATATGGTTAAAGAAGGTTTGAATAAAACTAAAAAAGGTGGAAGTACTGAAACTAATGCCTCAGGTGATGATGCACGTGAAGGTTTAACTGCTGTAATTTCAGTTAAAGTACCAGACCCTAAATTTTCATCACAAACCAAAGACAAGCTAGTATCATCAGAAGTTAAAACGGCTGTTGAACAAGCTATGGGCGAAAAATTAGGTGAATACTTATTAGAAAAACCTGCTGTTGCACGTACAATTATTATGAAAATAGTTGATGCAGCAAGAGCTCGTGAAGCAGCACGTAAAGCACGAGAAATGACTCGACGTAAAGGTGCTTTAGATATTGCTGGTTTACCGGGTAAGTTAGCTGATTGCCAAGAAAAAGATCCAGCACTATCTGAACTATATATAGTGGAAGGGGACTCTGCTGGCGGATCAGCCAAGCAGGGGCGAAACAGAAAAAACCAAGCAATACTTCCATTGAAAGGTAAAATATTAAACGTAGAAAAAGCACGTTTTGATAAAATGATATCTTCACAAGAAGTAGGCACATTAATCACAGCACTAGGTTGTGGTATTGGTAGAGATGAATATGATCCAGATAAATTAAGATACCACAGTATCATTATTATGACGGATGCCGATGTTGATGGATCACACATACGTACTTTATTATTAACATTTTTCTATCGTCAAATGCCTGAAATTATGGAACGTGGTTATATCTATATTGCACAACCACCGTTATATAAAGTTAAAAAAGGTAAGCAAGAAAGATACATTAAAGATGATGAAGGTCTAACAGAGTACCTAACTACACTTGCTTTAGATAATGCCGAATTACATGTAAACGAATCTGCACCGGCAATAACAGGTGTAGCATTAGAAACTTTAGTAAAACAGTACAGAACAACAATGGATACCATTAAACGCGTATCAAGACAAATTCCAGCTGACATTCTAGAGAAAATGATTTATTCAAAACCTATTCTTAAAGAAGACTTTAACAATGAAGCTAAAGTTGATGAATGGACTGCTGACTTACTTAAACAGTTAGACGACCAAGATGGTAATGGATCTATTTACTCAGTAGTTGTTAAAAAAGATCCAGAAAGACAAATATTCTACCCAAGCTTTATTGTGCGTAAACATGGTATTGATACTGAATATAACTGTAGTTACGAGTTTATTGAATCTAATGAGTTTAAAGCTATTGTAGATTTAAATACTTCAATTAATGGTTTAATTGAAGAAGGTGGTTATATTAAGCGTGGCGAAAAAGTTAAACCTGTATCTGAGTTTGAAGAAGCTCTAAATTGGTTAATGGCTGAATCTAAACGTGGTCAATATATTCAACGCTATAAAGGACTAGGTGAGATGAACCCTAGTCAATTATGGGAAACTACAATGGACCCTGAAACTCGTAGAATGTTACGAGTTACAATCGATGATGCTATTGCTGCCGATCAATTGTTTACCTGTTTAATGGGTGATCATGTAGAACCGAGAAGAAACTTTATTGAAGAGAACGCGCTTAAAGTTGCTAACTTAGATATATAAGTAAAACTTATTTAAATCAATTAGATATAAGCCATTCCTTTAAAAGAATGGCTTTTTTTTATCTAATACTAAAAGGTTTATTTTTAATATTGATGTCCGGGTGTTTATTTCAGCACTAAATAATTAAAGATAAAAATAATCAATAAATATGTATCACATGGCTAGGCTAACAAAAGCACAATGCGTATAATTGATATTAAAATATAAACTTATAACCCTATTGAAAACTGGATATTCATGAGTACGTTTAATATAAAAACATTTCAAGGTTTAATCTTACAGTTACAAGATTATTGGGCAAGACAAGGCTGTGTAATTATTCAGCCGTTAGATCTAGAAGTAGGAGCGGGAACATTCCATCCTATGACATTTTTACGAGCTATAGGCCCAGAGCCAATGAGTAGTGCGTATGTGCAACCTTGTAGACGTCCTACAGATGGTCGATATGGTGAAAACCCAAATAGACTTCAACATTACTATCAATTTCAAGTTATGTTGAAACCGTCACCTAAAAACATTCAAGAGCTATATTTAAATTCTTTAAAAGAGTTAGGTATAGATCCATTAGTACATGATATTAGATTCGTAGAAGATAATTGGGAATCTCCAACATTAGGTGCTTGGGGTCTGGGCTGGGAAATTTGGTTAAACGGTATGGAAGTTACTCAGTTTACTTATTTTCAACAAGTAGGTGGATTAGAGTGTGCGCCTGTAACAGGTGAGATCACTTATGGTCTAGAGCGTTTAGCTATGTACATACAAAACGTAGATAGTATCTACGACCTGGTATGGACTGATGGCCCTATGGGTAAAGTGCTATATGGAGACATTTTTCATCAAAACGAAGTTGAGCAATCAACTTATAACTTTGAACATGCAGATGTAGATGCTTTATTTAAACAATTCGATCAATGTGAGCTAGAAAGTCAGCGTTTAAATGAAGCTAATTTACCGCTACCAGCTTACGAGCAAGTAATGAAAGCATCACATGCATTTAACCTGTTAGATGCGCGTCATGCGATTTCAGTAACGGAAAGGCAGCGTTATATATTACGAGTAAGAGCATTATCTAAAGCATGTGCTGAATCTTATTATGCTAAACGTGAAGAACTCGGTTTTCCACTTTGCAAAAACCAAACACCTAAAGTGGAACAGGAGTAACCGATATGTCTAAAGAAACGTTATTAATAGAATTAGGTACTGAAGAGTTACCACCAAAGAGTTTAAAAACACTCGCGATTACTTTTTTTGATCAAATAAAATCTCAGTTAGATAGTGCAAACTTAACGTATAGCGATATTAAATGGTTCGCTACACCTCGACGTTTAGCGATTAAAGTTATCGATTTAGATGAAAAGCAACAAGATATAGAAATTGAGAAAAGAGGCCCAGCAGTTAATGTGGCTTTTGATGAGACGGGCAAGGCAAGTAAGGCGGCTGAAGGTTGGGCTCGTTCAAATGGTATAACTGTTGAACAAGCTGAACGATTAAAAACAGATAAAGGCGAATGGTTACTACATAAAGCTATTCAGCCAGGTAAATCTGTTGATGAGCTTATTCCTGCTTTTGTTAATCAAGCGATAAGTAAATTACCTATTCCTAAACCAATGCGTTGGGGTAGTAGCCGAACTCAGTTTATAAGACCTGTACATACTTTAGTTTTATTATATGGTTCAAAAATTATTGCCGGTGAAAGCTTAGGTATATCATCAAGTAATCTTGCTACAGGTCATAGATTTCATCATCATGGCTTAGTTACTATCGATCATGCTAATAACTACGAATCACTTATGCATAGTGCTTACGTAATGGTTGATTACGATAAACGCCAGCAACTTCTTTTAGAGCAAATAAAAGAAGTTGCTGAAGGGATCAATGGTATTCCTCTTTTAGATGACGATTTGGTTGACGAAGTAACGGCCCTAGTTGAATGGCCTATTGCCTTAGTAGGGAGTTTTGATAAAGAGTTTTTAAATGTTCCTCCAGAGCCTTTAATTTACTCAATGAAAGATCATCAAAAGTATTTTCCTGTAAATGGTAAAGATGGAAAACTATTAAACCAGTTTATATTTATCACCAATATTGAAAGCAAAGATCCAAACCAAGTAATATTTGGAAACGAGAAAGTTATTCGTCCGCGTTTAGCTGATGCAGAGTTCTTCTTTAAAACAGATAAAAAGCAAACACTTGAAAGTAGATTAACTAGTTTAGAGTCTGTATTGTTTCAAAAACAATTAGGTACGCTTAAAGCTAAATCTGAACGTATCGCATCGTTAAGTGAATTTATAGCCAGTAAGATTGGTGAAAATACGACGGATGCTAATAGAGCTGGTTTACTAAGCAAAACAGACTTAATGTCTGAAATGGTATTAGAATTCCCACAGGTACAAGGTACTATGGGTAAATACTATGCACAGCATGACGGTGAAAATGAAGCCGTTGCTCAAGCATTAGAAGATCAATATAAGCCTAGATTTTCAGGGGATACATTACCTGAAGGTAATATCGGTTGTACGGTAGCAATTGCAGATAAAATTGATACTTTAGTGGGGATTTTTGGTATTAACCAACAACCTAAAGGTGACAAAGACCCATTTGCACTACGCCGAGCCGCTATAGGTTTGATCCGTATTATTATTGAAAAACAGCTTAATTTAGATATTACTGATTTGTTGGCTAAAAGTATCGAACTTTATGGTGACAAATTAACAAATGAAAATACCTTAGAACAAGTGATTGAATTTGTATTAGGTCGTTATAAAGCGTATTACCAAGAACAAAATATTAGTGTCGATGTAATTCAAGCGGTATTAAATAATTCGCCAACAGCGCCATTAGATTTTGATAAGCGTATTCACGCGGTAACGCACTTTAAACAATTGCCTGAAGCGGTAACTCTCGCTGCAGCAAATAAACGTGTTGGTAATATTTTAGCTAAGTTTGAAGGTGAATTATTTACTAGCGTAAATGCAGACTATGCTTGTGAATCAGCAGAAACAGACTTGTTAGCTATTTTTGAGCAAGTAAGTGCTAAAGTTAAGCCATTAACTGATGCTAAAGAATACCAAGCTGCATTGTCTGAATTAGCTTTATTAAGAGATCCTGTTGATACCTTCTTCGATAATGTGATGGTAATGGCTGATGATGAAAACGTGAAAGTGAATCGTTTAACATTATTAAACGATATTCGTAATAGCTTTTTAGCAATAGCTGATATTTCAGTACTCCAATAAATTTATGTAATTAAAATCTATAATTTCAAAAGGAAGCATTATGCTTCCTTTTTGTTTTAGAAATATTGAGTTGTACGCTTATTGTTTTTTTATTAAATAACAATAAGGTTTATCATTAATTGTCATACTAACCAGTTCATGATCCATAAATCTGCAAAAACTTGGAATATCTCGAGTAGTGGAAGGGTCGTCAGCGGTGATCAATAAAGTTTCGCCTACTTGTAGCTGTCTTATTTTTTTTCTAATCATCATTACAGGTTCTGGGCATCGTAAACCAATAGTATCTAATTGATGATTAGCTTGTTCAAATAATTGCCTTGACTGTTCAGTCATCTAGCACTCTAAAATACGGTAAAGTTGGCTAATTTTAAACTTAGAATTTTTTTAATCAACTATTAATCAACATTATATACCCGGTGCTATTTAAGATACTCTGAAATACGCACCTTGATAGGTAACGGGTATAAAATAGCAAAGATTTACTTTTAAACAGAGAGGTTATAGGGTTAAAGTTTAAAGAATTACGCAATATTTATTTAAGGTAGTGTAAATAAGTCATTTAGTTACAAAAAACTATTAAAAATAATTATTTAACCTTGATTTATAAAGCACCGCATGAATAATCTATAGTTAGTTTATCTATTTACTTTTTTAAGGCTTGGGCCAAGTTGTTTTTAAAAAATATTTTATTCGTTTCCATTCTGTTTTCGAGCTTTTTAGTTAATGCTGTTGAAAATACCGCTTTCCGTAAAATATTTTTAGATGCAGAAAGACAAATATGGTTATCAAAGCCAGATGAATTTAAAAAACTATATCAGCAATTACATTATTACCCATTACAACCTTATCTAGATCAACAGCGCTTGATGCATAAAATTAACATGGCTGATGGTAAAGAGATAACAACGTTTTTAGACAAATATGAAGGAACCCCTTTAGATTGGCCATTAAGAAAAAAATGGTTGGAATATTTAATTGATAATAAGCAAGAAAGTTTATTTTTATATCACTATAAGCCTTCAAGTAGCGCAACACTAAATTGTGCTTATTATCGTTATAGTTTAAAAAAAGGCGTTACTGAGAAAACAATTTTACCTAAAGTCACCGAGCTTTGGACAGTAGGTAAATCGCAACCTAAAATTTGTGATCCTTTATTTAAACAATGGCAGAAAGCAGGATACAGAACAGAAAGTGTTATTTGGCAGCGTATAGGTGAAGCGGCTGATGGTGGTGAACATACACTACTACCATATTTAACCAATTTATTGCCTAGTTCTCAAAGATATTTAGGTAGCTTGTGGCATAAAGTGAGACGAAACCCTGCTTATATTGTTCGTAGTAATGTCTTTAAGAAATTCAATACACGTGAAGCTGAAATTTTTACTTATGGTGTAAAGCGACTTATTTGGCGCGAACCAGAAAAAGCTATTAATATCTTCAATAAGTTAAAAACTAAATTAAAACTAACTAGTGAACAACAAAAAGAGATAACGCAAAGTTTTGCACTATCTTTAGCCAATAAAAATCATCCTAAAGCACAAAAGTGGTTACATAAGGTTGATGAGGCTTTTCTCGATGAAAGTGTAGTGCAGTGGAGAATTGCTGACGTATTGAGAAAACAAAATTGGGAGCTTATTTTAAGAGAGTTAAACAGTTTTCCTAAAGCTTTACATCACACTAAACAATGGCAGTATTGGCATAGTAGAAGCTTGATAGAAACTAATAATAAAGAACAAGGATTAACGGCGTTAAAATTATTAGCTAATACACGCCATTATTATGGTTTTTTAGCGGCTGGCTATTTAAATATTCCTTTTAATTTACAAGATGAACCAATTAAAGCGACTGAGCTTGAAAAAAATACTTTATTACAGAACTCCGCGGCTAAACGTGCTTTTGAATTATTCCATATTGGTAAATATAGTGATGCGAGAAAAGAATGGAATTATTGGTTATCTCAATTAAATGATCGCGATAAATTAATTGCTTCAACAATCTCTTATGATGAAAAATGGTTTGATCGTGCTATTTTTACGTTATCTAAAGTAGGGTACTTAAATGATGTTGATTTAAGGTTTCCGTTGGCCTTTCAAAAAAATATAACCAAATCTGCCAATAAAAATAATATAGACCCCGCATGGGCTTTTGCCATTGCGCGTAGAGAAAGTTCGTTTATGCCCGACGCTAACTCAGGCGTTGGAGCAAAAGGTTTAATGCAAATAATGCTAGGAACAGCTAAACAGTTAGAACGTAAAAGAGTGTCTACTAAGTATCTTCTCAATGCAAAAAACAACATAAAGCTTGGTACTAAATATTTAAAAATACTCTCCGATCAATATAAAGGAAATAATGTATTAGCCACAGCATCATACAATGCAGGCCCACATAGAGTTAAAAAATGGGCAAAAGAAGCGAAAGGGATG
The DNA here is from genome assembly GCF_055808995.1 of Pseudocolwellia sp. G5-9. Classification (NCBI taxonomy): domain Bacteria; kingdom Pseudomonadati; phylum Pseudomonadota; class Gammaproteobacteria; order Alteromonadales; family Colwelliaceae; genus Pseudocolwellia; species Pseudocolwellia sp. G5-9. The sequence goes on from NZ_CM147893.1 coordinate 3,132,828, forward strand.
CCCATAGATATGTGGATTGAAACCATACCTTTTAAAGAAACGCGTGAATATGTAAAAAGTGTTTTGGCATATCAACAAATTTATCAACATAAAATTGGTAAAAAGGAACCTTTATTTTCTGATCTAATTAAAAATAAAATTTAAGTTAAAATAGCTATTCTTATCGTTGAATAGCTGTAAATATAAATCTAGAGTCTTATTCTAGTGTTACAATATAAGAAATGTTCCACGGAATTGATCAAATGAAAATGAATGAATTACTAAAACACTATCCAGCCCATATAGCTGAACTACAAAAAAGAAGTAAGTGTGCATTGCAAAGAGATAACCTACAGGGATTGGTTATTCATTCAGGACAAGAGATCAAAGTATTTCTAGATGATTACGGTTATCCTTTTAAAGTAAATCCTCATTTTAAAGCATGGTTACCTCTTATCAACTTACCTAATTCATGGCTAATTGTGAATGGAGAAGACAAACCAACTCTTATTTATTACCAACCTATAGATTTTTGGCATAAAGTTGAAGTGCTAGAAGATAGTTATTGGAATGAGCACTTTACGATAAAAATAATCAAGAATGCTACCGACGTTGATAAGTTACTACCTTACGATAAAAAAGGCTATGCCTATATAGGCGCGCATATTGAAGTCGCAAAAGCCTTGGGTTTTGAATCTATTAATCCAGAATCACCATTAAACTATATTCATTATCATCGAGCCTACAAAACAAAATATGAACAAGAATGTATGCGCTGTTCAAATGCTATTGCTGTAAAAGGGCATAAAGCCGCAAAAGCTTTATTTTTAGAGGGCGCCTCTGAGTTTGATATTCAACAAACTTACTTAAAAGTTACAGAGCACACATGTAATGAAACACCTTATGGGAATATTGTCGCACTTAATAAAAACGCGTCTATTTTACACTATACCGCATTAGAAAAAACCGTACCTCAAGCGCATCGCTCTTTTTTGATTGATGCTGGCGCTAGCTTTAATGGTTATGCATCTGATATTACTCGCACCTATTCTTTTAAACGCGATAAATTTGCTGAACTGATAGCACGTATGAATACTTTAATGCTGAATGCTGTAGACGGTCTTAAGCCGGGCGTGAGTTATGTTGATTTACATATTCAAGCTTACAAAGATATCGGTAATGTATTAGCTGAGTTTGGCTTTATTAAGGTAACGGCAGAACAAGCCTTTGAAGCGGGTATTATTTCTACTTTTTTCCCTCATGGGTTAGGCCATCATTTAGGTTTACAAACTCATGACGTGGGTGGTTTTATGGCTGATGAACGAGGTACTCATGTCGCCTCGCCTGATGAACATCCATTTTTAAGAACATCACGAGTGATTGAAGTTAATCAAGTGTTTACTATTGAGCCGGGACTTTATTTTATTGATTCGTTATTAAGTGATTTAAAAGCGTCTAAACATTCATCAATGGTTAACTGGAGTGCAGTTGAAGAAATGAAAGTGTATGGCGGTATTCGAATTGAAGATAATATTATTGTGCACCAACTTCATAACGAAAACATGACTAGGGACTTAGAACTGTAGCTTGTGTCCAAATCCTATTTAGTTGCTAATAATAATGTTATTGAAGAAATTATAGTTAACCGTAGTCGGTTTATTTGTTATTTAACACCATGTTCATCGATTGACACGGTAAAAATTTTTTTGAAAGAGCTTCAGCAACAGCATCCGCAAGCATCTCATCATTGTTATGCCTATTTGTCTGGAAGGGCTGATAGTAGTCAATATTATGGTTTTTCAGATGATGGAGAACCTTCTGGCACCGCAGGAAGACCTATGTTATCAGTGTTGCAAGGACATGGTGTAGGTGAAGTTTGCGCGGTTGTTGTGCGTTATTTTGGTGGAACTAAATTAGGAACCGGTGGTTTGCAAAGGGCTTACGGTGCCAGCGTTCGCCAAGCGTTAACCTTGTTAACGAGTAAAACTAAAATACCTATGGTTTCTAGAACGCTAGCGTGTCAATATACCCAAATAAACGACGTACTACATGTTATTGAAAAATCAGAGGGTATTGTTGTTGAGCAAGAGTATTTAGAGCATATTAAGTTATTAGTGAAATTACCTGAAGACAATCTTGAAATAACTGAACAACAAATACAAATTATTTCATCAGGTGCTATTACTTTATGTGAAGTGGATAAAGCTGAAGAGAATAAATAATACCTGAATCGGATTTGTGTAGAGTCAGTTAATAAAACTTATCAATAAAACATTAAGAATAACGACAACAAAACGTGCAATACAAAAATATAATTCGAATTTTAGGTCTACTTGTTACCATACTTAGTGTGACCATGTTGCCTCCGGCACTTATCTCTTTGTTATATAGAGATGGTGGCGGTTTATCTTTTTTAATGTCTTTTATTTTTTGTTTAGTTATTGGCATTATTTCTTGGTATCCCAATAGAGGATATAAAGGAGATTTAAGACCCAGAGAAGGATTCTTAATTGTTGTACTTTTTTGGACTGTTCTAGCCAGCTTCTCTGCCATTCCTTTATTATTACTTGAAACTCCTAATTTATCTTTTGCTGATGCCTTTTTTGAGTCTTTTTCTGGGCTAACTACCACAGGAGCCACTATTTTAACGAAAATAGATGGTTTACCACATGCTGTGTTGTGGTATCGCCAGCAATTACAGTGGTTAGGTGGTATGGGGATTATTGTGTTAGCCGTAGCTGTTCTTCCTATGCTTGGCGTTGGTGGTATGCAGCTTTATAGAGCTGAAACTCCGGGGCCTGTAAAAGACTCTAAAATGACACCGCGAATAGCTGATACGGCTAAACACCTATGGTATATATATCTTTCTTTAACCATACTATGTGCGCTAAGTTACTGGTTGGCGGGTATGTCTACCTTTGATGCAATATGTCACGCATTTTCTACTATTGCTATTGGTGGGTTTTCAACACACGATGCAAGTATGGGAGCTTTTGGTAGTCCGCTAATTAACTTTATTTGTGTATTCTTCTTATTGGTTGCGGGCGTTAATTTTGCGCTTCATTTTGCGGTATTGCATAGTAAATCGCTGCGAAATTATTTTTATGATCCTGAATTTAAAGTGTTTATTGGAATTCAGTTTGTACTTGTTGCTATCTGTTTTGTGGTGTTATTAGCTCATAATACTTACAACAATGAATGGCAGGCGTTAGATCAAGCGTTATTCCATGCCGTTTCAATGAGTACTACCGCAGGTTTTGCTACCTCAGTACCGATTGTTGATGGCGTTACTCCTGTTTCATTTGCTAGTTGGCCTACTTTATTGCCTTTACTGCTTATATTTTCAAGCTTCATTGGTGGTTGTGCGGGTAGTACTGGTGGTGGAATGAAAGTTGTTCGTATACTTTTATTATACTTACAAGGTTTTAGAGAGCTTAATAAATTGGTTCATCCTAAGGCTATTTTTACCATTAAATTAGGTAAAAAAGCATTGCCTGATAAAGTGGTTCAAGCTATTTGGGGATTCTTTTCAGCATATACGGCTGTATTTGTTGTATGTATGTTGTTATTGCTGGCGTCGGGAGTTGATAATATTACCGCGTTCACAGCCGTTGCGGCTTGTTTAAATAATTTAGGTCCCGGTTTAGGAGAAGTAGCAACTAACTTTTCAAGTTTAGGTGATTTTAGTAAATGGGTATTGATTGTGGCTATGTTATTTGGGCGACTTGAAATATTTACTTTGCTTGTTTTATTCACGCCAGCTTTCTGGCGATCTTAATATCAACTCAACACGTTATTGATTGGCGTTATTTTTAAATTTTAGTAAAAACTTAGCGCATCAAGTTGAAATAATGCTTCTACTTCAGATATATAGCGTTTGTTCACTAAAAATATAATAACTTGGTCGTTAGACAAAATTTTAGTTTTCGAATGAGCAATAATCACTTCGTTTCCTCTCACTATCGCTCCTATATTTACACCTGGCGGAAGTTTTAAAGTTTTAACCGTACGGCCAACCACCTTAGATGATTTTTCATCCCCTTGAGCCGATATTTCTATTGCCTCAGCAGAGCCCCCTCGTAAACTATATACATTAGCAATATTACCACGGCGTACATGAGTTAATAACGCTGAAATAGTAGCGTGTTGGGGCGATATGGCAATATCTATATTACTACCATGAAGTAAATCAACATACGCTTCACGTTGAATAAGTACCATAGCTTTTCTAACGCCTAAACGCTTAGCTAATAATGAAGACATGATATTAGCTTCATCATCATTAGTTACTGCGATAAATACATCAAAATGATCTATGTGTTCTTCTAATAAGAGCTCTTGATCGGAAGAGTCGCCGGTAAATACAAGAGTATCATTTAATTCTGACGCTAAATATTCGGCACGTTCAGGAGAACGCTCAATCAATTTTACTTGATGGTTTTTTTCTAATATACGCGCTAAACCAGAACCTATGTTACCACCACCAGCAATCATAATACGTTTATAGGCGGGTTCTAATTTTTGAAGTTCGTTCATTACTGCACGAATATGAATACTTGCTGCGATAAAGAATACTTCATCGTCGGCTTCAATGATTGTGGTGCCTAATGGTCTTATGGGTTTGCCGTTTCGGTAAATAGCAGCAACACGAGTATCAACATTAGGAATGTGTTCTTTAATGGTAGAAAGGGCATGGCCTACTAATAATCCACCATAATAAGCTCTAACAGCAACTAAACTGACTTTTCCATCAGCAAACTCTAATACTTGTAAAGCACCAGGGTAATCAATTAAACGTGCTATATCACGTGTTACAAGTTGTTCTGGTGCAATAATATGATCAACAGGAATGTTTTCGTTTTGAAATAGTTGATCTTGATATTTAAGAATTTTAGAAGAGCGAATACGAGCAATTTTGGTACTGGTTCTAAATAATGAATAACAAATTTGGCAAGCAATCATATTAATTGCGTCATCACTTGTTACTGCAATAACTAAATCAGCGTCTTCGATACCTGCTTTAATTAAAACATCGGGATGAGAACCTTGTCCTTGAACCACTTGCAGATCCATTTTGTCTTGTAGTTCGAGTAAGGTTTCATTGTTGATATCAATAAGGGTAATTTCGTTTTCTTCTCTAACTAAGTTTTCAGCTAGTGTTCCACCTACTTGCCCCGCGCCAATAATAACTATTTTCATTTTATTGTTCTTTTTTGACTAATTTAGCGTAGTAAAAACCATCCATCGAATGCTCATTAGGCAATATTTGCCAACCAACATCAGCATCATTATCTGTAATTGAAATATGTTCTACGTCATTATTATTTTCAATAAAACGTTGAACTTGTAGGTTATTCTCTTCAGGTAAAATACTACAAGTTGCATACAGCAAAGTACCACCTGGTTTAAGTAATGACCATATGTTTTTTAGAATTTGTGCCTGTAGTTCTGTGAGTTTTTCAATGTCGTTAGCTTTGCGTAACCATTTTATATCAGGGTGTCTTCGAATAACGCCTGTACCTGAACATGGCGCATCAAGTAATATTTTGTCGTAAAGGTTGCCATCCCACCAATCTTTGCTGGCGGCATCACCCGTAATAACTTGAGCTTTAAGTTGTAAACGCGCTAAGTTTTCATTAACTCGCACAAGACGGCTTTCATCAATATCAATAGCTGTCATATTTGCTAGGTTAGGTACTCGTTCTAGCATATGACAGGTTTTTCCACCGGGAGCCGCACAGCAATCAAGCACGTTGTCAGTTTCTTTGCAATCAAGCAGTATTGCTGCTTGTTGTGCTGCGCCATCTTGTATAGATACGTGACCTTGCGCAAATCCGGGGAGTTTTTCTACACCTACTGCGTGGCTAAGTTTAATGGCTTGGCTTTTTGGATCTACGTATTCAAAGGCAATATCTGTGTTATTGAGTTGTTCAAGGTAGCTTTCTGTAGAGTTATACTGCTGATTTACTCTAAGCCACATAGGTGGTCGTTCTTGGTTAGCGATTAAAATACTTTGCCATTGATCAGGGTAGGCAGCTTGAATTTTTTTAATAAACCAACCGGGGTGATTATATTTAATAGGATCTGGTAATTCAGCTTGGGTTGTATTGGTTAATTGCTTTTCGACTTTTCGTTGATAATTACGTAAAACACCGTTAACTAGGCCACCTAAATGCCTATTTTTTAGGGCGTTTGCGGCTTCTACTGTTTCACTAACCGCCGCGTGGTCTGGAATGCGCATGTATTTTAATTGATAAATTCCTACCAACATCAAAAAATGAAAAACACGTTGTTTTCCTTTTAATGGTTTCTCTATTAATTGTTGAACTTCGTTTTCTAATTCAGGTAAATAGCGTAAAACACCGTAGCAAATTTCTTGAAGAAGACCTTTATCTTTAAGCTCAATTTTAGCGACTTGTTTAGGGAGTTCGTCACCTAAACTTCTGCCTTGATCTATTACAGCGTAAGTACATTTAGCGGCAAGCGCTCTAATGTTAGCCGCTTTATTATTAGCCATTATTGTGCTCCTTGATTTGTAGAGGCTATACCTATAATAGGTTGACCTACAGCAAACCAATCTGCTCTTGCATTAATAATATCGCTAACGGGTAGGGCTTTCTTTCCAGGGATTTGAAGCACTTCTAATTGAAGGGCTTGTTTGATATTGCCTGTAGCTACTAAAATACCTTTTTTATCAGCAGATATAATGGTGCCAGCTGCTGCATTTGACTGTGTTTCAATAATACTTGCTTGCCAAATACGAATACGATGTTCTTTCTTTGATTCGCTTTCAATATAAGTAAATTGTGCAACAGGCCATGGAATATAAGCTCTAATTTTTCGATGTAATGCTAAAGCACTTTCATTCCAGTTTAACTCAGCTTCGGCTTTGTCTAATTTAGCTGCATACGTTGATAACTCGTGATTTTGTGGCTCACGCGTATAAGAAGATGTGCTCATGAGCGTTAATGCATCGGTTAATGCTTTAGGACCTGCTATCGCTAATTTTTCATATAAACTTGCGCTAGTATCTTCTGTGGTAATTTCACAAGTTGCTGTAGAAATCATATCACCTGTATCAAGACCTTTATCCATTTGCATAATAGTGACACCAGTTATACTGTCGCCAGCTTCAAGTGATCTTTGAATAGGAGCTGCTCCACGCCATTTAGGTAAAATTGAACCATGCACATTAATGCACCCTAAACGTGGTGCTTCTAATATAACTTCAGGGAGGAGGAGTCCGTAAGCAACAACAACCATAATGTCAGCGTTATAAGTAGCTAAATGTTGTTGATCTACAGTGTCTTTAAAGTTTATCGGTTGTTCTACCGGTAGGTTATGCTCTAAGGCTAAAAGTTTGGTAGCACATGCCATCATTTTTTTGCCGCGACCTGCTGGTTTGTCAGGAGGACAATAAACAGCAACCACATTGTGTTCTGAATTGATAAGTGCTTTTAAATGTTGTGCAGCAAAATCAGGCGTACCTGCAAATATGATATTAAGTGCTTTAGACAATTGATTTCCTAAATATAATGTTAGCCTGCGTTATTTAAACGCGCTTCTTTTTCAAGTTTCTTTTTTATACGCTGGCGTTTAAGTGGAGAAAGATAATCCACAAATAATACGCCTTTTAAGTGATCAAGTTCATGCTGAATACAAATAGCTAATAACTCTTCGCCGTCTAAGGTAAATTCTTTACCATTAACATCAAGCGCTTTTACTGTTACTTTTGTGTGTCTATCAACTTTTGCATAATGACCCGGTACCGATAAACAGCCTTCTTCATTAATTAAAGTCTCTTCACTTTTCGCAATAATTTCAGGATTTATGAAGACAAGTGGGTTTTCTTTATTTTCAGAAACATCCATTACAACGATCTGTTGGTGTATATCAACTTGAGTTGCTGCTAGACCAACACCATTCTCCTCATACATGGTTTCAAACATATCATCAACAATGCTTTTAATATTGTCGTTAACTTCAGTAACTTGTGTTGCTTTTGTTCTTAGTCTCTCGTCTGGAAAGCGTAAAACAGATAAAATAGCCATAATTTTCCAAAAGGGTTCGCGAAAGTTCGCATAGAATGTTATGTTTCAATTTTAACTACTAATTTTAATTAATAATAGTGGTTTAGGATAAATGCTTAAGAATAGGAAGACTAGCATGCGAAAAAAAGTCTTATTAATAATAATTAGCTTATTTTTACCTATGAGCTTATTAGCGGATGAATTAACATTAAATAAGAATGCCCCTAAATCTTATACCGTTGTAAAAGGTGATACGCTTTGGGATATTTCTGGTGTTTTTTTAAAACAGCCGTGGTTATGGCCTAAGTTATGGAGAATTAATCCAGACATTAGCAATCCACATCTTATCTATCCGGGTGATGTGTTACGTCTAGTTTATGATAAAGACGGGAACCCAATGTTAGTGAGAGGTGCTGCTGGTAAACCTCAATACAAGTGGTCCCCTAAAGTAAGAACTACGTTGAAAGACCATTCTCCTGTAAATACTATACCTTTAAATGTTATAGCACCTTACATTAAATACGATACTCTTTTTTCAGAAGAAGAATATGAAAAACTTCCTTATGTACTAGGGAGTAATGAAGGTTTTAAATCAACGGTTGAAGGTTTTAAAGTTTATATTAATGGTGATTTAGACGTAGGCCAAAGCTACGCGATTTATCAGAAGGGTGACGAAGTTTTTGATCCTGAAACAAATGAGAGCTTAGGTTATTACGCTAGGTTAGTTGGTACAGCCAAGGCTATTCGAGCAGGTGATATAAGTAAGAAAGAACCTTCAACTCTTTATGTTGACAGCGCTAAACGCGAAATTCATTCAGGAGATTTTGTTGCTCCAATTAATGAAGGTCAAATGTTACCGTCGTTCTTTACTATGCAAGCGGCTAAAACAACATTAACAGGTTCAATTGTTAAAGCGTCATCTGAAGCACGTGAATTTGGTAAACTTGAAGTTGTTATGATTAACAGAGGTCGACGAGATGAGGTTCAATTAGGTGATGTGTTATCTGTTAGAAGACAAAGCCCTGCAGTAATTGAAACAGCTAACGGCCCAGCATATAAAAAAGACAGTTCGCGATGGAATTTATTATCATCAGCAGAAGATGAATATAATATGCCCGTTGAACCTGTAGGTAATATGATGGTGTTTAAGGTTTACGATAAGGTGAGTATGGCTTTAATTTTACGAACGTCTAAACCGTTAAGATTGTCAGACATGGTAACCGCGCCATAAAAAAATAATGAAAACAGCCTGATCTTAAGGAGAAGATGTATGGCTACATCAGTTATAAAAAAATCCAATGCGCATTATTGGCTAGCATTAAAATTTATACCTCGGCTAGCCATTCATAAAAAGCTTCGTTTAGTTCAAGAAATTGGACTAATGAAGCTTTTTTCATCTATTCCATTAGTCACTTCTTTTAATTTAACAGAAAAACAGCTAACCGCTATTTCGCATCCTGATTGGGATAAAATTAATAAAGTTATAACTGATAGTGAGTTATGCGGTAGTGATATTGTTTGTTTTAATGACGATGAATATCCCGAAAGACTAAAGCAGATATATGACCCACCATTAGTATTATTTACCCAAGGTAATAAACAGCTTTTGTTAGAGCCGCAAATTGCTATTGTAGGTAGTAGAGGGGCAACTCCTTTTGGGCGAGAAAATGCCTTTGTTTTTGCTGGCGGCTTAGTTCAACAGGGAATAGTTGTTACTAGTGGCTTGGCATTAGGAATAGATGCAGAGGCACATAAAGGCGCACTTTTTAATCATGGTAAAACAATAGCCGTAGTTGCTACTGGTTTGGATCGTGTTTATCCAAGCCGACATAAAAAATTAGCTCACGATATTGTAAATAACGATGGTCTTATTGTTAGTGAGTTTGTTCCCGGCACAGTACCTAAAGCAGGTTTTTTTCCTAAAAGAAATCGTATTATAAGTGGCATGAGTTATGGTGTTTTAGTGGTGGAAGCTACCATTAAAAGTGGCTCGTTAATTACCGCGCGATGTGCAGTTGAACAAAACCGAGAAGTCTTCGCTATCCCCAGTTCAATAAAAAATCCACAAGGCAAAGGATGCCATTGGTTAATTAAACAAGGAGCAAAATTAGTTGAAGAATGTAATGATATTATTGAAGATCTTAATATTCCTTTAAAAATTGGTCTACACTTAAATTCAAAGAGTGATCCAGAAGAGCTTCAATCGCATTCACAAGAGAAAAAAAATCATCAAGAGGGCTTGTTTAACGATTCATTGTTAGATAATGTGGGATATGAAATTACTCCTATTGATGCCGTAGTCTCTAGGAGTAAGCTACCCATAGATGTAGTATTAACACAGTTAACAATATTAGAGCTGAAAGGTTTAGTGTCAGCAGTTCCAGGGGGTTACCTGAGAACTTAATAAGTAAAGTTTATCGTTCGTTTGTTATATAAGTGTTTATTAAGGGGCTAGTTATGTTTGATATCTTAATGTATTTATTTGAAAATTATATTCATAGTGAAGCCGAAGTAATGGTTGACCATGATGTTTTAACTGATGAATTAACGCGAGCTGGTTTTCATCAAGATGAAATATATAAAGCGCTTACTTGGTTAGAAAAACTTGCTGCTCTTCAAGACAGCGATGCCTATCCCTATTTAACACGTATTGCGAGTAAATCTACACGTGTTTACACATGTGAAGAAATGCAATTATTAGATGTTGAGTCTCGTGGATTCTTAATGTTTCTTGAGCAAGTTAATGTATTAGACTTTACTACGCGTGAAATGGTTATTGACCGTGTTATGGAGTTAGATACTCAGTTCTTCTCAATTGACGATCTTAAATGGGTGGTTTTAATGGTGCTTTTTAATGTGCCAGGTAAGGAAACTGCATACTCACAAATGGAAGACCTTATATTTGATGAGCAAGAAGGGCCACTTCATTAGCCATCTTTGGTTAGTTAATCACCTCAACTTTATGGCATAATGCGCAACTTGAACTAAAACTATGACTTAGTTCGTATGAAACAGGTGCGTTTTATGTCTAAATCCGATGATTCAATTTTTAAACATCATGAACATGCGTTAGAAAAAGCGTATGAAACTTGCCCTACTTGTGGGGCTGAGTTATCAATTAAACATGGTAAGTCTGGCTCTTTTTTGGGATGTAATAATTATCCTAATTGTGAATATACACGTCCCGTTGTTGAACACGAAAAAGTAGAAGATACCTTATTAGCAGGAACTCATTGCCCACTATGTGATAGCACGTTAGCTGTTAAGCAAGGCCGCTATGGTATGTTTATTGGTTGTACTAATTTCCCCGAATGCGAGCATATCGAAGATACCAATCAAAATGACGATATAGATGTACATTGTCCGAATTGTGCCAAAGGTAAATTATTCGAAAAAACAAATCGTTACGGAAAAACCTTTTATTCGTGTGATCAGTATCCATCATGTAAATACGTTATAAACTATCAACCTATTAATGAATCATGTCCTGAATGTCATTGGGCAATTTTAGTTTCCCGTAAAATGGCAAGTGGCAACATCGTTATGTGCCCGCAAAAGAAGTGTAGTTTTAAACGAAAGGTTATATAACGTACCTAATCTGTTATTAATACCAAGTTTAACTATCAAAGCATAAATATTGATAGCGACTTGAGTTTTTATCTATTTCGAACAAGGTTATAATGTTCGACTGTTAACGTCTCGATACGAGACATTTTAAAATTTAACTTAATATAATTTAAAGGCGTTTGATCATGAAAGTAGGTATTATCATGGGTTCTAAGTCGGATTGGCCGACAATGAAACATGCAGCAGATATGCTAGATCTTCTTAATGTTCCATATGAAACTAAAGTGGTATCAGCTCACAGAACCCCTCACTTACTTGCTGAATATGCAGAAGGTGCTAAAGACCGAGGCATTAAAGTGATTGTTGCTGGCGCCGGTGGTGCTGCTCATTTACCGGGTATGGCTGCAGCGTTCACAAGCTTGCCTGTTTTAGGTGTTCCTGTGCAATCAAAAGCTTTGAGTGGTCAAGATTCTTTATTATCTATCGTACAAATGCCTAAAGGTATTGCGGTAGGGACTTTAGCTATTGGTAATGCTGGCGCCGCAAACGCAGGTTTATTAGCTGCGCAAATTATCGGTACTCATGACGAAACCGTAATGGCAGCGATTGAAAAGTTTAGAAAAGAACAAACCCAAAATATTCTTGATAACCCAAACCCTGCGGAATAAATTATTTAAATGAATGTTTTAGTATTAGGCGCAGGCCAGTTAGCCAGAATGATGGCATTAGCAAGTAAACCTCTAAATATTAATGTTAGGGCTTACGATGTTGGTAGCGAACGCGTTGTTGACCCTTTATCACTGAGTGTAGATTATGGTGATTTAGCCCAAGGAATTTTAGATGCTGATGCAATTACCGCTGAGTTTGAACATATCGCTCATGATGTACTTGCCGCTTGTGAACAATCAGGAAAATTATTTCCTAGTAGCCAAGCTATTAAAACCGGTGGTGATAGAAGATTAGAAAAAACCTTACTTGCACAAGCTGGCGTTGCTAATGCTAAGCATAAAATTATAGCGAATAAGTTTGAATTTGATGAAGCCATAGAGTCGCTAACTTTACCGCTTATTATGAAAAGTGCGCTAGCAGGATACGATGGTAAAGGGCAATGGCGCTTAAAAGATAAATCTGAAGCGGAAGATATTTGGCAAGATATTCAATCATTTATTGAAGGTGATACCAGCGGTCAGCCGCAAGCGATTGTTGTTGAGCAAATGGTGCCTTTTAGCCGCGAAGTTTCTATGGTGGGTATTCGTAGTAAAACAGGACAAACCTTAGCGTATCCTCTTACTGAAAATCATCATAGTAAAGGTGTATTAAGTGTTTCGTTAGCCATTAATGAGCATCAACATTTACAAGCTCAAGCAACTGAAGCCTTTGATAAAATAGCCAAAGCATTAGACTATGTAGGCGTGCTTGCTATAGAATTCTTTCAAGTGGGAGATTCTTTATTGGTGAATGAAATTGCCCCACGTGTACATAACTCCGGACACTGGACCCAACAAGGTGCAGATACTTGTCAGTTTGAAAACCATATAAGAGCTGTTTGCCAATTACCTTTAGGTTCTACCGAATTAGTTAGACCTACAGCTATGATAAATATACTCGGTACTGATAGCGTGCCACATAGTATTCTTGAAATACCCAGTGTAACACTTCATTGGTACGGTAAAGGTAAAAGGGCGGGTCGAAAAATGGGACACATTAATGTGTGTGGTTCAACTCGAACTGAATTAATTAGTCGGTTAACTCAATTATCAACAATGTTGCCAGACTCCGACTTTCCCGATGTAAGCGAATACGTGAATTCACTTTAATATAACCTATTCTTCTAGTAGGAAGTTATTGTGATAAGTCTCGTTTAAATTATTGATAATAAAATACGGTCTAATGTTTACAGCAATTGAAATTTTTCAACAAGGTGGCGTTATTGCTTATCCAACTGAAGCCGTATTTGGTCTTGGTTGTGATCCTGATAATCAAACGGCAGTTGAAAAATTATTACAAATCAAAAATAGAGATAAAGCCAAAGGTCTTATTTTACTTGCGGGTAGCTTTGAACAATTAACGCCATATATTGATCTTTCTAAGCTGACTAATACACAAATTGACTTAATATTAAGTCGTTGGCCAAACGGTGTTACTCAAGTATTACCTGCTCAAGCTAATATTTCTTCATACTTAACAGGCTGTTTTTCTACTATTGCCGTGAGAGTTACCGATCAGCCAGATGTTGTTTCATTGTGTTCACAAACCAAAAAACCTATCGTTTCAACAAGTGCTAATTTATCAGGGCTAGAGCCAGCCAGAACATGGCAAACATTAGATCCCACATTAACTCAGATGATTGATTACCTAATAAAAGGTGAAACATTAGGCTATATGCAACCATCAAAAATTATGGATGGTTTAACTGGAGAGGTTTTTCGCACATGAGTGCTGTAAATATAGAAACGGTTGTTGAATTTTTAAAAGGTTTACAAGACCAAATTTGTGCTGCGATAGAACAGGCCGACGGCCAAGCTAAATTCGTTGAAGATAATTGGGTTCGCCCTGAAGGTGGCGGCGGACGTACACGTGTTCTAACTAACGGAGACGTTGTTGAGCAAGGAGGAGTTAATTTCTCATTAGTGTCAGGCGATAAACTTCCACCATCAGCAAGTGCCCATCGACCTGAACTAGCAGGAAGAACCTGGAAAGCTTGTGGCGTATCTTTAGTCATACATCCTAAAAACCCTTATATTCCTACATCACATGCTAATGTACGCTTTTTTATTGCAGAAAAAGAAGGTGAAGAACCCGTATGGTGGTTTGGTGGTGGATTTGATTTAACCCCATTTTATCCATTTGAAGAAGATATTATTCATTGGCATCAAACAGCTAAAACACTTTGTCAGCCTTTTGGTGATTCTGTTTATCAAAAAAATAAAGAATGGTGCGATAATTACTTTTACTTAAAACACCGTGATGAAACCCGAGGCGTTGGAGGTTTATTTTTTGATGATTTAAATCAGTGGGATTTTGAAACGTGTTTAGATTATATAAAAGCGGTAGGAGCAGGATTCATCGATGCTTATATACCTATAGTAGAAAAACGCAAAAATACAGAATATGGTGAGCGCCAACGTCAATTTCAATTATATCGCCGTGGTCGTTATGTAGAATTTAATTTAGTTTTTGATCGCGGAACTCTCTTTGGCTTGCAGTCTGGCGGTAGAACTGAATCTATTTTAATGTCGATGCCGCCGTTGGCGAGATGGGAATACAACTTTCAAGCTGACGAAAATTCCGAAGAACATAATCTAAATAAATACTTAGTTCCTAGAAATTGGGTATAACTATAATAAATGCAAATAGAGCGTTTTCATGCCAGACAAAAATACATTAGGTCATATTGAAAGAATTTTACCTGCAATTAAAAATAGTATTGCGGGTTTACTCTCAGCCTATAAAAATGAAATCGCTTTTAGACAAGAAGTTTTCTTATTTCTAATATTATCGCCAATCGCTTGGTTGATCAGTGCAAGTTTTGTTGAACTCTTTTTATTAGTATTTTCTCTTATTTTTATTATGGTCACTGAACTTCTAAATTCTGCAATAGAAGCCGTTGTGGATAGGGTTGGTTTAGAACATCACGAGCTCAGCGGTCGTGCAAAAGACATTGCTTCTGCTGCAGTGTTTGTTGCCATATTATTTTTCCTGATGGTTTGGGGTTATAAAATTCATCAGTATATTGTACTAAGTTGATTTAGATCAGAATTTAATTCTTTAATCGGATACTTTAGTGTTATCAATAGAATAAGTTGAGCTAAATCAAAATTCTATTTAACTATTCTCTTTAAAATTACTTTATTAATTTAAAGGGAATCACCATGAAAAAAAATATCTTAACGCTTACGCTTCTTACCATACTTTCCTCATCTACATATGCTGCCGATTATCAATCAGGTGATATAGTTATCAGGGGCGGTATTACAAATGTAAATCCGAGCAGTGATCATACATCTATTTTACTTAACAATACTGATTCAACAATGACCTTAACGGTTGATGATAATTCGCAGTTAGGTTTGAATTTTTTATATTTCTATAATGCTAATATAGCCGTTGAAGTGTTAGCTGCAACACCTTTTACGCATGATGTAACTATTCATGATAAAAACGCTGTACTTAATGTTGATGGAGCAAAGTTAGGTGAAGTTACACAATTACCACCGACCATTAGCGTACTTTATTATATTGAAAACCAATCAGCTTTTAAGCCTTATGTTGGCCTGGGAGTTAACTACACCATATTTTTTGACGAACAATTTGAAGATGCACCAAAAAGTTTAGGTTTAAGTAATTTAGAATTAGAGGGATCTTTTGGGTTGTCATACCAATTAGGTGTTGATTACTTAATTAATGATAACTTCCATATTAATGCTTCTGCTCGTTATATTGATATATCTACCGATGCGACTTTTGACGTAGGTGGCCAGAGTATAGGTAAGGCAACAATAGATGTGGATCCTATGGTTTATTCAATAATGCTAGGGTATAAATTTTAACTACACACTTTTAATAAAGCAATTTCATCTAAAAAAGCATCGATAAGTCGATGCTTTTTTATTGGATCTGATTTAAGCTAAAAAAAATAGCATTAAATAGAATCTACTATGGATCACTATCTCGTTTACGGTAACCCAATAAAACAATCTAAATCTCCATTTATACATACAGCCTTTGCAAAAGAAACAAATCAGAACATTGAATATAAAAGTCAGCTAGCAGAATTAGGCGAGTTTGAGAAAACGGTTAAGCTTTTTATTAAAGAAGGAGGTAAGGGGGCCAATGTGACTGCTCCTTTTAAAGAAGAAGCCATGGCAATGTGTGATGAATTATCTGAACACGCTAAATTCTCAGGGGCAGTAAACACCTTAACCTTTAAAATTGGGAAAATTTATGGTGATACTACCGATGGTGTTGGTTTAGTAAATGATCTGTTATCTCATAACGTTCAGTTAGAAAATAGTCGAATTTTACTCTTAGGGGCTGGTGGCGCTTCAAAAGGCGTTGTTTTACCTTTATTGAATCAAAAACCTAAACATTTAACTATTGCTAATAGAACCGTGTCGAAAGCAGATGCAATAGTACAACAATATACAAACCAACCTATAACAGCTATGTCGTTTGAAGAAGCTAATAAACAAAAATTTGATCTTATTATTAATGCAACATCGGCAGGGCTGTCAGGAAATAGTGTACCTATTTCGGAAAGTCTCATAAGCACTAATACGGTTTGTTACGATATGACCTACGGTAAAAACCTAACACCTTTTTTGCAAATGGCGACTAAGCAGAATGCTAAACAGATAATTGATGGTTTAGGTATGTTAGTAGGGCAAGCTGCTGAGAGTTTTTATCTTTGGCGTGGTGTTCGCCCAGAAACTAGCAAGGTATTAAACGAATTACGCAAAGAGTTAAATCAATAAATGAATCAAGCTATTATAATTAATGACGATTATGAATTTAATCACAACAAACAACATTGGCAATGTACAGCCATGTTGTCTGGAGAAAAAGTCGTTATTATAATTAATAGCCGTGTTTCATCTAATGAGCTGACACAAGCTATTAAATTTGATTGGGAATATGAAATAGAGGAATGGCTCGAAGAAAACGAGCCAAATAATAATACAGTAGAAATTACGATTAAATAATATGTACAAAAAATAGCGAATTACTTTCTATTTCTATGCTTCTTCATCTAAGTATTCATTTTTAAAGCCAACATAGTTATCAGCTGATTTTTTAAGGAACTGAAATTCAGCATCAGTTAACTTTCGTGCTTGTTTCATTGGATTACCAACATATAAATAACCACTCTTTAATATTTTGTTTGGAGGTACTAAAGTTCCAGCACCTATAAAAACATCATCTTCAATTATTACACCGTCCATAATTATTGCACCCATACCAACCAATATACGATTGCCTACCGTACAGCCATGCAACATGCATTTATGGCCAATAGTAACGTCTTCACCAATAATTAAAGGGTAGCCATCCGGATTACTTTTATTTTTATGAGTTACATGTAATACAGAACCATCTTGTACGTTTGATCTATTACCAATAGAAATAGAATTTACATCACCTCTTATAGCCACTAATGGCCAAATACTCACATCATCACCAATTGATATATCACCTATAAGAACAGCGGAAGTATCAATATAAGTGTTTTTACCAAAAGTAGGAGAGATGTTTTTAAAGGATCTAATGTTAATCGTGTTCATATTAAGTCGATTTTCCAATTTTAATTTTGTTTATTTTAACAAAGAACCATAAAAATAACGTAAAAAGCAAAAATAAGAAAACAGTTAACGTATATCAAGTCATGTATACCACTGACAAATAGCTCTTTAAATACACTAAATGTTGGTAAATAACACAATAAAACCAACGTCTGTGTGAAAATCCAGCAAACGGAAAGTTTTTTCAAAATAAGTGTTGACGTCACCTCAAAAATCTCTAAAATGCGCTCCACTTCTTCAGGGAAACCCAGAGAAGGTAAGTATAGGAAATACTGAGTTCACTGAATAAGGACAGCGAAGTGGACGTTTTGATAGGTTTAGTTAGGCTTAATTGCGAATTAAACGAAAGATAACTTTTAAAATCTTTTAAAAAGAATTTCAAAAAGTTGTTGACATCAAAACTGAGACGCGTAGAATGCGCATCTCGCTTCAGGCAAGGCCTGCAGCACAAGAGCTTAACGAATGCGATTAACCTCTTGCTTCTTTTATAAAAAGAAGTCTTTCTTTAAAAATTAGTTATCATGCAATTTGTGTGAACACTCACATTAAGATTGATTTTACATAGTCGGTTTTATTACTTAGGTAATAAGAAAGACGTAAAACAGCTTATGTTGATGTCACACAAAAAAGTATAATTTGATTTATCAAATTGTACGTTTTATGTAGTTACTGACTTCGGTTGGTAACACGACAGAATTCATTGAGCAGCATCGCAAGATGCACAAACGATTTATAATTGAAGAGTTTGATCATGGCTCAGATTGAACGCTGGCGGCAGGCTTAACACATGCAAGTCGAGCGGAAACGAGAATAGCTTGCTATTCGGCGTCGAGCGGCGGACGGGTGAGTAATGCTTGGGAATATGCCTAATGGTGGGGGACAACAGTTGGAAACGACTGCTAATACCGCATAATGTCTACGGACCAAAGGAGGGGATTCTTCGGAACCTTTCGCCATTTGATTAGCCCAAGTGAGATTAGCTAGTTGGTAAGGTAAAGGCTTACCAAGGCGACGATCTCTAGCTGGTTTGAGAGGATGATCAGCCACACTGGGACTGAGACACGGCCCAGACTCCTACGGGAGGCAGCAGTGGGGAATATTGCACAATGGGCGAAAGCCTGATGCAGCCATGCCGCGTGTGTGAAGAAGGCCTTCGGGTTGTAAAGCACTTTCAGCGAGGAGGAAAGGGTGTAGACTAATACTCTGCATCTGTGACGTTACTCGCAGAAGAAGCACCGGCTAACTTCGTGCCAGCAGCCGCGGTAATACGAGGGGTGCAAGCGTTAATCGGAATTACTGGGCGTAAAGCGTGCGTAGGTGGTTTGTTAAGCAAGATGTGAAAGCCCCGGGCTCAACCTGGGAACTGCATTTTGAACTGGCAAGCTAGAGTATTGTAGAGGGTAGTGGAATTTCCAGTGTAGCGGTGAAATGCGTAGAGATTGGAAGGAACATCAGTGGCGAAGGCGGCTACCTGGACAAATACTGACACTGAGGCACGAAAGCGTGGGGAGCAAACAGGATTAGATACCCTGGTAGTCCACGCCGTAAACGATGTCAACTAGCCGTCTGTAGACTTGATCTGTGGGTGGCGTAGCTAACGCGCTAAGTTGACCGCCTGGGGAGTACGGCCGCAAGGTTAAAACTCAAATGAATTGACGGGGGCCCGCACAAGCGGTGGAGCATGTGGTTTAATTCGATGCAACGCGAAGAACCTTACCATCCCTTGACATCCTACTAAGTTACCAGAGATGGTTTCGTGCCTTCGGGAAAGTAGTGACAGGTGCTGCATGGCTGTCGTCAGCTCGTGTTGTGAAATGTTGGGTTAAGTCCCGCAACGAGCGCAACCCCTATCCTTATTTGCTAGCGCGTAATGGCGAGAACTCTAAGGAGACTGCCGGTGATAAACCGGAGGAAGGTGGGGACGACGTCAAGTCATCATGGCCCTTACGGGATGGGCTACACACGTGCTACAATGGCAAGTACAGAGGGCAGCAATACCGCGAGGTGGAGCGAATCCCACAAAGCTTGTCGTAGTCCGGATTGGAGTCTGCAACTCGACTCCATGAAGTCGGAATCGCTAGTAATCGTAGATCAGAATGCTACGGTGAATACGTTCCCGGGCCTTGTACACACCGCCCGTCACACCATGGGAGTGGGTTGCAAAAGAAGTGGCTAGTTTAACCTTCGGGAGGACGGTCACCACTTTGTGATTCATGACTGGGGTGAAGTCGTAACAAGGTAACCCTAGGGGAACCTGGGGTTGGATCACCTCCTTATCTTGAAGTAAAACGTTTTAATGGGTATAAGATTTATTTAGGTCGATTATTTGCCATCCGTGGCTAATCGACACAGGTACATCCTGTACCAAGAGTGTTCACACAAATTGCCTGATAACGAAATAGAAGAAGTGCACACCTCATAAAATATGGGGCTATAGCTCAGCTGGGAGAGCGCCTGCCTTGCACGCAGGAGGTCAGCAGTTCGATCCTGCTTAGCTCCACCACTTTTTCTTCAAAAGAAAGAGACCAAACTTAACTTGTTCTAAGTGAACACATTAAGTTTGGTTTTTTACCGGAAACGTTCCGTACGTTTCTCGGGTTTTCCTCCATCCGTGGGGGTCAAACCAAAATTTTAGCCGAATGCGTGCTGAGATTAAGTTCTTTAACAATCTGGAAAGCTGATATAAATACCGGTATTTATATAGCACTCAACGGTGTCGCGCTGTTGTTTGTAACGTATAAATACCAAGCTATTGTTACTTCTTTTATCGGGAAGTGATGATGGTGGTCATGTTTCCTCCTCGGAAATGTGATCAACCCGATAACAAGCTTCTTATTTATAAGGAACTGTTATCAACTCTTATTCAAGACACACAATGTGTGCGTGAAAATGTCAGACTTTACAATTACTGTGGTTTAGTCACCACGGTGTACTTAATATTCTTTCGAGACTATTTAGGGTTGTATGGTTAAGTGACTAAGCGTATGTGGTGGATGCCTTGGCAGTTAGAGGCGATGAAGGACGTGTTAATCTGCGAAAAGCTTTGGTGAGGTGATAAAAACCGTTATAGCCAAAGATATCCGAATGGGGAAACCCACCCGTCGTAAGGCGGGTATCGCTACCTGAATACATAGGGTAGCGAGGCGAACCGGGAGAACTGAAACATCTAAGTACCCCGAGGAAAAGAAATCAACCGAGATTTCGTTAGTAGCGGCGAGCGAACGCGAATTAGCCCTTAAGTGGTTTGTAAGTTAGTGGAATCTACTGGAAAGTAGAGCGATACAGGGTGATAGCCCCGTACACGAAAATAAACTTACCATGAAATCGAGTAGGTCGGCACACGTGAAACGTTGACTGAACATGGGGGGACCATCCTCCAAGGCTAAATACTCCTAACTGACCGATAGTGAACCAGTACCGTGAGGGAAAGGCGAAAAGAACCCCTGTGAGGGGAGTGAAATAGAACCTGAAACCGCATACGTACAAGCAGTGGGAGCCCGATTTAGTCGGGTGACTGCGTACCTTTTGTATAATGGGTCAGCGACTTATATTTTGTAGCAAGGTTAACCGAATAGGGGAGCCGTAGCGAAAGCGAGTGTTAACTGCGCGTTTAGTTGCAAGGTATAGACCCGAAACCCGGCGATCTACCCATGGGCAGGTTGAAGGTTGAGTAACATCAACTGGAGGACCGAACACACGTATGTTGAAAAATGCGGTGATGACTTGTGGGTCGGAGTGAAAGGCTAATCAAGCCGGGAGATAGCTGGTTCTCCCCGAAATCTATTTAGGTAGAGCCTCGCACGAACACCATTGGGGGTAGAGCACTGTTAAGGCTAGGGGGTCATCCCGACTTACCAACCCTTTGCAAACTCCGAATACCAATGAGTGATATGCGGGAGACACACTACGGGTGCTAACGTCCGTTGTGAAGAGGGAAACA
The DNA here is from genome assembly GCF_055808995.1 of Pseudocolwellia sp. G5-9. Taxonomy (NCBI): domain Bacteria; kingdom Pseudomonadati; phylum Pseudomonadota; class Gammaproteobacteria; order Alteromonadales; family Colwelliaceae; genus Pseudocolwellia; species Pseudocolwellia sp. G5-9. The sequence goes on from NZ_CM147893.1 coordinate 3,154,643, forward strand.
ACCCAGACCGCCAGCTAAGGTCCCAAAGTACTAGTTAAGTGGGAAACGATGTGGAAAGGCATAGACAGCTAGGAGGTTGGCTTAGAAGCAGCCATCCTTTAAAGAAAGCGTAATAGCTCACTAGTCGAGTCGGTCTGCGCGGAAGATGTAACGGGGCTAAACTAGTCACCGAAGCTGCGGATTTGAACTTAGGTTCAAGTGGTAGGGGAGCGTTCTGTAAGCCGTTGAAGGTGTGTTGTAAAGCATGCTGGAGGTATCAGAAGTGCGAATGCTGACATGAGTAACGATAAGGGGAGTGAAAAACTCCCCCGCCGAAAGACCAAGGTTTCCTGTCCCATGTTAATCAGGGCAGGGTAAGTCGGCCCCTAAGGCGAGGCGGAAACGCGTAGTCGATGGGAAACAGATTAATATTTCTGTACTTCTATATATTGCGAAGGAGGGACGGAGTAGGCTAGGTGAGCACGGCGTTGGTAGTCCGTGTGAAAGATTGTAGGTGGGTGACTTAGGTAAATCCGGGTTGCTGTTAACACTGAGAGTCGAGACGAGTCTCTACGGAGATGAAGTCATTGATGCCATGCTTCCAGGAAAAGCTTCTAAGCTTCAGATATATAGGAACCGTACCCCAAACCGACACAGGTGGTTAGGTAGAGAATACTAAGGCGCTTGAGAGAACTCGGGTGAAGGAACTAGGCAAAATAGTACCGTAACTTCGGGAGAAGGTACGCTCTCTGGTGTGAATCCCTTGCGGAGTAAGCACAGGAGAGTCGAAGTAACCAGGTGGCTGGAACTGTTTATTAAAAACACAGCACTGTGCAAAATCGAAAGATGACGTATACGGTGTGACGCCTGCCCGGTGCCGGAAGGTTAATTGATTGGGTTAGCTCTGCGAAGCTCATGATCGAAGCCCCGGTAAACGGCGGCCGTAACTATAACGGTCCTAAGGTAGCGAAATTCCTTGTCGGGTAAGTTCCGACCTGCACGAATGGCGTAATCATGGCCACACTGTCTCCACCCGAGACTCAGTGAAATTGAAATTGCGGTTAAGATGCCGTATACCCGCGGCTAGACGGAAAGACCCCGTGAACCTTTACTATAGCTTGACAGTGAACATTGCTCCTACATGTGTAGGATAGGTGGGAGGCTTTGAAGATGCGTCGCCAGATGTGTTGGAGCCAACCTTGAAATACCACCCTTGTATGCGTGATGTTCTAACCTAGGGCCCTCATCGGGCTTGGGGACACTGTCTGGTGGGTAGTTTGACTGGGGCGGTCTCCTCCCAAAGAGTAACGGAGGAGCACGAAGGTTGGCTAAGTACGGTCGGACATCGTACGGTTAGTGCAATGGCATAAGCCAGCTTAACTGCGAGACAGACACGTCGAGCAGGTACGAAAGTAGGTCATAGTGATCCGGTGGTTCTGTATGGAAGGGCCATCGCTCAACGGATAAAAGGTACTCCGGGGATAACAGGCTGATACCGCCCAAGAGTTCATATCGACGGCGGTGTTTGGCACCTCGATGTCGGCTCATCACATCCTGGGGCTGAAGTCGGTCCCAAGGGTATGGCTGTTCGCCATTTAAAGTGGTACGCGAGCTGGGTTTAGAACGTCGTGAGACAGTTCGGTCCCTATCTGCCGTGGGCGTTTGAGAATTGAAGAGGGCTGCTCCTAGTACGAGAGGACCGGAGTGGACGAACCGCTGGTGTTCGGGTTGTTATGCCAATAGCATTGCCCGGTAGCTACGTTCGGAACTGATAACCGCTGAAAGCATCTAAGCGGGAAACAGGCTTTGAGATGAGTTCTCACTGGAGCTTTAAGCTCCCTAAAGGGTCGTTGGAGACTACAACGTTGATAGGTCAGGTGTGTAAGGGTTGTGAGGCCTTGAGCTAACTGATACTAATTGCCCGTGAGGCTTAACCATACAACACCTAAATAGTTTTGTATGAAGTTTGACACACTCTATGAGTGACACGTACACATGTGCGAATAAGAGATTAAAACGTATTTATAGTTCAATGAAAATAATTTTTTGTTGAAAGGCTTTCAAGATTGACCTTTTTTGTCTAGCGACAATAGCGATGTAGACCCACCTGATCCCATTCCGAACTCAGAAGTGAAATGCATTAGCGCCGATGGTAGTGTGGGAGTTCCCATGTGAGAGTAGGACATTGCTAGGCTTCTAATACTAAAAGCCCGTTACTGATGTGACGGGCTTTTAAACTCTAGAATTTAGTAAATTTCTTAAGTTTGTTAAATTCTAAAGTTTTGTTTAGCGACAATAGCGATGTAGACCCACCTGATCCCATTCCGAACTCAGAAGTGAAATGCATTAGCGCCGATGGTAGTGTGGGAGTTCCCATGTGAGAGTAGGACATTGCTAAACGCCTATTTCAACCTAGTAATAGGTTACCCCGTGGAGGGGTTCCCGAGTGGCCAAAGGGATCAGACTGTAAATCTGACGGCTCAGCCTTCGGTGGTTCGAATCCACCTCCCTCCACCATTTTTTCTTAGCCATATTATACCAATCGCAATAACCCATTCATTATTTATACTTGCCTTAATGGCCAATTACATTGTTATTTAATAATTAGAACACTTCTTATTAAAATAAATGCCTCACCTATATGACGTAGATGCTTAGGTTCGGTCTGAAACGGTGAACTTGTGTATTTGACAATTTATTCTTCGTATAAAATAGGTCAATTCATTAATGCGTTTGGTATTAATTGTTGTTTAAGCTTCTTTTTCTATTGCTTCATCATATTTCTTTTTTAATTTCTGATATCTAAAGTACGATTCTGAATTGACTGATAATTGATTAAACTCTCTTGTTAGGAGTTTCGCTTTGATTATGTCTTTATCTCTAGCTGTTAAGTGTTCAATTGAAACAATAATGGCTTGGTAAAGATTTAATTTTATTCCTATATGATAAGGGAATAGTGTTAATGCTTGAGTTAATTTATCAATAGCTAATTTGTAATGGCCTGTTCGGTAAAGATTAGTACCAATTTCTAATGCAATCTGTGCTTCTGCTTTATTTTTGTCACTGATGGGTTGCTCAATAATTTTTGATATCTCTAGCATTAATTCAGTATCGTCAGGGTTTGATTCAGCTAGCGCGTTAATTAGGTTTTTGCCCATTTCTTTTTTATTAAGTGATATTAAGTATTTGGCTATTGATAACGTACCTTTTGCTGAATAATTATCGCTTTCTTTTTTGAGTAATCTTTCTGCTTCGGTTAATGCTGTTAAGGATAATGAAAAATCTTTAACTTTATCATGCAAACGAGAGGTTAATAACAATGAGATTACTTTAAGTTCTGGTTGTTTAAAGTCTCGTGTCATTTTTTTTAATGCATTAAACACCTTGGTGTTGAGTTGCTTAATTTGATAAGTCGAGAGTTGATCGGCATATTCTAAAAGTGCTTCTGCAAAATTAATTGTATTTTCTGGTTTCCGATGAATAGAGTGATAGGCTAAATCATGTGTGTTTTTATAAGCATTAGTTGCTTTTTCGAAGTTTTGATTAGCTAAGCACTGTTCAGCGTATTTTTTCAGACGAGGAACTGATCTAGGCGAAATGCCAATGGCTTTTTCTAGTATACGTTCAGCCTCTATAGGTTCCTCTAGTAATTGATAAGTTTTTGCTAGCCAGTCGTAAGAAGAAAGATAATGGGGATAGCTTTCAATTAATTTATTTAAATAGTTTTTTGCTGTTAAATAGTCTTTATTGATTATGGCGATTTTGCTTAAACCTATAACAGCCCATTGGCAGTTTTCTTCATTTTCGTAAGATAAATAAATTTCTTTTGCAAGATCATATTGTTCAAGTTCGTAGTATTGGCGTGAAATAATACCTAAACATTCATTTTTATATAGATTATTTTTTTCTGCCATTGCATTAGCTAGGGTAATAACATCATTATAATTGTTGTTATCCATAGCCGTATAAATTGGAGCCATTGCTTTCTTTTTTCGTAGGCATTTCTCTAAACGCGTTGATATTTCACCTAAAGTATAGGGTTTTGTAAGGTAATCATCAGGTTTGTGTTCTAAAGCAGCTAATACCATAGATTGTGATATTTCTGCTGTTATCATAATAATTGTACAATGACGTGATATTAAATTTTTAACCCGTAACTCTTCTAATATTTGTTGACCATTCTTACGGTCTTCACCTAAATCGTAACCGAGTAAAATTACATCGTAGCCAATGTTTTCGCATTTAGAAATAATATCTGGGGCGTGCTGACTTGTATCAATACGGAGTGCATTAATACTTTGAGCAAATTGCTTTAATATTTCTCGGGATTGGCGAATGCCATCTATAATTAAAATATTTTTTTCATAACATACAGCATCAAGCATGAAATACCTTTTATATCATTAAGATAATGACGTGTAACAAAATCCATTAGCGTAACTTTACCAGTTATTTACTCGTAATATAAGTAACAGATTTGCCTATATAACGATAAAGAATTAAAACCTGATCGTTGTAAGTAAATTGCCTTAACTACTACTATAATGTAAGCTTCAGCGCCGCGATTGGCGGTATATAGTGAATTGAGTATATTATGAGTTTTACATCTTTAGGCCTTTCGACAGAAATTCTTACCGCTTTATCTGAAAAAGGTTATGAAAACCCTTCCCCTATTCAAGAACAAGCTATTCCTGCCGTATTGTCTAGAAAAGACGTTATGGCTGCTGCTCAAACGGGTACAGGTAAAACTGCAGGTTTTACTTTACCTATATTAGAAATTCTATCTAAAGGTAATAAAGCAAAACCTAACCAAGCGCGTAGTTTAATTTTAACGCCTACACGTGAGTTAGCCGCTCAAATTGCTGTCAATGTAGATACTTATAGTAAGTATTTATCACTAAGTTCTACAGTAGTATTCGGTGGTGTTAAAATTAATCCTCAAATGATGAGATTACGTCAAGGTGCGGATATAGTTATTGCCACGCCTGGTAGGTTGTTAGATTTATTTAATCAAAAAGCCATCCGATTTGATCAGCTTGAAGTATTGGTATTAGATGAAGCTGACAGAATGCTTGATATGGGGTTTCTTAGAGATATAAAGAAAATATTGTCATTTTTACCTAAACAGCGACAAAACTTACTTTTCTCAGCAACATTTTCTGACGATATTCGTGATCTTGCTCGTGGTTTAGTTAATAATCCTGTTGAAATCTCTGTCACACCTAAAAATTCAGCGGCTGAATCAGTTTCACAATTGGTTTATCCGGTAGATAAAAAGAAAAAGCCAGAGCTATTAACGCAGCTAATAAAAGATAATGATTGGCAACAAGTGCTGGTATTTATGAAAACCAAACATGGTGCTAATAAGTTAACTAAAGTTTTAGAAGGTGCTGGGATAAAAGCAGCGGCAATTCATGGCAATAAAAGCCAAGGAGCACGTACAAAAGCTTTAGCTAACTTCAAAGAAGGTACTATTAGTGTGTTAGTTGCAACAGATATAGCAGCGCGCGGAATTGATATTGACCAACTACCACAAGTGGTTAATTTTGAATTACCTAATGTACCCGAAGATTATGTTCATCGTATAGGTAGAACAGGTCGAGCAGGTGCTAGTGGTCATGCTGTTTCATTGGTATGTGCAGATGAAATAGACTTACTCAACGACATACAACACGTTATGCAGAAATTTATTCCCCGTGAAATATACGAAGGCTTTGCACCGTTTAACGAATTACCAGAATCAAGAACACTAAGACCATTAAAACAACAACGATCTAAAAAACCTAAAGCGAGCTTTGAACATAAAGATGGTCAAAGATCCGCAGATAATGCGCGCGGGCATAAGCCTAAAAGTAAAAACCAAAATCATAAAGTAGGGAGTAACCCACAAAGCCGTTCGGCTCGTAAACCTAATGCACAAAAGAGTGCTTCAAAAGATCCCTATTCAGCATCAAGGTAAATCTATTATTTGTGATTTGTAGCAAGCCATTTGTCTAAGTTGTTGGCAAAGGCTTGTCTATCATTTTGACTAATTGGTGGTACGCCACCTGTTTGAATTCCGCTAGATCTTAATGTATCCATAAAATCCCTCATATTAAGCTTTTGTTTAATATTGTGTGTTGTATACAGTTCGCCTCTAGGATTTAAAGCAATACAACCTTTTTCAACGACTTCAGCCGCAAGTGGAATATCAGCCGTAATAACTAAGTCTTTTACCTCGGCTCTTTTCACTATTTCGTCATCGGCTACATCAAACCCTGAATTGACTTGAACAAAGTTAATAAACTTAGAAGGTGGTGTTTTCAAGAAGTGATTAGCAACAAGTGTAACTTCAATTTTTGCTCGTTCAGCGGCTCTAAAAAGAATGTCTTTTATTACGATAGGACATGCATCAGCATCTACCCAAATTTTCATTTATTATTCCTGTTATTATCATGCGATGCATCTTTATGGTGCAATAGAAACACATTGATTTTTAATTGTTCAATTTTGTCTGTTTTAAGGCCATTATTAAAGCATTAAATAGGATAATCGCTATTTTGAGGTTATATTAAAGTGGAACGAAAACTGCTTAGTTAAAACATATACTATTTATTAGCTATTCATTACAAAGAGAAATAAAGATGAACAAACCACAAAGAGATATCACCTTAAGATTTTTAGCTGAGCCACAAGATGTAAATTTTGGTGGTAAAGTTCATGGTGGCGCCGTAATGAAATGGATCGATTTAGCCGCTTACGCATGTGCAGCAGGTTGGAGTGGTCGTTACTGTGTTACTGCATATGCGGGTGGTATTAAGTTTGTTGCACCTATTCATGTTGGTAGTTTGGTTGAAGTATCAGCTAAAGTTATTTATACGGGAACGTCATCAATGCACATAGCGTTAGAAGTAAATGCATGTGATCCGAAGTCTCTTATTCGTCGTAAAACCACCCACTGTATTGTTATTATGGTTGCGGTTGATGAAACAGGTCAAAAAATTCAAATTCCAGAATACATTCCTGAAACTGAAGAAGATATTTCTCAGCATAATGCAGCGATAAAATTGATGGAAATGAGAAAGAAAATAGGCGATGAAATGGAAATTTTTGCCATTTAAACTTTTAAAAGGTTAGGAATATGGCTAACGAAAACAATTTACATAAAATACTAAACCTTAATGATGAGAGTAGAGTAACCTATTTTTTAAAAGAGGTGCGTGAGCATCAAACTATTTGGATACTAACCGATGAGCATGGTTGTGTCATGTTAAATACGGAAGATGAAGATTGCGTGCCGGTTTGGCCTTCAAAAGAAACAGCTGAACTATGGATTAATGAGGAATGGAATACATGTAAAGCGGAAGCTATAAGCCTAAATAAATGGTATAGCCGCTGGACACAAGGTTTGTTAGATGATGAACTCGCCATCGTTGTATTTCCTAACACTAACGAGCAAGGTGTTGTGTTATACCCTGATGAGTTAGAAGATGAATTAAGAAAAAAATAATGAAACCAAATGTTACTTTTTAATGTGTAGTAATATAATAAATAAGTTTACTCTTAAGTGAGTATTCATTTAAGCTACGAGTAAAGTTAGTTTAATGAGGGATTTAATCAATATGAAAAAAATATTAACAAGTATAGTCGTTGCATCTTCATTTGTTGTTGCTGCATCAGCAATGGCAGATACCGCCAAGTCGTTAAAGCAAGCTGAAAAAACTGCTCATACACGTCAAGCCGTATTTGGTTTGCTAGGTAGCAATATGGGCCCGTTAGGCGCTATGGCAAAAGGTAAAATGCCATTTGATGCTAAAGCGGTAGAAAAACATGCTTTACGCATTAATCAATTATCATTAATGATTGCCGATTATATGAGTACCAATACATCAGGTTTTAAAGTTAAAACAGAAGCTTCAAATGATGTTTGGACCAAACCTGAATTATTTGAAAAGCGTACAGAAGCATTAGTATCAGCTTCAGCCGACTTATTAAAAGTTGCAAAGTTAGGTAATGAATCTGCTACTAAAAAAGCTATCGGTGAAGTAGGAAAATCTTGTGGCGGCTGTCATGATGATTTTAAAGTCGACTAAATAGTTTTTAAAAATGATAAAAAAGCGCTGCTATTAGAAATAATAGCAGCGCTTTTTAGTATCTAAGTTTAAGTTGTCTATTTAATCAGTGAGTTAATAATATTCTTCTATTACGGGAGCATTTATAATAACTAACCAATATACAAAAGCCGCAACAGCTATAGCTGTTATAATCGCAATAATAATTTTTGAATGCTTTATTGCATCTTTTTCAGATACTTCTTCAGAGCTTTTCTTTCCTGTGATCATTGAAGCAACTAATGCTTTCTTTTTAACAACCTTATAAAAAATAATGGCAAGTATATGTAAGGCTATTGCCGCTAAAATCACATTAAAACTATTACGATGGAAAAAGGTAATAACTTTTTCAAGACTGCCAGTAACTTCTCCGTAATAAGGGCCTGATGTAAATATATCGTCATTCATAAATAAGCCACTTATCGCTTGTAGTAAAATTATTACTAACATAAATACAACCATTAAACTACCTAATGGATTATGTCCTGGATAAGCCGCTGATTGTTGATCGTTTTTATTTTTTATATAGTTTATTAGTTTGTTTGGTGTAGGAATAAAATGTTTAAATTTAGCATGAGTCGTACCTATAAATCCCCATAATATTCTAAACAGCATCAATCCCAGTGCGACATAACCAAAAATAAGATGATAATCGATTAAATCGTTGTCTTGATCGGAGGTATACCAAGCACCTAATATTGTTAGCACTAATACCCAATGAAAAAGCCTAAGAGGTAAATCCCAAATTAAATATTTTTTTGCCATAATCATTCAACCTTTTTGCAGAGGTGAACATTATAAGAGGTTCGTTAGAAATGGCTATTTTATCAAGAACATTAATTGTAAAAATTAGCTACATTACTCAATGTTGAAACTTCTCTGATACAATAGCGACATTAAAAATTTATTGTTGTGAAATTGTATGAGCTTTACCTCTTTAGCGTTAAATCCTGCTTTATTAAAAGCAATTGAAGAGTCTGGTTATGAAAAGCCTACTCCTATTCAACTTGCCACTATTCCTGTTATTTTAAAACATAAAGATGTTATGGCTGGAGCACAAACAGGTACAGGTAAAACCGCGGCTTTTACGCTCCCTATTTTGCATCATTTATTATCTCAAAAAACAACGCGTACTGTTAAAGCTCTTGTTTTAACACCTACGCGTGAGTTAGCTCAGCAAGTATTTAAAAATATAGAGACCTACGCTAAATATACCGATATTAAATCAGTGCTTGTTTATGGTGGTGTAAGTATTAAACCACAAACTGAAGCTATAAATGCGGGTGCCGACATTATTGTTGCTACACCAGGTCGATTATTAGACCACTTAATTAATGGTTCGCTGACTTTGGCTGATTTACAGTACTTAGTGTTTGATGAAGCCGATAGAATGCTAGATATGGGCTTTAAAGATGAGATTACTAATATTTTAAAAAGAGTGCCTGCTGAGCGTCAAACCTTACTGTTTTCAGCAACTTTTGACGACAGTATTTTTAAGCTAAGTAAAACCTTATTAAATGATCCTCAATTAATCGAAGTGGGTGAACGTAATACAGCAGCAAAAGATGTTGAGCAAATTGTATATACCGTAGATGCGGACAGAAAACGCGAGTTAACTTCTTTTTTAATTGGCTCTAAAAACTGGCGACAAGTCCTGATTTTTACACGTACTAAACAAGGCGCTGATGAGCTTGCAAAAGAAATGTGTAAAGATGGGATTAAAACACAATCTATTCATGGCGATAAATCGCAGGGCGCACGAGATAAAGCCCTTGCTGAATTTAAAGAAGGCAAAACAAGAGCTCTTGTTGCGACAGATGTTGCTGCGCGCGGTATTGATATTATCGATTTACAATACGTTATTAATTACGAATTACCCTATGTAGCTGAAGATTATATTCATCGTATTGGAAGAACGGGTAGAGCAGGTAAAGCCGGTTTAGCCTTATCACTCATGAGTCCGGATGAAGAGTGGCTGTTAAAGGCGGTTGAAGATGTTCTTGATACACAATTGTTACCACAGTGGTTGCCTGGCTATGAACCTGACCTGACTAAGCCACCTAAAAGTGGAAGAAAAAAACAAAGTCCTCCGTCTAAAAAAAATGCTAGAAAGAAAGCGCTAGGCGCTCAGTCAAATCGTAGAAAACGATAATTTATATGATGTTATTGGCTAGTTTTTAGTATTCTTGATATATACCCGTTATCAATCAAGAGGCGTATTTCAGAGCACTTGAGCGATATCAATTCAAGATACAGATTTCAGTTGGGCCAAAAAATTAGGCACAAATTACGTGGAACGTGAAATCTGTGCCTATAAATTTTTTAATTATCTTTAAGTCGTCAATCAATTAACTTGGTATTAGTTTAGTGATTTGCTACTGAACCATTTCAACAATACCTATATCAGCGTATTGTCCCCCAATAGTTTGATGAGTATGAACAGAAATAACATTATTTCCACCTAAGTTCAGTGCGGCTTTTGCTGCCGCAGTCATCTTAATATGAGAATAGCCACTGGTATATCCGTTAAACTCTCCTGCTAATATCCCGTTTATATAAACAAGCGCTTCATCATCATGGTGGATTTCAAAATATAGATTATCTAATTGTTGAGAGTTTAAATTATCTAATATAAACGTTTGACGCATCCATAAATCAGCTGTATTCCAAACTGTTCTTACAACTGTACCTGGTGTTTCTACAGTACCAAAACCTGCGTCGCCTGTTTTCCAAGACGAATCATTAAATTCAACTGCTTGCCAACCTGCACTAGGAGCAGTGGTGGTATATTGCCAACTGATCGCTTGATTTTTAGCGCTTGGAACAATGTCATTGAAGGTTAAAGGTATTCCTTGATTCAACTTTTTGAGGCGAGCCAGATCATTCCCTTTTATCCGTTTTCGATCGTAGGTTAGAAGACCATTTTCCTCTCCTTCTACATCGGTGAGTTGTGTATAAACATAGGCGCTCAATCCTTGTGTATCTTTCCACTCGTAAAGTGTTTTAACTTTACTACCATAAGACTCGAAGAAGTTTAGATCGTCGAACACCTGTCCAGCATAAGTATGCCCACCACCTATTTGCCATAAATGATTTGGAATTTCGTAAGTGATCCCTCCATATTCACCGTTAACTTTAACACGTCCTGCTGTTTCAGCATCTGTTGGAACGCATGGGCCCGGATAGCAATGACTATCTTTGACGTGTCCTCCATTATAATCTTCCCAGCCACTTGTTTGGCTTACTACTCGGCTTGGGTCAAAGGAAATAGCCCAATCAGTAACGCGATTAGAACCTTCCTCAAGAAACTGCCCCCATTGCTCGTTAAAAATTACCCACATAATAATAGAGGGGTGGTTATGAAGTTTTTCCATCATGATCTGCAGCTCTTGTTCCCACATAACATCTTCATTACCTCGCAGATCTAGATTTCTACTTGGCATATCTTGCCACACTAATAGTCCTAGCTTATCTGCCCAATAGTACCAACGGTCAGGCTCTACTTTTATGTGCTTGCGAGTCATATTGAAGCCTAACTTTTTGGTTATTTCTAAATCATACTTTAGTGCTGCATCATTTGGTGCCGTCATGATACCGTCAGGCCAGTATCCTTGATCTAATGGGCCTCTTTGGAATAAAAATTGATTATTGAGGTACATTTTCTGGTAACCTCCATCAGCCACTATAGAAATTTTTCTCATTCCAAAATAACTACCTACGGAGTCAATGATCGAGTTTCCATTTTTCAAGTCAATTTTCAGATCGTAGAGAAAGGGATTATCGGGAGACCATAGAGTGGGATTTGGAATAGTTATAGTAAATTCAGAACCTACATTTTGCGCTATTGCTGAAGCTACCGACATACCTTCCGATGTTATCGATGCATCGACTAGAAGATCGTTCGTATCACCCTTGACATTAATGATTAGACTTACAGTATTGTTGTCAATATTAGGAGTCAGTTTAATACTATCTATATGACTTGCTGGCACAGGCTCCATCCATACTGTTTGCCAAATTCCTGTTGTTGCAGTATAAAAAATATCGTGAGGGGTTTCTGCTTGTTTTCCTATAGCTTGACTGCTTGCTCCTGTATCATCAAAAACACGAACTATAATTTCTTGATTGCCCGTTGAATTCAATGAATCCGTAATATCATAAGAAAATGAATCATAACCTCCTTTATGGATACCTTGACTTTGACCATTGACAAATACCTCGGATTCAAAATCAACCGCTCCAAAATGTAATAGGATTCGTTGATCATGCCAATTGGTGGGGATGTTGATTACTTTGCGATACCAAAGGTGATCCCAGCCTTGCATTACACCGGATAAGGCAGATTCAATCGCAAAAGGTACAAGCACAGCTTGAGGAAAGTTTTGATTGCTGGGGAGGATCTCTCCAGCAATTCCTTCTTTCACTTGCCAGATTCCATTTAAATTGTCCCATTCTGTGCGAGTCATTTGCATTCTAGGGTAGTCTTGATGGACATTGTCAGGAGACAGGTTATTAGAAAAGTCTGTCATCAAAGCAGCCGTTCCTTTAGTCCACACTGGTTCAATCCAGACAGAGTTCCCGTCGCTAGCTGCTTTTACAATAAGGTTGTCAAATGATGAGTTGGCCATAAATGATCTCACCCCTATACTGCCAGATGTGTAGCTAGTGTCGTTGATATTTATTTGGGGAATACCATCGAGATAAACCTGCAAATTGGAGCCAATAGCGATAACCTTTAATCGATAGGTTACACCTGTTTTAATTCCCGCAGCTACAGACTGTAATAAAGTCCAATTATTATCCATTTTGCCAAGCGTGATATTTCCATTGTCTTCAATTCCTGCATAGTAGCCGCTGAATGAGTCAGCACCAATGCTAGGATTGATGATGCGAAATATAACTCCTGCATTACCTGAGGAATTTAAAGTGATGTCTGCTTCGTATTCAAAATCAGTAACATTAACGTTATCTGCTACCGACTTATAACCTGGGCCACTATTAACGTGATATTGATTGTCATTTATTTGCCAAACTCCATCATATATTGTCCAATCGTTGTCGTTTCCGTCATTAAAATCATCACTGAAAAGCGCACCTTGAATATTACCTGTTGAAAATAAGTTTTTTGCTTCTGTTCCTGATAGCGCATCATTATAAACTTTCACTTCATCGATCGCGCCAGAAAAGTAATCAACATTTTCGCCTAGCCATTGTCCTCTTCCTATAGCTGTATCGCCTGAAGCACTCCAAGGCGTTGTAAATGATTGGTTTGACGCCAAGAGACCATTAACATACAGTCTTATTTCCTGAGCAGTTGCATCATACATTCCAATTAAGTGATACCAAGTATTAGGTAGAGGATTAAAACTGGCTTCAGCTCGAATTACATTAGCAGTAACTGAATCACTATCAAGCATCGAAAATGCAAACTTGTCAAACTGGGTTTTCTGTAAAAAGAAACCACTGAGGTTTACCCCATCTTGGGAGACTGCGGTTTGCCAACCTGAGGTTGAGTCTAACTTAACCCAAGCGGCAACAGAGAATGAAGACATAGTATTAATAGCGGAGCCTGATATTTCAACAGAATCACTTACTCCATTGAACTGTAAGGCGTTTTCTAGATAGCCCGTTGTTATCCACGTTGCACCTTGTACAGAACCATCGTTACTACCAGTTGAATCAGCAACAATACTTCCTGTTCCTTCATCAATAGCCCACGCATGTTCTAAATTGTTAGCCAGAGTTACTTTTGATACCCCAGCTAGAAGCAAACTGATAAATATTAAAAATACTCCATTTATATTACTTTTTACAAACCATGCTTTCATGGTATTTCCTTATAATTGCTTGTTACGTTATGAGTGATATTTTTTGTTTTTACATAGATAAAAAATGTTCAATCTTTGATTGACTGCGTTTTAGATAAGTATAGTGACTAGCATTGTTAATATTATTAATTAATCTAATATTAATGAAGTGAACACTTACGTTGCTTTTTTACTATTAAACCTAAAAAGCAGTTATATCAATTTATTATAAAAAATGTTTATTAATTTGTAATAGATATCAATATAAACAAATAATTTATTTAAAACATATTAACATTATAAAATGTAACAACTTATTTAAAGTTGGCTATAAATTAAACGCAATATAAACAGATCTTTATTGTGTATTGTTAACAAAAAAAGATTGACAAGCATGTTGTCGCGGCACTAGAGTGTCATAAGTGGTTAATTTCATATGTTGGGTATGGAATTGCTGTTCATTTGCTAGAATTAAATAATTATAAATAGAATGTTTATGGGAGATACAAAGTGAACGCAAGTAAAAAGTTTAAATTTAATGCTGTTTGCTTAGCTGTTTTTTCAGTTTTGAGTGCTAGTGCTAACGCACAGGATGCACTAGAAGATGAGAAAAAAATAGCTAAGGCTAAGGCAGAGCAAGAACAAGAGCAAATTGAAGTCATTGAAGTTACGGGCTTACGTGGTAGTTTAATAAAGTCCCTCAATGATAAACGATTTTCTAAAAACGTAGTTGATACAATTAACGCTGAAGATGTTGGTAAAAATACAGACCAAAATATAGCTGATGCTTTAGGTCGTATTACAGGTGTATCGATTGTTCAAAATCAAGGTGAAGGTTCTCAAATAACAATTCGTGGGGCTACTTCTAACCAAAATAATATTAGTCTTAATGGACAACAATTAACATCAACAGATTTTAACCAAGCGGTTGATTTAAGCTCTTATTCGGCAGACGCACTTTCAAGATTAGAAGTTGTTAAAACTCCTAGTGCTGATCATGATGAAGGCTCTTTAGGTGGTAGCGTTAACTTAGTTACTATTAAACCATTAGACCGTGTGGACAAAGATCCTATTCGTACCTTAGAAGTACAAGGAAGATATAATGAATTTGCTGATGAAACAGACAGTAAAATTCAGTTCACATTAACAGAAACTTTTCTTGATGACACTTTAGGTTTAGCACTTAGCGCATATCAAGACTCTAATAGTACACGTCGCGATCAATATCGAGTGGGTGACTTTATTGAGTCTAGCACACTTAGAACAGCATCTGACCTGAATGGTAATGTAATCAGTGACGTTATTGCAATTGAGCATCAAAGTACTGAATATTCACTTCATCAAGATACTTCTGATCGTCAAGGCTTGACGCTAGGTCTTCAATGGATCCCAACTGACCAGACTGAAATTTCATACGACCTAACATATAGTAAACAAGATCGTCGCAGAACAAATGACACTATCAAAAGTCGTTCTACTGCAAGTAGTCCAGGCTTATTTGAGGGAGAAAATAACCTCAACAATAATAATGATGCTCAATATATTTCAACATTTACAGACCCGTTTGCTGATTGGTTGGTTGTAGATACAGACACTAATACATTAGTTAAGAATACTACTCGTTTTGCAGCTGGTGACGTTAGTCGTACGAATAATGCGACAGAAGAAACTAACTTAAGTACAACCTTAAAAATAGATCAATACATTACTGACGATTTAAAAATGTCAGTTGCATTAGGCCATTCTAAAAGTAAAAGCGAGAGTGATCCTTACAATGCTTTTAGTAACCTGCAAAACTTTGGGCAAGCTCCAGCTCAACTATTAGTTGATGCAGGGAGAGATGCACAACCAGTTGGTTATGATTGTACTACCGGAGAATGTAGAATAGTGGCAGGTACAGCCATTATGGATCTTGGTACTGAAATTTTTGATCGTTATACAGATGAAGAAGGTATTAGTCGAGCTGCATGGTACGATAACACTAATGTATTAACAGGGTTTAACCCTTCTGATTTAGATGTTTTTAACTTAAGCAGTATTTCTCAAAGAGATGTGACAGTTGAAGATACACTAAATAATGCTCAAATAGATTTTGATTGGGATGTTGAGCTAGGTCCTATCACTCAATTT
Source organism: Pseudocolwellia sp. G5-9 (assembly GCF_055808995.1). Lineage (NCBI taxonomy): Bacteria > Pseudomonadati > Pseudomonadota > Gammaproteobacteria > Alteromonadales > Colwelliaceae > Pseudocolwellia > Pseudocolwellia sp. G5-9. The sequence continues at coordinate 3,170,649 of NZ_CM147893.1, forward strand.
GAATTCGGTGCGAAAATTAGCCAACGTAAAAAAGATGTTGATAATCAAAACTACCGATTCACTTCAACGTCTGCAACCGAAGTATTAGAAGATCCTATTACTGGTCAACCTATTGTTATTAATAATGGTGATATTCGAAGCATTAGAGCAAGCTTGATCGCTAGAGAAGGTGGCAGCGGTGTTGATGACTTTATGGAAAGTTTAGGTTATGAAAGCGACAATGTAACTCAAGGCTTATCTCCTATTAATATTAGAAGTGCTCTTGATCTTCTTTTTGATAATGAAGATGTAATAAGAACACCAAACAATACAGAAACAAGAAATACAGAACTTGATACTAAATCAGTTTACTTTAAAGCTAACTTCGAGTTTTTAGATGGCGATTTAACCGGTGATATTGGTGTTCGTTATGTAGAAACAGAAGTTGAGGCTGAAGGTTATGCTGGTGCACAATGGTGGAGTTTTGGTGGTGATAGTCTTGCCCGTGAATTTGACTTTACTAAATTAAAAGAATTACGTGACACAAGCCTACCAGCATGTCCTGAGTATGATACTAGCGATACAGGTTATGCACACAAATATAACAGAGTAGATGGTTTAGGTTGGGATACCTCTTCAGGTCCAGATCCATCAGGTTGGACACGTATACCTGATGCTGGACCATGTCATGACCCATTTTATGCTGATTGGTTTTCTCTAGTTTCAGCTGACCCTACTATTAAAACGTATCCTGAAGGACATGCTAATGCAGGTGAGGATATTGTTAATGCTACTTGGATAAATATGTGGCGTTATACAGATGCTAGTGGTAGTCATCAAAATGAATTCGGTGATCCTAGTTTAACTACAGCTCCATTCACATGGGATGGAAGTGTTGCTGGCGCTTTAGATACTACAGGTTATACATCTACAGCCTTAACAGATAATCAGGTAATGTCTTTACCTACAAATGATTCATATAAATATACAAATGTATTACCGAGTTTGAATCTTAATTATGTTATTTCTGAAGAACTAGTAGCCCGTTTTGCCATATCTAAAACAATGACAAGACCTAAAATAGATTCATTAAGACCTGGTTTTTCTTTAACTCAAAACTCTTACTGGAGTGGTGAAACTTCTAATATAAACAGTCGATTAACTCAGTTTAATACAAGATTAGATCCATTAGAGTCAAAAAATATAGACGTATCGTTGGAATGGTATTTTAATCCTTCATCTATGTTGAGTGTTGCGATTTTTAATAAGGATATGTCTAACTTCGAAACGACAGAAACCTTCCAAGCTTATCTTGACGACTTTAGACCAGCAGTAACAGCTGGTGAAGCAGTTAACCCTAATGAATTATATTTATTTGAAGGTGACGATCTTAATAACTGTATCGGATTAACAGCAACGGCTGGTTCACCATTCGATAAAAGTTTACCTATTCCTCTTTCAGATGATTTAGGTTTGTTATGTGATGAATATAATATTAATAAACGTATTAATGGTGACGGTGCTGAAATTACGGGTGTAGAGCTTGGTTACTCTCAAACGTATGACTTTTTACCAGGGGTTTTCAGTGGTCTAGGTGTATCAGCTAACTATACATATCAAGACAGTAGTTATGATGCTCAGATCGGCTCAAATGGCGAACCTTTACCTGAGTACCCAGTTGCAGATACACCTAAGCATTCTTATAACTTAACTACATTCTGGGAGAAGAATGGTCATCAAGTTAGGTTAAGTTATCGTGGTACTTCTGATTCATTGGTAGGAACTGATTTTAACACTGGTCAAAGTGGTAGAACTTGGAACAGAGGTAGCCTTTGGAATGAAGGGCGTAATTCACTAGATTTATCAGCGTCTTATAAAGTTAATGACGCAGTAACAATTAGTTTTCAAGCAGTTAATTTAACTGATGCCGAGTTTAGAACTTACTTTACAAGTAGAACGTTAAACGTGGAACGCGTTGCAGCTGATAATCTAGAGGGCTTCGAATATGTTGAATATAACGAAGGTAACCCATTAGAAGGTGATGCAACTAAATCGCGTACTTATACTCGATTTAAAACAGGCAGAACGTTCCGTTTAGGTGTACGCGCTAACTTTTAAAATTAATTAAAATAGGTGTGTAGCTCTGTGAAGTTTATACACCTTTTTAAAAAAAATGGTAATTTACTATGAAAATTATAAAAAAATCTTTACTAATTGGTGCTATATCTACAGCACTGTTTGGTTGTGGTGATGAATCCTATAAACCAGACGTAAAAACTTCAAATGTGGCTCCTGTTGTTTCAAGTAACATTCAATTTACCGCTCATGAAACAGATGATGGTGAACGAATTTATTTATTAGGGACTGCATCAGGAAAAGAGGCAAATACTAATAACGGCGCTGCAGGTGTTACTGACGCAGATGGTGACGTGTTATTTGTGACTAATTTTACTGCAGATACAGATGATTTGACTGGCTTTGAATTTTTAGGGAATGCAATATTTGTACGTCCTTCTGCGTTGGCTAGTACATTAGATACTGGTGAAACAAAAACTGTTGTATTTTCGTATGATGTTTCTGATGGAACTGAAACATCAACTCGAACAGCAACACTGTCTGTGACAGGTGAAGATGTCGCACCTATAATTATCGGTGATTTAGTGGGTAATTACACTAAGGATGCAGGTACTGGCACTTTAAACTTATTAATAAATGCTAGTGATGCTGATGGTGAGCCACTAACTGCATCTAACCTTGTCGCAAGTGCAGATAACCGCTTTGTTTTGCCTTCGTCACTCAATGAAAATAATGAGTTGGTGCTAGATATAGCAAGTATTGCTAGCCAAGTCGCAGATGGCGAAAAAGTAACACTTAATTATACATATCAAATTAGCGATCATAATCACGATTTAACTCGAAACTTAATGATTAATATTTTGGGTGTTAAAGATGTTCCTGGTGCACCATTAATTAGTAGTTATTTTTTAAATGATGAGTTAAACGAAACAGACACATCAAAAGTTTATGATCTAGTTGCTGATGTAGTTGACCGTGAAGGTGACGCTATAATAGTTAAAAACGTTAAATTAAATGGTGCTGAAGCTTTGATGTATGGCGCTAAATTAGAGGGTAATAATTTAACCTTTACTCCTAATGCATTTTTAACCGATATTGCAGCAGGCGCTAATATGTCGTTTGAATTTACTTACCAAATTGAAGATGCAAATGGAAACACTTCTGATGGTGAACGTTCATTAGCGATTGTCGTTAATGGTGTAGAGTCTAATATTTTAGTTAATAATGGCGCATCAGTAGATTTTGAAGGTTTACCAGCAGGTAATTTACCAAGCAATATTGGTTGGAGAAAAATCACTTATGATGGAGTGGTAGCAAACCCAGTTGTATCAACTAATTCAGCTCATTCAGGTTCTAATAGTATTTTTCTTGAAAAAGGACTGGGCCTTGAAATAAATTGGCCAGCTACGGCTGACCGTATTTATTACTACGGAGGTTGGACCCAAACAACTGAAGACATCAATGCTAATTTCCTTCATTTTAATGTTTACGGTGGTACTCGAGCATGGTGGCAAGCTGGGGTTAGACAGTGGGTAAATGACTCAACTCAATGGCTTGAAACGACAAAAGTATTCACAACGTTTGATTGGGATTTAGGGACTATTGTGCCGGATGCATTATTTCAATCATTAAATGGGCCAACTTGTTGTTCTGATAGCGATGCTTATGTAGATGATCTACGTATTGTTGATATTACTGATATCGACGGTTATGCCAATAACATGTTAACTATGAACGCCTCTTCATTTGAAGATGGTGTCGTACCTACTAACAATGGTGTTGGTGTTATTGGTGTTACTGATACGGCTACAGAGGTTACTAGTGGTACGTATGCTTTAACTGTTGATACAACGGATAATGCATCTGCCTCTGAAGTTGTGTTACCTGTTCAAGCAGGAGCTGTGAAAGCAGGTGGTCGTTACATGTTGCAATTAGACATACACCCAACTAATGCACCTGTTGATGTAGCTACAGGTTTTGAAGTTAAATTAGAAACAGCATCTGGTGAGGTTTATAACTTTTCTGCAAGTACATGGAGCAACACGGTAAATAGTGCTGTACGTGTAATGCTTAATACAGATAGTGCAACAGGTACACCTGATTGGGAAAACGAAGATGTTTCTGTTCGTTTAAGATTCCAAATAGCTGGTATTGTCTATCATATCGATAACCTAGCATTGTTTGCTATTCCATAATAAATACAATTGCTATTTATATTAAAAAAGACCTATCAATTATGATGGGTCTTTTTATATATAGACTGTATTATTAGTTTTTATCTCTATTTAGTAATGAGTTAAAGGAGTACTAATTATGAGTAACATAGTTAAATCTATCGTTATTGTTGGTGGTGGTACTGCCGGTTGGATAACAGCGAGTATTTTGGCTTCGCGTTTTCAAGCTAGAGTCGCTAATAATGAACTTGAAATTACACTTTGTGAGTCACCAAATATTCCTATTATAGGAGTAGGCGAAGGTACATGGCCTACAATGGCTGCAACATTAAAAAGTATTGGTGTTTCAGAAACTGATTTTTTTAAGGAATGCGAAGCTTCTTTTAAGCAAGGTTCAAAGTTTGTTGGTTGGGATAACGATCAAGGTGAAGGGTTTTACAGCCATCCTTTTGATGATCTAAAGCATTCAGTAGATGGTGTTTTTGCTGAATATTGGCTTGATCAATCTATTGAAGAGCCCTTTTCAAAGCATTTTTCTGTACAGCATGAAATTTTTGAGCAATCTTTAGCACCTAAAAAAATAACAGACCCTGAATATAAATCATCAACTAATTATGGTTACCATTTAAATGCGGGGCTATTCGCTGTTTTTTTACAAAAGCATGGCGTTAAAAATTTAGGTATTAAGCATGTATTAGCTGAAGTAGAGAAAGTGAATCAAGATGACAATGAAAATATCACTTCAGTCACTTTTGATAATGGTAATAGCATTGAAGGCGATCTCTTTATTGATTGCACTGGCTTTAAATCTTTACTATTGGGGCAAACATTAGGGGTTAAGTTTAAGAGTGTTAATGATATTCTTTTTGCTGACACTGCATTAGCTGCTCAAGTTCAATATACTGATGAAAATGCTCCTATCGCTTCTTATACGCAATCTACAGCGCAAGATGCAGGTTGGATATGGGATATAGGGCTACCAAGCCGGCGAGGTGTAGGATACGTATATTCTAGCAAACATGCTTCTAAACAGCAGGCAACAGACGATTTATTATCTTATATAAAATCTACAGGTGGCAATACTGACAACCTGTCTATAAGAGAGATTAATTTTAAATCAGGTTATAGAGAAAAATTTTGGCATAAAAACTGTGTAGCTGTCGGTTTATCTGCGGGTTTTCTTGAACCCTTAGAGGCTTCTGCATTAGTTTTAGTTGAGTTATCAGCTATGTTCATTGCTGAACAATTACCACTCACTACAAGTGTAATGGATATATCAGCCAAACGTTTTAACGATAAGTTTACTTATCGTTGGGGAAGAGCGATTGATTTTCTAAAATTACATTATATTTTAAGTAATCGAACAGCGCCTTTTTGGCAAGATAATAAAGCAGAAGCTTCTATACCTAAACGCTTGCAAGAATTAATGGTTTTATGGAAAAACAAAATACCTAATGGACATGATTTTGAAGCGACAGGAGAGCTTTTTCAAGCGACGAGTTATCAATTTATATTATACGGTAGTAAATTTCGTACTAAAGCATTGTTTGAACTTGAACCTTATATAAAAAATTATGTAAAGCAGCAAGTAATGCTTAATAAAGATAGGGAAAAACAGTTATTATCTACTCTACCTACAAATCGTGACCTACTAAATAAAATTTATAAATATGGTCTTTCAAAAATTTAATTCATTGAGATAAAGATGACAAAAAATACTATTGAATTACTCGATACGGTGAAGCATCGTAATATTAAAATTAATACATTATTAGTTGATGTTCCTGAGAATCAGATCAATACAGCTTACGTAACTGTAGGTGAGTTAAGTACACTTGTTCACGAGTACGCTATTTTTATAACAAAAAACCCTAATACTGGGCAGTTTCTTATGAATGCTTTATTAGGTATAGAATCAGCTGAGAACCTTTATATACAAAAGAATGTTTGGCAAGCAAGATATTTACCTCTTGAAATATTACGTAGGCCTTTTCATGCGATACTTTCAGAAGAAGGTGACTTTTCTGGTGGTCGTATTGCTTTGGATGTCGCTAATCCGCTAGTTCAAAAAGAGTTAGGTGAAAAAATATTTGATGAAAAAGGGCAAGCTACAGGGTATTTACAACGTATTCAAAATACTTTTGCTCAGCTAATGGCAGGCACGCAGCAAACGAATAAAATACTAGAAGCATTATCTAAATATGATTTATTAGAACCTATAACATTAGAGCTTGATTTAGGGGCTGAATTTCCTTCTAAAATGAATGGATTATACACTATCAATAAAGACAATTTAGCGAAGTTGAGTGGTGAAGCACTTGAAGATTGCCATCAAAAAGGGTTATTGCAAGTATGTCATTTAATAATGAGCTCAGGCGCACATGTTGAAAAGCTTGTTCGTTGGTCTAAAGAAAAGCATTTGTAGATGAACTTCTAAGAATAAAAAAGGCTTCGTAAAGTTAATTACGAAGCCTGAAACTGCTAAATACTCATTTGTATTAATAACATGCTTTTAATAAAGCGCCTTACGAAAGTTTACGCTCAGGCGATGTTTTAACATGCGTTAAATAAAGAGGTAAACCGACTAATAATAACCCACCCGCTAAATTACCTAAAACCGTCGGAATTTCATTCCACAATAAATAATCGTAAACGGTAAAGTCGCCACCCATTATCATAGAAAACGGGAATAAAAACATATTCACAATAGAATGCTCAAAACCCATAAAGAAGAACAGCATAACAGGCATCCACATAGCGGCCATTTTAGCACCGGCAGAAGTTGAAATCATCGCGCCAACCACGCCCATAGACACCATCCAGTTACACAACATACCGCGAATAAAAATCGTTAACCAACCACCAATACCATGTTCTTGATAGCCTAAGGTTCTCGATTCACCGATTGAAGCGACTTTAGCAGCAATAGCACCACCATCAGCCGAATAACCATAGGTTAAAATAAACGACATAAAGAAAGCGGTGGTCATCGCACCGGCAAAGTTCCCCACAAACACCAAGCCCCAATTGCGCATAACGCCGCCAAAGGTAACACCAGGTCGTTTATCCAATAAGGCTAAAGGCACTAACGTAAACACACCGGTTAATAAATCAAACTTCATTAGGTACAACATAATAAAGCCAACAGGGAATAAACAAGCGCCTAAAATAGGGCTGCCAGTTTTAGTGGCTACGGTAATAGCAAAAATAGCGGCTAAGCCAAGAATAGCGCCAGCCATAAAGGCACGAATAATAGTGTCTTTGGTAGACATGTAAACTTTCTGCTCACCAGAATCGACCATTTTGGTTACGAATTCACTGGGTTCAATATAAGCCATGATTATTTCTCACTTAATTTAGTTTTATTATTAATGGTTAGTAAGTTTTGTAAGGTAAAAACTTCCCGCTTAATAGAATTTGAACCCTATCGCCGTTCTCGTTAGGTTCTCGTTTTAAGTCCATATTAAAATCGATAGCACTCATGATGCCGTCGCCAAATTCTTCATGAATAAGTTCTTTAAACGTGGTGCCGTATACGTTAATTAATTCGTAAAAACGGTAAATAAGTGGGTCTGTAGGTACTGCAGTTGGTAATGAACCTTTATATGGAACCACTTGTAGTTGAATAATGGCGTCTTCAGGTAGGTCGAGCACTGCGCCGATTTTTTCAGCTTGATCCGCTGTTAATGTCATCTGGCCTAGCAAAGCGGCTGTTGTCCATTCTTTACTTAAACCGATTACTTCTGCTAAATCTCCCCACGAAACTTTTTTATAAAGCTTTTGAGTCACAATTAATTCGGTTACTTCGTTGCGTGTCATCGTCATGGTATTTCCTCGCTAAGTTTAAAATATGTATTGTTTGAATTTTTACCTAGATGCTTTTATTGATGCGTTGCACTTATTTAGAGCAAAACTCTTGAAATGCTATTAGCTTGGCTAATTTTTTCAAACATAAAACAAACCGTTAACCTGATATAGCGATAACTGTGCCATAGCATTTGTTTTTCTATTCATTTGATTGTTAAGGTAAAAAATTAAAAGTCATTGATTTTGAAGTCAACGATATTTCGTTGATAACGATTTTTCGTGGTTCGAGTAACGATAATTCGTTGTTTGGCCTAACAATTGTATAAATGACTAAGAAGTAATACTGAGGTATAAAGAAAATGCGAGATCATTTGTTTAGCAACGCCCCCACAGCCATGTTGTTAATAGACCCAACTAATAACCAAATTTTGCAAGCCAATAGCAAAGCCAAAAGGTTATTTGCTTTAAATAATAATAACTTAAAAAACTATAAGGTCACGCAGTTCTTTCATGAATGTTTAGAGCAGCTGATACATTTTACTCAGCAAGTACTTATTCAAAAAGATGCATGGTCGAGCGATTTAAGCATTAAAGTGAACAGCGAGATTATCCATTTAGAAATCAACGCAACGCAGATTGATGAACATATATTAATGAGTTGCCAAAAAAGTGTAGAAAGCTTTGCTCGTTATCATCAGGCCATTGTTGAATCTAATTACCAATCAGGTTTAGCGCATTGGCGTCAAAACGAAACCGCTTTTGAAGAAATAGAACGACAAAATCAGCTGTTATTAACCGCGGTAGGCGATGGTATTTATGGTGTTGACGATCAAGGCAATACAACCTTTGTAAACCTAGCGGCAGAAAAAATAACGGGATGGAAAAGAGAAGATATTATTGGTAAAAAAATGCATGAAGTGATTCACCATACTTATCCTGACGGAAGTCATTACCATGCGCACGATTGTCCTATTTACGCGGCATTTAACGACGGTGAAATACATAGCGTTGATAACGAAGTGTTTTGGTCAAAAGAAGGGAAACCTATCCCAGTAGAATACACTAGTACGCCAGTAACTGAACACGGTATATTAATTGGTGCGGTGGTAATTTTTAGAGACATTACCGAGCGTAAACGTATTCAACAAAAACTACTTAATGCTATGGAAGAAGTTGATTCATTAAAGCGTCGACTAGAAATGGAAAATGCTTATTTATTAGAAGAGCTAAACGCCGATTTTAATCATCACCAAATTATTGGGCAAAGTGCTCAAGTGCAGCATATGGTACAACAAATTGAATTAGTTGGGCCAACCAACGCCAACGTGTTAATTATTGGCGAATCGGGCACAGGTAAAGAACTTATTGCTCGAGCAATACATGAAGTAAGCGAACGTAAAGCGCGGCCACTTATTCGTGTTAACTGTGCGGCTATTCCTGCTGATTTATTTGAAAGTGAATTTTTTGGCCATGTAAAAGGAGCTTTTTCAGGTGCAATATCTGATCGAATAGGGCGCTTTGAATTAGCTGATGGAGCCACTATATTTTTAGATGAAGTGGGCGAAATACCGATCCAGTTACAAGGTAAATTACTGCGAGTTTTGCAAGAACAACAATACGAAAGAGTTGGCGACTCTCGTACACGAAATGTTGATGTTCGGGTTATTTCTGCCACCAATCAAGACTTAAGAGCCCTGATAAAAGAAAACAAATTCAGAGAAGATTTATACTATCGGCTTAATGTATTTCCTATTCAATCCCCAGCGTTGCGTGATCGTATCGACGACTTACCGCTACTCGTTAAACACTTTATTAATAAGGTGTGCCGACGTATTAACAAACCACAGCCTAAAGTCTCATTAGCGCAAATGCAGTTGTTAGAACAATACACGTGGCCGGGCAATATACGCGAGTTAGAAAATATAATTGAACGACAAATAATTTTAGCTAAAGGCGATAAAATAACCTTCGATATTTTAGCCAAGCAAACTAACAATATTCAGGTGCCAGTAAAAACAGTAGCGCTATCAGAACTCATGAGCGCAACACAACATAAAGCATTAGAAAAAAGTAATATTGAAAAAGCGTTACAGCAATGCAAAGGTAAAATTTATGGTAACGACGGCGCGGCAGAATTACTCGGTTTAAAACCAACAACACTCTCCTCTAAAATAAAGAAGTATGAGATCAGTCGACATGGGTTTATGTAAATATTACAAAAAACAATAAACAAAGATGGTAGACTTTTTATATTAGTATTACTTATCAGTAACTTACCGTGTGGTCTAGTACTTGCACCTTATTGAATATCGATTCTTAATAAAGGAACATATTCATGGCTATTCATTTTTATTATATTGCCTTAACGCTAATTTTTGCTGTATTGGGCTACTACAGTACATTTTTCATCTCATTTATTTTTTATTGGGCAAGTGCTTCGTTTTTAATTATCTCAACTGCTTATTTAATAAAGCAGCCAGAAATTTTTAGAAAAAACAGTGATGGCAGAATTCCTCTCTATATCAACATTCTATTATGGCCTTTTATTTCAGGCGTTTATGTTTATAACGCGGTTGCAAGACGTTTAGATAAAACCGATAAAATGCACAAAATAGATAAAGGTTTATACGTTGCTACTCGGTTAAACACGCAAGATTTTACCTCAGCTAATATCACCAATATTCATGCGATTGTAGACATGACCGCAGAGTTTAGTGCTTTAGATTGGGGGGCTTCAGCATTAGCGCTAGACTACTTAAATGTGCCAACGCTTGATCATCAAACACCAAATATTGAGTCTTTACGCGAAAGTGTTACATGGATCGATAATCATATTAAGCAAGGGCATAACGTTGTTGTACATTGTGCTTTAGGAAGAGGGCGCTCGGTATTTGTTGCAGCAGCTTATTTGTTAGTTAAATACCCTAAGCTAACGGTAAGAGAAGTACTAGAAAAAATAACCCAAGTACGTACCCAAGCAGGGTTGAACCCTTCACAGCTCAAGCAGTTAGTAAAGTACCGTGAAAATAATGAAATAGAAATTTATCCTAGCGCATGGTTAATTGTGAACCCTGCTGCAGGCGGCGGAAAATGGAAAAAAAACCAAGATAAGGTTATCAATCAGCTTTATAAACATTTTTCACTTACCATTAAAGAAACCACTTTAGAGCTGTCAGCTAAACAATTAACCCAACAAGCGTTATCAAACAATATTAAAACGGTTATTGCTGCAGGTGGCGACGGTACATTAAGAGAAGTTGCCGAGCAAGTGGTGAATAAGCCAATTAATTTTGGTTTTATCCCTATGGGAACAGCCAATGCGTTAGCTCATAATTTATATGGTCATCTTTCTAAAATTAACCCTGTAGAGCTAGCGTTATCGCATTTATGTAGCAAGCAAACCATTAAAATAGATACAGCAACCTGTAATGGAAAAACCGTATTGTTATTGGCTGGCATTGGTTTAGAACACGACATGATCAATTATGCAGACAGAGGTGTAAAAGACGACTTAGGACAATTTGCCTATTTAAGTGGCTTTTGGAAAGCTTACACCCAAGGCAGAGCTTACAAGCTTAATGTCGCGTTCGATAATAACTCTTTTGAAGTTATAGATACCACGAGCTTTATCGTGGCTAATGCAGCTCCCTTTACGAGTGTGCTTGCTCAAGGCAATGGCACGCCTAACTGCCAAGACGGTTTTCTTGATGTTACTTGGATTAACACGATAGAAAATGGTAGCAATAAACTGATGGGGTTGGGCGAGCTTATTTCAGCAGGCTTAAATATAAATAGCTCCAGTAACGCTAATAGTGAATTAACGTCTGTAGATCAAAACATACAAACTCAACGAGTTAAGAAAGTTACTATTAAAAGCGACGAGTTGATTAACTATGTGATTGACGGTGAATTATTTAATAGCGAAGAACTGGTTATTGATATTAATCCTAATGCCTTAACCACGTTTTTAAAACAGTAATAGTATGAAATTATCATAATGAATAACTAACAATTTATTTTGTAAAATTTACTCTATAGGGACATAAAGATAGTTTGAAATAAAATAAATCACTTATACATCAATAACCTATGTTTAGGCGTAAATGTTGCAACATCCATAATATTATTTTGATCGTAGAGGTAACTATGGATTTATTAAACATGGAGCTATTGAATGTAGATAAATATTGGGAGCTTATTGGAAGCAAACTCAGTCGCTGGTTAGAAACAGGTGTACAACACATACCTAACTTAATTGTTGCGCTTGTTTTTATTATCTTCTTTTCTTTTTTTGTACGTATAGCGGGCAAGGTTATACGTAATGTTTTAAGGCGTACATTCGATTCTCGACAAATAGCTGATTTATTATCCGCTATTATAAAAAGCTGTTTAATCATGCTGGGTATCTTTATATGCTTAGACTTTATCGGCTTAAAAGGTACCGTAACCTCGTTACTTGCTGGTGCAGGTATTATCGGCCTTGCTATTGGTTTTGCCTTTCAAGACATGACAGAAAACCTTATTGCTGGCATTGTGATGGGCATCAGAAAACCCTTTAAAATGGGCGATGTTATTGAAGCTAATGGTGTATTTGGTAGCGTTCAAACCATTAATTTAAGAAACACACTGGTTGAAACTTTTTCGGGTCAAATCGAAGTTATTCCAAACAAAATATTATTTCGTAATATTTTAACTAACTTTACTATTTTGGGAAGGCGGAAGGTCGAAGTACCCGTATCTATATCTTATGCCGATGACCCTGATGAAGCGGCTAATGTTATTGTTAGCGCATTAAATAAATGTGATTTTGTTATTAGAAAAAATGAAACCGCTGTTTTCGCTGAAAGCTTTGGCGACAGCGCTATTAATCTGCTAGTTTGGTTCTGGATAGATTACCCCGGCGAACCAGGTTATATGGCGGCTAGGCACGGGGCTATCTCTAGTATAAAAAAATCATTAGAAACAGCAGATATCTTAATTCCATTTCCTATTCGAACACTCGATTTTGGTGCTAAAGGCGGTAAAGAGCTAAGCACAGTATTAACCGAACAATTTCAAACAAAAAATCAAAAAAGCGAATCTTAATCATAATTTCTACATAACTAAGGGGGCAACATGTTAAAAGCTCACAAGAATAATGTTTGTGGTGATGTTTACGTAAAACTTATATACGTAGGTATGGTGTTTTGTTTTTTACTGTTAACTGCATGCTCATCAACCGAATCGATAAATCATAAACAAAACCTAGCTGTAACTCATAGTGTTCAAACGGCTGAAGTGCAAAAAGGGCCGTACGAAACCGAGGTGATGAATCAACCCAGCGTTGTCAGTTACACGGCTCCTGAAGATCCACTAAGATTTATTAACGAACCTATTTTTTCTTTTAACAACGCGGCGTACGAATATGTACTAAGCCCAGTAGCGGCGGGTTATGAAAAAATAATGCCTGAAGTGATTGATCAAGCCATTACTAATTTTTTCTACAATCTGCGCGAACCCCTTTACGCCTTAAATCACTTACTACAGGGTAACTTTGCTGAAAGTTGGGAAAGCATAAAGCGTATCATTATTAATAGCACGGTAGGCATTGCAGGGCTATTTGATGCCGCTGACGACTTAATGGACATAGAAAGAAACAAAACAACCTTTGGTAATACATTGCAATCTTATGGTGTGGGTTATGGCGCTTATATTGTTTTACCTTTACTTGGGCCGTCAGACTTTAGAGACACAGGTTCATTAACATTCAATTATTTTACTCATCCATTAAATTTTATTAATGATGAAAGTGCCGCTCAGCAATTATTAATAGTTGATGGTGTGCACGAGCAAGTTCCGGTGTTATCAAATTATCCGAAAGTGCTTGAAAACGTTGATAACCGCTATGAATTTGTTCGCAATTTATATATGCAAAACGTACAACGTGATGGACAAGAAATACGTAAAGAAGCCTTTAGCGTAAACAATAAAGGTGGCAAGTAATGTTTAAATTTTCTTTAAAAACCTCTGCGTATTTTATATGTATCGCTTTTGCCGTAATTACAGTGGCGTTAGCTTGGCAAGCGAAAGATTTTGAAATTAACGCCTCGGCAGATACTTTATTAGTTGACGATAATAAGCACTTTATTGCGACGCAACTTGCCGACCAGCGTTATGGTTCAGAAGAGTTTATTCTTATTGCTTATCAGCCTAAAACTGAAAGTGTTGTTGACGAAAAAACGTTACAAGCGGTTTCCGAAATAGGTAAAAAAATAGCGACTATTACACGTGTTAAAAAAGTAAATAGCATTGTAAATGTGCCTATTTTTACTGCGGCTAAATCGTTTATTGCTGAGGTAAACACCTTAACGTGGGAAGAGCAAAAATTTTCTAAAAATACGCTTTTACTCAGCTTAAAAAATCATCCCCTTTACGAAGATTTATTAATTAATAAAGAGCAAACGGCTTTATCGTTACAAGTTGTTTTTAAAGCTGATCCTGAACTCACACGCATTAATAACGACATTATTGATATTAAAAAGCACGTATTAACACGAGAGCTTTCTAAAAAAGAGCGAACTCAGCTTAATCAATTAAAAGATCAAAGTGCTCAACTCAATAAAAAATTAGAAACAAAACGTATTAGCGAAATTGAAGAAATACGTTCGATATTAAAGCCTTACCAAAACACAGGCGACTTTTATTTAGGTGGTAATAACTTACTTACGTACGAACTGATCAAAATAATACAAAACGATTTAGTGCTGTTTGGCTCAGCTATTTTTTGTTTAATTGTAATTATTCTTGCGTATTTATTTCGTCAAGTAAGTTGGGTGTTACTGCCTATCATTGGCTGTGCATCCAGTGTGGTTATTACGGTAGGTTTATTAACGGCGCTGGCGTTTAAAGTTACCGTTATATCAGCCAATGTATTTGCACTCCAAATCATTTTGTCGCTCGCCATGATCATTCACTTAATTGTGCATTACCAAGAGCTCGTGAAAAAGCATCAAGACTGGTCGCATCAAGCACTAGTCATAGCGACAATAAAACAAAAAATTAAGCCGTGTTTTTTTGCCGGCCTAACCACCACTATTGGTTTTGGTTCGCTTATTTTTAGTGGTGTACAGCCTGTTATTAGTTTTGGTTGGATGATGGTTGTTGCCATGCTGGTTAGCTTTATTGTGAGCTTGGTGTTTTTCCCTGCATTACTTATCGCTTTTTTTAATAAACAAACCTACGTGACCGAACACAAAGTGGTTGAAAAAAGTATGCAATGGTTTGCTCGTACGGTTATTCATAAACCTAAGCGCATTGTGGTGAGTTCGGTATTGCTAACGGTAATTGGTTTAGGCGGTTGTTTGTTATTAACGGCAGAAAATAGCTTTTTAAATTACTTTGACGAGTCTACCGATGTACGCAAAGAATTAACTTTTATCGACCAGCAATTTGGTGGTTCTACGCCATTCGACCTTTTGTACAATATTCCTGAAAACGAAACAAAAACCGATTTAGTTATTTCAGCCGATACCGTAAAAACCATTACGAACATTCAAAACATGTTGGTAAAAAACGAAGCGATTGGCGCCATAACATCGGTTGCTGACTTTACTAAAATAGCCCAAGTGGTTAATGGTAAACCGTTAACCGAATACGAGTTAACGGCATTGTATAACAGCCTGTCGCCTGACTTACAAAAAGACCTTTTTGGTGCGTATTTCTCTGAAAGCGATAATCAAGCACGTATTTCAATGCGAGTGCAAGACAGCACCGAAGGATTAAACAGGGCAGACCTACTGGCAAATATTCATAAAGAATTAAACACATTAGGCGTACAAAAAGATCAATACACATTAACCAGCTTATTCATATTGTACGAAGACATACTATCGCGCTTAGTTAATTCGCAAATTGTTACGTTAGCCATTGTGTACGGTGCAATGGCAATAACGTTAATGATCATATTTTCATCTTTTAAAGTGGCGATTATTGCCCTGATCCCTAACTTTATAACAACAGCCGTTATTATGGGAGTAATGGGGATTTTTTCGATACCACTCGATTTAATGACCATTACAATAGCAGCCGTCGCGATGGGGATCTCGATGGACGATACCATACATTATGTGCATCGTTATTTGGCCGAATTAAAAAGCAGTAACAACGACAATATCGACACCGAGAACAAACCGAACATTGTGCTAAAAACCAATAGTTCGGTAGGTTATGCACTTATCTATACCACCACGGTTATTGTTGTTGGCTTTGGCTCACTAGTATTCTCAAACTTTGTTCCTAGTATGTTGTTTGGCTTACTTACCAGTATCGCCATGATAGTCGCGTTAGTGACCGACATTACTATTTTACCTGTGCTTTTAAAAAAATATGTTAATGCGCAATCAGGTAAATAGAACTTGATGATGTAAGTAAAGCTTAGTTCGGCTCAAGTAATTCATTAAACGCCATTGTTGTAGCAACAATGGCGTTTTTATTTATCTAGTAAATACGAATGTAACTTTTACATTATGGCTTGTAAAAAGCGCTATAAATAATAACCTAACAAATCGCCAAAAATTAAATATCCTTTAAAAATCAATTTGTTATGGTTTGGCATGATAGTCGCAACAGTTAAAGTGAATTAATTTAAAGGAGAATATTATGAAAAACTCAATTCGTTCTATTGTTACAGTAACGTTATTAACTCTTGGTTCAACTGCAGCTTATGCAGACAACACATGGGAAGATAGATCTAAAGATGCATGGTTAGACGGTAAAGCCGAAAGCACTTTACTATTTAACGGTAACTTAAATTCCTTTGATATAAACACAGACGTTCAAAGTGGCGTTGTTATTCTTACTGGTAAGGTTGATAGCGAAGTAGATAAAGCCTTAGCTGGCGAGTTAGTTGAAAGCTTAGAAGGCGTAAAGTCAGTAGAAAACAAGCTTACCGTACTAGAGAAAGACAACGGTGAAGACGCGCAAATTTTAGTGTCGTTAACCGACTCGAAAGTTGAAGCGGTTGTTAAAACCAAACTGTTACTAGAGTCAGAAGTAAGTGGTACTAACATCGAAGTAGAAGTTGAAAACGGTGTAGTAACACTAATGGGTGAGGTGGATTCAGACAGCGCTAAAGAATTAGCCGTAGCCATTGCTACCAATACTAAAGACGTTAAGTCGGTTATTAATAAATTAGAAGTTGCATTAAGTTAATTTATTAAGCTTTTTAAAAAAGCACACTTCGGTGTGCTTTACTTTATTTAATGCTAAACCCAATACAACTATTCGTGATGAAGCTGATATAATGAGCAAGCGAACATTTTTACATTAAGGAGAATATAAAATGAAACGCCAAGCTTATTTAAAAGAGGATGTTTATCAATTGTCATCTACTCAAAAAAAACTGCATTTAGTATCAAGCACTGAAACTAAAACAAAGTTAACGCTATTGTTAGTGCACGAGTTTGAGCAGCAGTTAAATCAGTGGGTTGATATTTTTGATAATGATTACACCGTAAAAACGGCAGTTGATGCCATAGGTGCTTTAAAAATAATTTTAGATGAGAAAATTGATTTAATTCTATCATCTACCCATTTACCCGACATGTCAGGATTAGACGTGTGTAAATTTGTCAAACAACACGTTACCACCCAACATATTCAAGTTATTTTTGTGAGTGATCACTACAGCGAATTTGAAGAAGAAAAAGCCTTATCATTAGGCGCAATTGACTACATATCAAACGAAACAGGTTCTAATATTTTATTTAAACGTGTAAAAAATCACATGAAATTAGTAAAACGCAGTAAAGAGCTTGAGCAGGTTTCCAAAACCGATGCACTAACGGGTCTAGCCAATAGAATGTCGTTCGACACACAATTAAAAGAAGAATGGCAAGCCGCTATACGAGGCGAAAGTTCAGTTGCACTTATTATGATTGATATAGACAACTTTAAGTTTTACAACGACGAATTTGGCCATGTAAAAGGTGATGAATGCTTAGCACAAGTGGCACAATGTTTAGCCAGCACTAAACACCGTTCTAAAGACTTTGTAGCCAGATTTGGCGGCGAAGAATTTGTTATGTTATTGCCTTTTACCGATTTAGAAGGCGCGAAAAAAATCGCTAAAAATATTGTTGAGTCAGTTAACAACTTAAATATTCTTCATTCACCGAAAGCGCAACATCGCAATGTAACCATTAGCGCTGGCGTTACAGCCTATTCTCCAACCTATAAAAACAAAGCCGATTTAAACCCGTCAGACTTTATTAAAAAAGCAGATATAAAACTGTATCAAGCCAAAAAATATGGCCGCAATAAATACTGTTTTTAAGGTAAGTCATAAAAAAAACAGTAAACAATAATTAATAGAACACATCTAGAAATCCCCTCCAGCAGATCACCTCATTATATTTAGCTTGCCCATTAATTACATGGGTAATGCTGAAACCAATATTATGCCCTCGTAATCATCAGTTAAGTTTTTAAGCTTGGTAATTTATCAGATTGAATTTACTGTGATTTCTGGTAAGTTGTTAGATATGGAAGTGGGCGTTGCATTGAAGCGTTTATATAAGTTGTTGTGTGTCTAAGGAATTTCGACTATGGATTGTCCAAAGTGTAAAGAAAAAGCGATCAAGTTTACTGATTGGATTCGAGCTAAAAATGCATTCTCAACAAGCTGCACTAGCTGTGGTATTAATTTGAAAGCTAATAATTTTGTCTATCTCAACTTTATAATAACTTTACTCGTTATGTGCTTATTATTTCCTTATGTTGAAGATGTTTTAAGTTATTTAGATATACACATTGAAGTTTCAAAATTTAAGATTGTAGTTTTGCTACCTGTTATTTTTATTGGAGGTGTTTTAGGCTGGTGTTTTGGCGGGTACAAAGTTAAAACTTAACATGTTATTACAAAGGAAGGTGGTTGGCTTTTACTTCTTCGTTTCTAAGATTAGCTAACAAGTTTTTTGATTAACAATATTGTATAAGTCATAGGAAATAGGCTCTTGGAATTATATATTATAGTGATTATTCAGTTTTTAATTTTAATGGGTATTGGAAGTCTTTTTTTCTTTAGGAAATTTTTATTCTCTTACTCATCAGAAAAAGGTAAAAATTTAGCTACAAAAGAAGATATTGAAAGTATTACTAAAAAAATTGAGGATGTGAAGTTAGTTCATGCGAAGCAGTTAGAATCAACTAGAGCTGAATTATCCTCTCAAATCAATACTCACGGCTTCAGATATGAGAAAGAATATGAAGTTTTAGCAGAACTTTCAGCTCTTTTAGTGGACGTTCGAGATGCGAGTTTAAGTTTACGTCCAGCATTGGACTTTGTTGTTCCAAATAAGACGGACGAAGAAGTAAAAAAAGAAAGATTAACTCGATACTTTGATGCTTTAAGAGCGCTTTATGTCATTCGTGAAAAGAAAAGACCTTTCTATCCTAGCGAAATATATCAATCAATAAGAGCTATAGAAAAAGAGAGCCGATCGGAGTCTATAGCTTATCAATACGATGATCCAAATGAAGGAAATAAACAGATAGCTTATTGGGATAAGGCAAAAGAAAACCAAGATAAAATTACAGAATTGGCTGAAGATTCTATGGGTAAGATTAGGGAAAGAGTCACTAAGTGGGAAACTTTGACAAGTGGTTGATAACCACACATTCATAAGAACTTTTTCTACGTAGTTTTTAAAGGCTTAGTAAAGCATTACAATACTACTTAAAGGATTAAGGATAGTGCCACATATCGATGAATCGTCACCACGCATAGCCAAATCATCAATATCCCTAAATAAACTCGTTTTGTTGGTTTGTTTACTTGTGATTGCATACTTTGGGTATGACAGATTTACTTTGCATCAAACAGAGCAACAAGAAACCGCAGTTTATATTTTAGAGCCTCAATTTAATGATATTTATTTTTTAGATTTAAGGTTACTCAATGGTAAATTAGATCTTAAAAACAAATATCAATTAGCTAAAGTTGTTCGTGTTAGTGAGGACAATGTAGCTATAGTTTATGGAAAGTTTTTCTATCAATGGCAATATTAGTATTCGGTATGGTGATCTAAGTAATAGTAACTATTTTACGTTAATACCGGATTACATTCCTTTGAATAAAATCAAAGAAATGAAGAATAATGGGTCTATTTATTTAGTTAAACGACCTATTGGAAATAAACTCTATGGTCACGCTGTTAGTCATTAATAAAGCACAAGATAACACTGAACTCCAATCTAAAATTATCGTTAGCTTTTTTGTTATTTAAACCTCCTCAAAAACATAACCTCCCGTCTACATTCTTTAACGTTAATCTCTTCCGTGTAAATCTTTCACGTAGGGTGTGTACATCTTACGTCTGCAATTTATTGTTTTTTCCTATATTTTAATAATCCTCATGTTTTCAAGTGCTTACGTTTTTATTTTAGTTGGTACAGATATTGAACCTTATTAAGTGAACATTAAACGTTTAGGCGTAACGAGCGGTAACAAGGTATGGCATTTAATACTGACGTGGTTCGTTATTATTCTGAAATATGTACATTTTGTTGTTACCTAAACGTGAGAGATATTAGCTGAGTACATACAGGCTTATGACTTTAAACAAACGACTTGTAGGAGACCACATGAAGATATTTGAAGCATTACGTAATGATCACGATAAACAAAGGGCACTTATTAAATTGTTGCTAGACACTCATGGTGATTCAGACGTTAGAGCCGAATATTATCAACAGCTTAAAGCTGAATTAGAAACCCATGCCGTAGCGGAAGAAAGACATTTTTACGCGCCATTGATGCAATTAGACAATACGGTTGATCTGTCTCGACACGGTGTTGCCGAGCATCATCAAATTGATAAGTTTATTGCTGAGTTAGATGCGTTAGATATGAGTTCGCCACAATGGTTATTAACATTTAAAAAATTAGCTCACAAAGTAGATCACCATTTAGAGGAAGAAGAGCAAGAGTTCTTTCAGCAGGCAGGTAGAGCATTGTCTGATGGTGAAAAGGAAAAACTAGCGGATCATTATCTTACTGAAATGGCGTCTTAATACGTTATTGAACGAGCTTAAAAATACTTAATTTAATCTTAATTACATTCAACAGAAAAGGATAATTAACATGGCACAGTCAAAACAAGAAACTAAACCTGTAATCAAAAAAAATGTAGCACAAGAGCATCCAGTAGCGGATAAGTTACAAGGTACTTTACATGAGTCGGTAGACACTTTAGCCGAGAAAGTAGGCTCAGCAGAAGACACTTTGCGTGCAACCGCTCAAAGCAGCTCAGCAACGCTGGCGCAAAAGCAAAGTGAATTAAAAGAGAAATGGGATAAATCTGGCGTTAAGCAATATGCTATCGAAAATCCTGTTGCTACCGCGGGTATAGCGTTTACCGTAGGTATGCTGGTGTCGTCACTTTTAAAAAGAAGATAAGCGAGGCATAAATTAGCATGAGCATTCCAAAACAAGAGCATACCGTTAAAGAACATCACGAAGAGCG
Organism: Pseudocolwellia sp. G5-9; assembly: GCF_055808995.1. Taxonomy (NCBI): domain Bacteria; kingdom Pseudomonadati; phylum Pseudomonadota; class Gammaproteobacteria; order Alteromonadales; family Colwelliaceae; genus Pseudocolwellia; species Pseudocolwellia sp. G5-9. The sequence goes on from NZ_CM147893.1 coordinate 3,192,187, forward strand.
CATGGAGCAAAGTGCTTCTTTCAAGAAAACCTACGACAGTATTGAAGCTTTATTTGGAAGTAAAATTGCCAGGCTAATCGCCTCTAAAAACCTTGTAGTTGCTGAGGCTAAGCTTAGCCTTAGCGCTATTTTGTTATCGTTTGCTATTAGCTTAACGCTTGTTGTTATAGGAGCGGTAATATGGATACTGTTAAATATTGGCATAGGTTTAGTGGTTTATAAATTTATTGATTCTATAAGCCTGTCTATCATTCTGTTACTCGTTGTTAATACGTCTTTAGGTTTATGGTTATTTAAGCAGTTAAAAAGTATATGGAAATTAGTGGGATTCCACTCGACGGTTGCGCAAATTGTAGAAGGTAACTAGCATGAAATTTATTATTAAAGATGAAATAAAAGAGGTAGAAAACGCGAAGCAAATTTACACCGCAGCTTGTGCGTTTGACCAACATACCAGCTTAGTCGCCAAATCAAATATTAATACGTTATTAGCGTCTGAAGAAGGAATAGCCGCGGCTTTTGGTGCAGGTGTTGTTAAAGGAATGGTAAGCGATACAGGTACGTCTTCTCATTCTTCTTTATCTGGATTAATGCAGTTATTAATGAAGCTGTAGCGTTTTAGTTACCACGAATTTTTAACTCAGCACCATATTTTATAGTGCTTGCGATATCAATAATTAATAACCCAAAAAGCACCCGTAGGTGCTTTTTTAGTTTTTACATTTAATCAATAAGGTTGAATGAACTGGCGTTGATTTGGTGCTTTAGGCGCGGTTTTAAACGTTAGTGTTTTACTGTTTTGGCTGTTAGTATTTCATCTTCACGAAGGGTTAGTACTTCATAACCCGTTTGGGTAACTAAAATTGTATGTTCCCATTGAGCAGAAAGCTTTTTATCGCGAGTTACAACTGTCCAGCCGTCTTTTTTGGTTTTTATTTTTTTTGAGCCTTGGTTGATCATGGGTTCAATAGTGAATGTCATGCCTGCTTCTAATACCAAACCTGAATGAGGTTTTCCATAGTGCAGCACTTGAGGATCTTCGTGCATTTCTTTACCAATACCATGACCGCAATATTCTCGAACGACGCTATAACCAGCCGATTCTGCATGTTTTTGAATTGCATAACCAATATCGCCGAGTGTCGCTTTAGGTTTTACTGCTTTAATACCTTTCCACATAGACTCGTAAGTCGTTTTAACCAAACGTTTAGCTTCTGGGCTTGCTGCACTTAAAATATACATTTTACTTGAGTCACTGATAAAACCATTTTTTTCTAAGGTGATATCAACATTTAAAATATCTTTTGCTTTCAAAGGGAATTTATCATTGGGAACACCATGGCATACCACATCATTTACAGAGGTATTGAGTGAATACTGATAACCATATTGTCCTTTACTGGCGGGTCGGGCATTTAATTCATTAACAATATAACTTTCTACTTTAGTGTCAATCTCTAGTGTTGTTATACCTTCACAAATAAAGTCATCAAGCATTTTAAATACCTGGGCTAAAAGCTTGCCAGATTCCCTCATAAAATTAATTTCTGCATCAGTTTTTATCATGGTTTTATTCATGTAATAACTCTGCAATAGTAAGATTTTCTTTTAGTAATTGATTTTTAATTATTTCATGAAAAGTGAGTGTTGGGTTTAACTCGGCAAGCATTCCCATTTTGATCCAAAATTCAGCCTGTGAATTAATAGATCTAGACATTACATTACTCGATTTTCTGATTTCATCATGTAATTCGTCAGATATTTTAACTATTCCCATTATACGTTCCATATATGATTAATATACGAATCATATAGTCCATAATAGAAGATGTCAATTCTGACTCCTTGAATATAAAAAAGGGTATAAATAGTTATTAACCTATTTATACCCTGTGTTCTTATGGTTTATAGCTGTTTTGTGTAGCTATTTTTCAACCACATTTTTGGTGGTTGTTTCTATTTGAGCAACAACACGACGGTTTGCTTTATGGTCGGCAGCTGTATTGCCTTGAGAAAGAAGCTGAGTTTCTCCAAAGCCTTTTGCAGTTAGGCGGTTAGCACTAATATTGAAGTTATTAATCAATGCGTTTTTTACTGAATAAGCGCGTTTTTCTGATAAGGCTAAGTTGTAGTCTGCTTCGCCTGTTGCAGAGGTATGGCCTTCAATAACAACATCGGTATTTTTGTATTCTTTCATGAAGTCGGCTAAGCGTTGAATTTCTATCATTGAAGCAGGGCTTAATGCTGCGCTTTCCAAAGGAAAATTAACGTTTAATTTAATAGATACACTTTCTTCTGCATATAACGTACAACCTCTAGAATCTACTTTTACGTTTGCTGGCGTGTCTTTACACAAGTCATTTTTGTCAAACACACCATCTTTATCGCCATCTAGCTCTGTTTTCACGATAGGTTGAACATTTGCCGTTTTAACGGGTTTGTCTATTTTTGCAGGTGTGCTTTTTTTGGTGTCGCCAAAAGCATATTTATAACCCAGTTTGAAACCTTGGTCTGTATAGCCATAATCAACATCGCGATATACAACGGCTTCAGTATAAAATGAAGAACGATCACTTAATTTGAAGTTATAGCCAACACCAACATTAAGGGCGTTGTAGCTTTCTGCATTGTTGAAGCGTTTTACACCAGTAAATAGGTACATGTCAGAGTCTTCAGGTGTATAAATAGCGTCAACACCGTAACGATTACCATAAGATTTATCTGTACCGTTAAAAACATCGTAGCGAGTACGAGCAAGTTCTATTCTTACTTTCCAAAAGTCATTAACGGCTTTTTGTAAGTCAATACCTATTGATTTACCTGCTTCCATTTGTTGCCAATCTATTGAGCTTTCTTTAGCGGTACTTGATTTAATATAGTCGCCAAAAACACCTAATTCCCATGTTTTATCAATAGTTTCTTCTGCCATTGCTGAAGTACTTATTATTGCTGTTAAAAGAGATATTTTAAAAAATTTCATATGAATTCCTTGTATGAATTAAAAATTACTCTATGTATAAAGCAAATCACAGGCCAATTAATAAATCCTTATTATTCAATTTGTTATCTGTTTTTGTGTGTTTTGTTTTAAATAGAAAATTGTAAAAAAAACAGGGTGTAGGTAAATTTTACAATTACAGTGAAGTTTGATTATCAGGTATTTTTTCCGTAGTGAGTAAGTTTAAACAACTTATTAAAAAAAACTATTTACACCCCACATAGCTAAAATGATCATCGTTAAAACAATCATTGTTTTGGTTTTATGCTTACGGATGAGTTTTTCTGCTTTATCACCCGCGTAATAAACGATTATGGCTAAACCGAAATAACGAATAGAGCGGGCAATTGTTGCGGCAATTAAAAAAAGTGTCAGTGAATATTTAGTAGCACCGGCAGCAAGCATAGCGATTTGAAATGGAACAGGAACAATGCCTAAAGTTATTACAAACCAGAAGCCTTGGTTTTCCATTTTTTGCTTGACGCCTTCAAACTGTTCTGACGTTGAAAAAGTATTAATAATCCAATCACCCACGGCATCAAATAGATAATAACCTAAGGCATAACCAAATAAAGCGCCAATAATACAACCCAGTGTTGCCATAAGTGCAATAAGCCATAGTTTTTCACGGCGTGCTTGCATTAAAGGCACTAAAATAGCTTCTAGCGGAATGGGGACTATAGTTGATTCTAAAAAAGATGCTACGGTAAGGCTACTGAGCATATGTTTAGATTTAATGAATTTTTTGGTCTTTTTTTTAAGCTTTTTTTGAATAGACATAACCCTTCCTTCGTATACCTGTTATCAATAAATAGGCTGAAAACTTTAAAGTTAAGTGTTTTAGTTAGGCTTGCGGGTTAGGTGTAAAAAGAGCCCTAATGCGGTTAACAAAAGTGCCGTGGAAGTTATTATGGCTACTGGGTAGTATAGGTTACCTGCAAGATCTAGCTGGCTATATTTTATTACCATTATTAATCCTTCAAGCGATAAAGCAACGCATACCATACCTATAAATCTAGGCAATGTTCTTCTTAATACGGTAATCGCGTCATCTTCTTTTTTATCTGGCGTATTATTTACATATTCTTTATTTATCACGAGAGCGAGTTCAAATACCGCTAATCCAATGACTCCAGTATTTATACTACTTAAAAACATTTCCATAATATCGGAGCCGTTCAATATAGCCGTAGATATATTAATCACTAAAGAGAATAAAATGGCTGCAGCTAACCCTAAAAATATAAAGGTGAATAGGGTGGCAAAAGTGTTTTTAATAAGTAGGCTGACTGTATTGTTCATGAGTTATATTCCTGTTACTGATCAGGTGTTTGGTATGAACAGTGTGTTTTTAATGAAAAACACACTATGACCTAAAGGTGATAGTGTGTTTTAGGATGAAGCTAAAATTAACAGTCTTGATCTTTAGCTTTTAAACCTTCTTTTACATTTTCACAAGCATCTTCAATCGCGTTACCTGCATCTGTTGCAGCGTCTTTAATTGAGTCGCCTGCATCAGAGGCTGCATTTTTAGCGTCTAAAACTACTTCATCAACTTTTTCACCTGCTGTTTCTGCTTTTTGCTCTGTACAAGCACTTAAACCTAAAGCCGCGATAATTGTTAATAATAGTAATGATTTGTTTTTGTTAATAGTCATAGTCATTCTCCGTTAAAAAATAAATGTGTTTATGTTTAATATATTCAGTTAATACGTTACTTAAGCTTTTGGTGCTTTACCTCGTATAGCATTGGAAATTAATGAGATAACCAACAATACGACAAAAATAAAAAATATAATTTTTGCTACACCAGCTGCTGCTCCTGCGATGCCGCCAAAACCAAAGATAGCTGCAATAATTGCTATAACAAAAAAGGTTAATGCCCAACCTAACATATGTTTCTCCTTTTAGATTTGTTAATAAGTGTTTTCAATAATGATAATGCGAGAGTTATGCCAATGGTTAAGTTGTTGTTTTTTTAGCTGTTTTTGTTTTTATTTTGACGTGGCGTGAATATATAAAAGTAAACTTTACAGGGTGAAAATGTATAATTTTCACAATTGAGGTTTATTGGTGAATGAAGGGGGAGTTTTAAGTTATTTGTTTAAGCATAGTTAAGTTGATGGGTTTAAGCAGTGCTTGATCAATTGAAAATTCGGTTAGTACGTCTTGGCTGATTGCGTTGCCACTAATAATGGTGATTTTACTGTTAGGTGAGAGTATGCGTAATTGTTTAGACAAGGCTAAACCATTAGCGTCGGGTAGGTTTATATCTAATAATATTTGGTCGTATTGGTGGTTAGATAGCCCTTCGTTTTGTGTTAAAAGTGTTGTTGCTTCTGCTGCGCTGTGGGCAATACTTGCTTCAATATTTAAGTTATTAAGGAGTAAGGCGGTAACTTGTGCGGCGTCTTTATCGTCTTCAATAATTAAAAAATGTGTTGAGGGCGATGCGGCGTTTTCTGTTGCATTAGATACATTGTTTATCGGTTGTTCAAGCGATTTTATTTGCACTCTTGCATTTTTATTATTCGCTAAGCTTTGTGTTAACGATTGATATAAAACGTGTTTATCTATCGGTTTTGCAACTACGTCGTTAAAACCTAAGCTTTTCAGTTCTTGATGTACGCCTTTCATTGTTGCTGCTGTAACGGCAACTATTTGTGTGGTTATGCCCATTTCTCTTAGTTTTAAAATAGTACGTTTACCATCTAAAACAGGCATATGAATATCCATAAGTATGCTGTTAAAAGGGTTACCTTGTTCTTGAGCTTCTAAAATTTTAGTGATGGCATGTTCGCCATTAACGGCAAACGAGGTTTTTAAACCAAACGATCGGCAAATAAAACCAATAAGATTTCGAATATCTTTTAAGTCGTCAACAATTAATACGTGTCCGGTAATTTGAGGGAAGTTTTCTGTTGTGGCTTGTGAGTGTATTCGGTTAAAAGATAAAGGCGCAACGGTGGTATGAGATATATCGCCTAACTCAAGGGTAATAATAAATTTGCTGCCAACATTTTCTGTTGATTCTACCTCTATTGTTCCATCCATTTGTTTTAATAGTTCACAACAAATAGCTAAACCTAAGCCGGCTCCTTCTTCGTTACGTGAAACAATATCTTCCACTTGTTCAAAAGGTTTAAATATTGTGGCAAGTAAATGTGTAGGAATACCAATACCTGTATCGGTAATTGTAAAATGTAAGGTGTTTTTATTGTTGCTACGCTCTAACCATATATCTACAGTAACTGAACCTTTGTCGGTAAATTTTATAGCGTTATGGATAAGGTTAATAAACACTTGTCTTAATCGTATTGCATCAGCATTAATGTGTAGCGGTAGTGGTGTTTTAGCATTTATTTTTAGTACGATACCTTTATCTTGAGCGGTTACTGACATTAAGGCGTACAAGTCAATAATGAAGTTGTCTAATGCGATATGGGTGTAGTTGAGTTCAAGCTTATCGGCGGCAATTTTTGAAAGGTCGAGTACGTTATTTAATAAACCTAATAAATGTTTGCCATTGTCTAAAATAGTGCTTAATTCAGCATGAATATGGCTGTTTTCTTTATTGAATAATAAGAGCTCGGTATAGCCTAAAATAGAGGTTAATGGTGTACGTAGCTCATGACTAAGATGGGCAACAAATTTGTCTTTAGAACGACTACGGGTTTCGGCTTTAATACGCTCTAAGCGTTCGTTTTCAATTTCTTTTCGAGACAGTGCATAGCGAATAGCACGATGAAAACGTGTGGTGTTAAGCTCTGATTTTACAACGTAATCAACAGCCCCAGCATCTAGGGCGTCGTTATCAAGTTGATTGTCGGATTGGCCGGTTAACATAATGATAGGTATGGTACAGCCGGCATTAATCGCTTGTTTTAGTACCGACAAACCATTAATTGAGCCTAATTGATAGTCAAGTAGGCAGATGTCGTGCTTATTTTGTTTAAGTAACTCTAGCGCTTCAACGGAGCTGTCAGTCCATTGAATATCAAATTGATAGGTTGAAACTTGTTGAAGATAATCACTGGTTAATAGGTAATCGTCTTCGTCATCTTCTACTAACAATACGCTTTTTATTGGGTTATTCATAACTGATCATTATCGCCAAGTGGTTACTTAAATTGTTTAATTTATTACTTGTCTTCCGATACGGGAAACTCGACAAATTCAATCCAATATTTACCTAATGTTTTCATGAGATCAACTAGGCCTTCAAAATTAACCGGTTTGGTAATGTATGAAGCTGCACCTAAGTTGTAACCTTTAACTTTATCTTCTTCTTGCTTTGATGTGGTTAATATAACAACGGGAATGCCTTTTAGTTCTGGATTACTTTTTATTTCTTTTAACGCTTCTCGCCCGTCTTTACGTGGCATATTTAAATCAAGCAAGATCAGATTGGGCCTAGGTGATAAGGTTTTATCTTGATATTTTCCTTCTCGATTTAGGTATTCAAGTAGTTCTACGCCATCTTCAACGCTGTATAGCGTATTCAGTACGCGGCTTTCTGTTAAAGCGTCTTGTGTTAATAGCCTATCGTCTTCATCGTCGTCCGCTATTAAAATGGTTATTGCTTTAGTATTCATATTCGTGCTCTTAGCTGGTTGTGGTAAACGTGAAATTATGTGGGACTTTTATAGTGAATTCAGTGCCTGAATTTATTTCACTTTTTACGGATATCTCGCCGCCATGGCGTTCAACAATTCGTCTACATATTGCTAGGCCTATACCTGTTCCTTTGTATTGACTACGTGTGTGTAGTCGTTGAAACGGGATAAATATTTTGTCTTCAAACTCTTGTGAAAAACCAATGCCATTGTCTTTTATGGTTATTTCGTACCAGAGGCTGTCTTTTTTTAATATGGAATCGAATACAGAGTTTTCTTTATAACTGATGCTAATAATAGGGGGCGTATCGTCTTGTTTAAACTTAATAGCATTACTTAATAAGTTTAAAAACAACTGATTAAGCTGTGTTATGTCGCCATTAATCTCCGGTAAATGAGTTGTTTGAATGGTGGCTGAACTTTCATCAATGGCAACTTCTAAATCGTCTATTACATCGTGTATGACTTGATCAAGAGATACAACAACAAAAGCTTTTCCTCGCGTATTTATGCGTGAGTACTCTAACAAGTCGCTGATTAAGTTAGACATACGTTCGGCGGCATTATACATGCGTTTTAGGTAGTCTTGCCCTTTAGGATCTATCGTTGATGCGTAGCTGGTCATTAACCGGTCACCAAAAGCTCTTATTTTGCGTAACGGTTCTTGTAGATCGTGCGAGGCGACAAAAGCGAAGTCTTCTAATTCACGGTTACTACGTGCTAGCTCTTCTGCGTATAAGGTAAGTTCTTTGGTGCGTGCTTTTACTTCGTCCGCTAGTTTTATATTTTGTTCTTCTAAGGAGTTTTTGTATTGTTGTTCTGTTTTGTTGTTAACTCTAACCAACACCCATAAACCAAGCAATAATAAAAAACTGGTAATAGCTGATATGCTAAAAGTAAATTTTGCTTCTTTTTCAATAAGTTCTAGTTTTTGGTATAGATGATTTCGGTGTTTTATTTCAGCATTTTGTAATTTATCGAAATGGGCTTTTATTTCATTATAAAAGTTCTTTCCTCTTCCGGTCAGTACGGCACTAAGCGCGCGTTTTTCTTTATCGTTTAAGGCTAAATCAACAGTAAAGCTGAGCTCTATTAATTTTTGCTCAACTAAGCTTAGTAATTCAATTTGTTTGCTTTCTAGGCCAACCATATCTAAACGAAGTTTTTTAACTTCTTTGATTTGATTCATAACTTGAGAAATGGCTTCTTCGTAGGGCGCTAAATAGTCTTCGTTTTCAGTTAATAAGTAACCACGTTGCCCTGTTTCTGCCGATAAAACAAGAATATGTAACTTGTCTAAAGCCAAAATAACTTCGCCCGTATTGGTTAGGCCTTTTTGGGTTTTGGCTAGTTCGTCAATGGTTTTAATAGCAAGGGTTACATTAATACTAATAACCCCAATAACGATAACAAAAACTAACGCCCATGAAACCTTTTTATTATCTAATAATTGTTTGATGGTTGACATGTAAATACCTATTTAATGTGTATTACTTGTTTGAAATTTGTTCTAAGCATTGGCTACATTCTTGGCACGAGTCAATAATTTTATTGGCAGCTTCTAATGCTTTTTCAGGCGGCATTCCGTTTTCAAGTACCAATTTAATGAGTTCGGCTTGCATTGATATTCTATTCAACGGAGCTCGAGCATCATGAATAAGCTCGTTAATATTCTTTGATTGTACTTCGTTGTTTTGACTCATTATTAATACCTTTAATATTACTCTTTAAATTCGCCGTAAGCATGTAAGCGGTTGTAGAGTGTTTTAGTGCTAATGCCTAACATTTCTGCGGCTAAGGATTTGTTGCCGTCAACATCGGCTAGAGTAACTTTTATTAACTCTTTTTCAACATCTTCAATGGTTTGGCCCGCGGTTAAGCTGTGTTTTTGTTCGGATATTGAAGAGAAGGGCGAGCGGAAGTCTTTAGGTAACTCAACTGATGACGATTGTGGTTCAGACATTATAAAAGCACGATGAATAGTATGACGTAGTTCGCGTACGTTACCGGGCCAGTCGTAATCAACAAGTCGTTGTAATTGCGTTGCATCCCATTGATGGTTTCGATCGTATTCGTTATTCAATTCGTTTAAAAAGGTGTTGGCTAATAAGGGAATATCTTCTTTACGTTCACGTAGTGCAGGAATTGAAATAGGAAAAACAGCAAGTCGAAAATAAATATCTTCTCTCAGGTATTTTTTTTCAGCGATTTCAGCAACGGACCGATTAGATGCTGAAATTACGCGACAATTAACGTCTATTTCTTTAGTGCCCCCAACAGGTGTTACTTTTTTATTTTCGAGTACACGCAATAAGTTAGGTTGCAGGTCTATTGGCATTTCGGTGACTTCGTCTAAAAATAAGGTGCCGTTACCTGCTCGTTGAAAAACACCTTCTTTTTTCGCTATAGCGCCAGTGAATGCGCCTTTTTCATGGCCAAACAATTCGCTAGTAATAAGATCTTTTGAAATTGCCCCACAGTTGCTAGCGACTAGTTGATGTTCACTATTATTAGCTTTGTTGGTCGCGTAATGTATAGCTTGTGCTACTACCTCTTTACCTACGCCACTTTCACCCATCAGCATTACATTGGCTTGAGTTTGTGCTACACGCTCTACCATGGTGTAAAGTTCTTGCATTGCTTTTGACTCGCCAATTAAACAATCAAAATGCTTAGTGGGCATAGATGAATTATTTTTTTTGCTAGGGATTTTTTTAGCTTTATGCGATAGGGCTTGCTCTAAATCTTCGCGTTGTAATGGTTTAGCTAAATAACCGATTTTTGGACCACATAAACTACTGAGCATACCTTTAACAAGTGGATGCCCTGTGATTAGGGTGATATAGGGTGACTTTTCTGATTTGTTGATGTGATCAATTAAGTGTAAGCCACTCCCATCGGGTAGCATAAAATCTAAAAATATATGGTCAAAATCGTTAAATTCTAATACCTGATAAGCCTCTTCTAAAGAACTTGCCGTTGAAGTGTCATGACCTAGAAATTCAATAATGTGACATGCGACGTTGGTAAATTCCTCATCGTCGTCAACCAGTAATATATTTAACACGAGCATCCTTTTTTGTGGTTTAGCTTAATGCATTGGTTCACTCTATTTGCAGGGTGTTCAATTGGTATTAATACAATAAATATATAATACAGTGTTTAGGAAAAAAACGATCACTTATTCTTTTTGAAAGGTAAAAGTTTATGTCTTCTGAAATAATTTTAGGGAGGAAGCGTAATAGGAGATGGAAGTCGTGACGGTTTGTTGAGGCCGCCACGATGAACTTGTCTTGTTTTTATAAGTTAATATCTTCAGGCGCTGATATGTAACCTTGGTAGCCATCAGCTCTTAATGAGACAAAGTGTGCAAGTTGCTCTTGGTCTTCAATTCCTGTGATGATCACCTCAATTTTTAAGCCTTTAGCCACACTCATTAAGGCACGGCATAGTTCGTTGTTTTGATTTAACTTTTCATAAAAAGCAAAAGACTGATCTAATTTAATATAGTCAGGTTGAAGTTTACGTAAATAATCGAGAGAGCCAATTTGACGGCCACATTGATCTATTCCAACTTTTGCGCCTGCCGCTTTTATTATTTGGGCGATGTAATTACATTGGTCAAAGTTGTTGAGCAGAGCAGACTCGGGTATTTCAAATAAAATACGATCAACATGAGATGATTCTTTAAGAAACTCACCCAGCCATTGTGCAAAACCGGTGTCTAAAAGACTGTCGTGGGTTAAGTTTATAGCTACAGGTTGTTGAGATAAGCTTAAAATATTTTGTTTTTCAATGGTTTCTAGCAAGCACTTGTCGAGTTGGCTACCCAGTGATAACAATTCAATAAAGGGCATAAACTCTGCAGCGCTAACTGTTTGATCATCTATGTTTAGCCGACAATAAATTTCGCGTTGAATAATATCTTTCGCGGGCATGTTACATATTTTTTGCCACTGAAATACGAAGTGGTTGTTGTTAATGGCATCTTCTAATTTATTACGCCATTGTTCGCGACTATATTTTTGTGTTTGTTGCGTATCGATCCAGTGACTGATTTTATTCTCGCGGTGCGCTTGTTGTAGTGCATTATCTGTTTGCGACATTAAGTCTGAAGGTTGCATGTTTTCTATACGTTCACTAATACCTAAGTAAAAGTCAGTATTTGGCAAACAGCCAGCTTTGGTAATTTCTTGATTGATCAGTCGAATGAGTGTTTGCAGGTATTTTTCAATTTGGTGATGCTCGGCTTTGGTGATCAAAAATGCAAATTCGGTATTGGTAACACGCGTAATTATGCTGTCTGCAATTTCAGGTAACTCTGTTTTCATTCTATTAGATAACACTCTAATAATTTCATCGCGCCCCTGATAACCGTATTTGCTGTAAACCTCTTCTAACCAATCAAATTTCGCTAAAATAAGGCCGCCGTAACCAGGCTCGTTAAGCCAGTTATTCAGTTGGGCAGATAGGTATTGGCGGTTAGGTAGTTGAGATACTTGATCAATGAGCTTGTCTTCTTTTAGCTCGCTGACTTCTTGATCGAGTGTTGAAAATACTTGCTGTAGCTGAGATGACATTGAGTTAATTGCAATAACAAGTTCTTGTAATTCGGCAGTTTTAGGAAGTTTTATATCTTGGCCAAATTTTCGTTGTGCTATTTCTCTTGCTTGAACCGCAACACCATTTAATGGTTTTAAAATACGGTTTAGTCTGAGTCTTAGAGCAAAAATAGAAACGATAAAGAGGAAAGATAATACCATGATGGTATCATTCATTATGCGCCATAATTCTTGGTACCCATGGGCGGGGTGAGCTTCTATTTCAAGCTTGGCGAGTTGCATCCAGCCTGAGGTTATAACACTTTCTTTTTTTTGTACTTTAAATAAATTTAAATCAACAAACCATTGAGGTACGCCTTCAATAACGATAGGGTTTTCCCATACTTGCTCTTTACCATCAACTAACCATGTTAGGGTCACTTTACGATAAAACCCGCCTTCAAAAATAACATTAACGAGCGTTTCCGCAGATACCATATCGCCTGTTTCTATATGGGGTTGCAGCATCAAACCTAATGATGTCATGGTGTTATTGAGATCTGAGGCCATTTGCTGGCTCATAAAGTCTTTGGTTTGGTTAAACTGGAAGTAAACCAAGCTGGTCATTACTAAGAGAAATAATCCAAACAATAATGAGTTTATTTGTCTAAATAGGGTCATTGCTTTAAAACTCCAGCTTTAGCTTAGGTTGTTTAAGGGTTGAAGTATTTATACGTTGACGAAGATCGCGCCATCTTTTAAGTCGTGAAGATGTACCGCTAAGTACGCCACGACCTTTTTCTTTATTGAGCCATAACTGACTACCATTAAAACTGTATATTGGTACTAAGTCGTTACGTTGCGTTGCCGGCTTTATTCGTCCGTCAATATTATCTAAAATTAATGGGACAGAGCTGGGTGTATCGTAATAGGCTAAAACCATATGATATTGATTAAGGTTTACGGCTTTAACCATAGTGATCTTCATTTTATCGTCGGGAATACCGAGTTCCAGCAGTGTAAAATATTTAGCAATAGAATAATCTTCACAATCACCACCATTTACACCAATAAATTCGACAGGAGTCGCCCAATAATTTTTAACACCCCATAGTTTTATATCATCAATAAAGTGAAATAAATTAAAAAAGTTGTTCACCTTTTTTAATCGCTCTATTTCAGATTGATCTGGTGTTGGCGTCATTAATTTCATCCATGCTTTGCCGCGCTTTCCTGCTCGAGTTCCGTAACTTTTTTCTAAAGATTGTACGATTTTTTCACCGTCTAATGGCGCTAGAGGAGCCGCATAGAGCATAGATAGCAATAGCATACTAAAGAGTAATACTTGAATGAACTTTGATAACATTGCTGTTAAAAAGCAGCTTATCTTCATATTACTCTCAAAGGGTTACAATGCTTGATTAACGGTATAAATTGTCCATTTCATATCGTCAATACGTTTAACCGTGTTTACTTTTGCCATAATACGACGGTTAATAGCATGTGCTTCGGGCGTGTCTCCTTCTACTTCTAATCGATTAAAACCATAACCGAAAGAGGCAACACGTTTCTTATCAATATTAAATTCATTCACTAACACAAGTAGAATGGCGTTTGCTCGGTTTTCTGATAGTGTTTGATTAAGATCTTGCATACCCACTTTGCTGGTATGTCCTTCAATAACTACGTTAACATCTTCATTTTCAGTTAAAAAGTCAGCTAACGCTTTAATTTTACTATAGGCTGTTTGAGGTACTTCGTAAGAGTTATTGGCAAATTTGATATCAATATTTAAAGGATCATTGAATTGTTTTTGTGTGCCACATCCGTAATTATCGATACTGGCCCCCAATACGGTGTCAGCACATTTATCACGTGCTTCTATTACACCATCACTGTCATAATCATCTAAATTTTTTAGTTGCTTAACAGGGTCTTCTATAACGACTATAGGTTGAGTAGCACAAGAGGTTATCAACATTAGCGCTAACGACGTAATAAGCAGCTTGAGTGCGTTGTTGGATTTACTATGTATTGTTGTTAGCTTATTCATAGTTGTGCTCTCCTTGCCATGCTATTGAGCGTGTTACTCGTAGTGAATCAAGTAATTGGCCGGTAACATTGAGTAATCTATATTGCGCATTTAATTCATTAAAGTCAGCGTCTAGGTAGTCTTTTCTTGCTTCGAATAATTCGTTTTCTGTATCAAGTAAATCTAATAAGTTTCTTTGGCCTAAACTAAACTGATCTTGGTAGGCTAATTGTGTTTCTTTCGAGGTAATTATATGTTGTTTAATATATTTTTTTTGTAAAGCTAACATTTCAAAAGCATTCCACGCAAGTTCATAGCTTTCAGTTACTTGGCGATGAGCGCTGTAGTTTATTTCTCTTGCTTCACTTATTTTATAGGCGGCACTGCGTTCTTGTGCAACATCTTTACCACCTGAAAAAAAGTTATATTTTAAGCGTAACATGGCACTAACTTCATTACGGTGCCCACCAACATTAGGACCAAAACGGTTTAAGCCACTTTCGCCATCAATGTCGTTATATGAATTAGCGCCAAGTTCTAAAGCTAATTCAGGGTAGTAACTGGCTTTAACTGACTTTTTAAACGATTGTGCTGCGTTAATATCTTGCTGTGCAGATTTAATAACAGGATGGTTTTCAATGGCAAAGTCTAATCCTGTGCTTTTATCTTTAGGCAGCATGTCTGCATCTGGCACTGGAAGCACTAAGTCTTTAGGTAGATCATTGGTTAATCGAATAAATTGAGCTCTTGCATCTAATTGATTATTACGTGCTGCAATTAGGTTTGATTGAGCGCGAGCGACTCGGCCTGTTACTTGTGATAAATCAGCTATGCTGCCTAAACCTGAGTCGGTACGCTCTTTTATACGTTCATATATTTCTTGATGAGAAACTACGTTTTTTTCTGCTAAAGCGATCATTTCATCAGCTTTTAAGTAATTTATATAAGCTTTTGTTACTTCTAAAGCGAGATCTTCAGCTGTAGCTACTAATGCCCATTTTTCAGCATTGGCTTCGTGTTTGGTGCGATCTACTTCACTGCTGGTAAACATGCCATCAAAAATAACTTGTCTTAAGCTAACGCCAATTTCGCCACGTTTTAATTCTGTTTTTCCATCATCAAAATTAAGGGCGCTTCTACGATTTCCTGGGCTGTCGGTGTATTCATAACCGTATCCTGCGGTTAAATCTATTGTGGGTAAATATCCTGCCGATGCGCGATTAACATCTTCTTCTTTCGATTTAAAACGGGCAAAAGATTGGCGAATGTCAGGATGAGAATCTAATGCATGCGCAACGGCTGACTCTAAACTTTGGGAGTTGACTTGGAGAGAACATAATGTAGATAAGCTAATTAAACTTATAATGCCTACTTTGCTCATACTGAACTTGTTTATTTTCATAAATGTTCCATGTTATTAATGATTACCTATCGTTCTCGTAATGCTGATTGTTTTGCTCGTAATATAGGATTCAATATATATTCCAATACTGTACGTTTCCCGGTTATTACATCTACATCAGTCATCATGCCTGGAATGATAGGCATGTCTTCGTTATTGCTATTTTTTATACTTGAGGCATCAGTTTTTACTCTGATCAAATAAAAACTGTTACCTTCTTCATCTTGTGTGGTGTCTGCACTAATATGTACGACTTCTCCAGTTAAACCGCCATATCTTGCAAAATCATAAGCGGTTATTTTAACTACAGCGGGTAACCCAGGATAAATAAAAGCGATATCTCGAGGTTTTATTTTTGCTTCAACCATTAACATATCTTCGGTTGGTACTATTTCCGCAATAGTTTCTCCTGATTTTACAACACCCCCTAGCGTATTAATATGTATAGTTTTAATGGTACCTACAACGGGGGATACGATTAATGCTTTTGTGACTTTGTCTTGAGCGCCAACTTGCGATTCATTAATTCTAGAAAGTTTATTTTGTAGTTCATTAAGTTGAGCTCTTGCATCAGCACGATATTTTAATGCTGTTTCACGACGGTTTAAGATAGATTCTTGTAAAGAGGATTTTAATTTAGGAGAAAGTAAGCGAATGGCGCTTAATTCACCTTTTAACTCGTTTACACTGCGTTCTAATTTATATAATTCTATTTTAGACACTATGTTTCTTTCTGCTAATGGTCGAGTGAGATCAAGTTCTTTGGTGGCTAAATTATAGCTAATTTCCATGGTTTCTATTTTAGAGTCTAATTCGGCTATTTCTTGTTCTCTTTGTTGTATCTGTTGGCTTTGTATAGCGAGTTGATTGATTAGGTTGTCAAGTCTTCCTGTATATTCATCTTGTTGTCGTTGAACCATAAATTCGGCGTTAAGATTAAGATCTTCCGGATATTGTGGCACTTGTTTTTTTAAGTCTATTTGCAATCGCCAGTCGTCGTTTGTGCCAATAATGATGCTTGAAAGTTCGGCTCTTAAACGAATAATGTTGGCTCTTAAGCTATCAACTTCTTGTTTTTGTTCGGCAAAGTCAGAACGAAATCGGGTATCGTCAATTCTGGCTATAGGTTGACCTTTGGTTACTTGCATACCTTCTTGTACAAATAGTTTTTGTAATACGCCACCATCTAAACTTTGAATAATTTGTAGCTGAGACGAAGGTATTACTTTTCCTGAACCTGAGGTAACTTGTTCTAATGCCGCAAAATTTGCCCAAACAATAAAGCTAAAGAGTAAGCCAGCCATTGCCCAAATTGTTAATCGATGCAAACTGGGTACTTCAGTTAATAGTGCGCCGTATACATCGTCTGCCATGTCTAAATCTTGTTGGCTTACTTTCTTCAAAGTGAAACCTCCTGATCTATTTTTCCGCCTTTAAGTTGCTCCAATACAGTATTTTTAGGGC
The DNA here is from genome assembly GCF_055808995.1 of Pseudocolwellia sp. G5-9. Taxonomy (NCBI): domain Bacteria; kingdom Pseudomonadati; phylum Pseudomonadota; class Gammaproteobacteria; order Alteromonadales; family Colwelliaceae; genus Pseudocolwellia; species Pseudocolwellia sp. G5-9. The sequence goes on from NZ_CM147893.1 coordinate 3,209,240, forward strand.
CATCAATCACTAATTTACCTTTTTCTAAAATAATAATACGGTCGACTAAGTGTAATAGATCCATTTTATGAGTAATGAGTAGTAATGTTTTGTCTTTTGCTGTTGCTGCAATTGATTGGATAAATTGTTTTTCGGCTCGAGCATCAAGGCTTGCGGTGGGTTCGTCTAACAATAATATTTGTGGTGCATTTAAAATGGCTCTGGCTAAGGCTATTGATTGGCGTTGTCCACGAGATAAAGCAATACCGTTTTCGCCTACTTGACGATCAAGCCCTTGAGATTCATTATCAGTAAAACTGCTGACTCCTGAAAGTTGCACTGCCCTGATCAGCTGATATTCGGTCACTTGTCGTGTGCCAAATAATATATTGTCGCGAACGGTACCATGAAAAAGTGTGATGTCTTGAGGTAAATAGCCAAAATTTCTACGTAAGTCACTTGGGTGAATTTGCTGATGGTTTAAACCATCGAAACGTATGCTTCCAGATGTAGTTTGGTAAAGGCCTAATAATAATTTAGCTAAGGTGGTTTTACCTGAGCCATTTCGACCCACAATGGCAATTTTTTCACCTTGTTTAATGTTAATCGATAATTGTTGTAATGCTTCATGATCAGCCGTTGGGTATTTAAATGCTATGTTTTCTGCTGATATATTTCCTGACAGTTTTGTACGGCTAGGTAGATGAGCTTTATCTTCAAACTCACCTTCTTGATCCATTAAGGTGGTGAGCTGCCTTAGTGCGCTGATGGTTTGATTAGAACGTGTCATTAAGCCTGCGAGTTTTGCTATAGGGGAGATTGCTCTACCTGTTAACATTACTGCGGCAATAATTCCCCCCATAGATATCAGGTTATCTGAAACACGATATACGCCTAAAACTACGACTGCTACAACCGAGATTTGTAAAATAAAGCTGGCAAAATTAATAACTGAATTTGTGATTATTTTTGATTTAAGTAACCAGGTTGATGTGTGGCCGATCATTTGTTGCCATGCGTTTTGTACTACACCTTCTGCACCATTGGCTTTAATTGACTCTAAGGCGCTAAGACATTCAACTAAGTGTCCGTGGCGTAATCCAGAAAATTTGTTACTTTCTTCTATGGCAGCTCGTAATTTAGGTTGCTTTATAATGGTGTAACCAATAATTAATATGGTGGCAATAATAGGGAAGAGCACAAGGTCTCCAGCAACTAACCATATGCAAAACATAAATAAAAAGGCGAAGGGTAAGTCAACTAAAGCGGTAATAGTGGCGGATGATAAAAACTCTCTGACGTTGTCAAATTCACTGAGTTGCTTAGCCATTCCACCAACACTTGGTGATCGCTTTTCGAGTGGGATACCAATGACTTTTGCAAAAAGTTTAGATGAGACTTCAATATCAATTTTTTTACCGGCTACATCAATAAGGTAGCCACGTAATTGTTTTAATATAAAGTCAAAAATATAGGCAATCCCTGCACCAATGGCGAGTACCCACAGTGATTCAAAAGCTAAGTTAGGCACCACTTTGTCGTAAATATTCATCACAAAAAGCGGTGAAACTAAAGCAAATATATTCACCATGATAGAGGCAATAATCACATCGCGATATATTGGAGCAGCCGCTTTAAGATGTTGTAATAGCCAATGTTCTGTAGAGTCGCTGATATGAACATCAAAATTTCGGTCACCACGATATTGTTGTTTAATTAAGAACAAATAACCAACAAAATTAGACTCTAATTCTTCAATGGTAAGTCGTTCTTCTCCACCTGTTTCAGGTAAGGTAACAATCGCTTTATTTTCTTCAATATTGAGTTCTTGTAAGACGCAGGATTTTTTATCTTTTAGCATTAAGATACAAGGCAACAACATTGATGGTAATTCGTTCAAACCTTTACGTACTAATTTTGCACTGAGTCCCGCTCTTGAAGCTGCTTGTGGAAGTAGCTCTGGAGTTATGTGATTACTGGAGAGGGGGAGCCCTGCAACGAGTGCTTCAGGAGAGCATGGGTTACCAAAATGCTCGGTAAGTAATACTAAGCTATCAAGCAGTGGATCAGAATTTAACCGCTGTGAGGCATTTATAGTCCATTGCGATGAAGGTTTAGCAGAGGGTTGCACTGAATTTACATTCCTTAAAACATAATCAGCAATAGGGTAAATACATTCCCTATTGCTGATTTTAATGGTAATTACATAATGTGAGTAGCTGTAATTTAACTATAAAATATCACTTGAATCTAGATCTGCAAGCGGAATTGTTGTTGGGGCTGTGTTATCGCTGATGATAACAGCCCCATCAACTAATAGGCCATTAGTTATACTTTGGTGTTCGGTTTTTTCTAGTACTACTTGTTCTATGGATTCAATTTGTTCATCTACTGGAGTTGGTTCTGTCGTTATTTCTTCATCTTCATTAGCAAATTGTAAAAATTGATCGATGCTGTTTGAACTTCCATCACTGATTAAATCACTTAAATCAAGTTCGTTCGTAGGAGCCGCTGTTTCTTCTTGTGTATTGAGTGTATCGATAGCACTGACTTTTTGTAAGTTGGATGTATCGATAGTGGCCGATTTACTAAAAGAAGCTCCTGCAATATCGTTGATGTTATTTATCAATAAAGGGCTAGGTGCTGGCGTAGGTACAGGATCAGGTACATCGATATGAATAGTTAGTGTTGTTGTATCTGAATCAGGCTTAACGGTATCACCATCTTGAATGGTATAACTAATAACATCACTAACGTCATTTGCGGGGAGTAACATACCGCTTTTACTTGTGTAAGTGTAAGCACCACTATCTTTAACAGTAAATGTGCCGTATTCAGCAACAATCTCAAAAGATGTATTAAGGGAGTTAAATATATAATCTGTACCGTTATAACTTACGTGAGTTAGCGTTATTATGCCATCAGGTGAGGTGTCGTTAACGTCACCTGAACTTCCTCTTGCTATTAAATTTCCTTTTACTCTGCTTACTGCAGCTGTTCCACTATCATTTTCCATTAATGTAATAAAATTATTGTCCGCGTTTGCAGTAGGGGCAGTATGAGAAACTTCAATGCTCACTGTTGCTGTGTCGGTGTCAGTACCATCACTGAGCGTATAATCAAAACTTGGGTGTATTACGGTACCACCTGTAAATCCGCTATTTTGGTAGGTAAAGTTACCTTGTGCGTTAATACGTAAAATTCCATCCTGAATGGCTATGGTTGCATAGCCATCAGCGGGATCAAATATTAAATTATTACCATTAACTTGTGTTACTGATAATGCCGCTCCATCACCACCGTCGGAATCAACTTTGCCATCGCCATCATTGTGTGTGATTACATTGCCAGAAACCATTTCACCTTCATGAACCGTAAAGCTGTCGTTTTCGGCAGTAGGAGGAATGTTTACTGATGGCGTTACGTCGATATTTAAGGTAGACGTATCAGTATTCACACCATCTGAAATGGTATAAACCACTTCAGGCACCGGACCGTTGTAATCAGCGGTTGGCACAAAGGTGAAGGTGCCATTTGGATTAATGGTTAATTCACCTTCCGCTAACCTTGTAGTTGTACCTAGTGGATCTACCGTAAAGGTATTGCCGCCCACCGTAAATTCCGTAATAACTGGTGTGCCGTCGGTGCTTGAAGCGTTTGTGAGCAAGTTACCGTTGAGCGTATTATCTTCACCGATCGTTAATGTTTCATTATCATCCGTTAAATCAGATTCCGGTGTTACGTCAATATTCAAGGTAGACGTATCGGTATTGACCCCATCGGAAATCGTATAAACCACTTCAGGAACAGGTCCGTTGTAATCAGCTGTCGGTACAAACGTAAACGTTCCATTTGGGTGAATGGTTAACTCACCTTCCGCTAATGTAGCAGTGGTACCCAATGGATCTACAGTAAAGGTATTGCCGCCTACCGTAAATTCAGTAATAACCGGCGTGCCGTCGGTGCTTGCTGTATTGGTAAGCAAGTTACCGTTTAACGTGCCGTCTTCTGGCACACTGAGTGTTTCATTGTCATCGGTGAGATCCGATTCAGGCGTTACGTCAATATTCAAGGTAGACGTATCGGTATTCACACCATCGGAAATGGTATAAATCACTTCAGGAACCGGACCGTTGTAATCAGCGGTCGGCACAAACGTAAACGTTCCATTTGGGTGAATGGTTAATTCACCTTCAGTAAGAGCCGTGGTGGTACCTAGCGGATCTACCGTAAAGGTATTGCCGCCTACCGTAAATTCCGTAATAACTGGTGTGCCATCAGTGCTTGCGGCATTGGTAAGCAAGTTACCTGAAAGATCTGTATCTTCAGCGGTGGTTAATACTTCATTGTCGTCGGTGAGATCTGACTCAGGTGTTACGTCGATATTTAAGGTAGATGTATCAGTATTCACACCATCTGAAATGGTATAAACCACTTCAGGCACCGGACCGTTGTAATCAGCGGTTGGCACAAAGGTGAAGGTGCCATTTGGATTAATGGTTAATTCACCTTCCGCTAACCTTGTAGTTGTACCTAGCGGATCGACGGTAAAGGTATTGCCACCGACGGTAAATTCCGTGATTGTTGGTGTACCGTCAGTACTTGCGGCATTGGTGAGCAAGTTACCTGAAAGATCTGTGTCTTCAGCGGTGGTTAATACTTCATTGTCGTCGGTGAGATCTGACTCAGGTGTTACGTCGATATTTAAGGTAGATGTATCGGTATTGACCCCATCTGAAATGGTATAAACCACTTCAGGCACCGGACCGTTGTAATCAGCGGTTGGCACAAAGGTGAAGGTGCCATTTGGATTAATGGTTAATTCACCTTCCGCTAACCTTGTAGTTGTACCTAGTGGATCTACCGTAAAGGTATTGCCGCCCACCGTAAATTCCGTAATAACTGGTGTACCGTCGGTGCTTGAAGCGTTTGTGAGCAAGTTACCGTTGAGCGTATTATCTTCACCGATCGTTAATGTTTCATTATCATCCGTTAAATCAGATTCCGGTGTTACGTCAATATTCAAGGTAGACGTATCGGTATTGACCCCATCGGAAATCGTATAAACCACTTCAGGAACAGGTCCGTTGTAATCAGCTGTCGGTACAAACGTAAACGTTCCATTTGGGTGAATGGTTAACTCACCTTCCGCTAATGTAGCAGTGGTACCCAATGGATCTACAGTAAAGGTATTGCCGCCTACCGTAAATTCAGTAATAACCGGCGTGCCGTCGGTGCTTGCTGTATTGGTAAGCAAGTTACCGTTTAACGTGCCGTCTTCTGGCACACTGAGTGTTTCATTGTCATCGGTGAGATCCGATTCAGGCGTTACGTCAATATTCAAGGTAGACGTATCGGTATTCACACCATCGGAAATGGTATAAATCACTTCAGGAACCGGACCGTTGTAATCAGCGGTCGGCACAAACGTAAACGTTCCATTTGGGTGAATGGTTAATTCACCTTCAGTAAGAGCCGTGGTGGTACCTAGCGGATCTACCGTAAAGGTATTGCCGCCTACCGTAAATTCCGTAATAACTGGTGTGCCATCAGTGCTTGCGGCATTGGTAAGCAAGTTACCTGAAAGATCTGTATCTTCAGCGGTGGTTAATACTTCATTGTCGTCGGTGAGATCTGACTCAGGTGTTACGTCGATATTTAAGGTAGATGTATCGGTATTCACACCATCTGAAATGGTATAAACCACTTCAGGCACCGGACCGTTGTAATCAGCGGTTGGCACAAAGGTGAAGGTGCCATTTGGATTAATGGTTAATTCACCTTCCGCTAACCTTGTAGTTGTACCTAGTGGATCTACCGTAAAGGTATTGCCGCCCACCGTAAATTCCGTAATAACTGGTGTACCGTCGGTGCTTGAAGCGTTTGTGAGCAAGTTACCGTTGAGCGTATTATCTTCACCGATCGTTAATGTTTCATTATCATCCGTTAAATCAGATTCCGGTGTTACGTCAATATTCAAGGTAGACGTATCGGTATTGACCCCATCGGAAATCGTATAAACCACTTCAGGAACAGGTCCGTTGTAATCAGCTGTCGGTACAAACGTAAACGTTCCATTTGGGTGAATGGTTAACTCACCTTCCGCTAATGTAGCAGTGGTACCCAATGGATCTACCGTAAAGGTATTGCCGCCTACCGTAAATTCAGTAATAACCGGCGTGCCGTCGGTGCTTGCTGCATTGGTAAGCAAGTTACCGTTTAACGTGCCGTCTTCTGGCACACTGAGTGTTTCATTGTCATCGGTGAGATCCGATTCAGGCGTTACGTCAATATTCAAGGTAGACGTATCGGTATTCACACCATCGGAAATGGTATAAATCACTTCAGGAACCGGACCGTTGTAATCAGCGGTTGGCACAAACGTGAAAGTGCCATTTGGGTGAATGGTTAATTCACCTTCAGTAAGGGTAGCTGCTGTGCCTAGTGGATCGACGGTAAAGGTATTGCCACCCACCGTAAATTCAGTAATAACTGGCGTGCCATCAGTACTTGCGGCATTGGTAAGCAAGTTACCGTTTAACGTGCCGTCTTCTGGCACACTGAGGATTTCATTGTCATCGGTGAGATCCGATTCAGGCGTTACGTCGATATTCAAGGTAGACGTATCGGTATTCACACCATCGGAAATCGTATAAACCACTTCCGGTACGGGACCGTTGTAATCTGCTGTTGGTACAAACGTAAACGTTCCATTTGGGTGAATGGTTAACTCGCCTTCAGTAAGAGTCGCTGTTGTGCCCAATGGATCGACGGTAAATGTATTGCCACCCACCGTAAATTCAGTAATAACCGGCGTGCCATCAGTGCTTGCTGCATTGGTTAATAGATTGCCTGAAAGCGAACCATCTTCTGGCACACTGAGTGTTTCGTTGCCATCTGTTAATTCAGAGGTAGGCGACTCAGGTGTTACGTCAATATTCAAGGTTGACGTATCGGTATTCACACCATCTGAAATGGTATAAACCACTTCAGGCACCGGACCGTTGTAATCGGCTGTTGGTACAAAGGTAAACGTTCCGTTAGGATTAATGGTTAATTCACCTTCCGCTAACGTTGCGGTTGTACCTAGTGGATCGACGGTAAAGGTATTACCACCCACGGTGAATTCCGTGATTGTTGGTGTACCGTCAGTACTTGCGGCATTGGTAAGTAAGTTACCGTTTAACGTGCCGTCTTCTGGCACACTGAGTGTTTCATCACCATCGGTGAGATCTGACTCAGGTGTTACGTCAATATTGAGTGTTGATGTATCGGTATTCACACCATCGGAAATCGTATAAACCACTTCAGGCACAGGTCCGTTGTAATCGGCTGTCGGTACAAAGGTAAACGTTCCGTTAGGATTAATGGTTAATTCACCTTCTGCTAATGTAGCCGTTGTACCTAGCGGATCGACGGTGAACGTATTGCCGCCTGCCGTAAATTCAGTAATAACCGGCGTGCCATCAGTACTTGCTGCATTGGTTAATAGATTGCCTGAAAGCGAACCATCTTCTGGAACACTGAGTGTTTCATCACCATCGGTGAGATCTGACTCAGGTGTTACGTCAATATTCAAGGTTGACGTATCGGTATTCACACCATCGGAAATCGTATAAAGCACTTCAGGAACAGGACCGTTGTAATCTGCTGTTGGCACAAAGGTAAACGTTCCGTTAGGATCAATGGTTAATTCACCTTCCGCTAACGTTGTAGTTGTACCTAGTGGATCGACGGTAAATGTATTGCCACCGACGGTAAATTCAGTAATAACCGGTGTACCGTCAGTGCTTGCGGCATTGGTAAGTAAGTTACCGTTTAACGTGCCGTCTTCTGGCACACTGAGTGTTTCGTTGCCATCTGTTAATTCAGAGGTAGGCGACTCAGGTGTTACGTCAATATTCAAGGTTGACGTATCGGTATTCACACCATCGGAAATCGTATAAAGCACTTCAGGAACAGGACCGTTGTAATCGGCTGTCGGTACAAACGTAAACGTTCCGTTAGGATTAATGGTTAATTCACCTTCCGCTAACGTTGTAGTTGTACCTAGTGGATCTACGGTAAAGGTATTGCCGCCCACCGTAAATTCAGTAATAACCGGCGTGCCATCAGTGCTTGCTGCATTGGTTAATAGATTGCCTGAAAGCGAACCATCTTCTGGCACACTGAGTGTTTCATCGCCGTCTGTGAGATCCGATTCAGGCGTTACGTCAATATTCAAGGTAGACGTATCGGTATTGATCCCATCGGAAATGGTATAAACCACTTCAGGCACCGGACCGTTGTAATCAGCTGTAGGTACAAACGTAAACGTTCCGTTAGGATTAATGGTTAATTCACCTTCCGCTAACCTTGTAGTTGTACCCAATGGATCGACGGTGAACGTATTGCCGCCCACCGTAAATTCAGTAATAACCGGTGTACCGTCAGTGCTTGCTGCATTGGTAAGCAAGTTACCGTTTAACGTGCCGTCTTCTGGCACACTGAGTGTTTCATCGCCATCGGTTAAGTCAGACTCAGGTGTTACGTCGATATTTAAGGTAGACGTATCAGTATTCACACCATCGGAAATGGTATAAACCACTTCAGGCACCGGACCGTTGTAATCGGCTGTCGGTACAAACGTGAAAGTGCCATTAGGATTAATGGTTAATTCACCTTCCGCTAACGTTGTAGTTGTACCTAGTGGGTCGACGATAAAGGTATTACCATCTACCGTAAATTCAGTAATAACCGGCGAACCATCAGTGCTTGCTGCATTGGTTAATAGATTGCCTGAAAGCGAACCGTCTTCTGGCACACTGAGGGTTTCATCACCGTCTGATAATTCAGAAGCCGATGATGTAGGTATTACAGGAGCGTTAATTTCGGTATTCTGAACGTCAGGGATTATAAAATCATTGGTTAACTCGATTGTGTCATAACCAGCTTGGGCGATTGTTTCTTCTGCATTTCTTGTTAATGTAGTAAAACTGCCACCACTATTGTTAAGAATATCTCCAGCGGCAGTATCTGGAAGTTCAACATCGTCGCCTGACTCAATGAGTTCCTGAATGGCATTAATATCATCGAGTACAGCATTTTGTGAATTGGTATCTGGTGTCTCATTACCTTCAGCACTGTTAATATCACCTTCGATATTTTCAATACTGAGAGTATCGCTTGAAACACGCTGTTGACTTCCGTCATTGAAAGTAAGGGTTATCTCACTATTTTCTGAAAAAACAATTTCGGTACCTGCAGTTATGTTATCACCAACATTCAACGGAATATCTGTACCTGAATCGATGTGAACGATTCCTTTGATATCAGTTATTTTTGCATTTTTTGAGGCTACAAAATTGTTCATGAACTACATCCCGAATAATTTATTTAATTAGTTGTTAAATGGTGATTTTTTACACTTGCAGTGGCGAACGAACATTATTTTTCTATCAATTGATGTGCAATTTATTCACGCAGTAAATACTTATTATAGATGACTATAACAGTATATGGAGGACTCATCTAGATAATCCATGTTTGTCATTATTTAGTAAGGAGTTTTAATATTAAGAGGAAAATAAAAAAGGCGATATTTTAAAATATCGCCTTTAAATAGAATTAAATATAGTACTATTTTCAGATACGAGCTTTAAAGCGTCGAGCGCTTAAGCCACACAATGCAATTGCAAAAATAATTAATGTTGAAGGTTCTGGAACATTAGCTACCTTTTTGAAAATGTAATTAATATAATCACCACTCAGAGCGCGATCATCAACCCAAACAGAAACATCTGCATTGCTATCGTATTTATTGTCGCCATTAGCATCGGCTGTAACATTTTCAGCAAGTCTTGATACCGCATTTAGGTTTCCATCATACCAAGCTAAATGGTTTACAATATTTGCACCTGCACTTATTGTTGATATATCAAAAGATAATGCAAAGGCTGCTAAAGCATAATCACTAGTATTACCACCTAAAAAGTAAACTGCTGCCTCTAATCCATTCACAGGGTCAGCATCGCTCCAATGAGGAGACTCTTCACCTTTTGGGTTATTGTTACCCACTAAATCAAAAAGATTTACGTATTCCCAACGTTCACCAGCTCCGTCTAAATAAACTTCTCCTGATATTAAATTTGCATGTACGTTACTTGCGGAAAATAAAACAACAATAGTCAACGCTATGCTTAATAATTTAGAAATCATGTTACTTCTCACTTTCTCAAATTTTATGGAAAAAATATTCCAACAACTAAATGTATACTAGCATAAAATAAGCCATAAAAATAAAAGCTTTTATTAACAATGATATATGAGCTTTTCATCTATTGAGTCAAATTGTTGCTGTAAAAATAGTTGACGTTCCATTTTAATAAGTCGTTAAGATTAAGTTAATGCAATGGGCTTTTTTTGTATTGTTAATCAAAAGCCTGTCTTAACCATGCTCTGCTCTGGCGTCCTGAAACTCGCACCTTGAGTGGTAACGGGTATCTATCTATAGAAGGATAAATATGACCGCTCGAGAAAATAGATAACCAGAATTAAGATTATATAGCTTATTGTTGAAGTACTGATTGTCGTGATTTTTCCCAAAATTTTTTGATAAAAAGGCATTAAAACCAATGTAAAGGTAAACTTACAACAAGAGAGCGATATATACCCGTAGCCAATCAAGCGCTTCTTCGATGGGTCTAAAAACAATTTATACTTCGTTATTAACTTTAGTCAGGTTCCTACATGGATGTAGGACATTAGGGTAACGCAGGAGCAGTTACCGAGAATAACCATGACGTAAACTTAATGCCTTGCATACATGGATGTAGACCTTAGATTTTGTTTGGAACGTAAAATCTGTGCCTAAATTGTTTTTAGTTCCCACTGAAACCTGCATCTTGAATGGTTACGGGTATAGAATGAAACATTTTGAAATATATAATTTAACTACATTTAAATAAAAAAATGATTTACTAGTCATTCAACTTAATAGTTACTGGAAATGATGATGTTAATGTATAAAAAATTGCTAAGCATACTTTTATTAAGCTCTACGTTTAGTTCAGCATTCGCGTTTGATAGATTAAATAACATTCAAATAAATGAACTACTATCCAATAAAAATAGGCCAACAGAAGATTTAGAAAAAGATCCGATTAGAAAGCCAGCAAAAATTATACATTTCACTGATATTGCAAAAGGCGATGTAGTTATCGATTTATTTGCAGGTGGTGGATGGTATACCGAATTGTTCTCTATGGCTGTAGGACCTAATGGCAAAGTTTATGCTCAGAATGATAATGTTATTTGGCAGTTTGCTAAAAAAGGTTTAACCGAACGTACTAAAAACAACAGGCTTGAAAATGTAACACGTTTAGACAAAATTGAAATTGCCGATATGGCAATGGCAGATAAATCCGTAGATCTTGTTTTTACTGCATTAAATTATCATGACATGTTTTTTACACACCGTATTAATGATGGAAAAGTTATACAAGTTAGAGAGCAGGTAGTAGATCATAAAAAGGCGTTAGCCAATATAAAGCGTATCTTGAAAGATGACGGACAAATCGTGATTATTGATCATGTTGCGCTAGCAGGCTCTGGATTTAATGCACCAAACGACATTCATAGAATTGATCCAAATATTGTTAAGTATCAAATGCAAGAAGCAGGCTTTGAATTAGTAGAAGAAGCTTTCTACTTACGTAATAGCCATGATGATTTAAATACCAGTGTATTCGCACCTAGTACAAGAGGAAAAACAGATCGATTTGTTTATAAATTTAAAAAATTGAAAGAATAAAAACTCTACAGTGTTAACTTGAACAGAGGCTGTTAATCAATTTCATACGCCTTAATTATTTTTATATTAAGGCGTTTTTATCATTGTACGTTTACGATTACCTTGGTTTAATTGTAAGTAAAATATGAATTATTTTTATCAATTATGCTCCATTTTTTATGACTCTATAAAAACTTAAGTCCCGATCCTTCAAACTAGCAAGATTATATATAGAACCCAAAAATCACCAGTAAAGTTAATTGTTAACAATGTAGCTTGTATCGTGTATTATCGACTAGATAAGAATTTTAGGGATTGATGAAGTAACTTTTTTCTTAAATTAATCCTTTGTCCGTTGATACTTGGCTAAACAGAGTAATCGATCTAACACTAAACGGAAGATTTATATGTCGTTTTTTGTTTTGTGAATTTTAAATTAGGTGAATGTATATGAAAATGACGTTACTAAAAGCTACCTTATTAGGTGGTGTATGTCTCAGCCAGATTGGTTGTGGTGATAACAAAGAAATAGAAGCAGCGGCAGCTCCAATTGAGCAAAAAACGCCTAGTTTTACTGATGTGTCACAGCAAATTGGTTTGATCACAGAAGCTCGTTGGAAATATGGTGGACCATCAATATCAGATATTAATAATGATGGGTATTATGACTTTTTATTAACTAATCATAACGCTACACCTGTACAGTTATACTTATCAAACGCAGATGGCACCTATGCAAAAAATCCAGATATTTTTCCTAAGGTAGACTTACATGGGATCGCTTCTGGCGATTACGACCAAGATGGCGATAACGATATTTTATTATCTGTTGGTGGCGGTAATGGCTTAAAACCATCACCACAAAGATTACTGAGAAATGACAACGGAAAATTTGTTGATGTAACGGTTGAGGCAGGAATCTCTGAAATGGGAGCCCGTGGTCGATCGGTGCGCTGGGTAGATTTAGATAACGATGGTGACTTAGACTTTCTTCAGCAAAATGCAGAAAAAATGATCAATGAAGAATTACCTAGAAACATCATTTTTGCAAACAACGGAGACGGCACATTTACTTATGTACCAAGCCCATCATTTGAAGAAATAGATTCAGAACGCGTATTAATTACCGATTTTAACAATGATAACATCCCTGATCTCTTCGCCTTCAATAGTTATGCTAAATCGGTATTATTAATAGGTAATGGCGATTTTAGCTTCACTAATGCGACAGACGATATGTTTCCAGCAGATTCAAATAATTACCCTGGAGTTATTTCTGTTGCACAAGCCGATATTGATAATGATGGCGATCTCGATTATTACTTAGCTAGAGGCAAGTTATACTACACTATTGCGGATAACAGTATTTCTTTTAATGAAGAGAAAGGTCGTTTAGATCTTCGAGACCAAGGCTCAAAAAGCCATGATGGTATTACTTTACTAGCAGATAAAGATATCGGCTTAACAGACTTCTATCATTTTCCATTCGGTAAAATTATGGACGCTATGCCGGTATTTATCGGTAAAAATAAAACACCACTTAAAACACCTACTGAAGAGGTTAAAATTACTCAAGAGCAAGGAGCTGGTTTCCCTGAAGAAATTACAGATACAGGTTGGTATTTGGGTTACTTAGGTGAAGGAAAATGGCGATTAGAGTGGATGCTGACAGAAAAATTAGCGTGGGATATTCGTTCTTCTATCACTGGATTAAGTGGATACATTCCAGACTGGACACCACAAAATAGAGGTATTCCTGATGTATTACTACGTAATGATAATGGTAAGTTAGTTAATCTATCTAATCAACTACCACCAGAAGCATTGAGTAACAACTGGGGAGTTACACCGGGCGATTTTGATAATGATGGCAATACAGATTTCTTCGTATATCGTTTTGGTGAGTTAAGAGAGCGAGTAGCTGATGTTATGTTACTAAACAACGGTAAAGGTGGATTTAAAACCGTTATTGAACATGGCGCTACAACCGAAATTGGCTTAGATTCACACGGCGATATGGGTACAGCATTTGACTATAACTTAGATGGAAAAATCGATATTTTAAGTGGTGATGACGACAATGGAAAATGGCACATGTATCGTAATGATATCGCATTAACCGATAGCAGCCATTATCTTCTTACTCATATTGGCTACTCTGAAACTGGAATAGACCCACTAGGAGCTAAAGTTACAATTACTACGGCTACAGGCCAACAATTTAAATTAATTGGTTCTTCTAGCGCATCACATTCACAAAGTGTATTGAATATTGCTCATTTTGGTTTAGGTAAAAATCAACAAATTAAATCAATAAAAGTAAGATGGCGTGACGGTACTGAAAGCATAAAAGAAAATGTTAAAGCCGATCAACTTATTGTTATTGGTAAAACAAAGTAATATCAAAGATATAACACCTATATTGCACAGTATAAAATGGCGCTAATTTAGCGCCATTTTTTTGATTTATTGAATACCTTAACTAGAAAGGGCTAGTTTTTATTAAGTGATATTTAAAGAAAGCTTACTCTTTTGCTGGTTTTGCGTTTTTTCTAAAGGCATCAAGGTTTATTACATTACTTGAATTACTCTGTAATGATTGCTCTGTTTCCTCAGTATCAATCTCTGTTTCTAATTCGTCATTTTTTAAAGCTTGTTGATAAAAATCGAATTCGTCTTGCTGAAATTGGTTGATTTTTTGGGTTATTTCTTTATCACTACAGTCTGAATAGTCAACTAGCCAGTTACGTAAAAACTCATGGTGGGGAGAAAAGTAATCTTTCTGATTTTTGTTTTTTCTTAATAGTTGATTAACAAAACCATCAAATTTGATTAACTCGTAGTCTTGTGGAATATAATCGTTTTCATCAACATTATTGTCAAAATACCAAGCAACATCATTAGTGGTTGCTTGTACTGATCGGTCACCACGTTGATGAAAAGTACATCCTGAATGAGCCGCGGCATAATGGTCTAAGCTCTCTTCAATATAGTCTTCATCATCAATAACCATTTGCATTAGTTGTTGAACATGCAAACCTAAATGATGATCAAACATATTCAAAAAGGCAATTTCATCGCCTTTTTTTAATCCGGTAAAAGTCATCGAAAAACGTGAGTGATAATCCATTACAATAATTGTTTTTTTACGTTTTACGGTAATTACATGCACTAACCAATGCCAATCTTTAAGGTTGCTGCCCACTTCTATTTCTTGCTGCTGTGCCTGTATTGATGCCTCTATCGTTTTATGTGTTGCAGGTTCAATAGGAGAGTATTTTTGACCTTTGATTGTTCGAATAAAAAACTCAGTTGCTGATTTAGTGCAATTAAAAATTAACATTTTTGTGTAGTGACAATTAAGTTAGCCCTCAACCTCTAATATTTCCCTTAAAGTTTGCCCGTAAGAGGGCTAGTCATCTTTAGGCCACCTTAAGTATGGTTCAGCGTATGCAAATTTTGCATGTTCTAAAGCTACTTTATACTTTCTATAAAAGTCCTTTCCCTTAAAGTCTGATAAAGCTTTCATCTTTTGTTTTAAAGACATTTTGTTAATAATCTTCTGACGCTTGCTATAGTTTGAAATGCCCATCTTTTCTAGATAATCCAACAATATCCATCGATTAACTTCGCACCTCTTTGTTAAGCGCTCATCAGATCTTGTGGGGATAATTGCTAAATTGGAGAAACAACGTAAATGCTTACAATTTTGGCAGTCTACTTTAGTGCTTTTATATATTTCTTCGGTTATTGTTTTGCGGTTTATAACTCCAGTATATATGTGTTTAATTTCTGCAAAATTATTCCAGAAATCTCTGAATTTCTTATATTTACTTTTTTTGGCTGATTCGTAGATTTGATTCATCATGTAAGGCTCAGTGAGGTAACTTTCTGATGCATAATTTTTATCTAACAGACCTTTAGGAAAATTTTTCCAATTTGCTTTTATGAACTCTTTAAGGTCGTCGGTTAAACAAGGAGCAATATAATCGCACTTTTTTTCATGCTTATATTTCCTAAAATCATGAAAATATTCGCTTCTATATCTAGGCCCTTCGTAAACTTTAGGGTGAACGCCCCTATAGATGTAACCTAGAGCTACAATAGCTTCATTACGGTTTGTGGGCTTGGCGATGTAAAGGTCAGTTTTGTGAATGGGACAAAAAGAGTTATGAGACCATGTAACATTGATTATCCCATAACCAAAATCCTGAATATGCTTTTTGATACACTTAGGACAATATTTTATTGATGAGCTACTTGTACTATTTCTTTTTTTATCCTTGTTTTTCCCAAAAAACCTCTCTAAATCATCTCTGTAAGCAACAGGTTCATCGAATGTTTTGTCTGTAATTTTTGCAAGTCCAATATCCCTTAGTAAATTAAGAATGATTGAATCTTCAATTGGCTTATATAAATGAATAGTATTATTTAAAATCTTAGGGAATGAAGCCCAGCCACCTTTAGTTGTAATAATATTTGAAAAATCAGAAACGCCATTAATAATATGAGTACGATAAATAATACTGTGGATAGATTCATCTTCTTGTACTTTTAACAACTTAATTATCCACTTTACTTATTATTGTATTAATTATTTAGTGTCGTATTGGTATTTAATACAAAAGGCCAGCGGCCACAAAAGTGACGGCTGGCTTTTCTGCCCACCCTATCCCGTATCACATGTTATTATTCGGCTAATCAGCAGTACCTTTGGCCTAGCTTAATTCAAAGCAATAACGATATGCTCCTCAAATTGTTTGAATAGCGCTGTGGTAGCGAACTGGCTATTCACAGGGCTTACCGAAATTGGTGCTTCAAACGGTTGTGGTTACCCACATGTTTTGGCGTTAAGGTGCCAACTTCCTATTTGGGTTTCTTAAACTTACCAAACAGCAGGGTATTCAACAACCCCATTAACTGCAAAGCCATGATTTAGTAATGCTTGTCGGGTTATGAATGGTAATGTGTTTGCGTCACTTGGATATTCAGCTAAGGATTTTTCCGCATAGTTATCAATAACATTAAGCAACTCAGATAATTCATACTGTTTTGAAATGATTGAACCCCAAATTGCATCTTCAACCATTGATTCTAACTCTAAATTGGAATTTTGAAATGCTAGGCGGCTCTGATAAATAATTCTAAACTTGTTTTCACCTTGATGATGAACTACAAGTTTTTGTTTTGGGATCTTCTTAATTAATTTGTACCCTGATCTTCTAGGATCATAAAATACTTGGTTTATAACAACCTTCCCTTCAACTTTATGGAAAGTCTTTTTCTTGGTTTCTGGATCAATGCACCAATAAACTCGAAAAGAATTTCGTCGTAATTTATGACCGTAAATTTCAAGAAGTGGCTTGAGCGCTTCCTCTGTCCCAAGCTTTGTTCCTTTACTCCATGCACTTACAACAGACTGTTGAGTCCTACAAGCATCTCTGATTTCGTTTTGAGTCCAACCATCATTTAACGCCAACCTTACTAACTGCTTGGTCTGTTTAAATTTCCGCTTACTCTTTTTGGGATTTGCTGTTGCTTCCATAATTATCCTTAAAATGAAGCAGGTGAATAACCACCTGCTTCTCCATTACCAGTTACTTTTTCTGGTTGGGGTTCATTTGCTTACCTTTATTACCATGTACTTTAGCATTGGCAGGGTTATTTCCTGAAGTGCCTTTATTATTATTTCCTTGATTAGCTTTGTGATTATTATTTTGAACAGACATTATTTTACTCCTAGTTGATTGCCTAATTGAATCTTATGAAAGGAGCAGAAAAATAAAATTGATATTATTATGATAAAACGTGATATCCAGTGATAAGTTATTTATTCATTTTAAATCAATAGGATACCAAACAAAAAAGATACGGCCATAAATTCGTATGGCCAGTACGATATAAAATAATTTCAAAAACTACTTGCGTAGTATTAAGCTAATAGTCTAATATCACCCCAACAAACAGATCGTACAGCAAAAACGAATGGAGGTAATAATGAAAACTATCGAACTATTATGTAAGGAATTAATAACAGGTGCAACAAATGCTCTTTTTGAAAAGAGTGAGCAGCAGGATGAAAATATAATTCACCTGTTAACAGGAAGCTCTTTAAACCTAAATGGTGAAATTGTTGAGCAACAACTTAGCAACGTTACCATCAAAGAGGGCAAAGATATTCAGCGTTTTCAATTAGAAGAAGGCGATGTTGTACTTCTTTCAAAAGGTAACTCAATCCGAGCAGGTTATGTTACGGCTAAAATAGCAAACCTCAATGTTATCGTCTCTACCAACTTTATTTTATTAAGACCAAACAAAGACAAATTAGTTGGAGAAGTATTAGTAGCCTACTTTAACTCCCCGGAAGGTCAAAATTTGCTTGATAGCATCAGCAGAGGTGCAGCAATAAAAAACATCAGCCTATCAAGTATTAAGAATCTTGAAATTGAATTACCTACATTGGAGAAGCAACAGGAGATCGCAGAGTTGTTCCATGCAAGTAATCAGGCTTATAAATCTACTCTAGACTTGGCTGCACAACAAAAGAAGGTTGCCACAGCTTGTATCAGCCAACTAATGCAAGGAGCAGCATAATGGAGAACTTAGAAAAACAGTTATGGCTTGCTATGCAAGAGTGCCGTGGCTCGATGGATATAACACACCTGATTGAGTTATTTTCCCATGTTGCTTTTATTGCAAAAGAGGCACCTGAATTATTTCAAACAATTGTGAATACAGGTCAAGCAAAACAGTTCGAAATGTTGATAGAAGCAGGAAGATCTCTAGAAGATAAACATCCAATAGAAATATGTGCTGCTCCAAATCAGTATCGAGTTGATACCCGAGTGCTCAGTGTAGCTATTTCGTTTATAGCAGAAGTTTCTGATTTAAATTTGCTTGCCAAGTTATTAAGAGGCTTTACTAATGATGCAGGAAAAATGGGAGTGGGAATTGCATCCAATCTTAACATGGAAAGAATTTTTACATCGCTAGTGGGTGACTGTAGTGACAAGTCTCTGTATGACGGAGTCTGCGGTTTAGCTAGAGTTGCTTCAAATTTAAATGCAGGAAAGTTCTACTTAGAAGAAAAAAACCAAAACACTTGGATTACGGCTTATCGCTTATTAACCATAGAAGATAAGTATTTTGAGCTAGTTTCTGGTGATTCGCTTTTAGAATCAGGCTTTGGGTATAAGCAACATTTTGATCTAGTAGTAATGGAGCCACCAATGGCTCTAAAATTTGGGGCTGAAGATCGTCGTAGACTTGCTGAATCACCTTTTATTACTGTACCAACAGGCAATACAGTATCTGCCAACTCTGGTGATAGTTTATGGATCCAACAAGCATTAAGTAACCTTAATGATACTGGTAAAGGGTACATATTGTTACCTCAAGGGCTTTTATTTAGAGGCGGTTACGATGCTAAGGTTCGCGAATACTTATTAGAGAATGAGTTATTAGAAGCAATTATTGGCTTACCAGCATCAATACTGGATTTCACCGGAATTTCACCCGTTATATTAGTGCTTAATAAGAATAAACCTGCTGGCTCCCCTGTAATTTTTGTCGATGCAAGTGAGATAGGCACACTTAATAGAAACAACATCGAGATATCAGAAGAAGATGCAAAGTTAATAGCAGATTTAGCCTCAGGTAAGCTTGCTGATGATGAACGCTACAGAGCAGTATTTATACCTGAAATTAGAGTTAACAATAACGAATTAAATATCGCTAAATACATTCATAAGAATATTGAAGTTGAAAAATTCGATATGGCTGAAGAGCTGAAAAAATTAAATAGCTGCCAAGTAAACTTTGAGCAGTCTCAACAAAAGTTAACATCGTTACTGAATAAATTTCAATAAGTTAGTAGTATAAGCAACTTATAATGTTGCTTCTCATTAATTAGTAACGGAACCAAATAAAAAGGACACAATACAATGACGCAACATGAAAAATTAACTCTCGAAAAATTAGAAACCTGGTTATGGGACAGCGCAGATATTATGCGCGGCAGCATCGACAGTTCAGATTTTAAAAACTACATCTTTGGCCTTATCTTTTTAAAACGCTTAAACGATGTTTTTCTTGAGCGTATTGCGCAAGAAATGGAAAAAGAAAATTGTACTGAAGCTGAAGCCATTGCAATTATTGAAGAAGATTACGCGAACGAATTTGTACCTGTAGATGCCCGTTGGGACAAAATTGTTAAAAAGACTGAAAACATTGGTGAAAGTATCGATGAAGCTTTTGCAGAAATTGAAGCACAAAACCCTGACTTAGAGCGTGTTTTAACGGCAATTAAATTTGGTGATAAAGAGCGCTTAAGCAACGATTTACTACAACGTTTATTACGACATTTCAACAAACATAAGTTAGGCAATAACAATTTATATAAAGCTGATATGTTAGGCGATGCTTATGAATACCTAATATCTCAGTTTGCTGATGATGCAGGTAAAAAAGGCGGTGAGTTCTATACCCCACATGGTGTGGTAGAGCTAATTGTTAAACTAATAGACCCTCAGCCTGGTCATGAGATTTATGACCCAACATTTGGTTGTGGCGGTATGTTGGTTGAAAGTGCCCGTCACATAGCTGAAAAGCCAAATGGCACATTATACGGCAAGCCAAACTGTGTGCTTTACGGACAAGAGCGAAACCTCGGTACTTGGGCGATAGGTAAACTGAATCTATTCCTCCATAACATGAAAGCCAAGTTAGAGCGTGGCGATACTTTAGTAGATCCAAAACACAAAGACGGCAATAGCATACTTTCGTTTGACCGAGTGATCGCTAATCCGCCATTTTCAGCCCTAGATTGGTGGACGCCATTAGAAGCGAATAAACAAACAAAAACGGATAAAGACGGTAACGTAAAAGATATACCACCTAAATACAATGAAGAGCTAAAAGATCCATATGGTCGCTTTAGCTATGGTATTGCACCACGTAAAAAGGCAGATTTTGCTTTTGTGCAGCATATGGTTTCAAGTCTTAAAGAAGATGGTCGTATGGGGGTGGTTGTACCGCATGGTGTGTTATTTCGCGAAGGCGCTGACGGTAAAATCCGCAAAGGAATGCTTAAAGGCGTTAATGATTTTAAAGGTGATTTAATTGAAGGTATTATCGGCTTACCAACAGGCTTGTTTTACAACACAGGTATCGCTGCCGCAATAATCTTAATCAACAAAAATAAACCTATAGGACTTAAAGATAAAGTGGTATTTATCGATGCTAGTGAAAGCTTTGAAGAAGGTAAAAATCAAAATAAACTGCGCGATACAGACATCAAAACTATTACCTCTCGATTCAACAAGGCCGTAGAGCAATTAGTTGAAGCAGGTGAACAAACGCAAGAGCAAACTCAAACACTATTAGAACAAATTGAAGTTAAAAAATATCTTCGTATTGTTGAAATGGGTGAAATTGAAAAAAATGACTTTAACTTAAACATCAGCCGCTACATTGACACCTCTGAACCAGAAAAGATCATTGATGTTAAATCTGTATTAAAAAGCCTTCAATTAATCGATGAAGAAATAATTGAGCTAGACAAAATATTAAAGCAGCACTTATCTGCAATCAACTTTAATGAGGAGAGCAGCCATGCTGGGGAATAATATTGAAAATATTCCTGAAGGTTGGATTGTTGCGAATATTGAAGACATTGCGGATATAAAAACAGGCTCCGGTGACACTCAGGACAAAGAAGAAGGCGGTAAATACCCTTTTTATGTTCGTTCAAATACCATTGAAAGAGTTAACAGTTATTCCTTTGATGGGGAAGGAGTCCTTACCTCTGGTGATGGTGTTGGCGTAGGAAAAATTTATCATTACGTAAATGGTAAAATTCATTACCACCAAAGGGTTTATAACATTCATAACTTTAAAGATAATGTTTTAGGTCGCTACTTCTACGAATACTTTAGACACAATTTTTACAGCCGTGTCATGCGCATGAGTGCCAAAGGTTCTGTAGATTCTGTTCGCCTCGACATGATTGCTAAAATGTCTGTACTTATTCCATCTATTGCTGAGCAGGAAAAGATTGCTGATATACTTTCTTCTATTAGTCAGAAAGTCGATTTAATTGATAGAAAAATTAAGAATACACACAAGCTAAAAAAAGGTTTAACACAAAAGTTATTCTTAGAAGGGGTTGGGTCTCAGAATGAACAAGGCGAGTGGATTTCTCATCTTGAGTTTTGTAAAGAAACAGGAAAGCCTGCATGCTGGAAGACAGGAAACCTTATTGAATTTTTAGAATTAAAAAGAGGATATGACTTACCCACTAAAGAAAGAAATGCAGGAAAAGTTGAAATTATTGGTTCAAATGGTGTTGTTGGAACACATTCTGAATCTATGGCCCAAGGGCCAGGAATAATTACAGGACGTTCTGGCACCATAGGTAAGGTTATCTTTTCTAAAGGCGAGTTCTGGCCTCTAAATACATCACTTTATGTAAAAAACTTTTACGGGAATGATGCTAAGTTTTGCTTCTACTTTTTAGAACAATTCGGACTAGCTAAACATGGAACAGGGACAGGGGTTCCGACTTTAAATAGAAATGTTGTACATAAAGAGCAAGTTAGTTTCCCAAATAGCATTAAAGAGCAAGAAAAAATCGCATCGATTTTAGATACCGTAGACCAGACGTTATTTCTTCTGAGAAAGCAAAAAGAGGAATTAACTGTTTATAGCAAAGGTTTGATGCAAAAGCTGTTATCTGGTGAATGGCGTGTCAACCTGAATAAGGCCGCATAAGGGCAAGCCACTATTGAAGCATAGTTAAAAGGAATGGGTTACAAATATGGAACAAGACGAATCACAACAAAGCAATAATCAACCAGAGTTAATTGGTGTTGAAAAACCTGCTATCGCATGGTTGGTTAAATTGGGCTACACCCATTTGCAGGGTAAAAGCATAAATCAGGAACATAGAACTGATGCTCCAATATTAGAAGATGTGCTGTCTAATCGCTTGCTTATGCTCAACCCTTGGTTGGCTGATATTACCAATGGAACAAAGCTAGCGATTAATCTGCTAAGGGGCATTTGGCTTGATGAAAGTTCTAATCTAATGTTGGCTAATCAGGCATTTTGGTTAAAAGTTTTGTTTCATAGTGATCTACAACTTAAAGATAAAGATGGAACCCATAAGAGTATCCGTTTTATTGATCAAGCATCGGCATCAGAAAATGACTTCCATGTTATCGATCAATATGTTGGTAAAAATGCTAACGGTGACCCGTTTAAGCCTGACCTTTTATTATTCATCAACGGCATGCCCTTAGGTGTTATTGAATGTAAAAAAAGCAGTATTAAGTTAGAAAAGGGAATTGCGCAAATTGATGGTTACATTAATACCTTCAAACCACACTTTGCCTTTAATATGGTATGTGCAGCCATAAATCGTACCGCTGCAAAATACGGTGCAATCTATGCACCAGAGCAATTTTACCTAACCTATAAGTTTGACCCTAAGCGCCCTGAAGAAAAGAAAATACTAGATGAAATTGAGGCCAAATTAGGTAAACAACCTACCGAACAAGACAAGCTTATTTGGGCACTGTTTGAGCCTGCCCGCTTTCTACGTTTAGTGTGCTTCTATCCTATATATGAACTAGAAGATGGCACTGTCATCAAAAAGCTGCCTCGTTATCAGCAATGGCGAGCCGTTGAAAAAACCTTAAACAGACTGAATGGCAAAGATCCTAAACATCCTAGTGAGCAACTAGGCGGAACTATTTGGCATACCCAAGGTAGCGGAAAATCGCTTACTATGGTTATGTTGGCAAGGTTACTAAGGGCTGAAGCTTCAGGGTTTGATAATCCTAGTATCCTCATTCTTACTGATAGAACCGATCTAGATAATCAAATATTTAACACTATTGACCATGTAGCTGGCATAACAGCGAGTAAAGCAAACTCGGTATCAGGCTTAGAAACTTTACTTGGAAATGACTATGGCATGGTATTTACCTCGACTGTTCAAAAATTCCAAGAGCGTGATGGTAAACCCATTAAGGCGGCTCAGGAAACAGAAAGTGCTGACAGTATTGAACGTCTAAAGTCGCGAGTTCGTCGTGTTTTAAGAAAAGATGATAAAGGTCGAGAAAGCTATTGGATAATTAAAGAAAATAACGAAAACATTGGTAAATTTGCTGACGATGGAGAGCCGTTAAAAGCAAAGTGGAAAGCAATAAGTGAAGAGCAAGTTGACTTTAAAGTGCTCTCTACCAAACACAACTTTATCGTGATGATTGATGAGGCACATCGCTCACAATATGGCTTCTTAGCTGCATTTATGCGAGCGAGTCTACCAAACGCCAAGTTCCTCGCTTTTACTGGAACACCTCTTGCGAAAGATGATAAAAACACCCTAAAAGAGTTTGGTGGTAACGACTACATTGATACTTACCGACTCGATGAGGCAGTGGCTGACGGTGCAACATTGCCGATTAAATATTTAGAAGGCATGAGTAACTGGTTTAGTGACGGAAACTTACAAAAAGAATTTGATGATAAGTTTGGTCAAGAGCCGCCTGAGCGTAAAAAAGCACTTAAACAACAGCTACTGAAAAAACGTCGAGGTGCAAAAGAGCGTATTACTGAAAATGCTAAACATTTAATTGAGCATTTTTTAACATCAGTAAAAGCACGTGGTTTTAAAGGGATGCTAGTGTGTGATGGCCGTGAGCAGGCTATCAAATACAAAGACACTCTTGATGTCTTGATGGAGGAAAGGGTTAAAGGCGGATTACCAACGTTTGAAAGCCGTGTTGTTATCTCACTTAATAGCATGACTGAAAAGCGCACTGGGGCGAGTGAGCAACAAAAAGCTGATAAAAAAGGTCTTAAGAAAAAGTTAGAGACTATTGAAGAGCGCGTTAAGCGTGAAGTGAAAGAAGGAAAAACTCCTGTTTGTGTACCAATGGATGATATTTCTACGCTAGTTAATGAGCTGTTTAAATTGCCTTATGGTGATGAGAAAGAAAATAAGGAAGATGAGAAAGCTAAAGTAAACAATATTGGCTTAATTATCGTTTCAGATATGCTATTAACAGGTTGGGATGCGCCTATTGTTAATACACTATTTTTAGATAAATCTCTTAAAGAACACACCTTATTGCAAGCAATAGCGCGGGTTAATAGAACGCGTAAAGGTAAGAAAGCAGGTTACATCATGGACTACTACGGCATAGTAGAAGCGCTTGATGAGGCTTTAAAAATATTTGCTGGTGATGTTAAACGCGAACAGGTGTGGACAGACGTAGAAGCAGAGCTACCAAAGCTAAAAGCCGCTATGCAAAAAGTGCTAGATATTTTGCCAAAGAAACACAACTTAGTTAAACAAGCAGAAGCTTATAAAGAAGATGCTGATCTATATTTAGACCCTGACACACGCTTAGATATCGTTGAAGACTTTTTAGCGGCTCTGGCCGAGTTTAACAGTAAGCTTGATATTGTGTTGCCCGATCAAAGAGGTGCTCCATACAAACCTTACTTTGCTGTATTTAACGAAATCAAATTAGCACTTCGCCAAAAGTTACCTGAATTTGCAGATAAAGCACGTGTAACAGAAGCTGAAACTGCCATTTTAAAAGAGCTGCTTGACGAACATATAGAAGCTAGCCCAGTAAAAAGCTTACTAGATAGAGAAATCTCTATTCTAGATGCTGCTGACATGGACTTACTGAAAAAGCAAAAAGGTGTAGGTAGTGCTGCTTTGGTAATGAAAAACCAACTTAAGCACACCATTAACACAGGTAAAAACAAAGACCCTGGTTTCTTTGGAGATCTGGAGAAAGAGTTAGAAAAGCTACTTCAAGATGAAAAGGAAGGCAGGATTGAACAAGCACAGTTCTTAGAGCAACTTGAGCTTTTCTCTCAGCGAGTTAGGAATAAAGATGCCCAAGCTGGAGATGTCGGGTTTACAACCGCAAGTGAAATAGCTGTTTTCAACTACCTAAAAACTCAAGTAGAAAATGCTGAAGCAGAAGCATGGACAAAAGGCATTTTTAAAGATGAAGAATTAGCAGAAGTGCTAGTTTCTAATCTCTGGAAGAAACAAGATGATATTCATGCCGCCATGAAAAAGTCTGTTCGTAGCGTACTTCGTGGGTTAGCGGGTTGGGACATGACAGTAGCAAGGCAGCATACTAATGAAATATTCAAAATTATGCTGAATAACTAAGGTCTAATAAAAATGCCTGTCTTTAATTATGGTGAAACAACAATAGAGTGGCTTTTTAAGCTAGATAATACGCTAAAAAGTCACTATATCACCGTAGAACGTGATAAAACCACTCTGCTCAGAGGCCCTAATGCTAGTGAACAACAGCAGAAAGAACTGATTAAGCAACGTGCTAGGTGGATTAAACAAAAGCTTGCTGAAGTCAATCAACCAATTAAAGAAGAGATCGTAACAGGCAGCAGAGCTGTGTATCGAGGGCGTTCCTATTATTGTGAGCTAATTCATGATGATTCGATTAAGCGAGTTGAGATTAATTTTAATCACAGTAAGTTTTATATCCGGTCACCCAAAAAAGGTCCTATTCCTTTAGCAGATTTTAAGCTTGAACTAGAACGCTTTTACTCAAGAAAAGCCTCTCAAAAATTGGGCACTAGAATCCGCTATTGGCAGAGAGAAACTGGCTTAGAAGCTCTTACTCATAAAATTAAAAAACTTAAAAGCAGATGGGGTAACTGTACTGAGAACAACGTTATTGAGTTTAATCCTAAAATTATGGAATTCTCAGGAAGCGTTATCGATTACATCATTATCCACGAACTTTGCCACACAGTTGAAAAAAAACACAATAAAGAATTTTGGAACCTAGTTGCAAGCCATTGCCCTGATTGGAAGAAACGCCATGAAGAAGTAGAACAAGCTGGGAAAATGGAATTATAAATAAGGAGGTAATATTGAAAACTATAGGAATGAGAGTTTCTCCGTCTGAAGTTACGTTTAGTATTTTCGACACAGTTGAAAACTCAATAATAAATATTGAAGAGATAGCTATACCCAACGCATTAACAGTCCCTGAAAGGCTTAAATATATACGTTGTAATATTTTAGATGTTCTGCGCGAGTATGAAGTTGAAAAAGCAGGAATTCGTCTTTCAGAGCCTTCAGCAAGGCAATTGAATATTGACAGAGTACAAATTGAGGGCGTTATTCAGGAAGCTTTTGCAAGTAGCAATTTAGATAACTATTACTATGGAGCTATCAGCACCATCGCCGCCAAAAACAATTTAGACCGACAAAGCATTAAACCGTTAGTTAAAGGTGATGTGAACCACGATGATATCGAAAATTGGCAAGAGTTGTCAGAAAAAGAAAGGGAAGCAGTATTAACTGCGATAGGTGCATCGAATGCTTAGTGTTAATACAGTTGCCGAGATTGAGTTTGAACTTAGAGAGGAGATAGGGCAAGAAGGGCGTAACTCACAAGTATTTAGGAGTTTTGATCAGGCTTTAGATGCTGAACTTGTAATAAAGAGAATTAATAAAAATAGTGTTGCTGATGCTCTGTTTGATGAAGCAAAGTTATTATATAAAAGCACGCACCCTTACGTTGTTCCAATAAATTACGCTTGCCAAGATAGCGATTTCATATATTTGGCTATGCCATACTTCCCTAACGGTTCACTAGCCCAACTAATGGAGCAGCGCTTTTTAACCGTAAGAGAAATAATAAAGTTTACTTGCCAATTTGTAAGTGGGCTTCACAACATACACTCTAAAGGGCTTATTCACTTTGATATAAAACCTGACAATATTTTACTAAGCCACCGTAGAGAAGCACTACTTTCAGACTTTGGGTTAGCTAAACATACAAACTCCTTAGGTTTGGCCAGGCCGAATCAAATGTATGTAAAACAGCTACCTCCAGAGTGCTTTGCGGCGAATGAATATACAACAGCATTTGATGTTTACCAAGTAGGGTTAACTCTATATAGAATGTGTGTGGGCAATGGAGAGTTCAATCGTCAATTTATGAGTTATGTTGTTGCTGGCACTTTTGATCGTGCTAGGTTTGTAAGTGCTTTAAGAAATGAGGCGTTTCCGAATAGAACAGCATACCCTGAACATATTCCTGAAAAGCTTAAACAAACAATTACCAAATGTTTGAAACCTTCCCCTGATGATAGGTTCTCAGCAGTGTTGGAAATAACTAATGCTCTTTCTTCTATTGATGAAAAACTATTAGATTGGCAGTTTGAATTGAACGGAAATCAAAAAAAATGGTCAAAAGAATTCAATGGTGCAATTAAGTACATTGCCATTGAAAATGGAAATTCAATCGCAAAACGCGTACCATCGACTGGCAGAGAAACGAATATTAACCAATACTGTACTAATAATATTGGAGTTAGAGACCTAAAACGGTTCTTCAAAATCTAAATGAAAAATAAAACAACTGTAAACAAAAAAAGTTTTAAAGGCAGAGCTTCTTTGACACAGAAGTCTGCTCAGTTGTCGTATGAAGAAAAGTTAAAGAAGTCTAAAACATCTCGACCCGCGTCAGACTATGACCTGGAGATCGACTCTAACTGGTATGGCTCATTTGTTTTAAAGAGCTAATTTACTTCTTAGCGCACTAGTTCTTTTTTAGAGCTAGTGGGTATAACTTTATCTTGCCTTCAGATTATTAAACACAGCCATTGTTAAAGGTAGTTTATGTTGCATGCGTATAAGCCAACCATGACCGCTAATCTCTTTATCTAATCTAATCAGAGATATAGTTCCATTATTACTTTTCATGACAGTACTAACTTTAACTGCTAACTCCACATCTCTTTTTCTCCAGTCTACCTTATAGCGAATTTGGGGTCTTGTTGGAGTAGGTAATGTTGATTTTAGCCAAGTTTTTTCATGAGTGTTAAGCCAATGAAAAGCTGCATAGCAAGATTGTTTAATTTCTTGTTTTATAGCTGATGGCTTTTCTTGCAATGCTCTTAATATTTGTACTTTATACCTGCGCCTTTTGGATTCAAATTTATATTGCCTTCTTAACTTAACCAAATTTGGTACGGATGATATTATTTGCTCTACGCTTCCTGTTGAGATATTGAAACGACTTGCGATAACTTTACGGTGAAAGCCTTTGTGGGCCATAGAAATAATAATGGCTATTATTTTATCTTTAATAACTCTGGGTTTTTTTGAGGTAGGAATATGCTTTTTCATTGCAATTGATTTTATATAACACCTGCTCTTACCTGTTAACCTACTAATTTCAGCCAAAGACTTTCTTTGTTTTAATAATCTTTCACATTCTTTTTCTATATTTTCTGATGTTTCTAAGTCTTTATTATTAAGATATTTTTTGTTTGCAGGAGGGGGTGGGACTTGGTTGAGCCAGAAATTAATAAGTAGGTATTTAAAAGGGTGTTGAGATACTTTTCCTGATAGTAGTTTTGACAAATATGTGTAGTCGAACTCAGAGTATGGTAATAGATTCATATCTATGTGCTCTAATCGTTTTGTGAAATTAAATAGATCGGATGTTAGCTCACTTCTTTTAAACCTTTTATCACTATACATATAATTATTATTACGTATTTTTGTTAACAAATCATTTTGGTTAAATGATTTGTTGTTGTAGATGACTTCCTTTAGAAAATTACTTGTGTAACTTGAAAACTTATAACTAAGATCTGAGCAGACTTTAGACTCTTGATACGTTATTGGTAATAGGCCGGGTTTAATGTGAGGTCTTTTTGGTAACTCTTTATGATAAAGCCATGTTTTATGTAAATGACAGGCTTCAATACCAGGTATTTGATGTGTTAGGTGCCAATAGGAAACACCATAACATTTAATATCTTCTTGGACACATATAGGGCAAAATTTTAGAGATAATACTTCTGATTCTTTATAGCTAACCAACTGACATGCACGAAATGCTACATTACCATCATCAGCAAGTATCGATCTATAAATGTCGCTTTCTCTATGTGGCATAAAATAAGAAAAGAGCCTACCTAACGTTTGTTCTTTAAATATCTTTAATGGGCTATTTTCTGATATTTCTGATGCTCTTCTGATTCCTATCGTTAAATATGGGTGAATACTGGCACGTGGTTTATTAAGTAATAATTTTAAGTAATCTTTTTCCTTCATACCTAAAATAGTCATATGCCGTACATATCGACTAAATAGAGTTTCATCAGGTAATGCGTTAGGGAGTTGCATCTTTGCACCAATAAAAATAATTAAGCATTTGGCTTATATTTTAGACTATCCTATTTGAACTGTTCTAAAGGGTCATTACACAATACATTATTATCTTTGAAATATTTCAGCGGATTCTTCTCATCTATTGCCCTTCGCAGTAGATCTGGATCGTTAATGCGAAGAGGTAAATCAACAGCATTGAGAGTGTCTCGAAGTTGATGTTCAAATTCGGGATGCTGAGGTCTAGTGATATCACCGATAATCATTTGATCAACTTTTTTTTGTTCTCTATTAGCTGTTGAATTTAGAATATCTGCTTTTTTATTTCTTCTGGGTAATGCATTTTCTTCGCGAAGTTGTCTAACTTCTTCAGTTTTAGATGATAGGCCACAAGCTGAAATGTGAGCTTGTTCTAGCACTGCGGTTGACATCCGTTCATCCCCAGACCCTATCACTAGCCTTTGGGCATCTCGATATATTCGATGTGCCATATCAAGATTTCCAACAGATAATTCAAACAATTTATCATTCAATTCAACACTTAGCTCTGTAGTAACATTTGTCCAATGTAAATCCCATAATTCGTGAACAAAACAATCCCAACCTTTACTATCACGAGTTAAAGTCTTCATCTTAAAATATCCGCCACTTTCAGCTCGTCTTGCTGCTTTTAAGGTCTTGGCAAGAGTGTCATTAAATGGAGGATTAGCACAGAAAAAAAGTGGAACCCCCAACTTGTTTACTAAGCTGTGTAAGAAGTTAAGTAAGTTATTCTCACCTCCTGTTCGCTTAAATTCAAGGCGCTGCATTTCATCGATCACTAATATACCGAGAAAGTTTGCCTTTATTTTTTGTTCTATTTGGCGAGTAAGTTTACCAATGGTTGGTTCAGGCTTTGTACGTTGATCCCCAATAGCTTGATCTAACGTTGCTAATATTTCTTCACATAAATCTCTAACGCTTGAATTATTAGGACAATCAACTTTTAGCCAAACAATTTGATTCCTATGCTCCATGATTTGACCGTTATAGTTATCATGCCCTATTACATTAGGAAAATAGTTTAGCACCTGCTCAAGCATACTGGATTTCCCGACACCACTTTCACCAACAAGCGTAATACCGTCACCCTTAGGTTCAAAATATCCAGTATGAGGCGGTATATCAGGTTTTTCATCTACAGGGTAATGTAAAAACTGTGCTGTTGTCGGGCTTAACGGGTTTTTAGCTGAGTATCCCGTTTTAATTGCCGTTTCAATAGCTCTGAACACTTTAAAGTATAACGGTAATGGTTGTCGTAAACTTTTAAGTCGTACCGTATATTCTTCTCTTACTAATGGGTCTACGTGCTTTCTTATTTCTTCATCTAATTCAGGATAATAGCTAAACGCTTCCATCACCTCTTCTTGGCTCGCTTTGGGTCGTAGAGCTTCAATGAATGGATTGCCTTGGTACTCTGGCAATATGGCCTTAGTGTATTTGGCTTTTTCTTTTCGCATTTGTTAATTACCTTTTTTAGGTCTTCTGCGAGGTAAATAAACAACTTCGCTTGATTTTACTTTTGGCTTGGGATGACCGCTATCCTGGCGTATTGGGCTAGTAATTTTTTCTACTTTACTAGCGTTAGTTTCAATTTCAATCTTGCGATGTTCTCGTGTATTCTTGGTTTTTTCAATAAATGTCAGGTCATCTTTTTTAGCTCTTAATTTCGCCTCTTTTTCTACACTTTTTCTTCTAGCTTTACTGTCAATAGACTCTACAGTAATAGGGGTTGCTTCATGGTTTGAGTCAAGCCAATCTAAAACGAATTCAGATTCATGCATTGGGTAACTCTTCAGCATATGACTTTTTCGAAGTAACTTACACTTAGTGAAGCCTTCACCCTTATTAAGTTTTACGTAAATATAGTTGGTCGTATTTTCATTTATTCTTGCATCCAACTGCCATTGTCCATGCGTCCTAGCTATTGAAGCCAGATTTTCTCTTACAACTCGATCACAAGAGTAATACATGTTGTTATGTTCTATGCCATCACGGGTCATACTAACTTTTGCAGGTGGGTATAAACGACTGATAACATCATCATAGTCTGCAAGTTTTAATGCATGCTTATGCTCAGATATGTGAGCCTTCCAGAAATTCAAAGGAGTGGGAGGTAAGTTCTTTTCGATTAAAAGAGGACTAGAAGTTGCCAGGCTATCATAGATAGAACGGTTCAATTCAAGCACTGCATCAATCAATAAAGTAGTAAATTCTTGTAAAGTATAAATTGCATCTTTTCTAGGATCTTTGTCCCCCCGAACCACTTTTCCACCTCTTGTAGTTCCGAGGAGTTTATGCACTATTTCATCGTTTAATAGACCATACCTTCGCTCAACCATTGCTTTAAAATCAGGTCTATAAGGAGGGGATAATTGTAACTCTGTAAGAGGAACTACTAATTTTTGAGGCTGTAAGCCTATCATTTCACCGTTGTCACACATTAACCGTAGAGGGATATGTGAGGAAGGCCAGTCAGAATCCTGGATATCAACATTAAACTCTTTACAGTATTCAGATTTAGGTAGAAATGCATTAGCTAATGCTTGTCTCGCAGCTCTCCATGATGCGTGATAAAGGGAAACATTTAACCCCACTATCAAAGCACTAGCTCGGTCAACGATAGAGTATATTGTTGGCCTGCCTAGTACATACTGCTTACCAAAGCTTGAAACAATGTGAACGTCAGCAACAGTTGCATCTATTTCAAAGCAACTACCAGGTACAGGCCACTTTTCTGTAACATTGCCGAGTAAAGCTCTTTTGTTTAGCAAAAAATCACGTTCTGTAGTTGATTTTTTTACAATTTCTTCTGGTGTAAAAAGTTTCCTCTTCCACGATAAAACCTGCTTATAACTTGGAACGTAGGGTAATTCACCTAAAGCTTCAGCTCGTTTTACTTCATCAGAATAATATGTTCTCAGTAGTTCTTTACGAGTTTCAGTTAAGCTTTTACCGTGGGGCTTTAAATGGTGTGTCTCAAGTGCCTTTCGAAGATTTTCTTTATCTATATCAGTAATTATAAATGTTTTCGACCTATTAATAGCTAAAGTTCTTGTAGTTTTAGGCGCCCCAAAAGGCTTGTCACTAATATTACGTTGCTTACCTGAACCTCCGCTATATTGATATGCAGGCAGTAAGGAATTTTTATCCTGCCCAAAGCGCCAAAAAGTGTCTAATAACCTTGCTATACTTTTTCGATCTTTTCCTTTTTTTTTCGCATAGTTAGCAAGAGTTGGTACTCTACTTTTTGTTGCATAATCAAATATAAATTCAGAATTATTAGCGATGCTCTTAATTAATTTATAATTTTGATCTCTTTTTAGTAAATGACTTTTATCTATCTCTTCTTCACTAAAAAATAAGTGCGGAGGTAACTTGAACTCTCCTTTGGATATTACTTTCTGTTTTATACCAAGGTTGAATTTTTGTAAGTCTATTGCTGCTGGCCTACTTAATCCCTGATTATTTTCAAGGTAAAAAATGACCAAACAAGATATTTCATCAAATATCTTAATAACACGGTAAAGCCCAGGCTTAATACCCTCAAAATTTTCAATTTTCCAGACACTATTATTAAGAATTTCCAATTGCTAAATCCTCCTGAGCAGTTTCTATACTTAATATGTTTATAAAATCAGAATTCTCTAATGGATATGAAATATCAACAATGAGTCTTTTTTCTCCAATAAGGCATCTCAAAATGTTGAGCGCCTCATCGTGTGCCACATTCATTTCACTTACAAAAAGGTTACAAATATCTCGTATAAAATGTTTACCTAGTGTCATAAGAGATAATGCTTCCTCTAAATTATTTGAATTGTAAGTATTACTCTCTGTTCGCAACGGATGAGTTGCCCAGTTGATATTACTACTTTGTACTTGTGTTAATTCAGTTCCCACAAAATAGGAAAACTTTATTCCTAATAGTTCCCACCAAACG
Organism: Pseudocolwellia sp. G5-9; assembly: GCF_055808995.1. Taxonomy (NCBI): domain Bacteria; kingdom Pseudomonadati; phylum Pseudomonadota; class Gammaproteobacteria; order Alteromonadales; family Colwelliaceae; genus Pseudocolwellia; species Pseudocolwellia sp. G5-9. The sequence continues at coordinate 3,243,164 of NZ_CM147893.1, forward strand.
CGTTCTATTTCTAATTTTTCCAAGACTCGGAGTTCATCCGATACATCTTCTGTCTTAACAGAAACAGCCTCAAAAACTATTTCGCCATTTATGATTCTAGTTAGAAGGAAATCTGTTGTAATAATTATGGGTACGTCTGTTTCTGGATGCGTCGGATGATCGACACCTAGGGCTTTAGCAATTTTGATAGACAAATTTATAGGGAAAAGAGGAAATTGCTCTCTAATATCAATTACGGAATCACAGTTTTCTGCGAGATAGAAAAACTCTGTTTCTATAGAGGAGAGGGTATGATGGATTCGCTCTGTTTTTAGGCCAAGTATTTGAGAACGAACTCCCCTAGATTTAACATCTTGAACTCGAAGCCAGGGTTTGTATGATTTACCTTCTCCTAAACCATATTTGTTTTTTAAAGATCTTTTAAAGTCTTCAAATGTCTTAAGCTTCCTTCCCGCCATATTTGTTACTCGTAAGAAAATATTGATTAAAATTATAGTCAATAAAAACATTACGGGCAAACTTTAAGGGAAATAAGACTGGTTATGGGCAAACTTTAGTAGCTACGGGCGAACTTTATTGTCACTACACAATTTTATACCTCCAACCCACACGCTACACCTGCAGCCCAACAAAAGGCAAAATTGTAGCCTCCTAACCAGCCAGTAACGTCGATTACTTCACCAATAAAATACAGATTAGGTACTTTTTTCGCTTCAAAAGTTTTTGAGCTAAGTTCGTCGGTATCAACACCTCCTAGCGTAACTTCGGCAGTTCTGTAGCCTTCAGTACCATTAGGTTTGATTATCCAAGTATGTAGGTATTTACCTACTTGTGTGATTTCTTCTTTGTTCAGCTGATTAATGGCTTTGTCGGTTATTTCATTTTTACTTACCATGGCTTCAATAAAGCTTTTAGGTAGTAAGGTGGCTAGCATGTTTTTAAGTGATTTTTTCGGGCTGTTTTCACGCCATTCTTCAATAAGCGAAGTGATTGATTGGTCTGGCAATAAATTTAATGTAACTGCTTGGCCAGCTTGCCAAAATGACGATATTTGTAAAATAGCGGGGCCTGATAAACCTCGGTGAGTAAAAAGAATATTTTCTTTAAAGGTAATGCCATTTTCGCTGGTAACTTCGGTAGGAATACTAATGCCTGAAAGTCCGTCGAAGCGTTCTTTGTCAAAATCGTGCAGGGTAAAAGGTACTAAAGCTGCGGTTGTCGGTAATACTTTTAGGCCGAACTGTTCTGCAATTTTATAACCTATTGGAGAAGCGCCCAGTTTAGGCATGGTTAATCCGCCAGAAGCGACAATTAATGAATTACATTGATATTGTTGGCTGGTGGTTGATACTAAAAAACCTTGCTCGTTTTTAGTAATGCTAGAAACTTCACTACGTAAATGTACTTCTACACCGGCCCAATCACATTCGGTCATCAAAACGTCTACAATGTCTTGTGCGCTGTTGTCACAAAACAGTTGGCCTAATGTTTTATGATGATATTCAACACCATGGCGCTCCACTAATTCAATAAAGCTTTGAGAGCCGTAACGGCTAAGGGCTGATTTTACAAAATGCGGATTGCTACATAAGTAGTTTTCAGGTGTTGCGTTTTCGTTCGTAAAATTGCAACGGCCGCCACCACTTATTAATATTTTTCTACCGGGCTTTTTACCCATATCTACAACAATCACTTTTTTGCCGCGATATCCCGCTGTAGCAGCAGCCATTAAACCTGCGGCACCAGCGCCAATAATAAGTACGTCAGTAGAAATCAAAATACAGCCTAATTAAGTGTTCAAAATTTTATGGCTTTATTATAAGTGAGAACAAGCCGTATAAGCGAATAAAGTTACTCACTACTTGATGTAACCATGTGTATCATTATTGTGAATAAGTGTAATTATTACATGTGTTTATAATCGTTTTTAGCTTTTAAAATTTCGGTAAATAATTAGCGGTCAGTTTATCGAAGTTAATCAATTTAAATATTTTATTGAGATTTGAAACGGATATTAACGCAGGGTTGGGTTATAGCGTAAAGCAAACTCAATAATACCATTGTAAATTCTGCTCGTAATTTAACGTTTGTCTTATATATTTCTTTGCATCTTTTAGCTAAAAATTATTTATTGGAAAAACAAAACATAGTGCATTGCTATACCAATACACTATGTTTTTAAGTCTCAATATGAATTTAACGATTAACCCAAGTTCAGGTATTCCAATATACAAACAAATTTATGATCAACTTGAACGTATGATTATTAATAAAAGTTTAGCCGCTAATAGCTTTGTACCTTCTGTTAGGCAGTTGGCTCTTGAATTAGAGGTTAATCCTATGACTATTTCGAAAGCATATAGTTTGCTAGAAGAGCGTGGTTTTTTACTTAGACTACGAGGAAAAGGCATGGCTGTAGCTGTAATTAATAACGTACAAAATCATGAAGAAAAACTTCATATTGTGAATAAAAATATTCAGGATTTAATTATAGAAGCTGCACAAATGGGCATTTCATTAAATGAATTACAACAACTGATAGAAAATAAATTAATAGATGATAGCAATGTCGTTTTATTTGCTAAGGGAGATATCTAATGAGTAAAACATGTATTCAAATAACTAATTTATGTAAAAGTTACGAAAGCGTACCCGTTCTTGTTGATTTGAATTGGACCATTGATCAAGGCGATATCATTGGTTTGTTAGGGAAAAACGGAGCAGGTAAATCAACATTATTAAATGCCATAGTGAATGTACACCCTGCAGACAGTGGTAGTGTAACCATTTTTGATCAAAACAATACGCAATTAACCGCAAGCCATAAAGCTAGAATAGGTTATGTATCACAAATAAATGACGAAGTTTCTTGGTTGTCGATAAAAGAATTAATCGCTTTTAAAAAGCAGTTTTATACCACATGGAACGACGAAAAAGTTAATGAGCTATTACAACGTTGGCAGTTAGATGTAAGCAAAAAACTAAACCAACTCTCGGTTGGCCAAGCACAGCGTATACAAATAATATTAGCCTTAGCACCAGAGCCAGACTTGATTATTTTCGACGAACCAGCGGCATCACTTGATCCTGCAGGTCGTCGAGATTTTTTAAGAGAGTTAGTGAATATTGCGAGTGATGATAATAAAACCATTGTTTTTTCTACACATATAACGTCAGATTTAGAACGCGTTGCTAATAAGGTGGCCATTTTACATGAAGGTAGAATTTGTCGTTTTGAAGAATTAGATGTTCTAAAAGAAGAGTCTCTACAAAGCCTAGAGGACATCTTTTTAGAGGTTATCGCATGATACTTTTACATGTGTTAACTAAGGGGAGATTGTTTCGTGTTTTTGTTATTTTGATCTTATTACTCACTATTTTTATGAGGGTTAAGATTTCAAGCAATAACAATGTTTTGCATATCGTAGGCGTATTTATTTTTTTTATAACACTTCTTTATTATTTAAAAATAGCTTTTCGGTTTTTCATTTTAATGCATGTGGATCAGGCTAAGTTAATTCCTCATTATTTTTTACAGCTAAAAAAAACACTAGCAGTTTTGATTATTTGTAGCTTAATACCTAGCTTATTACTATTACCAAATGTTCAAGCGGTAGCCACTTTATGGTCGTGGCAAATGGCGTTTGTGTTGTTAATAATGCTGTGCTTTAGGTATCAAAAAATAGCTTGGGCTTTAATTGTTATCCCTATTGTAAATATGATAGCTAATTCCTTGAATATAACGTTTCCGAAAGAACTTATCTTGTATGTATTATCAGATGTAATGACTTATTGTTTACCCGTGTTGTGTTTCTGTTTGTACTGGGCTGTCAGTCGTATTGAACAATTTACTATATCTCCAATACGTGTGAATAATATTATAAATTTATATGAAGCTAATATTCTTAAAACAAAAATAAGCAATATAAATTCTGACAAAAAACATGAAAACAATTGGATTAAAAATGTTTTCCAGCCCGATCATCAACTTGCCCAATCAGTAATAAGCAAGTTAAATAATTTACGACAATTATCTAAAGTAGAGTTGTTATCTATTGCTGGCGGAAATAGTTTAATGAATGTTCGTGGTGCAATTAATGTTATAGGCTTAAATTGTGTGATGTTTTTCGTGTTTTTTCAGTTAAAAGGCCTTGAATTCTCAATTATTATTCTTTTTCTAGTTCATAGTGGGGGTATTTTATCATTATTGATGTCGAAGTCTGTTATTAACTTTACTGCGAGTAAAAGTTACTTAGCGCGTTTACGACTTACACCGATATTTGAAAATGAACAACAATTTAATATGGCTTTATTAGGCGGATATTTACATCAGCAATTAATGGGTGCTGTTGTATCGTTGAGTATCGCGTTTATTTTTTTATACATCAACAATACAATGTCTCTAGACTTATTTTGGCAATTGATTGTTGCGAATGTATTATCATTTTCGGCATTAACAACTGTGTTGTTGTGGGGATTTTTTCAAGCTAATCCATCACGAAAATATATAATTTCGGTGCAAATAATTATTAGTTTATTTATTGGCATATGTAGTGCGGCAAGATATTTTGAAAATGATTTTTTAAGTAACCAAACATTAATATTCATTAGTGTGGGTATAATTATTAGTGCTTTAATTAGCTTATTTGTATGGATGAAAAAAGGCATTAATTGGAGTGTTGGCTAGATGCTTACACAGCAGAATTTATTTTTTCCCCAATAATTTCTTTTGATATTGTAGCGGGCTTAAGCCCGTTACTTTCTTAAATAATGTACTAAAATAACTATAGTTTTTAAAGCCAACAGCAATGGACGTTTCATTTACTGAATGTTCTTTTAATAAATCTTGTGCCAGCTGAATTCTATAGTTTGTAATATATTGGTGTGGAGTTTCACCCATCACCTTCTTAAATGTTCTAATTAAATAAGAGTCGCTAACATTACTATGTAGAGCTATTTCAGAAAGCTCTATATCTTCATGATAATGGTTTTCTATGTAGTTAATCGCTTTATCAATAAGCTCTTTATTGCGCTTTGTTGGTCGAATACCGTTGTTCGGTGAGGTTTCTAATGGATCATTTGTTTTTACGAGATCAATTTCATTAGTATTTTGATGAAATGTAAATACATCTGCTGAAATACTTTCTTTTTCTTTATTAGTTAATATTTGTTGTAACTCATTTTTTAGTTTTTTTGTCTGAGTTTTCATTTTCTTGATGTCTTGATAAATGATCCAATACCAGCATGAAACCGTAAGATAAGAAACAATATATAAAGGCCAAAATTGCTTGGAAAGTTCGCCGCCAATAAAGGATAGCCCAAATACAAGCGAGTGAATTAAAAAGAGTAATGTAGGTACCTTTTTCTCTTTTTTTATTAATTGATGATAAATAAGGTAGCTGTTGGGGATAACTAACAAGATGAGAGTAACAAATATTAATACATCGCTGTACGTTGTATCTGTAATCATGAGAGGCAAGATATAACCATACTTTACATCAACAAGAATTTGTAAGGTAGAACCATCTTTAACCACAATAAAAAGTAACGAACCCACTAAACCCACTAAATATGCGGATAGCGTAGTAACGCGATTTATCGTTATATTACAACAGAGTAAATTAACGATTAACATAGACGGAATACCAATAGAAAATAAAATTAAAAACCGAATATACATAATGGAATGAGCGGTATTGATATCACCGTAAAGCTGTAATTGACGGCCAATTAACCATATTGCAAAGCTGACTATTGTAATGGCATGAAGTGAAAAGTGACTAATAATATGTCGACGAACTACAGAGAAATATACCAATACCAACAGTAAAAATGGCCCTGTGATCATTGGCGTAATAGTGTAAAAAATTGAATCTAGGGGAATTGAAAAAAACATCAGCGTATTAAAAGCATGGCGTAAAGAACATGCTTATTTATCATGATAAACATATTATTTTTGCTTTTGAGGTAATAAGTGAAAAAAGTGTTTTTATATATGTCCATATGCCTAGTTTTTTGAATGAATCTATCTTATGTATAGCAAAGTAACTTCGTTGTGGTAGCCAATATCATCAAATTATTCTATTAAAAATAGTTTTTATCTGTATTTATGTCTGTGGATTAAATAACCCAATCAGTTCAGTTCATCCATTAAGTTGTTCTAATTTATCAATCTGAATTCCTTCTTCAAGATAGTAAATTATTTTCAATAAAATATCTCTATAAAAAGTGAACATTAAATTGTTAATTATGAACAAAAACATTATTTTTTTTGAATTTAAAATAGTGTTTTATGTGTTTTTATTTAATTAAGATGTTGTTATTTAAAGTTTAATTTTGTTTGTTCATTTTTGTTGATGAAATGAGTTATCTACTTTTATTGTATCTGTTTTTCACGTTTACTTTGATTTTTATTTAATGTAGTTTGACAAAAGACTGTTAGAAAATGAGTTAATAAATATCTTTCTGATGACCTGAAATTGATTTATGTATGATTATTTTTTGTATCGTATTTTTGTTTGTAAAAACATTTTTGTATAAAGAGACATAACTTATTAACTCTAAAGTAAGCGTATAAAGTTACTGTAGAGTTAACGATAAATAACCTGAGAGTTTTCAACTTAATTTGAGATATAAAATAAAGTGAAAATAATAAATATTAAAGTAACTGTTTTTGCTATTTGTTTGTTGTTACTCGTAGTAGCGAATACACAAAGCAATGCTAATGCCCAAATTGAGGTAAAGCAGCAGGTTGGTGTTGCTACAATTGAAGAAGAGGTTAAGGGTTATTTAACACTTATTGATGAAACTTCTCATATAAATACCACCTATATATCAGGTAAAACAATGTACGTATCCGTGGCTTTTGAAGCGGGTAGTGGTAATCAGGTTGATGGTTCGGGTATACAGTTTTTTTTACGTGAAATGACACCTGCTTGGGAGGTGGTTCATGATATTAACATTCACGATTCAACAGTTATTGGTGATCAAAATGGAACGTCAACTGTTGCAATTTCATTAAACGGCATTAAGCCTACGGCTGATCTCTCGGCGGGTAATTTCTATTTTTTATTTGCCTCATTTATAAGTTCAGATGGTATTACTCATAGTATTGATGGTGTTGGTAACATCAAAATTGAAGCAGATCCTACTATCGTATTAGCATCATTAACGCTAGATAATAAATATAAATATTATAAGCGCTACACGACTGATGGCACTATTGATGTTGTGGCTAATTATAATGCGGGTACCGGACATACAGTCGCCAATGTAAATGGTGGTGTACGTTTTATGTTACGTGAAATGACACCCGATTGGTTGGTGGTTAACGACTTCGTTGTGGCTGATAGCCACACTATAGGTACTCAGTCGGGCATTGCAATGGCGAGCATATCATTGGCAGGTGTAACACCAACAGCTGATTTACCTGATGATAATTTCTATTTAATATTCTCGGTGTTCAAATCTACAGATGGAAACTTATATAGCATTTCAGGTGTAGCACCTATTTATATTGTTGCTGGTGATGGTCGTTCAGACAATAAAATAGTGGAGCCGTTATTATCTCTTGATAACAATAATAAATACTATCAAACCTACCATACAGATAAGACGATTGATGTCGTAGCTCACTATAATGCAGGTAAAGGTCATACGGTAATGGGCACTCATGGTGGCGTGAGTTTTATGTTACGTGAAATGACATCAAATTGGACCGTTGTTAAAGATGTTGTTGTGAATGATATGCATGCAGTAGGCACTCAATCAGGTACAGCAAAGGCGAGTATTCCATTGAACAAGTTAACTCCCACCGCTTATTTACCTGCAGGAAACTTTTACTTTTTATTTGCTAGTTTTGAATCTTCAAATGGTAATAAATATGACATTCCTGGTATTACTCCAATTAATCTTGTTTCTGATAATGGAGATCATACTCCTTCGCTAACACTCAATGATAAGTACAAATATTATCAAACCTATTACACCGGCGGAACAATTGATGTTGCTGCTAAATATAATGCAGGAGAAGGACATAAAGTTACTAAAGCACGTGGTGGTGTACGGTTTTTATTACGAGAGATGACGTCGAGCTGGGTCGTTGTTAACGACATTGTTGTGGATGATAGCAGTGCTATAGGCAATCGCTTAGGCACAGCAAGAGGTAGTATTCCACTAGTGGGCGTAACACCTACGGCTAACTTACCTGAAGGCAACTTCTACCTTTTATTTTCTATTTTCGAATCAACAGATGGTAAAAAATATAGCATTTCAGGCATTACCCCAATCGAAATTGAAGCAGAAACTAATAGCCTCAAGCAGTGAGGTTAGCGATTAAGTATTTATTTAAAAAGAGTTTCATGACTCTTTTTATTAAAGGTCATTATTTTTTAGTGCGGTTACACTTTTAAGGAAACCGAGAGTAGCGTTTGATATTTTGTAGTTATTAGATCACCCACTGATTATTAATGAAATATAACTGATAGTTTTCATAGCTATGAATAAGTGTTTGTACCATAAAATAAATAGTTAACAATTAATTGTTAACTATTTGGTGTTTGTATTTAAATACGGCTAGGTAAAACTATTCAATAATAACGATAATTAAAATGATAAAGGTGTTATATGAAAAGGAACTATATAAGTCAGTTGATCATAGCTTCCTCATTAGGTTTTACTGTGAGCTCAATCGCAGTGGAATCTGTGAAAGTAGATATCAACTTAGATATTAAACATGAAGTTAGAGGTGTATCAGATTTCAATCGTAAAAAGCATATTACGGTACATGCAGCATTAACAGAAGGTGATTGGAAAGGCGAAGCTGACACCATGAACTACTTAATGAACGACCTAGATGTTTACTTTGGTCGTGATAACGGTATGGCATCGTGGATTTTTAAGGCTACAGGCCAAGATCCTAACAATCTAGGTAAGCCTGATATTGCTGATCTGAAAAATTTTGGCCAATGGCATAAAGATAATATGTACGACAATTTGCCAGAATCCATACGAGCATATGAATCTCGTTCTAATGAAATGATTATGGGTATTACCCCACATGGTCCATTTCCTACACAGTCATATTGGCCTAACGATTTAGCAGGTAAAGATGATGAAGCAGGTAAGTATGTACTTAGGCATATTGCCGATGGCGCAGAATGGGTGGGTGAATACCTAGATCAATTTTTTCGTAAAAATGGTGAAAGCAGCGGTGTGTTAATGCCTAAATATTGGGAAGTGATTAACGAACCTGATATGGATATTAACGTAGGTCGTACTTTTGTGATGTCGAGTTTTGAGCAACTTTTTGAATACCATAATCTTGTTGCTGAAGAAATTAAGAAAAAATTACCTGAGGGTCAACGTCCGCTTGTAGGAGGTATGACATGGGGACTTCATGATTTAGAGCAAGGCGATTTATCAGAACGTTTCCCTACGCAAGAAAGAGCCGTGAGATCTCGTTATGCATTTGAAGAGGGAGATTTAGAAGACTTTTTACAATCGATAACGTCTTCAAATTACTGGGCTACCCAAGATGAAAAATATTTTCAGTGGGATGCCATTTGGAAAGGCTTTATGGATGCTTCAGGCGAAAATATGGATTTTTACTCAATCCATTTATACGACTGGGCTCAAATGGGTGATAACCCACGACAAGGCAGTACCTTCCGTCGAGGTATGAAAACTGAAGCTATTTTAGATATGGTGGAATGGTACGACGCGCAAGTTAACGGTAAAGAAAACTTAAAACCTTGGGTTATTTCGGAATATGGTGCAATAGCATCTAAACATGCCAAATTAGAATTTATTGGTAACGATTATCGTTATGCCGATTGGCTGCATTTAAGAACATTTAACCAAATGTTCATGCAAATACTAACGCGTCCATCTCAAGTGCTTAAATCCATGCCATTTTCACCAATCAAAGGGGCGTGGGGGTTATTAACAGGTCCTAACGGTGAAGCTATTCGTTATGAAGCATCATTAATGCAAACCGATGAAGCGCTTGCTGAAAATTATGACAATGCTGATTGGTATGTAACTGATAAAATTCAATGGTATGAATTATGGTCAGACGTTAAAGGTACTCGTGTTGACACTCACTCAAGCGATCCCGATGTACAAGTTGACGCTTATGTTGACGGTAATCACACATACTTAATTCTAAATAACCTTGAATGGTACAACATTCCTGTAGATTTATCGTTCATGGGTAACAATAGCAATTCAGTAAAAAGTGTGAATATGAAACATTCATATTTAGCTGAAGGACTAAGTGCTGTAAATTTAGGTCGTCCAGTCTTGGCTAAAGCTACGCTAGATGGCTTGCCTGAAAGCGTAACATTAGAACCTGGTTCAACGATCATTTTAGATATTGAATACAATCAAAATGTATCAATAACATCAACAATGGTTGAGGAAAAATACTACGGAGAAAGTTTAGCTGGTGCAGGAAAAGGCGCTGCTGCTAAAGGTCAAATCCATCGTATTACTGGCACAAGTATGACGGGTAACATTAACGATGTGCCTGTACCTACAAATGGTGAAGCTACATTAAGAATTGCTGCTGAATTTTATCCATTTCATGCGTCAAAGCCCACTAATAATAGCTTTACCATTAACGGACATACACTTGATGTTCCAACGCAAATTAATCCAAATGCTAGCGGTGTAATGACCGAACATTTCGATTACATGGGACCTGAAGTTGATGAAGGTAGCGTATCATTAAATTTAATTGAGATACCTGTACCATTAGAATATTTATCTGAAGATAACGTAATTACGGCCAATGTAGCATCTGCACGAGCATTTACAGCAATAAGCCTTTCTTTATGGACTACAGATAAAAATCTAAACAGAACGACTCCTGAAAGTTGTGACCCTTGTACTATCGCAACTGATTTAACCATATCAGGCGAAAGTAATGTCTTTATTAAAGAGACTATTGCATTAACGGCGAACATTTTACCTATCGATGCGCAAAGTAAAACCGTTAACTGGACAAGTTCTAACGTTAACATTGTAGCGGTTGATCAAAACGGTCTTGCAACAGGTACAGGCGCGGGTACAACAACAATAACAGCAACAACTGCAGAAGGCGTATTGATTGCAGAGCATGAAGTTACTGTAGTTACGATTGAACTGAGCAGTGTTGATATTAGTGAAGAGAGCGCTGATTTAGGTCTGAATGAAACACTACAGCTTAATGTAAGTGTAGCGCCATTTAACGCAACTAATAAAAAGGTTACATGGTCTTCATCTAATGATGCTGTTGCTACTGTATCTACCAATGGATTAATTACAGCAGTTGGTACAGGTAATGCCATTATTAAAGCTGAAGCCGTTGGCGGAGGTGCTAGTGATACTGTTAGCGTTAATGTGACCAGTGTTGCGGTAGAGGCTGTCGACTTACCAAGCATCGGTGTAATTGTACTGCCAGGTAGTTATCAAGCTAATGTGAGCTTTACACCAAATAATGCAACAGATCTGTCTGTTAATTGGAAATCAGCGAATGCTGGTATTGCTTCAGTAGATACCTCTGGGCTTATTTCAGGCGTTTCTGCTGGCGCAACAACCGTTACGGTTACGTCAAACGATGGTAGTCATGAAGACAGTATTATTGTTAACGTGATTGATGAAATCGATGTTACTGCGACACCTGTAGAAATTGAAGCTGAAACTATGAGCAATACCGGCGGTGCATTTGCTGGATTTGTTGCGAGCGATGAAGGCATAAATACTAACCAAACGGGTGATTGGGCTGAATTTGAGGTTGAGTTTGAACAAGCCGGAGTTTACCGTTTTATTCTTGATGCAGGTACGCCTACTGCTAGCGGTACGGGCGTAGAAGTATTCATTAATGGTGTTTCTTCAGGATCGGCAGATATTCCTTCAACCACTAGCTGGGATATTATGCAAAGCACGATAGTGACTAACAATCTACTTGTACCTACTGTGGGTACGCATACTATCCGTATTCAAAGTATTGGTGAAGAAGGTCTGTGGCAATGGAATGCTGACAAAATAGCGTTTGTATTACTGAGTGGATTAAATCCCGCGCTAGACCCTGACGGAGAACCGACAGATCCAACTGACCCGTCTGATCCATCAGACCCTGCAACCCCATCACTAACCCTTGATGACGCCGCTAAATATTTATCAACCACTTATTATGTTGATGGTACGCTTGATGTAGCTGCTAATTTTCAAGCAGGAACAGGACATAGCGTAGAAGGTGAATTGAATGGTGTTAAGTTTTTCTTACGGGAAATGGACGCAAGTTGGGCAGTCGTTAAAGATACGTTAGCGTTTGATGCAACAACCGTAGGTAAACAATCGGGCACAGCTACCGCAAAAATATCATTAGCGGGTCTTACACCAACTGCTGATTTACCTACAGGTAATTTCTACTTCTTATTTGCCGCGTTTAAATCAAGCGATGGCATTACCTACAAAATTGGTGGTGTACAACCTATTACAATCAAAGCCGAAGCCACTCCTGTTGAAGCATCATTAACGCTAGATGATGATAATAAATATTTAACAACCACATATACAACTGGTGGAACACTGCCCGTAACGGCTAACTTTGAAGCAGGTAGTGGTCAAACGGTTGCAGCTGACTTGAATGGTGTTAAGTTTTTCTTACGGGAAATGGACGCAAGCTGGACATTAGTTAAAGACGTATTAGCCTACGATGGCACTGCTATTGGTAAACAAAGTGGTGTTGCGAGCGCGAATATCTCATTAGTGGATGTTTTACCTTCAGCTGAATTACCTAGTGGTAACTTCTACTTTTTATATGCCGCTTTTCAGTCGACTGACGGTACGTTATATAAAATTGGAGGCGTTCAGCCAATCAATATCCTTGCTGTTGATGAACCTACAGAGCCAGAAGAACCTGTGGATAATGGAGAGCCGGGAGTTACGGTTGATGATGTAAACCAATACATTAGTACGGTATATCCAAAAGGTGGAATATTAACATTAACCGCTAAATTTGAAGCTGGCGCTAATAATACCGTGGTATCAAGTTCATTTGCAGGTGTAACAGGTGGTATTCAGTTTATTTTGCAAGAACTACGAGAAAATGGTTCTCAAGTAAAACGCGTTGTTGTGGGCGAGTCATCTTCAATTGGCCAACAAAATGGCTGGTTAACAGTTGATATTCCATTAGTACATCCAACTCAAGGCGACTTAAAAGCGTCAGACGAGCTGAACGCCGGCCACTACTACAACCTAACTGCACGTTTTAAATCGTCTAATGGTAGTACTCAGTTTTTAAGTAATTTATCTCCTATTACTATCTCTGCAAATGTAGAGGTTTTAGGCGATATGGACAACGATTCTGATGTAGACACCTTAGACGTACGTTTGTTTACGACAATGGCCAGAAACAACGAAATAACAGATTTACGTTACGACTTTAACAACGACGGTGTTGTAAATACGCGCGATGTTCGTGGTATTACCGCGTTATGTACACGTAGCCGATGTTCAATTAATTAAGGGTATAGATAATGAAAAAAGTAATATTAACATTTTTAACGTTGTTAGCGTTCAACGTTAATGCAGGTTTAATCACCACCACAAGCGACCAAGTTACCTATAATGCAGGTGATACGGTATTAGTTGATTTATTTATTAATGAGGCTAATCCGAGTATTGATTGGTTACAAGTTGAATACTTGTTTAACAATACAGAATTGTCATTCGAAGGTTTTAGTATCACAAATGAAGTATTTGATAATACATACTATGACGATATTTTTGCCGATGTAGATTTACTCACCATTCAAGTCGGTTTTTTAGCTGACTGGAGTAACTTTTTAGGTACGTCATTCCAGTTAGGTCAGCTTGAATTTACGGCATTAAGTAGCAGTGTTAGTGCTGATTTTACACTGGCGGATGTTTTTGCTGAAGATAAAGACTTTAATCCTGTATCGGTACAAGCCGTGCCAGAGCCATCGGCAATTGCTTTATTTGCTTTAGGGTTATTGGCATTGCGTCGTTATCGTGTAAAAGGTTAATGATTAATAAGTAATGATTAATCATTCATTAAAAGGAGCCGTTAAAATGGCTCCTTTTAATCGTTATTTTTGTAGGAAAAACAATATCAAAAGATAGACTTGTTATTTTATTTAAAATTGATTGTATATTGTTGATTTTTTACTATGTAAGGCAAGTAAACACTAATAATCATTTAAGTTAAATAAAGAGATATAGTATGTTAAATAGTCGTTTTTTAGTTCAGTTGCTAGCGCTTAGTAGCTTGTTTTTTTCCTCATTTTATTCAATAGCAAGTGATGAACGACCGAATATTATTGTGATTTTAGCAGATGATTTAGGTTACAACGATGTGGGTTTTACTGGAAAAACAGATATACAAACCCCTAATCTTGATAAGTTGGCGAGCGATGGTGTTATTTTTAAAAATGGTTATGTTACTCACCCATACTGCGGGCCTTCAAGAGCAGGTTTAATAACGGGTCGATACCAAGCCCGATTTGGTATGGAAAATAATGTGTCGTACTCACCTAACGACAAATACATGGGATTACCGTTAACAGAAACTACATTTGCTAAACGTTTACAAAAAGTGGGTTATAAAACGTCTGTTTTTGGTAAATGGCATCTCGGCGGAGCACCTAAATTTCAACCGAACAAACGTGGTTTCGATTATTTTTATGGCTTTTTAGATGGCGGCCATAACTATATGCCAGAGCAAGTTCATGTAGGCGGAGATGGTTATTCACTACCTATCATGCGCAACCACAAGCCTGCTGAATTTGATGAATACTTAACTACAGCATTAAGCCGAGATGCCACGCGCTTTATCGCTGACAATAAAGACCAGCCATTTATGATGTATTTGTCATACAATGCGCCGCATTCTCCGCTGCAAGCACCTGAAGAAACAATCAAAAAATATAGCCATATTAAAAATCCAAAGCGTCAAATTTATGCAGCAATGGTTGATGAAATGGATCAGGGCATTGGTATGATTATCGATGCGTTAAAAGAAAGTGGTGAGTTTGATAATACGCTAATATTTTTCCTTTCAGATAATGGTGGCTTGTATCCTGATACTTGGTGGCCAACGTTTGATTGGGCAGATAATTCACCGTTTCGTCACGGTAAAGTGGCCTTGTTAGAAGGTGGTGTACACGTACCATTTATTGCGCATTGGCCTAACCAAATTAAAAAAGGTCAGGTTTTTGAAGGCCTAGTTTCTTCGTTAGATATTGCTGCAACTTCAGTTGCGTTAGCCGGCGCAGATGATTCTGATGGTTTATTAGATGGTGTTAATCTAGTACCTTTTGTTACAGGACAAAATAAGGGTACTCCACATAAAGCATTGTTTTGGCGTTTAGAAGAAGCTGATAATATTTGGGCTGTACGTACGCTTACAGGAAAATATATGCAGCAAGGTTTACCTGGTGTAGATCGCGCTTATTTTGATATGGTTGAAGATCCCACTGAGCAGCATAATATTGTTGATCAACGTCCTGATGAGCAAGCTAAGCTTGCCGTATTATGGAACGAATGGAATAAAAAGAATCAAAATAACCTACTGCATCAAGCAAACGAATATAAAAAAGCACGTGATGCTTTTTACGAACAACTTCATCAAAAAAATATTGCTGATGCTAAAAATCAAAAAATTTATACCATTAAATAACTGATAAATAATAAAGATAAACCATTTATTGAATGGCCGTAATCCTATTAGGTTACGGCCATTTTTTATCACCAAATTTTTATTAATAAAAAATTATTTAGATAAAAAATTCACATGCATGCTTATTGATGAGAATATAGTAAACAATTAACAATATTTTATGTGAATTATAATAAAGGTTATAAAATGAATAACTTTCAAAATAAAACGTGGCGCTATTATTCAATATTGCCCGCGACTCTAGTTTTAGTTACTGCATGTAATCAGCCAGACAATACACTTGTTCAAAATGCCACTATGCCTGAAGAAGTTAAGTTAATAGACTTTGAAGATGGAAAAATACCTAGCTACATTAAAGCTTATAACGGTAGCAGCGAATTAACCTCAGGTAATAAAGGCATCGCGGGCGATTATGCTTTAACTGTAAAACTATCTACCCAAGAAAATAAGAATGCAGGTTTGTCGTTAACACCTGAAAAAGCATGGGACTGGAGTCAATATAAAGATTTTCATATTGCTTTTGATGTGGCTAATTATGGCGATGAGTCTACAGAGCTAACCCTTGGTATGAGTGATATTAAAGGACAATCTTACAGCCGTGTAATGGTAGTGCCTGTTGGCGAGGCTATTACGGTTTACGCTAAAATGGACGGTCATGATCAATTTGACCCATCGTGGGGTGGTAAAAATGAATATAATTTTGAATCAGGTTTTCGTTCTAATCCTGTAACTTGGCAATCTAACGATCAACAAGTGGCTTCTTTATGGGGTAAAAAACATTTAGACCTAAGTGGTATTAAACGTATTTCTTTTAGCGCCAATGGCTTAAGTAGCGACCGACAATTTACGATTGATAATATTCGCCTCAGACCCAACCCTAAAATGGATACGGAATTTTTAACCGGCGTTATTGATAAATTCGGACAAAATGCAAAAGTTGAATACGAAGGTAAAGTGCATTCAGAGAAAGAGCTAATTGCCCAACGTGATAAAGAATTAGCCAGCCTTAAAGGTGAGTTAATGTCTGACCGTTCTAAATTTAGTGGTTGGAAAGATGGCCCTCGTTTAAAAGCGACAGGTTTCTTCCGCACAGAGAAAGTAGACGGGAAGTGGTGGTTAGTTGATCCAGAAGGTTATTTATACTTATCAACAGGTATCGATATTATTCGTTTATCAAATTCATCTACGATGACAGGTTACGATTTTGACCAAAAGCTTATTCCTCAACGCACCGCTGATATGTTGTTAGGAGAAGATGATCTACCACTAAACCCAGCACCTAAAGAAGCTTTACCCACAAGGCATATTGCTAACGAAATTCGTGCAAATGTTTTTGAATGGTTACCAAATTATGATGATGATTTAGGTAATCACTTTGGTTACCGCCGAGAAACACAATCAGGGCCATTAAAGCATGGTGAAACATTTAGTTTTTATAGTGCCAACTTAGAACGTAAATATGGTGAAACCACAAAAGAATCCTATTTAGACCAATGGAGAGAAGTTACCTTAAAACGCATGGTTGACTGGGGATTTACTTCGTTAGGTAACTGGGCTCAGCAAGAACTATACAGTAATACCCAAATTCCATTTGTAGCGTTCGCTGATATTATTGGTGATTTTGATACTCTATCAAGTGGCTTCGATTTTTGGCATGGCGTACCGGATCCATACGACCCTAAATTTAAAGAACGCTCTCTTGCTGCTGTTAATCATGTAGCGTCACAAATTAAGAACAGCCCTTGGTGCATGGGAGTTTTCTTAGACAACGAGCAAAGCTTTGGACGTAGTGATGGCGGCGAAGGTCAGTACGGTATTATCATCAATACATTAAAACTAGATGCTGAAAAAGTTTATGCGAAAGCCGCATTTACTGAAATAGTTAAGAAAAAATATGAAACGATTGATGCACTAAATACTGCTTGGAAAAAAGACATTGCGTCATGGGAAGCTTTTGCAAAAGGGATTGATTCAAGCTTTACCACAGAGCAACAAAAGCAAGATTATAGTGAATTACTTTATGCATATGGCGATCAATATTTTGATACGGTAAAACGCGCATTACGTTCGGTATTACCGCATCATTTATATTTAGGCTCTCGTTTTCCTGGTTGGGGACGACCTATTGAAATAGTTAAATCGGGTGCTAAATATATGGACGTAATTACCTACAATACATACGACGAAGGTTTAGTACCAAGCGAATGGGCATTTATGGAAGAAGTTGATGCTCCGGCCCTAGTAGGCGAATTTACCTTTGGTGCAACCGATGCAGGGCATGTACATGGTGGCCTTTCGTTAGCGGCAAACCAAGAAGATCGCGGCCTTAAATTAAAAAACTATATTTATTCAATCGCTGACAATCCTTATTTTGTTGGAGCACATTTATTTCAATATTCAGATTCACCTATTGCAGGGCGAGCTTATGATGGCGAAAACTATAATAATGGTTTTGTTAGCGTAACCGACATACCTTATAAGAGCATGGTTGCCGCTGCAAAAGAGATGCATCAAAATATGTACAAACGCCGTTATTACGGTAAAGACGCCATGAAAAATAAATAAGAAATTAAATAAACCTGAATTTGGTAACGGGTATAAACGTTATGGCTATGGAGATATAAACTTCATAGTTATAACGTTTTTTTATTTTCGTCGCTAAAAAATTAGCTCAATCGTTGTTCCTGTATTAGGCGTAGACTTCACAGAAATTTGTCCGCCATGTGCATGTATAATCTGCCTTGTTAAACTCATGCCAATTCCTGTTCCATTGCGTTTGGTCGTAAAAAATGGTGTGAATATGTGCTCTAATACTTTGTCTTCTATACCACTACCATTATCTTTGATCGCGATAACTATATGGTTATTACGCATAGTTGCTTTAATATTAATAATACCTATTGTGTTATTTTTACAAGCCTCTGCCGCGTTATTAATAACATTAATTAGTACTTGTTCTAGTTGTTGCTTATCTGCTTGCACGTTTAAATTTTCAGGGATGACTTGCGTATGCATTGTGATATTTAAATCAGTAAGCTTAGGTTGTTGTAATAGGGCTACGGAGGTTAACAACTCTGTTAAGTTAATGGTTTGAAGGGTAGGTGTTGGCAGCTTACTCAGTTGTCGGTAGCTATCAACAAAATCCATTATACCTTGGCTACGATTGGCTATAGTGTTTAACGCTCGCTTGGTGTCATCAAGCTCTTGCTCAAGTGTTTCGGCTGGTAAGGTCAGCAAATTGGGTTGTGTTAATATATCGCGGCAGTTATCCGCTAACGAAACAATAGGCGTTATCGAGTTCATCATTTCGTGGGTGAGTACACTAATTAAATTTCGCCATGCTAAATATTCTGCCTGATTAATTTCCTTGCCAATATTTTCAATAGTTACAATGGTTTGAGTTTTATTTGCTAACATAATTTGATTAGCGGATAGTTTTAAATTGTAAGCAACACCTTCGCGATACATTTTATGCAACGCATAATTATTATCAGCTAGGCTTTGTAATAACGGTGGTAGTTCGCTAAAACTTATGGCTAAGTCGTGAATAGTGGAGGGCGACTTAATTGCTAATAATCGACTTGCTGTATGGTTAAAAAGGGTTAATCGCTGCCTATCATCAAAAGCTAAAATAGCGATAGGTGCCTGCCTGATAATGCTTTTTAAAAAACTATTTTCTGTTTGTTCGTTAACACGATTTTTTTGAAATGTATCAACTATGGTGTTTAAGCTAGCGGCTAATTCTTCACTAAGGCTATTACTAGTATAGTGCTGAGAAAAGTCTTCATGACTGGCAGCTTGAAAAAACACTTCAAGTAGTTTTAATTGCTTTTCCCAAATATAAATTATGGTGATAATTAATAAAACCGCAATACCAATCAAAACAAGTTGGCTGAAATAATATTGAGGTTGTTGAACCAAGGTATATATTGCTAATAATACTAATGAATACAGTGTTATTAGACTGAGTAATTTTACGCGGTAACGCCAGCGGAATTTTAGTTTCATAGATTATACTTCTTAATGCGTCGGTAAAGAGAGGTGCGAGTAATACCTAGTTCATCCGCTGCATGGCTTATATTGCCACCGTGTTTTTCTATTGCGTGATTAACTGCAGATTTTTCGATACGCTCAAGGTTGCAGTCGGAAAAGCTGTCTTTATTTAAGGTTTTGTTGTGAGCGGTTAATAAAAAATCTTGTTCAGTAAGCTCTGAATTTTCAGACAAAATAAGTGCACGTTCTACCGCATGGGCAAGTTCTCGTACATTGCCCGGCCAACGATAGCGTTTTAGGTTTTTAAGGGCTTTAGCATCAAGTGATTTTTTGTCAAGTTGATACTTACGCGTATAGCGCGAAATAAAGTGTTGAAGTAAAAGCGGAATATCTTCTTGGCGTTCACGTAAAGGTGGTATTTGTAGTTGTACGGTGTTGATACGATAGAATAAGTCAGCACGAAACAAGCCTTCATCTACTAATTGTTGTAAAGGCATATTGGTAGCGCAAATAAGTCGTACATCCACTTTAATGACTTTGTTTGAGCCTAGCGGTGTTATTTCTTTTTGTTCAATAACGCGTAATAGTTTGGCTTGTAAATGTAAGGGTAGGTTGCCTATTTCATCAAGAAATAAGGTACCACCTGCAGCCGCTTGAAAACGGCCTGCGCGATCACTATTTGCGTCAGTAAATGCACCCTTCACGTGGCCAAATAATTCACTTTCAAATAAATTTTCGGGCACTGCGCCTAAATCAACACTGAGCATAAGATGGTCAGCTCGGTTTGAATGACGATAAATCTCATGGGCGATAACTTCTTTACCAGCGCCATTTTCTCCTAAAACCAGTACGTTAGCATCGGTTCTCGCTGCTTTTTTTGCAATCGTTAATAATTGCTGCCATGCGGGAGATTGGCCAATAACGTCTGGATTTTTTTGTTGCTGCTCTCGTTGAAGCGCTTGTTGGCTAATATTTAGCTGCTTAATTTGCTTTTTAGATTCACTCAGTAATAAGGCAGAATTTAAGGTGGCGAGTAGTTTAGTGTTTTTCCATGGCTTTAATACAAAATCAGCAGCACCTTGTTTTATTGCTTTAACTGCAAGTTCAACATCTCCGTAGGCGGTCATCAAAATAACAACAGCGTTTGGCTCAATGGTTAATATTTTATTAAGCCAATGTAAGCCCTCATCACCCGTATTTAAACCGATAGCAAAATTCATGTCTAACAGAAAAATATCGAATGGGGTTTCATTCATGTTTTTTTCTATTTGGTTTGGATCTGTCAGGGTAACTATTTTTTGGTAATGGCGTTTTAAAAATATTTCAGCCGCCAATAAAATATCGGGGTCATCATCAATTACCAAAATATTAGCCTGATTTTTATTCATTATGTTCCTTACTTATTTTATTAAAACCTAAAGTTGCTTTCTGAAAAATTAAGCTTTAAATAAGTGTACGCTATCGTACACATTACTGTATAGCTAGCGTACACTTTTTTAGATTTAAAAATAATATCTTGTTGATATTTAATGTTATTTTTAATGGCATGTTATTCGCTTTGTTACTTGCTATCTGGCTTATATAGTAAATAAATATGAATTTATTAGATTGTTTTTTAGGTATGAATGTAGGTAATAAAGCTTAGCATTATGGATAAAAAAATTGAAAAATCTAGCTTTGCTTCTTGGAAAATACTGATTATAGCTTTCATTGTTGCTTTATTAATTGGCGCATTTTGGCGAACTGAAACGTCATTAAAAAATGTTGTAGTCACACGAGAACGTATTATTACTTCGGTAGTAAGAAAAGCATCATTTGATGATTACATTCCTTTACGTGTAAGAGTTGAGCCCTTTAAAAGTGTTTACTTAGATGCAATAGAAGGCGGACGAGTAGAAGAGGTACTGGTTGAAGAAGGCGACATTGTAACTAAGGGGCAAGCGTTACTACGCTTAAGCAATACTAAATTACAGCTCGATCTTATTTCTCGAGAAGCTCAGGTGAGCGAGCAATTAAACAATTTACGTAATACTCAGTTAGATATAGAGCGTAATCGCTTGAGTTTGAAACGAGATTTAATTGAATTAGATCATCAAATAAAACAGTTAAACCTACAGCTTAAACGTCGGAAAACAATGGCTGACTTTATCGATCAAGAACAGTTAGAAACGTTAGGTAATGAACTGCATTATTTAACACAACGCCGAAACATAACATTAGAAAGCCAAGTGCAAGAAGAAAAAATGCGTTTAGCGCAAATTAAACAACTTGAAAGTAATGTATCTCAATTAGAAAAAAATTTAAAAATAGCACGCAGTAATTTAGACAACTTATTAGTAAAAGCTCCCCGTAGCGGTAGGTTAACCTCGTTTGATCTTGATGTCGGCGAAAGTAAAAGTGGTGGTGAGCGTTTAGGGCAAATTGATGATGTTGAGCAATTTAAAGCGACAGGTTTAGTGAGTGAGTTTTATTTAAATCGCTTAGTTATCGGACAACAAGCAATAGTGAATATTTCAGGCGAGCAATACACCTTAGTGTTAAGAAAAATTTACCCACAAGTAAAAAATAATGAGTTTGAAATAGACCTTCATTTTATTAACAAAACACCAGAGAGCATTCGCCGTGGGCAAACATTAACACCGCGTTTAATGCTGAGTGATAGTGAAGAAGTACTGCTTTTTGATAATGGGGCTTTTATGCAAGAAAGCGCAGGTACATGGGTGTATGTGCTTGACCCAACAGCAAGTTATGCGCAGCAGAGAAAAATAACTATTGGCAGACATACACCTGCCCAAATTGAAATATTGAGTGGTTTAAGTGCAGGCGAAACGGTACTTATTTCTAGCTATAGCAACCTTAAGAGTGCAGAAAAAATAACAATAGAGGACAAATAATGATTCGCTTACAAAATATTAATAAAGTGTACCGCACAAGTGATGTTGAAACATATGCATTAAAAGATGTAAATGTGCAAATTGAAAAAGGAGAATTCATTTCTATTATGGGGCCTTCAGGTTGTGGAAAATCAACCTTGTTAAATTTGTTAGGTATGCTCGATTCACCCACATCAGGTGACTATTTATTTAATGATGTAAACATTAGCCAGTTATCAGAAAGTCAGTTAGCCCAAAAGCGTAAAGGCCATATAGGTTTTATTTTTCAAAGTTTTAATTTAATTGACGAACTCACCGTTGCCGAAAATGTTGAACTGCCGTTGCTGTATCACAAAATCCCCGGTAGCGAGCGTAAGGCACGTGTAAATGAAGTGCTTGAACAAATGAATATTAGTCATCGTGCCAATCATATGCCGCAGCAATTATCAGGTGGCCAACAGCAAAGGGTGGCAATTGCTCGGGCATTATCAACCAAACCTGCGGTAATTTTAGCGGATGAACCCACCGGTAATTTAGATTCAAAACATGGTGATGAAGTTATGGAACTATTAAAAGACTTAAATGATAACGGTACGACTATTTTGATGGTAACGCACTCGGCTTACCATGCTGAATATGCCAGCCGTATTATTCATTTATTTGATGGTCAAATAGCGACACAAAATAATACGGTTGAGGCGGCTGAACATGCTTAAAAATTATTTGTCTATTGCGTTACGTAATATTTTAGCCAATAAGCTTTTTAGCGTAATTAATATTGTTGGCTTGGCCTTGGGGTTAGCCATTTGCTTTCTTATTTTAATTTTTGTTCGCTATGAAAGTTCGTTTGATGATTACTACAAAGAGGCTGATCGCACATACCGAGTTACTCGCCATTACAATGCTGACGATATTCATAGTGCTGGTATTGCTCCACCTTTTAAAGAAGCGCTTCAAAGTCAGTTTAGTGATATTGAAGCCATAAGCTTAATGGGGATGGGCTGGAAATTTACCCTTGGTAACGAAGAAACCACCGTAGTTATTGACGATATGCTAATGGCCGAAAGTGACATTTTCGATACCTTTAATTTTAAGGTATTAGCTGGTGATAAAGATAATGCCCTAACAAGACCTTCAACACTGGTGTTAACAGAGTCAATAGCGAAAAAATTTTTTGATGATAAAAACCCTGTCGGCGAATATATATTATTCAATAGTAATCCTATGGAGATTACCGCTGTTATTGCTGATCAGCCTGAAAATACGCATCTACAATTTAGGGTGTTGCTTTCGCTTGAATCAATGCGTCAGTGGACGCCTGCCGATTTAAAAAACTGGGATTTAAACTATTACTACATTTATTTACGTTTACAAGAAGGGGTTGATGCCAAGCAGTTAGAAGCAAAGTTTCCTGCCATGATGCAGCAATTAGGCGAAAATGTTACCGATACGCAATCACTAAAATTACAGAAAATTACCGATATTCACCTGTTTTCTGATTTGTCTTATGAAGTTACGACTAATGGTAGTTACCTTATTGTTTATAGTTTTTCCGTTATAGCGCTAGTTATTTTGCTTATTGCCTGCATTAACTTTATGAACTTAAGTACGGTACGTTCAACGCAACGAGCCAAAGAAGTGGGTGTGCGTAAAGTATTAGGCGCAAGTAAAGCACAGCTTGCTAGTCAGTTCTTAGTAGAATCTATTTTAATGACAACTATTGCCATGATATTAGCTTGTGTTTTGGTAGAAATAAGTTTGCCATGGTTTGCGGCTTTTATTGATCGCAGCTTAAACTTTGAGAGCTTTTATACTGCTGAAGTAATCGTGGGGAGTATTTTAACCACAATGTTAGTGGGTAGTTTTGCTGGTAGTTATCCAGCTTTCTATGTATCGCGTTTTGAAGCGGCGCAAGTACTAAAAGGTGCACTAGGACAAGGCCAAGGAAAAGGCGCTGTTTATTTACGTAAGGTTTTAGTGGTATTGCAATTTACTATTTCAATTACTTTAATTATTGCGACTCTTGTGGTGATTAAACAAACGGAATTTGCTCGACAAAGTAACCCCGGTTACGATCGTAATAACAATATTGTGCTCCCTTTAAGTAATGCTAAAGGCTTTGAAAGCCGCAATGCATTATATAAACACTTCCGTGAACGTTTGTTAGAACACCCTGGTATTCTTTCGGTAACCGCGGCACAACAATTACCCACTACACCATTGCGAGATATGTGGTCTTACGTGCGTGAAGATCAAAATATTGTTGCTGAAAACTTAGTAAGTTTACCCACTCTTAACGCCAGCTTTGATTTTTTTGAGCACTATAAAATACCGTTATTAGCGGGGCGTTATTTTTCACAATCCCAGGGTGATAATTATGTCATTGTGCCGACATCTGATAATCCAGTAGGCAGTGGTACTGCGGTGATAAGCCGTACGTCAGCAAAAATATTAGGTTACACACCAGAAGGTGCGGTAAATAAGGTTATTAAAATTCCTTTTCCGCCCGGTTATACCAATTACAAAATTGTTGGTGTGGTGGAGGATATTCATATGGGATCTTTACATGAAAACAAACAGCCACAGGTTTATCATCTTGTAAAAGGCGAAGAGCGCTATGTGAGTGTTCGTTTTGATCCGAATATGTTATCGCAAGTGCTTGAACATATTGACGCACTTCATTTGGAGCTTATGCCAACCATACCGAATGCCCGAACGTTTTTAGACGAAAATTTCTATGCAATGTATCAACAAGAAGACAAGCAAGCGCAAGTGTTTGGTTTTTTTTCGGGCTTAGCTATTTTAGTGGCTTCATTAGGATTATTTGGCTTAGCCTCTTTTACCGCAGAACGTCGACGTAAAGAAATAGGCATCAGAAAAGTGATGGGAGCTTCAGTGTTTGACATTGTATGGCTGCTCACTAGTGAGTTTTCGGTATTAGTTATACTCGCTAATATATTTGCGTGGCCTATTGCCTATTTTGCAATGAACACATGGCTAGACAGTTTTGCTGATTCAATAGAATTAAGTTTTGGATTATTTTTAGTTGCCGGTTTATTTCCATTGGTATTGGCGTGGTTAATTATTGCAACACAAGCAGCGTACAGTGCTACGGCTAAACCGATCACTAATTTAAGGTATGAGTAATATAGAACTAAGAGATTCGTTCACTACGAGTTTAGTAATATGGACTTTACTTTAGATAGTAACAGGGATGTTACTTTTTATTTATTGATGTTTATGCTCGTTACCAGTCAATATGCGTATTTCAGAGTACTTGAGTGATATCAATTCAAGGCAAGGTTTTGTAATAATGGTCGTGTCTTATAAAAAACTCACTGAATATGCTTTAAAGCAAATTCAGTGAGCTTTTAAAAATATAATCCAGCTTAAACTTAAGCGTTAGCTGGCGACATAATACTTGGTGAAGTGCCTGATTTTGCCATTTCAGCTAAATCTTTATCAACAAAGAATAATGCGTGTCCGTCGTGTCCTACTAAGTTAATTTTGTCTAATATACTTTTGAAAAGTGTTTCTTCTTCATGTTGCTCGGCGACATACCATTGTAAGAAGTTAAATGTTGAGTAGTCTTGATTGGTAAAAGCTTCATGCGCTAATGAATTAATACGCTCGGTAATTAAACATTCGTGCTCGTAGGTTTTTTCGAAAATGTCAGCTAAAGATTTAAATTCATGTGGTGGCGCATCAATAGCACCTAAAATAGGTAATGCACCTGTTTCACTTACGTAAGTGAATAGACGAGTCATGTGATCCATTTCTTCAGTAGCATGTTTACGCATAAACTGCGCAGCACCTTCAAAGCCTTTTTCTTCACACCAAGCGCTCATTTGTAAATAAAGGTTTGACGAATAAAATTCTAAATTAATTTGTGTATTTAGTTTTTCAACCATTGGAGCTTTTAGCATGATGTTTCTCTAGTGTTTTAAAGTTGAGTGGATCTTGCCTTGTTTAAGTTAATACTTCAAGTGAAAAGGAAAAGAAAACCATAATAAAAACAGTAACATATAATGATAATGGTTTTCATTTTCTTTACTAACCTGAATAGTGTTAGTATCGCTTATAAGCTCGCTAATACTGTTTCAGCTTTACTCGCTTCAAATTCTTTTGGTTTTTCAACAAGTAAGTTAGTTACTACGCCGTTGTCTATTACCATAGCGTAGCGCTGAGAACGTACACCACCAAAAGCTGCGGTATCAAGTTCTAAGCCGAGTAATTTTGTATAGCTAGCGTCGCCGTCTGCAACCATAGTTATGTGTTCTGCATTACTTGCTTTGCCCCAAGCGTTCATAACAAAAGCATCGTTAACTGATAAACAAACAATTTGATCAACACCTTTAGCTTTTAATTGGTCGGCTAATACAACATAACCCGGTAAATGTGATTCTGAACAGGTTGGTGTAAATGCACCTGGTACAGCAAACAAAACCACTTTTTTGTTAGCAAATAGCTCGTCGGTATTGTGCGTGATCATACCTTCGCTGGTTAATTCTTGTAGTTCGCCCGTTGGCATTTTTTCGTTTTGCTTGATCATGAATAGTCCTTAAGATTATTTAATTAGATAATGGTAATTTGACTGGTTTACAAAGAAACCCTTTGTCATGTGCTGCTCTTGCGCAATCTTTACAGACAAATCGGGGTTTATCAACAATATGTGCTAATTCATGAAGTCCTTTTTCAATTTCCCTTTTTTTCCACTTACATAAAGACTTACTCATTGGCTTGGCCTTCTCTGTGCTATCAATTCATTTTAGATGATTATGAGAGAGCTTGCCTAGCGGTAATTCATAATTTATTTGTTTTAGGATACTAATATCAAGTGATTACTTGATTGACGAGTGAGGGATAATTAAAAGGTATATACCCGTTACCATTCAAGATGCAGGTTTCAGTGGGAACTAAAAACTTCACAATAAATGGCTACGGGTATAATTGTTTAACTTTTTGTTAAAGCTTAATTACAGCTACTAATTAATGTCCATGAACCATCACTACCAGGTGTAGTACTTGTATACCAATTTGCTTCATATAGGTTACCTTGGTATTGCATTTTGTCATCAGCATTATTATGTGTAAACGGACCTGCAGGATAATCTTTTCTAACCCAATTAGGGTAAGTGTTAATATTACTACAATCGATACCGCTTGTTACTATACAGCCAGTAGCATCTACATTGGCTCCTGCTGGAGTATTTGGGCACTGGTCAATATTATCATTAACGCCATCAGCGTCGCTGTCTGTAACAGCACAGCCAGTAGCATCTACATTGGTTCCTGCTGGAGTATTTGGGCATTGGTCAATATTATCACTAACGCCATCAGCGTCGCTGTCTGTAACAGCACAACCAATAATGTCTACAGTTGTACCCGATGGAGTATTATCGCACTGATCAACATTATCATTTACGCCATCACCGTCGCTATCTAAAACAACAACACTACTCTGCCAGCCTTGAATAATTTCTTTAACTTTAGTGCCTGATGCTGTTAGAGAGTTCCAGCTGCCACCAGGTGTAAAAGTTGATGCACCTTCATTTTTATCATTAATTGACCAATTAGCGTGACTAATATTGTTTGCTTTAAAAAATGCCATCCATGCATCTGTTTCGTTAATGTTGACACTACCATTACCATCAGCATTCACTGCTCCCCATTCTGTGGCAAATAATGCTATGCCATTATTTAAAGCTGTTTGTGCTTTATTTCGCAACGAAGCTCCGTGAGTGCCGGCATAAAAATGAATGGTATAAGCTATATTGGCGCGATCTATTGGATCTGTAGATGCAACGTCTACATCTTGTGACCATGTAGGTGTGCCTACAACGATGAGATTGTCGGGGTCAATCGCTCTAATGGTATCAATAACAACTTCTGCGTAGGGTTTTATGTCATTAGCCCAAGAAATTTGTAGGGGTTCGTTATAAATTTCATAAATAACATTATCGTATTGACCATATTTAGTTGCTACTTCTTCAAAAAATTTAATAGCATTGGCTTGATCTGTATGTGCTTCATGGCTATGAAAATCAATGATTACATACATATCTTGTGCAATAGCAGCATTTACCACGGTATCAAGGCGATCCATGTTACCGTCCCAATCAAAATTCAAGCTACCACTTGTATTAACACCATGGCCTATTGCAGCTCTGATAATGGTTGCACCAAATTCTGATTTAGCACTGGCAACAGTTTCAGCAGTGTAAAATTTTTCAGCTCCCCAACCTGTATTACTCCAAAATAAGCTCGTACCCGCAAAGCTGGTGCTTTGTCCACCTGCTAATATCTGATTACCACTTACATTGAGTGGCTGAACTGCTGCATTAGCAATTGTTGAGCAGCCTATTAATAAAGCTAGATTTAGTGCCTTGAGTGTTCCCTTGATGTAATTATTTATATCGTTATTCATAATATTTCCTTGAGTTAAAGTTTGTAATGGCAAACCCGTAGCTGGGCGTATGAAATAGACCTGTAAATGATAATAAGTCTTATTCACTAATTTAGCGTAGCAGACTTTAATTAATATGAAAGGAACATATAAATAAAAACATTAGGGTGTGTTGAGTTTTTGGGTATAAATTTTCTTTAAATGAACCTGTAAGGTAGGGCTAGTTTGGCATTGATGCTGCGTTATCGCTTTCTTGAGTCGAATAACGACATATTAAAAACGCAGCCCTGCATAATGACTAAACGAGTTATTACACATTACAGAGATATACCAAGCGTATTATTAATATCTTTCACTTGTTCTGTAACGTCGTTAACAATAATTTCAGCGAGTTGTTTGGATTGTTCGACTTGTTGATTTACTTGATACATGGCTTTTTCAAAAATTGTGTACTGTTCACGCTGCAGTGTTATTTGGCCTAATGCGTCTTGCGCTACGGTTGCAGAGGCTTTTGCATGTTCTGATACTTGTATTGCATTACTTTGTAATTGAGTGGCAATGTTTTGCTGTTTGTTTGAGGCTAATTCAATACCTAAAATTGTTTCTTCAATGCTTCTACTCGCCGACTGTAGTTGTGTAAGGCGACCACTAATTTGTAATAAAGAATCTTGAGTTTTACTAGCAAGTTGCCTGACTTCGTCGGCTACTACCGAGAAGCCTCTCCCGTGTTGGCCTGCGCGAGCGGCTTCAATGGCTGCGTTTAATGCTAATAAATTTGTTTGATCTGCGATTGAGCTTATCACTTCAACAATACTACTTACGCTATTCACTGATTGAGTCAGTTTTAGAATTTCATTTTTACTTGTTTGCGCGGCAATATTGGTTAATTCGCTGGCTTTAATGACTTGTGACACATGTTCTTGACTGGAGGTCATGGCGTGTTGTGTATTGTTGGCGTTGTCTACAACTTGTTTTGACAGCTCATTTACCATGTTGGTTGCCTCACTCAGTGTTGCCATTAGGTGTTGTGCATTTTCAACCTGTTGGCTTGCTTCTCCTGATGTGTTGTTGATGGCAGTGGCTTGATTTTGCATGGTATGTAAAGCGTTAGATACTAAGCCAAGTTGCTCGGCTTTTTGCGTATCTTGTTTGTTGAGTATGCCAACCAGCTCGTTAAAGCTTGTAGATATTTCACCCAGCTCGGTTTTTTCATTAATGCCAGTAATATTATTTACATTGCCTGTTTGTACGAGTTGAACAAAGCTATTTCTTAAAAGCTGCAAAGGTTTTAGCACAATACGTTTTTGTAAAATAAAGTTACCTAATAAATAAACAAGTAAACCAATGACTAACCCGATGGTAATACGTTGCGTGTGTTGTTCGGTTGTTATTTGCTGTTCAACGATATTTTGTTCGCCACTTTCAACGATATTTTTTAGCTGGCTAAGCTGGCTTGAAAGTTGTTTTTTACCGTTAATTTGTTCAGCTTGATTGGCAAGGGTAGTGTTTAATTCATTTTTATACCTGTTGGTCAGCGATAGTAGTTCATCTAATACTTCTTCACTTAAATCTGTGGCATCGTCATCTTCGTCGAAACTTAATTCGTCATCATCTGTGCTCTTTTCAATAATGCCCAGTAAAGGAAAGGTTTGCAGTTTTCGGCTGCTGGTAGACAAATCGTCAATCGCTAAATCAACTGAGCTACGTACAGCATTATTCACCAGCACTTTTTCTCTAAGATTAACTAAGGTAGTTAACTCGTTAGAAAGGGTAAGTAATATATTGGTATATTGTTCTTTTTGATTCGTGGTAATGGTGTTTGAGTCATCTACATATTTTTTTAAATCAATAATAATAGCGTTGATGGTTTGTTCGTTATTACGTAAAAGTGCGGCAGGATCGCCACTGAGTTTACCTAACGCTCTTATTTTTGTAGAAAGCAGTAATTGTAGCTCTATCACTTTATTTTCAATATCTGACGATATGCCTGTGCTTGACATATTTTTTGCGTTGGTGATGATTTCTTCTAATGTGATATCTGCATCTGTAAGTAGCGTGGCATCACCTGTTTCTAAATAACGGGTAATAATATTGTTGAGTTTAATAGACACAAGATTTTTTATTATTTGATACTCATTACTGATCAATCTACTGGTTTTATAAGTATTTAAAACCCAGTACAAGGTGGCTGTAAAAGTTAATGCAAAGGCAAAAATGGTGATACTTGATAGTCTAAAAAACGAGGAAACACGCATGTTATTTTCTTAATTAATAAGTGTATTCAAATTATCGCATATGCAATGTGACGTTTTTATTACAAACCATTGTTAGAGCGTGTTATGTAAAGGTGACGTTATTGTATTTAACCCTTCTTTAACAATGCGCGTTAAATATAAATTTAATTTATTAATAGTTTGATTCTTTAAATTTGATAAAACTATAGGTGTGATACAAAATGAAATACTGAAAGTTTTACTGATTTATATTTTGGAGAACAAATATCATGTCGGGTTTTAATAAAGTGGTAAACAGCTATGAAGAGGCTATGTCTGGCTTAGAAGACGGCATGACACTGATAGCTGGTGGTTTTGGTCTTTGTGGTATTCCAGAAAATTTAATTAAAGAAATTAAAAATAAAGGTACTAAAAACCTTACTGTTGTATCAAATAACTGCGGAACAACAAATCATGGTTTAGGTATTTTGTTACACGACAAGCAAGTTAAAAAAATGGTGGCTTCTTACGTGGGTGAAAACGAAGAATTTGAACGCCAAATGATGAGTGGTGAGTTAGAAGTAGAACTAACACCACAAGGTACTTTAGCTGAAAAAATGCGTGCGGCAGGTGCCGGTATACCAGCCTTTTTCACGGCAACAGGCTACGGTACTCCCGTTGCTGAAGGTAAAGAGTCGCGTGAAATTAATGGCAGGCATTACATTTTAGAAGAATCTATTAAAGGCGACTTTGCCATAGTTAAAGCGTGGAAGGCTGATACATACGGTAATTTAGTTTTTCGTAAAACTGCACGTAACTTTAACCCTATGGCTGCAACGGCCGGTAAAATTACCGTAGTAGAAGTGGAAGAAATTGTTCAGCCTGGTGAGTTAGACCCAGACCATATTCATACACCAGGCATTTATGTTGATCGAGTTATTAAAGGTAGCTTCGAGAAAGTAATTGAACAACGTACTACACGTCCTTCAGCTTAAGGAGCATATATTATGGCTTTATCAAGAGAACAATTAGCGCAACGCGTGGCACAAGAATTACAAGATGGTTTTTACGTAAATTTAGGCATAGGTATCCCAACTTTAGTGGCGAATTATGTTCCTGAAGGTATTGAGGTAATGCTTCAATCTGAAAACGGTTTATTAGGTATGGGGCAATTTCCGACAGACGAAGAAGTGGATGCTGACTTAATAAATGCAGGTAAACAAACGGTAACCATGGCAACAGGTGCGTCGTTATTCGATAGTGCCGAGTCTTTTGCCATGATACGTGGTGGCCATGTAGACTTAACCGTTTTAGGTGCCTTTGAAGTGGATTGCCAAGGCAACATTGCTTCATACATGATACCCGGCAAGTTAATTAAGGGGATGGGTGGCGCTATGGACTTAGTTGCTGGCGCAGACAATATTATTGTAACCATGACGCATGCTTCAAAACATGGTGAATCAAAACTTTTAGCAGAATGCACCTTACCGTTAACAGGTAAAGGTTGTATTAAAAAAGTACTGACTGATTTAGCTTTTCTTGAGATTAAAGAAGGTAAGTTTCATTTGCTTGAACGCGCACCCGGTGTTTCAGTTGAAGAAATTGTTAAGCTAACCGCTGGTGAACTTGTAGTACCTAATCACGTACCTGAAATGCAATTTCCTGCTTAAATTATTGTAAAAAATGAACAAAGCCCTCAATACTACCATAATAGTATTGGGGGCTTTTTTTGTTTGAGGGCCTGTTGATCTTTTGGGTATAAATTAAACGCGAGTTAATTTAGGCGTTGCGATTATGGCCTAGTCATTCTATGTAAAAGAGCAACAACGAGTAAATTACGTTTAAATGAATAGCCCATATCCTTTTTAATTGTATAATCAAGCTATAGCAACTAAAGTATTAAATAATCTGAATTTGGTATAGCTATTATGCCTAATATTGCCATTTAATCACCTAACGTTGTTGCCTGCATGTACTTGGATTTTTCGAGAATAAAAAAGCCTTGTTAGGCGAATAAATTTCAACATGAGGAAACAATTAAAGTGTTATTTGAATAGCATTTATATTTATCATCTTTTATTAATAAATCAAAAGATTACAAAATTCATCATCCCGAATTTGGGTTAAATACTTTACCTTTTAAATGCACAAACGGAGTTTAAACATGAGTAAACCTGCGCCTGAAAAAAACGCACAAAATGAAACTACACAGTGGGTAAAGTTTAGCTTAAACGGTGAAAATTACGGTATTAGAGTGCTAAAGGTACAAGAAATTCAGCGCTACAGTGAAATATCTCCTATACCTGGTGCGCCGAGTTACGTCTTAGGTATTATTAATTTACGCGGTAATGTGATCAGTGTTTTAAATACACGTGAAAAATTTGCTTTGCCAGAACTCGAAGTTACTGACGATACGCGTATTGTTATATTAGAAGTAGGCACACAAGTTATTGGGATTTTGGTAGACAGTGTTGCTGAAGTTATCAGTATTCAATCAAAGGATGTTGATGTA
This sequence comes from Pseudocolwellia sp. G5-9, assembly GCF_055808995.1. NCBI lineage: Bacteria > Pseudomonadati > Pseudomonadota > Gammaproteobacteria > Alteromonadales > Colwelliaceae > Pseudocolwellia > Pseudocolwellia sp. G5-9. The sequence goes on from NZ_CM147893.1 coordinate 3,276,846, forward strand.
GCACCTAATGTTGGCAACGATGAAACAGCGAAGTTTATTGATGGTGTTTATAATAAGGATGGCGAACTGCTTATTTTATTAGATGCTGAAAAAATTCTTAACGAAGATGAATGGCAAGATCTTAGTCATTTATAAACTTAATTCTACATCTCTTTTTAGGAGTAAAACGATAACCTATCGTTTTACTCACCTAGCTCATGTCGTGTTCTATACCCGTAACCATTCAAGATGCAGGTTTCAGTGGGAACTAAAAACAATTTAGGCACAGATTTCATGTTCCAGACGAAATCTAAGTACATACATCCATGTATGCAAGGCATTAAGTTTACGTCATGGTTATTCTCGGTAACTGCTCCTGCGTTACCCTAATGTCCTACATCCGTGTAGGAACCTGACTAAAGTTAATAACGCGGCATAAATTGTTTTTAGACCCATCGAAGAAGCGCTTGAGCAAAATCACTTCATCGTTAATGCTTTTTATAAGGGAACAACCATTATTACAAAGCATTGCCTTGAATTGATATTGCTCAAGTGCTCTGAAATACGCATCTTGAGTGGTTACGGGTATAAAGCGTTATTCTCTATTTGTTTCTTCACTACTTACCTGCATAGGGTCTATCTCTAATACCGGTGCAGCGTCTAAATCGTCAGCGTCCATCATAATAGCAATACGTTGCATCGAAGAAAGCAGTAACGACTGTTCCCATTCTTCTAAGCGGCAAAAATTCTTAATAAAGTGTTCTTGTAATGGCTTGGGAGCATCAATTAAACATTCTTTGCCTGCATCAGATAAAAACAAACTCACTCTTCTTTTATCTTCTGAGCTACGTACACGTTGAATTAAGTTTCGGCTTTCAAGTCTATCAAGAATATTAGTGACAGTTGCAGCACTTAAATTAATCGTTTTAGCTATTTGACTGGCGGTAATCGCTTGGGCTTTTTCAATTTCTAGCATTATCAATAATTGAGGGCCCGTTAAGCCAGAAGATTTAGTTAATTGCTTAGAATGCAGATCAATTGCTCGAATAACCTTTCGAATTGATATTAGTAGTTCGTCATATTTTTTCATTTAAATTTACATTATCTACACATTATTGAGCTAGTTTACCACTTTAGATATAGCTGTGAGTAGTCAGATACAGGATAAACTTTAATTAACTATTTTTTGATAAGTTTATAATTTTTTAGTTAATGTTTAACTTGTTGTTTTTTATTTAGATAAATTTATATTTCAACATTGAATTAGTCATAAAGATTAAACCCGAAAATTCCTTGTGGTGCTTTATAAAATTATTTTTAAACTGAAATATTAAGATAATAAGTAAAAGCTAGAATAGCTCTTAAGAGGTTATAATTGAAAAATTTAGTTAGAATTGATACTATTTCAATTCAAATGATTGGTTCGCTTTTTATGAGAAGGTTTTGTGAGTATTAATAATTGTATTTTTGAAGAGTATGTGAAGACCGCTGGTATTGAGTTTATACACGACAATATTGCAAACACATTAATTATTGAAGATGTCGGTAATACAGATTTAAATAGTTTTGTGCCGTTAGTGAAAGATTATGCGTTTAAGCGACAAATTGCCAAAATTAGTATTAAAGTAAAAGAATCGAGCGCGGTGTATTTTTTTCAACATGGCTTTAAAGTAGAGGCATCTATAATGGCTTACTACGGTTTGCAAGATGCCTTTTATATTGTTTATTATTTAAAAGATTCCTACCTAGAAAATCAGTTTGAAGAAGAACACGATGCTATTTTAGATGCTTCTTTTATCAACAATGATGAGCATCAAATTAATTTAGACAATAGTGATATTACAATATCGTCTGGTTCTATTGAGCCGTTAATAGAAGATAAAAAGCAGTTAGTTTATTCAGGCAGAAAGATTCCAACCCCTAAGCATAATGAAAGCAATCAGTTTTACGCACAAATAAATAATGAAATTGCTGCTACAGTTAATGCTTACCATTGTAAAAAAAGAAATGTTGTCGAGTTTTCAAATTTTACAGTAAATGCTGAATTAGAGACGAATGATGTTATTACCCATTTATTAACAGAAATGGAAAATCATTATGCTTCTATCAATTGTAAAACAGCATACACAACAGTGCCCGCGAGCAGTTTAATGATTAATGCTACATGCGCTGCAAATGATTTTGAGTTTGGAGGCCGACTGATGAATGAGTCGTTTTTTAAAGGAAAATTAGACAGTTTAAATGCTTGGTCTAAGCAATTATAAGAGATAGCCCAAATGTCTTTCGTTTCAAAAGAAACATCTGGAGTTGAATTACGCCAATATATTGCTAATTACACTCAGACACTAAATGAAAAATTTCATACTGACTCGATTCAATCTTTGCTGGAAAAAAGAGCTGAATTTTTTGATGAATTATTGATTTCACTCTGGATTTCGTTTGAATTACATAACTCACCTTTATCTATTAATGCAGTAGGTGGGTATGGCAGAAAAAGATTACATCCTCAATCAGATATAGATTTGGCGATTATAAGCGAAGGCGATATTTCTCAAAAAGTTGAAGAAACACTTTCTTGTTTTTTAACTAAACTTTGGGATTTAGGTACTGATATCGGCCATTCAGTCAGAACAACTGATGAATCTATTCAACTCTCACAAAAAGACATCACTATAGCAACAAACCTCTTGGATTTAAGACCTCTTCATGGTCCTCAAGATCATGCAAAAAAAATCAAAGAAGCGCTTTATGGCGACAAAATACTAACGAGTAAAGTGTTCTTTCAAGAAAAAATGCTAGAACAAGAAAACCGTCATCAACAAGCCAAAAATACCGCGTTATATTTAGAGCCAAATTTAAAAAATAACCCCGGCGGTATGCGCGATGTACAAACTATTCAATGGATAGCACAAAAACATTTTTTGACCGACACCGCCAGTACAATCAAATCTACCGGATTTTTAACCGCAGACGAAACCTCCGAGTTATTAGAGTCTTATGATTTTGTTTGTCGTGTTAGATGGGCATTACACTCAGTTGTTAATCGTCCTCAAGAAAACCTATTATTCGATTATCAATCGGCAGTCGCTAGGTTCATGCGTTTTGGTAGTGGTGAAAATACACAACACGCCATCGAGAGTATGATGGGCTTTTTGTTTAGGGCCATGACACGTATCCGCGAGCTTAATCAAATGCTCAAAGACTCTTTCCTGTTTGACATATTAAAGCATCAGCCTAATCAGCCAGAATGTATTATTGATGAGTATTTTTCTGTTTGTAATCACCTTATTCAAGTACGCTACGACGAAGCTTTTATTGATAAAAGACAGGTAATAAGACTCTTTTTATTGATAGCTGAACACGATAATATTCATGGAATTGCCCCTGAAACCATTCGCTTATTAAGACAAACGAGACGACGTTTATTAGGTGAACTTAGCTGTTACCAAGGCTGCCAAGAAGAATTTATTGCATTATTACAGCATCCGAAAGGACTTAAAACCGCGCTGAGTTTAATGCATAGATACGATATTTTAGCGTCTTATTTCTCCCATTGGGAACGTATTCAAGGCCAAATGCAATACGACATGCATAATGCTTACACAATAGACGAACATACTTTTAAAGCCGTGCAAGCTATTGATAGCTTTAGCCATGAGTTTGATAAAAAGAGCTTTGTTTATATTGTTAATCAATATGTTAAAGATAAAAACGCTTTGGTTATGGCGACACTTTGTCATCATATTTCAGGTAAGCAAGTTGGCGATGATCATCAACTGAGTGCTGTAATTGCTAAAGAATTTGCAGAATTACATCAACTTAAAAGCTCAAGTATTAAACTCATTTATTGGCTTGTTACGCATCAAGAGTTACTGATCACTACCATACAAAGTCATGACATTGCAGATCCTGAAATTATTAAACGCTTAGCCAAAACAGTCGGTTCAGTTGATAAACTTAACGCACTTTTTGTGTTTACAGTAGCCGACATGATCGCCACCAACGAACAATACTGGAATGAATGGCAAGAGTGCCAGCTAAAACAACTTTACTTATCAACCCGAACGGCTTTAAAGCAAGGTATAGAAAACATATTTGAATCGCGTACCTTAATTAGAGAAAACAAAAGTGAAGCCAAGTTATTACTCGCTAATATGAATGTAGAAGAAGCCCGCATTACTTCGTTATGGGCTAATTTACCTAATCATTTTTTCAGTAGTAATAGTGTTGATGAAATTGTATGTATTAGCGATCAAATATTAAATCATTCAGTAAATAATAATGTTGTTTATATACCAGAGGGAGTGTCTTCAGGTTCAACTAATTTAATTGTTTACACAAAAGACAGGCCTAAACTTTTTGTAGATATATTCAACGTATTAGCTGGCGCAAAACTCAGTGTAAAAGATGCGCAAATAATGCAAACTAAAGACGGGAATGTATTAGAAATTATTAAATTACTCGACAATAACAACGAACCCATTGTTGAAGAATACCGTTTATCTCAAATTGTTAAACGTGTTGAAAAGTCTATTCACAATGAAGTGTCTAATCACAATTTAACAACCCCAAGGTTTGTAAAACATTTTGAAAACACCACAGCTGTTGAGTTTTTAAAGTCGAGTAAAAAGAATAAATCATTATTAAAAATAAATACCTTAGACGACCCCTGTTATATGGAAAAAATCTGTTTGGTATTTTCGCAGCTCAACTTAACTATTCATTCAGCAAAAATAAGCTCGCTAGGTGAATCGACAGAAAATGTATTTTTAGTCTCTAAAAATGGTGACGAGCAATTATCGAATGAAGAACAAGGCGAGTTAACAGATCTTTTGGTAGAGCGTACCGCTTAATAGTCTTGTATACCCATTGCAACCAACATATGGAAGATTGCAACGGGGATAGAATCCACAGGTTACTTTTTCAATAATTTCATCACCACTTATAATTATTCTTACTTCTCTTTTGAAGAATATGCTCTAAAGTAAAAATAAAGTACCTAACCCTAAAAAGGCAACAAACCCGACAATATCAGTTACGGTTGTTAAAATAACCGAACCAGAAAGCGCAGGGTCAATTTTTAGTTTATCTAAAATAACGGGTACAAAAATTCCAGCGCAAGCTGCTGCAATAATATTTAATAAAATGGCAATGCCTATCACCATGCCTAGTAAAGGGTCTTTAAACCAAGCTACAGCTACTAAGCCTATTACTATTGCCCATATAATTCCGTTAAGACTACCCACTTTAAATTCTTTAACTAACAATATTTTAAAATTGGCAGGGTTAACTTGTTTTAGTGCTAACCCACGTATCATTAAGGTGAGTGTTTGGCTGCCCGCTATGCCTCCCATACTTGCCACAACAGGCATAAGAACAGCTAAAGCAACAACCTGCTGTAACGTAGCTTCAAACATACCAATAAAAGCACTGGCTAAGAATGCTGTAAGTAAATTAATACCTAACCAAATAGCACGACCTTTGGCACTTTTTCGCACAGGAGAGAATAAATCTTCATTCTCATCCATACCTACGCTACCCATTAATTGCCTTTCATTGTGTTCAAGCAAAAGTTCTGACGCGGTTGTTACATCTATTCGCCCGAGTAGCTTTTGATTTTCATCTACTACAGGTAATGAGCCAAAGCCGGATAACTGAACGTCTTTAGCTACAAGGTCGCATTCAGCGTTTGCCGATATCACTAAAAAATCATCTAATGAAATATCTACCAAGGGTAAATGTTCTGGTAATCCATATAGTTTAGCGATTGGCACGGCTTCAGAAAAATGCCCTGAACGGTTAACTAAAAAAATCATATCTGTATGTCGAGGTACTTCTCTGCGAATTAGTCGCATCGCGTCTCGCACTCTAGCATTAATAGGTAATACTAAAAAATCATGAGAAATCCAGTGACCTATTTGTTCTTCAGGGTATTGATTCGCTCGGGTAAAGTATTGTTTTTGTTTCCTATCCATTGCTTCATAGGCGCGTTCGACTAACTCAACAGGTAAAGAGTCTGCTAATTCGAGCAGGTCTTCAGAATCAATACCGACAAATAATTTATCCCATTGTTCTGGATTCGTCTCTTTAATAAGGACTTCTCTGGGATCACAACGCATCTGTAATAAAGTATTAAGTTGCTTATGTTCAGGAATTGTTTGCCATAAAATAATCCGTTCATCTATTGGCAAAGATTCTAATAATAAAGCCACTTCGTCTTCATTGGCTTGAGCAATAAATAATGAAGCATTATCTATATCTGCATTGAGATCAGAATGGCTAATAACCTCTTCAATTAAATCAGGTAAGGGTTCTGACATATTATGCACTCCAGCGGGTGGGTTGATTATTGGGTTATTTTGTACGAGTTATATTTTGACGAGAGTTATAACGTAAAAGTCACAATAAAAATATATTAATTTTTTTGTGACTTTTACGTTTTTGTATTCGTCTATAAGAACAATAACGTAAAAATAGGTTTACCGTGTGGATTAAGTCTGCAGGTTATTGCAAAAAGTTATTGCAAGAAATGAGTCAATTACAGGAAGAGAGTATAGCCGACGCATTGAAATGCTTATTTTTAACTTAAACAAAGCTCATACTTGAGAAACGAATAAGCGCTAAAATTAATAAAATTTAATCATAGGATACATAAATGAATTTAGATGAAGACGAACTTAAACTGATGTGGCAAGAAACAATTCCCACGACTAATGAAGATAAAGCCTTGAAGAAAGTGTTAGAAAAATCTTCAAAAGTAACAGCCGCTAAAGATGTTACCGGGTTATTTTTGGGTTGGATTTGGGTTGTATTCTTAGGTTTTGGTGCATCTATGTATTCTGCAAAACGCAAGTTTGATTTACATAATCAAAGCACGTTAAAAAAACGAAACGTAATAAAACAATCAACTACCACAAAATATGTAACTCAGTTAAATACTAATACCGGAGACTTAAAATGAATTTAGACGTTTGGACACAATCATTTAGTAACGCATTATCCAAATTTTGGACAGAAATAGCGGGCTTTTTACCTAATTTATTAGCGACCATTTTAGTTGTTCTGGTGGGATTATTTATTTCTAAAATAATAACTAAGTGGGTTGCTAAAATTATAGAAAAATTAGGATTCGATAAGCTTTGTACAAAATTGAATGTAAGTAAAATTTTAAAAACACTTGGACTCACATCTACTCCTTCAGAAATGATAGGACGTTTACTTCATGTATTTTTCGTTTTAATTATTCTTGTTGCCGGTTCTGAAACACTAGGTTTAGATAGGTTTTCAGCCATTTTAGATACCTTTGTTCAGTATTTACCTAAATTATTAGGCGCACTTGTTATTACTTTGCTGGGTTTATTTATAGCCAAATCAGGTAAAAGTAAAGTTGAAATCTCACTGAATAATATGGGTGTAGAGTATGGTTCGTCAGTAGGTCGTGTATTACAAATACTTGTTTTAGCTATTACTTTTTCGTTAGTGATAGCTCAACTTGAACTTGAAACAGAGTTATTAAATACAATTTTTACCGTGTTAATTGCAAGTTTAGGTATAGCACTTGCTTTGGCTTTAGGTTTAGGTACGAAAAGTATTGCGAACAGTATTGTTTCTGGTATTTACGCCAGAGAGCAGCTGTTGCCGGGCGACGAAGTAGAGTTTGAAGGTTTTGTTGGTAATGTTATCGCTGTAAGTACGGTAAATACATTACTTGAAAACAAAGAAGGTCGTAGATTAAGTGTGCCTAATCAAGATTTATTAACCCGCAAGTTTATTGTTACACCAATGAATGACTCGATTAAATAAAGTACTAACAATGAGTTAACTATGAAAACACCAGAGAACGAGAAAAGTCTTGTCTCTGATCGGTTATCACAATTAGATGATTTGGAGTTAGTACGTATTGCGAGCCTCCAATTACCCTATGTGACAACAGCTTACGAAGTGCTTTTTCATCGATATCATAGCAAGTTAATACAAGTATGTTATCGATACTTAGACTCGAAAGAAGAAGCAGAAGAAGCTGTTAATGACACCATGCTAAATGTTTTTAACAACCTTAAACGCTTTGAACAACGAGCGAGTTTTAAAACATGGATATACAGAATTGCCTACAATCAGGCGTTAACTAGGTTAAGAAAAAAGAAATTAGATCAAGTCGATTTAGATGAAGCTGAAAATGTAATTTTAGAAGAAGCCTCAGAAGATTTGACTGAGAGAAGTAGCCAACTTAATCATATGTTGGCTCGACTTAGCTTAGAAGAGCGTTCGATAGTTGTTTTTCGTATTGCTGGCGATCTTGAGTTTAATGATATTGCTCTCATAGTAGAGCAGAAGTTAAGCACAGTGAAGATGCGCTATAAACGAGCATTAGAAAAAATGGCTGGCAGTGTAAGCACTGACGATCAAGAGATAGATAGTGGTTAATTAAGTGGGGTGTAAGTTTTATTATAATGATTTTTAAGACTTACACTCAAAAAATAGGTAGATATAGATGATAAGTACTTTTAAAAAAAATATAACATTAGCAATCGGCTCATTTGTAAGTGTACTGGTGATCTATTTATTTGTATCAGATGATGGCCCAATACCGTTAATATCTGTTGCCAAAGCAAAAAGTTACGACAAGTTAAATAAACTGCCTGACTTTTCAAAAATAAAGGACGTAAAGGAAAAGAAAGAGCTCTTTTTTAATACGTTATATCCCATTATTAAACAAGAAAATGAACATGTTTTAAAGTTAAGAAAAATCGTTATTTTGTTTCAAGACGTACCGGCAGAAGAACTTTCTCATAAACAAAAGGTATGGCTAAATAAAGTGGCTACTCATTACAAGGTGGATGGTGAAAATGTAGATAAACATTTTTTCACTAATCTACTTGAAAGGGTAGATGTTATTCCTCCTTCTTTAGCTTTAACACAGGCGGCAATAGAGTCTGGTTGGGGATCTTCGAGATTTTCTAAACAAGGAAATAATATTTTTGGGCAATGGTGCTTTTCAAAAGGTTGCGGTATGGTGCCGTCTTCCCGAGATCTACAAAAATCACATGAAGTGGCTAAGTTCTCGTCTATTAATGAATCGGTTAGATCTTACATAAGAAATTTAAACACCAATGCATCTTATAAAGCCCTACGAAAAAAACGTGGGCAACTTCGCCAAAAAGAAGAAGCTGTTACAGGGCTGTTATTAGCACAAACTCTTGATAAATATTCTGAAGAGGGTCACTTTTATGTAGCTAAAATAAGCCAATTTATTAATCAAAATAAACTTCAACGGTTTACTGCACAATTTAATTAGTCACTTGGGTTGTAAGGTAATCTGAACATGTATTTTACGAATTAATAGCCTTTATTAGTTCGTAGGTTATACACAAACCTCCTTTTTTACATTGTAAAAATAACGTTGCCATTCCTCATATGTAACATACCTTCTTTTTTATACCCGCGACCAATCAATAATAAAATAATGAACTTAAATGTGACTTTTCAAGTATTGATGTCGTCTATCTTTATGAAAATAGTTTTATTAACTATATACCCGTTGTTATTCAAGATTTTTGAAATAAACACCCGATTGATAATGGGTATATAAACATGAATTAAAAGGTGAAGTTAAAATGAAAAAGAAATTTGTTGCATTAAATATGCTTGCTCTTATGTCGCACGGTGCAATTGCTGCTGATAACTCTGTAGATAAAGAATCTTGGTTTGGTGGTTTTGCTGAATATTACAATGCAGACAATGAGAAGTTTCTTCCTGCTCCTCAGTACAACGATGGTTTAGGTTTAGGTCTTGAATACGGTATTCGTTTTAGTCCTTCTTGGGCCGGTCGAATTGAATGGTCGCATTTGAATTTAGATACTAAAGGGCCAAAACAAACAATTGGCGGAGATAGAGGAGGTATTGATGTTCTATTTTTCCCTCAACAGTCTGATTACTACGTATTTACAGGATTAAAAATAGAAAAGTATGATGAAACACAGCGTCTTGTTAATGTGGGATTAGGCCGTCATTGGGAAACTAATTCTAATTTAAAAATAATAACTGAAGTTGCTGCTCATCACGATTTTGGTGAAGGTTTTAATGATTACAGCGTAAAACTAGGTTTTTCGTATGCTTTTGGAGGAGAGAATAAACCTACTCGTTCAGTAGCTCGAGTTGAAGATACAGATCAAGATGGCGTTCAAGACAGTAGAGATTTATGTCCTAACACGCCAGTAAATAGCCGTGTGGATAACACAGGTTGTGTTGTTTCTCAGCCGGTTGTTGCAGACAGTGATAATGATGGTATTCCAGATAATAAAGATGCCTGTGCTAATACACCGTCAATCGATAAGGTAGACAGTAAAGGTTGTAGTATATTTGAAGATAAAGAAGTAAGAATGCAGCTAGATATTAAATTTGCTCATAACTCTAGTATTGTTAATAAAAACGATATGTCTCAACTGGAAGAGTTTTCAACGTTTCTGAAACGCTTTTCTAATACGGAAGTCGTGATAGAAGGACATAGCTCGTCATTAGGTGATAAGCAATATAACGTATGGTTATCGAAAAAAAGAGCAGAATCAGTGAAAAATATACTGGTTAATCAATACAATATTAACACCGATCGTATTGATGTTGTGGGCTACGGAGATACTAAGTTAATAGATAACAGCGGTACGATTAAAGCACATACAATAAACAGACGGATCATGGCTAATGTATCGGCTATTGAGCGCAAAAAAATAACCAAATAAAAGATATGACTTAAGGGAGCAAATAGCTCCCTTTATTATTTTTAGGAAAGTAAATGAATAAATTGTATAAGAGTCTTATACTTATCTTGTTGGTATTGGTTGTAGTCTTTATTTATTCAAAATATGGAAGAAGTGAGCGTTTCTTTTTTATTTTGGGGATTTTCGATACCACGCGCAGTGTTAATTTGTTTGGTATTGTTTATACCCGCTACCACTCAAGATGCGTATTTCAGAGCACTTGAGCGATATCAATTCAAGGCAATGCTTTGTAATAATGGTTGTTCCCTTATAAAAAGCATTAACGATGAAGTGATTTTGCTCAAGCGCTTCTTCGATGGGTCTAAAAACAATTTATGCCGCGTTATTAACTTTAGTCAGGTTCCTACACGGATGTAGGACATTAGGGTAACGCAGGAGCAGTTACCGAGAATAACCATGACGTAAACTTAATGCCTTGCATACATGGATGTAGACCTTAGATTTCGTCTGGAACGTAAAATCTGTGCCTAAATTGTTTTTAGTTCCCACTGAAACCTGCATCTTGAATGGTTACGGGTATATAGGTTTGGCGTTAGGTTTTTTATTAAGTAATCGCCGTAGAGCAACGTTCAAAAAATAGGAAATACAAAAAGTGTTCTTTATTAATAAATGCACCGTTAGGGTTGTTTTCATTATTAACATTTTTTTTATTACTGCTGTAAAAGCAGACACAACCCCGCATAAAAATGTAATAGTTAACGATCCTCAAACGAGTCGTCATGCTGTATTTGAACATACTCAATCAACTCATTCAGAGAAAGCTTTTGGTTGGGATTTTCATATTTTAACTGAGAGTGATTACATTACTGAGGGCAGAGATAATTTGTCTGGTAGTGGTCTTTATTCAATATCTACCGAGTTTAACTATGGCGACTTTTATATAACGCCCTGGCTAGCTAAAGGTATAAGTGCCGATTATTCAGAGGTTAACTTTAATGTTAATTACGGGATTTATGCTTTTGATAAATTAGAGGTGTTTGTTGGCTATGGTTATTTAAAATCTTACGAAGATGATATTGGCGCTACAGACCATGAAGTGAATATCGACTTCTCTTACGATTACAGTAACGATATTCAAATATTAGCGAGCATCTATCATTCGTTTGATGCCGGTGGTTTATTTTCAGAAATTGCTTTTATAAAAAGTTATAAGTTTAACGAAGCCTTACTTGTAGATTTAAGTAGCTCATTTGGATTCAATTCAGGCTATATAGTAGACGGTCATAATGGCCTTAATTATGCTCAGTTGCGTATGCAGTTGTCATATCTTCTTAAAAATACAATAGAGTTACATGCTTATACCAGCTATAGCTTGGCAATCAACAAAAACGGCGAACGCTTTGCTGGGGATGAGTCGTTATCAAATTTGTTATGGGGTGGGCTTAAGTTACCGATTCTAAATAACCAGAGTTTAGGTTAAGGCTAAATAGTAAGAATAATAGAGAGCTGTTGATTTTATATGATTTTGCATAATCTGCCTACCTATACCCGCTACCATTCAAGATGTTCTGAAATAGCCTCTCGATTGGTTACGGGTATAAATATTGTTACAGGGTTTTATTATAAGGTTGCTGCAGATTGATCCAGTCTCATCTTTTGGCTATTACGAATAAAGTTAGTGCCTTGTTCAACCATTTGACGACCTTTTTCTATTTGTAGTTGGCCTTCACTTTCCGTCTTTTTAGATTGCGTTATCGCTTTTTTACCTTTGTTTACATTTGAAATTGCTTTTGCCCATTTTTCGCCAATAGCCTCTAAACGCTCAGCTTCGTATTCCACTTCTTGTGGGGTTGTTGATCTTCCTGATTTTGCTGCTTCTAATTGGTAATCTTGTCTTGCTCTTATTATCGCATCATTACTTGATTGAATAAGTGCTTCCCCTTTATTAGCGCTAATACGTGCATCTTCTATGTTTTTTTCACCTTTACTAATCAGTGCTTCACCTTTTTCTGATAATTTTTTACCTTCTGACCACATGCCATTTGGGTTATTGGCATAGTCTTCTAATTTTGATGTTGATGTACAACCCGTAAATAAAAATGCTAAACATGTAATAAGTAGTATGTGCTTCATATGTATTCCTTAATGTTAATTCTACCCAATTTTTGGGGATAAAACGTTACTGATTAATTAGATGCGTTGATAGGAGGAGAAGTCACAAAATATTTAAGTTATTTATTTTGTGACTTCTGGTGAGTTCAATCGTCTAACTCTTTTGAATATGAATAATACTTGCGGGTATTAGTAAATTTTGATTGGGAGATAACATGAAAACTATATTAAAGACGATTCTATTTTTTTTGTGTGCATTGTCAGTATTTGTTATTTTTCATAATGAATCGCTTGTAAACATAGCTTTATTTAAATGGTCTATTGAATTACCTATAGCCGCTATTATATGTTTTGCACTTTCAATGGGCATTAGTATTGGTATTGTATTATCAAACCCCGATGCGTGATCGAGGTTGAATATTTTGAATAGGATGTATTTGTTGTCTAACTTATTTTGTGTCGCTGTCAGCAAAGTATGGTTTCAGCGACATTAGCGACAAGTAGAGCCATTACGCTAAAGCTTTGGAATACCTTGATTCACATAAACGTCGAATCTGTTTTTTTTCATTTTAATACTGGTAGACGGCTTTTTATTGGCTAACGGTGGCGCGTAAGTTGGGCGTTTTACTACCACTCGGTATTTCGCTATTGCTAATGCTGGCGCGAGTAATGCGTCGGCATCTAAGTCTTCACCAACGAGGGTTTGAAATACTCGCATTTCCTTTTTTACAGCTGCTGATTTTTCTCTGTGTGGGTACATAGGATCTAAATAAACCACGTCAGGTTGTAGGTGTTCAAAGCTATTTTGGGTTAAACAACTGTGCACTAATTCCATTTTGCTAATAATATCTGCTACTTCGGTGTTTAGCGTTGCACGTGCTAAACCGTCTTCTAATAAGGCGGCTACAATGGGCATGCGCTCTATCATGGTCACTTGGCAGCCTAAAGATGCTAATACAAAAGAGTCGCGCCCGAGTCCGGCTGTGGCATCTAATACATGTGGGGTAAACCCGTGTTTTAAGCCTACGGCTTTGGCAATGTCTTGACCTCTGCCTCCACCAAATTTACGTCGATGTGCGGCAGCACCTTCTACAAAGTCGACTTTAATGGCGCTGAGTTTAGGTTCGTCTATTTTAATTAATTCAAGGGTTTGAAAATTAACTTGTAGCAAAAAGGTAAGTTGTGGGTGTTTGATTACTGACGCAACGTCGCCTATGTATTGTAGTCGCCATTTTTGCGCAATTTTTTTGGCTAATTCGGTATCGGTATTGTCTACATAACCAACGGCAACATGGGCAAAATTTTCATTTAATTCGGTCATTTAACTTACTCATTTTTGATTTATTCATGTTGCTAGGTTTTTGTATTAGGCAACTTGTATGTTGTTATCGCCAGTTGCATAAGCAACGAGTCGGCTTAATTGACCCAACGATAAATCGCATTCGGTTTGCCATTGGTTAAAACTGTCTTGGATAGCTTTTAAGCTCGATTTTGTTTGAATGCCGCCAGTTACAATGTCGTGGGCACGAAAGTAGGCTTCAATATCTCGCGTTAATAAAAAGGTGTCTATACCTAAAGCTCTTAATGCATAAGGGCCGGTGTTTCCACCTAAGCGTGCGCCATTTTGTTTAAGGTAAGCCCATAAACCAATGATGTTATCGGCGGGCCAATTAACCATAAACTCAATAAAAGAATGACCATTTTGTTGCTCGTTAAACATCATTTGAGCATTAGCTTTAATGGTTTTTACTTTGTTGTAATTACGAATTATTTTAGGATCTGTGGCTTTTCTCTCCATCATTTCTTCAGGCATCATTAATATTTTTTCTAAATTAAATTGGAAAAAACTTTCTTCAAAGTTATCCCATTTATTTTCAACTACACGCCATACAAAACCCGATTGAAATATTTTTTTGGTAAAGGCTGACAGTACTCGTTCATCAGTTAGCGTGTTTTTCAATTCAGACTTACTGAAGGGCGCAACATCAGATAACAAAAGATTCAGTGCTTGCTTACCACCTTTTCGGTCTGCGGCTCTTTGGTATAACGCTTTAAATGATTCTAATTTGTCCATGGAGTGAAATGGGTCTTGTTAGTTAAATGAAAAATGCACTGGCCAAAAAGCCAATGCATTTAAGTTTTGTTAGTATACTAAAATTTAACTTTTAGCGCGTACCTTTAAAGAATACCACTATGACGAAGTAGCGCGTCGATACTTGGCTCTCTACCTCTAAAAGCTTTAAATAGTTCGCTAGGTTCTTGTGAACCACCTTTTTCAAGAATATTAGTTAAAAAGTCGTGTCCTACTTGTTGGTTGAATACGCCTTCTTCTTCAAACCTTGAAAACGCATCAGCAGATAATACTTCAGCCCACTTATAGCTGTAATAGCCTGCAGCGTATCCGCCACCAAATATATGACCAAAACCATGTTGAAAACGATTAAAGCTAGGAGCTTTTGTTACTGAATATTCGGCCCTTACTTCATCTAAAATGTTTTGAATGTAGTTGGTGTTATCTTTTGAAGCATCAAAGTTTAAATGCATTTTAAAATCAAATAACGAGAATTCTAATTGACGAAGCATTTGCATAGCCGATTGAAAGTTTTTAGCGGCTAGCATTTTGTCTAACATTTCTTTTGGTAAGGGTTCGCCTGTTTCATAATGACCCGACATAAAGGCGAGTGCTTCAGGTTCGTAACACCAATTTTCTAAAAATTGACTAGGTAATTCTACCGCATCCCACGGAACGCCGTTGATACCCGATACGCCACTAGCATTAATTTGCGTAAGCATGTGGTGAAGGCCATGACCAAACTCATGGAATAAGGTGACTACTTCGTCGTGAGTGAATAACGCCGGTTTATCGCCAACAGGTTTGTTAAAGTTACAGGTTAGGTAAGCGACTGGGAGTTGAATGTTACCGTTAGGCAACTCTCTACGACCTATGCAGTCGTCCATCCAAGCGCCACCACGTTTTTTAGCACGTGCGTATAAGTCTAAATAAAAGCTACCGCGTAAGTTGTTGTTTGAATCAAACACGTCATAAAACTTAACGTCTTTATGCCAAGTATCAATATTGTTACATTCGGTAATAGTTAAACCAAATAGTTTGTGAACCACTTGAAATAAACCAGCAACAATTTTGTTTTCAGGGAAATAAGGGCGTAATTCTTCGTCGGAGATTGAGTATTTTTCTTGTTTGAGCTTTTCGCCGTAATAGGCTAAATCCCACGCTTGAAGATCGGTTGCTGATGCATCAACCGTTTTAGCAAACTCGGTAAGTTCAGCAAGTTCGGCTTCGCCTTGGCTTTTAGATTTAGCGGCTAAGTCTTCTAAAAATTGAATAACTTGGCTGGTTTGTGAGGCCATTTTAGTTTCAATAGATTTTTCAGCGTAGTTATTAAAACCTAATAATTGGGCAAGTTCATGACGAAGGTTTAATATTTCAAGCATATTTGAGCTGTTATCAAATTCTCCCGCATTGGGTCCTTGATCTGAAGCTCTGGTAGCAAAAGCTGTGTATATTTTTTCACGTAATTCGCGGTTGTCGCAGTAGGTCATTACTGGTAAATAACTTGGAAAATCTAGGGTAAACAACCAGCCAGATAAATTTTGTTCAGCGGCGAGTGCTTTGGCTGCTTCTTTCGCACTTTCTGGTAATCCTGAGAGCTCCTCTTCGTTAGTTATATTTACGGTAAACGCTTGGGTAGCATCTAATACGTTGTTACTAAATTGTGAGCTTAGATCTGACAAACGTGTGGCAATTTCGCCATAACGTTTTTGTTGTTCATCTGCTAATGCGATACCTGATAATGTAAAATCGCGTAAAGCATTATCGATCACTTTTTTTTGAGCTGTATTCAGGGTTTTGTAGTGCTCACTGTTGGCCAGTTGTTGGTAAGCTTTATAAAGAGGTTTGTGTTGACCAACAAAAGTACCGTATTCAGATAGTAAAGGTAAACATGATTCATAAGCCTCTCTGAGTTCATCACTACTGACTACAGAGTTCATGTGCGAAATAGGTGAAAACAATTTACCTAAGGTATCGTCAACATCATCAATAGGTTCAACTAAGGTTTTCCACGTGTATTCTGAGGTTGAGGAGAGCACATCTTCAATCACTTTTTTACAATTGTTGATGGCTTGTTCAACGTTAGATTTAATGTCTTTTGGTAAAATTTCTGAGAATACGGGTAATGAATGTGCCATAAGTGACGACCTATGTGATTAGTAGTAGGGTATATGTAATTACTCGAGGAGCATATTTCAAGGTTTATAACAAAATTTAAAACTTTGAATATAGAGCTAAGTATATACCCGTTACCACTCAAGCGCTTCTTCGATGGGTCTAAAAACAATTTATGGGGCTTATTAACTTTAGTCAGATTCCTACACGGATGTAGGACATTAGGGTAACGCAGGAGCAGTTACCGAGAATAACCATGACTAAAGTTAATGCCTTGCATACATGGATGTATGTACTTAGATTTCGTCTGGAACATGAAATCTGTGCCTAAATTGTTTTTAGTTCCCACTGAAACCTGCATCTTGAATGGTAACGGGTATATTCCCATTACCAATCAAGATGTGTATTTCAGAATGCTTGAGCGATATCAATTTAGGGCAACGGGTATTGATAATTTTGGTTTTTTTTACATTGTGGTTTGCTATAAAAAAGAATTGTGTGGTAGAAAGGAGTAAGTCATTTCGAAGTCTTTATTAAAAATTATTTTATTTATTTTGGGAAATGGAATTTTTTATAAATACTGACAAAATATGGGTTGTATGCTGAAACATTTAAAAACACGTTATTTTTTATTTATTATTTTAATCATCAATGGTTTATTGCCTAATGAACTATATGCGAATGTTAAAAATTTAAGTTTGTCTCAGCTAAGTGTTGATGAGGGGTTATCACAAGGTACAGTTAATTCTTTGTTGCAAGATTCTAACGGTTTTATGTGGTTAGGAACCGAAAGTGGCATAAATATTTACGATGGTTATTCTTTTAAAACGTTAAAAGGACCTGAAGGGGATTTTGATTCATTTGAAATAAGAGTGCTACTTGAAGATTCAGCAGGGCTTTTATGGATAAACGTATTAGACCAAGGTATTTATACTTACAACTCTAAAACCAATCAATACCAGCTTATTGTTGCTCAATCTTTACTCAATAAAAATGAATATATCTCTCATGTACTTGAAGACGACAATACGTTTTGGATCTCTTCTTCTAAAAAAATATTTACCTTTAAAAAAACAGAAAATAAGGCCGTAGAGGTATTAGACCTGTCGCTTGAATTAATCAATGAGAATTGGATACATCACATAGTTATCAATAATGATTATTTATTTTTAGCGACTGATATGGGACTTTTTGTTTATCACACTATTCAAAAACGATGGAAAAAATTACCAGATATTGGTAGTAAAGGACAAAGTGTAGCCGCCACGAAAGAGTCACAGGTTTATCAGTTACATGCTCATCAAAACAAGCTATATATAGGCACTTATATAAGCGCTTTAGTGCTAGACATTAGTAGTATTGATGCCTTTTTTCTGCAAGATGAAGATTTACCTTACTATCAGACATTAGCTAACGGAATATCAATATGGCAGTTTTATCAAGATGGTGAACAGCTCTATGTAGCTAGCCACCAAGGTTTGTCGGTTATTTCTTTACAAGAAAATAAGCTGAGTCACTTATTTGGTTTTACGGAAGCATTTGATTATGCTTCCGACAATATTATTCGCTCTATGACCAAAGACCGTAATGGTATGTTTTGGTTAGGTACTAATTCTTCGGGGGTGTATTTGTGGAACCCGTCAACAGAGTTAGTCACTAATTATCGTTATAATCAAAAGGATCTTGAAAGTTTAAGTTATAACGAAATATGGAAAATATTACCGCATCATGAAAATAAAGATTTGTTTTGGGTTGCCACCAGTAATGGATTAAATTTAGTTAATGATGCCACTAACAAGGTGACATCTTATTTAGCAGTACAAAATCGAAAAGAACTTTATGGCGAAAGTCATATTTTTCAAATGGCCTATTTTAATCACTATCTGATACTTGGCACTTTTCAAGGGGTAAACGTATTTGACGTTGCAACGCGTGAAATTGTACCTAATGCTTTCTCAGAAGAAATAAACAACTTGTTTAATACTGAAATAGTTAATTTTTTCGTAGATGAAAAAAATGTACTATGGCTAGCCAATCAGCAAGGTATATTTAAAGTTGTTATTGATGAATTAATGGTAGAGCAAGTTTTTGATGTAACTTTAGATAAACATTATAAAAGCGTGAAGCAGGATGTTAATAATCTGCTGGGTTTTTTACCTAATAGCACAATGTTGTTATTTTCAAATAATGATTCATTGTGGGCGTTTGATATAACCACCAGACAATCTCAGCTACTTTATCAACACCCTAGAACCAATATTTCAGAATGGTCTTATATTGATAATTGGGTTGTAGATAATAATCAAACATTGTGGCTAAGCTTTGTGGGTAAAGGTCTTATTGGTTTATCGCTTCCTGATTTTAAGTCAACTTACCATTATTCAAACAGTAATTCCCCCATTGATAATAATATTTATAATTTACAAATAGATCTCGATGGTGATATTTGGTTCTCAAGCCATGATGGTCTTTTTTTAATGGACGGAAAAGATCATTATTTTAGAAATTTTGGCGTAAAAGATGGCTTGGTAAATAAAGAATTTAATGGCGGTGCTGGCAGTATTGTTAAAGAAAACATGTTCGCTTATGGTGGTATGTCAGGCGTAAGCCTTTTTGATCCTTTGGAATTTAAAAAAGTACAATCCCATGATTCTTTTCAAGTGAGAGTCACTCATGTAAACGCCTTATCAAGAGAATTAAATGTACCTTTAATTGTTGAATCTAATCAAGAGATCTCCCTAAATTATGACGACGTAGGTATTAGAATAGATTTTTCAGCGTTTACGTTTGGTAGAAACAACGATATTAAATACCAGTTTAAACTGATGGGGCATGATGATGTTGAGTACCCACTTACTAGCGAAAACAGTATTACGTTTCCTACATTAGTTTCAGGTACTCATACGCTTGAGGCAAGAGTTAAGTCATCCGTAACTGGGCTATATTCAGAACCAACACGTATTGTTTTTTCAGTGAGTTATGCGCCTTGGGCATCGCCTTTAGCTTATTTTATTTATGTTATTTTGAGCTTAGCGTTTATTGGTGTGTGGTTATTTAAACGCAAAAAACAAAGAATAGAGCTGCTTAGCATACATGAAGAAGTTAAATATCGAGAAAACCGGTTACAGTTAGCGCTGATTGGTAGTGATAGTGAAGTATGGGACTGGCAAGCATATAACAATTTAATCTTTGCGAAGCGGGCGGTTCAAGAGTTGGGATTAGAAAACTACAGCGATTCGTACTCGTTTGACGAGCATGTTGCTCTTATTCATCCTGATGATCAAGAAAACTTTGTTGCGCGCTGGCAGTTATTTTTAAATCAAAAAAGCCCTGAAAATAATTTCAATTGTACTTACCGACTTAAAAGTGAAAGTGGTCAATGGTTTTGGTATAAAGACTTAGGGAAAATTGTCGAATTTTATAATGATGGTACGCCTTGTCGGGTAACAGGGGCATATACAAACATTACTGAAAGTAAAGCTGCAAAAGAACGTGCACTTTATTATGGCGACGCCTTTAAACACACCAAAGATTGGGTGCTTATTATCAGTGAAAACTTTAGCAGAGTAACAGCAAATCAATCATTATGTGACGTTTTTGGTTGGGAACAAGATGAATTTGATTTTAATAATGAACTCTTTGGTTTTAATAAAGATCAGCAGAGAAAATATCGAGAAGTTTTTACATCATTAAAAGAAGGTGAGCATTGGAGAGGAGAAGAACGAATCTCGATAAGCAACCTTGTAGACTACCATGTTATTTTAAATATAACGGTTAGCCGAAATGAAACGAATAATCAGCTTCACTACATTTGTGTTTTTACTGATATTACCGCACAAAAAACGGCAGAAAAAGAATTACGCTATTTAGCTAATTACGATCATTTAACCAATTTACCGAATAAGTCTTTTTTATTAGAGCGTATTCAAAATGCAATGGATTACTCACAAAAAAAGAAAACATCTATCGCACTTTTCTTTATTGATTTAGATAAATTTAAGCAGATAAATGATAGCTTAGGTCATGATTACGGAGACCTGTTACTCAAAGAAATTACCATAAGACTCAATTCTATTTTAAGAGCAAAGGATACTGTTGCACGTATAGGTGGAGATGAATTTGTGGTTTTACTTGAATATTTTAAAGGAGCAGCGCAACTTAGCCAAATTGCTCAAAAAATGATAGCAACCATTGGTGAGCCTGTTAATTTGAATGATAATATCGTGAGTGTAGGAGCGAGTATAGGTATTGCTTTATACCCAGACGATGCGAAAAATTCAGATGAATTATTCCATCATGCTGATGTTGCAATGTACTACTCTAAACAGTTAGGTAGAAATACGTATCAGTTTTTTACTGAGCGAATGAATCAAGAAGCTACAGCAAGATTACAGGTTGAGTCTAATTTAAAACAAGCAATATTCAATCAAGAGTTAATTAATTATTACCAACCTATTATTAATACATTACTTGATAAAACAATTGGTTTAGAGCTGTTAATGCGTTGGCAAAGTAAAGATGGCCTTATTTCACCTTTAGTTTTTATTCCCAAAGCAGAAGAGTTAGGCTTGATTATTGCCATTACAGAACAGGCTGTTGAACGTGGTTTGCGAGAATTAGTAGCGTGGAGAAAGCAAAGCAAAGATCTTTTTTTATCAATAAATATATCTCCATATCATTTTGTAAATGATGATTTATATTCATTTATTAAAGCGCAACTTCAAAAATACGATTTACCGCCAAGTGCAATAAAATTAGAAGTTACTGAAAGTGCATTAATCGCTGAACCTAAAAAAGCGATAAATACAATGAACGCTTTATCGGATTTAGGGATTTTAATGGCCTTAGATGATTTCGGAACGGGCTACTCATCACTCTCTTATCTCAAACAACTGCCACTACAAGTTATTAAAATAGATCGTTCATTTATTTCTGGTATTGGCGTAGACGATAAAGATGAAGCGATTGTAGATGCAACAATAGTGTTAGCTAAACGACTTAACATGACATGTATTGCTGAAGGTGTTGAAACAAAAGAACAACTCAGTTATTTAATCATGCATCAGTGTCATAATATTCAAGGGTATTTATTTAGCCGACCTATGGATGAAGTGGGTATAACTCAATATTTATTAACACATAATGGTCGGCAATGATGTTAAGAAATATAGAGTACTTGAATATTTTACATAACGTACCCATTTACCTTATACCGTGTAACTGATTCTAATTGGAAAGTGTTTTCTTATTTTTTCGGTCTGCACAGTTTACTTATTTAAATTTACTTATCGAGGCACTCATGACTCAACATTTTGATTACATTTCTATTGGTGGCGGCAGTGGCGGTATTGCATCTGCTAATCGTGCAGCAAAATTAGGCAAAAAAGCGGCGGTTATTGAAGCCAAATATATTGGTGGAACTTGTGTCAATGTGGGCTGTGTGCCTAAAAAAGCCATGTGGTATGCAGGACAAATTGCTGATGCACTTAACTATTCAGCAGACTTTGGTTTTAAAGCGCCATTACAAGGCTTTGACTGGGCTACACTTGTTAAAAATAGAGAAGCTTACATCGAACGTATTCATGCCGCTTATCAACGCGGTTTTGATGCAAATGATGTTACCGTAATTGATGGTTTCGCGAAGTTTGTTAATAAAAACACCGTAGAAGTTAATGGTGAATTATACACAGCCGACCATATTACTATTGCAACAGGTGGTCGCCCAAGTATTCCAAATATTGAAGGTGCAGAATACGGCATAGATTCAGATGGATTTTTTGCATTAACAGAACAACCTAAAAGCGTTGCTGTAATTGGCGCAGGTTATATAGCCGTTGAGCTAGCTGGCGTTTTTCATGCATTAGGTACAGATGCCCATTTATTAGTAAGAAAAGAAAAACCACTACGCGCTTTTGATGAAATGCTAAGTGATACTCTTGTTGAACAAATGGCGAAACATGGACCAACATTACATATCAACAGTACACCGAGCCGAATTGAAAAACATGACGATGGCCAAATTACCGTTCATCTAGAAAATGGTAAATCAGTTGGTCCTGTAGAAAAACTGATTTGGGCGATTGGCCGCGAACCTGCAACCGACAATATCAACATTGAAGCGACAGGAATCGAATTAGACAAGCGTGGTTTTATACCAACTGACAAGTACCAAAATACCAATGTAAATGGTATTTATGCCGTAGGCGATAACACAGGTCGTGCTCAACTTACTCCTGTTGCTGTAGCTGCAGGTCGTCGTTTATGTGAACGTTTATTTAACAACAAGCCCGACGAGCATTTAGATTATTCAAACATTGCTACGGTAGTATTTAGCCATCCGGTTATTGGTACTGTAGGTTTAAGTGAAAAAGAAGCGATTGCTGAACATGGCGAAGCAAACGTAAAAGTATATAACTCTCAATTTACAGCTTTATATCAGGCGATCACTGAAGACTACCGCGATCCAACACGCATGAAGCTTGTTTGCGTAGGTAAAGAAGAAAAAATTGTCGGTATTCATAGTATCGGTTTTGGTAGTGATGAGCTATTACAAGGCTTTGCTGTAGCGATGAAAATGGGCGCAACTAAAGCTGACTTTGATAATACTATTGCAATACACCCTACCTCTGCCGAAGAATTTGTCACTATGTAGCTTTTTAGAAAGCTAAACGGTAGTTTTTGAAATTTGGATGAATTATTACAAATTTAAAAGCCAGTTACTTATGTAACTGGCTTTTTAACTTTCGCTAAGTGATAAAAATTTAATGGACTTGGTATATACCCGTTATCATTCAAGATGCACTCTGAAATAGCCTCTTGATTGGTAACGGGTATAAAAGTGTTAAGCCACTTTTAACGCTAACTTTTTTAATAATAAAGGTTCACATAGCACTTCCATTAATTCTTGCTTAGTAAACCAATCAAGCGCTTCTTGCTGTAGGTTTGCATCATTAATTTTATATTCAGCACTTATTTTATTTATATTAGGTTGGCCTCGTTTAGGTTCGGGTGCCTGTCCTACCATATTAAAATGTGCTTGTTGAAGATCGTTATTATTTAGTAATGCAGCAATATCAAGATGTTCAATATTTTTTTGTAAAGCTTCAGAAAATTTATCGCGCTGCAGCATAATAGGTAACTCTTTCACTTCTTCTGGTATATTTAAAATACCAAAGAAACGAAACATTTTTGCTAATGTTCTACTACCACTTAGCGCGGATAATGGAATAGAAAAAACTAAGCCAATTACCGTAGGTGATAACCACACGAGCAACATAGGTGAGTAATAATACAAAACAGCGGTAATACATACCCCTATAACGGTATGCCAAAAGTGCTGCTTACATAACAACCCCCAAGGCGCTCCTTTGTATTGTCGTTGCTGAGTAGCCCAGCCTGAATCACGGCCTCTAAAAATATCATAAATATGTTTACTGTGAATCAGCATAAAAATAGGGGCATAGAGAATTGAAAAAAACATTTCAACAATAGCGCCTAGCGTAAGCCTAATAATACCAAGAGGTTTACGTAACGGGCTATGAAAAAAAGCTCTTAATAAGCCTAATGCTTTAGGTACTAATAATATACCCATAGTAAACATAAACAGTAAAAGCATGCGTTCAGAATCAAACAGCGGCCAGTTCGGAAATAGCGAATATTCGTCGGTAAAGTATTCAATATTGACATAGTGTATTTGTATTGCCATAACAATACCGACTAAAATTAGTGCTAACCAAAATGGCGAGGCCATATATCCCATAACGCCTGTTATCATATGAAAACGATTAGGCCAGCGAAGTCCTTTAGCTTTTAATACGGCTAAATGCTGAATATTTCCCTGTGCCCAACGTCGGTCACGAATAGCAACATCAGATAAACTAGGCGGGCTTTCTTCCCAAGAGCCTTTTAGTTCAGGCAGCATTCTCACCGACCAACCCGCTCTTCGCATGAGCGCAGCTTCAACAAAATCATGAGATAAAATATCACCTTTAAAAGGTTTAATACCGCCCAGAGTGGGTAAGCCGGCTGTGTCAGCAAAAGCTTTTACACGAATAATCGCATTATGCCCCCAATAATTACCATCGTCTCCTTGCCAAGCCGTTACGCCACGCGCCACAATGGGACCATAAATAGTCCCCGCAAACTGTTGTAATCGTGCAAACAAGGTATCACCACGATATAAGCACGGTAGGGTTTGAATAATACCGCTATTGTCATCAGTGGCCATTTCTTCCATCAACGTTTTTAATGTATCTACAGAGAGTAGGCTGTCTGCATCAAGCACTAACATATAGTCGTAACGTGCGCCCCAGCGGCTAACAAATTCATGAACATTGCCCGCTTTCTTGGCTTTGTTATCATGACGTCTTCGATACCAAACATTAACTTTACCAGCCAAAGCATTTTTTAACCGTTGAACAGCGGCCGTTTCTTTAACCCATACATCAGGGTTATTAGAATCAGAAATGATAAATATTTCAAACAAATCTCCTAGTCCTTCTGCTGCAATATTTTCACCCATACTATATAGAGCGGCACATGTTTCACTAGGATCTTCATTATATGTAGGCATTAAAAGAACCGTTTTTTTACCGGAAATGCTCGCTCTTTTTTTAAACTGAGATTTACCAGAAAAAACAAAGCCACACACTGCAGCACATGCCGCTAATGCAATCCAAACAAATGTTATAGCAAACAAACTTACCATCGCCCATTGAAGTGCGGTAACCATTCCTTCAGAAACAATTAATACCATTTGATAAGTTGCGTATCCGGTTAACGATAACGCGCCGCCAAAAGTGATAAGTCGAGCTACAATAGCTCTCCATCCCTGCCAGCGATGTTTCACATTAAGGTTTTTTTTAAAATCTTGTGCTGGCATATTTAGTTTTGCTTCGGGTGGTATCGCTTGGTCTTTCAAGTTTATCGTGTCCATCGGTAAAGCCATGTTTCACCCCATTGCTTATCTTTATTTGTTAACGAAACTCTCAGTTCAGAAACGTCTTGTTCACCGGCTTCAAACTTAACAACTACTCTTAAATGACCATTTTCAGGAATGACTTTACTGATAGTCCCTACAATTTTTCCGGTACTACTTGAAGCATTTATGATCATATCTGTGGGAATGTTTTTTCCTTCATAATCTATAACAAAGTCACGAACAGTATTAGAACCAAGAGCACGCCCAGAAGCGGTAGCTACAATTCGACCGTCATGTAATTCTGCTGGCACTGAGTTTCCCCAAGATACTTTGTAAGAAAAAGAGCGTTCTTCACCTGCTTTTAAAGGTTCTTTAGGTTGCCAAAAAGCCACAATGTTATCGTGAATTTCCGCATTTGTTGGAATTTCAATTAATTCAACATGACCTTTACCCCAATCAGATATAGGAGTAACCCAAGCCGATGGTCTTTTTTGATAATGTGCTTCTATATCTTCAAAGTTGGTAAATTTACGACTGCGTTGCATTAACCCAAAACCTTTAATAGCATCATCTTCAAATACGGATACTTCTAAACGACGAGGGTTTGCTAGTGGTCGCCATAATTTTTCGCCGTTACCTTTTATCATAAACAAGCCATCAGAATCATGAACCGCTGGGCGAAAGTCATCGAATCGAGTGGTATTGATAGGGTTAAATAAAAACATAGAGGTTAATGGTGCTACACCAAAAGAAGGTATGTCTTTACGAGGAAAAATAACGCTTTCTACTTTTATTTCCGTGTTTTTCCCTGGAGATGCGGTAAAAGTAAAAGCGCCAGTGGCAGAGGGGCTTTGCATTAAGGCATGAACAATTAAATATTTGTTCTTTTTACTCGGGCGCTCAATCCAAAACTCAGTAAATTCTGGAAACTCTTCACCAGACGGTTTTGCTGTATTAATTGCTAAACCCCGCGCAGATAATCCATACCAATTTGACTCTCCAACCGCTCTAAAATACGTGCCTCCTTGAAAAACCATAAATTCATCCCACTTTGTCGGTGTATTTATAGGATGAGTAACGCTGAAGCCTGAATAACCTTTAGCTTCTGATTTTTTAATATCTTGAAGTTCGTCATTGTAATTAAAAATATCGGTTGTATATAAAATGCGGCGAGAAATACCACCAACGACTAAATTCAATTTAACGGGAGTTTTAAACAAAAAACCTGGATGAAGAGGTGTAAGCCTAAAATTACGATCTTCACGAGACCATATAGTCGCACCACGTTCAAACTGTATTTTTTTATATTCGTCGTAACTCATTTTACTTAATGGGTTATCTTCAGGTATCCGTTGTAATTGATAATCTTGAGACGCAAACTCTTTTGCTTTATTTTTGAGCCATTCTCGGTCAAAGCGATAAGTAGGGCGTTCTTGTTTCTGTTTAGCTTCTTGAACTTTATTTGTATCGTTTTGTGCCAATACATTATAAGAGGACGTTATTGCTAGTGCGGCTAGTGCCGCTAACAAATTGATTCGCTTTTTCAAAGTTATTCCTTTTTACATTGATTAACTGATATTGAGTTGATAAATATTATTTAATTGTCAGTACGTAATAATAAATCAACCCGAACTCGGGATAATAAATTGCAGTAATTTACTGATTTATAGATAAAAGGTCGCAAATATAAAGAAATATTATCTAAATAACACGTTAATTATTTTTTAATGTTGAAATTTATTCGCATAACAAGGAATTTTTACTGCTAATTGCAGTATCAGTAACGACGTTATCCTTTATGATAACGGGTATATATCTTGATAATGCAGAACTTGTACCGATATTAACCATAAGATAATTATTAGGGAATAACTCGCTTAGTCCCCTTATTTTCGCTGGCGATTGATGTGTGGTTAAGTCATGTAGGTTTGTATTTTGTGGAGATTTTCTGTGTGTAACTGGAGCAATGGTTGAGTATGTTTTTCATAACTATGTGAAATATTTACACACTACTTTCTTTTAGGACGGGTAAGCGCTAATTATCTGGAACATGTTTCCTGACTTGCCTAGCAAAAATAATGAACACTTTAACATAGCTCGTTATACGCTTTATTCGATTGACTGAATAATGCAAAGAAGTGGCCGGTTAATTACTCTTCGATAAACAGTTGAAGTAAAAGTAATCTTTAGATTCTATTGTTTAGTATTAACTATCATTCATTTCTACATTATTAGGAAATTCTACCGAAAAACAACAACCTTCGCCGAGTTTTGATTCTAATGACACTTTGCCTTTATGTTTGTCCATTATGGTTCTTACAATGGTTAGCCCAACACCTGTTCCTTCATTTGTTGAAAGTCTTTCAAAAATACCAAAAACAAGTTTGTGATATTTAGGATCAATACCCGTTCCATTATCTTTTATATGTAGGGTTGTTGTGGCTTTTGCTTGCGTAGTATAAATATCAATAATTAATTGCTGAGTAGGTTCTCTGTACTTTAAGGCATTACTTAGTAGGTTTAATACGACTTCTGAAAATAGTCGGTAATTTGCGTTAATTGTATGTAGGTTATCGGCAATATTAATAATCGCCTTGTTTTCAATAATAGTGCTTTCAAGTACTAATAATTGTTCTTCTAATACTGTATTTACATCAACATCTTCTAATATTATTGCTTGTTGCACTATTTTTGATAACTCTAATAAGTCACCTAAAAGAGTTTCCATATTGTTAACATTTTCTATTATTCGCTTGAATCGGTACTGTTGTTTTTCTGTTAATTGTGCGGATAGTTCTGTTGCTAGGTTATTAGAGAAACCAGCAATTGTAACGAGGGGGGATTTAAGATCATGGGATACGGTATAGATAAACTGCTCCATTTCTTTATTTTTATTTATTAATTGCTCATTGAGTAGAGATGCTGCTTTTTTTTCGTTGTCAATATCTTGCATAATATTGAGTAAAACTTTTTGAGAGCGTTCAATATCAAGTTTATTATTGTGTAGTTTTTTGTTTAATGCTTTGCTTTTTATTAGTGCTACTCGTTGATCTTTAATCCAAAAATGCACTATAGCAATTAATGTCACCATTAATGCAGCTAGAATAATAAAACCACTTCTTAGACTATTGTTGAATATAGTTAAGGATTTAGCGTTTAAAGCAACAGAGAGCTGTTTTGAAACGGCTTCTATTTCGTCACGGGAAGGAATATCGTTGTATTTAACGTATTTGTCTAGTTCACGAGCAGAGACATTTTTTTGTATTAATTCAGGTAAGGTATCTAACCTATTTTTATAGGCGAGTAACATACCTTTTGTATGGGGCATTGCTAACTTACCTAAAATACTTGTTCCAAGTGTTTCCAGTGTATCTACTTGTTTTGATGCTCGCGAATAGTTTTCTATCGCGTTGTCTCTATATTCAGTATTTTTTGGTCTTAGCATGTAGTTTTTAAAATTATGAATAAGACCAACGTAACCAATTTGATTTTGTAATTGAAGGATTGTTTGATATACCTTTGCTCGTGTTTTATCCAACTCTTTTTCTTGAGCAATAAAGTCAAAGGTGATGAGTACTTCAAGTGTGAAGAAAAATACTAATATCGTCCACAGTAATATGTTTTTGGTTTTCATTGTTTAATCAAAGGCATAAATACCTACTTATTTTTGTTAAAAATAGTGTTTAAGTTGAATATCGTGCGTCACGACCAAGTTCAAGCATGAGTTTGTTAACTTCTTTTTTTAACTCAATAATATTTTCTTCTCTGTTAAGTGTTACAGAATAAATAGAGCTCATTAATTCATTTTGTTTTTTTAACGTTTTTAGTTCGGCTAAATTTTGTTGGTAATCTTCCTCAACACTTGATAGTCGAATAAGTTGCGGAAGTTTAGGAGCAAGAACAAATGCGGTTAATATTGAGGTAAATGCAGTTAGGGCTTTCAGCCATCCTTGATATTCGTACATAGGAAACCAGGTAACGTATATTTGTACAAAATGTGTGGTGCCACAGAAGAAAATAAACGCAATAAATAGCGCAAAAAGTTCTTTGTGAGGTAAAGCGTTCTTTCTTTTGTAAATTAAAATAGCTAACACGAGGGGGATCAGATAGTAGGCTATACCAATTGCAGCATCAGATAAAACATGTGTCCATAGTATATCTGAACGCCATAAATAACAGTGTCCATGTGGCATGAATGAAGGATTAATAAATTGTTGTAACCAATCGTGCATATCTGTTCCTTAATTAACATTTATTGGCTTATTGTGATTTTATCAACTACAAATAACTATAGAAGTTTTTAATTCTATTTACTAAATTCGATGCTAGGCTAGTGCGCATATTATCTACAATAAATATATGAATTTTTATAATAAAAATTATATTCAAGACCATATCTTGTTATTAAAGAGAGTCATTACTTTGAATGATTTCAAGTATAGCTTACTTTAGTTTTAATGAGGTTAATTGAGCTAGGCACCTTTTATTTAAATGAGTAAGTTATCTCGACAAGGAATACCATTTTGAAAGTACTTATTATTGAAGATAATCCAGATCATCGAGAATTGATCGAAGATGCTTTGAATTTAATAGAAGATGTACGCGTTAAAATATCGTCAGCCGATACCGCACAATTGGGTAAATCCATGTTGTTGGATGGAGAGTTTGATGTTTGTTTGTGTGATTTGCAATTACCTGATTCGAAGATAGAGGAAACGATAGAATGGTTAGGTTCTAAACATTTTTCTCTGCCTATTATTATTTTGACCTCGCTTAATAATTTACAAATTGCCAAAGACTTATTAAACCAAGGTATACAAGATTACATTCCTAAAAATGATATATCACCCCCGTTGTTATATCGGACTTGTCGCTATGCAATTGAAAGGTGGCGGCATCAGCAAAGTATTGAAGAGCATAATAAGAATATGAAGGCATTTTGTGCTAGCCTTTCTCATGACTTTAATGGCCAAATAAATCATATTAAATTGATTTCTGATATTTTAAAAACTGATTTAGAGGCTAGAGTTACTCTAACACCTGATGAAAAAAACTGGTTTAAATATTTAAATACCAGTACAACGGCCATTCATCAATTGATCTATAGCCTTCAGCAGTATTTATTAGTGGGTTCTGCAAAAAAATCTTTTGAATTGATTGACTTAACCGAGATAGTAAATGGCGTCGCTGAATCACTAAAGGAGTCAACAGAGACCGATTTTATACTTAACATCGATAATCCTCTTCCGGTTATTCAAGGTAATGCAGGTTTAATTCATCTTCTTTTTCATAACTTGATCAATAATAGTATTAAGTTCAACGAAAGAGTTCCTAATATCACCTTGTCCTCAATAGAGAACGGGCGTATTGTGAGTATATCTATACAAGATAACGGTATTGGTTTCGACCCATTAAAAACAAAAGAAATGTTTACCCCTTTTACAAGGCTTGCAGATAAAAGTAAGTACCCAGGTTCTGGCATAGGTTTAAGTATTGTGAAACAGGTGATAGAACACCATCGTGGGAGCATACAGGTTGAATCAGAGTTAGGCGTAGGGAGTCGTTTTATAATTAATTTTTTAAGGGATGGTTAGGGTCTGTTGACCTTGTAAGTCTGTTTTGTAGTAATGATACTAAGTTGATTAATTAACAGCTCATTTTTAATATAAGGGATATATATTGAATAACTTAAAACCTATTTCAGCGTTAATGGTTGAAGATAATGTAGATCATGCGCAATTAATGATGGATGCATTTCATGAATTTAACATCAAAAACTCCATTGAACATGTAATGGACGGTGAGCAAGCCATTAGTTATTTAAGAAATACCCCCCCCTACGAAGATACTAAAAAATATCCACGACCAGATATTGTTTTTTTAGATATTAGAATGCCGAGACAAGGCGGAATTGAAACCTTAAAAATAATTAAAAATGATGAAAAACTTCGTGACATACCGGTTGTTATGATCAGTACATCAACCATCACGCCAGATATTCAAGAATGTTATCGGTTCGGCGCAAGTGGTTATGTGATTAAGCCTTTACAGTTTGAAGAATTTTCTAAAAAAATGAAAGAATTAAATTATTATTGGGTGCTGACTTCAGAGTTACCAAAGTGATAATTTTTATATCAAAGTAATTCGAGTGTTTTCACATTATTTCAATTAGTATTAGAGCGTGTTGAGCTTTTGGGTATAAATTGTATTTAAATTAATCGCGCTTAAATGAATCTGTAAGGCAACGCTGTTTAGAAATTTCTGCTGCGTTATCGGTTTTAAGTAGAATACTGCATATTAAAAACGAAGCCTTGCACAATGACCAACTAGCTGTTGTAAAAAGATACCGCAAAGGTCTACACGCGCTAGGTGTTTAATCAATTAATTTGATTGAATCGTCTAAATTATTGCGTTAGCAATAAAAACAGTTCTTATTACAATAGCACTTTAATTGTTAGTAACAATTCAACATCATTCAAGAGTACACAGCGTGAAAAATAAATCTAATATGACACTTAATGGCTTAACTCTAGCTTTTATCTTATTGAGTATTTTTATTGCTACGTTAGCCTTAGCAGATGCAAACAATGAACCTGATAAGCAAGTTAAAGTAGCGTTTGGCACAATAGAACAAGAAATTATTCAGTTAAAGAGTCGTAATGAGTTTAATAACACTCAAATAAAAAAAATACTTAATCAACACTTATTACCTGAAATAAATACCCGTTATTTCGCTTTAAAGTCTTTAGGTAAGTACGCTAAAGATATGTCTGAAGAAATGAAGCTAAGTTATATCCAAGCATTACAAATTCAGTTGATCAATAGCTATGCGAATTTATTAAGTAACTATAACAATGAAAAAATTGTATTTAATAAAAACTCAATATCTGAAAGTGGTAAAATAGCGCAAGTGTATTTGAATATTGAAAGCCGAAATAAAACAAATACCGCAGTAATTAAATTAATGAAAATAACCGATGATGATTGGAAAATATTCGATATTGTTATTGAAGGGATTAGTTTAGTACAAACCAAACAAGCAGAATTAAGTTCAAGTATTACTAAAGTAGGTCTTGTTGGCACATTAGAAAAACTGCAAACTATTAATGCAAAAATAGAGTCAACTCAATAGCGTTTAAGGGTGTTTAGTCAAGTGTTTGATATGTTGTTATCCACAGGTTCGAATATTAGTTCAATAGTTGAGGTACTAATAGAAAACAAAGCTGTACTCTCTATCGGTTTGATTTTACTGGTTATGCTCACTAAGTATAGTTTAGTTAAACTTATTAAACGCAAAGATAAACAAAACAAACGATTAAAAATCAATATGGTTAATAATGCGGTTACCGTATTTATTATTATTGGTCTTTTTAATATTTGGTCGCTAGAAATTCAAAAATTCGCTTTTTCAATTGCAGCGTTTGTGGTTGCTATAGTTTTAGCAACTAGAGAATTTATTCAATGCTTCATCGGTTTTTTATATATTATTTCTACACGACCATTTCGTATTGGTGATTGGGTGCAAGTAGGTGACCATTATGGCGAAGTACATTCTACAGATTGGGCAAAATTAACGTTATTAGAAATTAATATTGATGCTTATGAATACACAGGTAAAACGCTTTATTTACCCAATAGTCAGTTAATAACCTCAGCGATTAAAAACTTAAACTTTTTAAAACGTTATGCTATGCACCATTTTACGGTGACTAGAGATGGCAGCGTAAATCCGTTTATTTTTTTAGACGAACTACATAAAAAAGCTTATGAATACTGTGCCGATTTTAAAGAAGTTGCCATACGCTATAATCAACTGATTGAAAGCCGCTTAGATATAAATATTGCAGGACCAGAGCCTCACATACACATAGCTACTTCAGATGTAGGTAATACGCAAATATTGTTTACTATTTTTTGTCCAACAGACCGAGCAATGGCTATAGAGCAAAAATTAACGGCTGACTTAATGAAGTTTTGGTTTGATCAGCAGCAAAAACAACTAAAGTAAATTCAAAATAGGGAGGTAAATGATAGCTCCCTTATTCTTTTTTAACGAATACCAATTGCAATAACTCCCCCAACAAGCAAGTGATTAAATTTATTGTTCGATAAACACTTTATTATTTGTTGGACTTTAATCTCATAGCTCCTTAAATTCCACTTCACGATTTATCTCTAGATAGTTAATACTATCATTACGTAATTATACAATTTGGAACATTCAATGAAAGAATACAATTCTCTCGATGCAGTAAGAGCATGCTACAACGTACGTCATTGGAGTCAGGGGTATTATGGGATTAACGATAAGGGTAACGTTTATGTTGCACCTATTAATGACAGTCCTGAAATTACAGCTGATTTGAGTGATATTGTAGAAAAAATTCAAGAGCAAGGGTTAACTTTACCTGCTTTAGTGCGTTTTCCTCAAATCTTACATCATCGTGTTCATAGTTTGTGCGACGCCTTTAATCAGGCGATTAAACGTTATAATTACGACGAAAAATATTTATTGGTATACCCAATTAAAGTGAATCAACAACGTGAAGTGGTTGATGAAATTATTTCGAGCCAATTTAACCATGAAACCAAGCAATTGGGATTAGAAGCCGGTAGCAAGCCAGAGTTATTAGCTGTATTGGCATTAGCGCAAAAAGCGTCTTCAGTTATTGTTTGTAATGGTTACAAAGACAGAGAATATGTGCGTTTAGCACTTATCGGTGAAAAGCTTGGGCATAAAGTACATATTGTTTTAGAAAAAGTGTCTGAATTAGCAATGATTTTAGCCGAAGCTAAAGCGTTAAACGTAGAACCAAGGCTTGGTATACGTGTACGACTTGCGTCGCAAGGGAAAGGAAAATGGCAAGCAAGTGGTGGTGAAAAGTCAAAATTTGGCTTATCGGCTACTCAAATTTTGCATGTAATTAATACATTGAAAGAGGCTAAGCAACTACATACATTGAAACTCGTGCATTTTCACTTAGGCTCGCAAATTGCCAACATTCGCGATGTTAGGTTAGGAGTGAGTGAAGCGGCGCGTTTTTATTGTGAATTAAGAGAATTAGGCGCTGAACTTTCATGTATGGATGTGGGTGGTGGATTAGCGGTTGATTATGACGGCACAAGAAGCCAGTCTCATAACTCTATGAACTATAGCCTAGCGGAATACGCGAATAACATCGTGTACACCATTGGTGATATTTGTAAAAGCTATGATCAACCTATGCCGATGATTATTTCTGAATCTGGACGTTCGTTAACAGCGCATCATGCTGTGCTTATTTCAAACGTTATTGGTGCTGAATGTTATGAGCCTGAAGAAATCGCTAAGCCTGTAAAAACAGTACCGTTGATACTCATTAATATGTGGGAGTCGTGGCAGCAATTACAAGAGCGTAATGATGACCGTGCACTAATTGAAATATATCACGATACACAAAACGATATTAGCGAAGTACATAATCAATTTGCGTTGGGTTTAATTAACTTAGAGCAACGTTCGTGGGCTGAGCAAGTTAACTTACGTATTTGTTTTGAATTGAATCAACTTATGGATTCTAAAAATCGTTTTCATAGACCAATTATGGATGAATTATCTGAAAAATTAGCCGCTAAGTTTTTTGTTAATTTTTCATTGTTTCAATCGTTACCAGATTCTTGGGGTATTGATCAGGTTTTCCCTGTGTTGCCACTGAATCATTTAGACAATGAGAAAAAACAACGCGCGGTTTTACTTGATATTACTTGTGATTCAGATGGTGCTATTAACCATTATGTTGACGGACAAGGTATTGAAAGTACTTTGTTAGTACCTGCTTGGACAGAAGACAAACCATATTACATGGGATTTTTCTTAGTAGGCGCTTATCAAGAAATACTAGGCGATATGCATAACCTATTTGGTGATACCCATAGCGTTGTTGTTAACCTAGCTGAAGATGGCAGTATTGACATGTCAGAGATTAATGAAGGCGATAGCGTTGAAGAGATGCTGGATTATGTGCATTTAGATGCTGAAATGTTTAAAGAAACATACAAAGAATTAGTAGACAGCAAATTACCAAGCCATGAACGCGATAGTATCTATAAAGAACTTGTTGCGGGCTTGAAAGGTTATACCTATTTAGAAGAGCTATAAGTGAGTACGAATAAAATGGCAGGTGTTTTTAACCAAGTAGATAATTCAATCTACTCTAATGCGATGACGTTTCTACGTCAGCCATTAGTGGTTGATCCAATCAACAGCGACTCAGACATTGTTGTATTGGGTTTTCCGTTTGATATGGCGACTACAGGACGTTCTGGGGCTCGAATGGGTCCCACTGCTATTAGACATGCGTCAGTGAATTTAGCGTGGGAAGGTAAGCGTTTTCCGTGGCCTTTTAACTTAACTAAGCATTGTAAAATAGTGGATGCTGGCGATTTGGTTTATAACTGTGGCGACTCTGAAGCGTTTTGTCAGCAAGTTGATGCCGCAGTCAGTACGTTATTATCAGCTGATAAGACGATATTAGCTTTAGGCGGCGATCATTTTATTACCTTGCCGCTATTAAGAGCGTACGCTAAAAAGTTTGGCAAAATGGCGTTAATACACTTTGATGCGCATACTGATACTTATAGTAATGGCAGCCGTTATGACCATGGCACTATGTTTTATCATGCACCTAAAGAAGGGCTTATTGATAAAGATGCATCAGTGCAAGTGGGTATACGTACAAACTACAAGCAGAAAGATCATGGTTTTAAGGTGATAAATGCCTCAGAAGCGAATGATATGCCGACAGATGACATTGTCTCTATTATTCGTGAAAGAGTGAAAGATATGCCTGTGTATTTAACTTTTGATATTGATTGTTTAGATCCTGCTTACGCGCCAGGCACAGGAACACCGGTATGTGGTGGATTAACCACAGATAAAGTATTAAAGATATTACGTGGTCTTTCAGGCATTAATATTGTAGGAATGGACGTGGTAGAAGTTGCACCTTCCTATGACAATAGTGAAATTACGGCGTTAGCTGCAGCCACTATAGGGTTAGAACTTATGCACTTATGGGCTGCTAAACACCTTTCAATCTAAAGTATTTAAATATCAACCCCGTTGTCTTGAAATAAGGCAACGGGGTTATTTTACTCAACAACCTTTTTAATCATTAACGAACCATCAATATGAACATCTCTTTGCGGAAAGGCGATAACAATATTATGTTGCGTAAATAATTCGTCAATCTGAAATCTTACTTCACTTCGAGCTGTTCGTAATCCTCCTTCAACATTAGAGTTTATCCAGAATATAGCTTCAAAAATTAAGGCATTGTCACCAAAGTCTTCAAAGGTAACGATAGGTTTAGGATCACTAAGAATGTTCTCTTGGTTATCAATAACTTGTTGTAGTAACTGAGCCACAAGTTTTGCTGATGTACCATAAGCTACACCTATACGCACAGAAGTACGTACAAGTCGGTCAACTAATGTCCAGTTTACAACGGTATTTTCTAACAGCTTACTATTCGGAATGAGTAAATGTACGCCATCTGTTCTTCTTATGCGTGTTGAACGCGTATTAATTTTTTCTACAATACCTTTTGCATTATCTACTTCAAGAAAATCCCCTATACGAATGGGTTTTTCCCACATTAATATCCAACCACTAATAAAATTATTAATAATATTTTGTGCGCCGAAACCAAATCCAATAGCGATGGCACCTGATAGAAATGCAAAGGCTGTAATAGGAACATTGATTAAGTCGAGTATGGTGATGACCAATATGGTAATAGCAACAACATAGAATAGACGTTGTAAAAGATGGATAACATTAGGATCGGTATGTCTTGATACTAAACGTCTTGAGATAAACTTAATCAGAATTTTGGTTAGCCATAAACCAAGCATTATCCAAACAGGTATGAGAATAATGCTTTTCAAGGTAAGAGGTTGTCCGCCTATTACTAAAATGCTTGTATTGAGGAAGGTACTTGCTTGCTCTAACGTCATAGGTTCTCCATTTATTTTAAGAGCACTTAACTATTTTTATTTTAGGTGCTCTTATATATTTTATTTTTTAGTTATTGTTTGTAAAAAAACAAGAGAAGGGTCAACTAAAAATTGATCGCCTAGCGCTTCTCTACCTAACAACATTAAATAGTTCATATCAGATCTATCGGTTAAGGTAATTTCAATCGCCCATGTTTTGTCACCGAGTGTTATTGGTGTTTTTATAACGTAGCGTTGTTCAGCTTCACCATTAGACGATTTTACTTTTCTGATATCGCTTAAAGGCGCTGTACAAGAAACCAGCCGGCTAACATTATGAATGTCAGGATGAATATCAAAAGTAACGTAAGGTTTACCTTTTTTCATTAATCTAACAATGTTATCCACATGCAGCGACGAAGTTTTTGCGCCGGTATCAACTCTTACTTGTAAATCAGTAATAGCAAGATCAGGTAAGTCGATCGACTCTAATCGGCCGATAATCGTTTTAGTATCACTATTCATAATATTCTCTAAATTGTCTTTATAACTAATAATGATTTATGTGTTAAAGGTATAAACCACTTTCAGGTAGTAATAAATCTTGTACTGTTTCTATGTGCTCAGCAATTTCTTCATCACTTTCTTTAAAGTAAGCGATATGAAACATTGCTTCGCCTTCTTGTACTAAAGGTATATTTTGTTTACCAATTAATATGCCTGAACGTGACGCGGTTACAACGCCCAACACATCACCATACGGGCTACCAATTTCGGCTAATAATTCACCTTTCGTTATTTGGTCGCCTAAATTGACTTTGTTATTTACTATGCCACTGGCATTGGCTCTATGCCAACCACTGCTATTAGCAATATAAGGGTCTGTTGGTTTCTTTTTACGTGGTTTTTTACGCATTAGACCTAAATGTTGTAATACATTTTCAATACCTCTTATACCTGCTCTAATAGAAAACTCATCAAAACGTAAGGCTTCACCGGCTTCGTAAAGTAGTACTTTGGTGTTGTTTTTAACTGCAGCATCTCTTAATGAGCCGTCAATAATGGTTGAGTGTAAAACAACGGGTACGCCAAACACTTGCGCAAGTAACTTTGTTTCTTCGTCTTCCATATCGCCTCGAATTTGAGGCAAGTTAGAGCGATGAATTGCACCCGTATGTAAATCAATACCATAGTCGCAATGTTTCACTATTTCGTTCAAAAATATATGTGCAACACGCGCAGCTAATGAACCTTTAGCTGAACCTGGAAAACAGCGGTTTAAGTCTCTGCGATCAGGCATATAGCGACTTTGGTTAACAACACCATATACGTTCACCATAGGAACAGCGATAACAGTTCCTCTAATAATTTTGAAATTCTTTTGGCTAATTAAACGTCTAATAATTTCGATACCATTTAATTCATCGCCATGTACAGCAGCACTGATAAATATAGTTGGACCGGGTTTTTTAGCGCGAATGATGTGAATGGGTAAAGAGACATCCGCGTCGGTATATAACTTAGCTACAGGGAGTTCAATTTTACGTTGTTCTCCGGGTAAAATTTCAAATTCACCTATTCGTAATACATCACTCATTGTTGATATTATCCTTGTCCGCGTGTTTTGTTATTCGATGTATTGTTTTCATTTTTTTCAATGAAGTCAAAAACCATACCGGCAATGTTTTTACCTGTCGCCGTTTCAATACCTTCAAGACCTGGAGATGAGTTAACTTCCATTACCATAGGCCCGTTAATTGATTGTAATAAATCTACACCACATACATTTAAGCCCATTGCTTTTGCAGCATTAACGGCTGTTTCTCTTTCAGCTTTACTTAATTTAACTACTTCGGCTGAGCCACCACGATGTAAGTTAGATCTAAACTCGCCTTCAGCACCTTGTCGTTTCATGGCTGCAACAACGCGTCCGCCAATCACTAAACAGCGAATATCAGCACCGCCAGACTCTTTAATATATTCTTGTACTAGTATGTTGGCTTTTAGTCCCATAAAGGCTTCGATAATACTTTCAGCGGCTTTAGCTGTATCAGCAAGTACAACACCTATGCCTTGAGTACCTTCAAGTAGTTTAATAACTAATGGTGCGCCACCTACATTTTTAATTAAATCTTTAATATTATCTGGCTTGCTCGCAAACCCAGTTCTTGGTAAGCCAATACCTTTTCTTGATAATAATTGTAGTGAGCGTAATTTGTCACGAGAGCGACTGATTGCTACTGATTCGTTAACATTAAATGTTCCCATCATTTCAAATTGACGCGCTACAGCGGTACCGTAAAAAGTAATAGAAGCACCAATACGAGGAATAATAGCATCGTATTTTGGTAACTCTTTACCGTGGTAACGAACTGTTGGACGACTACTCGTAATATCCATATAGCAATGTAATGTGTCTATAACATCCACTTCGTGGCCTTGTGCTTCACCTGCTTCTTTTAAGCGTCGAGTAGAGTATAGGTTTGGGTTTCTTGATAAAATGGCTATTTTCATGTTGTTCGTCTTCCTAATAAAAGTAATACCAGCTTCATTAATGAAGTTGGAATAAAGGGACATTCAATAGTAAG
Source organism: Pseudocolwellia sp. G5-9 (assembly GCF_055808995.1). Lineage (NCBI taxonomy): Bacteria > Pseudomonadati > Pseudomonadota > Gammaproteobacteria > Alteromonadales > Colwelliaceae > Pseudocolwellia > Pseudocolwellia sp. G5-9. The sequence continues at coordinate 3,317,322 of NZ_CM147893.1, forward strand.
CGTGACACTAACAACCGCCGAAATGCATTAAATGCCTTAATGTGTGCCGCAGTGTATACACTACAAACTGGACAATAAAACTAAATATTTTATACTGTTTAACAAATATTTTTGATTAGACTGGTTTAAGCGTAGACGATGAAAATTGAATTGCTAAAAACATTTCTCGAGGTCAGCCGAACCTTACATTTTAGAGTTGCTTCTGAAACTTTATTTATAACCCAATCTGCCGTAAGTGCCAGAATAAAATTACTCGAAGATGATTTAGGTGTTTTGTTATTCGATCGTAGTCAAAAGCATTTAAAATTAACACCAGAAGGGCATAGGCTAATTAAACATGCCAATGAACTTATTTTTATGTGGCAAAAAACCAAACAAGATGTAGGGATTGCACAAAGTAATACAACTCAGTTGGTGATTGGCTCTATGATGTCTATTTGGGATATAGCCTTACAAGATTGGTTACAAAAACTGCATAAAAATATGGATGATTGTAGTTTATTAACGGCTACATATAGCCCTGTAGAATTGAGAAAAAGCCTGTTAAATCGGGTTATTGATATTGCTTTTTTATTTGAACCTTCTTTTGTTGAAGATTTGATCACAGAAAAAGTTGCGACAGTACCTCTGCATTTAGTATCAACTAATCCGAGCGATATAGATAATTCAGATCATCTTGAAAATTTTATTATGGTTGATTATGGAGAGTCGGTTAACGTGAAATATATGCGAGACTTTCAACATGCTCCGGCTGCTAAGCATCATATGAATCAACCGATTGTTGCTTTAAATTTTATACTTGATGTAGGAGGTTGTGCTTACTTACCAAGGCAAATGACTTTTGAATATGTGCGTAAGAAAAAGTTGTATATAGTGGAAAATTCGCCTGTTTACTCACGTGATATTTACGCAAATTATTTGGCTAAAAGCCAAAAAGTAGAAATGATCGAACAAGCTATTGAGTTGTTTCCTTTTGTAAAACTATAACTCATCTTATCCTGTCAGCTTTTTCAAACGAACAAAATAAAATGAGTTATTTAAATAAACTATCGAGTAGATTTTACTTCTCAAATATTGATTATTTTGCTGAAGGTAACGATTTTACTTCGTTATAACCATTCGATACTAAATCATCATTTACACACTCAAGTAAGTAAGCTTTTAACTCTTCGCTTGCTACTTCATCTTCTGCCGCGTCTTGTTTACACATTGCGAGAACAGATTGAATATAAGAAGCAGAAGCTTGCTCTGAACTTTCGTTGTCTTCATCAGCAAAAGTAAATGTGCTAACGGCTGTTAATAGAGTGATTAAAAGTAATTTTTTCATTTTGTTATCCTAAAATTAGTGTTCCCATTCGTCAATTAACGTGTTGGTTTCTTGATCTAACCAACGTTTTTCACGAAGCATATCAAGCCTCTTTTTTACAATAAGCTTATGTTTTGTTTTTTTCTTAATGGCGGTCTTATTTCCAGAACCATAGGCTATTTCAAAACCTGAAATGCCTGAATTAAAATACGAATCATCGTCTAAGCTTATATCTTCATCTAAGCTTGCGTCATCATATTCACTAACGTTCATTAATTTTTCCTCTAAAAAATTCACCATTGAATTTCGCTAGATATTGAGTTGAAAATAAGAATAAGAAAAGCTAAATGTTTTTGTTTCGAAGATAAAAAATTTTGATGAATAGAGGGAGGGGGGATATACCCGTTATTATTCAAGATGCAGGTTTCTGTGGGAACTAAAAACAATTATTAGTGACTCTGTATTTTAGTGTGACTGATGTTACTCACCATAAAAATTTTTAATGCGTAGGGTAAAAATTTAACGTTTTAATATTTCACCTTACCTAATATAGAATTTAACAATAGAGAAATATAAGTTAATCATCATTATGTTAATGCCTAAGCTACAGCCTTTCCCAATTAAAACCCAAAAACAGAGCTTTTTAACAAAGCTATTTAAACTACTAATACGCAAGCGTCAATGGCAAGTTATTGAAGATTGGCGTTATAAGTTACCGAATAACCGAACTATTATTATTCCCAAAGGGTTTGTGTTTGATGGTAGTTCATACCCTTGGATTGTTTGGCTGTTTTTTTCACCAACAGGTTTGTTGTTAGTTCCTGTGATCATTCATGATTTTTGCTTTAAATATAATTATTTATGGGCTATTCAAGATGAAAAAGTGTTTAAATTTAAGCAGAATAATGGCTTTTTTAATTGGTGTGCATTAATTAGAAATATTGGTATTAAAAGAAATGAATTAATGATGATCGATTATTTTATTTGGTTATTAACGCTATTTTTTGGTTGGATAAATTGGCTCTTGTTAAGAAGAGTAGAGCACAAAGAGATATGTCCACAAGGGCATCTAACCTCAGATAATTAATTGACCATATTAAGAGGAATAGGTCAATTAATTTGGTTACACCTATACTGTAAACGAATCAGCAGTTTATGCTTATCGCTAAATTTACTTGTAAAAAGGGATGTTTTTACAAGTATTTTACCCACCATTGAGTTGTTCTTTTTTTATAAAGAGAAAAGGCTTTCGTCGGAAAATAAAGTAATACAGCTAAAAGTAGTGCTGCCGCCCAAATTTGCCAAACAAAATTAAAACCTAAAATATCACCATTATTTGGCCCTACCAAGGTATAAAAAATGCGGTAACCTATCAATAATATATACAGGTGCACTATGTAAAAAAACATAGGTGCGGCACCAAACGATTCTACAACTTTACTGTACTTATTATCTACGTTCTCTAAACAACCGAGTAATAACCATGCAATACCTAGAGTCAGTAATAAATAGTTTAACGATGGTGGGTATTTACTGTAATTAACAAAAGACTTAATGGTTTCAATTGTATTTATACCTGTTGTCCAATCAAGCGTTTCGCCGTATAAATTAAACCCTCGTAGTATTATTAATAGTATTAAAGCGCTAAAGCCTGCGACGAATAATGTTTTTTGGCGCTTGGTTGACGATATGGCTTGTGAATATAAAGGGCCTGCGAAATACCCTAAGCAAATAACACCAATCCAAGGTAATACGGGGTAAGACGCTTTTACTTTAACCAAACCATCTGAAATAAGGTAGCCACGGTCGTGTAAAATAGTCCAAAGGGTATAGCCAAATTCATCAGGCGCAAAGCTAATTGGAGTTAATGCGTTATGACCAAATATAATCGCTAACCCCATAAAAGCAATGAGTTTTATATTCATTTTTACCGCAAGAGAAAGCACTATCATGCTCACTCCTATTGCCCACATTACTTGTAGATACAAAATATTGTATGTACCAAACCATGAAAAATTGATCAGTGTGCATTCAATAAAAATAATAAATAAACCGCGTTTAAATAAAAATGAGCTTGCTGAACGGGTAGGGTTATTATGTGGATGGGCATATAGCCAAGCCGAAAGTCCCGTTAAAAATACAAAAACAGGCGCACATAAATGAGCCGTCATTCGAGTAAAAAATAACTCTGTACTGGTTTCATTTAATGTCATTGGATCGGTAACATTTTGATGATAAAAAAAGCGCTCTCTTACATGATCTACCAGCATCAATAACATAACAAAACCACGTAATATATCGATAGAGGCAATACGTTTTTTAATCGTATCGCTTTGTGAACTTTGTATAGTCGTATTTACTTGAGTGTTATTTATAGTCATATTGTTAGTACATTAATTGATGTGAAAATATTATCGTGTCTAGTGATTAAAATTGATAATATACAGAACTGTGCAGCGCACTTCTTGTATTTTTTGTTTACTTGCCTCTTACTACTCATTAATAACTACCTTTGAAATACTAGATCAAATTTGATCATAGTATTTGGCTGTCACGACATATCTTAATTCGCTCTCACTTTTGAAGATATGTGTATAATCTTAAATGTTAATAAAAAGTAAAATAATACCATTAGCTGCTATTATTATTGATTGAAATCCTTCAAAATAGCGCCAGTGAAATTGATCAATCCTATTTTAGGGGAACGACATGGCAATGACAGAATCAACAATGATGGCGTTAGGTACTAAAGCTCCAGCATTCGCATTAAAAAATACTGAAGGCACAATGACATCGCTGTCAGACTTTGATAACGCGAAAGTATTGGTTGTTTTATTTATTTGTAATCACTGTCCTTATGTTATTCATATTGCACCTACATTAGCTGAGTTAGCTGAGCAATATAAAGAACAAGGCGTTCAATTTATTGCAATAAACAGTAACGATACAGATACCTACCCAGCTGACAGCTTTGATAATATGGTGAAAGAAAAAGCTTTACGAGGTTATTCATTCCCTTATTTATTTGATGAAACACAAGCGGTTGCTCAAGCATTTGATGCAGCATGTACACCAGATATTTTTGTGTTCGATCAACAACAGAAGCTTGCGTATAGAGGGCAATTTGACAATACACGCCCAACGCGAATTTCTTCAGGTAATTATGACTCAGGTAAATCACCAGCAACAGGCGAAGATTTAAAAGCAGCAATAAATGGCTTATTAGCAGGCAAGACACTAAGTGAAAACCAAATAGCTTCTATCGGTTGCAATATAAAATGGAAACAAGGTAACGAACCACAATATTAATAGAGTGAATTATTTCAGTAATACACTGGAAGCTCTCTGTTTTAACAATTCAAAGTAAATACAATTAAGGAATAACATGAAATTACGTACAATTTTAGTATCGTCATTATTAGTAACAACGTTTTCGGCTAACGCATTTGATTTTTTAGATACCATTAAAGAAGCTTTAGGTATGGGCGAAAAGCAATCAACTGAACAAGTTCAGACTGCAGCTGACGCAAAAGCAAAAGTTGAAGAGGTTAAAGAAGAGGCTGCGCAAACAAGTAATGATCTTGTAGGCTATGCATCTGAGAAATTAGGTTTATCTAAAGAAATGACATCAGGCGCATTAGGTGCTCTTTTTAAAGTCGCTAAAGATAATTTAGGTGATAACTTTTCTTCAATAAGTGAAGCTATACCGGGTGTAGAAAACTATATTCAAAATGCTCCTGAAGCGGCTAAATCTTCATTGGGTGGCTTAGCTTCTTCTTTAGGTAAAGGCAGTGAAGAAGGTCAAGCAGCTTTAAGCTTGGGTTACTTAGATTCAGCATTTAAAAAATTAGGTATTCCAAAAGAAACAGTTTTACCATTAGTAGATACGGTAACGAGTTATTTAGAACAAAATAATTATGGTACTGCTGCTGCAATGTTGAAAGAAGGTGTTAACTTTTTATAGTGCTTGCTAAAGGTTAGTAAGTCCTAATCTTGAAATGAGATTTTTGTATTTTATCGATTGAATAATGCACTTCATCGTAAACTACAAAGTCTCATTTTTTTATGTGAATTTTTTGTTAAATTAATTTGAACGAATATAAAATATCTACAAGCCTTATGTTTACTCGCTTATGTTTTTTTGTTATTTAAGCATGTCATATTTCTTTCAAAATAGTTTAATAATTGTCTGGTAATCATCAATAATTCTGGTAATCTTTTGTCACAATTAATTAGGTAGTTCACAAATTGAACAACACATTTAAAGCCTAATAATAAGTTTATCCACATAACGTATAAAAAAAATAATAAGTTAATCAAAGCCAATCTTTATTGATTTTGTTAATTAAAACATGAGTTTAACTATATTTTAGCGTATCGGTCATCAGATCCTTATGCGAACTCTCGATGTTTTCAACAAAGTTATCCACAATTAAAACTGACTTTTTACGTAATTTACTTCATATAGGTAGAGAGAATTAGCGGAATATGGCATTCTTGTTTCAAATTGTCTGTCAGTAAAAGATTATCATGCCAACATCATCACTATCTCCACTTATTTTAGTGGATGGTTCTTCCTATTTATTTCGTGCGTATCATGTTCCTTATTTACAAGCCTTGTCTACTTCTGATGGGCAAGCAACAGGTGCAATAACCGGTGTATTAAACATGCTAGGTAGCCTGAAAAAAGATTACCCTAATGGAAATATCATCGTTATTTTTGATGCAAAAGGAAAAACCTTCCGTAACGACTTATACCCAGAATACAAAGCAAATCGTCCACCAATGCCCGATGATTTACGCACCCAAATAGCGCCACTACATGAAATCGTGGAAGCCATGGGATTACCACTACTTGTTATTGAAGGCGTAGAGGCCGATGATGTTATTGGTACTTTAGCCCAACAAGCGAGCAACGCCGGAATAGAAACCGTAATATCTACCGGTGATAAAGACATGGCTCAGCTTGTTACCGAGCATGTGCGCTTAATTAACACTATGACTAACGTAGAGTTAGACGTTGAAGGCGTAAAAGAAAAGTTTGGTGTTCGACCTGATCAAATTATCGATTATTTAGCCTTAATGGGCGATAAGGTAGATAACATTCCCGGTGTTGAAAAATGTGGCCCTAAAACCGCCGTTAAATGGTTACTTGAGCATGAAACATTAGACAACGTAATTGCAAATGCTGACAGTGTTAAAGGTAAAATTGGTGAAAATCTACGTAATGCATTAACACAACTGCCATTATCTTATGAATTAGCAACAATAAAGTTAGATGTTGAATTAGACGTGAGTGCTACAACGTTAGCGCCTAAAGAGCGTAACGTTGAAAAGCTAACAGAGCTTTATACTAAATATGAGCTACGTCGTTTATTAGCCGATCTATCTAAAGGAGACACAAAAAGTAATGCAGGTGCTTCCACAGATGCAGTTGAAGCCGAAGAGCTTGTAACGGCATCAGATATTAAATCAGAATACGATACCGTATTAACTAAAGCTGCTTTTGAAGATTGGCTAAGCAAGCTCAAATCAGCAGAGTATTTTGCCTTTGACACTGAAACCACCAGTGTTAATTACATGAAAGCAAAATTAGTGGGCTTATCATTCTGTGTTGAAGCAGGCAAAGCGGCTTACGTGCCACTTGCGCATGACTATGAAGGTGCTCCAGAGCAACTTGAATTAGACTGGGTATTAGCTCAACTTAAACCATTATTAGAAGATAAACACCTTGCTAAAATAGGGCAAAATTTAAAATACGACGCCAATGTACTTTCTCATTATAATATTCAAATGCAGGGTATTAAATTCGATACCATGATTGAATCGTATTGCTTAAATAGCGTAGCAACACGTCATAACATGGATGCATTGGCCGATAAGTACTTAGGTTATAAAACCGTACATTTTGAGGATATTGCCGGTAAAGGTGCTAAACAGCTAACCTTTAATCAAATTGATATTGAAAAAGCCAGCCATTATGCTGCTGAAGATGCCGATATTACGTTAAGGTTACATCAAGCTATTTATCCTAAGTTAAGTCAATCTGCCGATCAGCTTAAAGTATTCAATGACATTGAAATGCCGTTATTACCTGTATTAGCACGAATGGAACAACATGGTGTATTGATTGATAGCTATTTGCTTGACGAGCAAAGCCATGCGCTAGGTATGCGTTTGAATGAATTAGAAATAGAAGCGCACAATATAGCCGGGCAAAACTTTAACTTGAGTTCACCTAAGCAATTACAAAAAATATTGTTTGAAGAGTTAAAAATTCCCGTTATTAAGAAAACGCCAAAAGGTGCTCCTTCAACCGCTGAAGAAGTGTTACAAGAGTTAGCGCTTGATTATCCTTTACCTAAAATAATTCTAGAAAACAGAGGATTAAGTAAACTTAAATCGACTTATACAGACAAATTACCTTTATTAGTTGGTGAAAAATCAGGGCGTGTACATACCTCATATCATCAGGCAGTTACCGCAACAGGTCGTTTATCTTCAACAGATCCAAACTTACAAAACATCCCGATTAGAAGTGAAGAAGGGCGTAAAATTCGTCAAGCCTTTATTGCGCCTGAAAATCATAAAATTGTCGCAATCGATTATTCTCAAATAGAATTACGTATTATGGCGCACTTATCTGATGATCCAGGCCTAGTGTCTGCTTTCAGTAAAGGGTTAGATGTACATAAAGCAACGGCGGCTGAAATATTTTCAGTACCATTAGATGAAGTAACTACTGACCAACGCCGCAGTGCTAAAGCGGTAAACTTTGGTTTAATTTATGGAATGTCGGCTTTTGGTTTAGCTAAACAACTTGATGTTCCGCGCCATAAAGCACAAGAGTATATGGACACTTATTTTGAACGATACCCTAATGTACAAAACTATATGGAAGATACTCGTCAAAATGCTACTGAAAATGGTTACGTAGAAACCTTGTTTGGCAGACGTTTATACCTACCGGATATTAAGTCTAAAAACGGTATGAGACGAAAAGGTGCTGAACGCGCAGCAATAAATGCACCTATGCAAGGTACAGCGGCTGACATTATTAAAAAGGCTATGCTAAATGTTGATGCTTGGATTGAAGAGCAAAATGATCCCCGTATAAAAATGACCATGCAAGTACACGATGAATTAATTTTTGAAATTCATCAAAATATTGTAAAAGAAACTACTGAAAAGCTTGTTCAGCTTATGAATGACGCGGTTAGTTTAAGTGTTCCATTGATTGCCGAAGCGGGTATTGGTAATAACTGGGACGAAGCACATTAGCTAAAGACTATAAATGGATTGATTTGGTGTAAAAGTACAAAAATGTAATTTATTTACATTTTTAGCTTTACTTATATAGAGCTCTTGCTCTATAATTCATTTTGTTCCCGATGTGAACACTTGTTGTAATAATTGTAATTTTAAGCTTTCCTCATAGCTACTATACCGATGACTCTGTTGTCGGTTTTTTTTTGCCTAAATTAAAGTTATATAAAGAAGTAGTCTGAATTAACTTTTATTTTTTATTCTTATTTCTCACTAGGCTTCTGTTTTTATTCGTTATAATTTATTTAGTTCCTTTTTCATAAGCCTAAGCTCTAGTGCTTCTATAAGTAATAAAATGATTTCTGAGTAATTTTTTATTTTGTTATCAATGAAAAATAAAGGGATAATTTAGCGATTCAAAGTAAATAAAATCGTCTAAGAAGTTAAAAAGAATAAAAATATACAATATGTAATAAAATTTCATAAATGGTGTTTTATTAGTTTTTGAAGAGGGAGTTAATTACTTTTTATGTTTCTGCCTTTCATTGCTTTTTATTTAAAATTAAAAAGCAATACAGTTACAGCGTGTTTTTAATAGCTATTTAAAATTTTCAATGCAGTGCAATGTAAAAAACTGAGTGATATCCAGAGAGGTTAATTTAGATTATTTATCGCTTACAGGATCTACAATAGGGGTTATTGTTGGGGGTTTAGATCGACCTGATTTACGTAGAGCATCTCGTAACACATATTCAATTTGCGCATTTAAACTACGTAGTTCATCGTCCGACCAACGTTGCATAGCATCTAAAATTTCTTCATTTATTCTAAGCGGGTACGCTTTCTTTGCCAAAACACATTCACCTTACGTCGACTAACGTCTTATACCAATCGCAATACCCCATTTATTCTTCGTATAAAATAGGTCCATTCGTTAATGCCTTTGGTATTATTTATTTCGATAGCGCTTTTAAATCTTAAGTAATATTTATAAAGTAATAAAAGCGCTATAAATTAAGAGTTAACAAAATACTTAGTACAAGCTACCAGCGTTAATTACAGGTTGTGCTGCATCATCGCTACATAATACAACAAGTAGGTTACTTACCATAGCGGCTTTACGTTCTGTATCTAATTCAACAATATTACGCTCTGATAATTTTTGTAGCGCCATTTCAACCATACCAACAGCTCCTTCAACCACTTTTTTACGAGCTGAAATAATTGCCATTGCTTGTTGGCGACGTAGCATAGCGTTAGCTATTTCTGGTGAATACGCTAAGTGACTAATACGTGACTCTATAACTTTTACACCTGCCTTTTCGAGTCGATTTTGTACTTCTATTTGTAAAGCATTTGAAATTTCTGCAGGGTGACTACGTAATGTTAGACCTTTATCATCTTCATCTTCATGATTCTCATAAGCATACGTTGTTGCTAAATTTCGTAATGCAGATTCACTCTGAATGGAGACAAAATCTTCGTAGTTATCTACCTGAAACACAGCTTCAGCAGTATCTACTACTTCCCAAACAATAATGGCCGCTATTTCTATTGGGTTACCATTTTTATCGTTGACTTTTAATTGGCCACTTTCAAAGTTGCGAACACGTAAAGAAACTCGCATTTTTGTATAAAAAGGGTTAGCCCATCGTAACCCTGGCTCATGTACTGTGCCAGCATACTTGCCAAAGAACTGCATAACTCGACCTTCTTTGGGGTTAACCATAAAAAATCCAGCCCAGCATATACCTATAATAATGTTAGCTATTACGCCAAGCAAAACAAGCAGAGCATCGGCATTTTTTAATGCAAAAAATGTTAATACCAATGCTGTTACTTGTAATAGTAGTAAAACAAAGATCATAGGGATCCCGCTAGGTGCTTTAATTTCATTTTCAGTAATCATAACTCTTCCTTAAAACCAAAAGTGATATCATAATGATATCACTTTTGGTTTTTGTCAATAATAGTTTTGAAAAGAAATTGCAAAAGTTTTAAAACTAAGTATTGGAAAATAAAGAAGGATGTTATTGCAAATTGAGCCTCACAAGGCTATTAAGAGGAGGGCATTTTTATTAAACAAGTAATTGTAAATAAAAATGTCTACTACTGGTTAATAGTGTGCTTTTCGGTTTTAATAAAGCTATTGCTATTCAAATCTCATTGATTGTTCTCTTTAGGAGCTTTAACGTTGAAAAAATGGACTCTGCCATTACTTATTACTTGCTTAGCCGCTTGTGAAAGCACATTACCTTATTTAGATTCAAAAACTGACAGCCACAAAGTTGCAGGCATTACCTTCGTTGAAGAAGTAAAAAAATCTGGTCATGAAACCGTGATCCCATATGAGAAATATATTTTAGATAACGGTTTAACATTAATTCTTCATACTGATAAATCAGACCCATTAGTGCATGTAGACATGACCTATCACGTAGGTTCAGGTAGAGAAGAGGCGGGTAAATCAGGTTTTGCTCATTTCTTTGAACACATGATGTTTCAAGGTTCTGAACATGTAGCAGACGAACAGCATTTTAAGTTAGTAACTGAAGCGGGCGGTACCATGAATGGTACAACTAATAACGACCGTACTAACTACTTTCAAACGGTTCCAGCCAATCAGTTAGAAAAAATGTTATGGCTAGAGTCTGATCGCATGGGCTTTTTAGTGGATGCAGTTACGCAAGAGAAATTTGAAGTACAACGCGAAACGGTAAAAAACGAACGTGGTCAACGTGTTGATAATCGTCCTTATGGCCGTGTAAATGAACGTATTTCACAAGCGTTATATCCAGAAGGGCATCCGTATTCTTGGCCTGTTATTGGTTATATGGAAGATTTAGATCGCGTTAACGTAAACGACCTAAAAGCTTTCTTTTTACGTTGGTATGGCCCTAATAACGCAACCTTAACTATTGGTGGCGATATCAATACTACCGAAACATTAGCATTGGTCAAAAAATACTTTGGTAGTATTCCTCGTGGGCCTGAAGTAAAAATGCCAGAAAAACCCACTTTTGAAATAAAAGAAGACCGTTACATTTCAATGGAAGATAATGTTCATCTGCCACTTATATATATGTCGTATCCAACGGTTTCAGTACGCGACGAAGATGAAGCGCCACTCGACTTATTATCAAGCATACTTGGTGGCGGTAAAACGTCATTGTTCTATAAAAACTTAGTTAAAAATCAACTCACGGTACAAGCATCGGTCAGTCATCCTTGTTCAGAGCTTGCCTGTACTTTTAATTTGTATGCTTTGCCTCATCCAGCTTCAGGTAAGTCGTTAGCGGATATAGAAAAAGTAATGAGAGACACATTAGTAGAATTTGAATCACGTGGCGTAGAAGACGATGATTTGATCAAAGCAAAAGCAAATATGGAAGCGAGCTTTGTGTTTGGCTTACAAAGTGTGCAAGGAAAAGTGAGTCAATTAGCTGCCAATCAAACCTTTAAAGGTAATCCTAACTATATTGAACAAGATATTGCTCGCTATGCTGGTGTCACTAAAGCTGATGTTATGCGTGTGTATAAAAAATATCTTAAAGGGAAGCATGGCGTAATTATGAGTGTTGTACCTAAAGGTAAGCTTGATATGGTTGCAGCACAAGACACCTTTAAACCAAAAGAGAGAACTTTTGATCGAACAGCCACCACTTCGGCAGACGCTATTAAAGTACGTAAGGTTAAAGACAACTTTGACCGGAACCTTATGCCTATAGCTAAAGCCAATAAACCTGTTGATGTTCCGCAAATGTGGCAAAGGGAATTAGCTAACGGCATTAAAATATTAGGTACTCAAAGCACAGAAACGCCCACCACATCGTTATTACTTAAAATTCCTGCGGGTCATTACTTTGAGTCTAAAGATAAAGCCGGTTTAGTAACGTTATTAGCCGCTATGTTAAATGAATCAACCACCACGCGTAGTGCCGAGGATATGAGTAACGAGTTAGAGAAATTAGGCAGTTCAGTTAATATTTCCTCAACGGATCATTACTTAACCATTAGTGTAAATGCATTAACTAAGCATTTAACTGAAACAATGGCGTTAGTTAATGAAAAGCTGATGCAGCCAGCCTTTATAGAAAGCGACTTTGTACGTAACCAAAATAATGCGATTCAAGGCGCTATAAACAATAAAAAAGATGCGGGTTACTTAGCTGCAACGGCTTACCGACAGCTGTTACATGCAGACAATATAGCAGCCACACCAAGTGGTGGTTCTGAAGCTAGCTTGAAAAACATTACTTTAGCTGACGTAAAAGCGTTTTATAACAAACAAATAAAACCTAAAGACGGGCAAGCTATTGTTGTATCTGACTTACCTGAAAAAGACATACTTAAAGTATTCGATGTATTTAAAACATGGCAAGGTAAAGGCGAAGAGCTTGATTTGACGTTACCTATATCTGATACAAAAATGGGCGTTATTTACCTTGTTAATAAAGACGATGCGGCACAATCCGTTATTCGAATAGGTAAGCGCTCAATTACTCAAGACATTACGGGTGAGTTTTATAAATCGTACTTAATGAACTTTCCTCTAGGTGGTGCTTTTAATAGTCGTATTAACCTAAATTTACGTGAAGATAAAGGCTATACCTACGGTGCTCGTTCATACTTCAGCGCAGACAAACTAGCCGGTGCTTATACAGCCAGTGCTGAAGTAAGAGCTGATGTTACCGACAAGTCGATTGTTGAATTTGTAAAAGAAATTAAAAATTACGCTGAAAACGGTATTACAGCAGAAGAGCTCGCTTTTATGCGTAAAGCAATAAATCAAAAAGATGCCTTAAAGTATGAAACCCCTCATGCAAAACTAGGCTTTTTAGCGCAAATTTTAGAGCATGATTTAACGCCAGATTTCGTAAAAAAACGTACCGAAATTGTAGAAAATATTACAGCTGAAGAAATTAACGCCTTAGCTAAAAAACACCTTAACCTGAAAGAAATGCTGATGGTGGTAGTAGGTAATGCTAGCGTATTAAAACCGCAACTTGAAGCATTGGGGTATGAAGTGATTGATTACGATATTTGATGGAGTGATTAAGTTAAATATTAAATACGTAATAGCTCAATTAAAAAACCTGCAATAATGCAGGTTTTTATTTATATAACAGTAAATTAACATCTATAAAATCGCATACCATGGAAAGTATATGCAGCATCGGTAACTTTATATGTCACATCAAATAGAATGCCTATGTTCATTATACTGCGCATCTAATATTCCACTATAAGAAACAAGGTTCCCCAAAAGAGGGTAAGTAAATGCAACATGGAATTTGTATTTCCCATTTTCAATCGTTTTAAATGCTTTAGACTTGGGGATTAGCCATAGTGGTATTGGAATACCAAATAATGAAATATGTAAACAACGCCAATACCAACCACCATTAATAATGTCTACTGTTAGTTTCATTGTTATAGGTCCTGTTTTTTCTAACCAATAGCCATTGGTAATATTATTAACAGGGGTAAATAATGATGCTACAAGGTTATTATCATTAAACCTTCTGTTCCAGTGTAGACCTTTCTTTGAGTGTGAAATAGCAACACGTAGTTTATGTACTCCTTGTTCAGGAAGTTCCATTTTTTTAGCTAATCGCTTACCTATAAAACCTGATAAGCCGGTGCCATAGATTATATCAACATCACCTAATAACTCTCCTCCAAATACATGAAGCTTCTGTAAAAGGGGATCTAAATTCACAAAATCTTTATCAAACCAGTGACTGACTATCTTGTTTTGCAAATGAACCTCTGAAACGGTAAATAACTAGGAAATATAAAAGGGTATAGAAACGTGAAAATGCGAACAACATTTATTTTTAATAAAATGTTTATACTGTCCATTTTTTTTACACAAATTTCATAATAAATAAAAAAGTATATTGAATACAATGCATTACAGTGTGGCTTGATTTGTGCTTTATATTTTATAAATACAACAAATAATTGGAACATAAACATGAAAAAATATTTAGCATTGATAGCTATGCTTATAATTTGCGGAACAGCAAATGCAGGACTAATAACTTTGTCTGAAACTCAATCACAAACAGTTGCTGGAGAAAATTTTGTTTTTAATTTTTCTGCTTTAGCGCCTTCTGATGGAAGTGGTGGTGTATTGGAGTTCTTAATTAGAGGTGATTTTACTATTGGTGCTACCCTTGGTGAATCCTTTGATTTTGATGTTGAATCTGTTCTAAGTGGTTCTGGAATTCAAGCGACAGCAAGTAATTTGGTTACAAGTTTTAGTAGTGATGATAATTTATTTAAAGTGTCTCAGAGCATATCTGCTGCAGATTTAAATTTATTGTTGAATGACTCTTTAATAGTTGTAAATGTGGATTTTGCAAGCGGTGTTAACCTAAACCTAAGCACAGCATTTATTACAACTAGTATTCAATATAACGACACACTTACATCTGTCCCTGCGCCAGCATCACTAATATTATTTGGTCTTGGTTTAGTTGGATTTGCTTTATCAAGAAGAAAGTAATTAAGATAAATTAAATATGTTATTTTTTAATAGGGCCAATTGGCCCTATTTTTATACATTATTTATAACTTTCTACCTAATCGCTTTTCTATTTGTTTTTTTTCCCATTCAGGGCTGAAAAAATTGAATACTTCAAATACAGAAAGCCCGTGTGAAACAATACCAATACCCCAGAAAATAGCGGTCCATATAAACCATATATGATTTGGGTTTGTAAACATATTCACTAAAAACAATCCCACGATTACACATACATAGGTAACTAAATGGGAGTAAAAGTCTTTAATATCTTTTACATGTTTAATGGCGCTTTCTTCTTCGTGTGAAATTGACGCATGGCCTGCTGCTGATTGTGGTTGAGCTGTATCGTTGTTCATATCGTTCTCCTGTGTTAAATCAGTTATCTCTACTTCAAAAACAGCAGCTAAAGACTTTAAAGATTCAACACTGGCATTTTGACCTCGTTCAATTCTCTGAATGGTGCGAATACTTAACCCGCTAAATTCAGATAATTGCTCTTGAGACCAGCCTTGTTGTAACCTTAATTTTCTAACTATCATTATTTCTTCCTTAGCTGTTATCTGTTTCGTAGTTTGACTGATAAATGATGCTTTGCACCACGTCACTAACACGTCAGACATATGACAATACTTTAATATCAATAAGTTACCATTTATCTGTGGCAGGTTAAAGTCATGTTTATTATTGTAAGTATTAAACAAACCATATAACTTTTTCAATATGTTGCATGTATATTGGTTTGCAAAAAGGATATTTTATGAAGTAAGTGTGACTTTATTGTTGGTATAAATAAACCACAATTAAATGTGTGCCTGTTAGGCTCGCGAAGATATTGTTTTGAGTTTGGCAGGCCGGCTGTATTTTTAATAAGTGATCCGCAGGTAATTTAATTACTTCTTTTGTATCACTAATGATCAACTCAGCATCACGATATAAGCTGTAAACAAAACATAAATCGGCTTGTTCTAGCGGATAATTAACTAGTTTATGTTCAGCTATTACGTTGGTATTAAAACCTTCTGTACGGGTAATAACATTAAAATCGGTAATGTCGCCTGAATGTAAATTACCTACAGTTTTATCGTCACCGTTAAAGGTAGCCATATCGAGTAGGTTATTTAGCTTATCTATTTTACTGTCGTTGTGCTGTAGGTTAATACCGTTACCGTCAATTAAAATTAGGTGACGGGTATAGCCAGCAAAGTTTGAAAATACGCCATCTTCAATCACACTGGCTATACTTAAACACCAATCAAAATCATCTAATGTTCCCCCTACATTTATCGCCAGTTCAGTGGTTTCACCTAAGCCGTTTTTCCACGGAACTGTTTTAAATTGTTTAGGGGGAATAATTTCTATCACATGTTTCTCAGTAAACTCATTAGATAATGTGTTTAGCATGAAAACGTAAATGGTTTTCAATAAAGCTGGCGATAAAAAAGTAGCTGTGATCATAGCCCTCATGCTGATTTAGCGTCAGGTCGTAGTTAACACTTTTCGCTGCTGCTAATAAGTTTTCAGGTTTAAGCTGTTCTACTAAAAAATTATCAGCTAAGCCTTGTTCAACTAACATGGGTAAGTGTTGTGCAGATTTTTTGATGAGTTCACATGTGTCGTATTCTCGCCAAGCTTCTACATTGTCACCTAAGTATGCTGTTAATGCTTTTTGACCCCAAGGGCAGTTAATAGGATTAACAATAGGGCTAAAAGCAGATACCGACGAATAGCGTGATGGGTTTTTAAGTGCAATAGTTAATGCGCCATGGCCGCCCATTGAATGTCCGCTAATGGATCGTTGTTGTGAAACAGGAAAATTAGCTTCAATTAAACCAGGTAACTCGTTTACCACGTAATCATACATTTGGTAATGATCCGCCCAAGGTGCTTGAGTTGCATTTACATAAAAACCAGCACCTTGTCCTAAGTCGTAACCTTCATCATTGGCGACATCTTCACCACGCGGGCTAGTGTCCGGACATACAATCGCCATGCCTAATTCAGCGGCAATACGCTGCGCTCCGGCTTTTTGTACAAAGTTTTCATCAGTACAGGTTAAGCCTGAAAGCCAGTATAAAACAGGAACTTTATTAGTTTCGCTGGCTTGGGGTGGCAAGTAAATAGCAAATTGCATAACACAGTTTGTGCTACTTGATTGATGAGTAAACTGCTGTTGTTTACCTTCAAAAATTTTAGTTTCGCTCGTTTTTGTTAAAGTAGAGTCAGTTAACATAATATTATTTTCAGCCATTTTATTTATGATCAAAGTGAATTACGCTGCGAATACTCTTACCTTCATGCATTAAATCAAAAGCATCGTTAATGCCTTCAAGAGACATAGTATGAGTAATAAAGTCGTCTAACTTAAATTCGCCCGCTAAGTAACGCTCTACATATTCAGGTAACTCAGTGCGGCCTTTAACCCCACCAAATGCTGTACCACGCCATACTCGACCAGTTACTAATTGGAAAGGACGTGTTGAAATTTCTTTACCTGCCCCCGCTACACCAATAATAACCGACTCGCCCCAACCTTTATGGCAACACTCAAGAGCTGAGCGCATAATGTCAACGTTACCAATACATTCAAACGAGTAATCTACGCCGCCATCGGTTAATTCTACGATAACGTCTTGGATCGGTTTGTCGTGATCTTTCGGATTAATACAATCCGTTGCGCCTAATTTCTTAGCAAGTTCAAATTTGCTTTCGTTAATGTCTATAACAATAATGCGTGAAGCTTTTGCCATGGTTGCGCCAATAACGGCTGAAAGGCCAATACCACCTAAACCGAAAATAGCAACCGTATCGCCTTCTTCAACTTTAGCGGTATTCATTACTGCGCCCATACCTGTAGTAACACCACAACCTAATAAACACACTTCTTCAAGTGGTGCTTTAGGATTTACTTTAGCGAGTGATATTTCAGGTAAAACGGTGTACTCAGAAAACGTTGAACAACCCATGTAATGATAAATAGGTTGGCCGTCTTTATAAAAGCGTGTAGTGCCGTCAGGCATTAAACCTTTACCTTGCGTTTCACGTATTTGCTGACACAAATTAGTTTTACCCGACAAACAGAATTTACACTCACGACATTCAGGTGTGTAAAGTGGAATAACGTGATCGCCAACCGCAACGCTAGTTACGCCTTCACCAACTTGTTCAACAATACCACCGCCTTCATGACCTAAAATAGCAGGAAAAATGCCTTCTGGATCTTCTCCCGAGAGGGTAAATGCGTCGGTATGACAAACACCCGAAGCAATAATTTTAACTAATACTTCGCCTTTTCGTGGCAGCATTACATCAACTTCTTCAATACTTAAAGGTTGATTAGGGCCCCATGCTATGGCGGCTTTTGATTTAATAAATTGGTCTGTCATGATTAATACCTTTAATCTGCTTATTACCTAATATATTTAATGTATTCACATAAAAATTAGGGTCTATGGTAATTGATGGATCTGCTGTTGTTAATTCAATTTCAGCCCACTCAGATGTAGGCGTGATCCATTTTTCTTTATTATTAATAAATATTTTAACAGGCATATTAAAATCTTTAACGGTATTACTCCATTTTATTTTTAATATTTTATCTTTAACAAAAAACTCAAAGGTAGGAATTCGTACATCTCTTAAGTATTGGTTAAATACTTTAGAAAAATCTAGGCCAGTATGCTCATTAATATAATGTTCTACTTGTTGAGTAGTCACCGTTTTATGGAAAAATTCTTTATTCAAACCGCGTAATAGATTACGCCAAGTGGTATCGTTATTCACGATTTGTCTTATGGTATGTAACATATTGGCACCTTTGTCGTACATATCGCTTGAACCTTCTTGATGAACATTATACTTGCCAATAATTGGGCTCGTATTTTGAATATTCAACCGTTGGCCTCTAACATATTCAAAGGCTTTTTCTTTGCCAAAATGATATTCAACAAATAGGTTTTCTGAGTAGCTCGTAAAGCTTTCATGTATCCACATGTCGGCAATATCAACACTGGTTATATTATTGGCAAACCATTCGTGTCCTGTTTCATGCACAATAATAAAATCAAACAGTAAGCCAACACCTGTTTGACTACGGTCTGAACCTAAATAACCGTTTTTATAGCCATTGCCATAAGTCACAGAACTTTGATGTTCCATACCTAAATAGGGCGCTTCAACTAGCTTGTAGCTATCTTCATAAAAAGGATAAGGACCAAACCAATATTCGAGTGCTTCAATGGTGCGTTTAGCTTCTGCAAATTGCTTTTTGGCCTTGGTTAAATTATCGCGTAAAACATAATAATTCATATCAAGTTTGCCGTTTTCGCCTTGGTAAACTTCATTAAAATTAACGTAATCGCCAATGTTAATATTTACGCCATAATTATTTATTGGATTAGTTACTTTCCAGTGATAAGTTTTCGTTTTAGCGGTTTTGTTATGTTCAATTTTAATTAATCGACCGTTAGATACATCAAACAAATGCTCAGGCACTTCAACACTTATTAATACGCCGTTATCAGGTTCGTCGTAGGCATGGTCTTTATTAGGCCACCAAATACTAGCACCTAAACCTTGGCAAGATGAAGCAATAAAATCGATATCGTTTTCGTCTTTATTCCACGTAATACCTCCATCCCAAGGTGCTTTTACCGCTTCTTTTGGAATACCTGAAAAATGCATCACTACTGCATATTCTTTACCTATTTCGGCATTAGGCTGAGTATTAATAAAATACGAATAACCTTGTTGAGTAAATTTTAAAGCTTGGCCATTTTGTGTGACTTTTTCTAATATCAAAGGTTGCTGAAGTTCTATTTGCAGAGGTTTTTGTTGGCTTAATACACGATACTTCATGGTGTTAGTGCCTGAAATAGATTTACTTGCAGGATCAACGTTAATATCAAGATGGTAATGAGTTAAATCCCACCACGCGCGTTCTGGTGTAATAGAACCACGTAAAATATCTTGTTGCGAAACTTCATCGGCAGCAGAAAAAAGTTGTTTGGCAAAAGCTTGTGGTGCAAAGCATAAAATAAAAATGAGCAGCGAGCTAAATAGAGTAGTTATTGTCATAGTTGTTACATATCAGTTGTTATCCTTTCAAGATAATATCAACGATATTGGGCATTACAACACCATAACCGTTGAAATAACATTTGCGTGCGCTTAAGTGTTCACGTTAGAATCATGCTACGTTTAGCTTAGGCTAACGTAGAAAACTTGTCGGAGTGCCAAAGGGCTGAGATCGCGAAAGCGGGAACCGTAGAACCTGATTAGATTAACATCTGCGAAGGGAACAAGTACAAACATCGAGTATCTATTGCTTGGTGTTTCACTCGTTTATACCAAAAATATACCCAATACAGCTCCGCCTATTTTTTATTGATTATAATTAAATAAGGTGAGAGAAATGACAACAGAAAACAAACCACAAACCAGACGCGAAAAACGTGAAGCTGCTGAAGCTTTTCTAAAAAACGTGTCAGATCAATCGTTTCCTAATTCAAAAAAAGTGTATGTGCAAGGCAAAATTCACGATATCAAAGTGGGTATGCGTGAAATTACCTTAACAGACACTTTATTGCCTGGTAGCGCAAAAGATAATCCTCAGTACGAAAAAAATGCGCCACTATGTGTTTACGATACCTCAGGTTTTTATACGGACGAAAACGTAGAAATTGATGTACACAAAGGTATTCCGCGTTTACGTGAAAGCTGGATTGAAGGCCGTAACGATGTTGAAGTACTTGATTCAAAAACATCGGTTTATACTCAGCAACGTTTAGCTGATGAAGGTTTAGACCACCTACGTTTTGAACATTTACCTAAAGTACTACGTGCTAAAAAAGGTAAAAACGTTTCGCAAATGCATTACGCCAAACAAGGTATTATTACGCCAGAAATGGAGTATATCGCCATTCGTGAAAACCTTAAGCGTGAAGAAGTTAAAGACGAAATGTTACTGCAACAGCACAAAGGTCAGTCTTTTGGTGCGAGCATTCCTGAGCAAATTACCCCTGAATTTGTACGTGATGAAGTGGCTCGTGGTCGCGCAATTATTCCTGTAAATATTAACCACCCTGAATGTGAGCCTATGATTATTGGTCGTAACTTTTTAATTAAAGTAAACGCCAACATTGGTAACTCAGCGGTAACTTCTTCCATTGAAGAGGAAGTTGAAAAGCTGGTTTGGTCAGCTAAATGGGGCGCTGACACCGTAATGGATTTATCAACAGGGCGTAACATTCATGAAACTCGTGAGTGGATTTTACGTAACTCGCCAGTACCAATTGGCACCGTACCTATTTACCAAGCGTTAGAAAAAGTAAACGGTGTAGCTGAAGACTTAACGTGGGAAATTTTCCGCGATACCTTAATTGAACAAGCTGAGCAGGGTGTTGATTACTTTACGATTCATGCCGGCGTATTATTACGTTACGTACCTATGACGGCTAAACGTGTAACAGGTATTGTTTCGCGCGGTGGCTCTATCATGGCTAAATGGTGTTTAGCGCATCATAAAGAAAACTTTTTATACACTCACTTTGAAGACATTTGTGAAATTTTAAAACAGTACGATGTGTCATTCTCATTAGGTGATGGTTTACGTCCCGGTTCGGTGGCAGACGCTAACGACGAAGCACAATTTGCTGAACTACATACGCTAGGCGAATTAACTAAAATCGCTTGGAAGCATGATGTTCAAACCATTATTGAAGGTCCAGGTCACGTGCCATTGCACATGATTAAAGCTAACATGGAAGAGCAACTTGAACACTGTGGCGAAGCGCCATTTTATACCTTAGGCCCATTAACGACTGACATTGCACCGGGTTACGACCACATTACTTCTGGTATTGGTGCGGCTAACATTGGTTGGTATGGCTGTGCCATGCTGTGTTATGTAACACCTAAAGAGCATTTAGGTTTACCCAATAAAGACGATGTAAAAGAAGGCTTAATTACTTACAAAATAGCGGCTCATGCTGGCGATTTAGCGAAAGGTCATCCGGGTGCTCAAATTCGTGATAATGCGATGAGTAAAGCGCGTTTTGAATTCCGTTGGTACGATCAATTCAATATAGGTTTAGATCCTGAAACAGCTAAGTCTTACCACGATGAAACCTTACCGCAAGAATCAGGAAAAGTAGCTCACTTTTGTTCAATGTGTGGCCCTAAATTCTGTTCAATGAAAATATCTCAAGAAGTGCGTGATTACGCCGCTGATTTAGAGTCAGGTCAAAAGATTGAAATTCAATTATTAGATGAAATGATTGTATTAGACGCATCTGCAGCAGCCCAATCTGAAGTAGAAAAGGGCATGGCAGAAAAATCAGCTGAATTTAAAGCCACAGGTAGTGAAATTTACCACCCTGCAAAAGCGTAATAATTGTTGTGAGCATTAATATAGCCATTATTGGCGCTGGCTTAATGGGAAGACTTATAGCCCTGTCGTTAATGCGACAAGGTTATAAGCCAACCTTGATAGATAAAGACGACACCAATGCACGTAATAGTGCAGCTTACGCGGCTGCAGGATTACTTACGCCACTAGGCGAAGCTATGCATTGCGAACCTAATATTGTTGAAATGGGGTTGGAATCTCTCAAGTTGTGGCCAGAGTTTTTAGCCACACTTGACGAGTATACTTTTTTTCAGCATGAAGGGGCTATAATGGTCAGCCATACGCAAGATCAAGGTGATTACTTACATGTGGCTCGTTACCTTAAAAACCATTACCCACAATACCCAACACAAGCATTAAATCGACAACAGCTTGAATCTCTTGAACCTGAATTAGGTCGTTCGTTTAACCAAGGACTGTATCTTCCACAAGAAGGTCAAATAGGTAATCGAAAGCTGTTAATTGCCTTAAAAACCCAATTACAACAATCATCCGTGCATTGGTTAAGTGAAACCGAAGTGGTTGATATTGAAAATGTTGAACGGGGTTGCCTGTTAACTTACCGATCTGTAAAAACTAAGGATGCTAAAGCAATTACGCAAACATTCGATTTAGTCATTGATTGTCGAGGTACAGGGGCAAAGTCGTTGTCGAGTTCGGCTAGCGGTAATAATAAAAGTAATTTGAAAGATTTACGTGCAGTACGTGGCGAGCTATTTCAGTTGTTCGCACCTAACGTAAATATTTCTCGACCTATTCGGTTGATGCATCCACGTTATCAATTGTATATAGCACCTAAAGGCAAAGGGTTTTATGTTGTAGGAGCAACCGAAATTGAAAGCGATGATACTTCTCCAATGACGGTTCGTTCAGCGATGGAATTACTGAGTGCAGCTTATAGTGTTCATCCGGGGTTTGCAGAAGCCAATATTCGACAGCACGTTAGCCAGTGTCGTCCAGCTTTTAGTGATAATCAACCTAAAATTATGACCAACCAGCGTCTTATTCAAGTAAATGGCTTATATCGTCATGGTTTTTTAATCGCTCCTGTTGTACTTAAGCAGCTTGAGTCTTTGATTAGTGTTTTAAAAGAAAGCTATAGCAAGGGTGAAGAACCTAATGAAAGTGAATACTCACATTTTAAGTATTCACATTTATTGCCTATTACTTGTAGTGAGCAAAGTCGGGTAAATGAGATAGAGAACATAATCTAAGATGAATATTTTTATTAATGGTGACCGATTTACCATCGAAAATAGTGAACACAGGAACGTTTTTGTTGCTAACGCATTGCAGCAATTTTTAAATGAAGATCAACAACAAACAACTTTTGCCGTAGCGCTGAATAGCGACTTTGTCGGTAGGGGTGATTATGGCAGAACCCCGCTTAAAGAAGGCGATAGCATTGATGTGCTATTTCCTATTCAAGGTGGATAACGCGTTAGGTATTAATTTATGTCATTAACAATTTACGGACAAACATTAAATAGTCGGTTACTTATTGGCAGCGCGCTGTATTCGTCGCCTCAAATAATGAAAGACGCCATTTTAGCCAGTGGTTCGCAAGTGGTTACTTTGTCGTTAAAAAGACAAAATCCAGCAGATAACTCAGGCGTTAAAATTTGGCAATACATACAAGATATTGTTGCCCAAACTAACGGATTTTTATTACCGAATACGGCTGGCTGTAAAAGTGCGAAAGAAGCCATAACACTCGCCAAAATGAGTCGAGAAATTTTCGATACTGACTGGATTAAGCTCGAAGTTATTGGCGACGATTACAATTTACAGCCAGATCCCATCGAATTATTAAAAGCAACCGAGCAACTGATTGCGGATGGCTTTAAAGTGTTACCCTACTGTACTGATGATCTAGTACTTTGCCAAAGGCTGAGTGATTTAGGTTGTGAGGTGGTTATGCCTTGGGCCTCGCCAATAGGAACAGGTAAAGGATTAATGAATCCTTATAACCTTGAAACTATACGTTTGCGCTTACCTAATACCACGCTGATTTTAGATGCTGGTATTGGTAAACCGTCTGACGCATGTTTGGCTATGGAAATGGGTTACGACGGCGTACTACTCAATAGCGCAGTAGCTTTAGCGGATAATCCGGTAGCGATGGCAAAAGCGTTTGCTTTGTCGTTACAGGCAGGGGAGTTGGCCTATGTAGGTGGTGTTATGCCAGAGCGACAGACAGCTCACCCATCGACACCGACATTAGATACGCCGTTTTGGCACCAAAATAGCTCATAAATACTGCGATAATTGACTATTTTGTTGGCTCACTACTTGCTGTATCAATTAATTAGAGTGATATTTTTTATTATAAACATTAAATAATTTGAGAGTTGAATATATGATGACATCTAATAAACCGATTGTTTGGACTATCTCTGGCAGCGATTGCTCTGGTGGCGCTGGAATAGCAGCTGATATTAAAACAGGTCATGCGCTTGGGGTTGATGTTTGTCATTTAAGTACAGCGAATACGGTGCAAAACTCTCAAACTTTGCTGTCGGTTAATCCTGTCGATGTAGACATTTTAGCGCAACAAGCACAGTTATTATTAAACGATAAAATGCCAAGTGTGATCAAAATAGGTTTGCTGGCGAATATTGAACAAGTTGCTTGGTTGGCCGATTTTTTGGCGACGTTAAAGCAACATCATCATTCCATTAAAGTGGTGTACGATCCTGTTGGTCATGCTTCGGTAGGTGGTAAGTTTTCTAATTTATCTGTAGTGGAACTTGCACCCTTATTGAGCGTTATCGATGTTATAACGCCTAATAGTCAAGAAGCACAATGGTTAGCAGGTTTAAATAGCGACAACATAAAAAATTTAGCTGAACGCATTATTGGATTAGGTGTAAAATCGGTCATCATAAAAGGTGGGCATCCATTAACAAAGTGTGTACCTAATAATATTTCTTGTTTAGATTACTGCTTACATACCTTAACAGATGTCGACTTAAGTAAAATGAGTCAAGACAAAACCATAGAGTACGGTTTACGCTCAATTAAAGTTGATACTGATTATAGCCATGGTGGCGGTTGTAGTTTTGCGAGTGCATTCGCTGCTTTTGTTGCTCATGGTCATTTGGTACGAGATGCTTTTACTTTGGCTAAAGCTTTTATTAATAAAGGGTTAAGTAAAAACAAAGGTAAACATGATCACTACGGCGCTTTTGAACAAACCACTTGGCCGATTCAAAAAGAGTATTTTCCCGTAGTTTCAACAGATATTAATGACAAATACTGCGAACTTAGCGCATTTAAATCGTTAGGTTATACACGAAACAAACAAAAGTTAGGTTTATATCCGGTTATTGATTCACTTTATTGGTTAGAGCGTTTGTTGCCGCTGGGGTTACATATTGTTCAGCTACGCATAAAAAATAAAACTGAAGCCGAGTTAGATGCAATTATTGCTCAAGCGGTCGAATTAGCAAAAAACTATCCTGATACTCGCTTATTTATTAACGATTACTGGCAGTTGGCAATAAAACATGGTGCTTATGGCGTACATATTGGTCAGGAAGATTTACAAACCACGCCGCTTGATCAAATACATAAAGCAGGTTTACGTTTAGGTATTAGCACCCATGGTTGTTACGAGTTTTTATTAGCACAACAGTTAAAGCCCTCGTACTTGGCGATTGGCGCTATTTATCCAACTAAAACTAAAAACATGACAGGGCAAATTCAAGGCGTTGAAAACCTAGCTGATATTTTAGCGTTAAGCACTGATATTCCAGTTGTTGCGATTGGTGGTATTAATCATGAAAGAGCGCCTGAAGTTTTAGCAACAGGCGTAGATAGTATTGCGGTGGTTACTGCTGTTACAGAAGCTGAAAGCCCTGAAAATTCAGTAAGATTCTTTCAAAATCTATTAGCCTAATAGGATTTATTATTAAGGAACTAACTGATAAATATTACCGCTAGCATAATCTGCTGTATATATTTCACCTTTGGAATTTAGTGCGAAAGTTGAAAGGTTAATACCTGTGGCATCAAATAGTTTGATCGGAGTGGAAAAATCCGGAAATCTTGTCGCCCAAACACCACCTAAAATAAAATCAGCATATATATAATGGTTGTGTAATTCAGGTATCAATTTGCCTGTATATACATAGCCGCCAGTAATCGATAGACCATCTTTATGTGTGTAAGTTACTTTAGGTAAAGTTAAACCTTTTTGGTTACAATCTTTTTCGGGTTTAAAGCATTCATCACCTTCCATTGTATTCCAGCCAAGGTTTTGTCCTTTTTCAACAACAGAAATTTCTTCAATTTTACTTTGGCCTACATCAGCAACAATTAATGTGTCGCCAGCAAATGAAAAGCGCCAAGGGTTTCTTAAGCCATAAGCCCATATTTCTGGCCTAAAGTTAGCCGTTGCAATGAAGGGATTATCTGTAGGAACAGCATAAGGGACTTTGTCACTGGTATTAATATCAATACGTAACATATTGCCGAGTAAGGTTTTAGTATTTTGACCATGCCCTTTTGGATCTCCGCCTGCGCCACCATCACCCATGCCAATATATAAAAAATTATCAGGCCCAAAAGCTAGTTGTCCGCCATTATGGTTTTGATAGGGCTGTTTAATTTCTAAAATAATTTTTTCGTTAGATAAACTATAATTTTCAGCGTTTTTGTTTAAAGTAAATCGAGAAACTCGAGTTCTACGTTCACCTTCTTTTGGAAAGTAGTTAATAAATAAAAAATTATTTTTTGTGTGATCGGGATGAAATGCTAGGCCTAATAGCCCCATTTCAGTGTCACTTTTTACAGCGAACTCATGTACGGTATGTATTTTTTTAGTTAATAGATCCGTAAATATTAGTTTTCCTTTTTTTTCTGCTATTAATAATTCTATATTTGAATCAGGAAAAAATTTTACATCTGTAGGTTGCTCTATGCCTGTTATCACTTCTTTTAACTGTACTGCTTGGGTGTAAAAAGAGATAAATAAGACGATAAAAATACTGAGTTTCATTTTTATTTCTTTAACTGTATGTACGGTGATTTGATATTACAGATAAAAAAAACATAAATAAAATATATATTGTTAATGTTCAACAAAAATGGTTTTTCATCATATTAAATTACTTAACCTCAACTCGGGTTAATGAATGTTAGATAATGAATTAAAATTATTATTTATCAAAACCTTAACCTGTACCGTTGTTTTCCTAAGTTATATTAGTCTCTCAACATTGATATTTTTGTGTATAACAAGGCGAATTTAGCATAAAAATAGCTTGTTGAGTAACTTTGCTTATCCCGAGCTGAGGTTACTTATTATTAATTACATACAGCTTAGCGAAACGTGGAACTTAAGGCTTCTAAGGCGTTAGCATTTTCATTCACTTTAATACTGCTTTCGTTAACATTTTCTGCACTTTCTGTGTTTTGTTTTGAGATAATATCAATAGCATGGATGTTTTTATTAATTTCATTGGCTACAGCACTTTGTTCTTCAGCGGCGGTTGCTATTTGAGCGGTAATATTACTCACGTTATCAATCATAGATTTTATACTATTCATGCTTGATTTCGCTTCGTTCGTGTTTAACACACAGTTGTTGGCATCATCACGACTGACAAGCATTATATTACTCCATGAAGTTAATGTGCTTTGTAATTCAACTACTGAGTTACGAATATGCTCAGTGGCTGATTGGGTTCGACTAGCTAATGTTCTTACTTCGTCGGCAACAACAGCAAATCCTCTACCTTGCTCTCCTGCTCGCGCTGCTTCAATAGCTGCGTTAAGAGCAAGTAAATTAGTTTGATCGGCTATACCTTCAATTTCATCCATTATTTTGGCTATATTGGCAGCATCTTGAGTTAAACTTTGCGCATTCGATGCAGCGTTTTCGACTTCTTGTGAAAGCTTACTAATTTTTATTTCGCTTTCATCAATCGTATTTATTGATTTATCACACTGTTCAACAATATCTACCACTTTATCATGCGCTTCAGCAGTACTCTTACTTACTTCATTTATTGTGGTACTCATTTGTGTAATGGCTGTAGCTAATTGATCAAGTTGATTATTTTCTTCAAGTAAACCATTTAATGTTTGTTCTGATGACTGAGAAAGTCCTGAAGCTAAACCGGTTAATACGGTGCCAGAGTCATGGCTGCGACCTAAAATAGTCCTCACTTTGGCATGTTGTAAAAGAGATGGGTAATTTAATAATGCGCCAATACCTTTACCTGCGAATAATAAGCGTGAAGGGCTGTCGTATTTTTCTTTAATATTTTTAACATGTTTGGGTAATACGAGCATTTCCTCAGTAAAAATAGCGATAAACAAAATAAAGCTAATAAGCTGAATGACTGCAGCTGAAACACTGTAATTTATACCTATAAACACGGTACTGAGTGTAATAAGTATTAAAGCGATAAGGCGTTTTAACGGAATGTTTATAGAGAATTCAACCGATATTTTTTTGTTATTTAATTTGTCGTACAATTTAGTCGCTGCAATTTTCTGTGCTTGACTAGGGCAGGTGCGTACAGACTGATAACCAATAATTGTATCGTTTTCATATACAGGTGTAACGTAGGCGTCTACCCAGTAATAATCTTTTTTGTTTTTACAAAGGTTTTTTACCATGCCTCGCCATGAATCACCTCGCTTTAATTTCGCCCATAAGTCTTCAAAGGCTGCTTTCGGCATTTCAGGATGGCGGACTATATTGTGATGCTGACCAATAAGCTCTTTGGGCGAATATCCCGATATTTGAGAAAAGTTGTCATTAACGTAGGTAATATCACCCTTTAAGTTAGTCATAGAAATTAATTGTTCTGATGATGCAAAGGTGACTTCATTGCCGAGTCCATTCATAAAAAGGGATCCACGTTTTGTGATGTATAAGGTTATTTTCTTAATACATTAAAATTATAGGGTTATCGTATAATACTAGCAGTTTTAATGGGGGTAGTATAAAATTGGAAAAATTTTTTTAATAAAAACAGTATGGTTTTGTAAGATAAATTTTACTTATAAAAAAACCACTATAAATAGTGGTTTTAATGTTGGTTGTGTTAGCTGTTTTACTTTAAAGAAGCAATATATTGCGTTAGTGCTTCAATATCAGCGTCTTCAAGTTTCATAGCAATATTGCGCATCATTTTTGCTTTGTCGTTTGCGCGTGTACCCGTACGGAATTTTTCAAGCTGAGATTTAATGTAAGCTGCACTTTGTTGGCCAATAACAGGGAAACCTGCTTTATCCATACCTTGACCTGTAGCACCATGACAAGCAACACAAGCAGTAATTCCACGAGAGGCATCACCACCTAAATAGAGTTTTTTGCCCTTTTCATTGGTTGTATCTGAACCAACAGCCATTTTTTGTGAAGCAAAGTATGCACCTAAGTCTGCCATGTCTTGTTCTGATAGCGCCATTGTCATACCACCCATGATTGGATCTGCACGACCTTCTTTACCACCCGACGACATACCTAATTTAAAATCAGCAAGTTGTTTAGCGATATAAGCTGCACTTTGTCCTGCTAATTTAGGGTATATGGCAACTGCTCCATTACCGTCTACGCCATGACATGCTGCACACATAGCTGACTTGCCTTTACCTGCGTCAGCGTCGCCTTCAATAGCTGATGCCGTGTTAAGTGCACCTAGTCCTAATAATAGTGTCAAAAGTATTTTTTTCATAAATGACTCTCTGTTTAACGCTAATAATTAGCGTGTCATGGGTTAAGTAATTCGATTGGTATCGCTAGATGAACGCATTTTACACTAATTTAATGATTGTTAAATATATTACCTTGTATATTCAACAAAATTAATAAAAATAGCGAGCGGCAAAGGCAAGTTGTCTTTCGGTTAAATTTATTGGGTTGTTGGTATACATTCGCCCTGGGCGGTAGCTATCAATCCAGGTAAATTCAGTAGATAAAAACCAAGGTTTTGATAAGCGATAGGTGTAGTTTAAGGTAAATGCTTTACCGCGTTCGGTGTTGTTGTCGCCTATTGTTTTATCGTTATCTTTTATGTTGAATCGTTCTATACGTGAGGTGATTCTATGGGCTTTAATGCGTTTTGAAAGGGCAATATAACCATTAGTGTAATCGTTATTTACAACATCGGTTTTTAAAGGGCTTTGCATGAGTGTATCACCATGTAATAATTGACTCGTTAGTACAATGCCTTGTGGTAATAACCACGTTAAATCAACATGAGTAAAGCGAGTTTTCCACGCATATTGACCATTGTCTACAATATAAGGTTTGCCGTTGTTGTTGTAATAGCCTGCAGAAATAGCGCCTTTGTTATGGAATTTAATTTCAGCTCGAACATGTCCTCCAACTCTATCGTCTAATTCTAAAAAAGGATCTGAGCTTGAGGCTTGTTCGTATAAGTCGTAGCCTTGCATTCTTGCTTTAAAGTATGGGAGTTGTATTTTTTCCGAGTAAAGGGTTTGCCGATTACTGATGGTCCAGCCATGCCAAGAGAGCATGCTGCCTGCGGGGTCATTATTTACAAAAGCGCTTACGGTTAACGATAAATCGAATGGGTCTTTATTTATTCTTCCTAAACGGGTCAGGGTAATTTCGTTACCTAACACTCTAATTTCTTCACCTATCCATGTATTTAAGCTTGATGAGTTTAAGGTGTTTTTACTGGCCCATGCGTATGCATTGTTTTCGAGAGATATTTTAGGATAAAACACGCCTAGTTTTGATTGCCACCGATAACCAGAAGCATTAGGTAAACCTGAATATTTAATATAGCCTTCGGTTAAGCCTAGTTTAAATTTGCCATTGTTTTTATAGGCGTTAGCTACGGCATGAACACTTAAACCATTATCCCAGCTTAAGGCTATTTCGCCCCCCGCTTGTGCAAGAGAAAGGCTTTCTCCGTCATTTAATGCAAACTTTCCGTAACCACCTTGTGTATAACTGCTTGTTAAGGAATCGGTTGCTGTTGCTCTTAAGTCTAGTACCCCATGAAATGTACTTTCCATTTCATAAGCGCTTGCTTGGTTTAGTACCGCTAAGCTTAAGGTAAATAAAAGAGTAATAAAGTGTTGTTGCACGCGTTAGCCTTTTTCAACGCTCAATACGTCTTGTTTTTTCATCCAAGTAGTAAAGTCGTTTGTGGGTTTAGGTCTGCTAATAAAATAACCTTGTCCAAGTTCACAGCCTTGTTTTGCTAACCAGCGTAATGCGAAGTCGTCTTCAATTCCTTCTGATACTACAGATAGGCCCATGTTATGAGCTAATTCAATGGTTGATCTTACAATAATTCGGTCGTCTTCATCTTCATGCAAATGTTGCACAAAAGACTTATCTATTTTTAATTCGTGTACAGGTAGCTGTTTTAACTGAGCTAACGATGAATAGCCTGTGCCGTAATCGTCTATCGATATTTTTATGCCAGCGTCTTTAAAACGTTGTAGTAGCATAATGGCAGATTCAGGATTATCAACAACTGCGCTTTCGGTAACCTCTAAGGTAACTTTATTGGCAGGCACTTTATTTGCTGCAATGGTGTTGCAAATAAATTCGTAAAAATCAGACTCTTTTAAATTTTCAGCTGAAATATTAACAGCCACGTTAATATCTATACCGTCTTCTCGCCAAATGGCTGATTGGCTAAGTGCTGTAGCAACAACCCAACGGGTTAGGCTGTTAATTTGACCTGTTTGTTCGGCAATATGAATAAAATTGTCTGGCGGTATCATGCCTAAGGTGGGGTGATACCAACGTACAAGGGCTTCAGCATGAGTAACAATATTGGTTTTTAAATCAAGCTTGGGTTGGTAATGCAATTCTAGTTGGTTGTCAGAAATAGCGTGTTTGAGGTCGTTAATTAGGTTCAGGCGTTCAACGCTATTTACATCTAACGACTTATCGTAACATTGGTAATTTTTATTGTTTTTTCTGGCATTTTGTAAGGCCGTGTCAGCCATTTGTAGTAGTGTTTTATCTACGTTGCTGTGTTCAGGAAACGACGAAATACCAATACGTACTTGCAGTTGTAAGTTAATTCCACCGTAGTCGCAGTGAGCTTCTAATGCGGTGTTAATATTTTTAACGAGTTCAGCAATTGAATGTTTATCTTGTTTTTCAAAAAGTAAAATAAATTCGTCGCCACCAAGGTGACACAATAGGGTGAATTGCGAGAGCTTTTTTAGTCTGTCAGCGGTTCGCTGAATAAGCCAATCACCTACGTCATGCCCGAGGGTTTCGTTTACGTCTTTCAATCGACTTAAATTAAGATGAAATAGCTGAAAGCTGGTTTTGTCGTTAATTAATTGGTTTAACGTTTTAACTAAAATATTTCTGTTGGGTAATTCTGTTAAAGGGTCGTGATTAGCTCTGTGTGTAAGTTCTTGCTCACGCGTAAGTACGGCTTGTTGCATGAGGTTAAATTCGTCAGCAAGCTGTCCAAGTTCGCTACTGTCTTTTAATTCGATTTTTTGTTGATAATCACCACGGGCGATCATTTTAGCTTGTTTTACTAAACGTTTAATGGGCTTGGTAATAGAAGCGGCAATAATATAAGCACTTGTTAATGAAAGTAATAGGGTGATGAAAGTAAGAATTAAAAACTGCCACCATTGTTCTTGCAGTAATTTAACAATATCGGCTCTTAAACCGTACATAGCTAAACCAAATTGTTGATCGTCAAACTCAGTAATTAACTCACCAATGGCTATGTATTGCTCAGGGGTTTGTCCGTTAACAATGTTTTTAGCAAAGTTAATGTCGGCATCAGGATTTGATGAGGCAATAAGTAACCATTGATTATTTTGGTTAAGAATAAAATCAACTTCTAAACGCGTAATGTCTAAAAAATGAGTCGCTAATGTTTGATTAATTTCAAAACCAAAAGCTAACCAACCAATAGTGCTAGTGCCTACAGAAAGTGGCGATAAACTTAATTGATACAAGATACCGTCAAGCATATACAAGTGCGATTTTTCTTGGCTTTCTAACCAATCAGTATGTTTAAATTGGCTACCGAGTTCAGAACCTTTTTGAACTTTAGTTTTTGCATTATCTAGATGAGAAACTTGTAGTTGGGCAGTTATGTCGCCGTTTGCTGAAATAGCCATAGCAAGATCGGCATTAATACGCTTACGGTGGTTATTTAAAGCAAATAGCAGGCTGCGTGTATCGTCTTCAAATACGTCTTTTATACCGTAATCTTTTGCGGCAGTTTCAGCAAAGGCCGCTAAATAATCGCGACGACTATTAAACTGCTCTGTAAATATGGTTTTAGCCGTAGTAAGCCTATTATTAATTTCTTGTTGTTCTTGTGCATTATTACCTTTAATTAAGGTCCATAATGCAATCGACTGCACGAGTAACAGTAATAAAACAAAAAATAAAAATATTTTTGTTTGTAAGCTTTTCACATTAAGCATAATTGCTTATCCCTAATTCGGGTTGTTTAATAATCAGACAAAAAATCGAAGTCGTCTCCATTTTGTTGGCTAGGAATTTCATCCATAGGTTTTGATAACTGCATCGTTACCGCCATAGAACTATCTAAGTTAATCGTTTTAGTTATTCTATTGTTAACCTCTGTCATTTGTGGATGCCAAACTACCACTTTATATTGACCTGATTTATCAATAACAATTTCAGTATTACCGTTTTTATCTGATTTTGCGAAAAAAGGCGTGTCCACAATAAGCATATAACCACTCATCCAGTCATGAATGTTGCACCCCATGGATACTTCGCCCGCTTCGTTAAAGTCGTTTTTTATCACTTCTTGACCTGAACGAATTTTAACTGAAAACTTATTGTCACCAACGGGTGAATAGATATGGTGGGTAATATTGTCTTGGTTATTAAATTTAACTTTACTACCCAATTGCATAACACTGATGTAAGGAATAAAGGCTTTATTTGCTTGGCCTATTTCTAAAGTGTTAGTGTTTTTTAATGTGGCTTGATGGCCAATCGGCTCAACATATACCACCATGTTTTCTAATGGTTTTTGGTTAGTATCAACAATGTTAACCGTAAGAGTGTTGGTAGCATTAGCAAAAAAAGAAGGCGCACAAATAATAAAAAAGCTAATAAATAAGAATTTTATTTGAATAGGTAACTTATTAAACAACAGCTTATTCCTTGTGGTTAAATAATTAAAACAGGTAAAGCAAATTATAGTAACAATACGCAGATAAATAACAACAAAGATTAAATATATAAATTTTAGGCATAAAAAAACAGCATATAAAATGCTGTTTTTTTAAAGTGAGAGACGCTTTATTTTAATGTAGCAATAAACTGCGCTAACTCATTAATGTCTTTTTCAGATAAGCTCATTGCAATGTTACGCATCATTTTTGATTTGTCGTTTGCACGCTCGCCTGACTTAAATTTAGTTAATTGAGACGTAATATACTCAACACTTTGGTTTGCTAATGAAGGGAAACCAGCGTTAGCCATGCCTTTACCCGTAGCACCATGACAAGCAACACAAGCGGTAACTGATTGGTTTACGTGGTTAACTTTACCACCGTAATAAATTTTACTACCAAGTTCAGAGCCTTTACCGTTTCCAGCCAATGGTTTTTGTGCTGAAAAGTATGCTGCTAGTTCAACCATGTCTTGCTCAGAAAGAGGAGCAGCCATACCCGACATAACAGGATCTTTACGGTCACCATTTTTAAGCTCTGTTAATTGCTTAACAATATAACTTGCATGTTGGCCAGCTAACTTAGGATAAATCGCCACTGTAGCGTTACCACCTGTACCATGACACGCTGCACATACAGCCGCTTTCTTTTCACCTGCTAATACTTCTTCAGTAATTGCCGCAACAGTAACCTTTTTCGGTTTAATGTTAGCAACAGCCTTTGTATCAGCGAAGTAAGCGCCAATATCTAAAATTTCTTCGTCAGTCATTTGGCCAGCAAATTGATTCATCGGATAGTTAGAACGATTTTCATTTGCTTTAAAGTTATGTAATTGTTTTTGAATATACTCAGGATGTTGTTTAGCAAGATTAGGGTAAATAAGTACTTCACTGTTACCGTCTTTACCATGACAACCAATACAAGCACCAATGCTACGAGATGCATCACCTAATTCGTATAAACTTTTACCTGCTACAGCATCAGGTTCGTATTTAGCTACTGGAGCTGCGGCACTTGCGCCTGCGTCCCCACCTGCAGCACTCGCGTCAGCTGCTGTACGAGGTAAACTATTATAATATGCACCAATGTCAGCCATGTCTTGTTCAGACAAACCTGCAGCCATAGGCCCCATTACAGGATCGCTACGGTCAGTACTATTTTTTAACGCTTTAAGTTGTTTAACAATGTAGTCAGCATGCTGACCCGCAAGATTAGGGTATGCGTCACTCGCACTAATACCATTTGCACCATGACATCCAGCACATAAAGCAACCTTGCCTTTACCTGCTTCAGCATCACCAGAAGCAACGGCAACATTCATACCTGTAAAAATTATTAATAGTGAAAAAATAAAACGTTTCATTGAATAGATCTCTTCTTGCCTTAACTAAGCAACTTACCTAATTAAAAAAAAGTGTTTAAAAAAACTGGCAGTATTTTACACAAATAATTGCACCGTGTAATAAACATAGTAAAAATAAGGTGATATTTTATCTATTTTTTGAATATAAATGAAAAAAATAGATATAATGGCGATAATTATTACAGTATTTGGAAACTACCTTGTCATCATCAAGCATAAATTTACACAGAGCGACGTTTACACTTAGCGCGCCAGACATTCGTCGGTTGCCTGATGATACGGGGATAGAAGTCGCATTTGCTGGTCGATCTAATGCCGGAAAATCGAGCGCTTTGAACACCTTAACTAATCAAAAAAGCTTAGCTAGAACCAGTAAAACACCTGGAAGAACACAGTTAATTAACGTGTTTGAAATTGCAGAAAACAAACGTTTAATCGATTTACCTGGTTATGGTTTTGCGCAAGTGCCATTAGAAATGAAAAAGAAATGGCAAAAAGCACTAGGCGAATACCTAGAAAAACGCGAATGCCTAAAAGGATTAGTGATCTTAATGGATATTCGTCATCCGTTAAAAGACTTAGATAAAGATCTTATTCAATGGGCTGTAGATAGCGAATTACCTATTTTAGCTCTATTGACGAAGTGCGATAAATTATCTTTAGGGCAAAGCGCGACTGAAGTACTTAAAGTGAAAAAAATACTAAAAGAACATAATGCTGATATTACTGTTCAAGCATTTTCATCATTAAAACGCACTGGTTCAGAACAAGCGACTGCGGTTATTCAAGCATGGTTTGAAGGCGACCTTAATGAAGACCTAGCGCAAGACGAACTTATTAAAGATTAGTTTGAGCATAATTAAACAATAAGGAATCATTAAAAACCTTATTAACACCAAAGCCTTGCAATAATACTGCAGGGCTTTTTTATGTCTTGCTTAAAGCGGGAATGATAAAGATAATTTTTATACCTACTTGATATTAAATAGAAAAAACTAAATTTTAGGCAAAAAAAAGCCGATAACAATAAGTACCGGCAAAATAAGAATAAGTTATGGGGAAAACTTACAATTCAATAAACTGTTCGCTAAGAACCCTCGCATTATAGAGCATGTACTCTAGTAAAGTAAAGCTTTTACTCTAAATAAAGGAGGGATTTGTGGAAATATGATTTAATCAGAAGTATTCAAGCATAAGTTTAAATGACTTAAATAGTTAAAAAAGCAAATAAATACTATTTTTATATGCAGCCATCGAGAAATTCTTCTTTCTACAAGAAAGCGGGATTAGATCCGCCTTTTACACATCCATCAGTTGTGTCTATATTTTTAAGTCATTGATCTAATGATAACAATCACGTAATGTCGATGTTAATTATAAATTAAAGGGATTAATGGCCTTTGTAGAAAGGCGGATTACATCCTCATATTAAACTTTTAGGCTTTTGACCAATACAAGGAGTTAAAATTGGAATTTGATTACGCAAAAATACTATTTGTGGTCGTTACTACAGTTGTAACAGTAGCAATTACTTTTTACCTTAAAGATTTCCTTCAAAAGAAAAATGAATATAAAAAGTTAAAAAATAAGCTTGAAGCAGTGGCTGGGAGAAACGCTTATATTGTATATACAGGTGCTGGCAGTGGAGTAGGATCTAATTTATATAAAATAACAGATATTGATGAAGGTGGTATTACGTTAAAAAATTCATTGCAGACTATTTTCATCCCACCTTTATTGCTTTTAAATTCACCAATGGTTGTTCCTGATGAAAATTATGAAACTCTTAAAAAGGAACATCAAGCTCGGGAAGTTGAAGCTGTTGCTCAATCAATGTTTCAGCCTTTACTTGATAAAATGATTGAGGGAATTGAAACTGATCTTAGTGATGATGAAGGTGAGTTAAGTTCACGAATAGAAGTTAGAGTAACTCAGATTTTAGAATCTAAAGGTGTTTTGTCGCAAGTTTCAACAGCGGAATTAAATAGACTTAAGCAATTAGCAAAAAAAGCCTAATAAGAAAATCAACTAGGACTAAAAACAGTGGGCTGTTCGCTCCGCTCCATTTTAGCCTGTTATTTAGGCGTTAGCCGTTTTGCAAATTTTGGAGGTAATCCACTAACTCGTGAATATGAGTTGAAGGGTTATCAGTAAAATTATTTTCGACTTCAATTAAAGCTCGTAGTGCATTTTTCTTAGCAAATTCAAGTTGTTGTAGTAATGTACAAAATACTTTTTCATCTCCTTTAGAATATTCAGGCATTACTTTTTTTAATTCTTTTAATACTTCGTTAGAAATACTTGAGTTACCTGAGGCACTGAATGGTTTCGTTGTATATTGAAAGTGGAGTAATAACCAATATTCAAAACAAGGAATTGAAACAATATGAAAAAATAACCCCGCTGGTTTTTTTAATGCTATTTTAGCTTTCGTTTCTTCATAAGTTTCATGGGAATCTTTATCAAAAACACAGTAAATTCGATCATAGCCATCTCCCTTATCTTGTTCAGTCTTTGCTAACTTTTCAGCTCTTCTAAGAACACTTTTAGGGCTAGAGCCACATGAACCATCAATTTCAACATTTGCAGAATTTAGTTTGTAATAATTTACAAGCTCAGTGAAGTAATTTGGTTCTGTTTTTTCACCTTCACAAACGATAAGTACTTTGTCGTATGAAGAACGTCTAGAAGCTCTACGTTTTAGATCTCGAGTAGCTTTCGCTTTCCTTTTATGGTGCAAATCTTCCGACCCCATTTTACGCTCCTAATTTATTAATGTTCTTAATAAATGGTAAAGCGCCATATCTCCCTGAGAGATAGCTCACTTCTAAATTTTCACGTTCTTTCCTAGGGCTAAAATCAGTTAAAGGGTAAATAGAAGTTTCTTGATGTTTATTTTTTTCACAAAACCAGATTTGATCGCGTCTAAACACATCTTGATTTAGAATAGATGTTTCATGAGTTGTAAAGATCAATTGAGCATTTTTAGGGTTTGTTTTGGTGCTGTGAAAAAGGTTCACTAAATATTTAACCATCTTAGGATGCAAATTATCATGTAGTTCATCAACAATTAAAATATATCCGTTTTGAAGGATATCGATCCAAGGACCAGCAAAAGAAAAGAACTTTTGTGTACCATCAGATTCTTCTGAAAAGTCTAAAGGAACTCTCTTACCTGATTTTGTTTTATGTACTGTCTTAATATCAATTACTTCCTTTCCTTTCATCTCTCTTGAGATTTGTTCTTTTACAATATCTGGTAATTCATCAGGAAGAGATTTAGGATCAAACTTCTCAGATTCAATTTCGATATCATCAATATTAAAATCAGCAGACTGTAAAAAATCTAAAACTTGTTTTTTTGTTTCATCATTTTCACACAAAGATGCGGTATAACTAGGCCCCCAACCACTAACATTAGTTGGACGTAATTTTTCTTTAAACCAATTAAAAATAGGTTTAAGTTGCTCACTATTTAATTGAACAGCAGTGGATAAAAATAATGCATTAGAGCGGGTGGAATTCATCCACACACTTTTTGTACCTAACAAGTGCTCACTAAATTTATAATCATATTGACCATTTTTTGTATCAAAAACTCTAGAAAACCATCTCTGAGGTCTAGCTTTAGGATATGCAATTAGCCACTCTTCTAACACTTTATATTTTGTAGCCGAAAAACCATATTGGAACTTAATCCCTTCACTAATAAAAATGACTTCAAACTCAGAAGCTTCATTCATTGTTTCTTCGTCAAAAAGGTAAGGCGTGATTGGTAAAGAGTCTCCTTCTTGGATATTAGAAGAGGAGTTTCTAACAATAAACTCCATTTCCATTAATGCTCGGATTATGTTTGATTTGCCAGCAGCATTCGCACCATAAATAACAGCCGAACGAAGTAGATAAGTATTAGTGGCTTCTGGCAAAAAAGAGTTATCTTTTTCTAACTCATCACCTTTTGCTTTTACCATGCTAAATACTTGCCTCTCTTTAATAGAGCGATAGTTTTTAACTGTAAATTCAATTAGCATTTTTAGGGTATTCCATAGTAATATTTCTAAAGTCATGGTAGCACTAATTCGTAATAGCCTTCCAGTTTTATGTGTTTTTTTGACAATAAAATACAAAATATCGACTTAAAGCGGCTAACAAGTTGCTTAAACGGAGAAAAAACAGTTGGCTTTTGCTCGTCCTTCGCTAATTTTAGCTAACATATTATTTGCCTATTAACAAGGCGCTGGTTCGAGGTAATTGAGTATATGGAAGCACTCATTAAATTTTCTAAAAATATTAGATGTATATTTGAAAGTAAAAAAGATCAAATTGATCTTCCTTTTTTCTATAGTTTTCCGAAAAATTCATGTCAAAGTGCAACCTGTTTCCACGCAATACTTGTTCGAGAAAAATTCCAACATATGCAAGTGGTGCATGGTTATAATCGAGAAGGGGACGAAAATCATTATTGGTTAGAGGTGGAGGGCTTAGTTTTTGATATAACATGTGATCAATTTGAAACAATCTCTATTCCAATTTATGGTGTGAAAGCACACCCAATGGCAGCTTACTTCAACCATGTCAATCGATTTTCGGTAGTTAACTTTGTCGTAAATTATCTTGAAAATGTTGCGGATATTGAGTTGTTCTATAAAAGCAAAATAAACATTCTGAGCTGGCTTGAAACAAACGGATAACAAGTGACTTTAACTTAAAGTCTTAATGATCAATCTATTTTAGCAACAATTAAATACTATTTTTAGTGTCACAATAATTATTTTCAGCGTCTGCTTTAGATCTGGTGTTGGCATAAAATCATGGAAAAATCGACAGGCTGCTTTGAGCTCAGACTGTGTGAAAACTATTTTTAATTGGCGTAATTCAATAATATCAGAGAGAAAATACTCTGTAGATTAAATCCTGTTGTAAGTTTGGTGCCAAGTTACTTATTAATTTACGTAGCGTGACATAAAAAATTTACGCAGGGAGTTCTCACACAGCCTGAGCTTAAACTAGCCCCATAGGTATGTAGTGAATTTGGGTTAGAATTGTCCTTAATATCATCATGGTTTCACAAAAACTTAATGACCGCTTATGGCTAGTTGAAGAAGTATCTAATGATCACTAGCTTAATGTTAACAAAGATACGAAAGCGGACATTAGTATCGATAGTTTTTTGGTCTATTTGCCAGTGTTAAGAATACGTTGAATAATACGCATTAAATAGCCGTTGTAACTTTACATGAAATTAGTTTGATAATATCCTATCGGTAATGGAATCAACTTAAACGGAACTTAGTATGTCTTGGACAAAACTCAATAAAAATATTACCCCTCATTCACTGATGGCATTAGATGCCAACACCTGTAGAGATTATGGGGTAAAATTAGATCATAACTTTCCTTTTCAAAGAGTTAAATTTACCTGCCAAGCTTTGGCAATGCTCGCCCAGTTAAACGATTACGACCAACACATGGTGGTAAGGGATATAGAGCAAATTTGCGCACACCCTAATGCTAAAAATTCATTAAAACACAGCCGCAACCCGTTACGTCGGTTATGGCGTACTAAGTACCCTTTTCGTAATTATCATTATTTGATTCAATACGATTTAAAAGATAATCAAATTAATATTGGTGATATCCTTTTTGATGAGCAATTACAGGGGAGAAAAAGTACCTTTTCGGCCGAGCGTACCATGCTGTATGAAGTAACACGAGAAACCTTAGCTACTTATGATAAAGCTAAGGACAAAGCAGGAATAAGGGAACTACAAGGCGCTTGGACTAATGAACCTCAAGCAACCACGCAGGTGAAGACTGCCCATGCTGCTGTTAATGGTATGCTAAACGATGTAGTAAAAGCGGCATGGTTAATGGGTACCCATTTAGATACTGCCTACCAAGGTGATGGTATAAAAGCCTACACGCTCTTTCATAACCCAACTGATAATATGGCCCTAGATGCTGCTGAATGTGTGTTTGATAAACGCTTAGGGCGTAAATCACATAATGCCCAACATTTAGCGGCGGTATTGGCGCAAAATAACCAGCAAGGTAAAAAAGTGAAATGGGTTGCCCATAGCCAAGGGGCTATTATATTTTGTGCGGCGTTAGAGCATTACCGTATTAAATACGGTAAACCTTTAACCACTCAACAATTAGCTATACATGGCTCGGGCGCTAATCTTGACCGACTTAAACGCATGGCGAACGGTGCAGGTTTAACTATTAACAACATACGCAATAATCCTTTTGACCTAGTACCAAATATTACTAACGATATTTCATCAAGTAGCTTAGCTCGTTCAGTTAAATTTATGGGATTGACATTTGGCGACGAAGTAGGCGCTAGCCCACATACCTTACCCTTTTTAGGTCTTGAAACGTATGCAGACCAACTACAGTTGCTAGGCAATATATCAAAAGCAACCACGGTAAGAAAATTTATTAAAACGCTGCCTAAAGGTGACAGTAGAATATAATGAATATCTTCAAATTAATGAAAGCTTATTGGCGAGGTTTTGTCGGTGGGCCTGATTTTGATCGTGACGTTAACCATCGCTTTATTTTAGAAGACAAGCAACTAAGTATTAAAGTGCCTGATAGTAATGTAGTGGCTTCTCCTAGTGATATGAATATGATTTTTCCGCATTCTTCAAAAAGTTGGTTTGCTGAAAAAGCTAAAAAATATCGTCAACATTCTTATGTACATATGATGACCGAAAACTGGATGTACATGCCACCTATTACCATATTCCCTAGTAGCGAATATGGCATGTTAAGTTGTCAATTACGCATTAAACAAGTTAATCACATTAATGTTTTAGATAAAGCTGCATTATCGCATTATGTGACGCAATCTTATATTGATTATCATAATGCCCCCAAGGGCGAAAATACGAAAATTCGTACTAGGGTTGAAGAACGATTAAAGAAAAGCCCTTACACTTGGTCTCAAGATGAAATAGAAGCAGAAATTGCAATGGTCATTGATCTTCATGGTAACCAACCATTAGCACCAGCCATCATTAAAAGCTTTAATAAAACCGATTGGGTATTTTATAGTGAAGTCAGAAACAACAGCTACTATCACAATGACTTTTATTGTTTGCCCCTAGGTGAACATAGCTTTTTAGAAGTGGAATTTGCGCACCGCGTTGACCGGTCTGATAAATATAAAAAATGGAAAAAAGATGCCTTAGCAGCACAAGAGCGTATTATAGCCTCAGTTTATCTTGATGATTTACCGCAAGAACCTTCGATTGAGCATAGTATTGATTAAACTCATTAAAGCTTATTGGCGTGGTTTTGTCGGTGGCCCTGATTTTGATCGTGACGTTAACCATCGCTTTATTCTAGAAGATAAACAACTAACCATTAAAGTACCCGACAGTAATGTAGTTGCTGCACCTAGCCCTGTCGATGTTAGTTTTCCGCACTCTTCAATTGACTGGTTTACTAAACACGCTAAAAAATACCATCAACATTGCTATGTACATATGATGACTGAAAATTGGATGTACATGCCACCCATTGCCCTATTCCCTAGTAGCGAATATGGCATGTTAAGTTGTCAATTACGCATTAAACAAGTTAATCACATTAATGTTTTAGATAAAAAAGCATTATCGCATTATGTTACGCAATCTTATATTGATTATCATTACGGCCCGGATGGCACCAACACAGAACTTCGAAGAAGAGTGGTAGAAGAATCGAGTAGGATGGCAATGCCATATGAACCAGATGAATTAGAAGAAGAAGTTGCAGAATATATTAAGCTTCAGGGTCGACAGCCATTAGCACCTGCCATCATTAAAAACCTCAATCAAACGGATTGGGTATTTTATAGTGAAGTCAGAAACAACAGCTACTATCACAATGACTTTTATTGTTTGCCCTTAGGTGAGCATAGCTTTTTAGAAGTAGAGTTTGCACACCGCGTTGACCGGTCTGATAAATATAAAAAATGGAAGAAAGATGCCTTAGCAGCACAAGAGCGTATTATTTCCTCTGTTTATCTTGATGATTTACCGCAAGCGCCATCTATTGAGCATGGCTCGGTCTCTAAATTAGAGGCTAAAAGTGATCATCAAGGTTGTTGACTGAATATCAGGTATTATGATTGAAAAACAAAAAATTAATAAACTCTCATTGTCTTGCATAAATACTAAACAAGCCATTGCAAAAATACAGTAAAGGTCACACGCTCTACTGTAATAAATAAAATGGCTAACAGCCTCATCTTTATGAGTAGAAATCAATATTTAACGTTTTTGAACTGAAGTCTTATAAAACCTGCATGTTAATGCACGTGTATAGTGTTAGATGAATGATGTGGATGAAAATTATCTAAATAACCTAAACTTGGCTTAATAAATGTTCTTCTAGCCGCTATTTTTAGTCACTTCTGCGTTAAATTCACT
This sequence comes from Pseudocolwellia sp. G5-9, assembly GCF_055808995.1. NCBI lineage: Bacteria > Pseudomonadati > Pseudomonadota > Gammaproteobacteria > Alteromonadales > Colwelliaceae > Pseudocolwellia > Pseudocolwellia sp. G5-9. The sequence continues at coordinate 3,361,758 of NZ_CM147893.1, forward strand.
TGCAATAGGCCAGCTATTGACGCGTAAATTTTCCTTGAATTAAGTAAAACTATCAAGCTAGAAGCAACCGAGTTTTTAGTGATTACTTTTCAATGAGTTAACTATATCTTAAACCGAACTCAGGTTAAATAATACGCGCCATTCTGTAGGAGATTTTCCATTTAAACGCCTGAAAGCTGCAGAAAATTTACTTGGATTTGAATAACCTACTGCCATGGATATTTCGGTAACCGTATAACCTTTACCTAGCAGCTCTTTTGCGACTTCCATTCTGCGCATGGTTAGATACTCAAAAGGAGCATAACCCGTTGCGGCACGAAAAGTACGAGTAAAGGTACGAACATCTAAGTTTACTTCTTTGGCAAGGTTTGCCACACGTAAATTAGAATCTAACTTATTATCAATGAATTCAAGTGAGCGCTTCAAACGATTTCCAGAAAGCGGACTTACCGGGCGAGACAGTACAACTTTTTTACGGTAATTAACTAATTGATTAAAGATGACTAACAAGCCTTGTTCAAAAAAGGCACTGGTTAAACCGTTCATTTCAGCGTCTCGCCAAAGCGCTGTCATCACTGAAGTAATGAGGGGGTTTCTATGAAATTCAGATGCTGCAGGCAATAAGTCATTAACAGCTATTTTTTCCCCAACAACTTTTTCAAAAAGGGGTAAATCCACCGCAATACCCAACATTGATATAGTTGAATAGTAACCTGTTGCCTTTGAATGAGGGAGCGCAATCAGGGCATCACCTGCACGTATAATCCCCTCAAGATTAGCTTCGTCTGAAAACCTACCCAATTTAGCAACACCGCCAGTGCATAGATTTAGCATTAAACGCGGAGATGCTTCAAAGTTACCTTCAAAGGCATCGAATTGCCCATGGGCGATTTGCAACATGCCATTTGGATCGCTCATAGATATAGAAGGCGTTACACCCAAATTAGTTAACCTAAGATTAAAATCTGCATGTTGTTGTTGCCAAGTTTTAATATTCTCCAAAATAGACTCCCAAATAATACGCTAATGGAGCTACAAGCCCTCAATTGGAGTGGCTGGTATAAGACTCAAACAATACAATAAATACGAATCATTCTCAATTAAAATTAGTCACGTCACTCGTGTAGGAAAATTAAAATGAAGTTATTAGTGTTTGTAAATGTTTGTTGTGTCGCGACCACAATGTGCGCCTCTTTCGCATATTCTCAAGAGAATATCGTTACTGACAAGCCACAAACAATCGAAAAGATCACCGTCACAGGTGAATTACTTGAACGTACATTATTTAAAACAGCAAATAGTGTAGAAATATTAGATGAGGAAATACTAAGGAATCGTGCGGGTTTAAACACTCTGCGCGACGTTTTAGATTCTGCCGCCAATATATCTGTGGTAACCGGAACAGGTAAAGGTCCAAGTGTTCGGGGAATTGACGGAACAGGCGCAGCCGAAAATGCTAATGCATTTTTTGCTGGCAGTCGTTCACGATTAAGTTGGCAAATTGATAATCGTCCCGCTAGTTATAGTGAGGTGGTTTTTGGTGATGTTGGAGTGTTTGACTTAGAGCGGATTGAAGTACTGCGAGGTTCACAAAGTACTTTAGTTGGTCGTAATGCCATTGCTGGTACCGTTATTGTTAAGACTAATGATCCGACTTTTAATAGTGAAGGGGCTGTGCAAGTAGCAACGGGTAATCATCAACAGAGCCGAAGATCTGCCATGATTAACGTGCCCCTTATCGAAGATCAAGTCGCATTGCGTTTGTCAGGTGATTTATACAAACGTACATCAGTAGTTAATTACACAGCTTATGAAGGAGTTAGTAATCCAGCTGAAACAGAAGCACTTACATTACGTGGAAAAGTGTTACTTACCCCTGATTTTGCACCGAAAAGTAAACTACTTTTAACACTATCGCATACTGATTATACCAGCCCGAATAGTGAAATTATTGTTCAGCCTTTTGCTGAACATGTATCAAACTTTCCAAATCAACCCGTGCATAACCCAAAAACTACGTCTGTAGCGGCTGATTTTGAAACTGCATTGTCTGATACCATGCGCTTAACCCTCAATACCTCTACTACCAAGTTTAAATTTAAGCGAATGGCTGTGCCAAACTCAAGCAATGCCACTATTGATACTACAGACATTATTATAGAACCGCGTATTTATTATACCGGTGATACTGGGTTTTCTATGGTTAGTGGTTTGTATTATTATCAGGCCGATCAAGATGAATATATTGAATATTGGGGTGGCCAAAACTTTGAAGATAAATCAAACACTTTCGCGGCGTACTCTGAAGGTTTAATGCCATTAAGTCATGATTTTGATTTATCTTTCGGTTTACGTTACGAGCGAGATCATCATCAACGTAATGGTGGTGATGCAACTGGCGAACTGGTTCAAATTTCTAGCGACGAAACCTATACCGCACTTTTACCTAAAATAGGTATTAATTGGCAACAAACTAAAACAACGAGCTGGGGAGCGCAGATATCTCGAGGTTACAACGCAGGTGGTGGCGGAATTACATTCACATTCCCAATTGTTAATTATGAATACGACGCTGAGTACGTATGGACATCTGAACTATACGGTCGCCAAGAATTACTAGATGGCAAACTGTCCTTAACTCAGAATATTTTTTATTCTAATTATAAAGATATGCAATTACCTTTCGACCTAACGCCTGATGACTCTCGTGATGAAGCCTTTGTAGTGCGTAACGCTGATCGCGTAAACACTAGCGGTATTGAGTTAGGCGCCACGTTAGAGATCACATCAGACTTAAATGCTTTTATCAATCTCGGCTTATTAAATACAAAAGTTAGTGAATATTCTGATTCGGGGATTGAAGGTAATCAATTATTAACAGCTCCAAGCGTTACTTCAAGCATAGGTTTAACGTGGACTCACAATAACTGGTCAACAAGCTTAGTAACTCGTTATACCAGCGGTTACTTTACTGATGTTAATAACCGACCTGATGGTAAAACAGATGCTTATATTATTGGGAATGCAAAAATTTCTTATGACTTCGAACATTTACGTATTTATGGATCTATCAATAATATTGGTAATGTTGAAAAAGCCGTTGCCCGTTATCCTGGTAGCGCACCTGAAGGAAGCACAGAAGATGACAGCGCCTTTGATAATGCAGTATTAGTACAACCAAGAACATTCCTAATTGGTCTTGAAGCGAGGTTTTAATACTCATGTCCAATAAAAAAGTTCTAGCATGGTTACATGGCTGGTTAGGTGTGATTTCAGGTTTTTTTGTCATCCTTGTGGCTGGCTCAGGTGCTATGCTCGCTTTTGTTGGCGATCTGTTTCTTGTGCAATACGGAGATGTACTCAAGGCAACACCCAGCACGCCTAATACTCCAATGGTTAATGTCTCCACGTTAATTGCATCAGCGGTTAAAGGCTATGAGGATAATTTTCAAACGGTAGGGGTACTAATGCCCCATAGCCGTGTTGAAGAAGTAGAAACTGCCATGGTGTTTGTTATGCCCACTGGATCACAAGCCAGCGAAGGCATACGCATGTTAAGCGTTGACCCTTGGAATGCTCAATACAAGGGCGACTTTCCTTTAAGTGGAGCGTTTGCGCATGAATTAATAGATTTTCATCATTCATTATTGTTGGGTAATCCAGGCATTATTTTTGTTTGTGTGCTCTCTATATTACTAATCTTCTTTGCGTTGACTGGATTGTATTTATGGTGGCCAAAACACAATAATATTTGGCGTAAAGCAACCACATTAAATTTTCATGATGGAATAAAAAAGACATGTTTTTCATTACATGCATGGTTTGGTGTTTGGAGTTCATTATTAGTTATATATTTTTGCCTGACAGGCCTAGCGTTAGCAAAACCTGACTGGTTTAGCCCTTTATTATCACCACCTAGTTACGCACCTCCCACTAGCGCGGGTTTTGCAAAACAATGTGGTAATAATATTACACCTAGTGATGCTGAAGCTGCGGGTAATAAATATTTTCCTAATAAAAAACTAGCCACTTTTTTTATGCCTAATACAGAAAATGGCCCTTATATGCTGACTTATAAGTCTAACGACGATGAAAACAAGCGTGATGGTGATGGACGGATTTACGTTCATGCATCATGCAGCGATTTAGTACATATAGAAAGAGCAGAGTTGTCAAAAGCATCGGTGAGAATAACAGGCATGCTATTGTCATTACATGGGGGATACACTTTTGGTAAACCTATTGGCAATATGCTTGTGCTATTAACAGGTCTTAGCCTTATTATTTTGGTAGTAACTGGTATGGTGAAATTTTTCACTCGTACTAAAAGTAGAAGACGAAAAATATTACCTACTTCTCAATAGTAAAGCTTTGTCGATATAGTGAGGTTAGTTAATTCGTATACTTAGTTGTGACTTATTGCCTATTAGGGAGTAATACCAAGTCCATTAAGTTTTTTCCCACTCAGCGAGAGTTAAAAGGCTTAGAGGCAAGGCATTAATTGAAGAGAGTGGTTACTCCCTTGTCAAAACCAATAACGCCGCATATAAGCCTTTTAAAGTCGCCCTTGGGAGCTCATTAGCAAACTTATAACGACACAAAATTAATGAAATATAGAATAACTATGTTTAAATAATTTTGCTTGTTCTAAGCTCGCTAATGTAGCTCTGAGTTGAGAACAAACTGAATGGAATTGGTATAAGTCAATTTCTAATATGGATAGAATAATAACTGCTAGAGAAGCATTTATTTAGCCGAGTTCAGGTTATTTACTTTAAAATAAAAACATTAAGAATAGACTATGGCTTAAATAGTCAATAATATCTCGGTGCTTATGTCTATAAGTAGCCCAATATGGAATCCATTTACCTTACTAATAAGGACATTTATGAAATATCTTTTATTAACTATTAGTCTATTCATGCTGAGCGCTTGCGGCGGAGGAGATTCTGACGAAAAAGCTCCCGATACCAACAATCTTCCAGGTGATACAAATAGCTTTACCTTACAAAATATCAGATTTGATGCAAAAGATTTTTATGAAGGGGAGCTGGTTACTGTTACAAAAGGTACTAACTTTGAAGTTCAGTGGGTATCGCCTTCTTCAGCATCCTACAGAATAGATTTATATTTATCGGCTAACGGCGCAGAACATTCTGACAATAATAAAATAGTCGGTCTTAAATGTGGTGGCGCTTCTCTTTCACTTTGTCCGAACGCTACGGGTGAAGTTCAATGTGGAATTGATGATAACAAGTTATCTTGCTCTATTGGGAGTGACTTTTTAGGCAGTGAGAACTTTCTGGAGCAAAATATATCAAGCCTAAAGTTTATTATAAAAGGTTGTGATGCCAATAGTAACTGTGATGTAAAAACGTTTGATTTGTTGGTACAAAATAAAACAGATGATTAAGAATACTGTTGTTAAATATAGTTGTTGAAAAGTGAAACCTAATAAGCAACAACTATGAGTGGCTAGGGTGTCTTTCATTACTTCAATTCGTTATGGCATTAGCATCAATACTTCTGATCCCTAACGATCTATTTCGTAAGGTTTGGCTAGAATTACTCGATGTACCTGTGCTAGGTGCTAAACCCGGAACTAGAGTTGCCAGCAATGTTTGTAATTCATGCTAGAACTTTTTCAACAATTCAACTATCTGTAAGCATAATACGTTCTATATTCCTTTCATGAATATTTTCATCATTTGTAAGTGTTTCTGCACTAACACTCTGCACAATAAGTCGAGTGAGTAAGCTCAATCGAGTTTTAATCATTATCAATCCGTTAGAAAGTTAAAGGGCCGGAGGAAATATATTGATACAAATAATAATGCGAATAATTATTATTTGTAATTATTTTTGTGTGTATTATCTTGGGTAAAAAGATAGAGTTTTTTATAGATTTAGTTTTTCTAATTAATCTATTTATCACCCCAGTGGTATTCCTGTAAGCCTTGTTAAATATGGGATGTAATTATTTTAAATAAATAGGATATTACGAATTAATAAATATTTTTTCCTCCTGTAATTTAAAGTCTTCATGTGCCACAAATTATACGAAGTTAAGAAAATCCGACAATAAACTAGTTGACAATATCTACCAATATAAATATAGTAGATTTTATCAACTAGTTTATCGGGTTTTGTTATGTCAATTAAATTAAAAAATGTACCTATTATGCTTTCCTTTATGTTGCTGATGGTTGGCACCATAACGGCTATTATGACACTCATTAATTTGCAGCCTTCTCAGAGTTTTTTAAATACTTGGGTTGACACTTTTACTTTTGCATTTCTCGTTATGTTACCGGTAGGCGGGGCTATATTTATAACGATCAGTAAGTGTATTAATCAATTTTTTTCTACATGGTCAAGTCTGCAAAAAAACCTATTACAAGGTATTTTAATGGCGGTAATTATGGAGTCTTTAATGGCTGTGGTTAGTATATTAAATAGCCATAGTTATGAGTCAATTACTGAGTTTTCCGGTTACTTTTTGAATACATTACTTTATGCGTTACCTGTAGGTTTAGCCTTATCTTGCTTTATGTCTTTGGTTGTAAAACCAAAACTTGAAAAGCATTTAACAAAAGTTTCAGCTTAAATATTTAAACAACAAGAGGAAGTTATTATGGGTCCAACTATGCGTATGACACAGGTTTTATCAGTGTGTGATTTATCTCCGCACATGAAACGAATTGTATTAACGGGAGATGATCTTTCAGACTTTCCTGAAAAAAAGGAAGGGGGTCATGTTAAAGCTATTTTCCCTAACCCAGCGTCAAGCGATCAAAAGCCTAAGCTTGGCATGTACTTTGGTTTTAAAAAATGGATGCGTTCTTATACAATTAGATCGTTTGATAAGAAAAATTTAGAACTGACTATCGACTTTGCTGTAAATGATCACGAAGGATTAGCGAGTAATTGGGCGCTTCAAGCTAAAGTGGGAGATTATCTTGGTATAGCTGGTCCAGGTGAACCAAAGCACACTGATTTAGTTATAGATAATCATTTGTTTTTGGGTGATATAACGGCGCTACCGGCTATTGCAGCTACTATAGAAAAGTTGTCTGATACTGCTAGCGGGCATGCATATATACAAGTGCCAAACAAAGAAGATATTCAGTCATTAAAAACGCCAGAAGGGATTGAGGTTCATTGGCTTGTAACACCCAATAAGTTAACAGATGATTTTTTAAGTAGCCTTGAATCAAGAGGAAATAACTTGAATAATACGGCTATATTTATAGCGGCTGAAGCAAGTGTTACTAAACAACTAAAAGGTCACCTGAATGATAACTGTGATTATGATAAGTCAAAACTTTATGCTAGTGCTTATTGGAATCAAAAAAGGTAATGGCTTAATTTAACGATTAATGTTTGCTAGAAAAACATGAGTATAGCGTTTTATTATCATTTATTATTACAGGTAAACATTAATACAAGGTCAAGGTTTATGTCAGATTGGAAACAAAGCTTACAAAAAACACGTTACGTAATGGATGCACTATTACTTATTAGTTTTATGTTGGTTTCGGCGCCACAAGCTACAGGTGTTCCGCTACATGAGTGGTGGAGTTTAGTTTTTATTATCCCGTTTATTATCCATCTTTTATTGCATTGGGATTGGATCAAAAAAAGTGCAAGCCGATTAGTCTCTAAAATATCTGCAAGAGAGCGTTTTAATATTATTTGGGATTATTTAATTTACTTAATGATGTTATTGGCTTTTGTTAGTGGATTTTTGGTTTCTGTTGCGTTATTACCAACTGTGGGAATAGATCTAAATATTCAAGATTTTTGGTCTAAAATACATCACGATTCAGCTACGTTATTAATGCCTATGTTAGGTATTCATTTGGCTTTAAATTGGAATTGGATTATTCAATTATCAAAGCGCATGTTTGCTAGAGAGGAAAAAGCATGAAATATTTACAATATCGTTGGCAGTCTCGATTGTTTGTTGTTGCGCTAGTTTCATGTTTGCTAAGTGTTTTACTGGTAGGTTTAGAGTTTACAGGCTGGGCTGAGCAGATAAATCAATTAGGGTATTCTCATGGAGAAAATGAAGGAGGTGAACGTAATATTCCTGCTGCTATGATGTATATTCTACCTTTTATTAAGGAGTTTGTTTTAATTGGAGTACCGTTGTTGCTGACACTTTTATGGATTAAATTGTTTAAAAAGCGCAAGATGTAGTAAAAATACTTAATAGATGTTGTATTGCTTTTAATAATAACGGGTATAGAAGTTTTGTTTATAAGCGTTTAACCCGTAAAATCTTTCTTATTAACGTCAAACATTATTTTTAACCATCTTAGGTTTTCTGGACCAAGGTGTGCTTGTTCATGTAAAGCAGGGTTTTCGTAAGCTTCTTTGTAAACATGGCATATTGCAACTTCGGTTAGTTCTCGCCATCTTTCATCATCTAGTTCAGGAATACTACCATCTGCTAAATTAGGACCTGTTAATGGGTCATGTTGATATTCGCTTGTGCGTAGAGTTAGTTCTAATTCTTGTAAAATAGGGTTAATTACCTGAAGGGTATTGGCGTCTTCAAACTCTTTAGCTATATGCTCTTCGGCGTCTTTTATTGATTTATCGAGCTGATATTGGCTTAATTTTTCTCCGGTTGGTTTAAGGCCATATTTATTTAGAAGCCCGCCCACACTAGGTAATATTGCTTTAGCTGCAATGCCTGCGCCGAGTAGCGGATTTACTATAGCTGCTAACCCGCCAACCAATAACATGCCATAAGTTAATTTTTTATCGAGTGAGTCAATTTGGTTTGCTAGAGATTCTAAACTGCTTGGATTGTTATTTTTGTTTTTTCGAGCCATTTCTTCAGCCGATTGGCGCATATAGCCTTTAAGCATTTCTTCTGAATGTTCATTTGGAAAGTGAAAAATACGGCGTTTGGGTAGATTATTAATTTCGGGAATTGCATTAGGTAAACAACGCATAGTGTGCAGAGCAAATTTATACTCTGAAAGCTCGTAAGGTATAACAAAGTAATGTTTTTCGTCATATTGAATCCCCTTATATTTATCTGACTTTTCAGCAGAAACAAATATTGGTAAGCCATCTAGTTTTTCTTTTACGATGGCGTAATTAGAAGATAATTCCTCTGTTGCTTTGTCTGTTAAAGAACGCGCAGCATTAATTCCTTTTTTGAAGAAGTTTTGCATGAGTGATCGATTTCCTTTGCTTAGTCATTATAAATCAAAATAATATAAAACCCGTTAATCCGAGTTCAGACCATATACGAAAATGAGTAAAGTGATAATGTTTATTTATAACCTTCGCTCAAATACTCAGAATTACGCATACTGCTTGATGCAAGGTAAAGGGAGCAAATATTAAGTGTAGATAGTCGAGTTAATTCGTTTAATGTTTGACTACCAAGTAAGCGATAAAGATAATACGCGTTTTTAACTCTGGGTTAATTAATTTCATCAATGGTAGAAAATCTAAATCAGCTAAATAGTCATTATGAAGAGCAAGGTTATTTTGTGATTCGAAACTATTTTAATGTCACTGAAATGTCGTCTCTTAGAGAGGTGATATTAACGTTTCATGAGTGCTGGAAAAAAGACAATGCTGAGTTTTATCAGACGGAAGCGTTTAACTCTTCTTTAATTACTGGCAGCCAATATTTAAGTTTTGATGACCGAATAAAACTTTTTAACTTTATTAGCTCAAAAAAAGTAATGGATATTGTTAATTGTGTTCTCCCTATTAATCCTGCCTTTATGAATACTCAGTTGTTTTTTAATCCTGTTAACCCTCAACAGAAAGACTTTTGGCATCGAGATTGTCAGTATGATCATGATGTTGAATCACAAAAAAAAGTGATTCATGAAGATCAGGTTTTACATCTTAGAGTACCTTTATTTGACGAACTAGGCATGGAGTTAATTCCTGGTACGCATAAGCGCTGGGACAGCGAAGAAGAATTTAATGTACGAGATGAAAGAAAGGGCAGGTTGAGTAGCGATGATTTATCTAACGGTAAAAAAATTGAGTTAGCCGCGGGTGATTTACTCGTTTTTTCGGCTGACATGATACATCGAGGTTTGTATGGTTTAGACCGATTAGCGTTAGATATTTTAATTTTTGATTCAGCAGCGGATTATGTTGACTACGTAGATGATGATTGTTTACCTGATAGCACAATGCTGGATAAAATCAGTGACCCAACACTATTCATGAATACCATGCGTTTAAAATCGCTAGCACGTTAGTTATTATTTATCGGTACTATCTATCAGTATGAATCACAGGTACTAGCGAACGGTAAGCATCAATTATATGTTGTACTTTGCTGGTGTCACCTTGCTGAATGCGTTGGTAATGATTCAGCGTTTTATGTAAATAGCTTTCAACTACTTTAGCTTGTTGCGGTGAGTGTGCCTGCCATATTGTTTCGCCAACGGGCGTTATCGGCTTATGCTTGTTATGGGCAGATGAAACCAATAAAACTTCATAAAAACGTTTGTTATCTTCCACCAATACTTCTTGCTGCAAACTAAAGTTAAGTTCTATTAGCTTATGGCGTAATGCAAATTGGTGATGCACAGGGCATAGTAAAAAATCTATAGCTAGATTTTGGTGCTTTTGGTAAATAGCTTCAACAAACTGGATCATTAAATCGCCACCCACTCCGGCAATAATCACAAGGTGATTACCTTGGTATTTTTCTAAAGGCAATGTTGCTACATCAAGGCAATGTGTTTCCCATCTTGAAACCGCGTTTGAATAAAAGCGTTGTAGTTTAGTGTCTAGTTCAGCCATTAACTCAGGCACAATATCAACAAAATGAATATGAGTATCCGTTTGTCTATTTAATAGCGCCGCGCCCAAAAAGCCATGATCGCAACAGCAATCCCAAATGTGGGAATACTGTGCGCTAACCATTTTATCTATTTGTTTTAGTCTTTTACTGAGCTTCAAGAAAATGCCTGTTAGTGATTAATCCGTTTGCAATATCGTAAGTTTATTACAAGCCGCGCTCGGATAAACCAACGCTTTGGTTATTTTACCGTGCTGATATTTAATTAAAGGTCGGTTGAGGTAACCTTCAAACTTTCTAAACTGCCACTGCTCTAGCTGGGTGGGCGTTGTCGTTAAATTGGCAATAAACCCCGTACATTTCTGTGCTTTTACTTTGTTTTTCTTAAATATATTGTTATCGGTTTTATCAATAGGTGTTGCGGCTGCAAAGCTTTTTTCGCGACTCGCTGCCACAATGCAAATACGGTGCTCTGCGGCTTTAGCTATTAAGTTATATTCTACTTCGCACGGCTCTTGAATATCAAAAGGAACCAGTAATACGTGAATGTTATTTAACGCTGCAAGGCTAACTATTTCGGGTATGTTGGCATCGTCGGCAGTTAACATGGCTACGTTAATATTGCCTTGTTCTAAGGGTAATTGAATAATCTGTAAGTTATTTCCTAGCGCACTCCACGAATATCTTTGGCAATAATGCAATTGTTGTTGTGTAGCAAATACCCCTTGTTCGTTGATTATGACGGCTTGATGTATTCCTTCAATCACTAAGCTTGTACATACGTATTGAAACGGTCTGAGTTCAGCGCTTATTTGACTAATTAGTTGTGTACTTAAGTTTTCTATTTCAGCGAGTTGTTCGGTGTTATGAGTAATACTTTTATCTGCAATAAAAAATAACTCAGGTAATTGAATAATATCGCTGAGGTTATTTTCAATGTAATGGCATACATCTTCAATCGCTTGTTCGTTAGATTTATAGGTGGCGAATAGTGCAACATTAGCGGTTGCTGGAACCTTGTTATTATCTGTAGTTAAGGGTGTTGTTTTTATTTGTGATTGTAGCGTTTGATAAAGTTGAGGTCGTCGTTGTTCAATAATATTTGTTTCATCGGGTCGTAGTTTTTTAAGGGCGCCTTCCAAGTCTATATCAGCAAAAACAAAGCCTGTTTCATTGTGCGTTATTTTTGCTAATAACTGACCATTAGGGGCTACTACTTGGCTTTGACCAAGGCTAACAAGCGGTTCGTTTGTCTGCTTAGTTCCAGTTAAAAATGGCCCAATTTTATTTGCTGAAGCTAAAAACACCTTATTTTCACAGGCGCGAGCAGGACCATGAATATTATGTTGATCAAGTGAAAACGTGTTCATTGAATGGCATAACAACTGTGCGCCTTGCAAAGTTAAACCACGCGATGCTTCAAAGCTAGTATCTTGGCTGTTCGATAAAAGCCCAATTTTTCCCCAAGGTGTCGTTAATGCTTGTTGTTCTGCGGGATAAATAATTTCACCTTGCGGTGATAATAAGCAAGAAGTCGGATGCTTTTTGCTTGGCTGAATTAGGCTAAGAGTAATATAACAATGATGTTTTTTAGCTTGATCGACTATTTCTTGTAAAAAAGAGATGTTACCCAGTTCAGGAAGAACAATAAGTGATGGTTTACACGCTGCGGTTTGGCTTATTACGTTAATACAATTTGCTAAGGTTTCTTGCGGATCAGATGAAGTGGCAAGCTGAGTAACGGCTATTCGCATGATGTGTTTTTCCAGTCACGAATGATCTTTGAATTGAAATATGAAAGCATAACGCTTAATTGATTAGGCTATTATACCTAATCAATTTCAATGTGCGTGACTTATTCCTTTCAAATACTACGGGATAAATGCTCTTAGGATAAGCTATCGGGTCCAACGCGAACCACTAATTTACCAAAGTTTTTACCTTCAAGTAGGCCAATGAATGACGATACGGTGTTTTCAATACCTTCAACCAAATGCTCTTTGTATTGAATTTTTCCTTCTGTAATCCATTTCATCATAGCTTCGCTAAATTCATTATAACGATGGCCATAGTCATCAAATACAATAAAGCCTTGCATTTTTATACGTTTAACTAATAAAGCGCCCATTAAAGACGACATTCTGTCGGGACCGCTGGGTAATTCAGTCGCATTATATTGCGAAATTAAGCCACATAAAGGAACACGAGCACTTGAATTTAGTAGGGGTAATACAGCATCAAATACTTTGCCACCTACGTTTTCAAAATATACATCGATACCTTGAGGACAAGCTTGGCTAAGTTGTTCTGCTAAATCGCTTGAGTGGTGATCTAAACAGGCATCAAAACCGAGTGTTTCAACAGCGTATTGACATTTTTCAGCACCACCGGCTATACCAATAACTTTACAGCCTTTAATTTTTGCAATTTGCCCAACTAAACTTCCTACTGCACCAGTAGCTGCGGCTACTACAAGGGTTTCGCCTGCTTTGGGTTGTCCTATATCTAATAGGCCCATATAAGCGGTTAACCCCGGCATACCTAAAATACCTAAGGCATAAGAGGGGTTTGTTAAGTTATTGTCTAATTTAAGTAAGTTGACTCCGTCAGATATGCTGTAGTCTTGCCAGCCGCCAAAAGCAACAACCCAGTCGCCTTGTTGATAGTCAGCATGGTTTGACTCTTCTATCCGACAAACACTGCCCCCCACCATGACTTCATTTAATGCGACAGGATCAGCGTACGACTTTGCATCATTCATTCGTCCTCTCATGTAGGGGTCAAGCGATAGATATACTGTACGTAATAATACTTCGCCTTGTTTTGGCGTTGGTCTATCTGTTTGTAATAAGCTAAAGTTTTCGTGAGTAGGTGCACCAAAAGGTCGAGATGCTAATACAATTTGTCTATTGATTTTAGTCGTTTGTGTCATAATGAATTCCTTATTTTTTCTGATCCATAAATTAGATCAACTTATTCATAAAGCGATTAAGGCAATTTTAGTCTCAGCTCAAAGACAGTGGCTATTTTACTCTCGAATTGGTTTATTTAGAGTAACGAACTTACACACATTCTGCTTTATTAAAGAGTAAAATAGCCTATTACATAAAAATAATACAAAGGTCAGCAGGCCCTAATTATTTGGGTTTAATTGGCTTAGTAATTTTTTGGCTACTAGCGTTGAGCTTGCAGGGTTTTGTCCCGAAATAATAAGGCCATCTTGCACGGCAAAAGCATTCCAATCTTCAACTTTTTGATAATCGCCACCACGCTTAATTAACTCGTCTTCAAGTAAAAACGGTACGATATCGGTAAGCTCTACAGCGGCTTCTTCTGTATTGGTAAATCCTGAAATAGCTTTACCTTTAATGGCGTATTCACCAACGCTGTTTTTAACATTTAAAAAAGCGGCTGTTGCATGACATACCGCAGCTACAGGTTTGTTGCTTGCTAAAAAGCGCTCTATTAATTGAATAGAAGTCGTGTTTTCAGTTAAATCCCATAATGGTCCGTGACCGCCAGGGTAAAAAACGGCATCAAAATCATCTGCGTTTAATTCAGCTAAAACGCGTGTGTTAGCCACAAGGTTTTGTGTTTCTGGATCAGCAAAGTATTTTACCGTTGCTGGCGTTTGAAAATCGTCTAGTTCACTCTTCGGATCGATAGGTGGTTGTCCGCCAAGAGGCGACGCTAACGTGACTTCAATACCTGCATCTTTAAAGGTGTAATACGGAGCGGCAAATTCTTCTATCCAAAAGCCTGTTTTTTCGCCTGTGTTACCTAAATCAGCATGAGATGTTAATACCATTAATATTTTCTTTGTATTCATTTTATACCTCGATAATTTCAATTTGTTACATGTATTTTGCTAGTTGGGAGCAGTTTACTCTTGTTAGTTATAGCTAACAATGCAGACAAAATTGATATCATTGTATTAATAAATGATACAATGGCGATGTGTGTTTTTTAAAGCTAAGTCGAGTAAGTGATGGATATTTCATTTGAACAACTCAAAAGTATGGTGGTATTCGCGCAAGTCATTGAGCAAGGTACATTAAGCGGCGCAGCTAAACGTCTTGGCTTGTCGCGTGCGGTGGTGAGCTACCATATTAAGAAGCTTGAAGCGCACTTAGAGATAAAGTTACTCAATCGTTCAACCCGTACTATTTCTCTCACCGAAGCGGGTAGCGATTATTATCAACATTGTCGTGTTATTGCCGAGCAAGCGTCTGCGGCTAATCAGCAAATTGAAAACTTAAAACATGAACCTGTTGGCTTACTCAAAATTACTTGCCCAGTAAATGTTGGCTTACAAACTATTGTGCCAGCACTTAACGAATTCAGAACCCTTTACCCTAAAATTGAACTTGATGTGATGCTAACGGACGAGGTAGTTAATATCATGAAAGAGGGGATTGATTTAGCTATACGCGGCGCGCCATTAGCGGATTCCGGCTTACAAGCAACCAAGCTTTCTACGCTAGGCACTTGCCTTTGCGGCGCACCCTCGTATTTTGAAAAGTTTGGTGTACCTACTCATCCGACAGACTTAAATAAGCATCAATGGGTGGTGTATAAATTGACCTCGGGTACGCTTGAGCTAACAAAAGGCACTCGTTCGTTTAGTATTGAAATGAAAGGCACTATTACCACGAACAATGCCGCAGCACGCACAGCTTTTGTTGAAGGTGGACATGGTTTAGCAAGAATTCCAGTTTACGATGCCAAACCTAAAATTCAGCAAGGTACTTTAGTGTCGGTGCTTGATGACTATAAAATGAAAGACATTAATGTGTATGGCGTATTTCCCCCAGGTGGAGCAGAGTCTAAAAAGTTACGTTTGTTAATTGATTACTTAAAGGCGTATTTTGTAAAACCACGCCTTTTGTTAGATTAAAGGGATAGTTACCAGCAAAAGTATTATTACGCTGGCGATAAATTAAATGTCTGTTATTTTAGGGAGCGCTGCAAATGCACCTTTTTTCTGACAAGTAAACGCACCACATTTTGCAGCAAATAATATGGCAGCATAAATATGGTCAGGTTGTTCTATAACATCAAATAGTGTTTTTTTGTTTTCATTACTGTAAGTTTCTTGCGCTAAATAAAACAGAAAGCCTGAAATAAAGCTGTCGCCTGCACCTGTTGTGTCAATTGGTATTATTTTAGGCACTTCATGCATGGTTGAAAAATACTTACAGGTAGCCTGTACTGCATTTGAACCGTCGGTTACTACAATAAGTTTCGCGCCTAGAGATATTAAAGATCGTATGTAATCTTGAACATCAAGTTGTTGAATATTTGCTAAGTACTCCGCTTCGTCTTTACTTAATTTTATAATGTCGCTTTGCTTAATGCAGGCTTCAACTCTTTCAGGTAATAAAGCAAGGTCGTTCCAGAGTTGCTGGCGTAAATTTACATCAAAACTTATTAACACATTGTTAGCTTTGGCCTGTTTAATGGCATAAAGGGTGTTATCGCTCATTGATTCACTGGTTAACGTGTTTGAACAATAGTGAAATAAGCTAATGCCTTGCCACTCAATATTATCGATATGTGCTTTTGTATATAAAGTATCGGCTGTGTTGTGGCGATAAAAGTTAAAGTCTCTTTCGCCGTGCTCGTCTAAACTGACTAATACGAGAGCGGTATTAGCATTTTTTATTTTTTGAGTAAAACAGGTATTAACGCCTTCGCTTTCTAGTTGCTGTAGAAGCATATTACCAAAATTATCTTCGCTGATACCTCCAGCAAAGTAACTTTCTCCACCTAGTTTAGCGAAAGCTACTGCAACATTAGCAGGAGCACCTCCAGCAAGTGGAATATAGTTTGGGTTGTTGATTGAGGCGGGTAAAAAGTCGACTAATACTTCGCCATAACTGAGTAAAGAACACATAAATTCACCTTAAAAAAAGCCCATAAAAATGTAATGCCGTTCACTTAAGGTGAGCGGCATTTCTTTTTTTAACAGGGTACCTATTCTTAGAACACTTCAATTCTCGCGGATAACTCCGCTCTCTACGTGCTGGCAATACAAACTGTTTGGCACTTTTGGTTATATCCATAACAAATTTTGACACATTTCCTGGCGAACAAAATGGCAACATAGTCAGTTGATAAATTATGTGCATTGAAGCACCATGAAAACTTAATTGGTTTGGATGTATTGAATCGAGTGACTTCGCCATTAATACCATTTGATAACGGATCAGATTATAAGCGAGTAATATCCCCCACAACTCTTGTTTTATAAGCTCAGGTTGATTACTACGCAAGGTAAATTGGCTATCAAGTAGTGACTGCTTCATTTCTCTAAAACCAAGTTCTATCTCCCACCGATGTCCGTATAAATCGACAATATCAGCGACAGGAAACTTCATTGCATCCGTCATAGACGTTAACACTTCGCACGCTTTACCATTAACCTTTCTCGATACTAATCGAGCTTCAATTGATTCAGGTAATTCAGGAAACTTCTTTCGTGCTTGGGGACAGGCGGTTAAACGAACTATTTTATCTTGGCGTCCTAATGAACGAACAATGTCATATTGTACGTTCTTTTTTAGCGGTATCAGCCAATGACGTGATATTCCCGTGGATTGCCAACGATAAAGTAATCCAAGCGAGTAGAAGCCTCTATCAAATAGTGTCAAGCTATGATCTGGTGTTGTTTCAACTAGCGAGCCAGCTAATTTCATTTCGTTAATATCAACACTATCAAAAGCACTTTGTGTTAATAAATGACTTGTTAATTCCATCTGGCATACCATGCGCACTTGGGGGTAACTTGCCTTGCCATGAGAGTTTCCTGTACGTGCAAAATATTCATTATTTTCTTTTGAGTCAGGTGTTCGCCATACAACGCCATCAACACCTAATAGTGTCAACCCACACCATGTTGGGTGAGTAGACTCCTCATGCCATAGCGATTGTGTTTTATTAAAAATAGATTCTATTGCTTTATGACCAAGTTTCTTTCTTGCTTGTGTTACGGCACTAGGTGCAACATAGGGGTCACCGTTAGGTAGAATGATATCAAGCTGATTAACTAATTGGCGGATAGACATTTTACGAAATAAAGCCATACCAATAACAGCCCACACCATTTGCTCCATAGGAAGCTTGCGCTTCCTTATGGTCGCAATACCTGACTGAGCCAACGCTTCATCAACGATGCTTGGGTCTAATAATTCACTTAATCCTGTAAATTCAGTAAAACTATTTTGTGAAACTTGTGATAAGGCGGTAGAGAGTTGCAAAAGAAAAGGCTCCTGAATAAATTCAGAAGCCTTTATATACTAACCAGAAGATCGGTCAATGGATCGTTAAACATTTCTTAACTGATCGGCATTACCATAAAAATGGGCTTTTGATTGCTTTGACTAGAAAAAATTAAAAATCGTATTTAAGAGTAATACTGCTGGTTCTACCGTTAATTGTTCTAGCTCTGATAATGTCATTTACAGGAACAGTACCTTCTTCAGCTTCGGTAATACCTGTAGTATCAAATAGATTGTTAATGTTTAAAGCAACACTAAATGCGTCGGATAAATAATATTGAGCGAATGCATTTACTTGCGTGTATCCGTCGAATTTAAGAATATTATCTACACTTTGATCAAGGTTATCTTGAGCATAAGCATCAGTCGTTCCTATTAAACTAATACCTGCAGAGCCTTCGTCGAAGTTATAACGTGTTGTTAATGAATAAACTAAGTCAGCTTGTCTTCTTGGTGTATTGCCTACTTGATCTGGGTTTTTATTGTCTTTCGTAATTTCGGCGTCAGTCCATGTAAAGTTACCTCGAATATCAAAGTCGCCAATGTAGTAAGCGGCTTCAACCTCAACACCATACGACTCATATACTCGGTCAGTAAATCGTTGACTGCTTGCTTCAAAGTTTTGCTCTTGAGTTTCAGCAAAGAAAGCCGTAGCAAATACCGAAAGTCTGTCTTGACGATACTTAATACCCGCTTCGAATTGGTCAACTTCATCAACTGCATCTTCATCATTTACACTACCGTCAGTAGCAATTTTACCAAAGGCTAAACGGTCAGCGTTTGCTGTTCCACCATGACTTAAGCGAGCAAATACAGCCATATCATCATTTAGAATATAGTTAGCACCTAAAGAGTAAGAGGTGTAACTCCAATCGTAATTTACATAAGAAGGATTGCTGTTATCTAATACCGAAACACTTTGTTCAGCAACTGAAATTGTACCGTCTCTGTTCATATCTAATTCAGCTTGTACTGCACCCGTATAAGTACCGGTTGCTTCTCCGCTGTCATGACGAACACTTGCATCAATAGTTAAATCACCAAAGATTGAATTAACCGCAATATAAGGTGCGGTTACATCGTATTGAAGATCATAGTTACGTGTACAACAGTTGCCCCAAGCTGGCACACCATAAGCAATTAAGCCGTTATCAGAAAAACGAGTACCGTTAGCTGCGGTTACATCAACAAGTGCGGCGTTGTCGCCTTTAACTTCTTGCAGGTATGAATTCCAAAGCCAAGTTGTTTCAATGTTTTGTAATGACTTGTAGTAACCAAAAGTTACATTGGTATCGCCAAATGATTTTAATATTTTTAAATCATTAACCATAAAATCTAAGTTATTCATTTCAACATCAAACGTATGAATACGCATTAAGTTGTTACCCGTATAGGCTTGTCCTTCAGAAGGGCCGTTTGCGTAACTCAAGGTTGCACCTGTACCCGCTAAACTTTCAGCAAGTGTTTGGCTGTTTTGAATACTTTCAGGGATAGGTGAAGTAAAGCCACCTTTAGTGCTTGATGTTCTAAATCTGTTTTCAATAGACCAATCGTTGCCTAAATCAAATACGGCTTCAACACCTACAGAATCAACTTCTGGGCTCATGCCGTCGCGCATGTCTGAACGACGTAGATTGTTGTTAGCATCGGTTGTTAATAACGACGTAAAATAAGCTGAGTGTGGAGTATCAGAAGAAGGGTCAAAACTACCTACTGATTTGCCTTTTGATGTTGCCGGCATAGGTAAATATGCAATAGTTTTATCGTCTAAATGTTTGTAATAAAGTCTTACGTAGCCTTTATCAAACTCTTTAGTAATATTCGCTTTTATCTGCCCGCCTTGATTACCCGTGTAACCAGCTTCTCTTGGGCCTTCGCCTTGACGGTAAAAACCACCAATATGAAAATACAGGCTATCGCTAATTTCGCTGCCGTATTCAAAATCGGTACGCGTATGATCGTAATCTAGGCCAATGGTTGTTGCTACACTACCTGATTCAGATTCACCTGTTTTACTGATGATATTAATAATACCACCCGGTGAGTTGGTGGCTAAGGTTGAGGCAGAACCACCACGAATTGATTCGATAGATGCCATGGTGCTGTCTAATCTTAAAAAGATATCAGCGTTACCAAAAGCAATATCACCAAATTGTAAAAGTGGTAAGCCGTCTTCTTGAATTTGTAAAAACTTTGCACCACCAGCAGCAACGGGTAAACCACGTACTGCAATATTGGCATTACCTTCGCCACCAGAAGACTCTGATCGAATACCTGGTATAGATCTAAATGCTTCAGCTGAGCTTCTTGGTGTACTCACTTCTATTTGATCTGAAGATAAGCTACTGACTGAAACACTTGATGCCATAACGGTTGCGCCTTTACCCGCCGAACCTGTTACCACAATGCGTTCAAAGTCTAAGCCTTTCTTTTCTACTGCTTCTGATGTGGCGGTATCTGCTGCGCTTACGCTAGAACATATCGCCATGGCTAACGTGCTTAGTATTAATTTCTTATGTGTAATGTGTTTCATGTGTTCACCCCGTGTATCTATTTAGTATAGTTATTTTTAACTCGAACTTAATCGATTAAGTTAATGTTTAACTAAACGAGTGCATTTTGCAAATATTTTTTTTCTTAAACTGTGTTTCTTCTATTAATCTGATGAAAAATAAAACGATTTAGTTTGGATTTATATACAAAATTAATGTGCCACAAGACTGTAAATAACAAATAGGGCGTTAATAAACCCTAAAAAATCACTTAATAACATTGAGGCGCATAGTAAAAAATACATTACTTAGTAAAAGTGATGTATTTTTTGCAGAAACAATTCAGGTTAATTACGGCGCTGGGCCAAATCATTTTCAATCTGAGTTAATTGCGCCCGATCAATTTTGTAGAAGAGTATAAGAATAGCACCGAATAAAAAGAAAACGCCGGGTAATATGTTAAACATATAGCGAATACCTTCAATAGACTCTGGCGTTTGGGTTTCGTTAGCTATAAACCCGAAGGCTGCTAGTATAAAGCCAGGTAGTGCGCCACCCACAGCAGAACCAAACTTTAATGAGAACATAGAGGCGGATACCGTTAAACCGGCGCTATTATTACCTGTTTTCCATTCTCCATATTCCACACAATCGGTATACATAGTAAAGAGTAGAGTAATTGCTATACCAAAAGTAATAATGCCTAAGGTATGCACAATAATTGTCAGGGCAAGGTTGTCTGGGGAAATAGTAAATGCGAAGAAGAGCAATAATGCATGAATTAAATTAATGGTGAACATCAATTTGTGTTTTTCAAAAAGCGTTACTAATTTAGGGGTAATAAGTGCGCCAAATAGTTGACCGAGTAAACCACATGAAATAATTAATGTGGTTTCATCCATCCACAAGAATATATTAGTACCGTCGTCACCCATATAGTATTTAGTGTAATAGGCAATAGATGCAAAGCGAGCCACTAAGCCAACCACAACGAATATCCCGGTAAATACGAGTATTATCCACGACTTATTTTCTATTAAAGTAGCGAAATCTTCTTTAATACTCGATTCATGCTTTTTAGGTGTAACGCGTTCTTTAGTAACAGCAAAGGTATACCAAAATACAGCGACAGACAGAATAGCAAATAAAATAATGGTTAAGCGGAAACCTAATAACTCATCGCCGCCACCTAAATAATCAACCAAAGGTTTGGCTGAGGCTCCTACGACTAAAGATCCTACAGATGCAAAAATAAACCTAAATTGTGCCGCTTTTGTTCGTTCACCAGATTGTGGATGAATAACAGCCATCAAACCAGAATAAGGAACATTAATGGCAGTATAAGCCAGCATAATTAACGAATAAGTAATATAAGCAAAAATTAGTTTTCCGGTATCACCAAACTCAGGGCCTAAAAATAGAAGGTAACCCAGTAGTGCGTAAGGAATCGCCATCCAAAGCAAATAAGGACGATACTTACCCCATTTAGTTGTGGTTCTATCAGCAATTAATCCCATAGCGGGATCACTTACCGCATCAATAATTTTTGTTACTAATAGCATGGTTGCTGCAGCCGCAGCAGAAATACCATAAACATCGGTGTAGTAATACAGCAGAAATAGTGAAAAGAACCCCATGTAGAAGTTAGACGCCATATCTCCCATGCCATAGCCGACTTTTTCTTTGAAGGATAAGGGTGGTGAATTATATTTCGTTGTCATTTTGTTTTCCCCTGACTACATTCTATATATACCATGCACTTTGAGTTGATATAGATATATTACAATTTAAGCATGATTTAATTTTTATTATTGATTTATTCTTACTCACTTGAATGGCTATAAAAATAGTACTTTATAAAGCTGATAACTAAAGAAATTCTACCTTTTATTTCGCTCTGTTTTTCTTTCTTATTGTTTTACTAACTTAAATAAAATATAAAATTATTCTTGATTAAAATGAGATTGTATATAAAGATAGTTCTTAATCGATTAAGATGCAACTTAAAATTATACGGTAAACTTATGAAAAATAATGTTCAGCTAATGACCTATATAGACAGGTTAACGGGTTCAAATACTCAAACATTAAACAATCTTTTAAATGATCAGCTTGCTGACTTGTTTTCAGGTGTTCATTTGTTGCCATTTTATTATCCAATAGACGGCAGTGATGCAGGTTTTGACCCGATAGATCATACACAGGTTGATAGCCGATTAGGCGACTGGAATGACGTAAAAGCGTTAGGCGAGGGGCATGAGTTAATGGCCGACCTGATTGTAAATCATATGTCTGCGCAGTCTAAAGAATTTAAAGATGTACTTAAAAACGGTAAAAACTCTGCATTTTGGGATTTATTTTTAACCAAAGAAAAAGTATTTCCAAATGGGTTAAGTGAAGAACAGGCTGAAAAAATATACCGACCTCGTCCAGGAAGTTGTTTCACTGAATTTTCATTACCCAATAATGACAGTGCAAATTTTTGGACCACATTTACTGATAATCAAATAGATATTGATGTTACTTCTGAAATAGGCAAAGAATATTTATCACACATTTTAAAAACCTTTTCTGAAAACAATATTAAGATCATTCGTTTAGATGCTGCAGGTTACGCGCTTAAAAAAGCCGGAACCAGTTGCTTTATGCTTGATGAAACCTTCAAATTTATTGATGACCTTAGCAAAACCGCGAACGATTTAGGTATTGAAACCCTAGTAGAAATTCATTCGTATTATCAAACACAAATAGAAATAGCTAAACGTGTAGATCGCGTTTACGATTTTGCCTTACCTCCTTTAGTGTTGCACAGTATTTTTAGTCAAGATTTTACGGCTTTGACAAAGTGGTTAACTATTGCGCCAAGAAACTGCATTACCGTGTTAGACACACATGATGGTATTGGCATTATTGATGTAGGCCCTATGAATGGCAAAGCGGGATTACTTAACGAAGAGCAAATAGATAAGTTGGTTGAAACTATTCATGTGAATAGCGCTGGCGAAAGTAAAATGGCTACCGGCGCAGCGGCAAGTAATGTGGATTTATATCAAGTAAATTGCACATATTATGATGCACTTGGACAAAACGACTTTGATTATTTAGTGGCAAGAGCTATTCAATTTTTTGCTCCTGGTACGCCACAAGTTTATTACGCGGGTTTGCTGGCTGAAAAAAATGCCATGGAATTGTTATCAAAATCCAATATAGGAAGAGATATTAACCGACCTTATCTTGATACAAATAGTATTGAACAAGCGTTAAACAAGCCTTTTACTAAAGCGTTAATTCAGCTGATTAAACTGCGTAATAATTGTGATGCATTCAATGGTGAATTCACCATAACTAGTGGCCAATCTACTTTGAAAATGACATGGAAAAATAACGAACAAATGGCGACTTTAATTGTTGATTTAACCAATAGAAATGCATTGATCGAAATAAAAGAAGGCAACAACATCAGCACGACTAAATTAGATAAGCTTTTAAACAAGGCTTTAAATTGATTAGCAGGCGTAATTTTATCAGTTTAAGTGAGTAATTTGTTGATATTAATTAGTACTTAGGCCAAAGTAACCTTACTGAAATTAGTGTTATTTAAAAGCGCTTTCATTTTATATAAAGAACATATAAATAAAGTGTAATTTAAAAATCAATTTCATAATATTCAGATACTTTAGATAAATAAGAATATGAAAGGTGAACATGACAGATACAAAAGCTTGGACGCTAAAAAGTGTAGCAAAAGAACTCGGTGTTTCAAACGCTACCGTTTCTAATGCATTTAACCGACCTGATCAACTATCTAAAAAACGTAGAGATGAAATTCTCGCCTCGTGTAAAGAAATTGGCTATTCAGGTCCAAATCGAGCAGCTCAGTCTTTAAGAAAGGGGCATTTCAATATAGTTGCCTTAGTGCTGCCCGACAGTGTTGAATATATGGTTACCGACCCTGTTGCCAGTAATTTTGTAAAAGGCGTTTCGTCTGTATTAGAAAAAAGCAAAGTCAATTTATTATTGTTTTCAGGTGCTTCAGATAATATAAATTCAGTGGCTGACTTTGTTGATGGCTTTATTTGTTATGGCAGCCCGCGTAATACTGAATTAATTGAGCAGCTAAGAGCTACAAATAAAAAAGTGGTTACTGCTGATTTTGATATTGATCGTAAAGCATCCGTTGGCATTGATAACGAACAAGCCGCTTACGAAATAGCAAAACTTGCCTTGCATTCAAAAGACGATGCAGTGGCTATTCTCGGCTTAAGGCTACTTGAGTCAACTGTTACCTCACGTGTTTATGACTTACCGAGTTTAGATTATCAATGTTCTATTTCACACAAACGTTTGAATGGTTACAAAAGAGCGATAGAAGAAATAGGGGTTGATTTACGAGGCGACCGCGTGTGGAATATACCAGAAAACAAACATCATTTTGCTTTGATTGCCGCACGAGAAGCTCTAACCTCAATTCCACGTCCGAATGTTTTACTGTGTATGAGTGACCTTATTGCTTTAGCATCTATACAAGAAATTAATGCTATGGGGCTTAAAATTCCTGAAGATATAAGAGTTGTAGGATTTGATGGTATCGACGAAGCATTAAGATCTTCACCTAAACTTACCACCATACATCAAAATAATGAGAAAAAAGGTATTAAAGCTGCAGAGCTCTTTATTGAAAGGGCGATTGAGTCAGTCATCATCCCATTTCATATTGAACATGGCGAAACTAGCTAGTTTCACCATGTTCTATACTTAGGTTATACTCTAAGCATTGAGCTGTTAAGATTAGTCATAATGAATAACATAAAAATTAGAAATAACGTTAAAGTTTCAGGTAATAAAAATGCTCCAACCTTAATGCTTGCGCATGGATTTGGATGTGATCAGAATATGTGGCGGTTTATGCAACCCATATTAGAAAAACATTACCAAGTTGTGCTTTTTGATTATGTGGGATCTGGTAAGTCATTATTGACAGATTATTCGACTGAAAAATACGGAACGTTAGAAGGTTATACTGAAGATATAATCGATATTATCGACGAATTACAACTCACCAATGTTACTATTATTGGGCATTCAGTTAGCTCAATTATTGCTTCAATTGCCTCAATCAAAATTCCTGAAATAATTACTAATCTTATTATGATTTGTCCATCACCTTGCTTTTTAAATGTTCCCCCTGATTATGAAGGCGGGTTTGAACGAAGTGATTTAGAAGAGTTAGTTGAACTCATGGATAAAAACTATATTGGTTGGGCGAATTATTTAGCGCCACTTGTTATGGGAAGCTCTCAGTCGCCTGAATTGATCGCCGAGTTATCCGGAAGTTTTTGTAGTACAGATCCATTAATCGCGAAAAACTTTGCTAAAGCGACTTTCTTCTCTGATTACAGACATATTCTAAACGACATTGCATGTCCTTCACTTATTTTGCAAAGTGCATCTGATTCATTGGCAAATGTGCAAGTTGGAAAATACATGGCTGAAAATATAAATAACTGTGAACTTGAAGTGATTAATGCAGAAGGACATTGTTTACACATGACCAATCATGAAGATATTGTTCCTATTATTCTCCGCTTCATTTGAAAACATTAAATGCTATGAGTGCCACTCAAGATCTTAATGATTTTTGTTCAGGCCACATAATTGTTAATAAATATCGCAAGATTATTTTTTGTAATGACTATATTTGCAACTTAAGTTTTAAACCTAATAATGAATTGATTAATTCATCCATATCTACATGCTTTACTAAAGCGTCAAATATTTTTATTGATAGTTATATTTACCCACTTTTACTCGTTGAAGCCGTAGCACAAGAAATTCAGCTATCTTTTGTTGACCATAATAAACAAGTGGTACCGGTTGTTGTAAATATTAAATTAGGAGAAGAAGGCACATCTTATTGGTCGTTATACGAGTGTACCAATCGGAATAAACTTCATTCTGAATTAATAAAAGCTAAAAATAAGTTAGAAGAGCAATCTAAAGCGCTTTATCAGCTTGCTATAACTGATCCCTTAACCGGTTTAATGAACAGGCGCGAACTACAAAATCAGATAACGAGAATCATTAACTTGGTTGCTCGAAACCCTTCTACCTTTGCATTATTGTCAATTGATGTCGATTTTTTCAAACAGGTTAACGACACTTATGGTCATCACGTTGGCGATAAAGTATTAAAGCACTTAGCAACTATATTGCAAGAAGACCGCAGGGCAAACGACCTAGTCGCTAGAATTGGTGGCGAAGAGTTCGTATTACTATTACCTGACATAGATGAAGCTAATGCTTATAAATTAGCAGAAAATTTGAGAAAAAAGATTGAAAATGAAGCAATTGATAACATAAGCATTACGGTAAGTATCGGCTTGGTTGTTAGCCATAAAAATGAAAAAAACAGTTTGGATGCCCTTTTAAAATTGTCTGATGATGCACTTTACCGTTCGAAAAATGCAGGTCGAAATCAAACAACCGTGGCGCATTTATAATTGTTTTTTAGCGTGATAAACCAGAAAGTTAAGTAATACTAATGCTTTAAAAACGTTAAGGCGAGTTGCTTTGCTTTTAATGCAGCTTCTTTATCACCCATTACATAAGCGCAGTTAATAACGCCTTCTTTAAGCTGTAACAATAAATCAGTTAAACTATTTACTTGTTTTGTATCACTAATATTTATAGACAGTTGTTGTTGAAAAAACTGCTTAATATTAAGTTTATGCTGCAAACATAATTGATAAATTTCACTACCTGTATCGCCATATTCAGCAGCGGTATTGACAAAAAAACAGCCATCAAATTTTTCTAAAATCGTTTCGCGATTATTAATCCAATCATTCAATGCATTAAACAGATGTTCAATAAACTCAGCAGTAGACTTTGTATCGCTACAACGTGCTGTAAACCATTGCATAAAGCGTTTGTCGCGCTCTATTACACACGCTTGTATCAAAGCCTCTTTACTCGCAAAGTGGTTATATAAGGTTTTTTTAGCAATGCCTGACTTAGCCAATATTTCATTAATACCAATAGTATGAATACCTTGCTGATAAAACAGCTGTAAGGCGGTGTCAACTAATTGTGTGCGTTTATCATTGGCTTGTGCTACAGACATAAATTAATTCCAATTAAGGAGGGCGGTAAATAAAAATGTTGCGTAAGTATACAAAGTTGTCTACCATAACTCAATGGGTAGACAGAGTGTTCTACTTTTTGTTTTATTAATTTACTATTTGGAATGATTGCTATGGAAAATTCACGCCCACCTTTACCACCCTTTGATGCTGATAGCGCAAAAATAAAAGTAAGAGCCGCCGAAAATGGCTGGAACAATAAAGACCCGCTTAAAGTTTCTCTCGCTTATAGCGCAGATAGCCAATGGCGCAACCGCTCAAGCTTTATTAATGGCAGAGACGAAATCGTTGAGTTTTTAACAAGTAAATGGCAACAAGAGTTAGACTACAAGCTGATCAAAGAGCTATGGGCATTTACCGAAAACCGTATTGCAGTACGCTTTGCTTACGAATACCGAAATGCCGAAAACCAATGGTTCAGGGCTTACGGTAACGAAAACTGGGAATTTGACGAATTTGGCTTAATGCGTAAACGCTTCGCGTGTATAAACGACTTAGCTATTACTGAAAAAGAACGATTATTCAAATGGGAAGGCGCAGTTCGACCGGATGATTTTCCAAGCTTGTCTGAGTTAGGTTTGTAGGTTGCCTCTATATAATGCTAGTGCTAACATCTGTGTGTACAGTATTAATTAAAAGGTAACTTACGATGGACACTCGTATTCAATTTAGAGTTGATGAAGAAACTAAACGTTTAGCGCAGTTAATGGCTGAAAGCCAAGGCCGAACATTAAGCGAAGCATGCAGAGAGCTTACTGAAAGCTTAGCTGAGGAACAGCGAAAATCTATAAGTCATGATGTATGGCTATCAGAACAAATAAATGCTGCATTTAATAAATTTGATAGTGGTGATGCTCGTTTTGTCGAACATGACGATGCTAAACTTCAGATGGAAGATCGTAAAATGAAGATCCGTAATAGATGATTTTTTGGGAAGAAGAATCGTTAAATGACCGAGAGAAGATATTTGAATTTCTTTTTGATTTTAATCCTAGTGCTGCTGAACAAACGGATCAAATTATTGAAGTTAAAGTTAAAAGTCTACTCGAACACCCATTAATGGGTGTTCAAAGAGATCTATTTCGAGGACGATTATTCATTATTCCTGAAGTTTCAATGATTGTATCTTATTGGGTTGATGGAAAAACAATCCGAATTATGCGTGTTTTACACCAGAAGCAAAAATTTCCACAAGGATAATATTGTCAATTCAGACGTAATGGCTGATATCCACAAACCTTAGCTTGGCGGATCAATATTATTCGCGATACTGTTATTCAACCTAAACCAGCCGGCGATAGAATAACGATCTCTATTGGCTGGTAGTACTTCGTGTGGAAAGTCTTCACTTAAAAACACCACGATAGTACCAAAATTAGGGGTTACTTTAATCACGCTGTTATCAATAATTGTAGACGCTTCGGCTTGTTTATCGTAAATCACTAGTTCGCCACCATCGTCAGGCGACCAAAATTGATTAAGGTAAACCACCACCGATAACATGCGGTTATCTTCGCCTTTAAAAGCGTCTTTATGCTTTTTGTAAAAGTCGCCTTTGGCATAATGTGCAAAATGACTTTCAAACGAAAACAATCCAAGAAACAAGCGCTTGTTTAAAAAAACACGTAATGACTCTGTCCACTTTATCCAAGCGCTACCAGCTTCACTGTTACCTGTTATCCAACATATTTCGTCAGTGCGAACAAAGTCGTTAACGGTATGATCTTGAGCACGACCAATACCCGCACGTTTAAAATTTTCGTCAGACATAACCGTAACGTGTTGCAGTAACAATTGAGCTAAATTTTCAGGTAAAGCATAAGGGCGAATGCTATAGCCCTTATCAATAATATCGTTTGTGATTGATTCAAAAAGCGATGTTGTATCGCCAGAATGAATGGTATGAAGTAAGCTCAACAGCAGCCTGTCTTAGGTATTAAAACTAACATGAGTAGATAATTTAAGAGAATGTAATAGCTTATAATATCACTATAATGTTTTTAGTCATTATCATTATTTTCTTTGTATTGTTATAAATGAAGATTGAGTGTTTTTAAGTTATGGAATGACAACTTTTTCATTATACTTTTCTTTTTAATCGCCAACTCATCACAAAGTATATCGCTGCTCCTAATAAACCACTATACATGCAAATTTTATGTAGCATTTGCACGGTAATTAAGCCTAAAAATTGATTGTTTAATGTAAATGGGAAAAAAGGCTCAACGTCTGAGTGCATAATACTATCAAGTAATACATGGCTAAAACTGCCGATAAAAGCGCTGAGTAAAACTACCCACCATGCAATATTGATGGGATGCTCTTTTTTGGATAAACCTATTATTTTAAGCCCCAACTCAGATAGGTATTTACCCGTTAATGCTGCAAACAATGCAATCAATATTGCGCCAACATAAGTATGAGTAAAACCGTGCAGATGTCCCTCGCCGGAGATCAACACAATAAGTGGCTGAATATCCATAACGATTTGAGTCCAGCCAAATACCATTAAGCTAAAGCTACCTTGCAGTAGCGCTTTTATGAGTATTCCTGGACCCATGTGTATTGGTGTAAATGGCATTGAATAACCTTTTGCAATCAAAACTTGAAGATTACAATGTGTGTTTGGTGTTATATTAATTGTATATTGAAAGGCGCGTAAGCCACAGGAAAATAAAAATTTAACGGAGTATTATCTATGCACAAAGCTTGTAAATTAATTTTAAAGCTAGTTTTATTGTTGAGTATTTCAACTTCAGCATATGCTGAACAAGAAGAGTTAACCTCTACTCAAATTAAAAAATTGAAAAAAGGAATATTTGAAGTTGTTACATTGAAGTTAGAAGACAACGCGGTTTATAAAGAAGAATTCCCCAAAAATTTAATCCCATTTCATATTCGTAATGATAAACATCATAGTTTAGGTACTGCTTTTTTAATTAAAGAAAACACCTTAGTGTCAGCAGCACATGTTTTTGGCATTGGCAATTATTCGCTTTTTTCTAATAACTACGCGATACGTGACAGCAAAGGCAATATATTTAAAATTACTAAAGTTGAAAAGTATTCAAATTACCGCGATTTAATTCAATTTTCGGTTGAAGGTGATACTTCTAAATACCATAAGTTTGAATTTGCCCAAGACTACGAAGAAGGCGATGTAGTGTATGCCGCAGGTAATGCGTTGGGCGAAGGTGTTATTTTTAGGAAGGGTTCTTTAACTTCGTTTACCTATGAACCTATAGACGGACAATGGAAAAACATACGTTATTCTGCGGCAGCGTCACCGGGAAATAGTGGCGGGCCATTATTGAATTTAAATGGTGAAGTTGTTGGTATAGTTACGCAAAAATCGTCTAATGAAAATCTTAATTACGCATTACCAATAAAAGTGTTTTCTGATTTCACCTCTGAAACCGCTGAGTTTTATACAACTCAAATGGCTGAAATAGAGTCTTTACAAAGGTTAATGTATGAATGGAAATTTAGTGCAAAGTTACCACAAGATATTTTAGCGCTAAGAAAAGTGGCAGAAAAAAGCTTTTATGCGCGTTTTGTTGATGCGAGAAATGAATTTACGACTAAATTTGATAAAGATATTTTTCCTCAACATAAAAATGTAGATAAATATTTAAGAAACCAACCCAATAAAGAGATGCTGTCGATTATTGATATTAATGGTAATGGCGAGTGGTTGCTACATTACCCTGAAAACGAGCGTAGCATTACCATAACTAAAAACCAGTCGCTGTATTATGGTACTAATAAAAGCATGATGGGCAGTTATCAATTTATTTTAGATAAGCCTGAAAACGTTAAATTAGATGATTTTATTAAAGATAAAAAAACTATTTTAGACACGTTTTTTACTTCAGTTCAGTGGAACAGAAAAATATCAGGTACACCTGTTTATATATCGTCATACGGAGAACCTGTATACGAAGAGCAGCATGAAGATAAATACGGCCGAGTATGGCAAATGGCAACTTGGAATGATCAATATTCAGACCGCTCTGTTATGCTTTATTGTTTACCTATTCCAAGAGGTATTGCTTGCGACATGGTTGAAACAAGTGTCGGATGGCTTGAAGTACAGAAAAAAGCGTATAAAGATAACCTTCACCGAATGTTAATGTCTTATTCAGGTAAGTTAAGTGAATGGAAAGAATTTGTAGAGCTGCCAGATAAGTTGTTGCCTAAATATTTTCGTGATGCCTCGTTTGATATCACGAAAGGTAAGCTTGGGTTTAAAGTTGATGGTTTTTCTGGAAAGCTCGAAAACATAAAATTAACTAACGACAGTAGTTTATATGCGGCAATAGAAATTAACCCTGAAAACACAAATGAATTATTAGTTGGCTCGGTAGATTTTAGCCCTAATATGAATGAAGACGGAACTTTCTATATCTCTAAATATTATGATTTAGGTGACGATGCGACAGATAGCTATAAAGATTTTTGGAAAAAGTTTACTTCGTTAGAATCTCCTTATAATTTTGAGCTGTTAAACGAAGGTAAGTTAATAAGCAAATATACAAACCTAAGCGCTACCTTTAAAACGAAAAAATTAACCAAAGAAACTCCGAAAGGCGCAGCTTATTTAGTGGGTTGTCAGCTTCAATCAGAAGTTAAAGTAGAAGAGTTTAATCAGTCGTGTGATGCTTTTATTAAAGGTATTGATTAGGTATTCACAAAGCCGTTTATTAAACACTACTTTTGAAGCAACCCCCAATTATTGGTTAACTGCTCTGTAATAATATTCATCAGGGCAGTTAACTTATTAGTCCTTCAATAGGTAAGGGTAGGACAATAATCGGTGTCGCTTAGTATTACCATTTGGAATAACCATAACGGTAGAGCAAGCAATTGAGCATCAACTAGGCAGGCGGTATTTTCATAAAATACACAAATGAATATAGTCTGTTGAGTATTTGTGAGATAATTGCAACAGAAGAAACACACCAATGGTTAATTATGAAACTTTTAGTTCGTAACCTTTCTCGTTCAACCACTGAACAAGAAATTCGTATTTTATTTACTGCTCATGGTTCTGTTACAGAATGCACACTTGTTTTAGACCAAGAAACGGGTAAATCAAAAGGTTTTGCTTTTGTAGAAATGCCTAATGAAGGCGAAGCAAAAAAAGCATTATCTAGCTTGCATGAAACAAGAATTGCTAATAACAGAATTAGAGTAAAAGTCGCTCAGTAACCTTTAAAGTTATTGTGTAACGTTAAAGCCAGCTGCCATTAAGGTATATGCTGGCTTTTTTGTTTTCAGCTAATTGATATTACTGACTGTTAGTAAATAATTGTCTGAATTCATTGATCAGGTTTTCGTTAATATTGTTTTTTCGGTACACCATATAAATGGGTCTTTTAATTTGTATAGGGCTTTCAATTAAGTAGAGTTTCTTCTTTTTAACTAAGTCTGCAACAAATTCGTTAGGTAAATAGGCAAACCCGCCTTTTGATAAAATAACTTCTAATGCAATCATCGCCGTTGACGATTTAAAGCTTGGAATAATTTTGTGATGTAAAACATGTTCCTTTTGAAACGTTATTCCCCAATCTATTAAAATATAATCAGTTAATTCAGCGTCAAATTCAGGGCGAGAACCGACTAACGATAGATCAAAATGACCAATAAGCTCGTTGGTAAAACCATCGTCTTTAATGGGATCTGTGAGTAAACCTACATCCAGTGTTCGGTCATCAAGTTTGCGTTGAATCGCTTCTCTAACTGATATTTCTGTACCGAGCATCAAATTTTCAAAAAGATTAAGAGTGTCTTTAATTCTTGAACTAAAAAAAGCATCCCAAATATTAGGTGTTGCAGCAATGTTAAAACTGATTTTTTGTTGATTAGCGATAGACAGTGCCACTTTAGATTGCTCCATTTGACTCACCATTAAATGAGCATGAGAAAGCAAAGTTTCACCAGACGGCGTTAACCTAAGATTGTTTTTATCTCTTATAAGTAGTTGTGTAGAATAGAATTCTTCTAGTTGCTTAATTCTTGCGCTTACTGCTGCCTGCGTGATATAAAGCATTTCTGCTGCACGCCCAAAGTGTTTATTTTCTGCTACGGCAATAAAGGTTTTAAATACTCGGATATCCATCCAAATTCCTAATAATCGGTTATAACAATACTGTAAATAAATCTTATCTTATCGACAAATATTTTTTGTTTTTCAAATGGGAAAATATTTCATAAATTCAAGTAGCAAATACTGCGTAATAGGAATTTTAATGAAAACTATACCTTGTTTACTACTTTTAAGTTTGATTAGTTTTGGCGGGTATTCAAATGACCTTGAATCGCAGTTAAGTGAGTCAACGCCTGATTTGGATACTGTGCTTAATATTTACAACTTTTGTGTAGAAAAACAGTACTCAGACCAAGATGACTTTAATATGGAAACATACTTATTAGATTGCGTTAATGTAGATTTAATAACGGCAGCTTATCAAACTTTTAATTCATATAACGGTTTAATTGAATTTATCTCATCAGATAAAGGGGAATAGTATGAATACAACAATTCGTAAAGGCACTTTATTTTTTTATGGCGATCGAACGTTTGCTCGTGGTTTTTCTCGAAGCGGTTATTTTAATAAGCGTGAGTCGCTAGAACTTGAAGAATACGGACATACACTACAAGGCTTAGCTAATGGTTTATTACAACCAGAAAACGAAGAAGAAGCGCAATTTGTGCGTGATCTAGAATCAGTTCATGCGAGTTCTTTATATCCTGTGGCATTATGGAAGAAATATCTTGCGGCAGTGGAAAAAAGCAAAGTTCATCACGGTTTCGCTAAAAGCAGCCCAAGAAATAACGAAAACTTTAGCATGAGTGCGTAAGTTAATTTACCCATTTAAGCTAATTCACAGCATTAAATAATAAACATCAAACAATATGTAAACAGAGAGCTGAAACTCTCTGTTTATTTCTTCTATAAAAAAAAATTAATTTCACAAAAGCATAGCTGAAAGATCAACAGACCCTATTATAAATTTAAGGTAAACTCTCCTTTTCTTACTTTCTTTATCTTAAATTTAAGCTGATATGTCTACGTTAACTCAACCTGAAACTTATGTTGCTCAATCAAAACATAAATCTTTTTGGCAAGGTGTTATTGCCACGCTTCCGCTGTGTATCGCTGTTATTCCGTGGGGAATTTTAGCCGGTTCTTATGCCATTGAAGTTGGCTTAACATCGTTAGAGTCGCAAGCTATGTCGGCCATTGTTTTTGCGGGCGCTGCTCAGTTAGTTGCATTAGGCATGATCAAGGCAGGTATTGGCTTAACCAGTATTTTACTTACCACGCTGTTAATTACCTCTCGGCATTTGCTTTATAGTATGGCGCTAAGAAAAGACATCAGCCCTTTACCGCTAAAATGGCGTTTATCGTTAGGTTTTTTATTAACAGACGAACTCTTTGCCATAGTTACAACACGAAAAACACCTAATAAACAGCATACATTTGATCGCTGGTATGCATTTGGAGGCGGGTTAAGTTTTTATGTCTTTTGGAACATAGCTACGCTCATCGGTATTATTGCCGGACAAACCATTCCTAATATGGAAGAGTGGGGGCTCGACTTTGCTATCGCCTCTACTTTTATCGCGTTAATTATTCCTATGATCAAAGCTAAATCAATATTGGTTTGTGTATTAGTGTCGTTGGTAGGTTCGGTAGTATGTAGCGTGTTAAATATTGAAGCAGGTTTATTAATTTCAGCCCTTATTGGTATGGCATGCGGAACCTTATACGCCCAAATGACAGGTGAAGCATCATGATTTGGTTAACGTTAGGCTTAATGACCCTCATTATATTTATCAGCCGTTATTTGTTTTTAGAGCCCAAGCTGCCACTTAAATTAAACAAAAGCACACTACAATTTTTAAGTTATGCAGCACCGGCTGTACTTACCGCTATTATTGCGCCTTTAGTGTTTGTAAAAGAACATGCGTTATATATAAGTATTCATAACAGTTATTTAGTCGGTGCTATTATCGCCTGTTTGTTGGCTTACTTTACGCGCAATACCTTGTTAACCGTTGTAGTAAGTATGGGGATTTTCTTTTTTATATTATAAAAAATAGCTTATACCCGTTTCATTATTAGATCAGCTTAGCGCCATTAGGTACATTAAATTCAGGCATGGCTAATGCTATCGCGCCATTGCTGTCGTAAAAACCGGTGACTAAACATTCCGACATAAAAGGCCCAATTTGTTTAGGCGGGAAATTAGTCACGGCAAGTACTTGCTTACCTAATAAGTCTTCTAAGTTATATAACACCGTAATTTGCGCGCTCGACTTTTTAATGCCGACTTCTTCACCAAAGTCTATTTTCATTTTATATGAAGGATTACGTGCTTCGGGGAATTCGGTTACTTCGATAATAGTGCCAATTCTTAAATCGACTTTCTGAAAATCATCCCAGTTTATTTGCATTTTTTCGCCTTATATTTTTAATTGAAAAGTTTGTAATCGATTGAATACTTATGTTGGATATTAGCGCACCTAACAGTATTAAGCTTAACGAAATCAGTATATTTGAAGACCACATGTTAAGCCCTACAACGGCTAAAATAACAGAAGATATTAGCGGAGTACAAAAACTCAAAGACGCTAATAGCTTTTTGTTACCTTGTTTTAATGCAATATCCCATAAGTAAAAAGCACCGCCAACAGGACCTAAACCTAATAAAATAATACTTAACCATTGTTTACCCGTAAACTGCCAATTTAATGCGTTTAACGGATCACTCGCCTCTAATTGAAAATGTGCGATAAGAGAAAGCACAGCAACAACCAACGATAACCAACCAATATTATCAACCGTGTTAGTAGAATTGCTTTCTGACTTTGAAAAATACCAAGAATAAGTTGACCATAATAAGGCGCAACAAGCGGCCAATGTATAGCCTTTTACATAGGCGGGGTTATACATAAGATCAGCGTCACCCACTATAATAAAACTCACACCAATAAAACCGACTGAGCTACCTATTAATGCTTTAAATCGAGTCGCTTTAGTTGCTAAAAATAGCGCTAAAAGCATTGGCCATAAATAAGCAATTAGGCTAACTTCAATGGCTGGAGCTACTTTCAGCGCAGCAAAATAACAGTAATGAAAACCGAATAATCCAGCAATACCTACTATCCACTCCTTAATAGCTAAACTGGGTTGAGCAAATAAACGTTCTTTTAAAATGAGTCGCTTAATAAACATTAATAAAGCTGAAATAGCAAAGCACATCGACAACAACTGAAATGCTGGAATATCAGCGGTATTAACGCCTAATAAAGCTAAGCAGCTCCACATAATAATAGCTAAAATGCCAAAAAATGTTGCCATAATAATACGACTCAAAGGGTTTTATAAAAGATCTATTATCTGACTATTTATAAATTAA
Source organism: Pseudocolwellia sp. G5-9 (assembly GCF_055808995.1). Lineage (NCBI taxonomy): Bacteria > Pseudomonadati > Pseudomonadota > Gammaproteobacteria > Alteromonadales > Colwelliaceae > Pseudocolwellia > Pseudocolwellia sp. G5-9. The sequence continues at coordinate 3,398,896 of NZ_CM147893.1, forward strand.
AGTGTGCAGAAAGGACGCTTTTTTTGTTTGAGAAGACGGGGTTATTAATGACTATTCTTTTTTAACCTTACCAACCTCTGTGGTTAATATTCAGTTTTTTCTACTTCCAACGACTAAACGCCTTTGGCGAATTACCAAAATAGGCTTTAAATTTTCGACTAAAAGCAGAAGGGCTTTGATAACCCACTTGCTCTGCAATTATGGCAATAGGTGTGTCGGTATGAGTCAGTAGCGTTTTAGCTTTGTCCATTCTTTGTTGAATGATGTATTGCTGAGTGGATAGCCCTATGTTGTCTTTAAATACTTTTTTAAATTGTGTAACGCTAAGAAAGGCGAGTTGCGCTAGCTGTGTATTGGTGATCTCTGTTGTTAGATGTTGGCTAATGTAACTGAGCACTTTGTTTAGACGTTTATCTATGTTGTTCGATAGCGGTTGTTGCGCTAAAAGCTGATAAAAAAACTGAAAAGTAAATGCTTCAATTTCTTGGTTAATATGATGATTTAATTGCGTTTCAATAAATTGTATAAAGGCGAGCAGCGGGGCGTTAATTGATACTTTCTCGTTAGGCGAAGCTGTAATGTTTTCAGGCAGAATGTGCGTATCTACCACAATAAATCGAGCATTTTCGTGCGCTTTAAATTGATGAGTTTCGCCCGATTTTATAATAACGCAATCACCCATACTCACTAAGCCAGAAAATTCACCCACGCTAATATCAATAGAACCATGCAAGGGTAACACGAGTTGATGATAGCTATGTGCATGGCTCTGAATGTTATTGGTGTAAGAGCGTATTGAAATACGGCTAATGTGATTCATTTAGCGGTACATCAATATGTCTGTTTAGGTTTATTTCGTTTTCTATTCCCTTAGCTATTTCATCATTCAACTTCATTTTACTGACCAGTTTTTGATACCAAAAAGACGCAGCTAAAATAAAGATACCAATCCCCATAAATAAAATAACTTTTTGCCAAAGTAGGGCGTTTGCAGCGTCTACTAAAGCGAGCTTACCTATACCCAATAATATGAGGGTGAAGCTGTATTTTACTGTGGTTATATGTCTGTTTTTCAAAAATAATATTGCAGCGCCATGTATGGCTAATGCTGGCGCAATAAATAACTCAAGTCGATATTGGTATAACGCAGTGAATAGCGATAAGTAAGTTATTACCCCTACAGAATGAAGTAATAAATGACTGTTGTTTTTGGTGAACTTAGTCATAAATGATTGCTGAGCAAAGTAACGTTGTTGGTACACCATTACGATTAAAAACAGCGCGGGTATTATGGTATATAGCGGGTCGAGTTGCGTTAGCACCCAACCTGATACCACCAACAAGCAGTTAATTATATAAACCAATGTTTGGTTGTTTTTTATGTGATCTGAACGGCGAGTAAGTGCTAAGCAAGCTGTCCAATAAATTATAGCGGTTAGTAAGGCCAGTAATAAGCTTTCGGTATGAAAACCTACGGCATTGGGCAACGCAAAACCTAATGAAACGAGTCCCCAAGTACAAATAAATTGATAGATCGGAGTGGTTTTTTTTCTATGTAATAAATAACTTACGCCATAAAAAGCGGTAAAGCCTAATAATGCTAATACACTGTTTATTAAACTAAGTTGACCAATAACCCCCATAAATAAAACGCTGGCTAAAACCGTTAATACTTTGGTTTCTTTGATCAGTAAATGATGTTTTATTTTTTGTGCAAAAAACAGTGCAAGTGCTGGCGATAGCCATAAAATAAGCAAAGCATTTTCGTCTAATTTACGTATCGCTGAGCCAACCCAGCAAATAGGGATCAGTAAATAAAAGAGGACTCTGGCGGCTTCTGCAATATTTTTGAGTGAGCTGTTAGGGTGATATTTTCGATAGAAGGCCGACCATAACCACAGTTGTGAAAATACTGAGATAACGGCTAACTTGGCAAATAAAGGTAAAGCTGAAAATCGGTAGCTGTCTACCAATAGTGCACTTTGTGCGATATAAAATACTGGAACGGCTATTAACAATGCGGCAAATAATTCAATAGACACTTGTTTACAGTAGCGTGCTCTAAATAATATAAAAACTTGTAAGCTTATTGTTGCAACGCCTGTCCAATCACCCAACCAAACAGAACTACAAGCAATAATTAATACCGAAAGCCAAACCACTTCAACTAACTGTAATAACGGCTTTATATGGTGTTGAGAACGTAGATCAAAACCTTGCGTGGCAATCATGCGTTGCCATATGGCGATTATTAATATGATTGCGGTTGAAAGTACCCAGCCGTCTACCGACTGTAAGGCAGGTACTGGGAAATACGGCGCAATAGCTGCCCATGAGTAGATTAGCGCGATAGCCAGTAAAGCTTGTGCTTGGTTACTAACAAAGCTAAGCGCATATTTACGGCCTACATATAATAGTAAAAGCCCTTCAACTGCCCACGATATTCCCCAATAAGCATTACTAATAGCGCTAATTATAGCGAGCACTCCCCAAAGGGCGGAAAGTAATATGATGAAAGGTGTTACGGGGTGTTTTACTTTATAAAAAAGTACCGCGGTAGCCACAGTAAGTAGCGCGTTAAACGTAAAACATACGCTCATTTGTGTGGTAAATAATTCGCTGGCTTGAAAAAACATTAATACGGTAGAACCTACTAATGCGGCAATAAAAAGTAAGCTTTTTTTAGCTGAAGGGGCTAGTAGGTTTTGCTGTAATTCTGCCTCAGATTTATTACTTAATTCTTCATTGTGTTCTTTGTCTGAAAAGAGCATTAATGCCCCGTAGATAAAGAAAATAATATAAAACAGGTTAACTGCCCAAGCTGATATTTGAATGCTTTCAACACCTATAATCCATTCTACCGAAGCAAGGGTAAAGGCAAGTGTTAAATTAGCGAGCCATTGTTCTTTGTTTTTAAAAGCAAAAATTAGGCTGCTTATTGCGACAAAAGACAAAGATAATAAATAATAAAGCGGTTCAATTTGTACGGTATTCGACATGTTATTAGATAAGATAGGCATAGTAGCAACACCGATAATGCCTAAGCTTGAAACAACTTTAGTGTCTAACCATTTGGCGATACCATGACACAGCAAAGCAATACCGAAATAGAGTGCGAGTACAACTAGGCTCGGCAATATACCGTAAACACTACCTGCAAAATATACGGTGCAATACGACAATAATATGCCTAAGGTAACAATTGCAGTGGCAAATTCATTAAAACGTGTTTTTATTTTTAGTCCTATACCTATGCCCATAACGAGTAGGGCGGCAAAACACATAAGTAATGATTTGGATCCTGCGCCTAGTTGGTCTATTAGCAATTGCATTAAATAACCAAAGCCTGCTAATACCAGCGCTATACCAGCAATGGTTAGAATGAAAATACCTAACATGCCTTTTTCTTTGTACGACTTATACATATTAGCCACAGGCGTTAGCCATTCAAACATCATCGACAATATTGTTTGAATAAAAGACTGTAAAAATAAATTGATAGCAGAAGGTTTAGCTGGTTTTAGTTTTTGAGGTTTATGTGTTTTATTTTGAGTCGTGTTTTGTGTTTTATTTGGGGCAACACCAGAACTAACTCCAGCAATGCTATATTCGTTAACTGCTAATGGTGGTTGTTCTAGCGGGTTATTTTCTTCTAAATAAAGTGTTTCTTGATGCGCTGTTACTGAAGCATCGTTTTTAGTATCACTTATTTCACTGGCACTATGTGGCTGTGACTTAGCCTGCTCAACTAAGGTGTTTAAGCGTTCTTCAACCTGATTTACACGCTCGCTAAACTGGAGTTTAAGTAATGCTAACTCCGACCTTAGTAGCTTAATTTCATTATTCATCCATAAACCCTAGCTAAAGAATATTTTTAGGTACAACTCTACGTAACTTTACTTTGATTCGTTTTAACAAGCCAACTTCGCCATCAGGGTTCCAATCTAATGTAGTTTGCCATGCGTTTTGTGGCTCCATCTCTTCAAGCATACCTTTTTTTACATCTTTGGTGACTGCTTTTGAAGGGATGATGGTAATACTTTCGGTATTTAAATTAGCGCTACGTGGATCTAAATTAAAAGTACCAATAACAGTAATTTCGTCGTCTATCACCATAGATTTCGAATGTAAGCCGAAAATAGGTGGTGTGGTCAGTTGTTTATCCATAACTTCCGACATGATTTTTTGTCGGATAGCTGCATCGGGTTTAAATTCGTAAATTTTAACGCCTGTTTTGAGTAACTTTTCTCTGTCGCGTTGGTAGCCACTAAAGGCTTCTAAATTGTCGTTAGAGGCTAAACTATTGGTGAGTATTTTTATGTCTACACCTTTATCGGTAAGTTTTTTAAATAAATTTCTACTGAGTTCTGTTGTTACTAAGTAAGGGGTTTGAATGATCACCGACTTTTTCGCATTACCCACTAGTTCAATAAGTTTGTCAGTAGAAAGTCCGCTACCACCTAAAAATTCATCTTTGTCATTTTTACCCGGAATATCGGATATGTATTCAACATTTTGTAGCCAATGTACTTTACCGTTTGCCGCTTGTTGTAAAAATGCTTCAGGAATTTTATTCATTTTTGCACGTACAGATGGAACATAATTTTCTGGATTACAAGCGTATTGATGAAGTGTATCGTAATTACCAAAATCAGAGTCAGCTTCATCAGTATAATCAAACTCACTTTTAACCAGTTCAGTTACGGGCACACTTAACGGATCATTCCAAAATTCTTCGAAAGATGATTCAATCGAGCTAACAGAGCCGCCGAGTAATAGCACATCGCGATCTCTAAAATTATATGCGTGGTCGTAACCAAAGTATTCATCGGCAACATTGCGGCCACCGGTTATTGATATTTTTCCGTCAACGGTAAAGGTTTTGTTATGCATACGCTGATTAAAACCATGAAAACTAGTGGTGAGATTGGCTATTTTTTGTAGAATATTTTTACCAATATTTGCTAGAGGGTTATATATTTTTATTGATAAATTTTTGTGCGCGTCGAGTTTTAATAGTTCATCACCCTCAGCGTCTACCATTAAGTCATCTACCAACAAACGTATTTTTACGCCTCTGTCAGCTGCTTGTATTAAGTAGTCAGCAGCAATTAATCCAATATTGTCAGCTGAAAAGATAAAGTACTGAATATCAATTGTTTTTTCAGCCTTATGAGTTAGCCAACCACGAGATAATAACGATTCAATACCTTCTTCAAGCACGTAAACACCTGTGCTGTTTTTCATTTTCTTTGAAAAAGGTGCTAAATGCTCAGATAAAGGTTTTGGATCTGGTTTATTGAGGGCTGCGCAAGATTCTGTGCTGATTGTATTCGTATTCTTAGGAGTATTTACTTGTAGCACGCTAGGCTGTGCAAAGGAGCAGGCAGTAATCAATAAGGTAAAGCTTAACGTGGTTGTTTTTATTACGCATAGAGCTTGTTTTTTTAATGATGAGGGTATTGAGAGTTTATTTATCATAAATGTTGATGATCCGTCAGGGGAATATACGGTGAATTTTAATACCTTCTCTTTGTATTATGAGAATAACGCTGCCGAAACGTGTTGAGCAGCGTAGTGAATAATAATGTAATGCAATTGGTATGGCTACCAATCAATTTTTTTACCATTTTCATCAAGAAACTTACCGCTATTTTCCATTGATAACATTTCTATTGTTTGAGTTAAGGTGCTAACCGCTTCGGTAATGGTCGCGGGAGCTTCTGGTCCGCCCATATCGGTTTGTACCCAACCAGGGCTAATGGCATTTACAATAATATTTTTATCAGCAAGTTTAGAAGCTAGTCGTCTAGTTAGCATATTAATAGCGGCTTTACTCATGCAGTAACCATCAAATCCTTCGAGGGGATTTTGGTTGTTGGAAATTGAGGCTAAGCCAGAAGATAATTGAATAACCTTTGAATGCTGGTTGAGCTGAGACGATAACGCTTGTGTTAATAATGCAGGCGCTACACTGTTTACTTGAAAGTTATTGGTTAAAGCAGCTTGTGACCATTCACCAAATACTTCATGTTCGGCCACACCTGCATTATTAATGAGTAAATCAATGCCGTTACACAAGTTGTTGATGCTTTTAGCTGTATTATTAATGCTTGATTCATCGAGTAAGTTTACTGTTAGGTGATGAAAGCATTCATCTATGTTGCGATTTAATGTTGCTTGATCAATAGCACTACGTGATAAGGCAATAACCTGCCAACCATTTGATAAATAATAATTTACAAAACCTAAGCCTATGCCGCGATTTGCTCCTGTAATAACAACCGTTTTCATGTAGTTTCCTTGTAATAAGCGTTTTTATAATAATAAACAATGTACAGATAACCTCCTAGTACAATTATTGTCAGTGAATAAGAAATTAGGAGAAATGAATACTTTTGATAGAAAACTCGGTCTTTTGTGCATAAGCTTGAATTTATATTTATTTTAGGACCTGTTGTTAGCGAACTTTATGAATAAAACCAATGAAAACATTTCCGATTTACGATTAGCGTCGCTACTACCAGATACCTTATTAGGCAATATATTAAGGCCTATTTCGCCCTTGCTAGATAAAATATTAGGTATTGATAAGCTTCATCAGCTTTATGTAAAAGGTGATTTATGGGGATTAGAAAAACAAGAATTCTCTGAGCGACTATTAAATCAATTAGGCGTTCAAATTGTTGGTGGCGCTGGTGTTGTATCGAAAATTCCTAAAGAAGGGCGCTGTATTGTTGTATGTAATCATCCTTACGGCATGGTAGAAGGTGTGATTATTGCTAAAATTTTAACTGCCTTTCGAGCTGATACAAAAATAATGGCGAATTTGGGATTAAAAGTTTTTAAAGAAATTGAAGATTATTTTATTTTTGCTAACCCGTTGAAACCTAAATCACCTATAAATACCTCTGCAATAAAAAAATGCTTTAAACATATTGAAAACGAAGGTTTGTTAGTGGTGTTTCCAGCAGGAAGAGTATCGTTTTTTCAGCCTGAAAAACAACGTATTGCTGACGCAGAATGGAACCGAATTGCCATTCAAATAGCTGTTAAAAAGCAAGCGCCAATTTTACCTGTATTTATTTCAGGTACTAACAGCAAACTGTTTCATAAAATGGGGCAAATTTATTACCGTTTTCGTTTGCTCATGCTAGCGAGAGAGATGGTAAAACTTCAGCAAGACCCAATTAATTTAGTAGTAAATAACTTAATTACGCCTGAACAGCTTAACGCATTTAGTGGTATTAAACGTATGAACGAGTTTGTAAGATTACAATGTTATTTAAATGACGAAACCTATTTAACACCTTGGGTAGAAGACGATGAAGTAACAGAATTTAAAGATATTATTCCTATGTCAGACCAAAGGTTAATGTCAAAAGAGTTAGCCGAATTACCTGAAGAACAACAATTAGTTAAGTTTAAATCGTTTACCGTGTATTACGGTTATCAGCATCAAATACCTACCTGTGTGAAAGAAATTACACGTTTGAGAGAAATAACCTTTCGAGAACTTAATGAAGGTAGCGGCGAAGCGTGCGATACCGATCACTTTGACGCAACTTACATGCACTTATTTATATTCGATCATCAAAATGAAGAAATTATTGGCGCTTACCGTATTGGCCAAACTGATTTGCTTCAAAAAGACGCGGATGTGTCTAAGCTGTATTTATCGCAAATGTTTAACTTTAAACCTGAGTTTATTAACCAAAATCAGCCGTGTTTAGAAATGGGGCGTTCGTTTATTGTTGCTGAGCATCAAAACAGTTTTCATGGCTTGTTATTACTTTGGAAGGGCATAGGCGCTTATGTGTGTAAAAACCCTCGATATAGAACCTTATACGGCACAGTATCGTTAAGTAAATTGTACGATCCAAGATCAGTAGCTTTAATTGACGAAATTGTGGTGACCAAACGCGAAGGTGTTGAAGCTAAAGCTCCGTTTAAAGGAAACTTACACCCTGAAGCACAAGATTTTTTACATGAAAATACTGTAAATTTAGATCAGTTATCAGCATTAGTTGAAGGCATAGAAGCTGACGGGAAAGATATTCCAGTATTGTTAAAACAATACTACAAGCTGGGAGCTAATTTCCATTGTACGGGGATAGACCTCAACTTTAATCACACACCGGGGTTATTGCTAAGTGTTGATTTACCTAACGCACCAGACAAATTGTTGAAGCTGTATTTGGGTAAAGACAGAGAAGCTTATTTAAGTTATAAGTCAGAGTAAATAACATTGCGATGAGTTATTTATAACTACTGAGCTACAGTGTTTTTCTCACGTAAATAAGTAGCGGTAGCTGGCGCAATACCAAATGCGGTGTTGGCGGTAGTGCTTTGTGCGAAGGTAATTTGGGTGATCATTGCGTAATGATGAACAGCATGACTACCTGCAAAAATAAGCTCTCTTGCCACAGTAGTTTGTACTACTTGTACTTTTTTATTGCTGGTACTTACTTCTGTTGATAAAGGAATCATACGGTTTAAATCGCTATTTGTTAAGTTTTGCATCCAAGCAGCTATTTCATCTAGTTTGTTAATAGCTAATTGCGGATTTTCTTCCACTTTGCTACCACGTAAACGTAAGTCGTAGTCGATAAGATCGGTTTCCATTCCCGTAATAACGGATTGGTAATGATCAATAATATGACGGATATGAGAACCTGCTGAACTGATAAAGTTTGGAGAAATAATTTCTACATAATCTTCTTGTGTAACACTGTTCAGATATAAGCGTCCTTGCTCAAGAATTTCTAATTGGCTAGTAAGCATGTGTATGGTTATTCCTCGTTATTTATGTAATACCTTTTTATGTACTTTTGAGATCATTCTCTCAAAGGTCTGTAAATAAGACCGCCTATCTTAAATAAATATTCATAATTTTTTACAATAGTTAATTTACTTGTATTTTAAGTCATCAACATGAAGTTAAGGTGACAAGTTTTTATTCTAAATTACCTTATGTATATCTATAGCGCTTGAGCGATAACAATAATAAACAAAATTACGCTTATGCCTTGCCAAAACATTACTGGATCTCGTTCCATTAAAGGAGGTTTAGTTTTAGCTAAATAGGTTTTATTCGGGTGACGAATATCGTGAATAAATTCTGATAACTCGGCATAACGTTTTAATGGGTTAATGTGTAGTGCTCGTTTTAAAGTGTAGTCTAACCATAAAGGAAGCTCTGAGTCTTTAGTGATCAGGCTACGATAAGTTAGTCTTTCTTGAGCCGATAGACTATTTGCTTGTGCAATGGCATTCCCGTAGGGGAACTCACCCGAGAGCATTTGATAGGTGATGGCTGCTAGTGAGTATATGTCTGATTGTTGCGTGCCTAGCTGCCCTAAAAAGTACTCGGGAGCTGAATATCGAATGGTACCGCGCATTACGTCTTCGGTGTTTGCATCGGTCACTCCTGCAATAAACGTTGAACCAAAATCAATGATTTTTACCGTATTGCTGCTATCAATCATGATGTTGTTAGGACGTAAATCTTGATGGATCATTTCTTGGCGATGGAAAGCCTGTAGTCCTTTTGCTACTTGTTCAATAATGTCGCGAACTTGCTCTAACTTTGGCTTAGGGTTGTCTATCATCCACTGGTTTAGCGAAATACCTTCAATGTATTCTGTCACTAAATATAGATAGTTACGCTTACGTTTGGATTCAATCGCTTTAGCTACATTGGGATTATTTACCCGTTTGGCTATCCATTCTTCCAACATGAATCGTTCTAAATATTTTGTGTCGTTTCGTAGTTCGGTTGAGGGGGTTTTGATAACAACCGTTTCGTTGGTGTCTTTATCGCGAGCTAAAAATACGTGGCTGCGGCTACTAATGTATATTTCGCGCAGTATTTCATAACCATCAAACTCCATTCGTGGCGTTAATCTTGGCGGTAACGGCAGCATGGTAAGTTGATGAACTTCGTCTAGCTGATATTCAGGTATGTTTTCAACACGTGCTATTTGTATACTGAGGTTGTCGTCGCTACCTAGTTGAAGGGCTTTATCAAGAATTAATTGTGCCGCGCTGTTTAACGAATCAGTATTGTTAATCGCTTGTGTAATATCAGAACTTTTAATGAATTCGTATATGCCATCTGTCGCTAAAACAAACGTGTCACCTTGCTCTATGGTGAGGGATTGGTAATCAATTTCTAAGGTTTGATCTATACCCAAAGCGCGCGTTAAATAAGTAACATCTGCCGACACTATACGACGGTGATCTTCAGTAAGTTGTTCTAAATTATCACCTGATAAACGATAAATACGGGTATCGCCTGAGTGGAATAGATGCGCAGTATTTGATTTAAAAACCAAGGCGCTAAAGGTGCAAATATAGCCTTTGTCTTTATCGAATCGGTAAGGGCTATTGCGTGTTTGTGCATAAAGCCAAGAATTAACTGACTTAACCACTTTTTGCACTGAGCTTTTAACTGACCAAGAGTCAGAGGTGCAATAGTAGTCTTGTAAAAAACTTGCTACGGCTGTTTCGCTAGCTATTTGACTTACTTTACTCGAACTGATGCCATCGGCCATAGCCAGTGCAATACCTTTAGCACTGAGCAAAGGTTCTTTAGGCGAAACACTACCTAGAAAATCTTGATTAACGGCTTTTACGCCCTTGTCGGTTGCCCCACCAATACTGACACTCAGTGATTTGCTCATGTATTATTCCTGAAGAAGATGGCTTAGTTTACCAGAGTCGCTTTGTTGTAAAAGATAAAATAAAAAAGGCTTCGTAAAGTTAATTACGAAGCCTGAAACTGCTAAATACTCATTTGTATTAATAACATGCTTTTAATAAAGCGCCTTACGAAAGTTTACGCTCAGGCGATGTTTTAACATGCGTTAAATAAAGGGGTAAACCGACTAATAATAACCCACCCGCTAAATTACCTAAAACCGTCGGAATTTCATTCCACAATAAATAATCGTAAACGGTAAAGTCGCCACCCATTATCATAGAAAATGGGAATAAAAACATATTCACAATAGAATGCTCAAAACCCATAAAGAAGAACAGCATAACCGGCATCCACATCGCCGCCATTTTAGCCCCAGCAGAAGTAGAAATCATCGCGCCAACCACGCCCATAGACACCATCCAGTTACACAACATACCGCGAATAAAGATAGTTAACCAACCACCAATACCGTGCTCTTGATAGCCTAAGGTTCTTGATTCACCGATTGAAGCGACTTTAGCAGCAATAGCACCACCATCAGCCGAATAACCATAGGTTAAAATAAACGACATAAAGAAAGCGGTGGTCATCGCACCGGCAAAGTTCCCCACAAACACCAAGCCCCAATTGCGCATAACGCCGCCAAAGGTAACACCAGGTCGTTTATCCAATAAGGCTAAAGGCACTAACGTAAACACACCGGTTAATAAATCAAACTTCATTAGGTACAACATAATAAAGCCAACAGGGAATAAACAAGCGCCTAAAATAGGGCTGCCAGTTTTAGTGGCTACGGTAATAGCAAAAATAGCGGCTAAGCCAAGAATAGCGCCAGCCATAAAGGCACGAATAATAGTGTCTTTGGTAGACATGTAAACTTTCTGCTCACCAGAATCGACCATTTTGGTTACGAATTCACTGGGTTCAATATAAGCCATGATTATTTCTCACTTAATTATTAATATGTTGGAAGGTATAGTGAGTAATAGAGCAATTCTAATACCAAATGATTAACTAACTGTTTTTATTGGAAAAGTTTATTTCATGATAAATGTAATGAAGGTGGATGCATTAAAATAGACGGAGGAATATCAATGTTGCACTAAAGCGGAACATAAAATAAGTGCCTTTATCTTTTTATGACAGATAGATAAAAGCATTTATTATTTGTTGCTATCGGTTTACTGGTATTTTTGAACATAGCGTTAAGTTTTTGTTTAATGCATTTAAAATGTCGTGTCTTGTTAACGTACCGATCAATTGTTTATTTTCAATGACTAAATATAAGCTTGATGTCTCTTTCAATAATTTAATGGCAATGTCTGATATACCGTGGTCAGGATTAATCGCTACAAAATTCGTATGTTGAATATCACCAACTGATACTGGATTATCGCAATGATAGCTGCTCATTAGCATGGCTTTATGACAATCATAATCAGAGATAAACCCTGTTACTTCATTTGTCTCATTAACCACAGTTAAACCGGCTAATTTCTTATTTATTAACAATTCAACCGCAATCACTAAAGGCGTATTACCTTTGATTGTTAGTGGATGCTCTAACATAAATTCTCTTACCGTTACTTCAGCCATAATATGTACCTCGTTTGTTTTAGTACGGTTATCATATGGCTTACTGTGGTATAGTTAAAATAGATTGATTTTATTTATGTGATAGGATTTAACTATCAATAAAGGCCGTTTTTAAAGTTGGAGCTACTATGATTAAAATTCGTGATTTAGAATACTTAGATGCTATTGATACACATAGACATTTTGGCCGTGCGGCAGAAGCATGCTTTGTTAGCCAACCGACGTTAAGTGGTCAAATTATGAAGTTAGAGGAGCAGCTTGGACTTGTTTTAGTTGAACGCCAAACCCGAAAAGTAATGTTAACACCCGCAGGTGAGCGTTTAGTGGCTGAAGCACGTAATGTATTAAGAGCCGCACAAAGTTTTGAAGCTTCAGCGAAAGCTTTGTTAGATCCCTTTTCAGGCGATTTACATATTGGGTTAATACCTACATTAGCGCCGTATTTATTGCCTCATATCATGAAAGATTTAAATGAAAAACTGCCGAAAATAAATTTTTATTTACATGAAGATAAAACCAAAAATCTTTTAAAATCGCTAGACGACGGCAAGCTAGATTTACTTATTTTACCTTGGTTAGACGAGATGGATAAGTTTGATAGATACGACTTATTTGAAGAACCTTTAGTTTTGGCTACTTCAAATGAACATCCATTGTCGGCTAAAAAAACGGTGAGTTTAGATCAATTAACTAATTACGAAATACTCACACTAGAAGATGGCCACTGCTTACGCGACCAAGCTTTAGGTTTTTGTTTTACTGCTGGCGCTAAAGAAGACCATAGATTTCAAGCCACTAGTTTAGAAACCTTAAGACATATGGTTTCAAGTAATATGGGGATCACCTTGCTACCAGAGCTGGCAACAATAAATACAGACTCAAACAGCACAATTAACTACGTACCTTTTACTCATCCTAAACCTCATCGACAAATATCGCTTATGCTTAGGTCTGGTTATTCAAGAATGGAATGTATTCGAGCGGTAGTGAGTAGCGTTAAAGCATCAATGAAAGGGGTGATATAATAAGAGTAAATAGGGTCTGCTTATTTCATTAAACAGACCCTAAGATATTTTGCTATTGGCTAAAGCTAGCTATTATCGATTTCTACCGTTACATGAGAAACATGTGGTAAAAATTTTAAGATGAGTTTCTTAAAATCTTGAGTATCTATAATTTCGGTAGAGCTCACTGTAAGAATGGCAGCTTGGTGCGATGTCGCTATTTTCCAAACGTGAAGATCTTTAACAATCGCATTTTTTTCACTTACGGCTTCGGCTATTTTTTCTAAGGTAGACACCTTAACTGATTTGTCTAACAGCACAGAGCTTGATTCTTTGATCAAACCGAAAGACCAATGAAAAATAACCAAGGCACCCACTATGCCCATTAAAGGGTCCATCCAAGTTAAGCCAATGTATTTACCAATTAATAGGGCAACAATGGCAAGTATTGAAGTTAATGTATCTGCTAAAACATGGAAGTAAGCCGCTTTGATATTGTGATCTTGGTGGCCATGTTTGTGGCCATGTTGATGAGCGTGATGGTCATGTCCGTGTTCATGGTGCTCATGGTCGTCATGATCGTGCCCGTGGTGGTGATGATGGTGATCATCTTTAAGAATAAATACTGATAGCACATTAACTGAAAGGCCAATAATAGCTACAATAATTGCTTCGTTAAAATGAATATTGTGTGGTTCGATAAGTCGTTGAACAGACTCAATAACCATCATAAGTGCAACAATGGCTAAAGCCACAGCACTGGCAAAACCACCTAAATAATTAACTTTACCTGTGCCGAAACTAAACGACTTATTTTGCGCATGCTTTTTCGCGTAGGTATAAGTAAAAATAGTAATAAGAAAAGCTGCTGAGTGAGTACCCATGTGCCAACCATCGGCAAGCAAGGCCATAGAACCTGTCCATGTGCCGGCGCCAATTTCGAGGAACATAACCACAGTAGTTAACCAAAAAACGATTTTAACTTTGTGCATGTTTTGTGAATTATTTACGCCAAGATCATGAGAATGACAGAATTGTGTATTAGACTCGCTCACTCTATTTCTTCCTTTATTTACCAATTAAAATAGCTAAGTTGATTAATGTTTAATGAAAGAAGTATACTACCCCCCAGTATATAATCATAGAAAATATATTATGGCACATACTCATAATCCAGCAGAAAACAAGAAACTACTCACGCGTATTCGAAAAATTAAAGGACAGTCGATTGCTCTTGAGAATTCGTTAGAAAACACGCCTGATTGTGTGGCTTTTTTACAACAAATAGCGGCATTAAAAGGTGCGGTTAATGGCTTGATGAAAGAAGTATTAGAAAGTCATTTACGAGAACATTTAGGGGCTGAAGATATAACTCCAGAGCAACGGGGAGAAGAGGTAGAACAAGTGATCTCAATTTTAAAAAGTTATATGAAATAATAGAAAATTTATTTAGTTCATTATTACTTACATTTGTTATTCATATTTTTTAAAACTTCTTGAACAATCATTCAAGAAATAATGTTAGTATTCTCACACATTTATTTTGTTTAATAATATTTACCCTGAGGTTTTATGAGATTACGTTTTTTATCGGTGCTAGCAACCGCTTTTTTTATGTTAAGTAGTAATGTGTTAGCCAATGATAACAACAAATTAGAGGCACAATTAGTTAAACCTAAAGTGATTATTTTTGATGTTAATGAAACACTATTAGATCTTGAAAATATGAAAGCATCAGTTGGCAAAGCGCTAAATGGTCGTGAAGATTTATTACCCTTATGGTTTTCAACTATGTTACATCACTCTTTAGTGGTTTCTGCTACTGGAGATTATCAAACGTTTGGTAATATCGGGGTTGCTTCATTACAAATGGTTGCTGAAATTAATGATATTACTATTACTAAAGAAGAAGCAAAAAATGCTATTTTAACACCACTACGTTCGTTACCTGCGCATCCTGATGTTGAACAAGGCTTAGCAAAATTAAAAGCGCAAGGTTATAAGTTAGTTACGCTAACGAACTCGTCGTTAAAAGGGGTTAAGCTACAGCTTAAAAATGCTAATTTAAGTCAGTATTTTTCTGAAAATTTAAGTATTGAATCTGTTGGTGTATTCAAACCACATTTAACTACTTACCAATGGGCAATTAAAAATTTAGGAATTAATGCTAATGAAGCATTAATGGTTGCTGCACATGGTTGGGACATTGCGGGTGCTGAAAAGGCGGGCTTGCAAACGGCTTTTGTACGTCGCCAAGGTAAGGTGTTATTTCCTCTGGCTGAAAAACCTGACTATAGCGTGCTTGATATAAACGAGCTGGCAAGTATTGTTAGTAAGTTTAAATAATAGTAATACTAAGGAAGCTTTTTAATTAAAAACTTAAGCTGTTTTATTCGATGAACTAAACCGCTTAAGTTTCCTTCTCCCCAACTATTTTATCTGCTGAATTCGAATAGTAAAAAATGCCAAGCATTAAGTGCTGTTGTTTACTTTTTATAGCGTAAATAAAATCGATTCTGGTATATATGATTAATGTTGGTATGCCTTTATATTTAAACCCGCGCTAAGCAATGGTTTTGCAATTAATTTGCATTTGAAATATTTGTTACTATATACTCGTTGCTTCACAAAAAGGACCTCTTTTTTAAGGATAATATTCTCAGATGCTCGTATTAAATCAGCGTCATTCTCGATTGTTTTTAGTTCTTTGTTTTATTCCCGTCGTTATATTTGCTGTTGTACATTTCATAAAAGGGAATTTTCTATTAGCGTTTTCATTAGTGAGTACTTCAATTGTTTTTGCTATTAACTTTAAAAATATTAAAGATAATAAAATAAGTAATAAAAATCTCACTAGCATTATTATTTCGATGTGGTGCTGCTTAGCATTAGCTAGTTATTATGTTGGTATCCATGGTATTTTTTATACGTTTCCGTCAATTGTAGGGCTTTTCTTTTTAGTTTCTATTCGGTTGGCGTTATTAATTTCAATACCTTCTATATTTGTCTTTTTGGCGCTGACTATTTTGCATGGGGAGGAGCTTGATACCTTAAAACTTGCTTCGTCTTTTATGTTAACTATTATTTTTACAGCATATTCTGCTTATTTTTCAAGGCATCAAAAAGATGCACGAGACCAAGAATCCAAAAAAGATCCGCTAACAGGTGTAGCCAATCGTCATGGGTATAATGAGTGGCTAGATGAATGTCATGTAAATACCAGCATTATGTCTATTACATCTATTACTTTAGATATTGATAATTTTCGTATAGTTAATGATACTTTTGGGTTTGATACAGGAGATAAGTTGATTCAGCAACTTGCAGGGAAATTGCTGAATATCATAGAAAAAGAAGCAACAATTCAACGCGCGAAATCACAATGTATAGCAAGGCTTTCTGGTGATGAATTTATCATTGGTTTAACCAACTTACCTGAAGAACTAGACATCATTCCACTTGTTGACGAGCTAAAATTAGCCGTTAGTCAGTTGTCAATTATGTCAGAGAACCCAACTAAAATTTTTGCTTCTGTTGCTGTTGTACGAACAAACCGTTTAAATGGAAAGTTTACGAATATCATAGATAACTTAGATATGACCATGAGACATGCTAAGCAGCTTGGTAAAAATAACGTACAAATATTTGAGGAGTCTTTAGGTCAACAGTTTGTAGAGCAAAAATATATAGTTAAGGAATTAGCTCAAGCACTTAAAAACAACCAGTTTCATATGGTTTTCATGCCAATATTTAGTAGTACTAAAAAAATTTCTGGGGCTGAATTGCTTCTTAGGTGTGATAGAGCAGAGCTTTCTGAATATGGTCCCGATATATTTATTCCTGTAGCTGAGTCTTATGGTTTAATAGAAGAAATAGATTTTTGGGTACTTAATGAATCATTTAATATTATTACTAAAATCGATGTATTAAAGTCATCAAACATTGATTTTTTCTCGATCAATATTTCATCCAATCAACTGCGCAATAAAGAGTTTGTACCTCGAATAAAAAAATTGGTTGACCTATATAGCATTGACCCATACAAAATAGAGTTGGAAATTACTGAAACGAGCCTAGTAGAGACTGATTTACAGGTAATAGAAATATTAGTATCGTTAAGAAGAATAGGCTTTAGGCTCTCTTTAGATGACTTTGGTACGGGTTTTACTTCGTTTAATCAACTTAAAAAATATCCCTTAAATTGTTTAAAAATAGATAGAAGCTTTGTGAGTGGAGATATGGAAAATTTATCTCCGCTTAGAGGAATGTCTGATGTTATTTTATCTATTGCTAAGCTTCATAATTTTGATGTAGTAGCCGAAGGTGTTGAGACGGAACAACAATACATTGAGTTGAAAAATAATGGCTGTTTGTACTTTCAAGGATATTGGTTTTCTAAACCGCTAACCGAACAAGATTTTGTGCATTTTCTCGTACATGCTGATACTTAATAATTATACCCGTTATCATTCAAGGTGCTCTGAAATAGCCTCTTGATTGGTAACGGGTTATATACCTTACTTCCATTAAAATAACGTTATAGCTATTGATTCCTTAGCTTAACTGAGCGAACTTAATTAAGCTGCTTGAGTTTCTTTTTCAATCACTATTTTTTCAGCTGCATTTGGCGTTCTAATTAAGTAATCAAAAGCGCCTAGTGCTGCTGTTGCACCACTTCCCATTGCAATAATGATTTGCTTGTAAGGTGTGTGAGTTACATCACCTGCCGCATAAACACCTGCAACGCTTGTTTCTCCATGGCTGTTAGTAATAATTTCGCCACGAGGTGTTAAATCTACCGTATCTTCTAAAAACTGCGAGTTAGGCACTAAACCAATTTGTACAAATATACCCGCTAGCTCAAGGCTTTTGGTTTCATTGGTTTGGCGGTCTAAATAGTTAAGGCCTGTTACATGATTGCCGTTACCTAATACTTCGGTGGTTTGTGCATTCATAATAATTTCCACGTTGCCTAATGATCGGGCTTTGTTTTGTAAAACCGCATCAGCTCGTAAACTTGAATCAAACTCTAAAACCGTTACATGGCTTACAATACCCGCTAAATCGATTGCGGCTTCTATGCCTGAATTACCACCACCAATGACCGCAACTGATTTACCTTTAAATAATGGGCCATCACAGTGTGGGCAATAGGCTACGCCTTTACCTTTGTACTCTTGCTCGCCCGGTACGTTCATTTCTCTCCATCTTGCACCTGTGGCAATAATGGCCGAACGAGTTTGAAGAATGGCGTTGTTTTCAAGCTGAATTTGGAGCAGTCCTCCCACTACATCACTTTTAATGATCTTTTTAACGCGTTGACCATTCATAATGTCTACGTCGTATTCTTTAACGTGTTCTTCTAAGCTGGCAACCAGTTTTGGACCTTCGGTTGCTTTAACCGAGATAAAGTTTTCAATGGCCATGGTGTCTTGTAGTTGTCCGCCAAAACGGTCGGCTACTACACCTGTTTTTATCCCCTTACGAGCGCTGTAAATAGCTGAAGATGCACCCGCTGGACCGCCACCTATCACTAATACATCTAATGCTTCTTTTTTATTAATAGCGTCTGCTTGGCGCGAACCTGCATTTACATCAACTTTGTTGAGTATTTCTATCACCGACATTCTGCCTTGAGCAAACGGCTGTCCGTTTAGATAAACCGCAGGTACAGATAAAATATCTTTACTGTAAACTTCTTGTGAGAATACAGAACCATCTATCATTACATTGGTAATTTGTGGATTAATTGCTGACATCATATTGAGTGCTTGCACAACATCAGGACAATTTTGACAGCTTAACGATACGTAGGTTTCAAAGGCATATTCGCCTTCTAAATTACGCACCTGTTCTATAATTTCTTCACTTAATTTTATTGGGTGTCCGCCACTGTGTAATAAGGCTAATACCAGTGAGGTAAATTCATGTCCCATTGGGATCCCAGCAAAACGTATTTCAGTGTTGTTGGTTACGGACCTTACTAGCATTGACGGAGCACGTTCGTTGCTACCATCGAGTTCTACTAGTTGGATAAGAGGTGACATGGTTGCTATTTCTTGCACTAATTCGTTTAATTCTTTTGATTTTGCGCCGTCATCTAGAAACACTGCTAATTCAACTGTCGACGTTAAATTTTGTAGGTAGTTCTGTAATTGGGCTTTTAATTTTGTATCTAACATGTTGAAAATCCTTAGCGAATGTTGCTATGTAAAGTAAAGATTCAAACCTTGTTTTACACACAGTAAACAAGGTTAAAACAAGGTTTGTAATTATTGGAAAAAAGACTAATTAAATTTTTCCAACTAAATCTAAAGAAGGTGCTAATGTTTCTAAACCTGGCTCCCAAGCTGCAGGACAAACTTCACCGTCGTGCGCTGCAACATATTGCGCTGCTTGAATTTTACGAACTAATTCTTTAGCAGAGCGGCCTATACCTAAGTCATGTACTTCAGCAATTTTAATTTCGCCTTCGGGGTTGATTACAAATGTACCGCGAAGTGCTAAACCGTCTTCTTCAATCATTACACCGAAGTTACGTGTAATTCTTCCTGTTGGGTCACCAATCATTGGGTATTGAATTTTGCCAATAGTGTCTGAGCTGTCGTGCCATGCTTTATGTGTAAAGTGTGTATCAGTTGATACTGAGTAAACTTCAACGCCCATTTCTTGAAGTTGTGCGTAATGGTCAGCCATGTCGCCTAATTCTGTAGGGCATACAAAGGTAAAGTCAGCAGGGTAGAAAAATACTACTGACCATTTTCCTGCTAAGTCAGCGTCACTTACTTCAATGAAATCACCGTTGCTATAAGCCGTTGCTTTAAATGGAAGTAATTTTGAGTTGATAATTGATTGAGTCATGTTGCTCTCCAAAGTTAATGTAAGTTTGAACGTTTTGTTCAGTGCTTTTGTTTAAGTTGGGATAAGTATATGGAATGATGTTTGATAGGTATAATTGAATAAAACAATATTAACGATAGTTTTTATCTATCGTTAAAGGAGTAACGAAGATAAAACCATTAGTAATGAGCTGGCCGTCATTAAATTAAAAATCTAGCCTTCTGTAGTTCTATTTTTAGCAAAGATTTAGTGAATTAATATAAGTTTAAGGGGCTTTTCTTTAATTGAGCTTTAGTGGTATGGAGCTAGCTCTTTGATATAGATATAAGGTGAGAACTCAACAGGCAAACGAGTTTGTTTGCCTGTAGGTTAAATAGTTTTTAAAATAACCAACCACTAGGGGCCGAAATTGCATGAAATTCTTGAAACGCGATGATACCTTCATAGCCTAAATTGCGACCAATACCACTATGTTTATGCCCTCCAAACGGAGCACGGCCATCTTGAGCTAATGGGCCATGGCCATTGAGGTAAGTATAGCCAGCTTGAAGTAAAGGTGCTATTTCAAGTGCTGTATTGCGATCTTCTGTCCAAATTGATGAACATAATCCAAATTCAGAATCATTAGCTAAACTGATGGCTTCTGCAATAGTGTCAAAGGGTATAATAGGTACAGCAGGACCAAATTGCTCCTCTTTGACTATACGTAAATTAATATCAGGGTTTAATACTAAGGTTGGTTTTTGAAAGTAACCTTTATTATATAGTGCTTGATCAGGTACTTGACCCAATTCAAGCACTTCTGCGCCAGCATCTTTCGCTTCTTGTATCATACTTGTAACAATACTATATTGTTTCTTATTATTTAATGGCCCCATAGTGGTTTCAGGCAAAGTACCATCACCAATAACCTGTTTAGAAGCAATAGCCGTTAAGCCATCTACCAATTCTTGATAGCGAGAACGATGAACATAGATACGTTTTAGCGCCATACAAATTTGTCCAGCAGACATAAATGAAGCAAGATACATTTTAGTTAAAGCCTCAGTATCTAATTTAGCATCTTCTAAAATTAATCCTGCATCGTTACCTCCTAGCTCTAGTGTGACTGGAACTAAGTTTTCTGCAGCAACTTTCATGACATGTTTGCCTATATTTATACTACCAGTAAAGTTGATCGTTCTGATCGCTGGATGACTTAATAGTGGGTCTCCAATGTTTTCAGAAGAGCCTGTAAGTAGATTAATAACTCCTGGTGGTAAAATTTCAGCCATTATACCTATAGCTTTGGCTGGAGCCATTGCTGCTTCTTTCGATAGTTTAATTACTACAGTATTACCTGCAATTAACGCTTGTCCTAGCTTGGCACCTAATATGGAAATTGGCCAGTTCCAAGGTACCACTAAAGCGGCTACACCTCTTGGCTGGCGCGTAATGATTGTATCAAAAGGAGGACCTGATAATTTTTCATCTTGGGATAAACGATCTGCGTAAGCTGCTACTTCTCGAAAACGGTCGCTAATACGAGTCATCTCTAAACCAGCTTCTTTAAGTATTTTACCGTGTTCTCGGGTAAATAATTGAATTCGATTTTGTAATTCGTTTTTATCAGCCATTAGCCTATCTGCTATTTTTAATAGGTAGTCAGCTCGTTCGTGATAGCTTAAACGCGCCCAAGTAGGCATAGCTGTTTCTGCTGCTTTACATGCTAAATTAACGTCTTCAATACCTGCACTTGCAACATGACCTACTAATTCATCAGGTTGCGCAGGATTATAAATTTTATATGTTTCACCTGAAATAGCTTGTGTGTACTGCCCGTTTATATACAGCTGGGTATGTGTTGTTTTTTGATTTGAAGTCATTATTTATCCCCTCTATTTATTATTCAACATGATTTTTATGTATTTTAGTAAGTAAATTTTTTTGGTCGTTTTATTTTTATTATCAAGGTAATAACAGTTTGTCTGAGAGTCCAAAATATCGTTCTCTTAAACAATAGAAGTTAAATATTAAATTTAAATAAACTCCTTTAATTAAATTAAAGTTAAACATTATTATTATTTAATGTCAATTAATAGACCTAGGTCCGCATGGTGGACCTTTTCTTTTTTTAGTATATAATTAAGTACGCTTAGATGTTTAAGTAGAATATGTCGAGTATATTTTTATAAAATAGCACGTGTTCTTAATGTCCTAGTTGTAAGGTACTCCTTAGAGTAAATAATATGTTGTATTATAATTTAAAATATTAATTTAATTTATTATTTGTTTTTTATTTCAATTATTTATGTTTTTCTTGGTGTGCTTTTAGAGTGATGTTTTTTAAATGAAAAACACTTTTTATCAAGAGGTTTTTTATTTGTATGTTCGATAAGTACCAATAAAATAATCATTGCTGCATTATTTTTAAAACTCTTTATTGCAATAATAGAGATATAATTAAACAACAACTGTACGGTGAAATATATGAAAAAGTTAAATACAAAAGTCGTCATAATTGGCTCTGGTCCAGCGGGTTTGTTCCTAGGACAACTATTACAAAATCAAGGTATTGATAACATAATTATCGATAATAAAAGTCAGGATTACATTCTTGGACGGATCCGTGCAGGTGTGCTTGAACAAAGTACGGTTAATATTGTTAGGGAAGCAGGTGTTAATCAGCGTATGGATCATGAAGGCTTGATTCATGAAGGTTTTACTATGGTCTGGGGAAATGATAACCAAAGGCAAAGAATACCTTTTACTGAGCTTACTAACGGTAAAATTATGATGGTATACGGCCAAACAGAATTAACTAAAGATTTTTTAGATGCCCGCAATGCCAGTGATGCTATATCTTTTTATGACGCTGAAAATGTTACTCCAGATAATATATACGGAGATACGCCAACAGTACGCTTTACCCATAACGGCGAAGAGTATGAAGTGAGTTGTGATTATATTGCCGGCTGTGATGGCTATCATGGTGTATCACGTCAATCAGTTCCAAGAGAAGAAATAACAGAATATGAATATGCTTATCCTTTTGGTTGGCTTGGTATTTTGGCTGATGTTCCGCCAGTAAGTCATGAGGTCTTATATCAACATCATGAAGATGGTTATGTTCTCTGTAGTATGCGTTCAAAAACCCGTAGCCGATATTATATTCAAGTACCTTTAGATGAAAAAATAGAAGATTGGTCAGCAGATAGGTTTTGGACAGAATTAAAACGACGATTACCCGATGATATTGCTGATAAAGTGGTTACTGGTCCTGCACTCGAAATGAGTATAGCGCCATTACGCAGTTTTGTTTGTGAGCCTCTTCGTTTTGGTAATTTATTTTTAGTAGGAGATGCCGCTCATATAGTTCCACCTACAGGTGCTAAAGGTCTGAATTTAGCAGCGAGTGATGCAAAAGAACTATTTGACGCATTGGTCGTACGTTACCAAAAAAATGACGCATCACATTTAGCTCAATATTCTGCTAAAGCATTGGATCGTATTTGGAAGGCAGAACGCTTTTCTTGGTCTATGACTAAATTGTTCCATCGACTTGATGAAAACCCTATTACCATGAAAATGCAATTAGCTGAAATTAGTTATTTGGCGAGCTCAAAAGCAGGCCAAACCACGATAGCAGAAAACTTTGTTGGTTTAGATTAATTGAACTAATATACCCTCCATTCTTAAGTAAATTAAGATAGTTTATCTTCGTTGCCAACATCATCATTTATATGATGTTGGCGCCTCACTTTAACTTTAAATTTTTTTGGGGTTATGCCCGTTTGTTTTTTAAAGAAACGTGAAAAATAGCTAACATCTTCAAATCCTAAGCGATATGCGACCTCTGATACAGATTGAAATGTATAAGCTAAATTTATTTTGGCTTCACTGATAATACGGATATGAATCACTTGTAAAGCCGACTTTCCTGCAATAGCTTGACAGATCCTATTGAGATGGGTTGCTGAAATTCGAAGTTGTGCGGCATATTCCGGTACTGATTTTTTTGCGACAAGAGGATAGCCAATCATATTTTGAAAACTTCGATAGAGCCACAGGCTTCTATCCTCTTGATAGGCGCCTTTATCATTATGAGCTCCTTGAAGTATTAATCGAGTTATGCGAGTTAAAATAAGTCCGAGTAAACATTGAATTGATAAGCTTCGATCTGGTTGACGACCAGAATATTCTGCTCGTAATTGTCTAAATAAGGGGGCAATAACCTCACTTAATTCTGGTTGTTCATCGTTATTAATATAGGAAGGTTGATCAAGTATTTTTTGACTTGATTTTGCATTAACTAACAGCTGATCCATATATATTTTTGATATTGTTATCATGATACCTTCAATATCATTTTGCACATTAAAGCGGTGCACATCGCCCGCAGGAATAATACAAAAACTTGGGGAGGTAATAGTGTAATTATTCCCGCGTATTTGCATTGAACCGCCACCTGAAAAAAAATAGCCTAGGTGGTATAGATCATCGTGGCGATGAGGTTCAATAATCCAGTTATTAAGCGCTGATGAGCTTTTAATATCATCAATATAAACAGGGTTTAACGAAAAATCGGTGTCAAAATCACCATAAATACGGTAGTTAGGAATGGCCTTTTGCATTTGACTCGCCTTTATTAAAAACTTTTAATATTAACACTAGTTCATTAGCGGGGGGAATTAAACGAGATGCAAGAAGTTAAATTAAGATTCTATTACATGATTATTAGTTGTCACAACAGGAGCTAAATTCATTATGTTACCGTGTTGGCTAAATAATCTAGAAATTTCTAGCGCTGTTTTACGTAACTGAGGTAAAAGAAAATCATTAAGTTGTTCTTCAGATACTGCATCACGAAGATATAAAATAGCTAAAGCGCCAAAAGGCACATTATCAGTAACTAAAGGGATTGCTGTTGCTCTAATTCCATCAATAGGAGAATGATAATCGGCTATTGCATAACCTCTCTGTTGAATGATCTCTATTTCTTGAACCGCCTTATCTACTAACTGTTTTGCTTCATCATCTGTTTTCATTAGAGAAGCGACCGCGTTTATCATTTTTTGTCTTTTAGTTATTGTTGTTGCTGATAAATAAGCTAGACCACTAGCAGATGATAATAAAGAAAAACGCCCTTGTTCGAATCGTTTTAGATAAATAGGTGCCGTATCTCTATTTGATGCTTGTACAACCATAGCAGCACCTTCCAGTATAAGAAGATCAGTCGGCCACTTCACTGTTTGAGCAAAATCATTGAGGTAATTTCTAGCGGCAACAGCAAAATTATTATCAGCAATCATAGGGCTGGCAAGAAGGCGAACTTTAGGTAGTGGCTTATATCCCCCAGCGGTGCGATCCATAGAGATATACCCTTCATTGCTAAGTGTTTTTAGTAAACGAATAACGGTAGCTTTTGGTAGACCAGTACTTGCAACAATTTGTGTTACAGTAGCCGGTGTTTTTTCATTTACAACTACTAAGATATTAAGTCCGCGAACTAAAGATTGTACACTTTTAGATTGTAGTTTTACGTTTTCATCTAATGTTTCAGTGTTTAGCTGATTGCGATCTTTTATCATTGCAATTTGATCTTTTTTAATTAATACAGTGAGCGCTATTATGCCTTTCATATTTTTTAATTTCAAACTAGAGTTGTTCTAAGTAGCTACTTTTCATATAAAAATATCATTGCTTATGAAATTAAAAAGAAATAGGTTTTGGGCTAGTAAATTGTGGGCTTAACGATATTTTTTTAACTTTTGGCTTGCTAATAAATCTGTTTTAAAAAGTAGTCATGGTTAGTAGTACAATGTAATAATTTATTCATTTAATTTTTTATTGAAATGTATTGAGTTATCTTAGAGAGTTTTACATAATTATTTTCATCAATCTTAGTGGAGATTAATATGAATGAATTTAATATTGAAAAGGTTGATTTAAACTTGTTAAAGTCATTGCAGGCTCTACTATCTGAGCGACATGTAGGTCGGGCTGCTAAACGTATGCATTTAAGTCAGTCAGCGATGAGTCATACTTTAAGTCGATTACGCAACACCTTTAATGATCCATTGTTTGTTCGAACGGCGAAAGGATTAGAACCTACAGCGCGGTTATTAGCTCTTTCTGGTGACCTCAATTCTATACTCAGTGATATAAGTACTTTGTTAGCGCCGAAATACTTTGAACCATCGAAAGTAAATAGTGTTTTTAGGCTGCAAACTCATAGTTTTATTATTTCTAGCTATTTAGCTCCTTTTTTTAAAAGGATCAATAAAGTTGCGCCTAATTTGATTTTTGAAACTCATGCTATTTCAGAATACAGTTATCAGCAGTTAGACAAAGGGGCTGTGGATTTAATTGTTGCCGCAGGGCATCAAGCACCTAACCAAATGATGCAACGTAAAATTGTAACAGAAGATCGTGTTTGCTTGGTTGATAAAAACCATCCTGCGATCTCTCATTGGAGTATCGACAATTTTTTAAAGTATCGCCATATAAAAAATACCTTATTAGAAGAGAAAGATGACCCTATTTCAAAAGCACTCAGTAAGTGTAAATTACCCGCTAGAGTGATTGGTTTTTATGCCGATGATATGCTTGCTCAGGGGGTTTTCCTAAAAGATTCTGAATTGATTGCTACCATTCCGCGTACTTTAGCTCAAATAGAGCAAGAGCAAAATGGTCATGTTATTCTACCATGTCCATTAGAAACTGATGCAGTAACAATCAAAGCAATTTGGCATGAGAGGAGCCAGAACGAACCACTACATCAATGGTTGCGAAACGAATTGGCTGCTATTAATTTTTCAGTTTAATTTGAAAAGCGTTTAATACTTATTTTGGTTTTTAAGTTTGTCCGACAGAATGCATGCAGAAAACATGTCTTCTCAGAAACATCGAGAATATTTTGTGCAAACTCATCAGATTCACTACTTTCTAAATATACATGGGTTTCTAATGGATCTGCCTGACCCAGCTTTCCGGTGCCACCGGAAGCACCTCCCAAAGTAAAATGTGAATCTTGCATAATACGGTAAGCACTAAGGTCTTTTTTATTCATTTTTGCATAGCGACCAAACTGGGTCATAAAGCAAAAGCCAATACCTGCGGAAATATAGCTTGTGGCATCAGGTGCTCTCCCTTGCCCCCCGTTTTCTGGGCCTTCTTCACAGAGTAAAGTAAATACAGAGCCATGTGGATTATAAAGGTACTGTACTATTTCTTTAATACCGTCAGGGCGTATAGTACATATACCTCTTAAATGTAATAACCGCTGTTGTTTATCTTGCAACGAAGCGCTTTTACCCGTAACAGAATGTTGATGTTTTGGTGTCATCGGTCCTTTAACACAATGCTTAGACCAATCACCTTCACAGGGGGTCACAATATCTAAGGTTACTCCCGGGTCTGGTTCGGCAGGTTGGCCCATAGTTAAAGCATTTTGTGTTTCTATTTCACTACCATTGTGAGATAAGGTGAATAAACTTTCATGCTGACCTCTCATTAAGCCATTTAATGGAGAGGCTGCCGTTGCATCTTGAACCAAGCGGAACAAGGTATTTTGATCAACATCGCTGTCTATTTGAACTTCCAAATCAACGTCATGTGCACTGGCTTCCATAGTACCTTTTACCATACTACCATCCATTCGATAATAATTGTCTTGGATTAATCGAATATTGTTGATGGTAATATCTCTAATTTTTGCTAGTGCGGTTATTTCGTTCATATAGGAGGCAACCATTCCAACAGTGAGATAACACAGTGGAGCAGGGGCCGTGTCAGTGCCGTCTAAATAGGCCCCTTCATCGCTGGCCATTCTCCAAGTATTGCCGGTTCGAGCAGAAGTTACTAAAGCTTCTTTTTGAAAAATTGTCATAGAATTTACTATAGTACGGAGATCTTCACCTAAGCGTGGTTCAGCAGCTTGCAATCCAATTTCTTCAGCATTGGATACTTTAAAGATTAGTGGTTTACCACATTCCAATAAAAGATTCTTCACCTTGTTTGACATGATTTTCTCCAAAGGTTTTAGTGTTTTTAATTTGATAAAATTTTACTTAAATAAGGAAATATAAAGTTGTTAATGTTTTACGTTAGACAACTTTATATTTAAGGCTTTATTATGTCTAAATGTTATTCGAAACTATAAGACAAGGTCACACCAAATTGGCGAGGGGCATTATAGGTAACAAATTGTTGTCCGCCACAACCTTCGCAATCCATAAATCCAATACCGCGTAAAATATTACCTTCTTGAACTTCGTCAGTTAGATTAGTAATATATAATTCAACTTTGTATTGCTGACTTGGACTGAACCAGAATAAACGAGCGTTAACGTTGTTATAGTCATCTGCTTTATCACCTGGTCTATTGGCAAAAGAGTAATATATTTCGTCTGTATATGAGGTTTCTAAACGGGTTCTAATAGCTCCACCATTTTCTAGGTCCCAATTACCAGTTAAGCTCAACGAATATGTTAATTCAGGAGAACGAGTTAATTGGTTGCCTGAGTAGTCAACACCATCGAAAATAAGATCTTTGTACTCGCTATCCATATAACCTAAACTGCTATCTAAGACCCAGTTATCGCCTAATAGCGCCACTACTTCCATTTCAATACCATTAACGGTAGCTTTACCAGCATTACCTGCAGCAGGACCGCTATTTTGGAAAATTTGGAATTGTAAATCTTCATAATTATTAGAGTAAACAGCTGCATTAAAACGAATGGTATCTTGCAAAAATTGGCTTTTAAACCCCACTTCAAAAGTGTTTACATACTCAGGATCATAAACCGCTTGGCGACCAGCTTGCACAATAGCCACTTGATTAATACCACCACTTTTATAGCCTCGTGCATATGAAGCATAAAGCAATGAGTTTTTTGCGTAGTTCCAATCTAGAGCAAATTTTCCAGTCACTTCTTGGGAATCTGTACCCACAGCGTCTTCAAATAATGGGCCAAATAATATATTTCTATTTGTGCCTTCTTTTTCGTCATCGGTATAACGTAAACCCAAGGTTGCAGATATATCGTCAGAAAAGTTATAGGTGCTTTGGGCAAATGCGGCCCATGAAGTGGTGGAGACGTCGCCACCTAATTTAACTCCTGCCTCTGTACCATTTACTGCTGCTAGTATATCAAAACGGCTTTCGAAAAAGGTGGAATACCTCTCCCCATCCTCGGTGAAATAATATAAACCCGCTAACCAGCGTAATTCGCTATTAGTCTCAGAAATAAATTGAATTTCTTGAGAGAATTGATCTGCTGTTTCAGTTAACACTAATTCACCAAGTGCTTTAGGTGAGCTATCAGTGTCTTGATGTGATTCATACTCAGACTCAGCATAAGCGGTGATTGACTTAATAGAAAAATTTTCAAATTCCCAATCGAGTGTACCTGATACTAAGAGAAAGTTGTTCTCTTGGCTTTCTTTAACATTTTTTCCTTCTTTAAAAGGACTAAGGTCATTTTCCAGCTTGTTACCATCAACAATAAAGTTATTGGTATCAGGTATTGGAGGACCGGAAAGCTCATCTGGGAACGGTGAGCGTACTTCGGCTTGTGTGCCAACTCCGCCATTTTTCACATAACTTGCACTTAGAGTGAAATCAAGTGAATTGTTAATATCGAAATAGAGGTGACCACGAAAACCACTAGAATCAGCGTCGTTGGCTTCAGTACCGCCAGCTACACTATTTTCAGTAAAACCATCACGATCTTCAGTAAAAGCAATAAAACGTCCTTGTACAGAGTCACTAAAAGGTAAGTTTACTGAAGCACGAACACGTCGCATATTATAATTACCTACCGTTGCATCTAAAGTACCACTTAAATAGTCTTGGGGTTTTCTGGTGATTAAGTTAATCGAACCGCCTGTAGCGTTTCGTCCGTACAGTGTGCCTTGTGGGCCTCTAAGAACTTCGACTCTTTCGGTATCAAATGCAGTAAATAATGTGCCGACAGGTCGACCAATATAGACACCATCTAAATGCATAGCGACGCCAGGATCTCCACCAGCAGTGGTATTTTCCATACCTATACCACGAATGGCGACAAAGGCGACGGGACCAAAGTTACCAAATTGTAATGAAGGCACTAAAGTACTTAAGTCACTAATACCGTCAAAACCGCTGTTTTCAAGATCTTCTTCACTTAATGCACTGACGGCGATAGGGATTTCTTGTAAATTTTCCGCTCGCTTTTGAGCGGTAACATTAATGACTTCAATTTTTTTATCTTCTGAGTCTTCTGCAAAGGCAGGAAGTGCGAAAGCTAGGCTAATAACGCTACTATATAGTGCAGTACGTATACCTGTTTGAACGGCACTTCTGATCATGTTTTTATTGTTGTTTGAACGATTGTTGTTTTGATTATTCATATTTCCCTCTTCAATTACTATTTATTGGTTTAAGTGAAAACCTTATATTTTATTTTTAGCATTGTTCTAAATCACCATATAGGAACAGTTATATTAGTTGTAATGAACAAATGTCCAACTCCATATGCATGATATTAATAATTAAGATATTTTATTATTTTTCAATTGCTTGTGTTTAAAATATAAGTGGTTAGACCCCTTTAAATATATAATTTCAATAGTTTGTTGGTTCTTATGGTGGACCTTGGTTCATTTATGTGGAATTATATATTCAGATAACAATATTATTGGTGGCGTCATAATCACACCTTTTGTATTTGAATATAAAAGATATCAGCACAGTAAAAATTCGCGTTATTGGTGTTACTTCAGGTCCTTGAATCAATAATGCTCTATTACCTGTTGAGTATGATGCTGCTTTGAATGCCAAAATGAACAAATGAGCATTTAAAATCAACGAAATAGATTAGGTAAGTATTATGAGTAAAAAAGTAGAAAACCTCCTAAGAGATAGTGGCAAACCTTTATTTTATAAAGTGGATAGTAATTCTGAATTAAACCTCAAAGCACCAGAGAAACGATTAGGAGAAGATTTACGGACTGCGGTGCGTTCATTAACTATTTTCCAAAAAGAAGCATTAGTTACTTCAGCAAAAACAGGGCAAACGTGGCGCTTAGCCAGCGATGAAGGTGCTTATCTTAATGGTACAGATTATGCCCCAGCACCATTATGTTTCTTAACCGTTGGTATGATTTCTTCTTATATGAATGAAGTCATTGCTCTTGCAAAAATACGCAATATAACGATTAAAAATATTCGTCTTATTCAAGATAATTATTACAGCATGGAAGGAAGTATGGTGCGTGGGACCATGATAGCCAGCGCTCATGATGTTGATTTAGAAGCTCAAATTGAATCTGATGCAAGTCGCAAAGATTTAATGCAATTGATGATGGATGCGATAGCAGCTTCACCACTTAATGGATTAATGAGAGGTAAGCACGAAAGTTTATTTACTCTTAGTCATAATGGTGAAGAGCTAGAACCTGAAAAAGCATTACCTATTGGTAAGCCTGTCTTGGTAGATCCAAAAGTATCAATGGATGAAGCGTTACCTGCTCAAGGTGACTGGAATGACATGTGTATAAAAGGAGGTCTGACACCTGAACATAAAAATTCTGTTAGTGGCGCAGGCTCTAGCCTTACTGATCACCAATCCCGACTACTGCATTTAAGAGCTTACTGTACATTACGAGACGATGGGATCAAAGAGATCACACAACACCTTTATAATCCACATGGTTCTGTTTTTACATTGTTATCTGAAGAAGGAGAAGGTAATGGTGGTAAAGGGCGTGCGCCAGATGCAACAACCTATATATCAGCAGGTATTGGTTTTTGTTTTATGACCCAATTTGGGCGTTACGCGAAAATGAATAATAAAAACCTCACGGATTATCGTATTGTGCAGGACTCCCATTTTACTTTAGGTGGTGCTTCAGGTGGTACGGGAGTCGCTGGTAAAGCAGATCCATTAGAGACACATGTTTATTTAAATAGTAGTGAAGATAATACCTTTGCTAAAAATATTCTTGATGTATCTGAGCAAACTTGTTTCTTACATGCCTTTTGTAAGACTGACTTAAAAACAAAAATCAAACTAGGTGATTATACACAAAGCAATACTGATTAGCTGCTAAGGAAAGGGGCTTATTCTATTTTCATTAAGATAAATTTAATCCAGATCCATTAACGTATTCTGGAATATTTAGGAGAATAATATGTTAGATAATAAAAAGATAGTTGTTACTGGTGCCGCATCAGGCATAGGAGCTAAAACTGTTGAACTTTTAAAGCAGCAAGGGGCCACTGTTATAGGTTTAGATATAGTTCCTGCTGCTAATGTTGATGAATTTATTCAGCTAGATTTAACAAGTAAGAGTTCTATTGATGCTGCAATTGATAAACTAGAAGGAATTGATGGTCTTTGTAACGTAGCTGGTTTACCACCTACCCAAGATAAAATAAAAGTAATGACAGTTAACTTAGTCGCATTACGTTATTTAACTGAAGGTGCTATTGCCAAGATGAATAATGGTGGCTCTATTGTAAATGTGGCTTCATTAGCTGGTATAGGATGGCCGAATTCAGTGGACGCTATTAAAGATTCATTAGCTAACATGAATTTTAATAATATCGAAGCATATTGTGAGAAACATGAAATTGTTGGACCACAAAGTTATTTCTTTAGTAAGGAAGCATTATTAGTTTGGACCATGTTAAATCGTTGGACTTGGCGCGAGCGTGGTATTCGTATGAATTGTGTAAGTCCCGGCCCTGTAAATACCCCTATTTTGAAAGACTTTATTGAAACACTTGGCGAGCGTGCTGAAGAAGACATGAAAGTTATGGATAGAACAGGTACACCTGAAGATATCGCCCCTGTAATTTCGTTTTTATTAAGTGACGCTAGCGCTTGGCTGCGTGGCATTAATATTCCTGTTGATGGCGGAATGTCATCTCATGTTATGGAAAAAATGCATGATCTAGCTTAAGTGAGTATCGCGCTCAATTTTAGCCTCTCTTATAAACTAATTATCAAGTAATAAGGCGAAAAATATGTCTAAATTAAGTATTAAAACTCTTATCAGCACTATTGTTGTCATGCTTTTTACTGTTGAAGGTAACGCTAGTGTTGAATCTGAAGCTACGCAATTATTAATTAAGCGTAATGCGGAGTTTGAAAAACAGATCATTCAACTTAGCGATAATATATATACCGCTGTTGGCTATGGTGTATCGCCTATCAGTATGATTGAAGGTGCAGATGGTATTATTATTATTGATACTGGAATTGATGCGAATATAGGTCAGCAAGTAAGGGAAAAATTTCGAGAGATTACCGTAAAGCCAGTAAAAGGTATTATTTTTACTCATGGACATGGAGATCATACAGGTGGAGCTATTGCCTTTAAAGATAATACAGATGTAGCTGTTTGGGCTCATCATGGATATGGACATGAAGCTAGCTTTGCTCATAAAGCTGGTCTTACTATTCAGCAGAAACGTGGAGCTAGGCAAGGTGGCTTTTTGTTATTACCTGAGCAACGAATCAATAATGGCGTTGCGCAAGCTTATTGGCCAAAAAGAAAAGGAGGCGCATTTGACGCTGCAAGCGACACTTACCCCACAGATTGGTTAAGGGATAACCGACAAACTATATCTATTGCAGGAATTGAACTTCAACTTGTTGCTGCTGCTGGCGAGACGGATGATCAGCTTTATGTATATTATCCTGGAAAGCGTGCTTTATTTTCTGGCGATAATTTTTATAAATCGTGGCCAAATATATACCCTATTAGAGGTGTTGCATATCGTGATGTTGGTCAGTGGATAAAATCACTTGAAGATATGTTAAAAGAGAAACCAAGTATATTAGTTGGCGGACATACTAGACCAATACTAGGTACAGAGAAGGTTGCTGAAACACTTAGCAATTATCATGAAGCAATCTCATTTTTATTTAATAAGACTATTGAAGGTATGAACTTAGGTTTAACACCTAACCAATTAGTTGATTATGTAATTCTTCCAGATAAATTCAAAAATGTAGACTATTTAAAACCATACTACGGT
This sequence comes from Pseudocolwellia sp. G5-9, assembly GCF_055808995.1. Classification (NCBI taxonomy): domain Bacteria; kingdom Pseudomonadati; phylum Pseudomonadota; class Gammaproteobacteria; order Alteromonadales; family Colwelliaceae; genus Pseudocolwellia; species Pseudocolwellia sp. G5-9. The sequence continues at coordinate 3,433,055 of NZ_CM147893.1, forward strand.
CACCCTGAGTGGGCTATTAGATCAATATTTAATGGTTATTTAGGATGGTTTGATGGTAATCCCAGTAATTTATTTCCACTTTCAGATAAAGAATTAGCCACTCGTACTGCTGAGTTAGCAGGTGGTGTGGATGTATTAATCAAGCGAGCAGAACAAGCATTACTGAAAAATGATCCGCAATGGGCTGCTCAGTTATGTGATCATATTTTGGCACTAGAACCTAATAATAAAGAGACTTTACAAGTAAAAGCTAAAGCCTTAACTAAGCTGGCTGAAAGCCTATTAACAGCCACAGGTAGAAATTATTACCTAACAGTTGCCAAAGAGCTAATAAATAAGGCGAATAAACTATAACAACTAAAAAAATATAACAATAAAGGGGAGAGGTTATGATTATATCTAAACCAACAATTAAAGTAAGCGACATATCTATTGCAGTAGCACTTTCTGTAAGTACATCATTTCCAGCATTGGCAGAACTGGAAATTATAGAAGTTAGATCAACAAAAAGGGTTGAATCTGTTCAATCTGTACCAATTGCCATGAATACACTGAGTGGTGAAGAGTTAGTTAAAAATGGTGTAGATGATATTAATGACATTACTACATTGTTTCCCAATATTAGTGTGTCATCTAACTCACAAGTTGTTGCTCAATACAGGATCCGTGGTGTTGGTACATCTAACTTTCAATCAAACGCGGTAAGTGCTGTTGGTTTATATTATGATGAAGTAGTACTACCCACACCATTCTCTAGTTCTATAGGAATTTATGATTTAGAACAAGTTGAAGTGTTAAGGGGTCCGCAAAATACTTTATTTGGACGAAATACCACTGGTGGTGCTGTTAACTTTATATCTAAAAAACCAGACGTAGGCACGGGAGAGGTTGAAGGTTATAGTCGATTGACGGTAGGCTCATTTGATAAGCGTGATTTTGAAGGTGCCGTAAATATACCGTTAGGAGATGACTGGGCTGCTAGGATTTCGATGCAATCGAACAACCGTGGAGATGTTTTTAAAAATTTAGTAGCAGAGCAGGATGACGTTGGCGGTATTGAACGTCATTCAGGTCGTATTCAACTTATATGGGAGCCTTCTGATAATACTAATTTATTGTTCAATATTCATTCTGGAGTAAATCGTAGTGATGCCGGTTATGGTAAAGCAAATGGTATTGTAGATCCTAACGGCGGTAATTGTTTTGAAAACGGGTTAGTTACCGTTTTACAACTTGCAGATTTTGAATCAGAAAATTCATGTGTGACACAGATTTCTGGTCCATTTGGTCCAGGTGAGCAGGCAAACACTTCTACTGATGATTGGCGTTCGCTGTATAGCGTTTCTTCTAATACCGGAAATATAGATATATTTGGTGGTTTCGTAAAACTTAAACATAATTTCAATGATATGTCTTTCACTTCTATTAGCTCATACGACAGTACCGAAGTTTATTTCCGTGAAGATGAAGGTGCCGCTCCTTTTGATACTTTTCATCCAACTCAAGATGTAGAGTTTGACTCATATAGTCAAGAGCTTCGTTTACAATCCGATGGCGATGGCCCATTTCGCTGGATGGCTGGTTATTATTATTTTTATGATAAGTCTGAACAGATGGTTGCAGCTACAGTCGCATTAAAAAGTGGCTCATTAGAACCTCTGCATACATCATTGAGCGCTGTTGTACTTGAACAAAAAAATACGGTGAATTCACTTTACGGTAAATTTGACTATGAATTTTCTCCAAAATGGGATTTAAGTTTTGGTTTACGTTGGACTGATGAGGAAAAGGAAGGAGATAGAACAGGTATAGTTACTGGTCCTGGTGTAGGTACAGGGAATTTTGGACATGATTACACACTTAATGAAGTATTGGCATTTGATAAGGTTATACGTACCGACTCTAATACACTTGTAAATGAGAAAGTAGGTTATAACTTAATGCTTACATATCAAGCGAGTCGAGATGTCATGTTATACGGTAGTATGGCAAACGGTTTTAAAGCAGGAAGTTTTGATATAAGAGCTTTAGCTATAACGACTTGGGGTACTGAAGATGAACAAGAAGTGCAACCTGAAACTCTCGATTCAATAGAAGTCGGTTTTAAATCACTATTGCTTGATCGAAACTTAAAGCTGAATGTTTCTTATTTTATGTACGACTTTCATGATTTACAGGTGTTTGCAGTACAAAATGGTATTCCTGGCCTATTCAATATACCTGAAACTGAGTTATCTGGCTTTGATGTTGAAATCACATATGTACCAGATCCTGATTGGCAAATTAATGCAGGGTTAGGTTATCTTGATTCAGAAATTGTTGATAATGGTAATATTTCAAGCTTCGAAGAAGGAGGAGAATTATCTCAATCACCAAAATTTACGGCTAATATGCAAATAGTTAGAGATATTGAGCTTGATTCTGGGTTGATTCAATTACAAGCTACATACCGTTATGTAGGCGAGCGTTTGAGTCAATTACCTGATACGGGTGTTGGTGATTTAGACAGCGAAAATTGGTTGAACTTACGAGGTAGTTATATTTTTGGTGATGATAGTCAATACGAACTGACATTATTTGTAGACAATGTAACAGGGGTTAAGTCCTGTAGTGAGTCACAGGCACTTAGTGGTCCATCAGGTGCAGGAGCCGGTGAACCAGGTCCAACTTGGGTTGTTAAGTGTACCCCTAATGAAGGTGAAGCCTTGTGGGGGATTTCGGGAAGTATAAACTTTTAAAGATAGTGATATCAGAAGGCAAACTGATAACCACTACGTTCTAAGTTCTATCGTGTTTGGGCATCTTAAATAGATGTCCAAGTTTCGTTATTCAATTTCTTTTGGTACTTTATTATGCAGACTTATTTTAATAAATGGCTATTATTATGTTTATTGTCCACATCATTTGGATGTTTATCTTATGAGAAGGAAAATACCCAGAAAAAAAATATAAAATCACCCAATATTATTGTCATCATGGCCGATGATTTAGGGTTTTCTGATATTAAACCATATGGCGGAGAAATTAATACGCCTTCTTTACAACAATTGGCTAACGATGGTGTTAAATTTGGTCGATTCTATACTTCGCTAACTTGCTCACCTTCGCGTTCAATGTTGTTAACAGGAAGCGACAACCATATCGTTGGATTAGGGAATATGGCCGAAACCATTGCTGATAACCAAGTGGGGTTACCTGGCTATGAGACACATTTGAATTTTTCAGCCAGTACGCTGCCCGAAGAGCTCAAAAAACGCGGTTATAATACTTTTATGGCAGGGAAATGGCATTTAGGATTAGAAAAAGCGTATAGTCCTACGGCGAGAGGCTTTGATAAGACTTTTGCTTTGTTATTTGGAGGAGGTAGTCATTATCAAAATGGATTTGGTATAGATATTTATCGTAAAAAATCACTATATAGGGAAAATGGACAATTAATCGAAAAACTACCTGAGGGTTTTTTTAGTTCTGATTTTTATACAAATAGAATTATAGAAAACATAAAAGCTGATCAATCTAGTAATAAGCCTTTCTTTGCGTATCTAGCGTTTACAGCTCCACATTGGCCTTTACAATTTCCACCTGACTATAATGGCAAATACAAAGATACATATACGCAAGGATGGCAATCAATTCGTAGCAAACGTATTACACGCCTTAAAAAATTAGGTTTATTGGCAAATAATATTGATCACGCAGCCTTATCATCTAACTTACCTAATTGGCAGTCATTAACCGAATCAGAACGTAAGCTCGCAGCAAAAGATATGGAAATATATGCAGCAATGGTTGATAACATGGATGTTAATATAGGTAGGCTGACTGATTTTTTAAAGGAAATAGGCGAATATGAAAATACTGCGATACTTTTTCTTTCCGATAATGGTGCTGATTCATGGGGCGCTAAAAAGATCCCTAAAGAAATAGAAGAGTTTGCTGATACTTTTGATAATTCTCTGGAAAACAGAGGAAATATAAATTCTTTTGTACTTTATGGCCAGCATTGGGCAAGAGTGAGTAGTACACCATTTAGAGCATTTAAAGGAAATACAACAGATGGTGGGATGAGAGTTCCAGCTGTTTTAAAGCTACCTAATAAACAAGTGGGTCTATATCAACAGTCTGTTGGTATTGAACAGATAAAATCTCTTATGCTGACACTTTCAGAACAGCCAGATATCACATTAAGAGAAGCTCTTTCGGTTAACCATAAAGTCAAGTATTTAGGCCGAGAGCTATGGGGGAAAGTCGGAGTGATAGATGAAAACTGGAAATTAATTAAGTTGCCACCACCAATAGGTTCAGGACAATGGCAATTATTTAATACCGATAATGACCCGAGTGAACTTAATGACTTATCGAAAATTAAGCCAAAAAAGATGAAGGAAATGTTAATGCTTTGGCAAGAATATATAGATGAAACTAAGCTCGTATTACCCCAAGGAAAGTTTAAAATTAGAGCAGGAGGCGAACTCCCTAAAGATTAATTATGCTAAGTTGGTTAATTATGTGAGCACTTAGCAATAATTAAAAGGTTATAGAAACAGGCTTATTTTGAATGTGAAGTTTGTACCTGACTAGCTTAATATCAAGTTGATGAATTTATTAATCAGCTTGGTATTAGCTTATTTCAAATCAGTGTATAAAGTTGTAAGCCATTTTTCTTCAGTGATGAAATTCCAATTGAAGCTTTTATACTTTTCGCCAATGCCTTGTTGGATTACTTGTTCTAACGTTAATTTATCTGCAATCGCTTTTTCTACACGGCTAATGCTAAATTCAAGCATGGTTATTAAGTCTTTTAAGCCGTTCATATCTGTTAAATTACCATGACCTGGAATAATTTTAGTGGTTTTAGGGAAACGATTTAAAATACTTTTTGCATTCGCTAAGTAGCCTTTAACTGAGCCACCATTGCTTAAATCTATAAACGGGAAACGACCTTGAAAAAATAAATCGCCCATATGTAATACATTCGCTTTTTTAAAATACACAACCGTGTCGCCATCGGTATGTCCGCTAGGGTAGTGTGATAGCTCAATTGTTTCGTCGCTTAAGTGAATAGTAATACCGTTTTCATAGGTAATCACAGGAAGTGAGGCCTGGTCATGATCACTTTTACTTGATAAACGCTTTCTTACATTATGGTGAGCAAATATAGGTGCATGATGTGAGAAGTAGCTATTACCTCCCGTATGGTCGTCATGCAAATGAGTATTTACAATATATTTTAAAGGCTTATCAATAATATTTTGCATGGCTGATTCTATTTTTTCAGCCAAGGGCTCAAATTGATCATCAACCATAAGTAGGCCTTCGGGGGTTGCCAATACACCTATATTACCCCCAGTTCCTTCTAGCATGTAAACATTGCCAGCGACTAATTGAGTGTTAATTATAACTTTGTCGAATTTATTTGCTTGAACGTTATAGCTTGTAAGATTGGTGATTAATAAAGTGATACCTAAGATAAATATTTTCATTTTATACCCGTCGATTATGCTTTTTATTGAGGTGATATAGTAAACGAGTAAAAGCTTTTATCAATACTGTTATTTAGTATATGACTTACAATATAAGCTTATATACCCGTAGCCATTCAAGATGCACTTTAAAATACACATCTTGATTGGTAACGGGTATAGATTAAATTGTAATTTAATGTAAATAGTGTATCTATCAATATACATAATCGATTACAATATTATGTATAAAGCTAACAACAGATTTGTTTTTAAAGTGGTACGGATAGATATATTCGTACAATAAAACATAATGTTTAATCTAAAGCTATTTACGGATGAATACTAAATCAATATTCCCTTCTAAAATTGTACACTCGAAAAATATTATTCGAGAACCTATAGTCGATCATCGTCATAATATCTTTGCTTACGAATTATTACCTGTACATTTAAGTACGAATATAGAGACCTTTCCTACTTTATCTGCTTCAGATGATCTTGAACATCTTAATAAATTAATGGTAAGTGAAATTGAAAAAATACCTGAGCATCTTGTCATTTTTACTCATTTTCCGGCGAGTTCATTTTTACATGTTCCTGCAATAGCTAATAGAGTCGTTGAAGAAGTGGAGTTTATAAATAGTTTCAAGTCTTTCGGCGATTCAATAACACGATTAAAAAGGTCACAAATAAGGTTTTGCAGTGATCATGATGTAAGCGCTTCCTCTGAAGTTGTTACCTATATAAAGTTCAAAGCAGAGCTACCTATTATTAGAACTTTGCTCAAAATAAAAAAGGTAAAACATAGCTACCCTAAAAGCAAAATCGTTGTGTCAGATATTGCAAGTGATAATGTTTTTTGTCAGTTACAAAATGCGGGATGTGATTATTTTCAAGGCAAGTACATATCTCGACAATTACTCAAAAAAGCAAAGAGCGAAGATAAGTCGAGCAATGTAAGCTTTAATTTACTTGTATTAGTATTAGATAAACAAGTGAGTTTTATTTCAGTTTTAAAAAAAACTATACAAGATACAGATTTAACGTTTAAGTTCTTACTGTTAATAAATGCTTTATTTAAAAAGAAAAAAATTGAATTTACTACACTAGAGCAGGCATTAAACCGTCTTGGGGAAAACGTACTTAGAAAGGTTGTTTTAATTACGTTGATGAGTGAATTAGATCATGAAGACATTAAACCATTGTCTATCACTAGCTTAACTCGAGCACATTTTATATCGGCTATGCTGAAAGCAAAACGTGTGAAATATGCTGGGAGTGGCTATTTAACAGGGTTACTTTCTTTGTTAGATAGTATGTTAGATGAAGATATAGAAACCATTGTTTTTCAACTACATTTACCTTCAGATGTTATGCGAGCTTTACTTGACCATCATGGTATTTTAGGAAATTTACTTTTAATTTGTAAAATGATGGAAAGTCATAAGTGGTTTGATGTGAACAAGCTGTGCCAAGAATATGATTGGTGTGTAGATCAAGTGATAAATAAGTACAGTAATGCGTTAAATTTTTCCAACGGTGTTTTTATGTACAAAAACATACTTTAAAGAGATTAAAAATTATTTGATAAATGTTAACAATGTAAATAAGTTGTTATCAGGTTTTTATATTTTAACTATTTGAAATATAGAATAAAGTTAAAGTTTTTTGTTTTGCTAGTAAAAATAAAGAGTAAATAAATATTTTGTAAATTCTTGTTTATGGGTTGTTTGTTTTTTATACTTTTGTCGGTTGGTAAATAGCATAAAATATACACTATGCGCAACATTTCAGTCAGAGTAATATTTTTTAAGTGATCCAATAATTAAATATGGTGTAATTAATCATCATATAAATTTTAATTATTAGCTGATAATGGAAGATCCACTAAATTTCACCCACTGCTTAGATACCCAATATATTGCTAGGCAGCGAATTGTTGATAATCAAAAAAATGTGTTCGCTTATGAATTACTGTACAGAAACTCTGAAAACAACTTTTTTCCATCATATTTAAGTGATTGTGTGGCGACGAGTCGCTTACTTTTGAATTCTTTACTAATACAAGAGGTTGAACGTATTTCAAATGGTGCGTTAATTTTTATTAATACCTCTAATTATTATTCTTTAAACCATATAGCAAGTACGTTAAACGTTGATAACCTTGTTGTTGAAATCGTTGAGCGTACTGAAGATATTGATAGTATTCATCATTCGGTTAAAGAATTAAAAAAGAAAAATGTTCGTTTTGCGTTAGATGATTACGACGGCACAGAGAAGTGGGATGCTGTTTTAGAAGATGTTGATTTTATTAAATTAGAGGTAGAAGATCCTCTTATTCGCACTATTTTTAAGATCAAAAAATTAAAGTATAAATATCCTAATAAAAAGATCATTGTAGAGCGCATTGAAAATTTTAAAACTTTTCGTCAACTTAACAATGCAGGTTGTGATTATTTTCAAGGATTCTTTTTTGAGCAACCTGAAATGTTGAAATTGAACAACATTATTCCCTCTAAAGATATCATGCTTGAGCTAGTTAATTTAGCAAAGAATAAAAACATTAACTTTCCACTCATTCATAAAAAAATAGCGAAAGACGTTGGTTTAACAACACGATTATTAAGGATCGCTAATAATGTATTAAAAAATAAAGACATTAATTTTAATTCTATAGGCCATGCAATTGCTTACTTAGGTGAAGACGTTATAAAGCAATTTGTGATGGTGATAATGATGAGTGAACCCGGCGGAAAAGACGTTTCACAATTGTCTATTTTGAGCTTAGCTCGCGCCAAATTTATTATTGAAATGCTTAATGATGAGCATGACGAATATGCAGACACGGGTTATTTAGTGGGATTAATTTCATTGTTAGATGTTATGTTGGAAACTGATTTTGAAACCTTGCTTTTTGAATTGAATCTATCATCCGATTGCGCTCGATCATTACTTTATCATCAAGGCGTTGTGGGCAATTTATTATTAATTTGTAAGATGATAGAAAAAAACAAATGGTTTGATGTAAGTAGTCTTTCTCGAGTGTATTGCTGGAACATGGACAAAATAATTAAAACGTTTGATAAAGCGTCAAAATTCTCTAATGAGGCTTTAAAAGTTAGTGTTTAAATGATCAGGAGCTTTAGATTTAAGGGATGATGCCAGGTATGGTTAGATGATTATTACATTCAAAAACAACTCTATTGAAAGTTATCAAGAGATGTTGAAGCAAGTAAAAATACAAACACTCGAAGTATTACAGCTATCCAATGGATTTTATAAAGATCAAACGTCCTGTCTTGTTTTACCTAATATGCGTTTAGCTATTCAAAGTAAAAACGAATGTACTATTTTACATAAAGGGAAGTTTTCTGACGATGAATTTGTAATACCTTTACGTATTGAAGGGCCATTACACGTTGTTAATGGAATATGTGTACATATTGATGGTCTTAATCTTATTGGTCCGGGTGAGTATGTTTATACGCAATCTTGTTGCGCACGTACAATTGCGACAATTGGTATATCAAAAAATCATTTAACGAGTTACTTAGGTGAAGAGAAGATAAGTCAGTTACTTGACGGACTTACTTTGATCCGCGATGGCAAAATAGAATTTTGCAAAATGAAAAAAATAAAAATAGAACTGTATCGTTATATCGTTAAGCTATTCCACAGGAAAGAAGAGTTTAGTTTACAATCGGTCATTGATATTGAAGAAAAAATATCACTAATGATTTGTCAGTTGTTAGAAATAAATTCAGACAAGCTTATACCTCAACCCTGTTTTAATCATCGTTTGGTTATTGTGCAAAGAGCCATTAATTATATTGATTCGGAGTCTAATATTAATATACCTATTCCTCGAATACTTGATTTTTCACATTGTAGTTTACGAAGTTTAGAGTATGCTTTTAATTCTATTATTGGCATTTCACCACAGCGTTATTTGAAAATTCGTCGCATGCATTTGATCCGCAGAGAATTAATACATAGGCAACAGTGCACTATTAAAGATGTGGTTTCTAAATATGGGATTGTAAATATCGGTCGATTTTCTCATGACTTTTATACACTATTTGGTAAATATCCAAAGGAAATGTAGATCACAAAAAACCGAGCACTCAGTAAGAAAGTAAGTACTCGGTGCCAACTTTTAGGCAATTCATGGAAATTTGTTCATATTCCATTGGTATTAATTTTGAGGTAATACTACTTGGTTGATGGTGTAATTAACCGCATCGCAGGCTTCACCCCCTGAATCTACAAAATATTGTTTTGGTGCTCCAATATCATGAAATGTGGGGGCTAATTTAGGGGTACTTGCGTGTAAGCCCGCTTCAATTGGTGTTAGCTCTAACTGTAAGTTAAGCGTTTGAAATAATTCATCTATAGTCATGTAATTATCGATATTAGTCAGAAACGTTTCGTTATCAATATCGTATACCGTATCAATGGCGTTGTTACTTACGGTGATTTTTACATTGGGTGTTGGGGCAAAGCTGGGGCAATCACTGTAACTCATGTTAAATTCAAACTGATAGTCTGATGCTTTCTTCGCTTTCCATGTAGTGTATTGATCGCTAAGTTGATTGATTAAGCCGTATTTTCTTACGTCTGAGATTACTTTAAATTCACATTGCTTATCAAGTTGAGCATCTGGTAAGTCAGACAGTTGAGAAAAACCTAAAGACTCTGCCTTGTGTAAGTCTTTAGTGTGTATGGTAAATATATTAATTGAACCGGTTTCTGAACCACATGACTCTGTATATGCCATGCCGTCATGGCCCTTTTGCGAGCAATGAATTTCAATATGTTCATCAACCAATAATTTACCATGAGTCGCTACAGAGACTTGTCCTGTATCTTGGCAAGCAATAGCTTTATCGTCTTGATATACCCGTACATGCTGCTCATTTTTTAAATCAATAATGTCGTTATCGCATGCGCTTAAACACAGGAAAACTAATCCTAGTGTTATTGCCGAATGTTTTTTCATTGTATTGCCCTCATCAGTCAATCAACAGTAAAGAAAGTGGATTAATTATAAGGGGGGGAATAAGGATATTCTGTTGTTAATTGATAATGAATGTAATCAATTGTAATGGAGTTATTGTGGCGTGTATCTCGCTGTTCTAATACTACCTTAAAATGCAAAACTCGTATTTTAAGGTAGTAAGATAATAAGGTGCTGTTAAGGTTCTGTTATGTTTCTTTGATAGTAAATTCACTAATATATTGATTTAATCGGACTTCTGTATCTTTCAAGTCATGTGCTGCTGAGACAGTGTCGTTTGTTTTATGAGTTATTTTATCTGCATCGTCTCTAATGGCATGTATACGCTCATTTATTTCATTTGAAACGCTAGTTTGTTCTTTAGAGGCTGATGTGATTTTTGCTGCCATTTGCATTATGTTATCGAGTTCGGCTTTCATTGTGTTAACGGCTTCAGCCCCTTCAATTACAATATTTACAGCTTTATTCCCCTCAATTTGTAAGCCTTCCATATTCATGGTGGCTGCTTCAGCGCCTTTTTGTAAGGCTTCAATTTGATGGCGAATTTGTTCGGTAGACTCTTGTGTACGTCCAGCTAAACTTCTTACTTCATCGGCAACTACAGCAAATCCTCTGCCCATTTCACCAGCACGTGCAGCTTCAATAGCTGCGTTTAAGGCGAGCAGGTTGGTTTGTTCTGCAATACCTTGAATAACATTTAAGACATTACCAATAAGATTACTTTCTTCATTAAGTGAATTAACAACTTGGCCTGTGCTTCCTAATTCAAGCGTAAGCTTCTCCATCATATCTCGGCTTAATACTGCATTATCTGAGCTTGTAACTGATATGTTGTAAGCCTTTTGAACCGCTTCTGATGTATGATGAGCCATGTTCTCAACGGCTTCTATTGTTGTTGTCATTTGGTTAATGGCCACTGAAATATTATCGGTTGCTTGTAGTTGATTGTTTGATAAAGCAAGCGATTCGTTCATTGAAGTTGTGACATCATTGGTAGTGCCATTAATTATTTTTGCTTCTTGTTTTACATGACTTAAGGTTGTGTTGAAGCTACTTAATAAACTATTAAAGGCGATACTTAATTCGGTAAGTTCATCTTTTCCTTTTTCATCAAGTTTTATTGTCATGTCTTTATTTTGAGCTAATTGGCTAAATGCTTGCACAATACTTTTAAGTGGGCTAGTTATGCTACGACCAATTAAATAAGACACAATGATAATCATAATAAGTAATATCAACATGATTGCCATAGTTTGATAAACTTTGTTTTGAGCTTCGTCAGCTAACTGGTTTTTAGTATCAATCAATTGCTTTAATACAATCGCTATGGTTTCTTGGTAGGTTTTAAATACTTTTGCCGTTGTGTCTCCCCAATCAATATCGTCGCTAATAACCAGTGGTTTGTTGACTGTGTTATATATATTACTGCGGGCTTGTAGTGCTACTTTATCAGCTTTAATAAAGAAGTCTTTTGCTCTCATATTGTCGTATGCGGCTCTGGCTTCCTTACTTGCATAACTAAAAAATAAGTTTCGGTGAATATCTGTTCTTGTTGCGCCGCTATATATTTCGCCAAAGATGTAGACATCTAAACTGTTATACATGGCGGTATAAATAAAACTATAGTGAAAAGTATTTTCTGTGTTGGCAGCTACTAGGTTGTAGTAGGCATTGGCCATTTTTCCTAACTCTGGGTTTTGTCCAGATAAAACGACGATTTCACTTAATGTAATAACGAGCTTTCTAATTAATACGCTCATTTCATACATAATATGTATATCGTGACCGTATTGTTTTGCGTACTGTGTTGAAATATGCTTTTTATTTAATACGCCTTTACGTACATATTCAAATTTCTTAATCATATTACGAAGAAAGTCTATATAACTATTTAATATGGTAAACTTTTTTAACGCTCCTTCATTTTTAGTAATAAAATCTATAAATTCTTTCTCTTTTTTAATGGACTCTTTTTGAGCGTCTTCCATTTTTTTACGGTATTGGCTTTCTGTGTCTGGAGTGCTGTCTATATAAAGTCTTGAGTAAAATGATTCATTGAGCATACTTGATATATAAGGAGAGGCAACATTACTGTAATCAAGAACGATATTGAGTTTTTCTAAATTTTCTTGCTCTGTATGAGCATTGTTTAGGCGTTCAGCGGATAATAAAAAAGTGACAAGGAGTGGGATCAAAACTAGAATAATAATACGAGTTCTTATTTTAATCCGATTAAGAAATAACATAATAAATTTACCCCGTCGATATAATGAATTGTTATAATGTTTATTGTTAACTATAGTGCAAGATGTTAATACTTAATACAATTAATTTAAGTAAACTCTTTTACACGAGTTCAATTTAACGAAATTTTATGTTATTCATCTCATTTTAATCCGCTAAATTACAGGCTTTATAGTTGCTGAAAAATATTAATTAAACTGAAAAATTTTATCCCAATGTTGATCTAATACAATTTTTGACGAGTTTACATCAATAGCTTGATAAACGTTTTCTTGTGATAACACTAAACCTAATTTTTCTAATTTACTTAAAGCATCATCCACTTCAAAATCTAAAGTACATTGATATTTATTTTTAAACCAAGCTTCTATTTCGTGATCTAACGCTTGTTCTGTTAGTCCATTTGGATGCTTTAATAAAAAGGTGTAAGCGATAAGGGCTTCTTTAAAGTCTTCTTCTTCGGCTTCGTTCACTAAGGTATGAAATACACCAGCGTTATTATCTAAATTTTTGTAATATAAGTTATCAGCAAGGGCCTTCATAAATTTAATTTTTCGATTCTTAAACTTACTCCATTCTTTAAAGATAAAACTACCAAATACGCCTACACCTAAAGCTAGCGCGATAAGTTGTTTTTGGTTAATTTCTACCGACTGGTCACTCATGCCTATCCAAAAAGCGAAAAGTGTTGCCAGTAAAATGAGTGACGCACCTAATTTAGTAATTAATACCACAGCACCGCCAACAATAGCTGAAGCGCCAATAATAACTTTATCGATAGGACGCATACGTATTTCACTATTAGGAAATAGCATTTCTAAATCAGCTTTAGGTACATTTTGAAATAACTTGATCACAGTTGCACCCGCTTCAAAACCTACGGGTAATTGTTTATTGATAAAGTGTTCTTTGTCTTTAAATTTTATATAAACAGCAACTCGGTCGTAATTGGTGAAAGTGAGTGACTTTTTCTTTAGCCCACAAAATTGGCGTAGCACTTCAGTTTTTTGAGATTCGCCACGGCGATAAAACACAATTTCGTCAAAGTCGTCGAAAGCAACCTCAAGCCTTACTTTAAATAACGACTCTTCATTTAGCGCTGCTTGAATATCGGCTTCTGTTATTTTTTCAAAATTCGCGGCGTTTAATACTTTTTCAAAGTTGTTGGCAAAACTCTGTTGATGCTCAGCAATTTGACTATCAGATAAGGTAATAAGCTGGCGCGTATCTGCATTGGGATCGAATGGCGTATATGAACGTTTAAGGTTTTCAAGCAAGTCGTGGTATTGAAAATGTAACAAGCTCGATAATATTTGGCATACCTGTGTGAATGAATCAACATCGTAAGAAGTACTTTCAGTGATTTCACGCGTACATAAAGTAATAACATCTTGCTTAGTAAAAGGAATAAATCGTTCTGCAGTCATAAGGTTTAAGTCGTGTTTTTTTCCATAGTACGGAGTTTACTTCTATTTTTAAACGTGTTTTTTCGTGATAAAGGGGAAATATCATCGGACTTAAAATGTTTTTATTTGTTTAGATATTATTAAAGTATTTTTTATTTTAACATTTTATTTACATTTGACGGATTTGCAGGCAAGTTGTTTACTGAATCTTCTTTATTACTAATAGGATAATAAAACCATGAATAAATTAGTGCTAATTATACTTTCAATCTTACTTCCACCTTTAGCTGTTTTTTTAAATAACGGTGCAGGTAAGCATTTATTGATTAATATTTTACTATGTATATTTTTCTATATACCGGGGATATTGCATGCTTTGTGGTTAGTTACACGAAAGTAGATAACTCTGTTTATACTGACTTAAAAGAAACACGTATAGTTGTTATTAATTTAGCAATATGTATGTGCTTTTTTGTTTTTAACCGTCTCTTAATAATAATTAACCTGAGTTCGGCTTAATAAATGTTCTTCTAGCAGCTACTTTTACTAACTTCTGCGTTAAATTCACTTGCAATAGGCCAGCTATTGACGCGTAAATTTGCCTTGAATTAAGTAAAGCTAGAAGCGAACCGAGTTTTTAGTGAGTACTTTTCAAGGTGTTAACAATATCTTAAACCGAACTCAGGTTAATTAATTTTTTGAAAGGGTAAGTAAATACATGAATAATAGTTGATAATATAGCGACAATATCAACTTACATATTTCAATATTATAAAGCACTATGGATTTAAATAAGCTACTCGCGAAAAAAAATACCACAGTACATCAGCAAAATGTTGATGGGCATATGCTAACGGTTAAAGAAACCGCAGAATACCGTTGGTTTGAATATGGCGGGCAAGCGGTGCAATCGTTAATGAATTTGCAAAACCCTGAAGAACTTGTTTTACCTATTCCTCAATCTATGTTGCTGTTTCTTTTATGGAAAAAAGCCCCATTAAAAGTACTTAACTTAGGCCTAGGTGGAGCGGCGTTTGAGCGTACATTGGCAACGATTCCTAGTGTGTTACTAACATCTATTGAAGTATCGAAACCTGTTCTTGATATTGCAAAAAAGTATTTTAAACTACCGCAAAAAGTACACGCACAATGCCAAAGTGCAGAACAGTTTATTGCTAATACACAAGCTAAATATGATGTTGTTTTGTGTGACATGTTTGTTGAAGAAAAAAGCCCGAGCTTTTTGTTTAACGAAGCGTTTTATCAGCGCTTAAAAACGATAACGTTAGATAAAAGTGTGGTGCTATTAAACATGTATGTAGAAACCGATGAGCAGTTATTGCTTGCCTTACACGAAATTAAAAAACATTTCCCTTACATTGCTTTGATTGATTTTGATGGGTATAAGAACGTTGTTGTTGTATGTAGTTTAAATATAATCCCTCCTCGAGAGGAGCTATTAAAGCGCTTCGTTCAATTTAATAAAATTAATTTAAGTGAGTTAAAACAGATCATTCCTAGAATTCGTTATATACCTTATAAAGCTTAACTTTCGCCGTATTAACTTTGTGGCAGATCACTAAAATTTGCCAGTAAAAACAACGCTGAGCTATTACTTACACAACACCTTAAAAATTTAGGTAAGTAATTCGCTTGAGCGATTAATTTTTCTGCTTCTGGACTGGTTGAACTAATTAGGTTGATTAAATGTTTAGGTACAGCAATACGAGTAGCAAGCAACATTCTATAGCCATGGCGTTGATGGTAAATATCTTCTAAAAAGAACATATCGTAGTAAATACCGGTTCGAGCCACTCTGTCGGGTGTTAATATGTATTCAGCTAATGCGATTGCAACAAAGGTAAATTTGGTTTTTTTATCTAGAGTAGGATTTAAAGAAATAACGGGTTTATCTTCCTCTCCTTCTAAATGTATTTCACATAAGTTTTTTAACTTTGGGCGAATGGCAATATTTACACCTAAAGCTTCACAAAAGGCTTTAATGTCAATGTGATCTTCTCGGGTACAACTTTCTATTAATTTTTCAACAAGGGATGGAAGCATAAAGTTATAAGTACATTTATCTTGAATGGTAGGTGTATATTTAATTGATTATAACGGAAATTTTTATTTCATCTACTTATCTCAATAATAGAATGGATATCATATGTTAAAAGCACATAAATTTATTGTGACTTGTTATATTAGTTTTTTCTAATATAATGAGTTCAACCCCATAAAATTGAAAGAGTAGATCATGTTAAAATCAATCCCTTTATTAGTTGATACCATAAAAGAAAGTGTTACCACAATAACAGCCAGTGCTGCTTTTAATGAAAGCAAAACCAATAATGGCATTGTTATTGATGTGCGAGAACCAGCTGAAATAATAGAAAGTGTTGTGCCAGGTGCTGTAAATATTCCAAGAGGGGTATTAGAAATGAAAATATTGCAGCTTTATCCTGATGCAACTCAACCTATCTATATTCATTGTGCTTCAGGTGTTAGAGCTTTATTTGCCGCTGAACAGTTACAGCGCTTAGGCTATGAAAATGTAAAAGCGATTTCTTGTACCATTACTGATATTCAAAAAGCCTGTATTTAATACCTCTTCTTATTCTCTATGTTGTAAATTTTGTTGTGAGTAAAAAAAACATTTGACCTTGGAGTAAAGACTAAGGTGTACAGTAGGTGTATTATCAACAAATAGTGCCCTGAGTTTATATTGAATTTTGGGCTGAGACATAGGCGAGTAATTATGTATCAAATAGGTGAGTTAGCAAAAAAACTGTCTGTAACAACAGATACATTAAGATATTATGAAAAGCATGGGCTGCTTTCACCGTGTTCTCGATCTGATACGGGCTATCGTTTATATAACGACGGTAACTTACGTAGTTTACAATTTATTATTAGCGCGAAAAAATGTGGCTTTACGTTAAATGATATTCAAGATCTTTTGTCTATTCAGGTAGATAAAAGTAGCCATAGTTGCCATGAGGTTAAGTCGTTTACTGAACACAAACTACAACAGGTTGAAGATAAAATAAGTGAGCTGGTTGCTATTCAATCTTCATTGAAAAAATTGGTTGAAGCTTGTTGCGGCGGTAACGAAAGTGCAGCACATTGCTCAATACTTTCTACCTTGGAGGATGATAATGGAATTACTCACTAATTTTGGTCAATTATTTTTAATATCAGCGCCTTGGTTGCTATTAGGTTTATTTATTGCCGGTTTAATTAATGTGTATTTACCTAAAGATTTTTTACTTAAACATTTAGGTGAAGAAGGCTTTTTAACAACCGTTAAAGCCGCTTTAATAGGTGCACCAATGCCATTGTGTTCTTGTGGCGTTATACCTGCGGCATTGGGATTAAGACGAGCCGGAGCGTCAAAAAGTGCGACTACGGCTTTTTTAGTTTCTACTCCTGAAACGGGCGTTGATTCTATATCCGTATCTTATGTGTTACTGGGCCCGTTTATGGCGATTATTCGTCCTATTGCTGCCATATGTAGTGCTATTGTTGCGGGTGTCTTGGTCGGTAGTGAAAAAATAATACCTGCTGAGCATAAAGATAGTAGCGGGACAACTGAAAGCACTTCTTGTTGTAGTAGTTCAAAGCCAGAACCTGTAGCACAATCTTGCTGTAGCAAAGAAATACCTGAACCTGTGAAAAAATCGTGTTGTGCTAAATCAGACATACCTTATCACACAGGTAAAAGTCATTGGAACAAGTTTAGCCAAGCGGTTGTTTACAGCAGTACGACTTTATTAGCCGATACGGCAAAATGGTTGATGGTTGGGTTATTTTTTGCGGCCTTGGTACAAACTTATATACCTGCTGATTTCTTTCTACAGTGGGGTAGTGGCATATTAGCTATGGTAGTAGTTATTTTAGTGAGTATTCCTATGTATATTTGCGCTACTGCCTCTACACCTATTGCTGCAGGGTTACTGTTGTCGGGAGTATCGCCCGGAGCTGTATTAGTATTTATGCTAGCAGGGCCGGCAACAAATATTGCTACCTTAGGCATAGTGGCAAATGAACTCGGTAGAAGAGCTGTTGTGGCTTATTTAGTTGGCGTTGTTGGTGTTGCGGTACTGTTTGGTTTATTAACCGATTATTTAGTTGAGCATTACCATATTCAAGTGGCTCCTATGTTGGGTGAACATCATGAAGTATTACCACTGTGGTTAACTTACTTAACGTCTATAATATTAGCCGTACTCTTATTACGTTTAGTGTTTGTTTATATCAGTGGTTTTAAAGCTAAAGCCGCCCATGTTCATGGTTGATTAATAACGGCTAAAGGTGGCAGTTTCCACTCTTCTAAAATGCCGTCGCTAGTACTACTTAGCACGGTATTTTCTTTAAAGGCGACACTTAAAACTGAAGCGCGTTTTTTAAGGTGAGTTGTTTGCCATTGTGCGATTAGTTTTCCGTCAGCTATACGCCAAAGTTGAAGGGTTTGTTTAGGTGAGGCAGTAAGTAATAAGGTTTTGTCTGCGGAAATTTCAGCGTCGTAAATTACCTTAAAGCGTTCGATTGAATCTAGCTCAGAGATAAGTTCACCCGTTTTTAAATTCCATATATTTTTGTCTTTAATCCCATCAATTGAAAAACCTACGCTGTTATCTGCACTGATTGCAACATGATTAACACGCGACATATGATTAAAAGTATGAATAGTTTCGCCTGTTAATGTACTCCAAAATTTAGCCGTTTTGTCGCTTGCTCCAGTAAAAGCCACCATGCCATCGTCAGAAATACTCACCGAATTAATATCAAGTTTATGTTTTTGATAAGTTGCCATTGCTTTAGTAAATGGATTAATTACGCTCACTTTTCCGCTTCTAAAGCCTAATAAAATAACATCAGAATTTTTAGATAAGGCTATGTCGTTAATGATGTGATCTTGCAGTGACCATTCACCCACTAATACACCAGTTCGTAATGAATACAAACGAACAGACACGCGATTAGAGGTAATAAAGTATTGATTGCTTTTAGCAATTTTTACTATTTCTATGTAGTCTTTTGCTTTGCCGACTAAGCAATTTAATTGCAGTTTTCGAGTAAGGTTATTCCATAAACATACGTGCTTATCGTCGGCAATAAGTGTGTATTTACCATCATAAGAAATATCAGACGTTTCAACTAATGTATCAGTTTGAGGCGTTGATGATAATGCCTCCGAAGTGTAAGTATCAGAGGCACCACAGCTTGCTAGTAGTAATAAGAATAAATAAACACTTGGTTGTTTCATGCCGCTGTATTCTATTTTTTAAGCACCGGAAAATTAACATGTACAATACCTGCTCTTTCAAATTCAAAATGAATTGTAACCGTTTCATTTTCGACTAAAGGCTTTTTGATACCCATTAACATTAAATGATAGCCACCAGGTTGTAGTATCAATTTTCCATTGGGTGGAATCGTTGTATTGTCGGCTTCTAGCATTTTTAAAAGGCCGTCCACCTCTTTAGTTTGATGCACAGATACACCATTTATAGTCGGGCTCCATACACTTAATAGCTTATCTGCTACCGTGCTTGAATTGTTAATTTCAACATACCCAGCGGTGCTCATTACGGTAGGAGGAAGTAGTCTTATCCAAGGTTTGGTAAACGTAATATGATCATTGTTGGGGTTATTTTCGGCGTGTGAATATGAACTAATAATGGTCAGTAAAAAAAACAATACAATTGTACTTATGTGAAATAAAAGCGGTTTAGTCTTGCGTTTGTATGTACCAAACATTTGAATACCTTATGACTGAATAAATTTTATAGTGTGTTGCAATAACAGCCTTCAGAGTTTGCCATTATCAGTTGAGCATTAAAACCTTTTTTATAATTTGATAATACTAAATCAATTATACCCTCACCTTTCCCACAAGCTAAACCTTCAGAGTAGGGGCCAAAATAAATAAGTTCGCTGTTATGATCTAATGCTAATACGGAAGGCGTTGAAGGGATAATACCGTTAAAGCGAGTCGGCAAAGTTATATTGATTACGGTCATATTATTGTTAATTGCATTGCGTTTTACATCAGCTAAATGCTCTCTGCTAATACGATTACAACGACAACCCTCATCAATAATATTGATGAGGGTATTTGGTAAATATTTTGGTAAATTTAGTTCCTCCAAAATATTTTTAACTAACATGCGTTGAGTTAAATTAGCGAGTTTCTCTTGAGGATCAAATAGCGTTAGGCGATCGCGAATGAAATAGCTTGCAGTAAAAATGGTAAATATTAACCAAATACAAATAACACCATAATGATACTTAGTGGCTTTAGCATTATGTGTTATTGAGTTATTTAAAGTTGGCAACACTCACACCCATTGCTGCTGCTGAGTCATTAATTTTTTCCGCCTCGTTAGCTAATACTATTACCTTTTCCGAATCTTGATGGCCCATTGCATTTAAGTTTTCTGTACTTTGAGCAATACTATTTGTAGTGGCTGATTGTTCTTCTACCGATGCGGCTAAATTAATTGCAATATTACTAGAGTCAGAGACGAGGCTAGATGCTTGATTAATTATTTCACTTACTTCTTGAGTTCGCGCAATAATAATATTAATTGCACTAATACTCATATCCATAGAGTCTGTAGAGCGTTTTGAATAAGATGATAGTTTATTAACAGTATCAGCTATTTTATCTGTACTTTCTTTAGTTCTATTGGCTAAAGCTCGCACTTCATCAGCAACAACAGCAAACCCTCGCCCTTGCTCACCAGCCCTAGCTGCTTCAATGGCTGCGTTTAATGCTAATAAATTGGTTTGTTCTGCAATGCTAGTTATTTCAGATAACACAGTAGCTATATCAGCACTAGAATTGACTAATTCACTAATTTCCTCGTTCGTTTTTTGTAATGAAGATGTTAGCTCTGAATTATTAATATTTACTTCACAGATTTGTTTATTCGCATCTAGTGTAAGAGTGTTTGCTTCTTGCATCTGTTGACTCAGTTGAGAGGCGTCTTGTGCAATTGATGCCACTGTTATTGACATTTCTTCAGCGGAAGTTGCAATAATTTCAGTTTCGACTTGGCGTTGTTTTATTGAATGATGTAATTCATTTTTAGCATCATTTAAAGCATAAGCATTTTTTTCGAGATCATTTGATATGTTTTTGACTTGGATGACCATAGAACTAAAAAGTGAGAGTAGTTTGTTAAAGTTAGCTAAAATCGCATTTGATTTTGCTTCTGCGCGAACATGTACGTCAATCGATTCAGGGTTATGAGTTATTATTTCAGAAACGTATGATAATTGTTTACCCACATAACTTTCGTCGTACATTAATTTTGCAACATAGCCTGCAATAAACGCTTCAATGACTGCATAAACGGCATGAATTAATACCGTACTGAACATAAGCCTATCTTGATCAAATATATAAACGCCGTAATTTTCTGTTTGTAAAAAATAGAAAGATAGGTGGTGCACAGCCACCAAACCCACTGCAGAAATAAATACGGTCCAATTACTAAATACAATGAGAAAGGCCATAAGTATAAATATTTCAAAGTGAATTTCTATTAGGCCACTTAATTGATGTATATGTAAGCAAGCAAATATCATGGTTGCTAATGCTGCGGTATGTTGAGTTAAAGATGAATTTGGGAGTTTTTTAAACATCCATATTGGTATTAATAGGCTAGGGAGACCAATAACAAAGGCTTCAGCGAATGTCTCGTTAATAGAAGCAAGTGCTAGTGACTCAATAAATAAAACGATTAAGAGGTAAGTGAATAATTGAGTTACTTTTGACATTTTATAGTGATCCTAATAAGAGAAGTAAAGCGCATAGAAAATATTGTTAAACGATTAATTTTATGATGACAGTAGAGTCGGCTTTTTTTAGTTAAACTTTAATAAATATAAGTAAAGTTTTTAATTGTGAAGACATAAGAGACTTATAAGTAAAATGTTGTTGTTAGTACGAGCAATGCCCCCGTAGTATAGCTTTTTTCTAAATTAAACCTTATTTTTGTATTGTAATATTTTGTAATCTCAAGTGTTATTTATATATAAATTAATAATTTTATGGTTAAGTGGTGTGTGATTGAAATAAATATGAGATGGGTTATGTATTATCATTTAATTAATAAGAATAGGATGTTAAATTTTTTAACGTGCTTACTGTTTTGTTGTACTTTAGTTTCTCATGCTGAAGATCTGATTCCCTTTCCATTTGATATGCCTGATAAAAAACCTGATATCCCCCTTAGCAAAGCAATGGAAAGAGCTTATAGCCAATACGAAGCTCCGTCGTATCGTGAAAATGAACTCCATAGCTTATTTCGTTACACACGTTTAAAAGGATTTGATTACAAACAAGGTAACGGAACCATTAGTCGTCGTGATCCCAGTAAAATTATCAAAGTAGATGGTGAATATTATGTTTGGTATACAAAGCGTGACACTCCTATACCGCCACGAGGGGCTAAAGGCGCTAGTGATGTTATTCCGTCTAGCGATTGGGATCTTGCCGAAGTATGGTATGCCACGAGCAAAGATGGGTTTACTTGGAAAGAACAAGGCGTAGCTATTAAGCGTCCTGATAAACCTAATGTGGGCTGGCGCTCTGTTTCTACACCTGATATTTTAGTGTGGAAAAACAAATACTACCTTTACTATCAAGCTTTTATGGAAATGTCAGGTAAGCGAGGAGATGATTGCCCTGTAACGGTTTCTGTAGCAGATTCACCTACAGGGCCTTGGACACCTACTCATAAAATTGTTATTCCTAATGGACCTGAAGGCGCTTGGGATTCAAAGTCTATACATGACCCTTATCCGCTAGTACATAATGGAAAGATTTATTTATATTATAAATCTGACTTCGGACAAAACAGTCAATTATATCGTGCGCAAGGTTTAGCAATTGCCGAAAATCCATTAGGCCCTTTTAATAAGCACGAACTAAATCCTGTATTAAATTCAGGTCACGAAACTACACTGTTTCCATGGAAAGAAGGTATAGCAGCCTTAAGTATTAGACACGGTAACGAGAATAACACGATTCAATACGCACCAGACGGCGTAAATTTTGAAGTAAAAAGCTCAGTGTCATTAATGCCTGTTGCCGCAGGCCCATACATACCAGATGCTTTTACTGATACCAAAAATGGCAAAGGAATTTTATGGGGACTTTCACACTTTGCTCATCAAGGTAGTCGACAACATAGGCACAGTATTTTGGCTCGATTTGATTGCGATCTTCACCAAGAGGTAAATGAACCCTCAATGAGAGATACAGAGTACTTTCTTAAATCTGATGTGTATTTTTCTCAAGGATTAGGCTCTGCTTTTGAAAAGCGTAAAAAAATGTCGACCCTTGATTAAGTTTAAAACTATCTAATAATTTGTACTTTACCACTTGCCAGTAACGATATTTTAATAAGGTAATAACGAGATTTTTCACTCATTATTATCTTATTTTTTTTCTCAAATAAAACTTCTTATAAAAAAGTTAAATTTATTTAACCCCTTTCCTGAATCCCAAACGTTATATACCTGAACATGACGGAACATGTTTACTATCAATTGTTGTGTGATCACACCTCTTTCATGTTTTATACCCGTTACCACTCAAGATGCGTATTTCAGAGTGCTTGAGCGATATCAATTCAAGGCAATGCTTTGTAATAATGGCGTTCCCTTATAAAAAGCATTAACGCAGAAGTGATTTTGCTCAAGCGCTTCTTCGATGGGTCTAAAAACAATTTATGCTTCGTTATTAACTTTAGTCAGGGAATAACCATGACGTAAACTTAATGCCTTGCTTAAATTGTTTTTAGTTCCCACTGAAACCTGCATCTTGAATGATAACGGGTATATAGAGGACTTAAAATGAAAAAATTACTGAGTGTTATATCGTTAGCGAGTATTGTTACTTTTAGTTTATTTGTATTTATGGCGTATTTAGTTAACAGCGACGAGGTTAATATTGTTGACCCATTACCTGATGTAATTGTTGACGTATACCAAACCAAACCTGAGAAACCTGTCATTGAAAGAAAGCCAGCATTACCTGAACCACCCAAAGCACCAGAGCCTATGCCTAAAGTAATGACTGAAATTGATCCAACTTTACCCACAGATGGAATAGGTGAAATACTTGTGAATGTAAAAGTACCATCAACAACATTAGGAACAGGAGATATTTTTACAAAGCCCGATCACGATGCTCGACCTATTGTACGTATTAGTCCTAAATATCCGATAACAGCAGCGCGAGATGGTATTGAAGGTTGGGTTAAGTTAGCATTCGATATTAACAAAGTAGGCGAAGTGGTTAATATTTCAATACTTGACTCTTATCCTAAGCGTACATTTGATAAAGCGGCCAAACAAGCATTAAAAAGATGGAAATATAAAGCAAAATCAGTGAACGGAGTAACCGTGTATCAAACACATCAAACGGTGCAATTAGATTTTAATATGGACCAACAAATTTAGATTGTTGACTTGCTAGGGAATCATTTGAATTTACCTTCAAAAATTAGAGGCTGGTTTAATTCTACACAAACCAGCCTAACAAATGTAGATATGAGCGCTAGCCCTGAAAAGGTGATGGCGAAATATATTACGACGGGTAAAAAACAGTACTTAAGCTTATTAGTAGCGGAGTTTAATCTTGCTCTGTATCACTATTTATTAAGCCAGTCAGACAAAGCGACTGCAGAAGATGTCGTACAAATAACTTGGCTTAAAGTCATGAAAACGCAAAGCTCGGTTACCCCAACTCACGTTAAAAGTTGGTTGTTTACCATAGCGAGAAACACCTTAATTGACGAACTACGTAAACAAAATCGATGGCAACATATAGAATTTGAAGACCAAATAGCCACTGAAAACAACCCTGAGCAACAACTTGAAAATCAAGATAAATTAGCACAATTTAATCACGCCTTAGCAACACTTCCTTTTTTACAAAGAGAAGCGTTTATATTGCAACAAGAAGGTTTTTCGTTATTACAAATAAGTGACTTAACGAGCGAGTCGCAAGAAACCATAAAAAGCCGATTACGATATGCACGTAATCATTTAAAAAATAAAATAGGAACCACATCATGAGTACCGAAAAGGGTAGCGATAAGTTTGATAAAGATATCGACGCTCTTTATTTACAGCGAAAAAATAACATTCAAGCACCTGATATAACTTTTGAAGGAGCTGTGGCAGACAATTCACCTAAAAAAAGGTATCGAATGAAAGAGGTTGTTTCGATATTAATGTTAGGAGGTGTTGCTTCGTTTGGAATTTTTGCTGTAATTAATCATTTAGCACAGCTTCCCGAAAATACACAACAGCCACCAAACGAATCAATAACACTTGTTGAAGTTATTGACATAGATAAATTTGATAAAGCCAATCAGCCTATTAATTTAACGCCGCCGAAAGAGCAAAAAAAGGTACGACAAACGCTAGCCGAGCAGCCAACAAGAAACTTTGAAATTAATACCGGCATTCAAGTTAAACCTAAACCTGCCAAGGCAATAAGCATAAACAGCCTTAATGTTGAAGCAATAGCCTTAGTGCCAAATAAATTACAGCCTCATCGCGTGCACCCTACATTTAAGGTGATGCCTGACTTAAGCCGACATAGTGCATCACGTCAGTCAGGAAGAGTTAAACTTACGTATACTTTGTCTGATGAGGGCACGGTAGAAAACATAGCTGTGGTAGAAAGTAACGTGAACCGAGATCTAGAAAGATCAGCTCAAGAAGCGTTATCACAATGGCGCTATGCTCCTAAATCTTCTTTAGGTAAAGCATTACAGGTAGAGTTTCAGTTTAATCGAAAATAATTGAAGGAAAAAGATGAACAAAGCCTGAATGAAATGTACAAATTGATACAATTGTTAAATGAATTCTAGGTTATAAAATAAGTCATAATTTATAAGATATTTAAGCATTAATAAAAAGGAAACACTATGCGATATTTACTGCGAAACACCATCATGCTTTTAGGTTGTATGAGCTTTTTTACTATGGCAGCTTCATTACCCAATGTGCCACATTTTTACGTACAAGGTACGGGGAAAATTACCGTAGTGCCAGATACGGCAAAAATATCCTTTGCAATTACTACGCGTGATAAAGACCTGATCAAAGCCAAAAAAGAAGCCGACACTTTATCAGCTAAAGTGATCAAAATAGCGAAAGATTATCGCCTTGATAAAAAAGACATTTCAGCGTCTGAGTTATATATTCAACGTGAAACTCAATACGACAACATAACACGTAAACAAGTATTTATAGGCCACAAAGTCACTCGTTCAGTTCAGCTATATCTTAAAGATTTAGAACGTTATTCACACCTAGTACAAAGCTTAGTGAATGCCGGTGTTACCGAAATGCATGGCGTACAACTTATTGCTTCTAATATGGAAGCGCTTAATAAAAAAGCCTCGCTACTGGCTATTGCTGATGCTAAACAGTCAGCAAAAGATCTAGCAAAAGGTTTTGAAGTAAACTTAGGGCAATTATATCGCGCATCAAAAGAGCCTATTCAAGGCGAAGCACCGTATTCAAGTAGGGGGATGATGGAAATGGCGAGCTTTAAATCGGCTCCAGCTAATGTTGTAGATGACGCATTCGAGGCCGGTTCGATTGATGTGGTTCAACATATCTATGCTGTTTATTTGATTGATTAGGTCATTCAAACCGTTTTTAGATTTAAAAAATCTATTTCATTAATTGAATGAAAAAGTGAGACATTTTGTCACATTTCAAATAGATCATAAGTAGATAACATAGCGTTAACTTTTTATTTCTCGTTAACTTGGTGTTGTTTACTTATAAATCAATCATTTAAACTCTTGTCGCTGTCTCTTATCCTTGTTCCATTATCTTTCTCTACATTGGCTTATGTTTCACCTAGTTATTGCTGATACCAATAAAACCAGTCAAATTGAGCGATTGACTGTTACGTCAAACCGTAAATAAATGTTAGATACAGACTTAGATCAAGAAACGGTGATAAAGCGCAATTTAATAATAAGTTGTAATTTATTTGTATTTTTTGGCGTTAATAACATTTATTCGTTTCGCTTTAAATTGCATAGGAAGTTAGGCTGTTATATGACTAAGTATTTTCTTTGTGTTTATATTTGATGTGTTTATTTAATATATAAAATATCATACAATCAATGAATCATTGAACTGTATTTTATATTAAAGAGATAACATGTATAGCCAAATAGTTTCATCTTTATTCAAACATATTAGACGCAAATTTCAATCATATAGTATTGTTATTATTTATTTTTTAACTTTTCTATTCTCTATTTCATTGTCTGCTGGAGAATTAATTGGTGTTAAAGAAAGCTTTAACTATGGTTGGATGTTTTCAAAAGGTACACAAGCGGGGGCGCAATCTCCCGCATTCGACGATAGTCATTGGCAAGCCGTTACTTTACCGCACGATTGGTCAATAGAAGGACCTTTTGATAAAAAATATAACGCAAGGAATGGCGGTTTACCTGTTTTTGGTGACGGTTGGTATCGTAAGAAATTTACCTTACCTAAAAGTGCGCAAGGTAAATATGTATCGGTAACATTTGATGCCGCAATGGATCATTCAAAAGTGTATATTAACGGACACTTATTGGGCGAACGCCCCTACGGATATATTGCTTTTGAGTACGATTTAACTCCGTATTTGTACTATGGGGAGAAACAAAATGTTATTTCAGTTAGCTTGTCGCCTAAAAATTTATCGGCTCGTTGGTATGCTGGCTCAGGCTTATATAGAAATACTTGGCTTGAAATTAACGATGCAATTCATGTGGCCAAATGGGGTACAAGTGTTACCACACCTAAGGTTTCAAAAGCTCAAGCCACCGTTAATTTAGACACAACCATTAATAACTTATCTGCTGAATCTACATCGGCAAAAATTACACAAACTATTCGTAATGCTAAAGGCAATATAGTTGCAACAAGTAGTAGTGAAGTTAATCAGTTATCAGCAAATAGCCAAAAACAGGTTAATCATCAGTTTACTATTAAAAATCCTATCTTATGGGATATTGAAAACCCACATTTATATCAAATAGAAACACAAATAGTGCGTAAAAATAAAGTGGTGGATCAATATTTTACACCACTAGGTATTCGTCATATTGAATACAAGGCGGATGACGGATTCTGGTTAAATGGTCGTAGAGTACAAATACAAGGTGTTTGCCTACATCACGACAATGGACCATTAGGCGCCATAGCTAATAAACGCGCGATTGAGCGTAAATTGCAAATAATGAAAGATATGGGGGCTAACTCTGTACGCACATCTCATAATCCACCATCGCCAGAGTTGGTACAACTGGCGGATGAAATGGGTATTTTATTACAAGTTGAAGCGTTTGATGTATGGAAAATAGAAAAGAAAACCGTGGTTAACGGCTACCAAAATCATTTTGATGAGTGGCACGAGCGTGACTTAAGCGACATGATTATTCAAAATCGTAATAGTCCATCTGTTATTATGTGGAGTATCGGTAACGAAATTATTGAACAATCAGACAAAAATGGTGGCAAGGTTGCTAAAAAGTTAACAGATATTGCGAAAAAAACAGACCCAAGCCGATTAGTTGCAGCAGGTTTTAATAATCCTACCGGTGCGATTAATAATGGTTTAGCAGACGCTGTTGAAATTGTTGGTTTAAATTACAAACCATTAAGCTATGAAAAACGACATAAAGACCACCCTACATGGCCACTCGTTGCGAGTGAAACCTCATCAATTACTAGCACACGTGGCATGTATCATTTTCCTATTGATAAATACAAAACACACCCATCACGTTATGTGACCAGTTACGACATTATTGGTCCGGTTTGGGCATATCCTCCTGATATTGAATTTGAATATTTAGCTAAAACACCTGCTGTTATGGGCGAATATATTTGGACTGGATTTGATTACTTAGGTGAGCCAACGCCATATGGTGGGCGTGATCACAGTGAAGACGGTTACTGGAATGGCGATTGGCCAGTAAGAAGCTCTTCTTTTGGTGCAGTAGATCTTGTTGGTTTTCCTAAAGATAGATTCTTTTTATACCAAAGCCAATGGACGAAAAAGCCGATGGTGCATGTATTACCTCATTGGAATTGGGAAAATAAAATAGGTGAAACTATTCCTGTATTTGCTTACACCAATGCCGAACAAGTTGAGTTGTTTGTTAACGGAAAATCAATGGGTGTAAAAACCAAAGGAGTTGATAAAGCTGAAATTCCTATCGACTTTTTACGTTGGAAAAAAGAAGAACGTAAAAATTATAAAACGCCTTACCGTTTACGTTGGGATGTTAAATATCAACCCGGTGAATTAAAAGTAGTGGCTTATACAAAAGGGAAAAAAGTTGCGGAAAAAATTATCAAAACAGCATCAAATCCAGCCATTGTTGAACTCGTGCCTGATCGCACTGAAATTACTGCCGATGGCGAAGATTTATCTTACGTTAGCGTACTGATCAAAGATAAAAACGGAAACATAGTACCAACAGCAGACAACCTTGTACGCTTTTTTGTGGAAGGTGCCGGCGTAATAGCCGCAGTAGGTAACGGCGATTCGGCAACGATAGCACCTTTTAAAGCAGATTATCGAAGAGCTTTTAATGGTAAAGCTATGTTAATTATTCGCAGTAAAAAAGGCGAGCGAGGGGCTATTAAAATATCAGCATATTCAGAACAACTGGAAAGCAACGAGGTTGTTCTTCATGCTAAATAAATTCGTGGGAACTAAACACATATTGAAAAGAGAGAGTACAGTGAAAATTATTCCTATTATATTGACTGCTGCTTTTACGTTGGTGGGGTGCTCAGAGCCAAGTAATACAAACGCTGCTAATGCTGAAAAAACGTCAGAGTTAAGTAAAGTGCCAAGTAAATCAACAAAACCGAATATTTTGTTTATATTTGCTGACGATCAATCGCCTAAAACAATAGGTGCGTATGGTAACACCGAAATACAAACCCCTAACTTAGATAAACTCGCGCAAAAAGGCGTTAACTTTACTAATGCTCATAATATGGGGGCTTGGAATGGTGCGGTATGTCAAGCATCGCGTACCATGCTAAATTCAGGTCGTTCAGTATGGCAAGCCCATAAAATGGACAAAGAGTTTAACCAAGGTAAAGGGATAGATAAAACATGGGCAAAACTGCTTGAAGCACAAGGTTATAATACCTACATGACCGGCAAGTGGCATGTTGCAGCAAAGGCAGACAAAGTTTTTAATACCAGCACTCATGTTAGACCAGGCATGCCAAAAGACCACTGGGACCATTATAAAATGGTGCAACTGTTTAGAGATTTTTATGCTGGAAAAACCCAATATAAATCTGTAGAAGAATTTATGCCGGTTGGATATAACCGACCATTAGGGCCTGAGGATAACTCATGGTCACCTACCGATACAACGCAAGGTGGTTTTTATCAAGGTGGTAAGCACTGGAGCGAAGTACTAAAAGATGATGCAGTAGCTTTTATTGAGCAAGCGGCCACTAAACCTGATCCATTCTTTATGTATATAGCTTTTAATGCGCCTCATGATCCAAGGCAAGCTCCGCAAGCGTATCAAGACAAATACACAGCAGCAGAGTTATCACTACCTAAAAGCTGGCAAGCCAATTACCCAGAAAAAGACCTAATAGGTAATGGGCCAAGCTTACGTGATGCTGCTTTAGCGCCATTTCCTAGAACGGAATATGCAACTCGTGCACACCTAAAAGAATACTACGCACTAATTACACATTTAGACACACAAGTTGGCGAGATAATGGCGGCTCTTAAAGCCAGTGGAAAAATGGATAATACTTATATTATTTATACCGCCGACCATGGTTTAGCGGTAGGCGAACATGGCTTATTTGGTAAGCAAAATATGTATGACGAAAGTATCAGAGCACCTTTTATTATTTGGGGGCCAGGTATTGAAGGTGGACAAAAAGTTGATGCCAATATTTACCTACAAGACGCAATGGCAACGAGTTTAGAACTCGCAGGAGTTGAAAAACCAGACTATGTATTTTTCAATTCAATTATTGATTTAGCTAAAGGACAAACTACAAAAAGTCATTACGACGCTATTTATGGCGCATACGTAAAAAGTCAAAGAATGATCAAAAAAGACGGATTCAAACTGATTGTTTATCCTGATGCTAATAAAGTTAAGTTATTTGACTTGAAGGCAGATCCTGACGAAATGCAAGATCTTGCTAATAACAATATGTACTTATCAAAAGTTAAAGACCTGTTTTCAGAATTGTTGAGATTACAAAACAGTTTTGAAGATCAAGTCGATTTAACGCAAATGTATAAGCAATACGTAAAATTTTAATTGTTACCTCTAAAAACAACCCTTACTAAGTTGTTGATATGTAATATTAATTGTGTTTTTTGTGTAAATAATTTTTTAGAAATAAAAAATCCGATGGGCTAAGGCTCATCGGATTTTTTCACATTAATAGTTAAAGGTAGTAATTACCCATGTAGTGTATCTTTAAAATACACGGTCAATAGCTTGTTTTGCTGCGGTGTATAAGGTTTTTATCATTAAACCTAATACCCAACGAATAAACTTAGCACTCATTTCAGTAACCGCTTGGGTTCTTTTTCCTACAAACACTAACATGTGTCCTAAAACTCCTCTTAACTCTTCGGCAACTTCAGGTGACTTAGCTATAGATTCATGTAAACAACGTGCGAGAATGTCGTAAAACGACAAGCCAACACCTAGAGCTGCTTGTCCAGCAATAACCCCATATTGGCCTGTTGTTTTTAATAGTGTTAATAATGCATCAGTAATAATTTGCTGCCAACGCTGTGAAAATGAAGTGTTGTAACGTTGTTCGTATTTAAGCACTGTATGATTATGATGTAAGGTTTTAAATGAGCCCCCATGCTAGTGTAATCTTTATAAGCTTTTACTGTATTAACATAACCCGGTGTTGATTTTGTCATAGAATGAGCTCCAAGACTAAAAGACGCACCACTATTCATTGCTGTTTGATATTCGCCTACCGTATGAGTAAAGGGCCAAACAGGTACACTGGGTACGGGATCTGCCCCATGAGTTACACGGTAATGCTCAATATTCATCGCTGCTCTGTGAACTGAGTTACTAAGTACTACGCGTGGGGAACCAAAGGTATAGAGCTTTGTTTTAATGCCCGATTCACTTGCCCAAATAGCCGTTAATTCAGCAATAGCACCACCTAAACTATGCCCAACAACGTGCAAGCAACGGGGTTTGTGTTGAGTTATATATTGATTAAATGCAGGGCGCATACTACTGAATGCTTTATGAAACCCAGCATGTACGGCTAAATTTTTAGGTCCAAGGGTAACTCCTACGTTTAAGTTAGTTAACCAGTCAGCAGGGGCGGAAAATTTAGTCCCGCGAACACCAATAATATGGTGTTTTTTAAATTGTGATGAGGTGCCTTCTGCGGTTAACGCAAACCCTGTACTACGATTTAATAGTTGGTTAACTAAGCCACCACTTATGCCTTGTATTTGATTATTAGTGATTTTGAAATTATTTTCAAAATCATTGTGAAAAACCTCGTTATAGCTTGTCGATTTTCTGATGTCATAGACTCTATCAGCAACGCTCGCTGCAGTGCTGGGTGATATTACTCCATTCATAATTTAACTGCCTTCCCTGTGCCTTGTTCTGTTAGTTTATTAAAATTACCATCATGGATGCGGTATTTTGTTTCATTATCAATATGTAACCAAGTTGGTATATAATCCTCATCCCAACGGCAAATGCTAGAGGCTGTATGGTTAAGGTGCTCATTCTTATTATTTTTGAACTGAAAACTCACGCGTTTATTGCTTAATTCGCAATTTAAAAAAGTGAGCTTTTTAGTAAATTCTGGTACTTCTTTATAATCCCGAGGAGTTGCTATCCAAAGGGGAATGGGAGCTCCGTCACGATCAATAGTAATTTGTTGCGATACCCTATCTTCTGAAAAAGGTTTACTCGGAATGGAAGAGCGAATATTTTTTTGTGGAAAATAAAAATGCCCTTTATTATCCGTAATAGCCGTGTCTATATGATCTTTGCCATCGATATACATTAACGAACGTTTAATCTCAATACTAGCAACAGGCTCACCATTTTCGGTGACTATGCCATTGACTTCAGAACATAAAAATACGTCTTGTTTTTTAAACCAACCAAACATATCAACTCCTTGACTTATAATAGGAAAAGCAAGCATACATGGAATAAGTAATAACAAGATAAAACGAGGGCGAGAAAGAGAAGTGCGTTTTCTGCGTTTATTCATTTGCTATCCTTGCTGAATATTTGCCGATATCTTATCCAAGAGATCCAAAGAAGTAAATATGGCTTACTTTATTTTACCTGACGTAGCTTTATAACAAAGACACTAATTTCACTATAGATTTGGCGTCTTATCTATAACCTGCCGCTTGTTTAACAAAGCTAAAATGGGTTAACACTTCTTCAAGTTCTAATTTTATTTGAGCGCGTGCTTTTTTAGTATCGTTTTGGGTATTTGAAACAATCGCCATGGTAGTTGGGTGCACTAATAAGTCTTTAGCGTAATAACAAATAGGTGAGTCAACTTCGGGTAGTTTACCGTCAGAATGATAATCGCGCTCAATGTCATCAAGCGAGATGGTGAGCATTTCATCAGAGGCAGATAAAACCGCAGATAAGTAGTTTTTACATGCACTTTCTTTATTCATAAATTCAGGTAACAGTTGCTTAGAAAGCTCAACAAGTTCAATGCTTTTTTCGGCTAATGTTTTAAATGAAGCACTTGCTATATTTACTTCAATTGTTTCTGCAAGCTGTTCGTATTGCTCCCAGTTATTTGTTTTAGTTGCGTTTGCACTTAAGGTAAATAACGCTGTGGATAAAGCAACAATTAATAAGGTCTTCATTTTACTTCCTGTAAAGTATTTAGTGATTTTTAAACATAAGCTTAAATAACAGGGGTAAACTATATCGTAATTGTACTTTTATATAAACGAATACCATCTTGAGAAATACTCATATCACCTCATAAAAAGGGTAATATTATTTATTTTTAACAAAGCTTTAAATTACTAACAGGAAGTGAAAATGCGCTTAAAAGGAAAGTTAATAAAATGGAATAACGACAAAGCGTTTGGCTTCATTGCACCTAATGGTGGTGGAGAACACGTTTTTATTCACAAAACTGCTTTTTCAAATCGTCAGCGTGATCCTCAAATAAACGATGTTATTACTTTTTCAATAAGTAAAGATAAGCAAGGCCGCTATTGCGCAGACGAAGCAACATATGCAGGTGAAAAGTTAAAGAAAAAACAAGCTAAAAGTATTAGTAAGTTTTCTATCTATTTATCGGTTATTTTTTTAGCAAGCATAGCATTAGCTTTAATGATGGGATATTTACCTGAAAATATTGTATTTATATATTTAGGTATGAGCTTTGTTACCTTTTTTGCGTATGCGCTTGATAAGTCTAAAGCAAAACGAGGGGCGTGGCGTACTCCAGAAAGCACCTTACACATTTTAGCTTTAGTTGGTGGCTGGCCAGGTGCTGCAATTGCACAACAAATGCTTAGGCATAAATCTCAAAAAAGAGACTTTAGAATTGTTTTTTGGTTAACGGTTATTATTAATTGCTGCGCGTTAGTATGGTTGGTGTCGTTTAATGGCAAACTTATTTTTTAACACTACACTAAGGTATAACTGCTAGTATTTAGCTTTTATACCCGTTACCAATCAAGATGCGTATTTCAGAGCACTTGAGCGATATCAATTCAAGGCAATGCTTTGCAATAATGGTCGTTCCCTTATAAAAAGCATTAACGAAGAAGTGATTTTGCTCAAGTGCTTCTTCGATGGGTCTAAAAACAATTTATGCTTCGTTATTAACTTTAGTAAGGGAATAACCATGACGTAAACTTAATGCCTTGCATACATGGATGTATGTACTTAGATTTTGTTTGGAACGTAAAATCTGTGCCTAAATTGTTTTTAGTTCCCACTGAAACCTGCATCTTGAATGGTAACGGGTATATACACCATCGAGCTAGCTAATCTTCCACGCTTTAAATATCGACTCGGTTACTCCCAAGCTTACCAGAGCGCCAGAATGTAGGGTTTCAATTTCTTGTAATACCATAGTAATAAACTTATCTGGCGAGGCTATATTATTTTCGTGACAATAACGTGTGATGGCAGGTTCAATTTTACTACCCTGAATTCTGCTACGAATGATTTGTGCAATCACTTCTTTTCGTTCGGCTCTGTACTGAATTCGGTAGCTGTCTATCTCTCCTAACGAGTCTTTAACTACATCATATTGCTCGCACGACTTTATATACGCCCATTGAAAAAGCTCTAACGCGGGAAGAACATCATTCATTCTTTTCATAAAAGTTACACAAACCCCAACAAAACCAACAGGGTTGCGTTTATTTACAGGCTGTATATACTAACAGTTATCACTGTTGAAAAACACAGGTTATAACCTAAGGAATATAATGCGCCCATTAACTCCCAGACAAGAACAAATATTTGATCTGATTAAAGAAAAAATATCTGAAACGGGTATGCCACCTACACGTGCTGAAATAGCTGACTTTTTTGGTTTTAAGTCGGCTAATGCTGCTGAAGAACACCTTAAAGCGTTAGCTAAAAAAGGTTATATAGATATGCTACCGGGCACTTCTCGTGGTATTCGACTTACTGAACAATTTGTAGAGCAAGATGGCTTGCCTTTAATTGGCAGGGTTGCTGCTGGTGAGCCAATTCTTGCGCAAGAGCATGTTGAAGAGCATTACAAAATTGATGGCACTATGTTTAAACCGTGCGCCGACTATTTACTCCGTGTAAATGGTGAGAGTATGAAAGATATTGGTATTCTTGATGGCGATTTACTCGCTGTGCATCAAACCACTGATGTAAAAAACGGACAGGTAATTGTAGCAAGAGTCGAAGATGATGTTACGGTTAAGCGTTTTAAGCGTGAAGGTAATGTTGTGTATTTACATGCTGAAAACGAAGAATTTTCACCTATTGTTGTTGATTTAACAACGCAACAATTTAATGTTGAAGGTATTGCTGTTGGTGTTATTCGTGCCGCTGATTGGATGTAATATTTATTTGTGTTTGTTACACCAAACTACTTAATACCATGAACACACAGAGTTTACTTTTTAAGCGTTTTTAATTTAAAGTAAATTCTGTTTTATCTCCTTTTAGTCCTATTTTTAACTTTAGTTCCTCGTTTTAATACTTCAATTCTCTCAATTCAGGTGATTGCTCACTCTTTGATCAAAAAATAATCACTTTGCTTTTCTTGAAATAAAATTATTAATTGTCTTAAATAATAGGGCTGTTTAAAAATAAAACAATCTTTAGCCTCATTACCTATAAGGCTTTCAGCATCTTAGAGTTGTTACTCTATTGTATTTGTTAATATTTATTAATGTAATAACTCTAATTTAAAATTTGACCTAGATTAATATTTGAGTAATTCTAGAATGGAAAGTATACAAAATGATATTGAGTTGAAGTTTGATACTTAACACTCGTAGAGCGAATAATAATAAATATAGAATAGCGAAAACGTTCAAAGTATGACTGTTCATTGAACAGGTTTTGCCTTTTTTGCGTTAACAGAGGAGTGAGGGAGATGTCGAGTTATGAGACGTAACCTATGTTGGCTGAGCTTGGGAAGTTTATTTTCGAGCTCAGTATTAGCAGATATGCAGTTAAATTTAACCAAGGGTGTAACTGAGGTAAGTAGAGATGTTTATGATCTACATATGTTGGTTATGTATATTTGTACTGTTATTGGTATCTTTGTTTTTGGTGCCATGTTCTGGTCAATGGTCTTTCACCGAAAATCTAAAGGCGCAAAGGCCGCATCTTTCCATGAAAGCACTAAAGTAGAAATACTTTGGACCGCTATTCCAATCGTAATTCTAATTGCCATGGCTATTCCAGCCACTAAAACGTTAATTGAAATGGAGAATAATGACGATTCAGACGTTACCATTCAAGTGACTGCGTCTCAGTGGAAGTGGCATTATAAATATTTTGATCAAAACATTGAATTTTATTCTGTTTTATCAACTCCACGCGATCAATACGAAAATCAATCAGGTACTTCAGCAGCTAAAGGCGAGAATTATTTACTTGAGGTAGATAAGCATCTTGTTATTCCTGCTAATAAAAAAGTACGTTTTTTAATTACGTCTGACGATGTTATTCATGCTTGGTGGGTGCCAGCGTTTGCTGTGAAGCAAGATGCTAACCCCGGTTTTATCAACGAAGCTTGGACAAATGTTGATAAGCCAGGTATTTATCGAGGCCAATGTGCAGAACTTTGTGGTAAAGATCATGGGTTTATGCCGATTGTGGTTGAGGTGAAATCTGAAGAAGATTATGCCAAATGGCTTGATGAGCAACATGAGTTACTTGCACAAGCTGCTGAAGCTGAAAAAGCCTCGTTAAATGCCTCTGTTCCTATGGAAGAGTTGATGACGTTAGGTGAAACAACTTATGTCGCTTATTGTGCTGCGTGTCATCAAGTGGCTGGTACAGGTCTTCCTCCTGCATTCCCTGCACTTAAAGGTAGTCCTGTTGCTACAGGTGATATAGCGACTCATATTTCAACGGTTTTTAATGGTAAAGCGGGTACTGGAATGCAAGGTTACGGCAAGCAGCTTTCGTTAAAACAAATTGCTGCTGTGGTTACTTATGAGCGTAATGCTTGGGGTAACAATACGGGTGATGCTGTGCAAGCGGCTGATGTTCAAGAGGCGGTTGGCGGTTCTACTGATAACGCAAAAGAAGCGGTTGCTGTAGTTGAAGACAAAGTTGCTGAAATAGCAGCGGTTGTTGAAGAAGCGGCTCCTGCAGAAGACCTATCAAAAGAATATTCCAAAGACGATTTGATGAAAATGGGCCAAGAAGTTTATACAGCTTCATGTGCTGCTTGTCATCAACCCACGGGGTCTGGTATTCCTCCGGCATTTCCTGCCCTTAAAGGTAGTGCTATTGCCCTTGGCGACGTAGCGGTTCATATCGATATGGTTGTTAATGGTAGTAAGAAAAACCCAGCGATGGCCGCGTTCGGTAGTCAATTAACTAAAACTCAAATTGCTGCAGTGGTCACTTATGAGCGTAATGCTTGGGGTAACGACACCGGTGATTTAGTGCAACCCGCAGCAGTTGATGCTGCCAGTGCGAAGTAGGAGGTAGACATGACAACAGAAAATATAACAACAGAACAGTCTGATCACGATTCGCACGACGAGCATCACGATCATAAAATGACGGGGATAAAACGTTGGTTGTATACCACTAACCATAAAGACATAGGAACGCTGTACTTATGGTTCTCGTTTATTATGTTACTTACGGGCGGTGCGTTAGCTATGGTAATTCGAGCTGAGTTATTTCAGCCCGGGTTGCAAATTGTTGAGCCTGACTTTTTCAATCAGTTAACGACGGTACATGGTTTAATTATGGTGTTTGGCGCCATTATGCCGGCCTTTACTGGTTTTGCTAACTGGATGCTACCTATGATGATCGGTGCTCCAGATATGGCTTTACCTCGTATGAATAACTGGAGCTTCTGGATATTACCTTTTGCTTTCGCTATTTTATTGAGTTCGTTTTTTATGGAATCAGGTGCGCCAAACTTTGGTTGGACTTTCTACGCTCCATTATCAACAACGTATTCAAATGGTAGTACAGCATTCTTTGTTTTTGCTGTTCATATTATGGGTATTTCATCCATCATGGGGGCAATCAATATTGTTGTAACCATAATGAATTTACGTGCTCCGGGTATGACTTACATGAAAATGCCATTATTTGTTTGGACATTTTTCATCACAGCTTATTTATTAATAGCGGTAATGCCGGTGCTTGCCGGTGTGGTAACCATGCTCTTAACCGATACTTACTTTGGCACCAGCTTCTTTGATGCTGCAGGTGGTGGTGACCCCGTAATGTTCCAACATATATTTTGGTTCTTCGGTCACCCTGAAGTTTATATTATGATCCTGCCAGCGTTTGGTATTGTATCTACTATCATTCCTGCATTTTCACGTAAAAAGCTGTTTGGTTATGCGTCAATGGTGTATGCAACCTCGTCTATCGCATTACTCTCTTTTATCGTGTGGGCTCATCATATGTTTACAACAGGTATGCCGTTATTTGGCGAACTGTTCTTTATGTATTGTACTATGCTGATCGCAGTTCCAACGGGTGTAAAAGTATTTAACTGGGTAGCAACTATGTGGCGCGGTTCATTAACTTTTGAAACGCCTATGTTGTTTTCGCTGGCTTTTGTTATTTTATTTACGATTGGTGGGTTTTCAGGGTTAATGTTAGCTATGACTCCTGTTGATTTTCAATATCACGATACCTATTTTGTTGTTGCGCATTTCCATTATGTATTGGTTACTGGTTCGTTATTCTCTATTTATGCAGGGGCTTATTATTGGTTACCTAAATGGACTGGGCATATGTATAGCGAGTCGTTATCTAAATGGCATTTTTGGTGCTCTCTTATCTCTGTAAATTTACTATTCTTCCCAATGCATTTCTTAGGTTTAGCGGGTATGCCACGTCGTATACCTGACTATGCTTTACAATTTGCTGATTTTAACAAGTGGGTAAGTATTGGCGGGTTCGCCTTTGGTTTATCGCAATTAATATTCTTAGCTGTTGTTATTAAGTGTATTAGAGGCGGAGCAAAAGCCGAGGCTAAACCGTGGGATGGAGCAGAAGGACTAGAATGGACTGTGGCTAGCCCAGCGCCATACCACACGTTTTCAACACCACCAAAAATTGATTAGTGATTGTTTGAATAGTAATTGATAAAGGTATTAATGTGACTGTAGAGCAAACTGAACAAAGTAAAAATAACAAGAAAGTATTATCTAAATTAATGCTTATTGTTTTTGGTATGTTTGGTTTTGGTTTTGCGTTGGTACCTTTATATGATGTTTTTTGTGACATTACAGGACTAAACGGTAAAACCAATGAGTCGGCAGCAACTACGTATACCGATGGTATTGATACAAGCCGCACTGTTAATGTGCAATTTATTAGTAGAACCGCTCAAGGTATTCCTTGGAAGTTTGAGCCGGTTCAACGAGAAATTACTGTTCATCCTGGTGAAACGAAATTTGTAAAATTTTACGCTAAAAATGAGTCTAATCGAGATATTATCGGGCAAGCTGTTCCTTCTGTATCACCGGGGTTGGCTGCGGCATACTTTCAAAAAATTGAATGTTTTTGTTTTACCCAGCAACCGTTAAAAGGTAATGAAGAAGTAGAAATGGGATTACAATTTTATGTGGATCCTGAATTACCTAAAGATATCTCAACGCTTACCTTGTCTTATACTTTGTACGATGTAACAGGCAAAGTTGACTCATAAAAAGAATATTGCGTTTTACGCATAAATGAGGGGAAATTTAATGACTAACAAAGAATATGAAAGTTATTACGTACCATCGCAAAGTCATTGGCCAATAGTAGGTGCTGTTGCGTTATTTTTGATCGCTATTGGTGCTGGTAATTACGTATCAACACTTAATACGGCGGAAGGTGGAATAGGTGGTTATCTGTTACTTGCTGGCATCTGTTTAGTTATTTACATGCTGTATGGCTGGTTTAGTAACGTGATAAATGAATCTATGGCGGGTAAATATAGCCATCAAATGGATAATTCGTTTAGGCAGGGCATGAGCTGGTTTATTTTTTCAGAAGTTATGTTTTTTGCAGCTTTTTTTGGTGCCTTGTTTTATGCACGCACATTGTCGGTGCCATGGTTAGGCGGTGCAGGTAATAATGAAATGACAGGCGCTGTGTTATGGCCTGAATTTACTGCTGCATGGCCATTACTTAAAACGCCTGATGGAACTGAAACGACTCAAATGGGTTGGTATGGTTTGCCATTAATTAATACTATATTGTTATTAACATCGTCTATAACAGCTCATTTTGCTCATTCTGCATTAGAAAAAAATAATAGAAAGGGTTTGAAAATTTGGTTGGGTTTAACCATTTTGTTAGGTGTAACTTTCTTGTTTTTTCAAGTACAAGAATATGCTCATGGCTATTCTGAAGAAATGAAACTGTACATGACCAGTGGTATTTATGGTTCAACGTTTTATTTACTAACGGGCTTCCATGGTATGCATGTAACCCTTGGTACTATTATGTTGATTGTGGTGTTTTTGAGAGTATTAAAAGGGCACTTTACATCAACTAACGCGTTCGCCTTTGAAGCGGCTAGCTGGTATTGGCATTTTGTTGATGTAGTTTGGGTAATGCTATTTGTGTTTGTATATATTTTATAAACAATTTTTATTTTAAAAACAAAGTACTTACTTGTTTCAAGTAGGTACTTTTTTAGTAAGGTGCAGGGTTAGGGGTAATAAGGCCAGTCATAATGCCTACCAGCATTAGAATAACAATAAATGCTGAAATCATAACTCTACGACCTATAAATTTAGACATTGAAGGCTGGTTAGGATCGTTTTTATTCATAATAAACAAAGCTCTAAAAAGGTTGTACACCATAAAAATTAAACAACCAACGAGTATTATTTTAATGATCAATGGTAAGTCTCCTGATCTTTTGCTGTAAGGAAGTAGTTGTTTGAAACATGTACTATCAAACATTCGTTTACCTTGGTTAATCTTTACCCTACTGGTTTTTTCTGCATTAGTAAAATTAGGGTTTTGGCAAAGTGCTAGAGCTGTCGAAAAAGAAAAACGCCTTCACAATATTACTCAACTGAGCAAAACTACCGCGATGTCTTTGTCAGAAATACAAAAGTTTCCGATAACTGATATTAATGATTTTCCTATTAAGCTTAAAGGTGAATTTGAAAAAGACGCGTTGTTTCTGTTAGACAACCAAACCAACAATGGTCAATTGGGTTATCGTGTTTATCAAATATTTAATGCGAATAATCAATCATTATTAGTGAATTTAGGTTGGATTGTAGGTTCAATCAATAGGAATGAATTACCTAATGTTAAAGCTATTACTGGTTCTTTTGAATTGAATGGGCATATACGTTTGATTGAAAAAGGGATACTGTTGATGGAGCAGCAATTTAATAACGTGTCGTGGCCGTTAAGAATACAACAAGTTGAAATTGATAAATTGTCGGTTGTTGCCCAAAAAACACTTTTACCTTTTGTTGTTTATGTTAATGAAGATGAAAGCTTAGGATATAAAAAAAATTGGCAGCCTATTGTTATGCCACCAGAGAAACATAGAGCTTATGCTTTTCAGTGGTTTAGTTTAGCCATAGTATGGTTAATATTGATGTTTTGGGCTTCAATTAAATTTAATAAAGCTGATAAAACCGATAGTAATAAAACAAAGAGTGAAAATAATAATACTAAGGATTTAGATGTATGAGTGAAACGCAAAAATCAAAATCTCGTCGTAATTTATTGATGGTATTAGGGGCGTTTGTGCTACCCATTGTTTTAGCCAAGCTCGCATTAACTCAAAATTGGCTAGATTATGGGGTTACTAATAAAGGGACGTTAGTTGAAAGTGAGTTAACCTTAAAAGATATAGGCATCAATAACTCTGAACTTGATAATAAATGGCTGATTTTATATGTGTTACCTGATCGTTGTAATGAGCAATGCGAACAAACACTACTGAGTGTAAACAATACTTTTATTGCTTTAGGGCGAGAAATGCCAAAAGTGAGAAACGTAGCCCTTTATAAAGCGCCTTTATTAGAAAAACAGTTAAGCCACTTAGAACCTTCAAAATGGTCAGTTATCCCATCGCCAAGTAATCCACATTCTCTTATTCAGCAACAAAAAGTTTTAATTGTAGATCCTCTCGGCAATATTATTTTAGAGCACCAACCCCCAGAATTATTTGAACAACAAACACTGTTTGGAAAAAACATTCTGGCAGACATGAAAAAGTTATTAAAGTATTCAAAAATTGGTTAAACATTAAAGTGGTTAAATAAGAATTTAGTTAATTATTAAGAAGTGGATAACAGTGATGAGTCGTAACATTAAAAATATAAGAAAATTAGTGTTGGTTAGTATTTTATTAGCGATTGTAGTTGTTAGTTTAGGTGCGTACACACGATTGACTCATGCAGGATTAGGTTGCCCAGATTGGCCAGGGTGCTATGGCTTTCATGATGTACCTCATACGAGTGAAGAAATTTTAAAAGCTCAAACGGCTTTCCCAGATAGAATCGTTGAGCCAGAAAAAGCGTGGAACGAAATGATCCACCGATATTTTGCTGGTACTTTAGGATTACTGATACTCGTTATTACTTTTTTATCGATTAAAAATAGGGAGGTTGGTACACCTGTTTTTCTGCCCATATTGATACTCGGAGTTGTTATTTTTCAGGCCGCATTAGGTATGTGGACGGTTACAATGAAATTAATGCCTATTGTTGTAATGGGGCATTTACTTGGTGGATTAACGACTTTAAGTTTATTATTTCTCTTATATTTAAGACTTAAACGCTTTCATGTACGAGAAGGTAATACTAGTTTAAGAAAATTTGCAAAATTTGGCTTTATTGGCATTGTTATA
Source organism: Pseudocolwellia sp. G5-9 (assembly GCF_055808995.1). Classification (NCBI taxonomy): domain Bacteria; kingdom Pseudomonadati; phylum Pseudomonadota; class Gammaproteobacteria; order Alteromonadales; family Colwelliaceae; genus Pseudocolwellia; species Pseudocolwellia sp. G5-9. Next base: position 3,476,818 of record NZ_CM147893.1, read on the forward strand.
TTAACAGGACAAATTGCGCTAGGCGGTTGGACATCTTCTAATTATGCGGCACTTGTTTGTACAGAGTTACCTATTTGTCAAGCAGGATGGGAGCAGGAGTTGACGTTTGAAGACTCATTTGATCTTATTCCTCCAGAGCGTGACACCTATGAATTTGGTCATTTAAATCATGCTTCTCGGCTCACTATTCATGTTATGCATCGCTTTGGTGCTATCGTAACCGCTGTATATTTATTATGGCTTGCCTTTACTGTTATGCGCAGGGCTTCTTCACAATTTTTTCAGCAGGCATCTTTAGGACTTATTACAGTTTTATTTTGTCAAATAGGCTTAGGTGTTAGTAACGTGTGGTTTTCATTACCACTTGGAGTAGCTGTTGCCCATAATGTTGTAGCAGCATGTTTAATGCTAACCTTGATCCTTCTCACGTTTGGCTTACAGCGCAAAATATAGGAGTTAATATGAACACAGCAACGTCCGACTTAGGTGCTAAACTTTCCCATGCTACATGGCGTGATTATTATGATATTACTAAACCAAAAGTTGTCGCCTTACTTGTTTTAACTGCCTTAGTAGGTATGAGCTTGTCTGTGCCGGGTACCATTCCGTGGCAATTATTACTCCCATCTATGTTAGGTATTGGTTTGCTCTCTTCAGCCGCCGCGGCCATTAACCACATTGTTGATGAAAAAATAGATAGTGAAATGGGGCGAACTTATAACAGGCCGTTACCCAATGGGCGTTTAACCTCAAAAAATGCCATTATTTTTGCTGTAAGTATGGCAGTCATCGGTTTTGTTGTTTTATATGGTTTGGTTAACCCGTTAACGGCTTGGCTTACTTTGTCGGGATTAGTTGGTTATAGCTTTGTTTATACTATGTACTTAAAGCGAGCGACTCCGCAAAACATTACAATTGGTGGCTTAGCCGGAGCAATACCACCCTTGCTAGGTTGGACAGCCATGACTAATGAAATACATCCTCATGCCTTATTATTGGTTTTACTCGTTTTTACTTGGACACCACCACATTTTTGGGCATTAGCTATCCATCGTAAAGATGAATACGCTAAAGTAAATATTCCTATGATGCCAGTTACTCATGGTGTAAGTTTTACCAAAACTCAAATATTACTTTATACCGTTTTGCTGTTTATAGTGGGCTTATTGCCTTATTTGGTTGGTATGTGTAATTGGTTGTATTTGATAGGCGCCGTAACGTTAAATTTAATTTTCTTTATGTACGCATGGAAACTTAAGTTTAATGCCGATGAAAATACCGCTATGGATACTTTTAAATTTTCTATCATACATTTAATGTTACTTTTTATTATTTTATTAGTAGATCATTACATGTTACCTATATCATAACCTTGATAATTTACTTAAAAAACATGACGAGAACTCGATAAGTTATGAATAAAATTTTATATGTTGTGGTTGCAGTTGCGGCTTTAATTACTGGTGTTTTATTATTTTCCCAGTTCAACCAACAAGCTAAGCCTGAACATGCTTTGTTTTATGAACAAGCAAGAGAAATAAAACCGTTTATTATGACAGATCACAACGGAAATGATTTTTCTAATGATAACTTTAAGGGCAAGTGGTCGTGGGTGTTTTTTGGATATACTTCTTGTCCTGATGTTTGTCCAACCACATTACAAGAGCTAAATTTTGTTTACGATGATATGAAAAACATAGCTAAAAATACGCAAGTTATTTTAGTTTCTGTAGATCCTAAACGCGACACAACAGAAAAACTAGCCGGTTATATAAAGTATTTTAATAAAGAATTTATTGCGCTGAATAGTGGGCATGAAGTGCTATTTCCATTCGCTCGTAACTTAGGGCTTATGTATGCCATGAATGATGGCGAGCGAGCAGAAAACAACATGTACACAGTAGATCATAGTGCGTCTATTGTATTAATTAACCCCAACGGAAATATTGCTGCAATTTTTCAGCCTCATCAAGTGCTAGGAAGGTTACCAACAGTTGAAGGTGATGACTTAGTAAGTGACTTCGCTAAAATAGTTAACCTGAGTGGTTTTAACGTTAATTAATTTATTCCCATCTTGCATAATTACAACGGATACCACGAACCATCGGTATTTAAAATAAACCAAGGTTGTGAAAACCAATAGTACCTTTCGGGGTTATTAATACTTGGGGCCGTACAATTACTACGTACTCGGCCGATAGGTAATGGCCCTGAAAATTCAATACTAAAACGTTCTTGGTTTAGCCATTTTATTTTTTGTTTTCCTAACCCTGATACATAGCAATTTAAAGATTTTGGATAAAAGTCTTTAGTTTGTACATCAAAGTTCACACTACTTATGGTGTTGTAACGTGCAATTGTTTTTGTTTCGCTTATTTTATTGTTAATAGTCTCATTAATAACCGATATGTTAAGGGGTAATGAATATAACTTATCTTTTAAGGTATCTAATTGATCGTAAGGTTGAGATGCCGGAAAGCGTGGAATAATAGTTAAGTCGGTATGTAAACCAACAGCACCTGATTGCTGAGTAAAAGCAGTAAACTTATTTTCTCTCAGCCATGTTTGTAGCTCTAGCGTATATTCACCGTAAGGGTAAGCGAATAATCGCCATGTTTGGCCTGTGTGTTTTTCGATGAGTTTTTCAGCTAGTAGTAAATCTTGCGTTTGTTGTTCAAACCATTCTTTATGAGTTTTATTTTCTGGTTTTCTTGCAAACGAATCATGGATTAAACCGTGGTTGGCTATAGTTACTTGTTTGTTTGGAAGCTTTGTTAATGAGGTTATTTGCTGCCAAGACAAATTATGGTTAGAGGTTTCATTAATGAGTTTAGGGTTGATAAAAATAGTGTAAGGGAAGTTAAACTTATCAAGCAGGGGTTTAGCTTGCGATACAATATCGCTGTATGCATCGTCAAAGGTAATAGCAACGGTTTTATCTGGTAGAGCTTGTTTGTTTTTAAGTGCATCAACTAAGCTAGGTAAAGAGATCACATTAAACTGATGATCGGTTAAGTATTGTAAATGACGTTCAAATTGTTCTGGTGAAATAGAGGTGCTTTTAGGTGTTGTATCACTAACGTGGTGATATTGTAAAATTACCGCAGCTTCACATGTTATAAGCAATGAAAATAATACTGAAGATATAAAAACAACGAATGTAGGTACTTTTGTGAACATGATTATCTCAGCTGGTAAATAAGAGGAAATACCTTTAAATTATATTACATATGAGTGGGACTTTTATATAAATAAACGTTACAGTTTATTTTCTTAGTATGTCAAATCTACATAATCTAATTAAGGAATGAAAATGGAAGTAAAGCTAGCTGATAGTCATTCAGATTTATATGGCATTGCGGTTGTTTTACAACAGTTACGTACTCAATTTCCCGTTGCCTATATTAAAACGCAAATTACTGAACAGATGAAAGAAGGTTACCAAATAGCCTACATTGAAGAAGATAACGAAGTAGTTTGTGTAGCAGGGTTTAGATTTGGACAAAAACTCGCTTGGGGTAAGCACATTTACGTTGATGATCTTATTACCAACGAACATACACGCTCTAAATCTGCAGGGGCTACTATTGTTAAGTGGCTTAAAGAACATGCTAAAGCGAATGGTTGTCAGCAATTACATATAGATTCAGGTGTGCAGCGTTATATGGCGCATAAGTTTTATTTACGTGAAGGCTTTATTATTGCGAGTCATCATTTTTCTATGAGTCCGCTATAAAGGAGTTATTACTATTTTTTTCTTTGAAAAATATTAAGCAGTCTATTGGCAAACATTCCTATGTATCCATAAGCGGCTAATAATATGGCAGGTACTAAAAAGCACAGTCCTAGTATTTGCCAGTAATAATGAAAGTAGTAACCAACAAAAATAAATAATGCGCCAATAGCAAAAAGGCCAAGCCCACGCATAAAAAATGACAAACTACGTTGTGGGTGTTGGCCTAATTTTTCTAATAGCTTGTTCAATGATATTGACAAGTTAATTAATGGTTAATAGTAAGAATGATCACCACGTTCGTGTTCGGTCATATCTTTAACACCTTTAATCTCACCAGCCATCATCTCGATTAACTGTTTTTCAATGCCGTCTTTTACCGTTACATCAATTTGGCTACAGCCATTACAACCACCACCAAACTGTAATACCGCATAACCGTCTTCGGTAATTTCCATTAACGTACATTCACCGCCGTGGCCCGCTAATTGAGGATTAACCTCTGCTTTTAAAAAGTAATCAACACGCTCAAATAATGGAGCGTCATCACTTACTTTACGTAATTTTGCATTGGGTGCTTTTAATGTAAGCTGAGATCCCATTTGGTCGGTAGTAAAATCTATTTCGGCATCTTCTAGGAAAAGTTTGCTATCGCCGTCTACATAAGCAGAAAATTTTTCAAAGGGTATTTCAATATCTTCAGGTTCGATAGCATCAGCAGGACAATAAGACACACCACATTCAGCACTAGCAGTTCCAGGATTTACAACAAATACACGAATACTTGTGCCTTCAGCTTGTTGTGATAATAGCTTAACAAAATGCTCTTGAGCGGTTTCAGAAATATTGATCATAACAGTGTTCTACTCTCTACATATACGTTAACAAAAAAGGTAAAAATACCCGAGTAAATTACTCAAGTATGTATATTTTACTCTTCAAAGGTGATTGGTGCTAGTGGTAGATTAAAATAAAAGCTCTAATTTAGTTTTTAGTTCTAGTTTCAAGGCTAATAGTTTGGTATTTTTATATAAACCCGTTACCAATCAAGATGCGTATTTCAGAGTACTTGAGTGATATTAATTCAAGGCAATGCTTTGTAATACTCAACTCTATAAAATTTGCGTTGAATAGAAACAACTTTATACACCTTCTATAAATACCACTTTAGGATAATTAGATGTCTTTTTTTCGAACCATTATATTAATGTTCACCCTCTTTTTTGTTTATTTTTCTCAAGCGGCATCAGTTACAACTTATCTTCCTGAAAATCATACATACAATAAAATAGTTCCTACCCCTAAAAGTATTATAGGCTTTGGTTTAGGTGACAGACATGTGCGTTACGACCAACTGTTAAACTATTTTGAAGCGTTAGATGATAGCTCTAAACGTTTAAAAATAACCTCTATGGGGCAAACGCATCAGCTAAGAAATCAAATACTGGTCACTATTTCAAGCGAAAAAAATATTGAGAACCTCAGTAGTATTTTAAATTCACGTGATAATTTATCGAGTAAAAATAACGATGAACCTCTCGTTATTTGGCTAGGTTATAGTGTACACGGTGATGAATTAAGCGGCGCTAATGCAGCAATGGTGGTAGCTTATTATTTAGCTGCAAGTGAAGATAAAAAAGTAAAGGCATGGCTAGATAATACCGTTATTGTACTAGAGCCGAGCATAAATCCAGATGGAATGGATCGTTTTGCCAGTTGGGTAAGCGATAATAGAGGAACAGCTCCTAATGCTGATCCTAATCATATTGAACACCACCAAGATTGGAGAACAGGGCGATCAAATCATTTTGGTTTTGATTTAAATCGTGACTGGTTACCACTTTCGCAAATTGAAACAAAAAATAGAATGGCATACTTTCAACGTTATCAGCCACATGTTGTTGGCGATTTTCATGAGATGGTGTCAGACAACAGTTATTTTTTTCAGCCAGGCGTTGCTACTCGTAACAATCCTTTAACGCCTAAAAACAATATTAAATTAACGCACTTACTCGCTACGTACCACGCCAAAGCTTTAGATAAAGAAAATCGTTTATATTTTAGTGAAGAAAATTTTGACGATTTTTATTACGGCAAGGGCTCTACTTACCCAGATATTAACGGTAGCGTAGGTGTTTTGTTTGAGCAAGCTACTAGCCGAGGTATGCAAACCGATACCATTAATGGTTTGTTAACGTTTGAATATGGCATAAAAAACCATGTATTAACTTCTTTATCGACAATAGAAGGGGCATGGAGTAATAAAGAACAATTTATTGAGCATAGAAAAACATTTTACAAAAATGCTAAAAAGCAGGCGAAAAAAGAAAATTTTAGCGGATATATCATTACAGAGAAAAATGATCATTACCGTTTAAATGCGTTTTTAGACAAACTGAAACAGCACAAAATAGAAGTCTACGGCTTAACGGAAAATTTTAAATTTAAGTCGAAAGAGTTTAGCCCATCATATAGTTATTACATTCCACTAGAGCAGCCAAAATATAAAGTAATTAAAGCGTTATTCGATACACCCAAAGAGTTTAAAGATAACACTTTTTATGATGTTTCTGGTTGGACATTACCTTTAGCAATGAATATTGAATATCATCAAGTTGATAGCACTTGGGGGTTAGAGTTAAGTAAAAATGCTTGGGATTTTAAAACAGAAGAACATCCTATCACTCAAACTGAAAACGACTATAATGCTTACGCTTATGCCTTTGAATGGCATGACTTTTTAGCGCCAAAGCTATTAAATCAATTACAGCAAAACAATATTAAAACCAAAGTTACTACGAAAAACTTCACGATTAAAGTTGCAGGAAAAGAGCGAGAGTTTAAAGCCGGCACAATTATTATCCCAACTAATATTCAAACACAAAATTATTGGCAAAAGCAGACGATAAACATAGCTCAAGAAAACAATATTGAGCTTGTTGCTTTATCGTCTGGTTATACAAGCCAAGGTGTAGATTTTGGTAGTCCGTCTTTAAAAATAATTCCCCCTGTTAAAGTGTTAATGATAGGAGGCAAAGGTGTTTCTGAATGGGAAGCCGCAGAAGTTAAATTTTATTTAGATGATACGCAGCATATACCACTTACAGTCGTTGAAAAAGATCGTTTAGGTGTTATCGATTTTAATACTTACACACATATTGTAATGGTAGATGGTAACTATCAATCACTAAACCCAAGTGTGGTTATTAAATTAGAAAGTTGGTTGAAGCTAGGCGGTGTTGTATTTGCCCAAAAACATGCCGCTAAGTGGTTGGCTGAAAAAGACATATTACGAGCCTCTTTTGTGAGTAATAATCAACTTCGTCAGTTATTTGATAGCTCTAATTTAAGTTATGAAGATAAAAGTGATTTGGCTGCTAGGCAGCGCATCGCTGGGGCAATTTATGAAACACAACTTGATATAACACATCCATTAGCCTTTGGTTTTTCTAAAAAAACATTACCTGTATTTAGAAATAATACTTTAATCATGGAACCACTTCATTACCCTTTTACTAACGTGGGGACATACTCGGTAGAGCCTTTATTAAGTGGGTATACCGACAAAAACTTAATTAAACGAATTGCTAATACCTCATCATTAGTTGCGCATAATGTGGGTAAAGGTCGTGTTATTGCTACCACTGACAATTTAGCTTTTAGAGGTTATTGGTACGGTAGTGTAAAAATACTAGCAAACAGTATATTCTTTGGAAAAGTTTTTAACGCTCCGGCAACACGATAAATGTTATCTTGTAAATAAAACAAGGCTTTAGATCGTTTCAGGTAATGCAATAGTGACACTCAGTACACTAACTGTTTGTACGCCATGTTTTTTTAGTAAAGATGAAATTTCATTAACCGTTGTGCCTGTTGTGACTACATCGTCAATTAATATGACATGTTTAGGTAACTTTATCGTATCGAGTTTTAAATCGAACGCATTTTTCATGTTGTTGCGTCGTTGGCTTCCCGATTTACCCACTTGGCTTTCAGTTTCTAATATTCGGCTAATAATATTATGTTGATAGTGAATACCACTGTATTTTGCGAATTTTTTGGCAATTAAATGCGCTTGATTATAACCACGATATTGCCATTTAGTTAAATATAAAGGCACTGACAATATAAGTTCTGGCATAGTGTTTTTTTCAAATGTATCTATGTCTTCAGAGCCTTTTTTCCAACTTTCATAAAGTAATTTACCTAATAAATCGGCAAGCTCAAATCGGCCTTTGTATTTTAATGAAGATATCCATTGTGTATAAGGCCAAGTATGGGGAGATAAGCTATGAAGGTGGTCGAATGATTTTATGGGGATTATTTTATTAATGGCTGGCCAATTAAGTAAGTCAGCTGAAATAAGTTGATAATTAAATTTTGGTAAATCACGTAAGCAAAATTGGCAAAGTAGGGGATGTTCTTCACATTGATTTCCACATAAGTCGCAAGACGATAAAGCGAGCTTTGAGGTATGAATCAGTTGTTTTATTTTATCTAAAAAGCTAAACGCGCCATGCTTAATATTTACAGCATCAAATTCCATTTCTAAGATCCTTCAAGTAAACTTAATTCCATTGTTAATCAGTATAGAAATAAAATGAGTAATTCGCTAATTACTAAACAATATATATCAGGAAATAATAGCCAGAAGGAAAAAAAAATTCCTTTAGTGTTGATTCATGGTTGGGGGCTTAATTCTGCTGTTTGGGAACCAAGCATTAAAAAATTACAGCAACATATTGATATTATTACCGTTGATTTACCCGGTTTTGGGCTAAACATAAATAAGCCACTGACAAATTATTCGTTAATCAATGTGGTTAACGAAATTCAGTCGACTATTAATACTCCTGCGATATATTTAGGTTGGTCTTTAGGTGGCTTAGTTGCCACACAATTAGCTTATAGTTTTCCTGAAAAAGTGGTTGCTTGCGTTACAGTGGCAAGCTCTCCCTGTTTTTTAAACAAAGCTGATGAAGAACCAGTATGGCCTGGAATATTACCTAACGTATTGAAAATGTTTTATCAGCAACTAGCACAGAATACACAAAAAACCCTTGAGGGCTTTTTAAAAATTCAAGCCATGGGTAGCCCTCATGTTAGGCAAGACATAAAAACTATTCGTGACTTAGTGATGCAACACTCGTTACCCACACAACAAACGTTGGCTGATTCGTTGCAATTATTAGAAACCGTTGATTTACGTGAGCAGCTACCATTACTAAAAATGCCTTTTTTACGATTATATGGAAAGCTCGATAGTTTGGTGCCTAAATCGGCAATCGAACCTATTGATGCTTTATTGCCTAATAGTCAAAAGCATATTTTTCCTAAAGCATCGCACGCCCCCTTTATTTCTCACCCTGAAGAGTTTAATGAGGTGCTTTTAGGATGGCTGGATCAACTGTAATACATCAAAAAATTAAATATTTTTTGGTTAAGGGCATTAATTATTGCGTTGCTTATTTGATAATTAGAACAGCGAGTTAGTTAAACAAACGCCTGTAGTGAGTGATTTTACCAGCATAATATAGGTTTTGTTTAATAAGGAAACGGGTTTAATTCATTTACTTTTTATCATATATGGTCAATAATTAAACATTAGCTTATATGTTTGTTTTGAGTGTTTAACACTCATGTTGTACGAAGGAGATAACCGTGGAAATTCAATCTGCATTTAACAGTGGAATACAAGGTTTTCAAAAAGCGACTGAAGACGCCAGTCAAGCAGCGTCTGATATAGTATCAAGTACTATTCTTGATCAACAAGCGGCCACTGAAAACCAACAAGCTATTCAACCTAGCTCTCAAATTAACTCACAACAAAGTACTCAACCTAACTTAACCGAATCTGTTGTTAATTTAAAAGTGGCGGAGCATCAAGCGAAAGGCTCTGCTGAAGTTATAAAAACAGCTGATGAAGCTTTAGGCACGCTATTAGACGTTAGAGTGTAAAATGAACATCACGCCGCATATTCAAAATTTACCTGTTGCTACAGCGGTTAATCCGCCAACAGATAACTTGCGTCGTGAAAATATTCAGCGACCTATCATTACTGCCCCCACAGCAACAAGTGGATCACCGGCAGAAAAAAGTACAGCAGAGAAAGAAAAAGCCTCAGGCCAAACGGGTGACCAATTTAACTTTGCTGAATTACAAAAATCTGCAGAAAAAAATGCTAGCCAAATAAATGGTAATGCAGAACAAGAGCATCAAGAAAATAATGAGCATCAACAACATGCTCAAGAAAGTGAGAAAAAGAGTAAGGAAGGAGATGGAGCAGAAAAAACATCTCCTGAACCTAATAGTTTAGAAGCCTTTCAGCATGAAAAAGAAATTCAGCAACTCAAACAACGTGATCAAGAAGTACGTTCGCACGAGCTCGCTCATGCTTCTGTTGGTGGAGCATCTACGGGGGCACCGTCGTATGAATTTCAAGTAGGACCTGATGGTAAAAAATATGCTGTAAACGGTGAAGTGTCTGTTGATTTATCTCCCGTTGAGGGAAATCCTCAAGCGACTATAGCTAAAATGCAGAAGGTGCACGCAGCAGCTTTAGCCCCAGCAAACCCTTCAGTTCAAGATACTAAAGTCGCAGCGAAAGCCGCAGAGTTAATTACTCAAGCACAAAGAGATTTAATTGCTTTGGGTTTAGAGTTTTCTGAAAGTGAAAATCAAGCAAGTGTATCGGCTCCATATAACGATGCCAGCGAAGTGTTTAATAAAGAAAAAAACACGAATGTACAAAGTAAGTCGTTTGATGAGCAAATAAATCAAACATTAAAAGCACAAGAAGAAATAGCTCCGTCAATTTCTAATGACGTAAAAGCAAGGTCTCAACGCATTGAAGGGTTTTATTCAGGAATAACGCAAGCCTACGAGAAACAAAGCTCGTATCAATTTGAATTAACCGCTTAGTACAATATTATTATTTATATAAAAAGAAACCCGCTATCTAGCGGGTTTTTTATTAGAAGTTCCGGTTAGTTAAATAACCTGGTCTCGGTTTAAGAAATAGTTAATTCCTTGAAAAATAAACATTAAAATTCGACTCGCTTCTAGTTTGATATTTCTACTTAATTCAAGGCAAATTTACGCGTCAATAGCTGGCCTATTGCAAGTGAATTTAACGCCGAAGTGACTAAAAATAGCAGCTAGAAGAACATTTATTAAGTCGAGCTCAGGTTAAATACCGTAGTTTTCTCTGTATTGCTTAATGTTATTTAAGCTATCAATTAAACTAGGCGTTTCCGTTACTTTTTCTTCTAAATAACTAATAAGATCCGCTAAGGTTACAATCGAAATAACTTGTGTTCCAAAGTCACGTTCAACTTCTTGAATAGCGGATAACTCACCTTGGCCTTTTTCTTGGCGATCTAACGCAATAAGTACACCTGATAATTCAGCTCCGTGATCTTTAATAATTTCCATTGATTCACGAATAGCTGTACCTGCCGTAATTACATCATCAACCAACATAACTTTACCTTGCAGCGGAGAACCAACTAAAGAACCGCCTTCACCATGTGTTTTAGCTTCTTTACGGTTAAAACAGTACGGTAAATCCATATTATGATGATCGGCTAATGCTACTGCTGTGGTTGTTGCAATAGGAATACCTTTGTAAGCAGGGCCAAAGAGTAAATCAAACTCAATGTTTGAATCAGCTAATGCCGAAGCATAATAACGGCCCAGCTTTGCTAAATCGCCACCCGTGTTAAACAAACCTGCATTAAAAAAATAAGGGCTAGTACGGCCAGACTTTAAAGTAAATTCACCAAAGCGTAATACATTTTTAGCTAAAGCAAATTCGATAAATTCGCGTTGATAGTTTTTCATGAATATCGTGTCCTAGTTAATTTAAAGCGGCTTTTTGTGCGTCAAATAATTCGTTAATGCCTGCTTTAGCAAGTGCTAGCATTTCTTGTAACTCATCAAAGCTAAACGGTTCTTCTTCTGCGGTACCTTGTACTTCAATCAGCTTACCTGTATCTGTCATCACTACATTTAAATCAGTTTCAGCGGCTGAATCTTCTGGGTAATCTAAGTCGGCTACGGCTTCGCCTTTATAAATACCAACTGATACAGCGGCAATCATATGTTTTAACGGATTTGTTTTAATAATATCTTTAGCGCGCATGTAGTTAAGGGCATCAACTAATGCCACACAAGCACCGGTAATAGACGCTGTACGTGTACCGCCATCAGCTTGAATAACATCACAGTCAATACTAATTGTATTTTCACCCAAGGCTTTTAAATCAATCGCTGCGCGTAATGAACGGGCGATTAAGCGAGAAATTTCTAACGTGCGACCACTTTGCTTACCGTTTGCAGCTTCTCTTCTCATACGCGTATGCGTTGAACGAGGTAACATACCGTATTCAGCAGTAACCCAACCTTTACCTTGGCCTTTTAAAAAGCGAGGAACACCTACTTCAACTGAGGCAGTACAAATAACTTTAGTATCGCCAAACTCAATTAAAACTGAGCCTTCAGCATGAGTAGTAAATTGACGAGTAATGGTAACAGGACGAATTTGCCCTAGAGTTCTGCCGCTTGGACGCATGTTTAAATTCCTAACATTAAATAATTGCTGGGCATTATAATCGTTCAATTAGAATTTTGACATAATGACGGTTAAGTATTTTCGTATATATAGAACTCAGTGGTAAATAAAAGTAAATTCACGCAAAGCTTATGTAAGGGTATAAAGCCTATGATTGCTAGGGATAACTGAGTTTTTCTTTTTTTACTGTGATTTTTGTAACCACATGAACATTATTAATGGTATAGGTACATTTGAATTTATCGCCACATTTTATAGTGTTTGATAGATCTGTTATTAGCGTTAAAGTGAGTTCTTTTTGTCTGAACGAACCTGAAGTCACTTGAGCAGCAGAAAAATCAAAGTATTCCCCTATATTTTTATATAAGGCTTTAAACAGGCTTTCTTTTGCTGAAAAAATAACGGTAAGGGCCTTATTCAGAGGTAAATGAGGTATCAAGGATTCATATTCTGAGCTAGCTGTAATTATAGAACTTTCAATATTTTGGCGATCATTTTCTGATATCCAATGTTCGATATCTAGGCCAATATATTGATAATATTTATTCTCGCTAATTATACACTGTGCAATATTTGATGAATGAGATATTGAGCCTATAATACCGCTTGGCCAAATAGGCTCTCTATTTTCACCAATAGGTATATGCCAAAAAGGCTTTCCCATTGTTTGTAATGCTACTTTAGCTAAATAACGGCCAGCTAAAAATTCAGCTTTCCTTTTAGGTACCGCTCCTTTCAAACTTTCGGGTAATTTTATATTTAAAAGCTCAAAATTTCCGTCATTAAATAGCTCAGGAAAAAAAAGGCACTCAGTGGTAATCAAGCCATTGTGACATTGAATAATTGTTGACTTTAAATCTACACAATGAGTGTTTGAGTTTACGTTAAATTTTAAATTATTAGCTAACATATTTATTAAGCCGAGTTCAGGTTACTTACCTAACGTAGCGCCACCATCAATAACAATGTCTTGTAATGTGATATGACTTGCGTTTGGCGAACATAAAAAAATAACGGTATCGGCTATATCTTCAGGCGTTGCCAATTTTCCTAATGGAATGCCTGGTTTAAATTGTTCAGGAAAACCATTAATGGTTTGTTCTTCTCCTTGAGAGTCATTCCAAAGCGACCATTGCATTGGTGTTTGTGTAGAACCTGGCGATATTACATTACAACGAATGCCATATTTGGCTAGTTCAATGCCTGCAACTAAAGTGAGGTTAGTTAAGGCTGCTTTAGATGCACTATACGCGCCCATTGACATGCGAGGCATATGAGTAGCATTTGACGATATATTAACGATAACGCCTTCTTTGTTTAACTTCATTTGAGGAATAACTTGTCGCATAAGATGAAAAGCACCTGACACATTCACATTAAATGAAGATGTCCATTGTTCGGTAGTCAAATCCATAATATCGCCCATTTCTAGTATCCCAGCAATATTGACCAAAATATCGACTCGACCATAATATTTTAATAATGATTTACAAGTATCTGTAATGGCTATTTCATCACTAATATCTAAAACTACTTGAGTTATTTTATGGTTAGGTAAGCTAAATTCTCGGTCAAAACCAATAACTTTTGCACCTAATTGCTGAAACTGTTTGGCTGTTTCTGCGCCAATTCCTTGATTAGCTCCAGTAACCCATACTATTTTATTTTGCCAGTCATTGTGGCCTGATAATTTAGAATACATATTGATCACACGTTTTGTTGTTGATTAGGATTTGATAGGATCGCCCAAAAACCATTAATACTTGGAGATTTAGCGAGCTCAACAAAAGTTACATTAATCCCTTGTTTTTGCCATTTAGACATTAAAGTCATCACTGAAACAGAATCTAACCCAAAATCTATTAAATTATCGTCATCATCTAAATCTTCAGCATCTTCAATTAAAGGCAGTATTTGTGAGCGAATGGTGCTTTTTGAGAGTAAGTTAATGTTAACAATGTCGTCTTTACATACGACTCGTCCTGCATTTTTTGAAATATATTTCAGTGCCATTAAATGGTCTTCTAAACTAAAGTCAGCAATTGCATCGGCAATTAAAAATGGCTTAATGTCATTCATAAAAGCATCTACGGCTGTTTGCATAACACCAATATGACCGTAAATTCCGCAAATTAAGAGTTGGTTCCTATTTTGTGATTGCATCATTTCGGCGAGCGGTGAACGACAAAATGCACTATAGCGCCATTTGGTTAATACAATGTCATGCTGATCAGGTGCTAGCTCAGAGATAATAGATTGCTTTTCTGGGTATTGTGGTAGTCCTTTCCCCCACATGTCGTTTAATAAAGCTCTATCTTCATCCGATTGTTCTTTAGGTTGAGCTGTATAATAAACGGGGATGTTGTGCACTTTACAAAATGATTTAAGTTCAACAATATGTTGAATGACCTGTTCAATTAACGGGTTGTTTTGGCCGTAAAATTCAATGAAATATTCCTGCATATCATGTATTAACAATGCCGATTGGTTTGGTTCAAAGTCCCAAGAAACTTTGTTTTGTGGGATATCAATTGATGACGGTAATTTGTAAGCTTCTAAAGATTTAATAGACATAATAATCCTGTTAACAAGTGCTTTCTGTGATAAGTGAATTACGTAGGCAGCGTTTGTCTATTTTGCCTACGGCTGTTTTGGGTAAGGTATCAACCATTGTGATGTGATCAGGTATTTTAAAACTGGCCACTCCATGTTCTCTGAGGAATCGACGAATATCTTTTTTCTTTATTAGAGAATTGCATACAACAAAAGCACAACTGCATTCACCCATAATGTCATCGGGTATTGCGACTAAAGCGACATCTATTATTTCGGGCATATGTAAGAGTAATTCTTCTATTTCTTGTGCATCTATTTTTTCACCACCGCGATTGATTTGATCTTTGTTTCGACCCATAACAATAAGGTGTCCTGATGGTGTTTGTTTAACAAGATCACCTGTACAGTAAAATCCATCTTTATCGAATGCTCGTTGATTGGCGATAGGGGAGTTATAGTAGCCTCTGAAAGTGTAAGGTCCTCGTGTCCATAACGCGCCGGTTTCCCCCATCGCAACAGGGGCCCCTGATTCGTCTACTATTTTTATTTCATCGCCGGGCGACATTGGCTTTCCTTGAGTGTTGTTAATATGCCAAATGTCATCGGTATAGTGTGTATAATTGACTAATCCTTCCGCCATACCAAATACTTGCTGTAGCGTACAATCCAGTTCGCTATTAACTTTTTCAGCAATAGCCGAACTAAGCTTTGCGCCGCCAACCTGTATGGTTTTTAATGTGTAAAGCTGCTGTCTTTGATTGTGACCATTGTGTCTATCAGCAATACTATTTAACCAAAGATGTAGGGCAGGCGGGACTAATGCTGTAAAAGTAACGTTATGTTGATAAATTAATGGGAAACAAATCGTAGGGCTAGGGTCTGCTGCTGTGACGACTGTTCCTCCAGCATAAAATACACCTAAGGCACCTGGCGAACTTAACGTAAAGTTGTGCGGTGCTGGTAAGGCACATAAATAAATAGTGTTGTTTGAAAGTTGGCAGATTTCAGCACTTTGTTTGACGCTATAATAGTAATCGTTATGAGTTCTGGGTATGAGCTTAGGCGTACCGGTACTTCCACCTGATAGTTGAAAGAATGCAACCTTATCTGCAGTCGTTTCTTCTTGAACTTTTTTACATTGATTATGTTTCCCAAATATAAACGCGGAATTTTCGTTAGCCCAATAAATTGGAGCTAATGTATTCTTATGTGGAGTATCACCCACAATAAGAATGTTTTGAGGCTGTTTACAGTTAGATTTAATTTTATCAATAAATTGAGTGTCGTCATTAGCAAGTAAGGGGTGCTGGCTTGATAAAATAACCAAAGAAGGTTTTACCTGCTGGCTAAATGAAAGTAATTCATATGAGCTATGATTAAATAATGCATTAATAGGGGCTATACCGCATTTTAATAAGGCAAAAAATACAATGTAAAATTCCGCACTATTAGGCAGGTGTACTAATGCTATGGCATCATTATCAATGTTCCGCATTAATAACTGCGCTGCGAGTTGGTTGCTAAGCACATCAATATCTTGATAGGTAAACGTTCTGTTATTACAAATTAGAGCAATTTTATTTGCATTGTTTGACAGTTGTTTTTGGATAATATGGGTTAAAGGTTTATTTATCCAATACCCACTATCTATATAGTGTTGCGCAATATCATTTGGCCATTGTGTAAAAGGAATACTCATGCGATATGTTCCACTTGTTTGGCTACATTTGGTTTTATCTGCTGAGACTCTAAGCCTAACGCTTTTAGCATAGTATTGAGCTTAGCTTCAGTTTCGTTAAATTCAGCTAAGGGATCAGACCCATCCACAATACCGGCTCCCGCATAAAGACGAATTTTATTTTGTTTAATAACACCACATCGAATGGTAACAACCCATTCACCGTTACCTTCTGAATCCATCCAACCAACGGCTCCACAAAATTGATCTCGCTCGTACCCTTCAATATGCTGAATAACTGATTTAGCAAGATCCGCCGGGGTACCACATATCGCAGGAGTTGGATGTAAAGCATATGCCAGCTCTAATACATTGGTGTTTTTAGATATGAGTGAGCCGTTAATTTTTGTTGATAGGTGTAACATGGTTGGTGTTTCAATAATTGATGGTTCATTAGGGGTATTTAGTGTTTGGCAGTATGGGGTAAGGCCACTCGATACCGCATCAGCGACCAATTTATGTTCGTATCTATCTTTTTTACATTGAAATAAATCGTTCGCAGATTCTTTATCTTTTTCCAGATAATTTACCCGTTTTCTTGAACCAGCAAGAGGATTGCTACTTATTTCAGAGCCTTGCTTTCTTACTAATAACTCTGGACTTGCTCCAATTAACGTAGTGCCGTTTGATTGTGGAATTGAAAAAATAAAAGCATTAAGGTTTTGCTGATATAAAGTGGCGGCCATGGTACTTGCATTAAGTGCAATATTTGTTTCAACATCAATAGCCCTTGATAAAACGACTTTATTTAAACCTGTATGTTTAGATAGAGAGAGGGCTTTATTTACTGCCACTTTAAAGTGATTTTCTCCAGTAACTTCTGAGATGGAACTTAACGGATTTACACCTTTGTATTTAGGTGAATTTAATCTTAGAGATGAAGAAAACTGAGTCTGTTTGGGTATAAATAACTCGGTTTCGCTTGATGTATCAAAAGGGATAGAACCAATGACAATAGGATTTTCATGCCCGCTTAATTTTAATGTATGTAAACGAGATTTTATCGTTTCTATAAAGGCGCTTTGACTAAGACCTTTATTTGATATTTTGCATTCAATTCCGTAGGCCGTTAATGATTGGCCTTTAGATGTAAAAATAAACTCAGGTTCTGATTTTAAAGAATATTGTTCTTTAATCGTATCGTTATTGCATTTCATCTTGAAGCTCCCTTTATAAATTAAAATCCAGATGAGATATATTCGCATGAGAATTATTTAAAAGTCAATATAAATAACAATGATTATCATTTGTGTTTATCTGGTTGATGTGTACAATTGCTCTATCGTAATTTTTGAGAGATTAAACGGCTCTCTATTTTTATTTCACAATGTCTCAGGAAGAGAATATGACTTTACCTAAAACTGAACAGTCAGCTCCAAATAAACTTGTTATTAGATTAGCCTTTTTAATAAATATTATTTCACTAGGTGGATTTATGATGGTTGTCCCGCTGGGACCCGACTTAGTTGACAGTATTAATTTTAACCCCGCACATATTGGCTATCTTATAGGTGGAAGTATGTTTGGTTCAGCATTAATGACGTGGTTACTAGCGGGGCATATTGATAAATATGACCGTAAAAATGTGCTGGTGATATTTCTGTTATTACGTGGTGTATGCTTAATTGCTTGTGGGTTTGCTATATCACCTCTGATACTTATTTTACTGTTTACATTATCAGGGTGTTTTACGGGGCCAGCGTCATCTGTATTAATGGCATCGGTTATCGATGTAACTCCACCGCCTCATAGAGGAAGAGTTATGGCTTTTCTAGGTAGTGCTTTTTCTATTGCTGCAGTTATTATGGTACCCATATCTTTGTGGATATCTCTTTATTTTTCTTGGCAAATAAACTTTTGGTTTTTTGGTTTATTAGGATGTGCGCTTGCTTTAGTGTGTGTCTTGATCTTCCCGAAAATGACCTCTCATATTCAACCACAAAAAAATGAGGTGAAAAATATTTCAGTTGTTCGTCAATTATTTTCTCAATTCAAAGTGAAAGTGGCGTTTTTAGTGGTTGGTTTACAAATTTTTGCGCATTTTCTTATTATTAGTAATTTTTCAGCTTACTTTCAGTTTAATTTATCATTCCCACGAGAACATATGTCGGCCTTATATTTTAGCGGTGGGTTAGCCAGTTTTATCATGCTGCAATTTTCTGGTAGGTTATTCGACCAAGGTATGCGCCATCAATTACATCTCGTGAGTGCTTTGTTAGCTGTTGTAACTATTTACTTTATTTTTATATCTACTCCTAAAACAGAATATTTATTTGTTCTTTTTGCCTTAATGATGACATTTAGTACTATTCGTACCAGTGTTACGGGAAGCATTGTTAGTCACTTACCTGCACCACCTCAACGAGCTGCGTTTATGTCTTTAAATAATACCGTGAGTAATATTGCATCAGGCGCAGCGGGTTTTTTATCTGTAGCCGTATTATCCGTAGATGAAAACAGCAATATACTGGGCATGGATGTCGTCGCCATGGTGAGCATTATTCTTACGGTTATTTCTCCTATTTTATTGTGGAAGTGGGTTAATCATAAAATGTTACTACCTAGCGCCAAACCTTGTTGATTGTATGAATACAGGTATTTGACTGCTATTGATAATAAAAAACCACCTTTGTTACAAGGTGGTTTTCTTAAACGTTCTTTCAAGTTTTAAAAAGTACTTTTGTTGTGCTTGTTCACACTTTATTTAATAACGGGTTGCAGAGACCATACGCTATCAGGCTCTCCATTTATTGCTCTTAACTTCGCTTTTTTAGTTAATACCAATAACACAATGCCTGTTATTAACGCGGTAATATCGACTCCCAATGTTGAATTGGAGAGTGATGACCATATAGGCAATAAATCGAACCAAGCGATAATTGATGTAATCGGAATAGCAAATGCTGCTATTGCGGTAAGGTAAAGTAATTCTATCCCTGCTCGGGCTGCACCCCTTATAAAAGCCCAACAAACAGCACTAATGAAAAAGCTATAATACAAGCCATAATAGTAATGATTTATGTTGTTTACATGCAGGTATAACCATTTGCCAACTACCATGGTTAATAACACGGCGGTTAAAGATCCCAAGCAAACGCCTACCGTAGCACTTGCCATGTTGTAGCAAGCTCTTGATTGCACAGGAGTAGGGGAGTTAGCCTTTTGTTTTATTCGACGTTTTTCTAACCAAAGAATATTCCCTGAATAAAATAAGAACGCACCGCTAATACCAAGAAAGAAATAAAGCCAGCGCACTAAATCACCTCCGTAGCTACCAAAATGTAAGGCAAAAAAAGTGGCGACAATTCTATTCCATAGCCCTTCGGGTGTAGGATTTAATGTACTGTTGAGTATCATGCCGTTGTACGGATGAATGAAAATATAATCGGTAATAGGCCCTCTCATTACATAGTCAGGGTTATAAACACCTAAGCGAACAACGGCTCTATCTCCTTGTAAACCTGTAAACATCATATTAGTTACTTGAAAATCTGGTGCGACAGACTTTGATTTTTGAAGTAACTCTTCAACGGATAATAAATTTTGAATTTCAGCAGGTACTTCTATTTTGGATACAGGTCGTGAAAACATAGGTTCTTCACCGTATACCATTGTTTGTAATCCGCCATATAAAACATCATGAAAGGCAAAAACAACAACGGTGACACTCATAATGATATGAAAGGGTAAGCTAGTTAGCCCAACAATATTGTGAGAATCAAGCCAAAACCGGCTCGTTGATTTGTTTTTTCTCAATGCTAAGAAGGTTTTTACTAAAGAAGGCAGTAAAAATATAACACCTGAAACTAACGCTAAAAAATATAAAACTGACGCGACACCTAGGATTAAAACGCCGAGTTCTTCATGGCCTACTTCTCCTGGAATTCCCGCTGTTCTATGTAACATATCAATTAGCTCAGCTAATACCGATGGTGTAACTTGTTGCGTTACTAAGTCACTAGCCTCGTTTAGTGTACCGTGCCATTGTGTTGTTTCTAATGTTAAGCCTCTACTTTGAGGCGTATCATGCCAAATAATAGGGGACTGATTTAATTCTTTAGCATTAAAAAATAATGTAAAACCTTGGTGAGCTGCTGGTTTTTGCTCAAGCACTTTATCCACTAACTGCTGATATTGCATTGCAGGAATGGGGGATAATATTTCAGCAGGGGGAGCCATCCAGCGATCTATGTTGGGTTTAAACATAGTTAACGAACCAGCATAAAACGCGATAAATAAAACAAGCCCAGTGACTATACCAGTCCAAATATGTATAGACTGATAAATTCTGAGAATATCACTACGTACTTTCATTTTTTTTCCTTACATTGATTCGTATCAATTAAAATTTAAGCCAAGTTAATATTAATCCTGCCACTATATTGCAGCTGCATAACCATAAAAAGGCTTGCTTCCCTGAAGGAAATAAATAGGTAAAACTCAGTATAAGAAGCCAAATAGGTGAGATGATCCACATAACAAATTGCACTTTATTTGGTGCTGTTATGCCTTGGTAACCCGCCCATGCAAAAATACCGCTGAGTAATATAGCTAACGACAATCCAAGTATTGAGCCTGACAAGCTTTTACTTAACCAGTCAGGCTTTATTTTTTTGTTTGTATTCACTTTATTTTCCTTTTGGTTTTATTGACGATAAAAATGGCAATAAGCCTAAAACGAACATTAATAGAGAGATACAGGTAAATATTGCTGTATTAGTTGGGTAAAGCGTTAAAAATCCAATAAAGGATATTATCAGCACCATATAACCAATGTAGCGCCAAGGTTTTATCAAAGGTTTTTTAAGCCAGTTTTGATGTTTTAGTGTGATATAAAATAGGCAACAACTCATAATAAATATGATGATTAATGTAATTTTCATTTTAGTTAAATTATTTAATAACTTGAGCTCGGTTTAATAGATATTTAACAAGTTGAAATATAAAAAATGATTTCATTGAAGCCCTAACTTGATATTTTTTCTTAATTCAAGGCAAATTTCGCGTCAATAGCTAGTTAGTCTATTGCAAGTAAATTTAACGCAGAAGTTAGGAAAATTAGCCGCTAGAGAAACATTTGTTAAGCCGAGTTCAGGTTTAATAGTCTTACGGAAAAAGGGACTCAAGTAATGAGTCCCTTAACGTTTTATATACTTTTTAGCAAAATGCTCATTAATTAAAAACTAAATGTGCCACCAATAAATAATGAACGACCTTGTAAAATAGCTTCTGAAGTGGGCTCATCTAAAACAGGCTGTTCATCTGTTACGTTAGCCATACCAGCTCTTAGTTGAATAGCATTACTCACTTTATAATTAACACCTAGATCAACCAGTGAGTAGCCAGACATTTCTTCTGTTCTGCTATTTAAATGTTCACCGTAATAATTAACATTGGTGTATAACGAAACTGAGTCAATGACTTGCCAGCTTACTTTTACATTCCCGGTATTTTCTGGACGATAAGGTAAAGATTGGCCATTTTCATCTTCAGTGGTTAAATAAGAGTAATTTAGGTCAACAGAAACTGTTTCGCTTAAAGCAGCAGAAGCCATAAGCTCTAAGCCTTGTAAGTCTACTTCTGTGCTGTTGAAATACAGTCGTGATGGGCTAACGCCATCCCAAGCACTTACTGCTATTAAGTTTTTCACTGTGTTATTAAAGATAGTGGCAGACATAGACCAGTTTTCTTTATTCACTAAAACAGATAATTCTGTATTAGTACTCGTTTCTTCTTTTAAGTCAGGGTTACCTTGAACTGTACAAGCCCCAGCACAACTTACTGAGCCAAATGATTTTGATGATTCAAATAACGTAGGTGCTCTAAAGGCTTTACCAACTCCACCTTTAATAACAACATCATCGTTGATTGAATACACTAAGTAAGCGCGAGGACTGGTATGTGTGCCATATTCTTCACTGTTTTCTATGCGGGCACCAAGGGTTGCTATTAATGATTCACCTAATTGGATTTCATCTTGTGCAAACACTGACGTTAAGCTAATGCTATCTCCACCGGTTTCAGGGTATTGAACTGGATCATCTATCTCTGTATCTAAATATTCAGCGCCTAATGTAATGTCGTGTTTATCTAATGGTAGAAAAACGGTTCCTCGAGCGGTTGTAAATGTTTCTTTTATGTCTCTACCCAGTGGAGGTTGAAGGTTGTAGCGAGAATTATAATCGTATAAATCCGCTTCAGAACGGTTAATTAAAACTTGCGTTCCGCCCCAATCAAATTCAGCTTTATGGGTTATACCAAAGGTAAGTCTGTCGATTGATTGTTCTCTAATCGCTCCACCATAATTAGTGGGTGGTACTTCATCTTCATCTTTAGAAAGATCGAAATCAATAGATTGATTTTTAGATATATTCCATTGAAGAGAGGTTGAAAATTTTAAGGTTTCGCGTTTTTCTATGGTGTCATGATTTGGTGTAACCTTGTCGTAATTCCAGAAATCTTGTTCTGCTTTTTCAGCAGAAAAAGTCAGTGACAATTCATCATTAATTTGTCCGCTTGTGTATACGTTAGCGCGGTAACGATCACCGCCATCACCTTTACTCATAAAGCCAGATTCAGCACTGACTGTTGTTTTCCACTCTTTAGAGGGTGACTTAGTGATGATGTTTATAACACCGCCAACAGCATCTGAACCATAAAGTGCAGACATTGGACCGCGAACAACTTCTACACTGCTGATTGATGATAATGGAATTGAAGTATTGTCAAAATTACCTCCTCGCCATAATCCATTACTTGAAGATACACGCTTACCATCTACTAGCATTAATACATAATCTTCGTCCAAGCCACGTAAATTAATTTCATTTCGTCCACCAGCCCAGTTGGTAATAGATACACCCGCTAAACCTCTTAATGCATCGCCAATGTCTTTAATTGGCATTCTTTCAATATCTTCAGGTGTTAGAACTGAAATGGAAGCAGGCGCAGTAATGGCAACGTGTTCATTACCTGTTGCCGTTACCACCATATGTTCAATATTTTTATGTTCATCAGCTAGTGCTGAAAATGAAGATATACCGCAACCAATTGCTATAAGAGTTTTTAGTGGGTAATTAGATTGATTGTGTTTTCTATGTTTCATGAAAGTCCTTTATTTTATTTTTTAAAAACATTTTTCTTAGTTATGCTAATCTTAACAATAATGATTCTTATTTACAATAATGTTTGGTTCTATTATATTATTAATCGCAGCTTATATTTTTAAATTTTTAGCTTAAGGAGGTTCTTTGTTGTTAAAAGGGAATGTTGGACATGATACTTGGTGGAAAAATATCGCAGAGATGGGAACGCCAATTATCGATTGTAAAGGCGATAAATGTACTGTCACCTTTTTTTGGCGAGATCCTGAAGGTAATGAAGAGAGCTCTTCAACATCAGCGGTTTATATTGAGGTTAATTGTATAACTGATCATCATAAATCTGAACCTGAGACTTTAACAAGGGTTACTGGTACAGATGTATGGTATTGGCAAACAGAGCTTTTATCTGACTGGCATGGAACCTATCAATTTATTCCTGTTACGTCTGATTATTTGCCTCCCGTTGTTCAAGTGAGCGGTACAAGTTATAACATTCAACAAATGAAACAAAATCACCGTCAATGGTGGCGTTCAATCTTACCTTTTTCAGTCGCAGACCCTTTTAATATATTAAGTCCTAAATATTGTATATGGGGGCAAAGTCGATCTCATTTATATCTTCCTAATGCTGAGTATTACAACATATGGAAAATATGGGATGCATCAGAAACAGACCAAACATTGCCTTATAAAAATAATTGTTCGTTGTTAGCGTCTTTGCAGTGGAAAAGTCAATTGCTTGGAAACGAACGCACGGTATGGGTATTTGAAACTCAAAATTCACACTCAGATTTACAAGGTGATAAGCCTTTAGTTTTATTACTTGATGGAGAGATTTGGGCGGAGTACATGCCAATTTTTTCTGCGTTACAACAGCTTACTGAAGAAAGAAAGCTGGCTCCTGCATTTTATGTTTTTGTAAATAATACGTCGCCGTCAAATAGGCAAGTTGATTTTGGCTGTAATTCTTTGTTTTGGCAGGCAATAAAAGATGAGCTTCTTCTTGATGTTAATCAGCGATTTAACCATCGAGTTTCATTAAAAAAACGTGCCGTAGTAGGGCAAAGCCTAGGAGGTTTAGCTGCCATGTATGCAGGGCTAAGTGGCCTTGGTATGTTTAGTCATGTGTTATGTCAATCAGGTTCGTTTTGGTGGCCTGACTCATCTTTAATGTCTCAATGGATGAAGGCAGATAAAAGCGTCAAGGAAGATGGTTGGTTAACTACGGAAGTATTAAACAGCAACATAGCTAATGTAAATACGCATATTGTTATGCAGGTAGGTGATCAGGAAAAACGGTTACTTGCACTGAATCATCATTTTTTTAAATCGCTAGTAAAAACTCATCATAAAGTCAGTTTCACCGAATATTGCGGTGGACACGATCAAATTTGTTGGCGAGAGGGGCTGGTTTCTTTTCTCTTGCAGTACCTAACTGTACCAACATTAATAGCAAATAAGAGAACAACTATTTTGTAAATCATAACGCAACTACATCGTAATTAAGGATAAATAATGAGCGAATACCAAAATCCATTTGATAATACGGATCACCAATTTTTTGTTTTAATCAATGAAAAGGCTCAACAAAGTTTGTGGCCAAATTCTATTCATATTCCCGATGGATGGAATGTTGTATTTGGTCCTGATGAAAGAGAGAACTGTATTACCTTTTTAGCTGAATGATATGTAATTTTTGATTGAAAACATGGCAATACATAATTCATTTAATAATGAAATAGGTATTGCATTTTACGCCACTTAATTAAAGGATTTACCTGTGCCGCATACTATTCTTACGTCTTCTTCTACAATAGAAACTTTCCCTATTATTGGTCCGCAGTTAGGTATTTGGTTAGCTGATCAATTCGCAACAGAGCAAAATACATTTACCGTAGCCCAATATGTTGAACTACGCGGTGATATCGACATAAAAACGCTACAAAAAGCCATTAAACTGGGATTATCCGAAGCCGACACCGTACATAGTTCATATAAAAATAAGCCAGAAGGTTCAATTCAAATTATACCTTCATTACCTGCTGTCGAAAAAATTGCTGATGTCGCGTTTGTTAATTTATCTAGCGTTCAAAATGATAAAGAAGAAGCTTTATTGTTAATGCAAAAAGATATACATCAAGCAAAAAGAGCAAGCGACTCCATCTGTTTGTATAAACATAAAATTTTTATGTTAGCGCCTAAAGAGGGTGAAAACCGCTTCTTTTGGTATCAACGTTATCATCACTTAGCGATAGATGGTTTTAGTTTTACTGCCTTAACGCAACGTATTGCCACTATTTATACGGCTTTAACTTCACAGCAACCCATAGGGAATAGCCCTTTTACAGCTTATGCTAATGTAATTAATGAATACATGGCGTATGAATCGTCAGAAAAGAAAGAAAAAGATAAAATTTTTTGGCAAAACTATTGTCAATATATTCCTGCTCAAGAATCTTTATCGTACCGTAAGTCATTAAATAATGATGGTTTAAATACCTCAGTTATCAGGCACAAACTTTCAGTGCCCACTGATATTGTGAAGCAAATAAATAGTCGAGTTAATTTATCTATTGCTGATATTACTAGTGCAGCAGTACTTGTTTATATCTCTAAAATAACTCAACAAAAAACCGTATGTATAGGATACCCATTAATGAGACGAATGGGGTCTGAAGCACTAAGTACATTAGGGACTACTGTTAACGTATTACCGTTAAGTTTGGAAATATCTCCTGAAAGCACGCTAGACGATATTACAAGGTTACTTAAAAATGAGATAAGAAAAATACGTCGCCATCAAAGGTATGAATCTGAACAAATTCATCATGACTTAGGAAGAACAGGCGGCAATAAGCGATTATATAGCGCCACATTAAACTGTAAATTATTTGATTATACACTCGATTTTTCTGGTGTTATTGGCAATACACATCAGCTTGCAACAGGACCCATTGAAGATATTGAATTTGGTGTGTATGTAAATCAAGGCGAATTATCTATTGAATTATCGGCCAACTCATCTCGCTATACAAAAGATGAATTAAATTTACATGGAGAACGCTTAACTCACTTGCTCACACAATACTGTATTGATAGTGCAAGCAACATCCAATCGTTATCGTTAATAACACCAAAAGAAATACAAAAAATAACCAAATGGTCTAAAGGAAATGACTTAAGCACTGCGCAGTATGGCTCTTCAATTATAGCGTTACTAGAAAATCAGGTTGAACATAATGCTTATGGAACAGCTGTTGTTTTTGGAGAAAACGAGCTTACTTTTGCTGAGTTATCTTGCCGTGTTAATCAATTAAGCCGCTTACTCTTAACTTATGATGTTAAACCAGGTGACTTAGTTGCCGTGGCTTTACCGCGCAGTATTGATTCTATTATTTCAATATTTGCAATTATGGCTGTTGGTGGCGTGTATTTACCTTTAGATTTAAATCATCCACCTGAACGTTTAGCTATGATGTGTGAGGATAAAGTACCTAGTATTGCGCTAACATTAGATGAACAACAACACTTATTACCTAACACTATTGAATGTGTATGCTTAAATAATAGCTATATTATTGAATTACTTAACGCATGTTATTCATCTCACTTAAAAGATTATACGGCTTTAATTGAAAAAAAAGATATTGCGTATGTATTTTATACCTCAGGTTCTACAGGTCGACCTAAAGGCGTAACGGTATCTCATGGCGGTCTCATAAATTTAGTTGCGGCCTTAGAGGAAGCTGTTTATTCGAGTGTTTATAGTCAGCAAGATGACAATGGTAAGTCTCTGGTGAATAAACAACTTAATGTCGCTTTAACTGGATCGTTATCATTTGATACATCATGGGATCCTATAATACTTATGCTGTTAGGGCATACATTGCATTTATATGCAGATGAAGTAAAACAAGACGTTTTTGAATTATTAAATTTAATTGAGAAAGATAAAATCGATACTATGGCCGTTGCGCCATCTTTAGCAACTCAATTAATTCAAGCGGGTTTATGTGAAAAAACTCAGCATAAACCCTTACTGATGACTATATGCGGCGAACCTGTCTCTCCCTTTCTTTGGCAAGCATTACAGCACTCGTCTATTTCTGCGCATAATATTTATGGTCCAACCGAGTTCACGGTTTATGCAACCTCTAAAGAAATTACACCGCAATCTTCAGAGGTTTTGATCGGTAAACCATTCGCGAATACTTATGCATATGTACTTGACCAAAATTTAAATTCGGTTCCTATTGGTATGAATGGGGAGCTTTATTTAGCGGGCGATAACATGTCATTAGGTTATTTAAACAGACCAGAAATAACAGCAACAAAATTTGTAGCAAACCCTTTTGTCGCTGGCGATGTTATGTATACCACGGGAGATATTGTTCGATGGTCTACAGAGGGCGAATTAGTATTTGTAGGCCGGTGCGATAATCAAGTTAAAGTTAGAGGATACCGTATTGAACTAGGTGATGTTGAGGCTGCGTTATCATGCCTTAACGTAATTAATGAAGTGGCTGTTATTGTAGATGAAACAGAAAATGGTAATAGGCTTTTAGCTTATTGCACAACCAGTGAGCATACTCTGTCAAAAGAAGAGGTGGTTGAATCTATTTATGACCAATTATCGGCGACACTACCCGCCTACATGGTGCCCGCTATTGTGACTGTTTTGGCTGAAATGCCGCTTACCGTAAGTGGGAAAATTAATAAGAAAATGTTGCCCAAACCAGAAGTTACGAGTGAAAGTTTATCGTTACCAACAACACACGAAGAAATTGTGTTGTGTGAAGAAATAGGCAATATTTTAGGGCTTGAAAGCGTAGGTATTGATAACGACTTTTTTAAAATGGCGGGAGATAGTATCAGCGCAATGAGGCTGAGTATTGCTATGCGTAAAAAAGGATTTGAATTAAAAGCCCAAGATATATTTTCTGAACGAACGCCCAAAAAAATGGCGAGTTTGATGAGTGACCTAAGCTTAAGTACAGAGCTTGATATTAATGCGCAATCTAATATAAACATGCCAACGTCTGATGAAGTAAAACTACTTGTAGAAAAGTATGGCGAACAATCAATTATATTGCCGACACTACCGTTACAAGCAGGCTTACTGTTTCATACACAATATGCAGAAGAGGGCAGCCAATATAGCTTTACCACTAAAATAACGTTAAAAGGCCAAGTCGATCCAAGTCAGCTGCAAAATGCTATTGCACATTTAATTGTAAAATATCCTCAATTAGCCGCTAAATTTGATGTTGATATCACAGGTAAGCCACTTCAGCTCATACCCAATATGTCGTTAGACGATGCGTATCACTATTGTCGTATTACCGAGCACGATTTTCGACATTTGGAACAAGAGCCAAAACAAAAAGCGCTACATGCTATAGAAATGAAAGAAGCTTATAGAAACTTTAGTTTTAGTCATAAAAAATACACACCTGACACAGATGAAGGACGTTTATTTTTTGTTAACTTAGTTAGAATGAGTGAGCTGCAATATGAGGTTGTGATCACCGCTCATCACCTTATTATTGATGGTTGGTCAACGCCTATACTATTACGTGATCTATTCAGTGCTTATCAACATATTGAAAGCTTAAAAACAAGTACTGAAAATGTATATCAAGACATTGTTTATCAAATGGTAAACCGAACAACGCAGCACGCAGAGCAGGCATGGAAAAAGGCTTTAGCGCAGGTAACTCCTACTATTGTGTATCCAAACAGCAAGCACTCATCACATGTTAGCGAGTTACATTGCCAACTTGATACAAACTTAACCACGAAAGTTAATGAATATTGTCAAGCGCATGGTATTACGTTAAATACATTAATCCAAGGTGCTTGGGCTGCGCAATTAGGGTCACTAACCAGTCGAGATAATGTTGTGTTTGGTAGCCCAGTATCAGGGCGATTTTCTGACATTAATGGTATTGATGAACAGGTGGGATTATTTAGTAATACATTACCCGTTAGCGTAAAACTAAATACTACAGAAACGATACTCTCTCAATTAATTAATTTACAGAACCAGCAAATTAATTTGATATCGCACGACTGTTTAGGCTTAGGCGAAATACAACGTTTGGTCAATACGGATAATTTATTTGATACCTTATTGGTTGTTGAAAACTACCCAGTACAAGAATCTTTATTAAGTCAGTCTTTTAACGGTCTGAGTATTGAACATGTAGAGAACAGGGGATATACCCACTACCCATTAACTATTCTTGTTTTACCCGGTGAACAAATTAGAGTTTTATTTGAATATAAAGAGGTTGTTACTGAGCCGAAAGGTCTAGCTGACGCTTTTATACAGATTATCGCGCAAATAGTAAATGAACCATCGTTACGTCTTCAGCAGTTAACTATGCAAACAGACTACGACACAGAAATCATTAATACCGCTAACGATACTTTTAGAGAAATACCTACTGATTCTTTACGTGACTTACTGCGAAATCAAGCCGCGCAATCACCTTCAGCTATTGCATTAAAAGATAATACTAAACATTTTACCTACCAAGAAATGCGCCATGTTGTTGAACATGTAGCATTACAGTTATTAGCGGATACGCCATTATCTGACAGTATTATCGGTGTTTCAATTCCACGAAGTTGCGAGCTAAGTATCGCCTTACAATCGGTTATAGAAGTTGGTGCTGCATATTTACCGCTGGATAGTACTTATCCGGATGAACGATTAGCTATGATGCTTCAAGATGCAAAAGTGAAGCTATTAATAACAACTCGCGAACAATTATCTCGTTTTACTGAAGGCGAATTTTCGCAACTTCCCATGAAAGTTATATTGATAGAGTCTTTAATCAATAATAACTATGAACAAGCTGCCTTAAATGATGTTTCGCCACTCACAGAAAGAGTAATTTCTGCAAGTACGCCAGCTTATGTTATTTATACCTCTGGCTCTACAGGACGACCTAAAGGTGTTGTGGTATCTCATCAAAGTATCGTTAATCGATTATTGTGGATGCAACATGAATATAACTTAGCGAGTAGCGATGTTGTTTTACAAAAAACACCATCAAGCTTCGATGTTTCTGTTTGGGAATTTTTCTGGCCACTTATTCAAGGTGCTTGTTTATACATGGCTCCACCAGAAGCACATCGCGACCCTCAATTGTTATTAAATACAATGATTACAGAAAATATTACTACATTACATTTTGTTCCTTCTATGCTCGCTGCTTTTATTGATAGCGTCGGCGAATCGCCAGAATTAGCTGAAATGAATAGAAAATTAAAACGAATTTTTTGTAGTGGTGAAGCTTTATCAACGGCACTTGTCGCTAAATTTAAATCAATAAGTGACGTTCCTCTACATAATTTATATGGGCCAACTGAAGCTGCTGTAGATGTTACCTATTTTGATACATCTATTCCCTTTGATTCAAAACTACAGGGTGTTCCTATTGGAAAACCTGTATGGAATACCGAATTAAAAATACTCGATCATCAACTTCGGGCCGTAGGTGTAGGTGCAACGGGTGAACTTTATTTATCAGGCACTCAATTAGCTAATGGATATTTACACAGACCAGAACTAACCGCCGATCGATTTATTGCTGACCCATTTAAACAGGGCCAAAGAATGTATCGAACAGGAGACTTAGCTAAATGGTTACCTAACGGTAACGTTGTTTATTTAGGCCGAACAGATGATCAACTTAAAATTAGGGGGCTAAGAGTTGAAATAGGCGAAATTGAGCAAGCCTTATTACAACTTACAGGTGTTAAACAAGCGGCAGTACATGCAAGAGAATTAATTTCATCAAATGTAATGAACTCGTTAGAAGATAATCGTCAATTAATAGGATACTTCAGCAGAGAAGGGGATGAAGAAACTCCATTAGCTCATAGTGAAGGGCATAGTGAAATGCTGGCTGAATTATCATTAGTTTTACCTGCTCATATGGTGCCGGTAACCTTGATAGAAGTACGGAAATTCCCTTTAAGTGCCAATGGGAAACTGGATCGAAAATCATTACCCGACCCAGAGCAAAGCCTTAATGTTGTAGGACGAACTCCTGATATTGGTGCTGAAACTATCATTGCCAAAGAGTTTGAAAAGTTACTCAACGTAGAAAAAGTTTTTGCAGAAGATAATTTCTTTAGTTTAGGTGGGCATTCTCTAATGGCGATGAAACTTGCTGCAAACTTAAGAGCAACATTGGTTTTACCCGTATCTGTAGGGCAAATTATGGTATCACCAACTGTAGCAGGATTAGCCGAAGTATTGCTTGATGAAACATTGCGACAAGATCCCGAAAAAGCAGGGTTTGGTCATGTTTTACCTATAAGACAAGGGCAAGGTAATCCGTTAATCTGTATTAACCCAGGTTCTGGTTTTTCATGGCAATATACAGGGTTTCCTAAATACCTTGTGGGTAATTATCCTATTATTGGTTTACAGTCTCCTCGACCTAATGGCGCTGTTGCTATTAGTGAAGATATGAATGCTGCCGTAATGCATTATTATAATGTATTAAAACAGGTGCAGCCTCATGGACCATACCATTTTCTAGGTTATTCGTTTGGTGGAACGGTCGCCATGGCTCTCGCTTCTAAACTTGAGCAACAAGGAGAAAAAGTAGCCTTTGTAGGGTTGCTTGATACCTACCCACCAGAAGGACAAGAGTGGAAAGGGCCAACAGAAGAAGAAGCTAACGAAGAAGTTGAAAGGGAAAAACGTCAGTTTTTAGCTTCAGCTGAAAGTAACCTATCAGATGAGGCATCATTAGCTGAACAAAATAAAATGTTTGGCGATATCGTTGCTAATTATGGCGATACTGTTAGATTGTTATCTAATGCCTCCACTCAAGTATATCAAGGTAAAGTGCATTTATTTGTTGCTGAAAAAACATTACCCAAAGGATGGAATGTTGAAAAATCTTGGGCACCGTTCATTAAAAAGTTAGTGCAATTTAGATTACCTTTTGCTCATGACAATATATTATCACCAGAGTCACTGCAATCTATTGGGCCTATGTTAAACGAACTTGTTATTAACGAGTTGGGCAAGGAAACAATAACAGAATATTAATAATAGCACTTGAACATGAGAGAAAGTAAATACGCCATACTATAATTTTCATTCTCTCGAGTTCAGGTGGTTCAAATAGGTATATACCCGATGCAGGTTTCAGTGGTAACGGGTATAAAACGAAATTGTGATACTTTTGTTAAGACTTAACGATTTTAATGGTTCACAATTTACTCATACAATCCTATAAATTGAGTCTGTTATGAAAAATAAATTAATACCATCTATTGTTATTGGCTTAGTTGTTTCCGCTTGTGGCGGCGGGGGCGATTCGGCTCCTAGTGTTACTCCAACGCCTCCTCCAGAAAAACCACCTGTTGTAACACCTCCACCAGCGCCTACCACTTATACGGGCGTTTTTATTGATTCTGCTGTAGAAGGCTTAACATACAAAACAGCAACTCAAGATGGAACAACCAACGAGCAAGGTGAGTTTATTTATCAACTTGGCGAAATGGTTACTTTCTCTATTGGTGGTATTAGCTTTCCGCCTGTAGCAGTAAAAGCAGAGTTAACACCTTTCGATATATTTGCTACTCAAGACTTATCTCATCAAGGTGTGGTAAACATGCTGAGATTACTTCAATCGTTAGATGAAGATGGCATGCCTGAAAATGGCATTAAAATTATAGGATTAGCTCATACCTTAACGGAAAATATCACGGTAAGTTTTACTGATAATAACTTTGAATCCCTAATTGATACCGCGTTAGCGTCATACACAGGTATCAACAATAGCTTAATAAGCGA
This sequence comes from Pseudocolwellia sp. G5-9, assembly GCF_055808995.1. Taxonomy (NCBI): domain Bacteria; kingdom Pseudomonadati; phylum Pseudomonadota; class Gammaproteobacteria; order Alteromonadales; family Colwelliaceae; genus Pseudocolwellia; species Pseudocolwellia sp. G5-9. The sequence continues at coordinate 3,510,350 of NZ_CM147893.1, forward strand.
AGAAAACGCCGTACTGCATTTTAGTAATACACTCATGTTAAACCAACCTACACCATCGGTTTGTGGTAACGATCATGCAAAAGTTGGTTACACAGGTACTTTTAGCACCTTTGCTCATAACGTTTCAGGCACAGTAACTATTATGGATAATTGCACTTTGCAGATTGAAAATTTTAACTATGATGCCAGCGCCCCAGTCGTTTATTTTTATGGTGATACAAGCAGTAACTTTTTATCAGACAACGCATTTACGATTGGAGAAATTTTAAGAGATAACAGCGTTGAATATGTTAATACCTCAATTACTTTAAAGCTGCCTAACAATAAAACATTAGATGATCTTGAATACCTTAGCGTTTGGTGCATCGACTTTAACGCTAACTTTGGTGATTTACAGTTTCAAGCCCCGTAAATACAGTACATTAACAAGGTAGATACTAGCGACATCTACCTTGTTCGGGCATAATTATACAAAATACTTTATTAGGTTAAATTATGATCCACAGTATGACCGCATTTTCACGCGTAGAAGTAAAAGGTGATTGGGGCAACGCCGTTTGGGAAATTCGTAGCGTAAATCAACGATTCTTAGAAACGTACTTTAGACTGCCAGAGCAATTTCGTAGCATTGAACCCGTATTAAGAGAACGTTTTAGAAAACAGCTTAATCGCGGAAAAGTTGAATGTAACCTACGTTTTAACTCTAACGCATCAGAAAAAAACAACTTAACACTGAACAAAGACCTTGCCCTGCAATTAATTGAACATGCTGGCTGGGTTAACGAACAAACACTAAATAGCCAACTTAACCCCGTTGATATAATGCGCTGGCCAGGTGTAATGGAAGCTGAAGAAGCTGACATGAGTAAAATTCAAACGGAAATACTCGCAGGTTTTGATCAAGCCCTTACCGACTTTATTGCGGCAAGAGCAAGTGAAGGCGAAAACATGAAAGTGCTTATTGAACAGCGCTTAGATGGAATAACGGCTGAAGCTGAAAAAGTTAAAACCTTCATGCCTGAAATTATTGAATGGCAACGCAATCGCATAATCGACAAATTTACCAGCGCTAAAATAGAACTAGAATCTACCCGAGTAGAACAAGAACTTGTACTGCTTGCACAAAAAATGGATGTAGACGAAGAAATAGATCGCCTATACAGCCACGTAAAAGAAACTAAAAGTATCCTTAAAAAGGGTGGCGCTCAAGGTCGTCGTTTAGACTTTATGATGCAAGAGTTTAATCGAGAAGCAAATACCTTAGGTTCTAAATCTATCAACTCAGACATTACCAATTCAGCTGTTGAATTGAAGGTGTTGATTGAGCAAATGAGAGAGCAGATTCAGAATATTGAATGATGCAATACACTGAATCTCTTTATATAAACCGCTAATTTGGTGGTTGTTTATTATTTTTCATTTTGCTTTTTAACACGCTGTTTTTGCTTACTTGATAAGCCAAATTGGTAGTGGTGAGCGGGTGTGTATTTATAATTATGTTTTTTCATTTCAGGATCGTCAACTTCTAGGCTTAAATCAGTGTCAAAGCGTGTTAATATGGAGTGATTTTTATCCCAACCGCTGACATTGGTAAAGTGTGACAAACCCCAAGTAACACCTTTACCGTATTTTGTATCGGTAAAGGCATCAGGTACATAAAAGCCTGCGGCGTTAGGCATTAACTCGACAACCGAGGCGATATTAAAATTAACCCAATCTTCAGCGTATTGAATGGTGCTTCGTTCATTACCATCACGAATGATTAAGGCGGCAACTCCTTCTTTAAACGGGAATAATGAAGTTTCATGACCAGAGTTTAAAACCGGATTTAACGGGTGTTTGGTAAATGGCCCTAAAGGATTATCGGCAATTGCTAAACCTTGCATGCGTACCGCTTCAGATCTGTCTTTGCTGCCACGAATACGATCAAAATCTGCTTTGTAATAAAGATATATTTTACCATCGTGGACAATTGGGTGGGGATCGTGAATAGCATTTTGATCCCATTCGCCTTTTTTACCATTGGGGATTACAACTTTATTAGCGGCTTGCCATGGGCCATCAGGTGAATCAGCCACCGAAACAGCAACCGGGCAGTCATTGTCTGTTAACCCACTTGGCGCCATAAATCCTTGATAATATAAATAATATTTGTTTTTCCATTTTAGAATATCTGGGGTCGCCACCGAACGCCAGCCTACTAACGGTTTTGCGGGGCGTGGTACGGCAATGCCTTGTTCTTGCCAAGTAAAACCGTCTTTTGAGGTGGCATACCAAATTTCCGCTAAATCCCAGTCAGCTGAAGGTATTTCATCAGTTGCTAGGTGCGCTCTACCTAAGCCAACAGGGATAAATTTGGTATCTCGTTTGGTATACCAAATATAATATTGTCCGTTTTCTTTAATAATTTTTGAAGGGTCACGACGAGAAACTGTGCCGTCGCCGCCACGGTAATCAAAACCTTTAAGCTCGGTGTACTTAAATAGCGAATACAGCTCATTTTCTTCTTGGCGTGGTGATAAATAGTTATCGTAATTTCGCGCAACCGCTGCGCTTAATGGGCGGTCTGGTTTTTCGCTGGGTAAATCATAAGGAAAAGCCGATGTTGGTGCTGCCAGCGTAGCACCACTAGTTATGGTTAAGCATAAAGCAGCAGCTATTAATTTATGTGTCTTCATATTATTTCACTTTGTATTCGCTAAAGATTAATATGCATATTTCTTATTAATCTGCATATATGAGCAGTTCTTAAATTAAAATAACACTAATTATTGTCAACAAACAACAAAAATTAGTGCTTAATTATAAAGTGAACGTTTTTATGGAAAGGAATATCGAACAAATAAACTTGTCTAGATCAACTGAGCTTAATTAATTTGATATTTTTTACGATAACTTAAAGGGGGTTGACCATAAGCACTTTTAAATACACGACATAAATGCGGGCCATGGCAAAAACCTGATAATTCGGCAATCTCTTCGATTTTTTCATTAGAATTTCTTAATAAGTTTTCTGCGGTTTTTAAGCGAAATTCTAATAATTTTTTATGTACTGTGGTATTTAAGTGCTTTTTAAAGCGGTGTTCTAAGTTACGTCGTGATATGGCTAAGTTGTCAGCAACGTCTTGCGTGCCAATCGGTTTAACTAAATTATCTTGTAAATATTCAAGGGCTTTTTTAATCACCATGTCACGTGCGGCTAGTGAATCAGAGCTTGCTCGAATAGTAATACCTGTCGGTTGTATATACTGCACATTTTTGGGGGCAGGCTCGCCATTAATTATCCGGTTTAATAACAGCGCACCTTCATAACCAATGCGTTCATGGTCATGATTGATACTCGACATCGGGACTGGCATATGTTCACAAATTAAATGATTATTATCGACACCGATAATCGACAAGTCTTCCGGCACCCGATAACCTGCAGATAAACAGGTATTTAACAGCCAAGAGGCGTCATTGTCATTAAATGAAAAAATAGCACAGGGTTTGTCCAAACTGTTTAACCAGCTTTCTATTTCTTCATAGTTTTGTGTGGGTTGGCCAACTAATTTTGCCGGTTTAGGTAAACCGCGACTGATTAACTCACGTTTAAAGCTTGCTAAGCGAGCATCTGCGACTGGGTTTTGCTGATGACAAAACCAGCCAAATGATTGATGACCATTTTCACAAAAGTGTACAGCAGCTAACCTGCCAATACATTCATTGTCACCAGAAATACGCGGTAAATTGAGATCTGAACGCCATACCGATAAATCAACACAAGGTAGCTGTGCATTAGTGACAAAAGACGATAATGCTTCGTTACTGTTTAATGAACAGATAATGCCATCGCCTTGCCAACGTGTTGGAATTTGGAATGGGCTCAGCATACTCACATTTAAATGCCAGCCTAAATCGCGCGATGCTTTAGCAATACCACGATGGGTGGCCGGATTATAATTTCCCAACAACATTAAAATTTTTTTTGGTGCTTTCATTTGCGCAATTCTGCAGTATATCTAGTAAAAAGTCATATATTACGATAAGACTCACTTATGTCATTGCGCAATAATATAATAAAAACGAAAAATATCACATTAATCTACAGCATTTTATCTTCTTAACAATGCCTGTTTACTTATTGATAGCAGGTAATAGGTCGAATTATTAGGTTTTTATTGTTTGCGTATTTATACATTTTTTAATCTTTATTGTGATTTTATGTTATGCGTTAATGTGCAGTTTATTGTAAATATTGCACATATTGTCATATTTATGTATTTCCTATATGATAAAAATAAGTATCGCTAAAAGTAAGTTTTATAGCTTTCTTTGTGTAATTAATTCAATAGGTTAGTGGTTTGAGTAAGTTTATAAACAATAATTTTTTATTACAAACTGATGTAGCGTTCACGCTTTATCATGAGTATGCCGCTGATATGCCGATTATTGACTATCATAGTCATTTGTCGCCGCAAGAAGTGGCTGAAAATAAGCAGTGGGATAATTTATCGCAAGTTTGGTTAAACGGTGATCATTACAAATGGCGACAAATGCGCACCAATGGTATTAATGAGCGCTATTGTACTGGCGATGCTTCAGATAAAGAAAAATTTGAGCAATACGCCAGCATTATGCCTTATGTTTTAAAAAATCCGCTGTATCATTGGAGTCACTTAGAACTAGCGAGATATTTTGATATCGATGATTGTGTGCTTAATAGCGAAACCGCAGAGAATATTTGGCAGCGCAGCCAAGAAACTTTTAAGCAGGGGCTTTCGGCGCGCCAGTTGTTAGTAAAAAGTAAAGTGAAATTAATTTGTACGACCGATGATCCTATTGATTCTCTTGAGCACCATAAAGCACTTGCCGATGAAAACTTTGTCGTAAAAATGCTACCGACTTGGCGACCCGACAAAGCGATGGCAGTAGAAAACCCAACAAGCTATAACGAATATATCAATAAATTAGCCACAGTGGCCGACCATCAAATAAGCACTTATCAAGATTTAGTGGCAGCGCTGCGTATTCGTCATCAATATTTTCATGATCACGGCTGTCGTTTATCTGATCACGGCTTAAGCACTTGTTATTTTGCAACTGTAACCGAGCGTGAAATAGAGCGTATTTTCAAAAAAGTGCGATCGGGTGATGCATTATTATCCTTTGAAATTGAAAAAATTAAAACTGCGTTGTTATTAGAATTTGGCCGCATGGACGCGGAAAAAAACTGGACCAAACAATTACACCTTGGTGCTATGCGTAATAACAACAGCCGCATGTTAAAAGCCGTTGGTGCAGATACCGGTTTTGATTCCATTGGTGATTATAGCCAAGGCGAAAAATTATCAGCCTATCTTGATGCTTTAGATGCCGAGCAATTATTGCCCAAAACCATTATCTATAATTTAAACCCTAGCGATAACGAATTAATCGCCACCATGATAGGTAATTTTCAAGATGGTAGCTCGGCAGGTAAATTACAGTTTGGCTCAGGTTGGTGGTTTTTAGATCAAAAAGACGGTATTGAACGACAAATAGAAGCACTTTCGCAACTTGGCAGTTTAGGGCGCTTTGTTGGTATGTTAACCGATAGCCGTTCATTTTTAAGTTTTACCCGCCATGAATATTTTCGCCGTGTATTATGTAATATTTTAGGTAATGATATAAAAAATGGGTTAATTCCTAATGACTTAGCGCTGATTGGTAAAATGGTGCAAGACATTTGTTATAACAATGCCGCTGAATATTTTGGTTTTGATTTATCATAAAACAACAGTAAATAAGTAAAAAGTAAGCGAGTTATTTAAAACGTCGCTTTAAATTATTGCAATAAAGAGAATAAATATAATGAGATATTTGATTACCTTCTTCATGTTAATAGGTTTGTCATGTAATGCTTTTGCTGTTTTAAATACAGATCTAAGCGCTGAAAGAATTTATTTATCTGGCAAAGGCCCTAGTGATGCTATTGCTTGGCAATTTATGTGTTCAGAAGGGCGCAAGTGTGGCCAATGGACAACTATTCCTGTGCCCTCTAACTGGGAACAACATGGCTTTGGTAATTACAATTATGGCCATGATTTACCTGCTGAAAAGCATGATGAAGTCGGTACTTATAAAACTACTTTTTTTGTTAAAAATGAGTGGAAAGAAAAACACATTCGTTTAGTGTTCGAAGGGTCGATGACCGAAACCACGGTTTACCTTAATGGTAAAAAACTGGGGATGTCGCATTTTGGCGGCTATGTGCCATTTCGCCATGATTTAACCAAAGAAAAAGACACTTTAAAATACGGTGAAAAAAATGAATTAACCGTTGTCGTCGCAAAAAAGCCAAGTAACGAAAGTTTAGATCATGCTGAGCGTAAAGCCGACTATTGGGTATTTGGCGGTATTTATCGTCCAGTTTATTTAGAAGTACAAAATAAAAGTTTTGTTAATCGTGTTGCCATTGACGCCAAAGCCGATGGTTCATTCGCTTTAGACGTATTTCCACAGTTAAATTACATCACTAAATTTAAAAAAACACCGTCAATTTACGTTGATGAAGTTTATGCACAAATCTACAGTTTAGACGGTAAAAAAATTGGCAAAGCTATGTCAACGCCAATGTTACATGGCAGCGGCCGTATTCGTTTTAATACTAAAGTAAATAACCACAAAATATGGTCCCCTGAATTTCCCAACTTATACACAGTAAAAGTTGAGTTACGTAAAGCTGGTCAAACTATTTCACAATATCAGCAAAAATTTGGCTTTCGCACCTTTGAATTAAGAAGACAAGACGGCTTTTATTTAAACGGTAAAAAATTACTTATTAAAGGTGTAAACCGTAACGGTTTTGACCCAATTAATGGTCGCGCGCTTGATAAAGAAAAAGTATGGAATGATGCCCGTGCGATTAAAGCGGCAAATATGAATTTAGTACGCTCGCATTTACCGCCTACTACTGAATTTATGCAAGCGTGTGACGAATTAGGTTTGTTGGTGATCACAGAATTAACGAACTGGCACGACCCATGGATCGATACACCAATTGCTCGTAACATCGCTTATGAAATTGTAACTAAGTACCAAAATCACCCATCGGTTATTTTATGGGCGAATGGTAACGAAAGTGGCTTTAACCTGGAAATTGACGACTTTTATCATTTAGTTGATTTGCAAGACCGTCCGGTTATTCATCCGTGGACTAATTTTGAAGATATTGAAACTTTTCATTATCCAAAATATAAAGAGTTATTAGAAAAGCTCGCCGCACCAACAGTATTTTTACCAACCGAATTTTTACATGGTTTATATGACGGTGGTCATGGCGCTGGTTTAGAAGATTACTGGGGCGCTATTCGTCAATCACCAACCGGTGCCGGTGGTGTTTTATGGTGTTGGGGTGACGCGGCGTTATCGCGCACCGATAAAAATGGTGAATTTGATACTGCTGGTAATATGTCGTCAGACGGCATTGTCGGCCCTAATGGTGAAAAAGAAGCGAGCTTTTATACGATCCGCGATATTTGGTCACCTATTCAACTTGGTCAACGTAAATTAAGCAAAAACTTCTCAGGTAAATTGCCAATAGAGAACCGCTATGCAGAAACTAACTTAAGCGCTTGTCATTTTACATGGCGTTTAGTGAATTATTCACAGGCCAAAGATCCTGAAGTTAATACCACTATTTTTGCACAAGGTGAGTTGCACGGCCCTGCTGTTTTAGCGGGTAAATCGGGGGTATTAAACTTAACTTTGCCAAATAACTGGCAACAAGCTGACGCTTTAGAATTAACTGCTTATCACCCACGTGGTGGTGAAGTTATGCAATGGTCGCTGCCGATAGAAAAAGAACAGCGTGCTATTACTAATAACAAAGTGATTGTTGAGCAAATCAATGGCAATCCATTTGAATTTAAAATTGGCCAACAAGTATGGAAATTTTCAGAAAAAACAGGTTTGTTAATTAGCAGCAGTGTTAATGGCCAAGCCTCTGGTTTAGCTAATGGCCCGGTATTATACGGCGCAACAGTTGAAGAAAAATTAAATTTTTCAACTGATTGGCAAGCAAGTGCTGAGCAAAAAAATGGTCAATATTTGATTAAATCATCGAATGGACAGGGTGACTTTTTTACCTGGATCATTGCCGACAATGGCTCTGTAACCCTTGATTATCAATTTGCTGAAATTGATAAAGCATTAAAGTATTTAGCCGTTGGTTTTGATTTACCAGAAAACAATGTTGTGGCAAAAACTTGGTTAGGCAACGGGCCTTATCGTGTTTGGGCAAATCGCTTAAAAGGTGCTAACTACGGTATTTGGCAAAATAACTATAACGATAAACTTACCGGCTTAAATTTATGGGGTACGCCTGAATTTAAAGGTATTTTTGCTGACGTTGACTGGATGAAATTAACCTTAAAGTCAGATACTTCATTAATTATTGATACGCAAGCTGAAAGCTATGTAGGTGTATTACAACCGAGCAATACCATTGCTACCACGCCGGTACATCCGAAAAAACTACCAAGAGAAGGTGATGCACCACTGCATGCAGTATGGAATTACCCCGATGCTGGTGGCTTACATTTTTTCCATAAATTACCTGGTGTCGGTACTAAATTTACCTATGCAGAAGATCTTGGCCCACAAGGTCAAGCGACAAAAGTGCATGGCGGTATTGCTGGTAAAGTGATTTTTCAACTTCACTAATTAGCAGAAATAACAGGTAAAAGCGCTGAACTTATATAACAAACAGTTTTGGCGCTTATTTCCTTTACAAGGTGAACATTATGAACAATAAAAACATCGTCAGCTTGCTTAAATCAGTACGTAAGGTATTAATTACTAGCTTAATGTTAATACCCGTTGTTGGTGGTGCTAATGTTCGTGCAGCAGAAACTTATCAAGCTAACTGGCAGTCGTTAGCCAAACATGAAGCGGCGCCAGAATGGTTTCAAGACGCTAAACTGGGTATTTATTTTCACTGGGGCCCTTATAGTGTGCCAGCATTTGGCAGTGCTTGGTATCCCGGTAATATGTACCGAAAAGGTCATCCGGTGAACAAACACCATATAAAAAAATACGGCCTAGTTGAAGAGTTTGGTTATGAAGATTTTATTCCAATGTTTAAAGCGGAAAAATTTGACCCCGCAGAATGGGCGCAATTATTTAAAGCCTCAGGGGCAAAATTTGCCGGCCCAGTAGCGCAACATCATGACGGTTTTGCCATGTGGAACAGCAAGGTAAACCCGTGGAACGCTGCTGACATGGGGCCAAAACGTGACATTTTAGGTGACTTATTCAGTGAGCTGAAAAAACAAGATATCAAAACCATTGCGACTTTTCACCATGCCCGCAATGGCCAGCGCAATAAAGCCCCTTTAGCGCCGGGGATGACTGACTTTAATAGCCATTATCCTTATTATCCAAGTTCACCAACCGCAACCACAGATCCTAAATTACGTAAATTATTTGGTAATTTTGAACATATCGAAGAATTTAACCAGTACTGGTTAGCACAAGTTAATGAAGTGGTGGATAACTATTCACCGGATATTATTTGGTTTGATTCTTGGTTAAATATGCTACCAGAGAGTTATCGTCAAAAAATGGCGGCGCATTATTTTAATCACGCCCACAAAACGAAACAAGAAGTGGTTACTGTGCACAAACATAACGATATGCCGATGTCGTTAAGTGTTTTAGATTTTGAACAAGGTGGTCGTCGCGACCTGCACCCGCAACCTTGGATGACCGATATCACCCTTGGTGAAAGCCGTTGGTCATATATTGAAGATGAAAAATACAAACCTGCCGAGCTGGTTATTCGTAACATGATTGATGTTTGGAGCAAAAACGGCACTGTGTTATTAAACATATCACCACGCGCCGATGGCGTAATTAATCAAACACAACGTGACTCATTAAAAACCATTGGTGACTGGTTAAAAGTGCACGGTGAAGCGGTTTACGATACTCGCCCGTTCGACACTTATGGTTATGGTAATGCTGGCAGTGACAATAGCTCACATGACGGCCAGTCAGCAACTATTCAATATTCAGCAGAAGATCTGCGTTTTACGGTCGCCAAAGACAATAAAGCGATGTATATCTTTTTCTTGGGTAAACCAGCTGCGGGTAAAAAGATAAAAATAAAAGCGCTCGGCCGCCATCGTTATACACCACGCTCAGCAGTGAAAAACGTTACTTTATTAGGTAATGGTGCCAACGTTGAATGGCTTGATGATGCCTACAGCTTTAATTTAATTATGCCTAAAACTGGCATGAACGACATTGCCACGGTATTTAAATTAGAGCTTGAATAGCTCACGCTGATTAAACACTTAAAAAATAAAATAACAGAGGTGCTTTTTTATGACCATTGAATATGAAACGCGTTATGCAATTAGCCCAACCGAAGCTAAGCAGTTTGACACTGAGCAGCTAAGAGAAGCTTTTATTGCTGATAATTTATTTACAAAAGACACGATAAATTTAATTTATACACATTACGACCGCTTTATTGTTGGTGGGATTTTACCGGTTGGCGTAACTTTAAAATTAGAGTCGTTTGAGCCACTTAAAAGTGAACATTTTTTAGCTCGCCGTGAACTTGGCATTGTGAATGTTGGTAGAAGTGGTGTGGTTAAAGTTGACGGTACAGAATACACAATCAAGCATAAAGAAGCGCTTTATATTGGTGCTGGCGCCGAAGAGGTGTTTTTTAGTAGTGTTGATCCGACCGCACCTGCACGTTTTTACATTAATTCAGCGCCTGCGCATCATCACTATCCAACGAAAAAAATAACGATGACGGAGGCGAATGTACTGAATATGGGGTCAGCAGCTACCTCAAATGAAAGAACCATTGCACAACTTATTGTGCAAGGCGTGGTTGATACTTGCCAATTACAAATGGGCGTGACTTCTTTAAAAAGCGGCAGTGTTTGGAATACTATGCCAGCGCATCAGCATGATCGCCGTATGGAAGCCTATTTATATTTTGATTTAGCCCTCGACCAAGCTGTTGCTCATTTTATGGGGGAACCAGAGCAAACGCGAGTGTTATGGCTAACTAATGAGCAAGTTGCAATATCGCCACCTTGGTCAATTCATTGTGGTTCAGGTTCAGCAAGTTATTCATTTGTATGGGGTATGGTGGGTGAAAACTTAGATTACAACGACATGGATAAATATCAAGCATCGCAATTACGTTAGTTTTGAAATATGCGAAAAAGCATAACTAAATCAATAATAAGCTTTTCAACACAGAGAAAACTATGTTTGTAAAAATGTTAAGTAAATGCGCGGGGCTGTTCTTTTTATTGCTCTTAACAAGTTGTAATAATATTAAAGAAGCTAGCGTATTACGTGTTGCTCATACCTTAGATATTCAACATTCTGTGCATAAAGCATTAACCTATATGAGCGAAAGGCTGGAACATTATTCGCAAGGTAAAATGCGTTTAAAAATTTATCCTAATGGTCAGTTGGGCTCTGAGCGTGAACTGGTTGAATTACTACAAATTGGCAGTTTAGCGATGACCAAAGTTTCTGCGGCAACCCTTGAAGGTTTTGTTGACGATATGCGTTTATTTGGTCTGCCTTATGTATTTACTAGTAGTGCGCAGCGCTGGCAAATATTAGAAAGTGATATCGGCCAAGACATTCTTAATTCACTTGAGTCTGCACGCTTATTGGGGCTTGGATATTTTGACGCGGGTAGTCGTAGTTTTTATACTTGTCATAAAATGGTGAATTCACCTGCTGATATTCAAGGGCTTAAAATTCGCGTATTGAACAGCCAAAATGCGGTAAATATGGTCAATGCTTTGGGTGGTTCAGCCACGCCAATCAGCTGGGGCGAATTATATGCCGCATTACAACAAGGCGTTGTCGAAGGCGCTGAAAATAACCCGCCTAGTTTTTATTCTTCCCGTCATTATGAAATATGTAAAAACTATTCACTCGATGAGCATACTGCTATTCCTGATATAGTCATTATCAGCCAGCATATTTTTAACAACTTAACAGAGCAGCAAAAAGGCTGGCTTAAATTGGCAATGCGTGATGCAGTGAGCAAGCAAAAAATGCTCTGGCAGCAAGCTGAAAACGACGCTTTAGCGGAAGTAAAAAAAGCAGGTGTTAGTGTGATTTACCCTGACAAAGCACCTTTTATCAAAGCGGTAAGTCACCTGCATGCTCAGTATAATAATACTGTTGTTGGGCAATATCTGCAGCGTATTCGCACATTAGAAAGGCAAGAGTGATCGATGTTTAAATTAAATCAATGGTTAGAAAAGCTTTTGGAAAATTGTTTAGCTTTGTTAATGGGGGCGACGGTGTTAACCGTGTTATGGCAAGTGTTTTCTCGATATATTTTGCAAAGCCCAAGTTCAGTTTCAGAAGAGGTGTCGCGGTTTTTACTGATTTGGTTAGGAATTTTAGGGGCGACCTACTGCTACCAAAAAAATTCTCATTTAAGTCTCGACTTGCTTGCTAGTAAATTGTCGGCGCGCGGCAAAATTAAACTAAATATTTTTACACATCTAGTGGTTTTTTCCTTCGCGCTAATGGCCTTAATTATTGGCGGTATTAATTTGATGATCACAACATTTGAACCTGTGCAAACCTCAGCGATATTAGGTTTAAAGGTGGCTTATGTTTATAGTGTTATACCATTGGCAGGTTTGTTATTTTGCTTAATCGCGGCGAATAATATTATAACGGCCGTTATTAAATTAATTAAACCACAAGTAGGGGCACAGCATGGAGTTTAGTGGCTTAATACTGATCATTGTTTTTTTCTTATTATTAGTACTGAATGTACCGATAAGTTTTTGTATTGGCATGTCGACTATCGCGGCAATGTTAATCAGTATCGATTTTTTACCAGCTACCACCACTATCGCACAGCGTATGATGAGTGGCTTAGACAGCTTCGCTTTGCTTTCTATACCACTGTTTGTGTTGTCGGGGTTATTAATGGGGCAAGGTGGGATTGCGCGCAAACTTATTGACTGTGCGCTGGCGCTCATTGGTATGTTGCCTGGTGGTTTGGCGTTAGTGAATATTGCTTCATGTACTTTATTTGGCAGTATTTCGGGCTCGGCGGTGGCGGCAACTAGCGCTATTGGCAGTTTTATGATCCCTGAGATGGAAAAAAAAGGTTATAATAAAAACTTTGCTACAGCAGTTACGGCAGCTGCGGCAACGACTGGGTTGATTATTCCGCCGAGCAATATTTTAATTGTTTATGCCATTGCTAGTGGTGGCGTTTCAATATCGGCGTTATTTATTGCTGGTTATCTACCCGGTATTTTATTGTCGCTGCTGTTAATGATGGTGTGTGCTAGTTATGCAATAAAACATAATTACCCAACCGAACTTGCTTTACCATTGGCGCTGGTGCTAAAAAAAATAGTGGCAGCGGTGCCTAGTTTATTACTTATTTTTATTGTGATTGGCGGCATTATTGGTGGTGTTTTTACCGCGACAGAAGCCGGCGCTATTGCTGTTTTATATTCATTAATCTTAGCTATACTGGTTTATAAACAAGTAAAGATATCAGAGTTAAAAGCGATATTAATCAAATCGAGTGAAATTTCAGCAATCGTTTTATTGTTAATCGCGACTTCTTCTGCGATGTCTTGGATGTTGTCATATGAAAACATTCCCGAAATTATCAGTAATGCGTTAATGACCATCAGTGAAAACCCGATCATTATTTTACTGATCATCAATTTAATTTTGATTATTGTCGGTGCGTTTATGGATATGAGCCCGGCGGTATTAATATTCACCCCGATATTTTTACCGATTGCAGAAAGTTTAGGTATGTCACCCATTCATTTTGGCATTATGTTGGTACTTAACTTATCAATTGGCTTATGTTCACCGCCAGTAGGTGCGGTATTATTTGTTGGCTGTTCAGTGGGTAATACCAGTATTGACAAAATTATCAAACCTATGATGCCATTATACTTTGCGATGTTTGTCGCGCTAATGTTAGTGACCTTTTTCCCGATGTTCAGCGAGTTTTTACCACGTGCTTTTGGCTTAATGTAAAAGGGTTAATATACATTTTATTTAAGGCATTAGATTATGATCTGATTTAATTAATCAGGACACTAAAATAATGGACAATAATCCAATATATACCTGTTACCAATCGATAGGCTATTTCAGAGCACTTGAGCGATATCAAGGCTAATGGTCGTTCTCTTATAAAAAGCATTGTTGATTAAGTGATTTTACTGAACAGCTTGCTCAAGTGGATGGTAATATTGTTGTTGATGCTCTTTAGTTTATTTTAGCCATAAACCCGATACCTGATGTGCAGGCGGCGCACAATATTGCCCAGAGCCTTTATGAATACTAACGCGAGACGAAAAGTTTTTCTCAAAAACAAAAAAGGTACTTACAATTATAAGTACCTTTTTTAATGTTTTATTTTTCTAGAATTTAACTTTGGCGGTTAAACCCACTTGTCTTCCTCTTGGTAAAAATACCATGTGAGCTCTAGAAAAGAAGCGGAAGTCGCCCGGATCAACGTAGCGGAAAATGTTACCTGCGGTATCGTCGTCAAGTAGGTTTTTCGCCCAAAGGGTTACTTCGTAGCTGTCGTTTTCAACTCCTGCTCTTAAGTTCACTTTAAAGCTGTCGCCGGTTTCTTGTAGGTTATGCACTTGTGCGTAACGAGACGATGCATAAATACCGTCTAATTTGGCTTTAAAGTTCCAGCTGTCAGAAATAGGAGCGTTATAAGCGGCACTCACTACACCGGTATTTTTAGATACTCTTGGAATTTCAAAGCCGACTAAACTTTCATCACCAAGGGTTTTTCCTTGCTCAGTGTCTGTACCCGCAGTAATCTCAGTATCTGCTAGCGTATAAGAAGCACTTAAAGTTAGATTTTGTGTTAAATAATAAGAAAATGAAGCTTCAACACCTTTGATTTCAGACTCACCAATATTTTGAACTACGGTAACTTGTACTTGGTCTGGTTGACCTTCACGCAATATGACGACTTGGCTTAATTGTTGGTCGCTTAAGTCAAGCGTGTATAGTGCTAAGTTGAAAAGACCTTTTTCGAATGAGTATTTCATTCCTATTTCATATTGAATCACAACTTCTTCATCAAAACTTAATAACGGGGCTTCGTCAGGATTGTTTTTATCTATTTCTGTGTTGAATCCACCTGCTTTGTGTCCGCGAGCAATATTGCCGTATAAGAACATATTGTCATTAACGTGGTATGAAGCAGTTAAGCGAAAGTCTGCTCCGTCAAAGGTTTCTGTTAGCTTTTCTCCATCAGGCCCAGCTGTAGCGGTTAAGGTATTTACATCTTCTTTATAGATACCAATTTCTGCAGTAAGGCTAAAGTCGTCAGTAAGTTTATATTCAGCTAAACCAAACAGTTTAATTTCTTCGTTTTCTGTTGAACCGTTAAACTCTAAGTCGGGGGCGGTAAGTTCTCGGTCGATGGTTTCTAACTGTTCGTTATAAAAAAATACTCCACCTAAAACGCTTAAGTTATCGGTAATATTGCCGTAGAACCTAAGCTCGTGTGAAAAATAATCACGTTCTGAGATGTTTTGTGAAGACCAATCGGCAGGAAATGAGCCAAAAGGGTTGCTTACAAATGCATCTGAGTATGATTGGTTGCTTACAACTTCTGTTTCTTCAGTTGTATAACCAAATAACCATTGTGCATAAAAAGTGTTTGATATTGCATAGGTAGCATCACCGGTAATACGTTTTACTTCACGGTCTAAGCCAGCTCTAAAGTCCCATTGTGCTGGCATGCCTCCGAAGAAAGTTGTAGTGTTTTCTCCTTTGTTGATTGAGGTGGCAATATTGGTAAAGTCAGGTACTGATACTTCACCACAAAAATATGAACGGAGAACATTAGAACACTCTGTTCCACCACCTGCTACGCTATTATTGTGTGTTGAGTCGAATAGATAGCCTGCAAATTGTCCGTCTTCGTCTTTTGAGTAATAGCCTCTTATGTTTAGTGCAAGTTCGTCGCTTGCTAGAATATTTAATGAGCCATGCAGGGCTGTAGTACTTTCTTCGCCTATATTTCTTGCGCCTGCTGTTTTTCCACTTTTGTTTTCGTATTCACCATCATAATTATATATACGTCCGCCGAATGAACCTTTTATGTTTTCTGATAAAGAACCTGAAATATTACCATTAATGTCTTGATGGCCATGTTGGCCAACTGTTCCTGTAAGGTTTCCACTTAATTCATTGGTAGGTTTTTTAGTTATGTAATTTATAACACCACCGTAAGTTGAGCGACCATATAAAGCAGATTGAGGACCTTTAAGTACTTCTACACGTTGAACGTTGTCTAAAATTGATGAAATAATACCAGTGCGTATGAATACGCCATCGATAAATAAACCAACAGGTTGAGGGGTTTCAGGTCTTAAGTTTGAAATACCACGTATTACCGGTCGTTCTGAATTTCGGCCAAAGTCACCACTTATTTGTAGCCCTGGTGTTAAGTCAGCAATGTCGCGAGCATCACTTAATCCTGAGTCGGCTATGTCGGAGGCAGAAAATGCAGAGATTGAAAGGGGAGAGTCTTGTAGAAATTCTTCTTTTTTACGTACTGTTACGGTGATTTTTTCTATTCGCGCTGTTGCTGATTCCTCAGAGGAAACTTCTTCAGCATGTGCGTAATGAACGGTTGTTAATAGTGCTAAGCTTATCCCAGTAGCCAATCTTTTTTTTATAAAAGTCATGGTTCTACCTCTCATTTTTAATTTGTACGTACAAACCTTTATGGTTTGTTTTTTATCAATCTAACACTGCGCAACGACAAGGTAATTGATAAATATCAAAATTTTAGGAGTAACTTGCTGTATCTTAATATAGAAACAGAAGCTATTTTGAGTATAGACCTAGATTTTAAATGGTGTACTCATTTTACTGAGAATATCCATTTCTTTAATATCCCCGTCGCCATTCAAGGAGCATTACGTATCTTGATTGGTGACGGGGTTAAATGGCTATTAAACCGATATAACCATTCTCGGTATAGCACCTTCACTATTATCTATTTGAGGTGTACAGAGTAATATTCGACCCGTTTCTATTTGTTTGTCTTGTACTACACTTGATTTGAATGCTCTTTCACGTTCATCACCTATTGTTTTTAGTGCTTTGATATCAGCTTCCGATAATTTGTGTTTAGCAGGTAAACCAATATCTGAAGGTGTGCTGATGGCACAAATTTTTACGCGGGTGTTCTTTTGATCTTTCATTACTGCAATAAATTGTTTTATGTATTCAGCCTGTTTTTCGTTGGGAGTGATTTGTTTAGGTTCATAAGGTAAATCTTCAAAGCGTAATTTTAATATAAACTCTCCGGCCGTCATTGCGACAGATACTATATTTGCGTAAGGCACAAAGGTTGTCATTAAGTAATCTTGAGTTGCTGACATTACGGCTTTTTTAGTAATAAGCGCAATAAAACTACTAATACCAAACGAAGGTGACGATGTTTTACCTGACAGTGGTACATCAAGTATTAAGTCGCCGTTGCCGTCTTTAAGCATACCTAAAGCTACGTTAAACGGTATGCCTACTTGGTCTTTTACTAAATTTGTTTCGTGGTTGTTGGCAGCAGCTGTTTCAAGGCCGTTAATGTTAATGCTTACATCACCATCTATATCGTCGTCTATTAAAGTAACATCAAGTTTTGTATTGAGTTGACCACTTTTTAATTCAAGTTTTAAGGCGTCTTTCATGTAGGTTGAAACATCAGGTAATGATAGTTCGTTTAAATCACCTTTAATGTGATAGATTTTTTTCTTTGCGAAAGGCTGAATAAAACCGTTAAACGCGAAGTTTGCATATTCGTTACTACGACCTTTTAATGTTATAGGTGTTTTAGCTTCTGTGTTTTCTTGTAAGTTGCTGAGTTTACCCATAGTAAGTTCATCAATCATGAAGCTGCGTTTGTAAATGGGATTGACACTGTTATCAATAAAGTCGATTTGGTTTTTATTAATGACATTGAAAGCGTTTACGCTAATGTAAAACGGCTTTTGAGTGGTTGTTTCAGGTGCTTTAGGAGAGCTTGTAGCTGCTCCCTCAGTTTTTGCTGTTTGTTCAACTTGCTGAGCTGCTTCGTTTTCTGCTTCGTTCGCTGGCGTTAAAGTAACAAGGTTTGCTAAGGCTTTTTCTTTATTTAAAATAATATGGCTTGCTATGCTATCAATATTAATTTCGTTGATCGACAGTGCTTCGGCTGAGCCTGTTATATCACTTATATTAATATTATTAATTGTTGCAACCGGTGGTAATTCGTTTGTTGTATTTTGAGAGAAAAGTAATTGGTTTAGATCAAGCGATTCAATAAATACTGATGGCGTTAATGTTAAGTCACTTTCTGACGCTGCAGATAGTTTAGGCGTAATGTTATTAACGTTAAGTTGTGCGAATGATAGTATTTGTTGTGATTTGTCGTTTTCGCTTTTCTCATTATTGCTTGGCAAGGCTTCAACTAAAGCATTTTTTAAGGTGAGTTGGGCTTTACCTGTGATAGCTTTGAACTGATTTTTTTCAAGCTCATTGTTAGCAATGTTCATTGAAAAATCGTTCATGCTATAAACTAAATTTTCTAAACTAATGTTTTGTTCTTTAGTACTTGTGATCACATTTTCAGTACTTAACTCGGCTTGTTTAACCGTAATATCCATACTTTGTGAGGTGATTTTTACGTTTTGAGTACTTGAAAATGAAAACAAACCGTCAAGTGATTCAACAGGTTCTATTAAATGTTTTATGTTGTTAAGTGAATACTTACTTACTATTAACTCACTGCTTATATCGCCTTCATTATTCTGTAAATTGAGCTCGCTGGTTAGCTTGATTGTTGCCTTATCAAATAAAGCGTTGAGTTTAAGGTTAGCCGATTGTTGAGTTTGGCTTGCGTTAATATTACTGATCAGTAGTTCTTTAATATCGAAAGTATGTGGTGAACCGTTTAACAAAATGTCGATAGTGGTATTAGATAAGACTAAGTTATCTAATACCACTTGGTAAGGTAATGGTTCTGTGGATGTGCTTTCTTTATTTTTTTCGGTGGTTGCTTCTATTTCAGGTTTGGTTTGCGGATCTAACTCGGTGCTTTTAGGTGTAAGGTTTACACCTGCTACCCATAAATCGTCGTTAGTTTTTTCAACATTAACGAGGACACCGCTGATAGAAAATTCTTCTAATTTAATAATATCAAAAGGAATTTTGTGTAGTGCAAGTTGTAAAGCTAAATGTTCAGCTTTTAACACGGGGCTGTTGTTTTTTAATAAGGCTAAATCAGCAACGGTAATACGTGTTAAAAACGGATTAAAGCTAATTGTAGAATCAGACGAAAGCGTTAACCCGTATTCAGCCAAAGGCTCTTTCGCAAAATGTTTAATAATAGGCGAAGAAAGCACCCAAATTAAACAGTAAAGCGCAAATATAAAAGCAAGTATTGTAAATAGTATGCGTTTATAAAGAGGTAATGATTTTGATGGCATGAAAGCTATCCTTGGCTGATTGAATAAAAGGTTTTAGAAGCTTAATTTTACCAAAGGCGATATTAAATAGCTTTATTCTTTTAAATAAAAGCTAGAAAATTGTTTAAAACAGTTCAGGGTATTTACGTTGGTAGCGGGGGAGCATGGTTTGATTACCCACTAATCCCCCCTGATGAATATAAAAGGTTGGAATAGTTGAGTTATTGTTTGATGCGTAGTTATTTGACAAGTAATCAAGTAAGCAATGCCAACCAATAGGATCGTAAAGTAATTCAAACTCAATACCTGTTTCTTTAAGTAGGCGTTGCCATAATAAATAGTGGTTTTTATTGAGTTGCCCAAAGTGAAACTTTTTACGGCTAGAAATGATGGTTGGCCATTGTGTTTGATTAGGATTTAGTTGATTAAATTGTTTTTTTAGGTAGGCATTATCACCAACACACGCACAGGTTAATACCTTAATGGGGTGGTTGTTTTCTTTAAACCAAGTTTGTAAAAATAACGCGGTAGTGCCAGTACCTGAAGGTAACATAACTTGTGCTTGGTTAGTTTTTGCAAAGGTATTTTCTTCAAAAAGCTTATGAGTATTGCAATAGTCAGCTATTTCTTTTGCTAAAGTGTAAACACCTATACGGGCGTGACGGCTTCGCCCACCTTCTGGAATAAATAATGAGGTTTCAGGTAAGGTTTCAGCATACTGATGCATATAGCCATCAAGGTTATTTGAGTCGGTAAGCAAGGAGCTATCAACTTCAATAATTTTTGCGCCTAAAGTTAAGGCTTGTCCGTAATTACCTAAGGTAGAATTTTTTAACCACTCAGGAATACGACTAACATAATAATCAAGCTGCCAACCTTTTATGTGGGCTAGTGCCGCTAGAGAATATAAAGAGTTGGCTTGAATTGAACCATAGCTAACGAGTTTAGTTGTGCTTGTTGAGCTGTGCTCAAGGTAATAAGCAAATTTACGCGCTTTATTACCTGAGAAATGAGGGTTAAGTAAATCGTCTCGTTTTATATAAATGCTGTGGTTATCAAGGCGGATTTTTTCAATAGGCGATTTTGATAAAGCAGCACTGACTTTCATATTAAGCTTTTGAACCACCTGCACATGCTGGCGATAGCGCTGCTTTTTGTTCTTTTTCTTCCCATTCTTTTGGGGTAAACGTATGTAGTGCTAATGCATGTATTTCGTTGGCAAGTTCATGGGCTAATAAGGAGTTTATTTTGCGGTGTCTGCCAATAAGTCGTAAGCCTTCAAAGGCGTCGGTTACGATAACAACTCTGAAGTGACTTGTAGTAGAACTACCACCATGATTATGACTTTCATTTTCAATTTCTAAAAAGAGTGGAGAGAATTCAGATTGTAGTTTTTCGCGTAAAGTATTTTCAATAGTCATAAGTTAAAACCAGTAGTAATGATGGGGCTATTATGACAGTTTGTTTTGGTTGGGGCAAAGATAGAGCAAAATAGTCAGGTCATTGTATTTACGCTAGTATGTTGGTTATTCTTGAACACTTCATTAATTTAGGGCATTCCATGCTAAATAAAGTTTTATTGTTATTGGTTATTTTATTTTCTCATACCTCATTCGCGTTTACTTTTATGGCTGTTAAAGATCCTAGTTTAGGGGGGATGAAAAACTTTAAAGCTAGCCAGTTGTGTGATGTTGCTGACAATACACAACACTATTTAAATACCTATGCTGAAGATACCTTTGCGGTAAAAGTAGGGCATGTATTTGAAGATAAAATATCACTACAGCAAGTTAAAGATACCTTAACGTTTATTTGCGACACTTATCGTGGTGATGTAAGAGCTAAAAGACAAAGTCGATTACATAATATTGAGTTTTTAAAACAGCATTTTACTTTTTACCGCTGGATGCCAGATGTTAAAACAGCGAAAGCTATCGCACAAAAAAGTAATAATGAGGTTAAATCAAGATTGTTGAATAACATTCCTAATGATCAAATATTTTTAACTAAATACTACACTAAAACATTATCAGCGAGTCCTGTAAAAACAGCGGAGTTTAATCAAGCTTTGTATGCTTTACCTTATGATGAAAAGGGGCTTTCACTTGAACAAGCAAATGAGAACAAAGCCCTAACGCGATTTAAATATACTCGACAAGAGGTTATTGCTGGCGCGTTATTAAAAAATAATTTAGCTAAACCTTTGGTATGGATAAACGAAGAGTCGTTACACGATGTGTTATTGCAGGGCACAGGCGTGCTGACGGTAAATAACGAAATACGTTATTTTAATGTACATCGTAATAACGGCATTGCTTATGATTATAGTATAGGTAAAAGAGAGCAAGCGCGTTACTGGTACTTTGCTGAAGTGCCTAGCATTATGGGGTACGGGAAAACATTGGCGAGTAAAATCGCTGTAAAACCTCATGTAACTTTTGCTGGTAATGTTAAAGACTTAGGCTTAGGAAAGCTTTTTTTAGTGAGCTTTATTCAAGAAGGTGAGCAGGTAAGTAGAATGGGCATTTTAGCGGATCAAGGCGGCGCATTTGACAATAACTTATTTCAGCTAGATTTATTGGTTGATAGTTACAAAGGTTGGGATGATTACCATCAGGCTAATAAAACCATGCCTGATTATGCTCAAGCATGGTTATTGATTAGAAAATAGCAGAGGAAGGAGTTCTGCTAAACAGCACCAATTAATTCTGGCTCTGGTATTTTAGGCTCTAGAATAGAAGGTGTGTCTGTAAATTGTGAAAGTGTTTGCTCTTTCTGTTTTGCTGTTGAAGGGTTATAACCTAATGGAGCATTGAGTAGTATTTGTCGAATTTGCTTGTCGTCTTCATTAGTAATGGCTTGGGTTAAATGCTCAAGGATAGTGATGACATCATCCCAAGGTATAGATTTTTCATTTGCCGTTAATATACGTTCGTGGGACGTTTGTTGGGCATGATCATCAATCAGTAACTCTTCGTAAAGTTTTTCTCCTGGTCTTAGGCCACTGTATTCAATAGCAATGTCTCCCATAGGGTTATCATCATTTTTGATGGTAAATCCCATTAAATGAGTCATTTTATGAGCTAGATCTACAATTTTGACTGGGCTACCCATGTCTAATACAAATACATCGCCGCCTTTACCCATGGCTCCTGCTTGAATAACTAACTGAGCAGCTTCAGGTATGGTCATAAAGTATCGAATAATATCGGGATGAGTAATGGTTATAGGGCCACCACGTTCAATTTGTTTTTTAAATAAAGGCACAACAGAGCCAGAAGAACCGAGTACATTGCCAAAACGCACCATGGCAAAGCGTGTTTCACCTTGTTTGTTTGCAAGGCCCTGTAATACCAGTTCTGCCATGCGTTTTGTTGCGCCCATAACATTAGTAGGTCTTACTGCTTTGTCTGTTGAAATAAGAACAAATGTTTCGACTTTACTCGCGACAGCGGCTTTTGCTATAGCATAGGTACCAAAAACATTATTACTAACGCCAGCTATGACATTACCTTCAACCATAGGAACATGCTTATAAGCAGCAGCGTGATATATAGTTTGGACTTGTTGTTGGTTAAAAATAAATTTCATTAAGGCGTCATTTTGCACATTTCCTATAAGCGGAACGATTTCCAAAGGATTATTAGTTTCGGCAAGGAGCTCAGTAAGTTCTTGATGAATTTCATACAAAAAAGCTTCGCTGATATCTAGTAAAACCAATTTTTTAGGTGTATTTAATAGTATTTGTCGGCAAAGTTCTTTACCTATTGAGCCGCCGGCGCCGGACACCATAACCACTTTGTTAGTCACGTTGGCCGAGAGTAATTCAGGCACAGGTTTAACGGATTTTCTTCCTAGTAATTCTTTAACAGATATTTCACGTAATTGATCAATACTTCGTTTACCTGAAACCATATCTGACATGGTAGGGACGGTTAGTAGCTCCAGTGCATGAGGCTCTAATGCTGTAACAATTTCTTTAAGTCGGTGTGGGTCAACATTAGAGACGGCAATAAGGACTTTGAATTTGCCAAACCTTTTAAGTAAGTTGCCTATTTTTTTATGAGAATAAACATGTAAACCTAAAACATTTCGGTTTTGGTAGCGCGCTTTTTCATCGATAAAAGCGAGAGGCTGATATTTTTTTCCTAGCGTTAAGGCATTAACAAGTTCTCGTCCTGTTGTACTTGCCCCGTAGATAACTACGCCTTCTCGTTCATTAAAGAGATTTTTTTCAAATATAATGCCAAATAAAGCCCGAACGCTGGTAATTTGTAAAATAGCGAGTACAAAAAATACAATAGGTACTGAGCGGGGAATAAAGGCATCAAAAATATAACCCGCTAGATAAAAAATAGCTGTAGTACATATTAATATGATGAATATTTTAAGAAAAGCTTTAGCGTTGAAGTAGCGTACAACAGACCGATATACATCGAAATAAGTAAAGAGTATGAGTGTAGATAAAGTAATTGTTAGATACACATAAAGTTCAGATAATGTAAATGCTGTGTTATTAAGGCCCATGCGTATAAAATAAGCCAAAAAGAACGCAATGGATAACGCTAAAAGGTCAAAACCAACACCCATAATAAATTTTAGATAACTCGGAATGAGATCTATTTTTCTGATCATGATACAACGCCTTTTTTATTGTTTTTATTAGTAAAATAGGACATCCATGTAACACTATAGTAACAATATCTTCACAATTTTTTAGGGTGTTGTCATGCTTTTTTTTCATATAAAAAAGTTAAAGTGATTGTATTTGATCGAAAACCTCTTTTAATACTTTGCAAGTTTTTGATATTTCATTGTTTTTTAATGTTGGGTGAACTAAGAACATTAATGATGTTTCACCAAGAATTTGAGCGTTTTTAAGGGAGTTTTTAGGTAAATAGGGGGTATTTTCAAAAGCCTTTTCTTTATAAACCTCTGAACAGCTCCCTGTATAACAGGGCACTCCGAGTTCTGTTATCGCACTAATAATTTTATCTCTACTCCATGCATTAGGTAATTTTTCAGGAGTTATCGTAATGTAACATTTATAAAAAGCGTGTTCGATATAATCAGGTATGTTGGGGACATTAATAAAGTTATAGCTCTCGCACACTTTAAAAATTTCTTTCGCATATTGTGTTCTGATTTTTGTCCATTGCGGCATGCGTTTTACTTGTATACGACCAATAGCCGATTGCATTTCAGTGAGACGCCAATTGGTACCAAAGGATTCATGTAACCACCGATATCCGGGAGGATGTTCGGTTTCGTATACGGCTTGATACGATTTTCCGTGATCTTTAAAAGCCCATGCTTTACGCCATAATTTTTCATTATTTGTTGTAAGCATGCCTCCTTCGCCACCTGTCGTCATTATTTTGTCCTGGCAGAAAGACCAAGCACCGATATGGCCAATACTACCAACAGAACGGCCCTTATACTTTGCTCCGTGAGCTTGCGCACAATCTTCAATTACAAACAGGTTATGTGTTTCGGCTAATGCCATAATGTCGTCCATTTCACATGGCCAACCAGCAAGATGTACGCAAATTATGGCTTTGGTTTTATCGGTTAATACCGTCGAAATTGTTGGAGCGCTAATGTTCTGATTATCAAGCTCTACATCTGCAAACACTGGCGTTGCGCCTGCATTTACAATACTACTAATAGATGCAATGAAGGTTCTTGAAGTAACAATAACTTCATCACCGTGCCCAATATTTAAAGCGTGTAATGCGAGATCTAATGCGAGAGTTCCGTTAGCAAGGGCTACCGCGTATTTACAGTCGGTATAAGCTGCAAATTCGGTTTCAAACTTTCTTCCTTCGTCTCCTGTCCAATAATTTACTTTATTAGAAGCAAGTACCTTAGATACTGCTGTTATCTCTTCTTCTGTAAAATTAGGCCAAGGTGAAAACTCAGTATTTAGCACGATTTTTCCTATAAATTATTTTTTGATGGAATAGATTTTTTAAAAACAGCAGGTACACCAGCGTATAGCGAATTTTTTTGTGTTGCTTTAATAATGCTTGAGCCGGCTGCAACTTGTGTATTGGGTGCCAGTGCAATGCTTTCTATAACGGATGCTCCAATACCAATCCATGAACGCTCACCAACGGTGACTCCTCCAGCAATATTTACTCCTGGGGATATATGTACCATAGCTTCTATTGTGCAGTCGTGGTCTATCGTTGCTCCTGTATTAATTATGCAACCGGTTTTAACGGTACTGCCAATGTTGATAACAGATTGAGCGAATACTACAACACCTGCTTCAATAGTTGAATGCGGGCTTATGTAAGCACGGGGGTGAATTAAAGAAGCAATTTTTGCGTTTGCGCTGATCAAGGTGTTTAGCATTTGTTGGCGAAGTTTGTTGTTGCCAAAGGCCACAATAAAATCAGCGTTATCAAGGTAACGAGTATATTTATCTATTTTGCCAATAATGTCCCAAATGCTATTGTTTTTACGTTCAGGGAAGCTGTCGTCTAAAAAGTATATTTCTTGATATGTATTTATTTGTTGTGCGCAATCGGCAACAACTCTTCCGTGACCACCTGCACCTATGATAATTAATGTACTCATATTTAATCCTTAGCCTTTAAATTTAGTCATAGTTGCTTCGCCAGATGCATTGATATCTGCTTGAGCAAAAACCTTTTTAATCGTCATAAATATAATTTTAATGTCTAGCCAAAGAGTTCGGTTATCAACGTACCAGACATCAAATGCGAATTTTTCTTCCCAAGAAAGGGTATTACGTCCGTTTACTTGTGCCCAGCCAGTGATACCGGGTTTTACGTTATGCCTACGAGCTTGTTCCGTTGTATATAAGGGAAGATATTCAACTAATAAAGGACGAGGCCCGACGATACTCATATCGCCCTTTAATACACTCCATAACCCAGGCAATTCATCGATACTGGTATTGCGTATTAATTTACCGAATGGTGTTAAACGTTCACTATCGGGTAATAACTCGCCGCTACTATCTGTCATGTCGTTCATTGAACGAAATTTATACATGTTAAATACTTGGTTGTTTAATCCAGGTCTAGGTTGTTTAAATAAAACAGGACGGCACTTAAGGCTAAATAATATGACCGCGGTAAAAAGTATCACAGGAAATAATAAAGATAAGGTTATTAATGAAATAATAATATCCATGGCTCTTTTGATCATAATTAATACCTAATATTTTGTTTTTATTGTTATTTATTTATCGGTGCATGTTTGCAATGAGTCAAACTATCGTGTAATCAGTTATTCATCCGCATCGTGATATGGCATCAGTATAGTACTTAGTAATACATGAATAAAAAAGCTTTTTGAGTGTAGGTTCTATTTTAGTCATACCAATCTCACTAATTAAACTGGTATGATTAATTTATTTTGTAAATTTATTCAGAGGACGCTTGGAAACTGTTGATACACTTATAGTGGGTGCAGGTGTTGTTGGTTTAGCTATAGCAGCTCAGCTGAGTAAAACTTTATCTAATGTATTAATTATTGATAAGAACACTTCTTTTGGTGAAGAAACCAGTAGTCGTAACAGTGAAGTGATTCATGCCGGTATTTACTACCCTGAAAATACACTAAAAGCCAAATTTTGTGTTGAAGGTAAAGAACAACTTTATCAATATTGCACGAGTCGAAATATCCCCTTTTCTCGTATCGGTAAACTTATTGTCGCAACTGACAATGAGCAAGATAGTTTACTTAGTGATATTTTATGTAAAGCAAAAGCGAATCATGTTTCAGACTTAAAAATATTAAGTCGTAGAGAGGTTAATAATTTAGAGCTTCAAGTAAAATCGACTACAGCACTATACTCCCCATCAACAGGTATTATAGATTCACATAGTTTTATGCAAAGTTTACTTGCGGAAACGGAAGCTAATGGCGCATTATTTTCACCATTGACCGAACTCATGAATGTTGAAGTGATCACAAATGGTTTTATAGTGAAGGTGAGTTGTCAGGGGGAAGCTTTTACATTTCAATGTAGGAACTTAATCAATAGCGGAGGCTTGCATGCTGATAAAGTTGCCAGATGTATTAGTTCATTACCTGAAGAGTTTATCCCTAAGGTTAATTTTTGCCGTGGACATTACTTTTCGTATTCAGGCGTAAGCCCATTCAAGCATTTAGTTTATCCTGTACCGTCTGAAAATGGCTTAGGTATTCATGCAACACTTGATATGTCAGGGCAATTAAAGTTTGGCCCAGATACCGAGTTTATTAACGAGATAGATTATACTGTTCCTGAATTGTTAAAAGGAGAGTTTGTACGAGCAATACAAAACTACTTTCCTTTAATTGATGGAAGTAAATTACAGCCTGCCTATGCGGGTATTCGACCTAAATTAAATAAAAATCAGTTTAATGACTTTATCATTCAAGATGAAACTAAACACGGTATTAAAGGTTTGGTTAATTTGTTTGGTATTGAATCTCCGGGACTTACGGCAAGTTTAGCGATAGCTAATTTGGTCAATAAAGCATTAGAAATTTAAGGTAAATATTTTGAATGAAATTAAGATTAATGGAAAGCCAGTAATACCTTCAAAAATTGTATGTATAGGAAGGAATTATGTAGAACATATTGCTGAATTAGGTAACGAAATACCAGAAAACATGGTGGTGTTCACTAAGCCTAACTCATCGATTAGCACAGGGTTAATTTCAGTACATGATGAGCCATTGCATTACGAGGGAGAAATTTGCTTTGTGTATGAAAAAGGGACGTTTACGGCAATAGGTTTTGGTTTAGACTTAACTAAGCGTAAATTACAGAGTCGCTTAAAAGAGAAAGGTTTACCATGGGAGCGAGCTAAGTCGTTTGATGGTGCGGCAGTTTTTAGTGAGTTTATCCTGATTGAGGATATGCGGAGTAATTACGAAGTTCAACTCACAATAAATAATGTATTAACTCAACAAGGATATGTTAGTTTAATGATGTATTCTCCTGCAGAAATATTAGCAGAGTTACAATCATTTATGACCCTAGAAGATGGAGATGTAGTGATGACAGGAACCCCAAAAGGGGTTGGGGTTATTAATGCAAAAGATTGTTTTACTGGAAGCATAATTCACCAAGGTAAAACCTTAGTGACTAATACTTGGGTTGCTTGTTAGTGTTAACGCTTTACTGAGCTAAAAGGTATTGTAATTCTTCTTCGTATTTTTTTTGTTTAGATTCAGTAAATCCTACGTGAGAGCTAACAAGTTGTCCTGCTTTACTATATATATAACTGCTCGGCATGCCTTTTAGTTTGTACTTTTTGGCTATTTTACCTTTGGGATCGTAAATGATAGGGAAGTTTGCCGGTACATTGCTTAGAAATTCTGTCGCTAGGTTTTTTTCATAATCAACATTAACGCTTATAATTTTTAAGTTTTCGTGTTTTTTTTGTATTTCATTCATCCATGGAAATGATTTACGACATGGGCCACACCAAGAGGCCCAAAAATCAACATAAATGACACTTCCTTTATGTTGCTGTAATAATTGCTGCAACTCTTCAGGTGCGTCTTGAGCAAAGCTACTGCTTGTTAGAGCAATAAAAATAAAACATGAAAGAATAACCCGTTTAAACATAATCGATTTCGCCTAAGATCTGTTTTACTAATGATATTGTGTTATTTAACCATGGGGTGCTATGAATGAGAAGTATCATTTATAAATTGGAATATGAACTTGTTCTTGTTTTTAGTAAAATAGTGGTAAGTTTTAATGGATAAGTTCTCATATGAAATTTTTTATATTAACGTTAACTATAATTGCAACATCACTTACCTTTAACTTTAAGGCTTTATCAGCTGAAGACCCCCAAAAAAAAGAGCTAACAGAGCATCAGCAGTGGTTAAAAAATAAGTTTAACGAACAGCATAATAATCTAATTCCAATAGTCGCTGTGGCAGATATTTTATTTGCATGTAATAACGCTAATAATAACGCTTACGGTAAATACACCTTAGATACGCTTATCACTAAAATGAGTAAAGAAAGATTAGCTGAGAAGCTTGAAAGTTGTTTGGGTGGAGAGTTAGTAAGTTCAGATACTGCTATTAATTACGGGCTATTAGGGTGCTTCCATGATCAGCTAGATGATTTACCTCAAGATGAAAAAGCAGCAAGAATTAAACTAGTGAAAAAGGCTATTTCTTCTTTATCTAAAGAAGAGCGGAAAAAAAGCTTTACTCAGTGTGTGACTGATCAATCTATAAGTTATTTGAAATAATATTATATTAGGTAATACAGGTGCTTATTTTGTTTTTTTATCTCGATTAAACGAGCTAGGTAAAATATCTACACCAACCATTTTCCCTACTTTAATAAGTATTGGTATGGTAATAGGTGCGAAAGGTAAAACCGCAAATACACCTAATCCTAAACCTTTTAATATATCTATAAATTGTTTATTAGCGTTTACCATTTCTTCAGGAGTGGCTTGTCTTCGAGTGTACTTTTTGTAAGTACTTAACATCTCTTTAGTTTCAGCTTTTTCTTGAGAAAGCGCTAATTTCAGCCCTACCATTTGGCGCTTTAGTTTTGAATGGGTACGCCTTTTACTTATGGATATTACGCGAATAGGCGCTCTAACAAAATGGATCCATACTTTCATAAAAATCTCGTAATATTCAAAGGCTGTCGATGCGTATTATAGCTAAGATAGGAGTAAAGGTGATTGCTAGTTATAAATTAAAAAGAGCTTAAAATTAAGCTCTTTTATCATGACTTTATTTTTTATCATCAAAATTTGTTTCAGCATACAGTCTATTTTTATGCTTAAGCAGTTTATCGACATACCTCGCCATTTTTATTTTTTGTTTAATTGAGGTTTCGAGTATTTCTTCAACTTCTCGCAAAATGTCTTTAATATTTTCTGCCTTATCAGGTGAATTAACAATAGCTTGTTGCTGTGACGGCTCATTACTTTCTAAAATATTATTGTTAATAGATCCAGTGAGCTCTACTTCCATCTCTAGAGCAACTTCATTAATTGCTTTATCATCAATACATGATAATTCTTCTAAAAAGCCAAAAAGTAATAAACGATCAACAAAGATATTGATTTTTCGTGGTACACCTAATGTTTTTTCATGAATAATGCCAAAGGCAGATTCAGAAAATACGTTTTCTTTAGTGCAGCCTGCTTGTTGAAGTCGATGGTTGATATACTCTTTAACTTCTTCAACTGTTAGTGGTTTCAAATGGGCTGAAGCGATAATACGTTGTCTAAATTGCTCCATTGATGGTGCTTGAATGATCCCCTTTAATTCTTCTTGCCCTAATAAAAAGCTTTGAATAAGAGGTTTGTTGTCTAGTTGAAAGTTAGACAACATTCTCAATTCTTCGACGGTTTCCAGTGGTAAGTTTTGTGCTTCATCCACTAACAGTAATGCCTTTTTACCTTGTTGATGTAAAGAAATTAAAAACTTCTCAATGGCTTGAAGTAATTCTGCTTTGCTGTTCCCTTTAGTTTGTATATTAAATTCTGAGATAACCAGTTCTAATAACTCTTGCGGATTAAGCTTGGTAGTAACAAGTTGTGCAGCAACAATTTTGGAGTCTTTAATATTATTTAAAAGATTACGGGCAAGTGTAGATTTACCTGTGCCTATAGGACCTGTAATAACGATAAATCCTTCACCTTGATCTAATCCATATTGTAGATAAGACATTGCCCGTTGATGATGATTAGATGCGAAGAAGAAACGCGGATCAGGACTAAGCTGAAAAGGGCGCTCTTTAAATCCATAATAACTTTCGTACATACTGCTATAAAACCTTTTTCAATTCTAAACTTATACGATTTTCTTTATACACAAATGCTGCAGGATCAGATGTTCTATTCAAATGGCTTATATTTATGTCAAATGAGAGTGTTTTATTGAGCTTTCTATTGTAATTAACCTTGTAATACCTATATTGATTATCTTGTGCTTGAGGTAAATTAAGGAAATTTCGAGTTTCAGTATATGCCACAGATAAATCGATAGTTGAATAACCACTGACTTTTCTAGATATTGAAAAATCTGCATTTTGTCGTAAATCTTCAATATCAGTCTGTAGATTTAAACGTTCATTTCTTTGTAGGTTTATTTTGATAGTTGTTCGGCTAAGGGTTAAAGAAGAAATCCAATTAAGCTTTTTATTTAAAGAAAACTCGTCGTCTTCAACAAGGCGTGTGCTGAATATTGCTGTTAGAGAGTCTGTATTTAATTCGTTAGCATTACTAATTAAGCATTGTGAGTAAGAGAAAGTCTCACTTTGCTGAGAGCATAGAAAAACCCCCTCATTTACAGGGGCGAAATTATCACGGGTAAATGTATCAATTGATTCTTTATATATTATTGTATTAGTAAAACGTTTATTGACATGGCTTAAGCTTAAGTCGTAACTATTCCCATAAAAACGTTGTGAAACACTAGCACTTAATGTTGTTCTTATTGTGGGCTGCCAATTTATTTTCAAGTCATAGTAATTGTCAATTTGCTTAGAATCTGGTTCAGACTCACTTAATTTATCTTTATTTAAAGGGACATTATACGATAAATCCACAATAAAACGTGGGGTTACTTGCCAACGTAAGCCAGCCCCATAAGAGTTAGATTCAATATTTTGGTTAGATCCTAAGTTACCTGAATTATCTTCATCATAATATCGAATAAATGGGTTAAATTTGTATGGTGTAATATAACCTATTTTTATTTCACTTTGATATGAGCGACTACTACGAGTATGACTCGTACGTTCGTTATAGTTATTGGTTAGGTCCCAGAAAATATAATTGGTATTAGTTCCATTTTTTGAATTTAGAGTTGCGGAGTAACCATCCTGCTCGCTAATATTGTCTTCCGCTTTGGTTGTGTTATAAATTAAATTTGAAGATAATTTATATTCGCTATTATCAATAGTATAACTTAGCCCACTTGAGTATTGTTCTACTTGCACCGTATTCCCTGATACTATATCAGCATAAGCATTTGTCATACTGTTTCGTGTTTGGTTTTCGATCGAAGCTGAGCCTACTAAAGATATTCCATTTGGCCATAATTGAATGTTAAAGTCGCCGTTTAGTGTTAGAAAGCTATCGTTATTATCACTATTATGACTATATGTTGCGTACAGTACGTCAGCGTCTAAATTATATGATGCATATAAAGCACGATATTCTGAATTTAAGCTTAACCCCGTCTGATTGACAAAACTCGATTCTTCATTTTGATTATCAAAATTAACATTATCGGAGTATGTTTCATTTATTTTAATTGCAGGATCAAAAGACCACTCATTAGATAAAACTAATGAGGGTGTTCCCAATAAAAGAGTAACTAATATATATTTATGCTTTCGAACCATATCCATAGCCATAGTAGCCATACATATCCTTATGGGATTTTATTGCTTTATTTAAAACTAAACCTAAAGCTAAATCGTCATTTAAATTTTCAGTAGCTTTTTGAATGTCTGATAAGTGTGTCTTAGATTCTTCTACAACGACAAGTGCTTGCCCCATTAAATTAGCAAGCACAAGTGTTTCTGTTACACCAATGAGAGGAGGACAATCAAAAATCACTATTCTATCAGGATACCGCTCAGCTAGCTCTTTAGCTAACGATTCCATTTTATCACTAGCTAATAATTCATTTGATAAGTGGTGGGGTTCCCCCGCAGGTATTATTTTTAATTTATCAATATTTGTATTATAAATTATGTCAGCAACCCCTTCTTTCTGGCCTAATAAATATTCTATTAGTCCAGGTACATTACCAACGCCTAGTTCTCTGTTTATACTAGGTCTTAATACGTCAGCATCTATCAATAAAACTGTTTTATCTTGTTCTAAAGCGATGCTGAGGGCAAGGTTAATTGAAACAAAGGTTTTCCCTTCATTAGGCTTTGAGCTACTGACCATAACAAGGTTACTATTATCTAAGGTTTTAGATGCTGATCCAAAAGCATTATTTAATAACTTTCTCTTTATCTGTCTAAATTCGTCTTTGATACTTTGTCTAGAACCTGTATCAATGAGATATCCTCGTTCAGCTAACGACGCTTTATCTATCTTTAATGGTTCTGACATATGTTCTAGAGAATGTGTAGAAGGTTCTACATACTTATTTTCTTGAACTGACACTTCAACTTTAGGAGTATCGACACTATTTTGTTTAGCTAAGGCTTTTTCTATAGTACTCATAAATTAAAAAATCCTTCTTAACGGTGCTTTAATCATTTCAGGATAAAGTGCATATGCAATAAAAACGCATAGCAAGAGTAATAATAAAGCATTAGAAAATATAAATATCAGTGTTTTCTTTTTATGCCATTTTTGTAGTCCTAAATGCTCTGACGCAGAAACCACACCAAAAATAGGGATGCCAGTTAATCTTGATACTTGACTACTTGAGGTCACCACTGGATTAATTTGACTAACCAATAACGATAAGCCAGTTCCTGCACCAACCCCTAAAACTAACATTGCAATTGTAAGTAACAATCTTTTTGGGCCTGTTGGTTCTGCAGGTGCACGAGGTGGTTCAATTACGTTGAATTTAATCTTACTATTAGAGTCATCAGCTTGTTTAGCTAATTGGGCTGTTTCTCTTCGAGTTAATAATTCTTCGTATTTCTCTTTTGTAATATTATACCCTCTGTTTAGGGCAACCAATTCAGCTTCTATCTCAGGAAGAATATGTATTTTACTCTCTAAATCAGCAACTTCTTTTCTGTAATTTTCTGCTCTAACTGTAAATGAAGCGACTTGGTTTTCTAATTGATTAATTTGCATGAGTATACCCTGAGTAACAGGACTTTGACTCAATGAATAATTAGCATTTTCATCCGTAGATGTGGCTAAATATTTTTCAATTTCATCACTTCGTTGCTTTTTAAGGTGCGATAATCTGTTTTGTATTTCAATAATATCTGGGTGTTTATTCGTATATCTAACAAGTAAACTATCAAGTGATGTTTCAAGTTCAGATATGCGTTCGTCATACGTAGTTTCAATAGAATTATTGTTTTTAATATTATCGGGTGCTTGATTTTTTTCTGTGTTTTTATCGGGTAATTGAGCTTTAGCGGATTTAAGTTGAGTCTGAGTTTCTAGTAAACCAAGTTCAATACCTTTTAACTGATCCTTTGCAATAGTCAGTTTTTGATAATACCCACCATATTGATTAGGTAAAACATCATTATATTTTTGTTTAAAATCAGTTAATCGGTTTTCTGCAGCTAATAATCTACTTTCATATTCATTAATTTGAGTAGTTAAGAATTTTTGTGCGGAATCAGAATCGTTTCTATTTTCACCTATCGTTGTTTCGATAAATACAGTAAGCACTGCTTGAACAACATCTCGAGCCATTTCAGGATCTTTATCTTCGAAAGATATTTTGAAAATATTTTGGCGTTTTCCACCCGTTTTCTTAATAATTATATCTTCTTTTAAATCGTCAATGAGCTCTTCATATTCTTTATCGTTTTTAACACGCACATCAAAGTCTGTCATACGAGTAATACGTTCTAAATTTGCACGGCTGAGTAAAGTTTTTACCATTAACTGAATTTGAGCTTCAGTATTAGTTTCAATTGTTATGCCTTTTAGCAATGGGCCTAGAATAGATTGAGTATCAGCAAAAACGATGGCTTCAGATTCATACACATCATCTAGCTGGGCAACAAATAGCCAACCAATAGGGCAAATAATCCAAGTCGATATCATTAAATATCTACGTTTTACCCAAATACCTTTCAGATAATCTAGTATCTGTTCAATTATTTCTTGCATTCCCTACCTCTAAATATGGGATAAAATAGTAGTAAATTTTATTCGTTATAATTATATTTAAAACCAAGTTTCAGGGATCACAATAATATCGCCGGGTAGAACGTCCACATTGGCAGATATTTCACCGTTTTTAATCAAGTCCTCAATGAAAACTTGATATTGTTTTTGCACGCCGTTTTCTACTCGAACTAGTAAAGCACCATTTCCATTTGCAAACTCTGTTAATCCGCCTACACCAATCATAACATCGAGCAAAGTCATATGTTGTTTATAGTTAATTGCGCGAGGTGATGTTGCTTCACCTATAACACGTATTTGCTCGCTGAAAGGTCCATTAAATTCGTTAACAGTAACTGTTACAACAGGCTCTTTAACGTAAGTGCTTAATACTGTTTCTATAGTTCTTGCTAATTCAGTAGGTGTTTTACCTGAAACTTTAATATCTTCAACTAAAGAAGTTGTTATCATACCATCAGGTCTAACAGTAAATGTGCCTGAAACCTCAGGCTCACGCCAAACAAAAATGTTAACAACATCACCAGCACCAATTAAATATTTATAAGATGATACATCTACTGTAGTAGAAGAATGTACCGTAGCTGGGGGAAGCGTGTTAGAGCTACAACCAGATAAGAACTGGGTTGAGCATATCAAAATTGTAAGTATTAATTTTTTAATCCAGCGATTTTCCATGGTGGTAACCTTTTTATCAAAATTTAAATAGTAGATATTCATGTGATTGTATTTTATTTTCGGTTGTGATGCACATTATTTAATTGATGTTAAATAATTAATTAAATTGATACTATAAGCAAGTTAGTATCTTTACATTTGTATTGCTATGAATTCTAATATGCACCAATTTCAGAGCATTATAAGCATATTTCATAAGGGAATGTTAATTTCATATGTCTAGTCCTAAGTTTCAAGATCTGTCTACGGGTAGTAAAACAATAGTATTAGTTGAATTGCTTTTATTTGCGGGAGCGTTATTACTTACCGTTTATATCAATGACTTTTTTCATTTTATTGATAATATAAATACTCCAATTAACACACTCTTTATTTATGCTTTTGTCTTCGCTCTAGTTGTTCAACTTTCTTCTCTAGCATTAGGTTTATACGATTCAAAACTTCGTGAGAATTTTCGTGGTGTAGCTAGGCGATTATTAGTAGCTGTTGCTATTGGTTTTTTTATCGTTACTTTGATTAATCCTTTTTATGGTAACAAATCTTTGCCTGTCGATATTTTAGCGATGTCTTCACTCATGAGTTTAGTTTTAGGAGGAGGGTTTCGTTATATTACATTAAAGCTGGACTTTTTTGGTTTCAATAAAAGAAAGATATTAGTTTTAGGCGCAGGCGAAAGGGCATCTATTATTGAAAAAAGAATGAGAAGAGATGTTGATCGACAAGGCTTTCATGTGCATGGTTTTATTGTGATGGAAGGTGATTTAGATGCAGGCGTTGTTAATGAAAATCGTATTGAGTTTGATGGTTCTTTAGTTAACTACGCATTAGAACATGAAATAGATGAAATTGTAGTTGCGAGTGATGAACGACGAAACAACTTACCCGTTGATGAGTTATTTGCCTGCAAAATACGCGGTGTTGAAATTACTGAAATTTTAGACTTTATAGAAAGAGAAACGGGGCAAATTGCTGTCAATCTCATATACCCTAGCTGGGTTATATACTCTAACGGTTTCTCTTCAGCTAATCATTTACGTAATACATTAGACTGGTTTTTTAATGCGAGTATGGCGTTTACTCTTCTTTTAATCACTTGGCCTGTGATGCTTATAACTACTATATTAATTAAACTTGATGAAGGGCTTAAAGCTCCTGTTTTTTATTTTCAAGAACGAGTAGGTTTAGATGGGCAAGCTTTTAATATTATAAAATTTAGAAGTATGCGAATTGATGCTGAAAAAGACGGCGCACAAATGGCCCAATTAAATGATGATAGAACAACTAAAATAGGAAAGTTTATTCGTAAATATCGAGTAGACGAATTACCTCAAATTTATAATGTGATTAGAGGCGATATGGGCTTTGTGGGACCTCGTCCTGAAAGACCTGAATTTGTTCAGCAGTTAATTAAAAATATACCTTATTATAATGAGAGACATAATGTAAAACCCGGACTTACTGGTTGGGCACAATTAAAGTACCCATATGGCTCAACAGAAAAGGATTCTTTAGAAAAGCTTAAATATGATCTTTATTATATAAAACATAGAAGTTTTTTATTAGATTTATTAATTTTAATTAGAACAGTCGAAATAGTTTTGTTTGGTAAAGGTCGATAATTTTAGTTTTGTACGTGGTTTTAAGGATTTCATTTGAAAGTTTTACACATATTAGAATATTCACGCCCCAATATCAGTGGTTATTCATTAAGATCTGATGCCATTATTAGACATCAAAGAAAACTTGGTATTATCACTAGCCAACTTACAAGTCAGAGGTATCAAGACTTTAAGGAAATGGAAGAGAATGTAGATGGAATTATATATGAACGTACTCAAGTATCTCGATCTTTTCTAACAAAAATCCCCTTTGTTAATTATCTTCATCACATTAATCACTTAGCTAAAAGAATAGAGCAAGCTGTGCTTGCTGATAAACCTGATGTTATTCAAACACACTCACCAATGTTTAATGCTTTGGCTGCAATTAAAATAGGTAAAAAATACAATATACCTGTGACTTACGAAGTCAGAGCTTTATGGGAAGATGCTGCTGTTGATACAGGAAAAACAACTGAAGGTAGCTTAAAATATAAAACAATTAAAGCCATCGAACAAAGCGCTTTTGATAAAGCTGATGCGGTAAGTTGTATATGTAATGGCTTAAAAGAAGATTTGATAAAGCGTGGTATTCCTGAATCTAAACTTTATGTAACACCTAATGCAGTTGATATCGATAACTTTAAGCCTTTATATAAACGTAATGCTGAACTTGAAAAGTCTCTTAATTTATCTGGCAAAAAAGTGGTTGCATTTATCGGCACCTTTTTTAAATACGAAGGCTTGTCATATGCTATCGATGCAATAAACATTATTTCGAAAACTCGAGATGATATTCATCTACTACTCGTAGGTGCGGGTAATGAGCTAGAGAGCTTAAAGAAACAAGTGTCATCATTGAACTTAGACAAATTTGTCACTTTTGTTGGCAGAGTACCTTTTGAAAATGTTGGAGACTATTATAGTCTGGCTAATGTGATGGTGTTTCCTCGTGAAAGTATCAGATTAACGGAGTTAGTGACACCTCTTAAACCGTTAGAGTCGATGGCACAATTCAAGCCAGTTATTGCTTCTGATATTGGTGGTCATCGTGAACTTATAGAGCACAATAAAACAGGTTTTCTATTTGAAGCTGATAACAGTGAAGCATTAGCTAATACAATTTTAAACGTGATTGATGATGAAGAGCTTTTAACCCAAATTAGTGAAACTGGATTGGATTTTGTGACCGAAGAGAGAAACTGGTTAAATACCGCAAAACAGTATATTTCTGTTTATGAGCGACTGGCTAAATAATGTCAGCACAAAGTAAAAATATTCTAATAATCACTAATTTGTATCCTGTACCTTGGGGACCTAATCGAGCAAGTTTTAATAAGCAACAGTTCGACTTATTAGCAACAAGTAATAATGTTCAAATTGTATTGCTACTCCCTTGGACTGAATGGTTCAAGAATAGAGGGGTCTGTAAGTCGAATAATAATCTGCAATATTGTCCATATTTTTATATCCCCAAAATAGGTCGACGGTTGGTTCCTTTTTTTCAATCTATTTCATTGTTTTTTAAACTACCTTGGATGAAAAAACAAAAATCAGATGTTTTATATTCATCTTGGGGATTTCCTGATGCAGTAGCTTCATCTATGATCAATAAATGGTTAAAATTACCTTTATTTGTAAAAGTACACGGTACTGATGTAAATGAAAACACGCTATTCTCTGCAAGACGTAAATTAATGAGAAAATGGCTCTCGAAATCTAATACTATATTCTGTGCCAGCCAAGCTTTAGCTAATTCACTTGAAAACACAGGCATTGCTAAAGAAAAATTACTTGTGAATTATAACGGTGTAAATCGAGATATATTTTATCCAAACACCCAATCAACTAATGAAAAGCGTATTATATTTGTTGGTAGTTTAATCCCCACGAAAGGCCTAAATGAGCTTGTATTAGCTTTTACCGAAGTGCAAAAATACCATCCTGATGCAATCCTAGATATTATAGGTGAAGGTCCGTTAAAAGAATCGATTAACCAATGTACTCAAGCAGAAAGTTTAAATATTAATGTACATGGTTCAATTCCATTAAATGTTGTGGCTGAAAAGATTAGAGCCAGTTCGTTGCTTGTTTTGCCAAGCTACCGAGAAGGCGTACCTAATGTATTACTTGAGGCTTTTGCATGCGGAGTTCCCGTTGTTGCTACTGCTGTTGGCGGTATACCGGAAGTAGTAACTGAGGATGTAGGATTGTTGGTTGAATCTAAAAATACAGCTCAACTAGAAAAAGCAATTACCGAAGCTCTAACTATTGAATGGGAAAAAAGTAAAATATTGGAGCATTCGAGAAGGTTTGATTGGCAAAAAAACGTAGAGTGTGTTCTACAAAGAATGGAAGTAGCCTAATGCAATACCTAAAAAGTGATATAAAACGTAAAAAACAAATTTTAATGGGCGAAGGATATCAAGTATCTACCTTTAGAACCTTAGTGAGTGACGGCACTTCGGCTAACTTTCTATACAGAATTACCCAGTTTTTAATGAAGTACCGTTTATCTCCTATTGCGTTAATTACCCTTTGGTTAAATAGAGTGATTAATGGCTGTGTTATTGGCGCTCAAGCAACGTTTGATAAAGGCTTTGTTATAATGCATCCTGTAGGTGTAGTTATAAATTCAAAAGTATGCGGTGGAATCGATATTACCGTTGAAAGTGGTGTAGTTATTGGTGACGAAAAAGGCAAAGCTCCGCTATTAGGGAATAACATTTTTATTGGAGCAGGAGCAAAGATTATTGGTGGTATTACTATTGGTGACAACGTTAAAGTTGGTGCTAATGCTGTTGTAATTAAAGACGTGCCGAGTAATGTAACTGTTGTTGGTATTCCCGCAAGAATAATTAATAAATCTCAGGAAAAAAAATGCTAACCCTATTTTGGATCTCTTTAGCGCTATTGGTATATTCGTATTTTATTTTCCCTTTATTGTTGAAGATATTTGTGACGCCAAAAAGTATTGTAAGTGCTGATCTTAAAGAATACCCTGATGTTGATATTATTATTGCAGCGTATAACGAAGAGTCATGTATAAAAGAACGTATTGAAAATGCTTTAGCTCAAAATTATAAAGGCAATTTAAATGTTCTTGTTGCATCCGACGGTAGTAAAGATAATACCGGTGCTATAATTACAAGTTTCACTGATCCCAGAGTTAAAGCCTTTAATTTTGAAGAGAACCGAGGGAAAATATCAATTCTTAATGATCTGGTTTCTGAATCAAAAGCAGAATTCTTAGTTTTCACTGATGCAAATACCGAATTTGAAACTAATGCCGTTAATATACTGATAAACAGTTTTTCTGAAAAAACAGGTGCAGTTTCTGGCGAGCTTATATTAATTACCGATGATGGTAACCAAAATAAAGATGGTCTCTATTGGAAGTACGAACAATTCCTTAAAAAATGTGAGTCTGCGCTAGGTGGTATATTAGGTGCAAACGGTGCTATTTATGCCATTCGAAAAGAGTTATATATCCCTTTATCTAAAGACACGATTGTTGATGACTTTTGTATTGCAATGAATGTTAAAAAGCAGGGCTATGAGGTTTTATATAATGATAAAGCAATAGCTTCTGAAGAGGTTGCCCCATCTTTATATGATGAAGTAGGTCGTCGAGTAAGAATTGGTGTTGGTAATTATAAAGCTTTTAATAGTAATTTATGGGCTTTATTGCCAACACAGGGGTGGTTTAGTTTTTGTTATTGGTCTCATAAAGTTTTTCGATGGTATGCGCCTCATTTAATGATTTTAGTATTCATATCTAACTTATTTTTATTAAGTAGCCCTTTATATATGATTTTATTGATTGGGCAAATCGCTTTTTATGCAACTGGATGGCATGGAACAAAAAAAATTAGTCAAGGTATTAAAGTTGGTAGTATAGTCGCTATTATTAGCTTCTTTTTATCTATGAATACGGCATTAGGCAAAGGCTTTTTATTATTTTTAAAAGGTCAAAAGAACGGCGGTTGGCAACGAACAGCAAGACAAGGGGAAACTAAATAATGTTAGGCTTTATCACGGTACTATTATTGTTAGCCGCAAGTACTTTATTTTGGCTAGTATTAAAAAAGAAGAATATGAATCTTTGGTTTTTTTCATATTTAAAAGGTCTTTTTAATAAACCTTACACGAACAAACCTATCCATGTTTTATTTTGTTTTGTTGATCATTATGAACCGCAGTGGAGGAATGATGATATTGAGATTGAACGTGCTAGAGTTGACCGGTGGTTTAAAGATTATCCTTTAATGGCTGAACAGCATAAAGATTCCGATGGAATTATGCCAAAGCATTGCTTTTTCTATCCACAAGAAGAATATCGCCATGAACATTTAGCTAAATTATCAGACATGTGCTTTAGAGGTTTTGGTGAAATAGAAATACATTTACACCATCATGACGATACTGCTGAAAATTTCTCTGCAGTAATGACAAGTTTTGCTCATACATTGCATCATGATCATGGTGCTTTACCTGTACATCCAGAAACAGGGCAAATAATGTACGCATTTATACATGGTAATTGGGCATTAGATAACTCATTACCAGACGGAAGCCAGTGTGGAATTGATAACGAGTTAAGTTTATTAAAAGAAACCGGTTGTTATGTGGATATGACATTACCATCAGCCCCGAGTCCAGCTCAAACAAAGAAAATTAATTCTATTTATTATGCAACTGGAAAACCAAACGAATGCAAGGCGCATGATGATGGGGTGGATGTTGAAGTAGGAAAAGATCCATCAGGAGATTTAATGCTTATACAAGGTCCTTTAGGACTAGCAATGAAATGGCGTACACCTAAAGGCTTACCGAGGATCGAAAATTCTGATATTCGTAAAACAATGCCACCAATTAAATCTCGTGTAGATCAATGGATAAATTCTCATATTCATGTAAAAGGTAAGCCTGAGTGGGTGTTTGTTAAAATTCATACGCATGGTACTCAAGAGGGAGATATGGATACTTTACTTGGGCAGCCCCGACATGAAATGCATACTTATTTAGAAACAAAATATAATGATAAAGAAAACTATTTTTTGCATTATGTATCGGCAAGAGAAATGTATAACATAGCTAAGGCCGCTGAAGCTGGTAAAGAAGGAAACCCAAACTTATATAGGGATTTCATACTTAATAAGCCATTATTTAAAGCACTATAAGTATAAAGCCATATGCTTCGACACAGACTGAAACAGATAACTAAAAAAACATTAAGATTAACAGGCTTATATAATATTTTGTGGAGGTTTATTCCGAATGGTGTATACGTTTTTAACTACCACCGAATAGGGGATAAAAACACCTGTGAATTTGACCGTGAAGTTTTTTCATGTACAGCTGAAGGTTTTGATCAACAATGCCAATTCATTAAAGCTAACTTTAAGGTTATTTCTTCAGAGGAGTTAATCAGTATTCGCAAAGAAGGTAAGTGTGAAAGCAATAAATACGCCTTGATAACATTTGATGACGGATATATAGATAATTACAGTGAAGCTTTTCCTATTTTAAAAAAATATAATATACCTGCTACTTTTTACGTGGCAACTAATTTTGTCAATAATGATTTAATACCTTGGTGGGATGAAATCGCTTATATTTTGAGGAAGTCTCAGGGTATGAGCTACCAATTGCCGACACAGTCTATTACTTACGAATTAAAGTCAGACGAAATAGAATCTGTTATTAGTCGTGTTATTTATGACGCTAAGCGATTACAGAGTGTTACAGTTATTGAAGTGCTAGACGATATACGATCGACATTTTCGTCGTATTTAGACGATTTTAAAAACCAAAAACATAATCTATTTATGAATTGGGAGCAGTTAATAGAGATGAGTTCATCAGGTATGAAAATTGGTTCTCATACGCTATCACATCAAATGTTATCGCAATTATCTGATGTATCCCAAGAGTACGAATTAATGCACTCTAAGAAAATAATAGAGGATAACCTCACGGGAAAAATTGAATCCGTCGTTTATCCTGTAGGGAGAAAGCATTGCTATACTGAGAGAACTTGTCAATTGGCAGCATTATCTGGGTATACATTTGGCTTTAATAACGAACCCGGCCGTATTACTAATACCTCTAACCCTCATGATTTAAATCGTTATTGTATCGGGTCTAATGATATTGTAGAGCTAAAATTGACCGTACTTTTTCACTTATAATGGTGTATCATTCACACTAACTTTATTGTACTAAATAATCGAAATATATTATTTTTTTAGGTGTGCAGATGCGTATTCTACATGTAGTTAGTAGCCTTAATGTTGGTGGGGCAGAACGATTTGTTATAGATTTAGCGATAGAACAAAATAATTCACTAAAACTCAAACCTAGTTTTTTGTCTATGGGGAAAAAAGATGAACCCCTAGAAAGAGAAATAGAAAAAACATATTTACACTTATTTCATGCAACAAGTATTAAAGAGCTAAAAATAATCCTCAAAAAATACGATGTTGTTCATGTACATAGTAGTCATTGTTTATTGCGGATTCTTTTAGCTAGCCTATTTAACCCTATTCGTGTTGTTTATACGCGCCATAATGAAAAAGTTCATACATCTATCAAATGGAGATTAGTTTACTTATTAGCTTATTATAAGCTTCATAAAATGGTGTTTGTAGCCGAAAAAGCTAAATCGAAATATCTCAAAGTATATCCTAAGTTTATAAGTAAAGCGCAAACTGTATTAAATGGTGTACTTCCCATAGATAAGACAAAAAACAAGAGTGATCGTATACGAATATCTCATGTCGGGCGTTTTGTCCCACTGAAATCACAGCATGTGCTTATCGAAGCTCTTGAGCAACTACCTGATAACCTTAAAAGCAAAATTGACATATATTTTTATGGTACAGGAGAGTTGTTAAATATAAATAAAGAACTCGCAAGCTTAAAAATACCAAACGTTACAGTGAACTTTAAAGGTTTTGTGACTGATCGTAATGAAATATACAAAAATACTGACATATTAGTTGTTACCTCTGAAACTGAAGGTTTATCTTTGGCTATTCTTGAAGCTTTAGCTAGCGGAACACCTGTTATTGCTAGTAATGTTGGTGGTAATCCTGAGCTAGTTAAAGATAATGTTAACGGATTCCTTTATGAATATTCGGATTATCATACTTTAGCAAGGAAGATTATTGCATTAATTGAAAAT
The DNA here is from genome assembly GCF_055808995.1 of Pseudocolwellia sp. G5-9. Classification (NCBI taxonomy): domain Bacteria; kingdom Pseudomonadati; phylum Pseudomonadota; class Gammaproteobacteria; order Alteromonadales; family Colwelliaceae; genus Pseudocolwellia; species Pseudocolwellia sp. G5-9. The sequence continues at coordinate 3,555,129 of NZ_CM147893.1, forward strand.
CCAGCGCTATATGAAAAATTTAGTATCGAGAGTGTCAGATTATATCGGCAGGGCTTTTCTATGAGTAAATGTGCAAAGCAATACTTTACTTGTTACCAATATGAATAATTTATAAAACATGAGAACTTCTGTACAAGCAGCAATGTCAGCAATTAATTTATATAGTGAGTATTTTTTAGGACTTATTATATCTTTAACAATCGCTCGCAATTTAACGACCGATGATTACGGCGTATATTCAAGTATTATATGGATTTCAGGATTAGTCACGCTCGCAATTAACTCAGGATTAGGTATAAATGCTACTAAGTTTATTGCAGAATTTACTAAGCGTGATCCCAAATCTCTGCCAGCTATAGTTGCGTATTTTTGGAGAATTCAGCATATTCGTATCCTTATTGTTAGTGCTATCGCCTTAGTTATATTGCTATCTAGTTACGGTAATACAAATATAGAGCCATGGTTATTAACTACGCTTTTCATTTGTGCAGTCATTAAAGCCGATTATATGTTTAGAATGGCTGTTTTTAAAGGAGTAAAAAAGTTTGATGTTATTGCTAAAACTAGTGTAATTGCAAATCCTTTTAACATTGCTTTAGTTTTATTATGTGCATATCTAGATGCAACATTGAATAATTTTATTTTAGTGTATTGTGTTGCATGCTTAATATACGGTGTAAGCGCTCGGCTTTATACAAAGCAATTACCGAGTAGACAATGGGACAATGGTATTGTTCAGGAGCATAAAAAAAGAATAGTCATTCAAATGTTATCTGCAACTGGAATAGTGTTTTTTGGTACATTGATATTTAAACAAAGTCAGGTGTTAGTTTTAGAAAAAAGTGACTTTTTTACTGAGGCAGGGTTCTTTAACATTGCTTTTCTATTGTCTACAGCCGCAATCACGCTGGTTCCTGGTATTTATCAAGAAATACTTCTACCTAAAATAACTGATGCAGTTGAAAATGGCGATGTTAAGAGTCAAGTAGAGCAAGCCGAACGTTATTTAATAACATTATCTATGGCAGTAGCTATACCTATGGTTATATATGCTGATGTAATTATTGAGGTGCTATATGGTGAACGGTATCAAGAGGCCGCTTTTAGTTTACAAATCATGGTCGTTCTGAAAGCAATTATGACATTAAATCAAGGTGCTAACTTAACGTTAATTAGTCATGATAAACAGTTTGATATGGTCAAAGTTAATGCTGGAATGTTTGTTTTTGCAATGATCCTTAGCCTTTTTATTGTGCCGTTTATGGGGCTAACAGGTGCTTTAATTGTGTACGGAACATTAGTGTTTATACTTCTATTTTCATATAGTATGTTGGCAAGAAGCTGTAAATACAAAATGATTTCTGTAAATAATTTATTAAGAATTATAGTTCCTGCACTTATTTCAACAGGAGCTCCTTTAATTATAAATCAATTTTTATCGGGGATTTTATCTTCTATTATCGGGTCTATTAGTTTTGTTGTTTTATATTTTTACTTGCTTTTTATTTTTAGAGGTTATGATAGGTCGGTAGTGTATATATTAAAGCAAATAGAGCCTAAATCTCCGAAAAAAATAAAGGTATACATTAATTGGGGAATAAAACAGCTAATGAATACAAAGTGACTCCTTTGACTGTTTTATCTATAGTAACCCTAATTCGGGATAAGTAATTATGCCTAATATTGATATTTAATCACCTACATCGTTGCCTACATGGATGCAGGTATTTGGTTTTTATCGGGAATAAAAATGCCTTATGCGAATAAACTCCAACATTAGGAAGCAATGAATGTATTATTTTGGATAAGTATTTATTTGAATTTTCATCTTTTACTTATAAATCATAAGATTAAAAAAATCATTATCCCGAGTTCGGGTTATAGTAGTCAATTGAAAGTAACTATTGAAGGGGAATTCTATAGGTATTATTCATGCTCGAATTTAAGCAGACAATATCCCCTAAAAATTGGGTAACTGTCAGATTAGGTCTGAGCTACTACAATGACACTATAACAAATCATTTTCGCGCTCGTAATAGCCTGTTTTATCACCAAAGCCTGCTTTAGCTATTACCTTTTGCATAGCAAAGTTATCTTCTTTAGTATCTATGAAAATATTTTCAATAGCGTATTTCGTAAATAATACTTGTATACAAGATTTCAAGCTATATGTAGCAATTCCTTTTCCTTGAAAATTAGGATCTGTGTTAACCGGGCCAATTACACAATCATTCTTTCTAATGGTGTAATGATTACAATACCCAAAAGTAACCTCTCCATCAGAAACTATATTATCACCCATACGAGTAAAGTAGATAACCTTACGAGTAATTAATGTTTTTAAAAATAATTTAAATAAGGTGTTAGATATCTTAAAATAATTTATAAGTGGAAATAGATGCAGAAAAAAATCTAAAAAATTTGAAATAGTAAAAAATGACAATTCTTTATTCTCTATGTCATTATCTTTTAGTTCGATTGTATTTACATTCAGCTTATAGATATACTGTTTTGGCATTATAGACTCCAAATAACGCGATGAGGTAAAAAGCTAAACTTTTTCTTAAACCTTTTCAATGTTGGTGATGCACCTATATAGCCCCCATAAGTATATGCCTTGATATGTGTGTGATTTTGAATTACATACTCAGCAATAGATGTTATCAAAAGTGGTGTAACACCATTTTTTTGGTGATCTGCATGACCATAGTAATGTGATAGCTCAATAACATCTCCTGCTAAAAAACACCCTGCGTAAGCAACTAATTCATTTTTTTCACTGAAGACTCCAAAATATGGATAATCATGAGTATTGGTTTTACTTTTTGGGTTGCTGTGTTTTGTTGGGCGTTTATTTACAAAGTCATCCGGCATTTTGCCTTGACGCACAGACGTAGATTTACGGATATCCCATACACCATCTAAATATTCATTAAAATTAATTCGCTCAAACGTATATCCAAGCCTTTTAGCTTTTTTAATATTGCGTCTACCTGAGCTTTCAATACCCTTTAAATAAAGTTCAAAATCACCATTTAATTCACAAACAGCAACACCTCTTGTTAGTTTACCAAATAAAGGCATTTTAGGGTGTTTAGCTGTAGCATCTTTATAATATTTGCGTGTCATTGACTCAAAGAAAGGCTCATTTCCTTTAGTTTTATCTAATTGAAGAGATAATTGAATTGTCGGGCTATTGAATACTATATGATATAAATTTTTAAAAGATTGATACTTTTCTGATAAATTCATTAAAATCTATTCCTAATTTGATTGTGAACCTAAATCATTTGAGTTGATATAAATAATTCAATTATAATGATATTTGAGTTGGGTGCACAAACTAAATATCACAAACCAATCTTTGATAAACATATACCCATTATCACTCAAGATGCGTATTTCAGAGTGCTTGAATTTATATCGTTCAAGCGCTTCTCCGATGGGTCTAAAAACAATTTATGCATCGTTATTAACTTTAGTCAGGGAATAACCATGACGTAAACTTAATGCCTTGCATACATGGATGCATGTACTTAGGTTTCGTTTGGAACGTGAAATCTGTGCGTAAATTGTTTTTAGTTCCCATTGAAACCTACATCTTGAATGATAACGGGTATATATCTACGTTATGCATCTTATATCCATTAAAATTAAAAAACGCGCTATTAATAATTGATAAGCCATAAAATATACGCTCATTATATATTATAAAGCGTACTTTTTGCTAAAGGCTTTGGAGCCATATAGATAAACATTGTAAAAATCTAGATGTATGAATAAAAATGAAGCTTTAGAATAAATTACTAAAAAACTTTGTTTAAGCTGACCTTTATTTAACCGGAAATTTGGTTCAAGTCTAAGCTACTGTAAACCATTCTTATAATCACTGGACAATGACTGTTCAGAAACTTATCCTCTATATTAATAGATAAATATAAGGGTAATAAATAATTTAATGCAAAAAAAAAATTTAAACGCTCAAACGTTCAGAATGCGTGATATTAACCTAGATGCTGTAAAAGGATTGTTAATCTTATTTATTGTTATAGAGCATAATTCACTTTTAACTGATAATTACCTTTGGATACGCCCTTTTAGCGATGCATTTGCTGCGGCCTGTTTTCTAACTTTTACTTTTATCTGGCCTATTAAAAATACTGTCTCATTCACTGCGTATTGTGATAAACATTTTTCATATTGGTGGCCTTTTTTTCTATTTGTCACATTTACAAGTATCTTAAATTTATTTTTTTATAATGTTAACTCTATTGATTTCTTTTCAATACAATACTTAAAGGCGTTATTCATTTCGTCACCTTCAGATATCAAAGTTGCTTCTGGCTTTATGTACTTTTGGTTTATACCGTGTCTTTGTGCTCTATATGTATTAAGATTTTTTGAACAAAAGGTGGGGAGCTATTCTTTCTTTATAACTATACCATTATGGGCAACAATTGGTTTAATCGATGAAAATATATTAATTAATATACCATTTTCTCTACATGTTATTGCCTTCATATTCTTTTTAGGCCAATTATATTCTCGGCTTAATGGCTTTTTATTATTGCGTAATAATAAAGTTAAATACATTATTGTTATTATCTTTTTGGGATTTTCGATTGCTACTCCTTTTGTTGGTTGGGAGTTGTTTTTAGCTGCAGGTGTAATTCCTTCATTTAAGGAGCCTTTACTTTTACTTTTTTATTCAATATTTATTTTGATTGCTATTCCCGGACTCTATCATTTAACATATATGTTACCTAAATTTTTAGTGAAGTTTTTCAGCTATTTAGGAGGGATTAGTTTAACTATATACTTAATACATCCAATATTATATATACTTATGACTCAGATATTAAAATTGATTAATCACCCAGAATTATCATTTTTAATCACCATTAGTGGATGCTTAATTATAGGGTACACTATTGAACAAACATCCACGTTTAAAAAAGTTTTATTTCCTAAAACATTAAGTTCTTTATCCAAAATTGGAAAGTATAAATGATGGGATATTTTATTCTCGCGCTTACAATTGTTATCTATCTCATACGTCCTGCTGAGTGGATTTCTGTATTGCATTTTAACTGGAATATGCTTCTTACTGCTTTCGGTATTATCATCATATTTTGGTCATTTCTAAATAAAAGTTACCAAGATAAATATGATAGAAGCACTCAATTTTTAATTTTATTTGTTTGTTCGATGTTACTTTCCAATATTTTTAATGGGCAGTTTTCAACTATCGGTAATTATTTGTCTCAGATGATATTTATTTTAGTGGTTTATTCTTTGGTGCAACTTTGCATTAATACAAGATCACAGGTTGATAATTTTATTTTATTAATTGTATTATTAATTTTATTTATTTGTTATCAGTGTTACCTACAAGTTACTGTAGGTATGAGCTGGGGAGGGTTAGAACCTCTTTCTCGAGGTTTAGTTTCGAGCATTGATTCAGAAACAGGAATAAGTACACAAAGAGAATTACAAGTTATTTGGTATGGGATACTTCAAGATCCAAATGATTTAGGAATGCTTTTAATCGCATTTTCACCTTATATATTTAATCGGATTTTTTATCAAAAACTTAGTTTTATCAAAAAAATGTTTTGGTTTATTACACTATTAATCACTTGTTACACTATCATTTTAACTAATTCTCGTGGTTCAATGTTGTCTCTTATAGGTGGCCTTGGATTCTTTTATATCCTTAAAAAACGTTCAATGACTGGATATATTTTAGCAGGGGTTGTTACTATTGCTCTATTGTCTTTAGCTCCATCAAGAATGGGAGAATTAGGCAGTGGAGATCATAGTGCTATGGGCCGTGTTTATGCCTGGATACTTGCTCTTGAACTGTTAGCTATGAATCCTTTATTTGGTATTGGAGCAACACACTTTTTAGATTACCATAGCCTTACAACACATAATAGCTATGTGTTAGCAATGGTTGAAAATGGTATTGTTGGTTTTTTTGGTTACTGTAGTCTGATTTCTATAGCTGTTTATACCATGATCAAAGTAGCCTATTCTTTGGAAGATAAACAACGTAGTACGGAAGTTATTTCGTTGGTGAGTGGTATGATAGGTATTCTCATATCTATATTCTTTATTTCTCGTACATACGCATTATTACCTTATTTATATATAGCGATTATGATGGTATATATTAGAGTTTATTGTCCTGAACTGCATAGTAAGCATATTAAATCTTTATCGTTTCTAAAGTTGGGAATTATAAGTTTCGGTTTTATTATATTTGTGTACATATTTAATCGATTGGCTACAAGTATATTAAGCTAAATTTTTACCTAATGGTTAAACAGCATTAAACCTAACAGCAAGTCGATAATCATTGAGCTTAGGGTTTATAGCTTTAACAGCTTTTACTGCGTATGAAAGTACGGCATGGAAGGCTAATACTGACATCTAGATTTAAATTGCTTTTAGCGTGCAACTTTTTTAAACGCCGATTTTTATCTTTGAGCTCTTCATTCTTGCCATATATGATGCCCTTCATACCACCGAATATAGAACAATGAGTTCTCAGGGGATGTTCACGGAATCGTCTGGAGGAGAGGGCTTATCTTCGTATAATTTATCTGGCAATCCTCGGCCTAATTGAGCAATAACTCAGGTATCGAGGACGTTCCCAGTAAACTTTTTTGCAACTATTTCATCTTTATAATTGATGCTAAAGTGAAATTTAAATCTATCCTCAAAGTGTCTTTATCTCGTAGTCTATAGCATGTGTTAGGGGGTTGACCTGAGCACTATTCTGTTAGTGTGAAGCCTAGACAATAAACTAATGAAGATTCAAAGCCTTTTGGACGTTTTATTCGTGCATTAACTATTGGGGTATTTGGATCTTTATTGAAAAGAATTATATATTTAGTTTGTGATGCTTCAATAGCCAATCCAGTAATATTTCCTTCTAGAATATAAGAATTTTCTGTTGTCATTTTAATAGGAGTTAAAATTAAGTCTTCTACTTTACTTGTATCGATAGATGCGAAGTTTAATGTAGTAATAAACTCAGTTTCTGATTTCGGAACTTTATTTGACAGTTCAAAATGCCATTTTCTCTGGTTATCAGGTGCTTGATATTGATTTGATGAATCCCAAAGATTTTTTTCATTAATAATATTTATTGTAGGGTTTTCAGGACTTATCACTTGATAAACTAGTGAGGTGTCTTGTGACTCAATATGATAACTGTTTAAGGCACTATCTATTACTTGAGGTTCTTCTTGAACGTGTTGAATCACTTTGACCCAACGACTATATGTAGAGTCTTCCGTTAGTATTACATTATTATAATGCTGCAGGTCTCTTACTTGTGTATTATCAGTAATTACATGGTCATATACTATTACAGTGCTTGGTTTGATAAATGCTAATTGCCTGTTAACTAAAGAGGTATAATCAGTTCCCCAATAACCAATCATATTATAAACATCAGTAGCTTCTGCGGATATCAGAGTGACATTATCATCATCATATAATGTATGGTATTTAGGATCACCTTTTGGTCTTCGAGTTGGGTTACTTGAACCATCATCCACATTTTCAATTAAAATTGTATTATGAGCGCGACTTGATTCGGAAACACCAGCGTAGCCGGTAGTTTCTTTTGTGATCCACTGACCTTTGTATGCTATATCAAAGCTTAATGCATCTTTGTGCTCATGATCCACTCTGATTTTTCGATTAATGAAAAATAAATTGGTCGCTTCATTCGTCCAGTCACTTCTAGATGAAATTAATCCAATACCTTCAGCATAGTTTAATGTACTTATTTGAGGAGCGGCTTCATAAGAAGTCAATTCAGGGGAGTGAAACAATAAACGGTTAAAAGATGTTACCATTGATCCTATTTTAAACCCTTCTTTATTAATTAACTTGTTGAACCAATTGTTTATTAAAGCTAAATCATTAGTATCCTCTAATATGGCCATCAAGGCTAATGCGAATTCATATCGATAATCATCAGATAATGAATCGTAATCAATAGCCTGTTCTTCAGAACCGTATTTATATACGCCACTTCCACTTGCTAAAGTTTGATGAATTAATGAGTGAGTGGCCTCTCGTGCATAGTTTATAGGGTAAGGTATACCTCGTTGTTCTTTATTAATTAAAAACGTTTCAATCCAATGTCTTTGTGTGTTAGGGCTATAGTCGCTTCCTTCAGCCCAAGCGCCTCCTTTCATTATATTTTTCATATAATAATTTACAACAAATCGTTCCAACATGTTGTCAGCAGCACTTAATGTTTTTTGGCCTAATAGATAATGCTCACTCGTATCTGATAATACGGTGCCGAGCAATGTAAGGTTGTGCGTTAAAGATGTGACATCATCGGTATCTTCGAGTCTAAGAGACTCAAAATTATTATCAATATCAGCGTAGCTTAACCAATATTCTGACCAGAGCTTTAAAATATTTTCTATTTTCTTTTGTTCTTCTAAAGAAATATGATCTTTAATCCAAGAGTACCCCATAACAGCCCAACGAGCACCCGATCTAAATAGATTTCGGCTTTGATAATATTCCCATCCTATATCTGGTTCTGAGAAGTATGCGTGCTGTAGCAATTCAGCAGCTCTATTTATGTACTTTTGATCTCCTGATACATAGTAGGCTAATGCGAATGCCGCGGCATATTCACCAGCATTATAAGGTACTTTTTCGTAGTAATTTGAGATTGTAGTGGTTAAAAGGTTCCATACAGTATTGTCTTGACGTATTTTTCTTGCCACCTCGTCAATTCTATTTTGGGTAAGTAAAATAGAATGAGGTGAAACTTCAACTACGTTAACTGGGACGTTAATTGGAGTGTTAACTGGAACGGTATCATTAACAGGAACTACAACTGTAGTTTTTATAAGTGGTATCGTTCTTTCCTTTGCTTCTATTGTAGTTGTCAATAAAAAGCTAAAAAAGCAAAAGAGAAATAAATGTTTTTTAAATAAAAATAACTGCATAGGTAATCCATTAATCATTAATATGAAAAGGAAGTGTTTTTAGTATAGGTAAATTAATAAATAGTACCATATTAATTGATATGAAATGCACCTATAGAATGGGGAGCTGTTCTAATTTTTCCTAATATATCCTTCTTTGGAAAATATCTTTTATTAACAGGCGATTGTACCGGTAATTTCTCTGTAGGTTTACCGTAAAATAAAACTAAACGTAAAAAAGCCTCTCTAATAGTAAACGAACCATCATCAAACTCCTGTTTTTCTTTTAACCATACTGGAGTTATTAGAGAGTTTACTTCAGGTAAATGAGGGTCATCATTAATAAGGAATTTATCATCACTTGGGTTTACTTTATCAAAGTAAGATGATGGGAGCTCATTGATACCATTAAAAATTATATTATTATTCATTGAAAAATCATCTAATTGATTAAATAAAACGTCAGAAAAATCATTTGTATCATTTGAACTTTGTTGTCCCATAGTTCCTGTTTTATCACTCCAAATATTATTAGAAAGCGTAAGGTTGGTATTTATTTTATTTGCTCCTTCTTTATTAACTCTAAGAGCATAGGCATTACTGGGTAAGTTACCTGTGATAGTATTATTGTAGAAGTTTATATTTTTAGCCCCTTTGAGACCAAGAGGGGAGCGCATAGGATAAGAACTATTACCTATCATTAAATTATTGTAAATATTTACATCTGAAGCCTCATAGTATGGTTTTCCATCTTCACCTATAAGCACAAAACCGTGTCCTTCACTCCCTTGCCAATTTAAAAAAACATTTCTTGTTAAAGTGATGTCCTTAGATCCTTTAAAACGATCTTCATTATCGTTGCTATCTTTAATAACTATAAAACTAGATGATTTTTTGGTAATTGTTCTATTGCTTTTTGCAAAATCATTAAAAAATATATTATCACTTACGGTAACGCTAGCAACGCTATTAATATCAATGTGTTCATCTGAATCCCCTTGGTTATAAAACATGTTACATTCAATATTAATATGTTCTGCGCCGTAGTTGATTTTTAATAAGTCGTTATTAAAACTATCATGGATAATATTATTTCGAATATTTATATGATGGACATTTTGAGTACCACCACCGTCGATATGTAAAACTAATGGTGAAGATAAATCAGAATTATGTGTTATTTCAAAACCTTCTATTGTTATGTTTGAGGCATTTCCAACAAATGCTATTACACGTTTGTCGTTAGTTAATTTTGCCTGATAAGGATATTCTGACTTTATTAATAATCCTTTTTCAAATGGCCTTTTAAATTTAAGAGAACCTTCATAGATGCCTTGGGTTACAATAATTATACTCCCATCAGGAACTCGGCTAGCAGCAACATCTATATTCTTCCATGGTTTTAATCGGCTACCATCCCCTTTATAATCTTTACCGTGAGGTGATATGAAGTAGATGTTATTACCAGATTGAAAATCTTGTTGGCAAATTTCAGATGATGATTCTGCGTTTGAATAAAAAGATAAAAAAAAGCAAAAAAAAGCAAAATTTCTATACCGTATAAAGTTACGTGATCTCATATTGAGTCTTTTTCGTCCTAATAGTAATTAGCATGAATAAAGGAAGTTGAAACAAGATCCGGCAGTTAGCCGAATCCGTAACTTATATGTTTTTAAAACGAATTAAGCCCTACTATTTAATATAGGAACGGAAAGATTGAGTGTATTGTAGCAAGTATGATCTGTTACCAAAATTACAATATCGGACCAACTGTCCACTTCAGAAAGTGATTTGATACGCTCACAGTTCCATGATGGTACATAAGGATCATGATATTTAACGTTTACACTTTGTTTCTTAAATTCCTCGAGTATATGTAGTGCTGGAGTTTCTCTACAGTCATCCACATTAGCTTTATAAGCAACGCCTAAAATGGTTATATTGTTTCCACCTGTGCTTTTTAAAAGCTTTATAGCTTGTGAAGCTACAATAAGAGGCCTCTCATCATTAATTTTACGTGCTAAACGAACAAATTCACCAGCCTTTGTACTTTCTACTAAAAACCATGGGTCAATTGGAATACAATGTCCTCCTACTCCTGGACCAGGGCTTAAAATATTTACTCTTGGGTGTCGGTTTGCTAAGCGAATAACTTCATGTACATTAACATCTAATTCAGTACATATTTCTGCTAGTTCATTAGCAAACGCAATACCTACATCACGAGAAGTATTCTCTACTAATTTAATGCATTCTGCGGTAGTTAAGTCAGTTAAAAATACTTCGCCATTTACAAAACTTTGATATATACGTTTTACTTTTTGTTGCGCTACTTCGTTAGATGCACCAACTATTCTGTCGTTATTTACTAGTTCAAATAATGTTTGTCCTGGTATAGCTCTTTCAGGGCAATGCACCACATCAATTGTAAGGCCTTTTTCAGCAAATCGTTTTTCTACAGCTAGGCTAGTTTGCGGAGAAATTGTTGATTCTACAATCACTATTTGTCCATTTTTAGCCACTTCAGCAATTGCATCAACAGCACTAAAAACATAACTGCGATCACAGCTGTTTTTTTTGTGTGGGGTTGGTACTGCTATTAGGTATGTGTCACTTGATGGGATTGATGTAGAGCCTTTTAAAAAGCCTTGTGATACAACTTTCTTTAATAGCTCAGGCATGCCTACTTCATCAAACGGACATTCAGCGTTATTGATAGCGTCTACTTTTTCTTGACTTAAATCTACTCCTGTAACCGAATATCCTGCTTGGGCTATTAAACTAGAAATGGGTAGGCCCATATATCCCATACCGATTACAGCTATAGTTTCGTTACGGGGGACAATAGTTTCCGCCTGGTCAGCGTCTTTACCTGTAACAACATCAATAATATACTCAGCCACGCGACCATCGCCAAAAGGGTTATCCCATGCAAGCTTTTCTTTAGCTGATAGCCATTTGTCCGCGGCAGCAATAGCTTTTTTTGCATTTCTGCCAACAAGAACATTTGCTCCTACTTCAATTGACTCAGGCCTTTCTGTATTTTCACGTAAGGTGATACAGGGGACACCCAATAAGCAAGCCTCTTCTTGAATACCTCCTGAATCAGTTAAAATTAACTGAGCATGTTTTTGTAATTGTATAAAGTCTAGATATCCAATTGGTGGAAGAAGTTTAAGGTAGTTAGGAATATCAATGTTAAACTCTTTTAGCTTAGATTGAGTCCTTGGGTGAATTGGCCAAACAATTGTTTGATTATATTTTTTGTGTAATTGATTAAATAATTCAAGTAATTCAAGTAGGTTAGCTGGTATGTCTACGTTGGAAGCTCGATGTGCAGTAACTAAAAAGTATTTTTTTGATTCTAAATTTAATTGGTTCAAAATATCACTTTTTGTTGCAGATATTTCTAAGTGCTGAAACAAAGAATCAGATACTGTATTTCCTACAGTGTAAATCTTTTCTTTATCAATACCTTCTTTTTGAAGAATGACTTGTTGATTAGGGCCTACAGCAAATAAATAATCACTTATGTGATCGGTCATAATTCGATTGGTTTCTTCTGGCATAGAGCGATCATAACTGCGCAACCCTGCTTCAATATGACCTACTTTGATACCAAGTTTTGAAGCTGCTAAAGCTCCTGCCAAGACCGTATTGGTATCGCCTTGGACTAATACAATATCAGGTTTTTCATCTACGAGTATGGGCTCCATTTTAATTAAAATGTTGCCTGTTTGGTTACTATGGAGACCTGAACCTACGCCTAAATTATAGTGGGGTTTGGGTAATTCAAGTTCTTTGAAGAAAATACTGTCCATTTCTTCAGAATAATGCTGATTTGAGTGAATAATGAAATATGGGATGTTTCTGTTTTTGCATTCCCGTATTACTGGTGCCATTTTTATAATTTCAGGACGAGTTCCTACAACAATACCTATTTTCATTTTTTTCTCTATCATTATATTTGAATGTAAATTAATCGTTTAAAAATAACGTTATATTATTAATAAAAATGATTATATAAAAAGTTCTACAAAGCTTATATGCTGTTATGTATGAGCTTAAACATAAAAAGACTATATTTAAAATTTTTTTAATTTATTGATAAGTTTCGTTAATCTTATTTTGAACTTATTCCGTATTAGTAAGATATTATACATCTTACTATTATGATTGCAGCCTAATTTAGCTTTATAGCTATTCTTTGGGTTACCCATCATTAAGTCGTAAAAAATTTCATTACTATTATTCATGCACCATATATGTAATGCAAAACTTGGAGATGTGTTAGCATATTTTTCTTCATCCCAACCACTTTGATAAAAACACAATGTATTATCTGATATAAAATAATAATGTATAGCTATGGGAGTGTTATTGATTATTACAGCACTTATTTTTATATTTTGGTTGTTTTTTTTTCTAAATTCATTGTGAAATTGAGAGAACTTAATATGGTTAAATGCTCCTTTCTTCCCTAGTTTAGTCCACCGTTTCTGATGGAATTTTTTCATCACTTCCCAGTAAATATCGTGGTCTTTTTCTTGCACCCATATATACTTAGCATTTAAAGCGGTTAACTTGTTTTTACATTTATTTAGTTTAGATTTATAGTTTTTACTTAATGCGGGGGGGGATGATTCCTCAGGCATATAAGTGTATTTAATACCAGCCTCGTTGATAGCTGAATTATCTATATATGAAAATAAAGCTAATAAATTAGCATCATTCAATAATGCTCTTATATTTACTTGATCAAAGTTTAATGACTCTAATTTTAAAGCTAAACTAGGAAGTAAGTATTCGTAATCGGGATGTAGGAGTATATCTTGATATTCTGAAGATACCTCACAAACTTCTGATTCACCTTGCCCTAAAAGTGTTAAAGTTTTAGTAAAAGGAAAAGTTGGCTGAGTATGAATGTAAAAAGGCGCAAAGAGCACACATTTTTCATTGTCTAACGCTATGAATAAATGTAGTGAATTTTTTTCCTTCCAAAAAGTATTTTTCCAACAGTTTATCCACTGTTGTGAGGAAAAAAGAGAAATACAGGTGTGCTTTATGCAATCTTGCCACAATAAATCGTAATGATTTAACTTTTCTATGTCAGTCTCATAGTGCCATTTTAAGGCTGAGGAGGTCATTAACTGTGTAATCATAAACTCCATCTTTATTATTTAGTGCGCCAATTTATACTTAAAATTGATTTATAATCAATTGATTAGTTCTATTTGTTTTTTAATGTTTATCAAGTTCGTTTCACAATTATCTATACATTGCAAAAAGCCCCAATGTAACTGTGTCTTTGACTGACCTTTAAGAGCTTTTAACAAACGATTAACTTTAAAATCTTTTATAGTAGACGTTTTTTGATTGTCTATTTCATATTGATAAAGAACTAAAGCGTTTTGTCTGTTTTTTGTGACTATATTTATATTCCAGTTGTTTAATAAGACGTGTTTTTTTATTTTCCAACCTAGAGGAATTAATTGATTATTAAAATGCGTAGGCTTTCCATCTAAATTAGCGCCATCAAAATGATAAGTAATTAAATTGATATTATTTACAGGGGGTAAATTTAATATACTAATTGATGTAGCATTAAATACTTCAGGTTGAGGCTGTTCTGTATTTTGAACGTGTTCAGATAAAGGTTGTTTATGTGATAACAAGTACTTTGCTGAAGTTGAAAAAATTATAAATGAAAACAAAACAAGTAAAACGTTAAATTTTACAGGTAAATAATTTTTTAAATTTACTGTAGATTTAGTGTTTAATAAATCAATCGTTGTGAGTTTATTACCCCACATAAATAGCAAGAACATAAACGGTATATATAAATACCAACCAAATGTATTATGATCTTCCATTAAACTACTTTGCATTTCGGTATAGTCACCAATAAGTATAAGAGCTGTTATTCGTATCCAATTAGTAATTAACGCCCCTAATATAGCAATTGATAAAAAGACTAATGCTTTTCTAACATTGTTAATATAAAGAAAAATAAACAGTGAACTGATAGCAAGAGAAACAATAATATAACGTAAGCCACTACAGCCATCAGCTATTTCAAAAACACCTGCAGGTATCGTTATATATTGCGCTTCTACATAAGTTGGTATTCCAGTAAAACTCATCATATAAGTAACAGCAATTACTGAAATTTCTTGCAATATGTTAGTGAGCAAGCCCCATAAAGGAAAAATGAATAATAAAAAGCAGGCAGGGAAAATAATATACCAATTAAATCGAAATAAAGTGTGAATACCCGCTACAGTAATAGCTAAAAAAGATAGCCAAAAACCAATACTTATTTGTGCATTAGAGGTAACAAATAAAGCGTAGCCTGAAGCCAATAATATGGTAATAGATAATGGAGATACTTTATCTCTATAAACCAGCTTACCAATTTCAGAAAGTTTAAAATAAAGATAAAGAACAATAAAAGGAATTAAATAAGCGTGTGAATAGGTCCCGTCATCAAAGCTGTGTCTCCATAATGTGGTTAAAATAGGGATATTTAACAGAGAAACTATTGTAAATAATAAAACTATGCCAACAAAAGGCTTATAATTGTTTGGTATATTCATGTTTTTTAGTACAACCGAGCTTTAGTGGAGAGGTTTATGAATATCTAAATTGGTGTAAAGCCATAGTCTTCTAGCTCTAATTACATCCATATCTAAAAAATATCATTTCCATTTTTAACTGTATGTTAACACTTTAACAATGTTTAACTGAAGTGACTATTAGTAATTTAATGCATATATAATTTTAGCTGTTCTTAAACTTGCTGTTATAGAAAAAGTTCTGTTAAATGTTCTATTTAGCGGTAGAATAATCAAATAAAAATTTTATGTGAATGCATTTTTCGCTTATATAATAAACTGATAAAGGAATTCGTAACAATGAAATTAGCAAGATTATTGATAAGTGTAGGGGTTATCTTAGCTTTAGCAGGGTGTGGAGAAAACGATACTGCACGTACTCATATTGAAAAAGCGAAAAGCTTTAAGTCTAGTGAAATTGATTCTAAATTAATCGAATTGAAAAATGCAGTAAAGCTGGAACCTAAAAATGGTGAAGCTCGGTTTTTATTAGGTGAAACTTATTTAAGCCAAGGCTTTGGTGTTGGTGCAGTGAAAGAGTTGAAAAGGGCTTATGATTACAAATTTGATGAGAATAAACTCATCCCATTACTTGCCCGTGCTTATATTCTTACTATCGCTGATGAAGACTTGTTAGATCTTGATGCAAAGGCCTCTAACTTGGCTGATGAAAAAAAGGTGCATTATTTAGCTTATAAAACTCTAGCTGCTATCCGTACGGGGAATATTGAACTTGCAAAAGAAAGTGTTGAATCGGCCAATCAATTACTTGCTAATAATACATACACACTATTAGCAAATGCTTATTTAGAAATGGCTGAAAACAAACTAAACCTTGCAAGAGGCCACATAAATAAAGCACTAGAAATATCACCATTACAAGTTGATTCAATTTTACTGTCAGGTCAAATAAGTACGGCTTTAGGTGAACATAAAGAGGCAACTGAAAGTTATTTAAAATATGCGAAATTACAACCTAAATCAAATGTAATAGTTTTATTTTTGGCACAGTCTTTATTAAAAGAAGAGAAGTTTTTAGAAGCAGAAAGATACGCTGATACCATTTTGAACGCCGCTCCTAATCAGCCTTTTGCCAACTATGTAAAGGCGATGTCTCAATTTGAATTAAAAAACTATCAAAAAGCAAAAGAACATGCTGAAACCGCACTTAAATCTCAGTTTAATCAAGGACCTTTAAAACTTATAGCAGGTGTTAGCGCATACTTTTTAGGTAATTATGAACAAAGTCATTACCATTTAGAGTCTATTGTTAAATATCTTGTTCCAGAACATCCAGCAAGAAAAATGTTTGCTGTAAGTCAATTACAATTAGGTTTGGTAGAAGATATATCTGAAACACTAGAAGGTTTTAATTCAACTACAGCAGAAGACGAAAAGTTCCTGTCATCATTAAGTTATCAATTAGCTGAATTAGGGGCTTTTGATAATGCTAAAGCTGTTGCAAAACAAGCTTTAACCAGCGCCCCTGAAGGCGCAGAACAAAACATGCGTGATGGTATTTTAAAGCTTATGCTAAATGACCCTTCAGGTATGCAAAATTTAAAAGATGCTGTTGCTTTAAAGCCTGACTTTTTAGGAGCAGAGTTAGCACTTGCTTATGCTGCTATTCAAGCTAAAGACTATGTTCAAGCTACAACGATTGCTGAAAAATGGAAAGAAAATTATCCTGATAAGCCTGGTGGATATAATGTGCTTGCTGCTGTTTATTTAAAACAAGGCTTAGCTGAAAAAGCTAAAGTTGAACTCAATAAAAGTTTAGCTATTCAAAATAATATATTTGCATTACTTGAATTAACCAATTTAGCAATAATTTCAAAGGAGTTGGATGAAGCCAAACGTATTTCTACTATTGGTGTTACGGCGTTTCCAAACAATGTAAATCTACTTCGTCAATATTATTCAGTTTTTAAAAATGATGAAGCTTTTGAAAAAATTAAAGATCTGTATAAATCAAATGAAAAAAACCAAACTGTAGGGATGTTATATACAGAGTTACTGATCAATGCGAAAAACTTTAATGAAGCGATTAACGTAATTGATGCTTATGAGACTACAGTAAAAACGCCTAAGAAATTATGGCAATTAAAAGTACTTAGCCACAGTGGGTTACAAAATATACATAAATCACAAACAATACTTGAGGACTGGATCAAGATTAATCCGTACCATATTGAACCTGTGGTCATGTTAGCTGATTATTATTCGCGTAGTAACAATATTGATAAAGCATTAAATTTATTAGATAAAGCTTTAAGAGGGCAGCACACTGATAATAAGATGTTACAAATGGGTAAAATGCAGCTTTTACTTGATAATAAAAATATAAAGGAAGCTAAGCGTTATTATAGTGAATTGAAAAAAGAAGGGATTAAACCTGAGATAACTCATGGAATAGAGGGCAAAATAGCTTTTCTTGAGCAAGATTATGCCAAAGCGAGTCTTTTATTATCTAAATTTTACACATCCTTCCCTTTGTCTAAAAATGCCATTCTCTTAGCTAACGCATATCAAGGTAACAAAGAAAAAAATAAAGCAGTTTCACTGCTAGAAAATTATCTACAAAAAAATGCTAGTGATAACAATGTTCGTGCAGTTCTTGCTAGTATTTATATAAGTGATAGTCCTAATAAAGCTATAGCTGCTTATAAACAGATTTTGGCGCAACACCCTAATAATGTTTTGGTATTAAATAATGTTGCCTGGTTAACAATGGAACAAGGTAATTTTGAGGAAGCATTAGCCTATTCTGAAGAAGCATATAAATTAGCCCCAGAATTTGTAAATGTTATAGACACTCAGGCAATGATATTGTTAAAGATGGATAAAAAGAGTGAAGCATTAAGTCTGCTAGTTAAGGCTTATGAACTGTCCGAAGGAAAAGACAATGATGTTACGTTGAATTACATTGAAGTGTTAATTGCGAATAAACGCTTGAAAAAAGCAGAGCAAATTATTAAATCAACAAATAATTTATCTAGCGTACAAAAACAGCGCATTACCGCATTACAAAATACGTTATAACCCTTAAGTTTTAATGACAATGAGAGCACAATTATAATGGAAAATAAGCATATTAAGATTTTAACGCTAACAGCAGTTATCGCTATGGCTAATTTAAGTGGTTGTGGAAAAAACTTGTCATATGAAGAGTATATTGTCGAAGCTAAATCTCAAATTGAACAAGGAGATCATGCAAGTGCAATATTATCTTTAAAAAACGCAGTTAGAATGGAGCCTAAAAATATAGAAGCACGCTATGAATTAGGTGCCGTTTATTTAAATGAAGGTGATTTGTTTTCCGCAGAGAAAGAGCTTGATAAGGCTTTAGAATTAGGTGCTGATTTTCCAGGATTATTACCTAAAATAGCTAAAGTTAAAATGCTGTTAAACAAGTACCAAGAAGTATATGAATTAGCTGATAATTCGGGGGGATATAATGATGAACAGTACGTCATGATCCTCACGTATGCAGGTTTAGCTGCTATTTCTGATGGTAAAATGGGGATGGCTGAAGATTATATTGGGCAAGCTTCAATGCTTAGTGAAGATTCATTATACAGTCAAGTCGGTCAGGCTTGGTTGAACTTTTCAGGTGAAAAGTTTGAAGATGTTTCCAACACGTTAAATAACATACTATCTCAATCGGAAGGTTTTTCTGAAGCATTACTACTTTCTGGGCATTTGCACCAAGCACAATTTCACTATGATAAAGCAATTGAAATGTATTCCGCTTATTTGAAGTTACACCCTCGACATTTTCAAGTGAAACTTTATTTGATTAATAGCTTATTAGGTGCCCAAGATTTTGAAAGTGCAGAAAAACATTTAGCTTTGCTTAATCAATTATATCAAGGTCACCCTATTGTTAATTTGTATAACGCTCAGGTTGAATATAACCATCAGAACTTCTCCGAGGCTAAGATATATGCTGAAAAAGCGATTGGTATAGATTCTTCACTCCATATGGGACAACTAATCGCAGGAATGAGTGCATTTAAACTAGGTGAGTTGGAATTAGCTTATAGCCATTTAAGTAAAATAGGGCAGTTTCTTCCTGATAATCATGAAGTCAAAAAGCTTTTAGCTATATTACAGTTACAGCTAGGCTTTGAAGATGAAGCTGAATTATCTTTTGCAGGGATGGATGCATCTAGTATTAACGATATCAATATCCTCAATGCAGCCAGTAAAGAATTTGCGAAAAAAGGGCAAAAGGATGCGGCTGAGAAACTTCTCAGTAAAATAGCAACAGCTAATCCTGAAAATAAAGATCTTGCTCTTCAATATAGCGCATTAAAATTATCTCAAGGGGATGAAAGTCAATTACCCTTGTTAGAGCAGTTAGCGCAGAGTGAGGATAAATCGGTTGGTGCGTCTCTAATCCTAGCCACTCATTATATTAACAATAAAGATTATGCCGGGGCTTTCAAAGTAGCAGAGCAACTCAAGGCAACAGAAACTGGAAAGATCAAAGGTGCTTTACTTGAAGGCTTTATTTTCGTAAGTAAAGGTGATCAAATGTTAGCTGAAAAAACATTTAATCAAATACTCATTAATGATAAAGGAAATGTTCCTGCTAATTATTACCTCGGTGAATTTGCATTTAACAGTAAAAATTGGGAAAAGGCTAAGTCGTATTTTACAACAATCCTGGAATTTGAACCTACGCATAAAGCTTCTGTAGCACGTTTGTCTTATATTAATGCACAGTTAAATAAAATAGATGAAACAATTGCTTACTTAAACGAATTACTTGAGAAATATCCAAATAATCAAGAGGTAATGATTGATTTATCTATCAATTTAAGCGCAAATGGAAAGGTTAAAGAAGCGATAAAACTGCTCGAAACCTCAGCTGTTGAGGAAAAAAGTCCTCGATATTTAAGAGGGTTAGCAAGGTTGTATGTAAGTAACTTACAGCTAAAAGAAGCTCGAGAGTTATATAAATCTTTAGTTGAACACAAACCTAAACCTATCGATCATAACATTTGGATAGAGTATGCAACCGTAGAAGAGAAACTTGGCAATGTAGAGCTAGCTTTAACCGTAATAAATAATGCGTTAAATGTTGCTGATAGCAAAGAGCAATTACTCTTATTGAAAGCTAATATGTTAATGGCTCTTAAGAGAGAGGATTCTGCTGCGACAATAATTAATGATCTATATTCTCAATACCCCAACAATAAAGATGTAATATATCTAAAAGCTCAGCTAAATTTATCAAAAAATAAAGCCAATGAAGCAAGCCAACAATTTTCTCAGTTATATGCTAAAAAACCTAGCAATGAGTTGGCGCTTAGTTGGGCTAAGGCTTCGATTCAAAGCGGAAACATTAATAAAGCTATTGAAATATTAGAAAAACATGAAAATTCATTTAGCTTGAATGATTCAAATCATGCTCTGTTAGCTGAATTGTTATTAAACGTTAATCCTGAAAAATCTCAAAAGCTATACCTCAGTTTAAAAGATAAATATCCTAATAATGTTGCGGTTTTAAATAATTTGTCATGGGCGCTTTATAATCAATCAAAATTTGAGGAGGCCTTACCTTATGCTGAAAAGGCCTACGAAATAACTAAATCAAGTACAACGATCGATACTCTTGGAACAGTATTAATAGCCAATAATACCGGCAAGTTGGCTGTTGAACTTATTAAAAACTCAGATAATAAGTCTTTTATAAATGAAAAGTTACAATTGATTTTAGTCGAAGCTTACCTTTTATTAGGGCAGAAAGCTGACGCTAAAGCCGAGCTAAATAAATTAACTAATATCCCTGAAAATCTAAAAGTTAAATATAATCATTTAGTCGGGCAACTTTAATCAAATAGGTGTCAGTATTCTTTACATGCTTTGTGTTTACTAAAAATAAAAAACATTCAATATATTGATAATTAAGTGATTTTTATTTGTGGTATGATATTTGCTTTACGTTGGTTATATGATATTTAGATTTAATGATAGCGACATCATTAATCATGATTAAACAAAAGGACATATCCATGAAAAAATTATTACTAGCTTCTTTGATCACTAGTGCTTCATTTGCTGCTTCTGCTGATGTAGTTACATTTAACGATTCATCTTTTAACGGAACTCCAGGTTCTGAAATCGTTTTTGATTTTATTGATTTTGATGCTGATTTAGCTGATGTAACACAAACTGATACAGACCATAGTGGTGATATTACAGGTACTGAAGCTTTCTCTGAGTTCGGTTCTACTGATATCGTAAACTTTAAACTTGGTGGTACACTTTTAGGTGTTGATGCTGCATATGAAGTATTTTACAACTATGCATTTTCAGGAACAGTAACAAACAATGGAACGGGTACATTAGATATCACATTCAATGCTGGTGCTTCTGGTTTATATGTTGATACAACGAATGTTGGTAACGGCATGTTTGACGGCGGAACAGAAATCGCTTCATTTGGTTTAAACACTGGCGGCTGTTCTATTAATATAACCCCAGGTGCATTACAAAACAAAGGTTTTTGTGGTATTGATTTAAGCCTTAACTTTGCTGCAGGTTACTTCTTTAACGCTAATGGTGATGATTTATCAACAACTTCAGGTGCTAAATCAGCTACTTTAATCGTAACTGTACAAGATATACTTGGTTTAAGCCCTACTTACCCAGCAATAGGTGGTACTCAAAACTTCCAAATTTCACATGACGGTAACATGACGTTAAGTGTACCAGAGCCAGCTTCAGTAGCTATCTTAGGTTTAGGTTTATTAGGTTTTGCTGGCGCACGTCGTCGTAAAGCATAATTAATCAGCTTATAAGTTAATAAAAAGCCGAACACAGTTCGGCTTTTTTGTGTCTGCTAAATAATTATGTGATTATGGCCTTATAAAAAGCGTATTAGTTGACTTATTTGTTTTTCTCTCATAATTACATATTTTTAATTCTGTTTATATTGAAATGAAATCTCATGTCTTAGAAACTTACTCAAAATAACCGAAAAAACACTATACACGCTCTAGGTTATTCCTGATTTTATTTAAGGCCGCTCCTTTTTAATTATAAAATTCAAGGCATAAAAAAGGCCAGTAACAAAAATTACTGACCTTATATTAAAAACCTTACTCTATTTAGCTAGAAGCTTTAGTTGAATAATTAACGAATGATCAGGTCATCTAATGGTTTTCTAATTGAGCGAGACTTAGGAGCCGTAGAACGTCCTAATCGAGCAAGAAATACGGTATTGTTAGCTTGTTCAAAAATAGACTCAAATAAGGCTTTCCCTTTGTTTGCATTATTAATAACGTTAATGTCTTCGGTAAATCTGATTTCATTATCAATATATCTAGAAAAAATAACAGGGGTTTGTTCTGGTTGAAAACCTAATTGTAATTTTGTAGCGGTGAGCCAAACTCTTTGCAGTATTCGGCCTACAGTAATGTATTCTTCGATAGTTTTTGGTGCTTTTTCTGCAATAATAGCAAAATGTGCTGAGCTTTTAAGGCTAGGAATAAAGTCTAACTGAAGTCGAGGTAATAAAGTACCGGCTAAATAAGTATTAGCAAACTTAACTCTTCCCCAGCTTTTAAATAACCACTGCATCATTCTGGCTGTTAGCCAGTCTACACCAAGAGCCTGTTCAGGTATTTTTGTTTCGCTGTACTGTTTATTCCAATCAATTATTTCTTTGTGTACCTTGTATGCTTCGTACATGGTTAATCGAGTTTTTGCATTACAAAAATTAAGCTTAGCGATGGCAAGTTTATCTTCTTTGCTTTCGAACCATTTAATTTTATATCCATCGGGCACTTCTTGTTCTAATTGTGCTTTTTCTGCTGCCGTTAAAGGTTGGGTTCCCATCGGCCGGCGTTGTACTGTGCGGGTTTTTATATACGGCGCTAGTTTACTCACATCAATCGTAGCGTTTTTAATTAAAGATACGTGGAACTTCAATTGAGTATCATCTGCGTAATCAGACTTGATGTCGACAGAAAAACCAAATTGACTCGCGGCAATTTCAATTGTTTCAAGTAGAGCGCCATGAGCCACATGGCTCGAGTGCCCATCTAAATCATAAACTACAGAGTCGCGTGTATCATTAGCTATAACAACAAAAGAGATGTCATTTATAAGCTGAAATTTCCAACATTGGGTGTTATCGCCACTTGGTGCCCACCTTGCTAAATTAATGATTTCTTCAGCGGTGGTTAAGGTTTGAATTGCAGCTTCAGGCGAAGCCATGGGGT
Source organism: Pseudocolwellia sp. G5-9 (assembly GCF_055808995.1). Classification (NCBI taxonomy): domain Bacteria; kingdom Pseudomonadati; phylum Pseudomonadota; class Gammaproteobacteria; order Alteromonadales; family Colwelliaceae; genus Pseudocolwellia; species Pseudocolwellia sp. G5-9. The sequence goes on from NZ_CM147893.1 coordinate 3,578,952, forward strand.
TGTCAAGCAATCTTTTCTTTCCTATTTTATAAGCTAGCTTTTGTATGGGATTGTTGTTACCCATAGGTCGCCATGTTTTTTTGTATTGGTTTGTATAAGCATCAAAATGCAAGCCGTAAGGCACGTTTAAAACGTCTCCTCTATTTAAGAATATTTTTGCAACTTGAGCAGCTGTAACTCCAGCTGCAAGCTGACATCCTATAATAGTCGAGGGGCCTTTTTTATTGGCTAAATCTAATTTGGTGGGGTCTACTAAGTAAGCTTGTTGTAAAGCAGCAGGTGTTAATCCAAGAAAAAAACGTAAATATTGTTCATTTTCAGTATAGCCATCCAATTGAAAGTATTCTTCAAACGTCATTTTTCCAGGTAAGAAATTTAAGTATGCGGTTCCCATTCCAATGGGGGCGGCAGTCGTTGCAGGAATGCTTTTTTCTGCGCATAGCTTAAAAATAAGTTTTCTAGCTTCTAGAGCAAAAAAATCTAAAGAATCTACGTAGCAATCTACATCTTCAAGAAATTCGTTAGTATTCTCTGGATTTATTCCTTCTGGCCATAATTTGATTTCAATTTCAGGATTTATAGCTTTCGCCATTGATACCATAATATCAAGTTTCTTTTTATCATAAGAATTAATATTTGCGCCAGCTTGTCGGTTGGTATTTTCACAAGCGAATTCATCAAAATCAGAAAGATGGAATTTGGTTATACCAAGTCTTACAAGTGTTAATACATGAGACCCACCAACGCCTCCCATCCCAGCAATTGCGACGCGTTTAGTTTTTAATATGGCTTGTTCTTCTTCGGTAACCCAGCCAATATTACGAGAAAATGCAAGTTCGTAATTAAAAGAGTGGCTCATGTCTATTATCCTTGTTATTTATCCGTACTATCTGTAAACGGAATAAGGCTCATTTGCTGGGCTAGATCATTATAAATTATCTTATAAAGGGCAAGCAGTTCTTCTGAAAGTTCAGAATTAAACTTATCTTTTTCTAAATAAAACATTGCTCGCAATCCATGATAATCAATTTCATCACCCACTTGTTCAAAAGGCAAACCAAAGCGCTGTAATCTTTTATTTAACCGAGGTTCCATCATAACAAACATACCTCTATGATTACATATGTCAGCTAGCGCAACGGCAGCCAAATATAAGCCCATAGCGATATTTGGAAAATTTCTTCGCTCTTCTTCTGTATATACTGTTTCAGGATTAATATCCTGAAGAACAAAAGGTACGCTTTTCTCTTTAGCTCGACGTCTGAATGTATCGAGAACCGCTAATCTTGATATTTCTCCAAAACTGCCTCGATCGAAAGTAGTAGAATCTAAGATATCGGTTCTAGCACTATGTAAGCAATTAGCTTCGAAAGGGAGTGGGAGGTTTGGATTATTAACTGGCGGGATCACTAACCTTACACAACCCGCATAAGCATTAGTGCGTCGGTGCTCTAATAAGCAGTGATATGAATAATCATCACATTCATCTATTTCTAATTCTAATTCATTTTCAGGTTCCCAGCCTAATTCTCGGCTATAAACGCCGTAACGGATTTTGAAGGCTTCCTGCCTAAGTAGTTTATTATTGGCAAATTTAATTTTAAAAAAGTGATTAAAATTATCAGCAATGGAGTATGAGTTCATAATTTATAGCACTCTACTTAGATATGTATCGAATAGCTGTTTATAAATATAACAGTTTTACACAGATTAATACTAACTTTTTAAATGCAAAGCGTTGTTTTCCATGGAAGTAAAATTATTCTGTATACGTTTTCATTACAACTTTGGTATATCATAATTAATATAGTTTTAATTATGGCTAAAAATACTCATAAAGTAAGGCATAATTAATATTAAAATCTATTTATCTGCTAAGATATTGAAAATTAAAAGGGTCTCTAATGAATTATTTATTTAAATGTATCTCGCTTTTATCTTTCTTTTTACTTCAAACGGCGACGGCTGAATTAGCAGATACACTTGAAAGGGTTAAACCTTCTATTGTGGGAGTTGGTATTTATACGCCGACAGGTAATCCAAAAAATATATTAAAAGGAAGTGGTTTTGCCATTGGGAATGGCCGTTATATTGCTACTAATTACCATGTGGTTTCTGAAGAGTTAGATGAGAGATTATTGCAAGAAATGGCTGTTTTTGTAGGAACAGGCAAAGAAGCTATAGTGCGTAAAGCATCTCTTGTAGCTAAATCTCAAAAACACGACTTAGCCATTCTAAAAATTGAGGGAGCATCATTACCCCCTATATCTTTAGGAGTTGATGAGTATGTAAGAGAAGGTTCTTATGTGGCGTTTACGGGGTTTCCTATTGGCGCGGTTCTCGGTTTATATCCTGTTACACATAGGGGGATTATTGCAGCAATTACTCCAACGATAACTCCTGTGAATGATATAAAGCAATTAAGTATGAGAATGCTTAGGCAGTTACGCGATCCTTTTATGGTTTATCAACTTGATGCAACAGCTTATCCTGGCAACAGTGGTAGTGCTATGTACGATAGAGAAACAGGTGAAGTTGTAGGTATTATTAATAAAGTGTTTATTCAAGAAAGTAAAGAGGCTGTAATTAGTAAACCTAGTGGTATTACCTATGCAATTCCAGTGAAATATCTTCGTCAGTTATTGAAAGAAAATAATATTAAAATTTGAGATTCATAGGTTACAGTATAAAAATTGTATTAAGCTAGTCAGTCAATTGTTTACTTTTTTCGACTTGTTGTATGTTGAATAATTGAGAAATAGCAACTAACTCAATATTTTGTCTGGCTAATTGAGGCAGTAATTTATTTATTGAGTCTATACTTTCTGGGTGAGGATGCGCTATAGCAATGGCTATTCCATGTTTTTTAGCTTGTTTTATAAGTAATGAAAACTGTTTAGCTATGTAATGATATTCAAGGTTATTATCTAAAAAAACATCTCTTTGTAGCGTCGGAATGCCCAACTGTTTAGCGATTGCACCAGCCTTGCTGTTTGAAGAGGTTGCACTGTCGATAAAAATAACATTTTGCTCTTTAATGAACTTCATTACCCATGACATTGGTTGACGTAATGCAGTGAGTAAACTTCCCATGTGATTATTAATACCAATGGCAAAGGGAATTTCTGCGAACGCTTCTTTAAGGCTAGTACGGATCATTGATTCATTCATGTCGTTGGTTAATCCTCCTGGCCCTAAAAGCTTTCCATTTTCAGCCTGCATTGGGATATGCAACATTATTTCATGTTTATTCATGAAGCCTTGTTCAGCCAGCGATTTACCATAGGGGGTATGGGGTAAAATAGAAAATGTAATGTTTGAGGGAAGGTTTAGTATATTCACATCTGTTTTTCTGTAACCGATATCATCAATAATAATAGCAACTTTATCTTTTGCCGCAACAGAGTAACATGAGGTAAGGCTGAGTATTAATAGGATAAATATACGCAAGGTAAAAATCTGAAGTGATAGATAGGATGGGTTAGAATATTAACATTTTACGCATTGTAAATCGAATTGAAATATCATTATTTAATACTTACTTGGAGTTATCTACACCAAAGTTTTGGATTTTTTGCCTGACCCGCATGACGAATTTCAAAATAGAGTCCAGGTTGAGATTGCCCACCACTTTGCCCCACTAATGCAATAGGCTCGCCTTGTTCTACATATTCACCTACTTTTTTTAGTAACGTTTGATTGTAGCCGTATAAGCTCATATAGCCCTTACCATGGTCGATAATTGTGACTAAGCCATAACCTTTTAACCAATCAGAAAATAAAACTTTTCCGTTATATATAGACTTTACTTGTTCACCTAATTTTGCTCTTGTTAACACTCCCTTCCATTTTATGTAGCCATGTTTTTGGGTACCAAAACTATGTGCTATACGGCCTGATACTGGCCATTTTAATTTTCTTTTCAATTTAGCAAGCCCACTTAGGTTTTTACTGGCTTTAGCTAAAAGTTCAAGTTTGTTTAATGTGTCTTTTAAACTTTTTTCTTCTGAAATAAGTTTATCTAGTTGCTGCTGTTTGCTTAATTGCTCTTTTTTAATAAGTGTTAAAGTTTTAGTTCTTTTTTCTTTACTTTCTTCTAGCGATTTTTTGTTGGTAGCTAGTTCGTTAGTTATTTTATCTAATGCTATTGACTGTGTCTTATGTTTCTCTTCTACAACAACGAGTTCATCAATGGTTTTTTTAAAACTTTCAATTTCTTTAATTCGTGCATTATTCACATATTGATAATGAGTAATCGTTCGTTGAATAGTTGCTGGATTCTTTTGATTAAGTAATAATTTTATATAATCGTGATGGCCAGCTGAATAGGCGGCTCTTAGTTGTTTTGCTAGTAGTTTTTCTTGACGTGTTTTGTCGGTTATTAATCTGTTTTTGGTTTGTTCAAGCTCAACTAATTTATTTTGTATAGCTTGCTTATTGTGTGTGTTTTCTTGTATTTCTTGGGTAATTGATGAAATAGCAAGATCGCTATTTTTAAGTTGATTTTCTAATAAAGTTCTTTTTTTGTTAACAGCTTGAAGTGCTGATTTTGTTTGAGAAATTTCAGATTTTACATCCTTTAATTTTTTATTTGTTGATGATTGATTATCAAAGAAGGGATTTGCTAAACACGATAAAGAAAATACACAAAGTAATGCGCATAACCTTATCGTGTTTTTAACAAAATGAAGAAACTTCATTAATAACTAATTAATCTTTTAAATTCATTAAAACAGAACCTGTCATTTCTTCAGGTTGAGGTAACCCCATAAGTTTTAGGATTGTTGGTGAAATATCGCTTAACGTTCCTGTTTTTGCTGGCGTTGCATCTCTACCAACGTAAATTAATGGAACGGGTTCACAGGTATGAGCGGTATGAGCTTGACCAGTTATAGGATCAAGCATTTGTTCAGCGTTACCGTGATCAGCTGTAATTAAACATTCACTACCTGTTGCTCTTATAGCTTCAACAACTCGTTGAATTGCACCATCAACGGCTTCACAAGCTTTAACTGCAGCATCGAAATCACCCGTATGGCCTACCATATCGCCATTAGGGTAATTACAAACAATAAAGTCGTGCTTACCGCTTTCAATAGCACCTACTAGTTCATCTGTTAATAGTTTTGAATTCATTTCTGGTTGTAAGTCGTAAGTAGCCACTGAAGGAGACGGAACTAAAATACGTTCTTCACCAATAAACTCATCTTCTCGACCACCACTAAAGAAGAAAGTAACATGTGCATATTTCTCTGTTTCAGAAATGCGTAATTGCGTTTTATTGTTTTTTTCTAACCATTCACCCATAACATTATGTAAAGCTACTGGTGGAAATGCGCACTCGGCGTCAATATCTTCTGCATATTGAGTTAAGGTTACAAAGCTAGATAACTCTGGTGTTCTGTTTCGAGTAAAACCTTCAAAATTTTTCTCAGTGAAACAACGACTGAATTGTCTTGCTCTATCTGCTCTAAAGTTCATAAAAATAAGCGAGTCGCCATCGTTCACTTTAATAGTATTGCCGTCGGGATCTAAAATAGCGGATGCATCAACAAATTCGTCATTTTCATCTCTTTCGTAAGCGGCATTTAGAGCATCAATAGCGTTGTTGAATTGGTACTCGCCTTGTCCGTCAACTAATAAGTTATAGGCTTTTTCAACACGATCCCAGCGTTGATCTCTGTCCATAGCGTAATAACGGCCAATAATTGAAGCAATTTGACCTGTTGCTTCTGTACCTGAGAATAATTCTTCAAATTTATTTTGTGCTTTAGTTATAGGAGATTCTGCGCTTCTTGGAGGGGTATCTCTTCCATCTAAAAATGCATGTAAGTAAACCTTTTTGGCTCCTTTATTTTTAGCAAGCTCGATCATAGCTAAAATATGTTCGTCATGACTATGTACACCGCCTGGAGAGAGTAGACCAAAAATGTGAACAGCCTTATCTTTTTTTACGGCTTCATCAACAGCAGTTGATAAGGTTGGGTTACTATTAAACTCGTTATCAGCAATTGATTTAGTGATGCGAGTAAAGTCTTGATAAACTACACGGCCAGCGCCTAAATTTACGTGTCCAACTTCAGAGTTGCCCATTTGTCCATCAGGTAAACCTACAGCCATGCCTGATGTTTCAATAAGCATGCTTGGGCAAGTTGTCATTAAATTATCGATGAAAGGTGTTTTAGCATGGTAGATAGCATTAGAATCTTGATTTTCGCGATAGCCCCAACCATCTAAAATAATGAGTACAGTTGATTTTTTATGTGACATGAAGATTTCCTATAGAACTAAGTTTATATATCAATAGCCCAAATATTATAATGGTACGCTACGAAAAGATGAATAGTGCCACATTATACCAAGACGAAGATATAATTTCTTGTGTAGATGACCATGAAATGTTCCTTGTTAACTTTCATCAATGTAGTTTAAATAACTAACAAGTGGATCCTATTCTTTATTGCGGCAACAAGTTATTAGCCTGTATACTATGGGGAAATTTATAGAGAAAATGGTTTTTTATGGAACAACTTATTGCTTTTGCAAGTAATCACGCTTTATTGAGTGGTGCTTGGGGTGGAATTGTACTTTTACTTATATACACAACGATCAAAATTCAATTATCCCCTATAAAGAAAATCAGTACACAAGAACTGACTTTTTTGATGAATAGGGAGGAGGGGGTTGTTGTTGATATTAGGGCAGAAAAAGAATTTAATGCAGGACATATTCTTGACGCAAAGCGTTTAAGTAGCGAAAAAGCGAATAAGAGTGATTTCGCTACCCTTGAAAAATATAAAGATAAACCCATCATTGTAGTATGCGCTGCTGGTTTAACTGCGGTTAAAGTTGCCGATTCCTTGTATAAAGCAGGATTCACTAAAACCAGTTTGCTTAAAGGTGGTATGAATTCATGGCTTAGTGGTGGATTACCTGTTTCAAAATAATCAGTAGAGATATTATGGCTGTTGTAGACATTTATACTAAAGTAACATGCCCTTATTGTATGAGAGCGAAAGCGCTTCTATCACAAAAAGGTGTAACATTTAACGAAATTAAAATTGATGGTAATAATGACCTTAGAACTAAGATGATTGATCGTAGTGATGGCGCTTATACTGTTCCTCAAATCTTTTTTGATGATAATCACATTGGTGGTTGCGATGATTTATATGCATTGCACAACAGTGGCCAATTAGATGAGTTATTAAAGTAACCCCCGTATTATGTAAACTATCGACTATCGTGTTTTCATATCCAAATAAAATAAATTAGGTGCTGTTTTAGTGCCATTAAAATAGGAAGTATTTATTATGTCTGATGACATTCAAAGCAACGAAGCAGCAACATCTGAATCAGCACCTCAGTTTGCAATTCAACGTGTTTATACAAAAGATGTTTCATTTGAAACGCCTAACTCTCCAGCTATTTTTCAACAAGATTGGAAGCCTGAAGTAAAGTTAGATATTGATACTCGTTCAGATAAATTAGCTGAAGATACATACGAAGTTGTATTATCATTAACTGTTACTGCAATAGTTAATGAAAAAACAGCTTTCTTAGCGGAAGTACAACAAGCGGGTATTTTTACTATTGGTAATTTACCTGAAGCTCAATTGGCTCATGCAATTGGTGCTTTTTGCCCTACAACATTATTTCCATATGCACGTGAAACTGTTGCAAATCTTGTAAGTCGTGGTTCTTTTCCTCAACTAAACTTAGCTCCTGTTAACTTTGAAGCGTTATTTGCTTCTTATGTTCAACAAAAAGCTCAAGAAACTGCAGGAGCAGAAAGCGCTCCTTCAGGAATTGAGACACACTAGTTTTAATGTCATCTCTCAATAAAAGCATCTCAGTTATAGGAGCAGGCTCTTACGGCACTGCTCTTGCTGTTTCACTAGCACGTAATGGGCATCAAACCACTTTATGGGCTCGTGATCATGCACATATAATTGAAATGAAGAGAACAAGGGAGAATCATAAATACCTCCCGGATTGTTTTTTTCCTGAGTCTTTAATTTTAGAGAGCGATTTAGAGAAAACCGTTCGTTCAAGTGCAAATATCCTTATTGTTGTTCCAAGTCATGCATTTGCTGATACATTGAAACAAATAAAACCTTACCTTGATAAATTTTCTCGTGTAGCTTGGGCTACAAAAGGTTTAGAGCCAGATACAGGACGTCTTCTACAAGATGTAGCTCGTGAAGTATTAGGTGATAAAATCTCTTTAGCTGTTTTATCTGGGCCAACTTTTGCCAGAGAAATGGCTATGGGATTACCAACAGCAATTTCAGTTTCTTCAACAGACGACGAGTTTGTTAAAGACATTTCTAACTTACTTCACTGTGAAAAAACATTCCGCGTATACAGTAATAATGACTTTATTGGTGTTCAACTGGGTGGAGCAGTAAAAAATGTTATTGCTATTGGCGCAGGTATGGCTGATGGCATAGGTTTTGGAGCTAATGCTCGAACTGCACTCATCACTCGTGGGTTAGTTGAAATGACTCGGCTTGGCACAGCGCTTGGTGCTGAAGCTAATACTTTTATGGGAATGGCAGGTTTAGGTGACTTAGTATTGACCTGTACTGATGATCAATCAAGAAACCGACGTTTTGGTTTAGCCCTTGGTAGAGGCATTGATACTGAGCAGGCGATGAAAGATATTGGCCAAGTGGTTGAAGGTTATAGAAATACTCATGAAGTATATATGTTGGCGAAACGAATGAATGTTGAAATGCCAATCGTAGAGCAAGTTTATCAAGTACTATACTGTGATAAACCTGCAAAAATAGCCGCTGCTGATTTACTTTCGCGAGAGCGCACTTATGAATAATTGTATATGAGAGATTTATACAGCATTTGGAAAGCCTAGTTGTCTCCAAGCATCATATACAATTACCGCGGTTGCGTTTGATAAGTTCATACTTCTACTACCTTCTAGCATAGGTATGCGTATCTTATTTTGATCAGGTATTTGCTGTCTTACCTCTTCGGGTAATCCGCTAGTTTCAGAGCCAAAAAGCAAATAATCTCCTTTCGTAAACTTTACATCACCATAATAGTTATCTGTTTTAGTGGTTATTGCTAATATTCGTTTGGGGTTTTCTGTCGCTAAAAAGTCTTCAAAACTTGCGTGCCGTTTAGTTGCTGCAAACTCATGATAATCTAAACCTGCACGCCTTAGTTTTTTATCATCAAAATCAAACCCTAAAGGCTCAATTAAATGTAATCGAAAACCTGAGTTTGCACATAAGCGGATAATATTCCCAGTATTCGGTGGGATTTGTGGTTGAAAAAGTACAACGTCTAACATGCTAAAGCTCTTTATTTTGTCTAATATATTAATTATACGCATCTTACTCGTATTGCTAAAAGATATTTAACTTTAGTCGCATATATTAATTTATAATTAGGCTATTGGGCCAAGAAGTAGGGACTTATTTTGGATACAGTAACTCACGATAAAAAGTATAATGCTTTAGTGAAAATTGCAGCATACAGTGCAACAAGTGCCGCTTTGCTGCTGGTGATTATAAAGTTGTATGCTTGGTTTATTACCGATGCAAGCTCTATGTTGGCATCAACAACCGACTCTTTACTCGATCTTTTTGCGTCACTGATGAATGTGGTTATTTTGCGTTATGCGCTTGCTCCTGCAGATAATGAGCATAGATTTGGGCATGGAAAAGCAGAAAGTTTAGCAGGGTTAGTCCAATCAGCTTTTGTTATGGGGTCTGCTTTACTGCTTGTCTTTCATGGTGTAGGACGAATGATCACACCACAAGCCATAATTCGTTCCGATGTAGGTATAGGAGTTACTATTGCAGCCATCATTGTAACTTTGTGCTTAGTTGTTATTCAAAAATTTGTAATTAATAAAACTCAATCGGTTGCTATAAGTGCCGATGCTCTTCATTACCAATCAGATTTAATCCTTAATATTGGTGTGTTATTAGCCTTATTTTTGAGCCAAAGTATATGGAAGAATGCAGATGGTTTTTTTACCATTTTAGTTGGGTTGTTTTTATTATGGGGGGCTGGGAAAATAGTGTGGTTAAGTGTATATCACTTAATGGATCACGAGCTTACAGCAGATGAACAAAATATTATTACGAATATTGTTGTTAATCATAAAAAAACGTATGGTTTGCATGACCTAAGAACTCGACAAGCCGGGCCTGTAAAGTTTATTCAATTTCATTTAGAGCTAGATGATAACTTATCTTTATTTGAAGCTCATGCTATAGGAGAGTTAATAGAAAAAGAAATAGAGGAAGAATTATCACCGTGTGAAGTCTTTATTCATCATGATCCTAAATCAGTCGTTTAAGACTCGAAAAACTGTAGTGTTTTTGTGATGACTTGAGTTCTTATCTCATCTGTTTCAAATAATAGCTCATGCCAAGCGCCTTCAATAACTATAGGTGTTTTGGCGCTTAATTGAGGAGCGAGCTGATTTAATTCATCGCAAAATAAATTTTGCTTTTTATTATCTACAATATTGTCATTACCTGCCTGAAATACACATAAAGGTGTATGGATTTTATCTAAATTTGAGAAAATATTATGCTCTGCTTTCAGTGCTTCACTGAGCCAATGTATAGTGACACCACCGAGTTGAATACTTGTTTCTTCTTCATATAAATTAATGGTCTTCTGATAACGTTTTTTGCAATGAGTAAGTTGGTTATCATAAAAAGGTTTAGCTTTATACCTTGATAAACCTATAAAAAACCAAGGTTCATTTGAGAATATGTGGTTAATGACTCTACCTATATTTACGATAAAGCTCGCAAGAAAGTGAGGTAGAATACCCGTATTTATAGCTATCATTGGGGACAGTAAAACTGCTTTTTTAACCACTTGAGGAAAAAGTTGAAACATTCTTAATGATATTGCGCAGCCCATTGAATGAGCTAATAAATAAGGGGCTGAATCCACAGATGCGGGATTTACAATGGTGGTTATAAATTGATATAAATCGTGGGCATAATCATCAAAATCTTCAATATAACCTTTATGAGTATTGATGAGCATACGCTCTGATAGACCTTGTCCCCTATGATCTAAAATAAAAACACTATAACCCTGTTGGTAAAGTTCAAAAATGGTTTCTTTATACTTCAAATAACTCTCTGAACGACCAGAAGCAATTACAATTACAGGCGCTCCTATCTTGTTAAAGAAATGAGCATAATGAAGAGTGAGATTATTTTTCCCTATAAAAGATTGAAACTCTCCTTGAGACCAAAAGGCTTCTTGTTCATGTGCAGAGGTATCATTTTTGTGCAACTTATTCTTAGAGGATGTCATTTATACCATTAATCCTTTATATATTAAGTGGTCAAGTAATATAGTAACGAATGCATTTATATCACAAAGTTGAGTTCGCACTTAAATTTCACTTTTTTCAGGATTGTATTCTAATACATTCAGTAAAACATTATTAAAGGCGTTGGACAACAGATTGGGAGTTGATTCTATGATGTATTGATTATTTTCTACAATTATCATTTACCATTCTTTAGATGTTCTAAGTTAGGCATTTCAGTTAGGTTTATCTTTATTCTGATAGAGGAAGAGAGGTTACTAAAAAAGCAATGAATGATAATAATTAAGAGCAATTTTTTATTTAAACTATTAGATATCTATTTGTGTAAGCTGAAAGAAAAAATTTTAGACATTTTACTATTAATTGCTTCACCATTATTTTGTGCTGGCTTAAAGCGCCACTTTTCAATGGCTGAACGCACTGATGTCTTAAAGTAATTTATTTTATGTTTTACAGATGGAAAAATAATATCTGTTACATTACCTTTTTTATCTATTGTGAAGTCCACTTTAACTTCTAGTTCAATACCTTTACGCTTAGCTGTATAGGGGTATTTAGGGGGGACAGAATATATTAGCTCTGCTTCGGAAGATAGTTTAGTACTCTTTGTATAGAGGTTTGATGCACTATTTATATCTACTTTTCTAGCAGGTAATCTAGGTTCTTTATGGCTAGGTTCTTTCGCAAATTCTATTAATTGTTCAGAATAAGAGTTTTTGGTTAGTGATGTATTTTTGCTTGAATCTGTATTATCAAAAGCTATTTCGGAAATAGATTTCTTACTGGTATTGGTATATTTACCAATAGTAGATGTTTCTATTTTTGCTAATTTATCCTCAATTTCATCAGCAGGCGATTGAGTTGTTATTTCTGATTCCTGTTTATTATTTGAAATGGTTATGTTTTTTTTAGCCTTTGGTTGAATTTTCTTTTTTTGTTCAATAATTATATTATTAATTTCTTCAACATGTTCAGTGATCTGCTGTGGTGGAACTATTTTCTTGTGTTTTATAATGTGATTTTGTTCATTTGGAATAGAAATAGGGAGCCTTGTATTAAATAGTTCTTTTGTATCTAATACTTCAGTTTTATTCGTATAACTAGGTGAATTAAGCTCTATTTCAAATTGTGTAATAAGTTGCTGTGATGAAATAAAAAGTATGACCGACAATATAGTTAAAGATGCAAACCACTTACTTGCTTGATTACTTGAAGCGCAATGATGCTCGTTGACTAACCGTAGTACTCTTTGCGTAAGATCTCCACCAGAAGCAGCCATTGCCATATTGGGTATAGAATGATGTCGGTGTTTATTACACAGAGAGGCTGTATCAGCAAGAGTGTGGGCATATGCTATTGGGTTACCACAATGCCTAACAGCAATATCATCACTACAATATTCTCTTTCATTGCGCATTTGGTTTGAAACCCATAATACACAAGGATGGAAAAACAAAATAATTTCTACGATAGATTGAATAAAGTTCACAAAATAATCATATCTACGAATATGTGCTAATTCATGTAGCATTAACATATCTAATTGGGTAGGTGTAAGTCCGGTTAACATGCTTACAGGTATTAATACGATAGGTTTTATCCAGCCTATTGCCATAGGTACCGAAGTATTTAACGAGATCATTAAAGAGGGGGCTTTTTTTATACCTATTTGTTGAGATAGATTCTGAAAGCGAGTAAATAAATCTTCATCAGGTATTAAGGTATCTTGTTTAGGTAATTGATTTACAGAGTATAACTCGAATATCAACTTTAGAGATAAAACCGATATAACAGATAGCCAAGTAACGGTTAAGTAAGGTAAATAGTCTACAGCATTGGAATACCACTCACTTTCTGATGATATTATTTGAGTAAACTCGAAGCCAGTTATAGGGTTTTGTGATAAGTTTTGAGTTAACTGTAGATAATCAGGTTTAAAAATAATAAAGAAAGTCATCAGAGGCAATAGCAGGTTTAATATCATTGCTGCTGACGAAAAGGCGTACCTCAATTGTGACTTTTGATTTGGAGTAAAAACTAATGCGGTTTTTAAGGCAAGTGCAACGAGTACTCCTTGCCATAAAAAATGGATAAGAGTAAGTGCTATGCTATATATCAGTGGGCTGTTTAAAAAGCTTTCCTGCATTACACTTCCGTTAAATTGATTATTGTTCTTCTAATTTATTAAGTAATTTCCGAATATCAGCGATTTCTTCACTACTTGTTGAATCATCTAAAGCTCGCATAACAAGTTTAGATGTAGAGCCTCCAAATGCTTTAGAGACTAAATCTTTTAATAAAGATGATTGCGTTTGCATTTCACTATTTGCAGCAGCATATACATGTGCTCTATTACTTTCATCACGAATAACCAACGCTTTTTCATGCATAATTTGTAATATTTTTAAAACAGTTGTATACCCAGTGTTTTGAGTGCTGCTGAGGTGATCATGAATCTGTCTTACTGTTGCTGGCCCTAATTGCCATAAAATATTTAAAAGTGTTAGTTCTGCTTCAGTAGGCTTGAGACCAGACTTACTACGACTCATTGAATTTCCTCGAAATTTAAAATAGATACTAAGTTTTACAGTAAACTCATATCCTCTAATCCTATCTCTTGTTGCTAAAATGAGCAACAAAAAAGTATTAAACAATATTATTGCTTATGGTAATTAAGTAGCATTTTTGTTGTTTATTGCTATTTATTTACGCAATTCTTTATTTACGATGTGATTATTTATATACATTTTTACATATAAGTTAACTACAAATGTCCGCGTAATGTTCGCCCAGTCGCGTTACGGTTTCTGGTCCTGCTGATTTATTGAACTCAATCATATTAGGAGAAAAGGTTGAAACGACGGTAGAGCCAAGTTTAAACCGACCCATTTCATCGCCTTTTTTTAGGTGAATGGCGTCAACGCCTGCTGCAGGATAATTCCAAGTAAATACATCTTTACCTGCCGGAGGAGTTATAGTTCCTGCCCATATTGTTTCTATACTAGCAACAATGGTAGCGCCGACTAATACCATGGCAAGTGAGCCATGTTCAGTATCAAAAATAGTGACTACTCTTTCATTTCTAGCAAATAAGTCAGGTACGTTTTGAGCCGTAAGAGGGTTTACCGAAAACAAATCGCCAGGCACATATATCATTTTTCTTAATGTTGCTGCCATTGGCATATGAATACGGTGATAATCTTTAGGCGCCAAATAAATGCATGAAAACTTACCGTTCTCGAAAGGTTTAGCATCATTTACATCACCACCTAATAAACTCGTTAAACTATAATTAAAGCCTTTTGCTTGTATTAGCTGACCTTGTTCAATATCACCTTGTTGGCTTATTGCACCATCTACAGGATAACAAAGGGTGTTGCTGTTGTTATCAATATCACGAGCACCGTCTTCCAATTCACGAGTGAAAAAATCATTAAAGGTTTCAAAGTCTTCTGCATTTTTTAATTTAGCTTCGCTCATGTTAATGTCGTAAGCTTTTATAAACCATTTAATGGCTTTAGTGGTTAACCAACCCGCTTTTGCGGCTGCGAATTTTCCAACTAAACGCGAAATAGCATGCTTAGGCATTATGTATTGAAGTGCTATTTTTATTCTATCAATGATCACAGGTTTTCCTTTCAATATAGTATTTTTTTTACTCAATCGTTAAAACGAGAAGTTAGTGTGTTTTCGTCTAAACTGGCGAGTATTCTTTGAAAACTCGTCAATCTTTTTTTATGTATTTTTTGTTGTTCGGTCGCTTCAATCAGAGCACAGCCAGGATCGTTTTGATGTTTGCAATCTCTAAATTTACAAGTGCCAATGTAATCTGAAAACTCTATAAAACCAGAGCAAACTTGTTCAGGTGTTAAATGCCATAAGCCAAACTCTCTTATACCTGGAGAGTCAATAAGATCACCGCCATTATTAAAATGAAATAATCGGGCAACAGTTGTCGTATGCTGTCCTAATCCTGAGTTTTCAGAAACTTGTTTAGTTATTAATCCCAGCTCAGGCATTAAGCTATTGGTTAATGTCGACTTTCCTACGCCAGATTGTCCCACAAAAATACTAATGTTCTGATTGAGCTGCGCTTTTAAGGTATCTATACCTTCTTGTGTTTCATTACTTACGTAAAGTATTTGATACCCAATATCTTTATAGATGCTTAATTGTTTCTCAATGATGGTGCGGTTTGTATCATCAAATAAATCTGTTTTATTTAATACAATAATAGGTGTAATACCGGTTTGTTCGGCAGCCACTAAATATCGATCAATAATATCAGGATTAAATGCGGGTAAAACAGAAGACACAATAAGAATTTGAGTAATGTTAGCGGCAATGGGTTTTACACCGTCATATACATCAGGGCGGCTTAGTATAGAGGTTCGTTCATGCACAGCTTCAATAACGCCAGTAATGCTATGTTTTGTTTCTTTGCCTAAACGCCATAACACTTTATCACCACAGACTAAAGATTTAACACTTCGACGAATATTACAACGATGGCAATTTTGTTGTTCATCCTCTACATCGGCATGCTGACCAAATCGGCTGATAACAGTACCGGTTTGTGGTTCACCTAACTCATCATCTAGCCATTGTACGCTATCCGTTTTTTTACTGAGTTTTTTATCCTGATTCGCATTAATGCGTCTAACCTGACCTTTAGTCAGTTTTCTACGTTTAGTCACGAGAAGTAATCATATTTTATTGCTTATTATTCGCTTAAAGGGTTTTAAACATTATTTGTTCTCACGTATTATACTTAAAAATAGTAATTCATCTAACCCTTGTCTGATCATTAATAAATAATAAGTGAATTAGCATGGAACAAGGAAACATTTATGGCGCGTAATGATACAAATTTAATTTGGCTTGATCTCGAAATGACAGGCCTAGAACCCGAAACGGATGTGATTTTGGAAATAGCGAGTATCGTTACTGACAGTCAACTTAATATTTTGGCTGAAGGTCCTGTGTTTGCCATTCATCAGTCTAATGAAACCTTAGATAATATGAATCCATGGTGTATTGAACATCATGGACAATCAGGTTTAACAAAACGCTGTAAAGAAAGCACAACGGATATCGTGACTGCCACAGAAGAAACCCTTAAATTTGTTGAACAATATGTACCAAAAGGCAAATCACCTATGTGTGGTAACAGTATTGGGCAAGATCGTCGTTTTATTAATAAATACATGCCTGATTTCGAAGACTATTTTCATTATAGAAACTTAGATGTAAGTACAGTGAAAGAGCTTGCAAGACGTTGGAAGCCAGAAGTGCTAGATAAAGTAGTGAAAACTGGAGCACATTTAGCAATGGATGATATTCGTGAATCCATTGCAGAACTTAAAGTTTATCAAGAACATTTTTTTAAGTTGTAAGGTTTTTAATTACTCATTTCACTTTGTTTTTAAAAAAAAGGCTGTAATGCAATTACTTCAATGAGGTTACAGCCTTCCTATCATATTAATAAACATTGATTCTTATCTGTATTTAAATAAACTATGGCTCACAATAAATGAATTCAGAAGCGTATTTTATCTGTACGCATGAACAGAGAACTATATATTCATGAGTTTCAAGTCACATATACCTTTTCATCGTCAAATATCAGGGTCTTTAGTTTTTCTATTTTCATCTATTTTGTTAGTTGTGGGAATTATTTCGTTTTTGTTTTATCAACGTAATATTCAAGTGAATGACTTAGTAACAACACAAATACCTACACTAGAGTTTGCCTACCAATACGAACAATTATTGTCATTTAATCATGAATATCTTGTCACTTTACAAAGCAGCAAAACAGCAAATGAATTAAGTCGTTCGTTAAATATGATCGAAAAAAATATAGCTGATATATCAAAGTTGCCTTTTATTAATGTAAGGCAATCAGGGCTTTTGGCTACGGAAATTAGTGGAATAAAGGATATTGTTGATCGGATAAAAAATAATGAACCTAGAAATGATACTTTAAAGCAAACCTCCATTGCTCAACTACGTTTACTGATCAATACGCTTGTTGAAGAAATAGAAAAGAAAAACCAAGAGCAAATAGTATTTCATCACAAAGTTACCATTAATGGTGAAAATGGTTATATACCTGCAGGTAATGCCATTAAATATATTGAAGTTACTAGAATATTAGGTCAGTTAAATAAATCACTGTTATTATTTGATGAAGCCACTTTAGGGTTTGAATCGTTGAGTATTCATGATTCAGTAGATAGTTTTGATGAAATTACTAAAAAGATAGATTTAGCCATAAGTACTTGGTTAAGTGTATTAACCAGTGAGCCGCTAGATATAGAAATAAGAAGTAAAATTGAAGATCTACAAACATTATTTAATGTAGAGCAAAGAGTATTAGCTAAATGGTATAGCCATTTAAGGTTAGCAGAGGAAGTTTTTAATAGAATTAAAAAAGTTAATCAAACGCTCAATACGCTTTATGGCGAAAATAATAAACGCATAAACTTCACGTCTTCTCATTATATTGTTCCTCCTTTTATCACTCAAGTGTTAGAAAAAACGCCTTACACACTTTCAGAAAAATACTATTATTATGGTTTGATAGCTGGCGTTGCAGTTAGTTTGTTACTGATTTTAAGTATATTGTTGAGACTTAAAAGTAGAATCAAACAATATGGCGAAAATACCGTTAATTTATGTGAAAATTTATTAGCGGGAGAAGATAAAAAACAAGAGCAAAGTGATTACGTTAAAACTGCAGAACATCTTCGTATTGTTGGCTTGATTCACCAAATTCAAAAGCCAGAGCATAGTGAAAATCAGTATCAGTCATTAGTTCATTCTCACAAAGATGAATTAACGTTTATTCATAAAAATCATAGTGTCGCTCTTTGGCAATATCACCCATTTACGTCTTATATTGAAGTCAATGAAGCTATTTTAAGTTTAACTGGTTTTTCAAACAGTGACATAAGTCATTGGCGTAAGTTAATAACAACTCAATCGTTATCAGAAGTAATAACAGCAGCAAAAAGTGTTCGTGACTCTCAAATAACTCAAACTTGTCAAATCAAAACTAAAAGCAATATTCAATTAGACATTTGTATTGGTTTTGATGGCACTCGTTGGTTTGGCACATTAAGTCGAGATGAAAAAACAGAGCAATTTAAAAATACGATTTTGTTGCTTAAAAACAAATTAAAAAAGACAGAAGATCATTCAATTGATGAGTTATCAGCAACAACTGATAAATTTAGTAAAATGGTAGTAAGGGCAATGCTACAAAGCCAAGGTAGCTCTGTCGATATGAATAGTAGTTCGTTACCTGTTTACCGACAACTAACGCGTATCTTCGATTGGTGCCGCCAAAGTAATATTGTGATGAAATTACAAAAGAGCCCTCGTAACTTACAAAATATAGATATTAGTTTTAAAGATGAATTACACGCGATTATTTTTAACGCTATGTCAGAAGCTCACTTGCAACGAAATCAAATATACCTTCAAACAGATAGATTACTTCTCAATTTTGCCAGTGTAGAACATCGTTTATTCCATCGTATGCTGTTAGGTATCATCAGGGTAACTTTAGCTGAATTATTCAATGCTAAAATGCTAGTAGATTTAAAAGTAATTGATCGCGATACTGGCTCTCAAACGGTTCGATTTACATTAACAGTGTCGCCGGCTAAAAAATTAAAAAAACTTCCTGATTTGGTTAGTCGATTAGTGAACGAGGAAGTAAAGTCGACACCTACTTCAGATATTGTTTTTTATATTAAAACCTTAATGCAACGTTTTAATATCAATCAAGTAGAGAGTGAATTGCAAGACGATGGTTTTAAAGTGATGTTTGCTATGTCACTTGTTGAGCAAGAAATTCATTTATCAGACAAAACGATTAAAGCTAAAAGCTTGAAGCAAGTATCTATTGTTTCTGTGAGTGCTTATCCATTTTTACAAAAAGTGGTTAGCCATGCAATTCATGCTGCTGACGGCACTGTATCTACTGTAAATAGCATTGATGATTTCACTAAAGAGTATAGTGTTAAAACCCTTACCAATAAGCCTGTCGATTTGATCATTTTAGGTGACGATATTTCACGGGTTAACCTTGAAGATATTAAGAGTCATGTTGATAATCTGCCTGAAAATAAGAAACCTAAATTGTTTGTTATGCAGTCACCCGTAAATAGCGCTTATCATAAAGAGGGTTTGTACAATCAGGCTTCTATGCCTTTATGTCAAAACAGCTTTCAAGTAAAAATACTTGAACTTTTAGCAAGTGACTCAGTTGATAACAGACTCGTTGAGGCTGAAGTATTAAGCGAACATCAATATCAATCAACAAGAGTGGAAGTGTTATTGGCTGTTTCTGTACCCGAGGAACATCAATTATTGATCCGATTACTTCAATGGTTAGGTTTACAAGTACATGTTGTGTCTCAACCTATTGCTATGATTAAACACTGGCAGTCTGGTAGGTACTTAATACTCATGTCTGAGTTTAATCAATCTCCTTTTGTTATGTTATCAACAGGGCAGAATATTCTACGGGGTGTTTTTACATTTAAAGATATTTTATTTGATACGCCAGCAGGCAATCTTTCGAAGGCAATTAAACATTGGAAAGTATCAACCCTGCCACATGTATTAGATATAAAAGCGCTTATTCTTCTTCTTTCTCCATGGCTTAAAGCAAAAGCTATTCATATTGGTTCTAAAGAGAAGGCAGTTACTACTGTTAATATGGATCAATCATTTGACGCTTTTTTAAATGAAACAGATAAACTCGACAGCTCAGATAAAACATACCTTAATTATTCTCAGGCTTCTATTGCCGATGAAACTGATTTACCATCTAGCCATGTTTTAGATATGGAAAAATATGCTTTCAATCAAGGCTCTTCAGAGCTTGCCGCATATATGATTGATGAATATATTGATGATCTAGATAAATCGATAAGGTTTCTTGAACAAGCTATAGGAAAGCATGATTTTGCTAACACTGCTCAACCTATTCAAATTATATTAAAAGTATCTGAAGTGATGGCCGCCAAAGATATTCACACAGCATGTCTATCATTAAAAGAAATGCTAAATGATACTTCAGATAAAGCCAATATGGAAAAATATAGGGAAGCCATTACTAAGTTACGTTCACACTTGAAATCCCTTAAAGCCTATACTGATGCGATATAATGATTTTAATACAATATTTCAGAGGTAAAGTCAGTGATTGAAAGTCCGTGTGTTCGTAATTGTTGTTTAGATAAAGAAGATGTTTGTGTGGGTTGCTTTCGTCATATTAAAGAAATTGTTGGCTGGAAAAACCTGACTGATGAAGGTAAACAAAAAATATTAGCTAGTTGTGAAGCACGAAAAGTGAAGTCAAAAAATATAAAAGTAACACATGTTCATCCAGCTAAGCGTCTCTAGGTAAACCTTTTTCAATGGTTCTAATTAAGCGGCCGGTTAATCTTTCGTTTGTTGTGTGAGTTGTTATAGCAAGAGCCTCTTCGTGCTTTTTTTCTATTTGCTGCTGTAATGCCCACTCAATATGCTCTACAACCATAGGGGAACTGATAGTTAACTTTTCGCTTAATGCATTGATCACGTTTTCGTCATAAGGAGCATTGCCCAAAGCAATAGCGATATTTCGTTGCCAGCATTCATAGCCAATTCTTCTGATAGGTGAGCCTTCAGTTTTTCGAAGAAAATAAGTTTCATCCCATGCAAATAAAGATAAAAGTTTACTATTATCTAACGCTTCTCTGGCATTAAAGTCTTCCTCTTGTGTTATTTTTGCAAACTTATTCCACGGGCAAATGAGTTGGCAATCATCACAGCCATATATGCGATTACCCATCGGAGCTCTAAATTCAACAGGTATCGCCTCTTTTAGCTCAATGGTTAAATACGAGATACAGCGGCGAGCATCTACTACGTATGGTTCTATAATCGCACCGGTAGGGCAAATTTTAATGCATGAAACACACTTACCACATTCATTCGCTGGCGAGCTTGTTGTTGGTAGGGGAATATTAACTAATAGCTCACCTAAAAAGAACCAAGACCCAGCTTCTCTATTAATGATTAAGCTATGTTTACCTGTCCAACCTAACCCCGCTTTTTCAGCTAAAGGTCTTTCAAGTATAGGGGCTGAATCTACAAAGGGCCTAAAGTTAAATCCTTCACAATATTCGCTAATTTTATTACCTAACTGTTTTAGGCGCTTTCTCATGAGCTTATGGTAATCTCGTCCTAATGCATATCGGCTGATATAAGCATGATCGGGCTGTTTTAGAATTTGCGCAAATTTTGCATTTTCGGGTAAATAATCCATGCGAACACTAATACAACTAAGTGTTCCTTCTACCAGCTCCTCAGGCCTTGTTCGCATTGAACCGTGCCTAGCCATATAGTCCATATTGCCATGGTAATTATTATCTAGCCATTGAGTAAAGTTAGCTTCGTGTTCAGATAAATCAACGTCGGAAAACCCCACCTGAGAAAATCCTAGCTCTTTGCTCCATAGTTTTATTTTTTCTGTTAGTTCAGTGTAATTTATGGCATTAATTGTCATGGGGTATTAAAGCTAGTGTGCGTTTTTTATAGTTTATCATCGTTTTAATGGGATAAATAATACGATTAAGACGAAAATTTATATACGTAATAGCGATCTCTTATAATAAGAACAAAAAGTTACAGATAAATAACAATTTAACTTGATCTGTTATTGCGACAAAAGATCATTTAGGTAAACTAGCAAAATGAATATAAATATAATATTGAAATGAACTATTCGTAATGAATAATAAAACTGATGCATTAACCTACGACTTAGTAAACTCTGAAGCCACTATTGCTATGGGAAGTCTATTAGCAAAAATTATTAAAGATGATCTCAAACAAGGGCTTATTGTATATTTACATGGAGACTTAGGCGCAGGGAAAACAACATTAACACGAGGCTTTGTACAAGGTATGGGGCATCAAGGTAATGTAAAAAGCCCAACCTATACTTTAGTTGAACCTTATGAGTTAGAATTATGGAACGTATATCATTTTGATTTATATCGATTAGCCGATCCCGAAGAACTTGA
The DNA here is from genome assembly GCF_055808995.1 of Pseudocolwellia sp. G5-9. Taxonomy (NCBI): domain Bacteria; kingdom Pseudomonadati; phylum Pseudomonadota; class Gammaproteobacteria; order Alteromonadales; family Colwelliaceae; genus Pseudocolwellia; species Pseudocolwellia sp. G5-9. The sequence goes on from NZ_CM147893.1 coordinate 3,601,377, forward strand.
ATACATGGGAATTAGAGATTATTTCGGTGAGAATAGTTGTAGCTTTATTGAATGGCCAGAAAAAGGAGAGGGCTTTTTACCTGAAGCAGACTTAATCATTAATATTGAATATAAAAATGCCGAAAGAACTATACGCTTTGATGCTAAAACAACATTATCTCAGTTTCTTTTAGAAAAACTAACTCAATATAATTAATAAAAACACATTTACTATAGGACCTTCATGCTCTTTGCTGTAACAAAACGACAATTTATTTTATTGATGACTTTATTATGCCTATTGTCGACGCAGGTATATGCGGCTAATAATATTAAAGGTGTTCGTATTTGGCCAGCACCAGATAGTACTCGTGTTGTTTTTGACTTATCTGAAAAACCAGAATTTTCCTATTTTAGCTTGTCTAAACCTCAGCGATTAGTGATCGACTTTGCTAATAGTAAATCACTCGTTTCATTAACTAATGTTTTAAAAGATGATAATCGAATTAAAAAGATTCGTACGAGTCAACCTCCCAAAAAAGGTACTACCCGACTTGTTTTAGAATTAGCTGAAAACTACCAATTATCTATATTTCCTCTAGCGCCCGCTGGAACTTACGGTGATCGATTAGTTATAGATATTTATGATAAGAATGACTCAGACACCACAACACAGAGTCTTAATATATCAAGTAAAAGAGATATTGTTATTGCCATAGTTGCAGGGCATGGTGGTGAAGATCCTGGTTCTATAGGTGCTCGTGGTACTTATGAAAAACGAATTACGCTTAGCATAGCCAAAAAATTAGAAAAACTCATAAATCGTCAACCCGGACTTAAAGCGGTAATGATCCGAAAAGGTGATTACTATGTTAATCACGACAAAAAAACCGAGTTAGCGAGAAAAAGCAAAGCGGATCTTCTAATTTCTATTCATGCCGATGCTTTTACTTCCTCTAAGCCGAGTGGTGCTTCTGTACTCGTACAGTCAACTAGGCGAGCTAATTCTGAGTTTACCCGTTGGATAGCCAATCGCCAAAAAGAATCAGAGCTTTTGGGTGGTGCGGGTGAAACCATCAAAAAAACGAAAGATAAAAACTTAGCTATTACTTTAGCGGATATGAAAAAAGAATATACGATGGGGAGCAGTTACGCATTTGCCGAGCACGTAATACGTCAACTTAAAAAAGTAACAAAGCTGCATAAGAGTAGCCCTGAAGGCTTAAGTTTAGCGGTGTTAAAATCTTCTGATATTCCTTCAGTACTCATTGAAACAGGTTTTATTTCAAATCCACAAGAAGAACGTAACTTAACGAGCTTTGCTCATCAGCAAAAATTAGCTAGAGCTATTTATACTGCTGTGGATACTTACTTTAGTGATAACCCACCAGATGGAACTCTTTATGCTACTGGCCAGCTAAAACAACATAAAATACGTTCTGGTGAATCATTAAGTGTTGTTGCTAAACGATATAATGTCTCAGTGAGTAATTTAAAGAAAAAAAACAACTTGAAATCAAATGTCATTAAAATCGGGCAGACACTAATCATTCCGCGAGCTGAATAAAAATAATGCCTATAGAAATCCTTCCAGCCCAGTTGGCAAACCAGATTGCGGCAGGCGAAGTCGTTGAACGTCCAGCATCGGTAATTAAAGAGTTAGTCGAAAACAGCATAGATGCTGGCGCGACAACGATTAAAATCCAAATTGAAAAGGGGGGAGCTAAACGCATTAAAATAAGTGATAACGGAAGCGGGATATCGAAAGATGAACTGGCTTTAGCACTTAGTCGACATGCAACCAGTAAAATAAAAACATTAAATGATCTTGAAGGTATAAGTAGTCTTGGTTTTAGAGGAGAAGCTTTAGCTTCTATTAGCTCTGTTTCCCGCCTGACTTTAACTTCTAAACCTGCTGATCAAGAATCAGCATGGCAAGCTTCTGCGGAAGGTCGTGACATGGCGGTTGATATTAAGCCTGCAGCACACCCCAACGGGACTACTATAGATGTACAAGATCTGTTTTTTAATACACCGGCTAGGCGAAAATTTTTACGTACAGATAAAACAGAATTTACTCATATTGAAGAAGTGATTAAAAGAATCGCTCTTGCTTGTTTAGATATCACCTTTGTTTTAACACATAACGATAAGATCATACGTCAATATAGGGCTGCAACAACTAAAGCCCAATACACTAAGCGTGTTGCACAAATTTGCGGTCAAAAGTTTATTGATCATGCTATAGAAGTCGAATGTAGTCATGACGACCTACACTTTAGCGGTTGGCTAGCTAAACCCAGTTTTGCGCGTAATCAAAATGATTTATGCTACAGTTACGTTAATGGCCGTATGATGCGTGATAAACTCATTAATCATGCAATTAGACAGGCATACAGCGATTTATTGCCGCCAGATACCTATCCTGCATTTGTGCTTTTTTTAACGCTAAATCATCGGGATGTTGATGTAAATGTTCATCCGGCCAAGCACGAAGTACGTTTTCATCAAGGGCGCTATATTCACGATTTTATTTTTTCTGTTTGTCAAAGAGCCTTCAATGATGAGGGTATTGTTCAACATTCTTTAATGGATTTACATCATATTGATCAAAACGAAAACGATAAAACTAGCAGTTCAGAACCTGATAAACATACAAGCATACAATATCAACCATCATACCAACAGGCTGCCGTTGACCAAAGTTATATAAAACCCTTGTCGTATGTAAATGAAGGAAGCCCTTCTCAATATACGCCTTCTCATTCAAGTTATCATCATTCACGCCCTTCAACTAAAGGGAAAGATGCTTACTATCAGTTAATGAGTAATGAAGTTGACTTAGCCGAAAGTCAAACGCCGAAAGTTGGTGAAGACTTACATACAAGTGTTGCTAATGTTAATAAAGTTGTAAGAGGTGTATTAGTTCTTCATATTATTCAAGTAAGCTACGCATTAATTTTACTGGACCATGAATTACGTTTACTTTCTTTAACAAAGTTAGAAACTGATCTATTGGCCAATGAGTTAGCGTCAAAATGGGAAGCCGGCTTTATAAGTCAACCTTTGTTGCTGCCTGTAAAAATACAAAGTGAAAAATTACAATGTGTTTTTTTAGAAAAAAATAAGCATAATTTCGAACGCTTAGGTATTGCTTTTAATGTCATCAGTAAAAGCTCTGTGCAAGTTAGGCAATTCCCTGCCTGTTTACGTAATAAAGATGTTTGTAGTAGTTTCTTACATTTATTAAATGCACTTTTTAATAAAAATGAACATAACGAATTAGAGGATAAAGATTGGCTTTTAGCGCTTACTTCCTTGTTATTACAAGAAACTTATACCATAGAATCTACTAATATCTTATTGAGTAAAATACAAAACTTACAATCTGATATAAAAGAAAAACTTTTACTCTTGAATTCTACACCTGTAGACCTTACATCTGAATTAAATAAATTAATGTAACCTAGCGCTTTAATTATGCCAACTACCGCTGATATGAATAAATCTTTACCCATTATTTGTATCATGGGGCCAACAGCTTCCGGTAAAACCGCGTTAGCTATGGGACTGCAAGATCAGTTACCTGTTGATATTATTAGTGTTGACTCAGCTCTAGTTTATAAACATATGGATATAGGTACAGCAAAGCCTACATTTGAAGAGTTGCAAAAGTATCCTCATCAATTAATTAATATGATTGATGCAGCAGAAAGCTACTCTGCATCAGACTTTTGTAGTGATGCATCAACGGCAATTAAACGTTCACACGCCAACCAGAGAATTCCTGTGCTGGTTGGTGGAACAATGATGTATTTTAAAAGTCTTATTGAAGGGATATCGCCTTTACCTGCAGCTAATGCAGAAATAAGAAAAGAAATTGAATTGGAAGTTGCCGAAAAAGGCTGGGACAAACTTCATGAAGAATTAGACGCTATTGATCCTGTATCTGCGGCAAGAATTCATAAAAATGACCCTCAACGGTTATCAAGAGCATTAGAGGTTTATCGTTTAACAGGGAAATCTTTAACCGAATTAACACAGGTAAAAGGTGAGGGCTTACAAGGTAATGTATTGCAGTTTGCCTTAACACCAAAAAATCGTAGTACTTTGCATGATCGAATTGAATTACGATTTAATCAAATGATTACTCAAGGTTTTGAACAAGAGGTCGTTAAATTAAAAGAACGACAAGATTTACATATCGACCTACCATCAATGAGATGTGTAGGTTATCGGCAAATGTGGCAATATTTAGATGGAGATTATGATCACAAAGAAATGATATATAGAGGCATATGTGCAACTAGGCAATTGGCTAAACGTCAATTAACTTGGTTACGTAGCTGGCAAGGAGCAACCAATCTTACGATGGAAGATGAAAATAATTTGCAACAAATTATCTCAATCGTAAATAAACTTTAAATATTGATGTATAATTAATAACTTGGCTGAATACTCAGCTATAATTATTACAAAAATAGCAACAATCTATTAAAAATAACAAGAGGGCCAAAAAATGGCAAAGGGGCAATCGTTACAAGACCCGTTTTTGAATGCTTTACGTCGTGATCGCATTCCTGTAGCAATATACTTAGTAAATGGCATTAAATTACAAGGGCAAGTTGAGTCTTTTGATCAATTTGTTATATTGCTTAAAAACACGGTAAGCCAAATGGTTTACAAGCATGCAATTTCTACTGTAGTACCGTCACGTGCTGTGATTACTACACCAGCAGCATCGAATGAATCTGCGGATCAACAAGATTAATGATACTGATGGTACAAGTGGTTATAAATATTCTAGATTTGAAGACTCGCTGTTGGATTGAATATATTAATTTACTCAAAAGTTTCATTCAAAAAACTCAGTTACATGGTAGTAAATGATAATCATAACTGAGTTTTTTTCTTATCCTTTTAATTTCATAAATAGGTATTGTTTCATTGTTTGATCGTTACCAAGCAGGCGAACAGGCAATACTTGTTCATGTAGATTTTCCAGATGAAAACGCACGTGAAGACTTACAAGAATTTGAAATGCTTGTAAGCTCTGCGGGCGTTTCTGCGCTTACTGTTGTTACAGGAAAGCGAGACAAACCTCATACTAAGTATTTTGTTGGTAGTGGAAAAGTTGAGGAAATAGCCGAAGCTGTTCGTTTATTCGAAGCTAATGTTATTTTGTTTAACCACACTTTATCGCCCTCTCAAGAAAAAAACGTTGAAGCATTATGTCAATGTCGAGTCATTGATAGAACAACGCTTATTCTCGATATTTTTGCTCAACGTGCGCGTACGCATGAAGGTAAGTTACAAGTTGAACTCGCACAACTTAGGCATATGAGTACTCGGCTTATTCGAGGCTGGACCCATCTAGAAAGACAAAAAGGTGGTGTTGGCTTAAGAGGTCCCGGCGAAACTCAATTAGAAACGGACAGACGCTTATTACGTGAGCGTATGACCAGTATTCGTAAGCGACTCGAAAAAGTAGAGCGTCAAAGACAGCAAGGTCGAAGAGCAAGAACACGCGCAGAAATCCCAACAATTTCACTTGTTGGTTATACTAATGCGGGTAAGTCGACCCTATTTAACCATATTACCAATGCAGATGTTTATGCTGCTGATCAGCTTTTTGCGACACTAGATCCTACGTTAAGAAGAATTGAAGTTGAAGATGTAGGCCGTGTTATTTTGGCTGACACTGTTGGATTTATAAGGCACTTACCTCATGATCTTGTAGATGCATTTAAAGCAACATTAACTGAAACACGAGAAGCTGAACTTCTTTTACATGTTATTGATATAGCAGATGAAAGGCGTTCTGAAAACATAGAACAAGTTCAACATGTATTAGATGAGATTGAAGCGGGTGATGTTCCTCAACTATTAGTTTGCAATAAAATTGATAAGTTAGATGATATAGAACCTAGGATTGATCGAGATGAAACAGGTATGCCGATACGTGTATGGTTATCAGCCCATGCAGGAATTGGTATTGAATTGTTGTTTCAAGCGCTTGCTGAGCGTTTAGGTAAAGAAATTGTTACACAAAAAGTCACAATACCTCCTCACGAAGGTAAGCTACGTGGTATTTTGTATGAGTTAAACTGTATTACTGATGAATCATATGACGAATTAGGTAACTGCTTACTGAATATAAAATTACCTAGTCGTGAATGGAATAAATTATTAAAACAAGATAACGCGGCAATAGAACGCTTTATCATAGATTAACAGACTGATATATTAGCAACAATTGTATTTATTGGAGAACACCATGGCTTGGAATGAACCGGGGAATAATGATAAAGACCCCTGGAAAAATAAAGGTGGAAAAAATCAAGGTCCACCTGATTTAGACGATTTGTTTAAAGATTTAGGTAATAAATTTGGCGGAATATTTGGTGGTAATTCATCAAATGGTGGAAAGGCCAGTAAAAACTTTTCTAGTATAGGTATTAGTATTGCTCTTATTGTTGCGATTCTTGTTTATGTATTTAGTGGTTTTTACACCATTAAAGAAGCAGAGCAGGGGATTGTTTTACGATTTGGTCAATATACCGGTAATGTGGAGCCTGGCCTTCGTTGGAAATGGACATTTATCGATAAAGTCATACCTGTTGATATTCAAACAACTAGAAACTTACCAGCTTCAGGTTTTATGCTTACGCAAGATGAAAATGTTGTTCGTGTTGAAATGCAAATACAATATCGTGTAGTTAATGCACGTAATTATATTTTCAGTGTTACAAATGCTGACGACAGCTTAAGTCAATCCTTAGATAGTGCATTACGATATGTTGTAGGTCATGCCAAAATGGATGATGTTTTAACAAGTGGCCGTGAAGTCGTAAGACAAGCTGTTTGGAAAGAACTAGAAGAAATTATCGAACCTTATAACCTTGGTTTAATTGTTGTAGATGTTAACTTTAAGGATGCTCGTCCACCTGAAGAAGTTAAAGATGCATTTGATGATGCAATATCTGCTCAGGAAGATGAAGTTCGATATTTACGTGAAGCCGAAGCTTATGCTCGTGGTATTGAACCAAGAGCTCGTGGTCGAGTGAAACGTATGGAACAAGAAGCATTAGCTTATAAAGAACAAATTGTATTAGATGCAGAAGGTGATGTAGCTAAATTTAATAAATTACTTCCTGAATATCAGGCGGCTCCAGTGGTTACTAGAGAACGTATGTATCTTGCCACTATGGAAAAAGTATACGCTAATACGAGTAAAGTTATGGTTGATGTAGATGGTGGTAATAACATGATGTATTTACCATTGGATAAAATAATCCAAAACCAATCATCGCAGTCTAATAGCGTAACGTCACAACCTAATATTCAGCAGCCTATATCAACTAGCTCGTCAACGACTACTAATAGTAATCGAGCTGATAGATTTAACAGTGGGAGAAACTAAGCGATGAAAAACTTTATTATTGCTATTGTTGCAGCATTATTTTTGCTGACTGTTTCTTCAGTGTTTGTTGTATCAGAAGGACAGCGTGGTATCGTATTTGAATTTTCAAAAATTAAACGAGACTCGACGACTGGAGATATGCTTGTATATGATCCAGGACTTCACTTAAAGTACCCATTCATCAACACCGTTAAAAAAATTGATGCTCGTATACAAACACTTGATGAAGGCGCAGACCGCTTTGTTACTTCTGAAAAGAAAGATGTAATTGTTGATTCATTTGTTAAGTGGCGAATTGTTGATTTTTCAACTTACTACCTACGTACAACAGGTTCTATTGATAATGCGAGAGCACTATTAAAACAAAAAGTAAATAATGGTTTAAGAACTGAATTTGGTTCTCGAACGATTAAAGAAATTGTTTCAGGTGACCGAGATTCTATTATGGAAAAAGCACTTGTTAGTGCCAAAAGTAGTAGAGAAGATCTGGGTATAGAAGTGATTGACGTACGAATTAAGGCAATAAATTTACCTGCCGAAGTAAGTGCTTCAATATATGACCGTATGCGTGCTGAACGAACAGCTGTAGCTAAAGAGCATCGCTCACAAGGCCAAGAGCAATCTGAAATTATTCGTGCAACGATTGACGCTAAAGTAACAGTAATGTTAGCTGAAGCTCAAAAGAACTCGTTTGAAATTAGAGGTAGTGGTGATGCTTTAGCTGCTAAAGTATATTCTGATGCATATACTAAAGATGCAGACTTTTATAAGTTTTTTAGAAGTTTAGAAGCATATGAAAACAGCTTTAATAGTAAGAATGATATTATGGTGATAAAACCAGACAGTGATTTCTTTCATTATTTAAAAAATCCTGCAGCAGCTAAATAATACTTTAACTTTTAGCTAGTATTTTTTAAGGCCATGATTTATTCATGGCCTTATCGTTTCTACCTATTTTAAATTACTGATAATAAATATATACAATAATCACTATTCATATAGTGTTTCAGTAGTAAGTTAAAACAGCTTAAATAAATATTACCCTTCAAAGTTAAATCCAAATATTCATGTTGACGAATAGCGTAAATATAAGAACACTCATTGAATATTTAAGCGATCATACTTTTAATTGCTGCTTTTATCTTTGAGTAGTTAAATAAATAGAACCACTAATGCATTGCGGCTTCATACCTAACTTACTAAATTTAAAAGCTATAATTGAGAGCGCCAATAAATATTGATTTGTATATTTTATAAACTCAATGAAAAGCCGTATTTAGTACTTGGACTGTCATTTCATATTTGATAGAATCCTCGCCTAATTTTTTCTATTAAAAATTTTCTAACATGGGTAAAAACGTTGTAGTTCTAGGCACTCAATGGGGTGACGAAGGTAAAGGTAAGGTAGTTGACTTACTTACAGATAAAGCTAAATACGTAGTTCGTTATCAAGGTGGGCACAATGCTGGTCATACTTTGGTAATTGACGGTCAAAAAACCGTATTACATTTAATTCCTTCTGGTGTATTACGTGAAAACGTAAAATGCTTAATTGGTAATGGTGTTGTTTTATGTCCGAAAGCATTAATGACCGAAATTAGCATGTTAGAAGAACGTGGTGTACCGGTAAGAGAGCGTTTATTAATTAGTGACGCTTGTCCTTTAATTCTTCCTTATCACAATGCATTAGATGCAGCGCGTGAAATTGCTCGTGGTAATAAACCAATCGGTACTACAGGTCGTGGTATTGGGCCAGCATATGAAGATAAAGTTGCGCGTCGAGGTTTACGTGTTGGCGATCTAATTAATACAGAAACATTTGCTGCAAAACTTAAAGAAATTATGGAATACCATAATTTTGCATTAACGCAATATTATAAAGTTGATGCGGTAAGTTACGAAGAAGTACTTGCTGATGCTCTTGCCGTTCGTGAAATTATTATTGGAATGATTGCCGATATTCCTGAACTTTTAGATCAATCTCGCAAAGCGGGCGAGTCTATTATGTTTGAAGGGGCTCAAGGTACTCTCTTAGATATTGATCATGGTACTTACCCTTATGTAACTTCATCAAATACAACGGCGGGTGGTGTTTCTACTGGTTGTGGTTTTGGTCCTCGTAATCTTGATTATATTTTAGGTATTACTAAAGCTTACACAACACGTGTTGGTTCAGGTCCATTCCCTACAGAATTAGACGATGAAATTGGTGAACACTTAGGTACAGTAGGTCATGAGTTTGGTGCCACTACTGGACGTGAGCGTCGTTGTGGTTGGTTTGATGCTGTTGCTATGCACCGTGCAGTGCAAATTAATAGTATTACAGGTTTTTGTTTAACAAAGCTTGATGTTTTAGATGGCTTAAAAGAACTAAAAATTTGTACTGGTTATAAAAAACCAAACGGTGAAATTATTACGGTTTCTCCTACAGCTGCCGAAGGTTATGAAGAAATCACTCCTGTATATGAAACACTTTCTGGTTGGAGTGAAAAAACAGCAGGTGTAACTCAACGTGAAAACCTTCCAGCTAACGCCATTGCTTATATCAAGCGTATTGAAGAAGTAACAGGTGTCCCAGTTGATATTATTTCTACGGGACCTGATCGTAATGAAACTATTATTTTAGTTAATCCGTTTGACGAGTAACTAATAAGTTCCTTTTGATTGAAGCCACTTTTTAAGTGGCTTTTTTATTGCCTGCTAATATTTCCTTTTTAACTAAATCGTTATTCATCAAGCTACACTACGACTATTATTATAAAATTTTTTATTATAATGTTTGTCCACCTGTATCTTTACATACTCGATTACCTAATAATTCTGTTTGTTTGTTAATACTTTAGTTTTTAATAGAGCATCTAAGTATTTTATATAGTCAAAAACTATTTAAAATACAAAGCAAAAGCAAGAGTTTCATGTTATTTTGTTGTGTCATTAAGAATGAGTCATAATTCGTATAATTTGTTCTTTAATGTGAAGTATTACACCTTACCTTTTATGTATTAGGATGCAACCATGACAGATTTCCGCCAGCAAGCTCTCGATTATCATCAATTTCCAACACCAGGGAAAATTAGTGTTGAATTAACTACACCCGCTGAAACAAGTTTAGATTTGTCGTTAGCGTATAGCCCCGGTGTGGCTGAGCCTGTTAGGGAAATTGCGAATAATCCTGATGATGTATATAAGTACACTGGCAAAGGAAATTCAGTTGCTGTTATTACTAACGGTACAGCTATTTTAGGTTTAGGTAATCTAGGTCCTATGGCCTCGAAGCCTGTAATGGAAGGGAAGTCTCTTCTGTTTAAACGTTTTGCTAATATCAATTCTTTCGATATTGAAGTTAAACACAATACAGTTGAAGAGTTCATTAATACTGTCGCTAATATTGCTGATAGTTTCGGCGGAATTAATTTAGAAGATATTAAAGCGCCAGAATGTTTTGTAATTGAAAAAGCATTAATTGAACGTTGCAAAATTCCTGTCTTTCATGATGACCAACACGGCACAGCAATCGTTACAGCCGCAGGTATGATTAATGCGCTAGAAATTCAAGGTAAAGATATAAAGTCTGCAAATATAGTTTGTATGGGGGCGGGGGCTGCTGCTATTGCCTGTATGGAATTATTGATTAAGTGTGGAGCTCAACGTGAAAAAATTTACATGCTCGACACTAAAGGTATTGTGCATACTCGCCGTGACGATTTAAATGAATATAAAAAACTTTTCGCTAATAATACCGATAAAAGAACATTAGAGGATGCCATAGAAGGGGCTGATGTTTTTGTTGGGGTTTCTGGACCCAATTTATTATCGGCTGAGCATGTAAAATTGATGGGGCCAAACCCCGTTATTTTTGCGTGTTCAAACCCAGATCCTGAGATAAAACCTGAGCTAGCACATGCCACAAGAGATGACCTTATTATTGCTACGGGTCGTTCGGACTATCCAAATCAAGTTAATAACGTTTTGTGTTTCCCTTTTATCTTTCGTGGAGCTTTAGATGTTCGTGCAAGAACGATTAATGATGAAATGAAAATAGCAGCGGTTCATGCAATCAGAATCATTAGCAAAAGAAGAAGTTTCACAAGAAGTTTTGGTTGCTAGTGGCGTGAAGAATTTAGTATTTGGTAAAGAATATATTATACCTAAACCTATGGACCCGCGTTTATGTGCAAATGTAGCGCGAGCTGTGGCACAAGCAGCGATAGATTCAGGTGTAGCCGCTTTAGAATTACCTGATAATTACATGCTCTAATTATCAGTTATATCGTTATTTGTGTTGTGAATTTGAGATCTTAACCAGAGTTCAGATTATCTTACATAATGATTATATTAAAGAAGGGCTAAAGCCCTTTTTAGTTTCCACTGAACCTGCATCTTGAATAGTAACGGGTATATAATTAAGATCTTGTTTTTATTTAAAGTGAAAATTGATGGAAGACGACCTACCAATAAGTATTACGGCTAGCGAAAAGTTATTAGCTCATTATGTCAAATTAAAGGGCATTATTAATAAACAAGAAGCGCATGTTAATTTTCAAACATTAGCGGCAGGTTGGTATGAGGATGAAAATAACGTTTTAACTATTCAGTTTTATATAGAAAAAAATGATGAATATTTACAACAAGTATCTATTGAAAGGATAGGTGATAAAATTGAAGTTGCAGATGATGTTATGATTTATGTTAACAACAAAGATATAAGCTGTTTTGTTGCGATCACTGAATCAGAAATAGAGTTATTAGATAAAGAGCCTAAAATATTATCAGGCTACATTACAATGAAAGTAAAAAAAGTGATTAATGAGATTGCTGAAAAACAAGGGTTGTTAACCTTGCCTTCATAAATTTATGAATTAATCGTCTTCAGTTTCATAAGCACTAAAGTCTGTAATACCTTTAGCCTCTAATATTTTACGAACGCTAGCAGGTAGTTTTTCAGTATTGTCTTTAGCTAAATCGTTATCATCAGGTAAAGGTTGGCCGGTAAAAGCATGTAAAAAGGCTTCGCATAATAATTCGCTATTAGTAGCATGGCGAAGATTATTAACCTGTCGACGAGTTCTCTCATCAGTTAAGACCTTAAGAACACGTAAAGGAATAGAAACGGTGATCTTTTTTACTTGTTCACTTTTTTTCCCGTGTTCGGCGTATGGATTAATATACTCGTCATTCCACTCTGCCATAAATTACTTACCCTTTAATATGGAATATCTGATTGAACAATATCAACAGACACTAATTCACTAATTTTACTGTTTGTGGGCGCTGAGTCAATAACGAATGTGTAGAAGTTTAGATGTCTAAAATTTCTTGACCAAGTTTAGTAAACCGTTTAGAGTTTTAGACATCTAAACATCTATTTAAAATTATACCTAGCTGGAGTCTCAAATGACTAAGAAAAGTATGGCAACAATAGCGGCAAGAGCTGGTATTCGTAGTGACAAGCAACACGTCGGTGTAGTGCCTGCAATACATTTAGCAAGTACCTATGCTCTAAAAGGCTTCAATGAAAAGCGTGATTATGATTATTCACGTACCGGAAACCCAACACGCTCTACTTTTGCAGAAGCGGTTGTTGAGTTAGAAGAAGGTACAAAAGGCGTTGTAACAAGCACAGGTATGGCAGCTGTACACCTTATTTGTCAATTATTATGCACAGATGATGTACTTGTTGTACCACATGATTGTTATGGTGGTAGTTACCGATTATTCACGCATCTAGCAAAAAAAGGCAATTTTAAGTTAATTATTGTTGATCAAAACGATGAAAATGCTTTAGCTGAAGCCCTTAAACAAAAACCTAAATTAGTACTGATTGAATCACCGAGTAATCCATTATTACGTATTGTGGATATCGAGAAAGTCACCAAAGCAGCACACGCTGTAGGTGCACTTGTTGCCGTCGATAATACTTTTATGTCTCCTCTTTTACAAAAACCTTTGCTTTTAGGTGCTGATATTGTGTTTCATTCAACCACTAAATACATTAATGGTCATAGTGATGTGGTGGGTGGCGTGTTAATAACAAAAGATGAAGCTTTAGGCGATGAATTAGCTTGGTGGGCAAATTGTATAGGTATAACGGGATCTCCTTTCGATAGTTACTTAGCATTAAGAGGCTTAAAAACATTACCTGTAAGAATGAAGCAGCATCAAATTAATGCAGCTAAAGTGGCTGTGTTTTTAAATGAACACGATGCTGTTGATGCGGTTTATTATCCAGGTTTACCTGATCATCCTGGTCATGATATTGCTAAAAAACAGCAAGCTAGTTTTGGCGCAATGATGAGCTTTGAAGTTAAAGGCGGTGTTGAGTCTGTAAAAAAACTCTTTAAAAATCTTAATATGTTTACGCTAGCTCAATCTTTAGGTGGTGTGGAAAGTTTAATTAGTCACCCATCGACTATGACACATGCAGGAATGGAAATATCAGCTCAATTAGAAGCGGGTATTACTCAGTCGTTAGTGCGGGTTTCTGTTGGGATAGAAGACGTAGACGACTTAATCGCTGATTTATCGCAAGGCCTTTTAGCTTCACAAAAATAAGAATAAACACAATTGATGTTGGTAAATATGAACTCAGTAAATGATATTGAACAATTAGTTAGTGAAAAAAATCAATTAGCTAAACACGCTGTACATGTGCACAAATTTGGTGGCAGTAGTTTGGCTAATGTTGAGTGTATAGAACGTGTCGTTAACATTATTAAAAATCATTGTAAGCTAAATGATTTTGTTGTGGTTTCAGCTAATGGAAAAACAACTGATGCGCTAGTGGCTATATATCAGCAAGCCGTTGAATCGTCAGCAGCGTTAAATGATTCTATTGTTGCGTTGCAAAAGGCTCAATTGTCTTTAATTAAGAGTTTAGTATCAAGCCATGTAAGTCATTTGGAGCAATTACTGGCTCAAGATATTGAGGCGTTAAAAGGCTGGGTTGTTCATACTGACCTTAATCACGTAGAAAAAAATGAAGCGAATATACTTGCGCTTGGTGAAGTGTGGTCAGCACGTTTATTATCTGCGGTACTAAATGAGCGCGTATGTGCAAGTTATTATATTGATTCGCGCGATTTTCTTGTGGTAAATAATGATCAAAATTGTGTAGTAGACGATACCTTAAGTCATCAGCAATTTAATACCTTATTACAAACTAAACAATTAGCTGTAATAACTGGTTATATCGCTAAAAATGCAGCTGGAGAAAACTGTACATTAGGTCGAAATGGCAGTGATTACTCGGCTACTATTGTTGCTTCGTTAGTGGGGGCATTAAACGTGACTCTTTGGACAGATGTTGATGGCATTTATAGTGCTGATCCTCGTATTGTTCCGCTAGCAAGAAAATTACACCGCTTACCTAATGGTGTTGCCAAAGAACTAGGACGACTAGGTAATCCAGTATTACATGCTAAAACGTTACAACCCCTTGAAAATCATAGTACGCATTTACATATAGCGAGTAGTTATGATCCTCATACAAGTGGTACTGAAATAGGACGATTTGGTCAAATTGCTAAATCTGAACTTTCAGTCACTTATCTTAATGATTTAATTTTAGCTCAATCTACTAGCTTAACTGGATCGTATGGTGAGTTAGCCATCAAACAGTTTTCTGCAATTTGTTCAGATATCAGTACTGGTTTTGTTGTTATTACACAAGACAAACAAAAGGCATTAAGTCAGTGGTTAGCAAGTCATGATACGGAAGTGTCATTTACTCCTGTTTCAATTTTAGCCGTGGTAGGGCATGAAGTATCTAAACATGGTGATGTAAAAGCGAGATTTAAACGGGCATTGAAAAAATACCAGCCTATACATATTGTTAGTTCTACTAATGAGCATAGCTTAATTTCTATTTTACCTCAGGTATGTAGTGGAGAAATGGTGAATAACATTCATCACGACATAACAAAAGATGCTCGTCATATTGGTGTCGTTATTGCTGGGTTGGGTAACATTGGAGCACGTTTTTTAGAGATGTTACCTGCGCAAGTTGATCGTATTCCTGCACTTGAAAATGTTCATGTAGTCGGTTTGATCACGTCTAAAAAAGCATTAATTAAAAGTGACGGGATCGATGTGACTCAAGCCTTATCTCTGTATGAAAGTGAGGCTAAACCTTATGATCAGGATAATTTACTTTCGTGGCTAGCTAATCATCCCTATGATGAACTGATTGTTGTAGATATAACACCAAGTGAAACTTTTAGCTTGTTATATCAAGATTTTTTTGAACAAGGTATTCATGTTATTGGTGCTAATAAATGGGCCGCGTCGTCTTCGACATCTCAGTATAATAAATTAGTGAGTACGGCTAAAAAACATCATAGCTTATGGTTAGGAAATACGACCGTTGGTGCAGGGTTACCTGTTAACTTTGCTATTGCAAATTTATTAGAGTGTGGTGATTCTATTCAAGAAATCTCGGGTATCTTTTCAGGTACTCTTTCTTGGTTATTTGAAACTTATGATGGCTCCGTGCCTTTTTCTGAATTACTAAAATCAGCATTAGCACAAGGGATAACCGAACCCGATCCTCGTGAAGACTTATCAGGTAGAGATGTACAACGTAAGTTATTAATTCTAGCCCGTTTAGCTGGTTTTGAACTTTCGCTTGATGACATAGATTGCCAAAATTTAGTCCCCGAACATTTACAGCACTTAACCACCGAAGAATTTCTTAGTAAAGCCGAGCAGCTTGATACTTATTTTGCAGATAAACTGAAAGACGCCAATAGTAAAAATGCTTGTATACGTTATGTAGCATCGTTTGTTTGTGAAAATGATAATCAAGCCAATATTAAAGCCAAAGTCAGTTTAGAAGTGCTCCCTAAAACAGATGCTTTTGCTAATCTTACCCCTTGCGATAATATTTTTAAGATTGTTAGCCAATGCTATAAAGATAATCCTTTAATTATTCGGGGCGCAGGGGCTGGGAGAGATGTTACAGCAGCAGGATTACACTCAGATTTAGCGATTATTTGTAAACAGCTTATGCATAAACAACAGCAAGTTAAATTAAAAGGGATTGCTTTGTAAAGTGAATAATAAGTTAATTTACTTGTCTCTTTTCAAATATTTACTAGTCTTAATGTATTGTAAATATTTGAAGTTATTTTGTAAGCCATGTCTTTAAAGCATACTCAAGATACAAACTTTACCAAAAGTGTTAAAGAACTCTCTCGACAAATTTTTGGTAAAAGTTATAAAAAAGAATCTATGCTTGACCGAGCTATTGATTTCTTTGCTCAGCTGAGTCCTTCTCAGGGGCAAGAGGAACCTAAAATAAAGTCAGGTACTAAAGCGTGTAAAGAGCTTGAACTTAGAGAGTTAGAACGAGAACAAAGGCATGAACACTTAGACACTCTTTGCCGAGATATTATTGCATTATGTGAAGGAGAAAGTTTCGTAGAAGATAACCGTAAATCTTCTCAATTACTTGCTACCATTCAGCTTCTTAGTCCGAGTGAAGGGAGTAAGGTTGCACTATCTAACGAGTTAAATAAGCCTTTATATAAAGCAGTGTTATGCCTAAGATTACTCGATCGACTATGTATTGATAATGCGATTACCGAACCTTATATTAAAGAGCGCTTAGCTAATTTATCCCCTCTTCAATATCAGCGCTTTTCATTGATTGATGCCGTTGCTTATAAAAGGTTTGTTGATGAAGTTAAAATACCGTTAGTTAAAGCTGCATTGTTACAAGATATTGGTAATAATCATCCTGAAGCGCAACTTATACTAAAAGGGACAAACGGTACTAAAAACCCATTTAGAATGCTAGATTTGGAAGATAGAAGAAAATTACTTCAAATCAATTACCGAGAAACAGTTAAATATCTTGTTGAAGGTATTGGTGTAGCAAAGTATGTAGGGAATTTAAAAGAAGTTCGTGATGCTTTTAACGAAACGGAAAAGCGTAAATTACTTTTTATTAAAGGATTATTGAAAGCAAGCATTAATCCTAAAAAAGGCATAGGCAATTTACTTAAAGTTCCTCAAATTTACACATCAATCATCCTCTCTACAAAACCTAAATATGATTATAAGCTCTTGCCTAAAGTCTATCAGGTGCTCTATAAAAATGCGGAAAAGGGAATTTGTTATCACTTAGTTGTTGATGCGTTACGTACTATAACAGGGATTTTTCCTTTAGGTTATGGAGTCACTTACATTGTTGAGAACTTTCAAGGGGAAATAAAATACTCCTATGAATATGCCATTGTGAAAATGTTATATCCAGAAGATCCAGAGTTACCCATTTGTAGAACAGCCACTCGAAATTTGGCCTTTATTAACTTTGGGCAAGACATTATTGTGCCTAAAGAGCGTAATTTACATTTTCCTATGGCTGTTGAAAAACTCAACACAATGAGCAAAGAAAGATTATATGAAATATTAGCTTTATTATCGTCAAATTATGCAGAACGAAAAACACTTGATCTAATTCCTCGCTGTTGGTCGGCAAATGAATACTTTTCAATGCCAGCTCATCAAAAATTATGGAATAAGTAAGTCAAATCAGGGATAAGTCGTACTTATCATTATTACCGTGTCAATTTTCTATTTTAAGCAGTACTTTTTGATCATATTAATCAGTAATTCTTCTGTTTTTGTTATTTCAGATAATGCTAAAAATTCGTTAGGTTGATGTGCTTGGTCTATTGAACCTGGCCCCATAACGATGGTTTGACAACCTAATTCTTGAATAAAAGGAGCTTCAGTTGCGTAATTTACAGCACAGCATTTATGCCCTGAAAAATGTTCGGCAGACTCAATTAAATCACTCGGCTGAGTTTGTTCAAAGCTAGGTGAGCTCGGGTGCAGTTCATTAATCGTAATTCTTCCAGGGTATTTCTCAGCTAAAGGTTTTAGTGCGTCAGTTAAACAGGTTATTAATTCATCATCTGTCATACCCGGTAATGAACGCATATCTATATCTAAATCACAGTGTCCGCATATACGGTTAGAATTATCACCGCCTTTAATAGCGCCCATATTCAGTGTAGGAGCAGATACATCAAATGCCGTATTACTATAATTTAACGCCAGACTTTCTTTTAAGGTGAGTAGGGTACCAATAACTTGATACATTATTTCAATCGCATTTACACCTAAGCTTGGTTTACTTGAGTGGCCCGACTGACCTTCAACACTTATTCGGTGGGACATATGTCCTTTATGCATAATAATAGGCACTAAATTAGTAGGCTCTCCAATAATAGCGACATCAGGTTTGATCTCTTGGTTTTGTGAGAAAAAACGTGCGCCAGCCATGGTAGTTTCTTCATCTGCGGTAGCTAAGACATATAAAGGCTTTTTAAGGGTTTTAGCATCTAAGTCTTTACATGCTTGTAAAATAAAAGCGAAGAAGCCTTTCATATCACAAGTGCCTAAACCAAAAAATTTATTGTCTTTTTCTATAATTGAAAAAGGGTCGGATTGCCATCTGTTTTCATCAAAAGGAACCGTGTCACTGTGGCCAGCAAGTAATAATCCACCTTCTCCTGAACCTAGTTTTGCCAATAAATTATATTTATCACGAGTATTGGGCACTTTTTGAATACTAATGCTGAAACCTAAAGATTCAAACCAGCCAGATAATAAATGAATTATTTCCTTATTTCCTTGATCCCAACTTTCTTGACTCGAGCTAATAGATGGGCTTGAGATTAATTCTCGAAGTGCAGTCGTAAAATTAGGTAGATTTTTCATACTATTCGTCTCAAAAGTTATTTTTGGGTAGTTATGCTGATTTGTTGCATAACTAGTTATCGGATGATAATATGCTACCTTAGTGTAGATAACCTAAATCAATAACGCTACGGAAAAATACCGAGATAAAAATCCCACCTTGTTGTGAATTTTTAAAACCTTATTTAACATCCTGTTTTATTTGATAAAAATAAATGTTATTGCCTTTTCAGTTATTACGAATATTAAATAGTTTTAAGGAATAGTATGAAAGTCGCGATTATTGGAGCTAGCGGTTACGTTGGTGCTGAGTTAATTAATTTATTAACAGCTCACAATAAAATATCAATCGTTCATCTTTTGGTGTCAGAAAATAGCTCGTCTGAAGGTTTATTATTTTCAGACCTTCATGCTAAATATCAAGGTATTTGTGACTTGCCTTTGCAAGCTTTTTCTCCTGCCTGGTTTGATGAAAATATTAAAAATGCTGAAGATAAAATTGACGCGGTATTTTTTGCTACGCCGCATGAATATAGTGCAGAATGGGCACATGTATTTTTAGATGTTGGTGTAAAAGTATTTGATTTATCTGGTGGTTTCCGTTTAAAAGATGCGGCTGATTACCCAACTTATTATGGTTTTGAACATAAAAACTTATCTGTCCTTGAACAAGCTAATTATGGTTTAGCCGAATGGTTAGACGAGTCGTTTGCTGATTCTAAAATTGTTGCTGTTCCAGGTTGTTATCCAACAGCAAGTTTATTAGGTTTAAAGCCTATTACAGCGAATAACTTACATATTGAAAATTCTTTAATTGTTGTAAACGGCATTAGTGGTGTATCGGGGGCTGGCCGTAAAGCATCATTAGGTACTAGCTTTAATGAAGTGAGTTTAACGCCTTATAATATTTTACAACATAGACATCAGCCAGAAATTAGTCAGGAAGCTAATGCTCAAGTTATTTTTAATCCGCACTTAGCACCATATAAACGTGGGTTATTATCAACGGTAACTTTGCAATTAAAAGCTGGTGTTACTGAAGAACAAGTGAATCAAGCATACCATAATGCTTATGATGACAAACCATTAGTACGTATTGCCGCAACGTGGCCAAAAATTGATAATGTTGCTTATACACCTTTTGCTGATATTCATTGGAAATACGATGCTGAAAAGCAGGTTGTGGTGGTAAGCACAGCAATAGATAATCTTTTAAAAGGTGCTGCATCACAAGCTGTTCAATGTGCTAACTTAACGATGGGGTTACCAAGCGAATATGGCTTAATTCCTAATGTAGGTATTAAGTAATGAAGAAAGCTGTAATGAAACCTTTGGTCATTAAAATCGGCGGAGCTATTCTTGAAAAAACATCCGCATTAAACGCGTTATTTGTTGAATTAGCTAAATTAAAAGATCAATCAATAGTGCTAGTGCATGGCGGTGGTAGTTCTGTTGATACACAGTTAGCACAAGCGGGTTTTACAACACAAAAAAAAGACGGTAAACGCATAACCCCAGCTGAGCAGATGCCTGTTATTTCTGGAACTTTAGCGGGATATGTAAATAAAACTATTGTTGCTGAAGCAAATCAATTAAGTCTTGCTGCGGTAGGGTTATCATTAGGTGATGGCAACATGGTAAGCTGTACATTGGCTGATGCTGAATTGGGAAGTGTAGGTGATCCAAGCCCGAACAACAGCGCTTTGTTAAAAACGTTATTAGCTAATAACTTTTTCCCTGTTGTTTCTTCAATTGGCACGTTAGATAATGGTCAATTGGTTAATGTAAACGCTGACGATGCAGCGGTTGCTATTTGCCAATTATTAGAAGCAGAATTATTACTATTAACCGATGTGCCGGGCGTTAAAGGTGCTGAAGGTGAATGGTTAGTTGAACTTGGTAGTAAACAAGCTGCCCAATTAATTGAACAAGGTGTTATTGCTGGTGGTATGACAGCAAAAGTAAATGCAGCGTTATTAGCTGCTAATCAGTTACGACGAAGCATCGCGGTTGCCAGTTGGCAGTCTCCCGAGCAAATCGTCAATTTGATCAAAGGTGACAATATAGGCACCCGTATTTTATACCAAGCTGATTAAACATATTTTACTTATTGCGCGAATGTCATTGTACGTTACATAGCACTCAAAAGGTTACTCGTATGTCTTTACAGAATTTTTTAGCTGATGATCAGCTAAGCAAAGAGCAAATACTTGATCTAATCAAGCTTGCTAAAAAAATTAAAACAGCCCCTGCTAATTACTCTCAAGCTTTAGCAGGTAAATCAGTTGCTATGATTTTTGAAAAACCGTCGTTACGTACACATGTAAGTTTTGATATGGGTATCAATAAACTTGGTGGCCATGCTCTATATTTAGGGCAGCAAAACGGTAAATTAGGTGAACGTGAACGTATTAGTGATTATGCAAATAACTTGTCATGTTACGCTGATGCAATTGTTGCTCGTGTATTTAGTAATGCTTCAATTGAGGGCTTAGCTAAACATGCTAGTGTACCTGTTATTAATGCTTTGTGTGACGTATATCATCCCTGTCAGTCGTTAGCTGATTTTGTAACGTTATCTGAAAATTTTGATGACTTAGCAAAAGTAAAACTTGCTTATGTAGGCGATGGCAATAATGTATCTAATTCATTAA
This sequence comes from Pseudocolwellia sp. G5-9, assembly GCF_055808995.1. Classification (NCBI taxonomy): domain Bacteria; kingdom Pseudomonadati; phylum Pseudomonadota; class Gammaproteobacteria; order Alteromonadales; family Colwelliaceae; genus Pseudocolwellia; species Pseudocolwellia sp. G5-9. The sequence goes on from NZ_CM147893.1 coordinate 3,623,139, forward strand.
TGTTAATGGCTGCAACGTTAGGTGTTGATTTTACGCTTATTTGTCCGGAAGGTCATGGGCCAAGTGATGCAATGCTGACTAAAGCGCAAGTATTAGCTGAAAAATCTGGATCTAAAATAGTCTTTAGTACGAATATAAGTAATATAGCTCAGCAAGATGCTATTTTTACTGATACATGGGTATCTATGGGTGATGAAGATCCTACGAAAAAAGCTGAAATATTAGCAAAATTCGCTCCATATCAAGTAAATCATGAATTAATGGAAAAAGCGCAGGCTAAAATAGTTTTACATTGCCAGCCTGCTCATTTAGGTGAAGAGATCACCGAAGAACTATTTGACGATAAAGACAAGTCAGTGGTTTTTCAAGAAGCAGAGAACAGAATGTGGGCACAGAATGCTGTACTCGTCACTCTTTTAGCTGATTGAATAAAATTCTAATTAATTGATACGATAACTAAGTTAAAAGCACTTATTGAACTATTTCAATTTCGTGCTTTTTTCTTGTTTTAGTATCAACTAAAATAGAGGCAGTATTCATTCAAAGATTAACAATATTTACTGGCTTTGAAATATTTAAAAGCCAGTAAATTTAAATTAAACAGTTTGTAATCTCAGTAGCCGGCATTTCAGCCGTATAAATGCCGATTACAAAGATTAAGGAATATAAAATGGCTTTAGCAGCAAAGAAAAAAATTAAAAAAGTAGTACTCGCGTACTCAGGTGGATTAGATACATCAGCAATCATTCCATGGTTGAAAGAAAACTATGAAGGTTGTGAAGTTGTAGCGTTTTGTGCTGATGTTGGTCAAGGCGAAGAAGAATTAGTTGGTATTCAAGAAAAAGCAATCGCTTCTGGTGCTTCTGAATGCCACGTTGTAGATCTTAAAGAAGAATACGTTAAAGACTACATTTATCCAATTCTTAAAACTGGTGCTGTATACGAAGGTCAATATTTATTGGGTACTTCAATGGCGCGTCCCGTTATTGCTAAAGCGCATGTTGAAGTTGCTTTAAAAGTAGGTGCAGACGCGGTATGTCACGGTTGTACTGGTAAAGGTAACGACCAAGTTCGTTTCGAATCTTGTTTTGCTGCATTAGCGCCAGAGCTAACTGTTATTGCGCCATGGCGCGAGTGGGACATGGTTTCTCGTGAAGACTTATTAGATTACTTAGCCGAGCGTAACATCCCATGTTCAGCTTCATTAACTAAAATTTATAGCCGTGATGCAAACGCATGGCACATTTCACATGAAGGTGGTGAGTTAGAAGACCCATGGTGTGAGCCGTCTAAAGAAGTTTGGACGATGACGGTAGATCCAATGGATGCTCCAGATGAAGCTGAGCGTGTTCAATTAAGCTTTGTTAAAGGTGAATTAGTTTCTGTTGATGGTAAAGACTTTACTGAAAATGGTTCTCCAGCTCACGATGCATTAATGTACTTAAATGCTAAAGGTGCTGCACATGGTGTTGGTCGTATCGACATCGTAGAAAACCGTTTAGTAGGTATGAAGTCTCGTGGTTGTTATGAAACTCCAGGTGGCACAATCTTAATGGCTGCATATAAAGGTTTAGAAACCTTAATTCTTGATAAAGAGTCATTAAAATACCGTGAATCAATTGGCCTAGAATTTTCTCATGTAATTTATGATGGTCGTTGGTTTACACCATTAGCTAAAGCACAACTAGCTGGCGCAGCATCTTTTTCTGAGCAGTTAACGGGTGATGTTGTTGTTAAATTATACAAAGGTGTTGCACAAGTTACACAACGTCGTTCACCTAACTCTTTATACTCAGAAGCCTTTGCTACATTTGGCGCTGATGACGTATACGACCAAAAACATGCTGAAGGCTTTATTCGTTTATTCAGCTTGTCTAGCCGTATCACTGCGCTTTCTCAAAAAGGCAGCAAGTTAGAAACTTCTCCTTCAGAAAAAAAGGATAGCTAAGCATGGCATTATGGGGCGGCCGTTTTAAAGGCGAAGCTAGCGTACAGTTTAAAAAGTTTAATGACTCATTGCCTGTGGATTACCGCATGGCAGTGCAAGATATTGTGGGTTCAATCTCTTGGGCAGGTGCAATTCATAGTGTTGGTGTGTTAAACGAAGATGAACATACCCGTTTAGTTGCAGCGCTTAATGAATTAAAAGCGTCAGTTGAAGCGGATCCAGAGCAAATTTTAACGTCAGATGCTGAAGATATTCATAGCTGGGTTGAAAGTAAGCTCATTGAAGCAACAGGTGATTTAGGTAAAAAAATTCATACTGGCCGTAGCCGTAATGACCAAGTCGCTACAGACTTAAAGCTTTGGTGTAAAGAAACGGGCGGCGAATTATTGTTTGCTTTAGTTAGCTTACAGCAAGCCATGTTGGAATTAGCTGAACGTGAAAAAGACACGGTATTGCCGGGGTACACTCATTTACAAAGAGCTCAACCCGTAACTTTTGGTCATTGGTGTTTAGCTTATGTTGAGATGTTTAACCGTGATATTGGTCGTTTAAAAGACGCTTTATATCGTGCTGATACTTCACCATTGGGCTCAGGAGCTTTAGCTGGAACGGCTTACCCAATTGATCGTGATTTGTTAGCGAATAACTTAGGTTTTCGTTGTGCAACACTCAATAGTTTAGATGCTGTTTCTGATCGCGACCATGTCATAGAGCTTCTTTCTACAGCAAGTATCAGCATGATGCATATGTCGCGCTTTGCTGAAGATTTAATATTCTACAACTCAGGTGAAGCCGGTTTTGTTGAAATGAGCGATTTAGTTAGCTCAGGCTCTTCATTGATGCCACAAAAGAAAAACCCTGATGCATGTGAATTAATTCGTGGTAAATCTGGACGTGTTATTGGTTCTTTAGCAGGTATGTTGGTAACAATGAAGGCTTTACCTCTTGCGTATAACAAAGATATGCAAGAAGACAAAGAAGGCTTATTTGACGCTTTAGATACTTGGATCGAAGTTATGCAAATGGCGGTGCTAGTTGCTGACGGTTTAAAAGTTAATCGCTCTCGTACATTAGCAGCAGCACAGCAAGGTTATTCAAATGCGACTGAATTAGCTGATTACCTTGTTGCTAAAGATATTCCTTTCCGCGAAGCACATCACATTGTGGGTGAAGCGGTACTGGCTGCAATTGATGCTGGGCATGCATTAGAAGACTTTACTTTAGCTCAATTACAAGAGTTTAGTGATAAAATTGAAAATGATGTTTATCAATATTTATCTATTGAATCGTGTTTAGATAAACGAGACTCTAAAGGTGGAACTTCACGTATTCAAGTGCAAAAAGCTTTAGATAACAACCAGTCAGGTGAAAACGACAACCTAAGCGCGCAAGTTATTGGTGCTCCAGGTAAAGTGCAAATTCAACATGCGTTAAAACAAGTAACACAACGTTTAAATGCACAGCGTGCTGCCGCATTATCAGTTCGTCGTGCCCGTATGTCTGATGTAGATAAGATTGCTGAACTTGTTGCTTTATGGGCAGATAAAGGTGAGATTTTACCTCGTAGTCGTGACAATATTATTCACGATATTCAAAACTTTGTTGTTGCAGAAATTGATGGCCAAGTTGTGGCAAGTGCGTCACTTTATATCTATCAAACGGGTTTAGCTGAAATACGTTCAGTGGTTGTTGATGCTGCTTTCCATAAGCAAGGTCATGGACAAGCCATGGTGCAATATTTATTAGAATTCGCTTATGAAATAGAATTACAAAAAATTATTGTATTAACTTATGTACCTGAATATTTTACTAGATTAGGCTTTGCTTTAATTGAAAAAAGCTCGTTAGCGGATAATATTATTGAAGATAGTGAACAAAGTCCTCATAAAAATCCTGAAGACGAAGTGGCAATGGAATATATTGTTCAACGCTCATAGCGGAAACAAAAGTAGTAGTGAACCTGTAAATGAATAACGACGATAAAAATAACGTTAAGTGGTTTAGAAATGCAGCACCATACATTAATGCGCACCGTGGCAAAACGGTCGTACTCATGTTTGGTGGTGAAGCGGTAGCACACCCTAATTTTGCTAATATCATTCATGATATTGCTTTGCTGAGAAGTTTAGGGGTGAAACTGGTGTTGGTACATGGAGCTAGACCACAAATTGAAGAGCGTATGCAACTTCTAAATGTTGAGCCTTTAATGGAAGACAATATTCGAATTACCGATGCGGGTACTTTATCTGCCGTTAAAGACGCTACAGGGTCACTACGACTTGATATTGAAGCATTGTTAACTATGGGATTAGTTAATTCTCCTATGCATGGCTCACAAATTAGAGTCAGTACAGGTAATTTTGTTATTGCTAAACCTATTGGTGTAAAAAACGGTGTCGATTTTAAACATACGGGTACGGTAAGAAGAATTGATACTGTAGGAATTAACACGCAACTAGATTTTGGCTCTATCGTATTATTGTCACCTGTAGGTTATTCATCTACGGGGGAGGTTTTTAACTTGTCGTTAGAAGATGTAGCAACACAAACTGTTATTTCTTTAAAAGCAGATAAATTAATTACGTTTACAGATGCTGATGGATTAATGAATGAGCAGGGGGAATTAATCAAAAGTTGTGGTGTAAGTACCGTTAAAGCGTTACTTGATGTAACGGAAGATCCCGTCAAACAATTACTTATGCGAGCTATAATACAAAGTAGTGAAAATGGTGTTGAACGTTGTCACTGCCTAAATTACGAAAGTGATAGCGCATTGTTACAAGAGTTATTTACTCGAGACGGTGCTGGAACATTAATAGCAAAAGACTATCAAGAGCAAATATCTACAGCAACAATTGATGATGTGGGTGGGATTTTAGAATTACTCGCACCATTAGAAGCCGAGGGTATTTTAGTAAAACGCTCAAGAGAGTTACTTGAAGTTGAAATTGAACGCTTTACTGTAATTAAAAAAGAAGACGTTATAATTGCGTGTGCAGCACTTTACCCTTACCCCAAAGAAAATTCAGGTGAGGTAGCTTGTGTTGCTATCCACCCTGATTACCGTAAGGGTAATAGAGGTGTACGATTAATTAATACGATTGAAAACTTAGCTAAAGAAAAAAAATTATCATCAATATTTGTACTTACTACCGTGAGTGCTCATTGGTTCCTAGAGCAAGGCTTTACGGAGCAGTCAGTAGATAGTCTTCCTGAAGATAAAAAGAAAATGTACAACTTTCAACGTAAATCGAAAGTTTTTTCTAAAAATATTTAGATCTTTCTCATTAATAGCAACAGACCCTAATCTAACATATAGCAATATTACTAATAAACTGACCATATTAGTTCAGTTTATTAGTGAAATTGATATTCATAATCAGTATTTTCCATACAAAACTCTATTTTCATCTCTTTTATTTACTAGATTGTTACAACAATGTTACTGTGTACTTGTCTTAAATTAAAGTTTAAGGTCAAATAGTCGAAACAGTAATATTCTGTGAAAGTAGGTTGTTTATGCGTTTTTTAATTTTACTGCTGTTATTAAGTCAGTTTGCTTTGGCAAGCGATTATAAGTTAGGCCCAGGCGATAAGATTCAAATTATTGTTTATGGTGAAGATGATTTAACAGCCAATGTGAAAATTGATAAATCAGGTTTTATCTCATTTCCTTTTTTAGATGATATTCAGGTAATAAATTTATCGGTTAAAGAATTAGAAAAAGTAATATATGATGGTTTGCTGGGAGATTATTTAATTTCGCCACAAGTATCAGTATCTATTTCTCAATACCGGCCTTTTTTCATACATGGTCAAGTTAATAGACCAGGCGGGTATCCTTTTCAAGACGATCTTACGTTTGATAAGGCTATTGCTGTTGCTGGGGGGTTATCATCTAGAGCTTCCTTAACAGATTGGACTATCACTAGAAAAGTGAATGGAAAAACAGTAAAAATAGAAGCTAATGTAGCAACTCAAATATTTCCTGATGACATAATAAAAATAGAGCAGAGTTTTTTTTGAACAATGTGAATAAAGATCAAGAAAGTATAAAAGCGCCTAATGAAGACATTGCGCTAAGTGAAGTACTCAGACCGCTATGGGTTAGGCGTTGGAAGCTTGTATTTTTTACTTTATGTGTAACCTTGTTTTTTTCTTTTTATGTTTCGTTGTTAAAACCAAGTTATGTTGCAACTGCAACTCTACAAATTGGTAATAATAAGCCGAGTAATACTTTATCGATTAATGACGCTTTCAATGAAACGAATGCCAGCGAAGAACAAATTAGAACCCAATATGAATTGTTGAAATCGCGTAAATTTGCTGAGAGAGTCGCGACACGACTAAATTTAGCGCGACATGAAGAGTTTAATAGTAATAAATATAATAATAAAATCCCTTATTTAGCAAATAGGGGCAAAAGCAATAATACACCATCGTTAAGTTCGGTAGTGGGAGCTTTCCAGCAGCGTTTATCAATTGAGCCTATTGGAAATACTGAACTTGTAAAAATCAGCTTCCGTTCATACAGTCCAGAGCTTTCAAAACAGGTTGCGAATCAAATAGGTGAAACATATTTACAATATCAAGATGAGATCCATAGCGCCTCAAAGGAATCTACGTCTCAATGGTTGGTTGATCAGCTTGAGGAATTAGGTCAAAAATTAGAATCATCAGAATTAGCCTTACAAGAATATAGGGAAGCTGAGGGGATTGTTGATATTCAAGGTGTCGTTGGCTTGGTTGCTTCTGAATTAACCGAATTAACTTCATCAGCTTTACAAGCTGAAAAATATAAAGATGACCTTAAGGTTACTTATGAATATATTCAGAACAACAAAGAAAACCTAAGTGGATTAATGGAGTTAAATGAGGTCAGTAGTCATCCAACTTATGTTCAATTACGTCGTTCACAAGAAGTTGTTGAACGAAAAGTATTCGAACTAGCAAAACGGTATGGTCCGAAACACCCTAAGAGAATTGCCGTCGAAGCAGAGTTTGAATCAATAGAATCTCGCATTAATATACAAATAAATGAAATTATCACCTCTATTGAAAAACAATATTCTTCTGCTATTCAAAAAGCTCAAGCGAATAAACAAAGATTAGCTGCAGCTAAAAAAGACTTTTTAAGATTAAGCCGACTTAAAAATAAATTCTTTCAGTTACAGCGAGAGGTGGACACTAATAAAGAATTATATGGCAATTATCTTGTTCGTTTAAAAGAAGCTGATGCAATGGGAAACTATAAAACAAATTTTTATGTACGTTTTATTGATAAAGCTATTTTACCCAAATCTCCAGTAGCACCCAACAAGCGATTGTATGTAGTCATTAGTTTTATACTCTCATTTTTAGCTATTTCAATCGTTGTGATCATGCGTGAATTATTGGTTGATACTTTAAATTCACGACGAAAACTTGATAATTTTCAAGAGGCCCCTATTTTAGCTGTATTACCTAAGTTTAAATTAAAAGCTGGTAGTTCATCTCATTCAGAAGTTAGTGATAACCATTTTACTGAAGCGGTTAGAACTTTAAGAACTTCACTTTTATTTAATGGAGAGAAGAAGCCACCTAAAGTTATCGCCATAACATCATCAGTACCAAATGAAGGAAAATCAACCGTTGCTTTACATTTAGCTCGCTCATTTAGTGAAATGGAAAAAGTGTTGTTAATTGAAGCTGATTTACGTCACCCAACGGTTGCTAAGAATTTAAACTTAGATGTTCACCGCCCAGGGCTCTCAAATTTATTAGCTAAAACGCATCAAATTAATGAATGTATCGTTAGAGATAAAAATGTAAAGTTAGACATTCTAACCTCTGGTATTTCACCCGCTAATCCGCTCGCTTTTTTATCAATGAAACGTTTTAGTATGTTAATTAAAGTTTTTGGTAATTTTTACGATAGAATTATTATTGAAACTCCTCCAGTAAATGCAGTAAGTGATGCAGTTATTATTTCAAAAATTGTTGATAGCGTTGTTTATATTGTTCATGGTTCAAAAACTAAACGAGATCAGATAACTCAAGGTTTGCGTATGCTCAAACAAGTTAACGCACCCATTGAAGGCGTTGTAATTAACCAAAGTGAAAACATTGATACCGATAAATACCAAAATAAATATTACAATGATATGGCTAATATAATTAAACTTCCTATTCGTAAACAGATGTAATCCATTTTACTTAAGTATTGTTATAATTAACGCTGATAAAATTTAGCGTAATATGTATGATACCCACATGAAAACACAATCCCCCTTTTCGGTAAAAAAAACTAACGGCTTTAATGTCGAGTCAGTTGCTTCTATTGCTTACTTTCCTCGAACGAATGAAGACTTGATTGAATTAGCAAACTTACCTTTATCTAATTTTTATATATTAGGTGAGGGTTTTAACACGCTTTTTGTTAGTGATACTGCACCTATTATCATAAAACCTGAATTTAAAGGGGTTGAAATAGATGAACAAGCTGATTGCACTATTGTAAAGGCAGCCGCAAGTGAAAACTGGCATAATTTTGTTGAGTTTTGCATAAGCCGAGGAATTAACGGTTTAGAAAATTTAGCGCTTATTCCTGGAAGTGTTGGAGCTGCGCCTGTTCAAAATATTGGAGCTTACGGTGTAGAGCTTGCTAATTATTGTCAGGAAGTGTTGTGGTTTGATTTTAAAACCAAAAAAAATGTGCTGTATAAACATGCTGATTGTCAGTTTGGTTATCGAGAAAGTATTTTTAAAAATAGACTGAAAAATACAGGTCTTATCATAAGTGTTACCTTTTGTTTTCCTAAAGTTTGGCGTGCTAACCTTTCATATGCGGGCTTAGATCATTTACCGTCTTCTGTTTCTGCCAAAATAGTAATGAATGAAGTCATTAAGGTTCGTCAAACAAAGTTACCTGATCCACACAAATTACCTAATGCGGGAAGCTTTTTTAAAAACCCTGTGATAGAAGCGACTCAATGGAAAATGTTAGTTGCTCAATATCCTAATATACCAAGCTATCCTCAAAGTAACGGTAAAGTAAAAGTGGCCGCAGGCTGGTTAATAGAAAAAGCCGGTTTAAAAGGGTATCAATACCAAGGGGTTGGCGTACACGAAAAACAAGCTCTAGTGTTAGTTAATTATAATACTGAGCAGGGTAAACACATTGTTGATTTAGCAATACATATAACTAATAAGATTAAGTCAGTATTCAATATTTATTTAGAGCCTGAAGTGAGAATGGTTTTCCCGCAAGGTGAAATGAATTTAGCAGAGTATAAAAATGGCTAAAGCAATTAAAGAATTATTAATTAATAAACTCGCTGCTGGTGAGTTTATTTCCGGACAAGCATTAGGTGAAGAAATAGGTGTGAGTCGAACAGCTATATCAAAACAAATTAATAACCTTTCAGAAATGGGATTGGATATTTTTAGAGTAACAGGTAAGGGCTATAAGCTTGTTACTCCTATTGAACTGTTAGATAAAGAGTTTATTTTACAGCAATTAATAGCCAATAATATTCATTGTATCGTTGAAACACATAATATTATTGATTCAACTAACGATTATTTAATGCGTCGAATTCCTAATCATGTCCAAAGTGGGCAAGTATGTATTGCCGAATATCAGAGTGCAGGTAGAGGAAGAAGAGGAAGGCAATGGATATCACCTTTTGGTTCGCACATTTATATGTCAATGTATTGGTTGCTTCCTCAAGGTATGACTGCTGCAATGGGGTTAAATACTATTGTAGCGTTAGCAATTAGTGATGCTATCGCTTCCCTTTATCAGATTAACGTTCAGTTAAAATGGCCAAATGATATTTATATTAACGGTTTAAAATTAGCGGGTATTTTAATTGATCTAGAAGGTACACCTAATGAGCCATGTCATGCTGTTATTGGTATAGGGCTCAATTTGAATATGCCAGATAAAAGTGGAGAAAAAGTTGATCAACCCTGGACAGACTTACAACAGCATACTTCAAAAATAATTAATCGAAATGAATTAGCCGCCACTATCATTCAATACTTAACATTTCGTTTAGAGCAACATAAAGATTCAGGCCTAGAACAAGTGGTAAATGAATGGAATCAACAAGATTACTTTTATGATCAACCTGTAACATTAATAACAGGTAATAATCAAACCCATGGCATATGTAAAGGGATAAACGAACAAGGAGCCTTGTTATTATCTGTTGATAACAATATTAAAGTCATTTACGGCGGTGAAGTGAGTTTAAGAGGTTCGAAATGATAATATTGGTTGATATAGGTAATACTCGGACTAAGTACCGAATAGAAGATATTGATATTAAAAATAAACGGATTGTTATTGAAAATAACCAAATTACCAAACAGTGGTTAACAGAGTATTGGGGGAAGGCGAATCAGATCATTGTTGGTAGTGTTAAATTAGGTGCTCTAACCGATTTAATTGCTACATGGGCAAAAGAAAATCATTCAAAGATATTTTTCATAGAAAGTGAAAAAGAACGATTTGGTATAATAAATAGCTATGAACAACCCAAGTCGTTGGGGGTTGATCGTTGGTTAACCTTAGTAGGTGCGTCGGCACTATTTCCAAAAACAGGCGTTGTTATAATTGATGCAGGTACAGCAACAACTTTTGATGTATTAGATCAAGACGGAAAGCATCAAGGAGGGTGGATATTATCAGGAATTGATTTATTACTTGCTCAACTTAGCAGTAATACATCAAAAGTTAAATTTGATGTCAGTGATTCAGCAGATACAGCATTTGGAAAAAGCACTTCAGAGTGTGTTAATAATGCTGCTTGGGCAGCCACTATTGCTATGATTAACTCAGGAATAAAAATAGCAGAGCATACTCAAGAGATAAAACATTGTATATTATTAGGAGGTAATGCAGAACGGATATTACCTTTTATTGAATTCCCAAAGGTTGAAATTATTCACGATCTAATATTTGAAGGCTTAAAGCGTTATTCAGCATAGAGGAGTAGGTGTTTTTAACGTTAATATGGATAAAAAACCATCAAACCTTAGTTAAACCTTAAACAAACATAAAAAAACATGAATTTTTTTGTTTTTTTCTATTGCAAGGTGGAAAACATTGCTCTAGAATTCGCTCCACTTAATGTAGTGCCGACTTAGCTCAGTTGGTAGAGCAACTGACTTGTAATCAGTAGGTCGCCAGTTCGACTCCGGCAGTCGGCACCATTAATACTTTTTATTTTATACGGATAAAAAGTAAATAAGAATTTGGAGGGGTTCCCGAGTGGCCAAAGGGATCAGACTGTAAATCTGACGGCTCAGCCTTCGGTGGTTCGAATCCACCTCCCTCCACCATTTTTAACAGAGATAAACTGATAGAGTTTAGCGGGTGTCGTATACTGGCTATTACCTCAGCCTTCCAAGCTGATGAAGCGGGTTCGATTCCCGCCACCCGCTCCAATCTTTAAATCGAATGCTGATATGGCTCAGTTGGTAGAGCGCACCCTTGGTAAGGGTGAGGTCGGCAGTTCGAATCTGCCTATCAGCACCATTCAAAGATTACTTCTATTAATTTATCTTAAACCATTAAACTTTTGTTAATCTACCCAAGGTATTTTAAAATGGCTAAAGCAAAATTTGAACGTAATAAACCACACGTAAACGTCGGAACAATCGGACACGTAGATCACGGTAAAACAACGTTAACAGCTGCAATCTCTGCGGTATTAACGAAAGTACACGGTGGTGAAGTAAAAGATTTCGCACAAATCGATAATGCTCCAGAAGAGCGTGAGCGTGGTATAACAATTAACACATCTCACATCGAATACGATACAGAAACACGTCACTACGCACACGTAGATTGTCCTGGCCATGCTGATTATATTAAAAACATGATCACAGGTGCAGCACAAATGGATGGAGCAATCTTAGTAGTTGCTGCTACAGATGGTCCAATGCCACAAACACGTGAGCACATCTTACTTTCACGTCAAGTAGGTGTACCATTCATCATCGTATTCATGAACAAATGTGACATGGTAGATGACGAAGAATTATTAGAATTAGTAGAAATGGAAGTTCGTGAACTTCTAAGTGAATACGAATTCCCAGGTGATGACTTACCAGTAATTCAAGGTTCAGCTTTAGGCGCACTTCAAGGTGAAGAGAAGTGGGAAGCTAAGGTTATCGAACTTGCAGAAGCACTTGATACTTATATCCCAGAGCCAGAGCGTGCAGTTGATGGAGCATTCATCATGCCTATCGAAGATGTATTCTCAATCTCAGGTCGTGGTACAGTTGTAACAGGTCGTGTTGAACGTGGTATCATCAAAGTAGGTGAAGAAGTAGAAGTTGTAGGTATTCGTGATACACAAAAATCAACGTGTACAGGTGTAGAAATGTTCCGTAAGCTTCTTGACGAAGGTCGTGCTGGCGAGAACTGTGGTGTACTTTTACGTGGTCTTAAGCGTGAAGACGTAGAACGTGGTCAAGTACTATGTAAGCCTGGTTCAATCTCACCACACACTAAATTCGAATCAGAAGTATACGTGTTAAGTAAAGATGAAGGTGGTCGTCATACTCCATTCTTCAAAGGATACCGTCCACAGTTTTACTTCCGTACAACAGACATCACAGGTGCAGTAGAGCTTCCTGAAGGTGTAGAAATGGTAATGCCAGGCGACAACTTGAAGTTTGTTGTAGAGCTTATCAACCCAGTAGCGATGGACGAAGGTTTACGCTTCGCTATCCGTGAAGGTGGTCGTACAGTAGGTGCTGGTGTAGTATCTAAAATCATTGACTAATATCGTTTAATCGATTGTTAATGTAGAAAGGTCGCGCAAGCGGCCTTTTTTGTATCTATAGTTTTCTAAGTGATACATGACGCATAACGAGATCCCATGCGTATAATGGTGAAAAGCTACCAGTATAGCGTTGCGTTGTAAATTTACAGGTTTAATGCTAATTTAAATCGATTTTGTATAGTTAACTAAAGAGTAAATATGTCTGAGAGCAATAAAAAAGAAAAAACTGACACTGAATTTGATAGGCGAAGCTTTTTAAATAAATACGGGAAGTTAGCAGTGTTAACACCTGTTGCCGTGACGAGTCTAATGAGCCCCGCAACTTCTGCGGCACCGAAATCATGCAGAGGTAATGGCAATAAAAAGTGCTAAGTTTATGTCAAAGATCTTTAACATAGTAATAAATCAAGCTATCTCTATCACCCTTTTCCATGTTTAATTTTACATTAGCTATTGTTACTTATTAGCTAAGATGGAATTCATGAATATACAAAAAATTCATTTAAACACTTCATTTTTATCTATGTATATAGAAAATGAACAGGGGCTTATTTTTGACCACCTTAAAAAAAGCTTATATAGCATATCCCCCGTAATAGTTGCGTTTATATTCGCGATAGATGAAAACTTGTCTGAGTCGGAAGCTATTGACGATGTGTCACAATATTTTAATTTTTCGCCAACAGATTTAATTTTTTATTATCAAGAAGCAAAATTGTTCTTTTCAAGCAGTAAATTCCCATTGAACTATATAGATAGTAGGTATCCTGAATTAACTAAATTGAGTGGGTATTCTAAGTTTGACGATCAAAAAAATGCAAAATCTTACACTGTTGGCGACTCATCATTTTCGATAACGTGTGAAAACCTATCTCTATTTAAAATAATAAATTCATTACTGCAGCCCATTGAAAAAAAATTAGATAAAGTTCATTTTCAAATTTTTATTAAAAAGTCAGTTTCTGATGACAAATATTTTGATGTTTTTTGTAATGAGCTAATTATCGAAGAACGACTCTTATTTCAAGAAGTACTTCCTTTAATTATTGACCGTATGCAAATTCTTACATTTCAACAGAGTGATTATTGCTTTTGTTTTCATGGTGCGGCCATACAAACATATGAAGGTGTCTTACTGTTGCCAGGGGTGTCAGGTGCAGGTAAGTCGACGTTGAGCGCTGTACTTGCAAGCAAAAGCAATAAGATTTATTCAGATGAATTGATCGTTTTAGATAAACATTTTAACGTTAACGCATTAAAATTACCTATTGCGATAAAGTCAGGAAGTTGGGATGTATTGTCTAAATATTACCCTCAGCTGAGCGAACAACCTGAATTTTTACGACTGGATGGTCGTAGATTGAAATATGTATGGCCAAATTCTTTTGCTACAAACATAAAGCAAAACCTTAAGCAGAAGTATCTTATTTTTAATCCAAAATTTAATAGTAAATCTCAAGCATCAGTAAGTCCTGAAAAACTATCGATAATAGATACAATCACTATGTTAGTTGAGGCTGGTTATCAGGTAGGTATTGAATTAAACGAAGAAAAACTAGAGTCTCTGTTAACTTTCATGGAAAGAGCCTATCGTTATCGCCATACATACAATACAAGTGCTCAAGCCGAGCTAGAGATAAAGAGGTTATGGGAAAGGCACTATGAATAACTTTTATAAAATTACTCAACAGGTTTTTTTTGATCTATCAACATGGTTACTTCACCCTGATAAATATTCAAGTGAACAGTTATCCCGTTTACAAAATGAAGAAGCATATTTGCCTATAATTTCTTTAGCTCATCAATATTGGTTAGTTGGGCCATTAACAAATAGACTAAAGTCTGCTGATGTCTGGAGGAAGCTTCCTGAGAAACTTCAAAGCTATTTAATTGATATTGAAAAACTTTATCTTAATCGAATAAATGCTATAAAAGCAGAAACTATTTTTGTAAGTCAATTATTAGTTGATGCAAATATTAAAGTTGTTGTGATAAAGGGAGCTGCAAGCATATTTAATGGCGTTGCAGATCCTATAAGTAATCGTTATATGAAAGATATTGATATACTCGTACCTGAGCAACTTCAGCAAAAGGCATATAATATACTCAGAAAAAATGGCTATAAAAAAGATATAAATTATTTTGATGTTAATGCTTCAGATGCACATCATGCCCCACCATTATTAAAAAATAATATTTGTTATATTGAACTTCATCGTTGGGTAGTAGCAAAACACTTAAAGAAAGTTTTAGAAACTGATAACGTATGGATAACCACAGTACCGCTTCATTTAACGGATGAGTTAATTGTAGAACAGTTAAACCCAACCAACCAAGTTATACTTTCGATAGTGCATAGTGAAATCCAGAATGGAGGATTTGATCAAAAACACATAGACTTGCATCAAATGTTTAATTTATTGACTATAGTTCAACACTTTTTTGGGAAAATTAATTGGCAACTAGTTAAACATTGTTTTGAAAAGTCAAACCAAGAAGATGTATTGACGACTACATTATATGTTTTATATCGTTTGTTTGAATTAGAAACCCCCATCACAAACAAACAAAGTATTTATGCTCAAAAACATTTTGATGAATGCTTAAGGCGCTATGTAAAAAATCAAGGAAGAAATAGTGGTTTTAGCGTGATTATGGAGCAATTGTATGGATATAAAAGCAGAAATATAAACTTGATGTACGGAAAAAAAGGTATTTTGGGTTATCCTATAGGAGTTATGAAACACCTATTTTTTCATTTTAGGAAAGTGTTTAGTTCCCCCCATATAAAGTCGTATGTTTTGAGAGTCATTAATAAAAGGCAGCATTCAGATGTTTCTTAGCTGTAATTTATATGAGCTATTTAAACGGAAGACGATAGAGGAATATTGTTTTTTATTGGATTTTGATATCAATTATCGAATATAGCTTGAGTAAAATCATTGACTCAGTATAATAGCGCCTCACTTCTAGAGTCTCTCTTAATTCCAAATAAACTAAGAATCACTCGATAAGTGCAGCTATTTAACAGTAAATTGTTGAATACAAAAGGGGTATAGTTCCAATTGGTAGAACAGCGGTCTCCAAAACCGATGGTTGGGAGTTCGAATCTCTCTACCCCTGCCAAATTTGATAAACATGTAAATGTTTGAAGTAAAATCTCTTTTGAGATTATTTCGTCTTAGTTTAGACGCGTAATTACAGGTTAAGAATATGAACGTAAGTACTGAAAGCCAGCCTAGTGGGTCTTTTGATTTTTTGAAATGGGGCTTAGTTCTCATTCTATTAGCAGGTGCAGTTGCAGGAAATTATATCTTCGGTGAAGAATCTGTTCTTTATCGTGCAATCGGTGTTGTAGTTGCTATTGCCGTTGCGGGCTTAATTGCTATGCAAACTGAAAAAGGGCGCTCTGCTGTTATTTTTGCTAAAGAGTCAAAAACAGAGATACGTAAAGTTGTATGGCCAACTCGTCAAGAAGCTATTCAAACAACAGCTATTGTACTAGTGGCGACACTTATTATGTCTATTGTAATGTGGGGCTTAGACTCAGTATTATTCTGGGTGGTTGGTTTTATTACTGGTTTAAAGGTTTAGATGATGACAGAAGAAAATTTAAACGAAGAACATGTTCCAAGTGAAGAAGAAATTGCAGCTGAAAATGCTGAGATAGAAAGAAGAAGTCATTTGCGTTGGTATGTAGTACAAGCTTTCTCTGGTTATGAAGGTCGTGTTCAAAAAACATTAATTGAACATATTGAAATCAATGGCTTAGAAGATAAATTCGGTCAAATCTTAGTGCCAACTGAAGAAATCGTTGAAATGCGTGCTGGACAGAAGCGTAAAAGCTCTCGTAAATTCTTCCCAGGTTATGTTCTAGTACAGATGGCTATGGATGAAGAAGCATGGCATTTAGTGAAAAGTGTACCTAGAGTATTAGGTTTTATTGGCGGTACGAGCGATCGTCCAGCCCCTATCACTCAGAAAGAAGCTGATCGTATACTTCAGCGTTTAGAAGATACTGATAAACCTAAACCTAAAACATTATTTGAACCAGGTGAAGTTATCCGCGTTATTGATGGTCCATTTGCTGACTTTAATGGTGTGGTAGAAGAGCTTGATTATGAGAAAAACCGAATTAAGGTGTCAGTACTTATTTTTGGTCGTTCTACACCAGTAGATTTAGAGTTTGGTCAAGTCGAAAAAGGCTAACATTAAACACTATAATATTTTTAAAAACCAAAGCAATGCTTTGGTTTTTTTGTTTTTAGAAGTAGTAATACCCTTCATAATAGAACTGTTCTGTTTAAAATAAAGGAAAACGGTCAAAGACAAAGTCTTTTATCCATTCTCTGTTAATTCAAACCTCTAAATTAATAATAGTTTAAAGGCGTTTTCAACTAGCAAAATGATCAATCTCTTAGTGAATATAGTAAAAGTTATAAATCGCTTGAATTTAGGCCGTTGATTAATATATAATCCGCTGCCGATTTTTTTTAAACTCAAGTAGTTAAATATTAAATATCGGTATTTTTATAACGGGGAGCTAGTTCAATTAAAGTAATTAGCGTTAGAACCCACACTATAGGTATTGAAAAATGGCTAAAAAAGTCCAAGCTCTAATCAAGCTACAAGTTGCTGCTGGTGCAGCAAACCCGTCACCGCCAGTTGGTCCTGCATTAGGTCAACACGGTGTAAATATAATGGAATTCTGTAAAGCGTTTAACGCAAAAACAGATTCATTAGAAAAAGGCGCTCCAGTTCCAGTAGTTATTACTGTATACAGTGACCGTTCTTTTACATTTGAAACAAAAACTCCACCTGCTTCATTCTTATTGAAAAAAGCGGCTGGTATTAAAAGTGGTTCAGGCCGTCCTAACACTGAAAAAGTTGGTACTGTTACAACAGCACAACTTGAAGAAATCGTTAAGACTAAAGAACCTGATTTAACTGCTGGTTCACTTGAAGCTGCAGTGCGTACCATTGCGGGTTCTGCTCGTTCAATGGGTTTAGTGGTAGAGGACTAATCAATGGCTAAATTATCAAAACGCGCTCGTCTTATCCGTGAAAAAGTAGACGTATTAAAAGAATATGAAATCAGCGAAGCAATTGCTTTATTAAAAGAATTTGCTACTGCTAACTTCCGTGAAAGTGTTGATGTTGCTGTAAACTTAGGCATCGATGCACGTAAATCTGACCAAAACGTACGTGGCGCAACTGTGTTACCAAACGGTACTGGTCGTGATGTTCGTGTTGCTGTATTTACACAAGGCGCTAACGCTGAAAAAGCTAAAGAAGCTGGTGCTGACATTGTTGGTATGGAAGATCTAGCCGAGTTAGTTAAAAAAGGCGAAATGAACTTTGACGTTGTAATCGCTACTCCTGACGCAATGCGCGTTGTTGGCCAATTAGGTCAAATTTTAGGGCCACGTGGTTTAATGCCTAACCCTAAAGTAGGAACTGTAACTCCTGATGTAGTAACTGCTGTTAACAATGCAAAAGCTGGTCAAATTCGTTACCGCAACGACAAAAACGGCATTATCCATACTACTATTGGTAAAGCTGATTTTGAAGAAGCGCAATTACAACAAAACCTTGAAGCATTATTGGAAGCATTGAAAAAAGCTAAACCAGCAAATGCTAAAGGCCAGTACATTAAGAAAATTTCTGTATCAACTACTATGGGTGCCGGTGTTTCCGTTAGCCAAGCAAGTTTAACAGTATAATTTTCAAAGCGCCTATTTTTAGGTGCTTTACAAGGGGTAGATTATAAACTATAATCTCGCCCCTTAAATTTTGGTAGATGTTGTTGATTTTAGCTATACAAAAATCAATGACCTCGTCAAAGACCGTAGGTGCTTTGTTGATACTTAGCTTAATTAAATGCCTACGTAGATGGTGATTACCCAGTATTTCCTAATTCTGGTCCTCGCCGTAATGGCCTGTAATTTATTAGTACTAAATAATAAATTACAGGGATAGTAAATACCGGCTTAGCCGGTGAACCAGGAGTTAAAGCCAATGGCTATCAATCTTGATGACAAAAAAGCAATTGTTGCTGAAGTTCAAGAAGCTGCTAGTGGCGCTCAATCAGCTGTAATCGCAGATTCTCGCGGTGTTTCAGTTGAAGCAATAACGACTTTACGTAAAGAAGCTCGTGAAAACGGTGTATGGATGAAAGTTATCCGTAATACGTTAGCACGTCGTGCTTTACAAGGTACTGATTACGAATGTGTTTCTGATACATTAGTTGGTCCATCGTTAATTGCATTTTCAAACGAGCATCCAGGTGCTGCAGCGCGTTTATTTACAAACTTTGCGAAAACTAATCCAGAGTTTGAATTAAAAGCAGCGGCATTTGAAGGTAATGTAGTTGATGTACAGGTACTTGCAAAACTACCTACATACGACGAAGCTATTGCACGTTTAATGAGCGTTATGAAAGAAGCATCTGCTGGCAAATTATGCCGCACGATTGCTGCAGTACGCGATCAGAAAGAGCAAGAAGCTGCCTAATTATTGTTTATCTTTTATATATAAGAAAACAATTTGCACTTTTTGTATTTATAGTTATTTATAACAATCATGAGATTGTTACTTAAACAGGAAATTTATAATGTCTATTTCTAAAGACGATATCCTAAACGCTATTGCTGAAATGTCAGTAATGGATGTAGTTGCTTTAGTTGAAGCAATGGAAGAAAAATTCGGCGTATCTGCTGCTGCTGCTGTTGCAGTTGCTGGTGGTGATGCTGGTGGTTCTGCTGAAGAGCAAACTGAATTCGACGTAATCTTAACAGGTTTCGGTGAGAAGAAAGTTGCAGTAATCAAAGCGGTACGTGGCGCAACTGGTCTTGGCTTAAAAGAAGCTAAAGACTTAGTAGAGTCTGCACCTAAAGCACTTAAAGAAGGTGTTGAAAAAGCTGAAGCTGAAGAACTTAAGAAAGCTCTTGAAGAAGCTGGTGCTTCTGTTGAGATCAAATAATCTGTTTTTAAATAGATTATTTGCCTGAAAAGGCAATGGCTGGTGATTTAAAAGTCACCGGCCTTTTTGCGCTAAAGAAAGTGGGTTTTTATAGCCCCAAACAGTGCATTATTGACGTCTAGACGTAGATGTCACTGTAATACTCTGCCAAATATAATGTATATAGGCAGTTCGGTCATAACCAGCTAGCTGAGGAACCCCATGGCTTACTCATACTTTGAGAAGAAGCGAATTAGAAAGGACTTTGGTAAAAGTACACAAGTAATGGATTATCCATTTCTGTTGTCTATCCAATTAGAATCTTTCCGCAAGTTTATAGATATTGATCCGACAGGTGAAACAGGCCTAGAAGCTGCGTTTCGTTCTATTTTTCCAATTAAAGCGTATTCTGGTAGTTCAGAATTACAATATGTTAGTTACCGTTTAGGTGAACCGTTATTTGACGTTAAAGAATGTCAAATTCGTGGTGTAACCTATTCTGCTCCATTACGTGTAAAGCTTCGTTTAGTTGTATACGATAAAGAAGCAGCAGCTGGTACGGTAAAAGATATTAAAGAACAAGAAGTATACATGGGCGAAATCCCATTGATGACTGAAAACGGAACGTTTGTTATTAATGGTACAGAGCGTGTAATCGTATCTCAATTACATCGTTCTCCAGGCGTATTCTTTGATCACGATAAAGGTAAAACTCATTCATCAGGTAAAGTGTTATATAACGCACGTGTTATTCCTTACCGTGGTTCATGGTTAGACTTTGAATTCGATCCAAAAGATAACTTATTTGTACGTATTGACCGTCGTCGTAAATTACCTGCGTCAATTTTATTACGTGCATTAGAATATTCTACTGAAGAAATCTTAGATATTTTTTACGATACTACATCGTACGAAATTAAAGGCGATAAGCTTATAATGGAGCTTGTGCCAGAACGTTTACGTGGTGAAACTGCAACGTTCGATATTAAAGTAGGTAAAGGCGATGTTATTGTTGAGCAAGGTCGTCGTATTACTGCTCGTCATATCCGTTCTTTAGAAAAAGAAAATATAACATCATTAGAAGTACCTGCAGAATATATTGTTGGTAAAGTTTTATCTAAAGCATATATTGATAAATCTACAGGTGAAGTTATTGCTGAAGCTAATGCAGAATTAACATTAGAATTGTTAGCTGAATTAAGCCAAGCAGGCCATAAGAAAATCTCTACGTTATATATGAACGAATTTGATGTTGGTTCATATATGTCGGATACATTAAGAGTAGATAGTTCAACTAACCGTCTAGAGGCGTTAGTTGAAATTTACCGAATGATGAGACCTGGCGAGCCACCAACTAAAGATGCTGCTGAAACATTATTTAATAACTTATTCTTTGCATTAGAGCGTTATGACCTTTCAACTGTTGGTCGTATGAAGTTCAATCGTCGCGTTGGAATTGCTGATGAAATAGGTGAAGGAATTTTATCTAAAGAAGATATTATTTCAGTCATGAAAACATTAATCGGTATACGTGATGGTAAAGGTGAGGTTGATGATATCGACCATCTTGGTAACCGCCGTATACGTAGTGTTGGCGAAATGGCCGAAAATCAATTCCGTGTTGGTTTAGTTCGTGTTGAAAGAGCAGTACGTGAACGTTTAAGTTTAGGTGACTTAGATGCGATAATGCCGCAAGATTTAATTAACGCTAAGCCTATTTCTGCAGCGGTTAAAGAATTCTTTGGTTCGTCTCAACTTTCACAATTTATGGATCAAAACAATCCATTATCTGAAGTTACACATAAACGTCGTATTTCAGCATTAGGCCCAGGTGGTTTAACGCGTGAACGTGCAGGTTTTGAAGTTCGAGATGTACATCCAACTCACTATGGTCGTGTTTGTCCAATCGAAACTCCAGAGGGACCAAACATTGGTCTGATCAACTCTCTATCATGTTATGCACGTACCAACGATTACGGTTTCTTAGAAACTCCTTACCGTAAGTTAGTTGATGGTGTTGTAACTGATGATATTGAATATTTATCAGCAATCGAAGAAGGTAATTTTGTTATCGCTCAAGCGAATGCTGAGATGGATAAAGATAATCGATTAACGCAAGAGCATGTACCTTGTCGTCATAAAAATGAATTTACGTTAAAAGCTGCTGATTCAGTTCAGTATATGGATGTATCTCCACAACAAATCATTTCAGTTGCAGCAAGTTTAATCCCGTTCTTAGAACACGATGATGCCAACCGTGCATTGATGGGATCAAACATGCAACGCCAAGCTGTTCCGACATTAAAAGTGGATAAACCACTTGTTGGTACGGGTATGGAAAAAATAGTTGCTGTTGACTCAGGTGTAACTGCAGTTGCTAAACGTGGTGGTGTTGTAACATATGTTGATGCTTCGCGTATTGTTGTAAAAGTTAACGAAAATGAAATGGTACCTGGTGAAGCCGGTATTGATATTTATAACTTAACTAAATACACACGTTCTAATCAAAATACCTGTATCAATCAACGACCAGTGTGTCGCATGAATGAACCTGTTACTCGTGGTGATGTGTTAGCTGATGGCCCGTCAACAGATATGGGTGAATTAGCGCTTGGTCAAAACATGCGTATAGCATTCATGCCTTGGAACGGTTACAACTTCGAAGATTCAATGTTGTTATCAGAACGTGTAGCGATAGAAGATCGCTTCACAACAATTCACATCCAAGAGTTAACATGTATTGCTCGTGATACTAAATTAGGCTCTGAAGAAATAACTTCAGATATCCCTAACGTTGGTGAATCAGCATTATCTAAACTTGATGAAGCGGGTGTTGTATATATTGGTGCTGAAGTTAAAGGTGGCGATATCCTTGTAGGTAAAGTAACACCTAAAGGCGAAACACAACTAACGCCAGAAGAAAAACTATTACGTGCTATTTTTGGTGAAAAAGCAGCTGATGTTAAAGACAGCTCTTTACGTGTACCAAATTCGGTTTCAGGTACAATTATCGATGTTCAAATCTTCACTCGTGACGGTGTAGAAAAAGATAAACGTGCTGTTGAAATCGAAGAAATGCAATTAAAAGAAGTTAAGAAAGATCTTGGCGATGAATTTAGCATTTTAGAAGATGGCATTTATGCACGTGCTAAGAAATTATTACTATCAGCTGGATTAAATGAAGCTGATCTTAATAGCATGTCTCGTGACAAGTGGTTAGTTCAAAATTTATCTGATGAAGGGCAACAGTCTGAATTAGAGCAAATTGCAGAACAATACGACAACATTAAAGCTGATTTTGATAAGAAGTTTGAAGTTAAGCGTCGTAAAATTACTCAAGGTGATGATCTAGCTCCAGGTGTACTTAAAATTGTTAAAGTATACTTAGCGGTTAAACGCCACATACAGCCAGGTGATAAAATGGCTGGTCGTCATGGTAACAAAGGTGTTATCTCAAACGTTGTTCCAGTAGAAGACATGCCATATGACGAACATGGTGTACCGGTTGATATCGTATTGAACCCGTTAGGTGTTCCATCGCGTATGAACATCGGTCAGATCTTAGAAACTCATCTAGGTATGGCGTGTCGTGGTATCGGTGAGAAAATTAACCGTATGCTTCAAGCACAGCAAGAAATTCATAAATTACGCAATTTCTTACAAGATGTATATAACGTAGGTGAATCTCGTCAAGAAGTAGACGTAGCAAGTTTTTCTGATGATGAAGTTATGCGTTTAGCATCGAACTTACGTGCAGGTTTACCTATTGCAACACCAGCATTTGATGGTGCAGCAGAGAAAGAAATTAAAGAACTATTTAAACTAGCTGATATGCCTGAAAGTGGACAATTTACGTTAACTGATGGTCGTACAGGTCGTGAATTTGAACGTCCAGTAACAGTTGGTTACATGTACATGTTAAAACTAAACCATTTAGTTGATGACAAAATGCATGCACGTTCTACTGGTTCATACTCACTTGTAACGCAACAACCTCTTGGTGGTAAAGCACAATTTGGTGGTCAGCGTTTTGGTGAGATGGAAGTATGGGCACTTGAAGCATACGGTGCTGCATATACTCTACAAGAAATGCTAACAGTTAAATCAGATGATGTTAACGGTCGCACTAAGATGTATAAAAACTTAGTAGATGGTGATCATCGTATGGAACCAGGTATTCCTGAGTCGTTCAACGTATTGTTGAAAGAGATTCGTTCGTTAGGTATTAACATCGAATTAGATCAAGAATAGCAAATAACTGATTTGCTGGCTTTTTGTTATAAAGGTTAGTACATGGAGAGAGTAGAAATACTCTCTCGCGTATTTAACTCCGACAGGAGAATAGTGTGAAAGATTTACTTAAGTTTCTTAAGCAACAAAATCAAACAGAAGAGTTCGATGGTATTCGCATCGGGCTAGCATCACCAGATATGATCCGCTCATGGTCATTTGGTGAAGTTAAAAAACCAGAAACAATTAACTATCGTACGTTCAAACCTGAGCGTGATGGTTTGTTCTGTGCGCGTATATTTGGACCAGTTAAAGACTACGAATGTCTTTGTGGTAAATATAAGCGTCTTAAGCACCGTGGTGTTATTTGTGAAAAATGTGGCGTTGAAGTTACATTAACTAAAGTTCGTCGTGACCGTATGGGTCACATCGAATTAGCAAGCCCAGTTGCGCATATTTGGTTCTTAAAATCATTACCTTCACGTATTGGTTTATTACTAGACATGACATTACGTGATATCGAACGTGTACTATATTTCGAATCATACGTAGTAACAGAACCAGGTTTAACGACTTTAGAAAAGAGCCAAATTCTTACTGAAGAAGAATACCTAGATGCTTTAGAAGAGCATGGCGATGAGTTTGATGCGAAAATGGGTGCTGAAGCAGTACTTGCATTATTGCAACAAATCGACCTTGACGGTGAAGTTGCGCAAATGCGTGAAGAACTTCCTGAAATTGGTTCTGAAACTAAACGTAAGAAAATCACTAAACGTTTAAAATTAATGGAAGCATTCGCTGCTTCAGGCAACAAGCCTGAGTGGATGATTATGTCTGTTCTTCCAATCTTACCACCTGATTTACGTCCTCTAGTTCCACTAGATGGTGGTCGTTTTGCTACGTCTGATTTGAACGATTTATACCGTCGTGTAATTAACCGTAACAATCGCCTTAAACGTCTTCTTGATCTGGTTGCTCCAGATATTATCGTACGTAACGAAAAGCGTATGTTACAAGAATCTGTAGATGCATTATTAGATAATGGTCGTCGTGGTAGAGCTATTACTGGTTCAAACAAACGTCCATTAAAATCGCTTGCTGATATGATCAAAGGTAAGCAAGGTCGCTTCCGTCAAAACTTACTAGGTAAACGTGTAGATTACTCTGGTCGTTCTGTAATTACCGTTGGTCCAACACTACGTTTACATCAATGTGGTTTACCTAAGAAAATGGCACTTGAGTTATTCAAACCATTTATTTACGGTAAATTAGAAGCTCGTGGTTTAGCGACTACAATCAAAGCGGCTAAAAAATTAGTTGAACGTGAAGGCGCTGAAGTTTGGGATGTACTTGATGAAGTTATCCGTGAACATCCAGTTATGCTTAACCGTGCACCAACACTTCATAGATTAGGTATTCAAGCTTTTGAGCCTGTTCTTATTGAAGGTAAAGCAATCCATTTACACCCATTAGTTTGTGCGGCATACAATGCCGATTTCGATGGTGACCAAATGGCGGTACACGTACCATTAACTATCGAAGCTCAAATGGAAGCTCGTACGTTAATGATGTCGACAAATAACGTACTTTCTCCAGCTAACGGTGATCCAATCATCGTACCATCGCAAGATGTTGTATTAGGTTTATATTACCTAACGCGTGATCGTGTAAATGGTAAAGGTGAAGGTATGGTTTTTGCTGACACTAAAGAAGCTGAGAAAGCATACCGTACTGATGTAGCTGAATTACATGCACGTGTTAAAATTCGTATTACTGAACATGTTCGTAATGCTGAAGGTGTATTAGAAGCTCGTACGTCATTACGTGATACTACAGTAGGTCGTGCTATTTTATGGCAAGTATGTCCAGACGGTTTACCGTATGACTTAATTGACCAACCACTTGGTAAAAAACCTATTTCGAAACTGATTAACCATGCTTACCGTAACCTTGGTTTAAAAGAAACGGTAATGTTTGCTGACCATATCATGTACACAGGTTTCCATTACGCAATGGTAGCTGGTGCATCTGTTGGTATTGATGACATGGTTATTCCTGCTGCTAAGTACACAATCATTGAAGACGCTGAAGAAGAAGTTGCTGAAATTCAAACACAGTTTGAACAAGGTCTTGTTACAGCGGGTGAGAAGTACAACAAGGTAATCGATATTTGGTCATCTGCTAACGAAAAAGTTTCGAAAGCGATGATGGATAACTTATCTAAAGAAACGGTTATAAATCGTGATGGTGAGCCGGAAGAACAAGACTCTTTCAACTCAATCTTTATGATGGCCGATTCTGGAGCTCGTGGTAGTGCCGCGCAAATACGTCAGCTTGCGGGTATGCGTGGTCTGATGGCTAAACCAGATGGTTCAATCATTGAAACGCCTATTACAGCTAACTTCCGTGAAGGTCTTAACGTATTACAATACTTTATCTCGACACATGGTGCGCGTAAAGGTCTTGCCGATACAGCACTTAAAACAGCTAACTCGGGTTACTTAACTCGTCGTTTAGTTGATGTTGCACAAGATTTAGTCGTAACTGAACATGACTGTGGCACATATGATGGTCTACTAATGACACCACTGATCGAAGGTGGTGATGTTGTTGAACCATTAAGAGAACGTGTACTTGGTCGTGTAGTTGCAGAAGATGTATTAAAGCCTGGTACTGAAGAAGTTCTTTTACCTCGAAATACACTTATTGACGAAGCATTTTGTGATTTCATTGAAGAAAATTCAGTGGATCAAATGATGGTACGTTCAATTATTACTTGTAAAACAGATTTTGGTATTTGTGCACATTGTTACGGTCGTGATTTGGCTCGTGGTCATATGATCAACCAAGGTGAAGCAATTGGTGTTGTGGCAGCACAATCAATTGGTGAACCAGGTACACAGTTAACCATGCGTACGTTCCATATCGGTGGTGCTGCATCTCGTGCATCAGCAGAGAACAACGTTCAGGTTAAGAATAACGGTACTTTAAAACTTCAAAATGCGAAGTATGTAACTAACTCTGAAAATCACTTAGTTATTACATCACGTTCATCAGAACTAACAGTAATTGATGAACATGGTCGTGAGAAAGAGCGCTATAAAGTTCCATACGGTTCTGTAATTTCTAAACAAGACGGTGAAGAGCTAAATGCTGGTGACATCATTGCTAATTGGGATCCGCATACGCATCCAATTATTACTGAGGTTGGTGGTAGAGTTCAATTTGTTGAATTGATCGACGGTGTAACTATGGTTCGCCAAACTGATGAATTAACAGGTTTATCTAGTATTGTTGTAACTGATGCTGGTCAACGTAACTCTGCAGGTAAAGAGATGCGTCCTATGGTTAAGCTAATTGATGCTAAAGGTAATGATGTAATGATTGCTGGTACAGAAATTCCAGCACAATACTACTTGCCAGGTAACGCGATTGTTAACCTAGAAGATGGTGCAGAAGTAAACATTGGTGACGCGTTAGCTCGTATTCCTCAAGAAAGCTCAAAAACTCGTGATATCACGGGTGGTCTACCTCGTGTTGCTGATTTATTTGAAGCACGTAAGCCTAAGCTACCAGCTATTCTGGCAGAGAAAACAGGTATTATCGGCTTTGGTAAAGAAACTAAAGGTAAAGTTCGTTTATTAATCACTCAACCAAGTGGTGAAGTATACGAAGAAATGATCCCTAAAATGCGTCAACTTACTGTGTTCGAAGGTGAATCAGTACTTAAAGGTGAAGTTATCGCCGACGGTCCAGAATCTCCACACGACATTTTACGACTACGTGGTGTA
Organism: Pseudocolwellia sp. G5-9; assembly: GCF_055808995.1. Lineage (NCBI taxonomy): Bacteria > Pseudomonadati > Pseudomonadota > Gammaproteobacteria > Alteromonadales > Colwelliaceae > Pseudocolwellia > Pseudocolwellia sp. G5-9. The sequence goes on from NZ_CM147893.1 coordinate 3,650,850, forward strand.
GCGCCTGTTGCTAATTACATAGTAAACGAAGTACAAGAAGTATATCGTTTACAAGGTGTAAAAATTAACGACAAGCACATCGAAGTTATCGTTCGTCAAATGATCCGTAAGTGTGAAATTTTAGACGCTGGTGATAGTGATTTCTTAAAAGGTGAACAGCTAGAAGTTGCTCATGTAAATATTGCAAATCGTGAATTGGAAGCACAAGGTAAAAAACCTGCTGAATACGAAATGCAAATGATGGGTATTACTAAAGCATCACTTTCTACTGATTCATTTATCTCTGCTGCTTCTTTCCAAGAAACAACACGTGTTCTAACTGAAGCTGCTGTAGCAGGTAAGAAAGATAACTTACGTGGCTTGAAAGAAAACGTAATTGTTGGTCGATTAATACCTGCTGGTACGGGTTATTCATACCACCAAGAAAGAGCACGTAAGCGTAATGCTGTACCTGTTGAAGAAGTAACAGTATCTGTTGATGACGCAGCGCAGGCGTTAACAGATGCATTGAATGCAGATTAATTAAGATCAGCATTTAAAGTAGAATATTAGGTAAAGTAAGCTGTAAAACTTGACAGCTTACTACTTGACCTATAGAATTCCGCGACCTTATATTCTGTACTAGTTATGTATAAAATATAAGGTCGCGGATTTTCACGTTTATAAGGGTATGAATTTCTTATTGATTGGGATTTATACAAGTTTAACTAATCGGGAGCTATTTAATGGCAACTATTAACCAATTAGTACGTAAACCTCGTGTAAGACAAGTAACAAAAAGTAATGTTCCGGCATTACAAGCTTGTCCACAACGTCGTGGCGTATGTACTCGTGTGTATACAACTACACCAAAAAAACCAAACTCAGCACTACGTAAAGTTGCTCGTGTTCGTTTAACTAACGGCTTCGAAGTTACTTCATATATCGGTGGTGAAGGTCACAACTTACAAGAGCATAGCGTTATATTAATTCGCGGTGGTCGTGTTAAAGATTTACCAGGTGTGCGTTATCACACTGTTCGTGGCGCACTAGATTGTTCTGGTGTAAGCGATAGAAGACAAGGCCGTTCTAAATACGGTGCTAAACGACCTAAATCTTAAGTTTCCCTATCTCTGCTCAATTTAAGTGGGCAAGATTAGAAACGTTAAGTAAGGCCAAATAATATATTACATTTTGGGTTAATCCTGAATACAACGGAGAATTAAGATGCCAAGAAGACGCGTCGTAGGGCAACGTAAAATATTGCCAGATCCTAAGTTCCATAACGAACTTTTAGCAAAATTCATCAACATCCTTATGGTTGATGGTAAAAAATCTACTGCAGAAAAAATTGTATATGGTGCACTAGACATTTTAGTTGAGAAATCTGAAAAAGATCAATTAGAACTTTTCGAAGAAGCGTTAGAAAACATCCGCCCACAAGTGGAAGTTAAATCGCGTCGTGTAGGTGGTTCTACTTATCAGGTTCCAGTTGAAGTACGTCCAGTTCGTCGTAATGCACTAGCCATGCGCTGGTTAGTTGACGCAGCTCGTAAACGTGGTGAAAAATCAATGGCTCAGCGCCTAGCTAACGAAATGTTAGATGCGTCTGACAGCAAAGGTTCAGCGGTTAAAAAACGTGAAGACGTTCACCGTATGGCTGAAGCAAACAAAGCATTCGCTCACTACCGTTGGTAGAAAAGTGATTGTCGTGATTACCGTTTGTCATAAAACGGTAATCACAACTTTTTATTATCTGGGTTAGAAGCTCAGAAAGAGGATGTAAAAGTGGCACGTACTACCCCTATAGAGCGCTATCGTAACATTGGTATCTGTGCTCATGTTGATGCCGGTAAAACGACAACTACAGAAAGGGTACTTTTTTATACAGGTCTTTCACACAAAATTGGTGAAGTGCACGATGGTGCAGCTACAATGGACTGGATGGAACAAGAACAAGAGCGAGGTATAACTATAACCTCAGCTGCAACAACTTGTTTTTGGAAAGGTATGAATGCTCAGTTCGAAGATCATCGCATTAATATCATTGATACTCCTGGCCATGTTGATTTTACTATCGAAGTAGAACGTTCTTTACGTGTACTTGATGGTGCCGTACTTGTATTATGTGGTTCTTCTGGTGTTCAGCCACAAACCGAAACTGTATGGCGTCAAATGGAAAAATATTCCGTTCCGCGTATTGTTTTTGTAAATAAAATGGACCGCACAGGCGCAAACTTCCTAAATGTAGTTAACCAGATGAAAACTCGTCTGGGTGCAAATGCAGTTCCTATTCATTTGGCTATTGGTGCAGAAGAAGATTTTAAAGGTGTAATCGACCTAATTAAGATGAAAGCAATCAACTGGAATGAAGCAGACCAGGGAATGACTTTCACTTACGAAGAGATCCCCGCAGAAATGCAGGATGAAGCCGAAGAGTGGCGTGAAAATTTAATATCTGAGGCTGCAGAAGCGTCAGATGAAATGATGGATAAATATCTTGAAGAAGGTGATTTATCCGAAGAAGAAATAAAAGCAGGATTAAGAGCAAGAACATTAAATAACGAGATTATTTTATGTTCTTGTGGTTCAGCATTCAAAAACAAGGGCGTTCAAGCTGTATTAGATGCAGTTGTTGAGTATTTACCGTCTCCTGTAGAAGTTGCTGCTATAACCGGTATAAATGACGATAAAGATGAAACTGAAGGAACGCGAGAAGCAGATGATAAAGCTCCGTTTTCTGCATTAGCTTTTAAAATAGCAAATGACCCTTTTGTTGGTACACTTACTTTCTTCCGTGTTTATTCTGGTGTTGTTAAAACGGGTGATACTGTTTATAACCCTATTAAGGGTAAAAAAGAACGCTTAGGTCGTATCGTGCAAATGCATGCAAACGATAGAAAAGAAATTAAAGAAGTGTACGCTGGTGATATCGCGGCGGCAATAAGTTTAAAAGACGTTACAACAGGTGAAACTTTATGTGATCCAAATCATGTAATTACACTTGAACGTATGGAATTTCCTGAACCAGTGATTTCAGTAGCAGTAGAGCCTAAAACATTAGCAGATCAAGAAAAATTAGCTATAGCATTAGGAAAACTTGCAGCAGAAGATCCTTCATTTAGAGTAGAAACAAATGAAGAAACAGGACAAACAATAATTTCAGGTATGGGGGAATTACACCTCGATATCTTAGTTGAGCGAATGAAACGTGAATTTAGTGTTTCATGCAATGTAGGTAACCCTCAAGTTGCGTATCGTGAAACTATCCGCTCAACAGTTAATGTTGAAGGGAAATTTGTTCGACAATCAGGTGGTCGTGGTCAGTATGGTCATGTATGGTTGAAAATGGAGCCTTTACCTGAAGGAAAGGGTTTCGAGTTTGTCGACGAAAGTGTTGGTGGTAGCGTTCCAAAAGAATATATCCCAGCAGTTGAAAAAGGCTGTAGAGAGCAAATGGACAGCGGTGTACTTGCTGGTTATCCTATGCTTGATATAAAGGTAACACTTTATGATGGCTCTTTTCATGACGTTGATTCAAACGAAATGGCGTTTAAAGTAGCTGCATCAATGGGCTTTAGACAGGGAGCTATCGAAGCTTCTCCTGCACTATTAGAACCTATGATGAAAGTTGAAATAACAACGCCAGAAGAAAATATGGGTGATGTCGTTGGTGACTTAAATCGTCGACGCGGCTTAATCGATGGCATGGATGAAGGACCTGCAGGTTCTAAAATAGTGAATGCTACGGTACCACTATCTGAAATGTTTGGTTATTCAACTGCTTTACGCAGTGCCACTCAAGGGCGAGCCTCTTACTCGATGGAATTTCAGCAATATAGTGAAGCTCCTCAGAAAGTACTCGACTCATTAACAAATTCTAATGGATTCTAATGGATTCTCGTAAGGCGCTCACTTAATATTTAGTGAAAGTCTAGCTCGGTCAACATGGCTGCGCTTTTAATAAACTTTAAGGTAATTGTAAAATGGCTAAAGCAAAATTTGAACGTAATAAACCACACGTAAACGTCGGAACAATCGGACACGTAGATCACGGTAAAACAACGTTAACAGCTGCAATCTCTGCGGTATTAACGAAAGTACACGGTGGTGAAGTAAAAGATTTCGCACAAATCGATAATGCTCCAGAAGAGCGTGAGCGTGGTATAACAATTAACACATCTCACATCGAATACGATACAGAAACACGTCACTACGCACACGTAGATTGTCCTGGCCATGCTGATTATATTAAAAACATGATCACAGGTGCAGCACAAATGGATGGAGCAATCTTAGTAGTTGCTGCTACAGATGGTCCAATGCCACAAACACGTGAGCACATCTTACTTTCACGTCAAGTAGGTGTACCATTCATCATCGTATTCATGAACAAATGTGACATGGTAGATGACGAAGAATTATTAGAATTAGTAGAAATGGAAGTTCGTGAACTTCTAAGTGAATACGAATTCCCAGGTGATGACTTACCAGTAATTCAAGGTTCAGCTTTAGGCGCACTTCAAGGTGAAGAGAAGTGGGAAGCTAAGGTTATCGAACTTGCAGAAGCACTTGATACTTATATCCCAGAGCCAGAGCGTGCAGTTGATGGAGCATTCATCATGCCTATCGAAGATGTATTCTCAATCTCAGGTCGTGGTACAGTTGTAACAGGTCGTGTTGAACGTGGTATCATCAAAGTAGGTGAAGAAGTAGAAGTTGTAGGTATTCGTGATACACAAAAATCAACGTGTACAGGTGTAGAAATGTTCCGTAAGCTTCTTGACGAAGGTCGTGCTGGCGAGAACTGTGGTGTACTTTTACGTGGTCTTAAGCGTGAAGACGTAGAACGTGGTCAAGTACTATGTAAGCCTGGTTCAATCTCACCACACACTAAATTCGAATCAGAAGTATACGTGTTAAGTAAAGATGAAGGTGGTCGTCATACTCCATTCTTCAAAGGATACCGTCCACAGTTTTACTTCCGTACAACAGACATCACAGGTGCAGTAGAGCTTCCTGAAGGTGTAGAAATGGTAATGCCAGGCGACAACTTGAAGTTTGTTGTAGAGCTTATCAACCCAGTAGCGATGGACGAAGGTTTACGCTTCGCTATCCGTGAAGGTGGTCGTACAGTAGGTGCTGGTGTAGTATCTAAAATCATTGACTAATATCGTTTAATCGATTGTTAATGTAGAAAGGTCGCGCAAGCGGCCTTTTTTGTTTATGGCAAGTACGACTACTTTCATGGACGTGATGACCGAGCAGGTTAAGGATCTATGCCCAAGGGCATGGATTGAATTAGCGAGGGCTAGGAGCTCAGCGACGAGTCGTATAGTAGATGAGATATAGTATCTAAAATCTTTGACTAACATTGTTTAATCTATTGTTAATGTAGAAAGGTCGCGTAAGCGGCCTTTTTTGTCTGTTTTTATGAATACAAACCCTGAGTAGTATTATTGATAAATGTAGATTTCGTCGACAATGAAAAGGTAGGAATGATCAATCTTATTTAATTGGGGGGAGGTATATTGGTTATACAAAAGTAGGTCGATATATTTTGGGTATTAAAAAGGGCGCCTAAGCACCCTTTGGAAGAAATTTTAAGAAACGTTATTTCTTAGCATTACGCTCTTTAACTTCAGATATTACAGTTTCAGCAACATTGTTAGGACAAGGCATATAGTGTGAGAATTCCATAGAGAATTGACCACGACCAGATGTCATTGTACGTAACGATCCTATGTAACCAAACATCTCTGAAAGAGGAACGTCAGCTTTAATGCGAACACCAGTAGAAGAAGGTTCTTGATCTTTGATCATACCACGACGACGGTTAAGGTCACCGATTACATCACCAACATGATCTTCAGGTGTGAATACATCAACTTTCATAATTGGTTCAATTAATTGAGCACCAGCTTTAGGAATTGATTGACGGAAAGCACCTTTAGCAGCAATTTCAAAAGCAACAGCAGATGAATCAACTGCATGGAAACCACCATCGTATAATTCTACTTCAACATCTAATACAGGGAAACCAGCAAGAGTACCGGTATCCATCATAGATTTGAAACCTTTCTCAACAGCTGGGAAGAATTCTTTAGGAACATTACCACCAACAACTGACGATTTGAAAACGAAACCAGAACCTGGTTCACCAGGACGAATACGGTAATCAATCTTACCAAACTGACCAGAACCACCTGATTGTTTCTTATGTGTGTAAGAATCTTCAATGGCTTGAGTAATCGTTTCACGGTAAGCAACCTGAGGTTTACCAACAACTAAATCAACACCGTATGTACGCTTAAGAATATCTACTTTGATATCTAAGTGAAGCTCACCCATACCACGTAGGATTGTTTCACCTGAATCAATATCAGTTTCAACTTGGAAAGTAGGATCTTCAGCAACCATCTTACCGATAGCAATACCCATCTTCTCAGATCCACCTTTATCTTTCGGTGTTACAGAAATTGAGATTACAGGAGCAGGGAATACCATAGCTTCTAATGTACAAGGATCTTTAGGATCACATAATGTGTGACCTGTTTGTACATTTTTCATACCTACGATAGCTAATATATCACCGGCTTGTGCTTCAGATAATTCAGTACGGTCATCAGCTTGCATTTCTACCATACGGCCAACACGTTCAGTTTTACCCGTAAATGAGTTTAATATGGTATCGCCTTTCTTAAGTTTACCTGAATAGATACGGATAAAAGTAAGTGCACCAAAACGGTCATCCATAATTTTGAATGCTAACGCTTTAAATGTTGCTTCAGTATCAACTACAGCAAATTTTCCTGTAGGCTCACCTAACTCATCTGTTAAAGGTTGAGGGTTAACATCAGTAGGACAAGGTAAGTAATCAACAACAGCATCAAGAAGAAGTTGCATACCTTTGTTTTTGAATGCAGAACCACAGTATGTAGGGAAGAACATTAATTCGTTTGTACCTTTACGGATACAAGCTTTAATTTGCTCTTCAGTAGGTGTAAGTTCGCCTTCTAAGTAATCCATTAATAGATCTTCGTCTGCTTCTAAAGCAGTCTCAATCATTTGCTCACGGTATATAGCCGCATCATCAACCATGTGAGCAGGGATATCTGTGATTTCGTAGTTTTCAGGAAGACCTGTATCATCCCAAACGTATGCTTTTTGACTTAGAACGTCAACAACACCAATGAAGTCATCTTCTTCACCAATTGGTAAAGTCATAATAAGTGGGTGAGCACCTAATACCTTTTTAACTTGATCTGTTACACGGTAAAAGTTTGCACCTAAACGGTCTAATTTGTTAACGAATATTAAACGAGCTACTTTAGAGTCGTTCGCGTAACGCCAGTTAGTTTCTGATTGAGGTTCAACACCACCTGAACCACAGAATACACCAACACCACCATCAAGAACTTTTAATGAACGGTAAACTTCTACAGTAAAGTCAACGTGACCAGGAGTGTCAATTACGTTAAAACGGTGCTTTTTCCATTCACAAGTAACGGCTGCAGACTGGATAGTAATACCGCGCTCAGCTTCTTGCTCCATGAAGTCAGTCGTAGACTCACCATCATGTACTTCACCAGTTTTATGAATTTTACCGGTTAATTTAAGGATACGTTCAGTTGTTGTGGTTTTACCAGCATCAACATGAGCGAAGATACCAATATTTCTGTATTTAGATAAATCTGCCATTACTTTACTCTATTTTAAGTTCTACTAAAAAAGCGGAATTGTTGAAAATTTGCGCGCGAGTATACCATTACTAAAAATAAATCTACATAAAAAAAATAGTTAACTTTAATTATTTGAGCGCATTCTATATCTAAGGTAAAAAATAGTTTGATAATTAATCACTTTATGATGTGCTTTACTTATTATCTGAGATAAGTGTTCAATCATTAAATTCATTAAATGATGAGAAGAACAAAATATATGGTTAAACACTTTTTAAGTGCTATTTAATCAAGTTATAAAAAGTCAGTTTACGTTATTGGTAGGTTAAAGCTTAAAACGGTAAAGCATAAATATAACTTTAGAAAAATTTATACAATGGATGAGTTGATATTAAAGCTTTACAGCATGCATGTAGTTATTACTAAATGACCTTACCCCGTGTCGAACAAAAAATGAATTCTTCTGCTTATATATAGGTACGATTAAACTGACACGTAATAAAAAGTTGCGTTAACTTAGTTGTTATGTATAATACGCGTCCACGTTGAGCATGCTTAACGTGATTATACTGAAATTTTATCGATTGAGTTTCAGATTACAGCAATCCCGATATGGGATTGAATGATATATATAGCGACACACCCCCCTTTAATATATTGAAAGGTGATGGGCTGTGTTTTGTTGTTCTTTAAAATGGGGATTTGATTCATGTCAAATCAAAGAATTCGCATTCGTTTGAAAGCGTTCGATCATCGTTTGATTGATCAATCAACAGCTGAAATCGTAGATACTGCTAAACGTACTGGCGCACAGGTTCGTGGACCAATTCCACTACCTACACGTAAAGAACGTTTTACTATCTTGACTTCACCACACGTTAACAAAGATGCTCGTGATCAATACGAAATTCGTACTCACAAGCGCTTAATTGATATCGTAGAACCAACTGAAAAGACTGTTGACGCTTTAATGCGTTTAGATCTTGCAGCTGGTGTTGATGTTCAAATCAGCTTGGGTTAATAGGGGGTTTTTAACATGACTATAGGTCTAGTTGGACGTAAAGTAGGTATGACTCGCATCTTCACTGAAGATGGTGTTTCAACGCCTGTTACAGTCCTAGAAGTTGAAGCCAACCGTGTTGCTCAGGTTAAAACTGTTGACAACGATGGTTATTCAGCGCTTCAAGTTACTACGGGTAGCAAAAAAGCTAATCGTACTAACAAACCAACAGCTGGTCATTTTGCTAAAGCTGGTATCGAAGCAGGTCGTGGCCTGTGGGAATTCCGTTTAGATGCAAATGAAGGTGAAGGTCTTGAATTAGGCAGTAACATTACTGTTGAATTATTCAACGACACTAAATTAGTAGACGTAACTGGAACTTCGAAAGGTAAAGGTTTCCAAGGCGGTATCAAACGTTGGAATTTTTCAATGCAAGATGCTACGCATGGTAACTCTATCTCTCACCGTTCAAACGGTTCTATCGGCCAGTGTCAAACACCAGGTCGTGTCTTCAAAGGCAAAAAAATGTCTGGTCACATGGGTGCTGTGAAAGTAACTACACAAAACCTTGAATTGGTTCGCGTTGACGCAGAACGTAACTTGCTCCTTATTAAAGGTGCAGTTCCGGGTGCAATCAACGGTAACGTAATCATTAAACCAGCTGTTAAAGCCTAACGTCCGGGAGATTTGTGATGGAATTAGCATTAAAAGACGCTTCAGGCGCTCTTCAAGTTTCTGAAACAACTTTTGGACGTGAGTTTAATGAAGCATTAGTACATCAAGTAGTTGTTGCTTACGCAGCAGGTTCTCGTGCAGGTACTCGTGCTCAAAAAACTCGTTCAGAAGTTAGCGGTGGCGGCAAGAAACCTTGGCGTCAAAAAGGTACTGGCCGTGCGCGTGCTGGTACAACTCGTGGTCCAATTTGGCGTTCAGGCGGTGTAACATTTGCTGCTAAACCTCAAGACCACAGCCAAAAAGTTAACCGTAAAATGTACCGTGGTGCTATCGCTAGTATCCTTTCTGAGTTAGTTCGTCAAGAACGCTTGATTGTGGTAGAAAATTTTGCAGTAGAAACACCAAAAACTAAAGAGTTAGTAGCTAAACTTAACGCTTTGGAGTTAAAAGATGTATTAATCGTAACTCCAGAAGTTGATGAAAATTTATTTTTATCAGCACGCAACTTATATAAAGTTGACGTACGTGATGTAGACGGTATTGACCCAGTTTCTTTAGTTGGTTTCGAAAAAGTTTTGATGACTGCTACTGCAGTTAAGCAAATTGAGGAGATGTTATCATGATAAACGAAGAACGTTTGTTAAAGGTGCTTTTAGCGCCGAACATTTCTGAGAAAAGCACTATGGCTGCTGAAGCAAACAACACTGTTGTTTTCAAAGTTGCTACTACTGCTACTAAAGCTGAAATCAAAGCAGCCGTTGAGAAGCTTTTCGAAGTTTCTGTCGAAGGTGTTCGTACGCTAAATGTTAAAGGTAAGACTAAACGTACAGGTGCTCGTATCGGTCGTCGTAACGACTGGAAAAAAGCATATGTAACTCTTGCTGAAGGTAGCGAAATCGACTTCGTCGGCGCGGAATCATAGGAGCAGTTAAAAATGGCTATAGTAAAATGTAAACCTACTTCTCCGGGTCGTCGCCACTTAGTTAAAGTGGTTAACGCCGAGTTGCATAAAGGTAAGCCTTACGCACCATTACTTGATACTAAATCAAAGTCTGGTGGTCGTAACAATAACGGTCGTATTACAGTACGTCATATCGGTGGTGGTCATAAGCAACACTATCGTTTGATTGACTTTAAACGTACTAAAGATGGTATCCCTGCAAAAGTTGAACGTTTGGAATATGATCCAAATCGTACTGCTAACATTGCACTTGTATTATACGCAGATGGTGAGCGTCGTTACATATTGGCTCCAAAAGGCCTAACTGCTGGTGATGTTATCCAGTCAGGTGTAGATGCTCCAATTAAGCCAGGTAATACATTACCATTACGCAATACTCCTTTAGGTAGTGTTGTACACGCAATTGAACTTAAACCAGGCAAAGGTGCTCAAATCGCACGTGCAGCTGGTGCATATGCTCAATTAGTAGCTAAAGACGGTGCGTATGTAACATTACGTTTACGTTCTGGTGAAATGCGTAAAATTGAGTCTGATTGTCGTGCTACTCTAGGCGAGATTGGTAACTCTGAGCACATGCTTCGCTCTTTGGGTAAAGCTGGTGCTTCAAGATGGCGCGGTGTTCGTCCTACTGTTCGTGGTGTTGCTATGAACCCAGTAGACCATCCACACGGTGGTGGTGAAGGTAAAACTTCAGGCGGTCGTCATCCGGTATCACCTTGGGGTGTACCAACTAAGGGTTACAAGACTCGTTCAAACAAGCGTACCGATAAATTTATCGTACGTCGTCGTACTAAATAGTACTAACTAAGTAAAGAGGATTCACCATGCCACGTTCTCTCAAGAAAGGTCCATTTATAGACCTGCACTTGTTGACGAAGGTAGAGAAAGCTCTGGAAAGCGGGAATAAAAAGCCAATTAAAACTTGGTCTCGTCGTTCAATGATCATACCTAATATGATCGGATTGACCATAGCTGTCCATAATGGCCGTCAACACGTCCCTGTATTTGTAACTGATGAAATGATCGGTCACAAATTAGGAGAATTTGCACCAACTCGTACTTACCGCGGCCATGTTGCGGATAAGAAAGCGAAAAGATAAGGGGAAATTAGATGGAAGCTATTGCTAAACATAAATTTGCCCGTGGTTCTGCTCAAAAAGCACGTTTAGTTGTGGATCAAATCCGCGGCTTACATGTTGAAAAAGCGCTTGAAATATTAACATACAGCAATAAACAAGCTGCAGTGTTAGTTAAAAAAGTACTTGATTCAGCAATTGCTAATGCTGAGCATAACGAAGGTGCAGATATTGATGAACTTATCGTAAAAACTATTATGGTTGACGATGGTCCAACAATGAAGCGTATTAGACCTCGTGCGAAAGGCCGTGCCGATCGTATAATTAAGCGTACAAGCCACATTACTGTGATTGTATCTGATAGCTAGGAGATATTAGTATGGGTCAAAAAGTACATCCAAACGGTATACGCCTAGGTATCACGAAACCTTTCGCGTCTACTTGGTTTGCAAGTAATAAAGATTTTGCTGCTAATTTGCACGGTGACCATTTGGTACGTGCATACTTAACTGAAAAGTTAAAACGTGCTTCATTATCTAAAGTTGTAATTGAACGTCCAGCTAAATCTATCCGCGTAACAATTCACACGGCTCGTCCAGGTGTTGTTATTGGTAAGAAAGGCGAAGACGTAGAAAAATTACGTTTACAAGTATCGAAAATTGCTGGTGTTCCAGCTCAAATCAACATCGCTGAAGTACGTAAGCCAGAAATGGATGCACAGTTAGTTGCTGAGAGTATCACAAGTCAATTAGAACGTCGTGTTATGTTCCGTCGCGCTATGAAGCGTGCAGTACAAAATGCAATGCGTTTAGGTGCTAAAGGTATAAAAGTTCAAGTGAGCGGTCGTTTAGGCGGAGCAGAAATTGCTCGTGCTGAATGGTATCGTGAAGGTCGTGTTCCATTACACACTTTACGTGCTGATATCGATTACGCAACAGCTGAAGCTAATACTACCTATGGTATTATCGGTGTTAAAGTTTGGATCTTTAAAGGCGAAATTATTGGCAATATGCCATTACAAGCAGAGCAACCAGCTGCTAAGCCTAAAAGAAAGAACAACCGCAAGCCTAAGTAGAGGAATAAGTAATGTTACAACCAAAACGTACTAAATTCCGTAAGCAATTTAAACTGCGTAACCGTGGTCTTGCACACACTGGTAGCGCTGTTAGCTTCGGTACTTTCGGGTTGAAATCACTTGAGCGTGGTCGTATGACTGCACGTCAAATTGAAGCAGCTCGTCGAGCTATGACTCGTCACGTTAAACGTCAAGGTAAAATTTGGATCCGTGTATTTCCTGATAAGCCAATTACTAAAAAACCATTAGAAGTTCGTATGGGTAAAGGTAAAGGTTCAGTGGAATATTGGGTATGTCAAATTCTTCCTGGTCGTGTTCTTTATGAAATGGAAGGTGTTCCTGAATCTGTAGCACGTGAAGCATTTGCATTAGCAGCTGCTAAACTGCCATTCAAAACAACCTTCGTAACTAGAACGGTGATGTAATGAAAGCTAGTGAACTTAAAAATAAAAGCATTGAAGAGCTAAACGCTGAATTATTAGGCTTACTTCGCGAGCAGTTTAATTACCGCATGCAAGCAAGCACTGGTCAATTAGCGCAAACTCACTTGCTTAGACAAGTACGCCGTAATATCGCGCGTGTTAAGACTATCATAACTGAAAAGGCAGGTAAGTAATGAGCGAAGTTAAAGTTCGTACACTACAAGGTCGTGTTATCAGTGACAAAATGGATAAGTCTATCACTGTCCTGATTGAGCGTCGTGTTAAGCATCCTATGTACGGTAAATTCATCACTCGTTCAACTAAGTTGAAAGCGCATGATGAAACTAACCAATGTGTAGCAGGTGATGTAGTAACTATTCGTGAATGTGCTCCAATCTCTAAGTCTAAAAACTGGACATTGGTTGACGTTATCACTAAAGCGTAATCTATCGTTTAGATAATTAACGTTAAGAAGTTACATAAAAAACCCTATCATTTATTTGATAGGGTTTTTTTATGCCTATAAATTCAAATTCATTAAAATGACTTTATTCTGTCACTAAAAATTAACGTTGTGGTCAATATAATCAAGCAACGAAAGATCCTTAAATCATGTTTCTTTTGGATTATGGCTTCTACAGGCAAGTTAAAAAGAAATGTCTCGTTTATTAAATAAAGACCTACTTTTTGCTGAAATGGGTATAACTGATTTTGTTAATTTAGTGATATTTTATCCATCTTTGTAGAAATGTGCCTTAAATTTAAAATAGGCCTTTTATATGAAAGTTCCCGCTATATTTGTTATCAATTTAGACCGTTCGCTTGATCGTTTAAAATCAAGTGAGTCACAGTTGAAGGATTGTGGGTTTAAATTTGAACGTATCTCAGCAGTTGACGGTAAAGAATTAGTCAGTGATGAAATACAAAAACATTATTGTAAAAAGAAAAATAACAAGGAATACCATAAAGAACTTACACGCGGGGAAATAGGGTGTTATTTAAGTCACCGTAAAGTTTGGCAAAAAATTGTAGATGATAAAATCGAATATGCCATCATTCTAGAAGATGATTTTGCAATAGAGGGGAATATCAATAAAACTATTTCTACTTTAAATCGGATAGATTTCGAGTGGGATTATATAAAATTAGCGACTTATAAAAAAAGAACAAGAAATATAGCATTTAGCCAACCAATTAATAATATGCATTTAGTACTATTCAATAAAGCGATGGCAGGAACATGCGCACAAGCCGTTTCATATTCAGGAGCAAAAAAATTATTACTCAATTCTGCTCAATTTGGGCGCCCAATAGATATTGATTTACAATACTGGTGGGAAAAGAACATAGAATTATTTGCTCTTCTGCCATATCCTTTTGCTCCTGATCTTAGTTTAGCAAGTGATATTGCTGCAATGAAACCTCATGATATTAAAATTAAAACTAAGTTTTGGAAAAGAAAACTTCAACAACTTGATTTTATATATAGAAATAATCGTGAGAGAACACAGTTAATTCAAAAATATAAATGAGTTAACTGACTTGAATAACATATATTGAATTAAAAATTCTTATGCAAGCCCCTATATCTAAAGATGTAATACCTATCTATACCGTGTTGTTTATTTTTTCTTAATTTAAGGTATCACTTTTTAACCTCTGGTGTTATAATCTCGCGCCCGCTCGTTGTGAGTGGGATTTAGAAGGCAGTGACGGGTCAAATTTCTGGCCTTGAATTTAATCTTTTATAAGATAATTTAGCGGAGACATATTAAATGATCCAAATGCAATCACAATTGAACGTAGCTGATAACAGCGGCGCTCGACGTGTACAATGTATAAAGGTTCTTGGTGGTTCGCACCGTCGCTACGCACGCATTGGTGATATCATTAAAATTGCAGTGAAGGAATCAAATCCTCGCGGTAAAGTTAAAAAAGGTGATGTTCTTACTGCAGTAGTGGTGCGCACTAAGAAAGGTGTTCGTCGTTCAGATGGTTCTACCATCCGTTTTGATGAAAATGCGGCTGTAATGTTAAATGCTAACTTACAACCAATTGGTACTCGTATTTTCGGTCCTGTGACACGTGAACTTCGTAATGAAAAGTTCATGAAAATTGTTTCACTTGCACCAGAAGTACTTTAAGGAGTCACGATAATGGCATCTAAAATTCGTCGTGATGATGAAGTAATCGTACTTGCAGGAAAAGACAAGGGCAAAACTGGTAAAGTAACCAAAGTTCTTGTAGAAGAAAGCAAAGTATTTGTTGAAGGTATTAACTTGATCAAAAAGCACACTAAGCCTGTACCTCAGTTACAGCAGCCTGGTGGGATTGTTGAAAAAGAAGCACCTTTAAATGTTTCCAACGTTGCGATTTTAAACCCAGCTACTGGGAAAGCGGATCGTGTTGGTTTTAGAGATGAAAACGGAAAGAAAGTACGTTTTTTCAAATCTAATAACGAATTAATTTAATTGGAGTAAACGATGGCGAAACTGCATGATTTTTACAAAGATACAGTTGTAGCTGAATTGCAAAAGCAATTTGCTTACAAAAGTGTCATGCAAGTCCCTCGGATTGAAAAGATCACCCTTAACATGGGTGTTGGTGAAGCTATATCTGATAAAAAGGTATTAGAACACGCCACGAATGATCTTACTGCAATCTCAGGTCAAAAGCCGGTCACGACAGTAGCACGCAAATCAGTTGCGGGCTTCAAAATTCGTGAAGGCTATCCTATAGGCACAAAAGTAACTCTACGCGGTGAGCGTATGTGGGAATTTTTAGAGCGTTTAATTTCTATCTCTATTCCACGTATTCGCGATTTTCGTGGCTTAAATCCTAAGTCATTCGATGGTCGTGGTAACTACAGCATGGGTGTACGTGAACAAATTATCTTCCCGGAAATCGAATACGATAAAATCGATAAAATTCGTGGATTAGATGTCACTATCACTACGAGTGCGAAGAATAACGAAGAAGGTCATGCTTTATTGACTGCTTTCAACTTCCCATTTAAGAAAAAGGTGTAGAGTTATGGCTAAATCGTCAATGAAAGCTCGTGAAGCTAAAAGAACTAAGCTTACAACTCAGTATGCTGAAAAGCGTGCAGCGTTGAAAAAAATCATCTCAGGTGTTAATTCTTCTGAAGAAGAACGTTGGGATGCGGTATTGAAACTTCAAAGTTTACCTCGTGATTCAAGCAGTAGTCGTCAACGTAATCGTTGTAATATTACTGGTCGTCCACATGGATACTTACGTAAATTCGGCTTAAGCCGTATTAAGTTGCGTGAAGCAACTATGCGTGGTGAAGTTCCAGGTCTTAAGAAAGCTAGTTGGTAATTCACGGGAGTAAATGGTTATGATGACTGATCCTATCGCGGACATGTTTACACGCATCCGCAACGGTCAATCTGCAGCTAAAACTGCAGTAACAATGCCATCTTCTAAGGTTAAAGTAGCAATTGCTAACTTACTTAAAGAAGAAGGTTACATCTCAGAGTATTCAGTATCAGGCGAAGCAAAACCTGAACTTGCTGTTACTTTGAAATATTTTGAAGGTAAAGAAGTAATCGAAACAATCAAACGTGTTTCACGTCCTGGTCTTCGTGTATACAAAGGTGCTAACGAGTTACCTAAAGTATTAGCGGGAATGGGTATTGCGATTGTATCAACTTCTAAAGGTCTTATGACTGATCGCGCCGCTCGCACTGCGGGTCTTGGTGGCGAAATCCTCGGTTTCGTAGAGTAAGGAGCAGAACTATGTCTCGTGTTGCAAAAGCACCTGTCCAAGTACCTGCTGGCGTTACTATTACGTTATCTGGTCAAGACATTAAAGTAAAAGGTCCTGTAGGTGAACTTTCACGTACTATCCATAGTTTAGTAGCGGTATCTTATGAAGATAACACTATTACAACGGGTGTAGTAAGTGAAGATAAAGCTGCTTGGGCTCAAGCCGGTACTGCACGTTCTTTAATCAACAATATGGTTGAAGGTGTAAGTAAAGGTTTTGAAAAGAAACTAGTTTTAAACGGTGTTGGTTACCGTGCAAAAGCTGCGGGTAAGAACTTAAACTTATCTCTTGGTTTTTCACATCCGGTTGACCACGCTATTCCAGAAGGAATAACTGTTGAAACTCCTAGCCAAACTGAAATCACACTGAAAGGTGCTGATAAACATTTAGTTGGTCAAACTGCAGCGAACATTCGTGAATACCGCAAGCCAGAGCCTTATAAAGGTAAAGGTATACGTTATTTAGACGAAAATGTTCGTCGTAAAGAAGCTAAGAAGAAGTAGGGTAATACGATGGATAAGAAAACATCTCGTTTGCGCCGCGCTAAACGCGCCCGTGCAAAAATTAGCGAGCTGGGTGCGAATCGTTTAGTCGTTCACCGTACTCCTCGCCACATTTACGCGCAATTGATTGCACCAACAGGTTCTGAAGTTATTGTAGCAGCGTCTACTTTAGATAAAGAATTAAGTGCTCAGTTAGAAAAAACAGGTAACGTTGAAGCAGCTATAGCTGTAGGTAAAGCAATTGCAGAACGTGCAGTAGCTAAAGGTATTACTACTATTGCCTTTGACCGTTCAGGTTTTCGTTACCATGGTCGCGTAAAAGCGTTAGCAGATGCAGCTCGTGAAGCTGGTCTACAGTTCTAGGGGTTGATGATGGCTAATCAAGAAAACTCACAACAAAGTGATTTAGCTGAAAAGTTAATCGCAGTTAACCGTGTTTCAAAAGTGGTTAAAGGTGGTCGTATTTTCAGTTTCACTGCACTAACAGTAGTTGGTGATGGCAACGGTCGCGTTGGTTTTGGTTACGGTAAAGCACGTGAAGTGCCTGCTGCAATTCAAAAAGCAATGGAAAAGGCTCGTCGTAACTTAGTAACAGTTGATCTGAAGGGTACTACTCTTCAACATCCTATCAAGGGTCGTCATTCTGGTTCTAAGGTTTACATGCAACCAGCTTCAGAAGGTACAGGTATCATCGCCGGTGGCGCGATGCGTGCAGTACTTGAAGTTGCAGGCGTACAGAACGTATTGTCAAAAGCATACGGTTCTACTAACCCAATTAACGTAGTTCGCGCTACTGTATCTGCTCTTGCGAATATGCATTCGCCGGAAGCTGTTGCAGCTAAACGTGGCAAAAGCGTTTCAGACATTTTGGGGTAATTGAGCATGGCTAAAACAGTTAAAATAACTCAAGTAAAAAGTTCTATAGGTCGTTTACCTAAACATAGAGCTACTTTAAAAGGTCTTGGATTACGTCGTATTCGTCATACAGTAGAGTTAGAAGATACTCCATCTGTACGCGGTATGATTAACCAAGTGTCTTACATGATTAAGGTGGAGGATTAATAATGCATTTAAATACTTTATCTCCTGCACCAGGTGCAAAGAAAGCTAAAAAGCGCTGTGGTCGTGGTATAGGTTCTGGTATTGGTAAAACAGGTGGTCGTGGTCACAAAGGTCAGAAATCTCGTTCTGGCGGTAGTGTACGTCCTGGTTTTGAAGGCGGTCAAATGCCATTGAAACAACGTTTACCTAAGTTTGGTTTCACATCACGTAAATCTTTAGTTCACGCTGAAGTACGTTTACATGAGCTAAACACAATCACAGGTGATGTGGTTGATATCTTTACTTTAAAAGATGCAAACTTAATTACACGTAACATCAAAACAGCAAAAATCATGCTTTCTGGTGAAATCACAAAACCTCTAACGGTTCGTGGTTTAAGTGTTACTAAAGGCGCACGTGCAGCTATTGAAGCTGCTGGCGGAAAAATCGAGGAATAGTACAGGCTATGGCTAAACCAGGTATGGATAACAAAGCGCAAGGCGGATTGTCTGAGCTTAAACAAAGATTATGGTTTGTATTCGGAGCACTTATAGTTTTCCGTTTAGGATCATTTGTGCCGATTCCTGGTATTGACGCCGCTGTATTAGCTCAGTTGTTTGAACAACAACAGGGTACCATTGTAGAAATGTTTAACATGTTCTCCGGTGGTGCTCTTGAGCGTGCCTCTGTATTGGCTTTAGGTATTATGCCGTACATTTCAGCTTCAATCATTATGCAATTGCTAACGGTTATTCACCCAGCAATGGCAGAATTAAAGAAAGAAGGTGAAGCTGGACGTCGTAAAATCAGTCAATATACTCGCTACGGTACTTTAGTACTTGCAATTGTACAATCTATAGCAATAGCAAAAAGCTTACCCGGTATGATGCCAGGTTTAGTGATGAATGCAGGAATAGGTTTCTATTTCGCGGCAGTAGTAAGTTTGGTTACTGGTACCATGTTCTTAATGTGGTTAGGTGAGCAAATTACTGAACGCGGTATCGGAAACGGTATTTCGGTTCTAATTTTTGCTGGTATTGTTGCAGGTATGCCATCAGCTGTTGGTCAAACGGCAGAAATGGCGCGTCAAGGTGAATTGCACTTATTAGTATTATTACTTATTGGTGTTATTGTATTTGCTACTACTTTTTTCGTTGTATTTGTAGAGCGTGGTCAACGACGTATCGTTGTTAACTACGCAAAGCGTCAGCAGGGCCGTAAGGTTTTTGCTGCACAAAGTACGCATTTACCGTTGAAAGTAAATATGGCAGGTGTAATTCCGCCAATATTTGCTTCAAGTATAATCTTGTTCCCAGGAACACTTGCAAGTTGGTTTGGTCAGGGTGAAGGAATGGTTGCAGACTTTTTACAAGAAGTTTCAATCGCGATGTCTCCAGGACAGCCATTGTATGTAATGTTGTTAGCAGCAGCGATTATATTCTTCTGTTTCTTTTACACGGCTCTTGTTTTTAATCCGCGTGAAACAGCTGATAACTTGAAAAAATCAGGTGCGTTTATTCCTGGGATTCGTCCTGGTGAACAAACGTCAAAATATATAGATAAAGTAATGACACGTTTAACCTTAGCTGGTGCGTTGTATATTACCTTCATCTGTTTAGTACCTCAGTTTATAATTATCGCTTGGGACGTCAATTTTTACTTTGGCGGAACATCTCTACTTATAGTAGTTGTTGTAATTATGGATTTTATGGCCCAAGTGCAAACACATATGATGTCTCATCAATATGATAATGTACTTAAGAAAGCTAATCTTAAAGGCTATGGCAAGTAAGATTAGCTTACGTTTATATAACGGAGTAGTAAGATGAAAGTTCGTGCATCCGTAAAAAAGATTTGTCGTAATTGTAAAGTTGTTAAGCGTGCTGGTGTTGTTCGCGTTATTTGTAGTGAACCTAAGCATAAACAACGTCAAGGCTAAATCTTTAGCAGTAGCATTATACAGATAACTCTGTATAATGCCGCTTCGATTGCAAGAAAGAGACGGGTTGAGTATCCTAACGGGCTTTTCAACCTGATGTAATTTTAATTAAGAATAGGAGATGTGTTAGTGGCCCGTATCGCTGGCATTAACATCCCTGATCGTAAGCATGCAGTAATCGCCATTACTGCGATCTACGGTATCGGAGCAACTCGCGCAAAGTCAATTTGTGCTGGTGCAGGTATTGCAGAAACAACTAAGATCAGTGAATTGGACGAAGCTCAAATTGACTTGCTTCGTGCTGAAGTGGATAAATTCACCGTTGAAGGTGATTTACGCCGTGAAGTTTCAATGAATATTAAACGTCTTATGGATTTAGGTTGCTACCGTGGTATTCGCCACCGTCGCAGTCTTCCTCTACGTGGTCAACGCACTAAAACTAATGCGCGCACACGTAAAGGTCCTCGTAAGCCAATTAAGAAGTAAGAGGAACTAGACAATGGCTAAAACACCTGTACGTACGCGTAAACGCGTAAAAAAACAAGTTGCTGATGGCATGGCTCATATCCATGCATCTTTCAACAACACAATCGTGACTCTTACAGATCGACAAGGTAATGCTTTATCTTGGGCGACTGCTGGTGGTTCAGGTTTCCGTGGTTCACGTAAATCTACTCCATTTGCTGCACAAGTTGCTGCAGATCGTGCGGGTAAAGCTGCACAAGAGTTTGGTTTGAAGAATATTGAAGTGTTCGTTAAAGGTCCAGGTCCAGGTCGAGAATCTGCTATCCGTGCCTTAAATGCTGCTGGTTTTAAAATCACCAACATTACTGACGTTACACCTATTCCTCATAATGGTTGTCGTCCTCCTAAGAAACGTCGCGTTTAATTGCACTTTTTTTAGGAATGTTGGAGAAAGAAAATGGCTAGATATTTAGGTCCTAAGTTAAAGCTTAGTCGTCGCGAAGGAACAGATTTATTCCTTAAAAGCGGTGTAAGAGCAATTGACACTAAATGTAAATTCGAAATGGTTCCAGGTCAGCACGGCGCACGTAAAGGTCGCCTTTCTGATTATGGTATTCAGCTTCGTGAAAAACAAAAAGTTCGTCGTATATACGGTGTTCTTGAAAAACAGTTCCGCAACTACTATAAAGAAGCGGCACGTCTAAAAGGTAATACAGGTGAAAACTTATTACAACTTTTAGAAAAACGTTTAGACAACGTTGTATACCGTATGGGTTATGCAAGTACTCGAGCTGAAGCTCGTCAACTTGTAAGCCATAAAGCTATTACAGTTAACGGTGTTGTTGTTAATATTCCATCTTTCACTGTAAAAGCCGAAGATGTAGTTTCTGTACGTGAAAAGTCTAAATCTCAAGCGCGTATTATCGCTGCTTTGGAATTAGCTGAACAACGTGAGAAGCCAGTTTGGGTTGAAGTAGATAACAAGAAATTAGAAGGTGTTTTCAAACGCATCCCTGATCGCTCAGATTTATCTGCCGAAATTAATGAACAGTTGATTGTTGAACTTTACTCTAAGTAAAGTTGCACTTTAAGAGAGGACATAATGCAGGGTTCTGTAACCGAATTCCTTAGACCACGATTGGTAGATATTGAAACACTTAGCTCAACTAGAGCAAAGGTAACTTTAGAGCCATTAGAACGTGGTTTTGGTCACACTTTAGGTAATGCGTTACGCCGCATCCTTTTATCTTCTATGCCGGGTTGTGCCGTAACAGAAGTAGAAATCGACGGCGTACTTCATGAGTACAGCAGTAAAGAAGGTGTTCAAGAAGACGTCATTGAAATACTGCTTAACCTTAAAGGACTAGCGATAAGTTTAGAAGGCAAAAATGAAGCCGTTCTTACTTTAACTAAGTCCGGTGAAGGCCCTGTAACGGCTGCTGACATTCAACATGATGGTGATGTAGAAATTGCAAATCCAGAACATGTAATCTGTAATTTAACAGGTGATGGTTCAGTAAATATGCGAATTAAAGTTGAAATGGGTAGAGGTTATGTACCTGCTTCAGCACGTCGCGATGCCGAGGAAGACGATCGTGCTATTGGCCGTTTATTAGTAGACGCGTCTTTTAGCCCCGTTGTAAGAATTGCTTATGATGTTGATTCTGCACGTGTTGAACAACGTACAGATTTGGACAAATTAGTTCTAGATATGGAAACTAATGGTACATTAGATCCAGAAGAAGCTATCCGTCGCGCTTCAACAATTTTAGCTGAACAGCTAGATGCGTTTGTAGAATTACGTGATGTGACTGAAGTAGAGCAGAAAGAAGAGAAACCTCTTTTCGATCCGATCTTACTTCGTCCTGTAGATGACTTAGAACTAACTGTTCGTTCTGCTAATTGTTTAAAAGCAGAAGCGATTCAATATATTGGTGATTTAGTACAACGTGCTGAAGTTGAGCTTCTTAAAACGCCTAATTTAGGTAAGAAGTCATTAACTGAAATTAAAGACGTATTAGCATCTCGTGGTTTGTCTCTAGGTATGCGCCTAGAAAACTGGCCACCTGAAAGCATTGCTGATAACGACTAATTCGATCATTGTTTTTTAAATAGTTGAGATAAGGATTAACTTATGCGTCATCGTAAAAGCGGTCGCCAGTTAAACCGTAATAGCAGTCATCGCCAGGCGATGTTCCGCAATATGGCAAGTTCTTTAGTAAAACACGGCGTTATTAAAACGACTGTTGCTAAAGCTAAAGAATTACGTCGCGTTGTTGAGCCACTAATTACATTGGCCAAAACCGACAGTGTAGCAAACCGCCGTTTGGCATTTGCTCGCACACGTGATAAAGAAGTTGTAGGTATTTTATTTAACGAACTTGGTGCTCGTTACCAAGAACGTCCAGGTGGATATACACGTATTTTAAAGTGTGGATTCCGTACTGGTGATAAAGCACCAATGGCTTATGTAGAGCTTGTAGATCGTCCAGTAATTGAAGATGCTGAGATTGTTGAAGAAGCTGTAGAAGCATAACTCTATTTTTGAGATGTTTTTACGTTAAAAACGGAGCTTAGGCTCCGTTTTTTATTATTAAAAATTTAATAATTTTCCTCCGATAGCTTGACCCCACAAAGTTTTATTCGTATAACAAATACCGACCTTTTTTTGGATACCATTTATGTCGTCAAGAAACCCTATAATAGCTGTTACTGGATCATCTGGTGCTGGTACATCTACAACAACAGATTCTTTTGAACATATTTTTCGTTCTTTAGGCATTTCATCGGCTAAAGTTGAAGGGGATAGCTTCCATCGCTATTCCAGACAAGAAATGGATTTAGAAAAAAGAAAAGCGAGAGAAGATAAACGTAATATCAGCTACTTTGGTGATACAGCTAATGATTTTGATGCGTTAGAAAACTTGTTTAAAGATTACTCTGAAACGGGTAAAGGTAAAATGAGAAGGTATTTGCATACTTTCGATGAGGCTGTACCTTATAACCAAATGCCGGGCACTTTTACACCTTGGGAAGAATTAGGTGAAGGAACAGATTTACTCTTCTATGAAGGCCTTCACGGTGGTGTAGTAACAGAAAAGAATGATGTAG
Source organism: Pseudocolwellia sp. G5-9 (assembly GCF_055808995.1). NCBI lineage: Bacteria > Pseudomonadati > Pseudomonadota > Gammaproteobacteria > Alteromonadales > Colwelliaceae > Pseudocolwellia > Pseudocolwellia sp. G5-9. Next base: position 3,674,569 of record NZ_CM147893.1, read on the forward strand.
CACAGCATGTAGACTTACTTATTGGCATGGTACCCATTGTTAATCTAGAATGGATTCAGAAAATAGTTAGAGATACAAACCAAAGGGGTCATACTAGAGAGGCTGTTACAGCAAGTATTGTAAAAAGTATGGAAGATTACATATCATTCATTACACCGCAGTTTTCACGCACGCATATTAACTTTCAGCGTGTACCTACAGTAGATACGTCCAATCCTTTTAGCGCAAAAGCCATTCCTACACTGGATGAAAGTTTTGTTGTTATTAGGTTCAGAGAAGGGACTAAGGTCGATTTTCCTTATTACCTTAATATGATTGATGGAGCATTCATGTCTCGAGTTAATACACTTGTTGTGCCGGGCGGTAAGATGGGGTTAGCTATGGAATTATTGTTAACACCACTTATTCAAGAGATTATGCGTAAAAAAGACAAAGCAAATAAGCAATTAGATTGGATGAGTGATTTATAAGCTCAAGCTTTTCAACTCAAGTTAAGCTGATTTAATTTCAAAACTATGTGTAATATTAACGCATTTGTTCAACATTAATGCAACAGAACAATACTTATCAGCAGATAAAGCAACTGCTCGTTCTACATGTTTCTCATTAATGTTTGTACCCGCGATAAAAAATGTTAAGTGAATATCTGAGAATAATCTAGGAACGGAGTTTACTCGTGTACCTTCAACTACAACTTCACAAGCATGTATATCCTGTTTAGCCTTTTTTAAAATACTTACTACATCGACAGATGAGCATCCCCCAAGAGATATTAATACATTCTCTAATGGCGTTGGGGCTAATTTACCATTATTAGCATCCATCAAAATGGAATGGCCTGATTCTGTATAACCAACAAATAATTCATCCTTTGCCCATTTTACTACAGTATTCATTAGGTTCCTTTATTGGAATTGGAAATTATCTAGAGTTAATTTCACTATCAAATAGATTTTTTATTAAGAGTGCAAATTCTTTAATAAATGATAATTGTTCAGTGGTTATAGGATTATTTATTACTGCAGATAGTATTTCTTCAAGGTCATATAAAATTGAATCGACTTCACGAACAATCGTATTACGTTCATTGAATGTTAAGTTGTTGTTTTGAAAGCAAACACTTATAATTTGATCGCCTAATTCTTCTTCAATTGTTTCAATGATAGAAGGTGAGGTGGAATGATGTAGCGGTGGCATGTTTTCAAATAAACTTAAATGTTCAGTTAAGTATTGAATTAAATCTATGTAGCCGTTTTTGTCTGTGACCATATAATTAAAAATTTAAGCTATAGTTAAGTACGTATTAAAAATACATGTTGCTCACCTAATAGAAAACTGAGGTGAGCAATGTAAGAAAGTATGTCTTGTAATATTAATCAAACTAAAAGATATGAGAAGATTAGTCAATGTAAAGTTAGTCATGTGTTTTTGCTGTTAATCGAGTTAAAATGCGAAAAACTAGTTAAAACAATATGTTGAAATTATCATTTATTTTAATCGTATTTAATTGCGCTTTCGTCTCAAAAAAATTGAATTAGCCTTGTCTTCACGGAAAGATGTCGGAGTTGTTACGATTTGTAACTTAGTTATAGATCGCAAAAATCTAATTATAATAATTTTATTTCTAGTCCAAAGAGAACTATAAACATGAAAAATAATTTATCTAAAACGTTTAAAAGGTCGGTAACTGCTGTCGCCGTTACACTATCGCTAGGTCTTACGTTACCTGCTATTGCAAGTGATGGGTTTGTTGCGGGTCATTCTGTTACAGGTTCTGGTCAAGTATTAGCAAATGTAGAAATTTCTATCACAAACAATGATACTGGTTTAACTCGAACAGCGACATCTGATGCAGATGGTAATTTCAAGTTTCCATTGCTACCCAGTGGCGTATATACAATGGAAGCTAAAAAAAATGGTTTTCTAGTTGTTAAGCAAGATGATTTGCATGTGAAACCATCTGGTAAAACAAATATTGATTTAACATTTGAAACTAGTGATGTTGAACGAATTACCGTTAGTGGTTCAGCTGTTTCTGCTATTGATGTTAGTTCAAGCGAAGCAAACATGGTAGTTGACTTAAATTTTATTAATAAAGTACCTGTCGCTAGAGATGTAACATCGATTGCTTTATTAGCGCCTGGAACAGTGAAAGGGGATGATGATTTCGGTGACGGTAATAATGCCTCTTTTGGTGGTTCTTCTGTTGGTGAAAATACTTACTATATAAATGATATCAATGTTACTAATTTCAGGAATGGCTTAGGTGGTTCTGAATTACCATTTGAAATGTATGAGTCCTTTGAAGTTAAAACTGGTGGCTATTCGGCTGAATTTGGTCGTTCTACAGGTGGTGTTGTTAACGCTAAAACTAAAAGTGGTAGTAATGAGTTCAAATGGGGCGTAAGTGCATACTTTCAACCATCGTCACTTCGAGCTAAAGCTCCAGATACAAAACGTACAGATGCTACAGACATAGCTGATACAGGTACAGAGTATTATGATGTGAATAGCCGCACAGATATTGGTGAGAATAATTATAATATTTGGGCAAGTGGTGCGTTGATAGAAGATAAACTTTTCTTTTTTGGTTTATTGAATCAAAAAGACACTCAAAGGGATGGCGTTGATCAAGATGCTGTTTCTACAAATAGAATGTTGTATGGAGAGTCAAGTGAAACTCTATATGCTGCTAAAATAGATTGGTATATTACAGATGATCATATTTTAGAATTAACAGCTTGGGATAACGGATCAGATCTAGATGTCGAAGCAGTAGAGTATAACCATGATACGAAAACTGAACTTTCTGATTTAGGTGAGTATGTAAGAAAACGTGGTGGATCAACTTACGGTCTTAAATATACAGGTATTTTGACTGATGACTTAACTATTAGTGCTCAATACTCAGTGAATAACGCTAATTATAGTGATTTAAATGTAGGTTCTAACCCTTTTGGTGATAAGCCAGCAGTTTATGAACGTTTTTCAAATAAAGAATTCGGTCAATATGGTCGTACAACACCTACTCTTCAAGAAGATAAACGTACAGCTTATCGATTTGATGTTGATTGGTACGTGCATGATGATCATACGCTTCGCTTTGGTATCGATTATGAAAAAATGGAAGCTACAGAAAATACTCAGCGTGCAGGTGGGGTAGCATATCGTTACGAAGATTGTGATTCTGTTGCTTTAGCAAATAATATACTCGATTGTGGGAAAGTTCGTGAAGAGATATATCTTAACGAAGGTGACTTCGAAACTGAAAGTTTTGCTTATTATATCGAAGATACATGGCAAGTAACTGATAATATCGTAGCTCGAATTGGTTTGAGAAATGAATCATTTGAAAACTATAACAAGTCAGGTGAAAAATTTGTTGATGTAACTGACCAATGGGCTCCAAGATTAGGTGTTAGTTGGGATATTGGTGGAGAAGGTACAACTAAAGTTTTTGCTAACTATGGTCAATATTATCTACCTGTAGCTACTAATACTAATATACGTCTTGCTGGTGACGAAACATACACAAGACAAACTTTTGCTGTTGAAAGTATTAATGAGGACTATACTCCAAATGTAGTGGCTGGTAGCGAAGGTACTTTACAAGTATTTGGTGATGGAACTCAAAAATCAACCGGAGAATCTGTTAACGCGGATATTGAACCTATGTATCAAGAAGAGTATATATTAGGTTTTGAACACGTAATAAATGATTCTTGGAGTTTTGGTGTTAAAGGTACTTATCGTAAATTAGCAAGTTCATTAGAAGATATTGCAATTGATAAAGGTTTCACTGATTACATTGAAGCAGAATTCCCTGGCGAAACTTGTACTCAATGTAGTGGTTTCCATTATTATGTATTAACAAATCCAGGTCAAGATGTGACGATTACGACTGATCCTGACGGTGATGGTCCAGTACCTTTTGATACATATACAATACCTGCTGATATTTTACGATACCCAGTAGCTGAACGACAGTATGCTGCTGTTGACTTTACATTACACCGTGCCTGGGATGATGTCTGGATGATGAATGCTACATATACTTGGGCACATAGTTGGGGTAATACAGAAGGTTCTGTTCGTTCTGATAATGATCAAGACGATGCGGGTTTAACAACAAACTTCGATCAACCTGGCTTAACTGATGGCGCTAACGGTAATTTACCTAACGATCGTCGTCACCAAGTTAAAATTTCTGGTTCATACCAAGTTATTGAAAACTTAAACCTTGGTGCTAACTTTAACTTTACCACTGGTCGCCCTAGAAACTCTTTTGGTTATCACCCGACAGATGTGTTTGCATCTTATTACGGTGCTGAATCATTTGTTAAAGATGGGGAGTTGGTTTCACGCGGTTCAGAAGGGCGTACACCTAACACATGGACATTAGATTTATCAGCTACCTATAATCTTGACTGGGAAGGAAACGATATAATGTTCCGTGCAGATATCTTTAACGTAACTAATAATGATAAAGCTACCCAACTAAATGAGATTAATGAGCGTTTAGACGGCTCAGATCCTGTAACAGGAGCTGACTTTGGTGAACATAATCCTACATATGGACTTGCATCATCATATCAAACACCACGTTATGTTCGTTTTAGTGTATCAGCAACGTTTTAATTTTTGTTGATAATATAATCCACTAAGTCATGCCGTTCTCTTTATTGTGAACGGCATTTTTTATATCTGAAATATTATATTTCAAATGGTTAGCTTAGCAGGGAGTTGTTAGCATGTTTTATTTAATGGGTTTAGAAAGTGATTACTCCTATAAATTAAATAATACCGAGCGTTCGCATAAATAATGGGGGTTGATAAACTTAAGTTAATATAAATAATTATTTCTGGTTTGATAATAATTCGTACCGAGTCGTAAAAGCACTAAGTTCTTCAGTGATAGTTTGGGCGCTATTCACAGAGTCTGTATTAATAGGATTTCTTACTTGTTTCACACTAGATGTTTGTACTAAGCTTTTCATTTTATAAAAAGATAACATTTCCTTTTCAAATGTTAGATCTATGTAGTTTAAGCATTTTGTTAATGTTTCTGTTGGATAGTTAACAAGTTCTTCGTATGAAACTTCAAGGATCCTGTTACTTAGTATATTTGACCAATGTTCGGCTAATCTATTTTCATGATAAAAGTATTCTGCAATACTTTCTAAATCATAGCTCCAAGATATTCCTTGGTTGAAAAAAGCTCTGTAGCATGACCAGGCTGTATCTTTTGAATCTCTGACAATTCGGATGATAGGGGCTTTAGGAAACGATTTTGTAATAACACCAATATGGTGGTTTAGGTCTAATGACTTATCTATACAGGGGGTTGTTGAATCAAGTTGTTGCTCTAAATAATAAAAGTAATCAGTTCTGATTTTATTAAATAAATGTTTTTGTTCTTCGCTATCTAAGTTATTTGAATTGTTAATATAAGATTGTCCAACTTCTGAAGTGGGGTAGTTTAAACATTTAAATTCACCGCCGTCATTCAATTTACTATGTGAGCTAAGTATTTGTTGAAGTAAAGTTGTTCCACTGCGAGGAAGACCAATTAGAAAGATCGGATCGGCTTTATCACTTTTCTCTATAGGTACTATATTTTCAAAAAATTGTCTATTTTGGTTTTCAATTATTTCATCAATAAATTTCCGGTGTTGGCTTGGGATATACTTAGTATTTCTCATTAGTTGGTTAGCTTTTTTAAAGTGTGAAAAAGCTAATTTTTCATCGCCTATATCTAAACATGCTTTCCCTAAAGCAAACCAATAGGGAGCCACTTGAGTTTGGGTGTTTTGAATTACATTTAATTGCGTAAATAATGCTTCTTGTTCATCAAAGTGATGAATTGCGGATAGGGTTAACCAAGATATACCTGAATTAGGTTTTTTTTCTAAAAGTTCTATAAGGTATTTTTTAGCTAAGTCTACTTGCCCAATTTGTGTGTAAACAGTTCCTAAAAAATGCAAAACGTCGGGCGTTCTATTTTTTTCTAAAAGAGGAAGAACCATGTTAATAGCAGTATCTGCTTGCCTTATCTCTGCTAATATAGCAGCACATTGAATAATCCGGTGAGGTTCATTTGGAGCAAGTTCTAGAAACTTTTGGCTAGCAGTTTTAGCTTGTTGGAATTCACCTATTGTTACAGCTAGACGAGTTATCCCCCCCCATTTTTCTTTAAGATCAGCGTTAGAATCTAAAAGGTATTGAATTTTTTTTGCAGCACTTTTGTAGTTTCTAGTTTGTACATCTTTTAAAACGCTATTTCCAATTTCAGTAATATTCAAAGTTTATCCTTTAATAAATCTGTTCATGCTAGGTTTCTATATTCAATATTTGAGGAATATAGCAATCTTTAGTACTTTAATGGCTAGTTGATTATTCAGCATTAGTACTTTCAAATATCTTATCAGCAGATGCAGCAACAAAACCTGTATATAGTTTACCATTAGACATTGGGTATCTTTTAGCAAATTCATAAAAACAACTTGGAATTAATACTGTTTGATCAGTAAATACTACTTCGGCTTTGTCAGCGATAGTTGATGATTGTTCTAGCATAACTGTTTTATCACCTTTGATCTCGCCTCCAGATGTATTTAAAGGGAATCCACCCTGTTTAACAGTGGTGTTCACACTTTCAATATCATTAAATTTTGCTAAGTGATTTATACTTACTGTGAAATGATTCGCTCGGTAACCCCATGCGGACATCCAAGCGGCATATTCACTTTCTGCTAACAATGTTTGGTACTCAGCATAACTTACTTGCCAGTGTGTTCCTGAGTATAAAAAGCTACTTTGATTAATTGAATCTGAATCTACAGCATCAACCATTTTATTAATAATATCTTGTATAGGTTGTGGAAATTTTTCTACGAGCAGTTCGCTAATAAAAACCTTTGGTAATGTACTGTCTGTATGTTCGAAATGTTTGGCGTAAAGCTTTTTAGCATCAAAGTGGTATTCGCCACATTCTTTATAACCTAGAGCGGTTAAATGAGAAGCGAGCTTTGCAATGTTCACTTTTGATGTATTAAAGGTTCTGTAAGCGACATGGTCGTTAATTAAATCATTACCTGAGCCTAACAGGTCGTGAATTTTTAAAGCTGAAGGTGTAACTTCTAGGTAGTTATTCCAGATGTGGGTAAATAGTGTTTTTACTGCTGCTACGTTGTTTTGTGTCATGATTATTATCCTATAAAATACGTTATAACAAATGAATGGTTAAATTAGTGGCGTTATAAGCACATTTTTATGCGTTTTTTTATAATAAAGGGTTACGCATTTAGCTATGTAAATAATAAATGATAGGTGTGTTTAATTCGCCATAAAGTTACGGCTAAAGTTGATCGATACTCTTGAAAAAGCTGGGACGGATCCCAGCTAATTTAATGGGGTTGCTTGCTTTCATTACTTTTATTTTTCGTAAAAATGATAAATAACGTTTATTTGATTGTGATACCTGGGCTTAATGTTGCTGGTAAACTTACTTTTTCTGCTTCAACAGAAGCAACAGGGTAAGAACAGTAGTCAGCGGCATAATAAGCACTTGCTCTATGGTTACCACTTGCTCCAATACCACCAAACGGTGCTGCACTGCTGGCGCCAGTAAGCGGCTTGTTCCAGTTCACAATACCTGCACGAATTCTCCGGAAGAAGTGTTGATAGGTTTCTTCGCTGTCTGACAATAAACCTGCAGATAAACCGAATGAGGTATTATTCGCTTCATTAATTGCAGCATCTAAGTCAGAGTATCGGTATACTTTTAATAAGGGGCCGAAGTGCTCGTCGTCTGGCATATTAGTAACGTTTGTTACATCAATAATACCCGGAGAAATAAAACCTGTACCTACTTCAAGGTGTTTCATTTCTAATAATGCTTTACCACCTAATTCAAGTAATTGAGTTTGAGCCGCAACTAAACTTAAGGCCGCTTTTTCTGAGATCATTGAGCCAATAAAAGGCTGTTCTTCATCATCAAAGTAACCAATTTTAATGGCTTGAGTTGATGCAATTAATTTTTCTAAAATAGCATCGCCAGCTGCATTGCTTTCTATGAACAAGCGTCGTGAACATGTACAGCGTTGGCCTGTTGATATAAACGCTGACTGAATGATGTCGTGAACAACGGCGTTAATATCGGCAACATCTTTAACAATTAATGGATTATTACCACCCATCTCTAAGGCTAAAATTTTACCTGGCTGACCACCAAATTGCTCATGCAATAATTGGCCTGTAGTTGAACTGCCTGTAAAAAACAGTCCGTCTATTTGCGGATGGCTTGCTAGTGCTTTACCTGTTTCAACTTCACCTTGAACTAAGTTAATCACGCCCTTGGGTAATCCCGCTTGTAGCCAAAGTTTTACAGTTTCTTCTGCTACTTTTGGTGTTAGTTCACTTGGTTTAAATACAAGCGTGTTTCCTGCGATAAGTGCTGGAATTATATGTCCGTTAGGTAAATGTCCAGGGAAATTATAAGGACCAAATACTGCAACCACACCATGAGGTTTATGGCGTATAAAAGCTTTTGCGCCGGGCATAGGGTTTTCAACGGTACCTGTTCTTTCTTCGTGAGCTTTAATTGATATATTAATTTTACCAATCATAGCGCCTACTTCAGTACGTGTTTCCCAAAGAGGTTTGCCTGTTTCTAAAGCAATGGTATGCGCTAAGCTTTCTTTGTTTTCAGCGAGTAATTCACCAAACTTATTAATAACAACTAGGCGATCATCTACTGTTAAATCAGCCCAAGATTCAAAAGTAGTACGAGCACTTAACACTGCTTCGTTTACTTGGCTTTGTGAAGCTGATTTACCTTGCCAGATGACTTCATTTTTAGCCGGATTTAATGATGAAACTTGATGGCCAAGGCCTTCTTGCCATTGGCCATTAATTAATTGTATTGCTTGCGACATGCTAGTTCCTCATTACCTTTTAAAAGGTCGTTTTTATTTTGTGAAATATTAAGTTTATTTAAATGTGTTACTTGCTTTAATAATTGTTTTTTAATTTTCTACTAGGCGAACCAAATCACCTTCAGATACCTGTAAAGCTTGTGCTGTACTTGCAGAAATAATCACATGATTTGTTTTTTCTTGAAAATTAATGGCTGCTTGTACAGCAACAAAATTTTCGATCTTGGTATTACAAATAATATAGTTATTTTCGCTATCTACATCACCGATAATGACTTGATGCCTTTTGCTGTCATTAATAGTTTTAATACTGTTAAGTTGGCTTTCCACTGTTGGGCCAGCGTCAAAAATATCAACATAACCACGGCGACAGAAGCCTTCAGCTTCCAATAGTTTTAATGCGGGTACAGTTTTATTGTGAACTTGATTAATTACTTCTTGTGCCGATTTACTCAGTAAATTCACGTAAATAGGGTATTTAGGCATAAGCTCAGCAATAAATGATTTCTTACCTATTCCCGTTAAGTAATCGACGGTAGGAAAGTCCATTGAAAAAAAGTGAGTTTCTAACCAATCCCAGAAAGGGGAACGACCACTGTCGTCTGAAACACCCCTCATTTCGGCGATAACGGTTTCGGCGAAGCGCTCTTGATGTTCAGCCATAAATAAAAATCGCACTCTTGATAAGAATCGACCATTTTTATTTTTACGGTGACTTTCACTTAAAAATAAAGTACAAATTTCAGAAGCACCGGTGTAGTCATTACATAAGGTTAGTGTTTCTACTGTGTTATATATATTAAGTTCTCTTGAGCTGTGTACTATTTTACCTAAATGATAGTGGTAAAAAGTATCCTCTAACCCTACTGCTGCCTCAATACCACTTGTACCTACAACGTCGCCTGTTTCTGTATCTTCCATTACAAACAAGTAGCCTTCAGTACCTGGCTTTGAAACTTCTTTTTTGAATGATTCTTCAGCAGATTCAATACGCTGTTTTAACAAGGCTTCATTTACGGGTAAGGACGTGAAACCATGTCCAGATTCTTCAGCGATACGATATAGGGCATCGTAATCTCGTTGTTGAATAGGGCGCACAATGATCATAATAATAACTCTACAAATATTTAGCTTGGTGAAATAACGTCATGGATCCATTGCTATATTAATATGGCAATGTGTTTGATTAACCCACTTAACTCTCTATAAGTATGAGGTTAAGTGGGTTATAGCAACAAAAGTTATGTTGTTGTTGGTATTTTAAAATGTAACTACTTAGTGAGTTTTGCTATGCCTTTTTCAAAGCGAGCTAAGCCTTCAATAATATCTTCATTAGGTATCACTAATGAAGGGGCAAAACGTATCACGTTTGCGCCTGCAACTAATACCATTGCTCCTTCGTCCATTGCCGCGTTTAAAAAGTCTTTTGCTTTGCCTGCGTAGTTTTCATTTAATACGGCACCAATAAGTAAGCCTTTACCTCTGATTTCAGAGAATACATTGTATTTGGCGTTAATGGCGTTAAGTGAATTCACAATTAATTGAGCTTTGTCTTTAACACCTTGCAATACTTCAGGGGTATTAATGGTATTTAACGTTGCTTCGGCTACTGCACAAGCTAATGGGTTGCCACCGTATGTACTACCGTGCGTACCAACTTTTAAGTGTTTTGCTATTGCTGTTGTGGTTAACATTGCACCAATAGGGAAGCCACCGCCTAGAGATTTTGCACTAGTTAAAATGTCTGGAGTTACATTAAGTCCCATATAGGCAAATAAATCGCCTGTTCTACCTGCACCTGTTTGTACTTCGTCAAAAATTAATAACGCGTTGTGTTGGTCACATAATTCACGAACACCATTTACAAACTCAGTTGTAGGAGAAATAACTCCACCTTCGCCTTGTAGAGGTTCCATTACAACAGCACATGTTTTGTCTGAAATAAGCGCTTTAAGGCTATCAAGATTGTTATATTCAGCATGGCTGATATTACCAGGCTTAGGACCGAAGCCATCTGAGTAAGCTTCTTGTCCACCAACAGTAACGGTAAAAAAAGTTCTACCATGGAAACCTTGTTTAAAAGCAATAATTTGCGATTTTTCAGCACCGTATTCTTCTAATGCCCAACGACGAGCAAGTTTAAATGCTGCTTCGTTTGATTCTGCACCTGAATTAGTAAAAAATACTTTTTCTGCAAAAGTGGCATCCACTAATTTTTTAGCGAGTCTTAATGCAGGTTCGTTGGTCATTACATTGGCTAAATGCCAAATTTTATTACCTTGCTCTAATAATGCTGATGTAAGTGCAGGGTGGCAATGGCCTAAACATGTAACAGCAATTCCGCCAGCTAAATCGATAAATTCACGATCGTTCTGATCCCAAACACGTGAACCTTTACCACGTACAGGAATTACGTCAGAAGGTGCATAATTTGGTACCATTACTTCGTCAAATAATGGGCGACTTACTGGAAATTGATTTGTCATTGCTTACTCCACTTTATTGGCGCTATGCCATTTAATAAGGTTCGATGATATTCAGTCGATTTTATATTGTTAATTAATACAAGTGTCGATTAATACAAGTATAGAAACTGGCTAATCAGTTTGGTACAAAGTTTAGCCTATTTAGTGAAGTTATTATGGCAGGAAATTTTCAGGTTGTCTTGTATAAAATGCTTCAAAGCCTTTTAAAATAAGCGCTTGGAGGGTTTTATTCATTTTAAATGAATAACTATATCTGGGTAAATGAATGGGAATATTTCCCATTCAGCTGTGGTACTGAAATTCGTGTTGAATTTATCTAAGTTTTATAATTGTGATAAATAGTCAAAAAAAAATAATATATTTTTACTTAAAAATTAGTTTTATGTGATCAATATCGCTTTTATTTAACAAAGTAATGCTTTTTGAGGTCATTTTTACTGAGGCGAATAGGGCTTTAGTTTCGTCTTTTGATATTAACTCTTCTTTAGCTAAGCTTCGAAAAGCAACAAATGTTTTTGCCTGTGCGACCACTTTAGCCATAGGAGACAAGTTTTTATATTCAGTGGTATATGCTAAATCAAATAGGGGTTCAGTTATTTGTAAGCGATCAAAACGCATCAACTCAATCATATCAGCTGTTACTTTGTCACTTTGAGACGTGAGCTGCGCTAAAAGTAGTTCAGGTGATGAATCAAATTCAGCTAGCGCATCGTGTAGTTTTTTATCTTTGTTATCGTAAGCTTTTTGTACGCTAACTCGGTGTAGCTCATTATAAGTTTGTAAACAACAGCGAGTCACGGCTAATAAACCTATATTACTAAGCATACCAGCAGTAAAAGCGGTAAATTTATCTAACCCTTCTTGTTCTGCAAGTATTGATGACGCGAGTGCAATAGAAAGGCTGTTGTTCCATAGTTTACGTTTAAGTAACGGGAAAGGGGAGGTGGTACTAGGTAGCCAATGTTTTAAAATAAAGGTTGGCATAACAAGTTTAAGGTTATCTAAACCGATATAGCTTAATGCTAAATTTGCATCACTAACTTGTACGTCAGCACGTTTTCTATATTGAGGCTTATTCACTAAACTAACAACTTCTGTTGATAACCATGGAAGTGAGTTAATTAATGGCGCAATACGCTTAATTGAGGTTGCCTTTAAACATAAAAGCTCGAGTACCGACGGGCCTGCTTCTTCAATTTTTAGAATGTCGTTATACAGACTATCTTTATTATCAAATAGGGCGTTAACTTGTTCGTTTACTTTGGTAAAAAACTGCTCCATGACTTGTGCTTTAAAATAATTTTGTCCATGGGCTTCAATAATTTTGTTTTTGTTTGCTTCTTCTTCTATAGCTAATAACTGTCTACGACGATTGAGTTGTTCGCTGTCTTGATTTTCAGACACTATAATTTTTCCATTGCGCTGCTCAGTAAAATCTTTACCAATGAGTAAGCTAATAGATTTATTGTATATCGTTAAAACGTGTTCGTTGTTATTAAATAGTTGCATGTTAAAAATTCTAGAATTCTTATTATATTAAATTTTTATTATCATCTATATCGGATATAGGGAGTTAATCATGAGTATTCAGAGTAAGTTATTCGTTGTATCACTTCGTATTATAGTCAACCAGAGTCATTAATCCGTTATTGCGTTAATATTATTTACATTACAGGTTATTACTCATAACTACATGCGTAATTTTTATATAAGGTAATAAAGTTGTTAAGTAATTGGTGCCCCTGCTCTGTTAAAACCGATTCAGGATGAAATTGTACACTTTCTATAGGAAGACTCGTGTGAGAAAGGGCCATTATTTCATCGCTATTATTATCATGGCTCCATGCGGTAATACTTAATTCTGCTGGTAAGGTATTTTTATTAACAATTAAAGAGTGGTATCGAGTAACCGTGAGCGGATTATTTAATGTTTCAAATATTCCACTGTTGTTATGGCTAATACTACTGGTTTTACCGTGCATTACTTTTGATGCTTTTTCAACACTCGCACCATAGTGCTGGGCTATACACTGGTGACCTAAGCAAACACCTAATAATGGTATTTTTCCGGCGAAATGTTCTATAACTGCTAATGAAATTCCTGCAGAATTTGGATCACAAGGACCAGGTGAAATAACAATGTAATGTGGGGCTAACGTTTTTATTTCTTTAATGGTTATTTGATCGTTTCTACATACTTTTACTTCTTGTCCTAGTGACTGAAAATAATGCACTAAATTGAATGTAAAAGAGTCGTAATTGTCGATCATTAATAACAAGCAGTTTGTCCTTTGTATTAGGTAAAAAAGAAGTTTATTACTATCGGCGCTTATTCTAATCATGTCAGTCTGACAATACACCTTTTATTTGCTTCAAATGAGTAATAATAAAGATAAGTTATGCTGGCGCTAAGGATGATTTAGGGTAAGTAATTTGAATTGTTATTGTTTAAAGTAACGTTTGAAAGAAAAATGCGCAGTAACTTAATAAATTAGTTACTGCGCTAAGTCGAGCATTATACTAATACTTGTACTTCATCATTTTGTAAACGAGTATCGTAGGTTTTAATGGCTACGTTTTCGTCGTCTAAGCATTTGCCGCTATTTAAAACAAAGCGTTGTTTGTATAAAGGTGAAGCAACATAAATATCTCCTTTTTTATCGCCAATTAATCCACGATATAAAACATTTGCTTCGCCAATGGGATCCCAGTTACCCACCGAAAATACTTGGTCTTTAACTTGAAATATCGCAATTTGCTCTTCGTTTTCTAGTAATGCACAAACACCAGAGTTTTTAACTAAATCATCTTTGTGGCAAATGGTTTGCCATTTTTTTTCAATTGTCATATTTGTGCTCCTTAAACGGTTTCTGCTTCTGGTTCTGAAATATCTACGGTGTGAATTTGCACACCTTTGTAGCGTTTTTCTTCGCCGCGTGCCGGTCGAATTTGATCACGTTCGGTAACAAATTCAATGTTCTCATCTGTTGCTTTAGAGTTTACAAATTGGCGGAAACGTTTTAACTGTTTTGGATCTTCAATGGTTGTTTTCCATTCACATTGGTAAGTTTCAACTACAGCTTCCATTTGGCTTTCAAGCTCAGCGTTTACGCCTAAGTGATCGTTAATAACCACCTTTTGCATATACTCTAAACCGCCTTCAAGGTTGTCTAGCCATACTGATGTACGTGTTAAACGATCTGCCGTACGTACATAAAACATTAAGTAACGGTCGATATATTTAACTAAGGTTTCGTCATCAAGGTCAGTTGCAAATAAATCACCGTGGCGAGGTTTCATACCACCATTACCACTAACGTATAAGTTCCAACCGTTTTCTGTTGCAATTACACCTATATCTTTACTTTGCGCTTCTGCACATTCACGAGTACAACCAGACACTGCAAATTTAATTTTATGAGGTGAGCGTAGGCCTTTGTAACGATTTTCTAAAAATATCGCCATAGCCATACTGTCTTGAACACCGTAACGACACCAAGTACTACCAACACATGATTTAACGGTACGTAAAGATTTACCGTAGGCGTGACCTGTTTCCATACCGGCAGCAATTAACTTTTCCCAAATATCAGGCAGTTGATCTACACGGGCGCCAAATAAATCGATACGTTGTCCGCCTGTTACTTTGGTGTATAAGTTGTATTCTTTAGCAACTTCACCAATCACGATAAGACGTTCAGGGGTTACTTCACCGCCTGGCATACGAGGTACGATTGAATAGGTACCATCTTTTTGCATGTTACCTAGGTAAGTATCGTTGGTGTCTTGTAGTGGTAAATGATCTTCTTTTAATATGTAGTCGTTCCATACTGACGATAAAATTGAACCTACAGCAGGTTTACAAATTTCACAGCCCATACCGCAACCATGTTTTTCAATTAAGGTATCAAAGTTTCTAATTTTTTCAGCTTTAACAATGTGAAACAGTTCAATACGGCTGTAAGCAAAATGCTCACAAATATCAGTACTTACTTCAACACCGCGTTTGGCTAATTCGTGGTCGGTTACCGTTTTAACTAATGCAGCACAACCACCACATCCTGTAGTTGCTTTTGTACAAGATTTTACAGCGGCTACATCACATGCTCCAGCGTCAATCGCGCCAATAATGTCGCCTTTTGTAACGTTTAAACACGAACAAATAGTAGCGCTTTCAGGTAAAGCATCAACGCCTAATGTTGGTTTTTCACCAGCACTTGGTAATATTAAGCTGTCTGGCTTTTCAGGTAATTCAATCGCATTTAATGCATATTGTAATAGTGAATCGTATTCGCTTGTGTCGCCAACAAGTACAGCACCTAAAAGTGTTTTTCCATCAGCACTGACTACTATCTTCTTGTATACATCATCTGGTTCGTTAAAGTAGGTATATGATTGCGCACCAGCAGTACGTGCGTGTGCATCACCGATAGAACCCACGTCCATTCCCATGAGTTTTAACTTGGTACTCATATCAGCACCCGTAAATTGTTGCTCGCCACCAATAATGTTATCAGCTGCTACTTTAGCCATGGTGTAACCCGGTGCTACAAGACCGTATATAAAGTTATTCCAAAGGGCGCATTCACCAATCGCATAAATGTTTTCATCTGAGGTTTGACACTCGTTATTAACAACAATACCACCACGCTCACCTATTTGTAGGTCAAAGTCGCGAGCTAAGTTATCGTAAGGGCGAATACCAGCAGAAAATAAAATAAGGTCGGTTTCTAAATGGGTTCCGTCAGCAAACACCATGCGATGTACGCAGTCTTCTCCGTCTATAATTTCTTGCGTGGCTTTTTGTGTATGAACTTGAACACCAATGCCTTCAATCATATTACGAAGTAATTCGCCGCCGTCTTTGTCAAGCTGAACACCCATTAACTGCGGTGCAAATTCAACAACATGTGTTTGTAAACCAAGCTCTTTTAATGCGTTAGCTGCTTCGAGACCTAATAAACCACCACCTACAACCACTCCTACTTTGCCTGAGCTTGCAGATGCTTGAATCGCATCAAGATCGTCAATTGTGCGATAAACTAAACAGTGATCTCTTTCTTTACCTGGAATAGGAGGAACAAAAGGGTAAGAACCTGTTGCTAAAACGAGTTTGTCGTAAGGGTATTTATCACCGGTTTCTGTACTAACTATTTTCTCAGCTTTATTGATATTCGTCACTTTAGCGTTAGTAAAAAACTTTACCCCTAATTCGTTGTAATGCTCGGGTGTTGTTAGGGCTAAATCATCAGCCGTTTTACCTGAAAAGTATTCAGATAAATGAACACGGTCATAGGCGAGTCTATCTTCAGCAGATAATACGGTAATTTCGTAACCTTCATACTTGGCCATTTCATCAACAAAGTGATGACCAACCATACCGTTACCTACTACAACAATTTTTTGTTTTGCGCTCATACTCACAATCCTACTTAACTATTTAATGCCGCATCGATGCGGAACTGAGGTGGGAAATACAGGACGTTGTAATTCACCTCGACTTAGTAAGGATATTGCAAACACAGTGCCATGAATTTTAAATTATATATATCAGTGCATTATGTTATTTTCATAGTGTTTATATTATGAAAGTGCACTAGTGTGAAGAGAAATGCGCACAAGACCTGTGCATGTTTAAATGCTATTACCTAATCGTGGAGTTTAAATTTTGGGAGCGCTTTTTGTAACCTGTGAACAAGCAGGTATATGTTTAGAGTGATAGTGAAATCATTAAAACCACAAACAATATAGCTGACATGCCTTGCCAAAACTGAATAGGATTACGCTGCATGATGGGTTGCTTTTTGTACTCTTGTAACGCGTTGATGTTTGGCTTACTCATATCAGCGTAAAATTCTGAAAATGATTGATATCTAAGAGCAGGATCTGCTTGCGTAGCTTTTTTAAGCGCTAAATCTAACCACAAAGGTAAGTCTTTTCTATAATGACTAATTTTTTTATATTGAAAATGCGCATAATCACTAAAGGTAACTTCAGCTCTCACCATAGGTTTATAAGGTAAATTTCCGCATAGCATTTCGTAAGCGATAACACCTAATGAAAACAAATCACTTTTATGATCTGCATGTAGTGTGAGTAAGGTTTCAGGGGCAATATAATTTAAAGAACCTTGTGGAACAGACTCAGCTACGTTATTGCTGTTTTCTTCTAACGAGGCCACAAGTACGGTACCGTAGTCAATAAGTGTTACTTTTCCGTACGTATCAATCATGATGTTGTCTGGTTTTAAATCACGGTGCACTAAGTCTAAACGCTGAAAGGTACGTAGGGCGTTGATCACCTGCTCTAGAATATCGCGCACTTGTGCAATGCTAGGATTTGGATTGTCGTGTATCCATTCAGATAATGTTTGGCCTTCAATATATTCGCACACATGGTATAAAAACTTGCTGTTAGTATCAGCGCTTTGTACACGCATAACATTACGATGGTTTACACGTTCACCAATCCAAGCTTCGCGCATAAAACCTTGTAGATAAAACATATCGTCAGCAAAGTTTTCAGAAGGGACTTTTAACACACGAAGTGTTGGGTCTGATTCATGCTGAACAAGGTATAAATGAGATCGTATGCTGGCGTGAATAACTTTACATACTTTGTAGTTGTCTATCTTCATTCCTACATCAAGGGCAGGAGGAATCGTTTTACTTAATAAATCTCTTTCTATTTCAGCGAGTTCGCGATTCGGTGTGCCGCCAATATACATCAGCAAACAACTAATATTGTCGTTACTGCCTACCTCTAAAGCAAAATTTACAATGCTTTTGCTAACCGTTTCTAAATCGTCACTGGTAGGATTTTGGGGTAAATCATTTAATTTTGATTGGATAGCCGCGTTTGATAAAAAATCGTGTACGCCATCGCAGGTTAATATATAAATATCGCCTGCTTTTACATCTATTTGATGTACGTCTACTTTCAAACGAAAATCTGCGCCTAAAGCACGTGTTAATACTAAATGATTACTACCATTACCACTTCTACGGTTATGATCTCGAGTAATTATTTCTATATCGTTTTGACGATAAACACTTAGACGTGTGTCGCCTACATGAAATACATATCCCGTTGACGACTTAACAATTAAAGAGGTAAAGGTGGTCAGCCATTGTAATGCTTCGCCACTGTCAGAATCAGTTTGAGAAGATAGCCACTGATTTAAACTAGTGAGTACTTTAGAGGCTGACTTTTGGGTAGACCAAGTGTCAGGTGTAGCGTAATAATCATTAATAAATTGAGTAACAGATACTTGGGCTGCATCAGCAGCACGACTGGCGCTAGAAACACCGTCTGCAATAGTAGCAACAACACCTTTCGATATTACTTCGCTGGCTTTTGGAACGAGTGCGGCAAAAGCATCTTGGTTTTCTGGTTTTTTTCCTGCAATGCTGTAACCACCAAAAGACACATTTAATTTATTTAATGCCTTTTGGCTGTTACGGGTTGAGCCTGTGGTATTAGGCTCATTTTTTTCTGAAGAATTAAGAGACATTAATTAGCTCAATGCTACCGTCTTCACGTACTTCGGTAATTGTACCTCTAGGTTCTTGCATAAATAATAATGCGATAAAACCAACAACTGCCGTAGCCGCAATAACTAAAAAGAATACTTCATAGCTTACCATTGATAATACGGTTAAATAAACCACTGCACCTACGTTTCCGTAAGCCCCAGTCATACCAGCTATTTGGCCTGTTAAGCGGCGCTTAATTAACGGTACTGCAGCAAATACTGCACCTTCACCCGCTTGAACGAAGAATGAACATGCCATAACAGTAAGCACTGCAATTGCTAAAGGCCACGAATTATCGATAAGCGACACGGTAAAGTAACCAATAGCTAAACCTGCTGTTAAAATAAGTAAGGTTTTTTTACGGCCAAACTTATCACTTAACCAACCACCACCAGGACGAGACATTAAGTTCATAAAAGCATACATTGAAGCCAGCATAGCCGCGTAAACCATATCAAGTTCAAAGGTTTCCGCAAAAAATAAAGGTAACATTGAAATAACCGCTAACTCAGAACCAAAGGTAGCAAAATAAAGTACGTTTAATACCGCAACTTGTTTAAATTTGTAACGATGCGCTTCAGGTACTTCTTTTTGAAATAAGTGCCCATTTACTTTGTAGGTTTGTTTTACTTCTATTGCGAATAAAATAACAAGTGCTAGGTAAGCTGCTAACGTTGTGTTTTCTGTTAATAGTTGAACGCCTGATGGTGAAAGTTTCCATGCAAGTAAAGCTAATGCGCCGTACATAGGTAATTTCATTAACAGTAATAAATAAAAATCAGGTACGCTCGTTACTTCCATTGCACCGGTTTGTTTAGGTTTAAAATAGGTTGAACCTTTAGGTGTATCGCTAACGTTTGCATACCAAATAAAACTAAATACTAAGCTTAAAATACCCGTTATTGCTATTGAGTATCTCCAGCCATCTTCACCACCAAATAATAAGGCAATAGTCGGTAAACTCATTGCTGCAGCGGCAGAACCAAAGTTACCCCAGCCACCATAAATACCTTCAGCAGTACCTAATTCGTTTGCCGGAAACCACTCAGATACCATACGAATACCAATAACAAAACCAGCACCAATAAAGCCTAATAAAAAGCGAGAAATAGCGGCTTGCTCAAAGCTATTTGCAAAAGCAAACATAAAACACGGAATACTACATACACCTAATAATAAGGCGTAAACTAAACGGGGTCCGTATTTATCGGTAAGCATACCTATAATAATACGAGCAGGAATAGTAAGCGCTACGTTAAGTAGCATGAGTGTTTTAAGTTCACTGCTTGTTAAACCTAAGCTATCGCCAATAACTGATAATAAAGGCGCGAAGTTAAACCACACCATAAAGGTGATGAAAAAGGCCATCCAACTTAAGTGGAGAACCTTCATTTTTCCTGTAAAAGATAATAAGTTAATGCCAGCTTGACCGCTCATTTCGTATTCACCATTCCATTTAAATTTGAAAATAAAAACTATTGGTATGATAAGAGCAAGCCTAGTGCCACTGATGTAAACTATTTTTGTTGTTAATTATCAGTTGTTTATTTTTTATGTGCGCTAGGTTTACGTGATGTGTTGCACTGTTCTTGAAATTTTGCACGCTTACAGTGCGAACTGAAATTAATGGTTTATACCCGTATCATTTACGATGCTCTGAAATAGCCTCTTGATTGGTAACGGGTATGGTTAATTAAATTTTTGATACAAAGCGCTTAGTTGCTGTTGTGCAAAGCTAAGTGTGGTTGGCATAAACTGTACTTTATTGCCGGAGCGCAACTGACTGAGTTTAAATAAATCAGTTTGAATAACACACCCTAAAACAGGGTAGCCGCCTATGGTTTGTCTTTCTTTCATTAAAATAATCGGTTGATTATTACTAGGGAGTTGAATTGCACCAAAAGTAACGGGTTTTGAAAGTGTAGGCTTAGGTAAATTAGTGACCGCTGTAATAACCTTTTCAGGTAACGTCGACAAGCGATATCCCATGCGATTACTCTCTGGTGAAATGGTAAAAGGGTGTTCACAAAGTAGAGCTTGCTCTTTACTGCTAAGCCTTAAAAATAAAGACTGTGGAATAAAACGTAATATTAATGTTTCTTGAATATTATTGTAAAAATGGCTTGGTGTTAGCTGGCGTTTATAGTTTATGTTAGTGGTATGTTGATTATGGTTTTTACTCGCAAAACAGGTGTTCGCTAACTCGATTTTACTCCCGTCAACAATTGCTGTTGCACCAAAACCTAAACGACTTTCGGTTGATGTTTGCGATTGGCTATTTAGCCATTGTTGACTTTGAATACCGCCAGTAATTGCTAGGTATGTGTGTAAGCCTACTTTAGGCTGGCCAAAACGTATTACATCGTTAGCACTAACTTGGTGAGCTTGCCAATTTTCAATAGGGTTGTCGTTTATAAAAACGCAGCAATCAGCTCCTGTAATCGCTATGGTGCAATCTTGTGCAGCTTTAAACGTTATTTGCCCTAAGGTGATTTCTAGCTGGGCATTGTTTTGGTTGTTGCCTAACAGATAGTTAGCAAATAAAAATGCGTATTCGTCTGCTGCGCCACCAGCACTAAATCCTAGGTGCTGACTTGATAATCGACCCAGATCTTGAATACTACACAATCCATTTTTTTTGATCACTGTTAAATAGTTATTAGCGTTATGTTTTACGCGCTTATTCATTAAGCTGGTTCCTTTATAAGCTCACCGCCTAAAGATAAAAATTCAGCTTGAGTAATAGATACAAATTTTACTGACTGACCAACACGAATAGTACTTTCAAACTCGCCATTTTTAACGTTATACATATCGAGAGGTGTTTGCCCAATAATATGCCAACCACCGGGACTGCTATTTGGGTAAACCGCTGTTTGTTGCTCGGCAATAGCAACGGCACCTTTAGGAACCGACAATCTCGGAGATGATTTTCGAGGTAACTGTAATCTAGATACAAGCTCACCTAAATAACAAAAACCGGGAGTAAAACCTAACGCATAAGCTCGATACGTTGTTTGTGTATGGTATTGAATAACTTCAGCACGAGTTAATTGCGTTTGTTGTGCAACGTTTTGAATATCCCAACCCGCTTCTTCACCGTAATAAACGGGTATTTCTATTTCGGTTTCTGACGTTTGTTTAGGAAGTGTTAAGTTTTTATTCAGTAAATTGTTTGTTTGCACCACATTGAGCAAAAGAGTGTTTAACGAGTCGTGAGTTATTTGATCAAATTTATAATAAATAATCAGGCTGGCATAGCTGGCAATTGAATCTATAACTGTGCTTTTAAGTACTAAACCAATTTGTTGCTGGCAATGCATTATATGCTGATGTTGCACCGCACAAACTTTTTCAGGCCACTCAAGTAATACCGCATTTTCACTCATATATGAAAGTGTAACTAAGGGTAAATCTTTTGTACTTTTAATATGTTTAGACATGTATTGTGAGTGGCTCTATTGAGTTTGTAGTAATTGATGAAGCTTTTTTACTACTTTAATTGCTGCGGGGTTATCGCCATGTACACAAAGAGAATCGACGGTTAAGGGTAATGTTTTTCCGTTAATACTGATGAATTGATTATCTTTGATTAGCTTTTCACATCGAGCGATAATTTTATCTGTGTCATGTATTACCGCGTTTTCTTCACTGCGAGATACGAGTAAACCATCGTCGGTATATTCTCTGTCAGCAAAGGCTTCAAATAATAAAGAAACATGGTACGTAGATGCTATTTTTTTTAGGGCGATAAAGTTTTTATCCGTATCAGGTAATGCTTGTATTAATAAAGGAAGAGAAGCATCAAGGCCTGAAATAGCTTGGCACACTTGTTCGAATATTACAGCGCTTTTCATCATGTCGTTATACAAAGCGCCATGAGGTTTTACATAACTAAGCTGAGCATTGTTGCTGACACATATCGCGTGCATTGCACCTATTTGGTACTGAATAAGAGCAATAAGTTCTTCGGCGGAATAACTTACTGTGATGCGACCAAAGTTGTCTTTGTCGTTATAACTAGGATGCGCACCAATAGTTACCTTGTGTGTAAGTGCTAACTTTATAGTGTTCAATATTGTTAAAGGATCTGAAGCATGAAAGCCACAAGCGATATTCGCCATGTCGATATAAGGCATAATTAACGCATCGTTATCATGCACTTTTTCACCTAAATCGCAGTTGAGTTTCATGGTTTACCTTTTCGGCCTAAGTGGTTTACTCAGCACTACATCTGATTTTGGAATAGCGCTACAAGCTAAAACATAACCTTGTTCTTTATCTTTTTCAGACAAACCATCTGTTGATAATTCTTCAACGTTGCCGCTATCAAGTTTTATTTTACAGCGTCCGCACATTCCACCTCGGCATGAGTAAGGTAAAATTAAACCCGCATCTTCAGCTTGTTCTAAAATAGTGCCTTTGTTGTTACCTACAACTTCTTTGTTCCAAGAGCTAAAGTTAAGCTTCGGTTTTTTATTTACTTTTACTGGCGTAGGATCTTGGCTAGCTTTATCTTTCATTTGTTTAGTCTCTTTTACTACAAAAATAGGAGGTTGTTTGGTTTCAATTATTTCAACTTTGTCGCCTATTTTAATTTGCCCTTGGTTCAGCGGTACCAAGTTTTGACCAAACATAACATCGCCATTTTCAACTTGTCGGAACGACTTCAATGTTTTTAAGGGTTCTTGTTGGCTATTCTTCTCAGCTGTTTCGGGATTTATTGTTGTGAAAATACAACGAGAACAAGGCTTAGTTACTTCAAACTCTACTTCACCTATTCGGATATGTTTCCATGTATCTTCATCAAAACCGTTGCAACCATCTACAACCAAGTTAGGTCTAAATTGTGCCATAGACGCAATATGATTTGTGCCTAGTTTTTGGTTTAAATGAGTAAGAGATTGCTGAGAAATAAGTAAAATAGGATAACCGTCAGCAAAACCTACTTGGCTATTTTTATTTTTAACAAAGCGTTCCGACTCGTCGCCAAAAAATAATAACTGGCAAGGCTTGTTTAAATATCGGCTAAACCACTGGTTATAATGTTCGGCACTTTTTTGACCGTTTAAGGCTGTGCTCCATATCGCTGTTTTTTGGTATTCGGTTGATAGCTTTGAATATTCAACCAACAAAACAGGCATACCCGGCGCCGTAATGTTAATTCCGTTTGCGGTTAAATTGGCTTGAATTAAACATAAGCGTGGTTCGGTTCTCGCGGTAAGCATTTCACCTTTTTCAGTAGCAACTAAAAAACGTCGGTCAAAAGCTAAGCCTAATTCTTCTACCCAGCTATTTGAAAGTTGAATATTTGACGATGATTTAATCGGATAAACTGAAATTGATTGTAATGCTATATTGGTCACGCTATTTCCTTATTTATTTTCATAACGTCAATGTAAGCCTAATTTACGCGTAACTCACTTGTGATTCAATCACAGATATAGAATAAAATGCATGTTCGGCTAGTGTTACCTATGGTGACTAAGGTATATTGCTATGATATTACAAGGTTGTTATTTTTGAGTTTTTGGTAGGCATATGCATATTCATATTTTAGGTATTTGTGGCACATTTATGGGCGGAATTGCCGCCATTGCAAAACAGTTAGGGCATCGAGTTTCAGGTTGCGATGCTAACGTGTATCCACCAATGAGCACTCAGCTCGAAGAGCTTGGTATTGAGCTAAAACAAGGTTACCAAATAGAGCATTTAAAAGACGAGCCTGATCTAGTGATAGTAGGCAATGCGATGTCACGCGGTAATCCTATGGTTGAATATGTATTAGACCGTAATATTGCTTATACATCGGGCCCGCAATGGTTACTCGAAAACGTGTTGAAAGATCGCTGGGTGCTGGCGGTTTCAGGTACGCACGGTAAAACCACCACCAGCAGCATGCTAACGTGGATTTTAGAATACGCCAAAATGGCGCCGGGTTATTTAATTGGCGGCGTACCACAAAACTTTGAAAGTTCAGCTCGACTAGGCGAGTCACCATTTTTTGTAATTGAAGCCGATGAATACGACACTGCCTTTTTTGATAAACGATCTAAGTTTGTACATTACCGACCACGTACTTTAGTGATCAACAATTTAGAGTTTGATCACGCTGATATTTTTGATGATTTAAGTGATATTCAAAAACAATTTCATCACCTTATTAGAATGGTGCCAAGTAACGGCTTAGTGCTTTATCCGCAAGGTGAGCAAGCGATTACTGAAACCATTGAAAAAGGCTGCTGGACACCTACGCAACAAAGTACTCTTAGCAATAGCGGCGATAAAAATAGCAACCAAGGCTGGTATGCCGAAAAACTTAAAGCAGATGGAAGCGAGTTTATCGTTAGCTTTAAAGGCGAAGTGCAGGGCACCGTTAAGTGGGATTTAATTGGCGACTTTAATATTGAAAACGGCTTAATGGCGATTGCTGCAGCACGACATGCTGGCGTACCAAGTGACGTAGGTATTGAAGCACTTGCTGAATTTGTTAATACCAAACGACGTTTAGAGCTTCGCGGCACAGTAAATGGCATTAAAGTGTTTGACGATTTTGCTCATCATCCAACGGCAATTACTAAAACACTGACAGGTGTTCGTGATCATGTAGGCGAACAGCGTATTATTGCGGTACTGGAACCTCGCTCAAACACCATGAAATCAGGCGTACATAAAGACACCTTAGCGGCTTCGCTCGATAATGCCGATTTTGTTTTTATTTACCAAGGTGATGGCGTTGACTGGTCGGTTGAAGACTTAATAAAAGACTGTAAAGCCCCTTGTGTTGTAAGTGCTGACTTAGCGGGCTTAGTTGAGAACATTACCGAGCAAGCACAAGCCAACGACACCATAGTGGTTATGAGTAACGGCGGTTTTGGCGACATACATAACAAACTTCTTAGTTCGTTAGCAGACAAACAGTAAAAGGTTTATACAATGAGTTCAGCCACCGAAAAAGATAAAATAAACAACACAACCTTTGATAAAAAAATCACCTTAGCCATAACAGGTGCATCAGGCTCAGCTTACGCGCTGCGTCTTATTGAATGTTTAGTGGCAGCCAATTATCAAATTTACCTATTATGTTCGAGTGCCGCTAAAGTGGTATTTGATACCGAAGTAGGGCTGAAAGTCCCATCATCTCCCGATGCCGCTAGCCAATTTTTTATCGACAAATTTAAAGGTAAGCCCGAGCAAATTATCGTATTTGGTAAAGAGCAATGGTTCTCGCCCGTAGCTTCAGGATCAGCAGCACCTAAACTTATGGTGGTTTGCCCGTGTTCAACCGGAACACTTGCCGCCATTAGCCAAGGCATGAGCGATAACTTAATAGAACGTGCAGCCGATGTGGTAATTAAAGAACGCGGACAGCTTATTTTAGTTCCGCGCGAAACCCCATATTCAACCATTCACCTACAAAACATGTTAACCCTGTCGCAAATGGGCGTAACTATAATGCCTGCGTCACCGGGCTTTTATCACAACCCTGAATCAATAAACGACTTAATCGATTTTATGGTAGGTAGAATGCTTGATCATATTGGTATTGATCAAAAAATTATGCCGCGTTGGGGATATCAGCGTGGTTGAGTGATGTATTTATACTTGCTGATATTTAAATGAAATATATTTAATATTGGTTTTGAGTGGTTTGTAGGAATAGTGTGTTTTGCAAACCAATAAATGGTAAGGGTTATAGGCAAGGAGTAGCATTTGAAAGAATATTCAATTTCTAGTATTTCTGAGTACATAAGTTGTATTGAAAGAATTAGAGTGGCAGAAAACTTATGGTTTAGAGGTGTTCCTAGTTCTCAACATTTATTGGTGCCAGGTATTATCTGGAGAGGTTTATCATTGCATGAAGGGAATTTAGAGCATGGTTTTTTAGAGGCTTATAAAAGTTATACGAATAATAGTGTTTTAAATGCATGGGAGATTTTTTCTTTGATGCAACACCATGGTTTGCCCACGAGATTGTTAGATTGGACTGAATCAGCTCTAGTTGCTTTATATTTTAGTTTGTCTTCTGATATAAATAATAAATCGAGCACAGTTTGGGCTATAAATCCTTTTTCCTTAAATGATTTGAGTATAAATCAACGTAGATTGTATTGTCCTGCAATTATGAATAACCGTACAGTTACTTCAGATAGCAATGATATAAATTTAGACTGTTACTTACCTCCCAACTTGAAGAATAAACCTGATATGCGTACTCCCGAACTCCCTATTGCAATTAAAGCAAATTATCATTCTCGTAGGATAGCATCCCAAAAAGGATGCTTCACAGTCCATGGAACTAACGTATCCTCAATCAATGAAATTATGAAAGATGATGTTGTGAGAATTAATGTTTGTGATGAGTCTAATTCTAAAAATTGTATGCTGGACGTTTTGTCCGAACTTGGAATCAATGAAGAATCTATTTATCAAGATTTAGATTCTTTATGTCGTAAATTAACAAGAGAATGGGCTAACGAAAAGCCAGATATGATTTTTAAACAGATACATAACAATTGACTTTTACTACATTATACTTTTAGTTTGTTAATATTCTACATTTTAATAGTGTGTTTTATATAGTAATGAAAAAATTGGATGTTTAAAATATTGTAGAGTAAGTAAAAGACTTATAACCTAATAATTATATAGATATAATTTAAGCTTAACGACATGGAGAGTCATATCAAAAAAATTACCATTATCACTATCATGCTTCTATCTGGTTGTTCGAGTAACTCTGATAAGATTACTGAACCAGACGTTATTACCAAAACAAGCATTCAATATGTTCCTGTTCAAAAAGAATATACTCCGCAGTTATGGTCTAGCCATAAAGTTTTAAATGAAACGCCTGCCCAATGTGCTAATAAAGGCGTTGGTATTCTTACCTCTTTAGGCTTCACTTCTGTTATTAAAAACGGTGACTATGTTTACGGCAACTTTAATAAAAATCGTGCGGCAATAAAATGTGTAGCTATTGAAAAGCAAACGTTTGTTTATTTTGCTGTAGCAGGTGCCAAAGTTAAGTTAGTTGAAGAATTAAGAAATAAAATAAGCTGGAAGTTATAAACGAAAAATTAATTTAAAGGAATTTTAGAATGGAAGTAGATGTATTTAAACGAACAGAAACAGATGATGAAATTATAAGCGCCTCTACTTATAACTTTGTTATCGGCTTAACCTTAATATGGGGCTTTTTTGTTAACTGGCTAATGGTGCAAAGTATTTCACCTGAGTCTATTAGTAGTGTAAATCCGATCATATTTTTTATTGGTTACTTCGCTTCTTGTTTTTTTGGTATATATCTTTTTAAAAAATCAAATAGTCCTGTTGTTAGTTTTGTTGGTTATAACTTTGTTGTTGTGCCTTTTGGTTTAATTATTAACTTAGTGGTGAGTCAATACAATCCTGATATTGTACAAGAAGCGATACGAGTGACAGGTTTAGTTACCTTTGTAATGATGCTTCTAGGTTCTATGTATCCGGCGTTTTTCAATAAAATAATCGGCGGACTTACCGTAGCTTTGATTAGTGTGATAGTTGTAGAACTTATTATGGTTTTTATTTTTAATACACATCATGGAATTTTAGATTGGGCGGTAGCAATAATATTTTGTGGTTATATTGGCTACGATTGGGCTAGAGCAAATGCTATACCTAAAACTTATGATAATGCGATAGACAGCGCAGCTGCATTATATATGGATATTATTAATTTGTTTTTACGTATATTACGTATTTTAGGTAGAAAGTAGTTTTAAAGAATTCTTTTCTTAAGCGAAAATTATTATGAAAACAATCGGCATGTTAGGCGGAATGAGTTGGGAATCAACAGCCAGCTATTACAAAGCCATTAACCAAGGCGTTAAGTCTGCTCTTGGTGGCTTATCTTCAGCAAAAATATGTTTATACAGTGTCAATTTTGCTGAAATTGAAAAACTACAACATGCTGGTAAGTGGAAAGAAACTGCGCTTATTTTAACTAAAGCTGCGCAGTCGGTTGAAGCCGGTGGCGCAGATTTTTTATTAATTTGTACTAACACCATGCATAAAGTAGCGGATGAAATTCAAGCCAATATTTCAATTCCTATTCTTCATATCGCCGATGCCACGGCAGCCAAATTAGTGTCTGACGGTGTTACTAAAGTAGGTTTACTTGGTACTCGCTTTACTATGGAGCAAGATTTTTATAAAAGCCGTTTAATAAATAAGTTTGGCATAAAGGTCGTTGTGCCAAATGATGATGAACGCACCATAGTTCATAACGTGATATATAACGAGCTTTGCAAAGGTGAAATAAAGCCTGACTCGAAAGAGCAATATATAGCGATTGTAAATAACTTGTTTGAACAAGGTGCTCAAGCGGTCATTTTAGGGTGCACCGAAATTGCTTTATTGATTCAGCAAAAAGACACTGATGTACCTTTGTACGATACAACTGAGATTCATGCAGCGAGTGCAGTTGAGTTAGTTGTTAAAGGTAAATAGTTTAGGAGTTAAAAATGATTTCAATTATTGATGCGCAAAAAGATATGAGAAATGCTTATTTTGATGGTGTTCCTGGTGTTGTTTCTTCTGGCTCTGTGTGGTTGATTGCAGGTATAGCTGCGCTTGTTTTTAAACCCATGACTGGGATTTTAACCTTGATATTTGGCGGAATGTTGATATTTCCGCTCTCTGTGCTTTTATGTAAACTTTTGGGGAGAAGTGGTAAGCATCATAAAGATAATCCTTTAGCTACACTTGCGATTGAAGGAACATTCTGGATGTTGCTTTCAATTCCCGTAGCCGTAGCTGCGGCGTTCTATAAACTGGAGTTGTTTTTTCCTGCTATGTTGATGGTGATTGCAGGCAGGTATTTAACGTTTAATACCCTATATGGTTCACGTGTTTTTTGGGTGTTCAGTATATGCCTAGTGATAGCCGCTATGCTTTTAGTTTTTCTAAAGTCTTCTGTTTATGTTGGTGGCATTACTGGTGGTTTAGTTGAACTGCTGTTTGCTCTGGTTATTTATATACGCGTTAGAACGTTGAAGAATAATGATGTAGCTTAAATACTGAGGGAGCTCCACAAATTTAGCCTGAGATATCATGTGTATCGTTAGACTATAACTGGCTATAGGCATAAACAATGATCAACTCATTGGGGTTATACTTCGGATCATCAACAACTTCTCTACCAAGACAAATATAGGGTAGCACTCGCTGCTTTTTCTCAGTATTTTCCTGTAAGATGTTTGGAAAAACATAAGTACGAATCAAGTCTTTAATATTATATACCCGTAACCATTCAAGATGCAGGTTTCAGTGGGAACTAAAAACAATTTAGGCAAGGCATTAAGTTTACGTTATGGTTATTCTCGGTAACTGCTCCTGCGTTACCCTAATGTCCTACATCCGTGTAGGAACCTGACTAAAGTTAATAACGAAGCATAAATTGTTTTTAGACCCATCGAAGAAGCGCTTGAGCAAAATCACTTCGTCGTTAATGCATTTTATAAGGGAACAACCATTATTACAAAACATTGCCTTGAATTGATATCGCTCAAGCACTCTGAAATACGCATCTTGATTGGTAACGGGTATAGATATTACAAAGGACGTTAATTTTTAATTTAAACAATGTAGAAGGGATAGTATGAAGACTAAGAATATAGTAGTAGGTAGCGTATTATTGGCGTGTAATTTTTATGCCGTAGCAAACGATAAAGCGATTAATGTGAGTGAAGTTGCTCAATATTATGATGAGAAAGTTATTCAATCTAATATTATTAATGAATGCACACAATTAGGAGCGCAGTTTTCAACTTCAACTAAAAAATATTTAGAAAAAAATGGTTGGTCTGTAAAACTTGAACCTGAGCTTGATGAATCTAATAAAGAGCAAACACTACAATTAGAAATTGTTAATGCATCAAGTAGCGGAAATGCCTTTATCGGACATAGAAAGTCGGTGTCTATTGAGGCTAAACTTTATCAAGATGGCAAGCTTGTAGATTCGTATCGTGGTATGCGTAATTCAAGTGGAGGTTTTGCAGGAGGTTTTAAAAGCTCTTGCTCTGTGCTTGCTCGATGCGTAAATACTTTAGGTAATGATGTTGCTAAGTGGTTAAAAAAAGTTTCAGATGAAAGCTAAGTAAAGACGAATTAAAAAATACGCCAATATCTTATTGATACTTAAATTGTGATATAACACAAACTTAAATGATAGGTAGTGTTTAGGTTGTTATGAATAAAAGTGCGATAGCAAAGTTTATAGGTGTATTTTTTAGCTTATTAGTTATTTGGAAAGTTAACGATGTATTGCTAATTACTCCTTGTATTGAGCAGGGCGGCGTATTTAAATTTGAAAAAGGCCAATGTATTTTAAGTGATGGTAGCCTTTATACAACAGGATTTGAAATGCCATTAGTTATTTTATATGTGGTTATTGGTTTTAGTGTTTCTTACTTTGTATCTAAACTTATTTGTAAAGTATTCAAAAGCGAATAGCTTCTGTAAACTATTCTATTTTATCTTTGTTATGGAGAGTATATGTCTATAGTTACTGGAAGTTGCTTGTGTGAAAGCATTGTATTTGAATGTGAAAATAGTTTTACGCAATTTCATTTATGCCATTGTGTTCAATGTCAAAAAGTAACTGGTTCTGCGCATGCGTCTAATTTGTTTATTGCTCCAAACAAAATAAAATGGCTAAAAGGTGAAAACCTAATAAAGCGTTACGACGTACCCAATCGATCTATATCAAGCGCTTTTTGTACTGAATGTGGCAGTGGTGTTCCGTATCTTTCTGGTTCAGGAAAAGCGCTTGTTGTGCCTGCTGGTTGTTTAGATGGTACGCCGAATATTGAAGCGCAAGATAATATTTTTTGTGACGAAAAAGCCCAATGGTACGATAAAGCGATTCATGCGAAGCAATTTTCTAAGTTTCCTGAATAAATAAGCCAAAGCGATTAATACCATTGAGGTATTACTCGTTTTTTAATAGCATATCTTTTAAATGTTTTTGTAACCGTAATTGAAGTAATAGGATTTAAAATGAAAACCATGACATGTAAACAGTTAGGCGGCGCTTGCGATAAACAGTTTCAAGGTAATACCTTTGAAGATATTGTTGAGCTAAGCAAAGCACACGGTATGGAAATGTTTCAAAAACAAGACCCTGATCATATGGAAGCGATGCAAAGAGTGATGGTGATGATGCAACAACCACAAGCAATGCAAGACTTTATGGAAGAAAAAAAGAAAGCATTTGAAGCGTTAGCCGAAGATTAAGTCTTATCGTATAAAACTAAATTAATTGGATTATTATGGAAGATATACTTGTTAGAACCTTACACTTTTTAGGTATTTTTACACTGGTGTCTGCGTTAGTGGCAGAGCATTTATTAATATCGAAACAAATGGATTTAAAAACCTTTAAAAAGCTTGTTACTGTTGATGGAATATACGGTTTAGGTGCCGTAATGACACTTACTGGTGGGTTACTTTTATGGTTTGTTGTAGGTAAGCCGCAAGAGTTTTATACCGCTAACTGGGTGTTTCATTTAAAAGTTACCTTATTTGTGGTTATCGGAATATTGTCAGTATTTCCTACGTATTATTTTTTACGTAATAGAAAAACAACGGCTGAATATATTGAAATACCCAAGTATATTGTTGTTATTCTTCGTGTTGAATTAACACTTTTAGTGGTTATGCCTTTTTTAGCAACGAGTATGGCTAGAGGTGTTGGCAGTTATTAATTTGATACGAATTAACATTAATTAATGTAAACAGTTAAGTGATAATAGGGCAGTATCTTATGCTAGAACTACGACCAAATTGTGAAAACTGCGATAAAGATCTTCCACCTGCATCGACTGAAGCATGTATCTGCACCTATGAATGTACTTTCTGTAGAACTTGTGTTGATAACCTTTTAAAAAATGTTTGTCCTAATTGTGGTGGCGGGTTTTCTGCTAGGCCTATTCGACCTACCCAAGATCGCAGAAAAGGGGTAAGCCTTCAGTATCAAGGCGCTTCAACCAAACGAGTGAATACCACATTAAGCGAAGCTGAAATATCAGGCTTTTCTGATCTTGTTAAAGATATTAAGCCTGAAGATAGGTAACCATTGATGGGGAACATTCAATATTTATAGCGATAAATTTTATTACCCGAATGTAAAGTCATGTAAATAAAGTTTTGTACCTTTATAGTTATGCGTAGTAAAGGTATAAAATTTTTTGAAGTTTTTCTTCATTTAACTATCTTTTTTCTAATTTTCTAGTGTTAATTCAATAAAATCTGTAAATTCATTTATTCGTCTGTATACATTTAAAATTAATGAAGGATAACCGATGATCTCACTCGAAACCTTGCTGCTTTTCTTTATGACTACGCTTGTAGTTGTACTATCACCTGGCCCTGCAGCTATTGCTGTTACAGCTGAAGCAG
Organism: Pseudocolwellia sp. G5-9; assembly: GCF_055808995.1. Classification (NCBI taxonomy): domain Bacteria; kingdom Pseudomonadati; phylum Pseudomonadota; class Gammaproteobacteria; order Alteromonadales; family Colwelliaceae; genus Pseudocolwellia; species Pseudocolwellia sp. G5-9. The sequence continues at coordinate 3,707,968 of NZ_CM147893.1, forward strand.
CATCGAATGGTTTTAAAAAATCAGCATTAGTTATATTGGGTATTGCAACCGCTAATATTGTATTTTTTGTGTTGTCGGCAACGGGTATTATTACGCTTATTATTGCATCGCATACTTTGTTTTCTGTCATTAAATGGATAGGTGTGGCGTATCTTTTATATTTAGGCTTTGGTGCTATTTTTAGTGAATCTGGCCCATTAAGTATAAATTCTTCTAAAAAACTCGAGAGTAAAGCGTACAAAATATTTTTGAGAGGTTTTATTTTAGAAATTTCTAACCCTAAAGCGCTTTTGTATTTTTCTGCTTTATTGCCGCAATTTATTGATATTACTAATCCTATTATTCCTCAACTTGTTATTTTGTGTTTGATAACGTTGATGTTAGATTTAGCGTGCTATTCGCTTTATGGCTATTTAGGCTTTAAATCGATAGGTAAGTTTATTAAGCCCATTATTATCAAAATCATTAATCGCTCGGCTGGCGCTATGCTTATTTTTGCAGGACTGAAAATGGCGACAGTAGAAAAATAGTAATATAGCCAATTTAAGCTTTTTATTTTTACACCCTACACTTATACAAAAGGTTAATAAATGAAACACACATTAAAAAAAATGTTATTTGTAACAGCTACCTTAATAGCAATTCCATCACATGCATTAGCTAAAAATACAGTTGAATTTTTAAATCCTAAAGAGGCTACACATAATTTACCTTTTTCTGAGGCTGTTCGTGTTGGTTCTACATTATTTCTTTCAGGGCAAATTGGATTAATTAACAACACGGAGAAGTTGATTTCAGGCGGTATTCAAGCTGAAACTAAACAAACGTTAGAAAATATAAATGCGACATTAGCATCATACGGTTATTCAAAAAATGATGTAGTTAAGTGTACGGTAATGCTGGCTGATATTGCCGATTTTGGTGAATTTAATAAAGTGTATAGCAACTTTTTTGCTAAACCTTATCCTGCGAGAAGTACCTTTGCAGTGAGTGGCTTAGCCTTTAATGCAAAAATAGAAATCGAATGTATTGCAGCTAAAAACTAATAAGTTAGTTTTAAGGCAACCGATACTGTACTCATTAATGAATTAATCATTCTTATTCATTAATGAGTGCTAATAACGAAATTGGTATTTACCTCAATCAGCATGTTTAGCGTCTTTAATAGCTCGAAACTCATGTTAAATATTCAACTTATTTAACTCTTAAATAAAGCTAACGCTCTCCTAGTCGCTATTTTTACGCGAGTAACTTGATCTACACCCGAACCTAACATGATATAGGCTTTTAGTTTGTCAGAGGTATCTGGACTACTCTCTTCATCACATCAGGTTAGGTATGTTTTTTAGGTGAGTTTACAAATTGTAAAGGTTGTGAGTTTAGTGTATTTATAGCCGATATAAAGAAAAGGAGAAAATATGAATTTCACACTCACCCAAATGGGACTAGCCGTATTCATCTTTATGGTGGTTATAGGTTTGATTAGTTATGTACTAGGTAAGCGCAAAACACTAACACCAATAAAGTCGGCGTTACTTGGTTTTGTTTTTTCGGTTATTCCTGTACTGGGTATTATTTACGTTGTTTACTTAGCTGCGAAAGAAGATGTGGTTATACCGTAAGTTATTATTTTTAGAATACAAAGTATTAAATTAGGGTGCAAAGTGAATAGAGAAATAGCTGACTATCACAAAGACGATGAAAATCATTGGGTAGCAAGGCTCAACTGCGGTCATTTTCAACATGTTCGGCATAATCCTCCTTGGACAAACCGACCTTGGGTTGAAACCTTAACAGGGCGCAAGTCTATGATCGGTCATGAGCTTAATTGTAAAAAATGCGATGAGGGCGCACCACTTGATTATCAGGTACTTTAGCGCTAAAAAACAGTAAAGCTTTTTGTAATAAGGAATAAAGTATGTCGGTATATTTTGCGCAAATCAACTGGTCGAAAAGCGATGATGAAGTTTATATAGATAACAAATACAGCAGAGGCCATACATGGTCGTTTGATGGTGGTGTAACAGTACCTGCATCTTCGTCTCCTCATGTTGTGCCTTTGCCTTATTCAGTTGAAGCTAATGTTGATCCTGAAGAAGCGTTTATTGCCTCAATTTCAAGTTGTCATATGTTATTTTTTCTTTCTATTGCCGCAAAAAACAAACTTGTTATTGAAAGCTATGAAGACAAAGCTGAAGGTATTATGGAAAAGGACACACAAGGCAATATCTCTATAACTAAAGTCACTTTAAAGCCTAAAGTGGTTTTTGCCGCGCATACTCAACCAGCCTATGAATTATTAGAAAAAATGCATCACCAAGCACATCAGCAATGTTTTATTGCTAACTCAGTAAAAGCTGAGATAGTTACTGAAATTGTAGAGTAAACATTACCAATACAGCTCAACTAAACAAGGAAAGCATAATGACAAATAACCTGAATCACGAAAAAATTAATTATGTAGAGTTTGCAGCTAACGACCTTAATGCCACGAAAGCCTTTTTCGAAGAAGCATTTGGCTGGAGCTTTCAAGATTTTGGGCCTGAATACACAGCGTTTAATCATCAAGGTTTAGATGGTGGTTTTTTTAAAGCGGAAGGGGCAAGTGTGCAAGCAAAAGGTGGCGCACTTATCGTTCTATTCAGTAACGATTTAGATAGCACACAGCAAAAAATAAAAGCAGCGGGTGGTGTTATTACACAAGACACTTATGAATTCCCTGGCGGAAAACGATTTCATTTTACAGAACCAAGCGGTAATGAATTTGCCGTGTGGGGTCAGCTTTAACTTGCTAAGCTAGTATTTTTACTTGAAACAGCTCGATTGAAAACCTAAAGGACAAAAAACTCATGGAATATAAAGAAACGTTATCACCACAGCAATGTAAGGGGATGGACGATATACGTACTGAAATTGACGTTATAGATCAAACCATTGTTGCTTTGTTAGGACGCCGCTTCCAATACGTTAAGTCTGCCGCACAATTTAAAACTTCGGAAACATCTGTTCGTGCTCCCGAACGTTTCTCATCAATGTTACAGCAGCGTAGAGTGTGGGCTGAAAAAGAAGGCTTAAGTCCTGACGCGATAGAAAAAATGTACCGTGATCTTGTTAACCATTTTATTAATGAAGAAATGGATAAGTGGAAACAAGGATCTTAGTCGACCAGTGCTTAAGTTAATGTTTAAGGTATATGTTTAAATATGAAAGCCATCTATATAGTTACTGACATTTTTGGTATTACACCTGCTTTAAAAGAGTTTGTGGCAACATTAACAGTTAGTTCAGGAGCTGCAATTAATATTGTTGATCCCTATCAAGGTAAGCAGATGAGCTTTGAAGATGAAGCGACAGCCTATGCTTATTTTGTTAAACACGTAGGTGTTGAACAATACGCACAGCATTTACATTCAATACTCGTCTCACAAAAAGATACTACCGTTATTGGCTTTAGCGTTGGCGCGTCAGCACTTTGGGCGCTATCTGCTAAAAATAATATCAGCGTAGAACACGCTATTTACTTTTACGGTTCACAAATTCGGCATTTGCTTGATATTCAGCCTCAAATTAAAAGTACGGTTATTCTTCCTAAAAAAGAAGAGCATTTTGATGTAGACGATTTACAAGGAAAACTTAAAAAGCTGTCAAAGGTGTCAATTAAACGTTGCAGTTTTTATCACGGGTTTATGAATAGACACTCAGTAAATTTTAACGAACAAGCGTACAGAACTTATACCGGTTGGCTTTGCGAGCAACTTACTTAAACAATCAGTCATACAAGTTAGTCTTATATTCTTTTTTGGAATAAAAAGGCAATTTCTAATCTTTTTCTTTTTTAGGCAGGACTATTACTATTTGCCTATTACTTCTAAATGGGCGAGTTGACATTATGTTGCCAGGTCAGAAAAATTTAAACCAAACAATGCTAGATGCAAACCAACTTGCATCTTTACAAGAAGCTATAGCGACTTACACACCTCTACAATTAGCGTGGACAAGTGGTTATTTAGCAGCGAAAAGTGAAGGTGGTTCAGTTGCTGTTCTACCTACGGCTACTGCGGGTGCATCTGCACAAGCTCAACCGACATTAACTATTTTATTTTCATCGCAAACAGGTAACGCTAAAGGCGTTGCTAAAAAGTTAGCTGAAAATGCGAAAGCTGCAGGTATTACTGTTAACTTTAAAAACGTTTCAGAGTACAAGCCAAAATCATTAAAATCTGAAACGCACCTACTTATCGTTACAAGTACTAACGGTGAAGGCGAGCCGCCAGATGATGCGATTGAATTCCATGAGTTTTTAGCCTCTAAAAAAGCGCCTAAGTTACCAAACTTGCAATACAGCATCTTGGCATTAGGCGACAGCAGCTACGAATTTTACTGCCAAACAGGTAAAGACTTTGACGAGCGCTTAAAAGCATTAGGTGCGACTGCAGTTACTCCTCGCGTTGATTGTGATGTTGACTATGAAGAAGATGCACAATCTTGGTCTGCAAACGTTATTGACACATTAAAAGACGATTTAACAAAATCAGGTGATGCAGGTTTAGCGCCGGTTGTTAGCTTGTCTGGCGCTACTGAAGTTGAAAGTCAGTACACTAAACAAAATCCTTACGCAGCTGAGTTATTAGTTAGCCAAAAAATTACCGGTCGTGACTCCGCTAAAGATGTTCGCCACGTAGAAATTGATTTAGGCGAGTCTGGCTTAACTTACCAAGTAGGTGATGCTTTAGGCGTATGGTTTGAAAACTCAGCAGCGTTAGTTGAAGAGTTAATTGCCACATTAAAACTAAGCGCAGACGAAAAAGTTAGCATTAAAGGCGAAAGCTTTACCTTAAGCCAAGCGTTAACGTCTGAATTAGAAATAACTCAAACTGCTCCTGCTTTCATTGAATTTTGGGCAAGTATTTCAGGTGATGCAAAACTTAAAGCTTTAGCTGAAGACAAAAACGCAGCGCGTGAATACGCTAGCGAACATCAAATTGTTGATATTGTAAAAGCGGCGCCAAGTGATGTAGCTGCACAAGTATTTGTTGATGCACTTCGTAAAATTACACCGCGTTTATATTCAATTGCTTCAAGCCAAGCCGAAGTTGAAGAAGAAGTTCACTTAACAGTGGGTTTAGTTAGCTATGAAGAAAACGGCGCTACACGTTTTGGTGGTGCTTCAGGTTTCTTAGCTAACGATGCAGAAGAAGGCTCAACGGTTAAAGTATTTGTTGAACATAACGATAACTTCCGCTTACCTGCTGACGGTAACACGCCAGTCATTATGGTAGGTCCAGGTACAGGTGTTGCACCATTTAGAGCATTCATGCAAGAGCGTGACGCAAGCGATGCTGAAGGTGATAACTGGATGTTCTTCGGTGATCAAACATTCACTCAAGACTTCTTATACCAAGTTGAATGGCAGGGTTACTTAAAGTCTGGCTTATTAACTAAAATGGACGTAGCTTTCTCTCGCGACCAAGCTGAAAAAGTTTATGTACAAGACCGTATTAAAGAAAACGCTAAAGAAGTGTTTGAATGGTTAGAGCGTGGTGCCCACTTATATATTTGTGGTGATGCAAACCGTATGGCGAAAGATGTACACAACACTTTAGTTGATGTAATCGCGACTCAAGGTGGATTAACGCCTGAGCAAGCTGAAGACTATTTGAAATCGTTACGCAGCAACAAACGTTACCAGAAGGACGTATACTAATGACAACTGAATTTAAAGACATTAAATCTACCGGTGATGGTCCAATTATTGTTGAAGGTAAACATGCGGATAACGAGCGTTTAAAGTTAGAAAGTAACTACTTACGCGGAACCATTGTTGAAGATTTAGCTGACAGAATGACAGGTGGTTTTACCCCTGATAATTACCAGTTAATACGTACCCATGGTATGTATCAGCAAGATGACCGTGACATTCGTGCTGAGCGTCAAAAGCAAAAATTAGAACCATTACATAACGTAATGCTTCGTGCTCGTATGCCTGGCGGTATTATTACGCCAACGCAATGGTTAGCAATTGATAAGTTTGCTGACGATTACACCTCTTACGGAAGTATTCGTTTAACAACGCGTCAAACGTTTCAATTCCATGGTGTTTTAAAGCCAAATATTAAGTTAATGCACCAAACGTTAAATAGCATTGGTATTGATGGTATTGCAACTGCTGGCGACGTTAACAGAAACGTATTATGTACAAGTAACCCAATTGAATCTGAACTTCATCAAGAAGCTTACGAGTGGGCGAAAAAAATCAGTGAACATTTATTACCAAAAACTAAAGCCTATGCTGAAATTTGGTTAGATGCAGAAAAAGTTGAAACCACTGAACATGACGAACCCATTTTAGGTAAAAGCTATTTACCTCGTAAGTTTAAAACAACGGTTGTTATTCCTCCAAAGAATGACATCGACGTGCATGCTAACGATTTAAACTTTGTTGCTATAGCTGAAAACGGAAAATTAATTGGTTTTAACGTATTAGTGGGTGGTGGCTTAGCCATGACGCATGGTGATAATTCAACGTATCCTCGTAAAGCGGATGACTTTGGTTTTATCTCAATCGATAAAACATTAGATGTTGCGGAAGCGGTTGTTACCACTCAACGTGATTGGGGTAACCGTGTAAACCGTAAAAATGCGAAAACTAAATACACATTAGATCGTGTAGGTATTGAAACCTTTAAAGCTGAAGTTGAAAAACGTGCTGGTGTTACCTTTGGCGAAAGTCGTTCATACGAATTTACTAGCCGTGGCGATAGCATTGGTTGGGTTGAAGGTTTTGATGGCAAGAATCATCTAACATTATTTGTTGAAAACGGTCGTTTAATTGATGGTCCAGACAGCCCTATCAAAACAGGTGTTGCTGAAATAGCTAAAGTTCACAAAGGTGACTTTAGAATGACAGCCAACCAAAACTTAATTGTTGCGGGTGTAGCTGCAGAAGATAAAGCCAATATTGAAACCTTAGCGCGTCAATACGGCTTAATTAAAGACGAAACCTCTAACCAACGTAAAAACTCAATGGCTTGTGTGGCGTTTCCTACTTGTCCATTAGCAATGGCTGAAGCTGAACGTTACTTACCCGGTTTAGTGACTGATGTTGAAGGTATTTTAGCTAAACATAAGGTAGCAGACGAACATGTGATTTTACGTGTTACGGGTTGTCCAAACGGTTGTGGTAGAGCAATGCTTGCCGAAATTGGCTTAGTGGGTAAAGGGCCGGGGAAATACAACATGTATTTAGGTGGTAACCATGCAGGTACTCGTGTACCTAAGCTATACAAAGACGGTGTTGACGAAGCTGGCATTTTAACTGAAATAGATCAGTTAGTTGGCCGTTGGTCTACAGAGCGTAACGACAACGAAGGTTTTGGTGATTTCACCATACGTGCCGGCATTGTTGCCGAAGTTAAAGTGAGTAAGCGAGATTTTCATGCTTAATACAAGTCAAGCAGCTGTTAATAACTATTCCGCGAGTACTGTTCCGGAGCCATTGCTAAACCAATGGAATGAGTTATTAGAGAAAGAATCGGCTGTTGCGCGTGTTGAATGGACATTAGAGAACTTACCTTCTCAGTTTGTATTATCATCAAGTTTTGGTATTCAATCTGCGGTAATGTTACATCTACTTACGCAGGTTGATCCAAATATTCCTGTGCTGATAACAGATACAGGGCATTTATTTCCTGAAACCTATCAATTTATCGATCAGTTAACTGAGCGTTTAAATTTAAATCTTCACGTATATAGCGCAAAAGAAAGCGCCGCTTGGCAACAAGCTAAATACGGTGAAGAGTGGGACAAAGGTGAAGCAGAGTTAAAGGCATATAACCGCCGTAACAAAGTAGAGCCTTTAGAACGTGGTTTAAATGACTTAAATGCAAGTACTTGGTTTACAGGCGTGCGTCGTCAACAAACTGCACACAGAGAAAACTTACCTGTAGTAAGTACCTTACGTGGTCGTTTTAAAGTACATCCAATTATTGATTGGACCAATAAAGACGTTCACCAGTACTTAACTAAGCATGGTTTGCCATATCACCCGTTATGGGATCATGGTTATGTTTCTGTAGGTGATGTACACAGTACTAAACCGCTAACATTAGGCATGGACGAAAGCGATACGCGTTTTTCTGGTGGCCAAAGAGAATGTGGATTACATACTGACGGTGATGGTATTTAGGTTAGCTCACTGAAAAATGAGCATGTAATGATGATTTTAATAAAGGCACTAAGTCTTCGTCAGGATTATCAGAAATAAGTAAAGCAAGTTCACTTCCAATGGGAGTGAACTTGTAAAAACGTAAACCACATTGGTTTGCTTTAGCGGTCAATGTTAGATTTTGGCCATTATAGTTAAAGACCACTTGTTCCCCTTTTTGTAACTCATTTGATTCCGCTTCTTGCAGAAAAATAAGATGGTTATCCGCAAGGCTTAACAGCTCGGTATAACTGAGCCCACATTGATTTAAATTCACTTTACTTTGCGTATTTTTACTGAAAAAGCTTAATAGCCCCGGTGTTTTATACGCACCAGACAGTATACGCATATTCTTCTTACTCGTGTCTTTAACCGCAAGGCTACAAATTTTAGCTAATAGTTTGGCATCGGTAATACTCATTGATTTGAATACGGTGAGTGATTTAAGTGAAAAAGAACCTGGATGCGTAATTTCACCCGCTAAAATCTTCGCCCACAAGTCTTGCATGGTATTGTTGCTAACGTCTTCTGCTAAATGGGTAAAACGACTAAACCAGTCAGGATCTGCTTTTGCTGAGTTGCTTGAATTAGGGCAATAGGCTAATGATTTTTTAACAATAGACTCTAAGTTTTGCTGCTGACGTAACCGAGAAAGTCGTTCTCTTCTTACTACTCGTTCTTCAAGTGGCATTTGCTTATCTTCAGGTAATAAAGCGCCATCGAGTACAAACTGTTTAGCTAAAGCCAGTAGTTGTTTTTGTGAAGTAAAACCTGAGGTGGATTTAGAGTTTGAATTTTTAGATTCTGTAGAAATATTTGTTGCATTAACCGTTGATGAAGCGACTAAGTCTGTTTGTGGTTCTTGAGGTGATTCATCTTGATCTTTGTTCACGGTTAATCCTTAATTTTTGTTTTAATTTAAACATATATTTGCATTTAGTAAAATAATAAGTGAAACCGTTATATATTAACTTCTTCTTTTTGTTTTAGTTCATGGCTTCGTAATTCAACCCCAATAGCGGGCGAATTAGGAATAAGTAAAGCTAAAATAAATGAACATGCGGCAAAGGCAGCACCAATATAAAATACCCATGCAGAATTAATAATCCATACCATGCCGAGTAAAGCTGGAATAACAACTGCGGCGATATGGTTAATTGAAAAGCTAACACCGGCGGTTGAGGCTATATCTTCAGGAGATGCTATTTTTTGAAAATATGTTTTAATGGCAATAGCAAAAGCAAATAACAAGTGGTCAACAACATACAAGCCTGCGGCTATATATTCGTTAGAAACCACGGCATAAGCGCAAAACAAAAGCAACAAACCAATATATTCAAACTTTAAAACAAATCGTTCGCCATACTTACCAATAAACTTCCCTATTTTGGCAGCAAAAAACCAATTAAAAATGTAGTTAATAAGGAATAAAGTACTAATATCAGCAACGCTATAACCAAATTTTTCTACCATTAAAAAGCCAGCAAACACGACAAATATTTGTCGGCGTGCACCACCAAAAAAGGTTAAGGCATAGTAAAGCCAGTATCTTTTTTTCAATATAAGTTTTTTACTTTGTTCTGTTTTTGGTTTGAAGTGTTTAAAGGATAATCCAATAAAAATCGTAAAGACTAAACCAAGGCCTCCAAACAATGCATAAGTTGCTTGATACGACCAAGAAAACTGTTCCATAAGTAGCCATATGGTACTAAAAGCAAGTAAAGATGCTGCTGCTTTTATTGACAATAATTGCCCCATAAAATGCGCTGTTTTATCTTTGTCAATCCACTGAAGTGTTAAAGACTGATTAACGGTTTCAAAATAATGAAAACCAACCGACATGATCATTGTGGTTATATATAAACCATAAACACTCGGGAAATAGCCTGTTGCAGCTACGCCAATGGCTGTAATTGCTAACGATAAAATAGCTAAACGTTGTTCTTTTATAAAAAGCAGAACGTAAATGGCGGTAAAAGCTAAAAAGCCAGGCACTTCACGTAAGCTTTGTAAAATACCGATTTCTACACCGGTAAAGTTAGCCTTTTCGATCACAAAATTATTAAGCAATACCATCCATACCGAAAAGATCAAAGGCATGATAAATGCCATGGCTAATAAAAGGTTTTCGGGTTTTTGAACAAACTTATTCAGTGTCATTAGGTGCCTAAAAAAGAAGGTGGTTTTGTGAGTTAAAACAGATTGTAGAGTATACGATTATTATTATAAAAAGGCTCATGAGTATTTTATGAATCAGCGTAAAATCTCTTTTAGGCTGTTTTATCTAAGATTGATACAGTCAATTAAAACGCTTGTTTAAATTTAGTTGCTTTCCTGTTTTTTTCAAGGCAAACTCAATACCAACAGACTTAAAATCAACTCATCGGATGAGATGGGAGGTTAATGTGATTATTGTGGTCTATTATATAGTCAATACAAGATAACCAATACAAGCGAAATTTTACGAGGAGAGCAGGCATGATCTATCAAGGCACTAGCCTTTCTGTACAATTACTAGAAGATGGCATTGTTGAGCTTAAATTTGATGCTCAAGGCTCAGTTAATAAGTTTGATACTCAAACTTTTATTGAATTTAGAGCAGCTATTGAAGCAATTAATAGCACTAAAGAGGCTAAAGGCGTAGTAGTAACATCAGGTAAGTCGACCTATGTTGTAGGAGCAGACATTACCGAATTTTTAGATACATTTAAAAAGCCGGTTGAAGAATTAATCCCTTGGATTAAAAAGTCTACGGATATTTTTAATGCTTTAGAAGATATTCAATTACCTACTATTGCCGCCATTAATGGTATTGCATTAGGTGGTGGATGTGAATTGACCTTAGCCTGTGATTATAGAATAGCAGACACAAATGTAAGTATTGGTTTACCAGAAGTTAAGCTGGGTTTAATTCCTGGTTTTGGTGGTACTGTACGTTTACCTCGCGTTATCGGCGCTGATAATGCTGTTGAGTGGATGTCTACAGGTAAAGCACATCGTGCAGACGAAGCCTTAGCTGCCGGATTATTAGATGCTGTTGTTGCACCAGAAGATTTAATGGTGTCAGCCGTTTCTATGCTAAAAGATGCTATTGCAGGCAAGCTTAATTGGAAAGCTAAACGTCAGCCAAAACTTGAGCCACTTAAATTAAGTGCGACAGAAAGCATAATGACCTTTAGCACGTGTAAAGGCATGATTGCTGCAAAAGCGGGTAAGCATTACCCTGCACCTATGATGATGGTAAATACTATTGAAGCATCGTCAAAATTAGATCGTGCTGGCGCAATGTCTATTGAAAACGAAGCTTTTGCTAGCTTATCTAAAACAGATTCAGCTACCGCACAAATTGGCTTATTTATGGCCGACCAAGTCGTTAAAGGCAAAGCGAAAAAAGCCGGTAAACAAGCTACAAAACAAGTAAACAAAGCAGCTGTACTTGGTGCAGGTATTATGGGCGGCGGTATTGCTTATCAGTCTGCTTACAAAGGTACGCCAATCGTAATGAAGGACATTAACGATGCGGCGTTAGATTTAGGTTTAAGTACTGCTGCTGGCATTTTAACAAAGCAAGTTGAACGCGGCCGTATGAATGTTAAAAAGATGGCAGCTACGTTAAATAACATTACACCATCATTATCTTACGATAGTGTAAAAGGTGTTGATATTGTTGTTGAAGCGGTTGTTGAAAACCCAAAAATTAAAGGTTTAGTGCTTGCTGAAGTAGAAAGCGTAGTGAGTGAAGACACCATTGTAACTTCAAACACCTCAACTATCTCAATTGATTTATTGGCTAAAAGTGTGAAACGCCCTGAAAACTTCTGTGGTATGCATTTCTTTAATCCCGTAAATAGAATGCCACTTGTAGAAGTTATTCGTGGTAAAGACACGTCTGATGAAACCGTTGCTACCGTTGTTGCATACGCAGCTAAAATGGGTAAGTCACCTATTGTAGTGAACGACTGCCCGGGCTTTTATGTAAACCGTGTTTTATTTCCTTACCTTGCAGGTTTAAGCCATTTAGTGATTGAAGGCGCAAACTTTACCGATGTAGATAAAGTGATGGAAAAAGAATTTGGTTGGCCAATGGGTCCTGCTTATCTATTAGATGTTGTGGGTATTGATACGGCAGATCATTGTACTGGCGTAATGTCTGACGGTTTTCCTACGCGTATGAAAAAAGTAGATAACGATCCAGTAAGTTTATTCTACAAAAATGAGCGATTTGGTCAGAAAAACGGCAAAGGTTTTTATGATCATGGTAAAGATAAACGTGGTCGCCCAACTAAAGTTGCTTCAGAAGCTGCTTATGAATTATTAGCTCCACATTGTGCTGAGAGTAAAGCCTTTTCGAAAGAAGATATTATTGCGCGTTTAATGATCCCTATGATCAACGAAGTCGTAAGATGTTTAGAAGAAGGTGTTGTTGATACTGCTGCTGAAGCGGATATGGGATTAATTTACGGTCTAGGTTTTCCTCCATTTAGAGGTGGCGCTATACGTTATTTAGAAACCGTAGGTTTAGATAACTATATTGCGATGGCGGATAGCTTTGCACATTTAGGCGAGCTATATCAAGTAACAGACAGCATGCGCGAAATGGCCAAATCTGGCAAATCTTACTTCACTACAGATGTAAAAACAGCTTAACCTGAGGAGAACACAATGAAAGAAGTTGTAATTATTGATTGCATACGAACTCCTATGGGACGTTCGAAAGCTGGCGTATTTCGTAATGTGCGTGCTGAAACATTATCAGCCCACTTAATGGAACAAATTTTAGCAAGAAACCCAGCCCTTGATCCAAACGACATCGAAGATGTTATTTGGGGCTGTGTTAAACAAACAAAAGAGCAAGGTTTTAATATTGCTCGTAATGCCTCGTTATTGGCAGGTTTACCAAAATCAATTGGTGGCGTAACCGTTAACCGCTTATGTGGTTCATCAATGCAGGCACTACACGATGCAACAACCAGTATTATTGCAGGCCAAGGCGATGTGTTTTTAATTGGTGGTGTTGAACACATGGGACATGTTCCTATGATGTACGATGTAGATTTTGCTCCGGGCTTAAGTAAGCACATAGCAAGAGCTTCAGGCAACATGGGCTTAACGGCAGAGCTACTTGGCAAGCAACACGGTATTAGCCGTGAAATGCAAGACGCTTTTGGCGCTCGTTCTCATCAACGTGCTCATCAAGCCATGTTAGAAGGGCGTTGGGATAATGAAATTGTTCCTACCTTAGGCCATGACGAAAAGGGTGCGTTAAAGCTTATTGAGCACGATGAAGTTATTCGTCCTGAAACAACGGTTGAAGGGCTATCAGCACTTCGTCCAGTATTTGATCCTGTTAACGGTACAGTTACTGCGGGTACTTCTTCAGCGCTATCTGATGGGGCTTCAGCTATGTTAGTGATGTCGGCTGATAAAGCGAAAGAACTTGGCTTGAAACCTCGTGTTAAAATTAGAGGAATGGCGATTGCAGGTTGTGATCCAGCGACTATGGGTTACGGTCCTGTCCCTGCTACTCAGAAAGCACTTAAGCGTGCCGGCTTAACGATTGATGATATTGAACTTGCTGAGTTTAACGAAGCGTTTGCTGCACAAGCATTGTCTTGTATTAAAGCTTTAGGTTTAGAAGATAAAGCCGATGATATGATTAACTTAAATGGTGGTGCAATTGCATTAGGTCATCCACTAGGTTGTTCTGGTTCTCGTATCTCGGGAACCTTAATTAACTTAATGGAAGGTCAAGATGTGAATATTGGTTTAGCGACCATGTGTGTAGGTCTTGGACAAGGTATTGCTACGGTGTTTGAAAGAGTTTAATTGTTGACACCAGATAAAAAGGTTTATACCCGTAACCATTCAAGATGCGCTCTGAAATAGCCTCTTGATTGGTAACGGGTATAGTTATTATTAACTAAGCCTTTTTTTATATGTAAATCTATCTTAAAAGTAATAATTGAATATCTTTACTCATTGCTTCAGCCCATATTTTATAAGCGAGAGCTGTTGGGTGTAAAAAATCAGCCATTATTTCTGTACTAATATCACCGTTACTCTCTAATAATAAATGCCCATAATATCGATAAGTGATCTTTTTATTCTCTGCTAGCGTTTTCAGCATATCATTTAAATTTTTGACATCAACTCGCCGTTTACTTTTGTGCGATTGTTCAAAAGGAAAAACACCATTAAGTAATATGTGGCTGTGAGGCATTATAGATTGGCATTGTTTAATCACTTCTTTTACGCCATTGAATACCTGAGAGGGCGTTTCATTCAAATGGCCGAAGTTATTAACGCCAATTTGTAATACGACCAGTTTAGGGGATAAATGTTGGTTGTCTAAATTTTTTAATCGCCATAATAAATTACCCGTATGGTCGCCACCAATGCCAAAGTTACTTGATTGGTAGGGTGAGAAATAATGCTCCCAAATAGCCTTATCCCAGTTTTCGGTTAATGAGTCACCTAAAAACAGTAATTGAGTTTGACCTTTTTTAGCTATGTTGTTGTGTTGATTAAATAGTGCCATCCATTCATCGGCTGTCATCCAATCAAATGAAACTGTACGTGGGTATGGCTTTGTACCGTTTTGATTTTTTATTATAGATAGTGGTGAAGTCATTAATTTATTCTTATATAAAAAACCCAGCAATAGCTGGGTTTAAAGAGGTTTATAAGTAAAATTTAATATTTAAGCTAAAGAATCTTGCAGCGCTGGAACCACTTGTTTCTTACGGCTCATAATACCGTCAATCCAAACTTTACCGTCAACGGCTGTTTTGCCATAAGCTTTATCAGTTAAATCGGCGTTGTCGCTAACGACTAATACTTCAGAACCTTCTTTCATAATGTCTGTTAAAAGTAACAGTACGCTATGACGTTCTCCTTCGGCTTTTAATGCGGCCATATCAGCTAAAAAGTCTTCTTTCATTTCATCAAATACAGCTAGGTCGATAACTTCTAATTGACCAATACCTACTTTTTTACCGTGCATGTTAAAGTCTTTAAAATCACGCATAACTAAGTCGCGAATTGGTGTACCTTCAACTGCCGATTTTACTCTGAACATTTCCATGCCTAGTTCTTTGTAATCTTCAATGCCTGCTATTTCAGCTAGCGCTTCAACACATTTAATATCAGCTGTTGTACACGTTGGCGATTTAAAAATTACAGTATCAGACAAAATTGCACACATCATAGCACCCGCAATATCTTTAGGGATTGCAACGCTATGAAAGTCGTACATCATTTTAATAATGGTGTTAGTACAACCTACAGGACGGATCCAACATTCAAGCGGAGTAGACGTTGTAATATCGCCTAATTTATGATGATCAATAATACCTAATACGGTTGTATCATCAATATCGTCAGGACCTTGAATGCGATCAGAATGATCAACTACATAAATACCGTCGGTATCGGCAAATGTCATTTTTAGTTCAGGTTGTTCAAAACCAAATTTTTCTAGAATAAAAAGGGTTTCAGGAGATAATTCACCTAAACGTGCAGGTTTAACGTCTTCACCTGTCGCATTTTTTAAATAAGAAAGTGCGATAGCTGAACAAATTGAATCTGAATCTGGAACTTTGTGTCCCACGGCATAAGCTGACATATAAAATTCTCTGTTAAAGGAGTTTGTTATTAAAATTTAATGGCGGCTATTCTAACAAAAAGTAATGCTGTTCGCATAGTGAGCATATTAAATGAGTAGAGGTTTTATTTAAGATGCTCTTTAATATCACCTTCTTTTTCTATGAAAAAATAATTGTCACGAGATTCTGGTGGATATTCATCTCGTAAAATTTTGAGGGCTTTAGAATGAAAGTCTCGGTGATATAATAACCCTGTGATCCATATTGTTGATGCAATAAATAACCATGGGTGAATAAACCAACCTAATGAAGCTATCCCATAATAATATGCTCTAATTCCTCTGTTAAACTCATTACCTGCTTGAGAGTTAATTCGCGCCATACGTTTAGAAATTCTCAACCAGTGCCCTTTATTTGGCATGTTTTTTTCGTAAACTGTTCCACCAATTAAAATGCATAAAAAATTAAACTGTCGTAATGACCAAGTAAATTTAAAATATGCACTAATAAAAATGAAAATAAGCAGTAGTAATTTTATCTGGATCAACTCACGGGAAACTTCTGCAGTTAAATGCATATCAAGCGTTATTATTTCTAATTTATCTATAGTTCCAAATAAAGCAAAGAGTCCTGCAATAATATAAATAGTGGTAGACGCATAAAAAGAAACACTATTCATTAAATTTCCTGTTAGAGAAGCACAGGCTACAGGTATTTCACGAGCGGTGGATTCCATCGCCCATTGTAAGCGATATTCATGGGTAATTCCCACTAAGCCTTCTCTACCTCGTTTGCCTAACTCAGCAAAATAACGATACCCAATCCAACAGCTAAAGAATACGATTAAAGCAATAATATCGATTAATGAAATAGCATCTCTAAATTCGTTCACTGTATACTCCGGCTTTTTGCCTATTAATTATTATTTTTATTTCAGTACAGTTTTAATCTATCATTTTTAAAAGGCATCGCCAAAGAATAAAAACAATATATTGCTTTTATTCTTTTAAAAAACAGCGGAGTAGTGTTTAGGGCGATTTATTAATGAAAGGTAATTTGAATGCTATTTAGTTGTGTAATAACTTAAACATTTATTTACTTCGTTTTTAGAACCTAGAATAACTTCCACACGTTGATGAATATCTGTTGGCTCAATATCCATAATTCTTTGTGTTGATGTAACACTTAAACCACCTGCTTGTTCAACTAAAAAGCTCATTGGGTTTGCTTCGTACATTAAACGTAATTTGTTTGGCTTAGCAGGATCTTTTGAGTCAGCAGGGTAAGTAAATAACCCGCCACGGGTTAGTACTCTATGAACATCGCCTACCATAGCGGCACACCATCTCATGTTAAAGTTTTTACCACGAGGGCCTTCAGTTCCTAATAGCAAGTCGTTAATATAATCTTGCATTGGGGATTCCCAAAAACGTTGATTTGACATATTAACGGAAAATTCTTGGGTGTCTTCTGATATTTGAACATTACGCTCTACTAATAAATAACCACCGTAGGTACGATCAAGTACATAAAAATGAGTACCTTTACCTGTTGTCATTACTAACATGGTTGAAGGCCCATATAAAACATAACCCGCACATATTTGTTTATTTCCAGCCTGTTTAAACATGTCAGGATCACTTGCATCCATGCCATCAATAGCAGGATGAATAGAGAAGATAGTTCCGATCAGCGAGTTTATCTCAATGTTTGAACTACCATCTAATGGATCAAATGATACGATATATTTACCGTCGGGGTTTCCTGCAACTGATGTATCTTCTTCTTCAGACGAAATAGCTTTTACAAAACCTGATTCTAATAAGATGTCTTTAAACAGTTCATTTGCTACCACATCAAGTTCTTTTTGAACTTCACCTTGAATGTTTTCATCTAAAGTTGATCCCATAAGGCCGCTTAAATGACCTTGACCAACACGGAAAGATATTTCTTTCGTTGCGGCTAGTACAGTTTTGATTAAGGAGATGAGATCAAGTGGAACATTGTCTTCGCGTAGAGCTGGTGCTAATCGTTGCATAGGGTTACCTAAAATGTATTTGAATGAATAAACAAAACTTTTGTTGTATAGCGTACTAATTATAAACCGTTTAGCGTGTGATTTAGAATAAATAATCAGATTAAATTGTCATTTTAGGCTGCAAAAATGATATATGGTGTGTTTTATTACAGCGTTATTTGCATTTGTTTTTTAATACCAATTAATAACGCTGTAACCCTATAAAAAGTACTATTTGTATTTGAATTATAAAGTTAAGAAGACGCTTTTTCTGGTGCTCTAATATGCTCGTTCTGTGTTGTATTTTTACTCACTTCAGATTGAACCTTGGTTTTAGATAAAACAATGATGTTTCCAAGAAAAATACAGCTTAAACCAACTACAGTAAAAGTACTCCACTGAAAGTCCTCCACAAATGACGAGATTAACACCGCTATGGCAGGAAACATGATATTGGCATACGAGGTTTTTTGAGCGCCAATACGATTTAATAACGTTAAATAACAACCAAAAGCGATAACAGATCCAAATATAGATAAATAAAGTAACGAGCTAATATAAGCCATATTCATGGGTAATATAAAAGCTTCACCATTAATAAATGCCCACAAGCCTAAGCAAGTAGCACCATAAGCCATACCCCATGCATTAGCTGCGTGAAGAGGTGCTTTTTTTTGTTGGTTTTTAATGGAAATCATATTTCCACAAGAAGCCAGTATGGTTCCCATTAAACAAAAACCTAAGCCGATCAGCGTTTGTTCACCCAAAGATATATTACTAACTTGTGGCCAAAATAACGTTGTAATTCCTGTTATACCTAACAATCCACCTATATAGAATTGCTTAGTTATTTGGGTTTTATACCAAATGCGAGCGTTAATCATGTTGAATATCATGATCATTGAAAATCCAATACAAGTGAGGGCTGAGTTAATGTGTTGTTGTGCGCTGTATAGGAAATAATAATTACAACCAAATAATGCTAAGCCAAATGCTAAAAATTGGACGTGTAACTTTAACGAAAACTTAAGTTGTATTTTTTGCTGTTTACAAAACATAAATAAAATAGCCGCGGCTAACGCAAAGCGATAGCTAAGGGATACGGCTGGGGAAACGTCACCTAATTGATAATTGATAGCAATCCAGGTTGAGCCCCAAATAAGAACAGTCACTATGTATAACAAGGTATTATTCATATGATTAAATCTGGTTTTTCTTAAGAAGTAATGACAGTTTAACTAAACTTTGATTTAATAACATATACAAAAAATAAAAAATGATACCTATACAGTTATGCAGCTACTTGATAAATCATCATCCAATTTTTTATACCAACAGGTTATTGACTATGTTGAAAAACAAGAGAAAAAAGGTGTTTTTCGAGCGGGCGATAAACTGCCTAGTTTACGTAAATTGAGTAAACAATTAGACATTAGTGTACCTACTGTAAAACAAGCTTATATTGAATTAGAACGACAAGGGGCTATTTATGCACGTCCTCAATCGGGCTATTACCTGAAGGCAAAACAAGTGCGTACTTTGTTACCTATGAGAGACCGTTGGTTACATTCTTCTCCCGCTGAATTGCAATGTAGGAGTCTTATTGAACAGGTTTACGCGGCTATTCATTTACCTAATACGGTTGCTTTAGGGCTTTCAAATCCAGTAAATACTCATCCGCCAGATAAGGCTTTATCTCGTTTAATGAAAGGTGTTTTGAGTCGAGTATCAGAAAAGTCGGTAAGCTATGGGCCTGTAAATGGTGATTCAAAATTACGGTTGAGCATCGCACTACGTTATCAAGAACAAGGTGTAGCTGTTAACTATGACGATATAATTATTACCAATGGTGCTCAAGAAGCGTTATCTATAGCATTGCAATGTGTTGCGTCAAAAGGTGATGTTATTGCCGTAGAGTCGCCTTGCTATTTTGGGCAATTAGAATTGATAGAAAGTTTGGGGATGAAAGTTGTTGAAGTATATACCTGTACTGAAAATGGTGTTTGCTCAACAGAATTAGAAAAGGTACTTAAAAAACATAAGGTTAAAGCCTGTTTATTTACAACTACGGTAAATAATCCTTTAGGTTCAATGATGACCAATGCTGAACGTAAGGACTTAGTCGAATTAGTTGAAAAATATAATATTCCGCTGATTGAAGATGAAGTTTACAGCGAGCTTTATTTTACCGAAGAAAAACCAAAACCTGCAGAGTTGTATTCAAAAAAAGGCTTGGTACTGACTTGTTCTTCTTTTTCTAAAACAGCTGCGCCAGGCTATCGTATTGGTTGGTTATTGGCAGGGCAGTACGAAGAAAAAGCAAAAGGCATTAAAAGGTCGCAATCTTGTGCCACCTCAATGCTACCGCAATGGACATTAACTGATTATTTAATGAGTGGGGAGTACGATAAGCATTTGCAGATTTTACGAAGAAAATTGCAATACAACAGCGAACGTATGCGAGCATTAATCACTGATAAATTTCCTAAAGAAGTGTGTATTTCGGAGCCTAAAGGCGGTGGTGTTTTGTGGGTGAGATGCCGTTCTCATGTTGATACAGAGAAGCTGTTTCATGAAGCGATTGAAAACGGAGTAAGCTTTGCTCCTGGAGCTATTTTTTCAGCATCTAGAAAATATAATAATTTTATGAGAATAAGTTTTGGGGTGCAGTGGAGTGATGAGGTTGTTAAAGCCATAACTACGTTAGGTGGTATTGTGAAAAAATACTCTCAAAAATAAAGTAGCCTGAGTTGAATAAATGCACAGCGGGAATAGGATGAGTTACTTTATATGCTCGACCTTTTAAGGTGTTTGAGTTTTATTATTTTCAGCGTCTTTTGCTAGCTGGGCTTGTTGTTCTTTCCAAGCTTTACGTTCTTCATAATAAAAATCCCATACACAGGGGCTACAACCACTTTCGCAACAAGCGCCATCTGCAGGCGGTATGGGCTTCTCTAATAATTTGGTCATAATTTACCTCAAAATAATGTCGACCTATTATAAATAAAAAACCCTGCAAAAGCAGGGTTTCAATAAAGCTTAATGTTGGTGTTTATTCACTTTCAGAAAGTTTCTTTTCTAAATAATGAATATTTGCGCCACCATTAACAAAACCTTGATCATTTAAAATGTCTTTATGTAAGGCTATGTTAGTTTTTATGCCGTCAATAACTAGCTCGCTTAATGCATTACGCATTCTAGCTATAGCTACGTCTCTATTGTCACCGTAAGTAATTAACTTACCAATCATAGAGTCGTAATAAGGCGGTACTGAATAATCTGCATAAATATGAGAGTCCCATCTTACGCCCATTCCCCCTGGAGGGTGGAAACGTGTAATTTTACCCGGTGAAGGTATAAAAGTACGTGGATCTTCAGCATTAATACGACATTCAATAGCATGACCAGAAATTTTAATATCATCTTGAGTGTAAGATAATGGCTGGCCAGCAGCTATACGCAATTGTTCTTTAATTAAGTCAACACCCGTGATCATTTCTGTTACTGGATGCTCAACTTGAATACGTGTATTCATTTCAATGAAGTAGAATTCGCCATTTTCATATAAAAATTCGAATGTACCTGCACCGCGATAGTTAATTTCGATACAAGCTCTACAACAACGCTCACCAATTTGCTGGCGCATTGCAGGCGTAATGCCTGGTGCTGGCGCTTCTTCAACAACTTTTTGATGACGACGTTGCATTGAACAATCACGCTCTCCTAGATGAATTGCTCCACCTTGGCCATCAGCCATTATTTGGATTTCAACATGGCGTGGATTTTCTAAATACTTTTCCATGTAAACCATGTCGTTGTTAAAAGTGGAACGAGCTTCACTTTTAGTTAACTGTATTGATTCAAGTAATTCATCTTCAGATCGAACTACTCGCATACCACGACCACCGCCGCCGCCAGAAGCTTTAATAATTACAGGGTAACCAATACGCTTACCATGAGCTAAGTTAGCTTTATCATCATCAAGTAAAGGTCCGTCTGAACCTGGAACACAAGGAACACCAGCCGCTTTCATTGCTTTAATCGCTGAAACTTTATCACCCATTAAGCGAATACTTTCAGCTAATGGTCCGATAAAAGCAAAACCAGATTTCTCAACTTGTTCAGCAAAGTCAGCGTTTTCAGCTAAAAAACCATAACCCGGATGGATAGCTGTTGCATCAGTAACTTCAGCCGCAGTGATAATAGCAGGGATGTTTAAGTAACTATCCATTGCTGAAGGTTTACCAATACATATTGTTTCATCAGCTAAAAGCACATGCTTTAGGTTTTTATCTGCAGTTGAATGAACGGCAACAGTTTTAATACCAAGCTCTTTACAAGCTCGTAATATTCTTAATGCAATTTCGCCTCTATTAGCGATAACTACTTTATCTAACATGAAAATACCCTTTTTGGTTGGGCTTATTCAATGATGAATAGCGGTTGGTCAAATTCGATAGCATCTTCGTTTTGAGCAAGTATTTCTTTGATAACACCTGATTTGTCTGCTTCAATTTGGTTCATCATTTTCATTGCTTCAACAATACATAAAGTGTCACCAGCGTTTACGTGCTGGCCTACTTCAACAAAGGCTGGTGAATCAGGTGATGCTGACGCATAAAATGTTCCAACCATAGGAGAACGAATAGTGTGACCTGATACAACTGGAGCTGCAGGTGCGGTTACTGCTGCAGGAGCCACAGGAGCGGCAGCAGCAGGAGCAGCAGAAGGTTGTGCATATTGAGGTGCTGCTGTATGTATAACAGATGCTCCACGGCTAATTCTTACAGATTCTTCACCTTCAGAAATCTCTAATTCATTAATGCCTGATTCTTCTACAAGCTCAATAAGTTTTTTAATTTTACGAATATCCATTGTTTGTACCTTTGTTCATTTTATAAATAAGTAAAAAGATAAATTGTAGTAAATCGTTACAAATTATCATTGAATTTTTAAGTGACTATTTAGCCGTTTTATTTGTGAGCCACGAATGAGCTGCGCTAAGGGCGTACTCATAACCATTTGTACCTAAACCACAAATGACACCAACGGCTACATCTGATAAGTAAGAATGATGTCTAAATTTTTCGCGCGCATGTACATTAGAAAGATGCACTTCGATAAAAGGGATGCTGACTGACAATAACGCATCTCTTAGTGCTACACTTGTATGAGTAAACGCTGCAGGATTTATAATAATAAAATCAATCTTGTTATGCGCGCTATGAATTGTATCAATAAGTTTATATTCAGCATTTGATTGTAAATGAGTTAGGTTTATATTTTTATCAGTTGCTGATTTTTTTAGCTGACCAACAATATCATCTAAAGTTGCAGAGCCATAAATTTCAGGTTCTCTTTTACCTAGCATGTTTAAATTAGGGCCATTCAGTAGTAAAACATTAAACTTTGTAGACATTGTCTTTAAAATAACCATGATATTGTAATATATGCTTATCATTACATACTTAACTACAGGGTTAAAGATAATTTAGTAAAAATTACTAACTTTCGGTATTTTGGCGAATATTGGCTATTTTTCGATGAAGTTAACCTGTAAGTACTGGTATAACCACTTAGCATAAAAAATAAAGTATATTGTTTTTGCTTTTATGTGTTTCTTTACTAAAATTATTAAAGGAATGTATAACCCTTAATCTATTGATTTATAATGTATTGCATTCATATTGATTGTCAGTGCATAATCTCAAATCCTATGTGTTTTTCGATAGTGATATTTATAAGGATATTGTTATTATTCAATTATTTCTTAAAATTAGCATGTTGTTACTAGCGTTGATTTGCTTTAAATCGCATAGCATGCATGTTATTACTCATCACTCGGTTAAGTTAGAATCTCTTTCTTCTTCACAACTTCGTAGAATTTATTCTATGAGACAAATACGTTGGCCAAATAATGAAGCGATTGTGGTATATGTTTTACCTAGTCAACATCCCGTTCATAAAGTTTTCTCAAAAGATATGCTACATATTTTTCCATACCAGTTAGACCGAATATGGAATAAATTAACCTTTTCGGGGTTAGGTGTTGCACCAAGAATAGTTAAATCTCAAGCAGAACTAATACATGCTGTTAGCACTACACGTGGTGCAATAGGATATGTTGAAATATTGGATAAGGAAAAACAGCATGTCAATGTTATTAACATTACGGAATAAGTGGGTAGAGTTTGTGAATAAAGGATTAATAACAATTGTTATTTCTGGTTATTTTATTATGACAGGCTTTGCTTATGCTAATGAAATTGGTGGTAGCGAAGATATTCAAGTGCATGGTTTTGTTGCACAAGGTGTTATTGATGTAGATGGCAGTGATTTTGTTAGTGATGATCAAAAAGTATCATTAAGGCTAACGGAAATAGGCTTGAATGCGTCTTATCAATTAACTTCAGATATCCGTTTGGCGGGTCAAGCTGTTTATCTTAATGGTGGAAATCGGTACGACGAGGGGGTAAGAGTTGATTATTTACTCCTTGAATGGGCTTTGCACAATACACAAAACTGGCAAACAAAATTATATTTAGGTCGCATTAAAAATTACCATTGGTTGTATTCAAGTACGCGCGATGTGCCTATGACGAGGCCTAGCATAGTACTACCTCAATCTGTGTATTTTGATGGTACGCGTGATATGTCTATTGGTGGTGACGGAGGCGCAATTGCTACACGCTATTCCCATGAGAGCTTAGGTGATATTGATGTTACTGCGAGTATAGGCATTTCTCCTATTTCGAAAAAACAAACTACGCTTTTAATGGGAAGTACATCAACAGGACTCTTGACTCAAGAGAATGATTTTCAAGGTAGTATTTATTGGACCCCTACGTTATCCCAATGGAAGTTTGGTTTAGCTACAACCAATGCTGATTTTACCTATGAAAACGGTATCAAGGATAGCTTTATTGATGGGGGATTAGACTTAGAAAGGTTTTATGCTAATGCTGAATATCAAGCTGAAAACTGGACATTCAGCGCAGAAATCCTGCAAGAAAACATAAAACTTCATGGTTTGCTCTTCCCTGAGTTTATCAACGACTCAAAGGGTCAAGGTGGTTATGTTCAAATGCAATATAATATTACACCTGAGTTGCAACTTTTAGGTCGATATGAACATTATTATGCTAATAAAGATGATAAACATGGCAGGCAACTTGAGTTGAACTCTGCTGGTGCGGTACCACACTATTTTGGTTATCAGTATGATATGACCGCAGGGCTTAAATATAGAATTGCATCCAAGGTTGAATTACAATTTGAACATCATTGGATGCAAGGCACTGCAAGACTAACACCTGTGTTAATACCTGAGCCGCGTATAAATAAAGAGGAATACTGGCAATTGTGGGCTCTGCAATTAATGTATTGGTTTTAAATAATGAAACAAATATTTATTCGGGTTCCTACTAAATTACTGCTACTCATTATTGGCACTTTACTGCTATTAAGTGCCGGTTTTTCTACTATATCGTTATCACGGTTAAATGCTGAATTTCAATCTTATCAAGCCGAAACCCTCATCCAAGGGCAAGAGCAATTTAAATTACATGAAAAAAACTTAAGAGAGAATCTGAGAGTATGGATTGAATCTTTTGCTGATGTAGTACATCTCCAAGAAAAAAATGATTTTATTGATTTAACAAAAGAAATATCAAAACAGTTTGATGCGCTTCAGTTACATCATAATGTTGAAAAGATGTGGTTAATTGATAGTAAGAAAAATGTTTTATATAGCTCTAGCATAACGCCAAACTATGTTTTAGATAGTGTAAATAAAACCTTAGATATTCAAGAGCCACAACATTTATTATATTGCCAGGTTTATTGTGAGCAATTGCTCACGGTTCCATTACTTAATAAAAAAGGTGACATGGTTGTTGTTGCTTTGGCCGTATCATTAGTTGATATGATTTACGCGATAAATCAATCAATAAAAAGTGAAATTGCTATTGTTAGTTTTTCAAAAAGTGATCAAGCAAAGTTACATGAAGCGCAATTTTTATCTGCTTCAGACATAAAATTAATGAGAACATTATTTGCTCAACAAGAACAGCAAATTAGTGTTGAAGAAATCAAAGCAATGGGGGTGCAAGTAGATGTAGACTCCCATAGTTATTTAATTAACTTAATGTCTTTAGCAACTAATAATCAACGAGCTTATTACATGGCGCTTATTGATGATGTAACGCCTATCACATCTGAATATAAACAATACCGTTATCAATTTTTACTTTCTGCCGTTTTAATTTTTGTTACCTTAGCTGGGCTTGTTTATTTTGTATCTAGTCCTTTAACTCATCGGTTAATTGTTTTATCTAACGCCTTACCATTATTAGCTCGTAAAGAATTTGACCAATTTAGACGTATTAAATTAAAACGAAAAAGCTTTTTTTCTGATGAATTAGATATTTTAGCTGATGCAACAAGTGAATTGAGTTATGAACTTGAGCAGTTAAACCTAGAGGTAGAGCAAAAAACTAAAGAATTAGAAAATATCGCCATGTACGATCTGCTCACAGGATTACCTAATCGTAATATGCTTAATTATCAATTACGTAAATCTGTAGCTAACCTTTCACAATTTAAACATAAAATTGCTGTTTTATTTTTAGATTTAGACGACTTTAAAAAAGTAAACGATAGTCATGGTCATGGTCAGGGTGACCGTTTATTGATTGAAGCTGCAAATCGAGTACGGTTAAGCATTCGTAACGTTGATGTTGCATGCCGCTTTGGTGGTGATGAATTTGTTGTTGTTTTAGGAAAAATAGACAACGTAGAAGAAGCCGAAGCTGTCGCTGAAGAAATTCTTCAACGCTTTAAAACACCTATAAAAATAGGCAGCAGCATTTTTTATGTTTCAACCAGTATAGGTATAGCCTTTACCGAAGACAAAATGATCAAGGCAGAAGAATTAATTAGTTATGCAGATATTGCCATGTACGAAGCGAAAGATAATGGCGGTGCTCAATATCATGTTTATCACTCTGAAATGTATCAACGAGTTGCTCATAGAGTAATGCTTGAGGGTGAAGTAAGGCAGGCATTGGCTAAGAATCAATTTAGTTTAAGCTTACAACCACAACTTGTAGCAAAAACTAAAAGAATATATGGCTTTGAAGCGCTGTTACGTTGGCAGCACCCTTCAAGAGGAATGATTTCTCCAGATGATTTTATTCCTATTTTAGAAAATTCAGCTCATATGATTGAGCTAGGTTATTGGATCATCCGTCGTTGTTTTGAATTGGCTGTTGCGATTAAAAAAAATGGGTTATCTGATGCAAGAATCGCTATCAATTTATCTGCAGGACAATTTGTTGATCAAAATCTGCCTAATTTTTTACAAGGTTTATTAGTTGAATTTTCAATTTCAGCTTCTCACTTTGAGTTAGAACTTACAGAGCAAACGCTCGTTAAAAACGTTGATCATACCATTCGCATGATGGAAGTATTAAAAGGGTTAGGCTTTAGTTTTGCGATAGATGATTTTGGTACGGGCTATTCGTCTTTGGCTTACTTAAAGCAAATGCCTGTTGATGTAATAAAAATAGATAAAAGCTTTATTTTTGGCATGTTAGAAAACCATTCTGATTATCAAATTATTATGTCGACAATTGCTATGGTTAAAAACTTAGGTTTAACTGTTGTGGCTGAGGGGGTTGAAACAAGTGCTCAGCTGAGAAGTTTAATGCAAAACGATTGTGATTTAATTCAAGGCTATTATTTCGCAAAGCCTATTCCAGAAGCTGAGATACTTGATTTTATTGACGCACATATTGTTGATAATCATTGGAAAACTAAAGCGGGATAAGTAAGGTTTCTTTATTGCTTTAAGACGCTATTTAACCTGAAGTCGATCTAAGAGATATTTAACGCAGAAATTAGGAAAAATAGTTGCTAGAGAAGTATTTGTTAAGCTGAGTTCAGGTTATTTATACATTAAAACGGTAAGCTAATAACACTTACCGTTACCTGTTTCAACACGCTACAATATTCTATTTACCAATGCAGAAAAGTCTTTGGCATCCATAAAGCCTGTTACTCGGTTTTGTGTTAACTCATCACCATTGGTATTAAAAAACAAAATAGACGGCAAGCCAAACACTTGGAACTTGTCCATCAATTCAACGCTCGAATCAGAACCTGTATCCGTTAAATCAATTTGTATTAACACTGTATTTTTAAGTGCTGTTTTCACAATAGGAGCACTAAAGGTATAGTGTTCAAACTCTTTACAGGCAATACACCAATCGGCATATAAATCTACCATGACTGTTTTACCTGCCGCATTAGCCTCTTTAACTTTTTCTTCAAGTTCTTTTAGGCTAGCCACCATAACAAACTTGTTTTCCTCATGAGATTGTTGAGCGCCTTGTTCTTCATTTGTTGAACTAACTGGCTCTTGAGATGAGCTAATAGGTGTCGTATCAATTAATTTATAGGCTTGCATAGCGCCATAAAATAACGCTAAGAAAATAAATAAAGAACGAACGCCGTGCCAAAAATTAACCGGTGTTGATTTATTGGTAACGTAAAAATAAGTCGCTGTTGAAAGTAATAACGCAATCCAAAGTATTTGAATAACAAGTTCAGGAACCATACGTTCTAATAAAAAAATAGGAACCGCTAACAGTAATAAACCAAATATATTTTTAATTACATTCATCCAAGCGCCAGCTTTAGGTAATAATTTACCGCCAGAGCTACCTAAAATTAATAGCGGTAAGCCCATTCCTAAACTTAAGGCATATAAAGCCGAGGCACCTAAAACAATGTCACCTGTTTGAGAAATATAAAGTAACGCGCCAGTCAAAGGCGCGGTTGTACAAGGTGAGGCAACTAAGCCTGAAATAATCCCCATAGATACAACACCTAAAATAGAACCACCTTTTTGGTTATTGCTCATGTCATTTAATTTGTTTTGCCAACTACTCGGTAAAGCTAAGTTAAATACACCAAACATTGAAAGGGCTAAAAATATAAATAAAATGCTTAAACCTATTAATACTGCAGGCGCTTGGAAAGCAGCTTGAAACTGAGCACCGGCTAGTGCGACAACAATACCTAATATAGTGTAAGTAACTGCCATGCCTTGTACGTAGAAAAATGACAGAGTAAATGCTTTTTTAGTGGTTAATTTATTGCCTTGGCCAACAATAATTCCCGTTAGAATTGGGTACATTGGAAACACACAGGGCGTAAAAGATAACAATAAACCACCAATAAAGAACGCCACTAAAGTTAGCCATAAGCTGTCTTGTTTCAGCATGTCAGCTAATTGATGTTGCTCACTTTTGTTTTCAGGTGTGTTGTTTGAGCTTGTAGTCGTTTGAAGGTTATCATTATATTGATTTAAATAAATCGTTTGCTTTGCTGGTGCATAACAAAGTCCTTTTTCTGCACAACCTTGATACCTTACGGTAACAATAGGGTTTTCTTGTGTACTTTCTACATCAATATTAAAAGCTAAGTTACCCGTAAATATCTTTTGTACACCAAAATATTCATCTTCATGGTCTTCGCCGGTAGGTAAAACTACATCAGAAATACTGGCTTCTTCAGTTTTAAATTTAAATTGATGACGATATAAATAATAACCTTCAGCTATGTCAAAGGTCACATTAACTTTGTTACCTTCTTGATGGAAATTAAATTGAAAAGCTTCATCAGGTAGTAAAAACTCATCGTCATTACTAAATAATGAGGGAGAAGAAACATCAAAAATAGATTCTTGTGCACTTACTTGTGCAGTTAACAGAAATAGGCTGATAAAACCTAGCAAGAAAGTGGAACTCATTTTTTTCATAATCACGATTCAGTAGACTCTTTAATCCAGTGTCCAATATTTTTTATTGCCTTGCTGGATGTTCATGGCAATAATCTTAAGTACTTTATAAAAACGGTTAGCTCAAAACTACGTCTTTTATATTAAGAAAAACTTAAGTTTTCTATTTTATTTCAATAAATAAAGTTTACGCTATTGTATTTACTCTGTGTAGTTACAAATGTAACAGACAATAACCTTGCTTGAAAAAGACCCGATAAGCCCCATATAAGTTTCATTAAATAATATTGAGGCTTCCATGTTTAGATTCTTATTCCTTTTGTTTATTGTTATTCCCATTATTGAAATAGCCTTGCTAATGAAAATAGGTGGGTGGATTGGTGTATGGCCAACGATCACTATTGTTATAGTAACAGCTTGGCTGGGCGCTAAAAATGTCAGGCAACAAGGGCTAGCAACGCTAAGCTCCTTACAAACTAAAATGGCCCAAGGCCAAGCGCCGTCTGAAGAAATAGTTTCAGGGCTTATGTTATTAATCGCCGGAATATTATTAGTTACCCCTGGTTTTGTTACCGACATATTTGGATTGTCGTTATTAATACCTGCCTTTAGAAAAAGTATTGCTAAAGCATTTCAAAAGGTTATGCCGGTTCAAACTTATGCGAGTGGTGGTTTTCAACAACAAAGTAACTATCATCACGAGCAGGCCGTGAATGACGATTTTTCTTCAGAAAGTGAGTCTCCATCAAAACCTTCAATTCATCAAGGTAAAATATTAGATGGTGAATTTGAACGTAAAGAATAAAAATTTTCAACGTGGACTTGTTAAGCATTAATTCGACCCCATCTTTGAAACAACAAAACTTATAACCCCTTATTAACCAAACAATCTCAGGAGAGAAAAATGAGTATTCGTCCATTACATGATCGCGTAATTATTAAACGTAAAGAAGTAGAATCAAAATCTGCTGGTGGCATTGTATTAACGGGTAGTGCGGCAGAAAAATCTACTCGTGGTGAAGTTGTTGCTGTAGGTAAAGGCCGTATATTAGAAAACGGTGAAGTACGTGCATTAGACGTAAAAGTAGGCGATCAAGTTATTTTTAGTGAAGGCTACGGCGTAAAAACTGAAAAGATTGACGGCGAAGAAGTATTAATTCTTAGCGAAGCTGACATTTTAGCGATTGTAGAATAAAACCAAAATTCAATGTTGTTACCTTTAAAGTAGCAGCATCGAGGGGCTAATTTACTCAAGTAAATTCAGCACTTCATCTTTGTAATTAAGCGAAAAAGAATATTCTCAAAGCGGCTTAACTACATAAATTTAAAATTAATTTTTTAATAAAATAAATTATAGGAATAAATAACATGGCGGCAAAAGACATATTATTTGGTAACGACGCACGAGTAAAAATGCTACGTGGTGTTAACATTTTAGCAGACGCAGTAAAAGTAACATTAGGCCCTAAAGGTCGTAACGTAGTATTAGACAAATCATTTGGTGGCCCAACAATCACTAAAGATGGTGTATCTGTTGCGAAAGAAATCGAATTAGAAGATAAATTCGAAAACATGGGCGCACAAATGGTTAAAGAAGTCGCGTCTAAAGCTAATGACGAAGCAGGTGACGGTACAACTACTGCAACTGTTTTAGCACAAGCTATTGTAAACGAAGGTTTAAAATCTATCGCTGCAGGTATGAACCCAATGGATCTTAAGCGCGGTATTGATCAAGCAGTTATCGCAGCTGTTGAAGAACTTAAAAAGCTTTCACAAGCATGTACTGACAACAAAGCCATTGAGCAAGTAGGTACTATTTCTGCAAACTCAGATGCAACTGTTGGTAAAATCATTGCTACAGCAATGGAAAAAGTAGGTACTGAAGGTGTTATTACTGTAGAAGAAGGTCAAGCACTAACAGACGAGCTTGACGTAGTAGAAGGTATGCAGTTTGACCGTGGTTACCTTTCTCCATACTTCATCAACAACCAAGAAAGTGGCAGCGTTGAATTAGAAAACCCATTTATCTTATTAGTTGATAAAAAAATCTCTAACATTCGTGAACTACTAACAACATTAGAAGGTGTTGCTAAAGCAGGTAAACCTCTTCTAATTATTGCTGAAGATGTTGAAGGCGAAGCACTAGCAACATTAGTTGTTAACAACATGCGCGGCATTGTTAAAGTTGCAGCTGTTAAAGCACCTGGTTTTGGTGACCGTCGTAAAGCAATGTTACAAGACATCGCAACATTAACTGCGGGTACAGTGATTTCAGAAGAAATCGGAATGGAACTTGAAAAAGTAACATTAGAAGATTTAGGTCAAGCGAAGCGTGTAGTTATCTCTAAAGACAATACAACAATCATTGACGGTATTGGCGAAGAAGTTGACATTCAAGCACGTGTTGCACAAATTCGCGCTCAAATTGAAGATACAACGTCAGATTACGACAAAGAAAAACTTCAAGAACGTTTAGCAAAATTAGCTGGCGGTGTAGCCGTAATTAAAATTGGTGCTGCTACAGAAGTTGAAATGAAAGAGAAAAAAGCACGTGTTGAAGATGCGTTACACGCAACTCGCGCAGCCGTTGAAGAAGGTGTTGTTGCTGGTGGTGGTGTTGCATTAGTTCGCGCTGCTGAAGCAATTAAAGATCTTGAAGGTATTAACGAAGATCAAACACACGGTATCAACGTAGCGATTCGTGCGATGTCAGCTCCATTACGTCAAATTGCAACTAACTCAGGCGACGAAGCTTCAGTAGTTCATAACGAAGTACGTAACGGAACAGGTAACTACGGTTACAACGCTGGCGATAGCACATATGGTGACATGTTAGCTATGGGTATCTTAGATCCAACTAAAGTAACTCGTAGTGCATTACAATTCGCAGCGTCAGTTGCTGGCTTAATGCTAACTACCGAAGCTATGATCACCGATGCACCAGTTAAAGATGCTCCTGCAATGCCTGATATGGGCGGCATGGGTGGTATGGGTGGAATGGGCGGCATGATGTAATTATGCTTGTTTAAACGGTTAACTTCATCGTTGCTTTATAGTTCGTTTAAGAAACACTAAACGTCACTATAAAGCGCCTTGAATTAAACCGTTTACTCGGCGCATAAATAGCACTAGCTACTTAAGCTTATATCTAAAAAAACCTGCTCCGGCAGGTTTTTTGTATTTAGGGTAAATTAAAGCAAGTGAATGAAGATAGAAGTGGAAGCTAACTTTCATGGCTTGTTATTTTATGAATGCGTTGAAAATCGTCTTGAGCGAGTTTGGAGAAATTGAATACAAGGTAAACATATTTGGTTAATGCTTTGGCTCAGGCAACAGCAATGTTGTGCTATTTGACGCCATCGAATTACCAAAACAACAGGGTGGAATATCCATCACATTGTTGAACGGGTAAAAGGTGGTAGTAATGAACTGAGTAACTTGGTGTTGTTGCACCCTAATTGTCATAGGCAATTGCATTGTAATAGGAGGTAAATGTTTCTGATCTGGATATTCTCTATGATTATTTGACTTTAAATAATACAGTCCAAGTAGAAAGAATAAATCAATAGGAAGCCATTTATGATGAACTACAAACTGAAAGATAAATATTATGACACGCTAACCTTTTTAATCTCTAAAGGAGAGTGTATTACAAAGCTTACTGGCAAAGATTCAGATAGTGTGGATAAAAATATACTAAATAATCTGCATAGAGAGAAGCTTATCAATGTGTCTTATCAGAATGGATACAGTGATATTATTTATTTTGAAAGTTTATCTGTATCGTTGAAAGGATACGACTTTGTGTCTCAATACGAGAAGGATAATGAATTTTGGTACAAGAAAGTTTTACGTTGGGAAAACCTTAAAAGAGGTATGGAACTAACTAAATTCTTTGGTTGGGTAATCATATTTTTAACGGGATTCCTATCGGGAAAATATTTCGGTTAAAGTCACTGGTCTCTACTCAGGTGCTTATTTATAAAGGCTTGAGCCGTATGCGGGGAAATTCGCACGTACGGTTCTTAGGGGAGGGGTGATTAGTAATGCTCGCTCCTTACCCGACATTTATGCTTGATTAAACGGTTAACTTCTTCGTTGCTTCATAGTTCGTTTAAGAAACACTAAACGTCACTATAAAGTGCCTTGAATTAAACCATTTATTCAGCGCCTAAATAGCAATTTGTTACTTAACGCTTTAATTAAAAACCTGCTTCGGCAGGTTTTTTGTATTTATTTTCTAATTATCAAACTTGAACTATGCGCATATCATACGCATAATGTGAAAGGGCAATAGTTGGAGTGTTAATTATGAATATTACTTTAGGTAAAGAGTTCGAACGAAGAATTACTGAAAAAGTATCTGAAGGTTTATATACCTCAGCAAGTGAAGTGATCCGTGATGGGTTGAGGTTGTTATTTGAAAAAGACAATATTCAAAATCAACAGCTTGAAATATTACGCGAAGAAGTCGCTAAAGGTTTTGAACAGCTAGCTGCGGGCGAATCGTCAAATCACAATGTCATGGATATATTTGAACAAGCCTCTCTTTCAGTAAAACAAAACTCTGAAAGTAAGAGCGATAATGCCAACCTATAGGCTTTCTCCTTTAGCAGAAGAAGATTTATATAAAATAATCTCTACGACGATTAGTTCATGGGGTACTTAGCAAGCAAAAGAGTACGCACAGAATATAGATGCCGCCTTAATAAAACTTGCACAATACCCTGACTTCGGTAGAGAAAGAAATGAAATTTACAATGGTGCTAAAAGCTTTCCTGTAGAAAAGCATATAGTGTTCTATCAAGTCAGTGATAACGGTCTTGATGTTGCTCGTATTCTTCATCAACGTATGGATCCCTCAAAGCCTTTGTAATGTAGTGGTCAACTAATTTTGGCCACGGATTTGTATGGTCACTTACTTACTATAGTCTGTGGGGAATGCTCGGACAACCTCAAAAGGTAAGCTTGTTTTTTAGAAAATATCCGTAGCGGCTTCTCTTTTTTAAATGCTAGAATAGTCGTCACGTATTGAGTGAAGTTTGTTCATTTATTTTGAGTATAACTTCAACAGGATTAGTTTTTTAAAGGAATAAACCATGCCAAATAATATAGCCTTATGCTACAGCAGTAGTAACAATAGCACCTACCCAGTAGACTCAAATAACAAACAAGCCTTTACCACTTTCCAACAAGATAACCCACACCTTAATGGCACTTTTATTTCTGCTGGTACGCCTTTTATTATGCGCACGGATAGCAGTAACGACAACACTAATGCCAGTAACTGGCGACAAGAAAGGCCTGATTTAGTGTGTGCGCTTAATCAAATGCAAGCTTTACCACAACACGCCAAACGAAATATTGCTGCAATGGACAATCTCTACGGCAGTGAAAACCTACAAGCTCTCGCCGACTTTTATCAAGCTGAATTAGCCCCTATGATACGTAATCAAAGTATAGGAGCAGTAGGTGCCGCTGCAACGGCCTTTGATACGCGATTAAGTAATTTCTCTAAAGCAGCGAATAAGCTTCAATAAGCACTAGAGAAAGTAAGAACGGGCGCACAAGCAAAAATCCCTAAAGTGCAAATGATGATGCTAGAGCAACACGCACGTACACTTGGTAAAGACTTTAATCTTAAATTTCAAGCGGAATTAAATAAATACGTGGGTCGTGTAAAAAGCAAACGAGGTTCTGTTTACAGTAATATTGAACGCGGTATCAATAAAGCAAAAAGTGGCAAAACCATAAAACCGATTCAGTTTACCTCTACCACTTCCTTTAATAATTTACGTGCTTTTCAAAAAGGCGTTAATGTCCTTGGTAAAGGATTAATTGTGCTTGATGCAGGTGTACGTGCAGGCCATGTACACACAGATTATTTAGCTGGGCGTAACTGGCAAAAACGCGCGGCGGTTGAAACGGCTGGATTTGGATTTGGTACTGCTGCTGGCTTAGTTGCAGGTGCAGCGACAATAAAAGCAGGTTTAGGTATTGCTTTGCTAGCCACACCTGTTGGCTGGGTGGTTATCATTGGCGCTTCGATAACAGTTGGTATTTTGGCGGCTAAAAGTGGTGATATCGCAGGGAAATGGGCAGCAAATGAAGCCTTTGATATAGGTGACTGGCTAAACAGCCTATAGAGGGAGTTATGTCAGAACTATCAACTGAAAATTGGATGGCTATATTGTTCTTTGTTGTTCTTTGTATGTGGTGTCTTACTACTTTGTTATTTGGCCGCATTAGCGTTAAGCATATCGAACGTGAAATGAAAAAAGAAGGCATACTTCCACCTGTGTGGGATAAAGGCATTGGTGGAAGAATTATTATGTATGCAATGGTGATCACGGCTAAAAAAGCAGTCAAAAAATCACCTGTAGATGATGAAGCTATACTTCGCCATATCCGTCCAATAGATAAAAAGCTGGCTTGGCTCTATCTTATAGTTACCACTACCATTTTTGTACTTATGTTTATTGTTGTTTATCTATATGGCCCTGAGAGTTAACAAAGTAAGCAGGTCTTTATATGATAGAAACTCAAGCTTTAATTGGTTTTAATTAATATGGGTGAGATTACTATAGAAGAATGGATGGCAATATTGTTTTTTATTGCCTTTCTCGTCTGGGGAGGGGCTACGTTTTTGTTTGGTCGTATTAGCGTTAAACATATAGAACGTGAAATGGAAAAAGAAGGTATATTACCACCTGAATGGGATAAAGGTATTGGCGCTAGAATGATTGCATATGCAGGAATTATTATTTTACCTAATCTCAAGCGGCATGCTTCTCTTGTTAACATAGAGGCGACTATGCGCTTTAGTCGAAAAAAGGACAAAAAGTACGCTTTATTATATGTAATTTCTATGCTTACCCTCCTTATCGTTGTTTTCACTATTGCTTATCTATACAGCCCAGATAGTTGATAATGTCGGTTGATAAGTGCATTAAATTCCCACGAATTTGATATTATAGCTGCTAATTAAACTTATGACTTAGGTAGTTGACTAAATAACTTGTAAGTGAGCATCTATGTCTGAATTATCAGCTGAAAATTGGATGGGGATTGTTTCGGTTTTTTCCATTTTTATGTGGGGTATTTCTGTTCTCTTATTCGGACGTATTACCCTAAGCATATAGATCGTGAAATGGTGAAAGAAGGGATATTAACACCTGAGTGGGATAAGGGGATCGGTGGAAGAATTATTATGTATGCAATGGTGATCATCACTAAAAAAGCAGCCAAAACATCACCGGTAGATGATGAGGCCATACTCCGTCATACTCGACCAAAAGATTATACGCTTGCTGCATTTCTTATTGTCTCTTCAGTATTTTTTTACTGTTTTGATTGTGTTTTATTTCTTTTTCGCGCCTGACGATATATGAAATTAATCGGTATTAATACGCAGGGCATGTAAAAATACGGCAGAATGATAAAGCTTATTCAACTTACTTCTATTGCTTCTTTTCAGAATTTTCGTGCTTTTGAAAAAGGCGTTAATGTCCTTGGTAAAAGGTTGATTGTGCTTGATGCAGGTGTATGTGCAGGCAATGTGCATACTAATTAACCTCAGCTCGGGATAAGCAAAGTTACTCAACAAGCTATTTTTATGCCTAACTTCGTTGAATTTATTACTAATAGCTAGCTATTAGATAGAAAAATTCGCCTTGTTATACAAAAAAATATCAATGTTGAGAGACTAATATAACTTAGGAAAACAACAGTACAGGTTAAGTCTTTGATAAATAAGAATTTTAATTCATTATCTAACATTCATTAACCCGAGTTGAGGTTAATTATTTAGCTGGGCGTAATTGGCAAAAACGCGCGGTAATTGAAACGGCTGGATTTGCTATGTGATTTCAGCCTTTATTTTATCTTATATTCGAAAAAAAAATTAAATAACCTCAGCTCGGGATAAGCAACGTTACTCAACAAGCTATTTTTATGCCTAACTTCGTTGAATTTGTTAGTAATAGCCAGCTATTAGATAGAAAAATCCGCCTTGTTATACACAAAAATATCAATGTTGAGAGATTAATATAGCTTAAGAGAATAACGATACAGATTAAGTTTTGATAAATAAGGGGTTTAATTCATTCTCTAACATTCACTAACCCGAGTTGAGGTTAAATAGTCGAAAAAATCGAGGTGTATGTTGTTATGTAGCTGTGTTTTCGACTACTCGCTTACTTATTGGCGGCATTAACAATTTCAAGAATTGCAGGGTGTTTTAACCTTCGCTCTGGAGAGATAATATAATAAGCTTCTTTAATTTCGTCTGTACGACCAATTATTTTAACTCCGTACTTATCTGCAACGTATTCTTCAATAAGTGTAGGGCTGCTAAACAGACCAAACCCCGTTTGACCAAAAGCTTTCATTAAAGCACTATCGTCAAATTCAGCAACAATATTCGGCGCAATATTATTCTTTTCTAACCAAGAGGATAAGCGTGTTCTCACCGCAGATTTTTTACTCTGCATAAGCCAAGGAAAATCAGATAAAATTTCAGGGAACGCTTTATTACAGTTTTTCAATAAGGATTTAGCGGCAAAAAAAGTAAAACCACTTTCAGTAAGTAGATGATTGTATGCTCTTACATAGCTGCCTAACTGAAGTGATTGATCGGTTAAGATACAATCAATCTTATTGACTGATAAATCTGCCAGTAAGTGATCTTGATCTCCTTCTACACATATTAGTCGAACGGATTCACTCATTTTTAGTACTGGTGCTAGTAATTCGTATGCTAATACTTTAGGTATAACATCGGTTATACCCACAGTGAATGTGTGCCATAGGCTAGGTTGTTTTCTTTTTAAAATATTTTTAACTTCATCTCCTAGTTGAAAAATCTCCTCAGCATAGCTGTAAATGAGTGTGCCCATTTCAGAAAGTGATAATGTCTTGCCTTTGCGCTCAAATAAGTTAACACCAACTTGCGCTTCGAAATTAGTAATTTGGCCGCTTATTGTTTGCGGTGTTAGGTTTAGCCTTACACTTGCTTTGGTGATACTTCCTTCGGTAGCGACAATATAGAAATAATAGAGATGATTATAATTTAGAGGACTCATAATTTATTGTCAGATTTATTCGATGATAAGTGAAATAATATTCGAATTTACCTACAATCACAAGTGGGCTATAAGTAATGTAAGGCTAATTAAACTAATCTCTGGATAATTATGACACTTTATAAAAAACGTTCTTTATCATTCGTTAATTTACAGTCATTTCCTATAATGAGTAGGTTAAAAAGTAGTAGTTTAGTTGTTGCTATAATGATGTTATTTCTACCTATTTCTTCGTTAGCTAATGAGGGAGATAAGCTAAATAAGGAACAAAACTTACTTAGCTCTTGTCATGCTTTTAAAACTGCTACGAATAATACTCAAACTTTACCCTGTATTAATTATATTGAGGGTTTCCTAAATGGTGTGTTGAACGCGAATAATAGCAATGTTGAAATTTTACTAGAAGACAATAATAAATCAGACACATTAGTCGAGAGAGCGTACGCTAACAGAGTAGGTAATAAAGCACGGACAAACTCTAAACCTATAGATTATGCTTGTTTATCAATGGAGAAGTCTAAAAAGTATATTATTGAAAATCTTTCCAATAGCTCATTGAGTACTATTCATACTCTCGAACAGCTAAATGCTCGTTTAGTTTATATTTTAGAAACATCATGCTCTGCTGAAAATAAAAAAAATAACTAATGAAAATCGATATACAAAATCGTTTAACCGAAGAAGAGCAATCGATGGAAGTGCATATTCAGCAAAAACTTAGATTGGCGCTGTCAAAGATGGCTTCGTATATCTCGTCGATCACCTTTATTTTATCTGACGTTGTTCAAAATGGAAAAGTTGAAAAGCATTGCTCGTTAACACTGTCACTTTACCGTATGCCAAATATAGTCATTGAGGAAACTCAAACTGATCTCTATTTCGTTATTGACCGTGTTATCCAAAAAGCGACTAGAAGCCTTTCACGGAAACTTTCATCGTAAAAAGTAGCTAATCATTATTTATTTTAACGAAGTAACGTTATGAAAATGGTTTTTATTGAGGGTTTATGAAACATACAATTAGTTTATTTATTACATTATTAGCGTTTTGGCTGCTTAATTCGGGTCATTACTCGCTATTGATTTTATCCCTTGGATTAGCATCTATAGTATTAACCTTAATTATTGCTCATAAAATGGATGTGGTTGATCAAGAATCGCAACCTCTGCACCTAACACGTAATATATTTGGCTACTATATATGGCTTATCAAAGAGATTATTCAAGCAAATATCACTGTTGTTAAACATATTTGGCTTGGAGAACAGAGTATATCACCCACCCTAAAGAAGATAAAAATCAGTCAGCAAACAGATATGGGAAAAGTAATATATGCCAATTCTATTACCTTAACTCCTGGTACTGTTGCTATCGACTTGTTTGAAGATGAAATTATTGTACATGCCTTGTTGTATAAGGATATTGAATCGTTAGAAGCCGGTGAAATGGATCGCCGCGTAACTATGTTGGAACGCTAATGTTAATTGCTGCTACGCTCGCTATTTTTGTCGCTATGATTTTAGCAATCATTAGAGGCATTGCTGGGCCAACTTTATACGACCGTATTTTAGCGGTAAATATGTTTGGTACTAAAACCGTGTTACTTATTTCTTTATTAGGTTTTGTAATGGGCAGACCTGAATTTGTGGATATTGCCATAGTGTATGCACTGATCAATTTCATCAGTGTTATCGGAGTATTACGTTACTCAGATACTAATCAATTTAAACATACGCCTAATGA
Source organism: Pseudocolwellia sp. G5-9 (assembly GCF_055808995.1). NCBI lineage: Bacteria > Pseudomonadati > Pseudomonadota > Gammaproteobacteria > Alteromonadales > Colwelliaceae > Pseudocolwellia > Pseudocolwellia sp. G5-9. The sequence goes on from NZ_CM147893.1 coordinate 3,748,420, forward strand.
TGATGAATCGATAGAAAAGGAGCTTTAAATGGATATTGTAATAACTATAAGTAGTGGCTTCTTTTTATTAGTTGGTGGCTTTCTTTGTATTTCAGGCGGTGTTGGTCTTTTACGTTTTCCTGATTTTTATACGCGCATGCATGCCGTTGGTGTGACAGATACCTTGGGTGCCGGAATGATTTTGATAGGGCTTATGATACTTAGCACAGATTTATTAGTGCTTGCTAAGCTAGTTATGGTGTTGCTTTTAACATTACTTATTGGTCCTACAACAAGTCATGTTTTAGCTAAAGCCGCGTTTCATAATGGTTTAAAACCTCAAAAATTAAATAATCAGGAACAAAATAATAATAAGGAGATATCCTCATCGAACCCTTAATTAATATTATTTTACTTACCTTATTAGTCATTGTTGCAATTGCGATAATCCGATCAAAAGATCTGGTTGTAGTCGTTATGCTTTTAGGTATTTATGGACTTATATCTGCAAGCTTTTTTGTTGCTATGGACGCGGTAGATGTTGCTTTTACTGAAGCTGCTGTAGGTGCGGGTATTTCAACTTTACTCATGTTGGTTGTTATTGCTATGACTGGACGAAAAGAAAAAACTAATCGTCATAAGCCATTGTCTGCTCTGTTCATTGTTTTGATAACTGGAGGATTACTAATATACGGCACCTTAGATATGCCACATTTTGGCGACCCTGATGCGCCAGTTCACAAACATGTGGCGCCTCGTTATATCAATGAATCAATGGCAGAGGTTGGTGTACCTAATATTGTAACTTCTGTACTTGCTAGTTATAGAGCATTCGACACTTTTGGCGAGGTGGTGGTTATATTCACTGCGGGTATTGGCGTGTTAACACTATTATCAGTTGCACGTCGTAAAGAAGATGAAGAAGAAACTTCATTAATAAATGATTCTATGCATGAGCAACATTTGGTTATTCGTATTGTGGCAAAAATGTTGATCCCTTTTATTTTCTTATTCGCGCTATATGTTCAATTTCATGGCGATTTTGGTCCTGGTGGGGGGTTTCAAGCAGGTGTGATATTCGCTGCCGCTATTATTTTATATGCAATGTTATTTGGTTTAAGTACTGCACGTAAGGTTATCAATCAAACGTTTATACAGCTGATTGCTGCTATGGGCGTGCTGCTTTATGGTTGTGTTGGTATTGTTTCTTTAATGAGCGGTGGACATTTCTTTGATTATAATGTGTTAGCGAGTGACCCTATTGCGGGCCAACATTTGGGTATTTTATTAATCGAATGGGGCGTAGGTTGTACTGTTGCTTCAGTGATGATTATTATATTTTTCAACTTTGCTGGGCGACAAGAGTTGCATCAAAATAACGAGCACCTGAAGAATAAGGAGCCTTCGTAATGTTAATGGATCTTTTCAATCACTGGGTCGTTATCACTTTGATGATGAGTGGCTTATATATAGTTATTGCGCAAGGCAATTTAATTAAAAAAATTGTTGGTCTAGCGGTTTTTCAAACATCGGTATTCATATTTTATATCAGCATGGCCAAAGTTGAAGGAGGGACAGCCCCTATTTTAGCTGACAATATAACTCAATATTCTAACCCTTTACCTCATGTACTTATTCTTACTGCCATTGTTGTGGGTATTGCTACTACTGCTTTAGGTTTGTCATTAGTGGTTCGTATAAAAGAAGCTTACGGTTCAATTGAAGAAGAAATTATTCAACAACAAGATAATGAAGCCTTGGCCGAAAGTAACTTGGAGAAAAAAGCGTGATAGAACATTTACCTATTTTACAGGTGATTATTCCGCTTATGGCGGCACCTATCTGTTTGATTTTTAAACGCGCTCAACTGGTTTGGTTATTTTCACTCTTTGCTAGTGGTTTGGCATTTGCGGTAAGTATTTTGTTATTACAACAGGTAATGACATCAGGCGTAATTAGTTACGAACTAGGGGGATGGCAAGCACCATGGGGTATAGAGTATAGAGTTGATAGGCTCAACGCTTTTTTACTGTTGATTATTTCAGGCATAAGTACGGTTGTTTTATTTGCTGCTCAAGCTAGTATTGAAAAAGAAATACCTAAAGATAAGCACATTTATTTTTACGTTCTATATCTACTATCCCTTACTGGTATGTTAGGTATTGTAGCTACGGGCGATGCTTTTAATGTGTTTGTATTTTTAGAGATATCATCGCTATCTGCTTATGCATTAATCGGGATGGGGAAAAAAAGACAAGCGCTTTGGGCTTCGTATCAATATTTGATCATGGGAACCATAGGTGCCACATTTATTTTGATTGGTATTGGTTTGATGTATCAAATGACCGGCACACTCAATATGCATGACTTGTCGCAACGTTTACCTGAAGTCACACAAACTCGTACCGTACTAGCTGCGTTTGCTTTTGTGATTGTTGGTGTATGTTTAAAATTAGCTATGTTTCCACTACATTTATGGTTACCGAATGCTTACGCCTATGCACCCTCTATTGTAACTGCTTTTTTTGCCGCAACCGCAACCAAAGTCGCTGTTTATTTACTTATTAGATTTACTTTCTCAGTATTTGGTATCTCTTTTTCTTTTTCTACTATTCCATTACAAACTGTGTTCATGGCACTTGGCCTGATCGGTATTTTTTCCGCTTCAATATCTGCTATATATCAAAGTAATGTTAAGCATCTTTTTGCGTATTCAAGTATTGCTCAAATTGGCTATATGATTGTGGGTTTTAGTTTGAGTACCTTATCAGGTTTGACTGCAACATTATTGCACTTGTTCAATCACGCGTTAATGAAAGGCGCAATATTTTTAGCCTTAGCTGCGGTTGTTTATCGAGTAGGTAACGTTGAACTTAATAACCTTCGAGGCTTAGGTCGTAAAATGCCATTTACTATGGCGGCAATTGTTGTTGGTGGGTTAAGTTTAATTGGCGTGCCATTAACGGTTGGCTTTGTCAGCAAATGGTATTTACTGATAGCGTTAATTGAGCAAGGTTGGTGGTCTGTTGCTGTACTTATTCTTTTAGGATCAATGTTGGCGGTTATTTATGTGTGGCGAGTTGTAGAAGTCGCTTATTTTAAAGAACCACTTGATAACAACTTAACAGTTAAAGAAGCGCCTATGAGCTTTCTTATTCCTATATGGACGCTTGTCATCGCTAATATTTATTTTGGTATAGATACTCGCCTTAGTGTACAAGTAGCTGAAGCTGCTGCTCAGAGTTTATTTGGAGGTTCATTATGAATCTTTCCTTAGAATTAATGCTTCAACTCACCATTATTATCCCTTTTTTGGCGACGTTGGCTATTGCTGCAACAGGAAAATGGCCAAATGTTAGAGAAAGCGTAACTATTGCGGCTAGTTTAGCCCTGATATTTTTAGTTGTTAATTTATATCAAGGTTTATCAGCAGGAGAATCTATCAGTGTTTTCTGGTGGGAGCTTTTACCTGGTTTAACTATTAGCTTTGATATTGAACCACTGGGTATGTTGTTCGCGTTAATTGCTAGCTTCCTTTGGCTGGTTACAACGTGTTATGCCATTGGTTATATGCGCCACCACGAAGAAGATAATCAAACACGTTTTTATATCTGTTTCGCCATAGCAATAAGTGCGGTGATGGGACTGGCTTTTTCAGCGAATCTTTTCACCTTGTTTATTTTCTATGAAGTATTAACTCTATCTACTTATCCTTTAGTTACACATGCAGGTACTGAAAAAGCTAAAAAGGGTGGGCGAATATATCTTGGTATTTTGCTTACAACTTCAATCGTTTTCTTCCTACTGGCTATTGTTAGTACGTGGTTTGTTGCTGGCACATTAGACTTTAAACTTGGCGGTATTTTTGCTGATGATGTTGATAAAGTAGTTGCGGGTATTTTATTAGTACTGTTCATTTTTGGCATTGGCAAGGCTGCCATTATGCCATTTCATCGCTGGTTACCTGCAGCTATGGTTGCACCCACTCCCGTGAGTTCGCTCTTACATGCCGTTGCGGTGGTAAAGGCAGGTGTATTTACCGTGCTAAAAGTATGTATATTTATTTTTGGTTTAGATTTACTGGCTGTATTACCAACAACCCAGTTTTTACTATATTTAGCTGGCGCTTCAGTATTACTTGCCTCAATCATTGCTATGCGACAAGACAATTTAAAAGCAAGACTGGCATATTCAACGGTTAGCCAATTGGGGTATGTAACAATAGGCGCTTTATTGGCAACCACATCAGGTGTTATTGGGAGTTCTATGCATATCGCTATGCATGCTTTTGGTAAAATAACCTTGTTCTTTTGTGCAGGGGCAATTTTAGTCAGTTTACATAAATCAAAAATTAGTGAAATGCGCGGTATTGGTCGCCAAATGCCTTTAACTATGTTCGCCTTTTTTATTGCTAGCCTTAGTATTATTGGGGTTCCTCCTACTGGGGGAACATGGAGCAAATGGTATTTAATGATGGGAACAATAGAAACTGAACAATTTGTACTCATGGTAATTTTAATGCTGAGTTCTTTACTTAACATTGCGTATTTATTGCCTATTCCGTTCCATGCTTTTTTTCCTAATCTTATGTCTTTTAAAGCATCTATGAATGTTACTCACAATGAAACCTCTGACAATAAATTGTCGGGTTTTGATATAAAAGAAGCTCCTTTGCCTTCATTGATCGCTATCGTTGTAACAACAATGGGTTGCTTAATGTTATTTATTTACCCCCAACCTTTATTTGAGTTGGCCTCAGCCGTTTTGACCGGTAGGGAATAGTTCATGAAAGATGAAAAAAAATACCTATTTGATGATCCTAAAAACATAAAGCGTTTAATGCATATCTTCTATGCATGTTGTGTTTTATTGGTTGTTTTGGATTTCGTTATTCATCGTCATACCATGCACGAATGGGACAAGTTATGGGCTTTTTATCCTATCTATGGTTTTGTAGGCTGTGTGGTTTTAGTTATTGTTGCGAGTTGGATGCGAACTTTCCTTATGCGCCCTGAGGATTATTATGACAATCCCACTAAAACAACTAAAGACAATTTGATTAAAAAGGAAGAACAACATGTGGATGACTGAGCTTCCGCCATTTGTACCTTTTTTCATTGGTGCATTACTTTTATTATGTACTCGCGGTATGTTGCGAGGTGCAGTAATGATCGCAATACCGATCCTCAGTGGAATGCACTTATGGATGATCCCAGAAGGAATTCACTTACAGTTTGCTTTTCTTGATTATCAATTAACGCCCTACCGCGTAGATAAGTTGAGCATAATGTTTGGTTATGTTTTTCATATTGCGGCCTTAATCGGCATTATCTACTCGTTACATCTTCGCGATACGATGCAGCAAGTAGCAGCTATGTTATATGCAGGAAGTGCTTTAGGTGCAGTATTTGCTGGCGATTTGTTAACTTTATTCCTCTTTTGGGAGTTACTAGCATTTACTTCTGTATTTTTGATTTTGGCTCGCCGAACCCAGCGAGCTTATGATGCAGCGATGCGCTACCTTATTATTCAAGTGCTTTCCGGCGTTATATTACTTGCCGGTGCGCTTTTTTATGCACATGAAAACAATAGTTTAGCGTTTGGCTATATTGGCTTAGACAGCATTGCAGGCTGGCTTATTCTTATTGCAGTCGGTATAAAATGTGCATTCCCTTTTGCTCATAACTGGTTAACGGATTCCTACCCAGAAGCAACCGTAACAGGTACGGTATTTCTTAGTGCTTTTACCACAAAGGTTGCTGTTTATGCATTGGCACGTGCCTTCCCCGGTGCTGAAATATTAATCTATATTGGTGCGGCAATGACTTGTTTCCCAATATTTTTTGCGGTAATTGAAAATGATTTACGCCGTGTATTAGCATACAGCTTAATCAACCAAGTAGGTTTCATGGTTGTTGGTATCGGTATTGGTACAGCACTTGCGATTAATGGTGCTGTCTCTCACGCCTTTAATGATGTTATTTTTAAAGGCTTGCTCTTTATGTCAATGGGGGCCGTGTTACATATGACAGGCCGAATTAATGGTTCTGATCTTGGTGGTTTATATAAAACCATGCCCAAAACAACCATACTTTGTATCGTTGGTGCAGCATCTATTTCAGCTTTTCCTTTATTTAGTGGTTTTGTTAGTAAATCAATGGTGATGACTGCAGCCCTTGAAGAAGGCTTTAACTGGATTTGGTTAATGCTATTGTTTGCTTCAGCAGGTGTATTCCATCACGCAGGAATTAAGATCCCATATTTTGCCTTCTTTGCACATGATTCAGGTATTAGAGCAAGTGATCCACCAAACAATATGTTGTTAGCTATGGCAATTGCAGCGGCGCTTTGTATTGCTATTGGCATTTACCCACAAGCATTATATTCATTGTTACCTTACAACACAGGTTATAACCCATATGATGCAACTCATGTGTTGGCACAAACTCAATTATTATTCTTTTCTGCATTGGCTTTTGTTTGGCTTAATCTTAAAGGCATGTATCCACCAGAGTTACGTTCAACTCACTTAGATTTTGATTGGATTTATCGCCGTGCAATGCCAAATGTATTACAACAAATGTTTAGCGTTATCTGGAAAGCTGATCGTACATTACGAGATGGGGTGAAATTAAGACTTAATACCTGCTTAGGTTATTTTGCTGGTAAAAATGATCGACTAAGCATCTTACTCTCACGAAGCTACCCTATTGGTAGTATGGCTATGTGGGTTGCTGTAGTGTTAGCTGTATACCTATTACTGAGTTTTATCAAGTGAGAAGGCGTTTAGGTGGTGTATATATCCGTAAGCATTCAAGATGCAGGTTTCAGTGGGAACTAAAAATAATTTAGGCACAGGTTTCATGTTCCAAACAAAATATAAGGTCTACATCTATGTATGCAAGGCATTAAATTTACGTCATGGTTATTATCGGTAACTGCTTCTGCGTTATCCTAATATCCTACATCCGTGTAGGAACCAGACTAAAATTAATAAGCCCCATAAATTGTTTTTAGACCCATCGAAGAAGCGCTCTGAAATAGCCTCTTGAGTGGTAACGGATATATACTTTATTTATTCCAACTGATTAGGGGATTGGCGTTACTGTACTTCAGCATAAAAGCAACCGAAAGGCTGTAACTCAATGCTGTTACCAACGACTTTACCTACAGCGAGTTTATGGCCTGTTTGTTCAGTTAAGTTGTTAAATGAGCTTGTATTAAACGTTTGCGTTGTATCACTTAAGTTGAAGCATACAAGCAGATTTTGACTCTCGAAGGTTCGGGTAAATACTAATAAAGATTCATCTGAGTCTATAAATTCAATGTCGCCATAAAGTAGTGCAGGGTGCTGTTTGCGCCAATGGGTAAATGCCCTGTAGCTATTTAATACCGATGTAGGTTCAAGGTCTTGTTCGCTTACAGCTAGCGGTTTATGACTGTCGATCATAGGTAACCATGGTGTGTTTTCAGAAAACCCTGCGTTAGTCTCGTTTTTATTCCAAGGGTGAGGTGTTCTACAACCATCGCGACCTTTAAATTGTGGCCAAAAAGTTTTGCCGTAAGGGTCTTGAATGTCTTCAAAGGCAATTTCACCTTCAGGTAATCCTAGCTCTTCACCTTGGTAACTACAGACACTGCCACGTAATGATGATATTAAAGCAAATAGCATTTTGGCAAAATTTGGTGCAGCAGCTAGGTTGTTTTTAGCCCCCCAACGACTGACTACACGTTGCACATCGTGATTGCTGATAGACCAGCAAGGCCAGCCGTCAGATACGCTTGCCTCTAAAGATTTTACTACTTGCTTTATATAGCTGGCGGTAAAGTTGTCGGTTAATAAATCGAAGCTATAACCCATGTGTAATCGGCTATCACCTTGGGTGTACTCAGCCATGGTTTTAAGTGAGTCTTCAGACGATATTTCACCTAAAGCCACTGTACCTGGGTACTGATTAAGTAGTGATCTGATTGATTCAATAAAGCCTAAATTTTCATCTTGGGTATTATTAAAATAATGGTATTGATAAGCGTATGGGTTTTTCTCATCAAAACCTATGCTTTGTCTTAACTCTTTAGGTTTTGGCGGGTTGTCGCGCAGTTGAGCGTCGTGAAAACAAAAGTTAATCGCGTCTAATCTGAAACCATCCACACCACGTTTTAGCCAAAATTCAACATTGTCTAATACCGCTTGGCGAACCTCAGGATTATGAAAGTTTAAGTCAGGTTGGCTCGTTAAAAAGTTATGCAGGTAATATTGCTGTCTGCGTGGCTCCCATGTCCAACCCATACCACCAAAAATAGATAACCAATTGTTAGGCGCTGTTCCGTCTGGCTTAGCGTCAGCCCAAACATACCAGTCGGCTTTATCGTTAGTTTGGCTTTCGCGGCTTTCAATAAACCATTGGTGTTGATCTGAAGTGTGGCTTAACACTTGGTCGATCATTATTTTAATATTTAGCGCATGCGCTTTTGCGATTAGTTCATCAAAGTCGGCTAAGTTACCAAAAATAGGATCTATGTCTCGGTAGTCGCTAATATCATAACCAAAATCTTTCATTGGAGATTTGAAAAAAGGCGAAATCCAAATCGCATCTACACCTAAACTTGCAATGTAATCTAGCTTAGCAACAATACCTTGTAAATCACCAATGCCATCGTTATTGCTGTCATTGAAGCTTCGAGGATAAACTTGATAAATTACGGCTCCTCGCCACCACATTTGTTCTAACATTATTAAAGCTCCAACCGTTTGACTAAAGCGGCTTGAATTATTGCCACTCGTTATCGTATTCATATAATGTACTAAGAATACGCTAAGAAGCCCTACCTATCATAGGCTTTGCATACGTATGTATTGTGTAACATACGTATGCATTTATTTGAAAAAAAATAACCAATAGTTTGGAGAAATTAAGGAGATAAAAGAGGGGTAGAGGTAACCTACCGTTTATACCCGTTACCAATCAAGAGGCTATTTCAGAGTGCTTGAGCGATATCAATTCAAGGCAATGCTTTGTAATAATGGTCGTTCCCTTATAAAAAGTATTAACGCAGAAGTGATTTTGCTCAAGCGCTTCTTCGATGGGTCTAAAAACAATTTATGCTTCGTTATTAACTTTAGTCAGGTTCCTACACGGATGTAGGACATTAGGGTAACGCAGGAGCAGTTACCGAGAATAACCATGACGTAAACTTAATGCCTTGCCTAAATTGTTTTTAGTTCCCACTGAAACCTGCATCTTGAATAGTAACGGGTATATTTAACAGTAGGCTTTAAACCGTTAAGCTTGAAAGGGTTATTTCAGCATTGCTAATAATTTAGCATTATTAATAGGGCTATTTAATAGCAGAACTTTTACATCGTGAGCATTAACTTGCACGCTTAACTGCTTTTGTTCTGGGGTAATAGTTAACAGTTCTTTAGATTGAGCGTCTTGCCAAACTCCAGCGTTTAATAATTTATTAACAGTAATGGTTTCAGGGTTATCGCTTTTATTTAAAAAAACCAAAGCCGTTTGGTTAACGCCATCCTTTTGATAAACACGATAAAAAACAGCGGTGTTTTGCTTGAACTCTACATTCAGTTGTACACCTTTTTGTAGGGCGATGTTGTGTTTACGTATTTGGGCTATTTGGGTTAATTCTTGATGAATAATATGCTTTTTAGCGCGCTCTATATTCGCTTGTCCTAAGTAATTTCGGTTACCTTCATGCTCTGCTTTTCCAGTCATAAAGTTGATTTCTGAACCATAATAAATCACCGGAATACCACGAGAGGTAAACAACCAATTATTCGCATCAATAAAGCCATTATCGTTAGCGTTCATACGCGGCATATCGTGGTTGTCGTAAAAGGTCATTAACTCATAGGGATTTTGGTATAAACCATCAGTTAAATGTAAGTAAGAAAGCAGATCTGCATAGCTACTGTTAGGATTTTCAAACACACCCGTTATTGCTTTTTGTCCTGGAAAATCTAAAACGCTAACGCCGCCATTTTCTGGTTTAGTATGCTCTGCAATAAACGTTGCATCGTATGAAAAGCTTTCAGCAAAAATAAAGAGATCAGGATGTTGTGCGCGAAGATTGTCAGTTAATTTTTTCCAAAAATGGTGTGGCATATGTTTAATGGTATCAATACGAATAGAATCCGCACCTTGGTTTAACCAATATAAATAAGCTTTAGTAAAGTAGGCTAAAACCTCTGGATTATTTTCATTAAAGTCTGAGAGTTCACCAATGTCGGGTTTGTTATTAAAAAACAGATGCAGTGGTTCATTTTCATTAAGATCTTTTGGAGCAAGGTTTTGATGATTGGCCACTAAGGTATTGTTTTCATCATACAGCTTACCAAAAGATTTTTGATTAACCGGCATGGTATAAGAAGGTGAACCATGATTAGCAACAATATCAAGCACAAAATCTAGCTGGAAATCTTTGTTTAAACGTTGGGTAAATTCAGAAAAACCTAAGGCAGGGGAGGTTAAGTGTTCGTCTGTTTTAAAAAAGTTAACGCCCCAATAACCATGGTAACCAGTTTTTCCGCCGTCTTTAAATTTTCCGCCATAGGTAATAGGTGAACCACCTGAAAAGGCTTCATCAGGATTGTCATAAATAGGCGTTAACCACACAGAGGTAAAGCCCATATCTTTAATATATTGTGCGTTATTAATAACACCTTGAAAGTCGCCTCCAAGATAACCTACATTAGCTGTTTCGCCGTTCTCACCCACTAAAGGTCTATCAAATGTTGGATGTTCGCCGCCTTGATTTTCATGGTTATTACTTGGGTCACCATCTACAAACCTATCGGTCATTAAGAAATAAATAGCTTCTTTCGCGTAATCGTTTGTAGTGCCGTAAATGTTATTTGTGCTTTGTGTTATCGCCGCATTATTCGGTGTTTTATTGTTATCTACGGAAGAACAACTGATGGATAAAGCTCCAAGCACCATAATATTGATCAAGTTAAAAAATGGTGGCTTAGATAAGCGAACAGCATGTAAATAATTACGCATAAAAGGATCTCAAAATTGTTATTTAAAGCATGCTATGACGTTGCTAATAACTGTACAAGTTAGTGCATACGTATTCAAATAACAAACCTACTGATATGAATATTGTGGTTATATATTTCCAGCTAACTTTAATTTTTGAAAATTTATACTAGTATTATTTAAGTTGGTATAGATGAAATTTACTCGTTTGACAACAAAACAGCCACTAGAGATGATAAGCATGAAGCGTTAATTGATTGTTTATTAAAATAAATTTAAATTATTAAGTCTATACCCGTTACCAATCAAGAGGCTATTTCAGAGTGCTTGAGCGATATCAATTCAAGGCAATGCAATGCTTTGTAATAATGGTCGTTCCCTTATAAAAAGCATTAACGACGAAGTGATTTTGCTCAAGCGCTTCTTCGATGGGTCTAAAAACAATTTATGGGGCTTATTAACTTTAGTCAGGTTCCTACATGGATGAGGGCATTAGGGTAACGCAGGAGCAATTACCGAGAATAACCATGACGTAAACTTAATGCCTTACATACATGGATGTAGACCTTAGATTTCGTCTGGAACATGAAATCTGTGCCTAAATTTTTTTTAGTTCCCACTGAAACCTGCATCTTGAATGGTTACGGGTATATATATATAGGGTTTTGGATGGATTATTCTTGGCTGCTTACTACAGCTTTTTTAGTGTTTTTGATGCAAGCAGGTTTTTTGTGTTTAGAAAGTGGAAAAATCCGCAGTAAAAATAGTATAAATGTTGCCGCCAAAAATATTTCTGATTTTATTGTTGCTGTAACCGTTTATTGGACTATTGGCTTTGCTTTAATGTTTGGTGAATCTTTTTATGGTTTATTCGGCACAAGCGAGTTCTTTTTTGGTGATGATCAAACACCTTTTCAAATTAGCTTCTTTATTTTTCAAATGATGTTTTGCGGTACGGCTGCCACCCTTTTATCAGGTGCTGTAGCTGAACGTATGACATATCGCGGCTATATTTATGGCACATTAATTTTGTCTGCGATTATTTATCCTATATGTGGTCATTGGGCTTGGTCATCTATTTATTCAGACAATAATCAGGGGTGGCTGGAAAGTTTAGGTTTTGTTGATTTTGCCGGAGCAACGGTTGTTCATTCGGTTGGAGGAAGTGTGGCACTTGCCGCCGTATTAATTATTGGCCCTCGATTAGGGCGATTCAATCCTAAGAGAAAGTTTCCACAAGGAAGTAACTTACCTATTGCTGTATTAGGCGTTTTATTGATTTGGTTAGGGTGGTTTGGCTTTAATGGTGGAAGCACTTTAGCTCTTAATGAGCAAGTTCCAAGTATTATATTAAACACCTGTATATCTGCAGTATTTGGCGGCATATTTGCGTCAATGATTCACAACTATCATCATAAATTTATTGATGTGAGTTATATTTTAAACGGTGTTATTTCAGGCTTGGTTGCTATTACGGCATGTTGTAACAGCGTTAGCGCTAAAGAAGCTATGCTTATTGGTATTATCGCTGGTGTTGTTTTGTATTATGGAACATACGTTATTGAAAAGTTAAAAATTGATGATGCTTTAGGTGTTATTCCTGTGCATTTATTTGCAGGTATTTGGGGAACATTAGCGGTTGCTTTATTTTCCGATTTAACCGTATTAGATACAGGGTTATCACGCTTTGAGCAATTTAATGCTCAGCTTATTGGTATTTTTTCTATCTTCTCTTTCAGCTTCATTGTTAGTTTTATTTTGTTCAAAATAATTGATCATTTTGTTCCACTGCGTGTGTCAGCTAAAAATGAAATGATCGGTATGAATATTTCAGAGCATAGAGCCTCAACTGAGCTCATCGACTTACTTGATTCAATGCGTTTACAGCAAACGGAAGGTGAGTTTTCAGCTTCGGTACCCGAAGAGCCTTTTACAGAGGTTGGTCAAATAGCTAAGCAATACAATAAGGTTATTAAACGCGTTAATAATGAAATTACACAACGAGATAATGCTATTGATCAATTTCGTTCTAGCGAAAAACGCAAAAGTGCCATCTTAGATTCATCAATGGACAGTATTGTAACCGTTGATTTACATGGCAATATTCTTGAGTTTAATCCTGCGTCAGAAAAAATATTTGGCTATTTAAAAAGAAGTGTTATTGGAAAAAACTTTATCGAGCTATTTATTCAAGAAGATGAGCAAGAAGCAATTAAAGAAAGTTTAAAGCATCAATTTTCTACGGCCCAAGGACTTTTACATAATAGAAGAAATACCATCACATTAAATAGCCAAGCCAGTGGCGAATTTCCCGCTGAGGTATCGGTAACAAGAACCAATTTAGGTAGCGTTTTTAAAAATGAATTTACCTTACATATTCGTAATATTTCTAGGCAATTAAAATTACAAAATAAGCTAAAACAATTAGCATATAGCGATTCATTAACGGGCTTATATAACCGAACTTATTTAATGAACTGCTTAGAAAGTTTTATTAAAAAACCGGTCAATGATACACAACACATTATTCTTTTCTTTTTAGATTTAGACCGCTTTAAACAAGTTAATGACACTTTAGGTCATAAAGCAGGAGACATTTTGTTATGTGAAGTTGCTAGCCGATTAATTGAAGTAACACGTTCTTCAGACATTATTGCTCGCTGGGGAGGCGATGAATTTATTGTGATGATGGAAGGTGAGTTAAGTTCACTTGACGCAATAAATAAAGCGCAAGAAATATTAAGTGTGTTACGTAGCCCTATTGAATTAGAAGGGCATATGGTCAATATATTAACCAGTATCGGTATCGCTTTATCTAAAGTGGTAAAAGCCAATGCGCAAGAGTTAATAAAACAGGCTGATATGGCAATGTACCATGCTAAAAAAAATGGCCGTAACAATTTTCAATTATTCCAGCCTGACATGGAACATGTTGATATTATCAACTTTACTTATGAACAAGACATGAGAAGCGCAATAAATGATCCTGAGCAATTCCATTTTGTTTATCAGCCAAAAGTTAATGAACGTGATCATGTTATTGGTTTTGAAGCCTTAGCTCGTTGGCTACACTCTGATGGTAATTATATTTCGCCCAGTATATTTATTCCTATTGCTGAAAATTCAGAAGCCATTATTACGATAGGCGAGTTAGCCATAAAAAACGTTTTAGAACAACAGATGCAATGGAGTCAGCAAGGATTAAATATTGTGCCCATATCGGTGAATATTTCAGGAAAACACCTAATTTCAGGGCAACTGATTCCTTTTATAAAAGCGCAGTTATCAAAAAATAATATCTCGGGTGAGTTTTTAGAAATAGAAATAACAGAAGGCGTGTTATTAACAGAGGTTGAAGAGTGTATTAACGTTCTTTCGCAATTAAAAGAAATGGATATTAAAATATCAGTAGATGACTTTGGGACGGGTTATTCTTCATTGAGTTATTTAAAACGTTTACCTATTGATATATTAAAAATTGATCGCTCATTTGTTAATGAATGCGCATCAACCACCGAAGACGGACAAATATGTTCAACCATTATTAATTTAGCCAACAACCTTAGTTTATCAACTATAGCTGAAGGGGTTGAAACCGAAGAACAAAAAGCCTTTTTGTTAAAAAATGGCTGTTCAAATTTTCAAGGCTATCTCTTCTCAAAACCTATCACAGTAGAGCAAGCGACGCCTTTATTAAGGTTAAAAGATATTACATTTTAATTTTAGGTTTATACGGCACTAACTAAGTTTATTAAGTCAGGAAATTGTTATTTTAAGCATGCTATACGTTGCTAATAACTGTACAAGTTAGTGCATACGTATTCAGCTGCGGTACAAAGATATTTAACGTTACTATTCAGTCTATACTGAAACTGTACGCAAAAATAAATAGGTACCTACATGCACACTGGCTTTATTATTTTTAATATTAAACATCAGCTTACTTCTTATAAAAATAGCCTGTTACTGTCGTTACTTCTTTTTTTAGGTTGTGCTTTTAGTGCTTATGCTCTCGAACAAAAACCTAACGTTACTCTAGTCGATTATGAGTTTAATCATAGCGTATTAAAAATTAAAACGGAGGAGGGCAGTGTTTGGCTTACTGCCTACGGTGAAGAAGCTATTGAAGTGGTTTATCACAACCAAAGGAATAAGAATTTACCGTCGTTTGCTATAGCCCCCTCTACACAAAAACAAAAAACAAGTGTTATTAATAAAGTTAAATCTCTTACTTTTTCAGCCGGAAAATTATCGGCAGTTATTACTAAAGTACCTTTCAATATAAGTTTTTATAAAAACACTGAACAATTGATTTCTCAAGTCCCTCAGTATCTATTAGATGATAACAAAACGAATGAATCTGTAAATAAATCAGAAGTTAAGTTGAAGTTTACATTAAGTGATGAAGAGATATTACTCGGTGGCGGAGAAAGAATACTCGGCATGAATAGGCGTGGCCATGCTATGCCACTTTATAATAAAGCTCATTACGGTTACAGCACTGAATCTAACCAAATGTATTTTGGTCTACCAGCCGTTATGTCGAATAAAAAGTATATTTTGCTTTTTGATAATTCGGCTAAAGGAATGATGGATATAGGTAAAACACAGCATAATACACTTGAATTTAACGCGGTAGGTGGACGAAATGCTTACCTTGTTATTGCGGGTGATACTTACCCTAAGTTAATTGAAAACTATGTTCACGTTACAGGTAAACAACCTTTGCCAGCTCGTTGGACATTAGGAAGCTTTGCCTCTCGTTTTGGTTACCGAAGCGAGCAAGAAGTACGTAACGTTGTTAATAAATATCAGCAAGAAGATTTTCCCTTAGATGCGCTTATTTTAGATTTATATTGGTTTGGTAAAGATATTAAAGGCCACATGGGTAATTTAGATTGGGATAAAAACGCGTTTCCAACACCGATAAAAATGATTGAAGATCTGAAACGTAAAGGCGTAAAAACCATTGCGATAACAGAGCCTTTTATTTTAAGTTCTTCAAAAAAATGGCAATCTGCTGTTGAAAATAATGCCTTAGCAATGGATAAGAATGGCCATGCTAAAACGTTTGATTTTTACTTTGGTAATACTGGCTTAGTTGATGTGTTCAATAAAAGTGGTCGAGAGTGGTTTAATCAAAGTTATCAAAGGTTACACGAACAAGGTATTGCTGGTTGGTGGGGCGATTTAGGCGAGCCAGAAGTACACCCAAGCGCTAGCATACATAGGTTAGATAACGGAATGCATGTTACCGCTGATGAAATTCATAATGTGTATGGTCATCGTTGGGCACAAATGGTGTATAACCAACAATTAGCCATGGCTCCAAATACAAGGCCTTTTGTTATGATGCGCTCAGGTTTCGCAGGTTCACAGCGTTATGGCATTATGCCTTGGACAGGCGACGTAAGCCGAACATGGGGAGGTTTGCAATCTCAAGTTGAACTGAGCTTACAAATGAGTTTGTTTGGTTTAGCTTATACGCATTCTGATTTAGGTGGTTTTGCTGGCGGAGACACTTTTAATGCCGAGCTTTATACGCGTTGGTTACAGTACGGGGTTTTTCAACCTGTGTTTCGTCCTCATGGCCAAGATCATATTGCATCAGAACCTGTGTTTCATGATGAAAAAACGAAAAACATACTCAGAAAATACGTTAAATTACGCTACCAATTATTACCCTATAATTACACGTTAGCTTACCAAAATAGCACGACAGGAATGCCTTTAATGCGTCCGCTATTTTTTGAGAATGAAGATGATCTTAAGCTAATCAATAATACTAAAAGTTATTTATGGGGAGATGCTTTTCTTGTAACTCCCATCGTTGAAGCCGATACAAAAAGTGTAAACATACCATTACCCAAAGGTACTTGGACTGATTACTGGAACGGAACTGAGTATCAAGGTAATCAAGTTATCAATATGCCTGTTTCTTTAGAGCACATACCTGTACTGGTTAGAGGCGGATCTTTTATTCCTATGATTGATAGCATTCAATCAACCCAAAATTACTCGAGTGATGCTGTTAGCTTGCATTATTACGCAGACGAATCCGTTAATTTTAGCCAAGCTAAAATGTATGAAGACGACGGTGAAAGCAATCAAGCTTTGGAAAAAGGGCTATTTGAATTATTACAATTCAGTGCACAAAGACATGGCGCAAAAAATGAAGAATTGCATTTTGTTTTTTCAAAATTAAAAAATGGTTTTGATGCTTCACCTAAAATGAGAAAGATAACCCTAGTTATCCATAATTATAAAGGAGAAGCGAAAAACATAGCGCTTGTTCAAGGCGAAAATAAAACCATATTTAAACTAGAAAAACCAAGTTCAAACAGCGAGTTAAATAAAGAACAACCGTTACATAATAAAGTGGCTCGTTGGAATGAAGAAAAGCAAACACTTACGATGAGCTTTAATTGGCAACAGCAGGATATAAACTTGTTTGTGCGTTAAATTAAAATAAAAACGAATAAATGAGCAAATACAGCATACCTGTGAATACGTATGCAGGTGATAGCGATTTAGTTTTATTGTACGTATATTATTTATTCACTAGATACACCAATATTTGCTGTAACTTTTTGATCATATCTACTTACTATTTACTTTCCATAAGAGTCTAAAAATGAGTGAAACCACAACAACCTATAATAATAAACAGAAACCTCAACTTAGTTTTTGGCAAATATGGAACGTAAGCTTTGGCTTTTTAGGTGTGCAATTTGGCTTTGCTTTACAAAACGCCAATGTTAGTAGAATACTGTCAGACCTTGGGGCAGATTTACACTCCCTTTCCTTATTTTGGTTAGTGGCCCCTGTTATGGGGTTATTAATTCAGCCGATAGTTGGTGCAGCGTCTGATCGAACATGGAATAAGTTTGGCCGTCGTATACCTTATCTTTTATTGGGGTCTGTAGCTGCGGCAATCGGTATGATATTAATGCCTAATGCGCCTTTGGTGGTAACTTTAGTGCCACCGATATTATTTGGTGCAGTAATGCTGGCGATTATGGATGCGTCATTTAATGTGGCCTTTCAACCTTTCAGAGCGCTAGTGTCAGACATGGTACCTAACAACCAACGTAATATTGGTTATTCTGTGCAATCGTTACTTATTAATATTGGTGCAGTTATTGGTTCTCTTCTACCTTTTATTTTAACGAATGTGGTTGGGTTAGATAATACTTCTTCAAGCGGTGAAGTTGCGCCATCAGTTATTTGGGCGTTTTATATTGGTGCAACCGTATTATTAGGTTCGGTGCTGTGGACTGCCGTAATGACCAAAGAATATGCACCAGGTAGTTATTCTCTTCCTGAGCTTGAAAGCTCTGCAACAAGTACCGATACAAAAGAGTCACTTGTTAAACGTTTTTCTGGTTTTGTTGGTTTGGTTAAATCAATGCCAAGTACTATGAAGCAATTGGCTTTAGTGCAATTTTTCTCGTGGTTCGCGTTGTTTATTTTATGGGTGTATACCATGCCAGCGCTAGCGCAACATATTTGGGGAATTGATGCTAAATGGTTTGATTCTCAATATTTAAAACAAGTGGGCGAGGTGCCTGAAGCGATATTATTAGCCAAAGGTGCAGCAGGCGATTGGGTGGGTATTTTGTTTGCAGCATACTCGTTATTTGCTGCGGTATTTTCTGTGTTTTTATCTAAATTAGCTAATACGATTGGTCGTAAAACTACGTATTCGCTTGCTTTATTTGCGGGCGGTATTGGTTACGTTAGTATGTACTTTTTACAAGATCCAACACTAACAACCGTTAGCTTTTTTGGCGGACAAATTGATCTTCCTCAAGGAGCTGTAAATTTATTAATTCCTATGGCGGGTATCGGTATGGCATGGGCGGCAATTTTAGCTATGCCTTACGCAATATTAGCTGGCGCTTTACCGGTGAAACAAACGGGAGTTTATATGGGGATTTTCAACTTTACTATTGCTGCCCCACAAATACTTTCAGGTGTTTTAACGGGCTGGATTTTAACTACATTTTTTAATAATCAGGCTATTTACATTATTATATTAGCGGGTATTGCGATGTTTCTTGCGGCAATATCAGTGTATTTTGTAAAAGATGATCAAAGTTCATGATTATTTAACCAGACAATTTATTAGAATTTAGGTAGCCATTATTCCCATAGGATAATGGCTCTTTGCGTTATTAAGCACCACAAGATTTTCGTACCACAAGCTCGGTCGGCATTAAACTCGCTTCTACTTGTTCACCATGAATTAATTGCAGCAGCTTGGTCACTAAAATATCACCGGCTAATTGCGTGTTTTGCTTAACAGTGGTTAATGGTGGAAAGGTAAAACTGGCAATTGCTATATCATCAAAACCCACCACAGCAACTTGATCAGGAATAGTCATTCCTTTTTCTTGTAACGCTCGCATTGCACCTATGGCTATTAAATCACTAGCGGCAAAAATAGCATCAAAATTTTCACCACTTTCTATAAGTTTACAGGCTGCGTGATAGCCTGAGTCTTCGGTGAAAATAGCCGCGATTTGTAATTTCTCATTAACAGCTAAATTATTGTTTTTTAGTGCTTGGCAATGGCCTTGATAACGCGCTAAAAATTCAGGCGAATGGTTTGAAGCATCACCTAAAAAAGCAAAGTTTTTACGGCCTTGCTTAATAACATGTTCGGTAATTTTCATACCACCTTGAAAATTATCGCAACCAATCGAAATAATAGGTAGCTCTTTTACTTCTGCGCCCCAAAGCACAAAATGTGTGCCTTGTTCTATTAATGTACGTAGTTTTTCTTCGTAATCTTCGTAGTCGCCATAGCCAAGTAAAATAAGTCCGTCGGCTTTGTTACTATCTTCAAAATCGGCATGCCAGTCGTTACTTGATTGTTGAAAAGATACGAGTAAATCAAAGCCTTTATTCGAACATGCACGCGTTATGCTGCCTAACATAGATAAGAAAAAAGGATTAATTGATGAATCATCGTTACTCGGATCTTCGAACAGGAGCAAAGCTATGGTGTCACTTTGTTGCGATCTTAAATTACTCGCATTTTTGTCAACTTTATAATTGAGCTCTTTGGCAATCGCTTGAATTTTAGCGCGAGTTTCTTCATTTACTAGCGGACTATTTCTTAGCGCTCTAGATACTGTAGATTGCGATACACCTGCCTGATAGGCAATATCAAAAGATGTGGCTTTAGCTTTCACTAATGTTTTTCCGAAAAACAATATATACCTGAATATACCTCAGAGGGGCGTTTTATACAATGAAGTGTCGTTGCGCAATTTACCCTAATATTTCTTCTGTATTTTCTATTACTATCAATAAAATAGTGGATTTATACTCATCTCGCAACTTGGATGAGATCTTGTATAATAAAGCACGTATATTTTTTGGTAACAAAAGACTAAAAAAAGCTAACTTTATCGCTTATTTATTGTCGTTTTATCACTCATTAATTAAAGAGCTATTTATGATCACTCATGAACCTAATCCAAGCTACATTGCAGACGCTAACCGTTATAAAGAAATGGAATATCCTCGTTGTGGTAAAAGTGGTTTAAAGCTACCTAAAATTTCATTAGGCCTTTGGCAAAATTTTGGTGAAGTCGATTCACAATCAAATGCGGCTAATATTTTACAAAAAGCGTTTGATTTAGGTATTAATCATTTCGATTTAGCGAATAACTATGGGCCTCCGTATGGTTCGGCTGAATCGACTTTTGGTCAAATTTTTCAACGTAATTTTAAACATTATCGTGACGAACTTATTGTTTCTAGCAAAGCCGGTTACGACATGTGGGCTGGGCCTTTTGGTATTGGTGGTTCAAGAAAGTATTTAATATCAAGTTGTGAACAAAGCTTAAAACGTACAGGTTTAGATTACTTTGATATTTTTTATCATCATTGTCCAGATCCTGAAACACCTATAGAAGAAACAATGGCAGCGCTTGATTACCTTGTTCGTTCAGGCAAAGCACTTTATGTAGGCATTTCAAATTATCGTCCGGCTGATTGTATTAAAGCGATTAAAATTCTTAACGATTTAGGTACGCCGTTGTTGATTCATCAACCAAGATACAACATGTTTGATCGTTGGATTGAAGATGGCTTAACAGATGTGTTACTAAATGAAGGTGTGGGGTCTATTGTGTTTTCACCTCTTGCTCAAGGCTTGTTAACCGACAAATACCTTAATGGTATTCCGGCTAATTCAAGAGCTGCTCGTAACGAAATAATTCATTTTAATAGTGACCAAATAACACCTGAAAAGCTAACTAAAGTGAAAGCATTAAATGCTTTAGCGTTAGAGCGCGGACAAACTTTAGCGCAAATGGCTATCGCATGGAATCTTAACAATAAAGCGGTAACATCGTGTTTAATTGGTGCAAGCAGCGCAGCACAAGTTGAAGTGTCGGTAGATGCTTTAAAGCAACAAAACTTTAGCGCTGAAGAGTTACAGTTAATTGAGAAAATATTAGCCTCGTAATAGTGTTTATTATCTAATTAACCTCAACTCGGGTTAATGAATGTTAGATAATGAATTAAAATTATTATTTATCAAAATCTTAACCTGTACCGTTGTTTTCCTAAGTTATATTAGTCTCTCAACATTGATATTTTTGTGTATAACAAGGCGAATTTCTCTATCTAATAGCTAGCTATTAGTAATAAATTCAACGAAGTTAGGCATAAAAATAGCTTGTTGAGTAACTTTGCTTATCCCGAGCTGAGGTTAATTAGCTCTAATTTGAACTGAGATTAGTTAAAAAAAAGCCTCGTGAGCCATAAAACTCATGAGGCTTTTTTATACATGGTTACGGGTATATACCCATTACTCGTTGTCTTTGTTTCCGAGCCAATTTATTTTATATAAGTCGCGACGCCTGTCTAAATAATTTCTTACTGAGCCTTCATTTTGTAATGTACTGAGTTTTTCTAAGTCAAGATCAACAATTAACGTCATTTCTGTATTTGGTGTTGTTTCGGCCATAATTGCATCATGAGGGAAAGAGAAGTCTGATGGCGAAAATACGGCAGATTGAGCATATTGAATGTCGGCACCATCTACTTTAGGTAAATTACCCACACTACCGGCTATAGCCACATAACATTCATTTTCAATAGCTCGAGCTTGTGCGCAACAACGAACTCTTAAGTAGGCATTCTTTGTGTCTGTCCAAAAAGGCACAAATAATAATTGCATACCTTTTTCCGATTGAAGTCGAGCAAGTTCAGGAAATTCAATATCGTAACAAATTAAAATACCAATTTTTCCGAAGTCGGTATCAAAAACTCGTAAATTATCACCACCTTGCATAATCCAAGCGCGTTTTTCATGGGGGGTAGGGTGAATTTTATATTGTGATTCTAGTGTTCCATCACGGCGACAAAAATAAGACACATTATATAGCTGGTTATCTTCCATAACGGGTAATGAACCCGCAATGATATTGATATTATAGCTAACGGCTAGACGAGAAATTGCTTCAATTATTTCTTCAGAAAATTCAGATAACGCTTTAATTGAATCAATAGAGTTTTGATGCGCTTCAATTCCCATTAAAGGTGCATTAAAAAACTCAGGCAATAAAGCTAAATCACATTGGTAATCTGAGAGGGCATCAACAAAAAACTCTACTTGCTGAATAAGTTCTTCTACAGACTTAAGTGGCCTCATTTGCCATTGAACACAACCAACTCTTGCTGTTTTTTTGATAGCACCAAACAAGGGCGCTTTTTCATCATCGTAATATAAATTGGTCCATTCCAGCAGGGTGGCATAACCTTTCGATTCTTTGTCTTCAGGTAAGTATTTACTAAGAACGCGCCTTACTTCGAAATCGTTTGATAACTGAAAAGTTAAAATGGGATCATAAATTTCTTTCTTTTTAACAAGCTCAATATATTTTTGAGGTGACATGTCTTTTGCATGGTTTTGATAGTTGGGTATACGCCCACCTGCCACAATAGATTTAAGGTTTAAATTTTGGCAAAGTTCTTTTCTTGCTTCATACAATCGTCTACCAAGACGCATGCCTTGATAGTCTGGATGTACCACAACCTCAGCACCATATAATACATCGCCTAATGGATCATGAGTTGTTAGGTAGGCATCACCCGTAATTTCTTCGTAAGTGTGATGATCTCCAAATTTGTCATAATCTACAACAAGCGAAAAAGCTGCGGCAATCACTTTTCCATGATCTTCAATGCATATTTGGCCTTCTGGGAAAGTAGAAAGTTGCGCTTTAAATTTTTTTTCTGGCCCAGCGCCCCCCATGTCAGGATAGATGAGTTCCATGACTTCTTTTAAATCGTCAAAATCACTTAATTCTAAGTTGCGTAAATTTAGTTTGTGTTCCGATTCATCAGTAAAAGTATTATCGTTCATTTTTATACCAAATTTTTACAATTTTTAAGTTTATTAAACTTTAAAAATAACGCCACACTTAGTGGCAAAAATAGCTGACTATATGTGCGTGGTACGAAAAACAGTCAGATATGTGTACTCTGTTGAATTAATTGCTAAGTGCTTTTTATACCCGTTATCATTCAAGATGCAGGTTTCAGTGGGAACTAAAAACAATTTAGGCACAGATTTCATGTTCCAGACGAAATCTAAGGTCTACATCCATGTATGCAAGGCATTAAGTTTACGTCATGGTTATTCTCGGTAACTGCTCCTGCGTTACCCTAATGTCCTACATCCGTGTAGGAACCTTACTAAAGTTAATAAGCCCCATAAATTGTTTTTAGACCCATCGGAGAAGCGCTTGAGCAAAATCACTTCGTCGTTAATGCTTTTTATAAGGGAACGCATTATTACAAAACATTGCCTTGAATTGATATCGCTCAAGCACTCTGAAATAGCCTCTTGAGTGGTAACGGGTATATATACTCAAATTAACATTTAATATATAAACTAAAACTATTCTTTATGCATCATTTATTAGGCTTGATGTATGTGTATTAAACCTAATAGAACGATTATGTAAGTCATGAATGAACCTGTCAGAAATAATAAATAATTTGTCACAGCGAAAGAGTTTAGAAACAAAATTGATGAGTTCTTTAGTCAAACATTTCCTAAGATAGGTGTAAGCTATTACGTTTAAGTGAGTCAGTACTAAGTAACCTGAACTCAGGTTATTTATAAATAAGGGTTTTTATTTATTCGCTAACATTCATTAATCTGAGTTGAGGTTAAGTAGAGTAATGGGTAAGTTGAGTATCAATAAATAGCGAAATTTTAATCTTTAAAATCTCGCTATACACATCTTAATTTAAGAGCCCTTAGCGGTAATAGCCAAGGAATTCAGTAACATTTTTGTGAATACTGATTAACCGATAACCGTCATTTCGTTTAAGCTAAATTCTGCAATAGCACCTTCTGTAGCTGCAGAGTAATCAGCTAAATTTGGATTAGCCATATGAGCTTGCCATAATTCACGTGTTTCCCAATTTTCATAGAAAGTGAAATGTGCTGGGTTTTCGTTATCTTGATGTAAGTCGTAATTAATACAACCTTCTTCAGCACGAGTAGCATCAATAAGCTTTATTAGTTCAGCTTTTACTAATTCAATTTTATCTTCGTTTGCTACTATTTTTGCAATAACGGTTAACTGTGTCATTTTCTATATCCTTTAATATACTCTGAAATGCGTATCTTGATTAGTAACAGGTATAAGTAAGAGCTTAAAAGCCTGATAACACTATTTTTCCGATAGATGAGCCAGACTCTAATTCTTGATGAGCAGCTCTTAAGTTTTCAGCATTAATTTTACCTAAGTTTTTACCTATCGTTGTTTTGATCTTTCCTTGGTCGATAAGTTCAGATACGCGGCTTAATAATTTACCTTGCTCAACCATATCGTCGGTTTGGAACATTGAACGAGTGTACATAAAAGTCCAATGCAGCGATAAGCTTTTCATTTTTAATTTTTTAATATCAATTGCTTCAGGATCATCAATTAAGGCGATTTTTCCAAAAGGAATAAGTTGTTCAACATAAGCATCTATGTACGCATCGGTATTATTTAAACTGGCTACATGCGTTAATGGACCAATGTTTAATGCTTCAATTTGTGGGGATAATGGCTTCGAATGATCAACTACATAATCAGCCCCTAAATCAGTAACCCATTGTTTTGAGCTTTCGCGTGATGCCGTTGCAATAATCGTTGCATTAGTTAGTTTTTTAGCGAGTTGAATAAGTATTGAACCTACACCACCAGCAGCACCTACAACTAAAATTACTTCATCTTTTTGTGCTGGGTTAGACGTTTGTTGTTTTATTTCTAAATGTTCAAATAACATTTCCCAAGCGGTGATTGACGTTAAAGGTAATGCAGCTGCTTCAGCGTCTGAGATGTTTTTAGGTTTTAAACCTACTAGCTTTTCATCTACTAACTGAAATTCAGCATTGCTGCCTTGGCGTAGTAAATCACCCGCATAAAAAACGGTATCGCCTACATTAAAACGAGTAACATCATTACCTGTTTCAACCACTTCACCGACAGCATCCCAGCCAATAACTTTGTAGTTATCATCTGTTGGCGCCACGTTTTGACGAATTTTATAATCAACAGGGTTTACTGCTATTGCTTTAACTTTTATCAGTAAGTCGTTACCTGTTGCTGTAGGTTTAGTTAATTCAATATCTTGTAAAGAGTCTGCATTGGTAATAGGTAATGATTCTTTATATCCGATCGCTTTCATTGTGTTGCTCCAAAAATGGGTAGGTATTTATTACGTTGGAGACATGATAGAGGTTAATGAGGTTTTAATGAATAGGGTAATTGCAGAATCATTATCAAAAAATAATTGATAATAAAGGGCTATTACCCGCATATAATCAAAAAATGTGGTTTGTTAGCCACCACTAATTAAAATTAACTTTCCTGTTTTTGGATCTTTATAAACTTGTCCTAACGATTCTAACCCATTTGCTTTTGCATTCGTTGGGTTTGAAAGTGATTCAGGCGCATCAACTAATTCAGTTCCTGTCGTTACTTCAATGGTTTCTGTTTTATTAGATTCTATCGAGAACTTTTCTTGTAATTCTTTACTTTGGGCAACTAAAGCTAGCATTAAGCCAAGTGCAAAAACTAACATAACATCCATTATATTAGCGAAGCCTGCGAGTGGGTCGGTGTCTTGTTCAGCAAATTGAGATGATTGCCACGATGATTTATTAGACATAATATTCTCCTAAATTTACTCAGCAGTTGCAGAAGTGATTTTCTGCCATGTTTGATCGTACCAACGTCGACGAATTCGACCTAGGGTATAAGCTACTAAACCAATCAATAAGCCAACAACTGTGGTATCGAATGCTACCGTTAACGCTGTCGCTAAAATATCGATGTTGCCAGAACCTAAGGCCGTTAATCCCGGACCTAAAGGGATCAAAGTGCCCATTAAACCTAAGATAGGGCCTGATCGCGCAAATAAGTCAATACGTTCTAAGCGTTTGGTAGCATGAGCTTGAAACTCTTGTTCAATCTCTGTGTGGTTTAATTTTGTTACTGGTGTTTTAGTTGAAATTAAAGCAGAATCAGAAGCCGAACCTTTTCTTGAAACTGAAAGAGCCGCTTGAGTAAAGGCTTTTAAAATATAATAACGCTCTGCAAAAGCTAAACCTAGCTCCCATAAAACACCTATTACGGCTAAAGCTAAAACAAAAATAACAGGATAAAGTAACCACCCAACAAACTGATGCAATAGTCCTAATATTATTCCGTATTCCATGTGCATGTTATTGCTCTCCTGTTGAAGATCTATGGGTTAAGCTTTTGGCTTTTGTTACTCCGCGATAAAAACCGAACAGTATAAAGGCGACAAGTATTAGAGCCAGCCACCATTGCCATGTTGAGTTATTTTCCGTTTCGCTTTCAGCTGTTTCGTCTGCTGGCTTTTGTTCAGCGCTAGCGGTGTTTGTATCTGTTGTTTTATCACTATCTGCGTTTTCTGGCGCAAGCTCCTCTGCTTTTAGTTTCAGCTCCGCAACTCGATGAACTTCCTCAGGTTCAACTTGTGTATCGTTACCTTTGGCTAAGGCGATAACTTGCGCGAGATCTTGCCATTGCTCGGCAGATAAATGTTGTTCTAACCATGGCAACATAGGATTGTCAGGATCTGAATGCCCACTGCCCGGTAAACCATTGGCTTTTACTAAACGTACAAAGCTAGCGGCAAGTTGCTCGATTGTGGCTTTATCCGCATCCCAAAAGTCTTTTTGAACGGCCACTAACATAATCGCAAGCATGTTACTTTTAACATGAGCGTTGTGGCCTTTTTCTAAAAACTGATCTAATTGAAGATCGTATCGATCGTCTATATAAACCGCTTTAACTTCTTCCCATGCCCAATCTCCTACTAATGTTGGATTGGTGACTTGCCAGCCCCATAAGTATTCAAGAAACTCACTGCCCATAGTACGAGCACCGGCATAGTCATGTTCCATTTGCGCTTTTAACCAAGCAGGATTTAAGAAGCGACCGCGAAGTTCTTGTCGAAGTGCAGGCCCTAAACGTTTCGTTTTTACGTTGTCAGGATCGGCATGATCAATAATATAATTCTTTGGTGGTTTACCCGTTAAGGTTTCTACCGCTAAGCTTAAGCCGCCAAGATAATCGAAAGCATCGTTGTTATCGATTAAGCCATAAAGGTTACTTGAACGACCAAAGTAAGTATTTTCCACATCACGTAAAACACGCTTAAAGGTGTTTTGTGCTGGCGTACCAAATGATGACAAACCATAGCTGTGGCCTAAACGTCGGGTATAAACTTTAGCGAGTTCTTCACGTTTTTCCCATGCGCCTGAGCGTTCTACTAAACGGTTAATACCTGCGCCATAACTACCGGGAGCATCGCCAAATACGCGTAAACTTGCGCTAATACCTGCATCTTTTGCGTTAAAGCCAGCGGCAAGTAACTCTTTAGCTTGAATCACCCAGTTAGCGGCTACTTGGTTAATTTTAAGTGATTCGTTACCACCTATGGCTTCTTTACCTAATACTTCTAATGCGTTTGTTAGTGATAAACTTAGCGCAGGGTAATCAGTTCTGATAGTGTCAGCACTGGCATCTATCGCCATTAAGGTGGCTTTGTCTAACAGTAGCATTTGTTGGCCGTATAAGTCGCGGAATAAGCCTGACGTGGTAAATACCATATCGCGACGTACTCGCTTTGCTTCATCACTTTGATTTTGCAGATCTTGGCGCTTTAAGCCTTTAACTAAACCTCGACTGTTCCATACAGGTTCAAGTCCTAACATGTCTAAACCAAAGGCGATCATTACGCCTTCATCGCGCACTACGTCAGACGCCCAAAGAATTAGCGCTTCACGTTTATCGGCTGCTTTTTCGTTATTTTCTCTTGCTGATTTTGCCATTTCTTGACCAAGCTGCCATGCAACTCGACTTGGAATTAACGAGCTATCAAGGGCATAGAAGTTACGACCTGTCGGTAAACTTGCTGGGCTTCTTATTGGATCGTTGCCTTGCCCCGGTGTGATAAAACCACCTTTTAAGCCATTGAGTAGGGCGGTCATTTCAGCTTTTGGTGAAGCGACTAATCTTGCTGTTATGTCTTTTTTCAATACGCTATCTTGGCTGTCTGCTCGGGTAAGCATTGAATTTAGCATCATTTCTACCGCATTTTCTTGCCAGTCTTTACCAAAAATATGTAAGCCTAATGGCATGAAACGTTCTTGTAAGTCGGTAAGGTAATGACCCACTTCGTGCACCATCATATCGTCGTCAACTTCTTCAAAACTTATGCCCATTACGGCAAGTTCAGCTGACATAGCTTGGGCGAGTTCTTCTTTGAGTTCGAGCTTGTCGACTTTCTCACGTATTTGTTTTACGAGTCTTTTAGCCAGCACTTCGTTATCAGTACCGTGGCTAGTTTCAAAGCTTTCTATAAGTTGTCTAAGTTGTAGTAACTCGTCGTAAAGTGGTGTGCTAGCAAGAGGTGGCGTTAGGTGATCTACCATCACAGCTAAACCACGACGCTTAGCTTGAATACCTTCGCCAACACCATCAACAATATATGGATAAACACCCGGTACATCGCCTGCGATAATACGCGAGTAATCGTCTGGTGCTAAACCTACAGAGCGGCGCGGTAAAAACTCATAAGTTGAATGGCGGCCTAAATGCACAAACGCATCGGCTTTAAATTTGTTACGTAAAAAGTGATAAAACGCTAAATATTGATGCGGCGGTGGAAAAGCTAAATTTGCGTGTAATAGCTCTTCGTTAATTTCCCAACCTCTTGGTGGTTGCGGACCAATAAAAATATTGCCGAAAGTTAAACCGGGCAAAAGTAGCTCATCATTAAAGGTCATTACTTTACCGGGTGCTTTGCCCCAGCCACCTAATCCTTCAATGCCGGTTTTTTGTAGCGCGTCAATAATTTTAGGCGCGTCACTCATACAGGTTTGTTGTTCTGGTGTTTTGATGACGTTTAAGTAACAGGTTTCTAACTGACCTAATAAGGCTAATGCGCGAGTGCGACCTTTGTGATCAACCCCTTCAAGTAAATGATGCATTTCTTCAACGGTATGATGTAGTGCATCGGATGCGAGTTTGCCTTTGTTTTGGCTAATGGCAGCGGTAAGTTGCTCGTGTAATAAACCAAACGGGCCTTGTTCCATTTCGCGCCGAACACTGGCGGGTAAGGTTTTAAACCAAGCGCTGTATTCGGCACTTGTCATACGTTCAATATGTTGGCTCATGGAAGCGAGAGCACCAGAGTCGCGTGGTAAATTTACGCCACGAGCTTGCATCATATCGAGTAGGTCTTCTTGTGATTTAGGTAGCTCGCCGGTGTTATAACCTGCGGCTTTTAATTGATTTAATATTTGCCATAACGATGCGGGAACATCTAAGTTATCGGCACCTATGTTATGACGCCCTGGAGGATGATTGTAATAAATAATCGCCACTTTTTTATCGACATTTTCTTTTGTCTGGAGTTGGTTCCAACGCTGTGCACGCGTTAATAACGAATGAATCGAGCTGGTTTCAGCGGTAACACCTTGTACACGAATACCTGTTAGCGGATCGTTACTGGCGTTTCCTGCCGTTGCAATAACTAATGGTTGGCTAGCACCTTGTAGTTCAGGCATAGCTACTTGGTAGTAGACTTTGTCTTGTGCTAATCCGTCTGACGAAAGCTGACGTTCAATGGCAGTTCGGTCACGTAGTTTTATGGCTTTGATAACAGGAACATTAAGTTGTGTGAGTAATTCGGTAACTTCTGAACGACCATCGCCACCACCAATTACAAAGTCTTGCAGCATGATCACGGCACTTAAACGATCTTTAATGGGTACTAATTGTTTAATCGCATCTACACCGGCTTTACCCCAAGCGGCGATAGCGCCTAAACATTGATTGTTATATTGAGTAGTGGCGAGATCACATATTTCGCGTAGTAGCTTAGTATCAGCAGGGCGTGCGCCACCTGCGTGATCAATTATGGCAACAACTGGTTGTTGGTTAAGCTTTGATAGTTCGGTATGGGTGAGTTGATTATAAAAGCTATTATTAATAACCCAACGTAATTCAGGTGTAGGAACTGGCGCATTGAATTTGATGTTTTCGCCTAAGGCACTAAAAATTGAAGCGAACATTTCAGCGCTGTTGTTGGCACCGCCTGCTTTCCAGTAGCCTCGGGTTTGTAGCCATATTTCTTTATTTGGGTATTGCTGTATTTGCTCTGCAAGGTCTTGAAGGAAATTCTCACCGGGTTGATTCTTAGCTATTTCTCGCATTTGTTCAGCATCAGGAAATAGTGGTGAGTTCCCAAATTGGCTTAATATAACTAAACGATGGTCGCTGTTAATAAGTAATTTAGGCTTTTTAAATTGTGTTAATAACGACTTTAAATTAGGAACGCTAGCACCGTATAAACCAAAACCTAAAATAGCTCGACTGTTGTTAATTAATGCTGAACGTTCTTCGGGTGATAACTCCCATAACTGCACATCGCTGCGAGCTTTAATGGCTAGCTGTTTTTGCTTGGGATGCGCGATATAAAATAATCGCGCGGCTTCGGCTATGGTTTCAGAGTTGCGTTGTGAAGCGAGTACGAGTAAATACTCGTCTTCTGCAGCAGAGCAAATAGAAGTAATAAAGAGTAAAGATAAGATCAAAAAACGCATAAATTCTCAAAGCCAATTAAAAATAAGGGAGAGAATTAAATAAAGAACAGCGGGTGTTTATTTGGTTCTAGGATTGAAGTAACAGTCTAAGCTCTATATTCGGATGACATAGAGTAAAGGCTAAAAATCTAGAAAGTTGCTGTGCTAAATTGAGTATTCTCGCTCAAAACAGTAGGTATCAGCATCATGTGTCTGGCTTATGTTATTGAAAATACATATTTTCAATAACAAATACAGTTGCGAGGACAGCTCCAGATTTATAACAAAAAAAGTGTTACTACTGGATTCCATGAGGCGCATTTAAACGATTTAAACATCAATAAAAATGAGCATGCTGAGAACAATGCCTTTTTACAGACTTCAGCTATTATTGTCAATAAAGCTATTTTTACATTCTCTATTTTAGTGATGAATGAGCAGATTAACATTGTTATCTTTTACTGTTTTATCTGTGTTTATTATTTTAATAATTTTCACAATTCATTACGTAAGTGACGTCGAAGTCAATATTTTTTAAATTAATTTGTATTAGTAGTTTTGGTTTTATATTACTGTTTATTAGGGTTTTTATCTGATTTGTTGTTGTGAGCCTAGCGACTTCTTTATTTTGTGTTATTGATACACTCTTGACATAAAAATGATTCCGAAGTACAAATATGGGTAAGGGCAATAAATAATCATTAAAACAGCCCTATTATTGTTCGCACATTTAACATGAATTTTTTGTACTTATTATTTTAAGTAGAGGATGAGGAATAACACATGAAGCCAGTTATACGAAATAAGCTCTTGAAAACCACATTAGCACTAGCGATTGCTAATACTTTTTTGAGTCAAGCCGCTTTAGCTGAAGAAGCTAGCGTAGAGAAAGAATCACATAAAATTGAAAAAATTGTTGTTACTGCCAACAGACACTCGCAAGACTTACAAGAAGTGTCATCTTCAATTACTGCATTAGGTTCAGATGATGTTGAACGTGCAGGTATTATTGATATAACTGGTTTGCAGCAAGTTGTTCCAGGATTAAAAGTAGGTAGCTCTGGTGGTGAAGTTAGACCCGCTATGCGTGGTGCTCGTACTAACGAAGTAGGGGTTGCAGGTACAGGTATTGCTGAGCAAATAGTCGGTATTTTCCAAGACGGTATTTATGTACCAACAACAACAGCGGGCATGGGGGCTTTTGTTGATATTGAACGTATTGAAGTATTACGTGGTCCTCAAGGTACACTTTACGGCCGTAACACTTTTGCGGGTAGTATTAACGTTATTACTAATCGTCCGAACATGGATGAAGTAGAAGGTAATATTAAAATTACTACGGGTGCATACAATCGTAGCGCTTATGAAGGGGTATTAAATCTTCCTTTAACTGATCACTTAGCAACACGCGTTGTTGTCGCTTCAGACCGACATGATGGTTATATTGAAAACCACTTTGTACCTGGTCCATCAGATGACCTACGTGAGAAAAATTCTTTTTACGCTCGTTCAATCACTCGATATGAACCTAGCCAAAATTTTAATGCTACTTTCCGTTTAGATTACTCAAAGAAAGATGCTAACTCTGAAGCTATTTGGGGTTATCAACAAATTGCGGGTTATTCATTAACAGAAACCAGCCCTGGAATTTATGACCCTGTTGCAACTGTTACTGAAGGTCATACTTATCAACCCGCTGATGTTGAACGTAATGATATTGGCCCATACGATGTATACCGAAATGGTATGTCGCTTGATAAGCAGGAAGCATTCTCTGCTACAGCAACATTAGAGTGGTACACAGATATTGCTGATTTTAAGTGGACATCAAACTACTCTGAGTTAAGTGGTAAGCAGTATTATGACAGTGACTTTAGTGATGGCGGATTAGATTTTGTTGGTGGTTTTGGCCGTCAAGATGATCAAAAAACGATTTCAACAGAATTACAAATCTCTTCAAATAATGAAGGCCCTTTACAGTGGATTGCAGGTTTATATTATTTCGATCAAGAAGCTGATTGGGAGTGGTTGTCGAGCGCAGATACTACAGGAAATGGTGTTCCAGATTCAATCGTTGTGCCTAGTTGGGGTAATCCAACTCACGATCCTCATACGTCAGATTCAATCGCTGTATTTGGTCAATTACGTTATGAGGTATCTGAGGACTTACGTTTAGTCGGTGGCTTACGCTATAACAAAGATGAAAAGAGTTTTACAGGAGATGATATTCCTGATTGGGATGATTCAGCCGTATTGTGGAAAGCTGCTGTTGAGTTTGACCAAAGTGATGATTTAATGATGTACGCATCTGCCGCTACAGGTGTTCGCACAGGTGGTGCTAATGATGGTCGTGTTGTTTCTCGTGGTGCGGATCCTCTTTATGATAACGAAGAAGTAACTTCTTATGAAATAGGGATGAAAAGTACCTTACTTGATGGCGAAATGCGTTTAAATATTTCGGCTTTCGTTAATGAATACGACGATGTTAAAGCACAGTTATTTGCTGTTGCATGTAATGATACTACTAGTACAGATACCGTGTTGGAATGTGTTGAAGCAGGTCAAACTCAAACCTTTGAATATTACGAGAATGGTGGAAGTATTGAAACGACAGGTATTGAGATGGATATGCAGTGGTATCCAACAGATAGCTTATCTATTAACGGTACGTTAACTTGGCTTGATGCTGAATTTTCAGATGACTATGCGGTAGGTAACGATCAATTACGTCCTTTATTAGCCTTGGGTAATTTTGAAGGTCGTCAAGATATTAACGATAATAGCAGTCAATTTAGTTTTGCTGGCTGGTCTCCAGCAATGGCACCAGAATACACTGTTGGTTTAGGCGTGACTTATGAAGCTGAATTAGATAATGGTGGATTTTTAATTCCACATCTTCAAGCGACATACTCTGACGATTACTATGCTTTTGATGTGAATACACCTGAAACTCGAGTTGATGCTCATGCCATTGTTAATGCACGTTTAACATGGATTATTAAAGAAGACTTACAACTTGATTTCTTTGTTAAAAACTTAACAGATGAAGCCGTGCTAACACGTGCAGTTGTTCATTCTCAAATTTTAGATGGCCAACCAATTAACTCAGTACAAGCTAACTGGAATGACCCTCGTACATGGGGTGCAAGCCTTAAGTACACTTTCTAAGACTTATCTAAAGTTTATTAGTTAAGCCCTTAAAAAACCGCAGAATATCTGCGGTTTTTTATGGACAAAGAAAGTTAGCTCGTAAATTAAATATAAGTCGTTAAAAATCAAAGTTTACGTTGCTTTGAAAATTATTACCTCCTCAACAATACTGATTTAATAGGAATGAATATGTCAAATACACTTGAAGTTGCTCATCAATTTTTTGATGCATGCGAAACTGGAAAAGGCTGGGATTTTTGTAGCAAATTTTGTCATCAAGACGCAACATTTTCATCACAAACATCTGCATTAGAAGGTATATCGTCTCTTGATGCATATTGCGAATGGATGAAAAACTTATTAATTATAATTCCTGATGGAAAATATGAATTAAAATTTATTGCCGCTGATGAAGAGCGAAATTGTGTTGCTGCCTTAGGGATTATAGAAGGCACCCATACTGGTGAAGGAGGACCTGTTCCACCAACAGGTAACTCCTTTATTGCTGATTATGCTTATAATATGGAATTCGAGAATGGGCTGATCAAACACATGACAAAAATTTGGAACGACACCATTAGTTTGCAACAACTAGGCTGGGGCTAAACATTAGAGCATTATTTTCTCCAAATAATGCTCATTTATTAGTGGTATGGGTATATACCATCAGCAAGATGCAGTTTCAGGACTTCTGAGCTAATCATGATCAAGGCACATTTTTTATTAATGGTTGCTCTTTAAAAACAGATGTAACGAAGAGCGTTTTTTGCTCAGAAGTCCCTAAAAGCTTTGTTCAAAAATTTATTTCTATCCAATTAATAAAATATTTGAACACCGTTCATCGCTTAATAATATCTGGTACAACTCATTTACATTTAGGCGTGACGGCTCAATACATTGAAAAAAATAATTTCTATTAAAGTAAAGTATGGAAATAATTTTTCTTTTTAATGACTTATTCTTGTTTAGATAATATGTTCTCGATATCATAAGACGAACATTTTGATGTTGTAGTACTAGCGTAAATTTTCTAGCAAGAGGCTTTAATATATTCATAGTTAAGCTTCTAAAAAGATATGACTGCCGGACCCTTTATTGTATTTAAAAATGTCAAATAGCAATGATCTATTTTTCCCTCAACGTAGAGTAATTATCGATGAAACCAATATTATTTCTTTTAAAAATGCCATTCGAAGATGGGCCAGAAAAAAAAATGTGGATATGCCCACCCTGTGCGCTTGTTGAGGGAGCTTTATTGTCAAATAAGCACTGGGAGGATGTTGTAGATATTCGCCGAGTAGATTTCCCAAGACCAAGAAAAGAGGTGATTGATATGTTAGGTGAAGAAAATCAAGGGCTTCCTGCACTAATAGTGGATAATGAAAATTTCCTTACAGACGCAAAGGAAATAATTAATTATTTAGCAAATGAATTTGGTGGAGCGGCAGCACTTCCGTAATTTTTAGTAAGCCGAATATACAAATCTTATTAATATACCTAAGCGCTCTGAAATATGCATCTTGATTGGTAACAGGTATAAATCGAGTATGTGTTTTATTTTTTGTGGAAATCGTATTCTATTTAGCTGCGAATAGGCAGCTAAATAGACAGTAAATAAATAACTACTTACTCGCTGGGTGTGGCTCTATATCAAAGCCCCCACAGAAGCCTTTATGATAATATTGCAATTAGGTTACTTTCCAGTTTTCTCTATTTCTTTTATTTGTTTATGTATTTCTTCTGCTTCAAAGGTTAATTCTGAGTAACTTTTTATGTCGCCATTTCTTTGGGCCTGCATGGCTTTTTCTAGTTTAGCTTCATAAAGTTTATTGAGCTTTTTGGTTGGGTCTGATTTAAATAGTGAAAACATTAAGTTTCTCGATAGCGGTAGTTAAGTAGCAATACGATTGAATCACCATAATAGATTACTTGTGGTGAGAATTAAAAAGAATGGGTCAGTTTTTCCTCTAATCTTCTCTTTAGTTTTTCTCTGTGGTTTAAAATCATTGTTTAAAGAAGGGGAGCTGTACACGGATAAGTTAATAATGAATTCGGTCAATTAACGCTATACACCTTTCTCTTGAACTCTTCTCTGTGGTTTAAAATCA
This sequence comes from Pseudocolwellia sp. G5-9, assembly GCF_055808995.1. Classification (NCBI taxonomy): domain Bacteria; kingdom Pseudomonadati; phylum Pseudomonadota; class Gammaproteobacteria; order Alteromonadales; family Colwelliaceae; genus Pseudocolwellia; species Pseudocolwellia sp. G5-9. The sequence continues at coordinate 3,784,806 of NZ_CM147893.1, forward strand.
TTGTTTAAAGAAAGGAAGCTGTACACGGATAATTTAAAAACAAATTCAGTGGGTTAACGCTGTGCACCTTTCTCTTGAACTCTTCTCTATGGTTTAAAATCATTGTTTAAAGAAAGGGAGCTGTACACGGATAAGTTAACAATGAATTCAGTCAATTAACGCTATGTATCTTTCTCTTAATCTTTTCTCTATGGTTTAAAATCAATGTTTAAATAAGGGGAGCTGTACACGGATAAGTTAACAATGAATTCAGTCAATTAACGCTATGTATCTTTCTCTTAATCTTTTCTCTGTGGTTAATAAATTTTTTAAAAAGTAGAATTTTTAGAAGGGGAGGCGTGCTTGAATGTATATCGCTCTAAATTAAGAGCGATATACATTTAATGTTGATTCAGCGTTTATATTTATACAAACGGATAACTAAGGCCATATTGCTTGTATAAAGCTAACCAGTCTATTTGTAATTGTTCTTCTACAATATGTTTATTTTCTATAGTCAGCACTGAAATAACCGGCACACGAATACGCTTAATTTTACCGTTATCAATATAGTCGCCATCAATATGCCACTTTACTGCAAGTGAGCTTTCTGCTTTATCAACACATATGTTTTCTAACTGGCAATAACTGCGGTTCATACGATTATGTACTTTCAGTTGAAAGTCGCGTAGTTGCTTAAAACCTTCATGAGAGCCAAAGCCTGCTATTTGTATATGTGCATTATCGCTATAAATGTTTTTAAAGCTAGCGAGTTGTTTTCCTTGCCATATATTCCACCATTGATTTACCGTTTCGCTAATGCTGTTAGGTAAGTCACATACATCGTTAGGCGTGGCATGATAACTTTTAGGGTGTAACTGATGATCAAATTGACTGAGTAACAAAGGATCTGGTGTTGGCAGCGCATCAATTAAAACACTAGGCTCTTGCTGTAATAATTTGGCAAGGGCTAAGGTATCTACTACACAATGCAAACGTTTAATATGCTCGTTGTTATGCTCAAAGAAAAAAGTGATAGAAACGTTTTCGTTGTTACTTGACGATTCTTTCGATAGTTCTATATATAGTGCTGAAAAATTATCGCCCTGTATTTCTTGCTGCTTAGTTACTTGTAAAAAGCCAAATTGCTCTAAGCTTTTAAGCCATAACTTGTTTATTTGCATACTACCGTAAGCGGTAAAGTCGTGCTGTTTCCATGCCGTGCTGTGCAAAATACGAGACGATAACTGTGCTAAATCACCTTCTGTGTATAACGAGATAAGTTGATTAAACATCATTAAACTCCTTGTGCTAATAATGGTAGTGAATGACCCGACTCGCGGATCATATTAGCGTATAAAGAAATTTCATCGAATACGGTAACTTCTTTAATTATTTTCTGATTTTTTACTCGCATATGGGTACAACCTAATACAAAAAAGCGGTTACCTTTTAATGATGATAATCTGTCGATATGTGGGTTAAAGGTTCCAGCTACCGACCATCTAATGGCAATATCTATTGTGTCGTCGTCAAAGCCTGTTACGCCAATATGATCAATCGTCATTTTGGCGTCAGGGCATTGTGCTAACCACTGAATTAAGGTGCCGCTAATTTGAGCTAAACCTGTTGATTGTCTACCTCCTGGCCATTGATGCGCAGCCGCAACATGATAAAACTGCGTTAAGGTAGAAAATTGTTTTTGATTAAATAAGGTTTGCGCCCAAGCATGAACAAAGCTTTCAGTTGTCCAACTACTTTCGGTAAAGCTTAACTCTGTTCTGTGTTTTGCTTCGAGTACACGATTGTATTCACTGTTATACCATTCGTTAAAGGTATCGTTAGGTGTAAGGGCTGAAAAATGAATAGCAGCATCAATAAGATCAAGCCCTAATTGGCTGATCAAAAAGCTATTATCTCGCACTAACCATTCTTTAATTATTTTGTTTTCAAAACAAACACAATCAGCAATAGTCGTTACTCGTCCTGTTTTATTGGTGGCTAAACCAAAATCAGAATTACCTGTGTTGGTCATAATACTGGTAATTAAATGTGACGAATAATAAGTGCCGTCAGCTTCTTCTTTCCATATAACGTTTTCGCCAATTAAGCTTCTGTCAGGGAAAGCTGCAATGGTTTTTAGAGTGTTTTGAACCACTTGCTCAACACATTCAGAATATCCACCCAAGGTAAATACTGGGCAAATTTCGCCGTAATATCGGTAGCATAATCCCACATTTTTTTGTTCCCAAATGCGGTGAGTTATACGAATAATGTAATCAACAATATCAACGAATTCATCATCGAACCCTGTAAGCGCTTGTTGCTTGGTACCTGCTGGCTCTAACAACGTTGTTAGAGGTTGCCAATGTACCTGTGTTATTGATTTGTTTAACTTAATACTCATAGTTTAACTCGTTACTTTAAATGAATAGCTCAAAAGAGAATAAAAATACTAGGGTGAAAATGAAGAAGCCAAAGAGTGAATAACAGACTTTGTCGACCTTGCCTGGTACTAAATACCAACCATTTTCTTTTTCTGGTTTGCCACTATCGGCAAAGGCTTTAATTTGACCTTTAACGCTATAAGGCGAGTATTCAGCTTGTTTACCATCAATGGCAATACTGGCAATAATCGTAATAACAACGTTAACGAAAGCGCCTATAGCTGCGTACCAAGGCCATGCTACATCGGTGTAAATGGCGGTATAAGCAACAGCTAATACACCAACAAATGTGCCTACTAATAGCCCACGCTCCGTTGCGTGTTTAGAGAAAAAACCTAAACCAAACATCCCTAATTGTGCACCAACGAAATACGAGCCGACTTTACTTAACACTTCTAAAATAGAGCCTGAGCTGTGTAGGTGGTACATAATGGCAGGGAAAACAATTACCGCAGCCCAAAACACCGTGAAAACGCGCGATACCTTGAGGTAATGCTTATCGGTTTCATTAGGTTTGAAATACTTTTTATAAAAATCTAGCGTTGATACGGTAGATAAAGAATTAAATGCGGAGTCTAAACTCGACATAGAAGCAGCCATAACTGCAGCAGCAATAATACCCATTAAGCCAGGCATTCCATATTGAGAAGCAAATTCTAAAATAATGGTGTTTTCGTTTTCAAACGGTTTACCTTGATAATAGTTGTAAAACAAAATACCTAAAATAATGAAAAAGAAGTAAACAAAGAAAGCTAAAAATCCCATTAATAAGTAAGACTTTTTAGCATCACCAATGTTTTTAGCCGCTAGCGTACGTTGCACCATCATTTGGTTAGTGCCGTATACGGTAATATGGTAAAGAGTCATTGCTAATATACCTGACCAAACGGTGGTGGTATTGGCAAAATCGAAATCGAAATTAAGTGGATTGGTTTTACCTTGAGCTTTCAGTTGTGCAAGGCTTTCCATCACTGGGGTTGTACTTGTGTCGATAAGTGCGTACATAATGATACCTGCACCTAAAAACAGTATGCCCGACTGAATAACATCGGTCCAAATAACGGCGGTTATTCCTCCCATTACGGTATAAATAAGGGCTATTATAGTCACAATAAATATGGCGGTAATTTCAGGAATACCCGTAATAAAACTCAGTACAATGGAGGTCGCATAAAGTACCGCCGCTGAGCTCATAGTTTGCGATATTAACCAAATTCCTGATATTAACCCACGTGCTTTCTTACCAAAGCGTTTTTCTTGGTATTCGTAAATCGAGGCAACGCCAGCGTTATAAAAGAATGGGAAGAAAAAAGTAATTACCGCAATAATAACAAGTGGGTAATTAAGGTGAATAGCAATAACCGATAGGCCGTCTTTGTATGCCCATGCTGGCGCACCTAAAAAAGTTAATGCACTCACGTAAGTGGCAATAACAGAAATACCTATTGCCCACCAAGGGGTTGTTTTTTGTCCGAGGTAAAAGTCGTCAGACGAACTCACTTTTTTACTGACCACATAACCAAGAAAAAGGTTACCGAGTATATAAACGATTAATATCGTCCAATTTAGCATTCCAAATTCTGTCATAGATATCTCTCTTTAAGATTATATTGAAGTCTTATATTGTTACTCATTCTTCGTTGACTTCGAAGTCATTTAAACATAGCATTGTTTAAAATAATATGAAAGTAGATATTCAGTAAATTGAGTGGAAACATTTCATTTTAAGCATAAAATTAACCCAAAGGTTTAATGTAGCTGATAATTTTAACCTTATTATTTTTTTAGCTGTATTGGAAAATTGAGACTATAAATGACAAACGAACAAGAAAATAAAAACTTTATACTTGAGTATTATCAGGCGTTAGAAGCATCAACATCTGAAACAGTAGGTGATGTATTAGCTCAATATATGAGTGATGATTGCCAATGGTATGGCGTGCATCCATTTAATGAACAAAAAGGGCCGCAAGCTGTCAATGAGGTGTTTTGGCAGCCTTTTATGCATGCCTTTAAAAGCATTCAACGTCGACAAGATGTATTCATGGCTGGAGTTAGTGGTAACGACAAAGCTAACTGGGTAACGAGTATGGGGCACTTTATGGTGCAGTTCGATAAAGACTGGTTAGGTATTCCGCGTTCAGGCAGAATGGCTATGGTGCGTTATGCTGATTTTAACTGTATTGAAAACGGTAAAATTATACGCTCTGGTTTTTTCTGCGACATTATTAGTGTTATGAATCAAGTGGGTATTAATCCTTTACCGCAAGCAACAGGGCATTCATTTATTTACCCCGGCCCAAGAACTCATGATGGAATTCAGTTAGACGATAAAGATCCTGCTGAAGCTGAAAAAACCATGGCATTGCTCAATCAAATGATTGAGGACTTCTCGCAACTCAATAAAACGGCTAATGATAATTATCCACCTGAAATTTTAGAAAAAACATGGTCTAAAGACATGGTGTGGTACGGTCCTGCAGGAATAGGCGCTACTTATACTATTCCTAAGTTTCAAGAGCAGCATTCTTACCCGTTTAGGCAAGGGTTAAAAGACAAGGTATTTAATGGCCATATTTGTCGATACGCAGAAGGTAACTATGCGTGCTTCTTTGGCTGGCCTAATTTAAGCAGTACGCCTATTGGGGGCTTTTTAGGTTTACCCGGTGGCGACATAAGAGCTGACATGAGAGTGGTTGATGTATATCGTCGTGAAGGTGATAAGTTAATGGAAAACTGGGTCTTAATTGATATTCCTTATTGGTTAAAACAACAAGGTTTAGATATTTTAGAACGTAGTAGAAAAATTAATAACCCAAGTTAACGAGCGTTTATGCTTATTAAAGATATAAAAAAGGAAGCTCAATGCTTCCTATTTTGATTTTTAAAACAGCTATTTATGGTAAAGATTAACAGGCTTTACCTTGTTTTTGTTCTCTCATCATGGCAAATACATCAATACCCATTTGCATGCACATATCAATAATATCAATAGCGACCCAGTTTTCTTTAAGTAACTCACCTTCGCGGCGCCATATGTCCATAACTCGTAGCGATAATTCTTTATTGGTAGGTGGTAAACCTAACCAGCCGCCAACAGAATGTGTACCGTGCATATGTGGCCAACCACCTGTTGATACATAATTATTGTGTGCTACCAAGGTGGCTTTATGATCAACACTTCTGTCAGGGAAACTAAATACAAATGGTCCTTGATGATTATCTCTAAAGCCTTCAATACCGCGTGTAGTGCCTATTCCTGCAGGACCATACCACATAAAGTCGCTGTGCCAAAAGTTTTGTAATTGCATGCTGGCTAACGACTTTCCGTCGAAACGGCCAAGCTCATCAAGCATATCAATAACTAATTGTTGAGACTTTTGTGATTCGCTTTCATCTGCTTTGTTTGAATCGCCGTAGCATAAACCGTCCATTGTTGATGGCGGCATAATTAAACCATCGTGACCTAGGCTTTTTCTTAACGGGTTAACGCCTGCTTGGTTCATGGCATCTAAAAAGTCGAGAATAATAAAGCATTCTTTAACTTTACCTTCTTCTAGCTTTACCAGTTCGGTATAACGTAAATAGAGGGTTCTATTGGTAGCAGGTATATCAAGTAAATCTTTTGCAAAAGTACCTACAAAATAACCTGTACCGGCAATCCATTGTGCGCCTTGGTATTCACTTTCAATGTGAATAAAGGGCTTTCTTTCAATATCGGGTAGGGCGGTAATTAAAGGTTGCCAAAACTGACTTAACATTTGTGCTTTGTTATGTAGCTCGTTAATTGGAGCACTAACATTCCATTGCACATCATCAGCTACGTAAGCTTCAATATTATCGGCAGAAGATTTAAGTTGTAGATATAATTTATCTAGCAATGTTGTCATTTTATTTCTCCATCAAAAGTTTTACTTGAAATACATTTTTTGCAGAGTATCATTGAATGACTTCGAAGTCATAGTGTTTTTTTAGTTGAATTTAAATATTATGGCAAAGAGCCACAAGAGAGAGCAGCAATGGAACAATTACATACAAATCATAAAGCATTACTTAAACCATTAAGGCAGGCTTTATATAATTTTGATCGCGTATCCGTTTTAAATGAGTTGAACCACGTGTTAGCGTCTGATGCAGTGGTGAAATTATCTTATCCGTTCGAAACGTTACATGGCGCTCAAACTTTTTTCGATATAGCTTACCAGCCTTTAAATAATGCTATACCCGATCTAGAACGTAGAGAAACTATAGTCATGGCAGGCGATAGTGAAGACGGTAGTCATTGGGTTGGTATGTGTGGATATTACACAGGCAGCTTTGAAAAAAGTTGGTTAGATATTCCGCCTACAGGCCATCAAGTCTCAATGCGTTTTCATGAGTTTTACCGCATTAAAAATAACAAAGTGGTAGAAATACAAGCTATTTGGGATGTGCCAGAAGTAATGATACAAGCCAAAGCTTGGCCTATGGTACCTAGTTTAGGAAGAGAGTGGCATGTGCCAGCTCCGGCGACACAAGATGGCTTAAGTATTCAAGAAAATCATTTGTCAGCTAGCAGTATTAAGTTAGTTGAAGATATGTGTAACTCGTTAGGTAACTATGCCACAGGCGGTGTTGAAGCGATGGAACTTGAAAAGTACTGGCATCCTAAATGTAGCTGGTATGGTCCGTCGGGTATAGGAACAGGGCGAGGCATTAAAGGCTTTAGAAATTGGCATCAAATTCCGTTTTTAAATGGCATGCCTAACCGAGTGGGTGATGTTGAAAAAGGCTATTTATTTGGTGATGGAAACTATGTAGGTTTTACCGCATGGCCCGGTATGCAAATGACGATTAGTAACGACGGCTGGTTAGGTATAGCACCGGCTAATCAACAAATTACTATGCGCAGTTTAGATTTTTGGCGCTGCGAAAACGGTGTAATAAGAGAAAACTGGGTGTTAGTAGACATACTACATGTTTATCATCAAATAGGGGTTGATGTATTAGCGCGTATGCGAGAATTTAATAAAGCGCGTTGTTAGCATACTGCTAGATTTGAAGAGTACTGCAGGTGCAGTACTCTTTGTGTTTTGATCAAAGGATGATTAACCAAAAATAGCGCGCATTAAACCAATAGCTTGTTCTACGCTTTTACCACCTTTTACTTGGTTAATAAGTGTATCGCGCTTGCTGTGTAAATATTCTGGAATATCTTCCGACTCTAGCGCTTTATCTACTAGCATTTCAGCAGATTCTTTACTGCGTTTTTTAGGTGTTGCTCTTGATTTAGTCGCTGCTTTATTTAGCGCTTTATCACGAAAACGAATAAAGTTAGAGTTTTGCGCTAAATCAGCATCAGCAAATAAAAATAAATCAATTAATACCGCGCGGTTTTTCCATAAAGTGAGTTCTTTATTTTCAGCATCTACTTCTGTGCTATCAGCAACTGTTGGCTCAGCCTGATTCCACCATGCGAAAGTGTGCAAGGTTGCTATCATGTCTTGCCAGTATGATGAAAAATCAGTATTTTTAAATTTAGGGATCGACATACCTTGGCATAAAATATCTATTTTATTATTGTTTAATGCAATAAATTGGTCGGGTCTACGCATAGCTAATAAGCGTGTTGCAGCAGCTAATGGCGCTTTGGTCTTTTGTGGTTTTTCCGGAGCATACTCTTCAAAAATTTTCTGATAATCGCTAACAAAACTTTGGTAGTTTTCGTAAGTTACATCACCCGTTAAAGGAATATGAGCTAATGCAATATCAAATTTTTCTGGCGACTGTTCAAGTAATACGTGAAAAGCTTTGGCACCTTTAGTACTCGCAAACCATTCAATATCAAAATTATAAATACTATGGTCGTGTTCGCTTGTATGTTTACCTGCAAAAGCTAAACGGTCTTCTATCAGTAATTCAGCTAAAGGTTTTTCACGTATGCCATCAATATAGGTGAGTAAAAGTAAGCGTTCATCTAAAGCATGTATAGTGTTTTGCTGCTCAATAAAATCAACAAATATTGGCCATGGTGCAATACGAGCCATTTTAAACTGGCTAAGGGTAAAGCCCGCTTCAAGTACATCTTGCATTTTTTTTAATGGGACTAATTGTTCATCTTCAACAAGATCCATATTAAGATCTTCACGACATAATCTGATTAATTCCCCACACCAGCCTAAAAAATCATCTGGCCAATGTTCAACTTTTATCGCCATCAAATTTAAGCTCAGCGGCGGAACATATTTAAGGAAATTTTGATAAACCTGATTTTCAGCTTCAGACAATGGCATTTCTACGGGTAAAGATAACAACTTTTTCATTAAATTCTACAAACTCTAGTAGGAGGACTATTTTCAGTCATATTGGCTACAACAATGAAAATACAAAGGGGAATATGGATCATACGCACTTATCAAGGCATTGCAAATAATAGTAAAGCATAAGACCACACGGAAAAATGAGATTTAGCCCGAAATGATTATTTGCAATGAATAAAAGGCTTTTATTAAGGAGTAATAAAAACATATTGAAAAATAAACTAATAGAATCATATGTTTAATTTTTATTTAAATTTTTATGAAAAAAATTTGGAATAAACATCATGCACCAACCGTTACCTTAGTGAATTTACTAAAAACTCTCTGAGGACAACATTATGATGAATTTAACTAAAACAGCTTTATATATTTCATGTGCACTAACAACAACTGTATTTGCAAATACTGACGCAAACTTAACTTTTTCAAAAAACAGCAATACACAAGCTGAATATCAAGCAGAGCAAACTCAACTTGATACTTCGTCAAATATGCAAAACGATGCGAGTGCGTCATCTGAGCAACAAGTTGCAACAGATACAAATCAATCAGCACAAGCAAGCGAATCAACGCAAAGTAATAACCAACTTATGCTTGCAGACAATAATAGTCTTGATGCAAATGCTGATAAAGAGAACGGTGCAGAAGGTGGTGGCTCAGTAACAAAAGAGTCAACCACAGAACCTAAAACGGAAACGAAAGAAAACACCAACACAGCCAAAGCTAATTCTGAAAGCGAAACGAGTAGTGAAACATCAATGTCGTTAGATAGCGCATTGTATACTGAAACGTTAACGAAAACGGGTACACAATTACAAACTCAGTTAGGTGAAAGTCAAACCTTGTTGCAAGAGTCGTTAACATCAGGTGTTACAACAAGTCAAAACGTGCTCTTAGCAAGTGGCGAAAAAATAGACCTTGCTGTAACCGGTAGTGCGCAACAAGCTACAGCAATAGGTAATAATTTGTCATCAAGTGTTGAACAAAACACAAGCGTTATTGTAGAGCAAGCGATTGATCATACCGTTAATGCCAATTTAGCTGGCGAGTTATTAAGTAGCACAGAAGCACTCACTAATGCGGAAGTAAACAATGTATTAACGCAAACTATTAGCGCGACAATTAATGCCACTACTGAGCAAAGTGTGAATAGCAGCCTGACTCAAAATATATCAGACCAAATTAACAATGCAGTTGCCTTAACGGTTGATAACTCAGTAGACAATGCGATTAACGCTAGCTCAGGCTTAGGTATCTAATTTACCTCATAAAAAGGCGAGTTCCCCTCTCGTCTTTTCTTTCACTTTTTTAATTTTATTTATGCCGTATTCTGGAGCATCCACATGAAAAAACTTAACCAACCTTTAATCATTAGCACATTATTCGTTTCAGCGATTGCTAGCGTAGTGCATGCCGATGCTGTTGGCCTAACTTGGGAAATTAACAGTGGCCTAAAACATGACGATACGTTAACCGTTGCCGAGCTTGATCAAGTAAGCGAACAATCGGATGTTGCATTAACCTTGCAAGGCGAAGCAAAAATAAAATGGAAAATATCGCCTAAATTAACCTTAAAATCTAACTTAAGTTATCAAGTAAACGACTACCAAACTTATAACGATTATGATTTAAATTTAGCAAAAATAGCTTTTGATTTAGATTATCGTTTTACCGATGCAACCCTAGGTACTAGTTATTACTTTGTAGATGCCGAATTAGCAAAGGAAGATTTTTTACAGTTTAGTCAAAACAGTATTTATTGGTCGAGGTTGTTTGACCAACGTTATTTATTACGTGTTTCAGCCGACTATAAAAAGAAAGAATTTGCGAATTTAACTGACAGAGACGCAACAAGTTTTGGAGTTAGTAATCAACATTTTTTCTTTTTTAACCAAGCCAAAAGCTTTGTTTCACTCAACTTAAATATCGACAATGAAAACGCAAACAACAACCAGTTTGATCACCAAGCCTTAGGTGCTCGCGTCATGTATTCACATAGTTTTGAAGGTTGGGATCATAAACAACAAATACAGTTTGGCTGGCAGTTTAACAAAAAAGATTATCAACAAATAACGACCAACGAACCGTTTAGCCCTACGGATCAATTTGGCTCTAACGAGCAACCTGAGAGTAACGCACAAGCGCAACGTAAAGATAAAAGCCAAGTAGTAGACGCGCAATGGATATTCAACATAACACCCAACTGGTCGCTCAATACTAAAGTGGAATACGGTCATTATGAATCAACAATTGCTTCGTTAAATTACGACGAAACAATTAGTACGTTATCGATAAAAGGAGTGTTTTAGTTATTGCTGAGCTGGAATCTGGTAAAGGAGTAGTACGGGAGCTTATTGAATAACGCTGATCTTCCCAACTAACGCATACGAACATTATTTTTAAAGGCAAACTACCGACAAAAAAATACTAAAACGCATTAACTTGCTTATTAAAGACATTCAAAGAACTCCCTATGAGGGAATTGGAAAACTGGAACCTTTAAAGCACGGCTTATCTGGATACTGGTCTAGGCGAATAAATGACGAACATCGAATTGTTTATAAACAATTCGATGATTCAATTCTAATTGCCCAATTGCGTTATCATTATGGGGTATAAGGTTTGGATAAATAGAATAAATTGTGAAGTAATAGCTTACTGCTTTAATCCCCTAATCGACCATAACCAAATAATGGATCGTGACCTTTCTCTCCTAAATCGACAGCTTGTTGGGTTAAAAGCTGTAACAAGTCATCTTGTTTATTTTTAAACTTTGCACACGCGGCATAAGCCGTTACTACGGGTGCAGCCATCGATGTTCCGCTTTCGTAGCCAAAGTCTCCAGACAAACGGGCCGTTTTAACTGAAACACCACGCGCTGAAAAATCAACATAATCACCTCGGTTAGCCCAGCGATATAATTTATTATTTTTATCAACAGCCGTTACGCCAATTACATTTTTATAAGCTGCAGGATATAAAGGTGGTGAGTGCGGTCCTTCATTTCCTACGGCCGCAACAATGGTAATGTTTTTGGCTAAAGCCGATTCAATTACCGTAGCTAAAATAGCGTTGTTTGGCCCAGCTAAACTCATATTAATCACTGAAACGTGTTGCTCTAATAACCAATTAATACCCGCCACTAAACTAAATAAATTCGCTCCTTGGCTAAAATCGCTTTGGCCATAAAACACTTCAGCGGCAAATAACTTAGCATTAGGTAATAAAGCGGGTAGTTGTGGCGAACTGCTTATTAACAAGGCTGAAACGGCTGTGCCATGAGCTTTAGGTGGGGTTAAATTAGTAGGAACAAAACGTTGTCGTGTTACCGACTTATTCTTAAATACAGGATGTTGAACATCTATTGCGGTGTCCACCATACCTATAGATAACGGTGCTAAACAAGCTGTACTTGTTATGTTAGTTTTATTTGCATAAGCAGGGATCTTAGTTTGGTTTAGCTCTTTTAATGATTGCGTTTGATACACGTAATCGCGTGTTAGTTTTTTATGTAACGATACAGGTAGTATGGAAACGATTTTTTCAGCGCTATCAAACGACGCTTGTACTTTAAATTGCACTAAGGTTAATGCCAAAGCATTAAAGCTTTTAGTGTTTACTATTTCAATACGGTTGTTTTGCGCGAGTTGCTTTAATTGTATTAACTCTTGTTGAGAGCTCATAACTAACCATTGGCGTTCTATGGCGCGCCAACCGTTTTCTACTTCAACATCTCTAAAGAGGATTTTGCCTGCGTTGTCTAAAATATTGAGGGGCTCGGTTAAATTACCCACGGGCAAAATTAAAGAACTTACTTCGCCTTCAGGTAATTTTATTAATAATTTATTTAGGTTAGTTTGTTGTGCTGCCTTCTTTCTTATTTCTTCTGCTTTTTTATTAATAATATTATTCTGGCGATTAATGACTCTATCGTTCAATATTGAATTTTCTATACTTGACAGCGGTTTACCTAATAATCCATCTGCCTTAAGTGAAGTAGGTAGTGTTATACTTATGCAGAATATTAATACGGCTTGCCTAATATTTATCATTGTTTTTCCTATAAAATTTGCGGGCTGTATTAAGAAAACGTATTAAAAGTAAAAAAATTCCAAAAATTTGGGAATAAACTTCATTGTCATTCGTCTACCTATTATACCCGTTATCATTCAAGATGCAGGTTTCAGTGGGAACGGGTATATAACGGAGAGATTAAATGAAAAATCAAATAATTGCTTTAGTACCTATGATACGTCGATTTGCTTATTCGCTAACGGGTAATCAACACGATGCAGACGATTTATTACAAAATACCATTGAACGCTTATTAACTAAAGGCGTGCCTGAAAACGTTGAGTTAAATAAATGGATGTTTCGGGTTTGTCGTAACTTATGGATTGATGAATATCGTTCTCGTAAAGTGAGGCAAACTGCGGCAGAATCACCAGAGTTAACCGATGGTCAAATAGTGAATGACGAAAAGCAGCAAACCGATAAAATTAGCCTACAAGAAGTTAATAACGCGATGGACATTTTACCCGACGAACAACGTTCAATTTTGTCTTTAGTGGCTATTCAGGGCATGTCGTATAAAGAAGTTGCTGAAACTTTAGAAATACCCATAGGAACCGTGATGAGTCGACTATCTCGAGCGCGAATTAGTCTTAGCCAATGTTTAAATAACAGCACAGGAGTAATGGCATGAATAACGATACCTTTAGCGATGAAACTTTATCTGCCTTTTTAGATGCTGAATTACCAGAGCAACAAATGGAGCGGATCAGAGCTGCATTACTTGAAGATGATAACTTAGCTAACCGCCTAGCTGATTTAGCTATGGTTGACGAAATGATTGCGAATGAATACGACAAAATTAATCAGCAACCATTACCTGCGGCTATTAACGAATTACTCGCGGCAATTCCTGAAGATTCAGCTCCAGTAGAATCAATAAAAGCTGCTGAGCAGTTTACTGATAAAGCGCAAGCGGCGAATAAAGCAAACCATACAAATAACGAAAGTAATGTGGTTAGCCTTTGGCAACGTACTAAAAAATCAACCAATAAACCTTTTGCTATTGCGGCAAGTGTTGCAGTTGCTGCTGGGCTTTTTGCAACAGTATTTACTCAAAGCAATACAGGTAATAGCTGGCAAGAGGTTGTTCAAATATTAGAACAACAAACCAGTGGTAATGAACAAGTATTATCAAATGGACAAACGATAAAAACACAGCTTACTTTTACAAATCAGCAAGGTGATTTTTGTCGTCAGTACGACATTAATAACGAGCAAGATGTTGAACATAGTATTGCTTGTAGAGTTAACCAACAATGGGAATTAAACTTAACGGTAATAGAACAAAAACACTCAACTCAAAATTACCAAACGGCTACGTCAACGAGTTTGTTACGAGAACAAATAGATAGCATGGCAGTAGGTGATTTTTTAGATAAACAGCAAGAACAACAATTTATTAATAACCGTTGGAAAAAATAACCAGATATACCCGTTACCATTCAAGATGCAGGTTTCAGTGGGAACTAAAAACAATTTAGGCACAGATTTTACGTTCCAAACAAAATCTAAGTACATACATCCATGTATGCAAGGCATTAAGTTTACGTCATGGTTATTCCCTTACTAAAGTTAATAACGAAGCATAAATTGTTTTTAGACCCATCGAAGAAGCGCTTGAGCAAAATCACTTCTTCGTTAATGCTTTTTATAAGGGAACGACCATTATTACAAAGCATTGCCTTGAATTGATATCGCTCAAGTGCTCTGAAATAGCCTCTTGATTGGTAACGGGTATAAATCACACGAGGAAAAAACAATGAAAAAAATTATCATGTTAGTCAGTATGGTCGGTTTACTTGCCGCTTGTGCGTCAAGCCCTGAATACAGAGCAGCAAAAAATAACGGTGTTGGTTATCAAGAGAGCATTTTGAACCAAGATAAAATACGCGTGCATTTTAAAACACGTACCGACAATAAGCTAAAAGCGATTGATTACACCTTTTTACGCGCTGCTGAATTAACGGTACAGCAAGGCTACGATTGGTTTGTTGTAACGAATCGCGATGTAATTATTGACGGACAAAATCAACCACGAAGCACTATACACACAGGTATTGGGACTCGTCGAGATTGTGGTATTTACGGTTGTAGCAATCAACCCAGTACACATTTAGGTATTGGCTTTAACTTAGGCGATCAAGGGCAAGAAATTGAAAGCATTATCGATATAAAACTAGGTAAAGGTGTTCGCCCAGAACAGCAAGAAAGCTACGAAGCCCGTGAGATAATCACAAACATGCGCGCTAAGTATGAGTTGAAAGGTGAGCAAACGAATTAATCTCTGTTCAGGATGATAAGTTGAACTAAACAGCTGTTTTATACCCGTAACCATTCAAGATACACTCTGAAACTGAATTTTGATTAGTAACGGGTATATGAGCGGATTTTTAAAGCAAAACAATTCAATCCTACAAAGGACAGGCATGAGGAAAGCTGTTTATTTAAATTTTTTAAAACTTTCAGCTTGCTTTATTGTTAACATTTAACTATTGATCTGTAATAGCAAGAAAGGCTATAGTCGAGAACAATATTTGTGCTTTATTTAAGCCATTCCAAGGTTAAATAACAAATTAGATTTACGAAAATAATCAAATAGAATTTATCTATAACAATAAAACTAGGAGAGTAATTATTATGAATCAAAGTAATCGGGGCGTTATTTATAAAGGACCAGGTAAAGTTGCTGTTGAGGGAATTGATTTTCCTAAGTTATCTATAGGTAAACGCAAGTGTAATCATGGTGTTATTTTACGTGTATTAACGACTAACATATGTGGTTCAGATCAACATATGGTGCGTGGTCGTACTACGGCTGAATCAGGGTTGGTATTAGGTCATGAAATTACTGGTCAAATTATTGAGTGTGGTAGTGACGTAGAGTTTCTTCATGAAGGTGATATTGTTTCTGTTCCATTCAATATAGCATGTGGTCGTTGTCGTAATTGTAAAGAAGGCTTAACAGGCATTTGCCTTAATGTTAATCCAGCTCGTCCTGGTGCCGCCTATGGTTATGTTGATATGGGTGGTTGGGTTGGTGGCCAAGCTGAATATGTTATGGTGCCATACGCAGATTTTAATTTGTTGAAATTTCCTAATTCAGATCAAGCCATGGAAAAAATACGTGATTTGACTCTATTATCTGATATTTTCCCTACAGGTTTTCATGGTTGTGTAACCGCTGGCGTTGGTCCAGGTTCTACAGTCTATATTGCTGGAGCAGGACCTGTTGGTTTAGCTGCAGCAGTGTCAGCACAGCTGCTAGGTGCCGCTTGTGTTATTGTTGGCGACATGATTGAAGATCGTCTAGCACAAGCAAGAAGCTTTGGTTGTGAAACCATTGATTTACGTGAAGATGGCGACATGGAAGATAAACTGGAAGTTATTTTAGGTGAGCGAGAAGTCGATGCTTTTGTTGACTGTGTTGGTTTTGAAGCACATGGTTGTGGATGTAATCATGGAAAAGAAGCTCCAGCTACTGTACTTAATTCAGCGATGCAAATTACGCGGGCAGGTGGTCAAATTGGTATTCCAGGCTTGTACGTAACCGAAGATCCAGGTGCACAAGATGATGCGGCTAAAATAGGAGCATTGAGCATGCGCTTTGGTTTAGGTTGGGCTAAGTCACATTCATTCCATACAGGTCAATGTCCAGCAATGCGTTATCAGCGTCCGTTGATGCAAGCTATTTTATTTGACAAAGTTAAAATAGCTGATGCTGTTAATGTACAAATGATATCTCTAGATCAAGCGCCTGAAGGCTACGCTGATTTTGATGGTGGGGCAGCGAAGAAGTTTGTTATTGATCCTCATGGTTCATTCATTTAAGACTTGTTGAGTTAGAATTACTTATCGAACGTAGTCATGTATTCTACGTTGTTACTAAAATAAAAAACGCCTCTCAGGCGTTTTTTATTTTATACGTTTAAAAATTTTCCATGAAATAAATATTATAGATATTGCCAGAGGCTAATAATTTAGACTGTTATTGAAATGACTTGAATATACTCGTTGCAGAATGCAACATAATCATTATGTTAACGGGTATATAATTAAAAATTGTGTAGAGAATATGGTTTGATTAAAAAAACTCATCTTATAATGGTTTGTTTAGCTCTAACGCTGACATCATGCACTTATCTAAAATATTCAGCCATTCAGGCTGAGTATACAAAGCTTCAAAATGCAGATCCCAGTCAAATTAATCTAAAGCATATGTTAGACCAAGAAACCTTTTTTGTTTGGGGGAAATCAATAGCTCATTCAAATAATTATGCTAATACCCCTATAGCTATTGCTGCGTATTCTAGCAAATTTAAAAACCGTGAGCGAGTTGACACAATGTTCTTTAAAAGAACCAACACGCATTATGGTTTAAACCTTCCTGAAGGTGAGTACACCTTACTTGTTTATGCCGATATAAATAAAGATGGATTGTTTCATCAATCTGAAATAGTTGGTGAGAAAGCGTTAGCTTTAAATACAACAAACTTTCCAGACAAACTTGCCAAGCAAATAGATATAAAGCTGATAACAAGTTCTAGTGTAGATTGGGCCGAGAATATTGTAACGCCTAAAATCATTGAGACAGAGCAATCCGCGTATTATCCAGCGGGAAGTATTCGCAGCTTAGATGACCCTATGTTTGATGAAAAAATTGCCACTATGGGTATGTACGATCCTGCTTCATTTTTAGAAAATGCAAAAACTATGTTTTATGCCTTAGAAGAAAATGTTGCACATAAAATTCCTGTTATTTTTGTTCATGGTATTGGCGGTAGCTCAAGATCGTTTAAACCCATTATTGAACACATGGATAAAAATCGTTATCAAGCGTGGTTTTTTTATTATCCTTCTGGTGGCGACCTTGATCAATTAGCCGACTTTTTTTACAACATTTTTCTCTCAGGAAACGTTATTCCTATGGGGGATATGCCTATGGTAATAGTTGCTCATAGTATGGGAGGCCTTGTAGTACGAGAAGCATTTAATCAATACGAAGGCAAAGTAAATGAAAATAAAGTTGAATTGTTTGTAAGTATATCAACTCCATTTGGTGGTCATCCTTCGGCAGCTGCAGGTGAAAAGCACGGACTTATCGTATTACCTTCTTGGCGAGATTTAAATCCAACAAGCAAATTTATAAAAGAACTCTATCGAAAACCATTATCTAGACTTGTAAATCATCAGCTTTTTTATACGTTTAATAACTCAGGTATGTTGAAGTTAGGCGAAAACAGTGATGGTGTTGTACCGTTATCAAGTCAGTTGCATCCTGAAGTACAAAAGCAATCGCGTGGGCAATTTGGCTTTAACAGCGGCCATGTAGATATTTTAGAAAATAAAGACATGATCTTACACCTATTGAAAAGCATGTCTGGTATTAAGAGTATTTTTCCTGAATCACATTTAAAGATACTCGTTAATGGTGGCTTCGACGTTAATTTAACAAATGATTACAGCCTTCGTAGCCAGCATTTAATTAGTTATGCGGGTAAATATATTGTGATGTTAGTTAAAGGCATGCTCAAACCTATTAATTCGCAGCAAGAGAGTTACATTAAAGCGATTAGGGGAGAAGTGGAAGCAACTACAGAAATGGAAAAAGAATTTATAAAGTTTATGAGGGAATACCCTGAAATAGTTGATAGTGTTTTATAAGAGTAACTTTGTACTTTAAATTAGAGCAAAAAGATAAAGCTAAATCTGAGTTTAATAAAATATTGCCAACGAACCTTTGTTTGTGCATCGCTATTTAAGCAACTATTATTTGCCTCTGAATGAGGCGTTAGGTTTACAAATTTTCAACTAAGGAGTGGTTATGTTAAAAAAAATAAATATCTTTATTTTAGTTATATTTATGTCTGGATTTTCATTTGCAGAGGGTGTGATTGATAAAGAACAAGTTCTTAATATTAATAGGGAGATATATCAAGCACTATTAGATGGAGATATATCTATTATCGAAAAATATATATCTCCAGAATCTAAGATTACTATTGATTTTGATCCTGCATTAGATAAAGGGGAAACAGAAGTCTCATATGATAACTATTTAAAAATGGCTAAAGTTACAATGTCTATGATGAAAAACCCTAATGTAAATATTGAATATAAGGAGGAGATAAAATCAGCCTTTTTAGATACCAAGAACAATCAAGTAATAGTCAAATCAAGAAGTACCACTATTAGTGAAATGATGGGGATGAAATTAGAAGATATATCAGAAGATGAAAGTGTTTATGGGATTGTTAATGAACAAATAAAGTTAATATTGTTCAAAAATAAATTGATTAGCTCTAAGCCAATGAAATAAACTTACAATTTACTCAAAAGGACTAAAATGGTTGGCAAAACGTTATGTGTTTTACCAATATTTATGGTTATTTAACCTAAGGATTTAAAAATGCTTAAGAAGATGATTTTATCGGTCAGTTTATTATTATCATGTAATGCATACTGTGCGGATTTCCCTAATGTAGCGCTTACTGCTGAGCAGTGTGAAGATTGGATTTATACCGAATATTTAAGTTTAACTGAAGATAATAAAAAGGTAGTTAAAAGCTCTTGCGCTAAACGATATTCTTCGGAAAATGGAATGAGTAATTGTACTGTTTTCGAAGGCGAAGATTTCATTAAACACTTAAAGAAGCTTGCTAAAGCACAGTGCAAGGAAGAGGAATAAACACTTAGCATCAACTTGGACATGATCAAAAAAGGAACATTTTTATGTTCCTTTTTTATTTTTAAAGCGATTACTTGTACATACTTTACTTTTTATTTGTTACTCTGCTCAATGGCTTTACTAAATGTTTGCTCTAACTGAGCAGCACCACTTAACATAAACCCATGATCTGAGCTTAATAAAAACAAGCTGACGCCGGCTTTTATCCAACGAGGTAACTCGGTTAAATCACCAACAAACATGCCGCAATTTTTATTGTGTTTTTTACATGCCGCTACTATTTTTTCTACCGCGACCATAACACTTGGGTGGCTAGCGTCTGTTTGTTGTAAGGCTACGGTTAAGTCCATTCTGCCAATAAAAATACAGTCGATTCCTTCTACTTGGCAAATTTCGTCAATGTTATCTACTGCTTCAAGATCTTCTATTTGCGCGATTACACAGGTTTCGTTTTTATTGGCTAATAAGTTTTCAGGGAGTTTATTCGTGGTGTATCCGGCAAAGCGTGTTGAGCCAGCATAGCCTCTACCATCTGGGCCAAAAAAGCATTTTTTAACAATTCGGCGAGCATGTTCAGCATTTAATACATGAGGAATAACGACGCCGTCGGCACCAGTGTCTAGCGCATTTAAAATGGTTGAGTTTTCACTGTCTGGAATACGAACTACCACAGGCTTTTTCTTCGACTTCGCTGCTAAAATACAAGTGTCTAAATCGCCACGATCAAAAGGAGCATGTTCGGCATCTAAGCATAATACGTCTAAATTAGTATGAGCTAATACTTCGGTATTATGAAAATGTGTGCTTTTGATAAAAGTACCTAATAATGGTTTTTTCTGCGCTAACTTTTCTTTTAAATTCATGATTATTTCCTAATGTTACGCGTTATCGGGTGATAAATACCAAAGTGTTAATGCATGAGATACTTTTTCAGCTTGCTCTAAAGGTGAAAAGTGTGCGCATTCATCCAATAATAATAAGTCACTGTTGGGTAATGATTTATGCATATATTGTTGATGCTCTACGGCACATATTTTGTCTTGTTTACCGCTAATAATAAGTATGTCGGCATTAAGTTGCTCAAGCACATTAAGCGTATCAGGTCTGTCTTCTATTGCCATAGCTTGTGCAGCAAAGCATTTTTCACCAAGAGATAATGCCATATCAAGAATTAACTTCTGATGATTTTCGTTTTGCTTATAAAGGTAGTTAGGCATAAAGGTATTTTTAATTAATTCGGTTAACTGCCCGTCGGTTGCTTGTTTTATTTGTGCGGCGCGTCCGGCTTTTCGTTCAGGTAAGTCGGCATGGCAATTTGAATTAACTAAAGCAAGTTTAACAATAAGATGAGGATGCGTTTTAGCGACTTCTTCAGCGACAATACCGCCCATTGAAAAGCCAATAATAGCGCAGGGTTGATCATTTGTTGCTTTTATAACGAGAGCGGCCATTTCTGCGAGAGTGGCTTCTTGCGTAAATTGCACCACAGATACATGGTTGCAATGCTTTTTTAATTGATTAATTTGGTGGGTAAACATGGCACCTGTACATAAGGTGCCGGGTAAAATTAATATAGGTAAAGAATGCATCTAAAATAACCTAGTTAAGGTCGCTTTACAGAATTCCCTTTAATTAAGGTGCCCGTTAATACACGAGCTTCTGGCGGCGAATCAGAGTTTTTAATATGCTCTAATAACATGTCTACAGCTGCTTTTACCAATTGCTCTACCGGTTGTTTTATGGTGGTTACTTGGTAACTCTGCCAAAACGAAGAGGCGATGCCGTCAAACCCTACAACAGACATATCGTTTGGAATATGTATGTTGTGGTTTTCTCTTATTTCGTCAATTACACCTATGGCCATTGTATCATTACTACATACTACAGCATCGGGAGCAGGGTGCTTTTTCAACCACTTAGCAAGGCAATCTCTGCCCGACTGGTAGGTGTAATCGCCGTAAAGAACATGAACGTTTTTTTCACCCATTTTTTCTAGTAAATCAAGGGTGATCTCTCTACGTTCATTGGCTACATCAGAATCTGTTGGTCCTGAAAGCACTAAATAAGACTGAGGATTATTCAGCTTTAATTCAGCAAGCAGTTGTTTAATACCTTGTTCGTGATTACAGCAAACTGTATTGGTTGACGCATCAGGAACATTACGGTTATAGAGCACAACGGGTACTTTATGTTGCTCAAATTGGGCTAAGCGTTGGCTTTCAAAATGAGCAGCAAGTGCGATAACGCCATCTACTTGGAAGGTCCAGATTTGTTCAAATAAATCATCTACACCATCGGCATCATCTAAGGTAAATAATAAAACTCGCTTATTGCGAGCCGCAAGTTGCTTACTGACTTGCGAAAGTACTTCAGGATAGTTTTCGTTTGCACGTGATGAAACAATTACAGCAACCATGCCAGACTGTTTAGTAATTAACATTCTGGCGATAGCATTAGGTCGATAACCCATTTTATTTGCGGTTGTCATAACCTTTTCACGTGTTTTTTGCGAAACACTTAACCCTGGTCGAAACACGCGTGATACGGCTGATTGTGATACACCAGCCTCACGCGCGACATCATAAGAAGTTACTTTTTTATTTTTACTCAATGTTTATCCTTTATATCTTCTCAAGCGAATATCTGCTTGCTCCTTGTGGCCAGCAAACCCTTCAACAGCACAAAGTCTTGAACAATACTCGCCCACAACAACTGATGCTTCTTCTGTAGCGCTTTGAAATGTACAGGTTTTGATAAATTTACCTACCCATAATCCGCCAGTATAACGCGCCGCTTTACGAGTTGGAAGCGTATGGTTTGTACCAATACATTTGTCGCCGTAAGACACGTTAGTTTCAGGGCCCAAGAATAGTGCGCCAAAGTTACGCATGTTTTCTTTAAAGTAAGGAATATTCTCTGTCATTATTTGTACATGCTCAAAGGCTAAGTCGTTAGCAACTTCGATCATTTCTTCGTAGGTGTCACATACAATTACTTCACCGTGATCTTTCCATGCTGCACCTGCAACTTCTGCCGTAGGTAGAATAGTTAATTGTCTTTCTATTTCTGCCATTGTATCGCGTGCTAGTTTTTCACTGTTGGTTAGTAAAATAGCTGGTGATGTAGGACCATGTTCAGCTTGGCCTAGAAGATCGGCTGCACATAATTCACCATCTACACTTTCATCTGCAATAACTAATGTTTCAGTTGGACCAGCAAATAAATCGATACCCACACGACCAAATAATTGACGCTTAGCTTCAGCAACAAAAGCATTACCTGGGCCAACAATCATATCTACTGGTGCAATGGTTTCTGTACCAATAGCCATTGCAGCAATCGCTTGTACGCCACCAAAACAATAAATTTCGTCAGCGCCGGCTAAGTCCATTGCTACAACGATAGCTGGTGAAGGTCTTCCATCAAATGGAGGAGCTGCAGCAATAACACGCTTAACGCCTGCTACTTTTGCTGTTACTACACTCATATGAGCAGACGCTACGAGTGGATATTTACCACCTGGTACATAACAGCCTACGCTTTCCATAGGAATATGCTTGTGACCTAAAATAACGCCCGGTATTGTTTCTACTTCAACGTCTTTCATTGAGTCACGTTGAATTTGAGCAAAGTTACGTACTTGTGTTTGTGCCCATTTAATATCTTCAATTATGCTGTCATCGAGTTCGTCGTAACAGGCTTTGATTTCTTCTGCACTCAATCTGAATGACTTCGGATTCCATTTGTCGAAAGTCGCAGAATATTTTGCAACCGCTTTATCACCATCAGTTTCAATGTCTTCGATTATGTTTTCAACAGTGTTTTTAACTGATTGTAAATAATCCTTTTTTTCTTCTTCTTGCTTGCCTTTTTTAAGGTATTTAATCATTTCAATATCTCCGGTTTTATTGACGTATATTAAGGTTTACTTAATTATTTTACTTGAACTTAAGTAAATCCTACGTAATAATGACTTCGAATGCAATAAATGATTTCAGGAAGTAAAACGATGGGTTTTGATAAAAATTTGTTCACTAATAAAAAAATACTAATTGCAGGTGCAGGTAAAGGCATTGGTTTAGCTTGTGCGGCTATGGCGGCTGAATATGGCGCTGATGTTATTGCTGTAGCAAGAACAGAAAGTGATTTAGATAAACTTGTTGCACGCTACCCTGAAAGAGTCACTCCATGGGTAATGGATGTTACCAGTGAAGATTTTTATCAAAAATTACGTGAATTACCGACTTTAGATGGCCTAGTAAATAACGCGGGTATTAATCGTGTTGGTCCAATGGAAGAGCAAAGTAACGAGAATATAGATGCGGTTATCGACTTAAATATTCGTACCCTTTATAAAATATCTCAAGCGGCTATTACGCCTATGAAGCATTCTAAAGCAGCATCTATTGTAAATATGTCGTCACAAATGGGTTTTGTTGGCTCACAAGGGCGTACCTTGTATTGCATGAGTAAACACGCAGTTGAAGGCGTAACTAAAGCCATGGCTGTAGAATTAGCCGATCATAATATTCGTGTTAATACCGTGGCGCCCACTTTTGTTTTAACTCCCATGACTGAGCCTATGTTTGAAGACGAAGATTTTAAAAACTTTGTGTTTAATATGATCCCTCTAGGCCGTTTAGCCAAAGTAGAAGATATAGCCAATAGCTGTACATTTTTGTTAAGTGATTTAGCGTCAATGATCACTGGCACTAGCATTAAAGTCGATGGCGGCTGGACAGCACGTTAATCAATAAAACAACAGATGAACATTGTTCATTATATTATTCCACATTAAAAATTAGGATATAAAAGATGAAGTTAGCAGATAGATTAATTAGATATGATGACTTAAAACCTTGCACTAATGCTTTTATTGATACGCGTAGCCCAGGCAGTGACAAAAAAGAAAACTTTACTTTAATTGGCCCCGGTGTGGCTGAAAACCCAGACCAACATATACATATTTCAATACCACATGGCTTTAATATTGGTGGTGCACGCCAACCAGCAGGGTGTTTAAATTCGCAACATAGTCATTTAACCGAAGAAGTTTTTATTATTCATAACGGTACTTGGGCTTTCATGAGTGGTGTTAATGGCGACGACGGAAAAATAATACTCACTGAAGGCGATATTATTTCAATTCCTACTGATATTTTCCGTGGATTTGAAAACGTAGGTAACGATACCGCTTACTTATATGCTGTGTTAGGGAGTGATGATCCAGGACGCGTATTATGGGCACCACAAGTATTTGATTTAGCTAAAAAGTACGGTTTGGTATTACTTGAAGATGGCAGTTTAGTGGATACCACCTTAGGTGAAGAGATACCTACAGACAAAAAACCAATGCCTGTAACCTCAAATGCACAAATTGCCGAACACCGTATTGTTGGTAGCGAAGCGATGGAAAGTATCGTGCAGCGCAGAGACACGTTTGAGTGGGCTAAAAATTCGTGCCTTGCTCAATTCGACGGCGTTGAAGAAGTACCACTCGCGGGACCTGAAAACCCCGCAGAAGATTTACCAGCAAGTAAATTAAATTGGGAACATGGTTTTGCTATACGTGCCTTAAAGCTTGAAGCAAAAGCTGTTATTCCTGCGCATATTCGTTTTGAAGAAGAGGTTATTTTTGTTCATCAAGGTCAAGTTGATATTACGGTTGATGGCGAGACACTTTCTTTAGGAAAAGGCGATACCTTTACTACGCCAATAGGTTCAACACGTACGTTTGCACAAAAAGGTGATGTTGAATGTATTTTGTATGTTACCAGACGAAATAATCAGCCGAGTGCACCTAAGTTTGTATAGTTAAAGTTAAGTATAAAGCTTTTGAACTTAGTGAGCTTTATCCGCCTAACCTGATAATTGGGTTAGGCGTTTTTAATAAACTATCAGGCATAAATTATTGTAGTTTTAGAATATTGATATAAAATATAAGCGTATTAACATTGAAGTGAGGACGACCTCACCGCTCTATCTTTATTAGGGGACGACCCCAGAATTAAAGAGAATGTTATATGTCTTGGTTTATTCTGTTTGTTGCAGGACTTTTAGAAGCTGGTTGGTTATACGGTATTCAAAAATCCGAATCTTTCACAAACATTCCTTCTGTAATCTTTGCCGTTGTTTCAATGGTACTAAGCCTAGTATTATTCTCTATTTCTATTAAAGATATCCCTATTGCTCACGCTTATTTGGTGTGGTTAGCTGTGGGCGTTATATCTATTTCTATTATAAATCATTACTTTTTTGACCAGCAATTAAAGCTACAACATTTGCTTTGCTTTGGCTTGATTTTTATTGGGGTTGCAGGACTGAAAGTTTTAAAGTAATGATTAATATAATAATTAACCTAAATTTATTTAATGTGAGGGTATAAAATGTCTGGTGAAAAAAACTTAGCAAAACTTATTACTTCAATGACTCCTATCTTACTAAGCGATGAGTATATTTTTGGTATGCTTGAGCAGGTAGATTATCAACAATTGAGCGTATTAGAGCCTGTAGGAACTTTCCAAGAAAAGGAAGGCTTAACGGTTATGCTAACAAAAGAAAAAGCTGACCTGCACAACATTGCTTACGAAGGTGTTTTTAAATGTATAACACTGAACGTACATTCTAGCCTTGATGCTGTTGGCTTAACGGCTGCGGTTTCTACTAAGTTAACGCAAGCTAATATTAGCGCCAATGTAGTAGCGGCTTATTATCACGATCATATTTTTGTTGCAGCCAAAGATGCTGACAATGCGTTGGCTGCTTTACAAGAATTAGTGCTTGAAGGTGTTTGAGGTTAAATAATAGTTGTAGAAATAGTATGAGTCATATTGGTTAAGCAGAATAATTTAAAACCTCTCTTATTACTAAGAGAGGTTTTATCATTTAATGATACCTTAGCTCTTGCACCTTGCCCCAAAACACACGATATGAAAACGCGGTGTAGCTAAATATTACTGGTACAACAATAATGGCACCCCATAGTATAAAGCTTAATGATTCTGGTGCTGAAGCCGCTTCCCAAATCGTAATTTTGTTTGGCACTATGTAAGGAAAAAAGCTAAAACCTAAACCAATAAAACACAATACAAATATGATTGCGGCAGCCGTGAAGGGCTTCCAACAACCTTTATCGTTTTCTGCGGGAAGTTTTTTTAATTGTACAAAACTGTAAACAAACAAGCTAAAGCAGAGTATAGGCAGCGGTAACATGAAAACCATGCTAGATGATTCAAACCAACGGTCAAATACATTAGGATTAATTATTGGGTTGATTACTGATACAGCTAATATGCCAATAAAACAAATAAGACCTGACTTTTTAGCCCAAGCAACGGCTTGCACTTGTAAATCACCTTCGGTTTTCATTATTAACCAGCAAGCACCAATATAGCTGTAAGCAGCAGCAACACCTAAAGCACTGAGCAAGCTAAAGCTGTAGGCAGCAAATGTACTTTCAAAGCCCATTACATACATGCCTAACATGTAACCTTGGCTCATAGAAGCGAGAAGCGATCCCATTTTAAACACTTTGTTCCATGTGGGTTTATGGCTAAACGCTGCTTTAGCTCTAAAATCGAAAGCGACGCCACGCAGTACTAAACTAATCAGCAGCACCGCAGTGGGTAAGTACAGCTCTTTAAATATATAGCTATGAGCTGCAGGAAAAGCGATCAGCAATAAACCTATCGCTAAAACTAACCAAGTTTCGTTAGCATCCCAAAAAGGGCCGATAGAGGCGATCATGGTATCGCTGTTATCTTCTTGTTTTAGGGGAAGTAAAATACCCACGCCTAAATCGTAGCCGTCTAATATGGCGTAAAGAAGAATTGAAAATCCCATTAAAGCGACAAATATTATGGCGAGTGCGTTAGCTTCAAACATTATTTTATTCCTTCTATTGCTGAAGTGATAATGGGTTTTGTAATTTCATCATCGCTGATTTCTTCAATTTCAACCGCTCTACCTGCCATAGTGAAAATAGTATGTAAGTAAGCAATCATTAACACGGTATACAAGATTAAATATAAGATTAACGATAAACCTACATTTGCGGGAGCTATATCAGTAGCAGCATCTTTAACACTTAATATCCCTGTTACTAGCCAAGGTTGGCGTCCTACTTCAGTAACGTACCAGCCAGCTAATGTGGCTACCCAACCTGAAAATGTCATGAACAATAAGGTTTTTAACACCCAAGGTGATAGCTCCTTTTTACGCCAGAGTTGAATACGCCCAGTCCATGCAACAAATAACATCAGAAAGCCGAGGCCAACCATAATGCGGAAAGAGAAGAACACTGGCATAACAGGCGGATGGTTACCTTCAAACTCGTTTAAGCCCTTGATCTCACCATTTAAGTCATGAGTTAAAATCAGGCTAGCCATATTGGGAATGCCTATTTCAAAATGGTTAGTTTTTTCTACGGCATCAGGTAAGGCGAAAAGTAACAAGGGGGCGCCTTTTTCTGTATGCCAAATACCTTCCATTGCCGCTATTTTTTGTGGTTGATGTTCTAAAGTATTTAATCCGTGAAAATCCCCTACTAATGCCTGTGTTGGCGCTAAAATAGCTGCCACCGTTAAAGCTATTTTTAAGGTAAGTTTAGGTGCGCGTTTGTCGTCACCTTTTAATAAACGATACGCACTGATGCCCGCAATTAAAAATGCAGCCGTTAACCCTGAGGCAATCAGCATATGTGTAAATCGATATGGGAATGATGGATTAAAAATAATGGCCAACCAATCAATAGGAAAAGCAACTCCATCACGCATTTCGTAACCTTGCGGTGTATGCATCCAAGAGTTAAGCGCTAAAATCCAAAAGGCTGATAACGTAGTACCAAAAGCAACAATAAAGGTAGAAAGGGTATGAACTAATGGTGATACGCGATTAATACCAAATAGCATAATGCCTAGAAAACCAGCCTCTAAAAAGAAAGCGGTTAGCACTTCATAACCTAATAATGGACCTGCAATATTACCGACAGTTTCCATAAATTTTGGCCAGTTAGTACCAAACTGGAATGACATGGTAATGCCACTTACCACGCCAAGAGCGAAAGTTAGAGCAAATATTTTTACCCAAAAGCGATAGGCTCGCATCCAAACTGGATCATTCGTTTGGACAAATCGTACTTTGAAAAAAAGTAAGAACCAACTTAATGCGATAGTGATAACGGGAAATAGAATATGAAAACTGATATTAGTTGCAAATTGAATGCGAGATAAAATCAAAGTATCTAACATTTTTTACTCCATTAGCCCTATGCAGCTCGCTGTGGGCCGTTGTTAAAATATGTGTAAAAAGATCGCTATGGCTTTGTAGCCAATAGCGATAAGGGAGGTTAATCGGCTTGGTTGTGCTATAAAATTAAAACTTATTAATTGCTCTTAAGTAATTTATCTTTAATATCAATTACTTTACTTACGCCTGCGCCCAGCTTCATTAAAGTATTCAATTTTTCTGGACTCATACTTTGTAGTTCACTTGCCCAATGAGTAATAGTTTCAAGCAATTCATGTATTTCATGCATTTTTACTTGTGCATATTGCTCTTCTTTATTAGCGGGTTCGTTTAATAAATTATCGCGTAATAAAGATAAGGTTGGGTCAACTTCGCGTTTACGACGTTCTTCAAATACACGTATAGCCATTTCCCAAATAGAACCAGCAGGAGAGTAATACTCTTTGCGATCTTTTGGCTTATGCTGCACCTGAACTAATCGCCACGATTGCAGTTCTTTAATACCCATGCTGACATTGCCACGAGAAATATTTAACGCTTCAGAAATTTGTACTGCGCTTAAAGGTTCTTGGCTAATCACAAGCAAGCCATACATTTGACCAACAGTACGGTTAAACCCCCAGCGACTGCCCATTTCTCCACAGTGCATTACAAACGATTCTATTTTATCTGTCATTATCATGATATGTATTTTCTGAAGTTTCAGTATTTTCTGAAAGTTTAAACCTTTGTTGATTTAAATCAATATTTATTTGAATATTTTTTAATTTATTTGAAGGTGAGTTAAGGAATATGAGGTTAGTTTTAAAAGTGCTAGTACATAAGTCATTTAGACCCATCGAAGAAGCGCTTGAGCAAAATCACTTCTTCGTTAATCCTTTTTATAAGGAACAACCATTATTACAAAGCATTGCCTTGAATTGATATCGCTCAAGCGCTCTGAAATACGTATCTTGATTGGTAACGGGTATATGAGCTGCTGAAGAACTAAAACTTAGGTTATTTAGCTTAAGTCTTTTGCATCAAATTAAGGGAGTCGTTAGAATAGCGCCAATAAAAACATCCCTCAAAAAATTCTCAAACAAAGAGCACTCACATGAAAAAAAAATTCCATTTACATGCAATTTCGCTTGCATTAAGTAGTTCATTTGTCGGTTTACCTGCTTTAGCACAAACACCAGCGGTTGAAACTGAAGAAGAAGTTGAAACCATCGCTATATTAGGTTCAAGGGTTTCAACGCGCACAGCAACTGAGTCTACTTCTCCTATTGATATTATTACGGGCGAATCATTAACTAAAGGGGGTTTTAGTGAGTTAGGCCAAAGCTTACAAGCCAGTGCACCGTCGTTTAACTTTAGCCGTACACAAGTCTCTGATGGTTCTGATTTATTTAGACCTGCGACTTTACGTGGTCTTCAGCCTGATCAAACTTTAGTGTTGATCAATGGTAAGCGTCGTCATAACCAAGCCATTTTTGGTTTAAATGGTACAGTAGGTGCTGGTGCGGCTGGAACCGATATGAACTCTATTCCTATGACTGCTCTTAAAAATGTACAGATTTTACGTGATGGTGCCGCAGCTCAATATGGTTCAGATGCGATTGCTGGCGTTATTAATTTAGAATTAAAAAATAGTACAAATGAAACCACTGGCTTTGTTCAAGCGGGATCGACAGGTGAGGGCGATGGCGACACGGTATCATTTGGTTTAAATACAGGTTTTGATATTGGAACTGAAGGCGGATTTATTAACCTTTCTGCTGAATATCGTGATGCTGATGGTACTAACCGAGCGCAACGAGATACAGGCGGTAGTTCTACCACTCCTGCTGGTACATTATCTGACGATGTTCGTTGGATCCAAGGTAACTCTGCTTCTGAATTTGGATCCGTTTTTTATAATGCGATGATCCCACTGAATGATATAGAACTGTATGCCTTTGGTGGCTTTTCAAATCGTACCGCTTTAGGTAATGGTTTTTATCGTGACTTTGGTGATGCTGTTAAAAACGTACCTCAAGTGTATGCGGATGGATTCTTACCAAGAATAGACAACGAAGCTGAAGATCTTTCAACAGCGGTAGGTGTTCGCGGTGAAATGAATGACGATTGGAGCTATGACGTTTCAGCTACTTACGGTCAAAACGAATATGACTTCCATTCTGCAAATACGATTAATGCTTCTTACGCTGCTGAATACTTAAGC
This sequence comes from Pseudocolwellia sp. G5-9, assembly GCF_055808995.1. Taxonomy (NCBI): domain Bacteria; kingdom Pseudomonadati; phylum Pseudomonadota; class Gammaproteobacteria; order Alteromonadales; family Colwelliaceae; genus Pseudocolwellia; species Pseudocolwellia sp. G5-9. The sequence goes on from NZ_CM147893.1 coordinate 3,815,742, forward strand.
TTAAATCCTAGTGCAACTGATGCTGATATAGCCGCTAATGCTGGACCTACTTCAGGCTATTCAGGAGGCTTTAGGTACGATCAATTAACCCTTAATGCTGATATTACGGGCTTAATTGAAATAGGCTTAGCAGAACCACTTTATATCGCTTTTGGCGCGGAATACCGTGATGAAGATTATGCTATTGTTGCTGGTGAAGAAGCTTCGTATGCTTGTGGACTTGCGAACCAAGATGTAGCGTTTCCATCGGTAATTGATGATTCAGTTTTTGCAGAATGTGGCTTTCAAGCCTATCCAGGATTAAGACCTAACGCAGCAAGCGGTGCGGATAGACATAGTTATGCCTTTTATGTAGATACAGAAATACAGTTAATGGAAGATTGGAATTTGGGTGCAGCCCTTCGTTATGAAGACTTTTCAGATGCAGGTGATAAATTAATTGGTAAATTATCAACACGTTTTAACATCACTGAAAATTTTGCATTGCGTAGTGTTGTATCAACGGGGTTTAGAGCACCTTCACTTCAACAAAGTGCGTACACGGCTTATACTGCTAATTTAGGTGCTGATGGCGTATTGTTACCGTCGTTTACTGCAACAGCAGGTTCAGATTTTCCATCCGCTTTAGGTGTTGATAGCTTAGGTCTAGAAACCTCGAAAAACTATAGTTTAGGCGCTGTTATCACTTTATTTGATGACATATCTGTAACGATTGATGCTTATCGTGTAGAAATTGACGATAGAATTACATTAGGCAGTTTACTTAATGCTGACGACGTAGCGTTTAATCCAGCAGCGGTTACAGCATTAGAGGCTAGCGGAGCAGTACAGGCTAACTATTTTTCAAACTCGGTTAACTCTATAACAGAGGGTGTTGATGTGATTGTTTCATACAATACTGACTTACTTTCTGGTGACTTTGGGGTAACTTTTGCAGGTAACATTAACGAAACGGAAATTGACAGTGTTAATACCCAAAACGGTATTCCTGAATCGGTAGCGTTAGACAACTTACAACGTAGTTTTTTAACTAACGGACAACCTAAAAAACGTGCAACCTTAACCTTTGATTACGCGCAAGATGCTTGGACAACCGTTGTAAGAGCGAATTACTTCGGTGAAACGGATGTAACTTACTTTGGTAATGATCATATTAACTTAGGCAGTGGGTTTAAGCCAACGAGTACCGTTGAGTCAGCCGTGTTGATTGATGTGAATCTTGATTGTCAAATTAATGAGACCTTTACTGCTTCTATTGGTATTAACAATATATTTAATAAAACACCTGATGAGTTAGGGCAAGATGAAGTGCTTGATGCTATTACTAATGGTGCGTTTAAATATCCAGTTAGAGCTTTACCATACGGCTTTGATGGCATGACTTATTACGCACGTTTGAACTTTAGGTTTTAATAGTTTTAGTTTTTTAGCGAGTAATTGCTATGTAAAATAATGGTTAAACGCTCAAGCATATAATATATGTTTGAGCGTTTTTTTATTATTATTTTTACATTAATACCGTTTAAATTCTTAAAATAAATCAATGCAGTAAGAATATTGAGTATCTGTAGTAGGCATGCGAGTCAACATATCTTTATAGTCTTATGCCCTATAATACTGGCCTAGAATAAAATAAACCTTGCTATTTTTTTCTATAAACCGATAATCTCGTCCGTAATTATAGCCAAAACATTGCAATACACATATTGCAATGTTTTGGCTATATATCATGTATTTTTCATATTTATTTCATTCAATTTTATCATTAAGCTTTGGCTTAGAAAGAAGAAATAAAACTGGGAATGTGGTGAAAATCCACAACTGTACCCGCAACTGTAAACAGAGCGACATACATACTATTTAGTAATACCACTGAGTTAACTTACTTGGGAAGGTGTATGTTGAGATGCTGTAAGTCAGGATATCAGGTGAAAATACATGAATTTTAAGGTCGAGCGGGTCTACTCGAACAATTCATATTTTTATCTGTTTTACTGAACAGATGAATGTGTTCTGCTTCCCCTCTTGTACCTATGTTTAATGATCATTTTAACTTATTGATACATTTTATAAGGAGACAGTATGGGGCAAGTACATTTAATTTTAGGCGGTGCGCGATCGGGCAAAAGCTCGCTTGCAGAGCAGTGCGCCAAAAAAATAAACCTACCTGTTACCTATATAGCTACTGCTCAAGCACTTGATAAAGAGATGGAAAACCGTATTGTACTTCATCAGAAGGACAGACCCACACAATGGAAAACGGTAGAATCACCTCTCTTATTAGCTGCTACGATTGACTCTCTTATTGAACTTATAACAAGTAATACTTCAAATAAGGGCCAATGTATTCTAATTGATTGCCTTACCTTGTGGGTTACTAATTGTTTATGTAATCACGATTTAGCGTATTTCCAACACGAAAAACAGCAATTATTAGCCAGCTTAATTAACAGTCAAAAATATAAAAATCTGCATATTATTTTAGTCAGTAACGAAGTAGGACACGGTATCGTTCCTATGGGCGATTTATCACGTGAATTTGTAGATCAATCAGGCTGGCTACATCAAGCTATTGCTGAAATAGCCAATAAAGTCGACTTTGTTATGGCGGGCCTTCCTTTAACCTTAAAGGGAGATAAGTAATGAAAACCATCATGATACAAGGCACAACGTCTGACGCAGGTAAAAGTACGTTAGTGGCGGGTTTGTGTAGAGCTTTAGTAAATCAAGGAATTAAAGTTGCACCATTTAAGCCACAAAATATGGCGTTAAATAGTGCGGTAACTAAAGACGGTGGCGAAATTGGTCGTGCCCAAGCATTACAAGCAATAGCAGCCAAAGTAGAAGCGCGTATAGATTTTAACCCTATTTTATTAAAGCCCAATAGCGATACTGGCGCCCAAGTTATTGTTCACGGCAAAGCTATTTCTAATATGGAAGCGGGTAAGTACCACGACTATAAAAAAGTAGCCATGCAAGCTGTGCTTAAATCGCACCAACGCCTTGCTAACGAGTACGATGTATTAGTGGTAGAAGGCGCAGGCAGCCCCGCAGAAATTAATTTACGCGCTCATGATTTAGCCAATATGGGATACGCTGAAGCGGTAGACTGTCCCGTAATTATTGTGGCAGATATTGATAAAGGCGGTGTTTTTGCACATCTTGTAGGAACGCTTGAATTATTGTCTGAATCGGAACAAAACAGAGTTAAAGGTTTTATTATCAACCGTTTTAGAGGTGATATTAAACTGCTTGAGTCAGGCTTAACCTGGTTAGAAGAACGCACAGGTAAACCTGTTTTAGGTGTTATGCCTTACTTACATGATTTAGCGTTAGACGCTGAAGATGCCGTTGCATTAAACAATAAAGTTAGCCAAGCCAAAGTTAAGATATTTGTTCCGCTACTACCTCATATGAGTAATCATACCGACTTTGATCCGTTACGCTTACAGCCTAATATTGATCTGCAATACATAAAAATAGGGCAGTCGTTACAAGGTGCTGACTTGATCATTATTCCGGGCAGCAAAAACGTGACTTCAGATCTTCAATTTTTAAAAGAACAAGGTTGGCAGCAAGAAATTAATCAACATTTGCGTTACGGCGGTAAAGTGATGGGGATTTGTGGCGGCTTTCAAATGCTAGGGAAAACGATATTTGATCCCCTACATATAGAATCTCATGTTGAAGAAATAACAGGACTGGGCTTACTTGATTTTACGACCACACTGACTCAAGAAAAAACCTTAACGCAAGTATCTGCTGTGATGAAATTAAATGATGAATCTTGCACATTGCAAGGCTACGAGATCCATTGTGGTGTTTCGACTGGCGAAGCATTAAGTCATCCTCTTTTGCATATTATGCATAACGATAACGCTATCGCAGATGGCTGTATTTCTGAAGACAATCAGATTATAGCCACTTACCTACATGGATTTTTTGATTGCCCAGAACCTACCCAGAAAGTTTTAGACTGGTTAGGGATCACAACTTTAGATCAACCTGTTATTGATATTAACCAACACAGAGAAGTGCAATTAGAGCGCTTAGCCGATGTTTGTGTGGATCACTTAGCACTAGAAAAAATTCAAAAAATTATCGAAGAAGGTGTTAATACTCCAGCTATTTTATAGTTTTTACGTATAAATAAAACTTAACTCTTTACTCATAACACGACAGTACTTACTGCTTATTTAAGTAGTAAGTACTGTTTACCATAATAAATTTAAGGAAAGAGGATGAAAATTCCTCGCTGCCCCCGCAACGGTAAATACATAAAAAATGTATGAGCCCGACCGCTTAAATTTATTTAATAAAGTCGTGAAACACGGCTGCCAAATGATGCGGAGGGCATCATTAACGAGGTAAAACATGAAAGCACTACAAACACATAAAGTTAAACAAACAAACACATTTAAAAAATCAGTTCTTTTACTAGCAATTACAACGGCTATTTCTATGCCTGCTATGGCGGTAGATAAAACCGTAGCTGAAAAAGATTTAGATATTATTACGGTAACGGCATCGCGTACAGCGATGAATATTGATGACTCATTGGCATCTCAAATTGTAATTAATCGTGCTGATATTGATGAAGTTCAACCAAAATCTGTTTTAGACCTTTTATCTACGGTTGCTGGTATTGATTTTTCAACTTCGGGTGGTAGAGGTCAGGCTTCATCTGTGTATATGCGAGGTGCTAATTCTAGTCACACATTAATTCTACTAAACGGTGTTCGTATTAGTTCTGCAACCTTAGGGTCAACTAATATCAATGATCTAGCTCCTGAATTAATTGAACGTATTGAAATCGTTAAAGGTCCTCGTGCTGCTTTATGGGGGTCTGATGCTATTGGTGGTGTTATTCAAATATTCACTCGTAAACTTAATGATGGAGAGCACTTTGTTCGTGCAAGTTTAGGGAGCGAAGGTTACAAAATGTTGAATGCTGGCGTTGGCATCGAACATGGTGATGGCCATACAAGTATCAATATTGATCATGAAGAAAGTAATGGCTTTGATGCTAAAGATGATGCTGAAACGGATGATGATGGTTATAGTTTTGATTCTATCTCTATAAATGGTCAACAAAAGATTACTGACACATTGAGTGTTGATTGGTTGACACAAGTGGATCAAGGCGATACTGAATATGATAGTTCATTTGGTGGCAATGAAAGTGCAATAAGTAATTACGTTTGGAAAATTGGTGCGAATTATCAATGGGACCTTGGTGATATAAAAAATGATACTCAATTTAACATTGGTCAAAATAGAGTGTCAGATATAAGACATGGAAATGGTACAAGTAAAGATGACGGTTCGTCATTTGATTCTAGAAGGAAGCAATATTCAGTAATTAATAGCAGTTTACTTTCTGAAGAATGGCTATTGAATTTAGGCGCTGACTTTTATAGCGAAACATTGAAAGGTGATGCTGAGTTTCCTGTAGACGAACGAGATACAACGGGCGTTTTTGCACATGTAATGTATAGCAAAGACAAATTATCTTATGAATTAGCAACACGTTATGATGATGTAGAAGGGGTTAAATCAGAGGTAACTTATAACTCAAGTATTGGTTATCAAGTGCTAGATAATACTCAAGTGAGTTTATCTGTAGGTACAGGATTTAAAGCACCAACCTTTAATGATTTATATTATCCTCTTCAATTTGGTTTTGTAGGTAATACGGATCTGGTTTCTGAATCATCAAAGAGTTATGAATTAAGTATAAAAAGTTCATTTGATAATTTATCAACTACATTTAATCTCTATAAAACAGATATCGATAATTTAATCGAGTGGACAGGTAAAGATGCAGACAATAACACTACCCCTGTAAATATTAGTGCTGCTGAAATAAAAGGTGCAGAGCTTGGCGTTATTTATAAAGGTTTGGGTGGTCAACATCAGTTTAATGTAAGTTACATTAAGGCCGAAGATGCTTCTACAGGTGAACAATTGGGCCGTAGAGCAAAACAGCAAGCAAATTATAAGTTTAGTAAACAAATGGAAAATACGAACATTTATGCAGATGTTCAATACAAAGGTAAACGCTATGATTACCCTTTTTCTGGTGACGCTGTAGTATTAGATAGCTATTCTTTAGTTAATTTAGGTATTAAATACGCCATATCGGAAAGTGTAAAAGTTACAGCAAAAATTAATAATGCTTTTAATGTGCAATATCAAAACTCTATGACTTATTTTACTCAAGATCGCGTTGTATATTTTGGTGTTACTTATCAAAACTTTTAAGCTGTGAATAAACGGTAGCGTTAAATTAATATAAACAGCGCTCTAAAAACACAACCCCAAAAATATTCTTTTGGGGTTTTTCTTAGTTTATTTCAAATAAACGCTTTACAATCTAAATAAGAATGATTATCATTAAGTTGTTGGTTAGGGATGAGTCCACTACTACTTACTCTAACCGATATTGATAAGCCTGAGTTTATGTTACAGGACGCGTAAACTCAGGCTCTCCCTCTATTATGATGTAGAACTTTTATCTCCGGTTATTAGCTATTCCCCAATAGTTAATAACCTTTTTTTTATTCTTTTTTACTTTATTGAATGACACACATTAAAAAGTTTATCTAATTTATCTTCTGTTGTGATACCAAATCTTAATTTATCTTTTTCGTCGGTTAGGCGAACGTAAACAGCTTGTTGGCATAATAATTCATATATTTTTTCAGCGCTTTTAGTGTTATTAAAGGTTAGGGTCAAAAATAAATCGCTTCCTTTAATTTCGGCTATCACTTCGCTACCAAAGGCTTGCCATAATAGGGCTTCTTGCTTTTTTCGCAATATATGTAGCTGTTGTTTTTGCTGTTGATGCCAATCGGTATCTTTTAGTGCGTGTTGGGCTACAACCTGCGCTGGGCCATTCACTTGCCAAGGCCCTAAATGCTCGTTAAATATATCGCACCAATTTTTATTCGCCACTAAAAAGCCAATACGGATACCCGCTAAACCAAAAAATTTCCCAAAAGAGCGAAATACTAATGTATTGCTGTTTTCAACCTGCGAGCAAATAGAATGATCATCTGTTATTACATCCATAAAAGCTTCATCAACCACTAACAAACCATTAAGCTCTTGCATTAATGTTTGATATTGCATGATTATTTTACGTGTAAATAACTTACCTGTGGGATTATTTGGGTTAATAATAACCAGCACGCTGTTCAGGTAAATAGTATCTATTGGTGGTAACTCATCTAAATAAAAATGTAACTCGTAGCCAGATTTTCTCCATGCTTGAGCATGTTCTTTGTAGCCATATTTGGGTAGGTAAACATGTTGAGAAGTGCTATTTTTTAGCTGCCACAATTCAGGCAGTGCTTTTATTATGGCTTGGCTACCGTTGGTTACGGTTACGTGTTTGCATTGGTAATAATGTTTAGCCGCAGCTAATAACTCGTTATTACTTTGGGGTAAATTTTGCCATATGCTTAATGGAATATTTGGAATAGGGTAGCTGGTTGGTGCAATGCCAGTGGATAGATCAAGCCATTGTTCTGCAGGTATTTTATATTGGTTAGCTATTTGCTGAAGCTGTCCGCCGTGGATAAGCGCCATGAAAAGTTCTCACTCATATTTGAATATTATATGATGTTTAAAAGTAGGTTAACTGTTTGCCATAACAATACGATTAACGTGAGTATTATAGCGGCTCGCTTCACAATTAAGATACTTTTAGGAATATCTTCAACTGTTATATTTTCACCACAACCTAAAGTAACCGATTCAACTATTTTACCATTATATTGCGCTGTGCCACCTAGCTTTTTATTCATCACGGTTGCACCGGCTGCCATAACCCAGCCGCCATTATGGCTTTTGTATGTATTACCTTGTTTATAGGCGTTTGCTAATGCTGTAAGGAATGTATCTTGAATGGCATATAACAAGGTGCATATTTTTGCACTAATAAATCCTAATGCATCATCAAGCCGAGCACTGGCGAAACCAAAAGAGTTAAATTGTAATGTACGATAGCCCCACATTGCATCTAACGTATTGGCAAAACGATGAAAAATAACTAGCGGTGCACCGCCAATAATAAAATAAACTATCGATGCGATAACCGAGTCGTGGCCATTTTCTAACATAGACTCAACCGTTGCTCGCGACATTTCAGTAGGCGTTAGTTCAGCCGTTTCTCTACTAACGAGGTAACCAGTAAAGTACCTTGCTTGTACTAAATTATTTTCTTTTAGCGGTTGGTAAACCTGCATAGCATGTTGATACAAACTGTTTAGGCCAATGGCTAAATAAAGCACGATAGCGTCTAATAATATTTGCCAGTACCAAGTTAAATGATTGAGATATAAACAATAAAGTAACGGAATAGGTAGCACTAAAATAGCCCATGCGAGTGAGCCTAATAATGCCTTTTTTATATTGAAGCGTAATGGCTGTGTTTCGTCTGATTTTTTATCGGTTTGAAAGGTGTTTAAACGTTTTTCGATTTGTTGAGCAAGCCAACCAAAGCCCACTAAGTAATGATACTGACGAGCTTCGCCTAAGTACTTATCAAGTAATAAAGCTAAAATAATTGTTAATGTTAGCGTATAAAAAGGCAGTGTAGAAAACAACCATAAAGTAAGTTCGTTAAATGTCACTTTCTTTCCTTTTTATAGAGCAATTTAGCTTAGGTCGATGGCGTTAAATGAAAACTTGAGGTGTTATGCTCATAAGTTAGTTTGTTAATAGAACCATTTTTAAATAAGTCGTAGGCATTCATATTCGAATTATTACCAATATAACCATAAAAACAACGCAGAGCCTCACCATGAAAAATCACTAAAATATGAGCTGTTTTATATTCTATCGCTATTTTTTCAAGTGCTTTGTAAATACGTTCGCCACAAGTTACAGCGCTTTCTCCACCTTGAGGTGTTAGCTCAGTAAATTTCTGCAATAGCTCAACATAATTAGGATCTTTCGATAAGGTTGTTATTTGCTTACCTTGCCAATAGCCTAAATGCCTTTCGGTAAGGCTAGATTTTACTTGGGTGTTTACGCCAAGCGTTTGTTTACATATTTGAGCACTGTTTACGGCACGTCCTAAATTTGAAGAGAAAATAACTTCGATATTATGCTTAAGCACGTTTTGAGCTATTTGCTCTGATTGGGTTTTACCTAACTCGGTTAAGTTGCTATCAAGCTGTCCTTGAAAACGTTGTATTTTATTCCACTGAGTTTCGCCATGGCGAGCTAAATATAAAGTTGTAATCATAGAGCCGTACTTTTGCTAATTGCAGCGCAGCATAACTAAATCAGCAACAGTGTTCAATGCACAATATTAATAGTGTGCATCATTTACTTTGATATGGGTATATGTTGTATAAACAGCTTGCTTCAGGTACTATTTCAGTCAGATTTAGGTGTCGAAATTAATGCTTATAATTTAATGAATAAGTATTAATTAAGATGAAACGTGAAACTGGTGAAATACCAGTACTGCCCCCGCAACGGTAACTGTGAGCAGCAATAAAAACCACTGTGTTTATACCAATCGCAATAACCAATTGATCATTTATACTTGTTTAAATGGCCAATTACATCGTTATTTATTTAATAATTAGAACAACTAGTTATTAAAATAAATGCCTTGTATTTGACCATTTATTCTTCATATAAAATAGTTCAATTCATTAATGCGTTTGGTATTCTTCATTCAATGAAAGCATGGGAAGGTATTGCAAAGCGATGAACAGGAGTCCGGAGACCGGCCTAATTTATACTCGACAACTGCGGTGGGCGGCTTTTCAGAGACTAGTAAATTTGTATTAGCCTATAACGTTCTTATTTATAGTTTTCACTTCTTTTACTAACTTTGATTTCTCCACCGTTAACTATTTAACGGGATTGTTATGAAATTAACTGAAGTAAAATCACCCCTTTCTTTGTTCTTAAGCATATGTGGCTTATTAACTTTGTTAATGATCGCTACACGTGGTAATCATTTTTCTACTTTCAATAGCCTGCCAAGTGCTTCTACAGCTGTGTTCTTTTTAGCAGGTATGTACTTGCGTAAAGTGAAAGACTTTTGGTTTTTTTATATTTTATCTATCACTATTGATTTAGCGTCTTCATTTCATCGAGGACAATTTGGTGATTGTTTAACCGCGTCTTATCCTGCTCTAGCTTTTAGTTATGTTGCTATGTTTGCAGCGGGTTATTACGTGCGTCCTGATTGGTCACAACAAAATATGATAACCAATATTGTTAAAGTGAGTGTAGCGTTAATTATTGCTAGCTCTATTGCCTTTTTCATCTCTAATGGTAGTTATTATGCCTTCTCGGGGAAATTTCCAGATTTATCGTGGGCTGAATATGCAACACGAGTAAATAAATACTTTTTTAAATCAGTTTCTAATCCTGTGTTTTATGTTGCTACAGGAATAGTAATGCATTGGTGTATCAATCGTTTTTTCACTGAAAAAACAACAGCTCAACTTTCATCATAAATTGTTGCTTACATCAACTTATTAATAAAAGGCGTTTACTTTGGCATTTGAAAATACTCCTGATAATGTAAAGGGCACAGGCACTATGTGCCCAGCATTAATTGTTGCTGCTCCTTCATCAGGCACCGGAAAAACAACAATTACTGCTGCTATCGCTAGGTATCATCGTAATCAAGGTAAAAAGGTTACCGTATTTAAAGTAGGACCTGATTTTATTGATCCTATGATTTTACGCCAAGCCAGCGGCGAATTAGTGTATCAATTAGATTTGTGGTTAGTGGGTGAACAAGACTGTAAACAGTTGTTATATAAAGCTGCGCTTGAGTCAGATCTCATTTTGATTGAAGGGGTTATGGGGCTTTTTGATGGTACGCCAAGTAGTGCTGATTTAGCTGAGTATTTTAATATTCCGGTATTAGGTATTATCGACGCTTCTGCCATGGCGCAAACCTTTGCAGCGGTTGCTTTTGGATTAGCTAACTATCGTCCTAATTTGCCATTTTCAGGTGTTATAGCAAATAGAGTTAACACGCCTAGACATACCGAAATATTACAAAATTGCTTGCCTGACGATTTACGCTTTTACGGTCGAATGCCTAAAGATGCAACCATTACGTTACCTCAACGTCATTTGGGTTTAGTACAAGCACAAGAGTTGGCTGATATTGATGTACAACTTGATCAAGCTGCGTCTCATATTGCCGCTACAGGTTTAGCTGAACTTCCTGCCAGTATAGAGTTTTTTCCTTGTGAAGAGGTTGAACACGAGTATCAACATGAAGGTGTTTTAAAAGGCACTCGTATTATTATTGTAAAAGACAAAGCTTTTAGTTTTATTTATGCGGCTAATATCGCTTTTTTACAAGAAACAGGCGCTGAGTTAGTTTATTGTTCAGCACTTACCGATGCTGAGTTACCAGCAGGTGATGTGTTATATATTCCCGGTGGTTACCCAGAATTATATGCTGAGCAACTTGTTCAAAATACAAGCTTTATATCGAGCGTACGATCTTTTGCTAAAACCAATAAACCATTGATTGCAGAATGTGGTGGTATGTTGTATTTACTTGAGCAGCTAACTGATTTACAAGATAAAAAGTTTTCAATGGTTGGCTTGTTACCGGGTAATGCCATTATGCAAAAAAAGCTAGCGGCTATTGGTTCTCAGTGGGTTGAATTACCTTTAAAAGGAACTGAAACGTTAGAGAATAATGTAATGCGCGGCCACAGTTTTCATTACTCAAGTGCCGACATTTCGTTAGAGCCTATTAGTCAAACTAAGCATCACCCCAGTGAACGCTTAGGCGAGTTTGTTTATCAGCACGGTAATATTATAGCGTCGTACATGCATTGGTATTTTCAAAGTAATCCTGAATTAACGGTAAAACTTTTTACTAAGTAATGGCTGCAGGGTAGTATGGTCAAATAAATTAAAACAAACTTCAAGGAAGTTAGGTGACAGAAAATACAGGAATAAAAGCAGCTATGGCATTAAGAACCATAGGTTTCCGTCCAATAAAAATTCCCTTAAAAACGTTTGCGGTGGTTCTTGCTCTTATTGCTTTGTATTTCAGCTTTACAGAATATATGGACTATAAGCATCAAAAAGATAACTCTTTGGCTATTATTTTAGAACCTAAAATTAACGACATTTACTTTATTGATTTTAGGCTGATTAAAAAAGATTTACGACCCCATGAAAAATACAGAATTGCTAAGGTAGTGGATATAACGGGCGACATTGTTACGCTTATGTATGGCGGTTTTTATTATCAAAGTAAGCATGCGGTTATTAATGCAATTTACTATGGGCAATTAGGTTTTAAAAAATACTTTGAAACTCGACGTTACGATATATCACATAATGAAATTAAGAATATGTTTAGCAACGGGGCTATCTATTTAGCTAATAGACCTATTCAAAATCTGCTCTATGGTAACGTGGTTGGGCCCATGAAAGAAAATTATCGTTCTAGTGGTTTAATATACGGTAAAAAAGAAAATAATAAAGGCGTAGCTTTTTTAAATGATCGTTTTAATGAAACGGGTTTAGAAAGCGCTTTTAACTTTTTTCAACAATCAGCAGAATTAGGTTACGCAAAAGGGCAAGTTAACTTGGCTCAAATGTATATTAATGGGCAGTTTGTTAGTAAAGATTTTAACAAGGCGTTACATTGGTTAAAGCTCGCTTCTTTACAAAGTAGTAAAACCGCTATTTTAAAATACGGTATTGTATGTAAGCAGGTTAAAGAGTGTAACCTTGCCGATTTTTATCAAGAACTCACAAAATCAGGCGTAAACATCAAAGTAAGAAAACTCGACTTTGAACTTAGCCCCTAGAAAGAAGACAATTATGACAGAACAACGTAATACCTTAACCGATGAAGAAAAACATAAAGCTCGCCAACAAAAAATTAAAGCTAATGTAGATGAGCGTGTAGCAAAAGCCACCGAAGAACGCGGTGTTTTAGTGGTTATTACTGGTAATGGTAAAGGTAAAAGCACCTCAGGTTTCGGTACTATATTACGTGCCGTAGGACATGGTTTAAACACAGGTGTTGTGCAATTTATTAAAGGATCAAAATGGGAATGTGGCGAAATGAACATTCTTAAACAATTTCCAGTAGAGCATCATGTGATGGGAACCGGCTTTACTTGGGAAACTCAGAGTAAAGAGACCGATATCGCTGCGGCAAAAGTCGCGTGGGAAAAGAGTAAAGCAATGTTAAGTAACCCAAACATAGATATGGTGCTGCTTGATGAAATGACCTACATGGTGAAGTACGGATACATAGATTTAGATGACATTATTGAAACATTAAATAATCGCCCCATAATGCAACATGTATTAATTACCGGTAGAGCTTGTCATCGACGCTTACTTGAATTAGCCGACACAGTATCTGAAGTTCAACCCGTAAAACACGCCTTTAAATCCGGTGTTAAAGCGCAAAAAGGTTTAGATTGGTAACTCGCTTTTTATGTGATTTATAAGTATTCATGTAAATATAAATATAAGGGAAGAACCGCCAGAGCTAAAGTAATAGCCATACCGAAAAGTCCAGGTTTTACCAAGTAGCTCTTTTTCGGGTTTTTAGGGTTATAAAATACATTGACCGTGCCATCTTCATTCTTTTGAATATAACTTAATTGTTTCGTAAGCAATGATTTAGCATTGTGGGAGGCGACTATTATCCAAGGTGATACTCTTGTTCCTTGGTATTCCTTTTCACACACCTGATATGTATACAAAGAATCAACTTTATAATCTTGCTCTGATACAATTAACTCAGCGTCTCCCCATTTTTTGACAGAAGCATTTTGTAAAACACCTTTTGCAACGGGCCATTGCTTTATTAATACTTGCCGAACAAGAGAGTATAAGCAAATAACTAATGCGTAAATTACTACAAAAAATAGCACTCCTTGCTTATCTCCTTCAGTAGCAAGTTCCCACATGTTTATTGTATATTCAATCATATTTTTAATACCTATTTACCAATCGCAATAACCCATTTCTCATTTATATTCTTTTAAATGAGTTTAACAACTCAGCTGTATATGAAAAAGTTTTGTTAGATTCAATAAAGTTTGGTACTGCTCTAGCGTTATCCACATTCCTTACATTCATTTAGGAACTTTATAGGAATTAATAAAGCATCAGTATTTATAAACCAGACGTTCTGAACTTACATTTTAAATGGTTTGGATATAAATATATTTATTTTTTCACGGCATCAGCGCAGTCTTTATCTAACCCACAATATCTATATCTTAAGTCCTAAATAAATAATTTCTTTTATATCATGTTGATAAAATTATTTTTTTAACGTCTCAAATCATGATTTAGGACGACCTGCATGCTTTACATCGTTAATTTCCCACTTTAAAAATTCTAATGTAGCGTAATATTTTATTTAAGGTTTGCTAAATATGCATAATTTAAACCCGCTTTTATCTTTGTTATACATAATGAAAAGATATAAAAAATTCATGATGTTTCTGGTAGTTTTTTGTACCGCTGCCAGTTCATATGCAATGGAGCCAGTTGCTGCTGTAAGGTTATTGCAACAAGCGACATTTGGCCCAACACAAGAACAAATAACTAAACTTGAAAAAATGAGTGAAGAAGCATGGATTGATGAGCAATTATCTAAGCCAGCGACTTTACATAGGTCTTATTATGATGCTGCTTTTGAGTATCCGCGAGCTAACTTTAGGCGTAATCAAGGATGGTTGAAAGCGGCATTACATGCGGAAGATCAGCTACGCCAACGTATGGCATTTGCATTAAGCCAAATATTTGTGGTTTCTCAGGTGGGCACAAGCTTAGAGCGTTACCAAGCAGGATTAGTTAACTATTACGATACATTGATTGATGGTGCTTTAGGTAATTATCGTGATCTTATGTACAAAGTTACTATGCATCCTGTTATGGGAACCTATCTCACTTACTCACCAAATTATAAAGCTAATCCTGAAGGTTCAAATGAGGCTGATGAAAACTATGCTCGTGAGATGCTACAACTTATGAGTTTAGGTACTTATTTGCTCAATCAAGATGGAAGTTATCAGGTTGATGAACGTGGTAAGCCGATTGAAACATACTCTCAAGCACAAATTAAAGGCTTCGCTAAGGTATTTACCGGTTTATGTTATTCGGGCCGTTGTGATTGGCGTTTTGGTGATTATACGAAACCTATGGCCATGAGTTATAACGCACATGATCTTACTGAAAAACAATTGCTTTCAGTAACACTGCCTGCAAATCCTAAGAGTGTAGAAGAGGATATTCAAGCAGCTCTTGATGATGTTTTTGCTCATTCAAATATAGCTCCCTTTGTTAGTCAACGATTAATTCAAATGTTAGTTACATCTAATCCTACACCTGGTTATATAGCTCGAGTTGCAGCGGTATTTAATGATAATGGGAATAATGTAAAAGGGGATTTAGCTGCTGTTGCTAAAGCTATACTTCTAGATGATGAAGCACGTAATGGCCATATGGGTGAAAATGCGCTGGAGTTTGGTAAGTTACGTGAGCCACTTATTATGATGACTCATTTTTTCCGAGCGTTAGATATGTATCAAAATACCGATACGCCTGAAAGTGGTTTTTATAAATTGGAAAATGATTTATACCAAGCTCCAATGATGGCCTCTTCTGTATTTAACTTTTATCATTTTGATTATAGTAATCCTAGATTATTACAAGCGGGATTAGTTGATGAATCAGAAGCTATAGATGAGCCTCAAAATACAGATACTCGTATAATAAGCTTGGAATCAGCAAACTATCCTGGACATTTTGTGCAGCATGTTGAAAGTAAAGTAAGAATTAGTGCTATAGAACCCGAAGAGGTAACTGCTCAGTGGAAAGTTGTTGAAGGTCTTGCGGGAGAAGGTACGTTTTCACTTGAGTCTGTAGATGTACCAGGTAATTTTCTTCGCCATAGGAAAGGCAATATTTTACTTCAGCCATTTGAAGATAAACAACTTTATAGAGAAGATGCTAGTTGGTTTTGGAAAGATGGATTTGTTGATCCTAATGCTATTTCTTTAGAGTCATTGAACTATTCTGATGAATATATCCGTCATCGTAACTATTTCTTAGACAGAACCGTTATTAATAGCGAGCTGGATAAAAATGATGCAACTTTCTTTGTGAAAGATCTAGTTAGTACAACCACAGGTACTAATAACCCAAGTAGTAATAAGCCAAATTTAGTTTTTCCTGTATTCGAACTTTCACCTGAAGACAAATTGCTTTCTCGTTTTAACTTTATTCATAGACATGTTGTTGGAGGATCTGCGGCAATGCGTGCATATGATAAATGGGCTGAAATTATTAATGAAGGTCAAACTAGAGAAGAAGGTATCAACAACTTAATTGATTACATTGATTTAATGTTTACTCAAGGTGAAATGTCAGATGCACTGAGAGAACAAATTCTATATATCATCAATATGGTTCGCCAAAATGATACTAATTTAAATGGGACTTTGAAAAATCAGCACAACGACTCTAACGCTTTGAATGCAGTAATGATGTTGCTGTTTACAAGTCCAGACTTTGCCATTCAACGATAATTAAAGGGGGAAAAAATGGAAAATTTAACAATGAATCGTCGTCGTTTTATGCGCAATATGCTAGTTAGTGGCTCTGCGGCTTACGCGGCAGGTGGGATGCAGTTGGTTAATGCTGCTACCGCGCAAGATCAAACGGATTATAAAGCATTGGTTTGTGTGTTTTTATTCGGTGGAAATGACTCATTTAACATGCTCACACCTTTGCATGGACAGGCAAGAACTGACTATGAAAATGTGCGAGGAGGGTTAGCTCGACCTTTAGGGTTAGAAATATTTCCTCGCGGTCAAAGTTTTGAGGGAGGGTTGGCTCTTGATATTGAAATGGCTGGATTAAAAGATTTATTTGATCAAGGGAAGTTAGCTATACAAGGTAATGTGGGGCCTCTTATTGAACCCGTATTAGATGAGCAAGGTAACATAAGACCTGATAGTTCTTATCCTAAAGGTTTATATGCTCATGATGCCTCTCAGCAAAACTGGATGCGTGGTGCTGATTTAGCGCAAAAAGGTACGGGGTGGGGCGGACGTGTATTAGATGCTGTGGAGGGCGAAAACTCTTCCAATCAAGCATTTATGAGTAATATTAGCTTAGCAGGATCTAATTTCTGGCAAGCAGGGGCACTTCATAGCCCATACAGTATTCCTCGAGATGGAAAAATACAGACCAATTTTATGGGTAACGGTAATATTACTTGGATCCGAACGAATGCTATTGAAAACTTACGTCGTAGTGAGAAAAGTAATCACAGACTTAAAGCCGCTTTTGGGAACCTATTTGAAAATGCGATGGATAACAATAGTAGCCTCGTTGAGCAACTCGCTGATGTTGAAGAAAGTACGATTGTTTTTCCTGGAGATAATGGTCTTGCGCAAGACTTAAAGGCTGTATCTAAAATGATTGAAGTAGGGCGTAATAATGGTTTAAGTCGTCAAGTATTCTTTGTTGGCTTAGGTGGTTTTGATACGCATAATAATCAAAGCAGTAGCCATCCTAATTTACTTAGAATATTAAGTGAAGCTATGGCAACATTTTACGATTACAGTGTAGAGAAAGGCCTGGAAAATAATATTACAACATTTACCATGTCTGATTTTGGGCGTTCAATACGATCTAACGGTGACGGTACAGATCATGGTTGGGCAGGACATCAATTTATCCTAGGTGGCGCAGTTGATGGTGGTCGAATATACGGAGATATGCCGCTTCAAAGTTCTTCAACCAATCCAGTACCTACTACATCGAATGAGCAGATGTTTGCTTCATTGGCCAAATGGTATGGCGTTACTGATGATCAAGCGCTTAAACAAATTTTTCCTAATTTGAAAAACTTTAATGCTAATCCAATTGACTATTTCGGATAAGTTTACTTCTTAAATACCTCTTCTACCTTGTAACTTTATGAGGTAGAAGAGGCATGTTTAATAGACAGAATACCTCAGTTCAGTCCATCCTTTTCTATACGTTGGTATAGCAACTTTTTTATTACGTTCAATATTATGTATAAACATGTGAAAGGAAACGTTTCGTTAATATTGGTATTACTGCTTCTGGGGGCTGTAATATTTAATCACTCTTTACATTAATGATAACGGGGTACGCTGATGGTAATTTGCAGAATATGTAGTATTAAATCATTTAATTATTATGCAAAGTAATGGAATAATCATGAAGCTTAAACTTTTTCAATATATGCTAATCGTCCTGATCACGATAAGTAGTATTAACTTGGCAAATGCCTCTTTGTTAACTTGGGACTTTACGAGTGTTGTTAAATGCATTATTCAAGATGGCTCTAATAAAATCGATGGTAGTATTACAGGGGGTTCTACATTGTTTGAAAGTATCCCTTATGACAGTAGATTTATGAAGTATTCACCAAGGATCTACTATTCGGATCCCATTGGTACTTTTACTCTTTCAGGTTTAGGATTGTATAGCTGGAACGCTGATGTTTCTGTGTTATATAACCGTGATGGAGATATTTATGATGTTAATAGAGATTATTATTTAAGTGAAATTCGCGAATCTATAGAGATTAGTTTCTTGGATTATAGCCAAAGTTATGTTGATGGTTTATTAACAGAAAACTGGTATATACCGCCGTTAGAATTTAGCAATATCGTTTTTGACTACACGTTAAAGCTTGATACGAGCCCATGCTGTAAGGATTCCCGTTTACAGGGGGATATTGAATTACATACATCACCATCACCGAACAATTCGCCAGAACCTTTTAAATTAGCTGTTTTTGCTGTTGGCTTGATGGGAATGGGATTACACCGTATAAAAAAGCGCTAAGTGAATATCAGTTTTATTAAATAACGGTAGTGGTTATTGATTCTTCTCGGTTGCTTAAATTGATCTGGATTAGCTTAAAATAAGGTATGTTATTTGAACAATTCCAATCAAGAAGAAATGTTGATAATGGTGTATCTATAATATAAAGTACTCCGCATTAAAGTTTTAACTCGGCTAATAAGGCAATAAGTGTGGGCAGACGAATAGCACTTATTTTACTCTTTATAGTCTAATAAGGAATGTCAGTGCTTCACTGGAGTATAAGGATATTAAGCGTATTTTTTGCGTTGTTTGCAAGAATGACTTTCGCTACGACTACAGATTTTATTGTATTAGAGGATCAGCACACCGTTACTTTCCCTACCTTAGAATATCAAGCGATAGAGGCCGATTTTGATACCATTAAAGAGCTTTCTACAGGTTGGGCAACTACAGAATCAGAATTATTTAATGTAGGCTTTTCTCCCTCTACTTTTTGGCTTAAGGTAAAATTAAAGAATCAAAGTAGAAATGATGAATGGTTTTTAACTTTAGATAATACTCGACTTGATTTTGTTGACTTTTACTTATTGAATGGTGAAGGCTTACAGTATCTTTCATCAGGCGACCATCGGCCTATTTCTGGGCAATCTTCATCTTCTCCAACGTTTAAATTCTACTTAGCCCAAAATCAATCTGCACAACTTTATATCCGAGTACGTTCTGAAGCAAAAATAGATTTTACCCCTAAAATACGCGGTAGTTTTAAATATGGGGAACATCTTTCTGAGGTCAAACAAATACATGTTTTTTATGTATTAATTTTATTAATGTTTGTAGTTTTTCAATTGGCTTTAAATCAGAGGATAATCAATAAAATTAATCTATATTATATAACTAGCTTATGTTTTGGATTTGCTTACAGCCTATTTTATTATGGCGAAGGTAATTTATTATTTTGGCCAGACAATATAATATTAAAAAATCGTGGTTTTTTTGTTTTTGCTATGATGTCATATGTGTTTTCAACCTTGTTTCTACAAAAGTACCTACGTAGTCGTATTATCTCTCCACATCTACATTATTTACTAAATTGTTTCTTGGTGTTTCTTGGGGTTAGTATCATTATTATATTATTTCCTGTAACAAATATGGTACGTGTAGTATTGGTTTTGCTAGCAACCTTTGCAATGTGTTTATTTATTCTTATTGGTACAGTGCGAACTATTCGTTACGATAGTTATTGGGCTATGGGGCTGGCAGTTCCGTTATTTTTTACTATCTTAGCCTTGATTATTTATACATTTACTTTTCTTGGTGTATTGCCTAGTACAACATTTACGTCGCACTTAATATTATGGTCTATGCCCTTAGATATATTGATGATATCGGTAAGTTTGGTGTTTAGACATTCGGCCTTACGTCGTGAAAGAGATGCTTTATTAGCTAAGATGCGAAATATCTCACTACAACAAAAGAATATGGATACGGGAGAGGTATTGTCGATAAAGCCGTCACTGATGGATAGTAATCAATGTGAGCCTAATAAACGACTTAGTAATATTAATACAGATTCAACTATTCTAAGATTAATTCAATATCTTGAGCATGATAAACCATTTTTGGAGCCAGGAATAAGTGTTGAAGATGTAGCATTGCATTTACAGGTGAGACCAGATCAACTATCAACTTTAATAAATAAAGAGTTGCATACCTCTTTTCCAACGTTGATCAATATTAAACGCTTAGAAGCCGCAGGTGAACAGCTTAAAACACAGCCAAATAAAACAGTTCTTGATATTGCTCTAGAGTGTGGTTTTGGTTCGAAAAGTAGTTTTAATCGGTTGTTTAAGGGGCATTTTAATACAACTCCTTCTCTTTATCGCAAATAAATAACTAAAGTTAAGGTATACGTATTACTGCCTGAGGTTAATTTATGTAATTGTTAACGATCAGATCGCTTTAGGATTAGGAAAATCTATTTGACTTTCAGGCTTTGCCTCATCAAATGCAGGCAGTTTATTGCAGTTGTTATAAACAGCTAAAATATTAGGGTAGAGTGTCATATCAAGCTTAAAACGCAGAGCATTATATACTTGTGGAACAAGGTATAAATCTACTAAGGATACTGTGTCGCCTAAGCTATAAGGTGTTGCCTTTATTTGACTTTCTAACGCGTTAAACCCTTTGTTTATCCAATGAAAATACCACAACATTTTTTCATCTTCATTCACGTTCAAGGTTTGTGTTAAATATTTAAGCACGCGTAAGTTATCGAGTGGGTGAATATCGCAGGCAATTAAATCAATCATGCTGCGTACTTCTGCTGCAGCAAACGCGTCAGTAGGAATCAGTGGGTGCTGCGGATACAGCGCTTCTATATATTGAATAATAGCGCCAGACTGGCTTAAAAACCGACCGTCGTCTGTTTCTAAACAGGGCACTAGGCCCTGAGGTTGTTTATCAGTATATGGAGCTTGTATATGCTCACCTGTTAGTAAGTTTACCGGTACTAGCGTGTGTGCAACGTCTTTTAAGTTTAATGCAATTCTTACACGGTAAGCCGCAGAAGAACGATGGTAGCTATAAAGTTTCATATTTACACCTGTTCATTAGCTAACATATTTATTTGCGACAGCAGGAAGTACCGTACCTACCACTTCACCAAAACCAATTCTAGCTGCGCCTTCACGTTGACATGAAGCGCGCATAATAATGGTATCGCCGTCTTCTAAAAAGGTACGTTTTTCACCGTTTGGTAAGCTAAACGCTTCTTTGCCACCTTTACTTAACTCTAATAAAGACCCCGCTTCAGGCTCGGTTGGGCCTGACTGTGTACCTGAACCTAGTAAGTCACCCGCGCGCATAGTACAACCGTTACTTGCATGGTGTGTTACTAGTTGTGCTGCGGTCCAATATGAGTGTTTAAAGTTAGACGTTGATAGCTGAACCATAGGTTGGTTAGCGTCACGCATTTTTTGTGTTTCAATGTAGCATTCAAGATTTATGTCTAAGTTACCTTGCGCTGAGTTTTTGTCAGAGCTTAAATAAGGCATAGGTGCAGGATCTGCTTCAGGGCGTGTGAACGAGTCGCGATACGGAGCAAGTGCTTCCATGGTTACAATCCACGGTGAAATAGTTGAGGCAAAGTTTTTCGCTAGAAATGGCCCTAAAGGTTGGTATTCCCACGCTTGAATATCGCGTGCAGACCAATCGTTAAAAACACATAAGCCGAATAAGTGATCTTCAGCATCGTCAATATCAATTTGCTCGCCTAAGCTTGTTTCTTTACCAATAAACAAGCCCATTTCTAGTTCGTAATCTAAACGCTTACAGGGGGCAAAAATAGGTGCTTCCATGTCAGGTGTTTTTGTTTGGCCAATAGGGCGATGAAACTCTTGACCTGAAATATCGATAGTTGAAGAACGACCGTGGTAGCCAATAGGGATCCATTTATAGTTTGGTAATAATGGGTTGTCGGGTCTGAATAATTTACCTACTGAGGTTGCATGATGAATTGATGTGTAAAAATCAGTGTAATCACCAATAACACAAGGCATGCCGTATTCAATATTGGCTTGGTCAATTAAACAGTCAGCAATTTTATCTTGTAAATTTGAACCAGTTCTAAGGGCTTGAGACAAGGCTAATCGTAATGCTGAGTTTGCTTCTTTACCCATAGCCATTAAGGTATTTAATGTAGTTTCGCTACTAGCTTCTAGCGCTTGTTGAGTAAGCCCAGTAAAGATGTTTTTTTGCGCTAATGCCGCTAAATCTACAACTTTTGAACCTATAGCAACTGCGCCACGAGGTGCTTCATTACTCCCTTTAGGTTTAACAATAGCAAAAGGTAAGTTTTGAATAGGGAAGTCGCTGTTTTCATTCGCGCAGCTTACCCAACTTGTTAAGTTTACGTCATGAGTTTCATTAATTTGTGTCATTACTTATTCCTATTATTGGGTATAACTATTTCTTACCATTAAAATGCTTTTTCATGTTGCCCCAGCAAGCTAAATAGTTTTCTTGTTTAGCGGGTGTGGTTAAGGAAAATTCGGTTGGTTCAATCACATAACGCGATTCGAACATAAAGGCTAATGTATTTTCGTATCGTTGCGGAGCAAGTTCTGCATTGCTGGCTTTTTCGAACACATCGGCTTCTGGACCATGGGGTGTCATGGTGTTATGTAAACTCATACCACCGGGCACAAAGCCTTTTTCTTTCGCGTCGTAAACACCTTCAATAAGTCCCATAAATTCACTCATAATATTACGGTGATACCAAGGTGGGCGGAACGTGCCTTCTGCCACCATCCAACGAGGAGGAAAAATTACAAAGTCTACGTTGGCTACACCTTCTTCACCACTAGGTGAAGTAAGTACGGTAAATATTGAAGGATCGGGATGATCAAAACTTACGGTGTTTATTACATTAAAGCGCGATAAATCATATTTATAAGGTGCGCTAGTACCGACCCAAGCAACTACATTCAATGGTGAGTGATCTAAAGCGGCTTGATGTAGCTCACCGCAAAACTTAGCAATAAGTTGGTAATCACCTTCTACGTCTTCAAACCATGCCGTAGGGTATTGAAAGTCGCGGTCGTTAGCATAACCATTGGCACCTACAGGGCCACGTTCTGCTAAGCTCAGTGCATGGCCATAGTTTTCACAAATGTAACCACGAATAGGGCCATCAACAGGGTCTATTTTAAAGGTGATACCACGAGGAATAACTAAAATTTCACCGGGTTTTACGTGCAAAATACCTAATTCAGTATAGGCAATTAATTCACCTTGCTGAGGTACAAACAACATTTCGCCATCAGCACTGTAAAAAAAGCGATTACCCATGCCTTTGTTTGCGGTATAAACATGAATACCAATACCTGCTTGGCCTTTGGCATTACCGTTAGCAGCCATGGTCGTTAAACCATCAATAAAATCAGTTGGCTTAGTAGGTAGTGGTAAAGCGTTCCAACGCATAACATTGGGCGGGCATGTTACTTCAGTAATCGGCCCAGTTCTTAATAAACCTTTATCAATAGGAGTAAAGTCACCCATACTGATTGAAGGCTGAATTCTGTACATCCAGGTTCTACGGTTTGTATTACGCGGTGCAGTAAATGCGGTGCTACTAAATTGTTCTGCGTATAATCCGTATGGACATTTTTGAGGATTAAATTGGCCAATAGGCAAAGCGCCTTTAAGTGCTTCTGACTCGTGCTCATTGCCAAAGCCGTTTGAATACTTAAGAGAATTAATATCTATCATTATTACCTCTTTTAACATTGACGTGGTTAATGCATAAGTTTATGTAAAGTAATGTACTTTTTGTGTTTTAGGTTGTTACTTATTACATAACCAGAGCTCAAGTTACTTTCTCATATGTATGATTAACTGTAGTTTACGGCGGTAAGACTGCTTGAGTAAATTGCACTTAAGCATTAATTCTTCAGGCGTTTGTACAGCTATGTTTACCGTTACTGTAAATGGTTTAAGTATTATTAAAGCCACTTTTTTAATCCATGATTTAATAGATTTTTTCTATATACGGTTATTGCCTGAATGAATACTTAACTATATTTTTAGCAGGATGAAAGGCTCTTGTTAAATATAAAAGGTGTTAATGAATTTTATTATTTTATCTATTAATCAAATGGTTATGTTTTTTATCGAAGG
Source organism: Pseudocolwellia sp. G5-9 (assembly GCF_055808995.1). Lineage (NCBI taxonomy): Bacteria > Pseudomonadati > Pseudomonadota > Gammaproteobacteria > Alteromonadales > Colwelliaceae > Pseudocolwellia > Pseudocolwellia sp. G5-9. The sequence goes on from NZ_CM147893.1 coordinate 3,840,279, forward strand.
GTAGGTAAATATGTACTTCTTCACTTACGTTATTGAAAAAAGAATTGATGAAGTTTAGTTTTATGAGCATTTTTATTGTTATGTTGTTCTGCATTTGTATTTTTTGATAAATAGCAAGATTCATTAACTTTTTAAATGTATATTAACGTTTACATATTATTTAGGAATAGTGTGATGAACGTAACATTAAAACAAATTAGGGCTTTCGTTACCGTTGCAAAAAGCAATAGTTTTGCTGAAGCGTGTGAAATTCTTCATTTGTCTCAACCTGCTTTAAGTATTTCTATAAAAAACTTAGAAGCTACCGTTGGCGGCCCTTTATTTATTCGCTCAACGCGCAGCGTGTCTTTAACGCCTGAAGGTGAAAATTTTTTTCCGGTAGCTAAAAACTTATTAATTAATTGGGACGATGCCTTTAGCGACTTAGGTAATTTGTTCTCGTTAAATAGAGGTAAATTAACACTGGCGGCTATGCCTTCTTTTGCCAGTAGTGAATTACCGGTTCAATTGCAAAAATTTAAAGCAAGCTTTCCTAAAATTAATATTAAAGTACATGACGTAATCGCCGAAGATGCTGTAAATATGGTACACAATGGCCAAGTAGAACTGGCATTAACTTTTGATCCTGACGAAGCCGATTATTTGCATTTTGAGCCATTATTTACTGATAACTTTATTATTGCACTTCCACAAGAACACCCGTTATTAAAGCACGATATTATTACGTGGCAGATGGTGTCGCAATACCCTTTTATAACGCTACAGCGTCCATCGAGTATTAGACAATTACTTGAAACATCGTTAAGTGATGAGAATATTGATTTAAATATAGAGTTTGAAGCGAATCAGCTCGCCACTATTGGGCAAATGGTATCTATTAACTTAGGTATTAGTGCTATGCCGTCTTTATGTAAAACACAATTACAAGCGCAAGGCGTAATTTGTAGGCCGTTAACATCACCGCCTATTAGTCGTAGAGTAGGTATTGTTACTCGTAGGCGCTATCCTCTTTCAAGTGCAGCTAAAGCCTTTATTGATATTATTAAAAATGAATATCATTCTCGCACAATATAAATTTGTAACTCATTGTAAATATTTACATTTTATTAACTTTTGATTGTTTGTTTGTAATAAAACTGACATGAATGTTTTATAAAGTGTACAAAACCCTCCGCCTTGAAAAGTTACTTTGAAAAAGCAATTACAAACAATCATTGAAAATGAGCAATTAACGGCTTTATTTCAACCTATTTATAACACTAAAGAAACAGCTGTGTATGGATATGAAGCACTTATTCGAGGACCGTCTGATAGCCCATTGCATAGCCCGCAAGCTTTATTTGATGAAGCCGTAAATCACGGGCTTTTATCAGAACTTGAACTGGTTTGTAGGCGCATATCTATTGCGCGTTTTGTAGAATTACAGCTTAAAGGGAAGTTGTTTTTAAATGTTAGCCCTATGGTATTTTTACAGTCAGACCATCCACAGGCTGTTACCTTATCTTATTTAAAAGAACATAACTTATCGCCCGAGCAGGTGGTTATTGAGCTAAGCGAGAAATACCCGATTGATGCGTCAGATCTTTTACAAACGGCGCTACTGCATTATCGTAACTTAGGCTTTCAAATAGCGGTTGATGATTTGGGGGCAGGGTATGCAGGGCTTAAACTGTGGTCAGAAGTTAAACCTGATTATGTAAAAATAGATCGGTATTTTATTAATCAGTGTGATCAAGACCCAGTAAAAAGAGAGTTTATAAAAAGCATTCTTAACTTGGGGCAAAGTATTAACGCTAAAGTAGTAGCAGAAGGTATTGAAACCCAAGGTGAGTTTGAACAATTAGAAGAGTTAGGCTTGTCTATTTACCAAGGCTTTTTATTTGCAAGGCCTGCGTTATATCCTCCGTTAGAGCTACCCGTAATATTGAAAAATAGGCAGCGTTCGCAACTTTATCCTGTTCATTTTGAGCAAGTTGCTAGCTCGTTATTACAGCAATTAACTCCTTTAGATCATAACGAGTTAACAAAAAACGTTGTTGACTATCTTCATAAAAATCCAAAAATCAATTCAATTCCTGTGGTTAAAGATCATAAACCTATTGGAATGATCTTGCGGGATCATATTCTAGAATTGTTTTCTACGCCTTATGGTCGAGCGCTAAATGAGAAAAAACCGGTTGTAGAAACGATGTTGAAAAATCCGGTAATTGTTGATGTAGATGCAAGATTAGACGAAGTGGCTCAAATGGTGACTTCTGAACATAATGAAAAATTACTATGGCACTTTATTTTAACGCAAAAAGATAAATACATAGGCATTGGTTCTGTGCGTGATTTATTGCGACAACTTACGCAGTTGCAATTACAGCATGCTAGATACGCTAATCCATTAAGTTTACTACCAGGCAACGTACCTATTTATAGACACGTAGATAAATTGATTTCTCGTAAACAACATTTTCACTTTGCCTATTTTGATTTAAATAATTTTAAGCCTTATAACGACCAATATGGTTATGCTAAAGGCGACCAGATTATTCAGTTAGTGGCTAATCTTGTGCAGCTGCATTGTCAGGGACATGACTTTGTTGGTCATATTGGTGGTGATGACTTTGTTGCTGTATTTCAAGGAAAACACTGGAGAAGCAGCTGTGAAAAAATACTTGAAGATTTTGACCAGCAAATACAGCAGTATTACACCAAAGAACATTTACTCGCTGGGGGAATTAAATCTAAATCTAGAACGGGCGAATTACAGTTCTATCCTTTATTGAGTTTAGCTGTGGGGGTTGTAGAACCTAACCTCGATTTATGTTTATCGCACCATGACATTGCTGAAATGGCTACAGCCGCTAAAAAGCAAGCTAAGCAAGTAACCCATTCTTCTATCTTTGTGTGCCAGCGAGGTGCTCCTTCATATAGAGTAAGAGAAAATCATAAAAATAAAGTATTAGAAAGAGTACTGTAATTTCATATCCCGAAGAATAAACCTATTTGAATAATGAGTTAAATAACCTGAACTCTGGTTAAGTTATTTTACTCAGTAATGCTATTTAAGCGCCTATCTGCGTTGTTTTTACTTCCAATAACCTGTTAACTAAAGTTCAGGTTAAATAGGTATGATTTCCTGCTAAGTTTACAACGAGCTTTAATGTGATCTTACGACTAAAATATACTTTTATTATTGCCTCTGATATAACAGCAGCAGATATTGGGGAAGAAAATAATAATGAAAAATCCTTTTAAGGGGTTATCCATAGCAGAAACATTTCTCGGAAATGAGAAAATTTTAAAACAATTTTTGCGACGGTTTACCTCTAACAAACATGACATTGAAGATATTTGCCAAGAGACGGTAGTACGGGCTTTAGAGGCCGAGAAGTCTAAAAAAATCAACGAGCATAAAGCTTTTTTATTTGGTGTTTCACGTAACATTGTTAGAACAAAGCTTGATAAAGAGTCAAAATCTATTATCGACTTTATAGAGGATTGTACGCCGCAAGAGTACTTAATAAATGAACCAACCATAGAAGATAACTTAGATAGTCGAAAACGTATGTTATTATTTATGGAAGCGGTAACGACTTTACCTAAGCAATGCCAAAAAGTGTTTATATTAAATAAAGTTAAAGGCTATTCGCACAAAGAAATAGCGGTAGAGTTAGACATTTCAATAAGTACAATTGAAAAACATGTCGCCTCAGGGTTAAAGCGAATTAATCTGTACATGGAGAGCAAAGCGGTAGAAGCACAAGTAAATACCGATAGTAATATCCCAATGAGTAAATTTAAAACAGATGTGTAAGATATGAGCGAGCGTACAAATTTTAACGACACTACAGAGATCACCGCAGAAGCTTGTGCTTGGATGGCGCAGTTAAGCACGGGCGAACTTACCACGGCAGATGAATTGGCACTGAGAGAATGGATCCAACGTAGCCCTCGCCATGCCGCAGAATTAAAGAAAATAGCTAACCTTTCAATGGAAATTAATGTCTTAACTGAAATGGGAGATGCTATTGAAGAAGCCGCAACTGAGCAGCACTGTATTGTAAAATCTCAAGTGAAAAGAAAGAGTCGATTAATGCCCTTTGCACTTACTGCAATGGCTGCCTTTATCGTAATGGGCGTGTTATTTTTTAATGTTAATTCTCTTTCTGTAGTTCAGCCCATGCTCATCAGTACTGCGATAGGGGAGTTTCGTGAGGTTGAACTCCCAGATGGTTCTATTGTAAAAATAAACACTAATACCAAGCTGGAAGTTAATTATACCAAGCAGGTTAGAAAGGTACGTTTATTGTCTGGCGAAGCTCTTTTTGAAGTAAAACATAATCCTAATAGACCTTTCCTTGTTTATGCCGACGAGCAATACGTGCGTGCCGTAGGTACAGCTTTTACCGTGAGCTTATTAAGAGATAAACTTTCAGTTACCGTAGTAGAAGGTAAGGTTGAATTTGCTAAACTTGAGTTGTCTAAAGAAAATAATATTGATGAAGAACAATCTCAACTCAGCACACCTTCATTGTCTGTAAAACCGGTATTTTTAGAAGTGGGTCAACATATTTCAATTTCGGCTGATATTCCTATTGGTGTAGTAGAAAACATGCCAGAGAATGATTTTAAAAGAGAGCTTTCTTGGCAACATGAATTGTTCGATTTTTCAGATACCCCCCTTAAAGATGTTATCCAAGAGCTAAGTCGCTATTCTGATGTTAAGGTTGAAATAATAGATTCGTCTTTGTTTGATATTAAATTTGGTGGCATATTTCGTACAAACGATACCAAACCTTTATTTGAAGCATTAGAAACAACCTATGGTGTTGGTGTGACTTATCTCAATGATAAACATGTTCAATTAAGTAAAATTAATTAAACGACAACAAATATTAAATATAATTTTTACTAGTTACCTCGTTAAGTGGCACTTTCTCTTTCTCATTTTGAGCATTTTCAACGAGTACTTAAAAATAATTAACATTTCTTATAGAGGATTCTTGTGAGTAAAAGTACTTCCTATTTGAGGCCGCATGAGAAGTGTTTAATATTTTTAAACTTTTTGCTGGTTGATATAAAAAATAAAACAAAACTGTTATGTTTTTGTTTATTTGGTATGTGCTTTGTAACTACTCAGGTTTGTGCGAATAATATCAATAAAAAATACTCATTGAATATTCAATTAACACAAGCAAAAGTTTCAATTAAAGCCCTATCTAGACAAACAAAAAAATCAGTCCTATATCAATCAAAAGATGTTGAAAATATAAAAACAAATCCTGTAAATGGAGATTTTACCTTACAAGAGGCGTTAGGTATTTTATTTGCAGACACTTCTTTAACCGGCAGCCTTACGAAAAGTGGAGTTATTACAATTTCACGTTTGGATTCAAACAAGCTGGTAAATAATACTATGAGAAATACTACTACAATAAAAAAATCATTCTTTACAGGATTAGCCACATTTTTTGGGTTACTTGCAGGTACTCAAAATTTATCTGCTCAAGAGCAAAACCCAGAAAATAGTCAAGAAGAAAAAGAAGAAGCTAAGTCAGGAAAAAGCTTCGGTGTTGAAGTTATTACTGTTACTGCGCGTAAGCGTGTTGAGAGTTTGCAAGACACTCCTTTATCTATCACGTCTATTCAAGGTGACCAATTAGAAGAAATGGGGGTAGCTGATTTAACGGGGATTGCGAGTGTTGCACCTAATGTAAGTTTTAGTACATCTGGAGCGGTTTCTGGTTCATCTTCAAATGCGGTTGTTTATATTCGAGGTATAGGTCAAAACGATTATGTGCCTGTAGTTGACCCTGGTGTTGGTATATATGTTGATGATGTATACATGGGACGTACATTAGGTTCAGTACTTGATCTTGCCGACGTGCAAAGTGTCGAAGTTGTACGAGGGCCACAAGGAACATTATTTGGTCGTAATACTATAGGTGGTGCAATTTCACTTACCTCTAAAGATCCCGATCAATATGACAATGGCAAAGTACGTGTTTTGGTGGGCGATCAGGGGCGACTTGATGTGTTTGCAACCGTTGCTGGCGATTTAAGTGACAATGTAAGTGGTATTATGACGCTGATGTCGCGTGATAGAGACGGTACTGTTGAACGCGTTAACGTACCTGACAGCGAAAAACTCGGTAATACCAATGCTCAGGGTTTCAGAACCAAGCTACTTTATAACGCAACGGCTGATTTAAGTTTTAAGTTTATTGCTGATTACATAAGAGAGCGTGAAGAGTCATCTGCAGAAGTTAATGCTAAATATGTAGATAACAGAACCTTACCTGGCGCATGGAATGGCTTTAATGGTTTTTCTGGTTTTGCGCCTAACTCGACATCTCAAGGTTGTGTTGAAGGAAATAGTTCAGTCGGTACAGATTGTTATAATGAGTCGCAACAATTGGGCCCTTATAAAACGGGTGAAAACACATTATCTCAAAATGATATTGACGCTTGGGGCGTATCACTTGGCACCAATTATGTTGTAAACGAAAATATTGATGCGACCTTTATTGTTGCTCATCGTCAATTAGAAGCTAATATTGCTCGTCAAGTTGATGGAACAACGTTAAATATTTTTGAAAATCGTGAGTCTTTTGATTCTGAGCAAACCTCTTATGACTTTAGGCTAAATGGTATATCAGAAAAGTTAACTTGGGTTGCTGGCGCTTTTTATTATGAAGAAGAGTCAGATAATCAGCTTGATTTTGATGGTGCGCTACAAGGTACGTTGTATCCTATTCACATCGGTGGAATTACAGATAACTCAAACTACGCAGTTTACGCTGAAGGGACTTATGATCTAGATGAAAAATGGAGCTTAACACTTGGTGCTCGTTATACAAACGAAGAAAAAAATGCAACACCTAACGATTTCGCCTTTCCCGGTTGTTCTATAGATTTACGTCCTACTTCACCAACAACTGATTGTGATTCAACCACTGCAACTATTCCTCGTCGTTCAATAAATACAACGGATTACTTAATCGATAATGTAGAAAATACCATTTCATTCGACGAAACAACATGGCGAGTAAGTGTCGGTTATGATGCAAGTGAAGATGTTAAACTTTATGGTACAGTTTCTACTGGTTTTAAATCAGGTGGTTTTGAGTGGCGTATAACAAATACAAGTTTTACTACGCCTGAAGCACAAGCATTAATTGCTCAAGGTAATGGTGAATGTGGTGATGGTAATGAATGTTTGCCTACTTTTGATCCTGAAAAAGTTACAACCTATGAAATGGGAGTGAAAATTGATTTTAGTGATTCACTTCGCTTTAACTCAGCTGTTTTCTATAGTGATTATACCGATATGATCGTAGCTGCAAATAGAGGCGGTATTGCTACTTTCCAAACTAATGCTGCAAAAGCAACCATTAAAGGTTTAGAAACTGAAATTACATGGGTACCTGTTGATTCAATGCTGGTTAACTTAGCTTATGGTTTTACAGATGCAGAGTATGATGAAATATCAGAAGATGCTCAAGCAGCAGGTATTACTGTGGATGACGAGTTTGTATTTACGCCTAAACATAACGGTAGCTTAGGTGTTTCTTATATGTTTGAGTTAAACAGTGGAGCATATTTATCTACAAGATTAGACGCTGTCTATAAAAGCTCTCAAGAATTTGAGGCCGCTAACTCTGATTACGTAAGAGCAGAAGGATATGCTGCCTATAATGCTGCACTGGTGTATACCAGCTCAAATGATGATTATAAAATTACTCTCGGTGTTGAAAACCTAACTGATAAAATTTATAAATTAGGTGGTGATGCGAATAACGAAATTGGTTACGAAAACGTTATTTATTCTCGCCCGCGTAATTACTATTTATCTGTAGACTACGAGTTCTAACTTTTCTTCAGAAGTATTTATGATTTAAGCGCTTATATGTCAATTTACTAATAAATTTGATATATAAGCGTTTTTGCTTTTCAATTTATATATCGTCAATTTGTTTTTATTGTATTAGTTGACGGATAATGGTGAACATTATGAAACACTTAAACGCTAATGTTAGCGAATCCCCACCGAACTTCTTTGACTTTTTTATACAAATTAAAAATAAACTCGGTCCAGGTTTATTACTTGCTGCAACAGCAGTAGGAACATCTCATTTAATTCAATCAACAAGAGCTGGCGGAATGTACAGCTTAAGTTTGGCTATATTTATTTTATTAGCCTGTTTATTAAAGTATCCCGCTTTTAGATTAAGTACTGATTATGCTGCGGCAACAGGGCGCACTTTACTGCATAGTTACCGAGAGCAAGGTAAATGGTGCATTGCTATATATTTTATTGATGCAATTATTACTATGTTTGTGGCAACCGCTGCGTTATCAGTAGTTACCGCAGGATTATTGAAAAATATATTCTCGTTAGACTATAGCTATGTTTCTATTTCTGTTTGCTTATTAGCAACCATTGCGGCGGTATTAATATCGGGTAAATATCGTTTGTTAGAACGCATAGCCACTTTTTTTGTTGTGTTGTTTACTGTATTTACTTTTGCTGCTGTTTTTATGATCGCACCTGATTTTGCATGGCAAAGTGCTCAATATGTACCCGAGTTAAGTTTTGATACGACCCAAGTGCTTTTTTTAATTGCGTTAATTGGTTGGATGCCTACAGCTGTTGGTGTTTCTATTTTTCAATCGTTATGGGTGAATGCAAAGTCAAAAGAGTTAGGCAGAAGAGTAACAATGGCTGAAGCACGTTTTGACTTTAATTTTGGTTACTTTTTAACATTTATTTTAGCCATTTGTTTTTTATTTTTAGGTGCTGGCTTGCTTTATAATACCGGTACTGAAATGCCTTCTAGTGCCGCTGGTTTTGCTTCAATGTTAATCACTATGTTTGCTAATGCAATTGGCGATTGGGTTATTCCTCTTATATCTGCTGCTGCAATAGCGGTTATGACCTCTTCATTAATGACGGTTTTAGATGGTTATCCAAGAGCTTTTCAAGCCATGCAAAAAATAATATCGCCTGATTCAGCTGAAAATAATCGTTATTATTACGCAACATTGTTTATACAAATTTCAGGTGCTCTCTTACTCATTCTCTTTTTATTAAAGTCTTTCAAAACCTTCATTGATCTTTCAATTAGTGTCTCTTTTTTAACGGCGCCATTCATTGCGTGGCTAAACCATAGAGCAATGTACGCTGATGAAGTTGCTGAAAAAGACAGGCCCACTAAAGCAATGAGAAGGTGGAGTATATCGAGTATTGTTATTTTAGCGTTAACGAGCCAAGTTTATATTTATTATAATTTTTTCTTAGATTAGATAAACAAGTCTTCATTTGATGAAATAAAGCAAGTTGACATATTATGTCGTTAATTGATAGGGTAGAGTTAATTAACCCGAACCCGGGATAATCAATGCAAGGAGAAAAATATGGAAATAATTTTTGAGTATGTTTTAACTGTACCCTTCGCGATATTAATATTTGTTATTATTACCTTGAAGTCATCTATTAAGTTTGTTCCTCAAAATCGAGCTTGGGTTATTGAACGTTTTGGTAAGTATCAATCAACTAAAATTGCCGGATTAAACTTTATTATCCCTTTTGTAGATACAATATCAGCAGACCGTTCCTTAAAAGAGCAGGCTTACGATATTCCTGGTCAGTCAGCTATTACCAAAGATAACATTTCTTTGCATGTTGACGGTGTTTTATACTTCCGTGTGTTAGACCCATACAAAGCCACTTACGGCGTTGAAGATTATGTGTTTGCGGTAACACAAATAGCTCAAACCACTATGCGTTCTGAAATCGGTAAGATAGATTTAGATAAAACTTTTGAAGAGCGAGATATGCTTAATAGTCGCATTGTTACCTCTATTAACGAAGCCGCTGAAGTATGGGGTGTTGCAGTTTTACGTTACGAAATTAAAGATATTACGCCACCACAGTCTATTATGCATGCGATGGAATCTCAGATGAAAGCCGAGCGAGAACGTCGCGCTAAAATACTTGAATCTGAAGGTGAAAAACAGTCAGCGATTAATATTGCAGAAGGGCAAAAACAGGCGCAAGTACTGGCTGCCGAAGGTGAAAAACAAGAACAAATACTACAATCTGAAGGTGAAGCTAAAGCAATAATAGCGGTTGCTGATGCACAAGCATTGGCATTAAAAGTTATTGGTGAAGCTGCTTCAACAGATCAAGGACAAAAAGCCGTTCAATTAGATCTTGCCACCAAAGCGATTGCTGCAAAAGCTGCTATCGCTAAAGAATCGAGTATTGTTTTATTACCTGACAGTGCAACAGAGGCAAGTTCGCTCGTAGCACAAGCAACCACCATTATAAGTGCACTGAATGGGAGTAGATAATAATGAATGAGTGGCTTACACAATATTTAGCTGAAACCATAGTTGCCATAGGTTTGTTATTATTAACCGTTGAAGTAGTTATTTTAGGTTTTGCTACTTTTATATTGTTTTTTATGGGCTTAGCTATGGTGTTAACTGGAACTGCCCTCTGGTTAGATATATTACCTCATAGTTATAACAGTGTATTAATGTCTACTGCATTGCTCACGGCAATATTAGCTTTTAGTTTATGGAAGCCCTTAAAACGCATGCAAGGCGATACTGATAATAAAGAAGTTGATAGTGATTTTGTGGGTGTTTGTTTTATGACAGAAGAAGCGATAAGCCTACATGAAAACCCTGACTATAAGTTTTCAGGCATTATGTGGAAGCTAAAATCTGAACAAGAAATAGAAGCAAACACTGAGGTTAAAATCATTAAGGCAGAAGTGGGAACGTTATGGGTGAAGCCTGTAACTAAACACAACGCAGTGTGCTAAATTAATTAAGTGATATTGCATTGTATAATAGCCTGTAATACTGGTTATTACAGGCTTTTGATAAAGTGCAGATTAACACTGTTGCTTACTTGTGCTATTTAGGAAAATGAGCACTTAATAGTAACAAGAGTGGTTTGGGGATATTCATAATTCCCTCATTTATTTCTAATATTTCCGAATATATATCAAAATAAAAATCTAATGACTTTTTATCATACTAAACTAACAATGTTATGAGCTTGATAGTAAAGGGGGTATTTCAATCGTCCTTTTATTTTTTAATAATGTATTAGGTAAAAATGAATAGTAAACTACACTGTTTTACTATAGATTTTTGCTGATTATTAGTATTAAGGAAGTGTTACATACATGATTACTTTATATAGTTTTGGTCCAGCTTTCGGTGTTATGGATGCAAGCCCGTTTGTTGTGAAGGTTGATTTGTATTTACGAATTGCTAAGTTAGATTACCAAGTTAAAAGTGGTATAAATAACTTAAAAAAATCACCCAAAGGTAAACTCCCTTTTATTGAAGATGATAACCAAGCCATTGGTGATTCAGCTTTTATTATTGAATACCTCAATAATAAGTACGCGATAAATATCGACAAGTCTTTAACTCCTGAGCAAAAAGCAACGGCTTATTTATTAACAAAGTCGTTAGACGAAAATCTATATTGGTGTTTAGTGTATTCACGCTGGGCCGACGATAAAACATGGCCTATATGCAAAGAGACTTTTTTTGCGGGTATTCCTTTTCCAATCAACAATATTGCTGCTGGCGTTATTCGTAAAAAAACCATTAAAAAATTAGACTCCCAAGGTGTTGCACGCCACAGTCGAGATGAAGTGTTATCTATCACCGATCAATCTTTAGCGGCATTATCTAACCTATTAGGTGATAAGGATTATTTCTTTGGTGAGTCTATATCAAGTTTTGATGTAACGGCTTATTCAATTCTTTGCCAGTTTTTATTAGTAGACTATTCAAGTGACTTTAATTTATTAGCTAAAAAATATGATAACTTAGTGGGTTATTGCGCACGTATTCAAAGCCACTATTATTCAACTAAATAAATAGTCACTTTATTCGTTAATATGTATTTTTTCGTTATTTATAAATAAGGTCATTTTTTTGCAGTTACTTTCTAATTTAAAACAGGTTTTTGGTTTTGATGGCTTTCGAGAAGGACAAGAGCAAGCCATCAGGCAATTAATTGATGGGCAATCGTCTCTTGCTATCTTTCCTACAGGTTCAGGTAAGTCGCTTTGTTATCAACTAAGCGCCTTACACTTGCCTCATTTAACCTTAGTGGTATCGCCGTTATTAGCGTTAATTAAAGATCAACTCACCTTTTTAGAAGCTAAAGGTATTCCGGCTGCTAGCATTGACTCTTCTTTAAGTGCTGAACAGCATCAACAAGTTATTCAAAACGTAAAAGCAGGTAACATTAAAATACTTATGGTGTCGGTAGAGCGTTTTAAAAATGAAAGATTTAGGCGTTTTATCTCATCGGTAGCTATTTCACAGTTAGTGGTTGATGAAGCTCATTGTATTTCAGAATGGGGTCATAACTTTCGCCCCGATTACCTCAAATTACCTGCTTATAAAAACGAATTAAACATACCGCAAGTATTGTTACTTACGGCAACCGCCACCGCAAAAGTAAAAAAAGATATGGCAGCTAAGTTTGCTATTCAACCACAACATATAGTGCAAACAGGTTTTTACCGAGCCAACTTAAATTTATCGGTTGTACCTGTTGCTCAGCAACATAAAAACCAAGAACTAATTAATACCATTAATCAGCAAAGTGGCTGCGGTATTGTTTATGTTACTTTGCAGCAAACTGCTGAAGTTGTTGCGCAATACCTGCAACAGCAAGGTATTAATGCTCAAGCCTATCATGCGGGTTTTGCTGACGATAAAAAGCAAGATATTCAACAACGTTTTATGAGTGGTAATATTCCCGTAATGGTCGCCACTATTGCTTTTGGTATGGGGATTGATAAATCAGATATTCGTTTTGTAGTGCATTACGACTTACCTAAATCTATCGAAAACTATAGCCAAGAAATAGGAAGAGCAGGGCGAGACGGGCAGCAATCAAATTGTATTACCCTAGCTAATTTAGACAGCTTACATACCCTTGAAAATTTTGTTTATGGCGACACACCAACGCTAAATAGTATTGAGCTACTGCTCGAAAATATTAAAAAAGAAAGTCAGCACAACCAATGGGAAGTGCAAATAACAGGTCTTTCTAACGACACTAATATTCGTCAACTACCGTTAAAAACCTTACTCGTACAATTAGAGCTAATGGGAATGTTAACGCCTAAACATGCTTACTTCGCTGAATTTAAATATAAATTTTTAGCGAAAGAAAATGACATTGTAGCCATGTTTGAAGGAGAACGAAAAACCTTTTTACAAGCGGTTTTTGCTAATACACAGTTTAAAAAAATATGGGGGGAGCCTGACTTTCTCTCGCTACAGCAGCAGTATCAATGTGATCGATCTCGCGTAGTAACCGCTTTAGATTATTTACATGAGAAAAAATTAATCGAACTACAAACTAAAAAGATGACAGAAGTGTATCAAGTAGTTCCACAGCAACTTAATTCACCTGATTTAGCACAGCAAGTGTTTGTGTATTTTACTGAAAAAGAACAAAGTGAGATTAACCGCATAGCTGCACTCATTCGATTTTTTGAATTAGACCGTTGTTTAAGTAAAAACTTATCGCTGTATTTTGACGACAAACAAAGCCCTGAAAACTGTAATCATTGCTCCGTGTGTTTAGGCCAAGTCGCAAAATTAGCATATTCATCAACACCACAGTGGCCAGACGACAACACCATAAGTGATGCTTGTATACAGTTAACCGAGCACTTAAAAGCTGCTGGCATAGTCGATTTACCTATCAGTATTTATTGCCAATTTTTAGTGGGGTTAACCGTCCCTATGTTTACTAAACAAAAAGTGAAAAAGCTGTCAGGCTTTGCAATGTGTGAAGCGCTGAAATATGGAGAGGTGAAAGGGAAAGTGCAAGCGTTGATGGGGAGTTAGGTGAGGTTATAGAGTTTGTTGTGGCTGAGTTAATTTGGCTACAACATCATGGTTACACTCCATAAATCTGTATCCACAATAGTAGTAACAAGCTTATAGAGGATGTTGATTTATCATCATATGATGTTAACTTTGAGCCTAAATTCGTCTAAAACCACCTTAAGTAACAGAAATTAAAATAGGAAAGAGAATTTATTGTTGTCTATAAAAAAAAGGGTTAATATTATTTGGTAAATTAGGAAGATAGATTAAAAGGGATATAAATGAACAAGTCAAAATTACCATATATTTTACCAAAAAACCTACCTGAACAGCTCCGACACTTAGCTAAAATAACAAACATACCATTCTCTTTTGTTAAGGATGGAGGACAGTTAGAACTAGAAGCAATGTCAGGAGTAATATTATATAGACATCTTAATCGAATTCAAAAAACAGAGGCTATGTCTCTGATTAGGCAAGTTGGTAATAAAAATAAACCTTTAGAGGGACAGTTAGTGAATTTAATACTTGATATAAGTGTTAATCCTCAGTGGGGAGTTTGGTCTTTAAGTAATGATGAGTTATTAAATGACCGTAACTTTCATGATAGTATCAATCGTTATGCGGGTATTATTGGTTTAACGGCTTCCGCAGTAGGAGTTAAAACAATAATACAAGACACATGGAAAAGAAAAAGAATGACTAGAGGTGGGGTTGTAACATTAGTTCTTTGGGGAGCTTTCTTGTTTAACAGCTCAGAACTTGAAAAGGTCAATCAAGAAATAACAAACAGAAGTCAATTAAAAACCTCCCCCGTTTATTAAAAGTAGGTTTTATGTTATTTAATAGAATTTTTGCTGTCGTTTATTTGGTGGTGACCATTGTTGGAGGTATTACCTTTTTCAATAACTCAAGTATTCAAGATAAAGAATATATATTTTATGCTGTTTTTATTTTCTCTATTGTACAATTCGTTTATTCCACCTTTAAAATAGTTAGATTGGAGAATAAGCTAAATGAAAAGCGTTAATTTTTTATTTTTTTTTATATTATTCAATATTCAAACAACCTTTGCTGCTGACTCACTAACATGTAATGTCGAAAAATTTAAAATACCCAACGTTGATGTATCAACTGAAATCAATCAGGGTATAAAAAAGGCATCGGTCAACTTTATGTTACATGATAGTTACTGGAATTTGTCTATTTATGAATTGGATAAAAGTGATAATCTTCACCTATTAAAAGGTATTGAAGATTTAGATAAATCTCAAGATATTTATAAACAATTCTTTGATAATTATAGTTACAGGCTTAAAGACAAATTCTTTTACTCTAATAGGCTTGCAGAAGCTAGCCCTATTATTCTGTCAAATATTAATGGGTTAGAGTTCGTTCTTAAAGCTAATTTTAAGGAGTTGCATTCGGATATAAATAAGAATGAGGAGATTTTTATTATTCGGGTAGCAACAAAAGAAAATAAAATTTATTTTGCTGAATTTCATATAAACCATGTAAAACAGATGGAAGTAACAATTAAAAAAGCAAAAGAAATAATGAACAGCTTTTCAAACACTTGTCTGATCAATTAAATAAAACTTTGATCAAGTAGAGCGACTAGATTAATTTGGTCGTTCTCGCGTAGTAACCGCTTTAGATTATTTACATGAGAAAAAATTAATCGAACTACAAACTAAAAAGATGACAGAAGTGTATCAAGTCGTTCCACAGCAACTTAATTCACCTGATTTAGCACAGCAAGTGTTTGTGTATTTTACTGAAAAAGAACAAAGCGAGATTAACCGCATAGCTGCACTCATTCGATTTTTTGAATTAGACCGTTGTTTAAGTAAAAATTTATCGCTGTATTTTGACGACAAACAAAGCCCTGAAAACTGTAATCATTGCTCCGTGTGTTTAGGCAAAGTCGCAAAATTAGCATATTCATCAACCCCCCAATGGCCAGACGACAACACTATAAGCGATGCCTGTGTACAGTTAACTGAACACTTAAAAGCTGCGGGCATAATCGATTTACCTATCAGTATTTATTGCCAATTTTTAGTAGGGTTAACCGTCCCTATGTTTACTAAACAAAAAGTGAAAAAGCTGTCAGGCTTTGCAATGTGTGAAGCGCTGAAATATGGAGAAGTGAAAGGGAAAGTGCAAGCGTTGATGGAGTGATAGGTGAGGCAGAGTAGATTCTTTTGATTTTAAAGTGTTTCCATGGTGATTTTTAAAGTTGTTAGTCAATGAATTTTCATTATGAATTACTTTTAATTAAAGGATACATGATTATTGTTTGATGGGTTTTACATTCCACACAATTAATTTGTAATTGCTCTTCAAATTTAAGTTTTTTGAAAATATTGGTTGGTACTTCTAAGTCTTTTTTACACTCATTACACTGTAATTTAATACAACGTTTTGTAATTTTATACCTGCTTTCTATATCATGTTCTATGAGATAACTTTCATTACATTTAAGGTTAATACAATTAGCTATAATAGATGTCTTTATATACTTAACTGGTTTTTTTATTAAACTGTCGCAGGAATAACAATTAAAACAAAAATCTACTCCCTCCATGCCTCCCATCAAAAGGTTACCATCTTTTATTTTCGATAAATACGTTAAAAACTTTTCAAGTTTATTTTTTGTTTTACTTTTATCTCCATAAATTTCTATTTCACCGGAGCAGATAGTAGGAACAGGAATATGAAGAGCTAAACCAGAAAAGCTTTGCCAAAATCTGTTTAAGAGATTTAAATTAATTGCAGATTGTTCTCCTAAAGGAACGTATTCGATAGATTCATATTCTTCTTTTGTCGAAGGATGCTTACCTAGTATGGGGTCTTTTGAAATTGAGACAGTAAAACCTTTATCTACATTTTCATTAATTTCTTCCAATACCTGTTTTAATATATTTTTAGGTCTCCAATCTTTAAGATCTTCTGAAGATAAATGAGAATGTGAAAGCTTAAATCTTTCATAGAATATAAACTCAATTGTTAATCTACTTTCTAAAGCCGCATAAGTTAAACTTTGCGCAGTATCTTCTAATACTAGAGATTCTATGATTTGTATACGTTTGGCTATATTTAACAATTCAATTCCTTGATTCTTTATGCATAGACTAAATTAATGTTTGAAATAGTTAGGAACCATTTGTAAATAGTCGACTTGAGAAACTTAGCCAAGTTATGAATATAATCAATTGCTTAATTGATTTAGCCCTTTCTTTTCTGCTTTCTCAATTGGAATATCTTCTATTTTTCTAGGGCCTGCAATTAGCTCTTCATCCATATCAGCGAGTTCAGGAGGCTATCTTTACTGAAAACATCTTATCTATTAAATTGTCTTTCACAAGGAATGCCATCATGATCACCGTCCATTTTTGTATTAGGACAGTAACTGATAAAGTATTTTGCTTCTTCATATGATTTCATTTGAGAACAATGTTGTCTACCATCACATTTATAGGTGGCTTTGGGTTTAGTTATCTCTTTAGCTTGAGCTAATGTTTTTATAGCATCGCTATTTGATAATTCAGATATTATTTTTTTGTGAGTGGTTTCGACTGGGGCATTGTTTTTAAAGTAGAACTGCCATGCAGCCCCACAAATAACGATGAGAATTAATAAGTTTTTCAATTGAACACCATCCCTGATAAAACTTCTAATAACTTATAATGAAAATGTCTCGTAATGACATTCATTTCAATAGTCAGAACTTACCAGAAAACACCATGAATTCAATAAACCTTGAAAATAAAAATCCCACTATTTAAACCATTAAATAGCGGGATTTATGTTTCTGATTAGGTTGCTCTACAACACCTAATAAATCAGTTGCCTAGTGAGTATGTCCACAACCGCCTTCACCATGAACGTGGCCGTGAGTTAGTTCGTCTTCCGTTGCATCTCTTACTTCTAATACTTCAACTTCAAATTTTAATTCAATACCGGCTAATGGGTGGTTTCCATCAACGGTAATGGTGTCGTCTGTCATATCAACTACTATAACTGTTTGTTCGCCGTCGTCAGTTGTTGCACGTAGTTGTGCGCCAACTTCTAGATCATCAATTTCAGCAAACATTTCTTTTGGTACTGTTTGTACGTAGTCGTCAAAACGTTCGCCGTAACCTTCTTCAGGAGATACTGTTACTTCAAATTTATCACCTACTTCATGTCCTTCTAACGCATTTTCTAATCCAGGAATTAAGTAACCTGTACCATGAATGATAGATAGTGGTTCGTGATCGTATGAGCTATCAATTAATGTATCTTCACCATTTGATACAGCGTAATGGATAACGGCGACTTTGTTTGCAGTAATTTTCATAATAATGTCTGATTAAATCAGTCCTGAGTAGTTAAAGTGTAGGGTAAAGGTTGTATATGTAATGATGCTTCATTCGCGTCTTTAATGCGAAGGTTTGTTGTTTCATCGGTGTCGCTTGCTAATACGGCTTGCAGGTAATAGTCACCATTGTCGGCAGTATAACTTGTTAGTAGGTCGCCTGCTTTGCGCCAGTTTTCGCCCAGTTGTTTTTCAATAATGCTGTCGGCGCTAATTACTACGTCGCCATTGCCTTTTAAGCTATATAACGCGCGTTTATTTTTACCAAGGTATTGCATTCTTGCAACGGTTTCTTGGCCTAAGTAACAGCCTTTGGTAAAGCTAATGGCATTGACTGCCTGCAAGTTTAACATTTGTGGAACGTAAGCTGAAATTGAAGATTCGTTTAATGTAGGAAATCCTTCGCTAATTTCAAGTAAGTTCCAAACCGCATGAGCATAGGTGGTTATATTGAGTTTGCTGGCAAGCGCTGAAATTTTGTCTGCTTCGTTAATGATTATATATCGAGGTATTTGCCCTTCAATATAAACAAGCGTTGTAGAATCTATAGTTTCAACAGGAGAGCTTTCGCATGGTAAGGTTGAAAAATGTTGAGCTAATGTTGTTTTAGCCTCTTGCCCGCAAACGGCTATATAAGTTAGGTTTTCAACTGCTTCAATGGAGACCTTAGCAAATACGCCAAACTTTTTTAGCTCGGCAAGTGATGCGGCTAATGTTGCTTTTGGTTGTATTAATAAGTTGGCTTTGTTGCGCATAATAAAACGAAAAGCTGAAAATACTTTGCCTTTGGCATCGCAATGAGAGCCATTAAGTAAGCTATTTTCGTTAGCGCTATTAACATCACAAGTGACTTGCCCTTGTAGGTATTTATTTTGTTCTTCACCGGTTAAAGATATTGCGGCTAAATCATCAAGCGTAATAGCAAAAACACTAGGGAGTTGTTCAAGCGAAGGTAAAGATTGATCTATTTTTATAGTCATGAAATGTGGCATTTTTTGCGAAAAACATTAGTTAATTAATAAGGCCAATTAAAAAAAATACAAGCTTATATGAACTAAATTGTTAGAATAGGCGCATATCTTTACTTTTACTTTGAATTTTACTGGTGCTGTATGACCCTATTAGATAATAAACCAAGATTACGATGGGCTTGTCGTCGTGGAATGTTAGAGCTTGATGTTCTACTTTTACCTTTTGTAGATGAAGCTTACGACGATCTTTCTGAAGAAAATAAAGTTATTTTTGAACGTTTACTCGTTTGCCAAGATCCTGAGTTATTTGCTTGGTTTATGGGACATGAAAAGTGTGAAGACAGTGAACTTAACTCCTTGGTCCAACTTATACTCAACCGAGTTAAGCTTTAAGATAAAAATATACTCGTCGATATTCCCTAGGATCATTGTTTTTTCTGTGGTTTATTTATTAGCGGTAATGTTAACGAGTGTTTTATTATTTGAGCTTAACCCTGTTTTAATACAGCTACTTGCTACAACAGCTATTATATTTTTTATGGTTGTTATTAGCTTTTTTAGCGCGTCTTATTCTAAGGTGCGTTCAACACCTCAGTATTTTCTCAAAGAACTTATATTACTGCCTGATAATATTGTTGAATTAAATAAGCAACAGTATGAAATGGGTTTGAATAGCCGAGTAGGTATATTCGGTTGTTGGCTATGTTTAAGTTGTGAAAAGGATAATAAAGTAAAATCAGAAACCCACTTTATTTTTAAAAGTAGTGTTTCTGATTATCATTATTCTCAATTATGCCGTGTAATTAAGCGAAATGCCTTTCATGCTGACTAGGTGCGATACCACACCCAATAATTAATAGACCTTTTTTACTGGTTTAAATAGCTTAATTTATTAACGGAGTTGGTATTAAAATAGTTGTTTTAATTTCGTTACTTAATTCTGGGTAATCTAATGTGTAGTGCAGGCCGCGGCTTTCTTTACGTTCCATCGCACTTTTTATTATAAGCTCAGCCACTTGTACTAAGTTACGTAGTTCTAGTAAGTTATTACTTACTCTAAAGTTTTGATAATATTCGTCTATTTCTCTTTGCAATAATTCAACACGATGTAAAGCCCGTTCTAATCGTTTAGTTGTTCTTACAATACCCACGTAATCCCACATAAATAATCGTAGTTCATGCCAGTTATGTTGAATAACAACTTCTTCATCAGAATCCGTTACGCGGCTGTCATCCCAAGCTGGAAGGGCGATGTATTTAACTTTTCTTTTTAGGGTTTCTTCTATATCTTGCGCGGCACCACGCGCAAATACTAAGCATTCTAATAAAGAGTTACTTGCTAGCCTATTTGCGCCATGTAACCCCGTATAAGCAACTTCACCAATTGCATATAAATTGTTGAGATCGGTTTTTCCTTGTTTATCTATCATTACTCCACCGCAGGTATAATGAGCGGCAGGTACAATAGGAATAGGTTGTTTAGTTATATCAATACCGAGTTTGAGTATTTTTTGGTAAATGGTAGGGAAGTGTTGCTTGATAAAATCATCAGGTCTATGACTGATGTCTAAATACATGCAGTCTGCACCTAAGCGCTTCATCTCGTAATCGATTGCTCGTGCAACTATGTCTCTTGGTGCTAACTCGGCTCGCTCATCAAAGCTGGGCATAAAACGACTACCATCAGGACGTCGTAGCAATGCACCTTCACCGCGCAGAGCTTCCGTTAATAAGAACGTTCCTGCTTCTGCGTGAAATAAACACGTAGGATGAAATTGGTTAAATTCCATATTGGCTACTCTACAGCCTGCTCGCCAAGCCATAGCAATACCGTCGCCACTAGCAACGTCAGGATTAGAGGTGTATTGATATACTTTACTTGCGCCACCTGTGGCTAAAATGATTTTTTGAGCGGCAATACTTTCAACTTTTTCTGTGTTTCTATTCCAAATATAAGCACCAATACATTCAGATTTTTTATTTTTATCTGTTTTGGTGATCAAATCGATTGCATTATAACGTTCGAATAAACGTATTCTGTTATTGTTTTTGATTTGATCAACCAAGGTCGTTTGAATCGCTTTGCCTGTAGCGTCGGCTGAATGCAAAATTCTACGGTGGCTATGCCCGCCTTCACGAGTTAAGTGGTATTTTACATCGGTGTTTGTAGATTCTTCTTTATCAAAATTGACACCTTGGCCAATAAGCCATTCCATGCATTCTTTAGCATTTTCAGCGGTATAACGCACAACATCCTCATCACATAAACCCGCACCAGCAACTAAGGTGTCTGCTACATGTGAATCTATATTATCATTTTCATCAAATACCGCGGCTACTCCACCTTGTGCATAGTAGGTAGAACCTGCGTTTACTCGTGATTTACTGAGCACTACAACGTCAGCATTTTTGGATAAATGTAAAGCAAGAGATAAACCTGCTGCGCCACTTCCGATAATTAATACGTCACAGTTGTGTTGTTTGTTCATAATATTTCAATATTGATGTACTATATGATTTAAGATATTAACTTTTATTCAATGTCTATAACAGTAAAAATAAAGGCTTATAGCGCTATTCTTTAATTTATTGTTACATTTATTATTTTTTTTCGAACTTTTTCATATTAGGGCAGTCCTAATTAATGCGTTTGTCATGAGCCAGATGTTAAGAAGTTAAGTATTATTTAGAGGAAAGGGCTCGGATGGGTGAACAAAACGTTGACCAACAATTAGTTGAACGCGTACAGAGTGGTGATAAAAATGCTTTTAACCTTTTGGTATCAAAATACCAGCATAAGGTAGCAAATTTAGTTTCACGATATGTAAAAAACCAAAGTGATGTGCCTGATATTGTGCAAGAAGCCTTTATCAAAGCATATCGAGCATTACCTAATTTTAGAGGTGATAGCGCTTTTTATACTTGGCTTTATAGAATAGCCGTAAATTGTGCTAAAAATCACTTAGTAGCAACTGGACGTAAACCACCAGGTTCAGATGTTGAAATTGAAGATGCAGAGATTTATGATAGTGGAGATGCATTAAGAGAAAACGCATCCCCTGAAAAATTATTATTAACGAACGAAATTAAAAAAGTAGTATTTAATACAATTGAGCAGTTACCTGAAGATTTACGCACAGCGATAAATTTAAGGGAGCTTGAAGGATTAAGTTACGAAGAAATAGCCGTTATTATGGAATGTCCTGTTGGTACAGTACGTTCTAGAATATTTAGAGCACGTGATGCTGTAGATAAAAAAATACGACCATTACTTCAAAGTTAAGTAACTAATTTAGTTACAACGCTAATTTTAAGGTGCATGTATGAGTGAAAATAAGTTTGAGACAGTTTCTTCTTGTGTAGATAACTATATACAACAAGATGAATCTTTTGATGAAATTATCAAAGATAGTGAATTGTCTGATACTTGGGGACGTTATCAATTGATGGGTGACATCATGAGAAACGATGTACCTCAAACATTACAATTAGATTTATCTGCCAAAATTGCTGCCGCAATTGAAAATGAACCAACGGTCTTAGCACCTAAAAATACAGTTAAAAAGCAAAATTCGTTTAAAGCACGTATTGTGAGTTTTGTTAAACCTTTAGGGCAAGTAGCTATCGCAGCATCAGCTGCTGGTTTAATGGTATTAGGTGTTCAACAAAATAATGTTGTTCAATCTGACGATTTAGTTCCAGTGCAAAATATTCAAACAAGTCCTTTTGTTGGTATTGCTGAGCCAGTGAGTTTTAACTACCAACAACCAACGCAAATGTCTCAAAAGCAAGCCTATATTGAACAACAACGTCGTTTACAGGCTTTATTGTTAGATCATAAACAACAAATTAAATTAACTGCAGTTTCAAATATTGAAGCAAATGGAGCTGCAGAACCTACAATCGAAATTATCCCTGAAAATAAGGTTGAAAACTTGCCTAAATGAGAATATTAATTTGCGTACTTTTGTTGAGTACTGGATTTTCAGCACTAGCCGCAGAAATAGAGCAAGCTTCAACATGGCTTAATGCTTTATCTCAATCTTTAAAAACACGTAACTTTAGTACTTCATTCGTGGTTATTAAAAATAACCACGCTGAACCTTATCATTGGTTTCATGGTGTTGACGAAACAGGTAAAGAACTAGAAATTTTGTCTTTGCTTAATGGTCCGCGTCGAGACGTATTAAGAAAAAATGAAATTGTTAGTTATATCGAACCTGAATTACCTCCTTATTCCGTAGAAACGTCTCAAATTAGTGGTCCTATTCCAGCGATTTTTAGCGGAGATATTGTATCTTTAGAGAAAAACTATGACTTTATTTCATTAGGTAAAAGTCGTGTTTTAGGCCGCTCAGCACAAATTATTCGTATTGTTTCAAAAGATAAAAACCGATTTGGTTATCGTTTATGGATTGATCAAGACTCAAATATGTTGCTGAAAATGTCAGTAATTACCCGAGAAGGTATTGTTTTAGAACAAGTACAATTTACACATTTAGAGTTTTCACAAGACTTACCAGAGCCATTAAAGCAATTACAAAATACAGATTTACCACCGGTTGTTGATGTACCTCAGGGTGTTGTTGATAACGACTTACACTGGAAAGTTAATTGGTTACCTAATGGCTTTGAAAAAATAAGAGCTAATTATCATCGCCTATCAATTACAAAGCAGGCAACGGAGTTTATGTTGTTTTCTGATGGTTTAGTTGATGTATCTGTTTATATAAATAAAAGTGCCGTAAATCATCGAGAACCTGAATTTGTGATGAACGGGGCAACAGGAATTTTTAATCAAGTCATTAAAGGTGTTGAGGTGAGTGTAGTAGGTAAAATTTCATCAATTACCGCTAAAGACATTGCTGATTCTGTTAGCTTATTGCCAAGTAATCAAACACCATAATGGAAGAGTTAGCTACGGTAGTACATATTGAAAACCAGTCTATCTCCGTGATGAGTGAAGTAAAGTCTGCGTGCTCAGGATGTCAGCAAGTTGATAATTGTGGCAGTGGACAAGTTGCAAAAGCGTTTCCAACCAAAAAGTTGTCATTAGTGCTACAAAGCGACCTACCCGTGAAGGTTGGAGATACTGTTATACTTGGCCTTTCAGATGATTGTTTATTGCAAAGTGCTTGGCAAGTGTATTTATTTCCTCTCTTTGGCCTCATTACTTTTGGTGGATTAGGACAATACTTGGTTAATCATGGTGTTTTACCGCATGAATTATTTGGTGTGTTACTTTCTACGCTAGGTGGCTATTTAGGTTATGCTTTAGCCAAAAAGAAACAATCCTTACCTAAAAATAAAGCACGACTAACACCAAAGATTTTACGTATTCTTACAGAAAAAATACTCGTTACTGAAAGTTAATTGAGTATAAAGATAGCCCCCGTTCACTAAATTCGCTAAAATCCCGCTATTGTTAATTTTATAATTGTTATACTTGAACCTCCATCTATGAAAAATATCCGAAACTTTTCGATAATCGCCCATATCGACCATGGTAAATCTACTCTTTCCGATCGTCTTATCCAGCATTGTGGCGGTTTACAAGATCGCGAAATGTCAGCGCAGGTTCTTGATTCAATGGATATTGAGCGCGAGCGTGGCATTACGATCAAAGCGCAAAGTGTAACCTTAGATTATAAAGCTAAAGATGGTGAAATCTACCAACTTAACTTTATTGATACTCCGGGCCATGTTGATTTCTCTTATGAAGTATCACGTTCATTAGCGTCTTGTGAAGGCGCTTTATTAGTTGTAGATGCTGGACAAGGTGTTGAAGCTCAAACGGTGGCTAACTGCTATACCGCTATTGAGATGGAATTAGAAGTTATTCCTATCCTAAATAAAATTGATTTACCACAAGCTGACCCTGACCGTGTTTCAGAAGAAATTGAAGATATTATTGGTATTGATGCTACAGGTGCTGTGCAATGTTCAGCTAAAACTGGCATTGGTATTGAAGATGTACTAGAAACGATTGTTGCTAATATTCCACCACCTGTTGGTGAAAGAGACGCTCCTTTACAAGCGCTTATTATTGATTCGTGGTTTGATAACTATCAAGGTGTTGTGTCTTTAGTTCGTATAATGAATGGCGAAGTTAAAAAAGGCGATAAAATGGTGGTTATGTCTACAGGACAGACACATCTTATCGACAAAGTGGGTATTTTCACACCTAAGCAGACAGATACTGGCATTCTTAGAACCGGTGAGGTTGGCTTTATTATCGCTGGTATTAAAGAAATTCATGGTGCACCGGTTGGTGATACCATCACTATTTCTAAGAAAGAAGCAGCCAAGCAACTTCCTGGTTTCAAGAAAGTACAACCGCAAGTTTATGCAGGTATTTTTCCAGTAAGTTCAGAAGAGTATGAAAACTTCCGTGATGCGCTAAATAAATTAAGCTTAAACGATGCTTCATTACTGTTTGAACCGGAAAATTCATCAGCATTAGGTTTTGGTTTCCGTATAGGTTTCCTTGGCATGCTCCATATGGAGATAGTTCAAGAACGTTTAGAGCGTGAATACAACCTAGACCTTATCACAACAGCACCTACCGTAAATTATGAAATTGCGTGTACTAATGGCGATGTATTATCGATTGATAACCCAAGTGATTTACCACCTATTAATAACATTGAAGAAATTAGAGAACCTATTGTTCAAGCTAATATCTTAGTGCCACAAGAACATTTAGGTAATGTAATCACCCTTTGTATTGAAAAACGTGGTGTGCAAAAAGACATTATTTATCATGGTAATCAAGTTGCTGTAACTTATGAATTACCTATGGCCGAAGTGGTAATGGACTTTTTTGATAAGTTAAAATCTACCAGTCGTGGTTATGCTTCTTTAGATTACAATTTTGTACGCTTTGAACCAGCAGACATGGTTCGAGTTGATGTAATGATTAACGGCGACCGTGTTGATGCGTTAGCAATGATCACGCATAGATCTCATTCAATAGCTCGTGGTCGTATGTTAGTTGAAAAACTAAAAGAACTGATCCACAGACAAATGTTTGATATAGCGATTCAAGCCGCTATTGGTAACAACGTTATTGCACGTACAACAGTAAAACAGTTACGTAAAAACGTAACAGCAAAATGTTACGGTGGTGATATTTCTCGTAAGAAGAAATTACTACAGAAACAAAAAGACGGTAAAAAACGTATGAAACAGGTTGGTAATGTTGAAATACCGCAAGAAGCATTTTTATCAGTATTGAAATTAGAAAGTTAATTTCAATTTAACAGGAAAAAACGGAATCCCTATGGCAGTTTATTTTTCTATATTTTTAGTTGTTGTTACTATAGTAACTGGAATAATTTGGTTAGCAGATAAGTTTTATTTAGCTCCGCAACGAGAGCTAAAGTTAGCGAATGCTAAAGCGCAATGTGAAGGCGAGTTAGGTACTGAAGTAGAGGCCACTTTAATTGAACCATCAGCTATGGTTGATACAGCGGTTCAGATTTTTCCCGTTATTGCTTTTGTATTGATATTGCGTTCTTTTTTATACGAACCATTTCAAATTCCGTCAGGTTCTATGATGCCAACATTACTTGATGGTGACTTTATTCTTGTTAATAAATTTAACTATGGCTTACGAGATCCTGTTGCACGCAAAAAATTTATTGAAATTAATTTACCTGAGCGTGGCGATGTTGTGGTATTTAAATACCCCGTTGATCCGCAAGTTGATTACATTAAGCGTGTTATAGGCTTACCGGGCGATCGTATTATTTACCGCAATAAGTCGTTATATATTAAGCCAGTGTGTAAACCTGCAGATAAAGCCTGTTCTGACTTTGAGCAGGTTGTACAAACCTTTAGACCTGAAGATTCAACACCAGACGGTTCATATGGTTTAAGTCGTTATACTTCTGAAATGCCAAATAAAACTCACGATATACTCATCAATAATGGGATCACTCCTCGTATAGAACATTATTATAAGCAAGCAGGTACACAGCGAGATGAATTTGTTGTTCCTGATGGTCATTATTTTGTGATGGGTGATAACCGAGATAATAGTTTAGATGGTAGATTTTGGGGTTTTGTGCCAGAAGAGAACTTAGTAGGTGAAGCGGTAGCTATTTGGATGAGTTTTAATTTTGATAGAGCCGAAGATAGTGTTTTACCTCATTGGATCCCAACGGGAGTTAGGTTTGAACGTTTAGGTGGAATTAATTAATTGATCAAAAATACACCTCACGCCCTTACCGCTTTATCT
Source organism: Pseudocolwellia sp. G5-9 (assembly GCF_055808995.1). Classification (NCBI taxonomy): domain Bacteria; kingdom Pseudomonadati; phylum Pseudomonadota; class Gammaproteobacteria; order Alteromonadales; family Colwelliaceae; genus Pseudocolwellia; species Pseudocolwellia sp. G5-9. Next base: position 3,867,736 of record NZ_CM147893.1, read on the forward strand.
AAACGTATTGGCTACACTTTCAATGATCAAAATTTATTGTTGCAAGCGTTAACTCATCGAAGTGCTAAAGGTTTACATAATGAACGCTTGGAGTTTTTAGGTGACTCTATTCTAGGTTTTGTTATAGCTGAAGCTTTATTTAATCAATTTCCTCAACATGATGAAGGCGATTTAACTCGTATGAGATCTAGCTTAGTTAAAGGCGTAACACTTGCTGAACTTGGTCGAAATTTTAAGTTGGGTGAACATTTAATATTGGGTGCTGGTGAATTGAAAAGTGGCGGTCATAAACGCGATTCAATTCTTGAAGATGCTGTTGAAGCTATAATAGGTGCCGTATATTTAGATTCTGATCAAAAAAGATGTAAAGCTTTAATTCTTGCATGGTTTAGTGAACGCTTAGCGAATATTAAACCGGGTAATGGACAAAAAGATCCGAAAACACGTTTACAAGAATACTTACAGGGCAGAAAAATAGAACTTCCTGAATATGAAGTATTAGAAATTACCGGGCAATCACATAATCAACAATTTACGGTTAAATGCATTACAAGTGTTATTAACACCGAAGTTGTTGCTAAAGGTACAAGCCGACGTAAAGCTGAACAATCAGCAGCTCAACAAGTATTGGACTTAATTCAAAAATGACAACAGAAATGAAACATTGCGGACTTATTGCTATTGTCGGCCGTCCTAACGTAGGTAAATCAACATTACTTAACAGCTTGTTAGGGCAAAAAATTAGTATTACTTCTAAAAAGCCTCAAACGACACGTCATCGTATATTAGGCATTTTAACTGAAAAGAATAACCAAGCCGTTTTAGTTGATACACCAGGTTTGCACACAGATGAAAAACGCGCTATTAACCGCTTAATGAACCGAGCTGCAAGTAGTTCTATTGCTGAAGTTGAGCTTATTGTATTTTTAGTAGAAGGCACACATTGGACAACTGATGACGAGCTTGTTCTGAGTAAAATTAAAAAAAGTGGCGCACCTTGTGTTTTAGTCGTTAATAAAATTGATAACGTACAAAACAAAGAAGATTTATTACCTCATTTACAAAAATTAGGTACTCGACATACATTCCAAGATATTATTCCGATCTCTGCCAGTAAAGGCGATAACGTTGATAAAATTCATGATCTATGTATGAATTCGTTACCAGAAGGTGAATTTTGGTTTCCTGAAGATTATATAACTGATCGCTCCAGCCGATTTATGGCATCTGAAATTATTAGAGAAAAGCTGATCCGCTTCACAGGTGACGAATTACCTTATTCAACGACTGTTGAAATAGAACAGTTTAAAATGGACGAAAAAGGTGTTTACCACATTAATGCACTTATTCTTGTTGAACGTGAAACTCAAAAAAGAATGGTTATTGGTAATAAAGGCGCAAGACTAAAAACAATAGGTCAAGAAGCTCGTAGAGATATGGAAGCTTTATTTGGTCAACAAGTATTTTTAGAAACTTGGGTAAAAGTTAAGTCGGGCTGGGCTGATGATGAAAGAGCACTGCGTAGTTTAGGTTATGGCGATGATTACTCAGGTTAATAATGTAAATTAAACACGATGGAAATATTTGAGCAACAAGCTTTTATTCTTCACAGTAGACCATTCAAAGATAATCAGTTAATCGTTGATTTGTTAACTGAACAAAGTGGTAAAGTTTCCGCTATTGTTTACACAGGTAAAACACAAAAATCGAATAAAAAAGGGCTGTTACAGCCTTTTTTGCCCTTACAAGTATTATTAAAGGGTAAAGGACAACTTAAAAATTTAAGTCGTATAGAAACGACTTCACGCTCTTATGCGCTTTCTGGAAATTACGTTTTTAGTGGCTTTTATCTTAATGAATTATTAGTCAAATTACTTGGTGACCATATAGAATGCCCTGAACTGTTTCATCAGTATAAGCGAAGTTTACAGGCATTAGCTGAGCAAACATCAATAGAAAGAACGCTCAGGAATTTTGAAATGATTTTGTTAGATGAACTTGGGCAAAGTTTTGATTTTAGTACTGTATTTGAGTCGCAAGCGCTATTCTTTTATTACGTTCTTGAAGAAGGCTTTATTCCTGCGATAAATAAGCTAACTTTACCAAAATACAGCAAAGAGCATCTTTTAGCTATTGCACAACAAAGTATTGAAGATGAACAGGTATTAAGAACATTTAAGTTATTAATGAGACAAGTGATCAATAACTTATTAGGTGGCAAACCATTAAATAGTAGAAAGTTATTTACTCGATAACAGTCATTTACAAAACGAAAAACACGTAAATTATTAATTATACAAACAGTAAAAATAAGAGTTAATTATGAATGATATTTTATTAGGCGTTAATGTTGATCATATTGCAACGTTACGACAAGCTAGAGGTACAAACTTTCCAGATCCTGTCTACGCAGCAACAGTTGCAGAACATGCCGGTGCAGACGGTATTACGGTTCATTTACGTGAAGATAGACGCCATATTCAAGACCGAGATATTCATGTACTTAAACAAACACTGAATACTCGTATGAATTTAGAAATGGCAGTAACAGATGAAATGCTTGATATTGCTTGTGATGTTAAACCTGTGTTTTGTTGTTTAGTACCTGAAAAACGTGAAGAGCTTACAACGGAAGGTGGTTTAGATGTTGTCGGGCAGTTAGATAAAATTACTCAAGCGGTTAGCCGCTTATCTGCGGTTGGTACGCAAACCAGCTTATTTATTGATGCCGATATAAAGCAAATAGATGCGGCTTTAGCCACTAAAGCGACGTATATTGAAATTCATACTGGTAAATATGCTGATGCGGTTAACGAAGAGGAGCAATTGACCGAGTTAGAACGATTAACCAAAGGTATTAAATACGCTCATAGCAAGGGTTTGAAGGTTAATGCGGGACATGGCTTAAATTACTTTAATGTTAAACCCATTGCCGCTATTCCTGAGATTATCGAGTTAAACATAGGTCATAGTATTATCGCTCGTGCGGTAATTGACGGATTAGATAAAGCGATCCGTGATATGAAGCGCCTAATGCTTGAAGCGCGTGGAATCAAATAAAGGTCTATAAAGAGCGTAGGGTAGAGTATGTCAGTTGTTGGTATTGGAACAGATATTGTAGAAATTAACAGAATTGCTGCAATGTCTGAAAAAGTGCGAAATAGTCTTGCCTTAAGAGTACTCACAGATGCTGAATACAAGCACTACTCTACTGTAAAACAACCTGAACGTTATTTGGCCAAAAGATGGGCAGGTAAAGAAGCTTTATCTAAGGCATTAGGTACAGGCATTGCAAAAGGTGTATCTTTTCAACATATCGAGATTCTATCGTTACCCTCTGGTCAACCTGTTTTACAATTAACCGATAAAGCCTTGGAAATAGCAAAGTCTTTAGGGGCTAGCAAATGGCATATTACCTTATCAGACGAAGTTAACTATGCAACTGCTTTTGTTGTTCTTTCTATTTAGGTATTTTTCATAGTTAAAATATACGTTATTTAATTTTGTTGTAGCAGAGCGTTATTAACGTGTTAATTTATTTGGTGTTTTGAACTGGTTTTTATAATAGATTGATAATAAAACTATTATTTCCATAGTTAACAGCTTCTTTCATTAATGTATATTTTTAATATATTCTTGAACAATTTTATTATTAAAGTCTATACTGAATATAATTATATTAAATTTATGGATAGCGGAGTTAGTTTATGGAAGAAAAGAAGTCTCCTACTACTGAACGACGTAATGAATCACCGGAAGCTTCTTCTTGGTGGGATAAATTAACTTTAGCGCAAAAGTTCTCTGCGAGTAGTTTAGGTAAGTTTGGTTACGAACTATTATGTATTCGTAAAGTAAAAGGTAAAAACCTTGCCATATTAAAGTGTAATGGTGGTATTGCTACAATAGCTGCTGATGGTGAAATAAATACATCAGCTAAAATAAAACTTAGGTCTGAAGAATAGAGTTATCGACAAATGCTACAGATTTATATTTAATTTTGCTATAGGCACATTCAATGAACTTAATACTTGAGGGGCTACTTTTATTATATTATCCAAGTGTTCAAAAAATTCAAAAAATTCAGGTTCTAATTCTTCAATACTCACACCTTGCTTAAGAGATGTCTCTATTTGATGAGTCACTTTACTTAAATTAGGCACTCCAGAATAGCAGCAAGCACCATTAAGTTTATGAATTAAGGTTTTTAATTGTTCTATATCTTGGGACGTTATCGCCTCGGTTATATGTATTTTAGCTTCAGGTAAGCTTTTGGTTAATCCAATTAACATTTCTTTCGCTAACTCTTCTTTGTTACCTGCTCTTTTTAACGCCAATGACCAATCTATAATAGCCGTTGTGTGTAGACTACTTACTACCTCTGGTGGATCTATGTCTACGTCATTACATTTATGCTCATTGAATTTAGCCATATCACAATATTCGTAAATAGCATGGCTTAACATAGATTCGTCTAGTGGCTTCGACATATAAAAATCAAAACCTTGCTCAATTAATTTGTCTTTTTCTCCGTGTAGGGCATGTGCTGTTACCGCTATGATCGGCGTAGAGTCATTGAATGTTTTAGCTTTAATCGCTAACAATGCTGATATACCATCCATTACTGGCATTTGTATATCCATAAATATTAAGGCGTATTTTTCTATTTTACATAACTCTAGTGCTTCTAAGCCATTAGTTGCCGTAATAACTTCAGCAACTTGTTCAAGTAATAAGGTTTTAATAAGTTTTAAATTAGCTTCATTGTCATCGACTGCTAATACCTTAATAGGCAGGTGATTTTTAAATTTATTTGGTAGGTATGTTTTTATAGATTTATGGTCTTTATGAGTAAAAGCTTTACATAATTTTATTGGTGTAATGGGTTTACTAATACAGTTTGAAGCACCACTGGCTATCAATGTTTCATAAATATGTGGTGAATTACTGTTAACCGCAAGATGAATAGATACCGCATTTTTATTACATTGACTTATTGAACTCTTCAGCTCATCTAAAGCAATTGGACTAATGTCATGACCGATTAATATATGATCATAACTATGTTGATGAGATAAAGCAGCTATCACTTGCTCAATACTAGTGACATGAGAAACTTCCATTCCCCAGTCTGACATGATCTGGGTAGTTGCCATTCTGCTGTGCATATGCGGTTCAAAGTATAATACTTTTTTATAAGCTAAAGATGATGTTTGTAATTGAGATATCAGTGGAATAGGGGTTACTTCAGACTGGAAAGTAAACCAGAAAGTTGAACCTTTACCTTCTTCACTAGAAAATCCTATTTTACCATGCATTTCAGAGACTAATCTTTGTGAGATAACCAAGCCTAAACCTGTACCTCCATATAAACGCGTAATACTATTATCTGCTTGGCCAAATGCTTCAAAAAGCGCTTCTTGTTGTTGGCTTTTTATTCCGACACCGGTATCAACTAACTCTACTTTTAATATTGCTGTTTTGTGATCGCTTTGCTCGCATTTTATATCAATATTGACCGAACCTTTTTCGGTAAATTTAATTGCATTACTGGCTAAATTAATGATGATCTGCTTAACTCGCATAGCATCACCAATAAGAGAATCAGGTACAGAGGAGGTGATATTGAAAGAAAGCTCTATGTTCTTTTGATGCGCACTGGGTGCTAATAAGGTTAAGGCTTCTTCAGTAGCTTCTCTTAATGAATAAGGGATTTTTTCCAGAACCATTTTTCCTGCATCTAATTTAGAAAAGTCTAAAATATCGTTAATGATGGAAAGTAAGTTAGCGGCAGAGCCCTCAATAGTGTACAAGTAATCTCGTTGAGTATCAGTAAGAGGTGTTTTAAGTACTTGTCGAGTAAAGCCTATAACACCATTTAGTGGAGTTCTTAATTCATGACTCATATTGGCTAAGAATTCAGATTTTACTTTATTAGCATCTTGAGCTTTACGTTTAGCAATGTTTAATTCAACGTTTTGTATTTCGAACTGCTCTAAACTTTCACGTAAATCTATAGTGGCTTGATCTATATGACGCTGCATCTCATCGTTAAAATCAACTAATGACTGGGCCATGGAATTCACACCATTTTTGAGAAAACTTAGCTCGCCAATTAATTGCCCACTTATACGACTTTCAAGTTTGCCTTCTCTTATTCTATCCACCATTTGCACCATAGATAAAATAGGGCTAGTGACATATTTAATGAGTTGTGATGCAAAAATAAAATTAATGAGCACGCCAAGGAGAACAATCGAAAAAGCGATAAGTACTTCACTTTGTTGATTAAACTGAATTTTATTTTTATCTATTTGAATAGAAACATAACCAATAGGGGATATTTTGCTATTTGATGAATTAAATTCGTCAATAATAGGCGCTCTGAAAATAACATAATCATCGTATTCAGTTTTTGATGTTTTTTCGGGGATCGCCTCTCCAGCATTTAGCCTCATTAAATTAATATCACCATGATATGAACTGGTTACAAATATTTGATTATCTTGAGTAAATAAAGCGATACTTTTAACGATGGAAGATTGGCTACGGTGTGCAAAACTAATTAAATGCCGTAATTTTTCTCGTTGTTCATTTAATAAAGGATCTGTGCTGGCTATCGCTAAAGGTTCGATAATACTCTGAGCTTGAGTCGTTAAAAAATCATCTAATTCACTGTATCGACTAAACGAGAAATAAGCAGCTACGGCTAAGCTGATCAAAGTCGTTGGTATGATAGTGAGTAAAATGACCCAGTCTTTAAGACTAATTTTATGCATGTATCTCTTAACTTAGTGTAGAATTACGAGTTTATATTCATTTGTATTCGTTTGTAATATACAAATATTATTTTCATATAATGTCATATACACACGCGAATTTGTAGCGTTGGATCGATGGCAACTCAATAAAGATAAAAACATGGCTAATTTTTTTAAACCCAGCACTAAAAAACAACCTACAGGACAAGTTATATCGATAGTTATTGATCGGCTTGATCATAATGGTATAGGTGTAGGGGAATATAATAAGAAGCCTATTTTTATAGAAAACACATTACCTAAAGAAAAAATAAAGGCTAAAATTGTTGAGGCTAAAGGTAAGTTTTATAAAGGGAGTGTTATTGAGCTAGTGAGTACTAGTGAACACCGTGTAAAACCGTCTTGTAAGCATTTTAAAACTTGCGGTGGTTGTGATTTACAGCACTTATCATTTGAAGAGCATTTAGCATTTAAACAACATAAACTTATCGATTTATTTTCGCGAAATAACATTAACGGTAATTTGCCTTGGCAAGAAAGCATCACTAGCGATGCACTGCACTATAGAAGAAAAGCCCGCATAGGTGTGCAATACAATAAGTTAGGCGAACCTATTGTGGGCTTTAGACAAAAATCGAGTAATAACTTAGTACAACTAAAAGAATGTATTGTATTGGTTGAACCTATCAAGCATGTGTTTACAATACTTACATCACTTATTAAATCGTTAAGCCTAGTTAAATCTATTGGGCATGTTGAAGTTATTTATACGCAACATATAAGTATAATTGTAAGACAGCTTATTCCGCTTAATGAACAAGATAAAACGTTATGGAAGAACATTGCAGAGCAACATCAATGGCAAGTCTATATTGATAACGGAAAAGAGGTTACTCTACTAACACCTGTTACACCTTTGTTTTATCAAATAAGTGAGCAGAGTGGAATATCTCAAAATCATGCTTCGGAATCGGTTATTAATATTTATTTTGAACCTAAAGACTTTATTCAGGTTAATCATCACGTTAATAATAAAATGATCATGCAAGCGTTAAACTGGTTAGATTTACAAGAAGATGATCAGGTATTGGATTTATTTTGTGGTTTAGGAAATTTCAGTTTACCCATAGCGAGAAAAGTTAAAAGTGTTGTGGGGGTTGAAGGTTTGCAAACCATGGTAGATAAAGCTACCTATAATGCTCAAATGAGTAACCTTGATAACACCGCGTTTTTTCAAGCGGATTTAAATAGTAACTGGGGTAAGCAAGCTTGGGCACATAAAAAATATTCGAAAGTTTTATTAGATCCTGCTAGAGCCGGAGCATACGAGGCTTTAATTCAGTTAATAGATTTGGATATTTCAAGTATTGTTTATGTAAGTTGCGACCCAGCAACGTTAGCTAAAGACAGTCAATTACTTATCAGTAATGGATATACTATAGAGAAAATAGCCATTATGGATATGTTTGCACAAACTAAGCACATTGAGACAATGATATTGTTTAAAAAGTAGGATTTTATGGTTTCTGTTCGTCGTTCACATCAAACATCAATGCCAACTTTTGAGCTATGGCTAAAAACACTTGAGCTAACTGGCCCTAAGCAAAGAGCACTAGAGGCTTTATGGAAAGAGGTGCATACTTTCTTTAATGATCAAGAAGAGTGCTTAATTAAGTCTAGAGAAATGGTTGAAATTCTTGCTGCTCTTAATCTTGATAAAGATTCGCTTTGTGCCGCTTTTTTATGTCCATTATACGAATATGATTGTATTGAACTTAGCTTTATAGAAGAAAACTTTAATAAGTCAGTTTTCAATTTATGCCATGGCGTTAACCAAATGGATGCCATTAAAATTTTGCAAAAAAGGCGTAGCGATCAAGTTTCAGGTACACACATAGATAACGTGCGTAAAATGTTATTGGCTATGGTTGATGATGTACGTGCGGTGGTGATTAAGTTATCTGAACGCTTATGTCATTTACGTTTAGTTAAAAACCTTGATGAAGAAACCAAAGTATTAACCGCCAAAGAAATTGTTAATATTTATGCACCTTTAGCTAATCGTTTAGGTATAGGGCAATTAAAATGGGAACTAGAAGATTTATCTTTTAGGTATTTACACCCGAATACTTATAAAAAAATTGCCAAGCTATTAGATGAAAAAAGATTAGACCGTGAACAATACATGGTTGATTTTGTTGAAAGTCTATCTTCTCAGCTAAAAAAACTAGAGGTGAGAGGAGAAGTGTTTGGTCGACCAAAACACATTTTTAGTATTTGGAAAAAAATGCAACAAAAGTCTTTAGACTTTGATCAGCTTTTTGACGTAAGAGCTGTAAGGATCATTGTAGAGAGATTACAAGATTGTTATAGCGCTTTAGGTGTTGTTCATACGAATTGGAAGCACTTATCGAGTGAGTTTGATGACTATGTTGCCACACCAAAAGCCAACGGTTATCAGTCAATTCATACGGTAGTATTAGGGCCAGAAGGCAAGTCGGTTGAGATACAAATAAGAACGCAACAAATGGATGATGATGCTGAATTAGGTGTTGCGGCTCATTGGCGTTACAAAGAAGGCACTGCTTCAGGTAAAACAACTGGCTTTGACGATAAAATTAGCTGGCTAAGAAAAATATTACAATGGCAAGAAGATGTAACCGAAAGTGGTGAATTGATTGATGAGTTACGAAGCCAAGTGTTTGAAGATCGTATCTATGTATTTACCCCAAGCGGTGAAGTTATTGATTTACCAGTTAATTCTACCCCATTAGATTTCGCTTATTATATTCACTCTAATGTAGGGCATACCTGTATTGGAGCGAAAGTTTTTGGTCGTATTGTTCCTTTTACACATAAACTAAAAACAGGTGATCAAGTTGAAATTCTTCGTAGTAAAAGCGCAACGCCTAGCCGAGACTGGTTAAACCCTAATTTACATTATTTACATACTGCACGAGCACGGTCTAAAGTGCAGCACTTCTTTAAGTTTGCAGATAAAGATAAAAACATTGCCGCAGGTAAAGAGTTACTAGACGCTGAATTAGGTAAAAATAATCTTACACAAATTGATTTTTCACAAGCATTCGACCGCTTTAATGTGGCCAGCGTAGAAGACTTATATGGAGCGATAGGCTCTGGTGGTGCTCGATTACAACAAGTGGTTAATTTCTTTCTACAAAAAGAAAACGAACTAAAACCTTTTGAAGAAATAGATCCTCAATCTTTAGTTAAAGAGCCCAATCCATCGCAAAAACTAAAAGCTGACTCCAATGGTGTTACTGTTTCTGGTGTAGGTAATTTAATGACACATATGGCTAAGTGTTGCCATCCTGTACCGGGAGATAATATTTTAGGCTTTATAACACAAGGGCGAGGGATTTCTGTTCACCGTATTGATTGTGAACAGCTTGCTAACTCGCTTGATTTACAACCCGAGCGTGAAATTGAAGTACAGTGGGGCGATGAGCAGAAAACAAGCTATCAAGTAACCGTTCAAGTGATAGCAAGTGACAGACAAGGCCTTGTACGTGACATTTCAACTATTATAGCGAACGAAAGAGTCAGTATTGTGGGTATGGATACACATTCAGATAATGTAAAACATACTACATCAATGTTATTGAAGCTTGAGTTAACCAACAATGAAATCTTAACAAGGTTGATTGATAAGTTACTACAGTTAGATGACATTATTAGCGCTAAGCGCATTTAGGTATAACTCAAACATTCGTTTTAAAATAATAAGTATAAAGTGAAATTCAAATATTCAAAAATAATTTATATAGTAGCGATCTTTCTTTTGTTCTGTATGGTGATCATGAGCAGCGCTTATATTAAGCGCTTTATTGTTCTTCTTAATACAGAACAAAATGAGTTAACTCGATATTATTATCAAATGGCAGCCTTTCACCAAAGGATCGATAATAATTTAACCCAAGGATATAATGTTTTTATTGGTGATAGTTTAATACAAGGATTAGCTGTTTCTGAAATTGATAATAAAACAGTTAATTATGGAATTGGTAATGACACAACATACGGTGTTATTAAAAGGCTTCCGTTATACAAATCTATTTCATATGCAAAAAATATCATTATCTCTATTGGCCATAATGACATCAGGCAGAGAAAGCAAAAAGAAATTATTCAAAACGTTCGAACAATAATTGAATACATTCCTCCTGATAAAAGCGTTATTATTTGCGCTATTTTTTTAGTTGATGAAAATATTCAGATGGAAGGAATAACGAACCTAAAAATACAAAATTTAAATAATAAAATTAAAGGTTTAACCCTAAAATATTCAAATGTCAGTTATTTAGATACCAACTCACTTGTGACTTTAGATGGAAACTTATCTCCTCAATATCATATTGGTGATGGTATTCATTTAAATAAAAAGGGGAACGAATTGTGGATCAGAGAACTCAAAAACGCGTTAAAACGTAAAGAGTAAGTTAAATTTATTAAAGGACCTTTCACTTGCAAAGAATTAACTACCTTGATGGACATCGCGGTATTGCTATTTTATTAGTCATGCTCTTTCATGCTTTTAGCCGATGGCCTGAATTGGTTCCATATACAAACGAGTATGCAGAATTTCCTTTATTTCAATTTGGCTTTTTAGGTGTACAACTTTTCTTCATATTGTCAGGGTTTGTTATATTAATGACCTTAGAAAAATGCACTAATTTTAAAGAATTTATTTATCATCGATGGTTAAGATTATTTCCAGCGATGCTTATTTGTTCTTTAATTATATATTTTTCAGCGAGTTATTTTTTTGAAAGACCTAACGGAGATCCATCTGTTAAAGATTTAATTCCAGGTTTAACTTTTATTGACCCTTATTATTTAAGTCGCTTAATAGGGGGGGTGAATAACCTTGAAGATGCTTTTTGGTCTTTATATGTCGAGTTTAAGTTTTACGTTATCTCTGCTTTGTTATACTTTTTAATTGGAAGTAAAAAACTTGTTGTGAGCTTGTTTGTACTTTTTGTTCTTTGGTTTTTTCTTACACAATTGCAGCAGCATACAGATAGCCGTTTAATATATTATGCATTATCTTTGACTAATCATCTCTCTTTGAAATATTTTGGTTGGTTCGCTGCTGGTGCCTCTTTTTACCTATATACAAAACATGATGATAAGCAGTGGTTCTGGTATGGTGTGGTTATATGTATTTTAAGCTCGTTGGCTGCGGCAATCGTAAGCCATAGTGTAGAAGTATTAGTAGCTATACTTATTATTTCTTTATTCTTTTCAGCTTCACTTATCAGTGTGAATATACAACAATTTTTAAGTAATAAGTTTTTGTTATTTTTGGGTTATGTTAGTTATCCTTTATATCTATTACACGAAAACATGATGATATCTTTTGTTATTAAATTTAATGATTTATTACCACAAAAGCTGAGTTTTCTTTTACCTTTATTTGCAATTACTATCATATCGAGTATTGCTTATGTCATAGCTAAATATATTGAGAAACCAGTAAAAAACATTATAAAAAACATATTTGATTTTAACAAAGCACAAAGCTTATCTTCAAAATAATATTATTAAACAACAAGGTAATCATTATTAATGCTAAACGATAAATCGTCTATTGAAAAACTTCGATGGATTATGGCCCAATTACGAGATCCTGAATATGGCTGCCCGTGGGATATTAAACAAACCTTTTCCTCTATTGTTTCTCATACTATTGAAGAAGCTTACGAAGTTGCTGATGCGATTGAACAGCAAGATTATGTTGAACTAAAAAAAGAATTAGGTGATTTACTGTTTCAAGTGATTTTTTATAGTCAATTGGGCGAAGAAGAAAAACTATTTGGTTTTGATGATGTAGTAGAAGCTGTTTGCGAAAAACTTATTAGGCGTCATCCGCACGTGTTCTCAGACGCATCATTAAGTACAGATGCTGAGATTAAAGCTAACTGGGAAAATGAAAAAGCTAAAGAGCGAGAGCTGAAAAATAACACGCAAAATAATGAAGAGCGTTTAAGTATTTTAGCCGATATTCCTAAAAACTTACCAGCATTATCACAAGCAGCTAAAATACAAAAACGTTGTTCACATGTAGGTTTTGATTGGGATAATGTTGATGATGTTTTTGCTAAAATTGAAGAAGAAGTGCAAGAGGTTAAAGCTGAGCTTCATCGTGATGAAGCGGCCTTGAGCGAAGAATTAGGCGATTTATTGTTTGCGGTAGTCAATTTGTGTCGTCATGCCAAGCAAGATCCTGAAACCATATTACGTAAAGCGAATCAAAAGTTTACTAAACGATTCCAATCTGTTGAAAGTAAAGTAAATCAATCATCTAAAGCATTTACAGACCATAAACTTGATGAGCTTGAAGTGTATTGGCAAGAAGTTAAACAAGAAGAAAGTAAGTAACTGTTTATTAAATAAAAGAGTTTGCTTTACAAAGAAGTAATACTAATTTAAATAATAAACATAAAAAAAGCATCTAACTTCATGAATAAGTAGATGCTTTTTGTTTATTCGCTTTACGTTATTCTTCAGCAGGTAACTCAGCATTGTGATAAACGTTTTGTACATCATCACAATCATCTAACATTGCCATAAACTTTTCAAAATTAGCAATGTCATCGGCATCAGTTAATTCTGTATAAGTTTGAGGAACAAAGGTAATTTCTTCAACTTCTAAGTCATATTCAGGCATGCTATCGGCAAACGCTGTTTTTATTTTGAAGAATTCGGTATGTGGAGCAAATACGGTAATGATCCCATCTTCAAGTTCAACGTCAGTTACGTCTATTTCAGCCATTAATAGATTTTCGAACACAGATTCGTCATCTTCACCTTTAAAAGCAAAAACAGCTTGGTGCGCAAACATATGAGAAACTGTGCCTGAAGAGCCGATTTTAGAATTTGTTTTAGTGAAACACTGACGAACATCTTTAATGGTTCTATTACCGTTATCTGTTAAACAGTCGATAATAACCATACAGCCACCGGGTCCGTAACCTTCATAGCGAGATTCACTATAATCTTCGCCACCAGTACCTTTAGCTTTTTCAATTGCTTTATCAATTACATGTGTAGGTACTTGGTCTTTCTTAGCTTTTTCAATTAAGCGACGAAGAGATAAGTTACTGTCAGGGTCTGTACTGCCGTTTTTAGCACATACGTAAATTTCTTTACCGTATTTAGAATAAACTTTAGTTTTGGCGCCTTGTGTCTTGGCCATTGATAATTTACGGTTTTGGTAAGCTCTTCCCATCTTAAATCTGTCTCTTTATTTATTTACAATAAACTTACCCTTAATTCTACCAGTGAAAGGCTAGTTTTGACTAGTGCATAGCCAAAAATTGCTTTAATTTAACAACTAAATTTCATCTGCAAAGGTTGATTTAACCCACTTAGCAAATATTTCGAGTTCTTTTTTGTTTTCCATGTTCTCATGTTGGACTAAGTAGTAGCGGTCATTTGTTACTAGTTCATCTTCAAATAATTTAACTAATGAACCTTCTTTAAACCAGGTCTCACTCATAGGTAAGGGAATTAATGCGATCCCCATGCCTTGTTGAGCTGCTCGAGCAACGCCGAACATACTATCAAATTGGATGATTTGTTTAGGGTCGAAATTACTACGGCCTGTTTTTTCAGCCCATTGATGCCAAGACCAAGGACGAGAGCGATGCAATAATAAAGGGATAGAATTTAGTGCATCTAAATCACTATCTTTCCATTTTTTATAAAGTGCCTTATTACAAGCTGGTGCGTAACGAATTGGGAATAAGTCGTGTACTATGCTGGCATTTGGTTTTCCATTCGCTAGTACAATTGATAAATCAGCAATTTGCGAAGGTTCTGAACCTGACTTTACTGTTTCAAGTTGTAAGTTGATTTTAGGGTTTTCTTCAGCCCACTCACTTAGCCTAGGTATAAAAAGTTCACTAGCAAAAAATTCAGGCATGCTAATGATGATATTTTTATTTTGCTGGCTGTTTGTGAAATCAGAAATTGTAGATTCTAATTGGTTAATCAATGGATTAACCGACTGATAAAACTGCTTTCCTGCGGAAGTGAGTTCAATTGCGCGAGTTTGGCGCTTAAATAAAGTGATGCCCAACTGTTCTTCAAGCTGTTTTATTTGATGGCTTACGGCAGAAGGTGTTAAAAAAAGCTGCGAAGCTGCATGTTTAAAACTTAAACATTTAGCGGCAATACAAAAAGACCTTAGGCCTCTAATAGGGGTTTGGATTGGCATATCATTTACAACAAGGTAGTTACGTCACAAACTGTAAAGCAATAATTAGACCTGCTAGTCAGTTTTTATTTTATCTTTTAAAACAATCGTTTAAATTTTTACTTTTAATTAAGAGTATTATTTGAAGTGTGTTGAACTATTGTGGTGCAGCGGTGTGATCTATTATGGTGCTTTGGTGAGTATAATACCTTAAGTAATCTAAGGTTATAATATTAAAGGCAAAAAAAATGGACGCCATAAGGCGTCCAAAACAACAAACATATGTTTTATCAATCGGGGAGATCTAAAAACAAGTTCATCTTATAAATACTTGACACATGTGACAAGTGTTAAGAAATCACCTGATAGTTGAATTTTATTCATTTATGGTTTTATCTAAAATAATACGCGCTTGGTTTAAGGCGTTTTATGACTCAGTGGTTTGAGGGAGGGATAAAAAGCCTTGTCATAAGGTTATTTATAACAAAGCTTAAAGGGAGGGGATGATATTTAAGTAATTTTAAAAACTGATACTTCTCTTTCTAAGTCAGTGGCTAGTTTGGCTAACTCGACACTCGATTCAGCAATATGTTCTGTTGCAGTACTGGTTTCTGCCACACCCATGTTAAGTGTTTCTACGCTTTCTAAAATAATTTTCACTACAACAGATTGTTCTTCTGCAGCCGTTGCTATTTGGGTACTTAAATCGTTAATTTGATTGATTTCTTCATTGATTATTTTATTAAGGTCGTTCACTTCTTGTGCGTGAGATTTAACGGTATTTGCTTGAATAACACTATTAGCCATAACTTCTACTGAAGAATTAGCACCCGCCATAATAGTATTGACCATATCGTTTATTTCTTTGGTTGAGTCTTGGGTACGCTGAGCTAATTGTCGTACTTCATCAGCTACAACGGCAAAACCTCTGCCTTGCTCGCCTGCTCGAGCAGCTTCTATAGCAGCATTTAGAGCAAGGAGGTTGGTTTGATCGGCGATACCTTTAATAACATCTAATACGGTAACCACTTGACTAAAGTCAGTACGTACTTTTTGAACGCTTTGCTCCGAATCTTGTATTTTGTCTGTCATTGAAAGAATTGCATTGTAGGTGTCGTCTATTTTATTCGAACTATCAGTAACCTTACTCTGAATTTCATGAACTGCAGAAGATGTTGTAGAGGCACTTGCGGCTACATCATTTACAGTCATTCCCATTTCTTGCATCGCGGTTTTAAGTTGATCTGATGCAACACTTTGAGCCGATAGTGTTTGGCTCGTTTGAGTGGTAATAGTAGCTAATTCTTCTGAAGTACTTGATTGTTGAAGAGAAACCATTTCAATATTTTTAACAATATTGGCTAAGTTATTTATCATTTGTTGAATGGCTATTTGTAAATGGCCGACTTCATCATTGGATGTTTTAGCAACTTTAATGGTTAAATCACCTTTGGCAACACGTTGTGCAGCTTCGGATACCACGATAATGGGAGATGCTATTTTACCCGCAAACAATATACCCACAAGCGCAATAACAATTACAAATACTACCATGAGGATTATCATGAAATTTGTATTTTTATTGATGGAAGCAAATGCTTCAGGTTCGTCTATTTCTGACAAAATAGCCCAGCTGAAGTTGTCAAAATCTATACGGTCAAAAGACGATAGCACGGGATTTCCATTATAATCAGTGATTATATTCGTGCCTTTTTTGCCAGCTAAAGCATCTCTTGTCGCTTGGGTATCAACACCGTTTTTATCAATAGTGCCTGCAAAGCTTGCGTTAACAGAATGCCCCTCGGGGTCTAAAAACGAATTACTTCTCATTTTTAAATCCATTCCTACAAGATAACTTTCACCGCTATCTCCCATACCTTCTCTTATGCCCATGATATTTTGTATGCCTTCAATAGGAAGCTGCAGGGCAATATATAATGAAACTTTTCCTTTGGCGTCTAATATAGGTTGGCCAATAAAAGCAGCAGGATCATTATTACTTGGAGCGTAAGGGGCAAAATCAACAAAGCCGTATTGTCCATTATCTTTAATTTGAGTAACTAAGGTACCTAAATTTGATGAGGCATACTTTCCACTTAAAATATTGGTTTGATAATCGGCTTCTTTTGCGACGGTATAAAAAATATAGCCGCTAGCATCAATAAGAAATAAATCATAATAACCGTATTGTTTTATATAGTTGTTATAAAACTCTTCATTTTTAAATGTGGTGGGATTAAATGCTTCGGCTATATCAACCTCAGAAATAATTGCCCAACGAATACCATTTGCTATTTCTAAATAATCCCAACTACTCACAACAGGGTTATTATTGTAATCATTGATTAGTTGAGTATCTTTATTGCCATTTAGTGCGTTAATTGCTGCGGTTGTTTCTACTTTATTGTTTGCAGCAAAAGAGGCTTTAACTGAATAATTTTTGGGGTTAAGGTAAGAGTTAGAACGCATTAGCTTGTCTGGCCCTACAAGATAAGACTCTCCGGTTTCTCCCATACCTACGCGATTGCCTAATATATTATTAATTTTTTCTATCGGCTGTTGAAAGGCAATGTAACCAATGCGCTTGCCATTAACGGTAACGGGTTTGACCGTAAATGCAGCAGGGTCATCGTTGCTTGGCGCATAAGGTTTAAAATCACCGAATTGAATGTCTGTAGATTTACTTTGTTGGGCTAAGATAAAAGCTTGATAAAATGAGCTTTCACTTAAGTCTTTTGGAATGTTTTGTCCTAAATCACTTTCTCTAGTGACAGAGTAAATAATCGTACCATCGTTGCTAATAATGAAAAAATCATACCAACCAAAATAGTTTAAAAGAGGTTTGTATGAAGCATCATACTTATCGAGTAAGGTTTTCCATTTATTTTTATCCGCAAAGCTAGAGAGTAAAGTGGTTAAATTGGTTTGTAATTCTATTTGTTTAGCCAGTAATTCAAGTTGGGTGTTGTTATTGGCTAAATAATCATTTAGCTGTGCTTTTTTTACTGAATTAATCGCAGAAAGTTTCATGAAAGCTTGTTTTTTCATGGTACTGGCTATATCCACGAGTACAGACATATCGCCTTTTCTTTCCTTAAAATAGGTTTCAATCGATTGCTTTTTTATTTGGTTAATAGCGGTGAGTTGGTTGTAAACCTTGTCTGAGACATCGTCCGAATTATTAAAGGTGGTAACAACACTAATGATAACTGCGGGGATAATACCAATAGCCACTAAAAGCAACATGATTTTAGTTTTCAAACTTTCCATTTTGAACATAATAATATCTCGTAGAGGTTAATCCGGCACTTTAAATGCTTATTTAATAATAGTGCATAATTATTTTATTTTTAATAATTATAACTTAAAAAATATTAATTACAGTCTTAGTTTATGTTTTTTATGGTTTTTTTTGTTTTCTGGACGGGAGGTTCTCTAACTATTCATGTTATTAACAATAAACCTACTATAAATTTACATATTGTTTACTGTTAACAATGTTTGCTTTGTACTGCGAAAATAATAAATACTATTTATACCTACCACTCAATATGCCTATTTCAGGGTGCTTGAGCGATATCAATTCAAGGCAATGCTTTGTAATAATGGTCGTTCCCTTATAAAAAGATATAACTGCCGTTAATCCTGTCTCTTGAAGTTGCATGAGAATCATAGGCTATATTTTATATACGAAACGCCGATTTTTTTACAAAATAAGGCGATTTCGTATTACCGCTATTTAAGTTAGTTTTATAAACTTCTTGGTATAGTCGATATAAGTATCTTCCTTTGTAGGGCATTATCTATATGAATTTATCCCACCGTTTAATTGTTTCTTTATTTCTTGTTTCTTTCACTTTTGTATTGAGTGGTTGTGGGGAGTCAGATAAGTCACCTAAAAAAATGAGTGTTGAGAAACCTAAGCACGTTTTAATTTTTAGTAAAACTAAAGGCTGGAGGCATAAATCTATTGAATTAGGTACTGAAAAGTTAACGCAAGCTCTTAGCAATAAAGGGATCAAAGCTACTGCTACAGAAGATGCGTCTATTTTTAATGATGCTAAACTTTCAACTTTTTCAACCCTAATTTTCTTAAATACCACAGGTGATATTCTTAATAAGCAACAGCAAGTTGCTATGGAGCGTTATATACAAGCAGGCGGTGGATTTGTTGGTATTCATTCGGCAACCGATACTGAATCGGGTGGTGATTGGTTTTGGTATAGACGTCTTGTAGGCGCCGTTTTCAAAAGTCACCCAGGTATTCCGTCAAATGTACAAACTGCAAAGCTTAAAGTACTTAGAAAAGATCATCCTTCTACTGCCGAACTTCCTGACTCTTTTAGTGTGGCTGACGAATGGTACGACTTTAAAAGTTTATCTGATCGCAGAATTGATTTAATAAGCGTTGATGAAGGCTCTTATAACGGTGGCGGGCATGGGGCGTATCATCCTATTGCTTGGTATCACGAATTTGACGGTGGCCGTTCTTTTTATACAGGTGTAGGACATAATGCTAATAACTTTAGTCATTCTATTTACATGGCACATTTATTAGGTGGTATCGAATACGCTATTGGTAATAATGAAAGAAATTATGAAAAATCGAGACCTGAACCTAACCGATTTGCGAAAGAAGTTTTATTAGATTCACTCAACGAACCTGTGAGTTTAGATATAACAAAAGATGGTAATACGCTCTTTTATGTTGAACGAAAAGGTCAAGTAAAGCGCGTTGAACTCTCTACAAACGCTATGATTGAAATCGGTAAAATTGATGTATATTCACCTGATGGGTTTGGTGAGTTTGGTTTATTGGCTCTGGCATTAGATCCTAATTTTGAGATAAACCAGCACATATATTTAATGTATAACGCTTCATCAACAAATTCTGATAAAGATTTAACACAACGCGTGTCTCGTTTCACACTAAAAAACGGCGAAATAGATCAATCAAGTCGAATTGATATGCTAGATGCGCCTAGTGAAGGTAATTGTTGTCATACCGGCGGTAATATGGAGTTTGATGCTAAAGGTAATTTATTTATTGCCTTAGGTGACAATGCTAATCCGTTTGAATCTCATGGTGTTGGGCCTTCAGATTTTAGAGAGGGTCGAGTTGCTCACGACGCATATCGTTCATCAGGAAATACGCAAGACTTTCGCGGTAAAATTTTACGTATTACCCCTCAACAAGATGGTTCGTACACTATTCCAGAAGGTAATTTGTTTACTAACTCAAGTATAGGGAAACCTGAAATTTATGTGATGGGAACACGAAACCCATACACTATTGCGTTTGATGATAAAGAACAAACACTCTATTACGGTGATGTAGGCCCAGATGCTAAAGGATATGATGAAAAATACGGTTCTAAGGGATTCGACGAAATAAACAAAGTTACACAAGCGGGTAATTTTGGTTGGCCTTCATTTATTGGCAATAATAAAGCTTATCGTCAGTTTGATTATGAGACACAAGAATCAGGTAAATGGAATAATCCTCTTTACCCAATAAATAACTCCCCTAGAAACACAGGGGCAAAAAATATTCCTCCAGCACAACCCGCTTATATTTGGTATCCCTATAGCAATTCTGATGTTTTTCCTGAATTAGGCGCAGGTTCTCGTAATGCTTTGGTTGCAGGGGTTTATCGTACTACAAAAGGTCCAAAAGCCTTACCTAGTTACTACGATGGGGGATTATTTATTTCAGACTTTATGCGTCGTTGGATCAAAGTGGTTTTTAGTGACAAAAATGGCGACATTTACAAAATAGAAGAATTTATTCCAGATGCTGAATTTACAGCTCCTATTGATTTAATGTTTAGCAGCAAAGGCGAACTTTATATTTTAGAGTATGGTTCAAAATGGCACTCAGGTAATATCGATGCCAAGTTATCGCGTGTTATTTATACCGGAGCAGGTAATCGATCGCCTAACGCTAAAATTAGTATTGAAAATACGCAAGGGGTTGTACCCTTTGCTGTTAAAGCTTCTGCAAAAAACTCTACGGATCCTGATAACGATCCCCTAACGTATACTTGGAAAATAACAAATTTAGATACAGAGCAAAGCCCTGAAAAAGCTGACTATACTCATGCTAAAGCTTTATCTGGGCGTGATGTTACATTTGATTTTACTGAAAAAGGACGCTTTGGGCTGCTTCTATCGGTAACCGATCATCAAGGTGAAAGTCGTAATGCTTATAAAATCATTGAAGTAGGTAATGCTCCTCCTACTATTAGTATTAGCGTAGAGGGGAACCAAGACTTTATTTGGCCTAATCAAATGTCACCAAAGTACAGTGTAAGTATTGGTGATTTAGAGGATGGCAATATCACTCAAACCTCTGAAAATTTCGAAAGAGTTGATATTACTTTCAATAAAGTAGAGGCAGGGAAAACTGAAAAAGCTGTAGGGCATTTAGCTAACGACCCCTATGGTCCAGGTCGTGCAGCCACTAAGAAACATTTATGTGCAGGGTGTCATCAAGAGCAAGATGCTTCTGTAGGGCCGGCTTTCCAAAAAGTGGCAGACAAGTATTCTTCAGTTAAAGATCCTATCGCTTATTTAAAGCAAACTATTGCTGCTGGTAGTACAGGTAAATGGGGCGATCATCAAATGCCAGCGCACGACTTTTTATCGGATGAAGTACGCGGAACACTTGCTCAATATATATTATTACTCAAATCAAAAGTACCTAGCTTACCGCTAGTAGGTCGCTTACCTAAAGTGACTAATGAAAGTGCTTATGTATTAAAAGCGAGTTATAGGGATAACGGGGCATTAGGACTGTCGGCTATTGAAAAATATAATGAGCATAACTTTATTGCACCTACTATTAATGCTAAAGCTTTGTTTGACAATGCAGGTAAGGTTGAAGGCGTGCGTTTTTCTGGTGGTAATATAAAAACTGTTGCTATGTCAGGTAAAGAAGTTCATTTTCCTCTTGGTGAGTATGATCTTAACCAAGTAACAGGTATCAAACTGCTGCAAAAATATAAGAAAGGGCTACCTGAAGGAAGTGTGTTTGAGTTGAGAATAGGGAGTGCGAAAGGCAATGCAATTACCAAAGGTCAATTCAGTTATAGTGGTTTGAAGCCTTATGATGATGCAATATTAACGTTAAACTTTGAGCCTATTACTAAAAAGACACTTATATTTTTAGTTGTGATTTCTGAAGGTGTTGATAAAGATGCCTTGACCGCTAATTTATATTCAATCACTTTTTTGAACTAGGGCCTGTTGATCTTTCGAGTATGATTTTTGTTCAATTTACAAGCTAAAAGGCCAGTGAATTTGCATTCACTGGTCTTTTTCATACTTTTAGTTATTACGATTGGTAACGGGTATATTATTCAAATAGGTATTATAAACTTTTTGTTAATTTAGCCGTTAAAACCGGTCCTCTGTTACTAAAACCTACCGATTCTTCATAACTGTTGTCTAATATATTATTTGCGCTAAACGCAAAGGTAAGTGACTTCTCAATTTTCCAACGTAAGGCAAGGTCAACGCGTGCAAAGCCTGCCATTTCAACAGTTCCTGTTGGTACAGAACTATCATAATAGCTGCCGTTAAAGGTAATACGAGACAATAACGAAACATTATTAAGTGGTGTATAATCTAACTGAAATCCACCTTTTAACTTAGGTCTTCTACGGAGTTTTATATCTGCATCAAAGGTGTCTAATTTAGCATAGCCAATATTCGCTTTAGCATATAAATCGTCATTCAATTTAATATTTAGTGCAAATTCAGCACCTTTAGCGCGTACTTTAGAACGGTTAACGTTTGTAAATGTTTCAGGATCAAAATCCACCAAGTTTTTGTACGTATTTTGATAAAGGTTAAAACGAGTGGTTAGCTTATTTTGATTAAATGAGCTATCTAGCCCAAGTTCATAATTCTCACTAAGCTCGGGTTTAAGATCTGGATTACCTACTAAAGGGTGTCCTATAGCGAAAAAACTCGGTAATTTAAAACCTTCACTATATTGAGCAGTAAAAGAATGAGCAGTTGATATTTGATAACGACTAAGTACACGATTAGTGGTTACTGAAATCTCATCGGCTTTATCATGACGAATACCGGCTGTTATATTTAGACCAGCTAATGGGGCTAAAGTGGTTTCAGCAAAAACAGCTTCATTGTGTCGAGATAATGTATAAACAGCAGGCAGGGGGAAGCCAAAATCAATAGTACTGTCCATTCCGCCATCTTCATCAGCTATCGATGCGCCTAAGGCCATTTGAATTTTGTTTGAGTAGGCGTAATTTGCCGTTAAGCTAAAGTCGGTTCTTTTGTAATGTGAGTCAACATCTAGTGCGGGTACCGCATCAAGTTTACCTTCTGCTATACCTGGGTTCATCGACGTTTCTTCACGTTTAGTTGTAGCGGCATTGAACTTAAGATTAAATGTATCAGTAAGGTTGTGTTGTATATTCGCGTTAGTATTTGTTTGTGTAAACTCTCTTACTTCTTGTAAAGGGAGTACAGCGAGGCGATCTCCTCCGCTGTCTTCTGGAAAGGTTTCTCCTTGTCCATCAACGTAAAATAAGCCAATATTCCAAAGCGTTGTGTCATTATTAATTGAACTTAATGAAGCATTTATAGCCGAACGATGAAACGCATCACCAAAGTGACTATCGTCATTGTTTTGATAAGATGCTAATAGGTTAAAATCAGCAATATCAGCAACTTCACTACCTAAATGAATACTTCCCACGGTAACACTGTTGGAACCCGCAGTAAGGCTTACGCTACCTAATTTATCAGCTGAATGTTTTTTGGTTTTTATACTAACAATACCCGCAAGTGCGTCACTACCTTGTACGGTTGAATAGCCGCCATAATAAACATTAACGCTTTCAACCATTTCAGGATCTATAGTACCTAAATCAAATGCACCGCCACGGCTATTGGTTGGGTCGTTTACTTTTACACCATCAACAAGAATAACAACAAAGTTCGCTTCACTGCCTCTTATTGACAAAAATGTTAACCCCGCTGCACCACCTTGTTCAGTGATATCAATACCGGGAACACCACGTAAAATATCAGCAAAGCTATTGGGAGTAAGTGCAGCTATTTCATCTGCACTTATTGAAACATTGGGGATATGTTCTGATGAACTTGTATCAGAGATATGCGTACCGATAACGGTCAGAGTTTCTATATTGTTTGCTTGGGCTAAACTGTTATTACAAAGAGGTAGCGCTAAACATAAAGTTGTTGCTTTTAATTTGAAATCGGCTAAAAAAATGTTGCGTAATGCGCCGAGTAAATTGCTTGGAAAGATGTTTTTTTTCATAATGAATTTCGAGAATAGTGATTAATACCAATGCTAATTTATTAATAGAACTAGTATGAAATATCCTTTAAGACCTTATATAGTTATTGAATGTGAGTAAGTGTTTTTTGTATTTTACATACAATCTACCCATTTTATTCATAATTTAAAAATAAATAATACTTACCTGTGTAAACATTTTAGGAAGAAAGTGAGTATAGCCAAAATAGCTGTACTGATTTTGTATTTATAAGGTTAATACTTGACGTTGACCAAATCCTTTTTTTGATGAGCATTTGGTCAACGTTATGGCTGTTATTAAGTTATAACTTATTATTTAATACCAAGAATTTTATTGTTAAGTACTTCATCAGCCCCCATGCCTGCAAAATCGTCAAAGGCTCTTTCGGTAGGGCGAATTAAATGTTTATTAACAAAATCTACACCTTCGCGTGCGCCATCTAAAGGATGCTTAATACAACATTCCCATTCAATTACCGCCCAACCATCAAAGCCGTGTTGAGTCAGCTTACTAAATATACCGTTGAAATCTACTTGTCCATCGCCTAACGATCTAAAGCGTCCTGGTCTATCTATCCAGCTTTGGTAGCCACCGTAAACACCACTTCGACCTGAAGGATTAAATTCAGCATCTTTTACATGAAACGCTTTAATGCGCTCGTGATAAATATCGATAAAAGCGAGGTAATCCAGCTGTTGCAGCACAAAGTGACTTGGATCATACAAAATGTTTGCTCTAGGGTGATTGCCTGTTGCTTCTAAAAAGCGTTCAAAGGTTACACCGTCATGTAAATCTTCTCCTGGGTGCAATTCGTAACAAACATCAACACCAGCGTCATCAAACGCATTTAATATGGGTAACCAACGGCCAGCAAGTTCTTTAAACCCTTGTTCTACTAAACCTTGAGGGCGTTGTGGCCACGGATACATAGTGTGCCATAGCAAAGCACCTGAAAAACTAGCATGGCCTTGTAAGCCTAATCTTTGACTCGCTTTTGCTGCTGCCATCATTTGGTTAACAGCCCATTGTGTGCGAGCGGCGGGGTTATTTTTTACTTCATCAGGAGCAAAGCTATCAAACATTTGATCGTAGGCAGGGTTTACAGCTACTAATTGGCCTTGCAAGTGCGTTGAAAGCTCGGTGATCACTAAGCCATGTTCAGCTGCTATGCCGGTAATTTCATCACAATAAACTTGGCTATCTGCTGCTTTTAGTAGGTCAAATAATCGACCGTCCCAACTTGGAACTTGTATACCTTTAAAGCCTAAACCACTGGCCCATTGGCAAATTTCAGTAAAATTATTAAACGGTGATTCATTACCTGCAAATTGTGCAAGAAATATAGCAGGGCCTTTTATTTGTTTCATATTTATTCCTCTATACTAAAGTCAGACCATTTAGTGTCTTCATTACTGGCTGATACAGCGTTACTAATAAATGCCATACCTCGTATTGCTTCATGTATTCCGGGTACGTCAAAACTTTCGTTGTCGCATGTTGCACCTGCATTAAATGCAGTAATTTGACGAGTAAAGTTCATATAAATATTCGCGAAAGCTTCTAAGTAGCCTTCAGGATGACCTGCTGGCGTGCGTATCGCTTGTTGAGCTGCTGGGCAAAGTTCACCTACACCTGTGCGAATAAGTTGTGTTGGCTCAGTATTACTACGTAACCATAAGCTATTAGGTTCTTGCTGAGACCAATCTATACTGGCATGTTCGCCATAAATACGTAGGCGTAAATTGTTTTCTTCACCCACGGCTATTTGGCTCGCCATTAATACACCTTTACAGCCATTATTAAATCGTAATAATACGGTGCCATCGTCATCGAGTGTTCTACCCTCTACAACTGAATTTAAATCTGAACAAAGTTGAGTGATTTGTAAGCCTGATACATATTCAGCCAAATTAGCCGCATGTACGCCTATGTCGCCCATACAACAACTAATACCAGATTGCTTAGCATTTAAACGCCAACTTGCTTGTTTACTGCCTTCATCTTCTTTTGAAGCTAACCAGCCTTGGCTGTATTCAACGACTATTTTACGTACAGCACCTAACTTTCCTGTAGCGACTAAATGACGAGCTTGTTTAACTAAAGGATAACCATTGTATGTATGAGTTAAACCGTAAAGGCGGCCTGTTTTTTCAACCACTTTACTTAGCGATAACGCTTCAGCTAAGTTGAGGGTGGCAGGTTTGTCTGAAAGTACATGAAAGCCATATTCCATTGCCATTTTAGCAATAGGGTAATGTAGGTGGTTTGGAGTAACGATTGCAAAAAAATCAACTTTTTCATCTGTAGGACGCTGAGACTCTAGCTCAAACATTTGTTGATAATTTGAATAACAGCGGTCTGCTGCAATGTGTAAACTTAGGCCTGAAGACAAACTCTTTTCAGAGCTTGAACTAAATGCTCCACAAACGAGATCTATTTTACCATCCATAAAAGCAGCAATTCGATGAACAGCTCCAATAAAAGCACCTTCACCGCCACCGATCATACCCATTCGTATTTTTCTATTTGAACTATTTACCATTCCAACTCCAACGAGTAATGAATTAACGTTTAATTAAGTCTATTAAAATTAGAGAAAATAGCAGTAGTATGAAATCGGTTTTTAATGTAATAATTTCGGCGTTTAGACTATCTTTGTAACTACTGTTAGTATGTTCAATCAGTGAATTCTATAGAAAATAATATGTCGACAGAACAACAATCTATAAAACCCACAGAAAAACAACAAATACTTCAAATGTTTAACTTGTTGCCAGATGTTTTGTTCTGGTTAAAAGATATAAACAGCCGAATAGAGTATGCAAATACAGTGTATTTAGAGCAAATTGGAGTTAAAAGCTTAGAACATGCATTAGGGAAAACAGACTATGATTTTTTCCCACCTCATATCGCTAAACAGTTTATTACCGACGACAAAAAGGTCATGAATGGAGAGCTTATTACCGATAGGCTAGAACTAAATTCAGACAAACAAGGCAATATTGCTTGGTTTTTAACCTCTAAACGTCCGATATTTGATGATCAAGGTAATATCACTGGTTCGTACGGTATTACACGACATTTAGAGAAAAACTCGCAAGTATTGTCAGATATTCAAGCGATTAATGCGCCAGTGAATTTTATTAAAGAGAACTTTAAGTCTGATATTAAAATTCAACAACTTGCTGATGCCGCATGTTTATCGGTAAGTGCACTAGAACGTCGATTCAAAAAATATTTAATGAAAACGCCTAAGCAGTTAATTAATCAAATACGTTTAGAGCATGCAAGACGATTATTGATTGAAACTCAATTACCTATTTCGGAAGTAGCTTATCAGTCAGGTTTTATTGAACATAGTTACTTTAGTAAACAGTTTAGATTATTGTTTGATGAACAACCCTCAGAAGTAAGAAGCCAAAATCAATCAATGAATGTGCAGCTATAATCTTTATACCCGTTATCATTCAAGATGCAGGTTTCAGTGGGAACTAAAAACAATTTAGGCACAGATTTTACGTTCCAAACAAAATATAAGGTCTACATCCATGTATGCAAGGCATTAAGTTTACGTCATGGTTATTCTCGGTAACTGCTCCTGCGTTACCCTAATGTCCTACATCCGTGTAGGAACCTGACTAAAGTTAATAACGTAGCATAAATTGTTTTTAGACCCATCGAAGAAGCGCTTGAGCAAAATCACTTCATCAACAATGATTTTTATAAGGGGACGACCATTATTGCAAAGCATTGCCTTGAATTGATATCGCTCAAGCACTCTGAAATAGCCTCTTGATTGGTAACGGGTATATACCAAGTCATAAAATTGTAATCATACATCGTTAGACTTCGCGGGTATTCTAATTATGAGTTCTTTGAACTAACGCTTTATCTATGAAAACTTCATTATCATCTATCCCTTTGCTGTCGCAAGCGTTACGTAAATATATACGTGGCCTTGTACACCAAGAAGGTGATGTAGACGATATATTACATGGCATTTATTTGAAAATGTCAGACTCTGAACACGCAATCAAACATCCTCAACAAAACGCAAAACGAGTTGCTAAAAATATTGAGCTCGATAAACATCCATTTAATCAATACGCAGAAATATTTCGAAATTCTAAGTTGTGAAAAAGACGCTCAAATTTAAGGCGAAACGTAGCGAAGATTAACTTCAACTAAGGAATGGTAATTGCTTTAGGTTTACACACGTCAATTTTTTGTTGAAAACCTATGATCAACAACATTAATTTATTCAACAGTTTATTTAATACTGGCCCAGCCTTATCGTCTAACACATCTGAAGTTGATGACATTGTTGCTGCACATATACAAGATGTTACAGTTAATACGGAAGATACGTCGAGTGATAGTCCAAACTTGTATTTGAGTACGCGAGCACAAAAAATAAGCTCATTAAGTAATGAATTTTTTGGGCAAGGAGGACTCAATTTTGAGGACGTAGACTCATTAAAAGAGCGTGTTTATCAACTCGGGCTAATTTCGAAAGAAGAATATGCCAATTTAACTCATACCCAATTGTCTGATGAAGAATTAGCGGCATCAAAAGATCTATCCAGCCAAAATCTTGCCTCTTTTATTGGTGACTTTTTAGAACGTTTAAATGCAGCTAACGTCGATGAAGTTGTGAATGCTGACAACGCAGATAATGATGAAGAAACAGAAGAAGAAAGTGAAACACTTACCGCTTTAAAAAGTGCATTATCGCAGGCAAAAACAATTTTAATTGATGTAGAAGAAGCAAAAAAAGACCCTGAATTTAAAGAGTCTTTGACGAATTCACTTTCTCTATTAACAGAGGTGATAAATACCAACGCTTTTGAAATTATGCCGCTCGATGACAAAGTAGGTTTAAGTAAAGTTTATCAAGCGCTTGAGATAGTTGATAAAATATCACCGCAAAGACTCACTAACGATAAACTTAATCGTTACATGCAAGTCGCGTTTGAGTGATTTACTCGGCATTTGTACTTTCTTCCCATTTAAATTGTTCTTCAATGGTTACGCCTTCAGCAAACATGTTAGGGTTAAAAGGAGTTATGGCAATATCGTTTTTTAATCGAGTTGGCCAATCAAAATTAGCCAAAGCTCCAGTGCCTAATGCCACTAAATCTGCATGTTTATTTTGAATTATACGGTTAGCTTCGTTCGGGTTATCTAAACCCCCATTCGCTATAATGGTTAACCCTGTAAGTTCTTTGGCTAATTTAGGTAAACTTTCGCCATTTCGAGTAAGGCATCCATGATTAAAGCCTTTTCCTTCACTTGCCATATGGATGTAATCGACACCCACATTTTTTAAAGCAGTAAAAATAATCTCTCCATCGCTGAGTCCATAAGGCCAAGTGTAGTTGAAGTCGTTTACTTTCCCTTGTGATATGCGAACACCAATAATAAAATTTTCGTGCACTACTTTTTTAATCGATGCAATAATTTCAACGGTTAAACGGCATCTGTTTTCTAAACTTCCGCCATATTGATCTTCTCGTTCATTGGTATAGTCAGTTAAAAACTGGTCAAGTAAATAACCATTGGCGGAATGAACTTCTATTCCATCAAAACCTGCTTTCTCTGCACGCATAGCTGCATTACAAAAGCCATTAATTACCTCATCAATTTCAGATAAATTCATCGCTTGCGGTAAAGGATAATGCCCTTGTTTTTTACTGTAACCTTCTAACATTCGTCTTATCGGTTGAATAGACGATGGGCCGCGCGTATTCGATAAATGTTGAGACAAAGCTCCTGCGTGCATCAGTTGCATTATAATTTTTCCACCAGCGGCATGAGTTGAATGAGTTATATTTTCCCAGCCTTTTTGCTGTTCATCATTTGTAATACCTGGTTGGTTCGGATATGACTGTGAAAACGTTCGATCAGTGTATGTACCTTCCGTTATTATTAGTCCGAAATCACCTTTGGCATAACGTTGATAATATTTTTCCATTTGTTGGGTGGGTATGCCATCGCCCTTCGTACTAACGCGAGTCATGGGAGCAACAACGGTTTTGTTTTTAAGTGCTAGTTGTTTAATTGCTGTGTTTTCTAAAATTAATGTTTTGTTAAGCATTGACGTTAATCTCTGTGATTGATGAGTTTGATTAGCTTAACGTAATGGTTTCTTTTTTATAAGAATGCACATTTTTGTGCTATACATACATTTTGTATACTGTAATGAGGTAAATTATGCCTAAAATATTAAAAGATGCTTGTCCAACTGAAACTGCATTGGATCTTATTGGTGGTAAATGGAAAGGGATGATTTTGTTTTATCTATGTTCTGATACGCGCCGTTTTAATGAACTTATGCGTCTTATTCCTGATATAACGCAACGTATGTTAACGAAACAATTACGTGATTTAGAGGCAAATGGCATTGTGCATCGCGAAGTGTATCCTCAAGTTCCCCCAAAAGTAGAATACTCTTTAACAGACCTAGGTAATACGCTTGAACCTGTTGTTAGAGAATTAGAAAAATGGGGGGATAGATATTTGAGAGCGTTGTGAGTTCTGAATACAAAAGTTATTAATTTTAACATAATAAACAATGTAGGTATTATTTGGATTTATCATCTTTTATTTTAAATCAACCGATTGGAAATATATTATCTCGAATTAAGATTAATGTACTGAGTGTTATTGGTATATATGTCTTTATTTGGAGAAGAAGCTAATGTCACGTTTTTTTACAAAAAGTAACGTTGAAATCTTTGGTAAACTTTTAAGTTGATGAAAGCAAGGTGTTTTTTGTTATTGGCTTAATATTTGCTGCCATTAAATTAAAATGGTTGCAACCATTAGTTTAAAAATAAGTGTAAATCATAAAAGGTAACTAAAGGGGGAATATATGAAATTTTTAAAAGTCGTATTAATTTTATCTGTTACATCATTTGCGAATATGGCAAGTGCGGGATTAGTTTTTTATACATCAGATCCTTCAAGTAATTCGGTAAATTGGACTTCTGACGTATTAGCTGATGGGTATCAAATTAATAATAATGTAAACTTTGACTCACATGCCCTTGGTTTACTAGATTCAGGTTTATATCTTGGTTCTGATGGCATATCAATTACCTCTACTGGATCTAATAATCAAACTATTAAAGATGGTGCTGGTGTTATTGATGGGAACATTATTGGTGCTATTCCTGGTGAAGGTGTTCATCAAAGTTCAAAATATTTAGAGATAAATAACACTGGCGTTTTAACATTAAGTTTTACAAGTGGAGCCTTTGCTGCAGGTATAGGTACATTTGATGTTTGGACAGGAGGTGACTTTACTATTTCAGTTTTTTCAGGGGTTAATGGTACTGGTTCACTTTTAGGTTCTTTATCTGGTGTTGCAGAAGGTTTAAACTTCCAAAACTTAGGTACGTTTTTCATGGGGGTTAAAACCGATGATGGCTCAAAATTTGGTTCTATAGCCTTTGACTTTAGTGCTGATGGTAATGATGATATAGGTTACGATGATATTCTATTTGCATCAAATTCACTTCAGGTTTCAGTCCCAGAGCCGTCAACACTTGTTATTTTTGCATTAGGTGTATTTGTTTTAACAACACGTAAATTACAAAAATAATGTCATTTACTTTTAAATAGTCGTTTTACACAAAGCACCAAACATCATTTTGGTGCTTTTTTTTAAATAAATTTTAGTATTCAAATGAAACTTGAGTAGCGCGAAGTATGCTACCGTTCAATATCCCTCAGCCACTGCTGTTCAAACAATGCCATTTGTTGATGCCTTTTACTAGCAATATGGTTTGTTCTATCTTGTTCGGTATGAAATGGGCCAACTCGACAGCCACTACAATAATGTTTACGTAGGTACTTGGGCATAGTTAGTTTGTTATCAAGCTCAGTAGCTATTAGGCGACTAAATACATGAGTAATACCTTGTGTGTCTTTCACGTGTTTATCTCGGTCAACATTTCTTATTTTATAACCAGGAAAGTTTTCTATTTCAAAGGGTATATAGCCAAGGTAATTAATATCGGTATTTAGCGTTAATGCTTGCTCAATATTCCATTGTCTATAGGGCTTTACATCTTTTGAGGTAATAAAAGCGAGTTGCGCGCCATTACTATCTAAAAACTCATTAAAACAATGTAATAGATACTGGCGAAGTAAACGACGATGTAAGGTATTCATACTCACGTTAGCACACTGTTGCTGATAATCTTCAGCGGAGTTGAATGCAGGTATTAGCGGAAATTGAAAAATAACCACATCAAATTGTTGTTTGTTTAGTTGTTCCCATGTTTGCTTGTTAGTTACATCAAAACCCGTAAGTACTTCGCATCTTTGAGCCTGTAATTGCTGAAAATGCTCTTCGCCGTATTTAGCTGTTAGCGAGGCATAGTCATCAAAAATAGTCGCTGTTAACGCTTTTGGACAATAATTTTTTAATAAAGAACAAGAAAACGATAAATCACCGTCTCCTATGGTTAATATGCGCCAAGCTGGATTGATGTACATAGAATCTTAAATTACAGAAAAACATTATTGTAGCGCTTATTGTAAGCGATAATACCGTGTTTTTGGAGAGAATCAGGCTTTTTTAATAAAACCTAATTCTTAATGACAACGGGTACAAAGGTGTAAATCAGTAGAATTGCTCAATTAATTATTGGTATAAGAAAGTCACAAATTATTAGATAGCTACAGGCTAGTATTAAGGCCATGCTAGGCCATTTTACCCAATGAGATTTAGTCCATAAAATACGTAAGCCACTTATATTATCAAGTGTTATCAAAGCGCTAGTTTGTCTTAATCTTAGTAAATACATATAAACACCTGTTAAGCTAAGCAAGGATAATGCGAGACCAAATCCAAACCATACGTAACGATATACCCAACTAGAAAAAGTGCCAAAATGCAATGGATCGGCAGCTTCAGATATCCGAAAGTGCCAATTTAGATCTTCTCCCTTGATTCCTCCTAGATAAGCTCCGCTAAAAGCATCAAATATTTTATTATTAGCTCTGTCTCTCACTAGTATTGCATGTTCTTGTCCTGCTATTTCGATGATATTTTTTTTAGTTATAAACCGTATTTGGTTAATAACGTACTTAGGATAATTGTTACGCATATATTGAATGGTATTGGATAGTGCTAGCGGTGAAGGCTGAGCATGGCGTTCAGACTGATGAGCAACTGTCGTTTTTACAATTTCATCATAACGAGCTGCACCACCCCAGCGTTCAATTAAATACCATACACCTGTAATACTAATAACAAGAAGGAACCACATACTCCATAAACCAACAATTTTATGTAGTTCAGACCAAAACTTACGTTTTTTCCCCGCTGCTTTACTTTTAACTTTGATTTGTGATGAGTTTGATGGCCACTTTATTCTCTTAAACGAAAAAAAATAGCGCCACCAATGTCGATAAGTATAAAGAGAGGTAATAAATATAAAAAACATAACTAAGCCAAAAAGGCCTACTATGGTTATACCGAGTTGAGTTTCTAACATTAAGTGGCGATGTACTTGTCGGAATAGGCGTTGCCAATTTAACCATCTACCTTGCCCTGTTATTTTATGGGTATAGGCGTCGAGATAAATTCTAAATCGATCACCTTGGCTATCGCGGGCAATAACTTCGATGTTATGCCACGGCATAGGAGGGCGATGAATGCTTAATATTTGTGCTTTAGGCACACTTTTATTGACAGAATTTAGTAAGGCTGGCCAATCTAAATTTTGTTTTTGGGTTAAATGCTTCTCTGCACGAATTGATGGGTTTGCTAACCAATCCATATCAGTAGAAATAGTCGCAAAAGTACCTGTTAATAAAATAAAGGAAAGCAGCAAGCTTAAATGAAAGCCTGCCCAGTGATGCAGCGAAAACCAATCTTTTTGTTTCATAAAACGATGTGTACTACTTTCTGTGAATAGCGACTTTTAAAGTAAAACGGGATGGTATCAAATTAATTGTTGAGCCATCCCAAAAGCATTAGAACTGATAGGTTAATTGAGCAATAACTTTTCTAGGGCTACCAGGGAAGTGGCCATTGCGTTCGCTAAAACCACTTACCGCATATTCTTTGTCGAAAAGGTTATCTACGTTAATGCTTAATAGCAATTCATCCCATCGACTTGTCCAGCTCATATCAAACACGGTAAATGGTTTAACTTTTTGACCAGCCAAACTGAGTTGTTCACTGACATAGTTCAAACCAAAAGCGATAGATGAATCAATCGATTCAAGTTCAAATCTATTCCAAAGCCCTACTTGATGACGTGGAGCATTAGCAAATTTGGTACCTTCACCAAAAGTATTTGTTATATTGACTCCAGTAACACCCTGAATTACGCGTGTATCGTTATAAGCGTAATTGGCGGTAATGGTCCAATTATCGGTAATATCTCCTACCATGGTTGTTTCAAAACCGTTACTTTCTACTTCGCCTATATTGAGTAGCGCAGGAATACCATCTCCAGTACCTGTGTCGTTAGGGTTTGCCATTACTACATTTTCTTTGTTTATACGATATATAGCAAAGGTATTCATTATTTTGCCATCAAGCCAAAAGTTCTTCATACCTATTTCAGTTTGTTTACCTTTTTCTGGTTGTAAGCTTCCATCGCTAATGACATCTTCTTGATCATTAGCAGAAGTAGGATTAAAGCTTTCTGAATAGTTAATATAAACAGATAAATCGTCTTTAGGTTGATAAGTTAAAGCAGCTCTGGGCGTAACATCATGATCAGAGTAGCTATAACCCGTTTCTTGATTGTATTCTTTAAAGTGATCGTATCTTAGGCCTGCGATTAGTGTCCATTTTTCATTGAACTTTATTACATCTTGTAGATAAATCCCAAAACGGTCTGAGTCGACACCATCACGTTCTTGATCAACTAAGTCATAAGTAGACGGATCAGTTAGTCCATAATTCAGAGTGAATATATTCAAATTCTTTATGCCTGCCGCTTCGTATTTAGCTAAGGCATAATCATATTCTGTATCAACGGTGTGTATATCTGTTCCAAACAATAATTGATGTTCTATATTGCCATTGTTAAGTAAATAGCCGAAATCAGTTGTTAAACTAAGTTCTTTATTCGCGCGATATTGTTTACGGTATTCGCGGCGAATAGTTTGATCGTCTATATTGGCAACGCCATCACCGTTTACATCAACCCAACTACGTGACTCATGATAACCTTGACTTCGCTCGTTATCTAAATAGCGCAAGGTTGAATCGACATAAAAATCGTCAGTAAAATAATGGTTTAACTTAGCTTGAAGCACTAAAGCTTCCATATTTTGATAATCGCCTTTTTCATTGGCATTATAAGAAGGAGGCACAAGGAAGTTGCCGTTGTCATCTACAGGAACGCCACGTAAACGATTGCCACCTAAGTCTTGTTTAATCCAATCAACAGTGGTTGTTAATGTTGTTGCGTCACCTAAATTAAAGGTTAGGCCACCAACAATTTCTGTATTTTTTGCGTCGGCGTTATTTCTAAAGCTGTCTTCTTGCTCGTAAAACCCTCCTAATCGGTAAGCGGTGTCTTCAGTAAGAGCACCTGTCATATCTAACGAGGCACCACGGGTAGCGTAATCACCCAATGTTAACTTAAGTTCACGTTTTTCATTAAAGCTTGGGCTTTTAGTTACGTAGTTGATCATACCTCCAGGTTCACCGCCACCGTATAAAGCTGATGCTGGCCCTTTAAGTACTTCAACTCGAGTTACATTGAATAATTGAGGAACACCAAAACCTGAATAAGGGTCACCTCGAACACCATCGTAAAATACATTGGCATCGTCGCGAAAACCACGGAAAGTAACGCCTGAATAACTAAATTCACTTACCCCTGCAATAGAGCGATAAAGGTCGGTTATGTTTCTTGCTGCTTGATCAATAATAAGTTGTTCGGTTAATACCTGTGCTGATTGAGGTAATTCGAGTAATGACATGTTAGTTTTAGTGCCGATCTTGCTTTCCGTTTCTAAATAGAACTGTTGTGCACGTCCTGTAACTTCTATTTTTTCAATGTCATCCGTGGATTGTTGAGCAGCTAAGTGACCTGAAACAATCAAAGAGGGGAGGGATAAACAAACAGCTAATTTATTTCTTTTAAACATCAAGAATTTCCTAATAATACTACAACATAAAATATTTTCGCAAATGATAACTGTTATCATTCGTGTTTTCAATGTAGATTTTTAATCAAGCCATTGTGGTTACGAGTAGAAGGGATGTTTTTATTGAAAAACGTTAAGGAAGGAGTGAACATGGCTTAAGTTGTATAAGGATAATTAGCTAACGTGCACGGCTGAAAATAAGAATACGAAAATTGTTTAGTTTTCTAAATTTTTCTTTAAATAATCTTGTATATTCTCAATTTCTATCGGTTTAGAGTAATAAAACCCTTGAAAGTAATGAACACCTAATTGTAATAAAGCTTGAGCTTGCTCGTGAGTTTCTATGCCTTCTGCAACAACTAAGAAGTTTAGTTCTGAGGATATATGCATAACGGCAGATATAATTGCTTTACCATTACTGTCTATTTTGTTCACAAAGGATCGATCTATTTTTACTATGTTTACGGCTAAGTCTTGTATGGCTGATAGTGAGGAATATCCCGTACCAAAATCATCAATAGAAACTTCAACTCCTATCGCTTGAAGGCATTTAATTTGATTCGATATAAGGGCTAAGTCGGAAGCGAAAACTGATTCGGTAATTTCTATATGTAGCAATTTGGCAGGTAGTAAGCTGTTAGATAGTGCACTTTCTACAATACAGATAAAGCGTTCATCTTGTAGTTGAAGCACTGAAACATTTACACACACGGCAACTTGTTGCTCGGCATTCCATTTACTGGCTTGTTCGCAGGACTTTCTTAGAATCCATTCGCCTATTTCAATAATTAAACCATATTGTTCAGCAATAGGAATAAATTCATCGGGCGGGATATCTTCATCATTAAGTTGCCAGCGAATAAGTGCTTCAAAGGCTGATATTTTAAGGTTTTTAGATAATACGATAGGTTGAAATACTAACCTGAGTTGATTGAGTGCAATTGCTTGGGTTAATGCATTTTTCAAAAATAGCTCATAACTAAACTTTTTCTCCATTTGCTCAGTAAATATCCCTACAGTCGATCGCATGTGCTTTTTTTGATAATACATAGCCATATCAGCTAATTGGATCAAGCGTTCTTCTGTGGTGGCATGAGTTGGGTAAAGTGCAATGCCTATAGTCGCACCTACAGACAAAACGCTATTTTCAGTATTATGGGGCTCTGAAAGAAGAGTGATTAACTGTTTAGATTTCTCAATTGCGGTAGCTTCAACAGTATCTTCAAATACAATTAAAAATTCATCGCCACCCCAGCGGCATAAAAGCTGATTATCTTGCGTAAATTGGTTAAGACGCTCTGCTGTTTTTCTTAAAATAACATCGCCAGCTTTATGTCCAATAGAATCATTTATTTTTTTAAAGCCGTCTAAATCAATAAACAATAATGCAAAAGGCGTTTTAGAGTGCTCTGTAATAAATTTTAACTTCTCTAAAAAAGCCGTTCTATTGAATAAGTGGGTAAGAGGATCAAGGTTTGAAAGCTCATAAATTTTTTGTGTACGGTGTTTTACTTTTTCTTCCATACGATGAATGAGTACCGAGTTCTCATTTTTTAAAAATAAGGTATGGCGAGTAAAGTTGGCAGATTTTCTTGAAATAATAAACATCACTAAAGCGAAAGATAAGCCCAAAATACCTAATAACTGAAGTGATGATTCTTTTGATAACAGTAAACCTATTGAACCTGGAGCAAGCAGCACGCAAGGATAAAACATAGCGGTAAATTTATGGCCAGCAAGAACAGTAGCAGAACCTCCAGCCATAGCGGCAATTGCAATAATGGTTGTTGTTAGCTGAACATCATTATGTTGTGTTGTGCAATAAACTAAATAAATTGCCCACATAATTGCCGTAATATTAGCGCCAATTGTAAAGTGAGTAATTGATTTCTGGCCATCAAACTCAGTGTTTTCTAATTTTATTTTCCACCATAAAACATCTAAAAACCTTAAAGTAAGCAATGTGAGCATTCCCCACCACCAGACTTTTTTAAGGGGATCAACCTGAGGGTAAGTAAACGCAAAAACAAGAAATGTAGAGGTTAATAAGCTTACAAAAATACCCGCAACAGCATTGCCATACAATAATACGGCAGCATCTTGCTGCATGCGCTTGTTTAATTTTGAATTATTTTTAATTAACAAATGCAGATACTTTTGATTTAGATATTTATATAAGAATAGACTAAATATTAATAACCTGCTTTTATCGTAGCGATTGATTTTTAAATAAAACTAAATAAATTTGATGTAGATAATACTGAATCGATAATCAATTTCAGGCTATTTTTTTATTGAGTTAATATCATTGAAAATCTGCGAAGTAGATACAGCATAATAAGTGGCAATTAAAACAATACGTTGTAATTCATGAGTAACGACTAACGCCTGCTCTTGAAAAATATCACCTATAGCCGGTATGAAAAGAGAGTAGTTGGTTTGATCTACGGCTTGTTGCTTACCTTCAATTTCTATTAAGGCCAATAAAGCGGTAAGTTCGTGAGTGGCTAACGGTGTTAAATTTTTATTGGTAAATAAATAAGCTTCAATAGGAGTTAGGTTTTGCTCATCACGTTGGCACA
This sequence comes from Pseudocolwellia sp. G5-9, assembly GCF_055808995.1. Classification (NCBI taxonomy): domain Bacteria; kingdom Pseudomonadati; phylum Pseudomonadota; class Gammaproteobacteria; order Alteromonadales; family Colwelliaceae; genus Pseudocolwellia; species Pseudocolwellia sp. G5-9. Next base: position 3,906,743 of record NZ_CM147893.1, read on the forward strand.
ACCCATCACGTAAAGCGTTATTACTACCAAACAACATCATAGAGCGTAAATAATTAAAGGGCGGCTGACTGCGAGTAGAGAGCACTTTATTGTTAGTAAATAAGTAATGCAGAACATTACGCTGTTGCTGATCTGTTTTTTTAAAGTTATCGCCTATTTGTAACGCTGGCGTGAAAAAGTTTAACGTGCTGCTTGTTTTTATTTTGGTAATAAGCGAATTCGATAAACCTTTGGTTTCAATAAAGCCTGTCGCCAATTGCTGATAATAATCAAAATTAGCGTGCTTTATTTCCCCTTGTTGAAACATAAAAGCTAACTGAGCGGTGTTCTCGGTTTCACTCGAATCTACGTAATGTTGAAGCAAGGCTTTAAGGTCGTTCTTTTGCAATAAGTTGATCAATGTTTGTAAGTGTTGTTGCATGGTTTGCCTTGCTTATATTTTTGTTGGAGACGGTAAAAGTATATCAAAGAATTAATAGGGTGAACTGTCTTACTTGACCGTATTTTAGGTGTAAATTAATATCCATCTTTGATCCCAACTAAATTTCTATGTCTCATGTACACAGATTCTCCATCAGCGTTTTCAGGTAAGAAGGTTATAATAAGCTCTTCATTTTCTATCACAGCAATAAATGTTTTGTCACCAATAGCTGTAAGTGTTTTTTCATAGGGAGCATTGGATGCGTCAAGCTCTGGAATGGTGATATTGAGTTGATCATTTTCTTGATTCACAATAAGCGTAAACTGGCCAATATTAAAATTATATGTTCCTGCATGTTTTTCGTATAGATCAGGGTTTGATTCAGTAACAGGTATAGCTTGAGCAATAGGTAACTCTATAACAGCGTTTAACGCTGTTATCATGCTAGCTTCAAAATTATTGTAAGCACCACTGCTCATTATAGATACAGCAATATTTTTCTCCGGTAATATCCAAAACAAACTCGTATAAGCTGTTGTATTTCCACCATGTTGCCAAACTTTTTCAGGGTACCATTGGTCATTATGCATAAAACCATCATCAACAAAAACGCCATACCCATAATGCATAGGCAATCCAGCAAATTCAGTATTTACTTGAGGTGCGGTAATTTCAGTTCGCAACTGCTCTGATAAAATATTCGAATTTCCGTTAAGTAAAAAATCAGCCATTTTTAATACTTCTGTAGGCGTTGACCACGTTTCAGAACCAGCAGGTGAGGCGACAGGGGTTGCAGGTATTTGATTAATATTATTTATAAATATTTCGTTTACACCGTCTGTTTGAAAGCCTAGCGCATAATCACCATCAGAAATAACTCTATTGCGATTTATCGATGTACGTTGCATTCCTAAAGGTTCAAATACACTTTGCTGCATATGTTCGGTAAAAGATTTATGGCTGAGGTGTTCAATTATCGCACCTAAATACGACCAGTTAGGGTTGCTGTAATTATGGAAAAGTCCCGGTGGATTCATTTGCAAGTTTTGTAAAGGATAAGTAGAGGTCATATATTCAACGAGAGAACTATTAGGCTCACTGCCAATATAATTATCAAGAAATCCACCTTGATGCGTTAATAGGTGCTGAATATTTACATCTTGCCAGCTAAGTGTTTGAGCAGCGGGATATTGAATTTCAGGCAATGTATTTACGAGCTTGTCTTGTGTGCTTAACATACCTTGTTGTATAAATTGTAATGTAGCTAAACCCGTAAACATTTTAGTGGTAGAGCCCATCTGAAAAAGGGTATTTGGAGTAGGGGGCTCTCCGTTACCTTTTATTTTCTCTCCAAAAGCTTCAGCAAAAACGATTTCACCGTTTTGATATATAGCTACCGACACAGCAGCTGCATTATTATTAGCAAGGTCACTTTTTATGGTATCGCGTAGTTGTGTGAATTGAGTTGAGTCATTTATTGGCGTTTGATTCTCTTTCTCTGAATCAGAGCTACCGCAGGCAAAAAGCCCGCAAGTTATAATCATCATACCTAAAAATTTATGCATTATATTTACCTTCAAACTTATGTTAATGGTAAAAGTATATATTTTGGTATGCGTTGAAGTTGTTTGAAAAATGTTTTTGAAATGTTCAAAAGTGTAATGAGGCTATTTATAGTAGTAAGTTGTTTTATTATTTACGGATATTCAACTGAGTGTAACAAATGTAGATATAAAAAAGCCTCAATATTTCTGTTGAGGCTTCGGAATGAATGATGTCGACTGCCAGTGGTTAAACCGCTGGCGACCTACTGATTACAAGGCTGCTACGTGCTATAAGTAAAGCCACTGATTATGCGGGTTAACTATATGAATGATCTATTGGAATACAACAATAGCCCTATGATTTATTGAAAAGATTATCTACTGTTTATCTTATCTAAAATCAAAAGTTCAACATCAACTCTAACCCATCCTACCGAGCAATAAGATAAATGTATCGAGTTAGGAAACTCACCTTATTTTACCTAACTCATTAATTATAATATGTTTCTCTAAAGCACTTCATGAGGGGTTGTGACGTCCTGCCCTGAAATAGCCTCTTGATTAGTAACGGGTATATAAAGTTACTCTATTGGACTACCAAATATATTCAATTCAGTAACAGCCCAAGCCACTTTAGAACTACCATTTTTAAGCGTAAATTTAATAAACTTAGCTTGTTGTCCTAGCGTTTCACTTACTCTAGTTGTACTCTTTTCAATATTTGAATCAACGGTTTTCCAGTTTTTTCCGTCTATAGAGAATGTTAAATCGAAAGCGTTGGCACAGTGATGTTTCCACTTATTACACTCCATCAAAACTTGTGAAATCTGATAAACATTGGGCAGCTCTACCTGCAACCACATACCTATTTCTTGTAAACTTTCGCTTCCCCATTTAGCCCAATCTGCTTTGCCATCAATTAAAGCGTCGAAATTTTTAGGATTATGGCTAGCGCTAAATTTCCATTGAGTTTTATTAGTTAATTCATTCCCGTAGGTTTGGTTTAATTCACTTATTGTCCACGGAGTATTTCTCTTGTTTAAGGCTTTAAGTGTTTTAACGTGATTAGCGGTAACCATGGAAGCTTTGTTATTAAAATTATTTCTAACATACGTTAATACATCAGCTATCCATTGGTCGTCATTTGATGCGATTGAAGCCATTATGCCACCAACATAATTCTTTTCTTCAATAGGCCCCGTTAAGCCATGTAAAACAATACTGCCAAGACTCGCTAAATTACCATTAACACGAGCATTGTTATGAAATGATGGTGCAATTAACTGTTCACCTGCAGGTGTGCCTTTACCGTCTTTGCCATGACAACTTGCACATAATGAATTGTAGTTTTGCGCGCCACGTTTTAACGACATTGCCAATTCTTTGTTGCCTTTAGCTAAAGCAGCCGACTTTTCTTTTTCCATTATCTGATATGTAATCGCCTGATTAATCGCTGCTATGCTTTTATGCTTAGGATATTTAGCCATAATTTGTTTACGGATTTTGCTTTGCTGTGTAGTTGGCGTATCAACATAGAAGGTAGATAAAAATATTTGCTGTGTTAGTTCAATATCGGCTTTTGAAAGCAGTGATTGCCAAACATCAATAATGCTTTTATCTGATTTACTGACCAACTGTTCCGATATTCTTAAAGCTGCGGTACGAACATTACTATCAGTGTCTGAAAAAGATGACACCAATAAATCTTTATCGATTATACCTAGCCCTTCTAATGTCCAAAGCGCATGTAAACGTGCATGGCTATTTTTATGGTTTTTAACTATATTTTTAAGTTCTGGTACAACTGATTTATCTTGTGAAAGCACAATGAGTTTTTGCGCATTAATACGCCACCAATGATTGGCATGCGCTAGGTGTTTGGTTAATTCAATAGGTGTTTCAGCGTACATGTTCGGCTTTGCGCCTAACTTGATTTCAGGCTTAGTTATACGGTAAATTCGGCCACCACCAACGATATCTGCTAAGCCAAATTTATCGATTACCTTTCTTAGAAAGGAACCTTTTTTAGTCCAATTTCCTTCTTGAATAATTCCGCGGTACATATCAACAATATAAAGTGTGCCGTCTGGGCCTGTTTCACTCCAAACTGGGCGAAATGCAGTGTCAGTTGATGCAATAAATTCTTTACGTTCTGCCTGATAAGGATGGCTAATAGTGGTATAACCATCTTTACGTACTACTTCAGCGCGGCGAATTAAGTTGCCTACAGGTTCAGGTGCAATATAGTTTCCATATAACTCAGGCAGTTTATCACCTAAGTAAATATTTTGGCCGGCAATGCCAGTAATATGATTTAAGGTGTCATCTTCTCTTAAACGTTTTGGACCACCTTGTACATCAGGCGTTGTTTCAATCGGAAATACTTCGTTAAAACCCTCAGTTGTTTCACCATTAATAGGAATTATCCCGTAAACACTCGGAAACTGAAAACCAAATACAGGGTTTTCTCCACCAGCGGAAGAATAATAAAAACGTCCGGTTTCATCTTGCCCAAGACCCCATTGTCCTCCGCCGAAGAGTATTTCTTGGCGTGTTACTTTGCCATTTTTTATTCGGTAGCGTTGATTGCTGTAAGTAACATATAACCAGTTATCAATTCCCCAAATTAAACCGCTTGGTTGGTGTTCTAAATTACCGCCGCGAGGACCACCTTTAAAAATGGTGGTGCGTTTATCAGATATACCATCACCATCGAGATCTTCAATTAATAATAAATCAAAGGTATTGGTTTCTCGGGCTAATATTTTTCCATCTTCAAGTGGCAATATCATACGAGGTAAAAGTAAGTTTTCAGCAAATACCGTATAACTATCAACCACACCATCGTTATTAGTATCTTCAAGTCGCTTAATACGACTTACAGGGTTCATTTGCCCTGTACCGTCTGCATCTTGCATATAAGTCAGCATTTCAGCGACATACATTCGGCCTTTACCATCAAAGGTCATTAATACGGGTTCTTCAATGGTTGGTTCATGAGCAACAAGTTCAGTTATAAAACCGTCTTGCACAACTATTTTTTCATGAGATGCTTGTGGCGAAAGGCCAACAATTTTATCTAGATGTTTTTTGTATCCATCGCCATGTTTATGAACTTTTGAACTGTCAGTTTTACTTGGTTTTTCTGATGAATTAGTTGAATGTACGTCTTCACTGTCAGTTGGAGAGTTACAGCCTAGCTGTAAACAAAGGGTTAAATAGAGTAAAGGTCTACTGATTATTCTTATCATAGTTTGGCTCATTTGAATGGTTCATAAAATAGTGAAGAATATTGTTATATTCTAGCGTTAGCTATGCGATGAAAAATATCACATTTATGAGGAAAACGTTATATTTTATTAGTGAAGTCTTATTTTTGTTAGTAACGTGTGGAGTGGGTGAAATAGCTACCTGTAATTAATATGGATTTTAAGCTTTGTTCACTTATGCCACAAAGCGGGCATCAGCAACAGAAAATTAACGGAGCTTTTTTTTGGTCGCTTTGAGCCAACAGTGGACACTTAAATTTAACGTTGCTTTTAGGAAAGCTCAATCTTCTATGGGATTTATTGGTGGTAATGGACTGATAGCGAAAGAACAAATATAATTAGCATCAGGAATGTCTTTAGCATTATTATATCTTTTCAAGTTTCCAATAGAATTAATAAACGAATCATTTCCTAAAAAAATAGTGCCTTTATTATTACATTTATCTATAAGTAATTTAGCTTCATGAATATCATTCAAATAACCAGATAAGTATACTCTCTTAATTTTTAGTCGTATCTCAAAAACATCCAATTCATGTATTACACCTTTATCGTCAGATATTAATGCGGGATTTTCGTTAAAATCATGCTTATATGTTGCAGTTGTATTTTCTTTAAGTGTGGAAGTTTCTTCTCTCGATGTTAAACAAAAATCATTTAAATCATCTGGTTTAATAGTCTGTGTATTCCATAATTTTGGAAGCCATTCGTGTATGCCAATGCCATTTATGGTCGCAATTTGTGAAGTCTTGAATCCTATATATTCATTTGTATCTTCACCACTTCCCGCAATCCTCATACTGCATTCAAGTCCATTTACAACGTGCGTTACTAGCATTACTGGTATAGGTACTTCGATTTTCCATTTTTCTGAACCCGCTTGGTGAGCTGTACACAATGAAATGTTTAGGCGACGAGCTTTGTTTATGGCACTTTTTGAGAAGCCTTTACTTGAAACAATAACACCAGAATTGGCTCTAATATCAATCATTTTTGAATGAAATTCATCTACCTTTGCTACTCCTACCGTCCTTTTATAGTCTTTACATTCAATTACATGCCTAGCTGCATATAATCCAAACTGGTACTCAATAAGTACATCAATCTGACGTTTACCGTCGGGACCATCAATAAATACATCTTGTTTAAGTGTCGCTGATGGGAGGTCTTTTAGATATGATTTATGCAGTTGAGCTACTAATAACTCAAAGTCTTTCCCTGTGTTTTTCTTGACCATATATCAATAAAACCTGTCGCTTAAAATTTATATTTTAAATCTAGCAGAATCTCCATTCCTTTTATACATATATCATATTCTGTGATATTAATTGCCTATATAGCTAAGCTTTTATTATCTATTTTCGCCCTAAGAGGACATTAAATTTTTCTAAAAATAATTTCCGCTATGCGCACCAAGAAGTCTTTAGTTTTTGACCATTTGATAAGGTGTTTCAATTGCTTTTTTAGGTCAACTAATACAACAAAGAACAATAGCTAGTAATTTAAATTAGAGCAGAATAACCAGCCAGTAATTTACCAAACCAACTTTAATATAAAATTACCTAACGATTAATACATCAAACTTGTTTGATAATAATTCATCAATAGGTCAGTTTTTTAATACAAATAAAAAAGCCTCAACATTTCTGTTGAGGCTTCGTTATGAATGGTGCCGACTGCCGGAGTCGAACTGGCGACCTACTGATTACAAGTCAGTTGCTCTACCAACTGAGCTAAGTCGGCACACAAAGCTGTGTGCGATAAATTAATAGTTAACTAATCTATCTTGGCACCGAATAAAGGTTTATTGCTAATAAAAGCTAATTAAACATCTACTCTGTAAAATGGTGCCCCGACCCGGATTTGAACCAGGGACACGAGGATTTTCAATCCTCTGCTCTACCAACTGAGCTATCGGGGCTTTTTCTATTTCTTTCGTCTTTTTGGCTTTGCCTTGAAGACGGGCGCTATTAGACTGTTTTTCTTTTTATCAGTCAACACTTTTTTTATAAAAAAGTGTTGTTTGATTGTTTTTTCTACTTCTTGCTGTCTTAAACGTCTATCTTTAGGTGAAATTTACACAGCAGCTTGTTGGTTCTATATTTTACTGTTTATTTTTTTACAGGAACGTAACCTTCAATTTCTGGTTCTTTTCCTTCAAAAAGAAATTCAATCATGGCTTTTTCTAAAAAAGCACGGTCGTTTGCTTCCATCATGTTCATTTTTTTCTCATTAATTAGCATGATTTGTTTTTTCTGCCAAAGAGTCCATGCTTCTTTACTAATGTTGTCGAAGATTCTTTTACCTACCTCACCTGGGTAAAGTTGATAACCTAATCCTTCGGCTTCTTTGTTTAAGTGTTGACATAAAACGGTGCGGCTCATAATGATGTTCTCTTGGTTAATAAATTTTATTAATACGATTCAAGTGTTAGTTGGGTTATTAGCTTTTTAGTGGAAGCGGCTAATCCTACTGACGATTGTTTGGTTAGATCATACCATTGTTGCTGATCTATTTCGTTTATTTCATATTCTGTTATGGCGCTTATTCTTTCACAATCAACTATTACTGCGGTTATATCTAAATGAAAGTGGCTAAAGGTATGCCTAAATTCAGGTAGTGTTTGTTGGCTTGTGGCCTGTAAGTTTAACTTAGAAAGCAGGGGGGTAATGTTTTCTAACGCCTCAACTTCAACAAAACACCATAATCCGCCCCATATACCTGTAGGCGGGCGCTTTTCCATAAGTACTTTATTGTTAACGCGTGGAATTACCATAATGGTACTTTTTTCTGGCGTTACTTTTTTAGGTTTTTTTTGTGGGTAGTTAGCTTGTTCGTTTAACGAATGTGCTAAACAGCCAGACTGAAGAGGGCATTCGTTACATTTAGGTTTGCTGCGCGTACAAATAAGTGAGCCTAAATCCATCATGGCTTGGTTAAATTGTGCAACCGACTCTTTTGGGGTGAGTACTTCTGCAATAGGCCATAATGCTTTTTCGTACTTTGCTTGGCCGTTATGCCCGTCTACAGTGTAGCATCGCGCTAAAACACGCTTTACGTTGCCGTCGAGTATTGGATGATGCTTATTTAAGGCTAAGCTTAATATAGCGCCTGCGGTTGAGCGGCCAATACCGGGTAATGCTATTACTTCTTCTATTGTTTCTGGAAATTCACCTTGGTATTGCTCAGCCATTATTTTAGCTGCTTTGTGTAAATTTCTTGCGCGAGCGTAATAGCCTAAACCTGTCCAATGGTGAAGTACTTTGTCTTCATCAGCGTTTGCTAAGTGGGTAATAGTAGGAAAGCTTTCCATAAAGCGGTGATAGTAAGGAATTACAGTGGCAACTTGTGTTTGTTGCAACATAACTTCAGAAATCCATACGCGATAAGGGGTTTTGTTTTGTTGCCAAGGTAAGTGTTTTCTACCTTGTTTGTGATACCACTCAACAACTTGTGCGCCAAATTTTTTAGCGGAAGAAGGAGATATTTTTATAGTATTTGTCATAGGGGCGTAAGTGTAGCTAATAATGATGGGTGGCTCAATTTGTTATTGTGTCGCGTAAACGTTAAATAATCTTGCAATAATTTGGTTAACCATTATCCTCTCGCCCATGTACTGTAAATAATGCAGTAAAATACGAAATATTTAGGGGCTGTTGACCTTTGTTTATCATTTGAGCTGAGAGAAAAAATTCTCTTAGACAAGGCAAAAATAATGAAATTCAGTCGTCTAAATGAATTATTTTTAACGCTGTATAAGACAATTTTAGCCTCAGCCCGAAGGGCAATGGCTATTTTAACCTTTAACTTCATTAGAATGCGTTTATTTACGACCACATGGATGTGGAAGGTAGTGCGACGTTTGAACCCAAGCCGAGAACAACTAAACTGCACGCATTCTGCTTTGTTAAAGAGTAAAATAGCCTATTGCTCAAAAATAACACAAAGATCAACAGCCCCTAGAATAACTAAGGAATTATGATGAAAGTTAATGCAAAAAATAGAAACCGTCGTTTACGTAAAAAATTACGTGTTGAAGAGTATCAAGAGTTAGGTTTTGATATTGGCTTTAAATTAGATGAAAAAAGTACTGACGAGCAAGTTGATACATTTATGAATAACTTTTTTGCAGAAATTATTGAACCACAAGGTTTAGGTTTTGGCGGCGAAGGCGATACCTTATGGCATGGTTTAGTTTGTACACAAAAACTAGGTAAATGTACTGAAGAACACCGTAAAAGTGTTGAAAAGTGGTTAACTGATAATGGCGCTACAGCAGTTTCAGTTAGCGAGTTATATGATGTTTGGTGGGCTGTATAGTTACCAAATAAAGATTTATAATATATTTTTAACATACTCATTAATCCTTTAATAAATTAAGAAACGTTATGACTGAACAAAAAAACCATAAAACCATTGAGCAAGCACAGCAAGAAGGCAAGTACATAAGAAAAGTACGTAGCTTTGTTAAGCGAGAAGGTCGATTAACTAACGGCCAAGCGAAAGCTCTTGAGCAATTTTGGGATGTTATGGGGCTTAGTCATAACCAAGGTTTAATTAATCCTGAGGCGTTATTTGGTAATACTAACCCTGTTGTTTTAGAAATAGGTTTTGGTATGGGCAAGTCGTTAGTTGAAATGGCTAAGAACGCGCCTGAATTAAATTACATTGGTATTGAAGTACATAGACCTGGTGTTGGTGCATGTATTTCATTAGCGCAGGAAGAGGGCGTTAATAACCTTAAAGTTTATGAGCATGATGCGATTGAAATTTTAGCTGACTGTATTCCTGACGGTAGCTTAACTACGGTGCAGTTATTTTTCCCTGATCCTTGGCATAAAAAGAAGCATCATAAACGTAGAATTGTACAACCTGAGTTTGTTGAAACTATTCGTCAAAAACTCAAAGTGGGTGGCGTATTTCATATGGCAACCGATTGGGAAAATTACGCTGAATGTATGTTAGAAGATATGAGTACAGCGCCGGGTTATAAAAACTTATCTGAAACGAACGATTATGTGCCTCGTCCTGATTCTCGCCCGTTAACTAAATTTGAGAACCGTGGTCAGCGTTTAGGGCATGGCGTTTGGGATATTCAATTTCAGCGTGTAAATTAGTATAAAATATAATTAACCTGAGTTAGGGTTAATTAGAATAGAATGATAAAAGCTCTTTATTAAGTTAATCAACTGGGTATAAGAGTGGTTCACGGTTAGAACTTTATTTTACAAGGTAAAGGATAGAATAATGAATACAGTAGGTGGAAGCAGTTAATAAATACTAAGGGATGAGTTTACTGTTTTCCTATGAACAAAAACTTTAACTGAGCTCCCTTATGAATATTATGCTCCATCCCTCTAAAGCGGATCCTAAACGCTTTAGAGTTCAAGATAAAATACTAGGTGTACAAAAGTACTTTAGCTTAAATGATAAAGCGGCTGCTGATAAGTTTTGGCAAGAGTGCATGCAAAAGCGTAAATATAGAGCACTACGCTTAGAACTTCCAATCAATCAAATTTTTAATGACGATGGCTCTGTTAAAGGTTTACAGCGTAAAATTAGACATCGAAGTGATAGGCCTGCGTATGAATGCCTTGAAGTTCAGTTAAGCACTTCAAAAGGTCAGAAAAAAACAGAAATAACCCTAGCTAACAAAACATTTGAATGCGCCTATAAACAGGCGCAAGATAAAATACTTGCCATGCTCAATATTGAACGTACTTACGAAATAACTAAAATGTTTAACGAAACCAAAAGGCTTTATTGGTAACGGGTATAGAAAACTATAAATACTCTTGCTCTACATGAAAAAGGTGTTGGCTGTTGCGCAAGTTACCTGTGCTTATTAACCATTCTTCATCGATGATTTCGTGAATTAACGCGGCCTTTAAAATACGGCTTTTGTACTGTGTCCAATAGTAAAGTGTCGCTTGTTCGTGAATCTCATTATTGGGAAATAATTCACATCTATTTTCATTAAGATCTTGAATGATTTTTTCAATAACTTTAGGTTTTAACTCTTTTTCTATAAGTACTTTAAAGCGAGTAAATTGCTTTGCTTTAAACAGTTGCCAAATTAGCCAAGCTAATATTAATACGGCAATAACAACAATAAATTCCACACTATTCTCTTTTTACTGCTCAGATCTACTTGTAGATTTGACTGACTCAGTTTTAGTTATTTAAATGTTTACATAGATTAGCATCATACTAAATTAGCTAAGCAGGCGTTAAGTAATTTTCCAATCAATAGGTGTATGGTTGTTTTTGGTTAACCATGTATTTGCTTTTGAAAAATGCTGGCAACCAAAAAAACCTCGATAAGCTGAAAGTGGGGAAGGGTGAGGTCCAACTAATACTAAGTGTTTATTCTTATCTATATTTTTACCTTTTTTCTGAGCATGGCTGCCCCACAATATAAATACGCAACCTTGGTTTTGTGTATTTATTTCTTGAATAATATTATCGGTAAACGTTTCCCAGCCTAACTTAGCATGTGAGTTAGCATTCGCTTTTTTAACGGTGAGTACGGTATTTAACAATAATACGCCTTGTTCAGCCCAAGCTGTTAAGTTGCCATGGTTAGGTGTAGTAAAGCCTTCTATATCGGTTACTAGCTCTTTATACATATTGACTAATGAAGGAGGAACCTTAAAACCTTTAGCGACTGAAAAAGCTAAACCATGGGCTTGAGGTTCGCCTAGTTCATTACAGCCGTGATAAGGATCTTGCCCTAGTATTACGACTTTTACGTCAGATAAGTCAGTGAAGGTAAAAGCGTTAAATACGTCATCAACTTTAGGGTAAATTATTTCGCCGTTTTCACGTTGGTTTGTGATGGTTTGCGTAAGTTCTTTGAAATAGGGTTTGCTTTGTTCTTGGCTAATAATACTTTGCCATTGTGGGAGTATTTTCATGTGCTTGTAACCTTTCAAACATTTGGCTGATATAAAAAAGGCAACCAATAGGCTGCCTTAATCGTATATTTTTATCTAATGCATGCTTAAATCAATAATTTAAGGCTTAAGCTTTAGCTAATAAGTATTGACGTAATTCGCTGAAGTCAGCAGCCATATCAACTGAAAGAATAGTCTCACTTGCGCAATCAGCTAGTTCTTTAGGTAAACCAATTGGTTGGCCTAATGTGCTCTCTACTACGTCTTTAAACTTAGCAGGGTGAGCTGTACCTAAAAACACACCAAACTCATTATCTTGAGCGCCATATTGTAATGCTTTATAAGCAACGGCTGCATGAGGTTCGCTGATGTAACCTAATTTAGCTAATTGGATCATGGTAATTTGCGTTTGTTCTTCATCAATAGACACCGAACTTACGCTGTCTTTAGGCACTATACCTGTTTTAAGCATATGCTCTACACGTGGCCAGTTGTTAGGGTTACTAACGTCCATAGCATTAGAAATAGTAGCAACAGTGTCATGAGGTGACCATTCGCCAGTTTCTAAGTAACGAGGAACTGTATCGTTTTCATTTGTTGCGGCAATAAAGCGCTTAATCGGTAAACCTAATGCTTTAGCAAATAAGCCCGCTGTAAGGTTGCCAAAGTTACCACTTGGAATTGAAAATACGATGTTGTCTAATTTCTTAGTACCTTTTTGGCGAGTTAACTGAGCAACTGCTTCAAAGTAGTAACAAATTTGCGCTAATAAACGACTAATGTTAATTGAGTTAGCTGAGTTTAAGCCGATAGTGTTTTTAAGCTCTTCATCATCAAATGCTTTTTTCACTAACGCCTGACAGTCATCAAAATCGCCATCGATAGCAATGGTTTCAATGTTGTCGCCTAAGGTAGTAAACATCTTTTCTTGTAGTAAGCTGATTTTGCCTTTTGGATACATAATTACAACACGAATGTTGTCGATACCATGAAAAGCATGAGCTACTGCAGCACCAGTATCACCTGATGTAGCCGTTAAAATAGTGATTTTTTTGTCTTTGCTAAATGCTTGTAAACATTTAGCCATAAAACGTGCGCCAAAGTCTTTAAACGCTAATGTAGGACCATGAAACAATTCTAAAATTGCACGGTCTTCACTAATAGGTTGAATTTGAGCAGGGAAGTTAAAAGCAGAAGTTATTATGTCTGTAAGCTCTTTTTTTGTAAGATCTTCGCTAACAAAAGGGAATAAAACTTGAACGCTACGTTCTACTAATGGCATAGCAAGTAATTCTTCAATGTTGTCTAACTGAGGGATTTCTTGAGGGAAAAATAATCCCTGATTTTTACCTAAACCTTGTTTTACTGCGCCAGAAAAACTGATCACTTCATCGTTTTCTTTAAGATTATAAAATTTCACTATTTCTATTTCCTACTAATTTTTGTTGCTAACCCGCCGCGAAGGGCCGTTAGTATATAATAAGTTGTTGTACTATTCACTTCTGTAATCAAGAGCAACTTATAAAACGCATGCGCCTATATCATCTACTTTACAAACATGAACAAAACCTAAGTCTGTTTGTAGGTAGTTAACTTTAAGCCAGTCAGCCATTTTTTGCGCTAGCTCTTGAGATTCAAAAACACTGAAAAGTGTAGGGCCTGAACCTGAAATACCCGCAGCTAAGGCACCTTGCGACATTAAGTGTTTTTTAGCATCGCTAAACTTAGGGAGTAAGTGTTCTCTGTATGGTTCTGCTATTACATCTTTTACTACAGCAAATGCTTCGTGTTTGTCGCCTCTATGGCAAGCATCAACAAATGTTGCTAAATTTTGTGCAAAGGTTATGGCATCTTTTCTGCTGTAGCTAGTAGGTAAAACTTCTCTAGCAGCTTTAGTTGATACTTCAATACCTGGATAAGCCATTACATAATAACAAGCTTCAAAACCCGGTAAGGTTTTACAAATAATTTGCTCGTCTGGCACCATTAATTGTAAGTTACCTAAATAACATGGTGCTACATTGTCATAATGTAAACTACCACTTATTTGAGCTTCCATTTGGCCCATCATGAAAAGCATACTTTTTTTGCTAAAGTAAGCTTGGTTTAAGTTATGAGCTTTTTGGTAATAAGCATTTAAGCCTTCTAATGCTGCTACTACTGAACAAGCACTTGAACCTAGCCCACTACCTACTGGCATTTTTTTATCAAGCACCATTTTTACCGGTTCAACTTTATGGCCGGCTTTTTCCATTTCTTTGTTAAAAAGTAAAAGGCTGTGCCATACAATATTGTCGGTAGGTGCGCCGGGTAGCTTATTAGCAAATTCGCCAATAACTACTAAGCTATCTTCTTCTGCTGCTTCAACGGAAACAACATCACCTAATAATGTGCCATCAATAGGTCTTACTGCTAAACCTAAGATGTCAAAGCCAACACTTAAATTACCAATAGATGCTGGCGCGAAAACAGAAACAGACATTAGTGTTGTTGCTCCCATGCTAATGTTCTTAATATGTCACCAAATACACCCGCAGCAGTAACGGCAGCACCTGCGCCATAGCCACGTAATACAAATGGTAGTGGTTGATAGTAACTACTGTGAATGGCTAAAGCGTTTTCACCATCTTTTATACTGTAAAGAGGGTGGTCTTGGCCCACAGCTTCTATAGATACTTGGCATTTACCGTTTATGATATTACCAATATAACGTAGTACTTTGCCTTCAGCTTTCGCTGCTTGAACACGTTCATTAAACTTAGCATCGATAGACTTTAAGTTGCTCATAAATGTTGCAACGTCACCACTATCGTCAAAATCACTTGGTAATACAGGTTCAATGTTGATGTCTGAAATTTCTAATTGCATACCTGCTTCACGTGCCATAATCAGTAGTTTACGTGCTACGTCCATACCGCTTAAGTCATCACGTGGATCAGGTTCAGTAAAACCATTCTCTTTGGCAATAGCTGTTGCTTCTGAAAGAGGCATACCTTCTTCTAATTTACCAAACATGTAAGATAACGAGCCTGATAATATACCTTCAAAGCGTTGTAGTTCGTCACCTGCTTTAAGTAAGTTTTGGAAGGTGTCAATTACCGGTAAGCCAGCACCAACAGTTGTTTCGTATAAAAATCTACGGTTAGATTTTTGAGCGGCTGTACGAAGTGCTTGGTAGTATTCCCAAGAATCGGTATTGGCTTTTTTGTTTGGTGTAACTACGTGAAAGCCTTCTTCTAAAAAGTCTACATAGCTCATCGCTAATGCTTCATTAGAAGTAGAATCTACTAATACTGGGTTGATTAAATTGTTTTCGCGTACGAAAGCTTTTAGGTTTTCAGCGGTTACAGGAACGGCATCTTTACCTAGCGCATCTTTCCAGTTTTCTAGGTCGATACCTTCTTGGTTAAATACCATGCCTTTGCTATTTGCTAAGCCGTAAACTTTAATAACAATGTTTTGCTTTGTTAATTTAGCTTGTTGACGTGCTATTTGATTAATCAGTTCGCTACCAACAACACCACAACCTACCATGAAAACGTCGATGGTTGGTTTGTGAGAGAAGAAGTTTTGATGACTTACTTTCATTGCAGCGGTACATTTACGTTCTTCAATGACTACTGAAATACTTCTTTCTGAAGAGTCTTGTGCAATAGCTACTACATTAACTTGCGCTTGTGCTAATGAACTAAAGAATTTAGCAGCTACACCGCGTTGGTGGTGCATGCCATCGCCTACTAGAGAAACAATTGATAAGTTGCTCGTAAGTGTTAACGGCTCTAATAAACCATTAAGTAATTCTAATTCGAATTCGTTTTGTAAACTTGTTTTTGCTGCTTCTGCATCATGTGAATGAATACAAAAGCTAATGCAGTATTCGCTTGACGACTGACTAATAAGAATTAATGAGATGTTTTCACGGCTCATAGTTGCAAATACGCGGCTGGCCATGCCTACCATACCTTTCATACCTGGGCCAGAAACGTTAACCATAGTTAAGTTGTCTAGGTTTGAAATAGCTTTAACTTTTTTCTGTTGGTCGTTTTCGTTAGCGATTAAAGTACCTGGTGCTGATGGATTTCCCGTGTTTTTGATTAAACAAGGAATATGGTACTGAGCGATTGGACCAATTGTTTTAGGGTGTAAAACACTTGCACCGAAATACGAAAGCTCCATTGCTTCTTGGTACGATAGGTAATCAAGCAAGGTTGCTTCTTTTATTACACGAGGATCTGCGTTGTATACACCATCAACATCTGTCCATATTTCACAACATTCTGCTTGTGCACATACTGCTAAAACGGCAGCAGAGTAATCTGAACCATTACGACCTAATGTTGTTACTTGTTTTTCGCTATTTACACCAATAAAACCAGGCATAATCGCAATGTTATGTAAGTTAGGGTAAGTCGCTTGGAAAGCGGCTTTACATTTTTCTAATTCGGCAACAGCATTAAGTGAAACATTGTTGGTATATAAAAATTCTTCAGGCGCTAAAATTGATACTTTTTCATTTTGAGCAACAAGTACTGACTCAAGTAAAGCAACACTTAATCTTTCACCCATGCTGATGATTCTTGCTCTGATATGCTCAGGGCAGAATGAAAGCATGTTAGCACCTTTAAGGTATTGGCCTAAGCTATGTTCCCACTTTGCTAATGTTTGTTCTGAATGTTCACGGTTAAAAGTAGGTAATTGCGTATTTAAGTCTTCAATAATGGTATCAATAGCGTGTTTAAAAGAAGTTAAATCAGAGGCTAGTTTGGCTTCATCATTAATATTTTCAGCCATAGCGACTAAATGATTCGTTACGCCTTGAGGCGCAGAAACTACTACAGCTACTGGTGTTGTTGAACTTTGATCTTTGATGATTGAAGCAACTTGCAAAAACCTACCAGCATTTGCTAATGATGAACCACCAAACTTTAATACACGCATTTTACATTCCTCTTAATACAAAAAAGCCCGTGAGTGTTAGGTCACGGGCTTTGATAAAATCTTTCGTTTTTACATTAGCCAGCGACTACCGTCCAAATAATGGTAGTAGTGTTAGTCGTAATAATAATAGCGTTGCTGATTAATGTATTCATAGTGCGTAAAATGCCTGAATTAGCGGATTCTGTCAAGGGTAGTTTTGAATAAAGGTGAATCAATAATTGAATAAAAGAGATGATTTTTGAATAAAATATAGGGTATTTGCATAAGTAAGGGGAAATTGAGCGTAAAAAGCATACTATGGCTTAATTAACCTTTTTTACTATTTAATAGTATTAAAGCTAAACCATTTAATATACTAAGATATTTTGTATTAGCACCCTAAACAATAATTAAACAAATTGTCATTATTGAAAGTATGGTTGATACAATATAAATACCTGTAATTTTATAACTATGTGTATTGATTTTCATATTAAACTCACCCTAAAACACGCCTAACGAAAACATTCTCTATAATAATTAAAGCGTAAGCGATATTTATGCCAGAATGTTTTATGTTTAGATGGTTTTTTATACAAAAAGTTTAATATATTTTTTAAAATAATTGTTTGTATCAGGAGAAGGTTTACCAGTGCATTTTAGCTTGGTTTTGCTTTAACCATTGACTGGCTTTTTTATAGTTAGGCATGTGTTTTTCAACTAACCCCCAAAATTGAGCGGAGTGATTTAAATGTTTAATGTGGCAAAGCTCATGAACAATTACATAATCAAACACCCAAGCAGGTGCCATTATTAGTAAGTAGTTAAAACTTAATTCATGTTTGTTATTACAGCTTCCCCAGCGTGCCTTATAACGTTTTACTTGATACGAAGCCGGAGTAATATTAAGTTGCTTAGATAGTTCAGCTAACCGGTAAGCTAAATAATTTTCAGCTTGGCTTTTCATCCAACAGGCTAATTTTTTCTTAATTTGTTTTGATAAATAACTAAGGTCTTCCTGTTTTCTTTCTACCAGTAAAGGAAGTGTTAAGTTAACTTCCTTTTCAGTTATGTTGATTGAATTAGAGGCTTTGCTTCTTTGATATTGAACACACAGTTTTTTTTCAACCCCGTAAATAAGCAGGGTGCTGTTAGGAAGGTAAGTGGGTAATTCTGGGGGACAATGTTGCCTATGCGCGGCAAGTTTGTTGAGGATCCAAGAGGTTTTATTGGTTATAAGTGTTTGAATAAAATCAGGAGAGACACCTTTTGGTGCTCTCACAATAACTTCATTATTTTTTATTTGTAGTGCTATGGTTTTACGTTTGTCACTACGAATAACTTTATAATCAATGTTCACATTATTCACGATTAAAGGTTAATTTGTAGCGGTTGCTGTTTTTAAGCTGGGGTATTTGCAATTTCACTCGCGGTTTTGCTTTTTGTTTTTCTAACGGCTTTTTTAGGTGCAGGTTTTTCTTGAACAACTTCAGGCGTTTCATTTTCAGGTTCTGTGATAATAGTCTCTGCAACTGGAGCCGCTTCTACAGCAACTTCTGCTTTCGGTTCTATTTGAGCTTTTGGTTTAGCTTTAGGTGCCGGTTTAGCTTTTTTAGCTTGTAAGGCTACAAGAACATCTTCACGGTTTTGCGCTAAGTAGATACTTAATTCTTCTTTAACTTCATCACTAAGATCAAAAGGAGTAGAGTCTAACATGGCTGTTAAATTATCTGCCATATCAAGCATTTTATCGTAATCATCTGCTGCTTTTTTGTCCATGAATGTTTGAACCTCCACACCGTGTCGAATGACAACAAACCGACTTTCAACTGCCATTTTTTTCCCTTACTTAACGAATATTTATATTATTGAGTAAACTCGAGGATCTTTTGTATTAAACTAAAACGCAAAAAATCCTGTTAACAATATCATCTGTACATGTATATAACAACAGTGCTTTGTATCTTTTTTGTTATCGTGACTTGATATTAATCTAGCAACTGCCGTGTTCTTACGTTTCGGCCTTTTAATTTGTCTTGCGAGAGTTTCTTTAATGCTTTTTTAACAACACTTCTTTCTACAGCTACATAAGCCCACGTAGCGCCTAATTGAATTTTTCCAACTTGCGATCCTTCAATGCCATTATCTCCGGTTAATGCACCTAGAATATCACCGGGTCTAATTTTTTGTTTTTTACCTGCATCAAGTTGTATTGTTGTCATTTTAGGTTTTACGGGAGTTGTGTTTAATACGCTTGCATCGGGTAGTAATTCGCTTTCTATTGTTTTATTTAAGTAATCTTCAAGTAAGCCAAATTTATAAGATTCTTTATCGCTGTATAATGTACAAGCTATACCTTTGCTTCCTGCTCGACCTGTTCTTCCTATACGATGAACATGTACTTCACTGTCGTGTGCAATTTGGTAATTAAAAACGGCATCAAGATTATCTATATCTAGCCCTCTAGCGGCTACATCAGTTGCAACCATAATTGAAGCGCTATTATTTGAAAACCTAACTAAGGTTTGATCTCTGTCGCGTTGCTCTAAGTCTCCATGTAAAGCGACTGCGCTAAAACCGAAGTTGTTAAGGGCATCAGCAACCATTTGCACTTCTCTTTTGGTATTACAAAATACAATTGAGGTTTCAGGCTTATGTGCGAGTAGTAATAATCTAATAGCATCAATGCGTTGTACGTCATCTTCCACTTTGAAAAAATGCTGTGCAATAGTTTGTTCTGTATGCTCACCTTTGGCTTCAACCATTTCTGGTTTATTCATTATTTTATTTGAAATAGCTTCAATCTGTTTTGGGAAAGTTGCGCTAAATAATAACGTTTGGCGTTCGCTAGGTATTTGGCTAATGATGGCGTCAAGTGAAGCTTGAAAGCCCATTTCAAGCATTCTATCTGCTTCGTCTAACACTAAAGTGTCTACATCATTAAGTGTTAATGTACCTCGACCTAAGTGATCTTCAACTCGCCCAGGAGTTCCAACAATAATATGAGCGCCATGCTCAAGCGAACCTACTTGTGGTCCAAATGGAACACCACCACACAAGGTCAATATTTTTATATTGTGAATGGTTCTGGCGAGTTTTCTTAATTCTTTAGCGACTTGATCAGCAAGTTCGCGTGTTGGGCATAACACAAGCGTTTGGATACGAAATCGTTTAACGTTAAGTTTGTTTAGTAAACCTAAACCAAAAGCTGCTGTTTTTCCTGATCCTGTTTTACCTTGCCCGATAAGATCTTTACCTAATAATATATGAGGTAGGCTTTGGGCTTGGATCTCTGTCATTTCTTCATAACCAAGAGAAATGAGGTTATGAAGCAGATCAGGATTTAAATTTAAAGATGAAAAGGCATTGGCAGTCAATGGAAAGATCTCGTTGTAAACATATTGCGCTTATTTTACATGGTTTACTTTTTATTTGTCAGAGTTTTATTGGCTTTGTTTATTGCCTATACCTGTTACCAATTAATATGCGTATTTTAGAGCATTTGAGCAATATCAATTCAAAGCATTGTTGATGAAGTGATTTTGCTCAAGCGCTTCTACGATGGGTCTAAAAACCATTCTGAAATTGTATGAGCTAATAGTTGGGGTTGTTCTAACGGTAGCATATGACCCGTATTTTTAAGTATTTTTAAAGTTTTATTCTGTGTTATTGCTTCATCAATTTGTTTTTCAATACGTGACAATTTAACTAAACAATCGCTATCACCTACACAAAATTTTATTGGGCAATTCAGTTTGAATAATTCAGGTAATAAGTTTTTCCGTTGCGTTGTTACATCTAATTGATGGAGTAATACGTTTTTACCTAAGGTTTGATCCATTGCACGAATAGTTTGTTTTATGAGCTCATTAGTATGCGCTGAAGGATGCAATAAATGATGTATGCGCTTGTCAGGTATGCCGCTATATCCGTTAGATTTTATCCATTGAATGGTTCGAGCTCTTTCTTTTTTTTCTTTTTCAGGTAAGGCACTCGACATATTCGATACAAGTAATAACTTAGCTATTTTATCAGGATGTTTAAGAGCAATATTTGATGCTAGGTAACCACCCAATGAAAACCCTACGAGGTAGCTACTGTCAGAAATTGGTTGAGATAAATGTTCGGTTATTTCATCAATTGTTTTTAATGATGGTATAGGTAAATGAATAAATTCAGTACTTGCAGGGAGTAATGTTGATAGTGACTTCCATGCATTTGTCCATAAACGTTCATCACACATAGTGCCAGATATAAAGTAAATTTTTTTCGTTGTAATTGTCATAAAAGTTTATATAGTCAAATTTTTGTAAGGGTTATCTGTAGATAGTCTATTATTTTAATAGTGGACTATTCGTATTTACATTGCTTTTATTCAAAGTAGTTGATAAAAATAACAAGGTAATTACTTCAAACAGCAAAGGTTTTATTATCGATGGAAATAACAAGTAAAAGCGATTTAGATGATTTTGCTAATTTAAATGTGTTAATTATTGATGATAATAGACTTGTACACGATTTTTTAAAACATACTTTTTTCGATTTAGGGTTTAAAACCGTTCGATGTGCTGAAAATGCTTATCATGGTTTAAGTCTATGTGAAGAAACTCGCTTTCATATTATTATTTGTTCATTTAATGTAAAAAGTGATAAAGATGGGTTTCATTTATTAGAAGAGCTTAAATTTAAAGGGCATGTTAGTAAAACCACTATTCTTATTTTTCTGAGTTCTGAAACCAACGAATCTTTAGTGAATTCAATTGTAGAATTGCAACCGGATGATTTTTGGGTAAAACCTCTTTTACCTAAAACCGTTATCGCAAGGATTAAATACACTCTAGATATTAAAAAACACCTTTTTAGTTTGTATAAATCGATTGATCTTAAAGAGCCTTCTAAAGTTATTTACTATGCAGATCGTTTTTTATTAGATAAAACCTTGGCTAAATATCACCCTAATATTCAGCGTATGAAAGGTGAAGCCTTTATTAATTTACTTGAATATAAAGAGGCTGAAATTTTCTTCAAAGGCCTGCAATCTAAATATCGCTATGCATGGGTGTATTTGGGCTATGTAAAAGCGTTATTAAAACAAGGGAAAATGGAAGAAATTCAAGATTTATTGGAGGAGTTAGCAAATAAGCCTGATACACGTTTTGCTTTGCATGATTTATTAGCTCAATATTATATGGAACAAGAAAACTATGAGCGCGCTTACGAAGAAATTAAAAAGGCAACGAAACTATCACCTCGTAATATTGAGCGAAATAAGAAGTCATGGGATTTAGCGCGATTAAATCACGATCATATGGGGCAGTATATGGCAACGAAGAATATTGCAATTAATGCCAAAAATTCTATTCACGACTCTCCTGCATTAATACTAAATGTTATTCGTTCAGGCATTGATCTAGCTTGCACTATAACTGATGAGTCTTCTAATAAAGTACTAGGTGAAACAGATCAGTTTATTAAAAAATTAGAGCATGGATATAAAGATTTAAATTTATTTAAAGAGCAAATTACCGTGGTAAAAGCTCGCCTTCATAATGTGCGAAATGAAAATGTTAAAGCAAAAAAATTAGTAGAAATGCATTTAACTTTAAAGCCGTCGGAATCTATTGAAGATAACTTAGATAAAGTAAAAGTTTTTCATGAGTTAGGAATGAGAGAAGAAGCTTTTACATTACTTAAAGCTGTTAAAAATCAAGTGTCGGGTGACTCTTTAACCAGTGAAGTACTCAGTAAGTATGTCGAACAAGAAACCGACGAACGTTCAGAAATTAATTTTACCCCCAAGCAGCTTAATAGTATGGCTGTAGAATTTTTTCAAAAGAATAAACTTTTACCTGCCCTCAACTCTGTTATTCAAGCATTAAAATTAGCGCCTACAAACGTTAAACTACTATTTAGTTTGTTGAAAATTCTTATCGTGATGAAAAAACGTGAAGAAATCACCTCAGAGCAAACTAAATTAGCGGCAGATGCTATTGAAAAATTAGAGAAAACGCCTCTCGATGATAATAAACTACACGTTTTTAGCGGACTGAAAATAAAATGGCATAATGATTAACACTCAAGTTAGCATAGGTAAAAACAAGTGTTTATTATTTGTTTTGTCTAAGATTTTTTCATTTTACACTTTCTATTAAGGTCAGATAACTTTTCTCCGATAATCAACAGCGGAATATTTATCTCTGATTTATTAGCATTTTAAATTGCTAAGCCAGCAATAGCTCAATAATTAATGATTTTTGTATGAGCTAAATCACTTTCTATTAATTAAAATTAAGTATTTAACCTCAACTCGGGTTAATGAATGTTAGATAATGAATTAAAATTCTTATTTATCAAAGCCTTAATCTGTATCGTTGTTTTCCTAAGTTATATTAGTCTCTCAACATTGATATTTTTGTGTATAACAAGGCGAATTTTTCTATCTAATAGCTAGCTATTAGTAATAAATTCAACAAAGTTAGGCATAAAAATAGCTTGTTGAGTAACTTTGCTTATCCCGAGCTGAGGTTATTTAACCTTGAATTCGGTTTAATAAGTGCTTCTCTAGCAACTATTTTTCCTAACTTCTACGTTAAATTTACTTGCAATAGAGGAGTATTGACGCGAAATTTGCCTTGAATTAGGAAAAACTTGCAAGCTAGAGGCTCAGTAAAGCTATTTTTTTGTTATATTTCAATTTGTTAAGGAGCTCTTAAACCGAGTTCAGGTTAGTTAACCTTTTTAGTTATCAGTTTGTTTTATTCAGTAGAATTCAGAAATATTCTTTAATAAGATATGAAGTACTTTTACAAATGTTAAAAAAAGGTTAATATGAGGTTAACTTTTTAAGTGACAATAGAATACTTATATTCAAATTATTGAATATAATAAGTTTGTCTGTATATGTTTTTAGCATGAAATTTATATAGGCTCCATAATTTCAGGGAACGCAAATGTCCATTACGTATAAAACAAGAACTCAACTGGTTGTTGAAACTATTAGAGAAAAAATATTAAGCGGAGAAATAAAGGCTGGACAACCTTTACGCCAAGCGGCGTTAGCAACAGAATTAAATGTTAGCCGTATACCTATTCGTGAAGCTTTATTACAGTTAGAAGCTGAAGGCTTAGTTTCTTTTGAACCACATAAAGGCGCAACAGCAACCGAACTTAATGTCAGCAGGGTTGATGAATTATTTGAACTTCGTGCATTATTAGAGTCTGACTTACTGGCATCGTCTATCCCTCATTTATCAGAAGAAAAATTAGAAGAAGCAACTCATTTATTGCATCAGCTTGATCGTGCTTTAGGCACAGAAAATGCCGCTAATAAATGGAGTGAGTTAAACTCTAGTTATCATAATTGTTTGTATTCGGCATCAAACAAGCCGCAAACAATCGATTTAGTTAATACCCTTAATAAAAATGCAGACCGTTATATTCGAATGCATTTACTTTGGGCAGGTGGTATTTCAAAAGCAGAATCTGAGCATAATGAAATACTTACTTATTGCAAAAACAAAGACATTGAGAATGCTGTTGCTGTTTTGAAAAAACATATTTTAGGTACTAGAGATGAAATTAGATCTTTCTTACTTGAGCGTGAATTAGCTAATGCTTAATTTGAATATTTAAATACCTATTCAATAATTATTAAATAGGTATTATAAATTTTAATTCATAATAGGCTAAGTAGCCTGAACTCAGCTTAATAAATGCTTCTCTAGTAGTTACTTTTCCTAACTTCTGCGTTAAATTTACTTGCAATAGACTGGCTATTGACGCGAAATTTACCTTGAATTAGGAAAAACTAGCTAGAGGCTCAATAAAACTATTTTTCTTATATTTCAATTTATTAAGAATCTCTTAAACCAAGTTCAGGTTAAGTACTCAATGGTAAAACTTTTACGTGTACCTGCACTGTAAGATTTAATGTAAGTGCTTGTTTTATCTTTTCTGATTTCATGCCTAAAAAGTAAGCAGTTATTGACTTTTTTCATTCCTATCTATACTATTCACGCCGCTTTAACTCCCTGTATTTAAGGTTTAATTTCTTTTTAGTTTGTTTTTAAAGCTATTTTTTATACCGTTCCATAAATAATTTGGCCTTTTTATACAAAGGGTGCTTGGTCTTTTTAACGACTAGAAATGATCAATTAATTATTGGGATTGAAGATCTTAATTACCATCTTGCAACAGATAAGCTGGCATAAGTTAGAGAACTTAGGTAAAAGTATCTATACTCATACCACCTCAATATGCAGTTTCAGGACGTCTGAGGTGGCATGGGTATATGTGTTATAATTTATAGATATCTTTTGATCTTATTATTTATGTCAATTGCGTTAAGGTTCCTATGTGAGTATGCAATTAGAGTTTTTTGATGTTCCTAGTCCTTGTGTTGGAATTTGTCAGTCAAATGACAAAGGTCAGTGTTTAGGGTGTTTTAGAACAAGAGTAGAGCGTCAAACATGGACGAATATTAATTCGGATGAAAAACAAAAGGTTATCAAGCGCTGTATTCAACGTAAAAAACGTTTTGAAAATAAAGTGATAGCCAAAGTTAAAGTAGAAGAAGAAACTAAAGTTGTGCAACCTTCTTTACTTGATCCTCCTGTTAAAAAAACATTAGATACGTCTACAGATTTCGACTTTGACGATTTTGAATTGTAAATCATCAAGTTAAATAAGTTGCTAGCGAAACTAATAACTTATATGATGTGCGCTCTTTTAGAGCTTAAGCATATTTAAATGTTAGAATTGTATTAAGTCGCTAAATTGCCCCGATAGCTCAGTTGGTAGAGCAGAGGATTGAAAATCCTCGTGTCCCTGGTTCAAATCCGGGTCGGGGCACCATATAATATATTTGATATAAAATATAACTAAAGCCTGCATTGATGCAGGCTTTTTTATTTTTGTTCAGTGAATAACATAAATTGATGTAAGTAGTATTTAATTTTATTTATGTCAAATACATCAGCTGCAGCAAAAAGCTCTTGTGCGTATTCTTCTATAGAGTATTCTTCATTTTTTTTCGCCCAAACCTCTAGTTCTTGCGAAAACTTGATAATACCGTTGAGCTGATTATTTTTTTGTAATAGCAGGCAGATTGGAACATAGGTTTCAGTAAGCTCCTTTAATCGTTCTTTATTATGAAGCGCTATCGTTGTAGTGTTATGAGCCTCTTTTTTATTATTTTCACTTGATACAAACACATGATCTAAATGTTTTGTGAGTTCATCAATTAATTCTTTTTGTAATACGGGTTTACGTAGGTAACCATCAAAATTTTCTCGTCGTTGTCGTTCGTAATCACTTCTCATTACCGATGCAGTTAACGCTATTATAGGTAGGTTAGGGTTTGATGCTTTAATGATTTGTGCGGCTTCGTATCCATCCATTCCAGGCATTCTAATGTCCATTAATACTAAGCTAATATTATTGCTATGGGCTTTTTCGACGGCTTCTTCACCGCTTTTAGCTATCAATAGTTGAATAGAAAGAGAAGAGAATATTTCTATTAATAATTGCCTGTTGTCTTCAATGTCATCAACTATCAGTATGCTGGCTCCTAAAAAATCACATTTTTTGGTATCATTATTTTCTTTAGGAGATATGTCTTCGTTTGATAATATTTGTTCAATTGCGTGTAATTTTAAACTGAAGCAAGAGCCTTTATTGAGTATGCTAGTAACCGATAGGTCACCATTCATTAATTCGGTTAGTCTTCTACTAATTGTTAAGCCGAGGCCTGTACCACCATATTTTCTAACGCTTTGTCCTTCTCGTTGATTAAAGCTTTCAAAGATAGATTCTTGATCACTTTCAGAAATACCAATACCACTGTCTTGTACTGATATAATAAGGTTTTCTTGATTATTAGTACTTTTTTCTATTGTTGCTTTTAAGGTAATTAAACCAGAGTCCGTAAATTTAACTGCGTTGCCTACAAGGTTAAAAAGTATTTGCCTTACTCGTGCTTTATCTATTAATAAGTGACGGGGAATATCGTCTGAAACATCAATAATAAAGTCTATGTTCTTACTTTTAATTTTCATTAAAAAGACATTGCCTATTTCATCAAATAATCCGTTTATATTGGTAGGCTCTTTAATAATGGTTAGCTTACCCGCTTCTATTTTAGATAAGTCTAAAATATCGTTAATCAGCATTAATAAAGAGTTACCTGCTGATTGTATGGTGTTGACGAAAGTTTTTAATTTACGATCCGTAATCTGTTCGCTAAGTAGTTCTGTAAAACCAATAATTGCATTCATTGGGGTTCTGATTTCATGGCTCATATTGGCTAAGAATTCTGACTTGGCATTGTTTGCCATTTCAGCTGACAGCTTTGCTTGCTCTAAATTTTCTTCCATAGCGATACGCTCAGTTACATCAACGGCTATGGTTAATAAAACAGGCTTCCTTTTATAGGTAAGGGGAATTACCGAAATCATCATTGAATGTACTGAACCATCATAACGCTTGAAAGGAATCACAAGTTGTTCTATTTTTCCGTGCTTTTTAATTTCCTCGGCTACCGTTTCTCTATCATTCATATTGTGATAGAAATCAGCAATATTTAATTTTTTTATATCGATATTTTTAATATTATTGTCATGTTTAGCTTTTTTGTTCGCTGTAATAATATTGCCGCTAAGATCTGTTACTACAACATGTTGTGGAATATTATCGAGTAAAGCTTTTGTTTGAGTTTCTGCTTCTTTTCTTAAGAGTATTTCGTGTTTAAGTTTTCTATTCCAATAAATGATGAAAATCAGAATAAAAATAAAAACAGAGACAATTTGAGCGATTAACTGATAATCAATTTTAGTGACAAACTGAGAACGTCCCCATTTTTGGGCTATGCTTTGTTTTTCACTGGGGGGAATTTTTTTCAATGCTTTATTTAGAATAGGAATTAATGAAGATAATTCTGGGTTCACTCCAAAAGTGAGTTTTGTTTTAAATTCGGTTGTACCAACCACTCTAATATTGTTTATCCCCATTTCTGATATTAGGTAGCTAACTTGAGGTAGTGTGCCGAGAAAAGCATCTACTTTACCTGTGGATACAGCTGTTAAACCATCAGCTACGGTGTCTACTTTGTTAAATGGAATATAGGGATAGCGATTTAATATTTGATGGGTGTTGCCGTAATCTTTAACGATCGCTATTTTTTTTGATTTGATGCTATCAATATTTTCAATAAACCTTTGTTTACTTTTCATCACGATAACAATTGGGCTGGTAAGGTATTGTTCGGTAAATTCTAATTCGTTAGATAAAAATGTTTGTTCGGTTGTTGAAATAAGCCCTATTTCCCCTGATTTAGCCAGTGCAACCGATTCAGCCCAAGTATTTGTTGGTATGTATTTAAACGTTATATTAAGGGATTGGCTTAAAACATTTAAGTAATCAGACACCATTCCAATGTATTGGTTATTTTTATCTTTTGCTTCATAAGGCAACCAATGTGGATCACCTGCAAATGTAATAATAGGATGTTTTAGTAACCATTCTTTTTCATCTGTTGTGAGGTATTCTGTTGTTGAGTGCTTTTTTGGTTTATTACTTAGCCAACGTTGAGAAATGTTCTTTTTGTCACTTTCAGTAATTGCTAATAACCCTTTATTAATAATGCCTGCGAGTGTTTTATTTTTTTTCAAAGTAACAATGTGAATAGTGTGCATACCAATTGAGCGGGTTGATTTAAAGGGGACTATTGTATTTATACCTTCTTTTTCAAGTGTATAAATAAGGGCTCCGTAAGTATCGTAAAGTATATCTGCACGGCGTTCTAAAACCGCATCTATAGCTTCTCCAAAGGTATTAACTAAATAAATATTTATTTTGGGGTAATGTTTTTGCAATATTTCTATATGAGCATAGCTCTTAGGAATAGCGACTGTTTTACCATTTAGGTCTTGAATTGATTCAGCTTTTACAGATTGATGAATAAAAAAATAATCTAATGCTTCGAAGTAAGGTTGAGAAAAATTTAAGTATTCTTCACGTTTTTTTGTGTGGTATACCGCTGGTAATAAGTCTACTTCACCGGTTTTTATTTTAGCTAAATTATCGTCCCAAGTTGAAATCGAAATATTAAATGTTAAACCTGTATATTTTGTAATAAGTGATAGGTAATCGTTAGATATTCCTTGATGTTTACCTGAATCGTCAGCGAAATTAAAAGGTGTCCAATCCTTTGTTCCACCCACATTTACAACAGGGTTTTGTTTTATCCATAACAGTTCTGAAGGGGTTAGTATTTGATTATAAGTTGTGTGTTGTTCGGTGTTTTTTGTTTTATCGGTATTTTGAGCAATTGAAAAGGAACTAAGCAAGTATATACACAATAAAAAGTGAGTGATTAAGCTTGTTTTTTTCATTCGCTAGTTTGTTCCTATAGCAATAAATTCATCTAAATGCTCAATAAAAATATTAACCAGCGCGGGATCAAAATGAGAGCCAGACTGTGCTTGTATGTAAGCGACGGCTTCATCAATTGGCCAACTGTCTTTGTACTTGCGTTTATGAGTTAATGCGTCAAATACATCGGCTAATGCGACTATACGACCATATATGTGTATTTCATTGCCTTTAAGGCCTCTAGGGTAGCCACTACCGTCCCATTTTTCATGATGTTCATAAGCTATAATCCCTGCAGATTTAAATAATCGACGATGAGATTTTTTAAGAAAATCTTTTCCTCTTTCTGCATGGGTTTTCATTATGTCAAACTCGCTTTCTGTGAGTTTTCCTGGTTTATGGAGGATTTCTTCTGGAATAGCTATTTTGCCTATGTCATGCATGGGAGATGCGTGGAAAAGAATAATTTCGTCTTCTTCCGTTAAACTTTCAGTATAATGTGCTAATAGCCTGCATGACTCTGCCACACGTTTAATATGTTGACCTGTTTCATCCGATGTTAATTCCATCATTTCCATTAAAATGTAAATCATTTCACGCTGATTTTCTTCTAACTCGTTCGTTAATCTTTCTTGTTGAAAACCTGCCTTTACAGTTAACTTAATATTGGTTTGTTTTAATAAACTTTTAGCGCGGTGTAGTTCTAAATGATTTTTGACACGACAGAGAATTTCTTCAGCGTGAAAGGGCTTTATTATGTAGTCGGCACCGCCTAATTTGAAACCTTTAGATATTGAGTCTATATCGGATTTAGCGGTGAGAAAGATAATAGGGATATCTTTATGTTCTTCCATTAGCTTAAGCTGACGGCATACTTCAAATCCGTCTAGTTTGGGCATCATAATATCTAACAGAATAAGATCAAACGTTTCATGTTTGATGAGTTCAAGCGCTTCAAAGCCGTCAGATGCGAAAGATAATAAATAATTTTCTTCTTTTAAAATATTCATAGCCACTTGAATATTTTCAGGTACATCATCAACAATAAGAATTTTCATGTCTTGTAAATCCATTATTCTCAACTCCTTGTTATTGACATGCATAAATAAGCGGGAAGGGAATAGCTTATTTACTAATTTTTATATTTAAAAATTGCTTGTTATCTAAACTATAGCAGGTTTTTTGTACAGTAAAATCTAGATCAAGTTTTATCATGATCTTATTTTTATAAAAGGCATTATATCTTGTTAACTTCATGACTAAATTTTATAGTGAATATAGATAACCCGAATTCGGGATAAGCAATTATGCCTAATATTGCTATTTAATCACCTAACGTCGTTATTTTTATTGCTAATAGCCAGCTATTAGTCAATAAAAAATGCCTTGTTAAGCGAATAAATTTCAACATTAGGAAGCTAATAACGTGTTATTTGGATAATATTTATTTATGTTTATCATCTTTTATTTATAAATCAGTAAATTACAAAATCCATTATCCCGAGTTCGGGTTAAATTATATGTTCATGATATTAAGTCGTTTTATATGAAAGCAGATATTTGTTTGATCAGTATGCCTTATACCTCTCTTAGCACGCCTTCTTTGGCATTAGGTGTACTTGAAAACTATATTAGTCAGTATGGAAATACGGTGCATTCAGTTTATGGGAATTTAGAGTTTGCTAAAAAAATAGGTTTGGCAGAATACGAATTTATTAATAATGCTTTTAATGATTATTTGATAGGTGAATGGACTTTTTCTCAATCAGCATTTCCGCAACACGACTTAAAGGATGAAGGTTTTTTCGCACTATTTAGAGATTTAGATAAGCCTAAAAAACAAATGTTGTTATCTATTAGAGATAGCGCTACAAATTTTATAGACGATATGGCCAAAAGTGTTTTAGCTAAACAGCCGAGAATAGTAGGGTGTACGTCAACATTTCAACAAAATTGTGCGTCTTTAGCTTTACTGAGAAAAATTAAAAATGCAGATCCTTCTATTATTACTTTAATGGGAGGAGCCAATTGCGAAGGTGTTATGGGGCAAACCATCAGTGAAGAATTTACTTGGGTTGATTATGTTTTTTCTGGTGAATGTGATGATGTTATTGGCGAGTTTATTGATAAATTAGTTAAAGGTGATTCAATAGATAACCATAACCTACCTTATGGGTTTATTACCCAAAAAAATAAAGCTATTTTTACTGATGCTTCTACAAAAAAAAAAGCCCCCCGAGCGCATATGGAAGATATGTCGCTAGTGTCTTCGCCTATTTTTGATAGCTATTTTAATACGTTAAATAATCTTAATTTATCTGAATATATTTCTCCGGGGTTATTAGCTGAAACATCCAGAGGATGCTGGTGGGGAGCTAAACAACATTGTACTTTTTGCGGTTTAAACGGTGGAAGCATGGAGCATCGTTCAAAACTACCTGAAGTAGCTATTGAAGAAATGGACTATTTATCCACGCGATATAATGTGAACAAATTTTTTATTGTGGATAATATTCTCCCTGTAGAATATATGAACAGCGTACTACCAGAGCTTGCCGATAAATATGAATATAATATTTTTTATGAAACCAAAGCTAATTTAAAAAAAGGCCATGTAGAAAAACTCGCTAAAGCCGGTATAAAGTGGATACAGCCTGGTATTGAAGGATTACATGATGACTTTCTTAAAATTATTAAAAAAGGTACGACGGCTATTCAAAACGTTGCGGCTTTAAAATGGTGTAGAAGTTACGGTGTGAGGGTAACGTGGAATTTATTATGCGACGCTCCTTTTGAACAAGCATCGTGGTACGATGAAATGGCAGAATGGTTACCTTTGGTATCGCACTTACACCCACCTTTCGATCAAATGGCAAAAATTTGTTATCACCGTTTTAGTCCCTATTTTAATAATCCTGAACAGTTTGGTTTAACATTAGAGCCCACTAAAAGTTATCAGTATGTTTATCCGCTATCAAAAAATAAACTCTTTAATTTAGCCTATTTTTTTATTAAGCAAACAGATAACACACAAGGGATCTATACCTTAAACTTTACTTTTACATCTGAAACTGCAGCTCATGAAAAAGTACAAAATATCTTAAATGACTGGAGCAACTCTTGGTTAGAAGGGGCTTTACCTATGTTATTTATGGTTGACCAAGGGTCACAAATAATTATTATGGATACGCGTAAAGTCGCAACAAATTTTACTCATATACTTACGGGGTTAACCGCTACTATATACAGAATGATTGCAGAGCCAACACCTAAAGCAAGGTTGCTCGTTAAATTGACTGAGTATTATCAATCAGCAGAAGAAACATATACTGAAGAAGCATTAGAAGAAAGCATTGATTTTTTAATTAAAAATCATTTAATGATCCATTTAAGTAAATGTTATATGTCACTCGCTTTTATAGGAGAGTCAGCAGAGATGCTAGACAATCAAGATGCACCTAGCGGTTGTATTGATTTAGTTAAAGCGGCGAATGAATTATAAGGTTTCTCCAATAATATTACGTGTTTATCGTTACAAAGAAGATAAGCACCAATAGCTAAAAGTGTTATCAACTTCACCTTCAGCCGTATCGTAGCGGCTTAAAAAAAACAGATAAGGGATATAGCAATAGCCATTATCGCCAAAGGTATCACCGTACGAGTTTCTTACTATGAACACTTCTTTTTCATCATCAAAACCAACCGCTAACATGGCATGACCACCTAACCTAATCTCGTTTTTAGCTGGCATAGTCATTACGCCGTTATTGGTGATAAGAAAAAAACTTTTAGGTACCATCATACCAAAAATAAACGGTATACCTTTTGATAACGATAATTTTAGCTCGGTTAAATCATCCTTTACTGATAATTTGCAATAACGAATAATTTTGTATTGGTTTGCTTGCGCTATCGCTTTTGTAGAAGGTTTCTCGGTGATTGCTGCGTGTATTTCGGTTGCATTTTCTTTTAAAACTTTGGCTACTTCTAATTGAACATCTTGAAATGTTCCGGTTTTAACTACAGAGGCAATACTGCTCGGGTAGGCCATTTCAGGATAAGGCCATAGCGGTTCAGAACATACACCGTGTTTGTTTAAAACTTTAATGCCATCTCGAATAAAAACAGGTTTGTTGAAATCAACTTCGTTTGCTAATACGCGTTCGTGGTAATAAATAAACATAGGTGATGCGTTTAATGATTTTGCGGTTTGCTTAAGTTGATCTTTATGAATAGCGTTGGTATTTAGTAATGATCTATTTTCGTTAACAAAATAGAGTTCAGCGGCAACCGACAACGCACAAGCAGAGCAAGAATTTAATAACCCTTGATTAATTATGGGGGAATTTAATAAATGGCGTAAATCAACTTTTTCATGAATATGCTCAGCTATTTTAGTTTTTAATTGAACAGGACATGAAATATGAGAATAAGAGGAAGAGTTTTCTCCATGAAGATCACAAAAAAGGTGATCTCTATGATCATAACAATCAGGCTGTACCGTCGTTTTATATAACGCTTCCATAATATCTCTTCAATTATTGATTTTTTTGTATAAAAAAACCTTAATAACATGATTAAGGTTTTTTAAACTCATACCCATTTAAAATTACGTGCTTTTAGGTGCAGCTCTGCAAACATCTTCCATCACTAAAGCCACATAACGATAGGTTTGAAATGCGCTCATTTCAATGGCTCTAAAATGCGCTTCAGTTAGTGGTAAGCTGTTAATTGTATTTATTATATCTTGCCCATGCTGGCTGTCGATAACCGCATGCTCTAAAATAGTACTAAAACCTTCAGCGGGTAATCCTGATTTTTCAATTAAGCTATTAACATATTCAACGGTTGGGTGATTAACTTCTAAACAAGCTATATACCCTAAAAAGGCGATAGGGTGATGGTGGCGAATTAAATAATATTGTGAACCAACTAAAGCTGAAACATTGGAAGGAGGAATACGTGAAAAAATTTCTTCACGTGATACACCTAATTTTTCTAAATCGTTAACATACCATTGATCATGATCTGTTTCTTCAGCAATATGTTTTTCCATATACTTTATTAATGGTGCACAAACAGGATCATTTTCTATTGTATTTGCGCAATTAATAACTTCCTCCATCAATGGAACGGTTGCTCTAGCGACCATTTGATTGATAAATATGTGCTCTATACACACAGAAGGATGTATTGCCAGCTGAGTAAATTGGTTATTTATATCTGCAGCTCTAGCACTTAAAAAGCTTAAGTTAGCTTGTAAACGTTCAAAGTGAGTTGTTCCCTTATTTATTTTACCTATCACTTAAAGAATAATCCCAACGGGCTGACCACTTTGGTTCTGAATTTTTTTATTAATTGATTTTAAATGATCTACTTCTTCTTGAGATAATTGGTTTATCGCATTGACGTGATCTTCATGTAATCTATCTTTATCCAAAGCACCAGCTTCATGAAGTTGCTCAACATTGGTTTTTGTATTAGACATGTTAATTCCTTGTAAAATTATTGTTTTTTTTAAGTTATTTAAAGTTATTCAGTTAATTACGTTAACAGAATAAGGAATAAAGGTAATTGTTGTCAATCATTGATATTGATCGATAGTTCTTTTGTTATTTAATAAATATTGCCTTTACAAAAGATGATTTTTATTCACAAAATAAGCTATTAATATAAATTAAAAAAATTAATCAATTTTATGAATTCATCTAAATTCAGTTTCTCTAACATTTATATCATTCTATTTTTATTTCTTTTTACTGCTATCAGCAACATTGCACTCTCTATAGAAATATCTAATAAACAATTTTCTCACTTTTCATTAGAAGACGGTTTATCACAAGCGACAGCTCAAACAATGCTTTATGATAGTCAAGGTTTTTTGTGGGTTGGAACCACAGACGGTCTAAATAAGTATGACGGTTATCAGTTTAAGGTGTACAGACATAATCCAGATGATAATAAGTCAATATCAAGTAATGATTTGATATCAAGTATGGAAGATTCTGCTGGTAATTTATGGTTTGGAACAAACGGGCAAGGTATTACTTTATTTGATAAAAAGACTGAAGGCTTTACACATTTTAAATTTTTAGAAAATGAATCAACAAGTCTCAGTCATGGTGTAGTTAAGTCCATTGCACAAGACAAAAAAGGGGGGCTTTGGTTTGGTACTAAAAAAGGCTTAAACCATCTAATACGGCCATCTGATAAATTTATACATTTTAATCAGCCCCTAGAAAAGGGTATTAATGCTTCTGATTTAGATATCAATTATCTATTACCTGACAATAATAAAATTTGGATTGCTACGGCTAATAGTGGTCTATTTTATTTTGATTTGATTAACCAATCTTTTACGGCTATCCCAGTAGATAATGTTAGTTCTACTATTACCTCAATGGTTAAGTTTAACGATACTCAAATTATGTTAGGCACTGATGATGGGGTTGCCTTTTTAGATATTAATTTACTCAAAGTTATTGCTCATAAACCTTTATCTATTTTAAAAGCTCAATACATTAGTTCGCTCTTATTAGAAGATGATAACTTATGGATTGGCACTAAAAGTGGAGGGTATGTTTATAATGTTAAAAGTAAATCTCTCAGCCATTTTACTCATCAAGAAAATAAAAACAAAAGCTTAAGCCATGCAGAAATAACAACATTAACCAAAGATCGATTTGGAGGCGTTTGGGTTGGAACTTTTGTAAAAGGATTAAATCGTTTTGATAGATCTACTATACAGTTTAACCATAGCAATATAGAAAATACCAGTTTATCAAGTAATATCGTTTTAAGCTTTTTAGAGAAAAAAAATAGATTACTTATTGGCACCTATGGTGGGGGGTTAAACATATATGACAGAAAAAGTAATACTTATGAACTCCGTAAAACAATAATAGATAACACCAATAGTATTTCAAGTGATGTTATAACTGCGTTAGTTGCCGAAAATGATAATACTTTCTGGGTAGGTACTATTGGGGGAGGAGTAAATAAATTTAATATAGTTGAAAATACTATGTCTCATTATGTAAATACTCCCGATAATTTAAAAAGTTTAAGTAATAATAATGTATTAACTCTATTTAAAAGTAAAACTGGAGAGTTATGGGTTGGAACTTGGGGAGGAGGACTAAATAGATTTGACTATGAAGGCGATTATTTTAAACGTTATACCCATGAAGTAAATAATAAAAACAGTATATCAGATGATAGTATTTGGGCCATTTATGAAGACAATAATGGTTTTTTATGGCTGGGTACAGAATCAGGAGGGCTAAATAAATTTGATCCTCAAACGAATATATTTACGCATTATTTGAATGATGTAAATAATAAGAAAAGTTTAAGTCATAATTATGTTCTTTCCATTCTTCAAGCTAAAAATGGCACTTTATGGATAGGGACAAAAGGAGGGTTAAATAAATTTGATCCTATATCTGAGTCTTTTATTCATTACAGAGAAAAAGATGGTTTAGCTAATGACAGTGTTGTAGGGATTATTGAAGATCTTGATGGCAATTTATGGCTGAGTACAAATAAAGGACTTTCGAAGTTTAACCCTAAAACAGAACGTTTCAAGAATTATGATAATAACGATGGGGTGCAACATACTGAATTTAATGCATTAAGTTACTATAAAAGCAATAGTGGCGAGATGTTTTTCGGTGGTGTAAATGGCTATAATCATTTTTATCCAGAAAATATAAAAGATGATACAAGCATACCTCAAGTAGTGTTAACTGATTTTTTTCTATTAAATAAACCCGTTAAAATAGCTAATAAGCATCATTTATTAAACGACACTGAATTAAATAGAATAAGATCCAATAAAACAAAGCAACCAATAGAAGAAGATAACTTTTCTTTACCCGCCGCTATCAATGAACTAGATGAATTAACGTTAAGTTACCACGAAAAAGTGATCGCTTTTGAATTTGCTGCACTCCATTTTGCTGAACCTATGAACAATCAATATGCCTATAAACTTGAAGGTTTTGATAGTGAATGGATTTATACCGATGCTAAAAACAGAAGGGCAACTTACACCAATATACCGGCTGGTAATTATGTATTTAAAGTTAAAGCCAGTAACGGTGATGGATATTGGAATGAAGAAGGTAAAACGATAAAGCTCAACGTTTTACCGCCTTTATGGGAAACTTGGTGGGCTTATACGTTATATCTTTTCGCTATTTTAGGGATTATCTTTTTCCTTATTTACCGCCAACATATTAAACATCTACGAGAGCAAGCTATTAACATTCGTTTAACCCGCGTAGATAAGCTTAAAGATGAATTTCTAGCAAATACTTCACACGAGTTACGTACACCGTTAAATGGTATTATTGGGTTGGCCGAGTCGCTTATCGATGGCGTTGCGGGTAAGTTACCCGACAAAGCAACGCACGATTTATCTATGGTTGTATCTAGTGGCTATCGTTTGTCTAACTTGATCAACGATATTTTAGATTTCTCTAAATTAAAAAATCACAGCTTAACTTTGCAAACAAAACCCATTGATTTATGCAGTATGGTTAATGTTGTTATTGCACTTTCTAAGCCTACAGTAAAAAACAAAAAACTTTTGTTAGTTAATAATATATCTGCAGATTTTCCGCCTGTTATGGCGGATGAAGATAGAGTACAACAAATATTATTTAATTTGATCGGCAATGCTATTAAATATTCATTAAGTGGAGAGGTGACCGTATCTGCTAATGTAATTGGTAAAAAAGCTTTTATACGTGTTAAAGATACGGGGATTGGGATTGAAGCATCAGAGTTAGAAAGTTTATTTGACTCGTTTAAGCAAGCTGAGCACACAGAACTAAAATTAGAAGGTGGAACGGGGCTTGGCCTAGCTGTTACAAAGCAGTTGGTTGAATTGCATGGCGGCTCTATAGAGGTAAGCTCAATACCATTACCTGATGAAAACCATGGAAGTTGTTTTAGTTTTTATCTCAATTTAGCCAGTAAAAAGGAAAAAGAATTAGCGGGGGAAAATCTAAAGGAGGTAAATGCATTAGAGCAACCGTTGAACGTTTTACAGCCTTTAGACGATGAAATAGATTACTTTTTTAATATGAGTGACTTCGATTTATCTTCAGACATAATAGATAAAGAAGACCGCACGTTTAGCATACTTATCGTAGATGATGACCCAATAAACCGTCAGGTTTTAGCTAACCATTTAATGCCTAAAGGTTACCAGCTAACTCAAGCTATAGGCGGCCAACAAGCACTTAATGTTATTGAAAAAGAGAGCGAGAACCTATCATCAGGGCAGCGACCATTTGATCTTGTATTACTTGATGTCATGATGCCTAAAGTGGATGGGTATCAAGTTTGTCAAAAAATAAGAGAAACTTATTCTGTTAATGAGCTGCCGATAATATTCTTAACAGCAAAAAATCAGGTAGCTGATTTAGTCGAAAGTTTCTCAGCTGGCGGTAATGATTATCTAACCAAACCAATATCAAAATATGAACTGTTATCTCGGGTAGAAACACATTTGAAATTACTCGATATTAATAGAGATTTAGAACGACAAGTAAAAGAACGAACATTAGAGCTAGAGCATGCAATGGAAGCTAAAAGTGACTTTCTTGCAAAAATGAGTCATGAAATTAGAACTCCAATGAATGCTATTATTGGTTTAAGTCATATCACCTTAAAAACTGAGTTAGATAAAAATCAGCGAGATTTACTTGAAAAAACTCAAGATGCTTCCCACGCTTTATTAGGGCTTATTAATGATGTTTTAGATTTTTCAAAAATTGAAGCTGGTAAAATGGGCGTTGAATGTATCCCTATGACAATAGATACCCTCATCAGAAAAGCCAATAATATCTGTGCCTTGCGCGCTCATGCTAAAGAATTAGAATTAGTGGTTCAAGTACATAAAAATGTACCAGAACAAATAAAATCAGACCCCGTACGCTTACAACAAATATTGGTGAATTTAATTGGTAATGCGATTAAGTTTACTGAGCAAGGGCATGTTCATATTGAGGTTAAGCTGGTTGACGGTGATCGTATGCCAGTAATAACTCATCCCATTTATAATAATGAAATTGATATTAATAATTTACACATGCTTGAATTTAGTGTGTCAGATACCGGTATCGGAATTAATAAAGAATCAATTGAACAATTATTTAAATCATTTTCTCAAGCTGATAGTTCTATTACTCGTAAGTACGGGGGCTCTGGATTGGGCCTATCTATTTGTAAAGAATTAGCCGCTCTTATGGGGGGGAATATTTGGGTTGAAAGTGAAGAAGGTAAAGGAAGTAAGTTTAGCTTTACTGTGGCTTTTGAAGCACTTGAAAATTCAATCTTCGCGCCTCAAAACTTACACTTAATGGATGAATTGAAAATATTGGTCGTGGACGATAATCCTATATGTTTAGATATTATTAGCGATGCGTTAAGTGAATATAATTGTAATGTGAGTATGACTAACGATGCAGTTAGCGCATTACAATTATTAAAAGAGCAAAATCTAGCAGGTAACCCGTTTGAGATTGTTATTACTGATTGGAAAATGCCAGATGTTGACGGGATCGAGTTCGCTAAAATAATTAATCTAGAGCCTGATTATTATCATGTAAAAGCGGTGTTGATGGTAACCGCTTTTGATAAAAACAAAGCAATACCTATGGCTCAATCTGCGGGTATTGATGGCTTTATAGAAAAACCTGTTACTCCTACTTTATTATTAGAATCTATATTAAATGTACTTAAATTAACGCCTGAGCAACGTGTTAATTGTTTAGATGTGTCAAAAGTAGACTATTCAAATAAGCATATTTTATTAGTTGAAGACAATGAATTAAATCAACAAGTTGTTTTAGGCTTTTTAGAAGAAACAAAAGTAAATATAGATATAGCTAGTCATGGAAAAATAGCATTAGAGAAGTTAGCCAATAAAGCTTACGACTTAGTATTTATGGATGTTCAAATGCCAGTAATGGACGGAATAACGGCTACTCAAGAAATCCGCATTCAAGAGCAATTTAAAGATTTACCTATTATTGCAATGACAGCACATGTTGTACCTGAGGAATTGAATAAATGTTTCGATGCCGGTATGAATGAGTACTTTACCAAACCCATAGATCCTAAAGCATTAATATCGTTACTTGCTAAATGGTTTAGCGTGCCAGAATCTTCATATATACCTGTTATACAGGAGGATTCTTTAATTAAATCAAATATTACAGAGCTTCCACAAACCGAGCAAACACCGCACGATAAATTTATAAAGAATTTAACTGCGTTAAAAGTACTAAATGCAGATAAAGCTTTAACAAAAATGGAGGGGAGAGAAGAGATATTTAAAAAAATTGTCATTGGTTTTTATCAAAGTGCTCCCGATACCTTAAAATTAATTGAGCAGCAGTACAATGAACATTTATATAAAGATCTTTATATTACGATCCATTCTTTAAAGTCTAACGCGGCGTATATAGGTGCATATGTATTGTCTGAGCTTGCAGGTGAGTTTGAATTATTGTTAAGTAGCTATAACCCTGAGCTTAAGCTGGAGAAAACAAGTCTTATTGATATTGAAAAGTTGGTTAATCAAGTGTGCGCAGAGTTAAATATTATTTTGTTAGCTTGTTCACCTATTGTGGATGAGTATTTAAGTGCTTCAAAAGTAAGTTCAGAAACATTATCGGTACAAGACATTAGTTATAATA
Source organism: Pseudocolwellia sp. G5-9 (assembly GCF_055808995.1). Classification (NCBI taxonomy): domain Bacteria; kingdom Pseudomonadati; phylum Pseudomonadota; class Gammaproteobacteria; order Alteromonadales; family Colwelliaceae; genus Pseudocolwellia; species Pseudocolwellia sp. G5-9. The sequence continues at coordinate 3,947,873 of NZ_CM147893.1, forward strand.
TGCTAAAGTTATTAAGAGAAGAGAATGCTGAAGTAGAAGATTTATTACCTGAGTTTATTCAGTCTACTCGCAACACTGAGTTTGAAATTGAGGCGAACAATATTGTTGATTATATTGAAGATATTGAGTACTCGAAAGCGATAACCCGTGTAAACTCTTTGAGAGAAAAAATGCTTTGAATTTAATAACCCATATCAATGTGAATAAAGGTCAATTTTGGAACAATCAATTTTAATTGTAGATGACGACAAGTCGAATAGAAAAATTTTAAAAGACTTACTACAAGAGCAAGCTAAAATTATTTTTGCTAAAAATGGTATGCAGGCTATAGAGCTGGCTAAAAAACACTTACCAGACTTAATTTTACTGGATGTGATCATGCCTGATTTATCTGGTTTTGAGGTGATTGATGTTATTAAAAAAACACCTGAAACTATGAATATCTCGGTAATTTTTATTACCGGTTTAGCCAATAATGATGATGAAGCTAAAGGGTTTGATTTAGGTGGTTGCGACTACATTTATAAACCCTTTAAACCTAATATTGTTATTGCTCGTGTCATGATGCATTTAGAATTAATTAATCAACGTAAAATACTTCATGACATTGCCCATTTAGATGCGTTAACTGGTGTTTTTAATCGTCGTCAAATGGATGTAGTACTTAAAGATGAGGTTGTAAAAAATCAAGCTAATGAAGCAACCATGATGATAGCCTTGATTGATATCGACTTTTTTAAATTATATAACGATAACTATGGCCATGGAGCGGGCGATATAGCATTAAAGCAGGTGGCTACAGCGTTAAAAGAAGCTTGTACTTGTAGAGAGTACTTTGTAGCTCGTTATGGAGGTGAAGAGTTTGTTGTTATTTTTCCAAATTGCAATATGACGTCAGCACGAGAGCTGATCGAAAAAATGATGCAAGCTATTCATTTAAAAGCGATAAAACATGAATATTCAAATGTTGCTGAACAACTTACATTAAGTATTGGTGCTGTTTTACTTAATGGAAAAAATTCAAAACTTACGGAACTTGAAGCATTAAATAAAGCTGACGAATTATTGTACGACATTAAATCTAACGGCCGTAATAGAATTAATATCGTCCCTCTTAATTAGTTTTTTGGAGCCTGCCAATAAAGCACTAATCAATAAAAGCATTTTTGAAAAACTTCATCAGATCTAAATTAAATTCTTCAGGCTTAACACAACTTTCTATTTGGTCGTTGTATTTGGGTTTACTTAAATCTAACTCTTCCATTGTTATGACTTGATTTAAACGAGTATTGTAAAAAACACGTACAAAAGGATTAAGTGGTTTGTTTTTATTTAGCTGACTGATTAGCCCAACCTTACCACTGTTTAATTTTACTAGGGTACCTATAGGGTAAAGTCCTAAACATTGAATAAACTGCTCTACTAATGCTTTATCATAACTATTCGGCGACTCACTAATCAGAATTTTAAACGCTTTTATTGGATGCATTCCTGCTTTATAAACTCGTTCTGCTGTCATAGCGTCGTAACTGTCAACAATAGCTATCATTCGTCCATAAACAGATATTTCTTTAGCTGCGAGTTTGTATGGGTAGCCTTTGCCATCTAAACGTTCATGATGCTCTTTAACCACTGACATAACGATATCTGGAAGGTTTGGTGTGTCTTCAAGTACCTTTACACCCAGTAATACATGAGTTTTCATTATTTCGTATTCTTCGTCAGTAAATCTCCCAGGTTTATTTAATATATTATCAGGAATAAGTACCTTACCAATATCATGTAAAAATGCTCCTAAAGCTAATTCTTCCATCACTTTACGTTCTATATTCATGTGCTTGCAAAGTATAGTCATTAGTATCGAAACATTAAGCGAGTGCTCAACTAGATAGTCACCTTTAAACCTTAAACGAGACATACAAGAGAGGGCGTCTTGATTTCTAAATATTGAATCAACAATTGCGTTTGTACTTTCTTGAACTGCATCAGTATCTATAACTTTATTTAACGTAATATCGTGTAATATTTTTTCTTGTAAGAGTTTGGCGTTGTGATAAAGCTTGTTAGCTGTTTTTATTTCGGTATCGAGAGAAGTTGTCGATTCTTTAATAACTTTTTGGGGTGACGTTACTTCAGATGAGGCAATGTTATTCTTGTTTTTTTCTTCATCTTGTTTGGTTCTAGATGGATCTATTACTACGTAGTTAACATGAGATTTTTTCAGTTGCTCAATACTCGACTCTTTTAATATGTAGCCTTCAGATTTGATATTAACATCTTTATTTTTAGTAAAAATAGATAAAACATACATACCAATTTTTAATTGGCTTAAGGGGATTTTTTTTTGTTTTTCTAACACACTATCTGAGTTTGACATTTAAAATCCTAATTAAAACGTTTTAGTTATTATGAAACGAATCTTATTAATAAATAGGTCAATTCATAATAAATTAATTATTAGGTCAATTATAGTTCATGATTGATATTTTTGTGATGGAATTACTGTTGTAATTTAGTTGAGGAAAAATAGGGAATTATTATATGTATCAGGTTATTGTAAAAAGGCAACGTATCATTATAAATGAACGTTGCCTTTATTTATTTGTAGGGTATTACTCTTATTTTCTAAGCTAATTAATCATTGGAATTGTTATTAAGCCCAGCTTGGACGTTTAGACTCAAAGTCTTCAATCATGTCTATTTTGTTTAATGTCCAGCCAACACTATCAACACCTTCAGCTAAGCAATACTTGTGGAATGTATTCATCTGAAAGTTAAAAGTTAAATCGCCACATGAAACACTTTGGCTAGGAAGATCAACCGTAATATTGATGTTGTTAGCTTCTGCTGCTTCAAATAACTGCTGAATTTCATCATCAGTTAATTTAACTGGCACAATGCCTATGTTGATGCAGTTACCGTAAAAGATGTCAGCAAAACTTGGTGCGATAATTACATCAAAACCAAATTCTTGTAATGCCCATGGAGCATGCTCTCGACTTGAACCACAACCAAAGTTTTCACGTGTTAATAATATACTCGCCCCTTTATATTGCGGGTAGTTTAAAACAAACTCAGGATTTTCTTGTGTGCCGTTATTGTCTAAATAACGCCAATCATTAAATAAATGCTGACCAAAACCTATACGTTCTGTTTTTTGTAAAAATTGTTTTGGGATAATTTGGTCGGTATCTACGTTAGCCATATCTAACGGAGCAACTAAACCTGTATGTGATGTAAATTTTTCCATTATTTGCTCCTATTTAGCATTAAGGTCAACAAAGCGACCTTCAATTGCGGCAGCCGCTGCAACTTCAGGGCTAACTAAATGAGTACGACTATCACGACCTTGGCGGCCTTCAAAGTTTCGGTTTGATGTAGAAGCACAGCGATCACCAGGCTCTAAACGGTCATCATTCATACCTAAACACATTGAACAACCGGGTAAGCGCCATTCAAAACCCGCATCAATAAATATTTGTGATAAACCTTCTTCTTCTGCTTGTGCTTTTACGCGGTATGAACCCGGTACAACAATAGCATCAACAGTATCAGATACTTTTTTATTCTGTTTCGCGTAATCGCTAACGATACTGGCTGCAGCGCGTAAATCTTCAATACGTGAGTTAGTACAAGAGCCTATAAATACTTTATTAACGGTGACATCTGTTAATTTAGTACCTGCAGTTAATCCCATGTATTTTAATGCTTTAACACAAGATTCTTTTTCAACAGGGTCAGAAAAGTCGTCAGGAGATGGAACAACAGAATCAATCGATGTTACTTGTCCTGGAGTTGTCCCCCAAGTCATTTGTGACTTGATGTCTTCACCTTTTAAGGTTAATACATGATCAAATGTTGCATTATCATCTGTTTTTAATGTTTTCCAATAAGCGACAGCCTCATCCCAATCGTCTAGTTTCGGCGCGTATTCTTTATGTTGTAAGTAATCAAATGTTGTTTGATCTGGAGCTATTAAGCCAGCTTTAGCACCGAATTCAATACTCATGTTACAAATGGTCATACGCTCTTCCATGGTTAATGCTTCAATAGCTTCACCACAGTATTCAACAACATAGCCCGTTGCACCTGCTGAACCGGTTTTACCAATAATGGCTAAAATAATATCTTTAGCGCTAATACCTTTGCCTACTTTACCTGTTACTTCAATTTTCATGCTTTTAGCACGGTTTTGACGTAGTGTTTGAGTCGCTAATACATGTTCAACTTCTGAAGTACCAATACCAAAAGCTAATGCGCCAAAAGCACCATGTGTTGCTGTATGCGAATCACCACATACAATAATTTGACCTGGTTGAGTAATACCTAACTCAGGCCCCATTACATGAACAATACCTTGGTTTTTATGGCCCATACCAAAAAGTTTGATGCCGAACTCTTTACAGTTTTCTTCTAAAGTTCGTAACTGGTTAGCGCCCGCAGGACCAGCAGCATCAATATCAGCTTTACGCGTTGATATGTTGTGATCCATTGTTGCTATGGTTTGCTGAGGACGACGAACAACGCGGTTATGAAATTTTAAGTTAGCGAAAGCTTGTGGAGTAGTCACTTCATGAATTAGATGACGATCTACATATAAAAGTGGTGTTTCACCTTCTTTGCTTTCAACTAAATGTTGAAAATATAATTTTTCGTATAAAGTAGTTGCCATGATTACTGCTCCTTAATGTTAGCGCAGATGATTTCACCCATCTCCGCGGTAGTTTTTGCTGTAGCTGTACTTTCAGGTGTTAATAAATCACCGGTTAAGTAGCCGTCGTCTAATGCTTTTGATACGGCTTTTTCGATAGCTTGTGCAGCATCACCTTGGTTAAGGCTATAACGTAGCATAAGTGCAGCAGAAAGAATTTGTGCAATCGGGTTAGCAATACCTTTTCCTGCGATATCAGGAGCACTACCGCCTGCTGGTTCGTACATACCAAAACCTTCTTCGTTTAAGCTTGCCGAAGGTAAAAGCCCCATAGAGCCTGTGATCATTGCGCAAATGTCTGACAAAATATCACCAAAAAGGTTAGAACAAAGCATTACGTCAAACTGTGCCGGGTTTTTAACTAATTGCATAGCGGCGTTATCAACGTACATATGGTCTAATGCAACGTCAGGGTATTCTTTAGCAACATCTAATACCACTTCGCGCCACAATACTGAAGCTTGTAATACGTTTGATTTATCAATAGATGTTACTTTGTTATTACGTTTTTGCGCTGCTTTAAAAGCTAAGTGAGCAATACGACGTATTTCTTTACGCGAATACACCATAGTGTCGTAACCGTATTCGTCTTCACTACCGGCTTCGCCAGCACGACCTTTAGGTTCACCAAAGTAAATGCCACCGGTTAATTCACGCATAACTAGAATGTCAAAACCTGTGCCTGAAATATCAGCACGTAAAGGTGAAAGATGCGACATAGCAGAAATTAAGCTAGCAGGGCGCATATTACAGAACAAACCGAAATGGCCACGTAAACCTAATAATGAAGCGCGTTCTGGTTGTTCAGCAGAAGGTAAGTTTGCCCATTTAGGACCACCTACAGAGCCGAATAAAATAGCGTCAGCTTTTTCACACCCTTCAATAGTACTTTTGGGAAGTGCTTGACCGTCATTGTCGATAGCATAGCCACCCACATTATAATCGTTCAAGGTAAGGTCGAAATTAAATTTTTCAGCAACGGTTGCTAATACTTTCTTTGCTTCTGCCATGACTTCTGGGCCGATACCGTCACCAGCTAATATTGCTATGTTAGACATTTTTTACCTACTTTATTTTTACTTAATTTGTGAACTTACTACGGCATTGTTGTGCTTAATGTTTGAGTAAGTTCGTTTTAAATACTCTCAATATTTTTACTTGTTAGCTTTACGTTCTTCACGTAAGGCTGCTATGTGTTTTGCGCGTTGAATTGCGTTTAGTGCAGATATCAATGCTTGTCCTGACGCTTCAATAACATCAGTAGCAATGCCATAACCATGAAAGTTACGCTCTTGCCATTTTACCACTAAATTAGCTACACCTAAGCCGTCTTCACCTGCACCTTTATTGGATATTTTATAATCAGCAACTTCAATTTCTTCATCTACGGCTTTTTTAATGGCTTGATACAACGCATCAACAGGACCATTACCGGTAGCCGATTCTGTTTGGATTTTATCTCCTACACTTAATTTAACGCCAGCTGTTGCAAATTCACCACTACCTGATTGAACATTAATGTTTAGAATTTCGTAATGTTCTTGGCTGTCTTGTTGTTGAATATTAAACAATAATGCTTCTAAATCATCATCAAATACTTGGCCTTTTTTGTCTGCCAATTTTAAGAAATCTTCATACAATGCTTCAATGTCGAAATCGTCTTCGTTGTAGCCTAATGTACCCATTCTGTGTTTAATCACATGGCGACCACTTCGAGAGGTTAAGTTTAATTTGGTTTTGCTGATGCCGACACTTTCAGGAGTCATAATTTCGTAGGTGTTAGACGCTTTTAACATACCGTCTTGATGAATACCTGAAGAATGACTAAAAGCGTTACTGCCCACAATAGCCTTATTTGGCTGTATTGGCATGTTACATAAATGGCTAACTAGCTTAGAGGTACGAGCGATCTCTTGATGGTTAATATTGGTATGAACATTCATTAAATCTTGACGAGTTTTCATGATCATCGCAATTTCTTCTAATGAACAGTTACCTGCACGTTCACCAATGCCATTGATAGTACATTCAATTTGACGGGCACCAGCTTGTACCGCAGAAATTGAGTTAGCTACCGCTAAACCTAAATCGTTATGGCAGTGTACTGAAATTACAGCTTGATCAATATTAGGAACACGGTTGAATAATTGTGTGATAATTCCACCAAATTCGTTAGGTAAAGTGTAACCTACAGTATCAGGAATATTGATAGTTGAAGCGCCTGCTTTAATAGCATTTTCAACCATGCGACATAAGTTATCGATTGGTGTACGGCCAGCATCTTCACAAGAAAATTCAACATCATCGGTAAGGTTACGTGCATATTTAATCGCATGAAGCGCCATGGCTTCTACATCATCAAAACCTTTACGTAATTTTTGTTGTACGTGAACATCAGAGGTTGAGATAAATGTATGGATTCTAAACTGTTCTGCAACGCTCATTGAATCAGCACACGCTTGAATATCAGCTTCAACTGCTCGTGATAAACCACAAACAATAGAGTTCTTAACTGTACGAGCAATTTCTTGTACTGAGTGAAAATCACCCGGTGAAGATACAGGAAACCCCGCTTCAATAATATCTACACCTAAGCGCTCTAACGCTTGGGCTATTTGGATTTTTTCGTTTACTGATAAACTCGCAGTTAATGCCTGCTCGCCGTCTCTTAAGGTCGTATCAAATATTATTACTTTGTCATTCATGGTTATGTCCTTGGCGGTTATACACTTAAGTACGCGGGCAAAAAAAAACCCGCGAATTATAGCGCGGGTTTGATATTTATTCTTTATAAATTTTAAACAATAATAGACCATCCGCGTATTTTACATACGAGGAGAAGTAAGCTGTTTAATGAAAAATTTATATTTTGCATATTATATTTGGTTAAATGTCTTAAAAATAATCTGTTAACGTTTAATGCGTTTTTTAATTGGGTTATTAGTATCAAATTTATACATATATAGTCAAACAATAAATAATAAAAAAGTAGTTTAAATAGGAATATGAAATAACGATTAACTTTATTAAATTATAAATTGTATTCAATATTTAAAAATGCATTAAAGTCACTATCATCAGAAATATCATTATCAAAAGACGATTGGCTGTACTCACTCCCAAGTGTAAATCGCCAATTTCTATAGCTATGTTGTATTTTAGCTGAAAGTGTAATCATATCTTCTGCTATTGCTGTTAATGGATTACCAACGATAGGATTACTAGGTGCTTTGTCTGAATTGTCGTAGTTTAACGATAATTTTCGCAATTTCAATTCCATATGAGTATCGGTTTGTAATTCAGAGATAATACCTAATACCATTGCTTTAGCATCGTTATCGTATATATGACCTATAGTTCTTTGTTCATAGCGCATACCCGTTGCATAGGTGTGATGCTCATTGAAGCAATCACCTGTGTCAATATTGTTTGTATCCGTGCAGTCAGCGTAGGTATCACTAAACTCAAAATACATAGTTGAAGGTTTGTTGAAAGGTCGAATATGAGTATCTAAACCAATAAGAGTTACAGGCTCTGTTAAAAAGCCAAATGAAGAATGATTGTCGCCATCTTCAGCGTAGTATTGTCCGTAAAGGGAAAATGGCGTATCAAATGCGTTAAAAGTGTAACGTAAGTCATATCCTGCTTGTTGATTTCCCGGCTCTTGTGAAACCTCTCCAGAACAATCAAGTCCTCCAGCGCCACAATTATCTTTACCTATTAACACATTCCAAAAGGTTGATGCGTCTTTAGGTCGTCCTTCTCCACCCCATTGAGCGAGTCGAGTTATGCCTATTTCTAGGTTATCAAAAGGTTTGAAATTTAATCTAAATCCCCATAATAAAGTGTCTTTAATAACTCTGTCATCGTCCATCATGCCCATGAAAGAAGTTACTGTCCAAGGAATGCCATAATCAGTAAAAGGTATAATAAATGGGAGAGACTCTTTTCTGGTTAAGGAAATTGTAGGCATAGGTCTCGCATTATTTGTAAGACTTAAATTACTGTCCCAACCATTTCCCCACCAACGATCTTGCATGCCTATTGTCGCAACCCAGTTTCCGACAAAAGTTGCAATATAACTGCCGTCATATCTTATTTTTCCGTCATCTGAATGGTTGTAGCTTGTTGACAAGTTTAAAGCGAATGAGTCGGTCATCCATGAAGTGCGAATACCAATATTGTTTTTTTCACGAAAGCTATCACCAAAGCTAGTAAAACGTTTGTCTTTTAATGATGTATTTAGTTCTATAGTTTTTTGATTGTTTTTTGCTAGCTTAAATTGATGCATTACATAGTTGTAAGAGCTTTGTGCTTTTTCATCTAAAGCAGTTATTGGTGCTTTTTTGAGATCATTAACAATATTTATCCACATTAAGGGATATGTGGTTGTTGGTGTTTTGATCATGCCTAAATCTGCTAAGTGTTGAATGTTAGCTCGAAGAAATATATTTGATGTATCTACCCAAGGTTCTGCAAAGCTAGGCAGAGAGAATAAAGCTAAAAGATAAATGTATTTTTTCAATTTTTTAGTAGTCTTTAAGTTATTGAAGATGAAGAGAATGTATTTAAAAGCCTAAACTTGAAGAAGAATAGAATACAGTATTTGTGAGCTGTATTCTATCTTAGGAGGATAATATGAATAAAATAATAAATTGTTTTGAAATGTTACTTCCAGCTATTCATGCTACTTTTTTTATTTGAAGAAAGTCGAGGAAGAATCAAGCCTAAAACTAAGCCAATACATAAAACGATAGCACCATTAAAAAACCATTCTTTTTGTATGTTGGTATCTTGATCTTTTAGTTTGAGCTGTACTTCACTGAGGCTTTTGTTAAGTACTGAAATTTCGTTATTAAGTTGAGTTTTTTCACTGCTTAATCGGTCAACATTTTTGTTTGCACGTAAAAGACTCTCTGTAACTGAACCCGCATTACTTTCTAGGTCGGCTAATTTGGCATTGAGTTGAGCAATAACCACTCGAAGTCCTGCTTTCGTTGAAACGTATTGGCTTTCTAACCAAACAGTTCTCCCTTTTTCATCAATAACTTCTGAATATTCGTTACTGTTGTTACCTGTGATTTGAACTTCAGCACCTGAGGTTACTGTGCCTAAAATGCGGTAGTTTTTACCAGGCCCAGAGTGAACAAATATAGGGAGTTCGTCAGAAATATATCCTACAGTCGTATTTTCTTGCGAGTACACACTTGAAGAAAGAATAAATAATAAACAGGTAAAAAAAGTTCTTAACAATGTCATGCGGTAACCAAATGCTTAAGTAATCGAGAATGACTGAAAATATTAGGGGTTTGCATCTTTGATAGCAAGTAGAAAGGCAATTATTTTTGCTCTATTTCTGTATATTTTGTGTATACATGCTTAAACAGCTTAAATATGTGTAATTTAGTTGTTTAAGATGAGAGCATAATGTTGAAAAAGATTGCCTATAAGTACGAGCTTTTGTATTGTAGGGAGTTCATGAGTTATATGATTAATTACTTAACGTAGAAAATTAATATAGCGATTATAAATACTTAACTTGAGACATCATGGCGATAGAGATAGAGCTAAAATATTTAGTTTTTAGCGATAACACAACAGAAATCATTTCAACCTTATTATCAAAACAGAAGATTGACTATATTGAAAGCGTTACTCAATTGGGTAACTGCTATTTTGATACGCCAGATTTAAATTTAAGAAAACATGACATGGGCTTACGCATTCGTGAAAAAGACGGAATGCTAGAACAAACTATTAAAACAGCGGGTAAGCTGATAGGTGGTTTGCAGCAGAGGCCTGAGTTCAATGTACCTATTACGGTTAAGCAGCCTCAACTTGACTTATTTCCTACTGAAATTTGGAAATCAACCCAAAACCTTGAAAACATCCAAAAGCAATTAGTTTCATTATTTTCTACAGACTTTGAACGACACATATGGCTGATTAATACAGCAAAAGGTGGCGTAGTAGAGGTTGTTTTTGATCAGGGGGAAGTAACAAGTAACGGATTAGTTGATCCTATTTGTGAAATTGAATTAGAGCTGGTTCGAGGTGAGCTATCTGAATTGTTTGACTTAGCTGAATTATTTTTAACTGAACTCGAACTGAGGCCCGGTCTAAACAGTAAAGCCGCGAGAGGTTATGGATTGTGGAACGAAGCCAAAACCACGCTAGTATGCTCTCCGCTGGCTTTGTTACCGTTAAATCAAAATGAAAATATTAGCGAAGCTTTTCTGACTGGTTTAACTTCTGCCCTTAATCATTTACAAAAATCAGTAGAGCATTATATAGATGAGCCGGCTTTATCTGATTTAGCGGTAATTAAAGACACGTTAGCCTTGATGGAACATGGTTTTATCTTTTTTGAAGAACATTTATTAGAAGAGCTAGCTGAAATTAAAAATGAAATAGCTTATTTTGTTGGTGTTTTTTCATGGGTTGAACATCTTATTTACTTAAAAGAAATAGTTAATAAAACAGGTAACTACCGGAAAAAGCTTGATTACAGTACTGAACTTATTACTGAGTTGAAGTTAGAAAAAAGAAGGTTCCCTAATATAGATGAAGTAAAACAAGTTTTTCATTCTCAGCGATTTAATCAATTACAACTTACTATTCTTAAACTTTTGATGCCAAATCAGAAGCTATTTTCTAGCAGCGCAGCCAATATAAATATACTAACTTTTGCGACTAATCAGTTATCAAAAAGTTTAGATGATTTAGTTAAGGCAATGCCTGAGGCTAAGTCTTTAACGAGCGAGCAGTATTTAGAGCAAAGTCCGTTACTCAATATTAGTTTGCATACAGGAATTTGGTTTGCTGGATTATTTAACGAAGAAGAGCGAAGTAAATACAGAGCGCCTTGGTTAGATATTCGAGAAGGTATTACAGAGTTACAAGTGTTATGGCTTATTCAACAACAACTTCAACGTTTACCTGAGCAACCGGCCAAATTAATGAATTGGCAAAAAAGTAAGGTAGACAATTTATTACACGCTTTAGATCATTCTAAACATAGCGCAATGTCTCTTGTACCTTATTGGTTGTAATTATTTGTACCGTTATAAAAAACGTAAGCTAAATCAATGAACAAGCCGTTATTATCTTTTTTTCGGGCATTTATGGTTTGGGTACTATTACTACAGCTGTTTGTTTGGTGGATTGATGAGAGTACTAGGCTTGCGTTTTTTATTCAAAGCTATCTTGCTGAAGCGGCAGGTTATTTAGGGAGCTTTTTTTTAGATAATATAAGTGTTACGGATAACAAACTTATTCATGCTAATACGCAAAGGTTTGTGATAGTTGACCATCAATGTACGGCATTATCGTTAATTGCTACGTTATGGGCTGCCATTTTTGCCTTGCAGTATAGGTGGCGTTTAAAAATATTAATGGCGATTAGTGCATGTTTTTTGATCCAAATTGAAAATATTATTAGAATTGTTCACTTATTTAATGAAATTAAGCACCCAATAAATCAATTTGAACTTTACCATTTATACATATGGCAGTTAGTTAATTTTACTTCTGCATTAGCACTTTTCTTTTTAATGAATTTGCTGGCAGAAAAGTATGAAACTCGAAGCTCAACAGAGCAGATAAAGCAAAGGTAGAAAATGTTTAATAAAGTTGTTGTTATATTTTTTATGATGTTCGTTTTGTTTGTCTCTCACCCTGTTTTGGCCGTGGGTGGAGGCGGAGGAACAGGGGGAGGAGGAAGTAGCGCAAGTGTACCTTACATGCATCCATTGTTTCATGTAGTACTTGTTGCGGTAATTGCTTTAGTTTATAAATTTAAAAATAAATAATCTGTTTATTGGATTATTATTTCTTCAAATGAAAAATCAAAAACAAGCTTTTGATTTACTTCTAGTATTCTTAACTGTAGGGCTATTTTATTTAGCTTTTCCTAGTGGTGGGTATGGTTTTTTAGCTTGGATTGCTATAGTTCCCACACTTTTTGCTTTGTATGGCGCTAAACCTAATTATGCTTTTACTTTAGCTTTATTAGCGGCCACCTTTGGTTGGTTTTGTAGTATTTGGTGGGTGATTCCTGGTATTGCAGATATTACCTATAGCCATGCTAATTTAATTATTCCTTTTGTTTTTCTGTTCTGTGTTGCTTGCGCTTTGCCTTATGCTATTGGCGCATGGTTTTATGTCGCTTTAAAGTGGAATGAGAGTGTTTTCGGTGCACTTAAAGCAGCATGTTTGTTTACAGTGCTTGTTAATTATATTCCTCATATTCTGCCCGGTAATATTGTTCATTCATTATATTTGTCGCCTATGCAAATACAGCTTGCTGATATTGGTGGTGTTGGGCTTGTTTTTTTTATTATTCACGCTGTTAGTTTTTTACTTGCAGGGTGTTTGATTGAACGAAAACGTAATAAGCAAAAAAGCTTACAGTACCTAGGCGTGGCATTGCTGTTTTTTATGGGGAACTTGTTATACGGATTTGTTCAGTCGGCATTGATTGAACAAGAGGTTAAAAGGCATCATAGCAATCAATTAATTATAGCAATGGTGCAACCTAATATAGATGTAAAACTGAGAACACGAGATGACTGGTTAACCGTAGCTAAGCCATTGCAAACGCTTATTCATCAAACATTGTCAGAACAACACTCTGATAACCTATTATCAAATAAACCCGATTTAATCATTTTTCCTGAAGTGCCAGTGCCATTGTCTTTTGAGTTTTTTGATTATGATAAAAAATTATTTAATGAAGCTATAGGTAACACACCTTTATTATTAACAGCGATCGAACCTATAAATAAAACCTTAAATGAGAATAATGGCTACTTTAATACCATTGAATTAATACAAGATAATCAAGTAACGTCACGCTACCAAAAACAGAAGTTATTGCCTATAGGGGAGTATCTACCCTTTGAAAAACAACTGCCATGGTTACGTAAAATGTTACCTTATGCGCCTAATTACAAGTCAGGCGAACACTCCCAAACATTACCTTTGTTGATAAATAATAATACGATTAATATTATCCCTTTAATTTGTTATGAAGCCATTTTTACAGATTTGGTTGGTAAAAGTATCAATACTCTTAATAGTTTAATGATTAATACCGTTAACGATGCTTGGTTCGCTAATACCGCCGGTGTTAATGTACATTTAGCCTTGTCATTATTTCGTACCATTGAATATAGAACACCGTTAGTAAGAGCGACTAATACAGGGATCAGCAGTATTATAAATGCGCAAGGACAGATCGTAGAAGGTTCTCTTATTGAGTCGAATAAACAAGCTATTTCAATCACTCAGGTTTACATAAAAGATATAGAGTCGTTTTATCAAAAATATCCTAATACGAGTAAAGTTATTTTTATACTCATCACCTTATTATCATTAATTGTCGACTGGAAAAAGGTTAAATTAAGCAATGAACACAAGTAACGTTAGCTCACTTACTAAAGCTAAAATCATCGATATTGTTTCTGAATATACTACTGAAGATTTGAAGCAGGTTTCCCATAGTGATTCGTTAGATAGTATTGGAATTGATTCGCTCTCGTTGGTTGAAATTATTTTTGATCTGGAGGAAGCTTTTGATATTAACATTCCTAGTGAGAATGAATTAGAACAGCAAGGTTTTAATTTATCTAGCCTTGATGATGTGGTTATTTTGGTTGAAAGCCTTGTTCAACAGAATATTCAAAATAAAGTCGATAATAATGAGTAAACGCATTGTTGTTACAGGTATGGGCGCTATTTCAGCCGCGGGTAATAATGTTAGTCGCTTTAGCGAATACCTTTTTGAAAACAACAATAACCTGATAAATACAATTGCACCTATTAGCTTATTTACGCCTGAGCCTCATCATGTATCAATGGCGGCAGAAGTTAAACATTATGATCCAGCCAAGAACTTTTCAAAAGCAGAGTTAAAACATTTTGATCGTTTTACTCAATTTGCTTTACTGGCCACTGATGAAGCAATAACACAATCGAAACTCGCTTTTAATGATAGCCCGTTAGCTCAACGTACTTGTGTTGTACACGGTACCAGTATTGGCGGACAAGAAACTATTGAACAGTCGTATTCATTGTTGTTTGAATCAGACAAAAAGCGTGCTCATCCTTTTACTGTACCTAAATTATTACCGAGTTCAGCCACTAGCCATATTTCAATGAAGTATGGGATTAAAGGCCCCGCGTTTACTACTTCATCGGCTTGCTCATCTTCAGGACATGCGTTGATCATGTCTGTACTAATGCTACGCAGTAATATGGTAGATGTTGCAATAACAGGTGGAGCTGAAGCTTGTATCACTTCAGGTAATTTTCATGCTTGGGACGGATTACGCGTGTTATCTCACGACACATGTCGTCCTTTTTCAGCGAATCGAAGTGGTTTAGTTATAGGGGAGGGCGCAGCGACCTTAGTATTAGAAACGTTAGACCATGCAATAGCACGTGGTGCCGATATCTATGGTGAAATTGTTGGTGTAGGTATGAGCTCTGACGCGCACAATATGATACAGCCATTGGCTGAAGGCGCTGAAATGGCGATGAATTCAGCCCTTCAAGATGCCAACATTCAGCCGTCAGATATTGCTTATATAAATGCTCATGGCTCAGGTACTAAGCAAAATGACAAAACAGAAACCTATGCGATCCATCAAGTATTTAAAGCGCATGCACTTCAGTTAAAAGTGTCTTCAACTAAAGCGATTCACGGTCACGTGTTAGGTGCTGGCGCAGCATTAGAAAGTATTGCCAGTATTTTAGCGATAGAAAAACAGCAATGTCCACCAACTCAAAATTTTGAAGAAAATGATGATGAATGTAATTTAGACTATGTTCCTAACCGAGCTAAGCCTCATACCATTAATTACGCAATGAGTAACTCTTTTGCTTTTGGTGGACTAAATACTTGTATCATTTTTAAAAAGTATATACCTAATATTTAATACTATTCAACAAGGAGAATAACGTGAGCTCTTTATCAATACGAACAGCTGTAAAGGGTGATGCAGCAACAATTTTATATTTCATTCGTGAATTAGCTATATATGAAAAAGCTGAACATGAAGTACTAGCCACAGAGCAAACGATAGCAGAGTCTATATTTACTGAAGGTAGCCATGTAAATGCCTTAATTTGTGAGCTTGAAGGTAAAGCCATAGGCATTGCTATTTATTTTTATAACTACTCAACGTGGTTAGCAAAACCGGGTTTATATCTTGAAGATTTATATGTATCTCAAGAGTATAGAGGTAAAGGCGCTGGCAAGTTACTGTTGCAGAAAATGGCACAAATAGCCTTAGAAAAAGGTTGTGGCCGTTTTGAGTGGAGTTGTTTAGATTGGAATAAACCTTCGCGTGATTTTTACGAGTCTATTGGTGCTGTTTCACAAGATGAATGGGTAGGTTATCGAATGTCGGGCAAAATGTTAGTCGACTTTGCTGCGGGGAAATAACTTTCCTGTATTCTTTGATTATTTCCCTGCATTCCTCATGATTTGATGAAATGAAGCCTAAGGTTTATTCATTTCATCAATTTTCTTTTCAAGCTCTAATAATTTAGCGTAAATATCCGCATTTTGTTTACGTAGTTCTCTGTTTTTAATATTGGTATCTGCAAATCCAAAAATGCGATTAGCGAAAATAGCACCTAACGTACCTAATGTACCTACACCAAGTAAAAACATTGTATATACAGCGATACGCCCCATGGTGGTAATAGGATAAACATCTCCAAAACCTATGGTTGAGGCCGACATAACCATTAGCCATATAGCATCACCATAAGTTTTTACAGGGGAGTTAGCGTTTTCTATTTCAAAAATATAGGTGATATGACCGAGAGATAGGGTGAGACACGCCATGACTAAAAATAGAAAACAGGTTAACACTAAAAAATTGTAATTTTTAACACCAAAATCATCTACTTTATACAAGTGTGTTTTTTCCATAACGGATTCAAATATTAACACCGTTCATCTCCTTATTCTTATTTTAACAAAGCTTTAAATGGCTATTATTTTTCATCATTAACGTGTTGTATCAAATCGTCCATCAATTTCTTTTTAATGTCTAATTGTTGATCTGGTGATAAGTTGTATTTTTCAGCAAGAAGTTCGTAATCAGCGGGCGCTAAACTTACCGTTAAACGAGGGCGTTTAGGACGTTTACTTGTAGGTAAACCTAGAATGTCACGTATTTGATCAGAAGGGCTTAAACCTGCTTCTAAGGCTTCTTTTCTAATAGCTAGTTGAATTTTTTCATCCATGTCAAAAGCCACTTGAACGGCTTTAACTACTTTAACAGATGATTCCCATTTTTCGAGTATTTTACGCGCCACGTGTTAACTTCCTGGATACATGTCAATAATATCGGTTGTTGGTCTAAACAAAGTTAAAAACACTTCAGTATCGCCGTCTTGCCATACTTCGATATCAATACCTCTGGTATCTTCTTTATCGAATAATGCGTATAGCTCAAATTGCTCGCCAGCGTCTTTCCCTTCATACGATGAAAGAGATTCTACTCGATTATCCTTTCGGTGAAAATAGCCAACTTGTGAATAGGTTTGTTGTTGATATTGATCGCTACTCCACTGAGATGTGCTATCTGAATCAGCTTGTCTTTCCAAAAAGGCATTACCCGGTTCGTCAAAGATTGTGGCAAAATCATCTAAATTGAAAAGTGTTTCAACGTCATTACGTTCTATTTTTAAAGAGAATTTAAGGTAGGTTTCATCATCAATATCTAGGGTAAGATAAATTTGAGTGTTGTTAGTGCCTTTTAGTACCCATTCCGTTTCGGTTTTGCTTTCGTATTCGTAACAGTTAATAGCTGATACTTGAAACTCTTGACCACGTAACGTTTCAGGTAACCCAAAGCTATCGCTAAGTACAATAATATCGTTTTTTTTGAGTTGATTAGCGTGTGTTAATTTACGTTCTACTTCTGCTTCTTTTTTAAAAATGTTTTTTAAAAAGCTCATATTTATCACCATAAAAATCGCTTGTTATTTGCATAACAAGCGATTGAGTCAGTATCTTTTTAGTCTATTGCTATAAAGCGACTAAAGTCTATTTTTGTTTCGCTTTTAAACGATCAAGAACTGAACTTGCGCTTGCGTCAGTTGCACCAATGCCTGCTTCTTTTAACTTAGCTTCAAGCGAGTTATCAGAATTTTCAGACTCTAATACTTCCGCAGCTTTCATTTGGTCATCAAATTTTTGCTGTTTAGCTTTAATGCGCTCTAAAGAATCTTTAGCACTTAATAACTTAGAGTTACTTGAAGAGAAGTTATCAGTAATAGCTGATGTTGCTTTTTGCACACTTTCAGTAGTTTTTACCATAGAAAGTTGACGCTTGTATTCAGCTACTTGACGCTCACTTTTCTTCACTAAGTCTTTTAAGCGATTCGCGCTACCTTCAAAACTATCTAAAGATTGCTGTTGAGTAGCTAATTCGCTTTCTAAAGCAGCAATTTTTTCTGCAACTGCTAAGGCTAATGTTTCGTCGCCTTTCTCTAATGCTTGAACTGCGTAGCCTTCGTGCTCAGTAATTTCACGTTTAACGCGGTCTACTTCACGGCTTGAAGCCATTTGCTGTGCCATAACACCGGTAAGGTCACGTTTAGCTTTAGTTAAATGGTTTTCAGCATCGCGAATTTCTTGTTCGAAAATACGAGTAGCATTTGCATCTACAATCGATTCACCTACTTCAGATGCACCACCACGGATAGCCGTCATTATCTTTTTGAAAATACTCATTTTATTACTCCTAATAAGGTGGTCGTTTAAATTAAAAAATCACTCATGTCGTCGATAATTTCAACGGCATTATTACTTAATACAGCAAGCTCGTGCTCAATATCGCTGTATGTTGAATTAATAGATAAAGCACCAAAAATTACATATTTGTCGCCTATTTTTGAAAATGATGACAAAGGCATAGGTATGTTCATTTCTAGCATACTTTCGTGCATTTCATGCAGCTTGTCAGACTTAACTTCCTCTGCACCCCAAAGGTAAGTAATGCAAAGAATTTGATCGTCAGACACCGATAAAAATATAGGTAACTCTTCACGGTCAATGACTGAAATTTGTAAAACATCAACTTCACCTGAAATGGGTTGGCAATCAAAAACCATTCCTGTTTCTGAACTATCTGCCATTGTATTTAGGTGGTTTGCTATCGTATGAATATTCATGTTGTTCCTCTTCATGTTAATTCTTCGCATTATCAATTATTAAAGTGATAATAAACGATTTTGCTAATCGACATATTATGTCAACGGGGTTAATTTAACACTTAGACATAATATGTCAAGCATGTTTTTTACTATTTTTTAAATTTATCTATTTATTGTAAGTAGGAGTTATTAAGTCCTTGCTGATCTTGCCATGCATTTTGATGTAACTGATAAATGGCATGACTACCTAAATAGTTAACGGGTATGCTTTCCTTGTTTTTATAGAAATTATGAGGAAATTCAAACGCGTTTTTAATCATAGGTAACGTTAGCCAAAAATGCTCAACGGGTAAAGCCTCTAATGCATTTAAACGTTGTAATGGGCTTGCTCCCATTTTACTGGCAATTGTCCAACCCCATTCACCAAAGCTAGGTACATTATCGTGATATTGCTGCACGGACGAAAAGTTTGCTGCTTCTAAGGTTTTTTGAACCGATATAAACGATTTTTTAGCATGATAAGGGCTGGTTGATTGCACCCCTATTAAACCATCTCCCGCAAGTAGTTGTTTTAGGCGAGCGTAAAAGTTAACTGAGTACAATTTGTTTAAGTCAGGATGGCTAGGGTCTGGTAAATCAACAATAATAGCGTCGTATGACTTACCTTGTGCTAATAAATCATCTATGGCAATAAAGGCGTCGCTCTTAAATACTTGTACATTTTTATGCTGCAAACTTTTTTGGTTTAGTGCACTAATTTGTGCAGCTAAAGAGACGGGAAGTTTCTTTTCGGGAGTGGTGAATATATCGATAAGCTCGTCGTCTAAGTCAATAAGCGTAACGTGTTTAGGTGACCATTGCAGTACATCACGAAGCGCAAGGCCGTCTCCGCCACCAATAATTAAAATGTTATCTTGTCGGGCTGAGCCTGCCAATACAGGCGCAACTAAATAACTGTGATAAATAAACTCGTCTGAAGATGAAAACTGTAATCGTCCGTTGAGGTAAAAACCAATGACACTGCCTTGTTCTACGCCCATATATCGTTGAGTAAAAGTAAGTTGCTGAAATTTGGTTTTGTCTGAATACACCACTTTGTCGAGATAGAGCAGGTTATTCATTTGGTTTAACCAAGTATTACCTTGTTGATATACAACCCCTACAACAACAAATAACATAAGGTGAAAGGTAATAAGGGTTTTTTTCCACGTGAGTTTTTTCCAATAGTAAAGGATAAAAATACTACCCACGAATAAGTTCAACGCGGCAGTTAATGCACTGGCTTTACTAATATCAATTGTTAATAAAAATAGCACCCATACAGCAGCACCTATTCCTGCGCCAATGTAGTCGGCGCCATATATAGTGCCTATGTTATTTTTTAAATGTTTCTCGTGTATTTCTTCACGAATTCGAGCAATTAATGGAATCTCCATTCCTATAAAAAAGCCCAGTAATAAGCCAAAAAAATATGGGCTATTAAAAGCAATAAAACTCAGTTGTTTAAAAAGGCCACCACGGGGCATCGCATCGGGTGGTAAAGAAAACATATCTGAAATAAGCAACGGGAAGGTTTGGGTTATGGCAATAAAACCACCAATAATTAAAATAGATAAACTACCCAATATCGCAATAATAAGTTCTAACCATACAAATCCATTAAAAGCACAGGTGATTTTACGTGCTGCAAAAGCACCTAGCCCCATCGCGACAATCATTAAGCCGATCATGGCATAAATGGTACTTTCCATAGCACCTAATACACGCCCTGCATAATGAGAAAGTAAATACTCATATATAAGTCCGCAGCCAGCTAAAATCGCCATAGCTAATATAAGAAACGTGTCGTGCCAGAGTAAGGAGGTTTTATTGGTATTCATGAAGGCTTAATAGGTAAATGTAAGTTAAAAAAGTAAGCCGTATAGAAATTATACGGCTTTATTTGAAAGGAGAGAGCGTTAAACACAAACGTGTCGTTTTATTAACTTTTAGTTGCTATGCCATTAATCCGGTAAGGATCAAAGCAATTGAAATACTAATGGCCATTTCAACACTCGCCACACCAATATTATGTTGCTGATCAACTTCTTCTACTAAGTTAATGCCCCATAAAATCAGTTTTTTAGCTAATGTAGTAAGCACTGAAACTAATACAGTCATAACGATACTAAACACTAACCAACCAAAAAGGTTCGTTAGCAAAGTTTCAGAAGAATAAGTTAAGAAGTAACTTGCTGCGGTTACGGCTAGCGCTGTACTAATAACTTGACCAGCGTAGCGAATAGCTAATGCTGTTTGACCGTCTGCAAAAGCTTCTTGCATACTGTCGCCTTGATTATTGTTAGCGTATTGTTTTTCTTTAATACGTGTAACCATTACTAACATGGCCTGAGATACTACAAAACCAGCGGCAATAGCAACAAAGGTACTAATATTTAAACCATTTACCCAAATAAGTACGGCCCTAATAATAATGGCTGTAGCTATAGCTCCTGCGGCATCAACAATACCTACAGAAATATTATGTGCTTTAATTTGTTCTGTTTTATTAATTTGGTTTAATGCGATACGGTCGTGAACAATGCGACCAATTTTTATTAAAATTAATCCAAAAAGTCCGTAAGACAACATTCCTATTGCTTCAAGTAAATAGCTATCTGCGCTTTCACCCATAATAGCACCGCTTAGTGCAATACCCATCGCGGCAATACTACCTGCAACACTAATTCCAAAGGCAAAGTTATCTTCTTTAGATAATTCGTCAGTTGAATTAACTTTTGCTGTAAAGCCAGAAATAAAGCGCATTGCGCCAAGGAGTATAATAGCGATTGAAATATCAATGGCTAAATATATTAGTAAGTCTTGGTTGAGATTGGTTATATCTATTAATGTATTCATTATTTTTCCCTATTCTGCTACTCGCTATTTGCCGCGTTTAAAGCCACGAGAAGTAGAGCTTGAGCTATTTCTGAAACTGGCGTTTTTAGATGAACTTGAAGAACCTTTAGCGTACGAACTTTTTGATGAGCTCGTAGACTTAAACTTATTAGCACTCGTTTGTGCTGTTCGGCTTTGGCTTGATAATGACGAAGAACCTGTGCGATTTTTACTATAAGCACTGGTAAATTTTTGCCCACGACTTTCAAACGATTTACGAGTACGGGTTTCAAGTGAGTTTTGTTTACTTAATTGACTTGGAGAACTATAACGCTTTCTTCCATAGTCGTTATAATAACTATAGTTTCGGCTACGTCCCCAGTCATTGTAATAGGTACGACGAGAACCAAAAACATCACCCATCATAGAATACATGCCGTACCATGCCCAAAAAGACATACCATTACTGCCCGTAGTCCATTGACCATAGCTTGGGTTACCAATGAGCTGTTCACCTGTACCAAAGTCTTGCGCATTATTTGCTTTAGCACTCTGGCTTTTCGATAAAGAGTTTATTCTAGGTAGTTGTCCGTCAGACATATCTGCTAATACATTTAAAGGGTCGCTAAGGGCATCTGAAAATAACGTAGGATCAGCAGCCTGATAAATATTTAGTAACTCATCATACAAAGCTTGTTTGCTAGCAAACATATTAGGTTGATTTTTAGCTGTGTTAAGTCGATCAACTAACGCAAGGAACATAGGCCCTTCAACGGTTGCATCTTTTTTGAACTGCTCAATTAACGGGGCTAAATTCGGTTTCTGCTTAAGAACATGCTCAGCGTATTGATTAATAAGAACAGCATTTCTTACGCTGCCGTTTTTTAATCCATTGGCTAGTTGTTCAATACGTTGTTCCGAAATAGATGTTTGTTGTACTATTTGCTCATTAATAGGATCGCTACATCCTATTAAGCCAATCGTTAATATCAACAACAATATTTTTACGTGGTGCATTCCTGCCATAGGTGTCCTCAAAAATGCTTGATTATTATTTATTAATATCATCCTTGACATAATATGTCTAATGGTTTGATACGCTATTTACAAAAAGCATAAACGTTTATTCTTACAAGTCTATTTTATTACCATTACTGTAATCGAAAAATGAGTTATTAGTTTAAAATTTTAAGCAACAATCATTTTATTTTAATGAAGGTGATAATCAAAACTTCACACACGCTCAACTAAGTTACTGACTTGTATTTGAGCTACATTCAATGTAAAACATCTCTAAAGAAAAAACAGCCTCTAAAGTTCTCATTTCAATAGATTAATGAAAAATATGCCATTTATTTATGGAGTATATGATGCATAGCCATGTAAAAAAAGTAACTTCTGCTTGTTTAGTGCAGCAACAAGAAAAAAGTTGGATGCAATTTTCTGCTCAACACCCTAATGCAACAGAACAACTTTCAGAGATACAACTCGAACACTTTAAAAGCGCAATAATGTTAAGTGATTACATTTTAAAAAGTGCGCTTCAAGCTCCTGACATTGTAATAGGGTTATTTGTATCAAATTATGTTTATCAAAAAGAAACACCTAACTATCAAAAGTTATTAAGTGATTTTATAAGTGAATGTAGAACTGAAGAGGATTTACATAAAGCACTAAGGTTATTTCGATTACGTGAAATGGTGGCTATTGCAACGGCCGATCTTGTTTTAAATATTCCGTTAAATGAGTCATTAAAACGTTTATCAGAACTGGCTGATGTATTCGTGCAAGGTGCGTTAGATTGGCTAAGTCAATTTTGTTATGAAAAATGGGGAGAACCCAAAAATAGCGAAGGCGAAACTATTCCTTTATTGGTTTACGCCATGGGCAAATTGGGGGGAAAAGAACTTAACTTTTCATCCGATATTGATCTTATTTTTACTTATCCAGAATCAGGTGAAACCCAAGGCGCTAGACGTTCAATTGACAACCAACAATTTTTTACACGCTTAGGGCAAAAATTGATCACAGCACTTAATCAGCAAACAGCAGACGGATTTGTGTACCGTGTTGATATGCGTTTAAGGCCTTTCGGTGACAGTGGACCTTTAGTGTTAACCTTTAATGCAATGGAAGATTACTACCAAGAACAAGGTCGAGATTGGGAGCGTTATGCCATGCTCAAAGCTCGCCTCATTGGTGCAGGCAAGTATCACGATCAATTAGATAAAATGCTTAAACCTTTTGTTTATAGACGTTATATCGATTTTAGTGTGATAGACAGTTTACGCCGAATGAAAATGATGATTGCGCAAGAAGTTAGGCGTAAACAACTCATCAATAATATTAAATTAGGTGCTGGTGGTATCCGTGAAATTGAATTTATTGTACAAGTCTTTCAGTTGATCCGGGGCGGACAAGTTAAAAGTTTACAACAACGAAATTTGTTAACCGTACTTCCTTTATTAGTGGAAGAAGGTGAAGTGCCCGTTAAGAGTATGACAATACTTAAAAGTGCTTATGAGTTTTTACGACGTGTTGAAAACATTATTCAGGCGCTTGGCGATAAACAAACGCAAACATTACCTGACTCTGAATTAGATCAAATGCGAATTTTAGCTGCATTAGAGCAGGATGAGTTAAGTACGTGGCCATTATTTTTAGAGCACTTACAATTCCATATGTATGGTGTTCATAAAGAATTTATCGCGCTTATTGGTGAAGAGGGCTCTCATCATCATATTAAAGATTCACATTGGGTGACTTTATGGGACAGCGATTGGGATCATGAAGAAAGTTGTACGTGGATCAGTAAAGTTAATCAAACATGGAAAGTTGATAGTATTTGGCACCAAATAAGTGACTTTAGAGAGGAACTGACTAAAAAAGGTATTGGTAATCGCGGTCGTCAAACACTAGATAAATTGATGCCGCTACTCTTATTCTTTTTAAATGAAGACAATGTAGAAGATACAACATTAGAGCGCGTACTCTCTATTTTTAAGAAAATAGTTACACGAACAGCTTATCTTGAATTGCTTAATGAAAATGAAGGGGCGTTAAAGCATTTAATTAAATTATGTCGCTCAAGTTTATGGGTAACAGAGCATATTGCTAAGTTTCCTATTTTACTTGATGAGCTTATTGATCCTACCCTATTCAGTAATCCGCCCTTAGAAACTAGTTATGGATCAGAATTACGCGAAACAATGCTTCGTATTCCAGAAGAAGATCTTGAAGCGCAAATGAATATGCTACGTCAATTTAAACAGGTTCAGCATTTACGTTTAGCAGCTGCAGATATATCAGGTGTATTGCCTATCACTAAGGTAAGCGATCACTTAACTGCAATTGCCGAATGTATTATTACTGAAGTGATTAACCTAGCATGGGCACACGTTACACAAAGATTTGGGCAGCCGCTTTCTACTGTAGGTACTGATGATAAAGGTTTAGCTGTTATTGGCTACGGTAAAATGGGCGGGATAGAATTAGGATACGGTTCCGACCTTGATTTAGTGTTTCTACATAATAGTTTGCCAACCGATATGACCAATGGTGAAAAAGAAGTTCCTGCCAGTCAATTTTATGCCAAGTTAGCCCAACGTATAATGCACATTTTTAACACCAACATGGCCAGTGGTATTTTATATGAGCTAGATATGCGTTTAAGACCTTCAGGTAATTCAGGCCTTTTAGCTGTGCATATTGATACTTTTGAAGAATATCAAAAGCAAGATGCTTGGACATGGGAGCATCAAGCGCTGGTAAGAACACGTTGTGTTTATGGTACTGAGTTTTTTGTTAAGCGTTATGAAGAAATCAAACGTAATATTATTGCTAGCCCAAGAGATAATGCTGTACTGAAAAAAGATGTTGTAGAAATGCGTCAAAAAATGAAGTCTCATCTTGATAAATCAACAGAAGATCTGGTTGATATTAAGCAAGGAGAAGGGGGCTTAGTGGATATCGAGTTTTTAGCGCAATACTTAGTTTTATCTCATGGTCATAAACACCCTAGTTTAGGAAAATATTCAGATAATATTAATATTTTTAATGAGCTATGCGCGTTATCTTTAATTAGTGAAGAAGATAAAGATGCGTTAATTTCGAGTTATTGTCATTTACGAGATTTTGGTCATAAGGCGACTCTACAAGGTATTAATTCTTTGATAGCAAACAGCGAGTTTACCGAAGTAGCAAAAAATATAACATCAATTAAGCATAGGTATTTAGTATGAAATTAGCATTGCCGCACTACGAATGCTTATTTTCATCATACTGAATAAAGTACAATTAGTTGAAATCAAATTAAACTTTTAGGGTAATTAAAAAGGGAGACATTAGTCTCCCTTGTTTATTCAATAATATTAGGCTTAAAAGCGACCTGTTATACCAAATAATAATCCATCATCACTATTTTCTAATGAAACATACTCAAGACGAGCTGAAATCGCTGGAGTGAAAAAGTGTTGAGCACGAATGGTGCCGTTAATACCTTCCTCTGTTGAAAGGCTTAACCCTACACTTGATTGAGCAGTCCAAAAGTAGTCTGCTGCAGCTGTAAAGTCGTTATCTAAATTAAGGTAAGACACTTCTACATTAACAAAAGTACCGTTATTTAATGTAGCAATATATTTAGTGTTTAACGCTAAAGAATCAGAAAATTCTTCATCAGCGCCAGAAACTGAAACCATCCAGTTTTTATCAAAAAAGTAGCCGATTTCACCAACAAGTCCAGTGTCATCGCCTCCACCATCAACATCGAAATAAGTTACATCTAAACCAACAAAAAGGTCATTGTGGTAATAGTCAGCACCTAATACTAGTTGATAGGCATCACCATCGAAATCAGTGTAGCTAAGGTTAGCACTAGTGTTTCTACCCATAAACGCAGCTTCAGACCATGCTGTATTATTTGTAGTAACGTTGTTAAGGTAATATGTGCCTTCAAGTTTAATAGTATTGAAGCTATCAATGTTTAAATAATCTACATCAATTTGAGTATTGTAGTCATTAGCTATAGCAGCTGAAGAAAGTAAAGATAAACCGAAGAATACTGCATATGTTTTCATTATATAAATCCTTTATATGTTATGTAAATTCCTAAGAAAAATAGTAGGAAATCAATGGATATACACACAAACTAGTAGCACAAATATACAGTACTATTTGTGCGTAAAATCCATTTCGCGCGCACTATACTGGCCCATAAAAAAGAAAACAAGTATTTTGATATAATTTTTACGGCGTTGTTTTAGCATTGCGGAATAAATACTTTTTGAAAGTTGTCGACATCACAATATAAATCAACTAATTTCTTCATAACTGTTCCTTGTATGGTTCTTGGTAGAAAAAGTACATCGCGGAACGGGTATAGTTAAATTTCATCCCGAACAAGGGGCTTTATTATAATAAGAGAGATATATATGAATTTTTTAGATAAGTATAAAGAGCATACATATGCGGCTTTTCGTATAGTGCTAAGTTTTTTATTTATTTTTCATGGTACCCAAAAGTTACTTTCTTTTCCTATTGAATTTCCGTACCCGATAAATCCTATGATTATGAGTGCAGGAATTATAGAGTTAGTATGTGGGACGCTCGTCATGTTGGGCTTTTATGCTAGAGGGGCTGCATTTTTAGCTAGTGGCACAATGGCAGTTGCTTATTGGTTGGCACATGGACTTAATAATCCATTCCCTATTGCCAATGGGGGAGAGTTAGCCACTATTTATTGTTTTGGCTTTTTATTTATAGCAACTAATGGACCTGGTATGTGGAGTATAAATAAACGTTAAATTGAAAAGGCCTATAATACCAATCGCAATAAGGCATTGATGATTTATACTCGTCTAAATAGTCAATTCATTAATGCGTTTGGTATTATAAAACTAATACATACTGTGAATGCTAGGATAACCAAAAATTCGGTTTAATAACCAGAGTTTGACTTCAATAAGGCACATTCTTCGTCTAGATAAGACTTTGTACCTTCTATAACAACGATAGCACGTGATTGATAACAGAAATAAGTAGAAACACCATTTTGGAAATGCCCGCTAATTCCTTGGCTTAGTTGTAAGGCTGTTTTTAAAATATTTTTATTGATCCTAAAAGCATCTTTAACGACATAATCACGATTAAGTCGCCAATAAACTTCCAGTTTATCTTCTTTAGCATATTCAGATAATTTTTGAAAAACAGTTTCACCAAGTCTAAAAGGTCTTGATTCTGTGGTGCCTTGCCAGTTTCTAGGGTAAGCTCGAACCACTTTTTTGCGTGCATTTAATAGTAACTCTAGGTCACCTTTAGGATCAGGCAAATAAACAATATTATTACGAATAGTGGGTTTATCTATATCAGACTCGCCATTAATATTGGCGTAAAATGTTGATAAACCTGTTGCTGCTTTATTTTCACTTTTTTTCTTTTCTATAGGTTTAGCTTGTGTAGGAGAGGGAGGCTTGGTATTCATTTTGTTTGATGTTTTGTCCCCAATAGCTTGTGCTGGAACGCTAGCTGCGACAGGTTTTTCATCGCTAGCTAACGACATGAGTAAGTCTTGATTAGCAAAAAATAAATAGGCAAGAATAACTAATATCGTGCCAAATATAATATTTCGTATCCAAAAACCCATAAGACCTTACTCATTAATAATGTTAGATAATATATACCTTAACTAACAAATCCTATTTATACAAACTTGGGTCATTTTCATTAGGTCGTGTTTTAAATCTTCTGTGTAACCACATGTACTGTTCAGGCTTACGCATAACCGCTTTTTCAACTTCGTGATTAATGCGGGTCACGTCTTTAATATCATCGTCGGTAGGGAAATCGTCTAAAGCAGGTGTTATCTCAATAGTATAACCACTCCCATCGTCATTACGTTTGGGTATTAATACAAAGGTTTTAGTATTAGGTTGGCGAGCAAAAATAAGTGTACCAGTAGTACTAGCGGTTTCTTTTACATTAAAAAAAGGAACAAATACACTACGATTTCTACCATAATCTTGGTCGGGTAAATATAAGCTAGATTCACCTGTTCTGATGGCTTTAATTAAGCCTTTTACATCTCGCTTACCTAACATGTATTTATTCGATCTGCCTCGGCCTCTGTATTGGAAAAATTCCATTAACTGATTGTTATGCGGGCGATAAAAAATAACTAATTGATGATTAAGCCCAAAACCACGGCCAGCTATTTCAGCACATAAATAATGCATAGCTAACAAAAATACGTTGTGACCTTCTTGCTTAGCTTTTTCAATATGCTCTAAACCTGTAACGGTAAATTTTCGCTTAACACGCCAGTCAGGCCACCACCACCCCATGCCTGTTTCTAAAAGTGCTATCCCTGTACTTTCAAAGTTCTTACGTAAAAGTTGTTCGCGCTCATGTTCAGCCATATCAGGAAAACAGAGTGCTAAATTACGAGCGGCAACTTTTTTTCTGCTTGAACCTATTTTAAATAGAAGCTTACCAATTTGACGACCTAAAAAGAGTTGAAACTTATAAGGTAACCAGGAAATAGAGTACATAATGAGTACGCCAAGCCAAGTTAACCAGTATTTAGGTAATAGAAAAGACAGTTTAAAATCTGGTTGTAAAACTTTATTTTTACTCACGGTATAAATTCAACTCATAGTAATTCGTGTGATACACTATCGCGCATTATATCTGGTATAGGGTACAGGATGAAAGTAGATATTCCAGCTTTTAGCAAAGCACGTGTTTTAGTGGTAGGCGATGTCATGTTAGACCGTTACTGGCATGGTCCAACGCAACGTATTTCTCCAGAGGCCCCTGTGCCTATTGTTAAAGTTAACCATAATGAAGATCGTCCAGGCGGTGCTGCAAACGTTGCATTAAATATTGCCTCGTTAGGTGGAAAAGTCACTTTAGCGGGTATTACAGGTAACGATGAAGCGTCAGAGATTTTAGAAACACGCCTAGCTTCAATGGATATTAATTGCCAATTCGACAAGCAAGATAATACGCCAACCATTACTAAACTACGAGTACTCAGCCGAAATCAACAGCTTATTCGTTTAGACTTTGAAGAGTCTTTTGCTCAAGTTGATAAATCAGTTTTAGCACGCTCGGTAGAACAATTGTTACAAGAACACGATGTTTTACTTTTGTCGGACTACGACAAAGGTACTTTATCAGATGTTCAATCTCTTATTACCGCAGCGAAAAAACTCAATAAAGCTATTGTGGTTGATCCTAAAGGAACTGACTTTAGTAAATATCGTGGAGCAACGTTAATAACGCCTAATTTATCAGAGTTTGAAGCAGTGGTAGGGGCTTGCAATACAGAAAGCGAACTTGTTGCAAAAGGTAATAAATTACTTGAAGATTTAGAGCTTGAAGCGTTATTAATTACTCGTAGCGAACAAGGAATGACGCTATTACGTAAAAATGAAGAAGAATTCCATTTACCAACTCAAGCCAAAGAAGTTTACGACGTAACGGGGGCTGGCGATACCGTTATTGCAACGTTAGCTCTAGCTATTGCGGCTAATGCAGGGTATGACCAAGCAAGTGCGTTAGCTAACGTAGCTGCGGGGATTGTTGTGGGTAAAATTGGTACCTCTACTGTAAGCGAAGCCGAAATATTAAATGCATTATCAACCGGGCAAGAAAGCGGTTTTGGTGTATTAACAGAAGAACAATTGAAAATAGCGGTTGGTTTAGCCCAAGCTCGTGGTGAACAAATTGTAATGACGAATGGTTGCTTTGATATTTTACATGCTGGCCATGTATCTTACTTAGCAAACGCTAAAGCTTTAGGAACACGTTTAATTGTTGCCGTTAATAGCGACGACTCAGTTAGACGTTTAAAAGGTTCAGGCAGACCTGTAAATCCTAACGATAGACGTATGGCTGTGTTGGCTGGTTTAGGCGCTGTAGATTGGGTTGTTCCATTTACTGAAGATACGCCACAACGACTTATTGCTAACATTTTACCTAATGTTTTAGTAAAAGGTGGTGATTATAAAGTGGAAGAAATTGCTGGTGGAGCTGAAGTGATAGCAGCTGGTGGCGAGGTTAAAGTACTTAATTTTGAAGAAGGTATTTCAACAAGCGCTATTATAAATGCGATTAAACTCGAAGATTAATGATTAAATCTTGTTAATAAATGATCGTTATACCAATTAGTCTAATTATGTGATCTAATGTCATTTATTTACTCATAATAAATGACATTGAACACTCATAGCTCACAAGAATTAAAAATACTCTCCAACAAAGTAAAAGATCATCGAATGAGACTGCGCTTGCTAGCCGTTTCGCACTTTAAATCGGGTAAGAATAGATCAGAAGTTGCTAGAACACTTAATATAAGTAGAAGAATTGTTAATGATTGGGTTGCGAACTACATCAGCGAAGGTTTACTTGGTCTTGAGAGTAAAAAACCTACAGGGCGACCTAGCTATCTTACAGAGCAAGATAAAGAAATATTGAGTCAATATATAAAGGCTCAATGCCAATCCGATATGGGTGGACGACTAACGGGTGAGTGTATCCGACTATATATCAACGCTAATTTTGATGTTGATTATCACCCCAACGCCATTTATAAGTTATTAAAATCAATGGGGTTTAGTTGGATAACAAGTCGCTCACGACACCCAAAGCAGTCTGATGAAGTACAAGAAGATTTTAAAAAAATTCGAAAGTGAAATGATCCGCACGATCCCATGGAATGTGAGGCTTAAAGAGATAGATGTGTGGTTCCAAGACGAAGCACGTTTTGGACAGCAAAATACAACGACAAGGCTCTGGGCAGAGAAAGGAACAAGACCGAGAGCCGTTAGGCAACAACAGTTTGAATACGCTTACCTTTTTGGTGCTGTTTGCCCATCAACAGGCGCAACTGAGGCACTGATTTCTCCAGTAATGAACATGGATGTAATGGAACAACATTTGGCTTTAATTTCTCAAAAAACTCAAGAAGGACGACATGCAGTGATCGTTGTCGATGGTGCTGCATGGCACCAAGTTTACCTTGCTGATAAATTTAACAACGTAACGATCATTAAGTTACCACCGTATTCACCTGAGTTGAATCCAATAGAGCAAGTTTGGAGTTGGTTGCGCCAACATCATTTAGCGAATAGGTGCTTTCAAGGCTATGATGACATCCTCGATGCTTGCTCTGATGCATGGAACTCATTTGTGAGTGATGCAAAGCGGGTCATGAAAATGTGTAGTAGAGATTGGATTAAGGTGGGAAAAACTTAAGATGGAATGGTATTACTTTTAATGAGTGCAATAGAAAAGGCAGCGATAGCTGCCTTTTTTAGTTTTAAATATTTAAATACATTACTTAATCTCAACTCGGGTTAATGAATGTTAGAGAATGAATTAAAACTCTCATTTATCAAAAGCTCAACCTGTATCGTTATTTTCCTAAGTAACTTTGCTTATCCCGAGCTGAGGTTATTTACGTTGACGGTAATAAACCATTATTAATATCAACTAAGTCTTGCTCGGTAATTGTACCGGCTGCTTGCTTTAACGATAATATTGCTTGAATGTAGCTGTATCGAGTTGATGAAAGATTACGTTTAGCGTTATATAAATTACGCGTACTGTCTAATACATCAACAATAGTTCTTATCCCAACATCCATTCCTGCTTCAGTTGCACGTAAAGCACTTTCAGCACTAATTACCGATTGTTCTAACGATTTAATTGCTGAAACCGCTGCAATAACTGTGTTGTAAGCATTACGTGTACTTCTTACAACATTACGGTGTGTTTTAGATAAGTCTTGGCTTGCGGCAACATAATTACTTTGCGCTTGGCGTACTGAACTTGTAATAGCACCACCCGTATATAAAGGAACATTAATTTCAACACTGATTGATTGACTATTAAAATCAACCGTTGGTGACGGAATTAATTGATCGTCAATATCAGATTTTGAATAACGACCTTTTAAATCTATGGTGGGATAGTGGCCAGCACGTGCGGTATTAATACTATCTTTACTGATGTCTACACTGATTTTTTGTGAAATTAAGCTTAAGTTTTTCGCTTCTGCTGTTTGTTGCCAGTCGTTAGCACTATCTGGCGTTG
Source organism: Pseudocolwellia sp. G5-9 (assembly GCF_055808995.1). NCBI lineage: Bacteria > Pseudomonadati > Pseudomonadota > Gammaproteobacteria > Alteromonadales > Colwelliaceae > Pseudocolwellia > Pseudocolwellia sp. G5-9. The sequence goes on from NZ_CM147893.1 coordinate 3,980,733, forward strand.
GGCGAGAAGCACTAAATCGTTTAGTATTTAATACATCTAAATTACGCGGATAAATGTTGGTAATTTCTCTTAACGCTTCTTCAGCATTAAATACACTATTTTCAGCTCTAATTTCAGCTGTTACCGTGTTATCAAACTGTGCTTGCGCTTCGTGTACATCAGTAATGGCTGTTAAGCCTACTTTAAAGCGTTGTTTGGTTTGATCTAATTGACGTGCAATAGCTTTCTTTTCTGCTTTTGCGAACTCTAGATCGTCTTTTGCACTTAATACATCAAAATAAGCTTTTGTTACTCTAACAATCAATTCTTGTTGAGCCACTTGAAAAGCAATATCACTTTGATGCGCTATTTTTTTAGCGGTACCTAATTTTAACCAAGAAGCATGATGGTATAATTCCATTGATAGACTAGCACCAATCGTTTTGGTTTCCTCATCTTTAGATTTAATATCGTTGCTCTCGTTTTCTGATAATTCATAACTACCAAAAGCGTATAATTGAGGAAGTAAAACAGAGCGTGCTTGAATAATATTTTCTTTAGACGCCATAAATTGAGCATGGGCTTTTAATACTACAGGGTCGTTTGCCTGAGCTTGTTGATAAACATTAACCAAGTTTTCAGCGTTAGACGAGTGGCTAGTTACCATAACCGTTAAGCCAACAATGAGAGATATAATATTTTTTTGCATGGGTTCGTAATCCCTTAAGGTATAATCCGCTTATGAATATAATTTTCATAAACATTTTAATAAACTTATTCTATCTAGCTCAAGTTATTAGCTAAAAGAATTAAGTGTTAAATAATCTATTCTAGTGTAACAAAATATTTAGTGGCATTGATATACACCATTATATTTTAAATACAGCCTCTAGAAAAATGTAAAGCAGGAAGTAAAACCTATGAGTATTAAAAAATCATACCCAGATATTTTAAGATTTAGTCATAAAGATATGACGATAGTTAAAGTAGAATCAAAATTTAAAGGCTTTTTTACTATTAATGAAGTGCATGTGAACCATGCGTTATATGAAGGCGGAACAAGCATTACCCTTAAAAGAGAAATATTTGAAAGAGGCGATGCTGTTGTTTTATTACCGTATGATCCTATAGCCGACAAAGTCGTTATTATTGAACAGTTTAGGTTAGGTGCTATGAGTGGTGATACACCGTGGCAACTTGAATTTATTGCCGGTATGTTTGGGGAAAACGAACATCCCATTGATGTGGCTATTCGTGAAGCTAAAGAAGAAGCGAATTTAACCATTAAAGAAGACGACATTATTAAAATAAATCAGTTTTTCCCTAGTCCTGGTGGAACAAGCGAATGCATATATATGTTTGCGGCAAAAGTTGATGTAACAGAAGTAGGTGGGGTGTACGGATTAGAAGAGGAAGGCGAAGATATTTTAGTGCATGTTATGTCGCGAGAAGACGCTTTGAGTTTATTAGCTCAAGGAAAAATTACCAATGCTTCAACTATAATTGGGTTACAATGGCTTCAGCTAAATTATTCACAATTACAAAAGTCTTGGTCTGCTCTATGATGGTAAAAGCAAAAAAATATAAACCGCAATTAGCCGCATTACTCAATTTATGTGATGTAAACTATATGCTGTTAATTAAATTGCTAGCAGATAAAGAAGAAGTAGGGCAAGAACGTGAATTTTTTATTTCAGACTTTTTATCGTATGCCGTTTCGGTAGATGAAGTGACGCGTTATACCACCCTGATCACCATTAACCAAAATACAGTAGAAGTCGGAAAAGAATTATCTCACCTATTTCAGCCTAAAATGGTTATTCGTTTATACCACGATGCGCGTATGGCAGAAGTTATATCATCGCAAAATATTCGCCAAGTAAAACCTCGATACGACTACCCTAATAAAAATATGCATTTACCTGATGAAAAACAACAAATTAATATATTTTTGAAAGAGTGGTTACAATTATGCCACGAGCTTGGACAAGTTAAGCTGGCACTTGATTTAAAATAGTTTAGAAACGAATTTTTAGTATGAAACACGCCTTAAAAGTTGCACAAATTAGTGATACACACTTGTTTGCAGATAAAAACACATTGCATTGCGGAGCTAATGTTTATCAGCATTTAGTTCATGTATTAACACATATTCAAGGTGTAGAAAAACCTGATGTTATTGTGTTTACTGGCGACTTAACACAAGATCATACTGATGCTTCTTATCAGCAATTTGTTGAAATATTTCAGCAACTTGATATTCAAATTCCGGTTCATTTTATTGCGGGTAATCATGATGAACATCGTCAACTCGAACAGTATTTAACAAATAAATCGTTTAATTCATCAAAAATCATTACCCACAATGCTTGGCAGATACTCTTAATAAATAGCAAAAGCGAAACACCCTCAGGTTATGTATCTGAAGGAACATTAAATGAGCTAAGTAAAAATATAGACCCTGAAAAAAAACAGCTTGTTTTTATGCATCATCATCCTCTTGATGTAGGTTATTTTATTGATAAACATGGTTTAAAAAACAAAACCGAATTTTGGAATGCCATTCAACAGTTTCCTTCTATTCAAGCCATAGCGTGTGGACATGTACATAACGACTTATCGATACAACCCGAACAATCAGGATATAATATTCCCTTATATACGTGTCCAGCAACCTCTATTCAATTTGATCAAACAGCAAATACATCAGCATGTAATGGTCAAGGTGCAGGCTATCGAATATTTGAATTAAGTAACGATGGTACGTATACCACATGCACATATTTTGTAAGCGATTTAGCTCAAGGAAATCACGATGAGTAATTTACTTTTTATCCATGGATTTAATTCATCACCGTTATCGAAAAAAGCCCAACAAACTCAAAAATATATACAAGAACATTTACCTGAGGTTAAGTTTCATTGTCCTCAGTTAGCGACTAACCCTAAAGATGCTATTAACCAGCTTGAACAATATTTTGAAGCATCACCTGCTGAACATTGGGCGTTAATTGGATCTTCATTAGGTGGATATTTTTCTACATATTTAAGTGAAACCTACAATTTAAAAGCAGTATTAGTGAATCCTGCTATTAAACCTTACGAACTCTTATCAGGTTACGAAGGCGAACAAATAAACCCGTATACGCAAGAAAGCTACAGAGTTGAAAAGCGTTATCTTGAAGATTTAATTGCGATTGAAAAGCCCCGTGTCGTAAAAAATAATTATATGGTCATGGTACAAACAGGGGATGAAGTGTTAAATTACCAAGAAGCGGTTGATAAATTTCAAGACAGCCATTTAATTGTGCAGCCAAACGGCGACCATAGCTTTGTTAATTATGAAAAAATGCTACCTAAAATTGTAGAGTTTCTTCAGTTAACAGCGTAAATTGCTCTAAAACAAAGCATAAATAACTTTCTTTATTAAATACAACGAATAGATGACTCAAATGAACGAACAATATAATTCTGATTCTATCGAAGTTCTTAGTGGTTTAGACCCAGTAAGACATCGTCCTGGTATGTATACCGATACATCTCGTCCTAACCATTTAGGGCAAGAAGTTATCGATAACTCAGTGGATGAAGCTTTAGCGGGCTACGCTCAAAACATAACGGTAATTTTAGATAAAGATCAGTCGCTAGAAGTTATTGATGACGGTCGAGGCATGCCGATAGACATTCATCCCGAAGAAGGTGTAACAGGCATAGAGCTTATATTTTGTAAGTTACATGCGGGTGGTAAATTCTCTAATAAAAACTATCAATTTTCAGGTGGTTTGCACGGTGTAGGTATTTCAGTTGTAAATGCTTTATCAACACGAGTTGATGTAGCGGTAAGACGTGACAGTAAAGTCTATGAAATGGCTTTTGAAAACGGTGAAAAAGTTGAAGAGCTACATGAAACCGGCACAGTAGGGCGCAGAAATACAGGAAGCCGAGTTAAGTTTTGGCCAGATCCTGGCTATTTTGATTCACCTAAGTTTTCAGCACGCCGTTTAGCACATCTATTAAAAGCCAAAGCTGTATTGTGCCCAGGCTTAACCATTAAATTTCATGACAAAAATGAAGATGATAAATATGAATGGTGCTATGCAGACGGTTTAGTTGATTATCTAAAAGATTCAGTAAAAGATTACGAATCTTTACCTAAAGAACCTTTTGTTGGTACTTTTACCTCGCAACAAGAGGCTGCCGATTGGGCGGTAACTTGGTTACCTGAAGGGGGAGAAGGGGTTGGCGAAAGTTATGTAAACCTTATTCCAACGGTTCAAGGTGGTACTCATGTAAACGGTTTAAGGCAAGGGTTGCTTGAAGCCATGAGAGAATTTTGTGAGTTTAGAAACTTGATCCCTCGCGGTGTTAAATTAACGCCAGACGATGTATGGGACAAATGTTCATATATTCTTTCAGTAAAAATGCAAGACCCACAATTTGCAGGCCAAACCAAAGAGCGTTTATCATCTCGTCAATGTGCTGCATTTGTTACCGGTGTTGTTAAAGACTCTTTTAGTTTATGGCTGAATGAACATACTGAAATAGCTGAATCGTTAGCAGAATTTTGTATTTCAAACGCACAGCGTAGACTACGTGCAAGTAAAAAAATAATTCGTAAAAAAATTACTCAAGGGCCTGCACTTCCGGGTAAGTTAACGGATTGCGGTAGTCAAGATATAACTCGTACAGAGCTTTTTTTAGTGGAAGGTGACTCTGCTGGCGGTAGTGCAAAACAAGCACGAGATCGTGAAATTCAAGCCATCATGCCTCTTAGAGGTAAAATTCTAAATACATGGGAAGTTGATTCAGGACAAATACTTGCCTCGCAAGAGGTACATGACATTTCAGTCGCTTTAGGTATTGATCCTGACTCTGAAGATTTATCAGAACTACGTTACGGTAAAATTTGTATTTTAGCTGATGCCGACTCCGACGGACTTCACATTGCTACTCTATTATGTGCTTTATTTACCCAGCATTTCTTACCTTTAGTTCAAGCCGGACATGTGTATGTTGCCATGCCTCCTTTATATCGAATTGATGTGGGTAAAGAAGTATTTTATGCGCTAGACGAAGCTGAAAAAGACAGCATACTTGCTCGAATAGAAGCTGAGAAAAAACGTGGAAAAGTTAACGTACAGCGCTTTAAAGGCTTGGGTGAAATGAACCCTCTTCAACTGCGTGAAACTACTATGGATCCTAATACTCGCCGTTTAGTGCAGCTAACTATTGATGAGTTTGATACTACAATGGAATTGATGGATATGTTGCTTTCTAAAAAGCGTAGTGGCGATCGTAAAGAATGGCTACAAAGTAAAGGTAATTTGGTTGAGTTGTAAATTTTAAGCGTTAATTAAATATACCCGTTACCAATCAAGAGGCTATTTCAGAGTGCTTGAGCGATATCAATTCAAGGCAGTGCTTTGCAATAATGGTCGTTCCCTTATAAAAAGCATTGTTGATGAAGTGATTTTGCTCAGCACTTCTTTGATGGATCTAAAAACAATTTATGCCGCGTTATTAACTTTAGTCAGGTTCCTACATGGACGTAGACCTTAGATTTTGTTTGGAACGTAAAATCTGTGCCTAAATTGTTTTTAGTTCCCACTGAAACCTGCATCTTGAATGATAACGGGTATAGTTAGATCTAGGCGAATAATATGACCTATATTATTCGCTTATTATCCCGAATTCGGGTTTATTATTGTTTTACATAATCCTATCTATAATCTTCGTACTCTTAGTCATGATTACCGCAATTGATTTTAATATAAGTATTTGTTTTTAATTTTTATTTTTCGTGTTTTTCTTTGTGGTAATTTCAAAAAGGTAAACGAAAATCCTACATCGACTTATACATAGTCAGAATCTACAAAAGAAAATATTATAAATGTAGTTTATTTTAAATTGTTGATTTAAATATTTATTTTGTTTTTTTTATGTTTTACCTATTTTATCTACAAAATTAATAAAAACTTTGTGTTTGTTTTTTATTCGCCTATATTTCTTATAAGCTACTATTGTTAATTATAAATTTATAATTGTTAATTGTAGACAAAATGGCATTGCAAATATAAAGGTGCGGTGCATTCAGGATGAATTTAAACAGGATTTTTTTATGGAATTTATAAAACAACGTTCTCTACTCAATGCTTGTGTTGCATTGTCTCTTAGTACATTTTTAACACAAGCTTATGGTGAAACAGTGGTTGTTCAAGCGGAACAATTTAACAATTCAGGGGGAACATTCAATGACGGTCAACCTAATCCTATCTCTATATATTCAGTTAATGGCCAAGGAGCTATTAACTGGATTAATAATGGGGATTATGTCGATTATGATATTAATACTAATGGTGGTGAATATACCATTGAATATTTAGTCGGTACAAGTATCGCTTCTAATGCAAACATTGAATTATTTACGAATACAAATAATGCTTGGGTGAGCCAAGGAACAGTTGCTGTGCCATTAGGGAGTTGGGATGATTTTCAGCCATTAACCCATAGTAGTACCGTTACTTTACCTGCAGGTAGTTCAACTATTCGTATTCAAGCCGTAGGTGCTAACTGGCAGTGGAATTTAGAATCTTTTTCATTAGTAGCAGATGATATTGACACTGGTGGCGGAACGGGTGAAATCATTGTTCAGCTAGAAAACTTTGCTGGTACTGGCACAAATGGTCGCGTTGGTGGAGATACCGTAGAAGGCTTTGGACAAACTGCGACAGGTGTTAACTGGGTTACTAATGGTGACTACGGTGATTACAATGTTACTTTTGATCAAGCTGGTATTTACAAAGCATTTTTTACTTACTCTGCACTAAGTGCGGGTAGTTACGGGGCGCGTATTGACTTAAATAGCGCACCAGTTGCTTGGGGTTACTTTGCTGAAACGGGAAGTTGGAATGTTTCTGCTGAGGTTGAACTTTATGGTGGCGAGTTTGTTGTTGAGAATGCTGGGTCACATGTTTTACGTGTAGAGGCTATTGGTGGCTCAGATTGGCAATGGAGTGGTGATAATGTTCGCATTGTTCGTGTAGGTAATGTTACGTCAATTCCGACGCCTTTATACAATCCGAATGATCATAGCGTAGCGGAAATCGAAGGCCCTGTATTAGGCTTACCATTCTTGAAACAACCAGTTCAAATTCCTGTGGCTAACCAAGTATTGAAGTCTGATGTTTGGTATACCTATCCGCAAAATAATCAGCTAGCAGGTTTTGATAACTTTGGTGCCACAGGAGCATTTTGGGGGCATCCACCAGAGGAAAATTTTTACGATGAAACGACCATTGTTGATTGGACTGAGCTGGTTCGCGGTTACCAAGATATAGGTATTGAATATACAGCTCGAGGTGAATTTGATTGGGGATTCCGTTGGTTTACTGAATATGTTACTAACTCATCGCCTCACTATGTTCGTACGCTTGATGATCGTAATGTAAGAATGACTTTTATGGGATATCTTAGTTACGATGGTTATAACAATAATTGGTTGAGTAATCATAGCCCTGCGTTTGTACCATTTATGAAATCTCAAGTTGATCAAATATTAAAAGCGAATCCAGACCGCTTAATGTTTGATACGCAAACCAACTCAACACGTTCAACAGATATGCGCACTTTTGGTGGTGACTTTAACGACTATGCTATGGAGAACTTCCGTGTATGGTTAGGTAAGAAGTACAGTAGTTCTGAACTTTCAGCTATGGGTATTAACAATATTAATACCTTTAACTATCGAGATTTCTTGTTAGCGCAAGGTGTTACACATACTTCATTTACACAGGCAGCTGATACTATTTCTGGTGATGTGCCAATGCTTGAAGATTTCATTTACTTCAACCGTGATGTATGGAATCAAAAATTTGCTGAAGTATTAGATTACATTCGTGTGCAACGTCCTAATATTGAAATTGGTGCAAGTACGCATTTGTTCGAATCACGTGGCTATATATTCAACGAGAACATTACTTTCTTATCGGGCGAGTTGAATTTAGGTGCAAGAACAACGATTGCTGAATTACCAACTAATATTCTTGTTCACTTAAAAGGTGCACAAGCGGTTGGTAAAACACTGGCTTATTTTCCATATCCTTGGGAGTTCGATGAACTTCGTCTTACAAATTCTCCTCGTTTCGGCCGTGGTTGGGTTGCTCAGGCGTATGCTTATGGTGGTATATTCTCTATTCCTGCAAACGTTTGGGTAGGTGGTGATGTATTCACTTGGTCGCCAGGTGCAGATAACTACCGTGATATCTATCAATTCGTTCGTGCACAAGAGAACTTGTTTAATAACTACACCTCGTATTCGAAAGTTGGTTTAGTGCATGCTATGTACTCTTCAATGAAAGCAGGTTTTATTGACGGTGGAAATCAAGTTCAATCAAGTGTGAAACTTCTAACGCTTGATAATATTAACTTCGATATGCTGGTGTTTGGTGATGAAGGACATCCGGTTGTCCCACGTTCTGAAGACTTTGATAAATTTGATCATATTTTCTACGACGGTGACCTTAGCTATTTAACGGTTGAGCAAAAAGCTATATTAGATCAGCAAGGCAGTAAAGTTAGACATATTGGTCAACGTGGCACTATTGCAGGGATAGATATTAATGTGAGTATTAATGGAACACTTGCTAACGAAACAGTATCAGCCGTATCTCGTATTCATGAAACAAACGAGAATGCGCCGTATGTTGTGCACTTGGTAAACCGTCCGTTTGCTGGAGGAGTAACACCAACACTTAATGGTGTTGAGGTGGCTATTCCTCAGGGGTACTTCCCTGAAGATGTAACTTCCGCAACATTGCATTTACCGAACGGTACTAGTACTAATCTTACCGTTTCTACGAACGGCAATGGTGATGCTGCTGTAACGGTTAATAATCTTGAAGTATGGGGAATTATTGAATTTGGTCATTAATTCAATAATATTTTTTTGAGGCTAACTTAATAACCGTTTAATTAATTGAACTGTTTGATACGAAAGTGAATTATCAAATATTTAATGGTTTTAACCTATAAACATGATCAATAAATGATTGTGATTCATTTGGCCTCTAAAGGATAATGATGTAAATACATCATTATCCTTTTTTCTTAAATAATTCTATCAGATACTTCCGCTTTTTTAATGATAACCGCAATAGACTTTGACGTAGGCGTATCGCTTTCATCCCCTACACTTTTTAATGCCACTAAAGGGTTAGCTTCAGGGAAATAGGCGGCAATGTTACCTGCTGGTATGTCGTAACTGACTAACTTAAAACTATAAATTTTGCGTTCAATATCATCTGGCCATAAGCTTTCTACATCAACTAAGTCTTCATTTTTTAAGCCTAAGTCAGCTATGTCGCTTGGGTTCATAAAAATAATATCGCGTTCGCCACTAATACCACGGTAGCGGTCTTCAAAGCCGTAAATGGTGGTGTTGTATTGATCGTGAGAACGTAAGGTTTGTAGAACAAAAACGCGATTTTTTGTTAATGCTCTAATCGATGCGGGTACAATGTCATCAGGTAGTTGATTCGTACTAATTTGAGCTTTTTTAGTTGCAGTATTCCATGTGAATTCCGCTGCGCTATTACCTAAATAAAAGCCACCCGGTTGAGCGAGTCTTTCATTCATTTGATTAAACTCAGGCAAGGTTTGCCCAATATAGTCGCGAATTAAATCGTAATTGTTAGCTAGTTCTAACCATTTTACAGGGGTATCGCCTAATGTTGCGTGAGCAATGCCAGCAATAATTGCTGGTTCTGAACGCATGTTACTGCTGTCTGATTTTACGACACCTTTTGATTTGTGCACCATAGAGAATGAGTCTTCTACAGTAACTGACTGTTCGCCAGTGGCTTGTACGTCAATATCGGTACGACCTAAACAGGGTAATATAATTGAAATTTCACCAGGAAAGAGGTGAGTTTGATTCAATTTAGTAGCAATATTTACGGTAAGTTTACAGCGTGTTAAAGCTTGTTGTGTAAATTCAGTATCGGGGGTTGCAGAAACAAAATTACCTCCTAAGGCTGTGAACACCTTGCTCTCGCCTGAAAGCATAGCTTCAATCGCCTCAACAACATTATGACCATTTTCTTTAGGTGGAGTGAATGAAAACACTCGAGACAAATTATCTAAAAACTTAGCATCAGGTTTCTCATTAATGCCCATGGTTCGGTCACCTTGAACATTTGAATGACCTCTAACAGGACAAAGCCCTGCACCGGGTTTACCTATGTTGCCAAACAGTAATTGTAAGTTGGTGATCTCTTGAATAGTAGCAACGGAATGTTTGTGCTGGGTAATTCCCATCGCCCACGTAATAATAACGCTTTTGGCTTTTTGGTAAATGCTTGCTGCTTGCGTTAATTCTTCAATACTTAGGCCTGACTGCTGGGTAATATGTTCCCATGTTGTTGCTTCTACCGTTTGTAAGTAATCATCTAACCCTTGTGTGTGTTCGTTTATAAACTCAAGATCGAAAACACTTTTATTATCTTTTTGTGCGGCCTTGTGTTGTTCAAGTAACACTTTAACCATGCCTCGAACACACGCCATATCACCACCTAAATTAGGGGTGAAATAATGCTGTGAAATTTGAGTTGCGCCGCCTGATAGCATTTCAACCGGAGATTGAGGATTAGCAAATCGCTCTAAGCCTCTTTCCTTTAATGGGTTGAAAGTCACTATGCTAGCTCCTCGGCGAGAGGCATGGCTTAATGAATCAAGCATTCTTGGGTGATTTGTTCCGGGATTTTGCCCAAAGACAAAAATAGCATCGGCTTTTTCAAAATCATCAATTTTTATGGTGCCTTTACCAATACCTATTGATTGTTTAAGGGCAACGCCGCTGGCTTCGTGACACATGTTTGAACAATCGGGAAAGTTGTTAGTGCCAAATTTTCGAACGAAAAGTTGATATAAAAAAGCAGCCTCGTTGCTGGCGCGGCCTGAAGTATAAAATTCTGCTTGGTTGGGGCTTTCTAACGCATTAAGTTGTTGAGCAATAATGGCAAAGGCCTTGTCCCAAGATAATGGTTCGTAATGATCGGTTGTTCTATTATAAATAAGCGGTTCAGCTAAGCGACCTTGGTATTCTAAAAAGTAGCCCGTTTGTTTTTGTAACCAGCTAACTGAATGTTCTTTAAAAAATGCTTCGCCAATGCGGCGTGAGGTTGCTTCCCAGTTAACAGCTTTTGCGCCATTTTCACAAAAGCGGAATCGACCCGGTTCGTCTTTTTCACCCCACGCACAACCGGGGCAGTCAAACCCATGATCTTGATTTGTTTTAAGTAGGTTTTTAATGTTTTTAGCAATATTGTCACTTTTAAATAAGTGAGTTGCTGTGCTTTTTAATGCACCCCAGCCACCCGCGTGACCCTTATAATTTTTTACTGACATTTTATAACCTACTTGTTATGCGTTATGGTAATTATAATCAATGCGATGATTGCCATGATATACGTTAAATTTATTATTTTTAGTAAAACCAATTAAAGTAATATTGAACTGAATAGCGGCCGATATGGCTAAGCTTGAAGGCGCACCAATAGCTATTATTACAGGAATAGCGGCAGTAATGGCTTTTTGTATTAATTCAAAGCTTACTCGACCGCTGAGTACTAAAATTGATTGTGTTGTCATTTTTTCTTTAAGAAACACATCGCCAATCACTTTATCTACCGCATTATGACGACCAACATCTTCGTAAACGCATACCCATTGGTTATTGCTAATATAGCCAGCGCCATGCACCGCACCAGATAAATTAAATAGCGGCTGATGACTATTAAGTGCTTTTGCTATTTCAATAATCTTATCACTTTTTAACCATAAGTCAGTGTTATCGATAACACTATCCGTTTTAATTGCTAAGCCATTAAGTGAGGTTTTTCCACAAATTCCGCAACTTGACTGACTAGGGAAAGAACGTGTTATTTTTTGCCAATCAGGTTGTACGTTAGGTGCAAGTTTAACAATAAGGTGATTGTTAGTTATAGCTTCATCTGGAGGGGTAATATTTACAATATCGTGTATTGATTTAATAATTTGTTCGTTAAATAAGAAACCTGTGATCAGGGTATTATCGTGATCAGGAGTTCTCATTATTACGGTGAGATCTACCGTTTTGTATGTTTTTGATTCTTTATCTAAAAAAGACAGGCTGATCAATAAAGGCTCTTCAATAATAGCATAATCGTCGATAGCACTATGCGTACTGCCGTTATAGTGGCGTTGGTTAACTTTTTTTAAACCGCAGATCATTAATTGTTAGGCTTTATGAGGTAATTAGTCGCATTAGTATATAACTCTTCGTAGATTGGAATAAAGAATAAGAGGTCCAATTACATTAGTTTTCGAAAGAAGTACTTTTATCATCTTGTAAATTATTTTATAAAACCTTAACATATATGAAATATCATATATGTTAAGGTTGTTTTATGGATCCTGTTTTATTTTTTAAAAACCTAGCGGAAGAAACAAGATTAAAAATTTTGTTATTAACTTTAGCTGAAACAGAACTTTGCGTGTGTGAGTTAGTGCAAGCAATGGAATTATCTCAGCCTAAAATATCTAGGCATTTGGCACAGTTACGAAAGCATGGTTTGTTAACGGATAGAAAAGAAGGCAAATGGGTTTTTTATTCAATTGGTTCTGATATTCCTCAATGGCAAAAAGAGTCGTTAGCGGTATGTGCCGTAAATAATGAAGACTACATTAAATCAATAAAAGAAAAGTTAAATCATTGGGGTGACAGACCTAATAGACAGCAGCAATGTTGTTAACTGTCTCCATCATTGGTGTTAATGGTCGCTAAAAGCGATAAGTCGCTAACAACATAGCGAATAAAAGCTCTTATGAGTATAACCCTATTTAAGCAACTTCCACGGTAACTAAACAATTACCTTTAATGACAGGGCCTTTACCTTAACTGATTGTGCTTTGCGCATGCTTGTTGTGCTGCACTTTTATACCCTTAGGTATTCACCTTTAAACATTGCGATGTTGTTTTAATGGATGTAGGTTTTTATTAAATGGCTAATGCTATGGGGCGCTTATTAGATAAGGTATTATCGGGTGTTTTTTTTCAGTTTTACGGATTAACTTATTGCTTGTTAATATCTGCTTTTCTAGCCTTGTTGTCGGGAATTTTTATAAAAAAAGTGCAGATATAGCTTAATAAAATATTGAGTCATTAAATAAGCACTTTCTGCCGCTTGCAATTAGTTTTATACTAATGAACTTCATTAATTTACTGATAGATAAATATTTGTTTCAACTTTTTGTACAAAAAATAATTCAGCAAACACAAAAAACATGCTTAGCAAGTATGCTTTTTGTGTTTTTTATGTTCTCTTTTTATGCTTATTCAGAAGAACAAGAGCCTTTAAAATTTTCTGAAATAATTGAACAAATAGAATCTTTACAAAAGAAAGATTTATTAACTGCCATTAAACTCGCCTCGTTTTACGATAAAAACTTAAATCAATTTAGTCTTGAAGAACGTATTCATTTTAAAAGATTACAGGCTGAACTTTATAATGATAAAACAGCGTTTGATCTCGCAAAAGTTGTAGCAGAAGAGGGCTTAGAGCTAACCCAAAAACTATCGCATCCTTCCATTAACATGGCGAGGTTACTTAACTTAAGAGGTTATGCTATTGAAAGTGAGGGGCATTATGAATTGGCATTACAGGACTATATCGCGGCGTTAGAAATAGCTGAATCATTAGATGATCGAAAAGCGGTAATAGAAACGTTAACAAATTTAGGTGCAGTTTATTATATTACTGAGAAATTTGAACGCTCTATTATCGTGTTAAACGATGCGTTATTCCAAGCAAAAGCGTTAAACGATGATAAAATGTTAGGCTTAGTTTATTTGGAATTAGGCTCGCTTTACAGTTATCTAAAACAAGATGATAAAGTACAAGAGTTTAATAAAAAGGCACATTTTCATCTCACCAAAGCTAACGAACCTCATAAAGCTTTAATGAGTTTACAAAATATTGCTGTAACTCATGCAGCTAACGAAGAATATTTACTCGCCATAGAACTTTATAAAGAAATTATTGGCAAAGCCAAAAAGGCAGGTAATTTTTCTGCTTTATCGAATACCTACTCGGAAATGGCCGAAGCCTATTTAAAGAAAGATCCGAGTGATCCGCATACGGCATATCATTACATTATTATTGCTGAAAAATATGCGAAATCAGTCAAAGAAGCGAACTATGAAACGTTATTACTAGTGAATAAAGCGGATATTTTAAATCATTTAGAACGATATCAAGAAGCGCTCGTTACTATAGATAAAGCTGAAAATCTTGTGCCTGATCAAGCTGAAAACATTCAAACCTATTCCATTTTAGAGCTTTTACGTATTAAGTCCGAACTGTATTACGCACAAGGTTTATACGAAAAGGCGTACCAAACACAAAATGCTCGACATGAAAATACGAGAAAAATAAACTCACGTAATAATCTTCAGGCGCTTGAAGGTATTCGTATTCAATATGAAAGTAAGCAAGATGAACTTCAGGCTAAGGTCCTGAAAGAGAAACAAGTGGCTCAATCGTTAGCTTTACAAGAAACCAGTAAATCATATCGTAATAAAACATTTTATATTTTTATCGGTGTTATTACTGTGTTGGCACTGGCTTGGTTTTACGTGATTAATTTAAATAATCAGAAGAAATTATTAAATAGCCGAGAAACAGATCATTTAACTGACTTACCTAATAGACAAACATTATTGGCATTAGGATCTGCCCAGTTTAACCAAGTGACTAAAAATAAAAATGATTATAGTGTCTTAATCATTAAGGTTGATAACTTTACTAATATTAACCAAGTGAAAGGGTACGAGACAGGTAACAGTATATTGATTGAAATATCATTAATTATTACCAATATCATTGGAGAGAATACTCAGTGTGGTCGATATTCAAGTAATGAATTTATTGTGCTTTTACCTAATGTTAATGCTCAAATAGCTGAAGATATTGCGCACAAAATTCATAGTTATATTTATAGAAAATCTTGGGAAAAATACGGATTAAAAGTTATTTCGGTCAGTATAGGTATGAGCAATAACAATTCTCATTTATTCCGTTCATATGAATCATTAGTTAAACATGCAAGCGTTTTAAAGCAAAAATCCGTTGTTTCAGGAGGGAACATGGTATGCGTTTAATTAATATTATATTGCTATTTATTCTTACTTTTATTTATTCAACAAGTAGCTTTGCCTATGATGAAATTAAACCATCGTATGTGCCAATTGTTTCTATTACTGAAGACATTAACCGCTTGCTTTTTCAAAGCGAATCTAAACAATTGAATGCTGAACTTGCGTTAAAAGAAAGAGGTATCGACTTTGAGAAATTAAACCCAGCAGAGCAATATTTATACTTTCTGATTTTAGCTAATAGTGCTCTAGGTCTTAATCAGCACCATAAGGTTATAGCTTATTTATTACAGGCTAAAGCTTTAGAAGAAACAATCAATCAAGATCAATTAAGTCAGTTATCTTTTCTTAACTTATACAAAAAGTTAGCACAAAGTTATGCGGAAATAGGGCAGTTCAAAAAAGCTTACGACGCTAACCATACTTATATTACTAAGTATGATGCTTACATGAAGAGTGAAAGAGACAAGTATATTTTTGAGTTAGAAGATAAATACGAAACAAAAAGAAAAAAAGATATTAATACCTTACTCAATAATCAAACTGAGTTAAAAGCACTAGAAATTGATGAATCATTACATAATGAAATTCTTCAACGGCGTAATATTTATATTGTTAGTTTTTTGGTTGTTATATTTTTACTTTTGTTACTGCGTTTGCTTTCAATGAATAAGCGTATACATGAATTATCTAAAGAGGATATGTTAACAGGCGCTAGAAATCGAAAAACATTATTTCGTTATGGTAAAAGTGCCATTAAACGTTGCATCGAAAATAAGGTGAGCTTGTGTTTGTTAGCCATAAATATTAATGATTTTAAAGGCCTAAATGAAATTCATGGTGATTACATTGGAGATGAAATTTTAAAAAGATTTGTGTTGCTAGGCACTGAGTCTATGAGAACACGCGATATATTTGCACGTTTAGAAGATGCGACTTTTATTGTTGTATTACCTGAAGCTGCAGAAGGGGAAGCTAAAGCCATTGCTCAACATTTGAAAGAAAAAGTAGCCACTTTAAATTTTGATTATGTCGGTATACATCAACAACTCGATATTAGTGTGAGTATTGTGGAGTTGAGTGAATCGTTAAATAATTTTGAATTACTCTTAAATACAGCAATGAACGTTTTGTATGAAATGAGAGATGGTGAAGGCAAACAAATCAAAATTTATCAACAATAGTCTTATTATCTTAATAAAATAGTGGTTAATTCACTAAAAATTCAATCAAGTATTTTCCCTCTGCCAATAATCAGATAAGCTATCAGGTAGATGTTTATATCTATTTTTTTATTCGCAAAAACAATCATTCAAGTTAACTATTAACTCGCATTAGTGAGCTTTAGAAACTTTTTAGGAAACTTATTCATGTCCGATATGCTCGATTATAGTCTTGACGGTGTAGAACAAAAACCACTAAGAGAATTTACCGAAGAAGCTTATTTAAACTATTCAATGTACGTGATTATGGACCGTGCATTACCGCATATCGGAGATGGATTAAAACCAGTACAAAGGCGTATTATTTATGCCATGTCTGAGTTAGGTTTATCGGCACTTGCTAAATATAAAAAATCAGCACGTACCGTGGGTGATGTTTTAGGTAAATTTCATCCTCATGGTGATTCAGCCTGTTACGAAGCCATGGTATTAATGGCTCAGCCCTTTTCTTATCGCTACCCGCTTGTAGACGGGCAAGGTAACTGGGGCGCGCCAGATGATCCTAAATCCTTTGCGGCCATGCGTTATACCGAAGCGCGTTTATCAAAATTTAGTGAAGTTTTATTAAGTGAATTAGGGCAAGGCACCGTTGAGTGGACACCAAACTTTGACGGTACAATGAAAGAGCCTAAAACATTACCCGCACGATTACCTCACATTATGCTTAATGGTATTACAGGTATCGCCGTTGGTATGGCAACGGATATTCCGCCTCATAACGTAAGAGAAATCGCTTCAGCGTGTATTCATTTAATTGATAGTCCTAAAGCTGAAACTATTGATTTACTTGAATATGTGCAAGGGCCTGATTATCCAACAGATGCAGAAATAATTACCCCTAAAGCAGATATTGCCAAAATTTATGAAACAGGTCGCGGTAGCATAAAAATGCGCGCGGTTTACGATATTGAACATGGCGAAATTGTTATCACGTCTCTTCCTCATCAAGCTTCAGGTGGTAAAATACTTGAGCAAATAGCCAACCAAATGCAAGCTAAAAAATTGCCAATGGTGGTTGATTTACGTGACGAAGCTGACCACGAAACTCCTATACGACTAGTGATTGTTCCACGCTCAAACCGAGTAGATGTAGAGCAGTTGATGCAACATTTATTTGCAACAACAGACTTAGAAAAAAACTACCGCGTTAACCTAAATATGATTGGATTAGATAATAGTCCTGCCGTTAAAAATTTAGGCACCATATTAAAAGAGTGGATTGAATATCGTCGTGAAACCATCAGGCGAAAATTACAGTTTAGGTTAGACAAAGTATTAGCTCGTTTGCATATTTTAGATGGTTTACTTGTTGCCTATTTAAACATTGATGAAGTGATTGAGATCATTCGTACTTTTGATGATCCTAAAGCTGAATTAATGTCGCGTTTTGACTTGTCAGAGCGACAAGCTGAAGCCATTCTTGAAATTAAATTACGTCAGTTAGCTAAGCTTGAAGAAATTAAAATAAGAGCAGAGCAAGACGAGCTGAATATTGAACGCGAGTATTTAGAAAAAACCTTAAATTCTAAAGCGCGAATGAATACGTTAATGAAAAAAGAAATTCTTGAAGCAGCAGAAAAGTACGGTGACGAGCGTCGTTCTGTTCTTGTTGAGCGTGAAGAATCTAAAGCATTAACTGAAAAAGATTTAGTACCAAGTGAACCTGTCACGGTTGTTGTGTCTGAAAAAGGTTGGGCTCGATGCGGTAAAGGTCATGATATTGATCCGTTAACCCTTAGTTATAAATCGGGAGACGAATACCTTTGTTCAGCCAAAGGTCGAAGTAATCGCCCTGTAGTATTTATTGACTCATCAGGCAGAGCTTATGCCACAGAAGCACATAGCTTACCCACAGCAAGAAGCCAAGGTGAACCACTGACAGGACGCTTTAACTTATCTACTGGTGATACCTTTGAACATACCTTAATGGCAGATGATGACTGTAAATATTTATTAAGTAGTGATGCGGGTTATGGTTTTGTTGGTTCGTTTGACGATATGGTTAGCCGAAATAAAAATGGTAAAGCGCTATTAAGCCTACCAGCCTCAGCTAAAGTCATGCTACCTAAAGTCATCAATAATATTGATACAGCGCTTGTGGTTGCAATAACCAGCGAAGGACGAATGCTTATTTTCCCTGTTAAAGACCTACCGGTATTAAGTAAAGGTAAGGGGAATAAAGTGATAAACATTCCTTCTGCCCGTGCTAAAGCAAGAGAAGAATATTTAACTATTTTAGATATCATATCACCTACAAGTTCAATTACATTACATGCAGGAAAGCGTAAATTAACCCTTAAACCTAGCGATGTGGAACATTATAGAGGTGAACGTGGTCGTCGCGGCAGCAAGCTTCCTAGAGGCTTACAACGAGTAGATCGTATCGAGATAGAAAACCCTGTTATTGAAGCTGAACCGTTAGAAACACAAACGCCAGACGTGAGTGAATAAATTTGAAGTAAATAAGTTAGAGGCTTATTCTAAATTAGCCTCTAACTGTTTAATAAGCTGAACCAATTGCGTTATTTTGATATTTGATAATTGCCTGTAATCGAAATACGGGCAGATAATGATATTTTTAGTCGCGTTAATCGCAAAGCTTTCAGACAACCAATAACAGTGTTTGTCTATTCCTAATTTATTTGCGTAAGTTTTCCCCATTATTATTGTGATCATTTTACTTTCAGTAGAATGCACATCTTCAAGCTTAATCTCTTCAAAAGTAACACCTGAAAACAATAAACACGCATTACTTTGTTTTTGTAATAAAGACTCATCTCTTAAGTTCTGCCAAGTTACAAATTTTTCAGGATGATATTCAAATAACAATTTAGCAAAAACATTGAAAATTTTACGCCAATGGTTTCCTGTTAATTGTCCTATTTGTTGAATATCTCCATTTTGCATAGGGTTAACTAAGGTTAAATTTTGGTATTGGGGTAACGGGGGAATATTTTCAATATAAACACGTAAATTGGCATTAATGTTTCCTAAACCAATAATAGGTTCTGATGCGTTTTTAGTTTGTGGGAGAGACATGATAAACCTTAAATTATCGGCAATAAAAAACTCGGCAGAACCGAGTTTTAGTTAGACTATATTATTTATTTTATTTAGGAGTTAATAATCGTCAAACATATATTCTAATGAATCGTCGAACGCTTTGAGTTCTTTTTCTAGCTGGTGTTGATCTTTTAATAATTCTATTTCACGCCATTTTCTTTTTTTATTGCTTTTATTGGACTTAGCTTGTGTATCTAACGAGCCCAATGTTTCTTGAAATGTGTTCATGGAATGCTCCTTTGTAATTACAACAGCCCCTTTTAAATACCATAAGCTATGTGTAAGTTAAATATTTTTATTTTGATTTTTATTTAACTATTTGAATTATCATTAGATTTTGTTTTGAATATTTAACAAAAGTTTACAGTTGAATCCAATCTCATTAGGTAAAAAATGTATTCAGATAAATTTTGTTAAAGTTAATAAAAATAACTGATTAGCTATGTTATAGTGACGCATATAAATTATTTTAAACGCTTTAAAACCAAGGTCTTAACATGTTAATTGTTGTTTCTCCTGCAAAAAAATTAGATTTTGAAACGCCATCACCTACGAGTAAATTTACTCAGTCAAATTTATTAGAGCATAGTCAAGAGCTTATCAATCGTTGTGTAAAATTAACGCCTGCTGATTTGTCTTCTTTAATGGGGATTAGCGATCAGCTTGCAGGTTTGAATGCTGCCCGTTTTGGTGAATGGGCATTACCTTTTACAACCGATAATGCGAAGCAAGCGGTATTAGCTTTTAGTGGTGATGTTTATACCGGACTACAAGCTTATGACTTCGATGAACAGTCGTTTGATTTCGCACAACAGCATTTAAGAATATTGTCGGGTTTGTATGGTTTGTTAAAACCTTTAGATTTAGTGCAAGCTTACCGATTAGAAATGGGGACTAAATTAGATAATGATAGAGGCGCTAACTTGTATCAGTTTTGGGGCGATATTATTACGGATAATCTCAATACAGCTCTTGCAGAACAAGGTGACGATATACTCATTAACTTAGCGTCTAACGAATACTTTAAGTCGGTTAAGAAAAAGTCATTAAAGGCGACGATCATTACTCCTGCATTTAAAGATTGGAAAAATGGTCAATATAAAATGATCAGCTTTTATGCGAAAAAGGCGAGAGGTTTAATGGCTAATTACATTATTGAAAACAAAATTAGCAATATAAATGACCTGAAGAATTTTGATAGTGCGGGTTATGCTTATAGTGAAGACTTATCTAAAGGTAATGACTGGGTATTTACTCGTAAAGAAATGGATTAGTTAATACCAAGTTGATTGAAACAAAAAAGCACCATAATTTATGGTGCTTTTTTGTGTATACCATTTGACTGGTTTAGCTTATTTCGACTTTTTAGCTGATCTTTTAGCAACTTTTTTTGCTTTAGCTTTTTTCTGAGCTGTAGTTCTTTTTACTTTTGGTTTTTTAATCGCGACGCGGGCTTCTTTATGTTTTGGGCGTAACTCGTCAATGACACGACGTTGCAGTCTTTCATCAGCGTATCGTTCAATTTTACCTATAACTGCCATATCATGAGCTTCAACTAAAGATATTGCGGTACCTTTGTTACCTGCTCGGCCTGTGCGTCCAATTCTATGAATATAAATATCGGCTTTTCTTGGCATATCAAAATTAATAACATGAGTAATATCATCAATATCTAAACCACGAGCTGCTACATCTGTGGCGATTAAAATATTAACTTTGCCAGAACGTAAGCGATCAACTGAACTGTTGCGTTTATCTTGAGGCATTTTACCTTCAAGCCATGCGCAAGGAAGTTCGTCAGCATATAATTTACCTGATAGGTACTGAACCGTTTCACGTTTATTCGCAAATACTACAGCGCGTTTAACATCTTCTTGTTTAAGAATGTTTTCTAAAAGCTGATATTTGTGTTGAGCATTATCAGCAAGATGGATCCATTGATGAATTTTAGCTTTTTCTTTACGAGAAGGGTTTGATTCTAAAAATACAGGTTCGGTTAATACCTCTTTCGCACAACGAATAACACCCGCACCTTCTAATGTTGCAGAAAATAGCATGGTTTGTTTACGCCAGCGAGCCTCTGCAATAATGCGATTAATAACATCAGAAAACCCCATATCTAGCATACGATCAGCTTCATCAAGAATTAATATTTCAATGTCTCGGGCATCAAATTGCTCACTTTCAATATATTCCATTAACCGACCAGGGGTCGCAACTAATATATCCAGATTTGTGGTAAGTAATTCTTTATGGCTACCATAGTTAACACCACCGGTAATTACACCTGATTTAATATGAGTCAAAGCGGTTAATAATTCGCATTGCTCATGGATCTGTAAAGCAAGTTCACGGGTAGGAGACAAAATTAATACACGAGGAAATCCCGGGTTTTTTCTAGGGTAGTCAAGTAAATGTTGTGCAGCAGGAAGTAAAAATGCGGCTGTTTTACCAGTACCTGTTGGTGCTGAGGCTAAAATGTCTTTGCCTTTCATTGCCTCTGGTATAACAAGCTCTTGAATTGATGTTGGTTTTTTAAAACCTGCATTTTTAATACCGCCTAGAAGTTCAGAATCTAGGTCAAACTGCTCAAACATAGTTACTCTTAAATATTGAATTTATATGGCGGCATTATAATGCTAAATGCCCTTAGATCCTAAATACTATTGAATATTTCTTGTAATTCTTTTTCTAGGTTTTGGCACCATTGAGTGATTCTTTCATCAGATAAGTCATATTGATTATCTTCATCTAAAGACAAACCAACAAACTGGCTTTTGTCTTCGGTGAGGGCTTTTGACTGAGCAAAGTCGTAACCTTGATTTGGCCAGTAACCAATTACGTATGCGCCAACGGCTTGAACTTGTTCATGTAACATACCTAAAGCATCTTGAAACCATTCGGTATACCCTATTTGGTCACCCATTCCATATAAGGCCACAATTTTGTTTTCTAAATTAAGGTCGGCTATATCATCCCATTTTGCTTCCCAGTCTTCTTGTAATTCACCGTAATCCCAAGTAGAAATACCTAAAATAATAATATCAAAGTTAGCGATCTCAGCTAGAGAGGTATCTTTAATATTGTATAATTCAACGGAATAATGATTTAATGTAGATTGAATTTTTTCTGCTGCAATTTCTGTGTAGCAAGTGGTAGAGCCGTAAAATAAGCCAATTTTCATTGATAAGCCTTAGTGTCACTTAATCTTGATGATGTTATCGTTAAATTTTTGTGGGTAGTTTATCAGATATAAAACAAAGTTCGCTATGAGTAAGGTTTCTTTTAAGTAATTGCATTATAATTTTTATTCGTGTGTAATTCGTGCAATTTAATATGTTAGAGAACGGTCTAATAAAAAGCGGATGGTATAAGTCCACTCGATATTAACTGGTTCTTCTTTTTGGGTATGATAAATGAAAATGTTTAAGTCTGTTGTAATGTTAGTTTCCGCACTGTGTGTGAGTAGTTCTGTAATGGCATTAAGTGCTGATAGTCAAAGTGTTGCAACGAATGCTAAAGCATCGTTTGACGCTAAAGCCATTACTAATAAGTTGTCTAATACTTTAGGTTTAGAGGCGTCACAAATCAATGCTTCTCCTATGCCAGGTATTGCTGAAGTGATTACTAAACAAGGTATTTTCTATATAAGCCATGACGGTAATTATATTTTACAAGGTAAGCTGTTTGGTATAGGTGGTGAGGTTACAGACCTTACAGAATTAAGCTTAGCTAAAGTAAGGCTTGAAGGTATTAAACAGTTTGATAATGCCATGATCACCTTCCCCGCTAAAGATGAGAAACATGTTGTTACTGTTTTTACCGATATAACTTGTGGGTATTGTCGTAAGTTGCATGAACAAATTGGTGACTATAATGATCTCGGCATCACGGTTAGATATTTAGCCTATCCTCGTTCAGGTATTAGAGATCAAATGGGTAATTATTCACAAGGTTTTAAAGATTTACGTTCAATTTGGTGTAACGAAAAACCAAATGAAGCGTTAACTAAAGCGAAAAGTGGTTCTCAAGTAGCACAACGTATTTGTGAAAAACCGATTGAAGAAGAATTTAACTTTGGTCGTCAAATTGGTGTAAGTGGTACTCCTGCTATTGTGTTTGAAAACGGTATGATGATGCCAGGCTATCAACCACCTGAGCGTTTAGCTCAAATTTTAAATAGTTTATAAAAGCTACACGTTTTTTATAACTGTTATTTACAATTAAAGAGCTACTCAATAGAGTGGCTCTTTATCGTTATAGCTATACCTATTATCATTTTACAGGCAACACGTGATGCAAAAAAAAATTCTACGTAGGCCAATTCATCCGATAGATAATTTACCTCAATCTCTTCACCCTATTATCAAGCAAATTTATGCTAGCCGAGGAATAGAAGGGGACAACGAATTATTACTTAATGTTGCTCAACTTGCTCCTGTAGATTCTTTAAAAGATGTCACACTAGCGGCTCAAATATTACATCGAGCCTTTGTTGATAATTTAAGTATTTGTATTATTGGTGACTTTGATGCCGATGGTGCAACAAGTACTGCTCTAATGACCGAAGCGTTTAATATGTTAGGTTATGGTAATCATCAATTTATTGTGCCTAATCGATTTGAATTTGGTTATGGTTTAACGCCTGAGATTGTTGATATGGCAGCTGCGCAGGGGGCACAACTCTTAGTTACAGTTGATAACGGCATAAGTTGCCTAGCTGGCGTTAAACGAGCTAAAGCGCTCGGGCTACAAGTCGTTATAACCGATCATCATCTACCTGGAAAAGAATTACCTAATGCTGACGCTATTGTTAATCCTAATCAACCAGCCTGTACGTTTGTCAGTAAATCGATTGCTGGTGTAGGTGTCGCTTTTTATTTAATGCTAGCGCTACGTAAACATTTACGAGAGCAACACTGGTTTGAAACAAAGCAAATTAAAGAACCGAATATTGCACAATTACTCGACTTAGTGGCTTTAGGTACGGTGGCTGATGTAGTGACTTTAGATAACAATAACCGTATTTTAGTGTCTCAAGGTTTAAAACGAATTAGAGCAGGGCAAACCCGACCAGGTATTCAAGCGTTGTTAGAAATTGCAGGTAAAAATCAGCAACGTATTGTTGCAAGTGATTTTGGTTTTGCTTTAGGGCCACGAATAAATGCCGCTGGGCGTTTAGACGATATGTCGTTTGGTATTAATTGCCTATTAGCTAAAAATTTAATGACCGCACGTACAATGGCTGCTGAATTAGACGAACTCAATAAAGCCCGACGTTCAATTGAGCAAGGCATGCAGTTTGAAGCTGAAAAAATAATGGCAGTTTTAAATTACGAAGAAGGTAATTTACCTAACGCTATATCGCTTTTTCAAAAAGACTGGCATCAAGGTGTTATTGGTATAGTTGCAGGGCGCTTGAAAGAAAAATACCACCGCCCCAGTATTGTATTTGCCGCGGCAGATATTGATAACCCACAAAGTGAAATAAAAGGTTCTGCTCGCTCTATTCCCGGTTTACATATCAGAGACTTACTTGAGCATATCGATTCGCAACATCCTCAATTAATTAAAAAGTTTGGCGGGCATGCTATGGCGGCAGGCCTTTCAATTGATGCTAACGATTTTGAAACATTTCAAGGCTTGTTTAATCAATATGCAGGTCAGTGGATTGCTGAAGAAAACTTACAAGGCACCTTGTTGTCTGACGGTGAATTGAATTTACCCGAGCTGACATTAGAGTTTGCTGAATTGCTAAGAGAGTCAGGCCCGTGGGGGCAAAATTTTTCTGAACCTGTGTTTGATGACAACTTTTTAATTATTCAACAACGCATTGTGGGTGAAAAACACCTAAAAGTAGTTTTACAAAAAGATAATAAAGTGTTTGATGGTATTGCCTTTAACGTAGATATAACGCAATGGCCCAACCAAAAAGTCAATCAAGTGCATGTGGCTTATAAGTTAGATGTTAATGAATTTAGAGGCAAACAAAGCGTGCAATTTCTTATTGAAGAAATACAAGTTGTTTCTTAAATTACGTGTAAATTGTAACGTTTATTTACCCTTTAATTTACGTTACAATGCGCGACTATTTTCTTTCTTTAAATCAACTTTTTAAAAGTGCTAAATAACTCATGTTAGAAGTAAACCCTGTATTAAATAAAATCAAAGAAATGCGCGAACGTACGGAACTGTTACGGAGGTATCTTTGACTACGATCTGAAGTCAGAAAGATTAGTTGAAGTTACACGAGAGTTAGAGTCTCCAGATGTTTGGAATGATGCTGAACGAGCACAGGCATTAGGTAAAGAAAGAGCATCTCTGGAAATGGTCGTTGAAACTATTAACGATCTAGATGCAGGTTGTGAAGACATAGAAGGTTTAGTTGAGCTTGCCGTTGAAGAAAATGATGAAGATACCTTCAACGATGCACAAACCGAAACCAATGAGTTAGACAAAAAATTAGCAAAATTAGAATTTCGTCGTATGTTTTCTGGCGATAATGACGAGAACGGCTGTTACCTTGATATTCAATCAGGCTCAGGTGGTACAGAAGCTCAAGATTGGGCTGAAATGCTTATGAGAATGTATCTTCGCTGGGGCGAAGCAAAAGGCTTTAAAACTGAACTTATTGAAGTTACTGATGGTGATGTTGCCGGTATTAAAGGTTGTACTATTAAGTATTCAGGTGAATATGCTTTTGGTTGGTTAAGAACCGAAACTGGCGTACATCGTTTAGTGCGTAAATCGCCTTTTGACTCAAGTGGGCGACGTCATACATCGTTTGCGTCTGCATTTATCTATCCTGAAATAGACGACAATATTGATATAGAGATAAACCCTGCTGATTTACGTATCGACACTTTCCGTGCTTCAGGTGCTGGTGGGCAACACGTAAATAAAACTGATTCAGCCATTCGTATAACGCATGAGCCAACAGGTGCAGTAGTGGCTTGTCAGGCAGATCGTTCACAGCATAAAAACCGCGCAACAGCGATGAAGCTTTTAAAAGCTAAGCTCTACGAGATGGAAATTCAAAAGCAGAACGAAGATAAACAAGTATTAGAAGACGGTAAGTCTGATATAGGATGGGGCAGTCAAATTCGCTCTTATGTATTAGATGATAGTCGTATTAAAGATTTAAGAACTGGCGTTGAAAACCGTAATACACAAGCGGTATTAGACGGTGATTTAGACCGGTTTTTAGAAGCCAGTTTAAAATCAGGCTTATAAAAGCTTTCAACCAATTGAAAAATTAAGATAACTTTGAGAAATAAAATGACAGATAAAGCCGATAACACAGCTCCAGCACAAGATGAAAATAAACTTATTGCTGAGCGTCGCGTAAAACTTGAAAAAATTCGCTCTAATTCTTCTGCGAATGGTTTTCCAAATGATTTTAACCGTGAACATTTAGCTGCCGATATTCAAGCTGAGCATGGTGAAAAAACTAAAGAAGAACTTGAAGCTCTACAAGTAACTTATGCTATTGCTGGTCGTGTTATGGCAAAGCGTGGACCATTCTTAGTAATACAAGACTCGTCAGGTCGCATTCAAGGCTATGCTGAAAAAACAGTACAAAAAGAGATACGTGAAAAATGGGGTTCATTAGATATCGGTGATATCGTTGGTATTAAAGGTATTTTACATAAATCAGGTAAAGGTGATCTTTATGTGAATATGGACGAATACTCTTTACTAACTAAGTCGTTACGTCCGTTACCTGAAAAATTTCACGGTTTGTCTGATCAAGAAACTAAGTACCGTCAACGTTACGTTGATTTAATTATCAATGAAGATACACGTAATACCTTTAAAATTCGTTCAAAAATTGTTTCAGGTATTCGTAATTTCTTAGAGCAACGTGATTTCATGGAAGTGGAAACACCTATGTTGCAAATCATACCCGGTGGCGCAACAGCTAAGCCTTTTATGACGCATCATAATACCTTTGATCTTGATATGTATTTACGTATTGCACCTGAACTTAACTTAAAGCGTTTAGTGGTAGGTGGGTTTGATCGTGTTTTTGAAATTAACCGTAGTTTCCGTAACGAAGGTATTTCAACTCGTCATAACCCTGAATTTACTATGATTGAGTTTTACCAAGCATACGCTAATTATCATGACCTAATGAATACTACTGAAGAAATGTTACGTACTATTGCACAAGATGTATTAGGTACTACCACTATTCGTAATACCGTTAAAAATGCTGAAGGTGAAGTCGTAGAAGAGAAACTTTATGACCTTGGACAGCCGTTTGCTCGTTTATCTATGGTTGATGCAATTTTACAATATGGTAAAAATCATCGTGGTGCTGAGCAACTTAATGAAGCGGCTTTACGTGACCCAGAAAACAACTTTGATGCAATTAAAGCAATGGCAAAAGCTGTTGGCGTGAAAGAAGGTGATGCCGCTAAAGTTTGGGGGCCAGGTAAATACATTTGTGAAATCTTTGAAGAAGTCGCAGAGCATTTATTAGATCAACCAACATTTATTACAGAATACCCATGGGAAGTTTCACCATTAGCTCGTCGTAATGATGAAAACCCATTTGTAACTGACCGTTTTGAATTCTTTGTTGGTGGTCGTGAATTAGCGAATGGTTTTTCAGAGCTAAATGATGCAGAAGACCAAGCTGAGCGTTTCCAAAAACAAGTAACAGAAAAAGATGCCGGTGATGATGAAGCAATGCACTACGACGCTGATTATATTAATGCATTAGAATATGGTATGCCTCCAACGGCTGGTGAAGGTATTGGTATTGACAGGCTTGTGATGTTATTTACTGACTCACCAACGATTAAAGACGTTATTTTGTTCCCTCATATGCGTCCTGAAACTGATTAAATATCTGTTAAGTTAATTAATCCCAATAAAAACGCCGCTTAAATAGCGGCGTTTTTATTTCTATGTCATTAGAATGTTAACTTATTTATTACTATCGAATTTGTAATATCGTTTGGTTCAATTGATTATCTACTTCAAGGGATCTTGAGTTCGCTTGGAAGTTTCGTTGAGCTGATATTAAATCAATTAATTCAGTTGTTAAGTTAACGTTTGATTGTTCAAGTGCTGAAGAGTTTATTGTTCCGTATGTACCAGAACCCGCTTCGCCTGCTAAGGCTTCACCTGATAATATGCTTTCTTTCCAGTTAGTGTTACCTTGTTGACTTAAGCCTTGGTTATTAGCAAAACTAACTAAAGCAACACGAGATAAGGCTTGTGATGTACCATTACTGTATGTTGCTTGTACTAACCCATCAGGGCCAATATCTAAGCCTGTTAATCGGCCAACCGGTAATCCGTTTTGTTCTAGTGACGTTACTTCAAAGCTTGAAGCAAATTGCGTTGGCTCGTTTGTATTTGGGCCAGCAGTATCTAGATTAAAGTCAATAACAATGGTTTGAGTACTATCAGAACCGTTAGTTAGAATAGTGGCACCTAGAGGAGCCGTTTGGAAACCAGCTGCGGGTACTTGAGATACAAAGTCACCACTTGAATCAAAGTTCAAACGAGCACCATCAAAACCATTTATACCAACACCGGTAGCTACACCTGCAGGATCTGTTAAGTTAACTCTTTGGTTATCTACCGCTGCAGTAACAGTCCAAGGGTTATTACCACCAGAAGGAGCTTCCTTGATAAAGTAATATGTCATGATGTGACTATCACCTAACGAATCGAATACGGTAACTGAAGTTGAATGGTTGTAAGTTAAAGGATCTGTTAAATCAAAATTACCAGGTGAACCTGTTATAACCGTATCACCAGCGGGTAAGTTCATTCGAATATCTACTTCTGACGTTTTTTCAGGAGCACCCGATGCAGTCGGAATACGAATAGGCTCTGATGTACTTAAACTGACTGAAGAAGAGCTACCATCTGAGTTTACAGGGAAACCCAGTAAATGTTGTCCTGCTGAATTTACAATGAAGTTTTCTGAGTTTAACTTGAATTGGCCTGCGCGAGTGTAAGAAAACTCTAAGCTATCTAATTCAGGAACCACAGCAAAAAATCCGTTACCTGTAATCGCTAAATCTAGTGAATTTTGGGTAAATTGAATACTACCTTGTTGAAATTGTTGAGCAACATCTGAAGTTAATACACCATCACCTACTTTAGTGTTGCCTGCTGCAAGAAGTGAAGCTGCGTAAACATCAACAAATTCCGCGCGTGACTCTTTAAAACCAACGGTGCTTACGTTGGCAATGTTATTAGAAGTAACATCAAGATCTTTCTGTGCTGCGTTTAAGCCGCTTAATGCGATATTAAATGACATATATCCACCTTATAAAAAATTTGTTGGGTTAACCTTCAGATACTTCTACAACATCTTTCAATGCCATTGAACTACCACCATTAAGATTTAAAACTATATCTCCACCAGCGCCAGCGAGCGTTACACTGTCTACTTTACGATAGCTCATTGCTTGAAGTTCTGATGCTTGACCGTCGACTAAGCCTGCTACTCTAAAACGATATGCGCCTGTTGGAGCTGGATCTCCATTGCCATCAAGTCCGTTCCAAGTAAAACTTGCTTCACCAGCGGTCATATTGCCTACAGCTACCGTTTGAATAATTTCACCTGCTGTGTTTTCAACATAGATATTGACGTTACTAGCATCTTGATCCGTTATTATTTTACCATTAACGGTATCGCCTTCACTCATCCCGAAAGTATTGTCGTCGACTAATACGCTTCGTCCAACAAGAGATGAAGCCTGTAATGCTTGACTTGATGACATAGAAGCTGCAAACGAGGTAAAACTTTCGTTTAATTGAGCTACGCCATCTGTAGTAGAGAACGCCGTCATTTGAGAAATCATCTCATTATTATCTGTTGGCTTAGTTGGGTCTTGATGTGCTAACTCAGCAGTAAGTAAAGAAAAAAAGTCTTCTTGTGTTAACATGCCATTGTTATTTTCATCGGCAGTTTTTATGTCTTCTTGTTGCCAGCGTAAAGAATCTAATGCTGTACCACCACTAACAGTTTCCATTTCTTACTCCTAATCAGTAATTAGCGCTGACCTAACAACAACGTTTTATTCAACATGTTTTTAGCTGATTCAGCTAATTGCACATTAGTTTGATATGAACGCGACGCTGAAATCATATTGGTCATTTCTTCTATTACGTTAACATTGGGCTTATATATATAGCCTTCTTTATCTGCCATTGGATGATCTGGAGAGTATTCAATGTTTAAAGGTTTATTACTTTCAACTACACCTAATACTTGAACACCAACAGAGTTTTCTTGTCCTGCGGCAGCTTTTTGCATCTCTGCGGCAAAAACTGGATGTCTGGCTCTATACGTTTCGTCAATACTACTACTTACACTATCAGCGTTAGCAATGTTACTTGCTGTAGTATTTAAGCGTACTGATTGTGCGCTCATGCCCGTGGCACTTATGTTAAAGACGTTAAATAGGCTCATTATTATTGCCCTCCAGTAATTGCTTTTTTCAAGCCTTGAATTTTTCCAGTAAGGAATTGTAAGCTAGCTTGATAATGCATTGAATTATCTAAATACAAGTTTCGTTCCACTTGTACATCTACAGTGTTGCCATCACCTGTATCTGGTTGATTTGGAATACGAAATTCAAGACCGTTATTTGTTTCTATTCTCACATCTAGGTGTTTTTCGTGAGTACGCGTCATACCGGTTTGTTGTTTTTGAGCTGCTTGGGAAAGCATCTTTTGGAAATCCATCCCTTTGGCTTTATAACCAGGCGTATCTGCATTAGCAATATTACCTGCAATAACTTCAGCTTGTTTAGAACGCAGTTCTAAACTTTGGGGGTGCAAACCGAATGCTTTATCAAAACTAATAGCCATAACATCACCTTTTTTGTAATTAAAATGACATATTCAAGTATTATGCCAAGCAAAAGTGTCAATATTATGGGGAGGGGAAAGGATGATGAAATATACTTGTTCTACAAGGGGTTATTGCTTTTGATAAACAATGCCAGGGTTGCAACGTATCATATTAAAATCTTGACTGAGTCCAGATAATGACTCTGAAGCCCCTAAAAATAAATAACTTTTAGGGGTAAGAGTACCGTGTATTTGAGATAGAATTTTTGTTTTTATTTCTGGTGAGAAATAAATGAGTACATTACGGCAAAAAACCAAATCAAATCTTCCCATTAAACTATAGCTATTAAGCAGATTAAGTTGTCTGAAATTTACCATTTTTTTAACAGAATCTTTTACTTTCCACATGCCATTATCGCTTGCTTCGAAAAATCTTCTTTTTCGTTCGGCTGATAATCCTCTCGATAATGCCAAACTATCGTAATGTCCGTGTTTGCAATGGTCTAACATGGTTGTGGAAATATCGGTACCCGTAATTTGTACACCTAAGGGGAATGCTTTACTGTTCAATTGTTGAAATTCTTGTATTGCCATAGCAATTGAATAGGGTTCTTGGCCTGAAGAGCTGGCAGCGGACCATATTTTGAGTGATGAATTACGCTCAGCAAGATCGGGTAGTATTTTAGCTTTGAGCAATTCAAAGGGATATTCATCACGAAACCATAAGGTTTCATTTGTGGTCATAGCATCAATAACAGCAGCCCTAAGTTGCCGCTCTGCTGGACTTAAGGTTTTTTTGACTAATGTTGCTAATGAATCAATTTTGAATGTTGTCATTAGTGGAGCTAAACGGCTTTTTACTAAATATTGTTTATTTTCACCTAAAACAATTCCACACTGTTGCTCTAAAAATATTCTAAATTCGTTATAGCTTTTTTCATCAAGTTGCCTATCTGACACGTTTGATTTCCTTATTGTGAATGGTAGGCGTACTAATCATTAATTTTTAACCATTTTTTGACAGCGGTTGCTAATTCATCGGGGTGAAATTTAGGAATAAAATCATCCGCACCTACTTTTTCAACCATAGCATTATTAAAAACACCACTTAAGGATGTATGTAAAATAATAGGTAATGCGCGCATGTTTTCTGCCGCTTTAACTTCTGCTGTTAAGGTATAACCATCCATTTCCGGCATTTCAATGTCTGAAATCATTAAGGCGACTTTTTCAGTAAGGCTTGTATCGCAGGTTTCAGCAATCGCTTTTAATTGATCTAAAGCGTCTTGGCCATTTTTTGCTAAAATAAGATTTAATCCTAAAGGCTCAAGTGCTCGTTTTACTTGATTTCGAGCTACGGTAGAGTCATCTGCTATCATCACCAGTTTATCGCCTACTTGTTCCCCCATAGTTGAATCGGCAAGACCTTCAGTTAAGTCGGTAGATACAGGACTAATTTCATTGAGAATTTTTTCTACATCTAATATAGACACCATCTCGTTGTCTATTTCTGTAACCGCTGTTAGGTAACTTGATTTTCCTGCACCCTCAGGAGGAGGCATTACATCTTTCCAGCTTAGTGTGGTAATTCGCTCAACACTCGACACTAAAAAACCTTGAACACTTCGATTATATTCCGCAATGATAATAAAAGAATTTTCAGTTTGGGTGATTTCAGGGCCACCTGTTGCTTTGCTTAAATCAATAACTGAAATAGTTTGGCCACGAATATGCGCGATGCCTTTTATGAACTTATCTTGCTGTGGCATAGGGGTTAGCCTTGGGCATTGCAAAACTTCTCTTACCTTGAATACATTAATGCCAAAACGTTGTCGGCCAACTAGCTTAAACAGTAATAATTCAAGTCTGTTTTGCCCCACTAATTGAGTTCGTTGGTTTACTGAATCTAAGATACTTGCCATAAAAACCTCATTAGAAGTTATGCCTACTTAGTTCGGCATAGTTCTTGATAGTAATAGTTAATTAAACTTAGTGCCTATTATTTGACAATGAGTTTATATCTCTCGTCTTACTATAAGCATAGACGAGTATTCTTATTTACTAAAAAAGAAAACAATATTTATGATGTATACAAAAATATTGAGAACTTTACTCTTTATTATTCCATTAATATCATTTGAGAATTATGGAAATACAACAGATGAAACTAGTTTAGTTGATTTTGTAAAATCGGTTGTAAAAAATAATATCGATACACCTACTGATGGTAAAGTAGAAATTAGTGTTCCTGCAATTGATCCGCGTATTAATATAAAACCATGCATATCAACACTTAAAGCGAATATACCTGAAAACCATAATGGTAGAAACATCAATGTTAAAATTTATTGCGAAGATAGTACACCATGGCAGCTTTTTATTCCTGTTCGTATAAGTCAGGAAATCCCTGTATTAGTAACAACGAATATATTAGCTAAGGGTAGTATAGTAGATGCAAGCAATACAGAAATTGAATTTATTAATGTTAATAATATTAGAGGTGAGAGTGTTGATAATTTGGATCTTGTTGCCGGTGGACGATTAAAGCGACGATTATCTAAAGGGGCAGTAATATCACCTCGAAATATTTGCTTAGTGTGTAAAGGGGAGGCTGTGACTATTATCGCTAGATCTGATGATTTTATGATCAAAACAAGAGGGGTTGCACTCTCTGATGGAAGCCAAGGTGAACAAGTAGAAATTAAAAATTCTAAGTCAGGGCGAATGATCAATGCTAGAGTAGAGGCTGTTAATAAAGTTGTGATTAATTTATAATTCGACCTAAAGAAAAATGACACTAGGCCGATACCAAGGTTGAGATTATAACATATTGTTATTAGGAATTTATTATGGCCTTAAATATCAATAACTTGAATGGTTCAAATCAAGTTAAACAAAAAATAGAACAACAAACGCAAGTTAAACAGCAAGTTGTTCAGCAATCAAATACTGAGCAAAGCAAAGCTGCTCGTCAAGATTCTGTATCGTTAACTCCACAAGCTAAACAAATGAGTGAGTTACAGAAAAAAGCAGCAGATGCTCCAATGGTAGATCAAAAGAAAATAGATCAACTTAAAAAAGCGATTACGTCAGGTGAATATAAAATAGATCCTGAAAAACTTGCAGCTAATATTGCAAACTTTGAATTTAATATCGATTAACAGTTGAATATCGTAGTTAGGTATTTATCAATCTTCTATATCGATATTAACTAATAATTATAGAGGGTAGATCGTGTCTGATACCATAAATGTTTTAGAAATACTTAATCAACAAAACACTCAGCTGTGTCAATTAGAACGCTTATTAAAAGATGAGTATGAAGTTTTACAACATCATAATCCATCGAAATTAACCGATATTAATAAGTTAAAAGACGCGTTACTGACGCAAATAGATTCAACTGATAAATTATTAGCGAATACTAAGCAATTTGTTTCAGACAAGAAAAGTGGCCTTTACACTGATGAACTCCAAGCAATAGAAGCCATACTGTTGAGCTGTAAAGATTTGAATCAAATTAATGGTGAAATTGTTCAAAAATCTCAAATTTCTATCGAACGTATGCGAACCACACTATTAGAGAATAATACTAAATCAACAATGACTTACGATAGTAAAGGTAAAACAAGCGGTGGTTTAAACCGTGTAGGGATAAAAGCTTAGTTGTTATAATTGTCTTCTACCAATTTAAAAAACAAAAAAACTGCAATTAAGCAGTTTTTTTGATTATTGGGTATTAATAATATTGAACGCTTTTAATTTGTTTACCATTTGTAGAAGCAAGATATAGCTCATAAACATCTTTAAAATCTAGGCTTAGTTCTGTTGTATAGCTATCGCCGACTGGATAACTCTTCACTACTTTAGCGCCACGAATAATTCCTTTAATAGAGGCATCTAATTGTTGGTTGTTAATAAGTAAATTAGACATACTTGTTTTACCATCAATTTGTTGGCCGTATACCTGTTCAGCTAATTCCGCATAGGCGGCAAGTTTAGACGCATTTATTGCCATCAGCATTTGCTGCGTTTTATGGGGTGATTTTTGTAAGCTAATAGGCGCTTGTCCAATCGCATGAAGCACAGGGAAACTATCTGGTTTAGGTGTTTCCCATTGCACATGTTTATCATAAATCGTCGAACATCCATTTAAACAAAATAGCATTGCAGTAAAAAATAACGTTATGTAAGATTTATTCATCATCATGTACCATTATTGTTGAATTTCAACAGCTCTATTGTCTTTCTCTAACATTGTACTGTCGCGAATAATTAATCCGTCTTTTATATTAACTGTTTCATTATTGTTTAAGGTTTCGCCTAGCACCCAAGCAGGTATAAACGATTGTGCACTAGCCACAACAACTCGTGATTGCATACCAATCATACGAGCATTTACCATAACCCCACCGTCTTTTTCCATCATGGTGCCTGTTACCACATAGTCAATAATCTGGCGTTCAGGTAACTCTTTCCAATCTCGAGTAAATGCGTAATCGCCATCTTTGGTTACACGAATATGTCCAGTCGTTTTAAAGTCAATAACCACCATTCCATGCATTTGAAGTTCATGAATGAAGTTTTCAGATAATTGATTTCCCAACCAATTTGTTGACTCTAAATCTTTTAAGTCAACAAACGAGGCGACAGCTATTGGCGTTTTAGGGCTCACAAAAGAGCTACTCTCTAGCATTTGGTAAGCTAAGCCTTTTACCACGTCGTTTATAGCGTGTTTAGGTAATTCGAAACTGTTAATTTCGCTTTGATCTACATGAGTAGATTTATAAAAATTTTCATCTTTAGTGCTTGTACACGACAATAACGTCGGTAACAGTAATGGAATAAGCCACTTTTTCATTGAGCATCCCTCAGTTGTTCGTTACTTCTGACTAAAACTAAAGCATAATTCAAGCCAATATATAGGTCTTGAAATGTATAGCACTTAAATAATTAGCTAAATTAAGTCAGACCGTAAATGCTTTTATGGGCATAAAACGTGCATGCTAGCTTGAACTATAGAACAACCTACTAATATATTGGGATTTCATATGAAAAAATTGTTAATACTGTTAAGTTTTGCGTTAACTAGCTTTTCGGCTTTTACACAATGGTATGAAACTCAAGGGCAAGCTCATATTGCGAATGGAAATCATCAAAGTGCTCGTACAACGGCAATGGAAAATGCTCTTAAACGTGCTTTACTCGTTGCAGGGGCCTCTGTTTCTAGTGTTCAGCAGGTGATTAACGGCGTACTTACTCAAGATCAAATTAGTGTTCGAGCTTCTGGTACGGTGAATTCATTCGAATTAATAGAAGAAACTTATAAAGGCGACTTATTGACGGTAAAAATTAGAGCTGATATTTTTCCTCAAGAAAAACAATGCTTTTCAGCTGATTATCGTAAATCAGTATTATTAACGCGAGGCAATATTTTAAATCGTGAACAAGCGAATATTGGAAAGATTTATGCTTTAGATACTGAAGTTATACGTAAGTTGTCAGATAAAATAAATAAAGAAGGTTATTATTTAGATAGTAAATTAGCCATCAAAAGTAAGTCTGGTTTTTCTCGTTATAATGAAAGCATGCAGTACGAAAAAATTAAAAATCTCGCTATGTCGTTATCAGATCATACAGACACACAGTTTATTATGTTTATCGAGTTTCCTGATCTGTCTCTTACTCAGCGTACAAACAGCGAGTTAAAGTTTTGGCAAAAAGACCATTTTGATCGTCACTTTAAAATAAACTTATATATATACAATGGCAGTAATGGTGAGTTAGTGTTGGACAAACAATATCATAATACAGCACCGTGGACTTTCGATAAAAGAGAGCCAATAGACGTAACCAGTAATACTTTTTGGTTAAGTGAATATGGAAATAGTATTGATCGCACACTTGATATGATGATTTCAGACATTGATGAAAATATGATGTGTCAACCTACTCGAGGTAAAATAGTACAAGTTGCAGGCGATACCATTTTATTTAATTTAGGTGAAAATCAAGGCGTTAAAGTGGGCGACGAGTTTTCATTGCTTCATGCAAATAATTTTATTAGTGACTCAGGTAAAACTTATTCAGGTTTTAACGTGAGCCCTTATAAAGTTAAGGTTATTAGTACCTCTAAAGAAAGTGCTAAAGCTACAACACCAGATAATAACTTGTTAGGTAATATTCAAATAAATGATATTGCGGTAAGATATTAAAACTAATAATATTTATTAGTGCGTCTTGTTCCACAATACTCCTATTGGACCCCATAGCTCAGCTGGATAGAGCAATCCCCTCCTAAGGGATAGGTCGCAGGTTCGACTCCTGCTGGGGTCGCCATAGTTAAATTAAAATATTCATATTATTTTTTAATACAGTCTCATTTCTTCCCTTTCACTCTTACATTTTTTATACATATTGATACGGGTATTTGATTGACCCATAGCTTACTCAGTGTAAGATTGAGTTATAAAAAATATCTTTATTAAAATAGAGTATAGGGAATAACATGAAGCTTCTTTTTACATTGTTACTGTTGAGTTTTTTCACTATCACGCGTTTTAGTTACGCCTCAACTTTAGTTATCGCTGAAGAAGCAATTGATCTACTTATGTATCCAACACGTAGTTCACCAGCACGTGTTATCGCACTTAATCAAAGTTTAATTCCCGCTCAAACTTCAGGTGTTGTAACTAAGCTCTTGGTTAATGTGGGTGATAAGGTTGTTAAAGGTGAAATATTAGCGACTTTAGATTGTGATATAAATTTATTAACTCACAAAGTTCAAGCCGCAAAATACGAACAGTTCTATTCATTACTCCTATTTAATAAGCGCGAATTGGTAAGAGGAAGAAGCCTTTTAAAGCAAAAGAATATTGGTGAAGCGGAACTTGATCGTTTAAATAATGCAGTTGAAAATAGCAGGGCAATTATACAAACACAAAAAGCTGAAGTAGATACCGCTTTATTAAATGTTGAGCGCTGTAATATTAAAGCGCCGTATGATGGCGTTGTTACTATGCGTATCGCTAACTTAGGCGAAATGATTGATTTTGGTAAACCTGTAGTTGAATTAATTGAAGATAATCGTTTAGAAGTTTCCGCAAAAATAGCCACAAGCGATGAGCAAAGTTTTTATCAAGCTAAGGTGTACACGCTCGATATTGCCGATCACTCTTATAATGTAACGTTAAGATCTTCACTCCCCGTAATTGAACAAAATACGCGTAGTCGTGAAGCTAGATTTTTATTTATTGATAAACAAGCTATAGCAGGGAGCACCGGCCGATTACGTTGGAAAAGCCCTACTCCTTATTTACCTGCTCACTTATTACAAAAGCGAGAAGGGCAAAATGGCTATTTTATTATAGACGATAATAAAGCCAAATTTATTACTGTTGAAATGGCTGAAGAGGGCAGACCGATTCCTTATCATTTACCTCATACCTCTCAAATAATTACTGACGGACGCCACGGCTTAAATGATGGCGATACCATACAAAAAACGGTGACTAATAAAGCGCTTAAACAAGCTTTGGGTGGAGATAAGTCGTAATGTGGTTACGTAATCTTATTCAAAATCATGTGCTTACTAATTTAGTTTTTGTACTTATCTTATTTATGGGTATTGCTGTTTATCAACAATTACCAAGAGAGCAAGACCCTTCTATTAATTTTAACTGGGTACAAATAACAACCTTTTTACCTGGAGCTTCTGCTCGAGATGTTGAACAAAAAGTTACTGATATTATTGAAGAATCTGTAGAAAAAGTTCAAGACATTAAGTTTGTATCAAGTACCAGTCGTGAAGCTATTTCAAGTATTTTAGTGCGTTTTCACGATATGGATGAACGCAAGTTTGATAAACGAGTGGCTGATTTACGACGAGAAATAAATAACGTAGAAGATCAAATGCCAGAAGAAGCTGAGCGTCCTACAATATTTGAGGTAACCTCGGCCAACGCTTTTCCTACGGCAACTGTTGTCGTTTCAGCTTTGGCTGATGATGAAAACTTAAGACGACAAGCTCGCGCTTTAGAAAAAGATTTAGCCCGTATCTCTGGTGTTGACCGTGTGCAAGATACTGGATTGCGAGAGCCTGAAATTCAGGTTCGTTTTGATGTTGATAAAATTCAACAATTGGGTATTTCGCCAGTAACCGTTGCAAACTCAATTCGAACATTTTTTACTGATATATCAGCGGGTACTGCGCGTATTGCTAAAGATCAGTGGTTAGTGCGTATTCAAGGAACAACTACAGATCCTGAAATTTTAGCGCAACTCCCTATCTTAGCGGCTAACGGTGTAGCAACAGAAATACGGTTAAAAGACATTGCTCAAGTTGTTCGTGCACGGGCTAAAGCAGATCGTATTGTGAGTTTTCAAGGTCGTCCTGCGGTTTTATTTGCTGTTATGAAACAAGACAGCGCAAATACTTTAGCCTTGGTTGAGCGTGTAGATCAATTTATTAAAGACCGAAATGTGGTGAGTAAAGAATTAGGTGTTGAATTTACCTTGGTAGACGATCAAACGCTTATCACTAAAAATGCCCTTAACATTATGCAAACTAACGCCATATTTGGTTTGTTATTTGTATTAATTGTAACTTGGTTTTTTTTAGGCAGTCGTGTCAGTGTATTAGTAACTATAGGTATTCCGTTTACGCTCGCAGGTACTTTTATTGTTCTACAGGCGTTAGATCAAACACTTAACACATCAGTATTGTTAGCTATTGTAATTGCATTAGGTATGTTGGTTGATGATGCTGTTGTAGTGGTAGAGTCTATTTATTACAAGTTGCGTCAAGGCGTAAAAGGCATAGATGCTGCTTGGAGTGGCTTACAAGAGGTGATTAAACCCGTTACTGCTTCGGTGTTAACGACTATGGCCGCATTTTTACCATTAATGTTATTACCCGGTATTTTAGGTAAGTTTATGATGGTCATTCCTCTTGTGGTTACTGTCGCATTAGCTTTTAGCTTAGTTGAGGCTTATTGGATGTTACCAGGCCATATTATTGCCGCCAAAGTTAACTTTGATAAACCTAGTAAAATGGATGCATTTCGTCAAAAAACACTTCGCTTACTTAAAGTTAAGTATGGCTTCGGGTTAATCAAGGTGATGCGTAATCCTAAAAAAACCTTATCAGGCATGTTATTGCTATTAGTGTTGGCAGTAGGTGCAATCGCTGCTGGCTTAGTTAGAACTGATTTTTTTGCTGCTGATACCATACGCTTATTTTATATTAATGTAGAAATGCCCCCAACAAGTTCATTGCAAGACACCATGAAAAAAGTGCAAGATGTTGAAATACTGGTAAAACAAGAGCTTAAAGAAGATGAAACTCGTTCGGTTGTTAGTTACGCAGGACAAATGTTTACTGAAATGGCGCCACTATTTGGCGACCAATTAGGGCAAGTACTCGTTTCTCTTAAACCTAAACAAGGTGATATGAGAAGTGTTGAAGAGTTAATTGAAGATACACGTAAAGCTTTATCAGGCGTTGTTGGCCCTACCAATATTTCATTTTTAAAGCTAGCTGGGGGCCCACCAACAAGCAAACCAGTTAGTATTAAAGTAAGGGGGGATGATTACCAAGAGCTACGTTTAGCAACAGATGCACTCACCCGATTTATGAAAAAAGATGAACGCTATAAAGATATTATTGATGATGACTCTAAAGGGCGTTTTGGTTTACAGCTTACTTTAAATAACGATGCTATTAATCGTTTTGGCATATCACCAAGCGATGTTCAACGTTCAGTTAAAATGTTAATTGATGGTGAGATTGTCAGTTATATTCAAAGAGAAGGCGACAGAATAGCGTTACGCGTTAAGTCGGCGGCAGCTGAAATTAATCAGTTTGAAAATATAGATGCCTTATTGCAGTTAACCGTACCAACCCCTTCAGGAAGTAATATTGAACTAAGAGATTTAGTGCATATAGAAACAGTTCAGGTAAAAGGTAATTTAAGGCATTACAACTTTAAGCGAGCAATAACGTTAGAATCAGATATTGATAAAAACGTTATAGATACTGTAGAAGCGAATGAGTTAATTAAAGTGCATTGGGCAACTATAGCGACAGATTTCCCTAATACGTCTTTAGATTTTTCGGGTGAGCTTGATGATATTCAAGAAAGTATTGATGCAATGGGCATGCTATTTTTATTTGGTATTGGCTTAATGTATTTAATTTTAAGTACACAATTCCAAAGTTACTTTCAGCCTTTGATGATTTTATTAACGGTACCACTAGCATTCGTTGGCGTAATTCTTGGTTTACTCGTTTCAAGAGACCCATTAAGTTTGTTTACCATGTACGGTATTGTTGCGTTAGCAGGGATAGCGGTTAACTCATCTATTGTGTTAATTTCAACCGCCAATGAAAACATTAAAAAAGGTATGACATTAACACACTCTACCTTTTATGCTGCTAGACGACGTATGTTACCTATATTAATTACAACACTTACAACGGTTGCTGGCTTGTTTTCATTAGCTTCTGGTTTAGGTGGGCATTCACTTATTTGGTCGCCTGTTGCAACGTCAATTGTTTGGGGGTTACTGTTTTCATCAAGCTTAACTATGTTTGTTATTCCTGTTTTGTATCAACTTGTAATGGGTACGTGGTTTAAAAAATTAAAGCATTTTATTCGATTAAATCTTACTTTATTATTCAAGAAGATATCTTCAAGTCAGGCCAATTAGCTTGAATATAACGAGAGTAGGTTTACAGCCGTAGGCCTACTTTACATCATACCTCCTTATCTACCTTTCTTTTTTATGGCACTTATATTGCATTTCTAATATCAGATTAATTTGATAGAGATTCGTTATGGATAAAATGCTTTATATCGCTATGAGTGGAGCGAAGCAAAATATGCAGGCCTTAGCGGTTAATGCTAATAATCTGGCGAATGCAAAAACTACAGGCTTTAGGGCTGATTTAGCACAAGCGAGATCAATGCAAGCTTTTGGCGAAGGACTACCTTCTCGGGTATTTTCTATGACTGAAGTGGCCAGCCAAAACTTTGACAGTGGAGCTTTGTCATCTACAGGACGTTCGCTTGATATTGCTATTGAAGGTCCTGGTTGGTTAGCTGTTCAATCTAAAGATGGTTCAGAAGCATACACTCGAAATGGTCATTTACGCTTAACTGAAACGGGTGCGCTAGAAACAACAAATGGCGAGTTAGTCGTAGGCGATGCAGGGCCTATTTTTTTACCTCTACCTATAAATAATATTCAAATAAGTCGCGACGGAACCATTATGGTTCAGCCTGAAGGCGCTCCTGTTACTACACAAGAAGAAGTAGCCCGTATCAAATTCGTTAACCCAAATGTTCGTGCACTTGAAAAGGGTAACGATGGCTTGTTTAGACGAAAAGACAACAACATTGAAGAAGCAGATGTCAGCGTTAAAGTGATGAGTGGCATGCTTGAATCAAGCAATGTTAATCCTGTTGGTGAAATGACAGACATGATCGCATTACAAAGACAGTTTGAAATGCAATTAAAATTAATGAAAACCGCTGAAGAAGTAGACTCAAGTGCTTCTGCTTTACTCCGTGCTTTCTAAATGAATTTTGAGGTGATATATGAACGCAGCATTATGGATCAGTAAAACCGGCTTAGATGCACAAAACAAAGAAATTGCCGTTATATCTAACAACTTAGCTAACGCAAGTACGGTTGGGTTTAAAAAGAGTCGAGCGGTTTTTGAAGATTTACTGTACCAAACAATTAATCAACCTGGCGGTAAATCAGCACAAGATACTGAAATGCCATCAGGATTAATGCTAGGTGCGGGTACTAAAGTGGTAGCTACCCAAAAAATACACACGCAAGGCGATATGTTAACTACCGATAATTCATTAGATTTAATGATTCAAGGTGAAGGTTTTTTTGAAATATTAATGCCAGATGGAAGTTCGGGATACACACGTAACGGGCAGTTTACAATGGATGAGGAAGGTAATGTTGTTACGCCAGGTGCTGGCTATTTAATGCAACCTCAAATTACCATTCCGCCTGATGCTTTATCTATTACCGTATCTCAAGACGGTGAAGTTTCAGTAAAACTGCAAGGGCAAGCAGAACCAGCGGTTATTGGTCAAATTAATACCGTCAATTTTATTAATCCTACGGGGTTAGAGCCGATAGGGCAAAATTTATATTCAGAGACTGCTGTGAGTGGTGCTCCTCAACAAGGTGTTCCTGGTTTAGAAGGTTACGGCATGATTGTTCAAGGTGCTTTAGAAACCTCAAACGTAAATACCACAGAAGAATTGGTTAACTTAATTGAAAGCCAGCGTGTTTATGAAATGAATTCGAAAGTTATTTCTGCTGTTGATCAAATGCTGAGTTACATCAATCAACAATTATAGATTGTTGAGCTATTTAAAATTATTTCTATTGATACAAAGAAAGAGGAGAGGAGTCATGAAATATTTAATATTACTAAGTGTTTTACTTATTCAATTGTCAGGTTGTGCAAGTATTGAAAACGCAAAAATATTACCTAATGATCCTGATTTTGCTCCAATAATGCCTGAAATGGAAGAAGAACCTATTGTACCCACAGGGTCATTATTTAAAGAAAATTACGTCAATAATATTTATTCGGATTCTAAGGCGCATCGTGTCGGCGATATTATTTCTGTTGTGTTAAGCGAAAATACACAAGCACAGAAAAATGCAAAAACAGAGCTTAAAAAAGACAACAGTTCACTATTAGGTTCGGTTATTGGTTTAGGTGGAGCGCCTATCACTTTTAAAGGAGACTCGTTGGAATTTGGCTACAACCAAAGTTCAGACTTCTCGGGCGATTCTAAATCAGATCAAAGTAACAGTTTAACAGGCAATATTTCAGTTCATGTATTACGTGTTTTACCCAACGGAAATCTAATG
The DNA here is from genome assembly GCF_055808995.1 of Pseudocolwellia sp. G5-9. NCBI lineage: Bacteria > Pseudomonadati > Pseudomonadota > Gammaproteobacteria > Alteromonadales > Colwelliaceae > Pseudocolwellia > Pseudocolwellia sp. G5-9. Next base: position 4,024,926 of record NZ_CM147893.1, read on the forward strand.
ATACGTGGTGAAAAATGGATGTCGTTAAACAATGGCGACGAATATGTACGACTAACCGGTATTATTCGCGCTCAAGATATCAGTTCAGGCAACACGATTATGTCAAGCAAAGTGGCGAATGCTCGTATTCAATATGCTGGTACAGGAGCTTTTGCTGACGCACAAGAACAAGGCTGGTTGTCTAAATTTTTCGGTAGCTCATGGTGGCCTTTATAAAGCTTAGCTTTATAAAATCATCCATAAATAAGGTATTACTATGAAGCAGTTAATTAAGCAGTTGTGTAAATTCAGTCTTATTATCGTGTGCTTATTTACACACTCGGTAAATGCTCAACGTATTAAAGATTTAGCCGATGTGGCTGGCGTAAGATCTAATCAGCTTTTAGGTTATGGTTTAGTGGTAGGTTTACCTGGAACAGGTGAACAAAGTCCATTTACCGAACAAAGTTTTAAAACCATGTTAAGTAATTTCGGTATCACTATGCCGGCAAACTTAAAGCCTAAAATTAAAAATGTTGCCGCTGTTGCCGTTCATGCAGAGCTTGAAGCTTTTGCTAAACCTGGTCAAAAAATCGATGTGACTGTTTCTTCTATGGGATCAGCACAGAGTTTACGTGGGGGAACTTTACTACAAACCATTTTAATGGGAGTAGATGGTAATGCTTATGCTGTCGCTCAAGGGAGTTTAGTTGTTGGTGGCTTAGGTGCTGAAGGTTTAGATGGCTCTAAAATTGTTGTTAATACACCCACTGTTGGGCGTATAGCAAATGGTGCTATGGTTGAGAAAGAAGTTATTTCCCCTTTTTCATCGGGTGATCATATAACCTTTAATTTACATCACTCTGATTTTACCACAGCTAAGCGATTATCTGACACCATTAACGATCTTATTGCTGGCTCAGCTCGAGCTATTGACGCAACTTCAGTTACGGTAACTGCACCGCGAGATATTGCCGACCGAGTAAGCTTTTTGTCCACACTTGAAAATTTAGAATTTGAACCGGATAGATCCTCTGCAAAAATTATTGTTAACTCACGAACAGGTACTATTGTTATTGGTTCTGATGTTCGATTATTACCTGCAGCGATAACTCATGGCGGAATTACGGTTACTATTAATGAGGTACAAGATGTTTCACAACCTAATGCTTTTGCAGAAGGTGATACCGCTATAACAACGCAATCTTCAGTAAACGTTAACGAAAGCGATGACCGTATGTTTGTATTCCAACCGGGAGTTACTTTAAATACTTTAGTACGTGCTATTAACGAAGTTGGTGCTGGCCCTGGCGATGTGATGGCGATTCTTGAAGCTTTAGATCAAGCGGGTGCCTTACGTGGGGAGTTGATTGTTATATAATTAACAATCAATAATGCTATGACTAGACTTACCGATGCGCAAAATTTTCTTGATGTAAACGGCTTAAACTCTGTTAGACAACAGTCTAAATCAACCGATAAAGCAGATAAAGAAGAAGCATTACAAAGTGCGGCTAAGCAGTTTGAAGCTATTTTTATGCAAATGCTATTAAAGAGTATGCGTAGCGCTCAAGAAGTTTTAGAGTCTGATAGTCCATTTAATTCAGAAAGCACAAAATTCTACAGAGACATGCACGATCAACAAATGTCGTTAGAATTATCAAATAATGGGTCGTTAGGTTTATCTGAATTAATTGTTAGACAGCTGGGGGGCGATAGCGAAAACTTTACTCCTCACACCGTATTAAGAAGTAATGGTAATTTAGACTCTCGTGGTAAAAACGTTTTTGATTTGCAAAACACAAGAGATCCTTTACCTAAAACGATCGAGTTGGATCGTCAAACAAATGACAAAAATGAAGTTACGATCCCTAAATATTTATCTAAAGATATTGATCAAAATGTTTCAAGCAATACGAGCTTCTTACCTGAATTTAATAATCCTCAAGACTTTGTTACCGCCATTACTGACTCAGCTAAACAAGTTGAAGCCAAGTTAAATATCCCGTTTGAAGTTGTTATTGCTCAAGCTGCTTTAGAAACAGGTTGGGGGCAAAAAATCATAAGAAATAATCAAGGCGAAAGCTCTAATAACCTGTTTAATATCAAAGCGGATTCACGTTGGAAAGGCGATAAAACCACAACTGAAACGTTAGAGTTTCAACAAGGCGCAATGGTGAAAAAACGAGAACCGTTCCGTGTGTATTCATCTATAGCAGAAAGTGTTAATGATTACGTTAATTTCTTATCCTCCAATGAAAGATATCAACCTGCCTTAAAAAATCCGTCCAATGTGGAACAGTTTTTGCAAAACTTACAAGGTGCTGGTTATGCCACCGATCCTAATTACGCAAAAAAAATATTAGGGACATTGAAAACAGTTACCAGCCTTATTGAAAAGTAATTCTCTTTAATTACTTCTCCTAATTATTATTCGTTAATGCAATCGTTGTGAGGCAATCATGTCTGTTAATTTATACAATACAGGGGTTAGTGGTTTACTAGCTGCTCAGCAGCAACTTGCTACTACTGGTAATAATATTGCCAATGTTAATACAGAAGGATATAACCGCCAACGCGCAGAACAAAATGCTGCAACGGGGTTATATTACGGAGGTAATTATATTGGCGGTGGCACTTATATAGAAGATGTAAGACGAGTTTATGACCAATTTTCATATAAAGAACAATTATTAAGTCAAACAAATTTAAGTAACGCAGATGAGTTACATGTTGACTTAAGCCAGCTTGATGAAATTATGACTTTTTCTGGTGGAGCCATTAATAATTCTCTTGATCAATTCTATCAAACCGTAAATGGTATTGCTGATAACCCAAGCGACTTAGGGTTAAGAAGTATGGCAATAACCCAAGCAGAAGTATTAAGTAGTAACTTTCAATCCCTCAATGCTGACTTTGACCAAATGGAAAAATCTATCAATGGTGAGATAGAGCAAATTGCAAGTCAGATTTCTCAAATATCAGTAGAGATTGGTAAACTTAATGAACAAATACTGCATACTAATAATTCAACATCTGGACAGCAAAATGATTTACTAGATACTCGCGATAATTTAGTAAATGAATTGAGTAAATACACAAGTGTTAATACTGTTGTTGATAATAATGGTGTTATGAGTGTAATGATTGGTAATGGCGCGACATTAGTAGCAGGAATAACCTCCTTATCCGTTGGTGTGCAAGCGGGTGATCCAGATCCTAACAAAACCACATTAACCATTGTTGGTGCTAATAGCTCTGTTAAATTAAGTGGGGCTTCAGTAGGAGGCGCACTCGCTGCGAAATATGAATTTAGAGACGAGCATTTAGCGCAAGTTAAAAGTGAAATAAACCGAATTGCTATGGTTGTTTCTGAAACATTAAATGAAGCTCAGCATGATGGGTTAGATTTAAATGAACAAGAAGGGTTAGATTTTTTTACCGATATTAATAGTACTACATTAGAAAGTGCACGTGTATTAGCTACCTCTAAAAATACAGGGAATTTACAAGCACGCGTAAATATTTCTGACGTGTCAAAAGTACCTACAGATGAGTTTGAAATTAAATATGATGGAGTAAATTTCATCATGAAAAATTTATCAGATAACTCAACCGTTAACTTAGGTGCTGCGGGGGCTTCACATAGTGCTTCTCTTGCTTTATATGGTTTTGAGTTTATTGAAGATTCAGGAACACCAAACGCAGGCGATACCTTTATTATTAGGCCAACTGAAAATAGTGCCTCATTAATGAAAGTTAATTTAACTGATGGGGCTGGGATTGCAGCAAGTACACCTATAGATGTTTCAACCTCTGATAATAATGTGGGAGGAGGTGGAGTCGCTATTGTTCAAATGAATGATCCATTAGCCGCACAAACATATGCAAGTACAACCAATACTTCTTTAACCGTTGATATTTATGAAAGTGCACCAGGTGTATTTGATTATCGTGTTTATGATGCTGCCGTTGTGCCAATTTCAAGTATAGCGTCAGGTTCATATTTGTCGGGTAGTAGCGTACTTGTAGATTTACCTCCTTCACCTGCTACAGCAGCATTTCAATTAGAAATTAAAGGTAGTCCAACAGGGGCAAGCGCTTTAGCACGAGAAGAGTTTTATATTGCTGATTCATTTGGTGTGGGTAACGGTAATAATGCAACCTTAATGGGACTAACCCAAGAAAAAGGCATTATTAATGGTGAGAAAGAAACCTTTAGTCAAAGTCTTGGAGTATCTACGGCTAGCGTAGGGTCAAAAGCAAAATCTGCAGAATTAGTGGAAACAACGGCGCAAGCTTTATATACACAGGCTTATAACCGTAACCAATCTACATCAGGTGTTAACCTAGATGAGGAAGCAGCGAACTTATTAAAGTTTCAACAAGCTTATCAAGCCTCTTCACAAATAATTTCTATTGCGAATACTATTTTTGACACGTTACTTCAAGCGGTGAGATAGGAGTAAATTATGAGAGTTTCAACTGCCCAGTTTTATCTTCAAAATAGCCAAACAATTGGTACCTTACAATCTCAAGTTAATCAACAGTCAGAATATTTATCAACAGGTAAGCGTATTATCACAGCTAAAGACGATGCGGTCGCATATGGTACGTTAGCTGGTTATAAAGATGAGCTGATGAATATTGAAAAATATCAGCGAAATATAACACAGGCTAATAATAGAAATAGCCTGCAAGATACCTCATTCGATAATGCTCAAAATTTAATGCAAGAATTAAAAAGTCTTTTTATTCAAGCAAATAACGGAACATTAGATGACGATGATCTTAATTCTTTAGCCGAGCTGGCAACGAATAGCCAATCACAACTGTTAGACATAGCGAATACAAAAGACGAAACCGGCGGTTATATTTTTGCTGGGTACCAAATAGATAAACAACCTTTTGTTTTACAACCTGACAATTCTGTTAATTACTTAGGGGATAGTGGTGTAAGGGAACTGCAAATAGCAAAAAATGTAATGGTTGATACTAACCAACCAGGTGACGAAGCATTTGAAAAAGTTGCTAATGCTATTGGTGATTTTAAGCCTAATTATATCTCTAATACCTCAGGAATTTCTGTAAACAGTGCGCTGATTAATAACCCTGCGGCTTATGACGATATAAGTAATCCACCCGGTTATCGCTTTACTTTTACTGCCCCATCCGATTTAACCGTTACTGATGTGAATGGTAGTGTTGTATATCCTACGGCGGCATATACCCCAGGGCAAACAATTGCCTTTAATGGTGTTGAAGTTCAGTTAGACGGCAATCCTTTGCCCGGCGATGAGCTTGTCTTAGAAGCCACTCAAACGATTAGTATTTTTGATACGATAAAATCAGCAATTGATTGGATGAATGTGGGTGCTACACCCGCTAATAATATTCAACATCAAGTTGATTATAACGAAATTTTGACTCAATTAGATCGAAGCCTTAATCATATGACTACACGTCAAACAGATGCAGGTATAAGAGTTCAACTCATTGAAACTCAAAGTGAAAATCATAAAGATAAAGAGTTAACTATATCGAAAAGCCAATCAAATATTGAAGATTTAGATTTTGCTAAAGCGGTAGCAAGCTTTGAGCAATCGCAAGTGGCATTGCAAGCAGCACAGCAAACCTTTGTACAAGTAAAAAACCTTACATTATTTAATTATATTTAACATTTTTAATGTTGGCATTAAAAATGTATTAAATAGTTAGCGTCAAAATTTATATTAAAGTGGTTCCAAGTAAATGTTGTTATCAGCAAATAGAACCACCACCTACTTAGGAGATGATAGCAATGGCATTAGTCGTAAATAGTAATATAGCGTCTTTAAACTCGCAACGAAGTTTAGGTACTGCAACAAACGAATTATCAACTAACTTTGAGCGTTTATCTTCTGGTAAACGGATCAATAGTGCGAAAGATGATGCGGCAGGTTTACAAATTTCAGCTCGTTTAACCGCTCAAATAAATGGTTTAAATCAAGCCACTCGAAACGCAAATGATGGTATTTCTTTAGCTCAAACAGCTGAAGGTGCATTAGATGAATTTACCAATGCTTTACAGCGTATGCGTACTTTATCTATTCAATCAGCTAACGGTTCAAATACCGATGCAGATAGAACCGCACTTGATGCCGAGTTCCAAGAACTAGCCACAGAAATAACACGTATTTCAGATCAGGCTAGTTTTGGTGGTGAAAATTTACTCGATGGTACTTATACAGGTAAAGATTTTCAAATTGGTGCTAATGGTGGGCAAACTATACGTTTATCTATATCACAAGATTTTGCAGCATCGGTTATTTTAAGTACACCAACAATATCATCTGCTGCTCAAGCTTCTACAGCTATTGGTAAAATTGATACTGCGTTACAAACTGTAAACAGTGTGCGTGCAGAGCTTGGTGCTAAACAAAACCGTTTTAGTTCTGTTATTCGAAGTAACGATAATACAGCGCAAAACTTATCAGCATCTCGTTCTCGTGTAATGGATACGGATTACGCAGCGGAAAGTGCTTCGCTCGCTAAGAGTACTGTACTGCAACAAGCAGCAAGCTCTATGCTAGCTCAGGCAAATCAACAGCCTCAAATAGCCTTGTCTCTACTGCAATAAAGAAAAACATATGTTTTATGCTTAAAGCCCTCATTTATGAGGGTTTTTTTTTAACTAAAATATTTTTAAATCAATGGTTAACGTTCTTATTCTAGGTTTTAAAAATAAAAGCTAAAAAAGTTTAAAGTTATTTGAAAAGTCACCGATATAGTTTTCAAGAAGCATTAAGTAAAAAATAATTACTTATACTTGCTTCACAAATTAAATAATTTTATGAGTATATTACCTAGGAGATCTTATCATGGCATTAGTTGTTAATAGTAATGTTCAATCTTTGAATTCACAGCGTCAACTTCAGAATTCAACCAATAGCCTAGCCGATAATTTTGAGCGTTTATCTTCTGGTAAACGTATTAACAGCGCAAAAGATGATGCTGCTGGTTTACAAATATCAAGTCGTTTAACGGCACAAATTAATGGCTTAAATCAAGCGTCTCGTAATGCTAATGATGGTATATCTTTAGCGCAAACCGCTGAAGGAGCGTTAGACGAATATACGAATACTTTACAACGTATGCGTACATTGGCTGTGCAATCGGCTAACGGTTCAAATAGTGATGCTGATAGAACAGCATTAGATGCTGAATTTGGTGAATTAGAACTAGAACTGACACGTATTTCAGATCAAACTTCATTTGCTGGTGAGAACCTATTAAACGGTTCTTTTACAGGTAAAGCGTTTCAAATTGGTGCTGACGGCGGACAAACTATTACGGTGTCTATAGGTCAAGACTTTGATGCATCTTCTATACTAGGTGCAGCTTCTACAAATATTTCTAGTGCTGGAGGTGCCTCTACAGCTATTGGTAATGTGGATGCAGCTTTGGTTAAAGTGAATACAGTACGAGCAGATCTGGGTGCAAAACAAAATCGTTTTTCTTCTGTTATTAGAAGTAACGATAATACCGCACAAAACTTGTCAGCTTCACGTTCACGTGTGCTTGATACAGATTATGCTGCAGAAAGTGCTGCATTAGCAAAAAGCTCAGTACTACAACAGGCATCAAGCTCAATGCTTGCACAGGCAAATCAACAACCACAAATAGCACTATCGTTATTGTAGTGATTTATTTTTTTATGGTGGCCTTTAAACCCTCTTTCTGAGGGTTTTTTATTATAGGAAAAATAAAATTTTCTTAAAAATCAATAAAAAATGCTGTTTTGAAATAAAAAGCTAAAAAAGATTAAAGTTATTTAAAAAGTAACCGATATAGTTTTTAAGAAGCAGTGAGTATCAATACTGATTATTAAATACTAGCTTCGTTAATCGAATTCATTGAAGGGTAATTTACCCAGGAGATATTATCATGGCATTAGTAGTTAATAGTAACGTTCAATCATTGAACTCACAGCGTCAACTGCAAAACTCAACCAATAGCTTAGCTGATAATTTTGAGCGTTTATCTTCAGGTAAACGTATTAACAGCGCTAAAGATGATGCGGCTGGTCTACAAATTTCAAGTCGTCTTACTGCCCAAATTAACGGACTTAATCAAGCATCACGTAACGCTAACGATGGTATTTCATTAGCGCAAACAGCAGAGGGTGCACTAGATGAATATACAAATACATTGCAACGTATGCGTACATTAGCGGTGCAATCAGCGAATGGTTCAAATAGTGACTCAGATAGAACTGCGTTAGATTCTGAATTTAGCGAGTTAGAACTTGAGTTAACGCGTATTTCATCACAAACATCTTTTGCTGGTGAGAATTTATTAGATTCATCGTTTACAAGTAAAGCTTTTCAAATTGGTGCCGATGGTGGTCAAACGATTACCATTTCTATTGCACAGAACTTTACTGCAGCGTCTATTTTAGGGAATGCTACAGCTACAATCTCTTCGGCTGGTGGCGCATCTACAGCTATCGGTAATGTTGATGCTGCTTTGGTTAAAGTGAATACAGTGCGCGCCGATTTAGGTGCTAAGCAAAACCGTTTCGCTTCAGTTATTCGTAGTAACGACAATACGGCACAAAACTTATCAGCATCACGTTCACGAGTATTGGATACTGATTACGCTGCTGAAAGTGCTGCATTAGCTAAGAGTTCAGTATTACAACAAGCATCAAGCTCAATGTTAGCTCAAGCGAATCAACAACCGCAAATAGCATTATCATTATTATAACAGCGAGTAATAGAGGCAGGTTATTAATAATCCATTAGCCTCTAATAAACTTTTGTACGTGTTATTGACGTTATTTACTAAAGTATATTTATGACGTGTCGATAACATAGGTATATGAAGTGAAGTTAAGTACATTCACTTTAAATTAATTCAGATAGGGCTTTGTAAGTCCGAAGGAGAATAACATGGCTTTAGTAGTTAATAGTAATGTTCAATCATTGAACTCACAGCGTCAACTTCAAAACTCAACTAATAGTTTAGCTGATAACTTTGAGCGTTTATCTTCAGGTAAACGCATTAACAGCGCAAAAGATGATGCGGCTGGTCTACAAATTTCAAGTCGTTTAACGGCGCAAATTAATGGCTTAAACCAAGCATCACGTAACGCTAACGATGGTATTTCATTAGCGCAAACTGCTGAAGGCGCGTTAGATGAGTATACAAATACATTACAACGTATGCGTACATTAGCAGTACAATCAGCTAACGGCTCAAACAGTACTGCGGATAGAACCGCACTTGATGCTGAATTTGGTGAGTTAGAACTTGAACTTACGCGAATTTCAGATCAAACTTCATTTGCTGGTGAAACGCTTCTCGATGGCAGTTTTACCAATAAAGCATTTCAAATTGGTGCTGATGGTGGGCAAACAATTACAGTATCAATTGGTCAAAACTTTGATGCAGCAACTATTTTATCAACAGGTGCTGCAACTATCGCTACAGATGTTGGCGCTACGTCAGCAATCGGATTAGTTGATAATGCGTTAGTAAAAGTGAATACTGTACGAGCTGATTTAGGTGCAAAACAAAATCGCTTTTCTTCAGTTATTCGTAGTAACGATAATACAGCGCAAAACTTATCAGCATCACGCTCACGTGTATTAGATACTGATTACGCGGCAGAAAGTGCAGCATTAGCGAAGAGCTCAGTGTTACAACAAGCATCAAGCTCAATGTTAGCTCAAGCAAATCAACAGCCGCAAATAGCATTGTCATTACTGTAGGTTTTACTTAAAAAGTAGTAACAGAATAATGACACTCCTACTTGAGTGTCATTTTCGTATATAAAATTTGAAATTGGAGGTGCCCATGTCTATTAATATTGCTAATAACAGCCCTATAAATATGGCAGATGATCTTAATCAATTGAATAAAAATACTAAATCATCCCCTGATTTAGCAATTGAAAAAGGCAAAGCATTTGAAGATTCAGCTACAAAAGAAACAACTTTAAAGCTTAATAAAGTTGCCGAATTACAAAGAGTAAAAGAGTTAGAAGAGCAATCAATTGAAGATAAATCTAGTGAAAGCTTAGCTGAAGAAGCGAGTATAGTTTCAGATGCAATGAAAACAATATCTGAATTTATTAACATGCCGATCAGAACAGTTAACTTTACTCAAGACGATGGCTCTGATAAGACCGTGATTAAAATTTTCGATTCAGAAAATAATGAATTGATAAAACAGTTCCCTTCAGAAGAAATTCTTTCTATTGCCCAACGAATTGTCGAGCTTAGAGAAGACGTAAGTAAAAAAACTGGTATACTTCTTGATGAGAGTATCTAAAACATTTAGATGATAGGTGTTTAATATATAGGAGACAGCATAATGAATATTACACAAGCAGGAATAGGCTCAGGATTAGATCTTGAATCAATTATAGAGGCTTTCGTAACCGCAGAATCTGTCCCACAAGAGATACGATTACAGGAAAAAGAAGATCGCTACAATACTGAATTATCAGGTATTGGTAGCTTAAAATCTGCTTTGTCTACTTTTGAAAGTAGCGTAAACGAATTAAAGGATATTGATAACTTTAATCAACAGACTGTTACAGTATCAGGCGATAATTTCTCTGCTACAACTAATGGTTTTGCTACATCAGGTTCTTTTGACGTTGAAGTCATACAACTTGCAAAATCCACAAAAATACAAACAACGAATTTTGCAGACTCCTCTACAACTGTTGGTGCAGGTACGTTAACCTTTAATTCTGCCAATGGTGATACTTTTGACGTTACTATAGACGCAGCTGATGATTTATCGACTATCCGCGATAAAATTAATCAAGGTACAGGAAATTTTGGTGTTAATGTTACTCTCGTTAATAGTGATAACGGTACATTTTTAACTTATACAGCAGCCGATACAGGTACAGATAACGCTTTAACGGTAACTTCTGGTGACGCAGCACTTAGCGGTTTATCTACATCTGCTTCTGAAATAGTAACTGCAGATAATGCTATTATTGAAGTTGATGGGAATGTTATTACAAACTCCACTAACGAATTTAAAAATAATATTGAAGATGTGACTATTGTAGCAACAAAGGTTAGTGATGCAGGCGTTACCTCAAAGTTAGATGTTACTCAAGACACTAGCGTAGCAAATACACTCATTACTGATTTTGTTGCTGGATATAATGCTTTAGTTGATAATATGATAGGGCTAGGAGCCCCTGTACAAGGGCGGTTAGCCTTTGATGCCGACTTACGTTCAATGCGCGGACAGTTGTCCGATATTGCTATTAATCAAGTAGCAAGTTTGGCAGGTAATTCTATTCAGTCGTTAAATGATATAGGTATATCATTTAATAAAGAAGGCCGACTCGAAATATCAACAGTTGCAACAGGTTCATTAAAGAGTGGTGCAGAGAAATTATCAGACGCTATTTCAAATGACATAAATGGAGTTGGCGAGCTTTTTGCTAGTACAGATGGTATCGTCAGCCAATTGACAGCGTTAATTGATAACTATAATGGTGGTGATGGTACATTAACTAAAAGACAAAGTGCATTGAATGAAAATTTATCTGGAATTGCAGATGAATATACCGCATTAGAGACTAAACTACGTGATTATGAAGATACACTACGTAAAAGGTTTTCTTTTCTTGATTCGTCGGTAGCTCAGTATAATGCAACAAGTGACTGGTTGACTTCAGCATTAGCGTTACCAGAGTCAAACAGCTAGTTTTATTTTAGTTATCTAACCACAATATAGGTAAAAGAGGTACTCAAAATGAGACAAAGTCTACAAGCATATAAAAAAGTTAATATTGACAGTAATATTTTAGCATCTGATCCTCATAAAATTATTGTGATGATGTTTGACGGCGTATTACAGAGTATGTCGCAAGCAAAAGGTGCTATTGAAAGAAAAGATTTTGCTTTAAAGTCTACAGCTATGACCAAAAGCATTAATATTCTAAATGCCTTACGTAATTCGTTAGACTTCACATCAGAGCCCGTTATTTCTCAACGATTCGATGATTTATATGCTTATTGTATCGATCAGCTACACGGCATCAGTGTAAATTTAAATGCTGAAGGTATTGATGAAGTGTTTAATTTATTAAAACCATTAAGAGACGCATGGTTTGATATGCCTGAAGAGTCTAAAAAAGAAGGCATATCATTACTTGAAGAACGTAATAAATTAACACAAGGTGCATAATGTGTTTTTTGTTGAGCTATCTGAAAAAATTATTGCGCTAACTGAGCAAGTAGAGCAGTTAATTGATAATAAAAATGAAGAACATTGTTCAGCGCTTTTATCTCAACGTCATAGTTTGCTTGTTGAGCTACATGAAAAGGTAACACAAGAAGCAAACAAAAATGATACTGTCGATATTGAAATGATGGATAATTATCATCATTTTTTAACTACCATTCAACAGCGAGATAACGTTTATCTCACCCATCTAGATGCTGCTAAAAAAGAAGTTATGAAAGCTCTTAGTCTTCAAGTTGTTGGTACTAAAGCTGTATCTGCATACAAAAATGTTATTATAGATTAATACATACTCTCAAAATTCTTATACCTATTTAGGTGATTATATCTATGAATAATAAAACTGTATTAATTACGGGGGCTGATGGGTTTATTGGCTCTCATTTAACCGAATTACTGGTTAAAGAAGGGTATAAAGTCAAAGCGCTTGTTCAATATAACTCTTTTACTTCTTGGGGATGGTTAGACGGACTTTCTTGTATTAATCAAATAGAGGTTATTTCCGGAGATGTTAGAGATCCTAGCTTTTGCCAAGCAATCACTAAAAATGTAGATATTGTTTTTCATTTAGCGGCTTTAATTGCTATTCCTTATTCTTATGTGGCCCCCCAAAGCTATGTTGAAACAAACGTTACAGGCACCTTAAATATATGCCAAGCCTGTAAAGATAATAATGTTGAACGAGTCATTCATACATCGACGAGCGAAGTTTATGGTACGGCGCATTATGTACCCATCGACGAGAAACATCCGTTACAAGCTCAATCCCCCTACAGTGCTTCTAAAATTGGTGCGGATGCTATGGCAATGAGTTATTTTAATGCTTTTGATTTACCTTTGACTATTGCTCGACCATTTAACACTTATGGTCCGAGGCAATCTGCACGTGCTGTTATTCCAACTATCATTACTCAAATAGCAAATGATGTTAAATCTATTAAGTTAGGTGATGTTTCACCTACTCGCGATTTTAATTATGTTGAAGATACTTGCCGTGGATTTTTGGCTTTAGCACGATCAGATAATACGATTGGTAAAACTTTAAATATTGGATCTAACTTTGAAATTAGCGTTGGCGATACGTTAAATTTAATTAAAAAAATAATGAAGAGTGACGTTGCCTTTATTCTTGATGATCAAAGACTAAGGCCTGATAAGTCTGAAGTGTTTAGGTTGTGGTGTGATAATAGTGAAATGATTAAACTTACAGGATTTAAACCGTCATATAATATTGAACAAGGTTTAGAGGCTACAATTGAGTGGTTTTCAAATCCAGATAATTTGAAAAAATATAAGCATAATATTTATAACGTGTAGTCAGTAGTCATCATTAATTCTTAAAAGGCTTTATACGAGTGAGTAATAAAAAAATAGCAGTATTTACCGGAACGCGTGCTGAATATGGTTTACTCTATTGGATCCTTAAAGGGATCTCAGCCTCAAAACATGCTGAGTTACAACTATTAGTTGGTGGAATGCATCTTTCTTCTGAGTTTGGTTACACGGTTAATCAAATTGAAAAAGATGGTTTTGATATAACAGATAAACTTGAGTTCTTACTATCTTCAGACAGTCCTGTGGGTATTTCAAAGTCTTTAGGATTAGCAGTAATAAGTGCAGCAGAGAGCTTTGCACGAAATAAACCAGATGTTGTTGTTATTTTAGGGGACAGATTTGAAGCTTTGGCCATTGCCCAAGCGGCAATGATTGCCGCTATTCCTATTGCCCATATTCATGGCGGAGAAATAACTCAAGGTGTCATTGATGATTCTGTTCGTCACGCTATTACAAAAATGTCTTATTTACATTTTACCTCAACCGAAATTTATCGTAAAAGAGTCATTCAATTAGGAGAGCAACCCCAAAATGTATTTAATATGGGAGCTCCAGGAATAGATAACATTAACAAACTAACGTTAATGGAGTTGGATGAACTCGCTAGCTCATTACAAATTCAATTAAGTCATCCATTCTTTTTAATTACCTATCATCCCGTCACTTTATTGGCAGATAAAGCCGATGAAGAACTAAAATGTTTACTGAGTGCTTTAGATAAATTTCCTCAATACCAAGTGATTTTTACTTATCCTAATGCTGACACCTACGGGCGTAATTTAATTGAAATATTAAAAGCATATCAGCAAATAAATCCCAAACGTACATTCTTGCTCGAATCCATGGGGCAATTACGTTACTTATCTGCCATGAAACTTGCTAGTTTGGTAATAGGTAATTCTTCAAGTGGAATTATTGAGGCTCCTTCGTGCAAAGTCGCAACAGTAAATATTGGCGATAGGCAAAAAGGGCGGTTATCAGCTGAAAGTGTTATTCACTGCAAAGGTGATGAAAGCTCTATTTATCAGGCTATTCAATATGCACTATCTGAAAAAATTCAAAGTACATTAGATCATGTTATTAATCCGTATGGAAATGGTCAAGCATCTGAAAAAATAGTACAGCAATTGGTTGACTGTGAATTAGTACAGCATACACAAAAAGTTTTTTATGACCTTAACTGATGATGTTTTCTTGGAATTAGATAGTGGCTTTTAATTGTGTTAGTTAAGCTTTGAGTGAATCAATGTTATTGAAAGAGATGAATTAATGGAAACAAGTAAGGTTTTAATTATTGCTGAAGCCGGTGTGAATCATAATGGTGATGAACACCGTGCTTTTGAACTTGTTGATCAAGCAGTCGCAGCTGGTGCTGACTGCGTTAAATTTCAAACATTTAAAGCTCATAACTTAGTAACGAAAACAGCTAGTTTAGCTGATTACCAAAAAGAAAATGGTGTTAAAGAAAACTCTCAATTTGCTATGTTGAAAAAGTTAGAATTAGGTTTTGATATCCATGTTAAATTGGTTGAGTATTGCCAACAAAAAAACATTACTTTTCTTTCAACAGCATTTGATTTTGAAAGCTTAGATTTCTTAATCAATGTTTTAAAATTACCTATGTTAAAAATACCTTCTGGCGAAGTGACTAATGCTCCTTTTGTATTAGCGCATGCTCATAGTGGGAAGCCGCTTATAATTTCAACCGGTATGTGTAGTTTAGATGAAGTTGCTAAAGCATTAAGCGTAGTAGCATTCGGGCTTTGTAATGTTGAAAATAATACATTAGATAATACGCCGAGTGAGAAAGCTTTTAAACAAGCCTTTGCATCAGAACAAGGTCAACGACTATTAAATCAACACGTTACCTTATTACATTGCACGACTGATTATCCTGCCGCCCCTAAAGATATTAATTTGCATGCTATGAATACACTTAAAGACTCGTTTTCAGTTAAGGTGGGCTATTCTGATCATAGCGAAGGAATTGTCGTGCCTATTGCGGCTGTGGCTAATGGTGCGTGCGTTATTGAAAAACATTTCACGACGGATAAAAATTTGCCAGGTCCTGATCATAAAGCATCGTTAGATCCCACTGAACTAAAAACAATGGTAGACGCTATTCGACTAGTAGAACAAGCGATGGGAACAGGAATTAAAGAAGCCACAACTTCAGAGCTAAAAAATAAGCTAGTCGCGAGGAAAAGCTTAGTTGCTGGGCAACGTATTAAGCAAGGGGATAAATTAACACCTGAAAATATTCATATTAAACGTCCAGGTTCTGGTAAATCACCATATGAATATTGGGATTTACTTAATACGCTTGCTACAAAAGATTATGAAATAGGCGACTTATTAATCTGAGTCGTTTTTTATAAATTTTCCTCTAAAATCTTCATCACTCTAGGTATAAAAAATGCTTAATAAATAGAATAAATGTATACCGTGTTTTATTTTCAGCGCTATACTTAAAATATTTATTAAAATCAGTGGAATAATACCTGTTCAATGATTGATATTGGTATAACTAACTCGTTATGACTGTAAATTGGTTTAGCGTGTTTATGATAAACATTGATAAAGAGGTTATATGACTCAACTTTGGAAAAACATCTTAGTTCCACCTTCTACAACGATGGAAGAAACCATTAAAGTTATTGATCTTGGTGCATTAAAATTAGCGCTAGTTGTTGATTCAGATGAAACCTTGTTAGGTGTTGTAACCGATGGAGATATCAGGCGGGCATTAATTCGACATCAAAGTATGGATACAGCCATTATCGATGTTATGAATAAAAGCCCTTTAGTTGCTGACGTAAATACGACAAAAGCACGCTTGTTATCGTTAATGAAAAAAAATTCCCTCATTGCTATTCCTTTAATTAAAAATAATAAATTAGTTGGTTTAGAAACATTAGAAAAAATTGTTTATAAACCGACTTATGAAAACCCTATATTTTTAATGGCGGGAGGTTTTGGTACCAGATTGCGCCCATTAACTAATGATTGCCCAAAGCCATTACTGAAATTGGGTGGAAAACCTATTTTAGAAACGATTATAGAAAATTTTGTCAATTCAGGTTTTCATAATTTTTATATCTCTACACACTTCCTATCTGAAAAAATAAAAGAACACTTTGGTGATGGCTCTGATTGGGGAGTCAATATTGAATATGTTTATGAGGAATCTCCTTTAGGTACAGCAGGAGCTTTAGGGTTATTGCCTGATAGTATGCCCAAATTACCTGTCATTATGATGAATGGTGACTTACTTACTAAAGTTGATTTTGAACATTTACTTTCATACCACTTAGATCAAAAATCTTTGGCGACTATGTGTGTAACTGAATATGAATATCAAGTGCCTTATGGAGTCGTAGAGTCTGTTGGAAATCAAGTGGTCAGCATGGTAGAAAAGCCACTTCAACGACATTTTATTAATGCGGGCATCTACGTAATTAATCCTGAATTAATTGCGCAAGTTGAAAAAAACCAAATCATTGACATGCCTACATTAATAGAGCAAAAAATAGCAGAAAACCACAAAGTTTCTATTTTTCCTATTCATGAATATTGGTTAGATATTGGAAAAATGAACGACTTTAATCAAGCACAAATAGATGTAAGAGATAAGTTTTAATGATACTAAAGAAACGTTTATTTGCTTTTATTGGTGCTAGAAGTGGCTCAAAAGGTTTGGTCGATAAAAACATTAAAATGTTTCATGGTAAACCCTTAATGGCATGGACGATTGAAGCTGCACTAAACTCTCAATATATTGATAAAGTGTTTGTCTCTACTGATAGTAAAAAGTACGCTGAAATTGCTAAACAATATGGTGCAGAAGTTATTGATAGACCTGAACACTTATCAAATGATGATTCCTCTTTAGCTGAAGCTCTACAACACGCTTATGAACAAATAAAAACATTACATGGAGAGTTTAATATAGCACTAAATCTGCAAGCGACGTCACCGTTAAGAACATGTAAGCATATTGACGAAGCCATTGAGCTTTATACATTGCGTGATAACGAAGAGTTACGTCTTTTTTCGTGTTATCAACTGGAACAAAAATATGCATGGATCATGAAAGGTGATAAGCAGGGTTATGCGCACTTTGTTGATAACAGTGAACAAATAAAAACGCATCATGCTCGACAAAAAAATGCTGCCATCTATATGCCTAATGGAGCTATATATATACTGCCGACGAATGATTTATCTAAGTTTTATAATGATACATCAATTCCATATGTCATGAATCAAGCAGAATCTATAGATATTGATACTATTCAAGATTTTGAGTTAGCTGAACAGGCTTTTTTAAGCATTCATTAATGAAACTTCTCAGCAGTATATTGCCCTTGTATTATCGCTAATTCTGACGTTTGATTTAATGTACCTAAAGGTAACAATGCTGGCCCTGTTGGTTCAGCTAAAAGATAGGTTGTGCCGTCTAACGTTATTGTTACTTCATCTTCTCTTGCCAATACATCTATGCCAATTAACGCATGGTTATCGATAAAAATTAACACCATTTTTATTCTTGGCATGAGGGATCTTAATATAGCTGCTGTGAGAGTCACTTTACTATCGCAATCTCCTTGGTTTTCCCACAATAGCTTTAAGGGGGGATTAAAACCTGAACCGGAAGATTCAACTCTTGAGTTTAGTGTTGAATAAGGAATATTTTGTACAAAAGCCAAAACATGATCTGTTGCTTTACGAATGTTTTGTATAGAAACCGTTTCTAAAATTAACGGTTTCATTGGTTTCAAGTCATCAGCTGATAACGAGGCAAAGGTTACATGATCAGGTTTTATTGCTTGTATATTATCGTAAGTTGTAAAGGTGTGATACCAATTAGCTTGTAGGTATTGTTGAGTAAACTCACTATGCAAAGTTAATATTTTTTCTTCGGTATCATTCACTAATGCTAGGTCGCTGCCTTTAACGGTAATGCTTCCTGCTTTCTTATCATAATTAATTTGAATGTTTGCAATAGGGTTTTTATTCAAATACCTCATGATTTTATTACTAATTTGCCGTGCAGCTAATTTAGGTTTATAGGTACGGAAGTTTCTAAACTTATTGAATAGGGCTGCCTTCTCTAACGAAAAGACTATAGATTGCGCTTTTTTCTGATGATCTTCCCATTGATAATTAAATTGGTAAAAATCACCTTTTTCTACTTTACTGAAATGAAGTTGTTTTGCTGCAGCGTTATAAGTAACACAACATAATAATATTAATATAAACAGTTGCTTGGGGTTACTCATCGTACATGTTTACTCATAACGCTATTTATCATTAATTTAAGCACTTGTTGTGATGCTAAGCAAGTCGTTATATCACGTGAAGTGTACTTTGCTTTTAATAAATATTTGGCGTAGTATTAAAACAGGTGTTTTAATTGCTTGTTTAAATATTGCGATTAATTATAAAAAACGTTTTATTTTCGGAGATGATTGTGGCTGATTACCAAGTACCTTTAAAAGATATGAATTTTTTGTTGTTTGATGTATTTAAGTCAGAAACGTTATGGCAAAACTTGCCTAAATTAGCTGATCATGTAGATCGTGAAACAACTGAAGCAATATTACAAGAATGCGCAAAAATAGCAGAACAAGAAATTGCTCCACTTTCACGAATAGGCGATGAAACAGGTGTTAATTTTAATAATGGCACAGTAACAACGGTTCCAGGTTACAAAGAAGCCTTTGCAACATACGTAGCGGGTGGATGGACTGCCTTAGGTGGTGATGTCAACTATGGAGGCATGGGAATGCCTAAAGTTGTAACAGCTTTCCACGAAGAAATGCTGTGCTCAGCCGACATATCTTTTTCATTATATCCAGGACTTACTGCTGGCGCGGGTTTATCGTTGGCTAAGCATGGTAGTGAGGAGTTGAAGGAAAAATATTTAACACGTATGTATTCCGGTGATTGGACCGCAACAATGTGTTTAACTGAATCTCATTCAGGTACCGATTTAGGTTTAATTAGAACCAAAGCAATACCTCAAGATAATGGTAGCTATAAAATCACAGGTAATAAAATATTTATTAGCGCGGGTGAGCATGATTTAGCTGAAAATATTATTCACCTTGTCTTAGCTAAGTTACCAGATGCACCAGCAGGACCTAAAGGTATTTCTCTTTTCTTAGTGCCTAAATTTAAGGTGAATGATGATGAAACCTTAGGTGAAGCGAATAATGTAACTTGTGGTTCTATTGAGCATAAAATGGGTATTCATGCTTCCGCTACCTGTGTAATGAACTTTGACGAAGCTGAAGGTTATCTTATTGGCGAAATCAATAAAGGCTTAAATTGCATGTTTACCATGATGAACTTTGAACGCATTGGCGTTGGTATTCAAGGTATAGGAGCTGCAGCTAAGTCTTATCAAAATGCTCTTGAATACGCTAAAGATCGTTTGCAAGGTCGTTCATTAACGGGTGTTAAAAACCCTGATGGCGTAGCTGATTCAATTATGGTTCATGGTGATGTGCGCAGAATGCTATTAAATATGAAAGCATTAACTGAAGGCTCAAGAGCTTTATCAACTTACATTTCAATGCAATTAGATATATCAACATACGGTGAAGGAGAGCCGCAGAAAAAAGGTGAAGCGTTAGCGGCGTTAATGACACCTCTTGCCAAAGCTTTTTTCACTGACATGGGATTTGATAGTACAGTTGCGGGTCAGCAAGTATTTGGTGGCCATGGTTTTATTCGTGAATGGGGGCAGGAGCAACTAGTTCGTGATACTCGTATTGCTCAAATATACGAAGGAACAAACGGCGTGCAAGCTATGGATTTACTCGCTCGTAAAGTTGCAGGTAGTAAAGGTGAGCTAATGAAGATCTTCCTTCAAGAGGTAAGGGATTATATTAACGCGACTAAGCATGAAAACATGAATCAATTTATTGCACCGCTTTCAACATCAATTGATGAATTAGAAGAACTCACTCATTATGTTTTAAGTGCCGCACATAAAAATCCTGAAGAATTAGGTACAGCAGCAAACGATTATTTACATGTGTTTGGTTATACAGCAATGGCTTTCATTTGGGCTAAAATGGCGGAAGAGGCTTTTAATAAAGAAAGTTCTGGCGATAGTTTT
This sequence comes from Pseudocolwellia sp. G5-9, assembly GCF_055808995.1. Taxonomy (NCBI): domain Bacteria; kingdom Pseudomonadati; phylum Pseudomonadota; class Gammaproteobacteria; order Alteromonadales; family Colwelliaceae; genus Pseudocolwellia; species Pseudocolwellia sp. G5-9. Next base: position 4,045,633 of record NZ_CM147893.1, read on the forward strand.
TACCAAAGCAAAATTAAAACCGCACAATATTATTTTGCAAAACTACTGCCTCGAAGAGCATCACTTATTGAATCAATAAAAGCGGGAAGTCATACCTTGTTTGATATAGAAGATGAACTTTTTTAAAAACTAAATGGTTGGTTATAATTTTAATGCTCATAAGTGATTCTTATGGGCATTTTTTATATACATTATAAACGAAGCTATGTACTCCTTAACATTGATATGCTTCTAGCCAAAAAGCGTAAATTTATTACTGTTAATACTCTTGCGAAAATAGTGTTATTAACTAATTCACTATTTGGATTAGTTAAGGGTTATACTAGCGCCCATAAATTTTATGTGAGATGTAACTTTGTTAGCGTTTTTTCGAATATTATTAGTAACCATTGCTTTGGTTTTTATATGTGTTGTTTCTTGTATTTTTTGCTTATTTAGACCTTTCCATAAAAATAATGCACATTTAACTTGTCGTTACTTAGCTAAAGTTACAACATTATTAGGTGTAGAGGTTGAAGTTAGGATCCCAGAGTCAGTTAAGCATATTGATTCTGTGGTGTATATTTGTAATCACCAGAATACTTGGGATATGTTTACGTTAGCAGGTGCTGTTAGGCCAAATACGGTAAGTGTTGGCAAAAAAAGCCTTATATGGATGCCTTTTTTTGGACAAATGTATTGGTTAACAGGTAACATTCTAATAGATCGTAAAAATAGTAATAAAGCTAAAAATACTATTGCACAAACGGCGAGTAAAATTAATGCAGACGGACTATCTGTTTGGCTTTTCCCCGAAGGTACTCGTAGTTATGGTAAAGGTATTTTACCTTTTAAAACAGGGGCTTTTAGAACAGCACAACAAGCCAATGTTCCTATTGTTCCTATTTGTGCAAGTAGTTCGGCTGATATAAAATTGAACCGCTGGAATAACGGAAAAATAATAATTCAATTTTTAGAACCTATTCACATAAATACACAAAATAGCGAGAGTATCAAATCTGTAACTCAAAAAGCCCAGCTAATGATCACTGAAAAATTTAATGAACTGAACGAAGAAGTACAACACAGTTATAGCAATGAGACTAAATAATGATTGAAGATGAATTACAACAATGGTTAACCCATACTGAAAACTTAATTGCAGATCTTATTGCAGACGAAACAAATGAAGACGTAGATCATACTATTGAACATCATTTTTCTAGTGCAAATTTTGAGTTGTTAGAAGCTGCAGCGGTAACAGCTTTTAAGAAAGGGTATGATGTAGAAGAGCCTGAAGAAGCAGAAACTGACAGTGGTGAAAAGGTATTTGCCTTTGATATTATTACAGAACAACCTCTTGAGGTAGATATCATTTCAGATGAGACTAAAATTATGTATCAGTTAGCTAAGCAGTGTAAAGTGGACTATGATGGTTGGGGTACATATTTCGAAGAATAGAATATACCAAGGAGTTATTCGATGGATTGGATTAATAATATTATAGACCCTGCGATTTTATCGCTTTTAATTCCAATTATTGCAATTGTAGGTGCGTTTAGTCTTTCTGCTTTTAAAGCACATCATAAGCATATTGAGAGAATAGAAAAAATAAAACAGGGAATGGATCCTGATTCTTAAATTTTAGATTAATATTAGTCTCACTACTGCGTTTCATGCCCCTTGATGAAGCGCTGAAATAAATATTTGCTATGGGACGAATTTTTCGTCGTATAAAGTAGTGATTTTATTACTGGGATTTGCATACATTTTTTAAGAAATAAAGGAGCTGATATTTCGCTCCTTTTTAGTTATTAATTACAGCTCATCAATCAACTTCTATGTTACCCCTACTATCAATATTCATTTTACTGAATAATTAATTTTTATACCAAACGCATTAATGAATTGACCATTTAAACGAGTACAAATGATCAATTGGTTATTGCGATTGGTATTACTCATGGAGCTTCGTAAATTCCTGAATTTCACTTCTTATCTTTTTTAACCAATAACCTCAAGTTATTGTCTTATAGCTTTTTATTTATTTTTAAATTGTATGCAATTTATTGCTAGTAATTTTTATTAAAATAGTTAACTATAAGTTCAAATTTTTAACTGCCTATGTATCCAAAACTATAGACTTGTCTATAATTAAAATAACCTAAAAGGATGTTCGCCTAGATATTTATTAGTTGTATAGCTGAAAAGTAACTCATTCAGCTAAGTAGATTAGGAACAATAATGACACATCCATCTCAACGAAAAGTTACTGTAATATATTATACTGAAGGATCGCTTGAGCTAAAACATGACGTTAAAACCTTTGAAGAAAACATGAATGGTAGGGTTATTATTCCAAATAACTTTAAAGAGAATAAATCTATTATTGCTGTATGTGATGGTGAAATAGAGATTTTAAATAAAGTAGGTGAACGTATTTTGTCAGTAAAATACACCGCCTAATCTTTAAAAATATGAAAGGTAATTGTGATGGTAAATATATAACCATAACAGTTACCTTTTTTAGTGGTTAATAACCTTTAGATTCAGTGTGAGGTGTAGTTGAGTCAGCTTCTAGTTCTTTAGGCATATAATTTTCATCATGTTTAGCTAACACCTCTGTGGCTTCAATGACATAACTATCAGTATTCAATACACCATTTGCGACAATACCTTGTCCTTCTCTGAATAGATCAGGCAATATTCCATCATACTTTACAGTAACCATAGGTTCATTTTCATCAAAAGTAATAGGCATTTTCATGTCTGCTAATTTAAACGCTATTTTTAAACTATTCTCATCTCTTTTAACGCTACCAGGTACGACTAACCCACCAATTCTTAAACGTTGTCCATCGATCGCTTTGATACCAGAACCTTCTTTACCATTATAAATTTCTGAAGGTTTGTAAAACAGATCAATGTTTTGACTTAATGCATATAACACGAGTCCTGAAACAACGCCTAAACCTATTAGGATAGAAGTGACAATAGTTAAACGTTTTTTACGGCGTGGATTCATTTTCTTCCTCGGATACAGCTAAAGGGGATAGGGATTCTTGCTTATTTTTTTGAGTTTTTTCTTGGGCGCTTTGTTGCAATTTAGCTGCTTCTTTACGCTTAATTTCTCTTAGATAACGTTGAGCAATATGCTGAACAGTTTGTTGGTGCTTTTGTTTGCTAAACACAATAAGTAATAAAATAGCTAACGCGGCAACACCATATGAAAGCCAAACGTAAAAGCCGTAACCGCCCATATCAAAAAAGGCGCTAATACTTTCAAACTGCATTATTTACCTCCTTCAGCGAGTACTAATTCTTTTACCCAAGGGCGCATACTGTTTCTTGATAAAATCTCACTTCTAAAGCGGATACACGTTATCACTATAATGAGAAAAATAAAGCCCATATAACAAAATATAAATGGCCATAGCATATCTATTGTCATAGAAGGTTTGCCCATTTTACTGACTGTTGCACCTTGGTGTAATGTATTCCACCATTCAACAGAGTACTTTATGATTGGAATATTGATAACGCCTACCAAGGTTAATATGCCAGCGGCTTTACCTGCTAACCCTTTATCCTCAAAAGCGTTATGAAGTGCTATTACACCTAAAAACAAAAATAATAAAATGAGTTGAGAGGTTAGTCTAGCATCCCAAATCCACCAAGTACCCCACATAGGTTTCCCCCACGCCGCACCAGTAACTAAAGACACAAAAGTAAACACAGCGCCAATCGGTGCTAAAGCAGCAGCAGAGGCATCAGCAAGCCTTAACTGCCAAACAATACTGCATAATGCTGCAATGGCCATCCCAACATATATTCCCATGGATAATGTTGCGGTGGGGACATGAATATAGAAAATTCTGAAACTATCACCTTGTTGATAATCTGCAGGTGAAAAAAGCAAAGCCCAAATTAAACCAACAGTAAGCAAGGCAATTGTTAAATAGCTAAACCACGGAATTAACCTACCCGTTAGGTGGTAAGTGGTTTCAGGGTTTGCGTAAGGGTGTAGCCATTTCCACATGTTAGTTTGTACTCACTTTTAAAGCTGATGATACGGCAAATGGTGCCAAGGTAAGGGTACTAAAAAATAGCGCGGCAATTATAGCAAGTTGCCCTGTAAAAGGTAAGTTCATCGACGCGCTATCAATTGCACTCGTTGCAAAAATTAATACTGGAATATATAAAGGCAAGATTAATAAACTTAACAACACGCCACCTTTTTTAATGCCTACCGTTAGCGCAACGCCTATCGCGCCAATCAAACTTAATACCGGTGTGCCTAATAAAAGCGTGAGCATTAAAGCACCATAACTGTGTTCGTTTAGGTGTAAAAGTACGGCGAGTAAAGGCGCAATAAAAATAAGAGGTAAACCGGTTAATAACCAATGTGCGGTAATTTTAGCTAACACTAAAACAAAAATAGGGTGTGGGCTTAATAACATTTGCTCTAACGAACCGTCATTGTAATCAGATTTAAACAATCGATCTAATGACAAAAGTGTTGATAACAATGCTGCAACCCAAATAATACCAGGAGCTATACGCGATAATGTATTTATTTCAGGACCAATTCCAAGAGGGAAAAGCGTAATAACAATAACAAAAAACAAGATAGGATTTAAAATGTCGTCTTTATGTCTAAACGCTATCGTGAGATCTCGTTTTAATACCAGCATAAACGCTGAACGATAAGATAAGCTATTTAAATGTTGAGTGTTATTTACCATTGATTGTGCCATTAATTGGGCCATTGCTCAGTTCTATGTATTATAAAAAACAACATTAGAAGAAACGATATTCTAGCGTGAGTTTTTTTACTCGTTCTTTAGGTAATGCTAAATCTTGATGTGTCGTTAAAATAATACAGCCTCCCTTATTAACATGAGTTAAAAATAGTGACTCTAATGCTTTTACGCCAATTTTATCTATAGCGGTAAAAGGTTCATCTAAAATCCATATAGGTGCTTTCGTTTGCCATAATTGAGCTAGAGCAATACGCCTATGTTGTCCTGCACTTAGGTGCGAAGCTAAAGAATCTTCAAAACCTAATAAGTTAACGTCTTTTAATGTGTCTTCTGCCAAGTTAGGGTTTAAACCTTGTAATGCCAGATTAAATGCTAGGTTTTCTTGAGCCGTCATTTCGCCTTTTACACCGGGAAGGTGACCTAGATAAAGTAAGTTTTGATGATAATCTTCACGAACTTTTTGAATGTCTTTTTCATTAAAATAAACAGTACCATCATACGGTACAGATAAACCCGATAAGATACGTAATAAGCTAGTTTTTCCTGCTCCGTTAGGGCCTTCAACTTGAATAATATCACCTGAATAAGCGTTTATATTTAACGCTTCAAATAAAATACGATCCTCTCTAATGCATGTCAGCATTTTGGCTGATAACAAAGGAGTTGAAGTGGTTTTATGAGTTGTTTGCAAGAAAAAATCCAAATAAAAAACGTTATACGAAGCGAGTATAACCTAATGTTTATACTTTAAAATTGATATAGAACAACTTCGATTTATGCGCATTATCATACTATATCGGCATGTAATTCAACAGTTCGAAATAATATTGAAGATTCACACTAACTTTAATGATTAATAATATGGGTTGATGCTAGAATAACGCCAATTTTTAGGTTTAAAAAAACTCAAAAATAATATATTGCATGGGCTATTTGTCATAACTTATTACACTTTTTGTGCCTGAAAATGATAAATACATTCTAAAATACGCATTCAAATGAATAATGTTATTAAAAATTAATTGAATAGCCCCACCTTTATTCGACTTTACAGCAAAGATCGAGAAAGAAAGATAAATCCGGAGAAATAAATGATACCTGAGTTAGGGCACTTCGCTCTCATAATTGGTTTAGCCTTTGCTATTTGTTTAAGTATTGTGCCTTTAGTTGGCATAGCAACTAAGCACCAACAGCTTATAACTTATGCTAAACCGCTAACGTTTGGTATGTTTGCTTTTATTGCTATTAGTATTATTACTTTGGGTTATAGCTTTGTAACCGATGACTTCTCCGTACTTTATATTGCAAGCCATTCAAATAGCCATTTGCCTTATTATTTTAAAATAAGTGCGGTGTGGGGCGGGCATGAAGGTTCATTATTGCTTTGGGTTTTTTCTTTAGCCGCTTGGACAGCCGCAGTTGCTAAATTTAGTGATGGTATTGAAGACGCGTTTATTGCACGCGTTTTAGCTGTGTTAGGCATGGTTGTGGTTGGTTTTGCGGTATTTACTTTATTAACTTCAAATCCATTTGAACGTTTATGGCCTAATGTGCCTGTAGAAGGGCGTGACTTAAATCCTTTATTACAAGACGTTGGTTTAATTATTCATCCGCCATTATTATATTTAGGCTACGTTGGTTTCTCTGTGTCTTTTGCTTTTGCTGTAGCGGCTTTAATGTGCGGTAAGTTAGATGCGGCTTGGGCTCGATGGGCTAGACCTTGGACCGTTGGAGCATGGGTTTTCCTAACTTGTGGTATTGCTTTAGGTAGTTGGTGGGCTTATTACGAACTCGGTTGGGGCGGATGGTGGTTTTGGGATCCAGTTGAAAACGCTTCATTTATGCCTTGGTTAGTGGGAACGGCACTTATTCATTCGTTAGCGGTTACTGAAAAACGAGGAGCTTTTAGAAACTGGACTGTTTTATTAGCTATTTTTGCGTTTAGTTTAAGCTTGCTGGGAACATTCATCGTTCGTTCTGGAGTTATTACCTCTGTTCATTCGTTTGCAGCAGATCCAGGGCGTGGATTATTTATCCTCATGTTATTAGCTATAGCTGTTGGAGGCTCCTTAACATTATTTGCTATAAGAGCTTCAAACGTTGCAAGTTTTAGCCGTTTTGCTTTTTATTCAAGAGAAACAGCATTACTTATTTGTAACGTTATTCTTGTTATTGCTGCTGTTACTGTGTTACTCGGTACTTTATACCCATTACTCGTTGATGCCTTAGGTTACGGTAAAATTTCTGTTGGGCCCCCTTATTTTAATGCGGTATTTGTTCCAATAATGAGTTTACTCTTTATTGTTATGGGTATTGGCCCGCTTATTCGATGGAAAAAAGCTAAAAAAGGTGAATTACGTAAACAATTATTTTCTCCATCAATTATTAGTATTGTTATTGGTATAGCTTTTCCTTTCCTATATGCCGGTGAGTTTAATGCTTGGATCACTATGGGGATTACATTAGCCTGTTGGGTTGAGCTCGTGGTATTGAAAGACTTATACAACAGAGCGAAAGGCCCAGATGGAAAATTATCAATATCTAGGATCAGCTTAAGTCAAATTGGTATGACATTAGCCCATAAAGGTATTGCTATCGCTATTGTAGGTGTAACGCTTGTTTCTACTTATGAAACCGAAACCAATGTGAAAATGTCACAAGGTGAAAGTGCACTTATTTCAGGATACGAAGTTAAATTTAACGGTGTTAAAGACGTAAAAGGTCCTAATTACTCGGCGGTGCAAGGCCAAATTGAGGTTTATAAAAATGGTGACTTTGTTAGCTTGTTACAGCCTGAAAGACGTACTTATTTAGTACAAACTATGGGAATGACTGAGGCAGCAATAGATCCCGGTTTGTTTAGAGACGTTTATGTTGCTCTGGGTGATCCATTACCAAATAATGCTTGGGCGGTACGCGTACATTACAAACCTTTTGTAAGGTGGATTTGGTTAGGCGCTATTTTCATGGCAGTAGGTGGCGTACTTACCATGTTAGATAAACGATATCGTAGAAAAAAAACAGTGAAAACAAAATCTTCGAGCTCAGAAAATAGCGAAATTCAGAGTGCAAAACCAAATTTAGCAGGAGCAGAGTAATGGGTAAGTTAATTCGATTTATTCCTCTTATATTGTTTGTTGTATTGGGTGTGGTTTTATATCGCGGGTTGTCGTTAAATCCGACTGAACTGCCTTCTGCTTTGGTTAATCAGCAATTTCCTGAATTTTCGTTATATGGTGTTAACGATGAGAAAACGTTGAAAACCAATGCAGATTTTAAAGCCGGTATTAAATTGGTTAATGTATGGGGAACGTGGTGTCCGTCGTGCAGAGCTGAGCATGAGTATTTACTAAAACTTTCTAAAACTGATCGCTTTACTATCTATGGTTTGAATTATGACGATGAAAGAGCAGCCGCTCAAAAATGGTTAGCTGCTTTAGGTAATCCTTACCAGTTTTCATTGTTTGATGAATTAGGCAAGTTAAGTATTAATTTAGGTGTGTACGCCGCACCTGAAACTTTTGTTATTGATCATAACAATATTATTCGTAAGCGTTTCGCTGGCCCCTTAAATGCCAATATTTGGCGTCATGAATTTGAGCCACTTATTGTGCAAATTGAATCTGAACAACAAGCGGGGAGATAGTTATTATGATCACCAAATTTTTAGCCTCATTAGTTTTAAGCATTACATTAACTTGTGCTTTTATAACAACTTCTATTGTGCATGCTAGCCCTGTTGATACATACGAATTTAAAGATGAAGTGACTAAAATACGTTTCAACGATTTAACCAAAGAGTTGAGATGTCCTAAATGTCAAAATCAGAATTTAGCTGACTCTAACTCACCTATTGCAGCTGATTTGCGTAGAGAAGTTTATGATTTACTTGAGCAAGGAAAAGCAGACAGTGAAATTGTTAATTTTATGGTAGCTCGATATGGCGACTTTGTATTATATCGCCCGAGAGTGAACAGCCTTACGTATATTTTATGGTTTGGTCCTGCGCTATTATTACTTATTGGTGTAATAGTTGTAGTGATGATTATTCGTAAAAAGCCGCAAGCTACAGTTGAAAAAACACTTTCTACTGAACAGCAAAGCAAACTTGATAACATACTAAAAGACAAATAAATTCATGCCAGAACTCATTATATTAATTGTTGCTTTTCTTCTCCTTATACTCGTTGTTATTTGGTGGCATTTTATTAAACAAAATAACAACGTGACTATTGTCAATAACTCACAACGTGACGATACTAATGTTAGGTTATATCACGAACATAAAGCTGAAATTGAAAACGATTTTAAACAAGGCAGTATTGATGATGAAAATTACCAATACTTAATTGCAGAATTAGATAAAAGCTTATTACAAGATATAGAAGAAAATAAGAAAGCTTCAGCTGAAGACGTGATTGAAAGCAAAACTATTTCGGTTATTTGGCCAATAATATTAACACTCTTTGTTTTGACCTTTAGTTTTGTTATGTACAACCATAATGGCGCTTACGAGCAACTGAGTCAGCCATTAAACAGTAACCAACATGCTGGTGCTGAAATGAGCGAGCAAGATCAAGCACAACAAATAATTGCTCAAATCAAATCCCTGATCGATTTAACAGTAAACGAACCTGATAATTCAGACGCTTGGTATGGCTTAGGTCAAGCCTTTATCAATATTGGTGAATTCGACAAAGCGATAGAGTCGTTTGATCAAGTTATTCGCATTGAAGGTGAATCTGCTGAGTTATATGGTGCTAAAGCTCAAGCTTACTACTATAAAGACAATCAAACTATCTCAAGTGATGTGCAAGAGTTTATTGATAAAGCGCTAGCATTAAATCCTGCTGATGCTTCAACCAATATACTCATGGGTATGCATAATTTTATGAAGCAAAATTATGCAATAGCGATTAAACATTGGGAAACGGTTATTAATGCCGGTAAACCGAATGTAAATACACAAGCGCTTAGTGAGGCGGTAGCTGAAGCTAAAAACAGGTTATTACAAGCCGCTAATGGACAAGGTATGGAACAAAGTCATCCTGTTTCAACAAATAACGATCAAACTGATACAGGGCCACAGTTAACAGTTAATGTTGATATAAGTGAAAATATTAAAGAACAACTGATCCAAGGTGAAGATAAGGTCGTATTTATCTACGCAGTATCATCAGATGCTAAACATGGCAGAATGCCTGTTGCCGCGGTTAAAATGAAAGCAAGTGATTTACCTGTAACTGTTGTGCTAAACGACAGTAAAGCAATGTCGCCACAAGCTAAAATTAGTGATGTTCCTGCCGTTAATATTTACGCGGTAATTTCTGCTAGTGGCAGTGTGGGTACTAAATCTGGCGACTTTAAAGCGGAACGGCTAAATACTGATGTGTTATCAACCGAACCCGTATCATTATTGATTGATACCATTGTTCCTTAACGAGTGTTTAGATAAATATTATGTCGAGATTTTTAGGCCGCAGTAAAGAACTTCACGATAAGAAAGCGAAAATAGGTGTGCTAGTGACTAATTTAGGTACACCTGAAGCGCCAACAGCTTCAGCATTAAGAACTTATTTAAGGGAGTTTTTATCTGATCCTCGTGTAGTAGAAATACCTAGAATATTATGGATGATTATTCTACACGGTATCATTTTACGTATTCGACCTAAAAAATCCGCCGCTTTGTATAAAAGTATTTGGACAGAGCAAGGCTCACCACTTATGGTGATCAGCGAAAAACAAAAAAGTAAAATTGAAAATGCGTTAACAGAAAAATATGGCGACAAGGTAACCGTTGCTTTGGCTATGCGATATGGTAATCCCTCAATTGAAAATGCCTTAAATACGATGCAGCAATCAGGTGTTAACGATATTATTGTATTACCTTTATATCCTCAATATGCAGGCCCTACAACAGCCTCAACATTTGATGCCGTTGTTAAAACACTTCAAAAGTGGCGTTGGATCCCAAGTTTACGTTTTATTAGCGGATACCACGACAATCCTAAATATATTCAAGCGCTTAAACATAGCGTAACTGAGCATATTAAATTATACGGTAAACCCGATAAGCTCATACTTTCATTTCATGGTATGCCTAAATACTTTTTAGAGCAGGGCGACCCTTATTATTGTTTTTGTAGTATGACCACGCGTTTATTAACAGAGTCTTTAGGTTTTGATAAAGATGACTTTGTAATGACCTTTCAATCGCGTTTTGGTAAAGCTGAATGGCTACAGCCGTACACTGATGTAACTTTAGAAAAACTAGCTAAAGAAGGCCATAAGCATGTTGCCATAATGAGTCCTGCTTTTAGTGCTGACTGCTTAGAAACATTAGAAGAGTTAGAGCATGAAAACCGAGCTGTTTTTATAGACGCTGGCGGTGAAACTTACCACTACATTCCTGCACTCAATGATGACGAACTTCATATCGAAGCTTTAGTTGATGTTATTAATGCTTCTATGCCTATTACCAAGTAAAAACGCATTTTGAGTATGCATCTACTTGGTAAAGGCTTTCTGAGTTTTAATGAATAACGGTTTAATCTCAATTTAGGCTACTTATCTAAAATTTTCGTTATTTGTTTTTCAAGTGCTTTAAGTTCTATTTTGTATTGATTCATGGGTAAACCAACAGGAAGTTTAGGGCGTGTGTGTCCTGTATAAGTTAACCACGCATCTCGAGTTAACTGCATTTTTTTGTTTGTTAGTGTAAGTAATTTTTGTGGTGATTTACTTAAGGTTTCAGCTAAAGATAGTGAGTTAGAAATATGTTGTTGATTCATTATAATTTTTTCGGGCTCAAAATAATTCATAATTAAGTCAGTTAAAAACCAGTATCCTTCGTCAATCATATGAATACCGTCATGTTGATAAAAATAATCAGGTTGGTCTTTTCTTAACGTTATAATTTGCCTGTTCATTTCGTTGTATAGGTCAATCACATGCCAACCATCTACTCTTTTTTGTAATAACCAATTAGAAAAAGATCTTAAGACTTTATCATTATAATCAAGGGCATCTATGCTCCCTTTTTGATGGTCATACATAGGCGGGGTTATATAAACTGCAGGAATATTGCGTTCGCTAATGGCTTTGTTTAACGCTAAATAACCTTGTTGGAAGCGTTTATCTTTTTTGTCGTTAAACGACTGGTATATACCACAGTTAATACCATACATAGCAATAATAAGATCAGGTTGTGTTTTATCTAAAACTGATATTAAACGGTCATGCACATACGGGCGAGGAAATGTACCGTTTGCATGTCCTGCTTCGCTTAACCCTGTAATCGTTTCGCTTGGTAAACCGACATTAATAATTTCGAATACTTTGTTCGGATAGAGCTTTTTTAACCATAACTCCGTATTAACAACCATACCGCCTTGAAAAGTAATACTGTCTCCAAGAAACACAATTCGTTTAGCTTGTTCAATAGAGGGCGCTTTTATGAATGATTTTGATGTAGATGGCTTTTGTATGGAAGTACAGCCAAAGCTGAACATTATCATAAACACATACATTAAAAATATTTTGAAGAAATATTTCATGCTGAATTCTTTATATGGATTTTATTAATTCATTCTATATGTAAACTCTGTTGTTTGTATATGATGTTTCGTATTGTTAGATAATTTGATTGGTAACGGGTATAGATTGTTATTAGACGAAGTAATTTGATGAGGAGGAACAAATAAAAAAGGTGAATCATTTCTGATTCACCTTTTTCGAATTTGTTTTAAGTGTTTAACTTAAAGAGCTGTTACGTTTTCAGCTTCAGGGCCTTTTTGGCCTTGTTTAACTGTAAAAGATACTGCTTGGCCATCAGTTAAAGTGCGGAAACCGTCACCTTGGATAGCGCTAAAATGAACAAAAACGTCAGGGCCGTTTTCTTGCTCAATGAAACCGAATCCTTTAGATTCATTAAAGAATTTTACTTTACCTGTTACTGAGTCAGACATACTTACATTTCTCACAAAAAATAGTTTAAAAACAGCCAAATGGCTACATACGGAGTAAATGCTCTCTACCTCAAAGTACAGACAGAGAAAGGTTTCCAATAACACAATAAAAGCGTTTAGGACAATCAACTATTACTAGCTAACCTTTCCTTCTTCCGAAACGCAAAAACTCAACGCGACAACATGTTATCACAAAGGTTCCCATTAATCTTTACTTTTTTATGACAAAAAAAAGCCAGCTAAGATGCTGGCTTTTAACAACTTTTTTACAAAAACGTATAGAGTTGTGTACGTTTATAACGCTTCGATTTGAGTAACTTGTTCTTGAAGCTTTTCAAGTGCTGACTCAGCTTCAGCTAATTTAGCTTTTTCTTTATTGATAACAGCTTCTGGGGCTTTACCAACAAATTTCTCATTACTTAATTTACTTCTTGTTTTATCCGCTTCTTTGTTCAGCTTCTCAATTGATTTAGTTAAGCGTGCTATTTCAGCATCTTTATCAATTAAACCTGCCATTGGAATAAGAACAGATAAATCACCAACAACCGCAGTAGCAGATAAAGGGGCTTCGTCATTGTCAGTCAATACAGTAATGCTTTCTAATTTTGCCAATGCACTTAAGAACTGCTGATTTTCATCGATACGACGTTGATCATTTGCACTTACGTTTTTAACTAACACAGGTAATGACTTACTTGGTGAAATGTCCATTTCGCCACGAATATTACGAATAGCAACAATGAACTGTTTAACCCACTCTAAGTCATCTATCGCTTGTTGATCGCATAGGTTTTCATCAAACACAGGGAATGACTGAACCATAATGCTATTACCTAATTGACTACCGTTATTTTCGATAAAGTTAGTTAATGGCACAACACGTTGCCAAATAGTTTCAGTAATATAAGGCATTATTGGATGCATTAAACGTAATAAGCTTTCCAGTACATTAACTAAAGTATGACGAGTTGCACGCTGCTGGGCTTCGTTTCCTTTGAAAAATACAGGCTTAGTGAGCTCTAAATACCAATCACAGAATTGATTCCATGTGAATTCGTATAGCGCTTGTGATGCTAAATCAAATCTAAAGGTTTCAAAGGCTTCATGTACCGTTTTAACCGTTTGTTGAAATTGACCTAAGATCCAACGATCGGCTAATGAAAACTCCATTTCCGCATTACTGTCTTTACCACAGTCATGCTCTTCGGTATTCATTAATACATAACGGCTGGCGTTCCATAATTTGTTAGTGAAATTACGGTAACCTTCAAGGCGTTTCATGTCCCAGCTAATATCGCGACCAGTAGTTGCAACAGAGGTTAAGGTAAAACGTAACGCGTCAGTACCATGTGCTTCAATACCATTAGGAAATTCTTTTTTGGTTAGCTTAGCTATTTTAGCGGCTAACTTAGGTTGCATCATGTTGCCAGTACGTTTCTCTAATAATTCATCTAAAGAAATACCATCAATCATGTCTAAAGGATCAATAACATTACCTTTAGATTTACTCATTTTATCGCCATTTTCATCGCGAATAAGGCCGGTAACATACACTTTTTTAAATGGAACTTGTGGTTTGCCACTTTCATCTTTGTTGAAGTGCATGGTCATCATGATCATACGAGCAACCCAGAAGAAAATAATATCAAAGCCTGTAACTAACACATCTGTTGAGTGGAAGTTTTTTAAGTCTTCAGTGTTTTTTGGCCAACCTAATGTAGAGAAGGTCCATAACGCAGATGAGAACCATGTATCAAGTACGTCGTTGTCTTGTTTTAAGCTGATATCTGCTGGAATGTTGTGTTTAGCTCTTACTTCTTCTTCTGTTCTGCCAACATATACATTTTCGTTTTCGTCATACCAAGCTGGAATTCTATGTCCCCACCAAAGTTGACGAGAGATACACCAGTCTTGAATGTCTTTCATCCAAGAAAAGTACATGTTTTCGTATTGTTTAGGCACAAACTCAATTTCACCTGACTTAACCGCATCTACTGCAGGTTCAGCTAAAGGTCCGGCTCTTACGTACCATTGGTCAGTTAATAGTGGTTCAATAATTACACCAGAACGATCGCCATATGGGGCCACTAAATCGTGCTCTTTAACTTCTACTAATAAGCCTAGTTCATCAAACTTTTCAACAATGGCTTTACGTGCAACAAAACGGTCTAAGCCTGCAAATTCAGCGGGTAAAGCAGTATCGTAAGCATCGCTTACTTCGCCCGTTCCGTTATAAACTTCAGCTTCTGCTAAAATTTCTGCATTTTTATTTAATATATTGATAAGTGGTAGGTTATGACGTTTACCTACTTCATTATCGTTAAAGTCGTGAGCTGGCGTTATTTTTACACAACCCGTGCCTTTTTCCATGTCAGCATGATCATCGCCAACAATAGGAATTAAACGATTAACTAACGGTAATAAAATATGCTTACCGATAAGATCTTTATAGCGTTCGTCTTTAGGGTTAACAGCTACGCCAGTATCACCAAGAACAGTTTCTGGTCGAGTAGTCGCTACAACTAAGTAGTCTTTACCCTCGGCAGTTTTTTCGCCGTTGGCTAATGGGTAACGTAAGTACCACATATGGCCTTTTTTATCTTTATTCTCAACTTCAAGATCTGAAATAGCCGTATGGAATTTAGGATCCCAGTTAACGAGTCTTTTACCACGGTAAATCAAGTCATCTTCAAATAATCGTACAAAAACTTCTTGTACGGCTTCAGACATACCATCGTCCATAGTGAAACGTTCGCGTGACCAATCGATAGAATTACCTAAACGGCGCATTTGCTTACCAATAGTGCCGCCAGATTCTTCTTTCCATTCCCAGACTTTGTCGATGAAGGCTTCGCGCCCGTAATCGTGGCGTGTTTTGTCTTCTTCTGCCGCTATTTTACGTTCAACTACCATTTGTGTTGCGATACCTGCATGGTCACAACCCGTTTGCCAAAGGGTATTTTTGCCTTGCATACGCTGATAACGAATTAACGTATCCATTATGGTTTGTTGAAATGCATGACCCATGTGCAAGCTACCCGTCACATTCGGTGGTGGAATAGCAATACAGTAGCCGTCACCTTCGCCTGTAGGGCTAAAGTAACCTTGGTCTTCCCAACTTTTATAAAGGGATTGTTCAATGTCAGAAGGAGTAAATGTTTTTTCCATCAGAATTTCCGTAAGAAGAGTGTCTTATAACTCGCTTTAGTTAAACATCGAGTTAAGTATTAATTTAAGTAATAACAGGGGCTGGTTGGCTTTCAACTAAAAATCCCCATTGCTTACAAGTTCTGTATCTGTCTCGAGCTTGCTGCTTTAATAATTCGTTTGTTGGTACAAAATCAACTACCGTTGAAAAATTATTCGTAAAATTAGGCACTGTAGTGGTTAAGTTAATAAGAACAGGGCGCCTAGTTGTTGGATTTTGCCAGCTAATTTCAACTGGAGAACCACCTCTTGGGCCTTCACCGACTAAATTATGAGCCACAAATGAATGAGGCTCAAAAGCCCATAACATTTCGTCAATATTATGAGCTTGTGCTTGATCTTGCGTATAAATAAACACTTTTTGGTTTTGTCTGTAAAAATAGGCAGCTTGCAAACAGGCTTGATGAATTAACGAGTTTGACTCGATATCAACAGTTGTATCGTTATGTACTGGCTCTTTAGAAGTGTTTTCTACTTCGGGAAGCACATAAAACATGACTTTTGTTTGCATTTAAATTACCGAATAGCTGTTAAATAATAACCTTAAGTAAAGCTAGCCGTATTCAACAACTAGCTTTAGGTTTATTCACCTTGTTCTGTACCTGATTTATTTAATAAATATTGCGTTAGCATACTTACAGGTCTGCCTGTTGAGCCTTTGTCTTTACCGCCGCTGCGCCATGCTGTACCAGCAATGTCTAAATGTGCCCAGTGGTATTTTTTAGTAAAGCGAGATAAGAAACAACCTGCAGTAATAGCACCCGCACCTTTGCCGCCTATATTGGCTAAATCTGCAAAAGGGCTTTCAAGTTGTTCGTAATATTCTTCCCATAAAGGTAAGCGCCATGCTCTATCGCCACTTTGCTCTGAAGCGTTAAGTAGTTCGTGAGCTAACGGATTATGTGTACTCATTAATCCTGTTGCATTTTTACCTAAAGCCACAACACAAGCACCTGTTAATGTCGCAACATCAATAACGGCTTCTGGGTCAAAACGTTCAACGTAAGTTAAGGCGTCACATAATACTAAACGGCCTTCAGCATCGGTATTTAATACTTCAACGGTTTGGCCTGACATAGTTGTTAATATATCACCAGGTCGATAAGCATTACTGCCTGGCATGTTTTCACACCCAGCAAGTACACCAATAACATTAATCGGTAAGTTTAATTCAGCAAGAGAGTGCATAGCACCTAAAACACCTGCAGCACCGCCCATGTCGTATTTCATTTCATCCATGCCTGCGCCGGGTTTTAATGAAATTCCACCACTATCAAAAGTTAAACCTTTACCTACTAATACAACAGGAGCTGAATCATCACCCGCGCCATTGTATTTAATGATGCTCATTAACGATTCGTTTTCTGAACCGCGACCAACGGCAAGGTAAGAACCCATGCCAAGTTCTTCCATTTCTTTTTCATCAACAACGGTTATTGTAATTTTTTCGTAATCGTTATCTAAAATACGTGCTTGTTCTGCTAGATAGGCTGGATTACAAATATTAGGTGGCATATTGGCTACATTTTTACAGGTAGAAATACCTTCAGCAATCGCTAAACCATGTGCTACTGCACGCTCTCCTAGAGGCAGTTCACGTCGAGTAGGAACGTTAAATACTATTTTACGTAGTGGGCGACGGGCTTCTGCTTTACGCGTTTTTAAACTGTTAAAGCTGTATAAACAATCTTGAGTTGCTTCAATCGCTTGGCGAACTTTCCAGTAAGTATCACGACCTTTAACATGCAGCTCAGATAAGAAGCATACAGCTTCCATTGAACCAGTTTCGTTTAAGGTGTTAATTGTTTTACTGATAATTTGACGATATTGACGTTCGTCTAATTCACGCTCTTTACCACAACCAACCAATAACACACGTTCACTTAATACGTTAGGAACATGATGAAGTAATAGCATTTGCCCAGACTTACCTTCAAGGTCGCCTCTACGTAACAAATTACTAATATAACCTTCGCTTATCTCGTCAAGTTGTTCAGCTATTGCAGATAAACGACGTGGTTCAAATACACCAACTACAATACATGCACTGCGTTGTTTTTCTGGGCTACCACTTTTTACACTGAACTCCATGGGTTCTCCTAATTGGCTATTATAAACGCTATTTTTAATTAAAAATGGTCGTTTAAACTGCTTAAAACATTAAATAATAAGGAAGATTACTTTTAAATCTATTCGCCTAAAGGCTATAATCGTCGCTGGCTTCAACAACATTATGCTTCTAGTGCACTTATTATTTAGTATGAAAACAACCAGTTTACTTAAAAATAGTGCGATTGTCAGAAAAAAACTAAGTTTTTATAGGATCTATTTGTGATTATTTTTCGCTATTTATTAAAAGAAGTCGCTAAAACGCAGCTTGCTGTATTTTTTGTACTGATGGCGATATTTATTAGTAACAAATTTGTACGTGTTTTGGACGATGCGTCTGAAGGTGGAATTCCTGGTCATTTAGTTATGATTTTCATTGGTTTAAAGGTGCCTGATTTAGCTGGAATGATTTTACCTTTGAGTTTATTTTTAGGGATTTTATTAGCTTATGGCAGGATATACGCTGACAACGAAATGGCGGTATTACATGCCTGTGGTGTGAGCGAATGGTATGTTGTTAGAGTTACGCTTATTCTTGGTTTGATCACCGCAATCGTTACGGGCGCTTTCACCTTATATTTATCACCATTTGCTTCTGAATACGAATACCAAGTTAAAGAAGATTTGGCGGCTGATTCTGGTTTAAGTTCGTTAACCGCAGGGCGGTTTCAAAAAACAGGTAACGAAAAAGCTGTGGTATTTATTCATGATAAAGACCGAGAATCTGGTGCTTTAAAAAAAGTATTTGTTGCTCAATTACCTGATAAAGAACATACCGCTGATAGTATAATTAACTCGAGTTTAGTTTATGCAGCTCAAGGACAAGTCATAGAAGAAGATACCGGCTCTCAACGACTTGTATTAACCGATGGTATTCGATACCAAAATGACGTTAAAAATAAAGAATTTCGAGAAGTCGCTTTTGGCAAATATTATATCCAGATACAAGATCAAAAAGTTGAGCATAAACGTCGTAAATTAAGTGCTATACCAACAGATAAATTATTAATTACTCAAGATGAAGAGTTTCAAAACGAATACCGTGCTGAAATGCAATGGCGAATGGCTTTTCCTATTGTATGTTTAGTGGTTACATTAATTGCTGTGCCACTGAGTACCGTTAATCCACGACAGGGCAAGTTTGGTAAAATGATCCCAGCGTTGATCTTATTTTTAAGTTATTTCTTATTATTAACGGCTTCTCGTTCAGCACTTGAAAGCGGTGCTATTCCTAATGTTATTGGTTTATGGCCAGTACACTTTTTAGCCTTTGTTTTAGGTGTTATTTTATTACTTCAAAATAGAGCGTCAGGACTAAAATTAAAATCACTTTTACCTTCTTTTCCACGTAAAAAAGCAGCTCAATAATGAAAATTCTTGATATATACATCGGTAAAATAATCGCATCGACTACCGCGACTACATTAGCGGTATTTGTAAGCTTAAGCGGTATTATTAAATTTGTAGAACAAATGAAAGCTGTTGGACGTGGTAATTATGACTTATCGCACGCGGCGCTTTATGTGTTGTATGCTATTCCCAGAGATATCGAAATATTTTTCCCGATGGCAACTTTGATTGGTGGCTTAATTGGTATTGGCTCACTTGCGAGTAATAGTGAATTAGTGGTTATGCAGGCTGCGGGCTGGTCGCGTTTAGATATTATTAAATCAGTAATGAAAAGCGCTGTTATTATGATATTGATTAGCATGGCAGTAGGCGAGTGGTTAGCACCAAGAGGTGAAGCAGCTGCGCGTGAAGTAAGAGCACAAGCCATATCAGGCGGTAGTTTAGTTTCTTCTAAAAACGGTGTTTGGGCAAAAGATGGTGACTATTTTGTTCATATCGGTGAAATTAAAGAACACGGTGAACTCACTAACATTCAAATTTATAAATTTAATAACAAACTTAAACTTTCTAGTTGGTTAGCTGCCGAAAGAGCACTTTACAAAACCGATGCTTGGGAGTTAAGCGGTGTAGTAGAAACCTTTGTAACTGATAACAATATATCATCTGAAAAGTTAGCGACAAAAGCATGGGATTCATCATTAACACCCGATAAATTAGGTGTTATTACGCCAGAGTCTTTATCTATTAGTGGCCTGTCAGACTACTTACAATATTTGGAAGATAACGATCAAGACTCAAGCCGATACTTGCTCGCCTTTTGGCGAAAAATAGTTCAACCCATTACTGTAGCTGTTATGTTATTGGTGGCATTGTCGTTTATTTTTGGCCCATTACGTTCTGTTTCTATGGGCGCACGAATAATGATGGGGGTTGCAACAGGTATACTCTTTTATATCAGTAACGAAGTGATGGGCTCAATGAGTTTAGTGTATCAATTACCGCCTATACTTGGCGCTGTGATGCCAAGCATAATATTTGTGAGTATTGCGCTGTACTTGATGCAGCGAAAACCAAATTAAATATCCATTAAGTAGGGCTAAATGTTTTTAGCTCTACTCACTTCAATAGGTAATAAAACCACCTCAGTTTGTGTAAAACGGTCTTGCAAGCTTAACTTGTTTTTTCTATCAAATATAACGGCCAAATTACCTAATCCCATTAATGTGGGTAACAATCTTTTAATGCCTGTTGTTTTAGAAATTAGCGAACCATCTTGATTTTGAACACGTAAACGCCATGCTTTCATACCAATAGTTTGACCACTTCTCGCCCAAAACCATACAAAGAAAAAAGCCACCCAAAAGAAATTCCAGAGATATATTAAACTGCTATATAAAAAGGAGTTTTCTTGTACATCAATCAAGTGCTCATATTCACCCATATCAATAAACCCCAAATGGTTAAAAAAGATAAAAATACAGAATGAGATCAGTCCAGCAACCATATAAACCGCTACAGCAGTTAAAAAATCGTATACCCAACAGGCAACGCGGCGTCTAAAGCCCGCACGAGGGAAGTCGTTATAATTAATTGAATTCATGAGAACACCTTTGAATATTTCGAATAGTTTACCAAAGTGTGTTGTTAAATCGCATTATTTTTTAGAGGATATTTATTAACGGTTAAATAAACAACATCTAAACACATTGTTTTATAAAAACTATTGCTAACACGGTGTTTTTTCGTATAATGCCGACCTCTTAATAATTTCATTGAGAAGTTGTTAAGAAAGAGTTTGTAAAGAAATAGGCTTTTACGTAAAAGATCATTTCTTTGTAAACTCACGTTTACTTCCCTTCATGCCGGTGTGGTGGAATTGGTAGACACGACGGATTCAAAATCCGTTGCCTTCGGGCGTGACGGTTCAAGTCCGTCTTCCGGTACCATTCTTTGCAAGAGACATTAAGCCGACCTAGAGTCGGTTTTTTTGTGTTTGAGATATAGTTAATTTATAGAATTAAAACCAATTTGAAGTCGCTTCAAATAATCATTCATCCCATGGAGGTCGATTGTATTTACCTTCAGCTCGCATTCTTTTTGTTTTCAATGGCTCTTCACTAACCGTGTTTTGCGGCGTTTTACTCTTTTCCTTGACGTGGTTTTTGTAGGCTCTTCGAGCGGCAGCCTTGCTTTCGAAACCTTTATGCTTGCATCCTGAGTAACCGTGAACTTGTTTATTAGTATCTTCCCAGTTGTCGTAAATGCCGGGTTGGCGGCCTTCGAAAACAACATAAGCTTTAAATCTGCTAAAATGGGTGTGTTAGAAAAATCACTTGCCATTAAAAACCACTGCAGTCCTTAGCAAAAAACAGCCTTAATGCGTATCTAAATCCGACTAGTCAATCAGAATAATAGGGCGTGACGAAGGATTCACATATTGCGTATTGATTACGCGATAGATAGGTAATTGTTCATTCACAATATGTTTATTAGACAACAAACGGTCGGCTCGTTTGATGCGATGTTTTTCATATGCTGAAGATGAAATCCTACGTCAGAGGTTACACTGGCTGTAGCTCCATTTAACAAACTGCTCACACAACTCGTTAATGACGCTCGTCTAACTTTATGCATTTTAGGCGTGACAGCTGTAAGAAATTTCTTCAAAATAACAACTTCATTCATGGTATTAGTCTTTAGTGATGTTTGGCGATTGATCTGATCACCAAATACCTTGAATGTTCCAAATTATTTTAACAATGACTCACCACCTTATTTCGTGGGGATACCTCAGACCCTGATCCCAGATACTTTAACCTCAGATACTTTTGACATTGATAAATCTTAAATAACAAGAGCAAGCAATGCATGCTCTTGTTTAAATAATGATTATCTTTGGCCTAACATACTCTCCTTATTTAAACACATATACGCCGGTAAAGCCTTGGGTACTACAATTACCATGATAATTGGCAATTGTGACAATACTGCCATTTATCATCGCCATTTGGAGTTGCGTTACAAATACTCTACCTACAGTATCATCCAAATCGTAACCATTAGAGTGAGCATTAAGATTATGCCTCTGTGTTAGGTCATTAACTGGCGATACCGTTATACTAAGAGCTGGATTGAGATGGTTGGATTGTGAAGAGCCGGTTCTTATTTCTTGAACGTACAATTTGTCTGTTCCGTTAAACTGACAGTTGTCAGCAAAGGCAGAATTATTCAATATAAGAGCTGAAAGCATGCCAGTTAAAATTTTAATTTTCATAGTATTTTCCTTTGATTAATAAATGTTAAATTTATATTAGTTCGCTAAAACGATCGTGGGTGGATTGGGTTGTAATTTCAATAGCGGCATTAATTTGCGCTGTAAAGCAATTGAATTTGTAAGTGAGTTATTCAGGATAGCATCTCTTGTTTCTTCTCTTAAGGCGAACATTACACGGTCTGCATCATCAATAGTCAGGATTTGTACCGATTTGAACTTATCAGCCAAACACCCGTAATTACTCACAGTTACCGCATATTTACCCAAGCCATCATCCTTAAAGTTATAACCAATCACAGCGCTGTTATCCAAGGATGCACCATCCAGACATTTGGCTATTTCCTGAACACCATACTGGTTAGCAAGCGCAAAATGCGAGTTACCTTTAAGATCGATCAGACTCTTAATATTAAAGAGATAAGAAGCAGAATAGTCACAATGTCCAGTTGATGGATAACAATATGGGTTAGTGTAGACCGAAAAATTCTCTGAAATTTGGCGAACATCCGGTGGACGCCATGAGGTCACCCCTAGTCCATTATTGATATTATAAGCATAGGTGGGTAATCCTTGGGTATCGGCTACTTCAAAACCAATAACAGCTGGTATAGGTTTTGAAGTATGTGAAGTTGTATTACTCAACCAGTTTTGCAGGTAATTTTGATTATTGACCTGGTCGGTAAGAGCCGGATAACCGTTAATCGTATTGGTATCCGGGCCAGGCAAACCGCCAGGATAAACCGTCGCTGAACCAGGTGTGACACCATACAGTAAACGGCTTGATAAAACCGGTATCCAATAATAATTGGCCCAAGCAGAAATGTGTGAGGCAAGGGTGTTTCCGTTCCCCGTCAGACCATCGGGATAAACATTGGCAAAGGGTTTTAATACAACCCAATGCTTAGCTGCCACCCCTTTACAATTATAAATGGAATCGATTGCTTTAATTGCCGCAGCCACCTCATCCTGATGGCGTAAGTCTAACACGACAACCATACCCGGATAATGTTGTCCTATAAAGTTGAGTGCTGTTGAAATATTAGTAATATATGCGGTACGACTGTTTGAAACAGAAAAAGCATGTGTATCCCGAGAAAATCCTCTTAGCCGATAGCTTATCGAGGTATCTATTAGTGCGGGATTGAAATTACTCATAGTGGATCTTGATACGGTAGTGGAAGTGTAAGGGGGGAGCTCCTTGGATGGGTAATAAGTGTATAGATCACTCGAATTATGACCAAGACCGCCACCACCTATATCATTAACGGTAAATACGCCCCCTGTATAAGTGTTATTGGCATTTTTAATAACTGGTGGATCAATTAACGGATCCCAATTGTATATTGTTGAGATGTATGACGTTCGGCCAATAGTATAATCGTGCATTAATACCAATTGATTGTTTAGGTCCATATGCACATCCAGCTCGATTAACTCAAAGTTTCTCACACCGGCTTCGATAATCGCCTGAATGGAATTTTCGGGTACCGCATGAGCATTCTCATATATTTTTCCATGTACTCCTCTATGGGCAGAAAGCAACCATTTTTCATTGTGTGCCTCTATGCTCTGGGAGTCATCAAAACGTTTATCCCAAGTACTTTTATCTTGGTTAATGAATTCAATGATTTTATCTTCATCAAACTGCGCATTACCCGGCCCATAATTACATTGGCCATTTTCAGGCTGCACTGCCCACTCGGTAAAACCAGGGCCTGATTGAGGTGCAGGCAGCATCTTAGGATCATTTTTTAATGTGGTGTAATAGCGCTTTGCGATGGTATCGGCTTCATTCGTCATAGAGGCCATCACAGGTAAAAGCCCTTGCACTGTAAAAATGCTGATTAAAGCAGTATATAACCACCTTTTTCGTTTATGTAACATAACACTTTCCTTTTAGTATTTTAGGGAGATTTTGTTTCTAATGATGTTTATCAAGGGTGTTTCACCTCCTGTTGCATGCAATCATCTGTTGATAGTTTGCGTTGTCTTTTCGATGTTAAATAATCAATTAACAGTTGTGGTTGATCGGTTTGGATAATGTTGACTTTGGCATTAGCAAAAGCGTTATATCCAGCTTCTGTGTCTACATCCGCCGCTATTTGATCTGGTCTGCCTAAAGCATTTACCCAAACGGCACTACCTTGCTTATTCAGCTTTTCACTCAGCTTGGCTGACGTATATGAGGGCCGTAAATGAACCATCTTGAAGCCATTTTTTACTAACAAATCCGCTTGCTCTGGACTCTCAGCCATTGGCATTAACCAGGCGTCAGGTAAATGGGGTAATATTCGCGCCAGTACAGCCGGTTGTTGGTGATAAAAAGAGAGTTGCTTATCCATTCCCGCCAATTTTGCTAGCTTGGCGATGGCCGCGAGGGTTTTATCACTGTAATCTTTTAAATCAAGATGGGTGATAACGCCCCTTTTAGCAGCTTCAAACACTTCAGCTAAAGTAGGGATTTTAAGTGCCGACACGCTGCCATCGTTATTCAGTAAATTAACCTGTTTTAATTCAGCTAGGCTCATCTTTGCCACTGCGCCCTGACCATTGGTAGTGCGATCAATCGTTTCGTCATGCATCAGCACCAATGTACCGTCTTTACTCAGTCGTACGTCTAGTTCGACAAAATCTACGCCTAATGCAATCGCATCTTTTATGGCTGACAATGAATTTTCAGGGGAATGCTGATGGGCCCCTCGGTGAGCAGCCACTAAGACATGTTTAGCTGATGGGTGATTTAATACTTTTAGAATTTGCTCAACACGGCAGTTGTTTTGCAAAGTAGAGACTACATGGGGTTGCGCACTAGTCGTGGCTGCAACGAATACTTGTAGATAAATTAACAATGCAATTTGTAGGATTTTATTCATTTTTATCTCTTTAAAAAGGCCTGTTAACTCAATAACAGGCCAGTGCTCTATTTATAATGGATTTAAAAATTGTAGCTAAGGCCCAGCTGAAAGGTTCTGCCGCTTTGTAATACACCTTTAATACGGGTTTTATCATCTTGAGTAAAAGAGCGAATTTGCTCGTTGCTTAGATTAAGCGCATCTAATCTGATTTGAAGGTGTTTAGAAATAGCGTAACCGGCTGAAAAATCGAGTTGACCATAGGCATCACGATAAAGTGGTTGTCCAGCAGTACCTGAAGCATTGAGTAAATAATCTGTACGCCAGTTATATGCTAGCTTCATCGAAACTGGCTCAGCGTCATAATACAAAATTGCGTTGTAACTACTTTTTGATAAGCCAGGCAATTGAGAAGCTAGAATAATGCTGCTCTGTGTTTGCTCATTAAATTCAGCTGAGCTATCGGTAAAGGTCGCGTTAAGTGAGATCCCAGCACCTTGGAAGTTCTCAGGTAAAAATCTAAATGGCGAAGTAAAACCAATCTCAAAGCCAGATATTTTGGCTGATTTTCCGTTTGTTGGGGCGCTGACATACACTGCATGTAAATTGCCATCTGGATCAGGTAGTTGAACTTCAGTAGTGGCAGACTCCACGAAACCATTTAGTTCTTTTTGAAAATAAGCCACGGTAAATGCCGCACCTTCAGCAAAATACCACTCTAAACCAATGTCATAATTAGCCGCGGTAAAAGGGTTAATATCGGGGTTACCAGATTTGCCGGTTAAAGTGCCAAAATTAACGTCAATGGCTGGCGCAATATCCGTTAGGTTTGGTCTAGTCAATGAACGATAAGCGGCAAAACGCGCAACCAATTCTTGGTTAATATCCCATTTCACATTTAAGCTGGGAAGCAATTCATTGTAATCTGTTTCGATACTGACAGGATATTCGCCTGTATCTGTATCCTTACCTGTACCGCTAGAAGTTTGGTTGGTTGCAACATAACGCAGACCCAAATTACCCGAAATATTATCGCCTAATACAAAATTAGTCATAACATAGGCAGCAGTAGTACTTTCTTCTATCTCAAAACTGGCTGTCGCCTTAATTTGTGGACTAAGAGGATTTGTATTCAGAACATCGTCTACTAATCTGCTGTAATCAATTGAGATGATGTTCGCTGGGTAACTAGCAGGGCTGCCGTCTACCGTGAAATCTTTGACTATCAAGTAGTCGGCGATATCGCCACCGAAATCTGGGGATTTTCTCTTATCTTCAAACTGTGAACTGCCTTTTTTTCTGTCACTTAAATGCAGTCCAAAATCAATTTGTTCAAAAAATTCAGAATCTAGTAAATAGCTAAAATCAAGATTGATATTTTGTTGTTTATCTTTGTTTAAGCTTGGTAGATTGCGAATTTCCTGCAAGATACTGTAAGAATTAACGTCACCAATAGCCATCCCTGATGTTGTTGGTGTGAAGGTAACAAAGTCACCAATCATCTCATAAAATATAGCTGTATTTGCACTTCGGATGTCTACAGCTGTCCAATCATAAAAATCTTCTTCAGCATCGGCATAACCGAGAGTCGTCGTCATCATTAACGCGTCGGTTAAGTCAGCATCTAGCTTAAAGCTAGTTTGAAACAAGTTAGTGTCTACGCCATACTCATAACCTAACACACGCATAAAATGAGATTGTTCAGGAAAAGTACCAGAAACAAAGCGTTGATCTTCACGTTGTAAGTCTTCAGGAATATAAGTCGCAGGGTAACCCTCAATCGGATAATCATTTCGGATCTGTTCACCGGTATGATCGGTTTTCGCGTATATTGCATCCCATGTTATTGATACATTGTCAGAGATCTCTCCTTGCAGGGTGAAGGTAGCATTTAATCTTTTTTGTTGGCGGTTATTGGCCATATTTCGAGGATCGCGTGGAATATATAAATCGGCAATGGCGTCAATTTCTTCTTGCGTATACGTACCATTTGCAGGGTCAGCATTAGCACCCATTGACATGGTTAAAGGCACCCAAGTAGAAGTATCAGCCATGTATTCTGTTTTAGTGGTATCTGAATATGCCAGCCCCAACGCTATACCAAATTTGTTGTCACTAAATTGATCGACATATAAAGCAGTAAACTTAGGATCCGTCTTTTCACCTAAATCGTTATAAACTGCTTTCGCACCTATGTTGATTAACTGCTTATCGTAATCAAGCGGTTTATAAGTGCTAAGTTTCACCGTACCTGCTAACCCTCCTTCAATATCTTTAGCCGTCAAACTTTTATTGACCACTGCGCCAGAAAAAAGCTCTGAAGCCAATAAGTTAAAGCTGAATCCCCGCTCTTGTGCAGGTGTAATTGTTTGAATGCCATTTACACTCACTCCTACAAACTCAGAACTTAAGCCTCTAACATTAATTGAACTGGCTTCACCAACCGCAGTTGATTGACCACCACCTTCAATGCGGCTTACTGTAATACCGGGAATACGTTGCAACGCTTCGGCTAAGTTCAAGTCAGGAAATTTACCAATGTCTTCTGCCACAAGTGCATCCGCGAAAACGTTTGATTCACGCTTGACATCCATCGCTTTGGCCAAACTGGCTCTTACCCCAGTGACTTCTATTCTCTCTACTTGTTCATCATTGGAAGTTTCTTTAGCCAGTAAAGGGCTAGAAGCAACTAAAGCTAAGCCACAAGCGAATGCAATTTTGTTTTTGTTAAACATTTCTTTGTCCATTTGAGTAATTGATTGGCAATATATTAATACTTACAACGAGTAGGTTTTATTAAGGTTTTGTGAATTTTACTTACACCGAGTAAATAGGTTGGATACTTGTCTCACTTTTGCTAAATTATGTTTTAAATAAATTTGATGAATGCATACCAATTTGAATACATTTTCACATGACCAATTAATTCACCCTCGTTTTTTTTCTCGAGGCCAACTGAGCCTTGTAAATGATAGTGAGGCCATTGTTTTAGGACAATTACTCCGATGCAAAGAAGCAACACAGGCGGGCTTAGGGGATGGACTAACATTTTCTCAGCAATCAATATCGAGAATGCTAACCACGTTACAAGCTCGAGGAATGGTGATTAAAGGAGCTGCCGGTAAAAATAACCGAAGGGGACAACCTAGTTTCAAATTTTATCTCAATCCACAATTTGCTTATTCGATTGGTATTTCGTTAATGGCTAAAGGAGTCTCATTGGCTCTCATTAATTTTGCCGGCGAAGCGATTGATTATTTCACACCATCGATTGATAACATGGCCAGAGACAATGTATTTTCTGTAGTAACTAAAGGTATAAGTACACTGCTAAATAACAATCAACTCGATTTAGACTGTATTTTTGGTATTGGTCTTAGCGTTACTGGTTTTTATACCGATTCTCAGTCAGCAATGTTTAATACACCGGATTCACTCAACGATTTTGCCCTAACAGATCTCAATGCACTTTTTTCGAAGGCACTTAATTTACCCGTGTGGTCTGATAATGATGGTAATGCAGCAGCTATTGCTGAAAGTATAGGTGGTATAGGAAAGACATTACAAAGCTTTGCCTATTTTTACTTTGCCACAGGAATTGGTGGTGGTGTGATAAATAAACGAGGTTTGTTTAAAGGTATTAATGGTAATGCTGGAGAGTTTCGCGCGATTTTGCCCACTGAAGGTTACCTATCTCCTACGTTAGAGTCTTTGAGAATGAGTGTAAATAAACACGGCAGCCACTTTAAAACAGTCAATGAGCTTGTTGACAATTACTCTGATTCTTTGGCAGGTATAGAAGAATGGATAAGTGATGTTACGCCATCACTTTCACTTATGGTATCAGCCACGTCGGCTGTGTTAGATACTGAAGCGATTGTATTTGGCGGTATTATTCCTAAACAATTGGCTGAGCGATTGATTGCTGAACTGAACTTTTTTGATATTAATCGGCGTGGTGTAAAACGTAAAACCGCGAAAGTAATCACCTCAGAATTAGATTTCGATGCCGCCACCTATGGTGCCGCACTATTACCTTTTACTCAGCGATTTTTTCATTTTTAATTTAACATGACATAATACTTTAATATTGTACTGGTAATGTTCTTCTCGCTACATT
Organism: Pseudocolwellia sp. G5-9; assembly: GCF_055808995.1. Classification (NCBI taxonomy): domain Bacteria; kingdom Pseudomonadati; phylum Pseudomonadota; class Gammaproteobacteria; order Alteromonadales; family Colwelliaceae; genus Pseudocolwellia; species Pseudocolwellia sp. G5-9. The sequence continues at coordinate 4,075,254 of NZ_CM147893.1, forward strand.
TTAATGAATTTGTAAAATGATTAGAACCCAAGTTTTGTACGCTAGTGGTAATATGGGGAAGTCGTCAGTCGCTTCTCTATTTGATATCTTTGCGTTGTTTTATTTTACTGATGTACTTGGTTTCTCTGGCATCGCGGCAGGGAATATTATTTTATTATCTCTAATTTGGGATGGCTTGACAGATCCATGGATTGCAGTCATTACTGATAAGCTTCGAGATAAGTTTACTACCGTCAAAATTTATTTCTTGATTGGAGTACCAGCAACAGCACTGTTTGCAGTTTTGTTTTTTCATTCTGGTTATATCCCTGAAAAATACCGATTTGTATTTGCTGTAACATCACTTTTCTTATTCAGAGCGGCTTATACTATTGTTGATATTCCCCATAATGGTCTATTAAGTTTTATTGTTAATACTCCAAAAGATAGAACGAATGTTGCGGGTATGAGAATTTTTTGTAGCGCATTAGGTCGAGCTCTTGTCACTATTACGTCTGTTCATATTATCGTTGGAATTGCCCCTAACGAATTAAACGCTCAATTTGGCCAAGCTTCACTTCTTTTAGCATTAGTATTTCTATGTATTATGACTTTGTGTTTAAGTTCAATAAAACACATACCGATAGTCCATGAAAACGAGAAACTAAGCGGTTTCAAGTTAACTGATATAATTAAGGAAATATTTCACAATAAACCCCTTGCAATCGTATTTGTGATGTCCGCTATATCTTCGTTGACCACCCATACAGTTAGCACAGTCATTATCTATTTTTCTAAGTATGGATTAAATAACGAATCAATAGGAGGAATGGCATTAACCGTTATGACTTTCGCTCAAGCTGTCTCGTTAATTTTTTGGGTGTTTTTCACCAATAAATTGACTGATAAAGCTTTAAGTGCTCAATTTGCTAATGGGCTATTAGTTATAGCAATGATGCTAGCTCTTCTGGGTATGTCATCTGATAAATCTCTGTATATCGTATGTATATTAACTGGGATAGCGACTAGTGGTATATCCATGCTGAATTGGTCTTTGCTGCCAGATGTATTAGATGCTAATTCAAAAAGTGAGGGTAGGAGATACGACATCAGTGTTTTTGGTTTTTTTACTCTGACAAACAAAATATGTAACGGTGTAGCAATTGCCTATGTTGGCTGGATACTTTCTTTATTTGAATACTCTGCTAATTCAAAAACTGCCTTTGAAGTCATTGACCAAATAATATTTTTTATCCTAATTACTCCATTTATTGGTGGAATTATTTGTTTTATTTTATTAGGAAAACTGAGAAAAGATCACAGGCTAATTCTAAAACTACTGAGTAGTTCGTGATATTTAGTTTTGCAATAGACTCACTGCATTAAAGGTCTGTTATCGCTTCACTTTTGCCAATTGACATATATTATTTATGTCCGCTTTTGGCCGATTGCTGACATTTCAATATTTCGTTTTTATGACTTCTTGGTGCGCAGAGACGACATTAACAGGTAGTTATAGCTAACGTCCGCTGCAAGCTCGCATAGCTGTCGTTTCAAGTATCAAAATTAAAAACAAAAATATACTTCAAACGCTCTGACCCCATTGATTACGTGACTGGACAAGTGTCAAATTATTTTACATTTTTTAATTTAGTGATTAACTAATTTTAACTACCACACTGAAAATAAATAGTTTTTATTCTTTGGTATGATATGTGCTCGTGTACAGTTAGAAGTAACAAAAACATTTACATTCTCTTTCAAGGAATGTATTACAAAGGAAAATACGATGAATATAAAAATGTTAAAAGCGGCTTTGGTTGGTTTGGTTTTATCTGTTAGTGGTTTTGCTAATGCTGGAATTATTTATGACTTTCAATGTAACGACGCGACATGTGGAGGAGTAGATGATTGGGGCGGTTATTTTGAAATAATAGAATCAGCTGTTGCAAACCAAAGTTTAACGGGTACTTCTGAAATTATTGATTTTGTATTCATGAGTCCTGACAAAGGAGGTTTAACATTTGTTTTGGCTGGCTTGTCAGACGATATTAAAATAACATTTTCTGCTGATGGAAACCTAATAACATCCATTACTGATAACGGCGTGAACGCAGATTGTAATGCAAGCGGACCAGAGGCGTGTTTTACTAATGGTCTTGATGCATTATTTGTAAGTGAAACCTTTGTAAATGATGTAGGTTTTAACAGCCAACAAGGGCAGTGGATAGCAAGAACTCAAGTACCAGAACCATCTACCCTTGCCATCCTCGCATTAGGCGTTATGGGTTTAGCATCACGTCAATTTAAGAAACAATCTTAATAATTTCTTTGTAGCAAATTCTAGAAAAACATCAATTGTCAATATTGGTGTTTTTTTGTGTTTGGAGATTAATAATCTATTTTTTTCATCAATAAACCATCAGCATAGGATACTTAATCCTATGCTATACCATGAATATAAAACCTTCTAAGGCTTTAATTTACGATTAAGCACTACTAGCATCATTTTTATAGTTTTTGACAACAATTCATTCCCGTAAAATATTTCCTTTATCGAATAGCTACGAAAGAGTTGTAGTTAGATAAACAAAGAATAATGTCAGCTTTCTAACTTTAAGCAGGCTATTTCAATGTCATTATTTTATAATGGAAAGGGTCTTCAGTGTGGCAGTAGTTATCCTTTCAAACTAAGCCTGAATCTCCGCTTTTGGCTAACTCAAGAAGTATCTAATGATCACTAGCTTAATGTTAACAAAGTGGCATTACTTAGCATTAATATGTTAAATACCAACGGCAGGAATGAGCTTAAACCAGCCCTACAGGCTTGTAGTGAATTTGGTTAATGTCAGCTTTTGGCTATAAGTTGACCTAAAGAAGAATTAAACGCTAACGTCAACAAAGCGCACAAAGTGATCGTTAATATTTCAAACGTGAACGACGGCAATGGTGGCACACTAGTCTGTTGAGTTTAGGAGTTAAGCTATAGAAGATACTCTAGATAATTTTATTTAAGATTCTTACTTAGTATTATCCATCTCCTTAAACGTTAGGTGATACAAATGACAAAGAAAAAGCGTCCCGGTTTTAGTCCTTAATTTCGTTTAGAAACAGCATGATTAGTGATTAATAATGGTTATATTCTCGAAGATGAAGCGAAAGCGATGGGGTTGCTTATTCCACCGTTAGCAAATGGGTTAAGCAGTTAAAAGAAGAGTGAAAAGGTAAGTAACCTAAGCGACTTATATGTTCCCTGAGCAATTAAAAATAAGTGAATTTGAAAAAAAGTTTGAACGTATTGAATGAGAAAAGGGTATATTAAAAAAGGCTACCGCTCTGTTGATGTAGACTCACTGAACAATTATTATTAACTTGAGAGGGCTTAAGCGACGACTCTTAAGCGACAACCATAGTGTTTAGCTTTAGATCAGGTCGATTAAGGCTTGGCTTGTTTTCTTTAAAACAACAAACCATTAATCCCGTCATTAAAAGTAAGCATTAAGCCATTCATATTCCTATGTTTTGAGTGTTCAATAAACGAAGTATTCTTTAATTGGTCGTTTATAATATCTACTCGTCATTCGATTGTTTTAACATTTGTTAAATTATTTCTCATACCTAGTTCGATATTGCTGACAATAAACTAGGTATGAGTCGGTATGTGGCTAATAATTAGGTCGTTGCAAATGCTTTATATTTTTTGCAGGAATTAAATCCATTGGAATGTCGATACGCTTGTCATCGGCACCGGCAGCAAAGTTGCTGATGTTATAGCTATTTAACGTCGACCAGTCCATTTCAACTCGACCATCCCCTAAGACAATATTACCAAGCTTCTCTCTAAACCAATTTGCTAATGGTAAGTATTGAATGGTATATGCGATGTTGTTACGCTCAAGTGGGTCATTGCGTAAATCATATAAGGCAAGATCTACTTTTAAAGGCTCTGCTGTTAATGCCCAAGTAATGTTGTCGTTCAGTAGTGGTGTTTTCGCTACCGTTCGGCGATCACGAGTACGCATTGAAAAAGCGAAATCTTTTGTGCGTAAATAAGCACGATGGCCTGATACTAAATTCATTTCGCCGACAATATAATCACGTTTAAAATGAGTGTCATTGGCGACAACCTCTAAATCGCTACCGTCTAAATAGTTATAGCGTGCTTGATTAATGTCAATATCGGCTGCCGCCATCATAGTTGGCGCAAAATCAACATATTCAACTAATTTATCGACGATTTTACCTGCAGGGTATTTTTTCTTATCCGAAGAAACGACAATCACGGCGCCATTTAAAGATTCACGCCACGATCCAAATTTTGCCATGATCCCTTGTTCTCCTAAATGCCAACCATGATCGCCCACGGTGAAAACAATTAAATATTCACGGCCTTGTTGTTTCGAATGTGCCTTAAATGCCTCTACAGCCTCACCAATTAATGCATCGCCGAAAGCGGTAAACGCATAATAATCACGAATCGCTTGTTGTTTTTCATCAACGCTCATCATATCGGTTTTTGATTCATTATAAATTTGCATTTGTTGCGGATTAAATGTTGATAATTCATCGCTATCAAATGCCGGTAATTTGTATACTTTATCTTTAAATTGATCACGGAATTTTTTCGGTGGCATCACGGGGGTATGCGGTAAATGAAAACCTAGATTGACGAATACTGGCTTATTTTTATCAGCACTTTTTACTTTTCGGCCGGACAGGGTTTTATAATTTTTCCCTGTATTGGTTAAATAATTTTTAAACTCTTCTACGATGCGTGCATCAACAGTTTTATCAGCAGGTTGAGGGTTAACACCACCTAGAATTAAGCCTTTATTAATACGCGTATAAGCACGTAGAATATCAAATTCTTCTTCTACTTCATCAACAACTTGTTGTTCTTGTTTGGTTAACTGGCGATGTTGTTTTGACAACACATACGTTTTTTTACGGCCGTCAGGATAATAAACCGTTTCAGTGCTATCTCGGCGCAATAATAAGCCATCAATCAAACCATAAGCGCCAGTTTGATAAAATCCGCCAAAGCCCTGGCTATATAGATCTCGATTAAATTCAATTTCCAAATCAAAAATATTACTTTTGCCTTTAAACTTTTCTCGAATACCGTGATGAGTTTTACCTATAATTGCTGTGCTATAACCGGCATCTCGTAAGCTTTGTGAAACAGCCGGTGTGGCAATATCAGTTTGTTGATGCACTTGTTCCCATGCAAATTTTCCGCTGCGAAACGGATATTTACCAAGATGCATAGAAGTACGCGACGGCCCACAAGCTGGAGATTGATTATACGCTTTGGTATATAGCACACCTTCAGCTGCGAGCTTGTTAATATTGGGGGATGATACATAGCCTAATGGGCTTTCACTTTTACCTATGGTAGCGCGGTTATAAGCTTCGATAGAGTCTGGTCGATGGTCATCAGTAATGATCCAAAGGATATTCGGTTGAGATTCTTTAGCCAAACTTGACTGACTAATTAAAAAAGTAGTTAACAATAAGAGTTTGCTAAAGTTTTTATGCATATTCATTCCTTAATTGATAAAATCTGAACTCAAGAGTTCAATGTATTATGTTTGGCGTTATTCTTTTGCTATTACGCCTTGTTTGAGGTCGTCGCAAAACAGTAATACGAGAAGTCGATATTGTTGCTTTCAAATACCTGTTTTTAATTTAGCTATCCGTATTAACGGAATTTAAGTACACTAGATTAACCACTGTTTTATTTATTTGTAAGTAAAATTAAGCTACTAACTATGGGTTAACACGTTAAGTTAACGGTTACCAAAGATGACTCAAAAAATATCAAATAACTCAATTCCAGATAACGCACTAATCTCGGCGCAACTCAAGCGAATCATGAATAGTAGCACCTTTAACCGTTCAAAAGTTAATAGTAATTTACTCCGTTACCTAGTTGAGTACGCGTTGGTAACGAGAGAAAAAGAAGGGAAAATAAAAGGCCCAAAAGAAATTGAAATTGCAATGGAAGTTTTTGATAAAGGTGATAATTATAACCCCGTGGAAGATTCGTTCGTCAGGGTTTATATTTCAAAACTACGCAAAAAACTAGAAGTCTTTTATCAAACAGAAGGGCAACAAGAAGCGTTTCAAATAATTATTCCTTCGGGAGGTTATGAACTTTCATTTGTCGTGAAAACGCCCCCTGTAGAAAGTGATAGCAACACATTGATTAGCGCAACAGAGCAACCGCAAGATGTTCGGTTAGACTTGGCTAACAGTACACCAGAACAAGGAAACTTTTGGCAACGAGGTTTTCGGTATCAAACCATTCTCACCATTTTATTAGTGTTTTCTCTATCTATACATATTTATGCTTTTTTTGGCCGTTCTGCGGACCAAAATGACAATTTTGAAGCGGTTAAGGAGCATCCGATTTGGCGTGATTTACTTAATCATCAAAAACCAATCTTGATTGTTGTAGGTGATTTTTTTGTTATGGCCGAGTTAGATTCATACTCAAAAAATTGGCGAGCAGTGATCGATTTTCAAGTGAATAATGAGCTAGATTTAAAACGATATTTTGAGCGCTACCCAGCAAAGAAAGAGGTGATGCATAAAACTAACATCACTTACTTATCGAATAAAAGTGTCTTTTCAATGAAGCACTTGCTTCCACTATTCGACGATGTGGCGGAAATAGATATACGCTTGGTCTCGGAACTATCTGCCAGTGATTTACGTGAATATAACTTAGTCTACCTTGGTGAGTTTAAAATGCTTGGCCCTTTAGCTACTTACTTTAAAGGATCGAATTTTCAAATAGCACCCCGTTCTTTAACACACCGTCAGACCAAAAAAGTTTATGATGTTAAAGGCGTTTTTGAGGAGTACTATACTGATTATGGTCTATTTGCTAAATTCGCTGGACCCAATGAAAACCTAATCTACACATTTGCGGGTTTTTCAGATGCTTCTATTAGCCAAATGACTAAATTTGCTACAACGTTAGAGCATTTGAACTCTGATGAGTTTGAAAATAATATCAAAGAGAAAACTTATTCGAATATAGAATTATTATTTTCAACTACGAGTTTTAATCGAACCGGTTTAGGCGTCAACATTGCTGAAGGCGGAAAAATTAATCCTGACAACATATGGGTTAATACTGACTCAAAATTATAACCCACATTAATTACCATGCTCTTCGATATTAGTACTATGCATTCGTATTCACTGCTGAATCGTTTGAGACACCTTTGCCTATCGTATAGTATTTAGCGATAAACAAAGCTGTCAAGAGAACCTTAGAATACTTATGAAAAAGTCTTTAATAATCATTTGGGTATTACTAATATTATATGGATGTGGCGCCGAGCAAGCTGTATATATTGATTCTGAGAACAAGCTAAACGCTTCGACTGAGTCTAAATTACTGCTCCATGTTCCTTCCCCTGAATGGCAAGATCAAATCATCTATTTTTTGATGACGGATCGCTTTGCCGATGGTAACCCTAATAACAATGATTTAGGTGCTAACGAATACAATCCAAACAAAGAAAGTCATTATAGTGGAGGCGATTTACAAGGTGTTATCAATCAGCTTGACTATATTCAAAATCTCGGAGCGACAGCGGTCTGGACTACTCCGGTTGTTGCTAACCAATGGTGGGCAACGGCGGAAAATTATGGCGGCTATCACGGTTACTGGGCTATTGATTTTAGTAATGTAGACGCTCATTTAGGGACAACAGATACCTTCAAACAACTATCGGATCAACTACACCGCCGTGGCATGTATTTAATTCAAGATATTGTGGTGAATCACACGGGTAACTTTTTCAATTATAAAGGTGGTGTAGACGGCTACGATCCAAACAACACAGCCAAAAATTTTTTCTTAATCGAGAAACCTAACTCTTTACAGTCGGCACCAATCCAAGCCCCGTTTGACTTAATCGACAGAAATAATGCGGAACACGTGAAGGCTGACATCTACAATTGGACACCATCAATTAAAGATTATAACGATACCTCTCAGCAGTTTACATATCAACTGGCAAGCCTTGCTGATCTCAACACCAAAAATCCTGTGGTGATCAATAAATTCAAACAAATCTACGGTGATTGGATTAAAAGTGTCGGCATAGATGCATTCAGAATCGATACCGTAAGATACGTCGACCATGAATTTTTTCATAAATTTATGCATGATGAAGATGGTATTCATGCAGTAGCAAAGTCAACGGGAAGAAATGATTTTTTAGCCTTTGGTGAAGTGTTTGATACTTCAAAAGCTTATCAAAATGACGCAGAACATAGGGTTGCTAGCTATCTAGGAAGCGAAGAAAAGCCAGAATTAAATTCGCTTATTTCTTTTCCTCTTCACCATGAGCTTAAAACTGTTTTTGCCCAAGGTTTTCCTACTGAACACTTATCATATCGTATTAAGCAACATATGGAGGTTTATAACAATCCTTATGTCATTCCTACGTTTATTGATAACCATGATATGGCTCGTTTTTTGGCAAGTGGTGATGTGGCAGGATTTAAACAAGCCTTAGCCACTATTTTAACTATCCCTGGGATCCCTGTCATATATCAAGGTTCGGCCCAAGCAATGATGGAGTCTCGTCAGGCTATGTTTAAAGGGGGCTTTATGGCAAGTAAAGACTACTTTAATCAAGACACTGAACTTTATAAGTTTATTGCCGAGCTCACCCATCTTCGTACCAGCGATAAATTATTTACTCGAGGTTCTTTGCAGATGATCGCAGCGAATAAAAACGGGCCTGGGTTACTCGCATATAAACGTGAATATCAAGGTAGAACTGTGCTGGTTATGTTTAATACTTCTCGCGACGATATCCTAGTTAATGGTATGAAAGCGTCAAATCAATCGGGCACTTTGCGGGCACTATTTGGTGATGTAAGTGGTATGTCTTTAGATGCTTCAGGTTATCTTACCACTCAATTACCGGGTCGTAGTATCGTCATAGCAGAACTTGAAAGTAATGATGAAAATGTTGCACAAGTGTCCGGAAATATAGCAATCAACACTTCAAGGCCAGTGCAAACCGTCACACAGGACATTGTAATAACAGGACGCTCTAGCTACCCAAATAGCAAATTACTGTTGATAAAGAATACTTACTTAAAATCAGCACGAGAGATTTTGACAGACGAAACAGGAAGTTGGCAGATCACTTATCCAGTGAACAACTTGGGACAAGAAAAAGTGTCACTTGTGGTCTATCATCCTGAAAAAAATACCTCAAGCGACGCATTCTCCTTTGAGACTTTTGTTGAGCACCCTGAACGCACGTTTACCTTCAGCGACCCTATAGGTGACGATATAGGTTTAGATGGTAAACTTAGCGCTCCAACACATAGCCAAAGCATTGGTCAGCAAGACATCATAACGGCCAAAGCAGAAATTGGTGGTGAAGTACTGAAACTAACCTTAACTATGAAACAGCTCACCAATGACTGGCTACCAACCAATGGATTTGACAATGTTGCCTTCAGCCTCTTTTTCGATTTAGCTGAAAAGAAAGGATCTAAAATTCTTCCGATGATCAACGCTGAAATGCCATATGACTGGACATGGGATCTAGGTCATGTGATTTATGGTTGGGGTAACACAACATTTTCAACCCAAAATGCAAATGCATATCACCAAGGGGATAAGTTTGGTATTGCACCACTAGTGACCGTAGATAAAAGTCTCAAAACAATAACTTTCTCCTATCGTGCTAATGACTTTGGAGTAACCTCATGGCTGAACAGTCACATATATATCACCACTTGGGATATCACTGGTGAAGGAGCTTATCGAGAGCTAACCCCTACGCCAGAACTTTGGAGCTTTGGTGGTGGCAACCATGACGATGCTAAAATTATCGACTTTTTAGAAATAACCCTACAATAATGAGAAACAGATTATGAAAACTAAATTAATTACGACTCTACTGCTATTTTGCACAATTCTTGTGGCTAAGGCTGCTGAATATCAAGTGTTCTACTTAGGTGGACAATCAAATATGGACGGTTATGGCTACAACAATGTTTTGCCTGCCGATTTATTAAAACCACAAGACGTAATGATTTTTCATGGTAATGGCGTACTTGATAATAAACAAGGTGGTAGTGAAGGGGTTTGGAGTAAAATTCAACCAGGCCATGGCACAGGGTTTAAATCAGATGGTAATAAAAATACCTACTCTGATCGATTTGGCCTTGAGTTGACCTTTGCTGATACCCTGAGTAAAAAAATGCCAAATAAGAAGATTGCTATTATCAAATATTCTGCTGGCGGTACAGGGTTAGCGCTAAAAACTGGTTATGGTAACTGGTCTCCTGATTTTGCAGAAGGAGAAGGTAAGAACCAATATGATTACGCATTAAAAACTATTCAAAATGCCTTTGCCACAAATGACATAGATGGTGACGGTGAACCAGACACTCTTATTCCTGCAGGTATCATTTGGATGCAGGGAGAAGCCGATGCACACACAAGTACACATTCTGCCAATGCTTATTTAGATAACCTTACCCGTTTGATGTCCTTATTGCGTGCATCACTGAGAAAAGACGATATTCCCGTGGTGATAGGTAAAATCACAAATTCAAACTTAGAAGAGGGGATCATGCCATATATCAAACGTGTTCAAACGGCTCAGCGCCTATTTACCGAACAAGATATCTGTGCCAGCTATATGACTAAAACCAGTAATTACGATTACACCCCAAAAGATGCTTGGCATTATGCAAGTGATAGCTATATAAGCATGGGGAAAGACTTTGCAACTGCATACCTTCAGCTTGCAAAACAATGTCAATAAACATGTAAGATGTTATGACCCTATGAATGCTGACAAGATTGAGTGTGTGAAGTGATTTAAACACATCATGATCTTATTAATGTGAAAAACTGCGTCATCGAAAGGGCTGTAAAGTTTCTATTACCGCCTGATGGCGCAGTGTTGGTATTCTGTTCTTTCGGCAAGCTTATTGCTGCTACTGAGCTTCCATCTTGGAGCACATATTACCTCAGCCAACTTATAATAATTCATTGCTGTAAATATTGTTTTTTAAGAAAGCTTAAGCTCTTTTTCAAGACTATTTTGTGGGTATAAATAGTGTTGTATTAGGGGCTGTTGACCTTTCAGGTATGTTTGATGTTTATAAGGGAGAAGGCTCTCATTGTCTTTACCCTTATAGTCATACTATTGAATTGGACCATGCTCAGCCTTGTGCATGTATAGGTATTAAGTTCAAAGTGGGCGCATTATATTCATTAAATAAGATCCCATTTACTCAAGTATTACTAAACACAGCCAATATAATGAATTTTGATATTTTTGAAGGTGCCGCTGACATTAGTGAAAATGAGCTACTTGTTATGGCGAAGAATGAACATGAAAAATGTATCGCGATATTAGATAAAATGATTTCATCTTTATTAGCTAATTGCTACGAAGATAAACATAGCGAAATCACAAGAAAAGCGCTTCCTTTGCTAACCGATAAGCCTATTAATGAGTTAGGCGATATGCTGTTTTGTTCGCAGCGTACTCTTGAACGAAGTTTCTTAAAAGTAACAGGTTTCACGCTTAAGCAATGTCAGTCGATGAATAAACTTGAGACTATTTTAGAATATCTTTATCAACGTCAACCATGTGATATTAACTGGGGTGATATTGCTTATCAATTTGGTTTTAGCGATCAACCGCATTTGATTCGTTACTTAAAAAAACACATTAATCTAACACCAAATAATTATGCTCAACAGCGTGGCTTTACTATTGATGTTTATGGCGGTGTGGGAGCTAAATAACGTTGTCTGTTTTGTTCAATGATATCAACTATGATCATTAACATATGCTTATACAAATGTATGGTTAAACCTGTTACTCCTAATATTAGTGATGCACTAGATCATTACCTATACAGATATTGAGCGTAAGGAAAGTGTATATTCTTTTTCTGTTGATAACGTTAAAAATACAGTTAATACACAAGTTATTTATAACTACGAGTAAAATAGTTAAGCCTTTGTTTTATTTGTTATTTTCATGTTTTACTGAGAGGGGGTAAATAGTGTGAGACGATCAATGATTATTTATTGAGCTAAGTTACGTTTTTCAGCTATAGTTATATTAGTTACGGTTGAATCATGATTCATGTCATTTTACCTGTTAACGAATATTAAACTTTTTTGGGACTTATTAACTTTTAGTGTTTTTAAAATAAAAAATAAAAAATAATAAATGATAAAACGAACACACACTTATATTTTGTCTTTTTTGATAACATTATGCTTATTATTGGGTGGCATTGCCTATGCTAACCAATCAGTTTTGGTTTTACATTCTTATCATGCTGAACATATATGGGTACAAATGATTAAGAGAGGGATAGATAAAAGCCTCGGTAATTCAACTGATTTATCTGTATATCATGAGTATATGGATACAAAACGTTATCCTTTATTTTCTCACAAAACGAAGTTTCTTGAGTATATTCAAGATAAATATGCCGATACTGTGCTCGATGTCATTATTGTTTCAGATGATGCGGCCTTAGCATTGGTGAGAGAAAACAGAGTTACATTATTTGAAAATATTCCTATAGTTTTTTTAGGAATAAACAATGTCGATAATCAGCTGATTAATACGCCTAATATTACAGGTGCATTTGAGAATAGAGATGTTGCCAGTGCAGTGTTTGATATTAAAAATTTAACACAAATCGATGAATTAATTATTATTACCGACAGTAGTAAGCCTGGACAAGCTAATTTATCTAAGCTTAATAAAGTTAAACATAGCAAGAATGCACCTAGTAATATTCACGTATTGATTGACTTAAAGAAAGATCAAATTATAAATAAGCTGAGGCAATACTCTCCAAGAGTACCCATTTTTAAAATAGGTCAAATAGTTAAATCGTCTACAAATAATTCTTTATTATCGTGGGATGAAGGCACATCCATATTAACTTCTAATATAAAAAACCCTCTATTTACCCTTTCAAGTACATCAATAAAATATGGTGCATTGGGAGTGCATATGCTCAATGGTGAAAAGCACGGTGAACAAGGGGCGTTATACGCTCGTCGTATTTTAGAAGGTACAAAAGTCACTGAACTACCACCTATCATTAAAGCGAAATCAATTTGGACATTTAACTGGCCATTAATTCAACATTACAAGTATGCCAATGGTCATATTCCTGCTGGTAGCCTGTTTATTAATAAAGAAGAATCTTTTTATGAAAAAAACAAAGAGTTAGTTTTTGGAGCGTTAACGGTATTTACCATTGCATTGTTAATTATTGGGCTTTTAATTGAGCTGGTTCGCCGTGGTCGTCAAACACAAGCTATTCTCACTAACAACGAAAACAGATATAAACAACTTGCGCAGGCGGGGGCGAATGTTTTTTGGGAAATAGATACAAATCATAAAATAACGTATTTATCAGGTAACACTGAGGTGCTTCTTGGTAAGTCTATAGAAGAGCTAAAAGGGCATTACTTTGGCTATATTTTTCAAGATGAAAATATTAATGAATTTCCATTAGAAAAAGCTAAAAACGTATTTAAACGTAAGCTACCAATTGAACGCTTTATATTTAAAAGAAAAATAGCACGAGATCGAGTGAAGGTATTGGTTATTAATGGCGGCCCAATGTTTAATAAGTCTGGCGAATATATTGGATATAGAGGAATATGTAACGACGTAACCATGGAGCAGCAACTTACAGAAAAACTGGCCTATCAAGCTGAATACGATGTGCTTACAGGGCTCATTAATAGAGGGAGTTTTCTTGTACAACTTAAAAAAGAAATTAAGAAAGTACCTAAAATATCCTCATTTATCTGTTTTTTAGATTTAGACCGCTTCAAGCTGGTTAACGATACGGCAGGTCATTTAGTGGGTGATGCTATGCTCACCAAAATAGCGGATGAAATTAGTTCATGTATTGAAGAAGAAGATGTTTTAGGTCGATTTGGCGGTGATGAATTTGGATTGTTACTCGTTGATAAGTCACAGGAAAAAGCATTAGCTTTATGCGAAAATATCGTAAAAAAAATCAATCAATTTCATTTTCAATGGAATGATAAGAAAATTGCGGTAGGTATGAGTATAGGCATGGTGCCACTAGATCGTGATTTATCAGAAATCGAATTATTAAGTAAAGCAGACCTTTCATGCTATAAAGCCAAAGACTTAGGTCGAGACAGGGTTTATTTTGCTGACCCTAATAACATGGAATTACACGCTGAAGCTATTCAAATGGGATATATAGCCAATATAACGCAGGCACTCAAGAACAATCAGTTCTATTTAGTTAAGCAGCCCATAGCCAATGCAAGTTACGATGATTCGCATTTACATTACGAGATTTTACTTCGTTTTAAAGACGACAATGGTGTAAATGTTTCACCGGCTTCATTTATTCCCGCAGCTGAAAAATATGGTGTTATTACGTTAATTGATTCATGGGTTGTACAGAATGTTTTTGACAATTACAGTAACTATTTTTCACCAGATACACTCGTTTCTATAAATTTATCAGGACTAAGTTTAAGCAACGAAGAGTTTATTAAAAAACTTACAACACTCGTACTTAACTCTTCAATCGATTGTCGTAATATATGTTTTGAAATTACGGAAACTGCGGTTATTTCAAACCTATCGAGTGCGCTGTTATTTATCGATAAAATGAAAAAGCTAGGTATTAAATTTGCTTTAGATGATTTTGGCAGCGGTGCGTCTTCGTTTGGGTATTTAAAACAGCTTCCTGTGGATTATCTTAAAATTGACGGTAGTCTGATCACAAGTATGCTTTGTGAACCCATTGATAGAGCTATTATCAAATCAATTCATGAAGTGGCTAAAATGATGAATATGCAGACTATCGCCGAGTTTGTTGAGAATGATGAACTGAGAGTTGCATTAGCCGATATGGGAATTGACCTAGTTCAAGGATATGGCATTGGTAAGCCTATACCGTGTCAGTTGGTTCAAAAGGTTGCTTAATCACTATCTATCTGAGGGTTTCTCATCTTTATTAAAACGTTACGAATTTCCCGTTTTTAATACTTTATTTATTGCTTGGCATAGAGTTACAGCCACATATTCTTCAAAATTTTCTGCAGGATCAAATGAACGCTCGTGAGCAATATTAATAGACTCCAATTGGGCTATTAGTTTTTCTATAGTGTTTTCGGTTAATGCTTCAGATTCGTTTAATTTATCACTGATTGATAAGAGTTGATTCCAGATAATATGATTCATTTTAGTTACATCGTCGGGTTGAGTCGTAAAAATTTAACGACAATAAAAGGGAGAAGATTAAGCTGAATATGTTAATGCACTTTTTTGGTGAGACTTTAAAGGGTATTTATACAAATTTCTAGTTTAGTTTATACAATATTTAATACCTAACCTGAACTTGAAATAATGGATTTTGAATCTACTTATCTTTAATTTTGCTTATTTACCTAATAATGGGCTTTTAAAAGAAAAAATTAACTAACACTAAAAAAGGGAAATAGAGCAATTAAAATATATTGTTTTATCTCTATTATTACACTCGCTATTAAGTTTTTAATTGGTATGATTGTCTATTACTTTAAATTAATGCATTTATATGGAGTTACACCTAATGCAAAAGCCAAATATCACAATATCTTCGATTGATGCTGAAAGGCTAGATCGATTAATTGATACTCTTGATGAAAAGTCTTACCCTAATTTAGATGATTTAATCGTAGAGTTATCAAGAGCTAATATCGTTTTGCCAGAGCAGGTACCTGCTAATGTGGTAACGATGAATTCAACTATTGTGTTTACGGTTGCTTCAACAGAAAAAGAGTTTTCTTTGACGCTTGTTTATCCTAAAGATTTGGCTAATAAGGGGAATAATATTTCTATATTAGCTCCAGTAGGAAGTGCTTTACTGGGTTTAAGTGAGGGGGATGAGATCTCTTGGCCTAAACCAGGAGGAGGAAATTTATTAGTGAAGGTAAGTAAAGTGACATATCAACCTGAGCGTTCAGGACATTTTCAACTTTAACTGATTGATGCTGTAGTGAATATTACAGCATCAAGTATTTATTCAGTAGTACGCTATGCTACTTGTTAATAAATTACTACCAGTAATCAATGTATTATCTTTTTAAATAATCTGAACTAGCTGTCAAAATTTTCTGTAAATATTGCTATGCTTGATTTACGCGTTCAATTTGATTTTCTACATCAACTAAGTGGCCTGTTTTTATCCAAACTTTTGCGCCATTACTGCCTGCTGTAATGTTGACGCTATGATTTATAGGTAGTCTGGCCCAACTGTGTTTTACTAAGTTATCTTGTTGTTCATTAATATCGCCCTCTAGTACAAAAAGCTCTGTTCCACCTGCAGGTGTGAAGTTAAGTTGAGCGTTTCCATCAAAATGCAGTAACGATACTTCTTCAATGTGATCTTTATACAAGGGTGTTATTTGAACGTCTGCTTCATTGGGGATTGCTACTTTTCCCATAGCATTCATTTGTAAACGAACATGTGTTCGGTCTTCAGGTTGGAATTGCCAAAGTTTAACCATTATTACGCAGCCATCTTTTGAGCTAGGTGTATGACTTGATTGTGGAGGGTTGCGAATATAAGAACCAACAGGGAAGTCGCCATGCTCGTCTTGAAATACCCCTTCGAGTACTATAAATTCTTCACCACCTGTGTGTACATGGGGTGAGAATTTACTACCTGGGGCATAACGAACTACGGTAGTTGCTCTAGCAACTTCATCGCCAGCACGATCAAGGGCACGTCGGTCTACACCTACCATTGGTGATGCTACCCAAGGTAGAGTGTTGCTGTGTACTATTTCACGTTTACTAAAGTCGGCGGCAATTTTCATGTTGAGTTCCTATTATTTGGTTTGTAATTAAGCTGCTATGCTAGGACGAGTAGCTATACGAGCTTGCCATGCTATTACGTTTACTAATTCTTTAGGTACGTCAATTTGTGCAAAACCAGCAAAGACTAAACCCGCATGTAGTGTGATATCAGCAACGGTGAATTCGTCGCCAGCGAGAAACGCACTATTTGCTAATACAGAATCAAAATAGGCTAAGCCAGCCAGTGCTTTTTCCATTTGTTTTTGACCCCATTCTTTGTTTTGATATGTTTCAAGTACTGGGCCTAATCCGTCTGTTGCATGATGGAAGTACGTTGCCACGGCATCTAATACCATAGACTCTGCTCGACGTTGCATCATACTGATAACCGCTCGGCTTTTAGGTGTGTTACCCGTTAAAGATGGGCCTGCAAACTCGTGGTCAATATATTCAATAATAGCAGAGCATTCCGAAATAAAAGTACCATCATCAAGCTCTAAAACAGGAACGCCACCGGCAGGATTTTTTGCTAAGAATTCAGCTGAACGATGTTTGCCATTCATTAAGTCTACAGGAATAAATATCGCTTTATCAGCTGCATTTTTTTCTGCCAATGCAATACGTACACGAAGCGGGTTAGGGAAGTTTTCTACGTCATATATTTTCATTATGTTTTCTCTTTATTTTAAAAAGTGTATTGAACAGTTAAAGGTGGTTGTTTGTTCAAGCTTAGAGTGATGCTATATATAAAACCCAAACTATCTACTGGTAGGTATCTTGATAGGTTAAATAAAATAAGTCAATTACCTTTATAGTCTTAAATATCTATATTGTTATGGTGTTAATTTAAACTATAATATTTTCAGTGGGTTATCTTGTGATGTAATGTAAAAATTACTTTTAGGGTATTTTGTTTATTACATCATTAACGGCACACACAGCGCCTTCAAGGTATCCCGCATCTATTGTCGAAAACTCGCTCCCAACTAAAAATATCTTTTTCTCTGTGAGTTCTTTTTGATGATACTTACTATCAAAGTAAGGGTGTTGTGGTGGTTCATTAAGATCTAACTCTGATGTTATATATTCACTTGTGGCCCAATCTTTAAAGTAGGTATTTTCTACTTTTTTGGCTTGCTCTCCGTACAATAGCGCTAATTGGCTTAAGCATGCTTGTTTTATTTGTGCTTCACTGTACTGGCTACGTGATATTGCTGGAATACCAATAAAACCAAATAATGCATAAGAAGGTTCATTGTTTGCGCAAGCATCGTGTATTTCTTGCATTGGACCCTGTTGGCTAAAAGCCTGGCCTGATAATGATTGTTCGCGCCAAAAAGGAGTGGGATAAGTTGCAATAAATTTCGCTTGTGCAGCCATCCATGTGGGGACTTGCTTTAATGCCTTTTGTAACGAGATTGAAGCCCAATTTGTGGGAGTTAGGTGTTGTATTATCATACGTGGGGGTAATGCCAATATCAGATTGTTTGCTTTAAAAACAACAGTGTTACCTTGTTGTTTTACTGTTACAGTCCAACTTCCATTTTCTTGCTTTACCTGTATTACAGCATGGCTTGTTTTGATGTTGTTAGGATTGAGTTTATTGTAAAGGGTGTTAATTAGGGCGGTAATCCCCCTTGTATTCGATACATACTCATGGCTCCCGCACCAACTGTACGTGTAACACCTTGATTACCTTGTTTTTGAAATAATGCATCGCCTTGTGTGTATTGCTCAAAATAAGACAACTCTAGTTCAGTTAATAATGCTTGTATATTATGTTGATGTGGAAAAATCCATGTTGGCCCTAAGTCGTGGTGATGTTCAGTATTATTGTCTTTTACACCAATAATACGGCCGCCTAGCTCAGCATTAGCTTCTAGTAATATGTAGGGTAAGCCTTTTCTTTCCAACGCCCGTGCAGACAAAAGCCCCGCTAAACCTCCCCCAATAATTATATTTGAAGTTTTCATGCTGTTTCCTATTCTCTTAGCTATCTATCGATAGGAAGTTTTATGTGTATAATGTTTCTTGTCAACCCATTTATCCTCATGGATAATTGGTTTAGGTCATTAAAGGTAAGTATATATGTCAAGAAAACAAGAACTTTTACAGCTAGCACAAAACAAAGTGCGCGAGGGCGGATATAACAATTTTAGTTTTAGAGAGTTAGCAAAAGATATAGGAATTAAAAGTGCAAGTGTGCATTATCATTTTCCAACTAAGGCTGATTTAGGTGCTGAACTTGCCAAACTTTATACTGATAATTTTATCAATGCTTTAGGTGACCCAAAAATCCATAAAGACTCAGGTAAAAACCCTGTGGCTATTTATGTTGAGCAATTTAGGCAAGCGCTACATCAAGATAAAAAAATGTGTTTATGTGGGTTACTAGGTGCGGAGTCTGATGTTTTACCCGAGCAAGTTAGGGGAGAAATAAAACGTTTTTTCAAGAAAAACTTAGCATGGCTTGAACAAGCTTATTTATGTGTAAAAACAACGGATGCTGTATCCGCTAAACAGCTTGCTATTAAAACAATATCAGTATTAGAAGGTGCTATGATGATCAGTATTGCAATAAAAGATAATAGTGTATTCGATCAGGCTATTGTTGATTTAATGTAATTGCTATAATTTAAGTAACCTCAACTCGGGTTAATGAATGTTAGATAATGAATTAAAAATCTTATTTATCAAAACCTTAATCTGTATTGTTGTTTTCCTAAGTTATATTAGTCTCTCAACATTGATATTTTTGTGTATAACAAGGCGAATTTTTCTATCTAATAGCTGGCTATTAGTAATAAATTCAACGAAGTTAGGCATAAAAATAGCTTGTTGAGTAACTTTGCTTATCCCGAGCTGAGGTTAAGTATTGTTCTTCAGGCAATTTTCTATTTCATTATATAACTTATTTGGCTGAATAGGTTTTGGTATGTAAGCGTTCATGCCAACTTTAAAACATTGTTCAATATCGTCGTTTACGACGCTTGCTGTTACGGCAATAATAGGTGTTTCAGCGATTCCATTAGATTTTTCATAAGCACGTATGTCTATACTGGCTTCAAACCCATCTTTTATCGGCATCATTAAATCCATTAGTATAATCTGAAAATTTTGGTCTTTACTGTAAATATCTATGGCTTCTTGGCCGTTATTCGCTACTACATGTTGATAACCTACTTTTTGGAAAAGCAATGCGGCAACTTTTTGATTAATACGGTTGTCTTCAACAAGTAATACTCGTATAGAATTGGACTGCTCTTTATTGCTCTGCTCTTCTTCTATCCCTTGTTCGGATTTTGTCTGGGTGGTTGTTTCTAAAGATCCTTCTTGCGCTTGATGGAGATCATTCATCGCATTGAGTATTTTACTTTTGAGTATTTCGGCTTTAAATGGCTTAGGAAGATAATCATTCATACCGCAAGCAAAACACTGTTGTATATCTTCTTCGACCACACTTGCTGTTAATGCAATAATTGTTGTTGGCGTTTTTTTATGTATTTTTTCGTATTGACGGATCTCTTTTGTTGCAACAAAACCATCTTTTATCGGCATCATACAATCCATTAAAATGAGGTCGTAGTGGTTAGCTGTAAAAAGGTTAACGGCTTCTTGGCCATCATTGGCAATATCAAATTCGTAACCCAATTTTGTGAGATGTAATATAACAACTTTTTGGTTTATTCTATTATCTTCAACCAGTAATATTTTTTTGGTTGATGAAGTCGGTAGTGTGTTTTCTATGATACTTTGGTGATTTGAACGGGCCAACTCACAACAATGCTCAAGGGCTTTAAGTAGTTTGTTACCTAATAATGGGTAGGTAATTAATGCACTAATACTGTTACCAAAATCTATTTGTGGTGCATTAAGTGGTTGAACTAAGCACAAGGCTTTGCTGCCTTGATTAAAAGGCTCTAAGTCAATTGGTTCTAAGTGATCGAATGTATCTTCGGTGGTTGCGTAAATAATAATTTGAGGTGTGTTATCCGTTGGCACTGTTAGATTTAATAAGGATTGTTGAATTTCAATATTATTAATACCAAATATATTAAGTTCGTATTTAATAACTTGGGTTACTTCAGTGTTATCACAGACAATAGCAATATTGGTATGATTAAATATCTCATTCTTTTTACCTTTAAGTTCCACTACTTCTAGAGGTAAATAAAAATAAAATCGACTGCCTTTTGCTTTTCGTGAATCAAGTTGAAGCTTTCCTCCCATAAGCTCAATAAGCTGTGTACTAATGGCTAGACCAAGGCCTGTACCACCAAATTTTCTTGTGGTTGAATTGTCTTCTTGAGAAAAAGGGTCAAAAATTTTCTTTTGCTGCGCTTCGTTAATACCTATTCCTGTATCAATAACTTCAAACAAGTAAGATGAAGCGTCTTGTTTATGTTTTTGATATTGAATACCAATTGATACACTGCCTGTTTCAGTAAATTTTACGGCATTAGACATAAGGTTCATTAATACTTGTCTTATACGATGATCGTCAGCTAAAACCGTTAGGGGTAAATGGGGGTCTATATTGATGTTAAGCGCAATAGATTTTTCTTTTAATGTAGGCGCAATAATTGCGGAAACATCATAAACACTTTCGCGAAGATTGGTAGTATAAGTGCTGATAGGAAGTTTACCGGATTCAATTTTGGAGAAATCTAAAATGTCGTTTATTAAGCTCAATAAAAGCTGCGACGATGTTTCTATCGTATCTACATAATCTTTTTGGGTAGCGCTTAAGTGGGTACTTGATAATATGTCTGATATACCAATAACTCCATTTAAGGGGGTTCGTATTTCATGCGACATATTCGCCAGAAAGCTACTTTTGGCCTTACTTGCGGTTATTGCCTCTTCTTTTGCGGTAATCGCTTCGTTTTTCGACGCTAGTAATTCACGTTGGTTTTTTTGTCTTTCAATAGTAAGTCGTTCAACTTTTTCTGCAAATTGGCTAAGCTCATCGCGTCCTTCAATATGCAATTTTAATTCTTTTTCATCGTCATCTTTGTGATCTAAAAAATCGATTACGGTATTTAAATTAACAATAATACGATGCGCTAAAGCAATACCAAAGAGAAGAACTAATAAAATAGATATGGCTGTTACGCAGAAAAATATGAGCCTTTGTTTTTCAAAGGTACTAATCGCTTGTTGAATATCTTGTTTTAGCTGTTGTTCTATTGCATTAGTCACCTTTTGAAAAAGAGCTAAACGTTGCGCAAAAGCATTTATACCTTCTTCAATAGCTTGTTCAGTTATTTCAGATGTCATGCTTTTATCTAATAACAACTCACGATAGGTATTACTTTCTTCAAAGGCTGCATTAGAGAATGCAGCTAATAATAATTCAACCTGTTTTTCGTCTGCATTTATTGCAACAAAACGATCGACAAACAGTTGCTGATTTTGAATTAAAGTGCGTATTTCATCCCTCATTAATTTTGCTAGTTCACTGTTTTGAGTTTTAATCAGTGTTTTACTTTGCCAGTTTTCTTCTTGTACCCAAAAGATTAACCACTCTAATTGTAGTAATGCTTTAAAATTACTATCAACAATTTGAATAGGGGCTTTGAAGTGTGTTTTTTCAATGGTTAATAAAAGTTGTTTATATATATCGCTTTGCCATTGAATACTGTCTTGTTGACTAATGGGGTCTTCGGCATTCGCTATCGCTTTAATCGTTTCTTTATACTGTTCAATGAGTTGCTGGTATTGTGCTAGATCTTTTTGAGAATAAATAACGTTTATTTCGGTTGTTAGTGTTGCTAATGCTTTTTGGGCGTTTTCAATATTTGCCGACGATCTTGATGCGTAAGAAGCTATGTTTAGTTCTTTAAGCTTAGCAATCACGTTAATAACATGAGTTGCTTTTTCTAAGCGGGTCAGTTGATCGTTAACTTCTAAAACCTGGCGACTAGATAAACCAATAATAACAATGGTAGGTAAAAGAACGAGTCCCCAGATTTTTTTCCGAATACTAAGATTGTTCCACAAACTAAGTATGAGCATTTATGTATCCATTGGTTAAACGTTGTTGAAAAATAAAATAGTTTATTAAGATTATTCTAGAACACTAATTCAATTTTTACCTTATACCCTTGTCTATTTTATTTGAAATACCTTTTAGGCTTGAGAATTTAGATTTATGGTCTACCTTTAAAGTATATATACCCGTAACCATTCAAGATGCAGGTTTCAGTGGTAACTAAAAAAAATTTAGGCGCAGATTTCACGTTTTAAACGAAATCTAAGTACATACATCCATGTAGGAACCTATAAGCCTCATAAATTGTTTTTAGATGCATCGAAGAAGCGTTTGAGCCAAATGACTTCATAAACAATGCTTTTTAATAAAGGAACGACCATTATGACAAAGCATTACCCTGAATTGATATCGCTCAAAGCTCTGAAATACACATCTTGATTGGTAAC
Organism: Pseudocolwellia sp. G5-9; assembly: GCF_055808995.1. Classification (NCBI taxonomy): domain Bacteria; kingdom Pseudomonadati; phylum Pseudomonadota; class Gammaproteobacteria; order Alteromonadales; family Colwelliaceae; genus Pseudocolwellia; species Pseudocolwellia sp. G5-9. The sequence continues at coordinate 4,098,554 of NZ_CM147893.1, forward strand.
AGGTATAAACATAAATTCATCAAATGCTATAAGTGGTAGAAAGGATGCAGCAGTCACCTAATTTAGGAAAAAATAGAATGCGATTAGGTAACTATACGCTGTCTCGTTGGTTTCTATTACTTACTTTATGTTTCTTTGCCTCTACTCAGGCACATGCCAATGATGTGTATGCTGTATTTACGTTAACCCCAGACTTTAAGCCATTAACTAAAAGTAAGGTAAGAATGCTTTTTAGAGGAAAAACTAAGCTTTTACAAGGAGAAAAGTTTGAGTTGTCTGATTGGCCTCAAAGTAACGATGTTCGCAACGGATTCTATCAAGCATTACTCGGAAAAGATTTAGCTCAAATGAATGCGTATTGGGCAAGACTTTCATTTTCGGGAAAGGCAAGACCCCCTAAAGAAATAGATAATGGGTCGGTAGAGTCTTTGGTTGAATGGATGTCACTAAAACCTTCCCGTATTGGTTACGTCCCTATAGATTTATTACCCGAGAATGCACATGTGCTTTATATTGTTAAAAAGGAGAAGCAATAATGAGCAAGAAGCTCTTAGCATTATTTATATCAACAATTAGTTTCTCATCTTTTGCTGAAATAGAATTAACGGATCAATTATCACTAAGTGGCTTTGGTTCTAGTTCGTTAACTAAATCAAATAATCAAACATTAGTAATTATGAACCGTGGTATTAATGATGAAACGTGTTGGGATTGCGATACTACTTTGGGGCTTCAATTAGATTATTTTAATGATGCTTTTAAAGCGTCTGCACAATTAGTTAAACGACCACAAGATAAATGGAGCGCCCCTGAACTTGAGTGGGCTTATGCGGGCTATTCTATGAGTGAAGTAGAATTTAGAGTGGGGCGTTTACGCATTCCTATATTTTTAGCCTCTGAATATTATTATGTTAGCCATGCGTACAACTATGCCAGACCTCCAGAAGAGCTCTATAATTCTATATTAGGACTAACGGCATATAATGGGGCAAGTGTTGTTTGGAACTTAGAATTGTTTAATGAATACCAGTTAACAATTATGCCTTTTATTGGCTTTAATAATACCAGTTTAGTGGATGCTGGCGATACTCTTGATGTGGAATTAGATATTGACAGTATGTCGGGTATTAACTTTTTATTGTCTGGTGAATATTACCGTTGGAATTTGTCTTACTTTACCGCTGACTTTGGTCAAACGTTTCAATTTACAAATGCAAGACCTGATGTTCCTTATTTTGAACTGAGTTTTCTTAACGATAGCGTCGAACTTTATTCTTTAGGGCTAGAATATGAGTTTGATTCATTATTATTAACTGCTGAAAGACAAATAGGTAATTTACGTTCTACTTGGTATGCCAGCGCAGCCTATAAACTTAATAAGTTTGTTCCTTATATTCAGTATGGTGAAAATAGAGCTAAAATTACCCGTGTTTCTACATATGATGATAAATCAGGCAGTAGTTTTGTGATGGGTCTTCGTTATGACTTGTTATACAACGTATCACTTAATATTGAATGGCAGAAGTTTAAAAGCTTTGGTGAGCAACGTGGCTCTTTTGTTGAAACACCTAATAAACCAGAAGCCGATCTATATACTTTAATGTTCAACTTTGTGTTTTAAAGAGAATACTCCCAAGCTAGGGCCTGTTGCTCTTTTGAGTATGATGTTTGTTCAATTTAAAAGCGTTTTAGTCACAGGTTTTACGTTCCAAACAAAACCTAAGTACCTGCATCCGTGCAGGCAAGGCAAACGTTTTGTCACATAGTCATTCTATGTAAAAAAGGTTTACAGAAGAATAAATCGTTTTTAAATGAACCCTTGGGCAGCGCTTGTTTGATATTTCTACATCGTTATAGTGATTTTATGTGGCGCGACCACACATCAATCACTATGTCTTATATAAAAATCAAACAGATTGCTGCAAAAATATACCTGAAAGGTCAACAGACCCTAATCATTTCAACTAGTTTAGGGGATTTATCTTTTATCAAATAATTAAAAAGGTGTAGGGTAATCTCTTAATACGCCATCAATATCATTTAATGCTTCTGTGCTCAATTCAATATCAAATCCTTTAATATTTTCTTTCAGTTGGTCCATAGTAGTTGCACCAATGATTGTTGACGTTACTCCACGTACTTGTTTACACCAAGCTAATGCGAGTTGTGCAGGTGTAATGTTATATTGGTTAGCAATATCGACATAAGCTGCTGTTGCTTTATGGGCTGAAGGTGTGTCTCTGTATATACCGTTTCTTTGTTCATAGGTCCATCGGCTACCTTCTGGGCGTGTATTATTTAAGTATTTACCCGTTAACATACCGGTAGCCAGAGGTGACCACGGTAAATACGCGATATTTTCACGAATGCAGTTTTCGAGTAAATAAGGGGAATCTTGTGTATGAAGTAAACTGAACTCGTTTTGAACAGAAACAATACGGGGTAAGTTATGTTGTTCACTTAACTTTAAATAGGTATTAATGCCCCATGGCGTATCGTCAGATAATCCACAATGTCTAATTTTTCCGGCTTCTACACAGCGCGATAATCCTTGTAGAATATCAAGCATATCTTCAATTTCACGCTCTGAAGTTGTTTGTGTGAAATCAATTTGATTGGGCCAATGGTTTCCAAAATGAGGAAAACTACGATTAGGCCAATGTAACTGAAATAAATCAATATAATCAGTTTGTAAGCGTTTTAACGAGCCTTCAACTGCAAGCTCTACGCTTTTACCCGTGATTGGCTCTCCGTTTCTGATCCAAGGTAAGCCTTGCCCTGAGATTTTTGTGGCTAACACTATATCTTTTCTTTTCTGGAGATTGTTAGATAACCAGTTACCTATAATCGTTTCGGTTTTACCATAGGTTTCTGGTGCAGGAGGAACAGCATAAAGTTCAGCGGTATCAATAAAGTTAATATTTTGAGATAACGCATAATCAATTTGTTGATCTGCTTCTTGCTGATTATTTTGTAACCCCCAAGTCATGCTACCTAAGCAAACCTCAGAAACCGATAAATCACTACTACCTAATAAAGAATATTTCATAACTACCTTATGAGTGGTTAATTAAAGTGTATGTCATTTTATATTGGTACGGGTAGGTGGAATACCAAGGTGAACAGATGAATTAATGCTGATTCTATTAATAAATTTATCTACCTTGTCTTTTGAAATATTCTATTTAACCCAAATTCCGGTTATTTATTATATAGGCTAGTATTAGGTGGTAATATGCTCATTAATCCACTTTTCAAGTTGATATTTCATTAATCACCTGAACGGCGAGCAACTTCTTTACCTTGTTTAAAAATTAAAACGGTAGGCGTTGCTTTTACGTTAAGTGTTCAAAAAACGCTGTAATCGTTATTATACAAATCGCCATAATCCATTGATCATTTATACTCGTCTGAATGGCCAGTTACATCGTTATTTATTTAATAATTAGAGCACTCCTTATTAAAATAAATTCCTCGCCTATAGGCGTAGGTGTTTAGGTTCAGTCTGGAGCGATGAACCTGTTTACAACTGTTAGTGAAAGCTAAAGAAAGCGATAAAGTTTTATTTACTCGGTTGATACCAGAAGATATTGAGGATTCGAGCTACCAACATTTTTTTGATTACGATATAAAAATAGTGGATCGACTTTCATTCTTAAAAGGTAGCGATAGAGGTTCATATTGTATAAATCTTTATCGTTTTAGTAAGAAATATACCTCTACAGAAATTGAAAAGATAACGGATGTTTCTAATTTTTTGATGAGTTGTGCGATAAAACATACTCGACTTGCTGGTGGACTATCCGATTTTTTAACCAGAGAGGCTCAAATTAATGAGTTATACCAATTAGTCTAATTATATGATCTAATGTCATTTATTTACTCATAATAAATCACATTGAACACTCATAGCTCACAAGAATTAAAAATACTCTCCAACAAAGTAAAAGATCATCGAATGAGGCTACGCTTGCTAGCCGTTTCACACTTTAAATCGGGTAAGAATAGATCAGAAGTTGCTAGAACACTTAATATAAGTAGAAGAATTGTTAATGATTGGGTTGCGAACTACATCAGCAAAGGTTTACTTGGTCTTGAGAGTAAAAAACCTACAGGGCGACCTAGCTATCTTACAGAGCAAGATAAAGAAATATTGAGTCAATATATAAAGGCTCAATGCCAATCCGATATGGGTGGACGACTAACGGGTGAGTGTATCCGACTATATATCAACGCTAATTTTGATGTTGATTATCATCCCAACGCCATTTATTAAGTTATTAAAATCAATGGGATTTAGCTGGATAACAAGTCGCTCACGACACCCAAAACAGTCTGATGAAGTACAAGAAGATTTTAAAAAAAATTCGAAAGTGAAATGATCCGCACGCTCCCATGGAATGTGAGGCTTAAAGAGATAGATGTGTGGTTCCAAGACGAAGCACGTTTTGGACAGCAAAATACAACGACAAGGCTCTGGGCAGAGAAAGGAACAAGACCGAGAGCCGTTAGGCAACAACAGTTTGAATACGCTTACCTTTTTGGTGCTGTTTGCCCATCAACAGGCGCAACTGAGGCACTGATTTCTCCAGTAATGAACATGGATGTAATGGAACAACATTTGGCTTTAATTTCTCAAAAAACTCAAGAAGGACGACATGCGGTGATCGTTGTCGATGGTGCTGCATGGCACCAAGCTTACCTTGCTGATAAATTTAACAACGTAACGATCATTAAGTTACCACCGTATTCACCCGAGTTGAATCCAATAGAGCAAGTTTGGAGTTGGTTGCGCCAACATCATTTAGCGAATAGGTGCTTTCAAGGCTATGATGACATCCTCGATGCTTGCTCTGATGCATGGAACTCATTTGTGAGTGATGCAAAGCGGGTCATGAAAATGTGTAGTAGAGATTGGATTAAGGTGGGAAAAACTTAAGATGGAATGGTATTAGAGCAAAGACTACATGCCATTAATAGTAAGGCTAACAACAAGAGAGCTAGGAGTATGTGTTAGGGCCTTGCTTGGTTTGTCTAGCGAGGGAATAGGATTAGATTTAGGCATTAAAATAACTAGTGTACAAACCTACCGTAAACGCGCTTATGCTAAGTTAAATATATCAAGCCAAAATGAACTATTTGGTTTATGTTTGAAAAATTAATAAAGCACAGAAAATTCCCTCTGCTTTTAGAGTATTAAACTGAGTTTATTGCTTTAATTTTAGCGCGATTAGAAAATTGAGCTCATATTAACTGCTACCTAGGCTCACTGATTCTCGTATCTAGCCGTTGGCGAGTAAATGAATCAGTTAAGTTTGAAGCTTTAATAAATACTTGTGTGTTTTTATTAATATTATAAGCAATTCGATCTTCGAGCACTGTATCACTATAAGTGTTACTTAAACTTTGAGATTGCGCAGAACTTCACAGATAAAGTGTTATATTTTAACTAAGTGAGATAGGGCGAGACTAAATTATATAAGAAATGAAAATGGTGGCCCTCCCTGACCTGAATTTAATGTCTAAGTCTATGATAAATTTATCTATATATTTTGGTTGTGTTTATTGGTGTTACTTCTAGTGTTACTAGAAGTTAAAGTCATCTAATTTCACGGAAATTAATTTTAAATTATTTTTATATTGTCTCTTAAAATAAATCAAAGATGATTTAATGTTTATTATGTAATCTTAATTCAATGTAGAATTAGTAATAAATACTTGTAATTAAGTTATCAAAAACAGGCTTTAATTTGGAGTTTTGCTTTTATGACAAATATAAATGAATGCGCTTATTGTGAATCAGTAATTACGAAAGAAAATGATTCAAGAGAACATATAATTCCAAACTCTATTGGTGGGAAGCAAACTGTTTGTGGATTTATTTGCAAGGATTGTAATAATTCACTAGGTAATTCTTGGGATTTTGAATTGTCAGAACGACTAAAATGGTTCACATTAGCTTTGGGTGTTAAGCGTGATAGGGTTCAAAATAAAAATCAAAGCATGGCAATTAAAACAAAAGATGGTACTAATTTAAATTTAACATCTGAAGGCGTATTAACTCCTCAAGAACCATTTTTTGAGTCCACACCATATGACAATAAAGTTAATATTCGTATGCTTGCACGAACTGAGCATGAAGCTAAAAATATGTGGCGAGGAGTTAAGAATAAATATCCTCAATCAGATGTTGGAGAGCCTTTAAAAATACAGCAATTTAAAGTTAATAGCCCACATGGAATAAACTTATCTTTTAATGGCGTCAATCTAAATTGTTCGGTTGTTAAGACAGCTTTAGCGATGTGTTTTAATCTTGGTATTAAACCTAGAGATTGCGAGGTAGGCATTAAAACATTAAAAAACACTACGGGTAGTAATGATGTTTGTTCTTTTTATATTAATGATGTTGTTTTAGATCGCCCTCATGGGCTCTTGTTTCACCTTGTAGCACTTAGAGGTGATTCAAAAAAATCTACTCTTATAGCTTACGTAGAGTATTTTGGTGTAATGAGGAAAGTGATAAAACTTAGTAATCAATTTAATGGGAAGAGTTTTGATTCAGTATATTCAATTAATCCTCAGACCCGAAAAGAGTTGGATTTATCCGTCAACTTGGATATACCAGAAGAAGAGTTAGGAGCTGCATTTAATGGGTTAGCTTATCCTGACAGCTTTTCTAATGCTTGTAATAATGCATTTAAAATATCCGAAGGCATTCGAGTAATGAGGGAAAGGCAGTATGTTTTTCGTAATGAATTATTAAAAGCTAGAGTGCATCTTGGAATAGAAAAAAATAGTACGCCTAAATTGAAAGATGCAGAAGAGTTTAATCGCTTCATGACAAAACAGATTGGTCCGATAGAAGATTATATTAATAATGCTCCACCTTTACCTAAACGAAAAAAATAATAGGCTTATTGTGTTGTTAACTTTTATTTAGTCAATACTGACTATTTAAGTGTATTTCCCCTTTGTTTATGACTACTCCCATAGCTTTAATTTGGGTTGTTAGAGTGATATGACAAGTTTTAACGCATAGATTATCGAGACATATAATTTATTAGATGACCATTTTCGGTCACAATAATTAACACTGCATTACTTGTTAAAATCGACATTATCATAATTCAATAACTGCGCATTGATTGCGTAGTACGCAGTTAACTTTGAGTAATAACCTAATTTATTAATATTTATTAGGTAAGGCGAATTTACATCTTTAGGTAATCTTATAGAGGTGGCTCAGAAAATAACATCGCAATTGAAGTTAAACTATTTATGGCTAGCATGCCCCGTCACACTTACCCCGTTTAGCGAAACTATAGTGCTCCCGTCAGTTTGATAGATACACATAAAATTATCAGCATAATCATCAATAAATTCTGGATGTTCACATTGAGCATTTATGTTGCTATGCACTTTTATGTTCTTTTTATAATATGTCAAAAGTAATCGAGGCATTAAAATACATGTGATAAAAGTTATTATTTCCATTTCACTTTTCCATTAATAAGATATCTTACACTCTAGCATTATAATAAAGATTAACTAAAAACAACGCATAACAACATGTAAGAATATTAATAATAAACTGAAATGAGTCTTACGCTTTTTCCCAATCATTAAGCCACTCGTCTGTTGTTTGTTCTTCTGGCTTCTTAATATAATTAGTATCAGGTAAATAATTACTTATTACCGCGCTACCTTGTTTACTTAATTCGTACTTATCTGGACACGTACCGAAATATCCCTGTAAGCCTTTATTATCATATGCTTTCGTAATATCATTGTTTGGCGTTCTTGTCTGGCTGTTGTATGGGAGTTGTCTGGCAATTGTATGGGAGTTGTATGGCAAACAGTGTGAAAGCTTCTTTAAAATTTGATTGTGGTGACAGTTCATTAAAGGAATGATTTTATCTTTTAACTTACTACTACGATCAAAGGTAGGTACAAAAAAACAATGTTTTAAGTTTCCCATATAATCATGAAAACTAGATAGTCTCGACGGTAAGCTCAAACCAGTTGATAACCAAAATTGATAGAATTTATATTTTTTATTTACGCGAAATTGACCTTTAGGTAAGCAACTTCCTTTTATTCCATTTTTAGTTGTACGACTTCTTTTTAATTCAACATTAAAAGTTACATAACAATCCTCTCCAGTTACTAAATTAATTAACTGTAAATTAAGTCCTGAGCTTTTATGTTTTCCATAATATCCAGTTGAATAGTTATCATAGATATAAACATCTATATCAAGCACGCAGGCTATTTCTCTTAATAAGTTTGCGGAATTTTCAGCAAGCCACTTTTTAGGTACTTGCTGATTACTTGCTGGCGTTATAATTAACTGACCATTAATAATATTAATCTGATCACCCCTAGAAATTAAAACTTCTAGCAATGAGCATTTTTTAATATGGTTCATTGTGGGATCTTCTTTAATGAATTAACTTATACATGTGATATGTTTCAGGTTTTATCATCGATATTGATATCAGATAAAAGTACGTATTTAGCAACGCTATGAGCTTTGTTATCAGGTGTTTTTTCATTAACCCGGTAAGTTTCTATATTATGGCCTTGCGCCCTTAATTCTAAAATACGTGGTGCTGGCGATAATATATGTAATTCATCTCGTATTTGTAGGGTAGTGGCAGAGCCATACTTTTCCAAATACTCTAATATTTGCACTCGCTGAGAGGCAGCGCTAATATCTAAAGTGTCATTTGATTGGTGAGTGCCGTTATTACTTGCGGCCTTATCTTTTGTCATAAAACTCCCCTTATGCGGCTTGCTGACGTTGTTCAACTAGCTTCATTACAAGTGCTTTAATCTCTTGGGCACTTACGCCAGCTAATAAAGCTCGATTAACAGCTTCTATTTCAAAGTTAACCCAAGCCACTGAGCGTTCGCCTAATGATATTGGAGGTGGCATTAAGCCTAACTTTACCTTTTCGTAGAATGATGATTTAGGGAGTCCGCATAGCTTTGTTACTTCGCCAATGCGTAAATATATAAGTGGAGTTGTAATGTTGTTGTACTGAACCATATCGTTACCTTTTGGGTTGTGTTGTTTGATATGGTTTTATTAAAATCTATTTATTAAGTACTTTGTGGCAACTGCCAAAATCAATTGGCAACTAACCTATAAATAATTAGTTGCCAAAAAGATTATTCTGAAAGAAGCTTTATTCCTTTTGTTATTCGCTCTCTGATTGCTCTCTCACTTAAACCAGCTTGTAGCTCAGGTAAATATTCTTCCAATTTCTTAGCAACTTGAAGAACGGTAGGTTTATCTACAGTACCTAGCATATTACCTTTAGTACTAACTAACGCCTTAGTTAACAATCCGATAGTTTTATATAAATTATCCGTCTCCCTAGTCGATGGCGACTTTATAACAGTATTATTATTCAGGTTATTATTTTGTACGTTCTCTGTATTGAATAAAGCTTCAGCCATTCGGTCAACTTCACTTTGTAATGATAAAACTACCTTACCTTTATTGATTCTGTCATATTTAGCGCTCGCATATTCACAAGCTTGAATTATTAACTCTTCTGACACTTTCGGGAGATACTTTATATATTTCTTAGCTGCTTTTTTAAAATTAAATGTTTGTTCACTCTCTTTTGATAATCTTTTTAATTCAAGAAAAGATTGATCATTACTAATTATCTCCTCCAAAAACATAAGATTAATATCCACCCCAGCATCATTAACAAGTTTTAAGAACTGGGGTAAATGCACGTAACTATCGAACAGGTAAGCTTCATAGTTAATACCACCATCAATAGGTGAAACTAAGCTGCCAATCAATTCAGATGATATATTTTCTGTAAAATCAGAAATAATTAAGTTTACTAAAGGGGGAGGATTTCCGTAATTATCACTCGCTATGAAAGATGGATAACTTATTTGTATCTCACATAACCCTCTAATTCTTTTGGGGCTACATTGAGATCCATTAATAGGTGTTTTTACATCACAAATACCACAGACAAAAGAATAAAAGGTTATGTGTTGAGCTAAATATTCAACATACCTCTGTTCAGGTTCAGCTAAAAACAGTTCATCATAATAAAACGTTTTTGTAGCCAATCCTATCTTTATAAAAGCTTCATTATTACTAATATACATATTGTACCCTCAGTACAACCCTCATTAAATAACTAAGCCAGAGCGGTGAGGTACCACTTTTTCGGGAGCTACCCTAGGCTTGGTTAAACTTTTTAAGCTGCTGCTTGCTCTGGTTGATTAATCATTAAGTCATCAAATAAACTAACAGCATTAATTAATAATGTATCAGCCACGTAAATTGCTGATACTTGCGCTTTGATCAGTTCGTTAGGATATTCAGCCTCACACCAATTACTAGTCGCTAGTTCTGTTATTGCGTGATTGAAAGTAGATATTTGCTTATAAGCGGTAAACGCTTTAGAGAATAAAATACCTTTATTATCTTGATCCCACATTTCATCGGTAATAGCTTGCGCATCAGAGACACACTGTAATGATTTGATTAAGTCTACATTTAAAAATATTGTTCTTTCGCAAACAGCATTTGCAGTAGAAAGCAGTGTTAACTTTAATATCGAATATGCGCTGTTAAAATCATCTGCCATTTGTGTGGCACGGTCGTCTAGATAAATATTATTCATTGTTTATTTTCCTTATTAAAAATTAACTACACTAAGACCTTTATTACCTAAAGCAGACAGACTCATATTACCGGTTGCTGCTTTTTCAATATGTTCAGACCACCAGTTCATTAACGCGCGTCTTCGCTCGATATATTCGCTACGGTTGTAAGCTCGTCTTACTTCGTTTTTATCAATATGAGCTAAAGCGGCCTCGATAACATCAGGATCAAATCCTTGTTCGTTTAATGTTGTGCTAGCTAATGCCCTTAATCCGTGCGAAACAAGCTGACCAGCAAAACCAATTCGTTTTAATGCCATATTAGCTGTTTGTGTATTTGCGTGGCTGTTATTTGCTCTATGGCTCGGGAATAAATATTCTTTGTGACTGCTAATAGGTTTTAATCTTTCAAGGATCGCTAATGTTTGTTGAGTTAATGGGATGGTATGAGGTTTACCCATTTTCATTCGTTCTGCAGGGATAATCCAAAGATTGTTTGTAAAGTCTATTTCTTCCCACTTCGCTTTGGCTGTTTCCGCTGGCCTAGTCATAGTGTGTAATTGAAATTCAACTAAACAACGAGTAATAAACATTATGTTAGAAGTGGATAAAGCGACCATTAATTCAGGCAGCCTATCTGGTGTGATGGTTGCCATGTTTTGTTTTTTAGGTGCGGCAAACAATTTAGTAATATCTGATAGGGTATTTGCTTCAATATGACCAGATGCAACAGCTAACCTCATAATCTCATTAACAACCCTACATAAACGTTTTACAGTTTCTAAGCTGCCTTTTGCTTCAATAGGTTTGAGTATATCAATGACAGTTTTTGGTTTTACCAGATGAATAGGGGTATGTTGTAAAAGTGGTAATACGTGTTTATCTAAAGACTTCCATGCATGTATAGCTGTTTCAGGCTTAACGGCTTTTGATTTTAACTCGAGCCATTTCTCAGCAAATGAACCAAAAGTATTATTTAGAGCTTCAAGTTTTTGTCTTGCTTGTTCTTCTCGGTGATATTTCGGATCGATATTTTGGGCTAAAAGCTCTCTTGATTCTTTTCGAAGTTCCCTTGCTTGTGCAAGTGACAGGGCAGGGTATGAGCCAAAACTGATGTTTGCTCGTTTTTTTGTGATCGGACGATAATAATTAAATAGCCAGAGTTTGGAACCAGTCGGCTTTATCCGTAAAAATAAGCCGTCACCATCAACTAGGCTGTACTCCTTGTCTTTTGGTTTTGCTTGTTTTATTTCCGTATTTGTTAAGGGTTTTGTTGTTCTAGCCATTTTTAGTAACACCAAAGTTAGTAACATCATGTCCGTGTTACTATAAATGTTACCTAAACTTTCAGATTGTGCAAGACCCCCTCAGACAGTTACAGGTAGAACTACCTTGTAATAACTAGGTTTTATATGGGGTATAGGACTGTACTAGATGATATGAGAAGTGAAAATGGTGGGCCCTCCCCGACTTGAACGGGGGACCTGCCGATTATGAGTCGGATGCTCTAACCAACTGAGCTAAGGGCCCATTTTCATGGCCTAGGCCTGAAAACTTTTTCTTGCTAAAAAACATTACATCTCAAAGCGGCGTGAAGTATAAGCATTTTTTATTTTGTTGTCACCACTATAATCTGAAATAATTTATAAAAATTGACTGTTAGCTTAATTGTTAAACAAAATAAGCGTTTATTTATTTTTTAATCGCCGAAAATGAAAAAATCCAGCACTTGGCTGGATTTTTAAATAAGGTGTTAAACGGTTTTTATTCGCCGTCTAAGAAACTCTTAAGTTGTTCTGAGCGAGAAGGATGACGCAATTTACGTAATGCTTTCGCTTCTATTTGACGAATACGTTCACGTGTAACATCAAACTGCTTACCAACTTCTTCTAGCGTATGGTCAGTATTCATATCAATACCAAAACGCATTCTTAATACTTTAGCTTCACGTGCTGTTAAACCAGCGAGTACTTCGTGAGTTGCATCTTTTAAGTTTTCAGAGGTTGCAGAATCAACAGGTAATTCACCGCTACCATCTTCAATAAAGTCACCTAAATGTGAATCTTCGTCATCACCAATAGGGGTTTCCATTGAGATAGGTTCTTTCGCTATTTTTAATACCTTACGAATTTTATCTTCAGGCATTACCATGCGTTCAGCTAACTCTTCAGGAGTTGGCTCACGACCCATTTCTTGTAACATTTGGCGAGAAATACGATTAAGTTTGTTAATCGTTTCAATCATGTGTACAGGAATACGGATTGTGCGGGCTTGGTCAGCAATTGAACGTGTAATTGCTTGGCGTATCCACCATGTAGCATAGGTTGAAAACTTGTAACCACGACGGTATTCAAATTTATCAACTGCTTTCATTAAGCCGATGTTACCTTCTTGGATCAGATCTAAGAATTGTAAACCACGGTTGGTGTATTTTTTAGCGATTGAAATAACAAGACGTAAGTTGGCTTCTACCATTTCTTTTTTCGCACGGCGAGCTTTAGCTTCACCAATTGACATACGACGGTTAATGTCTTTAATGCCATGTACGTTTAGGTAAGTTTCTTCTTCAATCATGTTAAGTTTGTAGATGCAACGTTCTACGTCTAACTCAATATCAGCTAGCTTAGCTGAATGAGGTAAGCCCGCATTTTTTTGCTCGTTAAACCAATCTTTTGATGTTTCGTTGCCTGGGAATATTTTGATAAAGGTAGCTTTAGGCATACCTGCACCAACAACACAGTGCTTCATGATCAAACGTTCTTGAACACGTAAACGGTCCATTACGCTACGCATGTTTTTAACTAAACGATCAAAAACTTTAGGTACAATTCTAAATTCTTTGAATACTTCAGCTAATGCATCAATTGCAACTTGTGCGTCAGTATGGCCTCTGCCTTTATCACTGATAATTTTGTTTGCAGCTTCATAAGCATCACGAAGTAAACCAAATTTTTCTTTGGCTAATTCAGGATCCGGCCCTGTATCTTCTTCTTCTTCGTCTTCATCATCGTCACTGTCTTTATCTTTGTCTTCATCATCTAATTCTTCTTTAGATAACTCAGAACCAATATGAGTTGCAGCGGCAGGAATTTCTTCTTCTTCAGCATCAGGGTCTAAAAAGCCAACGATTATATCGCTTAAGCGAACTTCTTCTGCTTCGAAGTTGTCCCATTGCTCTAATAAGTAATTAATTGCAGGAGGGTATTCAGAAACCGAACGTTGTACTTCTTTGATACCTTCTTCAATACGTTTTGCGATAACTATTTCGCCCTTACGGGTTAATAGCTCAACAGTACCCATTTCACGCATGTACATACGTACGGGATCTGTTGTACGACCAATTTCGCTTTCAACTGAAGCAAGTGCTTGCGCAGCAGCTTCGGCAGCGTCTTCATCGGTGTTCGCTTCACTCATCATTAAGGTATCGTTATCAGGCGCGTTTTCAAACACCTGTATACCCATGTCGTTGATCATTCTAACGATGTCTTCAACTTGGTCAGAGTCAATAATCTCTTGAGGAAGATGATCATTAACTTGAGCAAATGTTAAATAACCTTGCTCTTTACCTTTAGTTATTAGCTCTTTAAGCCTAGATTGTGGGGCTTTATCCATTGACGAGTGTCCACCTAATTTATGGGTATCAAATTGAAAAAAGTAAGCCTTGAATTATAGCAATATGCTTGCTTAATTACCAGACGTAAACCGATATATTGTTAACTAGTTGTTATACCAAGTTGATTATTTATATACAACTTTAAACGCCTATTAGGCGCTAAGTAAACTATGTAATTCTTGTTTTTCTATTTTTGTTAAACCTGTTGTTTGTTCTTTTGAAAGTAATGCTTCAGTACGTTGTTCGATAAAAATATTGAGAAAACGTTCAATAATATCTAAAAAAGTAGATTCTGCGTTTTCAGGCTCAATATGATGTTCTAAGTACATTAATTTAGTGAGCTGCTTACTTTCTTCTTGACCTCTATACTTTTCAATAATTTGTGCACTATGAATACTTGGGTTTTGCTTGCATATCATGAGTAACTGATTTAACAGGGGTATTCCAGGTACATTTAAATGCGTAAGTATTGATATATCAGGTAAAGCATTAACTATATGGGGATGCTCAAGTAATAATGCAATAGCTAATCGAACAGGTGTTATTTTTGTTTGCTTTTTTATGGGCGTTTTTGTGTTTTTTGAAGCAAACGCTTTATTTAATTTAGCGAGTTGTTGCTCATTACCGCTGCCAAAGTTATTAGCGAGTTTGGTTACAATGGCATCTTTTAGATGGCTGTCAGGTAATTTTTCTAAATAGGGTTTAAATGCATTAATAGCAGATGATTTACCTTCGGCGGAAGTCATATCGTATTGGGCTAATAAATGCTCAAATAAAAAGTCAGAAAGAGGTGTTGCTTGATCTATTATAGCCTCAAAAGCTTGCTGGCCTTTTGTGCGTATTAGGCTGTCAGGGTCTTCTCCGTCAGGTAAAAAAACAAACCTTAGTGAGTAACCATCTTGAATTAAGGGTAGGGCATTATCCATAGCTCGCCAAGCTGCATCTCGGCCGGCTCTATCACCATCGTAGCAACATATAACTTCTTTAACGGTTCTAAAGAGTGTTTGTAGTTGCTCTGGAGTTGTTGCTGTACCTAATGATGCTACAGCGTAAGTTACACCATGTTGGGCTAATGCGACTACGTCCATATAGCCTTCAACTACAAGTAAGCGTGATAGTTGTTTATTTGCTAATTTTGCTTCGTATAAGCCGTAAAGTTCTTGGCCTTTATGATAAATACGCGTTTCTGGGGAGTTTAAGTATTTAGGTGTTCCATCTGATAGTACTCTACCACCAAAACCAATAACACGGCCTCGTTTGTCGCGAATAGGGAATTGTATACGACCTCTAAAGCGATCATAAGGCTTGTTTTTATCGCCCTGAATAGCCATGCCTAAATCAACAAGTTGTTTAGTAATTGCTGAGCTTTTAGCAAATACGTTCATCATGCCATCCCAAGCATCGCTGATGTAACCAATACCAAACTGTTTGACTATTTCGCCACTTAAACCGCGACCTTTTAAGTAGTTTATGGCCGTTTCTTTGTCATTAGCTACACGCAGTTGTTGTTGATAAAAACGGCTGATTTGTTCCATTAAGGCATAATCATCTTGTTTTTGTGCGTAAACTTGTTGCTGTTGTTTTTGTTGTGCGGGCGTTTGATTATTGTCTTCACGCGGAACGGTCATACCGTAGTGTGAAGCGAGTTCTTCTACAGCATCAGGAAATTCTAATCGATCAAATTCCATTAAAAATGAAATCGCATTGCCATGTTCGCCACAACCAAAGCAATGATAAAATTGTTTGTCTTGGCTTACGCTAAATGAAGGTGATTTTTCGGTATGAAAAGGGCAACAAGCTTGATAATTTTTACCTGCTTTTTTTAAAGGAACACGACTATCAATAAGTTCAACAATATCAGCTCTGGCTAATAAGTCATCGATGAACTGTCTTGGGATCATACCTGCCATATAATTAGAACACTCGAATGTTGAGAATAGGGAACTTCGTTTTCTATTTTACACAATAAAATCGTTTGATTGATATTAGTTTTCAATCTTTAAATTTAAGGGAATAAAAAACCGCGAGGCATAAGCAATCGCGGTTTATTTTGAGACTTCCCTTGTGGGAATATAAAGTTAACTATTTAAAGTATTTCTTACTTGGCCGCTTACTGCGCCCAAATCTGCTTTACCTTGCATAATAGGTTTTAATATTGCCATTACTTTGCCCATGTCAGCCATTGAAGCTGCACCGGTTTCTGTTATTGCTTTATTAATTAAATCATTAATCTCATCTGCAGTGAAAGGTTGAGGTAAAAACGTATTTAACGCTTCAACTTCAGCCGCTTCTTTTGCAGCTAATTCATCTCGACCACCATCAGTAAACATTTTAATAGATTCTTTACGTTGTTTAACCATTTTAGTTAAAACGGCTAATACGTTTTCATCTGTTGCTTCTGTACCGTGATCTATTTCAGCTTGTTTAACAGCTGATATCGCCATGCGAATAACACCAAGACGTAATTTGTCTTTAGCTCGCATAGCAAGTTTCATTTCATCTTTTAGTTGACTAAGTAGACTCATAGGTTGACTCAGTTGACTGAAGTAAGTACTAAAATATCTTAGTACATACGAACGCGACGAGCGTTCTCACGAGAAACTTTTTTAGCAGCACGTTTTACAGCAGCGGCTTTTTTACGTTTACGTTCCCAAGTTGGCTTTTCATAACATTCGCGACGACGAACTTCTGAAAGGATACCGGCTTTCTCACATGAACGTTTAAAACGACGAAGTGCTACGTCAAACGGTTCGTTCTCTCTTACTTTAATTACTGGCATTTTTTTTGTTAACCTTTGTGTCTATTTAAATCTATAAAATTGGTAACCTTCTTAGCCTAAGCCTCGAAATCACCCGCTCTATCAAAAATTGGTGCCGTATTCTAAAGCCAACAGGTAAGTAAAGTAAAGTAATAATAACAATATGACACTTTAAATGGTGGAGAATTGCTTTTATCACAGGTAAAATTGCGCGCTTAACTTTTGAGGATTCTTTTTATATGCGTATTTTAGGTATTGAAACATCATGTGATGAAACAGGTATTGCTATTTATGATGACGAGCAAGGTATTATGGCTCATCGTTTATATAGCCAAATTGCTGTTCATGCGGATTATGGTGGAGTAGTGCCTGAGTTGGCGTCACGTGATCATGTGCGTAAAACTATTCCTTTAATTAAAGAAGTGTTAGCTGATGCTAATTTAACACCTAAAGATTTAGATGGCGTTGCTTATACTGCTGGTCCTGGTTTAGTGGGGGCGTTACTAGTTGGCTGTTCTATTGGACGAAGCTTGGCTTATGGTTGGGGAATACCCGCTGTGCCTGTTCATCATATGGAAGGGCATTTATTAGCACCAATGTTAGAAGACAATGTACCTGAATTTCCTTTTGTTGCTTTATTAGTTTCAGGCGGACATACCATGTTAGTTCGTGTAGATGGTATTGGGCAGTATGAACTTTTAGGTGAATCTGTTGATGATGCAGCAGGTGAAGCCTTTGATAAAACGGCTAAACTTTTGGGTTTAGATTACCCTGGTGGACCTGTTTTAGCGAAAATGGCAGAGAAAGGTGTTCATGGCCGTTTTGTATTTCCTCGCCCTATGACCAATAAACCGGGGTTAGATTTTAGCTTTAGTGGTTTAAAAACAGCAACGGGTACGGCTATTCGTGAAGAAAAAGCAAAAGGGACTATGGATGAACAAACACATGCTGATATTGCTTATGCATTTCAAGATGCAGTGATTGATACCATAGCAATAAAATGTAAAAGAGCATTAAAAGCATGCGACCTAAAGCGTTTAGTTATCGCTGGTGGTGTAAGTGCTAATACTGCGCTACGTGAAAAGTTAGCGGTTATTACTAAAAATTTAGGTGGTGAAGTGTTTTATCCTCGCCCTGAATTTTGTACCGATAATGGTGCCATGATCGCTTATGCTGGTTTGCAACGGTTAAAGTCGGGCGCAGAACAAGAGTTAACGTTTAAAGCTACACCACGCTGGCCGCTTGATACGCTTCCTGCAGTTTAATTTGTAGAGTGTTAGTTTTTTACTGATATTTTATTCTCTGTACCTTTAAGTAAGCGTTGAATGTTATCTTTATGTCTCATAATAACTAGTGCGCTTAACATAAGTACAGGGAATACATAAATGGGTTTGATCATCCATGTATATAAGGGGGCTAAGCTAACGGTTACAATAGCCGCTAAACTCGAATAGCGTGTAAGTTTAGCTACAATTAGCCAAGTACCAATTAATAGCCCTCCTAATGTAAAACCTAATGGTAATAAAACACCAAAAGCAGTTGCAACAGCTTTACCTCCTTTAAAACCAAAAAATATGGGGAACATATGTCCTAAACAAGCGGCAACTCCGATAAAACCAATATATAAGGGTTCTATGCCTAAAAAGTAAGCCCCCCAAACTGGAATAGCTCCTTTAATCACATCAAAAAATAAAACGAAAGCGGCAGTTAATTTATTGGTACTACGTAGAACATTGGTTGCGCCGGGATTATGTGAGCCAACATCACGAGGATCGGGTAAATGTTGAATTTTACATATTAAAATAGCACTAGAAATCGAGCCCGCTAAATAAGCGAGTACAATTATTCCTAATATTAAATAATAATGTGTAATGAGTTTTCTCTTAAAATATTGTTAAGTTAGTTATAAGTGAATCTAAAGCTATCTAATTATAGAAAACAACCGTAACACTAATGACCAAAGCCTAAAGATAGTTAATTATATTCTAAGACATTTCTGGTTTTTAATGATTTAGATAGGTAAAATTACGCCTAATAAATAATTTAATTGGTATTATGCATCAAATTAACTATTTGAAGTTATAACATAATCTAATTATGCCGTGTAATAAAGAGTTTTGAAATATGGATAAAGTTTGTATCGAAGGTTTAAGCATTCAAACCACTATTGGCTTTTATGAGTGGGAGAAGCAAATCAAGCAAACACTGATCATAGATTTAACACTCGGTTGGGATATATCCAAAGCAGCACTTAATGACGAATTAGCAAAAACATTAGATTACGCAAAAATTTCTGAAGACGTAGAAGTATTTGCTAATGCTAATCCCGTCGATTTAATTGAAACATTGGCGGAACGTTTAGCTCAGTACTTAATGAGCACTTACCAAATTCCGTGGTTAAAACTTAAAGTGGGTAAACCTGGTGCTGTTCATAACACTAAAACTGTTGGTGTTGAAATTGAAAGAGGCGTAATGGCTTAATGTCGTACCTTTATATTTCTTTAGGCAGTAATATAAATAGGGAATATCACGTTAAGCACGGCCTTACTGAACTTGCAAAAGTATTTGGTGCCTTAACGCTTTCTTCTTTGTATGAAAGTAAAGCCGTAGGTTTTGATGGTTCAGACTTTTATAACATGGTGATTGGTGTTGAAACATCAAAAACGATAGAAGAAGTTGCCAAGACGTTACGTACTATTGAATTTAAGTACGGACGAGAACAGCAAGCTAAAAAGTTTAGTCCACGTACTTTAGATTTAGACCTATTACTGTTTGATGAACTTATTCTCAATACACCAGCACAAATCCCCAGAGATGAAATTACAAAAAACGCTTTTGTTTTATGGCCGCTTGCTGAAATAGCTGAAAGCCTTAAACATCCTGTTACTAATCAATCGTATGGCCAGCTTTGGCAAAATTTTGATAAAGCGAGTCAGTCGATCACCCAAATACCATTTTCATGGTCACACATTATGGATAATTAAAATACATGAGTACTTTAGAAATATTTTTATTAGCTGTTATTCAAGGCTTTACTGAATTTTTACCTATCAGTAGTTCGGCTCATTTAATTTTACCTTCTGCTGTTTTAGGCTGGCAAGATCAAGGCTTAGCCTTCGATGTAGCAGTACATGTAGGTACTTTATTAGCTGTAGTGTTATATTTTAGAAAAGAAGTAGGCCGCATGGCTGTTGCGTGGGTTTCAACTATTACGCAGCGTAATAAAGAAACAGAAAGTAATTTTGATGGCACATTAGCTTGGTGGATTTTGTTCGCCACTATTCCTGCCGGCTTATTTGGTTTACTCGGTAAAGATATTATAGAAGAGTATTTACGTTCAGCCTTGGTGATTGCCGGAACAACCATTATTTTTGGTGTGTTACTTGGTTTTGCTGATGTTAAAGCTAAACAGAATGTAAGTATTGAAAAAATGGGCTTTAAAGGCGCTATGCTGATTGGTTTCGCACAAGCTATAGCGTTAATCCCTGGAACTTCCCGTTCAGGTATAACCATGACCATAGGTTTAATGTTAGGTTTAAGTAGAGAAAATGCGGCTAGATTCTCATTTTTATTATCAATTCCCGCAATTGCAATGGCCGGAAGTTACTTAACACTAAAACTTATTACTTCTGCTGATGCGGTTGACTGGAATGCGATAGGCTTAGGTAGCGTACTTGCTTTTGTTAGTGCATACGCCTGTATTCATTTCTTTTTAGTGTTACTTGATAAAATAGGTATGATGCCATTTGTTATCTACCGCTTAGTGTTAGGCTTTGGCTTATTGTGGTTTGTATTAGGTTAAAACTTAATTAACCTCAACTCGGGTTAATGAATGTTAGATAATGAATTAAAATTATTATTTATCAAAACCTTAATCTGTATCGTTGTTTTCCTAAGTTATATTAGTCTCTCAACATTGATATTTTTGTGTATAACAAGGCGAATTTTTCTATCTAATAGCTGGCTATTAGTAATAAATTCAACGAAGTTAGGCATAAAAATAGCTTGTTGAGTAACTTTGCTTATCCCGAGCTGAGGTTAATTATTGTTTAAGTTAAAAAAAACGTGCTTTTTAGCACGTTTTTTTATGGGGAAAATAAAATATAGCTCAAGTTTAGTTTTTAAGGGTAAGTTTACGTTAACGTAAAATATTTAATGAATGTTGTTCATTCTTTGATTACACTATAAATAGAGATTAACGAAAATATTAACGAGATAGAGGGCTCTTATGGATTTATCATTAACTGAAGAACAAGCCATGATCCAAGACATGGCAAAGAAGTTTGCAGAGTCAGAACTTGCACCTGTGGCTGCACAACTTGATGAAACCTATGATGAAACTTTATTTTTAAGTAATATTAATAAACTCTCCGAATTAGGCTTTATGGGTTTAAATGTTAAAGCCGAATACGGTGGAGTTGAAGCTGGCGCTGTGTCATTTAGCTTAGCAATAACAGAACTAGCCAGAGCTTGTGCGTCTACAGCGGTTACAACATCAGTAACCAACATGGTGGCAGAAGTTATCCAATCCATTGGTAATGAAGAGCAAAAGCAAAACTACTTACCTAAATTATGTAGTGGTGAATACCGCGCTGGTGGCTTTTGTTTAACAGAAACAATGGCAGGTTCAGATCCTGCAGGTATGAAAACCACAGCAGTAAAAGCAGGTGATGGATACGTTTTAAATGGCACAAAAGTTTATATTACCAGTGCTTCGTTTGCCGATATTTTTGTGGTTTGGGCTGTTACTGATTCATCAGCAAAAAAAGGTAAAGGGATTTCTTGCTTTCTAGTTGAAGCAAATACTCCCGGTATTACCATCAGTAAACGAGAAGACAAAATGGGTCAAAAGGCTTCTCCTACCAATCAAGTTATTTTTGAAAATTGCCGTATTCCAGCAACAGCACTTATGGGACAAGAAAACCAAGGTTTTTCTATTGCAGTAAGTGAATTAGCGGGGGGGCGTATTGGTATAGGTTCACTTGCTTTAGGTATCGGTTTAGCGGCTATGGATTATGCGCGCGAATACATTGTAGAGAGAAAACAATTTGGTCAATCATTGTCTAACTTTCAAGGATTACAATGGAAGTTAGCGGATCGATATACTGACTTAGAAGCTGCTCGTTTATTATTAATGCAAGCTGCAGATAACAAAGATAAAGGCTTACCTTTTAGTACTTCAGCCTCGATGGCTAAATACTTTGCCACCGAAAAAGCTAATACAGCCTGTTACGACGCTTTACAAATTATGGGCGGAGCAGGTTATATTAAAGAGTACCCATTAGAGCGTTTCGCAAGAGATGTTCGGGTAACGTCTATTTATGAAGGTACAAGTGAAATTCAAAAAGTGATCATTTCAAGATCATTGCTTAGCGAAGTTAGCTAATACGTATAGCTTGATAAGCTTTTTATTTATCCCATTATTATCTTAAGGTTAAAACAATAACTTTTTCACATATAGTTATTGTTTAAACCTTGTATCTTTAAGGTTCGCCCCAAAATATTGAGTAATATTGTTTTACTTGGAAATATCAATGAGCTCAAATATCGTTGCCATCACATTAGAAAACTTCCAACAAGTTGTTTTAGAAGAATCAAAATCAAAGCTTGTTCTTGTCAGTTTTTGGGCTGAGCAAGTGCCTGAAAGTATTGAATTACGAGATGTATTAACAGCAAAAGTGTCATTATTCCCTGACCATATGGTACTCGCTACGGTTGATTGCCAAACACAAGGCCAAATCGCTCAGCAGTTTGGTGTTCAAGGTTTGCCTACAGCTGTTTTAGTAAAAGATGCACAGCCAATTGACGGGCTGTCAGGCCCTCAAACAGAAGAACTAGTACAAGCCTTTTTAGATAAACATTTACCTAAAGTTGAAGATACATTATTAAATGAAGCTAAGTTAGCTTTAGTGGAAAATGATATAAATAAAGCATACACAGCTGCATCACAGGCTTACCAAATAGACAGCGAAAGAGCTGATATTAAAATTGTTTATGCCGATGCCTCTATTCAATTAGGTAAGGTGGCCGATGCTGAAGCCGTTTTAGCTACGATTACACTAGTCGATCAAGATAGTGCTTATCAAGCCGTTATGGCTAAGCTTGAATTAGCGACACAAGCTGCTGAATCACCAGAAATTAAAGCATTGGAAGCACAGCTTGAAAGTGAACCTGATAACGATGAAATAAAACATAAGTTAGCAGTACAATATTCTCAAGTTAACCGTAACGAAGAAGCCCTTGAGATACTGTTTAGATTAGTACAAAAAGATATGTCTAACACTACAAGTAAAGAGTTAATGTTAGATGTGTTGAAAGTACTACCAGACGGCGATTCGTTAGCCACTAAATATAGAAGAAAGCTTTATACTTTGATGTATTAAAAACTGTATTTTATGACGCAATAAAAAGCCACGCTATTTTACTAATAGCGTGGCTTTTTAAGTATTACTTTAATTTATCAACAAAAGTCTTTTTAAATTTAGCCAGTTTAGGGGCCACTACGGCTTGGCAGTATGGGTTTTCTGGATTGCGATTGAAATAGCCTTGATGCATATCTTCACCTGAGTAAAACTCAGATTTTGCAGTAACTTCTGTTACTACGGGAGCAGGCCAAATGTTATCTTGATTGATCTCGTCAATAATACTTAAAGCCGCTTGTTGTTGTTCTTCAGTATGAAAAAAAACACCAGAGCGATATTGAGTGCCGGTATCATTACCTTGTCTGTTTAATTGCGTAGGATTGTGCAGCGCAAAAAATATTTCTAATATTTCACGGTAGCTGATAACGCTAGGATCATAAGATAATTGCACAACTTCAGCATGGCCTGTAGTGCCAGAACAAACTTGTTCATAGGTTGGATCACTAGTTTCTCCCCCCATATAACCCGATACAGCACTTTCAACACCTTTAACGTTATTGAAGGCTGATTCGATACACCAAAAGCAGCCGCCCGCTAATGTTGTTTGTTCAATTGTAGTTGTCATGTTGTTATTGCCTGTTTACATATTTAAGAAGAGAATTAGAAGTAAGTTATTTTATACTAAGTTGATTTATTAACTGCTCATTTTAATCATTAAAAAGTAGACCACATATTTAATCAAATTGGTATTATATAGAAAGCGATAGGTATAATAAAAATATAAGTGTTAGATTATTGCAGTGAATAAAATTTAAGAGAACAACATCGTGTCAGATCAACAAAAATTAGTAGAAGCTGTTAATCAAGTTATGCCCTTTGGAAAATATGCAGGAAGAAAGTTACTTCAATTACCAGAACCTTATTTAGTCTGGTTCCACGGTAAAGGTTTTCCTGAAGGGAAGTTAGGTGAGCAACTCGCATTAATGTATGAAGTGAAACTTAATGGCTTAGAAAATATGTTACAGCCATTACTAAAAGATTAAATCTAGACCCATCCCATTAAATTATCGCTAAGCGGGCAATAAATATTATTGAGGTGAGTAATACCATTCTCACTCATGAGGTTGGTATTGCTCAGTGATCAGTTATCAGTGATTAGGGGTCTTCAGACCTAAAAGCTTCTGCAGTTAAATGATGACGATTGAGTAACTTATAAAACTCAGTTCTATTTCGTTGTGCTATTTTAGCGGCTTTAGATACATTACCTGCAGTAATTTGTAGTAACTTAGCTAAATAATCTCGTTCAAATTTGTCTTTTGCTTGTTG
Organism: Pseudocolwellia sp. G5-9; assembly: GCF_055808995.1. NCBI lineage: Bacteria > Pseudomonadati > Pseudomonadota > Gammaproteobacteria > Alteromonadales > Colwelliaceae > Pseudocolwellia > Pseudocolwellia sp. G5-9. The sequence goes on from NZ_CM147893.1 coordinate 4,123,257, forward strand.
AAAAGAGGGTAAAATAGTCGTTTTGTCTCGCAAAGCATTTTTAACCAGCGTTTCACTAATGAGTGGTTCTGTTGATAACGCGACACTTTGCTCAACAATATTTTGTAATTGTCTGATATTGCCCGGCCAAGGTGCGCTGATCAGTAATTCCATTGCCTCTTGAGAAAACCCTTTAATATCAGCATCAATTTTCTCAATAACATTATTTAGAAAGTGCTGAGTAAGCAGTGGAATGTCTTCACGCCTTTCAGATAACGGCGGTAACTCTAATTCAACTACATTAAGGCGGTAGTACAAATCTTCTCTAAACGTTTGATCAATAATGGCTTGCTGTAAGTTTTTATGAGTTGCCGCAATAATACGAACATCAACCTTTATCGATTGTGTGCTACCTACAGGGCGCACTTCTCGTTCCTGTAAAGCTCTTAATAACTTTACCTGAAAGTTCATTGGCATATCGCCAATTTCATCTAAAAATAATGTGCCACCATCGGTTGCTTGAAATAAACCCACATGATTTTTTTCAGCACCGGTAAATGCGCCTTTTGTATGACCAAAAAGCTCAGACTCTAAAAGTTGTTCAGGAATTGCAGCACAGTTAATCGCTGTGAATTTTTTATCATATCGAGAACTTGCTTGATGAATAGCATTAGCTAGAAGTTCTTTACCTGTACCACTTTGGCTGTGAATTAAAATGCTAAAATCACTTTTTGCTATTTGTTTGGTTTGGTCTAATAACGCAGCCATTACTGTACTACGGCTAATAATGTTTTTACGCCACAGTTCACTTTGTTCAGGGTTGTCTATATCGATGGGTTGTAACCGAATAGCTTGAGAAACCGTATCAAGTAGTTCTTTACTTTCAAAAGGTTTCGTTAAAAAGCTAAAAACCCCTTGTTTAGTTGCGCTAATAGCGTCTGGAATTGTACCGTGTGCGGTTAAAATAATAACGGGCATACTTGGATATTGCTGACGTATTTGTTCAAATAACGCCATGCCGTCCATACCTTCCATGCGTAAATCGCTGATAACAAGTTGCGGGTGAAAACTCTTTAATTTTCCTAAGGCAACTTTAGCATTTTCTGCTGATTCAACTTTATAGTTGGCAGCTGAAAGTCGAATACCTAATAAGCGTAATAAATGAGGATCATCATCAACAATCAGGATATTTCCATTAACAGGGCTAGTTGGGGTAGATTCATTCATAAGTTATTTCCCATGTTCGTTAATGTTTTTTTCTATACGGTGTAGCTGATTTATTTGTTCTTCAAGCATTTGTACTTTCTGCTGTAATTCTGTTATTTCTTTAGTGTTTTCTACAAGTTTTTTGTCTTTAATACCTGATTTTTTTTGTAAAGCCGACAACATATTTTGTGCGTTGTTAAACTGTACTTTTATGTCGTTTTGTTTTTGTCTGGTTAACAGTTGTTCGTTTAATAAATCTCTCAGCAAGGTAATGAGTGCTAAATTTGTCGGGTTGTAACGAGACTCCACATATTGCAGCTGTAGTTCATTTAATATGGTTTTAGCTGTGTAAGGATTGTAAATAGGGGATTGAGGTAAGCTATGTAATAACAACACGTATATATCAGCATCGGGGCTTCTAACGTCTTGATTCTTCTTTTGTTGTTCAATTTCTTGCAATAACTCATCATTATCTAATGTTTTTAACCACAGGTAATAATCACCATAAGTTGGAATATTAGTGTTTTTGGGAGGGGTTATTTCACAAGCTGATATGCTAAGTAATAAGACAACTAAACATAAAGATTTGATATGCTTGGCTTTCATCCAATTAAGGGATACTTGTTTTTTGTTATTTAAGCTCATAATTTATTTTCCAATGAAAATGCTCGGGGTATTTTTAACGTAAAAGTGGTTCCACTCGGTGCTTGCGTTTTACTTGATACGCTAATGTTGCCATTAATACGCATTAATAATTCTTTTACTATGGTTAGTCCTAAGCCGCTGCCTTTAATTTCATTTCCTTGAGGGGCAGGGCCTTGATAAAAAGCATCAAATACTTTAGTCATAACTTGTTCGTTTAATCCCATACCTTGATCGCTAAGGGTTATAATTAATTGTTCATTATCTAATGTCGTGGTGATGGAAATAGCGCTGTTTTCAGGAGAGTATTTAATCGCGTTAGATAATAAATTATCTAAAATTACCCCTAATTGTTTTGCGTTACTGTATATCGCAATGTTATCTAGAGATGTTTGTATATTGAGAGCTTTTCTTTTTATATCAAGCTTTCGTTCATTTAAAACATTTGAGATTAAATGAGAAACAATAAGTTTTTCTGAATCTTGTAGACTTGTTGAATCTAACACTATATTGAAATCTAATAAGTCTTCAATTAAGCGTTGTAGCCTTGAAACACTGGTTCTTATAATGTCGCTAATTTCTTGTTGATCAGGATTAAGAGCACCTACGCTGTTATCGTATAATAATTCAGTTCCTTCTCTTATAGCGGCAAGCGGGGTTTTTAGTTCGTGGGATATATGCCTAATAAAACTCGACTTTTGTAATTCAAGCGCATGTAGCCTAGTTCGCATGACTTCAAGTGCGTCAACAATTTCATTGACTTCGGGTGAGCTTTTAAGGTTAATTTTGTGTTCAAAATTTCCTTGTTCTAATTGTTGTATTTGAGCGATTAATTTCTTTAATGGTTTGGTAATGATAATTATAAAAAATATGGCAATAAGAATGGTCACAGGAATGATGAGTAAGCTATTCAACATAGTTTGACGCACTGTTTTAGCTGACGTTTTCACATTTCTAGCTTGATTGTATATAAGCTCGTTACTACGTTGGTTTATGCGTTGGTTAGTTTTAGCTAAAAGTTTGAATTGGTCTTGTAACTGAGTTAAGTACAAGGTTTGATTGTTATCGGGCGATAATAAGGTGTTGATCACCCTGATTTCATTAAGGAACTGTTCACTTATTTTTTTTAATTGGGCATCGTGATGATTAATTAAGCTTTTACTGATCAGGTTTAATAATATTTCTTCTTCAGCAAAATAGTTATTTGTGAGTTCTTTATTTTTTAAAACTATCGACTGACTTGCATACCTTTCCATTTTTACCAACAACTCACTGAGTTGCTTTGTGGTTTCTGTAAACTCTGCCGCATTAAAAATAGCGTCTTCACTTTGATTAGATAACTGATTAATTTGCGCAGCACTATAAAGTAGCGCTGCAACGAGTGGTAAAGCAACGAGTGAAAATCCCAATAATGTGAGCTTTTTAATAGAAAGCGTTTCTAACCCTAATATTTTTTTTATGTGAAAAAAGTTAGATGAAGATGTATTGCTCACTGTATTTGTAATCCTTTGATTTTTAATTGTGATAACGGGTATACACCCATCTTTTAAGGGAAATAGGCATAGAACGCAATAGTGTCTCTAATTGGATACATGGGGTTTTTGTTGTTATTTTTAGTTTAACTATTTGTTTTTAATGATTTATTTTTTTTGCCGGTGTTTTGTGAATCGATTAAAATATTATAATTTTATTTAAGTGTCTCATAAAGGAGACACTGTTTTAAATGTTAATGAAATAATTCTTTTAAAAACAATAACTTAAAAGTTGGTACGACTTGTGCAATACCTTCGTCGGTTATAGTGATATGTGATTGTTATCTACCACTAAGTAAATAACGTAATGTTTACTGAAGAGATAAGAATCCTAATTCGCACTATTAATTTTAAATCTTATTGAATTTAAATTTTATTGAAAAGGAATCATTATGAATAACGTAAGTTTAGTTAAAGTTACTTTAGGTGTTGCATTTGCAGCTGTTGCTACTTTTATCGTAAATGCGAATGATACAGTTGCTGACATAAAAAATGAAATAGCAGCAGAAACTACTGCGTCAATGCAAAGCCCGTCATTTTCAGATCTTTTATCAACTTTCGATGCTGATGAAAACGGTTCATTAAGTGAAAGCGAATTGTCTTCAAGCGCACTTCAGTCTGACTTTTCAAGTATTGATACAGATGGCGATACAAACATCAGTGAAGACGAATTCAACGCTTATGTAGCATCAAAATAATAGAGATACATCATTAATAGCACATAGCTTTTCTTATTTTCCCCCAGCTTTGTGCTTGATTAAATCACTTTACAAATTTTTATATATGAGGAATTAGAATGACTAACTTAACAAAAATAATTTTAGGTACTGCATTTGCAGCAGTTTCAACTTTTAGTGTAAATGCATATGAGATCCTTCCAATGGAAACAGATGAAGAAATAATTGAAACGGTTCCTGCTGAAGCTGTTGATAGTTTTTCACAGCTGTTATCTGCATTTGATACTGATTCAAGCGGCGCTTTAAGTGAAAGTGAATTGTCGTCAAGCGCGCTTCAATTAGATTTTTCAAGTATTGATACTAATGGTGATACCAACATCAGCGAAGACGAATTTAACGCTTATGTAGCATCAAAATAACACTAAACATCATTAATAGGCGCTAGCTTTTCGTTGTTTTCTTTAGCTTAGCGTTCTATTAAATCATTTTACAAATCTTTATAAATGAGGAATTACAATGACTAACTTAACAAAAATGATTTTAGGTGCTGCATTTGCAACAGTTACAACCTTTAGTGTAAATGCATACGAGATCCTTCCAGTAGAAACAAATGAAGAAGTTACTAAAAATGCTCCTGTATTAGCTGTTGATAGCTTTTCACAATTATTATCAGCATTTGATGCTGATGAAAGCGGTACTTTAAGCCAAAGTGAGTTGTCTTCAAGTGCACTTCAGTTAGATTTTTCAAGCATTGATACTGATGGTGATACAAGTATCAGTGAAGCTGAGTTTAATACTTATATTGAATCAAAATAGTTTACGATTTTATTTATGAGTGCCTGACTTTTATTAATTTATCTGTTTGGCACTTTTGATATTACGTGAAAATTTAAATTTTTTAAAAGAGAGATAACCATGACAGCGATTAACTTAGCAAAAATTATTTTAAGTGTTGCGTTTGCAACTGTTGCAACTTTTAGCGTGAATGCTAATGAAATTCTTCCTGAACAAGCTGAAGCTACAATCGAAAGTTCAGCATCATTACAAGCTGAAACTTTTTCTCAACTATTATCAGCGTTTGATGCAGATAAAGATGGTGCTTTAAGCGAAGTTGAATTATCTACAAGCAATAATGATGCGCTTAAAATTGCCTTTAAAAATCTTGACGCAAATGAAGATGCTACTATTAGTGAAGATGAGTTTAGTGCTTATATTAGTCAAAAGTTAGATTGATAATTTGAAGCGGTTGGGTCTTCTTCCTCTTGAGGTTCAATCGTTTTTTCTTATTTATAAACAACTACTTAGGATTCTTTGTTAATCCACTTACGCCGACTGAGTTCCCAACTTTTTCAGTCGGCTTTTTTAGAAACGTATTATAGCGCTAATATATAAAGGGTTAAGAAAATGCAAGAAAATCTGATAGAAGATACAACGCAACACATAACACGATATATTGAATTGAATAATTGGATATTTGAAATAAAAAGTATTAAAGCCATCAAAGTTGAAAAGTACGGTGAGCCATATAGTGCAACGGCTAATTTGTGCATAAATAATGACAATGCTTTTGTTGATGGTGTAATGACACGTGATCAAACGGATTTAGATAAAGAAGATTATGTTACTTTTAAAGCATTATGTAAAAAGCTTGGTATTACTAAAGTTAAATTTGATGATTTTACCAATCAAACCTTTTTTGCTATGCAAGCAGATAATAGGTCAGTGAATATTGCATAACCCTTGTTGAGTAAATTAAATTATAACGTATGTAATAAGGAATTTTCATGAATGTTATAAAAAGTAGAACAACCACATTATTTTTAAAAAAAGCTCACCTTATCAATTATTAGTAAGGCTTGTTTGTAATAAAACACGCCTTATTTTAAATTACTTATTATTGCTATCATCTCACGTCACTTAACGATAAAATAACGTTTTATCCTTATAAAACTTATCAAAAAACATGACGACGCCATTCTCATATTCTCATACATTTATTCTAGATAAAGCGCATTTTAACGAATGTTACAGTCAGTCGGTTGTAAATGACCAGTCTATAAAAGCCTATTTTAAAGCCATAATATTAAGTCTGTTTGGTATACTTCTTGTGTTATTTAGTGATGTAAATCCTTACGCCGCTTGGTTTGTATTTGCGTTAGGTGTGTTAGAAGCTGTTAGTATATATTACCGTCAAGCTTGGTGGGTAATGCGTCAATTATTAGGTAAATCAGCTAAAGGCGAAGTTACATTGATAGTTGATGAAAAGGGTATTACAACAGATTCTTTTTATATAAAAAGCATGGTGTTATGGGAAAATATTTCAGCCTTTAAAAAAACGCCATTAGGTTGGGTTATTAGTCATGAAATGGGCAATAACTATATTTCTGATAGTTGTTTGTCTTCTCAAGCCTCCGATATGTTTATTCAACGTCAAGCATCCTTTAATGCCAAACAGACAAAAGAAAGTTAAACAATACTATCTTTACCGATTAAGTGCTTCTTTGATGGGGTTAAAAATAATTTAAGCAATATTATTAACTCTAGCAAATTGGCATGTAGTTATAGCAAGTTGATTCATTAACTGCTCATTTTCTCTCATAAAAAAGTAGCTCACTTATTTCACCAAATTTTTATTATGTTTGGTTTGGAGCGCAAAATCACTTCTTCGTTAGTGCTTTTTATAAGGGAACGACCATCATTACAAAGCACTGCCTTGAATTGATATCGCTCAAGCACTCTGAAATAGCCTCTTGATTGGCAACGGGTATATATAAAATAAGCTGTAATTTTAGACTGTACTAGTCGGTATTGTTTAGGTTGAAGTTTTGTTACAAATTATAAATGAGAATTATTCTCAAACCTATTGTTGTACGATATAATCATTTTATTCAATTGGGTTAAATAAATTTATCAGGTAAATATTTATGTTAAAAAAATTAGTGAGTGTTTTGGCCTTCACGGCTTGTTTTGCTGTTAATGCTGCACAAGAAGTTAATGTGTATTCGTATCGTCAGCCTTTTTTAGTTGAACCTCTTTTTAAGACGTTTACTGATAAAACCGGTATTAAAGTGAATGTTGTATTTGCTAAAAAGGGTATGGCTGAACGTTTAAAGCGTGAAGGTAAACATAGCCCCGCTGATATTTTATTAACAACAGATATCAGTCGATTAATTGAATTAAAAGATAATGGCTTATTACAAGCGGTTAATTCTAAAAACCTTGAAGAAGCTGTTCCTGCTCAATATCGTTCTGCTGATGATACATGGTTTGCATTAACAACACGCGTAAGAAATATTTATTCAGCTAAGCGTTTAGGGAAAATCGATTTTAATTATGAAGATTTAGCAAAACCCGAATGGAAAGGGCGAGTATGTACGCGTAGTGGCAAGCACCCATATAATGTGGCTTTAGTTGCTTCAATGATTGCTGAACATGGTGAAGCAGGAACATTAGCTTGGTTAGAAGGCGTTAAAAGTAACTTAGCACGAAAGCCTCAAGGCAACGATCGTGGTCAAGTTCAAGCCATTAATCAAAAGCTATGTGATGTATCTTTAGGTAATAGCTATTATTTTGGTAATATGCTTACCGATGAAAAACAAAAAGTGTGGGCTGATAGTGTTTACATTAACTTTCCTAATCAAAGTAACCGTGGCGCACATGTGAATATTTCGGGTATGGCAATGGCGAAATACGCACCTAATGAAGATAATGCTAAAGCGTTAATGGAATTTTTAGTGTCAGTGCCTGCTCAACAGTTATATGCTGAAACAAATATGGAATACCCAGTAAGAAAAGGTGTTAATGCATCTAAACTTGTTGCATCGTGGGGAGAGTTTAAAGCTGACAAGTTACCTCTTGAAGTGATTGCTGAACATAGAAAAACTGCTTTAAAACTTTTAGACAAGGCGAAGTTTGATTTATAATCCGTTTCATTACTACATTGATTTTTTCGTCTCTAGAAATGATCAATAAAGCGGGATTGAAATAATCCTCTATCTGTAGGTAGAGGAATTAATTAAGAATAAAATGGCAGTATAATATTGTGATATCGGGTAACCGCAGCAAGGTTTGGCAAATAGTTAGCTGGGCTACCGCAAGTGTATTAGTACTGCCAATTTTTATAATGCTAATGAGTGGCTTTAGTGCCACTACTGAATTATTCTCCCATTTATGGGACACGGTTTTACCTACTTACGTTTTAAACACCTTGTATTTAGCCATTGTTGTAGGCACCTTATCCATTTTTTTCGGTGTAATATCTGCCGCTCTTATTACTCAAACTAACCTTAAAGCAAAAAACATTTTAAGATGGCTATTAATGCTACCTTTAGCAATGCCAGCTTACTTAGTTGCTTATTTATATACGGATTTATTTGATTATGCAGGCCCAGTTCAACGTTACCTAAGAGATTTTTTTGGCTGGCAGTCACCTGCAGACTATTGGTTTTTTGATATAAGAACCTTATTCGGGGCTGGTATTGTTATTTCACTGGTTTTATTTCCTTATATTTATATGCTGGCGCGTACAGCGTTTGAACAGCAAGATCAAAACCTGCATCGAGCAAGTCGTTTGTTAGGGCTTACTACCTTTCAAACCTTTTATAAAGTTTGTTTACCTTTGGCCAGGCCAGCCATTGCTATTGCAGTGAGTTTAGTACTGATGGAAACCTTAGCTGACTTTGCGACAGTACAGTATTTTGCTGTAAATACATTAACTACCGCTGTGTACGATACATGGTTAGGTTATGGTGATTTATCAACAGCTAATGCTTTAGCAAGCTTATTAACCTTAATGGTGTTTTTTGTTATTTTATTTGAACAAAAAGCACGAATGAAACAAAGGCATCAATCAAATAGACCAACACGTGGCAATCACATTATTGTGCTATCTATATCACAACAATTTTTTGCAAGCTTATTTTGTTGGGGGTTAGCTGTATTCGGATTTTTGCTTCCCATGTTTTTACTTGTGTTAATGGCGTTGGAGTATGCAACGGTTGAACAACTTGATGTACTTATATCTACAGGATTCAACAGTATTGAACTTGCTATTTACACGGCAACTATTGCTACACTTATTGCTATAGTACTTGTGCTTTATAAGCGTTTACATCAAGATAAATATAAAGCGGTACCTCTTAACGTTTCTGGATTTGGTTATGCTATTCCAGGTACTGTTCTCGCAATGGCGATGTTAGCGACTTTTGGGCCATTAGACGGTTTCATCAATGAAATGGCCGTTAAAGTGGGCATAGAAGAACCGGGCCTTATATTATCAGGCACTATTTTTGCCATAGTATTTGCATTTGTGGTTCGATTTTCAGCTATTGCCAACGGTACTATTTCTGGTGGGGTTGAGCAAATATCACAATCGATTGATTTAGCACCACCTAGTTTAGGCGTAAAACAGCTAAAGAGTATTTTAACGGTACATATTCCTTTACTTAAATCATCAATTTTTATCGCTTGGTTATTGGTTTTTGTTGAAGCAATGAAAGAACTACCTGCTGTGTTATTATTGCGTCCTTTCAATTTTGATACCCTAAGTACGCAAATATATCAGCTAATTTCGGATGAAAGGCTTGAACAGGGCGCTATTGGTGCGATTTTAATTGTAGCATTTGGTTTGATCCCTATTATTTGGCTAAATAAAAATGAGGATAAAGTGTGACCAGCATAATAGATATTCGTCAATTACAGGTGAAGTTACAGCAAAAATCTATTTTGTCTGGTATCAGCTTTACTCTTGAAGCCGGCGAAATATTAGGATTGGTAGGTCCAAGTGGTTGCGGTAAAACCACTTTGTTAAATACTTTGGCCGGTTTTATTGAGCAAGACCATGGCGATATTACTGTTGGTAATGCATTACTGATTAATAAACAAAATAGAGTGCCACCAGAGCAACGTAATATAGGCATGATCTTTCAAGACTACGCGTTGTTTCCTCACTTAACCGTTGAAAAAAATATAGGTTTTGGTTTAGATAAACTGTCAAAAGCCGCTAAGCAATCAAGAATTGATGAGCTTCTTACTTTATTAGAACTGCAAGAGCTTGGCCAGCGCTACCCGCATCAGTTATCAGGGGGACAGCAGCAGCGTGTAGCTATTGCAAGAGCATTAGCACCTCAACCACAGATATTGTTATTAGATGAGCCTTTTTCAAATATTGACGCACGTTTACGTAATGAATTGATGATAGAGATTCGTCAATTACTTAAGTCCTTAAATATGACTGCGATTTTTGTCACTCATAACAAAGATGAAGTTTTTACTTTTGCCGATAAAATTGCCGTTATGTATGAAGGACAAATATTGCAATTGGGTTCGCCTATTCATGTCAGTCAACAACCTAGCAGTTGGCAAGTGGCAGATTTTCTTCAATTAGGTAGCTGGCTTCCTTTTCAATTAAAAGAGAGTGCGGGTAAAAAGCTAGCAGAAACTGCAATAGGCGCAATTGAACTTACCAGTGAGCAAAGTCATGTTAATAAGTCATCAACTAAAAATGTAAATAATAGCGGTAAACAATTATTGTTAATTAAGCCGAAAGAAGTCGAAGTTAACACTGACACTAATTTTGATGATAATCCTTACAATAAACCTAATGTTGTTGTTAATCACATTGGTATTACTGAATATGGCTACCATTATATAGTGAACAGCATAGATAATTCGCCAGAATTAAACTTTGAGCGCTTGAGTTTTTATCACGAACAAGTATTTGCTATAGGGCAGCAGCTTTCGATTTGTATAAAACATCATCAATATTTAACCTTTCAATGAAATAAAATGTAGCACTTAATTTGGATCCACACTATTAAAAATAAAAATGGGAATTTACCCCCTATTTTTAATTTTACCTCTCACATATTGTATAAAATCTGATTAAAAATTTTAATTTCCAGTAAAAATAAGGGCTGTAGATCCACAAAAGCCCACATTTTCATAAACTTCCCTTAAAGCCTTTATTTTATTGAGATCTAGGGGGATCAATTTACTGATTCTTTGCTTGACATAACCTTGTATTCCTATCTAAACTGTCTAATGTGGATAAAAGTGGGAAAAAGTGGATCAAATTAGATTCACCCAACAAAAGACAGGTTTATGTTTAGAGGCACCAGCTCAATCACATTAGATAGCAAAAATAGGATCACGATACCTACAAAGTATCGTGAAGAACTATTTGCTGATTGTGCAGGAAAAATGGTGTGTACAGTAGATATTCAGCATCCTTGTTTATTGCTTTATCCAATACATGAATGGGAAGAAATAGAATTAAAATTGTGTGAATTGTCGAGTATGAATCCTCAAGAACGTCTTGCTCAACAAAAGTTATTGGGTAATGCCTCAGATTGCGAAATTGATAAAAGTGGGCGATTACTGATCAACGGACCTTTAAGACAGCACGCAAGTTTAGAAAAAAATATTATTTTAGTCGGCCAGTTGAAAAAATTTGAAATTTGGAGTGAGCAAGCTTGGCAAATGCAAATGCAACAAGACATTAGCGAAATGCAAGCGAGCGATATTCAGCTTACAGAAAGATTACTCGATTTGTCTTTATAGCAATAAACATACGGTTATTAAATAAAAATGCAAATAGATAATTCACACATTTCAGTATTGCTCAATGAAGCAGTTAATGGACTAGCTATCAAACCAGACGGTGTTTATATCGACTGTACCTTTGGTCGTGGCGGACATTCAAGCCTGATACTTTCACATCTCTCCGAATCGGGACGATTAATTGCAATCGATCGCGATTTAACCGCAATTGCAGCAGCAGAAAAGTTTGCAGATGATCCACGTTTTTTAATTGAACACAGTGGTTTCGCTGATTTAGAAGATATTGCGGCTAAACATGAATTATTAGAAAAAGTTGACGGAATTTTATTAGATTTAGGTGTTTCATCACCACAACTTGATGATGCCGATCGTGGTTTTAGTTTTATGAATGATGGTCCATTAGATATGCGAATGGACACCAGTAAAGGTCAAACAGCAGCTGAATGGATAGCTGTAGCTGATGTTGAAGATATTACTTGGGTACTGAGAACCTTTGGTGAAGAAAAACATGCATGGAAAATAGCCAATGCGATTGTAGATACACGCGAAGAAACACCTTTCACGCGTACCTCAGAACTCGCTAAATTAATTAAAACGGTTGCTCCACAAAGAGAAATTAAAAAGCACCCAGCAACACGCAGTTTTCAAGCTATTCGTATGTACATTAACAGCGAGCTTGAGCAAATAGAAAAAGTGCTTGCGGCGTCATTGTCGGTACTGGCAGAAGAAGGTCGATTAGTGGTTATTAGCTTCCATTCGTTAGAAGACCGTCTAGTTAAACAATTTATGAGAAAACACTCTCAAGGTAAGCAAGTACCTAGAGGCTTACCTATTAGTGAAGCTGAATTACAAAAAGGTAAAAAATTATCACTTATCGGTCGAAAATTAAAACCAAGTAAGGATGAGTTGGAAGTTAATAATAGATCGAGAAGCTCTGTATTAAGAATCGCTCAGAGACTTCCAAGATAAGTGAGATGCAATAAATTATGGCATCGAAAAAAATCGTTCTAGCATTTGAAATATGGAAAGACCTAAAACGTAATATCGTCGTACTTATTTTATTGATGTTAGTGGTTGTTTCAGCGTTTTATGTGATTTATTTCACGCATTTACATCGCCAAACCACCAGCGCCTATGAAAATTTATTAGTAGAGCGAGATGAACTCGATATTGAATTTCGCAACTTGTTATTAGAACAAAACAGTTTAGCCGAACATAGCGCAATAGAAAGTAAAGCGGCTAAAAAATTAAATATGAAGCGTCCCGACGCAAAATCAGAAGTGATTATTACATTGCCATGAGCAAAAAAGTGATTAAACGAAATGACAAATACAAGCCTACCACCGTAGCATGGCGTTTTTACGTTGTGCTAGGTGTGATCTTGTTCGTTTATTCAGGATTAATGGCTCGTAGCGCTTATATTCAGGTTATTGAACCTGATATGTTGAAAGAACAAGGCGACATGCGCTCGTTAAGAACGGCATTTAAAACCGTTCAACGTGGTTCTATTTTAGATCGTAATGGTGATGAACTCGCTGTAAGTGTTCCTGTTGAAACTATTTGGGCGGATCCTAAAATAGTGATGCAAAATAAAGCACTTGAAATGAAAGAGCATTGGCAAGCATTAGCTGATGTACTTGATCAAGATGTAAACGATTTAACAAGCCGCGTTTTACGTCATCCTACTAAACGTTTTGTTTATATAGAACGTCAAGTTTCTCCTGCAATGGCGAATTATGTTCGTCAATTGAAAATTCCCGGTATTCATTTAAGAAAAGAATCTAAACGCTTTTATCCTGCGGGTGAAATAAGTGCTCATCTTGTTGGTTTTACTAATGTTGATGATAAAGGTATTGAAGGTGTTGAACGTGTTTACGATCAATTACTCACGGGCACTGATGGTAAACAACAATATAGAAAAGACGCAAAAGGTCGTAAGATTGAAATTGTTAAGGTAGAAGATGCAACACCACCTAAAAACCTGCAATTAAGTATCGATCAACGTATTCAAGCTCTGGCTTATAAAGAACTTAAAGGTGCTGTAAAAGCGTTTAAAGCGACGTCGGGTTCAGTCATTGTAACCAATGTTAATACAGGGGAAATACTAGCTATTGTTAATAGCCCTTCGTATAACCCGAATAACCGCAGAAACACAGCTATTCATCGTTTTAGAAACCGAGCTATTACCGATTTTTATGAGCCGGGTTCAACGATGAAGCCTTTAACTATATTAAGTGCTTTAGAATTTGGTTCAGCTAATACAGATACTATTGTTAATACTTCGCCAGGTTATATGAGATTGGGTGGCCGTCGAGTAAGCGATCCGCGTAACTATGGGAAACAAAGCTTAACTGATATTTTGGTAAATTCTTCAAATATGGGAACCACGACATTAGCATTAGAATTACCTAAAGAATTTTATTTAGATAAGTTTTTTGAAGCAGGATTTGGTGAAGACACAGGCACAGGCCTCATAGGTGAAAGCTCGGGTATTATGCATGATCGTAATCGTTGGTCTCAAATTGAACTTGCCACCTTGTCATACGGAATGGGGGTTGCAGCAACACCATTACAAATAGCTCGATTTTATTCTGCAATCGCTAATGGCGGTATAAAACGTTCATTAAGTATTTTAAAAGCAACGCCTGAAAATAGTCAGTTTAATAAAGCTGAACGTATATTTTCAAAAGAAAATAGTCAATTAGTTATGAATATGCTTGAGCAAGTGGTTAATAAACATGTTGAAGCTGCAGTGGTTGACGGTTATCGCGTAGGTGGTAAAACTGGGACCGCTTTTAAAGCTATGGCCGGTAGTTACGGAAACGACTATGTAGGACTATTTGCTGGTTTTGCACCTATTACAAAACCTGAACTTTCAGTCGTTGTTGTTATTAATGAGCCAAGCGGTGATATGTATCACGGTGGTGAAGTTGCTGCACCTGTATTTTCACGTGTTATGAAAGGTGCTTTGCATTTACTTAATATCGCACCAGACAAATTAGAAAACGAAGTAAAAGTAACACATGTTCAAAAAAGCGAGGACGATGACAATGCCTAGTTATTCTCGTTTTTCAATTAATTTAGCACTTAATGCTTTTAATATCATGGTAAACGTTGATCTCTCCGAGAAAGAAGATCGCGATCTTATCAATGACAGCCGAGAAGTTAAAAAGGGCGATATTTTTGCTGCAACTATTGGCCAGTTATGTGACGGACGAGATTATATTGATAATGCTATAGACGCAGGTGCTGAGCTTATTCTTGTGCAATGCGAAAGCATGAAAAAGCACGGTAAAGTTAAAGTGAAAAATAAAGTCACTTTAATTCAATTTTTTGAGCTGAATAAGCATCTTTCTAGATTAGCTAATTTATATTATCAACAACCTCATAATAAGCTGACCACTATTGGTATTACAGGAACAAACGGTAAAACCACGACTAGCCAAATTATTGCTCAGTTATTCGAAAGTTGCGGAAAGTCTTGTGCTGTTATTGGGACGGTTGGGGCAGGTAAATTAAATAATTTACAACCTGTTATTAATACAACACCGGGCCCTACAGAATTAAATAGATTATTAAATAGTTTTGTTAACGACAAAATTAGTCATGTAGCGATGGAAATATCGTCACACGCGTTAGATCAAGAGCGTATATCACCATCAATGATTGATATCGCGGTATTTACTAATTTAAGCCAAGATCATCTTGATTATCACCATACGATGGAAAGTTACGCGCAAGCGAAAGAAAAACTTTTCACTCAAAATTCGGCGCAAATAGCCATATTAAATGGTGATGATGCTTGTGCACAAAACTGGTTGAAAAATTGGTCCAGTGATTCAACGGTTATTATTTATGGTTTAGATCAAAACATTAAAAATAATGAACGCTTTGTTTGCGCCACTAATATTAAACACACACTTCAAGGTGTTGAGTTTGAGATAGAAACACATCTAGGTAAGGTTACTGTAGCCAGTGCTTTAATGGGTGACTTCAATATAAGTAATTTGCTTGCTTCTGCTGCAGTGTTATTAAGCCAAGATTTTACCTTAGAGCAACTCGTAAAAGCTATTAGCCAACTTAAACCCATTGTTGGACGAATGGAGATGTTTTCTGCACCTAATTTACCCACGTCGGTTGTTGACTATGCACATACGCCCGATGCTTTAGAGAATGCATTAAAAGCCTGTAAACCTCATTGCCAAGGGAATCTACATGTAGTTTTTGGTTGTGGTGGTGATCGCGATAAAGGTAAACGACCTTTAATGGGCGCTATAGCCGAACAATATTCAGATTTTGTGGTATTAACAAACGACAACCCACGTAACGAATCACCTGAAGCTATTGCAAATGAAATTCTCACAGGTTGTAAATTTCCTGACAAAGTTAAGGTTATTCTAACGCGTAATAAAGCCGTAGAACATACGATAGGAACCTCTGCCGCTAATGACATGATTTTATTTGCAGGTAAAGGGCATGAAGATTACATCGTTATAGGTAACGAAAAAATAGCTTATAACGAACGTGGACTTGTTCAATCAATATATGCCAATAAGGCGGTCTCATGATTTCATTAACACTTTCAACTATCGCTAGTGCTGTTAATGGGCAATTAATAGGCAACGATTTATCAATCGATAATATTACAACAGATAGTCGCTCTTTAAATAAAGGTGATTTATTTTTAGCGTTGAAAGGGCCTAATTTTGATGGGCACAAGTTTGTTGAACAGGCTGAAAAATCTGGATGCTTAGCCCTTATTATTGATCATCAAGTTGATTCACCTTTACCACAAATTATTGTTAAAGATACTCATCAAGCCTTAGGGCAAGTTGCTGCCTTTGTTAAAACAACGATAGCGCCAAAAACTGTTGCTATAACAGGTAGCAGCGGTAAAACCACGGTTAAAGAAATGGTATCAGCCATTTTATCGCGTATTGGTAATGTGTTAGCGACAAAGGGCAACTTTAATAATGATATTGGTGTGCCATTAACATTATTAAGACTTGAGCATACACACGATTTTGCCGTAATTGAGCTAGGTGCTAATCATATGGGCGAAATAGCTTATACAACAGGACTTACTCAGCCAGACGTAGCCGTAATTAACAATATAGCCGCAGCCCATTTAGAAGGTTTTGGTAGCTTATGTGGAGTTGCTCGAGCGAAAGGCGAAATTTTTGAAGGTTTATCTGAGAATGGCATCGCTTTGTATAACCAAGATTGTCAGTTTGCAAATAAATGGCAATGGCGTTTAGAAAATAAAACGGTACGTCGTTTCTCGTGTGTAAGTGAGTCAGATTGTTTTAGTTCAAACGTAGTTTTAGACGATCGCGGTTGCGCAAGTTTTACTTTAAACACTCATGTAGGCAATACCTTTATTGAATTAACGGTACCGGGTAAACATAACGTTTGTAATGCCGTTGCTGCCGCACTTATTGCTATAGAATTCGGTGCAAGTTTAAATGATATTCGAATTGGTTTAGCTGAAATGCAACCAGTGAGTGGTCGTTTAAATATACATCAACTTTCACCCGGTTTACGACTTATTGACGACACTTACAATGCCAACGTTGAATCAATAAAAGCAGCAACTGAATTATTAGCAAGTTATCCCGGAAAACGTATTTTGATTTTAGGCGATATGGGGGAGTTAGGTGCAGAAGCGAGAAGTTATCACCAAGAAGTTGGTGAACATGCTCTTACTTGTAAAATAGACCACCTATTAACGGTTGGAGTATTAAGCCAAGTAACAACGGATGCTTTTAACCAATCACAAAAAACAGGTTCACATTTTAGTTCAAAAGAAGCGCTGGTAGAGGCACTTCATCCCTTGATTGAAAATGAAGAACAGCAAATATCAATATTAATAAAAGGTTCAAGAAGCGCACATATGGAAGATGTAGTTAAACAAGTTATTTCCCACTATCAACAAGTTAATGAGGGAATAGCGTAATGTTACTTTGGTTAGGTGAATATTTAACTCAATATTTTAGTGCGTTTAATGTTTTTTCATATTTAACATTTAGAGCTATTGTCAGCACGTTAACTGCGTTAGTTGTTTCGTTGTATTTTGGCCCGAAATTAATTAGATATTTACAAGATATGCAAATAGGCCAAACAGTACGAGATGATGGCCCGCAAAGTCATTTATCTAAATCAGGCACACCAACAATGGGTGGTATTTTAATATTAGCTTCTATTGTTTTTAGTGTTTTATTATGGGCCGATTTATCAAATACTTACGTTCAAGTTGTGTTGTTTGTGGTGATAAGTTTTGGTTTGATTGGTTTTGTAGACGATTACCGAAAAGTTATTAGAAAAGATTCCAATGGGTTAATCGCTCGCTGGAAATATTTTTGGCAAACAGCCGCAGGTCTTTCGACTGCCATATTTTTATATTGGTTTGCTCAAACACCAGAAGAAACATCATTAGTTATTCCATTTATAAAAGACGTGCTACCTCAATTAGGTATTTTCTACATTGTAATGACTTATTTCGTGATTGTAGGTACCAGTAATGCGGTTAATTTAACGGATGGCTTAGATGGTTTAGCGATTGTTCCAACAGTAATGGTGGCGGGTGCATTGGGTTTATTCGCTTATGTAACGGGTAATGCCAATTTTTCTGAGTATTTAAATATTTCTCATATTCCATTAACCAGTGAGTTAGTGGTGGTGTGTACTGCTGTTGTTGGTGCTGGTTTAGGATTTTTATGGTTTAACACTTACCCCGCGCAAGTATTTATGGGCGATGTTGGCTCATTAGCTTTAGGCGCTACTCTAGGCGTTATTGCTGTATTAGTTAGACAAGAACTTGTTTTATTTATTATGGGTGGCGTTTTTGTTGTAGAAACCGTGTCGGTTATTTTACAAGTAGGCTCCTACAAATTACGCGGACAGCGCATTTTTAGAATGGCACCTATTCATCATCATTACGAATTGAAAGGCTGGCCAGAACCTAGAGTTATAGTAAGGTTTTGGATTATATCCGTAGTTTTAGTTTTAATTGGTTTGGCCACATTGAAACTACGTTAAGAGTTTTGAATAAAATTTAACACAAAGGTAAAACACATTTAAATGCAAAAATTAGCACACTTTAAAAACAAGAATATAGTCGTGTTGGGCGCAGGCCTAACAGGACTTTCTTGTGTGCGATTTTTACAAAAAAACAATATACCTTGTGCTGTTAACGACAGTAGAGAAAATCCGATAGATTTATCATTATTCAAAACAGACTTTCCAAATACAGAATTGTTTACGGGGAGTTGGAACGCTAACCTTATTCGACATGCTGAAGTTTTATTAGTTAGCCCAGGTGTTGATTTAAATGATGCAGCTATTCGCGATAATATAAGTAATACGTGTGAAGTGATTGGCGATGTTGAGCTGTATTGTCAATTAAGCAATACGTCAATAATAGCGGTTACGGGCTCAAATGGTAAATCAACCGTGGTGTCGTTATTACATTACTTAGGTAATCAGTTGGGTTATAAAACTCAATTGGGTGGCAATATTGGCGTACCGGTTTTAGACATAATTAATGAAGAGATTGATTATCTGGTATTAGAACTTTCTAGCTTTCAGCTTGAAACACTTCGCAGTATGAAGGCTAAAACAGCAAGTATTCTTAATATTAGTGATGATCATTTAGATCGTCATAAAACGATAGAAAACTATACTGCAATTAAACAAGCTATATATCCGCAAAGTTCTGTTGCTGTAATAAACCGTGATGATAGTGCAACACATACTTCAAACGATGTGGTGAAGAAACAAGTTTCTTTTGGGAGTGATAAACCCAAACTTGAACACTTTGGTGTCGCCTCATTTAATCAACAATCATATTTAATGTATGGCGATGAAAAATTAATCGCGTTAAATGAATTACCATTAGCCGGAATGCACAACGCGCTAAATTATTTAGCCGCATTAGCCTTAGGGATGAATGCTGGTTGGTCTTTATCGTTAATGGTGAGTCATTTAGCTGGATTTAAAGGTTTACCTCATCGTTGTCAGCGAGTTGAAAGTCAAGATGATGTACATTGGGTAAATGATTCAAAAGCAACAAATGTCGGTGCAACTTTGGCAGCAATTAAAGGTTTGTCAGATTTAGCAAAAGCTGATCAAAAACTTATTTTGATTGCGGGTGGTGATGGTAAAGGTGCTGATTTTTCACCACTTAAAAGTGTAATCAATGAGCATGTTGCTTTACTTTATACGCTTGGTAAAGATGGCGATAAAATTGCTGAGTTAGTTAAAAACTCTACAACCAACAGCATTCACGTATCATCTATCGATGAAGCAGTACATCTTGCTCATATTGTCGTGAAAGCAGGAGATATCGTTTTATTATCTCCAGCTTGCGCGAGTCTTGATATGTTTAAAAACTTTGCCGAACGTGGCCAAGTTTTTACTCAAGCTGTTCATTCAGTGCAAGGAGTTAGTTAATGACAACTCTTACTGAAAAAATGAACCTGATTACTATTCCACAATGGTTAACTTTTAATTCGTCGCGTGCAGCGACATTTGATCGTACCTATATAATTTTAGCATTTGCTATGTACATGATAGGTTTAGTTATCGTGGCAAGTGCTTCTATGCCAATTGCCGACAGATTATTTGGTAATCCTTTCCATTTTATTATTCGTCATTCTATCTATATCGGTTTGAGCTTATTTGTAGCAGCTATTGTCATGCAAGTGCCACTTGCTACATGGCATAAACATAGTACCCATTTATTGATTTTCGGTATTGTTTTATTGGTTACAGTACTGATCGTTGGGCGAGAGGTTAATGGTTCTCAACGTTGGATTATGGTTGGGCCTATTACGGTTCAAGCGGCAGAACCCGCTAAATTGTTTTTCTTTTGTTACCTATCTGCGTACTTAGTTCGACGTCGTGATGAAGTGATGGAAAACGTTAAAGGCTTTATTAAACCCCTGATTGTTTTTGGCGTTTTAGCTAGTTTGTTATTGTTTCAGCCGGATTTAGGTACGGTTATTGTGATGTTTGTGACTACTTTTGGTTTGTTATTTTTAGCAGGCGCAAAATTATGGCAGTTCATATCTATTGCATTAGTTGGATTAACCTCAATTTCGGCATTAGCTTATTTTTCACCTTATCGATGGGCGCGTGTTACAGGTTTTTTAGACCCATGGAAAGATCCATTTGGTACGGGTTATCAATTAACTCAATCGTTAATGGCTTATGGTCGTGGCGAAATGTTTGGTCAAGGTTTAGGTAATAGTATTCAAAAGCTTGAATACTTACCTGAAGCACATACCGATTTTGTAATGGCCGTATTAGCCGAAGAGTTTGGTTTTGTGGGTATTGCTACCATTTTAGTTATAAGTATGACGTTAGTGATAAAAGCCTTATTACTAGGGCGTAACGCGGTAAGTAAAGAAAAGTATTTTGAAGGCTTTTTTGCTTACGCTATTGGTATTTGGTTTAGCTTTCAAGCTGCCGTTAATGTTGGTGCAAGTGCAGGTATTGTACCAACCAAAGGTTTAACTATGCCGCTGATCAGTTATGGCGGTAGTTCAATGATTATTATGACCATTGCACTAGTTGTTTTATTAAGAATCGACCACGAAATCAGGTTGCAAAGTATTCAGGCAACCAGTAAAGGAGGTCGAAAAAAATGAGTGACAGAAAAATTTTAAATAGTGAAAACACGAACAACAATAAGAAAAAACCAACCATTTTAATTATGGCTGGTGGTACAGGCGGGCATATATTTCCGGGGATAGCGGTAGCTGATAAATTAAAATCAATGGGCTGGAATATCCATTGGTTAGGTACAGCTAAACGTATGGAAGCGAGTATTGTTCCTGAACATGGTTACGAAATATCGTTTATTAATATTGCAGGTTTACGTAATAAAAATTGGAAAGAATGGATTAAAACCCCCTTTAAATTGATGCTGTCAGTTTTTCAATCCATACAAGTTATTCGTAAAGTAAAACCCGATGTTGTATTAGGTATGGGCGGTTATGCAAGTGCTCCTGGCGGAGTTGCAGCTTGGCTCATGAGTAAGCCGTTAGTTTTACATGAACAAAATGCTGTAGCCGGTATGAGTAACCGCTTTTTATCAAGAATAGCGTCGCGTGTATTAAGTGCTTTTCCGGGGGCATTTAGTCAAGGAATTAAGCATCAGGTTATTGGTAATCCTCTTCGAAGCGACATTATTGCTATTGAAAACGTTATACCGCAACAACCTGCTAGCAGTAAAAAAGTATTAGTTGTAGGCGGGAGCTTAGGTGCTCAAATACTTAATACAACGGTGCCGCAAGCAATGAAACAAATCAAACTTCAAAGTATTGATGTTTGGCATCAAACAGGTAAGGGCAATCAAGAGGCTGTATTAGATAGCTATCAAGAATACGGGCTACCTGAAGAAAAAGTAAAAGTTACTGAATTTATTGATGATATGGCAGAAGCATACAAATGGGCTGATGTTGTTATTTGTAGAGCAGGAGCGTTAACGGTTTCTGAATTAGCAATGGCAGCAAAGCCAGCAGTATTTGTACCTTTGCCACATGCGGTTGACGATCACCAAACAAAAAATGCCATGTATTTAGTCGAACGAGGAGCTGCGAAGCTTATCCCGCAAGCTGAATTTAACGGTACAACATTAGCGCAAATGTTAAATACCCTTTTTATATCAGATACCGTAGTACAAAAAATGGCAAAAGAAGCACACGATGCAGCCCACGCTGATGCTACGGCTAATCTTGCGGCAATTTGTGTTGAGTTGGTATCAAAATGAGTAGAGCAATGAGTGATAAAAAATCGGAACCTTCATCTAATATCAATGCATTAGGCGCAAGAACACCGGAAATGAGACGCGTGAAGCGTATTCATTTTGTTGGTATTGGTGGGGCTGGTATGGGTGGTATAGCTGAAGTGTTGTTAAACGAAGGTTATGAAATCACAGGATCTGACATCGGTGAAAACCAAGTGGTTAAGCGTTTAGTTGGTTTAGGTGCAAAAGTTACTATTGGACATCATAAAGATAATATTGAAGGTGCGAGCGTTATTGTTGTTTCAACGGCTATTGATGCTTCTAACCCTGAAATAGAGCATGCTTTGCAACTGCGTATTCCTGTGGTAAGAAGAGCTGAAATGTTAGCCGAACTTATGCGTTTTAGACATGGCATTGCTATAGCCGGTACTCATGGAAAAACAACAACAACGAGCTTAATAGCCAGTATATTTGGTGAAGCGAAACTTGATCCTACCTTTGTTATTGGTGGGCTATTAAATAGCGCAGGTACTAACGCACAGCTTGGTAGCAGCAGATATTTAATTGCAGAAGCAGACGAAAGTGATGCGTCATTTTTACATCTACAACCTATGGTAGCTGTTGTCACTAATATCGATGAAGATCATATGGAAACATACCAAGGTGATTTTGAAAAACTTAAAGATACCTATATCGAGTTTTTACATAATTTACCTTTTTATGGCCTTGCTGTTGTTTGTATCGACAATCCGGTAGTAAGAGAACTTTTACCTAGAATTGGTCGACAAGTTATTACTTATGGTTTTTCAGAGGATGCTGATGTTCAAGCAACCAACTTTAAACAAACAAATGGTAAAAGCTATTTTACGGTTAAGCGAGCAGGTAAAGAATTGATGCAACTTAGTGTGAATCTTCCTGGTGAGCATAATGTATTAAATGCTTTAGCAAGTATTGCCGTTGCAACAGATGAAAATGTTGAAGATGCAGCGATTCAGTCGGCCTTAGAAAAATTTGCAGGTATTGGCAGAAGATTTGAACAACTTGCCGAACTAAAAACAGAAAATGGCGATATGGTGCTGGTAGATGATTACGGACACCACCCAAGAGAAGTACAAGTAACCATTAAAGCCATGCGTAATGGTTGGCCAGAAAAACGTTTAGTGATGGTGTTTCAGCCTCATAGATATTCTCGAACTCGTGATTTATACGAAGATTTTGTAGAAGTATTATCGGAAGTGGACTGTTTATATCTTTTAGATGTATATGCTGCTGGCGAAGCACCCGTTGCAGGAGCTGACAGTAAGAGTTTAGCTAGAAGTATCAGACAACGTGGTCAAGTAGAGCCTATTTACGTGAGTGATGTGAATCAGTTAGCTGAATTACTACAGGGGCAGCTACAAGATGGTGACATGGTTATTACGCAAGGCGCAGGAAATATTGGTGCAATTGCTAAATCGTTAGCAACAAGTTCTTTATTAGGAGCATCTAACTAATGAATACTTCTGTAAATAAAGCACTAAAAGAACAAAAAATAGCTGTTTTGTATGGCGGTAATTCAGCTGAACGTGACGTTTCGTTGAAGTCGGGTAAAGCAATATTTAATGCCCTTAATACGACCGGTTATAACGTTGAACTGATCGACACAAAAGACTTTTGTTTAAGTGATCTTGTTAAAAAAAATATCGATAGAGCTTTTATCGCATTACACGGGCGAGGTGGTGAAGACGGTTGTTTACAAGGCGCTTTAGAGTATATGAATATTGCATATACAGGTTCGGGTGTTTTAGGTTCGGCGCTTTCAATGGATAAAATTAGAAGCAAGCAAGTGTTCCAAGCTGTAGATATCCCTACAGCCCCATTTTGTATTGCAGACAAAAATATTTATCAAAAAGCTGATGCTCAAACCATCATGGCTGAATTAGGTCATAAAGTGATGGTAAAGCCAGCAAATGAAGGCTCAAGTATTGGAATGGCAATGGCGGTAAATGCAGATGAATTACATGAAGCATTAACTACAGCGTTTGAATACGATGAAGATGTATTAGTAGAAGCTTGGATCACAGGGCCTGAATATACCGTCGCTATTTTAGGTAACGAAGCGCTTCCTGCTATTCATATGGAAACACCAAGAGGTTTTTACGATTACGAAGCTAAGTATCAGTCAACAACAACTCAGTACCATTGCCCATGTGGATTATCAGTAGAAGATGAAGAGCAACTTAAAGCTATTGCTTTACGTGCATTTAAAGCTACTGATGCAAAAGGATGGGGACGTGTAGATGTTATGCGTAGCGAAATTAATGGTTGGCAGGTGTTAGAAGTAAACACCGTACCGGGTATGACAGAAACATCGTTAGTACCTAAAGCGGCTAAAGAATATGGATTAAGTTTTAATCAATTAGTCGCCAAAGTTTTAGAAATAAGCTGTTAACAACAAATTTTACTTATAGTTTTTACTGAGAAAAAGATAAAGCATAAATATGACGAAAGAGAACGCAACTGAAACTAAGCAAAAAATAAATATCAGCTTTTGGGCCGGTGTTGTTTTTTTTGCTGTAGTCGTGGGATCAATATCTTCGTTTGCATATTTTTTAAATAATAAGTTATCTGAAGATGAATCTGCACCAGTAACATCTTTAGTCATCAGTGGTGAAATGGCTTACACCACTAAAAATGATATAGAAAAAGCGATTGAGCACATCAATTTTGGTAACTTTTTTAAGGTTGATGTAAATAACGTACAAAAAATGGTGGAAGCATTGCCTTGGGTTTATTCGGTATCTGTAAGAAAGCAATGGCCAAATGAATTGAAAATTTATGTTGTTGATCAAGCGCCGATAGCGCAATGGAATGGTGATTCTTATATCAATGCTTATGGTGAAGTTTTCCAAACAGGGACAAATAATTTAGCCAATAATTTACCAGACTTTTTTGGACCTGAAGGCACTGAAGATGTGGCATTAAAAAATTATAAAAACTTAAACGAGTTACTCAGTTATGGCGGTTTTAATATTTCTGAATTGGTATTAACAGAACGATACGCCTGGCAATTAACATTAAAAAATGGCGTTATTTTGAATTTAGGTAGAGAAAATAGAGTAGAGCGCATACAGCGTTTTATGGATGCATATCCACATATAAAATTAGAAGAAGATGTACAAATTAATTATGTAGATCTTAGATACGACACCGGCTTTGCAGTTGGGTTTAAATCCATTGATAAGAATGAAAGAGTTTAACTTTAATGTCAAAAATAATAGATAGAAACCTCGTAGTAGGACTAGACATAGGTACTTCAAAAATATCTGTGGCTGTAGGGGAAATTACTCCAGACAAGAAGTTAAGCATTGTAGGTGTGGGTAACCAACCAGCAAGAGGCATGGATAAAGGTGGCGTAAACGACTTAAATCTTGTTATTCAGTCAATTCAACGAGCGGTTAATGAAGCTGAGTTAATGGCTGATTGTAATATTACCTCTGTGTATTTAGGCATTTCAGGTAAGCATATTAGTTGTCAAAATGAACAAGGCATGGTGCCAATTACTGATAATGAAGTTATTCAAGAAGATGTAGATAACGTTATTCATACAGCTCGTTCAGTACCAATTTCAGCAGAGCGTAGAATGCTTCATGTATTACCGCAAGAATATAGTATTGATTGCCAAGACGGCATAAAAAGCCCAATAGGTATGTCAGGTGTAAGAATGGAAGCCAAAGTTCACATTGTTACTTGTGCGAACGACATGGCTAAAAATATTGTGAAATGTGTAGAACGATGTGATTTGAAAGCTGATCAATTAATTTTTTCTGCACTAGCATCAAGTTATTCAATACTCACGGAAGATGAAAAAGAATTAGGTATTTGTGTTGTAGACATGGGCGCGGGGACTATTGATATTTCAATATTTACAGGCGGTGCATTAAGACATACCGCGGTAATACCTGTTGCTGGTAATCAAGTTACAAGTGATATCGCAAAAATATTTAGAACACCATTAAGTCATGCTGAAGATATAAAAGTGCAATACGCTTGCGCATTAAGACAAATGGTGAGTATGGAAGATAATATCGAAGTACCAAGTGTTGGTGGAAGAGCAGCACGTTCAATGTCGAGACATACATTGGCTGAAGTTGTAGAACCAAGATACCAAGAGCTTTTTGAATTAATACAAGAAGAAGTGCGTGAAGCAGGTTTAGAAGATCAAATTGCAGCAGGTTACGTATTAACGGGTGGTACTTCCAAAATGGAAGGCGTTGTTGAGTTTGCTGAAGAGGTATTTCAAATGCCTGTTAGAGTCGCTACACCTCAGGGTGTATCAGGCTTACATGAGTATGTTAATGATCCTATATATTCAACTGTTGTTGGTTTATTGCACTATGGAATGCAAGCAAACGAGCAACATGGTAACGAAATTAAAACAAGCGATGGAGTGAGATCTTTAGGGACTCGCGTCGTTGCTTGGTTTAAAGGTGAGTTCTAAAAGTAAAAAAAATGTAAATAAATGAATATTTAGCTTTATGTCTTTAATAAATCTAAATAAAATATCGTTTTGGTGGAACAAAACATTATATAAATCGGAGAATAAAAAAATGTTTGAATTAATGGAAGATCACAATCAAGAAGCAGTTATTAAAGTAATAGGTGTTGGCGGCGGCGGCGGAAATGCTGTTGAGCATATGGTGACACAAACTATAGAAGGCGTTGAGTTCATAACAGCTAACACAGACTCGCAAGCCCTTCGTAATTCATCAGCTAATGTAACTTTACAGTTAGGTACTGATGTAACAAAAGGTTTAGGCGCAGGCGCAAACCCTGAAATTGGCCGCAGAAGCGCTGAAGAAGATAGAGAAACTATCAAAGAAGCTCTTCGAGGAGCTGATATGATCTTTATTGCTGCTGGTATGGGCGGTGGTACAGGTACCGGTGCAGCTCCAGTAGTTGCTGAAATAGCCAAAGAAATGGGTATTTTAACGGTTGCTGTTGTAACAAAACCTTTCCCGTTTGAAGGGAAAAAGCGTATGAATTACGCAGATCAAGGTATTGAATTTTTAACTAAAAATGTTGATTCATTGATCACTATTCCTAATGAAAAATTATTAAAAGTATTAGGTCCAGGCACAAGTTTACTTGACGCATTTAAAGCTGCAAACAATGTATTATTAGGTGCAGTGCAAGGTATTGCGGAACTAATTACTCGTCCAGGACTCATAAACGTTGATTTCGCCGATGTTAGAACAGTAATGTCTGAAATGGGAACGGCAATGATGGGGTCTGGTACTGCATCAGGTCCAGATCGTGCTGAAGAAGCTGCTGAAGCCGCAATTTCAAGCCCATTACTTGAAGATGTAGATTTAGCCGGTGCTCGTGGTATTTTGGTTAATATTACAGCCGGTATGGATATTAGTATTGATGAATTTGAAACAGTAGGTAATGCAGTAAAAGCATTTGCTTCTGAAAATGCTACTGTTGTTGTTGGTGCAGTTATCGACCCAGAAATGACTGACGAATTACGTGTAACAGTAGTTGCTACAGGTATTGGCGCTGAGCGTAAACCAGATATTACATTGGTTAATCCAGCTCCACAGGTTGAGCAACAAGTTGTTGGCGGTGATTACGTACCTAGCCCACAAATTGATTTAAATTCAGCAGCTGTAGCAATGCCTGAAAGCAATGCTCAAGTGCAAAAAGTAGCGGCAACTGATTTAGATAACTACTTAGATATACCAGCATTTTTACGTAAACAGGCTGATTAGTTGACTCTAAAGAGTCCTACTTTGATTATATCGAGTGAATTTGCTATATTACGCGACCGCTGAAAATTAGCGTTCATGTTCAATATTAAAGAAGCGAATGGTTAAAGGCTATTTATGATAAAACAACGTACTATTAAAGACAGTGTTTCTGCTGTTGGCGTAGGCTTACACAAAGGCGAAAAGGTGCAGATAACTCTCCGTCCTGCTCCTGCCAATACCGGAATCATATTCCGTCGTGTAGACTTGTCTCCAATTGTAGACATTAAAGCAACGCCCGAAGCTGTGGGCGAAACAACTTTATGTACGTGTTTAGTTAATAAAGAAAATGTAAAGATTTCCACCGTCGAACATCTTCTTGCTGCCGTAGCCTCACTCGGTATTGATAACCTGATCATCGATGTAGATTCAGCTGAAGTGCCTATTATGGATGGGAGTTCGCTTCCATTTGTATACTTGATCCAATCTGTAGGTATAGAAACATCAAAAGTTGCTAAGCGTTTTATTCGAATTACTAAAACAATTCGTGTAGAAGAAGGCGATAAATGGGCAGAATTAAAACCTTATGAAGGTTTTCGTGTTAACTTTTCGATAGAGTTTAATCACCCTGTTATTGCTAATACCTGTCAAACCATGAGTATGGATTTATCAAGTAACACTTTTATTAAAGAAATTAGTCGCGCAAGAACGTTTGGTTTTATGCAAGATATTGACTTTCTTCGTTCTCACGATTTAGCCTTAGGCGGTAGTTTAGAGAACGCGATAGTGCTTGATGAATATCGTATGTTGAACAAAGATGATTTGAGATACGATGACGAATTTGTTAAACATAAAATATTAGATGCTATTGGTGATTTGTATATGGGCGGCACCAGTATTTTAGGTGAACTTAACGCATTTAAATCAGGGCACGCACTTAACAATCTTTTATTAAGAGAAGTGTTTAAGCAAAAAGAGTCTTGGGAATGGGTCACATTTGAAGACAATGAAAAAGCGCCTATTGAATATCAAGAACTGAATACTTCAATTTTTTAATACTTATGTATTAGTTAATATTTAAAACCAGCCTTTAGCTGGTTTTTTGTTTTAGAAAGATCACTCAAATTTGTACATAGATTGATTATTTATTCTTCGTATTAAATAGGTCAATTCATTATTGCGTTTGTTATAAAGTGTTACTTTTTTACGTGTTGGGCGAGTTTTTCTAGTTTTTCTTTTAGTCCTTTAGGTGCATTTTGGGCAATGCTACGCAATTCAGAGGCTGTTTTTTCTGAGATTGTAGATGATGTTATAACTGTTTTTTTATTCGCTTGAGGATGTGTTGGCCTTAAAATATTACGATTGGGTGATACTTTAATTTCAATTTGAGAATACTTACCTTGGGTTGCTTCAACGAGCTTTTGGTTTATTTTCATTCGTTCAAATTGAAGTCTTTGACCCCAAACGGAAGAATTAACGTTAATAACAACACTTTTATTACTAAAATTTGCGATATGCCACACCTCTTGTGGAAGGTCAGGGCAAGTTTGTCGTACAATATCTGTTAATATAGTTAAAGAGTTGGTTTTTTCAGTGATGTATGCCAAAGTGCCTCTGTTTGAATTAATCAGCGACGACATATCAGATGGGCTTTTTGATTTTCGAGCCATTTGAAAAACCTAAATAGAGATAAACCAAGAACAATGAGTTTAACACTACTATACCGTGGAAAAAATGTAAGTTTTCTAATGAAGCTAAAAAAGCTTCATTGGGTATCATTGCTTATTGTGTTTTTTTTAATATCAGGGGGAATAATTCACCTTATTTTTTCGGGTAATGCTATTCCAGAACAACCACTTTATAGTATGGCAAGTGAGCTAGAAACTCCTCACAACATACAACACACTAACCCACAGCAGCTTACTGCTTTAACTATGAAGTTAGCCGAGCTACAAAGCCAAGTATTACGTATTAATGCATTAGGTGAACGCTTAGCTGAAGCGTCAAATATTCCTGAAAAAGAGTTTAACTTTAATGAGCTTCCACCCAGCGGTGGTCCGTCTATCGAATATGAAGATATCACAGCAAAGTCTATAGCAGAATTATCAAAAGACATTTCATCTTTAGAAGATTTAATGCTTTATGAAGAAAAACAACTTAATATGCTTGAATCTTTAATGTTGGGTCACCATATTGAAAGTATGAGCTATTTATCTGGTCGGCCAATTAGAAAAGGGTGGCTTTCATCTTATTTCGGCACCAGAAAAGATCCATTTAATGGGCGACCTGCAATGCATAAAGGTGTAGACTTTGCGGGTAAAGAAAATGCAGATATTATAGCTACTGCCGCAGGCGTAGTTAGCTGGGCTGGAGAGCGCAGTGGATATGGTCATTTGATCGAATTAGATCATGGACAAGGTATGAAGACACGTTATGGTCATAATAAAGTGTTATTAGTGTCAGCAGGGGATGTAGTAACGAAAGGACAAGTGATAGCTCGAATGGGAAGTACGGGTCGTTCAACAGGGCCACATGTGCATTACGAAATATTACGTAATAACCAGCAAATAAATCCAATCAAGTTTATTTACAGAAAAGCTAAATAATAGCTCTAAGTTCTACATATTATTGAGTATATAGTTAGTAGTTTACTAATTATATTAATTTTAGGCGGAAGATTTCTTCCATAAGTGGTTTAACAAGATGTTTGTAAAGTTAATAACAAAGCTGTTTGGTAGTCGTAATGATCGATTATTAAAACAAATGAGAAAAGAAGTAGCGAAAATTAATGCATTAGAGCCGGCAATTGAAGCATTAACCGATGAAGAATTAAAAAATAAAACAGCTGAGTTTAAAGAACGTCTTGCTAATGAAGAAACCTTAGATAGCCTTTTACCAGAAGCTTTTGCTGTTGTTCGTGAAGCCAGTAAACGTGTTTTTGGTATGCGCCATTTTGACGTTCAAATGATCGGTGGTATGGTGCTTAATCAAGGTAAGATTGCCGAGATGAGAACAGGTGAGGGTAAAACCTTAACTGCAACACTACCTACTTATTTAAATGCGCTTACAGGAAAAGGCGTTCACGTAATTACTGTAAACGACTATCTTGCAAGTCGTGATGCTGATTGGAGTCGACCTTTATTTGAATTTTTAGGGATGACAGTTGGTTGTAACATTCCAGGTTTAATGCCTCAAGAAAAACAAGCGGCATACCAATCAGATGTTACTTACGGTACAAACAACGAATTTGGTTTTGATTATCTTCGCGATAACATGGCTTTTTCACCAGAAGAACGTGCTCAAAAGCCGTTACATTTTGCTATTATCGATGAAGTTGATTCCATCCTTATTGATGAAGCACGAACTCCCCTTATTATTTCTGGTCAAGCGGAAGATAATGCCGAGTTATATAAAATTATCAATACTGTAGTGCCTACCCTAGAGCAACAAGCAGAAGAAGATAAAGAAAACGAAGCAAGTACTGGCGATTTCACTATTGATGAAAAAGCTAAGCAAATTTATTTAACAGAACGTGGTCAAATACGTATTGAAGAAATTATGCAAGAAAAAGGGTTGATCCAAGAAGGTGACTCTTTATTCTCTGCAAGTAATATTACTTTGTTGCATCATGTAATGGCTGCACTTCGTGCTCATAAACTTTTCCAAAAAGATGTAGATTACATTGTTAAAGAAGGCGAAATTGTTATTGTTGACGAACATACAGGTCGTACAATGGAAGGTCGTCGTTGGTCAGAAGGTTTACATCAAGCGGTAGAAGCTAAAGAAGGTGTAGACATTCAAAATGAAAACCAAACATTAGCATCAATTACTTTCCAAAATTTCTTTAGATTATATGACAAGCTATCGGGTATGACAGGTACAGCTGATACCGAAGCTTTTGAATTTAATCATATCTATGGTCTTGAAACCGTTATTATTCCAACGAATCAGCCAATGATACGTGATGATCGTTCAGATTTAATTTATCTAACAGCAGAAGAAAAATTTGAAGCTATTTTAGAAGATATTAAAGGTTGTGTAGAACGAGGACAACCTGTACTTGTTGGTACTATTAGTATCGAAACCTCAGAGTTTTTATCAAATTTTCTTAAAAAAGCAAAAATAAAACACAAAGTTCTAAATGCTAAATTTCACGAACAAGAAGCAGAAATTGTTGCGGATGCAGGCAAAATTGGCGCAGTAACTATTGCAACTAACATGGCTGGTCGCGGTACTGATATTGTTTTAGGTGGTAACTTAAATGCCATTATTGCAAAACTAAATAATCCATCAGAAGAAGCTATTGCTAAAGCTAAAGCTGAGTGGCAAGAACAACACGAAAAAGTGTTAGCTATAGGTGGTTTACATATTATAGCAACAGAACGTCATGAATCTCGTCGTATTGATAATCAATTACGTGGTCGTGCAGGTCGTCAGGGTGATGCTGGTTCAACGCGCTTCTATCTATCAATGGAAGATGGCTTAATGCGTATTTTTGCCTCTGAGCGAATTGGTAACATGATGCGTAAGTTAGGTATGGAACATGGCGAAGCCATAGAACATCCTTGGGTTACAAAAAGTATTGAAAATGCTCAACGTAAAGTTGAAGGCAGAAACTTTGATATGCGTAAGCAGCTGTTAGAGTTTGATGATGTCGCTAACGATCAACGTAAAGTTATTTACGAACAACGTAATGAACTGATGGACGAAGCTGAAATTTCTGACGTTATTAGCGCTATTCGTGCCGATGTTGTTAATGGATTAATTGATCAGCATATACCACCACAATCCTTAGAAGAAATGTGGGATGTGGAAGGCTTAGAAGAACGTTTGAAAGGTGACTTAGCACTTGAATTGCCTATTGCACAATGGCTTAAAGAGGATAGTAAATTACACGAAGAAACCTTACGTGAAAAAATACTAGAAACTGCAAATACCGTTTATGCAGAAAAAGAAGCGGTTGTTGGCAGCGATGTTATTCGTCAATTTGAAAAAGCCGTTATGCTGCAAAGCTTAGATTCACATTGGAAAGAGCATTTAGCTGCAATGGATCATTTACGTCAAGGCATTCATTTACGTGGTTATGCACAAAAGAACCCTAAACAAGAATATAAGCGTGAATCGTTTGAGCTATTTTCAGAGCTTTTAGAGAACTTAAAATATGATGTAATAGGTATTTTAAGTAAAGTTAAAATTCAAGCTGAATCTGATGTTGAAGCGGTAGAAGAACAACACCGTAAAGCAGAAGAAACACCTAAAGAATTTACTCACGAATCTTCTAGTTCAGCTACTGAACCTCAAGAAACAAGACGAGTAGGTAGAAATGAAGCTTGTCCTTGTGGATCCGGTAAAAAATATAAACAATGTCACGGTAAATTAACTTAAGCATTGTATATAACATAAACTTAAAGCCAGTCAATAGACTGGCTTTTTTATAATATTTTTTAATTCCAAAAGAAGAATAAAAATGAAGAAAATTGTAGAAGTTGCTGTTGGTGTTATCAAACGTAATGAGCTTTATTTTATGACAAAACGTTTAGAGCACGTACACCAAGGTGGTAAATGGGAATTCCCTGGTGGGAAAGTTGAAACCAATGAATTACCAGAATATGCATTAAATCGAGAGCTTAAAGAAGAGGTCAATATTGATGTGCTCAGTAGTTGCCCATTAATCACCATCAATCATGATTATGGCGATAAGGCTGTGTCGTTAATTGTTTATCTTGTTGAAGACTTTTCAAATGAGCCTAAAGCATTAGAAGGGCAACAAGAGGGATGGTTTACTTTTGAAGAATTACTTAGTTTAGATTTACCTGAAGCAAATAAAGGGATTTTAGATGCGTTAAAAAGTATAGATCAATCTAAATAATGATAATTCTATAAGTGGTTAATTAACTTAGTATTACTCAGGTTCGACAAAAAATTTGTTATGTTGTAAAAACTCATCTTCTAAAGCATCTAACATTTCTTCAGTGATTTCTTGGTTAGGATCAATGTTTTGAGCTATTTTATGGCCTTCATCAGCCCATTCACCTAAATCAATGAGTTGACAACGTTTACTACAAAATGGTCTGTATGTGCTTTCTGGCTGCCAAATTACATCATCTTTACAGGTAGGGCATGAAACTTTAAGGGGCATAAGGAAACTCTTTAAATAAATAACTTGAGTATTATAAAATTAAATAACGCTAAGTGCTAACACTTTGCTAACTCAAAGTTCGTTGGTTGATTTAAATAGCGTCTGCCCATTTCATTACAGGGCACCACAAAACGAATGGAATACCTGAATTTGTTACCGCTTACCGTGGGATAAAAATTGGCGTTATTAGGTGTTTTTATTCTAAGAAGAAGTATATTTTCACCATTGTCTTGATAAAAACCATTATCTGTTTTTATGCATTCAAATTCACCTCTTAATCGGATGAATTTTAAAATAAGACACAAACTGTGAGTTATTGACGAAAATAAGTTGATCCACGAATTCATTTCTTCAAAAAGTAGCGATTCGTCACGACTAAGCCAAAAGTGTAATTGAGGCAAATCAAAAACACAGGTTCCGCCTTGCATAGCAAATCTTTGTTTAAGTCCCGTCAGAAATTTAATTTCTCTATAATCTAACCATTGTTGTTTAGTTTTTTTTAATTCACACAGTAAAGCAATTGTTTGTTTTAGATTATCTTCTAAAAGAGAGGTATCAATATCAGGTGCTTGCGACCAAACAACTAAATTTTGCTCAAGCTTTTCCAGTTCTTTAATGAGATCACCACGTATATCATTTCTTTCAAGCGTATCTATTATTGAAAATAGTGCATTGAAATAAGTAATATGTGAAGAACTTATATTACTAGATGAGCTCATATTTAAATGCTTGAACAATTGCTCAAGTTTTAAATAATTGCGAATACGCTCGTTTAATGGGTGTTCAAATAATACAAATGACATAACAATTAACTAGGCCTTAGAATGTCACCATCTTAGCGCTGCAAAGTTAAAATGGCTAATGTATTTCATAAAATCTTACACTTTACTGTGTTAATTGGTGCTTACGATGAAGAAAGTTATTATTTCGAGTTTAATCTATTAATACTATTGCTTTACTGTAACTTTGCTAAGTTTAAATAAGAGTTATGCAGGTGTTTAACTTGTAGGTGAACTGAGTTTAAATCAGTATTGGAATTATCAATTATATCGTCAGCCAGCTCTAGTCTTTCATTACGAGAAATTTGGCTGGCTATAATTTTTTCAATTGTAATTTTATTGCTATTATCGCGTTTTATGGTTCTTTCTATTTGTGTTGATTCATTCACATCAATAACCAAAGTACGATTTACGTATTGAGTGAGTTTGTTCTCTAATAATAAGGGAGCTACTAAAATACAGTATTCACCTTTAGTTTCTGTAATCTTAGTTAATATAGATTCACGAATAAGAGGGTGTAATAAACTATTAAGCCATTGTTTATCATTTTCAGAGCTAAAGATCTTATGGCGTAATTTTGTTCTGTCTAAAGAGCCGTCAGGTAATATGAAGTCGACACCAAAATACTCCTTTATTTTTGCTAACGCAGGTGTATTAGGTTCTACTACTTCACGTGCTATTATGTCTGCATCAATTAGTTCAACACCTAACTCATTAAACATATTAGCGATAGTGGTTTTTCCGCTACCTATACCGCCCGTTAAGCCAACAACAAATTTTTTCATAGTTTAAATCTTTATATATTGGAAAATATTTACCTATACAAGCCTACTTAAATACCAGCCCCAAATACTATTTCCCCATATCATGGTAATCCAGCCTGCAATGGCTAAATAGGGGCCAAACGGGATAGCTTGTTCGCGTTGATGGTTTTTAAATACCATTAAACTAATGCCGATAATAGCGCCAACAGCTGAAGCCATTAATATCAATAAAGGAAGTAATTGCCAGCCGAGCCAAGCACCAAATAAAGCCACTAGTTTAAAATCGCCATAACCCATACCTTCCTTACCTGTTAATAGTTTAAACAGCCAAAATACACAGTATAGACTCATATAACCGGCAACAGCACCAAGCACAGCATCCTGTAATGGCACAATTGCACCATTGATATTTACGAGTATACCTAACCAGAGAAAAGGTAGGGTAATTTGATCAGGTAGTAACATGTGATCAAAATCTATCATGGTTAAACAAATTAACGCATAAGTTAATAAAATAATGAATAATGCGGTACTGGTAACGCCATAATGAACAGCGATAACCGTACCTAAAAATGCAGTTACCAACTCAATAATGGGATATCGAGCAGATATTTTATTTTTACATTGGCTACACTTTCCCTTTAAAAGTAACCAACTTATTACGGGAATATTCTCGTAAAAACGAATTAAATGACCACAGTTAGGGCAGGTTGAATTGGGCTTAGACAGCGTTATTTCTTCTATCGCTGTTTCTTTTGTATCTGACTTATTTTCTTTTGTTTTAGGTAACTCATCTGCTAAAAATTCTCGACACTCTTTATACCATCCTTGCTCCATGATTTTAGGCAAACGATAGATAACCACATTGAGGAAGCTACCAATTAACAATGAAAATAAAGCAACAACCGCATAAAAAATCATTAAGTTATTTTCAAAAGCAAAAATTAAATCCGTAAACATTAATAACCTCAAATTAAAAATATTGTTCTAAAGTATTCTTCTAAAAAATTAAGCCATTCAAAAGAATGGCTTAAAATAAAAATTATGGGTATATGTAAGTTATTGCTAATAATTTAAAATTAAACAACCATACCTATTTGGAAAATAGGCAAGTACATCGCAATAATTAAGCCACCAATAACCACACCTAATACAGCCATAATCATAGGCTCTAATAATGCGGTTAAGTTATCTACTGCATCATCCACTTCACGTTCATATACAGTGGCTACTTTCGATAGCATATCATCAACAGCGCCAGACTCTTCGCCAATCGCCACCATTTGAATAACTAAATCAGGGAATATACTACAGTTACGCATGGCTAAATTCATTTGCATACCTGAAGTAACTTCAGAACGAATATCTAAAATTGCATCACGAAACACTGCATTACCTGAAGCTCCAGCTGCTGATTGAAGCGCGTCTGGTAAAGGCACACCTGCAGCAAAAGTAGTCGATAAAGTACGTGCATAACGGGCAACAGCGGCTTTTTTTAACATGTCACCTATTACAGGTAGTTTAAGTATTTTTTTATCAACACTATCTCTTAACTTTTGACTGTTTCTATGGGCACGTTTAAATAAGAAACCCGCTAAAAATAAAGCCCCCAAGCCAATGTACCAATAGGCTTGCATAAATTCTGATATACCAACAACAAATAAGGTAAAGGCAGGTAACTCAGCCCCGAAACTTGCAAAAATTTCCTGAAACACTGGTACAACAAAAATAAGTAAAATTGATGTAACAACTGCCGCTATTACTAAAACAGCAATAGGATAGGTCATGGCCTTTTTAATTTTAGCTTTTAAAATTTCAGCTTTTTCTTTGTAAGTTGCTATGCGATCGTAAATAGCTTCTAACGCACCTGATTGTTCACCTGAATTAACTAAATCACAATATAAACCATCAAAATATAATGGGTGTTCGCGTAAACAATCAGATAAGGGTAAACCTGATTGTAATTTGTTGCCAATATCCGCTAAAAGTTTTTGCATTTTTGCATTGCTATGGCCAGTACCGATCATTTCAATGGTTTGAACTAAAGGTACGCCTGCACCTAACATAGTGGCAATTTGTCGGGTTATAGCAGCAATATCTCCTTGCGTAATAGCTTTTTCACCACTCATGCCAAACAAAGGCTTAGGTTTTTTCTTAACTCTACCAGGAGTAATACCTTGTTTGCGTAATTGAGCTTTTAATGCCATTAAACTGGGGGCGGATAATTCGCCAGATATTTTTTTCCCTTTGCGATTAACTCCTTGCCAAATAAATACATCTAAGGCTTTTGGGGTAACCATTTTAGCTTGTTTGGTGTTTGATACTGCCATGTAAAATTACCTAATTATTTTTATGTT
The DNA here is from genome assembly GCF_055808995.1 of Pseudocolwellia sp. G5-9. Classification (NCBI taxonomy): domain Bacteria; kingdom Pseudomonadati; phylum Pseudomonadota; class Gammaproteobacteria; order Alteromonadales; family Colwelliaceae; genus Pseudocolwellia; species Pseudocolwellia sp. G5-9. The sequence continues at coordinate 4,161,371 of NZ_CM147893.1, forward strand.
AAAACTGTTTTTATATTTGTTATTTATTCTATTGCTTTTTTAAGAGCTTGTGACTCGATTTATTTCTTCTAAACTGGTTATGCCATTCATGGCTTTTACTAAGCCTGACTGCCGTAGGTTATTAAAGCCTTCTTTTTGACATTGCTCTGCCACTTCTAAAGAGTTGCCACCTTCCATAATAATAGTTGCAATACTTTCTGTGATTTTAATGACTTCATATATGCCAACTCGGCCTTTATAACCACCTGTACAATGCTCACACCCTACAGCTTTGTATATTTTTACCTTAGGGAGTTGATCGGGTAAAAAACCTTGTTGTAGTAGTTCATTTTCTGGTATACGTTCTTCTACTTTACATTGTGTACATAATCGTCGAGCTAATCGTTGGGCAATAATAATACTGACAGAACTGGCAACGTTATAGGCAGGAACGCCCATGTTTAATAAACGGTTTAATGTTTCTGCAGCTGAGTTGGTATGTAATGTTGATAATACCAAATGCCCTGTTTGTGCTGCTTTTATTGCAATTTCAGCCGTCTCTAAATCACGGATCTCGCCCACCATAACAATATCGGGATCTTGACGTAAAAAAGATCGTAAAGCTCCAGGAAAGGTTAAGCCCGCTCTAACGTTAATTTGTACTTGGTTAATACCTTCTAAATTTATCTCTACTGGATCTTCTGCTGTGGAAATATTACGCTCTGGGGTATTCAATATATTTAAGCCGGTATAAAGAGAAACTGTTTTACCTGAACCGGTAGGCCCTGTAACTAAAATCATACCTTGTGGTTGGCCCAGCGCATCCATATATATTTTCTTTTGCTCATCTTCATAGCCGAGCATTTCAATGCCTAACATAGCGCTTGAAGAGTCTAAAATACGCATTACTATTTTTTCTCCCCACATAGTAGGAAGAGTACTTACACGGAAATCGATAGACTTTTTCTTAGATAAGGCTATTTTGATACGGCCATCTTGTGGTACTCGACGCTCAGCAATATCTAATTTCGACATAACTTTTAAGCGTGCAGCCATACGAGACGCGAGTTTAATACTAGGGCGAGAAACTTCTGACAAAATACCATCAATACGAAAACGAATTCTGTAAGACTTTTCGTAAGGTTCAAAATGTAAATCTGAAGCGCCTTTTTTAATCGCATCTAATAATATTTTATTAATATAAACAACGATAGGCGCATCTTCTTTATCGTTGGTTACAGGTGCATCTTCGGCATCATCTTGCACGTCCATATTAGCTAGTTCTTCAGCATCAATGTCTGATATATCTAAGCTGTCGCTTTCATCTTCTAAAACTTTATCTATACATTCATGTAAGGTGATTTCGTCTGTTAAAACAAGCTCTGTGGTATAACCCGTATTAAATTGAATTTCTTCTAAAGCATCTAAGTTAGTGGGGTCAGACATCGCAATAAATAATACTTTACCACGTAAAAATAAAGGCAAAGCATTGTGTTTTTTGATGAGGTTTTCATTACGTACACCTTCTGGAACTAAAGTAGTGTCAAAGGTTTTAAGGTCTATTAAAGGGTAACCAAAGGTACGAGAAAGTATACTGGCTATACTTTTAGCGTCGTATTGCTTATCTTCAACTAGAAAACGAATAAAAGGTTTATTTTGTTTTTCAAAATCAGTGTTAATACTTTCAACCATATTAGGAGGAACAATATCGAATTTTGATAATGCGGAAAGTAAACTGGATTGTTTATGACTACCTTTCATATGCCTTTATGTACATCAATGAGTAATATACTGAGTGTACTTATTTTTGATGTAGAAAACAAAGGATAGGTTTGAATTTAATAGTGAAATATATTAAAGATATAAAAAAAGCTCCGGAGAGGAGCTTTAAGTTTATAAATTATATATTAGCAAAGACCCTGTGCTAAACAAGTAGATGTTGATTTAACTGCCCAAGTAGTACCGCCAGCTGCTGTTATAGTAGCTTCTAATTGATAATCTGCAGTAGTACCTAAGTTTGTAGTAATAGTTATTACACCATCAGTCATGGTAGCAGCAGTAACATATTGTCCTGAAAGTGCTCCAGGATCATCAGCTGCAGGAATACCATTAGTGCCTGCATCTAAGTCAGCTACAGCAGTAATTCCTTTTGTTTGAACCGCCAAGTCAGCAGCACCTTTATAGATAGATGTTGCTAATACCGCCTCAGAGAACTTAGCCCTATCTGAGTAAGTTTTATAAGCAGGCAATGCAACTGCTGCCAAAATACCGATAATCGCTACAACGATCATCAATTCAATAAGAGTAAAACCCTTTGCTTTGTTTACGTTATTAATTTTATTTAAAGTTTTCATAGTAAAAGTTTCCATTTATTTTACGGGGTTGTTGAGCATATACTGCGACAAATTTTTACAGATGTAAAACATTCTTATTCATTTTTTTGCATTTTTTTTGTTTTTTGTTTTAATTTAGCAATTTTTTTACATTTTTTTAAAAAAGCTACTTTAATTTAACAACTTATCTCGGTAATTTATGCTAAATACAATTATATTGTATACAAGAATTCTTGTTTTTTGTTTAATAATTAAACAAAACTGTATCTGAATGTTACTTTTGTTTGTTTTTATCTCTTACTTAATTCAATAATAGTCAGTGAATACAATTATGAAAATCGCATTGATAAATCTATTGCATTAACTTGTTTAGTGAGTGCTCCTACCGAGATGAAGTCGATTCCTGATTTTGCGTAATCAGTCAGTGTGCTAAGTGTCATGTTGCCTGATACTTCTAATAGTGTTCTTTTTGCTTCCCTTTTAGTTTTCGGCGTTTCTATTCCTGAAGTGTTTAATACTGAGTTTTTCGCTGCTTGGTTACGTAATACAACAGCTTCTTCAATCATGGCATGGCTGAAGTTGTCTAACATAATAATATCGGCTTGTGCGGCTAGTGCTTGATTTAACTCGTTTATTGATTCTACTTCTACTTCTACCTTTTTATCAGGGTGGTTTTGCTGTGCTCTATTAATTGCTTGAGTGATCCCGCCACAAGCCGCTACGTGGTTTTCTTTTATTAAGAAGGCATCGAATAAACCAATACGATGGTTGTAGCCACCACCACAAGTAACCGCATATTTTTGAGCATTACGTAATCCAGGTATAGTTTTACGTGTATCTAATAATTTAGTACTGGTATTTTTTAATGCTTTTACGTATTCACTTGTGATAGTTGCTGTACCTGATAGGGTTTGTACAAAGTTTAAAGCGGTACGTTCACCTGTTAATAATGTACGAGCATAACCTGATAACTCAAATAAGGTGGTATTGGCTGATACGTGTTGTCCGTCATTTACAAACCATGTAATTGTCGTAGGTATAAATGTTAGGTTTGACTGGCTTTTAGCTAATTGTTGAGAAACAAGAGCATCTAATTGTTTAAAGACTTCGTTTACCCATGCAACACCACAAAATATACATTCTTCTCGTGTGATCACAGTCGCATGTGCTGTATCAGTTTCTGGAATTAATTCAGCGGTAATGTCTGTGCCATTATTTAAGTCTTCTTTAAGAGCAAAGGCGATCGTTTCTTTAATGTCGTTTAGAAGTTGTGGGGTTATGTTTGTTGATAATTGAGATGCTTGCATTTATTTTTGTTCTCGTAATATTAGTGTTTTGCCACTTTGATGAAGTTCTAGCTGTTTTAATGCGCTCATGCCTAAAAGGATTTCATCACTGTTAAATGAAGGGTTAATATTAGCTTCTACATTATATAAGCTAATATCACCAATATTTAACTCGTTAATTTTTGAACGGTACACTTGCGTATTACCATTAGCCGTAGATACTTGATAGCTATTATAACGTGGTAAGTTTAATTTTTCTGCTATATGTTCAGGAATAGAGACGTCAGTTGCTCCCGTATCAAGTAAAAAAATAACAGATTGTTGATTTATTTTACCTACTGTTAAGTAATGTCCTTGTTTATTTCTTTTAAGATGAACTTCGTTTAAGCCATTATCTAATAAATAACTGTCGGGTGAACTATTCGGATTTTGTTGCTTTTCGAGTATTTCTTGAAATAAAAACACAAGTAAACCAATGGCTATTACCCATGCAATCCAACCAAAATATTTTCCTATTTTGTTTGTTGTATCTTCTTCAGTCATAATACTCAATATTGTTTTAGTATATTTTACATAGAGACAGATATTGTATGACTAATGATTCGGTTAGCCAATTAAATGAAGGATCTTTTCTTAATAAAAGAGATAAAAAGATTATTATAGATAATGGATGGTTTAACCGTGAGGTTAATGGTATCAATCATTTTCCTTCTCCACACTTTACTCCGAGAGAAGATAACTGTGCTGTAAGCTTGTTGGTAGTGCATAATATTTCTTTACCGCCTAATCAGTTTGGTGGAGATTACATAACGGATTTTTTTCTTGGTAAATTAGATAAAAATGCTCATCCTTATTTTGAAACTATTTATGAAATGAAAGTTTCTGCTCATTGTTTAATTAAAAGAGACGGGAGTTTAGTACAATACGTTTCTTTTTTAGATAAGGCATGGCATGCAGGAATTTCTTCTTATAAAGGAAGAGAAAAGTGTAATGACTATTCTATTGGAATTGAGCTAGAAGGTGCAGATGATATTATTTATACTGAGCAACAATATCAAACACTAGCATTAGCGTGTTTTTCAATTCAACAAGAATACCCTGAAATTAATGATAATATAGCTGGGCACAATCAAATAGCACCAGACAGAAAAACAGATCCAGGCGAAGCATTTAATTGGAAGCATTTTTTTCGTTGTTTAAAAGTGTATAGTGATGCCAATTAATCCCCATTCTATTTAAATTATAAAAATAGTTAATTAACAAAAAAGGTTGATTGTATGAGTTTAATCAGTTTATTAATTGCGTTGTTGTCTGAACGCTACTTATCAAACAAGTGGTGGCAATTTAATACCTATTATAAGCGCTACAGCAAACTTGCTTTAAATGAAACAGGGGCTGATTCAAAAGATAAGTCTCCCATTGCTTTATTGTTGTTTTTATTGGTACCTACTGTGCTTTGTTATATAGCATTAGATCAATTGAATAATGATTTTTTATATTTAATCGCTTCAACCGCTATTTTAATTATTTGTTTTGGTTGTTTAGATACTCGTTCTATATATAAGCGTTATTTGGTGGCTGCTTTTCGTGGTGAAACAACAACGTGTGATCTTATTCATAAAGAGTTACTACAAAATAAACAGTTACCAGAAATGGGCTTTGGACAAGCTTTGGTTTGGCTAAATTATCGATACTTTATAGCCATAATGCTCTTTTTTGTTATTTTTGGAGCACCAGGCGCTTTGTTCTATCGACTATTAACGAGCATAAATGAGCGTTGCGTTACCGTAAATGATGAGCAAGAAGAACCCAACGTGTGTGTATCTAATCAATTACTTTTTATTATTGATTGGCTACCCGTAAGAATAATCGCCTTAGGTTATATGTTAGTAGGGCACTTTTCTAAAGCGATACCTATATGGTTAGGAAATTTGTTTGATCTTAAAATGCCATCGTATGAAGTATTAGTTTCAGTAGCTCAAAAATCTGAAGACTTTATGGTTGATTCTCAAGATTGTACAGCTGAGCCTTGTACTTTAGTGAGGCTAGCCAAAAGAACCTTGTTATTATGTTTAGCTTTTATTTCTATTTTAATATTAACGGGAGTGCTTTAGTGGTTGTTGTTTTATTACATTTGCTATCCATCCTTGATAATTAAAGCAGAATAAAATATCTATTAAGTTTATAAAGCTTATAGATACTTATGCTTCATAAGTTGTTGTTATATTTATTTTTGTTTAATAAAGTTGATTGATTTTAAACAAGCGTTTTAAGTTTTGACTCTAAAGTTTTCCTTGGAAAATGAGATAAATTAAACTATGTTACGTTTACAAAACTTCAAGGTTTTGTTATTTTTACAACAAAATTCTATTGGTAATACCAATTTACCAAGCTTGATTTGAAGTTTGTTTAGGTTGTAGGGGTAATGAAAAATGTCGTTTGGCAGCGTAAAAAAAGCAGTTAAGCAGCCGAAGTTATCAGATGTTATTCAAGAGCAATTGGAAACAATGATCCTTGAAGGAAGTTTACAGCCTGGTGAGAAGTTGTTACCTGAACGTGAACTCGCTAAGCAATTTGATGTATCGCGTCCTTCATTAAGAGAGGCGATACAAAAGCTAGAGGCAAAAAAATTAGTTACAAGAAAACAAGGGGGCGGAACCTTTGTTAGTCATACTATTTTGTCTGGCTTGTCAGACCCATTGTTTGAGCTAATGTCACAAAGTAATGAGTCGCAATTTGATTTGTTAGAGTTTAGGCATGGTATAGAGGGAATGGCTGCATATTATGCTGCAATGCGTGGAACACAAGCTGATTTTGATGAAATTCAAAGAAAGCATGACAATATTGGCAATATTCAGCTAGAAGATAGTTACTATCTTGAAGCTAACGCAGTATTTGATTTTTATATGGCAATTTGTGCAGCTTCTCATAATGCAATTATTTTGCATTTAGCTAGAAGCATGAGAGCTTTGCTGGTTGATAATATAGAACAGAATTTAACAATGATGGCTAAGCGGCCAGATGTTTTTTCTCAGATAACGGATTACCGAAAAAACTTGTTAGAGGCTATTATGAGTGGAAAGCCCCAACGTGCTTGGGGAGCTAGTCATAGCCATTTAGCGTTTATTGAAGAAGTTTTATTGAAACTGACACAGGAAAATAGTCGGGTTGAACGTTCAATGAGACGAATGCAACGCAAAATATAGATGTAACATCTATACATTATTATTAAAGGTTAACTACCTTTAATTGTTTAGGTAATTTTTAAGTAAATTTTAATATTTAACTTTAATCCCAAAGCCACATTATAAAGTGGCTTTAATAACATTTGGAGACAAAGTAATTATGTCTGAGCTCCCGAAAATTGATATTGATTCGTCAGAAACGCAAGAATGGTTAGAATCAATGGAGTCTGTTTTAGAAAATGAAGGGCCAGAGCGTGCTCATTTTCTATTAGAAAAATTAATTGATAGTGCACGCCGTAGCGGTACACATTTACCATTTGATGCTAAAACAGCATACGTAAACACTATTCCTCCAGGCCAAGAGCCTCATATGCCTGCAGACCAAACCATTGAGTCGCGTATTCGTGCAGCAATTCGTTGGAATGCTTTAGTACTGGTATTACGTGCTTCAAAGAAAGATTTAGACTTAGGTGGTCATATCGGTAGTTTTGCTTCTTCAGCAACACTTTACGATGTAGGTTTTAACCACTTTTTTAAAGCCGCTTCAGAAAAAGACGGTGGCGATTTTATTTTTGCTCAAGGTCATATTTCTCCAGGTATATACAGCCGTGCATTTTTAGAAGGTCGTTTAACTGAGAAACAAATGAATAACTTCCGTCAAGAATGTGATGGCGAAGGTTTATCATCTTACCCTCATCCTCATTTGATGAAAGATTTCTGGCAGTTCCCTACAGTTTCTATGGGCTTAGGTCCATTACAAGCTATCTATACTGCACGTTTCTTAAAATATCTTACTGATCGTGGAATTAAAGATTGTTCAGGCCAACGTGTTTATTGTTACTTAGGTGACGGTGAAACTGATGAGCCAGAATCATTAGGTGCTATTGGTTTAGCGTCTCGTGAAGGTTTAGATAACTTATGTTTCGTTATCAACTGTAATTTACAGCGTTTAGACGGACCAGTACGCGGTAACGGAAAAATCATTCAAGAACTTGAAGGTACATTCCGTGGCGCAGGTTGGGAAGTTGTTAAAGTTATTTGGGGTTCATACTGGGATGCATTAATCGCCCGTGATACTTCAGGTAAACTTTTACAATTGATGAGTGAAACAGTAGATGGTGAATACCAAAACTGTAAAGCGAAAGGTGGTAAGTACACTCGCGAAAACTTCTTCAATAAATACCCAGAAACAGCAGCATTAGTAGCTAATATGTCTGATGCTGATATTTACCGCTTAAACCGTGGTGGACATGATCCTGTTAAAGTTTACGCAGCTTACAAAAAAGCAATGGAAACTAAAGGTCGTCCCACTGTTATTCTTGCTAAAACTGTTAAAGGTTTTGGTTTAGGTGCATCAGGTGAAGCGCAAAACGTTGCACATAACGTTAAGAAAATGGATGTTGAATCTATTAAGAGATATCGCGATCGTTTCAATATGCCTATCGCTGATGATCAAATTGAAGATTTACCATTCTACAAATTCCCAGAAGATAGCCCTGAATACTTGTACATGAAAGCGCGTCGTGAAGCCTTAGGTGGTTCATTACCTGCACGTCGTGAACAAGCTGAAGAACAATTAGAAATGCCTGGATTGAAAATATTCGACGCTATTTTAAAAGGTTCTGGTGAACGTGAAGTTTCATCAACAATGACGTTTGTTCGCGTATTAAATGCTGTTTTAAAAGATAAGAAGATTGGTAAGCGCGTTGTTCCAATTATACCTGATGAAGCACGTACTTTCGGTATGGAAGGTTTATTCCGCCAAGTGGGTATTTACGCAAATGAAGGACAAAAATATGTTCCTCAAGATGCTGATCAAGTTGCTTATTACCGTGAAGACAAGAAAGGCCAAGTATTACAAGAAGGTATCAACGAACTAGGTGCTATGGCATCTTGGGTTGCTTCTGGTACGTCTTACTCTACTTGTAACGCGACAACTATTCCGTTTTATATCTACTACTCAATGTTTGGTTTCCAACGTGTTGGTGATTTAGCATGGGCAGCTGGCGATAGCCAAGCACGTGGTTTCTTATTAGGTGCTACTGCTGGTCGTACAACCCTTAACGGTGAAGGTCTACAGCATCAAGATGGACATTCACATGTTCAAGCTAACTTGATTCCTAACTGTGTTACTTACGATCCAACATACGGTTATGAAGTTGCTGTTATTGTTCAAGACGGTTTACGTCGCATGTATGGTGAAAACGAGAATGTTTTCTACTACATGACATTAATGAATGAAAACTATCAACATCCAGCAATGCCTGAAGGTGCTGAGGGCGAGCAAGTTGCAAAAGATATCATTAAAGGTATTTATAAATTAGAAACCGTTGCTGCTAAAAAATCTGCCGCAAACGTTCAATTATTAGGTTCGGGTACTATTTTATTACAAGTGCGTGAAGCTGCTCAAATTCTTGCTAAAGACTATAACGTTTCGAGTGATGTGTATTCAGTGACATCTTTCAACGAATTAGCTCGTGAAGGTCAAGAAGTTACACGTTGGAATATGCTTAACCCTGAAGCAGTACAAAAAACTGCTCACATTGGTACTGTAATCACTAAAGCCGCAGGTCCTGCTATTGCTGCAACCGATTATGTTAAATCATATTCAGATCAAATTCGTGCCTTTATCGATACAGATTACCGCTGTTTAGGTACTGATGGTTTTGGTCGTTCAGACAGCCGTGCTAACTTACGTACTCACTTTGAAGTGAATGCTGGTTATGTTGTTGTTGCTTCATTATATGAATTAGCTAACCGTGGTGAAGTTGAGAAGAGTGTTGTTACTGAAGCGATTAAACGCTTTAACATTAACACAGATAAACTTAACCCACTTTACGCTTAATTTAGACTAGAGAAGGAATCAAAGATATGTCTGATATTCAAAAAATTCTAGTCCCTGATGTTGGTGGCGAAGAAGTTGAAATTATCGAGATTTGTGTTGCTGTTGGCGACACATTAGAAGCTGATGAAGGTATTGTAACGGTTGAAACTGATAAAGCTTCAATGGATATTCCAGCACCTTTTGCTGGAGTACTATCAAGTCTTTCAGTATCAGTTGGCGACAAAATTAAAGAAGGCGATGTAATTGGTGAATTAAAAGCGTCAGGTGCAGAGGCTTCGGCTGAAGCTCCTGTTGCTTCAAGCGCAAGTGAAGTTATTGATGTAGCCGTACCTGATATTGGTGAAGATGGTGAAGTTGATGTTATTGACGTACTTGTCGCTGTTGGCGATGTAATTGAAGCTGAAGATGGTTTAATTACTTTAGAAACTGATAAAGCAACAATGGACGTACCGTCAACACATGCGGGTACAGTTAAAGAAGTTTACATTTCCAATGGCGACAAAGTTAAACAAGGTACGCTTGTTATTAAACTAGAAACTTCTGGTGGTTCTGTTGTTGCTGAAACTGCACCTGTAGCTGAAGCAGCGCCTGTTGCATCGGCTCCAGTAGCACAAGCTGCTGCACCGGTTGCCACTGAAAGCGCAATTATTGATATTGTTGTGCCAGATATTGGTGAAGATGGTGAAGTAGACATTATTGATGTACTTGTTGCTGTTGGGGATGAAATCAATGAAGAAGATGGCTTAATTACATTAGAAACAGATAAAGCAACAATGGACGTACCTTCATCACATGCAGGTACGGTTAAAGAAGTTTTAGTTGCTGTTGGCGGTAAGGTTAAAAAAGGCTCTTTAGTTATCAAGCTAGAAACTAGCAGTGGAGCACCAATTGCTTCAGCTGAAGCCTCACCAGCTGAAGCTCCTGCAGTAACAAGTGCTGTAGTTCAAGCGCCTGTTGAAGCTCCTGCTGCTACTAAGTCAGCACCTGTTCCACATCATCCTCAAGCTGGCACATATAAAGCGACAGGGGCAATTTATACGTCACCTTCAATTCGCCGTGTTGCTCGTGAATTTGGTGTTGATTTAACATTAGTTAAAGGGACTGGTCGTAAAGGGCGCATTCTTAAAGAAGATGTTCAATCGTATGTTAAATATGAATTGTCTCGTCCTAAAGCGAATGCTGGTAGCTCTGTTGCAAGTGGTGAAGGTGGTTTACAAGTTGTTAGTGCTAAAACTATTGATTTCTCTAAATTTGGTGAAATTGAAACAAAAGCCTTAACACGTATTCAGAAAATTTCTGGACCATTCTTACATCGTAACTGGGTAACCATTCCGCATGTTACTCAATTTGATGAAGCTGATATTACAAATGTTGAAGCATTCCGCAAAGAACAAAATGTTGTTTGTGAAAAGCAAAAGCTTGGTTTTAAAATTACACCACTTGTGTTTATTTTAAAAGCGGCAGCAGATGCTTTACGTGCCTACCCAACATTTAACTCTAGCTTAAGTGAAGATGGCGAAAGCTTAATTCTTAAGAAATACATCCACATTGGTGTTGCTGTAGATACGCCAAACGGATTGGTAGTTCCTGTTGTTCGTGATGTTGATAAAAAAGGTATTTACGAATTATCTCGTGAGCTTTTAGAAATCAGTGTTAAAGCACGTGAAGGTAAACTTAAAGCAGCAGACATGCAGGGCGGTTGTTTTACTATTTCTAGTTTAGGTGGTATTGGCGGTACAGCATTTACTCCAATTGTTAATGCACCAGAAGTCGCTATTTTAGGTGTTTCTAAATCAGAAATGAAACCTAAGTGGAACGGAAAAGACTTTGAGCCTAAGTTAATGTTGCCATTGTCTATGTCTTATGACCATCGCGTAATTGACGGTGCTCTTGCTGCAAGATTCACTGTGCATTTAGCAGGTGTAATGTCAGACATTAGAAAGCTTGTTTTATAAGTAATACACTCTATTGTTGATTTGGTTCGGCAACATAACTTAACAGTAATACCCACTGAAAGTTTTTATGTTGCCGACATTATCAGTATAAAAGATAGAGATTTTGGTCAAGTTTAAGTAGACTTCTTGCCAGAATAATAAAAAACATTCTTGATTGTGCTTGTTTATTAATTAGCACAATGAATATTCATACGTAAATTGAGGTTAGCATGAGCAACGAAATTAAAACTCAAGTAGTAGTTTTAGGAGCAGGCCCTGGTGGTTATTCAGCAGCATTCCGCGCTGCCGATTTAGGTTTAGATGTAGTATTAGTTGAAAGTCGTGAAACACTTGGCGGTGTTTGTTTGAATGTTGGTTGTATTCCATCAAAAGCATTATTACACGTAGCTAAAGTTATTGATGATGCTGCAGCAATGGCATCTCACGGTGTAACTTTTGGCAAACCAGAAATTGATTTAGATAAAATTCGCGGTTGGAAAGAAAGCGTAATCGGCCAATTAACAGGTGGTTTAGGCGGAATGGCTAAAGCACGTAAAGTAAATACTGTTTACGGTTACGGTAAATTTACAAGTGATAAAACTATCGCTGTTGAAGGCTCTGACGGCAAAGTAACAACAATTACATTCGACAATGCAATTATTGCTGCGGGTTCTTCAGTGGTTGACTTACCTTTTATACCGACAGAAGATCCTCGTGTTATCGATTCTACAGGCGCTTTAGAACTTAAAGATGTGCCAGAAGAGTTGTTAGTATTAGGTGGTGGTATTATCGGTTTAGAAATGGGTACAGTATATAAAGCGTTAGGTTCTAACGTTTCTGTAGTTGAATTTGCAGACCAACTTGTACCTGCTGCTGATAAAGACATCGTTAAAATTTACACTAACTACAACAAAGCTAAATTCAACATTATGTTGTCTACTAAAGTTGTTGCAGTTGATGCGAAAGACGATGGCTTATATGTAACATTTGAAGGTAAGAACGCTCCTGAAGGTCAGGTTCGTTACGACAAAATTTTAGTTGCTGTTGGCCGTAAGCCAAATGGCCACTTAGTTGATGCTGATAAAGCTGGTGTAAATGTTGATGAGCGTGGTTTTATCAATGTAACTAACGAATTACGTACTAACGTAAATCACATCTTCGCAATTGGTGACGTAGTTGGTCAACCTATGCTTGCTCACAAAGCTGTTCATGAAGCACATTGTGCAGCTGAAGTTATATCAGGTAAAAAACACACGTTCGAACCTCGTTGTATCCCTTCAATCGCTTATACTGACCCAGAAATGGCTTGGGTTGGCGTTACTGAGCGTGAAGCTAAAGAACAAGGTTTAAACATTGAAGTGGCTAACTTTCCTTGGGCCGCTTCTGGTCGTGCAATAGCTTCTGCACGTACTGAAGGTAAAACTAAGATGATCTTTGAAAAAGAAACAGGTCGTGTTCTTGGTGGTGCTATTGTAGGTATTAACGCTGGCGAAATGCTAGGTGAAGTTTGTTTAGCGGTTGAAATGGGCGCTGATGCTGAAGATGTTGGTTTAACTATTCATGCTCACCCAACGTTAAACGAATCAATTGGTTTAGCGGCTGAAATCTTTGAAGGTTCAATCACAGATTTACCTAATGCAAAAGCTGTAAAGAAAAAGAAATAATTACTCTTAATTAATAACTTTTTTAAATTAAAGCCCACTATTATGTGGGCTTTATTATTATCTAACCCCCTACTATTTATAAATCACTTTAAAAGGAATTTAAACAAATGCTGCTGATAGAAAAGTTTCCTCGTCTATATTTTATTTTTTTGTTCTCAATATTTATCACTGCATGTGGTGGTGGTTCAACGCCAGTATCAACGGCTCCTCCAATATCACCTATTACGCCAGAGCTTTCAGTAGATCCCATACCTGTACTGGCAGACGAGCGTTTGAATACCTGTATTACTGAAACAGCTAAGAATGAAGGATGGACATCTGTTGATCAAGTAAAGCATTTAAATTGTTCTGGCAGGCAGATCGCTTCGTTAATGGGTATTGGAAATTTGTATAATTTAGAAACTTTTATTATTGGTTCTGGTTATAATCAGCTGAATGGCTATAAAGAAAAATGGAGTGTTGATTTAACTGAGCGCCCACAAAGATTACCAAATATTAATGATACAAATAGTAAGTACATAATCGATTTATCGCCATTAACCTCACTACCTAAACTCAGTCACTTTGAGTTACTGTACAATGGTGATGATAATAAAGTTTATGATTATTCACCTATAAGTCAATTAACCAAGTTAAATACTTTAGTTTTAGATGGTGTTTTGGTCTATATAGATAATGATGATTATAGTGACGTGGTGAATGTAGATTTAAGCAAACTAGTAAACCTCAAAAATCTAGTATTTAAGCCGAGTAATATATACTCCTTCGACACTCCTACCACATATAGTAATTTACCTGATTCACTTGAGTTTTTTAAGACTAGGGGCTTGTCTGAACGTTTTCAGCCACCTGATACATTAAAACACTTAGTATTAACAGAAGGAAATAATGACGCGGGATATAATCTATCTACTATCATAGATTATTCTTTAAAATCCTTTGAAATAAACTTATGGGATATTCCACAAACCAATGTAGATGATATTAGAGCTTTTATATCTAAGCAAACGGGATTACAGCGATTAATCTTGCAAGGTGTTTATTGGAATTTAGGGGATGATTTAGAAGAGCTGACTAACCTTGAATCACTTGATCTAAGAGATGTATCCAGTGATACACTAGATTTTAGTGCATTAAATACGTTAACTTCATTATATATTGAGCCAATTTCTTCATCAGAGCAGGAAAGAGTAGTAAAGTTACCTAAACAATCAATGAATATTATTCATTTGGTGATAAGTGGATTTGACCATGAGATGGGATTTGATAGCTATGATTTTTCACTTTATTCAAGTATTGAAGAACTTAGGATTGATTCAACCCCTGCTTTAGTTGAAGAACTCGTATTACCCCAATCAAATAAATTAAAATCTTTAAAAATAACCAACATAAAAATTAAAAGTGGGGTTATTCCTAACTACCCTGTACTAGAACATTTAAGCTTGAATTTAAATTCATTTATCTATCCAGATGAAGAAATAACTTTACCTCAGGCTAATAATTTAATTTCGTTGTTTATCAATGGTGCAAAGATTAAAGATGGTTATGTACCGAATTACCCAAAACTTGAGTCTTTATCGCTTTATAGTGATTCGGATACATTGTCTTTTGAAAACTTAGCTTTTCTAGAAAATATGCACAATTTAAAAGGGCTAGGAATTTCAGTAAATGGCGACATTGATGAACAATACTTTTCTCCAATCGCTAATTTAGGCGAATTAAAAGAGCTTAGCCTTGAATACATAGATAACGCACCAGTAGATACTTTTAATTTTTTGAGTGAATTAACTCGTTTAGAATACTTAAACTTTAACGCTGTAGACATTAACTCTTTAACACCGCTTGCAAATTTAACATCTTTAACAAACCTGACCATTAATGATGGTTCAAAAATGCTAGCATATGCACGATATATTCGTTCTGGTAGCCCTCAAGGAAATGTTAGTGATTTATCACCGCTGGCAGGGTTAATCAATTTAAAAGTTTTAAATTTAATAAATAATCAAATTAGTGATTTAACACCGCTAGTTGGTTTAACTAACTTAGTTCATCTTGGTTTATCACAAAATGAAATTAGTGATTTAACCCCGTTAACAGAATTAACTAACTTATCTCTACTTTGGTTAGCAAGTAATTCGATTTCCGATTTTTCAGTACTGGCTGATTTGGATTCTTTAGAAATACTTTATTTGCCAGATAATCAAATTAGTCAACTAGGAGGAATTATAAAAAACTTTACCGCTAATCCAAAAGTTTATCTGGAAAATAACCCTATTGAAGGTTGCTCTGAAAAATCTCTTGTAATGCTTTTACCGTACTTAGGCTGGAATATTGATAGGTTACAAAGAGACTGTCCGATAGAATAATTACATAGTTACCTTTATATTTTATATCGACCGTCTTTAATAATTAAATTATTGCGAAATAAAAGCTATCTATAGCCTATCCTATTAAGTAGTTGTTTATTTATTAGGAAACAAAATATGTTTTTAGGTAAAAAGTTAATTAAAGCGGTTACTTTTGTTTTGATGTTTTTTAGTTTGCCTGCTTTTGCCGTTGATGATGCGGTTAACACCGGGCGCTTTAATAATATTGCGATTGATGGTTACGATACCGTTGCTTACTTTACTCAAAATAAAGCTATTGAAGGTGATAAAGCTTTTCAGGTTAAATGGCATAATGCTTACTGGTATTTTGATAATAAAGAAAATAAAGCTTTGTTTGAAGCTAATCCAGAAAAATATGCGCCGCAATATGGTGGTTGGTGTGCTTATGCAATGGCAAACGAAGGCGATACGGTACGTATAGATCCGGAAGCTTTTCATATTCATGATAATAAGCTTTATTTGAATTACAGTGAAGGTGTTCAAAAAAGGTGGCTTGAAGATAAGCTGATGAAAATTGAAGATGCAGATCATTACTACCCACTAGAAACTAATGTAAACAGTTTTATTAAATAACCTGAGTTCGGTTTAAGAAGTAGTTAACTAATTGAAAAATAAGTATTTAAATACTACCTCGCTTCTAGCTTGATACTTTTACTTAATTCAAGGCAAATTTACGCGTCAATAGCTGGCCTATTGCAAGTGGATTTAACGCCGAAGTGAGTAAAAATAGCTGCTAGAATAACATTTATTAAGCCGATCTTAGGTTAATAATTTTTTAGCATTTCTGTATTAAAGCACTTTTTAGGGGCTTTTTTGTTAGTGCTATACCAAGCTAGGCTCGATAATAAATTGTTATTCGATAAAACTTCCTATCTTATTTGCTCGTTTGTTTATCGATAGTCTCTTTTAACTCATCCCCGTCTCTTTTATAGTGAGCGTTACATAATATAAATATATTTTATAAGGACTTATAAATGAATTTGTTTCGACCTGTAGCTTATTCTTTTTTTGTTTTATTGTTATCGGCTTGTCAATCAAGTTATAACTCCAAAAGTGAAAAAACAACGACTGTTCCACCAAGAGCTGAAAATGCGTATTTATCGCAAGAACAAGCTTATTTACGTTCGTCGCGCGTGTCAGATGTTCATTACAACCTGCAATTTACTTTGTCTGAAAGTAGTCAGTTTTCAGCAACTTCTGTTATCGATTTTTCATTAAAAGATAATTCAACACCTTTAACGGTCGATTTAAACGATGCAGAAATTAATGCATTAATGGTAAACGGAAAGTCAGTTAAACCAACATATAATAAATGGTTTATTACTTTACCAGCAAAGTCATTAAATAAAGGTAAGAACGTAGTAAGTATTAGCTTTACACGTGAGCATAGTACTGATGGGGAAGGGCTACACCGCTTTAAAGATCCTGTTGATGGCAAAGTTTATTTATACTCGCATTTTGAACCAGCGGCGGCACAGCAAATGTTTGCTTTGTTTGATCAGCCTGACTTAAAAGCTACTTATACTATGTCGGTTTCTGCTCCTGCTGATTGGTCTGTTATTACCGCAATGAAGGAAAGCCGAGTTGAAGAAAAAGGTCAACTTAAGGTATGGCACTTTGATGAAACGCCAAAGCTGAGCCCGTATAATTTTTCTCTTCATGCTGGGCCATATAAAGTATGGGAAGACAATAATGCTAAATACCCATTACGCTTATTTGTACGTCAATCAGTCGCTAAGCAAATTAAACCCAGCGATTGGTTTAAATATACGACACAAGGCTTAACTTTTTTCGAAAATTATTACGGTGTTGATTACCCATTTACTAAATATGATCAAGTACTCGTGCCTGACTTTTTGTACGGTGCGATGGAAAATGCGGCTGCAATCACTTTTGCTGAAGGTAGCTTTTTAACAAATGGTGAAATGAGCAAAAGCAAACGTGAAAGATTAGCTAACGTTATTATGCATGAAATGGCTCACCAGTGGTTTGGTAACTTAGTTACCATGAAATGGTGGAACGGACTTTGGTTAAATGAAAGTTTTGCTGCTTTCATGGCAACTTTAGCTACAGCAGAAGCTACAGAATTTACCGCAGCATGGCGCTCATTTTATACGGGTGGTAAACAGGCGGCTTATCGTGCAGATCAAAGTGTAACAACGCATCCTATAGAAGTTGCTATTCCATCAACAGCTAATGCTTTCGATAATATTGACGCGATCACTTATTCAAAAGGGGCTTCAGCTTTAAATCAATTACGTCACTTATTAGGTAAAGATACTTTTAGAAAGGGGATTCATCAATACCTTAGTGAAAATGCTTATAAAAATGCTGTTTTAGATGACTTCATTGCAAGCTTAGCTAAAGCGAGTAACCGTAGTTTAGATACATGGAAAGATCAGTGGTTATACAAAGCAGGTGTTAATACCATTAATGTGAATTTTGAATGTGTAAATAATGTGATTAGCTCGTTTGAAATACAACAATCTGCAGATATTAAGTTTCCAACTTTACGTGAGCAAAAAATTCAACTTGCGCTATTTAATATTAAAGGTGACAAACTTAAGCAAACAAAAGCACTACCTTATATTTATAAGGGAAAAACTACTCAAGTTAATGAATTAAAAGGTGTTCAATGTCCTGATCTTGTTTACCCAAATTATGAAGATTGGGGATTTGTTAAAGTTCAATTAGACAAAGCTTCTTTTAAAACAGCTAAACAACATGTGAATAAAGTAGAAGATCCACTTTTACGTTCAATGTTATGGCAAAGTTTGTGGGACAGTGTTCGTGACGGACAGTTACCACTTAATGAATATTTAGATGTTGCCATTAACAACATCTCTGCCGAAAACGATTATACCATTTTGGGGCAAGTGATTAGCCAGCTTGAAACAAGTAAAACTTATTTAAATAAAATGTATGGTTTAAATAACGCTTATGCGAAAGAGATGACACAAAAGTTAGAAGAGCTTGCATGGGCTAATACTATAAAGAGTTCTGGCAGTAATATGCGTAGATGGTTTGAAGCTTACAGAACCATAACCAGTTCAGCATCAAGTTTAAGTAACTTATACGCTGTATTGAAAGGTGATGAGGTTATTGACGGGCTTGTTGTTAATCAAGATTTACGTTGGGATATTATTGCGCAGCTAAATCGCTATCAATACCCTAATGCAGATAAGTTAATAACAGCCGAGTTAGAAAAGGATAGTTCTGATACGGGATTGAAGTCAGCTATTTATGCTGAAGTTATTACACCAGATGAATCAACTAAAACGCGTTGGTTAGCTAAAATACAGCAGAATGATTCAGAGCTACCGTTTTCAAAATTACGCTCAGCTATGACCGCTTTATATACATCTGATCAAAACAGTTTAGATGAAAAAACGGCAGATCAGCGTATAAACAGTTTAGCAAGTATCGATGCGGCTAATGATCACACCTTTATGAGAAGTTATGGTCGTTATCTTATTCCTGCAAACTGTTCGTCACAAAGTGTTAAGCGTTTACAAAAAGCCGCAGATACGTTAACTGATTTATCTTCAGGAACTAAACGCTCATTGTTGGTTGCTTTACAAAATGATGAACGTTGTTTAATGATCAAGAATAAAATGGCTATTAAATAGCTAGATAAGCGCTAAACAATACATATTCAGTATTGATAGTGTGTTAAAACTCGTTGTGTTGTATTCTTACGTATATCGTGATTATCCAATACCACGAGTTTTTTATTTTTAGGAGATTAAATGAAATCGATACTTATTGTTTTTATGTTATGTATGACAGGGTGTGCTCATATTTTAGAGGGAGAGTCAGAAGTATCGGAAGGTAAAGCTTGGGATTTTGATCATCAAGTTCAGTTTGAGCAACATAAAATAAGTGATAACAACTATAGCTTAATTGTTCGTTCTACCAATAGAACGCGATTTTCAACACTTTCGGCTTTTTTAGTTCGTCAATCTTTTCAGATTTGTAAAGCCTATGGTTTTAAAATTGAAATTGTTGATGGTATTGAAACCTACAATGATGAAAAATATATCAAGAGTTTTATTCCTGCTTCGTTACAAGCGAATATTGAATGTAAGCCAAGTTTGAACAAAGGTTAAATCTTTATCATACAGCTTAGTTAATATTCATTTTTGTTGTCTGTTCTTCCTTTACAGAAATAAAAAAGGGTGATTATTTTAGTTATTCGCAAGTGTTAACTCGCTCAACTAAAATGGTCACCCTTTTTTTGTTTTATTTCTAATTAAGTACCTTACCTATCTTCCAAATAAAGTACTTAGCTTAGTAATATTTATACCATTTTAATAGGTACGTATTTAGTGCTCATCTCTTCTGTAGGAGGAGCAAATCGAGTTAAGTCGATACCTTCTACCGCAGCTTTGTATTCTTCGATTGAAGGGAAACGACCCAGTACAGATGAAAGTACAACTAGCGGTGTAGAACCTAGTAATGATTCACCTTTTTTCTCAGCACTATCCGCAACAACTCGGCCTTGGAATAAACGAGTTGAAGTAGCAATAACTGTATCACCAGGTTCAGCTTTCTCTTGGTTACCCATACATAAGTTACAGCCAGGACGTTCTAAATACATGATGTTTTCGTATTTAGTACGTGCTGCACCTTTCGGGTTTGCATCATCAAATTCAAAACCAGAGTACTTACGTAAGATGTCCCAATCGCCTTCCGCTTTAAGTTCATCAACAATGTTGTAAGTTGGTGGAGCTACAACTAATGGCGCTTTAAATTCTACTTTGCCGTTTTGTTTTTCAATATTACGTAACATTTGAGCGATGATTTGCATGTCACCTTTGTGAACCATACAAGAGCCAACAAACGCTAAATCTACAGGCTTGCCATCGTAGTATGAAACAGGGCGAATAACATCATGGGTGTAGCGCTTAGATGCATCTTCGTTGTTCACATCAGGGTCAGCAATCATTGGTTGATCGATAACATCTAAATCAATAACAACTTCTGCGTAGTATTTGGCGTTGTCGTCTGGTGATAATGCTGGAGTAGTTCCTGATTTAACTTCTTCAATGCGTTTGTCAGCTAAAGCAATTAAACCGTTAAGTGTACCCGCTTCGTTTTCCATACCTTTATCAATCATGATTTGGATACGGCTCTTAGCAAGCTCAATTGATTGAATTAAAGTTTCATCATTTGAAATACAGATTGAAGCTTTTGCTTTCATTTCTGCAGACCAATCGGTGAAAGTGAACGCTTGGTCAGCTAATAAAGTACCAATGTGTACTTCGATTATACGACCTTGGAATACGTTTTCACCGCCAAACTGTTTAAGCATTTGTGCTTGAGTAGCATGTACAACATCACGGAAATCCATGTGACCTTGCATTTTGCCTTTAAATGTTACTTTTACAGACTCTGGAATTGGCATAGCCGCTTCACCTGTCGCAAGAGCTATTGCAACAGTACCTGAATCGGCACCAAATGCTACGCCTTTAGACATACGAGTATGCGAGTCACCACCAATAATGATAGCGCGATCATCGACGGTAATATCATTTAGTACTTTATGAATTACGTCAGTCATTGCGTGGTAAACGCCTTTAGGATCACGCGCTGTAATTAAACCGAACTTGTTCATAAAGCTCATTAATTTAGGGATGTTTGCTTTAGCTTTGCTGTCCCATACTGATGCTGTGTGACAACCAGACTGATATGCGCCATCAACTAATGGAGAAATAGTTGATGCGGCCATCGCTTCTAGCTCTTGGCATGTCATAGGGCCAGTAGTATCTTGTGAACCTACAATGTTAACTCTAACGCGAACATCAGATCCTGCGTGAAGATCAGTTTCAGAAGCAACGCCTACAGCATTTCTGTTAAATATTTTTTCAACGGCTGTTAAGCCTTGACCTGCATGAGAGATTTCTTTAGAAGGTGCATAAACTTGAGGTATTTCAATTCCTAGTACTTCAGCTGCAATAGTTTGTAGCTTCTTACCAAAGGTAACCGCGTAAGAACCACCCGCTTTCATGAATTCCATTTTTTGTGGAGTGAAAGCAGAAGAGATATCAACTAGTTCTTTATCACCGTTTAATAATTTTTTAGCTTTAGTATCAATAGTTAATACAGTACCAGTAGCAACTGAGTAAGCTTCTTCTAAAACAACATCGCCATTTTCATCAACAACATTATTGCCGTTCGCATCTACTTTCTTAACCCAGTTTTTAAGATCAAGACCAATACCACCAGTTACATCAACAGTCGTTAAGAATATTGGAGAAATACCATTTGTACCAGCAACAACAGGAGCTATGTTAATAAATGGAACGTATGGACTTGCTTGTTTACCAGCCCAAAGTGCAACGTTATTCACACCCGACATACGTGAAGAACCAACACCCATAGTACCTTTTTCAGCGATAAGCATTACTTTTGCGTTAGGGTGCTTAGCTTGTAAAGCTTGGATCTCGTCTTGAGCTTCTGGAGATATCATACATTTACCGTGTAATTCACGGTCAGCACGTGAGTGTGCTTGGTTACCAGGAGAAAGTAAATCAGTTGAGATATCACCTTCACCAGCGATATAAGTTACTACTTCAATTTTTTCTTCAATGTCTGGTAGCTTGGTAAAGAATTCAGCGTTAGCGTAGCTTTCTAAGATGTCTTTAGCAACGGCATTGCCTGCTTTGTAAGCCGCTTCAAGACGCGCTGTATCTGCATCGTATAAAAATACTTGTGTTTTTAATACCGCGGTTGCTGGCGTTGATAAGGCAACATCATCGCTTAATGCTAGGTCGAGTAGCACGCCAATAGATGCGCCACCTTTCATGTGTGATAGTAATTCGTAAGCAAATTCAGGTGTAATTTCTGCTACTGTTTCTTCACCTAAAATAATTTGTTTTAAGAATTTTGCTTTTTCACTAGCTGCACTTGTAGTACCAGGCAGAGTATTGTAAATGAAAAAGTTAAGAGAATCTGCGCGATATTCATTCCCTTGATCTTTGATTTGTTCGATGATTTCAGCTAATAATTCAGCGCTATCAATAGGCTTTGGCGCTAAACCAAGCTCCTTTTTACGACTTTCAATTTCTGCTATATACTCTAAATACAGACTCATTTGATACTCTCTCTAGCTATAAAATGCTAATAACAGGGTCATTAGCCAGGACAAAATTTGTCCCTATTTTACCTGATTTTTTATCTACTATGAATCATTTGATAAAATAAAGACTATTCATGAAAAATATACCTGATAGAAGCGTTAGTTATTTTGAATTATGTGACTGTTGAAAATCAAGATGTATTTTTTAATCTTCTAGCTAATAATGACGGTATGAACCAGTATAGATATGATGAATTCTTTTTTATTATATTACTTATATTAAAAATACGTTTTATTTAATGTGTTTTTTTAAGGTTAAATAATTTATCAAAAGAGAGGTGGGGAAGTTTGATATAATCGGTATATTTAATTATGAGGAATTTATGGAATACGAATTTATTCATGATTCATTTACGGGATCAGCTAGCGCTAGATTTTCTATGGAACATGAAATTATGGGGCCTTGGCTAGAAGTTGAGGTTGGTAAAAATATTGAAAAAATAAGCATCCTATTAGATGCGATCGCCAATGTTAAGGATCGAAAACAAAGCGACATTACAATAATAGGCATGGAATACACACTTATTTTTAGTGAAGATTCTGTAAAAATTATTGCCAATAGTCAGTTTGAACATTTTGATAAAGATAATGGTGCTGAGTTTGAAGAAGACTTAAATACTGACTACGATAGCTCTGCTGAATGCGGTATTGAAGACTTCAAAGCGTTTTTAGATAACTGGTCAAATTTTATTAAATAACAGCTGAAGATAAGTTAGCGCTAGATTGTTATTTCTTCAAAACTATTGAATAACGTTAGATATTCATCTTCATTTAATACGAGTATTTTTAAGACTCTTTCTTTTAGAAAAGTCCAATCAGGCGTGTCAGTGTTATATCTTTTTTGATGGACAATATTTTCAGCCATTTTTAAAATAGAAAAATAAAATTTTTGAAGGCGGCTGAATGGGTTATCTAAAAAATCTCTTTCATGATGAGCTAAAATCAATTGGCAAATATCTTTAGGTAATCGCCACGAGGTGGCAACATAATAGCCTATAGTTGCGTGATTTGCTTTGTAAGTAGTATCTTCAATTGATGTTATTGAAACGTCAGGAGTTTCCAAGGCATGTTGAAATGTTTGATGATATTCAGAGTATTTCATTGCCATAATAGGAATACCACAATCATGGAAAAGTCCTAAAGAAAATAAAATATCTTTAGAGATAGCTTGTTTTAGTGAGTTACCTATATGTACACAAACATTCGCTATATTGGTTGAATTTATCCAAAAATCTTCTAATGCGATTGAGCAGTCTTCCTGTTTAAAGACTTGTTTTAGTAAACTGCTTGTGACTAAGATTATTATGCCTTCTAAACCAATATAACGAACTGATTTGGGTATGTCAGAAACTGTTCTAGATAAACCATAAACAGGCGAATTGATGGTTTTTAATATAGTGGAAGATACAGCTGCATCTTGCGCTATAGTACGAGCGATAAGATTTAACTCAGGCTCTTTTTGCGCAATTAATCCTTGAAGTTTTTTAAGTAATTTGGGTTGGGCGGGAATGGAAAAGCCACGCTCTATATCTTCAATTACTTTTTGATCAATATGTAACATAAGTTTTAATTATAATTTATTGCTAAGTTACAGCTCATATATAAATATGACATTATTAGTCCTTTACTATGCTATAACTATCACTCAATTTTAATTAATTTACAACAGCTTATTAAATTTTAACTTCTGTTAATCTTAGTTTATTTTTATCTAAATTGTTATTTTTTAAAGGTTAATGTTATGGATGTTAATTCAAATATATTTTTTCTAAAGGAATCAAAGGATAACTTAAAAATATCCTGTGCGATTTGTATTATCTTTTTATTACTCTCTTTGGGCGCTAAAGCTACTCAAATGACCATTGACTTACCTCAATGGAAAATGAGCACAATAGATAATACACCCTCTTTAAGAGCAAGTGGTATATATAAAAATTCGTTATGGGTTGCCGGTACAAATAACTCTATTTTTGTTAGCCATAATGGCGGAACTTCTTGGCAAAATCGTTCGATATCTAGTGAAATATTATATGACTTTAGAGACATTGAAGTCTTTGATGAAAATACAGCAATAGTTATGGGAGCGGGAAGTGGAAAAAAATCAGTGTTGTTTATTACACAAGATGGGGGGAATCATTGGAAATTATTAAATCAAAACCAAGAAGAGAAGGGGTTTTATAATTCGATAGGGTTTTGGAACAAAAAAAATGGTTTGCTTTTAGGAGATCCTCTTGATGGCTATTATGTAATAAAACGTACTGTAGACGGTGGGAAAACATGGAGTCGTGTTGAAAAAAATAACTTACCTGCAATATTAGATAACGAATCTGCTTTTGCTGCAAGCGGTAACACTTTAATTGTTGGTGAAAATGGTAAGGCTTGGTTTACCACGGGAGGTAAGCAGGCATCATTATATATAAGTTCTAATTATGGCGAGAATTGGCAAAGGATTAAACTTCCTTTGTTTGATGAAACATTAACAGCTGGGGGGTATGGTTTATACCAATATCAAGGTAATGCTTTTGTGCTTGGGGGGGATTATAAAAATAGAAGTGGGAAGTATAAAAATTTATCTTTGGTTAAAGGAGATGAAGTTTTTTCACTTAGGAGTGGTAATAGGGGGTTACGTACAGCAATGTCTTGTATTAAAAGTATTTGTATTATTACGGGTAAGTTATCGAGCGACGTATCATTTAATTATGGAATGACGTGGCAACCATTAAAAAACAATAAAAATGATATTGGTTTTTATACTATAGCAAGTAATAACGAATTGTTTTTAGGTGCGGGTAGCGATGGTAAAGTGGGAGTGTTTTCTCTCAAACGCAAAGAAAACTCTCCTGTTGGTAATTCTCGGTTAAGAATGTAATTAACCGCTTTAGCTAAAGAAGAAAAAAGCGCAAGATGCGCTTTTTTGTATGAAAATAGATCCAAGTAATCAAACTAATATTATTTAGCTTTTCTGTTACGACGGAAAAACATCCCAAATGAAGTTAAACCAAATAAAGCTAGCGTAGTTGGCTCAGGCACTCCAGTTACAGATTTAAGATCCCAGCCTATAACATCAAATGCTAATAAATCGAAAGGGGTTACATCTACAAATTCACCCGGTGCTGCAGTAGGATCAAGAGCTCCTATATTTAAGTTGTCTTTCCAATGACTTGCTTGTTGACCATCACCATTGGTTCTACCTGTTGAAAAAGGTGCTATGTTAGTTTTACCACCATCTATTGAAAAGTAGCTGTCTCCACCTGGCCTAAAATCTTTGAGGCCTAGTGCTGCACTTTCAGTAGAAAAACGAAATAGATCCATTGTGGCGGCAACTCCACCTACATTATCTAAATCAAGGGTGTTATCATCATAAAAATCATAAAAATCTACACCACTTACAAAACCTAATGAATGGCCTATTTCATGAATAGCCACGCCAATAAAGTCCCATTTATCGATATCAACACCATCACTTGAATCAAAATCAAATGCAAAATCACTACTAAATGTTAGTGCCGCATCCGAAGCTGAAAAAGCATTACCGTAAACATCTGATGAGAACCCTAAAGCTTTTGCGTTAGCTTGTGTCATGTAAACCATATGGTTATCATCTTGACCATTAGCTGATCCATCATTGTCTATTTCTGTATAGTCAAATCCGTTAATGTCTTGTTCAGTATCTAAAAAGCTCATACCACAATAAGCTTGACCTAAATTACTACACTCTAAATTATTTACTGAAACAACATCTGCTGCTGAAGTTGCATCTGTGAATAAAGCGTTGGCTACATTGTGATATAAAAGATCAACCCTAGTGGAACCTGCTTGCGCTAGAACACCTGCACCAAGAGAGCCAAAGCCTATATTTAGGTTAATTTGAACATTATCGGTAAACTGGTTTTCCCAAAAGTTAGCTGCTTTTTTAAAACCTTCTAATGCCAACGCGCCTTTTGCTGTTGCAAAATCACTAGAATTATAACTGAGGTTTATTGTTGTTGCTGATGCGCTTGATAGAATAGCGGTAGATAATAGAAAAGCTGATGATAATTGAACTAAATTTTTTTTAAGCATAACATTTCCTTATTGAAATTATTTATTTTCCATAGAAACTTAAGCACAGATCATACCTGTGAAATTTAGTTCATTATTTTCAAGTGATTAGACATTATTTATTTCTTTGATACTTACTAACTGTAAAAAAAACTGACAAAAATTCCGGTGTACTTTATTTGAAAATCAACTATTTAACCTGACGCCATAGCTAATATTTCTTTAATATCAATAGACTGTGTATATTTAACAAAGTCCTTTTCAGCATTAATACGTGCAAAAACAGCCATTCTATCAGAGAGTTCGTTACCTTCTATATTGGCATGTCCTTTTACGTGAGTGATGGTTAAATGACTTTTAAGTGTTTCATAAAGAGAAAAACAGCCTTGTATTATTTCCAAGTTTTTTATTTCTTCTCCTTTGCCTCTTGTCCAACCTTTATTTTTCCATCCTTTCGCCCACTTTGTTATACAGTCAATTGAGTATTTTGAATCTGATAAGATTTGAACGTTTTGACTTTTTTTAATATGAACTGCAGCAATCTTTAAAGCTTCATGAAGCGCATTTAATTCGGCTGTATTGTTTGTGCCGTTTTTATCATATAGACCATACCAAAGTTGTATGAGTTGCTCTTTTTGATAAATTGCTATACCTGAACCTGATTTCCCTGGATTAGGTGAACACGCACCATCACAGTATATGTTAATATCTGCAAAGTTTAGCGTTGAACTTTTGTTTTGTAGTGGGACTTTTTTAGCTGATGTAGTTGTTTTTGAAGGCGTACTTTTACCAGTTGATAAAGAACGTTTCATTAAGGCTTTAGTATATGATTCTTTAAAAGCTTCTTCTGCTTCGGCTTTAGAAGGAAAGCCCATATATTGAGCATTGTTCATGCCTGCAACTAGCGATTGTACGGTACTCCAAGTATCAAAAACTCCAGTTTTTTGACCTTTCCAAATGACATAATGCTTCTTACTCATGCTAGTCTACTTCTTATTTGTATTGGTTGATGGAGTCTTTAGTTGTTTGCACGCAAACATAACTAGCATAATCCCAGCAATAAAGAATGGAATACTAAGCATTTGCCCTGTATTTAAAATAAACTCTGAAGAGTAGGCCGCTTGTTTTTGTTTTACAGATTCAATTAAAAATCTAGCGGTAAAGGTAAGAATTAAAAAGGTACCTAGTAATAATCCTTTTGGTGAATGACTTTTAAACTTTTTATATAAGCCAAGTAAAATGATGAATATAAATAAGTAGGAAATAGCTTCGTAAAGCTGTGCAGGATGTCTTGGTAAATTATCGATTCTTGCAAAAACAACAGCCCATGGCACATTACTTGTAACACCAAGTATCTCAGAGTTAATAAAATTTGCACAACGTACAAAAACACCAAATAAAGCAGTAGCAATTGCAAGTCTATCTAAAATCCATAAATAACTGACTTTATATTTTTTAACGTACAAACCGATAGCTAATATAACACCTAAGCCGCCACCATGGCTGGCTAATCCACCTTCCCATATTGCTAATATTTTCATTGGGTTTGCGAAGTAATAACTAGGATCATAGAAAAAACAATGGCCTAATCGTGCGCCTATAATAATTCCAAAAACAACATAACCTAATAAGGTGTCTAAAGATTCTTGGTTAATATTTTCTGTTTTATAAATCCATTTCATTACCTGCAAACCAGAGAGTATGGCAGAGGCAAATAAAACACCGTACCAATGGATTTTTACAGCGCCAAAAGAGATTAATACGGGGTCAATATTCCAAATTAAATGTTCCAAGGAGAATACCTGTAAAGAGAATAAGTAACGATAAAGTAAAATTTACTTCATCAGAGAAAGGATTTACAGCCATCATAAATTTGAAGGACGATACTTTCAAGCTGAAGTTACCTATTCACTCATTTTTTATGTAACAAAAATTAGGGGCTGTTGATCTTTGCGATATATTTTTTAGCCTACAATAGCTCGTTTGGCCTTTATGCAAGGATTTGTTTTGATATGTAATTATTCTACTAAGAAAATAATAACGCAGCAGACATGCAACTAGCATTGCTTTACAGTTTCATTCAAACGAAATTTATACCCAAAAGGTAAACATGCTCTAGTTTTTAATGTGTTATTCCAACTGTTGA
The DNA here is from genome assembly GCF_055808995.1 of Pseudocolwellia sp. G5-9. Classification (NCBI taxonomy): domain Bacteria; kingdom Pseudomonadati; phylum Pseudomonadota; class Gammaproteobacteria; order Alteromonadales; family Colwelliaceae; genus Pseudocolwellia; species Pseudocolwellia sp. G5-9. Next base: position 4,190,312 of record NZ_CM147893.1, read on the forward strand.
ATAAAGTTGATTTAATCGTAATTACTTGGCTAAATTAACGTTTAGGACTATTATGTATACATTGTGAACGTTTTATAGACTATCTTTGCTTACGTTTTTAATAAGGTGTAAGCGTTGTTGTTGAGGAAGTAAATTTCTTACTATACAAATAAAAAAGGATTTTATGTTTTGAAAGCGCAACAGGTATTCGATAATGAGTAAACGTTCAATTAAAGAGTATCTACTCCTTTCTAGTTCCTCTTCTGGGATTATAGTTATTACCCTCTTTATGTTGATTCGTATTTACCAGCAAGAATGGGTACATGCTTTGCTGGATGCTGTGATTGTTCTCGCATTATCGAGTACTTTTTATTACGTTTATAAAACCAGAAATACAGAAAAAGTCAGTGTTTTTTTAGGCATATCTTCTATGTTAGGAGTAGTGTTAATTATTTGGCTGAAGGGGGTTAGTCAAATTTACTGGGAATATCCAGTAATTATTGCTTCTTATTATCTATTCCGAATTAATTTAGCACTGGTTCTTAGTGCTGTACTCATGATTGTTGTGAGTATTTTAACCTTTAATCAAACCTCTTTAATCAGTTTTAGTACCATCATCGTTACCTTACTTATGGCAAATATTTTTGCTTACTTTTCGGCTCGTAATATAAGCCAGCAACATATGTCCTTAATTAAAAGTGAGCGACTAGAGCGTCTTCGTAATAAAACATTAGAGCTTATTGTGGGGTCTCATAAACTGCCTGTTGTTTTAGAGTTTATTACTAAAAGTGTCGAACAAGAAAGTTCCGATGTTATATGTAGTATATCCCTCCTCGATAAATCTAAAAAATTCCTTATAACGGGTGCTGCGCCTAGTTTACCTAAAGCTATGTTAGAAAAAACTCATATGATGGAAATTGGCCCTGAAGGAGGGCCTTGCGGAGCTGCAGCTTTTTATGAAAAAAGAATTGTTGTTGCAAACATTAGTACAGACCATCGTTGGACTTTACTTGCTGAATTGGCTGAAAAATCAGGCTTAAATGCATGCTGGGCTGAACCTATTGTAAGTTCGGAAGGAGAGGTTATTGGTGTATTTAGTCTTTACCATAGTGCTCAATATATACCTACCTCGCAGGATTTTTTACTCATAGAACAGTTTGCACATTTAGCGAGTATATCTATTGAGAGGGAGAAAAATCACTTATTAATATGGCAACAAGCAAACTTTGATAATCTGACTGGATTACCCAATAGAAATATGATGCGTAGCCATTTAACACAATTGATTGCCAGAGCTGAACGAGATAATGAAAAAATAGCATTAGCTTTTTTAGATTTAGATCATTTTAAGGATGTAAATGATACTTTAGGTCATCATATTGGCGATGCTTTATTAAAAGAAACCGCTAAACGTATAAAGCAAAGTATTCGTAAAAACGATATTGTAGCAAGGTTGGGGGGGGATGAGTTTGTTATTATTATGTCTAACCTTAAAGACTTTAAAGGCGTAGAAGTTGTTGCAGAACAACTAAGAAAATCTATCTCTTTACCTTATTATCTTTTTAGTGAAGTGGTACATAGTGCTGTGAGCATTGGTCTTACTATTTATCCAGATGATGCCGTAGATATAGATGATTTACTAAAAAATGCAGACCAAGCAATGTACGGAGCTAAAAGTTTAGGACGAAATAACTATCATTATTTTACTCAGTCAATGAGAGAGCAAGCCGTAGAAAGAATGCAACTAATTCAGGATTTACGTCACGCGATAAATAATAAGGAGTTTTTTGTTGTTTACCAGCCTATTGTTAACTTACAAACTAATATTATTTATAAAGCTGAAGCGTTGGTTAGGTGGCAGCACCCTAAACGTGGAACGGTAAACCCATTAGATTTTATTCCGCTTGCAGAAGAAACCGGGTTAATTATTGAAATTAGTGATTTTGTTTTTCATCAGGTGCTATTAGACGTAAAAGAATGGCGTGAAAGTATTAATGCTAATTTTCAAATCAGTATTAATACCTCTCCAATTCAGTATAAAAAGAACTCAGGAAATATAATTTCTTGGATGGATTTATTAAAAAAGGAAAAAGAAAGCTTAGGCTCAATTGCTTTTGAAATAACAGAAAACCTTTTAATGGAAAATAAAAAAGGTGTTACTGATATGTTAACTCTAGTGAAAGAATCAGGGATCCCCATTTCTATTGATGATTTCGGTACAGGATACTCTTCACTTTCTTATTTAAAAAATTATGAAACAGATTACTTAAAAATAGATAAAAGTTTTGTTCAAAAAATGACTGACGATAGTAAAGATTTAGCGTTATGCGAAGCTATGGTGGTTATGGCTAAAAAACTGAATATTAAAGTGATAGCTGAAGGCATAGAAACAAAAGAACAAAGAGATATATTAAGGGATATAGGCTGTGATTACGGACAAGGCTATTATTTTTCTAAACCGGTTAAAAAGAGCGACTTTGAACAGTTTTTAATAGATAACGCCGCAGCAGATGAATTATTCACTTTATCCGAGAGCTAAAGCGTAGTGTTAGTATCCTGCTCTTTTCCAGAATGATGCTTCTAAAAGCTCATTGGGCTCGTCAACTATAAATGTTTTATCAGCAATAATTTTATTGTCACACGTAATAGTCATACGCCAATCGCCTAGTTTATTATCAATAGGAGCCCATATTGTATCACCTAAATAAAAATTCCAGTTATTATCCCTAATATACATGTCACCTGTAAAAGGTGGCATTACAGTGCCATCGTCATCAGGAATGTTGGGATGATAAATACAATAAGTTATTTTTTTACCTTTTCCTTTTTTTATGTTGATAATAAAACCAAATTCGATATCTATTTTAGCGGGTACACTAACGGTAAATTCTTTAATTTTAGGAAGTGATTTACTGGTGTCTTCCCATTTGTCGTATATACCAAAACTAGTAATAGAATGTTGGATGATTGATTTGGCCATAGATTTTAGTGTGAGGATTAATTATTTATTTGTATTTTAAACGGGAATTTTAACTAATCCCTGTTTAAAATACTTCCTTTATTTAGGTCGAATCTCATTCATAAGTGACGCGATATTTAAGATTGAAGGTATACTCCATAGTTCGTCTAATATGATCGGAAGTTTTTGACGCCAGTTAGGGTGCTCATCAATCGTGCCAGGAATATTAACTTGTTCTAATAACTCTAGAGCGTCTTCTAAAGGAATTAACTGTATATGGCTTTTTGATAACCCAATATATTTTTGAACAGCTATATTAAGATGTGAGTTGGTTATTTCTAATGTTTCACTATTAACATCATCAGCAGATAAGGTACCAACGTCTTTTAATGCATCGATTAGGCAATGACGATCTTTAATACGGTCAATTTGTTCTTGATCTTTTAGTTCATCATTTGGATATAAATTTAGCTTTCTTCGCCATGTTAAATCGCGGCTAGCCCACCAACCCACCAATGTAGGAACATCGTGAGTAGAAACAGTCGCAATTGACTGACTTGGGTATAATTCAGGGCGTTTAAATAAACCTGTTTCCCACCAACGTTCAAAATAAAGCACTTTATAAGACAATAAACCCGACTTAGCTATTATTTCACCAAAACCTTCAGGAACGGTTCCTAAATCTTCACCAATAACAACACAGCGAGAACGACGTGATTCTAAAGCAATAATACTTAAAATATCATCTAGCGGGAAAGTGATATAAATACCTTCATGTGCACCCATTTCAGGAGCAATCCAATATTGACGCATTAATCCTAATATGTGGTCTATTCGTAAGGCTCCGGCGTATTGCATATTGCAGCGTAAAGCTTTAATTAATGGTTGGTAGCCTTGTTCTTTTAAAGCAACAGGGTTCATTGGTGTTAAGCCCCAATTTTGACCTAGTGTATTCATAGCATCAGGCGGAGCACCTATAGCAGCACCAGATACATAAACCTCTTGGTTTGACCAAACATCAACGCCTGAACCATCACAACCAACAGCTAAGTCTAAATATAATCCAATTGGCATATCATGAGTCTGTGTTAGGTTTGCCGCATTCGTTAATTGTTCGTGGGCTAACCACTGCAAATACATAAAGTATTGAATACGTGTTGCATGTAACTCTTGAAATATTTTTACCGCTTGAGTGTTAGGCGACTGGTATTCTTTTGGCCATGCTTTCCAGTCATAAATTGAAGGATCCAATTCTCTAAAGTGTTCATAAAGTGCTTCAAAAGTGGCTAGTGTAAATAAATCTTCCCCTTGCTCTTGAGTAAAACAAATAAAATCTTGTCTTATAGAATCATTTATTTCTTGCGGAGAAATAATAAAGTCATCAAATAGAATTTCTAATAATTCAAACTTTAACTCTGCAACCGCAGGGTAGTCTATTAACTGACTTGATCGTGCTGAGGCTAGTTTTGTTTGGAAGTCTTCGTTATTAAATTTTTCTTGGGCAAGTTGACATGTTGAAAAATTAGGAACATTTTGTACATTAATATATAAAGTATTTATAAAACAGCGGCTCGTTGGTGAATAAGGGCTGATGTGTGCTGGATTATTTTGATATAAAGGGTGTAATGGATTAAGCCCCACAGTTGAGGCTCCTTGTTTAGAAGCGCCTATAATTAATTTATTTAAATCTTCGAAGTCTCCCATACCAAAATTTTGTTCGCTTCGTATAGAGTATAGTTGAGCTGTATATCCCCATACTTTATTTTTATGAGCTTCTTCCGCACTAAAACATGTTTCGGGTACTACAATTAAATGACAATTGGATTGTTGTTCTCCACACTTTATTGATAATTTGTGATAACCCTCTTCTATCTGAGGAATAGGTAACTGATATTTGGAAAAAGTGCTTTCGTTTAACTTTGTTGTGTCTATTAATTCTAAGTTTGAAGTATCAAGGTGTTGATTAAATAAATCGCCATTTTCAGTTGTTATTGTCCAGCTTATTGTTTGCTGAACTCCCGAATTATGTATGCTAATAGGAATAAAAGGCGTTTTATTCGTACTTTTTATGATATGAGTAGTTGGTAAAATATTCCGCCATTGCTTTTCTTGTAATGTCTGTATTTGTTCAGCGAGTACTTGTTCACTGGTTAAGTTAAACCCCATTGCATTTAATAATGATGCTAGTGCTTCTTTTTTTGGTGTTTGTTTGATCCCAAAACTATTAACGTAATTTTTATGGAATCCAACAAGCTCTGCCAATTTTTCTACAGATGGGGAGGCTTTATTCATACTTACTCTCTATATTCAGGAAAATACTTTGAATTTTTACGGAAATAACACAAGTTGAAGTTTATTTAGTAAGTTGCGCCTTAGTCGAGCGAAAAAGATAAGTACATTATTTATAGCATACTCTTACTAAGTTTTTGTACTGTAAAATACAAAAGTTTTAAATTTTCGTTATTTATTAAAATAAATATTTATTTTTATTATTTGCTTATAAATTTGTTTGTTTGCAATAAAGGTTACTTATATTATGGCGCTCATAGTGTAATAAAGTTTTTAATGTACTGCTTATAAATAGGCTAAGGAAATATTATGAAGAAAACGATTGTAATAACTGGCGCTAATCGTGGTATTGGTTTAGCAATGACTGAGGTTTTTAAATCACAGGGCCATCTTGTATATGCTTTGTGTAGAAACTCTTCAGAAGAGCTAAATAATTTAGGTGTGCATGTTATTACAGATATTGATGTAGCTACCACTCAAGGTATTAAGAATATGAAGAAAGCTTTGAGTGGTATAGGCATTGATATACTGGTTTGTAATGCTGGAATTCTTAGGGATGAAAGTTTAGCAGATATAAATCTCGACACGATTAGAGAGCAATTTGAAGTGAACGCTTTAGCACCATTAAATATTGTTGATACGTTACAGTGTAATTTAAATTTAGATGGTAAAGTGGCGATGATCACCTCACGCATGGGCTCTATTGCCGATAATGAATCTGGCGGGCGTTATGGTTACCGTATGTCTAAAGCCGCGTTAAATGCTGCAGCTATGTCGTTAAGTAAAGATTTATATTCTCAAGATGTTGCGGTAGGTATTTATCACCCAGGTTATGTTCAAACCGAGATGGTAAATAATAATGGTGATATTTCAGCAAATGAAGCTGCGGTAAAAATTGTTGATTTAATTCATGGACTCACTTTAAAAGAAACCGGTGTTTTTAAACATTCTACTGGTCAAGTATTACCATGGTAATTACATCGCAAGATGTGAATAAACAGCCTGTTAACAAACAATATGTAAAAATATGGAAAACGGTACAGGCTATTCCTTTTGGTTGTGTAGCTAGTTACGGGCAGGTTGCTGATTTATCAGGATTACCGGGCCGCGCACGATTAGTTGGAAAAGCCTTAGGTGAGGTGCCCAATAATGGCTGGAATAATCAAAAGGTTCCTTGGTTTCGAGTGATAAACTCACAAGGGAAAATTTCTTTTCCTACGGGAAGTGAGTTATTTATTAAACAGAAAAATTTATTACAAGATGAACAAGTTGTTGTTCTTGGAAATAAAATAAAGATGACTGAGTATCAATGGTCTCCTGATCTAGGAGAACTACTATTTAAATTAGAGTTTTAATGAAAACTTTGTTTAGTTTTTCATTTCAGTTATATAAAAGTAGGTATTAAATGATTGATTTACCCCGAGGAATACATGTTTCAGGGCAGGGGCCGGCCGTTATTTTATTGCATAGTTCTTTGAGTAGTTCAAAGCAGTGGTTGGCTTTAGTGGAATGTTTAAAAAATAGTTTTCAAGTGATTAATATAGATATTTTGGGATATGGATCTGCTGAAGGTGTTAAAGATCCAAAGGTTTATAATTTTTCTATTGAGATACAACGTATCCAACAAGCTTTACAACAAATTATTCCAAATGAGGCTTATCATATTGTAGGGCATTCTTGTGGTGGTGCGCTTGGTTTAAAGTTAGCGGTTGAAAATCCTAGCAAGGTATTATCACTATCTTTATACGAGCCTGTCGCTTTTCATTTATTGCCTCAAGGAAGTGAAGCAAGAATAGCGGCTAATAAGTTTGCTCAAGAAGTTAATATTGATGATCTTTATTTAGCGGCTGAAAAATTTACTGACTTTTGGAATGCAAAAGGCTTTTTCAGAAGCCTACCAGAACGAATGCAGCAATTAATGGCTAAAGATATGGAAAAAGTGAATTTAGATTTTATCGGTTTAACTGTTGAAACATACGGGCCTGACGATATAAGTAAAATTAAATCTCCTGTTATGATGATGACAGGAAATCAAAGCCCACAATTAAGTAAAACATTAGCAAAACTGATTGTTGCTAGCTTAGATAACGTTAAAGAAGTGAGTTTTGAAGCTGGACATATGGGACCAATAAGTCATGCCAGTATAATACAGCCGAAAATAGCTGAGTTTATTAGAGATTGTTAAATAATTTTTAGGCGTAAAAAAACCCAGCTAAAAGCTGGGCAAAAATAAATAAGGGGAAACACTTGTCATATCATATTAAGAAGCGGCAGCCTCCTGAATATTAGATACTGTTTTTTGTAATGGATTTTTACCATTAATGGCTATTTTTCTTGGTTTAAGTGCTTCTGGTATTTCTCTTTCTAAATCAATATGTAAAAGACCATGCTCCATAGAAGCGCCTGTTACTTTTACATGATCGCCGAGTTGAAATTTTCTTTCAAAGTTACGCTCAGCAATACCTTGATGTAAGAATTTTTGTTCGCCTTTGTTATTACTGCCTGTTTTTATGCCAGTAACAATTAATGTGTTTTGTTTTGATTCAATTTCTAACTCATCTTCGGCAAATCCCGCGATTGCCATAGTCACTCTGTATTGATCTTCTGCAAGCAGTTCAACATTATATGGAGGGTAAGATGATTGTTTATCAGCTCTAGAGGCTTTATCTATCAAACCCGCTAAGTGGTCAAAACCAATAAATGAACGGTAAAGTGGGCTAAAATCTGTAGATGTACGCATAATATTCATATCCTATATTTAGTTAGCAATATGCTATATCCGTTAAATATCATTATTTTTGTTAAAATCAATAGAAGTAAAATCTATATAGTTAAAGCCAATTAAATTGCGAATTAACGATTTTTAAATAATTTATTATCAGGATAAATGTGCCTTTCAATTTGAACAGGCGGTTAATGTAGACCCTATCGGCGACTACACTATAATAGATGGTATTGAAGTGATTTTTTTCAAGAATAAAAACCAAATAAATTTCTATTTTATTTGGTTTTTATTTTAAGTTGTTGATTAGTAACTATAAATGTTTTATTCTTTTTGCTGTTTTATAATGGTTTATTTAATAAAGAGATTTTTTCAAAAGCTTTTTCATAATTTGGGTGATCTGAAATATTGGAAACCAACTCTTTATAAACAATTTTCTGTTCAGAATTAATAATAAAAATAGACCGCGTTAATAATCCCATATCTTTTATTAAAAGACCGTATTTTTTACCGAAGTCTCTCCAAACAGAGTCAGATAAAACTTGAATACCGTTAATGCTTTCAGTTGTGCAAAAACGTTTTTGTGCAAAGGGTAAATCATTACTTATAGTTAGAAATATTGTGTTTGCAGGCAGAGATGCAACTTTTTCGTTAAATTTTTTCGTTTGAATTGAACACACACCTGTGTCTAAACTAGGGACTACAGATATTAAAATATTTTTACCTTTAAAAGATTTAAGCGTTACTGGAGAAAAGCTTTCGTTTACCACTTTAAAATTAGGTGCGCTATCACCCACGTTAATTTGTTGGCCTATTAGCGTTACAAATTTTCCTCCAGCTTTTACTAATGAGCTGTTTTCAGGAAGTGTATTATCATGCGCTGATGAAAAAGGAGGTAAAGTGATAAAAATAAAGGTAATTAATGTAAAAAATTTCATTGTATAATAAGGTCAATCAGATTTGGTTGAAGACAGTTTACCGTATTTTATTTAATTTTTTTAAAAAATTATCTGCAGTCTTCGTTATTATTATCTATTGTTAACAAGTAACCTTGTTATTAGTAATATTGTTTTTTATATTCTTCTTTTTATCAGTTTTGAGTCAATTAGGGAAATAAGCGTGTATGTCAACTCCGTTATTAATTTGTGATGATTCAAATATGGCGCGTAAACAAGTAGCGCGTTCTTTGCCAGACGGCTGGGATGTCGATATAAGTTTTGCAACCAATGGATTTGAAGGTATTGAAGCCATTAAAGCAGGAAAAGGTGATGTTCTTCTTTTAGATTTAAACATGCCAGGAATGGATGGATACGAAGTTCTTCAAGCTATTGTTGAACAAGATCTCCCTACACTTGTTATCGTTATTTCGGGAGATATTCAGCCAGAAGCGCATCAAAGAGTTACTAGTTTAGGTGCTTTAGACTTTATTCAAAAACCAGTAAGTAAAGAAAAACTCACTGAAATCCTTTCTGCTTATGGTGTTTATACTGCTTCAGCTGAGTCAGTAGACACACAAGATCCACTTGTTATTGCAGAAGAATCAACATCTAAAATTAATTTACCACCGGTAACTACAGCTAAGATTGAAGATACCCCTACAGTTAACAAGCCTGAAATTGATTTTTTAGAATCTGATTTAAGAGATTGCTATCAAGAAATTGCGAACGTTGCTATGGGGCGTGCAGGTGACTTATTAGCACGATTATTAGATGTATTTGTTGTTTTGCCTATTCCTAATGTTAATTTGATTGAAGTCAGCGAATTGAGTATGGCTTTATCAGCAGTTGAAGTGAATGAAAGTACTTCAGGTATTTGCCAAGGCTTCATAGGTGCAGGTGTGTCAGGAGAAGCCCTATTAATACTTAATGACTCCAGTTTTAAAGATATTGCTACCTTGATGAACTATCAGCAAATATTAGATGAAAATTCAGAGTTAGAACTACTCATGGACATGGCAAATGTTTTAATTGGTGCTTGTTTAAGTGGTGTTTCAGAGCAACTTGATATGAACTTTAGTCAAGGGCACCCTGTTGTTCTAGGGCAGCACAGAAAAATTTCTGAACTTATCGCAACTAACTCAACTCGCTGGAGGCGAACCCTAGCAATTGAAATAAGCTATAGCATTGAAAATTACCCGATAAAATGTGACTTGTTATTATTATTCACAGAAGAATCGATGAAAACACTTAACAATAAAATTTCTTACTTATTGGATTAACTATGTCGCATGAAACTGAAGAAATGAATGAATTACATTGGCTGATGGAAATGCTCCACACTATTGATGTGGGTTTAGTTGTTCTTGATCGCCAATATAAAATTCAAATATGGAATGGTTTTATGGAAAACCATAGTGGTTTGTTACCACGAGAAGTAAAAGGCAAAGAGATTTTTTCTTTATTCGATGAAATTCCCCAAGATTGGTTTAAACGTAAAGCTGAATCTGTTTTTTTACTTAAAAACAAAGCGTTTACCATTTGGGAACAAAGGCCTTATTTGTTTAAGTTTCAAAATTATCGTCCAATTACAGGTTCTGCAGAATATATGTATCAGAATACGACGTTTATTCCTTTGATGTCGTCTACGGGTTTGGTAACCCATTTATGTTTACTTATTTATGATGTAACTGATAACGCAATAAATAAAAATGACCTTGAAAGAGTTAATACTGAACTAGCTGTTTTAAGCCAAACAGACGGTTTAACAAAGCTGTTTAATAGAAGTCACTGGGAAAGTTGTTTGAATGCTGAATTTAAACGCTGGTGTCGAAGTAGAAGTGCAAGCAGTTTAGTTATATTAGATATAGATCACTTTAAGCATGTAAATGACACATACGGCCATACTGTTGGGGATGATGTTATCCGCCATTTATCTGGATTAATTAGACAACACGTACGCGAAACTGATATTTCAGGGCGCTATGGTGGTGAAGAATTTGTTATTTTGTTGGCCGATACTCCTTTAGAAAACGCTCAAATATTTGCTGAAAGATTACGTAAGGAAGTTGCTCAGTCTATTGTTAAGCATAATGATATTGATCTCTCTTATACTATAAGTTTAGGGATTGCTGAAGTGGAGCCTAGTATTAAAACTTATGAAGCATGGATTGAACATGCTGATGAAGCCTTATATCGTTCAAAAGAAAGTGGCCGAAACAAAGTGAGTTTACACCCTAAAAGCTCGTAAATTTATTGAGTAAATGATGAAAAAAGCTTTATATTTAGTAAATATAAAGCTTTTTTATTTTGTTTTACGTTGAAATAACAACGCGTTAAATAGATAAGTTAGTAAGGTAAGTAATGGAATTAACCACTGAATGAACTGCCCCCACTTAGCATAAGGTGTTGTTCCCTTGACTAAGTTGATTTCTGCTCTGAGTACACTTTCAGTAAATTGTGGAACAGTGCCTATGATACTACCTGTATGATCTATTGCGGCTGTTACACCATTGTTAGTCGAGCGAAGCAAGGGACGTCCAAACTCTGCGGCTCGCATTCTTGCAATGTCTAAATGCTGGTGAGGACCATGGGAGTTACCGAACCAAGAGTCATTACTAACCGTTAATAATAGATCGGTTGTTGGTTGGAAATTTGCTCTTAATTGCGCCGGAAAAGCTATTTCAAAGCATATAAGTGGTAATATGTTAATGTCTTTGGCAACAAGGTTTGGCTGTTTATATTCACCAGAAGAAAAGGACGACTGCGGTAAATTAAATAATGGAGCAATAGGTCTTAACCATTCTTGAAAAGGAACAAATTCACCTATAGGTAATAAATGATATTTTGAATACCTATTTGTGTGATCGTATTCGTAGCTTCCTTCACTATCACTTTCGTGTTTTTTACCCAAGGTGATTAAACTATTAAAGTATTCTCTTGCTTCATAGTTATAATTTAATATTCCGGTTATTATTGCGCTGTTTTGTAAGGCCGAAGATTTATTTACTAGTGTTAAAAAGTCTTGGGCCCTAGGTTCAAGTGCTGTAATTGCTGACTCAGGCCAAATAATGATATCAGCATCATAATTTACACGTGTTAAATCTAAATATTTCAGCATGGTAGGCCATTCTTGCTCAGGAGCCCATTTTATTTCTTGTTTTATATTGCCTTGTACTAATGCAACTTTTATAGATTTACCGGTTGGAGTCACCCAAGTTGTCTGGCTAAAATAGCCTGCTGCGATGGCGGTAGATAAAAGTATACTAACTGATATGTATCTATTTTTACGCTTAACAAATTGAAGGATTGAAACACAAGTAAGTAAGACTATTGAAGTGACACCAACCTCACCAAAAACAGGTATCAAGGAAGCTAAAGGGCTATCTATTTGCGTATAACCTAAAGATAACCATGGAAACCCCGTTAATAATACACCACGTAGGTATTCAGTCATTAACCAAAATGCAGAAAATAGCCATACATTAAATTGTTTATTAGTTGAAAGTTTGGCAGCTAAATAACTTGCTAATGCGGGGAATACCGCTAAGTAAAGAGAGAGAAGAACCATCAATAAAATAGATACAGCAAGTGGTAATCCGCCAAATTGATCTATAGCAACATGGACCCAACTTATACCGCTGGCGAACCAACCAAAACCAAAAATAAAACCCTGTTTAGTTGCTTCTTTAGGCGTATTATTGTTGATTAGAGTAAGCCAAAGCACAATCGTAATAAATGGAAGCCACCATAAGGAAAATGGTGCATAAGCGAAAACTAAACTAAGCCCAGCAATAAAGCTAAGCCAGTTTTTAGGCGCGCTAAAAAATACTTTGAGAGATTTGATTAACGTTGAAAACATGAATATCCAAATGAGTAATGCTAATCAACGTTTTTACCGTTAACTTCGTGGTCTTTAGGAACGGTAACTTGTATTGTTTGAATTCGGCGGTTATTGGCAGCAGTAATTTTAAACTCAAATTCATTAATGCTAACAATTTCACCTTTTTTAGGCATATGCCCAAACTGATGGAGTATAATACCGCTAATTGTATCGGCGTTTTCTTCATTGAAACTGGTGTTAAAGTATTCGTTAAAATCGGCTAATTCAGTCAGGGCTTTAACTTGATACACTTGGCCTGCAAGGTACTTAATATCTTCTTCGATTGCATCGTCAGTTTCATCTTCAATTTCACCAACGATAAGCTCTAAAATATCTTCAATAGTAACAACACCTGAAACGCCACCATACTCATCTACAACAACAGCCATATGATAACGCTGCGATCTAAATTCTTTTAATAGGGGTTCAACTTTTTTACTTTCAGGTACCATAATCGAAGGTCTGATAACCTTTGCTATAGTACATTCTTCATCTTGTTGCTGGAAAGCGTAGGCAAGGAGGTCTTTAGCTAAAAGTATCCCTTCAATTTTATCTATATCTTCATTAATAACGGGGAATCGAGAGTGTCCAGATTCAACAATTTTAGGAAGTGACTTTTCAAGAGGGTCATTAATATCGAGGGTAACCATTTGTGATCTTGGTATCATGATATCTCTTACTCGCATATCAGATACTTCTAAAACACCTTTGATCATTAATTTTGTTTCTGGTCGTATTAGTTCTCGATCTTCAGCATCGTTTAAGACATCAACTAACTCATCTTTACTTTTCGGTTCTCCTGTAAATACTTGTGTAACTTTCGTCCAAAGTGATTTGTTTGAAGAACCGCTGCTAGAGTGTGGGTTATCATCGCCCATGGGGTATTATATTTCCTATAATTAATGTTTAAATATGAAATCTATACTTCTTGGTAAGGGTTGTCTATACCAAGGATTGATAATAGTCTTATTTCTATTGATTCCATCTCAATAGCTTCATCTTCTTTTATATGGTCATATCCAAGTAAATGCAAGCATCCATGGATAACTAAATGAGCCCAATGATCTTCACTCTTTTTGTTTTGCTCTTGTGCTTCTTGAATAACCACGTCAGCACATATAATAAGGTCACCTAATAGGTTAATATCAATACCTTCAGGTACTTCAAAGGGAAAAGATAAAACATTCGTTGGCTTGTCTTTTTGACGATATTGATGATTAAGTTGTTGGCTTTCTTTTGTTTCAACGAGTCGAATGGTTAATTCAGGATCGTTTTCAATAGTGGATAATGCTGTTTCAGCCCACAATTGTAACTGTTCTACTGATGGTAAGGTTTTATTTTCACAAGCAATTTGAACATCTAATTGTACTGCCATTACTCTTGAGCCTTCGCTTTATTTTCTATTGCGGCAGCACTTTGCTCTGCTTTAATACGATTTGTTTTCTTTTCGTGTGTTTCATAGGCTTCAATTATCCTTGCAACCACAGGATGACGAACAACATCTTTTGATTCGAAAAAGTTAAAGCTAACGCCTGGAATATCTTCAAGCACTTCTATTGCATGGCGTAAACCAGATTTTTGTCCACGAGGTAAGTCTACTTGAGTAATGTCTCCGGTAATTACTGCTCTTGCATTAAAGCCTATACGCGTTAAAAACATTTTCATTTGTTCAACGGTCGTGTTTTGACTTTCATCTAAAATAATAAAGGCATCGTTTAAGGTACGGCCTCTCATATATGCAAGTGGGGCTACTTCAATTACATTACGTTCAATCAGTTTTTCTACCTTTTCAAAACCCAGCATTTCAAATAATGCATCGTAAAGAGGGCGTAGGTAAGGGTCAACTTTTTGTGAGAGATCACCGGGTAAAAAACCGAGTTTCTCACCAGCTTCTACTGCTGGGCGTGTTAATAAAATACGTCTAACTTCCTGCCTTTCTAATGCTTCAACCGCGCAAGCCACGGCTAAATAAGTTTTACCTGTACCGGCAACACCCACACCAAAGCTAATGTCGTTAGTTATTACGTTGTGTACATAACTTTGTTGATTTTCATTTCGTGGTTTAATAACACCACGTTTTGTTTTAATTGTAATTAACTTATCAAAATTTACATCAAGATTACTTTTACTTGGTTCTTGTTCTAAAACATTTGCGCTAATAATAGCGAGATGAACCATTTCATCGGTAATATTTTGATGCTGATTTTTAACGGTACTGGTTTCTACATATAAGTCTTTTAATATTTTACTAACGGCTAAACAATTGTTTTCTTTACCCACAATTTTAATTTGATTACCACGATAACTTATTTCAACGCCTAAACGTTTTTCAATTGTTTTTAAGTTATCGTCCATTGGGCCATATAAAGAGGCTTGTCGTGAATTATCTTCAGGTTCTAATGTTAATATGTGGTTGCTGTTTTTACTCAAAGTAACTATCCAAAAGAGTCATATTTGTTATTTTAATAACTTATGACGTTTATTAAATTAAGGGGTGAAAGTACTTACACCGATTTCGTTTGCGCCATGTTTTGCTTGTTGGTGGTGATTGTTTGCAAGAATGTCGGCAGGAGAATGTGAAACACGTAATCCCATATCTTTCTCTTCTCTTATTAATTCACCACGCAGAGAGTTAGAATAAACATCGGTAACTTTTACATCAACAAATTGGCCAATAACATGATGAGGCGCTTCAAAATTTACAATTCTGTTGTTTTCTGTACGGCCACGAAGTTCCATTGGGTTTTTCTTAGAAGGGCCTTCAACTAAAATACGTTGTTCTGTACCTAACATTTGACGTGCAATACGTAATGCTTGATTACTAATAGTGTCTTGTAATATTTGTAAACGGTCTTTTTTAGTTTGGTCTGAAACATCATCAGGTAAGTCTGCTGCTGGTGTTCCTGGACGAGCACTATAAATAAAGCTAAAACTTAAATCAAAATCAATGTCTGTGATCAGTTTCATTGTTGCTTTAAAGTCATCGTCAGTTTCGCCGGGGAAGCCAATAATAAAGTCTGAAGACATACAAATATCTGGACGCGCTTTTTTTAATTTACGTATTTGAGACTTATATTCTAATGCAGTATGTCCACGCTTCATTTGTACCAAAATTCGGTCGCTACCGCTTTGTACTGGTAAATGTAGATGGCTAACTAGTTCAGGAACGTCTTTATAAACTTCAATAATGTCATCTGTAAATTCTATAGGGTGAGAGGTGGTATAACGAATTCTATCAATACCATCAATCGTAGCGATTAAGCGTAATAGTTCAGAAAAACGACAAATGCTACCGTCATGAGATTCACCTCGGTAACCATTTACGTTTTGGCCTAATAAATTAACTTCACGTACGCCTTGCTCTGCGAGTTGGGCAACTTCGTATAATACATCGTCAAGCGGACGACTTACTTCTTCGCCACGCGTATAAGGAACTACACAGAAAGTACAATATTTACTACAACCTTCCATTACAGAAACAAAGGCGGTAGGTCCATCAGCTTTAGGTTCTGGTAAGCGGTCAAATTTTTCAATTTCAGGGAAGCTTACATCAACAACAGGACTTCTATCACCCGTAACTTGTTGTATCATTTCTGGCAATCTATGCAAAGTTTGAGGGCCAAAAACCATATCAACATAAGGCGCTCTTTGACGAATGGCATCACCTTCTTGTGATGCTACACAGCCACCAACACCAATAACTAGATCGGGGTTGGTTATTTTTAGATTTTTCCAACGGCCGAGTTGATGAAATACTTTTTCTTGAGCTTTTTCACGTATCGAACAAGTATTTAATAAAATAACATCAGCATCTTCAGCTTCGTCTGCTAACTCATAGCCATGAGTTGAATCTAGAAGTTCAGCCATTTTCTGCGAGTCGTACTCGTTCATTTGGCAGCCCCATGTTTTTATGTAAAGCTTTTTACTCATTAATACTTGCCTAATAATTCAATAGTGATTTTAAAAAAGGAGTCGTATTTTACTCTTTCTTTAGAAGAGACGCCAGTTTAGTTGACGCAGGTAAGTAAATTATAATGTTTCAATTAATGAATTAACGTATTTAATACAAGAAAAAATAGGTCACTTTTAACTAACTAGTTGTTATAGCTATTAAATAGTATTGTTAAGAATATTAAGAAATATCCATTAGTGGGATGCTAATGATGAGTTGGCTGCCTGAATTTTCTTTATCGAAAACGTTGAATGAAGCGTTGTATTTACTTGCTATTTGTCGAATGTAATACATTGATATATCAAAATTTATTTTATTTTTAAATTTTGAAAAGCCATTTTCATCATTTGAAATAGTTAGCCATATTTTTTGTTTAAATTCTTGTATCGTTATCTCGAAGTTGCTTCCATTTCCATTCATTATTGTTGAAACAATAGTCTCGTATATTATTTTATACATATCAGCCTGCATTTCATGGCTAAGTCTAGATTCAGAAATATCAATCTGTAAATTAATATTTGAATGATACTTTTCGTGTATATAGTTTACAAAATAAGGTAGAGCAACTTCTAGTGATTTACCTCTAATAGTATTAGGTTCAACATCTTGGTCGTTTTCAGATAAAGATTCGATACATTTGTTCACTATTTGTGATATTTGATGTAAACGCGCGGGAGTAAAACTTTCAAAATCATTAGATAATAGTTCTTTCGCTTGCTTAAGGTTTCTTTCAACATTAAAGGATATTTTACCATGCATTCTTATATCGTTAGAAAGAATGGAATGAATATGGCGAATGGATCTAAACCTAAGATATAATAACCAAGCAGCTACAATCAGAATAAGGCATATGATAAATAGATAAAGGTTCTTGATTTTGGGCGTTAAATACCAAGGATAAGCCACATTGATTTCTGCAAATGCTTGAATATCACTCCATTGACCTAAACTATTTGTGCCTTTTATCGTTAATTTGTAAGTACCTGATTGTAAACCTGTTAGTGTTAATTGATTACCGTATATGCTGTTCCAATCGCTATTGTTAATTTGATATTGGAATTCTTTAGGCTTACCTGAACGAAAATCTAAACTCGCTAAATTAAAAGATATAACATCGTTTTCGGAGTTAACGTTAATATTCTTATTCATTAAGAATTTTTGCCCAGAAACAGTAATTTCACTAATAGATATCAGCGAGTTATATTTCTTTATCTGTGTTAATGGTACTTCAAGCATGCCTCCATAATGAGGAATATAGACATTGTCGTTATGTTTTATTGGACTATCAGTAAAGGTGTACTGTTCAGTATTTGGAACCAGCGCAATGGTGTTATCTTTTGTATTTATACGGTATAAACCTTGCTGAGCCGGAGCCCAAATTTCATCATGTATTACCGATATCATAGAAAAATCAATACCTATACCTATTCGAGATAAAACATCGCCGTGAAAATTTAATACAAACAAACCATCACCTTTTGTTGCGGCGTACACTTTGTTATTGAATACAGCAAATGATATGACCTTGCTCTTACCAGGTAAGTTAATATGCTGAGTCACCTTTGTATAACGATTATATATATCTATACCTTTTGATGTTGCTAACCATATTTTATGATTATCAAGGGTCATTATATCTATAATTTCTGAACTGCTTATTCCATTATCTACATCTATATGGTCAATAATATGTTTCGTTAATAAATTGTATATATAGAAACCGTTATAATTAGTTGCTATATAAAGTAAATTTTGATTTTTAGTGAGTTTGAGTAAAAGTTTATTATTGTGTATAAAATCAACTTTTTTGACTTCTTTATCTAAAAAGTTATATACCCATAACCCATCAAAAGTTGCTATGTATAGATCATTGTCAATAGGTAATAAATCCATTGTTTTTTTAGCTAATGTGGTTAGAAATGGATTTATTTCTGATGATAATGTTGTTCGGTTATTGTTAAAAACATGAATGCCGTCGCCGTAACTGCCGACAAGGATATTGTTTTTGAATAAGGCTGTTTCATTAGCATTAGTGGCAACATTGTAGATTTTTGGATGATTTTTTATGGGAGATGGCGATATGTTTTTTATACCTTTATTACTGCTGATCCATAAAGTATTAGATGAGTCTAGCATCATATCTTTTGCGATCAAGGGTTCAATATCAGGATAATTATGCTCAATTTTAGTTAAGTTTTTAGCTAACAGCTTTACAATGTTGCCAGCTTTATTAAGTAGGAGAAAATTACCATCGTTAGACTGAGTACTTAGTATTAACTCTTCAGTATTAGGTATTGTCGGGCGATTACCATTATCATCAATGAAGATAATGTTCTTTTGAGTGATAACTAAAATGCCGTTATCGTTGGTGCTTATATGGTAAATATTTTCATTAATTAGGGGGGTAAAAGTGTTGTTTTTGTATTTAAACAACCCGCCTCGACCTGCTGCATATAAATTTTTGTTCGTTTTCTTGAAAAAAGAAATATCTACGCTTTCTGCAATAAGGGTCGTTGATTTAGTTGATGGAGTATATTGGTAAATATTTTTTGGAATATTTAAATAATATTTTCCTTTAAAAACAATAGCATTGTAGATGGTTTTTGAAGGAAGATTGATTTCTATTTGAGATGTTTTTCTTGTTAGAGGGTTAAACTTCCATAATTGCTGAGATTCAGTAGAAACAATAAAATCATCGCCTTCGAGGGCTATATCATGTATCCAAGTAAAGGGGATATTCCATTGGGCACTTTGGCTTGAAAAACTAATAATATTAACACCATCAAAACGAGAGAGTCCTGTTTGCCCCCCAAACCAAATATAACCATGATTGTCTTGAACTATATTTTGAGGTTTTACATAAGACGATAGAGGAGTTGCGGGTGAAGCTGATATATTTGTGGAAGTAAATGTTAGGAATATAAGCGGCAATAATACATGCCACTTAGTTACAGATGATTTATAAGATATTTTTTGCTGAGCTAGATATGTGATCTTTCCTACCACAAACCACAAAAACTTTAGGTACCATATTTTCATCAATAGGCTTTTGCACCAACATATAGGTGGGTTTTCTTGGATCTGAAGGACGTTCTTTATTCGCCCATGCATGGCGTATTTTATCGGCATGTTCTTTGCCATATTTTGTTTCAAATCCTGTGGCGAGTATATCTACGCCAAAGTCATCCATAATAATCATCGTGTTGTTATGGTAGCCACTTGTCGAATCAAAATCTATATCTACCGTTAATATTTTATTATTGGGTAGTACTAAATCAGCACGTAAGTGAGCAATTACCGCTCGATCTTGGTGAGCTTTTAAGTTTGAATAATTAGGTTTTTCTCTTAAATCGAAGGTTAAGTTAATGTCTTCAGCTATTTTTAATTTCTCTTCTAAATGACTCATTATTATTCCTTGTAAAAGTAATTTAAATTGTTTTTATTGTAGCAACTACTTCATGCCACTCATGAGTATAGGAAAGATATCTTTATATGTTTCAGTCTTTTCATATTTTAATTGCCCTGAATATGCAGTTGTTATTTAAATATCGTATAAGCTGCAAAGGTTCGTTAAAATAAAACCATATGAAGGACGAAAGATAGTTATAGATGAAAAACTTTGATTGTGTAGTTGTAGGTGGTGGAATGGTAGGCGCAGCAAGTGCTTTAACTCTGGCAAATCTGGGGTTAAAAGTTGCTATAGTTGAAGTTAAACCTTGCGAGTTATTCGATCCTCAATCAGCTTTTGATTTAAGGGTGTCAGCAATTTCTGTTGCCACTCAACAATTACTTGAGCAACTCGATGTTTGGGATTCGTTATCGAAAAAAAGGATGTGTCCGTATTCTCGTTTGGGGGTTTGGGAAAGTCAGTTATCTTATACTGAGTTTGATTCACAAACGATTAAACAACCTATTTTAGGGCATATTGTTGAAAACCGGTTGATTCAGCTTTCTTTATGGGAAGCTATAGAAAGCAATAATCATATAACCGCTTTTTGTCCTAATACACTGCTATCGTTTGAGCAATACGAGAATGAAGTGGTTATTGAGCTTGAAAGTCATACAATATCGTCAAAATTACTTATTGCTGCTGATGGCGCTAATAGTAAGGTTCGAACCTTAGCTAATATTGGTGTTACAGGTTGGGATTACGGCCAATCAGCCATGCTTATTAACGTAGAAACAGAATTAATCCAACAAAATATAACGTGGCAACAGTTTTACGAAACTGGGCCTGTTGCTATGCTTCCGCTTAGCGGTATAAGTGAACTCGGTGGATACGCGTCTTTAGTTTGGTATCATCAAAAAAATGAAATTAAGCGCTTGTCTGCTTTGAGTGATCAGCAACTTGAATTAGAAGTAATGAAGCATTTTCCACAACGATTAGGGAAAATTAAAGTGCTTAATAAAGGAGCGTTTCCATTAACTCGCAAACATGCAAATACTTATCAAAAAAATAGAGTGGTATTACTCGGGGATGCGGCCCATACCATTAATCCTATGGCTGGGCAGGGAGTTAATATAGGCTTTAAAGACGTAAAAGCACTTCAACATGTTATTGCAACAGCGATAGGCAATGGAGAAGTTTGGTCTGATGTAAGTGTAATAGCCCGATATGAAAAGCAAAGAAGAAAAGATAATTTACTTATGATGACAGCTATGGATACTTTATATGCGTCGTTTAGCCATCCTTCAATTATTACTAAGGTCGTCCGAAACCTAGGATTAATAGTAGCAAATAAATCAGGTGTGATTAAAAAGAAAGCGCTAGCGTACGCATGTGGATTATAATTTTTAAGTTTAATAAATATTAAAATTAAGGAAAGGTGTAATAAGATAAGTGTGAATATAATATGAAATGGTACGGGGTGAGAGACTTGAACTCTCACATCTTGCGATACTGGAACCTAAATCCAGCGCGTCTACCAATTCCGCCAACCCCGCGCATAATATAATCTTTTTGGAAATATTAAATTATTCTAGAACTTGAGAAGTGGCAGGGGTAAGAGGATTTGAACCTCTGAATGACGGGATCAAAACCCGCTGCCTTACCGCTTGGCTATACCCCTGCAGAAAAACTCAAATGTAAATTACAATACAACTTTTCTATATGATGGATTTTATAAAGAATCTTCAAAGAAAGTGGCAGGGGTAAGAGGATTTGAACCTCTGAATGACGGGATCAAAACCCGCTGCCTTACCGCTTGGCTATACCCCTGCAATGTAACTTACTTTGCAGCTAACGCTGCTTTGAAATGGTACGGGGTGAGAGACTTGAACTCTCACATCTTGCGATACTGGAACCTAAATCCAGCGCGTCTACCAATTCCGCCAACCCCGCATTTCAAAAATGGTGGCTACACCGGGACTCGAACCTGGGACCCCATCATTATGAGTGATGTGCTCTAACCAACTGAGCTATGTAGCCTAACCAACCTGCCTGAGCAAGTGGCGCGTATTATGCAAATCTCGCTGACCTACGTCAACCGTTTTTTTATAAAAAAAGAGACTTTTTGACTGTTTGAACAAACAGTGTTCGATTTGTCGTTAAACTGCGCACTCTATCTATATATAAATAAGCTATTTTTAAATTTAATGTTTGAAAAACAAACTAACTCATAATGAGGCTCTTAGCATAGCAATATGAGGGATATTGTCTTCTAAATAGATATCTGAAATACGATTAAAGCCATAAGTTTGATAATAGCTTTCTAAATGCGCCTGAGCTGATATTTTTATACTTTCTTCGGGGAAATATCTTTCACACGCCTCTAGTGCTTTTTTCATTAATAGATGGCCTAGCTTTTGCCCTCGGTATTCGGGGGCAATAACAACTCTACCAATACTTGTATAATCAGTATAAGTTGTGCCTTTAGGTAAAATACGTAAATAAGCGGCTATTACATTGTTGTTATTTTTAATTTCATTAAGAGAATAGGAAAAAAGATGGATAGTGTCTGAGTGCCTATCATGTTCATCAAGATCAGGGTAATAACAGGCTTGTTCAACAACAAAAACATCGATACGTAGTTTTAAAATGTCGTACAACTCATCTGTTGTCAGCGATGAGAATGGTTTTGTGAACCATAATAATTGTTGTGGCATAATTTGTAACCTGAGCTTATTAATATTTAATCGTTATGCTTTTAATCATAATTTGCGCAATGTATTAAATAAAGCATTAAGCTAACGTAATTAAACAGCGCAATAAAAAAAGGCACTAAAAAGTGCCTCTCGTTAAATAATAAATAGGTTAGATTATTTATTATGTCTTTTTTGTAATACTTCCATTACTTCAGAAAGCTCTACATTTTGATCTTTTAACAGTACAAGCGTGTGATAAAACAAGTCAGCGCATTCACCTAAAAACTCTTCTTTAGTTTCAGCAAGAGCGGCTATTACTACTTCAACACCTTCTTCCCCCACTTTTTGAGCAACTTTATTTGTACCGCGAGATAATAATTTTGCTGTGTAGCTTTCTTCAATAGGATCGTTAGCACGTTTATCAACAAAGCGTTCTAAGTGGCTTAAAAAGTTTTGTTGGCTAAGTTTCTCTTCAGGGAAACATGACGTTGTATTTAAATGACAAGTAGGGCCATTAGGATTTGCAGCAATGAGTAAACAGTCTTTGTCACAGTCAGCTAATACTTGTTTAACATCTAATGTATTATTCGAACTTTCGCCTTTCATCCATAAGCGTTGTTTAGAACGACTAAAGAAAGTGGCTTTACCTGATTTTAACGTTGCCTCTAAGGCTTCTTGATTCATAAAACCTTGCATTAATACAGCGCCAGTTGCAGCATCTTGAATAATTGCAGGTAATAGGTTGTCCATTTTATCCCAAGCAAGTTCTTGGCTATTTTCTAAAGTAACTAACATGTTTTTTCCTCACAAAGTCGGATCTCAACTTTATTCTGTTTGAGCATCTCTTTTAATTCAGAGATAGGGATGATGCCTTTATGGAAAACACTGGCAGCTAGCGCACCATCAACATCAGCTTGTTGAAATACATCGCTAAAATGCACCATTTCACCAGCACCGCCAGAAGCGATTAAAGGTACATTACAAACAGCGCGTGCTTGCTCAAGTTGTTTTATGTCGTAACCTTTACGCACACCATCTTGGTTCATGCAGTTTAAAACAATTTCACCAGCACCTAGTTCTTGAACTTTTTTGATCCATTCAAACGTAGTCCATGAGGTTTTTTGTGTACGTGATTCATCACCGGTAAATTGATAAACCTGATACTCACCAGTTTCTTCATTAAAGAAGCTGTCTATACCTACTACAACACACTGTTGACCAAACTGATCAGCAAGACGTGAAATTAAGGTTGGGTCCATTAAAGCCGGAGAGTTAATACTAATTTTATCAGCACCCATTTTTAATATTTGTTGTGCGTCAGCTTCAGTTTTAATACCGCCAGCGACACAAAAAGGAATATCAATAACTTGTGCTATACGGGTAACCCAGCTTTTATCGACAACACGACCGTCGGCGCTTGCGGTAATATCGTAAAATACGAGTTCGTCAGCACCTGCTTTTGCGTATTGTTCAGCTAGGGGAACAATATCACCGATAATTTCATGGTTACGGAATTTAACGCCTTTAACTACTTTACCGTCTTTAACATCAAGACAAGGGATTATACGTTTGGCCAGCATGCGATAGCTTCCTCTAAAGTAAACTTACCTTCAAGTAATGAACGACCTAAAATTACGCCGCTAACGCCTGTTGGAATTAAAGCTTTAATATCGTCTAATGAACCAATGCCACCTGATGCTTGCCAATCAAGTTCAGGATACTGTGCACATAATTCAGTGTACATAGTAACGTTTGAACCCGATAGCGTACCGTCTTTACTTATGTCAGTACAAAGTACGTGTTTTAAACCGGCATCTTGATAGTGTTCTAATAACTCTTCTAAGTTAACGCCACTGTCTTTTATCCAGCCGTGAGTAGGTAAGGTTTTATTACCGTTTTCATCAATTTTAACATCAAGTGCTAAAACGATTTTTTCGCCGCCAAATTCCTGTATCCATTGTGCAACTAGTTCAGGTTGTTTAATGGCTAACGAACCGATAACTACGCGGTCAGCGCCTACCGTTAAAAGTTGTTCAACATCTTCTTTAGAACGAACACCGCCACCCACTTGAATGGTCATTTTTTCGTGATTGACTAATGTTTTAAGTAGCGTTAGCTGGCGTTTAGTTGAGTCTTTAGCGCCGTCTAAGTCAACAAAGTGCATTACGGTTGCACCTGCTTGTGAGTATAAATCTTGACGTTCTTTTGCTGTATAGTCGTAATTTGTTTTTTGTTCGTAATCGCCTTGATAAAGTCGAACTACTTGACCATCGATAAGGTCTATTGCTGGGATCATCATGGCTTACATCTCCAAAAAGTTTTTAATAATTTTACTACCGGCATTACCTGAACGTTCAGGGTGAAATTGACAGCCAATAAAGTTGTCTTTAGCAATAGCGGCTGAAAACTCAGTGCCGTATTGGCAAGTAGCCGCAGTAAATTCACCTACAGGTACAGCAAAACTATGTACAAAGTAAAAGTATTCGCCCGTGTTAATACCTTGAAAAACAGGGTGCTCGATTACCGAAGTTAAGGTATTCCAACCCATATGCGGTAAGCGTAAGCCATTAGCTGCAAGTGGTTTTACTTGTGTGGGTATTAGGTTTAAGCAATCAATTATTTCTAACTCGCCAGAAAAATCTCCTTCATGAGAGCTTTCTGTCATTAATTGCATACCTAAACAAAAGCCTAAAACAGGTTGAGTTAAGTTTTGAATCGTAGGGGCTAGATTTTTTTTATGGATGTTAGCCATCGCATGTTTAGCATTACCAACACCGGGTAAAATCACTTTATCAGCAGATTTTATAATTTCAACATCATCTGTAATGAGCGCTTTTAAACCTATGCGCTCAACAGCAAATTGTACTGAAGATAAGTTGGCACAACCGGTATCAACAATAACGTTTAGTTTTGAATTACTGCTCGACATTACAATGAACCTTTTGAGCTAGGTAAAACATCGCCTTTTACTTCAATTGCTTGACGTAATGCGCGGCCAAATACTTTAAATAAACTTTCTACTTGATGATGACTGTTACCGTCACTTGTTGATAAATGTAACGTAACAGCCATAGCTTGCGATAACGAATGGAAGAAGTGATGTACCATTTGTGTAGACATACCACCTACCATTTCGGTGCTAAAGTTTGCGTTAAACTCTAACCAAGGGCGACCTGAAATATCTAAGCTACATTCTGCACGGCATTCGTCCATAGGTAATACAAAACCAAAACGGCCAATACCGCGTTTATCGCCTAGCGCTTCTTTTAAAGCTTGGCCTAAAGCAAGGCCAGTATCTTCAACGCTGTGATGATCATCAATATGGTAATCACCATCTACTTTAACAATCATTGAAAATCCCGCATGGGTAGATATTTGATCTAACATGTGGTCAAAAAAGCCAAGGCCTGTATTAATTTCTGAAGCGCCTACTTTATCTAAGTTTATTTCAATATTAATGTCGGTTTCTTTAGTGGTACGAGTTACTTTAGAAGTACGTGCTTTAACAAGTAACTGCTCAGCAATGTCGTTCCAATTTAGGGTTTCAGGATTATATTGAATACCTGTAATCCCCATATTTTCAGCTAATTGAATGTCAGTAATTCTGTCACCAATAACAAAAGAGTTAGCAAAGTTAACTTTACCTTGTTGTAAGTACTCGCTTACCATACCTAGTTTAGGTTTACGGCAAGAGCAGTTGTCTGAATCAAAGTGAGGACATAATAAAACGTCATCAAAAATAACACCTTGAGAAGCGAAAATATCCATCATCTTGTTATGAGGTAAATCAAAGTCGCTTTGTGGGTAGCTGTCGGTACCTAAGCCATCTTGGTTTGATACCATTACTAAGCGATAACCTTTGCTTTGTAATTTTAGTAAAACAGGAATTACATTAGGTTCAAAAACAAGCTTTTCTAAGGTATCTACTTGTTTGTCGCTGATCGGTTCTTCAATTAAGGTGCCATCGCGATCAATAAATAATATGTTTTGCTGTGCCATTTTATTTCTCTGTAGTTTGCTTGTTTAAGATTTTAAGTTAGAAAATGCTGTTTCAATAACTTGTTTTAATGAAGCTAATTCTGACTTACTGCCAATACTAATACGTAAACAATCGGCTAGTTGCGGTTGTTTAGATTGATCTCTAATTAATATGTTTTCTGCTAAAAGTGCTTCAAAAACAAAAGCTTTATGAGGTGTTTTAAATAACACAAAGTTTGCATCCGTTGGAAAAACTTGAGTACACCATTGTTGTGCTTTTAACCAAGTAGACAATTCTTTAGCAAGCGTGTTAGTCGATTTAACACGTTCGGTCATTACCGTTAAGTTATCACCTTTTAACGCTTTACTTGCTATTTCTGCAACAGGTGCTGAAATAGGGTAAGGCGCAATCACTTTACTTAACATCGCAATAACATCACTATTTGCTAAAGTAAATCCGCAGCGTAAACCAGCTAATGCAAAAGCTTTAGATAAGGTTCTTAAAACAATTAAATTATCGTACTGAGGTAACCAGCTAGCAACCGACTTATCTGCACTAAATTCGATATAAGCTTCATCAACAACTACCATAGCGGTGTCTTTAAATAGCTCAAGTACTTCTTTAATTTGTGCGTGAGGTAATAAATTACCTGTAGGATTGCCCGGCGAACATAAAAACACAACTTTTGCATTACCCACTTGTTGCTTTAGCGCGTTAATATCTAATTCGTTGATACCTGTTTCACTTTGCAAAGGTACTCTAACAATACCTGCACCGTGATTTTCTGCACTAATGGCATACATACCATATGTTGGTGGGCAAATAAGAATGCTGTCTTCATACGCTTTACAAAACGTACGAATAATTAATTCAATACCTTCATCTGCACCACGTGTTGCAAGTATATTGCTTTTAGGCTGTTGGCTATATTCACTGTAGGCGTTTATTAATGAGTCAGGTTGAAAGTCAGGGTAACGATTTATACAGTCAGCGCTGATCTCATAATTTCCTAATCCTGCAGCTTCGTTAGCGTTTAACCATGTTTTATTGTTAAATTCACCATTACCAGCATGTAAGCGACGAGCTGACTCATAGGGGATCATGTCTACCAGTTCAGCTCTAGCGAGCTTGTTTACTATTGAGGGTACGGTTGAACTAGAATTACTCATATTACTTTGCATCCTCTAAACGAATAGTGACAGCACGTTGGTGAGCATCTAATCCTTCAGCATCAGTCAATTCGATAATACATTCAGCTAAACTTGCTAAACCAGAGCGTGTAATTTCTTGTACAGTAAAACGTCGTGAAAAATCGGCTAAAGATAAGCTGCTTACCACTTTTGAATAACCATAAGTAGGTAATACGTGGTTTGTACCACTTGCATAATCACCAGCAGATTCTGGTGTAAAAGCACCTACAAAAATAGAACCTGCATTACGTAACTTACTTACTAAGCTACTCGCGTTATCGGTTTGTACAATTAAATGTTCTGGACCATATTCGTTCGATACTTCAACCGCTTGTTCAATAGACGTTGTTAAAATTAAACGACAGTGTTCAAGAGCGGCGGTAGCTATATTGCAACGGCTTAATAAAGCCACTTGCTTTTGTAATTCAACATCTACAGCGCTTAATAAACTTTCGCTGTTTGACACTAAAATAACTTGGCTGTCTGGACCATGCTCTGCTTGAGATAATAGATCTGATGCGATAAAAGCAGGGTTACTGTTTTCGTCACCAATCACTAATACTTCAGAAGGGCCAGCAGGCATATCAATGGCAAAACCAGCGACTTGTTGAGACAGCTGCTTTTTAGCTTCAGTTACAAATTTATTGCCTGGGCCAAACACTTTATTCACCGACTTAATGGTTTCAGTACCAAAAGCTAACGCGGCACAAGCTTGTGCGCCACCCACTGTGTATATTTCGGTAATGCCACATAAATTTGCAGCAGCTAAAATTTCGTTAGCTAATTTACCATCTTTGTCTGGTGGGCATACTAATACTGATCTTTTACAACCGGCAATTTGTGATGGTACACCTAGCATTAATACCGTTGAAGGTAATGGCGCACTGCCTGCAGGTATATATAAACCAACACTTTCAATGGCTTCAGATTTTAAAACACAGTTAACGCCGGGGGTTGTTTCAACGGCAATATCTTGATGTTTTTGTGCTTCGTGAAAACGTTTAATTTGACCATAAGCCGTTTCAATCGCTTTTAAGCGTTTTGGTGAAAGTGCTTTTACAGCGGCTTCTAATTGCTCTTGAGAAACGGTTAAGGTTTTTAATGCAATACCATCGAACTTTTCAGTTAAATTGTATAATGCTTTATCACCTTGTGTTTTCACCAAATCAAGAATACTCGCTACTTGCTCTGATAGCGTGGCACTATCAGCAATAGCAGGGCGTGCTAACGTGTCTTGTTTAGCTTTTTCGTCGAGTAACGACCAATTAACTATAGGGTATTTCATTGTTTAGCCCATCATCTTTTCAATTGGCATAACAAGAATTGAGTGACAACCTAAGGCTTTTAATTCTTCCATTGTTTCCCAGAAAAATGTTTCTGTAGCAACAACGTGAACGGCAACCATGTCTTCGCGGCCCGCTAAAGGTAAAATTGTTGGTGTTTCAGTTCCCGGCATTAAAGTGCTTACTTCAGCAATTTTGTCTTTAGGTGCGTGTAGCATAATGTATTTGCTTTCTTTAGCTTTCATTACGCCGTGTATACGTGGCAATAAGGTATCTAAAATAGCTTGTTTTTCTGGGTTTAAGGTATCTGCACGTTGTATTAATGAGGCTTTTGAACGAAATACTTCAGCAACTTCTTTTAATCCGTTGGCTTCTAAAGTAGCGCCTGTTGACACTAAATCACAAATACCGTCAGCTAAACCTACACGAGGAGCTACTTCCACCGAACCTTTTAATAAACAAAACTCTACGTTAATACCGTTTTCTTTGGCAAAACGAGTTAATAATTGTGGGTAGGTTGTTGCAAATCGTAAACCGTCTAAACATTTAAGGCCGGTATATTCAAACTCTTCAGGCATAGCGATAGAAAAACGACAGCCACCAAAATCTAATGGTGTTGTACGAATGTATTCATTTTTGCTGCCAATTAAAGCACGTGCTAATTCTTCTTCTTCAAGCGTGTTGTCACCAACAATACCTAAATCACATACGCCATCCATAATTAATCCTGGGATGTCGCTGCTTCTTACACGCATAATATCAATAGGCATATTAGCAACATGAGCGAGTAATCTTCTATCTGTAACGTTGATTTTTAAACCACAACGTTTAAATAGAGCTTGTGTATCGTCGCTAAGACGACCTGATTTTTGCATTGCTATGCGTAAACGTGTTTCAGTTGTCATGCTTAATGTCCTATTAATTTTAAAATTTTAAATTTGATCATTCTTGTTTCGTTAAGCTGATAGAGCTAAACGTAAAAACCCCCGAGAGAGATGACTCTTTCGGGGGTTTTAGAAAATTCTATATTTCGATTACCACTGAAAGGTCACAGCCCCTCAGCGAATAAACCTGAGCAGCTAATCCGTATGGTGATGATGATGTAAGTTCAGGTTTAAATTCATTATTTTCTCGTTTTGGAAAACGTGTCGTTTTCTGTTTAATATTCATTACGTAGAAATTTCAGTACAGAAATATTTTTAATCTGTTTAATGGAGCGTACAATACTGTTTATTTGCTTTTAGGGCAAGTATTTCTTAACTATTTAATATGAAATATTGATCTAAGATAGTAAAGGTTTTCTCTTACAAGCCGATAATAGAGCTATTAGTATTTAATGTTAAATTGCGGAGGGCAGCATGATGGATATTTTTACCACTCAGTTGAGGCGTGTTGTTCAAACGCCAATAAAACCTGCAAACTCTAAAGTTAAGGGACCAGCTAAAGAACCAGCAACAGCTGAATTAACAGAAGATTTTGATCACTTAGAACAGCATGCTGATAAGCATAAGCTTGAAAAAAGTGATGCTGAAGAAGAAACGCCTGATAGCGTTGATTCTAAGCAGGGTGAAGATAAACCTCCACATTTAGATATATATGTGTGATTAAGTATTTCTCCGCGGTGATTTTTACTTCAACGCTATTTTTTCTCCTTCATTTCCTTATAATAGAACGCAATTAACTTAATCTAAAAGAATCCTGCTGTAGATGACTCCTGTTGAGCATGCTTTTTCTGAAAATGGCGCATTAGCTAGCGCTATTTCAGGCTTTTCACCACGCCAAGCCCAAACTGATATGGCCATTGAAGTGGCTAATTCAATTAAAAATAAGTCATCGCTAATTGTGGAGGCTGGAACAGGTACAGGTAAAACTTTTGCTTATTTAATTCCTGCACTCATTGCTAATAAAGAAGCTGCTGCGAAAGAAGAACCTCAAAAAAAGATCATTGTTTCAACCGGGACTAAAAACCTGCAAGAACAGTTATTTCATAAAGATTTACCTCTTATTAAAAAGTCTCTTGCGACTCAGGCACAAGTTGCTTTGTTGAAAGGTCGCGCTAACTATTTATGTATTTATCGACTTGATCAATATAAAGAATCGCGAGGGCAGTTAGATGCCGAAAGTTTAGCTGATTTTGTAAAAGTAAGAGAATGGGCAAATGTTACTCATACGGGGGATACGGGCGAACTGGTTAATGTTATTGAAAACTCTCCGGTATTTCCTTTTGTTACCAGCACTGTCGATAATTGTTTAGCAAAAGATTGTCCTAATATTGAAGATTGTTATTTAGTCAAAGCACGACAAAAAGCGATTGATGCTGATTTGGTTGTGGTGAATCATCATTTGTTTTTTGCTGACATGGCATTAAAAGATAGCGGCTTTGGTGAGCTAATTCCTAAAGCTGATATTATGATTTTTGATGAAGCCCATCAAATAGCCGATATTGCGAGTGAGTATTTTGGTGAGGCATTTTCAACTCGCCAATTATTAGACTTATGTACCGATGTTATTCAGGTTTATAAAACTAGCTTAACGGATGTTAAACAATTAGGAAAAGCGGCTGAAAAGCTATTAAAAACAAGCCAAGAATTTAGGCTGTTATTTAATTATGATCCTGAACGGGGAAACTGGCGAGAAAAGCATAACCAAAAACGCTTTGGTCAAGCATTCGCCTCGTTAAAAGTAGATTTAGATTTTTTGTATCAGGTGATCAAATTGTGTGTATCGCGTAATGAAGCGATTGATCATTGTTTTGAACGCGCCGTTAATTTATTAGCACAGTACGATATTATGGTAGATGTTGATGCTTTAGGCATGAGCTTTTGGTATGAAACAACACCTCGACATGTTGTGCTTCATAAAACGCCATTATCTGTTGCTGATAAATTTAGTGAGTACGTTAAAGAGTCAGGTGCTGGTTGGATATTTACATCAGCAACGCTGGCGGTAGATGGAAAATTTGAACATTTTGCTCAGCATTTAGGCTTAACTAGCGCTAATCATTTATTACTGGAAAGCCCTTTTGATTACGAACAACAATCACAACTTGTTGTGCCGCGTTATTTACCTGAAGCTAATGATAAAAGCCGTGCAAATGCGTTAGCAAATATTGCTTTACCGTTAATTGAAGCAAGCCAAGGTGCCTGTTTTATGTTGTTTACTAGTTATCGCGTAATGCATCAAGTTGCTGAACTGCTTTCAGAGCAAATAGAAAACCCGTTGTTAGTACAAGGGCAAATGGGGAAAAGAAAATTACTTGAAGAATTTATTGAACAAAAACACGCAGTTTTATTAGCTACAGCAAGTTTTTGGGAAGGTATCGATGTAAGAGGGAGCAGCTTAACTTGTGTTATTATTGATAAGTTACCTTTTGCTTCGCCAGATGATCCCTTATTACAAGCAAGAAGTGAAGATGTAAAACGCCGTGGTGGCGAACCTTTTTCGCAAATACAACTACCTCAAGCGGTTATTGCTTTAAAGCAAGGAGTAGGGCGCTTAATACGAGATGTAAGCGACCAAGGTGTTTTGGTTATTTGCGACAATAGACTCGTTAATAAACCGTACGGGGAAGTGTTTTTAAATAGTTTACCTGCGATGAAGCGCACACGAAATATTGAACAAGCAGCTACATTTTTAAAAAGCTTGAACAATAATACAGAAGAACAAAAGTTAGAAACAGAGACAAAACTTACATGAGTAAAGCAAATTATTTAGTTATTGATGCATCAACAGAAGCGTGTTCAGTAGCTCTACAGTATCAAGGTAATATCACCAGTTTATATGAGTTATGTCCGCAATCTCATAGCTTACGTTTATTGCCTATGATAGATGAACTATTAAAAAGTGCCGAGTGTTCTTTAGATAAATTAGACGGAATTATTTACGGTCAAGGTCCAGGGAGTTTTACTGGAGTACGTATAGGTATTGGCGTAACACAAGGTTTAGCTTTTTCAGCTGAATTACCTGTCGTCGGTGTATCTACTTTGCAGGCTATGGCGCAACAAGCCTTAACTACTTATGGTGAAACTCGTGTTATTTCAGCGATTGACGCGCGTATGAGTGAAGTTTATACAGGCTATTACGAAGCTGACGACAATAATATTATGCAACCTAAAACTGCAGAACGTGTATTACCACCAGCTACGGTTAAACAATATTATATCGATACGGTAAGTCTTGATATGAATAACTTACCTTATGGTGTAGGTACCGGTTGGGAAGCTTACAAGGCCGATCTTGAACAATTAAAACATAATGAAGGCGAACCCGAACTGTTATTCCCCCATGCTCAAGCTATGTTACTTATTGGCGCAGTGGCTTTTAGTCAAAATAAAGGTGTCGCTGCAGAAAACGCTCAACCTGTTTATGTGCGAGATACCGTCTCATGGAAGAAATTACCGGGTAAATAGTCTATAATTTATACTTTACAGAAATCTCAATCGTAATTTTATTGCTGTGGCGCTTATAAAATCAGCTAAAATAAATTTAGTTTTAACCTTTATCATTATTTGTTAAATTACACTTATGAACATAAATGACTCAACATATTCAAACCAAGCTTTACGTGCCGCACAAGGTACACAAGGTGTTGGTAAAGCTAATCAACAGGGGAATGTAAAGCCTGTTGTAGCGCCTATTGATGAAAATAATCAAAGTAGTAAAAGCAAAAATTTAGAGAAAGATAAATCACGGTTTGATGTTAGTGAAGAAGCTATTGCACTACTTGAACAACAAGCCGAGCTAAATTCAGCTCAATCAGGCACAGGTATTGTGGTTCGAGGAGAAAACTCCTCAACCAATAATTCAGCAAGTGATCAACAACAATCTAAAAGCTCTCAGTACGATAAACCTTCTCAGCAAAACCTTTCAGCAGTTGCAGCCTATCAATCGGTTGATAACATTGCTCAGAGAGAAAACATAAAACAATTCTTTGGCGTTAATCTATTTGCCTAATATTCAAAAAAGTTCGGTTGGTTTTTTAAATAGACACCAGTTTTGGCTGTTTATTATTGCCGCAATTATATTTATTCAAATCCCTATTATTTCAGTCCCTTTTAAATGGTTAGAAAGCTATTTTCATGAAATTAGTCACGGCCTTGCTGCTTTAATTACGGGGGGAAGTGTTGTTCAAATAGAGCTGTTTCCTAATGGTGCGGGTTTATGTACAACTCGTGGTGGCTTTACCTTATTAATCAGCTTTATGGGCTATGCTGGCGCAATTATGTGGGGCTTTTTAATTTATTCAATTGCATCTATTAATCAAAAAGTGGCAAAAATTGTTACTGGATTAATTATTGCGCTTATTGTGTGTTCTCTCATTTTTTGGGTACGAGATTTATTAACCTTATTTATTTTGTTAGTGGTGCTGGGGATTTTTTTCTTACAATTTAAATTACCAAAATTAGGTTATTTACAAAAATTATTAAA
Source organism: Pseudocolwellia sp. G5-9 (assembly GCF_055808995.1). Lineage (NCBI taxonomy): Bacteria > Pseudomonadati > Pseudomonadota > Gammaproteobacteria > Alteromonadales > Colwelliaceae > Pseudocolwellia > Pseudocolwellia sp. G5-9. The sequence goes on from NZ_CM147893.1 coordinate 4,224,994, forward strand.
ATTTACCGGTATTATGGTGTTATTAAATAGCTTGTTAAGCCCATTGTATTTGCTAGACGGACGCTCTCTTGGTGATGGTGCTCGTTTAGCAGAAATAACATTTATTCCTGAACTTATTTGGGTAATAATCTGGTCTGTTATGGCTATATTGAGTTTATTTACCTTAAGTAAGCGATCTAAATTTACCGTAAGATAGACATCACAATCTATTGTCAGTAGATTGTAATTAAATTGCAGTTAACTTGTAATAAGTAAAGCATAGGAGATTCATCATGACAAAATACTGGCTTATATCATGCGTTTTATTATGTACAGCATGTGCGTCTGTACCTAAAAAATTAGAGTTGCCCGAAAACACCAAAACAGTAGAATTCTCAAGTGCAAAATCACCTACTGCTAGTATTATTGGTGAAAAAGCACGTTGGGGTGGTGTTATTGCATCTGTAAAGAATAATGCTGACAATACCATGTTAGAAATTGTTAATTTTCCGCTAACCTATAATTTACGACCGAAGAAAGGTGATGAAACTCCTGGTCGTTTTAGGCTATATTTTAAAGGTTTACTTGATCCTGTAATTTATAAAGAAGGACGAAGTATTACTGCTGTAGGTACAGTAGCTGAACTTGAAAGTGGTCAAATAGGTGAACATAAATATGATTTTCCTGTGTTAAAAGACGCAAGCGTTCATTTATGGAAAAATATCCAACGTGTTGATATTAATTTACGTCAGTCACCACACTATTATCACAACGACCCATATTACTGGTCAGGCTCACATATTAATTATAATCGTCCTATTGTTATTCGTTCGTCAAGCTCAAGTAATAAGCAATCGACTAAATCGATTATGCCGCCAGTCAAAAAACGATAACCATACGTAAATTAGATGAAAATCCCTTCAGAAAGTATTGAAGAGGCTGTTTTTAAAACAGCCTCTTCTCAAATTAGCGCACTTACCATTAATAAAAATTCAAATAATATAATACTTTGCCTACATGGCTGGTTAGATAATGCGGCTAGTTTTACGCCATTATTTGAGTATTTAGACGTTAAAGATGACTTTAATGTTATTGCAATTGATTTACCTGGCCATGGTGCTTCTTCACACAAAAGTGTTGATGCTCATTATCATTTTATTGATTGGGTATATGATATTTTGGCGTTATTTGAATCTAACAAGTGGACTAACGTTCATATTGTAGGTCATTCAATGGGGGGAATGATTGCTTCAGCTTTTGCTGCAGCGTTTCCAGAAAAAGTAAAATCTTTAACTTTAATCGATTCTATTGGCTTTATTTACGGAGATGAGGCAGAAAGTACCTCAGTATTGCGTAAAGGTATGCTAAGTCGAATTAAAGCGAGCTCAGCTCCCACTATTAACAGAAAATCATCAACTTTATCATTAGACATAGCAGTAAGAGCAAGAGTGCTTATCTCAGATCTTGAGTATCGCCATGCTGAACTTATTGTTTCTCGCAATTTGCTGTATACAAAAGGGCAATGGTCATGGCGTTCAGATCGTAAATTAAATACTATATCTCCTTATCGTTTAAGTTTAACTCAATGCAAACAAATCATTTCTGATATTAAAATACCGGTGCAAGTGATTTATGGTAGTAAAGGGTTAGACTTTGTTAGAAAAGGAATAGAACTGTTTTGCCCTTTAATGCCTTGTAAAAAAATAGTTGAGCTTGAAGGTGGACATCATGTTCATATGGAAAAACCTAAAGAAACAGCTAAGCTTATTAGTGAGTTTGTTACATCAATTTAGTCTTTTAAAATGAAAGGTCTTCTGCTGAAGTGGAGCTAAAATTAGAGTAAATAAGCACATATTCTCTAATTTAACGGGTATTTTTGAATAAGATGATAAATTAACTGGAATGACCAGTTAATATTTGATAAAACTTATTTTCATCAAATCTACATAAAAAATATTACTATAATAGGGTGAACATCGTGAGCAAAATTTGGCTTGAAAAAAGTTATCCTCCTAATCTTCCATTTGAAATAGATCCTGATAAATATTCATCATTGGTACAAATGTTTAATAAGTACTGTGGTATTTATACTGATCGCACAGCATTCATTAATATGGGATCTGAAATATCGTATAGCGAGTTAGCTTCACAAGCTGAAGCGTTTGCTGCTTATTTGCAGCAAGATCTGGGCTTAGTAAAAGGCGATAAATTTGCCATCATGGTTCCTAACACGCTGCAATATCCTATCGCGTTATTTGGTGCCTTAATGGCTGGTTTAACGGTTGTTAATGTTAATCCTTTATATACTGCTCGCGAACTAGAGCATCAATTAAAAGACTCAGATACCAAAGCTATACTCATTATTGAAAACTTTGCGAGTACCTTAGCTAAAGTTATCGATAAAACCGATGTAAAACACGTTATTTTAACTTCGTTAGGTGACCGTTTGGGCTTAGTTAAAGGGGCTGTGGTTAACTTTGCCGTTAAATACGTTAAAAAAATGGTACCTGCTTTTAAACTTTCTAATACTATTCGTTTTAATGCCGTATTAACTGAAGGCGCGAAAAGAACATTTAAACCTGTAGATATTACTGGACAAGACTTAGCTTTTTTACAGTACACAGGAGGAACAACAGGTGTTTCAAAAGGAGCTATGCTTACACACCGTAATATGGTGGCAAATTTAGAACAAGCTAAAGCTGCTATCAAACCATTGCTTGATGAGGGAGGTGAAATTATTGTTACTGCACTTCCTCTTTATCATATTTTCGCTTTAACGGCTAATTGCTTAACGTTTGTAACACTTGGTGGAACTAACTTGTTGATTACCAACCCCAGAGATATGGCGGGTTTTGTAAAAGAATTAGCTAAATACCCTTTTAGTGCTATTACAGGGGTAAATACTTTATTTAATGGTCTTATTAACACACCAGGATTTAAAGATTTAGACTTTAGCCATTTAAAAATGGCGCTTGGCGGAGGTATGGCTGTGCAACGACCTGTAGCTGAAAAGTGGCAACAAATTACATCTATTTTATTGTTAGAAGGTTATGGTTTAACTGAATGTGCACCTTTAGTTACTTTAAGTCCATACACGCAAACTGAATACAATGGCACTATTGGCTTACCTGCTCCGTCTACCGATATAAAAATTATGGATGAAAATGGTGTAGAAGTTGCTGTAGGTGAACCTGGTGAAATGTGGGTGAAAGGTCCACAAGTCATGGCAGGTTATTATAAACGTGACGATGCGACTAACGAAATATTGAAAGACGATTGGTTGGCCACAGGTGATGTAGCTTGTATGGATGAAAATGGCTATTTTAAAATAGTTGATCGTAAAAAAGATATGATTATTGTTTCGGGGTTTAATGTTTTTCCTAATGAAATTGAAGAAGTTGTGATGATGCACGAAGGTGTTCTTGAGGTTGCAGCGATTGGAGTAACTGACGATAGTTGTGGTGAGATTGTTAAAATATTTGTGGCATTGAAAGATAAAAGTGTCACAGAAAAAGAGCTTATTGCCCATTGTCGTGAAAACCTAACCAATTATAAAGTCCCTAAATTAGTTGAGTTTCGCGATGAATTACCAAAATCTAACGTAGGTAAAATTTTAAGAAGAGAATTACGTTAATTTTTTTGCTGTATATACCCCTTACCGATCAAGAGGCTATTTCAGAGTGTTTCTTCGGAGGTTCTAAAAACAGTTTATGCTTCGTTATTAACTTTAGTCAGGTTCTTACATGGATGTAGACCTTAGATTTAGTTTGGCACGTGAAATCTGTGCCTATATTGTTTTAAGTTCTCATTGAAACCTGCATCTTGAATGGTTACATAACACTACATAGTATTTTTGTTTACACTAAGTCGCTAGCAATATAACTAAGGATATAGGTTGACTGACGTTAGGGGAATACTTAACCTCAGCTCGGGATAAGCAAAGTTACTCAACAAGCTATTTTTACGCCTAAATTCGCCTTGTTATACACAAAAATATCAATGTTGAGAGACTAATATAGCTTAGGAAAATAATGGTGTGTATTAAGTTTTTGATAAATAGGGTTTTAACTCATTCGCTAACATTCATTAACCCGAATTGAGGTTAGTTAATCAGCTGAATTATTAGTATCAATTCAGCTGATTTATTTATAAATAGATGGAGCGGATGATTAAGTTCTGTTTAACAGATAAAATTTACGTCTAAAAACCACACTGTTTTCCTTGGTTTTTCTCTTTTAACCATTCTTGTAATGGCGCAAAATAATCTAAAACAGCGGTAGCATCCATTTGCTCAGTACCAGTTAATACTTTGTAGGCTTCTTGCCACGGTTTACTCGCACCCATTTCTAATACGGTATTTAACGCAGCGCCAGCTTCTTTACTATCGTAGATTGAGCAACGGTGAATGGGGTCGGTATTACCTGATATTTCACATAGGGCTTTATGAAATTCAAATTGCTGAATATGCGCTAAAAAATAACGTGAGTAGGGTGTTCCACCGGGTATATGGTATTTAGCGCCCGGATCAAAGGCATTTTTATCGCGTTCAACGGGAGCTGCAACACCTTGGTATTTCTCACGTAATTCCCACCAAGCGGTGTTGTAGTTTTCAGGAGTAATTTCGCCTGAATACACTTTCCAACGCCATTTATCAACTAATAAACCAAAGGGAATAAAAGCGACTTTATCTAGCGCCATCTTAAGTAACAATCCAATATCTTTAGATTCATCAGGGATGGTATCGATTAAAGCAATCTTTTTTAAGTATTTAGGTGTTACAGAGAGCGCTATAGTATCGCCAATCGCCTCATGAAATCCGTCATTTGCACTACCTTGATAATACTTCGATTGATTTTTATATGCGCGTTGGTAAAAGTTGTGTCCAAGTTCGTGATGAATTACCGCAAATTCTTCACCTGTTTTTTGAATACACATTTTAATACGTATATCGTCTTTAGAGTCTAAGTTCCAAGCGGAAGCATGGCAGATAACATCTCTGTCTTTCGGTTTAGTAAATAATGAACGTGACCAAAAGGTTTCTGGTAAAGGATCAAAGCCTAGAGAAGTAAAGAACTTTTCAGCACCTTTTACCATTTTTATTTCATCGTAGTTTTTCTTTTCAAGTTGTTCTGTTAAATCGTATCCAGGGTCGGCATCTTTAGGTGCAACTAAGTCGTAAATATTACCCCAAGATTGTGCCCACATATTTCCTAATAAGTGGGCTGGAATCGGCTTGTTTTGAGGCACTTTATCTTCGCCATATTCCTTACCTAATTCAGTTCTAACATAACAATGCAAATCATCGTATAAAGGTTTTATTTGTCCCCATAAACGATCAAGTTCTTTAGAAAAATCGTCAGCAGGCATATCGTATTTAGAGCGCCACATAACACCTAAGTCTTTATAACCTAAACTTCTCGCGCCTTCATTACCTAGCTCAGCTTGTTTAACGTATAAAGGTTTCATTGCTGGGCTGATGGTTCTCCAACCTTCCCATAGCTCTAATAATTCATCATAATTGCGAGAGGTAGCCATTGTAGCTGTCATCTCACCTAAATTAAGTGTTTGTCCTGCTTTATTCGTGTAAGTACCTTTACCGTACATTCCATTTAACTGCGAACCTAGTTGGGCTAATTTAGCTGACTTTTCTGGATCTTGTGGAGCAGGCATCACTAAGCCGAGCTTTAGCATATCTAGTTTTCTTTTTTGATCAGCAGAAACATTTACGTTATCAAATTTAGCTGCTTCTATCGCATATTTAACACTCGCTTCTGTTGTTTTTTGGCTAACTCTTGCAGATAAAGCTTCAGTATCTTCAGTGATAAAATTGCTATAAATCCACTCAGCTTGATTAGCTTCTATGCCTAGTTTTATTAAATCTTGCTCTGTGTTATTCAAAAAAGTTTCGGCATCTTTTGCTGTTAATGCTTGATTGGCTTCTTGAGGCGTTGGAGATGTTGACTTAACTGAAGCTTCTCCCATACAGCCGTATAATGTCGTAGACATAACGATTGCAATGGTTGATAGCGTAAATGATTTGTTCATTTTTATAGCGCTCTTTATTTTTAAAATTATACATGCAGTATATGAAAATATGTTTTGTAGTAAATTAAAATAGTATGAAAAGGGGATTTTCTAAGTTAAATGGTGTTCTATAATGAGATTATTATTAATAAAACAGAAATTTATTTTTGAGCAACCATAATCCTTTTTATATGGACGACCATTATTACAAAGCATTTCCTTGAATTGATATCGCTCAAGTGTGCTGAAATACGTATCTTGAGTGGTAACGGGTATATTAAAGCTATAATATAATGTTGCAGTGTTAATAAATGAACAAAAGTATATTTCATGCTACCTTTGTTTCTTCAAAACATTGACCTATGCTAGTGTTATACGATACTTTAAACACCTGTTTAAACTGGTTGTTTGAAAATTCAGTTTACTTATTTCAATAAAAAATTTGATCATATTATGAGTACAAAAAACAAGATATTAGACGCCGCTGAACATTTATTTGCTGTAAATGGCTTTAATGGTACATCGTTAAGAGAAATTACCAGTCAAGCAGAAGTTAATTTAGCTGCTGTAAATTATCATTTCGGTTCTAAAAAAGAGCTAATTAAAGCAGTAATGTCTCGTTATATGAATGAACTGTCTCCTCGTTTAGAAAACACTCTTAAACAAATTTGTGACGACGATAAAAAACCTACCTTAATTGAAGTGTTTTCTGCTTTTGTTGAACCGCTATTGTGGTTAAATCAATTTAAAGAAAACGGTACGAGTAACTTTTTACAATTACTTGGGCGTGGTTATACCGACAGCCAAGGTTTTTTACGTTGGTTTTTAACCACTCAATATCCGGGAGTTATCTCAAATTTTGTTGCCGCGGTTTATAAAGCTTATCCTGAATTGACCGCTGAAGAAGTATTTTGGCGATTACACCTTACTATGGGCACTGTTATATTTACTATGTCTTCAAGCGGCGCTTTAATTGATATTGCTAAAAGTGATTTTGATAAAAATATTGATATTTCAGGTGTTATTCAACAGGTTATTCCTTATATTGCTGCTGGTGTAGCGGCTCCAATTATTCCTTCCAACGCTTGATCAAATCTTCTTAAACAACATTTATACCAAGCTTTAAATGTTGTTTTAATGCGCTTTATCTAGATAAACCTAATGATTTATATTCTTTTAATATTAATCATTTATAATCTCTGTATTCGTATATTACAGTTAGAAGATGGTTTACATGGGCCCTATAATGTTAGATGTACTGGGTACATCGCTCACTCAAGAAGATAAAGAGTTACTGCAACATCCACTTGTTGGTGGCCTTATCTTATTCACGCGTAATTTTGAATCTGTGGAGCAGTTGTCTGATTTAAATAACCAAATACGTAAAGCCGCCAAAAAAGAGTTTCTTATTGCGGTAGATCATGAAGGTGGTCGAGTACAACGTTTTAGAAAAGGTTTTAGTTTGATCCCTGCAATGGGTTCACTTATGGCTAAAACACAGCAAAATTATGCTAAGGCAAAAGAGCTCGCCACACATTGTGGTTACGTTATGGCGACTGAAGTTCAAGCCTGTAATATTGATATTAGCTTCGCTCCTGTTTTAGATGTAAACGGTATTAGTGAAGTGATTGGTGATCGCGCTTTTGATTCTCAACCCGAAGCTATTATTCATTTGGCTAATGCGTTTATTGAAGGTATGCACTTGGCTGGCATGAAGGCTACAGGTAAGCATTTTCCGGGGCATGGTAGTGTTAAAGCTGATTCTCACATTGATTTACCTATTGATTACCGAAAAAGATCTGAAATAGAAGCATTCGATATTTTACCTTTTAAACACCTAATTAAAGCGAATAAAGTGGATGCGTTAATGCCTGCGCATATTATATTTCCTGAAATAGATAGCCAAGCTGTTGGTTTTTCATCGTATTGGTTGCAGAAAATACTACGGGAATCGTTAGAGTTTGAAGGGGTTATTTTCAGTGATGATTTATCTATGGAAGGCGCATCTTGTGTTGGTGGTTATGTAGAACGAGCTGAAGCTGCACAGCAAGCAGGCTGCGATATGTTGTTATTATGTAATAACAGAGAAGGCTGCATTAGCGTGATTGATAACGCGAATATCAATATAAATAAAATCAGTAACCAACGTATTCAGCGTTTATTAAAAAGCACACAACACAGCTTTAAACAATTGGGTCAAAACCCACAATGGAATGAATCTATTAAATTTATAGAGCAGTATACTTAATACCAAGTATCTATTGTTTGTTTTTTATACGACTATTGTTTAAATTAACTATTATTTACTATGAGGACATTAGCTAAAAAATAGCTTGTAAAATTTGAATTTATCACTAAAATTCACCAACTTTTTTTAGCGTATGTGATTTTAAAATGACTAAAGTGATGATAATCGGCGCAGGTGGTGTAGGTAACGTTGTTACACAAAAGTGCGCTCAACAAAATAATGTATTTACCCAAATTGTATTAGCTAGCAGAACGCTAGCTAAATGTCAGGCTATTGCAAATAGCGTAAAAGAAAAAACAGGCGTAACAATTAATACGGCGCAAGTTGATGCTGATAATGTTCCTGAACTTGTTGCATTACTTAAGCAAGAAAAGCCATTCTTAGTGATTAACGTGGCGTTACCTTACCAAGACTTAACCATTATGGACGCTTGTTTAGAAGCCGGCGTACATTACATGGATACTGCAAACTACGAACCATTAGATACCGCTAAATTTGAATATAAATGGCAATGGGCTTATCAAGAAAAATTTCAAAAAGCAGGCTTAACAGCACTTTTAGGGAGTGGTTTTGATCCCGGCGCTACCAACATGTTTACTGCTTATGTTGCTAAACATTACTTTGATGAAATCCATTACCTAGATATTATTGATGTAAATGGTGGCGACCATGGTTACCCGTTTGCCACTAACTTCAATCCTGAAATTAATATTCGTGAAGTTACCGCTGAGTGTCGTCACTTTGAAGATGGTGAGTTTGTAACCACACCCGCTATGAGTAAAAAAGCGAAGTTTACTTGTCCTGATGGTGTTGGTGACTTTGATATTTACCGCATGTATCACGAAGAACTAGAATCGTTAACGGTACATTTTCCTACGTTAAAACGTGCACAGTTTTGGATGAGCTTTTCAGACAACTATCTTAAGCATTTAGAAGTATTAGGTAATGTAGGCATGACAGGTATTGAGCCCATTGAATATGAAGGGCATCAAATTGTACCTATTCAATTATTAGCTAAATTATTACCTGATCCATCAAGCTTAGGGCCAAGAACAAAAGGTAAAACTTGTATTGGTACCGTTGTGCGTGGCTTAAAAGACGGTAAAGAAAAAATAGTTTACTGTTACCAAATTTGTGATCACGAAGCTTGTTATAAAGAGGTAGCCTCTCAAGCTATTTCATATACAACTGGTGTTCCAGCAATGATTGGCGCCAAAATGATGGTTGAAAAAAACTGGTTAACACCAGGCGTTTTCAATATCGAGCAGTTTGATCCGGATCTATTCATGGCCGACATGAATGAATTTGGCTTACCGTGGAAAGTTATCGAGCTTGATCAATTCAACCTTGACCAATAAGTACAGCGTATTATGCAATTTACTGACTTTGCTCAGCTTGACTTAACCCGCTTACCGTCGCCATGTTTTGTGGTAGATGAAATCGCTGTTGAACGTAATTTAAACATATTAAACACCGTTCAACAGCAAAGTGGAGCTAAGGTTCTGCACGCGTTAAAAGCCTTTTCTATGTGGTCGTTAGCGCCGTTAACAAACAAGTACCTTAGTGGTACTTGTTCAAGCGGTTTACACGAAGCTAAATTGGCAAAAGAGTTTTACCATGGCGAAATTCACGTGTATTCAGCTGGCTTTAGTGAAGCTGATATACGTGAGCTAGTCACCTTTGCGCATCATATTGTTTTTAATAGCCCAAGCCAGTTGCTACGTTTTGAAAACATATGCCGCGAAGCGCTAACCACACGAGACGATTTATCGTTTGGTTTACGCATTAATCCACAACATTCAGAAGGCGAAGTTGCTCTTTACGACCCGTGCGCTAAAGGTTCTCGTTTAGGTACACCTGCGTCTGAGTTGGAAAAATATCTTGCGTTACCTGAATTTCAACAAGCGTTCACGCTTATTTCTGGTCTGCATTTTCATACGCTATGCGAACAAGGTTTTTTACCATTACAACGTACTTTAGCGAGTGTTGAGGCTAAATTTTCTCATTTATTTACTACGCTTAAATGGATTAACTTTGGTGGTGGTCATCACATTACCGCACCTGATTATGATACCGAAGGCCTAATTACGTGTATTAAAAGCTTTATGAGTAAATACGCCTTACAAGTATATATTGAACCCGGTGAAGCCGTTGCGATTGGCACAGGTATTTTAAGTTGTGAAGTACTTGATGTGATTTATAACGACTTTCCGCAATTGATTTTAGATACATCTGCTACGTGTCACATGCCTGATACGTTAGAAATGCCATACCGACCTGACATTTCAGGAGCAGGGCAGGCGAATGAAAAACCGCATACCTATCGTTTAGGTGGTTTAACGTGTTTAGCTGGCGATGTAATAAACGACTACAGTTTTGATAAACCTATTCAAGTGGGTCAACGCTTAGTGTTTGAGGATATGGCGCATTACACTATGGTAAAAACTAGTACGTTTAACGGTACGCAATTACCATCAATCGCTATTTGGAATTCAAAAACTGATAAACTAAATGTTGTAAAATCATTTGGTTATGAAGACTTTAAACAACGGTTATCTTAATACATTTAGCTTAGCTTTTATCACAGGGCTTTTATTGATTTTAGCTAAGTTACATAACATTTTCCCTATAATGGCTGCATTATCATGACAAAAAACTATCCTATTTTTCTCGCGTCTGAAATAGAACAATCACCTATCGAACAAGCTGCTTTTTCGGTATTGCCTGTACCTTACGAAAAAACCGTGTCGTACAGTGGCGGAACAGCGCAAGGGCCATTAACTATATTAGAAGCGTCAGAACAACTAGAAACGTGGGACGGAAAATCGAACCCTTCAGCGTTAGGTATTCATACCTGCGATGTGGTTGATTGCACGGTTGACCCAGAGCAAGTGATTGAAAATATCGCCAATGCAGTCACAAAAATACTTAAAGCAGACAGTATTCCCGTAGTTTTAGGTGGCGAGCACACGGTTACTTATGGTGTTATTAAAGGCTATTTGGATGCAGGTATTACAGACTTTGGTGTTGTGCAAATAGATGCACATGCTGACTTACGCGATGCTTACGAAGGCGATAAGCTAAGCCATGCATCCGTAATGAAACGTTTGGTTGATTTAAACATTCCTCTTTATCAATTAGGTATCCGTGCTTTTTGTGAAGAAGAAATAGCAACACGTGAGAAGCACGGTGTTTATTTTCAAGATGCTGACGAGCTCGTACCACAAAATATTCAAAGCATAAACTTGCCTGAAAGCTTTCCTAAAAACGTATTTTTTACGGTAGATATTGACGGAATTGATCCTTCAGTATTCCCTTCTACAGGAACACCCGTACCGGGTGGTTTATCTTGGTATCAAACCCTCAACTTGTTTGAGTCTGTAGCGAAACAACGCAACATTATTGGCTTCGATATTATGGAATATGCGCCGATTGCAGGTTTTCATGCTTACGACTTTTCAGCCGCATTACTTACCTACAAATTGATGGGGATTGTTGAAAGAAACAAATAAGTTTTTAGCAAATACTTAAAGGAATAATGTAACCAATTATTCCTTTATGTTTAACAAGCCATTTAGCTTAATAAATCGTTTATATCCCTTCATTTCAACTTGCAGGTATAGAATAAGCTTCAAAAATGCTATGATAGGCCTTCATCACCGAGCAGTTAACATTCTCTTACCTATTTTCTGCCTATAATTACGGCCATTAACGTTTAACTCAGTAAACTTATTACTCGCTTTACTTAATGAACTTGCACGTACTTATACTCATTCTTCGAAAAACGCTACATCAATAAAGTAAACGTAAATGCTTGATCATTATTATGATTATGTATTTTTTATTTATTGTTGATGATCGTTTTATCAAATAAAAACCATGTTGCTCTCTTGGCGACATACCCCTTATTTTACAGAGCTTTGCTTAGCAAACTCTAATATTCCAAAACTCTTAACATAAGAACAGAGCAGACTCTATCAAACTGGCCTATTGGCGAAGCTTTTATACCCATTTGATTAAATAAGTGATCTACTTTTTCATGAGGAAAAATGAGCAGTTAATTAATCTACTTGGTATTTCATTCGTTTATGACGTCGTATTTATTTTATAACGAGGAACAGTTACATGAGCATACTAAAAGTAGGAGTCATAGGGACTTCAAAAAAAGAAGACGAACGTAGATTTCCTATTCACCCTCGACATTTAAAACGCATTCCTGAAGCACTCCGCAGTCAACTTATATTTGAAGAAGCTTACGGTGAACCTTTCGGTGTTTCAGATGCAGAAATAGCGGATTTAACGGGCGGTATTGCTACACGTCATGAATTATTGGCCGAGGTAGGTACGGTTATTATTGCTAAGCCTGTATTAGCTGATTTAGAAGAACTACGTGAAGGTGGAACATTATGGGGCTATGTACATTGTGTTCAGCAAAAAGACATTACACAGGCGGCTTTAGAGCGTAAACAAACATTAATTGCTTTTGAAGATATGTTTGTTTGGTCGCCAAGTGGTCAAGTTGGGCGTCATACTTTTTATAAAAATAACGAAATGGCAGGGTATTGTGGTGTTTTACATGCGCTGCAATTAAAAGGTATGGATGGTCATTATGGTAATCAACGTAAAATCATTATTTTCGGTTTTGGTGCAGTAAGTCGTGGTGCAATATATGCTTTAAAAGCGCATGGCTTTAGAGATATTACTATTTGTATTCAACGTCCTGATCACGAAGTACGCGAAGAAGTGCTTGATTGTAACTATGTTCGAATTCGCGCTGGAACAGCAGACGAAGCACGCATGATGGTGATAGAACATGACGGAACAGCAAGGCCGCTAACTGAATTAATCAGCGAAGCAGACATTATGGTAAACGGAACTTTTCAAGATACGGCAAACCCCATCGATTTTATTATTGAATCTGAAAAGGCATGCCTTAAACCTAATGGTTTAATTATTGATGTAAGTTGCGATGAAGGTATGGGCTTCTTTTTTGCTAAACCAACAACCTTTAAAGCACCTATGTTTAAGTATGAAACCATTGACTATTACGCGGTAGACCATACACCGAGTTACCTTTGGGAAAGTGCCACACGTTCTATTTCAGCGGCACTTATTGTTTATTTACCTGTGGTATTAGCCGGTCGTGAGCGTTGGTATGAAGACGATACGATTAGAAAAGCGATCAACCTTGATGAGGGCATTATCAAAAACCCTGCTATATTGTCATTTCAAAATCGTGCCACTGATTTTCCGTATGCTTATATTGAATAGATTTTCTTGGGCGTAAGTTTACCCAACAGCTGTGAAGGTAAGTTAATACTCTACAGCTGTATTAGAAAGATAAACATTCAACTATAAAAAAGCCTGTGTTATATAAACACAGGCTCTATTATTTTCTACCCATTATCCTAATTGAAGCAGGGCAATCTTTTATTATCTAGCAATAAACTTAATTTTATATAGCCTTAATTTTGTATCGCTTTGATTTTATACAGTACGGTAAACAGTACAGGTACAACAATTAACGTTAGTATGGTGGCAAAGCCTAAACCAAACATTATTGTTACCGCCATTGACTCAAAAAATACATCGAATAGTAACGGTATCATACCTAAAATAGTGGTTATTGCGGCCATAGCTACAGGTCTTACACGACTTACGGCAGAATCAAATACGGCGTGGTAAGGCTCTTTCCCTTCACTAAGTTCTAGGTTTATTTGGTCAACCAGCACAATGCCATTTTTAATTAACATGCCTGATAAACTTAACAAACCGAGTAATGCCATAAAGCTAAACGGTGCGCCCATTACAAGCAAGCCTGTTGATACACCTATAAGGGCAAGTGGTACGGTAGCCCAAATAACAAGCGGCGCTTTAATTGAATTAAACAGTAAAACAGTAATAGCAAACATAACTAAATAGCCTAAAGGCAGGCCACCAAATAATGCGGCTTGTGCTTTTTTAGAAGACTCATGCTCACCACCCCATTCAAATGAGTAACCTTGAGGTAATGTAATGGCTTCAATTGGCGCTTTAATTCTATTAAATAAACTCGCGGCAGTTTCATCGCCTAAAACATCGTGGTCAGCCATTACGGTAATGGTACGCTTTCTATCGCGTCTCATAATGAGTGAGTCTTCCCAGTCGGTTTCAAAGCCGTTAATAACTTGCATAATAGGTACGTGTTTACCCGACGATGCGCTGTAAACTTGTAGCTCAGGCAAGGTGTCTATGTTTAAGCGTTCTTCTTTTGGCGCGCGAGCTACAATAGGGAGCAACTTAGTGCCTTCGCGATATAAACCAACTTGTTGACCAGAAAAGTTGGTTAACAAGAGTTCGTCTATATCATGCTTACTTACGCCTACACGTCGGCCCATGGCTTCGTTAAATTGAGGGCGAATAACTTTAGTGCGTTCTCGCCAATCATGTCGAATATTAAAAGCTTTACCGTCATCTTTTAATATTTGAGTAGCTTGTATTGCTAAATTTCTGAGTACGTCTGGGTCAGGCCCTGAAAATCGAGCTTCAATTTTTGCATCGGTTGTTGGTCCTATTTCCATCGCTTTGATTTTAGACTGAGCTTGCGGGTAGTTTTCATTCACATAAGTACGTAAATTGCCCATAACCTCTGGTAGTGCTTCTCTATTTTCAACACGAATAATTAGCTGCCCAAAAGCAGCGTACGATTTTTCAGGTGCGTAAGTCAGCATAAAGCGTGGCGCACCACGACCCACGGTAGAGGTTATTTGAGTGACGTTATTTTGTTTTAATAAATACGCTTGAATCGACTCAATATCTTTTTGTGTTTCTCTGATATCTGAACCTTGAAAACGCCAATAATCTAAATAGAACATAGGTGTGTTTGATTTAGGGAAAAACGACTGTTTAACCTGACCAAAACCTATTACAGACATTACAAACAAAGCAAGCATCATAAATAAGGTAATGGCTCTGTGTTTCATGCAAAGTGTTAATAAAGCTTTGTAGCCAGTAAAAATAGCGCCTTTATATGGGTCATCGTTTTGATCGTTTTGCTGAATTTTATCGCCTTCAATATTTTTATTAACTTGGGTTTCTTTAAACATGATATGAGCAAAAAAGGGCGTTAAGGTTATGGCGGTTACCCAGCTCAGCAGTAGTGAAATAAGAAGTACCCAAAATAAACTACCGGCAAATTCACCCGTTGCGTCTGACGATAAACCAATAGGAGCAAATGCAGCAATAGCAATAATGGTTGCACCTAAAAGAGGGAGGTTAGTTTGCGAAGTAATACTTAAAGAGGCTTGTAGCTTGGTTTGACCTTTTTTCATGCCGATGAGAATACCTTCGGTGACGACAATGGCATTATCAACCAGCATACCTAAGGCAATAATTAATGCGCCTAATGATATGCGTTGCAAGTCAATACTAAATAAATTCATAAAAATGAAAGTACCTAATACGGTAAGTAATAATACGATACCAATTAAAACCCCTGTTTTTATGCCCATAAAAATAAGCAGTACAGCAATAACAATAGCAACGGCTTCTATTAAACTTATCATGAAGTTTTGCATTGAATTATCAACTTCAGCGGGTTGGTTATAAACGTTAGCTACCTCTAAACCGATAGGGCGAAAGTTTTCTAATTCGTTAATACGTTCTTCAATGTGCTGACCTATTTCTACTACATTAACGCCTGATGAAAACGATATACCTAGTAATAAAGCTTGTTTATTGTTGTAGTTGGTAATGTGGCTGGGTACTTCTGCATAATCACGGCGAATGCTGGCAACATCACCTAAATAAACGAGCTCAGACGCTCCCGGATTGGAAATAATCAAACCTTCTAGTTCTTTAACGGTTTGAAATTCGCCTGTGGGGTGTAATCGAATATATTCGCTGCCAATTTTAACTTTACCAGAGTTAGATACTTGGTTTTGAGTTTGCAGTAATTGATAAATTCTACTGGAGGGAATACCTAAAGCTGCTAGCTTATTTCGTGTTATTTCAACTACTATTTGCTCTTGTTGTTCACCAGAAACATTAACCTTGCCTACACCTTTAATTAAAACGAGTTCGCGGCGTAAATAGTCAGAATAATCTTTAAGTTCTTCGTACGAGTAACCTTCTCCGCTAATGGCAAGTAGTACGCCAAATACATCCCCAAAATTATCGAGAACTGTAGGCGGATATACACCTGGGGGAAGTTGTGGTGTTAAATCATTAATTTTTCGTCTTAACTCATCCCAAATTTGCTTTAAATCATTTTTACGATAGGTAGGCTTCATTTCTACAACAATTTGAGAAAACCCTGCACTTGAAATAGAGGTAACAAACTTTACATAAGGGAGTTGTTGTATTGCATTTTCAATAGGGTAGCTAACTTCTTCTTCAACTTGGGTAGGTGAAGCGCCTGGGTAAGCCGTAGTTACCATTGCCATTTTTAAGGTAAATTCAGGATCTTCTAAACGTCCTAAACCGTTATAAGCAATAATGCCACCAAACAGTAGTATAAATACAAACATCCAGCTGGTTACGCTGTTTTTTATAGAGTACTCGGTAAGTTTCATTTATAAGCCCTTTTCACGATTCCAAGGACGAACCTGCATGCCTTCAGTTAAAAAGTTACTGCCTGCTGCAATAATTTGGTCACCTGCGCTTAATCCCGAAAGTACTTCAATGCCTGTGCTTTTTACTTCACCTACTTCAACGGCAATTCTATGCACTGTCATGGTGTTTGGGTTAACTTTCCAAACAAACTTTTTCGGGTTATCTAACGGTTTATCTTCAGGAGAAAATACGGCGCTTATTGGTAGAACAAGTTTTTGTGACTCTAGCTGGGTTATTTTAGAAAGGTCTATGCGAATATTGGCCGACATACCGGGTAGGGCATTAAAATCTTTAGGAGTGGGTAAAGAAAAAACAACTTTATAAGTTAGGGTGGAAGGATCCGCTTGTGTGTCCCATTCTTTAACCGTTGCTAAAAACTCTTGATCAGGGTGCGAATCAAAAATAACTGTCGGTTGATGTTGAGAGCCTTTTTTAACACGTGACGCGATGTTTTCAGGCATTTGTATTGAAATGTCAATAATGTCGAGTGTTTGTAAATCTATAATGGTTTGTTTAGCTTGAACGTGGTCAAAGTTTTTAATAAATACTTTAGAAATATTGCCCGAGAAAGGTGCGTGTAAATAGGTATATTCTAAATTATTTTTAGCCACGTTAAGAGACGATAGCGCAACGCCTAAGTTGGCTTTTGCTTCGTCAAAACCTGATTGAGAACCTAGCTTACGCGCTAATAAAAGTTTAGCTTGTTCAAATTGAGATTTAGCTAAATCATATCGCGCTTGTCTGTCGTCAAGTTGCAACTCAAAGTCTGTAGGATCTAATCGTGCGACCACATCGCCTTTTTCAACGGTATTACCGGGTTTTACTGGAAAATCGATAACTTGCCCACTTACTCTAAACGCTAGTTTAGATGTGGCATTTGCTTCAACTTCTCCTGGGAAATTACGTATCGCCTGTTCAGAAGGATCTACCACAGTAAATATTTTAGCTGGGCGAATAAGTTTTTCTTTATTAGGTGTTGGCGTGGAATTATCACAACCAGATATAAGTACTATTGCTGACATAAATAAGGTTGAAATAACGTAGTGAATTTTATGAGCCTTTAAAAACATATGAGCCTCTAGATAATAGATAGGGTAAATCCGTTTTAGTACAACAATTATAGCTTGAGAATATGAATAAAAGTATTGATATAAATTAATTAACTTATTCAATTTAATTTATACTCTTTGATAGCTATTATTTAGAACCGTAAGTAAATGACATTAGATCAAATTAGAACATTATGCCGCATTGTAGAGTGCGGAACTTTGCAAAAAGCCGCATTAAGTTTACATAAAACCCAACCTGCATTGTCTATGGCATTGAAGAAGCTAGAGGCAGAATATGGTTTTCAAATTTTAACTAGAGATAACTACCGATTAACCTTAACCGAAGCTGGCAAGTTGTTTTATCATAAAGCGCAAGAGCTACTGCAATCGGCTTCACAGCTTAATTCTTTAGGGCAACATTTAGGTGAAGGGAACGAAGCTAAAATAAGGCTAGGTTATGACGCTATATGCCCGTTATCGAATATATTATCGGTGTTAAAACGCTGCCAAACTCAATTTCCCTATACTGAAATAGAATTAATTGGCGAGTCTCGTTTTGGTTCTTTAGATTTACTTAAAAAAGAAAAAATTGATTTAGCCATTAGCCCATGGTGGCCAACGCTTTATGCCTTAGGTGGTTTAGAATCGTTACCTATTAGCCACTTCAGTATTATTTTAGTGGCAGCACCTCAATTATTTCCTACTTTTAAAAACATTAATATTAATGACTTAAAACAAGAAGTACATATTAACGTAGAAGAGAGTGATTTGAGCTTTGACACTCACGATCTTATTTTACTTAAAGGTTGCAGACAGTGGCGAACCAAAGACGCTTACACCCTTAAAAATATGCTCGTTGAAGGGTTAGGCTGGGGTTATATTCCTGAATTTATGGTGGCAGAAGAGCTTAAATCAGGCCAACTGATTAAGCTACAACTTGCTGAACTTGAATACAGCATAAGTGGTGAGATACGTTTAATTAAACGACAAGAAACTACATTAGGGCCTGTTTCAAGTATGATTTGGAATGAATTTTCATAAGAGAGAAGGTTTCATCTTAAATCGTTTAGCTTATGCACATTATTTGCACATTTAATTGCTATTCTAGTTTTATGAAATGGTTGCTTGCTCAATAATATTAAGGTTAATTGTTGGTTTATGAATATTCAAAAAAAATTCTTTTTAATATTTTTTGGCTTTAGTTTGGTATTGGTTTTATTCCTTGTTTTACTTATGCAGTGGAGCCTTGGAAAAGGCATGATTGAATACGTTAATACTAAAGAAATAGAAACACTTACACCTGTAGTAAAAGAACTCGCTACAGAATATCAAAAACATGATAATTGGCAGGGAATGAGCGGAAAGCATAACAAATTACGACACTTAATTTCAGAAAGCCTTTCGAACAGTGACTTTTCAACCAGACCACCCGCTTTAGGTTTTCAGCATAAAAGACCTTCGGAGTTACCGCCTCAAGATCGTGAGCATGGCAGAGCAAGAGATGGTTTTCCTTTAGGTGAGCATTTACCGCCACCACCACATTCTTCTGGTAGCGAAGCACATTATGCTTTATTTGACAGTAATAATGTTCTTATTGCAGGCAAGGCTTTCGAAAACTTGGAATACAGCAAGAAAAAGATCCTTGTTAATAATAACACGGTAGGTTTTTTAGCGGTGTCTAAACGTAATCAGTTAACCCAAGGTTACGAGCTAGATTTTATAGAGCAACAACGGCAGTATTTATGGCTGATCGGGATTCTTTTAATGGGGTTAGTTGCTTTAGTTGCTTTACCCTTAGCAAGGCATGTTGTTGAGCCTATTCGCTTAATTACCCGAGGTGTACATAAATTAACGCAGGGAGATTATCAACATCCAATTCATTTGAATCGACAAGACGAACTCGGTGAGCTGAGTCGCGACTATAATGAATTAGCGCTTACCTTATCGGAAAATGAAATAGCGAGAAAACGCTGGTTAGCTAATATCTCTCACGAGTTACGTACGCCTATTGCGATTTTAAGTGGCGAGCTTGAGGCGATGCTTGATGGTATTAGGCCATTAACGCAAAGCAATATTTCTTCTGCAAATGACGAATTGAAACACTTAACACGTCTTATTGAAGACCTACAACAACTCACTAGCGCTGATATTGGCGGCATGCGCTACCGTAAAAAACATGAAAACTTAGTCGAGTTATTACAAAGTGAAGAAGACAAATATCGTAGTTACTTGTCTGATGCTGACATGACATTGAGTGTAGATGTTAAGGATGAAAATATTGCTATTTATGTTGATAAAACAAGGCTGTATCAATTGTTTGAAAACATTATTAATAATGCCATTAAGTATTCAAATGGCACCAAATTTAAAATATCGTTAGGTGTTGAAGCAAAGGCTACAGAGCCCTTAGCGTTTATTACTTTTGAAGATAATGGATGTGGAGTTGACGATAAGCACTTAGGTAACTTATTTGAACATCTATACCGTGTTGAAAATTCTAGAAATCGTAAAACAGGTGGTTCAGGTTTAGGTTTGTCTATATGCCGTCACATTGTTAATGCACATCAAGGTGAAATATTAGCTGAACATTCAAGTTTAGGCGGCTTAGCTATCGTGATTAAATTACCAATTTCCTAAAATAATTAGAGAACGTATATGACAAATTCAATATTGATCGTAGAAGATGAAGTAAAACTTGCAAACTTGTTACACGACTACTTTGAGAATTCAGACTTTATACCTCACTTAATTCATCATGGTGACGAGGTGATACCATGGGTAAAAGAGCATAATCCCAACGTTATTTTACTCGATGTTATGTTACCTGGTAAAAACGGCATTGATCTTTGCAAAGAAATTCGCCAATTTTCAAATATTCCTATTTTAATGGTTACTGCAAAAACCGATGAAATAGATCGTCTTTTAGGGCTAGAGTTAGGCGCTGATGACTATATTTGTAAGCCTTTTAGTTTTAGGGAAGTAGTTGCTAGAGTTAAGGCCGTATTACGAAGAATTCAGCATGTAGATAACAATCTTAATATGTTGCAGCTTGATGAACATCGTTTTACGGTTACGTTGAATCAGCAAGAGGTCACATTAACTTCAGTTGAGTTTCAATTACTGAAGCCTTTAGTGAATAAGCCAGAACGTATTTTTACGCGAACACAGTTGATGGAAAATATGTATTCAGATCACCGTATTGTTAATAATCGTACTATCGATAGTCACATAAAAAAACTACGTAAAAAGCTCTTAAGCATTAGTGATGGTAAAGATTGGATTGAATCAGTATATGGCACAGGTTACCGTTTAGTTTTATAAAAAAACGCTCATTTTAAACTTCCTTTTTTTGTGCACATTGTTTGCAAATTCTCTTGTTATTCTTAGCTTGAAAGTTAAATTAACAAGTACAGGAAATTCTTATGAGCATTTATAACAAATCAATTATTGCAATTACGCTATTAATAGCAGCAACCGCCTCTGTTCAGGCAAATGATACAATGCAAGAAAAAATGGGAGGACATCAACGACCTAGTTTTGAATCGATAGACGCTAACGCAGATGGAGATATTGATCTTGATGAGTTTTCATTACAGGAACTTCCTCATGGTGATCACCAAACGGTGTTTACTAGCATAGACACTGATAATAATGGTGTTATAAGCCAAGAAGAATTTGATAACCATAAACCACCACATCCTAAACATGGAAAAGGCAAGCATCATGATTAATTCAATAAATTCTGGTATGCCAATGCCGCCACCACCACGTTCAGATCAAAAGTTAACAGAAGAGCAGCAAAGCTTGATCTCTGAAACTTTGTCAAAATTTGACGCTGAAAATATTAATGAAACCGATGCGCTGAGTATTATTGATGCATTTTCTCAAGCTGGAATTCAACCGGGTGAAGCGCTTGAAAAAGCAATGTCGTCATTTGGTTTTGATGCTAAAACATTAGGGGATCTTGCTGACGTAAAAGGGCAAGGGGGAATGCCACCGCCACCACCTAAGCAAAGCACTGAAGAAATAACGTCTATGGTAGATTATCTAAAAGAGCTTTTAGATGAGAAGCTAGCAACGGGTAGCGACAGTGTACTCAGTGATGAAGATAAACAGTCAATTTTGGCTCAAGTCTTTGAAAAATTTGATATAGAAAGCGGCGAGTCTATTATTAATACCACAGCATAAAACTTGATTACTGATTTATGGTCATTAAACGTATAAAAACGAGAGCCACTTTTTAATAGGAAGTGGCTTTTTTATATTCCTTATTTTATGCACATTGTTTGCACATTAACCTATTAGTATTACCAGCATAGTAATAGTTGGTATTACCCTGTTGGAGTCGATATAACAATGAAACATTCTCTTTTTTCCACTAAAAATAAAGCCAGTTTTCAAAACAGCGTAAGCTTTACATTATCAAGTTTGGTTCTGGCTTGTTCACTTGCTGCTTGTGGTGGCAGTAGTACGAATGAAACGCAAACGAGTGTTGAATCTAATACTGCACCTGTTGCTAATGCGGGGGCAGATCAAACCCTTTTTATTGGTAGTACGGTAACGCTTTCAGGTGCACAAAGTACTGATGCAGATGGCGACACATTAAGTTATTCGTGGAATTTATCTACTTTACCTAATGGTAGTGTTTCTGAATTGTCTAGTGATACTGAGCTTTCTACATCATTTATTGCTGATGTTGCGGGCCTTTATGTTGTGTCGTTAATGGTTAACGACGCTAGCGAAAACAGTGAAATTGACAGTGTTAACATTCTTGTATCAAACGTTACTCAAGGCTATACAGACGGTGTTTTATGTGATTATAGTTACGATGCCTATAATGATTCTGACTCGGTGCAACTAAACAGTACCGTAACTTGGACATGTAGCGATGAAGAGCGAGAATTAACGTCTAATGGTGTTCCAGACCACGCGGTAGGCACTTTTCCTAATACTAATAACCCCAATACGATAACAGAACAAAGTGTAGCCGAAAGTTATAGCTTAGCACCTGTTGAAACGACTGTTGCTACAACATTAGGTGGACCTGCAGGTCCTACGGGATACGTACTAAATGGCGTGAAAATTGATGCTAATACCGCTGGAAGTTGTGACGATTCAGGCGATAACTGTAGTTTGATAGGTAATGAAGGTAACTGGCATATTGAGGCGTTAGGACATAATAGTTTTAATTTCGGTACCGATGACAACAATGCGCATGTACAGCCCGGAGGTGTTTATCATTATCATGGTATGCCTGAAGGTTTTGTAACTAAGCAAGGCGGTGACAATACCACTATGACCATTATTGGTTGGGCGGCAGATGGATTTCCTATTTACGCACGCTATGGCTATAGCATTGCTAGTGATAATACCTCTCCCCTTAAGTCAATGACGGGAAGTTATCAGTTAGTTACTGAAGTTAGTGAATCAAGACCATCTGTTGATACGTATGCCTTAGGTACCTTTGGTGAAGATTGGGAATATGTTGCTGGTTCAGGTGATTTAGATGAATGTAACGGGCGAGTGGGCGTTACGCCAGAATTTCCAGCAGGTATATATCATTATTACGCCACAGACAGCTATCCGTACTTGCAACGTTGTGTAAAAGGAGAAGTTGAAGCGGGCAGTGTGCCACCACGCTAAATCATTAAATTTTAAGACTCTTTTGTTAAAGAGTCTTAAACCTATAGCCCTTTTAAATAATGAGAGATCTTTTTCATGAAAAATATAAAAATTGGTTTCATTGCAATAGTGAGCTTACTAACTAGCATGTTTGTATCAAGCCATTTGTATGCCCACGTCATGGTTGCTCAACACGGAACACTCAATGTTATTGATAATAAAGTATTTATGGTGCTTTCATTACCCGTTTCAGCTTTTGAGGGAGTGGACGATGATAATGACGGAAAACTGTCTAAAACCGAATTTACTCGCCATCGTACAGTGATTAGTAATCTTATTCATAAGCGTGTTGTACTTAAAGAAAATAATGACAAGTTGGTATTGCAAGACATGCTACTTTCACCCGTTGTATCTCATCAGTCGTCAAAATCACCTGTTTCACAATTAATTGTAATGGGGCGTTATAGTTTAGCGGATCCTTTTAGTCAGTTAGAGTATGAAGTAGATCTTTTTGGTACAGAGCCAACTGAACAATTATTGGAAGTTACTGCTACCCGTAAAAGTGACCAAAAGAAACAACTTATAAAACTAACAGTTAAAGGTTCGAGTATCTCTATATTTTAATAAACGATAGAAGGAATGGGTAGTCTGGTTTGAAGTCTAATTGGCCGTGAGTTTTTTGTAGCATGTATTTTGTAATATATACCCGTTATCGATCAAGATGTGTATTTCAGAGCGCTTGATGGATATCAATTCATCATAACGAGGGGTTACAATCAGCTATTTGTTGTTGCTCTTTTACATAGAGTAACTATGCCGCAAGTGCAAGGCCTACATTAAATCGCGTTTGACTCGAACAAAATTTAAACATGAAAGTTCAACAGACTCTAGCATTAAAATTCATACTCTATAGCAAAGCGTAGGGTATGATTTTTTCCTTTATGAGACACTTCAGAAATAAACCCTGCTTCCCATTTTAATTGTTTTTGTCCTTCAAATCGGTGAACCCCCATAAAACCTGGACCTAAACCTACAAAGTTTTCTCCAGTATAAATTTCAAGGGAAGGTTGCAATTCAGGTAGGTATCTATAACGATATTGCGCTCTAAATTCTAATTCCCATTCGTCTTGAATATCTTTTCCCCACTCTTTAATCGCGAAAAGGTTTAGTGTTAGGCTATTTTTATTCAATTCTTTTTCAAAAATAAGGCCCATAGTTGCTTCGTAAATATTTAAGCTTCTTTGTTTTTCAAGTTCAAAAAGTACTCCCCAGTCGGCCCAAAATTGACCTTGTTCTGTTAGCATCCAGCGGGCTTCTATTTCAGTAGCTTGTAATTCAAAATTCCCTGTTTCATCTCTTTCTCCAATTATAAAATATTCAACGGCTAGATCTTCTAATAGTGATAGACCGTAGCCAATACGTTGCGCTAAAACGTTATCAGCACTTGTTTGACTAGACATTAAGCGCCATTCAATACTTTGTTCATTCGCTACTACGTAGGGATGATATATTTTGTCTACCACCATACCGTCAGCTAATACTATGGGGCTGGTAAATGTTGCCATCATTAAAGTGAACATTAAGGCGAGTAATGTGTTTATTTTTTTATTTCTCATAGTGGTTCTTCTCTATGAATGCTTTGGTTAAGGCTTGCGTGATGAAAGGTAACGTAAAAGCTAAACCGTATATTACGAGGAATAACAGTGAAGGAGATTCTTCGTATCCTATTAGGGCTTTAAGTACATGACCATATTCTGAATTGTCTTGTACGAATGCACCTAAGTTTACAATGGGGGGGCCAACGTCAATTAAGTCTACTTGTGATAGATAAGTAGTTATTTGGCTTATTTGTCCGGCGAGAAATAAGGCCCAAAAAACGTTGATGAGTCTATTTTTATTTCGCTCTATTATTTCTGTCAAGATAAAAGAAAATAAGGTGCTAAAGCTAGCACAAATTCCTACCCCAATAATACAACCAATAAATATGTTCATATGATTGTTTTGGCGCTGAAAATACACATCAAAAAATATTAAAAATGCACTGGCTTTTAAAACGATAAAAGCACCAACACCTAATAAGAACATGTCTTTAGTGTGTGATGACAACAAACTGTTTTTAGAAGTTGATGAGTTAATAAAAAATAAAAAGCAATAGGTAATAAAAAGTAGGGCAACAAAGGTACGTTCAATGCCAGTACCTTCGAACATTTCACTTACGTATGGTGCTGCGAGAAAAAACAATAAACTACTGAATATCCCGAACGAAATCGCAGACGATAAATATGAAAAGCTTAAGGTTTTATTTTTTAAAAATACCTGTAAATAACTTAATAAAATAAAAATAGGTAATAAGTCGCGTAAAAATAAAATAACGGTATTAATTATCATGGCGTTTCCTCCACTACAATAATTTTACCTCTGGCGGTATTCGGGTGAAATTCGCCAAAATATTCATAAGTGCCTACGGGTAATGGTCCAACATATATGGTGGATTTTTTACCGGAAAAAATAACTTTTTCTCTATTTAGGTCAAAACTGTCAAATTCTTCAGCGACATTATCTTTGTTTTCGATAATAATTTTTACTTTTATATTAGCAGGTATAGCCAGTGTTGAAGGTGTAAAAATATGGTCTTTAATAGTGAGGTAATACACTTTGTTTTTAGCACAAGCATATTGACTCCAAATGCTTGCTATAAAAAGTGCGGCATATAATAACTGGCTTACTGTTGAATAAAGTAAAGGTGTTAGTATGTTACGTTGTGGCTGCATTATTGAACACCCACTAATGAAATAGGAAAAACAACGGTGACACATAATCCACCAAGCGATGAACGTGAGCAAGATATTTCACCGTTATGTAAAGTCGTTATATGTTTGACTATTGATAAGCCTAAACCCGAACCTTTAATGTGAGAGTGCTGGGAGTCAACTCGATAAAAACGTTCATAAATTTTAGGAAGCTCTTCATCACTAATTCCTGGGCCTGAATCTTCAACGCTGACTTTAATTGAGTTATTTTCATGGGTAATAGTCAGTTTAATTTCAGACTTGTTACCACTGTATTTTATTGCATTTTTTAGTAAATTTTCAAACAAGGTGTATAAAGCGAAGTAGTTTCCTAACAAACTATTTTTATTGGCTGTTTCTAACGAAATATTTTGTTGATGAGCCGATAGTAAATCAAAGTTACTGCCGATCACGTCTTGTAGAATAACTTCTAGATCAACCGTTTCTGTTTTTTGGTTAAAGTTTTCTGGCGTAAAGCGATATAGCGCAATAATTTGTTCGATAACATGAGCCATTCGATCAACGTTTTGTTGAAGTTCGGTAAACTCTGTAATGGTTAGTTTGTTATTTTCAAAAGACTTTTGAATATTATGCGCATTTATTTTTAGTACGCTAATAGGTGTGCGTAATTCATGAGCTGTGTTGGCGGTGAGTTGTTTTTCTCGATCGAATGAATCTGAAAGTCGAACCAATAATTGATTAAGGCGATTAAGCACTGGAGCTAATTCAATTGGGGGTTTGGTTAAGGTGACTTCTGATAAGTCGTCGGTGTTTTTGTTTTTTAATTGTTGAGACAAACTCACTAAAGGCTTTAAGCTTTTATTAATAATATAAAAAACAATTAATGCAATAAAAGGTAAAGCAAATAGGAGGGGAGTGGTAATAACAAATAAAATAGACTCTGCCGACTCAATTCTTGACGACATAGGTTGTGCTACTAATATTTCAAAGGCGTTTTCTTTTAAAGAATAGGTTTTCCATCGTTTACCACCAAAAAATACCTCGTTGTTATATTTTGACGAAGCATTAAATTTTGAGCTTGGCATTTGTTCGCTTTTACTGACTAATACGCCATTTTTAAATACTTGAAAGGCAAAAGCATCGTCTATTGTTGAAGGTAATGTTTGATTAGATTTACTCATAGCTAAAACGAAAGTTGCAATGGAATGAAGTTCTTGATCGAATATTATGTCGAGCTGCTTAACCGTATTTTTATACCCGTATAAAGCTGAAAAAAACGAAGCTAACATTACCGCAGATATAATAAGGGTAATAAGTTGCTTTTTTATCGACATTTACGCCTTACTCACAATATAACCAACACCTCTAACGGTTTTAATGAAGGTTTTAGGAAGCTTTTTACGAATATTATGTACGTGAACCTCAATAGTGTTGCTGCAAACTTCTTCGCCCCATTCGTACAACTTGTTTTCAAGTGAAGCTTTAGAATTTATTCTGCCTGCATTTTCCATGAGTGATTTTACGATCATGTATTCTCTACGAGAAAAATTAACGCTTTCATCATCTATTAAAATTTGCTGAGCTTTAGTGTCTAATTTTATATTGTTGATAACTATTGTGTTGTCTTGATTGGTACCTATTCGTCTTTCTATTACTCTTAATCTTGCGAGTAGTTCAGCGATATCGAAAGGTTTAGCGAGATAATCTTCTGCTCCTAGGTCTAACCCTTTTACTTTGTTTTCAACACCGTCTCTTGCCGTTAAAATAAGTACAGGTATGTGTTTGTTTTTTTCTTTTATTTTACGTAAAACATCTAAGCCATCAATATCAGGTAAACCTAAATCTAAAATAACGCTATCAAAATCTTCTGTAAGTATAGCGTTTACTGCATCATTACCTTTATCAACCCAATTAATTGTGTAGCTTTCATTATATAAAGACTGCTTTAACCCTTGAGCAAGCGGTATATCGTCTTCAACTAATAATATTTTCATGGGAAGTGCCTTGATTATTTTGCGTAAAGTTTACATTAATAACGTTACTTTTATTATAGCAGCAAGCCATCAAACCTATGAAGGTTTGATGGCTTGCTTAGTACTTTAATAATATCAACAATTAAAAGCTGTAGCTTACCTGTGCAACAACCGCATTGATACTTGGGTATAAGTCAACATCGTTTAATACTCCTGGCTCTTCTATGCCTGTACTATTTGACGACTGCTGAAAAAACTCTAACCTGAATGAAAGCTCAGTATTGTCTTTCATTGGTATGCCGTATTTTACTCCTACCGTTATACTATCCATTTTACCTAATCGATAATCAGCACTCATATAACTAGGTAGCGGGTTGCTACTTAACTGAAACGGCTGATAAAACTCGGCAGCATCTTGAGTGTAATAACGTATATGTGGTTCAATGTAACTATCGCCTAATGGAATTCTATAACGTGCATCTAACGTATGAGACGTTACTTCCCAATCATCCCAAAAATAACGGTAAGAAATATCGATAATTGAATTTGATAAAAAATGATGTTTTGTCTGCCAAAAAATACTATTTTTTACGCGCTTATCAGGTCGGTTTTCATAAAGCTGTTTTTCAGAAAAACCATTTGAGTCAACTAAACTTACCACTTTGAATGGATCTGTTAAATAACCATCAACTTGTGAGTATGAATAGTTAAATTGCATAATTGTTTGTCGGTCAATAACTTGCGTAATACCCAATAGTAAATCTATTGTAGTTTTATCGTCATCACTGCCTGAACGGTTTAATTCACTGTTTGGTGCAACCATTTCAGCAAAAGCTATTGGTATGCCGCCTTCAGGCGTTATTGTGTCGTTACTGTAAGCAATGCCAGCAGATAGCGTGGTGTTTTTTTGATTAAAATCTCGCGCAATATTAGCGTTTAACCCTAAAGATAAATAATCGTATTCATTCGAAAAATGCAAACCGCCACTTACGCGATAATCTTCTGCAAAAGGTTGTGTCCATTGAGCATTAAACTGTAAACGTGTGTCGTGGAAAGTATCGTCTAAAGGTGTTTCGCCAGCTGGAGTATCGAAAGAACCATTACCTGAAGGACGAGTAAAGGTTTGTACATTAGGTTGTGCTACTGCGCCATTTGCTGAAGCGCCAGTGAGAACATCAACCGTTAGTTTTAAATTCAAAAAATGTTCGTCTTGAAACTCTTTAGTACCGGCTAAAATTAATTCAGTTGCTTGTACACGGTCGGTTTCACCATAGTACATAAGTGCAGTGTCAAATTCCCAGCTTTTTTCTTCTTCTGCGTGGGCTGATGTGCCTAATAAGGTGCAAGTTGCTACGGTAAGCAACTGGGTAATATTTACCTTGTTTTTGCTCGATTTTTTATTGTTCATTAATTGCATCCGCAACCCCCTCCTGCAAAGCCTCGTCCGCCACTTGATGATTCTTTACTGAAATAAATATGATCATCAAGAGAAGCATCAATAGGAGACGAATTTAATGCCATTTCGTCTTTAGCTAACAAGTCTCTTTCCCATGGTTGTACGCCTAAGCTACTACAAGCAGAAGTCAGCGCGACAATGCTAACGATAAGTATTGTATGTTTATAATTTTTCATAATGTTTCCTACATTGTTGCTAAATTATTAGGCGATGAAGCGATTAATTGAGCAATTTCTTGTTCATAATTTGTGATTTTTGCACTAAAAAATCCTGTATGACGTTTCATTATTTTACCCTCTTGATTAATTAAATAACTGCTGGGCATGCCTTTAATTTTAAACTTTTTAGCCAGACTTCCTTTAGGATCATAAATAACAGGAAAATTAGCGGGTGAGGTTTGTAAAAATGTTTCAGCTAACGTTTTTTCATTATCAAGATTAATACTAATAACGGTAAATTTGTCTGAGTTGTACGAAGATTGAATTTTGTTCATCCACGGAAAAGACTTTCTACAAGGACTACACCACGAGGCCCAAAAATCAATATAAATGACCTTACCTTTGTGCTTAGCCAATAATGTATCTAATTCTATTTGTGTGTTGTTAGCTGCTTCTCCACTATAAGAAAGCGGAGAAAAAATGGCGATAATTATTACCAATAATAATGAGGTAATTGTTGAGGTTTTAGTGTTTAAAATAAAAGCCATATATGTCTCCATAATAATAATATGGAAAGTTTACGGGGTGAAACTTAAGGTAAACTTAAGAAACGCAATATATCTCGATTTAGGAAAGGGATTTAACGATTGTTAAAATAGCCTTTAGCTTTAATTTTTAAATTTACTCGAACTGTATGAAAATATTTGCCGTTAAACGACCTGTTTCAATATTATCGATGATATTTGTTTTTAAATTATCTAAAAAGGGTGAATGGAAGTGTGTGCCCGGATATATAACCAATCGATTTTGACGGTATGGAATAATGTCGATTAACTCAAATAGTTCGCTTGAATGACTAAAATACTTTTGTTCAAATAAACCGTTTTTATTAATAAAATCATTCATTGAATTAATATATTCACTTATGTTCTCTTCAGATACTCGTTCAATATTAGTTAATTTATTACGATAGAAAGCGGTTCCGCCAAATTCTCCAGCATTTAAATAATGGGTAAAAGCGATATAGTTTGGTTTTAAATTATCGTAATGTGGAATGCATTGTTCAGGTATTAACTCTTTTTCATTTCGAGTTAATATTGAATAGGCAGAACGTTCAATAGTATGGCGATTTAAATTCGATAGTAAACTTGTTTTTTGTTGTACTTGCTCAATCAACTGATTGATTAATTGTAAATAAAACTCAGGTAAATTTGCTCTTCTTCCAGGATAAAAGCTCTTGCTTTCATCATCAAAAGTAGCGGTGTTTAAAGCATAATTAATTAATGGATTAATATCTTCTAGCACGTCATCAATAATAACAATTTCTGTTTTTTGATGACCAATGAGCTTTGTTGATATTTTCATTTTGTGATTTAGTTTTATCATGCCATACACCTTATTCTATTCTACATAATGATAAGCTATTGATTGTTTTAAGTATAGTTTTCGTCATGCTGAACTTATTATTAACGATAATAGTCGGTTTATTTATACCCATGCGAGTTCCTGATACTGTATTCAGTAATTTTTCTTTTATGCTTCCCTCGTTATTAAATTAATCTTACCTCTGTTCAATAAATTATTCTCTAGCCACCATTTTTACTGACTTCATCGTTAAATTTAGGATCAATAGATCTGAGTTCGGGTTAAATTAATTTCTTTGTACTAGATTTTTTAAGGGAAACACTTTAGTATAAATCTAAATGGTAATGATTCTTATTTTGTTTTGGGTGTCTATGAAAGAATGGGAAAGTATAATGAGGGAAGCTAAACAAGCTTTTAACGATAAAGTGTTTAGTGTGGCTATTTTTTTAAATAAGCAGGCACTCGATGTAGCAAATGATCGCTTTAACGAATATGTAAACGAAGACGCTGAAAAGTCAGTCGCTGCAGTTATGGTGAGTTATTTCAGCTTAGCTGATTCATATATTCAAATTAGAGACTTTCAGCAAGCCTATAGTATTTATCAACAGAGCTTTAGTTTTCTTCAAGTTATTACAAGTGACCTTTACAAAAATAGAGAACTAGAGGTGGCAGCTTCTCATGGTATGTCTCATTTAAAAAACGAGTGGTATCTCTTTATTAAGCATCATGAAAATAAATTACAGACGTTAACCCCATCATTAATACATCAATTTCAAAAAAACTTAAATCAGTTAATGAGCGCAACTTTAACCATTCATTAGCTTTATAAATATCACTTAAATAAGGAAGCATAATGCTAAAAATTTTTACTCTGTCTTTTATGGCTTTATTTTCTAGCCTATCGTTTGCACATGAAGGTCATGACCATGGTCATTGGTCTAGCAATTTAACGCATTTAATTTTAGCGTTTGCTGTTGTAGGTATTGTTGCCGTGGGTATACAAGTTTTTCGTCGTAAAAATCAACAGAGAAAAAGGGGAGAATAATATGATTCATTCAATGTTAACTGCTTTAGATAAAGTAAGTTCTTTTAAAACAGCCTCTGCGCATTGCGACATACCCTGTAAGATATACGATCCTAGTACTGCACAAATATGTGCATTAACTATGATCCGTATGGTTGATTTGATTGAAGAAGTAAATGCTAAGGAAAGCCCCGTTCCAGCAGATCGTTTTCAACAAGTGCGTTTAATCAATGAAAAAGAAGCGCATGGCATAAAACTGAAAGAAGAAATTAGAGTTATTTGGGGGGATTATTTTAAACAGCCTCAAATAGATAAGTACCCAGACATTCATAGGCTTGTGCATAATATTATGATGCAGGCATCTAAAGTTAAGCAAGGTGTAAATCGAGAAGAAGCTTTAAAGTTACTTGAATTGATTAATGATTTTTCTACTATATTTTGGGAAACTAAGGGGATACCTACCTATTTAGCTGTATGTCCTTATCCGCCGAGTCAGGCTGTTGTATACCCTCAACTAGCATCAATCTAATGTGTATTAGGTGGTAGTATTTGATTCATTTAATTAGGGTGAATGGTAATAGTATGTTGCCTGAACTTGCTAACGGTGACTTTGTTATTGTGAGTACGTTTTATTGGTCTTTAAACGTTGGTGATTTAATTGTTGCTGAGCACCCTGAATATAAATCTATTATTAAGCGTATTGTTAAATTGTCTGAAACGAAAGGAGTGCTATTATCTAGCGCTCATCAAAGTGGTGTTTCAACAGAGCAAATAGGTTGGATCCCTAAAAAAAAGATCTTTGGCAAAGTGTTGTATCAATTTAAATCCTAATTCCCTATTTTTTCTCCTAAATTAATTCTAATAAATTATGAACATGGCCAAAATATTAGTTATTGAAGACGATCAAGCACTCAATAATTAACTTGCTGATTTATTAAATAAAGCCAGCTACGAAGTTGATCAAAGCTTGTACCTCTTCAATTCCTCGCATTACTTTATAATATTTTTACATTAGCATGAACCTTTCATCACAGCCTTGCGTCTTGTTATTGAAGCAAACAAAAAGACAATACTATGGAACAAGCACAAATAGATTTACTCGTTATTGATGCGAAATTAGGTAAAGACATTGCGTTTGCACAGCTGTTTAATTATTTTCAGCAAGGTTTACTTCGCTACGCTTATAAAGTGAGTTCTGACTCTCAAATAGCCCAAGAAGCGACACAAAATAGTTGGATAAAAGTTACTAGAAACCTCACTAAATTAAAGGATCCAAGAGCCTTTAAAAGCTGGTTGTTTCAACTGACTCATTGGCAGGTTCTAGATTTACTGCGTAAACAAAAAATACATGACCAATGTATTGATATTGAAGAAGTAGATGAATTAACAAGTTCTGCACCTGCCAATGAAAACAGTGAATTGTATTTTTATATATCTCAACTTGAGAATATTGATAAACAAGCCATTCATTTATTTTATTTAGAAGAAATGAGCTTACAAGAAATTAGTATCGTGCTTTCAATACCTATAGGTACGGTTAAGTCACGATTAAATCGTGCAAGAAATACGTTAAAAAATAAATTATCAAACCAGTAAATAGATAAGGAATAATGTGATGAATATAGATAAAAAAATTAAAGAAGAATTAGAGTCAGAGGCTAAACAAGTTGATCAAATTTTAGTACATCAAGAAGGCTTGTTTTCAATGTTGGCAAACGCATATAAAGGCGCTTTAGGTGGTTGGATGATCTTAGTGTCTATTATAACGCTGGCGGTATCAGCAATGATGGTTTGGGCGGGATACGAATTCTTTTTTGTAGAATCTATACTAGAACACAAGCTACATTGGGGCGTTGTATTAATTATTTCATTGGTCGTTCAAATAGCATTAAAAATGTGGACCTTTATGGAAATTAATCGTATGTCGACATTAAGAGAATTAAAGCGGGTGGAGCTGGCGATAAGTAAGTTATAATAAATTTATTCAACTGTAAAACTACCAAGGGTGATTATCTCATTACGAGCCTTTGGTTTTGTTTTATATTTTTTGATGATCATGTATGGTGAGGGCATATATACCTGTTACCAATCAAGATACGTATTTCAGAGCACTTGAGCGATATCAATTCAAGGCAATGTTTTGTAATAATGGTTGCTCCCTTATAAAAAGCATATAGTGACTGATTTAAATAAAGAAAAAGGATCTTCACATGTCTTCCATTCAAATTGCTCGATATATTGTCAGTTTCAGCTGGTTATATCACGGTATATTTCCTAAGTTAGTTCATATAGCGCCATTAGAAAAATTAATGACAGCGAGTATTGGTTTATCTGAAGAACTCTCTTATTTTGTTACTAAATCAGCAGGGATCGGCGAAGTGATTTTTGGTATTGTTATTTTTATTTTCTATAAAAATAAAGCCATTATATTACTGAATATTGCCGGTTTAATAGGGCTTTTAGTTTTTGTGGGTATTTTGCAGCCTCAGCTATTAATTGAAGCATTTAATCCTGTAACCACCAATATTACCATGATAGGTTTAAGCCTTATTTTATTAAATGAAGATGCGGGCAATAAGCAATGAAATACCTTTGGGTGAGTCTATTTTTAGCGGTACTTGTTTGGTCTGGTGTTAATCCAAAAGATCAATTTACTTGGTTTCTTGAAGTGTTACCTGCCGTTATTGGTGGCAGCATTTTAGCATTTACTTATAACAGCTTTCGGTTAACACCCTTATTGTACTTTTTTATATTACTCCATTGTATTGTATTAATGGTAGGTGGGCATTATACCTATGCCGAAGTGCCGTTTTTTGATGAATTATTAGGTGCTACGCGAAATAACTACGACAAAGTAGGGCACTTTTTTCAAGGCTTTGTTCCTGCCTTACTTGCGCGAGAAATACTTATTCGCAAACACGTTGTAAATGGTGATAAATGGCGAAACATTATTATTGTTGCCATCTGTTTAGCTTTTAGTGCCTTTTATGAATTAATTGAATGGTGGGTCGCGTTATCTACAGGCGAAGATGCTGAAGCTTTTTTAGGTACACAAGGTTATATTTGGGATACACAATCAGACATGATGTGGGCCTTAAGCGGAGCGATTATTTCATTATTAGTGCTATCAAAAATTCACAACAAGCAGCTAATAAGTTTAGGTAGCTGAAAAGTTAAGTGCTACGAGTAAATAGAAGGAGGCTTTGTTTTGTCTAAAGTGGTTATATTTGGAAATTCAGGATCGGGCAAATCAACGCTTGCTCAAAAAATAAGTGCAGGCAATCAAAGTGCGCATCTAGATCCATACCCGTTACCACTCATGAGGCTATTTCAGAGCACTTGAGCGATATCAATTCAAGGCGATACTTTGTAGTAATGGTTGTTCCCTTATAAAAAGCATTAACGAAGAAGTGATTTTGCTCAAGCGCTTCTTCGATGGGTCTAAAAACAATTTATGCTTCGTTATTAACTTTAGTAAGGGAATAACCATGACGTAAACTTAATGCCTTGCCTAAATTGTTTTTAGTTCCCACTGAAACCTGCATCTTGAATGGTAACGGGTATAGACACGATTGCATGGCAACCAACTACGCCACCATCTAGAACACCAATTACCGAGTCTAAAGCTAAAATTGATGAGTTTTTGAAAAATAACAACGTATGGGTAATTGAAGGGTGCTACACCGATTTACTTGAGTTGGTTACACCTATTGCCGATAAAGTTATCTTTTTAAACTTATCGGTTGAAGATTGTATTCGTAATGCACAAAAACGCCCTTGGGAACCTCATAAATATGAATCTAAAGCCGCTCAAGATGCTAATTTAGCTATGCTAATTGATTGGATTTCGCAATATACCCACAGAGATGATACGTTTTCGCAAAGCGCACACTTAGCACTTTTTAATAATTTTGAAGGTGAGAAAGAAATGTTAACTCATAATATTTAAAGCTAGAGAGAGTGTTGACCTTTGTATTACAGGCTTATTTATACGCGGTTTACTCGTTGTTGTTACTTTTTACATATAATAAAGATGCCTGAAACAAGCATCTTGAGGCGGTTTGGCTATAGATTAAATCGCGTTTAATTTGAACGAAATTTATACCCAAAAGGTCAACACGCTCTAATGTTTGCCCACACTTTTTAACCTCAATTTATTTTAAACAATAATTTTTACTTATATTCATGAGTTTATCTTTATAATTTGGTCTATTTGCTTTCATAAACAATATGGTATCTAATAATGAAACTTCCTAAAACGCCAAAACTTAACAATCGCTTAACATAAAGCAATAAAAATAATAAAGCTGGAACCTACCCTAGGAACTATTACGTTAATGATAAAAAGTATGTTAAAAAAAATACTTCGAAAGCTTGTGGAATTAATATTTAACGAATGGATAATCGAAAAATTAGTAACATTTTATAAGCATCTGCTTGAAGATAAAGTAAGAAAGGCTGTTGGTAAAGTCTCACTTAATACAGTTGAACATCAAGGAATAAACTGTAAATTTCATGGTGATGTTAAAGTCTATTATTCTGAGGGGTTAAAATTAGGCGACAATATTCGAGTAGGATTTGGTAGCTTTTTTTTCGCATTAGGAGGGATATCAATCGGCAACAATACACAAATTAGTCGTAATGTTGTAATTTATTCCGCAAATCACAGTACCGAAGGTGAAGCAATACCGTACGATGATCAATATATACTAAAACCTGTAACCATTGGAAAGTCTGTATGGATTGGTATGAATGTTATGATTTTACCTGGAGTTACTATTGGTGATGGTGCTGTCATTGGTATGGGAGCTGTTATATCTAAAAACGTTGAACCAGGAGCGATTGTTGTTGGTTCAAGTCAACGGATCATAAAACTCAGAGATCTTGAAAAGTATAAATTATTAGACGAACAAGGGCAGTATTTTTCAGAATTATGGCCTGATAAATAATGAGTAACAAACTTTATAGCTCAATAAAAAGAAGTGTTTTTGGAAATTTATCTGTTTATGTTTTACAGATTGTTTCAATGGTTTTTTATGCGAGAATGTTCACACCTGCAGAATTTGGTATTGTTGCTTCGGTTCATGTTTTTGTTATTTTCTTTCAACTTTTTTCTGATTTAGGTTTATCACCAGCTTTATTGAGCTTAAAAAAAATAGGGACGAATTTAAGAGATAGTGTATTTACTTTTACTATTGTTCTTGGGGCTATTCTAGGAGGAAGCTTTTACGGCTTTTCTTTCTTTTTGAATAGTTATTACGATAATTCATCCTATTCATTTTTTGGAATATTTGTGTCAGTTGCTATTGTATTTCAAGCTATGGCTACTCTTCCTACAGTCAGTCTTCATAGAGAAACTAAATTTTACTCTATTGCAATAGTAAATATTTTAAGCGAACTGGTCACTTTTATATTAGTGGCTGTTTTATATCAATATGACTATGGCGTCATTATTTTATTTCTTCGTATTCTTTTATCTTCTGTTTTTCGTTTCTTTATGCTTTATATACTTTCAAAAAGTACATATGTTGGATTGGCAAAACTAAACTTTAATTTTAAATATCTATCTGAAGTTGTTAGATTTTCAACGTTTCAATTTTTATTTAATGTTGTTAACTATTTTTCAAGAAATTTAGATAATATTTTAATAGGTAAGTATTTAAGTATTGAATCTCTTGGTATTTATGATAAATCGTATCAGTTAATGAGATATCCATTACAACTAATAACGTATTCTATAAATCCTGCTATTCAACCAATTCTTAGTGGCCAGAATTTAAATTTAATTCTTAAAGAGCATAATAAATTGATAAAAAAATTACTTATATTATCGATACCCATTGCGCTTTTTATGGGAGTTAATAGTACACAGGTTGTACTTTTACTGTTTGGCGAACAATGGGGGGAAGTAGACGAGTTAGTGACTATTTTAAGTTTTATTATTCCAGTTCAGATGGTGCTGTCAACGTCAGGAGCTTTTTTTCAATCTATTAATAAGCCTCAATTGCTCTTTTATAGTGGAGCAATTGCTGCCGCAGTAAATATAATTTTTATTATTTTCGGGATATATCTAGGCAACATAATTGCGGTAGCGATTTGTTTATGTATTGGTTTTACCATTAGTTTTATGGTGATTTATTTTGTTTTATTTAAATATGGCTTTCGTATTTCAAGCTTTGAATTTTATAAAGTTATATTCGGAGTAGCCGCACGATATTTACCTGTTGTTCTAATTTATTGTTTTGTTACATCATATTCTTCGATTGAAACAGGTTTGGTGTTTACTGACTTATTATTATCGGGAATTTTACTTTTAATTTTATTGGTGCTTTTTAATTTTAAAATGTTAAGTGCAAATTTATTACCAGCTAATCAAATAGCCAACGAATGAACTAAACATGATCTTTAGTTTAACTAGTCGTTAGCTCATTATTAATAAAATTTATGTTTATATTGAGATTTATCGTTGAATACAGAAAATAACGTTTCAGTTATTATCACTACCTACAATAGTGCAGAGTGTATTGTTGCTGCAATTCAATCTGTTCTACAGCAATGTAATGTAAATGTTGAAATAATTATTGTTGACGACTGCTCAGACGATTTCCCTTTATTAAAAAATAAAGCAGAACATTATTCCCTGCAGTGTCCAATTACTATTTTACAACCTGAAGGCAAAGGTAATGCTAATGTATCGAGAAATATAGGTATTCAAGCTGCACAATATTCGTATGTTGCCTTTTTAGACGCTGACGATACGTGGAATAATCAACACCTAATATCGTGCTTAACAACAATACATGATCAATCACTAGATGCTTGTTTTAGCAGAGTTAATTTAATATCAGATCAAATAGTTACTAAAGCTATACCCACATATAAAACACAATCAGATATATGCGAGTTTATTTTTATTCAAGGAGGGATTTCAGTCACTTCAAGTTTAGTTATTAATAAAGCAACATTAGTGAATGTAACTTTTAATAATAAGCTATTTAAACATCAAGATTGGGATTTTTTGATTCGTTACACTTATGCATATAAGTTAGGGCAGTCGCCTTATTATGGGCTTAATTATACGTTGTCGACAGGCACTAATATGAGCTCAAAGTTTAACTTTGATGCGTCTATTTTTTTTATGAATAATACCTTGTCAGAGCGGTGGCATGCTATTTTTATCTCATCTCAAATAACAAAAATAATAAATGAAAAACGATATAGTGATTTGGTTAGTTTACGGACTAAGTTAAATGGTAATTATAAAAATGACTGTGGTCTCTTAGGCTTTAAAAATAATTTGATAATATCGAGTGCCAAAAGTAGAGTGCTATTTAAAGTAATAGCCAGTATTTTTCGTATAGTAAGCAGTGTTAAAAGCCAAGTCCGCTTGCTTTTAAAGTTTTAATAATAAAAATTATAAATCTTATAGGTAGTACATATTATGACAATCCCTAAAGTTATACATTATTGTTGGTTTGGTAAAGGCGATAAACCACAAGACGTAATCGCGTATATTGATGGTTGGAGTCGTATGTTGCCTAATTATCAAATTGTTGAATGGAATGAAGATAATTTTAATGTTGATATTAATGACTATGTTAAAGAGGCGTACGAAGCAAAAAAATATGCATTTGTTAGTGATTATGCTCGATTATTTGCTTTGTATCACCAAGGAGGTATCTACTTAGATACCGACGTTGAAGTGTTTAAGGTGTTTGATGATTTACTTGATAATGATGTGGTATTAGGTTTTGAAGAAGCTAATTACATAGCAACAAGTACCATTTGTGCGAGAAAAAATTCTGCCTTTATCAACGAGTTTATGTGTATTTACCATAACCGACCTTTTATTTTGCCTAGCGGAGAGTGCGATTTAACAACAAATGTTACTAAACTAACTACGTTACTTGAAAAATATAACTTGGTTTTAGATGGAAAAAATCAAAGTATTACAGCCAAAAATAACGAAGTAATTACCGTTTTAGACCGTGTTAAATTTTCCCCTTATGATTATCTACATAAAATTGATTATAGTGACGATACCTCTTACGCGGTACATCATTTTGGTGCTACTTGGGCTTCCTCGTCTTCTAAATTTAAGAAAGCTGTTAAAGGTTTGATCATCAAACTATTAGGATCAAATAACTTTAAAAAATTACAGGGATAAACAAATGAAAAAATTATTAATTTCTTCATTTGATATGGAAGTAGGTGGAGTAGAACGAAGCCTATTAAGTATGCTTAATAATTTTGACTATGAGCAATTTGACGTCGATTTATTTCTTTACAGCCACACAGGTGACTTTCTTGACTTACTTCCTCCGCAAGCCAAATTACT
The DNA here is from genome assembly GCF_055808995.1 of Pseudocolwellia sp. G5-9. Classification (NCBI taxonomy): domain Bacteria; kingdom Pseudomonadati; phylum Pseudomonadota; class Gammaproteobacteria; order Alteromonadales; family Colwelliaceae; genus Pseudocolwellia; species Pseudocolwellia sp. G5-9. The sequence continues at coordinate 4,265,572 of NZ_CM147893.1, forward strand.
TGATGAAGTAAAAGAATACAAAACGGTTAGACAATCTATAAAAGAAATTTTTAAGACTAAAAGTTGGTTTATTGGTGTTGCTAGAACATTAGCTAAGTCAGCGATGTTTTTTAATAAAGTTAAAGAAACAAATTATCTTCAAACTCAGCTTATATGGCGGTTTTGCTTACCTTTTTTTCCAAAAATGTCGAAAGAATATGATGTCGCTATTAGTTATTTATGGCCTCATGATTTTATAGCGAACAAAGTTAACGCAAAAGTAAAGATAGCTTGGATACATACAGACTATTCTGCTATCACTACTGATGTGAAAGCCGATTTAAAAATGTGGGATATGTTCGATTATATTATTTCTATATCTGATGATTGTTCTCATGCCTTTGTAAAAAAATATCCGTCATTACAAAAAAAGTTAATTGTTGTAGAAAACATTACATCACCTGACTTTGTTAAAACAATGTCTTTAGAAAATATAGCAATAAATACATTAGATAAAAACTGCTTTTCTCTTTTATCTGTTGGCCGTTTATGCCATCCAAAAGCATTTGATAAAGCTATTGAAGTACTTGCTTTAATACATCAAAAAGGTTTTACACATATTAAGTGGTACATTATTGGTTATGGACCTGACCAAGCTTTACTAGAAAAATTAATCATAAACCATGGTTTAGAAGATAGTTTTATTCTATTAGGTAAAATCAATAATCCATACCCTTACATGAAAGCATGTGACATATATGTTCAACCCTCAAGATATGAAGGGAAAGCGGTTACTGTTTCAGAAGCCCAAATCTTAGCAAAACCTATATTGGTAGCTAATTATCCTACAGCTAAAAGTCAAATTGAGCATTCTGTTGATGGAGTTATTAGTGGTAATTCTAGAGAGGAAATTGCCCAAAGTATTATTGATTTGTATGAAGATCCAAATAGAAGGAGTGCATTAAGTCATTACTGTTCAATGAATAATTATAATAACAGTGATGAACTTAATAAGTTGTATTCAATTATTAACCTTTCGGTTTAGGTGAATAATTTAAATGTTGCCTTATATTTTTATTTATCTACTTTCTTTAAGCTTTATGTTTATAGGACATCATTTTAAGTTTAATAAAATAGCTTTGAACGCAACTTATATCGTATCTGCAATTCCCTTAATTATCCTCACTGGATTTAAGCATGCAAAAGTAGGAACTGACTCTCCACACTATATTTATTATTATAATTATATTGATAGTGTTGACTCTCTTATTGGTATTATTAATGTTAAAGGTGAGCCTGCCTTCTGGGTGCTTAATTATTTGGGGCGTCTGATCAGTGATAACTACGTTGCATTATTTTCATTAAGCTCAATTATTATAACTAGTTGTTATTTTTACAGCATTAAACAGTTCAATCTTAAAACATTATCATTAGCGACTTTATTATTAATAGGCCCTTATCTTTTTCAAATTAATGGTACTCGGCAAGCAATTGCTATAGCTATATTTTCCGTTTCTGTAATATTCATAATAAACAAACAACCAATAAGATATTTATTGTCTATTTTAATTGGTTGTTTGTTTCATAAGTCAATTATTATTTGCTTGCCCTTATATTTTATTTTCAAGGGGGAGATAAAACCTCGTAAAATTGGCTTCATTCTTTTCTTTTTTCTTATTTTTGTTGTTTTTTTTCCAAGCTTCATCAGTATCGCTTCAAGTATTGATAGTAAATATTCAACCTATGGCGATCAACAAGAAACGAGTGGTGGGGTTGTCGTTTCAACCTTTAATATTTTGCTTTTTGTTTGGTTCGTATTATGTCGGAGAGTCAATGCTAGGTATCTGGGAACACGCTCGTTTGATATTTTATTATCCTTATATTTACTTGGTACATTAATAAGTTTACTTTCGATAATTTTAAGAATTGACCCATCAGGCTTTTTGAGGATGAGTATATATTTCATTCAGTTGAATATGTTTTTATTACCGATGACAATTATAAGTTTTAAAGACTATCAAACACGGTTAATCATGATATTCGTTGCCATTATATTCATGAGTTTATATTTTTATTTAACTACAAGCACATTTAGTAATTTAGCTCCTTATCGATTTAATCCAATAGTAGAGAATTTATAATGAAAGTTAGCATTGGTATTCCATTTTATAATCCTGGTAATTTCTTAAAACAAAGTATCTACTCAATACTTAATCAAACCTTTACAGACTTCGAACTTATATTATTGGATGATGGTTCAACAGATAATTCATTAGAAATTGCTAAAAGCTTTGATGATCGGCGTATTAAAGTGATCAGCGATGGAAAAAATAAAAGCTTACCTGTTCGGCTAAACCAAATTATAGATATTGCCCAAGGGGAGTATATCGCTAGGATGGATGCTGATGATTTGGTTTCTCTTGATAGAATTATAAAGCAAGTAAAGCTATTAGATAATTCGCCCGACATAGATATTGTAGCAACAGGGCTTTGCTCTATTACTGATGAAAATGAAGTTATTGGTTATAGGCAACCTTCAGTAGAAGTTCTTGATAACTTATCTGTAAGCGATGCCATTTTTGGACTGTCAGGAATAGCTCACGCCACTATATTGGTTAGGAAAAGTTGGTATTTAAGAAATAGCTATAACGAGAATACAAAGCTAAAAGAAGATTATCAGTTGTGGATTGATGCGGCAATTAAAAAGGATTTAAAGGTGGCTTTTATAAAGGAGCCTCTTTACTACTATCGTGAAGAAAGTAGTGTTTCTCCTAAGAAGGCAATCAGAGCATATTTTAATGGTTTGAAAATTGTTTTGTTTCAATACTTACAATTTTTAACGTTTGGTAATAAAGTTAAAATTGTGGGTAAAACTATCGCTAAAGTTTTATTTGTATTTTTCGCAAATATATTCAAATTAGAAAATAAATTATTAACTTTAAGAAACAAAAGTACACATCAAGACCCTGTTTTAATAAAGCAATTACAAAGTGAAATTAACACTTTAATTATAAATTGTGACCATAAATAAACACAGTAGAGTTATTCACTATGAAAATTATTATTATCGGGGCTTTACCTGAGTCTTTGATTAACTTTAGAGGCGAATTGATAAAGAAATTAGTCAATTTAAACCATGAAGTTATTACGATGGCTGCCTACACAGATATAGAAACTAAAAATAGAATAGAGAAATTAGGCTGTAGGTATATTTCTTATCCGATTGCACGAAATGGCATCAACCCTTTTTCAGACTTAAAAACTTTTATGTCCTTAGTCAAAGTATTCCAAAAAGAACGGCCTAATAAAGTTATAGCGTATACTATTAAACCGGTTATCTGGGGTGGGTTGAGCGCTAATTTATTTTCAAGTATTCAATTTAATGCCTTAATAACAGGTTTAGGTTTTGCTTTTCAATCAGGTGGATTTAAACGGAATGTTGTAAAGTTTATAGCTAAAACACTCTATAAAGGAGCTTTAGTTTCAGCCAAAAGTGTAATATTTCAAAATAACGATAATAAGCAGACCTTTATACAAAATAGAATAATTCCACATTCAAAAGCTTATGTAGTAAATGGTTCAGGAGTAAATTTAAATTACTTTGAACATTGTGAGCTACCTAAAGAGCCTATTTTAACCTTTCTGACGATTGCTCGGTTGTTAGGTGATAAAGGTTTAAGAGAATATGTGTCTGCTTCTGAAATTGTATTAAAAATATATCCGAATATAAGATTTCAAATCTTGGGACCAGCAGATCCATCTCCTGATGGTATAAAAATTGAAGAAGTCTATAGTTGGAAAAATAAGGGGCTAATAGAGTATTTAGGTAATACCACTGATGTTAGACCTTTTATAAGGCAGTGCCATGTATTTGTATTAGCGTCATACCATGAAGGATTACCTCGTACCGTTCTAGAAGCTATGGCAATTGGTCGCCCGATACTCACAACAGATGTTCCTGGTTGTCGAGATACTGTTGAAGAAGGGAGTAATGGATTCTTAGTTGAAAAAGGTAATGCAAAACATCTTGCCGATAAAATGCTCTGGTTTATAGAAAATCCTAATGAACTCGCATCTATGGGGGAAGCGAGTTTGGCGTTTGCTCAAAATAAATATGATGTGAATAAAGTAAACCATACTATTTGCAATATTTTAGAAATAAATTGAGCAGATTAACATCTTTATCAGCTTCAATTTTTAAAACATCGCACAGTTAAACTTCAAAAAACTATAGCCTATATTTTTAAATTTATAGGTTATCTCCTTTATATTCGTTAATTAATTGTACACTTCCTAAAGATTATTTAAAACATTTCTACCATCTACTTCTTAATTACTATTTCATTTAAAATATCTATTGCAAACCCAAATGATAATGATTATCATTTGAGTTGTGGCGGTAAGATTAATAAATAAGGAAGGTATTCGCTAATGAAAACAAATGTAATTCAGCAATCAGAACCATTGCTTTGGCAAAGGTTACTAACCTTTGGAAATGAGTGTTATGAAAAACAAAATTGGTTACAAGCCGAATATTACTATAAAGAGGCTGAACTACAATTAGATTATTTATGGTCGGCAGACCCAACGAACATCAATTTATTAATGGCGTGGATATGTACTTTACATAACTTATCTACACTATTTGAACAACAGGGAGATAAGCAAATAGGGTTACGTTATTTGCTTATTCCGCATAATAGAATGCTTAACTTAACTCAAAGCAAACAAGCGACAGAAGACGTAAAGTTAATTGCCATTAAGGCCTTGAAATTAACTTTTCCTCCAATTCTGGTATTCAGTAAAAAGAATCCTATTTGTAATGATTGTATGCAATCAATCCAAGAGTTTAAGCAGAAACTCGAAAGCCAGCAAGAGGTAGTACATTAAGCGTTAATTATTGAAACACATTGTTTTAGTTACCACAGGAGAGTCATTATGTTTTATACGTTATTAGAATTATTAGATAAAAAATTAAATTTTGTCACAGTAGCTGCTAAACAAAAGGAACATACTGGCGACAACGGAAAACTAGCAAAAGCGATTTTAGATAAAGGAGCTTAATAATATGACGGTACTAGGATTTAAACTTTTAAAAGTAAAGGGACACAGTATGTTTCCTAAAGTGCCTCAGCACAGCTATATATTAATTAATCAGTGGTTTAATTTTTGGCGTGTAAAACCTAATCAAACTGTATTAATTAAGCATCAAACATTAGGGCTTATTATTAAAACGGTTGCACTAATTGACCGTTATGGTTTTATTTGGAGCAAAGGCGAGAATCCTTCAAGCCTAACGGTTGAGAGGATTGGCCCTGTAGATAAGCATCAAATATTAGGAAAAGTATTAATGATTATTAAACAGTAATTTTAGTTAAGTTAATCTATACTGAAGCTATTACAAAAAAGTGATAAAAGAGTAACTTCTTTGTATATTTTGAGCTATGTGTAGTTAAGGTTAATTTATCCGTATTTTTATATTCATGAGAAATCAGGCATACTACTTCAATGTTCAATAACTAAACGATAGTAAGTTGATTTTTAATTAGCTCTAGTAAAGGCTTGGAGATTTCATGAATACTCAATTACAGCGTATTTTATACGGTTTTCTTTTTATTTTCTTTCATGCTTGTAGTTATAGCCAAAATATTACTTTTTTAACTCATCAAATAGAGCCTTTTTCTTATTTAGAAGATGGTGAGCTAAAAGGACTTACCACAGAAATCATTAAAGAGATGATGAAAATCACTCAATATAATCACGATATTAAAGTATACCCATTTGCAAGAGGTTTATGGACTGTTCAAAATAAACCTAACTATGCAATGTATATTGTAGCCAGGCGTCCTGAAAGGGAAGGTACGGTAAAATGGGTAGGACCGTTGATATCCAGTGGTGTGTACTTCTATAAAAGAAAAGGCTCGAGTATTATGCCTTCAAGCTTAGATGAAATTAAAGAGTCTTTTTCAGTTGGTGTACATTTAGGAAATGCAGATCATAACTTTTTAAAAGCTCAAAACTTTAATAATATTGTACCTACAACAAAGCCATTTTATGCAATAAAAATGTTAATAAAAGATAGGGTGAATTTAGTTCCTATGAGTGAATTGACAGTACATAGCTTAGCAGAAAAAGAAAAAGCGAATATCGAACGCACCAACGTCAAATTATATAATTCAGACATATATCTGGTTTTTTCAAAAGAAACTCCAAATAATATAGTTGCTAATTGGCAAGCTGCATTAGATGAAATAAAATCGACAGATGTTTACGACAAGATTTATAAAAAATACTTACCACTTCCATCAAAATAAATAGTTGTAGCCTATCTTGCTCGTAGGCTTTATATCTATAGTATGCAGGATCTTGTTGGAGTTTTATGTGGCTAAGTACACAGAGACGCTCCAAATTATACCAAACGCATTAATGAATTGACTTACGTTAATAATTTGAATAATAAGTAACCTGAACTCGCCTGAATAAATCCTTCTCTAGTAGCTGTTTTTCCTAACTTCTGCGTTAAATTTACTTGCAATAGAGGAGTATTGACGCGAAATTTGCCTTGAATTAAGAAAAACTAGCAAGCTAGAGGCTCAATAAAACTATTTTTATTATATTTCAATTTGTTAAGAATCTCTTAAACCGAGTTCAGGTTAAGTAGTTAAAGAAATACTTTAAATTTGTTAGCTTTCATTTATTTAAATGGGTATAGATTAATTGAGTCATAGAACCTGTATAAGAAAAGGCTCTTGAATAAATTCAAGAGCCTTTATACCTAATTAAATATCTAATAGGTTGGTATGTTTAAATAAAGTACTTTATTTAAATATCAGTTTACAAACTTAAAGCGCTGATTGTCACCATTAAAGCAGTTCCACTGATTAAGTGCTGCGCCATTAACGGTTTGCTGACCTGCTATATCTAAACACTTGTCACTTGCTTTAGAGCGAATTTCATAATATCCATCGCCTTTGTCGGCTAGTTTCCATCGTTGGTTGTTATTACTGTGGTTACATACCCATTGATGAACTGTTGCGCCATCGGCAGTATTTCCGTCTTTTAATTCAACACATAAGCCACTTTGATTTGAGGTAATTGCATATTCACTATTACCTAGATCAGTCAACGTAAATTGTTGGTTAGCATTACTCGTATCACAGCCCCATTGTTGATATAGGCTACCATTATTTAATGCACCATTAGTAACATCTATACATTTTGTACTGTGTTTGGCTTGTATACTAGTAGTACCTGATGGAACACCAACTGAAACAGGTTTATAGACACGGATCCAGTCAACATACATTTTATTTTTACTTTCGTCAGCGAGATCTGCATCTGTTGCTATATTGTTAGCTGCAGAGCGCCAAGCATGATCTTCAGTATCAATAATGATGAATGCTTCTTGATCCATATTGTATTGGCTTTTATCTAGTATTGCTCCTGTGTAGTCTTTATCGGTCATAACTACTTGTGCCCATGAACCATCTGCAGTTTGCTGACCATCTATGTAAAAAGTGACCTCAGTCGGACTTTTCCAGTAAACACCAAAACGATGAAATTGTTCTCTCCAGTATGTACCTGAAGTAGGTGTAACATGAGTTTGATCGTTAAAGTCGCTGATAATTTCATTAGTTTGTTCATCACGCATAAATACGTGGAAATTGGTCGACATGTTTTGTGCAAACCATGTTTCTCTCGCGCCACCATAAACTTCCAATACGTCAATTTCACGTTCATCATTTTCACTAAGTAACCAAAAGTTAGATGACAATTCTAGGTTACTCACTTTGATATTAGCTTCTAAAAAAATAGGGTATTTAACTTTTGTTTTAGATGTAACTACACCAGCATTAACTTGATCTGTACCTGTGCGACGAGATGCACTGATAATTAAGTTACCATCCGCAACCCAAGATGAATCTTGTTGCCAATAGGTTAGCCCTGGACCTGTCCAAGCATTAAAGTAAGTATCATTCCATTTATCTGTAAAAGTACTTGGTTTTCCTGTGTAATCAAATGAATCAGAGTAGTTTCCTTGCAACTCCCACGTTTTGCCATCGCCTGCTGCTACTGGTAGTGGGATCGTGTCCCAATCTGCTGCATTAATAGAAAATGAAGCGAGCATTATTCCTGATAGTAAAACAGTCCTTTTTTTCATAATAATTCCTTGTTTAGTCTATAAATAAAGTTTATATAATTTTTTGTACATTATGTACACACACAATATATTGTTAACTGTTAACATTGGTCAAGCTGTTCATTAATACAGTAATGATAATGATTTTTATTTGCGTTGGTTGTTTTAGCAATGTTTAGCTTAATGACTACATCAGCATGGGCTGGTGAAAATTATGGGGCAAAGGTTGTAAATACACGTCCACAAGATAGCTACGAATTCAAACTTTCAGGTACTATTCGTTTAGACAAAAATAAATGTGACCATTACAGCTTTCACTGTATTCATCCTGAAATCGAATATGGCATAACCAAAAAGCTAATTATTGGTGTTGAAGCTCTCACTTACCGAAAAGCTATGGTCGTCAAATTATGCCCCCTAAATGGCGTATATAATTTCATGGAAAAACAGTAGTGAATTTTTGAAACTAGATAAGCAGATTAAAAATATATCAGGTGCTACACTATCGTGCAGCGATGTAACTGATAGCATTAATCGATTAAAGGAAATCTGGAAGCAAGTGCTTAAATTATTGTGACACTAAATCAATTAGAAAAACGTAAAACATTACTTGGAACCTTAGTTGACATAGAATTAAGGGGAGAAGTCGCAGACGATGAACTTACTGCATTGTCTGAAGTAATATTTAATGAAATTGAACGAGTTCATCATACATTGAGTTTCCACAGTGAAACGAGCGAACTCTCATTTTTAAATCGACAAGCATTAAGTTTAGCTAATCGGTTTGATCCGAATAATCAAACTTTATCAATCGCTATATCCAAAGATTTGAATAAAGTACTGTCTTTTGCACTTCAGCTAAATAAATTTACCCGTGGTTTATACGATGTAACCGTTGCGCCTAGTTTAATTTTAAATAAGCAATTGCCTAATCATTTATCGTTAAATGTAACAAGCCAAAATTGCACCTTAGCTTTTGGTAACAGCAGTAATATGAGTTGTAATGAAAGTGTGGTGCATATTGATAAACCTTTATGTATCGACTTAGGTGGAATAGCCAAAGGTTATGCGCTTGATTGCGCGTTAAGTAAAGTACCTGCACACATTTATTGTCGTATTAACGCAGGAGGCGACCTAGCAATAAACCAGTGGAAAAATGAAGAAGTTGCACTGCAATACAATAAACGTAGTACGGCATTAAGAAGTGTAAAAATGCAAAATAGTGCGTTAGCTACATCAGGTAATTATCACCGAGAAAATAAGTCAGCTATTATTCAGCCTTCAACAGGGAAGCACGTTAAGTTTAAAGGCAGTATGTCGGTGTTCTCTTCTCAAGCTATGTTGTCAGACGCTTTAACAAAAGCGATGATTTTATCGTCGCGTTCTCAAAAGCGGAAAATGGCTAAATATTATAATGCCCAAGCGATAAAAATTAATCGTTTGGGTTTTGTTAAACTTTACTATTAAGGGGTTTTATTGTTTTCGGATTTATCCAAACCTTACATGTAACTTTTTTCTTACTTAACCTCAATTCGGGTTAATGAATGTTAGCGAATGATTTAAAATCGTTATTTATCAAAAACTTAATGCGCACCATTATTTTCCTAAGCTATATTAGTCTCTCAACATTGATATTTTTGTGTATAACAAGGCGAATTTTTCTATCTAATAGCTGGCTATTAGTAATAAATTCAACGAAGTTAGGCGTAAAAATAGCTTGTTGAGTAACTTTGCTTATCCCGAGCTGAGGTTAATTAACCTGAGTTCGGTTTAAGAAGTATTTAATTCATCGAAAAATTAAAATCTTATCCCGCTTCTAGCTTGATATTTTTACTTAATTCAAGGCAAATTTACGCGTCAATACTCCCCTATTGCAAGTGAATTTAACGCCGAAGTCAGTAAAAATAGCTGCTAGAAGAATATTTATTAAGCCGAGTTCAGGTTGCTTAAATTTCAAAAGTTCTAGTAGTGAATTGTTTTAGTCTTGTTCAATTGACCTGTTAGCCATTTCTTCAGGAAGTATCTGTTCTAATTTCAAGTCATATTGCTCTTCATTGTTTTGATACTCTTCTTTTAAATATTCAAAAAATTGAGTTAAATGAACATAATGTTCTTCATAATCATCACGATCTCGTAATTTCTCACTTTTTAATAATTGTTCATTATATAAAGCGGAGTCTCGTATAGCAGATAAAAGCGTAGGAATATATGCTTTAGGTATTTTCATTATCTATCTTATCTTGCTTCTTTTTCGCCTTTATCTCTGCACGTCTTCGTTTAAAAAAAGCAGACAGCAGGGCGCTGCATTGTTCTGCTAACACGCCTTTTGTGGTTTCTATTTTATGATTATGCTTTTCATGATCTACCAAGTTAAACGCGCTACCAGCTGCACCTGTTTTTAGATCGTTGGCTGCAAAGACTAAGCGTTTTATTCTGCTGTGTACCAATAAACCAGCACACATAGGGCAAGGTTCAAGAGTCACGTACAAAGTACAGTCAATTAAGCGGTAGTTTTGTAGAGCTTGGCCTGCTTGTTTTATGGCGAGCATTTCAGCATGGGCTGACGGATCGTTTAAGGTGATTGACTGATTAAAACCTTCGCCAATAATTTTACCGTCGGCTACAACTACAGCACCTACAGGAATTTCGTTAATCTGCTCTGCCTGTTGTGCTAGCTCGTAAGCGCGCTGCATAAACTTGATGTCAGGTTCGTGTTGATCTTGCTTGTTATGGGTGACTTTTGCTGTCATAAAAACATCTCAAGTAGGTCGTTTAAATAACGGTGCCCAAGTAAGGTGACTTGCCATGTGGTGCTGTCTTCATTTGGGCTTTGTACTAAACCTTTTTGCTGAGCATTGTTTAGTATAGGTAATACGGTGTTTCGGTTTAAACCGGTATAAGCTTCAAAATCGTCTAAGCTGAATTCTGCACACAATCTAAGTACATTCATCATGTATTCGAAAGGCAGTTCGCTTTTATCAACCGGATTTAGGTGGTCTAAATGTTCGCGCTCTTTATCTAAATAGCCTTTAGGGTGCTTTACTTTTACGGTGCGAAATATTTGTTGCTGCTCGATATCAGTAATTTTACCGTGTGAGCCACAGCCAATACCTAAATAATCGCCAAATCGCCAATAGTTAAGATTATGTTTACATTGGTATTCTGGTTTGCTGTACGCTGATATTTCGTATTGTTTGTAACCTGCATCTTCAAGCAGTTTGACGCCTTGGTCTTGAATATCCCATAAAGTTTCGTCAGCCGGTAAAGTAGGGGGCTTTGAATGAAATGGTGTATTAGGTTCAATGGTTAATTGATACCAAGATAAATGAGTAGGATTTAAATCTATAGCGGTTTTTAAGTCGTCTAAAGCGTTGTCTAACGATTGATTAGGTAAACCGTGCATTAGGTCTAAATTAAAACTTTTTACGCCACAAGTTGTGGCAAGTTCTGCGGCACTTTTAGCTTGTTGGCTATCGTGTATTCTTCCCAGTTTTATCAGTTTGTCTGACTCAAAACTTTGCACACCTATAGATAAGCGTGAAACCCCTGCGTTAAAAAAGCCAATAAACTTGTCGGCTTCTACTGTGCCAGGGTTGGCTTCTAAGGTTATTTCAATGTTTGCGTCGTGTGTAAATCTTGATAACACTTGCTCTAACATTGATTTAATTGCTGGCGCTGAAAATAAGCTGGGTGTACCACCACCAATAAATATGGTGTGCAGTGGTCTGTCGCTTAAGCTAAAACGTTTTATGTCGGCGTCTAAATCTTGTATGAGTTGCTCTACATATTCGGCTTCAGGAATTTCATTTTTTAGTGCATGAGAATTGAAGTCGCAGTACGGACATTTTTGTACGCACCATGGAATATGAATATATAACGATAACGGTGGAGCTTTAAGCACAGAGAAATTTCCTGATAGGTATTAAATTGATTAAGTTATTTGGCTTGGTGCTTTGCTGCTAGCTCTTTTACCAATATAGCAAGTGCTTTTCCACGGTGGCTTAATTGATTTTTTAATTCACGCGGAAGTTGGGCCGAGGTCATTTTATGATCTTCTTGCCAAAAAACAGGATCGTAACCAAAACCTTGTTCACCTAATTTTTCGGTGATTATGCTACCTTCCCAAACACCATGACAAATAATAGGCGTAGGATCGTTAGCGTGTTCCATATATACCAATACACAATGAAAACGTGCGCTGCGCTCAGCTGTAGGTACGTTTAATAAAGCTTTTAATAGTTTGTTGGTGTTGTCGCTGTCGGTAGCATTTTCACCTGCGTAACGTGCTGAATATACACCGGGTTCACCATTTAATGCGTCAACTTCTAATCCAGAGTCGTCTGCAATAGCCGGTAAACCTGTAATTTTGGCGGCATGACGCGCTTTTATGATGGCGTTTTCAACAAATGTTGTACCTGTTTCAGGTACTTCAGGTACATTAAAATCACTTTGAGGCACTATCTCAATAGTGTGTTGTGCTAGTAAACTAGAAAGCTCTTTTACTTTACCCTGATTACCTGTTGCTAAAACAACTGTAGACATGCTTTTACCTTTGAACTGTGTAGTGTTTTTTAGTTGCATGGATCATACAATATAATCCTAACCATGTATTGAATTAGCTCCACCTTTTCATCTTTTCATAAGGACTGACATGTCATTTAAAGACACCCTATTAGGTTTACTCATTATTATTATTTGGGGCATTAACTTTGTAGTTATTGCTTGGGGTCTTGATGGATTACCGCCATTATTAATGGGCGCTTTACGTTTTGCTTTAGTATTTTCTGTTGGCTTTTTATTTGTTAAAAAACCTAATATTCCGCTTAAATGGCTGGCCGCTTATGGGCTTGTTATTAGTTTTGGTCAGTTTGCTTTTTTGTTTAGTGCTATGTCGTTGGGGATGCCAGCGGGATTAGCGTCTTTAGTGTTGCAATCGCAAGCATTATTTACGTTGATTTTTGCGGCGTTGTTATTAAAAGAGCAAGTTAAGTTTGCTCAAATATTAGCAATGTTAGTTGCTGGCTTAGGGCTGTATACTATAGCGAGTACGGGGGAAGATACAACAATGACAGGTATAGGCTTTATGTTAACTATCATGGGCGCGTCTTGCTGGGCGCTAGGTAATATTGTTAACCGTGTTATTAATAAACGAGGGTTTAAACCCGGAGTAGATTTAGTCATATGGTCGGCTTGGATACCGGTTATTCCTTTTGCTATATCAAGCTATTTTATTGAAGGGCCTGATTTAATTATTGAAAGCTTAATTGGTTTTAATTGGGTGTCGTTTTTGTCTTTAGCTTATTTAGCTGTTGCTGCATCAATTGTTGGCTATAGCTTATGGAGCCATTTACTTGGGCAATATCCAGCGGCACAAGTTGCCCCTTTAACTTTAGGTGTGCCTATTGTAGGTATTACTGCGTCGGCTTTTTTCTTGAATGAAACTATTTCTACAACACAGTGGGTAGGGAGTGCTTTGGTGTTATTTGGATTAGTGATTAATGCGTTTGGTGAGAAACTAACGGTAAAGTTAGGGTTAAAAAAAGCGAGAATTTAATATTCTACTTTTAAACATGTAATAAAAAAGGAGAGATATACAGGTTATATATTTCTCCTTTTTTATTGTGATATCAGCCTTTAATCTACATAAAATTTTTGTTTAAACTTGAATGACTTATTACCTGTGCCGTCATTTATCGTAACATCAAAGTAGTAGGTTTCTTCATCTGAGTAGGTGACTTGAGCTAAATAGTAAATTGCATCGCCTTCGGTAACTTCTTCAAACTCTAAAGTTTTAATTTGGCCTAGATCATTTCGAGCTTTAGCTGTAATAACCACATGTTTAGCGGGTTTACCTTCTTTACTATTATCGAGAACAGATATATTAATTACACCATTATATCGACTACGTTCAATACCATAAGCTTTAGCTATTTTAGGTGTTAAAAACGTGGCACCAAAAGCCATGTAATGCACGTCTAAATGTTCTAATTTCTTCATGTTTTCAGCATGTGCATTAAGCATAAATACTGAAGTGATGATTAATATTGATAAGCGCTGTATTAATTTTTTCATAAATGATTCCTAAAGCAGAAGGTTAAATTATTATTTAACCTTTATGTCGCCAGTCTACTTTTGTTAATAAAAGTTAAAGCATTGCCCAGTATGGGATCCAACCTGATAGTAATATATTAATAACATTCAATAATAAAAATGCGGCTAATATTGATAAATCTAAGCCGCCGATAACCGGTACTATGTTACGAATAGGTCGTAATACCGGATCTGTAAGTTGCTGGAAGATAACTTGTGTTGGATTATAACCTTGTACCACCCAACTCATTAACGCCATAATTAACATGATGATAAACAATAAAACGCCTGTTTGTTTTATTAAATATAACGCGCCTAAAATTAAAGCGGTTACAATATTAATACCTGCGCCATTTATTAAAGGAATTAAAACAAATTTTAATGATGCTACGATAAAAGCTAACACGATTGTCGCAACGTCTACACCACCAAACCCTGGTATAATTTTACGAAAAGGGATAACTAATGGGTTACTTACTTTTACTACAAATTGGCTAAGTGGGTTGTAAAAGTCGGCACGTACAAGTTGTAACCAAACACGCACGATTAAAATCATGAGTATTGTGTCGAATGCAAAGTCGAGTAAAAAGTTAATTGCTTGCATTTATTTCTCCGGTAAAAGTCATTTAAATAAATTGATGGTTATGAGTTAGCAAGCTCTTGAGCTCTGGTTATTGCGGCGTTCATCGCTGTTGCTACAAGTTCTGGTAATTTACCTTCAGTAAATTGTAGAAGTGCTGCCTGCGTAGTGCCACCTTTAGAGGTAACATTGGTGCGAAGCTGGCCAATTTCAACCTCAGGGTTATTAACTACCATGCTTGCAGCGCCTATTGCGGTTTGTTGTACCAGTAGTCTACTTTCTTCTGCGGAAAAACCTAGTGCTTTCGCTTGTTGTTCCATGGCTTCCATAAATAAGAAAAAATAAGCAGGGCCTGAACCTGAAACTGCGGTTACTTTATCTATACCTGCTTCGTTTTCAAGCCAAATGTATTGACCCGTACAAGCTATAATTTTTTCAACATTGGCTTTTTGTTCGGTAGTTACAAATTCATTGGCGAATATACCTGTCATGCCTAAACCAACTTGAGCTGGCGTATTTGGCATAGTGCGCACAATCGCTGTGTTTGCCTGTAAAGCTTGTTGAATATTTTTAAGTAAACATCCTGCGGCAACTGAAACAAAGCATTTATTTTCAATATTCACGTTATCTGCAATGTTTTTACATACTTCAACAATAAGGTGAGGTTTTACACCCAAAATAATCGTGTCGGCAAAAGCGACGGCTTCAAGGTTGTCAGCGGTATTTAAAATATTGTACTGCTTGGAAAGTGCTTCACGTTTTGCCGGTGAAGGATTGGTGACCATAATGTTTTTAGGGTCGATGCCGTTTTTTACTAAACCGCCAATGATGGCACCATTCATATTACCTGCACCAATAAATGCTATTTTTGTCATTACTGTTCCTGTTATTAATTTTAAATTGTTAAGGCTGCTAAGGTAGTTAACCTGAACTGAGGCTATTTATCTCTAGCGCCAAATATTGCCGTACCTACACGTACCATGGTTGAACCAGACATTATCGCTTGCTGCATATCATCAGACATTCCCATTGATAAGGTATCTATTTGAGGATAGGTTTGTTGTAGGTTTAAAAAAAGTCGCTGCATTTCATCAAACGTTTCGCTTGAAGCATTTTTTTCAGGTATTGCCATAAGGCCTCGTAAGGTTAAATTATCGCAATTGTTAACAAATTGAGCTAACTCTGGTAAATCGTTTGTTAATACTCCCGACTTACTGTTTTCATTACTAATATTGATTTGTAAACAAACGTTTAGTGGGGTATCTTGATGACTTCTCTGTTCGTTCAGTCGGCTGGCTATTTTGATACGGTCGACCCCATGAACCCATGAGAAATTTTCGGCAATTTGTCGGGTTTTATTCGATTGAATAGGGCCTATAAAGTGCCAACAAATATCAGATAAATGTGAGAGCTGTGCTATTTTTTCTACGGATTCTTGTACATAGCTTTCACCAAAATCTCGTTGTCCTGCTTCATAAGCCTGTTCAATGAGTTCATTAGGTTTAGTTTTGCTTACAGCAAGTAAAGTCACTTCGTGAGACTTACGGTTTGATAGATTACATGCTTGAGAAATTTGCGCTTCAATCGCAGCGATATTATCTTTAATGAGTGTCATATAAATTGTTTCAAATATTTAATTTAATTATTCGAGCAACGCTTCGAATTATTTATAGCTAAGAGGTCTGTATGGATATTACCGAATTACTTGCATTTAGTGTTGAAAATAATGCATCAGATTTACATTTATCAACGGGTACGCCACCTTCAATTCGTGTTGACGGTGATGTAAGAAAGCTAAATATACCGGCCTTTGATGCCGCAGACGTTAACGCGTTAGTTTATGATATTATGAACGACAAACAACGCAAAGACTACGAAGAAAAGCTAGAAGTCGATTTTTCATTCGAAGTGCCAAATTTAGCACGTTTCAGGGTAAATGCTTTTCACCAAAACCGTGGGCCTGCCGCTGTATTTCGTACCATTCCAAGTAAAATTCTTTCTTTAGATGATTTAGGTTGTCCTGATATTTTCCGAGATATTGCTGATACGCCTCGTGGTTTAGTATTAGTTACAGGGCCAACTGGTTCGGGTAAGTCTACTACGCTAGCGGCAATGGTTGACTACATTAATGGTAGCAAACATGATCATATTCTTACCATTGAAGATCCAATAGAATTCGTACACGAAAACAAAATGTGTTTGATTAACCAACGTGAAGTTCATCGCGATACCTTAAGTTTTGAAGCTGCACTACGTTCTGCATTACGTGAAGATCCTGATGTTATTCTTGTTGGTGAAATGCGTGATTTAGAAACTATTCGATTAGCCATGACCGCAGCAGAAACAGGTCATTTAGTTTTCGGTACCTTGCATACAACGTCTGCACCTAAAACCATTGACCGTATTATTGATGTATTTCCAGGTGAAGAAAAATCTATGGTGCGTTCAATGTTATCTGAATCTTTACGCGCTGTTATTTCACAAACTCTTATCAAAAAAGTAGGCGGTGGCCGAGTAGCTGCTCATGAAATTATGATTGGTGTTCCTGCTATTCGTAACTTGATCCGTGAAGATAAAATTGCGCAAATGTATTCAGCAATTCAAACGGGTATGTCGCACGGCATGCAAACCATGGATCAATGTTTACAAAACTTAGTGAGCCGTGGATTAATTACACGTGAAGCAGCAAGAGAAAAAGCGGCAGACAAAAATCAATTTTCACAAGGTTATTAATCTGAGTGATCACTAAACGAATGAACTAGGGCGTTTAAATGAATTTTAATCAATTATTATCAAAAATGGTCGCTTCAGATGCGTCTGATATGTTTGTTACCGCTAAATTACCTGTTAGTGCAAAAATTAATGGTGAGTTAGTACCTATTGATGAGCATGTATTAACGGCGGCTGAATCGTTAGGCTTAGTTCACGATGCTATGACAGATAAAAACAAACGCATATTTGAAGAAGAGAAAGAGTGTAACTTTGCTATTTCTATCGACAGTATTGGTCGTTTCCGTGTATCAGCATTTTGGCAACGTGATATGGCAGGTATGGTTGTACGTAGAATTGTAACCGATATACCAGAAGCTGATGATTTAGGTTTACCGTCTGTTTTAAAAGATGTGGTTATGTCTAAACGTGGCTTGGTGCTATTTGTTGGTGGTACAGGTACAGGTAAATCAACTTCAATGGCGGCGTTAATTGGCTATCGTAACAAAAACTCTCACGGTCATATTTTAACGATAGAAGATCCTGTGGAATTTGTTCACGAACACCAAAAATGTATGGTAACTCAGCGTGAAGTAGGGCTTGATACAGAAAGCTTTGATGCTGCACTTAAAAGTTCATTACGACAAGCACCTGACGTTATTTTGATTGGTGAAATTCGTAACCGAGAAACTATGGAGCACGCGTTAAGTTTTGCTGAAACAGGGCATTTATGTATTGCAACTCTGCATGCTAACAACGCTAACCAAGCGATTGACCGTATTATGCATTTAGTGCCTGCTGATCAACATAGCAAGTTACTCTTTGATTTAGCTTTAAACTTACGTGGTATTATTGCACAACAACTCATTCCTACTACCGATGGTAATGGGCGTGTAGCGGCAATTGAAATATTATTAAACTCGCCATTTATTGCTGAACTTATCAAAAAAGGTGATATAGGTGGTATTAAAGAGGTGATGCAAAAGTCTAAAGAATTAGGTATGCAGACTTTCGACCAAGCATTATTTGATTTATACCAAGCGGGACAAATTAACTACGCTGATGCATTGCATCATGCCGATTCACCAAATGATTTACGCTTAATGATCAAATTACGCAGTAATGATCAAGGGGGATCAGGTGCACTTGCTGGCGTAACTTTAGCAGGATTAGAGCCTGAAGATGATTTTTAGGTAGATTGTCTAATAAAGCAAAGGGATCGTTTAGATCCCTTTTTTATTAAATTTTCTGTAACTTACTTGAACTACCCATACATAGATTCAAAATAGCTTTCGATAATAAGCTTAGCTGATTCTGCATCGATATTATCTTTCTTAAGGTTTTTATAGCCACCTCGAGCAAAAAGCTGCTCTTTAGCATCTGCTGTGGTTAAACGTTCGTCTTGATATTCAACAGTTATGCCAAATTTTCCAAACACTCGTCTACCAAACTTTTTAGCATCAAGGGTAAGTTGTTGCTCTGATCCATCCATATTTAGCGGTAAGCCAACTACAATGTAATCAGGCTGCCATTCTTTTAAATATTGATTAATATTATCCCAATTAGGAATTCCATCGTTGGCTTTTACACTGCCTAGTGGGCTTGCACTTCCTGTTATTTCTTGTCCTACAGCAACACCGATATATTTTTTGCCGAAGTCAAAACCAATAACTGTGCGTTGACCAATAGGGTTGTTCTTTGCCATAAATGTTCATTTCCAAAGGGTATGTTATTTTGTGAAGGAGGCTATCGCAATTTTTTATGCGTGACCTACATCGTTTGAAAGGTGAGCGATATCTATACCAAGTTTTTCAGTAGCTTTTTTCCAGCGTTGTTCAATAGGAGTATTAAATAAAATATCGTTATCGGCATCTATGGTTAGCCAAGAGTTTTCTTTTATTTCTTCTTCTAATTGCCCTGGGCTCCAGCCAGCATAACCTAAAGTGACTAAAAACTTTTCTGGTGCACTTTCAGTCCCTAAAGCCATAAGTATATCTTTAGAAGTGGTGATCATTACGTCGCTACTTAGCGCTAAAGAGCTTTGCCAGCCTTTTTGTGGGCTATGTAATACAAAGCCTCGTTGTGTCGATACTGGGCCGCCAGTGAGGACTTTTTGATTCATTACAGGGTTTGATTCAACATCTGCCTCAATATGTTCTAGTAATTCGTTTAAGGTCATATTTATTGGCAAGTTGATAATTAGCCCCATCGCGCCTTCATCATTGTGTTCGCATACATAAATAACGCTTCTATTAAAATAAGAATCGTTTAATGCGGGCATTGCAATAAGGAGTTGGTTTTCAAAATTAATCATAGTGTTAACTTATCTTTTTGTTAGTCGCGTAGAGCTATTTTTTCTATTAAAGTTACTTAGTTCGAATGTTTTCTTCAATAGCATCCATTAATTTACCACTAATATTAATTGGGTAAGCGGCTTCTATTTCTCGAATACATGTTGGGCTAGTTACGTTTATTTCTGTTACTTTATCACCTATTACATCTAAACCAACAAAGTATAACCCGCGCTTCTTCAATTCAGGGCCAATCGTATCTGCAATGAGTTTATCTGTTGGGCTTAGTGGGCGAGCTTCACCGCGTCCGCCTGCGGCTAAATTACCACGAGTTTCACCTTGTGCTGGAATACGCGCTAAGCAGTAAGGCATAGGTTCACCGTTTACAATAAGAATACGTTTGTCGCCGTCGGTAATTTGCGGCATGTATTCTTGCACCATAGCATATTGGCTACCGTGGTTAGTGAGTGTTTCAAGTATTACACCTACGTTAGGATCGTTAGGACCAATCCTGAAAATAGATGATCCGCCCATGCCGTCAAGCGGCTTGATGATGATGTCTTTTTCTTCTTGATGAAAATCACGAATTAACTTGCTGCTGCGGGTAACTAAGGTTCTAGGCGTTAAATCAGCAAACCATGCGGTAAATAGTTTTTCGTTACAGTC
Source organism: Pseudocolwellia sp. G5-9 (assembly GCF_055808995.1). NCBI lineage: Bacteria > Pseudomonadati > Pseudomonadota > Gammaproteobacteria > Alteromonadales > Colwelliaceae > Pseudocolwellia > Pseudocolwellia sp. G5-9. The sequence goes on from NZ_CM147893.1 coordinate 4,286,027, forward strand.
GCGTAAACTTTGTGGCTTATTAACAATAAGTGTACCTTCAACTTCAGCTCTTTCAAGCATGTAAGTAGCATAAATAAACTCAGTATCAAACGGAGGATCTTTACGCATCAATACTGCGTCTAGTTCACTTACGGCAATATCTTTAGCTTCTTCTAAATCATACCAGTGCTCAGGGTTATCATATACTTTAACTATGCTTGCTGAAGCGCGACATTGACCACGGTCTAGATAGAGGTCATTCATTTCCATGTAATAAATTTCGTAACCGCGTTTTTGAGCTTCAAACATCATCGCCATTGATGAATCTTTTTTCACATTAACCTGCGAAATAGGATCCATTACTATGCCAAGTTTTATTGTCATTTTACTTCCTAATTTAATTCGTTATTTATAACTTTATTTGATGTCGCCGTAACGACATTGTAAAGCGGTAATAGCTGTTAAAGCTGCTGTTTCTGTTCTTAGTACACGCGGCCCAAGTAATACATCAATAAAGCCTGAGTCGTTTGCTTGCGTAATTTCATCATCATTCAAGCCACCTTCAGGACCAATTAATAACCTCACACGGTCATTATTATTGGGTAAGTTCATAATGGAGTGTTGAGCTTTGGGATGCAAATTTAGCTTTAAGGCTGAAGTTTCTTGGGCTAACCATTCATTTAATTGAACAGCTGGCTTAACAATAGGAACAACACAACGACCACTTTGTTCACATGCACTAACTACTATTTTTTGCCACTGATCTATTTTTTTTTGTAATCGTTCGCCGTTAAGCTTTACTCCACATCGTTCAGTAAAAAGTGGGGTAATGGTATTTACGCCCAGCTCAACTGATTTCTGTAAGGTAAAATCCATACGGTCACCTCGTGAAACACCTTGACCAAGATGAATGTTAAGAGGGGATTCTACTGACTTTTCGATAAAGCTTTTAATCAACACTTGAGCACTTTTTTTGCTTACATTAACAAGTTCACCTTCATAGTCGCCATATTTAGCAGGGCTGCTATCATCACTCGGGTTTATACTATTAAACAGAGTGACACTATCGCCATTTTGTAAACGCAGTACACGAACGGTATGACCAAAAGCGTCATCGTTTAAGTCAACGGTTTCGCCAATATTAAGAGGCGTATTTTGATAAATTCTAGGGTTTCGCATGTTTATATTTATACTCAAGAGGTACTGTATTCGACAGTGAATTTACGTAATTACTTTCATTTACTTTAACTAAAAATAATTGATGTAACCAAGATAGGGGCAAAAAGGCTTTTTTTCAATGAAGAACTGTAGGAAATAGCTGAGAAAAGAGAAGGTATCCTCATATCATCTTAATATAAAGTCATAGATATAAAAAAAGCTTTCATATTGAAAGCTTTTTAGAAAATAATGAAGTATTACAAACCAGCAGAGCGACGTAAGTCTTCAGCTTTGTCTGTTTTTTCCCAACTAAATGCAGTAAAGGTATCGTCACCTACTGTCATTTCATAAGGTTCTCTACCAAAGTGACCGTAAGCCGCTGTTTGTTGGTACATAGGGTGTAACAAATCTAGCATTTTTGTAATACCGTAAGGGCGTAAGTCAAAGTGCTCTCTTACTAATTCTACTAGTTTTTGTTCAGGCACTTTACCAGTACCAAAAGTATCGATTGAAATTGAAGTAGGCTCTGCAACACCAATTGCGTATGAAATTTGAATTTCACAACGGTCAGCTAAACCTGCAGCAACGATGTTTTTAGCAACATAACGACCAGCGTAAGCTGCGCTTCTGTCTACTTTTGATGGATCTTTACCCGAGAATGCACCACCACCGTGACGAGCCATGCCGCCATAGGTATCAACAATAATTTTACGACCTGTTAAGCCACAATCGCCAACCGGACCACCAATCACAAATTTACCTGTTGGGTTAATATGATATTTAGTGTCTTTTGTTAATAATTCAGCAGGAATCACGTGTCTAATAATGTTTTCCATTACCGCATCGTGTAAATCTTCCTGTTTAATTTCAGGGTTATGTTGAGTTGATAAAACAATGGTATCAATCGAAACTGGCTTATTATCTTCGTAGATAAAAGTTACTTGAGATTTAGCATCTGGACGTAACCAAGGTAAAACACCTGATTTACGTGCTTCAGCTTGACGCTCAACTAAACGGTGAGAGTAGTATAAAGCTGCAGGCATTAAGGTTTCTGTTTCGTTCGTGGCGTAACCAAACATTAAGCCTTGGTCACCAGCGCCTTGATCTTCAGGTTTTGCGCGGTCTACACCTTGAGCAATTTCTGGAGATTGTTGGCCAATTAAATTCATAATGCCACAGGTTTCGCCGTCAAAACCAACGTCTGATGACGTGTAGCCAATACTACTAATAACGTCACGAGTGATTCTTTCTAAATCAACCCATGCAGTTGTTGATACTTCACCTGAGATGATAGCAACACCTGTTTTAACCATAGTTTCACAGGCAACACGAGCGTGTTTATCTTGTGTGATTATTGCGTCAAGTACAGCATCAGATATTTGATCTGCAATTTTATCAGGATGGCCTTCAGATACAGACTCTGAAGTGAAAAAGTGTTTAGACATAAAACCTCAATAAGTTAATTGGTTACGTATTTCTATTAATTAAACCTAAAAATAAATTACGTTTAATTTAATCGTACTATAAGAAAATAACGTATTAATCGGGTGAAAATTTTTGCTAAGTTTACCTGTTTACAGATTAACTTCATAGAATTATTTACGCCTAGACGGCTAAACGTCTTAAATTTATAAAAATTTAAAAGGGTGATAACTTGACAGGAGTGTTTAATAACGTAGACATTATTGAGATTAATTCGCTGTTAGCCTGTGAACTAAAAAATTGATATTGCAGCTGTTTGTTAGAAAAACAGTGGGTATTAGCTATTAATTGATGTTGAATCAGTTGGCGCTTAAGTTGTTCAGTAACAGGTAAAGCCGTTTCCATTATGGTGATTTGGTTATCAACTAAATATTTAATTTTATCTGTAAAGAAGGGGTAATGGGTGCAGCCTAATACAATAGTATCTGTATTTTTGTTTAAGACTTCTAAAAGATAATCTTTGAGTAATATTTCAAAGTTATTTGAATTGAGCTGGTTGTTCTCTATCAATTCAACTAATCCTGGACAAGGTTGAATATGTACGTTTGAGTCTGACTTGTGTTTATCAACTAAAGCTAAAAAACGCTTATTTTTAGCTGTTGCCTGTGTCGTTAATATAGCAATGTTTTTACTCAGTGCTACCGCGGGTTTTATGGCAGGTTCTACACCAATAATAGGAATAGAAACACGTAACCTTAACTGATCAATAGCAATAACTGTTGCGGTATTACAAGCAATCACAATTGCTTTGCAGTCTTTTTTTATTAGTGCATCAGCAATGACATTAACTCGTTCAATAATTTCATCATCAGACTTGTCGCCATAAGGCGCATATAAAGAATCCGCAATATAAATAAGCTGCTCATTTGGTAACTGTTCTTTAATACACTTGAAAATAGACAAGCCACCTAAACCAGAATCGAATATTCCAATCGGTTGATTTGACTGATTCTCAGGTTGAATTTGTGTGTTTAACGTTTTTTTAGTTACAGTCATAGAGACGAAGTTATTAAATGAATATTTATGAATAATAGGGAATATTGTAAATTAAAAAGAAAAGAATAAGTACAGGGATATTGAGTATAAGTAAAATGAGTGTTTCCAGGATGCCGCAGCTAACTTCAGCCCATGAACACCGGATGCTCAGGGCGGAAATATCATAAAAACCGTAGGCTTCCCGATACGAGCCGGGCTTGCACAATAGAGTTTAATCAATTTCCTGAATTAAAACTTATCGGCTCAGGGACATAGTCAACATACAAACACCCTGAAAACATCTTTAGTATAGCTAAAGTTTGTTAATGTATTAAGTCATTAATTGTAAATGAGTGTTAAGTGTTGTTTATTTGGACTTTTTAAATATTTTTTATACAAAAATATAAAAAATATATCAGAGTTTTTATGTTTAAGAGTTTAATTAAGCTGGATCTTTTTCAGTAGGTGACAACGCTTGTTCAATCGTAGATTGTAAAAGTTCTATTTTGCTTTCTAATACGAGCTTTTCTTTTTCTGCAGCTTCTTGTGTTTTTAATAAGTCGTAAGCTAAGTTTAATGCCGTCATCAACATAGATTGCTCAAGAGAAGAGTTTGCACAGGTTTTATCGTTAGCTTTAGTAAAACGTAAATTTAATTCTTGGGCAGCAGCAAGTAAGGCGCTTTCTTCCCCAACAGGGCAGGCGATTTTCAGTGATTTATTCGCAACGTTAATTGTTAGAGTGTTTGGGCTCATTGTTTAGTTTCTCGCTTTTCCATTTTTGCTTACCCTGATCATGGAGAGTATACCTATATTTAAAATTTAAGCTTATTAAAAATGATCTTATAAACTATAATCATGCTATACCTTTGATGCAACCTAGCTTTATACCCGTTACCACTCAAGAGGCTATTTCAGCCCGGATCTTGAATGATAACGGGTATATCCTCTAGTATCACAATAGCGCGAATGTTAAGATACTAAGCAGTGAACTTACTTAATTAAATGAATATTTTATGACTGATGAAACAACACTCGACTTTGCGACAATTCAAGGCATATTAACGAGTGAAAATGTTAAAATGCATGCTTCTGAAGTACATGGCGTTATGACTGGCTTAGTGTCAGCTGGTTATATTTTCGAAGATTCAGATTATATTATTGTTATTAACGACATGCTTAATAACAGTGAAGGCTTTCCTGCTGCCGTTAAACTTGCTCTTAAAGCTATGTTTAGTGATATTTGGCAAAACATTTTAGACGACTCTTACAGCTTTCAACTTATGTTGCCTGATGACGACGACAGTATTATGGAAAGAGCAAACGGATTAGGCCATTGGGTACAAGGGTTTAATTTAGGTTTTGGTTTACAACAAAAAAATAAAGCTAAATTGTCTGAAGATGTTCAAGAAGTACTGAACGACTTTGTTGATATTGCTAACCTTTCTGACGAAATGGAAGAAGACGAAGATACAGAGCAAGCCTATTATGAAATTGCTGAATATGTTCGAATTTCAGCGTTACTGTGTTTTACTGAGCTAGGTGTTCCGCCAGAAAACACGTCTAAAGAAGAAACCTTGCATTAAAACGCACTAAGACTCCTATATGAATCAAACGCATTTATCCGGTACCGAATTACCTTTAAGCGAATTTACGGCTCGTCGTGAACGCTTTTTTGCCAGTATGCCTGAAAACAGTGTGGCCTTATTTCCTGCTGCAATCGAATTAACACGTAGTAATGATACTGAATATCCTTTTTGCCAAAACAAAAACTTCTTTTATTTAACAGGGTTTCCTGAGCCAGATGCGGTACTTGTTCTTATAAAGGAAAAGACAAATCGGGTGGTATTATTTTCTCGTGCTAAAGATGCGTTACAAGAAGTATGGCATGGACGAAGAGTAGGGCAAGAGCTAGCCGTAAGTGCTTACGGTATTGATGAGTGTTTTACTCTTGATAAACAAGATGAATTTATTCCTGAATATATGGCTGATAAATCGAGCTTACTTTATTGTATTGGCGCAGCTGAACCGGTAAGTGAATCGTTTGAAATTAAGGTGCTTAGTTGGCTTAAAGCAGTAAAAGCTAAATCTCGTTTAGGTAAAAAAACGCCTACCAATATTATTGATTGCAGCAATATTATTCACGAAATGAGATTAATTAAAAGCGAAGCTGAACTTGAGCTGATGCGCAAAATTAATAAAATTAGTGGTGTAGCTCATCAACGTGCTATGAAGCAATCAGCCGTTGGTAAGTTTGAGTATCAGATAGAAGCTGATATTTTACATGAGTTTGCATCTCATGGGGCTAAAGCTCCTGCTTATACCACTATAGTTGCGGGTGGTGATAACGGTAATATTCTTCATTACACTGAAAATTCAGATACGTTAAAAAATAACGAATTATTACTCATTGACGCTGGCGGTGAACTTGCTGGCTATGCTGCCGATATTACAAGAACATTTCCTATTAATGGTGTTTTTACCAACGAGCAAAAAGCGATTTATCAATTAGTATTAGACGCTCAACTTATTTCTATTCAATCCATAAAGCCTGAAAGTACTTTAGCCCATTTAAATAATATGGCCTGTGGTTTTCTTACCGAAGGTTTACATAACTTAGGTATATTAAAAGGCGATTTAAGTACTTTAATTAAAGAAAAAGCCTGTAAAAAGTACTTTATTCATGGCCTAGGACATTGGTTAGGTTTAGATGTGCACGACGTAGGTGACTATAAAAGCAATGATAAGCGCGAACAAACACGCGAGTTTGAACCGGGCATGGTAATGACGATAGAGCCAGGTTTATATATACCGTTAGACGATCTTTCAGTAGAAGAAAAGTGGCGTGGAATCGCAGTGAGAATTGAAGATAATATTGTAGTAACTGAAACAGGATATGAAAATTTGACTGTTAATGCGCCAAAAGAGATTGCTCAAATTGAAGCCTTAATGGCAAATTCATAATCCACACTTTTTCAATAAAATCTACAAATAACCAAGTGTTAGAGACAAATGCAAGCATCAGAAAATATCAGCACTAAACAGCACTTTGATGTCATTATTTCAGGTGGCGGCTTATCGGGTTCTTTAATGGCGCTCAGTTTATTGTCTCTTAAAACATCAGATAATAAGCCTTTATCTATCGCGATTATTGAAGCTGCTGATGCAACTAAAATAGGCCAATCGATTAAAAACACTACGTCAGTATTCGACGATAGGGTGTTGGCTTTATCTCACGCTTCAGCTCAATATTTAAAAAAAATAGAAGCTTGGCCGCTTATACAAGAACATGCACAAGCGATAACAGATATTCATATTTCAGATCGTGGTTATTACGGCAAAGCACGTATTACTGCCGATAAACATAGCGTATCAGCCGTAGGTTATGTTGTTGAAATGTCTAAGTTAGGTTTGGCATTACACCAAGCGCTAGAAAAAAATTCTCATCATTTAACTTGGTTTACGCCAGACTCTATTGAACAAATTCAATGGAAATCTGAGTCTGTTGATATCACTTTAACCTCGCAAATTCAGCTCTCGGCTTCGTTACTTATTGGTTGCGATGGCGCTAATTCAATTTGTCGGCAATCTGCCAATATAGCGTGCGATCGTACTGACTATAATCAATCAGCCTTGATTACCAATGTATCTACTAAGCAACCTCATCATGGCGTAGCGTTTGAGCGATTTACCGAAAACGGGCCTATTGCCATGTTGCCTATGGTTAATGTAGCGAATGAAAATTCTCGGTGTTCGTTAGTTTGGACATTAACACCAGAGCAAGCTGATGAAATGAAACTATTAACTGACGAGGAATTTAAAATCACCTTAGAGCGCTCGTTTGGTAGTTGGTTAGGTAGTATAGAAAAAGTAGGGACGCGCCACATTTATCCTTTATCGTTAGTGCAAGCTCAAGCGCAGATACACCACCGAATGGTACTTATTGGTAATGCTTCGCACACTATTCACCCTATTGCTGGGCAAGGGTTTAATTTAGGTTTACGCGACGTACAAATATTAGCTAAAACATTAAAACAAGCGTTAAGTCAGCAAGAGGATATTGGTTCGTTTAATCGATTAACCGAGTATGCGCTAGCACGTAAAAAAGACCATCGTCACATAATTAAGCTCACAGATTCTTTAGTCACACTTTTTTCAAACGATTTATTTCCGCTTGTTGTTGGCAGAAATATTGGTTTGAAAGTGCTAAATTACGTGCCCGTTATTAAAAACACCTTTGTTAATAAAACGATGGGCTATTAGCTTTATTTTATTTAGCTCATTTCAATTTATTTAAGTGAAAAAACATCATGCAAAAATTTGATATCTTGATTGTCGGTGCAGGGATGGTGGGATTAACCCTCGCCCTTGCTATTAGAAAAACAACAAGATTAACCGTTGCCATTGCTGACAAAACACCTTTATCTGCAATAACAGACGAACCTAGCGTGCGAGTTAGCGCTATTAATATGGCAAGTCAGCAAATTTTTGAGCAGCTAGATGTTTGGCCAAACATTGTTGAACAACGACTTCAACCTTATCAGCACATGCATGTTTGGGATAAAGCTGGCTATGGCAAGTTGTTGTTTTCAACAAATGATGTTGCTGGAATATTAGGGGCTAGCGATGTAGAACAATTGGGCTGGATTATCGAAAATTCAGTAGTGCGTCTCGCATTGTGGAATAAAGCTCAGCAAGACAGCGGCATTACTTTTTTTACGGATGAAAATATTACCAATATAGGCATGGGCGATAGCGAAGTGTTTGCAAGTTTTGCTACACAAATGCCTATTACTGCTAAATTAGTTGTAGGTGCTGATGGTGCTAATTCTTGGGTAAGAAAACAAATGGATATGCCTATAACCTTCAGAGATTACGACCATCACGCTATTGTCGCTACAGTGCAATGCGAACAAGGCCACCAAAATACAGCATGGCAGGTGTTTTTACCTACAGGGCCGTTAGCGTTTTTACCTTTATTTGATGAAAAATTATGTTCTATTGTTTGGTCTACTTCACCTGAAGAGGCTGAAAGGTTAATGGCTTTATCTACAGAAGATTTTTCGAAAGAGTTAACAGCCGCTAGTGATGGTAAGCTTGGTAATATTACTTTAACCAGCAAAACGTTTTCATATCCTTTATCTATGCGAATGTCGCAAAGTTTTACACAAGATAGAGTCGTTTTAGTGGGAGATGCTGCACATACTATTCACCCGTTAGCAGGACAAGGTGTAAATCTTGGATTACTTGACGCCGCCTCATTAGCACAAGTTATTAGCGAACAAATTGAGAAACAAAAACACACAGCGCAACCTGAACAAACTCAATGGGCTAAGGCTACCGTATTAAATCAATATTCACGCTGGAGAAAGTCTGAAGCTGTAGAAATGGTTGCTGCAATGGAATCGATTAAACAGGTATTTACCCCACAAAACCCAATAACCCAAGTGGTGCGTGGGTTAGGGATGACCTTGTTTGATAATATCAAACCCGTAAAGCAATTAATGGTTAAACAAGCGTTAGGCATGAAAGAAAATTTACCGAGTTTAGCTATTATTCAAAAATAGAAATATAATACAATCCTACCCATTTTATTGGTTAAAATGGGTATTACCCACCGCAATTTTTTCTTTAGGTACTTGTTAGCTTTATTTTTTCAACTGTAATAACTGTCTGTTTTCTTTACACTTCATTCCTTTTTCTGGTGCGACCTGTCCTTTAATTAACTCATTTTATTAATTAAATTTTTTTTGGCTTTATTTATGCAGGTTTTGTATACAATTCTGATAAGTCTTATAAAAACATAATAATTATTACTCAAAAATTTTAAGGATTAAATATGAATATACCGTTTAAATCTTCACTGATTACTGGCATCTTTGTGATGTCGACACAATTATCACACGCCGCTTTAATTACCCCAGACATTACTATTTCGGGCTTTGCCGAATTTGATACAACTTCACTACCATTTTCTGGTACGGGTTCTCAAAGTGGTGAAATAAAAAGTGTATTAGGTGGAACAACATCAACAACAATTATTACAGATGTAACGCCTGCCGGCGCCAATCCACAAGGTGGTTTGTTCTCTATGACCGGAGATGGTGTTGGTGCAAGTGCAGTCGCTATGGGAGACGCTTTTGATTTTATGGGAGACTTCTTTTTTAGTTTTAATTTTGATTTAGCTAATTCCTCAGGTGTAGATGATTACATGATCAGCTTTGGTATCGATTTTTCAAATACTGTTGATGCAGATGGCGCTGATGCTTATGTGGATTCTGAAATTGTATTAGAAGATACCGCAGGCGAACTTTTTTTCTCAGACGTAACCTCTGATACTCTTGGTGACGAGAAAAATGGAATTGCGTTACCAACTTCTGGAGCAGCCATAAGTGATTCAGGATTGTTTGATTTTGACGTAACACTATTAGCTGGCGGCATGTATAGTTTTGATGGCTTTTTAAAAATGGATGGGGAAGAATTTGATGGAGGCACTTTTTCAGCTGATTCAACTGCCTTTATTTACATAAAAGAAATTACTAAACTTGGTGCTCCTGTTTCTGTTCCTATTCCAGCCACTATATTGTTGTTTTTGACTGGTTCATTGGGCTTATTAGTCCGTAAATACTTTACTAAAAAATAACTAAGGGTATAAAAATGAAACTTAAACAAACTATTAAAATATTAAGCGCGCTACTCGTTACCTCTATTTTACCTTCTAAGGCAATGGCTTGTTCGACAGATGCATACCTTGGCAGTATGTGTGTTTTTGCTGGTAATTTTACGATAAGAACCTGGGCCAAAGCTGAAGGGCAATTATTATCTATTGCACAGAATTCAGCACTCTTCTCATTGTTGGGGACAATGTATGGTGGTGATGGCAGAACAACCTTTGGTCTACCTGATCTAAGAGGTCGCTCAGCTATAGGTAGTGGTAACGGTCCGGGATTACCTAATTATAATGTTGGACAAAGAGGTGGCTCACCTACTGTAACTTTATCTATAGCGAATATGCCATCGCATAACCATGTAGTGACTACAAATGTTGTGAGTACTGCAGATACCAGTGGAAGCTCAGCAATACTTAGAGCGCTTGCGGGTAATGCTACAACAAATACTCCAACGGGTAATGTGTTAGCGAATAGCCCAAGAAGAGAAAATATATACAGTTCTGCTGCACCAAGTGTTGATATGAGTACCAGTGCTGTAGATTTAACGTTAAATATTGCTGTAGATAGTACGGCAACCAATACCGTTTCTAATAATGGGGGCAGCCAAGCTTTTAGTGTGCAAAATCCTTATTTAGCGGTAACTTGGTTAATTGCTTTACAAGGTATTTTCCCATCTCGCAACTAGACCTTTATATAAAACTAAGGCAACTATTAAGTTGCCTTTTTTTATTTATTATTCTACAGCCTATGAGTTTAGTTATAGCTAATGAGGTAGACGATTGGTCTGGATCTCTTAGTAAAGCTAATAAGCTTTTGGCTGAAAAACAATATTTACCCGCTTTTAATGAATATAAAATATATGCAGATAAAGATAACGGTTTAGCCCAGTTCTCTTTAGCTTTATTGCTTAAAAATGGATGGGGTAAACCCGCCAATATAAAGGAAGCTTGTTATTGGTATAACAAAGCTGCGAATAATGGTATCCCTATGGCTCAACAAGAGCTTGGAGATTGTTATTTACAAGGGATTATAGGGGATAAAAAGCAAGCTTTAGTTTGGTATGAAGCAGCCTATAAATCAGGAATCGCTTCTGCAGCTTGCCAAGCAGGTGAATTGTATTTGGCCGGAGAATATGTTCCGCTAAATAAAGAAAAAGGATTAGCTCTTTGTGTTCAGGCCGCTAATAGCGGTGCTGTAAGTGCGATGACTAGTTTAGGTAAATGGTACTTTAATGGGCAATATGTAGAAAAAAATATTTCTTTAGCTTTTCAAGTATTTCAAGATGCCGCCAATAAACATAGTGCTGAAGCAGCTTATTACGTAGCACAATATTACGATAGGGGGATTCAAAGAGAAATAAGTATAAAAGATGCTTTATACTGGTATGAAAAATCTGCCAGTAGAGGATTTAAAAAAGCTTATTTACCCACATCAGCCTTATATTTAAAAACGTTTGAAGAAGATAATACCGATAAAAAAGGTAAGCTTTTAGCTAAAACCTATTTATGGGCAAAAACATCGATAGAACTGATTACTGAACCGCAAGATAAACAATTAGCGACCTTAATTTTAAATAAAGTGAATACTGAAATGCCTCCACAATGGCAGGCTGATTTAAATGCTAAAGTTAAAGAGCATGTTGATCTGTTCAAGTAAAACTGATCGTTGTACTTAAAAATTTCCTAATAAAAAATGCATACTAAGAATAAGTTTATCGCTTAAGTAAGTGTAAATGAGTTCTTTGTAAATAAGTAGGTATACCCAAACCACTTCAAGATGCAGGATTCAGCTGGAATTAGAAACGTCTTTAGGCAAGGCATTGATTGAAGAGGATGGTTAACTCCCTTGTCGAAATCAATAACGCTGCATAAAACGTTTATAAACCAGCCTTTTAGGGACGGCTGAGCAAACCATGATTATCGTTCCATCTGTTTTTAAGGAAGCGACCATTAATAAAAAAATGCGCCTTGATCATGATTCGCTCAGTCGTCCTGAAACGAGCATCTTGAGGTGGTTTGGGTATATACCTTTGTGCTGGTGATTATGCTGTGATAAATTCCCTCTCACTAAAATCGATAAAACTCTTCTATTGTCCAATTCATGAATACTAAAAATAACCAACTTTCTACTCTACTTAGTTTATGGCACCCAAAACGAGATCAACAGCAATGGGTTTTAGGTACTATTTTTGAAATTAAAGGATCCTCATACCGTAAACCGGGCGCCATGATGTTTTTTGGTGATTTGGGTGAGCAATATGGTTTATTAAGCGGAGGCTGTTTAGAGTCAGATCTTATGCGTCATGCACGAAAGGTTATGGATACTCAGCAAGCTAAAATTGTTATTTACGACATGACCGATGAAGACGATATTGGTTGGCAACTAGGCATTGGTTGCGGTGGATTAGTTAAAATTTTACTACAACCTATTCATACTCAAAATAACTACTTAGGGTTAGCTGAGTTAACTCAACAAGTAAAAGAAAGAAAAACGTTATGGCACGCTCAACAAATTGTTGAAGGTACGCCGCAATCGAGTGTTTATTGCGATACCACTGCATTAATAACTGAACATCCGGCTATTGAAGCACATATTAATAAATTTAATAGCCAAACAAATAATTACTCATCAAAAGCTGTTTTAATTGAAGGTGACTCTATTTGGTTATACACACCTATTTTACCTTCGCCGCATATTATGATTTTTGGTGGTGGAGTTGATGCTTATCCCGTAGTTGAAATAGCTCATACTATGGGCTGGCAAATAACAATAGTGGATAAGCGTTCTGCTTATGCGAGACAAGCTCATTTTCCTTATGCTGATTGTATTATTAAAGAACCCGCAAGTGCTTTGTTAGAACAACCTAATATATTAAATAGTGTCGATGCGGTTGTGATCATGACTCATAATATTTTGATGGATGGTGAAGCATTAAAAGTGGCTCAACAAAGCAGTGCTACTTATGTTGGTTTGTTAGGCCCAATACATCGTAGAGAGCGTATATTAGATAATGAAAATTTGAAAATAGAAAGTTTAGCTAAACCGTTATCAAGCCCTATTGGTTTAGATATTGGTGGGCAGTTACCTGAGTCTATTGCTCTTTCTATTTTATCTGAATGTCATAAAGCGCTTTATAAGTAATGCTACAGCGCTTTATAGGGTTAGGCACATCACAATAGCGTCTTCGTAACCAAAGCCGTTAGCACTAGGGTAATAACCTGTGCGCCTGTTTGTTTCAGTAAAGCCTTGGTTGATATACATCATTTGTGCGCTAATGTTTTTAGCTCTTACTTCTAGCCATACTTTTGTTGCTGTAAGGTTTTTTACTTCTTGTAAAAAATGATTGAGTAATGCTTTTCCGTAACCTTTTCCTTGTAGGCTAGGTGCTACGCAAATATTCATTAATGTCACTTCACCGACTACATGCTCACCAATATAAAAACCAACTGTTTGGTTATTTACAATAAGGTAAAAGCCAAAGTATCTGCCTTCAATACAGCTGTTGAAGGTTTTTTCGCTCCAAGGGTGAGAGTGGCAAGCTGTTTCAATAGGCATTAAATGGTCTACATCAGAAGGGGTAATTGCGTTGAAGGTTGTCATTAATTTAATACTTTTTGTTGGATGATTTTCCACAACTCTTTTTTCAATTTTACACTGTTTTCGAAGGCTGTGATAACAGGAGTACTCAGTGTGCTATTAGCAAAAGTAATTGCATCGGTTTCGATAAATTGCCAATTAAATAATCCAAGATCAATCATATTATTTTTAATGGTGATTTCGCCAATTGATACATTAATGCTTTGCAAAATATCAGTAAATAATAGATGTTCAGTTAAGGATTTTGGATCTATAAGTTGTGATGTGGCTTGTGAGTTATTGGTATTATCAGCAAGTTGTTCTTCAGAGGAAGTACGTTGTTGCCATACTTTTATACCCATTTCATTTAGGTGATTAAATTGTCGTTTAGTTATTGTCATAAAAATATACGAGATTTAGGCCATAAACAAATAGGTGAACATAATGACAGAAATCATAATCAACAGAAAGATAAATGGGGAAATTATATAAAGATAAACAATGAATATTAAGATGATGATCTTAAGAAAAGAATGGCAGGGGTGGAGAGATTCGAACTCCCAACCGTCGGTTTTGGAGACCGCTGTTCTACCAATTGGAACTACACCCCTGCAACGGAGAAGAATTATACCCAAGCGAAACCAAAGGTAAAGCATAAAATACTAATTATTTATCGTTCGCTTAATTATTCTACATAAATTACGAGGTTGGATAAAATATAGGAGTATATTGATGAATAAACACCCGCCTCACAGGAGTGTGCTTGGTTTTTTTCATTAACTTAATCTTCTTTATTATTCAAATAGATTACAAAAACGTAGCTCGTCAGGGTAAGGAAAAACATCGCCGAATACTTTGTTTTCTAAATTATGTTGCACATTTTGCCAATATTTTGCGTTGAGCAAGTCTTCGTGTTGTGCAATAAAGGCTGCACGATACTTTTTGTTGGATAAAGCAAAGGTGGCAATTTCTTCAGGAAATACATCAGCAGGTGCTACTGAATACCAAGGTTCAGAGGCATAAATTTGCTCTTCTGTTTTAGCTTCAGGAATGGTTCTAAAGTTCACCTCATTCATATAGGTTATTTCATCGTAATCATAAAAAATAACTCGGCCATGGCGAGTAACCCCAAAGTTTTTCAAAAGCATATCACCAGGAAATATATCAGCGGCTATTAATTGTTTAATAGCCTGTCCGTATCCGTACATTGCATCACTAATTTCATCATCATTAGCATTAGATAAATATATATTAAGCGGGATCATGCGGCGTTCAATGTATAAATGCTCTATTACTATCATGTCGCCATCTTCCTTAATAATAGAAGGGGCGACATCATATAGCTCTTGTAATAACTCTGCCGAGAATCGACTTTTAGGAAAAGCAACTTTGGAATACTCCATTGTATCCGCCATACGACCTACCCTGTCATGATGTTTAACAAGGCGATATTTGGCTTTTACGTCTTGCTTAGTCATATTTTTACTGGGAGCAAATTTATCTTTAATTATTTTAAAAACATAAGGGTAAGAAGGAAGAGTAAATACACTCATTACCATGCCTTTTATGCCGGGAGCGAGCTCAAGTTTGTCGTTACTGGTAGATAAATGATTAAGAAAGTCGCGATAAAACTCAGTTTTCCCTTGTTTATGAAAACCTATAGCAGAATAAAGATCGGCACGCGTTTTATGCGGAATAAGTGATCGCAAAAAACTTACTAGAGCGTAAGGATGTTCGCAATTAACAAAAAAGTACGCTCTAGCAAAACCAAAGACAACCGCCATAGTTTCTGAATCAGTCAGTACCGCATCGATAAAAAGCCCTTTTTTAGGCTCGTTGAGTATTGAAATAATAAAAGGAGTTATGCCAGCCGGTGAAATAACACGGCCAATAATATAAGCGCCTTTGTTGCGATAAAATACAAAATTTAATACATCAAACTGTAGGCTCTCAATCTGAAACATGGTTTTTTTAGCGCGTTGCCTAAAGATATTAATTAACATATTGGCATCTCGGTCAATATTATTGTAAGGCACATTAAAGTTAGGGTAGGTGATCATATCTTTAATAGTATTTAAAACGCCTTTCTCTGCCGGCTGATATCGAGTGTAAATAACAGGGGGTTGCTCGCAATCTAAGCGACAAGCAGTGCTTTCTACAAAAATATAATCGTTGTGGTAATACTGGCGAGAGAATAAGTTACAAAATACAGAATTATAAAAAGATTCAGCGAGATCTGGCTGCTTATGTGTGGCTAATAGGCCGATGTAAGCCATTTTTACTTCTAACCATAAAGATTCGTCTAAATCATTAATATTAAATTCTTGATGAAGATGCTCTAACGTTTCAGTAACTCTATGCTCATAAAAATCGGTTCTTTGTTTAGCCGCAACCTGAACTTCGCTCCATTGACCTTGTTCAAAACGAGTTTTAGCCGACTGTGTTATTTCACTATAAAGAAAAATATGGCGTTCAAAACCGTCTAATATTTTTTGTGCAATTGCGTATGAAAGGCTTCTCATTATTATTCCTCATAACCACTGTTTTATGAGCATATTATAAATAGCAAAAATAGGGAGGTATGTTTCATGAATACCAAGTATAAATAACCTAAATTTAGCTGAGTTCGCTATTAGTTGCTTAAGTTAAGCTGATAAAACACTCAAATACTAGTTTTCTCTTGCTATTCAAGGCTTGTAGCACTAAAATTACGCGTTTTTTTATACTAAAAAGTACTTGTTTTTAACATGCGTGTAGCCGATTTTTCGTTTGAATTACCCGAAGAGCTTATAGCTCGTTATCCTAAAGCTGATAGAACGTCTAGCCGATTAATGTCGTTAGATGGAAACAGTGGCAATATTGAAGATCTTAATTTCTTAAATATTATCGACAAAGTAAACGCTGGCGATTTGCTTGTATTTAATAATACACGCGTTATACCGGCTCGTATGTTTGGTAAAAAAGCTACCGGTGGACAAGTTGAAGTATTAGTAGAGCGCTTGCTTGATGACCGTAGGTTTTTGGCGCATGTTCGAGCAAGTAAATCACCAAAAGTAGGTTCTGAGGTTATTTTAGAAGATAAAGTAACTGCAACTATGGTGGCTCGTCACGATGCTTTATTTGAGTTTGAAGTGCATGGCGAACAATCTGTTTTAACCGTGTTGGAAGATATTGGCCATATGCCTTTACCGCCTTATATCGATCGCCCTGATGAAGAAAGCGACCGAGAAAGGTATCAAACAGTTTACAATGAAAAACCCGGTGCAGTTGCGGCTCCAACGGCAGGTTTACATTTTGACGATGCATTACTCGAACAGTTAAAAAGCAAAGGTGTAAATTTAGCCTTTGTTACTCTTCATGTAGGTGCTGGAACTTTTCAACCGGTACGTGTTGATGAAATAGCTGATCACATCATGCATGCTGAATATGTAGAAGTACCGGCAGAAGTGGTAGAGCAAATTAAACAAACAAAAGCTGCTGGTGGCCGTGTCATTGGCGTAGGTACAACTTCAGTTAGATCATTAGAAAGCGCAGCAAAAGCAGCGAAAGAAAAAGGTGAAACACTAACCGAGTTTTATGGTGATACAGATATTTTTATTACACCAGGTTATCAGTTTGAAGTGATTGACGCGCTTATTACTAACTTTCATTTATCTGAATCCACCTTATTAATGCTGGTAAGTGCATTTTCAGGTTACGAAAATATAATGGCAGCGTATAAACATGCTGTTGCAAACGAATATAGATTTTTTAGTTATGGTGATGCTATGTTTCTCACCAAAAAAGTTAACTAACTCTTTTAATTAAACTTTTTAGTTAAAGCTTTTAGTTAATACATATTGCCGCTAGCCTGTTTCGCTAGTGGGCTAAGGAAAATAAATGAAATACGAATTAATCAATACTGACGGAAAAGCACGAAGAGGTCGATTAACCTTTTCTCGCGGTACAGTAGAAACTCCAGCTTTTATGCCTGTAGGTACTTACGGTACTGTTAAAGGTATGAAAACTGAAGAAGTTGCAGATACTGGTGCTGAAATTATTTTAGGGAATACCTTCCACTTAATGTTACGTCCTGGTACTGAGATTGTAGAACAGCATGGTGGTCTTCACGATTTTATTAATTGGGATAAACCTATTCTTACCGACTCAGGTGGATTCCAAGTATTTAGCCTAGGTGCTATGCGTAAAATCACAGAAGAAGGCGTTAAATTTAGCTCACCAGTAAACGGTGAAAAAATCATGTTAACACCTGAACGTTCAATGGAAGTGCAAAAAAGCTTAGGTTCAGATGTTGTAATGATATTTGACGAATGTACGCCATACCCTGCGACTCATAAAGAATCGAAAGAGTCTATGGAGCTTTCATTACGCTGGGCGCAACGCTCTAAAGATGCTCATGGTGATAATCCATCTGCACTTTTTGGTATTGTTCAAGGCGGAATGTATGAAGACTTACGTGAAGTATCTATTAATGGTTTAAAAGCTATTGATTTTGATGGCTACGCAATTGGTGGTTTATCTGTAGGCGAGCCTAAAGAAGATATGATCCGTATATTAGATCATACCGCACCCTTGATACCTGATAATAAGCCCCGATATCTGATGGGGGTAGGTAAACCAGAAGACTTAGTTGAAGGTGTTCGTCGCGGTATTGATATGTTTGATTGTGTTATGCCAACACGTAATGCCCGTAATGGTCATTTATTTGTAACTGATGGTGTAATTAAAATAAGAAATGCACGCCATAAAACAGATACTGGCCCACTAGATCCTGAGTGTGATTGTTATACCTGTAAAAACTATTCTCGTGCTTATCTTCATCATTTAGATAAATGTAAAGAAATTTTAGGTTCTCAATTAAATACGTTGCATAATTTACATTTTTATCAACGCATTATGAAAGGCCTACGTCATGCTATTGAAAACAATAAGCTTGATGAATATGTTACTCAGTTTTATGCTTTAAGAAATTTACCTGTACCACCTTTAGCTGGCTCTGAAGCTGAATAAAAGTGATACAAAATAAACTAGCCTAATTGGTATAGTTTACCTAATTTAACAATTTTAATATTAAAAATAAGAGGAATTTATGAGTTTATTTATTAGTAAAGCACATGCAGCAGCAGCTCCAGCAGCAGCGGGTGGTGGTATGGAAATGATCATCATGTTAGCGGTATTTGGTGCAGTATTTTATTTTATGATTTACCGCCCACAAGCTAAGCGTGTTAAAGAGCACAAAAACTTAATGTCTGCTCTTTCAAAAGGCGATGAAGTATTAACGCAAGGCGGCATTGTTGGTAAAATAGTTAAAGTGTCTGATGAAAAAGATTTCTTGGTAGTAAGTATTGCCGAAGGTACTGAAGTAACAGTACAAAAAGGTTCTATCAATGCTGTACTTCCAAAAGGCACAATGAAGTCATTGTAATTACATACCAAGCAGCATAGTAATGAGGCTGCTTGGTATTAGTCACATTTAGTGCCTGTATTATGTTTTAATATAATACAGGCACTAAATTATTTATTAACAAAAAATAGGACGATATTGTGTTAAACAAATATCCATTATGGAAAACACTAATGGTACTTTTTATAGTAGTTGTTGGTGCTTTATATGCTTCTCCAAATTTATATGGTGAAGATCCTGCGGTACAAATATCAGGATTACGTGGTGTAGAGATCACAGCATCTACACTCGATACTGTAAAAAAAGAGTTAGCAGACGAAAACATCCCATTTTCAAATATTGTTCTTGATAAAGGGCAAATTTTAGCGCGCTTTTTAAGTACCGAAGAACAATTAAAAGCCCGTGATTTGTTAATTGATAATTTAGGCGAAAACTATTCTGTTGCTTTAAACCTAACTCCGGCAACACCTAAATGGCTAGCTCAATTAGGTGGTACACCAATGAAGCTAGGTTTAGATTTAAGTGGTGGTGTAAGCTTCTTGATGGAAGTTAACATGAAAGTGGCTATTAATAAGGCAACAACAAATATTATTGATAGCTTTAGAACTGATTTACGTACCGAAAAAATTAGATACCGCTCAGTAAAAGAAACTGACAAAGGTGTGCAAGTTGTTTTTCGTAAAGCTGAAGATTTAGATGAAGCTGAAAGCTTTATCAAAAAGAAATTTGGCGATTTATTGTTAACAACGGATAGCGATAAATTAACGTTAACAGCAGCAATGACTGATGCAAAAATTAAAGAAGTACGTGATTACGCCCTACAACAAAATATTACCATTATTCGTAACCGTGTTAATGAACTTGGTGTTGCAGAGCCATTAGTACAACGTCAAGGTAAGAAACATATTGTTATTGAGTTACCGGGTGTTCAAGACACGGCAGTAGCTAAAGCAATTCTAAGTGCTACAGCAACAATCGATTTTAGAATGGTTGATACTGAAGGCGATTTAGCCAGTGCGTTAAATGGTCGAGTGCCAGCAAGTTCAGAAATTTTATATGAACAAGATGGTAAACCTGTACTACTTAAAAAGCGTGTAATGCTTGAAGGTAGTCACATTGTTGATGCTAAATCAGGGTTCGACGAATACAGTCGCCCACAGGTAAACATTGATTTAGATGCTGCTGGCGGTAGTAAAATATCGAACTTCACTAAAAGTAACATTGGTAAGCCAATGGCTACAGTATTTATTGAATACAAACCTACTAAAAAGAAAGATGCTGAAGGCAATACTATTTTTGAAAAAGTAGAAGAAGTTATCAGTGTTGCAACGATTCAATCTCGTTTAGGTAACAGCTTTAGAATTACAGGTGCCGGTAGCCAAGCTGAAGCACATAGCTTAGCGTTATTGTTAAGAGCTGGTGCATTAATCGCTCCTATTCAAATTGTTGAAGAAAGAACAGTAGGGCCAACTTTAGGTGCTGAAAACGTTAAATTAGGTTTTCAAGCTATCTTAATGGGATTTGGTTTAGTCTTTATCTTTATGATGATTTATTACCGTGCTTTTGGTGTAGTAGCCAACTTAGCATTAGGGGCTAACTTAGTATTAATTATTGGTGTTATGTCGTTAATACCAGGTGCAACGTTAACCTTACCGGGTATGGCAGGTATTGTATTAACAGTGGGTATGGCGGTTGATGCAAACGTATTGATATTTGAACGTATTCGAGAAGAAATTCGAGCAGGTAAATCAATTCAGCAAGCGATACACCAAGGTTACGATGCTGCATTTTCTACCATTATAGATGCCAACATTACTACTTTGATCGCTGCACTTATTCTTTTTGCTGTAGGTACAGGTCCAATCAAAGGTTTTGCGGTAACATTATCAATCGGTATTCTTACTTCAATGTTCACAGCTGTTATAGGTACACGTATGGTTGTAAACGCAGTTTGGGGCGGTAAACGTCTCGATAAATTATCAATATAGTGAGAGCGAAGAGTTAATTATGCAAATTTTCCAATTAAAAGAAACACTCGCTTTTATGCGTTACAGAAAGGTAGCATTAATATTTAGTTTATTATTGATGTGTGCTTCGGTATTTTCACTTTTTACCAACAAGTTAAGTTTAGGATTAGATTTTACTGGTGGTACGTTAATCGAAGTTGGTTTTAAAGAACCGGCTGATTTAACTAAAGTTCGTGATGTACTGGATAAAAATGGTTACAGCGATGCTGTTGTTCAGCTTTATGGTTCAAGTAGAGATGTTGTCATTCGCTTGGCTGAACGCCAAGGTGTTAAAGTTGAATTATTAGGTGACCAAGTACTTAACACAATCAAAGAAGGTACTGGTGTTGAACTCGACATGAGACGTATTGAATTTGTTGGTGGTAGTGTTGGTGACGAGCTAGCAGAACAAGGTGGCTTAGCTATGCTTACCGCCTTAATTTGTATTTTAGTTTACGTTGCATTTCGTTTTGAATGGCGTTTCGCACTAGGTTCTGTAATCGCTTTATTTCACGATGTATTGCTAACGTTAGGTTTATTCTCTTTCTTGAAAATAGAATTTGATTTAACGGTATTAGCGGCAATCTTGGCGGTTATTGGTTACTCCCTCAACGATACGATTGTTGTATCTGATCGCATACGTGAAAACTTTAGAAAAGTACGTGATAGCAGCGCCTCTGAAATTATTGATATTTCATTAACGCAAACATTAAGCCGTACGTTTATTACTTCTATAACTACTTTATTAGTATTAGCAGCATTGTTCTTTAGAGGCGGTGAATTGATTCATGGCTTTGCAACTGCATTATTATTTGGTGTGTTTGTAGGTACTTATTCGTCTGTATATGTAGCAAGCTCTGTTGCATTGGCGTTAGGTATTTCTAAAGAAGATTTAATACCTGAAGTGATTGAGAAAGAAGGTGAAGATCAAGAGGCGATGATGCCTTAACCGTCTTTTAAATTAGCGTTTTGTTAATTAAAGTCATTAATAAAAACCAGCATTTTTGCTGGTTTTTTGTTTTAAAGGCTAAGGGAAGGGTTAACCAATAACTTCTCGGATCACTTTTGATATATTAATTTTATAGTCTTCGGGTTTTGCAGCAGCGCTAATGGTTATTGCTTCTTTATCTAAAAAATATTCTTTAGAGGTAATGCTTCGTTCATATTTGGTACTATAAAAAGCAATAACGGTTGGTTCTAAAGGCGCTTCTCTGTTCCCTTTAATAATGACAGCCAATGTTTCATTCGATAACTTAACTACCGAACCAACAGGGTGTACGCCAATATATTTAATAAATTGCTGTACTAAAGTTCGATCAAATTGTTCATTTTTCGACATTAAGTACCTTAAGGCGTTAATAGGTTGCTCGCCTTGTTTGTGATGTTTGTTTCCCGTCATTGCATCATAAACATCTACAATGGCTGTTATTCTTGCAAGCCGAGATAACTTACAAGCATTTAGTCCGCGAGGGTAGCCAGAACCATCAAGTCTTTCATGATGGTTAATCATCATATCGGTTGTTATTTTATTGCTTAAGCCTTGCGAGTGGCAAATTTTATGACCCCAAGTAAGATGCTTTCGCGTGAGTTCTTGTTCATTTGGGGTTAATTTTCCCTTTTTATCTAAAATTGTTTTAGGTATTTTTGCTACACCTACATCATGTAGTAAAGCACCAATCGCTATTTGTGTTGCTGCTTCTTTTTTCAACCCTAAAAATAATACAAAACCGCACATTAAAATGGCGCTATTAACGGCGTGTTCCCATTGATAAGTACTTTTGTCTCTAATTCTTGTTAATATTGATATAGCGTATTCGTTTCTAATGATTGAATTTGTAATTTCTTCAGCGAGTTGATTAATAGCGGTTATATTAATTTTTTTATCCGTGTTTATGTCGTTAAATAAATCTTTAATGGTTTCTGTGGCGTTATCATATATTTTACAAGAATGATGAAATTCCTCGGCGACAGATTTTTGTTTATGAAGTGTCTTTTTAGAGGAGGGATGCGGAAGAGTTTTTTTAGCGACAGTAATGTTTTCAGCTGGAGGATTCAGCGATTTATCTTCCCTAATAACAATGCTTGTAACGCCTTGTTTTTTTAATTGGTTAATAATATCGTTAGATTTTACTAAGCCTTTCGTTTTAATTTTAAAAAAACGTTTTTCACATTTTACAT
Source organism: Pseudocolwellia sp. G5-9 (assembly GCF_055808995.1). Taxonomy (NCBI): domain Bacteria; kingdom Pseudomonadati; phylum Pseudomonadota; class Gammaproteobacteria; order Alteromonadales; family Colwelliaceae; genus Pseudocolwellia; species Pseudocolwellia sp. G5-9. The sequence continues at coordinate 4,309,454 of NZ_CM147893.1, forward strand.
CTAAAACGTACATGCCGAGTTTTAATTCTTCGACGGAAATAGTACTCGACGATATTTCAGGCATATATGCTCTTTATTATTATTATTTTTATTGCTGTATTTTTGCGCACTTTTAAAATAGATACAATAGAGTTCGTTCAGAAGAGAAAATTATGTGATTTAATTGATAAAAATATCTACAATCTGCTACAAAGCTACCTTATAGTGTGGTTGTCATAAATTAAAATAATAACAATTACGTTTAACTTAGTTTTTATGCGCTTTATCGTAAATTATAAGGCGACAAGAATTATAAAATACCAAGGGAAATTATGATTAATAATACTCCATTATTTAAAAAATCAGCTGTTTTTTTAGCCTTAAGTTCAACCTTTCTCATTCCAAACTATGTTATCGCTGAAGAAGCTGATAATACTGAAATGCATGGTATTGAGCGTATTCAAGTTACGGCTTCTCGTCGTGCTTCATCAGTTCAAGAAGCTCCACTAAATATTACCGCTTTAGATAGCGATGTAATGAAAGATCAAAATATTGGTAAATTAACTGAAATCGCGCGTTGGGTTCCAGGTTTATCTATACCCGACCAAGGTGGTCGTGGTGGTAATAATATTATTGTTCGTGGCTTAAGTACTAACTCTACAGGCCCTGATTCAGATGGTGGAACCGTTGCTACTTACTTTGGTGAAATGCCATTAGAGGTTGATGTTCGTTTAATTGATGTTGAACGTGTAGAAGTACTTATTGGGCCACAAGGTACTTTATACGGTGCAGGTACTTTAGGTGGAGCATTACGTTATATTCCCAAAAAAGCAGAGCTTGACGTAACGAGCGTTGAGCTTTCAGGCGATTTATTTAACGGTGCAGAGTCTGATAACCTTGGTGGTGAAACAAGCTTTATTATTAATACACCACTTATTGAAGATGTTTTAGCGGTTCGTGCTTCATTTAATTATTATAACGACCCTGGCTTTATTGATTACGCTTACACGGTAAAAGAAGGTGGTGTATCTAACCCTGATCCTGATTGGAATAATCCGCAAGAGGTTAACGATAATATTCGTTCCGTTAACGATGCTAACGGCGAAGAAGTACTAACAAGTCGTATTGCATTACGCTGGACTCCTACTGATTGGTTAGATGGTACATTAACTTATCTTTATCAAAAAAGTGAAGTTGAAGGCCGTACCGTATCTAATTACAAAACTTTAGGAGCTGGAAACCCCTTAAGAGATTTAGTAGGAAAATATGAGTCAGCCGAACGTTATTTAGAACCTGAAGAAAACAAAGATTCATTAATTAGTTTAGAGCTTACTGCTGATTTAGGCTTTGCTGAACTTGTGTCGGCAACTGGTTTTTCAGAGCATAAAAATGAAGGCCAACGTGATCAAACCGACTTATTAATTGCGAACGATTGGAGCTATGAGACTTTTCCTACTTTTTCGGCTTTTACTCGTGAAACTGAAGACTATGATAATTTTACACAGGAAGTGAGATTGGTGAGCCAATCAGATTCTATGTTTTCTTGGATTGTTGGTGCTTACTACAATAAAGATAGTGGTGAGGCATTAAGTGAAGAATATACTCCTCATTATGCCGAATTTGCGGGTTCAGATCGTGCTGATGATTTAGAGTATTTACAATACACTGATGAAGATGTTGTTGAAAAAGCATTGTTTGGTGAAATGAGTTTTCAATTTACAGAGAAATTTAATGTAACTCTAGGTGCTCGTTTTTATAAATACGATATAGATACAACTTCTGCATTTACATTAGGGTTATGGGATTGGGAAAGAGATTTAATAGGTGATTCTTTAGTATTTGATCCTGAAGCTATTGATGATGATGGAAATAAAGTACTTATTAATACATTGAGTGACGGTGACGGTAGTTTATTTAAACTAAATGCTAGTTATAAATTTACGCCAGATATTATGTTGTATGCGACTATTAGTGAAGGTTTTCGTTTAGGCGGTACTAATGGTATAGCTGCTTGTCCTGAAAAACTTGTTGCAGGACAACAATATGTTTGTGCAGAACCTGAAGAATTTGCTTACAAACCCGATTCTACCACTAATTATGAATTAGGTTTTAAAAGTACATGGTTTGACAATAAATTACACTTTAATGCAACGCTATTTAATATAGATTGGGAAGATGCCCAAGTAGGTGGTGCTGCGACTGAAAATGGTGGTTTGCCTTATATAGCTAATGCAGGAACGGCTAATAGTAAAGGTATAGAAATTTCATCTAGAGCTATGCTTTCAGATAACCTTACTGTGTTTATAAGCTATGCGTATGCAAAAGCTAAATTAACAGAAGATGTTGTTGGTTTTTTTGGTCGATTAGAAGCAGGAGATCCCGCTACAGATGAATACTCTATTTTAACTGGTGATCGATTACCCGGAGCGCCAGAGCATCAATTTTCTTTCGGTGTTAATTATTCTCAAGAAGTGTTTGATAATAAAATGCTTGATATTGTTTATGGTATTACGGCACAGAGTGATATTTACTCTTCAGCAGGATTAAGAGCTGAAGGTGAAAGTTTACCTGGCTATGCTTTAAGTAATTTATCTGCAACTCTTTCAGATGATCAATGGTCAGTTACTTTATATGTAGATAACTTATTTAATAAATATGCTTATTCGTCAACTCGAAGTACAGGTAAATTTGCAGGGTATTATGAGTTTTCTAATACCTATCAAGATGGTGATATAATTAATGGTGTCGAAGTTGAAGATGTAGCTAAGGTTATTGACAATGAAGCCACTTTTGATCAATACCGCGCGTACTCTCACTATGTTGTAGCGCCTCGTACTATTGGTATTAAAGTTAATTACTTATTTGATTTGTAATTTAACACACCTTACATAGCGTTTTACTTATTGTATAAAAGCATTCTGTTTTTTAAATAGAATGCTTTTTTCTTTTCAGTAAAATGATCGTTCTATTAATAATTTAACCGTGATGATTTCATATGACCCAAAGCATTAAACAACTTCATGAAAAAGCGCAACAAGCGTTAAGTCATAAACAATATCAGCAAGCCCATGGTTTTCTTATTACTCTTTTGCAGCAAGATAAATACTTTGCTGATGCGTATTTTTTATTAGGGATTATTGCCTGTGATCATCATAACCATGAAAAAGGTATTCAGTTATTTGAACAGGCTCTTAAGCTTGAAGAGCATAATGCAGAAAAGAGTGCTAGCCATAAAATAGAATATTTATCACAACTTGCAAAGTCATACGCACTGGTAAGCGATCCTATTAAAGCTAATCACTTTGCAGATTTAGCTTCTGAACTTGTATCTAATCAAATAAAAGTATCAGCATTAACACTTGATACATTAGGTGTTGCATACAGCAAAATTGGCTTACATCAAAAGGCTATTCCGTTATTTCAACAAGCAGTAAAACTTGATATTAACAATGCTGCTTATTATTTTAATTTAGGCGTATCGCAAACTTTTACAGGCGATTTCACTAGTGCTCAAATATCACATGAAAATGTTATTAAGTTAGACCCGTCTTTTAGTAAGTCGTATACCGCGTTGAGTTCATTAGGTGGTGTAAATACAAAAACGTATAATTTACCTAATATGCTATCGTTGTTTGAAAACGTTACACATCCAGATGAAAAACTGCATATTGGTCATGCTATTGCCCGAGAATATGAAGCACTTAACGATTACGACCAGTCATTTAAATACTTAAGCTTAGCGAAGCAAGCCAAGCTTGATTCAATCAGTTATAACTTTGCTGATGATGAAGCGATGTTTGATAGTTTATTTACGGCTTTTGGTAAAGATAAAATCAGTGTTAAACCTTCAGTAAAAGGCTTTGATAATAACGAAGCTATTTTTATAGTAGGTATGCCTAGATCAGGCACTACGCTAGTTGAACGCATTTTGTCTCAACATACAGAGGTAACAACTGCAGGCGAGCTTGAGTACTTTTCTTTATTAGTCAAAAAAATGAGCAAATCATCAAGCCAACGTATATTAGACAAAGACACTATTGAAGCAGCCCAAACTATAAATTTTGAAGCCTTAGGTAAGGCTTACATTGAAAAAACACGCGTGCTAACAGGCAACACCCCTAGATTTATTGATAAAATGCCATTCAATGTTTTATATGTAGGTTTTATTTTACAAGCACTACCTAATGCCAAAATAGTGTGTTTAGACCGAAGTCCACTCGATACTATTATGAGTAACTTTAGGCAGTTATTTTCAGCCAATTCATACAACTATAATTATGCTTATAGTTTATCCACTACAGCGCAATATTATGTACTATTTAAGAAGCTTGCAGAATTTTGGGTAAATAAATTTCCCGATAATTTTTATCAAGTTAACTACCAAGAGTTAGTTAATGAGCCTGAATTAAAAGCAAAAGAGCTGATTAATTTTTGTGGTTTACAGTGGCAGGAATCGTGTTTATACATAAATAGCAATACGGCACCCGTAGCAACAGCAAGCGCGGTACAAGTTAGACAACCCATTAATAATAAATCTATCGATAACTGGAAAAAATACAAAAAACATATAGAACGAATTAAATTGAATTTAAAAAGTTAATCTGAATATAAAATTACGTTTTTCAGTATTAATAGGTAAATGTTAATTCTTTATGGTAAGAAGCAGAGTACTTCTAATATCGAATTACTCTGCTTAAATTGTTTTTTAGTTAACTAAAGTCATTGTGCGGAGGTAATCAGCTATACCATCTTTACATCTAGCTCCATCGTCTTCCCCTTTAGCCTCTACAGGATAAACCTTAACAAGATTCCTATTTCTTTGAGCTGAAAGAGCTCTTAAATAAATGGGACCAAAATTGTCATCATCATAATCTTTAGTGAGTACATCTAGCATCGTGCCATCATAACTACTTGTTGCAACTATAGTGATTCCATTAGCTCCAGGTGTAATCGAGTCAATGTAAGCTTCACACCAATGAGCAGCACTTACGTTAACAGAAAAAACAAATGTTGCAGCGACAGAAATCATAGATAAAAACTTCATAAATATTCCTTATTTCAAGAGTGGTTGATTTTCCAACTACAATTTATCGACTAGTTATTACAAAAAGATTATAGAAATATGAATTGGATTCTTGTGGTAAATGTTGCTGTTGCTTTAATGGTAAAGCTATAAATTCATGAAAAGTAAAATTTATATAGTTATGAATGACACATTAGATATTAACTGATTTTAAAAATTAGTTTTTTGAACGCTTATATAGTTGTTAACTAATACCTTATTAATCAACATCTTCAGCAGGTTTGTCATATTTTTGCAACTTTTCCTAAATAAAAAATACATATTTCTAAAACATTTCTGTCATTTTTCATCCGTACTATCTTCGCAACTTTATTATCAATCTTTAAAATTCCTGCGGAGCAGAAAAATGCAAATGAAAACTTTATTCCAAGTAAGTGCTATAGCAAGTGCGTTGATGTTAGTTGGTTGTGGTGGCGATATTAATATTCAACCTACAGTTAATGATAATAGCGTAACAACAACTACAACAAACAATAGCGGTGGTGGTGAAACTCCTACTACTCCGGTTCCAGCTGAAAACCCTTGTGCAAGTCGTGGCGACTTACAAGGTGCATTTAACGGTAAAGACTGTGAGTACAGCACTTCATTTGCAAGTAAAAATATTGAAATAGAAAACGACATTGAATTTGCTAAATTGGCTGACGACGGTGTGCACGTACTAAACGGTGCCTTATTAGTGGGTAAAGATTGTAATACAACAACGTCTTGTTCTATTGAAACTAATGGCCCTACATTAAAAGTTGAAGCAGGTGCTACCTTAGCATTTACTTCAGGCGAAGCGATTATTCGTATCGCTCGTGGCGCTAAAATTGATGCTATTGGTACATTTGAAGACCCAATCGTATTTACTTCTGCCAATGCCATTGCTCGTCATGATGCTGTAGGCGATGGTGCTCAATTTGCTGATTGGGGCGGAATTATCATTAATGGTTTTGGTTTAACTAACCAATGTACAAATGCACAGCGTGCTGCTTCTACTTGTAATGTAGAAACAGAAGGAATTACGAGCTACTTTGGTGGTAACGACAATGCTGATGATAGCGGTTCAATTAAATACGCTAAAATTTGGTATGCGGGTTCAGGTCCTAAAGTAGGTGGCCCAGGTGATGATTTAAACTCATTGACTTTAAATGCTGTTGGTTCAGGTTCTTCTTTTGACTTCTTACACATTCACCAAGGCTATGATGATGGTATCGAATTTTTCGGTGGCGCATCTACTATTAGTCACATTGCTGTAACAGATACACAAGATGACGCAATCGATATTGATGGCGGCTGGCAAGGTAAAGGCCAATTTATTTTTGTTAAACACGGTTCTGTAGAAACGAAAAAAGAAGTGGTTATTCCTGCTGATGGTGATGATCCAGAAAGAATCGTTCCAGCAGGTTCAAAAATATTTATGGGTAACAACGGTTTTGAAACTGACGGCGAGAAAAACGGCGGCGCAGATTACGATGAAGCTCCAGCGTCTAACCCAACTATTGCTAACGTAACGGTTATAACTACTGATGAAAAATCAGTACGTGACCAAAGTTCTTCTCAAGCAATTAAATTTGATGATGCTATTAAGTCAATGTACTACAACGCATTATTTGTTAAAGCAGACGGTGCAAACGGAACCGCTTGTATCGAACATTCATCAGATGGTGAGAAAAATGCCGATGCAATTAAATTTACTAGCTCTGTAATGACATGTGCGAATGAATTTAAAGGCGAAGCTACATTTATGTCAGGTAAAGAACCTGCAGCGTTAACAGGTACTGCAAAAGCTGATTGGTATGACAACGCAGGCTCTAGCCAACGTTTAGCTACTACTGCTTCTGTATTATCAAATGATTTTGCTACAGATGTAGACTCTGCTGATATCACAGTAACAGCAACTGATGTAACAACATTAGATGGCTTCTTCCAATCTGCAACTTATGTTGGTGCTGTTTCAGATGCTGATACTAGCTCTAACTGGTACAAGTGGGTTGAAGCTGCTGTAACGGCTGCAGAACAAGATTAATCAATCTCTTTAACACAGCAAATAGGCGCTTAACAGCGCCTATTTTTTAGATGATTAATTATTGTGGGATAGAAAAATGAATATTCAATATAAACTAAAAACAGTTAGTTTAGCAGTAAGCCTTGGTTTAATGGCAACAACATCAACAACACTTTTTGCAGAAGAGCAAAACAGTGAAATTGAAGAAGTTGTAGTTAAAGCAAGTCGACTACAAGGTAGCGCTGCAGCAGTTGTTGAAGAAAGAAGAAATCAGGCGTTTGTTGCTGATATTTTAGGCTCAGAACAAATGTCTAAAACGGGTGACAGTGACGCGGCTTCAGCACTTCGACGTGTAACAGGCTTAACATTAGTTGATGGTAAATTTATCTATGTACGTGGTTTAGGTGAACGTTATTCAAGCGCACGTTTAAATGGCGCAAGTATTCCAAGCCCTGACTTAACGCGTAACGTTGTACCTCTTGATATATTTCCTGCAAGTATTATAGAAAGCTTGTCGGTTCAAAAAGCGTTTTCTCCATCAATGCCAGCTTCTTTTGGTGGTGGCGCGATTGATATTCGCACAAAAACAGTACCTAAAAACTTTACAGGTAGTATTGAACTAGGCGTAGGTTACGACAGCGAATCAAACTCTGGTTATACTTATGATCGCCACGGTGGTGGTATACCTAAAGCATTAAACGAAGCTATTGTTCATTATAAAGGTGATTTTAGCTTACGTAATATTATTGTTACCGACAATTTAGTAGACAATGACAATGCGTCGCGCGCTGATCAAGCAACGCTTATTAATAACAGTTTATTAAAAACACTACCTCGTGATTTAGTGATGAAAGATGAATCATTAGATCCTGCTTATAATATAAAAGGTAGTATAGGTAACTCATTTGATGAAGATTACTTAGGTGGCACCATTGGATTTTTAGCGGCAGTTTCGTACGATAAAAATCAAAAAAACACCAATAAAACATCATCGGTGATCAGTGAAAACTTAGTTGAAAACTGTAGCTCTGTTTTAAATACTGCAGAAGATGTGACTAACTCTTGTTATAACATTACTAAAACGTCTGATGTTACAACAGATAACAAGCGTTTAAGTGGTATTTTTAATGTCGGTTATCAGGTAAACGATCTATACGGAAACCATAAATTATTATGGTCTAACATCTATTTACAAGATGCTGAAGACGAAACCTCGATAGGTATTATTCAAAGCCCTAACGGAAGTACAATTAATACGATTGCAAGTAATGGTGTTGCTCAACGCGAGCACGAATTTACGTATGAAGAGCGCGAGCTTGAAATTATGCAATTTATTGGTGAGCATACTTTTCTTAAATTAAACGGTTTAGGTTTTGATTGGCAGTACACAGAGTCTGAAGCGACCACTGAAGTACCTACTGACATTGAATATAAGTTTATCGATAAATATGTTGATAATGCTTATGTTAGTTCGTCAATAACGGGTGATGACAACCGTATGGTATCGTCATACTTAGATTTACAAGATAATGTTAAATCGTATAGCGGCAACTTAACACTACCGGTTTACTTAACTGATCTTGAGATGGAATTTAAAGTTGGTTACGACTTCTCTGAAAAAGGCCGTTATTACAGTACCTCAAGTTTTGCTGTAAATAACGACACAGGTGTATCTATTCCGGTTAATACAGGTATAGACAGTGTTCTAAGCGCTACAGGGTATTTAACTGACGAACTTATTGATTCAAATAGTATTTTTGTTGACTTCAACGAACCATCTGCACCTGATGCTGATGATTACCTAGCAGGGCAAAAAATTGATGCAGGTTATGGTTCTTTTGATGTGTTTTATAAAGGTACTTGGCGTGTAAGTGGCGGTATAAGATGGGAAGAGTTTAAGCAAGTTTCTCTCGCAACATCTAGTTTGATCTTCAACGGCGACGATTTAAATATTTTCTTTTCAGAAGATAAAATTGAAGCGGGTACTATTAGAGAAGATGATTTCTTTTCTTCATTAGCGCTGACTTATATGGGCGGCGCAGACTACCAAATACGTTTAAGTTACGGTGAAACAGTTATACACCCTGATTTACGTGAAGTTGTACCTGTTGCTTACTTTGATCCATTAACGGATATTAGAACAGTGGGTCGTGTAGGTTTAGAAAGTAGCCCTATTTCTCATTATGATTTTCGTTATGAGGCTTATGGACAAAACGGCGATAACTATTCTGTAGGTCTTTTCTATAAAGATATTGAATCACCTATTGAATCGGTATTGTCTGTAGGCGACCAAGACTACACCTTAGGTTTTGTAAATGGCGAAGCAGCTAAAGTTTACGGTATAGAAGCTGAGTGGTTATATGATTTATCTTGGATGCAAGATGGTTTCTTTACTTCAGGTAACATTACCTTAAGTGATTCTGAAGTAGAAATAGACCCAGCATTAGCCGGTAACTTAACTAATACAACTAAACGTATGAATGGACATTCTCAATACGTTGTTAACTTACAAATGAATTATGATTCAGCTAATGGTAATCATAGTAGTTCGTTAGTATATAACGTATTTGGTGAGCGCATTCTTGCTTCTGGTATTAGTGGTTCAGACGATGCTTACGAGCAACCGTTCCACTCATTAGACTTGGTTTACACTTACTATCCAGACTTTAACTCTAAAGTTAAATTGAAAGTGAAAAACTTGCTTGATGAAGACCAAGAAGTTACACAGTCTGACATCGTTGTTCGTTCAAAATCGGTTGGTGTAAATGTGAGTTTAAGTTACACCTATGAATTTGAATAACGAATAATTACTATAGATTATTCAGGTTAAATAAAATCCAGTATCAGTTATTCTGATACTGGATTTTTTTATTAGGTTAATTCTTTAATGATTAAGCTTGATAACTCATCTAAAGAGTTTTTAAAGTTTTCTACAGCATGGTTATAACCATTTTCGCTCAGGGGTTGGCGAATATCAAAAAACGTTTTTTCTCGAGTATTATCCAATGTACTTTCAATTGTATAGTAACCAGAAATCACCGTTTCATGTTGCTGGTTGGCTATCGTAAATTGCTCAAACGATAGACTTAATTTTTTATTGGCTAAATGAGTGTTTTTTGAGTTTTTAAGATCGAAATATAGGTGGTTATTATTAGCTGATAGCGATGTTATTAAGTGAGCCAAAATCGCTTTTGGTAACTTGTCTCCCCAACGATGTTGGTTTGAAATTTGTATTTGATGAGAATCAACTTGCATCACTATACCTCCCGTATTTAAAAAGTCGGCGAGTGTAATATCGTTGATTATTACTAGAGTATCTTCTTGTGTTTTTTCAATATTTATTATTTTACTTGCTTGTGGTTTTATTGCATTTAATGAGTAGTATTGAATACCTTCATTCGTGTTTGAACATCCTAAAGTAAAAAGCGCTGATATTATTAAAAATGCATTAAAAGCCGCTTTTATTTGTGTACTACTTTTACTCTGTATATACGTTTTCATTGAGTAGACTCTCTTGTTCGTTAAACTATTGTTCAGCGGCTTGAGGCTGAATTTCTGTTGTATTATCGTTATTAAATATCAAACGATTAGGTTGTCTATTTAGCGTCATAATAAGGGGAGACAAGTTATTTATTGTTTTATCTAAGCTTTGTAATACCTCATTTAGCTGCTGATTAGTTTGAGAACCTTCAGAGTACGTTTTTGTTAGGCTTTCAATACCTTTTAACGTGGCATTAATTTGAGCAATAATTGTTTGGCCTTTTGGATCATTTAACAAGGTTTCAACGCGTTCTGCGGTTAAGTTAAATTGGTCCATTGACTCTGTTATGCTGGTTAAAGCTTTTGATGTAGATTTTACAATATCATTAAAAGGAATTTTTTCTATCGCTTTGGTAATGTTGTCTACTCGTGTCATTAATTGTTCTAATTCATCATCAGCGGTAGGAATGAGTAGTAAATCACCAAAAGTTTCAGGGGTTTCTAATGGTGTATTAATATATTTTAATTCAATAAATTTACTACCCGTTAATAAGTTATTCGTACTTATTACGCCATGTAAACCTTCAGATATCCTTTTTCTCATGTTTCTTTGGGTTTTATGTAAGCCTATTTTATTATCTTTAAGTCCTAATCTACCCGGATATATTTTGATCATTATGGGCAGTAGCGTGTTTTTGTCTAAAATATTAGTAATTTCAGGGTAATCTATGTCGGTTCTAACCACTTCACCTATATGTAATCCTTTATATTCAACCGGTGCACCAGGTTTTAACCCTCGTATTGTTTGGTTGAAAAGTAACATATAATTTTGACCAACGTTAAAGAGCTGTTCGTTTACCTTTTGTTTATTTGGGTAAATAGAAAATTCTGCACGTTCAGTTATGCGTTCGCCTTTTGTTAAATAAGTGGGAACATCAAATGCAACGCCACCGCCTAGTAAGGTTTCAATAGTACCAGTATTAAATTTAACGCCTTGGGCTGATAAATCGACATCAATCCCCGTAACTTCCCAAAAACGTGTGTTGGTAGTAATAAGTTGATCGTAGGGAGCTTCAATAAATACGTTGTAGTACATTTTGCCTTCTTGGGTGTTTAAATGAACATATTCAATACGGCCAGCTTGACTCCCTCTAAATAGAACAGGGTCGCCAATATCAAATGCATTATCACTACTGCTATCAAGCGTTATGTGTAAGCCAGGTGTACCTGCTGGAGTCGGTGGTGGGTTTTCTAAACCTTGAAAATGGTATCGTGTGGACTCGTCTATGCCAGGTGAAAATTCAATATATGAACCCGATAAAATTGTGGATAAACCTGACACACTACTTAAACTAACTCTAGGTTTTACTACCCAAAAATTACTGTCTTTAGTAAGTAATTCACCAACTTTTCTGTTGAGTCTTGCACTAATAATAACGCCATCTAAATTGTTATTCAGCTTTATATCTACAACTTTACCTACTGTTATATTGCGTAGTTTAATTAAACTTTCATTTTTGCTAATACCTTGTGCAGTAGCAAATTCAATGGTAATTAATGGGCCTTGTTTGAGCCATTGATCGACTACCATCCAAGCTCCTATCGCTAGGGCTATTAAAGGAATAAGCCATATAGTTGATATTTTGTTTACCGACTTTACTTCAGCTTTAGGAAGTTCGTTTTTTTGCTCAATCATGAGTAGCCTCAAAGGTATGAGATTGCCAAATAAGGCGAGGATCAAAAGTATTTGCCGCTAGCATAGTCATAACCACAAAACCTGTAAATGCAACAGCAGCAAAGCCTGCTTCAATTTTTACAATAGCGCCCATATTAACGAGTGCCACTAAAATAGATACAACATAAATATCGACCATCGACCATTTACCAATAAATTCAATAATACGAAATGAACGATAAGCCGCTTTTCTTGATTTAAAGCCAATATAGGTTGTTTCATAGCATAGCCAGCTTAATGCGAAGAGTTTTCCTAATGGAATAACAATGCTGGCAAAAAATATAATTAAGGCAACAAGGTAAGAATGACTTTGCCACAATAAAATAACACCACCGAGTATCGTGCTTTCTGTTTTACTGCCTAAAACTGTGGTGATCATCATAGGCAAAAAATTAGCGGGAATAAAAAGCAAATATGAGGTCGCCAGTAATGCCATAGTATGCTGAATACACTTAGGGCTTATTTGGGAAAGATGTGCATGGCATTGATCGCAATATGAATCAGATGCTGAATTTAGTGTTAAACAAACAGGGCATTGGCATAGTTTATTATTTTTAGCTGTGATCATGCTGCTTCCTTAGTTTGTTTGCTTTTACGTTGGTATAGCGACCATAACTGATACCGATCAAAATAAATAAAAGTGCTTGATAAACTAATAATAAACAAAAGATAAAAAAGTAAGGCGTAACCAAATTCTATGTACGCCATAGTTTGTACTTTTATAAAGCTAACTAAAATGCTGATAATAAATATTTCGGCCATATTCCACGGTTTAAGCAGTACCGTTAGTTTTAAAATAGGGTTAGTAAAAGGGAGCATTTTTGGAGTTTTAAAAGATAATGAAATATAAAGAATACAGAGTAAAAAGCACAACGGAATAATAAAGGCGGTAAATGCTAATAAAGCAGATATAAGTATATAAGTAATATTTTCAACATTTTGTATAGACTCAATTAAAGTGAGTGTTTTTTCATCACCATGCAGGCTGAAAATAATAAAGGGAAAATTTAAAGCAAATGCTAAAAATATTAAAGCTGTTACCGCACTTACTAATAGTTTTTCTTGAGCGTGCCTATAAAAGCGCGTTAATACATAGCCACAGCGGGGGCACTTGGCTTTTTCTCTATGTTTAAGAGGTGGTATTAACATGAGTAAATCGCAGTCGTGGCATGCGATATGACGCTTTTTCATTATTATTACAAACAAATTCAAGGTGGTTAGCTAGTTGTTGTAGCTTAGCTATAATTTATATTATTTTCCACTATTTCAAGTGGTTAGTTGCATTTAAATCGTGTGTTTTGTTTGTTTAGCGCATTATCTTCAAACGTCTAACCTTATTTAATTAAACTGATATAAGTCGATTTATCTTTTGCGATCAATGAAGTATGCTTAAATATCATTCATAAACGTTATAGTATTTAATCATTATATGACCGAACAGGTTTCTCTTTGGAAAAGCGAACAACAATCATCAGACTTTGCTGAGCTTTGTAATGCTTTATATGAAAGAGAATTACATGCACTTGCAAATATTGATGCTATGTCCGTTGGATTAATTCAAGGTAAATTAAAAAGCTTGCCTTATTATATTCAATGTACCGCACGACAAATGATGCAGGCATCAACGCCGTTAACCTTAGATATTCAAAATGCCAGTTGGTCAGCTAAACAGGGCGCTCATATGCCTTTATCTGATCAAGACGAAAACACGGTAAATCAATGGTACGCTAAAATTACGTTAAAACATGGACTAGTTGTTCCAATTGTTCATGATAACCATATAGCACTTGATTGTATTGACAGGATAGATGCGGAAAAACAGCGTTTTAGAACCAACGTACACGGATGGTTTTACTTTAACAAAGCACTACCTGAGAGCGACTCAACGTATCGATTATTAAAACCTAACAAACGTGTTATGACGGCTGCTTGTGCAGGTCATTGCTGGGTTAATAATCATAAATCTATTCCTGTTATGCCAACCCTTAGAGAATTACTTTTATCCTGTACTATTAATTGGCGTAATTTCAAACAACCTATTTCCTAATAACTGTAAAATATATTTAGCCATACTGAGTTAATTCCTTATAATAGTGCAATGCTTAAGGATTTGTGTATCAGCCAGCTTTTATGAGAGCAATAATCATTATTTTGTTAATATTTTTAGCCTTATTACAGCACCGTCTGTGGTTTGGAAAAAATAGTGTGCCTGATTATTTAGCTATTGAGAGCGATGTCGCTAGGCAACGAGCCGATAACGACAAGCTTATACAACGTAATAAAGTGCTCTACGCTGATACCGACGATTTAAAATCAGGTGTTGAAGGAATAGAAGAAAGAGCGCGAAATGAATTAGGTATGATCAAAGAAAACGAAGTGTTTTTTCGTATTGTTTCTACAAACAAAGCAAAAAGGCAATCAGCCGAACATTCTCAAAAGGATACTCAGTAATAATGAGTTCACCTTGTCAACAATTTGTTGTTGTAGTTCCCGCTGCTGGCGTTGGTAAAAGAATGCAGGCGCAATGTCCTAAGCAATATCTTACTATTGAACAACACACTATTTTAGAACACACCGTTTTTAAATTGTTATCTCACCCCCTCATTACACATGTTGTTATTGCCATTAGTAAAGGCGATGAGTATTTTCAAGACACAGCATTACCTTCGCATCCAAATATCTCAGTAGTACATGGTGGGGCTGAGCGTGTCGATTCAGTATTAGCGGGCTTACTCTCAATAAATAGTAACCATTTTCCTTGGGTTATGGTGCACGACGCTGCAAGACCATGTGTTGATTTAGATGATATATCGGCACTTATCGCACAAACACAAATTAACAATTGTGGTGGGTTATTAGCTTATCCTGTTCGTGACACCATGAAAAAAGCTCAATCGGTGAATGTTCAAGCTTTTCATCAAGTGGAACAGACCATAGAACGCGATAATTTATGGCATGCATTAACTCCTCAGTTATATAAAACGAATGAATTAATTTCAGCTATTACACAGGCTTTAAAAGATAAGATAGCTATAACTGATGAATCATCTGCCATAGAATATGTAGGTTTAAATAGTTTATTAATTGAAGGTAATGGCCATAATATTAAAATTACTCGGCCTGACGACTTAATGTTAGCGAATTTTATTTTGTCTCAACAAACTAAGCCTGTTGATTTAAGCGTTAACAAAGACTCTCATTCAACTTCACAAAAGGTAAAATAATGCGTATAGGACATGGTTTTGATGTACATAAGTTTGGCGGTGAAGGTCCTTTAGTATTAGCGGGTGTAAGTATTCCATACGAATTTGGATTTATTGCACATTCAGATGGTGACGTAGCTATTCATGCCCTATGTGATGCTATTTTAGGTGCCTTATGTTTAGCTGATATAGGCAATCACTTTCCTGATACCGATGGACAATACGAAAACATATCAAGCCGAATTTTATTACGCCATGTTGTAGGATTAATGCATGAACAGGGTTACGAGCTTGGAAATGCTGACATAACCATAGTTGCTCAAGCACCTAAAATTGCGCCTCATTTATTAGCAATGAGAACCTGTTTATCTGAAGATTTAACTGCTGAAATTTCTCAAGTGAATGTAAAAGCAACCACCACTGAAAAACTAGGCTACGCCGGTCGTAAAGAAGGTGTAGCGGTTCATGCCGTTGTTTTACTAACACCTAAAGCTAAATGTTAAACCTAATAAAACAAACACAGAGAAATTAACGTGAATACAGCATTACCTAAGTTTAGTTATTTATACGGTCAACCCACTTCTACTGGTTTTTTACGCAGTGAAATGGCTGATTTTAAAGTGTTTGAAAACCTGCCTTTTCAGCCTTGTGGTGAGGGTGAACATTTATTTATTCATGTTAGAAAAACGGGCGAAAACACGGCATATGTCGCTAAGCAATTAGCAACATATTTTGGTGTAAAAGAAAACCTAGTTTCTTATGCGGGCTTAAAAGATCGTTTCGCGGTAACCGAACAATGGTTTGGTATACATGTGCCAGGGAAAAAAGAATATGACCTGTCTGATCTCTCTATTGAAGGTATAGAGGTTTTAGCCAGTGCTCGACACAACAAAAAACTCCGTATAGGTGCATTATTAGGTAACCGTTTTGAGCTTACCTTGAAAAAGGTAACAAATCCTGAAGAGTTGATAAGGCGCTGGCACGCGGTTGTGGCTCATGGTGTTCCTAATTATTTTGGTGAGCAGCGTTTTGGCATTGAAGGCGGAAACATAGAAAAAGCACTTTCATTATTTTCAGGCACTAAAGTTAAAGATAAGAAAAAACGAGGCATGTATCTTTCTGCGGCACGTTCGTTAATTTTTAATAAAGTGATAGACGAACGTATTCAAGCCAATACTTTTGATAAGCCGACTGACGGCGATGTATGCATGTTAGCAGGAACACAGTCAGTATTTGTCGCTGATGAAATAGACGACAGTATAACAACACGATTTAACGAAAAAGACATTGATCTTACCGCACCTATGTGGGGCGCAGGCGAATTAATGTCGACAAAAGAAGTACAATCTTTTGAGCAAAATGTGGCAAGCCAGTATCAAGAATTTTGTGATGGCTTACCCAAGTTTGGTTTAAAGCAAGAACGCCGAAGAATTCGTCTTTGTGTTGAGAACCCAGATATAAAAGTAACAGGTAAAACTGAAGACTGTACTGTAGTATTAACCTTCTCATTACCTGCAGGCTCTTATGCTACAACGGTAATACGTGAGTTATTAGATTATACCGACCTGACTCAACGCCAAGGCCATGCTTGATAAGTTTATAAGGAAGATAAATGAAAATTTTATTAAGTAATGATGACGGTGTTCATGCAAAAGGTATCAAAGTATTATTTGAGCACTTATCTAAAGCGTTTGATGTAACACTTGTTGCACCCGATAGAAACTGTAGCGGCGCTAGTAATTCATTAACATTAGTTAACCCTTTACGTACCCATACATTAGAAAATGGATTTATAGCTGTAAATGGTACACCAACAGATTCTGTTCATTTAGGCATTAGTCAATTAATGGAGCAGCAGCCCGACTTAGTAGTGGCGGGTATTAATCATGGGCCTAATTTGGGAGATGATACACTTTATTCAGGTACTGTTGCTGCAGCTACCGAAGGGCGTCATATGGGAATGCCAGCTATTGCTGTATCTTTAGCTGGAGATCAGCACTTTGATACAGCAGCCGTAGTTGTAGTTAAAATAATAAAACGTTTAAAAGATTTTCCTTTACCGCAAGATCAAATATTGAATGTTAATGTACCCGACGTACCTTTAGCCGAATTAAAAGGCATTAAAGTGACTCGTTTAGGTAATAGACATCAAGCTGAAGCAATGAAAAAGCAACAAGATCCTTGGGGTAGAAATATATATTGGTACGGGTTGTTGGGACCTGAACAAGATGCGGGAGAGGGAACAGACTTTCATGCTATCGCCAATAATTTTGCATCTATTACACCTTTAACGGTTGATATGACTGCATACAATAGTATTGATTCAATGGCTAAGTGGGTAAATGAGCTCTCTCTTTAATTAAACAAAAAATGAGTCCGTTTGGTATAACTGTGTTGTTAGCTAAACCATAAAAAAAATAAAAATGAGTAGAATATGAATGTCAGAGTAGGAAGTCGTATTGGTGGGAAGTCTAGCCGAAGTGGAGAAATACTGGCACAAAAATTACATGCAGAAGGAATTGTGAATAAAGACGTACTACAAGCTATTGCTCGTACGCCGAGACATATTTTTGTTCCTGAAATATTAGCCCATAAAGCATACGACAATACTGCTTTACCTATTGGGCAGGGACAAACTATTTCACAACCCTATATAGTCGCAAAAATGACAGAGTTACTTTTAGCAGACGGTGTGCCTGATAGTATTTTAGAAATAGGCACAGGGTCTGGTTATCAAACGTCGATTTTAGCGCAGCTATCTCCAAAAATATTTTCAGTAGAACGTATTAAGTCACTGCAATGGCAAGCCAAAAGAAGATTGCAGGCAATGGACTTACATAATGTATCAATGAAACATGGCGATGGTTGGAAAGGCTGGAAGAGTAAAGCGCCTTTTCAAGCCATTATTGTTACAGCCGCACCTAATTCTGTTCCGCAAGACTTGTTAGATCAACTTGCTGAAGGAGGTCGATTAATTATACCGGTTGGCGAACAAACACAAATTTTAAAAATTATTACACGGCAAGGTGAGCAATTTAAAGAACAGCAAGTTGAAGCTGTGCGTTTTGTTCCTCTTGTACCTGGAGCTTTATCTTAATGAAAATATTTTCTGCCCTTTATGATTGGACGCTAAAATGGGCAAAGCATAAATTTGCTCCTTATATATTGGCTTTTTTATCCTTTTCTGAATCAGTGATCTTTCCTATTCCGCCCGATGTATTATTGGCACCTATGGTTTTATCGAAACCTGAAAAAGCATGGCGATTTGCTAGCATAACAACTATAGCTTCAGTAGTAGGAGGTGTATGTGGGTATATTTTAGGTTATTTTATGTTTGAACCATGGATTCAACCTATTATCAGTGAACTTGGTTATCAACACCGATTAGATCAAGTGATGGATTGGTTTTCTCAGTATGGTGTTTGGGTGGTTTTTATTGCAGGATTTTCACCTATACCTTATAAGTTGTTTACTGTAAGTGCTGGCTTTCTTCATATGGCCTTTATTCCTTTCTTAATAGCATCAGCTATTGGTAGAGGCATGCGATTTTTCTTAGTGGCTGGTATTATTCAATGGGGCGGGGCTGCAATGGAAGATAAACTAAGAAAATCGGTTGATAAAATAGGTTGGGGAATTGTCATTATAATCGTAATCGTTTACTTTATTTTGCGTTAAGTTGTTTTTAATTTATTAAGTAGTGTTAAGTTAATTTAAGTATTTTTAAGTTTTAAATTTGAGAATGAAAGTTTATATATGAATAGAAATAAAGTTATCGTTTTTACTTTTTATACGCTTATTATTCTATTTTTGGCTAGTTGTTCTACTCGTAAGTCTCCAGCGCCTGTTGTAGACGTTCAAGGCTCGGTTCCTTTAAGTAAAAAAATTCGTAATAGCATTAAAGCTACAGAATATATTGTAAAAAAGGGAGAAACCTTATATTCAATAGCCTGGCGCTCAGGTATTGATGTACGTGAAATTGCTAAAATCAACAAAATACCACCTCCTTATGAAATTTTCCCTGGGCAAAAACTCAACTTAACTAACAAATTTATACCATCTGTTAAAAAGACGTTACAAAAAGGTAAAACTTATACCGAAAAACCTAAAGTTGTAAAAAAACCTATTGCACAGATAAAAAATCAAGCGTATGGTAAAAATGTAGTCGATAAACGGATTGACATAGATCAAAAAGTTAGAAAATGGGTATGGCCTACTAAAGGTAAAGTTATTACTTATTTTTCGTCTACACAGAAAATGAGTAAAGGTATAAATATTGCAGGCAAAAGAGGACAAGCTGTTTTGTCTACAGCAGATGGTAAAGTCGTTTATGCTGGAGACGCGCTCAGTGGATATGGCAAGTTAATTATTGTGAAACATAATGATGATTATCTTAGCGCATATGCCCACAACGATCATATATTGGTTAAAGAGCAACAAACAGTGAAGGCTGGCGATAAAATTGCCAAGATGGGAAGTACAGACGCTGATAAAGTAATGCTTCATTTTGAAGTACGATTTAGAGGAAAGTCAGTAGACCCAATGAAGTACTTGTCGAAAAAATAATAATAATAATAAGTAGAATTTAATGGAGTTAACGTGAAGAACTAATTAGTAAGTTTAGCTTAGCTAAAATACGGGAGATATAGCATGAGCATTGATACTAGCAATAAAAACAAATTATCAAATGATAAAATAAAAATATCAGAAGAAACCACATCGAACTTAGATGCAACTCAGATCTATTTAAGTGAAATTGGCTTTTCCCCTCTTCTAACAGCAGAAGAAGAAGTTTACTTTTCTCGCCTTGCACTAAAAGGTGACGAACCCTCAAGAAAACGTATGATAGAGAGTAATCTACGTTTAGTTGTAAAAATATCTCGTCGTTATAATAATCGTGGTTTACCTCTATTAGACCTTATTGAAGAAGGTAATTTAGGACTTATCCGTGCTGTTGAAAAGTTTGATCCAGAACGAGGATTTAGATTTTCTACTTATGCAACATGGTGGATACGTCAAACGATTGAACGCGCTATCATGAATCAAACACGTACCATACGTTTACCTATTCATGTAGTAAAAGAACTTAATATTTATTTACGTACAGCCCGAGAATTGATTCAAAAATTAGATCATGAACCTACCGCAGAAGATATTGCACAAGAGCTAGATGTACCCGTTAAAGACGTAACCAAAATGCTGCGTTTAAATGAGCGTATAACGTCGGTTGATAGCCCTTTTGGTGGAGATGCTGAAAAAGCCTTGTTAGATATTATTCCTGACGAAAAAGGTGGTAGCCCTGAAACTAAGCTGCAATCAGAAGACATTAAAAGTAATATTGTTAACTGGCTAAATGAACTTAACTCAAAACAACGAGAAGTATTAGCAAGACGCTTTGGTTTACTTGGATATGAAGCCGCCACTTTAGAAGATGTTGGTACTGAAATAGGTTTAACACGTGAACGTGTTCGCCAAATTCAAGTGGAAGCATTGAAACGTTTACGTGATATTTTAAGTCAACAAAACTTATCAATAGAAGCTATTTTTCAAGCATAAAAATTGAGACTTGATCACACCTTAACATATTCTAATGTTAAGCCCAGCAGGGGAACGGCATGTACCGTTTATCCCTGCTATTTAATTTCCTTATCATTATCTTTTTTAATAACCCCATTTCATTAAATTATTCTCGGCTTGTGCTGGTTAAAACTCTCTATGGTAGTATTGCCGCAACTAGCAGCTGCTCAATAGAGCGTTTATTTTTCTTCTGCATAAAAAATCTCCTAAGAACGAGTATAAATAATCAATGGGTTATTGCGATTGATATTATATACCCGTTGCCAATGAAGAGCCTATTTCAGAGCACTTGAACTATATCAATTCAAGGCAATGCTTTGTAATAATGGTCGTTCCCTTTTAAAAAGCATTGTTGATGAAGTGATTTTTCTCAAGCGCTTCTTCGATGGGCCTAAAAACAATTTAGCCGCGTTATTAACTTTAGTAAGGTTCTTGGACGGATCTAGGACATTAGCGTAACGCAGGAGCTGCTACAGAGAATAACCATGACATAAACTTAATGCCTTACTTCCAGGATGTAGACCTTATATTTTGTTTGGAACGTAAAATTTGTACCTAAATTTTTTTAACTCCCACTAAAACTCGCATCTTGAATAGTTACGGGTATATACCCGTTTAAATGGCTAATGACATCGTTATTTATTTAATCATTAGAACACTTCCTTATTAAAATAAATACATAGCCTTAATAGAACTTAACTGAATTAATGACACTTAACTGATTAAACAAATAATCAATTGTAGATTTAATTTCGTAGGCATTAACGACTGTCTAGAAAAATTAGGATCTGTTGATTTTCATGTTTGTTGAGCTTGGCGCAAGGGATCTAGCATAGTTGTCTATGTAAATTCTTTGCAACAATGAGCAATAAGCATTTAAACGGATCCGTAATACAGGGGTTATTTGCCATTTCTACTGCGTTATCCCTAATATTTTATATTTGTTTGGCGTCCAGCCGATTTTATTTGACTTCATTTAATATACAATTTGCATTACACAATAGATATGGACTGCATACGTATTCAGCATTGATTGTTTTTCATTAAAGTTTGAGTAGGGTGAAGATATGCGTGAAGTTAGATTTTTTTATTTAAAATTAATTTAAATCAGTAGGTTGTTTTGTTTTTTGTTGTAGAGAAAGTTACAAGGAAGTGTAAATACTATTAAGATTTAAAATAAGTCAGTTGATGAATACGTATGTAATACAACATAAAAATTAAGGTGCGAATGAGTATTCACACCTTAACTCTTTCAGCTAAATTTTAGCTTTCAAGGTAAATAATAAATCAAGTGCTTGTCGAGGCGATAAATCATTTAAATCTGTATCTTTCAACGTATTTACTACAGGATGATCTTCATCAATTAACGACAATTGTTCAAAGCTAGTGTTATCACTTTGCGGGGCAGGTGACACCTGATGTGAACTAGATTTAGACGATATAATTTGTTTATTTTCTAATTCAGTTAAACGCTGCTTAGCACGGCTAATTACTGAATTTGGAACACCCGCAAGTTTAGCTACTTGAATACCAAAACTTTTACTTGCTGCGCCTTGCTGAACCTTATGCATAAAAGCAATGTTGTCGTCATGTTCAATGGCGTCTAAATGCACGTTATCTAATAATTCAAACTCATCAGACAATAAAGTCAGTTCAAAATAATGAGTCGCAAATAAAGTGTACGCTTTTATTTGGCTGGCGAGCATTTCTGCACATGCCCAAGCTAACGAAAGACCATCGTAAGTGCTGGTGCCTCGGCCTATTTCGTCTAACAACACTAAACTTTTATCGGTAGCATTATG
This sequence comes from Pseudocolwellia sp. G5-9, assembly GCF_055808995.1. Lineage (NCBI taxonomy): Bacteria > Pseudomonadati > Pseudomonadota > Gammaproteobacteria > Alteromonadales > Colwelliaceae > Pseudocolwellia > Pseudocolwellia sp. G5-9. The sequence continues at coordinate 4,332,297 of NZ_CM147893.1, forward strand.
TAAAATATTCGCCGTTTCTGTCATTTCAACCATAAAGGTTGAGCGGCCGCTAGCTAAGTCGTCAGATGCACCTATGCGCGTAAATATTCTATCTACCATACCTATTTCAGCTGAACTTGCTGGTACATAACAGCCAATATGCGCTAACAATACAATTAAAGCGGTTTGTCGCATATAGGTAGATTTACCGCCCATGTTTGGCCCTGTAATAATTAACATTTTATGCTTTTCTGATAAATGTACGGGGTTAGCAATAAACGCATCGTTTGTCATTTGTTCAACAACAGGGTGGCGTCCATCGTCAATTAAAATACCAGATTGCTCAGTTAATGTAGGTTTTACATAATTTAAGGTTTGGGCTCTTTCTGCAAAAGTATTTAATACATCAAGTTCTGAAATAGCATCAGAAAGCTCTTGTAGAGCGATTAATTCAGGTAATACTAAATCGAATAATTCATCGTATAGCCTTTTTTCTAACGCTAAAAACTTACTTTGTGCACCTAATACTTTTTCTTCGTGCTGTTTTAATTCGTTAGTAATAAAGCGTTCGTTATTTTTTAAGGTTTGGCGTCTAATATAATCATCAGGAACATCGCCCGATGCACTTCGGCTTATTTCAATGTAAAAACCATGAACCTTGTTATAACCCACTTTTAACGATTGAATACCCGTGCGTTCTTTTTCGCGTTGCTCTAGTTGCGCTAAAAACTCTGTTGCGCCGTCACTTAAATCTCTTAGTACATCTAATTCTTGGTTGTAACCGGGGGCGATAACGCCGCCATCACGAATTAATACAGGAGGGTTTTCAACAACAGCATTTTCTAATAACGTTTGAATGCTAGGTAATGGCATGCTTTTTAGTGCTAAATCGTGCATGTAGCCTGATGTTTTAATACTTAAAATATCTTGAAGTTCAGGCAAGCGTTGTAATGAATCACGTAAACGAGCAAAATCTCTTGGGCGAGCAGAGCGAAGTGCTATACGAGAAACTATACGTTCAATATCACCAAACGATTTTAATGTAGCAAATAAATCAACATATAAATCATGCGTTAAAATATCTTCAATCACTTGATGTCGATTATTTAATACCGACAAATTTCTTAACGGAAAATGAATCCAACGTTTCAATAATCGTGAACCCATAGGGGTTGCGCTGTTATCTAAAATGTCGGCTAACGTACAGTCGGTGCCGCCTTTTAAGTTAAAAGTTAACTCTAAGTTTCTTCTGGTTGCCGCATCTAAAATAACGCCAGTGGCTGCTGATTCAAAAATAACCGATCTTATATGGGGAAGTTCAGAACGCTGACATTCTTTAACATATTGAAATAAGCAACCCGCCGCAGCTAAACCAAACGTTTTATCTTCAACACCAAAACCCGTAAGTTCTTTGGTATTAAACTGTTTATTTAATAGCGACTTAGCTGTGGCGAGATCAAATTCCCACTCTGAACGCCTACGTAATCCTTTATGATTAGAAATTAATGAAAAGTCAGAGAAATTTTCAGGATAAAGCAATTCAGCAGGGTTAAGCCTTTGTAATTCAGCTTGTAATTGTTCTTTAGTGTTCGGCTCGGTAATAACAAAACGGCCACTAGTAATGTCTAAATAAGCTAAACCAAAATAGTGCTTATTTTTTTGTATGGTTTCGCTAATAGCAACAATTAAGTTGTCTTGTTTATCGGTTAATAAAGCTTCATCACTAACGGTCCCTGGTGTTACTACACGTACAACTTTACGTTCGACAGGTCCTTTACTGGTAGCGGGATCACCAATTTGCTCACAAATAGCAACCGACTCGCCTAATTGCACAAGTTTAGCTAAATAGTTTTCTACCGCATGATAAGGAACACCTGCCATAGGTATAGCATTACCACCCGTTTTACCGCGTGCAGTTAAAGATATATCTAAAAGATCAGAGGCTTTTTTAGCATCATCAAAAAATAATTCGTAAAAATCACCCATACGATAAAAAATAAGAATATTAGGGAATTCCGCTTTTATCGTAAGATATTGGCGCATCATAGGTGTGTGTTGTGATAAATCTGTCATATTTTTATTGTGGAGTTCTTAAATTTAATTGCTGGTTTATTATCTAGTTTGAGTATTTATATACATGATAAAGGTAACATTTGTCGGTTTACTTTAAATACTCAAATAAGGTGAAAGCCTATATTACGCTAGTAATAACTTGTTGTTGCTTATAATACTTTGGATAGAATCATAGGGCTAGTGATCAATCTTAAAACTCAACGTTTGATTTGGTATTGTTGTTCTATGTAAATTTCTTGCAATAATGAGTAATAAGCATTTAAACGGCTCCGTAGGGCAGTGGTTATGTTGTATTTTTACTTGAGCTATGTCTAAAGTTTGCTGGGGAAGTAGCTTTTTGAATAATTATTACGTACTACTTTGATAAGGTTGTGATGAATTTTATATTTAGACTCCCCTGTTTAAGGTATTTAAACAGGGGAGTAGCTATGAACAGGGATTAACTATTAAGTCCACTGAAACATATATATTTCACTTCTGTATAATCATCAAGTCCATATTTAGAGCCTTCTCGTCCATTACCTGATTCTTTAATCCCCCCAAAAGGGATCATTGCTGAACTAATAGAAACTTCATTGATACCGACCATACCATATTCAATATTCTTAGCCATTCTCCATGCACGTCCAAGATTATTGGTAAATACATAAGAAGCTAAACCAAATTCTGTATCGTTAGCCATATCAACAACTTCTTGTTCGTTACTAAATCTAAAAATTGAAGCAACAGGACCAAAAATTTCTTCACTAAATATATCCATGCTAGTGTCAAGGTTGGTAAGGATTGTTGGTTCGAAATAGCACGCGCCTAAAGATGATATTTTTCCACCTATTTTAACTTCAGCGCCTTGTTTAATCGCTCGTTGAACTAGATTGTCCACATCATTAGCTGCTTTTAAAGAAACTAATGGGCCGTGAGTTGTATCTGTATCAATTCCATTACCTAATTTAAATAGCTTAACTTTGTTAGTTAACTTAGTTACAAATTCTTGGTAAATATTATCTTGCACCATGATTCTATTAGCGCAAATACAGGTTTGTCCAGAGTTTCGGAACTTAGATATTATCGTTGCATCCACTGCTTTATCTAGGTCGGCATCATCAAAAATAATTAATGGCGCGTTACCACCTAATTCCATTGATGTTCTTTTAACGGTATCAGCACATTGTTTCATTAGTACTTTCCCTACAGGTGTAGAGCCAGTAAATGTTAACTTACGTACAATAGGACTGTCGGTAAAAACTTTCCCTAATTCACGTGATTGACCAACAATAACATTGATTACACCAGCAGGAATACCTGCGCGGTCTGCTAATTCAGCGAGTGCTAATGCAGATAAAGGGGTTTCTGAGGCCGGTTTAATAACAATGGTACAGCCAGCAGCTAACGCAGGAGCTGCTTTTCGGGTAATCATAGCGTTGGGGAAATTCCATGGTGTTATTGCAGCTACTACACCAACTGGCTGTCGAATTACTACGCCTTGGGCATTTGAGCCAGATAAGTTAATCGTATCGCCATAAATACGTTTAGCTTCTTCTGCAAACCATTCAACATAGCTTGCGCCATAATCCACTTCACCAAGAGATTCAGCGAGTGGTTTCCCTTGTTCAAGGGTCATTAACGTAGCAAGATCTTTTCTATTAGCAATAATCAAATCAAACCACTTTTTAAGTAATTCAAAGCGTGTTATTACGGAGGTGTCTTTCCATTGTTGAAAAGCTTCATCAGCGGCAGCAATTGCATCTTTGGCATCTTGTTCGCTAGCAAGGTTTAAATTCGTAATGACGTCACCCGTAGCAGGGTTAGTTACGTTTACTTTATTGTCTGCTTCTGATAACCACTTTCCGTTGAGGTAACTGCTGGATTTTAATAATGTAGTGTCGATTAAGTTGGTCATGAATCTTCTTCTAAAGTGTTTATTAGGTCATCTAATAGTTCGTAAAGTAGCTCTAACTTTCTGACACCATACTTTTCTTCTATTTCAGCATATCTTTCAACAGATTTTGGCGCTACTTTAGCAAATAACTCTTGGCCAAGTTCGGTCAATACTATGATTGATCGGCGCTGATCACTATCAACAGCTTGGCGTTCGATTATTTTTATTTGATCTAAATGATTTATAATTCGGGAAAGACTTGGCATAAGTAAATGGCAGCGCTTTGCTAATGTACTGATGTCAAGGCCGCTTTCATGCTCCAAAGCTCGAATAACACGCCACTGTTGTGATGTTAAATCATGTGCCTTAAGTGACGGGATAAACTTTTTCATCACTGCTTCTCTTGCTTTCAACAAGGTCATTGGCAGTGAGCGTTCGAAACTACGGAGTGCATTGGTCATAACTATAAAACTTCGTCCTTAACACCATTAACTAAGGTACCCACACCTTCAACTTCTATTTCAACAACATCACCTGGTTTTAAGTGGAAAAATTTAGAAAAATAGCTAATGATATATTTAAAAGGAAACATCATACTCGCTGTCGTATCATTTTGTCTAACCTCACCTTCGTAATCTAGCTTGTGAGACTCTGGTGGACGAATAAGAGGTAAGGTTAATGCTATTGATATTGGAGAAAACCTTTGAGGTAAAGCCAATATCAATAGTATTTTTTTATAAACTGAAACGACTCTTCATCTTTTCATCAACATCTATTAACACGGCTTTGGCTATTTCAATATCATTTAAGTCTGTTTGCCAATTACTAATAGCGGCTCTTATTATTGTTTTGCCTTCCCATTGTCCGGGGCTTAAAAATAAGCGTCCGTCTTTGTTTATTTCATTTAAATACTCAGAGGTAAGCTGATTTGCTGCTTCTACTGATAAGCCTTTCGTTGTAGGTTTAAATAACACTACGTTAAGTTGGCAAGGAAATACGAGATCATACCGATCAGAGTCTTCAATAAAATTCGCCAATGTTTTTGCTGAATGAATGTTAGATTCTACCCAATGCTTAATACCTGATTCTCCATAAGCTATTAATGATAACCAAATTGGCAGAGCGCGGAAGCGACGAGAGTTTTCAATGCCTAACGACATAAAGCTGGGTTCTTTGCTATTACTAACTAAATAAGGCGCAGGTACATCGCAAGTGTCAAATAATGCTTGGCGATGTTGTGTTAAAAATACACCACATTCGTAAGGTACATTTAGCCATTTATGACAGTCTAAAGTTATGCTGTCGGCTAGTTCTATGCCTTTCGTTTTTCCGTTTACACCATTAACGAGTCTTTCAAAAATACCAAAAGCGGCATCTACATGTAGCCATGCATTATATTTTTTACATAACTTACTTATGGCGACTAAATCGTCAAAATCGGTTGCGGTTACTGTTGCTGCACTGGCAATAACGAGTTTGCCTTTACTGGAACTTTTAGCCAACAATTGCGCTAATGCACTAACGTTTATTTTTTCAGATTGATTGAGTGCTGGAATATAGCTGATTTGTTGTTGTCCTAAACCTGCCATTCCTAAGCTTTTGATCATACTTGCATGAGGTGTAGTGGTGAACACTTCTATTTCTAAATTAAATAATCCTTGTTTTGCGACATCAATTCCTTGTTGGTTTCCAATAAACTGGCGAGCAGTAATTACCGATAAAAAATTAGCTGCGGTGGCGCCTGTTGTTAAAGAACCTTTGAAGGTATTTGGTAATTTAAATAATTCACATAACCATTGAAGGGTTTGGTTTTCAATTGCTGAGCTAATAGAGTCTCCATCTTTTGAAACATTTTGGTCAAAAGTAGATACCAACCAATCGGCTAAGGTGGCAATAGGGGTTGCTCCTCCTGTTACAAATCCCCAATATCTAGGACCTCTGCTGGCAGAAAGGTGCGGAATAAGATTGGTATCTATATGGCTAAGGGTTTCTTTTAATGATCGCCCGTTTTTGCTTAAAGAAGACAATTCAACTTTTTGATTTTTACTTGCAACAGGTCGATTATCAATTGATTGAATAAATTGAGAGGTTATTTCAGAAAATGCTGATATATATTGCGGTAAATTGTCCCATTCATTTTTTGTTGGCTTCATGTTTAACACCTTAATGACGATTCTTAGTAAGGATTAGTATAAATAAAAGCATGTTTGGGTACAGATACAGTATTGTGTTACTTTTAGGGTACAGATTGGTGGGCTATTTGTAACGATGAAAAAACAACCTATATATAAACAGTTAGCAAAAAATATTATTGAGAAAATATCTTCAGGAGTTGTAAGCCACGGAGATAAATTACCTTCATTAAGAGTGTTTTCTGTGCAACAGCAAGTGAGTGTAAATACAGCTATTCGTTGTTATGAGTATTTAGTTGATTTAGGTTACGTTGAATCTGAGGCTAAATCAGGGTTTTTAATTAGAAAGCCTCAACATAAAGCACAGCTAAATGAATTCCCTCAATTTAAAGGTGAAATAAAAGAGGTTAACAAAAAACTGTACAGTAATAATCAAAATAGGTCGTCTTTTACACCATTATTAACAGCACAGGTTAGTCCTGAATTTGTACCAATTAACCTATTAAAAAGCGCGTTCAATAAAGGCTTTCAAACACAAAATATCGATCAATTTATTTATAGTTCGGCTCAAGGAAACCAAGCGTTAATAAATGCTTTAATTGAGCACTTTTCTTACAAAGGTTTTGCACTCAAGCAGCAAGAATTGTTAATTACCCACGGTTGTATTGATGCTGTAGCAACGGCTTTAAATGTAGTAAGTAAACCGGGCGATACTATTGCTGTTAACTCGCCATGCTTTAATGGAATACTCGAACTTTTAGCCTTGTATGATAGAAAAGTTATTGAAATACCCAGTACAAACAGCGGATTAGACTTAAACCAGCTTTCTCGTATTGTTGAAAAACATACTATTGCAGCGTGTTTATTTAGCAGTAACTTCCAAAATCCAACAGGACATTCTTTATCTGCTGAACAAAAGCAGTGGTTAGCCAATTTTGCAGCACAACATAAACTTCCTATTATTGAAGACGATGTATTTATTGAATTACATCATCAAGGTGTTATGCCTTTACCTATTAAACATTGGGATAAAGAAGGTTGGGTACTTTGGTGTAGTTCTGTATCAAAATCTCTCGCGGCGGGGTTACGGTTAGGTTGGTGTGCAGCGGGCCGCTTTAGTGAAACCTTTAACTATCATAATAAAGTAAAAAACCTTGGGGTTAATCAGCCTATTCAAAAAGGTGTCGCTGAATTTATTAATAGAGGACACTATGCTCGGCATATTAAAAAAATCAATCAAACCTTATTAGTGCAGATAGCGTCTTATCGACGTTTTTTATATGCTATTTTACCCAAAAATACGGTTATTTCAGATCCTAAAGGTGGTGTAGTTCTATGGGTTAAAGTACCGAATATAGACACTCGTCTACTGGAAAAACACTGTTTAGATGAGGGCATTTATATCCGCTCGGGTTATTTGTTTAGTACCCAAAAATTCTACAGCGATTGTTTTCGCATAAATGTAGGTTGGCCGCTTACTGAGCAAATTAAAAATCAATTAAAGGTATTAGCTCAGTTTCTTAAAACAGAGTGAGTATAACTGAATGCTTCTAAAATTGCTTTCTGCTACATTTTAGAGATAAATTTTTAGGTTTCTTTTATGTAGTTTTCTAAAAACCTCACACACTCTCTTAGTTTGGCTGAATGTGAAAGTCTGGTTGGGTATACAGCCCAAATATTAGCTTTTTGAGTGTAATTAGGCAGTATCTGTACAATTTTACCTTCAGCTAATAAGTGTTTTACATCCCATAAAGAGCGCATAACTATGCCACGACCTTCTAATGCCCATTGCAAAACAATTTCACCATGATTACTAGATAGGTGCCCGCTAATAGGTAATGATATTTCTTTTCCATCACGATCAAAATGCCAAATACCAAAAGGAGAATTTCGCTCTTTAAGCACAAGGCAGTCGTGATGAGTTAATTCGTCAATTTTTTGCGGCGTTCCACATCGAGCTAAATATTCTGGTGAAGCACAAAGTATACGATTGTTCTCTTTAAGCATTTTACAAATATGTTGCTGAGGAAGATCTTCACCGACTCTAATTTCTAAATCGAAACCTTCTTGAATAATATCAACCGCGCGGTCAAACACTTCTAATCGAACCTCTAGTTCAGGAAATTGTTCTGACAGTTTAGCAATTGCGGGAGCTACATATTTACGACCAAAACCAAAAGTGGTACAAAGATGCAGAAGTCCACGAGGGATATGCTGTGCCTCGGTAAGATCATCAACCATGTCATCAATGTCTGCTAGTATTCTAATGGCCCAGCGTTGTGTACGTTCACCGTCATCGGTAAGTACTATTTTTCGTGTGCTTCGATGAAACAGTCGTGTGTTAAGGTTTGATTCTAAAATACCAATTCGCTTACTAATATAAGCAGGAGATTGGCCTAATTCCTCGGCAGCTGCGGCAAAACTTAACTTACGTATTACTGCAAGGAATACATTTAAATCTTTAGGGTGAGGTAATCCCCTACAAATCGTGTTCTCATCTTTCATATTTAGGTTGTTTATTATGGTTTTCGTAAAGCATATCATAGCTTATTGTAAAATATAGACTATAAATATTAATTCATAGTTACCTGTAACTATACGATTATAATCATAATAACAATGTTATATTCGGTCTGTTTTGGAGCATATTAATGGAAGTTGAACCTTTAGAAGAAAAAAAATTAGAATTTGGAGCAACCAGTCGTTTTCGCTTAATTGCTTTATTGTTAGGGCCTATTATTGCCTTACTTATTATGTTTTTACCTGCACCGCTTGGTATGGCAAAAGAAGCGTGGGTTTTAGTGGCTTTAATTGCTTGGATGGTTATTTGGTGGTTGTCTGAAGCTATACCTATTCCAGCTACGGCGTTACTCCCTATTCCGTTTATGCCACTATTAGGTGTAGGCGATATGAAAGTAGTAGCGAGTCAATATGCTAACCCCATTATATTTTTATTTCTTGGTGGTTTTATAATGGCTGCTGCTATGCAAAAGTGGGGGTTGCATAAACGAATAGCCTTAAAAATTGTTTCTGTGGTCGGTACAAATCCACCGAGAGTTATTGGTGGTTTTATGTTGGCAACGGCATTTTTGTCAATGTGGATATCAAACACCTCGGCGACTATTATGATGTATGCGGTAGCGCTGTCGGTGATCGACTTTGTTGCTCGTAAAACTAACGATGAAAAAATGTTACGTCGTTTTGGTGTCGCCCTTATGTTAGGCATTGCTTATAGCGGTACTATTGGCGGTGTTGGTACATTAATCGGTACGCCTCCTAATGCGTTATTAGCGAGTTTTCTATCTACAAGTTATGGTATTCAAATAGATTTTTTCACTTGGATGAAGTTTGGTGTTCCTGTTGTTTTATTAATGTTACCGCTTGCTTGGTTGTTGTTAACTAAATTTATTTTCCCTGCTGATAAAATTCAAATTGGTAATATTCAAAGTTTAATTGAAAACGAACTAAAAGAATTAGGCCCCATGAGTTATACCGAAAAAGTAGTCGCTGGCGTATTTTTTGGTGCAGCATTGGGTTGGATATTTCGTAAACCTTTGGTGGATTTAACGGGGTTACCAATTAACGATACGAGTATTGCATTAATTGCTGCTTTAGTTCTATTTGCTTGGCCAGTGCCAAAAAGCAGCGGTAAGTTTATTCTTGATTGGGAAGTAGCTAAAGAACTGCCATGGGGAATATTATTATTATTTGGTGGAGGGCTTGCTTTGTCTTTTGGATTTAATAATACAGGGCTTGCTTCATGGATAGGTCAGTTAGTTTCAGGTCTTAATGTAAGTACTTGGCTGCTTGTATTAACCGTTGTTGTTTCAATTGTTTATTTAACTGAAATAACCTCTAACACCGCTTCTACGGCAACGTTTCTTCCTATTTTAGGTGCGGTAGCAATTGGTTTAGATTTAGATCCTCGTACATTAGCTGTACCTGCTGCTGTTGCGGCTTCAATGGCATTTATGATGCCTGTAGCGACACCACCTAACGCCATTGTGTTTACCTATGAAAAAATGCGTTTATTCGACATGATTAAAGCGGGTTTCTTTTTAAATATTATTGCAATTATTGTTACCTGTTTAGTGATGTATCTTTTGGCAGGTGTCGTTTTTGGTATTTAACTTGAACTAGGGGTTGTTGACTTTTTGATATTACTTTCACAGCCCTTTGTGCTCATTTAAAATGAATTTTTCATTGGGCCTACGTGAGTTTTGATACTTAAGTTATGCTGGAATGTATAACTCGTGTTCGCTTTTTTAAGATAATTTAGGATACAAAGCTCACGTGGGGATTAAATTCGTTTTATATTCAATGAAATTCAACCACTAGAGATCAACAGAAGCTCCTCTATTTTTATAAAAACTATGAATATATTCAATTATGACTTTTTATAAGCTTCTTATAAGGATGTAGCAAAATAAACTAGTGTAGAGTAGTTATCGAGAATAATCATTCTTGCAATCATGTCTTTCTGACCTATATTTTATGTACTTAAATTTCGTTGGAAACGTTAAATTTGTGTTTATTAAACATTTAATTAACATTAAGTAGTCAACCAGTTAACAAGTGTTGTATAACATTATGAAAAATAGAGCCTTATTGGCTCTTTTTTTTAAGATTTTTAGCTATAATTGGAAAAGAATGATGCTTGAACTTATTGAACACGAAATGTAATTTATAACTCTACATTTTTACTATTTATTCCCCAAATCTAAGCTTGTAGTGTAGACGATAGTCTCTAATTTTTTTCCGTATAACAATGTTTGGTCATTTAAGAAAACAATAAGATTTTTGCGTGATAGACATAATGAGCGGTAGAAAAATTAAATTAATGTCATTAAGAGGAAATGATTATGTCCTGTAAATCAATAACTACAAAAAAAACACGTTTTAAACTTAATGCGTGTACTCTTTTACTTTTATCGTTAGGTGCATCTGCACAATCTGCTTATGCTGAAGAGGAAGCGACTGAAGCTAAAGAAGCTAAAGTTGAAAGAATCGCAGTAACAGGTAGTCGAATTCAACGACCTGGCTTTGAAACATCAACTCCAGTTAATGTTGTTGGAAAAGAAGCTATCGAAGAATCAGGCTTTTCTAACCTTTATGATGTTTTAAAATCAGTACCTTCTATTGGTGTTGGTTTAGGTAGTGCTAACGCCAGCGTACAAGCGCTTTCAAATCCAGAAGCTGGTGCATCATTTGTTAACCTTCGTGGATTAGGTACAGACAGAAGTTTAGTTTTGATTGATGGTCGCCGTCGTGTTTCAGGTAGTAGTGCCTCATCAGCGGTTGATATGTCAATGATCCCTGCAGGATTGATTGAGCGTGTTGAAGTTATCACCGGTGGTGCATCAGCTGTATATGGTGCTGATGCGGTAAGTGGTGCTGTTAACATGATCATGAAAGATGATATTGAAGGCATCGAAGTTTCAGTAAGTACAGGTGCTTCTACTGAAGGGAGTGGTGGTGAACGCTTAGCTCTTGACTTGGCCAGTGGTTCCGAATTTGCCAACGGTAGAGGAAGCATGGTTTTTGGTATAAGTTACAGTAAAGAAGAGGAGTTGAAAGCTTCACAACGAGACTTTTCTTCAATTCAATTAAATACACGACCAAACCCTGCTAATACAGGCGGTAATGACGGTATCCCAGACGAAATTCATGTCGATGATTTAGGATTGATTTCTTATTCTCCTTTAGGAGCCTTTAATATTGGAGGTAATTATTATACTGACGATAATGGTGTGCGATTACTTGATATGGGCGTTCCATTTGATTCAAGTAGAGGTGCAGGAAATGAAGGTTTTAGACAAGTTGACTACACAAGCTTAAGACAAGAGCAAGAAATTTTAGCGACACGCTTTAGTTTGAATTATGAAGTGTCAGATAATATTAATTTCTTCCTTGATGCGGATTATGGTCAAACGACTACGGTTGGTTCAGGACAACCAGACAATACATCAGCAGGTGATGGTTTTGTAATAAATAAATTGCAACGTGAAAACCCTTTATTACCTGATGATTTAACAGCTCTTATGGATGCTAATGGCGTAACAACGCTTACTTTTAACCGTGTATATGAGAATTGGGGGAATAGAATTCCAACTTTTGACCGTACCAGCACCTCTATTGTTGTAGGTTTTGATGGGTATTTAGAGAATGATTGGAATTGGAATGTTTTCTATCAAGATTCTCGTTATGAAAATAATTCAAAATGGGCTAATTATACGGTTACTGAACGTGTAGCTAATGCTATTGATGTTATTGAAGATCCTCTTACTGGTGAAGCGGTATGTCGTGTTGGTGGTAATTGTGTTCCTATTTATCCTCTTTCACAAGATCCGCTTACGGCAGAGCAAGAAGCATATATTCAGCATACAGTACTTCGTTTTCATAGAAATGAACAACAAGTTATGTCGGCGAGTTTAACAGGTGATGCATTTGAATTACCTGCTGGTGACGTTATGTTTGCTGCTGGATTAGAGCATCGAGAAGAGTCTATTGAAGCTTTAGATGATGGTATAGCACGACAAGGCAACGTTCATTTATTTAGAGGACAAGAGCCTCAAGATGCAGAGCTAACGGTTGATGAAGCGTATTTAGAAGTTGTGATCCCTGTGCTTTCAGATATGCCAGGTTTTAAACAGTTTGATATTGAAGCTGCAATTAGGTACTCAGATTACGATACTATTGGTGGAACAACAGCAAGTAAGCTTGGTTTTAATTGGGCAATATCTGACGATGTTCGTTTAAGAGCTTCTAAAGCGGTTAGTGTTCGTGCACCTAATTTATCGGAATTATTTAGTCCTGGTGTTACTACAGGAGCTTTTTTAACTGACCCTTGTGACGCTACTCAAGTTGATTTGGGTTCATCTACTCGTGAAGCTAATTGTATTGCTTTAGGCTTTCCTACAGGTTGGGTTGATCCTAACTCAGTACCAGCAAAAGAAGTTGTTACTGGAGGAAACCCTGATTTAAAAGAAGAAGAGTCGGATTCATTAGCTATTGGGGTTGTTTTAACTCCTAGTTTTATTGAAAATCTTTCATTTTCAATTGACTATTGGGATATTGAAATAACAGATGCTATCGGTTCTTTTTCTGCTACGGATATTATTAAGAAGTGTGTTGATTCACCATCAACCGACAATGAATTTTGTCCTTTAATAACTCGTGACAGTCAATCATCTATTTCTCGTATAGATGTTTCAAAAATTAACGTAGGTAGCCTTAATGCTCGTGGTATCGATTTTGAAGGTTATTATAAAACTGATGCTTATAATGGAACATTAGCTGTTTCTTTAAATGGCTCATACCTTTTAGATCATGAGCAGTTGATTGATGAGAATGACCCTACAAGTTTATTCATCACAAAAAATGAGCCTGACAACCCTGAGTTCCGTTCTAACTTAAACCTTACTTATAAAGAAGGTGCGTTATCTGTTGGATTAAACACTCGTTACATTGGTTCAACAGTACTTGATGCTAATGCTCTTACGAATGAAACAATAGATACTAATGATGTGCCTAGTCGTATGTATAACGACTTAGTCATTGGTTACGAGTTTGATAATGATTTAAGGTTAACAGCAACTATTACCAATATTGGTGATGTTGAGCCGCCTCGTCGTGAAGTTGTGTTTACTGGTGCTATTGGTAATTACGATAACGTTGGTCGCTTTGTTTCCTTAAGAGCTTCATATAACTTTTAATATTTAAAATATTATTGTTTTAAATAAAAGCCAAGTTTTTAACTTGGCTTTTTTTTCTTAAGATTTATTAAAAATAAATATTGGAAAGGTACATGAGCTATTTTTGTACTTTTAGTACTAAACGCATGAATGAATTGACCTATTTTATACGAAGAATAAATGGTCAATGGGTTATTGCGATTGGAATAACAATAGATATGAGCAATTTTTATTGAAAAATGTGAGCACAAAAGATGAAAAAATACATAACGATACTTATGAGTATTATTGGTTTTAGTTGTTTGAATTCATATGCGCAAACTTCAGCATTTAAGCCTATAGATGTTTTTGAATTAGAGTATGCAGCAGATCCAGAATTTAGTGCCGATGGGAAAAGCATAGTTTACGTGCGTAACTTTATGGACATAATGAAGGATAGAAAACGCAGTAACCTTTGGCGAGTTGATTTTGATGGAAAAAATCATAGACCAATAACTTCAGGATTAAACAATTATGCTAGCCCACGTTTTTCTCCTGATGGGACAAGGATCGCTTTTATTGCCAATGAAAATGGTAAAGCTCATATTTATGTTAAATGGTTAAAAACGGGCGAGCAGTTTTCAATTGCTCAATTACAAAAAGGTATTGGTTCTCTAACTTGGTCGCCTAATAGTGAGATGATTGCCTTTACACAATTTGTTGCCACAAAAAACAAACCCTATATCACGCTGCCAACAAAACCAAAAGGTGCTGAATGGGAAAAAGAAGCGACTATTTATAATGAATTAAAATATAGAAGTGATGGTTCTGGTGATTTAGAGCACGGAAACAAGCATGTTTTTGTTGTTCCTGCCTTGGGAGGAACACCTCGACAACTAACGTTTGGTGAGTTTAATCATAAATCAGTACTCTCATGGTCACGTGATGGTTCAACGCTGTATTTTTCAGCAAATCGTCATGATAATCATGCGATAGAAGTAAGAGATACTGAAATATATTCAGTTGAGCTTGAATCAGGTAAATTAACAGAGTTAACAAATCGATTTGGCCCTGATAATAATCCGGTTGTTTCACCTGATGGCAAAAAAATTGCTTTTACTGGTTACGATGATAAGCGTATGGGATATCACAACGAATATTTGTATGTGATGAACGTGGACGGGAGTGATCGTAAAGCACTTTCTGATAACTTTGACAGAAGTATTAATAGCTTCTATTGGGGAAGTAACAGTAAAGAAATATTCTTTGAATACACGGATAAAGGTTCAGGAAATATAGGGAAGATCAGTTTAAGTGGTAAAGTTACTAAGTTAGTTTCTAATGTGGGAGGCTTATCTTTTGGTAGGCCATATAACGCTGGTTCGTTTGCAGTAAATAAAAATAGTGAACTTGCGTTTACCTTATCAAACCCACTTGATCCTTCAAACATTGCGGTCGCTTCTCGTAAAGGTGGAAAATCAACACAAATAACTGATTTAAATAGTGAACTTCTTAACTATCGAACGTTAGGTACAGTTGAAGAAATTTGGTATAAATCGAGTCATGACGGTACTGATATTCAGGGATGGTTAGTTAAGCCAGCTGATTTTGATCCTAAGAAAAAATATCCACTTATTTTGGAAATTCACGGTGGTCCATTTCTTGGTTATGGCCCAAACTTTGCGGCAGAATTTCAATTAATGGCTAATGCCGGCTATATGGTGCTTTATACTAACCCTAGAGGTAGTAAGGGGTATGGGGCTAAATTTGCTAATCTGATACATCACGATTACCCCGGTAATGATTATCACGATTTAATGTCGGGTGTTGACCATGTTATCTCAATGGGCAACGTTGATGAAAATCGCTTATATGTTACTGGCGGTAGTGGAGGTGGAGTACTTACTGCTTGGATTATTGGAAAAACTAACCGTTTTAAAGCCGCAGCTGTTACCAAAGCTGTAGTTAACTGGACCAGTGCCGCGCTTTATTCAGATGTTCCTTTTCACTTTTCAAAATATTGGTTTGGTGCAATGCCATGGGAAGATCAAGAAAACTATTGGCGTCGTTCACCTTTATCATTGGTAGGCAATGTGAGTACACCAACCATGATTGTTGTAGGAGAGCTTGATGCCCGCACTCCACTTGTAGAAAGTGAACAGTATTATCAAGCATTAAAAATGCGTGAAATAGAAACGAAACTTGTCAGGATGAAAGGTGCATTTCACAATATATCTGCAAGGCCAAGTAATATGATTTCTAAAACATTGCATATTATTAAGTGGTTTGACGAGCATAAGTAATTCTGAACTTCAGTTTATGTATCGCTTTTACTACCCAGTTTGTTATTTTTGAAAGTAGATATCGCCTGCTATTGAGTAATGCTTTTAGGAATTAATATGATTCCTAAAAGCAAGGTATTCCAATAATCGTTTATATCTACAGCGTTTATCTTTTCTCTAAAAAGATCTTGTAATAATGAACCTGAACTCGGTTTAAGAGATCCTTAACAAATTGGAATGTAAGAAAAAATAGTTTTATTTAGCCTCTGGTTTGCTAGTTTTTCTTAACTCAATGCAAATTTCGCGTCAATACTCCTCTATTGCAAGTAAATTTAACGGGAAGTTAGGAGAAATGGTCGCTAGAGAAGCATTTATTAAGCCGAGTTCATATTAATTGAACACAAAATGTAATCCAAAGCTCTACATCTAGTGTATTTATTTCTGATTTGTGAATTCGTAAGATGGGGCATGATATTAAAATTGCTGAGTAGAATATTTTTTTACTGAAGAGTTGCTTTTTTTGGTGTAAATCGATTTACGTTGGCAATAGAAATCAAATTGAAAGGAACAATTATGTTTACCTCATATAAGATTGAAAAGACATTCGTAAACGAGATAAATATTAATTATCGCGTAGGCGGTAATGGTCCTGCGTTATTATTATTGCATGGACATCCTCAAACACATGTTATTTGGCATAAAATTGCCGATACCTTAGCTCAGCACTTTACTGTTGTTGCAGCAGATTTAAGAGGCTATGGCGATAGCGATAAGCCTGAAGCTAGCGATACATCTATTGCTTACTCAAAGCGTGAAATGGCAAAAGATCAGGTTGAATTAATGAAAACATTGGGGTTTTCTGAATTTTCAGTACTTGCTCATGATCGTGGCGCACGTGTTGCACATCGAATGGCTATGGATTCACCAGAGTGTATCAATAACATGATACTACTTGATATAGCACCCACATTAGCTATGTACGAGCAAACTAATCAAGATTTTGCTCGTGCTTATTGGCATTGGTTCTTTTTAATACGCCCTGCGCCTTTTCCTGAATCATTAATTGAAACTGATCCTGAAAACTATCTTCGAAATGTTATGGGCGCACGAAGTGCAGGCATGGCTCCATTTACAGATGAAGCTTTTGCTGAATATTTACGTTGTTTAAAACTTCCTGGCGCAGCAACTGGTTTTTGTGAAGATTATCGCGCGAGTGCAGGTATTGATTTAATACACGACCAAGACGATATTGATGCAGGCAAAAAAGTGTCGTGTCCGCTATTAGTTTTTTGGGGGCAAGAGGGCGTTGTTGGACGTTGTTTTGAGCCTCTTAATGAATGGGAAAAAGTTGCAGAAAACGTTAAAGGTGGAGCACTTCCTTCAGGTCATTATATTCCAGAAGAAGCACCTGATTTACTTTTAAAGCATGCAATATCCTTTATACAAACGGGTCAGTTTAACGGTCTAAATTGATGCGATTAACTGTGATGTTTTTAGCTTTAAAGTCAACACCTAAAGCTCTTTTTAAAAGCGATAAACATAGCAGATATCCCTTTAGCTGCCATTTAAGCTCCCGTTTACTTAGCAGCGCTTTTTTTTAATTTAATTCTAGCTTTTGAAGCGGAGAACTTTATGCATAAGCCAAGAACCCTTTATGAAAAATTAATTAATTCGCATACCGTATGCGAGTTAGACGATAAAGGACATGTTCTTTTATATATCGACCGTCAAGTGTTAAACGAGTATACAAGCCCACAAGCTTTTAGTGGCTTACGTGACGCTAACCGAGATTTATGGCGCCCTAACACATCACTTGCTGTTGTAGATCATGTTAACTCTACTGAGCCTCAACGTGTATCGGTGGGTGCTGAAGAAGGTGGTGCTTTACAAGTTAATTATTTCGCTAAAAATTGTGAAGACTTTGGTATCGAATTATTCGATATTCTTGATAGCCGACAAGGTATCGAGCATGTGGTTGCGCCAGAGCAAGGCTTTATTTTACCGGGTATGTCAGTTGCCGCAGGTGACAGCCATACCACCACTTATGGTGCCTTAGGTGCTTTCGGTTTTGGTATAGGTACTTCTGAAATAGAACACTTATTAGCAACGCAAACACTTATCTATAAAAAATTGAAAACTATGCGAGTTACCGTTACAGGTGCCTTAGGCTTAAGTATTACCTCTAAAGATGTTGTTATGGAGTTAATTCGTAACATAGGGGCGGCAGGCGCAACGGGTTATGCTATTGAGTTTTGTGGTTCTACTATCGAATCGATGAGCGTTGAAGCACGCATGACTATTTGTAATATGGCCGTTGAAGCTGGCGCTCGAGGTGCATACATGGCACCAGATGATGTTGTTTATAATTACTTAAAAGATAAACCTAGAGCACCAAAAGGTGAACTGTGGGAACAAGCCTTAAGCAAATGGCAAGCGCTTTATACCGATGAAGATGCGGTGTTTGATAAAGAAGTCACCATTGATGCAACAAGCATAGAGCCTATGATCACTTGGGGCACAAGTCCAGATCAAGCATCCGTTATTAGCGGTGTAGTGCCAAATCCTAAAGACGATATCGATCTTGCTAAGCGTAAAAGTACAACGCGCGCACTTCAGTACATGGGTTTACAAGCTGGTATTCCAATAAAAGGCATACCTATTACACACGCTTTTATTGGGTCGTGTACTAATGCCCGCATCGAAGATTTACGTCAAGTGGCTGAAGTAGTTAAAGGCCAAAAAATTGCGCAAGGCGTTAGAGCTATGATTGTTCCAGGTTCTTCTGAAGTGCGTGCTCAAGCACAAGCCGAAGGTTTAGCGGATATTTTTATTGACGCAGGTTTTGAATGGAGACAATCAGGTTGTTCTATGTGTTTAGCCATGAACGATGATGTTCTTAGCCCTGGAGATCGTTGCGCGTCGAGTACCAATCGTAACTTTGAAGGTCGTCAGGGAGCGGGTGTTCGTACACATTTAATGAGCCCTGCAATGGTCGCTGCAGCAGCAATTAAAGGTTATTTATGTGACATACGTGATTTGGGGATAAATTAATGGACGCTTTTAACATTGAAGCAGGAAAAATAGCACCATTTATGGCGGCTAATATAGATACTGATGTGATCATGCCTAAGCAATTCTTAAAAGGTATTGACCGCAAAGGACTTGATAAAGGTTTGTTCTTTGACCAAAGATTTCTTTTGTCAGGTGAACCTAATCCTGAATTTGTACTAAATAAACCTCAATGGCAAGGTGCAAAGTTTTTAGCTGTTGGCGCAAATTTCGGTTGTGGGTCAAGTCGAGAACATGCGGTGTGGGGCCTTAAACAATTAGGTATTCGTGCCTTAATAGGCACAACGTTTGCGGGTATTTTTTATGATAACTGCCAGCGTAATGGTTTATTAGTGATTGAATTAGATGAAAAATCAATGTCTCAACTTGGAGAGCAAGTCACTTCAGGTGAGATAAACAATATTGAAATCGATCTACCGAATCAAAAAATTAAGTTATCAGAAAATAATGAAATAAATTTTGAGCTAGATCCCATGCGAAAAGAAGCCTTAATGCAAGGTTTAGACGCTATTGGTAGCACTTTACAACGAGCAGAGGCAATAAAGTCTTTCGAGCAAAAACATTTACTTGAAAATCCTTGGTTGGCCTAGGGCCTGCTTGATATTTCTACATCGTTATAGTGATTTTATGTGGAACAACCACACATCAATCACTATGGCTTGTGTAAAAATCAAACAGGCTGCTGCAAAAATATACCTGAAAGGTTAACAAACCCTGATGTTGTTATAAAAATTATTGAACTGGTTGGCTTGATGTTGTTGTAGATTTTATTTTACTGGTTTTAGTTATCGTGAATTAATTAATTTGAGGTAAGCATATGACATATAAATCATCATTTGAATTGAGAAGAAGGTTTCTTCAGTTCATGGCCGCCAGTCCGTTTTTATATGGTTTTAATGTTTTAGGGCAAAGTATATCGTCACCATATGCACCTCAATATGTTCAAGATGCTAAAGAGGCTGTTAATGTTTTTGATTTTCATGAAGTAGCTAAATCAAAATTATCCCCAGGACATTATACCTACATGGCGCGAGGCTCGGATCATGGTCTCACCCAGCTTGCCAATAGCGAAGACTTCAAAAAAATCAAACTCCGCATGCGTCGTCTCGTCGATGTAAGAAATATAGACACATCAATTGAGTTATTTGGTAAACGCTACACTTCTCCCATCTTCTTATCTCCTTGTGGGAGACAAGCTATCTACCATCCTGAGGCCGAGTTGGCCGTTGCACGAGCTGCTAAAAATAAAGGCGTTGAATTTGTATTATCCACTGTTGGCTCTAGTGCTATTGAGGATGCAAATAAAGCGGCAGGCGAACCTATTTGGTTTCAACTTTATCCTGACACGGACTGGCAAGTTACTCAACGATTAGTAAAGAGAGTTGAAGATGCTGGTTGCCCAGTATTAGTGTTGACGGTAGATATGCCAGCAACTAACCGAGAAGCGCTCGACCGCTTTCATCGTTCAACTAATTCTGAATGTCAAAGTTGCCATTCACCAACGGCCGGTGTTTTGGGTAAAAAACCTATGCTTGAAGGACTTTCTCAAAAATCACGTGGTAAAGGTGGTGCCTTTATGGATTGGCTATTTGTTGAACGTTTAAAGGCGTCAACTTCAATGAAGATTGTATTGAAAGGCATAGTTACCTACGAAGATGCAAAGTTAGCACTCGAATATGGTGTTGATGGCGTTATTGTTTCTAACCATGGTGGGAGAGCTGAAGACAGCGGTAGAAGTACTATTGATTGCTTACCCGAAGTCGTTGCTGCTATTGACGGAAAAATCCCTGTTCTTTTTGATGGTGGTGTTCGACGAGGAACTGATGTTTTCAAAGCTTTAGCATTAGGCGCTGATGCAGTAGGAATAGGGCAACCTTATTTGTGGGGATTGTGCTCTTTTGGTCAATCAGGCGTAGAAACTGTATTAGAGCTGTTAAATCGTGAACTCGAAATAGTGATGAAACAAGCAAGAACAACGTCTGTTGCTCAAATAAATCAAAGCTACATTGTTTGAAAACATTTCACTTTTTTATTGTTTTGTTGGTAAACGCTATCTGAATTTATAGTCCTGAGAGGGTGTATAGCCAATTTTTAAATGAAAAAATAGTGATGTAGTAAATAATTTCACAAGTAAAGGAGGAAATCGTCATGTAAATAACACATAAAAAAAATGTAAAAAAACAAGAAAAATAGGATGTATTAAGCATCTATAAATTACATAAATTACGTTTGGGGGAAGTTATCATGTCATATAAAAAAATTAATAGACAAGAGTTTAAATTAACAAAAGTTGCTTCAAGTTTTTTATTATTATCACTGGTTTCATCGGGAGTATATGCTCAACAAGCTGAAACATCAAAAGAGAAAAAAGAGGAAAGTGTTGAAAAAATCACTGTAACAGGGAGTAAAATTCAACGACTGGGGTTTGAAACATCAACCCCTGTTAATGTAGTGGCAAAACAGGAAATTGAAGAGTCAGGTTTCGCGAGTATTTATGATGTTTTAAAATCAGTGCCTTCAATAGGTGTTGGTTTAGGTAGTGCTAACGGTAGCGCAGGGGGAGTTTCAGATCCAGAAGCCGGCGCATCGTTCATAAATTTACGTGGTTTAGGAACAGATAGAAGCTTGGTATTAGTCGATGGTCGCCGTCGTGTTTCTGGTAGTAGTGCTTCTTCTGCGGTTGATTTGTCAATGATCCCCGCGGGATTAATTGAACGTGTTGAGGTCATCACTGGGGGGGCATCTGCTGTATACGGTGCTGATGCTGTAAGTGGTGTTGTTAACATGATCATGAAAGACAAAATTGAAGGGATGGAGGTTTCTGTAAGTACAGGCGCCTCTACTGAAGGTAGCGGTGGTGAACGCTTCGCCCTTGATTTATCTGGTGGAGCAGAATTTGCTAACGGCCGAGGAAGCATAGTCGTTGGCGTTAGTTATAGCAAAGAAAATGAACTACAAGCTACGCAAAGAGACTTCGGTGAACTGCAACTAAGTTTACGACCAAACCCAGCGAATACAGGCCCTGATGATGGTATACCTGATCAAATCCACCTTCTTGACCAAGCTATTTATGCTTTCTCTCCTAAAGGAGCATTCAACATCGGTGGTACATGGTATACGGACGATAATGGTGTTAGACCAATTGACCGTGGTGTAGATTTTGATAGTCAACGAGGTATAGGCGCAGAAGGTTATAGATCAATAGAATTTACACCTTTAAGACAAGATCAAGAAACACTTGCAAGTCGTTTTAGTGTTAACTATAAAATAGCTGAAGATACTAATTTTTTTCTTGATGCTGATTACGGTATAACCAATACAGTTGGTGCAGGGCAACCTGATAATACAACGAGTAGTGGTGGATTTGCTATAAACACACTCCGACGTGAGAACCCTCTATTACCAGATGACTTAACGGCTCTTATGGATGCAAATGGTTTAACGTCATTTAAATATAATCGTGCATATGCAAATTGGGGCTATAGAGCACCAATATTAGATCGTACTAGTTACTCTATTGTTGCTGGTTTTAACGGCTATTTTGCAAATGAATGGAGCTGGGATATTTCTTTTCAAGATGCCAGCTACGAAAACGAATCGAAATGGGCTAATCATACGCTCCCCGAGTACGTAGAAAAAGCTATTGATGTTATTGAAGATCCTATTACAGGCGAAGCCGTTTGTCGTAGTGGTGGTGATTGTGTTCCTATTTATCCACTTTCACAAGATCCGCTTACGGCAGAGCAATCAGCATATATAGAGCATACCGTCTTACGTCTGCACAAAAACGAGCAACGAGTAATATCAGCAAGTTTATCGGGTGATGTATTTGAACTTCCTGCTGGTGATGTTTTATTTGCCGCAGGGGTAGAGCATAGAAATGAGTCAATAAAAACATTAGATGATGGCTTAGCTCAAAGAAATCAACTGCACTTATTTAAAGGTCAAGAGCCACAAGATGCAGAGTTAAATGTTGATGAAGCCTATGTAGAATTTGTGGTTCCTGTACTTTCAGATATACCGGCTTTTGAACAGCTAGATATTGAAGCTGCTGTTAGGTTTTCAGATTACGATACTATAGGTAGTACTACGGCAACTAAACTTGGCTTTAATTGGACTATATCTGAAGATGTACGTATAAGAGCATCAACCGCGACCAGTGTACGAGCGCCTAATTTATCAGAACTATATAGTCCTGGAGTGTCTGCATCTACTTTTACTACTGATGCTTGTCATATTACTCAAATTGAATTAGGTACGGCTACCCGTAAAGCTAATTGTGCTGCTTTGGGTATTCCTGTTGGTTGGGTAGATCCTGATGATGTTTCTGCAAAACTAGTTGTTACCGGCGGTAACCCAAACTTAAGTGAAGAAGAGTCAGATTCAGTAACAATTGGTGCAGTATTGACACCTAGCTTTATGGATGGTTTTTCTTTGTCGGTTGATTATTGGGATATCGAAATAACAGGTGCTATTGGTACTTTTTCTATTGCCCAAATTATTAATAATTGTGTTGACTCACCAACGCTTGATAATCAGTTTTGTCCATTACTTACCCGTGGTAGTAATTTATCTATTACTAATATAGATGTTACTAAAATTAATGTGGGTAGACTGAATGCCCGCGGTGTAGATTTTGAAGGTTTCTATCGTACTGGTATTTTTGAAGGTAATTTAAGTGTTTCTTTTAATGGCTCATATCTTATGGAGCATGAACAATTAGTTGATGAGAACGATCCTACCAGCTTAATTGTTACTAGAAATGAGCCTAACAATCCTAAATTCCGTGCGAACTTAAACTTTACTTATTCTCAAGATGCATTATCTGTTGGGTTAAAGACTCGTTACATTGGGTCAACAAACCTTGATAATACGGTTCTTACAGATGAGTCAATCGATACTAATGATGTTAATACGCGAATATATAATGACTTAATTTTTGGTTATAAAGTGAACGATGATATGAAGGTGCAAGCAACAGTAACTAACCTGC
Source organism: Pseudocolwellia sp. G5-9 (assembly GCF_055808995.1). Classification (NCBI taxonomy): domain Bacteria; kingdom Pseudomonadati; phylum Pseudomonadota; class Gammaproteobacteria; order Alteromonadales; family Colwelliaceae; genus Pseudocolwellia; species Pseudocolwellia sp. G5-9. Next base: position 4,356,374 of record NZ_CM147893.1, read on the forward strand.
TTAATGTTGATCCACCTCGTCGTGCAGGCGTATATCTAGGTTCAAGCGGGAATTATGATAATACGGGACGATTTGTGTCTATACGAGCTACTTATAATTTTTAATAAGTTGCCTTAAATTGTCAGGATGATCTAACAGGGGATTTTAATATCCCCTGTTAATTTAATAGGGGGCAGGAAGTGGTTAAAGTACGAGTTGAAACAATAGAGTTGCGCCGTTGCTTTGATGTAATACCTGTTTCATTTGAACAAAATTTATAGCCAAAAGGTCAACACGATCTAGTATAAAAATTTTAATACAAGTAATGAGGAGATTATATTGATATAGATTATATATAAACCCGTTACCACTCAAGATGCGTATTTCAGAGTGCTTGAGCGATATCAATTCAAGGCAATGCTTTGTAATAATGGTCGTTCCCTTATAAAAAGCATTAACGAAGAAGTGATTTTGCTCAAGCGCTTCTTCGATGGGTCTAAAAACAATTTATGCCGCGTTATTAACTTTAGTCAGGGAATAACCATGACGTAAACTTAATGCCTTGCATACATGGATGTATGCACTTAGATTTCGTCTGGAACATGAAATCTGTGCCTAAATTGTTTTTAGTTCCCACTGAAACCTACATCTTGAATGGTTACGGGTATAAACATTAAAGCTAGAGAGGTTCTTGCAAAAGATATTCGTAGTTTTTCTTATTTCAAAAGTAGATAAATATAGATTGTAGTACTGTAGCGTTAAAAGGTTATCAGGAGATACCATGAAAGTTTTAAGTAAATTCGTAGGTTGTGTATTAGCTATAACTCCTCTTATAGGAAGCACGGCTGATTTTGTTGTGGTACATGCAGGTAAGTTAATGTCGGTACCTGGCGAGAGCGTTAAAAGTAAGCAAAGTATTGTTATTCGTGATGGGAAAGTGATTGATGTTAAGTCGGGTTATATATCAGCCAGCTCATTGAATATCACCAAAGATGACACCATCAAAATCCATGACTTAAAAAATAAATTTGTATTGCCGGGTCTTATTGATGGTCATGTTCACATTACCGATGAACTTGATAGTAAACATAAAATGCGTAGAGTCGAATTCTCTGATCCTGATACTGTTTTATTTGGTGCTAACAATGCAAAGAATACACTCAATGCAGGATTTACAACGGTAAGAGATCTAGGTGCTCGTGGCGGAGATTCTGTCTTTGCATTACGTGATGCTATTGCAAAAAACTATATTCCTGGTCCACGAATATATACGGCAGGGTTTGTTATTTCTCCTACAGGTGGCCATGGACAACGTCATGGATACAGACAAGAAGTATTTGAAGTGGTTAACCACAGTGGTGTATGTGACGGCGTTGCTGATTGTCGTCGTGCTGTACGTGACCAAGTAAGACGTGGAGCAGATCAAATAAAATTTGTTGCTACTGGCGGAGTAACATCCGAAACAGCATCAGGTACAGGACAGCAATTTTTTGATGATGAAATAAAAGCCATTGTAGATACTGCACATGCACTAGGGCGAAAGGTTGCCGCTCATGCACATAACGCAGATGGTTTAAATGCGGCATTGCGTGCGGGTGCTGACTCTATTGAACATGGTACTTTTGCTGATAAAGAATCATTAAAGTTATTTAAGAAAACAGGTGCTTACTTAATACCAACATTATTGGCAGGAGCTACTGTGACAGAAATAGCAATGAGTGAAAATTCATACTATCCACCAGCAGTTAAAGCAAAAGCAATTAAAGTGGGTCCTATGTTAATAGAAAATTTAAGAAAAGCGTACGCTAAAGGTATTAAAATTGCGTTTGGTACCGATAGTGGAGTATCTAAACATGGGCTTAACGCTAGAGAATTTGAATTACTAGTACAAGCAGGACTAACGCCTACAGAAGCAATTAAAACAGCAACTGTTTATGGCGCTGATAATTTAGGTAAATCAGATCTTTTAGGCTCTATTGAAGCAGGGAAATATGCTGATCTTGTAGCTGTGGATGGTGATCCAACAAAAGATATTAAAGAGTTAATGGATATCGATTTTGTAATGAAAGAAGGTATTGTTTATAAAAATAAGTAACACTAATACAACTAATATGAATAATAATTTTGCTAAGCAGGCGATTAACTAACTTGGTATCAGGGGGATGTTTTTCTCTTTTTAGCTAAGTTTTATCGCTTCAAATTAAGTGTTGCAAGTAAAATAACTCTGATATTACAGACCCTAATATTAGCTCTTTTTGTTTTTATGTTTGTAATATCAGAGTTCTTTGCTTTGTATGTTTTATTTCTTCTATAAAAAATACAGAGTAAAGAACACATTATATTTATTCAACCCACTCACTCATTGCTCTTCTACCTGTTTAACTATCCCTTTTTATTTAACCATCGAATTGACTCCCTAAATCAACACAACACGAAAGAGAACTTTTCAAAACACAATATGCCACTGTGTCTAAAAAATATAAATTGTTATATTTCATTATGCATTTTTACTTATGTAATTTTATGAAAATTAAAGACTTAATATTTATATAACCTCCTAATTTAAAAAATATCAACTTTATCAGCCCTTCCTAAAGGTTGGTTTAAAAACGCTTATAGTGCGTTATTGATTTCAACAAGGTTTCACATGGATGTATGTAGTTAGGTTTCGTTTAACGATACCTAAAATGTTTATATTTCCAGCGGAACATCATCTTGAGCTGGTATGGCGGTATCAGCAGTTTATGTAGGTGGGTCGTTGGAATTAACCTGCAAAATTATTCTACTAGGTTTTAGATTTTCAAAAAAAGTAAAACGTATTTATTTCTTATAATAATAATAATGGAAAACTAACACATGAAAATTATAACAGTTCATAAATATAGCTTATGTTTGTCAAGGATATGCATTTTAGGACTAACTCCTTTTTTGTCGAGCACAGCCCTAGCTAGCAACATCGTAGAAACAAATGTCCGAGTAAATAATTCAGATTTTTTGGTTTACACAACTGACTTTTTTGATCAATACAGTCCGCAAAATGCATTAGAAATGATTGAAAGGTTACCTGGTTTTTCTTTTGATGAAGGTTCTGAAAATAGAGGTTTTGGAGGTAATGCGGGGAATGTATTGATTGACGGTTCGCGACCAACGTCTAAATCTAATGGATTATCTAGTGTCTTACAGCGTATTCCTGCTGAGCAAGTTCTACGTATTGAGATTATAACGGGTGGAGTTAGTGCTGGAGAAGCAGCTGGTCAGTCAGTGGTTGCTAATGTAATTAGAGCTAATATAGGCACCAGTGGTACTTGGAGGATGCAATTGTTTAAAACCAGAAGTACAGCTTTTGAACCAGAATTTGAAGCAGCGATTACTGCAGAGCTAGGGGAATGGAATACATCTTTTGATGTCAGTATTGGCAATCTTCCGGAATATCGTCCTGCGGTTTTGACCGATCGCGATGCAAAAGGTGAATTAACGTCCTCTTCTAATGAAGTTTTTGAAGAGCTTACCCGAAAGACTTATTTTAGTGGTGAAGGTTCGCGAAGCTTGGCTGATGGTAAGCTCACGTTAAATAGCCGAGTAGGTAGCGAAAATTGGCAGGGCGACACGAGTCGCGATATTTTTTTAAATAGAAAGCCAGACAACTCAACTGCTGATTGGTCTTGGGTACTTAATCAAAAGAATAAATCACGAGAAGCAGAATTTGGAGCTGATTGGGCAAAAAATATCGATAATTGGAAATTAAGGATAATAGGTTTAGGTTTAGTTGAAGATGAAACCTATAGTTTTAAGAGACGGAATATAGGTGATAGTTTTGATTCTACTTTTCAGCAAGAGCGTTTAAAAACAGAATATGTAGGTAGAGCTACCTATGGGAAAGTTAACGGCTCTACGTTTAAACCCGAATTTGGTTTTGAGCTTGCTAGTAATAGACTTGATACTAACGCTATAGAATCTAATAACGGCATATTTTCAGCAGTTGCTGGCAGCGATGTTATAGTTCAAGAGTGGCGAGGTGAATTGTTTGCTACGTTTGTATATCAAATGAATGAGCAATTAACGCTTGAAGGTGGATTAACAGGAGAGTTTTCTCAACTTAAGGTAGAAGGGGGCTCAGATCTAAAACAAGATTTTCAGTTTCTTAAGCCTCGTATTTCCGCTACTTACACTTTAAATGATGACATTAAATTAATATTTGAAGCTGAACATGAAATAGGGCAATTAGACTTTAAAGATTTTGCCGCAAGTTCTGAAGCTTCAGATGATCGCACTACCTCAGGTAATCCAAGCTTAAAACCCGATCAAAGTACCGTGGTTAAAGCTACTGTTGATTGGAGGTTTAGTGATCGTGGTAGTTTTAAATGGGTGTTATTTAATGAATGGCGAAAGGATATTTTAGAGCAGATAGTTTTATCTGTATCTGAAGACGGAGAAGTAAGCCAAGGTTTGGGTAATGCCGGTGATGCTAATCATTGGGGAGTAAATATTGAACTTAATTTACCATTAGATTGGGTGCTACCTAATGGATTATTAGAAGTCACCTATGAGCGGGATGAATCGGCTTTTTATGATCCTATTATTGGTCGTGAACGGGTGGAAAATGAGTACAATCCATATGATATTGAATTTGAACTTCGTCAAGATTTAGCTGAACAAAAGATCGCTTGGGGATTTAAATTTGATGGTAATTTTGAAGAAACTGAGTTTTTAGTGGATGAATATAATAACACTAAAGCCACTAATGATCGGGTAGGTTTTTTTATAGAAACAACACGTTTTTTTGGATTAAAAATCCAATTAGATATAGATAAAGCTACAAGGGGGAAGTTTGACCGCTCGCGCTACTTTTTTGATGGTACTAGAGCTGGCACTTTTGAAGGAAGTCAAGTTTCTAAACGTATTCGTTACACCGATTATAAATTGTCACTTTGGGGAAGCTTTTAGTGGGGCTATCTCCTTTGGTGTTGATACCTTTTGAGTCTGAATTTCGCTTTGCAGTACTTGTCCAGCAATAGCGTTTAATTTGGACCATATCTAGTATGCTTTATGGCGATTTTATGTGTTTTTATGAGCCATGAATCGTGTTTTATGCTATCACAAAAGCTCAATTGATTCCGTATTGAATTGTACTGTACTATTTTGAAAGTAGTATTTTTTATCTTTCATCGTGAAGTGTAATTAGTCGTGAATGAAAGTACGTTATTCCAATACTAATTTATTAAAAAAAGGGGAACGGGCATGCAAATACAGTCAAAGGTTATTTTTTACAAGCTTTATTCAGATCGAAGTAAATATATAGGAGTAATTTTTACGTGGCTTTTGGCCATAGTGGGGGCAATAAGTTTATCGGGTTGTGCTTCAGCAGAAAGAACGCAATCGGTTCAGGTTAAAAATTCTCAGGTATCATCGGCACCCCTTATTCCACGTAGTGAGCTTTTTGGTAATCCAACATATTCATCTCTTAAGCTTAGTCCAGACGGCAAACAAGTTGCCTACAAAAAAATGTCTAACGGAGCATTAAATATCTGGGTTGGTCCAACTGATAATCCTGAAGCTGCAGTCCCTGTTACTTCATTTAAAAAGCCAGTGGGTAGAAGTTTCCGTTGGAGTGCTGATGGTCAATATTTATTAATGTTGGAAGATTGGGCAGCAAAAGAAATATGGCAATTATGGTCAGTGGATCTTGAATCTGGGATTGCCAAAAATTTGATTAAAGATCCCACTACCCGAACTGAAATTATCGGAACATCAAAAAAATATCCAACTAAGGTGTTGGTTAGCCTTAATACAAGAGATGCAAGGTTTGAAGATGTTTACCTAATGGATATAAAAACCGGTGAACGCGAAGAAGTATTTCGTAATGATGGACAATTTATTAGCTTCCGTGCGGATGCTAACTTAAAAGTTAATCTAGCTGAACGTGGTAATGAAGATGGCTCATCTACTTACTTTAGTTTAGATGGTGATACGCGTACTGAATTATTCACAGTACCACTTGAAGCGTTACGTAGTACAAGGGTGATGTCTTATAATAAAGGCGTAGTTACCTTACTTGATAGCCGAAATGCAGAGTATGCAAGTTTAGTTAAATTGAATACGGCAACCGGAGAACGTACTGTGCTTGCTCAGGCAATAGAGGCTGATATTAACGGTGTGTTCTTTGATAAAAAATCGAAATCACTATGGGCAACACGAGAAGATCCATTAGTACCTAAATGGACGATTAGATCACCTGCTGCAGAGGAAGAATTTACAGCGTTAATTAATACTTTTGGACACACTTTTTCGATTGCAGCTCAGCCAGATGATAAACGCTTATTGATCCTTGATTCGCCTAAGGGCTTGCCAGGACGTTACCATTGGTGGGATAGAGAAACCAAAACAGCTAAGCTTATATTTTCGACTCGACCTAATCTTGATAAATATAAATTAGCAGAGAAAAAAGGTGTCATGATACCAACACGTGACGGCTTAACTATGCCTTCGTATTTAACCTTACCTCCAGGAACGCCAGTAAACGCAAAAGGTTTTCCAACCAAAGCCATTCCATTGGTTGTTATTATTCACGGTGGTCCATGGGGACGCTCTAGCCTTATGAGTGATAGATTTTTTAATGGTGTTGATTATTGGCTTGCCGACCGTGGATATGCTGCATTATCAATAAACTTTAGAGGCTCTGTTGGGTTTGGTAATTCTTTTACCTCTGCTGCTGATAAAGAATGGGCTGGAGATATGCATAATGACGTAATTGACAGTGTTGATTGGGCTATTAAAAATGGAATAACAGTACGCGACAAAGTTGCTTCTTATGGTCGTTCGTATGGTGGTTATGCATCATTAGTTTCTTTAGCTTTTACGCCTGATCGCTTTCAATGTGCTATTGCTACTGCAGCGCCTTCTAACTTGAAAAGAATTACCGCTGATATGCCTGCTTGGTGGCGTTATCAATGGCCACAATGGACAAATCGTATTGGAGATCCAAATAATGAGAAAGATGCTATTGATTTACTCAATCGTTCACCAATCACTCGAACTGCAGATATTAAAGGTAATTTATTGATAACGGCTACAGGAGGTGACCCGCGTGTACTTATTCGTCAATCTGAATCAATGGTAGCTGCGATGGAAGCACTTCATAAGCCAGTAACTTATCTTGTTTATGAAGATGAAGGTCATGGTGGTTATAAAGCCGAAGTCACAACGTCTATGCGTGCCGTTCAAGAGCATTTTTTATCTGATTGTTTTGGTAATGCAGCTGAACCTTTTGGCTCAGATTTAGAACGCTCAGATATTGAAGTTAAATCAGGTGTTAATTTAATACCAGGCTTACCTCAAGCATTAAAAGAAACGGGTAACAAAAGATTTTCAGTGCCTCACATTATTGTAAGTAAATAGTGCTGTATAACTTGTAAGACTTAAGTTTGATAAGGTGTGCTAAATTAGCACACCTTAACTTTACTCAAAGGTATATACCCCCTTTTAATTGAAAAACGCTATAGCCATCTCCCTCTATCTATTGTTCATATATCGTGTCTTTTATTGTCACAGAAACTCAATTGATTACGTTTGAAATTCGATTATATTATTTTTAAGGTGGTTTATTCATTCACAATAAAGTCTGATTGTGAATGAATAGAGAGCATTTAAATATAATCAACCAACAGGGCACAAAGGGGAACAAGTATGAAAATATGGTTAGAGGTTAGCCTTTATAATATGAGCTTGATGCGAAAAAAGTATAGCCCAAAAGTCTTTGTTAATTTGTTGGCTATACTAGGGATGATAGGATTTTCAGGAGGTACTCTGGCTGAAGGCTCAGCATCAACTTTAGTGAAAAGCTCTCAATCTACTTCATTTATTCCACGTAGTGAGTATTTCGCAGATCCAACTTATTCAAGTTTGAAGATCAGTCCTGATGGTAAAAAAATAGCTTACATTAAGCCTTTTAATGGCGTGCGAAATATTTGGATTGGTTCTGTTGATTCACCGAAAACAGCCGTACCAGTGACATCCTTTAAGGAAGCGCCAAGAAGTTTCCGTTGGAGTGCTGATGGTCAATTTTTATTAGTATTAGAGCATTGGGTAGCAAAAGAAATAAATCAATTGTGGTCGGTAGAGCTTGAGTCGGGAACAGTGAAAAACTTAACCAATGACGTTACTACACGTACTGAAATAATCGCAACATCAAAAAAATATCCAACGAAAGTATTAGTCAGTCTCAATACCAGAGATGCAAGGTTTGAAGACGTATACCTAATGGATATGCAAACAGGTGAACGTGAAGAAGTATTTCGTAATGATGGGCGATTTATCAGTTTTCGTGCTAATGCCGATTTAAAGGTTAATATTGGTGAGCGTGGTAATGATGATGGTTCATCAACTTATATCCGTTTAGATGGAGACACTCGTTCTGAACTATTAACAGTACCACTTGATGCGTATCGTAGTACAAAAATCATATCGTATGATAGTGATAAAGGCATTATTACTTTACTTGATAGCGTTGAATCTGAATATACTAATTTAGTGGAATTTGATACCGCGACAGGAAAACGTAATATTCTAGCAAAAGCTATAGAAGCCGACATTACAGAGGTTTTTTATGATAAAAAATCGAAAGCATTGTGGGCAACAAAAGAAGATCCATTGATGCCTAAATGGACCGTGCGCTCTCCTAAAGCCGTGGACGAATTCGCAGCTTTAGAAAAAACGTTTGGTCATTCATTTTCAATTGTAGGGCAGCCCGATGAAAAACGATTATTAATACTTCAATCACCCAGCGGAAAACCTAACCGCTATCATTGGTGGGATCGTAAAACTAAAACCGCCACACTCATTTTTTCAACTCGACCTAATCTTGAGAAATATACACTCGCACCGACTAAAGGTGTAATGATCCCCGCTCGCGATGGAATATTATTGCCTACTTATTTTACCTTGCCACTTGGTACACCTGTAAATGCAGACGGTTTCCCAATAAAACCAATGCCACTTGTGGTTAGTCTTCACGGTGGTCCTTGGCTTCGAAAGCGTCCTGGCTTTAATTCGAATCACCCAATTGATGCTTGGCTTGCCGATCGCGGTTATGCCGTATTATCAATTAATTTTCGAGCATCTGTTGGTTTTGGCAAATCGTTTACATCTGCTGGCGATAAGCAGTGGGCTGGAGATATGCATAATGATGTAATTGACAGTGTTGATTGGGCTATTAAAAATGGAATAACAGAGCGTGACAAAGTCGCTTCGTATGGTTACTCGTATGGTGGCTATGCGTCTATGGTTTCACTCACTTTTACACCTGATCGCTTTCAATGTTCGATTGCCGGGGCGGGACCATCTAACTTGAAAAGAATATTAACAGATATGCCCGCTTGGTGGCGTTACCAGTGGCCGCAATGGATACATCGTGTAGGTGATCCAACTACCCGACAAGGAGTGGCTGACTTAATGGAGCGCTCACCCATATCAAGAGTTGCTGATATTAAAGGTAAGCTACTTCTATTTACAGGTGGGGAAGACGCACGAGTGCTTGAGCGCCAAGCGGAAGAAATGGTAGGAGCTATGGAAGCACTTAATAAGCCAGTTACCTACCTTCTTTATGAAAGAGAAGGGCATGGTGGACATCGAGCTGAAACGACCATTTCTAGAATGGCTGTTACTGAACATTTCTTGTCAAAATGTTTCGGTAAAAAAGCAGAGGCTTTTGGTTCCGATCTAGAGCGTTCAGATATGGAAGTTAAATCTGGTGTTGATTTAATACCAACTTTGTTTGAAGCGTTGAAAAAAACGGGTACCAAAAGGTTTTCTAAACCACACATTTTAAGTGAATAGATATACTTTATAGTTACTTAGCGTGATTATGTTATCAATTTTCATATGTGAGTTTATTTAATTTTATAAGAACATACTAAACAGCAGAGTATGTTTAGCCAAGGATGGCTCATACATTACAAATACAAAGTTCCTTACATTTTTCATCAGTGCTTGAGCTTGTTATGAAGCTCAGCATCAAGCAAAATATTTCAGCTTCGTAGATTTCATTATCGCTCATGTAAATATTCAAACGAAGTTTAACCGTTCCTAAAATATCAATGTATTCTTGATGAAATTTAAAAAGGTAAAACAATTTAAAATGAAATATATATACACCTGTTTTTTAATATTAATGAGTTCATCTGCTTTCGCTCAAGAAAGTAAGTTGCAATGGTTAGATTTAATGCTCAGTAATTACCAATACCCTCATGCCGTTGAGTATTTTACTGTTAACACGCAACAACAAAAATTTAAAATGGCCTACATGGACATTAACTCAACTAAAAATAACGGGCATAGCATTGTGCTTCTTCATGGTAAGAACTTTAATGGTGCTTATTGGGATACAACAATCGAAGCTTTAAAAAGTGAAGGTTATCGAGTGATCGTGCCAGACCAAATTGGTTTTGGGAAATCATCAAAACCCGATAATTTTCAATATTCTTTTCAAGAATTAGCTAAAAATACTAAAGCGCTTTTAGATTCTTTAGGTATTAAAAAAACAACCATATTAGGCCATTCAATGGGAGGAATGTTAGCAGCAAGGTTTGCGTTAATGTACCCAGAAACAACTGAGAAACTTGTGCTAGAAAACCCTATAGGGTTAGAAGATTGGAAGTTGTTGGTTCCTTATCAAACCGTTGATTGGTGGTATCAATTAGAAATGAAAAAAACGTATGAGGGTATAAAGGCTTATCAGCTTACAAATTATTATGATGGTAAGTGGAAAGCAGAGTACGACGAATGGGTTTACCTGTTAGCGGGTTGGAACTTAAACTCTGATTACAAGAAAATCGCTTGGAATGCAGCCTTAACTTACGACATGATTTTTACTCAACCTGTTGTGTATGAGTTTAAAGATATTAAAAGTCCAACCTTATTAATTATTGGAACAAGAGATAGAACAGCCCTAGGAAAACCTTTAGTGTCTGAAGAGGTAAGAAAAACTATGGGATTATATGATAAGTTAGGCAAAGCAACTCAAAAAGCTATTCCTAACAGTATATTAGTTGAAATAGAAAATATTGGTCATTTACCACATATTGAAAGTTTCGATAAATTTATTACTCCTTTAAAATCATTCTTAGCTAAATAAAAAGAAAGATTGTGTAATAAAAAAACGGCTTTAATTAGCCGTTAAGCATGGATAAACTTATTTACTCATATGCTCTAAAGGCAACTCTGTTTTATAACAAATTTGTTTTAATGAAAAACTGCTTTTTATGTGGCTAATGCCTTCCATTTCTGTGAGTTGTTCTAATAGTTCTTGATAGCTAGTTAAATCAGGTACGGCAACTCGAACTAAGTAATCAAAATCACCCGTCATTAAATAGCATTCCATCACTTGTGGCCATTGGCTTATTTTGTTTTCAAATTTTTCTAAATTATTCTTTTTTTGGCGGCTTAAGGTAATTTGAATAAAGACATTAACAGGCAACCCCACCTTTTTAGGATCGAGTAAGGTAACTTTACCTCTAAAAAAACCCGCCTCTTGAAGTAGCTTAACTCGTCTTGAACAAGGTGAGGCTGATAATGAAACTTTATCAGCTAATTCAAGATTAGAAATGCCTGCGTCTTGTTGTAACTCTTTTAATATTTCTATGTCGGTTTTATCTAAAATTAAATTGCTCACGTTGAATTCCTTATTTCTACTATGTTTTGTTTTTGTGGTGATACTCTCTAATTTTATATTTATTTTTGGTTTTTTACACCACTATTTTGTGTTTTTAGGTGTTTATTTGGTAGGACTAGCTACGGTTTTACATGATATATTTTTCTTATAATTTTAAAACTTTCACGCGTTTTAAACATAATAGATAAAGCACTCTGCTTTGGAGAAAACATTAACATGAATGATGAAAAACCGTTGAGCTTGCACGTACCAGAGCCGTCTTCTAGACCGGGCGATAAACCTGACTTTAGTCATATTAGCGTACCTGAAGCAGGCGTTGTTCGTAAGCCTGAAATAGATTGTACGCCTGCGAGTATTCGTGATCTTGCCTATGACATGGTTAGAGTTATGGATGATAACGGCAGGGCTGTTGGCGATTGGATCCCTGATGTTGATGATGCCTTTTTACTAAAAGGTTTAACCGTAATGTTAAGAACACGGATATTTGATGAGCGTATGTTCATGTCGCAACGCCAAGGAAAAACCTCTATTTATGTACAGTGTCGAGGTGAAGAAGCCATCGCTTGTGCACAACGCATGGCGTTATCGCAAGGCGATATGTGTTTTCCAAGCTACAGACAACAAGGGTTATTAATTGCTCAAGACTTTCCAATGGTAGATATGATTAATCAAATCTATTCCAATTCAAAAGATAAACTAGGCGGGCGTTCATTACCTTTTTTCTATTCAGAACGCGATTATGGTTTTTTCTCTATTTCTGGCAACTTAGGCACTCAATTTATGCAAGCCGTAGGTTGGGCAATGGCGTCTGCTATTAAAGGCGATACAAAAGTTGCTTCGGGTTGGATAGGTGATGGCTCAACGGCTGAAAGTGATTTTCACTCAGCACTTGTTTTTGCGTCAACTTATAAGCCGCCAGTGGTATTAAATGTGGTGAATAACCAATGGGCAATATCAACCTTTCAAGGTATTGCGAGTGGGGAGTCAGCTAATTTCGCCTGTCGTGGTCATGGTTTTAATATTCCTTCTATTCGTGTTGATGGCAACGACTTCTTAGCGGTTTATGCTGTGTCTAAATGGGCAATCGATCGTGCGCGTAAAAATTTAGGACCAACGTTAATTGAATGGGTAACGTATCGCGCCGCCGCTCATACCACGTCTGATGATCCAACAAAATATCGTCCAGCAGATGAAGCCGAACATTGGCCATTAGGCGACCCGATTGAGCGTTTGAAAACACATTTAATTGCTAAAGGTGTTTGGGATGAAACCAAACATGAAGCGCTAACTAAACAGATAAAAGCTGAAGTTAAAGCCGCAGCAAAAGAGGCTGAAAGTTACGGAACCTTAGGTAAAGGTGCGGTTCCTCCTGTGAGTGAAATGTTTAACCATGTTTATAAAGACATGCCTCCTCACCTTCGTAAACAACGTCAAGAATTGGGAGTATAAAAATGCCAGAAGGAAAAGTTATGCCTCAACATAAAGCAACTGAGAAAAAAGTGTCTCGTAAAAATATGATAGAAGCCATTCGTGATGCCCTTGATGTAAAAATGGCGCAAGACGATAACGTGGTTGTTTTTGGTGAAGATGTTGGTTATTTCGGTGGCGTATTTAGAGCAACAGAAGGTTTGCAGGCTAAATATGGTAAATCACGTTGTTTCGACGCACCAATTTCTGAGCTAGGCATTATAGGGGCTGCCGTAGGCATGGGCGCTTATGGTTTACGACCTGTTCCTGAAATTCAATTTGCTGATTATATTTTACCAGCATACGACCAAATTGCTTCTGAAGCAGCACGTTTACGTTATCGATCTTCGGGTGAGTTTATTGCGCCAATTACCATTAGAACACCTACTGGTGGTGGTATATACGGTGGGCAAACCCATTCGCAATCACCTGAAGCATTGTTTACTCATGTTGCAGGATTAAAAACGGTTATTCCTTCTAATCCTTACGACGCTAAAGGTTTGCTTATTGCGTCAATTGAAGACGATGACCCCGTTATATTTTTAGAGCCTAAACGATTATACAACGGCCCATTTGATGGTCATCACGACAGACCGGTAACCCCTTGGTCTGAGCATGAATTAGGTGAAGTTCCAGACGGTCATTACACCGTGCCTTTAGGTAAAGCGGCTATTGCCCGTGAAGGTTCAGACGTTACTATTTTAGCTTACGGCACTATGGTGCATGTTGCTATATGTGCAGCTGAAGAAACAGGTATAGATGCGGAAGTTATTGATTTGCGTACGTTACTACCACTTGATGAAGAAACCATTGAAAAGTCTGTTAAAAAAACAGGACGTTGTATTGTTGTGCACGAAGCCACTAAAACCAGTGGTTTTGGTGCTGAGTTGATGGCCGTTGTTCAAGAGTTATGTATGTACAATTTAGAAGCTCCTATTATTCGAGTTACTGGCTGGGATACACCATATCCCCATGCACAAGAATGGGATTATTTCCCCGGACCTGCTCGTGTTGGTGATGCATTAAGAAAAGTGATGGGAGAATAGAAATGAGCAATTTTTTAATTGAAGTACCAGACATTGGTGAAGGTATTGCCGAAGTTGAAGTTGTTGAGTGGAATGTTGCAGTTGGTGGAACCATCGAAGAAGACGATGTTTTATGTGTTGTAATGACCGACAAAGCGACTGTTGAAATTCCATCTCCTGTTGATGGCACAGTAACGTGGCAAGCTTGCCAAGCGGGCGATATGATTGCCGTTGGTGCCGACTTTGTAAAACTACAAGTAGAGGCTAGTGTTGCAAATTATGATGAAAACACAGCTGTTAGCCCTGCGCCTGAACAGGAAGTTGAAGCACCAGAAACAACGGTAGAAAACTCAGTTGTTGAAGAAGCCGTAGCGGTTCAAAACTCATCTGCAACCAATAACCTACCGGGTAACTATTATATTGATGTACCTGATATTGGTGAAGGTATTGCCGAAGTTGAAGTGGTTGAGTGGAGCATAAATATTGGCGATAACATCGAAGAAGACGATGTGTTATGTGTCGTAATGACCGACAAAGCCACCGTTGAAATTCCAGCCCCTACAGATGGAAAACTAGTATGGCGTGCTAGCGAAGCGGGAGAAATGATTGCTGTTGGTTCAATGTTTGTACGTTTAGACGTTGAAGGTGCGGGCAATATCTCTGAGCTAGCGAGTCAGGCACCATCAAATAGTAAAGCCGAAACACCTGCTGTTACGCAAGTTAAAGTCGAACAAGCAAAAACTTCAGTGGCTCAAACTAATGTAGCTCAAACTAAAGTTGTTAAGTCAGCTAAAACGGCATTTGAAAAGCCGAATGTATCTAAAAAACCTACAGCAAATGCTCATGGTAACGCGGCTACTTTTACTGGCGTTGCACGCGCCGAAGGTGATAAACCAACAGCAGCGCCTGCGGTTCGTCAACGTGCTATGAATGCCGGTATTAATTTAAATTATGTACGAGGAACAGGTCCTGCTGATCGCATTACTCATGATGATTTAGATGCCTTTATCGCAGGTCAATCGTCAGCTATAGCTTCTACATCTACCAATTCTAGTACCAATGCTGTTGCTAATGAATCAATTGAAGAGATTAAAGTTATTGGTTTACGTCGGAAAATTGCCGCTATTATGCAAGATACCATGCAACGTATTCCTCACTTTACGTATGTGGAAGAAATTGACGTTACTGAATTAGAAAAGCTACGTGCCAAGCTCAATAAAGAACGTACAGATGATCAGCCCAAATTAACCATGCTACCTTTTTTCATTAAAGCCTTGGTTATTGCTTTAAAAGATTACCCTGAAATGAGCGCACGTTTTGATGACGACGATAATATTGTATATCGTTATGGCGCAGCTCATGTCGGTATTGCAACTCAAACCGACAGCGGCTTAGTTGTACCGGTTATTAAACACGCTGAAACATTGGATTTATGGCAATCAGCCGACGAAGTTAAACGTTTATCAACAGCAGCACGTAGCGGTAAAGCTAAGCGTGAAGAATTAAGCGGTTCAACGATCACTATAACAAGCCTTGGCCCAGTGGGCGGCATTGTTACTACACCCGTTATCAACTCTCCTGAAGTGGCCATTATTGGCATTAATAAAATCGCTAAACGACCCGTTTGGCAAGATGGAGGTTTTGTTCCTCGCGATATTATGAATATTTCATCTTCGTTTGATCATCGAGTGATTGATGGTTGGGAAGCGACACTATTTGTACAACGTATTAAAAGCTTGCTTGAGTCTCCAGCAACCTTATTCATGTAGGAGTGAAAATGACTAATTTAGTTTCATGTAAAGTATTAATCGTAGGTGCAGGCCCCGGCGGATATGTTGCTGCAATTCGTGCAGGACAGTTAGGATTAGATACCGTGATTGTTGAAGGCGACAGAGCTGGTGGAACATGCTTAATTCGGGGGTGTATTCCGTCAAAAGCGTTAATTCATGCGGCATCACGTTTTGAAGAAATTAATGCGCATACTGGCGACGGTAAACTCGGCATTTTAGTACCACAACCTGCGCAGCTTGATATGCCAAAATTGATCGACTGGAAAGACTCAATTGTCGCGCGTTTAAGTAGCGGTGTTGAAGCTTTACTGAAAAAGAACAAAGTAAAACAAATTAAAGGTTGGGCTAACTTTTCTGATGCAAAAAACTGTACGGTTGACACGGCTGATGGAGTGATAAGTATTAAAGCGGAACACGTTATTTTAGCAACGGGATCAACCGCAACAGAACTGCCATTTTTACCTTATAGCGAAAATGTAATTTCTTCTACGCAGGCGCTTGATCAAAACGAACTACCTAATCACTTAGTTGTTATTGGGGCGGGTTACATTGGTTTAGAAATGGGCATCGCTTACCGTAAGCTAGGTGCAAAAGTTACCTTTATTGAAGGTATGGATTCTATTGTACCGCTGTTTGATAAAGAGCTAACAAAGCCTGTAGCCACATGGTTGAAAAAACATAATGTAGACATTGAATATTCAGCTCGCGCCCAGTCGGTTGTTGACCATGGTACAGGTGAAGGAGCCACATTAACCTATACCGATAAAAAAGGTATTGAGCATTCAATTCATGGCGACAAAATTTTAGTCACTGTTGGCCGTCGTCCTAATACGCAAGGTTACGGTTTAGAGAATATGTGTGTCGATATGAATGGCGCTTTCGTTAAAGTTGACAAGCAATGTCGTACAGCAATGAAAAACGTTTGGGCAATTGGTGACTTAGTTGGAGAACCTATGTTGGCACATAAAGCGTCAGCACAAGGGGAAATGGTTGCCGAAATTATTTCTGGTTTAAAGCGAGAGTTTAACCCAACGGTTATTCCTGCCGTTTGTTTTACTGAACCTGAACTTGTTGGTGTGGGTATAACGGCCGCGGAAGCCAAATTACAAGGTATAGAACCCCTTGTAGGTAAATTTCCTTTTGCTGCTATAGGTAAAGCGTTAGCAATGGAAGCCGGTAGCGATGGCGGCTTTGTTCGTATAACGGCCCGTAAAGATAACCATGTTGTTATTGGCATTCATGCTGTGGGCGCTCATGTTGCAGAGCTCAGTAATCAATTTGCTACTGCGATTGAAATGGGGGCACGGCTAGAAGATTTAGCTAATACCATTCATGTTCATCCAACATTAGGCGAAGCCACTATGGAAGCTGCCATGTCGACCTTAGGTCATGCAATACATATGTAATTAGAGTGTTGCTGATTAACGTAATAAATACCTTGAGATAAAAATATGCAAATAAAATTTAATGAAGAAGAAATAATGATTCAAGACACAGCAAAACAATTTGCTGAAGCTGAATTAAAACCTAATGCTGAATTGGTTGAGCAAGAAAGCGGTAAAGACCTATTTTTATCGAATATTAAAAAGCTGAGTGAATTGGGCTTTATGGGCATTAATATCGATAGCCAATATGGCGGTATTGAAGCTGGTAGCGTTGCTTTTTCTTTAGCGATAACTGAACTTGCCCGAGGATGTTCTTCAACTGCAGTTACCACATCGGTAACGAATATGGTGGCAGAAGTTATTCAAGCTGTAGGTAACGAAGAGCAAAAATCACATTATTTACCCAAAATTTGTAGTGGTGAGTGTTTTGCTGCTGGCTTTTGTTTAACTGAAACGGTTGCAGGTTCTGATCCTGCGGGTATGAAAACCCAAGCAGTAAAAGAGGGTGACGAGTACGTGCTTAACGGCACTAAAACGTTTATTACTTCGGGTGATTATGCTGGCGTATTTGTTGTGTGGGCAGTAACAGATCCTAGCTTACCCAAAGGTAA
This sequence comes from Pseudocolwellia sp. G5-9, assembly GCF_055808995.1. NCBI lineage: Bacteria > Pseudomonadati > Pseudomonadota > Gammaproteobacteria > Alteromonadales > Colwelliaceae > Pseudocolwellia > Pseudocolwellia sp. G5-9. Next base: position 4,374,296 of record NZ_CM147893.1, read on the forward strand.
AGGCATAAGTTGTTTTTTAGTGGATGGCGATACTCCAGGCATAACCATTGCTAAAGCTGAAGAAAAAATGGGGCAAAAAGCCTCTTCAACTAATCAAGTGATTTTCGATAATTGTCGTATTCCTGCTTCTGCTTTATTGGGTAAAGAAAATCAAGGTTTTAAAATAGCGGTAACTGAACTAGCGGGTGGCCGTATAGGTATAGCTTCATTAGCATTAGGCTTAGGGCTTGAAGCGATAGAGTACGCTAAAGACTATATTAAAGAGCGTAAACAATTTGGTCAGTCGTTATCAAACTTTCAAGGTTTACAGTGGATGTTAAGTGACCGATATACGGAACTAGAAGCGGCTCGTTTATTAATCATGCAAGCAGCTGTTAATAAAGATAATGGTTTACCATTTTCTACTTCAGCCTCTATGGCAAAAGTATTTGCGTCTGAAAAAGCGAATGATGCTTGTTATACCGCATTGCAGCTATTAGGTGGTGCAGGGTACATAAAGGAATATCCGATAGAACGCTTAGCTAGAGATGTCAGAATTACCACTATATATGAAGGTACAAGTGAAATTCAGCGAGTGATCATCGCTAGAGATATCTTAAAAGACTAAATAAATCAGACATAAAATAGGAAATATAAAGAGAAGTAAAATGACAATTACAATAAATTCAAAACATCTAAATGAACGTGGTACTTGCCCAGCTGAATATAGTTTTGGTGAAATCTTCTCTGATCATATGTTTATACAGCAATATAGCCCTGAAAAGCATTGGCATAATCAAGAAATTTATCCTTATCAGCCTTTATCGTTAGATCCTTCTGCTGCGGTTTTACATTATAGTCAGGAAATATTTGAAGGCCTAAAGGCGTACCGAAACGTGAACGATAGTATTAATTTATTTCGTCCTCAAGAAAATATAAAGCGCTTTAATCGCTCAGCAAAGCGCATGGTTATGCCAGAGGTTGACGAAGCTTTGCATTTAGAAGCGTTAAAGTCGTTAGTTTACTTAGATCAAGATTGGGTACCTCATCAAAAAGGTTCATCTTTGTACATACGTCCAACGATGATCGCTACAAGTGCTAAATTGGGCCTTGGCGCTAGTATGAACTATAGCCATTATATTATTGCAGGCCCAGCAGGAAACTACTTTAAAGGTGGGTTAGTACCTATTTCAGTTTTTGTTGCTGATGAATATCGTCGGGCCGTAAAAGGCGGTGTTGGCGAAGCTAAAACAGGTGGTAATTATGCTGCGAGCCTTTTTGCTTCAGAAGAAGTGATTAAATTAGGTTACTCGCAAGTGCTTTGGTTAGACGCTGTAGAAGGGAAATACATTGAAGAAGTTGGCGCAATGAACATTTGTTTTGTGTATGAAAATGCACATATTGTAACGCCTGAGCTCAGTGGCAGTATTTTACCGGGAATTACACGAGATTCTATTTTGAAACTAGCTCCAGCATTAGGCTATGAAGTAAGCGAGCAACGTTTAGATATTGACGTGATTTTAGCTGATATAGCCAGCGGGAAAATAACCGAGGTATTCGGTTGTGGTACGGCTGCAGTTATATCCCCCGTAGGAAAGCTGGGCTTTAAAGGAAAAGAATACATTATTAATAATAATGAAACTGGCGATGTCGCTACAAAACTTTATGACAACTTAACCGGTATTCAATACGGTACTTGTGAAGATAAATTTGGTTGGGTTGAATCACTTTAATTGAGGTTAGTAGGGTTAATTAAAGTTAACGAGGAAAAGTAATGAATGTAGAAAATAAAGTCGCTGTAGTGACTGGTGGAGCATCAGGTTTAGGTAGAGCCGTATTAGACGAATTAAATAAAGCGGGCATAAAAGTTGCGGTTCTTGATCTAAATAAAGAGCAGGGCGCACAACTTTGTACGGAATTTGGTAACGATAATGTTATGTTTGTTTGTACTGATGTAACCAAGGAAGCGTCTGTTGAAAGTGCTTTTGAGTCTGTTATTGCTCAGTTTGGTCGTGTAGATATTTGTATTAATTGTGCCGGTATTGCCCCTGCTAAAAAAGTACTCGATCGCGACAAAAAAGCGCAAGCGTTATTTGCTTTTAGTTTAGCCATTAATATTAATTTAATTGGCAGTTTTAATGTAGCTCGAATTGCCGCTGAAAAAATGGCATTAAATGAACCTAATAACGACAACGAGCGTGGTGTTATTATTAATACCGCATCAGTTGCCGCTTATGATGGGCAAATGGGGCAAACCGCTTATGCGGCAAGTAAAGGTGGAATTGTAGCTTTAACTCTACCTATGGCGAGAGATTTAGCATCTTCAGGTATAAGAGTAAATACCATAGCTCCAGGGATTATGGGAACACCTATGTTATTAGCTATGCCTGAAAACGTACAAGAATCATTGGTTAATAATATTCAATTTCCTAAACGTATGGGAGCTCCTAATGAGTTTGCTCGCCTTGCGTTACATATTATTGAAAATTCATACCTTAATGGTGAAACTATTCGCCTAGATGGCGCTATTAGAATGCCAGCAAGGTAAGTTACTTAAGTAAGTTTTTTACGGATATAGCAGAGAAACGTGTGATTTATGTTTTTCTGTTATTTTATTTGTTTAGTCGAAACGGCAGTTATCGCTTTTTATGCGGCAACATCTTTCCTCAAAAATAGCTATTTAACCTGAGTTCGGTTTAATAAGTAGTTAACTCATTGAAAAATAAATATTAAAATCTTGGTTTGCTTCTAGCTTGATATTTTTACTTAATTCAAGGCAAATTTATGCGTCAATAGCTGGTCTATTGCAAGTGAATTTAACGCCGAAGTTAGTAAAAATAGCGGCTAGAAGAATATTTATTAAGCCAAACTCAGGTTATTTAACCTGAACACCCTTAAGTTTATTAGCTTTATTATTTTCTTTATTTTGGTTCGCTTTATGCAGGTAGCATCAGATAAATATCTAATGTAAAGGAACTACCATGTCTGCTGCTATCACGTTAACAACTTCGCAAAATGTATTATCGCAACTTTCAGCATTATCACAAAAATCATCAAGCCAAGGTGTTGAAGAAACGTCGTCGTATACTAGTGCCCTTGAAAATGAATCTTCTACGAGTAACTCGATAGATGAACTTAGGCGTTCCAGTAAAGTTACGAGTATAAATCCTGAAGAAGTTAGGCGTCTTTATAATCAAATTAAAGAGGAGACGAATACTGAATTAGAAACATTTAACACTACTGATAAAGCATTAGAACCATTTGATTATTTGAGTAACAATATTGATGGAATTATGGATTTTCCTATTGAAGTTAAAATTGAACGTGATGAAATTGAAATGGCTATTTTATATAACAGTTTAGGTATCAATTATCTGGATGTTAAGCGCATTGAAGTACGGGTGGAATTATTAGAAATTGCCAAGGAAGAAGTAAGGGAAAACGCCAACAACGGAAATATAACAAAAGATCAAGAGCAATCGTTAAATAAGACTATAAAAGGGCATATGGAGTCGTTACTTGAGCAAAAACAAAATATATTAGAAAGAAAGCACATTACTGAAAACGAAGATTTACTCTTTGAGCAGTTAAAACGTAGTTCTGCTGTTATGGTGAATGAATAGTAATAGGATTGGGGCTGTTGAACTTTTATGTTTAAATTAAATGCTTGTTGATCGCGGCGCAAAAAGCATTTAAACGGATCTGTAGGTCAGCATCTATTCGCCATTTCTACTACGTTATCGCCTATTAGAGTAGAATAACGACGAAGTATATGCTCGACCTTATATAAAAGGCTAATAAACTGCAGCAAAAATAATCAGCAAAGATCAACAGACCTTAGCTATTATTTGATAAATGTTCAACCAAGGTATCAATAAATTTTCTTTTAGCGGTACTTAAATGTTTTCTGCTAGGATAAACAACCGAAATAGGTAGGGGGGACGGCATAAATTTTGTGAGTAATTGAACAAGTTCTCCTTTCTCAATTTGATCTTGCACCATGAAGTTAGGTATATAAGAAATACCTAAGCCTGCTGTAGCAAACCTTTGCAGCATAATGTCGTTATTTGCTTCTAAATTCCCTTTAACTTTGACTAAGAAATTTTTATTTTCGTCTACAAAATTCCACTTAAATGGGGTTTTCATTATGGTATTAATAATACAGTTGTGATGTATTAAATCTTTAGGGTGATTAGGCGTTCCGTGCTTTTTTAGATAATTAGGACTTGCTACTACAATGAGTGGAAAAAGATGGATTTGACGCGATATCATATTCGAATCTTCTAATTTACCTACCCTTAGAGCTAAATCATAGCCTTCTTCTACAAGGTTAACTTCTCGGTTTACGAAATTTAATGATAAGGAAACATTGGGATATTTTTGAGAGTATTCGTTCAGCGCATTTTGCAGTATGTTTTCGCCTAATACTGGAGGTGCGGTAAAGTGAATATGATCTTTGATTATTTTTTCGTCTGTGGTTAAAGAAATCAGCTCACCTACGTTTTGTGTAATAACATCCATTTTTTGCAGGTAGCGCCTTCCATCATTGGTTAAGCTAATTGAACGTGTGGTTCTATGCAATAATCGTATGTTGAGTTGCTTCTCTAATTCGTTGATTTGCCTACTGACGGCTGAAGGGACTAGGTTTAAATGATTGGCTGCTTTACTGAAACTTTTGTGTTTACACACTTCCTGAAAAACTGTTATTGATTTAAATAAGTCCATTGTTGATTTATTCTGAAGAGTGAATTCATTTTTAGATTATTTATCACTTAATGTGATTTGTCTATTATTACCTTTCTTATATTTATACCCGTTTTCTATCTACAGTATCCACTGTGTATTTTTAGATCTTTATTCTCGAGGTTTACTTGCTTAAAAACTTTCAAAAACACACATTACCTTTTAAAGAATTTATTGGTTTAATGGCATTGATGATGTCGCTAGTCGCAATATCTATTGACTCAATTTTACCTGCACTTGAATCTGTAGGTAATGCAATGGGTAATACCAACTCTAACGATAATCAGTTGATGATTGCTTTTCTTTTTATAGGCTTAGCTTTTGGTCAATTTTTATTTGGTCCGTTATCTGATTCAATAGGACGACGTAAGAGTATGTTGATAGGTTATTCTATTTTCTTTCTAGGCAGCTTATTAGCAATTATTTCTAACGATTATCACACTATGTTGTTCAGCCGTTTGTTACAAGGTTTTGGTGTTGCGGCTCCAAGAGTATTATCAACGGCGATAGTAAGAGATTTATATAATGGAAGATTAATGGCTAAGGTTATGTCTTTTATTATGATGATATTTATATTGGTACCTATGCTGGCACCTATTATTGGTCAGGCAATATTAATGGTATTTAATTGGCAAGCCATTTTTATTTTTACAGGGCTTGTTGGCCTTGTGTCTTTGCTTTGGTATTTATTAAGGCAGGGAGAAACCTTAAGCACTGATAATAGAACCGACTTTACTTGGGTAAGAGTAAAACAGTCGGCATATACCGTTTTTACAAATCGTAAGGTTATAGGCTATGTTGTTGCTTCTGGTTTTATGTCAGGGCCTTTTGTGTTTTTTCTGAGTTCTTCACAACAATTATTACAAATTACCTATCAGTTAGAGACCTACTTTTCTTTATATTTTGCGGGTATATCTTTTGTTTTAGGCATTGCTTCGTTTGTAAATGGTAAATATGTTATTAAGCATGGCATGTTAAAAATAGCATCTATGTCATTAATTTTGTTGGTAGTTTCATCTTCTTTATTTTTTGTTACCTCTTTATTTTTTAATGGCTTACCTCCTTTGTGGGTAACAACGGTTTATTTATTAGCATTGTTTTTTTGTTTAGGTTTGGTGTTTGGTAATTTAACCGCATTAGCTATGGAGCCTTTAGGAAGAATGGCTGGAATGGGGGCTGCTATTGTTGGTTCTGTATCTACTCTTATGTCGGTAGTGCTTGCTGTAATTATTGGTCGTTTGTTTGATGGCACTACATACGCTTTAACTCTAAGTTTTTTAGCTTCATCAGTTATTGTTTTATTGTTATTTAAGTGGATTAATACAGCAGAACAGAAACAAATGGAAGGCTGATTTATTATCGTAATTGATAATTTTTTGATATTTTTAATTATTACTTATCTCTGTGAAATTCAATAAAGTTAATCTCAAACTTATTTTTATATTTAAATGTTTATTGTTAAATATAACGTGTTTTTTGTTGAGTGAATAAGGCTTATGATTTACCTTATCTATTATTAAACCTTTTAATTTTATGAGAACTTAATAATGAAAAACATAAATTCAAATCTTACCCCTCTTGCATTTGCGTTACTTATACCACTTGGAATTTCTGCATGTGGTAGTAGCAGCCAACCTGAAACAACAGCGGACTTAAAGCCAGTAGAAGAAACACTACCTGAAAACAAGCTTATTGTTATTGATGTAAATACAGCTAACGCAGAACTCCCAACCTTTACTTCATTTGATAACAACACTCCAGAGAATAAAGAGTGGAAAAAAGTTGAAAATATGTCAGATGAATTTGATACTTGGAATGAGAATAAGTGGACTAAGACTCGTTGGAATTATGGTAATACGCCGGTATTTATGCGTGACGAAAATTCTGGTGTAAGTGATGGCAACCTATGGATTAAAGCGACTTTAGACGAAACCAATAAAGATCAATGGTTTGAAACGTCTCGTGTTCGTTCGTTGGCAAAAATGAAGTTTCCTCTTTATACAGAGGCAAGGATCAAAACAGCTAATATTTCAGCTTATAATACTTTTTGGTTAAACAACGGAGATAGTAATAACCGTGATGAAATAGATATCATCGAAAATAATCCCAAGCCATCTCTTATGGGAGCAAAATACGATAATTATCCTTACGAAATGCACTCTCAGTATTTTGTTGTTAAGAATGGTGTAACAGAGCGTGGTGGTGATGATAATCCATCAGATAATCGCAAATTATCTGATGGTAATACGTTAAAAGGTGTTGCTTGGAATGACGCATACCATGTTTATGGCGCTTGGTGGAAAGACGAGCATACGGTTCAATTTTATTTAAATGGTGAAGCAGTAAACTTTGTTACCTCTACACAAGAATTTACGTTAGAGCAGCACATTATTTTTGACTTGTGGACACAAGACTCTGCATGGGTTGGTGGATTACCTGAAAAAAATGAATTATTAGATGATAAAAACAATACCATGAAGATTGATTGGGTAAGAACATGGGAGCTTGTTGATAAACCTATAAACTAATGTTCATATGGAAAAAAAATAAGCCGAGACATTTTAATGTCTCGGCTTATTTTATATCTTAGATTAAACGTTTATTTAGTACGTGTTAGTGCTTGGCTTGAATTAAATACCTGTAACGCTGTAGTACTAACAAAACCACCTGAATCAGGGAATTGAATGGTAACCGTGTTGTCTTCTTGCAAAGCAGTAAGGGCTACGGGAATTTCAATCACACCAAAGTAATTATCTCGACCAGGATTTACGTCACCTGTTTCTTGATCATAACCTCTAAAATCAACAGGAACAGTAACTTCTGTAGTATTTACCATAACTGTAGGTGTTAGTGACTTACCATGGTCACGTCCAATACCTAAACGTAATATTGCTTCACCATTTGAACCAACAACAACATCATTGATATCAAAGGTAATGGCGGTATTAGCCGTGATAGCTTGTTTAAAATCACTTGAATAATATTTAGTTTCTTCGCTCGTTTGGTCAATGGTAATATCTGTGTTGTAAGTGACTTTAATGATCATGGTACCTTCACCATCAAGTGTTACCGAATCAGGTAAACTACTTGGGTTGCTTTCTTCAAGTGAAGATGTCCAGTTGTCGGTTTTTAAATGTTTAATATTTACAGCGCTGATATTAGCGGTATCGATACCAAAGGCGTTTAAGTTAACGTCAGCTTCATCAAACTCTAAGTTGTTTAAAATTATATAAGCATCATCACCGTCAACATAAGCATCGACTTGAATATCTAAATCAGAAGACCAAGTATCAACTCGAGTACCATTAACTTCTGCCCATAGGTTATAAAATAATTCTATATCAGAATAAACCCATTCAGTTTCAGTAGTAACGCCAGTACGTTCAAACTTTTGTACCATTAAACGAGGACCGTAAGGAATTGAAACACCATTTTGTGTTGTTCTACCCCATTCAGCTTTTACCACAATAAATGGAATAGTTTTCGCTATCACATCAGGGCGTTCTAAAAAGCTCATTAGCATTTTATTGGTGGCACGCATAACTAAGGTGTCTTTTTTCGGCGTCCAACCAAGGCTTCTTTCACAATGACTTGCTGCGCCATATTCTGAAATAACATAAGGTTTCATTTCACCAATGGCAATATGGCTATAGTTTTCCATCATATCCATAGTCGCTTCCATATTACTGCCAGAGCGATATTTTTCGGTATTGCCCAGACAAGGGAAGTCATATAAATGGATTGAATAAAAGTCCATTTCAGCGCCAGAGGTGTCGATGAATAATTTATCTCGGTCTTCCCAACGTTGGAAGTTGTCTTTATCAAAATCAGGGAAAGCGACTGTGTAACCACCTACTTGAATGTCATCATTTTCAGCAACTTTACGAACTTCAGCTTTGATGGTGTTATGAAATTTAAATGCTTCTAATGGTGTTACATAATTAGCATCACTTGGGTTGCGAACGGTTGTTAAGTCATAAAGTGGCTCATTCATAACCTCAAAATATTTAGGTTTGGTTTCCCAAGCATCAGTATCATTATTTTTGAAAAATTTTGATAAATATTGAGATATAAAGTGGCCTGTTGCTGTACCTAATGGCTCTGCTTCAGTATTTGTTTGAGAAAACGACCATGTGTTACCACTTAATGCATTAATTATAGTGCCTTCTGGCCAGTAAGGGTGTTGTTGAGCACCTTGGATCATATCAAGCGCACGTGCTTTAATTTGTGGAAGTCGTGCATCAGCATGTTTTTTAGCTGTAGAGTTGGCATAAGTCCAACGAAAGTTTCCGCCGGCTGTCGTTGCGCTTGCCTCATCAACAAATCCTGTTTTTGCAGGGTCTTCTTCAACATTACGTAATGCCCAGCTGATAGAGCCTGTTACACGCCCAAAATAAACATCATTATTGGTAACAAAGTTAACCATTAAATCGGGGTCTTCATTAGGTGCATTTCTTGTTTGTCCATCGTTTTCTCCCCAATCGTTTTCTGAGGGGGATGAATGTATGGTTATAAATTTTTGACGGTCAAAAGTTTCGATTCCACCCACGCTGTGCTTAGTGTCAAAATTAATATCAACTTGAATACCTGATGGAGGGATAACAACTACGGCTTCTGCAGTGGTTATAGAGAAAGTGTCAGACACGCCGCCAATCGTTAATACGGCATCTACTGTGGTAGCAGAGGTTGCTGAACTTAATGCCTTAACTTTTACTTTTTGGTTGTTACTAACTGTACCAGCAGCAGATGTATATGCTCCACCATTAATAGAATATTCACCGCCAGTAATAGAAATGGCAGTGTTGCTGTTAATACCAGAAACAGTTATTTCGTTTGAAATAACTTCAATGCTGTTTGCAAGGTTGGTTTGGTCGACAAAGCTATAATTGTTTGGCGTTGTATCTACTGCCGGAGGTGTTTCAACAGGTGGCTTTGTAGTTGTATCACCACTACCACCACCACAACTGGCTAGAGCCATTGTAAATAAAGCTGCTTGGGTACAATGTACCAGATGTTTTTTCTTTATGTTTAAAATCATAGTATCTTCTTACAGTTAGTTGTTCTTATTTTTAATACGTTATGTGGCGTAATTATTTTTAATTTAATTAATTTGAATATTGTTAACTATTTATTGTTTACGTTGTTTGCCTGCTTTAGATTAGCATAATTGTGTATTAAAGGTAGGTTAGAAGGGCAGAGAGAGCTGTAAATATTTATAATGTTTTGTTTTTCAATATAATTAAATGTTGACTACTTGGTATGCTTCTATAGTTTTGTTAGGTGTCGGTTAAATTAATATATTTTTCATACTAAGAAACCAATAGAAACAAGGATTTATCTTTGTTAAATAAAGGTGCTAAGTTGATTTAATTATGTGTAATGCTTGTTGTTCGCAAAAACATTTTTATTGATTAATGGCTGGATATTCGCTGTAAAAATACGTTTTTTTATTTCCGATAAAAACCAAGTGCATGCATCCATGCAGGCAACGAGGTTAGGTGATTAAATAGCAATATTAGGCATAATTGCTTATCCAGAATTCGGGTTAACCTACTAAAGGCTATGTTTAATAAGGTGATATTTCAGAGAGCTTTAAAGCCTGCTGGGTAAAAATATCTCCTTTAACATCTTTTAAACTGAGCGTGATAGTAGGATCTGTTTGTTGCCAATTAATGAGTAATTCGCCGTAATTGACTTTATGAGTGGAGTTTCCTACGCGATGTTTATTAGGGGCTACTTCTTTCCATTCTTCAGTTAAGCCTGAGCTTGTTACTTCCCATAGAGGATAATCAAGTTCATTTGTTACTTTTGAAACTTCTCCCCAATGTGTATCGCCACTGATAATAATAACGCCATTAATTTTGTGCTTTTTAATTAACGACATTAATCGATTACGATCATGAGGAAAGTTTGCCCACGATTCCCAACCAGTAAATTCAGGTAATAGCTGTAAGCTTGAAGCGATAACTTTAATTTTTGCAGGTTTTTGTAACTCTGCTTCTAACCATTGCCACTGTGTTTCTCCTAGCATTGAAGCCGTTGGATTTTCAGAAGGGGAATAAGGACCCATATTTTTAGGTTTGCGCTCAGTAAAGTATTTTTCTTTACCTACTGAATTCAGTTTATCTCTATTCCAGCGTAGGTCGGGCATGATGACTTGAACTTTTTGATCATTTTCACCATACATATACGAGGTATAAATACCGTCTTTACGTGTGTAACGGTCTGAATTTTTTGGTTCGTTCCAAAAGTCTAACATGAGTTTTCTTGAGGCTTCTTTTTGTGGATATTCCGCGCCAGCGTCGTTCTCACCATAATCATGATCGTCCCAAATAGCGATAGCGGGTGTGTTTTTTAATAGTGTCTTTATGCCGGCGTTATTACCTAATAAAGTATATTTATTGGCGAGATGTGACATATTTTCAGTGTCGCCATAAACGTTATCCCCTAAAAAAATAAATAGATCGGCTTGTTCTTTGTTGATGGCATTTAAAATAGGCATAGCCTTATCTTGATGGCTACATGAACCAAATAGAATTTTTTGTGTTGCTAGCGGTTGAGGAGGGGATGATTCTGCAAAGGCTTGTGAAGTTATTATTACAGCAGTGAATATGGAGGAATATATAAATTTGAACATGTGCTACTCGTGGATTTAATAGTAAATAACCTGAGTTCGGCTTAATAAATGTTCTTCTAGCAGCTATTTTTACTAACTTCTGCGTTAAATTCACTTGCAATAGGCCAGCTATTGACGCGTAAATTTGCCTTGAATTAAGTAAAACTATCAAGCTAGAAGCTAACCGAGTTTTTAGTTATTACTTTTCAAGGAGTTAACAATATCTTAAACCGAACTCAGGTTAAATAGGTTATTAGAAACAAAAATGTTACTAGGCAACGTCTTGCCTAGTAACATTTAAAGTCGTATTACTGTTGAATTAATCGTGTTGAACCTTATCGATTAAAAGCTAGTAGTAAACGTAATAGTTGCAGTACGTGGTGCACCTATAAAGAAGGTTGTACCATTGCCAGTACCTGTAGAAAGGTAATCTTCATCTGTTACGTTACTAACTACAAAAGCAATATCGATTGTTTTAAATGGGCTGTTTTGTATTTTTGCGCTGTAGCCTGCATTTAAATCGAATATAGTGTACGAGTCAGCTGCACCGCGGTCGCCAGTATATTTTACGGACGCACCCGCGTATAAATCGCCTTGTGTGTAGTCTGCAGCAACTACAAACATATCGTCTACAGAATCAACAACTTTTTGACCCGATTCAAACCCAACAGCATTACCTACATAAGTAGAATCGTTATTGGTGTAAGAAGAATACACAGATAAGTTATCGTTAATTCGATAGTTTAGACTTAATTCAAAACCGTTAGACTCAATACCACCTACGTTTAAGTATGAACCGTTTGTACCTATGGTGTAGTCAATACCACCCGTATCGCTACCCGGTGCAATAAAGGTAATTCTGTTTTCAAAGTCAATTTGGTAATACGTTGCTGAAAACTGAATGTCTTGTGTGTTGTAGCGTAAACCTAATTCCATATTTTCAGCAGTTTCAGGCTCAATTTGAGTAAGAGAAGATGCATCTCTTTCTAACACACCGTCTTTAATTGCTGAGAAGTTTTCGCTAAAACCAGCAAATAATTCAATCTCGTCATTAACTTGGTAAATACCACCAATGCTGAATAAAACATCTGAATCACTGTCTACTTTACCGGTAACTTGATTGGCAAATTTATCAAACTTCTCTACGTCAACCATGTACTTTTGAGCGCCAATGTTTAAAGTAAAATCATCAAACGATATAGTATCTTCAACATATAGTTTTAATGTGTCAGTAGTAAATTCGTTATCGTATTGGATCCAGTAAGGTGAACTATCAAAATGATGGTAAACGCGAGCGTCTATAACTTTATGCCAATCACGAGATTCGTCACGATCGCTCGTTTCCATCCATAAACCCATTGAAATATCATTATTAGCGATTGTTAGGTCGAAGTTGGCCGTTAAACCTGTACGGTTCTTTTCATAATGAGTGTGACGGTAAGACATAACCGGTACTGCATTTCGATCGTAACATGCTTCGTGTAAACCTGTGCCAGAATCCCAAGGCCATGAGTAGTTTTCAGTACAATCTGCTGCTGGTGTTAATGGGTTGCCTGCTTGATCAGTAAAACCGTATGAACCAGCGTTAGTACCTCCTTGATTGGTTGGATTGCCATTAGCGTCAACAGGTGAAGCTAAATAAGGTGGGATCCAATCGCCACGACCTTTATTTTTATGAAAATAAGGGGTTATTTGAAACGCCATTGTTGAATCAATATCATATTCAAATCTAAGGTAACCTAAAGTGTTTTCACGTAAAGTTGACCAGCCTTCAGCAAACATTTGGTCAAAGTGAGGAATACCTGTCCAGTTCCATGTTAGTTGGTCCCAATCAGGGGTAGCATCAAATTGTTCACGGGTTACTGAGTTGTAGTTGTCTTCGTCTGCATCGTCGTAAGATAAGCGACCTGTAATGTTTAGTTGCCCTAAATCGGTTACAAACTTAACTTCAGCATGCTGTCTTTCTGCACCACCGTTAGAGCCTTCGCCAACCCAGCGACTTGTTGATGTTTGTGAGTAACTTGCGTAAGCCGTAGTGTTACCAAAAATTTCACCTGTATCGTGTCTTACAAAGTAGCGAGATGCATTATGATCGCCTTGTGTGTAAGCTATTTTAGTTTCTTGAGACATTAATGGCTGTGAACTTACAAAGTTGAATGTTCCACCTAATGCTTCTAACGAAGCTGAAGAAATGTCTGAAGTCCCTTGAGAAACTTCTACGGTTTCCATGTTTTCAGTATCTAAATAACGGTTTGCTTTTGCACCACCACCGTAATTTGAACCACCATTTGGGATGCCGTCTATCGTCATACCTAGTTGTTGTTGGTTACCGTCAATACTAAAACCACGCATAGTAATTGAAGTAGACCAATCGTCACCACCAAAAGCATCACCTTCATTGATACTAATGCCTGGTAATTTGTTCATTACACCAATAACACTGGTAATGTTTGGCACTTGTTTGGTCATTGAACTATCAATTACATGATTAGCACGGGTTAATTTTTTTACCACAACAGACACTTCTTCCATTGATGAGTCGGTTTCGGCGGCTGCATTTACAGATAACGTAGATAAAACTGCAAGTGCGATAGCACTTTTTATTGGTTTAAGATTCATGACTTGCCCTTAGATAAAAAATTATAGTTTTTAATGCGGGCATTATGATGAGGATTTATGACAGTTCTGGTGAGAAAGTATGACTGTTTGGTTATAGTAAAGTTTCAGAATTATGAAAGATATATGGCTGTAGTACTTTGAGATGTAAATAAAAAAATGAGCCATAGAGGCTCATTTTTATTGGCTGTAATTTTTATTTAAAAACTAAATTGTTTTATTCGTAAATATTCTTATGAGTAAGGTTGTGGCTAAAATCGCGCTATATATGCCGAAAACAATGATCATCATTTGTGGCATAGTAAAGTTTAAAAACTGCCAATTAATGTCACCACAATCGCCATTAGCTTCAAACAACAAAGGTAGCCATTCGTGTAATGGAGCCCATTGTGGAAAATTAGGGACAATTTCACAAACATACATAAATGAAAATTCTGAGGTTTGTATATCAACATGTTCAATGGCAATCAGTAATCCCCAAACTGAACTGGTTCCCCAAAGTATGTAAGATAATAATCGGAGAATGGTTGATTTATTACCTAACATTCCAACGATACCAGCGGCAAATATTCCCCAAAGTGCTGTTCTTTGATAGATACACATAATACAAGGAGCTAAGCCGAGTACGTATTGAAAATACAATGCTGCAATCTCTAGTCCTAATGCACTTATTGTTAATAACAACCAAGCACGAGAATTGGTGACTAAATTACTTATAAATTCCACAGTAAAACCTTATAAATAGTGATAATGCTACATTATCTTAACTAAATAAAAAGCGCCATAATTGGCGCTTTGAAATGTGTAACATAATTTTATTATATCTTAATGTGCGGCAGGCACACTATGAGTTGATGTTGCAGAATGATGTTGAATTGTTCCTGCTTCATACATTTCAGCTGTTCTATCAGCTAAATAACCTGACGAAATAGCGATTAAACCTACCAGTGTTAATACGATGGTATAAGGTAGCGCCATAAGAACCATTCTACCGTAAGACAAGCGCACTAAAGGAGCAATTGCTGAGGTTAGTAGAAATAAGAAGGCTGCTTGACCATTAGGTGTCGCTACACTAGGTAAATTAGTACCTGTGTTAATAGCTACCGCTAATAAGTCAAATTGGTCACGAGTAATTTGTCCTGAGGCTAATGCTTTTTGAATTTCAGTAATGTAAACCGTACCAACAAACACATTGTCGCTTACCATTGAAAGTAAACCATTCGCTAGGTAGAACATAACAAGTTGCATGTTACCTTCGTATGTAAGTACCCAATTAATAACAGGGGTAAATAACTGTTGGTCAATAATTACGGCGACTACGGAAAAAAACACAGCAAGTAATGCGGTAAATGGCAATGCTTCTTCAAAAGCGTGACCAATTTGGTGTTCTTCAGTGATGCCGGTAAAGGTGGTTGCTAAAATAATTACCGTAAGACCAATTAAACCAACAGGTGCTAAATGAAGAGCTAAACCAATAATTAACCAAATGGCAATCACACCTTGCATAATAAGCTTTATTTTATCACTTTTAGTGCGTTTTTGGCTTTCAGCAACATCAAAATCATTTAAAATTGTACGTACGGTAACAGGTAGTTTTACACCATAACCAAACAATTTAAACTTCTCTAAAGAAATACAAGTTAACATTCCTGCAATGAAAACAGGGATTGTTACTGGAGACATACGAATAGCAAATTCTACAAATTCCCAGCCAGCTTGTTGCCCTATAATTAAGTTTTGTGGTTCACCAACAATAGTACAAACACCACCTAAAGCAGTACCAACACCAGCGTGCATTAGTAAGTTACGTAAGTATCCACGAAATTGTTCTAGGTCGCTTCTGCTAGGATCTGGCAGTTGATTATCTTCGTTATGGTCATGAGATTGACTTGAGTCTTTACCAGAAGCGACTTTGTGATAAACAGAATAGAAGCCAATGGCAACACTGATGATAACAGCAATCACGGTTAGAGCGTCTAAGAATGCTGATAAAAAAGCACCTGAAAAACAGAATAAAAAAGATACCATAATTTTTGAGGTAACTTTTGTGACTATTTTTGTGAATAAAAATAGTAATAAATTCTTCATAAAGTAGATGCCAGCTACCATGAAAATAAGTAAGAGAATAACCTCAAAGTTTACAATCATTTCATGCATTACCTGATTAGGTGATGTCATGCCAATAGCTACAGCTTCAATTGCTAGTAAGCCACCAGGTTGTAACGGATAACATTTTAATGCCATAGCTAGAGTAAATATAAACTCTACAACTAATGCCCAACCTGCAGTATATGGGTCGACAAGGAAAAATATAATAGGATTAATCACTAAAAAAGAAATTATCGCGAGCTTGTACCACTCGGGAGAGTTTCCTAAAAAGTTTTTATAAAATGCAGCCATAGATGATTGTTGCATAGTTGACCTTTTGAAGTTAAGTTAAGTTGATGTTTATTGATTTTCGATAATTGTAATTTTTTATATGTTATTGAGATAAATATTAATATTCGAAGTAGTTTAAGCGGTATAAGGGCGCTTGTAAATAATCAGTAAAGCGGTTTTATATCAGCTTGTACCTATACTTGTTCTGGTACAATCAGTACAATAAATAATAAAAATATAAGCTATTGGTGATTTATGGTTATTAAAGCACATAGTCCAGCAGGTTTTGCTGAGCAGTATATTGTTGAGTCGATATGGAATGGCGGTTTTCCTCCGGGGTCTATTTTACCTGCTGAGCGTGAACTATCTGAATTAATTGGGGTTACTCGAACTACGTTACGTGAGGTTCTACAACGCTTAGCGCGAGATGGTTGGTTAACTATCCAACATGGTAAACCCACTAAAGTTAATAATTTTTGGGAAACCTCTAGTTTAAATATTCTTGAAACATTAGCACAATTAGACCAAGAGGGGATTCCTGATTTAGTTGATAATTTATTATCGGCTAGAACGAATATCAGTGCGATATATATTCGTGGAGCTTTAAAAAATAGTCCGTCGCAAGTTATTGAAATATTAAGTGGTTATAAAAATATTGCTGATGACGGTATTTCTTTTGCGGAGTTTGATTATAGCATTCACAAAGAGCTGGTTGTTGCCTCTGGTAATTCTATCTATTTATTAATATTAAATGGGTTTAAAGGCTTATACTCTAGGTTAGGGAGTTTATATTTTTCTCATCCTAAAGGACGTGAAATTTCTCGTAAGTATTATGAAAGTTTAATTGAACTGGCAAATGAAGGTAAATTTGATCAGGCTGTTTTTGTAACGCGTGATTATGGTGTGGAATCAGGTAAGCTTTGGTTAGAATTGAAAGACGAAATGCTTAGAGAACTGGTAAAATAAGTTTACGATTTTGTTAAAAATGATTTACAAAAGGTAGCTATTATTAGCTACCTTTTTTGATCTGAAATAAATTTATAATGCTTCTTCTTCAGCTTTAATTGGGCAAATCGCTATTGTTTTTTCGTTACCTTGCTCATCTTCTTGTACTATTTTCACTTCAAATTGCCATAAATAAAATAAATGCTTTATTACTTCATCTTTTGAATCCCCCAAAGGGATTTTTTGATGTGGAGTGTATTTTAAGGTTAACGATCTATCGCCATTAACCTTCGCATCAATAATTTGAATATTAGTTTCTTTATTACTTAAGTTATATTGGTTAGATAATGCGGTTCGTATTTTTTGATATCCTTGTTCATTATGTATAGCGCCTACTTCTAAGAAGTTATCGGTTTCGTCATCGTGGATATGAAATAGCTTAAAATCGCGCATTAACTTAGGTGATAAGTATTGGCTAATAAAGCTTTCGTCTTTAAAGTTTTCCATGGCAAAATGTAAGGTGTCTAACCAATTACTGCCCGCAAATTCAGGAAACCACTGCTTATCTTCTTCTGTTGGGTGCTCGCATATTCTTTTTATATCAATAAACATATTAAAACCTAAAGCATACGGATTTATGCCTGAATAATAAGGGCTGTTATATTCAGGTTGAGCAACCACATTGGTATGGTTATGAAGAAATTCGAGCATAAATTTATCAGTGACTAATCCTTCATCGTATAAGTGATTCAAAATAGTGTAATGCCAGAAACACGCCCAACCTTCATTCATTACTTGAGTTTGTTTTTGAGGATAAAAATATTGCGATATTTTACGAACAATTCTTACTATTTCTCGTTGCCAAGGTTTTAGTAGGGGAGCATTTTTTTCGATAAAATATAAAATGTTTTCTTGCGGCTCTGACGGAAAACGTGGTTTAGGCTTATTTTTTACTTCATCACTTTCGGGTACAGTTCTCCATAAGTTATTGACCTGTGATTGTAAGTATTCTTCTCTCGATTTTTGGCGTTTTAGCTCTTCTTCTAACGATATTTTTTGTGGACGTTTGTATCTGTCTACACCATGATTCATTAGCGCATGACAAGCGTCTAATGTGGATTCTACTTCACTAATACCATATTTATTTTCACAGTCTGCAATATAGTTTTTAGCAAACAATAAGTAATCAATAATTGAGCTGGCGTCAGTCCAAGATTTAAAGAGGTAATTACCTTTAAAAAAAGAATTATGTCCGTAACAAGCATGCGCCATAACAAGGGCTTGCATGGTCATTGAGTTTTCTTCCATAAGGTAAGAAATACATGGATCTGAATTAATCACAATTTCGTAGGCTAATCCCATTCTGCCTCTTCGGTAGGTTTGTTCTGTTTGAATAAACTTTTTGCCGAAGGTCCAGTGATTATAGCCAATAGGCATACCAACACCCGCATAGGCGTCCATCATTTGTTCCGCGGTTATTACTTCTATCTGATTAGTGTAAGTATCTAATCGGTAATGCTTAGCCACACGTTCAATTTCTGTTTGGTATTCACCTAATAGGTCAAAAGTCCATTCAGGTGAGTCACTTAAGGGGGCTCTTTTTTTCATATCATGAACTCCTATTTACATAAATGAATTAACCCTAACTGGGGGTAATTACCATTGAAGCCTTTAGTGGCTTTGTCAATTTCACTCATGTTCATTCATCAATTAAGCGGCTTGCTCAGCACGTTTTTTAAATAACTCTCTAAACACTGGGTATATGTCGGTAACGTCTTTAATATGCTGCATAGCAAAGTGATTTTGAGTTGCTGCAACGGTTTCATAGTGTTGCCATAATGTTTGGTGAGCACGTTGAGTTATTTCTATGTAACTGAAATAGCGAGCTACAGGTAAAATATTTTTCTCTAAAATATTAGCGCATTTAGGTGAGTCGTCAGCCCAATTATCGCCATCAGATGCTTGCGCTCCGTATATGTTCCAGTCTTTTGAGTCGTATCTCTCTTTGATTATTTTGTCCATTAATTCTAAAGCGGTTGAGGCTATAGTGCCGCCTGTTTCTTTAGAATAGAAAAAGGTTTCTTCATCAACTTCTGACGCTTGTGTGTGGTGGCGAATATAAACCACATCTATGGTTTTATAGGTACGTGTTAAAAACAAATATAAAAGCACGTAAAAGCGTTTTGCGATGTCTTTAGTGGCTTGGTCCATAGAGCCTGATACATCCATTAAACAAAACATAACCGCTCTAGAGGTAGGTATGGCTTGCTTTGCGTAGTTTCTGTAATGTAAATCAAAGCTGTCAATAAACGGTACTTTGGCTATTTTGTCTTTAAGGTCTTGAATGCTTTTTTTGAGTTCTTTGGTTTTTTTTATATTGTCGTGGGGATCTTGTTCTAACTGAACAAGTGCAGCTTCAAGCTCTTTTAATTGTTTACGTTTGCTTGATGTCATGGCGATACGTCTAGCAATAGATCCTTGTAATGATTTAACAATATCTATGTTTGAAGGCACACCTTCAGCGCAATAACCGCTACGAACTGTTTTGTACTCAACAATTTTGCTCAGTTGAGATTTTTCTAAATTAGGTAACTCTAAATCTTCAAACAGTAGATCAAGATATTCGTCTTTAGAAATTGAAAACACAAAGTCGTCATCACCTTCGCCAGAGTCACTTGCTTCACCTTGTCCTGAACCTTGGCCCTGACCTTGTTGCGGGCGCTCTATGCGATCTCCTGTGGTAAATTGGTCATTACCTGGATGCACAACATCGTTAATGCCGCCTTTACCTTGATGGAATACAGGCTCGCCTAAGTCTTTTTTAGGAATGGTAATGCTTTCACCTGAGTTAACATCAGTAACGCCGCGTTGGGTTACTGCATCAGATACCGATTTTTTTATTTGAGTTTTATAGCGGCGTAAAAACCTCTGCCTGTTGACGGTGCTTTTGTTTTTACTGTTTAAACGTCTGTCAATAAAATTAGCCATAACGCCTCTTTATCATTGGTGTTCACTTTTCACCTAAGTGAAAAGTGAATTTTTGCTTCAATGGTCTAGTGAGTTAATTCCTTTAAATGCTGAGTAACTCCATTATTTAATGGAATCGTACTATGAAGATTTTCTTACACGTAAATACCATTCAGATAAGAGTCTTACTTGTTTTTGGGTATAGCCTTTACTCATCATTCGCTCAACGAAGTCGTCATGTTTTTGTTGATCGTCTGTTGATGTTTTAGTGTTAAAGGAAATAACAGGTAGTAAGTCTTCAGTATTCGAGAACATTTTTTTCTCGATTACTGTGCGGAGTTTTTCATAACTTGTCCATGCCGGATTTTTGCCATTGTTGTTGGCTTTGGCCCGTAGAACAAAATTAACTATTTCATTCCTGAAGTCTTTAGGATTACTAATACCTGCTGGTTTCTCTATTTTTTCTAGTTCATTATTCAACGCTTCTCTATCAAATAATTGACCCGTTTCAGCATCGCGGTATTCTTGATCTTGAATCCAAAAATCAGCGTAGGTTACGTAACGATCGAAAATGTTTTGCCCGTATTCAGAGTAAGATTCTAAATAGGCGGTCTGAATTTCTTTACCTATAAATTCAATATATTGTTGTGATAGATAACCTTTAATAAATTCTAAATAACGTTCGGAGGTTTCTTGCGGAAGTTGTTCACGTTCTATTTGTTGCTCTAATACATAAAATAAATGTACTGGGTTTGCGGCAACTTCCATATGATCAAAGTTAAATACGCGTGATAATATTTTGAAGGCGAACCGAGTCGATAATCCCGACATGCCTTCGTCCATACCCGCGTAGTCTTTATATTCTTGATAAGACTTAGCTTTAGGATCGGTATCTTTAAGACTTTCTCCATCGTAAACACGCATTTTTGAGTAAATACTAGAATTTTCTGGCTCTTTTAAACGTGATAATACTGAAAACTGGGCCAGTGTTTCTAATGTGTCTGGAGCACATTGAGCATCAGAAAGTTCGCTGTGTTCAAGTAGTTTTTTGTAAATTTTCACCTCTTCACTTACTCGCATACAGTAAGGTACTTTTACAATGTAAACACGATCGAGAAAGGCTTCGTTGTTTTTGTTGTTTCTGAAGGTCTGCCATTCAGACTCGTTTGAATGGGCAAGTAATATGCCGTTAAAGGGGAGGGCAGATAAGCCTTCGGTTGGATTGTAATTACCTTCTTGAGTGGCTGTAAGTAGAGGATGTAAAACCTTGATGGGGGCTTTAAACATTTCTACAAATTCCATTAAACCTTGGTTAGCTCTACATAAAGCACCTGAATAGCTATAAGCGTCTGGATCATTTTGTGCAAAATGCTCTAGTTGTCTTATGTCTACCTTGCCAACTAATGCTGAAATGTCTTGGTTGTTGTCATCACCAGGTTCTGTTTTAGCAATTGCTATTTGATCAAGAATTGATGGATAAAGCTTTAATACTTCAAACTTGGTTATATCGCCTTCAAATTCATGTAAACGTTTGGCTGCCCAAGGTGAAATTATAGTATTTAAGTATCTTTCGGGAATGTTGTATTCGTCTTTTAATATTTTTCCATCAGCGTTCGCATCAAATAAACAGAAAGGGTGATCATTCACTGGGCTACGCTCACCATTAACGCTAAGCACATAAATCGGTTTTTTTTGCATAAGTGCTTTTAGCTTTTCAGCAAGCGATGATTTACCGCCACCAACAGGGCCAAGTAAATATAAAATTTGTTTTTGTTCTTCTAAGCCTTGAGAGGCATGTTTAAGGTAGGAAACAATTTGTTCAATAGCTTCTTCCATGCCATAAAATTCTTTAAAGGCAGGGTAACGAGAAATAACTCTGTTTGAAAATATACGGCTTAATCTAGGCTCTTTTGAAGTGTCGATCATCTCTGGTTCGCCAATCGCATTTAACAGACGTTCTGATGCGCTGATATAGGCATTTTTGTCTGTACGACAGATTTCAAGAAATTCTTGAATGGTAAACTTTTCTTCCTTCGCTAAATCGTACCTTGATTGATAATGTTGAAAAATACTCATGCTAACCTCCAGAAACTTAAGTTATGCTTGAAAGGAGTTGTAATACTAATTTCACGAATGAAACCAGTTTAAAGATTAAAAACCCTTATCTTTAAGACTAGTAGAAAGTTATAAAGTTGCGTATAAAAATTAAATGAAAATTGAATTAATTCAAAGGAAAGCCTTAAAACAGGCTTATTAAATAGTTATATTAGACATAATGGCTTATCTCTAATTCTGGTTATTGAATAAATAGTGACTCTGAGAATGTTATTTTTTAAAGAGAGGAAAGGTTGGAACTGTTTTGTCGCAGGGGTTAAGATTTTATCTAAAATTATGGATTAGTGTTATTCAAACCGACTTAAAAGTGATGATTAAGTCGGTTTGAACACGTAAAGTATTACCAAATTTTTACGCGTTTTTCTGGTGCAATATACATTTTGTCACCTTCTTTAACATTAAAAGCCTTATAAAACTCAGGCATGTTTGATAACGAACCTAATGCTCTAAATTCTCCTGGTGAATGAGGATCTGTTGCTACTCTATTTCGCATTGACTTTTCTACCGTTTTTGAACGCCAAATTTGAGCGTACCCCATAAAGAATCGTTGATCACCCGTTAAGCCATCAATAACAGGAGCTTCTTTACCATTCAAAGAAGTTTTATATGCTTTATAGGCGATAGTTACACCTGATAGGTCTCCAATGTTTTCACCTAAGGTTAATTCACCGTTAACGTGTAAATCGTCAAAAACTGCGTAACTGTTGTACTGAGCAACAAGGTTGTCTGAACGCTCTTTAAAGGCCGCTAAATCTTTGTCTGTCCACCAGTTTCTTAAATTACCTTCGGCATCATATTTACTGCCTTGGTCATCAAAACCGTGTCCCATTTCATGGCCAATAACAGCGCCAATACCGCCATAGTTAACAGCATCGTCAGCTGCCATGTTGAAAAATGGTGGTTGTAGAATAGCTGCAGGGAAAACAATTTCATTTACCGTTGGGTTGTAATAAGCATTAACGGTTTGAGGTGTCATTCCCCATTCCCATTTACGGATTGGGCCGCCTAGTTTTTCTACTTCTTTTTTGTGAGTAATTTCTCCAGAACGAATGATATTACCAACGAGATCATTTGCTTTAATTGTTAGAGCTGAATAATCTTCCCATTTGTCTGGATATCCAATTTTAGGTGTAAATGCAGCAAGTTTTACATGGGCTGCTTTTTTAGTGTCTAAAGACATCCAATCTAATTCGTCAATGCTGCTACCGTATGCTGCTCTTAAGTTTTCTACCAGTTGGCTCATTCTTGATTTAGCTTGTGGAGTAAAGTGTTTAGCAACATAAACCTTACCGATAACTTCGCCTAAGTTGTTGTTAACTGTTGATACACCTCGTTTCCACATTGGGCGTTGCTCTTCGCGACCACTTAATTGTTTTGAAAAGAAATCAAAATCTTCGTTATCTAATTCAGCGGTTAAGTATGAAGAAAATTTACTCAAGGTGTGAAATGTTAAATAGGTTTGCCAATCAGCCACAGAGGTTGTATTGAACACTTGGCCAAAACCTGCGGCGTAATCGGGTTGATTAACAATAAGGTCGTTTTGTTGAGAAACACCAATTGCATCTAAGTAAGTTACCCAGTCAAATTCGCTAGTTACCGCTTTATCTAAGTCAGATACGTTAAACTTGTTATAACGTTTTTCGCTATCTCTTGTTTGCACGCGAGTCCAATGATATTCAGCTAACTTTGTCTCTATCGCCATAATTGACTGTGCTGCTGCTTTCCCATTTGGAAGCTTAGCTAAATCAAACATTTTTTCTATATGAGCTACATAACCTTGGCGAAGTTTTACGAAGCGTTCTTCTTCATTAAAATAATAATCTTTGTCAGGTAAACCTAAACCACTTTGCCAAACATGCGTGGCGTAGCGGCTAGAATCTTTAGCGTCTACACCAATATAAAATTCAAAGGGTGTTGTAATGCCTACCGCTTGATATTGACCAAAAAAACGCGCGATATCTTGTTTGCTTTTAAGGTTGTTAATGGACGTTAGAATTGATGATATAGGTTTAATGCCTAAAGCATTTCGTGTATCAATATCAGTAAACGACTTAAATAGATCAGCCACTTTTTGCTCATCACTACCGGCTTTAAGGTTTTGTTGTTTTGCTAACTCTTCAATAATAGCTTTAACGTTATCGTCAGCATCATCGCGCAGATCGTAAAAAGATCCTATTGCGGTTTTATCGCTAGGGATAGTTGATGTTTTTAACCAGCCTCCGTTAACATATTGATAAAAATTATCTTGTGGGCGAACTTCTGCATCAATATTGGCTTTTGTTACGCCTGATACTAATACTTTGTTTGGCGCTGTTTGGGCTTGAGTGTTTTTATTCGTGGGTTCAGATGTTTGATTACAGCCTGAAAGTAATATAGATGTGCAAATAGCACTCGCTATCAATGTTTTCATGTGGTTACTCTTAATAATTGTTAATTAGGGGCTGTTAAACTTTCGAGATTACTTATACCGCAACAGCTGTGCCCTTTTAGGGTATTTAACGCTTAACTCTAAAGATAAACAGCTCTAGTTATTTAAGCTATATATTTTTATAACAAAGCTAAATATTTTTATAAAACGCGATACGACCATTGGTGATAAAAACGAGCTGAGTTATTTATTCATTCATTAGAAAATAACTTACTCATTTTTTCTCAAAGAGAGTAAGTTATTCAGATGGATAAAAAGTTATTTTATATTATAGACTTTTAAATTAAAGAATTTTACGAGCAGGGAATGCCACGTTTGAGAATATTAGCCCAGCAACTAATGACATAAAAATAAGGAAGGTTTGTGATCCTAAATCATTTGAGTTCAACATGTTTTGTCCTGAAACTGCGGTATTTAAGCCAATATATACTTTACTTCCAGGTACTAAAAGAACAAGGCCGAGTAGTTTTACAACGCTTGAAGGTAGGTTGGTAATTCTTGAAAATAAATTACTGTATAAGCCTAAAGCAAAAGCTCCCACAAAAGCACTTAGCGGACCACCTAAATAGAGTGCAGCCCAAACACTAGCAGCATAAGCTATGTAACCAGATAGAATGCCCCAAGGCGCATCTTTTAAACGTGCTTTAAATAGCACAACTAAACTAGCTGATAGTGCGGTTACCGCTAACCAAGGAGTCCAAGACGGAATCAATGTCGATTGGATCATTTCTACTTCTCCCCACATTAATCGTCCTATCGCTAAACCTAAGAAACCACCAAAATACAGTTTGAATAGCGACATTAATGCATCCATTATTCTAGCAGTACCGGATATTAAATTTCTGGCGGCAAGCTCGGATAAGCCAAGAGTTAAAGCTAAACCAGGAATAAAGGCAATAATACTCGATAGAATAACTAAAGAAGTATTTAAGCTTGGATCTATCAAGGTTATAGCTGAAGCAAGTATTGCCACAGTAAGAGCTGAAATAGGTTCCAGCATGTCGGTTACTCGTCGAGAAAACTCTCCCCATAGTACGAATAAGTACACGACTAAGCCTAAAAGAGCCGACCAAAAAACATCATTCCAACTTGTATGCATTAGCATAGCAAATGCACCACTTGAGCCACCAAAGGCTAAAAATGTTAAAAAGCGTCCGTATGGTGTGGGTTTCTTTTCTATTTCGTCTAAACGTTCAATAGACTCTGACAAAGTTCGTTGTCCAGAGCTTAATTCATCAACTAATTCATCTGTTCTTGCTAACGAGCCTAAGTCTAGCTCACCAGGGCTTACACGTATTACATGAGCGTATTCTTGTTCGTCATCTGTTTCTGATAAAACAAAAGTAAGAGAAGTAGGTGTTATTAAAAAGCACGAATCTAAACCCAGAAAAATAGAAACATTATGTAAATGCGCTTCAAGACGATAAGCCGGAGTACCAAATTTATGAAGCGCTTTGCCTAACTTGATAATAAAGCGTCTTTTTTCTTCGAAGTCTAAACCGTGATCCATGAATGGTATTCCTAATATTTTAGTAAGGTATATTATACTAATTTGAATAATAAATTGTTCTGAATATTTTATTTAATATTCGTGTATTTCTGTAAAATGTATTGAATCTAAAACTTAGCTTGATAAGGATTAATTTATGGTGCTTCTGGTTATTTTGTTAATTATTTTTGCTGCGGTTGCTTTGATGGTGATTTTGGGGGAGCGTTTTGGTAAGCCAATGGAGCAGGAGCAACAATCTAAGTTGTCTAAAATTGCAGCTGTAGCGTGTTTTATATTGATTATTTCTTTAGTTATTAAAGAAATGTTTTAAAGCTGATGGGGATTTAGCATTAAGTAACCTCAACTTGGGGTAAACAATGTTTTTAATGAAAATTGTTGATAACTTGCTTTATCGCCAGAGGGTAGATAAGTGCATTCTGTGATTTCAACATTATTGTTGAGGTCTTTGGTAATTATAATCGTTGAGCGTGTGCCGTAGTCAGGTGAAGTAATAAAGATAGAACTTAGCAGGGCTTCTCGTTCTGTGGGTAATCCTGTTTTAGGTAAATCTTTAAGTGGTGCTTGAACCGTGTCGTTCATTAGGGCTAATAATAAATCACCATCAAGTTCATTTTCATGTTTTTCATTTGTAATTAATGCCTTTAGTTTTTGCTGTCCGCGAGTCATTTTTGGCCAACTGTCTGTAAGTGCGCCATTACAAATGCTGTATACACCATTATTCATTACGTGTTCTTTTTTATGTACGCTGTCAAAGCAGTAGAGTTTATCTAAATTTCCGTATATTAAATTAAAGCCATTGTAAATATGACTATGATTGACAAGGTGTGTTCGAATATTTTCATTTTTAGATGCGATGTTTTCTTCAGATAATGCTTTAAGTACTAAATTACCACGTGACGTTTTGGTGTTATCAATTAAATGAGGTTGTCTGAAATTAGTGAGTGCTGAAAAATGCTCAGACTGGGTTAACCCTAACCAAGTTCCGCCTGCTTGTAAGTCTTTCCCTGCTAATATCGAATTTTCAGGCCATACGTGTAAATTTTGTGTTGGTCTTTGGTGAAATTCATCTCTGTTTGCACAGATAATAACGGGATATTTAGGATGTTGCTTTAAAGCGATAAATAAAATGCACATGATTAATTTAATACTACGTTATGTGTGAAAAATATAACCTTAATCGGGATATTCAGGTTAGATAAGTTTAAAACCTTAGCGCTATGCTTTAAACTTCATAGTATTAAAGTGAACGAGATGAAACAAGGTGTTTATGTTTGAATTACCCAATATAAATTTAAAAAATAAAGTCTCTGAAAGTGAGTGGAATACTCGAGTTGATTTAGCTGCTTGTTATCGTTTAGTGACTTTGCATGGCTGGGACGATTTAATTTACACGCATATTTCAGCGCGTATTCCTGATACAGATTATTACTTAATTAATGCGTTTGGTGTGGCGTTTGACGAAGTAACGGCATCGAACCTTGTAAAAATTGATATAGACGGCAATATTGTTGATGCTGATTGTCCTTTCGAAATAAACCCTGCCGGCTTTACTATTCATAGTGCGATACATGCTGTTCGACATGACGATATGTGCGTTTTACATCTTCATACTAATGCAACTATTGCCGTTGCTAGTGTAGAGGAAGGCTTATTACCGTTAAGTCAGTATTCAATGTTTGCTCTTGCTTCAATGAGCTATCATGATTACGAAGGCTTAGCTGTTAACTCTGCTGAAAAAATTAAACTGCAAAACAATTTAGCAGATAAAAACTTTATGCTACTGAAAAATCATGGTGCATTAACACTAGGTAAAACTATAGGTGATGCCTTTATGCATATGTACGACTTAGCTCGCGCTTGCGAAATTCAAGTGCAAATAATGTCTATGGGCATGAAACCTAATTATGTAGATCAAAGCATTATTGATGGTATTAAGGCCCAAGCTAATATTGTGCATACGGGATTAACGGGTGGACAAAAAGCTTGGCCTGCTATGTTAAGACGGGTGTATAAACACGATCCCAGTTTTGCTCAATAAGCTTAACGTACCGATTAACAGATATTATAATTTTATTTATTCCCCTTTTTATATAGAGAAACAGATGAAAGTAACTCACGTAGAAATATTCGATATACATTGTCCTGAACGTCCACCTTGGAATCCTGTTTTTATTCGTATTCATACCGATGAGGGGATAACGGGTGTAGGTGAAGCGGGTTTAGCTTACGATTGGGGACACAGCGCAGCAGCGGCTATGATTAAAGAAATAGTTGAAGCCGTTTTGATTGGTTACGACCCATTTCAAACTGAAAAACTATGGTCGCGTATGTTACGTGAAAGTTTTTGGGGATTAGGTGGTGGCCCTGTTTTATATTCTGCTATGAGTGCTATAGATACAGCCCTTTGGGATATAAAAGGTAAAGCGTTAGGTGTGCCTGTTTATCAGTTGCTAGGGGGTAAAGTTAACGATGAATTACGTACCTATGCTAGCCAATTACAGTTTGATTGGGATACCACCATTACTAAATTAATAGAGCCGCAGCAGTACGCTGAAGCAGCTTTAAAAGCGGTAGCGGAAGGTTACGATGCCGTAAAAGTTGATCCTATTGTGTATGATGCAAATGGCGAGTCGTCATTCGATCGCACTAAACTGTTTACTAAACCGCAAATGCGTTTATTTGGTAATCGCTTACGTGCTATTCGCGATGCTGTTGGCCCAGATGTAGATATTATTTTTGAATCTCATTCACTCATGGGCGCAGCTTCAGCTATTCAAATGGGCGAAGTGATCGAAGAAGTTGGCTGTATGATGTACGAAGAGCCAGTCAATTACTTAAATTCAGCGGTACATAAAAAAGTGGCTGACAACGTAAAAGTGCCTATTGCGGGCGGTGAACGTTTATATCATCGTTGGGATGTACGTCCTTATTTTGAAGATCAAAGTATTGATGTGTTACAGCCTGATGTAGGTTTATGTGGCGGTTTTACTGAAGCGAAAAAAGTATGTGATTACGCCGATGTTTACGATATTCGTATTCAAGCACATGTGTGTGGTGGGCCAGTTGCTACGGCAGCGTCTTTACACTTAGAAACCGCAATTCCTAACTTTTTAATTCATGAGCATCATACGTATGCGACTAAGTCTTGGAACCGTGAATTATGTATTCAAGATCCTCAACCTAAAAATGGTATTTTTAAAGTATCTGAAACACCGGGTATTGGCATTGAATTAAATGACGAAATAGTAAAACGCTCGCCACATGTTGTGGTTAAGTAAACGTAAATTAAGTCGATGTTAATTAAAAGTCAGTCAGATTAAGTATATTCAACAGGTAAAGCTGTGGTGTACTTAATCTCTTCCATTGCGAAGCTTGAACTAATATCAGAAAAATTAGCACGTGTTATTAGCTTTCTGTAAAAGGTATCGTAAGCCTTCATATCTGGTACAACAACACGCAATAAATAGTCTACCTCACCACTCATTCGATAAAACTCTACAATTTCTTTAAAGTCGTTAGCGACTTTTCTAAAATCATTTAGCCATTGAGGATTATGTTGATTAGTTTTAATAGTAACAAAAACCGTTAACCCTACATTGAGCTTTTCTGGATCGGCTATGGCTACACGGCCCTTTATTACGCCTGATTTTTCTAATGCTTGAATACGTCTCCAACACGGTGTTGTTGACAGGCCAACTTGTTTGGCTATTTCGCTTACTGCGGGAGTACAATCTTGTTGTAGTAATTGAAGGATTTTCTTATCAAACTTATCCATGAGGAACTCTATGTTTTATATCTATAAGTATAAAGAATTTTGTTCTAATTTTTTAATTTTTACAAGAAAAAATAACTTAGCTTTATCAAGGCGGAATTAAAGCTTATACCAATGCTTGGTGTTTTCTAAACAGAGTTTGGCTAATTCTTGTGGATTATATTTTGAAAGCTGAGTTTGGTATTGCCACAGCGCTTGGTAGCTTTTACTGAATAAACAAAGAGGAAAGTTGCTGCTTAGCATCACACGGTTTATACCAAATGTAGCCACACATTGCTCAATCACTAAATCGCACCATTGCGTATTATAGTTTCTGTTTAACATTTCCCAGCCAGAGCACTTTATTGCGCACTGTTTAAATTGTGCCAACGTCTTTAATCCAGTTAGCCAGTTGTTATATTCCTCAGAGCTATTCAGTATTTTTGGTGTTTTAGTGAAGTAAGGTGGAAAGCCTGCATGGTTAATAATAATTGTTAGCTCAGGTAATTTTTTTAACAGCTGAGTTAACTTATCAATAGCGTTGAGAGCAGATAAGGGCATTTGTAGATCGAAGCTGAGTTGATGTTCCGCTAAAGTTTTTAAGTTAGTTGGTGTATTAGGATGATTTAAAATATCGACTGCCGTGTCATCTAAAATATGGCGGCAACCGACAACACTTTTGTAATTTAAGAGTGTTTGTAGTTGCTTTAAAAAACTGTTTGGCGATAACGTTAAATCGACACAGGCCACCGATTTAAATGCTCTTTTACAGTTTAACTCTAGCCACTGTATTTCTCGCCAAGGTGCTTGGTTATCAAACCCAGCTTCAATATGTACAAAACCAGAGAGTTCAGGGCCATTTAAATCGCCGAATAAATTCATGTCAGCTTCTGAAAAATTTTGGTTAATTATATGTTTATCTGGCCAAAAAGGTGGGTTTTCAGGTTTTAGCCACTGGTATTGACCAAGTGTTAAATCAAACAAATGAATATGAGGATCAATAAATTGCATGTTAAAGCCTGATGTAAAGTGTATTTAAAATAACGGTATTATTGTGCTGTATAGCCGCCGTCTATTACTTGTAAGCTACCAGTAATAAACCTTGATTTATCTGAGGCTAAAAATAACACGAGCTCAGCCACTTCTTCTGGTTGGCCTAATCGACCTAAAGGTTGCAAGCTAGCTTCTTCTTGATGGATTTTAGCTTTATCTTCGCCTGAGCGTTCGCAATATTTATCTATGGCTTGGTGGTAAAGAGGGGTTTCAATAGTGCCAGGACAAACTGCGTTTGAACGTATGTTGTAGCTTGCGTAATCTAAAGCGGTTGTTTTTGCTAGTGAGGCTAATGCCGCCTTACTTAAGTTGTAGGCAAAGGAATTACGTTTAGCGATTAATGCTTGATCAGACGCCATGATAATAATAGAGCCTTGGTTGTTTGATTTCATTGATGGCAATACGGCTTTTATCGCAGCATACGCACCCTTAACATTAATATTAAAAACACGTTCAAAGTCAGCTTCCGTTGTATCTTCAATGGTGCCTGAAAAATGTATTCCTGCATTTGATACCAGAACATCGATTGTATATTCATCGCTAATGCTTTTGATGACTTGTGCGACTTCTTGCACATTGGTGATATCGCATGATTTAAATGTGCCAAATGTTGAGGCTTTAATATCTAAGTTAAATACTTGGTAATTGTTAGCTAAAAAAAGCTGAATAATACTTAAGCCAATGCCTGAACTACCGCCAGTGACAATGCATGTTTTTTTCATGGGAGTATCTTTTTAAGAAAATAAAAACTTAAGGGGAATATTAACGTTATTAGCTTAGAACTTCTATTGTTTCAATGTGGATTGTTATTTTGTATTACGGAATAAAAAAGCCAAATATTTTTATATACCCGTTACCAATCAAGAGGCTATTTCAGAGTGCTTGAGCGATATCAATTCAAGGCAATGCTTTACAATAATGGTTGTTCCCTTATAAAAAGCGTTGTTGATGAAGTGATTTTGCTCAAGCGCTTCTTCGATGGGTCTAAAAACAATTTATGCTTCGTTATTAACTTTAGTCAGGTTCCTACACGGATGTAGGACATTAGGGTAACGCAGGAGCAGTTACCGAGAATAACCTTGACGTCAACTTAATACCTTGCATACATGGATGTAGACCTTAGATTTCGTCTGGAACATGAAATCTGTGCCTAAATTGTTTTTAGTTCCCCCTGAAACCTGCATCTTGAATGATAACGGGTTAAATACTTGGCTTGGTATGAGGTGTTTTTGAATTTATTTAGCGAGTTCAATAAATGCAGCGGTGTACATTTTTAAATTCAACATAAACTGATCCATAGTAATAAATTCACTTTCAGTATGTCCTGAGTATTCAGTATTCGGCATAGACGGACCAAAACTTATTGCTCTTGGGAACATTCTTGAATTAGTACCACCACCAATTGATATTGGCTTAGCGTTTTTAATGCCTGTGTAGTGTGAAAAAATTGTCAATAATGTTTCTAGCTGAGGCGCATCTTGCTGAACCCAAGGTTCTTTTACTGTGGTGCTTACATCGGTAAGTACATATTCATTACTGTTTGACCACTGAGTTATCGCTTGAGTAATTTGCTCTTTAAGCACTGTAGTTTCTTTTCCACGTGGGCGACGAATATTAATATTTAGCTGCATGCCATTGTCTAGCTGTTTTAATACCGTTGGAGATACGGTCAGTGGCCCCATAAATTCGTCGCTAAATGCGATGTCGCCAAATTTTTTACCGTATAAACCTGTGCCAATATTATCGTTAATAAAGTTAACCAATGCGCCGCTTGTATTGGTTGGCCAGCGTTTAAATGAAATTAAATCGGCAAGGTAAGTGATTGCATTTACACCGTCTTCAGGTTTTGAAGAATGTGCTGATTTACCTAAAGCACTTATCGTTAATGTTTGTTCCGTTAGATCAAAACTAAACCCTATGTTCTTATAGGCTTTTGCTTTATTCATTAATTTTTGCAGTAGTTTTACGTCAGCGTTTTCAATAACAACAACGGCGTCTTCAGGAATTTGGCTACCAAAAAAACCACCAGTAAACGACTTTAAGTAAGCTTGTTGAGTGTTAATGCTTTTATTAGGAAATGTTAGACTAATTGTTCCATAACCTTTTTCTGCTATAACGGCAGGGTATTCAGCATCAATAGTAATATTGGTTTCAGGTAAATCATGGGTTTTAATATATTCTTCTAATGGTGCCCAGTCAGATTCTTCAGCCATGTATATATAAAGCTCTATACGTTTGTTGAGTTGAATGTTTTTATCTTTAATCGCTTTCATGGCGTATAACGCGGTAGATATTGGACCTTTGTCGTCTTCCGTTCCACGACCAATGATAAGCCCTGGCTTGGATGTTAAGTCTATCGTGTAAGGAGACTGTTTCCACTTGCTTGGGTTTGCTGGTTGCACATCGCCATGAGTAATTATACCTAATCGTTCTTTTGCATCACCTAGGCCGATAATAACTACGAAACCGTCATCTTTAAAATCAAGCCCAAGTTCAGTAGCTTGCTTTTTTAGTTCTTGTTTAAAGGCTATGTGAACAGGGTTTTCAGGTGAGGGGACGCCTTCAACTACAACAGTATTATGTTTTACCAGCTGAGCTAGGCTCTTTACCATCTCTGTTTTATAGGTATTTACAGCATATGTTGCCGTTTTATCTGCTAACGAACTTACTTCATTTGCGTAAGCTGAAGCGGTAAGTATGAATGGAGTTAGCAGTGTTAATAAACTCAGTTTTTTAATCACGGGGTGTCCTTTATATTTTAATTGCTGATAGCTGGATTCATTATCTATTTTCAGAGAAATAATGAATAGATGCTTCTATAGTATTTAATTTTGTAAATTAAGCCACTAAAAAACCGACCAGCGTAGCTTTTTAATCGTTTAATACCTTTTGATTTATTTTTTTAATGGAAATAATGAATAGTAATTTACATAAAATGTGTGATATTAGTTGTTTGTTTTTTTCTTAATATTATGTTTACAAAGAGTAAAATCATATTTAGGTAATTGTTATAAATTAATGCTAAATTTAAAAGAACCGCATCTTAATTATTTAAACGTCTCTGCACTTTAGATTTAATCTTTAAGTTGTTTTTTATTGTTTTAAGTGGAATCAAAGGGAAGGTAATATGGTACTTACACCACAAGAATATGCTCGGCAGGCTGAAGATTTATTTGTTTTACCTGATATTTATTTAAAGTTAAAAGAAATAATGGATGATGAAAAGTCGTCGTTAAGTGATATTGCTGAAGTTATTGTTTTGGATCCTTCTTTATCTTCTACTTTATTGAAATTAGCCAACAGTGCTTTATTTAGTTTTCCACGGGAAATAGATTCTATTGCTCGCGCCATAATGGTTTTAGGTATAAAGGAAGTTCATAATTTAGTAAATTTATATGGTGTGACTAACGCATGTAGCAACATTGAAGCTACTGTTGTTGATATGGATAGATTTTGGGAGGTTAGTGTTGACTGCGCGTTACTTTGTAAATTTTTAGCTCAAAAATTAAGATTAAAAGATGTTGATGGACTTTTTTTGTCTGGTTTAATGCATAACATAGGTGAGTTAGTTGTTGTTCAGAATTCACCAAAGCAAGTTGAATTCTGTCAAAAATATAATAAAGAAGAAACACCATGGCAATTACAAATGGACGTTTTTGGTTTTACTTACTCAGATTGCTCGGTTGAATTGCTTAACCTATGGCAGTTACCTGAATCATTGATCGAACCTATTAAGCATTATCACAATATGAAGACACAAAGCGATGCAACATCGGCTGCTAAGTTATTGCATATTTGTAGTCGGTTAGCGTTAATTAATTCCCATCCTGGCATGTATTCTAAACAAAATTTTGTTATGCCTTCATTGCTTGAAGAATTTGAGTTATCTATGGCAGATGTCGACGAAGCTTTGAATTTTTGTAATGCGGAAGGCTTAGCTATCATGTCAGCCCTCGCATTAAAAAAATAGTTAATCTGAACGCTTTTTAAGTCGTTTTTAAGGTAAAATGTTTTTATTTTATAAACGACTGATTAGGTAGACTATGACATTATCAACATTATTAACTCAATTGTCTGAAGCACCAGAACAAGTTTCTTTTGATGAGGTTATCAATACAATTGCAGAAAATTACCAATATACTCCAAGTACTTTCTCTAATGGGAGTGTAGTAAATGACGCTGGAACAAATGAAGGTTCATGTAAAATATTTGCTTTTGCTAAATTACATAAGCTTTCTAAAGAGCAAACATTAGCGTGTTTTGGTAAATATTATCGTGAAGATGTTTTAAAACACCCTGAAGGTAATGATCATGGAAATATTCGTAACTTTATGATTTCAGGTTGGGAAGGTGTTGTATTTTCTGGAGAAGCTTTACTTAAAGTCTGATTGATGTGGTATTAAACTGTTTTTAGGTTCAATAATTAACTCTTTACCTATAAGATCAAGTAGATGCAAGCTTGGTATATTTGATCTTAGTTCTTCTTCTAGTAAGTCTAATTGCCTTAAGTTACTACAAAACACTCTTGCTTTCTGATCTAAAGCATGCGTTTGTGTACTTAATTCAGACATTAACTCTTTTTCTAAACTTGTCATTTCATTATTAATAATAATATTTTTATTATCTTTTTTTCTGTCTTGTTCTTTTCCTGTGCGCTCTACTATAGCATCACCAACCGCCATTAAAATACTACCTAATGATTGGGTAACTACGTGTTCTATTTCCTTTTCAAATTGACCTGAAAAAATTTCATCAAAATCGTTAAAGCTTTGAGGTGCAACATAATAGCTTTCATCACTATGATTAAATCTATTTCTTAAATTCCATTGCATATCATTAAAACGTTTTTGGAATAACCTGTGTGATTCACTATCTTTACTAGATAATCCACCTATTGCTTTATTAACGGCTTCTAACCCTACATCTACTCCTTCAATCGCTATAGATATAATTTGTGGGATCTGTTCGCGTAAACTTCTTGAATATCTTTTTAGTAACTCTTTTTGCTTATTTGTTAGTATTGTTTCTCGACCTGAAACAAATAACTGTTGATCACGTGTTATTTGAATATAGGTTTGGTTTTCTTGTCGTAAACGAACATGAATAGGATCTATGACTACGCCATATTTAAAGCTTACATTACACTCTGCATATACTGATTGTGATATAAGTCCTGTAAGTAATACGGGTAATGCATAGCGTTTCAAAATGAAATTCCTATATTTAAATCTGAGGAGATAATACTAAATAACCTAATGTCGTTATTTTTATGAGCTTATAGACAGTATTCGCTTATAAAAACGTAAATAATTTCAACATTAGGAAACAGTTAACCTGTTATTTGGATAGTATCTATTTATTATCTTTTATCTATAAATCAGTAAATTAAAAAGAATTATTCATAGTTCAGGTTAATTAACTATGAACGATAGGCTCTATATGGACTTTTCTTTCAAAATAAACCATTTTACTTGGACCATATTCGCGTTTAGTTTTATCGTTAAAGTCACCAACATTCATTTGAACACCATGATAAATACGTTCGGTAGCTTCTATATAAACTGCAGTCATGTAAGTTTGCATTTCTGCTTCTACATTCTCTTTTTCAATTAAAATTTCACCCATTATTCCAGCATGAAATTGATAAGTTGAAACGACTTTCTTAAGCATTTCGGGGTTGGCTTTATCTTTAGGTAGAGCTTTGAGTTTATTTGTTGCTACTTTTAGCCCTTGAGTTTTATCTGTTTCAATCTTTAAGCGTTCGTCAATCTCATTTAATTTATTTTTAAAGTCTCTTATTTTTCGATCAAACGTGATTGTTGTTGAGCTGCCGGCGGTAGCGCCTACTGTA
The DNA here is from genome assembly GCF_055808995.1 of Pseudocolwellia sp. G5-9. NCBI lineage: Bacteria > Pseudomonadati > Pseudomonadota > Gammaproteobacteria > Alteromonadales > Colwelliaceae > Pseudocolwellia > Pseudocolwellia sp. G5-9. Next base: position 4,411,249 of record NZ_CM147893.1, read on the forward strand.
CCAGCATGTACTGAATTTATAGCGTTAATATAACCTGCAATGAGTTTTCCGTTAGCTTTGTCTTCTGAACCCACCCATAGTTTGTCGTTAACATGAATGATACTATGCATTAATTGGTTTTCTATTCTAAGAATGTTACAAGTAATGTCTGAGTATTGGCAGTATTTAGCATAAACATTGCCTTCCGCTTTAATATTAACGCTCATGGTAATATCAGTAGTAGAAAGATCTTCAACTTCTTGTTTTTTGCCTATAATGCCACCGACAATGGTAATATCGCCACCGGCTTCCAATTGAGCTGATTCTACAAAACCGCCTATGGTAATATCACCTTTGGCGAACACTTTCATGCCTTCGCAAACATCCCCATCAATAATAACACTGCCTTCAAATTTTATATGCCCCGTAGTTACATCAACATTTTTAAGCTTGTATACTTCATCTATTTCCATGCCATTTTCTATAGAACGAGGTAAGCCAATTAAAGTTGAAACGAGAACATTTTTATTTTTAGGGCTTATAACCGTACCTTCACCCGCTTTCATTTTAATATCTTCACCGGGGTTAGGTTCTAGGATGATGCCTGTAACGGTATAACCTTTTATACCAGTAGTAAGGGGGATTACTTGGGCGAGTGGTTCACCAATGCGAACACAAATAATATCACCTAAATCTCTCATATCAACGCTACCGTCATCACGCTCTTTGGGGCGCAATATGCGATCTTGAGCGCATTGTACAAGCTGTTTTATGCGTGCGTTTTTTCCATTGATAGGAGGTTTACCTAAAGCGATGATCCCTTTAATTAGCATACCTTCTTTTTCATTAAGTGACTGCTGGGCTAAATTTACGAGACCTTCTTTAACAAAACCTTTTTTTATTCCAGCCGCTTGTGCAGCTGTCAGAATATCTGTAGGAGAGAGGTTTTTTCCGCCCAATGCAGTAGTGATCTCTGCAAATGCCGTCATATCATCATCATCTATTTTGATTTCAATTGAAGCGTCTTTTCGTTCCAAAACCTGATAGCGTATTTCTCTTCCCGTTTTATCTTGCTGAAGAGGTTTTAATATACTATTAAGTTCAGCAATAGCATTTTTTATGTTACTGCTATTTACTTGCAAGGCTTTGTATTCAGACTTTTCAATTAATTCAAAAATAGTTTGCTCATTAATAATGGTACTATTTTTAATCGGCTGTAAAACCAAGTCGATATTGTTCTTTTTATTTTCAACAAAGTTTACCTGAGTCACGTACTACAATCTCCATGTTCAGTAGTTAGCTATTTTTCTAACTTCTTTATATATAGTTTTCTTGATGGATTTTAATAAATGCTGGTGTTTTAATTTTTGAGTAATCAATTTTGTATTCTTTATTATCTAAAGCTTGAATAAATAGTAGTGTTTTTTCTTCACCAAAACATTCGGATGAACTTATATCTATAACTTCTTGATAGACTTTTTTAGCTTCAGATCTTTTACGAGGAACTTCCCCGTTGTATTCACCTATCCCTCTATTACTAATAATAACAACAGGATGATCTCCATTTATTATCAATAGATCAAATTTTCTGTTTTTGTGGATAATGGTATTTCTTCCACTGGTAATAAAGTTTTTCTCAATCAAAATAAGCCCCTAATTTTATTAACTGGTTTCAGTTTTAAGTCACATTTTATTGCTGATTAGTATATAAAAGTATAAGAAAATATTTTTACCAACAATACCTTAAGTGCGGCCATAAAGTAATAAATAAACTGTTCTAACTCTAAATATATAAAGTTTTAATTTACTAAGCAATTAAATAACAAGAATAACCTGAACATTAAGCCTCTTTAAGTTATAAAGCTATTTTAAATATAAAGGTACAGAGGTACTTTTTAATATAAAACGACGCACTAAATCTAAGGATCTTGCTGCAACCACTTTTTGGAAGTAATTTCGATTACCTTTTATAATAAAATGTTGGGTATTCATTTTGGTTGCATCTCCCCATGCAATCCATACCGTGCCTGTAGGTTTTTCTGTTGTTCCTCCTGTTGGGCCTGCTATACCTGATACGGCTATAGCTATATCAGCATTACTATGTTTAAGTGCTCCTTGTGCCATGGCAATAACTGTTTCTTTACTCACGGCACCATAACTTTCTAATGTTGTTGGTGGAACCGACAGCATTTTAGTTTTCATTTTATTTGAGTAAGTCACATAACCGGCTTCAAATATTTGAGAAGAGCCTGCCAACGCTGTTATTTGGCTTGCAATTAACCCCCCTGTACAAGATTCTGCTGTAGTTATTGTTAATTTGTTATCTAATAATTGCTGAAACACACACATAGGCAAGCTTAAGTCATCGTCTTTTATTTCACCTAATATATGATCATTTAATACCTGATAAACTTTTGTTAGCCATGTTTCTTTTAAAGTGTAAGCTGTTTTTGTATGAGTAGTTAATTTCAGCTCTAAAGTAGGGGAGTTAGCTCTATAGCCTACTTCTATATTTGAAGGTAAATCGGGTAGATGTTCTTCCATTAACATTTGAAGTTTTGATTCACCAATGCCAAAGGTTTGCAATCGCGTGGTATGAAGAAATTCTTGTTTCGGTAATTGACTTTTTAGTTGAGGAAGTATTTCTTCGTTAAGCATTATTTTTAATTCGCTTGGTACTCCGGGCGTGCAAAAAATATCACAATTATTTAGCTTGAGGTGAATACCCACAGCACTACCTGTTCTGTTATTAATAATATTGCAAGTTTCAGGTAATAACGCTTGTTTTAAATTAGCTTTATCAAGGGTTAACTCTCGCTTTTCTGCCCATTGTTGCAGGTGTTTTATAGCTTGTGAATTTTCTTCTAAAGATAAGTTGGCAGCAATTGATAATGCTTCAGAGGTTAGGTCGTCGCTTGTAGGACCTAGCCCGCCATTTATAATAAGTATGTTCGCAATTTCACTCATTACTTTTATTTCATTAACAAGTGCAGGTAAGCTATCAGCTATGGTTACGCGTCGGGTAACATCAATACCCAATTCTTTCAATTGTTTAGCAATATAGGCAGAGTTTGTATCAATAACATCACCGTTTATAAGTTCATTACCCGTAAGTAGTAATTGTAAATTGATGTTAGACATGTGTTGACCTTAAAAAATAATAATAGGGATTATCATAAATACTATCTTGGTGTATTTATACTTTTATCATTGATTTTGTTCTATTAATGTTTATTCAAACGTATCTAATAAACAAGTTTAACGTTAGAATAAATGCAAGGCTTTAGGATAAGGAGTACTTATTATTTTGGCTAAGGTATTTGATCGGAATATGCTTTTAGGGTACTGGTATCGTGGAGATTCGGATCTTCATGGAAACCAAATGACAGAATTTGCCCGTATAGAGCCAGACGGTAGTTTTGAATTTTCATTTATTCAATACAATAAACAAGGAGAAGTCGTTGAAGAAGTTACTGAGTTAGGGGATTGGGGATTAGTAGGTGATATTCACTTTACCATAACAAAAGGTGAACTCATCGATGAAGAACATTACGGTGCTGATATGGCTGATGAAGAAAATTATCAAGCCTATAAAGTGCTGGAATTAGACAGTAGCATTGTAAAATACCAACACATAATTACTGAAGAAGTGTTTATCCTAAGACGTGTTGTTGATAAAATAGCACACTGCTAGTGACAGTTGGTTGAGCTAATAGCGCTGTTACCTATTGTAAGTTAGATTTATGTAAATGTTTTCGTTTGATTTAATGAAAATTATTTACCGCATTTTTTTAAATTTTGAGAGAGCAATGAAAAGAATTAAAGACGCAAGTTTAATCACCGCAATAAAAACTCCTTATAATGCGAAAGGTGAAATAGACCTTGCAACCTATGACTTACTTGTGGCTAAACAACTAGAAGCTGGCGTAGACGGAATTATTGTTGGAGGCACTACTGGCGAAGGTCATTTACTTAGCTGGGAAGAGCATTTAATGCTTATCGCCCATAGTGTTAATCAATACGGTGATCAGTTAATTATTGTTGGCAATACTGGAAGTAATAATACCCGTGAAGCAATAAAAGCAACTAAAAATGGTTTTGCTATGGGGATGCATGCTGCTTTACAAATTAACCCATATTATGGACGTACTTCAGAGAAAGGAGTTTTAGAGCATTTTAAAACGGTTTTAGAAATTGGTCCTGCCTTTATTTACAATGTACCGGGTAGAACAGGACAAGATGTTACTCCTGATATTATTGAACCCTTATCAACGCATAAAAACTTTATTGGTGTAAAAGAATGTACAGGCAATGATCGTATTGCTTATTACGAAAAACAAGGCATTGCTTGTTGGTCGGGTAACGATGATGAAAGTTTTGCGGGTAGACATGAGTTCGGTTCGCATGGTGTAATTTCTGTTACGTCTAATATTATTCCTAAAATTATGCGTACATTAATGGATAAACCTGATCATGCGTTAAACGATAGTGTTAAAAACTTAATGAGCTGGATGTTCTGCGAGCCTAATCCTATTGCATTAAATACGGCTCTTATGATGACCAAAGCGGTTAATCCTGTGTTTAGACTGCCATATCAAGCATTAAACCTTCAGCAAAGAGAAGAAGGCTTAGCGCTTTTAAAAGAGATCGATAGTAGTGATCTTGTTGGCGATGGTTTATCGCTAATGTCTGACGACGACTTTACTTACAGAGCTTAACTTTTATTTAATGCTAAATTGTTAGAGCAGCTAAGGAAGGCCTTAGGTGCTCTGGTAAGCTAAAAGTTTTATGCTCAGGTGTTGTGTTTATTTCACCGAAAGGGCAATCAAACGATAACGAAAATGCACACAGTTGCAGATCAATATTTTTTTTAATCTTCTCTTCAAGCACATCATCTTTTTCTTTAATACCATGTAACCTATCGCCGACAACAGGCATATCGATACTTGCTGAGTGAATACGTATTTGGTGTTTTCTACCCGACTCTATTTTTACGTTAACTAAAGACACATCAATATTTCTATTGTAATCAATACAAGTAAAAGTACTGAGTGCTTTCTTCCCATCCACGTCAATACTAATATTGTCAGGTTGTGAGCGTTGGTTATGATCACCATGAACTAAAATTAGATAATGTTTTTCTAATTGATGATGTTCAAATTTTTGACTAAAAGCTTGTGCCATTTTTTTTGTATGAGCAATAACAATAAGACCCGTTGCCGCTCGGTCTAATCGATGCACAATAAATACAGGACGCTCTGGCTGTAAATGAGTTTGAGCCCAACGTGCTATTGTACAATGGTCGCTCCATTTAGAGCCTTGCGAGAGCATACCGTAAGGTTTGTACCACACACTATAATCGCCCATATCTTCGATTAAGATTGCTTCATTAGGCTCTTGTTTAAGTACACCTTCGTTATAATAAAAATGTAATTCATCACCTTTTTTTAAGGTTTTTTTTAATCGACGAAAACGCTGAGTTGATTTACCTCTGGTTAACCACAAAGCACCTTTAGCTATCGCTTTTTTTATATCTGCAATACTTATGTTACAAACCGCGTCTAATTCAATTAATGCATTGCTCGCCTCAGTAGTAACAATAAGGTGTTTTTCAAAAATAATATTATCAGAAGTGTTCATTGAGTTTTTCAAATAAGTAGAACGAAAATAGTTCAAGCTAAAGTTATAAGGTGTAGTTTATCAAACAAGACAATGACCTGTCGGACTTTTGATAGTAATATACAAAATTAATGAGATGATACTTTTAATTAAATAGCAGGGGTTGTAATGGAACGTGATTTAACACTTTTTCCTCAAGATGATATTGGTGAATACTTATGGGATGCCGTTAATACGGGAAATGATATTACCCAAGAAAGAGAAATTGAATTTACTGTTATTTTTAAGTCGCAAGAGCAAGCACTAAAATTTGGTCATTTATTATTAGAAAACAATCAAAAATTGTCTTTATGTCCGTTTGATGAAAATGCTGATTATCCCTGGGAAGTTACCGCTTATCCGTTTATTGGTGCTTCGTATGAAAATATTACGGCTTACCGCCATTTGTTAACTGAAAGCTCAGCGCCTTTTGAAGGTGTGTTTGATGGTTTTTATTTTCCAGTAAATTAGTTCCTTTCTATAAGCTAAAGAGCACTATGATTGATATTAAAAAATTTGATGGCATCAAAAAAACGAGTGCTAAATCATTTAATAACCAAAAAGCGTTAATAAAAAAAGTTATGGCGGGAAGTGTTATTACTTGCGAAACCTGCGGTACGCCAATAAAGCTTGTATTACCTGAGCAATCTAAAACACCAGGGCTATATTGTACTAAAGGCTGTACCGATATTGCTTTAGATTTTGAGCTTTAGTTATACCCGTAACCTTCAAGATTCTGAAATACGCACCTTGATTGATAATGGGGATATTATATCAGTCAAACATCTTCAAATTATATTTTGACGTGCCAACTAAATTATAATAAATAACCTGAACTTGGGCTAAAATAAGCATGTCAATGCTATAATTTTTGAGTGAATCAAGGCTTATAGCATTGATAATAAAATATGTGTTTATCTCGAGTTCAGGTTAAATATTTTATTCTTCTACCAATGTAACCATTATATCATCAACATAAAAGTCAACAGCTATATCATTTGCTTCAACATAAATTGCAGCAGAATTTTCTGTAGTTGTTATTGTATGCGTGTAAGTACCTGATAGTTTCACCCAATTACCTGCACTTACTGTTGTAAGAGTAGTAAGTTCAAGGTAGTCAGTCTTTTCAGTTATAGTCCCATCGGTATCTACATCGTGTTTTATTTCTAGAGTTAGCTTCATTCCAGGTGTATGAGTACTCGTATCATCAGATAACTTTACCCATGCAGAAACGCTATAAGTTTCATTAGCCGTGAATAAGCCCTTAACATCTTTTTGTATACCTTGCCAAGTAGCCGTACGTCCTACAACTAAAGCGCTATTATTACCAGCGTGTACTTCGGTAGTTTCTAAACTTACTGTTGCATCACCACGGGCTAACCATGAACCAAGTCCAGCTTCAAAGTTACCATTTGTTAACAATTCGTTTGAAGCATCCGGAGTTTCAACTTCTCCAAAGTACTCTACTAATGCATCAGCGAAACCTTGTAATGCTGGTTTTGGTGTATAGTCATTGAAGAATAATAATGGCCATTCGGTAGTAGGTTCAGGCCAGGTTTGTAACCAGCTATCTCCATCAATTACTCCCCAAATAGTGATGCCACCACGTTGATCTTCAGGAACTACATCTAGGTATGCTTCAACAATATCATGATAATACTGCTTTTGTTCATCAGCTCTTTCACTTGTAAGGTAAGTTAATTTTGCTCCACCTTCATTGTTCATACGAACATCCAGCTCAGTTATTTTTACTTTTAGACCAAGATCTACGACTTTCTGTAGCTGTGCTCTTATTGTTGTAATATTAGGACTGTTAACTGAAATATGAGACTGGAAACCTATGCCATCAATCGGTACGCCATCAGCTTGAAAATCAGTAACCATATCAATAACAGCATCTAATTTAGTAGCATTCCAGATCAGGTTGTAATCGTTGTAGTATAAGTCAGCATCTGGATCTGCTGCTCTTGCTGCTGTAAATGCTCTTGGTATAAATTCAGTACCAATGTTTTCGTACCAAACAGATGCATCGGCGCCATCAGTAGTCGTTTTTGCACCACGGTATTCACCATTTTCCATAAAGGCTTCATTAACAACATCCCAGCTAGTCACTGTATCGTTATCACCTTCTTCTTCAAAATGAGTGGCTATTTGTGTTACATGATTTTCCATCATGGTTATCCAGTCAGCTTTCTCACCTTCGAAACTTTGCATCCAACCCGCTATTTGTGAATGCCATACAAAAACATGACCGTGTACAGTGAGTGAATTGTCTTTAGCATAGTTAACAAGTTCATCGGCATCATCATAGAAAAACTCGCCTTGAGTTGGTTGTAAATAGGTAGGCTTCATAATGTTTTCAGCAGATAACTGATTAAAGTGTAGTTCAATAACCGTTTGCACTTCAGGTCTGTCGATTATGCTGTTAGCAAAACCACCCGCTGGAACCGCTACACCAATGTTAAAATCAGGCGATATTACTTTTAAACTGTGTGCTGTAACTGCGCTGTATTCTACATCCGGAATTTCTTCAACCGGTGCATCAGGTAGTAGAATGCCTGAAAATTCATCTAGGTATATAGACTTGCCAATATTCTCTTCTTTTGAAAAATGAATAGCTAATCTAATCAAGGAGTCTGCTTCAGCAGTAGCCGCTGTTAGCGTGATTTTTTGCCACTCACCTGTTAGCGTTTCTTTTATTAGAGCGAGTTGACCATAGGCAGGAGCTGGTGTTTGAACCCAAAAGTCAGCACTTGCTCCTTCTTCACCTTTAACCCAAACACTAAATTCGTATACTTTACCCCCAACAACAGGAATATCTTCATAAGCTGCTTCAATTGCCCATGGGTTTGCCCCTAAAGCCTCGACAACAACTTCAATTGCCTTTGTTCCTTTATAACTATTAACACCTTCTGTTGACTCGATTACTTCAATGGTAGAAATAGCACCGTCTTCTTGAGAAGGTCTTAACACCCAGTTGCCTAATGGTGACATTTGGCCGGCAGAATCTTCTTCAAATCCACCATTAGTTATGTCAGCCATTTCTGGTTCTTCTGGTACTTCAGGTGTTTCTGGCACTTCAGGTGTTTCAGGAGTCTCTGGAACCTCCGGAGTTTCTGGCACTTTAGGATCTGTATCACTCCCCATACATGCAGTTAATAGAGACATAATGGTCACTATTCCTGCCACTTTAACTAAGGTTTTATTCATTTTTATATTTTCCTATGTTTAAAAGAAGAAAAAATGAGTCTGCGTACTAAAAGCCATCGAGACTTTATTCTAAGGCTTACTTTTATTTATATTGTGTTAAGCCTAGAAATACTTTTATAAAACCAAGTAAATCGGTATTAAAAAAAGTTAGCGTTATCATTTGTTCTTGAGCACTATTACATGTGTATTTTGTTTATGTCAATATGGTTTTTATTTAATGTAGATCAATGTTATTGGTGTTTTATTGTTTATCTCTTTGTGTGGTAAAGGTTTATGGTCATTTTTACATTATCTGAGGTATGCAAGATATTTTGATTTGTTTGTTAGCGTTATCATTTAAAAAGGGGGCTGGGACGTTGCAGGCATAAATAGATTGATGAAAATTTTGATGATTGTTTAAGCGGGATTTGTCTTTCTATCTCGAAGAGATTTTTGTATTAACATTGTTGAAATTAGAGTGGGTAATAAAAAAGGGCACAAAATGCACCCTTTACTTTATATAAGAATTTGTATTACAACGTACCGGTATTTAACCAATAAATTTACGAGCGTTACGGAACATTCTTACCCATGGCGAATCTTCTTGCCATTCGTCAGGGTGCCATGAGTTGGCTACGGTTCTAAATACACGTTCAGGATGTGGCATCATAATCGTTACACGACCATCAGTTGTTGTAAGAGATGTAATACCATCTGGTGAGCCGTTAGGGTTTGCAGGGTATGTTTCAGTTACTTGACCGTAGTTGTCTACATAACGAATAGATACAGTGCCTGATTGGTTAGCTGCATCGATTGCTTCGTCTGAACTAAACTCTGTTCTACCTTCACCGTGAGAAACAGCGATCGGCATTCTTGAACCTTCCATGCCTTTAAAGAAGATTGAAGGGCTTTCTTGAATCTCAACTAGGCTGAAACGTGCTTCGAAACGCTCTGATTTGTTTTGCACAAAACGTGGCCATGCTTCAGAGCCTGGGATAATTTCTTTAAGGTTAGATAACATCTGACAACCATTACACACACCTAAACTGAATGTGTCTTCACGGTGGAAGAATGTTTTAAACATTTCACGTGCGTTAGCGTTGAATAAAATTGATTTTGCCCAACCTTCACCAGCACCTAAAACATCACCGTAAGAGAAACCACCACAAGCGACTAAACCGTTAAAGTCAGCTAAGTCAGTTCTACCTGCTAAAATGTCAGACATATGAACATCAATAGCTACAAAACCAGCACGGTCAAATGAAGCAGCCATCTCAACATGAGAGTTAACACCTTGCTCACGTAAAATAGCAATCTTAGGGTTGGTGTTATTAATAGCATCTTTCGCGATTAAGTCTGCAACAATATCTTCATTAATATCAAACGTTAGCTCAGCGTTTAAGCCTGGATCTTCAGTATCAAATTTAACGTCATGTTCTTGCTGAGCACATTCAGGGTTATCACGTAGTGACTGCATCTTGAATGTGGTTTGTGCCCAAAGTGTACGGTAGTAAGTACGAGTGTTAGCTAATACTTCTTCACCATTACGAGTAAAGCGAATGGTATCTTCATTGTTCAAAGTACCAATAGCGTTACAACAATCGGCAATATTATGCTCTGCAAATACAGCGTAAACTGCGTCTAAATCACTTTCGCGTACTTGAATGACTGCACCTAACTCTTCGTTAAATAGTATTTCTAAGTCACTACCTTTCAGTGTAGATAAGTCGATATCTACACCGGTGTGACCAGCAAATGCCATTTCAGCAACAGTGGTAAATAAACCGCCGTCAGATCTATCGTGATAAGCGATTAATTTTTGTTGAGCTACTAATGCTTGAATAGCATTAAAAAAGCCTTTTAATGCTTCTGGGTTATCTACATCTGGTGTTTCAGTACCAAGTTGTTTATAAACTTGTGCTAAACATGAACCACCTAAACGATTTTTACCTTGCGATAAATCAATTGCGATAAGGGCTGTTTCACCTAAATCAGTACGTAATTGTGGGGTTACTGTTTTACGAATATCTTCAACAACACCAAAGGCTGTAATAATTAGAGATAAAGGTGAAGTAACCGACATTTGTTCGCCGTTCTCTTCCCCTTCTTTTGTCCAAGTGGTTTTCATCGACATTGAGTCTTTCCCCACTGGAATTGTTAATCCTAATGCCGGACATAACTCTTCACCAATGGCTTTAACTGCTTCGTATAAACCAGCATCTTCACCAGGGTGACCCGCTGGTGACATCCAGTTTGCAGAAAGTTTAATACGGTTTAAATCGCCTATATCAGCACAAGCAATGTTAGTTAACGATTCAGCTACAGCTAAACGAGCAGACGCTCCAAAGTTTAATAAAGCAACGGGTGTACGTTCACCTAACGACATAGCTTCACCGTGGTAAGAATCAAGAGCAGATGCAGTTACACCACAGTCAGCTACTGGTACTTGCCAAGGACCAACCATTTGATCTCTGTTAACCATACCGGTTACCGATCTATCACCAATGGTAATAAGGAAAGTTTTTTCAGCAACCGTTGGTAACGTTAAAATACGCTGTGCTGCATCTTCAAGAGTAATATTATCTAATGCGAGTTCGTCACCAGCAGCAGTGGCTGATTTAACATCTCTAATAATTTTAGGGGTTTTACCTAAAAGTACGTCTAGTGGTAAATCGATAGGAGTTTTTAAGTTATCAACATCAGCAAAGTGTGAGTCAGTAACCGTTAAATGTTCTTCTTCTGTTGCTCTACCTACTACGGCAAATGGCGCACGTTCACGTTCACAAATTTTTGTAAATTGCTCTAACTGCTCATCAGAAACGGCTAATACATAACGTTCTTGTGATTCATTACACCAAATTTCATGAGGTGCCATACTGCGTTCGTCGTTTGGTACATTACGTAATTCAAATACACCGCCACGACCACCATCAGAAACTAATTCAGGAAATGCGTTAGATAAACCACCCGCGCCAACATCATGAATAAATAAAATTGGGTTTGCATCACCTAACTGCCAACATTTATCGATGACTTCTTGGCAGCGACGTTCCATTTCTGGGTTTTCACGTTGAACTGAAGCAAAGTCTAAGTTTTCAGCTGACTGACCTGAAGCCATTGAAGAAGCAGCACCACCACCTAAACCAATGTTCATTGCTGGACCACCTAACGCGATTAAGTTAGCACCAACAACAATGTCACCTTTTTGTACATGTTCATCACGAATATTACCTAAACCACCGGCAAGCATAATAGGTTTGTGATAACCACGAACTTCTTTACCGTTAAAAGAATTAACTTCTTCTTCGTAAGTACGGAAGTAACCTAAAATAGCAGGGCGACCAAATTCGTTGTTAAATGCAGCACCACCTAATGGTCCTTCAAGCATAATGTCTAATGCAGAAACGATACGCGATGGTTTACCAAAATCTGTTTCCCAAGGCTGTTCAAAGTTAGGAATACGTAAGTTTGAAACTGAAAAACCCACTAAACCCGCTTTCGGTTTTGAACCAACACCGGTAGCACCTTCATCACGAATTTCACCACCACTACCCGTAGCTGCACCTGGGTATGGAGAAATAGCGGTAGGGTGGTTGTGCGTTTCAACCTTCATTAAAATTTGAATGTCTTCATGGTTATAACCATATTCATTCGTTACTGGGTTAGGGAAGAAGCGTCCGCCTTTATTACCCACCATAACCGCAGCGTTATCTTTATAAGCGCTTAGTACGTAATCAGCATTAAGTTCGTGAGTATTACGGATCATTTTGAACAATGATTTTGGCTGTTTTACGCCATCGATTGTCCAATCTGCATTGAATATTTTATGACGACAATGTTCAGAGTTTGCTTGAGCAAACATGTAAAGTTCGATGTCGTTAGGATTACGACCTAATTTAGTAAAGTTTTCAAATAAGTAATTAACTTCATCTTCAGCAAGCGCTAAACCTAAGTTAATGTTTGCAGCAACTAATGCACCTTTACCGCCGTTCATTATATCGATTGATGTTAACTCACCTGGCTCAGCTGATGCGAAAAGTGAAGTTGCTTGACTCATTTCTGAAAATACAGCTTCCATCATACGATCATGAATTAAGTTATTTAACTGAGCTTGTTGTTCGTTTGATAATTCTTCAGTTTGAATGTAGTAAGCAATACCACGTTCTAAGCGAATAACTTTGTTTAAACCACAGTTATGTGCGATATCTGTTGATTTAGATGACCACGGTGAAATAGTGCCCGGACGAGGTGTAATTAATACAAAATCACCTGCGGGTTCATGTGTTTCAATAGTTGGCCCGTATTTAAGCAGCTGTTGTAAAACGTGCGACTCTTCGCTAGTAAGTTCTTCAGATATATGAGCAAAGTGAGTGTATTCTGCATAAATATCAGTAACAGGAAGTGATAGCTCAGCACATTGGATAAGTAATTTTTTTACTTTAAATTCAGAGAGTGCAGGAGCCCCGCGAAGGGTTTTCATCAACATCGACATAGTCTATTTCACCGGGTTAGATTAATAAGGAAAAAAGCGCGCGTAGTATATACCTAATTCATTTTAAGATACAGCAATCAGTGTGACTTTAACGGTGAAAATCTTCTACTTATTCATGCTTAACTTGTTTGAAAATAAATATAGAAAATACATGCTTATTTTTTAATATAATCAAAAGGTAAAGTTAATTATATAGGGATTAAATTAAAAAGTTCTTTGCGAAATAGAGTAAATAACGACACAATAAGCGTTATGAACAACATACTACGAAAACTTTCAGATAATATATTATATACAATAAAGTTTATTTTATTGTTAGGTGTTTTTATATCTGGATGCCAACCTGTTAATCAAGTTTCTGGTCTGCAAAGAATTATAGATCGTGGCTACGTGACGGTAGGTACTTTATACGGACCTACTAGTTATTACATTGAAGCTGAAGGGCCAACAGGTTTTGAATACGAACTTGCTAAAACTTATGCTGATTATTTAGGCGTGAAGCTTGTTGTGGTACCTGCCTATCATATAGATGACTTATTCCCTAAATTAGACTCTGGCGACGTTGATTTTTTAGCAGCAGGGTTAGCAGTAACGTCTAAACGTTTAGAGCAATATAGTGTCGCACCAACTTACGATAAAGTTAGCCAAAAACTTGTTTTTAAACAAGGGAAAGAAAGACCTAGAAGATTAGATGCCCTTAACGGAAAATTGGTTGTAACTGCTAGAACCAGCCATGCAGAAAATTTAGCTAAATTAAAACGCAGTAATAATGACTTAGTATGGGAAGAAAGCTCTGAGCTTGATGCTGAAGAACTTTTATTAAAAGTATTAGAAGAAGAAATCGATTATACGGTTATAGACAGTAATGCGCTTGCAATCAGTCGTCGATATTATCCAGAAATAAGTATTGGATTTACTATAAAAGAAGAAGAGCAATTAGCTTGGCTAGTAAATAAACAAAATGATACCTCTATATTATCTAGCTTAGTTGAATTTTTTGGACAAGTTCATCATGACGGTTCTTTGTTGGCTTTAGATGATAAATATTATGGTCATATTGAACAGTTCAATTATGTTGATACGCGTATGTTTATCAAAGCGATTGAAGAAAAATTACCAAAATATCAACCTATATTTGAAAAATATGGTCAAGAGGTTGATTGGAAGTTGTTAGCAGCAATAAGCTATCAAGAGTCTCATTGGAATCCTAACGCTCGTTCGCATACCGGCGTTAGGGGGATGATGATGTTAACTTTACCCACCGCCAAGCAAATGGGGATTAAAAGTCGACTTGACGTAGAACAAAGTATTAGTGGCGGTGCCAAGTACATTAAGCGTATGATTGAAAAAATGCCTGAACGTATTCCATATCCTGATCGTTTATGGTTTGCTCTAGCTTCATATAATGTTGGTTTTGGTCATTTAAATGATGCGCGCATTATTACTCAACGACAAGGTGGAGACCCCGATCGTTGGGTAGAAGTAAAATCCCGCTTACCTTTATTAAAACAAAAGAAATATTATAAAAAAACCAAGTATGGGTACGCGCGTGGCGATGAGCCTGTAAATTACGTTGAGAACATTCGACGTTATTACGATACGTTAGAATGGATGGATCAACAAAGTATTGATGAAGAAGATGTTATTGTTGAAGATGCACCTATTGAAGCTTTATCTGTAGAGCCTAAAGAAGCAACATCTCTTGAAAATGATGAAAAAACTGAATATTCCCCTTTAGCTGAACCTGTTAGCTCTTAAATTTACCTCCGAATATAAATAAATTGTTTGTTGTCATATTTTATTCATATTATATAAGCATAATGATATTTAAAAAGGAGATACGTAATGTCATTTAATACAAGAAAACGTTTAGTTAGCTGCCAAAGAAGAAGACAGTTAAATCGTCAAAAAAGTAAAACAATGGGTCGACGTCAGTCACAATTTATACAAGAAACTATTTTGTTAGAAGAAAAGAGTAATTAATTACAACAACTAATTGAATATTTTTAAGGATAAAAATAGATCTATTTATTCATGCAATGGCTATAATTTTTTAGTCTATTATTAAGAATATTGTTTTTTGTGGTAAAAGTAGTGGATAATGCGCCTCCTTAAATGTGGAGATTATCATGCGGTATGCACTAGGTATTGAATACGACGGCAGTAAATACTGTGGTTGGCAACGCCAAAATAATGGTATTGGTGTTCAGCAAAGGGTTGAAGAAGCTTTATCTAAAATAGCTAACGAACCTATCGAAGTTATTTGTGCTGGGCGAACCGATACAGGCGTTAATGCAACGAATCAAGTTGTTCATTTTGATACTGATCAAATTCGTAAAGACGTTGCGTGGACGCTTGGCGTTAATACACACCTTCCTTCCGATATAGCGATTTCTTGGGTTAAACCTGTAAGTGATGAATTTCATGCTAGGTTTAGTGCAACAGCCAGACGTTATCGCTATGTTATTTATAATTCAAGATTACGTTCCGCTATTCTTAGTCATGGCATTAGTTTTTGTCATCAGCCATTAGATGAAAATTTGATGCATCAAGCTGCCCAGTTATTATTAGGGCGTCATGATTTTACTTCTTATAGAACGGTTCATTGTCAATCTCACTCTGCTATAAGAACTTTATATCACTGTAATGTAAGTCGTTTTAATAATTATCTCGTTATAGATGTAAAAGGTAATGCTTTTTTACATCATATGGTGAGAAACATTGCTGGTTCATTAATGGAAGTAGGACAAGGTGATCGTCCAGTTTCATGGATCAAGGAAGTACTAGAGGCCAAAAATAGATGTGTTGCTGGAATGACAGCAGCTTCTGCTGGACTCTATTTTGTTGATGTTGATTATCCTGAAGAGTTTGATATTCCGAAGCGAGATTTAGGACCACTGTTTTTAACTTAAAGAAAAAACTACGCGAATAGCGTAACTTTTAGTATTAAAAATAGTGTAAAATATGTTTTAATTATGGGTTATATTAGATTATTACTATGTGTTTGATTGTTTTGATGGTTTTTTAATCGTTTCAATCATCTTCCCTTATGCAATAGGCAAAATTTAAATTATGAGCTGGATAGAAAAAATTCTCCCAAAAGCCAAATCTAAGGCTACACAAAAACGCGGTGTTCCAGAAGGTGTTTGGAGCAAATGTACTGAATGTAATGCGGTACTATACAAAGTTGAACTAGATCGCCAAATGTCGGTTTGTCCTAAATGTGACCACCATATGCGTATCAGTGCGAGAAAACGTATTGATGGATTTTTAGATCCGGATGGTAGAATTGAGCTAGGCGAAGAGTTTGAAGCACAAGATATTTTAAAGTTTAAAGACTCTAAAAAATACAAAGATCGTATCAGTGCAGCACAAAAAGCTACAGGCGAAAAAGATGCTTTAGTTGTGATGAAAGGTGAGCTAATGGGCGCCCCAATTGTTGTAGCTGCATTTGAGTTTGCCTTTTTAGGTGGTTCAATGGCGTCAGTTGTTGGAGCTCGTTTTGTTAAAGGCGTTGAATATTGTTTAGAGCATAACTTACCGTTTGTTTGTTTTTCAGCAAGTGGCGGAGCACGTATGCAAGAAGCCTTATTCTCATTGATGCAAATGGCAAAAACAAGTGCTGCCTTAGCTAAAATGAGCGAAAAAGGTTTACCATATGTGTCAGTACTTACTGACCCTACAATGGGTGGAGTATCAGCTAGTTTAGCTATGTTAGGTGATATTAACGTTGCTGAACCTAAAGCATTAATTGGTTTTGCTGGTCCGCGTGTTATTGAACAAACTGTACGTGAAAAACTACCTGAAGGCTTTCAACGCAGCGAGTTTTTGAAAGAAAAAGGTGCTATTGATTTAATTGTAGATCGCAGAGAAATGCGCTCTACATTAGCGCGTATGTTAGCTAAGTTTATGGGGTATGATAGCCCTAAAGCTTCTTAGGTAAGACTTTTACTAAGTTTTTTAGCAAGGTTTAGTATTTTTACATGACAAAAAATTTATCAAGCCACTCATTAGGGTCATCCCTTGATGAGTGGCTTTCTTATATTGAAAGTATTCATTTTACCGAAATTGATATGGGATTAACCCGTATTAAACAAGTAGCTGAACGCTTATCTATTGATTTAACTTCTTCCAAAGTTATTACCGTGGCAGGAACCAACGGTAAAGGTACTACGTGCGCCTTTATAGAAAACTATTTATCAAGCGAGGAATACTCTGTCGCAGTATATTCTTCACCTCATATTGAAAAATTTAATGAAAGATTGCGTCTAAATAAAATAGATGTAGAAGATCA
Organism: Pseudocolwellia sp. G5-9; assembly: GCF_055808995.1. Taxonomy (NCBI): domain Bacteria; kingdom Pseudomonadati; phylum Pseudomonadota; class Gammaproteobacteria; order Alteromonadales; family Colwelliaceae; genus Pseudocolwellia; species Pseudocolwellia sp. G5-9. The sequence goes on from NZ_CM147893.1 coordinate 4,428,861, forward strand.
GCTGTTAATCAACGCATTTTATAAAATTGAGCAAGCACGCTTAGATATTTCATTAAGCTATTATGAGTATACAACTTTAGCCGCTCTTATCGTTGTTAGTGAACTAAAGCCTAATTACCTTATTTTAGAAGTGGGGTTAGGGGGGCGATTAGATGCAACAAATATTGTTGATTGTGATGTAGCTGTTGTAACAACTGTTGATCTTGATCATCAAGCCTTTTTAGGAGATACCAGAGAAAAAATTGGTTTTGAAAAAGCGGGTATCATGCGTGAAAACACATATGCCGTTGTTGGCGATCTTGCTCCCCCTCAATCAGTGTTAAAATATGCAGAAACTATAAATGCAAAATTATTATGTAGAGAACAGCACTTTTCTTTAATCCAGCACGAAAAAAATTGGTCTTTTTCATTAAATCATAAAATTTATGAAAAGCTCAATGTACCTTATATTCCAATTGACAACGTAGCAACAGCGCTTACTGTACTCTCTTTGTTAGAAGTACCTATTAGTAGTGCTAAAATTAATACGGTGATTAACTTAACTAAAGTGGCTGGACGTACTGAACTTTTTGTTAAAAATTGTGATGTATTACTTGATGTGGGCCATAATCCACAAGCAGCAAGGTATTTAGCTAACTACCTAAAAAATATGAATTATAATAAAATATTTGCTGTAGTTGGAATGTTAGCAGACAAAGATATTACTAACGCATTGTCACCTTTAATTGAATATGTAGACGCTTGGTATTTAGGTAGTTTACATGTCAACAGAGGTGCTAAGGCGCAACAGTTATCAGAAAAATTAAACGTTTTGAATGAGTCGGTTAATTGCTTTGACAATGTGACTCAAGCCTTTAAAATGGCTAGTTCTGTAGCGGGAGCAAAAGATCTTATCCTAGTATATGGATCATTCTACACTGTAGCAGAAATAAGGCGACTACTTGTTTAGCGGTAAGTTATTTAGTGGTAAAGTTGTTTAGTAGTAAAGCTTAAATTATAAGCTAATATTAGGAGTTTAGTTTGTCTACACCTTTTCAAAACCGAATAGTTGGAACTGTTATTGTTGCGGCTGTAGCGATTATATTTTTACCTGATTTCCTTGATGGAAACAAAAAGAAATACAATGCTGAGTTTGAAAATATCCCTCAAGCACCTAAAATTGAACTTAATACTGAAATTAAGTCTTTCCCTAGTGATAAATTAAAAAGTATTGAACCTAAAGAAGAAGAGGTAGTTGAAGTAGAGCAAGATAATATACTTCAACTCGCTTCAGATGAAAGTAACACGAGTGCCTCTAAAGAAAAGGTTACTGAACAATCGTCTGTTGCATCTTCTGATACTGTTAAAATTAATTCATTAGAAAAACCCGCATCATTAGGCGCAGATACAACTCAAAAAGCTGAACCCGATAGTAAAAATACCACTAGGGTAAGCCTACCTGAAAAAATTAACGTGAAAGAAACTTGGGTCATTCAATTAGGAAGTTTTAGACATAAAAAGAATGTATCAGAGCTTATAGAAAAATTAAAATATCATGGCTACACAACATTCACACGGCCAATAAAAACTAAAAATGGTACGTTAACTAAAGTGTTTGTAGGGCCTGATATCAATAAAGCTTCTTTGGAAAGTAAAATAAAACCACTTAAAACATTAACCCATGTAGAAGGTAAAGTTACACGCTTTTATCCTACTAAATAATAAAAATAATAGCTTTAATTGGTTAGCATCTGGTAGAATGCGCGCCTCTAATCAATGAGAACATTCAAATGATGATTTGGGTAGATTATGCCATATTGGCAATAATAGGCATTTCAACACTAGTAAGTTTAGTACGTGGCTTTGTTAAAGAAGCGATTTCAGTTGTAATTTGGATCGGCGCCTTTTTTATCGCGAGTACTTTTTATAGTGACTTAGCGGTCTTCTTTACAAATATCTCAGATCAATTCCTTCGAAATGCAGCGGCAATTACCGTACTGTTTGTTTCTACTCTTATTATAGGTGCGTTAGTTAATTATATTATTGGGCAACTTGTTAATAAAACAGGTCTTTCTGGTACGGATCGCGTATTAGGTTTAGCTTTTGGTGCACTACGAGGTGTATTAATTGTTAGTGCTATATTATTTCTATTAGATGCATTTACACCTGCGCCATCAACCGTATGGTGGCAGAACTCATTGCTTATCCCCGAATTTAAATTGATTGTTGTTTGGTTTTTTGAATACCTTAAACAGTCATCTAGTTTTTTAATACAATCTTAGGTCTGCGGAGAATAATTTCATGTGTGGTATTGTTGGCATAGTTGGTAAAAGTAACGTAAGTCAATTAATCTATGACGGATTAACAGTGCTTCAACACCGAGGTCAAGATGCGGCAGGTATCGTCACCATTAGTGATAATACCTTTAGAATGCGTAAAGCTAATGGCTTAGTGAAAGATGTATTTCACACTCGTCATATGTTGAGGCTCCAGGGTACTATTGGTATTGGGCATATTAGATACCCAACTGCAGGTTCATCTAGCTCTTCTGAAGCACAACCTTTTTATGCTAATTCACCTTTTGGTATTTCGCTAGCGCATAACGGTAATTTAACTAACGCTGATGAGTTAAAGAAATGGCTGAATCTTAATGCTCGACGTCATGTAAATACAACGTCGGACTCTGAATTATTATTGAATATTTTGGCTCATGAGCTTCAATGTACAAGTAATTTAGAACTGACACCGGATGATTTTTTTAATGCGATTAGTAATGTACATAAACGCGTTAGAGGTGCATATGCAACGGTGGCGCTAATTATAGGGCATGGAATGATAGCGTTTCGTGACCCAAACGGTATTCGTCCACTTGTTTTTGGTAAAAGAGAAACAGAAACAGGTTTAGAGTATATGGTAGCGTCAGAATCTGTTGCATTAGATGCTTGTGGTTATGAGTTTGTAAGAGATGTTGCTCCAGGTGAAGCGATTTATTTTACAGAGTCAGGTGAATTATATAGCCAGCAATGTGCTGAAGCTCCGCAATATTGTCCATGTATATTTGAATACGTTTATTTTGCTCGTCCAGATTCGACTATCGATAAGATATCAGTTTATGCGTCACGAATTGAAATGGGTAAAAAATTAGGCGAGAAAATAGCCAAAGAATGGGAGGATTTAGACATAGATGTTGTTATTCCTATTCCTGAAACTTCATGTGATACTGCGCTAGAAATAGCTCATCAGTTAAATGTTCCATATCGCCAAGGCTTTGTAAAGAATAGATATATTGGCCGTACTTTTATTATGCCTGGACAAGAGCAACGGAAAAAATCTGTTCGTCAAAAACTGAATGCCATTGGCGCAGAGTTTAAAAATAAAAATGTTCTATTAGTTGATGACTCAATTGTTCGAGGCACAACATCTGGTCAAATAATTGAAATGGCTAGAGCTTCAGGAGCTAAGAAGGTTTACTTTGCCTCAGCGGCACCAGAAGTGCGTTTTCCTAATGTTTATGGTATTGATATGCCAAGTGCTAATGAGCTAATTGCACATGGCCGTGAATTAGATGATATTTGTGATTTAATTGGTGCCGATAAACTTATATTCCAATCAATTGAAGACTTAGTTTCTGCAGTAAATGTAGCGAACCCTGAAATCAAAATGTTTGATACATCAGTGTTCAATGGTCAGTATATTACTAAAGATATCAACCAATCTTATTTAGATAAGCTAGATGCATTACGAAACAATGAATCAAAAGAAAACTCAGATAGAAATGCAGAATCTATTATTGATATGTACAACGAAGGTGCTGAATAATTTGTAATTACATTCGTTCTATTTGATTGGATAAATATTTAAAGCATAGAAAAAAGGCACCTTAGGTGCCTTTTTTCTGTTTGGTTTTCATTTTTAATTAAATATATGTAAAAACTCAGGCCCTAAACCTACACCAAAAAGAATGATCATTGCGGCTAATAAACCTACCAGTAATACTAAGCCACAAGTTACAACAGAGCTTGCATATATAAAGCCTTCTTCTTCAGGAATATTCATCATAATAGGGACACCTGAATATAAAAGATAAACTGAATAAGACATTGCGGCAATACAAGCGAGTACCACAAACCAAAGAACAGGGTAAAGCGCTACAATACCGACCATAAGCAAAGGTGTTGCTGTATACGCAGCAAGCTCTAAAGATTGCGTAAAATCGGGTGACGAATCAAAAGTTCTAGCCATCCAGTGAATTAAATAAGCCAATGCCGCTACACCAATTATTAACGTTAAATAAAAAATTACGGTCATAACAATAGCGTTGGTGTTTGTTAGCTTTATTGGTTCCCCTACTCCAATTGTCCAGCCAATATGAGCCGCTGCAAAGTAACCGCAGATTGCAGGAATTAAAGCGATGGTACAAATGTGAACTAAGCTATAAAGTAAGCTTTCGTGGCGTTTCTCGATTACTTGCCATTCTTCTTTAGGGTGGGTATACAAGCCCCATATATGATTTAATATCATTGTAATCTCCTTCCACGTTTCCGAACAAAGGACAACATAACGCAATGTCGGTTAGTTTTGTTTAAATTATTATCTAGTTATTATTATTAAGTCTTACATATCTATTTATGTAAGATAGTCGTTCAAAGGTCAAGAAATGTTAATAAAATAATCAAAAAAGAGTGGTTTTATCGTCAATTAATCTAAAAATGATAGAGGTTATTACTTTTTAACTGATTTTTATTCGAACAATATTCATGACTTCTATTTCAAATCCTGCAACTTTTTCGTTAGATACGTAATAGGTAACATTAACTCTATTATTCACTAAAGATTTATAGAGTTTCTTACGTTTATATTTAAAAGGAACGTCTATATTTTCAAACATAACCGTATTAATAAACCATTCGTTTTCTTCACGTTGTACATGTGAAGTTACCTTGAGGTTATCTGTATGAATGAGTTCTTGATGTTTTTTTATTAATTTGTCACTGTCAGATTTCATTGTTAATAAGTTTGTTATACATAAATTGATATTTTCCTAGTATCTCAATAAATAGGCTTTTAAAATAGAGCAATTCATCAATATTGTTATTCACTATGACCTACTCTCATTTGTTATCACCTATTAATAATTTTTTAAACATTGAAACGCCACAAGTGTGGATTGATGAAGCAATAAAAGTTGAAAACTTAGAAGTCATATTAATAGATCATTTGATTTGTGAGTTAAAAGCCGCTCAATCAGCTATGTTTTTAATTCGTAAATATGCAGTAGATAAAAAAAGTGGTGATGCGCTACTTGAGTGGTTACAGCCATTTGAGCAGTTTATTTATAAAAGAGAGGGTAATTGGCGCGACCTTGCTGTTAAAAATAAACTTACAAAATCGGTTATTCCTAAATCTGATTCACCTTATGGACAAGATTTAATTGATAAAATGGTGTTATTGATAAAAGAAGAGCTTCACCATTTTTATCAAGTATTAGAAATGATGGATCATTACGGTATTGAATATAAAAGCATAACACCATCTCGTTACGCTAAAGGTATGTTGAAACACGTTAAAACACATGAGCCAGATACGCTAATTGATAAGTTGATTTGTGGGGCATATATTGAAGCTAGATCGTGTGAGCGCTTTGCTAAACTAGCTCCTTACGTAGATAAACGATTAGGAGATTTTTATATTTCTCTTTTAAGATCTGAAGCACGCCACTATCAAGATTATTTAGAATTGGCCCAGTCAATATCTCCGGTAGATATCACTGCAAAGGTTGAGTATTTTGGAAAAGTTGAAGCTGATTTGATATCTAGCCCTGATACTGATTTTAAGTTTCATAGTGGAATATCTAGTATAAAAACTACGTAATTATTTAAAAATAGTATTCAATAGTGTTTTTGTTGTAGGGGTAACTTTTAACCAAGCACCTTGTTCATACCAATCACCTAACACTATTCTTTGAGCTGGGTTATTATTCGCTATTAATTCATGTATGTTGGGTCGATGGGTGTGACCATGGATCATTAATTGGCAGTTGTATTCTTCTAAATCTTTAATAACTTCAGATTCAGTTACATCCATAATATCAAGTGACTTTGTTTGTTGTGCTTGTTTACTTTTTTCTCTGTAATTATCAGCAATTTTCTTTCTTAACCATAACGGTAGGCTTTTCATAAAACCTTGCCACCACCAACTACGCGATTTTTTTCTAAATTTTTGATAATCAACATCACGCGTACAAAGTGTATCGCCATGCATAAGTAAAACTTTTTCGTTATAGAGATCGATTAGTTGTTTTTCAGGTAATAGGATCATATTAGCTTGTTTGGCGTAATGTTTACCTAATAAGAAATCTCTATTGCCGTGAATAAAATAAACTTCTGTGCCTGTTGCTGTTAAGGTTTGTATGGCTTTTATAACTGCATCGGTTAGTTCTGTTTTGTAGTCGTCACCAAACCAAACTTCGAATAAATCACCTAAAATATAGAGCTTTTCGGCTTTTATCGCGTCATTCTTCATAAACGACAAAAAACAGGCCGTAATATCAGGCCTGTTTTCCGCTAAATGTAAGTCAGCTATAAAGTAGATGATTTGTTCTTTATTGTTTATCACTAAAAATTTGAATCCAAATATTTAATTTAAGCTGCTTTCTTAAGCTTCAATAACTGTTTCAGTAATAATGATTTCTTCTTTTGGTACATCGTCGTGATGGCCTAAACGACCTGTATCAACTAACGTCATTTTGTCTACAATGTCCATACCTTCAACTACTTCACCAAATACACAGTAACCCCAGCCTTGAACTGTTTCACTTTTAAAATCTAAAAATGTGTTATCAACCAAGTTAATAAAAAACTGAGCAGAAGCTGAATGAGGATCTTGTGTACGTGCCATAGCAAGTGTGCCACGCGTGTTACTTACGCCATTGTTTGCTTCATTTTTAATGCTTTCACTTGTGTTTTTTTCTTCTAAACCAGACGAAAAACCACCGCCTTGTGCCATAAAGCCTTTAATTACACGGTGAAAAATAGTGCCGTTGTAAAAGCCATCTTCAGCATATTGTTGGAAGTTTTTAGCTGTAACAGGTGCTTTATCAAAGTCTAATTTAATTTTGATATCACCTAATGTTGTTTTAAAAGTAATCACTATATGTTCTCTCTATTTAATACGATATTTATAATGTGGAGATTGTAACGTAAGAATTCAAACATTTCTTCTCTAAAATCTAACCATCTGATGATTCAAAAGAAATGTTGATGTACACTTACGCTTCGATTTTTTGTTAAAATACAATAAACCTAATTTAATTAGCGCCCCTAAAGTTTTTCAGGGCAATACAGGAAACTAGAAAAGTTATGCTGCAAATTTTTAATACTCTTAGCCGAAAAAAAGAAATATTTAAACCTATTACTGAAGGTAAGGTTGGCTTGTATGTTTGTGGTATTACCATTTATGATCGTTGCCATATTGGCCATGCGAGAACGTATGTAGCCTTTGATATTATTGCGCGTTATTTAAAATATTCAGGTTATGAACTTACTCATGTGCGTAATATTACTGACGTTGACGATAAAATTATTAAACGTGCGCTAGAGAATAACGAAAGTTGTGAGTCGTTAACTCAACGTATGACAGCTCAAATGTATCAAGACTTTGATGATTTAAATATTATGAGACCTGATATTGCACCAACCGTAACAGGACACATGCCTGAAATTATTGATCTTGTTGCTACATTAATAGAAAAAGATCACGCGTATGTTGCTTCAAATGGCGATGTAATGTTTGAAGTAAGCACATACAACGATTACGGCAAGCTGAGTATGCAAAACCTTGATATGCTGCAAGCGGGTTCTCGGGTTGATATTGATGAAGCTAAAAGAAGCCCATTAGATTTTGTTTTATGGAAAATGGCAAAACCAGATGAACCAAGCTGGGATTCACCTTGGGGTAAAGGTCGTCCTGGTTGGCATATTGAATGTTCTGCGATGAACCAAAAGCATTTAGGTAAGCATTTTGACATTCATGGTGGTGGCTCTGATTTACAATTCCCCCATCATGAAAATGAAATAGCTCAGTCGTGTTGTGCGAATAATACACCTTATGTTAATTACTGGATGCATGGTGGTATGGTGCAAATTAACAAAGAGAAAATGTCTAAATCGTTAAATAACTTTTTCACATTACGTAGTGTTTTAGATGAATATGATGCAGAAACAGTAAGATTCTTTTTAACGTCGAGTCATTACCGTAGCCAGTTAAATTATTCTCAAGATAACCTAACACAAGCAAGAGCTAGCTTAGAACGACTGTATACTGCGTTACGTGATGTAACTCCTGTACCGGTTGAACTAACTGGCAACGAGTATGTAAATCGTTTTGAGAAAGCCATGAACGATGACTTTAATTGCCCTGAAGCTATGCCGGTTATCTTTGAATTATCTAAAGAGATTAACCGCATAAAAGATCAAGATGCAAACAAAGCAGGGGAGCTAGCTTATATTCTTATTGAACTAGGTAAAGTGTTAGGTATTGCACAAAGCTCACCAGAAGAGTTCTTTAAAGGTAGTGTTGCAAATGATTCTGAAGCTGAAGAAATTGAAGCGTTAATTAAACAACGTAATGAAGCGCGTGCTAATAAAGATTGGGCGATGGCTGATGATGCCAGAGATAAACTGAAAGCGATGAATGTTATTCTTGAAGATTCAGCTGGAAAAACTACATGGCGTAAAGCTTAGTTTTTAATGCTTTAATCTTTATATTTATAGAATTAAATCCAATAAAAAAGTCAGCTAACTAGCTGACTTTTCGGTTTTAAATACTTAATACTTAATACTTGAAATTAATTATTAGCTTCGCAAGCTAACAAAGTGTTTTCAATTAAGCTTGCTACCGTCATTGGTCCAACACCACCAGGCACAGGAGTAATGAATGATGCTTTATTTTTCGCAACTTCAAATCCTACATCACCGACTAGTGAGCCATTTTCTAAACGGTTAATGCCCACATCGATCACTATAGCGTCTTCTTTAATCCATTCACCCGGAATAAATTCAGGTTTACCCACAGCCACCACTAACAAATCAGCCCCTCTTACTTTAGATTCTAAATCTTTTGTAAAGCGGTGTGTTGTTGTAACTGTACAACCAGCAAGTAGTAGCTCTAAACTCATAGGTCTACCAACGATATTGGAAGCACCTACAACAACAGCATCTAAACCATGAGTTTTGATCTTGGTGGTTGATATCAATTCCATAATACCTTTAGGAGTACAAGGACGAAGACCTGGCTGGCGCAATACTAATTTACCTACGTTAGAAGGATGAAAACCATCAACATCTTTATTAGGGTTAATATGTTCAATAACTAAATTCGAATCTAAATGTGCAGGAAGTGGTAGCTGAACTAAAATACCATCGATTGTATTATCTAAATTTAGCTCATCAATTAATGCAAGGAGCTCACTTTCAGATGTTGATGATTCTAAATCGTAAGATTTAGATATAAAGCCTACTTCTTCACATGCTCTGCGTTTACTTCCAACATAAACTTCAGAAGCAGGATCTGATCCAACTAATATAACGGCAAGGCCGGGAACTCGTAATCCATTTTGTATACGCTGATCAACTTTACGTTTTACAGATGTTCTAATTTGCTGGGCAATTTCTTTGCCATTGATTAATGATGCTGTCATTTTACTTCTATATATTTATGATGGATGAAAAACGCTAGCATTTTCTCATAATTTTAAGTGTAATTGTATAAGGATTTTATATAAATAAAATTATGGGGATTAAATAATGAAATTAAGACTATTAACTGATATTTCAACATTATTGAGTTGATAATTATACAAGATGATGTAAAAGTAACCGAACGCGTTTTTTTTTATAAAAAATGTTTGACGCGACCCAGTCAACTAGGTAATATCCGCCCCCGTTGAAAGCAAGTAATGTTTTTAGCAATGTCGGTGATTAGCGCAGCTTGGTAGCGCACTTGGTTTGGGTCCAAGGGGTCGCAAGTTCGAATCTTGCATCACCGACCACTTTTAATTTTTAATTAAAAGTTTAGTTCTGTAGGCCATGTGCGCCCTTAGCTCAGCTGGATAGAGCAACGCCCTTCTAAGGCGTGGGTCGTAGGTTCGAATCCTACAGGGCGCGCCATACAGTGGTGGCTGTAGCTCAGTTGGTAGAGCCCCGGATTGTGATTCCGGTTGTCGAGGGTTCAAGTCCCTTCAGCCACCCCATTCAGGCTAGTAGAAATAAAGTATATCGGTGATTAGCGCAGCTTGGTAGCGCACTTGGTTTGGGTCCAAGGGGTCGCAAGTTCGAATCTTGCATCACCGACCACTTTACTCCTTTCATATGATTTCAATTTCTTAATCCATTAAAATTTCTATTATTAATTTTAGTGAATAAAATATCTTCTCTCATTTCTATCTTCGTACATTACATGTAAATCAATACGATTTTATCAATTGTGCTTATGATGTTATTGTTTTTTTCTGTAATTTAATAATAAATACAATTATTTATTATTAAATTAAAAATAAATTGTTTATACGCTCGACTATTGCTATAAGCATCGCTATAATTTCGCGTCATAATTTTTAATCTGAACATCTTTATTTGTAATTTTAAGCTTCGCTATTAATTTTAGGGAGATTAAAAGCAAACTCTACTTGTTATTGTTTGTTTACTGTATTTAGGTGAGTTATTGATAGCGTACTAAACGCTAAGTTTTGAGGTAATTAAATGCAAGTTTCAGTTGAGACTACACAAGGTTTGGAACGTCGTTTAACGATTTCTGTTCCTGCAGAATCAGTAGATGTTGAAGTTAAAAATCGTCTTCGTCATATAGCTAAAACACAACGAATTAACGGATTTCGTCCGGGTAAAGTTCCACCATCAGTTATTCAAAAACGTTACGGAAAGTCTGTACGTCAAGAAGTGGCTGGTGAGCTTATGCAGCGTAATTTTGTTGATGCGATCGTAGCAGAGAAAATTAACCCTGCTGGAAGACCAAACTTTGTTGCTAAAAGCAATGAAGAAGGTAAAGCATTAGAGTTTGAAGCAACTTTTGAAATTTATCCTGAAATTAAGCTAAATGATTTAGGATCAATTAACGTTGAAAAACCGAAAGTTGAAGTAACAGATAAAGATTTAGACGAAATGTTTGTTACGTTACAAAACCAACATAAAACGTGGAAAGAGAACAAACGTAAAAGTAAAAAAGGCGATAAACTAACTATCGACTTTACTGGTCGTATTGACGGTGAAGACTTTGAAGGTGGTAAAGCTGAAGGTTTTGAACTTGAATTAGATGCTGGCCGTATGATCCCAGGTTTCGAGACTGATATTATTGGTATGAAAGTTGGTGAAGAAAAAACGATTAAAGTAACTTTCCCTGAAGATTATCATGCTGAAAATCTAAAAGGCAAAGAAGCTGAATTTGATATTGTTGTTCATAAAACTGAAGGACCAGTAGTTCCTGATATTGATGAAGAATTTGCTAAGCTTTTCGGTGTGGAAGAAGGTGGTGTTGAAGCTTTACGTGATGAAGTACGTAAAAACATGTCACGTGAATTAACTCAAGCGGTTAAAGCTAAAGTTAAAGAGCAAGTGATTGACGGCTTATTAGCTGCACATGATATTGACATTCCTGCCTCTTTAATTGCTCAAGAAGTTGATGTTTTACGTCAACAAGCTATGCAACGCTTTGCTGGCCAAATGGATCCTAATAACTTACCTGAACTTCCAGCAGAAATGTTTGAAGAGCAAGCTAAGAAACGTGTTAAAACAGGTTTATTATTAGGTGAAGTGATTAAAGTAAACGAATTGAAAGTTGATGAAAACAAAGTAAATGAGCTTATTGCATCAGCAGCTTCTGCGTACGAAGATCCAAAAGAAGTGATTGAATACTACACAACTAACAAAGAGCTTAATCAACAAATGCAAAATGTTGCATTAGAAGAGCAAGCTGTTGAAGTAGTACTTGCAAGTGCAAAAGTTAAAGAAAAGAAAGCAAGTTTCAAAGATATTATGAATCCTGAAGGAAAATAAGCCTTTTAGATTGACATTTTATCAAGCAATCGCTTAAATGGCTTGTATGGAAACATACAAGCCATTTTTTTAATCTAAGGACAATCTGTTGTTTACTTCTCATACTTCTCAAAATTTAACAAGTGTTACTGAAAGCGCTTTGGTACCAATGGTTGTTGAACAAACACCAAAAGGTGAACGTTCATATGATATTTACTCTCGTCTTTTAAAAGAAAGAGTAATATTTCTGTGTGGTCAAGTTGAAGATCATATGGCAAACCTTATTGTTGCTCAGCTTCTTTTTTTAGAATCAGAAAGCCCTGAAAAAGATATTTTTCTATATATTAATTCACCGGGTGGCTCTGTTACTGCAGGTATGGCTATTTACGATACTATGAAGTTCATTAAACCGAATGTAAGTACGGTATGTATTGGTCAAGCTGCAAGTATGGGAGCATTCCTATTATCGGGCGGCGAAAAGGGTAAACGTTATTGCTTACCTAATGCGCGAGTTATGATTCATCAGCCTTTAGGTGGCTTCCAAGGTCAAGCGTCTGACTTTGAAATTCATGCTAAGGAAATTTTATACATAAAAGAAAAAATGAATCGCTTAATGGCAGAGCATACTGGTCAGCCGATAGAGAAGGTTTCAGAAGATACTGATAGAGATAACTTCTTAAGTGCAGAAAGTGCAGTTGAATATGGATTAGTTGACGCCATATTAGAACAAAGACAAGATAAATAATTTTATCTTTTATCGTAATATCATTTGTAAAATGATTAAATACTTAAATGTATAAGTAAATTCAAATTAAAGAATTAGAGGTACCGTATGACCGATATAACTAAAGGTGACGGTGATAACGGCAAGTTGCTGTATTGTTCATTTTGTGGCAAAAGTCAGCACGAAGTACGTAAACTTATCGCAGGTCCATCTGTGTTTGTTTGTGACGAATGCGTTGAACTGTGTAACGATATTATTCGTGAAGAAATTAAAGAAATTTCGCCAAAGCAAGACAAAGAAAAATTACCAACTCCAATGGAAATCAGAGATAGCCTTGATGATTATGTTATTGGTCAAGACCATGCTAAAAAAGTATTGTCTGTAGCGGTATATAACCATTACAAACGTTTACGTAATGGTGATTCTCATAATGGTGTTGAATTAGGTAAAAGTAATATTTTACTTATTGGTCCAACGGGTAGTGGCAAAACCTTATTAGCTGAAACTTTAGCAAGGTTATTAGATGTTCCATTTACTATGGCTGATGCAACCACATTAACCGAAGCTGGTTACGTTGGTGAAGATGTAGAGAATATTATCCAAAAATTATTACAGAAATGTGATTACGACGTTGATAAAGCTCAACGTGGCATCGTCTACATTGATGAAATTGATAAAATATCTAGAAAGTCTGATAATCCATCAATTACTCGCGATGTATCAGGTGAAGGCGTTCAACAAGCTTTATTAAAGCTTGTTGAAGGTACTATTGCTTCAGTACCTCCTCAAGGTGGTCGTAAGCATCCACAGCAAGAGTTTTTACAAGTTGATACGTCTAAAATCTTATTTATTTGTGGTGGTGCTTTTGCTGGGCTTGATAAAGTTATTGAACAACGTTGTCAAACAGGAACAGGTATTGGTTTTGGTGCTGAAGTTCGTGGAAAAGATGCTGAAAAATCATTAACTGAAAGGTTCCAAGACGTAGAACCTCAAGATTTAGTTAAATACGGTTTGATCCCTGAGTTTATTGGTCGATTACCTGTAGTGGCTACCTTAACTGAGCTTGATGAAGACGCTTTGATACAAATATTACAAGAACCTAAAAATGCCTTAACTAAACAATTTATTGCGCTTTTCGATATGGAAGGTGTTGAGTTAGAGTTTAGAAAAGATGCATTATTAGCTATTGCAAATAAAGCGATGAATCGTAAAACAGGTGCCCGTGGTTTACGTTCAATTGTTGAGAGTGTATTACTCGAAACTATGTACGAGTTACCATCATTAGAAAATGCGTGTAAAGTGGTTGTTGATGAAACCGTCATTAAAGGTGAGTCAAAACCTATCGTGATTTATGAAACACCACAAGACCAAGCTGTTTCGGAGTAACTTAACCTATAAAGTTAAATAGTTGTTTGAAATTAAATAAAAAAGAGTCGTAATGGCTCTTTTTTTTCTTTGGCTGTTGAAAGCCTTACGATAATCCCCATATACTTTTTAAGTGTAAATTCTTCATACTAATTCCCGAGAGAGTAATCTATGAGCGATGAGTTATCTGGCGTAACTGAAATTCCAGTACTAGCCTTACGTGATGTTGTTGTATACCCGCAAATGGTGATCCCATTATTTGTAGGCAGAGAGAAATCAATTCGTTGTTTAGATATTGCTAACGAAAAAGATAAACAAATATTTTTAGTTGCACAAAAAGATGCTGCTATTGATGATCCATCTTTTAACGATGTCTATCAAACCGGAACTGTTGCCTCTATTTTACAAATGCTAAAACTACCAGACGGAACTGTAAAAGTTCTTGTTGAAGGGGTTAAAAGAGCAAAAATTTCTGAATTTGTAGAAACTGAAGAATATTTTACGGCGAACATAGATTTTCTTCAAACAACAGATGGCGATGTTGAAAATAGTGAGGTATTAGTTAGATCAGCTATTTCGCAATTTGAAGGTTACGTAAAGCTTAATAAAAAAATACCTCCTGAAGTATTAACCTCAGTAGCAGGTATTGATGATCCTGAACAACTAGCAGATACCATGGCTGCTCACATGCCTCTTAAATTAGAGGACAAACAAAAAGTATTAGAAATCGTCAATATATCAGAGCGATTAGAATACTTAATGGGGTTAATGGAAGGTGAAATCGACCTTCTTCAAGTTGAAAAGAAAATTCGTACTCGCGTTAAAAAGCAAATGGAAAAAAGCCAACGTGAATATTATTTGAATGAGCAAATGAAAGCTATTCAAAAAGAACTTGGCGATATGGAAGATACGCCTGATGAAGCAGAATTAATTAATAAAAAAATTGATGCTGCTCAAATGCCTAAAGAAGCCAAAGAAAAAACATTAGCTGAAGCTAAAAAATTACAAATGATGTCACCAATGTCAGCAGAAGCTACTGTTGTGCGAAGTTACATTGATTGGATGACAAGTGTACCTTGGAAAAAGAAAAGTAAACTTAAGCGTAACTTAGCATTAGCCGAAGAGGTTTTAGATCAAGATCATTATGGTTTAGATAAAGTTAAAGAACGTATACTTGAATATTTAGCGGTTCAGCAAAGAGTGACATCATTAAAAGGACCTATTTTATGTTTAGTAGGACCTCCAGGTGTAGGTAAAACCTCACTTGGCCAATCTATTGCCAGATCTACAGGTCGTAAATATGTACGTATGGCATTAGGCGGTGTAAGAGATGAAGCTGAAATTAGGGGGCATAGACGAACCTATATAGGCTCATTACCGGGGAAGCTGATTCAAAAGATTGCAAAAGTGGGTGTTAAAAACCCATTATTCTTATTAGATGAAATTGATAAAATGGCATCTGATATGCGAGGAGACCCAGCTTCAGCACTTTTAGAGGTTTTAGATCCAGAGCAAAATAGCAGCTTTAACGATCATTACTTAGAAGTTGATTATGATTTATCTGACGTAATGTTTGTCGCTACGTCGAACAGCATGGATATTCCAGGTCCTTTACTTGACCGTATGGAAGTTATTCGTTTATCGGGTTATACCGAAGATGAAAAATTAAATATAGCTAAAAACCATCTTCTTAAGAAACAAATAGAGCGTAATGGTTTAAAGGAAAGTGAAATAACTATTGAAGATAGTGCTATTATTGGCATTATTCGTTATTACACACGCGAAGCAGGTGTACGTAGTTTAGAAAGAGATATATCTAAACTTTGTAGAAAAGCAGTTAAAGCTATTTTATTAGATAAAAAGCTTAAAAGTGTTGTTGTTAATCAAGACAACTTATCTGAATACTTGGGTGTGCAACGCTTCGATTATGGTAAAGCCGATGAGCAAAATCGTGTAGGGCTTGTTACAGGCCTAGCTTGGACATCAGTTGGTGGTGAACTACTTACTATTGAAACCGCTTCAGTTCCAGGTAAAGGTAAGCTGACTTACACTGGTTCATTAGGTGATGTTATGCAAGAGTCTATTCAAGCAGCCATGACGGTTGTTAGAAGTAGAACTGAGAAGTTTAGAATTAATGAAGACTTCCATGAAAAGCGTGATATACACGTTCATGTACCTGAAGGAGCCACTCCTAAAGATGGTCCAAGTGCAGGGGTTGGTATGTGTACTGCGTTGGTTTCTAGTTTAACTGGCAATCCGGTTAAAGCTGAAGTGGCAATGACGGGTGAAATAACGTTAAGAGGTGAGGTTTTAGCTATTGGTGGTTTGAAAGAAAAATTACTTGCTGCTCATCGCGGAGGAATTAAAACCGTCATAATTCCTAAAGATAATGAACGTGATTTAAAAGAAATACCTGAAAATGTGATTGCTGATTTGACTATCTATCCAGTAAAGTGGATTGAAGAAGTATTGGATATTGCACTCGAAAACCCAATTGAGAAGGTTAAATTAAAAAGTTAACGTAGTGGATTTTGGGCATTTTTTGAATAAAATGTTCAAAAAAGTGTAAAAAAACAAAAAAAAATGAAAAAAAATGAAATTTTAGCTTTTCAAACGCTGAAACTGTGGTAAGTTAACAACGCTGAGAAGGTCGAACCCCAATATAGATACGGGGTCTAGTCGAGATAATAGCAATAATAATTATTCTATTATCTAAATTTAAAATTTCTTTAACTCAGTGCTTGATGTTCAAAATAAAGCTTGCTATAAAATATGCTTTTGCAGGACGCTACAAACAAATGATAGCGCTGGAATAATAACAATTGAAGGGGAAAACTGTGAATAAATCTCAACTAATCGAAAAAATTGCAGCTGGTGCTGATATCTCTAAAGCAGCTGCGGGTCGTGCATTAGACTCTTTTATCGAAGCTGTTACAGAAGAATTAAAGGGTGGCGATCAAGTAGCGCTAGTTGGATTTGGTACTTTCTCTGTGCGTGACCGCGCAGCTCGTACTGGCCGTAATCCTCAAACAGGTGCTACAATTGAAATTGCTGCAGCTAAAATTCCATCTTTCAAAGCTGGTAAAGCGTTGAAAGATGCTTGTAATAACTAATCACAGTTATATGATTGAATGAAAAAACCACCTTTTTAGGTGGTTTTTTGTTATATAAATTTAAAATTAAAGTAATATCATTCCACTTAACTATTTAGTGTTTTAATGAGAATAAAGTAAGTATTTAAGTAGAATGATATTAACAATAACTAAAAGTGCATTTCTAGGTGAAAATATTTTATATTTATCTTTTAATCTAGCTTCAAGGTGTGTGTTCATTCTGTTAAAATCACGCGCAAATGATCTACAAATTTTATTAAATATCATAATAGAACATAATTTAATTAGAATTTGAAATAAGCACTCGGTGTAATAAGAGAGAGAAATGTTAGAAAATATTAGAGAAAGTTCTCAGGGTATGGCAGCTAAGATTATTCTTGGCTTAGTAATTTTGACTTTTGCATTGGCTGGGATTGGTAGTTATACAAATTCTACGGATACTTCAGTTGCTGATGTTAATGGTGAGAAAATTACTCAGCAAGACTTTAACAAAGCGTATCAAGCACAAAGAAATAGAATGCAGCAACAATTTGGCGAAATGTTTGAAAACCTAGCGGCAGATCAAACATATATGGCAAATTTTAGAAATGGTATTGTTGATAATTTAATTAACGAACGTTTAGTTGATCAAAATTCAGCGAATTTATCTATTAAAGTGTCTGATGAACGAATTAAAGAAACAATTCGTACTATGCCTGAATTTCAAATTGATGGTGTTTTTGATAATAATCGTTATTTAGCATTAATTAATCAAGCGGGTTTTTATCAATCATCTGATTTTAGAGATTATTTACGATTAGAAATGAGTCGTCGTCAATTAACTCAAGCTTTAGTCGTAAGTGAATTTGCGTTACCGTATCAAAGTACTATGGCTGCAAAATTACAAAATCAAAAACGTGATATTCGATTTGCTTCAATTGATTTAGAGCAATTTAAAAGTTCGGTTGAAGTAACAGAAGAAGAAATTAAAAGCTTCTATCAAGAAAACCAAGCTCGTTTTATGAATCAAGAAAAGGTTAAAGTTAATTACATCGCCTTGAATGTTGCAGATATTGCAAAAGATATCATAGTTTCAGACGACGATGTAAAAGCTTACTATGAAGAAAATATCAAAAATTTCCGTCAAGAAGAACAACGTAAAATTTCTCATATACTCATCGAAGTTAATGACGATGAAGCTAAGGCCAAAGCAGAGGCTGAATCTATACTTACTAAAATAAATGCTGGTGAAGATTTTGCTGAATTAGCTAAAAAATATTCAGCGGATACCTTTAGTGGTGAAAACGGTGGTGATTTAGATTGGTTAGAACGTGGCTCAATGGATGAAGTTTTTGATGAAAAAGCGTTTGCTTTAGCCAATGTTGGTGATGTTAGTGATGTTGTTAAAACTGAATATGGTTTTCATATTATTAAGTTAACGGATCTTAAAGCTGAGGTAACAAAACCTTTAAGTGATGTGTTTGACGAATTGAAAGTAACCGTGAGTAATCAAAAAGCACAAGAAGAGTTTTTTGTACTTCAACAAGAAATGGCTCGTGTAAGCTTTGAATTTCCAGATAGCTTAGATGATGCTGCCGAAGCTGTTAAAACGAAAGTAATGACTTCAGAATGGTTATCTCGTACAGGTAATTCTGCACCTTTTGAAAATCCAAAAGCAATAGATGCAGCATTTTCTGATTTAGTTCTTAATGAGAACCTTAACTCTGATGTTATCGAAGTAAGCGACTCAATGGCTATTGTTATACGTTTAAACGAACATCAAATGGCTAAGGTTAAATCTTTAGAAGAAGTAACGGAAACGATTAAATCATCTTTAATAGCGCAAAAAGCTAAAGCTGAAGCTCAAAATACAGTAGATGCTTTATTGGCTGAATTACAATCAGGTGCTGATATTACTGAAAAATTAACGCAATACGGTGCTGTTTTTGAAACTAAAGCCGATGTGACTCGTTTTGCAACAGATGTTGAACGTTCAATAGTAGAAAAAGCGTTTACCTTAGCACATCCTGCAGAAGGTTCTGTATCAGCAGGTTTATCTGATTTATCTAATGGTGGCTTTGCTTTAATTGAAGTACAAGCGGTTAAAACCAGCGAAAGTAAATTAGATGCCAACGTCGAAAACCAGCAAGTGAATCAGTTAGCTCAATCGGCATACTTAAGCTATGTTGAATCATTAAAGGCTAATGCTTCAATAACTAAGAATTCTTTAGTTACATCAGTTAATTAAGTTTCTTAATTCTGAATAGTCTAATTTCGGATAGATAATAAAAAAGCTGCTTAATGCAGCTTTTTTTAATTCCAGTATTACGTAGTAATAAGCAAATAATTTTTGGGGGCGTATAACATTTTTATTCAACGAGCAAAGACTTGAAACTGTTGGCTCATAATTAATTTTTTTGTATATTTATGTTTTGGGTTGGCTAAAACCTCAAAGGTTTTGCCTTTTTCAATAACTTTTCCCTGATTCAATACAATAATTTCGTCACTAAAATGTTTAACTATCCCTAAATTATGAGAGATCAAGATAAATGCTAAACCCATTTGTTCTTGTATATCGAGTAATAAATTAATCATTTGAGAGCGTAATGATGGATCTAGGGATGCTAGGGCTTCATCGAGTATAATGACTTGTGGTTTTAAAATAATTGCTCTAGCCAATGAAATTCTTTGCTTTTGACCTCCTGAAAACATATGAGGATAAAAGTTCATATGGTCAGATAATAATCCTACCTGTTGTAAAGTTTCACTAATGAGTTGAGCTCGCTCTAATTCATCTAAGTTAGTATTTAGTTTTAGAGGTTCGTCTAGTAGTTGATGAATGGTTAAGCTCGGATTTAATGTTGTACTTGAATCTTGAAATATCATTCTGATATGTTGACAGCGTTGCTTAAAATTACCTGCTTGGAGTGTTTGTCCATTTAGCTTTATATCGCCTGAAGTAGGCTTTTCTGCTCCCACTAATAACTTCGCTAACGTTGACTTGCCTGCACCAGACTCACCAACAATAGCGAGTGTTTTATAAGCTTGTATATCAAAATTTATAGGGTACAAAGCAGTTTGCTTTTTTCTATTAAAAAAATAGCCCGGTTTTTTATATTCTTTAAATAGCTCGTTGACATGAAGTAAAGGGATCAATTTAATATGTATCCTTTAGTGAGTGGTGGCAGCTAACGATGTGACCATGGTAATTTTTAGCTTTTGGTGCATTTACGCAGGCTTGTTGTGCTCTTGGGCATCTTGGTCCTAAACGGCAACCTATTGGTAAGTGCTGTAAAATAGGAATGCTGCCCGGTAACGCTGATAATTTAGATTTTGGTTCGAGGGTCAAGCTAGCATGTGAGGTACTTTCTACCAAGGCTTTAGTATAAGGATGAAACGGGGTGGTAAATATTTGTTCAGTTGTTCCTGCCTCTACAAATTGTCCGCTATACATCACTGTTATTCTTTTGGTCCAGTGTGTCATATTTTCCAAGTCATGACTTATCAATAAAACAGACATGTTTTTAAGTTGATTCAAACTTGCTAATAAACGGAAGATTTGACCTTGGTTTGTGCTTTCCATAGCTGCAGTAGGTTCATCAGCAATAAGTAGTATAGGACGTCTAGCAAGAGCCATTGCAATCATTACACGCTGACACAGGGCTTCTGTTAATTGGTGAGGGTAACTACGTGTACATTCAGTGTGCTTTTTTATACCCACTTTATGTAATAGCGTAATTGCCGCCAGCTTTCTTTGTTTCTTCTTTTGCCAAAAAAAACCAGTCAGTTGTTTATTATCTACCGCTTCTTCTAATTGTTCTCCAATAGTTGTTGTAGGATCTAAGCAAGACATAGGCTCTTGAAAAATCATGGCGACATCTTTTGAAATAATTTTTTTTCTTTCAGATATTGATAGCCGCATGAGATCTTTACCACGCCAATGAAATCTATCCGCATCTACTATCCATTTTTCGTCTAAAACACCTATTATTGCTTGAGCTAGTAAAGACTTTCCTGAGCCTGATTCACCTACTAAACCTCGTAATTCGCCTTCTTTCATTACAAGAGAAATGCGATCAATTGCAACTATTCTTTTATTGCCAGAGAGCATGACTATTGAAAGGTTTCTAATATCAAGTAGGTTCATTAGTGTTCCTTTCTTTGTTTCAATGCATGGCGTAAGCCTTCACCAACAAGGTTGGTTGCAATAACTGAGAATAGTATCGCTAAGCCAGGGAAATAGACGGTCCATGGAGCAATATAAAAGAGATCTATACCATTCGATACCATGGTACCCCATTCAGGTATATTGTTTGGTGCTCCTAAACCTAAAAAACCTAGCGCAGCTATGTCTAAAATTGCTGCCGATTGGGCAAGTGTAGCTTGAGTAATTATTTTTTCGATGATATTTGGGAAGATTGAGTATTGTAATAATCTTAAAGGACTTGCTCCATCTAGCTTTGAAGCTAACACGTAATCTTTAGAAAACTCTTTTTTTACTTCATTTCTTGTTGTATGAATAAACTGAGGTATGAGTACAATAATAATAGCTAAAACTGTATTACTTAATCCTGTTCCTAATATAGCTACTATAACAATAGCGAGTAAAAGAGATGGGATAGATAAAATTACATCCAGAAAGTGATTAAGAAAACTCGATTTAAATCCTGAGGTTAAAGCAGATAATGACCCAATAACTACACCTATCATGGCAGAAGTTATAACAATAATAAAACTTAAACCAAAAGTAAAAGAAGCTCCATGCATAAGCATCGATAGCATGTCTCTACCTAGTTGATCTGTCCCTAACAAAAAGCTTACGTTACCATCATCATTCCATGCTGGAGATAGTAAAATGTTTTCCAAATGGGTTTGTGATGATGAAAATGGCGTTATTAAAGGCGCAAATATCGCTAAGAAAACTAAGGCTAAAAAACAGCTGAAAGCCAACATTATCATGGGCTTTTCTTTGAAGTTGTACCATAGCTGTAGAAGCGGAGAGGGGAACTCTTCTTCTTGGTATATATTCTCACGCGCCATGTTTACGATCTCTTGCTAGTGGGTTTAATGCAGCGTAAATAAAATCTGTTAATATATGTACAATAAATATAAAGCTCGATAAAGCTAAAAGCCCACCTTGTATAGCGGTGTAGTCTCTTTGAAATATACTTTCAATTAACCATCGCCCTATGCCAGGCCAGCTGAAAATAACTTCTGTTACCATAGCTAAGGTGACTAAATTGGCAAATTGCAATCCTACATGTCTAATAACATTCACTAAGGCATTTCTAATCGCATGACGGTAAATTATTTGCCATAAGGTTAGGCCTTTAGCTTTAGCAGCAGTGATATAACTTGACTCTAGTACTTCCATCATTGATGTTCTAGCCAGCCTGATAAAAATAGTCATGGGAGCGATTGCTACCACACTAGCTGGCATTATTATATGTAATGTGGCGTTCTGAAAAGCTTGCCATTTATATTCATTGTCACTTAATAAAATATCGAAGAATTGAATGCCGGTAATATGTTTTATTTCATATACTAAACTAATACGGCCTGCAGAAGGCAGCCAGCCTAACTGAATCGAAAAAATTAGAATAGCCAATAATCCTAGCCAAAAAATAGGAATTGAGTAACCCAACATAGATACAAATAATATGATTTTATCGGGAATTTTTTCGTGGTTAATTGCCGCAATAAAACCGATAGGAATACCAACTAACATCGCGATGAATAGGGCGACTACACTTAATTCTATTGTTGCTGGTAACAGGTTCATTATTTCAGAAGAAATAGGAAGATGACTAGCGATTGAAATTCCAAAATCACCATCAAATAAATGGGATATGTAGGCCCAATATTGTTTAAAAATATTACTATTATATTGGTATTCTGCTATTAATAATTCACGTTGTTCGGGACTTGCATTAACTTGACCTGTTAAATTAATAAGAGCATCACCAGGAAATAAAGAACTTAAACTGAACGATAAAGCGGTAAGTACAATAAAAGTAAATATAAAAAGATTTAATCGTCTTAAAGTAAATATCAACATTAGTTTTTATTTACCTCAACAAAATTAATTCCGCCAAAGGATTTTAATAATTGTCCTGTTATTTTTTTGTCACGAGCTTGAAACCTTTTAGAGTGAGCAAGAGGGATAAGCGGTATTTCATCTTCTATTATTTTCAATGCACTTTCATAATATTTTTTTCGTTTAATTACATTGGTAGTTTCTAAAGATTGACTGATAAGTTTATCAAATTCTTTATTACACCAAAATGTTCCTGTACTGCCCTGTTTAGATGAGGAACAGCTTAATAATGGCGTGAAAAAATTATCTGGATCTGGGTGATCAGCTGTCCAACCTAGTAATACTGCATTATGTTGACCTTCAGCTATTAGCTGTAAAAATGTACCCCATTCATATTTATGAACAATATTTACCGTTATACCTATTTTTTTTAAATCGCTAGCGATTAATTTTGCCATAGTTAGCGCATCAGGATTATAGGCTCTTTGAATTGGCATTGCCCATAAACTCATCGTAAAACCATCAGGGTAACCTGCTTCATTTAATGTACTAATAGCTTTATCTATCGAATATTCTTGTTTAGTTATGTTTTCATCATACGCCCATGACGTAGGCGGAACAATGGTATTTGCGACTTCGGCTTTACCAAAATAAATAGTATCAATGATAACTTTTTTATTAATGGCGTAAGAGATAGCTTTACGCACCAGTTTATTGTTAAAAGGCGGTTTGGTTGTATTAAAACCTAAGTATCCAATATTGAATGACGTTATCTCATTTAATATTAAATCAGGCCTTTCGATAATTTTTGTATGGGCTATAGGATAGGCGACTACATCGCATTCTTTTGCTAATAATTTTGTCAGCCGACCTGTGTTACTAGGAGTAATATCAAAAATTAATTGTTCAATACCTACTTTCTTCTGCCAATAATTTTCATGAGCTAAATAACGGATAAAAAATCCTGCTCTGTATTCTTTGTATTTAAATGGTCCTGTGCCTATTGGTAGCATATCTATTTGTTGGTGAGAATCTAATTCAGATAAATACTGAGCATATTCAGCAGATAAAATAACGGCAAAGTCTGTGGCTAAATTTGCTAAAAAAGAACTGTCGGGTCGGCTTAAAGTAAAGCGGACTGTATATTCATTGATTTTTTCAATATTGGTGACTAAAGAATTAAATTCTATGCTGTGAAAAAAGGGATATAAGCCACCAGATACTTCATGATATTCATGATCTATATTTAATATTCGGTTAAAAGAGAAAATTACGTCTTCAGCATTAAGCTTTCTTGATGGTTTGAAATAGCTAGTGTGATGAAATTCAACATCTTTACGTAGGTAAAAGGTTACTTTTTTCCCATCTTTAGTTATATGCCAAGATTTAGCAAGAGAAGGGGAAACCTCATTATTATCACCACTATAGGTAACTAAACGGTTATATAGTTGGTTAGATGTTGCATCAGTCGTTACACCTGATGTGACTGTTTGGGGGTTAAAATTTTCTGGAGAGCCTTCACTGCAGTAGATAACACTTTTTGTACTTAATAAAGTGGTATCTTCCTCGTTGCATCCCTGTAATAGGAAGCCAATAAAAGGTAGTGTTAGAAAACATATTAAGGGATTGAATGACATCAATTAATCCTCATTAGTCATTTTTCCATCTAATAAATTATATTTTTTCAAATAACCACGTAATTGATGATACGTAAGTTCAAGAGCATCAGCTGTTTTTTTCTGATTAAATTGACAGTGCTTTAATGCATCTTGGATCAGCTTTTTTTCATAATTTTGAGATAAACCTTTCAGCGAAAGAGGAAATTCATAGTGTGATGCTTTTTGTTCTATTTTGGAAGAAGTATTGTTGGAATGCATACTTTCATTTATTTCATTTTCAAGTTTAGCTGATGTTGCATTGTTTTGCGCTATTCTATCATGTGTTTTCACTCGTTGTGATGGTCTGTAAGGAGATTCAAATGGATCAATCACTAATTCATGAACAGGTAGGTGGGGGTTGTTACATCTATATACACTACGTTCAACAACATTTTTTAGCTCACGTACGTTACCAGGCCAAGAATATTCTAATAAACTGCGCTTAGCTTTATCGGTAAAACCACTGAAAAGTTCAAATTCTAGCTCTCTGGCCATTGATATAGCAAAGTGTTCAGCGAGTAAAAGAATATCTTCTCTTCTTTCTCTCAAAGGAGGAAGGGTAATTACATCAAAAGCTAATCGGTCTAGTAAATCGGCTCTAAATTCCCCTGTACTTGCTAATAAAGGCAAGTCTTCGTTGGTTGCTGCTACAAGGCGAGCATCTGTTTTTATAGTTTTAGAGCCACCAACACGTTCAAATTCGCCATACTCAACAACTCGAAGGAGTTTTTCTTGAATGAGTCCTGAGGTATTGGCTATTTCATCTAAAAACAAAGTCCCTCTATCTGCTCTTTCAAATCGTCCTTCATGGCGCTTAGTTGCGCCAGTAAAAGCGCCGGGGTCATAACCAAATAATTCTGTTTCTAATAAATTTTCATTTAATGATGCACAATTTAGTTTTAAATAACTTTGTTCCCAGCGTTTTGATAAATAGTGTAATCTCTCAGCAATAAGCTCTTTTCCCGTACCTCGTTCACCAATAATAAGTACAGGTTTACTTAAAGGAGCTATTTGAGATATTTGTTCTAAAACTTCTAAAAAGCTGTTGGATTGGCCAATAAGATTATCTTGTTTATTAAAACGAGCCATGTAGTAGACCTAAGATTTGGTTTATTTCACTAACAAATAGTGTATTTTATTAACCATAATCATTAAAGTGTTTTTACAAAATAAATTTAATAAATAAAAACAATTAGTTATGGTGAATGAAAAGTTGGCGTGGAACATGAATATACCCTAAATATGTTTTTACCATTTATTTTCACACAGAGGAATGAATTATGGGAATTTTTTCAAGATTTACCGATATTATTAATTCAAATATTAATAACATTTTAGACAAAGCTGAAGACCCTGCAAAAATGGTTCGTCTTATTATTCAAGAGATGGAAGATACCTTAGTTGAAGTGAGATCTTCATCAGCCAGAACCTTAGCAGATAAAAAAGATTTAGTACGTCAAATAAATCGTTTTGAAAAAGAAGTACAGCAATGGCAAGACAAAGCTGAGTTAGCTTTAAGTAAAGACAGAGAAGATTTAGCGAGAGCTGCATTAATTGAAAAGAAAAAATGTGCTGACAATGCTGACTCATTAAATAATGAGTTAAGTAATATTGAAGAGCATATTGCTAAACTCCAAGAAGAAATATCACAACTACAAGATAAACTAGCTGATGCTAAAGCACGTCAACAAGCTATTTTAATACGTGAAAAAACAGCACATTCTCGCTTAAAAGTTAAAAAGAATATTGATAGCAATAAAGTGAATGACGCATTGGGTCGTTTCGATCAATATGAAAGAAAAATCGATGATATTGAATCGCAAATAGAAGCTTATGAAATAGGAAGTAAATCGTTAGCCGATGAAATATCAGAACTTGAAACAGATGAAAGTGTTGATAATGAATTAGCCGAATTAAAAGCTAAAATAAAGAAAGGTTAATTATTTTTAATTAATAACACTATTGAAGGAGAAAACGTGTGGAAGAAATTCTTGTAGCCCCAATTATTATTTTTATGCTAGTGGTAGCGCCTATTTGGCTTGTTTTACATTACAAAAGTAAACGTCAAATTAGCCAAGGATTAACGACAGAAGAGTATACTCAATTGTCGGAGTTATCTGAATTGGCAGATAAAATGACTGATAGAATAAAAACCCTTGAAGCCATACTAGATGCAGAAACTCCAGATTGGAGAACTAAAGTATGAGTATAAAAGGTAAAGGCGAATTATTTAGAGATCCTGATAACGGTAAAGTCGCTGGTGTTTGCGCTGGTTTAGCTAACTATTTTGGCTGGGAAGCTTGGTTAGTAAGAGTGTTAGTTGCTTCAGGTACCTTATTAGGTATGAGCTGGTTTATTGTTATTTACATCGCAGGGTGGTTTATTCTTGATAAAAAGCCCAAACAGTCTAAATCTTTCAAACAAACGGGTAATACTTCTACTAATAGCACTACTTCAGGTGAAGATCGTAATAGCGATTTAGCTAATGAGTCCATAAAGGTAAAAGCAAAAGTTTGGCAAGCGGGCGAGCCACCTAAACAAGCTTTTCATGATATAAAACGTAAATTTACACTACTAGAAGGTCAGTTGAGAGCCATGGAGCGATATGTGACGTCACCAGAGTTTACAGTTTCAAGAGAAATTAATAAATTATAAAGTGATACTGTCGCTTTTATTTTATTTTTTATGTGAGATAAACACTTATTACTGATTTGCCATATTTATTTATCTGTAAAATAAGGTATTGTGTATTATCGATATTTAATCATAGTTAATTCAGTTCACAGTTTTATTCATTGTAAATTAGGCTGTGTAACTAATGGTGTAATTAACGTAAAAATAAATAGATATAATGGCTATAATTAAAAAAGAGCAACTTCAAAAATTTAAGCGTAAGGCAAATGATTTGCTGAACCGAACGCTTGATCAACATATTACTCTGGCTGTAACAGGCTTAAGCAGAAGCGGTAAAACAGCATTTATCACATCTCTTGTTAATCAACTTATAAACGAAGGGAATAACTCTCACTTAAGCTTTTTTAATCCGGTGCATCAAGGTCGTTTTATTGCGGCTAAACGTGTTCCACAAAAAAATCTTCATATTGGTCGGTTTGAGTATGATGCATCCTTAGCTTCTTTTTGTAATGAACCACCGACATGGCCTCAAGCAACTAATGGTATTAGTGAGCTACGCTTAGCTATTCGTTATACACCTAAAAATTCATTACTAAAATACGCGACAGATACTGCTACTTTGTATTTAGACATTACAGACTACCCTGGTGAATGGCTGCTAGATTTACCTATGTTAAATCAAACCTACGAAGAGTGGTCTGAAAGTACATATGCTTTAATGCTAGAGTCGCCTCGAAGTGAGCTGTCAAAAGCGTTTATTGAAAAAGTGAATCAATTAGATCCCTTTGAATCTGTTGATGAGCAACATCTTGCCGATTTAGCTAAAGAATATACCGAACTATTACATCAGTTTAGGCATGATCTTGGTTTGTCGGTTATACAACCAGGTCGTTTTATATTGCCGGGTGATTTAGCTGATGCGCCTATTTTACAGTTTTTTCCTTATACCGCTTTTGAAAATATTGATATAAATGCCTATCAAAATGCTCAAGATGATACTTTAATTGGTATGTTACGCGCTCGATTTATCGAATATAAAGAAAGGGTTGTACGTAAATTTTATAAAGAACACTTTATAAATTTTGATAGACAAATCGTTTTAGCGGATTGTTTAACGCCATTAAATAACGGTGAATCGAGTTTTAACGACTTGCAACATGCCATAACCTTAATTTTAGAAAGTTTTAACTATGGGCAATCAAGTTTATTTTCTCGCTTGTTTTCTCCTAAAATTGATAAGTTATTGTTTGCTGCTACAAAAGCAGACCATGTAACTCCTGAACAACATCAAAATCTTGCTTCATTATTAAATCAGTTGGTTTATAAAACTAAGCATCAATTAAATTATGAAACCATTGAAATGAAAACATTAGCTATCGCTTCAGTTAAAACAACACAAGTAGGTAATAGTTTACATAATGGTCAGCCATTACCTGTATTGCAGGGTAGAAGGGCGGATAACGATAAATTGATCACGCTATTTCCTGGGGCTGTGCCTGACAAATTACCTAAAAGTAGTTTTTGGGAGGATCAGCAATTCAATTATATTGCTTTTAAACCACAACAAATATGTGATGTGCACGAATGTTTACCTCATATTAGAATGGATCAAGCTATGCAATTTCTATTCGGAGATAAAATGAAATGATTGATAAATTTCAACAACAAATATTATTTGATGAAATAGAAAATAAAGAACAAGAGAGTGAAAGGTTAACGAAAAATCAAATTGTTTTTGAAAATACCGATTGGCTTCCAGAGACTCAAGAACTTGTTGAAAATAATGAAGTGATAGAAAAATCCAAACCTCGTTGGCTATGGCGAATAGCTTTTGTTTTATTTATTGGGCTTTTGTCATATGAGTTGGTTGAATTTTTTATTTCAGGTTTTGAGAATTCACCCATAGTTGCAAGCTTGTACGGCGTACTTTTATTTATTATGAGTATTATTTTTGGAACTACAGCGTACAGGGAAATTTCATCATTACGTCAGCTATCTCGTCAAGATAATGTCCGTGCACAAATTCAAAGTATTTTAGAAGATAACCATAAATACGATGCTAGACAGCTATGTGAGAAAATATCTGAACAATTACCTTGTGATATTTCCATGGGTGAAGAAAAAACATGGGAACAAATTATTCAACCAGAATACACCGACATAGAAGTGATCAATTTATATTCAAAAGAAATACTTTCAAGCGTGGACCAGAAAGCTTTAGATGAAGTTGCTAAATTTTCAACCGAGTCTGTTGTACTTATTGCTATAAGCCCTGTAGCCATTATAGATATGATGCTGATGTTTTGGCGTAATCTTCGTATGATTGATAAAGTTGCAGGGCTTTATGGTTTAAAATTAGGTTATTGGAGCCGAATACGTTTAATAAAACATGTATTTATTAATATGGCTTACGCTGGCGCGAGTGAGATTATTGCTGATTTTGGTGCGGACTTATTAGGTGCTGATTTATTAGGAAAACTTTCTGGTCGTATGGCCCAAGGGCTAGGCGCTGGTATGTTGACTGCTCGTTTAGGAATAAAAACTATCTCATTGTGTAGGCCTATTCCTTTTCAAAATCAACCACCTAAATTAAATGATATTCGTAAAAAAATAATTATACAGATTAAGGGGTTACTTAAACCTGCTTAGTGCTCTGCTTTTATTTATCTAGCGTATTTAGTTTTACCCTAATTCTCAGGTTGCTAAATACGTTTATTCTTAAATTTCAATTCTACGGCTGTATTTCTTTAATTACGTTTTTGTAAGTAAAGTTGTACATAACGATTCTTTTGGTTAAAAAATACCCGATTGGCGCTTAGTGCATTTATCCAAAAAACTGTCGTACTATCTAGTCATCCCGTTACTAATAATTGTAATAGAAAAGTTACTCTATATTTAGAGTAAAAATAAAGGTTAGTAAAAATGGCTAAGTCAACAAAATACGTATCAAGAACCGCTGATGAGAATGGCTTTATTGATTGGTCTGAAGAAGAAAACTCTATTTGGAATGAATTAATCAATCGGCAATTAAAAGTTGTTGAGGGCGTTGCGTGTAATGAGTTTACTCAAGGCTTAAAATTATTAGATTTGCCTTTAGATAAAATTCCTCAACTACCTGATGTAAGTAAAGTACTTAAAAATACAACAGGTTGGCAATGTGAACCTGTTAACGCGCTTATCGGTTTTGGAGAGTTTTTTAAACTTCTATCTGAACGAAAATTTCCCGTAGCTACTTTTATTAGAACACGTGAAGAGTTTGACTACTTACAAGAACCCGATATTTTTCATGAAATATTTGGACATTGTCCATTACTGACTAACCCGTCATTTGCAGATTACACGCAGGCTTATGGCAAAATGGGACTCAATGCGACAAAAGAACAGCGAGTATTTCTTGCTCGTTTATATTGGTTTACGGTGGAGTTTGGTTTATTAGATACGCCTGAAGGGATTAAATTATACGGAGGAGGGATTTTGTCTTCACCTAAAGAAACACAGCATGCTGTGTTTAGCGATAAAGCCAAACGTGTTCCCTTGAATATATTAGATGTACTAAGAACACCTTATAAAATTGATATTATTCAACCTATTTATTTCACCTTAAATAAGGTGAGTAACTTAGACGACATTAGAAAGCATGAAGTTTGTGAAATTATGTCATTTGTTGAAGAAGCTAAGCAACTTGGTTTACATAACCCTATGTATTAACACTTATAAAATAATTACAGGATCAAAAGAGGTAGAAAGCTATGAATAACGAATTATCAACACAGCAATGTGAGGCGTGTCATGCTGATGCACCACAAGTTACGGAAGAAGAACTCGCAATACTTTTGAATGAAATACCTGATTGGGTCCCTGTTGTTCGCGATAATGTGATGATGTTAGAGCGTGTGTATACTTTTAAAAATTATAAGTTAGCTTGGGCTTTTGCCAATAAAGTGTCTGAGTTAGCAGAAGCTGAATTTCATCATCCTGCAACCTTACTTGAATGGGGAAAAGTCACGGTAACATGGTGGACTCACGCAATTAATGGTTTACATAAAAACGATCTTATTTGTGCAGCTAAAACAGATAAGCTTTTATAAATTATGTAAGCAATATTTAATTAACAACTATTTCCTTAAAAGGTGCATTTTTTTATTGTTGTAACTAATAGTTTACAGTAAAGTGTGCTTCTCTTTGTTGTTTAAGGTTTGTTGTATGCGCTTAGAATTAATTTGTCGTAACCGGGTTGGTATTCTTAAAGAAGTATCTTCTATTTTTGTTGAGCACAACATAGATTTAGTCGGAATTGAAGTACATAAGCCCGGACACGTTTTCATAAACACGCCTAATGTAGATTTTACCGAACTACAGAAAATTATGCCGCAACTACGCTTAATTGATGCGGTAGACGACGTAAAAACCGTTCCTTTTATGCCATCAGAAAGGGAAAAAAATGAATTTGAAACGCTTCTAAGAAGCTTCCCCGATCCCTTTATATCTATTAGTGCGAAAGGGCAAATTCGTATGCTAAATAATCTTTCTTCATCCATGATGGGGAATACAGGAAGTAATTTAATAGGTGAACAAGTTAATAGTATATTAAAAGGTTTTAACTTTAATAAATGGCTAGACGGCAGGGAAGTGCTGGCACAAACTATTCGATTAAAACTTCAAAATGAAGATTTTGTGGCAGATTTAATGCCTATTCATGTAAGTGAATTTGAAAACCATAATGTGTTAGCTGGCGCTATTATTATTTTAAAATCAGAGCGACGATTAGGACAACAAATAAGTGCATTAAAGCAAATTGATGATAATAACTTTTCTGGTATCCAAGCAACAAGCGGCTCTATGAGAAAAGTGATCAGAGAAGCCAAAAGAATGGCATTATTAGATTCCTCTATTCTTATCTCTGGTGAAACAGGAACAGGTAAAGAACTACTAGCACACGCATGTCATGAAGCAAGTGAGCGAGCAGCAAACCCATTCATGACCTTAAGCTGTGCTGCATTACCTGACGATGTAGCAGAAACTGAATTATTTGGCTTAGGTCATCAAGATAAATCATCAAGTAAAAAAGGCTTATTTGAATCAGCAAATGGCGGTACTATTTTCCTTGATGAAGTCGGTGAAATGTCACCCAAATTGCAAACGAAATTATTACGTGTAATTCAAGATGGAAGCTTTAGAAGAGTCGATGACGAACAAGAAATAAAGGTGAATGTTCGTATTATTGGTTCTACCAACAAAGATCTATTACACATGGTTTCTCAGGGCCTATTTAGAGAAGATCTTTATTATCGATTGAATGTTTTAGGTTTAAATATTCCATCCTTACGAGAAAGACGTTCTGACATTATCCCCTTAGCAGAATATTTTGTCGCAAAATCAGGTTTGAAAATTGGGAAAACCAATGTATCTATGTCAGACGATTGCCGAGAGTTTATTGAATTTTACCCATGGCCAGGTAATGTAAGGCAACTAGAAAATGTTCTCATTAGAGCCGTGTCTTTAATGGAAGGAAATATAATTACTACTGAATATATAGATTTACCTGCATACACTAGAGAGCATGGATATTTAGAGCAAGACTTTGAAGGAACTCTCGATGTAGCGGTTAAAAAATATGAAGCTGATTTATTAAGAAAGCTTTATCCTGCTTATCCAAGTACACGGCAACTAGCTAAAAAATTAGGTTTAAGCCATACTGCTATCGCAAATAAACTTCGAGAATACGACATTAATAAAAAAACGGTAAAAATATAATGCTTATTTTTGTATTCATTTTACAATTTTTCTCACTCCAACCCTGCTCATAAATCGACCTTTTGAACCAGTAAAAGTTATTCATTAATTAGCGGGATGGTTATTAAACAAAAAGATACATAATAATCCTATGATTATCATCAAGTAGATTTATACTTATAGATAGTCGAATCGTATTTATATATTAATAAGGTTGTGAATAATATGTCTTCAAGTGATTCAAAACCCTCATCTTGGGCTCTTGTTACTATCATTATAGTTATTGTTATCGGTCTGTTTTTATCTTGGAAATTTTTTCTTTCAGATTCAGATATGGATAAAGCACCTGAGACAATTAACGAGCCTGTTGTTATTGAAGCTCCATTAGTTGAAGAACCTAATATCAATGAACCAACGGATGACGATATTAATAACTCTATTATTGAAGAGTCAATAACAAAAACACCTCCAGTGGAAGTTATTGAGCCAGAAGTCGATACGGTAATTGAAATACCTGTATTAAACGAAAGTGATTTATGGGTTAAAGAAAAGTTATCTGCAATTATATGGCGTAAAGAATTACTCGAATTATTAATTGACGAAGATATGATCCGTAGGTTTGTTGTTTTTGTTGATAACTTTTCACAAGGTAATATTGCTTATAGCCACAGCCCTTTTATCAAGCCATCCACAAGTTTTACAGGAAAAAAAGTTGCCTTAGAAGGCGAAGTGCAAAAGTGGGAGTTTGATGAATCTACTTTTAAACGCTTCTCACTTTATGTGGATTTATTTCGCTCTGTAAACTCAGAAACTTTAGTTGAATGGTATAAAGAATTACACCCGTTAATAAAACAAGCATATTCAGAGCTGGGGTATCCAGATCAAGATTTTGATCAAGTGCTACAAGTAGCTATAACGAAAGTGCTAGACCTTGAGTTTCCAAAAGAAAATAAGGAACTTGTTAGGCCAAGTGTTATGTATCGATATAAGTCAGCAGAAATCGAGGCTTTAGATGATGCAGATAAACTCATGCTACGCATTGGTAAAGACAATTTACTTATTATTAAATCAGTACTTTTAGAAATTAATGAAAAATTGAATAAAACTGAGTAGTGCTCCCAGTAAAATAATATACAAAACATAGTTGATAATTGACGTTTTGTATAAAAAAAAAGCATCTAGACAATATCTTGTTTTTAGTACTTGCAACACGGTAGTGCTTTAGGGATAATCCACGCCGTTAAACACTATCTATGGTGACCATTTCGGTCCCCTCGCAATGATACTTTGTGAACTCAGCCAGGTCCGGAAGGAAGCAACTGCAGCAAAGGACTCATGTGCCGAGGTGTGGCTGATTTGGTTACCACCACTCCTTCGATACTCCCAATAAAATACACCTTGCTAGATAAATACATTGTCTCGTGTGATCGCTTTAATTTTTATTATTAGATAAAACTGAAGCGTAATCTTATTGATGTAATTACGTTATACCTGTAAATACTTTCTGGTTTGCTTTTTATCATCTAAACAATACGCCGACAGGTACTAGATAAATAAAAGCAAGAAAGGTGAGAATGTTTGAACGATGAAATTGGGCAAGCATGGTATAAGGCACAATTTTCACAGTATTCACCATAAAGAAAACATTACAGAAGTGCCAATAAATACACGCTTTTCTACCCCTTGTAGAATAGTGTAAGCTTGAAATTACATGTGCAATAAAACTGGTAAATTCTGCGCTTAAACCTGCGAGTAAACCTGATTGAGGAGCAAAGTGTTATAAAACTAAGATAACACATTGTTTAATCATTCAATGTTGTGTATTTCGAGCACGATAAAACTCAAGTCTATTTTATGAGACTCCAACTGATTCTCAGGAAATGATTAGAGTCTTCTGCAGGTTTATCATTGAGCGGTTAATTTTTCAGGTAGGTCCCATTTAGTCACTAGTTGTTCGCCTTGCCAGTCTTCAATTGTTAGCCAAGCTTTATGTTCTGGCTTCAAGGTGGGAGGTGCAATACCATGCACTTCTTGACCATGTTGGCTACCATGCAAAATGCCTTCATCACCCGCTTGTAATCTAGCGAGCGGTAATGGTTCTTCTCCAATATTTAAATAGGCTTGGCGGATATGCTTCAAGTCACCTCCACTAAAAATAAGCATAAAGTCTTTAGTATAATGGCCTCCATGAATATAAGGTTGTGCTAGATCGTATGGTGTTAATGTTATTTCAAACGAGCCTATTTTTTTAGTCCCCCAATCTTTAGGGAACTCGGGTGTTAACGACTGGTATAAAAAATAAAAAGGTAAAATTAAAACTAGGGCATTTAGCTTGTATTTGTAGCGGTGCCAAAAGGAATTGTTTGCTCGTGCCATTATTTTTCATCCTGCTGAAGTATTGCTTTAGTATTATTTACAGCTACATACTCTGTTTCTTTTGATGTTGTTTCTATAGTTTCTGAAGGAGTATTTCTTGCCGCTTTTACGGTTCGACTTCCCCACATTAAGAAACCTGTTATAGACATACCCGTTAGTAAAACACCAAAAATAAACCAAATAGCTTTTGTCCATAAACCTCCAATGGTGCCGTAATGAAGTGGGTTAGCTATATGAGACAAGGTTTGCAAACTTGTCATTTTTTCAGGAGAGCGTTCATCTATAACTTTACCTGTCCAAGGATCAACAACTACACCGTAAGAATATTCATCATGAAAAATAAAGTCACCCGCACCATATAGTTTGTAGGTATCGCGGTTATGCTCTGGCAGCATAATGTAGCTTTCTTTAAAGTCAGGAAATTTTTGTTGTGCAATAACTAAAGCATCTTGTAACGAAAAAGGTGGAGTGGGTCCTTGAGTAGTAGATTTCACTGGAGACGTGTTTAATGGGATTTTTTCAATAGCAACAATAGGTGAATGAGGCTCAATATCAATATCAGCATGCCAAATAACAGCTTGCACCAAATACCATAAACCCGTTAGGCTCATTAGCATTAAGAACCAAATCGACCAAACTCCTGCCATACGGTGTAGATCAGCTAAAAGTGTTTTTTTACCTTGTTTAATACGTATTTTAGGTTGAGTAAATGCACGCCAAAAGTTTTTATAAATAACTAAGCCTGTTATAAGTGCGCCAAGCATTACAATAGCCATAGCACAAACAAGGTAATAACCAATACTGTAGTTATGATCCCACGGAAATAAAAGCCAGCCATGTAAGGAACGCATAAAGTTTATAAAGGTTATGCTTTGATTAATTTCTTGAATTTTACCTGTGTATTGGTTGACGTAAGCTATTGCATAAGGTTTGTCGCTATCGGTAAAAATAACAGCATTAACTAGGTAAGGCTCGAAAGCTAATACAAGACTAACTTTTGCGCTGGGGTAGGCGTCTTGAACAATAGAAGCTAGTTCGTGTGATGACTTTTGACTAAGTTGCTGAGGGTTACTCGCACGAGCATCAGGGTTAGTTAACCATGTTAATTCATGACTTATAACCGAAATTGTTCCAGTAAGACATACGAAGCAGAATATTACCCAAATAGGTAACGAAAACCATCCATGAAGCTGAAACCAAAAGCGATTACTGAGTTTTAACATTGCAGTTTAATTAACCTTATACAAAAGGCTTATTCTAATCCAATCAAAACTCATACATCAATAGTTAAATGAGAATTGTTTTGTTTTTTATATGAGAATGATTCCTGTTTACATTTGTGTTTGTGTGAATGTACAATATCCCTATATTTTCAAATTATTAATTACATAAGGGTAAACATGAAACTCAAACGTACTTTTGCACTATCTTCTTTGGTTTTAGCTATGGGGTTTCCAGCATATGCTCAAGAAGCACAGCCAGAAGTTGTCGTTAAGGATAATGATAAACAGTTAGAAAAAATATTAATTGTAGGTGTTAGGCATAACCGAGTTAGCCAAGGTGCTACCGGTTTAACAATGGAAATTGATGAAACACCACAATCTATCAGTGTTATTACCGCGGATTTAATCAAAAACTATGGTGCTAATAATTTAAATGATGCACTAAAACTTGCACCTGGTATTGGCGTAGAAGAGTGGGAAACAAATCGCTCTAATTATACTTCTAGAGGTTTTGAAATAAAAAGCACACAAATAGATGGCGTTGGCTTACCAAATGATTGGGGCATAGTTACTGGTGCAATGGAAGCGTATGGCTACGAAGAAGTCGAAATTATTAGAGGAGCTAATGGACTTTTAACCGGTGTGGGAAATTCTTCAGGCACAATAAACTATGTACGTAAACGCCCAACCAATGAAAATGAAGGTGAAGTTGGTTTAACTTTAGGCTCATATAGTAATAAGCGTCTAAATGCTGATTACTCAATGTTATTAACTGAAAGTGGTAGCTGGGCGGCTAGATTTGTTGTCGCAACTGAAGAAAAAGAGTCACACCTTGATGGTTTAGAAAATGACCGTAGTTATTTCTACGGTGTAGTAGATGGCCAATTAACTGAAAACTCTACACTTGCAGCGGGCTTCTCTTATCAAGATGCTAACACTGACAACAACATGTGGGGTGGTTTAGTATTTAACTATACAGACGGTACTCAAGCTGAATGGGATACAAGCGACACAACAACACAAGATTGGGCAATGTGGGACACTATCAGCACTTCAGGTTTTATTGAGTATGCTTACCTATTTGATAATGATTGGGAGGTAAAACTTACATACAACAAGCAGAATTTTGAAGATAAAAGTAAATTATTCTATGCATCAGGAACAATCGATAAAGAAACTAAATTAGGCTTAGGGGGCTGGCCGGGCAGATACGATAGTGAATTTAGTTCAGATATTATTGACTTAACAGCTGTTGGCAAATATAGCTTATTCGGTAAACAGCATGAAGTGATATTTGGCGCAAGTAGAGCTAAAAGTAACCAATTGAGATTCGATTACCCGTTTGATTATGCTACGACACCAGCATTTGGGCCAACACCTAGTTTTCCTTATGCACAAGATGCAATACCAGAACCTGTTTGGGGCGCAAAACATAAGTATTCAGATATTGACGTAACTTTAACGAGACTTTTTGGTTCAACCAAGTTTAATATTTTAGATAACTTATTTGTGATTGCAGGCTTTAATGCTATTGAATATAAGCGTGTGGGTGTTAACACTACTGTTGATATTGATAATGATGAAAGCGAGATAAGCCCTTATGGAGGGATAACTTACTCAATTACAGAAGATGTTAATGCTTATGTGAGTTATTCAGATATATATCAACCTCAAGAGCAATATAATTTAGAAGGTGAGTTTTTAATGCCTACCAAAGGTGTAAATTATGAAGCGGGTATAAAAACGCAATGGCTTGATAATAATTTACTTACCACCTTTGCCGTATTTACTGCAGAGCAAGAGAATTTAGCAACATATGCAGGTTTAAATCCCGCAGGACAGTTTTTTTACAAAGGAACGAATACTAAGTCAGAGGGATTTGAAGTTGAAGTTGTTGGTAATGTAACTGATAACTTGAATGTATTACTTTCTTATACGTTATTAAGCGTAGAAGATTTTAGCGGTGAAAACGCTAATGAATGGGCGCCAAGAAATGCGATTAGTTTTTCTGTAGATTATACTTTACCAGAAATGCCAGAATTTACATTCGGAGTAGGAGGGAAGTGGCAATCAAAGACTCATAATTCTACATATGGTGTTGACCAAGATGCTTACTTACTTGTAAATGCTTTTGCTAGTTGGGATATTTCAGAGCAACTTAACCTTCAAGCTAATATTAATAATATAACTGATGAAAAATATATAAATAGTTTGATAAATGTAGGTTATTACGGAGCTCCTGTTAACGGAACGCTTGCTTTAACTTATAGTTTTTAAATAACTAGATATTGGAAGTGAATTAAGTTAGTTAAAAGCTTAATTCACTTTTTAATTGTTCTTGTATTGGCTCTTAAGCTTCAGAGCAATACGGGAGAAGGGACTAGGCTAATGTAAAGTTCAGCAAGGGAAGTTTTACAGAGCCACATTGTTCAATTAAATATGATGTAATTTCATAAATTTAAGCGCTTTATCTACAGCTTCCTTAACATTACTTTCCATTTCAAATCGCTCAGAAGCCGGTAAATAAAAAGCCATATCTACTTCATGTCTAATATAACGGGTAGGGAGTTGATTAAGAACTACACAAGTCAGATCTGCTATAAAATCATCATCGTATTTTTCGTCTATTTTTAATTTAGTAAAATGTTGTGAAACTAAGTTTTCATAATAGTTATGAATGTCATCAGCTATTTTCATTGAAATTCCCTTAAATTATTCAGCTAAAATTTAGTATAGGCCAATTTAACATTTTACGAGTTGTTATTTAAAGAGGAATATAAAAGTTATTTAATTCTGTCTTGGATAGGGGGAATGAAGTGTGATAAATAATTTAAAATAAATTTAATTATTATAAATCAATGGATTAATGTGTTTTTTAGGTGGGTGAACTTAATTCCGACTTTCAAATTTAACTATATCAGCTTCTATTTTTGAAATAGCTTGTCTACAACGACCTAAGCGTTGATGTAAAGCGAGTACTTCTTGTGATATTTTTTCTTCAGTAAACTTTGAAGACCTGATACGTTCTTGTTCTTTATCTTGTAGCATTTGTGATAGACGCCGTTCAAACTCATGATGTTCTGATAAGTTTTGATACAGATTTTGGCTGGGTTGAATAACAGCTTTAATTGCTTTTTTATAGCGACGATTTTTTATAGCATTTAATCTGTTTTGAGCTTCATTATGGATATTACTATTCGATTGAAATGCATTGTAAAGGGATGTTATTTGTTTTTCTAATAGCTCAATTTGATATTTTACCAAGTCATTATTTTGATTTTTAATTAAACGTTCTAACTGTATTGTTTTATTTTTAATTTCTATAACGTAGTCAGAAAATAAGTCGCTGTTTGTACTAAATAAATCAATTGAAAATAATGGTGAATCTTGCAATAACTTATGAGCTTTTAATTTACTGTTATTATTATCAAGTTCTAAAGCTGTTTGCTCTAACTCAGCTAAAATTTTATATATTTTTTTTATAGAAACAGAGTTTTTCATCGGTTAGTTTTACCAAGCCTGATAGGCTAAATTAATAGCCATTCCAATAACAATAACAGCAAATACAGGTCGAATAAACTTACTGCCTAATTTTATAGCAAAATGCGATCCTACCATTGCTCCTAACATAATAAAAATACCAATCGATAAACCTAAAATAAAGTTTACATGGCCCAAATAAATGAAAGTTAATAAGCTAAAAAAATTACTGATAAAGTTTGTTGAACGCGCTAATCCACTACTGATCAGAATATTCGTTTTATAGAGAATAGTAGAAGATACCGTCCAGAATGCTCCAGTGCCAGGGCCTGCAACACCATCATAAAATCCTAATGTTAATCCTTGAATGATCTGTTTTAATAATAACTGTTTGTTTTCTTTAGGGAGTTCAGAGGATTCTTTTATTACATTTTTAGCGAATACCGTGTAAATAGCGGTGATAACTATAATAAGAGGTAAAGCTTTTTCTAAGAATTCAGTACTTAAGTAATTTACAACGAATGTGCCAAAAATAGCTCCTAATGCAGTTGTATATAATGAATACCTCCAAAATTTTGGGTTAAAAAGCTTATTTTTATAAAATGCTACAGATGCAGTAAAAGATCCAAACGATGCGGCTAATTTATTTGTACCCAGAGCCATGTGAGGCGGTAGGCCAGATGTTAATAATGCAGGTATTGTTAGCATTCCACCACCTCCAGCTATCGCGTCAATCATTCCTGCACAAAAGCCAATGCCACATAAGGTCATCCATGTATTTATATCAAGTACTGCATCGATCAAAATAGTTTCCTAGGTATTCTTAAAATTTTGGGCGACATTATACCATAACCATAACGTAAGGCCTTTTATCATTTAGGCCTAACTTCTCAGATTAAATAAACATCAATTAATATTATGTTAAGAAACATCCCATATTTGTTTGTCGGTTAAAAACGAATAAAAAATGAACTTATTTGTTTTAAATTAACCAAAAAGTAACTTTTATCGTAAGAATGTTTGACTTAGTACGAATGAATTAGTAAAACATACGACGGCAAATATAAATGTAGTGGTGAAACTCACTGGTCTGAGGAGTAAGCACTTATTATAATTACTGATAAAAATATTATTCATGTGTAGTAATTTGTCGGGGTATAACATTATAAAACACAATATAAATCTTCTATAACGTTTCGTTATAAACCCATTCTCAGTAGTTGACAGAAATGTCATGTGAGAATATCGTATTGTTCTTATTCTAGAGAAATAAAATAATACCTTTATTAAGATTTTTTCATTTGCGTTAACAATAATATTTGTTATCAAAATTCAATAGCAATTGGTTGGGAACTATGTCCAAATTAAGTAAAAAAAGCCTTATCGCTTCTTCAGTGATTGGCGCATTAACATTAGCAGCGAGCACTTTTGCAGTTGCAGATCAGTTAACTGATCTACAATCAGCAGAAGCGCGTACTTTCAAAGCATCGATTAAGTCACAACAAAAAATCGAAAGCATCTATGAGCAAACTATTGATCTTCTAGGTGAATACCGTAATACAGTTGATGAAGCTGAGGTGTTATCTGGTTATAACGATCATGTTCAACTTATGGTTAACGATCAACTTAAGAATATTGCCTCTTTACAAAAGCAAATTGACGGTGTTGATAAGATTAAGCAGGGTGTTGTTCCTTTAATGTATAAAATGATTGAAACATTAGAAAAGTTCGTAGAACTTGATGTTCCAATGAATATTGATACACGTAAAGAACGCATCGAAACTTTACGTACTGTAATGGGTGACTCTAACGTTACTACATCAGAGCAGTTTCGTTTAGTACTTGAAGCATATGAAATTGAAGCTAACTACGGTACTGCTTTCGAGTCTTACCAAGGTGAACTTGATTTAGGCGATCGTACTATTACTGCTGATTTCGTTTACATGGGCCGAATTGCTTTCTTAGCTCAGTCTTTAGATATGAAAAACGCTTGGGTATGGAATAATGAAACTCGCTCTTGGGAAGAACTTGGGGATGAGTACATTAAAGCCGTTAAATCAACTATTGCAATGGCACGTAAGCAATTACCGATGGATTTAACTAAATTACCAGTTTTCGCAGCAGGAGCTAAATAATGAAAAAGTTTCTTAATTATGTAATGCTTACTGCTTCTTTTACATTAGCAGCATCGGCATCAGCTAATGATTTAAATAAGTTATTAGAGCAAGTTAAAGCGGATAGAATTTCTGAAGCTAAACTTGATAAAAAACGTGAAGCAGAATTTATTGCTGCTAGAGCGGACAAACAAGCATTATTGAATAAAGCTAAACAAGAGTTAGCTAACCAAAATGCTCGTAATAAACGTTTAACTAAAGAATATGCTGCAAATGAAAT
Organism: Pseudocolwellia sp. G5-9; assembly: GCF_055808995.1. Classification (NCBI taxonomy): domain Bacteria; kingdom Pseudomonadati; phylum Pseudomonadota; class Gammaproteobacteria; order Alteromonadales; family Colwelliaceae; genus Pseudocolwellia; species Pseudocolwellia sp. G5-9. The sequence continues at coordinate 4,471,600 of NZ_CM147893.1, forward strand.
TACGCTAGCACAAAAAGAAGTTGAACTAGATAACGCAAAAGGTACTTTAGGTGAAATGTTTGGTGTAAGTCGTTCTGCAGCAGCTGACGCTTTTGGTCAAATATCATCTTCAATCGTTAGTGCTCAATACCCAGGTCGTGGTGAAGCATTAAGCCGCATTGCTAACTCTAAAGAAATTCCAGCGTTAGAAGATTTAGAAGAATTATGGTTTGCGCTACAAACTGAAATGACTCAGTCAGGTGAAGTTGCACAGTTTACTGCAGAAGTAACTAACCTAGATGGCTCTAAGTCTACCGAAACAATCACTCGTATAGGTACATTTAACTTAGTATCTGATGCTGGTTACTTAACTTATAACGATGAAGTTGCTCAAGTTCAGCCTTTAGCTAAGCAACCTGCTGGCTATATTTCAGGTACAGCTTCAGACTTCTTTAACACTTCATCAGGCTACGCTCCTGTTTACGTAGATCCATCTCGTGGCGGTATCTTAGCTCTTGAAACTCGTAAACGTACTTTAATGGAATTTTACCATCAAGGTGCTGAAGTTGGATATGCGATTACTGCATTATTATTCTTAGGTTGTTTAATTGCTCTTGAGCGTTTAATTGTTCTAGGTTCAATGAGTTCTAAAATTAAAGCTCAAGAGAAAAACCTTGATACACCTAATGAAAACAATCCACTAGGTCGTTTACTTAAAATTTACCATGACAACAAGTCAGTTGATGCTGAAACGCTTGAACTTAAACTTGATGAAGGTATTTTACGCGAAACACCAAAAGTTGACCGTGGTATTAACTTAATCAAAATGTTTGCTGCAATAGCTCCATTAATGGGTCTATTAGGTACAGTTATCGGTATGATCATGACGTTCCAAACAATCACATTATTTGGTACAGGTGACCCGAAAATTATGGCAGGTAATATATCTCTAGCTCTTGTTACAACAGCGTTAGGTTTGATTTGTGCTTTACCTCTAATACTAATTCACAGTGTAATTGCTGGTCGTAGTAAATCTGTTCTGCAAAAACTAGACGAGCAAAGCGCTGGTTTAATCGCTGCAATCGCAGAGAAGGAGTCTAAATAATGTTATTCCTGATAGAGCTTATAGAATCTGTCAGGAGTTTTATTGCGACAGGTGGTAATGTACTTTATGTTGTTGCCTTCGCTCTCTTTTTGATGTGGATTTTGATGATTGAACGTTATTGGTTTTTATCATCAGTGTACCCAAAAATGAAAGACGATATCGTTGGACGTTGGGATGCACGTGAAGACACTACGTCTTGGTATGCACATCGTATTAGAGATACTTGGATCTCCGAAGCGACAGAATTATTAGAGCAACGTATGCTCACAATTAGAACTTTAGTAGCTATGTGTCCTCTTATTGGATTACTAGGTACGGTTACAGGTATGATAGGTGTGTTTGAAGTTATGGCACAACAAGGTACTGGTAACCCACGTTTAATGGCTTCAGGTATATCTATGGCGACAATTCCTACAATGGCAGGAATGGTAGCAGCTTTATCAGGTGTATTTTTTAGCTCAAGATTAGACGCTAAAGTTAAACTAGCAAAGGCTAAACTGGTTGACAGTTTACCTCATCACTAGAGAGAAATTCGAATGGCACGTAAACGTATTCGTGAAGACGAAGAAGCAGTAATAGATATGACACCGATGCTTGATATCGTATTTATCATGCTGATCTTCTTTATTGTAACCACTTCTTTTGTTAAAGAAGCAGGTATTGAAGTTAATAAACCTAAAGCAGCAAACCAAAGTAAGCAAAAATCCGCTAATATTTTCATTGCGGTAAAAGATACTGGTGAAGTTTGGTTTGATAAACGTCGTGTTGATATCGAACGTTTAGCAGCGAACATTGAAAAGGCATTAGCTGAACAGCCTACTGATGTTGTAATCATTCAAGCTGACAAAGACGCTAAACATGGTGTTGTTGTTAAAGTGATGGATGCGATAAAAGATGCAGGTATAGACAGAATCTCTATTGCTGCAGCTAAGGGGTAGTCTATGGTTCGCTTTTTAGTATCAATACTACTAGGCGCAGCGGTAACATTTGTACTATTTTCATTTATGGCTTTCCTTGTTTCTAGCGGTGATAGAAACAAGGAAGAACAGTTAGAAAATATAATAGTAGAAGTTAACACTACGCCACCGAAGTCAGCAGCTGAAACACGTAGACGTGTTCCACCGCCGCCTCCGCCGCCGCCTAAGTCTCCACCTAAGCCTCAAGCTCCAGAGCCTGAAGCTACTAATAATACCAGTGGCATTAGCTTTAACATGCCAGGTATTAAGTTAGCAGGAGCAAATGCAGGTATTTCTGCTCCAGGTGAAGGTTTTGGACGTGATGGAGATGCAACACCTATTGTTCGTATTGAACCTAAATATCCAATACAAGCAGCTCGAGATGGTAAAGAAGGTTGGGTAAAACTTTCATTTACTATTAATGAGATTGGTGGAGTTGAAGATGTAAACGTTATTGAAGCAGATCCAAAGCGTGTCTTTGATAAAGAAGCTAAACGTGCACTACGTAAGTGGAAGTATAAACCTAAGGTTGTTGATGGTAAGCCACAGCGCCAGCCTGGTTTAACAGTTCAATTAGACTTTAAAATGGATGGGGGTAAATAATGAATAAAATTATATTATCTTTAGTTGTTGCTGCTTCGGTAACTGCAGTGCAGTTACCTCTAACGACTGCTGCCTTTGCGGCAGGCGTTGGTGCTGAAGAAAAGGCAAAACGTCCAACTCAGTTAGTTGGTCCATCTGTTGGTAAAAAAGTTGGTGCTGCGTTTGAACTATATTCTGCTGATGACATTCCTGGTGCATTACAAGTTTTATTAGACATTGAGGCGAAAAAAGATTACGACAAAGCTTATGTTAATCGTTTTATTGCAATAATGTATGCCACCATGGGTAAAAAAGAAGAAGAGGCTATTAAGTATTTAGAATTAGCGATTAAACCTGACATCTTAAATGAAGGTGATCATGGTGAAGCTATTAAACTACTAGCTGATTTACAAATGCAGACCCAAAAGTACAGAGGCGCTTTAGAAAACTATAAAGCATGGATGGACTTTACTGGTAAATCTGATGGTGAAACTTGGGTTAAGATAGCTAACGCCCATTATTCACTTAAAGAGTTAGATAAAGTAATAGCTCCAGCTGATAAAGCTATAGCTGCTTTTGGTGATAAGCAAAGTCAGAATCCTTATATTTTAAAACTTACTTCGTTTTATGAACGTAAGATGTTTAAAGAGGCTGTTAAAGTATTAGAAACAACGGTTCAATTATTCCCTGATACCAAAACGTATTGGGTACAATTAGGACAATTTTATACTTTAGTAGAAGATTATGACAAAGCACTAGCAACTTTAGATTTAGCTTATAAACAAGGTTACCTTGAAAAAGAGTCTGAAATTAAAGTACTTGTTAGCTTATATGCTCAAAAAGCAATTCCTTATAAAGCTGCAACATTGCTTGAAAAGCATATTGCTTCAGGTTCAGTTAAAAGAGATGATAAAAATCTTACTATTTTAGCTAACTCATGGCATGCGGCTCAACATATTGATAAAGCAGCTAAATACTATGGTGAATTGGCGAAAATGACCAATGAAGCTAAGCATTATAGCAAGCAAGGTATGTTGTTAAAGCAAGATGAGCAGTTTAAAGGTTCTATTGTTGCTTTAAATAAAGCTTTAGAGCTTGGTATTGAAAATAAAGGTCAGATATATATGAGTATTGCTGAATCTCACTTTTATTTAGAACAATACAAACAAGCAAATAATGCTATAGAAAAAGCAATGGATGACCCTAAAACTAAGAAAGCTGCTAGAGGCTGGGCTGGTTTTATCAAGGACACTGCTAGACGTAAAAAAGTATCTATTTAATCTAATTAAATTTACTTTAAAAAAAACCAGCATTTTGCTTAATGCCGTTCACTTAAGGTGAGCGGCATTTCTTTTTTTAACAGGGTACCTATTCTTAGAACACTTCAATTCTCGCGGATAACTCCGCTCTCTACGTGCTGGCAATACAAACTGTTTGGCACTTTTGGTTATATCCATAACAAATTTTGACACATTTCCTGGCGAACAAAATGGCAACATAGTCAGTTGATAAATTATGTGCATTGAAGCACCATGAAAACTTAATTGGTTTGGATGTATTGAATCGAGTGACTTCGCCATTAATACCATTTGATAACGGATCAGATTATAAGCGAGTAATATCCCCCACAACTCTTGTTTTATAAGCTCAGGTTGATTACTACGCAAGGTAAATTGGCTATCAAGTAGTGACTGCTTCATTTCTCTAAAACCAAGTTCTATCTCCCACCGATGTCCGTATAAATCGACAATATCAGCGACAGGAAACTTCATTGCATCCGTCATAGACGTTAACACTTCGCACGCTTTACCATTAACCTTTCTCGATACTAATCGAGCTTCAATTGATTCAGGTAATTCAGGAAACTTCTTTCGTGCTTGGGGACAGGCGGTTAAACGAACTATTTTATCTTGGCGTCCTAATGAACGAACAATGTCATATTGTACGTTCTTTTTTAGCGGTATCAGCCAATGACGTGATATTCCCGTGGATTGCCAACGATAAAGTAATCCAAGCGAGTAGAAGCCTCTATCAAATAGTGTCAAGCTATGATCTGGTGTTGTTTCAACTAGCGAGCCAGCTAATTTCATTTCGTTAATATCAACACTATCAAAAGCACTTTGTGTTAATAAATGACTTGTTAATTCCATCTGGCATACCATGCGCACTTGGGGGTAACTTGCCTTGCCATGAGAGTTTCCTGTACGTGCAAAATATTCATTATTTTCTTTTGAGTCAGGTGTTCGCCATACAACGCCATCAACACCTAATAGTGTCAATCCACACCATGTGGGGTGAGTAGACTCCTCATGCCATAGCGATTGTGTTTTATTAAAAATAGATTCTATTGCTTTATGACCAAGTTTCTTTCTTGCTTGTGTTACGGCACTAGGTGCAACATAGGGGGCACCGTTAGGTAGAATGATATCAAGCTGATTAACTAATTGGCGGATAGACATTTTACGAAATAAAGCCATACCAATAACAGCCCACACCATTTGCTCCATAGGAAGCTTGCGCTTCCTTATGGTCGCAATACCTGACTGAGCCAACGCTTCATCAACGATGCTTGGGTCTAATAATTCACTTAATCCTGTAAATTCAGTAAAACTATTTTGTGAAACTTGTGATAAGGCAGTAGAGAGTTGCAAAAGAAAAGGCTCCTGAATAAATTCAGAAGCCTTTATATACTAACCAGAAGATCGGTCAATGGATCGTTAAACATTTCTTAACTGATCGGCATTAAGCATTTTGCTGGTTTTTTTATTTCCTAAACTTGTTGGGATTAGGATAAGTCTCTAATTTATAGATTTTATTAAGGATATTATTTCATCTTTATTATTCAGTTTTTTTATCTGTTGAAAAAGCTCTTCGGCTTGTGGGAATTGTAACTTTAGATATCTAAGCCATTGTTTTAATCTACTAGAGAAATAATAGCTTTTATCGCCATTTAACTCCAACTGACTATAAGTCAGGAGTAGCTTTTGCAAATTCGACCAATCCATAGGTTCAGTATCATATTTAATGGTATTAGCAATATTGGGTAAAGATAGAGCACCACGGCCTAACATTAAGTGAGAGGTGTTCGAGACTTTTGAACACTTTAGTGCTGCTTCTCTATTCCAAATTTCACCATTAGCAATAATTTGCATTGTAGAAAATGAAACGGCTTTATTTATGTATTCCCAATAAGCTGGTGGATTATAACCATCTGATTTAGTTCTTGCGTGTATCGCTAATTCATTTACGCCAGAAGAATTGATTGCTGATATTAGCTCATTAAAAAGAGATGTATCATCAAAACCTAAACGTATTTTTGCTGATAATATAGTCTCATCATTTAGTGATTTCTTCATAGTAGATAATATTTGATAAATTTTTTCTGGTTCTTTTAATAAAACAGCTCCACCTTTACTTTTATTTACTGCTTTGGCTGGGCAACCGAAGTTCACATCAATACCATGGGATCCAAGTTCTATTGCTCTTATTGCATTTTCTGCCATCCAACTTGGATCTTGGCCAAGTAACTGTATACGTAGGGGAGTCTGATTACCTGTGTAGCCTTTATCTCTTAATTCAGGGCATATTCGGTAATAGATGTGTTTAGGGACTAGAGAATCAACCACTCTTACAAATTCAGTAACACATAAATCGTAATTATTAATCGAGCAAAGTATTTGCCTCATTAATGGATCTATTACTCCTTCCATAGGTGCTAATATGAGTTTATCAATAAGAATGTCTTTTTTAGAGAAAGGAATATTAATGGTACGTACTTTTATTATTTGATTAATGAAAGTTATTTTATTAAGTTATGGTCAGCTAAGATAGTGTCAATAATAATTAATTTAATAAATAGGGAATCACATAAATATTATTAAAAGTATATAGTAGCGTTATTAATTAACTTCAACTCGGGATAAGCAAAGTTATTCAACAAGCTATTTTTACGCTTAATTTCGTTGAATTTATGACTAATATTCAGCTATCAAATAGAAAAATTCGCCTTGTTATACACAAAAATATCAATATTGAGAGACGAATATATCTTAGGAAAACAACAAAACGCATTAAATATTTGCTAAATAAATCTTTTAATTAATTCACTAACACTCATTAACCCGAGTTGAGGTTAATTAGTGTATTCATATTTACTGTTTTTTACACTTTCATCTAAAGTTGATATTAATCCATTTTCAGATCAGTCTATTGTTCTAATTGTGGCTGATGATCATAAAGGTAAGTGCGAGAAGGTAAGTGAGGTGAAGCTAAAAAAGATAAATCAGTAATCTTTAAAAATTTTAAAAAGGCTGCTAACGAATAACAGCCTTTATCAGTTTATTTAATTGTTAAGTCTTCGCAAACAGAAACATTCAAATCTTGTAAAATACCATCGTGTATGTTGTAAATAAAACCATGCACAGTAATATCTTGATTATTTTTCCATGCGTTTTTTAAAATCGTTGTGTGCGATACATTGGTCACTTGCTCTATGACGTTTAGCTCGCTAAGTAGATCCGCTTTTTTTTCAGGATCAGACACTGTATCTAATTGTTCTTTATTGAAACGGTGTACATCTTCAATATGTCTCAGCCAGTTGTCAATCAATCCATGACTTTCATCATCAAGTGCTGCTTTTATTCCACCACACCCATAATGGCCACATACAATAATATGTTTTACCTTTAAAACATCTACTGCAAATTGTAAAACGGATAAGCAGTTTAAATCAGTATGTATGACTAAGTTAGCTATATTTCTATGAACAAATACCTCTCCAGGTAATAGTCCCATTAAATTGTTTGCAGGAACTCGAGAGTCAGAACAACCTATCCATAAATATTCTGGTGCCTGTTGCTCTGAAAGTGATTTGAAAAAATTAGGATCGCTTTTTTTGATCTCTTCAGCCCATTCAATGTTTTGTTCAAATAAATGTTGGATAGATGCCATAAAATACTCTTAATGGATTAAAATTTCCTAAGTTTATAGTAAAAAAGCATAGAGAAAAATACACTTATTCAAAATTTAGTAACTTATCGTTTCAAGAGATGTATTTTTACAGAATATAATATTTCTTTTAAAAAGACGTACTTGTTTGTTGTTAAGGTATTGGGTATATATAATTGATAAAAACGTAACTAGGATCCATTTTAATGGCTTCAGCAAGTGCCTTACACATATTAGTAAAAACAGAAAAATTAGCACAAGATATACTTTCGCAATTACAAAAAGGAGCTGATTTTTCTGCTTTAGCGAAGAAATACTCTATTTGTCCATCTAAAAAGAAAGGTGGGGATTTAGGTGAGTTTAAAAAAGGGCAAATGGTTAAGCAATTTGACGATGTCGTTTTTAAAAAACCGCTTTATAAAGTACATGGCCCTGTTAAAACTAAGTTTGGTTATCACTTGATCAAAACTTTATATCGGAGTTAATAAAATAACTAACAATTACTCTTCTTTTTTTTCTTCCTTCTCAAGCTCAGTATTACGAGCTTCTATTTTTTGTAGTTGCTCTTCAGTTAAATCAAACTTTTTAGCTGATTGTTTGAGAAGTAAAACAGCACTTACAATAAGCCCTAACGCAATTACTGCGATTATTATTCCAATTAATGACATATATACCTCTTATTCGTTAGGTTGCTTATTTCGCTCTTTAGCGAGTTGTTGTAATTGCTTTGACTGCAAATGCAGGCTTGAACGAACTAGACGCTCTCTATCATCATCTCTTATATGATGAAAAATAGCTTTATGATTGTGCTTGTTTTCAGTACTCTCTACGCTAATAATTTCAGCGTGACAATAAATAGCACAATTTTCATGGGTTAAAAAAATCTTTATTTCAATAAACGTATTTATCGAAAAAGCTGTATTGTGAATAAATTCAATTCCAGCACCGCCAAAAGCAATGCCTTGATAGCGATGTTCTTCATCATCTTGTTCATTGAGCATATGATTAATGAGTAAATCAATTTTTTGAGCTTGAAGATTTAAGTATTGAACTAACTGTCCTGCAACTCCTGTTATTACTCCTAAAGGCGCTAAAGCGGATTGATCTAATGTAGCAATATCGTTGACCAGCTTAAATGGTGTCGGTATATTTTTTAAAAAGTCATGATATGAAATATTATTGCCATTATTTAATGGCTTAGCGTTAATATTGAAATCATGTTTTATAGAAAAAAACTCATTATATTGATTAAGTTTTAAATTGATTTGATCTTCAGGCATTATTCCAACTCTTGCTTGGTTATTGATTTAGTATAAAAGGGTTTTACTAAATACACATCTAAAAAATATTTAAGCCATGTTTTTTAAATTGTTTTGTGACAAAAATTAATTATATTTGATTACAAAATAGCGAAATTATTCTGGTTATAGCCGCTATTCATTATGTTATGCTTAGCTCACAAATGTTTTTCAGTTTTATATTTATAATATAAAATCAATTATTTAAGAACTCTGTTATTCATGTTTTTACCTGCAAGCTTTTTTATTGGTCTACGTTATAGCAAAAGTCAGAGACATTCTGGTTTTGTTTCTTTTATTACCTTTTTTTCAATCGCGGGTATCGTTTTAGGTGTAGCGTCACTTATCACCGTTGTTTCTGTTATGAATGGTTTTGAGGGGGAGCTTAAAAAAAGGATATTAGGAATTGTTCCTCATGTAGTCGTTAATGTAAAGCCGCCAATAGACCCACTTTCTACTAGCTCAAAGGCATTTAACCATTGGCAAAAAACACGTGAAAAACTGTTAACTTTCCCCCATGTAACTCATGTTACGCCTTTCCTTCAATCTGAGGCATTAATTCAATCTAATAAAGCATTACAAGGTGTTTTGATTTTTGGTGTTTTTCCTGAGTTTGAGCAACACAATATTATAAGTACACATATGGTGTTAGGTGATTTAGATAGTTTAAATGAAACACCATATTCTGTAGTTATGGGTAAAGCTTTAGCTTATAAGTTAAATGTAACACTAGGGGACACTATACGTATTGTTCTACCTAATAAAACGGTTTTTACACCTATGGGACGAATTCCTGTGCAACGCACTTTTACGATCACAGGGATATTTAATGTAGGATCAGAAGTTGATGGCTCAGTGGTGTATATGCATAGTAAATATGGCGCTAAGTTATTAAAACAAAAGGGCGATGGTATTAGTCACTTACGTTTGTATTTAGATGATGCTTTTAATGCCGACGCACTAACGAATCAAGTACAAAGTGAATTTACTGAATTAGAATTTGTAACATGGAAGAATAGCCAAGGTGCTTTATTTTCAGCGGTTAAAATGGAAAAAAACATGATGTGGCTTATGTTAAGTTTAATTATAGCGGTTGCTGCTTTTAATATTGTATCCGCCCTTGTTATGGTAGTGATAGATAAACAAGGTGAAATTGGTATTCTTCAAACATTGGGTATGAATAGAAAAAATATTTTAAGTATTTTTATCGTACAAGGTGTTTCAAATGGTGTTTGGGGTGTGTTAATTGGAACTATATTAGGCGTGCTGATTACATTAAATTTAAATACTATTTTATCAACGGTTGGTCTTAGTATTTTAGGACCTGCTTTTGCTGGACAAAACTTACCTATAAACCTTGTTTTCTCTAATGTGATTGTGATTATATCTTCTGCATTATTTACTAGTTTTTTAGCCACATTATATCCTGCTTACAGAGCATCGAAAACATTACCTGCTGAGGTTTTACGAAATGAGTAATCGTTTACTGTGTAAAGCAGTATCAAAATCCTATTTTAATGGGAAGCATGAAACTAAAGTGCTGAATGAATTAAATTTAAGTGTTAATTCTGGTGAATTATTAGCTATTGTAGGGAGTTCTGGATGCGGTAAAAGTACGTTTTTACATATAGCAGGAGTGCTTGATTCTCCCTCTTCAGGTGAAGTTATTATTAATGATGTTAACGTACACGCTTTAACTGATAAAGAAAGAGCGGCTTTTAGAAATAAACACATTGGTTTTATTTACCAGTTTCATCATTTAATGATGGAGTTTTCAGCTATAGAAAATGTCGCCATGCCTTTACTTATCAGAGGGGTTTCACCTAAAGAAGCAAAAATAGCTGCTGAGAAAATTCTATTGCAAGTCAATTTGTCTCATCGTTTACATCATAGACCTTCAGAATTATCAGGAGGAGAAAGGCAGCGTGTTGCGATTGCAAGGGCATTAGTGACTAATCCATCGATTGTTTTAGCTGACGAACCTACCGGTAATTTAGATTTTGAAACCGCAGAGCAAATATATAAATTAATAAGAGAATTAAACGAAACATTAGAGACTAGCTTTGTCATTGTTACCCATGATCTAGTGTTGGCCAGTAAAATGGATCGTCAATTAACACTAGCTCATGGTCAATTAAAAGAGATGGAATTAGCACAATAATGTTCAAACCATTGAGTTTATTTATTGCATTACGTTATGTAAGAAGTCGTCAAAGTAACGGTTTTGCTTCTTTTATATCAGCATCATCAACTATCGGTATAGCTTTAGGGGTTATGGTGCTTATTGTTGTGCTATCAGCCATGAATGGCTTTGAAAAAGCATTAGCTGATAAGTTACTTTCGGTTATTCCTCATGGCCAATTAACAGGAGTAAATACTCCTATACCTAACTGGCAAAGCAAAGCGTCGCAAGTCTTAAAATCACCACATATATTAGCTGTAGCGCCGATTATTAATGAATCAGGGATGATGCAATATAAAGGTGAGGTGAAAGGTATTGAAGTAAAAGGAGTAGATCTTAAACTAGAAACACTAGTTTCATCTATTACCGATTATATCGTTGAAGGGCAATGGAGTGATTTATCATCAGAAAATAGTATTCTTATCGGTGCTGGTATAGCCAAAAAACTCCAACTCTCGGTAGGTGATTCAGTGCAGCTATTACTTCCTCAAAATGTTCATTTAAATAGTGGTAACAATGTCCATCAAAGATTTCCTATTCCCTTAACTAAACAAGTTAATGTGGTCGGTATATTTAAATTTGGCGGTATGGTGGATGACATTAACGTATATATGTCATTTCGTAGTGTGTCTAAACTTATGGGATATAACTTAAATGAATCTCAAGGGCTTAGTGTTAAAGTGGATAATGTATTTAAGGCACCGCTTATTATTAGGGAAGCCGCCTATAAATTAGACCATTATGTTTATGTAACTGATTGGACAAATGAGCAAGGACATTTATTTAACGATATACAACTTGTTCGATTGGTTATGTATATTGTGTTAATTATTGTTATTGCTGTTGCAAGTTTTAATATTGTTTCTACGCTTATTATGGCAGTTAACGATAAAAAAAGTGATATCGCTATTTTAAAAACAATGGGAGCAAGCTCATTTACTATAATGTATAGCTTTGTGATACAAGGTTTTATTAATGGAGTTGTGGGTGTTACTTTCGGTGCTCTTTCGGGAATATACTTAGCGAATAATTTAACGCATATTATTCGTGAAATAGAAACAATATTTAAAACTAAGTTTCTCTCCGCGGATATTTATTTTATTGATTTTTTACCATCTGATTTACATTATTCTGATGTCTATATTACAGTGATTACCGCTTTATCTTTATCATTAATCGCGACTTTATATCCTGCATGGAAAGCTACTAAAATAGAACCAGCGCATGTGTTAGGACAAATATAGTTCTTGTCTTTTATGTTATCACTTAATCAGGTAGTATTTCTTCGTTATCGCTATAGGTACGATTTTTACCTGAGTTTTTAGCTTTATATAGATTTCTATCTGCTGCTGTAATAGCTGACTCAATACTGCTATTACCCACTATGGTGCTTATACCCATACTTACAGTTGTATCAAAAGCTTGTTGTTTACACAAAGGGCTATTGTTTCTAATTGCTTTGTGTATCTTTTGGGCTGTAAGGCCGGCTTGAATTGAATTGGTATAAGGGAGAATAAATAAAAATTCTTCACCACCCCAACGGGCAACGGTATCTTGTGTGCGTACGCAGGTTTTAAATATTTTTGCTAATTCTACTAAAACACAATCTCCTGCGTTGTGACCATATTCATCATTTATACTTTTAAAATTGTCCACATCACAAATAATAATACTGAGCTCAGTTTTATTTCTAACTAAACGGCGTTGTTCATATTCAATAACATTGGTGGCATCTCTACGATTTGATAATTGAGTAAGAGGATCTATTTTAGATAACTGTTCGAATCTGTCACTTACGTCTCTCATTGCTTTATACGATGTTTCTCTTGAATATTCGTATAACGCAGTGAGTGCTGAAACAGTTAGAAAAGAAGAAATAAGTCGAAGTTTAAAATCAAGAGGATATTGGACTGTGGATATAATATCTACAGGAAGAAGTAATATTAGCGATGATATACCTGTAAATAGTAGTAAATTTAAAACGCCTATTCTTAAACCACAAATAAAAAAGGTCACGGGTGCGGTCATAAATATCCATAAAGGCCCAGTATTATTGGCTCCACCAGAGTAGAGTAAATAGAACATTAAGATATAAAGTTGATATAAAACAAGACCAGAAGAGAGTTGATAATTATTCGTCGTTTTTTGAGTGACAGGGCCTAAGGTAAAAATAAAGCATACTACAAACAAAACACAGGCGAGTTGAATGTTATGATTAGTTAAGGCTAAAACTGCTGCTATTCCAGTGATAATCGTTCCGATCAAAGAAAAAAGATAAATAACTAATATTCGTCTGTTTACTTCATCAGAATTAGACTCTCTAGCACCAGAGTGCAGGTATGTTAGTAGTAACGATTTTAATGCATTCATTATTTTTTTCTTTAGAACAGATAATTCACAATAACTAGACCTTATTAAAAAGTATAGTATTTATTCTAAATTTGAGTCTGTTTCCTCCCCAAAAAAAATTATTTTATTCTTAGGTTTTTACGTTTATTCCATTCTTTAGCCACTGAAAAACGCCATATACTGTGAATCCCAATATAACCGATAAGAGAAAAAAGAATAGCACAAACTAAGCATCCTAATAAAAATGCGGGCCCAATTGTGGTTAAACTATCAATTATCCATTGCCAAGTTGCATGAAATTCAAATTTTTCTGCGGGAGCATTTATTATCCATGCACCCACTAAATAACAAACATAAAAAATTGCCGGCATAGTCAAAGGATTTGTTATCCATACCAAAGCGATAGAAATAGGTAAGTTTGCATGTACCAAAATTGCAATACCCGCAGCTAATACCATTTGAAAAGGAACAGGTATAAAAGCAAAGAATAAACCCACAGCAAAAGCTTTAGCTATAGATCGTCTATTTAAATGCCAGAGGTTAGCATTGTGTAATAAACCACCAAAAATTTGTAAATATTTGTTGGTTTTTATAGAGTGAGCATCTGGCATCAAACGCTTAATGATTTTTTTAGGCATAAATAAAATAATTTAAAATTTTTTAGGAATTAATCACTATGGATGGGTGGCTAATCACGTTCTTTATAGGTGCTATATTGTCATTATTTATGGCAATAGTACCAGAGTTTTTTTCTGTCATTTTTTTTACCTTTGTAGGTTTAGCGTGTTCATTGTACCAAAAGACACGAACTATTAGCGGACTGTTTTTAGGGATCGCTTGGATTTTATATTCTGGAGTACAATACCAACAGGTTTGGCAAAAAAACAACATCAATGTTAACGTATTATTTGATTCGACTCATTTTGTTACAGGTAAAGTTAAAACCATACCTTCCACAATAGAATCACGTATACCTATTCAAGAAAAAAACAAAGAACGACTTTTTGAAAATAAAGTAAAAAATAAAATTAAATACAAACGTAGTTATAAATTTAATTTTGAAATAACGCATATTGATCATCAATTACTGTCTACTCCCATTATTACTCGCCTTAGTTGGAATAAATCATCTCATCTTGTTCAACAGGGGAATGAATGGCTTCTAAAAGTAAAGTTAAAACCACCTCATGGTTTTGCTAATCAAGGAGGATTTAATTATCAAATGTGGCTTAGACAAAACAACATTGTGGCTACAGGCTATGTTTTAAATCACACAGATAATGAAATACTTAGTAATAAAATAAGCTATCGTCAGCAGTTATATTCAAATTCACTCACTTTATTACCATCAGGGCAATTGTCTTCTTTGTTAACGGCATTAAGTTTTGGAGAAAGAAATACGATAGACCAAGACACATGGTCAGTACTTAATAAAACAAATACACAGCATTTAATTGCTATTTCAGGTCTTCACTTAGGTTTGATCGCAACAGGAAGTTTTTTAATTATTAGCTTTTTAATTAGAATATTCCCTCTACGTTTTTTTGTTAAACAGCCTCTGCAATCAAGTTATCTAGATTTATTATTATCAAACAATAGTAAACTTATCGCCGTATTTTTTAGTTGTTTAATTACTTTTTATTACGCTTACCTCGCAGGTTTTTCTTTACCTACTGTGAGGGCATTAGTCATGCTTTTACTTTTTTGGTTGTTTAGAATTATAGGGATTAAACCTAGTTTATTAACGTGGCTGTTTCTTACCGTTTTTATCGTTTTACTAATAACGCCAATGAGTTTAATTAGTGGGAGTTTTTGGCTTTCGTTTTACGCGGTGAGTTTAATCTTATTAACTCTGTGGCGCTTTAAACGTTCTTTTACTGGTAAAAATAAAATTACTACATGGCTGCAATCACTTTTTTGGGTTCAGCTTAGTTTAAGTATCTTTATGTTACCTATTTCTATGTTGTTTAATTATCAACTGTCTCTAGTGTCAATTACTGCAAATTTAGTTGCTGTGCCATTAATGAGTTTCACTAGTATCCCTCTGTGCCTACTCGCTGTTTTAGTTATGCCTTTTAGTGAGTTTTTTTCTTCAACTTTATATCAATTAGCTTTATTTTCTACACAAGCTTTATGGCATTGGTTAGTCCTATTGTCTGAGCAACCTAGGGCTTTAGTTGAAGTATCGTTTAATCATATTATTGTAGGAAGCTTGATTATCTCTCTTCTAGGGATAAGTCGATTTTTATCCGTTAAATGGCGACACCTCAGTTTTTTATCATTGCTCTGTTTAATTGGTTTTTGTTATATCTATTTTTTCAATAAACAAGATACCGACTGGAAAGTTATGGTTTTAGATGTAGGGCAAGGGTTAAGCGTTGTTGTTGAAAAAAACAATAAAGCGATTCTTTATGACACAGGAGCAAGCTACCCAAGTGGATTTAATATGGCCGAAGCGGTTGTATTGCCTTATCTAAAACATCAGGGGATCCAAACATTAGATAAAGTTATTATTAGTCATAGCGATAACGATCATGCTGGTGGCTTAAACAAGTTAAAGAGCTCTCTTAATATTAAAGAAATAATTGCAAGCGATCCTAAACTAAAAGGTGATAAAAAATGTGTGGAAGGCAATGATTTTATATGGCAAGGATTAACGTTTAGCCTACTATGGCCATTAAATGAAGCTAACTATGTGGGAGATGAAAACGACCATTCTTGTGTTATAAAAGTAAGTGATGGCGATAAAAGTGTATTACTTACCGGAGATATTTCTACCCGTGTCGAAAAATTACTTGTGGCAAATCATCAACTGTTACCTGCATTAAATTCAGATGTCATTATTGCTCCTCATCATGGCTCTAATACTTCATCAAGTCAGGCTTTTATTCAAGCGGTCTCTCCTCGTTATGTCGTATACAGTGCAGGGTTTATGAATAGATGGAATATGCCGTCTAAATTAGTTAAGAAAAGATATGTCGAACAAAGTGTTATGGCATTTAATACGGCAGAAGTCGGAATGGTCGAAATAAAAGTACAACTTGATAAACTTAAAGAAACACCCAATAACAACAAGAATAGAAAAATTATAGTCACGCCTTATAAACAAGGAAAGTATCCTTTTTGGTTTGCGCAATAAGTTAGTTATTAAATTCAACCCAATTAGTTGGTGTACAAGTAAAATAACGTTAAAATAAATTGTTAACCCAAATCGAGGTTAATTAGTTTTTAAATGAATGAGAGACTTAATGTCTAAAAACGAAGCAGAAAATTTACCTGAAGAAGATACTTGGCAAAACTTTAAACGTCTTATGTCATATTCAAAACCTTATAAAATGGGTTTTGTTGCTGCAATTATTGGTATGCTAGGTTATGCAGGTGTTGATACCTTATTCTTTTCTCAGTTACAGCCATTAATTGATGAGGGCCTTTCAGGTAAAAACCCTAACTTTATGAAATGGGCGCCTATATTCGTTATTGCTTGTTTTGTTGTTCGGGGTATTTGTCATTTTATTGGTAACTATTGCTTAGCTTGGGTAGGTAATCATGTCGTTTCAGACATTAGGCAAAAGCTGTTTGAGCACATCATGTTTTTACCTGTCGCTTTTCATGATAAAGAGTCTACGGGATCGTTAATTTCTAAATTAACCTTTGATACTGAGCAAGTATTACAAGCAACCAGTAAAGCCTTGCTTACTTTGGTTCAACAAGGTGCTTTTGTTATTGGTTTATTAATTGTTATGTTTTATAAAAGTTGGGAACTTTCGGCTATCTTCCTACTTATTACCCCTATTATTGCCGTTATTGTTACTATTGTTTCAAAGCGATTTAGAAAAGTGAGTAAAAGTATTCAAAGCGCTATGGGGCAGGTAACTACTGCCGCTGAGCAAACATTTAATGCGCATAAAGTCGTGCTAACATTTGATGGCCAGCAACGTGAATATGATCGTTTCGAGAAAATTAATAAACATAATCGCCAACAACGGATGAAATTAGTTGCTACACGTTCAGCGAGTGTCCCTCTTATTCAAATTATTGCCTCTTTTGCTTTAGCTTTTGTATTATATGTTGCAAATCTTGAAGGAATGAAAGAAAGCTTAACTCCTGGTATTTTTATTACTGTAATAACGTGTATGACTATGCTGTTAAGGCCCTTGAAAATGCTTACTACCGTTAACAGCGAGTTTCAAAATGGTATGGCAGCCTGTGTGAGTATTTTTAAAGTATTAGATGAAGAACGAGAAAAAGACACAGGTCAGCTTACTTTAGTTAAAGCAAAAGGTTCCTTATCATTTAATAATGTTGATTTTTCATATAAAAATGATAATGAATTAGCATTGAAAAAATTAAATTTTTCGGTAAATCCTGGAGAAACTACTGCTTTTGTTGGTCGCTCAGGTAGTGGGAAATCAACAGCGAGTTCCTTGTTATTACGCTTCTACGATGCTACCTCTGGCGAAGTGCTTATTGATGGTAAAGATATTACCGAGTACAAACTTAAAGATCTTCGTAAGCAATTTGCTTATGTATCTCAGCAAGTCGTTTTATTTAACGACACATTAGCGAATAACATCGCTTACGGAAATCCTGACGCAACCGAAGAGGACATTATTGCTGCAGCAAAAAATGCCCATGTATTAGAATTTGCGGAAAAAATGCCTGAGGGATTAAATACCAATGTTGGAGAAAATGGGGCGCTACTCTCTGGTGGGCAACGACAACGAGTAGCTATCGCTAGGGCCTTATTATGTGACGCACCATTTTTAATTTTAGATGAGGCTACCAGTGCTTTAGATACTGAATCTGAACGACATATTCAAGACGCTTTACAAATTTTACAACAAAACCGCACTTGTATTGTTATTGCACATAGACTTTCAACTATTGAAAATGCCGATAATATTGTTGTTATGGAGGCAGGTGAAATTATAGAGCAGGGCGATCATAAAACCTTACTTGCAAAAGACGGTGCATATGCACAATTGCATCGTTTTCAATTTAGTTAATTGCTGTATTTATGAGACTCATTGAAAAAGTATGGTTTAAACAACACCAAGCTAAATGGCTTGTTGTGCCTTTGTTATTACCTATAACCTTGTTGTTTTTTATTCTTACGAGTTTACGACGTTTCTTTTATAAAATAGGTCTTTTAAAAGCCTGCAAAGTTTCTGCACCTGTTATTATTGTTGGTAATATAGGGATTGGCGGTAACGGAAAAACACCGGTTGTTATTTATTTAATTGAGCAATGTTTAAAACTGGGTTTGAATGTAGGTGTAGTAAGTAGGGGGTATGGTGGTAACGCACCTTATTATCCTTATTTATTAGATAATAGTAGCACAGCAAATGAAGCGGGCGATGAACCCATATTAATTTATAAACGGTGTAATATTCCTGTTGTTGTGGGTTCTGATAGAGTCGCAGCTGCTGAGTTACTCATACAACAAGGATGTAATATTATTATTGCCGATGATGGCCTACAACATTATAAACTAGCAAGAGATATAGAACTTATTATTGTTGATGCTAAACGCAAGTTTGGTAATGGCTTATTATTACCCGCAGGTCCTTTACGAGAAGGTGAATGGCGTTTAAATACGGTTGATTATGTTATTTTTAATCAACCATCAGTACCTAGTAAATTACAAAACACTCAACCTCAGGTGAATAAAACAGCAAACCATTTAGATATGGTATTGTGTCCTCAATTCGTTTGTAATGTAAAAACAAGAGAAAAAATCTCTTTACAGCTATTTATAAAAGAGCATAACAGAGTTAATGCAATGGCTGGCATAGGCGATCCAGAACGTTTTTTTAGCACCTTACGTAATCAAAAATTTGAGGTAGAAAACGCATTAGGCTTTGTTGATCATCATCATTTTACTGAACACGATTTGAAGCATTTTACTTCAGCAATACCTTTACTAATGACAGAAAAAGATGCAGTAAAGTGTCAAACGTTTGCTAAAGAACATTGGTGGTATGTTCCTGTAGGTGCTGAGTTTTCAGAGCAA
Source organism: Pseudocolwellia sp. G5-9 (assembly GCF_055808995.1). Taxonomy (NCBI): domain Bacteria; kingdom Pseudomonadati; phylum Pseudomonadota; class Gammaproteobacteria; order Alteromonadales; family Colwelliaceae; genus Pseudocolwellia; species Pseudocolwellia sp. G5-9. The sequence goes on from NZ_CM147893.1 coordinate 4,491,011, forward strand.
GAAATTCAACCATTATTAGATAAAATAACAGCATTAGTTTATAAAGCTGATAATGACAATAACTTAAGTAACACAACTAACACAAATTAAGAGAATATCTCATGGCATTTGATACAAAATTAATGGAAATATTAGCGTGTCCCGTATGTAAGGGAAAGTTAGATTATAATAAAGACGATCAAGAACTTATCTGTAATTTTGATCGTTTAGCTTACCCTATTGAAAAAAACATTCCTGTTCTTTTAGAAAATGAAGCTCGTAGAATAACCGAAGAATAATTTAATTAAGGCGTATTTTAAATGTCATTTATTGTAGTTATACCTGCTCGATACGAATCCACACGCTTACCGGGTAAAGTGTTAGCCGATATTAATGGTAAACCCATGATTCAGTGGGTTGTTGAAAAAGCACTGCTAAGTGGTGCAAGCCAAGTTATTGTTGCAACAGACAACGATGAAGTAGAAGCCGTTGTTAAAGAGTTTGGTGGCGAAGTGTGCAAAACACGTAGTGATCACCAATCAGGTACTGAACGGTTAGCTGAAGTAATGACAACCTACCAGTTTGCTGATGATCAAATTATCGTAAACGTACAAGGTGATGAGCCATTTATTCCACCTGAAAACATTGCACAAGTGGCTGATAATTTAGCTATTCAAAATAATGCGAGAATGGCAACACTAGCCATAAAAATAACTGATGTAGATGAAGCCTTTAATCCTAATGCTGTTAAAGTGCTTTGCGATAAAAATGGCCATGCGTTATATTTTAGCCGAGCGACGATTCCATATGATCGTAATCGTTTTTTAAATAAAGATGCTGTTGCGGAAATAGGTGACTTCTATTTAAGGCATATTGGTATTTATGCATACAGAGCCGGCTTTATTAAAGATTATGTTACTTGGCCTACTAGCCAATTAGAACAAATTGAATCTTTAGAGCAATTACGTGTTCTATGGCAAGGTGAAAAAATTCATGTAGCTGTTGCTGAATCAACTGTTCCTGTCGAGGGAGTTGATACGCCAGAAGATTTAGAAAGAGCGATTCAGTACGCACAAACTCTTTAGTTTTTCATGTTTTTAAATAATAAGCCTTTGTTAATCCATAAAGGCTTATTACCACTCTTCTTTTAATAAGCACCATTCAACGTGTAATACTTGAAATTCAGTATTATTCACTTTTATTATGTTAAATATGATAAATGGAGAAAATGACAAATGAATTTAATAAAAACAATCACATGTATTGCTGTTGTCGCAGGGCTTACGATACCAGTAGTAGGTTTTACTAAAGACAATAAAGTAGAAAAAGAACCTGTTAATTCAAGCTGGCTAAGTCTTTCTAAAAAAGAATTAAAGGCTGTTGAAGCGTATGCTATTCAGTATAAAGACTATATTTATAAATCACCTACTGAGCTTACTTTTGTAACTGAAACCGTTAAAAGAGTTGAAAAGAAAGGTTTTAAAAAACTTACAGATAAAAGTAAGTTAACACCGGGAGCACGTTTTTATGACGTAAACAGAGATAGAACTATTTCTCTCATTGTTATCGGTAAAAAGTCGCTAGAAAATGGTACACGTATTGTTGGTGCACATATAGATTCTCCTCGTTTAGAGTTAAAAGGACGCCCATTATACGAAAAGGAAAAATTTGCCTTATTTCAAACTTACGTTCATGGTGGCATTAAAACGTATCAGTGGGTAAATGTTCCTTTAGCTTTAGTAGGCCGTGTTGATAAAAAAGACGGTACAACCGTTAATATTTCAGTAGGTTTTAATGAAAACGACCCTATTCTACTAGTGCCTGACCTAGCGCCTCATGTTGATCACGACAACAGAAATCGTACCAGCCGAGAAGTTATTAAGAAAGAAGAATTAGATGTTATTATCGCGGCTAAACCAGCTCTTGATACGTCTGTTAAAGATGTAGTCACCAATTTTTTACTTACCGAGTATGATATTAGCCTTGAAGACTTAGTGTCTGCGGAATTAGCTTTAATACCTGCTTTGAAGCCTCGTGATGTTGGTTTTGATCGCAGTATGATCGCCGCTTACGGACAAGATGATAAAGCATCTGCTATCGCCGCCGTTAATGCGTTACTTGAACAAAAAACACCTGAATACACCTCTATCGCCTATTTAGTTGATAATGAAGAAGTGGGTAATATTAACAACACAGGGGCAGGTTCAAGTTATTTAGTTGATTTGCTCAGTGGGCTTTTATATAAAGAAAAAGGCACTAGTTATAACGACTATTTACTACGTAAAGTACTAAGAGAAACTAAAGTTATTTCTGCTGATGTAAACCCAGGTGTAAATCCTTCTTGGGCTGGTGTATGGGAGTTAGGCAATGCACCACGTTTAGGTAATGGTGTTAACTTAAAGCTTTATGGTGGCGGTTTTAATGCTAACTCAGAATATATGGCGTGGACGCGTAACTACTTAGATAACAATAATATTAAATGGCAAACATCTACCTACAAAGGGAAAGCATCGGGTGGAACAATAGGAAGTGATTTATCAAATGATAATATGGAAGTTATCGATTTTGGCATTCCTATTCTATCGATACATTCACCCTATGCGGTTGGTTCTAAAGTTGATTTATATTCGCTTTATAAAGCTATGTCTGCTTTTTATCAGGAAAAGTAATATCGATAATAGTTAACGCATTTTTTTCGTTAAATTGAAAATAAATGCGTTATTAAGATTATATGATAATTGGTCGATGTAGAGTTGTTAGGTGTTTAAGGTTTCTTTAGCTAATACAGGATTAGCGTACATAGTTAACAACCATTTTTTCTGTTCATTAGTAAGCTGTTGAAGCCTATTGTAAAGAGGGTTGTCACTTGGCTCAATTTCTGTATTTTTCAGTAGCTCATAAGCTTTTTGATTACTGTCATAAAGTTTATAATTAGCAATGATTTTTTCATCAATAGCTTGAGCTATCGCTTTACTATCTTCAAAATCACCAAGGATAGGATCACAAAACTCAATATGCACATGTCCTTTCTTACCTACTAAACCTCGGGTTATGCTATCAAAATCTTCATTTTCTGATTTTTGATATTCACCGGTTGCTTCTTTTGCTGCTAACTCTTTTGCTTTATCTTGATCACACGGATCAAACTCATAAGAAATGGCAACAGGAATAATATTTAACTGCTCTAAATAGTCGCTAATACTTGTTTCTTTACTTTTATTTAACAGTAGCATAGAAATAAGTGCCGAATTGGTTTTATCAATACCATCTTTAGCTCTGCCTTCACGTTGAGCTATCCAAATATTCTGCTGATTTTCAGATAGCGTGTAGTGAATGTAACTCGAAAGCTGTTTTGATGCAGTTAGCATAGCTCGTTTAGTTTTTTCACTGCGCTTTACAATGAAACTTTTATTTAAACGCATTAAATCAGACACCCAAGGCTGGTTTAATAAATTATCACCAACAGCAGCTTCTACCGTAGTTATTCCACTTTGATACAAAGCTAAATTAACTAGAGCAACATCCATTACAATATCGCGATGATTACTAATAAATAACGACGGTTTGTTTGGATCTATTTTACTGATGCCATTATATGAAAAGTGCGAGCAACTCGTATCAATTAAGTGATAAAGGTACTTCGCAACTTCTTTTTGAATATCATCAATACAATTAAATTTTCTTAAACGACTTTTAAAGTAAACTTTAACAATAAACTTAGCTAAATTTGGAAATATCTTATGCGTTAGCGGAAGTTTTATACCGGCAATTGAGGCTTGCAGTGCAGGTTCATTAATAAGCTTTTGTATTACGGAAGCTACCTCATCATTTCGATAAGGTCGTATATCATCAAACATCTATGGATCCAAAGTAGCGTATAAATAAAAAATAATTTAAATAATTATCTTCTTAAATTGTTTGAACGAATCGTATAACAGAAGTTCAACATATATAGGCATATTATATCGTAAATATTAGCTTCGTTAATGCTTTTATTGTGTGATGGTAGGTATTTTTTCTTGATCTTTAACTGCGCACCAAAAAGGTTAGTATTTAACCTGGAACCGTTGGGAGCTTTAAAAAAGTTAAAAATAGGAGAGGGTAACGTTTAGCAATAAATTCTCAAGGAAGAGCTCTTATTGGGTTCGTTTTATTCTTTATATTTTGGCTGTTTCTTGTAGCTAAAAATTAATACTATGCTATAGATTAAAGAAGGTACTGTATAAAAGCTTGAGTAAGGGGGAAAGAGAAGTAAGCGAAGATTTGAGATATTTACAAGTATTAACGGGTTATAAAATGGAGTAATAAATTGCAAAAGGAGTGTTTTAGTTACAAATTTTTACTGTTCTTGAAAAATATTAATTACTTAAAAACAAATGGTTATGATTTTTAAAAAAATAAAGCATAAAAAATACTTGCCTTTTCACCTGTAAGCCCTCAGGTTATTTAATGAGTAACAATTAAAAGGAAAACCTATGAAAATAAATCTTTCTGGTCATCATGTAGAAGTTACAGATTCAATCAAAGAGCACCTAGACGAAAAATTTGCTAAAATTGCGAGTCATTTTCCCACAATCATCACACTTGATGTGATTCTTTCTAAAGAACACGGACAATATCAAACTGAAATAATTACAAATTATGAAGGTAGTCGAATATCTACATCAGCTAAAAATGATGTGATGTATCCAGCCATTGCTGCTGCTGCTAAAAAGTTAGATGCGGCGCTTAATCATAGAAAAGGTCAATTAAAAGCAAACTTACATAGTAAGCCAAATCCAACAACCCCTATAATTGCACATGAGAAAGTGCAAGAAATGAATTTAAATTCATAGTTTTAAATTGTTTAAAATCCAAACGTTTAGACTTTATGTCAGGAGGGAACTCCTGACAACTTCCCTCCATCTTTACTTCAATTAATTACTGGCTTCATGTGATAATTTCTAATTCTGTAATACTGTTAGATAATGAATACGAACTTAATGCTGTACGTGCTCAAGGTGCTGGCGGACAAAATGTCAATAAAGTTTCTTCAGCGATCCATCTTCGTTTTGATATTAATGCTTCTTCACTCCCTGATTTCTATAAAGAAAGATTACTCGCACTTAAAGATAAAAGGATCACAAAAGACGGTGTAATTATTATCAAAGCACAAGTTCACCGTACTCAAGAGAAAAATCGTGACGATGCTCTCAAACGTTTGCAAGAGCTTATAAAAAGTGTGGCTATAGTTCAGCGAGTACGACGAGCAACTAAACCGACAAAAGGCTCACAAAGAAAACGTATAGAACATAAAAAGCAAAGAGGAACGGTAAAAACGCTAAGAAAAAAAATTGCTCATTAATTTATTATAAACTCTTTCAGTACAGTTCCCTCTCTCAATCTCTTTATCATCATTGTATTAAAATTATTATTTAGGGTGCTACATATTGTGTAGCGTAATATGATCGGATATAGTTTTTATATTATTCATTAAGAGATAAAACAACATGTCATTTCCGTTACCAGGGGAGCCAGTAAGGGGCTCTAAAACGGGTAAACCTATTATGGCGTTATTAGATTTATTAGGTCGAACGTGGGCGCTTGGTATTATTTGGAATTTACAAAAATCTTCATGTACCTTTAGACAGTTGCAAGAAAGGTGCGAAAATATCTCGCCAACTCTTTTAAATAAACGTATTAGTGAATTAAGAGAAACCTCGATTGTTGAAAAAGGTTTAAATGGTTATTGTCTCACTCATTTAGGGAATGAACTTTTTACCCTAATTCAGCCTTTAGGAAGCTGGTCTGTTAACTGGAGTCAATCGTTAAAGGATGATTTGAATGAATAGATTAACTCCCAACTTTTCATTTACTGAGATGTTTTTAGATCGAGCTTCCTCTAAACGTAAGAGTTATGAGTGGTTATTAGAACAATTAAAACATCAAGAATGCCAAATAATACCTATTTGGAAAGGGCAGTTTTTGTTTAATAATACTACTTTATTCATATTTGATCGTAATCGTAAATCTCATATATTGCTTGAAAAACCAGATGGACAAGATAAAGAGAGCCCTTTTATTTTTTTAGGTATGGATAATACATCACCGATTTTTGTAATTGATATATCTTTTATGGAGAGGGATAGCGTAACTGAAATTTGTAATGAGACCATTGAATTAATTGATTTAAGATCCTCATTAGCTATCGTGTCTAGCAAACAAGCTTCAATTTTGGGATATGCTAATTGGCTAACTTATTGGCATAGATCTAATCAATTTTGTGGATGTTGTGGGAATTTTACTAAGCCCCAAAATGCTGGACATTCATTGATTTGTATAAATGCCGAGTGTGGTAAAGAAGTATTCCCAAGAACCGATCCCGTTGTGATTATGTTGGTTGAATATAAGCCTGATAACGGGCCTGCACAGTGTTTATTAGCTGAACATCACAGAATACCCGATAAAGTGGTTTCCACACTCGCTGGCTTTGTTGATCCGGCTGAAACAATAGAGCAAGCCGTTATACGTGAAGTGAAAGAAGAGGCTGGCGTTAACGTTTCTACTGTCAAATATATCACTTCGCAGCCGTGGCCCTTTCCTAGCAGCTTAATGCTTGGCTTTTATGCAACAACCAATGATTCTTTTATTCAAATTGACGATGAAGAAATTCGTGACGCACAGTGGTTTACTGCTGATGAAATACGAACATTTGATGAATGGGGAGATGAGGGGGATAATTACAAATTACCTCGAAAAGAGTCTATCTCTCGCTTTCTAATTAATGCATGGGTAGAAAATAATTAGACAGAGATTTATTGAAAAGAGAAGGTTGGAAGTATACATGTTAAATAATTCCAACCTTAATCATTTAAGTCGTCATATTAATGGGATCTAGTTAATTTAGTTCTAAATACTAATGTACTCAATAAGGCGATTAATCCCCAAAACATAGAACCGCCACTGCTATCATCTGAAGGCGTTGTAGGTTCTTCAGGAGTTGTAGGTTCTTCTGGAGTAATTAACGTATTTTTTACTGGTGTTAAATCTTGAGCTGTTGCCGAAGACGAATCAACAATAACAATTTGATATATAGTAATAAAGTTTTCAGCAGCAGGAACTGCACCGGCGACACAATTAAAATTTACGAGAGGGATGTCGGTAAAGGTAGCACTAGCATTGCAAGTTGGAATATTACCTATTGCTTCCATTACTGCAATATCACCTGCTACCACTTGGCCAAAAACAGTAAATCCATCATTTTGAAGATCTAAGTTTGCACTGTTATCTGTTAAATTAAAAAACCATTGATTTGTCGCACTGTTAGGATCACCTCCTAGCTTTGCCATAGCTATTGTGCCCTTTACATTAGAAAAAACAGGTTCGTTAATCACAGCAGCATTTTGAGGGATAGTTTCTAATTCGGCACCATTAAAAGTATAGCCGCCACCCTGAAATATGAAGTTAGAAACACTTCTATGGATAATGCTGTCGGTATACGCGCCATCATTTACATAGGCTAAAAAATTTTCCACTGTTTTTGGGGTATCTTCGTCAAATAAGTTAACTTGAATATTCCCTTGTGATGTTTGAAATTCAACAATAGTCGCATTACTTGTGAAACAGGAAAATACTGCGGTAAGACTAAAAATAGATGCAATATAATTGCATTTTAACTTATTTATCATAAGTACCTCATAATTATTGGAATTGTTTTTAATATAGTGAGTTGGATAGTAAAGATTATGAATTAAAACAACAACAGGCAATATTTACTGTTTATTGATAATGAGTGAGGAAATAAAGCTAACTTTTTGATATTAATATAAATAAAATAATGTGATTTTTTGTAATTATTGTTGATGAACTTTTGTTTTTCGTAATGTTCCTTCATTTACAACTCTTTTTAATAAAAATATATGCATCTATAAATATCTTGATTAAAAAATACACTTATTATATATATTTAATGAATAATAAAAATAATAGAGTTAGTAAAATTATGAATGTTAATAAAAAGCTTTGGTCGTTTATTTTTGGCTGTTTAATTGCTGCATCTTTTGTCTGGTTAATTAGTTTTGGTAAGAATGCCGCGGTATTAGAGTTTTTTCATCAGTACCCAGATTTTGTTATTGATTATTACGCTTTAACGGTTACTGCTGTTACTTCAGTGGGAGTAACATTTATTATTATTTTTATTATGAGTTGGGTTTTTAATGTATGTACCAGTGAACATCCCTTTTGGTTAATTCTTCCCAGTGTTACTTTTGTTTTTTTAACCTTATTTACATCTCAATTCATGCTAGCTTCTATGCTTTCAGCCGCTATACCAGCATTAACTATATTGCTACTTACTGCCATAGTATTTAGATTTTTAAACATTAACCGAGAAAATAATAAAAACGCCGACTTATAAGTCGGCGTTTTTATTTATATCCGTTACTGCTCAAGATACGTATTTTAGTTCCCACTGAAACCTGCATATTGAATGATAACGGGTATACATACTGATTATATTTTTAAAGAGAGCTACTTGGTACACTTGTTGGGCTAATGTGCTCAATAGGGTAGCAACCTAACACTTTAATAAAGTTAGTGTGCTGAGTTATTTCAGCAATAGCTTCTTGTAAGGCTAAGTTCTTTAAATTAGCTTCTACGTCTAAATAGAACATCTCTTCCCAAGGTCTACCTTGAATAGGGCGAGATTCTAATTTACACATGTTAATGCCTTTTTCTTTTAATACGATTAAGCATTCTACTAAGGCACCTGGTTTTTGGCTGGTGGCCAAAACAATAGCTGTTTTAGCTGGAATTTGTTCAGCAACATCTACAGGTTTACGCGCAACAAGAATAAACCTACTGTGGTTCTCTGCTTGATTAGCAATAGACTTTTCTAACGCATGTAGTTTGTATAGCTGACCACCTTCTTCACTACCAATAACTGCAACTGTTTTGTCTTGTAATTCATATGCTTTAGCCATCGCTTCTGCTGTACTTTCGCAATACTCAATACGGATGTTCTTTTGTTTATCTAAAAAGTTACTGCACTGAGCAAAAGGCTGGCCGTGTGCGTAAATTGTTTTGATATCGCTAAGCTTGGTGTTTACAGCAGTAAGTAAACAATGCTCTATAGGTTGAGTTATTTCACCTACAATCGACAGGTTAGTATGCTGTAACACATCGTATACTTGGTTAATACTACCTGAACTTGTGTTTTCAATCGGTAACATGCCGTAGTCTACTTGGCCTGATTCAACTCGTTGCATTATTTCAGCAAAGCTTTGGCAACCTGATTCAATGATTTTTTCAGCTCGTCGAGAAAAATATCGATGGCTAGCTAAATAACTGTAAGAACCTTTGTCACCTAAAAAAGCAACACTTACTGTCGGAACCTGAATATTTGGATTAGCAAGTGTTTGTAAATAGGCTTGCTGATTTAATACGGAGTCCTCAATTATCGTATGAAAAACACTCGTAACATAGTGGGCATCTAAACCTAATTTTTTACCTTCAGTTATTAGCCTAATCAGTAGTGCTTGTTCACGTTGTTGATCGCGTACTGGTCTTATTTGGTGTGCTTTGCTTTTAGCTACATTCAATGTAAGAGAACGTCTTTGAGCAAAAAGTTCTAGTAACTGTTGGTCAAGCTTAGTAATTTTTTCACGAATTTTGTCAAGATCTAGATCTTCGTTCACCGCATTTTTCCTATAAAATCAAATGAGAAATCATTAACATCAATATTTTTATTTTACATATAAAAAAACCTCCAACTAGGAGGTTATTATTGTTTTTTTACAAAACAAAAATCCCCTCATCTTCAATTAAAGAAAGGAAAAAGTATAAATCGTAAAAAATAAAAAGATTGAATAAGGTTCATCGTCATATCGTAGCCATGTAAGGTAATTTATTCAACCGTTTATTTAGATGAATTTAACAAGATCTATAATTTGTGTTTATTAGGGAATACATAACCAAATAATATACACAGGGCAAAATAAACTAATTGCCCAAACAAACGAGCGTAATGTGCTGAAATTAAGTAAATATAATAGGTTATATACCACTCTAGCAATAAGGTAAGTGATTGCTATTTGTTGAATAAGATCGCCTGTATGATTAGTTGCTACGGCAATTAATATTGCAGGACAAAATATAATTAATGACTCAAATGCATTTTGATGAGCAGCTAAGGCTCTGGCACCTAATCCTGTCAAGTTTTCTTGTTGGCTTCTTGGATGTTGGTTATCGTACTTTCCTAATTGATGCATTGCTATAACTACAGGGATTTTAGCCACAAAAGGCAATAATACCGCAATAAATAAAACCCAAATAAGTAAAGTCATTCTAACTCCTTGATTTATAAATGTTCGATATATAACTTTACACTAAAATTTTGTATATGCTTAATTGAATATTTATTATTCTCCTACTGGTTATATTCATTATAAAAACTTAATCAATTAATCTTTCATGAATTCTTAAATATAGGCGTTTGTATTAGTCGCTTTATTTGTTAAGATAATGTGAAGAGTTGGTTATCGTTTAGGTTATTTAGCATTGATTTATAATGATTGGTGTTAAGCAGTATAAGTTTGTATTTGTTACTCATTAACTAAGTTTGATGAGTATTAGTAATATAAATCTAATTCACAAGTATGTGTAATTGAAGAAGTTAACACTTCATAATTCAATAGCTACCACTTTACATGACTATTTATCATGGTTGATATATAGATAGGTTTGTAAGTCAACGGCAGTAAAGCTAGATTGACTCAATTAATGGTACATAAAATGTCACAAGAAAGCGCTCGTTACATACAAGTAGGTGAATGGGTCTTTGAAGTTAAAACGGTTAGAGCATTACGTGTAGATGAATATGGTAAACCTTATTCAGCTATTGCCAATTGTAATTTAAATGGCGACACAATGTATGTAGACGGTTTATTAACTAAAGACGAACAAGAGTTCAGTAAAGAAGATTTTTTAACTTTTCATAAATTTTGTAAAAAAATGGGGTTAGAAGGTTTTTCATATCATAGATACCATAATGGTGAGTCGGTAACGAAAGACGTAAAAGTTGAAACGTTAGACAACAAGTCTACTTCTGTAGATGTACCAATGAGATTAGTGACTTAATCAAAGTTATTTATTCCTGCTAAATCAGCATGTTAAGTTGATGCTGGCGACTTACTTTTTTGGGTGCTTTAATGGATGATTTTGCTGTAATAATTTTGGCTGCAGGAAAGTCTTCAAGATTAGGTCACCCAAAACAGTTAGTTGAAATAAACGGTGAAAGTTTACTCGTTAGGCAATGCAAAATATCCTTATCTATAACAAAACATGTATATTGTGTTTTAGGATACGAGACTAACTTATTTAAACCGTTGTTAGTGCCGTTACCGGTAAAACTTGTTACTAATCCTCATTGGCAACAAGGTATGTCTTCTTCTATCAGTTCTGCAATAAAGTGTTTACCTGAAACAATTGAACGTGTGATGATTGTTTTAGTTGATCAATGGCAAATTAATAAATCATTACTTATTCCACTTATTGATACGTCATTAGATAATCAATGTAATATAGTAACTTCATCTTGCTCTCGTAATAACAAATTACCGCTTAACAAAAACATACAACCTCATACTCAATTAGATAATCGAATTGGTCCTCCCACTATTTTTCCGAAAGCTTATTTTTCTCAATTATTGGCTTTAAAGGGAGATAAAGGTGCAAAAGCATTAATGATGAAAGAGATAGAGCAAGTCATACACGTTGATTTACCCGAAGCTTTTATTGATTTAGATACGGCCAACGATTTATCAAAACTGAGATATGTTTACCCTGAATAATTCTACTATCTTTAGTTTTGTTTCTTTAATAAATCAGCAAAACTGCTAAAATAGCATTTTTATTCGTGACCCCAATTAGGACAAATAGTTTATGGCGTCGTTACAAGATCAATTGTTAAAAGCAGGCTTAACTACTAAACAAAAAGCACGTCAAGCTAATAGCGATCAGCGCAAAAAAAATAAGCAAAAAAGAAGTGGTGTTAAACACGACCTGAGCTTGCAAGAAAAAGTAAAACAAGATTTAGCAAAAAGCAAAGAAGAGAAAGCGAAAAAAGATGCTGAGCTTAATGCTGAGAAAAACAAGCAACTTGCTCAAAAAGAAACACACTTAAGAATTCTTCAAATATTACAGCATCATAAATTGACAAGAATTGATGGTGAAACCGAATACAACTATACCTTTAACAGTAAAGTTAAAAAGTTATTGGTTGATGCTATTACCCATAGAGCGCTTGTTAATGGACGTTTAGCCATTTGTGGCTTAGACGAAAAAACCTACGTTGTTACCTCAGAAACAGCAGAGAAAATAGCGACATTAGATAGTTCTATTATTTTGGTTCAAAACGATAAAGTTGAAACTAATGATGTAGTAGAAGATGATCCATACGCTGAATTCCAAATTCCAGACGACTTAATGTGGTAATGATATAACCTCATACCTTGAATGCTATGAGGAATTATTATTGAATGTAATTTACTTTATGTTCGGTCCTTTAGTTGAACTAACCTTAACTACGCTAACTTTAACTACGTTAAAATTAATTATATAAAAAGAGTCAATATGTTTATTATCAGATGGATTTTAGGTCGCATTATTTTAGGTTTGAATTTTATTTTTTCACCTAGTTCGCCTAAACGAGATGCAAATGCACAAAATGAAATTAATGCCCAAACACAACATTTAAGTTTATATCAATTACCTGCTTGTCCGTTTTGTGTCAAAGTACGCAGAGCAATAAAACGTCAAGGTTTACAAATTGATATTTGTAATATTAAAGATGAAACATACCTTAACGAACTAGTAAACGAAGGTGGAAAAAGAACGGTTCCTTGTTTAAAAATAGCTAAACCGGGTGAAGCTGTTACTTGGTTGTATGAATCGAAAGACATTATTAATTACTTAGGAAAAATTGCTTAATTCTTCAGTAAGTTTTAACTCTCAATTCTATTTACTGTATTAAGTATGAAATGAATCATGCTTAATACGGTCTTATCATTTAACAACCTATTAATTTTAGAATCTAGTTCCCTTTAAGAGAGTGAGTACCGCATGCTTATTAAAACTCCGGCTAAATCAGCTTTAACAGAAAATAGTGTTACAGACGAGAATGTTTATACTGATAGACGAAGTTTGTTAAAAAAAATGGGCTTTTTAGGAGCCGGTACTTTGTTAGCAAGTTCAGCTAATGCTAAAGGTTTTGATCTGTTTTCTTCTGATGAAGAAGCGGAAGTATTTAAAACAAAAGCGATAAAGTATTCACCCGCTAAAAATGCCATGAAAGGTGAAGTGCTTACGCCAGAAACTAAAGTGATTAGCCATAACAATTTTTATGAATTTGGTACTAAAAAATCAGATCCTATAAACAACGCTCAAGCGTTTAAAGTAAATCCTTGGACGCTAAAAATATCAGGTGAAGTGAATAAACCGTTTACTTTAGATTACGATGATCTATTTAATAAGTATGCCATTGAAGAACGTATTTACCGTTTACGTTGTGTTGAAACATGGTCTATGGTTATACCTTGGTTAGGTTTTTCATTATCTAAAATAATTAAACAAGCCGATCCAACCTCAAAAGCAAAGTATGTAGCCTTTGAAACCTTACATGATCCTGAGCAAATGCCAGGACAAAGAAGCCGAAGAGTTGGTGGTGGTATCGATTATCCTTATGTTGAGGGTTTACGTATTGACGAAGCAATGAATCCTCTTACATTAATGAGCGTAGGTTTATATGGAAAAACATTACCTGCTCAAAATGGCGCACCTATAAGATTAGTTGTGCCTTGGAAATATGGTTTCAAAAGTATTAAATCGATTGTAGGTATTAAATTAGTAGAAAAAATGCCACCTACAACATGGAATATATTAGCACCTAGCGAGTATGGCTTTTACGCGAATGTAAACCCTGCAGTTGATCATCCTCGCTGGAGCCAAGCAAGTGAACGTAAGATAACATCTGGAGGGCTATTTTCTCGAAATAGAATCGATACTTTACCTTTTAATGGCTACGGCGAAGAAGTTGCTGATATGTATGAAAATATGGATTTACGGAAATATTATTGATGCAGATTAAAAAATATTTTCCGCCTATTTGGTTGCTTAAAACCTTTGTACATGTTTTTTCATTATTACCTTTAATCAACTTATATTGGCTGGCGTTTATAGATGAGTTAGGCGCAGATCCTGTAAAAGAAGTTATTCACTTTACTGGAATTGGAGCACTTAACTTATTTTTATTGTCGTTAACAATCTCTCCATTAGCTAAATTTTTAAAACAAGGGAAACTGATTAACTTGCGTAGAGTGATTGGTTTATATGCCTTTTTTTATGCGGTATTACACGTATTAAACTTTTTATTTTTTGAAGTACAATTCGATTTTAGTTTATTTATTGATGAGATATTTGATAGGCCTTATATCACTATAGGAATGGTAGCTTTATTAATTTTAAGTGCACTAGCTATAACTTCAATAAGCACTATACGCCGCAAAATGGGGAAGGGGTGGCAAAAACTACATAACTTAACTTATTTAGCTGGGATACTTATCGTGACTCATTTTTATTGGTCGGTTAAGTCTGAGCTAACCAGCCCGTTAATGTATATCGCCGTGCTTATTTTGTTACTTTATTTACGTCGCGACAAATTTCGTCGGTGGTTGTAGTGTTCTTTTTAAATGGGTAATACCAGCACATTAAAAACAAGATAAAAAACCGATATTATAATGTAATTGGTATAATATCGGTTTTTATTATTTGTTAACTAACTTTACCATTAAGGTAATTATAAGTTTTTAGCTTTCTAAGTAATCGGTTGTTTTTACCGAAAACTCTTTTAATAAATCATCAATTAAGCGATTTATTTCTCCAGCCATTAATGAGAAATCAGCATCTAACTTAGCAATAATATCGTCGCTATCAATATCATCGTTTTGCTCTTGTAGTACATCAAAAAACTTTAAGCGTTTAATGGCTAAATCATCACATAAAATAAACGAAATAGCGTCATCCCATTCAAGAGCAACTTTCACTACGTATTTGTCGGCATCTAAATGCGCTTTTATTTCATCGCTTGCTAGATCTTGATTTTTAACGCGCACTACAGCACCGTCATCACCAAGCGCATTAAATTCAGCTTCCATACCTAAATTAAAGTTGTCGCCAAGTTCAGTACCTGCTACCCAATCTGTCATTACTTCATCAGGTGCTTTTTCAGGTGATACTGAAGTAACAGGTAATGTGCCAAGCGCTTTACGTAATAAAGCAAGGAAATCTTCTGCTTTACCTCTTGAACCGGTGTTAATAACAATAATGTTATGTTCAGGGCTTACATAGGCATGTGTATCGGTTACACGTGAAAAAGCACGTGGTAACAATTCAAAAATAATGTCTTCTTTAAATTGTTCTTTTTCTTTTTTAGTTGCTGAACGCGAATGTTCTTGTTCATGCAACGCTATTTTAGCTTCTAGTTGATCTTTAATAACCGGAGCTGGAAGAATTTTTTCTTCTTTTCTAGCGCATAATAAAAAATTATTGTTTACGCCATGCACAATTGTACTACCGTGCTTACCTAATGCGTTTACCCAACCAAAATGAGATTGTTCTGTAGAAGCACAAGGCGTGAATAAGTGCTCAGAAAGTTGTTTTTCTATATCTTGTTCAGACCATTCAAAAGGGCGCGTGAAAGCAAAAAAATAAAGGTTCTTAAACCACATTGATAATAATCCTGCCCCATATTTATAGGGATGTTGAGTGAAGAAAGTGGGTAATAATAGCTTAATTGATTGGGTTATTCATTGAAAAGTCCTTTTAAGATTCACTTATTTGTCATTTTATTTTTTAACGACTATGGTTAAATTGAAAATTAGCGATAAAAAGAAGAAAAAACTAAGCACAATAAAGAAATAACAAAAATGATAAACGGCTTAAATATAAAACAGGTTTTTCTTTGTTTAGTCATAAAAAAGAAACTAAAAAGAAATATATTTTTAATGATAATGTAATAAAACTTTAAAGTTTTTGTCGCATTGTAATAAATTTGTCATAAATTAACGGCAAAATATGCACCATTAAATAATACACTTTCAAACAATTTAAGGCACAACATGAAACTTACACATAATATACTTGCCATTGCTGTTTTATCTTCGTTATCAATAACTACATATGCTGCAGACGTTACTATTTACGGGAAAGCTAACGTTACGGTTCAGTCTTCAGATGATGGCAAAGGCTCTTTTACTGAAGTGAAAAGCAATGCGTCACGTATTGGTGTTAAAGGTACTCATGAATTAGAAGAAGGGCTTGAAGTTGTTTACAAAGCTGAATTTCAAGTAGACCTTGACGGTGATAGTGCTAAAGGAGATAGCATTACCGATCGTAATCAATACATAGGATTACGCGGTGCCTTTGGTGAAGTGTTATTAGGTAAAAACGATACGGTTTTAAAACAGTCGCAAGGCAAGGTTGACCTTTTTAGTGATTTAAATGGTGATATTAAAACTTTATGGAAAGGTGAAAACCGTATGGCTGACACGGTTACATATAAATCACCTAAATTTTCTGATGTTCAAGTAGGTGTTACTTATATCGCTGAAGACAGTGTTGAAGCTGACAATGCTTACTCTTTATCAGTATCATATGGTGATTCTAAGCTTAAAAAATCTAAACTTTTTGCCTCTGTTGCAATGGATTCGGAAGTTAATGGATATGACGTAGTTAGAGCAACTGTGCAAAGTAAAGTTTCAGGTATTACTTTAGGTGCAATGCTTCAAACACAAGAAAGAATTGATGGTACTGCTGAAATGGATGGTTTAATGGTATCGGCTAAGTATTCTGTAAATAAATTAACGTATAAAGGGCAAGTACAAACTGCTAATTTTAAAGACGGTGATGATCTATCAGGCATTACTCTAGGTGTTGACTATGCTTTAGCTAAAAGTACTAAGCTGTTTGCTTTTTACACCAATTTTGATTTAGACAGCCAAGTGGATAAAGAATATTTAGCGGTAGGTATTGAATATAACTTTTAGTTATTGGTATAGCCTGATAAAAGCCGCATTCAATGCGGCTTTTTTATGATTAAAAGATAGTGAACTAAAGTTGTTCTTGATATTATTCACTTAATCTCTCGCTTTGTCATAAAAGTGTCACTTAAATTTAGCACAATGAACATATATACCAGTTGTTATTCCAGATGAAAAATCTGTAATAAGCATCTTGAATGGTAACGGGTATGAATATTGTTACTTCTTTTACGTTTTTAATTAAGAGGTAAATTTAACATGGTTATATTGACCGCTTTTTGAAACATAGCAGGAATTTTATGAGCAGACGTATTTTAGTTGTCGAAGACGAAACGCCGATCAGAGATATGATTACATTTGTTTTAGAGCAAAACGGATTTAATGTAGTTGAAGCTGAAGACTTTGAACAAGCCACAAAAAAAGTTGTTGAGCCTTATCCTGATCTTATTTTATTAGATTGGATGTTGCCAGGTGGCACAGGGGTTAAACTAGCAAAATCACTTAAGCAAAACGAATACACACGTAATATCCCTATTATTATGTTAACTGCTAGGGGTGACGAAGAAGATAAAGTTAAAGGCTTTGAAGCCGGGGTCGATGACTATGTAACTAAACCTTTTTCGCCTAAAGAGCTTATTGCTCGTATAAAAGCGGTTATCAGAAGAGTATCTCCCACGTCTTTAGAAGAAGAGATTGAGTTTCATGGTATGAAATTAGATCCTGTTTCTCATCGTGTTTCTATTCATGATAGCAATTTAGACTTAGGTCCAACCGAATTTCGTTTATTACATTTTTTTATGACACATACCGAACGCGTTTATAGTCGTGAACAGTTACTCGATAATGTTTGGGGAACTAACGTGTATGTTGAAGATAGAACAGTAGATGTTCATATCAGGCGATTACGTAAAGCAATCACCGGACAAGGTCATGAAAATTTTATTCAAACAGTTCGTGGTTCTGGCTATCGTTTTTCTGGAAAATTATCGTCTTAAACTATGCATTTTAAATTAATTATTCGTACTTTATTTTTACGACTAGGTACTTGGCTTTCATTAAGTGTTTTACTCGGATATTTACTAGGTAGTGTTTGGGCCGCTTTAGCATTATGTAGTCTTACTGTTATTGCTTGGCACTACCGTCATTTGTACGAATTTATTAATTGGATATGGCAGAGTAAGGCCATTTCGCCTCCGCAAGCGGATGGTGTTTGGGGTGATATTTATAATGGATTATATCGACAAATAAAAAGACATCGTCAAAAACAAAAAAAATTGAATGATAAACTTCGTCAGTTTAGAGACGGAGCCGAGGCATTACCTGATGCCGCTTTAGTGTTATCTAAAGACTTTATTATTCAATGGGGCAATAAAAAAGCACAAAAATTATTAGGTGTACGCACTTCTGGCGATGTTGGCCAGCGTATCGATAATTTAATTCGCTTTCCTGAATTTTCAAAATACCTCGATGCGCATAATTGGGATACTCCTTGCCACATTGTTTCTCCCGTTAATCATGAAATTCATTTAGAACTTCGATTTATGGCTTATGGAACTGAACATTTACTTTTTATAGCGCGTGATGTGAGTAAAATTCGCCGCTTAGAAGAAATGCGCAGAGACTTTGTTGCTAATGTTTCGCATGAGCTAAAAACACCTTTAACGGTAGTTAGAGGCTATGTTGAAATGATCCAAATGGAAGAAGAAACTTTTAATCCTCATTGGAAAAAAACTTTCGCGACCATTGAATCACAAGTTTCACGTATGGACCGATTGGTTGAGCAACTGTTAGTTTTATCTCGAACAGAAATTAATGTTGATAACCATGATCAACATTTAGTTAACGTGCCTGAGTTAATAGAAGACTTAGTTGAAGATTCACAATGGTTAAATCAAGATAAAAAACACACTATAACTACCGAAATAGATAGCTCATTTGGCTTATTAGGATTTGATACAGAATTGAAAAGTGCATTTTCTAATTTATTGTCTAACGCTATAGGTTACACGGCACCCAATGGAAATATTCATATTACTTGGAAAAAATCGGGTAATAGAATGATGTACAGTGTGAAAGATGACGGGCCAGGCATTAGTAAACAACATATCAACCGACTAACCGAGCGTTTTTATCGTGTAGATAAATCAAGATCTCGTGATACTGGTGGTTCTGGTTTAGGGCTAGCTATTGTTAAGCATGTATTAAATCATCACCATGCAGAGTTAAGTATTAATAGTGAGTTAGATAAGGGAAGTGAATTTATCATTTATTTTGATGCTAAAAGTATGGTTTCGTTAACTAACTAAATTTTTAGCCAACATATTAATCAATATATTGGTGGTTCTAATACTTCGTAATAGGGGCCATCAACACGCTCTAATAGATTTATGTGATAATTATTCATCCCTGTAATCCTTTCTTATTTCAACTATATTTCCTTTTTATTTCTAATTTGTTTCTTTTTTATTTCAATTGTCATTTAACTGTCACATAAGCGCCCTATAATTTTTACATTGCGTTTATATACTACACCGCAATCAATTATATATAACAACATTCGTCGGAGAGTGACATGGGTTTTAAACGTGCTTTAAGCATTTTAAGTTTTACAAGCTTAGTAAGTTTTTCAACTTTAGCAGTTGATAATACATTACCAGAATACAAAAAAGTAAGTGGTGTTTCAGGCAACCTATCATCAGTAGGTTCAGATACTTTAGCCAATATGATGACTTTTTGGGCTGAAGAATTTAAACGTACTTACCCAAATGTAAATGTTCAAATACAAGCTGCGGGTTCTTCTACAGCTCCACCAGCATTAACTGAAGCTACTTCAAACTTAGGGCCAATGAGTCGTAAGATGAAGTCTAGAGAAATAGAAGCATTTGAAAAACGGTATGGTTACAAGCCAACAGCTGTTCGTGTAGCTATTGATGCGTTAGCGGTATTTGTTCATAAAGACAATCCAATTAAAGGTCTACGTATTGACCAAGTTGATGCTATTTTTTCTAACAACAGAAAATGTGGTGCAGATAAAAATGTTGATCGTTGGGGTGACTTAGGCTTAACGGGTGACTGGTCTGGTAAAGATGTTCAACTATACGGTCGTAACTCGGTATCTGGAACATACGGTTACTTTAAAAAGAAAGCCCTTTGTAAAGGTGATTTCAAAAACACAGTAAATGAGCAACCGGGTTCAGCATCTGTAGTACAGTCAGTATCGGCATCTTTAAACGGTATTGGTTACTCAGGTATTGGTTATAAAACTTCTGGTGTACGTGCATTACCTCTTTCTAAAAAAGGTGATAATTTCGTAGAAGCAAATATGGAAAATGCGGTTTCTAAAAAGTATCCATTATCACGCTTTCTATATGTTTACGTGAACAAACATCCTAATAAGCCTTTAGCACCTATGGAAGCTGAATTCTTGAAAATGGTTTTATCTAAATCAGGTCAAACTATTGTAGAAAAAGATGGTTATATTCCATTACCTAGAAGCGTTGTAGATAAAGAGTTTAAAAAGTTAGGTTTAACTCACTAGTTAACTTAATCATTTTTAAATTGAAAAGCCTGACAGTGTCAGGCTTTTTTGTTTTCTACATTATGATAAGTAAATATGAGAAGTAAATTAAGACTTGATTAAAAGCTCAATACCTAAGGGTTTGAGTAGATCAATCTCATAAAATAATTCGTTATCTACAATAGGGTGATCAATCAACCAATCATTATCAAGTGATAGCGTTAATATATCGTCATCTGCTTCAACAACTAAGGTATAGGTATCGTTAATGTGGCGTTGCTGAGTCAGTAAAATACTTAAGCGGATGATCACACATATTTTTTCTAGTTTTTTAGGTTCAAGTAAATACCACTGAAAATGATTAATAGGTGTTATTTTTTTTCGTTGATTACCCACTAACCATGCTAATGCTTGTTGTTGTTCCTGATTGAATCCCGGCAAATCAGCATAAGAAAGAATATATGCGCCGTGTTTATGGTAGCCAGAAGGATTTATGTCGAGTCCAATTTCATGCAGTTGTATTGCTGCTTTTAAAAGCTCTTTATAGGTGCTTTTATTCATTTTCCAACTGGGTTGTACTTGGTTGAATATTGCAACAGCTTGTTCGTTTACTGTATTGGTGTAGTTTTCATCAATACTAAATCTTTCCATTAAACTTGTAATAGTACGGCTGCGTATATTGTTTGTTTCGTTGGCTGTATTGTCGAGTTGTTCAAACAAAACACCTTCTCTAAGTGCATATTGGCAATGGCTAAACTCTTTAATTTGTAATGTTTCCATTAGCGCTATAGTAATAGCTACGCCTGCACAAATTACGGGTACTCTATTTTCTTTTAAGCCACTAATGTTGATGTTTTTTATGTGCTCACATTGAATTAAGTCTTTTTTAAAGTCGTGTAATTTTTTCAGCGTAACGGGTTTATCAATATGCTCTCCATGGTTAACAACTTTATAAATAGATTTTAGTGTGCCTGAAGTACCTATAACTTCTTGCCAAGGCGATTTTTTAAAACGTTTTACAATAGAGTCTATTTCGCGTTTTGCCCCTTTAATGGCTTTTTTAAACGCTATTTCAGAAATTGAACCCTCAGCAAAAAACTGTTGAGTAAAGCTAACACAACCCATAGTTAAACTGGCTAAGGCGTGAATATGGTTGCCTGTGCCTATTATACATTCTGTACTTCCACCACCAATATCGATCACTAAACGGGTGTTTTTAGAGTGAGTTAAATTATTCACGGCTTGATAAATGAGGCGAGCTTCTTCATGCCCCGAAATAATTTCTATATCGAAAGGGAATACTTTGGCTGCTTCTTTTAAAAATTCTTCCGTGTTTTTAGCTTCACGTAAGGTAAAAGTTGCAACGGCTCGAAAGTTTTCTTTGGTTAAATGTTCTGTAGTGGCAGCAAGGTTCGCTAAAATATTTACACCTCGCGAAATAGCTTCTGAAGATAATGTTTTATCTTCAGAAAGGCCATCTGCGAGTTTAGCTTGGTATTTTTCGGTGTGCAGTATTTGTATATGATTATTAATACTGCGAGCAAGAACAAAGTGAAAGCTATTCGAACCAATATCTAATGCTGCTAAGTAGTTGTCAGCACCATTGTTTAAAGCAGGTTCAGAGTTATTCATAGAGTTTACGTTAGTTTCAAATTTTCTATCATCATAGTATCTTTATTTTCTTCTGCAACTAAATAATCATAAATCGCCATTTGTGATCTAACTTTGGTTTTACTATTGTTTGTTACATATTTATTACTGTTTGTTTTATCTATGACACGAGCTTTAACATTATCTTTAAAGTGTAAATCAATGGTATGAATAATACGTTGTTTTAATGATTCATCGTAAATAGGGCAGCCAACCTCAACACGGTGATCTATATTACGTTCCATCCAGTCGCCTGAGGTTATAAAGACTAATTTATCTCCTTGGTTATGAAAAATCATAACGCGTGGGTGTTCTAGGTACGAATCAACAATAGAAATGACTTTAATATTGCTACTTAAGTCTTTTATGCCGGGTACTAGTGAACACATGCCTCTGATCACTAGCCTTATTTTTACGCCAGCTTCACTGGCTGCGTAAAGTTTATTAATTAAACTTTCATCAACAAGGTTATTAAGTTTTAGGGTGATTTCAGCCTTTTTATTACTTTTAGCTGCTTGTATTTCGTTTTCAATAAATTGATTTAGGCGTCTTCTTGATGTTAATGGCGATACAATTAAGTGATTAAATCGAAAGCGTTTATAACTGTGAGAAATAAACGAAAATACATTATCTACTTCTTGGCAAATTTCTTTATGTTTAGTAAATAAAGCAAAATCTGTGTATACCCTAGCGTTACTTTCGTGAAAATTACCTGTGCCAATATGGGCATATTTAACTAATTTGTCATTTTCATTACGTATAATAATGCAAAGCTTTGAATGTATTTTTAGGGTTTCAATACCAAATTCTACGTTTATTCCAGCGTCTTTCATTAATTTAGCCCATTCAATATTGGCTTCTTCATCAAAACGCGCTTTTAGTTCTACCACAACCGTAACTCTTTTACCGTTTTTAACCGCTTCAATAAGTGATTGAATAATTCTTGAGTTTTTAGCTACACGATAAATATTAATTTTAATTTCTTTAACCAAAGGATCGTAAGAGGCTTGGCGAACAAATTCAGTGAAGTGTCTAAACCTATGATAAGGGTAGTAAAGTAATATGTCGTTTTGTGTTATAGCTTCAAATACCGAAGGGTATTGAGCAAATCGTTGAGCATCTAATGCTTTAAGTTTTTCTTTAACTAAGTATTTATCACCTAAGTTTGGAAATTTGATAAAGTCTTTAAAGTGGCGATAACGAACACCAGGAACAAGATTGTCTAATTCTCTTATTTTTAACGATTTACGAAGAAAAAGTAGCATGTATTGCGGCATTTTTTCATCGTGTACAAGTCGAACTAAGTCAGCTTTTAAACGTTGCTTAATACCTTTGGACATTTGATCGAGTAGGCTTTCGTCTAATTCATCCGTTAGGTTATATTCAGCATCTCGCGTCAATTTCATTGAGTAAGCATCGATTGAGTCGTAGTCAAATACACCATGAAAAAGCTTATCGATAAAAAACAGTACCACATCGTCTAATAGTACTATTTGGCTTTCTTGATTGGGTGATGAGGTTGGTAAAATAATAAAGCGTTCAATATCGTAACGAGGGATTTCTACCAAACAAAATTGATTATTTTCATCTTTATTAAGTGAAACAAGAAAGTAAATGGCATCGTCATCAATACATGAAGATAACTGTGTTTTGTTATTAATAATAATAGGCGTTATATGACGAATAATTCGGTTGTCAAAATATTCAGCTAGCCATTCTTTTTGAACAGAAGAGAGTTTATTTTTAAAGGTTCTATTGGTTGGATCATTAAAAATAATGTTGATACGTTTCTTTTTTATTTCATCAAAAATAGTATCGGCTACAAATTTAAAGCGGCGAGTTAATTCATTCACCTTTTCTATAATATTAGTATGTAAGGTAGTCCATTCATTGGTTGAATTTTCTTGTGCTGATTCTAAAATTGCACTGCGGCGAATATTGGCAACACGTACTCTAAAAAACTCATCTAAGTTAGCAGAATATATACCTAAAAATCTTATTCTATCAACGATAGGAACGGTTTCGTCAGCGGCTTCTTGTAATACTCTTTCGTTAAAAGATAACCAACTTAATTCTTTGTCAAAATATGTCGTCATACTGCTCGTCTTTATCGTAATATCAAACAGACTAATTTGTTGTTAACAGAACAACAAATTAGTCTGATTTGCATAATTCGTCAATAATAAAAGGTTAGTATATGGACTTCTTGTTACTGATTTATTACGATTTTTATGACGGTACAGTTGTTACCCATCAATTAACGAGATACATCAACAATCAGGTCGTCAGCTAAGCATTCAATGGCATCAATTAATTCATCTATTTGTTGGTCATCTACAGCAACAGTTACTTTTGCTTTAAATAATTCTTGACCACTATGAGCGGCAATTTCTGTTTTACTAACGACTTTAAGTAAGTTGCCACCTTGCTTATGAATAACCGAAGAAACTTCTTGTATAATGCCTTCACGATCGTTTGCAGTTAGTTCAAGAATAATACTAGGCTGTTTTACATTTTGTGCGTTGTCAGCAATTTTTATAATACTTTCTAAACCGTCAATTTCTTTGAGTGCGTCAACTAACTGGGCACTTTTATCTACTGCTACTGCAATTTCAATTGAACCAGAAAAAAAGCCTGACATATGGTGCAAACTACTACTTTTCCAGTTGCCGTTATGTTGGCGAACAACGTTCGATATGGCGTCTACTAATCCTGGGCGGTCTAAACTAATAAAAGAAATAATGATGTTTTGCATGTTGTTTCCTTCTGCTTCAAGGCGTTTATAAGTATGGAGGTTTTTATTATTATTCGTGTGAATAGCTAAGTTGTGAAAGCTCTTTGTTGAGTTGTTCGCTATCACCAAGATTCAATTCTATAAGTCTACGTAATATAGAAATACTGTCGAGATCAATAGAGTTACAATGTAACCTTATTTCCGAGTCGTGTTCGTGCACAATAGTGACATTCATTGATACTTTCGAATCTTCACCATCGAGTGAAAAATGCAATATGCCTGTTTGATCAGCTAAATCGGGTTTGTCTACGCTGCATTTTATTAATGCACCTGACATTGAAATGTCGTGAAGGCTCACAGGGTAGTCTATGTTGTTTACTGTCAACCTAGCATCAATTGAAAATAATACCCGTGTAAAAATTCGTCTATTTTCCATAACTGCACTCAATTTAAGTTATTTATCACTTTAGCATAGTTGGTTTGAACTAACTTTGAAACAAAAATGGAAACTTAAATGGGAAATAACAAAGCACATCACGCGTGATATGTGCTTTGTTTTATATGGATATTAACCTATTTTTTTGTATTTAATTCTATGAGGTTCTAACGCAGCAGAGCCAAGCGTTTTCTTCAACCATTCGTCGTATTCAGTAAAGTTACCTTCGAAGAAATTAACTTGGCCTTCATCACGGTAATCAAGAATATGCGTAGCAATTCTATCTAAGAACCAACGGTCATGCGAAATAACCATAACACAACCTGGAAACTCTAAAATAGCTTCTTCTAAAGCACGTAAAGTTTCAACATCTAAATCGTTGGTTGGTTCATCAAGTAGTAATAAGTTACCACCCACTTTAACCAGTTTAGCTAAATGTACACGGTTACGTTCACCGCCTGATAAGTCTTTAATAAACTTTTGTTGGTCGTTACCTTTAAAGTTAAATCTACTACAGTAAGCTCTTGCTGGAATTTGGTAAGTGCCTATTTCTATAATATCGGTACCTTCAGAGATTTCTTGGAAAACTGTATTGTTTTCGCCCATGTTGTCTCTGAATTGATCAACACTAGCAAGTTTAACGGTTTCGCCTAGCTCTGCTGTACCACTGTTGGCTTCTTCTGCGCCAGACAGAATTTTAAATAATGTTGACTTACCTGCGCCGTTAGCACCGATAATACCCACAATAGCCCCTTTAGGAACACTAAAGCTTAAATCATCAATCAATACTCTGTCGCCAAACGACTTAGTTAAGTTTTTAACATCTAATACTTTATCGCCTAGGCGTGGCCCCGGTGGTATATAAAGCTCGTTAGTTTCATTACGTTTTTGAGATTCTTGACTATTAAGTTTTTCAAACTCAGCCATACGCGCCTTACTTTTAGTTTGGCGCGCTTTAGGATTTGAACGTACCCATTCAAGCTCTTGTTTAATGGTTTTTTGTAGCGCGCTTTCCGCTTTACTTTCTTGCTCTAAACGTGCGTCTTTTTGTTCTAACCAAGAAGAGTAGTTTCCTTCCCATGGGATACCGTAGCCTCTATCTAGTTCTAAAATCCAACCAGCAACGTTATCTAAGAAATATCTATCATGGGTGATTGCTACAACGGTACCAGAGTAGTCGTGTAAGAAGCGTTCTAACCATGCAACCGATTCAGCATCTAAATGGTTGGTTGGTTCATCAAGTAGCAACATGTCAGGTTTTTGTAATAATAAATGGCATAAAGCAACACGACGACGCTCACCACCACTTAATACCGCTATTTTTTGATCCCACTCGGGTAAACGTAAAGCATCAGCTGCGCGTTCTAAAACGTTATCAATGTTATGACCGTCTTGACTGTTAATAATATCTTCAAGTTGACCTTGCTCTTTTGCTAGAGCATCAAAGTCAGCACCTTCTTCAGCATATTCGTTATACACTTGATCTAAACGCGCGATTGCATTTTTTACTTCAGAAACGGCTTCTTCAACAACTTCTCGAACGGTTTTGCTTTCATCTAATTGCGGTTCTTGCGGTAAGTAACCAATATTAGTGCCAGCTAAAGCTTTTGCTTCACCTTCAAATTCAGTATCTACACCAGCCATAATACGGAGTAGGGTTGATTTACCTGAACCGTTTAAACCTAGAACACCAATTTTAGCGCCAGGGAAAAACGATAAAGAAATATCTTTTAAAATAGTACGCTTAGGAGGAACCACTTTTGATACGCGGTTCATCGACATGATAAATTTATCTGGTAATGGTTGAGCCATAGAAAAACCTTTTGCTTAGAGATGAAATTATATGGCCTATATTTTAGGTTATTCGAGGGAGATTAAGCAAATATGATTGTAGTAATTTTGTGAATGAAATTAAGGAGAAGATTCGCTGTATTTTGACAACAGCTTTGTTACTGAAATAAAGCAAGTGTTGTGAAAAATTAACGTCATTAAACAGATTTTAATTGGTGTAAAATACAACAATCTTCAACGTGATGATTTTTACAAGAAGAAGCTAAGGTAGCAAGTGATTGTTCTAGCAAGGCGAGCTCTCTTTGGCTTTGTTGAATACGGGCTAATTGATCCGCAATAATTTTATCTACGCTAGCACATGATGCTTTAGGATCTTGTTGTACATCTATTAGGAGTTTTATATCGCTAATAGCAATATTTAACTCTCTGCACCGTCTAATAAATATGAGTGTTTCAACATTTTTCTGTTGGTACTGCCTATAACCATTGTCTTTTCGCTTTGGAGCTGCCAATAAACCTATTTGTTCATAATAGCGAATGGTTTTGGCGGGTACTTGTGCCTTATCTGCTAATTCACTTATTTTCATCTTGACCTTCCAGTAGCTGTAACCTTTAAACTTTGCATATCATATAATACCTTGTAAGAAATACCACTTATGTTTAACTCTGCTTCACCCGCAATACTTGTTTTTACTTTAAGCTTACTACCGCTGAGTTATGCCAGCGGAATTGAAATGGAAGATGAGCACCACGAACAAGATGAACACGAACATGCCGATAAAGTAGAAAAAATTATTGTACAAGCAACACGTTCTGGCCGAATTGCAGATGAGCAACCTATTCGCGTAGAGCTTATTAATCGAGAAGAAATTGAAGAAAAAGCCGCTATGCGCCCGGGTAATATTTCAATGTTAGTTGCTGAAACTGGTGGCGTACGTATGCAAACAACTTCACCTGCTTTGGGTAGCGCCAATATTCGATTACAGGGTTTGTATGGTCGTTATACACAATTGCTGGCAGACGGTTTACCTCTTTATGGTAATCAAGCTTCTTCTATTGGTTTAATGCAAATACCACCTACCGATTTAGGTCGTGTTGAAATTATTAAAGGTTCAGCTTCATCGTTATATGGTGGCTCAGCATTGGGTGGAGTCATTAACCTTGTATCCAGAAAACCAAGCGACGAACTAAAAGGTGAAATGCTTCTCAATGCAACCACGCGTAACGGACAAGATCTTACGTCGTACATTGAAGCGCCATTGACTGATTCTTTTAAAGGTTCGTTAACCGCAGGCGCTCACTACCAAAAAGCGCAAGACATTGATCATGATGGCTGGGTTGATTTAGCCGATTATGAAAGATATACCGCTCGACCTCGACTTTTTTGGGAAGGCGATGCTGGTGAAACCCTTTATGCAACAGTAGGAGTTATGACTGAGCAACGTGTAGGCGGAAATTCAGTCGGTGGAACCGTTGCTGATGGTAGCTTCTATCAACAATTACAGGAATCACAACGTATAGATAGTGGTTTAGTTTTTAATATGCCTGTTTTAGACTCTCTTACTTTGAACACCCGAGCATCAGCTATGGTGCAAGATCATACTCATGGCTACGGTGAAATTACTGAAGATGATCAACACGAAAGCTATCTACTTGAAACCAGCCTTGCAGGATATAGCGATAAAAGTGACTGGGTTGTTGGTGTAGCTTATCAATCTGAGATTTACGCTTCTGATACTTTTCCTGAGTTTGATTATTCTTATGAAGTCCCTGGGATATTCGCTCAATTAGATTATGAACTGAGTGAAAAACTCACTACGTCTTACAGCGCTCGTGTAGATGAACACAGTGAGTACGGCACGCAGTTTAGCCCCAGAATATCGCTGTTATATCGCCCTTCAGATTTAACCATAAGAGGTTCTTTTGGGCGTGGTTATTTTGCTACAACACCCTTTGTTGAAGAAATTGAAGCTGTTGGTTTATCAAGGCTTGAAAAAATAAAAAACTTACAAGAAGAGCAAGCTGAAACTGCTTCTCTTGATTTTACCTATACTTTTGAAAATATTGAAACCAGCTTGACCTTATTTGGTTCAAACGTAGATAACGTGGCTAAACTAGAAGCTTTTTCATCGAATAACGATAATGTTTTAGACGGTATAAGATTGTTAAATACCGAAGGTGAAAGCAAAATTCGCGGTTCAGAAGTTTTGCTACGTTACCACTGGGAAGACATCAAATTGACTGCGAGCTACTTATACTTAGATGCGACAGAGTTATCTCCAAATGGACAAGGTAGAAGACAAATTGCATTAACACCACAACATTCCGCTGGTTTTGTTGCAATGTGGGAGCAACATGGAAACTTTAGAGCGGGATTCGAAGCTTATTATACAGGGCCGCAACGGTTAAATGATAATCCTTATATTGATGAGTCGGATCCATATTGGCACTTAGGTTTAATGGGAGAAATGACCTTTGGCCGCTTAAGTTGGTTTATTAATTTAGAAAACTTATTAGATGTAAAGCAAACAGATGAGCATCCATTATTATTACCCTCTAGAGCACCTACAGGGCAATGGACAACAGATATATGGTCTCGTAATGACGGATTTATTGCAAATGCTGGTGTTAGAATTAAATTTGGCGACTAACTATGATCATTAAATATTGAAGGCTGTATAGCCTATAAATTTATCGTTTAAACTTAAAGCTACTATACCCGTCATAGTAGCTTTTTTTATTTTAGGTGGAATGCCTTTTATCAATTTAAGCGCCGTTTAAACAATAACAAAGTGTCTGCTTAACATGTTAACAATGCACGCTGATGGTGCGTTTTATTGGTGCATTCGTATTTGTTTGCTAGCAACTTAATATTATATTTTATTTGTTTTTATCTAGAATAAAAATACCTATCCCTTTATTTACAAGGTCTGTATGAAGGTCTTCGTAGTGGTGTAAATTTTT
Source organism: Pseudocolwellia sp. G5-9 (assembly GCF_055808995.1). Lineage (NCBI taxonomy): Bacteria > Pseudomonadati > Pseudomonadota > Gammaproteobacteria > Alteromonadales > Colwelliaceae > Pseudocolwellia > Pseudocolwellia sp. G5-9. Next base: position 4,521,154 of record NZ_CM147893.1, read on the forward strand.
TATTTCGCTATTTTTATAGTGGCATATATAGTGCTATCTCATAGTCGGTATCAATTTTAAATACGACTATAGGTTCAATATGTATCGCAATCAAAACACTTCTGTTTTTGAAAAACCCTCTTTAGTGATTATCGGCAATGGAATGGCGACGGGCAGGTTATTAGACGAAATATTGGAGCGAACGCCGGGGCAGTATCAAATTACGGTTATAGGAAAAGAACCTTACGGAAGTTATAACCGCATTATGTTGTCGTCTGTACTGGCAGGTGAAACAACGATTGATGGCATTATTCAAAAAACACCTCAATGGTATAAAGATAATCAAATTAAATTTATCAGCGGTACTCATGTTTCTCATATAGACAGTGAAAATAAAAAACTGGTCTTACAAAACAGTCAAAACCATGAAAGCCTTGAAGATCAAAAAATTATTTCATACGACGAACTTGTGCTTGCGGTTGGTTCTCGTTCTGCAAAAATTTCTGCTAAAAATCAAAACGTAAAAGGTTTGTTTAACTTTAGAGATATTAAAGACACCGAGCAAATTCAGTCTTTTGCTAATCAAGCCTCTGCGCTGAAAGGCGAAGAGGGTAAAGATAAAAAAGCCTTGGTTATTGGTGGTGGATTATTAGGTTTAGAAGCGGCTTATGGTTTAGCGATAAGTGGTGTAAAAGTTACCTTAATACATCGTAATAAATGGTTGCTAAATCGTCAGTTAGACCAAGTGTCTGGCACTATGCTGAAAAACATTATGGCTGCTAAAAATATTAATTTTATTTTAGGGCACGAAGTTGCGCAATTTACCAGTAAAACCAACAAAGAAGGTGAAAACGTTTTATCGGGTGCAGAATTAACGAATGGTGAAACGATTACTGCTGAAATGGCGGTTATTGCAACAGGGATCACGCCAAATAAAGAATTAGCGGTTAGTGCAAATATTATTGCGGAACGTGCCATTGTTGTTAACGACTTTATGCAAACAAGCAATAGATATATTAGCGCGTTAGGTGAATGTTGCCAGCATAAAAACTCAACATTTGGATTGGTTGATCCTATTTGGAGCCAATGTAAATCGCTTGCTGAACGATTGTGTCTTGGCCGTTTATCTGCCTTTAAAAATGCTCCAGTGCCAACAAAATTAAAAGTGTCTGGTGTACAGCTGTTTTCTGCTGGTGTTGTTGAATCATCTGATACCACACAAACATTTGTTCTTACCGACCAAAAGTCATCTATATACCGAAAAATCATTATTGAAAACGACATTATTGTTGGTGTTGTTTTATTTGGCGATGTGAGTTCTGGAATGGTGTATTTCGAGATGATGCAAAATAAACAAAAAATATTGCATGCAATGCCTGAGTTATTAATAGGTCATGAATTTATGGTCATTGAAGCTGAAAATAAAGATGAGCGTAGTGAAGCTGCGTAATAAGACAATAGATAATTTTCGGGTAAGAACGTACATTTTAGAGAGTTAAATGAATTCAAATATAATTTTTACGGATAAGCAAGACGCTACAGTTTCTCTAGCTTCTTCAATTCATAAAACCACTTGTCCTTATTGTGGTGTAGGTTGTGGAGTATCAACCACGGTTGTTGATAATAAAATAGTCGCGGTAAAAGGTGATGAAAATCACCCATCAAATTTTGGACGTTTGTGTGTAAAGGGCTCTTCGTTACATGAAACGGTTGCTGATACAGGGCGAATTTTAACCCCTAAAGTTTTTGGTAAAGAAGCCTCGTGGGAAGAAGCAACATCAACCGTTGCCGAGCATTTTAAACAAACTATTGCAGAACACGGCCCTGACTCTGTCGCTTTTTATGTTTCTGGTCAAATTTTGACAGAAGACTACTACGTTGTTAATAAATTAATGAAAGGCTTTATTGGTTCAGCAAACGTAGATACAAACTCTAGGTTATGTATGGCTTCTGCCAGTGTTGCCCATAAAAGGGCGTTTGGAGAAGATGCTGTACCTGGTTGTTATGAAGATTTAGAACAAGCAGAGGTTATTTTTATTGTTGGTTCAAACCCTGCTTATGCTCATCCTATTGTTTACCAACGTATTGTAAAAGCTAAAGAAGATAACCCTAAGCTTAAAGTGGTGGTTATTGACCCTAGAGCAACAGCAACCAGTAAAAATGCAGATCTGCACATAAAGTTAAAGCCGGGAGCTGATGCTTTTTATTTTAATGGCTTATTAGCCTTTTTAGCTGAAAACAATGCGATAGATACTGATTATATTGAACAATATTGTTTAGGTTATAGCGAAGCACTCGATACCGTAAAATCACAAATGCCTACCTTAGAAAATGTAGCAAAAGCGTGTGATATTGAACCCGAAACACTACTTGAAAGCTACCAGCTTTTTGCACAACATAAAAAGGTTGTGAGCATGTTTTCAATGGGCATTAATCAATCATCTTCAGGGGTTGATAAAGGCAATGCTATTATTAATTGTCACTTAGCTTCGGGGAAAATAGGTTATGCGGGCGCAGGACCTTTTTCTATTACAGGTCAGCCAAATGCTATGGGCGGGCGTGAAGTTGGTGGGCTGGCTAATCAATTAGCGGGTCACATGCACTTTGAAAATCCTAATGAAATTGATTTGGTTCAACGCTTTTGGAATGCGCCTAATATGGCACAAAAACAAGGCTTAAAAGCTGTTGACATGTTTGATGCTGTTAATAGCGGTAAAATCAAAGCTATTTGGATCATAGCAACCAATCCCGTAGTCAGTATGCCTAATGCTAATGTAGTCAAAAAAGCATTACAAAAGTGCCCTATGGTGGTGATAAGCGAAAGTTACGAAAGTGCAGAAACCGTTAACTACGCTGATATTGTGTTACCTGCAACTACTTGGGGCGAAAAAGAAGGCATGGTAACGAGCTCAGAACGTACCATTTCTTTACAAAAGTCTTTGGTAAGTGCACCGGGTATGGCTAAAAATGACTGGGAAATTATCAGCTTAGTTGCCCAAAAAATGGGTTTTAGCGATGCCTTTACCTATAAACATGCACACGATATTTTTAAAGAGCATGCTGCATTATCAGGTTTCGAGAATATCTCTACCGATGAAAATACACATAGAAGCGATACTGAGCATAGAGTACATCGAGCTTTTGATATTTCGGGCTTGGCTAATATATCGTTAGATGCGTATCGTGATTTTACACCAACCCCTTGGCCAATTAATGCAGAAAACCCGAAAGGGACCAAACGTTTATTTACCCAAGGCGGGTTTGCTACTAAAACAGGTAAAGCTAATTTTGTTCCTGTTGTTGCTAAATATCCGCAAGTGGTACCTAGTGCCAATCAAGTGATCATGAATACCGGACGTATAAGAGATCAATGGCATACCATGACACGTACAGGGCGAGTGCCTAAGTTAATGACGCATCTAAGTGAGCCTTTTATACAAATTCATGCTGATGACGCAATGCGGTTGAATGTGGTAGATAAAGAACTACTTCAATTAGATAATTTAGGTTCATCTTATATTGGTCGAGCACAAATAACAGATGAACAAAGAGTCGGTGAAATATTCGTTCCTATTCATTGGAATGATAGTTTCTCTAAATCAGCTAAAGTTTCAGCTTTGGTCAGCTCTATTACCGATGCATTATCGGGGCAGCCTGAGTTTAAACAGTGTCCGGTTAATATAAGTGCTTTTAACGCTAAATGGTCTGGTTATCTGGTTAGCTCAACGCCAGTAAATTTAACTACTGACTATTGGACTATGGCAACAATAGAACAAGGGGTTAAATACGTAATAGCAGACAAGCAAGATTTACCTTATTCAGCAGATAATAGTGAAGCGTTTTTACAAGCACATTTTCCTGATGTTTCTGATTGGCTGGTTTTAAAAGATGATAAAAGTCATATTTTAAGAATAGCGGGATTTGTTGATGACGTACTCACATGCTTTTTTGCTGGCGGTACGGACCTATCAATAAAATACAGCACGCAGTTTATTGAGAAACAAATAGGGCAGAAGCATAACCCTAAAACACGATTTAAACTTTTATCAGCCTTAGATTCAGATGGTTCGTTAGATGTAGGTGAAATTATATGTTCGTGTTTTCAAGTAGGCAAAAAAAACATTAAACAAGCTATTGCGTCTGGAGATTGCTCGTCTGTTGAAGCTTTAGGTAAGCAATTAAAATGTGGAACAAATTGTGGTTCGTGTATTCCCGAATTAAAGGCTTTTTTTTAGTTCTTGAGTGCGGTGTTCTTAAAGGAGTGATATCCATGAAACTTAATGGAATTGTTATTACTCCTTTTGTTCCTTCAGCTTAGTTCGGTAATTATTGGCAACAATTTTAATAATATCTCGCCAAGTAATAATACCAATAGGTTCATTTTTTTCGTTCACTATGGGTAAACAAGAAATGTGATTGTCGTCAAACAGTAAGGCCGCTTCGTTAAGTGAAATAGATGATTTTGCCGTTACAAGGTTTCTACTCATAATTAAATGGACTTTTTTGTGTAACAAAAAAGTATCTTTAGCAGTTTCTATACGAGTGCCTACAGATGGGCTTAAGTGTTTAAATATGTCTCTGTCAGTAATAATTCCCATTAATTCTTTATTATGGAGAATGAGAATGTGATGAATGTTTTTTGCATCGATGATCTTTTTGGCTTTTTCTAAATTGTCATCCATATCTAAGGTAATTAAACTACGCGACATGACAGTTTCTACACTCATAAGCTTGTCCTTATTTAATTAAGCTGTAACAAACAGGTCTTAATATATTCTATATTTTAGTATACTAGGCAAATAAATACTAAATCATTATAGGTAAAAGATCGTTATGACAGATCAACAAAATATTATCAAAACATTTATGACTGATGTAAAAGTCTCTCAAACCTTATGGGCTTTAAAGGAACCCGAGTCAGAAAACTATGTGGTACTAGACTCAGTTAACTTTGAAAACACAGAAGTAATGCCTTTGTGGTCAAGTGCTGAACTTGCGCAAAACCATTGCTTTGAAGAATGGGAAGACTACCAGCCAACAGAAATTTCAGTTGCTGAATGGATGGAGTTTTGGATTGAAGACCTAAATGAAGACAATATTATTATTGGACTTAATTGGCCTGAAGAGGGCGATTGTGTAGAAGTTGAATTGGCTGAATTTACACAACTACTTTCTGAAGTTGAAGTTTATAAATAAATATAAACAAATTAGCTCTAAAACTTATTAGGTTATAGGGCTCATTTTTATCCAATCTTAATTCTTGTAAACACATCTGTCACAAAACTGTAATATTAATGACATATAATTTAATTTGAACTTAATATTTATAGTAGATAAAGGCAGATTTAGTGGCTCTAGCATTTAAATCAACTGGCACACGTCAGCTTAAAAACTCTTTAGCAAAATGGTTAATTACACTCGGTGGTATCAGTGTGTTATTTACCCTTGTGCTAATTTTTATGTATTTACTTTACGTAATTAAACCTGTTTTTGACTCAGCAACTGTAGAACAGACCTCTCAACTTTCTCTTACGTCTTCAACCAAAACATTAAGTGTTGGTGTTGATGAACTAAAAGAAGTGGCCTATCAAATTAATGAACTAGGTGATATTCGCTTTTATCGTTTAACTGATAAAAACGGATATAAAACAGGAAGTCAGTTGTTTTCACAGCAATTAATTTCTAACGGTGGTGAAGTTAAACACATTGTTGATTCAGGCATTAATTACAAACTGATTGTTGACTCAAATAACAATAACCTAGTTATTGCTCCTAAGTTTCAATCTGTTTACACCGCTGACAGCCGTGAGATTATTGCGAGAATTGATTACCCGTTAGGAGAAGAACCGCTAGAGCTTGACGAAAGCAATGCAGGTTTCTCTAAAGTTGCTTTTGCAATGAACTCTGAAAAGGCTGTGTTTGTTGCAAAAACAGACGACGGCCGATTAATAAAAACCACATTGGTATCAGAAGATAGTTTTGATTATGACCCCGCTTTTGAAACTGTTTTTCAAGAGATAGAGTTTTATTCAAAAAAAGTTGATGAAATTCTGATTACACCTGACTTATCGTTAGCCTTTGTTCAAAGTGGCAATACTATATCTGTATTTGAATTAGACGATGAATACAGCGTTACTTTAAAAACGGAAATAAAACCTAAGAAAACCATTACCTCTATGGCATTGCTTTCGGGTAGTAGCTCTATTCTCATTGGTGACAATAAAGGAAATATTAGTCAGTGGTTTGAAGTGGCTGGAGACAGTGGTAGAGACTTTCAAGAAATACGCTCATTTAACAATAGTACAGGTGAAGCTGTAGCAAAAATTTATACTGAGCAATTTCGCAAAAGCTTTTACGGGATAACGGCTACAGGTGCCGTTGATGTGTTTTATACAACCAGTGAAGCGCAATTATGGAACGGAAAACTCGTTAATACGCAACCTGATGCTTTTGCGGTATCACCAAGGTCTGACGCGATTATTACCGTTAATAACAATGAGCTAAAAATCTTTTCAGTACACAACGAACATCCTGAAGTAACGTGGTCTGCACTATGGAAGGAAGTATGGTACGAAGGGTATGCTGAACCTGATTATATTTGGCAATCTACATCGGGAACGGACGACTTTGAAGCTAAATTTTCTTTAGTTCCTATTTCTTTTGGAACCATTAAAGCGGCATTTTACGCCATGTTATTTGCAGTACCAATTGCATTAACCGCTGCCATTTATACCGCATATTTTATGACTCCGGCTTTACGTAAAAAAGTTAAACCTACTATTGAATTGATGGAAGCATTACCCACCGTTATCTTAGGGTTTTTAGCTGGACTTTGGTTAGCACCACTGATTGAAGACTACTTACCTGCAATATTCTTAATGGTGATCTTCTTACCTCTATCGACCCTTATTGCAGCGTTTGCTTGGTATAAATTACCGAAAGAACTAAAAATTAAAATACCTGAAACTTTAGCTCCGGTAATTTTAATTCCTGTTATTTTAGTCTCGGTTTACTTTGCTTTTGCGTTATCACCCGTACTTGAATTACATATGTTTGGTGGCGATGTTCGTCAATACATTACGAATGAATTAGGTATTAGTTTTGACCAACGTAATGCATTAGTTGTGGGTATTGCTATGGGGTTTGCGGTAATTCCTACTATTTTTACTATGGCTGAAGATGCAATTTTCAGTGTTCCTAGGCATTTAACCAGCGGTTCATTAGCGTTAGGCGCTACACAGTGGCAAACCTTAATTAAAGTAGTTTTATTAACGGCTAGCCCCGGCATTTTCTCAGCGTTAATGATGGGGCTTGGTCGTGCGGTGGGTGAAACCATGATTGTACTCATGGCAACAGGTAATACCCCAATACTTGATTGGAGTATTTTCCAAGGCATGAGAACACTAGCGGCTAATATAGCGGTAGAAATGCCAGAGTCAGAAGTGGGTAGCTCGCACTACAGAATTTTATTCTTAGCTGCATTTGTTTTATTCGTGTTTACTTTTGTAGTTAACACACTTGCAGAATTTATTCGTCAGCGTTTACGCGACAAATATAGCTCGTTATAAAGGCAAGTTATTAGGTAAATATGATGAAAAATAGTAATAAAGAGCAACAAAATATGAATAAATGGTTTCGTTCAGGATCACCTTGGATATGGTTGTCAGCCGGCGGTGTAAGTATCAGCTTAATTTCAGTATTAGGTTTGTTATGGCTTATCGCTTCTAAAGGTTTATCTTACTTTTGGCCAGCCGATATTTATGAATTTAAGTCAATAAACGATAAAGGTATTCACGGTACAGTGATTGGTGAAATATACGATCGTGAATTTATTCCTGCCTCTCAATTAGCACATACGGCAATTAAATTAGCGCCGGGCCAAGAAACAGTAGAGCGTTTGCTCGTTAAAACAGGTAACCGTGAGTTAGTAAGCTTAGATTTTAGATGGTTATTAGTACCAGAAATTCAAACAACAACTAAGCCTGAAGAAGTTGTTGTTATTGAACGTAGAACCAATGGTAACTTTTATGGTTATATAGAATCCGTTATTTTAGAAGGGAAAGAAGTCGATATAACTCGATTACCTGAATTACTTGAGCGTGTAGACAATTTTCAAGAAGAAATTGATTCACTACAAAAAACTCATATTGGGGCTATTAACTACAACATTGAGCGTACTCGTTTAAAAGAGCGTAAATATAAGCTTGATAACGAATTAACAGACGATTTAGCGAAAGAATTAAATAGCGAAGTTGCAACATTACAAGCTGAATATAAAGTACTTGAAGCTGAATTAATGGGCTTGCGTGAAGAAATAGCACGTGACCAGTTAGTGGTAAGAGCTATGGATGGTCAAAAAGTTACTATTAACTTTGAGCACATTCTTAAAGTAACTTATAACAACAAGCTTAACTTTTTTGAAAAGTTTTTAACCTTTTTAGAACAAATTAGCGCATTTTTAGTTGATGACCCAAGAGAAGCTAATACCGAAGGTGGCGTATTTCCAGCTATTTTTGGTACGGTGCTAATGGTGCTGTTGATGACTGTTATTGTTTCACCATTTGGCGTTATTGCGGCTATTTATTTACATGAATATGCGGGTAAAAATGCATTAACTAAATTATTACGTATTGCTGTAATTAACTTAGCGGGTGTACCTTCAATTGTATATGGTGTGTTTGGCTTAGGTTTCTTTGTTTATATGGTAGGGGGCAGCTTAGACCAATTGTTCTACCCAGAAACATTACCAAGCCCTACATTTGGTACGCCAGGTGTTATGTGGTCGGCTATTACGCTAGCGATATTAACGCTACCTGTTGTTATTGTATCAACAGAGGAAGGTTTAGCGCGAATTCCATCAGCAATGAGGCACGGTAGTTTAGCTCTAGGTGCAACAAAAGCAGAAACCTTATGGCGAATTATATTACCTATTGCTAGCCCAGCAATTATGACGGGAATTATTCTAGCGATTGCTCGTGCAGCGGGTGAGGTTGCTCCTCTTATGTTAGTAGGAGTTGTTAAAATGGCACCTAACTTACCATTAGATGGCAATTTCCCATTCTTACATCTTGATAGAAAGTTTATGCACTTAGGTTTCCATATATACGATGTAGGTTTCCAAAGTCCTAACGTAGAAGCGGCAAGACCACTTGTTTATGCAACCGCTTTATTACTCGTCACAATTATTGTTGCTTTGAATATGACCGCTGTTTCTGTTCGTAACAAATTACGAGAGAAATACAGAATGTTAGAACATTAAGCTTTTAACTTTCAGTACCGGTAAAAAATTATTTAAACAATTTATTTATATGAACAATGGAGGGACACCTCCAAAATGAGAGAAAAATATGATCTCTGTAACACCAAAAGCTTTAATTGATAGCCCAAATAAAATTGACTTAGCAAACTTGTCACCAGAGCAAGTTGCGTTAGAAATCAAAAATCTCAACCTTTTTTATGGTGAAAAACAAGCACTACAAAATATATCTATGGCGATCCCAAAAGGCCAAGTAACCGCCTTTATCGGCCCAAGTGGTTGTGGTAAATCTACGCTATTACGTTGTATTAACCGTATGAACGACTTAGTTGATATTTGTAAAATAACGGGTGAAATTAACCTGCATGGCGAAAATATTTATGGTCGTCATGTTGATGTAGCTGAGCTACGTAGAGCTGTTGGTATGGTATTTCAACGACCTAATCCATTTCCAAAGAGCATCTATGAAAATGTTGTTTATGGCTTACGTATCAAAGGCGAAAATAATCGTAGAGTTTTAGACGAAGCCGTTGAGCAAGCATTAAAAAGCGCCGCGCTATGGAATGAAGTTAAAGATAGACTACATGACAGTGCATTAGGTTTATCAGGTGGTCAACAACAACGTTTAGTTATTGCTCGTGCAATTGCTATTCAACCAGAAGTATTGTTGCTAGATGAACCCACGTCTGCACTTGATCCTATTTCAACGCTTACCATTGAAGAGTTAATCAATGACTTAAAGCAACAGTTTACTGTGGTTATTGTAACGCACAACATGCAACAAGCTGCTCGCGTATCAGATCAAACTGCTTTTATGTACATGGGAGACTTAATTGAATACAGTGATACCAACACGTTATTTACGACGCCTTCTAAAAAGAAAACAGAAGATTATATAACCGGTCGTTACGGTTAAAGTTGGTCTATCTTTAATAGAGATAACTAGTAAATTACATTATTCAATAAATACCATAAATTATAAAAGGTGAGGCATGGACAGTTTAAATATAAGTCGTCATATATCGGGACAATTTAACGAAGATTTAGAACGCATTATTAATCTTGTAATGCAGATGGGTGGTTTAGTTGAAAAACAACTAAATGAAGCCTTAGAGTCGGTAAGTCAAGGTGATGAAGACTTAGCTAAAAAAGTACTTTCAAATGATTATCAAGTCAATAACCTTGAAGTTGTTATTGATGATGAATGTACGCGTGTTATAGCTAAGCGCCAGCCTGCCGCAGGCGATTTACGTTTAGTGATGGCGATCATAAAAACCATCGCAGACTTAGAACGTATTGGTGACGAAGCTACAAAAATAGCAAAGGTAACGCTAGAGAGTTTAACCAGTAAGCATAAAGAGCTTTTACTAAATTTAGATAATTTAGGTCGTAGAGTTTTAGAGTGTTTACAACTTACACTTGATGCTTTTACGCGTATGGATGTGGAGGCGGCATTCAAAATTCATCAAATAGATGAAAAAATAGATCGTGAATATGAAGCGTTAATGCGCCAATTAATGACCTATATGATGGAAGATCCTCGTTCGATTCCTCAAGTGATGAGTGTTATATGGTCTGCAAGGGCATTAGAGCGTATTGGCGATCGTTGTCAAAATATATGTGAGTACATTATTTATTTTGTAAAAGGTAAAGTTGTGCGTCATACCAGCGTTGAAGATATGAAAAAAATATAATTTATTTAACTCATTTAATAATTTGGTAACTTATATTAAATAAGTTATCCCCACACTTTAAATTAAAGGTCTTTATTTTATCGTTGTTCGTCGACAAAGCATTTGCTAATTATAGCAAATAAGTTAATATCCGCCGCGAATTACAATAAAGAGAACCCTTTACTGGAAATTATTATGGCCAGAAACACAATATTAGGTGTCTTTGCTAAGTCTCCTATCAAACCACTAGAAAAACACATCAGGTTGGTTGCTAAGTGTAGTAAACAACTCATTCCTTTTTTCAATGCTTGTACCGCACTCGACTGGGACAAAGCTGCTGAAATCCGAACTAAAATATCAACGTTTGAAAAAGAAGCTGATGCGTTAAAGCGCCAAATCAGGTTAGGGTTACCGGGTGGTTTATTTATGCCCGTTGAACGTACAGATTTACTTGAGCTACTCTCTAAGCAAGACAAAATAGCAAATAAAAGTAAAGACATTGCAGGGCGTGTTTTAGGGCGTAAAATTGTTATACCTGAATCGTTACAAGTGTCTTTTATTGCTTATTTAGAACGTAATTTAGATGCTATTGAAAAAGCAACGGAAGCGATTAATGAATTAGATGATTTATTAGAAACCGGCTTTAGAGGTATTGAAGTTGAGTTGGTTGAGAAAATGATCCTTCAATTAGATTTAATTGAAAATGACACTGACTCAATGCAAATCAAGATTAGACAAGAATTATTAGCAATTGAAGCCGATTTAAACCCCGTAGATGTGATGTTTTTATATCAAATCATCGACTGGGTGGGCGAACTTGCCGATATAGCGGAGCGCGTAGGTGCTCGTTTAGAAATTATGTTGGCGAGAAAATAAGGGTTAGTAATGGATATTTTAATTTCGAGTGGCTCAACTCTCATCATAATGGCTGCAGTTGTTGGCTTTTTTATGGCGTGGGGCATAGGTGCTAACGATGTTGCAAATGCAATGGGAACCTCTGTTGGCTCTAAAGCATTAACCATTAAGCAAGCAATTATTATTGCGATGATTTTCGAATTTGCAGGTGCTTATTTAGCTGGTGGTGAAGTTACATCGACTATTCGTAAAGGTATTATTGACTCAAGTTATTTTGTTGATTCGCCTGAATTACTTGTATTTGGCATGATTTCAGCTCTTTTTGCTGCGGCAACTTGGTTATTGATAGCATCAATACTTGGCTGGCCTGTTTCAACGACTCATTCAATTGTTGGCGCTATTATTGGTTTTGCTGCTATTGGTGTGAGTCCTGATACTGTTGCTTGGGGGAAAGTAGGAGGTATTGTAGGTAGTTGGATAGTAACGCCTCTCATATCGGGGGTCATTGCTTTTGCTATATTTAACAGTGCACAAAAACTCATTTTTGATACAGATAACCCTTTAAAGCAAGCTAAACGTTATGTGCCTTTTTATATGTTTTTAGCAGGCTTTGTATTAGCGCTAGTAACCATTAAAAAAGGTTTAAAACATATTGGTTTAGAAATTGGTGTGCAAGAAGGTTATATTTACGCGATTATTGTTGCACTCGTAGTCGCTGTTATTGGTAAAATATTTATCTCTCGTCTTAAGTTTAACGAAAAAGCAGCTAAAACAACGCTTTATGCTAACGTAGAAAAAGTGTTTGCTGTTTTAATGATAGTAACAGCATGTTGTATGGCATTTGCTCACGGTTCAAACGATGTAGCTAACGCTATAGGGCCACTAGCAGCCGTTGAAAGTATTATTAGTAATAATGGTGAAATAGCTAAGAAAGCCGCTATTGCTTGGTGGATATTACCACTCGGTGGCTTTGGTATTGTTGCGGGTCTTGCATTATTTGGACACAAGGTTATTGCAACTATCGGAAACGGTATAACGCATTTAACTCCAAGTAGAGGATTTGCTGCAGAATTAGCTGCGGCTTGTACTGTTGTTATTGCTTCAGGTACAGGGCTTCCTATTTCAACAACGCAAACATTAGTTGGTGCAGTATTAGGTGTAGGAATGGCGCGTGGTATTGCTGCTATTAACTTAGGTGTAGTGCGCAATATTGTTATTTCATGGGTTATTACGTTACCAGTTGGTGCTGGGCTTTCAATCCTATTTTTCTGGATACTAGAAGCTTATTTTACTTAATTGTAGTGATTAACGTGCCAAGCTAAGTTATTAGGCTGGTTTTTAACAAACGTAAAAAAGCCCCGATAATTTATCATTATCGGGGCTTTTTAATAAATACTAATCTATTACGTACGAGCAGTAACTTCTAATAAATGGTAACCAAATTGTGTTTTAACAGGACCTTGAACTTTGTTAAGTTCTGCACTGAATACTACTTCATCAAACTCAGGTACCATTTGACCACGACCAAATGAGCCTAATTCTCCACCTTGTGCTTTAGAGGGGCAATTTGAATGCTCTTTAGCAACTTTAGCAAAGTCTTTACCTGCTTCTATTTCTGCTTTAAGTGCTAAACATTCTTCTTCAGTATCTACTAATAGGTGACGAGCTGACGCTTGACTCATAAACTTTCCTTAAGTGTTATTTTATAATTAGTCGAACAATATCGTAATTTTTCGATCATTTAAACCGTGATTAGTTTATTTTTAATTTTATTGGTGATTGAAGAAAGTAACTAAAAGATAGATGATATCAACACAAGTATTATTACAGCATGACTTAAACGAATGAATTTGCCTAATTTAAAACATTTACAATATTTTTTGTCTTTACATGAACATCAAAACTTTAATCGGGCTGCAGCAGCTTGTTATGTAAGCCAATCAACATTAAGTAGCGCGATATTAAAACTTGAAGAACAACTTCACTGTCAGTTAATTGAAAGAGATCATAAATCTTTTATTTTTACTGCACAGGGCTTATCTATTGTAAAAATGGCGAGAGAGCTATTAGTGTCTACTAATGAGCTGGTTACCTATGCTCAACAACAAGGAAACCCTAATGGTGGGTCAATTAGAATAGGTTGTATTCATACCATAGCTCCTTATTTATTGACTGATTTTTTACATTCCTGTCAAAAAAATATACCGGATCTTTCACTATATTTAATAGAGAGTACAACAGAAAACCTCATGCTAATGTTAGCCAACGGTGAGATTGATTTAATTGTACTGGCTTTACCCGTTGGCAAACACGGTTTTAAAAGTAAAGTCGTAGGTAAAGATTCATTTTATTTGGCAGGTAATAGTGAGTTAGTAAGACATTATTCGGAGAATAAAGACTATAAAGGTTTGCCACCACAAAGTGTTTTTTTATTGTCTGAAGAACATTGTTTAACAGATCATGCTGTATCAGCTTGTAACTTTACCGATAAAAGTCTCATAAATCCTTTCTTAGCATCTAGTATTTCTACTTTAATACAAATGACGTCATATCATAACGGAATGACTTTTTTACCGAGTATGGCGGTTAAGAAGGGGGTTGGAGTAAATGAAAACTTAACCATTACAAAGCTTGATAATTCTATGTACAGAGATATTGGTATTATGTGGCGTCCTACCACTGTTCGACAGCAGTTGTTTTTAAAATTAGCGGACTTAATCTCTGATCTTCTTTAGAGCGTTTAGGCCTTTTAGGTAACCTCAACTCGGGTTAATGAATGTTAGCGAATGAATTAAAGTTATTATTTATCAAAGGCTTAATGTGTATCGTTGTTTTCCTAAGCTATATTAGCTTCTCAACATTGATATTTTTGTGTATAACAAGGCGAATTTTTCTATCTAATAGCTGGCTATTAGTAATAAATTCAACGAAGTTAGACGTAAAAATAGCTTGTTGAGTAACTTTGCTTATCCCGAGCTGAGGTTAGGTATACATTTTGTTCAAATTAAATGCTATTTAATTTAGGCGTCATTCTATGTAAAAGAGCAACACCAACGAGTGAATGGCGTTTAAATGAACCTGTAAGGCAATGCTAGTTTGGCATTTCTGCTGTGTTATCGTTTTCTTAAGTACGAAACGCATGAATGAATTGACCTATTTTACACGAAGAATAAATGGTCATATACACAGGTTCATCGTTCCAGACTGAACCTAAGCATCTACTTCCTGTAGGTGAGGATTTTATATAGAGCGACTATGCTACACTCCTTGCGGCGAGATCAATAAATATTTAATTCGAACAAAAATAAACATAAAAGATCTATAGACCTAATTAAAGAGATACTAGAAAAGATACGTTTTTATAAGATGTTAAATTGGAATCTGTGAATAAACAAGTAAGTGGCTTATTAATCAATAAGACCACTTATTAGAATAATCAATTAATGTAGGTTTTTGCTGTTTTTACATTGAATAGCGTTTTTATCTTTAGGTGTATCACCATGCATTAAGTGATCTTTACTTTGAGAGGTTTGATTAAAAGATAATTTAGCGAGAATTTGCTGTAATTTGTCATTAAAGATAGTTGCTAATTCAAATATTTCATTCTTTTTAGTGAAACTAGATGCAGGTATGTATTCACTAGGAATAGATGATGTTAGATTGAGTAAAGGCCTATTAATAACTTCATTAAAACTATTTATTGAAAATATATTTATTTTTTTATGTTCTTCAACAAGTTTTATCACTTGGTTAGATGAGATACCTGAAGTGGTATAAGTTACTGTTTGAACAATAAACTGTTTGTCTGCAGCATGAGAAATAGTAGAGCATAAAGCAACTGTACAAAGTACGGTTGTTATAAATACTGAGACGACTTTAGATTTCATTGTTAATTCCATTATGTTTATTATCTGTTCGATGGCTTGTTGTAAGTTAAACAGTAGATAAAAATGTAACTAATTATATATCATTGACAATATAACTTCCTACACTTTTAATGCTAATTTTATAAGATAAATAACATAATTATCAAGATAAACAGCGTGATTAATAGACAAATATTGTTTTAACTAAATAAATATACATAAAAACTGTGTAAATATACAGAGTAATCAATTTATTTAATAGGCTATTTTATTGGATTTAAAGGGGGGGTTATAGATGATTAAAATGGATTATCTCTATAATTAGCCCTATCTACATACCGATAGGGCTGTGCTAATTTTTAACTAATGAGCTTGTTTTTTTAGCGTACGATAATGGTGTAAAAGAGGCTCTGTATAGCCGCTTGGCTGGCTTTCCCCTAAAAATACGAGTTGTGTTGCTGCTTCAAAAGCTAAACTATTATCTAAATGATCAGCAATGGGTACATAAAGCGGATCGTTTTTATTTTGTTCATCTACTATTTTTGCCATTTTAGTAAAACTTTGCATCACTTGTTCTTTAGTACAAACATTGTGCTTAATCCAGTTGGCTATGTGCTGACTAGAAATACGTAATGTAGCTCTATCTTCCATTAATGCAACATTATTTATATCAGGCACTTTTGAACAGCCAATGCCTTGATCTATCCAGCGTACAACATAACCCAATATGCCCTGCACGTTGTTATCTATTTCATTGATGATTTCTTCTTCAGACCAGTTAATTTCATCTGCAAGTGGGATAGTAAGAATATCATCTACTGAAGCAGGTATTCTTTTTAATAATTTTTTCTGGACATCAAATACGTTTACCTCATGATAATGCAGAGCGTGTAGCGTTGCTGCTGTTGGTGAAGGGACCCAAGCTGTTGATGCGCCTGATTTTGGGTGGTCAATTTTAGAGGTAAGCATGTTTTTCATTTGATCTGGAATGGCCCACATGCCTTTACCTATTTGTGCTTTACCGCTAAACCCACAGGCCAAACCAATATCTACATTGTTGTTTTCGTAAGCGCCAATCCATACTTTGTTTTTAATTTCTGCTTTTCGAGCAAAAGGACCAGCACACATAGAGGTGTGTATTTCATCACCGGTTCTATCTAAAAAGCCAGTATTAATAAATACAACACGTTCTTTAGCTGCATAAATACATGATTTTAAATTAATACTGGTTCTACGTTCTTCATCCATTATGCCCATTTTTATTGTAAGCTTAGGCAAAGACAGCATGTGTTCAACACGTTCAAATAATGTATTAGTAAAGGCGACTTCTTCAGGGCCATGCATTTTAGGTTTTACAATATAAATTGATTTTTTGCGAGAGTTTTTAATAGTTTGGCTGTTTTTAATATTATGCATAGCAATTAATGAAGTAATAACGGCATCAACTATACCTTCAGGTACTTCGTTATTGTGTTGATCTAATATTGCAGGTGTTGTCATTAAATGACCTACATTACGAACAAACATTAAACTACGACCTTTTAAGATAATTTCATTATCACTTAGGCCTTGGTATATTCGATCTTTTGCCATTACACGTTTTATGCTTTTACCATTTTTAATAATAGATTCTTCTAAATTACCTTTGTTTAAGCCTAGCCAGTTTTTATAGGTAGTAATTTTATCTTCAACGTCTACTGCAGCTACTGAATCTTCACAATCCATTATGGTGGTTAATGCTGACTCTAAGGTGATGTCGCTTATGCCTGCTTTGTCTGTTTTAGCTATTTCACTTGCTGAATTAAAGTTGATTTCAAAGTGCAAACCGTTTTGTACAAATAGCAATGCTTTGGGTGATTGGATTTCACCTGTATAGCCTTTGAATAATTGGGGTGTTTGAAGCTGAGTTGTTTCGTTATTACTAAGTTTGGCGACAAGGCTATTGTCAATGACTTCGTATTTAACTACATCACTATGGCTAGCATTTGCTAAAGGAATTGTTTTATCAAGAAAGTCTCTTCCAAAGGCTATTACTTTATTACCACGTAGTGGATTGTACTGCGTTGCTTTTTCAGCGCCGTTCTCATCAGATATTATATCGCTACCATATAATGCATCATATAAACTTCCCCAGCGGGCATTTACTGCATTGAGTGCAAATCGAGCATTCATTACAGGGACTACAAGCTGAGGGCCGGCTAATATTGCTAATTCATCGTCTACGTTTGATGTTGAAATATTAAAATTTGGTGCTTCTGTAGCGATGTAGTTTATTGCTTTTAAGAACTGTTTATATTGTTTGAAGTTAAATAACTCGCCTGAATTTTCTTGATGCCATTGATCAATTTTTTCCTGCATGCTTTCTCGTATAGCGAGTAAGTTTTTATTTATGGGGCTTAGGTCAGTTATAAGCTTAGAGAAATCCCTCCAAAAAGTGTCATTGTTAACATCAATTCCAGGTAGAACTTCATGGGCAATAAAGTTATAAAATTTTTCATCTATTTGTAAATTATCAATATTTTTTCTAGTAGACATGATTTTTATCCATGGTTGTATTGATGTTGAAATGATTCATTATTTCTTTCAAAATTTATTTCTTTTTCTAAGGTAATGCAATCTATGCTAACTGCATTAAATTTTAAATTTAACTTAAATAATATGTTTTTATTTTAACTGTTTGTATTTTAATGTTTTAATTTTATTTTGTGCTTTTTATTTAAATTCATGATAAGTATTATTCATTGTGTGAATTTAAACTTTGTTTTTTGTGGTCTCTCATGAATGTAAGTCGATAAATTTCTAGTTTAAAATTTTTAATAATTACTTTTTAAATCGTTAAATAAAGTAAAAAAACATAAAAGGAATTAAAAAAGGGCTTACTATTGCTGTAATTACAGCTGATAAAATTAAAGCTAAAGATCCATAAGCAGAATGTTCGTAACTGATCTTACTTATCGTTGCTGTGCCTAGTGCATGGCTTGCTGCACCAATTGCTAAACCTTGGGCCTCAGCAGATTTTACATTAATAAAATTTAGCCAACTAGGCCCTAATAATGCGCCAAAAAAACCGGCAAGAATAATAGCAAATGCTGTGATTGCGCTATTACCGTTTAATGCCTCTGTAAGCGATATTCCTATGGGGGTAGTGACTGACTTTAAAGATAAAGACACTGCAATTTCTGGTATAGCAATAAGCGACATTGTTAGTAACATACTTACAGGAATAACAATAAATACACCTAATGTTAATAATAATACGATGACTTTCCATTGACGTTTTATCGTATGTAATTGCTGATATAAAGGAAAACCTAGTGCAACTACTGCAGGCTCTATAAGATTAGTCAGTAGTTGTGTTGATTCAAAGTATTGCTGAAATGGCATATCTATATAAAGTATAAATATTGCAATAACAAAAATAGATAGCAACAAAGGGTTTATCCATATAGCTTTTGATTTAATCTGCATTTTGGTAAATGCTTGGTAAATGCCTATCGTAGATACTATAAGTATGGTTGATAGTACTACTGAAGGTAATTGATCTATAAGCATAGTTTATATTACAAAGATGTCGAGTGACTTGTTGTTTGTGTATTATTTTGCTTTTTCATTGTTCTCTCAAAAAGTAACCCAACAATGGTAAGCAGAATAAATGTACTCATAAATATAATAAAAACGATAGCTAGGCCGTGTTGTTGAATTAATTCGAAGTGTTCAATAATTCCAACCCCAGCAGGAACAAAGCAAATACTCATATTTTTAATGGCCCATTCAATACTTAATTTTATTCTATCTACAGATAATATTTTAAAATGCAACAGTAAGGTAAAACATATTAAACCATACAAACTAGAAGGTAATCCTCCAATGAGATAGACGGTAAGCTTTCCTATAACGACACAGCCTGTAACAGCTAAAATACTATAAATAATATCTTTCATTATATGGAACCTTATTGAATAACTTTAATTAGCATTCTGACGCTGCTTCAACAACAAGTTGTCTAAACCATATGTGGCTAGCATCGTGATGTAAAAGTGGGCTCCAAATCATTTTAAGTTCAATATCTGGGATATCGAAAGGAGGGCTAACAATCGTGTAGTTATTATCGTTCTTATGTAGCATAGCTGCTTTAGTTGGTAATGTTGCAACTAAACCATCTTCATAGGCTAATTGCATGGCTACATGGTAGTTACGAGTGAAAACTTTTATATCTCGTTTTTTGCCAAGTCTCGCTAATGATTCATCTACCCAACCTAGTTTTTGTACGTCTTTAGGATCCATTCCTACACCTACACCAAAACCTGTTTTAGATACCCAAACATGCTTAGATGAGAGGTAACTGTTTAAGTTAAACTTAGCAACTACTGGATTATCTGCACTTAATAAACAAGAAAATGTATCTCGCCATACCGTTTTTTGATGGAATGATTGAGGCAGTTCATCAAAGCGGTTAATGGCCATATCAATTTTACCTGCTTCAACGTCATGAAACGTTACATCACTTGGTGTCATTATATCAATAGTCACGTTGGGTGCTATTCTATTAACTTTTTTAAGGAGGATAGGTAATAGAGTAGAAGCTGCGTAGTCGCTAGCCATAATTCTAAAAACACGTTGACTCTTTTCAACGTTAAACTCTTCTTCACCTTGTAGTGCTTCTTCTAGCTCTAATAAAATTTTTCTTATAGCAGGAGCTAAAGCTCTTGATCTCTCCGTAGGCACCATTCCATCGGAAGTTCTCACTAGAATCGGATCATTAAATAAAGTTCTTAATCGCTTTAATCCGTTACTCATAGCAGGTTGAGTAATATTTAATTGGCTAGCTGCCCTTGTTACGTTTTTCTCTCTTAATAACACGTCTAAATAAATAAGAAGGTTTAAATCTATTTTTGAAATATTCATGATATTAATAGCCCGTAGTTAAATTATAAATGAAGTATATTTCATTTGTATCTAGGTACATTAAGTCATTTTTTAACTTAATTTACTTTTTGGTTTTTATACGCCTGTTTGAAAATAATGTATTTTTAATTAACTATTGTAATTAAAGGTTTTAATTATTATTTTGTATAAAAATAATACGTTGTATTTATTTTAATGATGGTAGGGATAGATTATATATATTTAGTAAATGTTTGTCGATCAATTAATCTTTGTGTTGTTAGTTTTGTATTGTTTCAGTTGTTACTACATAACATCAACTGATTTTAATCATAAATTCTAATGCTAAGTTTTCAGTAAACTTACTTAGATAAATATAAAAAATTGGAGATAACCATGTCTACTTACCAAAGTGCTATTGAGGCAGTAAAAAAAATTAAGTCACAAGCTGGAGATTCTTGGGATGCTATTAACCCAGAATCAGTTGCACGTATGAGAATACAAAATAAGTTCAAAACGGGTTTAGATATCGCTCAGTATACTGCGAATATCATGCGTGCTGATATGGAAGCTTATGATGCTGATAGCTCTAAATATACGCAATCTTTAGGTTGCTGGCATGGTTTTGTTGGTCAACAAAAAATGATTTCTATCAAAAAACATTTTGGTGGTAAAACAGATCGTCGCTATTTGTACCTTTCTGGTTGGATGGTTGCTGCGTTACGTAGTGAATTAGGGCCTCTTCCTGATCAGTCTATGCATGAAAAAACTACTGTAGCTACCTTAGTTAAAGAGCTTTACACTTTCTTACGTCAAGCTGATGCGCGTGAATTAGGTGATCTCTTTCGTAAACTAGACAACGCAGATGAGGCAGATAAAGCGGCTATTCAGTACCAAATTGATAATCATGTTACTCATGTTGTGCCTATTATTGCTGATATTGATGCAGGTTTTGGTAACGCAGAAGCTACATATTTAATGGCTAAGCAAATGATTGAAGCAGGTGCCTGTGCACTTCAAATTGAAAATCAAGTTGCTGATGAAAAACAATGTGGTCATCAAGATGGAAAAGTGACGGTGCCACATGCTGATTTTCACTCTAAGATCCGTGCATTACGTCACGCTTTCTTAGAGTTAGGTATCGATAATGGTATTATTGTTGCTCGTACAGATTCTGAAGGTGCTGGTCTTACTAAAGAGATCGCAGTCGTTAAAGAACCGGGTGATCAAGGTGATCAATATAATTCTTATCTCGACGTTGAAGAAGTTGATGTAGCTAACATGGCTGAAGGTGATGTATGTTTTAACCGAAATGGTAAAATTGTACGTCCTAAGCGTTTACCTTCTGGTTTATATCAGTTTCGTGAAGGTACGGGAGAAGAGCGTTGTGTATTTGATAGTATTGAAGCTATCAAGGCGGGAGCTGATCTTCTTTGGATTGAAACAGCAACACCAAATGTTGCAGATATTACCGCTATGATGAATGAAGTTCGTAAAGAAATACCAAACGCTAAGCTTGTTTATAATAACAGCCCATCATTTAACTGGACGCTTAACTTCCGTCAGCAAGCTTATGATGCCATGGTTGAAGCTGGTGAAGATGTTTCTAGTTATACTCGTGCTGATTTAATGAATGTTGAGTACGACAATACTGAGTTGTCTAAACGAGCTGACGATAAGATCCGTAGCTTTCAATCAGATACTTCTCGCGATGCCGGAATCTTCCATCACTTGATCACACTTCCTACTTATCACACTACAGCATTATCAGTAGATAATTTAGCTAAAGAGTACTTTGGTGATGCCGCTATGCTGGGTTATGTTGAAGGTGTACAACGTAAAGAGATACGTCAAGGTATCGCCTGTGTTAAGCATCAGAACATGTCAGGATCTGATATTGGAGATGATCACAAAGAATATTTTGCTGGCGAAAATGCACTTAAAGCTGGTGGTGAGAAAAATACGTCTAATCAGTTTTAGTTTTTTATACCGACTGTATAAAAAGCAGACAATAAAAAACCGTACATTTGTACGGTTTTTTTATAAGTAGAATTACGAAAAAATATGGTTTTAAAAACTATACACTAGCGTAATAGCTGTTTGGGTATCTGTTCTTTCATTACCCTCTGCAACTTCAGTATTATGGTCTATTTTAAATGAAAACTTTAACTGTAATGTTTCAATTAATTTAGTGGTAATTGAAGATTCAGCTTTATACTTACTATTTTCACCTGATTTTGGCGCATATTTAGCACTTAATGTTTGTTTAAATTGAACAAAGTTATTTATTTTTCTTAAATAAAGTACTTGAGCTTGAACAATAAATGCACTGTTAGTTACGTCACTATCTTTTAATACGTCACGCTTATAACCTGGACCAATATCTGCGAAAAAAGAAGCGACTTCTGTTTTATACCATTCACGACCCCAACCAGCCGAAAGTGAACTTTGGCTATCAAAGTTGCCTGTTTTACTATCTTCATAAGCTAAGTCACCATATACATAGCTTTTTTTAGCTTTATTTAAGGTGTAATTGGTTTTTGATTCAATGGTCCACTTTTGATCTGTGGTTTCAAAGTTTTCAGAGCCGTCAGCTTGTATTGTATCTGCTTTTTTGATTAATAAGTCAAAAGCAAGTGTGCTACGCCATAAATCTTTTTCGTATTTTAAATCGTATCCGGCCTTTAAATCGGTACTTCTTGTATTACCTGATTTAAAAAGCATACCTAATTCAGCAGATGATGTTATTGCTGACTTTTCAGCTGGCTCAGCAGCTAAGGCTACTGAGCTAGTTAATGTTAAGCCAAGAGACGCGGCTACAATTAATTTATGGTCCATATTAGTCTTCTTTATTCATGTGCAAACCCATTTGTGGGTAAGGGATTTCAATGCCAGCTTCGTCTAGAGACACTTTAATTGTTTCTAATAATTCAAAGTATACTGGCCAGTAATCTGCCGATTTAACCCAAGGACGAAGCACTAAATTTACAGAACTATCAGCTAGTTCACTTACACCAATAGTTACAGCCTGATCTTTTAATACTAATTCATGTTCATTTGCTATTTTAGCTAATATTTCTTTAGTTTTAGCAAGATCGGCGTCGTAGCTTACACCAATAACTAAATCGATTCTACGTGTAGGTTTAGTCGAATAGTTAGTAATTGTACCGCCAGTAATTGCTGAATTTGGAATAATGACTGTTTTATTATCACCAGATCTTAACTGTGTAGAAAATATGTGAATTTCTTCAACTACGCCTGCAGTACCCGCTACTTCTACAAAGTCACCACTTTTAAACGGTTTTAATACGATAAGTAATACACCTGAAGCAAAGTTAGATAAAGAACCTTGAAGTGCTAAACCAACAGCTAAACCAGCAGCACCAATAATAGCGACTAGAGATGTTGTATTAAAGCCCATGTGAGAAATAGCAGCAATAATAGAAACGAAGAATATTAGGCTAAATAAAATACTACCTACAAAGCTTGAAACGGCTTTATCAATATTCTTAGCAAGCATAACTTTAATAATCGTATTACTTATAAGTCTTGCAACCCATTTACCGATGACGATGATCGCAATAGCGATAGCAAAATCAATTAAATATTGTAGAAATAAGCCTTGGTTTTCTGAAAACCATTTGTTGATCATGTCCATGTGTTTATCCTTTAGTTGTGTATGTTTTTTATTTTAGAACAAAAAGAGTATATAGCATGTTTTTTATTATAAAAAGGTAGGGGATGAAAAAATGTTAATATTTTGTTAAATATTTTTATATGGTTTGGGATATTGTTCATCAGATAATAAAAAAGGGTAAATATAAAAATTATATTTACCCTTTTTATAGTTCAAACGCTGCTGAATTTAACTATTATATTTTTTACACATATTATCTAGCGATACAGGATTGATTTTACTGGCATTACCAGCAGTTCCAAAAGCTTCGTATCTATCTTTACAAATAGAGTGCATCGCCTTTACTGACTGCGCCAAATATTTACGTGGATCAAATTCAGCTGGGTTTTCAGCCATATAACGTCTAATTGCACCTGTTGAAGCTAAACGTAAGTCAGTATCAATATTAATTTTTCTTACGCCGTTTTTAATACCTTCTTGAATTTGCTCAATAGGTACACCGTATGTTTCATTAATAGCTCCACCATTTTCGTTGATGATAGCTAACCAATCTTGTGGTACTGATGAAGAACCATGCATAACGAGATGAGTATTAGGTATGCGTTTGTTAATCGCTTTAATACGATCAATTGCAAGAATGTCGTCAGTAGGTGGGCGAGTAAATTTATAAGCACCATGAGATGTGCCACATGCAATAGCTAATGCATCTACATTAGTTTTAGCCACAAAGTCGGCGGCTTCTTCAGGATCTGTGAGCATTTGTTCTTTATCTAATATACCTTCAGCTCCAACGCCATCTTCTTCTCCAGCCATACCTGTTTCTAAAGAGCCTAAACAACCCAACTCTCCTTCTACAGATACACCACAAGCATGTGCTATTTCTACTGTTCGTCTAGTTACATCTACATTATATTCATAACTCGAAGGGGTTTTTCCGTCTTCAAGTAATGAGCCGTCCATCATAACTGAAGAGAAGCCTAACTGAATAGCGCGTTGGCATATAGCAAGTGAAGTGCCGTGATCTTGATGCATTACAACAGGAATATGTGGGAATTCTTCTATGGCTGCTAGTATTAAATGTTTTAAGAATGGGGCTCCTGCATAGGCTCTTGCTCCAGCGGAAGCTTGTAAAATTACAGGGCTATTTGTTTCGTTAGCAGCGAGCATAATAGCTCTAACTTGCTCAAGATTATTTACATTAAATGCAGGTATTCCATAACCATATTCCGCCGCATGATCTAACATTTGACGCATAGAAATTAATGCCATTACAACACTCCTAAAGTTTAAATAGACTTTTGATTGGTTTCGTTTCGAAACAAAATATGTTTCATGGTGTAATTGTATCAGAAAAAAATACACATTAGCATAGCGAAATTTTGGGATGTAATGCTATGAAATCTATGTTTTAAGCTTTTTATGGGAGAATGTACTAATTTTACAACAATATTTGATGATAAAGATGGTTTTTGTATGTTTCGTTTCGAAATTTATGTAATTTTACAACAAAAGCTGTTTTAATTTTTTATATTTTTTTTGGCTTTTAAATTTATATATTTTATAAGGACACAAAAATATCTATGTATACCGGTTACCAATCGAGAGGCTATTTCAGAGTGCTTGAGCGATATCAATTCAAGGCACTGCTTTGTAATAATGGCGTCCCCTTATAAAAAGCACTGTTGATGAAGTGATTTTGCTCAAGCGCTTCTTCGATGGGTCTAAAAACAATTTATGCTTCGTTATTAACTTTAGTCGGGTTCCTACATGGATCTAGGACATTAGGGGAAAGCAGGAGTAGTTACCGAGAATAACCATAACGTAAACTTAATGCCTTGCATACATGGATGTAGACCTTAGATTAAATTTGGAGCGTAAAATCTGTGCCTAAATTGTTTTTAGTTCCCACTGAAACCTGCATCTTGAATGATAACGGGTATATATTAGTGCGCGTTGACCTTTTGGGTTTAAATTTTATTTAAATGAACGAGTAAAGCAACGCTAGTTGGGTATTTCTGCTGCGTTATCGTTTTCTTAAGTAGAATAACCACGTATTAAAAAACGAAGCTTTACATAATAACAAAACTAGCTAACCTCAGCTCGGGATAAGCAAAGTTACTCAACAAGCTATTTTTATGCCTAACTTCGTTGAATTTATTACTAATAGCTAGCTATTAGATAGAAAAATTCGCCTTGTTATACACAAAAATATCAATGTTGAGAGACGAATATAACTTAGGAAAACAACGGTACAGGTTAAGGTTTTGATAAATAATAATTTTAATTCATTATCTAACATTCATTAACCCGAGTTGAGGTTAGCTATTGCAAAAATATACCCCTGAGGTCACACGTTTTAGTTTGTTTATTAAAAAAGTTTGAAGATTAAGATAAATAAAGAAGTGTTTAGTATAAATGTTAAATTGTAATTCAACCTGTTTCGATTATATGAAACAGGCTGAATTAATTATGCTTTAGCAAGTAATACTATTTACCGCGTTGCTCTAAAATTTCAACAGCGGGTAATACTTTGCCTTCAACAAACTCTAAAAATGCGCCACCGCCTGTTGAGATGTATGATACTTGATCTGCAAGGTCAAACTTATCAATAGCGGCTAAAGTATCGCCACCGCCAGCAATTGAAAAGGCATCACTTTCAGCAATAGCTCGAGCAACGATTTCAGTGCCTTTAGCAAATGCATCAAACTCAAATACACCACATGGGCCATTCCAAAGAATGGTTTTTGCATTTTTTAATATTTCAGCTGCTTGTGCTGCTGATTTAGGGCCGTAATCGATAATTTCTTCGTCGCTTGTGATTTCGCTTGGATCTTTAACGGTTGTTACCGAATTATCGTTCCATTCACTAAAGCCTTCTTTTGTTGTTGTTACGTCTTGAGCAAAAATAACTTCAGTTTCTCTACATAAGCGTTGTGCTTCAGGAATCAGGTCTTTTTCGTATAACGAGTTACCTACTTCATGACCGGCAGCGGCAACAAATGTATTTGAAATACCACCACCAACAACAAGTACATCGGCAATTTTAGATAACGCATCTAAAACTGTTAATTTAGTAGAAACCTTTGAACCACCTACTACTGCAACTAATGGGCGAGCAGGGTTATCAAGTGCTTTACCTAAAGCTTCTAATTCAGCTGACAGTAAAGGACCCGCAGCAGCGACAGGAGCAAATTTAGCTACGCCATGTGTAGAAGCATGAGCGCGATGAGCAGTACCAAAAGCATCCATAACAAAAACGTCACATAATGCGGCTAATTTTTTAGATAGAGCTTCGTCGTTAGCTTTTTCGCCAAGGTTAAAACGTATGTTTTCAAATACAACCAGTTCACCAGCAACAGATTCAACACCGTTTAAGTAATCTTTCTCTAACCTTACTGGAAAGTTCAATGCTGCTGCTAAGTAGTCAACAACAGGTTGTAATGAAAATTCGTCATTAGCTTCGCCTTCAGTAGGGCGTCCTAAATGTGACATAACCATCACTTTAGCGCCAGCTTCTAAAGCTAGCTTTAACGTTGGTAATGCCGCTCTTAAGCGAGCATCAGACGTAATTTTTCCGTCTTGAATTGGTACGTTTAAGTCTTCTCTAATAAGTACACGTTTTTGTGATAAATCTAGATCGGCCATTTTAATAATAGACATTTTGGATCCCTATAATTTGTTAAATTAAAATTGTTAAATTAAATTGTTTATGTGTAGCTTTGTTTTAAAGATACTTAGCCATAACGCTTGCGGTATCTAACATTCTGTTAGCAAAGCCCCATTCGTTGTCACACCATATTAATAGTTTAACTAGGCGTTTATGACTAACACGTGTTTGGTTACCATCGACGATACATGAATGTGGATCATGATTAAAATCAACAGAAACTAACGGTTCTTCGGTATACCCTAATATGCCTTGTAGGCCATTATTTTTACTGTTCTGTATTGCTTGGTTAATTGCTTTTATATCAACATCTTTAGATACGGTTAAGCTTAAATCCATTGCTGTTACATTTATGGTTGGTACTCGTACGGCAATGGCTTCAAAACGGCCTGAAAACTTAGGTAATATCCTCTCAATACCAACAGCAAGTTTAGTATCTACAGGAATAATAGAATGACTTGCCGCTCTGGCTCTTCTTAAATCAGGATGATAAGCATCAATAACTTGTTGATCATGCATTGAAGAGTGAATAGTGGTTATTGTTCCACTTTCAACACCAAAAGCATCATCAATAGCATTAATAACAGGTACTACGCAGTTAGTTGTGCAAGAGCCATTAGAAACAATATTATGTTTTTGAGATAAAAGGTGGTGGTTAACACCATAGATAATAGTCGCGTCAACTTCTGCATCACTTGAAGCAGGGTGTGAATACAATACTTTTTTCGCACCTTGTTTTAAGTGTTGTTCACCTTGATCGTATTGATCAAATTTACCTGTACATTCAAGTACTATATCTACTTGGTGTTTAGCCCAAGGAAGACTAGATAATTGTTTTTCGTGAGATAAGTGAGTGAGTTTACCATTTATTAGTAAATGCTCATTGTGAAGTTCTACAGGAAAAGAGAAGCGTCCGTGAGTTGAATCGTATTTTAATAAGTGAGCAATACCTTCGGGTGTTGCAATTTCATTAATAGCGACCAGATTAAATTCATCTGATCTATTGCTTTCAAATAAAGCGCGAGCAACGTTGCGACCAATTCTTCCAAAACCATTTATGGCGATATTTATAGACATAGAAACTACAAAATAAAAAAGAACCTGAAAAACAGGTTCTTTTGTTTAAGGATTTAAATTAAAGACTTTTAACTGTTTTAACAATATTGTCTACTGTAAAACCAAAGTGCTCTAATAATACATTGCCAGGAGCAGACTCACCGAATGTTGTCATGCCGATGATTTTTCCAGCAAAGCCAACATACTTGTACCAAAAATCAGTATGAGCAGCTTCAATAGAAACTCTTTTGGTAACGCTAGATGGTAAAACGGCTTCTTTGTATGCAGCATCTTGCTCATCAAAAATGCTTGTTGATGGCATTGATACTACGCGAACTTTATCGCCTAGTTGTTCAGCTGCTTGCATTGCTATACCAACTTCAGAACCTGTAGCAATTAAAATAACCTCAGGTGTACCAGCACTGTCTTTTAATATATAAGCACCTTTAGCTATGTTATTTACTTGTTCAGTTGTTCTTGATTGAGCAGGTAAACCTTGGCGTGAAAAGATAAGTGATGTAGGGGCATTTTGACGTTGAATAGCGTTTTTCCATGCTACTGCAGACTCAGTTGCATCAGCTGGACGCCATGTCACCATGTTAGGTGTGTTACGTAAATTAGCTAATTGTTCTACAGGTTGATGTGTTGGACCATCTTCACCTTGACCAATTGAATCATGCGTATAAACAAAAATATTCTGAATGCCCATAAGTGCTGACATACGTACTGCGTTTCTAGCGTATTCCATGAACATCATGAAAGTTGCGCCGTAGTTAATAAAACCACCGTGCAAAGAAATACCATTCATAATGCCGCTCATACCAAATTCACGTACGCCGTAAAAAATGTAGTTACCTGCAGTATCTTCTTGAATACCTTTTGAACCAGACCATAATGTTAAGTTTGAACCGGCTAAATCAGCGGAGCCACCTAATAATTCAGGCAATATTTGACCAAAGGCTTCGATAGCGTTTTGAGATGCTTTGCGAGATGCTATGTTTTCAGCTTTATCTTGGCATTGTGCGATATATTCATTGGCTTTTTGTTCAAACTCAGCAGGTAAGTCACCTTTGATAACACGACGTTCATATTCTGCTGCTAATTCAGGGTAAGCTGTTTTATAGGCTGAAAATGCATCGTTCCATTGTGCTTGTTTAGTTTGGCCTTTTTCTTGTTGGTTCCATTGTGCTGCAATATCTGCAGGGATAGTAAACGGAGCATGTGGCCAATTTAAAAATTCACGTGTTGCTGCAATTTCGTCGTCACCTAAAGGTGCGCCATGACAATCATGACTACCTGATTTGTTTGGTGAACCAAAACCTATAATTGTTTTACAACAAATCATGGTTGGTTTGTCAGTAACTGATTTGGCTTCTGCAATTGCTGCTGTAATTTGCTCAGGGTTATGACCGTCTACACTGATCACATGCCAGCCGTATGAAGCAAATCTTTCTGGTGTATTGTCTGTAAACCAACCTTCAACTTCACCATCAATTGAAATACCGTTGTCATCCCAAAATGCGATAAGTTTACCTAAGCCTAAAGTACCTGCTAATGAACATACTTCATGAGAAATACCTTCCATTAAACAACCGTCACCTAAGAAACAGTATGTAAAGTGATCAACAATCGCATGATCTTCACGGTTAAATTGCGCCGCTAACGTTTTTTCAGCAATCGCCATGCCTACAGCGTTAGAAATACCAGCACCTAAAGGGCCTGTCGTTGTTTCAACGCCTGGAGTATAACCGTACTCAGGATGACCAGGTGTTTTAGAATGTAATTGACGGAAGTTTTTTAAATCATCTAGTGATACGTCATAACCAGTTAAATGTAATAGAGAATAAATAAGCATTGAGCCGTGGCCGTTAGACAAAACAAATCTGTCTCGGTTTACCCATTTTGGATCCGTTGGATTATGATTTAAAAAATCACGCCATAAAACTTCAGCTATATCAGCCATACCCATAGGTGCACCTGGGTGACCTGATTTTGCTTTTTGAACAGCATCCATACTTAATGCTCGTATTGCGTTCGCTAGTTCTTGACGAGATGTCATAATTACTCCGCTTAGAATTGATAGGATTTATAAATATGTGCATTTTCACCTGAACGTACCTATAACTCAAATGTTATTCTGCTATTTGTTATATTTTATTTGTAAAGACATATCATTTTTGAGTATGAAAATGAAATATACCTATAAATTTTAGGTGATTATCAGTATATTAATGACTCACTTTTTAGCTTTTTATTCATTAACTCTTTATGAAAAAACAAATTTATCAGCCGGTATTTGCTATTTGCATGTATATAGCTGTATCTCTATTAACCATCATGATGATTAAACCATTTTCCATGATTGTTTTTTTAGGATCTTCGGCGGGTATTGCAAGTGCGATCATAATCTTATGGGGAGCTCGTCATCTTTTTTCGATCGTTTTAGCGAGTATTATTTTTAATACATTTTTATTTTTTTATTTGTCGGTTGAGTTTGATCTAGCGGTTGTAATGATTTCGTTATTAGCAACTTGTTTACAAGCTCTTTGGGCGAAAAAATTAACTCATCAAATGGTGAGTCAAGGGCAATGGTTAGACAGTCGTATCAAGTTATCAATCTTTATGTTTAAGATTGGACCCATTGTTTCTTTAGTTTCTGCTTTTGCTTCGGTACTCATTGCGGTTTTATCAGTTAAAACATTTGATGTGAATTTGTTTTATATTTTTTGTCGCACTTGGTCGATGAGCATTCTTGTCTCAATCTTTATTATTCCTGTTTTATTATTCCTTAAAAAAGAACATAACTTCAATAAAAGTAAGCAGCTATTTGTTATGACATCTTCTATTTTAGGAGGGCTGTCTATTGCGTTGTTATTTAAAATCTTTCAGGACCAACATCAACATTATCGTAATGATGATTTTTATAAAGCCCATACTCATATAATGATTGAACTTGATCGTAAGTTAATGCTAATTGAAGAACAATTGAATGCCTTAAAAGCTTACTTTGAAGCGAGTCGATCAATTAACTTAGAATCTTTCAATCAATTTTCAGCTCATATTTTAAACGATTTTTCTATTGTTGAATCGTTTGAGTGGGCACCGGTTGTGAAGAATAATCATAGAGATAGTTATGAAAAATATATGTCTAAGGTGTTAGATACTCATTATGTTATTAGTCAACAAACACTTATGGGGAATACCGTTAAACTTACTGATGCACCTATGTATATGCCTGTTCAATATGTATTTCCTCGATATCAAAATGAAGAAATATTAGGTATTGATTTATTTAGTCATATAGATAAAAAAAATGCGATAGAAACGGCAATAAATACAGGAGAGATATCAGCAACATTACCTATTAATATGATTGAAGGTGACTTTTCTAACCCCGCTGTTTTGATTGTTTTACCTGTATATAATAGTAATTTAACCCCTAGTTTTGGAGAGTTCAATCAAAAGGGAAAAAGCTCTACTTCAGGTGTTGTTGTTGCTGTAGTAAGGATTTCATCTTTTTTTAATAATATTAACCGTTTCATCACTGAACATGATGTTAATTTATTAATAAAGGATGCTAATAATCAAGATTATTTTACTATTATAGGGGAAGAGGTTAATACAAATAATAAGCTTGTGAGTGAAGATGATATCCGTGTATTTTCCCGGAAGTGGCATTATCAAATTTCCGAGAAGCATACTTGGGTGCTGCAGGATAAAACATGGCAAACTTGGGCTATGTTATTTGGTGGTACATTTGGAGGTTTGGTTTTTCAATTATTGATTTTAATGATGGCTGCTTACTCTACCGAATTGAGTAACAAGGTGACTCAAAAAACTCGTGAACTTATTTTATCTAAAGAAAAATCTGATAATGAAAATCAAGCAAAAACAGATTTTTTACAATCTTTAAGTATTGAATTACGTGTGCCTTTAAGTGTTATTAAACGTTTAGTGGAAGTATTTCCAAAGAAAAAATTAGGAGATACTGAAAAAGAATATATCGATAATATTTCAAATGCAGCCCTTAATTTAGAACAATTAATTGATACTTTAAATGAACTTTCGAGTATTGAATCAGGTAGATTAACGCTTAATAATCAATCGTTTGATTTTCTTTTGTTTTTAAAAAGAATGGAAGAAATTGTAGAAGCGCAGGCTAAAAATATTAAGTTTTTAATTCAAGAAGATGTACCACACTTTATTGAGTCAGACGAACTACGTTTGCAACAAGTCTTCATTACCTGCGCAGAAAATGCAAAAGAGCTGCTTGATAATAATAATATTTGTATTTCGGTCAAAGTTCATTTTCATCATCAAAATAGTGCAACTATAGTGTTTGTATTACATGCTTTAAGGGCAAATAATTCTCTTCAAGATTCTTCTGTCGTTTTAAATAATAACCCTGATGGTATAAAGTTTAATCTTAGAATGGAAATGGCAAAAGAGCTTTGTAATAAGCTAGGTGGCAATATAAATATTGCTCAACTCCCTTCTGGTGAGTCTATGGTGCATGTGTCTGTTAAGGTTAAAATATCACAAGAGCAAGAGCTTGGGTTAGGGCGCTTTAATATACCTTCTATTAATAACAATGCGATTTTAGATGTTAAGCGTATTCTGTATATAGAAGGTAAAAATAAAACCAATAAAAACTTGTATCGACAACTCGTGTCTTTAAAATATTATGTTGACGTTATTAGTGATATGAAAGACATAGAATCAAAACTTACAAGCAAAAAATATCATTTGATTATTTTTGATTGTTCAGAAAATAATATCGATTTAACTGCAGTACCTAGCCCTTTGAGTGGTGAGTTTTCACATCTTCCAACCATAGCTCTTTTTCATCAGGCATTAGATAATAAGCTGCTATCTTTGGTTAATCATAAATTCACTTCGTATATGGTACTACCCATGACAACTGAGAACTTACGGGGTTTATTATCTAATTATATGAAATAGTGTTATAAAATTTGATTAATTATTTAAATAGCCTAAGTTATTTCCCTATTATAAATTAAGCATCAAGATGTTCTTTTGTCACTGCTAAGTTCTTTTTCACAACCGATAGGATTTCACTTTTAGTTGACGGTTTTATGATGTAGCCTTTTAAACCATAGTGAGCCCACTTTTTAACAAGTTCTTTATTTTTATTACCTGTTAATGCGATGACTGGAGTATCTATTCCCTCTGATAATTGACGGATCTTTTTCGTTGCATTTAAACCATCTAAATTTGGCATAAATAAATCCATAAGAATTAAATCATAACGACCTTTTTTAATTTTATCTAACGCACACAGGCCATCCTCAGCTTCGTCTACGTGGTAATTTTCTTTTGACAGTACATTCGATATCATATCTCGATATAGCTTGTTGTCTTCTACTACTAAAATGGAGTGAGTTAATACGTTTTTGATTGTGGTTTTTTCTACGTTAATTGACTCATCTTCATTTAATTCATCGTTGCTTTGTTCAGTGTTATCTCTTTTTTTAATTGAGGCGACGTGAGTGATTAAGCCTTTTCTTTTTTGCTTTTTAACTGGCAGACTTTCTTTTAGTGATTCTTGCTGTGAAATAAGTTGTGCGATTATACTATCGAGACTTTTACGGATATCTTCTTCAAGTAGATGTAATAGGGGGTGTACATGTTCTTGGGTAATATTATCTAACATATCCTGATGACTGTTATTTTCTTGAGCGTTTTTTGTTAAATCAGACTTGGAAATTTTAGATATATCTTCACTACTTTGTGATATTTTTTTTAACAAATGTTGTTTACATCGGCTACCTTCATCGATTAAAGCAGAAAGTTCATCATCTATTTGTTCGCATAACTCCTCACTTTCTGTTTCAATTTGACTGTCGGTTTGAGTTTCTATCAAGCCGCTTTGTACTACCATGAGTAATCTTAATCTTTCATATAGCGGTTGATATACAAAGTAATTGTCAAAAAGATTTTTCATGCAACACCTAAAGGCTAAAGAAGACTCTTTGTTGTTACATAGTACGATGCTGTAATGTATATGATTAAGTTGCGATTCTTCCACTAGATATTTGTAATATTCAACTGATTTCTCTACGTTTGATAGAGCAAATAAAATTACAGAAGGTGCTACTTGATTTAAGTATTCAGCAGTATCGTCATCTAAATTTACTGTTCTATATTCATCAATGTGTGTTGCTAAAATATTAGCAGCACCTGATGTATCTTCATCACTATCAATAATCATCACTACTTTGGGGTGACGACTCCCAACAGGTAAGGGCTTAGACTTCATTTTTTATTACTCCGTAGACTTGCTTAATTGAGTTATTAATTAAAATAATGAGTTCCTTGCATTTGTTTTTATCGTTAAGCACAGATATATCTTCTAACTTTTGTAAATAATCAGCTGTTTGTTCAGCCCCTATTGCTTTGGCTGATGTTTTTAAAAAATGCGCCTCTTCTTTCATTAACTTAAAATCAGTTTCACTATAAGCATTACTAAGTTTAGCTATAGATTGCTTAGCTTGCTGTAAAAATTCTATTTGGAATCTTTTTATTAATTCGGCGTCATCACCAACAAGCTCAAACATGGTGTTTTTATTAACTATTTTTAATTGACTATTCATGTAAGTACCACTTTTTTAACATTGTTCTTAAATCAGATAATTGAATAGGTTTACTTAAAAAATCGTTCATTCCTGAAGCGATACAATATTCAGCATCACCACTCATTGCTGCTCCTGTTACGGCAATAATTGGCGTTGCTTTTTTTTGTTTAGTTTTTTCAATCGCTCTAATTTGTTTTGTCATTTCATAACCGTCTATATTGGGCATATGACAATCGGTTAAAATCAGTTGATAGGTGCCTTCTTCCCACATTAGTTTCCCTTGTAGTCCGTCGTCGGCAAGCTCACAGTGATACCCTAATCGTTCTAGTTGCTTTACGATAAGTTTTTGATTTAAAGGGTTGTCTTCAACAACCAATATATCGGCATGAATTGTTTTTTTATCATCTTTTTCAGTTGCTACATCAAAATCGAAATCGAGTTCATCTAATTCCATAGCGTCATTATCTGCTTCAAGTTCTAAAGAGCTTAAATCTAACTCGTCAAGGTTTAGTTCAAAACGGCTTTGCCATGTATGTTGTATGCATTGCACTAATTGAATTCTCGTCATAGGTTCAGAGCAAATAACCCTGATGTTTTTAAAGGTTTTTCGTGTTTCATCTATTGCTTTTCTATTTACAGCAATGGTAATGCGACTTTTGTTATTAATACTTTCTAGTAAATTTAAAACAGTATTAATATTGTTTTCATCTTCATTTAATAAAATAAATAACACATCGTAATCATCGTTTCTTTTGACGTAGTCATTTAATGTGTATGCATTAACATCAGCGCCTTCGTATTCTAAATATTGACTAAACATCTCCGCCTTATTTTTAGATTTTTCGTTGCAATCGATGATTGAAATTTTAATGTTAGATAGAGATTCAATATCCATTGCTCGTGTTTCTTGAGACTTCAAGAAGGGGATTTCTGCATCAAAACAAGAACCTTTACCTTTTTCACTGGTTAAAGTTATTCTTCCGCCCATTATCTCGGTAAGCTTGCCACAAATGGCAAGCCCTAATCCGGTGCCACCATATTTTCGTGTCGTGGAACGTTCAGCTTGCGTAAAGGGGTTAAAAAGCTTTTCTTGGGTTTTTTTGTCTATACCAATACCATTGTCGATAATTTTTAAGCTGATGATGCTAGTACTTTTATTTTTTTGGGTTACCGTTGTTTTAAGGCTAACTTTTCCAGGTTTTTTGATAGATGAACTGGTGAATTTTAGGGCGTTACCTAAAAGGTTAAAAAGAATTTGTCGTACTCTCATTGGGTCGCCCTTAATAAACATGGGCGTATTTGGATCTTCATAAACCTGCAAAGATATGTCTCTTTTAATTGCAACAGGTATAAACACTTTAATCACATTATCAATAATTTCTGATATTGAAAAAATACGTTCTTCTAACTCAAGTTTACCCGCCTCAATTTTGTTAATGTCTAATATATCATTCAGAATAAACACAAGGTTTTCTGCAGAGGTTTTTGCTGTATCTATTAAGTCTTTTGACTCTAATGTTTGTTTAGTTCCTGTGAGCAAGTCTAAAGAACCAATAACACCATTCATGGGGGTTCTTAGCTCGTGGCTCATCATCGAAAGGAAATCTGATTTTATTTGACTTGCGTTTTCGGCATCTTCTTTGGCTTTTATTAACTCAGCTGTACGCTCTGAAACGCGGTCTTCAAGTTGAGCATTTAATTTTTTAAGTTGTTGTTCTGCTTCTTGAATTTCAGTTTCGTCGATACAAATTCCATCTAATCGATAAATTTGGCCTAAACTATTACTAACAGCGCGACCAATACTTTGGAAATATTTTATAGATTTGTCTTTGAGAATAATACGGTACTTAAATGATAAATCTTCACCTGTACTAAAAGAGTAGCGTGTTATATTTTTCATCGCGTCTCTATCATCAGGATGTATTATTGATACCCATTTATTTAATTTTCCAATATCTTCAGGGTTTAAACCAAGCATTTCATTGGCAAAGTGATCCCATTCATAATGCCAGTTATCATCAATAAGTTTAATGCACCAAGTACCTATTTTTCCTGCTTTCATGGTAATGTTTTTACTTTCTATGGCATCATTTAATTCATTAAATATTTCTTTGTTAAGTGTGCAATCAGTAAGAGTTCCAATTATTGTTTTAGGTTGACCGTTTTCATAAAATAATTCTCCTTTTATGCTAAACCAATAGTTTTTCTGATTTATTGTCATTCTAAATTCGAAATTTAACGGGGATTTTGACTGAATATGAGACTTTAGAAATATCTCGAATAAGATTAAGTCTTCATGGTATATGTCTTTTTTAAACATATCCCATGTGTATATATCATTGGATCCTATTTGAAGTAACGCTTTAAATTTAGCTGAAAATAGAGCGGATTGTTGAGCAATGTCTAATTCCCAAATACCTACGTTACTACTTTCAATTGAATTAATTAACCTTGATAAATAAATGCTTTCTTGTTGATATTTATATTGCCAATTCTCTTCTAACGACAATATGATCAAACGATAATTATGATTATTTATAGGACTTATATTAGCTTTGTATATAGTTGAATTATTACCTGCTTTATATGATAAGTAGGCGTGGCTTTGTACTTCTAATTTATCAATAAATTCCTGATTAGATAAGTTAGCGTCGTAAGGGGAAAAAAACTCAAAGAAGGAATCGTTTTCTGAAAATTCAGATGTAATATTTAATAGGTTTGATGCTAATTCATTAGAAGCAATTATCCCATAGCTGTTAGTAACCGCTATGGATGGAAAAGGGATGTTTTTTAATTGTTCACATGCTTCACATTTCATTACCATATCCTAATTAAATGATTTTTTAATTAAAATTTATTAAAAGGGGATAATAAAAATATAGCAGTTAAATTGGATATATCTATTAATGTGAAAAATAAACTTATACCAAACGCATTGATGAATTGACCTATTTTATACGAAGAATAAATGGTCAAAGGGTTATTACGAGTGGTGTTAAACTTATTAAATTAATAAGGCAATCTTTGAGGTTTAGTACATAACTGTTAGGCTGAGAATAGTACTCAAATATAACCTAAGTAGAGGAGATATTAAGTTTTTTATTAATGCTATAGGCTTTAGTGGGTAATAAAAAGCATTAGGGTGAAAAACAATATAATAATCGTGTTAAAAGCAATGATGTAAGCAAAACCTTTCCATGCTTGTTTTATCGTGTAACCTTTAGAATTTATATACCACCACCAGAATAAACACATTAATACGGGGAGTAAAAAGAATAGCTTTATCATAGTTAGATTTCATTATTAAGTGTAATTTCAATATCATAGCTCAACTAATGTTTATCCGCACTTGAATTCCTTTAAAAGTTTACTCATACAGGTTAACTATTCAAAGGAATACGAAATAAAGCGTTAATTAGCTACATGTTAATAGGGCTCTAGTTAACCTGAGTTTGCCTTAATAAATGTTTTTCTAGCAGCTGTTTTTAATCACTTCGGCGTTAAATTCACTTGCAATAGGTCAGCTATTGACGCGTAAATTTGCCTTGAATTAAGTAAAAACATCAAGCTAGACGCGATAAGTTTTTTTGTTTTTATTTTTCAATAAGTTAAATCCTTATTGAACCGAACTCAGGTTAGTTAGATGAATTGTTATTAATCAATGCCGTGAGTGGTTTTCTAATGAAATATAAAAACAATAAACTAGGAATAACCATAACGGCTGTAAGCACAAAAAACAGCGCCCAATTACCATCAAGCCAATCAACAACTATTCCTGAGTAAGAACCAAGCATCACTCGTCCGAATGTACCTAACGATACCATTAATGCATATTGGCTGGCGGTAAATGTTTTATTACACAGTACCGAAATAAGTGCTACAAAGGCTACAGAGCCCCAAGCTGAAGTAAAGCCGTCTACAAAAACCGTTGCTGCAAATAATAGTTTATTTGGCCCTACCAATGCCATTACCGCAAATAACAGGTTGCTTGCCCCCATAGCGATACCACCAATAAATAAACCTTTTAATATGCCGTATCGAATAGTAAATACACTACCAATTAAAGAAAAAACGATGGTAGTTGCCCAGTTGATCATTTTTGAATAATAAGCAATATCGCTATTAGAAAATCCCACTTCACGATAAAACACAATAGACATTCGTCCTAAATAGGCTTCACCTAACTTAAATAAGAAAATAAACAGTAAAATAGAAAGCGCTAAGCGAGTCCCATTTCTGTCGAAAAATTCTTGAATTGGGGCTACTAATGTTGTTAACAGCCACGCTGTAATTCTATGAATATGATTTGGTGTATGGGAATGATGTAATGGAGTATTTTGTCTAATGGTTAAGTTTAACTTACCTAATTGTTGAATGAATATAAATAACAATAATACGATAAATAGGGTGATAAAGGTAAAGCGATAATCTGAAGAAATAACATTTTCAGGCCAAGCTGGGTAGCCTATATTGGCATAAATAATTGACGCAAAAATAGTAGGGAGTATAAGTAAAATAAATAAAGGTTTATGGCCTTGTCGGGGAAGCACATTTAAATAGTTTGCTTGAATAGAATCTAATTCTACTTCTCTATTGGTCTCTGGTTCTTTTACTATGAAGGCGGTTAACATAA
The DNA here is from genome assembly GCF_055808995.1 of Pseudocolwellia sp. G5-9. Classification (NCBI taxonomy): domain Bacteria; kingdom Pseudomonadati; phylum Pseudomonadota; class Gammaproteobacteria; order Alteromonadales; family Colwelliaceae; genus Pseudocolwellia; species Pseudocolwellia sp. G5-9. Next base: position 4,561,256 of record NZ_CM147893.1, read on the forward strand.
GTATCGCCATAATAATGGATAAAACAAAGAACGCTTCAGGCCATGTCCAGTTTGGTTGATCTACTAATAAAAAAGGAATACTCCCTAAACCAGCAAAACCTGTCCACCACCCAGCGGTAGCCATTGCTGAACCTGCCGACATGTAGTTATTATCGTCACCCGAAAGTATATCTATTCGGTAGGCATCTATTGCAATGTCTTGACTAGAACCAAAAAAAGCAATGGTTAGTCCTAAAAGGGCAACTAAACTTAATTGACTTGATACATTCACTTGGCTTAACTGGTAAGTTGCGAGCACAATAAAAACTTGTGTAAACATAATCCAACTTCGACGTTGGCCAAACTTTGCCGTTATAAAGGGAATTTTGAGTCGATCAACAAAAGGGGACCATAAAAAATTGATGCTGTAAGTGACAAATATTAAACCAAATAATCCAATACTTGATCGACTTAATCCTTCATCTTTTAACCAGCCACTCATAGCTGAACCTGTCATAACCCAAGGAAAGCCGCTAGCAATACCAAAGCAAAAAATACTAAGTAATCTTTTATCTTTAAAGTAACGAATAGTGTCGAAAAGGGAGTTGGAACTTGGCATTCAGAATATTCAAATAATGTTAGGTGGGTAAAGCCTATCAGACTGTTTGTAATGAAAGAAGTTAATTATATGGATTGTTACAATGTTGTGGTATTTATAAGTTAAATTTAGGTCTTTTAGATTATAAAGATTATGCGATAGGTCTCCAGCCTATGCAATCTAAAGGATAGCTACCTGTACCTGCAAAAAAGTCTACACAGGTTGTTATTTCACTTTTAAAATATAAATTATCATTTAACGAATGAGCGCCATGAAGGCTTACTTCGTGAATCAGGTGCCAAAAAACTCTTTCTCTTGCATTAGCTGGAGTTTCGTCTTGTATTTTAAGTAAAGTCCATTCATCCATAGTATTTAATATGAATTGATCTAATTCAGAATGATGTAACGAATGACTTATTACGGCTTGAATGTAATAAATGGTTTGTTTAATTTTTTCATTGATAAACTGCTCGATTATCATATATTTTACTCTTTGAGTATGACGTCTTCTTTAATTCAATTTATATGAATTAAAATCTCCATGAAGTTCAGTATTTCCTATAGTTAAGTGGTATACGTTATATATGTATCGTTGAAAATAAAGTAAAAGTCAAAGAAGTTTATCTTGAAAATCGATTCTTATTTGTTGAATAATGTTCGATTTGTTCTTTTTCTTGTTGCTTTTAGTGTTGTTTTTTTTCGTTTTTTGTTCTTTTTTGTTACTGTTTATTTGTTGTATTAATTTTTTGAGAACCATCTTATTGTTATTATTTTATTCTGTGGGTAGCAATGTAGCTTTGATTATTATAACTGGTTCAACCGGAACATCTTGCCAACCCATTCCATCATGATAGTCGGTTTTAACTTTTGCTATAGCCTCTAGTACTTCTTGACCTTCAGTTATACTACCAAAAACAGCGTATCCCCAGCTTCTTCCTGGATCCAAATTGGTGTTATCAGCCACATTGAAAAAGAACTGCCTATTAGCCGTATGCGGTTTTGATTCTTTTGCCATAGCAATAGTGCCTATTTCATTTTTTAAGCCATTGCCAGATTCATTAACAATATCTTCATTTACTTTTTTAATAGTAAAATCTTTATCATAACCACCACCTTGCACGATAAAGTCTTTAATTACACGATGAAAAATAGTGTCGTTGTATTCACCTGTAATTACATAATTAAGAAAGTTGTCTACCGTAATAGGTGCTCTTACTTTATCTAATTCAACAATAATTGTACCCATTGATGTTTCAATTTTTACTTTTGGGTATAAGTTATCAGGGTCTATCTTTATGTCGTTAGCTTTAATAGCGGAGGAAGATAAAAGACAAAAAGCAAAAATGAGTTTGATGAAAGTTTTGAGCATAATAAATGAACGCCTAGGCTACGAAAAGAAGATAATTAAAAGGTATCAGAGTTGTTTGATTGTTGCTTAATCGCATTTTGTATTTCATTACTATTAGCAATTCTTACAAGTAATGAAGCAAGTTGGTGATTGAAATCTCGCTCTAGCACAGCAATATCAGCTACTAACGGCCCAGCACTGCTGCCAGCAGTATTAAAGCTTTTTGTGGTGACTTGGTTGGAATTTGATACAGAAACGGTTAAGGCTATTGTATTTTTAGCTGTATAGTTAACTAAGCTTTGCTGAACCGTTATTAAAGCCGTATCAATAGTAATGTCAACGGTTATGTTGGCATATTGATCAAGTGTAATACCTTGTTTACGTAACACTGGATTTATCGCTTTATTGATTATATTAGTTAAACTATCTTGGCTTGAAAGTAGTTTAGCTGGCTCACCATCTTCTAAAATTTGAACAACTTGGTTACCTGTACGTTGGTCGATAATATTGAGTTGAATGCTTTTATCAAAATACACACCTTTTGAATAACCGATCAGCTCAGGCGACACCACAATATGCCGAGGTAAAGTTGTACACGCCGTTATTATGTTTAATAAAGTTATGGTTAACAGTAATTTTAATTTCATCGTTTAATTGCCGCTGTAGTTACAAACTTATCATTACTAGCAACGAGTTTTTCATTACCAAAAATTCGCTGTAACTTGATATGATAAGCTAATTGGCGGTTACCTATAATACGTAACTCGCCTCCCTTTTTTAATACTCTATGGCTATCTTTAAACATTTGCCAAGCAATATGATCTGTTGTTGCTGTTTGTTGATGAAAAGGTGGATTACACAAAATTAAATCTACGCTTCCACCTTCAACGCTACTTAAACAATCATTAATATTGAATGTACATTTTTCTGCTAAATCTGGGAAGTTTGTTTTAATATTTTCTTCCGCTGATTTTATCGCCATAAATGATTCATCATAAAAATGAATTTCAGCGTCGGGTTGTTGATCTAAAACTGACAATCCGACAACACCATTACCACAGCCTAAGTCTATAACTGTTGCTCCAGCTGACACATTCGGCAGGTTATTAATAAAATATCGAGCGCCAATATCAAGTTTTTCTCTTGAGTAAACATTAGAACGATTGGAAATAGAAAATACTTTATCTTTGTTTTGTATTGACGGCATTTCCCAACAAGTTGGAAATGGCGATTCTATGTTTGGTTTATTTTCTATATGAGTAAAAACAAGGCGAGCTTTCTTTACGGCTAATGACGTTGTTGTAGCACCTAAATGCTTTTCAAATAATTTTAAGGTTGAGCTATGAATTTCTTTTGCTCTATCAGCTGCAATAAATACAGTATTTTCGCTGTACTTCTCATTAATTTGCATCAGTTGATCAATTAATAATGATTTACTTTTTGGGATCTTATATAAAATTAAATCAATATTATCTGGTAGTTCATCAGTACTTGTTAAATAGCTAATACTTTCAGCATTTATGTAGTTTTGTTCTACATTCAGTTTTATCCCTTGCTGACTTATATATGAATCATTAACACAAAATACATGATGCTGAGATAAGTTACAGGTGAGTGCGCCAAAAGCATCGTTAAACACGAGTATGTTTTGTTGCTTATCCGTTAGGTGATTTTCATTTAAGTAATTAATTAAATATTCATCAGCGGCATCCCAGGCTTGTAAACTACGGTTAACTTGTCCTACAGGGAAACGATCTAGAAAAAGGTTTTTATCATTAAAAATAAAAGGGCTGATCATATTAAAATTTACAACGAAAAAGTGAATGTTGGAGAAGTCTATTGTGTCAAAAATTAACGAGTGCGGCTAGTCGCTTTAAAGATAAATAATTAAAACTATTTATCTAAGTTAAACACATATTTAGCGAAAAGAGCTCTATATTCTGCTTATATTTGATGGATTATTTTACTTTATAGGCTACGCTTATTAGTAATGTTAATAAAAATAACATGAGGGAATATATGGCTATTGAATTGTTAATAGAAGAGAAACTTATCAACGCATTTTCTCCGTTGCATATTGATATTACTAAGGAAAAGTTACTATTTGATTTTCCTGATCCTGAACAATTTCATTTTAATGTCGTTATGATATCCACAATATTTGAGGGGGTGAGAATTAAACAACGGCATAAAGCCATCAACAGTATTTTAGCCAAAGAATTAATCGAAAGTATTTCGGTACTCACTCTTCATACTTATACCGAGAAAGAATGGTTATATCGGTTTTCATCCTTACCTTTATTTATGAGTAACTCAAACCTGACTAGAAAAATAGCGTAAAGGGATTAACATAGACGTGTGTCTTATACGAGGGGAGAAGCTGTAGATTAAAAATACATAAACATAATTATTTTAAAATAATTATGTTTCCACTTTTGAAATTCTGTTATTTTTGTCCGTATAATAATTACAATGTATGGATTTTCACTCAATGGGAAATAATCTCATTCAATCTTTTATTCATTTTATTGATAAATTTACACATTTAACCGGCAAGCTTGTTTCTTGGTTTTCTCTTTTTATGGTACTCATCACTTTTATTATTGTTGTACTTAGGTATGGTTTTAATATGGGATGGATTGCCATGCAAGAATCTGTTTTATATATGCATGGATTAGTTTTTCTTTTAGGTTCTGCTTATACTTTGAAAGAAAATGGCCATGTACGTATCGATGTTTTTTATCAAAAATACTCAGTAAAAACTAAAGCGTTAGTGGATTTATTTGGTACTGTTTTTTTACTTATTCCTGTTTGTACTTTTATTTTTTACATTAGCTGGGACTATGTTTTAGTTTCTTGGCGCATTATGGAAACATCATCTCAACCCGGTGGCTTACCCTTTGTTTATATAAGTAAAACCTTTCTATTACTTTTTTCAATAACACTTATTCTTCAAGGTATTTCAGAAATACTCAGAAATGTACTGATATACAAGAACGAGAAAACCGATACCGTAAATAATATCGAGGGTGTAAGTTAATGGAATACCTTGCTTTGTGGATGTTTTTATTCGTTTGTATTGTTTTAGTTATTGGTTATCCCGTTGCATTATCTTTAGCTGGCTCGGCGTTGCTTTTTGCTGGAGTCGGAGTGTTTTTTGACATTTTTGATGCCAGTATATTATCAGCGTTACCTAGTCGATTATTCGGTATTGTAAATAACCAAACCTTACTTGCAGTGCCTTTGTTTGTTTTTATGGGGGCGATGTTAGAGCGTTCTAAAATTGCAGAGAACTTACTTAATGCAATGACATTGTTGTTTGGTAAATTAAACGGTGGTCTGGGGATTTCAGTAATCATAGTTGGAATGATATTAGCCGCAAGCACAGGAATTGTTGGGGCTACCGTAGTAACTATGGGAATGTTGTCGTTACCTACTATGCTCAAGCGCGGTTACTGCCCTAAATACTCTTCAGGTATTATTTGTGCTACGGGTACATTAGGTCAAATTATTCCTCCGTCAATCGCTTTAGTTTTATTAGGTGATGTACTTTCAAGCGCTTATCAAAAAGCACAGTTAAATATGGGGATCTTTAGCCCTAAAACAGTTTCTGTGGGCGATTTATTCGCTGGTGCCGTTATTCCTGGCTTCATACTTGTTGGACTCTATATTCTTTATACAATTACATTAGCTATCTTAAAGCCTTCATCTGTTCCACCCCTTGATGATGAAGAAGTGAATAAGTTGATGAATGGTGAATCAAAGCTGAGTATCTTTTTATCTGCGCTTATTCCTCCTCTATTATTAATGTGCTGTGTTTTAGGGTCTATTTTATTAGGTTATGCAACGCCTACTGAAGCGGCTGCAGTTGGTGCTGTTGGCTCATTAATATTAGCTGCTTGGCAAAAACAGTTAACCTTACCTAACCTGCAATCGGTTATGCAAAGTACGGTAAAAATATCATCTATGGTGTTTCTTATTTTGATTGGAGCGAGCTTATTCTCTTTAGTTTTTAGAGGCTTTGGGGGTGAAGAACTTATTCATAGTGTATTTGAAGGAATTCCAGGAGGTGTTATTGGTGCAACAATTGTTGTAATGCTTATTATTTTCTTTTTAGGTTTTATATTAGATTTTATTGAGATCACTTTTGTTGTTGTGCCTATAGTTGCTCCTATATTATTAGCTATGGGGCTTGATCCTATATGGTTAGGTATAATGATCGCAATTAACTTACAAACATCCTTTTTAACACCACCATTTGGTTTTGCTTTGTTTTATTTAAGGGGCGTTGCAGATAAAAATCTTAAAACAATCGAAATCTATAAAGGAGTTATTCCTTTTATTTTAATACAACTATTCTTGTTAGGTGTCTTGGCTATTTGGCCTGAGCTCATAACCTGGTTACCTCAAAAAATATATGGATAGAAAATATGAATATACTAAGAAGTAAAATGTTTTCCTTATGCTCGGTACTCTTAATAAGTGCTGTTGTAATTACAGGATGTGGTAGCGACAAACAATCAACTTCTCAAGCTGGAGCAGCCGAAGTTAAAACTTATAAATGGAAAATGGTGACCTCTTGGCCGAAAAATTTTCCTGGTTTAGGAACCGCTCCTGAAACGTTTTCCAAGTACGTCGAAAAAATGAGTGCTGGACGTTTAACCGTTAAAGTATTTGGAGCAGGGGAGTTGGTACCGGGATTAGAAGTATTTGATACTGTTTCTCAAGGTACCGTTGAAATGGGGCATAGTGGTGCTTATTACTGGAAAGGTAAAATACCAGCAGCACAAATGTTTAGTACTATTCCTTTTGGTATGACAGCAACAGAAATGAATGCTTGGTTACACTTTGGTGGTGGTTTAGAGCTTTGGGAAGAGTTGTATAAACCTTTTGGTCTTATCCCTATGGCTGGCGGAAATTCAGGTGGGCAATTTGCAGGTTGGTTTAAAAAAGAAATCAATTCGGTTGATGATCTTAAAGGCTTAAAAATGAGAATGCCTGGTTTAGGTGGCGAAGTACTTAAACGTGCGGGTGGTATTCCTATTAATTTAGCCGGTGGAGAAATTTTTTCATCATTGCAAAGTGGAGCTTTAGACGCATCTGAGTGGGTAGGACCATATAACGACTTAGCGTTCGGATTTTATCAAGTTGCAGATTATTACTATTCATCTATATGGCATGAAACAGGCACAACACTTGAATTTATGATCAACGAAAAAGCTTTTAATGAGCTGCCAAGTGATTTACAAGAAATAGTAAGAATAGCGGCCAAAGCGGTTAATCAAGACATGCTTGATGAATATACTGCTCGAAACAGTAATGCGTTAAAAGTGTTAGTTGATGAGCACAATGTAAAATTAAAACAATTTCCTGATGACGTATTATTAGCATTAAAAAAGCACACAAAAGACGTTTTAGCTGATGAGGCTAAAAAAGATAAAGACTTTGCTAGAGTATTAGAGTCTTACCAAGACTTTCTTTCAAAAGCTCGTGACTACAACGATTTAACGCTAAAAGAATATTTACAGCATAGATAAATTTTGTCTGCAAAGTGTGATTGTTTTAGTTACACTTTGCATAATTCAACTGCTCGTACCTCTTATTTTTTTCAGCAGAGTAAACTATGCCCATTAAAATGAAGAGCAGTAATACTAAACGGATGAATTCACGCTAAATGATTACTCATATATCTGATTAGTATTATCGAGCTCAACAATCGACAACATATATAAATATAAGGTTTTTTTATGGTTATTAAGCCAAAAATTCGTGGTTTTATCTGTACCAATGCACACCCTGTAGGTTGTGATACTCATGTAAATGAACAAATTGCTTATGTTAAGCAACATGAACAAGCTAACACTAAACCAAAAAATGTACTGGTTATAGGTGCATCTACTGGATACGGTTTAGCTTCTAGAATTACAGCGGCTTTTGGTAATAATGCGAAAACATTAGGTATTTTCTTCGAAAAACCACCAACTGAAAAGAAAACAGCTTCAGCAGGTTGGTATAACACAGCTGCTTTTCAAAAAGCTGCAGATGAAGCAGGCCTTTGGTCTAAAAACATTAATGGTGATGCTTTTTCTCATGAAATAAAAGCTAAAGCGATTAACACCATTAAAGAAGAGTTAGGCCAAATAGATCTCATTGTTTATAGTTTAGCATCTCCACGTAGAACCGATCCTGATACAGGTGAAGTATACTCTTCAACGCTTAAGCCTATTGGTCAAAGTGTTACCACTAAAAATTTAAATACTTCAAAACGTGTTATTGATTCTGTTTCTGTAGAAGCCGCTTCTGAAGAAGAAATTCAAGGCACTATCGACGTAATGGGTGGAGCCGATTGGGAGCTTTGGATCAAAGCACTTAATGAAGCAGGCGTATTATCAGAAGGCTTTAAAACAGTTGCATACACATACATAGGTAAAGAATTAACTTGGCCTATTTACGGTAAAGCAACTATTGGTAAAGCCAAAGAAGACTTAGATCGTGCAGCATCAGCAATTAAAGCCTCAACACAAGCTATTAAAGGCGAAGCTTACGTTACTTCACTTAATGCGGTAGTTACTCAAGCAAGCTCAGCAATTCCTATTATGCCATTGTATATTTCTGCTATGTTTAAAGTAATGAAAGCTGATGGTACATATGAAGGTTGTATAGAACAGATTCAAAATTTATTTGTTGAAAATATTTATGGTGAAACGCCTCGTTTAGACGAAGAAGGGCGCTTACGTCAAAACTACAAAGAATTAGAAGACAGTGTTCAACAACGTGTAACCGATATTTGGAATACTGTTGATACCGACACTATTGATGAGTTAACTGACTATGAAGGTTACCATCAAGAATTTTTAAAACTGTTTGGATTTGGTGTTGATAGTGTTGATTATGACGCTGATGTAAACCCTGTTGTACAAATTAATCACTTAGATTAATTTTCAACCAAGGTTGCACCAATTTGAAAAGCCGATAATTAAAATATCGGTTTTTTTTGCACTAAAATATAACTTTTTGCGTGAATTTTGAGCTAATAATTATTTATTAGCCTAAATTATAATGAAAAGTTGTAGCGACCGTAGAATGATATTGAATTATTGTGCTAAAATCGCGCCAGAAAAATTTTAACCTAGAGCCAGTGGAAACAAGTTTATTCTCTGTTTCTTACTGAAATACACTGAAATCAATATTTTTATTTGTACTGGTTATGTTCATGCGTAAATGGTTTGAATAAAAATCTTTGATTTTGATACTCCCATCAAAAGTAGTGCAAGTGTTTATGATTACAATAAAAAAAGGTCTGGATGTACCTGTAGTTGGTTCGCCCCAACAAGTGATCCACGATGGCAATGCCATTAAAACCGTTGCAACACTAGGTGAAGAGTTTGTGGGTATGCGACCTACCATGTTTGTTAAAGTGGAAGATCGTGTTAAAAAAGGTCAGGTTCTTTTTGAAGATAAAAAGAACCCTGGCGTTAAATTCACAGCTCAAGCATCAGGTGTTGTAAAAGAAATCAACCGTGGTGAAAAACGTGTTTTACAATCAGTTGTTATCGAAATAGATGGCAATGAAAAAGAGACGTTTCCAAGCTACTCAGCAAATGAACTATCTAAACTAGATCGTCAAGATGTTGTAAATAACCTCGTTAATTCTGGGTTATGGGCAGCATTACGAACGCGTCCGTATAGTAAAGTTCCTGCTATTGATTCAACACCAACAGCCATTTTTGTTAGCGCAATGGATACAAACCCAAATGCAGCTGATCCTGAAGTTATTATTAACGAACAGGCAGAAGCATTTAAACAAGGTTTAATTATTCTTTCACGCTTAACTGAAGGCGATATTTTTGTTAGCAAAGCACCAGGAGCGAATATTCCTGTTGAAGCTAATGTAAAAGTAAATGAGTTTGCAGGTAAACATCCTGCTGGCCTTGTTGGTACGCAAATACACTTTTTAAAACCAGTAAGCGCTGACAAATTTGTTTGGCATCTTGGTTACCAAGACGTTATTGCATTTGGTAAGTTATTTACTACTGGTGAACTTGATTGTACGCGTGTTATTTCATTGGCGGGTCCTGCTGCTAAAAATCCTCGTTTAGTAAGAACCCTATTAGGTGCTTCAACTGCTGAATTAACTGAAAATGAAGTTAAGCCTGGTGAGTTACGTGTTGTTTCTGGTTCATTGTTATCAGGTTCTACGGCTAAAGGTGTTCATGGTTATTTAGGTCGTTACCACGTTCAAATTTCTTTAATTTTAGAAGGTCGTGAAAAAGAATTTATTGGTTATATGTACCCAGGACCAAATAAATTCTCAGTAACTCGTGCATATATGTCTCATTTCTTCCCTAAGAAATTATTCAATATGACAACTACAACCAATGGTAGTCCGCGAGCAATGGTTCCAATTGGAAACTACGAACGTGTAATGCCATTAGATATTTTACCAACTTTGTTGTTACGTGATTTAGCTGCTGGTGATACCGATAGTGCGCAACAACTTGGTGCTTTAGAGCTAGATGAAGAAGATTTAGCGCTTTGTACGTTTGTTTGTCCAGGCAAAACAGATTACGGCGTTCTACTTCGTGATTGCCTAACCATAATTGAGAAGGAAGGTTAGTCATGGGTGTCAAAAAGTTTATTGAAGATATAGAGCCGCATTTTGAAAAAGGCGGTAAACATGAGAAATGGTTTGCTCTCTACGAAGCCGTAGCGACTGGCTTATTTACTCCAGGTTACGTTAACAAAGGCAAAACTCACGTACGTGATAGTATTGACCTTAAACGTATCATGATCACTGTTTGGTTAGCCGTATTTCCTGCCATGTTTTTTGGTATGTACAATATTGGTTTTCAAGCAACTGAAGCATTAGCTGCTGGTTATGCTTTACCTGATACATGGCAAGTAGGCCTATTTGAAACACTAGGTGGTAGCTTAGCTGCTGATACTGGTTGGTTTGGAATGATGCTCTACGGAGCAGTGTTCTTTTTACCTATATATGCCGTAACATTTATTGTTGGTGGTTTCTGGGAAGTTCTTTTTGCAGCTGTACGTAAGCATGAAGTTAACGAAGGTTTCTTCGTAAGCTCAATCTTATTTGCATTAATTGTTCCTGCAACTATTCCATTATGGCAAGTGGCTATCGGTATTACTTTTGGTGTTGTTGTTGCTAAAGAAATATTTGGTGGAACAGGTAAAAACTTCTTAAACCCAGCGTTAGCGGGTCGTGCATTTTTATTCTTTGCTTATCCAGCACAAATCTCAGGTGATTCAGTTTGGGTTGCTGTTGACGGTTTCTCTGGTGCTACAGCTTTAGCTGCAGGCGCTGCGGCAAACGTTGGTGAAATTAGCTACGCTTTAAATGCTGACTGGTGGAATGCATTCTGGGGCTTTATTCCTGGTTCTGTTGGTGAAGTATCAACATTCGCTATTCTATTAGGTGGTGCATATATCCTTTATAAAGGTATCGCATCATGGCGCATCGTATTAGGTGTGTTTGGTGGTATGGTTGTTACGTCTTTACTATTTAATACCATAGGTAGTGAAACTAACGCAATGTTTGCAATGCCTTGGTATTGGCACTTAGTTGTGGGTGGTTTTGCATTCGGTATGATGTTTATGGCAACAGATCCTGTTTCAGCTTCTTTCACAAACACAGGTAAATACTGGTTTGGTGCTTTAGTTGGTGTAATGGTTGTGCTTGTTCGTGTAGTAAACCCTGCATTTCCAGAAGGTATGATGTTAGCTATTTTATTCGCTAACTTGTTTGCTCCTTTATTCGATTACTTTGTTGTACAAGGTAACATCAAACGGAGGCTTGCTCGTAATGTCTAGTAATAAAGAAACTCCTATTAAAACGATTGGTTTTGTACTCGTTGTTTGTTTGGTTTGTGCTGCATTGGTATCAATATCTGCAGTTCAACTGAAACCTTTACAGGTTGCTAACAAGTTACTTGATCAACAAACTAAGATTTTAGAAACAGCTGGTCTATTAGATGTTGCTGGTGATGATATCGTTGCTACGTTTAACAAATATGTTGACGCTAAAATGATTGACCTTGATTCAGGAGAGTTTATTGAAGGTGATCCATTATTATTTGATGAACGCCGTAATTCGCGAGATGCAACTAAATCTGAAAAACCTGAGAATGATATTGCAGGTATCAACCGTCGTTCTAATAACGCTGTTGTTTACTTAGTACGTAATGATGAAGGTGAAGTTAACACGATTGTTCTTCCTATCGTCGGTTCAGGTTTGTGGGATTTAATGTACGGTTACGTTGGTTTAGAATCAGATTTAAATACTGTACGTAGTGTTGTGTACTCTGATCATAAAGAAACTCCGGGCCTTGGCGCTGAAGTAATGAATCCTAAGTGGAAAGCATTATGGCCAGGTAAGAAAATTTATGACGAACAAGGTGAACCTAAAGTTCATTTAGTTAAAGGTGGCGCAAAAGCTAACGACATCCATGGTGTTGATGCTTTATCAGGTGCAACTTTAACAAGTAACGGTGTTACACGTACATTACAGTTTTGGTTTGGTGAAGAAGGTTACAAACCTTTTATTGCTAAGTATCGCTCTTCATTAGGTAAGGGAGGTGTTAACTAATGGCTTCAGAAACAAATAAGGTTTTAACTAAACCTATTTTTGACAACAACCCTATAGCGCTTCAAATACTTGGTATTTGTTCTGCTTTAGCGGTAACAAGTTCAATGGCAAATGCATTAGTAATGACATTAGCTGTTATTGTTGTTACGGCATTTTCTAACTTGTTTATTTCGATTATTCGTAATCAAATACCTTCAAGTGTTCGTATTATTGTTCAAATGGCAATCATTGCATCATTAGTAATTGTAGTTGACCAAGTACTTAAGGCCTTTTCTTATCAATTATCGAAAGAGCTTTCTGTATTTGTTGGCTTAATTATTACTAACTGTATCGTTATGGGCCGTGCAGAAGCTTTTGCTATGAAAGAAAAGCCTGGTGTAAGTTTCATGGACGGTATCGGTAATGGTCTAGGTTATGGTTTCATACTAATGAGTGTTGCTTTTGTTCGTGAACTATTTGGATTCGGAACAGTCTTTGGTATCGAAATATTATCATTGATTCAAAATGGTGGTTGGTATCAAGCAAATGGCTTATTAGTATTACCATTTAGCTCATTCTTCCTTATTGGTTTCTTAATTTGGGCAATTCGCCAATGGAAACCAGAACAAGTTGAGAAGGATTAGAACTCATGGAACATTATATTAGTTTATTAGTTAAAACGATTTTTATTGAAAACATCGCTTTAAGTTTCTTCCTAGGTATGTGTACTTTCTTAGCTGTATCTAAAAAAGTAAGTACTGCTATGGGGTTGGGTGTAGCTGTTATCGTTGTACTTGGTATTGCGGTTCCAGCTAACCAAATAATCTACCAAGCAATATTAGCGCCTGGTGCTTTAGATTCAATTATGGGGATTACAGACCCTAAAGAAACAATTGATTTAAGTTTCTTATCATTTATAACGTTTATCGGTGTTATTGCTGCATTAGTTCAGATCCTTGAAATGGTGTTAGATAAATACTTCCCTGCGTTATATCAAGCATTAGGTATCTTCTTACCGTTAATTACGGTTAACTGTGCGATTTTTGGTGCGGTATCATTTATGGTATCTAAAAACTTAACGCTAGGTGAATCTGTTGTTTATGGTGTTGGCTCTGGTATCGGTTGGGCATTAGCTATTGTATTGCTTGCTGGTATTCGCGAAAAGATGAAATATTCTGACGTTCCAGATGGCCTTAAAGGTTTGGGTATTACGTTTATTACTGCAGGATTGATGGCTTTTGGCTTTCTTTCTTTCGGTGGTATTTCGTTATAATAAGATTAACAAGGAATACGAGTTGTAACTTGTATTCCCCTAGAAAAGTATAAGGAAAAGTCGATGGAAATCATTCTCGGCGTAGGCATGTTCACTGCGATCGTTATAGCTTTGGTTCTAGTAATCTTATTTGCTAAATCGAAGTTAGTTGCAGAAGGTGACGTGACTATTAGTATAAATGGCGATCCAGATAAAGCAGTTACGACTAGTGCTGGCGGAAAGCTATTAGGCGCACTTGCTGACCAAGGTATTTTTATTCCTTCAGCATGTGGTGGTGGTGGTACTTGTGGACAGTGTCGTGTACATGTTCATTCAGGTGGTGGAGATATTTTACCAACTGAGCAAGGTCATATCACTAAACGTGAAGCTAAAGAAGGTTGTCGTCTTTCATGTCAAGTTGCTGTTAAGCAAGACATGGAAATTGAAGTAGAAGACGAAATCTTTGGTGTTCAACAATGGGAATGTGAAGTTATCTCTAACGATAACAAAGCAACTTTCATTAAAGAACTAAAACTACAAATTCCAAATGGTGAATCTGTACCGTTTAGAGCCGGTGGTTACATTCAAATTGAAGCGCCAGCTCATCACGTTAAATACAGCGATTTTGATATTGATGAACAATACCGTGGCGATTGGAATCATTTTGGCTTTTTTGATGTTGAATCAAAAGTTGATGAACCAACGTTACGTGCATACTCAATGGCTAACTATCCTGAAGAAGAAGGCATTATCATGCTTAACGTGCGTATTGCTACGCCTCCTCCAGGAAGATTACACTTACCAGCAGGTAAAATGTCATCGTACATCTTTAGCTTAAAACCTGGCGATAAAGTTACTATTTCAGGTCCATTTGGTGAATTCTTCGCGAAAGATACCGATGCTGAAATGGTATTTATTGGTGGTGGTGCTGGTATGGCGCCAATGCGTTCTCACATATTCGATCAACTTAAACGTTTAAACTCTAAGCGTAAAATGAGTTTCTGGTATGGTGCACGTTCACTACGTGAAATGTTCTATGAAGATGACTATAACGGCTTAGCGGCTGCTAATGACAACTTTGAATGGCATGTTGCACTTTCAGACCCTCAACCAGAAGATAACTGGGATGGTTTAACAGGTTTTATTCATAACGTATTACATGAACAATACTTGAAAGATCATGAAGCGCCAGAAGATTGTGAGTACTACATGTGTGGTCCACCAATGATGAATGCTGCTGTTATTCATATGCTTAAAGACCTTGGCGTAGAAGATGAGAATATCATGTTAGATGACTTTGGTGGCTAATATTTTATTTTAAGCTGCCTATTGGCACTACTTCAGCGTTGGATGTACTCATTGACTATCGTCAACTCCGTGCATCCGCCTTGAATTAGCACCACTATTCTTCGCTTAACTTTAAAATATAATTCACACTAAAATATTTAATTAATATTTTATTTAAAGGCGACTTAGGTCGCCTTTATTATTTATATAAGTGCAATTTACTATCTAATAGAAGTGCATTTACATAAATAATAATCTTTTGGAAGTTGTATGAAAAACTTAATATTAATCACGCTTGTTTTAACTTTACTGACGGGATGCTTTCCTAGTAAAAACTTAGACAAAAAAGAAGTACTACTGCAAGGTAGAACAATGGGAACCACTTATAATATTAAAGTGATAGTAGAAAACGACTCTATTGATACCCAATTACTACAAAAAGATATAGACAGTGCGCTTGTTAATGTTAACCAAGAAATGTCTACCTATATTCCTGATTCAGAGCTTTCACATTTTAATCAATTACGATCGTCAGAGCCTGTTACTTTATCTAAAGGTTTAGCGCGTGTTATTGAAGAAGCTATTCGTTTAGGTAAATTAAGTAATGGTAAGTTAGATGTTACCGTAGGGCCTTTAGTAAACTTATGGGGATTTGGTCCTGAATATCGTCTTGAAAAAGTGCCTTCTGATGAGTTACTCGAACAAACTAAAAGTAAAGTAGGTATTGAAAATATTGAGTTAGTAGATGGTCGATTAAGTAAAAAAATTGATGAACTCTATATTGATTTATCTACCATTGCTAAAGGCTACGGAGTCGATCTAATTGCCGAGTTAGTGGAAAGCAGAGGCATACACAACTACTTAGTAGAAATTGGTGGTGAAATGCGTTTAAAAGGCTTTAAAGATACTGGCGAGTTATGGCATATCGCTATAGAGAAACCAGTAACAACCGAACGCGCTGTTCAGCAAGTTGTTGTTCCTAAAAATAACGCTGTTGCTACTTCTGGTGATTATAGAAATTATTTCGAATCTAACGGGCAACGTTTTTCTCATATTATTGATCCTGCTACAGGAAAACCTATTAATCATAAGTTAGTCTCTGTAACGGTAATTCATCCATCATCAATGACGGCTGATGGTTTATCTACAGCATTAATGGTGATGGGCGAAAAAGAAGCGTTAGCTTTTGCAGAAGAAAATGAAATAGCTGCTTACTTTATTAGTAAATCAGAAAATGGCTTTGTTGAGCAAAGCACGGTAAAATTTGCTCAATATCTTAAATAAAAAAAATTAAGCGAGAATATTGTTTACATATACTCGGTCTATATTAAAAGTTGTGCTTTAAATAGAATAAAGCATGAATACATTTGAACAAAATATTAAGGTTACATTGTGGGTATCTTTTTAATTACATTATGTTTTTTTCTCGTGGTTGTTGCTGCAATGGCCGTTGGTTATATTTTTCAAAATAAAACACTTGCGGGCTCTTGTGGTGGTTTATCTTCAATGGGCATTGAAAAAGCTTGTGACTGTGATAACCCGTGTGAAAAAAGAATTGAACGTGAAAAAGCCGCTGCTCTTAACGAAAATTCTATAGATATTAAAAATATCTAATTATAGTCGACTATTTTAACGACCTAATAGCTTTACAGCTTTATATCACTCCAACAATTAAATAAGTGGTGCAGCATGTATCACTTATTTCTTCGTTCATTATCTTCCTCATTGTAAATACCTAACAACTCCTTTAAACTGTTTTTATATACAGTGCTTTGAGTTTTCTATGGTTCGTAAAATTATTCATATCGATATGGATTGTTTCTATGCCGCAGTAGAAATGAGAGATAATCCTGAATTAAAAAATGTGCCTATGGCCGTTGGCGGTAATGGTCCTCGCAGTGTTTTATCCACTTCTAATTATATAGCTCGCCAATATGGTGTACGTTCAGCTATGCCAAACGCTAAAGCCTTTATGTTATGCCCTGATCTTATTATTGTGAATGGCAGAATGGATGTATATAAAGAAATATCGGTAAAAATTAGAGCTATCTTCCAAAAGTATACAGACCTAATAGAACCTTTATCATTAGACGAAGCTTATTTAGATGTTACCGACTCTAAACACTGTCAAGGTAGCGCGACACTTATTGCTGAACAGATCAGACAAGATATTTTTGATGAACTCAATCTTACCGCTTCAGCAGGTATAGCTCCCAATAAATTTTTAGCCAAAATTGCCAGCGACGAAAATAAACCTAACGGACAATGTGTTATTACGCCTGACAAAGTTAACGACTTTGTTGAAAAAATGTCGCTCAGTAAAATTCCCGGTGTAGGCAAAGTAACGTTTGAAAAACTTAAAGCACATGGCTTAGAGTTTGGGCGAGATGTTATTGCCTACGAAAAATCTGAACTTATTAATAAGTTTGGTAAATTAGGCATCTCTTTATGGCATAAATGTCATGGCGTAGATAATAGAGAAGTGGTTACTAGTCGAATACGTAAGTCTGTAGGTGTTGAGAGAACCTTTGCTCACGATATTAGCTCAGTAGAAGAACTGAGTGAGTATATGCATGAAAAGCTGATTCCTGAGCTAAAGCGGCGTTCTGAATCTTATC
Source organism: Pseudocolwellia sp. G5-9 (assembly GCF_055808995.1). Taxonomy (NCBI): domain Bacteria; kingdom Pseudomonadati; phylum Pseudomonadota; class Gammaproteobacteria; order Alteromonadales; family Colwelliaceae; genus Pseudocolwellia; species Pseudocolwellia sp. G5-9. The sequence continues at coordinate 4,578,923 of NZ_CM147893.1, forward strand.
TTCAAACACGAGATATCAGTAAATTAGGGGTTAAAGTTAAATTCAAAGACTTTCATCAAACCACTAAAGAATTTAAGCATCATAGTTTTGACGATGATATTTTTAATCAGCTTTTACAAGAAGCATTAGCTCGCGGAGAGGGTAAAGCGGTGAGATTATTAGGTGTACATATTGGTTTGGGGGAAGAAGCTGACGAGCAACATCAATTTGAGTTGGAGTTATAAAGAGATTAGGGCTACAGCTAACTTATATTGTTAATGCAGCCCTTAATTAGTTTTAAAATTTAATGGAATTATTACTCAACGTTTAACACTACTTTGATTGTTGCTGATGCAAGGTTAGCAACATCATATACAATGATCTCGTCGTGATATATACCAGAAGCTAACGTGTTGTAATCGACTAAGGTAATAATAAGCTCACTTGGCTTTTCAGTATCTTTAGTTCCTACTATCCAATCTTCATTTCTTAAGGCTTGCCAGCCACTATCAATATTGCCTAAATTAACAATAAACTGTTCATCTTCCGGTTTAGCTAACGGTACATTAAAGGTTACTTCAAGTGTGTCAGGCATAAATGGCGCTATGTTGGCAGTAATATTATTACTTGATTTATCGTTTGTTATTATGTGTTGAGCACTGAGTGAAAAACTAATATCAACAGGCGATATATTAAATAATTGAGTATTGTTAGAGGCAGAAATACTCGACATTAATTGTTGTTGCGTACTGTAGGTATTAATGTGTGTTTCATACAATATAGGTGAAGTATTAGGTACTTTAATTGTTCTTATATAATGAGGCTGATTAAGGCTATTTAGGTAAACAGAGTGAGTAACTATATTATCTTCACTTGAGGTTATATCTTCATTTACAATTGTTTCAGTGGCTTGATCCGCTCTTAGTACCGTTTCTTCTTTCGCTAATAAACCATTATCAGTAAAGCTTGTACCATCAAAACTCAGCCATTCAGATGTTTTACTCACAAGGTATAGATTTTTTTCATCGTTAGTTACGGCTAAATCTATAATAGGTTCTTCATCAGGCAGACTCGTAGGGTGGTAACTATGAGTTAAGTTAGTGGCTACTTTTTCTGTGGTATAGTCGTTTACTTCAACTTTAAATCTTTTTATTTTAGATAAACTCGAATCCGTATTATCAATTGCAAATACACTATGAGTTAATTCAGCAACTGCAATTTTAGTTGGGTTAAATCCTTCTTCATTATTAAAGTAAAGGCTTTTTAAGTTTTCGTCTGCAAACTCTAAAGCGGTTGTTAATACAAAATATCGGCCAGACAATCTAACGATACGATCAGGTGCAGCAACTATCGTCCAATCTTCAATTTCACTTATGGTATTGTCTGCTAAGTTGATTCTATATCTATGGGTAACCGTAGATGTTTCATCATCACTCGTTGTTGTTTCAGTTGCTTGAGCTAGCAAGTAGGTGCCTTGTGGGTGCATAACAAACTGTGCTACTTGGGTGCCTTCAGGTGAAGCAATTAAAGTATTAAGCAATTCCCCCGTGTAAATATTAAACACTTTAATTTCATTATTTACACCAACATATACCAAAGGCTGCGAAGGAGATGTTGCAATCGCATTAGTGTTTACTAAAACATTACTCAGATCTATATCTTGTTTTTCAGTTAAGGTAGTTGAATGAAATAAACTTACGCTTACAACATCAGTAATAGCTTCGTTTGTAGTATTTGATTCAATACTAATGTCGGCTAGTGATGTTGCATTTTCAGTTACCTTTGAAGTATCTGCGCTTATTTTAAGGGTATTTCCATCTGCTAAAGGCGTTAAAGTTAGCCAATCAGCCGTTGTAGTTGCTGTCCAATCAATCACTTTTTCTGCATTGTTTGATACAGATATAACCGTTTCAGTTATGTTGCTATTAGGCGTAGAAACTAAAGCAACATGCGGTTGGCTAGCAAAAAGGTAAGTGTTATCTAACCCTAGTTCTACAGGAATAATAAACTCTTCACCTGTTGTCGTATTTTTTAATGTGATGTCAGTTTGTTGTAAACCTGAATCGGTAAAAGAGCTGATATCAGCTGAACTGGTTAGTGTCAGAGTTTTAGTTTCAGTATCTTTATCTAAAACAGGTGTTAGCCAAGCCGCTGTTGTAGAAGCTTCCCAAGTATCATCGGTTGAATTAAGAAGAGTAATAGTTTGGCTTGCTATGTTATTTTGTCCCGCAACTGATTTAAAACTAAAAGCTGGAGCAATTAATATCGAAACATCTATATCATGATGAACAAGATCAACACTGTTGCCTTCAATACTGCCAGTAGAGAGCCTAACTTTAGTTTGATATAAATTAGGTATATATAGATCACTATCTAAAAGCTCAACATAAACCGTTGCGGAATTGTCGGTTACATTCTCTGTTCTAAACTTTATCCAAGATAGTGGTGTTGAATCGGGAGAAAAACCGACTAATAAGCCATCACCAGAAAATTCAACGTCAACTTTTAAAGATTGAGTCGACTTTTCCTGCGCTACCGCGCTAAAGGTTAACGATGTTTTGTCAGCTGAAATTGAATAACGTTCTTTGTCACTTGAACCACCACATGATTGCAATACAACCAATAAGCCAGCTAGAAGAATATTTCGAATGGTTAACATGTTTTTTAACATACAGATCCCTGTTTAGTTTTACAGCTTTTTGGACTGTTTTTATATGACTATATTTTGCGTGATCATCATGCAAATGTAAAAGCTATTTATTCTCTTGTTTATTTGCTTAAAATATTCAGTAAAATAAGCCTACTCATTGTATAGGTTTTAATTTAATTGAATAAAAGTATTTTACATTCCGCTATCGGGTTGTTATCTCGTAGAGAACACTCCACAAAAGAATTAACGCAAAAGCTTTTATTGAGAAAATTTGAGCTAGAAGAAATAACGCCGGTTATTGAATACCTTATTGAAGAAAACTACCTAAGCCATGAACGCTTTGCTGAAAGCGTTTTTAGAACGCGTGTAAATAGAGGTTATGGTTGGTTGTATATTAAAAATGAATTAACGCAAAAAGGTATTAGTTCATCATTAATTTCTCAATTAAAGAATAATCAGCAAATTGATTGGTATCTTCAGGCCGAGCTTGCGTATAATAAGCGTTTTGGTACAACAGCTGTTATTGATCAAAAAGATAAAGCAAAACGTGCACGATTTTTACAAAGCAGAGGTTTTTCCTCTGATGAAATTTTCGCTATTTTGTAAGTAACTACAATACGAATATAAATAATTAAATGTTAACGAGTTGGATTTCCCATGATTAAAACGAGTGCTGAATTACGTCAAGCATTTTTAGATTTTTACGCATCTAAGCAACATCAAATTGTAGCAAGTAGTTCTTTAGTTCCTGGTAACGACGCTACCTTACTTTTTACCAATGCTGGAATGGTACCATTTAAAGATGTTTTTTTAGGTGCAGAGCAACGTAGTTATACACGTGCTACTTCTTCGCAGCGCTGTGTTAGAGCCGGTGGTAAACACAACGACTTAGAAAATGTGGGATATACAGCTCGTCATCATACATTTTTTGAAATGTTAGGTAACTTTAGTTTTGGCGATTATTTTAAAGAACATGCTATTACTTATGCATGGGAATTTTTAACCACCGTATTAAAATTACCCAAAGAAAAACTGCTAGTAACTGTTTATGAATCAGACGACGAAGCATTTAATTTTTGGGCTGAAAAAATAGGCGTACCTGTAGATAAAATTATTCGTATAGGTGATAAATCTCCAGATAAAAAATACGAATCTGATAACTTTTGGTCAATGGGTGACACTGGGCCATGTGGTCCATGTTCTGAAATATTCTACGATCATGGTGAAGGTATTTTTGGTGGTCCTCCGGGATCTCCTGATGAAGATGGCGATCGCTTTATCGAAATTTGGAACCTTGTTTTTATGCAGTTCAATCGCCAAAGCGATGGAGCAATGGATCCACTTCCTAAACCTTCTGTTGATACAGGTATGGGGCTTGAACGTATTGCGGCTATTATGCAAGGTGTTCACAGCAACTACGAAATTGATATTTTCCAAGGTTTAATTTCTGATATTGCTAACTTGTTAGACTGTAAAGATTTAGAGCATAAATCATTACGTGTAATTGCTGATCATATTCGCTCTTGTAGTTTCTTAATTACTGACGGTGTTATGCCATCAAACGAAGGCCGAGGTTACGTACTTAGACGTATTATTCGTCGTGCAATTCGTCATGGGCATAAGTTAGAAGCTAAAACAGATTTCTTTTATAAAATAGTAGCGTCACTAGCTAAGCAAATGGGCGACGCCTACCCTGAATTAGTTGATCAACAAGCTATTATTGAAAAAATACTGCGTATTGAAGAAGAACAATTTGGCCGTACGCTTGACCGAGGCATGGCATTACTTGAAAACATACTATCTGAAATGAAAGGTAGTGTAATTTCAGGTGAAGACGTATTCAAACTTTACGACACTTACGGATTTCCGGCTGATTTAACCGCTGATATTGCACGCGAACGTGACCTAACTATTGATCAAGACGGTTTTGATCAAGCCATGGCACGTCAACGTGAACGAGCGCAACAAGCTAGCCAATTTGGTACCGATTACAACGAACAGTTAAAATCTGATCAAGTCAGTGATTTTAAAGGCTATACGCAATACCAATTATCATCAACGGTTGTAGAACTTTTTGCTAACGGCGAATCAGTAACAGAGCTGAAAGCGGGTGAACAAGGCGTTGTAATATTAGACCAAACACCATTTTACGCAGAGTCGGGCGGACAAGTAGGTGACTCAGGTGTTTTACGTTCTGACGCTGGCGTATTTGAAGTTAAAGATACCGTTAAAGTAGGTAATGCTTTTGCTCACCAAGGTGTGGCACAAGCAGCAATTAAATTACAACAAAAGGTTAATGCAGAAATTAACCTTGAAAGCCGTAATAATATTGTTAAAAACCATACTGCTACTCATTTACTTCATGCCGCTTTACGTAAAGTACTAGGCGACCATGTTACGCAAAAAGGCTCGTTATGTGATGCTGAAAAACTACGTTTCGATTTCTCTCATTTTGAAGCCGTAACAGCAGAAGAATTGCATACCGTAGAGCGCATGGTAAATAGTGAAATACGTACAAACCATAAACGCAACACCGAATTAATGGCAATAGACCAAGCCAAAGAAAAAGGCGCTATGGCACTATTTGGTGAAAAATATGACGAAGAAGTACGCGTAGTAACACTGGGTGAATTTTCTACCGAATTATGTGGCGGTGTTCATGTAAACCAAACGGGCGATATTGGCTTATTTAAAATAGCGTCTGAATCTGGTATTGCTGCTGGCGTTAGACGTATAGAAGCTTACACAGGTAACGGTGCGTTAAACTTTGTTGACGAACAAGCCAGTGCATTAAGTAAAATTGCGTCAATGGTAAAATCTGACACAAACAGCGCAGCAAGCAAAGTAGAGCTACTTATTAGTAAAGGTAAGCAACTTGAAAAAGAAATTGCCCAGCTAAAACAAACATTAGCGGCTCAAGCAGGTTCTGACTTAGTTAGCCAAGCAATCGACATTAATGGTATTAAAGTACTTATTGCGAATCTGGAAAACGCCGAAGCTAAATCATTACGTGGTATGGTAGACGACCTTAAAAACAAAATGGGCTCAGCTATTATCTTTTTAGCAACAGCTAACGACGATAAAGTGAGCTTAATTGCAGGTGTAACTAAAGACTTAACCAATAACGTTAAAGCGGGCGAATTAGTTAATGTAGTAGCCCAGCAAGTAGGTGGTAAAGGTGGCGGACGTCCAGACATGGCGCAAGCCGGTGGTAGCCAACCAGAAAACCTAGTAGCAGCACTTGCAACCGTTAAACCATGGTTAGAAGAAAAATTAGGTTAATAGCGCTTACTTAAATTAAATAAGAGTGAAACAACCTAAACATAAAAAGACGCATCCTGCGTCTTTTTTTATAGCAGTAATATTTTATATACATTAAGGATGAACAATGAACTTTCAAAAATTTAATATCCCAGTAAAAACGATTATATTTCTAATCGTCGGTTTTATTTTACTGATGGGGTCTATTTATACCGTTAACGAAGGGCATATAGGGATAGTTAAACGTTTCAGCGAAGCTAAAGAACAAGTAAACCCTGGGCTACACTTTAAAGTACCTTTTATTGATAGCGTAGAAGAAATAGAAGTAAGAACACGCAAAAACGAAGAAAGAATGGCCTCTAGCACAAAAGAACAAATGCCTGTTACGGTTAGTGTGTCTGTTAACTGGACTGTAGATAAAGCAGCTGCATTAGAGCTATTTAGACAATACGGCGGCCTTTCGCAATTTGAAAGCAGAATATTAGATCCAAGGTTTAGATCCGCAACGAAAGACGTGATCCCACGCTTTGATGCAGAAAAGCTTATTCAAGACAGAGCGAGCGCGATTCAAGCCATTGAAGCTAACTTAATTGAAGAGATGAAAGACTTCCCAGTAACAGTGGATAACATTCAAATTGAAAACATTCAGCTACCTGCTAAGTACTTAACATCTATTGAAACTAAGCAAACAGAAAAAAACTTAGCGGCAGCCGAAGAACATAAACTCGCAAGACAAAACCTAGAAGCACAACGAGACGTAAACACCGCTAAAGCAAAAGCTGATGGTATTAAATTAGTCGCTATTGCAGAAGCAGAATCTATTCGTATTAAAGGTTTAGCTGAAGCCGAAGCCATTACAGCAAAAGCGAAAGCATTAGGCGACAACCCATTAATTGTTAAGTTAACAGAAGCTCAAAATTGGGACGGTAAATTACCTTCAACCATGTTAGGTGGGCAGAACATGCCTATTTTAGATATGCGAGCTAAATAACCTTAGCTCGGGATAAGCAAAGTTACTCAACAAGCTATTTTTATGCCTAACTTCGTTGAATTTATTACTAATAGCTAGCTATTAGATAGAAAAATTCGCCTTGTTATACACAAAAATATCAATGTTGAGAAGCTAATATAGCTTATGAAAACAACGATACATATTAGGTTTTTGATAAATAATAACTTTAATTTATTCGCTAACATTCATTAACCCGAGTTGAGGTTAAATAGTTTTTAAAATATATGAGTTTTATATAAACGAAAAAAGACGCTAATCAGCGTCTTTTTGTATTTTAAAATCAATAAATTATATTGATTAAGGTTAAGTGTGCAAATGCAACGGAATAACAACCTTCAAACGTTCTAAATCACCATCGCCAACGCCGTGATTTTTGAAATATCTTCGCCATTCAGAAACAAGATCTAAGGTTTCTTTAATTATTTTTTCTGCTTTAAAACGCTTCAAACCAAATCTTTTAGCTTGCGACAATAAGTTTTCAACCGTTCCATTTCGTCCATCTGTACCAATGCCCATACCATGTTGGCCGTTTATATTAATGGGTAAAACATCATAAGCAGGTGATAAACGCCAATCTTTATTTTTGAATGAATATAAAAAAGCATGATTACGCGTATGATCATCGGTATTACCAATAAACACGTTAAACACCATACGTTGAAATAGTTCAGCAGCATCTTCAGGAACACTACCGTGCTTCAAAATAAACTCAGACAGAAATCCATAGCTGTATGTATCTACCAACAACGAGGGATTAATAGAGCGTAAATTAATAAGAGAATTAGCACTAATAAAATGGTGAGTAGGGCGTATACCTTCTAAATCAAATCGCTCAACCAATAATACATCACCATTATTTGTTTCTAACACTTTGGTATGTGCAACATGACCTGTTAGTTCTTTCAGCATATTCATCGAAGCATTTTCAACTTTAGCATGATTAAATAAATCATCAGCACGATTAAATTTAGCTAAATAGGTTATGTTACCGTCAGACACTGTGGTTTTAGGACGAGCACCCCCCATACTTGAACCATATTCAAAGGCTTTTTTTGCTTCTTTAGGTATTTCTTCATCATTTAGAATCGCGTCTTTCGCTCTCAATAACAGAGGAATATCCCCTAAAGTATTCTTATTTATTTTTAATTTAGAGGTAAGACTAGATAAGCTAAAAACTAATGATCCCACGCCCATGCCAGCACCAGCTAATAAAAACTCAAGCGCATTTTTAGGTTTAGTATTGTGTAGCGAAAGTATAACTTTTTCACCCCACGAGTCAGCACCCGCATCAGCAAGCACACCAAACATACCTCTTTGATTGGTTGTTTTATATATATTATTAGAAAGGGGGAGGTTTAGCGGGTCGAGCGGAAATGCATCTGCTCGCGCTAAATAGCTTTTACCGTAACGAAATTCACCATATTGTTTTTTTACATCAAGAGTAACTGCACCACAAACAATAGGCTTATCTTCAAGACCATCTATAAACACATAAGCTTTAGAAATCATTCGAAAGCTCTTCAGGCGCTTTTCTTGCTTTACGTGATCTAACAGATTCAATTAATGCAGAACGTTCATCAATGGATGCTTGTAGGTTTTGAGTTAAGTCTAAAAAAGCGAGAACATTAAATAACGCTTTAGAGTTAACACCAATCCCACGTTCAATGGCTGAAATAGTAGTACGGCTCACACCAACTCTTTTGCCTAACTCTGTTTGATCCATAGTTTCAGAGCGAACACTTTTAACAAGTAGTCCGATAGATTGTAATAAATTATCTGAGTTTTTATGCATTATATTTAAGTCATTAGCTTCTTATGAGTTAAATATAATGCATATTGTTTTATTTGTCTATTATGTATCAAATTTTAATCAATAGTGTTTGAAGAGGCTATGTGTTTATGGTGTAAGAGAATGTGGATTTCGCAACTTTAACGATTTCTTTTCGTCGTTAAAGAACGTTGTTGAACAAACGAAGTGCGTTAGTAAGTCTTTGATTTTAATAGGCCCCCGTTTAGTAATTCGGGGGTAAAGGTTAAGGGGGTGACGAACTATTAGCTTAGATGGTTTGTTTTAGCGACCGACCTTATTCCTTATGTTTTTACGTTCTAATATCTAAGTTTGATTTGTTAATAATAATCTATTTAGTTTACTGTTATGCATATAGTGTCCTATGCGTTCTTGCTATTTATAATTTCATTTTTTAATCAACATACTAAGTGATTGAGGATTATATTTAAGTTATATATATTGGCTTTAATTTAGGATAATTAGTTGGCTGTTTTTTTGTTTGTAGTAAACGAGAATAGTTTCTATTAATAAACTGTTAGGATTTTTATGGTGGGATTGAAGAAGGAAACATTGGTAGAAGCATTAAATCCAGATATTGATTCAAAGGATAGGCAACGATTTGAAACTTCATTTAAGGGTTTAGATTCCCAAAAACAATACTGTGAATTTCACTTCGAAGAGTATAAAAAGGCTTGTCAAAATTATGACCTTGCAATGCAAGACAAACTTAATATTAACGCACAAATAGATCCCCAGTATTATAGGATTGCTTTTGAGTCACATGGTTATGCTTTTTTTAGGTGTCTTCATGCATTGATTGAGTCAGTGCCATATATGTTAAATATTATTCTTCAAGCTAATCCTGATATTGAATTTCGTCATATTGGTTGGAGTACATTGTATGAATACATTAAAAATCATAACTTTAATGATGGTAATGCTGTAATTAATGATATTCGTCAATCTCAATCGTATCTAGAGCTTGAACATTTAGTAAATGTTTCTAAGCACCGTAGGATTCCAAGAATAGATAGCTGTTTTTTTAAAGAAATTGTTAATCAGTATAATAAACCAGAGTTTTCAAGTGAGGACTTGTGTATTGGATTCAGGAATTACAATATCGAATACCTTATGATTGAGTTATATAATGAGTTATTTCCTAAAACAATATCTTTAATTAATTGCTTCGTGTCATTTCACAGTATTGATAAAAGACTCTAATAATCAATTTAACTAGGATAAATAACTGATCTATTATTTCTATTTTAGTCAGCTATTGTGCATTCTTTTGTAGCACTTGATTGTTTATTTTGCATCCCCATATAAGTTATGTGCTATTTTCAAATATGCATTTAAAGCCTAAAACCAAGCAACACAACAAAAGGAAAAAATTATGGGAATTAAACCAGGTCCAAAACCAATTGCTAAATCAACAGGGGAGTTAGATAAGCGTCGTAGGGATAATAAAAACACTCCCGGGAATAAGCCTTCACTTAAGCCACATAAACACAAAAAAGGTGATTAGCAAAATTATTATTTCACCTAAAAAGTTACTTAAACAGAAAAGAATAATTGGTCATCGCTTTGCGATTATATACAACCATAATTTTCAGTTTAACAACGCATTAGGAAACTAAACTAGGACCTGAATTATGGGATGGATTTCATCACTTTTTAAGCGTAAAACTACTGATGGCAATGTCAATGCGTTCACTTTTCGACAAGGTAAAACTGTCGCTGTAGATGAGGCTTATGAAGCTTGAACTTCAGGTGATTTGGAGTTAATGCTAAAAGCGGTTGACTCTAAAACCAACCTGATTGATAGACATTTTCTATTACTGTCTATAGTCAGAGCTACTTACAAGTTAAGAAAAGAAGAAAAATATCGAAGTTTGTGTGTGGAGTACAGTGAAAAGCATTTACAAGAGTTTCCTGAAATAGCGCCTGCCTTAAAAGAAAATATGGGAGGTTTTCTTCCTCGTGTTACTACATTTCAAAATTATGCGACAGTTTTATCTGAAAATAATAATTTTGATAAGGCAATTGAGGTATGCCAACAAGCGCTAAGTTATGGGTTACATGATAATACTAAATCGGGCTTTAATGGGCGTATTGTAAGAATAGAAAAAAAGGCAAAAAAAATTATTTAATAAGTCGTTAAGTATGAAAAGAACAGTTGGTCATTGCATCATGATTGGAACCAATTATTATTCCCGCTTAGTTAGACATTATATTATTCACTAATCAAGGAGTTCAACTCGAAATCATGGATAATAATTTAGTAAAAGTTTGTTATAACGGTGAAACGGGGTCTAATGACATTAGAACATTTCATCGTAGTGAGATCTTATATATTTCATTACGTGATGTTTTGATTACATTGAATAAAGAAAATAAAGAAATAGATGATAACCATGTAGTGAAGTCTATGGTCAATGTAATTAAAGGGCAAATGAAAGCATTAGATTCTGATGAATACGTTATGGTTCCTGTAATAGACGGCTCTTATGTAGATGATGAAGAGGTTTTTGTTACTCAGCCGGGACTTTATAGAGTTTTATCTGGTGACAGAAGTCATGCAGGGAAAATTTTCCAAAGATGGTTATTCCATGAGGTTGTTCCTTCTTTAACTAAATATGGTGAGTACCCACCTCCTTTAGTTTCGCAAGACTCTGATGTAAAAAGATTAGCTAAAACTCTGTTACTAGAGATAGAACAAAGAGAAGAACTCGAACGTAAAACTCAAGAACAGTTTAATAAACATGAAAAAATGCTTAATCATCTTGGCAGTAAATTACAGAATTTAAACTCCAATAATCTGCATCTTGAGTTTATGTCGGTGACTGATTTTTGTAACTTGAACGAAATTGATAAAACTAATGAGCAACTAATTTTTGGGTGGAGTATTAAGATTTGCGCAGAAAAAGGTGAGCCATCAAGAAAATCTATCATTCAAGGGAAAGAAATACTCCAGTTTCCTCAATATGTTTTAATTGCGTCAGCTAAAGAGTTAAAAATAGCATAACAATTAATTATGAAAGATTAATAACTGCACTTAGCTGCCGTGCCTCGCTAATTTGGCTGACAATTTGTAACCTATGTCTGAATGGGGGCTTATCTTTCTATAGTTTTTTAAAAATTGGACAATTAGTGGACTTCAAATAAAAAAACCTTTACAACCTGTTGATTGTAAAGGGTATTGTGTGGTGGAGCGGGGGGGGGGTTCAAACCTCGCCACGCTACAGCCCTTTAAATACAGCGACTCTCTAAGGCTTCTTTATTCTGATGTGTACCAGTTTAGTGTATCAGTTAAATTGGGTTCAGTTCCCCGCTTGGGGGTTGAACTGTTTGTGTTGTTTGTTTTGATTGCTCGTATTTATTGGAACGGGATATTACTAGTTTCTATAAATAACTCTATTTCATCTTGACTCATTTTTTTATCGTTTCTGAGGAAGTGCCTCAACCCTTGCTTGCATTTGTTTTTTAATTTACTTGTTCTGATTACCACTTTTTGGATATCTTTGTAATCGAAGCAGTAACGATAGTAAGGTATAAAGACCCCGTTTTTCTCTCGATAACAGGGGTTCTGCTTATAATTCATATCAAAAGTAAGAAAGAAACGATATTCCTCCTCTTCTTTAAAGTTTTCGTTTTTGAATAAATATTTGTAATAAAGATATTCTGATAGCCACACATCTCCGGCCTCTAACCTGTGTAAGAAATGCTTTAATCCTGCGGGAGGTCTATCTAGATTAGTAAGAAAGTTATTCATATCAACCTGTAATCTAAGGTAGTCTTCCTCCATATGTGAAGCCATCTTTTTGCAAATTTCTTCCTTTTCACTATCTTCGTAGATACATGCCTCAAAACCATGGGAGTGTCTTGTTAAGACGTACGTATCATCTTTTGTCGGAGCCCCTACGATTGATAAGCCATCATCACACATGATATCTTTAAACTTATCTGGTGATTTAAAACCAATAGCGTATCCTTCTTCAGGTGGGCAATATCCTCGCCATTGACTTAATAGGTCTTTTTGTTTTGAGAAAGAACAACTATAGGCGTCAGTTCTAGTATCTATAAACTCAAGTAACTTCAATATATCTTTATTTTTAATATGCTTTCTAAGGTGTTTTAATAAGTCCGAGCCTTCATTTGCATCATTTAAAAAACTCGTATGAGTTATCCATAACTCTTGATTGGTTAAGATTTTTAAAGTCGTTGCTGCATCAGTGTAATGGTAAAATAGTTGGGTCATTTTGCACCTATTATTGGGTATTTGTCAGCTTAATGTGAATTACTTAAAAACTTCATCAGGTAAGTAAAAAGAAAGCTTAAGTTAGCTAACCAAAACAACCAATATGGAAATCTGAAATCTAGGTAGTAAGGCTCTCTAGTAATCGCCTTGTACTCGGATTTTATTATTTCATAATACTTAGTTAATTTTATTGATTGTGTAATGAAAATATATTCATTTTCTTTATCATAGTGCCTTACCTCCCATCTAGGTATACCTAGTTTATATTCAAGAGTGGGAGGAAAATACACTAAACCAGTCCAATTCTCTGATTCTCGCCCGCCCGTAAGGTTATATTTAATTGATTCAGGTAGTTTGTATGTATTACTAACTGGCTCGTCAGGCTCGTACCAATATGTTAAACCATGGGCTTCTATTGACTTCTCAGCCTTGTTTTTAAGTTGGAGGCCACACTCCGTTACAAGCTTAGGGGGGATTTTACTTCTTATTATTTCTCTAAATTTTTGACTGCCACCGCCATTACTTGTAACTAAATAAGAGTTGTAGCGTATAAAAAAATACATAAGCGTAACCATAAACAGGATTATAAATGCATTAGGATTTCCAACCTTAAGGCCTAACCCGTTCATCGATATTCCTGTTATTTGAGACTCAGATATAGAGTAAAAAATAACTAATACACTCATCAAAATTAAATTTCTTCGCTGCCTTAACAGTCCGGGCTGTTCATCTAAACTTTTAATGCTCATTTTGATTTAATTATCTCTCATTTGGTGAGGTTGACTTTTATATTAAACAATCTTTAACTGATGCGAATCGTGGAGCTATAACATACCTATTAATTGGCCGTCCTTTCCTGACGATAACTCCTGGCAATATCAATTTTTCAAACGCCTCTTTGTACCTTCCTTTGGTACTGCCTGTAGGTACTCCGCCAGAAACGGTCAGTAAGGAGGATATCTCCTCAGCCAGTTCAATATCATTCAAATGCCGATATATCATCTGAATAAAAGTTAACGGATTACCGCTTAGTATGGTTGGATGATTAGAGTACTCTGACAAACTGGCAAGAAACTTATCTGCAAGCTCGAAAGATTCGTGTGAAGCGAAGTTAATCAAACCGATTAAGCCTTCTAAGCTTGTGGCTGTATATGTTCGATTCTCCGTAAGGGCTGGGTTTTGGCTGTATTTATGTTCTATTTCTATCCGTACTCTTTTATTAGTCTTGGCGTATAACTTAAGCCTTTGTTTGGTTTTAAATTCAGCCCTAAGAGCTATCGCAGAACCCTCTGTAAGCGTTCCTGCATCATTATAATATGATGTTGACGTATTGTTTCCTAAAGACAAAAAATCGCGCTCTAATGATTTGACTGTAGCTACTGGGTTATCGCACTTTATGTCCCAATATGTTTCGATTGATTTAAGGGAGTAGTATGGTTCAAAACCTCGCAAGGCAAATCCCCCAGAGTGATATTCATTAATCTCATTGCTTAGGTAGTCGCTTATTGAGGAAATGTAACGCTCAAGGTTTTGTTGCCATAAACCTCTAGAGCCATTAAGTTTTGAAACTGGTTTCAATAAAGCATTGTCCTTGTAATCTAGAGTCCTTTCTGATGCATGGCTAATGCGGTCTTGCTTGGCAAATAAAACAAACGACTCAGTAAGTATTCTTTCAATTTTATTGTTATGTTTAACTCTTAATGGCGTGGGTTGGTAAACACAAAAGCGAGTAGGGTTAATTCGAAGCCTGAGCTTTAATATGTAGCTGTCTAGCTGTTCTGTTGCTGTTATTTTACGAACCTCTAAGTACCCTCCAAATAGCGGGGCATTATCCAGCAAGCCTCGCCCATATTTTGGCTTAAGGATTTGGAGTCGCTTAATTGCGGGAGAACTCAAATAATTATCGGATTGAAAAGCCCTGTGCGGTGATTGTGATTGACTCCTGTCTTGACTTCCTAGACATTGGATAAAGCCTGCCATCTCGGAATCAATAGCCTGAATAAACCACTCACCAACATCTAACTCTATTTTATCTTGCTTAGCATCATCAACACTAAGTGTAGTATCTAAAATATTACCTTCCATATAGTACTTGTTTTCTTCCTTTTTACACCCTCTACTAGAGGAGGGGATTTGAAACTGGTTTCAAATTATGCTTCATTTATTATGTTATAGATAGATTGTCGGCTGATATTTAATTTACATGAAACCTCAGTCTTAGGGGTGCCACTAGTGACCAGTTCAATAACCTGTGATTTTAATTGTTCGGTTATTGCGGGCTTCCTCCCCATTCTTACGCCTTGGGCTATAGCTGCTCTTCTTCCTTCATTGGTTCTTTCTAGTATCCTTTCTCTTTCTGCCTGTGCTACAGCAGCAAGGATGGTAACTACCATTTTACCCATAGTACCTTCGGTGCTTATTCCATCATCAAGGAACTTGACTGCTATTTTTCGTTTGTGTAAGTCATCAATTATCGAAATCATATCAGCAGTATTCCTGCCTAGACGGTCAAGCTTTGTAACTACAATCACATCACCTTCACGCGCTTTGGTTAGCATTAATTGAAGTCCTAAGCGCTCATCACTTTTACCAGATGCCTTATCGGTAAATAAAAAATCAGAGCTATCTTTGACGCCTTCAGCGATTAATCTTTCTTTCTGAATGCCTAAGTCCTGAATATTGGTCGATACTCTTGCATAACCTAATGAGGCCATAATGTGTCCATTAAATGGTTTGTTTTACATTGAGTGTAAATTAAGTCTAAAAAGTGAATTAATTTACACGTTATTGATGCTGTTACTGAATGTACAAAAAATGATAAATTAATTTACACTCTTTCTAACTCAGCCAATTCAACAATGCCGCAATAGAGTGGGCGGTTGTATGGACTTCTTGATTAGAAAATAGAGTTTTGTTTAGCTCAGGGTCGATATCTTTTCTGAAAGCTAAATCCAACTCTCTTTTTAGGGTGACAGCATAGGGCTTGTAATCATTAGGCGTCTTCAGCTTATTTATCATATCTTCGTTCAGAGCACCTGACTCTTTCATCGCATAAATCAGGTCTGCACACGTGGAGAGCTTGTTTTTAGAGCTTGCTGCTTGCCATATTAATGCACTTTCGGTATGTAAATTTCCTCCCTCGTACCATTTATGGTTATCACTTCTGGCTGAGCTAGATGATTCATCAATCAATCTACTTCCTGTATCAAGCCCGCCTGATGGTGAAACTAAAAGCGCCATAAAGAACAAGCCTACCACTAATTTTATTGATAATGACCTGTTAATATCAGCTAATGATAACTCAGGCTTATTGAGCTTATTCAGTAACCACGACTTTAGGTTTTTATCTAGTTGAGCAACTAGGGCTGCGCAGCAAAGTAGAAAAAGAAAGGATAATATCCCACCTTCAAGTAGTTGCCCTAATGACATTAATGTAAAGAATATTGAGGTGGCGACTATTTTTTTATTCATATTAATTCCTTGTATGATTTTATGGGTGGTCTCTGACTATAAAAAGCCAACAACCTATTATCCCAAAATGGGATGCTGCTGACAATATTCTATTTTAGGATATTTAGTTCAGGTTGGAATATTTCAGTGGCAAATAAATTATGGGACGTGAAGCGTGTAGCTTTGCGAGAAACACTGAAAGAGCTAAGGATGAATGAGGGGTACACTCAAGACCAATTGGCGGATAGCCTTTCAAAGCCACAGAGCTATGTTTCAAAGTATGAGAGTGGTGAACGTAAGTTAGACTTTGTTGACGTATTGGAGGTTATTGATGTTTTGGGTGTTGAGCTTGTAACTATGTATGGGGTGTTTAATAAAAAGCTCCAGCCCTGATTGTTTCAACTGGAGCGCCGTAGATTAGAATAAATGTGTAACTGAAAGGTTTAAATTTGTATTGTCATTAAGGTAATCAACGACTAGCTTTCTGTGGCAGAGGTGAGGCTTGTGCTCACTACAGAGTAGACAGGCATTGTTGAGAGTATTTTGGTTTATGTGTTTTTCTACATTACGTTGAGCCATCAAATTTAGAAATGACTCCTCATACCCCTCCCAAGAAATATCACCTTTCTTAAGGGATTTGAATAATTCGTCTGTTGGAGCTAGCTCAGGTAGGTGTATGTATTCTGCTTGGCATAGCTCTTTGGTAAAAAACTTTAAATCATCGCGCTTCGCAAAACCTGACAACTGAGATGTATTATTTAGCCTAACATCAATTAGAGTTGAAACTTTTGACTTTCTCAGTAGGTCAAAAAAAGCTCCTGCGTTCTTTTTGGTAAATCCTATGGTAAATACATTCATTAAATATCGCCTTATATAATTGATTAATAACAACAATATTCTGACATATTAGCTAATAAAGTACACAAGAACCGATTGTTATTGCCCTTGATTTTTATCGTTACGATTAAGTGTCGATATTAGCTCACATAAGGTTCCGTATTGGATTTTTTGAAGGTGGGTAGATAGGGTTGTCAGCTTATATCCAATACCGTAGTCATCCATCACATCTTTTGATGCTTTCCAGCCGCCTAATGCTGCACCCAGCTCTTTAGGTATTTGCGCCTCGCGAATAGCGTCGCGAAAACCATGCCTGAAACTGTGAAAGCAAACACCATTATTTTTAATATTTAAAGAGTTTAAAAACCGAGAGAACCATTTAGAAAAATTATCTGAATAACTGCCGCCTGCGCTTTGAGGTAAGTCTGGAAATAAGCGCTTATGTCCTTGGATTTTTATTTTATTAACATAATCAAGAAAGCCAATTTTAATTAGTTGCTTATGTATTGGAATATCTCTTTCACTACTAGCATTTTTAAGTGATTTCTCATTGTTATCATCAAGCTGAACTTGAATAACATTTACACCTTCAATACAGGTAATATCACTCGTAAACAACTGACAAATTTCATTTAATCTCATGCCTGTATATAAGCTAATTAAAGGTATCCAAAATTTATGTCGTCTTGGTTTATTCGTTCCAGCGGTCTTGTAGTTCCATTCGTCATCAACACACCCTGTGTATATGGGAGCTTGAAATAACGTGCTTAAAGCTTGCTCTGAAAACGATTTTTTACCATCTGTTTTTTTCTTTTTCTGCTTTAGATTGGGTACATGTTCACATGGGTTTTTCTTCAAGTATCCTTCTTGCACCGCAAACTTCAATGTGGCGGATAGCTTGTTAAGATTGCCATTAATAGAGATGATACTAAGAGTGCCTGTAGGTTTTTTAGAATGCGCTTCTATACTGTCTATGAGGGATAGGTGAGGATAACGCTTTTTAGCGTTTGAAGGGAGTTGCTGGAGCTTGTCTCTGAATTCTCTACAGTCTTCAGTGCTAATAGATGATAAAGGTTTGTTTTTACCAAATAGCTCTAGTGAAAAATCAAAAGCAAGTTTATACCCTGCTAATGTTTTATCTGTTAAACCATCACTCTTTTTAGCGGCCTTAAATTTAGCCAACACTGCGCCCCAAGTAAGCTGTGAGCTTTGATTTACTTGTGATGGTAATAGCTGCTCATTACGAGTTAAAAATAACTGGTAAGGTATTCGTTTATAAGTATCACCTAATCTTTCTAATCGTTTAAATGTTTGCTCTATAAGCGACTGGTGCATTAAAGACTGAGCAAAACGGTATTCTTCTTTTTGCTTGTGGTTATCTAAATCAGGAAAAAGGTTTTTTACTTTCTTCTGAATATCTCCGGCATATTGTGATTCATCCCCCCCATCAAAGACAGATAAGTCCTCCCGCAAATTATCAATAATTTGTATTCTTTCTTCGACAGATGAGTTAACCCTAAAGGTATCATCTTCGGTTGCATGTTTAGTTATTTCATTTTGGTGCCAGAGAATGACTCGTCTTTCTATACTTGTTCTATCAAGCAAAATGGGTAAAGGTTGAGGGGCTGGTCTTGTATTGCGAGCCTTTTCAAAGGTTTCTTCGGCCTCAAGTTGTTCAATAGGTAAACGCCTTTTAGCCTCACTGCGATTGCTCGTGCCTAGGGCTTTCTTTATTTCTTTTTTACCGATGATTGTAACCAAGTCCTTCGGAACTCTAGTTCTGAAGTAAAAGCGACCATTTCGTAGTAATAAATTAGATTGTTTTGACAAGTCTTTCATTCCTAAAGTGTACCACTAATGTGTACCATTTTAGAAACAAGAAGTTAGAGAGAGTGGGAAGTTGCTGATAATTCAACAACTTCCCATTAAGTGGTGGAGCGGGGGGGAATCGACCCTATCTTATAGCTTGATTAAATAAGGCCTTGCATTTAAAAACAATGACTTAGTGTTACATATTGTTATGGCTTGTTACTATCTGTTAGTACTGTTGGGTATTAATTGGGTACTTTGTTAGCCATTGGATTGAATTTTATAACGTCTTCTAAATGGGTTTTACTGAAGTGAGCATACTTCATTGTATCGTTTATACTAGCGTGTCCTAGTATTTGTTGAAGTACTAATATGTTCCCACCATTCATCATAAAATGACTAGCGAATGTATGCCTTAAAACATGGCTACATTGTCCTTTAGGGAGTTGAACCGCCGTCCGTTCTAATGCTTTTCTAAATGCTCCAATACAACCAGTAAATAATCTACCGCTATTTTTAGGGATCTCGTTATTTAGTTCTTTACTAATAGGAATGGTTCTATTCTTCTTACCTTTGGTGTTTATGTAGGTAATTTGATTGTTTGCAATTTGTCTTCCTGTAAGACTTTCAGCTTCACCCCATCTTGCACCTGTGGATAGGGCTATTTTTGCTACAAGGTAAGCGTCAGTATTTCTAGATTTTTTTAATTCTTCTAGTAGTAATTCTATTTCTTCAGGTGTTAAGAATCCCATTTCAGGTTGTTGGTATTTTAATGCTCTTACGTTTTTAATTGGATTGTTTTTAATTTCATTTAATCTTATTAATTCATTAAATAATGCATTTAGGTAGGTTTGTTCATTGTTTACCGTTTTAATAGATACTTTGTCTAGACGCGTAGCTCTATATTCTGACCAATCGCTACTTGTTATTTTTCTTGCAATTGGATTTTTCATTCCTTTACACATAGCTTTCATCTTGGCTAGTCGTTTTTTTATATCTGCTAGGCTTTTACCGTGTAGGTTGTACCAAAGGTTTATTAGTTCCTCAAGTCTTCTATTGTCTTCAGGAGCAGGTTCCCATTCTTTAGATGAGTTGGCGATAGATATTTGATGATTTTTGAAACGTCGTGCTTCACCCAATGTTAGAAACGTTTTTTTATATCGTGTTCCGTTGTGGCCATTTGGTCTAAAATCTAGTTGATAAGGTGTTTTTTCATCATCAGTTTTCCAAATACCATCTTCAACTTTTTTTACTTTTTTCATTGATGATGTTTGTCCCATTCAGTACTAAATCTTTCTGCCTCAACATTTCTTTTATTTAAGCAACTTGCAAATTGTGATGTGCTTTTAGGCTTTATGCATTCTTTAGGTGTTTTATAGTATTCTATCCATGCGTTTTGTTTATCTCCTTTAAACTTACCTTTTATTTTTACGGTACTCTTTCCAAAAGATTTTTTTACATATTGATTAGGGTAATACTTTTTCTTTGTAGTAGTTTTTTTTGAATAGATTTTTTTAGATTTATTATTGCTTGATTGGTTGTTTTTTCTTGACCTACATATTTGATATTTCTCATGCGCTTTATGTTCTTTATCTCTTAAATATTCACTTGTTTTATGTCTTAACAAAGATTGAATATGTTGTAATTCATTTAATTCAACTTCACATTTTGATTTTGCATAAGATTTATTTGTAATGATCAGGAATAAAATTATCCATAATGTTTTTAGCATCTAATATTTCCTTATTGCTATTTTTGTAAAACTTTAAAATTTAAGGAATGAAATGAAACAAAGCTTACTTATCCGTTATTTCGAATTAAAAAAATTACCACCTGATTTACGTTATCAAGCATTGCAACAATGGGAAAAAGAAGCGCAATTTAGAGTAATACAACAACAAAAGAACGAAGTTATTGAGCTTTGTCTAGTTTCTGGTTCTCATCGTTAATTTTACATATTTCTTTTATTTCAGACGTTATTATTTCCGTGATATGAGAAATTTTAACGTCTTTGTTTAATGTGATCATATCGGTTTGTATTGCTGCAAAAATACCTTCAGTAACTGATATTTTTAATTCATTTATATCTATTTTTTTTGAATCGTCTTCAATCCCAAAAATTAGATAATCCATAGAAACATCAAATTCTTCACATGCTTTTATACATGCTTCAAACGGAATTGAACCTCTATTTTTTACAGATGATCCCCAATTTTTTTTAAAACCAAGCAGTATTGAAAGTTCATTCAATTTTTTCGTTTTATATAACCCTAATAATCGATCAAAAATATCTTTAGAATTCAATAGCATATAAAATAAACCCCAAAACGCGATATATTTATGTTGAAATCCACAAATCGCGAGTTTAATATTCATATCAAGATTTAACGTCGCATAACGCAATGAGATATGAGTTTAAAAAATGTTAACTAATCATATTACACTTACTGACATACAATTTGAATCACTTAAAAGTGACTTGTTAGCCTCAAACCTTCCTTTTTTGAGTGTAGAAGCGTACGCACGAATTACAAACGATACAGTTGGCAATGTTCGCCAACAAGTTCATCAAGGTCGTTTACCTATCCGTAAAAAATTAAAGTCTCGCGAAAAAACATTCATCAATATGTCTGCTATTCGTGCAGAAGCTCAAGCGGCTATTTAATCATGATACCTAAAGACATTTATTTTCAAGTAGAGCAATGGGGCGATGTGTGTATTCAACACAAAGGCCAAGTGCACCACTTTACAAATCTAATGTCATTAATCTCATTTCTTCAACCTATCTACGGTGAAGACTTCAATTTAATAGAAGTAAACGACGAAAATTGGCAACAACTTTATGAACAAGGGGTGTTTGATGAACAATAAAAAAGCACTTTTTTGTAAAGTTGATGCGTTATCACTTACCTGGTCACCGCAAGAACTTCTCCACATAAAACAACTCGCTAAAGTTGGCGCTTGCATCAAAAAGAGCGATATAGAAGAAATTCAAGGTAATGCACTACTACGTAAACTGTCTAATTTAGAAATAAAAAAGAACATCGATTTATCTGCGGCTGAAACATTTAACCATGTTGCATATAACGACATTCTAGAAAGCTACAAAGAAACGGCTGAAGGTATTACGCGTGAATACAACGAGCGCAAATTCAAAGGGCTGAGTTCTGAAAGTTTTAGACTAGCAGAAAATGAAGTCGCCGCACGTTACGAACTGCGCCAAATGTTTAAAGGCGAACTCGAAGTCGATACCTCAAAAAAATACGGTGACCGATTAAACAATTTATTAGAGAACATTGGCGTTAACATGCTCGACACACTTTGTTGTGGAGAGTCAGAACGTTTCGTTTGTTTACTTAACAAAGTCTTTTCAAAAAACAACTACATGTGGACCATCAAAAACAATCCATCAGGTCGTTTTAATTACACCTACTCAGCCAATATATTTGCCGAAGGAGAACAAGCAGGTGTTATTTGTTGGGGTGGTAAAAACCTCGGCTGTTATGTGTCATTCATGGGTACGGGCTGTGAAGCTATAGACTTTCAAAGACTGTATCAAGAAATACAACATATTCCAGAAATCAAAATTACCCGTATCGATTTAGCCTATGACGATTTTTCAGGTACTCGTTCTATTAAATCAGCTAAAAGATTAGCTGAACAAGGCGCTTTTAATTGTGGCGGACGTCCTTCTTCTTACATGTATGTTGAATCAGGCCACTTATGCAAAGCCATGAAACAAACATACAAACGCCAATTTGCATTCGTTCCTGACAAGGGAAGAACCTTATATGTAGGTAGTCGTGAATCTGGAAAACTTCTTCGTGTATATGAAAAAGGCATACAGATGGGCGACCCAAAAGATAAATGGGTTCGCTGGGAACTTGAACTCCATTCAAGTCAACGTGTGATCCCATTAGAAACAATGATTAAACCCAGTGAATTTTTAGCAGGTGCTTATCCAGCGCTTCATTTTTTAAATGAAGAGCAATCAGTCATAAAAACAGTGGTTAAAAAAGCACTTATGACGGTTGAAAAAATCATTGAGAATCAAGTTGTTTCAACGCGTAAAGCTATCAACATGATGCGCCATTTATGCGATATGTCTGACAGTGAAATAGTCGATAAATTTTTAGTTGGTATCAAAAATCCATTGAGCAAGGAAGCTTTCCCTAAACGGCTACTTATACCCATAACAGAACAACAATTTTTAGAACAAACACAATCAATTTAAATGAGAGGTTAATCAAATGGAAACTGGAATTATTTTACGTGGCAAGTTACTAGGCGTTCGACCTACCGTTCGCAAATATACAAATGCTAACGGTGAAGAAAAGACAACTAACTTTACTGAAATAGGTATTGAAACATACGGAAGTGATGGTTACGGCGGTGTTAGACCGTTTGTAAATAACGTTCGTATATCAGCAGAAAAAGAAAAAGATTCTGCCTTTATGAAATCACTTAACGACAATCATTTTGCCATTGTTGAACTACCTGTTCAGTTAGGTAACTTTCAAAGTATCTATACCGATAGAAACGCCGTTTTATCTGTATTAGAACAATCAAAGGTTGCTTAACGCATGGTTCAAATAGTCGTTATTCATAACAAACCAATGAACATAACAGAGCGCGTTTTAGATAATGTGGCTTTTGAATGTACCTCATGTAACTGGGTTGGTTTTCCTGAATTTCTGGCTATTTTGAACGATTTTTCATGTTGCCCGATATGCCATGAATATGATGTACGGGTTAAAGATAAGTTACTGAGTATTACGTCATGAACGGATTTAAATTAACTCAATTTAGGGCGTTATATTTTTTAATCATTATCTTTCTTTTGCTCGTTATTTCGCAAACCGCAAATGCAGCATTTTGTGCAAGAGAACTTAACGATGGGACAGTGGGATTAACAAGCACTTCAGTAGAGCAATGTACTGGAATGATAATACTCACAAAGCCCGATTTTGAAGCATTAATTGGCGGGGCAAGCGCCTCGTCTGGAAATTTGGAAGTAACTCTCAATAAGCTTTTTGCTTTTGATGCAGAGTTATTTGCAATAGTTGAATTAGCGCTAATTATGGCTTTTTTAACGTCACACTTTGGCGGACGTATTGTTCGCTGGTTCGGTAAATCTTAATTTAAAATTATTCCTGAAGGGGAAATTATTATGTCTAAATTTGTAACGATTATTAAAAATGGTAAAGCGTGTGTTGTGGCAACGGCTGCTACTGCTCTTGTTTCTGGTGGTGCTTTTGCGGCTGATTATACAACTGAAATTGCATCGGCTTCGACTGAAGGTTCAGCAAACGTAACAGCGGTAATTTTAGCGGTTATCGGTATATCAATTCTTGGTTTTGGTGTTAACGCCTTAACGGGCTGGTTTAAAAAGTAATGGTGACAACTATATTTTTAGCTTGTGCGTTGTATTACGCAATGTTCGAGGGATTCACATCGGGTATTAGAGCCTCGTAATATAGTTGTTATCAAAATAGGGGGCTTTTTAAGCCTCCTTTTTTTTAAGGTTTTTCCTATGAAATCATTAATTTTTATTATTATCTTTTTTACCGCTTCATTTTCTAGTCATGCGGCTTTTAGTGTAAGAAGTGGTCTTCAACCTCAAATCCCTACAGGAGCAACTTGTACTGATTTTGAATCATGTGCAGGTTTATTTCATAACTTAGATGGTTATGTGTTAACGGGGGAATTTCAAATAAGTTATCCAGATTTAGTTAAAGCGACGTATCGTCGACCTAATGGAGATTTAAGGGTTTTCTCTGCTTCTTTTAATATATCTTCTGATTGTTATATGTCTTCAGAGATAGGTATGGTTTGTGGTTTAGATTGCAACTCTTCTGATTCTTGTCTTGCTTTTGCTTCTCAGGGATGCCCCTCTGGATATGTCAGTCAATTTGAGTTTACCAATGTTGCTAATTGGGTCCATTCCTGCGGTAGTTTTGAAGATACGGGGTCTATTCCTGATATCAGTCAGTTACCTGATGAAGCAATATTAACATCTACCTTGAAAGGTGATAGGGGGTTACAAGGACAAGCGGGTCAAGATGGTGCTGATGGAAAAGACGGTATTGATGGAATCGATGGTGAAGATGGAGAAAACGGTACTAATGGTATTGATGGTGTAAATGGGGCTGATGGTTTGAATGGTCTCAATGGCGCTAATGGAATAAATGGAAAAGACGGTGTTGATGGAACAAATGGAACCAATGGTGTTGATGGAACAGATGGAATAAATGGCACTAATGGAACAGATGGAAAAGACGGTAAAGATGGTGTTGTTGATCCCCTTGTTCTTCAACAAGTGCAGTCTAATGAAAATAACATTTCAGATTTATTTGATGATCTTTCTTTTTTAGACCAATCCATGAATATGGTTGTTAATGATGTGGTTCGTAACAATCAGGAGATAAGTTTATTAACTCAGGATAACACGTTACAGGACCAACAAATTTCAATGTTAGAGGTTGCTATACAGGCCGTTGATACTTCAGACGGTGTAGATGGGACAGATGGAATTGACGGAGTTGATGGAAAAGATGGTGTTGATGGCGTTGACGGAAAAGACGGTGTAGATGGGGCAGATGGAGAAGGTTGTTATACAACAACATCAACCAGTCACGTAACACAAGTTATTTGCGGTGAATCTAGTAGCTCGATTGAAAATGGCCGTGATGGTGTAGACGGTAAAGATGGGGCTGTTGGTGTTGATGGACAAGACGGCTCTGTGTTGAATCTGCAAGCGGTTGCTGACTCTATTAATGACGGTTTTGGTTATATTAAATCACCTTATAATTTTTCTTCGAGTGTTTCTAATTCTGAAGCTTATAACGGCTTCTTTACTGCTGAATCGATTTTAAACAATGATATAGCGGTCGGTAATTATAAAGAGCTTATTAAACGTGAAAACTCAACTTTTCATGACGTTATAAAAGGGAAATTTACGTTTAATGCTTCTTCTAGCGGTTATGAGTCTCGTAATCTTGATTTAGGTCAATGGGGGCAACATGACATTTCTATTTCGCGTATTACTCAACATTTTGGCGGACTCGCTAATATTATTTATTTTTTAGCGTCTTTAATGGCTTTAACGATAGTGCTGTCGGGGATTAAAGTATGAGATTAATCATTGTAGTTTGTTGTCTTTTTTCGTTTTCTGTATTGGCTCAAGAGGTTACAAGCGGCTCAGTTGATGGCCTGTCAGGCTTCTTTACGTTTGTCTCGAATATCCTTGCTGATATTAATAATTTTATCTTTGTAACAATACCTGAACTTATAAATAATTTTTTTGTTTGGGTGACTTCGTTTTACTTAAAACTTCAGTTTTTTGCTATGTATGAATCTTTGAAGTTCTCTCATGAGGTCGCGTTAACTTTTTTAAGCATGATAGATATTTCATCTTTTATTAATAGCGCGATTTCTGCATTGCCTCAGGATATGAAACAACTGGCCGTTGATTTACGATTTTTTGAAGCATTAACCTTAGTGGTTGAAGCTTGGGTTACACGACTTGTTTATACGGGGTTTAACTAATGGCGACTAAAATATTTCATGGTGCTCCAGGTTCTTATAAATCATCAACGGCCATGTGGTTTGAAATAGTACCGGCTTTACGTGCTGGCCGTGTTGTTGTTACCAATTTACAAGGTATAAAAACACTTGAGGTTATACAAAAGGAATTAGATGAGATTTTTCCTAATACCGCTAGATTATTACGTATCTCAATAGGTAATGATTTAGGCATGACGTTAATGCGTAATTTTTATCATTGGTTACCGATAGGGGCGTTAATTTTCTTAGATGAAATACAAGACATTTATCCAAACGATAAATCGTTCAAAGCATCAGATTATGATTATGTTCAGGAAGGGGCTTTTGATGAGCATTTGCCTAATGAATTTAAAGAAATATATCACCAAGAACAAAGGGCCATAAAAGGTTCTATTAACATTGAAGACTATCTTGATGATATAGGCGAATCCCTTTTTGATGAACGTGATTATTTACGTTATCCAAGAACATTACGCGAATGTTTTATGCGTCACCGTCATTACAACTGGGATATTTTAATCGCTACGCCTGATATTAAAGAGGTGTCTACGTTTGTTCGCTCTGTGTGCGAAGTGGCTTATGCGCATGTGAGTAAAGATGCAATGCCGTTACCGTACTTTAAACGACGACCGAGAATACTAGAGCATTCACCAAAATCTAACGGTATTACGGTTGGAAAAAACGATATAACTTCATATAAAAAGGTTCCTCTCGATGTCTTTAAACTTTATAAATCAACCGCAACTGGAAAAAGCACTAAGTCTGGCGCTGGTCAATCGCCTTTTACGAGTACTGTTATATTCGGCTTTATTGCTGTTCTCGCCGTTTTTGTTTATCTATTTTATTTTATACTCGATAAAACAAGCGCTGACGCTCCTAAAGAGACTCTTAAAAATTCATCTGTTCAAGAGGTCAAAGATAAGAAAGCGTTATCGAAAGTACCTGAGAGTCAAAAGCAAGTTGCTAAATCTGGTAAAGAAGTTCTTGATAAACGTGATTCTGTTTCTTTTCGTCATGATAGTTTTGAGACTATGTTTACGTCTAGCCGTTCTTTAATAAAGCATTTCGGTGTTACTTCTATTTATGTGAATGGCATTAGTACCGTTATATATGACCATAATAGGGTAGAGCGTGATTATGTATTTACCATGTATTCAGGTGAGCAACAATTTACGGTTGATTCTGATTTCTTTAAAAAGATGGGATATAAGATTTTTTATAAAAGTGAATGTCTCTTAGAGCTTCGGTACGAGTCTGTAAGTAACTATATTTTTTGTGAACCTAATAAGATTGAAACACATGATGATGGGCTTCAACAGACTGCTGCACCTAATGTAAGTTTGATTTAAATAATAAAGTCAAAGTAAACCAGCGCGAGAGCACTGAGGCGGAGGGCGAAGCCTGAGCAACGACAACGAAAGCGAGCAAGCGGTTTACCGTCTGCTCGTTTTTTTTATACCTATTAATAATATTAAATAGAGAACAATCGCAGCTTTAACGATTTCTCTTCGTCGTTAAAGAACGTTGTTGAACAAACGAAGTGCGTTAGTAAGTCTTTGATTTTAATAGGCCCCCGTTTAGTAATACGGGGGTAAAGGTTAAGGGGTGGGGAGAACTATTAGTTTAGATGGTTTGTTTCTTTTCACAGGTTCTAAATTAAGATATAAAAGTAAGTTATTGAACACAAAATATAAGTTTGATATGTTGCTTTAATTAAAAATTCATTGAGTGGATTTTTTCGCTTGTAGGAAACGAGAAATATTTCTCTTAATTTGCTGTTATGTTGCAAGGAGCTCATCTATGAGTTATATGATTAATATTGTATGTGCGTTAGGTGGAGCGTTATTTGGTTCATGGATTGGTCATAAATTTACTATAAGCTTCTTTAATTCTCGTACAAAAAAACAAAAGATAGCACTTTATGATGAAGTCCAGATTATTAACGAAGACTACATTAACTGGTTAAATATATTGATTGATGAATTTAATGAACCGTTGAAAGATAGTTATTCTGGAGCGCCATTTATACATACTAAACTATTAGATAATTTAGTAGTCGAACTCTCCAGCACTGATGAAATGTTAACTAAAAATCAAAGACGTTTACTTGTTGGTTTAAGTAATAAGAATCGAGCTTTAGCAGTTAAAGACAATGAACGAGATTTATGTATTAATGATTTGCGTACTAAAAGCGATCAACTTGACGATAGAGAACGATTTAGAGCAACTAAAAATATCGAGTTTTGGACTGCACATTTATTAAGAGAAGTAATTGAGATTATTTTTTATACGTCAAAGCTTAATGAAGAGAGTAATAATTTTATATTTGGAAAGTACGAGATTATCGAGCAGATAAAGGCAGTGTGCAAATATAGCAATCTAGACTTTGATGAGCAGTTTTGGCAAAAGGTTATTCAACGGATTTCAGCATAACAAACTGCTAAAAAAGGATCAAATACAGTTGGCTTTTTGTTTACTTATTTTTTGCCAACTTTATTTTTCCTGTTAAAAGGCTCGTTAGCTTTACTCATGAGGTTGTGGTTATGATAGGTAAGGATAAGTTTTCAAATTTGGAAGAAGCAATACGTATCATCAATGGCTTATCTCCTATAGAGCAAGCAATGAAGTCTTTTGAATCACAACAATCTTTAGTAGATAAAGCTTTAAGTATCACTAATGGCTTATCTCCTATTGAGCAAGCAATGAAGTCTTTTGAATCACAACAATCTTTAGTAGATAAAGCTTTAAGTATCACTAATGGCTTATCTCCTATTGAGCAAGCAATGAAGTCTTTTGAATCACAACAATCTTTAGTAGATAAAGCTTTAAGTATCACTAATGGTTTGTCTCCTATTGAGCAAGCAATGAAGTCTTTTGAATCACAACAATCTTTAGTAGAGAAAGCTTTAAGTATCACCAATGGTTCGTCTGCTATTGAGCAAGCAATGAAGTCTTTTGAATCACAACAATCTTTAGTAGAGAAAGCTTTAAGTATTACCAATGGTTCGTCTGCTATTGAGCAAGCAATGAAATTTTTTGACTCTCAAAAGCATTTAACAGAAAAAGCTATGTTAGTAATTTCAGGTTCTTCTTCTGTATTAGACGCTTTAGAAATATTACAGCAATCAAGTGTAATTAAACAAATATATCCTGAATTTTTAAATTGTGTAACTGGCTCTATTAATGAATCAAGTTTTACTGATTATTCGCCTCTAAATGAAGAAACTATAGAGTCTGATTTAAATGGTTTTTGCGAAGTAGTTAAGCAACTTCATCCAATTATCCAATTAATATTGATATTCTTTTTAGATGTGATTTTTTCTCAACTTAATAGTATTTCAGCGAATTTGTTAACACCTGTGGTAGAAGATTATTTATCTCAAAGTGATAAAACAAAAAGGGAAAATATTAAAAATATTAAGGTGTTGCCACGGAAAATATCTGATTTCGATACGAAAAGCCTTCGTTTTATTACTGGTAATAATGTTAGGTTAAGGGCTGGGGCATCGACCAGTTCAGTTATCTTGGATGAAATGGTTTTTGGTCAAGTTGTAACAATTCATTCTAAAAATAAAAACTGGATTGAGATCTCATATGAGTATGAGGATGGCTCATTCATGCAAGGTTGGGTATTTACTCGATATACTGAACGTTTTGTAAAGTAGTAATATTAACGAGCTGTTAAATAAGGATAAAATATAGTTATCTTTTTCTTTCAGCGCTAACTTTAGCTAATTTCTTATCAATAAATAAAAATCTAGTTTTTGATTTATCTGGATATTTTTTTCGAAACTTTTGAAGTTCTGAATACCACTTTCAAATTTTCCTTTATGTTTCCCATATTCCTTTTCATATTTTTCCTTTAGAACAATAGAAATCAGTATTTGCTCAACAGTTAAATTAATAAGAACAGTGCAATATGTTTGGTTATAATATTTTTTCTATATGTTGCAGGGTACTGATTGGGTACTAAAATAAAAAACCCTTTACAACCTATTGATTGTAAAGGGTATTGTGTGGTGGAGCGGGGGGGAATCGAACCCCCGTCCAAAAAACCTACATCCTCGGTACTACATGCTTAGTCGATTATTTATTTAACCAATTGGACGCCAATCGACAGGCTTCGTCATGGTGAGCTTAATACTATTTCGCGGTTCAGCCTTAAGCGTGCTTCCCTCGCTATCCTATTTGGGGTGACCATCGATCCTCTAAACAACAGGACAATTTTTGAGGCGATGGCTAGCCTAAGCGGCTAGTGCGAACGTTTCGTCGTTTGCAATTATAGTTTTGCGGCTTTTTACGAGGCCAACCGCCCCTCGGCATGCACCTTGGGTTTCGTGAATCTTGTCGAATCCTAGATCCGCCCCAAAGTTTTTATTAAAGTTTTCACTTTAATTTGTTCTACAACGTGCATTGTACAGCGCTTTCTTTATTTAAACAACGTGGTATTTTTTAACCAGTTAGCGCTCTAAATTTTTGTTTTTCATTAAACGGCTTTTATCAACAGCCCATTCTCTGTCTTTAATATCGGCACGTTTGTCGTGATCTTTTTTACCTTTACCTAGGAAAAATTCTAATTTAACCCAGCAGGCTTTCCAGTACATTGCTGTAGCTATAAGTGAGTAGCCATCGCGTTCTACGTAAGCGGTAACTTGTTCTAGCTCTCTGCGGTTTAGTAGTAATTTTCGGTCACGGTTTGGATCACATACTACGTGGCTAGATGCGGCATTGAGGGGCATTATTTCAGCACCAAGCAAATAGGCTTCGCCATTTTTAATATGTACGTAACAGTCTGATATGTTTACTTTACCACTTCGGATTGATTTTATTTCCCAACCCTGCAAGCTAATTCCTGCTTCAAACTTGTCGCTTAAAGTGTAGTTATGACGAGCTTTTTTGTTTTGTGCAATAGTATTGTTATTTGGTTTCTTTTTTTTTGCCATGTTAGTTCCATTCTTTTTGCCAAAATAGATAGCAAGCGGCGCCATTATACGGGGAATCTATAGTATTTAAACGGCTTATTTATCATTTTTCATATTAATGCGTTTTTTGTCGAGTTTTGTTATGATATCGCCCTTGAGAATTGGAGGGTAAATGCCAACTATAAGTCGTAGTGCCTTAGTAATGCACAGTGTTGAAGAGATGTACAAGCTCATTAATGATATTGTTTTGTATCCGCAGTTTTTACCTGACTGTAGCGATAGTAAAATTATTTCTCAAGATGAAACCTCAATGACGGCGTCGTTGCTTGTTTCAAAAGGTGGAATTAAAAAGTGGTTTACTACTAAGAATACGCTATTGAATAACTCAGAAGTTGTGATGGAATTAGTTGATGGGCCATTTAAAAAACTTACAGGTGGTTGGGTATTAACACCATTGTCGGAAGAAGCGTGTAAAATTGAGCTTGCTTTAGAATATGAGTTTTCAAGTAAGATTTTTGATTTGGCTTTTGGTAAGGTTTTTAATCAGTTAGCTAATAATATGGTTAAGTCTTTTACAAGCAGAGCAAATGAGGTTTATGGATAAAATGGAAGCTAATAGCACGTTAGATAATAAAATTACTATTGAAGTTGTGTACGGTACACCTACTAGTCAAAAGATTGTTGAAACGATTGTAGATGCCGAAACAACTATTGAAGAAGCGATTAAATCTTCAGGTATTATGGCTATTTATCCGGAAATTGATTTAGCGGTTAATAATGTTGGTATATGGAACAGAGCGGCTAAATTAACGGATAAGCTGGTTGATTTAGATAGAATTGAAATTTACAGACCTTTAATTGCTGATCCTAAAGAGGTAAGAAAGCGCCGAGCTGAAAAAGCTAAAGAAGAAGGTCGAGCGAATAAAATTACAGGCGGTAGAGTTAAGCCATTGTAATATAAATGAGTAAAAAAATTGTATTAAAAAAGGCTGATATTCAGCCTTTTTTATTGCCTTAACCCCTATTTTATTAGAATAATTGGGATGGCGTTAGTTACTTAGTTTTCTATTGGAGTGTTATATGATTCAGGTAGTTCGAAATCGCCTGAAGCTGAAACTAGATGACCATTTTCAAACACTACGGTGAATTGTTTTTTAACGTTATGTTTTTCACCTTTACCTGATTTTAAACGGTAAACATAGTGCCATGTGTCGTCGTGAAACGAGTCAAC
Source organism: Pseudocolwellia sp. G5-9 (assembly GCF_055808995.1). Taxonomy (NCBI): domain Bacteria; kingdom Pseudomonadati; phylum Pseudomonadota; class Gammaproteobacteria; order Alteromonadales; family Colwelliaceae; genus Pseudocolwellia; species Pseudocolwellia sp. G5-9. Next base: position 4,611,687 of record NZ_CM147893.1, read on the forward strand.
AATTACAGGACTACCTAAAACGAACTTAACTTGTTCTTTCGTCATATTTAATTGAAGTTTGTCGATGTCTTTTTGTACTAGATAATTACCTTGTGGCATATCTAATCTATAAACCCAACTCGAACAAGCACTAATTGATAAACATAAAATAAGGGTTAAAACGCGAAACAACATGTATTAAATTCTTCCTATTTAGAGGTAAGTGCAGATAATAACTAAGCTAAGCTTTATATACAAAGCTATTTTGATTTTATCTAACTTTTATACTTACTCAGCTTGTTTTTTAACCTTAACTGGCAAGTAGTTCTTGGGCATTTGCTAAGCTGGTATCTGTTATTTTATTACCAGCGAGTAAACGCGCAATTTCTTGGACTCGACCATTTTCAGAAAGTTCAGTTACGGTTGTTTCTGTTCTAGCTCCATCGGTTAACTTTGCAACAAACAGCTGTTGATGGCCTTTACTTGCTACTTGAGGTAAATGAGTTACACAAATAACTTGGGTGTTTTTAGCCAGCGTTTGTAATTTTGAACCTACCATAGATGCTGTTGGGCCACTTATGCCTACGTCTACTTCATCAAAAATGAGGGTAGGGGTTACAATTTTTTCAGCTAAAATAACTTGCATGGCTAAACTGATCCTTGAAAGTTCTCCGCCTGAGGCTACTTTGTCCATAGCTTCAAGAGGTTGCCCAGGGTTGATGCTAACTAAGAAAGACACGTCGTCGCTACCTGTAATGGATAGTTTTTCATTTTCAGAAGGTTGAATATTTGCCTTGAATTGACCATGAGGCATGTTAAGTTCTTGAATGTTAGCTGTTATTAATTTACTTAATTTTTGGGCTGATTTTATTCGTGATTTTGTGAGCGCATTAGATGCTTCAAAATAGTTTATTTTAGTTTTTTCTATTTCGTGGGCTATTTCTATTAATCTATTTTCATCTGAACTTATGTTTTTTAATTCTAGAGAAAGTTCAGCATGAAACTTAGCAAGATTTTCAGGTGCTATGTGATGCTTTTTAGCAAGTAGAATTGTTTGAGAATATCTTTCTTCAATCATTGCGTAAGTTTGGGGATCAAGCTCTAAATTATCGTAGTAGTGTTTTAATTCACTATTGGCATCTTCAATTTGAACAAGTGCTTCGTTAATTGTATTGGCGATGTTTGACAGTTTGTTATCTAATTTAGATAAGCTATTTAAGCTATCGCTTGTTTTTCTGAGTGAATCAACAATATTAAAATTATCGTCTTCAGATAGGGTTTGTATTGAGTATAGGGTATCGTTCAAAATATCTTGTGCGTTACTATGGCGTTTGTATTCAATTTCGAGGGATTCAAACTCACCATCTTGCAGTGAAAACTCATCTAGCTCTGTTACTTGATATTGTAATAAAAGTTGTTTGGCATCTCTCTGTAATTTAGTTTCATTTAATACCTCCAATTCGTTACTGAGCTTTTTGTAGTGATGAAAATAGTATTGAACATCGTTGAGTAAATGGCTGTGATTTGCGTAGCCGTCTAACATTTTGCGTTGTTCGGTACTTTTCATGATTAATTGGTGATCTTGTTGACCATGTATATTGATAAGTAAGCGGCCAATTTCTTTTAATTGAGTAAGAGGAACCTGACTACCATTAATATAGGCTTTAGAACGACCTTCTGCTGATACTACTCTACGCAGTATACATTCGCCTTCTTCGTTGATTAAATCGTGCTGACTTAACCATTTAAGTGCTTGTTTGTTTTTTGAAATATCAAACGTAGCGGCTAGTTCTGCTTTAGGTGTTTCAGGCCTTACTACGTTGGTTGTAGCTCTTTCTCCTAAACATAAACCAAGAGCATCAATAGCAATAGACTTACCAGCTCCTGTTTCACCTGTAATGGTTGTCATTCCATTTTGCCAGTCAATATCTAACGATTTTACAATGGCGAAATTTTGTATATTTAAGTGTAGTAACATAGTACGAATCAATAGTTAAAAATGATTAACTGTTAATTTATACAGTAACTGTTTTTTATGCAAGTATTGATTGAAAAATAGTTTGATTTTTTAGCTGTTGGTTATTTATGTATTAACGCATGCTATGTTTAAGGTATTAATTTAAATCATTAATGTATCATTTTTTATCGCTGTTTTGCTATTAACATTATAGTGGTTCAATTTTGTTCATTCTTATCATTAATTGTTTATCAGTAGGTTTTATATGGATCTTCATTAATAATGAGAGTTCTTGTTCAGGATTTTCTTGGTTGTAGCTATATTGAGCTAAATCAATTGAAATATTTATGTCAAAAGTCGTGAAAAACTATAAAAAATGTTACAAAAATAAGAAAATTTAAAAACTCCTAAGCTATGTAGTGAATGGTCGCTTATTAGACATTAGCTGAGGTTAGCTTTTGTGAAACCATGAGCATATTTAGGGAATATTATCCAATATTTTCTGCCACTTGTGGAGATGATTTAAGCTCATAGCTGACATTAATGTTCAAATTTTAACGTTGACTATGAGCTTTAATACATTAACTTTATAAGAGGTTCACTTCTTCAACTTTAATGATAATAAAGATGCTATCGCCACAAATAAACTTGATATCCATAAGCAGGCTTCTAGCCCGTAATTTTGATATACCCAACCTGAAAGCACAGTACCAATCAATCTCCCCATAGCATTAGCCATATAGTAGAAACCAACGTCAAGGGACACACCATCATTACCTGCATAACTTACAATTAGGTAGCTATGCAATGAAGAGTTAATAGCAAAAACAGCACCAAATATTAACAATCCTATAATGATTGAAGCTTGAATGTGAAAATTAAAGTGTAACGCTAAGGCTATCGTCGCAGGTATTACGGTTAGGTAGCTTGCCCACAAAAATGCAGATTTACCTGTTGGTACTTTTCCCTGATTTTTACCGGTAAAATAAGGCGCAAAGGATTGTACTATGCCATAGCCAATAACCCAGCTCGCCATAAATCCACCAACCCACCAATGATCCCAATTAAAGGTTACAGCTAAAAACACAGGTAATGCCACCACAAACCAAACATCCCTTGCGCCAAATAAAAACATTCGTGCCGCAGAAAGTAGGTTGATTGATGAACTTTTTGAGAAAATATCTTTAAATTTAGGTTTGTTTTTCGCTTTCCCTAAATCTTCTTTTAAAGTGATTAAACTAAATACCCATACAATGGCTAACAGTGCAGCCATTAAGATGATTGCCCCTTTAAACTCTAGTAAGGTTAATAGCAATCCACCTAAAAAGAACCCTACTCCTTTTAGTGCATTTTTAGAACCCGTAAGTATAGCAACCCACTGATAGAGCTTACTTTCAGCTCCTTCGGGCACGAGTAATTTTATAGAGCTTTTGGCACTCATTTTATTTAAATCTTTGGCAATACCCGATAACGCCTGTGCGATCATCACATAAATAACCGTTAACATTTCAGCAGGCACAGCTAACATACCAAGAGCGACTATCTGCATGGCCAAACCAATATTCATGGTTTTATTTAAGCCAAGTTTTGCACCTAACCAACCACCAACAAGGTTGGTAATTACACCAAATATTTCATAAAACAAAAACAGCATGGCAATATTTAAAGGGCTGTATCCTAATTGATGAAAATACAGCACTACCAGCATACGTAGCGCACCATCTGTTAAGGTAAAAGCCCAATAATTGCCTGTTATCACCAAGTATTGTTTAATCGCTGGAGGTAACGTTTTGAGTGATAAAAGCCCCATAAGAATTAACCTTTATCTGCCAAGCCAACCATACGTGCTAATTCTGCGGTTCTATTGGCATAACCCCATTCATTGTCATACCAAACATAAAGTTTTACTTGCGTATCATTTACGACCATTGTTGATAATGCATCAATGATGCTTGAACGTGGATCCGTTTTATAATCAATCGACACAAGTGGACGTTCCTCATATCCCATAATGTTTTTTAATTCACCTTGGGCTGCTTGTTTAAGTAATTTATTTACTTCTTCAACGCTTGTGTCACGTTCAACCTCAAAAACACAGTCAGTAATTGAAGCATTAGTTAAAGGAACTCGTATTGCATGACCATTTAATTTCCCTTTAAGTTCAGGGAAGATATGCGTAATTGCAGTAGCCGATCCTGTTGTTGTTGGTATTAAACTGATGCCACAAGAACGTGCTCTACGCAAATCTTTATGTGGTGCATCAATGATCGTTTGAGTATTGGTGATGTTATGAATGGTGGTCATTGAACCATGTTTAATGCCTATTTTTTCATGAATAACCTTAACTACTGGTGCTAAACAATTTGTGGTGCATGAAGCTGCAGTAACAATTGGATGAATAGCTTTATTGTAAAGGTTCTCATTAACTCCCATAACAATGTTCAATACACCTTCTTCTTTTACAGGAGCGGTAACCACCACACGCTTAACACCTTGGTCTAAGTAAGCCTGTAACAATGCTTTAGTTTTAATTTTTCCTGACGCTTCAATAACTACATCACAACCAGACCAATCAGTATCTTGAGTCGCTTTGTTGTGTGTACACGGTATTGCTTTACCATTAATAACGATTGAATCATTTTCATGAGTCACTTCATGGTGCCAACGGCCATGGACTGAATCAAACATCATTAAGTGTGCAAGTGTTTCAGCATTGCCTGCAGGATCATTAATGTGAACTATCTCAATATCATCCCAATCGAATGCTGCGCGCATTGATAAACGCCCCATACGGCCAAAGCCATTAATGCCAATTTTAATCGTCATAAGTGTGTCCTAAATATGTTGTTTAAATTTATAAATATGAATTAAAGTAATCGAGTTGAGCTGGATTTTTTAGAGCTTTAGGTCGTATTTTTTGAACTTCTTCAATAACCTTTTCACTAGGCCATCCAATCGCTAATAAAATCAGTCCAATCACTAAACCTGTTCTCCCAGAGCCACCTTTACAGTGGACTGCAATGGTGCCTTTGTTATTTATCACTTCTAATATGTTTGCCTTTGTGGCTGCCCATTCAGATTCAAAGGCTTGGCTTGGAGCGGCATCATCTAAAATAGGGAGTTGAACCCATGCAATGTCTTGTTTTTTACATTCTGTTGGTAAGGTGAGTGCATTGTTCTCTTCCATTTCATCATTAAACATCAAGGTAATAAGCATGCTTGTGCCTGCCTGTTTAAGTGTTGAAATAGATTGAGATAAATTAACTTCTTTCGTACCAGGGCAAGGGGTAAATATAAGTTGAGCACCGTTTTCAAGGGCTAAAATATCAAATGGATGTGTTGGCATAATATTTCCTAAAAATGAGTTTATATGGTTATGCTTTACTTAAACCAATGTTGCGTTCGATTAATAAAATAAACTAAAGAAAGCATAACAGGCACTTCAACAAGCACACCGACTACAGTGGCAAGTGCAGCTCCTGAATGTAAGCCGAAAAGTGATATAGCAACTGCAACAGCTAGTTCAAAAAAATTAGATGTACCTATTAAACATGCTGGTGCCGCAATGTTATGGGGTAGTTTCATCCATTTAGCTGCCACATAGGCAATAATAAAAATACCGTATGTTTGAAGCATTAATGGAATAGCAATTAAGCCAATGGTTTCAGGTTCAGAAATAATAGTATTTGCCTGAAAACCAAATAACAGAACTACTGTTGCTAACAAACCGATAACTGACCAAGGTTTTAATCTTGATAAAAGCTGATGTAATGACTTTTCACCGTGGCCATTATTCAATACTTTTCGAGTCAAAACGCCCGCAATTAAAGGCAGCAAAACATAAAGTACAACAGAGATTAGTAAGGTTTCCCAAGGTACTTGAATATCGCTCACGCCAAGCAATAATGCAGAGATAGGTGCAAAAGCAAAAATCATAATCACGTCATTTACTGATACTTGAATTAAGGTATAGTTCGGATCACCTTTAGTTAACTGTGACCATACAAACACCATAGCCGTACATGGGGCAACCCCTAATAAAATCATCCCTGCGATATATTCTTGAGCTGAAGCAGGATCAACTAAATCAGCAAAAAAGAAATTAAAGAACAACCAACCTAAACCGGCCATAGTAAAAGGCTTGATCAACCAGTTTATAACGATAGTTAACACAAGCCCTTTAGGGTTTTTACCCACATTTTTTATCGCTGAAAAGTCAATTTGTACCATCATGGGATAAATCATCACCCAAATAAAAACAGCGACGACAATATTTACATGTGCAATTTCAAAACCGGCAATTATTTGAAATGCATCAGGTTGCCATAAACCTAAAACCACCCCAAGCACAATGCTTAAGCCAACCCATACCGATAAATAACGTTCAAAAATTCCCATCATTAAATCCTTTATTCATTATTTATAGAAAACTTATTTACAGAAACTTGCTCGAGCAGGTCTATTTTGCATGCTAGCTAAACGCTCAAGCTCGTTACTGATCATGGGAATATTATTTTCTGTAGTTTGTGCAATAACTGACTTAGCCCATAGCGGAAGTTCAGGGGTAATACGATAAAACACCCATTGACCATGTTTTCTGTCGGTTATTACCTTAGCTTTCTTTAAAACAGCAAGGTTACGTGACATTTTAGGTTGGCTATCTTCATCCATCGCTTGCATTAGTTCGCAAACACAAAGCTCACCGTGGTAATGAGTTAACATTAATGTTTTCAGCCTAATTTCATCGGTTAGGCTTTTATAAAAAGAGAGGGGTTCAAAGCCATTAAGTTGATCATTTTCTGTGTGAACTAATGCTTCGGTAGCACCACTACTAATACTGATGTTTTTTTCTTCAACCAAAAGAAACATAGATAAGCGGTTATTAAGCTCATTTAATGTAGTAGAGAAAGGGTTACTGCCAAAGCGCTCTTTTGGATCGGGAAAATCCCATGCTAATTGCTTAACTGCATTGGGGTAGCTGCGACATTCATTATTAGCTTTGTCGCATAAAGTAATAACATAATCAAAAGCTTGACCTTCAAAGACACTCATATTTTTAGAAACTAAATTATTAGTATCTAAACCAAACTTCTCCAGTGCATTAATTGTACGAGGATCAACTATATCAGGCTGAGTACCAGCGCTATAAACATCATACTTATCACCCGCTTTATGTCTTAATATAGCTTCCGCCATTTGAGACCTAGCCGAGTTTCCAGTACATAGAAAAAGGACTTTTTGTTTACTTATTTTTTTCATGGTAATCAATAAAAATAAAATATACGAATAATTATATATATGAAAAACAATATATACAATACGGTTATTATATTTTACTAATTCATGAGGCTAGAAAAGAACGTTGAAATATTAGGTGGATTAATTTTAAGAAGTATTAGTAAATATTTTGTTAAATTTTCTTATAGGTTGAATTTCTTCTCGCGCGTCTAAAAAAGCTACACAAGTAAAAAGAAAGTTATGGTGATTATACATTAAATAATGTGAGACATGTCTTACATTGGCGTAGGACATAAAGCTTTTTTCTTAGGGGGATTTATTTGTGGTTTTTATTATCTTTATGATTTTGTTAGTTTATATTTGATTTGTTTTTTTAAAAAGTAAATGCTACTGAAGTTTTTTTAAAAGGGTATCTTCGAAAAGTAATTGATGAGCGTATCATTACCTATGTCAGGAGACACTCAGTCAGGAAGATTGATAAGTAGTAGGACTTACTGCAATGGAAGCTTAATAAAGTAGATAGACGGATCTAATGTAAAAGGATTTTTATATGGATATGTCGATATGCAGTAAAACATGGATGTAAGCATTAGGAAGATGCTAAAAATTTAATATTTAAGTAACTAAAGGGTAGTTGCTGCCATGGAAAGGTTTGAAGGACAACGAAAGATTCGTTTAAGGATTACTAAGGATAGTTATTAAGGATGATACAGGACCACTAATTGCAGGATGCAAAGGGAAGTAAGGTAAATACGGATGTGAGCATTAGGAATATGCTATAAACTTATTTGTGAGTAACTAAAGAGTAGTTACTGCCATGGAAAGGCTTGAAGGACAGCGAAAGATTCGTTTAAGGATTACTAAGGATAGTTATTAAGGATGATGCGGGACCACTAATTGCAGGACGCAATGAAAAAGCTAGTAAGAATGCGATTCATATGAATCGCATTTTTTTTGTCTGAAATTTGGGTATTAATGAATTTTGTAAGGGGGCATATTAACGCCATCAACTTTGTAGCCTCTAAGTTGCATTTCACCTAGGTATGACGATTCGCCATCACCACTAAACTCAAATTCAAAAACACTTACCCAATGTGGGCCATGTCTTTTATCAAAGCTTATTCGGCTTGATTTTCTTGCAAGTGATATGAATTGTAAATTTTCGGTATTGCAGTAGGTATTTATATGACTACGAGCGTATTCTGATATTTTTCGTAAATAAATAAAATACCAAAAAATAAGGCAGACAATCAGTAAGTAATATATGTTTTCCAATATTGTTACCTTTTATTTGTAGTTTGAAAAATATGGCCGATAGCGAGTGACAACGCTTCACTTCTTTGTGGTGCTCTCATTACTTCAAATATTTGGGGGCGTATAGAGGGAATAGCAATAAGATCTTTAAATATTTCTACAAATAATGGTAAATCATCTTTTTTAGCGATAGCTTCTAATAAATTTAATAGGGTGTTTGTATCTTCTAAAACATCCCATAAACGACCTGAAAATAAGATAATGTTGTTTGTTGATAGTATTTTTGCTTCTTCTAACTGCGCAGTTAAATATTGAATAACTAATGGGTGTTTACTTGAGCTGGCTAAACTTCTTAGTAAATTATGTTGTGTGTTTTCACTTGTATGAGTTTGTTGTAGTTGATTTAAAATGGCTTGTATTACAACTAATGGTAGTTTTTGGTTCTCTAGAGCAATACATAAAGGGGTTAAAACAGCTTCAGGTAAAAACTCAATAGCTTGAGCAAGTTTGTCAGCATTATTCGTTTCATTAATTTTGGCTGCAAAGTCGTTGATACCTTGCACACCTATATTCTGCCAATTATCCCAGCCTAAATCACCCGATATATATTGAGTAAATAATGGGTAGTGTTCACTCATTTCTCGCTTTAATTTAGTATTGATTATGCTATTTAACGCAGCTAATTTATATTGAGCTGGTGTAAAGTGATACGGGTTGTTTTTGAGTAACTCTTCCTGCTTTTCTGATGGTGTATCAGTAATGTTATTACCTAAAGCTTCAATAATAATAGCGATGTAATGGTTTCTGGCTCCTTGATTTAATAAACCTCTTTCATCAAGTGGTAACTTTATAAACCATAAAAAAGGTTGTGTTGATTCTTTTTGCCAAAAAACTACCGCTAAACAAGCATGTGATTGTGTAGGATAGGGATAAGGTAGCTGATTTAACTCTATTTTATTAAAGGTATCTTTAGATATTTTATCTATTTTTCTGCCTACATCGTAAACTCTAAATTGAGAACCGGATAAAGCGAGTAATTCTGAAATGGAAGAAATAGTAGTCATAGTTAAAATATGTATCGAATAATAAGCGCATTATAGAGATAATAGAAAGTGAACTCCACGATAAAAACTTTAGACGTACAAATTTAGATGCCTTTAGTCGCTAAGTTTTATTATCTACCTGATAAAATTCCCTTAGCATCTTGATTGGTAACGGGTATATATCTTTATTAAATAGCTTTTGAGTTGTGATAAATAAGAATGACTGAATTATTAGAAAATCACGAAGAAGATCTTGAAAAACCTGTATTAAAAATCCTTTACCAAGATGAGTTTTTAGTTGCGGTAGATAAGCCTTCTGGGCTTTTTGTACATCGTAGTTATATGAATAAAGACGAAATTTATTTTGCTTTGCAGTTGGTTAGAGATCAAATAGGGCAATACGTTTATCCTCTACATCGATTAGATAGACCAACATCAGGAGTTTTACTTTTTGGCTTGAGCGAAGAGGTTGCTCGTTTAATGGGGCAAGCATTTACCAATAAAACTATTCAAAAAACCTATTATGCGTTAACTCGTGGACATTTATTGGGTGAAGGATTAGTTGATTATCCTTTAAAAGAAAAGCTTGATAAAATTGGTGATAAGTATGTAGATCCTAATAAGGAGGCGCAAGAAGCACAAACGTATTTTGAATCGTTAGGTACAGCAACTTTAAATGAAACCGTAGGTAAATACGATTCAGTAAGATATTCCGTTGTTAAGTTAAAACCTGTAACAGGGAGAAGACACCAAATAAGGCGTCATTTAGCACATTTACGCCATCCTATTATTGGCGATATAAATTATGGCGACAATAAACAGAATCCATTTTTTAATGAGTATTTTGGTTTTAAGCGTTTAATGTTGCATGCTAAAAAGCTTAATTTTACTCATCCTATAACGCAAGAGCCTATAGAAATACAGGCTGACTTTGATGAGCAATGGAAAGGTGTATTTGAGCAACTATCGCTTAATGTAGCTGAATTAACCGATTGAGATTAAATTGGGAGTAGGTGTTGCTGGCTGTTAAGCCTTAAGGTAGTCCAGATAAGCCTGAAGTAGGCTTATTTATATTTCGTTTGATTTTAGAAGACTAGGACCTTGTATGGAAACCGCATTATTATCATTATCGATAAGTGCGCTGTAAATGTTTTGAGGTTCTGAGTTATCTATAAATTTAGGTCCTTTAATACTTACTGCGTTAACAAACATATTACTGTAATGAGTTTCTCGCTGTTGGGCAAAAGCTAACATCATTTGTTGATCTGCTGTTATGGGTCTATTGATTAATGACATCAGTAAGTAATGGTCAGATACCGCGGCTTTTTTTACAAACTTCATTTCTTTAGGTGTTGAATTACACGCGGTAATTAATAAACCTAGAATAACTGCAATAACAACATTTTTTATTTTCATGACAACAACCTAAATTAAAATCTACTTAATCTTATGATTAGGTATATCAAGTGCTGTGCCATGTTTTTAATGGATTGAATTTAAAGGAAAATATGAGAGGTTGTTGGTGTTTAATAAAGTGTTAATGTGCTGTTAACTGTTTGGGGTCAAAAAAATGACGGATATAATAATACTGCCCTAAATAAGAAATAAAAAAGCAGCGCTTATACCGCTGCTTTATTGATTTTACGTTACTATTCAATTAATCGATAGAACGTAATAAATCATTTAAACCTGTTTTACCTAATGTTTTAGCATCAACTTTTTTAACAATTACTGCACAGTATAAGCTGTAAGTTCCACATTTAGATGGCATGTTACCTGAAACTACCACAGAACCCGCAGGAACACGGCCATAAGTTACTTCGCCTGTTTCACGATCTAAAATTTTAGTTGATTGGCCAATATAAACGCCCATTGAAATAACTGAACCTTTTTCTACTATTACGCCTTCAACTATTTCTGAACGAGCACCAATAAAACAGTCGTCTTCAATAATTGTAGGGCCGGCTTGTAATGGTTCTAATACTCCACCAATACCAACGCCGCCAGATAGATGAACATTTTTACCTATTTGTGCACATGAACCAACCGTTGCCCATGTATCAACCATGGTTCCTTCGTCAACGAAAGCACCAATGTTAACGAATGAAGGCATTACTACAACATTTTTACCTATGTAACTACCGGTACGTACTGAAGCGCCAGGTACTACGCGAACGCCATCGGCTTTAAATTCTGCGTTACCGTATTCTGAGTATTTCATTGGTACTTTGTCGTAAAATTTGCTTTCAGCGCCGTCTAACGTTTCGTTATCCCAAATACGGAAAGATAAAAGTACTGCTTTTTTAAGCCATTGGTGAACGATCCACTCACCATCAATTTTTTCAGCAACACGAGCCGAACCGTTATTTAAAGCATCTAAAGCATCTAATACGGCTTTTTTTACTTCTGGTGTTACTGTTGAAGGGGTGATTTCAGCACGATTTTCAAATGCTTGTTCAATGATAGTTTGTAATTCAGACATTATATTTCCTAATGTTTTTTTTAAGGTGAATTTGGTATAGAGGTTTTGTCGCACAACATAAGCGTAAGTGCTTCTTGTTCTTCTAGAGTAAGTGCTTGTTTGTATTTGTTTGATAAAGTAAAAACATCTTCTGCTTTTTCACCAAACGTTGTTATTTTGGCCGAATGTATTTGCACTTCACATTGTTGAAATACATCAGCGATATTTGCTAGTAAACCAGGAGTATCTAACACAATAATTTCTAACATTGTGGTGTTTTTAGTTTTTGTTTCAATGAAATTAACCTGGGTGGGTATATTAAATTGTTTGAAACGTTTTACCAATGGTTTAGGCTTTATTAAACATTGAGATTCTGACAATACATTAGTTAGTGCTTCTTCAATTACACGGGTTCTATTAATATCATCAATAGGTTTACCTTGATGATCAAGTATAACAAAGGTATTTGCAGTATAACCTTTGTTACTCGTGATTATTTTTGCATCATGAATCGATAATTGTTTTGAGCCTAAAAGAGACACAATATTATAAAAGATATTGGATTGTTCTTTAGTGTAAACAAAAACTTCTGTTCCCCCCCTATAAGGAGTAGGGTTAATAATAACTAATGGTTTTTTTCTATCGTGCTTAAGTATATGTTTAGTGTGCCATGCTATTTGCGCAGGTGCATAACGTAAAAAATAATCAGCTTTAAATTCTTTCCAAACCTTAGCTGTTTGTTCTTCGGTTACATTCTGAGTTAATAGTAATTCTGTTGCTAGTTGCTGGTTTTCTCTGATTTTAGCACGCAAATCAACAGGTTTTTCTAAACCTCTTAAAAAGGCGCGCTTGGTATTATAATACAACTCTTCTAATAAGTTAGATTTCCAATTGTTCCATAAGCTTTCATTAGTTGCTCTCATATCGGCAACTGTTAAACAATATAAGTAATCTAGATGAGCTTCATCTCTAATAATATCGGCAAACTCTTTAATAACGTTTGGATCTGATATATCTCTGCGCTGTGCCGTAACTGACATTAATAAATGATGTTTAACCAACCAAGAAATTAAACGCCCGTCGTGATCGCTTAATTGGTGTAATTTAGCAAATGCTAATGCGTCTATAGCGCCTAGTTTTGCATGATCACCACCTCGACCTTTTGCTATATCGTGGAATATACCAGCGATATATAACAGCTCAGGCTTGCGAACTCGTTGAACTATTTTACTACATAGTGGAAATTCATGATTATGTTCTTTTTGACTAAATCGATATAAGTTTTTAATTAAACGATAGCTATGTTCATCAACAGAGTAGGCATGGAATAAATCAAACTGCATTTGGCCTACAATATTACGCCATTCTGGTAAATAAGCGGCTAATATTGAATGTCTGTGCATTAATGTAAAGGCTAAACCTAGACCTTTTGGGTGTTTCATTAATTGTATGAAAGTTTTTCTACAGCCTGCGTAGTCCATCATGCCCGATACTAAACGACGTCGAGCATTTCTCATTAAACGAAGTGTATTAGGGTGTAAATCAGTAATTTCATCATGTTCTGCTATTAATAAGAACATTTCCATAATTTTAACTGAGCGTGTAAAAATACGCTTGTTAGTAACTTTAATTTGACCGTCAACAATAATAAAGTCATCATTAATCGGTGTTACTTTTTTGTATTTTTTATCGTTGATAATGGCGTATTCAAAATGTTGGAGTAACATTTTGTTTAATTCAGCAACACGGCCAATAATTCTGAAGAAGCGTTTCATCATTCTTTCAACAGCGAGTTTTCCGCCATCACCAAAACCTAGTAGTTCGGCTACACTTGCTTGATGATCAAATAACAACCTGTTTTCGCTTCTGCCAGCCACAAAGTGAAGGGCACAACGCATGCGCCATAAGTAATCTTGACACTCTACAAGTTCGAAATATTCATTACTAGTGAGGTATTTATGCTCTACTAGCTCTTCTAGTGAGTCGGCAACAAAGTGACGTTTTGCTACCCAACCTATGGTTTGAATATCTCTTAATCCACCCGGATTAGCTTTTAGGTTGGGTTCAAGTGTATATGAAGCGCCATGATATTGTTGATGTCTATTGTATTGCTCATCTCGCTTTGCAATAAAAAATTTCTTAGAGGTCCAAAATACGTCTTGATTGAGTAAGGGTTGTAATTGTTCAGTTAATGCTTCGTTACCACAAACTTGACGCATTTCCATTAAGTTAGTTGCTATGGTTACGTCATTTACTGCTTGCTTTAAGCATTCTTTAACACTTCGTACGCTATGGCCAATATCAAGTTTTACATCCCATAATTGAGTAATAAAAGTTGAAATTTTATCTTCAAGCTCTTTATCTGTTTTTTCTTGAGTTAATATTAATATATCTACATCAGAATATGGGTGTAATTCAGCTCTACCATACCCACCAACAGCTAATAGGCTAATTTGGTACTCATCAAGTTCATGCTGACACCATAATTTTGTCAGGATGTTATCAACAAATTCAGCTCTTGCATTCACTATGGCGGTGATGTCTTCATCCGGAAATATTTCTCTTTGCCATTCATGAAAAGCTTTACCTAGTTGGCAGATTTCAGCACTCGATATGAAAGGGGCACTTATTGCTAACGGTTCAATAAATTGACAAGGAAGAGTAGACTCAGTATTCACTTTTTTCTTCTTATAGTAATTAATTAACTTAGAAAACATGATTAAATTGAACGCTAGTTGTGTAAAACCTTAGCTAGAGTTTCTTCCTTTCTTAAGGTGAGAATTTCACAACCTGTTTTGGTGACCACAATAGTGTGTTCCCATTGTGCCGATTTTTTACCGTCAATAGTATAAACCGTCCAGTTGTCTTCTTTATCTAAAAGGGTATTTGCTCGACCTAAGTTGATCATAGGCTCGATAGTAAAACACATGCCTTCTTCCATTTTTGTTTTATCATTATTTTTATAATGAACAATTTGAGGCTCTTCATGAAAAACTTGGCCAATACCATGTCCGCAGTATTCTTTAACAATAGAATAGCGACCTGATTTTTTAATAAACTTTTGAATCGCTGTACCTATTTCACCAAAAGTTACTCCAGGTTTTACTTTTTTAAGACCAACATAAAGGGCTTCTTGAGTAATGCGGCACAAGCGATTATCTTCTGGTGTTACATTGCCAATAAGAAACATTTTACTGGTATCGCCATGAAACCCATCTTTAATTACAGTGATGTCTATATTAAGAATATCGCCATCTTGTAATTTCGTGTCATTAGGGATGCCATGACATACTACGTGGTTTACTGATGTACAAATTGATTTAGGAAATCCGTGGTAATTTAAAGGCGCAGAAATGGCATTTTGTACTTTATCGGTATATTCAGCACAAATAGTATTCAATTCGTCAGTTGTTATACCCGCTTTTACGTGCGGTTCTATCATTTCTAGTACATCTGCAGCTAGTTGACCTGCAATACGCATTTTCTCTATTTCTTCCTGACTTTTTATATTGATTCCCATTAATGCCTCATTAATTCTTTGATGGTGTATTACTATTTAAAAATATAAATACTGATTAAAAGTTAATGCTAACTTTTAGGTTAACTATTTTGCCTAACTGCTTATATGATGTCTATCTGGATTTTTTGCTTTAACTAATTGTTTAGCTCAAGTTCTATGGCTTCTACAATAGCTTTGGGGTGTTTTAGGTATAGATTATGGTTTAATAGTATAAGCTTTTCATCAATTGCAAGTAATAGTGCGGGTATAGCTTTTGTACCCATAATATCTTGTAGTTCTTCAAGACTGCTTAATAATATTTCTGCATCTTTTGTGAATTTTTCTAATGTAAACACTTTGTTCGGTGGTGAAAGTTTAAATTCAGCGACAATATCACTAATATCATCAAATGAACGTAATTCGTTTGCTTGTTCAAAGTGAGCTTTAAATAAAGCATTTAATACTTCTAATCCTACTTGCGGAACTTTGTTTGAAACCCAAGACATCACGTTAGCGGTTAAAGTTGAGTCTTTAGCTTGCTTTAGTTGTGCTATGTAAGCATTACTAAATGTGGTTGAACTATCATCTTCAATCGTTTCAATAGTTTTTTTTGAAATATTTTCATCACCTTCATAACGAGCACAATGTAATAAGTTAAGCGTAAACTCAGGATGCGCAGCGACAATTTCATTCACCAAGGGAAGTGTTACATAGCTCCAAGGGCAGTGTGTATCGTAAATATAAAATAATTGTACAGACATAATTGTTTTCGATTGGTTATTTTGAGCTAATTTTAACGCGCAATGATCCATTAGCATAGAATATTCTTAAGCTCATCAAAAAATGATTATTGAATAAGATTATTTGCTCTAATTCCTAGTAAAAAGTGCGCCGTTATGGTATAAAGTGCGCCGCTAATAATTTGCATGGTGTTTACCATGATTTATTAAGCATTACTGAATTAACACTTAATGTTAGTTTTAAATATAAACTCACATACATCTAACAAAGATATACTGGGGTGCTCAGCTTAATCATTTTGAATGAATAAGCAATTAAAGAGTCTTGTATATTGGGTGTATGAACGCTTAACCCTCAAAGGAAAAAACATGCCAAACGTTTCAATGCGCGATATGCTTAAAGCAGGTGTACATTTCGGTCACAAAACTCGTTACTGGAATCCAAAAATGAAAAACTACATTTTTGGTGCTCGCGATAAAGTTCATATCATCAACTTAGAACAAACTGTACCTATGTTTAATGAAGCTCTTGCTTTTATTAACAACGTTTCATCTAAAAAAGGTAAAGTTTTATTTGTTGGTACTAAACGTGCTGCAAGCGATGCAATCAAAGATGCTGCGATCAAATGTGATCAATTTTACGTTAACCACCGCTGGTTAGGTGGTATGTTGACTAACTGGAAAACAGTTCGTCAATCTATCAAACGTTTAAAAGATTTAGAAGCTCAAAGCTCTGACGGTACTTTTGAAGCACTTACTAAAAAAGAAGCTTTAATGCGTACTCGTGAAATGGAAAAGCTTGAAAAAAGCCTTGGTGGTATTAAAAACATGGGTGGTTTACCTGATGTTTTATTCATCATCGATGCTGATCATGAGCATATTTCTATTAAAGAAGCTAACAACTTAGGTATTCCAGTAATCGCTGTAGTTGATACAAACTCTAATCCAGACGGTGTTGATTACATTGTACCTGGTAACGATGATGCGATTCGTGCTGTGACTTTATACTTAGATTCTGCTGCAAATGCAGTATTAGAAGGTCGTGAGAAGAATATCGTTGTTCAAGCTGAAAAAGACGGTTTTGTTGAAGCTGAATAATTAGCTCTTAACGTTTCTTTCATGTGGCGGTAATAGAGTTTCTTTATTATCGCCAACTTATTTAATACTTATGCCCAAACTGTATGGAGTGTTTATCTTAAAGGTAAGCAATCTCTTGTAACGGGGATAACTAAAAATTAGGAATTAACTCATGCAAATTACTGCTGCAATGGTTAAAGAATTACGTGAACGCACAGCTGCGGGCATGATGGATTGTAAAAAAGCTTTACAAGAAGCTGAAGGTGACATGGAACTTGCGATTGAGAATATGCGTAAGAACGGTCAAGCTAAAGCTGCTAAAAAAGCAGGTAACATCGCTGCTGAAGGTCAAATCATCATTAAAGATGGCGTATTAGTTGAAGTTAACTGTCAAACTGATTTCGTAGCAAAAGATGATAACTTTTTAGCATTTGCTAACAAAGTTGCTGATGCTGCTGCTGCTTCA
This sequence comes from Pseudocolwellia sp. G5-9, assembly GCF_055808995.1. Taxonomy (NCBI): domain Bacteria; kingdom Pseudomonadati; phylum Pseudomonadota; class Gammaproteobacteria; order Alteromonadales; family Colwelliaceae; genus Pseudocolwellia; species Pseudocolwellia sp. G5-9. Next base: position 4,629,401 of record NZ_CM147893.1, read on the forward strand.
AAAGTAACAATTGAAGAACTTCAAGCACAGTTCGAAGAAGAGCGTATTGCTTTAGTAACTAAAATTGGTGAAAACATCAATGTTCGTCGTGTTGCTTATGTTGAAGGTACTACTTTAGCTACTTATAAACATGGCGCTACAATTGGTGTTGTTGTTGCTGGTGAAGGTGATGTTGAATCACTTAAGCACATTGCTATGCATGTTGCTGCTAGTAAGCCTGAATTTATCAACCCTGAAGATGTACCTGCAGATGTTGTTGAAAAAGAAAAAGCTATCCAAATCGAAATTGCGATGAATGAAGGTAAACCTCAAGAAATCGCTGAGAAAATGGTTAATGGTCGTATGAAGAAATTTACAGGTGAAGTTTCTTTAACGGGTCAAGCTTTTATTATGGAGCCTAAGAAAACTGTAGGTGAAATATTAAAAGAGAAAGGCTTAACTATTTCTAACTTCGTACGTTTAGAAGTTGGTGAAGGTATCGAGAAGAAAGAAGAAGATTTTGCTGCTGAAGTTGAAGCACAAATTGCTGCTGCAAAAGCTTAATTTTTAAAAAAATTGATGTTTAATTAATTTTTGATGGTGTTATTTTGTAAATAGACTTTCGATAGTTAGCTAAACGTACTAGAATAGCCGCGACCAAATTTGGTCTCGGCTATTTTTTTATCTTCAGAAAAGTACAGGAATGTTTGTTATATGAGCGTGAACCCCAAACCTACATATCGTCGTATATTATTAAAACTTAGCGGTGAAGCCTTAATGGGCTCAGAGGGATTCGGTATTGATCCGAAAATCTTAGATCGCATGGCTCAAGAAATTAAAGAACTCATTGAAATGGGGATTCAAGTTGGCTTAGTTATCGGTGGTGGTAACTTATTCCGTGGTAAAGGATTAGCCGACGCAGGAATGAATCGAGTAGTGGGCGACCAAATGGGGATGCTAGCTACTGTAATGAATGGTTTAGCGATGCGTGATGCATTACACCGTGCATTTGTTAATACACGACTCATGTCGGCAATTGATCTTGCTGGCGTATGTGACCGTTATAACTGGGCTGAAGCGATTAGTTTATTAAAATCTGGTAGAGTGGTTATTTTTAGCGCTGGTACTGGTAACCCTTTCTTTACAACTGATTCAGCGGCTTGCTTACGTGGTATTGAAATTGAAGCGGATGTTGTTTTAAAAGCAACTAAAGTTGATGGTATTTATTCTGAAGATCCTGTAAAAAATCCTGATGCAACACTTTATAAGCATTTAACTTATGCAGAAGTACTCGATAAAGAGTTACAAGTTATGGATCTCGCTGCATTCACATTAGCACGTGATCATAGTATGCCTATTCGAGTATTTAATATGAATAAGCCGGGTTCACTTAAATCTGTTATTTTAGGTGAAGATGAAGGTACGATTATCGACCACGCAAAGAATTTAGATTAGTTTTAAGGAATATCAACGTGATTAATGAAATAAAACAAGATGCCCAAGAGCGCATGGGTAAAAGTATTGAAGCGTTAAAAAGTAGTTTAGCTAAAATAAGAACAGGCCGAGCTCATGCATCTTTACTTGATAATATTTCTGTAGATTACTACGGAATGGAAACACCTTTAAATCAAGTAGGTAATATTTCTGTTCCAGATGCTAGAAATCTTGCTATTACTGTTTTTGATAAAGGTATGATTGCTGCAGTTGAAAAAGCAATATTAAAGTCTGATTTAGGCTTAAATCCTCAATCAAACGGCACACTTATTCGTATTCCTCTTCCTCCATTAACGGAAGAGCGTCGTAAAGATTTAGTTAAAGTGGTTCGTGGTGAAGCCGAAGGTGGTAAAGTTGCTATTCGTAATATTCGTCGTGATGCGAACTCTGATTACAAGAGTCTTTTAAAAGATAAAGAAATCAGTGAAGACGAACATCATCAAGCTGAAGATGAGATCCAAAAGATCACCGATACATATATTAAGCAAGTTGATGAAATTTTGACCGCTAAAGAAGCGGAATTAATGGAAATTTAAATTTTTAATTGCTTATTAATAAACGCCGTAGATAATACCTGTTGGTAAATTTCTACGGCTTTTTTATATCGTAGAATAAGTTATACCAAACGCATTAATGAATTGACCTATTTTAGATGAGTATAAATGCTCAATGGGTTATTGCATTGGTATTATGTCAAACGGGTTAGGAAATTAGCTCTATTGGTATTAAAAGGTTAAAAGAGTAAATGTCAGAAGTTAGTCGAAAAATTCCACAGCATGTCGCTATTATTATGGATGGTAATGGACGTTGGGCTCAATCGCGTTCAAAAAATAGAGTTGCTGGACACAAAGCTGGCGTGGAAACTGTTCGTTCTTCGGTGACATCCGCAAGAAAGTTAGGTGTTAAGGCATTAACGCTTTTTGCGTTTAGTAGTGAAAATTGGTTGCGTCCTGAATCTGAAGTTAGTGTTTTGATGGAACTGTTTATGTTTGTACTGACTCGTGAAGTTAAGAGACTACATAAAAATGGTATTCGTTTTCAAATTATTGGTGATGTAACTCGTTTTTCAGATAAATTACAGAAAAAAATTAAAGTATCTGAAGAATTAACAAAAAACAACACGGATATGGTGCTATCTATTGCAGCTAATTATGGCGGGCGATGGGATATTACACAGGCAACAAAGTGTATTGCAGAAAAAGTACAAAATAAAGAATTAGCGTTAAACGATATAACAGAACAAGTTATGAATGAGCATATATCGTTAAATAACTTACCCGATTTAGATTTATTAATTCGCACCGGTGGTGATTATAGAATTAGTAATTTTTTATTATGGCAAGCTGCTTATGCTGAGTTTTATTTTACTGATATATTATGGCCTGACTTTGATAGCGAGGCTTTTGAAGAAGCTATTTATTCTTTTGATAAAAGAGAAAGGCGATTTGGTTTAACTGGCGAACAAACAAAAAATATTACCCAATAGGGAAATTAGCGATAAATATTGCTTATTAAAGCATATATTTATTTTTGTTAGTGTAATAAAGTGATTTTTAAAGCTTAATTTGTCGTAATAATTACAACAAAAAAAGCAAATAATAAGAATAAAAAATAACTTTAAAAAAAAAGGGTAAAATTTGTTAAAACATAGAATTATTACTGCACTTGTATTAGCTCCTGCAACTATAGCGAGCATTTTTTATTTACCCTTACCGTATTTTTCAGCACTAATGTTAGCTGTTATGGGAATAGGTGCTTGGGAATGGGGTCCTTTAATGGGCTTTGCAAACATAAGACGACGCTTAGCTTTTGTTATTGTTACCAGTATTTTAATCGCAACTCTTTGGTATTATTTTCCTTTATTAGAGTTATGGATAACCTCATCAAACCTTCAAAAGCCCATTATCTATATATTATGGCTTGCTGTTGCTTGGTGGTTATTATCAGCTACATTAACTTTTCTTTATCCTAGATACAGTAAATTTTGGTCTAGTCATCGTTCAATTAGAGGTGTTTTTGGTTGGTTAACGTTAGTTCCAACATGGCTTGCCTTTATTGTTATACGAAGTAGTGAATATCAAACGGATAGTTATCATGGTGCACAATTAATCATGTTCTTGTTTCTTATGGTGTGGAGTGCAGATATTGGCGCTTATTTTGTAGGTAAAGCGTTTGGTAAAAATAAGTTAATGCCTAATGTTAGTCCCGGAAAAACAATGGAAGGTTTTATTGGTGGTGTTATTGTTGCTTGTGTTTTAGTTACAATTGCTGGTGTTTCAATGAATTGGCAATCAGAACAGTTTTACTTGGTTATTCCTATTACGATATTAATTACAACGGTTTCTGTTTTAGGTGATTTGAATGAAAGTATGTTTAAAAGGCAAGCAGGTATAAAAGACAGCGGTTCAATCTTACCTGGTCACGGTGGAATTTTAGATAGGATTGATAGCTTAACGGCTACGGCTCCTATATATGCCTTATGTTACGCGTTAATAGGCTGGTAGTTAGTGTCTGATATAAAAAATGTTGTACGTCGCTTATGTATTTTAGGTGCGACAGGATCAATTGGTTTGAGTACGTTAGATGTGGTTCGCAGACACCCTAATAAATTTGATGTAGTAAGTTTATCTGCTTATTCAAATGTAGATGTATTACTAGCACAATGTGTAGAGTTTTTACCTGAATCTGTTGTTATGGTTTCAGAACCTCATGCGAAACAGTTAAAGAAACTTTTGGTTGAACAAGGCTTAGAAAGTATTCTTGTCCATTCAGGGGCTGCAGCACTAGAAGAAATTTCTAAAGAAGTAAGTACCGACACAGTAATGGCTGCTATTGTTGGCGCTTCAGGTTTAATGCCTACTATGGCTGCTGTTAATGCAGGAAAGCGTGTATTACTCGCAAATAAAGAAGCCTTAGTGACTTCAGGAGCTATTTTTATTGAGGCTGTAAAAGCGAGTGGCGCCCAACTGATCCCCATCGACAGTGAACACAATGCTATTTTTCAGTGTTTACCCATAGAAGCTCAAAATACTCCAGGTTATTGTGATCTAGCCTCAAACGGTGTCAGTAAAATTTTACTAACAGGTTCAGGTGGACCTTTTAGAACATATAATGTTGAACAATTAGAGAGCGTTACTGTAGAAGAAGCTTGTGCTCATCCTAATTGGGATATGGGACAAAAAATATCTGTAGACTCTGCCACTATGATGAATAAGGGTTTAGAACTTATTGAAGCCAAATGGTTATTTAATGTTGAGCCTGAAGATATTCAAATTGTTTTACATCCTCAAAGTACTATTCATTCAATGGTGCAATATAAAGATGGTTCTGTTCTTGCTCAGATGGGTAATCCTGATATGAGAACACCTATTGCGCATGCTTTATCTTTTCCTGAGCGCATAGAATCTGGCGTTGAACCTCTTGATTTCTTTAGTACTCCGTCATTTGATTTTCAGCCAGTAGATTTTGTTAAATACCCAAACCTAAAATTAGCTATTGAGGCTTGTAAGAATGGCCAAGGAGCATGTACAGCACTTAATGCAGCAAATGAAATAGCAGTAGATGCTTTTTTGAACAAAAAAATAAAATTTACTGATATATATAAAATAAATGAAACTTCTGTGAATAAATTTGTCTCAGAAGAGGTAACTTCAATTGATGACGTTATCAATTTAGATGGGCGAGTAAGAGAATTTACCACATCGTTGTTAGTTAATTATTCTAGAGAAGATAATCACGTGAAAGCGGATAGAGATAATCATTAGTATGTTTGAGTTTTTTTGGAATTTAGTCTCATTTGTTATTGCGTTAGGCATTTTAATTACAGTTCATGAATATGGCCACTTTTGGGTAGCTCGTAAAAATGGTGTAAAAGTTCAAAAGTTTTCAATAGGTTTTGGTAAAACCCTTTGGAGTAATGTGGGCAAAGATGGAACTGAATACGTTATTGCTTTAATTCCTCTTGGTGGTTTTGTGAAAATGTTAGATGACCGTGTTGATGACATTTCACCTGAAGATTCAGATAAAACGTTTAACAGTAAAACGGTTTATCAACGTATAGCAATTATTGCTGCAGGGCCTTTTGCTAATTTCGCCTTTGCTATTGTTGCCTTTTATTTAATGTTTTTAATTGGTGTACCTAGTATTAAGCCAATGATTGGTAATATTGAGCCAGCGTCTATTTCAGCAAAGGCAAACTTACCAGCTCAAAGTCAAATAGTTGAAGTAGCAGGGAAGAAAGTAGCCGATTGGCAAGACGTAAATCTTGCATTAGTTGGGGAGATTGGCAGTAAGGCTATTGAAATAAAAACGAAACAAGAAGACAGTGTTAATATTACTACTAGTTTATTAGACACTAACGAATGGCAGTTTTCACCTGATAAATTATCAGCTATTGAGAGTTTAGGTATAAAGCCTTTTAGCCCAAATGTTTATAATGAACTTGCTGTTATCCACCCTGATAGCCCCGCTCAAACTTCAGGATTAAAAGTTGGTGATATTTTATTAGAAGTTAATGGAATTTCTATAAAAGATGATTGGTATGATTTTTCTAATAAGATTAAAACATTAGCAGATCAATCAGTCGAAATAAAAATACAGCGTGAAGGTCTAACTCAAATAATAACAGTTACACCAAAAGCTATATCAAGAAATGGTAAAAAGATAGGCTATTTAGGTGTAACACCTAAGTCTGATAAATACCCAGAAAAATTTAAAATAAATACATCGTATGGTTTATTTGAAGCTTTAGAACAAAGTATTAATCGTACATGGAACTTGGTTGTACTGAGTTTTGATATGATAGGGAAATTATTAACAGGTGATGTTTCTGTTAAAAACTTAAGTGGGCCTATATCGATAGCACAAGGAGCAGGTGATAGTGCTAATTTCGGATTAGTATACTTTTTAGGCTTTTTAGCGCTAATTAGTATAAATCTAGGCATAATTAATTTATTACCACTACCAGTACTTGATGGTGGGCATTTACTCTATTACATTATAGAGCTCTTCACTGGGAAACCCGTACCTGAAAAAATACAAGAGGTTGGGTTTAAATTTGGTACTATTACACTATTGTGTTTAATGAGTATCGCTCTGTTTAATGATTTGTCTCGACTTTAGTAAAATTTCGACACTGACTATTTAATAAAAGAAGTAAATAAAGTTTATATTTTATGATGATAAAAAAAATTGCATTAGCTACCTTGCTTACTGGTTCAATCAACTCAGCAGTGGCAACAGAGGCGTTTCAAGTCGAAGATATCCAAGTTAAAGGATTACAACGTGTTGCCATAGGTGCGGCGTTGACTCATATTCCATTCAATATTGGAGATACACTAAACGATTATAGAATTTCTCAATCTATAAAGTCTTTATACAAGTCAGGTCATTTTAATGACATTGCAGTATATAAAGATGGCAACTCAATTATTTTCAGAGTGCAAGAAAGAGAAACTATCAGCGAAGTAACTTTTGATGGTAACAAAGATTTAAAAGACGAACAGCTAACTGAAAGCTTAGATGACAGTAATATTCGTGTCGGTGAAACGCTAGACAAAACAGTTTTATCAGGTATTGAATTAGGTCTGGAAGACTTTTATCACAGTGTTGGTAAATATAATGCTGATGTAACATCTGAGATCACCCATCTACCTCGTAATCGAGTAAAAATTGATTTTACTTTTAAAGAAGGCGATGCGGCAGCAATCGAACAAATTAATATCGTGGGTAATGAACTTTTTACCGATGAAGAATTATTAAAAAATATAGAATTAACCTTTGATTCACCTTGGTGGGATTTTATGGCGCAAGATCGCTATCAAAAACAAACCTTGCAAGGTGATATGGAAACAATAGAAAGTTTCTACCTAGATCGAGGTTATTTACAATATAAAGTTGATTCAACCCAAGTTTCAATGACTCCTGATAAAAAAGGCGTATACATTACCTTAAACATTACCGAAGGTGAAAAATACACGGTTAGTGATGTTGAATTTATGGGTGAACTTGTTGGCTTTGAAAATACAATTAAGGCTATTTCACCGTTAAAAGGAAACCAGTTGTATAATGGTGCGCTGGTTACTTATAACGAAGAAATGATCAGTAAGTTTTTTGGTCGTTTTGGTTATGCTTATCCTAAAGTAACGACGATTCCAGAAATTAATGAAGAAGATAAAACAGTTAAACTCGTTGTATCTATAGATGCAGGTAAAAGAGTATATGTTAATCGTATCAACTTTAAAGGTAATGATGTAACTGCCGATCGCGTATTACGTAGAGAAATGCGCCAAATGGAAGGTTCATGGTTATCAAATAATAATGTGGAATCTTCAAAAGCTTGGTTACAACGTTTGCCTTATATGGAAAGTGTTGAATTTGAAACAACTAAATTACCAGGTGAAGATGATTTAGTTGATGTTGACTTTAGCGTAAAAGAGCAACCATCTGGATCTTTTACTGCAGGTATTGGTTATGGTGATACAACTAAATTAAGTTTAAATGCTGGTATTCAACAAAATAACTTCTTAGGTACCGGTAACCGTCTTGCTTTGAGTCTTAATACTGTAAGTTATCAAAGTAGTGCAAGCTTATCTTATACGGACCCATATTTTACCGTTGATGGTATTTCATTGGGTGGAAGTATTTTTTATACAGAGTTTGATGCTGGAGCGGCTAACCTTGAGCAATACAACAGTAAAAAGTATGGTATTGGTGCTAACTTAGGTTTTCCTATTAACGAATATGTTCGCTTAAACTTTGGTATAAATTATAAAAATGAAACAATCACACGATTACAGTCTTATGAACAAATAGAAACTTTTTATGATTTATATGGTGATCCTAATGATCCCGGTGCAAAGCTACAATTTGAAACATATGATTTTTCGGCTGCCATTATACGTAATACGTTAAACAGAGGTACCTTTCCGTCTGACGGATCAAACCAAAGTTTATCATTTAAAATAACAACGCCAAACTCTGACTTACAATTCTTTAAAGTTAATTTAGATACAAAATGGTATTTTCCAATATCTAGAGATCAACGTTGGACGTTTTTAACACGTTTCCAAGCCGGTTATGGTAATGGCTACGGAACTATTAATGGTAACGATCAGATTTTCCCATTTCAAGAGAACTTTAGAGCAGGTGGTGCAGATACGTTACGTGGTTTTGAAACCAATATTGTAGGTCCAAGGGCTATTAATAGATATCCAAGAACTATTCCTTCTTTAGGTCAAGAGGCTTGTTGTTTTAGTGAAGATAGTGATGCTGTATTTTTGTCTCAACGTTCAGTTGGTGGTAATGCACTTGTACTAGCGGGAATAGAGTTAATTGTTCCTACTCCATTTTTAGATGAGGGATTTTCTAATAGTGTTCGTTCAAGCTTTTTTGTTGATGCGGGTAATGTATGGGATACTGAGTTTAATATAAATGATTATCGTGATTTAACGCCAATAGAGTTCAGTAAGGTAAGAGATTTTTCAGACCCTAATACATATAGAGCTTCTGCGGGTATGTCAGTACAATGGCTTTCACCAATGGGACCTATGATATTTAGTTTTGCTAAAACATTGAAATCTGAGTTTGATGATGATACTAAGTTCTTCACCTTTAATATCGGTCAAACCTTTTAAAAATAAAATTGATCCCTATATAGATATAATGATCAGTAACTAACATAAAATAAAAAGACACTTAGGAGTACACATTGAATAAATTTATGAAATCTTTAGTAATGACTACAGCAGCATCTGGAATGTTATTAGCTGGTTCAGTAATGGCAGCAGATCAAAAAATAGGCGTAGTTAATTTTCAAGAAATTATGAGTAAAATTCCACAGACTGCTATTGTTATGCAAACGTTAGAAGCGGAATTTAAAGACGAAAAAGCAGAACTTGCTCAATTAGAGAAAGACATTAAGTACTTTCAAGAAAAGCAACAACGCGATAGCTCGTTAATGAGTAAGAAAGAAAAAGAAAAGCTTGAGCTAGATATCACGACTAAATATCAAGAATATCAAACTAAAGGTAAAGTTTTTCAACAAAAAACTGGCGTTCGTCAAAACGAAGAAACAACTAAAATTATCGCATTAGTGCGTCAAGCAATAAATAGTATTGCTGACTCAGGTAAATACGATTTAATTTTAGAACAAAAAGCGGTTGTTTTTTCAAAACCTAATGCAAGTATTACTGACCAAGTTGTAGAAAAAGTTAGTAAACTTAAATAACGATGATAAAAAAAAACTTCACGCTAGCTGAAATAGCGAAAGAAATTGGTGCAACTGTTAATGGTGATGAAAATTGCGAAGTTAACAGTTTAGCCACTTTAGCAAATGCTAAAACAGGGCAAATTGCGTTTCTAGCGAATAAAAAATATCGTCAACAATTAAATCATACGCAAGCCAGTGCTGTTATTATCAATAAAGAGTGTTTAGAGGATGTACCTACAAATGCTTTAGTTATGGATAATCCTTATTTAGGATATGCACTTACAGCTCAATTACTTGATACCACGCCAAAACCTTCCTCATCCATACACTCATCTGCGGTTATTCATTCTTCTGTAACTTTAGGCGAAAATGTCTCTGTGGGCGCGAATGCGGTTATAGAAGCTGGTGTTGAACTTGCTGACAATGTAATCATTGGCGCAGGTTGCTTTATTGGTGAGAATACTTCAATTGGAAGTCATACTTCCATGTGGGCTAATGTCAGTATTTATCATAATGTTAAAATTGGTACGCATTGCTTAATTCAAGCGAATAGCGTTATCGGTTCTGACGGTTTTGGCTATGCACCTGTTAGTGGGAAGTGGCTTAAAATACCTCAACTAGGTTCTGTAATTATTGGTAATAATGTGGAAATTGGAGCAAGTACTACGATTGATCGTGGTGCTTTAGACGATACGATTATTGAAGATAATGTTATTCTCGATAATCAAATTCAAATTGCACATAACGTGGTTATAGGGGCTGGTACGGCAATGGCCGCATGTAGCGTTATTGCTGGTAGCACAACTATAGGTAAAAATTGCACTATAGCTGGCCTTGTAGGAATCAATGGACATATTGAAATTTCCGATAATTGTATTTTTACTGGTATGGCAATGGTCACTAAATCTATATCCACATCAGGAGTTTATTCTTCAGGAATGCCGGTTACTCCTAATAAAGATTGGCGCAAAATTAATGTTCATCTTCGTAGGCTAGACAGTATGTCGAAACGTCTTAGTACATTAGAATCTGAATTATTAGAAAAAAATAAGTAATTTATATCGGTTCTTTGATAAAATTATTTTAATTAAATTACTTTCATAAGGAATAATGAATTGGAATCTCAAAAAAATGAGTTAAACGTTCATGAAATTCAAGAGTTAATCCCTCATCGTTACCCAATGCTGCTTGTAGATCGTGTTCTGGATTATGAACCGGGTAAAAGTCTTCACGCAATAAAAAATGTTACTTTTAATGAACCTGTATTTACAGGGCATTTTCCTGAACTTGCTATTTTCCCTGGTGTTTTAATACTAGAAGCATTAGCACAAGCAACAGGGATTTTAGGTTTTAAATCGAGCGAAGGTCGAAAAGATGGCGAAATGTATTTATTTGCATCTATAGATAAAGCTCGCTTTAAGCAACCGGTTGTTCCCGGTGATACAATGCACTTGCATGTGGATTTCATCAAAGAGCGTCGTGGTATGTGGAAATTTTACGGTGAAGCGAAAGTGAACGGTAAAGTTGTTTGTTCTGCAGAACTGATGTGTGCCAGACGTAAGCTATAAACGATTTCAAAGTAAATAAATGGTGAAAAAATGATTCACGAACAGGCTATTATTGAGCCAGGTGCTGTTATTGGTAAAAATGTAACTATTGGACCTTGGACATATATTAGTAAAAACGTCGTTATTGGTGATGATTGTGTAATAAGCTCACACGTTGTCATTAACGGCCCTACACGAATCGGTAAAGGAAATCGTATTTTTCAGTTCGCTAGTATTGGTGAAGACTGCCAAGATTTAAAATATGCTGGTGAACCAACAGAGTTAATTATTGGTGACAATAATACCTTTAGAGAGTCGTGCACGATTCATCGCGGTACTATTCAAGATAATAGCCTGACTCAAATAGGTAGTAATAACTTATTTATGGCTTATACCCATGTCGCACATGACTGTGTGGTGGGCAATCATTGTATACTTGCCAATAATGCTTCTATTGCTGGTCATGTACATGTAGGTGATCATGCTATTTTAGGTGGTATGTCTGGCGTTCATCAATTTTGTTATATTGGTGCGCATAGCTTTATTGCTGCTAATGCCTTAGTGTTAAAAGATGTACCTCCTTATGTAATGGCTTCAGGTCAGCCGGCAAAACCTTTTGGATTAAATTCAGAAGGTTTAAAGCGTCGTGGTTTTGATAAAGATGTTATTTTAACTATTAAGCGTGCATACAAAGAAGTTTACAGAAAAGGCTTGTCAGCTGATGACGCTATTGAGTCAATGAATAAATTAGCTGATAACATGCCAGAATTAGATCTATTTTCTGATTTTATTCGAGATTCAAGCCGCGGTATTATTCGTTAGATACCGCATATTCTTTGCCTTTATCGTATAAGAAGTATTGTGATTCATCATTTAGACGAAACTTATTCAGTAGCACCTTCAACATCTAATATTCCTGTTATTGGTATTGTTGTAGGTGAACATTCTGGAGATACTTTAGGTGAAGGCCTAATTATAGCGCTAAAGCGTACTTACCCTAATGCTAAGTTTGTTGGTATTGGCGGCCCTAAAATGCTTGCACAAGGTTTTGAAAGTTTATTCGCAATGGATGAACTTTCTGTTATGGGAATTGTTGAAGTCTTAGGGCGCTTAAAGCGATTAATGTATGTGCGTAAAAGCGTTGTTAATTATTTTAAAGAGAATAAGCCGGATATATTTATTGGAATAGATGCACCTGATTTTAATTTAACCTTAGAAGAAAAATTAAAGCAGTGCGGAATTAAAACAGTTCAATATGTAAGTCCATCCGTTTGGGCTTGGCGAGAAAAGCGTATTTTTAAAATAGCGCGTGCAACTCATTTAGTCTTATCTCTACTCCCGTTCGAGAAAAAGTTTTACGATAAACATAATGTCCCTTGTACCTTTGTAGGGCATTCACTTGCTGACGATATCCCATTAGTTTCCAGCAAAACGGAAGCTAGAAAGTCTCTTAATTTACCTGAAAATGCTAAGATTTTAGCACTTATGCCAGGAAGTCGTGGTGGTGAGTTAGCTAAATTGGTAGAACCTTTTTTACAGAGTGCATTAATACTTGCTGAGCAAGATGATAATTTGTTATTTATTGCACCGATGATCAGTGAAAAAAGAGCAGAGCAATTTACTACGCTTAAAAATGAAATTGCACCTAATTTACCTGTACAAATTATTATTAACCAAACACATAAAGTGATGGCGGCAAGTGACTGCTTATTAACTGCTTCGGGCACAGTAACACTTGAAGCTGCTTTAATTAAACGGCCTATGGTGATTACATATAAGTTTAACCTTATCACTTATATGTTAGCTAAGTGGTTAGTAAAACTTAAGTGGTTCTCGTTGCCTAATTTGCTGGCGAATGAAACGCTTGTACCAGAGTTATTGCAAGATGAAGTGGTACCAGAAAAAATAGTGCCTTTACTACAGCAATTTTTAAACGAAGATCAATCTAATTTAAACGAAAAGTTTATGAAAATTCACCAAAGCCTTAAGCAAGACGCAAGTGAAAAAGCGGCTCAAGCAATTATCGGATTAATCGAATCATGAGTGAAAAATCAAACAAAGCTCTGGCTAGCAAAACTATTAAAAAGCCTAAAGTCGTTTTTCCACCCTTTGAATATCCATTAGCCTATTGTATTGCCGGTGTTGATGAAGTTGGTCGAGGCCCTTTAGTGGGAGATGTTGTTACTGCGGCAGTAATACTTGATCCCGATAATCCTATTGAAGGTTTAAAAGATTCTAAAAAATTATCGGAAAAAAAACGTCCATTATTAGCTGAAGAAATTAAACAAAAAGCCATATCTTGGGCAATAGGTAGAGCAACACCAGAAGAGATAGATACACTCAACATCTTACACGCAACGATGTTAGCTATGCAGCGTGCTGTACAAGGACTCGATGTTACACCTGATTACGTTTTAGTTGATGGTAATCGTTGCCCTGTATTTTTAGGTGAAAATGGAAATATAGAAACACAAGCGGTGGTAAAAGGTGATGATAGAGTTGCTGAAATTAGTGCAGCTTCAATTTTAGCTAAAGTTGCGCGTGATGAAGAAATGATTGCTTTAGATAAGTTATATCCCGAATACGGTTTTGCTCAACATAAAGGTTATCCAACAAAAGTTCATCTAGAAAAAATTATAGAACATGGTGTTTTAGATTGTTATCGTGCGAGCTTTAAACCTGTCGCCCAAGTTATTCAAGAACAAGGGGTTAATAAACCTTAATGTCTGATAATCAGTCTGAAGATACAAATCAACTTGTAGAAATAGCATCCGAAAGCGATGTACCTATGGCAAGAGATCCTAAATTTGTGCATTTAAGAGTACATAGCGACTATTCAATGTGCGACGGCTTAAACAAAGTTAAACCTATTGTGAGCAAAGCGGCTGATTTATCAATGCCGGCTTTAGCGCTGACAGATCAAACAAATTTATGTGGCTTAGTTAAATATTATCACGCGACTCATGGCGCTGGAATAAAACCGATTATTGGTGCTGATTTTTGGGTGAGAAGTGATGAGTTAGGAGATGAGCTTTTTCGTCTTGTGGTGTTGGCGTCTAATAACAAAGGCTATAAAAATTTAACTGAGCTTATTTCTAACGCTTACCTTCGTGGGCATATTCAAGACCGAGCAGTAATTGATAAGAGCTGGCTTGTTGATTATTCAGAAGGATTAATACTCTTATCTGGTGGTCGAGAAGGTGATATAGGAAAAGCGTTAACTAAAGGAAACATGCCTTTAGTTAACGAAATGGTGTCTTTTTACCAAGAACATTTCAATAATAACTTTTTCTTAGAGCTTATTCGTACTGGGCGAGAAAACGAAGAAACATATTTACATTTAGCGATAGACGTCGCACAAAAATATCAATTACCAGTCGTAGCTACGAATGAAGTGATGTTTTTAAAAGAAGAAAACTTTGACGCACACGAAATTCGAGTTGCGATTCATGATGGTTATACTCTTGATGACAAACGCCGGCCTAAGCGTTATAGCAAAGAACAATACTTACGTTCTGAAGAAGAAATGTGCGAGCTTTTTTCCGATATTCCTGAAGCATTAGCCAATAGTGTTGAAATTGCTAAACGATGCAACGTCACAGTAACTTTAGGTGAATATGTTTTACCTGATTTTCCCACTGAAGGTTTATCAATAGAAGATTATTTGGTTAAAGTTTCAGAAGAAGGTTTGCAAGAAAGGTTAGAGTTTTTATTTGATAAAGATGCGCCTGATTTTGCTGAAAAACGTAAACCTTATGATGAGCGTTTAGCAATTGAACTAGAAGTTATCAACAAAATGGGCTTTCCCGGTTACTTCTTGATCGTAATGGAATTTATTCAATGGAGTAAAGATAATAATATTCCAGTAGGTCCTGGTCGTGGTTCAGGCGCGGGTTCTTTAGTAGCTTATGCTCAAAAAATTACCGACTTAGATCCCCTTGAATATGATTTACTTTTCGAACGTTTCTTAAACCCTGAACGTGTATCAATGCCTGATTTTGATATCGACTTTTGTATGGATCGTCGAGATGAGGTAATAGATCATGTTGCCGAACTTTATGGTCGTGATGCTGTATCGCAAATTATTACTTTTGGTACTATGGCAGCAAAAGCGGTAATTCGAGATGTTGGCCGCGTTCTTGGCCATCCTTATGGTTTTGTTGATCGTATCTCTAAATTAATTCCTGGTGATCCGGGAATGACCTTAGCAAAAGCATTTGAAGTAGAACCCAAATTACCAGAAGTATACGCACAAGACTCTGATGTGAAAGATCTCATTGATATGTGTCGTATCTTAGAAGGTACAACCAGAAACGCCGGTAAACATGCGGGGGGTGTTGTTATTTCACCTACAACCATTACAGATTTTGCACCACTTTATTGTGATGACGAAGGCAAAAACCCCGTTACACAATTTGATAAAAATGATGTTGAAGATGCAGGTTTAGTTAAATTCGATTTTTTAGGTCTTAGAACGCTCACTATTTTGCAGTGGGCCATTGAGATGGCTGATGAGAAACTGCTAAAAGCGGGTAAAGAGCCTATTGATATAGCTAGTATCAATTTAGAAGATCCTGCTAGTTTCAAAGTGTTATTAAACGCGGAAACAACTGCAGTATTCCAATTAGAATCTAGCGGTATGAAATCACTGATCGCTAAATTAAAACCCGATTGTTTTGAAGATATTATCGCACTTGTGGCCTTATTTAGACCAGGCCCATTACAGTCAGGTATGGTTGATAACTTTATAGAGCGTAAACATGGTCGTGAAGTTGTAAGTTACCCTGATGAAACGTGGCAGCATATAGATCTTAAGCCTATATTAGAGCCTACTTACGGCATTATCTTGTATCAAGAACAAGTAATGCAGATAGCACAGGTTTTAGCGGGTTACTCTCTTGGTGGAGCTGATATGCTTCGTCGAGCTATGGGTAAGAAAAAGCCAGAAGAAATGGCGAAACAGCGTGCAGGTTTTGAGCAAGGAGCTATAAATCGTGGTGTAGATGGCGAGTTAGCCATGAAAATATTCGATTTAGTAGAAAAGTTTGCTGGTTACGGTTTCAATAAATCACATTCAGCTGCTTACGCGTTAGTTTCATACCAAACCTTATGGATGAAAACCCACTATCCAGCACCATTTATGGCGGCAGTAATGTCTGCCGATATGGATAATACCGATAAGATTGTTACCTTAGTTGACGAATGTGGAAATATGGGGATTGATATTCTTCCTCCAGATGTTAATGCCGGACATTACAAATTTACCGTAAATGAAGATAATCAAATCGTGTATGGTATTGGTGCGGTTAAAGGTGTAGGTGAAGGTCCGATTGAAGCGATTATTAACGCGCGTAAAGAAGGTGGACCTTTTGTTAATTTATTCGATTTTTGTGCCCGTTTAGATCTTAAAAAAACGAATAAGAGGGTGCTTGAAAAACTCATTAAATCAGGAGCTATGGATCATTTAGGGCCTCATCGAGCGGCATTATTTGAAACCCTACCTGAGGCTATAAAAGCAGCAGAGCAACATGCCAAAGCGCAAGCGTTGGGGCAAGACGATTTATTTGGCTTAATTAATGAAGAGCCTGAAGACACCAGACAAGCCTTTAAAGAAGTACCTAAGTGGGCTGAAGAAGTTTGGCTTAATGGTGAAAAAGAAACCTTAGGATTATACTTAACAGGCCATCCCATTAATCGATACTTATCTGAAATAAAGCACTATGCCAGTGGTCGATTAGTTAGCATGCAACCTACTAATAAAGATAAAACAACCGTAGCTGTTGGTTTAGTGTTGGGTGTTAGGGTTATGGTGAATAAACGGGGTCGTCGCTGGGCATTAGTTACCTTAGATGACAAAAGCGCGCGTATTGATATTCGACTTTTTCCTGATGATTATGATACCTTTGCCGAGCTACTTGTTACTGATGCTATTTTAGTGTGTAGTGGACAGGTCAGCTTTGATGAATATTCTGGTGGCATTACAATGACCGCCCGAGATATAATGACCATTGCTGACGCAAGAGAAAACTATGTAACATCTCTTGATATACACGTAAAAAGAGCGGCAATTAGTAATAATTTTATAGAACAATTTTCTCAGGTACTGTCTCCTTTTAAAGATGGTACTTGTCCTGTTAGAGTGTTTTACCAACGCGAAGAAGCGCAGGGAATGCTTGAACTAGGCGTACAATGGCGAGTTACTCCAGAAGATGCTTTATTGCATGAACTAAGAACACTACTTGGTGAAGAGTGCTTAGCGTTACAATTTAAATAAGAGTTGTGTACTACAGCTCAAAGACTTAGGTAAAAAATTCACATGTCATTAAATTTTTTAGACTTTGAACAGCCAATTTCAGAACTTGAAGCAAAAATTGAAGAATTAAAGTCAGTTAACTCTGGTCAAGAGCTTGATTTAGATCTTGAAGATCAAATTATGCAACTTCATGAGAAAAACAAAGAACAAACTAAAAAAATATTTGCCAACCTTGATCCTTGGCAAACGGCTCGCGTTGCTCGTCATCCACAACGTCCATATACGTTAGACTACATTGAACGTATGTTCACAGAATTTGACGAATTAGCGGGTGATCGTGCTTATGCTGACGATAAAGCTATTGTTGGTGGTACTGCTCGCTTAGATGGTATGCCTGTGATGATCATTGGTCATCAAAAAGGGCGTTCAACTAATGAAAAAGTTAGACGTAATTTTGGTATGCCACGTCCAGAAGGTTACCGTAAAGCTTTACGTTTAATGAAAATGGCTGAACGTTTTAATATGCCTATTATTACCCTTATTGACACTCCCGGTGCTTACCCTGGTATTGGTGCTGAAGAGCGAGGTCAATCAGAAGCTATCGCCACTAACTTAAAAGTTATGTCGCGATTAACTGTACCTATTGTTTGTACTGTTATAGGTGAAGGTGGTTCTGGTGGTGCTCTTGCTATTGGTGTTGGTGACAGAGTTAATATGTTGCAATATTCAACCTATTCAGTAATTTCACCAGAAGGTTGTGCTTCAATTTTATGGAAAACAGCTGAAAAAGCACCTGTAGCAGCAGAGGCTATGGGGATTACAGCAAAACGTATTAAAGAATTAGAATTAATTGATAACGTAGTTGAAGAGCCTTTAGGCGGAGCTCATAGAGATATGGATCTTATGGCCGAATGTTTAAAACAAGAACTTAAGCGTAACTTAGCTGAGTTAACTGATTTGCCTAAAGATGAACTTATTGAAAAACGTTACGATCGTTTAATGTCTTACGGTTATTGTTAATTTAGTAACCTGTTATAACTTTCCAGCGTTAAGCACTTAACGCTGGAAAATATTAAAAGAGTAAGGCTAATTTTATGTCGTTAGAATCCACTCTATTTAATTATATTACTACCTACCTTCAATCACATTCTAATACACATATTATTATCGCTTATAGTGGTGGAATAGACTCTCAAGTTTTATTACACGCATTATCAAACTTTAAAAACAACATTTTAAATAATCCTCAAAACATTAACCAAGCATTGAGTTGTTCAATAAGTGTGTGTCATGTTAATCATGGCTTAAGTAGTAACGCACTTAAATGGGAAAACTTTGCTCAACAGCAATGTAACTTGCACCAATTACCTTTAGATATTTGTAGGGTTAATGTAAAAGCTAAAGCACAACATAGTCTTGAAGAGCTTGCGAGAGATGCTAGATATGACGCGCTTAAGTCTCTCATCAAAAATAAAGAATTTAAGCACGTATTAGTGCTTACGGGCCATCATAATGATGATCAAGCTGAAACTTTTTTATTAGCTTTAAAGCGCGGTTCTGGCTTAAAAGGTTTGTCAGCCATGAAACAAGAAATGGTCTTTGGCACTTCATTATTGGGCAGACCGTTATTAGGTGTTTCAAGAAGCGAAATAGAGGCCTATGCGCAAGAGCATCAATTAACTTGGATTGATGATGAATCGAATGAAGACGTTCGATTTGATCGTAACTTTCTACGTCATCAAGTTATGCCTATTATTACCGAGCGTTGGCCGAGTTTTTTAAAAACGATGAACAGAAGCGCTGAACATTGCCAAGAAGCCGAGCTATTGTTAACTGAGTTAGCAGAGCAAGATCTGGAAAACATTCAAGTAGGTGTTAACACGTTATCGTTAGTTAAGTTACAACAATTATCTCAAGCACGATTTAATAATGTTATTCGTTATTTTTTAAGTATTCATCAATGCTTAATGCCTAGTACTGCGCAATTAATCCAATTACAAACACAGCTTTTAGCTAATAATGATAAAAGCCCTGCGGTAAAGGTAGGTAATTATTGGTTAAGGCGCTTTAAACAATGTGTTTATTTAACTCCTGACTTTAAAGACATCTCTGACTTTTATTCGTGTGTTAAGTCTGAATTAACATCTACTATAGATGAAGTTGTTAAATTGCCTGATGGTTTAGGTGATTTACTTTTTAAATATGAGGTTAAGAACAAGGATACTGAAAATCAAACTTGTCAGCTTATTTCGCCAACATGCACACAACAAGTTAGCATTCGGTTTACTCATAATAATCCAACTTGTATACCTGATTATCGACAACATTCACGCTCGTTAAAAAAGGTTTTACAAGAATTAGATATACCTACATGGCAGAGAAAACGGCTACCTTTTGTTTATTATGATGATCAGCTTGTAGCTGTAATAGGGCACTTTGTTTGTAAAGGGTTTGTGCCTAAAGATAAAGAAGATACTTTGCAGATAATATGGAATACTTGACTAAAAAAACAGCCATTTAATAATAACTAACCTGAATTCGGCTTAACAAATGCTTCTCTAGCTGCTATTTTTCCTAATTTCTGCGTTAAATTTACTTGCAATAGACCAGCTATTGACGCGAAATTTGCCTTGAATTAAGAAAAACTATCAAGCTAGAGGCTCAATGAAACTATTTTTTATATTTCAATTTATTAAACATCTCTTAAACCGAGTTCAGGTTAATCAAGTGGCTGTTTTTTTTAGTTGTATTAACGAATCTTTTTAACCAGAATTCAGGTTATTTATCCTTATCAAGATAATGAGATGCTGCAGCAGTAAACACTACATCTGTTGAGCTGTTGAGCGCTGTTTCAGCAGAATCTTGTATTACACCAATAATAAAACCTATCGCCACCACTTGCATTGCTACATCGTTAGGTACGCCAAATAAACTACAGGCTAGCGGAATAAGTAGCAATGAACCACCAGCAACCCCTGAAGACCCACAAGCTGAAATAGACGCCACTACACATAACAGTAATGCGGTAGGAAAGTCTATTTCAATGCCTAAGCTATTTGCAGTAGCAAGGGTTAAAACCGTTACCGTAATTGCAGCGCCTGCCATATTTATCGCAGATCCTAATGGGATTGAAATAGAGTAAGTGTCTTCGTGCAATTTAAGTTTCTTACATAAAGCTAAATTAATTGGAACGTTTGCTGCTGAACTTCGGGTGAAGAATGCTGTAATACCTGACTCTTTCAAACAAGTAAAAACTAAAGGGTAGGGGTTTTGTTTAGTAATAACATAAACAATTAATGGGTTAATAATTAAAGCAATGATTAACATAGAGCCAACGAGTACCGTTAATAGCTGACCATATTCAGCAAATACAGCAAAGCCAGTACTTGCAATGGTGTTAGCCACTAAACCAAATATACCAATAGGTGCAAAACGAATAACAAGCCTTACAATGCTTGTTATCGCTTCGCTAAAGTCGTGAACCATTGTTTTAGTGCTTTCATTGGAATGCTTTAGAGTGAGGCCTAAGCCAATTCCCCACGCTAATACGGCAATAAAATTACCATTAATAATCGCTTTGACAGGATTTTCTACCACTTTAAATGCGAGGGTTGTTAATACTTCACCCAGTCCTTGAGGTGGGTTTGCTACGGCACTGGCAATATTTAAAGTTAGCGTGGTTGGAAATAAAAAACTTAAGATAACTGCAACAAAGGCGGCACTTAGTGTTCCTATTAAATACAGTGCGATAATAGGTTTTAGATTAGCATCGTTGTTTGGCTTTTGATTGGCAATTGAAGACATAACTAAAACAAAAATTAGTATGGGTGCAACAGCTTTAAGTGCATTAACAAAAAGTTGGCCCAACACTGAAAACGACTGTGCTGTATCAGGGGCTATAGTCGCAAATATTGATGCAAATATAATAGCGATGATAATTTGGCTAACTAGCCCCATCGACTTTATTTTGGCGAGTAAAGAAAGGTTTTCGTTATTTGAGGTCATAAATTAAGCCTAAGTTATTGTTTTTATAATTTGAAAATTTTTTAATCATCTATAATGATGTAGACAGTTTTTCTTATTGTTAGCTTCTTGTCTACCATAATTCGACTAAGTAACGCTTTTAAGTGTTTATTCTTATTTACAATTGTTGTTTTTGCTATTGGGTCGTATAATTAGCGCACTTTTAATTTATCAATTTTGAGACATTAACATTTAGGAAAGCAAATGGTAGCGCAACAAGCATTGGAACAACGTAGTAATAACAGCTGTGAACTGTGTACAGAAAAGAATAATTTAGCTGTTTATCCCGTACCGCCGACAAGCGACTTAAGTGCGCAACAAAGTATTTTAGTGTGCAATACTTGCTTAACGCAAATTGAAGGTAATGCTGATTTAGATATTAATCACTGGCGTTGTTTAACTGACAGTATGTGGAACCAAGAACCTGCTGTTCAAGTAATGTCGTACCGTATGTTACATAAATTATCTACGGAGAGCTGGGCTCAAGATGCGTTAGATATTATTTACATGGAAGATGCTGTAAAAACATGGGCTGAACAAGGTATTGCTGCAGCAGAGCGAGCAGGGCCTACCAGAGACAGTAATGGTGCAGAATTACAAGACGGTGATGATGTTACCCTTATTAAAGATTTAAAAGTAAAAGGTGCAAACTTTACGGCTAAACAAGGTACATTGGTTAGAGGCATAACGTTAACTGACAACCCTGAGCATATTGAAGGTAAAGTTAACGGTACTCGTATTGTATTAGTGGCTGATTATCTGAAAAAAGCTTAGTTTTATTTTCTATTGATGAATTCATTTTATTATTTATGTATTGATTGAATTCATCAATATCACTTCCTTTTTATATCCAACGTCTTACCGTTAATAAGTAGTTTTGATAGTCTTCTTTAAACTTTCCTGCTAATACTTTTTCTTCTGGTTTTATTTGGTATTGAGTAATGAACCAAATAAACAATGGAATAGGTAAAAAAGCTAAAACATTTTCGTATAAAACACTTACCGCAATTAAAAAAATGAGCATAGCTAAATACATTGGGTTTCTTGAATAGGCATAAATTCCTGAATTAACAATCACTGAAGTTGTTTCAGGTTTTATAGGGTTAACCGTAGTTTGATGTTTTCTAAAAGAATATATCGCAATAAAAGCAAGCAATATTGATATTATGGTGAGTAATCCAAAAACAATAAATTTAAAGGAAAAATCAAACCTAAAGTATGGAAAAAATTTCACCATCAACTCCATTAGTATCATGGCAATGAATACCTGAAAAACAGGCAGAATTTTTTGTTCCATAAGATGTCCTTAAATTTTGCTAAATTTTAAAATGAAAATTGATCGATCTAGTTTCCCATCGAAGAAGCGCTTGAGCAAAATCACTTCTTCGTTAATCCTTTTTATAAGGGACGAAGCATTGCCTTGAATTGATATCGCTCAAGCACTCTGAAATACTCATTTGGATTGGTAACGGGTATATAAGTTAGGCTATGATCTTTTTATTTTTTAGTTCTTTCAAAATGTTATTACAATTTTCTGTTAAACATTCTCGTAGTAATCTCACTATAGGAGTAATTGATTGTTTACTTGGACATATTAGCCATAGTTCTGTCATCGTTGGTTGGTAGTCATGCATTACAGAAATCGCTTTATGGTTAATTAAATCATTTGACATATCTAAAGCTGATTTTACCGCTAAGCCCTTGCCAGAAATACACCAACGCCTGACTAAATCGCCGTCATTGGCAACTTTATTACCTTGCATTTTTATTGAATAGTGATGGGTTCTGTTGGTAAATGTCCATGTGTCGTAAACTGTGCCATTCATTTGATAAAAAAGACCATTATGGTTCGTTAAGTCTTTTGGGTGTTCTGGTGCTTTATTTTTTTGTAAATATTTTGGCGAAGCGCAAAGTAAGCGAGGTACGTCACAAATTTTAAAACCATACATGTTTGAATCTGTTGGAGCACCATACCTTAAGGCAATATCTACAGAATCACGGTAAAAGTCTAAAGCATGATCATTTAAAATTAATCTTAGGTTTAATTGGGGGTGTTGCTCGGCAAGTTCATCAAGCCATGGTGCAATAATGTTACGACCTAAATCTGAAGAGGTTGTTAAGCGTAATTCACCTGTTATAGATTCCTGATCAGTGAGTAAATCTTGTTGAGCCTTATTAAGCGTTTCTAGTGCTAATATACATTGTGGAATGTATTTTTCGCCACTAACAGATAATCTTAATTGTCGAGTTGAACGTATAAATAATTCAAACCCTAATTGTTTTTCAACACGTTTTATTGCTGCACTTGCTCTTGCTACTTGAATATCTAAATGAGTAGCCGCTGCGGTTATACTACCAAATTCAGCTGTTTTTATAATAATCTCTAAATCGGAAATTAACAATTTATGTATACTCAAATAACTATTGAAAGTGTAAGCATTATTATTAATGTTTTTACTAAATATAGCAAAGGCTTGTCAGTCTTTGCTATAACGCTCCCTCAAAATTATAGTTTATTAATATAAGCGTCTAAGCCTTTTTTAGATAAAGCTACAGCTTCTAATGAGCTTAGGTTGTTAGGGTATTCTTCTTGTTCTACTACTATCCATTTTGTGCCACCTACTGTTGAATTTGCTTTTAATAAGCTTGACCAATCAACACTATCTTGACCTATTATAGGGAGTTTTTTGTTATCTGACTTCATCGCTTCAGGTATGCGAGATTTATAATGGGTTGTTAATGTTCTTCCTGGATAACGCTTCACATATTCCACAGGATCTTTCCCAGCGTAAACTGCCCAGCCAGCGTCTAACTGCAAAATAACGTTTTGAGAGGTGTTTTGTGCAATATAATCCCAATAGGTACTGTTATTAAATGAGTTAAATTCATGATCATGGTTATGAAATCCGGTTTTCATATTATAAGGAGCAAGTTTCTTCGCTATTTCATTGAGTAAGCTAACAATTTCTTTTACTCCTTCTGGATGCCATGCGCGTTTGTCCCATCCAATAATTAAACTATCAACGCCTAATTTTTGATAAAAGCTAACGGTTTTTTGAAAATTTTCATCATTAAGGGCTTCAAATGAAACATGTGCACCACTTGCTTGTAAATTTAAAGTACTTAGGTATTGCTGGAGGTCTTCTGGTTTGTTTTTAAAAGGACCAAATTCATTAGCAAACTCTACTCCTGAAAATCCCATTGCCGATAGTTTTTTTAGTGTGCCTTTATAATCAATTTTGATTTGATCTTTGACTGACCATAATTGAACGCTTAAAGGGGGAATTATCGTTTTTTTATTTTTGCTACTACAGCTTATTTGAGACACGGTCAGTATAAACAAAGCTATTGAGACGAGTATCTTTTTCATTTTCGTTTCCTTAAATACGTTTTACTTTCATTTTTTACACAATAACCAACTTCGCGTTGTTAATGCCATACAAGTTAAAGAGAAGTTGCTACAACAGATTGATGTTACTGAAAGTGTAGCAATGGAGATTGTTTAGGGAGTAATAAATAATCGGATAATAATGCAATATTTTCGGCTTTATACCTGTTACCACTCAAGAGGCTATTTCAGAGCACTTGAGCGATATCAATTCAAGGCCGTGCTTTGTAATAATGGTTGTTCCCTTATAAAAAGCATTAACGCAGAAGTGATTTTGCTCAAGCGCTTCTTCGATGGGCCTAAAAACAATTTATGGGGCTTATTAACTTTAGTCAGGTTCCTACATGGATGTAGACCTTAGATTTCGTCTGGAACATGAAATCTGTGCCTAAATTGTTTTTAGTTCCCACTGAAACCGGCATCTTGAATGATAACGGGTATATATCATTATTTTATAAGACGTAATTAAGAGTCAGCTTATAATCATTCTGGACGTTGTTTAGTGAAAGGTTTAGTGATCCCTGCATATTCACTTGCGCCTAATCGAGCGAGAGGGTTAACCATATCAGCGTATATTTTTATTCTGTTTTTTTCATCTAGTTCGGTGACTTTATCATTGATGTAAACTTGCTTAACTTCAACAAAAATAAGGGTTTGAGGAATATCTCCAATTTCTTTTATTTCATAAAGTTCACAGCCGTAAGCAATATCGCATTGCTCTAGTCGAGGTAATGCAAAACCCTCGAAAGGCACTGTGCTTAAAAGTGAATTATCTACTGACTCATTTAAATTGATTAAATCAAGCTCTGATTCGCCATGAGGTAGTGTTGCTGCTGTTTGAGTGACTAATTCTGATTGTTGTTCAGAGGCGATATGAATGACCATTTTTTTATTTTTAAGTATATTCACCAAAGTGTCTTTAGGCTCACCTGTAGGCTTTTTACCCACAGAGATCATTAATATTGCAGGTTTACTTGAAACGGCTGTGAAGTATGAAAAAGGCGCTAGATTAAATTCACATCCATTGTCTTTTTTGGAGAGTTCATCACCAGATAAGGTGAGTGCCCATGCGATGGGGCGGGGAATAATGGTTTGAGTCATTAAATGGTAACGTTGAGTTGCTGAGTAATCTGAAAAATTTATGATCATGAAAGTATCTTATTTGGTTTAGGTTGAGTATTAAGTCAATTCAGTTGGTAAGGTTATTTTTAATCCCCACTGAAACCTGAATATAACTAACATACCTTAATCATTTTACCAACTATTGCTTGTACTCAGTAGCTTTACTTTTACAAGTTAGTTGTCTAGCTTTAGTGGTAGAAATATAAATTTATCTAACTATGTTGTCTTGTACTCAATGCGTTATTTATGTTGTGATAATTAAAATGTTATAGGCTGATTTTATGAGCGTACCCCAGAAGTTATTGGATGAAATAGCTTTATTAAAACAAGAATTAGCTCATGTGCAGCAGCTTAAGAATAATTGTGTTATTGAACACTATGATAGCAAAGGAAGGCTTATTTTTATTACGCACAACACTAATGACGGGTTGTGGGATTGGAATTTAGTGAATAATGATGTTTATTACTCTCCTAGTTGGAAAGAGATACTGGGGTACGAAGCTCACGAACTTAAAAATAATTTTGATACTTGGTCTAATAATGTTCACGTTGATGATAAAAAACTTGTTATACAGACTATAGAAAACAACTTATCAAATAATATTGACACATTTGAAATTGATATGCGCATGCTCCACAGAGAAGGATATTATCTGTACATTCGCTCTCGTATTTTACAAGTTTATCGAGATTCAAATAACAAACCTATCAGAATTATTGGTGCTCATGTTGATGTAACCCAGCGTAAACAAGCTGAATTATTTGAGCAGCGACATAGCGATATTCTAAAAATGATTGCTCAAGGCGATTCTGCTTCAAAAATTTATAATGAAATTGCTTCTCTTTATGAAGGTCGACATATAGGCATACGTTGTTCAATGCTTGAACTTGAAGGAGATACACTTATACATGGTAGTGCACCAAGTTTACCTCAAGAGTATTGTGACAGTGTTCATGGTTTAACTAATGGGCCAGAAGTGGGATCATGTGGCGCATCAACATATACAGGTAAACGTGTCGTTGTTGAAAACATAGAAACAGATCCTAAGTGGAAAAACATAAAGCATGTAGCATTGCCTTATGGTATGCGTAGTTGTTGGTCTGAACCTATCATTTCTTCTACAGGAGAAGTATTAGGCGCTTTTGGTATGTATCGAGATTATCCAGCCGTACCTAATGAAAAAGAATCAAATGATTTGACCGCAGCAGCACAGCTTACCAGCATAGTGATGGAAAGAGATAGAAACTTAAAGCGTATTCAATCTTTAGCTTATACTGATGAATTAACGAGTCTTTCGAGTCGTGCCCATTTATTTTTAAATGTAGAGCATTTGATTAAAAGTTCTGAACGTTACAAAGATCGTTTTAGCTTGTTATATATAGATTTAGACAACTTCAAAAATGTCAATGATAGCTTAGGACATGATATTGGTGATTATTTATTAAAAGAGGTTGGAGCCAGAATAGCTGATCTTAGTCGAGAAGCTGATTGCGTTGCGCGTATTGGAGGTGATGAGTTTTGTATTGTAACTAAAGAATTAAATAATAGTTATAGTGCAGCCATTATTGCCCAAAGAATTATTGATGTTGTTGCCACACCAATAGAATTATCGGGAAGAAAGTTTATACCTGCTTGCAGTATAGGTATTGCACGTTACCCAGAAGACGGTACCGATCTTAAAAGTTTATTAAAAGCTGCTGATACAGCATTATATTCAGCCAAAGATACCGGTAAAAGTTGTTATGCTTTTTATAATATTGAATTAAGTCGAATTGCAGAATACCACTTTAAAGTTGAACAACTGTTAAGAGAGGCAATTGAACAGAATCAGCTCTCATTAGTGTATCAACCTCAAATAGATATAGAAACAGGTATACTGGTAGGGGTTGAAGCTTTATCTCGCTGGTATCATCCCGAAATAGGTGAAATAGCGCCAGTAGAGTTTATCGCTATGGCAGAGCGTATAGGTATGATAAAGCCTTTAACTGAGTGGGTTTTTTATCAGGGGTGTAAACAAGCTGTAGCTTGGCGGGGAGCTGGTTTTCCAGAATTGCGTATGGCGATTAATATTTCACCTAATCACTTATTTGATCATGATTTTATTCCTTCCCTCAAATACGCCATTGAATCTACAGGGATGAACTCTCAATTCTTAGAATTAGAAATCACTGAAAGTGTTGTTCAAACCAGTGATTATGATCCTTCTATATTTAAATCACTGAAAGACTTAGGTGTGTTATTAGCCATTGATGATTTTGGTACAGGCTATTCATCTTTTGCATCACTCAAACATCTTGCGGTTGATTACCTAAAAATAGATAAATATTTTATTAACGATATGCTTAAAGATGAGAAAACTAAGTTACTCATTCGTTCAATGCTTGAGATGGGACATAACCTAGGTTACAAGATAATTGCCGAAGGAGTTGAAACGAAAGAGCAATTTATAAAGTTAAGGGTTTTTGGTTGCGATATTGCTCAAGGTTTTCTTTTCAGCAAACCCGTTAACGCTAAACACATAGAAAAGTTACTTAAAAAATCTATGAGTTTAAAACGAGTTTAACAATAAGCCTTTATTATCTATTTCAATATACTGCTATACTCCGCGCCCTAAATTGTTTGAGCTATTTGAGTCGAGGTACGCATGTCATTTTCAACACTGGGTTTATCAGAGCCCGTTTTAAAAGCAATAGCTGAGCAAGGCTATACAACACCTACCGACATACAAAAACGTGCTATTCCTATTATTTTATCTAAAAAAGATCTTATTGCTGCCGCCCAAACAGGTACAGGAAAAACTGCCAGCTTCGTATTACCCATTTTAGAGTTACTCAATACTGGTTATACATTACGAGGTAAGCGCATTAAAGCGCTTATATTGACGCCTACAAGAGAATTAGCCGTTCAAGTTGAAGCGAGTATTGCAAATTACAGTAAACACTTAGAATTAAGCTCTATGGCTATGTATGGTGGAATTGATGCTGAACCTCAAAAACAGCGTTTAATTTGGGGGATAGATATTCTTGTTGCTACACCTGGACGTTTACTTGATATGGCGCATCAACGAGCATTGCATTTTGATGAGTTGGAAGTATTAGTACTCGATGAAGCCGATAGAATGCTTGATATGGGCTTTAGAGAAGACATTAATAAAATAATTGAACGATTACCTACGCAGCGCCAAAACTTATTATTTTCTGCTACATTATCTGACGATATTCGCCAGTTAGCTAAACGAGCTATTGGTCCTCATGCGGTTGAAATTTCTATTAAACAAGACAAATCAACACAGCCTAAAATAGATCAATGGTTAGTCACTGTAGATAAAACCAATAAATCTGCTTTATTAAGTTATCTAATTAAAGAAAATGAATGGAAACAGGCGCTTATATTTATTGAAACCAAACACGGCGCTGCTAAATTAGTAAGCCAATTAGAAAAACGTGACATTAAAGCTGAGTGTATTCATAGCGGTAAAACGCAAGAAATAAGAGAAAAAATACTGGCTGATTTTAAATCGGGAAAAATTCAATTTTTAGTGGCTACTGCTGTAGCCGCCCGAGGAATTGATATTGATGATTTATCGAGAGTGATAAATTACGACTTACCTGATAAAGCTGACGATTATATACACAGAATAGGAAGAACGGGTAGAGCTGGCGCTAGTGGTGAAGCAATTTCTTTTGTGGCGAAAGACAACTTTAGAAACCTTTGTGCTATTGAAAGTAAGCTAGGGCATATTATTGAACGAAAGGAGTTCGAACAATTTCCTGTGAAAAAAGTAGTGCCTTTATCTATTTTAAATTATGTGCCTAAAAATAAACAAAGACTTTGATAGGTAAGTTTTTTAGAAAATTCAAACCGGATAAATCAGTTTTTAAGAAAGAATAACTAAACCCTAACCTCAGCATACAAGCTGAGGTTAGTAGACTTTAAGGCTAAGCTACTCAGGGGTTAGGCTTTAGATTGTTCACTTTTACGTAATGTTTTTTCTTTACGTTTTTCTTTAATAATATGTTTAACATCGCCGCCAATATGGCTTTCACCGCGTGCTTTAGCTAAATTTACTTGGCGTTCTCTTTCTCTAAAACCGGCACGTTGTGCATCCGTATATTTATCAATACAACGCGGACAGCTTACGCCTTTAACATAATGCTCACTTTGTTTTTCTTTTTCTGTAATTGGAAATCTACAAGCAAAACATTGATCGTATTGACCTTGTTCTAGGTTATGATTAACCGCAACTCGGCTATCAAAAACAAAACATTCACCTTCCCACATTGTTTCTTCTTGAGGGACTTCTTCTAGATATTTAAGAACGCCGCCTTCTAAATGATAAACTTCTTCAAAACCTTGTTCTTTTAAATAAGCTGTTGATTTTTCACAGCGAATACCGCCCGTACAAAACATAGCCACTTTCTTATGTTTATTTTTGTCTAAATTTTTTGCAACATATTCAGGAAATTCACGAAAGGTTTCGGTATCAGGATTTATCGCGTTTTTAAATGTACCTATTTCAACTTCGTAATCGTTACGAGTATCTACAAGTAGCACATCAGGATCAGAAATTAAGGCATTCCAATCTTTAGGTTTTACGTAGGTGCCAACAGTAAGCGTAGGGTCTATACCTTCAACCCCCATGGTGACTATTTCTTTTTTTAATTTAACTTTGGTACGTTGAAATGGATTTTCAGTGTTGTAAGAAACTTTAAAAGATAAAGGAGATAAACGACTGTCTTGTTCTAAAAAATTAAGTACATTATCTATACCTGCCTGAGGGCCTGCAATTGTCCCATTAATACCTTCTTCAGCTAATAATAGCGTACCTTTTACTTCGTTTTCTTCCATTGTAGAGACAAGAGAAGGTTTTAAATTTTCAAAATTTTCTAATCGAACAAACTTATATAATGCACAAACTGTAATTTGACTCATTGAGTTACCCATTGAACTAACCAGATCGTAAATCTGGTGCTGTAGATTAAAACAACATATGTAATATGTTGTTAGCTTAGTGTAATTAAAACTTCGATAGCCTTAATGACAAGGTGCGGAATTCTAGCAAATAATACGAATTAACAAAATACTTCTCGGTGTTAACTTTATGCGCTAGATCAATTTTTTTATTTAATTTCTTCAAGTTGTCATAGTTTAGTAAAGAATTAGTCATATTTTACTTTTACATTAATATCCATAAATTAAATGCTTAGCCCTATAGGTTAAGTCGTTAATTTATTACCTTATGAGCATTAATGCGATTTTAATAATACTTTTGAAGAGGCTTTGAAAATGGCTAATTATGATTTATATGAAATGGAAGAGTACTTTAACGAAGAAACAAACGTAGTCAGTAAAGTAAATATAAAAAGCACTAAAAGAAAATGGCGTGAAATAGAAAATTTTAAAGAAAAACAAAGATTACGTCGTGAACTATTAGAGTATAGCCAATATGGTTTGTAATTTTCTCATCTAGTAACTCTAATTGCTTTATTAGAGTTACTAGATACTATCCGTTACCACTCAGGTGCGTATTTCAGAGTGCTTGTTCATTCGTTCGTAGAACACTTCTTTTTCAAAAATTCGAATTAATCCTTTTTTCTTCTGTCATAGATGGGTAAGATCCTGTTTTATTTATTATTGACTTATCCCATGTTTGAACTTAAATACCATACCCCTTTTAAATGGACTGAAGCTGTTTTAGCTGATTTTGATACCTTTTTACAAGACCATGCAGCAGCAGAAAAAAAAGCTTCGGGTATGGCTATCTCTATGTTATCGCATTATCAAGACCGAACGCGCTTAGTAAAAGAAATGACGGATCTAGCACTAGAGGAACTCATTCACTTTAAACAAGTATTGAAACTTTTAACCGCTAGAAATGTCCCCTTAGCTAATGATAAAAAAGATACTTATGTAAAAGAAATACGTTCGGTATTTAGACACGGTCAAGAAGAGTTTTTTATGGACCGATTGTTAGTAGGTGCCGTTATTGAAGCAAGAGGGCATGAGCGTTTTTCATTAGTTGCAGAAGCTTTAGAAGCAGGAAAAGATAAAGATTTTTATGTCAGTATTGCTAAATCTGAAGCAAAACATAAAAACTTATTTGTAGAATTAGCTTATGAATATTTTGATAAAAATGCAGTAGATGTGCGCTTAGATGAAATTTTAGAATTTGAAGCAAAAATTTGCGCTAAACTTCCGTTTAGGGCTGCACTTCATTAGCTCATATTGTCGTGCTAATTAACCTCAACTCGGGTTAATGAATGTTAGATAATGAATTAAAATTATTATTTATCAAAACCTTAACCTGTACCGTTGTTTTCCTAAGTTATATTAGTCTCTCAACATTGATATTTTTGTGTATAACAAGGCGAATTTTTCTATCTAATAGCTAGCTATTAGTAATAAATTCAACGAAGTTAGGCATAAAAATAGCTTGTTGAGTAACTTTGCTTATTCCGAGCTGAGGTTAATTAGCCTGAAAACTGGATAAAGATTGAATTCTTTGCCCACCTTGCGATCAGAAATTTCGACTAAAAACGATTTGAAAGCAATAAATGTGGGCTAATGAATAAGTTAATAGATATATTTTTGATGTCGATGATTTTTGTCATCAATTTTTACCTGTATGGAAAACGACTTAATCGCTAACAGAACTAAAACGCGAATAAGTGTATGCCTATCGTTATAGCTTCTTATTAATAAAATACAGCTGCAAAGCGAGGCAGCTGAAGTATTTTATAAAGAGGTAATGAACAAATAAATTAATGAATTACCTCGCTAGTATTCAGTTTGTTTTACTGAGTCATATTATTTATTTTCAATTGCTTACTTTAAATCAAAAATATAACGCAGTAGGAAAATAGCCGTTATAAAGTACGTAATGCCTGATACTTCTTTCATTCTGTTTGTCCCCATCATTATGCCCACATAAGTAATAAAGCCTAATGCTATACCTTCACTAATACTAAAGGTGAGGGGCATGGCTATAAGTGCAACAGTTGCTGTGGCTAATGATGTCATGTCTGAGGTGTCTAAATGGCGAAAAGACTCCATCATAAATATGCCTACCATGATTAATGCTGGCGTAGTGGCCATTAAAGGAATAACTTTCATTAAAGGGGTTAAAAACAAAGCAAGAATAAAACAAATACCAACCACAATGGCAGTTAGACCTGTTTTTCCACCAGCAGATACACCTGCAGCTGATTCAATATATGAGGTTACGGGAGAGGTCCCTAATGAGGCACCAATAACGCTAGCACCCGCATCAGCCGTTAAAGCCGCGCCCATTTTAGGTAATTTACCGTTTTTATCAACCAAATTGGCTTTACGAGTAACGCCAATAAGGGTGCCAATAGTGTCAAACATATTAACGAACACTAACGCAAAAATAAGATCCCAT
This sequence comes from Pseudocolwellia sp. G5-9, assembly GCF_055808995.1. Taxonomy (NCBI): domain Bacteria; kingdom Pseudomonadati; phylum Pseudomonadota; class Gammaproteobacteria; order Alteromonadales; family Colwelliaceae; genus Pseudocolwellia; species Pseudocolwellia sp. G5-9. Next base: position 4,662,819 of record NZ_CM147893.1, read on the forward strand.
GTTTGAGCTATGTTAATTATTGGGTACATAATATCCATAGCAAAAAAGGTATTACTAATACTGTCGGGGGCACCTAAAATTGATTCTGGATGAGTCGTTAAATAACCCGTTTCAGTTGGAATAAAGGCACCAATAACGGTTAATACAACCACTGAAATTAAAATTGCGCCTGTTATATTTTTAATAATTAATACAACGGTCAGTAAAACACCGAACAAAGCAAGTAAAGTGACGGGTTGCGATAAATCACCTATTGAAACAAAGGTCGCAGGATTACTTACCACTAATCCTGCGTTCTTTAAGCCAATGAAAGCGATAAATAAACCAATACCACATTGCACGCCTATTTTTAATGCTTCGGGTACTGATTCTGCAATTTTAGTTCTTATGCCTGTTAAAGAAAGAAGTAGAAATAAAATCCCATTCCAAAAAACTATACCTAAAGCAGCTTCCCAAGGAACCTCACGAGTTAAGCAAATTGTAAAAGCAAAAAAAGCATTAAGGCCCATGCCTGGCGCCATTGCTATAGGGTAATTGGTCATTAACCCCATCATTATTGTGCCGATACAAGCTGCCAGTGCGGTTACTGTAATAAGCCCTTCAATGGGCATTCCGCCAGCAGCTAATATGCTAGGGTTTACCACTAACACGTAAGACATTGCTGCAAAGGTTGTTAACCCTGCAACAATTTCTTTTCTAATGTCAGTACCGTGCTCTTGCAGTTTAAAAAGTGTTTCTAATATTTTTATCATATTATTGCTCAGTGTAAGGCTATATTTTTTATGTATGGTTTTTATGTATTGTATTTTAACGTAGTAAATAAAAAATATACTGCAAGATTGTTTTATTTATTTGGTGTTAATAAACAATAAGTTACTATTTCATTAGTCAATATTGAATACGTTTATTTTTTATCGTAAGGCATTGTAGTTCGGTACGTATCCCAATCACTTGTTAAGGTGTCGATAACTTTACTTCCTACACTATAGGCTGACTCGAGGGCTGATTGCATACCTGCGTAACCTTCAGAGCCACTTTCTTGTGCCAAGTTCTCTGCAGCGGTTAAACCATAGGGTTGAGTGGTATAGTTACTTGCTGTTCGTAAAACCATAAAGCGATTTTTATTAACTTTACCGGCATTATGTAAAAAGATCATTGCTTGGTAAGCACCTGTATCTTCCATACCAGAGCTGACAAAATTACCTTCTCCATTAGTCCAATATGTCGTCCAGTCGTTTGCCCAGTCGTTAAGTAACTTTCCGTGCCAAAATGTTGAAGATGATAGGTGTTCACCTTTTAAAACAAATGGAGGTTTTTGTGCATTTGGATATTGGCTGTACTGGTCACGTAATTTTTTCATTTTAGGGTAATCGTTAAGCTTTGTGTTTTTGGTTAGCTCATACGCCCAATTTGTAAGTTTGTGGTTCAGCTTAAACGCCTCACCATTCTTCGATTGTTGGTGATCTTCTGTGCTTGGGGGTTCTGTGTAAAAAAGTGGAAAATACCCTGTTTTCCAATCTTTAGGCATTTCTCTAGCATCAATTTGATGAGCCAAACCGCCATCTACTAACCATGTTGCCCAAGCCGCAGACCCTATCGAAGCATCTTCAGGATCAATGCCTGCAATACCTGCAACTAACCAATAGCTATGAGTTAGATCAAAGCGTTCATCAAGACCTAATGCCATAATAGCGGCAGATGCTTTTGCTATTCCCATACCTGTAACCATACCTAAAACACCTGTTTTTTCATTATAAAACAAGTCGTGGTGTCCTTGTGGGAAGTCAAACTTAGTGGAAAGGTTTTGCCCACTTTTCCATAATTGAAATTCTCCAGGTTTATCGCCACTGTCTTCGCCTATTTCAAACATAGTAACAACCACAGCCTTAACTTCGATAGGCGGTGGCGAAACACTTTGTGTAGTGTTTTTTTGTGTACAAGCGCTTACAACTATTACAGTTGTTAGTACCGATAATAGTTTTTTTATGTTAGTCATTCAAACTCCTAGGAGATTTTAAAAATGGTAAATAACGATGTTGTGCAATAATCAATTAACAAAGAGGGAACAATTAAGTTCCCATCGTATTGTTAAATGAATTTTGAAAATTTCCTCGCTTAAAATTTGTAGCTAAATTTAGCTTGAAAGTGTCGTGGCAGCTCAGGCAAGACTATTTGTCCACCGAACAAGTCAGGGAAGTTAGCACGGTAGTAATCTTCATTGGTTATATTTTTCAGGTTAATACTCGCGGTCCAAGTTTCAGCATCATAAAATACACCGGCATTAATTAAGGTATAAGCTGGTAATTCTACTGATTGAGAAAATCCTGAATATGTTGAGTCAGCTCTTACAACACTTGCATTGGCTGCAAATCCGTTAAGAAAGTCATAAGTTGCTGTTGCTGTATAGATATTTTCAGGCATGCCTGCTTTGCGAGACTCTTCTTTATTATTAACAAAGGTTAAACCTATAACGTTACCACCATAAATTAACGATGGATCAGTCAGTGATGTTAAGTCTTCTGCGCCTAAGAAACCAAATTGTGAGCCTTCTTCTAGCGCAGTTAGGTTATAGACTTTTAAGTTGGTATAACCTGCACTAATGACAAGTTGTTCGTTAACTACCCAGCGTAGTTCAAATTCAACACCTTCGTTTTGAGTTGTTGCATTGGTAATGATGGCTTGCGCATTGAAGTCGGTGCGCTTTTGTTCGTATGATGAAAGTGCGAAGTATAAACTGTCATCTAAAAAACTACCTTTAATACCAAATTCAGTTAATTCTGATGTATCAAATGCACCACCAGACGCTACTGTGCTAGCGTCTATTTCAGCACCTTGGCCTGCAATTAAGGTCGCTTGTTCAGCCTTAGTAAAATATGGAATTAAACCAAACTCTGTTTTGAATGAAATACTGGCGTTCCAAGAAATACCATCTACGGTATCTTCTTCGGTTGTTATAGGAGCTTTTACAAGTAGTTTGTCGCCTCTACTGGTCGATTTAATGTCGATACTGTCGTAACGAATACCTAACACAGCATTTAAACCAAAGTCCCATGTTAAGTCGGTCATTGCTGCTATGCCATAGTCAGTATAGTAACCCGTACTATAAGTGGTGTAATCAGAATCAATACGTGTAGATAGTAATCGTCTATCTAAAGCAGACGACGGTAGGGTTAAATCACGACGATCAAAGTATTCGTTTGTAAAATCATCACCATGCTTAAAGTTTGTATAGCGAATAGAGGGTGAAATTTGAACTTGTGCTATTAATGAATCCATTTCAAATTCGTTTGAAATAATAACTTTATCTTCAACAACGTAACTGTCATGGAATTGAGAAAAACCGTAAGCATTTTCATTTAAATTTTCGTAGGCTTCATAAAATAATTGGTTTTTAACTTCCCAATTATTGTCAGCATAATAAGTGACATCAAAATATAGTGTATCAACGGTGTTCGATAATATGTCATCAGGTGCTACAAGTACGCTACTTTTACTTAAAGTTGCTGTACCAGCATTATCAAGCATCATTTCTGGCGTTACTTGGTCATCTGTAAATGACGGTGGAAATGCGTAGAAAAAACCTGCACCTGCAAGATTAACTGCACCGTATTCTTGATGAGAGATTGAACCATCACCATCTGTATCTAGTGGTCTTGCGGTACCAGTGGTGTAAGTATTGTTGTCAATTAAGTCTTGTGTTAAACGGTTCCAGCCTGCTACTTGGTTACCATCGTATTTGTGATGCATACCACCTAATTCAATTTTAACGTTGTCGCTGATGTCTATGTCGAACGAGCCTTGTAAAATAGTTTGGTCTGTATTGGTGTTATCGTAAAAACTACCTGAATTTTCTATTTCACCATATAAGTAGAAACCAGCAGTTTTACCTGCAACAGTTGCAGGACCACCAATTTCAGCAGTCATTACACTTTTGTCCCAACTACCTGTGGTATATGAAAAAACACCTTTGTTTTCTTCTAAATAGCTACCGCCACTTGCACGTGCAGATTTTGGTGTGAAATTTAAATACCCACCAATTTTTGAAGGTCCATAAATAGGAGATGCTGGGCCACGAACAATATCTACTCGGCTAGAAGCGCCAATAGGAGTAGGGTAATTACCAGGGTTGTCTAAGCGTTTTACACCTCTGAAATAAGTTTCACCGGGAGTGCCTCGAACATCTAAAGAACCAGCAACACCGAAAAATGATTGTGTAAAAGTTCCCGGTGAGAATGCAACTAACTCATCGATATCACTTATACTAAAGCGTTCAATTTGTGCGTCAGATATTGTTGAAGCTGAACGAGGGGTTTCTAAAATTGATTTCCCAAAACCAAATACTGATTCTACATCGTTACCAGGCAAACTTCCTAGTGAACCGGTGACTTCTATTTTTTCAATATCCTTATTAGTGTTGCCAGCTTCCTCTGCCAGTACGTTAGACGAAATAGACAAGCTTAATGCTACAGCTGCGGCTAACGATGATACTTTATATTTTATTATTGGCATGATTACCCCTTGATAGTTTATAAATTTTTCGACGCTATTTTTGTAATTAGCTTTTGTATATATTTTTTTTATAAGTAAATAGTGTTTCTAAATTTAGTAACTGCAGAATTAATGCCACAATCCTGACACTGGTGTCAGGATTTGTTTTTTAATTATAAGTGGTTGTTTATTAGTCTTTTTGTTTTTGTTGATATGAGCGGGTTTATTTTTTATGCAAAAGTAATACGATAAAGTTAAGTGCTTTGTTTGTTTAATAAGCACCGTAGTGGTGCTTAATGCACCAATCAAGTTAGAGTTTTAATCTTAAAGGTAAAGTGTAGATAGCGATTTATTTGTTAGTTTGTTGATGGTTTAAGGTTTCTCCTAGAATTACGTTAATAATTCATATCTCAGGTTAATTAACATAAAGTGTGTAGTTTTTTGGCTAAATTATTATGTAATAAAAAGAGTTCTTCTTGTAATATTTTACTGTGGTTTGCATTTTCTATTACCCATTCTCCGCCTACCATCAGTTTTTCTACGTGTTGCGCACCACAAGTTACTATACTTGCGATAAAGTCACCTACACCTGAAAACCGTAATTCGTCTAACTTAAAAAAAGCAATGTCGGCTTGTTTACCCGGTGCAAGTTCACCAAGGTCACTTCTATGAAGTACGTTGGCAGAGCCTTTGGTGGCCCAGCCTAGTACTTTTTCAGCTGTAATGACTTGTGCACCATAAGTGAGTCGTTGTTGTAACAATGACTGACGTACTTCTTGTATCATATTTGAACAATCATTAGAGGCTGAACCATCAACTGCTATTCCTATGTTACAACCCGCTTTTTCGAGTGCTATGGTAGGACAAATACCTGAAGCTAACAGCATATTTGATGTTGGGCAGTGTGCTATTCCAACTTGTGCTTTACCGAGTGCATTGATTTCGTCTTGATTGAAATGAATGCCGTGTGCAAGCCATGTATTGTTAGTTAACCATCCACAATTGTTTAAATATTCAAGAGGTCTAACACCATATTGATTAACGCAGAAAGCATTTTCATCTTCTGTTTCAGCTAAGTGAGTATGAATAAGTACGTTGTTTTTGTTGGCTAGTGTTGCTGTTTCTTTCATTAATTCAGTTGTTACGGAAAACGGGGAGCAAGGCGCTAACGCTATATTCAGAAATGAGCCTTCGCTTGCGTCATGGTATGTAGAAATTAAGCGCTGGCTGTCATCTAAAATTGTTTGTTCGTTTTGTACTACGCTGTTTGGAGGTAAGCCACCGTCTTGTTCACCTAAACTCATAGAACCACGGGTTAACATAGCTCTACAGCCTAAATCATGTAATGCGTTTATTTGAATATCAATGGCATTTTCTAAACCTTTCGGGAAAACATAATGATGATCACAAACCATTGTTGTACCTGAAAGCATAAGTTCGAGCGATGCTAAGCGTGTGGCTGCATGCAACATAGGTTCATCAAGGTGTTGCCATACTTTATAGAGGGTTTTTAGCCATGGAAATAATGGTTTGTTTATCGCTTGTGGTAAGCAGCGCGTTAAGGTTTGATAAAAATGATGGTGTGTATTAATTAACCCTGGTGTTAGTACTAGATTACTGCAATCTATCACAGAGTCGTAACTACACTCGGGTTGTTTTCCTTTAGGCACACATTCTACAATTTTGTTGTTGTGAATAACTAATCCATTGCTTGCATCAAAAGTGTTAGCGGTAAATACCGCTTGAGGAGATTTAAGCCATAATTTACTTTTAGCTGTGTTTGGCTCAATCGTATTCTTTTGAATTTTTTGCATAGTTTACCTTTTAATTTTTATCTGAACTGGTATTGGTATCGAAAGCGTTTTCGTTTAGCTCAATAGTATTTTTTGGTAATAAAAGCGTAAGTGTAATGGCTGTAAACCCTGCGGTAGTTACCGGTGATGACAATATGTTTTTTAACCATAAAGGTAGCTGCGCTAATGCTTCTGGTACTAACATTGCGCCTAAGCCCATGCCAAAAGACGTTGCTATAATTAAACTGTTTCGCCTGTTAATAGGCTCGCAAGACATTATTTTTATTCCTGCAACCGCAATGGTGGCAAACATAATTAATGTTGCGCCACCCAAAACAGGTTTCGGCATAGCTTGTAAGATCCCTCCTAAAATAGGAAATAAACCTAACAAAATAAGAATGCCAGCAATGAAAAAAGCAACATATCGGCTTGCAACACCTGTTAATTGAATAACGGCATTATTTTGTCCGAACGTAGTATTAGGAAAAGTATTAAAAACCCCTGCAATTAACGAATTAATACCGTCGGCTAAAATACCGCCTTTTATTCTTTCTATATAGCTTTTACCTTTTATGGGTAAACCACAATACAAGCTATTAGCAGTAAGATCGCCAGCGGTTTCTACAGCCGTTAGCAGGTACACTAGTGCTACAGGAAGAAATATTTGCCAGTCAAACGCTAAGCCATATTTAAAAGGGAGAGGGATTGATATAACAGGTAGTTGCGACAGGTGATTAAATGAAAGTAATCCAAGCGGATAAGCGATTAATGCACCAACAAAAATGCCGATAAAAATAGACGACAATCTTAACCAAGCATTCTTGCTGGCATTTAAGGTAATTATTATGACTAGTACTGTTCCGCCTAATAACAGGTTTTGTATTGACCCGAATGATTCACTGCCAAATCCGCCAGCTAAATCTGTCATTCCTACCTTTATAAGTGACAAACCTATCGTTGTAATTACGATGCCGGTAGTTAATGGGGTAATAATTTTTTTAATTTTATCAATAAAGAAGCTAATAAAAATTTCAATAAATGAGCCAACCAGTGTTACACCAAACATCATGGCTAAAATATCATCTGCACTACCGCCACGACTTTTTACTATAAAGCCACCGGTAATTAATGCGGTAATAAAAGCAAAGCTGGTACCTTGCACTGCAATAAGCCCACAACCTATACGCCCAAACTGTTTAGCTTGAATAAAAGTCGCTATACCAGACACAATTAAAGCCATACTGATCAAATAAGGTATTTGGCTTGTTAAGCCTAAGGTTGAACCAATAATAAGTGTAGGCGTAACAATTCCTACAAAACTAGCAAGTACGTGCTGAAAAGCTGCCGTTACACTTTCAAAAAAAGGTGGTTTGTCGTTTAATGTATATAAAATATCATGATTTTTTTGCATATATTTAAACCTTAATTATTGATATTTCCCTGTTAAATAACGATAAAAAGACGGGTTCACCCAAATAGACTCTGTATTTATTTTTACAATACTCGGAGTGTTCACTAACTGTTTTTGTATATGGTTTATAACATCAGATTGTTGTGTGTTAAGTGCTAAAGTTGATGCCGTGAAATGACTAAATACGAGGTTAATGCGCGTCACTTTTTTATAGTTTTGTTCTTGAACAAGTGAGCGATAAAATGGCTGCCACCAAGCATGAATGATAAGGCCTTGTTGGTTGTTATTGTCGCGTTTAGCGTATTGGTTAATAAGGGGCATGAATTTAAGCTTTTCTTGATGGTTTTCAAAAGCTAGTTTTAAATCATATTCTTGTGCGTAACGTATTTTTTCCTGTAATTCGTTATCTGTTATGTCGTTCCAACCGGATCTAATATTAAAGGCCGATGTTTTAGGTATTAATTCCCAAGTAAATTTAACTTGATTAAGTGTTAATAAAATAATGAGCTGTTTAGCATGCGCTAGAGATGAATGCCCGTAGAGTAAGGTGTTGTTTTGTAATGAATTATTGTTATGGTTTTTGTTCTGCTTAATGTTATATCCCTGAATAATATTATTGCGTAATAATAAATTTAATGGGTTTATTATCTCTTTCGGAATAACTAAATGTTTATTGGCTAACGGGGACAGTGCTTTACATTGGATGAGTTGAGGTGGTTTAAGTTCTATTTTAGTAATACAGCCTAATTTTTTTAATAATGCGGCTGATTGACGTTCTTGGATTGTGGTTTTAAGTGTATTGATATTAAGTGTTTGTTCGCTGTCTAAGAGTATATCTTTTATCTGTGTTGGCGTAATCGTATGTGCAACTTCTGATAACTGAGCTTGGGCGATAACTTCAACATAACTCTTGTTTGATTGGCTTTTTAAAAGTTGCTTTGGAAGAGTATCTGCATAATTAAAGCAGGATATTGAAAGTAAAAAATATAAAGCGCTTTTGTATATTTTATTTTTGTTATTTATATCATTGTTTTTCATATTAACCAGCCACGGTAGGGGAATGGCTTAAAATAAATTCATTAAATACGGGACGTTTTTTTAATGACTTTTCCCCTTTGTGTTTATAGTTTTTTTCAAATTCCAAGATGTTGTTATCAAGTTTTTTCAGTAATTTTTTCTTGGTTTTAGCATCTAAAAAGCTGAAAGATAATGAGTTTTTACTTAAGCTTGTTATTTCAGACCATGACAAATTAAAATATTTAACCCCTATAAAGAATTCATCGGTCATATTTGAATGCCACATACCTCGATCGTCTGTTGATAACGCTACAGGAATCCCTAAGCGTAAAAATTCAGGAAATGGATGCTGATTAAGGTCAGCCACGTAACCGAGTTTTAAATTACTGATCAGGTTAATTTCTATTAAATAATCATTATTGCGCATTAATAATAGTGTTTGCGGATCACTTAATAAGTTAATTCCATGGCCAATCCTTTTTGCACCTAACAATAGCGTATCGCGAATATTAAAATTAGGCGCTTCAGATTCACCCGCGTGTATGGCTAAATTAATAGCTGGGTATTTGCTCCTAAGTTTTTTCAGGGTAGGTAAAAAACGAAGAGGGTGGCCTTTAGGGTTATCTTCACGGCCTACCATATTTATACCTACATAAATATTACGGTGCTTATCAACAAAGTCATACATAGATGTTAAGGCTTGTTCGGCATTGGGTAAAAATCGTAATAAGGCATATTGTAGACGCACAGTTACACCTGTTTTAATTGCATCTGGTTGACTTAAACGAGCGATATATATGTTTAATGCTTCTTCCTGTGTATAAGGGCTACCGTCTACTTTATATTTTTGCGTTGCATTTAATTGTGCTTCTATATACAGAAGTCCTTCTTTACCGAAAGACTCCATGTTTTTTACTAACATTTCTGCTGCAATAAAAGGATTTGCAGTAAGTTCGTTAAGTCGTTGCCAATGAGTTTGGAAAAACTCATCTCGTCCCTCATGAGGTTTATCTAACCAAATGCTTTTTTTCCAAGATTCAATTTCACTGTTATTGAGTTTATTGAGGGCAGTGTAATTATTTTTTTCACATTCGTTTAATTTGTTATAACTACTACCACTAATAGTACGAAACATGAGGGTTTGAGTTTCCATACCAAATTCATTTTTACCGTAACCGTTACAAATGTTTAGGTGAGTTCGGGTGAAATAGGTGTATCCACCATTTTTTTCTTTGTTCAATGCAAGCTCGTACCACCATTTAGGTAGGTGACTACCACTAGAATGATGATGGAGATCTCCACCTTTAGGCATGTTATATAAAAAGTGATAAAGCTGTTTATCTGTTGCGTTTTTTTTAAATTGTTCAAACCAAAGATGATCGTTATTTGAAGATATAAAGGAAGAAGTCACAGTTTTGTTAGCTGTAATATTATTCTTATCAACTGCAAATGAGTGCGTAGCAAAAATTACGAGTAACCCAATTATGTAATGTATGCGCTTTATAAATAAGAACATTTAACTTTCCTTATTAGAGTAATGAATGAAATGGATATGAAATCCCTTAAAGTTTAATGATAATTTTGTGTAGCATTGTTGATCACGCAACAAAAGGTTAAGCATTTCTTAGATTTATAGATACAAGCAAAAACATAACCACTTGGTTTGTTTTTTGTTTTTTATATTTTATTTTGGTGTAAGTGGTTGTATTTTAATTGAATAAATCTTTATGACATTTGCTAGATATTTTCTTATGAGGTTTGGTTAGTAATAAGTTGCAATTTAAACAATCGATAATCCTCTTTGTTGCACCAAAATCGATAGGCTTTTTTGATGAAGAGAATACAGTTAATTTAAGCCTGTTTAGTTTGTTTAAGGCTTTACTGGTTTTATAAATTGCAAAAACAGGCCGATTTACTATGTTGTAAGGCGAAATGTGCGGAGTAAATCATAAAACATTCATCATAAATGACGAATGTAGAGTAGGGTTTAAGTCGTTATTCCTGTATACTACGCGACCTTAAATTTGAGTCTTTGTTATTTAATTTTTTATTTTTATATAGCTGTTAGCACAACCTAGGAATATCCTTTTGATCACTACATCTAACATTACAATGCAATTTGGCGCAGAGCCTTTGTTTGAAAACATCTCGGCTAAATTTGGCAACGGTAACCGTTACGGTTTGATTGGTGCTAATGGTTGTGGTAAGTCTACCTTTATGAAAATACTGACGGGTGAATTAACACCAAGTTCAGGTAATGTTTCCATTTCAACGGGTAATAAAGTCGGTACCTTAAGCCAAGATCAATTCGCTTTTGAACAATACAGCGTAGTTGATACGGTTATTATGGGCGATGTGGCTCTATGGAAAGTTAAGCAAGAAAGAGACGCTATTTACGCTCAAGCTGAAATGAGTGAAGACGACGGTATGCGTGTTGGTGATTTAGAAAGCCAATTTGCAGAAATGGACGGTTACAGTGCGGAAAGTCGCGCGGGTGAAATTTTATTAGAAGCAGGTATTGAAGAATCTTTTCATTACGGTTTAATGCAACAAGTGGCGCCCGGTTGGAAACTACGTGTGTTACTTGCACAAGCTTTGTTTGCTAATCCAGATATTTTATTACTGGATGAACCAACTAACAACTTGGATATTCATACTATTAGCTGGTTAGAAAACGAGTTAAATAAACGTAAATGCACCATGATCATTATCTCTCATGATAGACATTTTCTTAATGAAGTTTGTACACATATGGCGGATATTGATTACGGTGAGTTACGTATTTACCCTGGTAATTACGAATTCTTCCTCGCGCAATCCGCCTTATTACGTGAGCAATTATTATCAGGTAATGAGAAAAAAGCTGCTGAAATTGAAGAGCTACAAGACTTTGTAAATCGCTTTGGCGCTAATGCTTCTAAAGCAAAACAAGCCAGTTCTCGCGCTAAAAAAATGGATAAAATTAAACTTGATGATGTGAAATCGTCAAGCCGTATAACACCTAAAATTGCTTTTGCTGCGGGCAAAAAAATGCATCGCCAAGCGTTAGAGCTTGAAAACCTTAGTCATGGTTTTGATGGCGAAACACTTTTTAAAAACGGTGATTTACTCCTTGAAGCGGGTGCTAAGCTTGCCATTATTGGTGAAAACGGCGTAGGTAAAACAACATTCTTACGTTGCTTAATGAAAGAATTAGAGCCACTCGATGGCGTAGTTAAGTGGTCTGAAAATGCTTCAGTAGGGTATTGCCCACAAGACAGCGGACACTTTTTTGATAACGATTTAACCTTAATGGATTGGATGTCGCAATGGCGTAGACCGTGTCATAACGATTTAACTGTACGTGGCATGTTAGGACGTATGTTGTTTACTGACGACGACGCTAACAAGAAAGCCCGTAACTGTTCAGGTGGAGAGAAAAACCGTTTACTTTTCGGTATGTTAATGATGCAAGACGTTAATGTATTAATTATGGATGAACCAACCAATCATATGGATATTGAAGCGATTGACGCATTAAATAATGCGCTTAAAGACTTTGAAGGTACACTAATTTTTGTAAGCCATGACCGTGAGTTTGTATCAAGCTTAGCAACACGTATTATTGATATTAAAGATAAAAAGGTGATTGATTTTCAAGGCACATTAGACGAATATCTTGATAACCAAAAAACTGCGGACAAAGTAGCTTAGTTTTCTAAGCCATAGTTCAGGTTATTAAATTCAAACTGTTATTTGCTATAAAAAATGCCAATCAGGTAATACTGATTGGCATTTTTATTCATGATGCAATTTAGGTATTAATCTTCCTCACTTGATATTTCAACTCATCGTACCAATTTAATAATAACGTTTACTTATAAAAACTTATTATGTTGTCATTTCTGTTACCTATTATTATTTGTGTTTTACTTATAGGGTTTTCTGTAGGTAAACCTTATTGGCGTGAATATAAACGTAGTGTTATTCGAAAAAAGCCGTTTAACAAACAGTGGCGTAAAATTATTCAACAACGTATGCCATATTTCAGAAGAATGCCGGCTGATTTACAACTACAGTTAAAACAACATATTCAAGTGTTTTTAGCTGAAAAAGAATTTGTGGGTTGCAATGGTGTTGAAATAACCGATGAAATAAAAATTACCATTGCCGCACAAGCGTGTTTACTTTTATTGAATAGAAAAACTGATTATTACCCTAAATTAAATACTATATTAGTCTATCCAAGTGCATTTGTTAAAGAACAACAAATACGAAATGCAGACGGAGTGCAATACACAAAAAGAACCGCGCTAGCAGGTGAATCTTGGGAACTTGGTAAAATAGTGTTGTCGTGGCAAGACACCTTAGATGGTGCTGAAATTCCTGATGATGGGCATAATGTTGTTATTCATGAATTTGCCCACCAGCTTGACCAAGAAGACGGTAGCGCAAACGGAGCGCCTATTTTAGGTAAAGACCAAGATTATAAAAGTTGGTCTGATGCTTTTTCAAAGCAATTTGAGTTGTTAAAAAAACAAGCCATGTCAGGTAGTCCGTCACTTTTTGATTATTACGGAGCAACAAATCCGGCTGAGTTTTTTGCCGTGGCAAGTGAGGTGTTTTTTGAGCAATCGAATAAATTCAATCATCATTACCCTACACTTTACCGACAGTTAAGTCAGTACTATAAAGTTGATCCTGTACATTGGTAGGGTAAGCCATACTAAAATACAAAATGATAATTATAAAAATTATTGGTCGGTTATCCCTGCATTTGCTAGCTGCTTAGCTTCAGTAAACAAACGTTGTGTTAGTGCTTGGAGTTCATTTGGGCCGTCTACGCCATAAGTCACGCACTTCTCATAATCAGGTAAGGTAAAACAAACCGTTGCACTTGACGCGTCAACCATACGTAAAGCATTAGTACCAATAGAGCCATTTTCGTTTAGATAAACTGAATATTTAATGTTATGACGACTTGGTAGATCGAAAAAGCGAATTTGATAGAAACTATTTAATATTTTTATAATATCTTTAGATGAATAATTTAATGGGGTTAGGTTCCCGTTTTGTTCTAATGTTGAATTACCTCGTCCAAAAATGTTGAGGCGCTGAGCACTGCTACCTTTTTTAGCTCCAGCGTGTATTGTTAGGTTAATACTAAGCTCGTCTAGTTTGTAGGTTGCAGGAGGGAAATTTGTTGTGGTGTTTCTTTCTTTTGCCATACAAGCTGTTCCCGTTAATAAAGTTCCTACTACATATATTGCGATAAGTTGATTAAACCACATTGCTTGAATACCTCGGGACAAAAACAAAAAAAAGCTCGTTTCCGAGCTTTTTAATCATTTATTTTAACACTTGTAACCGTATTATGCTTTACGGCGACGTAAAAATAATCCAGCAAGGCCAAGAAAAGCTAAACCTAAAGTTCCTGTTTCTGGCACACTTGTTGACGCAACTCTAGTGTAACCAATATCTGTTAATATACCAACGTCTACAGGACTATAATCACGAGTTTCTGGACCAAAATCTCTATCGTATTTCATCATATCAGTTGGGAAAGGCGTACCATCAATATGGCTACCACTGCTGCCGTCAACCCAAGTAGTAGGGCTGAATATTTCAACAGCGTTACCACCATTAGCCGCTACAGCATTAGCGCCACCAAAGTATAAACCATTACCTGTTCCGCCAACACTAGCAGCGTCCCAAACTGGTTGATTGATAAAGAAAGTATCAGTAACAACTTTTTCGCCTGTAGAGTCTTGTAAAAACGTATCGAATGTTGACCATTCGTCATTAAAGAAACCAACACCGTTTTGATCGATTAGTGAACTAAAACCAAGCGCATGAGTTAATTCATGAAAAAGCGCTGCAAAAAAATCAAATTCATTTGCTGTTGCGTCAGCTGGAGTGTTTGGATCTAGTTGCCAATCCCATCCCCAGTTTACATCTACGCTACCATCTAAGTCAGTGCCATTAGCATCAACACCTGTTTGTAATTTAGTTTTAACAACTTCTGTAATAACACAACCACCAGAAACAGGACACGTACTTACAAGATTTGAACCAGCTGAAGCTAGCGTACCACTTGTACTATCGTCAGTTGACGTAACGCTAATATCTAGAGTAGCAGAGTCGCTAAAGTAGCTACCAAACATAGATGAAAACATGTTGCCTGCAGTATCTAATGCAGCACGACGTGCCACACCTTCGCTGCTATCTAAAAAGCCAACACCAGCAGTGTTACTTGAGTAGTCGAAATTAAATATCACGCTAGCTTGGCTAGGCATTACAGCCATAGCTGCAAACACTGACGCTGTTATTATTGATTTTTTTAGCATTTTATATTTATCCTTGATATTAAAATGAATTCTAGATTCAAGATGATTGCTATTACATTGTGATACAAATCCGACGACGCTAGTAAAAATAGCTTGATTTTTAATCACTATTTTTTGCTTTAAAAAGCTTTTTCAACTTTAGCAAGCATCAAGCCATGTTGTTAATTTCTTGTTAAGTTACTATAAAGTAAAACTAATTTTTATATTTGAATGTGTTAAATTGTATATATAAGTATGAAGTGTAAAGTATTTCGACATCTTACGTTTGTATACAAAATACATTTCTAATGTGCTGTTTTAATAAGGTTTAATTTATAGTCAGATATGGCAGGTATTTTACTTTTATAGAAAAGGAAACAAAGCTAATTGAGTTTTTTGTTACTTATAGGTTAAGAAATAAATTCTTACATTTGTTATTATTTTGTTAATATTTTTGAGTGTGCATGATATTATTCACGCGCAATTTTTGCAGGATAAAGCATTAACTCTATTAGTACCCCTTAAGAGCTATAGGGTTAATTTTATGACATTTACAAATGGAGTGCTGTCATGTTAACTAATCTAATAAAAAATTCTAGGAAATCCCCTAAACTCAACTCAACCGCTATAAAGGTATTAATGCTTACTGCTTTTATTGGTGGCTGTAATAATGATGATAAAGATGTTGTTGTCGTTGAGCCTAGCCCTGAATCACAAGTACATTTTATGTTGTCATCTGTTGATGAAGGTACCTGTTCGATTTATGCTAATAATGAAACTATTGCTTCGGCTATTACTGAAACAGGTGTTGCAACCTTTAAAGATATTCCTGCAGATTTAGGTTTTGCACTTATTGAATGTGAAGGTGGCGAATATAAAGATGAAGCCACTGGCGAATTATTTACAGCTGGCCTTACGCGTGCCTACTACAATGTAACGTCTTCTACTTTTAGCACTAGCGTAACCCCATTAACTGAAATAGCGACACAAGTTGTTGAGGTGTATGACCTTGACCCAATTTCGCAATACTCAGGTGTTTTAACGAATGTAGCTAATGCCTTTGGTATGAATGGTTTTGATCTTACCAGCGCTATTCCAATGGATTTAAACATTGAAGAAGCTGACGGTACTGCCGGTGGTCGCTACGGTGTTGTGCTTGCTGCGTTATCTCAAATGCAACAAGATATTGAAGCTGAAAGTGCTGATGAAGTGATTGAAACGTTAGTCTATGGCATAGCAAATAATGGCTTATTCACCAGTGATGAAATACGTGATTACTATTTTTATGCAATGGAGAATATGTTTGATAACCCGCTTATTGATCCTAATTTAGGTTATGACGTAGATCTTGATGCCTATTTCCATGACGTAGTGTTAGCCCCGCTTGCTTCACAAGTTGAGTATGTAGATGCGGAGCATCCTGATAGTAATGATCATGAAGCCTTTTCAAAAATCACAGCTTTTGAAACATCGACTTTTGATATTGTAGGAACACATTTATCAATGAGTTTAGACGTTACTTTAGCGGGTGAAAAGTGTGCGGTATACGATCTTCAATCATTAAGTGATACCAATAACGCAACTAAATACAATATTATGTTTGCTGATTGTCCGGCGCAGAATGAAGGTGAAGTTGACCTTGTGATCATGGATCACGGCCGATTAGAAAACACGACGACTATTACGGTTGAAGCACCTAACGCAACTGCAAATATTAAAGAGAAAGCACCTGCTCGTGTTTCTGCTATAGCTACAGGCACAAGTATTTTATCTGGCCATATAACGGCTGAAGCACCAGGTATCGTTTACACAGAAAGTGCAGCGCATAATTACAGTAGTAACAGCTTAGAAATATTTGCTGTTGCAGGTGTACCTGTTGATATGATTGACTCAAACGGTGCAGTAATTGCTAGTACCGTGTCAGATGATCAAGGTTTTTATCAATTTGATAATGCACCTGAATCAACAACAGTTAAAGTTGTTGTTAAAGCGCAAATTCAAAAAACTCGTTCAACACCTAATGTGGGCCCTGAGTATAATTTTGCCATTCGTGACAATACAAGTGCTGGCGCGGTTAAAAAATTATACCAACTGACCTCAGACGCTATAACCATTAAAGATGAAGCCGAAAGTACTAACAAGCTCGATATTAGAGCGAAAGTTGGTTTTGACAGTGATGGGTATGTGATTGCTGATAGCGAGCGTGAATCAGCACCATTCTCAATATTACGTATTGTAAAAAGTGCAGCTGATAAATTAACAACTCTTAATCCTAATATTGAAATGCCAGATTTAAACCTTTATTGGTCTCCTAAAAACATTGCTGTTTGGGGAGATAGATCAATAGGTGAAATAGGAACTTCTCATTATAGCGGTAGCGGTTTATCGCCAGGTGTATATGTATTAGGTAAAGCTGATGCTGATACTGATGAATTTGACAAAGGTGTAATCGGTCATGAATTTGGTCATTACTTACAAGCGCAATTATCTTATGCTGATAGCCCTGGTGATAGTCATTCTTATAATGAATATAAAGACGCAAGTTTAGCCTACGGTGAAGGCTATGGTACTGCTGTGGGTGGTTTGTTGTCTGGAAGTCATTACTACTGTGATACTGCAGGTGAGCAGCAACTTGATGGTGCCTGTGAAGATTTAAACGCACCTATTGGTGAAGACCGAGCAAATGGCTTTTATTCTGAAGAGACGGTTATTAAGCTAATGTATGCAATGGGTAATATTGATGGTAAAGGTTTTAATGAGTTTTTTGATGCTGTAACTAAAATGAAAACGGGTATTCATTCAGCCACTATTTTTACCTTTTTAGATTATTACTTAAAAGCTAACCCTGATGTTGAAACAGAGGTTAAAGATTTAATGGCAATAGCTAACGTTAAAACAAGTGACCCTTTTGGTATGTATCCAGCCAATACTCCTGCGGATCCTAAAATAAGTGCAGCGGCAAATAAAGGTGGTTCAAGTGTAGGTGCAAATGATTTAGAGCAGTTATATATCACTATTCCACTTATTCAATCTGAAGCTCCAACGGATGATGCTGTAGTGATTTCATCTAATTCACCTGAGTTTTGTATCAATAATAACTTACCCGGTGCTAATTCTAGTAATGGGTTAGGGATGAGACGTAGAGCATTATTTACAGCTAACTTTACTGGTTATGTGGGTATAAAGGCTTTAAACAAGTTAGGTCATGAGGTAAGTGATCAATCGGGTTATATAAAAATACGTACTAATGCAGGACAAGCAGTTTCTCTTTATGATTATGACGATGGCTACTTTGGTCAAATTAGTGTTGTAGAGGGGAATCAGTACTCTATTGTATTAAGTATGAATAATCCTGAAGTTATTCTTCAAGGCAGCCAGTGTGGCTTTAAGTTTGAATTAGTTAGAATTGCTGATTAATTTGAATGAAACATTCATCGTTAATAAAAAGGCAAAATAAAGTGAGGGTTGCAAACTCACCTTGTTTTGCTTTATTTGCTCCTATTATTATATCTTTTGTAATGATGGGGTGCTCGCCTGAAATGACAGATACAAAAGCGTCGCTTAGCTCTGGCCATGAAGATAAAGTTGAACATGTAAAAGTAAAAAAAGTGAGTGTAAATAAGCCACTTGAGTTTGCTGTAACTGTTGACGAATCTCGAAGTGGATTATGGTTAGGTGGTAGCCCACCAATTAATAAGCGCGCTTCAGGTATGGATACTTACTATAAAATGTCTGTAGGTAGTCAACCCAATCGTTTATTAGTCACTTTGCAATTTGAAAGAGTAACAGCAGACGATGCTTATATTTCTTTTAATGCGCTTGATGGGGCTGAAATTTCATTAACTCAACCATTAAAGTACAAATTGAAAGCAAATAAAGTATCAGAAGTAACGTTTGAGGTGGCTATACCAGAAACACCTAGTTACTTAGCTCTTTATACCTTTCAAAATGGTCGAGGGGCATCTAGAGCCTTTAAATTAAAAGAGACAAAACACCTATAGTTAGTGTTTCGTTGATATTATGAAATTAAAAAATCGAGCTACGGCTCGATTTTTTATCTGATATTATTTTAATCTCAACTCGGCTTAATGAATGTTAGATGATTAATTTAAAGTATTATTTATCAAAAGTTTAACCTACTTTTTTTCCTAACCTTGTTGAGTCACTTTGCTTATCCTGAGTTGAGGTTATTTTAGCTTTTCTATTTCAATCAACGGAATATGTACGTTGTAAGAGTGCTCTCTAGTTTCGTCTGCTGCACAAAATAAAATGGCGGGCTTTCCGTCTTTAAACCAAATCTGTGGTCGTTCTAAATGATTAATTTTTTGACGACCTGATTGCCAATTTATCTCAATTTTTGAAACGAGTGGATTATTCGCTTTATGCCAATCAAAACCGTCTTTGGAGTTAAATAAAGCTAACGATTTGCCTGAACCAGTGAAGGCGCCTTTCATATCTTTAACAATGGCCCAATATTGATCATCTTGAAGCCAAATATAAGGATCTTCAGCGGGAAATTTTTCACCAATTTTAGTAAATACAGGATCTACATGTTTAGTGAAAGGTCCTGTAGGGGATTTTGCTGTTGCCATTAAGTGAACCACTGGACCACCTGCGGGTAGGGGGGCTTTTTTAGCTACCGCTTTGTAAACCATGAGAAAGGTGCCATCTGCTTTTTGCAGTACAGAAGGATTACTCACCATAAGCGCATCCCAAGCGTTGTTATTTTCGCTGGTATTAATTAACGGTGTATCTGTTCTTTTCCAAGGGCCATACGGGCTATTTGCTACAGCAACACCAATTCTTTGATTGTTACGATGAGAAAAGTTAAAGCCTTTCATCACTTTGCCATCGCCTGTATTGCCCATGTAATAAATATAATATTTATCGCCAAATTTATGAACCGTTGGGTTATGCGTAGATAAACCATCCCAGTAATTTTTACCTCTTGCAGGTAAAGCTATGTCTACATGTTTGTATGGACCTAAAGGTTTATCTGCTACAGCATGAGCTATTTCTGAGTGAGTTAACCAAGCATTATGACCGTATGATTTAAGCCAGCGGCTATAAAATAAATGATACTTTCCATCATCTCCTTCAACCATGCTAGAACCCCAAATATAATAATCAGGATCTATGAACTTTGCTGTATCAGGTACTGCTTGCATCGATTGGCTAATATCTAACTCAGCTGTATTACTTGATACGCAGCCTGATAAGCCCCCGAAACAAGCGATTAATAACAGAATATTCTTTATCATTTAATTTTATACCTTACTAGGTTTTTTTATTTTTCATGTTTAAATTTTATTCGAATTAAATGCTTGTTGCTCGCGGTGCAAGGGATATAGCATAGTTGTTCTATGTAAATTCCTTGCAACAATAATTAGCAAATATAAACAGACTCTAATCAACTAGTGATTTTTTAATAACTCATTTAGCGTGTAGTAAACTTTATCAACACTCACTGCACGGCCTTTAATATCACGTAAACCAGTAAAGTCTATTTGCACAACTTTGTCGGCTGTTAATGGCATATCAATATCAATCGATTTTCCATCTGCAGATAGCTTTATGCTATTAAGTTTTAATGATGTTAAGTTCTTTTTAGGAGAGCCGTAATTACCAGAATAATGATAATTCCATTCTTGCGCGTTTAAGCTTTCTTTGACCACACTATTTTTAGCTAATGCTTCAGTAAAGGTTAATCGAAAACCTGTTGTTGTTAGTTTTATGTCTAATAACTCAAAAGGGTTAGTACCATCCCAAACCACTTTTTGTAATCCAAAAGGTTTTCCGCCTTGTGCTCCCCAGCCTCTGGCTGTTTGCCCAACCCAAAGTTGGCCTAAAGAGTCAAATTTTGTGCGGATGTTGCCGCTTTGAAATTTGTTCATAAAGTTGATAACAGCGCCTTGATATTTACCATTAACTTTATCGAGTAGTACCCTAAATAAGTTAGATTGGGTTTGATCGCCTATAAAGATTTGTCCTGCAAATGGGCCAAACTTTCCTTTCGTTGTATCCCATTCTGGATTACCCGGTGAATTAGCCACTTCAATATGAGGGATCCAAACGACAGGTTTTTCACTCATCGCGGCAAAAGCTTCTACCGGCATTTCTTTTAGTTTATCTCGGGTGTATCCTTCAACATCAATTAACGATACCGGATGGCCGTAAAATTTGCCTTGTTCTAGTAAATGTAATTTTGACGTAGGAACCCAATCACCTTGGTTATCAGTAAAAAAGATTAATCCTTCTGGGCTAGCTCCTATCCCTGCTGGTGAACGAAGTCCCCAAGCGTAAGGGGTAAATTCGCCTTTTGGTGTTACTTTAAATGCAAATCCTCTATAACCTCCAGCACTTCCCATAGCTCCTAAACTAAAGGCTCCTGGGTTGTTATGACTTAAATTTAAGGTGCCATAAAAGTTACCATTTTTGTCTTTAACTGGGCCAAAAGTGAATTCGTGGTAATTATCATGAAAGTCCCAACCGCTCGCTAAGTTATCATATTGATCGGCTACGCCATCTTTATCTGTATCAGTTATACGGGTTAATTCAGGTTTATGAGCGATTAAAATAGAGCCTTCATCAATTAATAACCCTGTAGGTTCATGTAAGCCTTCAGCAAAAATTTTCCATTGTTCATTTTTATATAACCACACATCACCCAGTCGTGTAGTAACGTATACACCTCCGTTTTTATCTGTGTCTATACCGGTAACATGGAAGCGAACATCTTTAGGTGTTTCTATGGTGACAATTTTATAACCATCTGGTTTGTAAATGTTTTTTGGTGCACCTTGAGCAAAACTGTTAAAGGCCAAACTACTCAGTAATAACGAGGCGATTGATGTGGTAAGTATTTGTTTTTTCATGTGAACCTGCTTATTTAGTCAAGGTAGCAATTATGGCGAAGTTTCCTGATGCGTCAGGGGTAATTGTGGCACTGTTTTGTGTAATTGTGCCGCTGGGGGTTCTCCAAATTATAGAGTCTGTTTTAGGTAATTGAAGTGTAAATGTTGAGCTGTTTTTGTTATTGGTTATACGATAGTTAAAGCTGATCTCATCTGATTTTTTACTTACGGCTGTTACGGTAAACGTGTCATTTCCAATATTAAAGGTGAATACTGGTTCTTGATTTACTAATTTATAACCTTTGTAAGTGCATGATTTAGAATCGATATTATTTAGGTGTAATGTCTCAGGTGAACGGAATAACCAATTACCAAGAGGTAAACTTGGGCTTTCTCCTCTACCTGAAACGTTAGGACCTATGTTGAGTAAATCACCTTTCCATAATCCAACAACTGAACATGAACGTGTATTAAATGCATAATTAACTTTACTAGGTAAACCAACTGAAATTGAATAACTCGGTAATTTATGTATTGTTTTTCGAAGTACAAGCGTTTTTTCTGTCGCTTTAACTTCAATTTTATTGTCTGATAACACTAATTTTGCACGTGTAGATACAGGGAACCATTTAATGGTTCTATCTGAATTAGTTACAATTAACGAAAGATTTCTTTGATTAGGTTTGTTATTACCTGCGCGGTATATAATTTTTAAATGTTGTTTACCTTTTTTCAGTTTCCATGTGGGATACCAAATGGGCTCTTCTCGCTCAATTTTTTCACCATCAGTATAAAAATCAATATCGATAGGGCGGCCCCATTCAACCCAAATTTTTGTGTCTTTATCTTTTGGCGCATAAAAATCACCTTCAAACTCAATGGCGTAATGTTTTATTTCTGCTAATTGAAAATCAGGAAGGTTAGAAGCTAACTCACCTGTTTTTATAATTTTTTCAGCAGAAATAACTTTATCGTTAGCATCTTTCATTTGATATATTTTGTAGGTAAGACCTTCAAAACCTTCTCTTTTAGATAATACATAAGCAACAATTGATTGAAGTTGTAATTCTGAAAATACATTATTGAAGGCGAGCATACCGGCATCTGCAAAACCACGTTTTACGTTTTCAATTATTTGTGATGGTTGGCTGCCGTGGATCCATTCCCCATCTTTTAGGTTAAAACCTGAAGCTCCACTTAAGTCTTTTGAATGGCAAGATGCGCAAACTTGTTCAAATAATACTTTGCCTTGAGCTGTTATTTCTTGCTTGTCCGCCATATTTTTTAATTTTTGATTTAAGTCACTATCGTAGGCGTAAGCATAAATAGTAAAAGAAAATAAACATATAATGTTAAATCCTTTTTTGATTAAGTTGTTCATAACTCTGTATCCTGTTTTGTTAGCGTTATCATTTTAAGTTAAACGTATCTAAATTGTGCAGTGCCTTAAAAGTGGGTTTAAATCAGATAATATTGTTAGTCTTTTAGGTTTATTGCTGAAATAAAGCTTTCCTAAATTTGCGACCGGAAATAATTGTTTAGCTAATTGCAGGTAAGTGCAATAAAACCTTTAGCTACTTTCATAAAATTATTACTTGTTATTTAACTTCTTTGATTTTATTTTTTGGGTAGTTTTGAAAATGTAAAAATATCACATGTAGGATAGTTTTTGTCAATTGTTAACTTGTTTTATTTGATTTGTTGTTTTTATATATAAAGTAGTGTTCGGGTTTGAATGAACATTTTAACAGAAAATATAAGAGGGAAGGTGTTGTTTGATATGATTAGGTCATTTATCTTTTAAATGTTTAATGAAAATTTACTAAAAGTCAGATCAATTTAATCGTTTCAATCAAAGTATATTACCAACAGCGATGATACGATTAAATGATCTGTTTTATTGGAAAATTACTTTTATTTAAACAGCTCTTTAATTGCTTTACCTGCTTTAGGATTAAAGGCTTGTGGATCTTCATTTAAAAGCATTAATGCCGTAGCTGCAATTTGTTCTTGTTTCACTTCTTCTGTTGTTTTTAGTTCGCCCTGAGCTTTTATTTTAGGACCAATAGCAGCAAACCAAATGTTTTCTGAACCGATAATACCTTTTGGAAACTCTTTCAGGTTTTTCATGTAGTTTTGAATGGCAAGAGGTGAAGCATGATGCTGCCAATCTTTAGCTGTACTACCTCGTCCATGATCTGTGGTGATCATTAATACGGTATTATCTTTATAGTTGGGCATTGTTTGAATGGTATCCCATAAGTCTGCAATAAAAGCATCGGTTTGATGAGCTGACGTTAAATAACTGTCGTAATGGCCGTCATGAGCAAAATCATCCGTTTCTCCAAAAGAAATTATCATAACCTTAGGTTTTACGTTTAATAGATAGTCTTTTGCATATCTGTAGGTGAAGCTGTCTAAACGTACATTATGCCAAGGGCTAGGAATTTCTTTTTGTAACTGGTTGAGTAATTTGGCTTCTTCAGACAAAGCATAACCTTTTGCTTCTATAAATCCTGCATTTACATATAATTTGCTACGTTGTGTATTTAATATATATGGGATCACATCCCAGCTACCAAAAGCTGCAAGTTTATTTTGATAAAAAGGTTTGTTGTTTAACCATTCTAAAAATGACACTTGGGGATTTTCTTTTTTAGCGTTGCTGTCGAGAGAGTGATCAACAACCCCTGTAAATATTTCACTGTAACCCGGATAAGAAAAGTGCCATTTATTAGCTACAGACATAGTAGAACCTATGTTTCTGTTACCTATTAATACACCTTCTTTTGCGACTGTTTGCCAAATAAAAGGCATTAGCATTTCTCTACGTTGTGCTTCATTTGTATGCCAAAATTTTTCTTTAACCTTGAAGCCTTCACGTACAAACTCTTTATTATTAAGTAAGTTTTTGTCAGCACCTGAAAACATTTCTTGCCAGCGTAGACCGTCAATTGTAACTAAAATAAGGTTGCTATCATTTGCAGCAAATACATTGGCTGTAAATAAATTTAGGGTGATTAAAAGTAGTGAAATTTTTTTATACATATTTGATCTATTTTTATGTTGAAAAGTATGGATAAGGTCAGTTTATTGAATACATATGACGGATTGTTTAATAAATAATGACGGTTAAGTTATCTGAATCATATTTCTTCAGGTGTTAGAGAAATAACTCGGTTAACTGAGCTACTATTTTTGAGAGGAACAGCGTAAAATAGCGCTTTCAACTCTTCCTATTTTATTTGCCTTTCATGATTTCTTTATTAAAAAACACTTTACCTGCCAGTGTGTGGTATATGCTTCTTTCTGCTCTGGGTTTTTCACTCATGGCGGCTTGTGTAAAATTAGTAAGTACCTATGGCATTCCAGTATTAGAAATTGTTGCGGCTAGGGCGATTGTTTCAGGTTTTATTAGTTATGTTGATATTAAGCGTAAAGGCATATCTTTATGGGGTAATAATAAACCTTGGTTAGTTGCACGAGGTGCTGTAGGGGCATTAGCCCTTATTTTTGTTTATTATGCTGTAACCACATTACCTTTAGCTGAAGCGACTATTTTACAATATTTACATCCGGTTTTTACTGCGGTGTTGGCGGTTATATTTTTAAAAGAAAAAGTTCAGCGTTCTACTTTACTTTGTATTGTTATAAGTTTACTGGGTTTAAGTGTAATGGTTTCGCCTAACATTCAATTTTCTTCTTCTGCAATATCCACAATGCAATATTCATGGATAAGTATCGGGGCTGCTATTTTGGGGGCTTTTGGTAGTGCGGTTGCCTACGTTATTGTAAAAAAACTCACAAAAACTGAAGACAGCTCAGTGATCGTTTTTTACTTTCCTTTTGTTTCGCTTCCTATCGCCATTGCTTTATTAGGTAGCGATTTTGTTATGCCTTCATTACCGGCTTTTGGACTGTTACTTTTGGTAGGGATTTTTACTCAAGTAGGGCAAGTGGGATTAACCAAAGCGCTGCATTGTGAAGATGCCAACAAAGCAATGGCTTACGCTTATGTACAAGTGGTGTTTTCGGTATTTATTGGTTGGTTATGTTTTAGCGAAGTACCGCTTGTTACTACCTTAATTGGTGGTGGCTTAGTGGTGGGTGGTGCGTTGATTAATGTTTTGTGGAAACGATAATTTTTATGGATGTATTCACTCAAATAAAATCACTGTTAAGTGATACCAGCATTGTACTTGAAGAGGAGGTGCAATCGCTATGGAGTGGCTATGGCCAAATTATTCGCTGTAAAAGTAATAAAAGTGGGCAAAGCTATATTGTAAAAGTTGTCGCTCCTGAAAACGCCGGTGAGCATCCAAGAGGTTGGAACACATCGGCTAGCCATCAACGAAAAATACAATCGTATCAAGTTGAAGCGAGTTTTTATCAACATTATTCATATCTTGCCAATACACCTAATTATAGCCCTTTTTGTAAAGTTCCTCATTTAATGGCTAGTAGTGCAAACGACAGCCATACATTACTGGTAATGGAAGATTTAGATAGTGCAGGCTACTCTATTCGTAAAGCCTCGGCTGATTGGAGCAGTTTACGCTTAGCTATACGTTGGTTAGCATATTTTCATGCGAGGTTTATGGGCAGTTCAGCAGAAGGTTTATGGGAAATAGGAACCTATTGGCACTTAGCTACTCGAAAAGATGAATGGCTAGCTATGACTGAAAGTGGCTATAAAACACATGCTCAGGCGATTGATAACGTATTAAATAAGGCTAAATTTCAAACTTTAGTGCATGGTGATGCGAAGTTTGAAAACTTATGTTTCCACGTTAATAATGAAGAGGTAGCCGCGGTAGACTTTCAATATATTGGCCGTGGTTCCGGTGTAAAAGATCTCGCTTATTTAGTGGGGAGTTGTTTAAGTGAAGACAAACTCATTGAGTTTGAACCGTTAATACTTAATGAATACCTAAAGCAATTGAAACAAGCGTTAACCGAATACCATATAGCGTTAGACTTTGATGCGTTAGCCGCTGAAACAACTTATCTTTATCCTGTCGCGTGGGCTGATTTTTATCGATTTTTATTGGGCTGGAATCCACAAAGTTGGAAAGTTTGCGACTTCATGAAAACTAAAGCTAAGCAAGGTTTAGATATTGTTTTATCAAATTAAATTATGTTGCTCATTTCTATTTTGTTACTTAATGCCCAACCACTAAATAAGCTTTTTAAGCTGTTCTACTTGATGATAAAAAATATCATCAAAAGCGGCAATTGTTGAGGTGGCTAATGCAAAATAGCGTTGGTGATCTATGGCTATTGTTGGGCTATTTACCAAATCGTTAGATATTACTTGAGTAAAATCCTCCATTTTTAACGTTGCAGCGTTTATATAGTCGTCGTGTTGATCTACTTCATCCGATAAATAATGGAGTTTATGTAATGTGTTTGTGGTTATTTTTTTCATATTTTCAGTTAAAAAATTCAATCTGATTTTATCAACACTTGAGCAAACTTTTTGCACACAAACACTGGTGCCTATGGCTCTGGCTTGGCCAATATTTTCAGTTGAAATAATTAACTCTCTCCAGGTGTAACCAATATTAGGGAAACCATTACAATACTCAGCGGTCAATAAATAGGTTTCTGACGTATCTTCTAGCAAATAAGATAAATTTTTAACTAGTAAGCAATGCTGTTCAAAGCTATTCGCAACAGAGGGTTTGGTTTTCAGGTTCAGTAAACGTTGCCAATGATCATTAAAACTTACCCAACGTTCATTGGTGTGTAACTCGGTTTTTTTTAGATCCTTGATCATGTTTGCAATTTGTTTTTGTAAACTGGTTATCTTAGGTTTAACCGTTATATCACCGTTTAACCATGCCGATGACAGGCCTCTGTGTTGTTGTACAAGAGAAATAAGAGGCTTTAATTGCGTAATATAACTAATGCCTAACAATTGAGTTTTTTTAATTTTATTTTTGTTAAATCGTTTAATTATTAAAATACAAATAGCTAACAAGCAAATTGCAGTTATAAAAAAGTATCCCATATATGCTCCTAAACACTCGTTTGAGTGAGTTTGCGTAAATGATTGGCAACAGATTCTGATTGGTCTGCTATTTCAGCATTTTCTTTAGCACCAATAACAACAAGTGAAATATGCTCTGCTATTTCATGGGTTGCGGCGGTTTGTTGCTGTGAAGCCGCACTTACTACCTCCATGCGTAATTTAACTTGGTCTGTTGCATCATAAATATTGCTAAATGCTTCATCTACTTGTGCGGTTTTTTCTAAGCTTTGATCTGTTTTTTCTACCACTTCGGTCATGGTTTTTACAATTTCGGAGGTTTCTACGAGTACTGAATTTATGTTGGTGACAATTGCGTCGGTCGCGTTATTGGTTTTTTTTGCAAGTTCACGTACTTCTTCAGCAACTACAGCAAAACCTCGTCCCATTTCTCCTGCTCGAGCAGCTTCAATAGAGGCATTTAAGGCTAATAAATTGGTTTGTTGTGATATTTGCTGAATAGACTGAGTAATTTTTCCAACGTCTTTTACTAAATCATTGAGTAATATCATACGTTGTTGGGTTGATTGCGCACGATTACTAACATCGGTTACCGCTAAGCTTAAAGACTGTAAGGCGCTTTTTCCTTGCTCAGCAATATTTGAGGCTAAACAAGAAGATTCGTGTGTACTTGATATTTCATTATTGACTTCAATTAACGACTGACTTAATTCTTCAATAGCAGCCGCGGTTGATCTAGTAGCATCTGATTGTTTGTGTACATTGTCTTTAACTTTCGATGAGGTTTCTATTACTTGAATAGCTGAAAACTCGACTTCTTTATTACGCTCTTCATTATAGTTATTAAGTCGGCCTAGTTCGCGGTAAGTGCGTAATAATTGATCTAATAATTCAGTGTTGAAAATACTATTAAAATGTACATCTCGGTGATCAAAATCGTGTACATTAATCCTTTTTAATACACGAGTTAAATGATCTATTTGGTTTCTTGTTATAATCGCGATACCAAGCAGTAAATAAAAATAACAGGCAAAAACAATAGATAAAGCAACACCTTCTATTGTTAAACAGGCAACATAAAGCGCTAATGTATATAACAAGGTAAAAATAGTTACCTGAGTAAAGCCCACTATTTTTATAAAAAAATTGATAGGTGAGAACAATAGGTTCAAAAGCACATACTCCTTAACTTAGTTGATATTAACTAAAGCAAAACATGAGCCATTGTTAAGTTGTTGATTTATAATTGCTATGGTCTTTTTGTTTTTTGTGGTGCACTATTTTGGAGCGATAAATTAGAAAAAATCATCTTTCTGTTGAAAAGGTGAAGTCAACAATCAGATACATTAAATCGTTAAAATACATTATAAAAATGAGAGCTAATATGAATTATTCTAACTTTGGTCAAAAATTCTCAGGCAAGTCAGGCATTGTGGAATTAATGGACGACCTTGGTAGCGCATTAAATGAAAATCCAAATATGTTATTTATGGGAGGCGGTAACCCCGGTAGAGTGCCAGAGGTAGAAGCGTATTTTGAAAAACAATTAACAAGTATTGCTCAAGATCCTATTGCTCGTCATAACTTATTAGGTATTTATCAATCACCTCAAGGAGAAAAAGGCTTTCGTGAGCAATTAGCAAACTACTTAGCTAAAACGTTTAATTGGAACATTAGTGATAAAAATATTGCGGTGTCAAACGGGAGTCAATCCGCTTTTTTTATTATTTATAATATGTTGGCGGGTACGATGGAAAATGGCGATAAAAAAACCATACATTTTCCACTGGCACCTGAATACGTAGGTTATGCTGACGCTGGCTTATCTGATGAGTTTTTTTCTTCAACCAAGCCGAGTATTGAAATTATTGACAATGAAACCTTTAAATATCATGTCGATTTTTCTACGTTAAATATAGATAACAGTATCGCTGCTTTATCTGTGTCTAGACCCACTAATCCAACAGGTAATGTGATCACCGATGAAGAAATTGTTCACTTAGACAAAATAGCCAAACAAGCCAATATTCCATTAATTATTGACGGTGCTTATGGTTTACCTTTTCCTAATATTTTATTTACTGATGCTAAACCTCACTGGAACGAAAATACGATTGTAGTATTAAGTTTATCGAAACTGGGCTTACCTGGAATTAGAACCGGAATAGTCATTGCCAATGAGCAATTTATTAAAGACTTTACCAATGCCAATATTATCACCAACCTTGCTTGCGGTAATTTAGGCCCCGCACTCAGTAAAGATTTATTTAGTAAAAATGATATTCAAACATTAACCGATAAAATCACACCGTTTTACCAAGAAAAAGCAGAAAAAACCGTTGAGTTATTAAAACAAAACTTAGCGGGAATTCCTTTTAAAATACATAAACCTGAAGGCGCTATATTTTTATGGTTGTGGTTAGAAGGTTTGCCTATTACTTCCAAAGAGCTATATCAACGCTTAAAAGCTAAAGGTGTGTTAATTATTCCCGGAGAAGATTTTTTTATTGGAATTGACGATAGCTGGCAACATAAATATGAATGTATACGTTTATCTTATGCGCAAGATGAAAGCGTAGTAGAGCAAGCGGTAAAAATAATTGCAGATGAAATTAAAGGGCTCTATGTGATTTAATATTTTTTAGTGTAATTTTTAGTGTGAGTTAACTCATTTAAATAAGGAATAAGTATGAATATATCTCTTAAAGTTTTTTCAATTTTTCCGCTGTTAGTGTCAGCATCTATTTTTGCGGGTTCTTTTACTTTAACGAGTAAAGATATTACAGCAGGTGTATTAATGAATAAAACACAGGTGTTTAATGGTTTTGGCTGTACAGGGAGTAATTTATCTCCTCAGTTAAAATGGAGTAATGCACCTAAAGATACTAAGAGTTTTGCTATTACAGTATATGATCCTGACGCACCAACAGGTAGCGGCTGGTGGCATTGGCAAATAGTTAATATACCCGTAACTGTTACTGAATTAGCAACTGACGCAGGTAATACTAAAACGAATAAAGCGCCAAAAGGTAGTATGCAAATTAAAAGTGATTTTGGTAGCCGTGGCTTTGGAGGCGCTTGTCCACCAGAAGGTCATGGTGTTCATCGCTATCAATTTACCGTACATGCACTTTCGGTAGAAAAGCTTGAACTACCTGAAGATGCCTCTGGTGCATTAGCAGGTTATATGATTAATGCGAATACGATTGAAACGAGTACGATAGAGGCTTTGTATAAGCGCGATAAAAAATAAACGTAAGTATGTATTGGTTTTTATATTCGTCAATTTAAACAACGGGCTTCGGCTCGTTTTTTTGTTTTATAAACATTCAGTTCCGATAATGGCCAGTTTTTATTAAAAAATTCGTTATGATGTCGTTATCAAAAACACTTATCTTAGGTCGTTATGTTAAACGTTAAAATTTGCCAAAAAGCTCGATTATCTCGCGACCCGCGTTTCGACGGTAAGTTTTTTACTGCAGTTAAAACCACTAAAATATATTGCCGAACTATTTGTCCTGTTTATCCACCTAAAGAAGAAAACGTTTTGTATTTTTCAAGCGCGGTTGAATGCGCCAATGCAGGTTTTCGTCCTTGTTTACGTTGTAGGCCAGACAGTGCTCCAAATTCACCTGCATGGAAAGGCGTAAACGCAACACTCGACAGAGCAATTTGTTTAATTGATAACGGTGCTTTGCAACAAAGCTCATTACCTAAACTCGCAGAACGATTAGGCATTAGCGATCGTTATTTACGACAATTATTTGATAAGCATTTAGGTATGTCGCCCAAGGCATACGCCCTTTATCAACAGTGTTTATTTGCCAAGCAGCTACTACATCAAACGCAATTACCTATTACGCAAGTGGCGTTGGCAAGTGGTTTTTCAAGCATTAGACGATTTAACGACTGCTTTCAATCGCAACTTAAATTAACGCCATCGTCATTACGTAAATCGGGAGGCAACAAGCAAAATACACTACAACTTAAGTTGTATTACAGACCTCCATTTAATTGGCCATATATGCAAAATCTACTTAAAGCCAGAGCAATTAAAGGACTTGAGTGGTGCGAAAAAAATAGTTATGGTCGAAATTTTACGTGGTTAGATACCGAAGGAAGTTTTACTGCAACACATGTTAATGGCAAAAATAGATTTGACGTAACTATAGAGCTAGACGATGTAAAACACTTAAAAGGTATTGTTAATAACATTAAACGTGTTCTAGATTTAGATGTAGATATGCAAGCAGTAGAGCACGATCTTCAACAAAGTTTTGTTGCTGAGTTTCAGCTCAACACAGGTATTAGATTACCTGGTATTTGGGATATGTTTGAAGCTGGCATTAGAGCCATACTTGGGCAACAAATATCAGTTAATGCTGCAAAAAATTTAGTTGAAACCCTAGTTGTTAATTTAGGAAATAAACTAGATAACAATAAAGTCACTCGTTATTTATTTCCAACGCCTGAAGCTATTGCTAATAACGAGTTAGATTTTTTTAAAATGCCCGGTTCACGTAAACAAACCCTACGAAACTTAGCTCAGCATTTTATAACTAGCGATACACCTAACGACCCCAGTCAGTGGCTTAAATTAAAAGGCATAGGTCCTTGGACTGTAGAATACGCACAGCTTAGAGGCTTAAGTGATCCTGATATATTTTTAGCAGGAGACTTAGGCGTGAAAAAAGCAATGGAACAACTTAAAACACAATTTAAAGCCGACTTCTCACCTGAGCAAGTATCGCCATGGCGTAGTTATTTAACCTTTCAATTATGGAGTCAGTTGTAATGAACACTCAAGTTTATACCGATACGTCGACTAAAACATATATCGATTATTTTAATTCGCCTTTAGGATTAATTGAATGTAAAGCGACAGAAAACGGCCTTGCTCATGTTATTTTTTGTGGTGAAGAAAAGGGGGGTATATCGCCTAATCACTTTACCACCTTATGTAAACAGCAACTTGAGCAATATTTTAAAGGTGAACTAAGACAATTTGATATACCGTTAGATCCTAAAGGAACCGAATTTCAAAAAAGTGTATGGCAGTGTTTATCTACAATACCTTTTGGTGAAACGGTGTCGTATCTCGATATTGCTAAAATGGTAAATAAACCTAAAGGTTCCCAAGCTGTTGGCGGGGCAAATGGTCGAAACCCTATTAGCATCATTGTACCGTGTCATCGAGTGGTGGGTTCTAATGGTTCGTTAACGGGCTATGCTGGCGGAATTGAACGTAAGCTATGGTTATTAAATCATGAGGGGATTGAAGTAAAAGCATCTAAAGAAACGCAGACGCTTGATATTAACCATGTGATCAATGCAAGACAGTCAAAAACAGAGTTTTTATAAGAACTTTATATTTTTAACTTAAGCGATGAGCTCATAAAAATATTTAACCTCGAACAATGACGAGGTTAAATATTATGTATCTAATACCGTTTAGCTAACCTATGTTTAGCTTATGTATTGCTTATTAACGCGGCGTGTTAAACCACAAAATAAAGCGTAAGCAATGGTTTCTGAATACTTAGCAACTTGGTTCGCTAAAATATTATTTCCCCATAGCTCAACATCAAAACCTACACAGTTTTGACCTTCGAACATAGATAAATCAACCATCAACATGTCCATAGATACTCGACCTAATATACGGCTCTTTTTTCCATTAATATAAACAGGAGTGCCGTTGGCTGCATGCCTAGGATAACCATCTGCATATCCAATAGAAACTGTGCCTATTTGTGTCGTGCTTTTAGCTTTCCATAATGCGTTATAGCCAACGCCATCGTTTATATTAACGGTGCGTTGAGCAATAACTTTGGCATTAAATAACATAGCGGGTTTTAGTGTATTAGCTATGTCATTATCTTCTACAGGTGAAGCGCCATACATCATAATTCCTGGTCGTATCCAGCTGTTTTTAATATCACGAACCTTATTAGCTGGGTTAACTGCGTTTGTTAAAATAGCTGATGAATTAGCTAAACTAATGACTCCAGGTAAATGGTTAATTGTATTTAAAAATAGCGCTGTTTGATGCTGAGTTGCCGAAGAGTTTACATCATCTGCCGATGAAAAATGACTCATGTGTACAATTTGCTCAACTTGATTCATTTGATCTAATTGCTGCCAAGCATGCGCGTACTCATCAGGTAAAAAACCTAAACGATGCATACCTGAATCCATTTTTAACCAAACATTTATTGGCTTAGTAAGTTGAGCCTTTTTAAGGGCATCAAGTTGATATTGCGTATGTATTACGCACCATAAATTGTTTTCGCTAATGTAGGTTAATTCGTCGGCGGTAAAAAAACCTTCTAACAATAAAATAGGTTGTTTAATACCCGCATCACGTAACTCTTTTGCTTCTTCAATGCATGCAACACCAAAGGCGTCAGCAACATCGGCTAATGCAGTAGCGACTTCAATAGCTCCGTGTCCGTAGGCATTTGCTTTAACGGTTGCAATAGCTTTAGCGGGTTTAGCGAGTGATTTTGCGTATAAATAATTTTGTTTAATTGCATTTAATTTAATAACTGCAGTTGCTGTCCTAGCCATATATCCTCCTAATGTCTGTAACGTGCTATTGATAAGCCCGATTCATCAATGTCAGGTGGTTTATTACTAATAACATCGCTAATAAACTTCGCCGATCCAACTGCCATAGTCCAGCCCAAAGTGCCATGACCTGTATTTAGGAATAAATTGTCGATACCCGTTTTACCTAAAATAGGCGTGCCGTCTGGTGTCATAGGTCTTAATCCTGTCCAAAATTCAGCTTTACTTAAATCAGCTGCATGAGGGAATAAATCAGCAATCGAAAATTCGATATTTTTACGACGTTTCTCTGATAATGCTAAGTTATAAGACGTGATTTCTGCTGTGCCGCCCACTCGTATTTGATCACCTAATCGAGTGATCGCAACTTTATATGTTTCATCCATAATGGTTGATTCAGGAGCTGCTGAAAAATCATCAATGGGTACTGTAAGTGAGTAGCCTTTAATCGGGTAAACAGGGATTTTTATTCCGATATCAGCCAGCATATGTGTAGAGTATGAACCTAAAGCCATTAAATAAGCGTCAGCAATAAATTCGCCTTTACTTGTTGATACACTGGTTAATATATCGCCTTGTTTATTGAGCTTTTGAATGTCGGTATTCATAACAAACTTCACTCCTAACTTTTCGCATTCTTGAGCTAATTGGGTTACAAACATATGACAGTTTCCTGTTTCGTCGTTGGGTAAACGAATACCGCCAACAACTTTATGAATAGTATGTTTTAGAGCTGGTTCGTACATTAAGCATTCGTCGGGTGTTAATACTTGATGATCAACGCCACTTTCGTTTAATACTTGAATGTCTTTTTGCGAGCTTTTTACTTGGCTTTGCGTACGAAATAATTGCAATGTGCCTTGCGTTCTATGGTCGTAATTAATAGAAATTTCGTTACGAAGTTCTCTTAAACAGTTACGGCTGTATTCCGCTACCCGCATCATTCTTGATTTGTTTATGTGATAATCTTTGCCATTACAATTAGCGACCATTTTGGTCATCCACGCGATGGTTTCTAGATCAAAATCTTTTACGTTAATCTTTAATGGAGCAAGCTCCTGCATAAGCCACTTCATTGCTTTTGCTGGAATACCCGGTGCTGCCCACGGAGCTGAATAGCCTGGAGAAATTTGACCTGCATTTGCAAAACTTGTTTCGTTAGCTACGGTTGATTGTCTATCCACCACAATAACTTCATGGCCAGACTTAGCTAAATACCAAGCACTGGTTACTCCTATAACACCAGAGCCTAAGACTAAAATTTTCATTTATACCTCACAATAATTTTATACCCAGTTGATTCATCTATTATTCAAATGGATACGAGTTAAAAAAGATATGATAGATGACATCAATAATGATTAATGTTGGTATTTACAGAGATTTCAGGATAAAAAACCAAATTAAAAATAAAAGCAGCGCTTTAATCTGAAAATGTAAGTGGTCGAACCTGTGTGATGTTTTAATGTACAAATGTTAATAGCGCAATATTCATTTTTAAGTCGTATTTAGCTGTTTAAATAAAACATATTAATTTAAATGAATAAGCTCGTTGAAACTCAAAAAAAGAGCCATATAATAAGTTTTCTAAGCGGTGGGATTATTTTCATGTGGCGTAAATTAACAATTTTATTGTTTTTATTCGTTCTGGCTAAAACAGCTGGTGCTTTGCCGATCTCTAAAATTAATCATAATGCTTATTTATCTCATGAGAATATTTCTCAGGTAGTACCGCAAACAGTTTTTGATCTAGACTTAGAAGAAGATTCAAGTATAGATACAGAAGCACCTCAAGTTTTATATAATTTGCCAAGTTCTAGTAGGCTTAACGCTTCGTTATTTTCTGTTGAGGTTCAAAACAGTCCTGAATATGTGCTTATTGTTGAATTTTTCAAAATTAAGCTTAACGCGGGTGTATTCAAGCATTTAGCGAATCCTCCTGTAATAACGCCATGGTTTGAACAATTAAGCCATAGCAGCAATTCATCGCGACTTTCTGGTTGGAAAGACGGCAACTCTTTGTATTCTTCTCGAACGACTTACCACAGCTAATTCATAAAATGCGTTTATGAAAGTACATATCTGTATTTTCTGAACGGCAAAATCAAAAAAGTTAATTTTCCATGCTGATGTTTATCATCAGTTATTTACCGTACTTGCGATCTATAAGTCTAGTTTTTTAGCTGGGTTTTAATTGAATTGTTTGAGCAAAGTACGGTGCTATTTGATTTATATCTGTTTCGTTTATTTATTATGAATTTATGGAATGGGTGTTAGAGATTTTATGATGAATTCACGTAATAAAAAGCACGTAAAACATACAAAATGGCAGAACATTGTCATTATCTTCGTATTGTTATTTATGATAGTTAGCGCGTTGCCTAACTTATATTCTGACAAGCTAACGGTTAATTTAGTCAACAATAACAGTCAAGCTGAACAGATATCTGCGCAAGAAATTAAGACCTTGTTAGCCGAGCACAATCTAGCCATTGATGAGATAAGAACCTCGGCATCAACAACGTCTATCAGCCTATCGAACGAAGCGGATCAAAAAGCCATTGAAAAGCTTTTAAATACTGAGCTTAGTGATAGTTTTTCTATTGAAAGTGTTACAGAAAATACAGCGCCGACTTGGTTAAAAATGTTACACGGACAACCCATTAAACTGGGTTTAGATTTAAGTGGCGGCGTATTGTTTGTACTCGATGTAGATACTGAACGCGCATTACTTGATAAGTTAACGGGTATCGCTTTAGACGTTAAAACGTTAGCGATAGATAGCCGCATTCGTTTAAGTAAAGTTGCTCAGCCAGATAATCACTCAATCGTGATTAACTTTTCTTCTGCAAAGCAGTTAAGTGAAGGCACATTGTTGTCTGAAATTAAGAAAATGTACCCTGAACTGAGCCAAAAGAAACTTGATGATAACCAAGTTGTTTTAACCTATTCAGAGAAAGAACAAGTACTGTTTCGTCAAGAAACTATGACCCAAACCCTTAAAACCATGCGTGGCAGAATTGAGGAGCTAGGTATTACCGAAGCGGTAACTCAAAAGCAGGGTAAAAACAGAATTCGCATTGAATTACCGGGTGTTCACGATCCTGAAGAAGCGAAAAGAATTATTGGTGCAACGGCTTCGTTAGACTTTTACCAACTGGCTGAAAATTCAAAAGCCGCTGGTATTATTCAAATGACAGATAAAAATGGTCAACGACTTCGCATGAATAGCCAAGTGGTGTTTTCTGGTAGCCACATTAAAAATGCACGTTCAGGTGTGGGTGAAATGGGTATGCCGCTAGTTAATTTAACCTTAGATGATGTTGGCGGTAAGCAAATGTCTAACTTTTCTAAGAAGAATATTGGCAAGCCTATGGTGACTGTTTTTTCTGAGTTTTATCGTGATGTTAACGATGTGATGGTGAAGAAGAGCAAAGTAATTAACGTTGCAACGATTCAGCAACACTTAGGAGCGCAATTCAGTATTACCAATATGTCGAGCCCACAAGAAGCGCAAGAGTTAGCGTTATTGCTGCGTGCAGGTTCTTTGACAGCGCCTGTAACGATTGTTGAGCAACGTAGTATTGAAGCAACTTTAGGTGCAGACAATATAGACAACGGTATTAAAGCGTTAAGCATAGGCATAGGTATTACTTTAGTGTTTATGTTTGTTTGGTATCGCAGTTTAGGTTTGATCGCTAACGTAGCTTTAGCGCTAAACTTAGTGAGTTTACTTGGATTAATGTCTTTATTACCTGGCACGGTATTAACGCTTCCCGGTATTGCAGGCTTGGTGTTAACGGTTGGTATGGCGGTTGATACTAACGTACTTATTTTTGAAAGGATTAAAGAGGAATTGAAACGCGGTCGTAAAGTACTTTCAGCGATTGAATATGGCTATAACAATGCTTTTTCAACGATTTTAGATGCAAACATTACCACAATGATCACAGGTATTATTTTATATGCCATTGGCTATGGAGCGGTAAAAGGTTTCGCCATTATTTTATGTTTAGGTATTTTAACCAGCATGTTTACTGGCGTATTCGTATCAAAAGCATTAACTAACTTTTCTATTCGTGAAAACAAGTCTCAGTTACTTGGAGTAAAACTATGAACAACTTTATTTTAAATCAAACAGAAACCTTAAGTAAATTTCGTGTTGTCAGCTTATATTTTGCGGCCGCTTTAGTTATTTTTTCGCTAGCAGGTGTATTGAGTAAAGGTTTGAATTTAGGTTTAGACTTTACCGGTGGTTATTTAACAGAATTTACCACTCAAGAGCCTGTGAATAAAGCAGACATGGAAACCTTATTAACTGACTATCTACCCGATACATTTGGCTTAGCTTCAGCCGAAAATGGTACACATTGGAGCGTACAGCAAGCCGATAACGATATTAGCTTGAAAGGTAAAACGTGGTTAACTGACTTTTCTCAACAAAATGGCTTAAACATTACACCGCAAGACTCTATCTATATTGGTAGCCAAGTAGGAGATGAGCTGATTGATCAAGGAGGACTCGCTTTGATAACGGCTGTAATCGTTATATTGTTTTACTTGTCGTTTAGATTTGAATGGCGTTTAGCTGCGGGCTCTGTTATAGCTTTGTGTCATGACGTTATTGTGGTTCTGGGGCTATTCGCTTGGCTTGGTATTAAGTTTGATTTAACTATTGTGGCTAGTTTACTGGCGATTATTGGTTATTCACTCAATGACTCGATTATTGTCGGCGATAAGATACGTGAAATTATGAAACGTAATTCAGGCGCCAGTATTGAAAATATTGTTAACTTAGCAATTAAATCGACTATTGTAAGAACTTTGATCACTTCAGGTACAACACTGGCAACTATTCTAGCGATATGGATATTTGCAGGTGAGTCGTTATCTGGCTTTGCTATTTCATTGTTTACGGGAATTTTGATTGGTACTTTTTCATCAATTACCATTTCAGCAACAGTACCTCAGTTAATTGGTTTGTCTGCTGATTATTACAATAAACAAGAAGAAGAGGTTTGTGCGTTACCTTAATTGAAGAGGGGGGAATGCTTAATTTATAATGTGCCTGCTGTTATTTGGTAGGCACACTTATTGTTTTTTATTTACGTTTAAGCGAATTTGTTATCGTTTTAATGAATGCCTATACCTGCAATCATACTATCAATACTGTATTCAAGCTGTGACTGTTCAATACCTGAACGAGCCATTGACGCTGTTCCTTTTAGTATAGTGTAAATACTTACCCCATTGGCTTGTGCGTTTTTATTCAATCCTAAGTTTATGGCTTCAACATCATTATTAAATAAGTCTGTATAAAGCTGGCTCGGCATTACATCGGCTTTTTTAAGTAATTCTTTGGCTTGCTCTGGAATGTCGCCACTAATCAGTTCTGACTGGCATAATGCTAGGTAGCATCCTTTCGATTGTTCAGAAGCACATTGCATCGACACAATAGACATCATGTGGTTTTTTAAGCGTTGTTTTAAAGTAATGCCTTCTTCAAATAAAAATTTAATATGAGGCTGTATTTTAGTATCAATATAACATTGTGTGGCTTTAACAAATAAAGTTTCTTTATTACCAAAAGCACTATACATGCTGGGTTTGTTAATCCCCATACGTGTTGTTAGGTCTGTGAGTGAAGCACCCACATAGCCTTTTTGCCAAAATACATCCATAGCAGCATTTAAAGCTGTTTTTTCATCAAATGATTTTTTTCTGCCGCTCGTCACAATGAATGATCCTAAATTAAAAGAGATTAATAACCAATCTATTGTACCTATCGGTATTTTTTAGTCAATATGGCTGACAGGTACATAAAGCTTGCCTAACTTATTGATAATTTAGACTCATTGAAGAAGCGCTTGAACAAAATTACTTTCACTTTAATACTTTTATAAGGGAGTAACGATTATTACAAAGCACAGCTTTGAATTGATATCGATCAAGAGCTATGAAATATGCATATTGACGGGTAACGGGTATAACTGGCGCTGTGTCGATAATAGTTACTTGATTTTGATGTTTTTAAATATCATTATTTTTAAGTTTTAATGCTAGCACATTGTCAATATCTTCAGCGCTATGGCGGTTTTCAAGTTGTTCCCATGGTTCGCCCCAAGTTCGGTTGATAATACATCCTCGTTGTACACTCGGACGTTCTGACATTGCTTGAGCCCAACGTTGAACATGGGGGTAATCATCAACCTGAAGAAATTCTTTTGCATCATAAAGATTACCTAATACCAAGTTACCGTACCAAGGCCAAGTCGCAATATCGGCAATACTTAGTTCATCACCTGCGATAAATTCATTTTTTTCTAACTGTTTGTTTAATAGGTCTAACTGGCGTTTAACTTCCATGGTAAAACGATTAATAGGGTACTCAAACTTCTCTGGTGCGTAAGAATAAAAGTGGCCAAAACCACCACCTAAATAAGGTGCAGCACCATGTACCCAAAATAACCAGTTAAATACTTGGGTTCGCTTAATGCCTCTTTCAGGTAATAAAGCATCAAACTTTTCTGCAAGATAAACCAAAATAGAAGCCGATTCGAATATAGGTTCAGGCATTTCATTTGAGTGATCAACTAAAGCAGGAATTTTTGAATTAGGATTAACCGCTACAAAACCTGAAGAAAATTGATCACCTTCGCCAATGTTTATCATGTGAGCGTCGTATTCTGCACTTTTACCTAATGCTAATAACTCTTCTAACATAATTGTTATTTTTTGGCCGTTAGGCGTACCCATAGAATAAAGTTGTAGGGCATGCTTACCAACAGGTAGGGTTTTTTCATGAGTTGAGCCTGAAACTGGACGATTAATACTTGCCCATTTGCCACCACTTTCAGTATCGTGAGTCCAAATATTAGGTGGTGTGTATTGGTTTTCCATTGTTACTTTCCTCGGCTTTGTTAAATGTTATAAATGTAGGTTTTTTCTATAAAACTATAGGCTTATAAGTTCTTGGTTATTAAGGTACTTTGTGATCATTAACCTTTAAAGTCCCGCGAGTTCTTTTAATACTTCTTCATAAGTACTTTGCGGATGCGCACCTGTTATCGCGCTATTACGATTGAATATTACTGTTGGTACGCTCGAAATACCTTGTTGCTGCCATTGTTTTTCTTGATTTGATACGCGAAGGCGGCGAGCTGTGTCAGCTAAAGCTAATTTGGACGCTTCGAGATCTAGACCTACTGCTTGAGCTTCAGCGAGTAATACGACACGGTTTGAAATA
The DNA here is from genome assembly GCF_055808995.1 of Pseudocolwellia sp. G5-9. Classification (NCBI taxonomy): domain Bacteria; kingdom Pseudomonadati; phylum Pseudomonadota; class Gammaproteobacteria; order Alteromonadales; family Colwelliaceae; genus Pseudocolwellia; species Pseudocolwellia sp. G5-9. The sequence continues at coordinate 4,704,495 of NZ_CM147893.1, forward strand.
TCTTTATGTTCAGTAAAGAAAGCCGCAAATAAACGTTGTTTTAGCTGATGCTGTAACCCTTGTTCATGGGCAAAGTCTAGCAACAAATGAGCATCACGAGTGTTCACCATTTTCATTTCTTCAAAATAGTCAAACTTAAAACCATATTCAGCACCAAGCGCACTAATATTATCGCGTGCTTTATTGCTGTCTTCACGGCTAGCACCATATTTACGTAATACATGTTCACGTAAGTTTTCACCTTGTTCTGGCATATTTGGATTTAATTCAAACGGTTGCCATTCAATTTCTATTCTTTCTTGGAGACCTAATTCATTAATAGCAGCTTCAAGATGTTTGTATCCAACGATGCACCATGGGCACACAATGTCAGAAACAATATCCAGTTTAATTTTATCGTTCACAGTGCCTATCCTTGTTATGTATTTTTATGATGTAAAGGAGACAGTAACTAATATATGAGCAAATTCGATCAATATCAGGACTTGGTATAAGCACACTATAGAACTACTTGAATAAACGTTCAAGTTTTGTTTGAGCGATCGTTTCTGTGTTCTCTTCATGGATGCAAAAGCGTTTTGTTAAAGGAAACTGTTTTTAAATAATTTATTTATAAATTTTAAATATCCCTTTGATTTGTACCTATCGGTATGTTAAATTTACGTCATGTACCGACCGGTCGGTCTTTATGCTGTATTGCTGATTCATACTATTGTTCTGTTAAATAAGTCCTGAAAATAATAGTAAACAAAATACAGCTATAGGGTGCCGTTGTTTTTAGCCGCGGCGTTGATTTAACTAATTTTTAGAAGGTGAGATGAATATTGAATGTGTCACTTATTTAGAAAGCATTTCAATAGTCATGTAAAACTTTTACAACAACTTAACTTGAATAACATGATGAAATTTATATCTATTAATTTACTATTATTAACAACGCTATTTTTAGCATCTTTTTCTTCAATATCAGCCCCTTACTCTAGTTCGAGTGCCGTTGCGGTTGATTTATTAGTTGGCTCTGACGATATTACTGGCTTACGTTTGGCGTATAGGCCTTTTGTATATGAAATTAACAATGTCCCTTATTTAGATCAATTGAATATTTATTGGGAAGTTAGTGCAAACTTTTGGGAGTTTGGTGATTTAAATCACCATGAAACTAATTATGTATTAGCGCTTTCTCCTGTTATAGGTAAAACGTTTTATCATCTTTACCATAAGTATCCTGTGCGTTGGGAGTTTGGTATAGGGGTGTCTTTGGTACAAGATACTCGGTTTGCAGGTAAAAATATTGGTTCACACTATCAATTTGAAGATAGGTTGGGGATTGCCGTTGATTTTGATAAAGAACGTAAGCAGTCTGTAGCTATTCGTTATATGCATTATAGTAATGGTGGTCTTAACAGTCGAAACCCTGGCGTTGATTTTTTAAATTTATCGTATGCTTATTCTTTTTAAAAAATAGCGATAAATAAATGTTTAATTAAAAATGAACCTTAGCTTTGTTAATTTTTATAAATGTGTAGGCGTAATACTCTCTAGATGAGTTATAATACCGCAATATTTTGAAAAACCTTTCAAAGCAATTTTACCTTCTAGGCAATTTAATGATAAATAATGTAACTCTTAAACGTGTGTGTAATATTTTTGATTTTAACAATGAGAAAATATGCGCTGTATTTGGGCTTGGCCAATGTGAAATATCAGCAGAGCAATTAACTCAAATTTTTGTAGAAAAAAATGATCCTACATATAAAGAGTTACTTGATGTTGAATTTGCTGGCTTTTTAAATGGTTTGATTGTGGATCAACGCGGCCCAAGCGACGGTCCTGATCGTGCTGCTGAAGTGAGCCTGAATAACAATGCAGTATTTAATAAACTTAAAATTGCTTTAAATCTAAAAGCTGACGATGTAATTACTGTTTTAGGATTAGGTAAAATAACATTGGATAAATATGAATTAAGTTCATTTTTTAGAAACGTGAATAATAAACATTATAAAGAATGCTCTGATGATGTTTTATCAGCGTTTTTAACGGGTCTTAAAACTCAAAAAGAACAGTAATATAATTATTCGTACGTTTAATTGGTTCCATCAACAAAGTAATAAATAACCATCTAATTTAGATGCTTAGTTTATTGCTTTGTTCTTTACGCTCTCTTTTAATTAAATCATTAATCTCTGTATTAAGTTATTACTCTTCTTTAGCTATGTTTACGCTTTTAACATGCATGAGTTGTCTTTCTAACTGCACGCGTTGTCGCAAAAACGCTTCTTTTCAGGCTATTTGATATATATTTAACGTATAGAGTTACTGAACTAGAGGCTAAAATTAAAGTTCAGCAGCCTCCATATTTATTAATTACATGGTTTAATTGATGTTATGAAAGTAAATAAAACAGCAAGTACGCTCGAATTAGGCGCACAATCATTTTCAAAACAAAGTCATCAATTTTGGACCTTACAAATTGCAGGTTGGCTGGGTTATAGCATTGTTGTGTTTTTAGCTATTATTAGGCCGCAATTAGATCTGCCTGAATTTAACCTTGCTAGGCAATTTACCAATTTAATATTAGAAACCTTAAGTGGCTTTTTATTATCGTACTTTCAGTGGCTACTCATTCGAAAAATAGTTCATTTACCTCTTAAACAAACCCTGTTTTATAGTTTTATATCAGCCGCTGCTTTGGGCTTGGTTTTCAATGTAATGAAGCTGAGTTTTTATAAAACAATTGTATATCAACAGCAGTGGAATGAAGCTTGGAATATGTTGGAGTTTGGTGGTTGGTTATTGTTTTCGTTAACCACTATGTTTGTTTGGACCTCTATCTTTTTTATTATGTTGTACAACACTAAGCTTCAAAAAGAGCATGAAATGTTGCTAAGAGCACAAACTTCAGCCAAAGAGGCTCAGTTAGAAATGCTACGCTATCAGCTAAATCCTCATTTTATGTTTAATACTATGAATGCTATTTCAACACTTATTTTTAAGCATGAGAATGACAAAGCTAATGAAATGTTAGATAAACTATGCGAGTTTTTTAGGTATTCTTTAGACAAAAACGACAAAAGCAAAACTACATTACAAAAAGAATTAGAGTTACTCGATCTATATTTTTCGATTGAAAAAGTACGATTTGGCCAACGGTTAAATGTTGAACTTAATATTGATAATAACGTTATGGCTTGCCAAGTACCGAGTATGTTATTACAACCTTTAGTTGAAAATGCAATTAAGTACGCTATTGAATTACGTAAAGAAGGCGGCACCATTACCATTCAAGCTAAAAAAGTAAATGAAAGGTTAGTGATTAAAGTTATTGATGACGGTCGAGAATTAAATAAAAAAATGAGAGAAGGTTTTGGTATTGGGATAACTAATACGAAAGCGCGATTAGATGCTATGTTTAATGGAGACTTTGATATAAATCTCGCCAATAGTGAAGAGGGCGGTGCAACTGTATTAATTTCTATTCCTTGTGAACAATAGGCTTAATGATGAATGTAAAACCCTTAACGGCAATAATTGTCGATGATGAACCCCTTGCATTAGAAGGGCTTCGCCTTCGATTAGAAAAAATCCCTGAAATACATGTTATAGCTGAAGCGAGTGATGGTGACCAAGCTATCCATTTGTGCCAAACATTAACGCCTGACGTACTTTTTTTAGATTTACGTTTGCCTGGGCTTAACGGTATTGAAGTGGTTCAAGCACTACAGTCAGACATTTTGCCTATGATTGTTTTTGTTAGCGCATATGGCGAATATGCAATTGAGGCTTTTGAGTTAAACGCTATCGATTACGTATTAAAACCAGCTAACTTAGGTCGACTTCAAAAAACGGTTGAACGCATAATGCAGCGTGCTCAGCCTGTTAACATTAATGGTAACTCAGAAAATCATAGTGAAAGAAACGCCGCTAAAGAGAAATATAAGTTACTTAAAGCATTGGGTGAAACTTCAGGCATTGCCGTATCTGAACTAGAAAATTGGTTAGGATCAGACAGCCCTTTACCGACCTTATTTAACCAAGAGCTAGTGATTAAAAATAATGATCATGAAAAAGTATTTGTATCCGTTAAAGACATTCGTTGGATAGATGCTGCGGGCGACTATATGTGCATTCATGACAGTAATGAAACACATATAGTTCGTATAACCATGAAAAAACTAGAAAGCCAGTTAGATCCTAAATTATTTACACGTATTCATAAGTCCACTCTCGTAAACATTAACTATATTAAGAGTATTAAACCTATGCGAAATAGCGAAAGTATTCTTGATTTAGGTAATGACGTTCACCTTAAAGTAAGTCGAAATTATAGCTCTGTTATTCAACAAATACTTGAGTCGAAACAGCTTTAACATTTCATCTTATTTTTGTATCGCTTTATCTCTTAATTTTTTTCTACACCAGCATTGCCGCATGGTTTAACCATGATGCCGCATTTCAATTGTTAGTTTTATTTATTTAAACCAAGATAATTCTAGGGAGCAATTTAAAATTAAATTGTTTATCTACAAGTTTGGTTGTTTTGTATTGAGTGTTGTTAGCTAAAAACTCTCATAAAAATAGTTATAAAAAATACAAGAATACAAAAAACGAACAAATAAATCGTGTGAACTCGGGGACATTTATGAAAAAAGCTACGCATAAAGCTATGTACAAGGTATCGCAGTTAGTTGCTTTAGTTTCAACTGTATCGCTATTAGGATGTGGCAGTGGTGCAGAAACTGAAACAAATACTCGCGCTGTTGATGTATCTCAACCCGACAGTGGTTGGAAAATGGTTTGGGCAGACGAATTTGATAGCTCAGCTATCGACAGTAAAAAATGGACACATGAAGTTAACTGCCAAGGCGGTGGAAATAGTGAAAAGCAGTGTTATACCGATAGCGCTGATAATTCGTTTATTACTGACGGAAAACTTAATATTGTTGCATTACCTGCTGAAGAAGGTGCTCAACAACCTTATACATCAGCACGTTTAATTACACGTTATAAAGCAGATTTTAAATACGGGCGTTTTGAAATAAGCGCTAAATTACCGAGCGGACAAGGAAGCTGGCCAGCGTTTTGGATGCTACCAACCGATGAAGTATATGGTGGTTGGCCAAAATCTGGTGAGATCGACATTCTTGAAACCGTCAACCTTAAAACAACTGATGCAGATGGAAACGTAGAAAGTACGGTTCATGGCACATTGCACTATGGTAAAGAATGGCCTGATAACGTTAATTCAGGAAAAGCCTATAACTTACCTAACGACTTAAACCCAGCAGATGACTTTCACACTTACGCTGTTGAATGGCAAGAAGGTGAAATTCGCTGGTATGTAGATGACTATTTATATGCAACTCAACGTAAATCTGAAGTTAGAACGAACAGTAAAGACGAAGCCGTTGGCTTGTCTCACAGAGGTTGGTTTACTGAAAACTTTGATAATGTGAGTGGCGAGCTAACAACTTTTTGGGAAAATGCTCCATTTGATCAAGAATTCTATCTTATTTTAAACTTTGCAGTAGGCGGCGACTGGCCAGAAAATGTAAATAACTTAGGTATAGACGCTGAAGCTTTTGCAAATGGCCAATCATTTGAAATTGACTACGTACGCGTATACGAATGTCAGCAAAACCCTGATACAGGTAAAGGTTGTGAAACTGTTCGTCCTGGTTACGATAGTTTAGAAGATGCACTAGTAGAAGGCGAAGCACCAATTCCTTCACCTCCATCAACGGGTATTGCGGAAAACTTAACTATTTTTTCTGGCACTGTTAACCCTAACTGGCCTGCATGGGATTGTTGTGGTGGGTCAACCCCCGCGATTGTTGCAGACGGTGAAAAAGGTAATGTTACGGAATTCTCTATAGGTGCAGAACCTACAGTAATGGGCTTTATTTCTCGAGATGCATTTATAAACGACGAAGCAGGTAAAGCAAGTCCGTTTGATGCCTCACCTTTAATTGAAACCGGTACCGTTTCGTTTGATATGAAAGTGGTGTCAGCGCCTAGTAATACTGATTCAACCTGGGTCGTTAAACTAGAAAGCCAAGAAGGGACAACTGCCGCAGAGTTACCTATAACCCAAAGTGTTGAAGGTTTAGCGCCAACAACGGGAGAATGGCAAACTTATACTTTTCCTTTGAAAATGCTTGCTGATGCAGGTTTAGACCTAAGTGCAATTGACGTAGTTATGATTTTTCCTGTATGGGGAGCAGGTGATGGGGCTGTATATCAAGTCACTAATCTAACCATAGCTTCAGATGAATTATCATCTCCAGAATTGGTACTTTTTGAAAATTCAGAAAACCCTAGTTGGCCATTATGGGATTGTTGTGGCGGTTCTACACCTACTGTTGAATTAGATGACGATGCTCATACTAATGTTTCAGAGTTTTCTATTGGTTCAGAACCAACAGTAATGGGCTTTATTTCAAGAGACCCTAATACAACTCAACCTGCTCCGTTTGATGCTACAGGTATTATTACTAATGGTGTTATTCAGTTTGAGATGAAAGTAGTTAACATGCCAAGCGATTCAAGCACTGATTGGATTTTTAAAGTTGAAACCGACAATGCAGCATCTGCTTTTGAAGTGTCTTTAACAACAAGTGTTGAAGCTACTGCTCCTGTTGAAGGCGAATGGCAAACTTATACTTTTAATTTATCTGATTTAGCAACGGCTGGTTTTGATTTAAGTGCTATTGATGTTCTTATGATTTTCCCAGCATGGGGCGCAGGTGAAGGTGCAGTTTACCGTGTTGATAACGTAAAGATTTACGATCCTACAGCTGAAAGTAATTCAGATGGTTTTGTTTTATTTGATGAGCAAGCTAAAGACATGTGGAGTATTTGGGATTGTTGTGGTGGTTCAACACCAACTCTTGAAAACGATGGTACTGAACATGGCATGACTGCTCAATTTGTTATTGGCGCAACACCTACTGTTATGGGGTTGTTAGCTGATGATGACGTTTATTTAGATGTCTCTCATTTATTAGCAACTGGCGTTGTTAAATTTGATATGAAAGTGATTACTGCACCAAATGATCCTGATTCAACTTGGATTTTCAAAATTGAGTCAGGTGATACAGAGACTGCGGTTGAATTACCTATCACGGCAAGTCAAGAAGGTGTTGCGCCTGTAACGGGTGAATGGCAAACCTATACTTTTTCTTTACAAACTTTATTTGATGCCGGTTTAGATATTAGCCAGATAGATGTTGTGATGTTTTTCCCTCTATGGGCAACAGGCGAGGGTGCTGAGTACCGAATTGATAACGTACTTATTAGTAACCCTTAGCCCAAGCCATAATTAAAAATCGAGCGGTATTTACTTCTCAATTCATATAAATTTTTAAAAAGTAGAGTCAATATGAAAAACATTAAATTTAAACAAAAACATATAGCGACATGTATCTCATTAATTTTAGCTTCAGGTTTAAGTCATAGTGTATTCGCTGAAGAAGCTGCATTAACTGAGCCGAAGGCTGAAATAGAAGTTATTGAAGTAAAAGGTATACGCGGCAGTTTAGTACGTTCAATGAATATTAAACGTGATATGTCGGGTGTTGTAGATGCTATTTCTTCCGAAGAAATGGGTAAATTCCCTGATACTAACTTAGCTGAGTCATTGCAACGTATTACTGGTGTTTCGGTAAGTCGAAGTAATGGTGAAGGTAGTGAAATTACAGTACGTGGTTTCGGTCCCGAGTTTAACTTAGTTACTTTAAATGGTCGTCAGATGGCGGGTACAGGTTTTACTCGTTCATTTAATTTTGAAAACCTGTCTTCTGAAGGTGTAAGTTCACTTGAAGTAATGAAAACAGCTCGCGCTGAAGTACCAACAGGTGGGTTAGGCGCAACAGTAAATATTGTTACTGCAAGACCTTTACAAAATCCAGGTCAGAAATTCTCTATTATGGCGAAAGGTATCCATGATACATCGGTAGACGCCGGTGATAGTATTACGCCTGAAATTGCAGGTATTTATAGTAATACTTTTGATGACGATCGTTTTGGTGTTTCAGCAAACTTTTCTTATCATCGTCGAGACTTTCAACGTCAATCAGCTAATGTTCGTTCTTGGGTTGTTAATCCGAGTTTGACGGTAGATCCTGAAAATATTATTGATAACCGTCCTTTAGATGCAGATGGTAATGTGTCAAAACAGTTTTATGACCCAACTGCAGGAGAAGGAGGAGAATACATTTCAGCTTCATTCTTCCCACAAGAACTAAGCTATTCAAGAGATGACATACAACGTGAGCGAACTAATGCTCAAGTCACTTTTCAATTTGCTGCAACCGATGACTTAATATTTACGCTTGATCACACAATATCTAACGCAGTAACGGGTACTAATGCGTTATCTTGGGGTGTTTGGAATGGTTCGTTTGGTGGAAATGCTAATGCTTATGAATTAGATGAAAATGGTACTGCTATTTATTATGAATCAGCTGGAGATGACGGCTCTTTTACTTCGTTTCGTGAGACTAATGAAGTTGATTCAAAAGCAACCGGTATTAATATTGAGTGGTTCGCAACTGATGACTTAAGCTTTACATTTGATGCACATAACTCAAAAACCACAACTGATAATGGTAAGGATGCAGGTTTAGGCGCAAATGCTAGAGTGATATTGGGATCTGCTGACCTTTCAAGTAAAGAATATTTATTTAAAGAAGGTGATGTTCCTGGTTTTAATATTAATTGGAACAATGGTTCTCAAGAGATAGACCCAAGTCAGATTGGTTCTAACTTTAGTATCTTTACTAGAACTCCAGCAGAATCTGAAGTTACACAAGTTCAGTTAGACGGACAACTTCTTTTAGATACTAACTTTGGTTTAGAAACTCTTAAGTTTGGTACCGCTTATACAAAACAAACATTAACGGGATGGGGCGGTTCAAATAATGCAAATGCTCCAGGATTCAACAATGGAACATATGCTGAAATATTCCCTGATAGTATGTTTGAAAGGGTTGATTTAAGTGATTTCCTTGATGAATTTTCTTTTGGCTCTAATGGCGTTCAACCTGCCTATGCTTATACCTATAACCTTGACGAAGCTTTCACAAGACAAGCTTTATTCTTAACTGAAGATGTTGTGGGAAGTGACGTTTATGAAGTAGGAAGTTTTGACGAATTCCCAGTGAATAAAGTGGAAGAAGAAACTATCAGTTTATATCTTTCAACAGCATGGGCTTTTGAGGTTAGTGGTTATGATGTGCAGTTAAATTTAGGTGTGCGTTATGAAGAAACAGACATTGTTAGCCCTGCAAAAAGCCAAGTAGCTGAACAAGTTTACTGGGCGGGTGGCTCTGAGTGGATCACAGAATTTGCGGGTGGTGGTGAGCTTATAGAAGTAGATTTTGAAGGTGAATACGATCTGCTACTTCCTATGTTAGATATCAAGGTCGATCTAAGTGAAGATTTAGTTGCAAGAGCGTCTTGGGGACAAACTATTACAAGGCCAACACTAGACTCTATGTTGGGTAACCTTAGCTTAACATCGTCTCCTAAACTTAACTCGAGAAGTGGAAGCCGTGGTAATCCTAATTTAAAACCATTTAAATCAACGAACTTAGATCTAACTCTTGAATATTACTATGACGATGCAAGTTATGCTGCCATCGGCTTGTTCTGGAAAGATGTTGATGACTGGATTGATAACACTGAAGTTAAAACAACTTTTGAAGGTTTACATGATATTTATTTAGGCCAACGTTGGAATAATGCTGTAACTGCTATTGAAGGTCGAGGAGAGCAAGCTACTGACTCTGCTATCTACAATGAAATAGTAGCCAATGGTGTAGGTATCGGTGAAAACAATCGTGTATTACCTGATTCTGCAACTGATCCATTAATTGAATGGACTATTGGCTCACCTGAAAACGTTGGTTCACGTAAAGTAAATGGAATTGAATTAGCTGTACAACATTTATTTGGTGACTCAGGTTTTGGTGCTGGCTTTAATGCCACTTTTGTTGATGGAGATGTGGAATATGATAACTATATTCTTGCCTCTCAGGCTGTACTTTCGGGCTTAAGTGACTCAGCTAACCTGCAAGTTTTTTATGAGAAAGACGGCTTGTCTGTGAAAGTAACAGCTGCATGGCGTGACGAGTATTTGATTGGTCAAGGGTTACCTGATGCTGCAGGAACACCTCCACAATATGAAGAAGAGTACCTTCAGTGGGACTTAAGTGTTAATTACGAAGTTACTGACAAAATGACAGTGTTCTTTGAAGGCATTAACTTAACCAACGAAACCGAACGTTCATTTAGTCGTTTTGAAAGTCAATTCTTAGATGCCGCTCAATACGGACCAAGATATGCAGTTGGCTTTAGATACACTATGGACAATTAATCGACACTTAAGTTTAAGGTGGCTTATTAAAATAAGCCACCTGTTGTAGCTTGCGCTTATACGTAATGTAAGCGCACTTTCTTTCATCGGTGGACTGGTTGTTTAGCGGTTAAATTATTTCTATCTGCATAAATATAGGCAGCCAACATCGACTTATCTCAATATAGGAACTTATCTTATGGCTGGACATTCGGTCATTTTAGATCAAAACAATACTACGACTAATATTGGTTCGCCGAGTCAAAATCGTTTTGCTCTGATCTCATTAACAACGTTGTTTTTTATGTGGGGCTTTATTACCTGCTTAAATGACATTCTTATTCCTCATTTAAAAGCAATTTTTGACTTAACGTATACCCAATCAATGCTGGTGCAGTTTTGTTTCTTTGGTGCTTACTTTTTAGTGTCGTTACCGGCAGGGCACCTTGTAAAAAAAGTGGGTTATCAAAGAGGTATTGTTGCTGGATTGGTAGTTGCGGCTTTAGGCTGCTTGATGTTTTATCCTGCTGCGTCAATGCATAGCTATCCTATGTTTTTATCTGCATTGTTTGTTTTGGCAAGTGGTATCACTATATTACAAGTGTCGGCTAACCCTTATGTTACTTTACTTGGACCAACAGAGTCTGCGTCATCACGCTTAACTATGACTCAAGCATTTAATTCATTAGGTACCACAATAGCGCCATATTTAGGGGCTTTGTTTATTCTTAATGAAGCTGCCAGTTCTATGGCTGTTGCACCTTCAGCAGACTCAGTAAAAGTTCCTTACTTAATACTAACGGCCGCTTTGTTATTGCTAGCCGCTATTTTTGCTTGGTTAAAACTTCCTCATATCAGCAGTGCTGAAACGGCACCTAATGAAGTGGTATCAGGCTCTGCTTGGCAGTATCGTCATTTAGTTTTAGGAGCTCTGGGGATCTTTGTTTATGTTGGCGCAGAAGTGTCGATAGGGAGCTTTTTAATTAACTTTTTTGGTGAAGCCAATATTGCAGGTTTAGAAGAATCTCAAGCGGCCAAGTACTTAACCTATTATTGGGGAGGCGCTATGGTGGGGCGTTTTATTGGTGCCGCTGTAATGCAAAAAGTATCAGCGAGTAAAGTGCTTAGTTTTAATGGGACTTTTGCTGTTATTTTAGTGTCTGTTGCTATTTTGACAAGCGGTAGTATTGCGATGTGGTCGATCCTTTTAGTGGGGTTATGTAACTCGATTATGTTTCCTACGATTTTTAGTTTGGCGTTAAACGGCTTAGGTAAGCACACCAGTCAAGGCGCTGGCGTTTTATGTCTAGCCATCGTTGGTGGTGCTATTGTGCCGTTACTTCAAGGTGTTCTTGCTGATATTGTTGGTGTGCAATTGTCATTTATTATCCCTGTAATTTGCTATAGCTATATCGTTTATTACGGCATGAGTGGTGCTACACCAACCACAGACTTAAATCAGGAGCGCACGTAATGATTAAATTGACCTATGCAATTCTATCTGCAGCAGTTTTATTTGGTATACAGGCCTGTAACTCAGTAACTAAAGATAAAGTAAATAACAGTGAAGCTAGTGCGGAGTTATCAGATAAATCATCCTCAATTTGGCCAACAATTATTTCTGAAGTGAAAACAGATGTAGCTCTTGAGCAACAAGTAAAATCTATGCTGTTGACTATGACATTAGAGCAAAAAGTTGCACAAATGATCCAACCTGAAATTCGCGATATTACACCTGCTGATATGCGTAAATATGGTTTTGGTTCGTATTTAAATGGTGGTGGGGCATTTCCAAATAATAATAAGCACTCTACACCACAAGACTGGATTGCCTTGGCAGAAGAAATGTATCAAGCCTCAATTGACGACTCATTAGATGGAACAAGGATCCCAACCATGTGGGGCACCGACGCCGTTCATGGTCATAATAATGTTATTGGGGCGACTTTATTTCCTCATAATATTGGTTTAGGTGCGGCAAATAATCCTGAATTAGTCGAACAAATTGCCAAGATAACTGCTACCGAAGTTATGGTAACGGGCATTGATTGGGTTTTCGCACCAACCGTTGCTACAGTTAGAGACGACCGGTGGGGTAGAACCTATGAAGGCTATTCTGAAGATCCAGATATTGTAAAATTATATGCTGCTTCAGTTGTTAAAGGCTTACAAGGTCATGCGGGAAGTGACTTTTTAGGTGACGACAGAGTTATTAGTACCGTTAAACACTTTATTGGCGATGGCGGTACTATAGCGGGTAAGGATCAGGGAAATAATCCATTATCAGAGCAAGATCTTTATAAACTTCATGCACAAGGCTATGTCAGTGGATTAGCTGCGGGTGCTCAATCAGTAATGGCATCATTTAATAGCTGGAATGGTGAAAAAATTCACGGTAATCGTTATTTACTAACAGAAGTACTTAAAGAAAAAATGGGGTTTGACGGCTTTGTTGTAGGTGATTGGAATGGCCATGGGCAAGTTAAAGGCTGTAGTAACGAAAGCTGCCCACAAGCAGTAAATGCAGGACTTGATATTTTTATGGTGCCTACAGATGCATGGAAGCCGTTAATGGAAAACACCATCAAACAAGTCAACCAAGGTGTAATACCTATGTCGCGTATTGATGATGCTGTTACACGGATATTACGCGTTAAATTTAGAGCTGGTTTATTTAAAAAGCCAAGCCCAGCTAAACGCTTATATTCTGGAAAAACAGAACTCATTGGAAGTGATAAGCATCGTCAAGTTGCAAGACAAGCAGTACAAGAGTCTTTAGTGTTATTGAAAAATAAAGGTAATTTATTACCTTTATCGCCAAAGCTTAATATTTTAGTTACTGGAGATGGCGCGCATAATATTGGTAAGCAATCGGGTGGTTGGTCTATTACTTGGCAAGGTACAGGCAATACCAATGCAGACTTTCCTGGAGGTACTTCAATATTTGAAGGTATTGCAAATCAAACCTCTAAAGCGGGTGGTAAAGCTGTATTAAGTGTTGATGGACGTTACGAAGAAAAACCTGACGTGGCTATTGTTGTATTTGGTGAAAACCCTTATGCAGAAGGGCAAGGCGATTTAAAAGACCTTAACTTTCAGTCTGTTGACGAAAAATCGCTAACCTTGTTAAAGAAATTTAAACAGCAAGGTATACCCGTTGTTTCATTATTTATTAGTGGTAGACCTATGTGGGTAAATGCTGAAATTAATGCGTCTGATGCTTTTGTTGCTGCTTGGTTACCTGGCTCTGAAGGTGAAGGTATTGCCGATGTTATTTTAGCTGACAGCAATAATAATATTCAGCACAACTTTAAAGGTAAGTTGTCGTTTTCATGGCCAAATGAATCTAATCAAACCACAGTTAATCGACATGATGAAAACTATAACCCATTATTTTCTTACGGTTTTGGTTTGTCTTATGGCGATAAAGATGTGCTAACAGATACTTTAAATGAAACGGTAAGTCATACTGATTCAGTTGTTAAAGATGGAGATACTGTTCGAGCAATATTTAAAGATTCAATTAAAAAGCCTTGGTCGTTATGGTTGTATTCAGGTACTGAACAGTTAGCCGTTAATGCTAATACACATAAACTATCAGGTATTAGTTATCGAACCGTTGATAAAAGAGTGCAAGAAGACGCCTTTAAAATAACGTTAAATGATAGCGATTTAACAAGCAAAACAGCGAAGAGTTATTCTGGAATGTTTATTAAAAATAATAGCTCATTAACTGAAAACCTTAATATAACATCATCAAATAAATCGGTTTTACAACTTAGTGTGAATCTTGTAAGCAAACCATCTGATGAGGTTTTTGTGTCAATGTCTTGTGAAGGAATAAATAAATGTGGGTATAGCTACAATATTACCCAATATTTAAATGAACTCTCGATGAATAAATGGCAAACGATATCTATAGACTTATCTTGTTTTAGTCAAAATGGAATGGACTTTACTCAAACAACAGAACCTTTTGGGCTTTCATCAAAGGGTAAGTTAGAAATAAGCATTGCAGATATTGTTATTAAGCCTAAAACAAATGATGGCTTATTTCTTAGTTGCCCGTAGCTCTTTAATAAGCGCATTTTTATAAATAATAAAGAAAGTTAATAAGGTGATATACCCATAACCAATCAAGATGCTTATTTCATAGCTTTTGAGCGATATGAATTCAAGGCAATGCTTTGTAATAATGGTTGTTCCCTAAAAGCATTAACGAAGAAGTGACTTTGCTCAAGTGCTTCTTCGATGGGTTTAAAAACAATTTATGGGGCTTATTAATTTTAGTCAGGTTTCTACATGGATGTAGGACAGTTTCTTATACACACGTTTCCAAAAGCTGTTGAGTATGATCTAATACACCTCATGTGAAACTTATTTTATCAATACAATGCAGCAACTCACTTCTCAACAATGGGCTGAACAAGTATATCTCTTCTGAGGCTATTGCTGAAGCAGGATTTAAACACACAAGTGAACAGCTCCAATACGTACCACTTGTTATCATCATTCAAGATACCACCGAATTAAGTTACGAGCATAATGTCACTCAAGAGCTCGTAATGTAATTAACTCAAAGGCAGCAACCAGTCGAAAGCGCTCCTTACATGCTCACTCAACATTAATGTTAGACGCACATTCGGAAAAATATCGGACTTGCCAATCAACAATATTGGTTTAGAGAAAACAAAATTTATACCCTAAATATCAACATGCTCGTGTTACTATTTTTTGTATTTAAGGCATAAACCTGACGTATTCTTCATTCTACTTCTTTCTTCTTTTTAGTCTGGCTAAATCCCTCCTGAATAAATGATTATTATGGTACTGCTGTTATTTTTGTAACAAAACGGGGATATTTTTTAATACTCGCTATAATAGTAGAATGATCTAGAAAATTTTATTACGTAAACTACGTTAAAGAACTTTACCTGAAGTGATGTTAATTATGGAAAGTGAATAGATTTTAAGAAGGATAAGTATGAAATTCGTCTCCAAGTACGCTTTAGTTATGGTGGTTGGTATAGCATTAAGTGCTTTAATTGTTCTACCTAATCAAGCGCATACAATGCAAGCACAGCAGGGCACATTAGATATTGTCGGAAATGAAGTGTTTATTATGTTATCGCTACCTGTTTCAGCTTTTAAAAATATAGATGATGACCGTGATGGAAATTTATCGCAAGAAGAGTTTGATTTTCATCAGCAGTCTATTGTAAATACTATTAAAAAACACATTACACTTAGCGATACAGAAGGTGCTTTAGCGTTACAAGAGCTTCTAATTAAACCTATTTTAGGCCATAGTCATGGTCGTAAAACAGAGCCTGCATTACAGTTGACTCTGACAGGTAAATTTATATTAAAAGATATACATTCACCTTTAACTTTTTATATTGATTTGTACGGAAAATATACAAAAGAAAAATCATTTAAAATTACCGTAACACGTAAACTTGATAACACGAAACAAACTTTCGAACTAACACCGCAGCACTCCTTACAGCAGTTATAATTTGAAAAAAATTTATATCAAAAGGTCAAACGCTCTAAAATAAATGACATTTATTGTGTTATATAACCGAAAATTAGAGTCTAGGTTGAGGGGAGTATTTTACAGGAAAGGTATTCATTTTAAGAAAGGTATTTATTAAAAGAGTTGTGAGGTAGTAGTTATAAGGTGGTAATCTGTTAGCTTACACTCGGTATTTAACTAACAAGTTTAAGTTTTACCACCTTATTTTCTAACTATCACTCACACCCTTTGCTGTCGAATGAATAGAATATTTATTGTTATTATATTTTTAAACATATTATTCCTCGTAATATTTAGTCTGCGTAGGTTGAGTAGCTAGTATCATCACTTAATTCAACTTTACTGCTGATTAATGATAAATTTTCTTTAACTAATGGGTTACTGTCTAAAGATTTAGCAAAAGCTAAGTCGCTCATTGCACCAACCATATCATCTTTTAAGTAACGAGCAACCGCACGGTTGTTGTAACTAATAGATTGTAAGTAACGCATTTTTTTACTATTCGTATCTAATTTTTTTGCACTTCTGATTGCTGCTGTACAAGCCGTTTCAGACATTTCTTCGTTATTCGACTTTAAGTAAGCTACACATAATGTAGTGCTTTCTTCAAAATCTTGGTTCTTACTAGAAAGGTTAGCAATAGCTTCTTTGTATTCACCGTTAAGAATTGATTCGCTATCTGTAGCATCTTTAATTACAGCAACTTTAAGGTTCGCTTCACTAGCTATTGCTGCTAATGGGGCCGTAAGTATTGTCGAGCTAATCAGTGTTGTTAATAATAAAGGTTTAAGTTTCATGGGTATTCTCCGTTTGTTTAATGCCATCACCGTGATGACGGAGTAAATGTAATTAATTTAAGTGAGTACGACAAACGATTAAAATAAATGCCATGAGTGAAGAAAATTCATCTTTAATGTTTATCTAGTTTCTATACTTACTGGTTATTCTCTTGGGGCTGCATTATTTTATGAACTATATATAAATTTTTTATTGTTATTTTTTATTAAGAAAATTTTTATAGGGAGGATAAATTTAAGGCAAAAAAAAGGGTATCCGAAGATACCCAAAAATTAAACAAATTCAAACAAAACAACATTTCGTTAAAAGAAATCGGGGAGATTTCAAAACAAGTTCAGCTTACCTATGCGTAATATTGAACACAAACGGGAATTTATCATCCAACGGTTTAATTTTATTCACTTATATTGTTTCGTTGCATTGTCTTTAGTCACTTCAACTCGACTAATGTGTAGATCATTTTGAATAAAAAATAAATAAGTGAGAAATAAAACAACAGGCAAAAAAAAGGGTATCCGAAGATACCCAAAAATTAAACAAATTCAAACAAAACAACATTTCGTTAAAAGAAATCGGGGAGATTTCAAAACAAGTTCAGCTTACCTATACGTAATATTGAACACAAACGGGAATTTATCATCCAACGGTTTAATTTTATTCACTTATATTGTTTCGTTGCATTATCTTTAGTCACTTCAACTCGACTAATGTGTAGATCATTTTGAATAAAAAATAAATAAGTGAGAAATAAAACAACAGGCAAAAAAAAGGGTATCCGAAGATACCCAAAAATTAAACAAATTCAAACAAAACAACATTTCGTTAAAAGAAATCGGGGAGATTTCAAAACAAGTTCAGCTTACCTATGCGTAATATTGAACACAAACGGGAATTTATCATCCAACGGTTTAATTTTATTCACTTATATCGTTTCGTTGCATTGTCTTTAGTCACTTCAACTCGACTAATGTGTAGATCATTTTTAATAAAAAATAAATAAGTGAGAAATAAAACAACAGGCAAAAAAAAGGGTATCCGAAGATACCCAAAAATTAAACAAATTCAAACAAAACAACATTTCGTTAAAAGAAATCGGGGAGATTTCAAAACAAGTTCAGCTTACCTATGCGTAATATTGAACACAAACGGGAATTTATCATCCAACGGTTTAATTTTATTCACTTATATTGTTTCGTTGCATTATCTTTAGTCACTTCAACTCGACTAATGTGTAGATCATTTTTAATAAAAAATAAATAAGTGAGAAATAAAACAACAGGCAAAAAAAAGGGTATCCGAAGATACCCAAAAATTAAACAAATTCAAACAAAACAACATTTCAATATAAAGAAATCGGGGAGATTTCAAAACAAGTTCAGCTTACCTATGCGTAACATTGAACACAAACGGGAATTTATCATCCAACGGTTTAATTTTATTCATCTATTGCTTTGTTTTTTATCTAATTATCTTTTCTACTAAATTAGTCAATTTAATAATGAAATGGGTATAATAAGTGAAATGCACATAATAATAGGATGTTGGATGAAGCAACTAGCCGCTAGTATTGTTTTATTACTTTTCAGTGTGAATACTCAAGCCGAAAATTTATCGATAGATCAACAAGTTGATCAAATGCTTCAACCCATCGCCGATGTATTTACGAGTATAATCTTTTATACCGTTAATATTGGTGGAGTAGACGCGCCATTAATTGTTATGTGGCTTATTGTTGCTGCCGTTGTGTTTACTGGTTATTTTGGTTTCATTAATATTAGAGGCTTTAAACACTCTTGCCGAGTTATTCGAGGAGACTTTTCTGATCCAAACGATCCCGGTGAAACTACTCACTTTCAAGCATTAGCTACCGCTATTTCTGGCACGGTAGGTTTAGGTAATATTGCAGGGGTTGCTATTGCTGTTTCTATTGGTGGACCCGGTGCTACCTTTTGGATGATGCTGGCTGGCTTTCTGGGAATGTCGACTAAGTTTTTAGAGTGTACATTAGGGGTAAAATACCGACACATAAACGCCGCAGGTGAAGTACGTGGTGGCCCTATGTATTACTTAAGCGAAGGTCTATCACAACTAGGTCATCATAAATCAGGTAAAGCACTCGCTTACTTTTTTGCTGTTTGTTGTATTGTTGCTTCGTTATGCGGTAGTAATATGCTGCAAGCTAACCAAGCTTATCAGCAGTTTGTAAGTGTATTAGGTAGCGAACAAGGTTTTTGGGCAAATAATGGTTGGGTATTTGGTACCATTTTAGCTGTTATTATTGGTGTAGTTATTATTGGCGGTATTAAAAGTATTGCTAAGGTTACTGAAAAAGTTGTGCCACTAATGGCAGGTATATATTTATCAGCGGCTTTATTTATTTTGGCTTACCATTATGCCGAAATACCTCATGCATTTTCCCTTATTATTGAAGGTGCGTTTAATCCTACAGGCGTTGTAGGTGGTATGATTGGTGTTATGTTGCAAGGCTTTAAACGTTCAGCTTTTTCAAGTGAGGCTGGTATGGGCGCGGCATCTATTGCCCATGCAACAGCAGCAACTAAAGAACCTGTGCGCGAAGGTTATGTTGCCTTAATTGAGCCATTTATTGATACCGTGGTTATTTGTACTATTACCGCACTGGTTATTGTTATTACCGGAAGTTATCAAAATGTAGATGGTATTAGTGGTGTTACTTTAACCTCAAACGCATTTGCCAGTGTGATTTGGTGGTTCCCTTACGTGTTAAGTGTATGTGTTTTATTGTTTGCTATTTCAACTATGATCTCTTGGGCTTATTACGGTTCAATTGCATGGGCTTTTGTCTTTGGTGAATCTAAAAAATTAGCTATGTTGTATAAATTGATTTTTTGTTCGGCAACCATTATTGGAGCTTCAGCAAGTTTAGGTGCTATTATCGCAATTTCAGATTCTGCATTTTTCTCAATGGCAATCGCGAATATTATTGGCCTTTATTTACTAGCACCTCAAGTTAAAAGAGATTTGAAAAAATACCAAAATACCTACTGTGAAAATAAATAAAGCGAGCTAAACGTGTTTGATTCGTCAGTATTATTGGTGTTTATACCTACATTCTTTTTTGTGTCCATAACTCCTGGTATGTGTATGACCTTGGCAATGACATTAGGCATGAGTGTAGGTATTCGCCGAACAATGTGGATGATGATTGGAGAACTTATCGGCGTTTCTATTGTTGCTACTGCTGCTGTTATTGGTGTCGCGAGTTTAATGCTAAATTATCCTGACGTGTTTGTTGCATTTAAATGGATTGGTGGTGCTTACCTTGTTTATATTGGCGTTAATATGTGTCGCTCAAAAGGT
This sequence comes from Pseudocolwellia sp. G5-9, assembly GCF_055808995.1. Classification (NCBI taxonomy): domain Bacteria; kingdom Pseudomonadati; phylum Pseudomonadota; class Gammaproteobacteria; order Alteromonadales; family Colwelliaceae; genus Pseudocolwellia; species Pseudocolwellia sp. G5-9. The sequence continues at coordinate 4,724,525 of NZ_CM147893.1, forward strand.
AAAATGTCTGCCTCAAAAGGTCAACAAACTAGCATCAAAAGAAGTGCCTTATTCTATCAAGGGTTCATAACCGCCATAGCAAACCCTAAAGGGTGGGGATTTATGGTTTCTTTATTACCTCCCTTTATTAACGCCAATTACAACCTTGCTCCTCAATTATTAGTATTATTAAGCATAATAATCTGTACTGAATTTATCAGCATGATGGCTTATGCCACGGGTGGGAAAAGCTTACGCTTATTTTTAAACCGTGGTGATAATATTAAATGGATGAATATTATTGCAGGGGGCCTAATGATATTAGTTGGTATTTGGTTGGGGTTTAGTTAATTTTTTATATGATCAAAATTTTTTTGTAAATAACCTCAGCTCGGGATAAGCAAAGTTACTCAACAAGCTATTTTTATGCCTAACTTCGTTGAATTTATTACTAATAGCCAGCTATTAGATAGAAAAATTCGCCTTGTTATACACAAAAATATCAATGTTGAGGACTAATATAACTTAGGAAAACAACGATACAGATTAAGATTTTGATAAATAAGAATTTTAATTCATTATCTAACATTCATTAACCCGAGTTGAGGTTAAATAGGTTTTATTTTTACATACCATTCTACATGGTATGTTTTTTTGAAAAAATGGAGTTAAATACATGGAGTTTTTTACCAGCATAAAAGTGTTAAATAAACCTTTTAACGATCGTCTTGAGCAAAAAGCAGTTAATCATCATTTTCGAGATGCTTTATCCGTTAAGCGTAATAATAAAGAGCTCACACCTAGCCAAATACAATATAGAATTTTCGCTTATTTACCCCATTGGGTTAATGCTTTAATGCGTATAAGAAATTATATTGTTTCGTTTTTTGGTTTTGAAGTTGGTAAGGAAGGGCTTAGCCCTAAAGCTGAGGAATTATCGATAGGTGATAAAGCCGGCTTTCTTACGATAACTGAGAAATATGATGATGAAATAATATCGTTTGCTGAAGATAAACACATAATGATTTATATATCGGTAGCGATAAACGACAACGACATTACTGTCTCTACTTTAGTTAATAAAAAAACCTTAATAGGTCGACTTTATGTTAATTCTATTCTTCCTTTTCATTATTTTATAGCCAGAACCGTTCTTAATAATGCTCTTAAAGCAGGGAGAATATGAAGAATAAAAAGCGAAATAGAATATCTCTTCATTTATTTACGAGTTACATCTTAATATAATCGATATGGGTTTTTATTTGTGATACATTTTATTCATATATAAATACTTCTTGTGGTGTTAATAATGAAAAAAACACATTCAGTTAATAAACTTATCTCCGTTGCACTAAGCCTTTTTCTTACTGCATGTAATAGCCAACACTCTATTGATGCAGAACAAGAGAACTGGCTGTCTTTATTTAATGGAAAAGATTTAACTGGCTGGGATATTAAGTTCGCAGGTTTGCCCATTAACGAAAACTATCTTGAAACATTTGTTGTTGAAGATAATATGATCCGAATAAAATATGATAATTACAAAAACTTTAATAATGCTTTCGGTCATTTATATTATAAAACCCCTTTTTCATATTATAAATTAACCTTTGATTATCGCTTTACGGGTGAACAAATGGAGGGGGGAGCAGTTTGGAATGAACGTAATAGTGGCGTTATGTTGCATGCTCAATCCGCTCAAAGTAATGAGTTAACACAAAACTTTCCTATGTCTATTGAGCTTCAAATACTCGGTGGACTAAACGATGGTAAAGAGCGATCAACAGGAAATGTTTGTACTCCGGGTACGGCAGTAGAAATGAATAAAAAAGTAAATTACAAACATTGCATTCCATCTGCTTCTAAAACATACCACGGTGACCAATGGGTTCAAGGTGAAGCAATAGTGATGGGAGGCGAATCGATGGTTTTCAACATTGAAGGAGAAACTGTTTTATCGTTTCAAAAACCTCAATTTGATGGTGCATTTGTCAGTAAAAGCGACAAAGACAAAGATTGGGAAATGGCTGGAATGAGCCGTGATATAGAAATGTGGAAAAATAAATCAGGTCAATTATTATCCGAAGGCTATATTGCATTACAAGCTGAAAGTCATGCTGTAGATTTTAAAAATATTAAATTACTTAATTTAGTTGGATGCATGGATAGTAATGCCTCTAATTATAAGAGTTATTATGTAAAAGATAATAATCAATCTTGTATTTATTAGGTATTGTTGCAAGGAATTTACATAGAACAACTATACTCAGTCCTTTGCGCTGCCATCAACAAACATTTAATTAGAACAAAATATCAACATGAAAGTTCAACAGACCCTAATATATTAAAAATATAGTGAGCATGTCGCTAATACAAAGCTTCGAGCTATTTTTTACAGTAATCTTTTCTTGCTGGATTAACCAAAAAAATAAAGTAGCAACTTTCTCAACCCTAAAATTGATTATTTTATGTACATGAACCAAACTTATGTAAAACAGCATAGGATGAATCATCATGTTAAAAAAGCTTGTGGTAATTGTTCTAATAATTCTTATTATTCCGTTAGTTGTTGCGGTCTTTACTGATAGGTCATATGAAGTTGAACGTTCGGTGGTTATTAATAAACCTAAAGAGGAAGTATTTAATTATATCAAATACTTAAAAAACCAAAACTTTTACAGTAAGTGGGCACAAATGGACCCATACATGTTAAAAACATACCGAGGTGTTGATGGTCAAGTCGGTTTTGTTTCTGCATGGAATTCTGAAAAAGAAGACGTAGGTGCTGGCGAGCAAGAAATTATAGCTATTGATGAAAACTATCGTATTGACTTTGAATTACGATTTTTAAAACCGTTTAAATCCACAGAACCTGCCTTTATGGTAACTGAGGCTGTAGACGATAATACGACCAAAGTGGTTTGGGGATTTAGCGGGCACATGGATTACCCAATGAACCTTATGTTGTTATTTATAGATTTTGAGCAAGTCATAGGTGACGACTTACAAACAGGGTTAAATAACTTAAAAGCTATTCTTGAGTAGAGTCAGCTAGATGTTTCATATAATGATTAGGTTCAGTTTGTTATTAAAATTTTGTTAAAATTAAATGCTATTTATTATAAGTATTACGGCTGTAAAATACTCAGCGTTGCAAAAACATACGGTAAAAATCAATACGCTCTAAACAATTTAGCGTATGATCGGTTGTTTGATAGAGTTGAATTTAGCAAGGTAAAACATGACACAAAACTTAAGTGTTTTGATCACAGGTTGTTCTACAGGTATTGGTTTAAATGCTGCCATTACATTATCACAATTAGGCTATCAGGTATTTGCAACGGCTCGCAAACAAACCGATGTTGATAACTTAATCGCGCTTGGTTTAAATGCTCATTTACTTGATTTAGCGGATGAAGCATCTATTGATGCCGCGTTTAGTTGGGTGTTAAAACAAACGGGTGGCTCACTCTACGCGCTATTTAATAATGGCGCATATGGTCAAGCGGGAGCAATAGAAGACTTACCATCACAAGCACTAAAAGAACAGTTTCAAATTAACGTTTTTGGTTGGCATTACCTTACTCGACTCGTTATTCCTGTTATGCGAAAACAAGGCTTCGGCCGGATCATTCAAAATAGTTCAGTATTAGGTTTAGTTGCAATGCCTTATCGCGGAGCTTATAACGCATCAAAGTTTGCGATTGAAGGTTATACCGATACGTTACGATTAGAGCTAACAGGCAGTGGAATTCAAGTGAGCTTAATTGAACCAGGCCCAATAGAAACTCAATTTAGAGCAAACGCGTTAGCCAAAACAGTTGAATTTATTGATGTAAAAAACTCAGTCCATAAAGACAATTACAAAATTCAGATTGATCGCCTAAGTAAAGAAGGGCCGAGTAATAAATTTACCTTGCCAGCTTCAGCGGTTACCAAAAAAGTGATCCATGCGTTATCAAGTAAAAAAGCTAAAACACGGTATTACGTTACTCAGCCTACTTATATCATGGCGTTTTTTAAACGAGTACTGCCTTTTACGTGGTTAGATAAAATACTTATTAAAGGCTAATACCAATCGCAATAACAAACAATAAAAAAGCGAATCAAGTGATTCGCTTTTTTGCTTTTACAACAATTGAAAAAAATTATCCTTTAGGGATATGAATTTTCTTTTCTGGTGATTGACGGTAAATAACTAAAGTTTTACCAATAACCTGAATTTTTGTTGAGTTAGTTTCTCTACAAATCGCTTCAACAATAAGTCCTTTAGTGTCGCGATCTTCAACATTAATTTTAACTTTAATTAATTCGTGATGGTTTAATGCGAAATCTATTTCCGCTACAACAGCTTCAGTTAAGCCATTATTTCCTAGTAAAACTACTGGTTTAAGCGAATGCGCTAAACCTTTTACATGTTGGATTTGCTTTTTATTTAAGTTCATTAACAATTTTCGTTACAAGTTAGCTTGAATTATCACTATTTTAACTCCATCTTCTTTGTAATACTAATTTAATGTTTACTTATTGCTAGTTTAAATAAATTAAAATTATTAATAATTAAACATAAATAGTCATTTAATATCGAATTAAGCAGAGTTCATGAGTAAAAAAAAACAAACCGTTAGCAGCGCACGCTGGATGCAAGAACATTTTGATGACGAATACGTTAAAAAAGCACAAAGGTTAGGGCTACGTTCCCGAGCTGTTTTTAAAATTGAAGAAATCAACAATAAAGACAAATTAATCAAACAAGGAATGAAAGTCGTTGATTTAGGGGCTGCTCCTGGTGGGTGGTCTGAGTATGCTGTAAAAGCAGTAGGTGAGTCTGGGCAAGTTGTTGCATGTGATATTTTATCAATGGACCCTATTGTTGGTGTCGACTTTCTTCAAGGTGATTTTAGAGAAGAAGCTGTTTTAGATGCTTTATTAAATCGCATAGGTGGAAAGAATATTGATGTGGTTATGTCTGACATGGCAGCCAATATGACAGGTAACGAAACGGCTGATTCTGCCCGTAGTATGTATTTAGTCGAACTCGCTTTAGAAATGTGTCATCAAGTATTAAAAACTAATGGCTCTTTTGTAGTTAAAGTTTTCCAAGGCGACGGTTTTGATAACTTTGTTAAAGAAGCCAGAAAGGTTTTTAAAACAGTAAAAACGCGTAAACCAGCTTCTTCAAGAGCAAGATCAAGAGAAGTTTATCTTGTTGCGACAGGATTTAAATAGCAGCAAGCAACAAATTATAGTAAATTAGAGCAATCATGCGCTTAGTTAAGTCAATTATTTTAACTAAGGCACTTTTTAAACATTATGTACAAGTTACAAAGAGGTCATTAAGTTGAGCGATATGGCGAAAAATCTTATTTTATGGTTGGTTATTGCAGTTGTTTTGATGTCAGTTTTTCAAAGTTTTACACCTGACAGCAGCAATGGACAACAAGTTGATTACACCCGTTTCATCGAAAGTGTTCGTCAAGGACAAGTTCGAGAAGCAACCGTTGATAGAAGCGGTGTTATTAAAGGTGTTAAAAGAACAGGCGAAGAATTCGTTGCTGTGATCCCTGGGGGTTACGATCGTGACTTAATAAACGATTTAGTTAAACAAGGTGTAAAAGCGTCAGGTCAATTACCTGAAGAAACTAGCTTTTTAACTACTATTTTTGTTTCTTGGTTCCCTATGATTTTGCTGATTGGTGTATGGATTTTCTTCATGCGTCAAATGCAAGGCGGTGGCGGTAAAGGCGCTATGTCTTTCGGTAAAAGCAAAGCGCGCTTATTAAGTGAAGACCAAATTAAAACTACATTTGCAGATGTTGCAGGTTGTGATGAAGCTAAAGAAGAAGTTTCTGAATTAGTAGACTACTTGAGAGAACCATCAAGATTTCAAAAACTGGGTGGTCGTATTCCATCAGGCGTTTTAATGGTTGGTCAACCGGGTACAGGTAAAACACTATTAGCTAAAGCTATTGCTGGTGAAGCTAAAGTACCATTTTTTACTATTTCAGGTTCTGACTTCGTAGAAATGTTTGTTGGTGTTGGTGCATCTCGTGTAAGAGACATGTTTGAACAAGCTAAAAAATCAGCGCCTTGTATTATCTTTATCGATGAAATTGATGCAGTAGGTCGCCAACGTGGTGCTGGTATGGGGGGCGGACACGATGAACGTGAACAAACACTTAACCAAATGCTAGTAGAAATGGATGGTTTTGAAGGTAATGAAGGTGTAATCGTTATTGCTGCAACTAACCGTCCAGACGTATTAGACCCTGCGCTATTAAGACCTGGTCGTTTTGACCGTCAAGTAACCGTAGGTTTACCTGATATTCGTGGTCGTGAACAAATTCTTAAAGTACACATGAGAAAAGTACCATTAGGTGATGATGTTAAACCAGCGGTTATCGCTCGTGGTACACCGGGTTTCTCAGGTGCTGACTTAGCTAACTTAGTTAACGAAGCTGCTTTATTTGCTGCTCGTACTTCACGTCGCTTAGTTTCAATGGAAGAGTTTGAAAGAGCTAAAGACAAAATATTAATGGGTGCAGAACGTCGCTCTATGGTGATGGACGATGCTGAAAAAGAAATGACAGCATATCACGAAGCCGGCCATGCAATTGTTGGTCGTTTAGTACCAGATCATGATCCTGTTTATAAAGTAAGTATTATGCCTCGTGGTCGTGCGTTAGGTGTAACTATGTACTTACCAGAGCAAGATAGATTTAGTCATAGCAAACAGCATTTAGAAAGTAACATTTCGTCTTTATACGGCGGACGTATTGCTGAAGAACTTATTTACGGTTTTGACAAAGTATCTACAGGTGCTTCAAACGATATCGAACGTGCAACAGAACTTGCTCGTAAAATGGTTACTCAGTGGGGCTTATCTGAAAAAATGGGTCCAATGTTATTTGCTGAAGAAGAAGGTGAAGTTTTCTTAGGAAGAACCTCATCAAAATCATTAAATATGTCTGACGATACAGCACAAGCAATTGATGCTGAAATTAAAGAATTTATTACTCGTAACTATAAAAGAGCAGAGCAAATTCTTAAAGACAATCGCGATATCTTAGAAGCAATGAAAGACGCATTAATGGAATATGAAACAATTGATGCACTGCAAGTTGATGACTTAATGGCACGTCGCGACGTTAGACCACCAACAGATTTTCATGGTGATCGCTCTAACGACAAAAACGAACCACCTAAAGCAGATGCTAAAAAAGATATTGAACCTGACTTAACAACACCAACGGATGCGCCTGCTAAATAGTAGGTACATCTAGCGTATTTACAGCCTCAATATGTTGCTTCTACTTTAATGTAGAATCCAACTATCGAGGCTTTGTTTTATCTGTACTTTGAGAAGAACACATTGACTGAAGCAACAGCTAATATTAACCAATCAATCGACATAATGGGCATATTAAATATTACCCCTGATTCATTTTCTGATGGTGGTAAATTTACTCAAATAGATGCAGCGTTAGCTCAAGTTGAACGCATGATAGAAGATGGTGCTTCAATTATTGATATAGGTGGTGAATCGACAAGACCCGGTGCTGTAGATGTTTCAGTTGAAGATGAAATAGCTCGTGTTATCCCTTTATTAAAAGCAATAAAAGAACGATTCGATATAAAAGTATCAATAGATACCAGTAAAGCCAGTGTTATGGCTGAATCTATCGCACATCAAGCCGACATTATAAACGACGTAAGAGCCTTACAAAATGAAGGTTGTTTAGCCGTTATGTCGCAAACAAATTTACCAATTTGCTTAATGCACATGCAAGGCTTACCTCGTACTATGCAAGCTGCCCCTCAGTATGACGATCTTATTAACGACATTCATACTTTTTTCAAAGAGCGCATAGCTCACTGTAACGCCCATGGTATTGCTACCAAAAGAATTATTTTAGACCCCGGTTTTGGTTTTGGTAAAACACTTGAACAAAATTACGAGTTACTTGCCCAGCTTTCTACTTTTAAAACCTTTAATTTACCTATACTAGCCGGCTTGTCGCGTAAATCTATGATAGGTAATTTATTAAATAGAGAAGTAGACGAACGTTTAGCTGGCAGCATAACAACAGCTTTAATAGCGGCTCAGCAAGGTGCAAATATTATAAGAGTGCACGACGTAAAAGAAACCGTTGATGCACTTAAGGTTTTAGAAACCGTTAATAAATTTAAAAGATAACGAACAAGGATTAAAAGCATGTCAGAAAGAAAATATTTTGGTACCGACGGCATCAGAGGCTTAGTAGGTAAATACCCAATTACTCCTGATTTTGTAATGAAGCTTGGCTTTGCGGCAGGTAAAGTATTAGCGGCTAAAGGAACTAAAAAAGTCTTAATTGGTAAAGACACCCGTATATCTGGTTACATGCTTGAGTCAGCTTTAGAAGCCGGTTTTTCAGCTGCCGGTGTTGATATTGGATTACTAGGACCAATGCCAACCCCTGGTATTGCTTACCTAACTAAAACATTCCGAGCTCAAGCAGGTATTGTTATTAGTGCATCACATAATCCATATTACGACAATGGTATTAAATTCTTTTCACAAGATGGTCAAAAATTACCAGACGATATTGAACTCGCTATTGAAGCAGAATTAGATAAAGAAATGGTGTGTGTTGAATCGGCTAAACTTGGTAAAGCTAACCGAATTGACGATGCTGCAGGGCGTTATATTGAATTTTGTAAAAGTAATTTCCCAAGTAGATATTCATTAAATCACCTGACTATTGTTGTTGATTGTGCTCACGGTGCTACCTACCACATTGCGCCTAACGTATTTAGAGAGCTTGGTGCAAAAGTTATTGAAATTGGTGCACAACCTAACGGTACAAATATCAACGACGGCTGTGGTGCAACGTCAATGGACGCTATCAGCAAAGCTGTAGTAGAGCATAATGCCGATTTAGGTATCGCATTAGATGGTGATGGCGACCGCTTAATGATGGTTGATCACACAGGATACGTACTTGATGGTGATGAGTGTGTTTATGTAATCGCTTGTAACGACATTCAGTCGGGTAAAATGCAAGGTGGTGTTGTTGGTACCTTAATGAGTAACATGGGCTTAGAAATAGCCCTTGCTGATATGGATGTACCTTTTGCGCGCAGTAATGTAGGCGACCGTTACGTAATGGAAATGCTTAAAGAAAAAGGTTGGCAGTTAGGTGCAGAAAACTCAGGGCATGTTATTAACCTTAAACATACCTCTACGGGTGACGGTATCATTGCAGCACTTAATGTACTAACCGCCGTTTGTAAAAGTGATAAAACATTACACGAGCTGCGCCAAGGTATGACCATGCTACCTCAACTTCTTGTAAATGTAAGATTTGAAGGAGATACCGATCCTCTACAAGCTGAATCTGTATTAGCCTCAGTAGATGAAGTTAATAAAATACTTGTAGGAAGAGGCCGTGTGTTATTACGTAAATCAGGCACCGAACCTTTGATCCGTGTTATGGTTGAAGGACCCGATTTAGATGAAGTAACATCATTAGCTAACTTAATAGCTGATGCAGTAAAAAAAGCTTCTTAATTCATTAGCGTATTTTATAACGCTTAAATACACACTTAAATTGTTTTTACGCGTAAATAATAGCCACTTGAATAAGATATTAAGCATAATACTTGTATCTTATTCACTTGTTAGTTAATATCTCGCCGCTTTAATGTAGGAATAAATATGCAAAGACAAAAAATAATAGCTGCTAATTGGAAAATGAACGGAAATTTAGCACTTGTTAACACAATGACAAGTGAATTAAATAACATAAATTTTTCTGAAAAGGTAACCGTTGTTATTTGTCCAAGTTATGTATATTTAGGTGCGTTATCTTCAAAAATAGCAAACAAAAACATTAAACTAGGCGCACAAAACATCAGTGAACATGCAAGTGGCGCGTTTACCGGTGAAATTTCTGCCGATATGCTTAACGAAATGTCAGCTAACTATGTGATAATTGGTCATTCAGAAAGACGTAGTATTTTTGGTGAAACAGATACACAAATAGCACAAAAAGTTAAGTTCGCTTTAGCTAACAATTTAACACCTATTTTATGTATTGGTGAATCAGAAGCTGAACGCGTAGAAGAAAGAACAGACGCCGTATTATCTCAACAGCTACAACCTGTTATAGATGAAATAGGCATAGAAAAATTTAAAGACGTTGTTATTGCATACGAGCCTGTATGGGCAATAGGTACTGGAAAAACAGCTTCACCGGAAATGGCACAAGAAACTCATCAATTTATTCGACAGTTTTTAGCTAAAAACAATGCTGAAATCGCCGAAGGTGTGTCATTATTGTATGGTGGTAGCGTAAACGCTGCTAACAGCAAAGAATTATTTGCACAAACTGATATAGACGGTGGTCTTATTGGTGGTGCTAGTTTAAAAGTCGACGAATTCAAAACAATTTGTTCGGCAGCTCAAGGATCATAAAATGTTATATCAAGTATTAATTATTATATATTTAATCGTTGCTTTATGTTTAATCGGCTTAGTGCTTATTCAACATGGTAAAGGTGCAGATATGGGCGCATCTTTTGGTGCTGGTTCTTCTGCAACTATTTTTGGTTCAAGTGGTTCAGGTAACTTCTTAACTAAAGCAACAACATGGTTAGCCATCGCATTTTTCGGCATTAGCTTAGTGCTAGGTAACTTAACGGCTAATAACGTTAAAGCCGTTGACGAATGGAACAACCTTGATGCAGGTATTGAACAAACTATACCGGGTAATAGCGATATCCCAACGGATGTTGTTGCTCCAGTAGTAGAAAACACTGACGTACCAGCAAGTACTGTAGAAGCCGCTAAAGAAAGCGACATTCCACAGTAATAAGTAAAGTTAAATAGTTAAAAGTTACAATGCAGATGTGGCGGAATTGGTAGACGCGCCACCTTGAGGGGGTGGTGACTTAGGTCGTGAGAGTTCGAGTCTCTCCATCTGCACCAACTTTTAATTAGTAAGCACAAAATTAAAAACAAAAGCTCAATACACATGTATTGAGCTTTTTTTGTATCTGAACTTTAAAAATAAAATTACCTGTATATAAAATAAACTAACAAAATTAATTTAATTGACAAGCCATATTGAATGTAGCAACTTAGAATAAATAAAGGATTTACAATGGTATAAAATAGTAATGGAAGACTTCTCTCCCTCTGATCTAAAAACAATACTTCACTCTAAACGTGCAAATATTTATTACCTAGAATACTGCCGCGTAATGCAAAAAGACGGTCGAGTTTTATACTTAACCGAAACCAACAAAGAAAATCAGTACTACAATATCCCAATAGCAAACACCACCGTATTACTCTTAGGTAACGGCACATCTATCACCCAAGCAGCTATGCGCATGTTAAGCCAAGCAGGTGTGTTAGTTGGTTTTAGTGGTGGCGGTGGTACACCGCTTTATATGGCAAACAATGTAGAACACGCCATTGAATGGATGACCCCACAAAGCGAATACCGACCAACTGAATACCTACAAGGTTGGATGCAATTCTGGTTTGACGACGCAAAACGCCTTGCCGCAGGTAAACAAATACAAACAGCACGTATTGAATTCTTAAACCGTGTATGGCAAAAAGATGGAGACTTAAAACAAAACGGCTTTAACTTCAACGACACAGCTATTCAAACCGCATTAACAACATTTACCACACGAACCGAACAAGCGAAAAAACAAAGTGATTTACTACTTACAGAAGCACAGCTCACCAAAGCGCTGTACAAATTTGCCGCCAATAACACCAAGCTAGACGGCTTTACCCGACAACACCAAAGCACCGATTTAGCCAACGACTTTTTAAATCACGGTAACTATTTAGCTTATGGGCTAGCTGCATGCACATTGTGGGTATTAGGTATTCCGCATGGTTTTGCCGTAATGCACGGAAAAACACGCCGTGGAGCATTAATTTTCGATATTGCCGACCTCATTAAAGACGCCATCGTACTACCTTGGGCGTTTATTTGTGCCAAAGAAAACGCAACCGAGCAAGAATTTAGGCAACAAATACTACAAGCCTTTACCGACCACAAAGCGCTCGACTACATGTTTGAACAAGTAAAAAACATAGCGCTAAACAATTATAGCGATACACCGAAAATAGAAGATAAAAAATTATGATGGTGACCTTTGTAAGCCAATGTGAGAAAAACGCCCTTAAAAAACAAGGCGAGTACTCGACGCCTTCGCTAACCGCATTGGCGACAACACATGGCAAACGGTAATAACAGAAGACGGCCTAATAACCGTTAAAAAAATGCTACGCCAAACCGCCAGCAAAAGCACCGCAGTAAGCTGCCATTGGATCCGTTCACGCGCAAGAAGTCAGTTTTTGTGGGTGGTGGGGAATAAGAGTAAGTTCAATAGTGAGGGTGTTGTGCCAGTTAACTATACAAGCAAAGAGGTAATAATGGATATCAATATTGGAAAACCAATTAAAGGCGTAGTTTATGCCAATACTCATTTACAAACGTTAGTGGAACACTTATTTGCGGTTGGTTACGTTGCAGAGTTACTGCATAAAAAGCTGTTTCCCAATTTAGATGAAAACTCAAGTAAACAATATGCCACAACAAGTTTTGTTTCAGGTTGCTTACATGACCTTGGTAAATTAGATCCAAATTTTCAAAAGTGGGTGGTAAACCCTAAGAAAAAATCATTTGTTGCTGATGATGGTCAGCATATAGACGATGCAAAATTTAGTTTTGAAAAACACCCAAGACATAATGAATTATCGCTCTTGTTTTATCATTTGTTAGATGATGCAAAATTACAATTTGTTAGTACAGGAAACAAACGTACTATTCGACATGCGGTTTATTGGCATCATGCTAAAGCTTATCGTAATGATAAAATTGCAAAAGAGTTTGATACATACAAAGGGTTAGCAAAAAAATTCTTAGCCAATAATAAAGGAAAAGTGTTATCAGGTTTTATTGAACAAGCAAAAGTTATCTTACAAAAAATAGTTAATATAGAACTAAATTATCGTGGGCAAGAATGTTCTCTTTTACAGGGGGCTTTTCTAGAAGAGGTGCTTGATGGATTAGAAGAGTTACTACCCAACGCACCTATGTTACCGGAATACAAAGAATACGAACCAGAAGACGAGACTGAAGATTACCAAAAAAATATAAAAATAAACGCCAATAATAATATTACTAGAACTTGTTTAATAACGGCTGATCGCCTTGTTTCTGCTTTATCAGCAAATGATTTACATCAGGCGATTAAAAATAAAACGCTCGAAGACATAATTAAAGACACATTAGAAAATGATTCAACATTAACAACCCACATTACAAACTGTTTAACGAATTTTCCTGATAGTGAGCGCACTCAAAAGCAGCATAATATTGCGCAATTATTAACAAAGGTCGAAGATGTTGGTGTATTAGCAGGTGCCGCAGGTTGTGGTAAAACTAAAATAGCACTTGAATGGGCAGCGTTGAAAAATGCTAAGCAAATTATTTGGGTGTGTCCTAGAGTGCAAGTATGCCAAGGATTGTTTGCTGAATTAACCTCGGAACGTTATTTACCTAATGCCACCATTGAAATAATGACAGGGGAATTTAAATTTCAGGATAAGTGGGGAAATGATTCTGTACCTGAACGTTATTTTACTGGCGATGTAGTTATTACCACTATTGATCAAATATTAGGATCCGTGATCAGCCACACTAAAGCGAATACCCTAATAGATTATTTAAATGCACATGTCGTATTTGACGAGTATCACGAATACATCAACATGTCGGCGTTTAACTTATTATTCGCTGAATTAATCGCCTGTAAAAAAATGCAAGCAGAGTCCGCGAATACCTTACTTGTTTCTGCAACGCCACATTATGTGTTTTTAGAAGATGTATTAGATATAGATAAAGATGACATTATCGAAATGCCATCTTTTAATACAAGCCAGTATAAAATTGAATTTGATGTTTTTGATGATGCTAATTTATGTGCTTCAAATCCATTATTTAAAGTACAACAAAATAAAACCTTTGTTATAAGTAATACGGCGCTATCGGCACAAAATAGTTTTATTGCTAACCAACAAACTGAAAACAACATACTACTGCATTCAAAATTCAAAAAAAGCGATAAACAAAAGTGGTTTACTGAAGTTTATGAGTCATTTAAACAAGATGGAACTAATAAGTATGAAGTGTTACGCAGCGGTCCTATAGTACAAGCCTCGTTGAATATCAGTTGTGATCACATGGTGGCGGAAATATCTAACCCTGAAAATACTTTACAACGTTTAGGAAGGCTTGATCGCTTCGGAATCAATTCACAAGTGAATACCTATTGTTTAGCAGTACCACTAACCATTGCTAACAACAAAGGGCAAAGTGCAGCGTCACGTTTTTTAAGTAAATTGTATAGCTTGGCAACAACGCGTGCTTGGTATCAGGCATTAGTTGAGCACTTTGAAAATAAAACCTTTACCTTGCCTGAAATTTATAAAATGTATCGTTTATTTAACGAACAAACGGTAACGCGAAAAATGATTGAGAGTGATCTGGTTGCAGCGTTAAAAGCGAGTGTGTTAGATATTAATTACAAAGTGGTTGACCCTATTGTAATTCCGCCTAAAAAGCAGCAAGAAAAATCACGTGCAAAAGTGAGTAAAAATTCACTGCGTGGTAATAATCGATTTGTGCAAATGGCGATGTGTGATTTAAGCGAAGTTAATACGCCAACATTTATTGACCAATACGCTTATACCATGCCGTTAGATGATACAACCGACATTGACAATCTTACTTATTCAACCCTTGCAATTCAAGGGTATGGAAAAAGTGATCAAGATTTATTGTCACATATGTTTAAAAAATATCGCAGCATACATGGTGTAAGACCTTTCAATGATAACGTGTTATTAAGCCAAGCACGTGATCCTGAAATGCCGATTTATTTAAGCTATACATCGCAAGACCTTGTTGCAGTAGGAGGTGAATCTGCTCGACATAAACACTCTATTTATTATATGACCTGTGACAAGCAACCGATCGGCGCAATGTCACTACAACAACTTAACAATACAACTGAAAATGAGGAATAAATCATGGAAAAAGTAACTGGAATTAAAAGTGTTGATTTCAAAATTACTGCGTTAGGACATGGGGTGGTTAATTGGAATGGCTCTCCGAATTTAACAATAGTTAATGATAATAAATTTAAAAATATCACCAATCATTCAATGCCTAAACTGAGAGGTTATAGTAACGTCAAAGAATATAACGAAGATGGTACGGCTAAGTTTTACAAACATCCTGAAGACGTCGATTTTTCGAATATAAATCTTTATATAAGTCAAAACTGTATAAGACATCACTTATTTCGCGGCGAGCATTATAATTTAAATTCGCCACAACTAGCTGAAAATATTATTAAACTATTGTGTTCAACAACTGGTTTATTAAGAGGGTATGTTAATCCTAAAAATGAAAATAAAAGAACTAGCCCGTTATTATTAACTGATTTTGTAGATGAGTTAAATAATGGTAATTTTGAACAATTAGGTCGTTCAGGCAGTAAGGAAAAAGAAACTAATAAAGCAGGTAAAGATTCAAGTAATTCATTGTTTTCGAAGTTCACCTTCGGTGATACGAAATATACGGCTTATGGCTCTATAAGTATTGAACAATTACAGTTTATTCCTTTATGTGCTGATTTTGGTCGTGAATCGATGAAAATCAACAACCATAAAGAAGGAAAAGAAGTTGCAGAAAAGCTTACCGTGTATTTACAGTCTTTATCAGAAAATAAAGAAGCGGAAGCAATATACCATGAAAACTACGTACGCCGTGGCTCAATCTTTGATGAAGGTGAGC
Organism: Pseudocolwellia sp. G5-9; assembly: GCF_055808995.1. Lineage (NCBI taxonomy): Bacteria > Pseudomonadati > Pseudomonadota > Gammaproteobacteria > Alteromonadales > Colwelliaceae > Pseudocolwellia > Pseudocolwellia sp. G5-9. Next base: position 4,740,379 of record NZ_CM147893.1, read on the forward strand.
AAGGTATTTTATTAAATGATGCGGCAATTGATGAATTGGTTAACCAAGCTATTGAATTAATACAAACCTTAAGTATTAGACAAGCCAAAGGTTACATGTATGTTGATGATGTGCAGATCGATTACAACGATAGTTATATTGCCAAAGATATGTTCCGAATAAAAAAAGATGAAAGCTCAATTCAGCCGACAAAAAACACTAATAAATATGCGGTTTATTATGAAGGTAAGTGATCATGAGAATATTAATTGAATTTGATTCTTGTTGGCAAACAAGTTTTCTTGGAGATGATACAAAAAAGCCAATAGGTAAAGTATCTTCAAAAATTAATAAGCCATCAAGTGATGGCTATATGCAAAAATTTGTAGCTACCTCAGGCACTCGTGGCGAAACACCTGTGTCTATAAGCTTGAGTACAATATTAGGCGTATTGTCTCGTTTAATTGGTGATCAGAGAAAGCTTTATCAATCTAGGCAAAGTGGTAATTATTACTTTTCAGACTTAGAGGATAAAATCACCTGGAGTTTATCTGAACCTAAAATGGTAAATGAGTTGATCTATTTAACTAATAAATCTGATGACCGTTGTGGTCAATCATCTTTTTTAGGTGTACTAGAAGATGATAATCCTTGGTTTTTCGCTAAGGATTCTAATTTATTATGGTCCGTATTGTTTTTAAATCAGGAGCAGCTTGTTGAATTTATTTTAAGTAAAAATATAAATTTAATTACAACTGAAAACTGCTTGCCAAAAGATTTAATTGAGAGGGTTAATAAAATATCTGATTCTAAAAGTGAAGAAGGTCAGGTATTGAAAACTCGTGATAAATTAATCAGTGAAAAAGAGATCGTGATTGAAAAAAGTACCAAATCACTAAAGGACTACCTTGAAAAAATTAAAAATAACCCACCAAAAACTTCAACTCAAGGAGTAAAGGTAAAATCCCAATTAATCAAATTAGAGGCGGAATTAAACGATGCTAAATTAAGTTTAGAAAATTTTTTGAAAGATGATGAATCATTAATGTTTGATTCTAAGCTTATAAAAGCAATTGAGTTTTTATCAAGTAAATATCCTGATGTTAAAAAGGCTGGTGAAGAATACTGCAAAAATGGGATGGTTTATCCTATGAGCTTATATTCGGCAGCTCTTTATTTACAGGCAGAATATTTACTAGTTGCTGAGTATGATATGTCGTATCTCAAAAATTCAAAATCTGAAATACAGATCAAAGGGTTTTCTAAACGAGGGTTTAATGGCGTCCGAGATTGGCTTAATGCTATGAGTGGAAATAGGAAAAAGGAAGTTGGCACTCCTTGTATTGTAAACAAACATTCAGGCAAATTAGAAATTGAATTATCGTTAAATTCTAAAAGTGATAAAGGCAGTATTAAAAAAGATATTAGCAGGGCAGAAGAACTTGCCGAACTTATCGGAAACGCAGGTGTATCTTCATTTTACCTTGGTAAAAAAGGCTTGGCCTACGTGACTAAAATAAGGGTATAAATATGGAATATTATATTGATGTTCAAATACAGCCTGATACAGAGATGCGTGAAAATGTATTGATGAATAAGGTTTTTACCAAGCTTCACAAAGCGTTATTCGATTTTAAAAGTACCGGAATTGGTGTTAGCTTTCCTGAATACAAGGTGTTATTAGGGCGAAAAATACGTTTGCATGGTAACTCGTTGATGTTGAATGATTTACAAGGTTTAAACTGGTTAGGCGGTTTGTCTGGTTATTGTAAAATTTCTGAGATATTACCAGTTCCACAAAATGCACAATATCGAGTAATATCTCGTAAACAAAGTACCATGACCAATGCTAAATTAAATCGTTTGATTAAACGTGGAACTATATCTGAAGAAAATATAAAGGCTTACAAAGCTAAAATGTTTTCTAAAGGTTTAGATAACCCATACCTAGAATTAGTTAGTGCTTCAAATGAGCAGTTACACCGAAGATATATACAATTTAGCGAGGTTTTATCTGAACCTATTAAAGGAGCGTTTGACTATTTTGGTTTAAGTAAAACAGCCACAGTACCTTGGTTCTAACCATAAATTTAAGCCCATTGAACCTAATGGGCTTAAATTATTTATTTGGTTAAGACCAAATTTGGTTTATATTTAGCCTTATCTTGTCTTTGGAGTTAACACCATGTCATTAAGCGACCATATAAAACCGATCAGTTATTTAAAAGCCAATGCAGCCAAAATTGCTGCAGAGTTAAAAGATGATGGCGAAGCCTATATTATTACTCAAAATGGTGAAGCCGCCATGATAGTGCAATCAGTAGCAGAATATGAACAAACTCAAGAAACACTAGCAATGTTAAAGTTGATCACACAGAGCGATAAAGATATTGCACAAGGTAACGTACATGATGCAAAAAGGGTTCTAGCTGAATTGCGAAACCGTAGAAGGTTATAGTGACTAGCTATACGGTAACTTTAACTGACAATGCGAATAAAGATTTAGAAAATATTTATCAGCATTATATGTTGCGTGCGGACGACAAGGTTGCAGACAAGCTTCTTTCTGAAATTGAAGAGGCAATTATCTTATTGACTTCAAAACCTTTGTTAGGCTATTTACCGCTCGAATTACATTCAACAGACAAAGACTGCTTAGAAATGTTCACCAAATCATTTCGTCTCATTTATAAAATAGAAAAACAGCAAGTCATCATATTGATAGTTTTACATCAAAAACAAAGTGTTACTAAAGCGGTGTTTAATCGTTCGTTGCATTAGAGCACTCATCGTTATTTTGATTATAGAAAACAAAAAAAATCGCTCTTTAAAAATTCGTATAAATATTAATAAGTTACAAATAGGCTAAAAATTTAGGGTAAAACACTTTAAATTACCCCTAGCCTTTGTTGTGGCTTAATTTTTTGATATTATTTCATTGTTCACTGCCGCACAGGCAGCTTAGAAATTGTATATTTGATAAGTGCTTATAACTGCTGAGTTCACTGCCGCACAGGCAGCTTAGAAAAAGCGTGGTTGATACTTTACTAACAAGTAACGGTTCACTGCCGCACAGGCAGCTTAGAAATTTTGTTGCATTACCATCGTGAACACCAGCCTGTTCACTGCCGCACAGGCAGCTTAGAAAATGGGTAAAAGTCTGCCGCCACTGTCGGTAAAGTTCACTGCCGCACAGGCAGCTTAGAAATTAGTGGTTTTAGATGTTATTTTCACAGGTTAGTTCACTGCCGCACAGGCAGCTTAGAAAAACAATTACACGCTCAGTTCGACAAGAAGAACGTTCACTGCCGCACAGGCAGCTTAGAAAGCAAGGTTGGAATACAATCCGCGATTGGAATGGTTCACTGCCGCACAGGCAGCTTAGAAATGTTAATAAATCTGACAATACCGGCTCTTGTGGTTCACTGCCGCACAGGCAGCTTAGAAATGAAACGGCTTATATGCTTTCAATTACTGGTTGTTCACTGCCGCACAGGCAGCTTAGAAAAGTATTTCAATTCGCCCTTGGTTGGCTGGTTTGTTCACTGCCGCACAGGCAGCTTAGAAATCTTACGTCAAAAGAAATACCCTCTTCAGTAGGTTCACTGCCGCACAGGCAGCTTAGAAAAGACAAACACATTTGACGCTCTTTTTCTCTACGTTCACTGCCGCACAGGCAGCTTAGAAATATCACTAGCCTTTCAAGGTAAAAATCATGCAGTTCACTGCCGCACAGGCAGCTTAGAAAGAGGTGGTCAACAACAACCTAGACAACAACCTGTTCACTGCCGCACAGGCAGCTTAGAAATTATTTACTAATTAATTATAAACCAATTAACAGTTCACTGCCGCACAGGCAGCTTAGAAACAAGCCCAGCCGCGTTTAACAATATCAGGTATGTTCACTGCCGCACAGGCAGCTTAGAAAGTATTACATGGTTGAACCGGCAAACTGTTTAAGTTCACTGCCGCACAGGCAGCTTAGAAAAATTACGAAACGCCGAGTCGTTAGAAACCTCCGTTCACTGCCGCACAGGCAGCTTAGAAAATAAAGGAGGTGGTTGGAAAACCTCACTTTCTGGTTCACTGCCGCACAGGCAGCTTAGAAAATTGTTTTTTCAGCTAAAGGTTTCTTTCTGTTGTTCACTGCCGCACAGGCAGCTTAGAAATTTACTTGCTATGGCGTTATCTGATAGCACGTGTTCACTGCCGCACAGGCAGCTTAGAAAACTTACGATAGGTGTTGCCATGTTAATTCCTCGTTCACTGCCGCACAGGCAGCTTAGAAATATACCAATAAAACCAACATCTAAACCCGTTGGTTCACTGCCGCACAGGCAGCTTAGAAATAGATGCGTGGGTATACCTAAACTTTTCAACTGTTCACTGCCGCACAGGCAGCTTAGAAATCTTGTGAATTAAAAACGGGGGCAAACCAGCGGTTCACTGCCGCACAGGCAGCTTAGAAAAAAAACGTTATGACCCTGTAAAATTTTATTAAGTTCACTGCCGCACAGGCAGCTTAGAAATGTTTTTATTAACACTTCGCCTTGATTTATTGGTTCACTGCCGCACAGGCAGCTTAGAAAATTTAAATGTTTTTCTTTACCGGAGCATGTGAGTTCACTGCCGCACAGGCAGCTTAGAAATGTAAAACCTGTGCCGGGTGTTACGCCTAAATGTTCACTGCCGCACAGGCAGCTTAGAAAAACAGCGACAGTTTTTACACGCCAAGCTTTTAGTTCACTGCCGCACAGGCAGCTTAGAAAGATTTAACAGTTGAAACTAAAACTTCATTACCGTTCACTGCCGCACAGGCAGCTTAGAAAACCAAAACCATCTACGCCATAGAAATAAACCCGTTCACTGCCGCACAGGCAGCTTAGAAATTAAAGGGGAATCTTATGAATATGTTAAAAACGTTCACTGCCGCACAGGCAGCTTAGAAATGAAGCTAAATAATCAACTTCAGAATAACTAAGTTCACTGCCGCACAGGCAGCTTAGAAATATACTGTTCACTATTAGATTAATAGCCCATTGTTCACTGCCGCACAGGCAGCTTAGAAATTTATTCTTCGCAGTAAAACACGATAAATTCCGTTCACTGCCGCACAGGCAGCTTAGAAATTGCTCGATTTCTTCTTGTTCGTTTTCTTCTGGTTCACTGCCGCACAGGCAGCTTAGAAATGATGTTCGTTTTGAAAACGAAGCAAAGTTTAGTTCACTGCCGCACAGGCAGCTTAGAAATGTAATTGGGTGGTAAAAACTTAATCGACCACGTTCACTGCCGCACAGGCAGCTTAGAAAGTAATCGCGCGTTATTGCTTGTACACTAATGTGTTCACTGCCGCACAGGCAGCTTAGAAATATAACATCAAAACCAACACATGCCACGCTTGGTTCACTGCCGCACAGGCAGCTTAGAAAATGACCAGTAAAGCAATTAAAAATGCTTGTGAGTTCACTGCCGCACAGGCAGCTTAGAAAAATAGGGATAGTTCCCACATGTAATTCGAATGGTTCACTGCCGCACAGGCAGCTTAGAAAATTTTTTGCTTTTGTTCGGTAGGTGTACTCATGTTCACTGCCGCACAGGCAGCTTAGAAACTTTGGTGCGCATAGTGTAACAATTCTTCGTTGTTCACTGCCGTACAGGCAGCTTAGAAATACAAAATAGCGCACAGAACCGTCTTGGTATTGTTCACTGCCGCACAGGCAGCTTAGAAAAACAACCCTAAGTGCAAATGTACTTTCACTACGTTCACTGCCGCACAGGCAGCTTAGAAATGTAAGTTCTAGTGAATCAATTTCTTTGTATTGTTCACTGCCGCACAGGCAGCTTAGAAATCAAGATGTCAAGCAAGCTCTTGTTTCTATGAGTTCACTGCCGCACAGGCAGCTTAGAAATGAAAAGCCAAGATAAAAAAACAACTTACTTAGTTCACTGCCGCACAGGCAGCTTAGAAACAACAAAAAAACATTGAAGAAGGATGCCAAGAGTTCACTGCCGCACAGGCAGCTTAGAAAAATAAAGCAGCAAGGCTTTTTTTAGCAACAACGTTCACTGCCGCACAGGCAGCTTAGAAATCTAAGCGTATCGGTTTCTTGTTGGTTCTTGCGTTCACTGCCGCACAGGCAGCCAAGTAAAGAAGAAACCTTTTTACTGAAATACTTTAAAATTTGGATTTATCAGGTTTTTTAACAAGTCAAATATTTATCAAAAATATTTATTTTTAAACCATAAATAATTAATTACGCTTTTTGTTAAAATATATTTACGTTTTTGAAGCTTTTTTTAACGGGCATCTTCTGTTTACACTGAGTATGGTGATATCATTAAAAAAACGAATAATTTAACGATTTACTTGAGGAAATATAATGTCTATCACGATTCAGCCACTTGATGTGAATCAACGCCGATCTTGTCCTGAGAATTTTGCGTTTGGTACTACCTTTTCAGATCACATGTTTACACAAGAATACGACCAAACATCTGGCTGGAACAATGCTTTAATTAGCCCTTATCATTCATTATCGCTTGATCCTTCTGCTGCTGTTTTTCATTACAGCCAAGAAATTTTTGAAGGTTTAAAAGCTTACCGATCTCCTACAGGTGTTATTAATTTATTTCGTCCTGAAGAGAATATTAAACGCTTCAATCGTTCTGCTAATCGTATGGTTATGCCTCAAGTTGATGAAGCTTTACATTTAGATGCTATTAAGTCGTTAATTGCTTTAGATCATCAGTGGGTGCCGTCTCAAAATGGTTCGTCGCTTTATATTCGTCCAACTATGATTGCTACAAGCCCTAAACTAGGTTTAGGTGCTAGCTCTAGTTATCAGCACTTTATTATTTGTGGGCCAGCAGGCGCATACTTTAAAGGTGGTTTAGAGCCTATTGCTGTGCATGTTGCTGATAAATACCGTCGTGCTGTTGTTGGTGGTGTTGGTGAAGCTAAAACAGGCGGTAACTATGCGGCTAGTTTATATGCGTCTGAAGATGTTGTTAAAAAAGGTTATTCTCAAGTGCTTTGGTTAGACGCTGTAGAAGGGCGTTATGTTGAGGAAGTGGGCGCGATGAATATCTGTTTTGTTTATGAAGGTAAGCGTATTGTAACGCCTTCATTAAGTGGCAGTATTTTACCGGGTGTTACGCGCGATTCTTTGTTAAAGCTTGCTCCTACATTAGGTTATGAAGTTGCAGAAGAGCGTTTAGATATTGAGGTTATTCTTGCTGATATCGCGAGCGGTAAAATAACTGAGGTATTTGGTTGTGGTACGGCTGCGGTTATTTCACCTGTTGGCGTATTGTGCTTTAAAGATAAAGATTATGTTGTGAATAATCAAAAAACGGGTGCTGTGTCTAAACATTTATATGATGTGTTAACGGGTATTCAGTACGGCACACATGAAGACACGTTTAACTGGATTCAGCCGGTTGAATTATAATTAGTTGTGTTTTTTGATGTAGAGATGGTTTGTTACTTTGTGGTAACAAACCATTTTTTTATGTCTTTTTAATTACTACGAAACATATGCTCTATAAAAGGCTAATAAACTGTTTCAAAAATAATCAGCAAAGATCAACAGCTCCTAAACAAAGCTAATTGATTTATTAAAAGGTAGTTCTCTAATTCTTTTACCTGTTGCGGCAAATATAGCATTACCTAAAGCTGGAGCGGCTGGTGGTGTACCCGGCTCTCCGATTCCTCTTATTTTTTCTCCGTTTTCTAATACTTTTACTTGAATGTTAGGTGCTTGATTCATTCTAATGGCATCGTATTGATGAAAATTAGTTTGTTCTACTTTTCCGTCTTTTACTGTGATCTCTCCCATCATAGCGGCGGATAATCCAAAAATAATACCAGACATTACTTGAGCTTTAATGTTTCGAGGATCTAATGCTATACCTACATCTACCGCGGCATATACATTTAGTATTTTTATACCGTTTGGTGTGTTTTCTACTTCTACTATTTCAGCTACGGGCACGCCAAAAGATAAGGTGAAAGCGATACCTAATCCGATGTTTTTAGGGCGTTTAGTATGCCAGTTTGCCATTTTAGCCACGGCTTCAATAACTTTTTTACTGGGGTGATGATTAATAAGGTTGAGTCGACAAGTGAGTGGATCTATACCTGCGCTATGGGCTAATTCGTCGATAACACTTTCATGAAAAAATCCATTTTGTGAAGCACCAACTGATCGCCAAGAGCTAATAGGTAACATTTCAGGTACTTTGTAACCTCGTACCTGATAGTGTTCAATATTGTAGGGTTGTTCCCAAGCTGCTTGTACTATGGAAACATCAGGCCCAGCTAAAGGAATTCCCATTCTACCCATTTGAGAGGTTAATACTGAAGGGCAGGCGAGTTGTAAGTCGAGTGCTTTTATTGTGTTATTTGTACTTATACCTTTAAATTTAGCCAGTGCTAAAGGTCGGTAGTAATCGTGTGTGGTATCTTCTTCTCTCGACCAGGTAACTTTTATGGGTTTACCTTGTGTGTGTTGCGCTATTTCAATGGCGTATTTAATAAAGTCCATTTCTGCTCTTCGGCCAAAACCACCGCCCATATAGGTGGTATGCACAATAATATGCTGAGGTGAAAAACCTGTTATTTTTTCTGCTTCTTTTACTATTTGAGTGGGGTTTTGATTACCTGCCCATATTTGAATTTCATATTGCCCCAGTAATACTGTGGCATTAAGTGGTTCCATTGTGGTGTGGGCTAAATAAGGAACCTTGTATTCGCCTTCTATTATCGATTCAGATGATTCATTTATATTTGCTATTGCAGTATCTATGTCACCTTCTTGTTTGAGGGTGCTGTCTATATGTTTTTCAGAAAATGAATTTTTGACTACTTCGAACATTTCATCTGTAGACGCAGGGTAGGCAGCGTTCTCCCAAGTAAAGTTTATATTTTTAGCGGCTTGTAATGCATACCAAGTATTACTGGCTATAACGGCTACACCTTTGTTATTTAAGTTAATAACTTGTTTTACGCCAGTCATAGATATTGCATTTGAATCGTCGTAGGCGAGTAGCTTAGCGCCTAAGTTTGGATTCATTTTAACGGTAGCATACAATAAATCATCAGTATTTACGTCTATTGAAAACTCAGCTGTTCCGGTACATTTCGCTACCATATCTATACGAGGTAACGATTTTCCCAGCAACTTCCAGTCTTCTTTTCTTTTTAATTGTATATCTGTAGGTGGTGTTATTTTTTGTGCTGTAGGTGCAAGTTCACTGTAAGAGATTTTTTCTCCGCTACTACTTACAACATGCCCTTGGTAAGTAAAGAGTGTTGTTTTGTCTACTTTTAATATTTGTGCTGCAGCTTCAATAAGTACGGCTCTGGCTGTTGCTCCGGCTAATCGCATTTTTTCATATGCATCAACAATTGAAGAAGACCCGCCTGTAATTTGCATACCTAAAAACTTGGCCGGTATTTTGGTTAGTTTTCTAATGCTGTTAGCCATAAGGCCATTATTGGTGGCGGCAAAAGGTAAGCCTTCTTCTAACACTGCTGCATTATGGTAGGTGCTTGATGCTGGGCCATGTTCTACTCTTATTGTTTCCCAGCTTAAGTCGAGCTCTTCAGCCACTAAAGCGGCTAGCGTTGTGTGTATGCCTTGCCCCATTTCTGCTCGGGGAGTAATGATGGTAACGCCTTGCTGATCAATTTTGATATAAGGCGTGATAATAGACTGGTTAAGTTTAGGAAATTTAAGTAATGGGTTGTCTTGAGGCTGTTTGTATTGGTAATAACCAAAAGCTACGCCACCCGCAATAGCGGTAGAGCCAATTAAAAAACTTCTGCGGGTAAATGTTTTTAGCTTACCCATTACTGTCACCTTCAGCCGATGTGCCGATTAAGGACATGGTGTTTTTTTCTTGAATGATATTAATAGCGGCGGTTTTTATGGCGGCTTTAATTTTTGGATACGTACCACATCGACACAAGTTACCAGACATGGCGTTGTCTATATCTGAATCTGTAGGAGAGGTGTTTTGTGTAAGCAGTGCAACAGCCGACATAATTTGACCTGGCTGACAGTAACCACATTGCGCGACTTGATGCTCTACCCAAGCTCTTTGCACTATATGCATGGCTGATGGCGTGCCTAGCCCTTCAATGGTAGTTATGTCGTCATAAACTTGTCCAACCGGAAATGAGCATGAACGAATAGCTGTTTTACCTATATGAACAGTACAAGCGCCACACATGGCAATGCCACAACCGTATTTGGGGCCATTGATGTTTAACTCGTCTCTTAATACCCAAAGTAAGGGCATGTTGTTATCTACAATCAGTGTATGGGTTTTTCCATTAACTTTAATGTCCATATAAACCTTTTATTATTATTATTATTGTGATTAGGCACAATAGAATACCACTGAAAAAGCAAAGTTGGCAACAATGGCTTTATTTGTTAATGGATTGTTTTAAAAAGATAAAATTTATGTTTTTACGAGGTGTTAAAGACTGTTTTTATGTGATTTAAGCTAATCTTGGTCATGCAGTATCTAAATAACCTCAGCTCGGGATAAGCAAAGTTACTCAACAAGCTATTTTTACGTCTAACTTCGTTGAATTTATTACTAATAGCCAGCTATTAGATAGAAAAATTCGCCTTGTTATACACAAAAATATCAATGTTGAGAAGCTAATATAGCTTAGGAAAACAACGATACACATTAAGTTTTTGATAAATATTAACTTTAATTCATTCGCTAACATTCATTAACCCGAGTTGAGGTTAAATAATGTAATCGTCACTTGGTATTATTAAGTTCTTTATTAAGCCAGTCTAAACCAGATTGCCAGCCAAGCTCTAAGCCTGAAAACATTTTTAAATTAAAGTTATCAACTTCACGTGCTTTCAAAATATTGCTGGTTGATTCTTTACTCACTTCATTATAGTAAATAACAGCCATCGCTTTTAGTCCTTCTAATGAACCTATACTTAACTGAGCTTCGAAAGTGAAGCTATAGTGGTTAATTCTATTAATTAATAAGCCAAAATCTTCTTTAAAATGCTCAGCTAAAAATTGATCGTATTCGTCGATCATTTCAAGCGTTATTACCACATTATTATTAATAATAATTTCGGCAATATTCTCAGATAAAATGTTAATAAATCCAAAGCTTAAAGTTTTTTTCATTAATCTACTTATTTCACGTATTAGCGCTTTAATATTGTATATTTTGATAAGTATATATCATATTTCATATTAGACAGGGAAAGCCAAGGTGTAGATAGGTAATAACTTGAATAAACTAGGAAAATAAATGGAATTAAATTTAATTAGGGTTAATAGTGCTTAATATATGAACTATTAAAACCAAGGGCCTTAAAAAAGGCCGCTGGTGTAAATGAGGTTTTTTATGATATTCGGCTACTCATATAGTTTTCGTAGTCAGGAATTTTTTTCTCGTATTCGGTATCAAACAAGGTTGAGTTAATTAAAAAATCAGCAGAGGCTTGATTACAGGCAACAGGAATATTCCAAACTGCGGCGAGTCTTAAAAGAGCTTTTACGTCAGGGTCATGAGGTTGCGCTTCTAATGGATCCCAAAAGAAGATAAGCATATCTACTTTTTGTTCAGTAATAAGTGCGCCTATTTGTTGGTCGCCACCTAATGGACCACTAATGAGTTTATTAATGGTTAAGCCTGTATTGTTAGCTAATAATGTGCCGGTAGTACCGGTGGCATATAATTGGTGTTCGGTAAGCTTAGATTCAAATTTTTGGCACCAAAGTAGTAAATCTTTTTTCATATTGTCGTGGGCAACGAGAGAGATAGATTTTCTTTGAGGAGATGTAACCGTTGTGTATAACATGAAGGAACTCGTATTTTCGTTATTATTACTATTATCTTTAAATATTACAGACACAAAGTAAACACTAGAACGCTATAAATTAACTTTGTTTTACATTGTAAAAGTTTTATTTTTAAAAAGGTTTTTACGGGTTGACTTATGTTTCAACAATAGCGAGTATGTTAGGGCTATTATTAACTTATTAAATATTAAGAACGCTAAAATATGTTTAACCTTCTCATTACAGTATTAAATCCTATTCTTAATCGTATGGTCATTGCGGCCAAACGCTGGGAAGTTTTTTCTGTGGTGAATTGATAATAAAGTAACTAATCATTTTAAAGCCGCAGAACGAAAATTCTGCGGCTTTTGTCTTTTTTATATAACAAAGTTTGCAGTTATTCTTCGGCATCATTAATACCGTTAGGTATAACAAGGAGATATATTATGTCGGTACCAGCTGCTTACTTTGCTGTTGTATTAATTTGGTCAACAACACCGTTGGGGATTACTTGGAGTAGTGAAACCGTTAACCCAACGCTAGCAGTACTGGCTCGTATGGTTATTGCTGTTGTTCTTGGCGGGTTAATTTTAAAAATAAGTAAGATAGAGCTTCCTTTAAACCGACAAGCATTTAAGTTATATGGTTATTCAACTATTGGTATTTTTGGTGGTATGTCGTTTGCTTATGTTGCTGCCCAGTATATTGCTTCGGGGTTAATATCTTTGATTTTTGGTTTAGCGCCTATTTTTTCAGGTGTTTTAGCCCAAAAAATATTAAACGAACCTAAGTTTAGTAAAACCAAAAAGTTTGCATTATTATTTGCCATGATAGGTTTAGCTATTGTTTGTTACGACAAGGTTTTTGCACAAACAGGCGCTTTATCTTCAGATAGTTATTTAGGTATTGCTGCAGTTTTATGTGCTGTTTTCTTTTTTAGTATCAGTGGAGTATTAGTAAAGAGTGTTGATATAAAAATAAATGCTTTGGCTTCAACTGTTGGTTCATTAGTGTTTTCAATTCCATTTTTTGTTGCTGTATGGTTGATTTTTGACGGAACTCTGCCAATAGATGAGTGGGAAACTAAATCGTTATTAGCTATTTTATACTTAGGTGTATTTGGTTCTCTAATTGGTTTTATTGCTTATTATTATGTATTGCAAAAATTAGATGCGAGTACGGTAGCATTAATAACTATGATTACGCCTGTTATTGCCATATGTTTTGGTGCATTACTTAATAATGAAACTGTTACCGACAATTTAATTATTGGTGCTTCGTTTGTTATGGGCGGTTTAGCTTTATATCAATGGGGCGGGAGAAAACGAACTAAGGTTACGGCTCCAACTTAGTTATCCCTATTCGGGTTAGTTACTAATCTAGCTATTATTCTTTTTATAAAACGCTTATTCTTGTTATTTTAATAAGAATAAGCGAGGTTTACGTTTAAATGAAGTTGTCTGTTGGTTTTAGGCGTGCGGTAAGTACTGATATTGATTTTTTATTATTGTTAAGAAAATCGACAATGACAGAGCATTTGAATAATGCTGGTTTTAATTTTTCTGAGCAAGATCATATCAACCGTATTAATGAGTTTTTTAATGATTCATTTATTATTACTAATCATCAACAAAATATTGGTTTAATTAAATTAGGTGTGTTTTCAAACCGTATTCATATTCGACAATTTCAAATACTCCCTTCATTTCACAGAAAAGGCATTGGTAGTTATGTTTTAAATGTGGTGAAAAAGAAGGCGAGAGAAAATCAATTACCCGTTACATTAAATGTATTATTTGATAACCCCGCAAAAAATTTATACATAAGGCATGGTTTTTATGTTGAAGATCAATCAACACTTGAATATAAAATGAGATGGGAAGAACAATAGCTTAAATGCAAGCTATTGTTCTATAAGTTATTAATATATTTTTCCGTGAGCATCTACTTTAGATACATCCACTCGTGTTGGCGTTATTTTACCATTAACTATGTCTTTACTGGCTATTGATAATGACTCAATAACTTTGTGCATAGAGTTTAAATCTAAGCTGTTAATGTCGTCTGACGTTTGATGGTAATGCTGGTCTTTATCAAGTTGTGTACTACTAAAACTATGAGCAGGAACACCTAAACGCGCTAATGTTGCGTTGTCTGAACGGTAGAATAAACCTTGTTCAGGATATGGATCGGTGAATATTTCCATGTTGTGCGGAGCTAAACTTTTATTTAATAATTCGCCTAGGTTAGATCGCTCCATTCCTGTCATCCATAAAGTACCCGCACCAAATTTTGATGGTTTACCTATCATTTCAATATTTATCATAGCGATAACATTGTCTGGATTGAGTTGTTGAGATAAATAACGTGAGCCGTACCCGCCAATTTCTTCAGCCGTAAAAGCGGCAAACATTAAGGTTCTGGCGTTAGTGCCTTGTTTAGCAAAATGTTCAGCTAAGTTAATAACAGCTGTAGTGCCTGAAGCATCATCGTCTGCACCATTGTAAATTTGTTTACCATCAGGCGTTGTGCCTAAGTGGTCGTAGTGCGCTGAAAACATAACAATTTCATCTGCTTTACTATTACCCGGTAATATACCCACTACATTCGTTAATGATTTTTTACTTATAGTGGTTGAAGCTTGAACCTGAATTTGTTGAACATCTGTTTCATTTGTTAGTACAAGTACAATTGCGCCTTGATGATTTTCACCATTACCTTCTACCACAAGTTTAGTTAAACCACGGTTTAAAAATTGTTGGTACTTTTGAAAAATATCGTTATGCGCTGTATTCACTAAGATGAGATTTTGTCCGCCTGCATTATTCACTTTGCGCAGTAAATCTCTGAAATTGTCTTTTTTACCTAAAATATGAGTTTTTATTGCATCAGGATTTGTCCATGTCAGATCTTTCATGGTGCTGGCAACGGTAATGTTACTTTTAGGTATTTCTTTACCATTTAAACTGACTGAAAATGCACTGGGTGTAATACTGGTAATAGTAAAGGTTTGTTTGTAAGTGGATAATCCTTCTAAAGTTTTTAGGCCAATATCAGAAAAACGTTTACCTATATAGTCAGCGGCAATATCTATTTCAGGCGAAAAGCTTGCTCTACCTTTTAGATCATCGCTGGCTAGGTAAGTGATGTCTGTTATCATCTGCTTTTTTGATATGTTGTCAGCGAGTAAAGGGGCTGATAATAAAGCTAAACATGAGGTTATGCCTAAGGTTAACCTACGTATTTGATTGGTTTTTAACATGTAAATTTGCCAGTTTTTGAAAAGTAATAATAAGGCTACTATCGAGCAAAAATATTAATTTTGCAACTACTGGCTGTTGTAAAGCTTTACTTGATGGAATATATGATTTTTAAAGTAGTTTAGTGGTTTCAATCAACAAGCTTTCATCACCTGCTGTTAACCATAGCTGACCATCTTGAATACTACATTGAAACTCCATTGTTCTTGATATTAATTGTGCTAGAGCGTCTGTTGTTTCTTCGCTGAATTGTTCAATCGATAATTTGTCAAATTGGCGTAGTTTACTTTCTGATTGTTTCCACCAAGTGTCAACACTGCTGCCATAGCAATACAGTTTTACTTGTTGTGATCTATTGCAGGCTTTTTTAATGCGTTTCTCGTCAAGCTGGCCTAGTTCAATCCATAGTTCTATTTCTTCAGAGTAATTGACTTGCCATATAGCGGCTTCGTCTTCATCACTTACGCCTTTGCCAAATTGCAGGTTTTCATTGGCATTTAATATAAAGGCGATTAAACGAACCATCATACGAGAGTCGGTTTCAGAAGGATGCTGAGCAATGGTCAGGTTAATGGTGTCGTAATAGTTACGGTCCATATCTGATAAATGAATTGTTGCTTTGTTAATTGTTGCTTTTAACGCCATGTTTAGTTCATCACATTTTTTGAATGAGTAATTATACTCTGTATTTATCTTATACCAAACGCATTAATGAATTGACCTATTTTATACGAAGAATAAATGGTCAAATACACAGGTTCACCGTTCCCGACGGAACCTAAGCACCTACGTCCTGTAGGCGAGGCATTTATTTTAATAACTAGTTATTCTAATTATTAAATAAATAACGATGTAATTGGCTATTTAAACAAGTATAAATGATCAATTGGTTATTGCGATTGGTATTACTATACCTAAATTATGCTAAAGCTGCTTAAAGATGTTTGTTTGAGAAGAATTAAATTGCTTAGCTATTCCTTACATGTAGACTTTTTATTATTTGTTTTTAAAAGAAAAAATTTTTAATCGAGCTCCTTAGAGCAAAATGCATATTTGGATATATTGAGTATAAGCATAATCATTGTGCATTGACGCTGGTATATGTTTACAGTTGATGTATTATTATGCTTGTAGTTGACACTTGTGTCAGGTTTTGTTCGTGTTTATTTTTAATCTTCATATGAAATATATTTTAAATCTTTTAGGTGATGCGTAATGTCTATTAAATCTTTTATTCCTGTACCACGTACCTTAATGGGGCCGGGTCCTTCTGATGTAAGCCCACAAGTTTTGTCGGCTTTATCTCGTCCTACTATTGGTCATTTAGATCCTCTTTTTGTTGGAATGATGGACGAAGTTAAGTCGTTATTACAATATGCTTTTCAAACCAGCAACCCTTTTACTATTGCTTTATCAGCACCTGGTTCAGCAGGTATGGAAGCATGTTTTGTTAACTTGGTAACGCCTGAAGATACGGTTGTTGTATGTGTTAATGGTGTTTTTGGCATGCGAATGACCGAAAACGTTAAACGTTTAGGCGCTAAACTTGTTGTTGTAGAAGGCGAATGGGGCAGAGCTGTTGACCCACAAGCGCTAGAAGCTGCGTTAAAACAAAATCCAAACGCTAATTTTGTCGCTTTTGTACACGCAGAAACATCAACGGGTGCATTGTCTGACGCTAAAACTTTGTGTCAAATAGCTCAGCAGCATGATTGTTTAACAATAGTTGATGCGGTTACCTCTTTAGGTGGTGTTGAGTTACGTGTTGATGAGTGGGGCATAGACGCTATTTATTCGGGCAGCCAAAAATGTTTGTCTTGTGTACCGGGGATTTCTCCTGTGAGTTTTAGTGAACGTGCCACTAAAATTGTGCAAGAAAGAACAACACCTGTGCCTAGCTGGTTTTTAGATCAGTCTTTAGTGATGGATTATTGGTCGGGCGAAGGCAAGCGTTCATATCATCATACCGCACCGGTTAATTCTTTGTATGCTTTGCATGAATCGTTACTTATGCTTAAAAACGAAGGATTAGAAAACAGCTGGGCTCGCCATGCTAAACAACATAAAGCGCTTGCCGCTGGCCTTGCTGATTTAGGCATTAATTATATTGTGCCTGAAGATGAACGCTTACCTCAGTTGAACTCTGTTTATATTCCTGATGGCATTGATGACGCGAAAGTTCGCTCTTATTTACTTGAAGAGTACAACTTAGAAATCGGTGCAGGTTTAGGTAAGTTTGCCGGTAAAGCTTGGCGTATTGGTTTGATGGGATATGCGGCGCGTAGCGAAAATGTCGCGTTATGTTTAGCAGCGTTAAAAGATGCACTAAGCAAATAAATACTGAGTTATACAACTAAAAAAGGTTGGCGTAATGAATATGCCAACCTTTGTTGTTTTTAAATGACTTATATTTGAAAGTTAAGTTACTCTTCGTTCGCTTCTCTTATACGCTCTAATCGATTTTGCTCTTCTTCAAATGCGGCTTTTATCTCTTCTAATACGGTATCTACATCAGCAGATTCTGTACTTTCAGTAAATAGGCCTGTTAATTCTGTTTCAGGCGTAAGCTCGCCATCTTCATATAATGCCCACATTTCTTGAGCATATTTACTTTGTGCTAAATCAGGTGCGTATTGAGCGTAATAGGTTGTCATGTTTTCAACATCACGTATTAACATGCTTTTGGCGTTGTTATTTGATGAGGCGTCTACGGCTTGCGGTAAATCGATAATAACAGGGCCGTATTCATCAACTAACACATTAAATTCAGATAAGTCACCATGCACAATACCTGCACACAACATGCGCATAATATAAACCATAACAACCGCGTGATCTTCGCGAGCTTGCTCTGCATCCATGGTTATGTCGTTTAATCTGGGAGCAACACTACCTTCATCGTCGGTAATAAGCTCCATAATTAAAACACCGTCAAAACACCCATAAGGTTCTGGAACTCTTACACCAGAGCTAGCTAATAAATAAAGCGCATCAACTTCTGAGTTTTGCCAAGCTTCTTCTTGCTGGGCTTTACCATATTTAGAGCCTTTTTGTATGGCTCTTGCTCGGCGGCTGTTTTTACTTTTACGACCTTCTTGATATTGAACCGCTTTTTTAAAGCTACGTTTGTTTGCTTCTTTATAAACTTTAGCGCATTTTACTTGATCGCCACAGCGCACCGTATATACGGTGGCCTCTTTGCCACTCATTAGTTGGCTAAGTACTTCATCAACGATCCCCTCATCAACAAGGGGTTGTAAGCGTTTTGGTATTTTCATGGCGCTTTTATACCTTACTTACGTGCAATTTGGAATAGCAGATCATTTTCTTATGCATTTATATTCACAGTTCCAGCTAAATGGGGTTAAGTTCTCATTTCATTATATCACTTTAATGAGGAGGTTAAGCAATCGTTGTAAATAATGAAAAAGTTGACAAGTATGTAGGTTTTTTTAGTTATAATAACGACAAAGTAAGAATAGAGTATAAAAATTTGATTGAACAATGGGTTGGTACGATTAACGGATATTTATGGGGAAGTGTTCTTATATATCTCTTAAGTGGTTGTGGAATATGGTTTACGTTGCGTTTGAAAGGACTGCAATTTACGCATTTTTTTCACATGTTTACCTTGTTAAAGTTAAGTCGATCAAGCTCTAAAGAGGGTATTTCTTCTTTCCAAGCTTTGTGTACATCGTTAGCTGCTAGAGTGGGAACAGGCAACTTAATGGGGGTTGCTGTTGCTATTACTTTAGGTGGTGCTGGCGCTGTATTTTGGATGTGGTTAATTGCGTTAGTGGGGATGGCAACCGCCTTTGCAGAAAGTACATTAGGCCAATTGTATAAAGAAAAAGATGAGCAGGGTAACTTCAGAGGTGGCCCCGCGTATTACATGCGTAAAGGCCTGAACAGTAAAACTCTCGCTATAACGTTTTCATTATGTTTATTTTTTGGTTATGGCTTTGTTTTTAGTTCAGTTCAAGCAAACTCAATTACTGATGCTTTTTATGGTTCATATGGTTTAGACAAACTCACAACAGGTATTGTTATTACCATTTGCGCGGCTTTTATTATATTTGGCGGCTTAAAGAAAATAGCGCGTTTTGCTGAGTTTACTGTTCCTTTTATGGGGGTTGCTTACTTACTCGTATGTTTATATGTAATAGCAATAAATATTACATTAATTCCTAATATTATTGCTGATATATTTGCCTCTGCTTTAGGTTTAAAAGAAGCAGGTGGTGGGCTTGTAGGTGCTGCTATTGTTCAAGGTGTTAAGCGAGGTTTGTATTCAAACGAAGCCGGTATGGGCAGTGCGCCCAATGTAGCCGCTGCGGCTTCACCTAATCCTCCTCATCCTGTTGCTCAGGGGTATATACAAATGTTGGCGGTGTTTTTTGACACCATTGTTATATGTTCATGTACGGCATTTCTTATTTTACTTTTTAAAGATACGGGTTCACAGGCACAAGGTATTCAATTAACGCAACAAGCTATGGCGTTTCAAGTTGGCGGCTGGGGGAGTGATTTTATTACCTTTGCGATTATGTTATTTGGTTTTACTTCAATTGTTGGTAACTTTGCTTACGCTGAGAATAATCTTAAATACTTAAATTTAGATAACTTATATGGCCATTCATTTTTAAAAGTAGGCTTTTTAGCCATGTTGGTGTTTGGCTCTGTTGCAACTTTACCGGAAGTGATTGCTTTAGCGGATCTTTCTACAGGCTTGATGACAGTGTTTAATGTTATTTCATTGATCTTACTGACTAAGGCTATTTCAATGGTAACTAAAGATTATCATCAGCAAAAAATGCAAGGTAAGATACCGACTTATTGTCCGTCTGAAGATGAGCATAAAAGTCTTAATTTAACTCAAGGTATTTGGCAGAAAGATAAGTAACCTGTTGCTTAGATAAACTGTTATAATCCGCGAAAATTGAACATGTGTTCGAAAATTATTAGTGTATATTTGGTGAAAAAATGAGTGTTGATGCAATTGGCTTATCGGCTAATTTATTAAAAGCAGTAAAGGCGTGTGGTTATAAAAATTTAACGCCAGTACAGCAACAAGCTATTCCTGTTATTCGTACAGGCGTAGATTTATTAGCTAGTGCTCAAACGGGTACAGGTAAAACCGCTGCTTTTAGTTTGCCTATTTTAGATGCGATTAGTCGTAATATTAAAGACGACACTCAAGTTACAGGTCAAACGATTAAAGCGTTAATTTTAACGCCAACCCGTGAACTTGCAGCACAAGTTGCCAAAAACATTGAAACGTACAGCCAATTTTTACCGATTAAATCGGGTGTAATTTATGGTGGTGTAAATATGCCACCTCAAAAAACAATGTTGAAAAATGGGGTCGATGTTTTAGTGGCAACACCTGGTCGTTTACTTGAGCATTTAACTGAGCGTAGTGTTGATCTTTCGCATGTTAAATATTTAGTGTTAGATGAAGCCGACCGTATGCTTGATATGGGGTTTTTAACTGATATTGAAAAGCTTATTGAAGCAATGAAACAAAAACATCAAACCTTAATGTTTTCAGCTACCTTTTCAAACAAGGTTAAAACACTTGCAAAAAAAGTGTTAAGAAATCCTAAAACATTAGAAGTTTCTCGCCAAAATTCTACATCAGGTAAAGTAAAACAATCAGTTTATTGGGTGTCTGAAACGCGTAAACGTGAACTTTTATCTGAAATTATTGGTGTAAATAACTGGAAACAAGTACTGGTATTTGCAGGTACAAAAGAAAGCGCAAATCTATTAGCTAAAGAGCTAAAACTTGATGGCATTAAAGCGGCACTTTGCCATGGTGATAAAACGCAAGGCGCTAGAAATAGAGCGCTAGAAGAGTTTACCGAAGGTAAGGTGAGAGTTTTAGTTGCAACGGATGTTGCTGCACGAGGTTTAGATATTGCCGATTTACCTTACGTTGTTAATTTTCACTTACCGTTTTTAGCTGAAGATTACGTACACCGTATAGGTAGAACCGGTAGAGCAGGTAAATCTGGTACGGCTATTTCTTTAGTTAGCCCAAAAGATGAGCGCTTTTTAGAAAATATTGAAGAGCTAATTGGTCGTAAATTTGAGCGTATAGTGGCACCAGGTTATGAAATAGATAGACCATTACCTGCGCAATACAAAGAAAGTTTAGATGCGCCAGTTAAGAAAAACCGCTATCAAGCAACCCAAGATAAAAACCAAGCGATTGCTAAAAAGAAAAAAGTAAAACCAGCAGCTACTAAAAAATACAGCAAAAAAATACAGAAGAAGCGCTAGCGTTTTCTTATTTAAATCATTCAATGTTAACGGTTGTTACTTAAACTTATGAATGTTGATTATTGTTTAACAGAAGCACCTTTTGAATATCGTCATTTTTGTTGGTTTTGTGGAGAGCCTAAGCATTCGTTGTTTGGTTTTCCGCATAATAATTGGCTGGTATTTAATTGTCCTCATATCCCAATTCAGATCCCTAGCTGTAAAGAATGTTATCAATTCGCTTATTCAGCTAAAGTCGATAGCATTTGGCAAGTTCATGTACATGTTAAACAGCAATTAATGAAGCATTATCATAAAGATCTTGCTATCGGTTTAAATTGGACGAAAGAAGAATTAGAGAATAGTGGATTTGAAGGTGGTACCTTTGAAGGTTTTCAAAGAAGTGCGTGGTTTATGTACGAAGTAGCAAAAGGTCGAGTTAGCTATAAACCTTGGCCTCTTATTGTTAACGGCGTTACATTAGAGTACATAGATGAAAAAGAAACCTTTTACTTTGATGGGATGCGTTATCCTACAATTGATGATGCAATTAACCATTATGTAAAAATATTTGATTTAAATCTTAATTTCTTTAAGCAAGTATTAGCCAGAGTCGGCGATGCTAAGTTTTCTCAAGCGATTAGGTATTCACGAATATACATAGGAGCAACACCACAAGAGCAAAGAGCAGC
This sequence comes from Pseudocolwellia sp. G5-9, assembly GCF_055808995.1. Classification (NCBI taxonomy): domain Bacteria; kingdom Pseudomonadati; phylum Pseudomonadota; class Gammaproteobacteria; order Alteromonadales; family Colwelliaceae; genus Pseudocolwellia; species Pseudocolwellia sp. G5-9. The sequence goes on from NZ_CM147893.1 coordinate 4,762,409, forward strand.
GTTAGCAGATATATCTCTTACTCTTTAAGTGTTAAACCTTTTCTAATATCTTAATGACTTTAATTTCGTTATTTTCTAACCGAACGAAATAATGTGTCCATATTTTTTTTCTATATTTTTCAGAATAAAGGATAACTTTGAACTCGCCTTCTGTTGGGCTAGTGAGTTTTATATCGTATATCTCTTTTACTTCAGTCTCATCTTCAGGATAGTTGGCAATTTTTTTAAGAAAGTAAATTAAGTTTTCATTATCAAATGACAAAATAAAACCATGTACACGAGAGCCAACATTAAACTCTAAAGTAAAAGCTTTTGATAAAACAGCTAAAAAATCTTGCATGTTTTCGTTATTAATTTTGTTAAGTTTTTGGCTAAAAACATGTATTTTTTCTTTAGTTAATACGGTATTGGCTTCTTTAGCAAAGCTCACATTAAGAAAAAGAGTAAAGAATAGAGAAATGATTATCCCACAAGAATATTTCATATAAATCCTTTTTAGTTGAAATTTTTTGGCTATTTTATCAGATAGTTATTTATTTAAATAGCCGCATAATCATTCGATGATAATGAGGTGATAAAGTGATATTAAGAAAGAGGTAAAGGAGGGGGAATAGTTAAGCTCGCTAGCGCTCACTTAACTCGTTAATGTTGTATTTTATTAAGTAAAAGCTAATTACACTAAACTTAAGGACATGGGTTGACTAAATTTTTGTTGGTATAACGCTTGATCTGCTCTTTCAAAAAAGCTTTTCTCATCATCAGCTCTGTTCATAAAAGTATAACCTAAGCTACAGCCTACATTATATTTAGTAAGAAGCACGTCAGTATCGAGTGCTTTTTGGATGCGAGCTTCAATCATGAATAAAGACTCTTGGCTTGCCTCTTCAACAATAATAACAAATTCGTCACCACCAAATCTAAATACACTGTCAGAATCGCGAACACTAAGCTCTAAAGCTTTTGCAAAACTTTTTAGTATTTCATCGCCTACATGATGGCCAAAGGTATCATTAACTGCTTTAAATTTGTTTAAGTCTGCAACCACCAAGCCTACCTGATGTTTTTGACGATTTGCGTGATGCATAGCGCGTTTTAATTGCTCGTCAAAATAACGTCGATTGGCTAAGCCTGTTAAGCTGTCTTGCATGGCTAACGACATAGCATTTTTATATTTAATGGCATTGTTAAGTGGGTGAAGAATATATTGGTGTAATTCCTCTAAAATTTTATAGCTGGCTAAACTAATAGGACTATTAATTGCGTAGGTTAATGTACCTAAAAATTCATTATTTATTTTAAGTTCAAACAGACGTTCTGCTTTACCTTGTTTACTTCCTCGGATAGCCGTTCTTACATTCCCTTGGGTAAAATAAAGCCCTGAAAAAGCAATATATTTTGAAGCTTCCATAGCAAAAATATTCAATATTTTGTCAAGTTCAAGCGTGCACTGTAGTTGTTCCATAAGCGCAAGTTTACGTTGAGTATTTTCTTTATTGTTTAAATCGAATATTTTAAAGGCGTTATACTCATATGTTTGGCTTTCGAGTAAATTTAATGTTTGCATGTAACCACCTATTTCTATTTTAATGGTTATTATTTAGCAAATTCTGTACCTAAAGTGATTGTGTTTTTTATTATGTATAACCCTTTGATTTTTAATTTTTAATTTTGGTCGTTTGCACAGTCATTTTTTTGTCAAAGTAAAATTCGGCAATGTTTTGCCGCTTTTATTATGCTGTTTTTTATAAATAGATTTTAAATCATTTTGATGTCTGTAAAATGAGACACTATGCTTTTATATTCTGTTGTTTAGCATGCTCATCATTATTTAAGGAGTTTTCGTGGAAGGTTATTTTGAAATTCTTGCTATTTTAACCAGTGCTGTTTTTATTGTTTGGTTATTTAGATATCTAAATCTACCTGCTATTTTAGCCTATTTAGTTACAGGAATGTTGGTGGGCGAACATGGTTTTGCATGGGCACATCATCATGTTGATTACGAACACTTTGCAGAATTAGGCATTGTATTTCTACTCTTTACTTTAGGCTTGGAGTTTTCATTACCTAAACTGCTTGCTATGCGTAAGTTGGTATTGGCTGTGGGGAGCTTACAGGTTGGTATATCCCTTGTTATTTTTATTTTAATTGCTTTGGCTTTAGGACAATCTTTTCCTAGTGCACTGGTAATAGGCGGTGTTTTGGCACTTTCTTCTACTGCTATTGTTATCCGGCAATTAAGTGAAGCTGGGGCAACTAAACGTAAGTCGGGTCAAATTTCAGTGTCGGTTTTACTTTTTCAGGATGTGGCGGTAGTTCCTCTTCTTATTATTATTCCTATGTTTGCTATGGATTCTGATACTTCCATGGGATTAGCCTTACTTATTGCGCTAGTAAAAGGTGTGTTTGTAGTTGGTGTATTACTGTTTACCGGTAAGTGGTTATTACCACGTTTGTTTAATGTAATTGCCCAAGTACGAACAGATGAACTCTTTGTATTAACCACGTTACTTGTCACCTTATTAGCATCAGCTTTAACGCTATGGTTTGGTTTATCTATGGCTTTAGGTGCATTTTTAGCGGGTATGATGTTAGGTGAAAGCCAATATAAGCATCAGTTAGAGGCAGACATTAGACCTTATAGAGATATTTTATTAGGCCTGTTTTTTGTTACTGTAGGTATGAAGCTAAATATTAATGTGCTGATTAATTCACCTTTAGTTGTTTTAGGTGTTATGTTGAGTTTTATGGCGGTAAAAGTCTGCGTTATAAGGTTTTTAGCGGTTAAAGCAGGAGAATTGCCTAAAGACGGTTGGGCTTCAGGTTTTATGTTAGCGCAAATGGGCGAATTTGGTTTTGTGTTAATTGCTCTAGCCACGCAAGTTGAAATATTACCTATGGATGTAGCTTCAATCTTATTAGGCGTTGGTGTTCTTAGTATGGCGATAACGCCTTTTATGATTAATAACGCACGCAAATGGTCGTTAATGCTAACGCAAGATAAAGGAGTAGATACAACAGAATTAGAAACATTACCAGATAATAGCCAGTTAAAAGATCACGTTATTATTTGTGGTTTTGGTCGTGTAGGGCAAACAGTTAGCCGCTTTTTAAAACCAGAAGGTATTGATTTTGTTGCAATAGATATCGACCCTTTGCGTGTGACAAAATCAAGAGATGCAGGAGAGAACGTTTTATTTGGTTCTTCAAGACAAACAGAGTTGTTACATGCTGCTAATTTATCGGAGGCTAAATTAGTTGTTATCGCTTTTGGTGAAGATAAACAATCGTTAGACGTTATTGAAAAAGTAAGACGACTATCAAAGGATGTTCCTATTTTAGTAAGAACTCGAAATGACGACCAATTACAAATATTGAAAGATGCTGGGGCAAATGAAGTTGTACCTGAAATTTTAGAGGGAAGCTTAATGTTGGTTTCTCAAGTATTATCGTTAACAGGTGTACCATTCTCACGAATTTTCAAACGCGTACAAAAAGAACGTAATAATCATTACAATCATTTACATGGCTTCTACCAAGGTGAACATACAGATATGAGTCCAGAAGCGATTGAACGTATTGAATTTGCTCATGCAATACAGTTAACGAATGATTCATATGCTGTAGGGCATTCTATAGCAGAATTAAAGCAAGGTAATTCACACATGATTATAGTTGCGCTTAAACGTGGTGAAGTCGAAACAGAAGAGCCTGATGATAATATTGTATTACAAAACCAAGACACGTTAATTGTAAGAGGTAAACCTCGCCGAGTTGAATTAACTGAGCGCTTTATTCAAGAGGGGAGATAATAGCGTTATAAATTAAGGAAGCTTCTAATTGATGCTTCCTTTTCCATTGCATCTTCAAAACCTAATTTAATGAGCTGTTTACAGTAATTTTTTTCGAATAATAAATAACTGATAATACTTGATTCTGAATCGTTAGTGATCCCGATTGAACGTAATAATATTTTAATAGAAAGGGGTAACTCATCAAAATATTCTACTGCCATGGCATTAAAATCGTGGGTAGGATTAAGTAATAATGTATCTATTTTTTTTAATCCTGATTTTTCTTTACGTACATCTTCAGGGATTAAGGCGATGGTTTCGTTAATACGTTGAGCTCTTTCTATATCGCTTTGTAAGGTATCTGAGAATATTGAATCAAGTAAATGACCGGCTACACTTGATGCGGTTGGTGGGTGAGGATTGTTTTCATTAGCATATACCGGTTCTGTTGGTTGTTCTACGCCCACAATAAATATACGTTCAGCTCCTAAATGAATAGCAGGGCTCAACGGAGATAATTGATGAATAGAACCATCACCAAAGTGTTGTCGTTTAATATTAATTGAAGGGAAAACCATAGGAATAGCAGCAGATGCCATCAAATGTTCGCTATTAATTTGAGTTGGTTCGCCTCTTCGGTTTGCTCTAAACCAAGGTGAAATATGTTCTTCAGATTGATAAAAACTGATTGAATCGCCCGTGTTATAGCTAGATGCTGTAATAGAAACGGCAGATAAATAACCTTTTAAAATATTATTATCTATTCGTTTAAAATCGATAACCTCATTCAGCAGTTGACGTAACGGATCATTGTTAAGCAAGCTTCTGGCAGGACGGCTAGCGTAGTCTGCTTGAAAACTACCAAATATCCCTTTAGCTATATGACTAAATACTCTGTATGGATCTCCGTGATAAATGCGATTTGTGTTTAAGTTTTTCCAAACCCATTCAAGTTTTTTAACCCCTAATTGAAAACAAGAAGCATAACAGGCTAACGCTGTGGTGTTTATTGCACCGGCCGACGTACCACTAATAATAGGGAAAGGGCAACCATGATTACGGGGGATAAATTGGGCAATAGCAGACAACACCCCAACTTGATATGCGGCTCTTGCACCACCACCTGTAAGTATTAAGGCATTGTTTGTGTGTTTGTATGAACGTTTTTTAGCCATAAACTACTTTATCAATTTCAATATGTTAAGTGTAACGCTTTTTTTATTTTATGTGAAAAATATCCCGAACTTAAAGAAAAAATTATTTTATTTTTGCGGCTAATCAAACGATTTTTTTGTAAGTAAAGGAATTTTCAATAAGTACTAGCATAGTTTTGTGATGGCATTTTACCTATAATGCTCGCCCGTTTACGTATGCTGTTTCATATGGCGTAGATTAATTATATTTGGAAAAACTTTGGAAATCTGGATCTATTTCACCTTACTTGCTGCATTTATGCAGGCACTAAGAACCGCCGGTCAGAAAAAATTATCAGGCCACTTAAGTTCTATGGCAACTACATCGGTTAGGTATGTTTTTGCTTTACCCTTTGCTTGGGGTTACTTATGGTGGTTACTTGATTATAAAACGGTTGAAATTCCAGAACTGAATGCCTCATTTATACAATTCGCATTATTGGCTAGTGTGGCTCAAATAGTAGGGACAGCCTGCTTAGTTACCGCCTTTAGATACAGAAATTTTTCAGTCGCAACGAGTTTATCTCATACTGAAGCTGTTCAAGTCGCTATTATTGGCGCTACTGTTTTTTCAGCTTCGTTAAGTTTTTGGGGCTGGGTATCTGTTGTAATAGGTGTAATTGGTGTCCTTATTGTATCAAAAGTTAAATTTACTTATGACGATTTATTGAGAAACCCTGGCGCTGGTTTTGGTTTAGCTTCTGGCTTAGGGTTAGCTATTACAATGCTATTGGTACGAGAATCGAGTTTAGCTTTGAATACTGACTTAATGGTGAGCGCTGCTGTGACTTTAGTGTTTATGGTAACAGTACAATCTGTTGTATCTGTGGCATATGTTGCTGTTCAGAATACATCACAGATTATTTTAATGCTTAAACATTGGCGTGTGTGCGCCTTTGTTGGGTTAACCAGTGTTATTGGTTCTATTGGTTGGTATACAGCGACAAGTTATCAAGATACTGCTTATGTTAAGGCGTTGGGTCAAGTTGAATTCTTTATTACACTTTTTATTACTTATCGAATATTTAAAGAATCAATTAGTAAAATGGAATACTTAGGAATGTTTTTAATTCTATTAAGTGTATTTATTTTACTGTTATGGGCATAAAATATTGTAATATAGCGCCATTAAAATTAGCGTTAATCAAAATAAATAGGTAAAAAATGAAAATAGCAGAAAAAACAGTTGTTCAGTTTCACTATGTATTAAAAGAAGAAGACGGTACCGAAATTGAGTCGTCGTATGACAATGATCCAATGGCTTATCTACACGGTGCTAATAACACGTTAGTGGGTCTTGAAAACGCTTTAGCGGGTAAAGAAGCTGGCGATAAGTTTTCCGTCACATTACAACCTGATGAAGCTTATGGCGAGCGTCAAGAAGATATGATCCAACGTATCCCTGTAAAACATTTACAAGGTGCAGCAAAATGGAAAGCAGGCATGACAGCTGTTGTTCAAACGGAACAAGGTCAACGTCAAGTTACTGTAGTTAAAGTAGGCAAATTTATGGTGACGGTTGATATTAACCCACCATTAGCGGGTAAAGTATTAACGTTTGATTTAGAAGTAGTTGATGTAAGAGAAGCGACTGAAGACGAAGTTAAGCATGGCCATGCTCACGGAGTAGGTGGTCATCATCATTAGTTATAACCGATGATAGATAAATTAAACCAATGATCTTCATTGGTTTTTTTTCGTCTTGGATTTATATCAAAATATAAATTAAAGACGAAAAAAAACCTGCTAAAAGCAGGTTTTTTAATGTGGCTCCTCAACCTGGACTTGAACCAGGGACAAACGGATTAACAGTCCGTTGCTCTACCAACTGAGCTATTGAGGAATTGTTCTTTACTACTAACGTAACCGCTTTAAAAGCACTTACTAAAATGTGGCTCCTCAACCTGGACTTGAACCAGGGACAAACGGATTAACAGTCCGTTGCTCTACCAACTGAGCTATTGAGGAATTGTTCTTTACTACTAACGTAACCGCTTTAAAAGCACTTACTAAAATTTGGCTCCTCAACCTGTTCTAGAATCAGGAAGCAAACGCTGTTCTAATAAATAGCACAGTCCGTTGCTCTACCAATTGAGCTATTGAGGAATTGTTCTTTACTACTAACGTAACCGCTTTAAAAGCCATTACTAAAATTTGGCTCCTCAACCTGGACTTGAACCAGGGACAAACGGATTAACAGTCCGTTGCTCTACCAACTGAGCTATTGAGGAATTGTTTGCTAACCAACTTGGTTAACGGGGCGGAATATTAAAGGCCACGTGATGAACTGTCAATATAAAATTCTAAAAAATTTAAATATTTGTTTGTTTGCTTGTTTTGCAGGCAAATTGGGAGCTTTAAGAGCTATTTTTGTTGTAAATTTAGGCATGTTAATTTATTACGTTATTTGATTACAGTTATCCACTAATGCTGTGGATAACTATGTGCATTAAAGTGTAGATAGAGGTAGTTAAAACATAAGAATAGTGGGTAGAGCGAAGTCAATCTTTTTCATATAAAATAAATTAATCTATTTAAAACAGGTTGTTAGTGTGTTTTTGGTGTTAAAATGAACGTCTCGGTTTGTTTTTTGTGCAAAGTTGGCATTTTATACAATTGCCTGTGAATTTTTATGCAATTCAAATATTGCAAATATTATCTGTATTTTTTTAATAGGTAACTTGTTTACATTTATTTTCAAATTAAAGAGGAGAAATAAAATTTAAGCATAGCGACTCTTAGAGCTATCTTTTACAATACAAGTTCTTCCGCTTTTTATACCACGGGTTTTAAACTTTTAATGACTACATCTGTAAAAAAAAATCAAATTGACCTATTAAAAGATCCCGTGCCTCAAACATTAAAAAAAATGACTGTTCCTATGATATACGGAATGATCCTTTTAATGACTTTCAACCTTGTAGATACCTTTTTTGTTGGTTTATTGGGGACTCAGCCTCTAGCAGCAATAAGCTTTACTTTTCCTATCACTTTTACGGTTATTAGTTTAACCATTGGTTTAGGTATAGGAACCTCTGCCGTTATTGGTAAAGCTTTAGGTAAAGGTAATCATGCATTGGCAAAAAATTTAGCTACATCGGCTATGTACATGACCGCTGTTATTGTTGGGCTATTGTCTTATGTTGGTTATATATTTATTGATGAAATCTTTTTATTATTAGGCGCAAGTAATGACTTATTGCCGCTTATTCATGAATATATGGACGTATGGTTTTTAGGCAGCGTTTGTTTAATTGGACCTATGATTGGTAATGCTATATTACGCTCTGCTGGCGACACAAAAACTCCCAGTATAATTATGGGAAGCGCAGGCTTAATTAATGCGGTATTAGATCCTATTTTAATTTTTGGTTTTGGGCCTGTTCCTGCATTAGGAGTAGAAGGCGCGGCTATTGCGACTTTTATTTCATGGATACTTAGTACTGCTTTAGTACTTTATATTCTTATCCGTAAGAAAAACCTAATACATGCGACATTAATCCCATTAAATGAATTTATAGCCTCATGTAAAGAAATTTTAAACATTGGTTTACCAGCGGCGGGTGCTAATATGTTAACGCCAATTGCAACGGCTGTTTTAACTGCAATAGCGGCAACCTTTGGAGACTCTGCTGTTGCTGCATTTGGCGTAGGTTCAAGAATTGAGTCAATTGCTTGCTTAGTGGTGCTGGCTTTATCAATGACATTACCCCCATTTATTAGCCAAAACTTTGGTGCATCAAATATGAATAGGGTGAAAGAAAGCTATAAATCTACCGTTAAATTTGTATTAGCGTGGCAGGTACTTATTTACCTTGTACTTATACTTATTGCGCCTTACATCAGTCATACCTTTGCGAAAGAAGAAAAAGTTGCTGAGCTTATCGAGTTATTTATTTGGATATTACCTTTAGGGTACGGTTTTCAAGGTATCATTATTTTAACCAATTCGTCTTTTAATGCTTTGCATAAGCCTATGGTAGCTTTAGCTTTGAGTATTGTTCGTTTATTTGTGTGTTATGTACCTATCGCTTATTTAGGCAGTTATTTATACGGTTTAACAGGTTTCTTTGTGGGTGGGGTTATTGGTAATTTATTAATGGCGTTTATCTCTTACTGCTTATTTAGTAGGCAATTTACAACCGATGCTTTTAATATTGAATCAAAAGAGGTGTCAACCTAATGATGAAAGATATGGAACTGGTATCTAACTACACACCCAGTGGCGATCAACCTACGGCGATTGCAAAGCTGCTTGATGGTATTGAATCAGGCTTAGCACATCAAACCTTATTAGGTGTTACCGGCTCAGGTAAAACGTATACCATTGCTAATGTTATTGCTAAGCTTAATCGTCCTACTATGATGCTGGCGCCTAACAAAACACTTGCAGCGCAGTTATATGGAGAAATGAAAGAGTTTTTCCCGAATAATGCCGTTGAGTACTTTGTTTCTTATTACGATTATTACCAGCCTGAAGCCTATGTACCAACAACCGATACGTTTATTGAAAAAGACGCTTCGGTAAACGAACATATTGAACAAATGCGTTTATCAGCAACTAAAGCTTTGCTAGAGCGTAGAGACGTTATTATTGTTGCTTCTGTTTCTGCTATTTATGGTTTGGGTGATCCCGACTCCTACTTAAAAATGATGTTGCACATTAGCCAAGGCGATATTATTAATCAACGAGATATATTAAGACGTTTAGCAGAATTGCAATACACACGTAACGACGTAGCCTTTCAGCGAGCAACTTATCGTGTACGTGGCGATGTTATTGATGTATTTCCTGCTGAATCTGACAGGCTTGCCATACGTATTGAATTGTTTGATGAAGAAATTGAACAAATAAGGCAGTTTGACCCACTTACAGGTCAAATAGAGCGAACCTTGCCGCGAGTCACTATTTACCCTAAAACTCATTACGCAACGCCTCGTGAGAAAATATTAGCCGCGGTTGAAAATATTAAAATTGAGCTAAAAGACAGATCTGCGCAACTCAAAGAAAATAACAAGTTAGTTGAAGAACAACGCATTGTTCAACGTACGCAATTCGATATCGAAATGATGACAGAGTTAGGTTATTGCTCAGGTATCGAAAACTATTCACGGTACCTCTCAGGCAGAGGAACAGGTGAAGCGCCACCCACGTTATTCGATTACTTACCGAACGACGGCTTACTTATTATTGATGAATCCCATGTTACGGTTCCTCAAATAGGAGCCATGTATAAAGGCGATAGATCAAGAAAAGAAAACTTAGTTGAATATGGCTTTAGGTTGCCGTCTGCTTTAGATAATAGACCGATGAAATTTGAAGAGTTTGAAGCCTTAGCACCTCAAACTATTTATGTTTCAGCAACGCCGAGTCATTACGAAGTTGAAAAGTCGGGTGATGATATTGCACAGCAAGTGGTAAGGCCTACAGGTTTACTCGATCCTGTTATTGAAGTAAGGCCCGTTGAAACACAAGTTGATGATTTACTATCTGAAATTCGTAAGCGTATTGTTATTGAAGAAAGGGTACTTGCCACCACGTTAACTAAGCGTATGGCAGAAGATTTAACCGACTATTTAGATGAACACGGTATAAAAACTCGTTACCTACATTCTGATGTAGATACTGTAGAACGTGTTGAAATTATAAGAGATTTTAGATTAGGAAAATTTGACGTACTTGTAGGTATCAACTTACTACGTGAAGGTTTAGATATGCCTGAAGTGTCGCTTGTTGCCATTTTAGATGCCGATAAAGAAGGCTTTTTACGCTCTGAACGCTCACTTATTCAAACCATAGGACGCGCAGCTCGTAATATTAATGGTAGAGCTATTTTATATGCAGGACGTATTACTGGCTCTATGAAAAAAGCCATTGATGAAACCGAAAGAAGACGCGCTATTCAACATCAATATAATATTGACCATGGTATTACACCTACAGGCGTAAAACGTAAAATATCTGATGTAATGGGCCTAGGAAATGGCACGAGTCGAGTCGAGTTACGAAAAGTCGCAGAAGAACACGCGTCTTACAAAATAATGTCGACTAAAGAGATAGACGACAAAATTAAGCAACTTGAAGCTGAAATGATCAAACATGCCCAAAACCTAGAGTTTGAACTTGCTGCTAAAGCTAGAGATGAAATTGCTTCACTTCGTATTCAACAATTATCGACTTAATTTTAATGAATTCTATTGCGCTCTAACATAGTATAGTAAGTCATAATATTGACTATTTCTTCCTTTGTGCAAAGGGGAGAGCTGCTAATATCTTCAATAATTTTATCTTGAATATCTAAAGGGAATGATAAAAGTTGTTGGAGGTATTTTTGTTCATTCATTAAATTCAAAAGCTCATCGGCATGCTTTGTCCAAACGGCACTCATAATATACCTCAACTACGGTGTTTATTAATTTTAAGTGTAGAAGCTAGGTGGAAAAATATTATATAAATTTAGTATAAACAGCGATTATATGAAGTAATTAAATCTATAAAACTTTAAGTACTTCATTAAAAAGAAATTAATAGAAGAGTGAGTGAAAAAGAATATTGTAATATTTTTTGCTTTGCATAAAAGACATACAAAAAATATGACTTACAACAAGCTTTTGATAGCTGATTCTAGTTTATAAGGTTTAGTTATAGCTGCAAATCGCTTAACGACTTCCCCTTCTTTATTAATTAAAAACTTTGTGAAATTCCATTTAATACTTTCAGTGCCTAGAATTCCAGGTGCTTGTGTTTTTAAAAACTTGTAAAGGGGATGGGCGTTTGGTCCGTTCACGTCAATTTTACTGAATAAATCAAATTTAATATTAAACTGTAAATCGCAAAACGCTTTTATGTCGGCGTTGCTGCCTTTTTCTTGTTGTTTAAACTGATTACAAGGAAAAGCTAATATCTCTAATCCTTGCTCGTTATATTGTTCGTATAACGCCTGTAAACCTTTATATTGATCGGTAAAACCACACTCGCTGGCGGTATTTACAATTAATACGACTTTTCCGACGTATTGTGACAACTCAACCTTTTCACCGCGGTAATTGTCGGCAGTAAATTGATAAATTCGAGTATGCATTGTTTGACTTCCTTTAACTTACCCATGCGAATTATAAAATAACTAACCCGCTTGAACGTATTGATACAGTGCTTTTAACACTTTCATTTTTTCAGGATTGTTTTCATGTTCAAGGGCTAAATTTTCAATTTTCATGATAAATTCATCAACACTTAATAAACCTGCTTCACCATATTGTAGTTTATTCTCGCAATAATTCTTCCATTTATATTGCTCATCGCTTGATAAGGTATATGGGTAGTTTCTTGCTCTATATCTAAATAATAAAGTCGGTAACCGGGTGTCTTGAAACTCAAAAGGGTGGCTAGCTAATTGTTCTGGGCTAATTTGATGAAGAATTTCCATTTGCGCTTTATCGCCATGAGAAAAGAAACTTCCCCCGTATAATGATTGCTCAGCGTCTACAACAGTATCGTTATCATAACTTTGTGCAAACACATCGGTAAGTTTGTCTCGAATCTCAGTGTTTTTCTTAAGTTTGGCTAAATTCGCTAAACATGTCTCACGTGGAATATCTAACCTTGCTGCATTTTCAGGTAATAATGTTTTAGCCGGAGCGACAATAGGACACTTATTTACATGAATAAGTTTAACAGGAATAGGTAATTCACCTTCTTGTAACTCATCGTGTCGGGTGTATAAACGTTCTTTAATTTGTTCGCTGGTTAGATCGAATAAAGGCTGTGGATCTCTGGCTAGATCTATCGCGATAACTGCATTTTTATTAGTGGGGTGATAACTGATGGGGGCGAACCAACTTGTGCAACCATGAGCTGAAGAAACCTTACTTGATGTATGAACAATAGGTGTCATGTTGTATACATCAATCAGTTCTAACACTTGTTTTTTATTTTTTAAATTAAAAATAAAATCGTAAAGCTTAGGTTGTTTTTCTTTAATGAGTTTAGCCATCGCAATGGTTGCATACACATCGCTCATAGCATCATGGGCTGCTTCGTGACTAATACCATTGGCTTTGGTTAATAGTTCTAACCTAAAGCTAACTACACCATCGTCGTTAACTGGCCATTCAATACCTTCAGGTCTTAGCGCGTAGCAAGCTCTAACCATATCAATAATATCCCAACGGCTATTACCATTTTGCCACTCACGCGCGTATGGGTCGTAAAAATTACGGTAAAGTAAATAACGAGTCACTTCATCATCAAAACGAATATTGTTATAGCCAGCAACACAGGTATTAGGTTGCGTAAATAAGGTATGAATACGATCGGCAAATTCAGCTTCAGTTAACCCTTCTTGTAACGCTTTTTGCGGCGTAATACCTGTAACTAAACAGGCTTCAGGATGAGGCAAGTAATCTTGAGGAGGTTGGCAATAAAACATCTCTGGCTCGCCAACAATATTTAAATCGTAATCAGTGCGAATACCCGCAAATTGAGAAGGTTTATCTAACTTGGGAGAAATCCCCCACGTTTCATAATCGTGCCAGAGAATCGTCGCCTGTGCTGTGTTGTTCTGAGATGTTCTGTCTTGCATGTTTATCTCTTTATTCTTGTGGGTTACACCGATTTTGTTGTTTCACTGTGATAATATTTTTAGTGCATCAAATTAATTTAGTTTGTGACCCAATATCATAATGGCACTGTCCGATACCAAATTACGAAAAATAAAAGCACCATATAATGGAGAAGCTGAACTAGCCGATAGAGATGGTTTATCCGTAAGAGTCAGTCCTAAAACACTAATAACTTTCAATTATCGCTTTAGATGGGAAGGTAAGCAACAAAGAATTAAACTTGGTAGGTATCTAGGCTTGAAATTAATTGATGCCAGAAAAAAGTTAATAAATATCGACAGAATTTAGATGAAGGTCTAGACCTAAGGGCAGTACAACATGAAAGGCTAAGCCATAGTGTATTTGATGATATGTGTGAAGCATTCATGATTAAGTATGTTATGACAGAATTGCGGCCTAAAACACAAACATTATATAAATCTACTTTTTATAAATATGTCACACCTTATCAAAACATTGATATTGAACGATATAGATATCGATTGGATCGCTTACTTTGATTGGGTTAAAAAGGAGTCCAGTTCGGCTAATGCAGGTAGTGTTTTAAAACGATTTAAAGCTGTAGCTAATTGGGCGAAAGCTAGAGGTCAAATCAAACATTCTCATTTAATTGATATCCCGATAAAAGCAATTGGTAGTTATCAACAAAAAAGAGAACGAGTGGGATGAGGTCATTACCACAATGATGGCTACAGTGTTAACACGGCACAAATATCAACTACGTCTGGACTTGGGGTGATGATTTTTTAGCATGATTACTTTTTCCTAGTGAAAAATATGAAATCACTACAAAAGTACTGACTATGGCACCTAAAATCTTATAAGTCTCCGGAAAGCCAATGCTATCGTACATTGCGCCAACCACAACCGAAAGGCCACTCGCAATCACTTGCGACATAAACTGAAAGCCAACAATATAAATTGTTGCAGAATACTTATTGTCAAATGTAATAGAAATATACTTAAAGATGGCTACTAACATAATAGGTAATTCTGCAGCATGGAGTAATTTCATAATTGAGATGGTTACTGTGTCGTCAGCATAGCCTGAACCTACAATACGCATTGCCATAATAACACCACTTAATAATAAGCCATTCTTAGCGCCAATTTTGTTAACAATAAACGGCGCTAAAAACATCCCTCCAGCTTCAAGAAATACTTGGAAGGAATTTAAATAACCATACATAGCGTTACCTTCGTCTTGAGTAGGAAATAAAGACGAGAAGTAGATAGGAAATTGTTGGTCGTAAACGCCGTACACACACGACACGCCCATAATAAAAGTGGCGAATCCCCAAAACTCTTTTAGGGTAAGAATTTTTACAGCATCTTTAAAATTAACTTCATTGTCTTTAGCCACTGTATTATCAACATCTAACTTATCATTTTTAAGTTCATCACTATTTAACAGCGCTATAGACACTAAAAATATACAAGCGGATATGCTGGCTAAAATAAAGTTGTATGAGGGATCTAAATTAAACAAGTAACCAGCAAAGAAAGTCGCTGTGGCCCAACCTAATGACCCCCACATTCTTGCTCTACCGTATTCAAAGTCGGCTGCTCGGCTAACGCGTTCAACATAGGTTTCAACAGCACCCACACCTGCAGAAAAGGCGGCACTAAAAAATATTGCACCTAAAATAGCACCCAAGTAGAAGTTGCTAATAAGTAACGGGCCGTAAATGAAAATAAAGAAGGGGCCTGATAAAAAGAGTAATGCACCTACTGTAAATAATAAGCCTTTACCTAAGCCCAGTTTGTCCTGTATAAAGCCGTAGCAAGGCATAACGGCTAATGCAGCGAGTGCACTAATACTAAAAATAATGCCGGTTTGTTCGCCGGTTAATCCTATGGTTTGATTTAACCAAATAGGAAATAATGAAAAGCCAAAAGACCATGTGAGGAAAAATGAAAAGAGGGCGCAACTCAGCAGCCAGTATTTAGTGTTATTTGAAGTGTTCATTTTTCCCCTGTTTTACATTAATTATGCTTATTTAAAATGGATAGCCGCTCAACAAATTCGCCGCTAACCTTATGTGTTTCTGCCGTTTGATCTTCTGATATTGCTAATTTTGCTGCTAACTGACCCATGCTAAAATAAGGTAGTGTTACAGTACTTAGTTTTGGCACTAAGTTTTCGGCGATCATTTTATAGTTATCGTATCCAACAATAGATATTTGCTCTGGTATTTTGTAGCCCATTACTCCTCTAACTAGCATAAATACACGCATTGCCATTTTGTCGTTACCACACATAATTGCAGTAGGTGGGTTTGGTAATGCCATTAACTCTCTTAAAACATCTTCTAAATCTACAAATTCGTCGTTGTCATCTCTAAAAACACCACGGCGAATTAAGTCATTATCAATCTCAATGTTATGTTCTTTATGAGCCGTTTTATAACCTTGTAAACGTAAATTAGTTGCTACCATTTCTTCAAAAAGCGTTAACGATGCAATTCTCGTATGACCTTTACTTATGAGATGTGACGTTGCATCAAAAGCACCTTTTTCATCATCCGGCAAAATAGTAGGATGCGTGGTATTTTTTTCGAAACAGTTCACTAAAATAAGTGGGCATTGTTTGAACGCTTGCGTTATTTCTACTTCTCTGTGGTAAACCGTCGCAAGAATAATTGCTTGTGCTCGTTGTCTTCTAAAGTCATCAACAAGTTTAGAAAAGTTAGCCATGTTACCGCCGGTTTCACCTATCATTAGTAGTAGGCCGTTCTTTTCACAAATGTCTTGTATACCGGCAACAATGCCGTATGAATAAGGCGTTGTTGTTAAGCTATCGGTAATTAAACTCACAATACCTGCGCCCACACCTTTTAAAGCCTGAGCCGCCGCTGAAGGGTAGTATTCTAATTCCTTCATGGCTTTATCTACTTTCTCAGCTGTTTTAGGGCTAACGCCTTCATAGCCGTTTAAAATTCGCGATACGGTTTTAACTGAAACACCTGCAAGTGCTGCTACATCTTTGATTGAATTCATACGTTTAATCATATTAAGGTGAAGTTTCTGCAAGTATATCAAGCTAAAATTATCTTTCAGCGATTATTTATTTAAACCGTTTAAACAAATTTCTATTGGATTAGATTAGCAATTATAATTTATAATGTCTAACGTTAGACAAAAATAAATTTTTAAGGTAAATTACATCATACGTAAATTACCTCTCTGGAGAGTTATGAAAAATACAGAAACAATGATGACGAAACAGTGGCGTCCATTTATTCACTTTACACCAGAAAAAAATTGGCTAAATGATCCCAATGGTATGGTGTATTTTAATGATATGTACCATCTGTTTTTTCAATATAACCCAACCGGCGATAAGCATGGCAATATGCATTGGGGCCATGCTCAATCGACAGACTTAGTTAATTGGCAAGAAAAAGATATCGCAATTTATGCTGATCCTGATGGCCTAGGCTATGTGTTTTCTGGTGGCGCTATTGTTGATGTTAATAATACCAGTGGCTTAGGTAATGGAACTGTACCGCCGTTAGTTGCTACTTTTACTCATCACTCAAAAGATGAAGTGCAAGTACAAAGCCTTGCTTATAGTCAAGATGGCGGAGATACTTGGGTTGAATATGCTAATAACCCTGTTATAGCTAACCCGGGTTTAAAAGACTTTCGTGATCCTAAAGTTATTTGGGATGAAGAAAATAGCCAATGGGTTATGGCATTAGCCGTTGAACATTTTATTTATTTTTATGTTTCATCAAATTTAATTGATTGGACCTTTGCCAGTAAGTTTGGAGAAGGTCACGGAACGCACGGGCGTGTTTGGGAATGTCCAGATTTATTCCCATTAACAACACCATGCGGAATAACTAAATGGGTGTTAATTGTTAGTTTAGATCCTGCGGGTCCTAATGGTGGAACTGGAACTCAATATTTTATTGGTGAGTTTGACGGTAAACAGTTTATTTCTGATCATACAGAAACTCGCTGGTTAGATTACGGACCAGACAATTATGCTGGCGTTACTTGGGATGGATTACAACCAACAAGCAATAAACGCATTTTTATCGCGTGGATGTCTAACTGGGTATACGCTAACGATTTACCGACAAACCCATGGCGTGGTGGCATGACCTTACCGAGAGAATTAACTCTAGTTAATTCAAGCAAGGGCATAATGTTAGCAAACTTACCGAGCGATGATATTACTTCGTTAAAAGCTGCATTTTCTTTAACTGACGCTAATACGCTGCCTGAGTCATGCGCTTATGAAGTAGTATGGAAATTTGATAAGTCGTTAGGTGATAACAGCATAACGTTTTTCAATTCAGAAGATGAAAAATTAGTTATAAGTTATGTTGCCGAAAACAATGAAATTCAACTTGATAGAACACAGTCGGGTTGGATTGAGAAAGACTTCGGGCGTGTGGCTACAGCACCTTTAAAAATGACAGATGAAAACACAATTGAATGTTCAATTATTATCGACCAATCGTCAGTAGAAGTATTTACTGAAAAAGGTTTAACAACGTTAACGTCAAACATTTTCCCTAAAGTGCCATATAGTGAATTTACAACGACTCGTACAAGCCAACTTGAGTGCTTTACGTTAATAAATAAAGCAACAAGTTAAGCGCTTTTAAACAGGCGATTGCACTGAACTTTAAGTTGAGTTTTAGGTTGTAAGTTACTTGTGCCAAATGACTTAAGTCTACATACGTTAAATTGAATAAGTCTTAACTTGAACTGTCAGATTTGATTTTTAGGGCTGAATCAAATCTGACAGTGGATAGCCGCTTTGTGCCATAAGCGGACCTTCACGCGTAACTCGTTTCTGCCCCATTGCTTGCTAGGAAGGTGATTTTAAAGAACTCAACCAGTACAGCTGTTGGCGAAATATTTCTAAGGCTATAATAGTGAAAAACTGAAAAATGGCTGAAAGTTATGGCAAATAAAAAACGAAAAAAAATTTTTCCTCTAGAGCTACTTACCCCGAAGATACTGCCCGCGATATTAGAGCCTGAATTACAAGAACTATATAAGCTTGCCTGTAAAAACTCTGCGTCGGTGTGGCCAAAATTTAAAGCTGAAGATGGACAAAAACCATCTAAGGACGTCATTGATGAGTTTATAGATTTAACGCATCGAGGAATGCGTATGGCACAAGATAAGATGGTCAACAAACTTCTTTTATCCATAGAAAATGATGATGTCAGTCATGCTCGGCGTTTTGCGTATATGGGGATTGCTGATGCGATTGGTTGGCAGCTTTTTAAGAATGAGCTTGCCTATGTAAAGCGGTTTTTTATGGCACAGCAGCCGCCAACGCTTCAAGAATCAAACATTGAATCAGTTCTTCTTACTGTTGAACAATGTCACATACAAGACCCTGATTCTATAGCATTGATTTCAGACTTAACGACCTTCATTCAGGTAGGTGATATTTACCACATTAAAAAAGACGGCAGTACCAACATCTATGAAGTGAAAGAGGGTAAAACTAACAAACAAATATTACAAATATTAGCAGAGATGCCCACATTAGTTGACGATAGTGATGTACCAAATCAGTTTTCCGACAAACCAGTTAATTTTCAAAAACAAGTCCAGCGAACACTTCGCCAAAAACAACGAATGCAGTCATTACAAGATACGTTATCAAATGACGAAGGGATTGATGCCTTAACTGGAAAATCGGTTAAAATTTTAGATTTACCGACAGATGTTGGAACATGGTATAGCGCTATAATTGATTTAAGTAAACAATGTGAGTTAAAAGGTTATGCTATTGATGTGATTCAAGATTGTTTGTATATCGGTTGCTACGATACAGGTCGATTTAAAGCTCCAGGGCAATTGGCATTTGAAGGATGGTTTGCTGGTATGGGTGCTAGTCCTGATTGTCCGAGAACATCATTGGTCAACTGTATGATGGATCCACTCGGCTTACCAATCTACAACTTACCTATCCCCGACGAACTAAAGTTTGACTTACTGTTTGGCAGAAAACATATTTCTTTAGGCATTCACATGCAAAAGTTAATCGAAATTTGTATCGGCACTGGTATACCTATAAGACTTGCTGACAAAAAAGAGACGGCAAGGCTAAAACAAAAAAATAAGTATCTCTGGAGGTACAACGGGCAGGCTATCGTTTTTGGCGAGGGTCCAGAGCAGGGTTGTCTGGGAGAGGGTTTTGCTTTACGAGTATTTTATCACGGTGAAAAGCCAGTAGATGCAATGACTGCTCTTGCTACACTTTAAAACAGCAGTTTCACGGCGAGTATTTATTAATACTGAGAAAACTTACCCATACTTGTCATAATGTGAATATATGATTTTAAGTATTAGTTCTAACCAGTTTCTGTCCAGAGGTATGTTAGAGCGAACTTCCGCTTTTCGCTCTAAGCAGTCTGTCAAATTATGTCGAAACCTGTCAACACAAAGTGTCAGTTTAAGTATGAGCTACTACAGTTATATACTAAAAAGTCGCCTTAAGGGGCGACTTTTTTATTTCATCTTTCCAGTTAAATTATTCTCAGTTATTACTGTAATATGATATTTAATTGGCTGATTTTAACTGATGTATTTCAACGTTTTTGAAATGAGTTTCAGCACTTTTTGAATATAAATATAAACCGGTGCTGTCGGTTCTGCTTGGATATATTCGGTTAGCAAAAACAGCTTTGTCATTTATAAACACTGAAATGATAGAGTGATCAATAAACACTTGGAACTTTTCAGGTTTTCCAAATACTTCCTTATCGTAGTCACCTTTATAAATAGCGCTTTCTTCAAGCCCCTGAGTTAACGTCGATTTTAGTTTATCAATAACGATATTTTTTCCATCGTAATAAACCTTTGTAAACTCTTCTTTATTAGGGGAGGTGGCTATTAAAAATCCATATTCACTGGCTTGTGTATTTGCATCAAGTGTTAGGGTCATTTCTAGTTGGTTACCACTTTCAGCAAGCTTGTGTTCACCATTCACTTTTAGATTACTTTCGCTGTAAGCTTGGGTGTTTTTTCGTAATGAGTTAAGTTGAGGAGCAGGTACTTGGCCTATAGTTTGCCCGTCTTCAAGTAAACGTAAAATACGAGGTAAGCTAAAGGTATGTGCCCAACCTAGGTCATTTTGAAATTGTGCATTACTGCGTTCATCAACTATTCCAATAGCAACTAATTCATTATTGCTATTTCTAACGACAGAAGGTGATATATGACCATGAATAATATCTAAGTGTTTAGGAGTGGTGTAATCAGGTGTAAATTGTCCAGATCCACCTTTACCATTAGATTTCCATGTTCCCGTCCAGTAAACACTACGAACATATGGGGCTTGATTTTTTTTCATAGAGCCGCCAATAGGACTAACAATTAGAACATATTTTTTTTGACCATTGTGCATACCTAAGTATTCAAATACGGGCATTTCCCAAATAGCTGAACCAATATCCATTTTTGAAAATGCCACTGAAGAAAAGCTATTTTCAGCGCGTTGCCATTTACCTGAATTTATATCTGTTGAGGTGTAATACTCTACGCCACCATTGTTGCCTTCAGCACTACCAATAATCATGTGCCATGTGTTTCCTTCTTGCCAAAGGTAGGGATCTCTAAAGTCTGCAATTTTTCCTCTATTTGGGGTGTTTTTATCTATTATTCCACCGTGTTGAGTCCATTCTTCAAGTAAAGGATCTGAACTACTTGCCCATGCAATACCGGGATCATAAGCACCATCAAAATTTACGGTCGTATAAAAAGCATGTGCTATGCCTTTGTTATCAATCACAACATCACCAGACCAAATTCCTTTTGAACCTAAGCCTAGTGTTTTATCAGTATTAACACGTGGATAAAATGCATCTTTTAGGTGAGTCCAATTGACAAAATCTTCACTGGCCATATTGCCCCAATGCATCATCCACTTATAAGGACCGTTAGGCGTTCTTTGATAAAACATATGGTATTTACCTTGATAGGCGACCAAACCATGGGGCTCGTTTGTCCAATTAGCTGGTGGCATAGCATGATAACGAGGGCGTAAATGGTCGTCTTCAAAACGACTAGTAGGCACTGCAAGTGAGACTTGCCACGGTGTATTTTTACCTTTGTTATATTCGCCTAACAACTCATACGTACTTTTAGCTTTATCGTTTATTTTAGTTTCGTCGTAAGCGGCATTAATAGCGTTTACTTCAAATACATTAAATGAAATTTGTGGTGTTAACGCTTTGCCAATTACAAGTTTAGTATTTTGTGCTAGTTGAATATTGCCATTAACTGTCATTTTTTCGGCGATAATTTCACCATTAAGAAACAAACGTACTAATCCATTATTTACAGTAAATGCAACATGACTCCAGTGATAAAGGGGAAAGTTCTCTGGTGCGTTAACTCGAAAGTTTTGCTGGTTAATATTGATATCTAACCACCATTGGCCATAAGTGTTTATACCTAAATTAAAACCTTCATTATCTGATCTTTGATGTAATAAAGAAGACTCTTTAAGGTTTAACTCTTCCGTTGATGGATAACTTTCTAATGCAACCCAAGTTTCTAAAGTTATGGCATTGAGGTTAGGTGAGTTAAATGCTCCTGTTATCCATGTTGAATAGCCATCGGTTCGAAAAGCGTTACCTGATACACCAGGAACGCGTTCAGGCGGGTTGTTTGTGTGTTGTACTGTAAAAGGTGTGTTATCTATTTTATTTTGTGTAGTAACGCTGCCATTTTTTTCATTATAAGTTAAATGGAGCAATGACTTTGCATGGGCTAAATTTGTGTTAACAAGAGTTGTTAAAATAACGAATAAGCAGTAGGCGTTTTTCATAAATATTTATTCTTTATTTGGTTGATAGCTAATGTTCAATAGCTAAAGGGTAATGTGATTTTAGGTTAAAACTATTAAAAATCTCAAAAAAAAGGCCGCTAGTAATAGCGGCCCAAAAGGGTGAAGCTTTAATCTAATTAAAAATTAGAAACTATATGTTAATGAAGCTTTCATTGTTCTACCTAATAATGGTCTAGCTACACCAGAGTAACTTCCATCTGAGAATGATAAACCACTCTCAACTGAAGAACCTTCTGTGAAACTATCTGCATCATTTAAGTTACTAACGTGGAATTGAAACTCTAAATCGTCAGTAAACGAGTAAAGAGCACCTGCGTTAATTTGTGTGTAAGCAGGGTAAATAGTTACGTTAGTATTAGCGTCTGAAGCGAAACGATCACTGTAGTACATTACTTGTCCGTATAGCGTTAATGGAACTTCGCCAAAGCTATATGAAGGACGAATGTTAACTAACCATTGTGATTGTCTTCTTGGACGACGTTTGTCACCTGTAGAAACATCATAAACACGTGTGTCATTGATATTGTCATTGTTGGTATCAATTTCTGAAATACCACCTCTGATTTCGTTACTTTGACTTTGTTCAGGATCTTGCCAAACAACACTACCTTGAATAGTTAAACCTTCGATAGCATCAGGTGAATAAGAAGCTTCTAACTCAATACCAACAGTTTCTAGCGTTGTTCTAAAGTTATCTCTAATTTTAGGACAGTTAGCTGGTTCAGGGAATGTTGAACAGCTAATACCGCCTGTACCCGTTGCGCTTAGGTCATCAAGTACTGGGGCTAAGTTTTCTTTAGCAGCAAAGTCGATGAAGAAAGCACTAAGACCAAGCGTAAGTTCTTTGTCTGAAAATCTAAATCCACCTTCAATTTGGCTAATACTTTCAACTAAGTCACCACGAGCAATTTCACCTGTTGAAGGGTTTGTTGCTGGACCACCGAAGATGTAATCTTCAAAGCCTGGTAAACGGAAAGAATCAGAAACTGTTAAATAAACTGAGTAGTTGTCATTAACTTTGTAGTTTGCACCTATTGACCAACCAATATCGTCGTATTCTTCAGAAGCAAATTGTGGTGTGCCGTCAGGAACGTTTACGAAGTTATCAGATAATGTGTCACTGGTTGAACCAACAACTACATCACTAGGAGTAAAGTCGTTTGAAGTGTTACCTGGGTCAAATGAGTTGGTTGTTACACGGTCAACTGAAAGCTCTTGCCATCTGAAGCCGAAATCAAGCTGTAATGTATCATCAAGTAATGAAACATGGTCAAGTACGTAAATTGCATTTGTACGCATTGTTGAGTCTGCACCTAAACCAAATAGTGCAGGTTGATCAACACCACCTAATGTAATTGAAGGACCAACTTGTTGTTCATTCGCGTCGACTGCATAAAGATCAACTAGTCTTGAACTTTCACTGATATCACTCCATGCACTAGCAAATACAGATGATACGTCATATGTATAGTGACTTGTGTAAAGACCAAATGTAACTTGATGGAAAGTATCAGCTAATTCAAATTCTTTACTTAATTGGAAATCACCTGTGCTGCTTGTTGCATCAACTTTACCGTAAACAGGAATGTTGTGAGCTAAAATGCTTGGTGCTTCAACAGCTGTTGATAAATCAGTACCTGTTACAGTATCTGTAAAGTAAGCTTTAACACCTGTAGCATTATCGTATGCGCCATCTAAGCTGTCGTTAAGGCCTTGAATTCGGGCAAATTGTTCTGCAGTTAATGCTGATGTTTCTCTTGCCGGATCGTTAAATAGCGCGTTGAAACCATTTGTACCAGAAGTTGAACGTAATGACGCTTTAAAGCTCCATTCGTTAGCAAAATCCTTGATAAATTCAGCTGTGTAAATATTGAACTTTGGTGCAATACCGTCAGTAATATCTAAATTAAGCGCAGTACCGTCTTTATTAAATAGGTTGTAGTTACTTGTTTGGTAAGACATAACCGTACCGTCACCAAAATCTACACCTAAGCTGTTTACTTCACCTGGAGAAACAGTAAACGGATTGTCTTCTGTACCTGGAGCTCTTGTGTTATCAATTGAGTAAGGAATATTTTGATAAAAATTAGTTTTATCATTAATGCTATGAGCTTGTACTTTTAATTGGGTAGTACCGTCGTCACTTATGTACATTAAGTTACCACGAATTTGACCACCGCTATTACCTGTGTAACCTGGATCTCTTATACCATCAGCTACACGATAAAAACCACCTAAAGCAAAAGTTAAGTTTTTGTTGATTGGACCAGCAACATAAAAATCATTTCTTACATGGCCCCAATCACCCACTTCAAACTTGTAAGCACCTTCAAAATCTTGTGTACCTGTACGTGTAATGTAGTTTACTGCTGCACCTAAAGCGTTTGAGTAGATAATTGCACCAGGACCACCTTTAACGGCTTCAACAGCAACAGTCATTAAATCTGGTTTAATGAATACATCGTTGTTCATGAAAGGAGCTTCAGGCTCTTCATATACAGGTAAACCATCAATAAGGTTTGGAACATAACGATAACCACCTGCTTGCGGTAAACCACGAACCAGTACGTTATTGTGAGATTCACCAGCAGTTCCGCCTTCAGGGAAGAAGCCTGGAATATTACCTAATAATTCAGCAGCACCATGTGGAGCTAGCTTTTGAATATCTGCAGGTGTAATAGTGTTGATAGAGAAAGTGGCGTCAATTTTTCTTGTGTCTTTAGCAACACCTGTAACGATGATAACTTCAGTTTCACTTCTTTCTTCTGCTGCTTTATCAATGTTTTTATTTACTTGGTCTTGTGCGTAAACAGCACTAGAGCCTGCTAATAAAGATACTGCAGCTAAATAATGTAAGGTCTTATTCATGATTTCCCCTGATTTATTTCTACGTTATAACTTATTTATATTAGATATTATAGCTACATTCTCAATGTCTAACGATGGACATTTTGAGGTAAAAAAATAATATTTTCTAAGATCAATAATGTTATTTTGTTAGTATAATTGTCTATCGATGGTCATTTAGTCATTTATATAAAGTTATGTCAAGAAGTTTTTATAAATTATTATTATTTTAAGGTGAAAATAAAAGTAACATAGTGTTCTACAGCAAGGCATAGCCGCTAATATAGCTGTAATTTGAAATATTCAATGTTGCTTGAAATTTTTAAAGATTAAAATTACTGACTTGTTAGTATTAGGTATCGGGGCTTTGGCGACTTGGCTTTCTAAGGCGGAAAGGGGGCGTTAGCGCCTTAGAGTTAAAAATCAATTGTTGTCGTTTTTAAAAGAGTCGAGAATACAAAGTTTAAACGCTAAAAGTGCTGATAAGTCTGATATTACAATTCAAATTCATGATCAATTTACAGGAAGTAATCCAATATTGGGGTTTAGTGTGAAATCGATGTTAGGACAAAAGTCTACGTTATTTAATGCTGGCCCAGGAACAAACTTTATTTTTAATGTAGAAGGCCTTGAACTAGCAACAGTTGATATAAAAAAGATTAATATTGATACATACCAACAAAAAAATAAAATAGGTGAACGCTTCAATTCAATAGAGAGTTTGGGGGGGGGTAAATTTAAAAATATTCAATCTGAAATATTACAGCTAAACTTAGGGCTCATTGATGGTGACTTACCGGAAATTTTGGCTTATATGTTGAAGATCCGGTTCCAAACTGGAAATAATAGGGTTAATGATCTAATTGAACATTTAGAGTTAAAAAACCCTCTTAGTTATAATCAACTATATGATCATCCTTTTTATCGCTATAAAATTATAAGGTTTCTGTATGATACTGCATTAGGTATGACGCCTGAGACTGTTTGGAATGGTGAAATTAAAGCTAATGGTGGGATAATCGTCGTAAAAAATGATGGGGATATTTTGGCTTATCACACTTACCATAAGTCTAAATTTGAAGATTATTTACTGAATAATACATGCCTAGAACAACCTGCAACTAGTGAAGACGAAAATGATCCAGGTACCGAAATGACGAAAGATAAATATCCTGATAAGAAAAACATCAAAAATTTCAAATTTGGATGGCTCTATGTTGAAGATGA